>NZ_AP024238.1 GCF_019973615.1 Rhodoferax lithotrophicus | reverse complement strand
TTTGAGATCAGCTTGATGTGGATAGTTATGAATTGCTGCACCCTGCATTCTAATTTATCAAAAGCTTATCCACACCCCCGGTGGATGTCTAACTGTTCTTTACTTAGGGGTACTGACCACCCATCTGCTGCCCGATAACTTCAGCTTATGGATTCAGGGAGTTTGTATTTTTTTAACTCATCGTTCTGAAAATCATTAGACAAATCCTAACTTGACTTACTTTATAGTTATTTAAATAGTCATAGTAGATAAGCAACCAACTTTTATGTGGATAAGTCACTTTTATTATTTAAAATCATAGAGTTGTGATCGATGCACCGATGTGGACTAGGCTGTATTTGTGCTGTACCTGAAACTTTGATAACTTGGACTTTTTGAGACTATCTGTGGATAACTTGATGATTCAAGGGTTTTTATACACAGGTTTATCCAATAGGTAGATAAAAAATCAGCTCAAGATAGTTGGAGGTCTTCTGCTGGTGGTGAAGTCGACACCCTGATGGACTTCTTCCCAAGCATTCTTTCCTGCAGGCCATGGGCAGGGGTGGTGCTTAAACGTGTTGGATGGGGTGTTGCAGGTGTTTCGTAAGTTATCACCAAGCCGCCAGCAGGACAATCGCCGCTTTTCTTTGCTCTTGGGCGAACAACCGATTAAAGAAAAGCAATCCCATCATGCTATTCAGAGCCGCGAGTTTCAAAATGCAACTGATCCAACGAATTTTTGTAACTGTCGCACTGTCGATGTGGGCATCCCTCAGCCAGGCAGACCCTGGTGTGACCGATTCCACCATCACGCTGGGCATGTCGGCACCACTGTCAGGCCCTAATGGAGCCTATGGGGTTGACATGCGACAAACCATCGAAGCTTATTTCGAGAGCATCAACAAAAGTGGCGGGGTACGTGGACGAAAACTGGAGCTGGTCGCTCTGGATGATGGTTACGAAACTGAACGTACGGTGGCCAACACCAAGACCCTGATCAAAGACAAAAATGTGTTTGCCCTGTTGTCTTTCTATGGTTCCAGCCCGACCACGGAAGCCATGAATAAAGTATTTGGCCCGGCCAAAGTGCCGCTGGTGGGGACGATCTCAGGGGCAGGCACTCTGCGTGAGCCCCTCTCTGCCAATGCGAATTCACGTTACATGTTCCATGTGCGTACCAGTTATGCCGATGAAACCGCCGTCATCGTGAACCATTTGGCAGGCCTGGGTATTTCACGCATCGCGGTGTTTTATCAAGATGATGGTTTTGGAAAGTCGGGGCTTGAAGGCGTGACTACTGCACTCAGGCAGCACAAACTGGCACCTGTTGCGGTCGGAACGGTAGAGCGAAATTCCATTGACGTAGCCAAGGCGGTTGAGGCCATTGCCAAATCCAATGCCCAAGCCGTGATCATGGTCACCCTGTACAAACCGACGGCCGCTTTTATCACCGGCATGAAACAAGTCGGACAAAACCCTATTTTTATGGCACTCTCACCAGTGGGAACCGAGCAGCTGATTCAGGAGCTGGGTAATACAAGCCCGCGTGGACTGGGTATATCGCAGGTGGTGCCATATCCCTGGAGTGCCTCCATCCCTGTGGTGCGTGAATACCAGAAGTTCAGCGCAAAACCCGGCATCTATTCTTATTACGGCATGGAAGGTTATTTGATGGCACGCACCATGGTGGAAGGACTCAATCGGATTTCCAGCAAGGAACCCACCAGAGAGTTACTCGTCAATGCTTTGGAAAGTTTGAACAACATGGATTTTGGCGGCTTCAAGGTGAATTACTCCCCCACTGCACGTCAGGGTTCCCGATTTGTAGAACTTACCGTTTTAGGCCCCAACGGTAAGTTACTCAAGTAAGACAGCTTGCTAGCCAACAAATCGCGAGATCGAATCGCCGACGTTGGCCTATCGCATCAGACATACCTCTGACGGTCACTCAGGACTCCTGTTTTTTTGGAGTTTACCGTGTGACTTGTTTAGGGTGCAAAATTTTAAGCAAAATCGGCTTGTAGTGACCGTATTGATTGCGTTGTAAGCTATTAAATGAATAGCTATTTGATTATCAGGTTATTTGGGGTGACTAATCCCGCTACCGATCACGCCGCCCACAGCGGCTCCACCTACTGTGCCGATGGAACTGCCGCCGGTTAATACGGAACCGGCAAGTGCACCAATACCTGCACCCGCGATGGTGTGTCTGTCACGAGTGGACATGCCAGCGCACCCACTTAGAACCGTAAAAACAGCAACGGCAACAGACCAACGAATGAAATAGTTACTTGGTTTCATGAACGAACGATACGCCTCAGTGATGAAGAAAGCTCTATCGTCTGCCCATTTGAAGCCACGCATGTATCAACTCGTATCCATCCGGCTCTGAAGTCACACCCCGATACAAATGAAACGGATTTGATGACTTTTTGTGTTCCACCAGAGGTCATTTTTTACGGTTTAGACAGATTTGGTCAGACAGGCCACCAGATCAGACGCAAACCGCGACAACAGTGCCTGTTTTCGTACGCAGACCTTCAAGTCACGCTGTGCCCAGGCTTCTTCAAGTTCCACCATGGTTAGCGGGTTGCGGGTGCTGCCTTCTGCGACGGCGCTGCGCGGCACCAGGCCAATGCCCACACCTGCACTGACCATGCGGCACACGGCCTCAAAGCTGCGTACTTGAATGCGTACTTCCAGATGCCTGCCGAGTGCAGCGGCCGTATTCATCGTGAAGGTGTGAATGGCCGAGCCTGAATGCAGCATGACAAAAGGTGAGTCCAGTACGTCGACAAACGGCGTGCTGGTGCGTTGTGCCACCGGGTGATCTGAAGGCGCAATCAGTACCAGCCGATCCGCGCGGTAGGGGATCAGCTCCACTTCCGCGCCTTCTACTGTTTCGGCAACCACGCCCACTTCGACTTCGCCGCGTGCCACCGCCATAACCACCTCGGGGCTGGTGTGCTCTTCCAACGCGATGCTGACCTGTGGATGGCGCTTCAAAAAAGCCGACAGACTATCTGGCAGGAAGGTGTGTGTGGCATGGGTGTTGGCCCACAGGCTGACATGGCCGCGTACCCCTTTGGCATAGGGCGTGAGATCGGCGTGCATTTGTTCCAGTTGGGCCAACACCTGGCGCGCGTGGCGCAGCAAGGCTTCGCCAGCACGTGTTAGCTGGATGCCACGCGGCTCGCGAATCAACAGCGGTGTGCCCAGGGATTCTTCCAGCAGGCGCATGCGATGGCTGGCCGAAGACGCAGCCAAATGCATGCGCTCGGCACCACGGGTCAGATTTTTGGCTTCGGCAATGGCAACAAAAAGACGCAGGTCGATCAGGTCATAGGGCATAGCGTTAGTCAAATCAGAACGGTGAATTGTTGTATTGCCAATTTTCGGTGAGTTTTAAACCTGACATCATTCGACATGTGAGAACTTTCTGGAAGTGAATTTTTATGTCGTGGAAAATGGGGTCAACCGAACGAACCGGTGTCGTTTTGGCCATCCTGGCCGCATTCGGCTTTTCGTTCAAGGCGATTTTTGTCAAATTGGCCTATGCCGTGGCACCTGTGGATGCTGTCACGCTGTTGACATTACGCATGACGTTTGCATTGCCCATTGTGCTGGGGGTCAGTATCTATGTGGGCCGATCCGCGCCTTCGCTCACGCGCAAGGACTGGGGTCTGTTGGTTTTACTTGGACTGCTGGGTTACTACGGGGCCAGCATTCTTGATTTCGTGGGCTTGAAATACATCTCTGCTGCGCTGGAGCGATTGATTTTGTTCACCTATCCGACCATGACCGTGCTGATTGGTGTTCTGTTTATGGGCAAACGAATGGAGAAACGCCAGATCGGTGCGCTGGCCTTGTCTTATGCCGGCATTGGCCTGGCCTTTGCCCATGACTTGGGGGTGGCAGGTGATGTAAATGCCGTGCTGATAGGCGCGGCTTTTGTATTTGGCTCGGCCTTGTCCTACGCCATGTACAGCGCAGGGATTGAGGTGGCTATTCATCGCCTGGGTGCCATCCGTTTTGCCGCATTGGCCATCATTGTGTCCACCCTTGCCACGCAGCTCCACTTTGTGCTCAGCCAGCCATTGAGTGCGTTGGTTTTGCCTGTTCAGATCTACGTGTATGGTGCGGCGATGGCCATTTTTTCGACGGTGTTGCCAGTGTTTTGGCAATCCGCTGCGGTGCGCCGCATCGGCTCAGCACGAGCGGTGCTGATTGGCACGCTGGGGCCCGTGCTGACGATTTTTTTCGGCTGGTTGTTGCTGTCAGAACCCGTATCTTTGCCACAATTGGTAGGTGCAGGTTTGGTGCTGGCAGGTGTGTTGTTGGTCAGTCGACGCGCACGTCCACCCCAACGGCAGGCCCACGAGGTGGGGGCGGTTGTCGTACAAGGGTCGAAGTTTTAGATCACTGCGGTTGATCAGCCGGGAAATCACCTACTGTTGAAAATACTGAAATGTTGAGGAAGTTCACACAAACAGTGATAGGTGCCAGAATGCCCATGGATTAGAAGCCAAAGAATAAGCAGGAGGCCTTAGGTGAAATTTCAGTCCAGTTTCGAAACCAAGGTTCTAGCCGCGTTTGCCATTGCTGTACTGGTGGTGGTGGGTATTGCCATTAACACCTGGAAAGTGGCAAGAGACGCTGCAGATGCTGCGGACTGGGTTGCACACACCCATGAGGTGCTTGATAGCCTTGCCCATATCAAGGGCGACACACTGCAAATCGAGTTCAGCACACAGAGCTTCAGAATTTCGGGTGATGCACAGCGACTTGTTGAGCGAGATGCCACGATCCTGACGCGGGAAGCTGCCCTGCAGAAAGTCAAACAGCTCACGATGGACAACGCGCATCAGCAAGAGCGAGTCAAGCTTTTGAAAGAGGTGATCAATCAGCGTATTGCGATTTCCAAACGTGTGGAGTTGCTGCGCAAGACACAAGGCCTTGATGCGGCGAGTGCTTATGTGGCCGTTGCCCCACTGAAAGAAACACGCGAACGCACCTACGGGCTGCTGGGTGAAATGGAAGACACGGAGCGCAAGCTGCTTGAAACCCGTGGAAACCAGCAGGTGCATGCACGTCACACCATGGTGACCTCTGGTGCGCTCGTGGCAACGTTGTTGTTGTTGTTACTGGCGGCAACCTATGGATTGATCCGAAGGCAGTTTCAGGAAACGGAGGCCAGTCGGCGCGCACTTGCAAACAATGAGGAAAGCCTTTCCACCACGCTGTATTCGATTGGTGATGGGGTGTTGGCCACAGACACCCTGGGTCGCATCACGCGCATGAATCCGGTCGCCGAAGTACTGACCGGATGGTCTATCAACCAAGCCTTGGGGCACCCGGTTGAAGAGGTTTTTCGCATCATTCATGAACAAACACGCTTGCGTGCCGTGGTTCCCGTGATGACAGTCCTTGCAACCGGTATCGTCCAGGAGCTGGCCAATCACACGTTGCTGATTGCACGGGACGGCCGCGAGCACCCCATTGCCGACAGCGCTGCACCGATACGTGATACCGCAGGGCAGATGACGGGTGTGGTGCTTGTTTTCCGCGATGTGAGCGCCGAGCGCCAAGCGCACAAGAAGATTCGTGAGCAAAACGAGCTGCTGGAACAGCGTGTCCATGAGCGAACACTGCAGTTGCAAGAGAGTGAAGGCCATTTGCGCAGTGTCATCAGCAATGTGCCGGCATTGATCGCCTATGTGGATGCACAACAGCGTTATGTCTATGTGAATCAGCAGTATCAGGCGCGCTTTGCGCCTGAGCACAACGACATTTCGGGCTGTACGGTGAGCGAAATTCTGGGGCCAGAGCGTTATGCCATTGCCGCCCCGTTGATTACTAAAGTGTTGCAAGGAGATCCACAAAGCTACGACTGGCAACCTTTCCCCGGTGTGTGGCAGGTGATCAATTATTTACCCAAACACGATGATCAGCACCGGGTGCTTGGCTATTACGTGCTGGGCTCCGACATCACCGAGCGCAAACACGCCGAAGAAAAAATAACAGCGCTCAATGTTGAACTGGAGCGGCATGTGCACGAGTTGGAACATGTCAGCCGTGCACTCAGAACCCTGAGCGCTGGCAACCGGGCCATGCTGCGCGCCACCGATGAACAAGATCTATTGGAGAGCATGTGCCAAGCCATTGTGAGCACAGGCGGTTACGGCATGGCTGTGGTGTGGTATCGAAAGAACGACGAATTCAGCTCGCTGTGGCCCATGGCCGTGTGTGGTTATCCAGGTGGCCTGGCCACCCTGCGCGAGTTGAAAGTAAGTTGGGCCAACAACGAGTATGGCCGCGGCGCAGCGGCCACGGCCATCCGCTCAGGACAGACCAGTGTGGTTGGTGATATTTTGTCTAATGAAAACTACGCACCATGGCGGTCGTTTTTGAATGGCAACGTGTCAGCGCTTGCCTGTCCGCTGCGGGTTGGCAATGAAGTCATCGGTTCACTCACTATTTATCACCATGAGAAGAACACCTTCGCGCCTGGCGAAGCCGATCTGCTCACCGAGTCGGCGGATGACCTGGCCTTTGGGATTGCCACATTACGCGCTCGCCTGGAGCAGCAAAAAACCCAGGAAACGATGCACCACCTGACCCGTTACGACGCGCTCACAGGTTTACCTAACGAGACCCAATTCACAGAGTTTCTTGCAATAGCCATAGAGGAGGGTGGTCGGCTGAACCAGCCATTTGCGGTGCTTCAAACCAATATTGAGCAATTGAGCGAGATCAATGACACCCTTGGTTTTGGCCAGGGTGACCAGATGCTGCGGGAGTTTGCAGCCAGGCTTGGCAGCGCTGTACCGGTGTCCGCCAAGGTGGCACGTTTACGTGGCAACGAATTTGCCATTCTGCTGCCTCATAGTGGAGCGGATGATGCTGTTGACGTGGTGCATCGTCTCAGTGAGCAGTTGAAGCAGCCCTTCCAGATGGCCGATATTTCTATTGAGGTGACGGCCAAGGCCGGTGTCAGCTTGTTTCCAGCCCACGGCTTGGTGCCTCATGACCTGTATCGGCATGTTGATATTGCCATTCATCAGGCCAGGAAAAAGGGGTTGGATTACGTGATCTTCGACCCCGCCCGAAATCAAGGACAGTCTCATCGCCTGAACATGGCCGGTGAACTTCGGCGCGCCATTGAGGCTGGTGATCTGGCGCTTTACCTGCAGCCCAAAGTAGAGATGGCGACCGGCCGAGTTTGTGGTGCTGAAGGGCTGGTGCGCTGGCGGCATGCCGAGCGTGGTTTGATCATGCCCAGCGAGTTTATTGGCCTGGCAGAACACACCGGCTTGATCAAGCCGCTCACCGAATGGGTGATGGAGACCGGTTTGCGGCTCATCCATGCCTGGGAACGCGCGGGCTGTGCACTGCCGATTGCGGTCAACCTCTCGGCACGCAACCTGCGGGACGAAAACCTGCTGGAGAAAGTTCGTCAATTACAGGCGGTCTGGGGCGTGTCTGCTGGCTTGTTTGAACTGGAAATCACTGAAAGTACGGTCATGGATGACGCTGAATACTCATTGCGTGTCCTGCATGGCCTATGTGATGCCGGAATCCCCCTCTACATTGACGATTTTGGTACGGGGTATTCTTCGCTCGGTTATTTGCAGAGGTTGCCAGTGGCGTACATCAAGATTGACCAGTCGTTTGTGTTCGGTATGTCGACCAGCAAAGAGTCTTCCGTGATCGTGCGTTCCACCATCGACCTGGCCCATGATCTTGGCCGTAAAGTGGTGGCCGAGGGCGTTGAAACCCAGGAGCACTGGAACCAACTTGCCGCCTATGGTTGTGATATTGCTCAGGGTTATTTCCTGTCCAAACCGATGCCTGCCGAGGATTTTCAGAATTGGGTCCAGCAGTTCCGTGCGCCGGTGACGATGCCAGCAGGGAAAGCCTGAGAAATTTCCCTGCTGGTGGATAAGCCAGACGGTACTTCTCGGCGATGTAGGTCAGACATCCACATTCTGTACAGCAACGCAGAGTGATGCCGCAATTTGCATTTCTGACCAACTCGACGTATAACTTCAGTCAGCCACCGCACAGATCAAAGGTGTGGATGAAATTAAAGTGGTGTATTCGACAGATCGTTGAGTTGCGTGGGGTTTGCTGTTCACAAGAACCCACGGGCTCCGGTGATTTTGTGAAGAAGTTAGGCTATCAACGAAAGGTCCATCATGATTTACAAGTTCAAATCCCAAGCTGCTGCTGATGTCATCATGCTTCAGTCCAATGGCGAGCAAATGCTGAGCATTGTTGGCAAGGAACCTGCCCCCCAGGGCATCATCACGGTCGAACAAATCCCCGCTGCCATCGCGGCGCTGGAGGCTGCGATTGTGGTTCACGAGGCAGTCGAAGCCAAGCGCCGCGAAAATCCCGGTCTGATGGTGGAGGCTGAAGGCGATAGTGTCATGCTGCGCCAACGTGCAGAGCCTTTTATCGACTTGCTTAGAACCAGCGCACAGGCGGGCAAGGATGTGGTCTGGGGCGTGTAGCCCTTCAACTTCTGCTCCCATGCAACCCAGCTCGCCCGATTTGGGGACGGTGGTATCGGTTCGCGGCAGTGTGGTTGACATCCGGTTTGACGGGCCGCTGCCGTCGATCCACAACATCCTGCACGCGGAGCAAGGGCGTATTGTGGTTGAAGTGCTCACTCAGCGGGATGCTCACCATGTGCGTGCGATTGCCCTGACCCCCACACAAGGTCTGGCGCGTGGCATGCCCGTGCAGGATACTGGCGGTCCGCTCAAGGCACCGGTTGGTAAAACCATTCTTTCGCGCATGTTTGACGTGTTTGGCCAGGCGATTGATCGTCAGCCCGCACCGTTGGATGTGCAATGGCGTTCCGTGCACCGCGCACCTGTCGCACTGGCCAGACGCTCCACCCGGTCTGAAGTTTTCGAGACCGGCATCAAGGTGATTGATGTGCTGCTGCCCCTGGAGCGTGGCGGCAAAGCCGGGCTGTTTGGTGGTGCCGGTGTCGGCAAGACCGTGTTGCTGACGGAAATGATCCACAACATGGTCGGACACCAGGAGGGCGTCAGCATTTTTTGCGGCATTGGCGAGCGTTGCCGTGAAGGTGAAGAGCTGTACCGCGACATGTTGGCTGCCGGGGTCTTGCCCCATATGGTGATGGTCTTTGGCCAGATGAACGAGCCCCCAGGCAGCCGCTTTCGGGTGGGCCACGCGGCATTAACCATGGCCGAGTATTTTCGGGACGACGAGCATCGCGATGTGTTGCTGCTCATCGACAACATCTTTCGCTTCATCCAGGCCGGAGCGGAAGTGTCGGGCCTGATGGGGCAGATGCCCTCGCGGCTGGGCTACCAACCCACCATGGGCACTGAACTGTCAGGGCTGGAGGAGCGTATTGCCAACACCGATAGCGGGGCCATCACCTCGATTCAGGCGGTGTATGTGCCCGCAGACGATTTCACCGACCCGGCGGCGGTGCACACGTTTTCGCACCTCTCGGCCTCCATGGTGTTGTCGCGCAAGCGGGCCAGTGAAGGCTTGTACCCGGCCATTGACCCGCTGCAATCGAGTTCCAAAATGGCCACACCGGGCATTGTGGGTGAGCGGCATTACGCCCTGGCGCAGGAGATACGGCGCACACTGGCGCAGTACGCCCAGCTCAAGGACATCATTGCCATGCTGGGCCTGGAGCAGTTGTCGCCAGAAGACCGCAATGTGGTTGGACGTGCCCGGCGGTTGGAGCGGTTTTTGACCCAGCCATTTTTCACCACCGAACAGTTCACCGGCATGCCGGGCAAACTGGTCAGTCTGGAAGATGCATTAAGCGGCTGTGAACGCATCCTTCGGGACGAATTCAAGGATGTCCCGGAAAGTGCGCTTTACATGATCGGCAAGATTGATGAAGCCCTTGTCAAACAGGCGGCCAACCACCATGAACCTTAAGATTCTTCTGCCCTTCAAGGTGTTTGCCGAAAAGACCGATGTGTTGCGCATCGTCTCGGAAACCCATGCCGGCTCGTTTGGTTTGTTGCCGCACCGGCGTGATTGTGTGGCCGCGCTGATGCCGGGCATCCTGATCTATGAAACTGCGGCCGAGGGGGAGGTTTTTGTGGCCGTGGATGGCGGTGTCTTGGTCAAGACCGGGCCGCATGTGCGGGTGTCCGTGCGCCGCGCCATGACGGGGGCGGATCTGGGCCAATTGCGCCAGGCGGTGGAGCAGGAATTTTTGACGCTGGACGCGCATGAGCAAAATGTGCGCTCGGTCATGGCGAAACTTGAAACCGGGTTTTTGCGCCGTTTTGCGAGCCTTCAACATGCGTGAAGAACCCAAGCCATCGCAGGCATCGAACCTGGCCGAGCAGGTCGGCGTGAAAGCAGCACGCAAGCTCAAGGCTCAGCGCAACGCCACGCCCGGCGTGTGGTTTGGACTGGGTTTGATGGGGGTGATTGGCTGGTCGGTGGTGGTGCCGACCTTGCTGGGCGCAGCACTGGGCCTGTGGCTGGATCGCCACTACCCCGGCGGCCGATCCTGGACACTGGCCTTGCTGGTGGGCGGATTGACCTTGGGCTGCATGAATGCCTGGCATTGGGTCAGCAAGGAAGAACAGGCCATGCGGGAGGAACAGGAAAATGGAGATAAGTAACCCACTGGCCTTGGTACTGGCAGGGTTTGCGGGCGCGGCACTCGGCGCGTTTTACTTTGGTGGCTTGTGGTGGACGGTTCGCAAAAGCCTGGCCACCCGTCAGCCTGCGCTGTGGGTGCTGGGCAGCCTGCTGCTGCGTATGGGGGTGACGATGAGCGGGTTTTACGGGGTTTCAGGGGGTGACTGGCAGCGTCTGCTTGGTTGTCTGGCCGGTTTTGTCATGGCCCGCCTGATCGTGACACGGCTGACCCGCTTGTCACCAGAAAACCAGACGGGCAAAACACTGGAGGAGGCCCGCCATGCGCCTTAGCCCCGATGACATCATTCTCTGGCAATACGGGTTCTTCAAACTCAACGCCACCATCGTTTTTACCTGGGGCTTGATGTTGCTGTTGGTGATGGGTTCCCGGCTCATCACCCGCCATCTATCCACTGACCTGAGCCGCACCCGTTGGCAAAACCTGTTGGAAATTGTTGTCACCGGCATTGAGCAGCAAATTGAAGAGGTTGGCCTGCGCCAGCCCCGCCAGTACATCGGTTTTCTGGGCACGCTGTTTCTGTTTGTTGCTATGGCCAGCCTGTGCACGGTGATTCCCGGCTACGAGCCGCCCACAGGTTCGCTCTCTACCACGGCAGCGCTGGCCCTGTGTGTCATGGTGGCCGTGCCGCTGTATGGCATTGAAGACCAGGGCCTGGCCGGCTACCTCAAGTCTTACCTGGAGCCCACCGTTATCATGCTGCCGTTTAACCTCATCAGTGAAGTTTCCCGCACGCTGGCGCTGGCGGTGCGCCTGTTTGGCAACATGATGAGCGGGGCCATGATCATTGCGATCTTGCTCAGCATCACCCCCCTGATCTTTCCCATCGTCATGACGCTGCTGGGCCTGCTCACGGGCATGGTGCAGGCCTACATCTTCAGCATCCTGGCAGCGGTGTACATCGCTGCCGCCACCCATGTGGTGCACAAGCCCAAACCTGGGCAGACTAGCGAAATTGAACCAACACTTTAACTGGGAGAACTCATTATGGACAGCATGACCCTCATTGCCGTGGCCTCTATCGTTATTGCCGGTCTGACCACCGGTTTTGGTTGTTTGGGGCCAGCCTTGGCCGAAGGGCGGGCCGTGGCGACCGCGCTCACCGCACTGGCACAGCAGCCCGATGCCTCGGCCACCATCACCCGAACCTTGTTTGTTGGCTTGGCCATGATCGAATCCACCGCCATTTACTGCTTTGTGGTGTCGATGATCCTGATTTTTGCCAACCCGTTCTGGAACCACGCCATCGCCCTGGCTGCCGGAAAGTAAGCCATGCTCATTGACTGGTTCACTGTGGGCGCGCAGACGCTCAACTTTCTCATTCTGGTGTGGTTGATGAAGCGCTTTCTCTACCAGCCGGTGCTGGATGCCATTGATGCGCGCGAGCAGCGTATTGCCCAGGAACTGGCCGATGCTGCCCAGAAACAGGCGCAAGCCCAGCAGGAGCGTGAAGAGTTCCAGAAAAAAAATACCGACTTTGACCAGCAGCGCGACACACAACGCAGCCAGCTTAAGGACGAGATCAGCACCGAGCGGCAACGCTTGCTGGATGAAGCGCGCCAGGCCGCCAATGCCTTGCAGATCAAAAGGCAGGAAGCCTTGATCAGTGAACTGCAGACCCTGCAGCACGACATCGCCCGGCGCAGCCGCGAAGAAGTGCTGGGCATTGCCAACCAGGTGCTGACCGATCTGGCCGACACCACGCTGGAGGCGCGTATGGTCGAGGTGTTCACCCAGCGCTTGCGCGAGCTTGATGTTGCGGCCAAGACCGAGCTGACCCAAGCGCTGAACACCGCCGCCAACCCCGTGCAGGTGCGCAGCGCTTTTGTGCTGTCACCCCAACAGCAGGCCGCGATTCGCAGTGCGCTTGCAGACACGTTGTCGTCTGAAATACAGATGCAGTTTGACACCACCCCAGGCTTGATCAGCGGTATTGAGCTCAGCGCCAACGGCTGGAAGCTGGCCTGGAATATGGCGGATAGCCTGGCCTCTTTGGAGCAGCGTATTGCTGAACTGGTGCAGGCGCAAACCGAGCAGCAAAAACACGCCGCCGAGCCTGAGAAGACCCCATGAACGCACCGCCCGACTCTCTGCAAAGCGTGTTGGACAACAGCTTTGCCGCTTTAAGCCAGGCCCGTACAGCGCATCGTGTACCCATGGCCCCGCAGGAGGTCGGCACCCTTACCAGCGTGTCCACCGCTATCGCCATGGTCTCGGGTTTGCCCGGCGTGGGCTATGACGAGTTGGTGAAGTTCCCTGGCGATGTGTTTGGCATTGCCTTCAATGTGGACGAGACCGAGGTCGGTGTGGTGCTGCTGGGCGACTATGCGCGGCTGCACGCGGGCGACCCGGTGCAGCGCACCGGCCGGGTGATGGATGTCATGGTTGGCGACGGGTTGCTGGGCCGGGTGCTTGACCCGCTGGGCCGCCCACTCGACGGTCTGGGGCCGGTGAGCGCCAGCGCCCGCTGGCCGATTGAGCGCCCCGCTGCACCCATCATGGAACGCGCCCCCGTCACCGTGCCCTTGCAGACCGGCCTGAAGGTGGTGGATGCGCTGATTCCCATCGGGCGCGGCCAGCGCGAGCTGATTCTGGGTGACCGCCAAACCGGCAAAACCGCGCTGGCCATCGACACCATCCTCAACCAGCGCGGCCAGGATGTGCTGTGTGTCTACTGTGCAATGGGTCAGCGCGCTTCCGCCGTAGCCAAGGCGGTAGCCGTACTGCGTGACCACGGTGCTCTGGCCTACACCGTGGTGGTGGTGACCGAGGGCAGTGATTCACCGGGCCTGGCCTACATCGCCCCCTATGCCGCCACCAGCATGGCCGAATACTTCATGGAAGCGGGCCGCGACGTGTTGATCGTCTACGACGACCTCACCCAGCATGCCCGCGCCTACCGCGAGATTTCGCTGCTGCTGCGCCGCCCGCCGGGGCGCGAGGCCTTTCCGGGCGACATTTTTTACATCCACTCCCGCCTGCTGGAGCGCGCCACACGGCTGCGCCAGGAGCGTGGTGGTGGCTCGCTCACCGCCCTGCCGATCATCGAGACCGAGGCGCAAAACATTGCGGCCTACATTCCGACCAACCTGATTTCCATCACCGACGGGCAGATTTACCTGTCGCCCTCCTTGTTTGAACTGGGCATTCTGCCCGCGGTGGATGTCAGCAAATCGGTCTCGCGTGTGGGCGGCAAGGCGCAGCGGGCTTCATACCGGGCGGTGGCGGGTGACCTCAAGCTGGCCTATGCGCAGTTTGAGGAACTGGAAACCTTTGCCCGTTTCGGTGCCCGGCTGGATGAACACACCACCCAGATCATCGAGCACGGGCGGCGCATCCGGGCCTGCCTCAAGCAACCCGAATCCGCCCCGGTAGCGGTGGCGGCGCAAATCATGGTGCTACTGGCCTTGACCGAAAAACTCTTTGACAGCGTGCCGCTAGCGCAGATGTTCGAGGCCGAACAAGCCGTGCGCGAGGCCGCTGCCACGCTGCCTGACGCGGTGCAAGCCCAGTTTGACAGCGCCGACGAATTGAGCGCTGCAGATCGGGCGGCCATTGTCCAGATCGCCCGCGTGGTGCTGGCGCGCTTTCAGCCCGCTACGTCAAACGGCAGGTCCGCAGCATGAGCGACAGCACCGAGAGCCTGGCCCGCAAGATGGGCACGGCGGGCGATCTTCAGTCCGTGGTGCGCACCATGAAGGCGGTGGCCGCGTCCAGCATCACCCAATACGAGCGTGCCGTGCTGGCGCTGGACGACTATTTTCAAACGGTGCAACTCGGGCTGCTGGCGTGCCTGCGCGAGCTTGAACCCGCCGCACGCCTGGTGCAGGCGAAAGGCCGGGACAGCGGGGCCATCATCGCCGTGGTATTTGGCTCTGACCAGGGCTTGGTGGGCCAGTTCAACGACGTGATGGCCCAGTTTGTTGTCCACACTTTGTCGGATCGACCTGCACACCCAACTGTCTGGACGGTGGGCGAGCGCATCCGGTCGCATCTGGCCATAACGAATCTGCGGCTGGCGCAAAAATTCACCCTGCCAGGCTCCATTGGCGCGATCACGACGCTGGTGGGGCAAATTCTGGTCGAGATCGAAACCCTGCGTGAGAAAGGCCAGATTGCGCAGGTGGACGTTTTTCACAACAGCCCTCAACATGGGTCGCTTTACAGCCCGGTGTGCCAGCGCCTGCTGCCGCTGGACGAGGTCTGGGAACGCGCGTTGACCGCGATGACCTGGCCCGGCCCAAGTTTGCCAGAGGTCATGAATGGTGACGGACAGACCTTGCAGGCCTTCGTGCGGGAATACTTGTTTGTCTCACTGTTCAGGGCCTGCGCCGAATCTCTGGCCAGCGAAAACGCCAGCCGCCTGGCCGCCATGCAGCGCGCTGAAAAAAACATCGATGAGCTGCTGGATGGCCTGAACCACGCCTTTCACCGCCTGCGCCAAAGCGGCATTGACGAGGAGTTGTTTGATGTGATTGCCGGGTTTGAATTGCTCCATCCGTCGACGTGAATGCTATAAAATAAATAGCTGTTTGCGCAATCCAGATAAGCGCTACAAGCCAAAAATCATCGCAAAACGGAGCCGCTTTGACCGATTTACCCCCCAAAAACACAAGAACCCCGTCTGTGGCGCGGTGACGGCTGGACTGCCCAGGACATCAAAAACGAAGACGATGACGGCTGGGCCGTGGCCATGATCAAAGACGGTGAACCCGAGTCGGCCCTGATCGGCCCGTGGGGCGCGACAAAAAGAACCCCACGCCGCGCTGCACCAGAGTGTGGTGGTCAGCACCGCGTCGGCGCGGGTCACCGTCTGCTTGGACATCGTGCCCGATGACGACAACCCCAGCGCCACCCTGAGCGCCGAAGACGAGGCCGGCGAGCTGCTGGCCCAAGTGCGCGTCACCCCCTCCTTCCAACTCAAGCGCAGCAGCGCCGTGGCTTGGGTGGAAAGCGGGTTTGCCCGGCCGGGCGAGCGCTAAACCCCTCCCAAACTCACTTCACCCGATCACCGTATTTGATGGCAGAAATTTTTCCGGCTTTGAACTGGACGGTGGTCATGAATTGCCCGTAGCCGGGGTTGTAGGTCCACTCATCGACGTTTTCGCAAGGGGTCACCACAACAACCGGGGTGTTCGTGGTGTTGCCTGGAACCGTTTGGGGCTCGGTCGGTTTGCAAAAGGAGTCCTTCGCCACCGGCTCCCCGCACTTCTCCATGACCGAGGCGCGCAGGTCTCCTACATTGATGAAATGGTTCTTGCACTGAAGTACCTCCGCTGATGCCGGGCCAGTGTGAAACGCAAACAGGGCTAGCGCAAGCAGTGGGGTATGAAGCTGGATTTTCATGGGCACCTGACTTTCTGGCAAATGGAAAACCTGCGGAATTATCGGCTCAAGCCCACGCTTCACGCAGGCTCAGGTGAAAGGCCTGATTCAGGCCGGGCAGCACCTCGCCACGTTGCGCGGCGGGCTGGGCAAAATTTTCAAGGCGTTCTAGCTCCTGCTCGATGGTTAGGCTGAAAATTTGTGATTCGATTTTTCACAAAGAAATTGGCATGTAGAGCTTGTAAAACGAGTGCAACGCGCTATTTGTTAAGTAGCAAATAAAACAACCTAGGTTCGTGCGACTGTTACCTGGACGAAAGCAGCAGCTTGACCCCCAAGACACTCAAAACCACCCCCACGGTGCGGTCGATGGTGAACTTGGTGCGGATGTACGCCTCTCGCGGCTTGGCGGCAGAAAGCGCCAACGCAACCACCAGGTACCAGGCGGCCTCAAGCATGAAGACCCCCACAGGCAAAGCCGCAGTAAGGGCCTGTGATGGCGCGGCGGGCAACATGGCCGCGAAGATCACCCCGTATTGAACCGCCGCCTTGGGGTTGCTCAGCATGGTGGCCGCCGCCAGCCCAAAGTGACGCAGCAGGCTCTGGGGTGTTGCGGCAGTGCCGTTGCCCATGCGGATGGGCGTGCTCGCCCCGCACCAAGTCTGGTAGGCGAGGTACAGCAGATAAAGCCCGCCGATGAGCTTGAGCGCCAGGTAAGCCGACGGAATCTGATGCAACAGCGCGCTGAGCCCAAGCAAGGCCGCAACGGCCAGCAGCGTGGCTCCGGCGGCCATCCCCAAGGCGGCCGACATCGCCGCACTGCGAGACACCGCCACCGCCGTGCGTGCAACCAGAATGAAGCTGGGGCCGGGGCTGATCACGCCAATGGCAAGCACGGCAAGGATCGGGAGCAGGGTGAGGGCTATTTCCATGGTGTGGGCGGTGTTTGTGGGGGGATGGGAGGCATTGTGATTCAAAAAACCGGCATCCACTACCGCCGCAAACCAGCCATGCCAACCGCCATGGTCAGCGGTCGCCACGTCTTCAAAGCTGTCAGCAATGTTTATAAGGCTGCAGATTTAACCCTCAAGTGCTTATGAAATATGCGTAAGTAGCTATCAAATTGATATTTTTTCTATCAAAAACCAAAGCATTGTTTATTAAGCAAGCGAGTGAACAGGCCATGTGGGAGGACCGGAAGGCAGCGTTTGTGAAAGTTCGATACCTGCTGTGAATATGTTCTTTCAGACTATTGATGAATCTGGAGGGATCGGGTCTAATAACCCACTATCTTCGACCGTCTACAACATAAGACATGAAAAAAATCCTTTCCGCCCTTTCCTTGGCACTCGTAGCGGGCGTTGCCAGTGCCAGTACCATCCAGATTCAAACAGGTGCCTATTCCGGCAGCGGTTCATTTGCCAGCGCCAGCGAATACCAGGCGGCTGTGAATTCGGCGGTTTCGGCCATCGGTGCGACTTCTACTTTTGTCTCCAGCTTTGAAAATCTTCCGATTGCCTTGAACAATGGGGCACTGAAAGCGACTCTAAATTTTGGTGTATCAACTGCTGGGGTATGGGATTTCCGCGCAGGCGTTGACTTTGGTAAAGGCGGTGCGGTATATCTCGACGGCGTTGCAATGGCTTCCAAAAGCAACGACATGTGGTGGAGTGGAAACTACAACAATCCCAGTCAGTTTTTCAGCATTACGAAAGACATCACTGTAGGTAACCACTCGCTGACCATTTACGGCATTGAAAACTGCTGCTCTGGAAATCAGCAGGTACAGTTCAAGGCTGCTGGCAGTTCTTCATTCGTCTCTTTTGGCAATACCGATGGTTTGGTTGCGGCGGTTCCAGAACCTGAGACTTACGCCATGTTGTTGGCCGGTCTAGGTCTGATGGGTGCGGCGGTTAAACGCCGCAAGGTCAAGCAAGCTTAATTGCTGGATGCACATGACAACGGGAGCTCAGGCTCCCGTTGTTGTTTGGGGACGATGACCGCTGCAGGTTTATGACGATCCTTCACTGCGGCCAGCAGCAGTGAATACTCCGAAGTTCAACCGTTGTAGACAGCGGTGGCGTAGTTCACCTGTTTCAAACATAAAATTAGCCTCTAGCCCTTGTACTGTCTGCGTAAAAAGCTATTAAATAGATAGTGGCTTAAGCAGTTCCGCCAAATCACTCTCAGAAAACAGCGGCTGTTTGCGGCCGACCGAGCCGCTGTACATGCTTTCGGCCAGAGCGGCTTTGCGCTCTTGCAGGGCCAGGATGCGCTCTTCAATCGTGCCTTGCGCCACCAGCTTGACCACCCAGACACTTTGCGTCTGGCCAATGCGGTGGGCGCGGCCGGTGGCCTGGGCTTCTACCGCCGGGTTCCACCAGGGGTCGAAGTGGATCACGGTGTCGGCTTGTGGCAGGTTCAGGCCGACACCACCGGCTTTCAGGCTGATCAGAAACAGCGGCACTTCACCGCTGGTAAAGCGTTCAATCAGCTCGTCGCGTTTCTGGCTTTGACCGGTGAGTTTGGCCCAGGCGATGCCGCGTTTTTGCAGCTCGGCCTCAATCAGGGTTAGCATGCTGGTGAATTGCGAGAACAGCAGAATGCGCCGCCCCTCGGCCAGCATCTCGGGCAGCATCTCCATCAGTTGATCGAGCTTGGCCGAGGTTTTGACTTTTTTGGCGGCATCAAGCTTGAGCAGATGCGGGTCGCAGCAGACCTGGCGCAGCTTGAGCAGCGCGTCGAGAATGGTGATTTGTGATTTGGCCAGGCCTTTGGAGTCAAGCGCTTCGCGCACGGTTTTTTCCATGCCCAAGCGAATGGTTTCGTACAGGTCGGCCTGCTTGCCCGACAGCTCGACGCGCATCACGGTTTCCACCTTGGGCGGCAGTTCGTTGGCCACCAGCGCCTTGGTACGGCGCAGCATGAAGGGGGTGACGCGGGCACGCAACTGGTGCAGCGCTTCGGGGTCGCCCTGTTTTTCAATGGGGTTGCGAAACAGCTCCTGAAAGCGCTTTTGGCTGCCCAGAAAGCCGGGCATCAAAAAGTGGAACAAGCTCCAGATCTCGCCCAGGTTGTTTTCCATCGGTGTGCCGGACAGGCACAGGCGGTGCCGGGCCTTGAGCTCGCTGGCCACCTGGGCGGCGTTGGTGGCGGCGTTTTTGATGTTTTGCGCTTCGTCCAGCACCACCAGATGCCACTGGGCCTCCAGCCAGCGTTCGCGGTCGCGGTGCAGCAGGGAATAAGGGGCGATGACGATGTCGTGCTCGGCCATGCTGTCGGCGCTGTCATGGCGGTCCTGACCATGGTGCACCAGGCTGCGCAGGCCGGGGCAGAAGCGCTCGGCCTCGCGTTTCCAGTTGCCCATCAGGCTCACCGGCGCAATGATCAGCGCCGGATGGGTCAGGCGGCCGGCATCTTTTTCGATCTGGATGTGGGCCAGGGTTTGCAGGGTTTTGCCCAGGCCCATGTCGTCAGCCAGGATGCCGGCCAGGCCGTATTCACGCAAGAATTGCAGCCAGTTCACGCCGTGCTGCTGGTAGGGTCGCAAGGTGGCGTGCACGGTGTCGGGTAGCGCCACGTCAGGCAGTTCGGCGCGTCCGCTCAGGCGTTGCACCATGTCGCGCAGATGCTGCGCCCCTTGCCATACCGCGCCTTCGCCCAGGCTGGCGGTGGTGCGCATGGCATCCAGGCGCGAGAGTTTCAGGCTGTCGCCAGAGAAGTCATGGCTGCGGTCGTCGACCAGTTCCAGCAGGGCCCCGAGCCAGGGTTTCAGGTTGTCGGTGGGCAGGCGGATGAAGCCGCCGGTGGGCGCGGGCAGGTAGACAAAGGGCGGCAGCTCGGGCAGGCCGGTGGTGGCATCACGCGGGCTTTTGGCGGCTACTTTGATCAGCTCGGGCAACAGCGGCAGGATGTTGTGTCGCTGGCCGTTGATTTCCATGCCGAGCGACAGGTCAAACCAGGGCGAGGTGGCCTCGTCATCACCCTGCGCTTGCAGGTTCACGTTCAGGGCTTCGCCGCGCTGGATCCAGCCGGTGAGCGCGTCGTCGAGTGTGATCTCAAAACCGGCCTGGCGCAGCTCGGCGTAGTCGGTGTCGGCCCAGATCAGCCACTGCTCTTGGTTGGAGTCGCTCTCCATACCAAAGACACCGTCGCCATGCGCGACCAGATTCAGTTCCGCCAGCAGGGTGATGGTTTCCAGCTCGGCTGGTGGGTCGCGGTGCAGCAGGCAGCGGCCCTGTGCATCGTCCACCAGCACGGTGCTGCCCTGGCCGACCCACCAGCCGCGGTGGCCGGCATAGTCAAAGCGCAGGGTGGCCAGCATCAGGCCGTCCTCGGGCACGTCTTGCGCAGGCACCGGTGTCAAGTGCAGGCAGGCTTTGGGTGTGATGCCTTTGAGGGTTTTGAGCTGTTCCAGCACCGGCGGCATGGGCACCGGGCCCAGGCGCTCCACCAGCTTGGCCTGGTGGGTTTTGAGGGCTTCGGTTTTCAGCGGTGGGGTTTTCAGCAGCACACCGATCTGGCCCATGCTCATGCCTTCAACATGCGCCAGTCCACAAACGCCTTTGTGGCTGTCCAGGTACAGCGGCGGGTTGTTCAGGCACAGTTTGGCGTTGGCTTTGCTGAGCATGGGGCGCAGTGTCCATGCCGAGTCTTGATCGGCCAGTTTGGCGACCTCGTTCCATTGCCAGCGCACGTCCAACGGTGGCCCCCAGACCACCGGGGTGACGGGCTGGCCTTTGTTGTCACCAACAAACAGGCGGCCGGTGCTGGCGGCCAGCTCCAGCGTCTGGACTCCAAATTTGCCTTCCAGGATGACGCGCGATTTCACGCCGTAGCTGTAAAAGTAGTTGCTGGCCACGTTGCGCATGGCACGCATGAGTTGCAGCACATCGTGGTCGGCATCACTGGCCAGGTCAAAAATGGGTTGGCCGCGTTCGGGTTCAAACTTGAGTTGCTTGGCCTTGGCCCAGCCCCCGGTGACCTTGGGGTAAGACACCACCGCCTCCAGTGTCAGTTGTGGGCTGGCGCTTTGGGGGGCGGAGATATTGAGCAGGTACAAAAACTGTTCGTGCCGTTCGGTGGAGACTTTGCGCTGGGTCGGATCAGGGGTTTTGGCGCTTTGGCGGTCCAGATCGTCGAGCCAGCTCAACACCGTGCGTTCAGCCTCCAGCTTGGCCTCGGCCTGGCGTTTGGCCAGATCGGCCTGGCGCTGCGCCTCCAGTTCTTCGGCGGTGGCGGTGCGGCCTGGGCGCATGGTTTCGCCCAGAATTTGCTGGCCCTTGTAGGCGGCCTTGATCATCAGCGCCACGCCGTGTTTGCACTGGTAGCCGACCGGGCAGGTGCAGTCGCTGTCCCACTCCAGCACCCGGCCATTGGGGCCACGTTTGACTTCGATCGACACCTCATACGGATGCCGCGCCGTGCCTTGCACATCACCCATCAGCAGCCACACGTCTTTCATGGGCTCGATCGACAGGTCGAGCACGCGCTGGTTGCGGTACAGCTCCAGGCCGCGGGTGTAGGTGGCGGTATCACACTGCTGCACCAGGGAGGCCAAGTCAAGCCAGAGGCTGTTTGAATTTGAAAAACTGGGCATGAAATTTGCCTCTAGCGCTTATTTATCAAGCGCAAGCAGCTATTTAAACAATAGCAATCAAGTGGTCTGGCCCAGGGCATGGCCAGCCTGCACGTCGGCGTGGTAGCTGCTGCGCACCATGGCACCCACGGCGGCGTGGCTGAAACCCATCTCGTAGGCCTTGGTCTCGAACATCTTGAACACATCCGGGTGCACGTAGCGCTTGACTGTCAGGTGGGCGGTGCTGGGTGCGAGGTACTGGCCAATGGTCAGCATGTTGATGCCGTGGTCACGCATGTCTTGCATGGTTTGCAGGATTTCGTCGTCGGTTTCACCCAGGCCGACCATCAAGCCGCTTTTGGTCGGCACGTCGGGGTGCAGGGCCTTGAATTTTTTCAGCAGGTTCAGGCTGAATTGGTAGTCCGAGCCGGGGCGCGCTTCTTTGTACAGGCGCGGGATGGTTTCCAGGTTGTGGTTCATCACGTCGGGCGGGGCAGCTTTGAAAATCTCCAGCGCACGGTCGTCACGGCCCCGGAAGTCGGGAACCAGCACCTCGATTTGGGTGTGGGGTGATTGTTCGCGGATGGCCTGGATGCAGGCGACAAAGTGCCCGGCACCGCCGTCGCGCAGGTCGTCACGATCCACGCTGGTGATCACCACGTATTTGAGTTTGAGCTGGGCAATGGTGCGAGCCAGGCTGGTGGGTTCGCTGGCATCCAGCGGGTCGGGGCGGCCATGGCCGACATCACAAAACGGGCAGCGCCGGGTACATTTGTCGCCCATGATCATGAAGGTGGCGGTACCTTTGCCAAAGCATTCACCAATGTTGGGGCAGCTGGCTTCTTCACACACGGTGACAAGTTTGTTGGCGCGCAGCGTGTCTTTGATTTCGTAAAAGCGGGTGCTGGGGCTGCCGGCCTTGACACGAATCCACTCGGGCTTGCGCAAAATTTCGCCCGGTATCACTTTGATTGGTATACGAGACAGTTTGGCGGCTGACTTTTGTTTGGCTGAGGGGTTGTAGTCTTCTTGCGACTGAGCTTCGTGCACGGTCGGGTTGGTGCTTGGGGGTGTGGTCATGGGGTGTGCCGTTGGTTCAATGGTCAATATCAATACGCCCAGGGGCTGCTCAAGCGCTGTGTCAGCCGATGTCTGTGCGCGAGTGATGGGTGAGTGTCTAGCGTTTCAGGGGGCCAGGTAGGTGGCGAGTTTTTGGCTGAACACATCGGCCACCTCTTGCCAGCTGGCGTGGGTGCCGATTGTAGAAAGATCCACCGTTTGCAGGCCCTGGTAGCCACAGGGGTTGATTCTCGAGTAGGGTTCCAGATCCATGGCCACATTCAGCGCAACGCCGTGGTAGGTGCAGTTGCGGCTGACTTTGATGCCTAAAGCGCCAATTTTTCCCAGGCCGGTGAAGTTGGGGCTAGCTTGGTGGTGAACAGCAGGCGTAATGGCCGAAGAGCCGGGGGTGGGCCCGGCTGCGTCAGGGAACAGCTCGGATCGCGCATCCGGAGTTTTGACGATTTTCATTGGCCGCTGTGGCAACAGCGCATGTGAAGCCGGGTCATCCAGCCGCACATAAATTCCCGGCGCACCAGCCACCCGGTGGCCGGTTACACCAAAGTGCAGCAGCGTGCGGATCACGGCTTCTTCAATACGATAGACATATTCTTTGACAAAGTAGCCAGCGCGTTTGAGATCCAGCAGCGGGTAAGCCACCACTTGGCCGGGTCCATGGTAGGTCACTTGGCCACCCCGGTTGGTTTGCACCACGGGAATATGGCCGGGGTTGAAAATATGTTCTTTTTTGCCTGCCAGACCCTGTGTATAAACCGGTAAGTGCTCACAAATCCAGAGCTCATCGGGGGTGACTTCTGTGCGTGTGGCGGTAAACGCCTGCATGGCGGTGTAGGTGGGCTCGTAGTCTACAAGCCCCAAAAATTTTGGATTCAGGTTCACGCTCAAAGTACCACCTTGACCATGGGGTGGGTGGACAGTGTTCGGTAAATTTCGTCGAGTTGTTCCCTGGAGGTGGTATTCACGGTGATGGTGACACCCAGGTATTTGCCGCCTTTGCTCTCACGCAATTCGATGGTGCCAGCATCAAAGCTGGGATCAAATTGCTGGGCGATGTGGGTGATGGCATGCACCATGCCTTCGACCTTGAGTCCCATGACTTTGATCGGAAATTGGCACGGGTAGGTGATCAGGGAAGCTTGTTCAGTGTTGGGTGGGGGGGTGGTCATAACAGAGGTGGTTACAGGCAAGTCGAGGGAGGAAATGGTTGCGGTGCAGCAATTTGTCCGTATAATCGAAGGCTAATCTAGTCGGGGCCAAGCTGTAAAGTAGGCGTAATGTACATGGTGACAATACCACCTTCAATAGCGCGGAGATCAGGGTTTGACGATGAGTCAGATTTTTCCCCGTTGTCTCGTGAGCAGGCGCAGGCGCTTGTGAAAGCCCATCCGGTGGTATCGCCATGGTGGGTGGTTTTGGGGCAAGTTGTTGTGGGCTTGGTGATTGTTGCTTTAGCGTGGGCTGTGTTTGGTGTCAATGTTGCCAGATCAGTCGCTTGTGGCTCAATTGCTGTAGTGGTTCCTGCGGCATTGTTTGCGCGTGGTTTGACGAGTCAGTTTGCTCGTATCAACCCGGGTGCGGCGGTGATCAGCTTCTTTGTATGGGAGTTGGTCAAGATTGTGGTGACGTTGAGCATGCTTTATGCGGCTCATCGTTTGGTGAAGGATCTGAGTTGGCCGGCCATGCTGGTTGGCTTGGTTGTCACTATTAAGGTGTATTGGTTGGCTCTGGCGTTTAAGCGCAAGGAAAAACCAGTTCAATTCATTCATGGCGAACATTTGCCTCACGGTAAAAGTAACTGATCAAAGAGTAACTGATGGCTGCTGAAGAACACGCTGTAAAACAAGGTCTCACTGCGGGTGACTACATTGGTCACCATTTGCATCATTTGCAAACGGGGAAGCAATCAGGTGTGATCGATTTTTCGGTTTTCAACCTTGATTCCATTTTTTGGTCAGTTCTGCTGGGTGTTGTTGGTTTGTTTTTTATGTGGCGTGTAGCCAAAAGTGTTACGGCAGGTGTTCCGGGTCGTATGCAGGCGGCTGTGGAAATTCTGCTTGAGATGGTGGATACCCAGGCTAAAGGCATTATTCATAATGCTGAATCGCGCAAATTTGTAGGTCCATTGGCGTTGACTGTGTTCATGTGGGTGTTTTTGCTCAATTCAATGGACTTCTTGCCTGTTGATCTGATTCCCCTGATTTGGGAAGTTATTTACGGTGCTATGGGTCACGATACTGCGCATGCCTATATGCGTGTGGTTCCCACTGCTGATTTGTCCACTACGCTGGCTATGTCTACATCGGTGTTATTGGTTTGTTTGTATTACAACGTCAAGATCAAAGGTGCGGGTGGTTGGGCGCATGAATTGGTGACAGCTCCATTTGGCACCAGCAAAAATCCTTTATTTGCACTTATTCTGGGTGTGTTGAATTTCAGCATGCAACTGATTGAATTCACTGCTAAAACAGTCTCGCATGGCATGCGGTTGTTTGGCAATATGTACGCTGGTGAGTTGGTGTTCATGCTGATTGCGCTGATGGGTGCGGTTGGTTTTGGTTCGGCCACTGGCGTTGCATTGTGGTTGGGTCATGTGGTGGCGGGTACGGGTTGGGCAATCTTTCACATTTTGATTGTTGCTTTGCAGGCCTTCATTTTCATGATGTTGACCCTGGTGTATGTGGGCCAAGCTCACGACCATCACTAACAGTTTGTAGGTAGTTTTTTCTTTTTCTTTTCAACTTGAATCCATAGGAGCTTTAAATGGAAAACGTTCTTGGTTTGGTGGCATTGGCTGCTGGTTTGATCATTGGTCTGGGTGCTGTTGGTGCTTGTATCGGTATCGGCATCATGGGTAGCAAATACCTTGAAGCTGCTGCTCGTCAACCAGAGTTGATGAACGAATTGCAAACCAAAATGTTCTTGCTGGCTGGTTTGATTGACGCTGCGTTCCTGATTGGTGTTGGTATCGCAATGATGTTTGCGTTCGCTAACCCCTTCGTGTTGAAATAATTTCCATCGCCTTTCATTTAATAGAGAGGGGTTGTTGTGAGTATTAACGCAACATTCTTCGCGCAAATGGCGGTGTTTTTCATGTTGGTGGTTTTCACGATGAAATTCGTGTGGCCACCGATAGCCAAAGCACTTGACGACCGCGCACAGAAAATCGCAGACGGCCTGGCTGCTGCAGACAAGGCCAAAGCAGAACTTTCATCCGCTAACAAGCGTGTGGAGGATGAATTGGTCAAGTCACGTACAGAAACCGCCACCCGTTTGGCGGATGCAGAACGTCGTGCCTTGTCCATCATTGAAGAGGCAAAAGTCAAAGCCACTGACGAAGGCAACAAGATTGTTGCTGCCGCCAAGGCTGAAGCCGAGCAGCAAACCGTTAAAGCCCGTGAGGCCTTGCGTGAGCAAGTAGCTGCACTCGCTGTTAAAGGTGCCGAACAGATTCTCCGCAAGGAAGTCAATGCTGGCGTGCATGCAGATTTGTTGTCTCGTTTAAAGACTGAGCTTTAAGAGAACGCCATGGCTGAACTCGCCACTATTGCCCGTCCCTACGCCGAAGCTTTGTATAAAGCAAGCACATCTGATGCGTTTGCTGCGCTGACTTGGCTTGATGAGTTTGCCTGTGTATCAGCGCAAGCTCAATTGCAGCAATTTGCTGACAGTCCCAAGGCGACCAACGAACAGGTGTACGCAGTTATTTCCGGTGTGATGAAGTCTGCACTGGATAGCCATGCGCAAAACTTTATTCGAACCGTGATTGCCAACAACCGTCTGGCTTTTGTGCCAGAGATTGCGGTGCAGTTCCGGGCGCTGGTCAATGACAAAAGCGGCTCTAGCGATGCCGTGATTTACAGCGCTTTCCCTATGGATGGCGCAGCATTGGTTGATGCGGCCAAAGTGCTGGAAAAACGTTTTGCACGTAAGCTCAATGTGTCAGTTGAGTTGCAGCCTGAGCTCATTGGTGGCATCAGGGTGGTCGTGGGTGACGAAGTTCTTGACACATCCGTCAAGGCCCGTTTGGAACAAATGAAAATGGCACTGACGGCTTGAGGCTTTTGCCCTCCAGTCTCAGGCCTATTTAATGAAAGAAGGAAAGAGTCATGCAACTCAATCCAGCAGAAATTTCTGAACTGATCAAGAGCCGTATTGAAGGTTTGTCTGCCACATCAGACATCCGCAATCAAGGTACGGTAGTTTCCGTAACCGACGGTATTTGCCGCATCCATGGTCTTTCTGACGTGATGCAAGGCGAAATGCTTGAGTTCCCAGCTGATGCCGAAGGTCAAGCCAGCTATGGTTTGGCTTTGAACCTGGAGCGTGACTCGGTGGGTGCCGTGATTTTGGGCGCTTATGAGCATATTTCTGAAGGCGATACCGTCAAGTGCACGGGACGCATTTTGGAAGTTCCCGTTGGTCCAGAACTCAAAGGTCGTGTGGTGAATGCCTTGGGTCAACCAATTGATGGCAAAGGCCCGATCAACGCCAAAATGACCGACGTGATCGAAAAAGTGGCACCAGGCGTTATTGCCCGCCAATCGGTTGATCAGCCCATGCAAACCGGTTTGAAATCGATTGACTCTATGGTGCCCGTAGGTCGTGGTCAGCGCGAATTGATCATTGGTGACCGCCAGACTGGTAAAACAGCCGTTGCGATTGATGCCATCATCAATCAAAAAGGTCAGAATATGACCTGCGTATACGTAGCGATTGGTCAAAAAGCGTCCAGCGTGAAGAATGTGGTGCGCTCGCTTGAGCAAGCCGGTGCCTTGGAGTACACCATTGTGGTGGCGGCAACGGCATCTGAATCTGCTGCCATGCAATATGTGGCTGCTTACTCTGGCTGTACCATGGGCGAGTATTTCCGTGACCGCGGTGAAGATGCCCTGATCGTGTACGACGACCTGTCTAAACAAGCGGTTGCTTACCGTCAAGTGTCGTTGCTCTTGCGTCGTCCTCCAGGCCGTGAAGCCTATCCTGGTGACGTGTTTTATCTCCACAGCCGTTTGTTGGAGCGTGCCGCACGTGTGAACGCTGATTACGTTGAAGCTTTCACCAAGGGTGAAGTAAAGGGTAAAACCGGTTCTTTGACCGCATTGCCTATCATTGAAACGCAAGCTGGTGACGTGTCTGCTTTCGTGCCAACCAACGTGATTTCCATTACAGACGGCCAGATATTCCTGGAAACCAGTTTGTTCAATGCAGGTATCCGTCCAGCTATCAATGCTGGTATTTCTGTGTCCCGTGTGGGTGGTGCAGCTCAAACCAAATTGATCAAGAATTTGTCAGGCGGTATCCGTACCGATTTGGCTCAATATCGTGAATTGGCGGCATTTGCACAGTTTGCTTCTGACTTGGACGAATCTACTCGTAAGCAACTCGACCGTGGTGCACGCGTTACTGAATTGCTCAAGCAAGCTCAATACAGTCCATTACCAATTTCTTTGATGGGTTCAACTTTGTTCGCCGTTAACAAGGGTTACCTGGATGACATCGCTGTGAGCAAGGTCTTGGCTTTTGAACATGGTTTGCATGGCTATCTGAAAGACAAGCATGCAGCTCTGTTGGCCAAGCTGGAAGCAGCTCGTGCCATGGACAAGGACGCTGAAGCCGAATTGAACACCGCAGTAGCTGCCTTCAAAAAGTCATTTGCTTAAGGTCACCTCACACTTGATAGGAGACTGATATGGCAACTGGCAAGGAAATACGCGGCAAGATCAAAAACTTCGAAAGTACGAAGAAGATCACCAAGGCCATGGAGATGATTTCTGTCTCCAAAATGCGTAAAGCTCAAGAGCGCATGCGTGCGGCTCGGCCGTATGCAGAAAAAGTGCGCAATATCGCTGCGCATTTGGGACAAGCCAACCCTGAGTATGTGCATGCTTTCATGAAGCCCAATGACGCGAAGGCGGTGGGCATGATTGT
Source organism: Rhodoferax lithotrophicus (assembly GCF_019973615.1). Lineage (GTDB taxonomy): Bacteria > Pseudomonadota > Gammaproteobacteria > Burkholderiales > Burkholderiaceae_C > Rhodoferax > Rhodoferax lithotrophicus. Next base: position 4,908,110 of record NZ_AP024238.1, on the reverse strand, counting down.
TGTAAGTACCGACAAGGGGCTGTGCGGTGGTCTCAATACCAATGTATTGCGCGGTGTGACTAATAAATTGCGTGATGTTCAAGCTGCAGGCATGACCACGCAAGCAGTCGCCATTGGCAACAAGGGGTTAGGTTTTCTCAATCGTATCGGTGCCAAGGTGGTATCGCATGTGACGCAATTGGGTGATCGCCCCCATCTTGAACGGCTGATTGGTCCCGTCAAGGTTTTGCTGGATGCTTATGCCAAAGGTGAAGTGAGCGCGGTTTATCTTTCATACACTCGGTTCATCAATACGATGAAGCAAGAGGTTGTGATGGAACAACTGCTTCCTTTGTCAGCGGTTCAAATGCAGGAGCAAGCACGTGCAAGTGAGGAAACTTCTGGCACAAAGCATGGTTGGGACTATATTTACGAGCCGGATGCGCAGACCGTGATTGACGACTTGCTGGTGCGCTATGTGGAAGCATTGGTGTTCCAGGCTGTTGCAGAAAACATGGCCTCTGAACATGCTGCGCGCATGGTGGCCATGAAGGCTGCAACCGACAATGCTGGCAATGTGATTGGTGAGCTGAAACTTGTCTATAACAAGACTCGGCAAGCCGCCATCACCAAAGAACTGTCAGAAATTGTTTCCGGTGCAGCCGCCATCAGCGCCTAAGCCAAAGCAACCGCTAGCACACTTTAATTTAAATTGGAGCAGAACCAAATGGCTCAAAATACTCAAACGAACGCAAACGTTCAAGGCAAGATTGTTCAGTGCATTGGCGCTGTGGTGGACGTGGAATTTCCGCGTGAACACATGCCGCACATCTACGATGCGCTCAAGCTCGAAGGTTCAACCCTGACACTTGAAGTCCAGCAGCAGTTGGGTGACGGCATTGTCCGCACCATCGCCTTGGGCTCAAGCGACGGTTTGCGTCGTGGTTTGATGGTGACCAATACCGGTAAACCGATTTCTGTCCCAGTGGGCACGGCCACATTGGGCCGTATCATGGACGTGCTGGGTAATCCGATTGATGAACGTGGTCCAGTTGAAACTACTCAGTATTCAGCTATTCACCGCAAGGCACCCACTTACGACGAACTCAGCCCTTCGCAAGAATTGCTGGAAACCGGCATCAAGGTGATTGACTTGGTTTGCCCGTTTGCCAAAGGCGGCAAGGTCGGTCTGTTCGGCGGTGCCGGTGTGGGCAAGACTGTGAACATGATGGAACTCATCAACAACATCGCTAAGGCACACAGCGGCTTGTCCGTGTTTGCCGGTGTGGGTGAACGTACTCGTGAAGGCAATGACTTCTACCACGAAATGGCCGACTCTGGCGTGGTGAACCTGGAGAAGCTTGAAGACTCCAAGGTGTCCATGGTTTACGGTCAGATGAATGAGCCCCCAGGCAACCGTCTGCGCGTGGCTTTGACCGGCCTGACCATTGCGGAGTCATTCCGTGACGAAGGCAAAGACGTGTTGTTCTTCGTGGACAACATTTATCGCTACACCTTGGCTGGTACCGAAGTGTCCGCTTTGTTGGGTCGTATGCCTTCCGCCGTGGGTTACCAGCCTACTCTGGCCGAAGAAATGGGCCGTTTGCAAGAGCGGATCACCTCCACCAAGGTTGGTTCGATTACTTCCATCCAGGCCGTTTACGTGCCAGCCGATGACTTGACCGACCCGTCTCCTGCGACCACCTTTGCCCACTTGGACTCCACTGTGGTGTTGTCACGTGACATTGCTTCGCTGGGTATCTACCCTGCGGTCGACCCGCTCGACTCCACCAGCCGTCAGCTCGATCCGAATGTGGTGGGTCTGGACCACTATGAAACGGCTCGTGCCGTGCAAGGTACGCTGCAACGCTATAAAGAGTTGCGCGACATCATTGCCATTTTGGGTATGGACGAGTTGGCACCAGAAGACAAGCTCACAGTGGCACGTGCCCGGAAAATTCAACGTTTCCTGTCACAACCCTTCCACGTCGCTGAAGTGTTCACTGGCTCGCCTGGCAAATATGTCAGCTTGGCCGAAACCATTCGCGGCTTCAAGATGATTGTGGCTGGTGAATGTGATCACCTGCCAGAACAAGCCTTCTACATGGTGGGTACCATTGATGAAGCGTTTGAGAAAGCCAAAAAAGTCTAAAGGCCTTGTGGGGCAGTTCTTGATCGCATCGCATCAAGCGTTGTCCCCAACTGATTAGGAGTTATATGAACACTATCCACGTTGATGTGGTGAGTGCTGAAGAATCCATCTTTTCGGGTGAGGCACGTTTTGTAGCCTTACCTGGTGAAGCTGGTGAATTGGGCATTTACCCGCGCCATACCCCACTGATCACCCGCATCAAAGCGGGGTCCGTGCGCATTGAAAAGGCCGACGGCAGCGAAGAGTTTGTGTTTGTGGCAGGTGGCATTCTTGAAGTGCAGCCCAACTGCGTCACTGTTTTGTCTGATACCGCTATTCGTGGCAAGGACCTTGATGATGAGAAAGCCAACGCTGCCAGATTGGCAGCAGAAGAAGCGGTCAAAAACGCCAAATCGGATCTGGATTTGGCCAAAGCTAGTTCTGAACTGGCTGTGATGGCTGCGCAAATTGCTGCGTTGCGTAAATACCGTCAGAAAAAGTAACTCACAGACACGTGAAATTCTGAAAACCCGCACTCACTTCAGTGAGCAGCGGGTTTTTTTATGTCCACTCTGAAAGTGCTGAACCTCTGCCGGTCATTACCCCAGCACTGGTTCATTGGGTAATTCGTTCAGATTAATCTGATGTGGTGACATTGCAAAATGTTGCTGTAACAAGCAGGAGACCTCTTGTACAGCTAGGTTCAGGCCAGCTTCATAGTTTCCCATCTTGAATGTCTCACACATGGAAGAAGCTAATTCTGACCAGATACCAGCAGGGACACGATCATTCAAGCCACGGTCTGCAACAATTTCGAGTCGCTTTTCGACCAGCAGCAAATAAATCAGTACCCCATTGTTGTGCTCTGTATCCCACACACCCAGTTTGCCAAACATGGACAACGCGCGTTGACGGATGATCTGTTCTATGGGACAGTCCTGCCATAGATAGCTGGTAGGCAGGGCGGCTTCAATGTAAATACGAATTTCACCGCTGTGGCCCGATTCACTGTTCGCGATAGCGGTTGCCAACTTGTTCAAAACCGCTGGAGGAATAGCTTGTTGAGCAGCGTTGTCATTTTGCCAACGGTGTTTCACGAAACGGATTAGACGCTGCCACATTACCAATCTCCTGAGGCACCACCGCCCCCAAAATCACCACCTCCACCAGAGCCAAAGCCGCCGCCAAAACTGCCGCCGCCAAAGCCCCCACCATGTCCCCAGCCCGATGAATGACCACCGGAGCGGCCAGACCGGTTTCCCAGGTTGCTGCTTTGCAGCAAGGTAAGCACTAATGCAAACAGCCCTGCCAATCCGGAAATCAGCAGGCTGGCAGTCAACGTCATGGCAAGGGCACCAGCAATACCACCAGTGGCCAGAGCGCCCAGTTTCTTGCCCAGAATGTTTCTCGACACGGCCCCAACCACGGGTATTGCAATGAACATCAAAACGCCCAATTCCATCCAATCAAAGTCAGCCGAAGGGCGGGATGGTGTGGCAGCAGGTTCTGGCAAGGCTTCATTGGAAATCAGTGCCATGATGTGCTCGACACCAGCTTGCAGGCCCCCCGCATAGTCCCCTTGTTTAAAGCGTGGTGTGATGGCCTGATCGATGATGCGTTTGGCCGCCAGGTCGGGGATCGCGCCTTCCAGCGTTTTGGCCACCTCAATACGAAGTTTGTGGTCTTGAACGGCCACAATCAACAACAGCCCATCACCAATGTTCTTGCGACCTATCTTCCAGTCGTTGGCTACCCGGTTTGCATAAGAAGAAATGTCTTCCGGTTGTGTGCTGGGCACCAGCAAAATCACTATTTGTGAACCCTTCGTCTGTTCAAAGGTGGTCAACGTGGCTTCTAGTGCGCTGTGTTGCGCGGGATTTAAGGTACCGGCGGTGTCAACCACATGCCCACTCAAGACGGGCACAGCTTGCTGGGCAAACGCTGTGGGTATCCACAAAATGCAAGCCCACAGTAGCGCCGCAAGCAAGATGAAATGAGGCAACTTCAGGTCAAGTTGAGTGGAATACGCAACATGGTGACTGAGAAACCTGGAACTCGCGAGTTTTCTCTGCACTTTGAGTGCACTCATTTCTTGGTGAAGTCAACCACCGGCGGGGCAGAAATGGCAGCCTCGTTTTGTACCGAAAAATTAGGTTTTGGCGTATAGCTAAACACCATGGCCGTCAGGTTGCTGGGAAAACTACGTGCCAGCACGTTGTAGTCTTGTACGGACTGGATGTAGCGGTTACGGGCTACCGTGACACGGTTTTCAGTGCCCTCAAGCTGTACACGCAAATCGCTGAAGCCCTGATTGGCCTTGAGGCTGGGGTATTGCTCAGACACCACCATCAAGCGGCTGAGCGCAGAACCCAACTCACCCTGTGCAGCTTGAAACTTGTTGAAGGCTGCGGGGTCATTCAGCGTTTCCGGGGTCACCTGAATTGACGTGGCTTTGGCACGTGCCTCAATCACCTTGGTCAGGGTTTCCTGCTCAAAGGTGGCCTCCCCCTTGACGGTGGCCACAATGTTAGGCACCAGATCAGCGCGGCGTTGGTACTGATTCAGAACTTCACTCCATGCCGATTTGGTTTGTTCATCCAAGCGTTGAAAGTCGTTATAGCCACAGCCAGTGAGCAGCAGGGCTGTCGTCAGGATTAAAAGCCAGCGTTTCATAAGCACCTCCGAAATAAAGTGTGACCTTAGCATAAGACCAGGTTTGCAAAGGAGTTTTGCACAGGCATCACCGCATGGGTTTTATGGCAAAGCGCTGAATTGGTTGCTCAAATATAGCGCGCTCTCAAATCCAAGTGCAACAGGAGAAGTCTACTGGCCCGGATTTCGGGTGCGCCATGTACAGCCAGAGAACTCGGTAGAAATCAACGACCCTGCCGAGCGCGCTGAAACAAGCCAGAAGATGACCCCACTGACATGGACTGATGCAATGTGTTAGCCCGCCAAGTACAAGACAGTAGACTATCCATTCACAATGCATCACCTGCATTTACCCTTGCCATTTCTCATGCCTCAAGCTGTCTCCCTGCTGCGTAGCGCCCGTCTGGCACGCAGTGCCAAACCTTTTATTGCGCGCGGGTCGCGTTCCGAGCGTTGCCCTGATTGCCGGGTGACGTTCAAGCACTGCCTGTGTACGCTACGGCCCACGGTAGCCACGCGAGCAGGCGTGTGCTTGATCATGGCTGACATTGAGCCACTTAAACCCAGCAACACTGGCTGGCTCATCGCTGATGTGGTGGCTGATACGGCGGCCTTTGGCTGGGCACGTACCGAGGTGGATCCGGCTTTGCTGGCCATGCTTGCCGATCCGCAGTGGCAGCCCTACCTGGTGTTTCCTGGCGAGTTTGTGGAGGCTGCGCGGGTGGTGACCGAGGTGCTGCCGCCCGAGGACGCACACACCGGCCCGCTGAAGCGCCCGCTGTTTGTGCTGCTGGATGCCACTTGGACTGAGGCGCGCAAGATGTTCCGCAAAAGCCCTTACCTGAACCACTTGCCGGTGCTGAGTTTGCAACCTGCGCAACTGTCACGCTACCAACTGCGCCGCTCCAAGCGCGCTGACCACCTGTGTACCGCCGAAGTGGCCGCATTGTGCCTGGAACTGGCCGGTGAAACCCATGCGGCACAGGTGATGGACGCTTACTTTGACGTGTTCACCAACCACTACCTGGCTGCCAAGCGCTTGGTGGCCATCGATTGGGAAGATGCGGTGCACCTGCGCTTGCGCGGCTTGGTGGTGACACCCGTGAAGTAGCCAGCATCATCCATTGGCACCCGTCACTTGTATGCGATGGCCCGCCCATTCAACTCAAATCGGCCATACGCAGCATGGTCACAAGACCCGACACTGTTGGCAACTGCGCCAGCTCTGCCGCCATGTTGCACATGACACGCCCTGATGTGGGTTCGGTCAGTACCAGCACCGCGTTGAGTGTCGGGTCGCCAGGGTGCGCCAGCACCTCGACTTGCCGCACCCGCACCGGGGCTGCTGCAAAATATTCAGACAGGGTTGGCAAGATGCACGATGTGTTCGAGACATTCAGGCGTAGGTAGTACGCGGTTTCAACCTCGTTGATGCCAAGTACCTGGATAGCAGCCATGGCACTGTGTTGGAACGCAAGGTAGGGCACCCGGTGCTGCGGTGATGTTCCCGAGGTACGGCATACATCCACCAGATCAGCAATCACGGCGGATGCAGTTTGTTCGGAACCCGCTCCTGCCCCGTAATACAGGGTGATGCCAGCGGCATCACTCTTCACCATCACGGCGTTCATGGAGCCGTTGACCTGGGCCAGCAGGTGGTCGGCGGCAATCAGCGTGGGGTGTACACGCAGTTCCAGGCCACGCGAGGTGCGTTGAGCGATGCCCAGCAGTTTGACGTGATAGCCCAGGCTCCCGGCAAAGCTGATGTCGAGCGAATCCAGCTCAGTGATACCCTCCACATGCACCTGATCAAACTGAACGGGTACACCAAACGCATTGGCCGCCAGCAAGGTGAGCTTGTGTGCGGCATCAATACCCTGTATGTCCAGCGTCGGGTCAGCTTCGGCATAACCCAGACGCTGGGCATCGGCCAGGGCCGTGGCAAAGTTCAGGCCCTTGGTTTTCATTTCTGACAGGATGTAGTTGGTGGTGCCGTTGATGATCCCGGCGATCCACTCAATGTGATTGGCGGTGAGTCCTTCACGTAACGCCTTGATGATGGGGATGCTGACTGCCACCGCCCCTTCATAGGCCACCACCACACCTTGGGCCTGTGCCGCAGCAAAAATCTCGCGGCCATGTACGGCCAGCAAGGCTTTGTTGGCGGTCACCACATGTTTGCCATTGGCAATCGCCTGCAGCACCAATGCACGTGCCGGAGTGGTGCCGCCAATAACTTCCACGACCACGTCAATCTCCGGGTTGTTGACCACTGCAAACGGGTCATCAGTCAGTACCACCTCACGGCCAACAATGTTGGCAGCGCGGCTCAGGTGACGTACGGCGACCGTCGTGATTTCAATGTGTCGGCCGGTTCTGGCGGCAATCACCTCTGCATTGCGTTGCAAAACGCGGTAGGTGCCTGAGCCAACGGTGCCCAGGCCGAGCATGCCAACGCGCAGCGGTGCCTGCGGCGATGCGGCACAGGAAGGGTTGCCGGATGTAAACGTGGCGAATTGATCTTGGTACATAAAACTCTCCAAACAGTTGAAACCCCTGCTGCCTTGGCGGGGGTTGTTCAGAGAGGTACACCACCAGGCAGCCGGAACGGCCACCTGCACGACGCTCAGGCAGCCGTGGTTTTAATGGTGGTAATCATTCGTGCGTCTATAGCCCGCAAAATCACGGGCAAACCAGCACACACCACAGGTTGGGTGTACATCTGGCTGGGTTTGGAACGGCACGACATGTCCTAAAGCATACCACGCAGGTGTGAGCAATTGAGGTGCAGACAGGTCTGGCGCGTTGCACCCGTTCTGGCATCAAGTCAGCCAAAAATCCATTGGCAACTTTTTACATTTTTGATAGCTGCTCACGCAATATTGACGGGCACTAGAGGTCATTTTCACTATAAAAAGCTGCAGGCACCATGGCCCCCTTGCGGAATTCATCGGGTGTCGCCCTGGCCAGGCGCTTGAACATGCTGATGAAGGCCGATGCACTGCCGTAACCCAGATCCAGCGCGATGGTCTCCACGGTTTGACCATGCTCCAGCAGCGCCATGGCTTTGACCACCCGCAGCCGTTGCCGCCACTGTGCCAGGCTCATGCCCAGATCACGCTGGCAGCGGCGCATCAGCGTGCGTTCGGTGGTGTTGGCAAGGGCCGCCAGTTCGGGCAGCGTGCGGTTGTCTCCGGGGTGGGCTTCCAGCCAGCGCAACACCGGGCCCAGAGCCAAGTCATCCGAGCTGGGCAGGTAGCTGCCCGCACGGGGCGCGGTGCTGAGCTGGTCCAGCAACACCTGCAACAAGCGGGCATCAGCCGGACTGTCGGCATCTACCTGCGGGGCTGGCCGGGCATGCAAATGCTCCAGCATGGCACGCGCCAGCGGGCTGACGGTGAGTGCACTTGGCTCGGTGGGCAAAGCCCCACACAGTTCGGCCGAGATGTACAGCGAGGCATGGTGTGCCGCCTGGCGGTTCATGCCCACATGCGCCTGGTTGGGTGGCAACCAGACCCCGTATTGCGGCGGTGCCAGGTAGTGGTGCTCGGCCACCTTGACTTCCATCACCCCGCTGAACGAATACACAAACTCACCCCAGGCGTGCTGGTGCAGCGGGTAAATACCCAGCGCTGGCACATAGGCGCTACGAAACATCAGGGGCGCGGGCAAGCTGGGGCTAGCCAATGGGATGTCGAGCTTGGGGCGAAGGATGCGCATGTTTTGTCGGTTGTGGCGTATGGATTGTCTGGTTTTCACTATATCAATGAAAGCCGTCACACCAATAATCCAACCTCCTCTTTTTCTACCCTTGTTGCCATGTCTAGCCGCCAAGCCCTTGATCCCCGAGCCGTGACCCTGATGTTGGTGCTGTGCGCCGTTTGGGGTTTGCAGCAGGTGGTGCTGAAAGCCACTGTGAACGATATTTCCCCCATCATGCAGATCGCCCTGCGCTCGGGTGGGGCCGCGTTGCTGGTGGCGCTGGTGATGTGGTGGCGTGGTGAACGCATGGACTGGCGTGATGGCACCTTGCCAGCTGGCGTGGTGGTTGGGGTGCTGTTTGCGCTGGAGTTTTTGCTGGTGGCCGAGGGCCTGCGTCACACCACTGCGTCACACATGGTGGTGTTTTTGTATACCGCACCGATGTTTGCCGCGCTGGGCCTGCACTGGCGCCTGCCAGCCGAACGCTTGGGTGCGCTGCAATGGCTAGGTATTGCGCTGGCATTTGGCGGTATTGCGTTGACCTTTTTGGGACGCAGCTCCTCCACCCATGCGGTTGCGGGTGATGCGTTGTGGGGCGACTTTCTGGGCCTGATGGCGGGGGTGTCCTGGGCTGCGACCACGGTGGTAGTGCGCAGTTCTGCCCTGTCAAAAGCACCTGCTACACAGACTCTGTTGTACCAGTTGATAGGGGCTTTTCTGTTGCTGCTGGTTGGTGCGCTGGTCACCGGGCAGGCGCGCTTTAACCTCACACTGCAGGTTTGGGCCAGTTTGGCGTTTCACACCTTGGTGGTGTCATTTGCCAGTTTTTTGGCATGGTTTTGGCTGTTGCGCCATTACCTGGCCTCACGCCTGGGTGTGTTCTCGTTCCTTACACCCTTGTTTGGCATAGTGTTTGGGGCCTGGCTGCTGAATGAGCCGATTGAGCTGCGCTTTTTGCTGGGTGCCATTCCGGTGCTGATCGGCATTGTGCTGGTCAGTGCCGGGGGATGGGTGCGGCAGTGGTGGGGTCGCCCGGCCAGCGCCGCTGGTTCTCCTCCTGCACCGTGAACGCCAGCCGGATAGTTTCCCGCATGTCATTGTCGTTCCACGGTTTGGTCAGGAATTTGTAGATGGCGCCTTCGTTGATCGCTTCGGTGACCGTATTGAGGTCGGTGTAGCCCGACAGCACCAAGCGTACCGTGTGCGGGTGCAATTGTCTGACCCGCGAGAGGAATTCTGTACCACTCATCTCTGGCATGCGCTGGTCCGAGATGATCACTTGGATCGCGTTGGTCGCCAGCAGATCAAGGCCTTCACGTGCACTGGTGGAGGTCAATATCTGGTAGCCGTCGCGCCGCAACAGGCGCTTGAGCGCCGACAACACGTTGGGCTCATCATCCACCAGAAGCAAGGTGCGCACCGCCTCGCCCTCACTTGGCAGGGGCTGTGCCAGGCTGCGCCGCTCGCGCAACAGGGCTTCGTATTCTGCAGCCGGTAAAGGACGGCTGAAATAGTAGCCCTGAATCTCGTCGCAAGCGTGTTGGCGCAGGTAGCTAAGTTCAACCAAGGTTTCAACGCCCTCAGCGACCACCGTCAATCCCAGGTTGTGCGCCATGACAATGATCGTGCTGGTGATGGCGGACCGTTGTGGATCTGTGGCGACTTCGTGCACAAAGCTGCGGTCAACCTTCAGGGTGTTGACGGCAAAACGTTGCAGATAACTCAGTGATGAATGCCCGGTACCAAAGTCGTCCAGAGATATCCGCACCCCCAGGCGGGTGAGTTCTTGCAGCAATTCAATGGCCCGGTCCACATCCTGCATCGCCATGCTTTCCGTCACCTCCAGGTCAAGCAGGGCCGGTGGCAGGCCGGTATCGGCCAGCACGCGTTTGATCAATGGCAGTAAACCAGCGTCGCTGAATTGCCGCGCTGAAAGGTTGACAGCGATTCGCCCCGCCGCCAATCCGGCATCCAGCCACGTGCGGTGTTGACGGCAAGCTTCCACCAGAACCCATTCACCCAACGGTACGATCAGCCCGGTTTCCTCTGCCAGAGCAATGAAGTCCACGGGCGGCACCATGCCGCGTTCAGGGTGTTGCCAGCGTACCAATGCCTCGGCGGCGACAATGGAGCCGCTCATCAGATCAACCTGGGGCTGGTAATGCAGCAGAAATTCACCGTTGGCAAGGGCCTGGCGCAACTGGCTTTCCATGGTCAGTAACTCGTGCACCCGCTGGTTGATATCCGCGGTGAAAAACTGTATTCCGTTGCGCCCCTGTTCCTTGGCCCGGTACATGGCCGCCTCGGCGTGGCGCAGCAGTCCCTGCGTATCACCTGCGTCATTCGGGTACAGGCTGATGCCCATGCTGGCAGACAGGGTCAGGTGGTGCGCCTGCAGCACAAACGGCAAAGCCAACTCTGCCTGAATACGTCCGCACACGATCTGCGCGGTGCGGGTGGCATCCGTAGTTGGCAAGATCATGACAAATTCGTCGCCACCAAGCCGCGCCAGGGTGTCTCCATCACGCATACACGACTGCAGCCGGAGTGCCGCCAGCTTCAACAAGGCATCACCTACGGCATGACCGAGTCCGTCGTTGATCATCTTGAAACGATCCAGACCGATCACCATAATGGCGACCTCATCGTCAGCACGCGCTGCGTGAACCAGTGACTGATCCAGGCGGTCATCCAGCAGGTTGCGGTTCGGCAGTCCGGTGAGCTGGTCGTGGTTGGATTGGTATTCCAGCGTTGCCTCGTAGTTTTTGCTCTCCGTGATATCGGTCAACACCGAAACGAAGTGTGTCACCAGGCCACCATGGCGGCGCACCGGCGACACCGACAGTTCGCACCAGAACATGCTGCCGTCCTTACGGTAATTGCGTAAAACAGCATGCCCTTCGCGGCCCTCGCGTAAGGCCAGGCGGATGCTATCGAGCTCAGGTTGTTCAAAGTCTGACCCCAGCAGGAAGCGTCCATTCCGTCCCACTGCATCGGCAACGCCGTAGCCGGTGATGCGCTCGAAGGCTGGGTTGACATAGGTGAATGGATGGTCGGCATCCAGCACCGATGAAATCATGATGCCGTTGCTGGAAGCCTCGATTGCCTGCTCATGCAGGTGCAGGATGTCTTCACTGCGCCGGCTTGCAATGCCATAAGCAAGGTCGTCGGCAAGCTCCTGCAACAGCACCAGCTCTTCCTGACCCAGTGTTTCCTTGTCACCCGCATGCAACACCAGAACCCCAAAGTCCTCATGCCCCGACACCAGAGGCAGCGCAGCACCCGCCACACAACCGCAACGGCGAACGGCTTCGCTGGCTTCGACATAGTAGGCATCATCTGCAATAGACATGCAGATGATGGGGCGTTCTTGGGTTATTGCCGCACCCACAAAACCCGGCCAGTGGGCTTTGGTGCCGCGATCATGTGTTAACAACGCCGCCTCCACACTATCTCCGGGAACTATCATGACCGGGCGCAACACCGTTTCGTGGCCTGGCTCGGGCATACCGACCCAGACAAAGCAATAGCCACCCACTTCAACCAGGATCCGCCCCACCTCCGCCAGCAGTGTGGCCTCATCACTGGTACGCACCAGCGCGCTGTTCGCCTCACTGAGCACGCGCAAGGTGCGGTTCAGCCGCTCCAGCGCCACGCGTGCCAGCCGCCACTCGGTGACATCCTCTTTGACGGCGATGAAGTGTGCAATCTCGCCTTGTTCGTTGCGTACGGGCGCAATTACCTCGAACTCCCAGTAAAGATCGCCATTTTTCTTGCGATTGCACAATTCGCCGCGCCACTCCTTCCCGGCCAGCAGGGTTTGCCACATCGCTGTGTACACCTCATCGGAGGTCAGTCCAGACTGGATCAGCTGCGAGGTTTGACCAAGCGTCTCTGCGGCGGTGTAGCCGGTGAGTTCGGTGAATTTTGGATTGACATATTCGATTTTCCCCTCGCGATTCGTGATCACAACGGTGGCAGGACTCTGCTCAACGGCTTGGTGCAGATTGCCAAGGCGCTGGTTGGCAGCGGCCAACTCCTTGGTACGCAGTTCAACCTCACGCTGCAATAGTTGTGGGTGACGCAACAAGACGTATGCGAGGTAGGCCAGCAAAGAGCTTGCCAACAGCGCCAATAAAAGTTCGACCAGCAGCGAGGGGTAGGAATGCCAGCCGGAGATCGGTGCAACACCCAGAATCCACTGGCTGTTTGACACCTGAATGTTATGTACCACCGGGTCATCAAGTGCGGCAGATGTTGACTGCGCCAGGACAGATACAAGGGCATTGGCACCGTTATGAACAAGGCGGTAGTTGTAGCCGAACTCTGCCATTTGCTGCAGATTGCAGATACGCATCAGCTCGTTCATCTCCGCCACCGCCGTCACAAACCCCCAAAAATGCGCTGACTTCCCATCACCGAGGAACACTGCCAGCCGACCGATCAGGCCACTGCTGCCATCACTGAGTGTCACCGGGCCTTCGAGCGTGACCGCCCGGCTGTCCATGGCCCTGAGTGCGTCCGTGCGGTGCTTGGGATCGTTTAAATTGTCGATACCGATGGCACGTTCGTTGCCCGCACGTGGAGCGATCTCAGAGACCACCCCACCGGGTGCCAGCACCAGTGCGCTGACCCCTGGGTAGAGTGGCAGCATCTGCGTCGTCAGGGCTTCAAAGTTGTGAATACGGCCCTGCCCTTGACGCACCATTGCCGCCAGTGCATAGGTGGCCGACATCGCACGATCAATCTGCAACTGCAGTGCGTGTGCATGGTCTGCAGCCCGATCCAGTGCAACGGCCCGCCGCTGCTGAACGCGGGCACTCTCGATGATCGTGATCAGTCCCACGCCTAAAGCCAGAGAAGCCAGAAACACCCCCGCCGAAATCCAGCGTACACGTGTATCGGTCACTAATTTGACCGCGACCGGCTCACCTGCGCTGCGCCCGGCCAACCAATAAACCAGCCCGCCATTCAGCAGGATAAAAGCCAGGCCCTTGAGTGTTTGCCAATCAGTGACCAGACCCGAATCACCTAACAGCGTAGCGAGCCCCTGGTCAGACAGGTAGATCCAGATGACAGCTAGAACCAGATACAAAATCGTCATTCGAAGACGAGAAGTGAACATCATCGGTACCTTCAGAAGATGGATTCCTTTAATTGTGGAATTCTTATACGTTTCATTCTATGCGCCATGACCCGAACAAGATAAACCGGCGTTGCAGGCCTCGCCCATCCAACGCCTGGATGCCTCAACCTGCCTTATGGATCCCGCTGAACCAACTCAAACGCCCCCAATGCCCTGGCCTGCCCATTAATCACGGCATCTACCTGGTGCCGTCCGGGGTAATGGGTGCGCGTACTCATCTGATCCAATGACAGCTTCTTGACCAATGACACGGTTTGGCCTGGGGCAAGTTCCAGCGTTTTGAGCTTGAACACCTTGGCGCGGGGCTGACCGCTGGCTTTGACGTAATGCACCGCCAAGTCCACCAACACCGTCTGGGGCGCAGACAAGGGGTTATGCAATTCAAAGGCAATACTGACTGCGTCACCAATGGCGACACGCGCCGGACTGATCTGAACCTGTTCCACCACCACCTGGGCGCTCTGGCCAAAACCCAACACCGCAAGGGCCGCAGTTTCACCCCGTTTGACGGCCGAGCGCAGGGCGTGGCCGACGATCCAGTTGCGCTCGGCAGTGGCATCCTGCAGCCAGGCCTGGGCGGTGTGGGCCAAGATCTCGGGGTGATCTTTGCCAATGTCGTTCAGGTTGTTGGCCACCGAGCGGCGCACATACAGCTCGGGGTCATCCTTGAGCCGCTCCAGCAAGGCCAGCACCGGTGTTGGATCATGCTGAAACTGGCGCAGGCGGGGAGCCCAGGGCAGGCGCGGGCGGGTGCCTTCCGACACCAGCCGCCGCACATGGGCGCTGGGGTCTTGCGTCCACGCCATGAGCTGCGCCAACGTGGCCTCAGGGTGGTGCAGCAGAAAGGGGCGAATGCTGAACTCGGCGGTAAAACGCTGGGTCAGCGCGTGCTGGGCACGCATCGACAACTCAAAATGCGCCAGGCCGTACTCGGCCACAAACTGGGTGTGGGGTAGGTACAAGAATGAAGCCAGGCTCAGGCCGGGGTCGCGGCCATGCGGCTGATCCAGCGAGTCCAGCAGGATCGCCACCGCCCGACCGTAATCGTCTGGCAAGTAGGCGTGCAGGGCCTGGGCGATTTTTTTGCCACGCGGCATCAGCTCAAGTGCGTCATACCCGTCCAGCACCTCACGCACAAAACCCGCGCTGTTGAAAGCCGGGTGCACCGCTGAGATCATGGCGGCTATGGCATGCGGCACATCAGCGCCATATTGGTTTTTCAGGGGCTCTGCCATAGGTTTCTTGTTCAGTTTTGATTTGATAGCGGCTTGCGCACTGTCCACAAGCCTTCCAGGCTATAAATCACCAATGCCGACCAGACCAGGCCAAAGCCGACAAACCGGGTGGATTCAAACGTCTCTCCGTACATCCACACTCCCACCAGCATTTGTAGACTGGGCGAAATGTATTGCAGGATACCCAGCGTGGCCATGGGAATACGGCGTGCGCCCGCTGCAAAAAGCAGCAAGGGCACCGCAGTCAGCGGCCCGGCCAGCAACAGCCAGCCCAGGGTGGGTATGTCACCCTGCACCAGCGCACCTTGCCCATGCCAGGTCCACCACACCAGCAATCCCAGCGCAAACGGCGACAGCAGCAGGGTTTCCAGCGTCAGCCCTTCCAGCGCACCCAGCGTGGCCACCTTGCGCAGCAGGCCGTAAAAACCAAAGGTGAAAGCCAGCACCAAAGCCACCCAAGGAAGCCGCCCGGCCTGTACCGCCAGCCACAACACACCCGTGGCCGCCACCGCCACAGCCAGCCACTGACCGGGGCGTGGACGCTCTTTCAAAAAGATAAAACCAAACGCCACATTCACCAGCGGCAAGATGAAATAGCCCAGGCTGGCATCCACCACATGGGCGTTGTGCACTGCCCACACGTACACCGACCAATTGGCCGACAACAGCAAGGCCGACAGGGCAAATGCTGCCAGCACCCGAGGCTGGCGCAGCAGCTCGCGCAGCCAGGCCCAGCGCTTAAGCACAGCCAGCACACACACCAGAAACAACAGCGACCACACCATGCGGTGCATCACCACCTCAAAAGGATGGACGTTGCTCAGTTGCTTGAAAAAAATGGGGAACAGGCCCCAGCAGATGTACGCCAGACCGGCATAAAGCACGCCGGTGTTCATGGTTGGAGATCACTCATGTTCAGAATGGTAAGCACCAAGTTATTGGGGTGCGGTGATGAAGGTCAAATGTGTCCGGTATGCGAGGATGGACAAGCTGTACCGGGGATGGATATACTGTATTTTTGCACAGTTATAAACCCATTTCCCATGGCCATCACCCTCACCACCTTGCGGCGTTATGCGCTGGCGCGCAGCCTGTTTGGCCCGCTGAGCCTGGAACGCACCATTCAGCGCCTGGGCTTTGTGCAGGCCGACCCGATCCGCGCCCCGGCAAGGGCACAAGACCTGACGCTGCGTCATCGTGTCAAAGGCTACTGTGCCGGTGATCTGGAGCGGCTCTACCCCACCCTCGACATTGAAGAAGACTTTTTCGTCAACTACGGTTTTCTGCCGCGCGCCACCCAAGCCCTGATGCACCCACGCACACCCGCCGCCGTGTGGTCACCCGAGCGCCTGGCGCAGGCCCAGGCGGTGCTGGACTTTGTCCGCGCCCACGGCACGGTGCACCCACGCGAGGTGGATGCACACTTTGCCCACGGCTCGGCCCGCAACTGGTTTGGTGGCTCGTCCAGGGCCAGTACACAGTTGCTTGATGACATGCAGTACCGCGGCCTGCTGCGTATTGCCGGGCGCGTCAAAGGTGTGCGCACCTACGCCGCGCACCAGCTGCCAGCCCCGGATTCCCTCGTCACCGACCCGGCCCAGGCCATGGATGCGTTGGTGGACGTGATCGTGCAGAAATACGCCCCCTTGCCGGAGCGCTCACTGGCTGAATTGGTGGGTCTTCTGCGCGGGGGAGCGCCCCAGTGGGCGAGTCTGCGCCAGGTTGCCCTGCAACGTGCCAAGCAACGGCTGGCCAGTGCCAACGTGGACGGTATCACCTGGCTTTGGCCTGGGGATGAAAACCCCGCAGCACGTTGCCAAGTGCCCGAGGCGGTACGGTTGCTGGCTCCGTTTGACCCGGTGGTGTGGGACCGGCGGCGCTTTGAGCTTTTTTGGGGCTGGGCCTACCGTTTTGAGGCCTACACCCCGGCCCCCAAACGGCTGCGCGGCTACTACGCCTTGCCCTTGTTATGGCGTGACCAGGTCATTGGATGGGCCAATTTGAGTGTTCAAAACGCGCAGTTGCAGGCCGATCTGGGCTATGTGTCAGGCCGCGCCCCAAACGAGGCGGCCTACCGGCTGGCACTGGACGACGAGCTGGTTCGCTTGCGCGTATTTTTGGCCTTGCCCAGCCGCAGCCCGGCTTGACTACGCCAGTCGCCGCAAGACCATCCTGGCGCAGGCTTCGCTCAGGCCTAAAGTGGTGTCATTGCCCGGGCAAACCCCTGTTTGTTGGACGGCCAGGTGTCCGGTCTGATGCTGTCAACGCCCGGTTTCCCGTTGTGAACAACCGGCTGGCCCGCTGGGGCTTTTCCTTGAAATACCGTGATGTGGCTGGATTTTTCGGTGCGTGGGGCGTTGCCGCCCAGAAGGCTGAGGAAACTACGCTGGGGATGGCCAGGTGTCTTTGGATATTGGGACCGTTTCTGACTCACACCGGTCTTTTTCACTGTACTTTGAGTAGTCAGGTACGCAGCAGGAGCCGACGGCCACAAGTGCCCGTTTTCGGGCAGGCCAGCTTCATCATTTCTGAGGCTAATCAGCAGCAGTTCGCGGGAATTTCTTCATGCCAAAAGCTTATATTGAGCGTAAGGGACTACAGTGATCCCGCGCACTAAACCATTTTTTAAGGCTATATCAGCGCCCTGGTAGATCAATCAAGGTTTGGCTTACAGTGTCTCGGTATGCCACCATTATGAAGTTTTCGTTGCGCCATATAAGTGCAGCATCCAGAAACTCTGGCCATTGATTCTGCGTCATCTTTTGACCGATCACGCGTGCCACTGTAGGCGCAACTATCGAGTCATGAGAGACGAAGACATGCATGCCTGGTTGCGACGCAATGCTCGCGAGCATATGCTTGATAAGGCGGTGTGCGGCTTCAGATGGATCCGCCATCCCAGGTAATGCACCTTCACCAGAAATTAGATGCTGGATGACCCCATCATTTCCTAATTTCAGCCAGTTTCCCCAAGACATCTGCTCGTCAAGTACATAAACCCCAGGTGCACCTAAATGGCGATCAACTGAAACAAGACATTCATTGGTAGCGGATTGAGTCAAGATCTCTGCGGTTTGCATGCATCGCCGCACAGGACTGGAATGAACTGATTTGATCCTGCCATGCATCGCTTTTCTCAGTTCATGACACCAATAAATGCCCAACTCATTTAGGGGCACATCAATGCCTGTGGTGCCGTCAGGAATGCCATCACGGATGGAGTGCCTGACAAGCATCGCCACTGGCTCAGTTTTCGGCACGGTCTGGAGTTGCCGGATGGTCCGACACAACGCATTCTTTTCAATGCTGCAGGTCATATTGCATCAGCCACCAGAATGGATGGCAGTGTACTCAGGTGTCTTACTTCCTTCAGCTCGAACCCAGCGCGCCTTAGCAGGTCTGCAAAATGCCCCAATGATCGCTCTCGCCCACCGGTAGCCATCAGTAAATGGAGATCGCAAAGTCCTCCACCAGGATTGTCATCTGATAACACCATCTCGACAACAAACAGGCGACAACCAGCGCTCAAGCTTTCACGCGCACGGGTCAAGATGCGTAAGGCATCTGCATCATCCCAATCGTGGAGAATCCGAGCCAAGATCACAACGTCTGCAGAAATTCCCCATTCGTCAAAGAAGTCCCTGGGCAGCCAGGATATCGGCGCACGTTTAGCGTGCTCATGACGAGCCTGCTGAATGACTTCCGGGCGATCCAATAGTGTGATGTTCAGGTCTGGATATTCATCCAACAAGACATCGGCTAAATCGCCCAAGCCACCCCCTGCATCAATCAGCCGTTCAGTTCCGGTCAAGCCCAAAGCCGCCGGAACACCCAGGTAGTCGTGGCGCGCGTAACTGCGTAGCATCTGGTGATGCAACTCACCACGTGCAGCGTCCATTGCAACTGAGCCGAAAATGTCTGGAGAATTCCATGAGCCACCCCGACGTATTGCCTCAGACAAATTTGCCCACATTCTTGGAAAGTGATAGCCGTATTCAATGGCAGCGTGCGCCAATGTCAACGGATGATCCTTGCGCAAGTACATGCCACGATCTGTCAACCGCCACACGCCAGAGACCTCGTGGACAATGTTCATTTCACTCAGTGCTCGCAGCATCCTAGTCAAACGATCTGCATGCAAAGCCAATTCTTTGGCAAGTTCTAAAGCCGTCGAAGGCAGGGTATCCAACACTCCAAGCTCAACGGCAGAGGCGATGGTTTGAGTACGCCAAAAACCAACCATATCAGCAGACAAGGCCGAGAAATCAGAATGTCTCTGGGGGCGTAATACCGTCAGAGTTCGTCCAGTTTCTTCGATGATCTCCAGCCCTCCACTGAAAGTCTCGACACGGGCTTGCCCGTTATAGAAGGGTTCAACTGATGCAAACCGGCGTGTATAGATCGGGTGCCCGGCACAATCGATGTGCATCCACCCACTTGAATCCCTTGCGCGCGCAAAACCTTTGTGAAATACATCCAGGTCTTCAAACCAGAGGCCGTGCAACATTTCTCCGGTCTCGTCAATGTGGGTAGAAACACCCAAGACAGACTGAACGACTGCGATGCCATCTCGATAGTCTCCCGCATAGCGCCATCTGTCGCCATATGCTGGAACACCCGCTGAATTGATATGGAAGTAGTCACCAGAGAACGCTCTGACCGTGCAACGTCCCCCTTGGAAATTTCCACACCAGGCGTATCGTTGCGAATAGACATGTGCACCTGCTGGTGTAATGTGAAAGGCACCATCATCAGCAACGACTGCAGCCAAGCCCTCATAAAAACCGAATGTCCGCCTGAATCGGCTGTTGTATGCAGTAGATCCATCGACTTGGATATGCCAAGCCAAGTCCCCAAGGCGTACCGGTGCCAGGCCTGGAGCGTGGAACTTCAAAACGGAGTCAAAACGATTGGTGTAGATTGGTACTGCCTCCCTGAGGTGATGCGTCCCACAAGAGGAGATAGTCAAATCATCCCAACTCATTGAGTCACCTCAACGGGTTTGCGCATGTTGCATCCCAAGCACAAGGCCTTATTTCGGTAAGACAACTTCAAATCCCGATAGGCTGGGCCGTTCCAAATCTCAATCACACCGAGTTCATGAAGACGGCCAAAATCGCCCAAGGTGCGACGTTGGGCGTCTGGTGCACAACAAGGATCAAAGCGTCCCTCTGCGCTCACCCATGCTTCTTGCCCCAAAAATGGGCACACGCCTTCGGGGGCGAGATCCGTCAAAGCACTTTCATCTAATAGAAAGATGTTTTCCAGCAAGAGCGGTCGACCATTGGGCAGCATGCGTTCAGAAACGGCTTTGCGAGCTTCAAGAACTGCCTCGTTCCATCGCTGAATAGACTCTGGGATCCTTCGCAGTGACAACATCTCGATTTCTTTGAAATGTGCCCACAAGTGATGCCCTTTCAATCGATCCACGCCAAGTTCAACCGCAAGGCGAACGATATCAGCCAACTCGCCGACATTCGATTCCAGAAAGGTCATCTGAAAGGTCACACGACACCTATTTCCACCAGCGGCAGCGTGAGTATCTCGAACAGCAACGAATTCACGCACATTGCGCAGCATCGCATCCCAGCGAACTCCAAGCATGATTGACTCTTGTGTTGCCTGGGTGGCCCCATTCCACGAGATCTTCACGTCCGAGGTCACTGGAACGATGCGCTCTGCCCATGTTTTTGCACCAAGCCTAGGAAACGTGCCGTTGGTCGTAAGATTCAGCTTGACACCGTGGTGTTGGCATAGATTCAGGATGCTCTCGAAGTTGTCATATACAAGCGGCTCACCCATGGTGGATGGGATGATTTCGCGCAGACCATGGGGAACAGCCTGCGCAACCACCTGCTCAATCAGATGGAACGGCATGATTCGACGACTTTGACCACGCGCCTGACGTTGATCCTGCAAGGTACTGTGTGGAGAGTGTTCCTCGCACATGATGCAGTTCAGGTTACATGTATCTGGATTGGTGTCGAAGGTGATGCGCCAGGGGCCATCTCCGGCCTTGATCCGAGCGCGATCTCTGCGTCGAAGCTGTGATTCATATATTGCCTCAATGTCACAGACATGATCATCAATCGGTGGGATATCTCCTGTTTCACTGAAGAGATAGCCACGCTGACCCAATCGCTCAAGCAACATTGGCTCATCTATCAGTCGCTGCATTTGCACCGCGAGTGCCTCATGTGATCGGTGCTCAAACAGCAGCCCATTTATTTCGTGATGGACATACTCTCCCATTCCACCGACATTAGCAGTGATAACAGGCACTCTCGCCTGCTGTGCCTCGTGGATGACCAAGGGGGAGTTTTCAACCCAGACCGACGGAACAATGATCGCATCCACCTGATCGAACACCTCCCGAACAATGTCCTGATTCCGATATTCGGGCATCCACTGAACTCGTCCAACAAGCCCGGCAGGTAAATCACGAGCCAAATCTTGGAGCGCTTCTGTGTCCTGGCCGCGGTGACGTCCCCAAATCCGCAAAGCGGCGTCACCACGCACTAGACCGAAGGCTTTGATCAAATCGTGAATGCCTTTGGCAGGAATGTGCGTTCCAATGTAGCCAAAAGTAATGGATTCACCCAGTGTACGCTTGCGGCCTTGTGATCTCTGCCGATCAAAGCCATAGTCCAAGTATTTCAACTTGCCCGCTGGCAAGCCAAAGTCATCTCGATATCGATCAAGCAGGTATCTGGCTGGAGCGATGAAGACATCAACCAACTCAGCCATCTCACGCATGTGCTGCATGCGACGCGCCACCCATTTGGTCCAGTAAGCAACATCCGTTTCATATTCGTTCGACGCACCACTGAAATAGCGTGAATAGCAACGTTCCGCGCACTTTCTGTCTTCTTGACCATCGCACGCCGCCCATAGATTTTTTGGATCCACAGGAAAGGTCTGCATGAACTGCCCACGCGGACACATCACCCAATAGTCGTGAAGGGTATAGACAATGGGGATTTCTCTGCTGGCTGCCTCATTCAACAAGGATGTAGACAGGTGGTTGAGATGACCGACATGAACAATATCGGGCTGCAGCATATCCAGTAGTTCCGCGAAACGCTGGTCGATGCCTGTCGCACGATACCTGTCTTTGTTGCGGGGGTTGTTGACAAGGTGCAAAGTAATCCTCGCATCCTCAGGGTCCTGCTCGGTTCTGATGCGATAGTCCTGTGCGAAAGAGTCCTCTTCACGGGTGAATACGTGGACCTCATTCCGATCAGCAAGCGCCTGACACAAGGTTTGGCTGTAGACCTCCGATCCAGCGTTGTATCGCATCGGATAGCCATGGATAACTTTCAGTATCTTCATGTGGCACTCAATGTATTGGATGGCGAGTAGGCTTCGTGTTCAAAATCGGCGATAAGGCGTGACAGCCCCTCTCTCAATGGCACTTGGGGCACCCAGTTCAAAGCACTTTTGGCACGAATCGGTGCTCCATAGAACCTTGCCACGTCAAAGTGGCGAGGAGGGGCGCTTATGACCGTGGATTGACTCTTGGCAAACTCAATTGCCAGTGCTGCAAGTTCGCCCAGCGTGGTCGCCTTGCCTGAAACAAAATGAATTGGGGCTAAGCCTTCTCCCCCATCGACCATACGTTGAATCAGTGAAACGATGCCACGACTGACATCTTCTACATGGGTGAAATCGAACGTGTGATCTGCACCATCAACTCTTAGCGATGCCCCTGCGACTGCAGCTCTGGCAAACGCTGGAACAACTCGATCCACATGGTCAGAGGTTCGCCCAAAAACGTTTGATAACCTGACAATTGATGTGCGCAGTCCGTATTCACGAGCAAGTTGAACCAGACGCTCACCTTCCACTTTCGAGCGGGCGTAGACGTTCATGGGCATCAACGGGGTATCCTCAGTCGCCGGAAGTACAACTGGCTGGCCGTAGACCTCCCGACTGCTTGCAAAGATGATCCACGGTAACCGATTTTGTTTCTTTCCTGCATTCAGAACATTCATGAGACCACCAACATTGGTCGTCCAGCAAAGCTCAGGATCACGCTCGCCCCAAACAACGCGGGAGACTGCCGCAAGATGCAACACCCCATCGCAGGAGGTCATTGCGTCTGCAACGCTAGTCGCGTCGCGTACATCACCTTTCTCACTACCTTTGCCTCGAATGTCAAAGCCCTTCACCACAAATCCTTGCTCGGACAACGACTCTCTGACAACACGACCTATCAAGCCTTCTGATCCAGTGATCAGTACTCTCTGATTCAATTTTTAACTCCAAGAATGTGAGCAGCCGAGGTTATGTTTACCTCGGCTGCATAGGTATATCTATTGCCTGCCTATTTTTTAGGTTTTGGCTTTGATCTAGGTATGGATTTCTTGCGAAAACTGACATCACGAATCGCTGGCGCACCCAGTTGTATGACGATTACCTGTTGCTTCGCTAACGCTTGGGCTTGTTCTCGGTCGTAACTTCGAGAGAGGTAATAAGAGGGATGAAGAGGATTTAGCTGGTTGGATCGATTGTCCAACGTGGCTTTCGGTATTGATGTAGGCATCGTATTGGCTCCAAATGAAAACCAACACGGACGATCAATGCTTCTTTGGGTCTGAGAGGCTGCCTGGAGCAAGGCATGCGCATAAGCGCAATGAGGTCAATGTTGGCAAACGGGTCATTCTCAACGAAGATACTGACTCAACGGATTAACCGTCACTCCGAACCCGAACCTGGAGCATGAAGAGAAGTAGCAACGTCAGATCAGATATTACCCGACATTCACGGGCTGTCAGAGTTCAAACCTTGTCTTCAAGTGCCGTGAAACCGATTGACTTTGACCACGCTCGCTTGGCTCAAGCCGGTCGAGCCTGTGGCACGTAGCCTTGCGTCAGACTGTTCCGATCATGGGGGCATTCCCTGCCCAGGCGGCAACTTAACGTGAAAGAACCCAACCGTCAGACGAGCAAACCCCTGACCCGACCAAGCCATGCGCAAGACACGTTAATCTCAAGAAGTCAGTAAATCAGGCGTGCGCAGGCACATAGCCGTGCTTGACCAACATCTGCAACCAGCGCGGCGCATTGCGCGCCACCATCAAGGCCTCGTAGTCCACTGTTTTATCCACGTAATGCGTCTTTTTGCGCAGCATCGCATAGATCGTGCGCAGCATCTTGTGCCCCAACGCCACGATGGATCGTTTGTGCCCCTTGCGCACGTTGAGGGCCTGAAACTTATCTTTGAGCGCGCAGCGACTGCGCCCAGCAGCTTGCGCGAACTCGCACAGCAGCCGACGCACCCAGGCGTTGCCTTTTCTGATGCGCCCACTTTTGCGCTTGCCTGCGGACTCGTTGTTGCCCGGACACATGCCCACCCAGGATGCCAGTCGCTGCGCACTGCCAAACACGCTCATGTCCACACCGATCTCCACCAGCAGCATGGCCGCTCCCATCAGGTCAATGCCCGGCAAGGTTTGCAGCAGTTGCAAAGGTACCCCATAACCGGCATCCCGCAAAGAGCGCAGCAACTCTGCATCAAAGCGGGCGATACGGTTTTCGAGCTCCTCGATATGCACCATGATTTCGGTGAGAACAAAGCGATGTGCTGGTGTGAGTTCTTCAGCCTGTAGCGCCTCAAAGATATCTTCGCGGCTGGCACGCAAGCGATTACTGGCCAAGCTCAGCACCTCGGGCACGCTTTTGCCTGCGATCAGGGCCTTCACCATGGCGCGTGCTGACTGCCCGTGCAAGTCAGACACCACCACACCCAAGCGGATACCCGCATCGGTGAGCAGTTTGTGTAACCGGTTCTTCTCGCTGGCGAGCATGCCGCCGAGCTTTTGTCTGTGTCGTGCAATATGGCGCAGGCTGCGCAGGTCAGCTTTGGCAATGAAGGAGGCCCGCAGCAGCCCGGCGCGCGCCAGTGTGGCCAGCCACTGCGCATCGGCCACATCGGTTTTGCGACCCGGCACCGCTTTGACGTGGCGGGCATTGACCACCCAAGCGATGATGTCCACTGACTCCAGGGCTGCAAATGGACTTTTCCAGTAAATGCCGGTGCTCTCCATGACAACCACATCCGGGCTGATCGAGTGCGCCCATTCAGCCAGCGCTTTGCGGTCGCGCTTGAAGCCGCCGAACTCGTGCCGCTCGACGCTGACAGTGCCATCGGCTTGCTCCACGATGGCGCAGCCGCTGATCTGGGCTTGGTGCACGTCCAGGCCAATCACGCGCTTGTAGATGGGGGTAAGTTCCATCGATATCCTCCAGTTGAAAGGTAAACTTCAAAACTGGAGGTGCCGGGGTACCCCACCGAAATTGCTTGTCCGGCCTTGCGCCCGGCAGCCCTGTTTAACGTGAGATCTCATCGGCAAAACCGATGGAGTCAATTCGGGGTACGAGTCGGTGTGGGTGAGTCAAGTTAGCTATCGGGGTGCCAGCCCCAAAGAATTTTCTCGACTTCTACCTCTGCACCTCCTCCCTCAAGTTTCTTTCATCATCCGGGGCATCGGCCTGGATTCATGAAAGTTAGCTCGATACAAGGTCGATGCCGAAGCGCGACAATCGGCGCTCTGTCCGAAAATACCATGCAAACCAAATCTTTATCCCTCTTCCCTGTCGTTTTCGCCATCGCCGCAGGCATCATGCTTCCCAGCTCAGCGTCCTTCGCGGCCAAACACCAAG
The DNA here is from genome assembly GCF_019973615.1 of Rhodoferax lithotrophicus. Lineage (GTDB taxonomy): Bacteria > Pseudomonadota > Gammaproteobacteria > Burkholderiales > Burkholderiaceae_C > Rhodoferax > Rhodoferax lithotrophicus. The sequence goes on along the minus strand of NZ_AP024238.1, from coordinate 4,882,601 downwards.
CCACCAAGCCGGTGCCTCACAAAAAGGCCGCGACAAAGGCTGCGCCCGCCGTCAACGCCCTGCCACCACTGGCTGCTGAAACCAGCTTGGCAAGTAACCCGCCGGCGCTGCCCGCCAAGGCGTGGCTGTTGATGGACTTCGACTCCGGCGAGGTGCTCGCCTCGGCCAACGCGGATGAACCATTGCCGCCAGCATCGCTGACCAAGATGATGACCAGCTACATGGTCGAGCAGGCGCTGCGCTCCGGCAAACTCAAGCAAACCGACCTGGTCTCGGTCAGTCAGAACGCCTGGTGCCGGGGTTCGAGCACCGAGTCGTGTATGTATCTGCCGCTCAACAGCCAGGCTACGGTGATCGACATGCTGCGCGGCATCATCATCCAGTCGGGCAACGACGCGTCCAAGGCGATTGCCGAGCACATGGCGGGCTCCGAAGAGGGTTTTGCCAAGCTGATGAATGCCGAAGCCCAGCGCCTTGGCATGACGCACACGCATTTTGTGAATCCCACCGGCCTGCCCGACCCGGCGCACAAGTCGTCTGCGCGTGACCTCGCCATCCTGGCGCGCGCCATCATCCGCGACAGCGTGGACTATTACCCGATCTACGCGGAACGCGAGTTCAAGTACAACGGCATCAAGCAAGGCAACCGCAATGCCCTGCTCTATACCGACCCGAGCGTTGACGGACTGAAGACGGGCCACACCGAAGAGGCTGGCTACTGCCTAGTCACCTCATCCAAGCGCAACGGGATGCGCCTGGTCACGGTCATCCTCAACACCCACAGCGCTCAGGCGCGTGCTGACGAGACGCGAGAGCTGCTCGGTTGGGGCTTCAGCAACTTTGAGAAGGTCACCCCGATTCAGCCGAACACGGTGGTTTCGAGAGCCAAGGTCAGCTTTGGCAAGGCAGACACGGTTGCCGCCGGTCTGGGCGAACCGTGGGTGTTGACCGTGCCGCGAGGCCAGCAAGTGCAGACCTCGGTGGAGCTCAAGGCGGGCCTGGAGGCACCGGTGACCAAGGGTTCTGTGATCGGCAAGGTGATCGCCACCTCAAACGGCAAGTCCGTGGGCGAAACCCCGCTCGTCGCGCAGGCCGATGTGGAACGCGCGGGCCTGCTGCTGCGCATGTGGCAGCACATGACCAAATTGTTCGGAAAGTGAACGCTGGCGAATGGGCGCTAACAGGCGCTCGTCGCCACGGCGGGTGTGAACGTCAAGTTCGGCTGAACAAGAGCCGGCCGTACAGCGAAATCGCCGAAAATCCATCCCTTGCATTCCATCAGGGATTCCATATGAAATTCAGAATAAATCAATAATTTGCGTGCTTGGCGCATAATATTGACTTATTTCATTCATTCATTCATTCATTGGATCGCTGCAATGTTGATCGAGTTCCGCACCAAGAACTTCCGTAGCCTACGCGACGAGCAGGCGCTCAGCCTGGTTGCATCCACCGACCAGACCTTGCTGGACACCCATGCCCTGGCTACCGGGCTGAAGGCGGCCCCGCATTTGCTCAAAAGCGCGGTGGTCTATGGTGCCAATGCCAGCGGCAAGTCCAACCTCATCAAGGCCCTGCAGTACATGCGTGGCGTGGTGCTGGAATCGGCCACGCTGCAGCCGGGCCAGACGTTTGACCGACTCCAGCCCTTCAAGCTGGATGCCACATCGGGCAGCCAACCCACAGAGTTCGAGGCCACTTTCATTCTCGACGGCGTGCGCTACCAATATGGTTTTGCCATGAATGCGCAACGCATCGTCAGTGAGCAACTTCTGGTCTACAAGGCGTTCAAGCCACAACGCTGGTTCGAGCGCCACTTCGATGCCGAAAGCGGCAAGGATGTATATGAATACGGCTCCAGCCTGAAGGGCGCCAAGAACTTGTGGGAGGGGGCGACCCGACCCAATGCCTTGTTCCTGTCAGTGGCTGTGCAACTCAACAGCGAGGCCTTGCGCCCTGTCTTTGACTGGTTTGCAAATCGACTGGTGATCGTCAATGAGCAGTCGCCCTTATCGCCACAGTTTTCGGTGCAAATGCTCAAGCAAGAGACACAGCGCAAAGCCATTTGCGAGTTCCTGCGTGCCGCTGACATCAGCATTGCCGACATTGAACTGGCCACCCAACAGGCCGTGGTGCGCACCATCAAGTTTGACCTCGCCACCGGCAAACGCGAGGAGACAGCCAGCGAGCAGGCTGTGGATGAAGTGAAGTTTCACCACGTCACCGAGCACGGCAAGGCCGTTTTCGACCTGATGGATGAATCCAGCGGCACCCGCAACCTGTTGTTCCTCACCGGACCCATCCTGGACATCCTCAACAAGGGGCAGACGCTGGTAGTGGATGAACTCGATACCAGCCTGCACACGCTGCTGGTGCAGGCCTTGGTGCGCATGTTCCACCGGCCTGAAGTCAACACCGGCGGTGCGCAGCTGATCTTTACCACGCACGACACCTCGCTGCTCGATGCTTACGGCCTGTTCCGCCGCGATCAGGTCTGGTTTGTTGAAAAGCGCCCGGATCAAAGCTCATCGCTGTATCCCTTGCTCGACTTCAGTCCGCGCAAGAATGAAGCGCTGGAACGGGGCTATCTGCAAGGGCGCTACGGTGCGCTGCCTTTCCTGCGTAATCGGTCCTTGGGAATGAAACTCTGATGGGGCGCGACAACCAGGCCAAAGACCGCCAGTTGCGCCGCCAGGCGGCCAAGACGGCGCGGCGTGCCAGCTACGCCCGCATTCTGATCGTGACCGAAGGCAGCAAAACCGAACCGTTGTATCTGGAAGAGATCCGCGCCGCACATCAGCTGCATTCCGCCAACGTCGAAGTGCAGCCGGGGCAACTGGGCACCGCGCCCATCCAGGTGGTGCGTTACGCCCAGCAACTGTTTGAAGAAGGTGATCTGCGCAAAGGCATTCGCCCCAAGAGCTTCGACCAGGTCTATGCGGTGTTTGACCGCGACGACCACGACAGCTATTTCAACGCTCTGAATTTGGCGAAGTCGCTGGATGGCAAGCTGCGCAATGACGACAGACAGCCAGTCCGCTTCAAAGCCATCGCCTCCATCCCCAGCTTCGAGCTGTGGCTGTTACCGCATGACGAGGAGATTCAAGCCCCCATCCATCGCGACGAGGTGATGGTGCGTTTGAAGCAGCACATTCCTGGTTACGAAAAAGGCGCAGGCGGTGCGTTTGTCGCCACTCGAAACCAGCTGAAAACGGCAACGCAACGGGCGCAGGCACTGGCAGAGAGGTTCAATGCCTATACCGACCCCGAACCCTTCACTGCCTTGCACGAACTGGTCACGCTGCTGACCACGCTACGCGCCTGAAGATGGTCAATGCGCTAAATCCATGACATCCACTCCACCGCCCCGCACGCTGCCGGCCTATGAGCAGGTCAAGGCCATCATCAAACAACAGATCTCATTCACCCGGAAAGATGGCTAAATCAGTTGCGCCATCAACATCTTTAAAAATGCATCGCATTGCGCGAGCTGTTCCACTTCCACATATTCATCGGCCTTGTGGGCCTGGGTGATGGATCCCGGTCCGCACACCACCACAGGCACGCCGAGGCGGCTGCTGAACAGCCCGCCTTCGGTGCCAAAGGCCAGCTTCACGGTTTCGGATTGTGGCCAGAAGGACTTCACAAAGGCAACGGCATCTGTGGTGGGCGATGTTTCCAGCCCGGGGTAGGCATTGACTTCTTCAATGTGGATATGGGCCTCTGGGGCAATAACTTGGGCCTGCGCCGTGATGCGGGATGCCGCTGCCTGCAAAAGATCTACCAGGTCACGCGGGTTGTCGGCTGCGATGTTGCGGATTTCAAAGTCCATATCACAGCGTTTAGGCACGATATTGAGCGCAACACCGGCGCTGAACTTGCCCACGTGCAAGGTGGTGTAGGGCACATCGTAAGCTGCGTCGTGTGCGCCCTGCGTGCTCAAGGTATTTTGCAACTGGCGCACTTCCTGTACTAGATCGACACCCAAATGCAGGGCGCTGACGGTTAAGGGTGCCAGTGCAGAATGTCCCTCACGGCCATGACAGCTTGCATGCAATGCGGTCTTGCCTTTGTGGCCAGTGGCCAACTGCATCAGGGTAGGCTCGCCGATGATGCACAGAAAAGGCCGCTCCGGTCCAGCCTCCAGTACATCGAGCAGGCGGCGCACGCCTATGCAGCCAATTTCTTCGTCGTAGGACAGGGCAAGTTGTAAAGGGCGCGACAGCGGCATGCTTGCAGCCTCAATAAGTGCATGCAGTGCACAGGCAATAAATCCTTTCATGTCGGCACTGCCCCGTCCATACAAGCGACCGCCTTCTTCCGTCAAGGCAAACGCTGCTCGGGTCCAAGCCTGGCCTTCGACCGGCACCACATCGGTATGGCCCGACAACACCACACCAGGAACGCCCCGGGGACCTACCGTGGCAAACAGATTGGCCTTGGTGCCGGTTTCGTCGTGCACCAAAAAGCTCTCAATGCCATGAGTCTGCAACAAGGCGCGCACGTAGGCGATCAGCTCCAGATTGGATTCGCGTGTGATGCTGGAAAAAGAAATCAGCTCGGACAGGATTTCACGGCTGCGGCTCAAGGGCATGGGTATCTTTCACGTCGGGTTTCGCGGTCCTCAAATGTCGCCGGGCACGCCATAGCTGGGAGCCTGTGAGGGGTTCAGGGCTCTTTGCGTGTAGCTGTCAACTTGTGGCTCAAACTGCTTCCACAAGCCATGCAAGGTGGCAATGGGATCTTGCTCAGCCCAGTCTACCCGCAGATCAACCACCGGCCACGACTGCGCGTCCACCACCAGCATACCGGCAGAATGCACCGGACCAGCCTCACCGCCACTGTCCAGCCCGGCCCGCATGGCCTGCAGCAAGCGCTCGGCCAACTTTCCTTCAGAGGATTGGAAAGCCGCCAGCATTTTGACGGGCACCTCGGCGTGGGCCAGCAAGTTGCCAGCACATGCTGCATGTGCACCCAGAGCGGATGCCACGATGCCCAGGCCGCCGCTGCCCGTGAAACAGGCACTGCGCCCCTGAGCATCCACCAGTGCCAGTTGGCGGTATTCCATATGAATTGCGGTGGCCACCAGTATGTCAAGCGCCTGCTGTGCACTGGCACCGTGGGCCATTAAATCCAAAGCCTTGTCGCCCAGCGATGGATCGGTGACGTTCTGGCTTGCCACAGCGCCCACACCGGCTCGGGTTCGTATGCAACGCGCAGCAACAGCAGGGGAAGAAGAAGAAACCGCCGCGCCGAACTGGCCGGTGCGCGGGCAATGTGCAACGATGCTGAATGTCATGGTGGCCTCAGGATTCGGGTATGACGGCGATGGCATCCACTTCCACCAGCCACTCTGGGCGTGCCAACGCACTCACTACCAAACCGGTGGATACGGGGTAGACACCTTTGAGCCAGCGACCTACGGTACGGTACACCGGTTCCCGGTAGCGTGGGTCGGTCAGATAGATGGTGATCTTGCAAATGTGTTCGAGCTTGCTGCCAGCTTCGCGCAGCAACATGTCGATGTTCTTCATGGCCTGCTCAGTCTGCCCCTCGGCATCTCCGATGCACACGCTCGCGGAGGTGTCCAAGTCTTGCCCAATCTGGCCACGTACAAACACCATGGAGCCACGTGCCACCACGGTCTGACATAGATCGTTGTCCAGCTTTTGTTCGGGGTAGGTTACGCCCGTGTTGAATTTTCGAATGCGCGTATGTGTCATGGTAACGATGGAATGAAGGGGTGGATTACGCTGCCGTGCTGACTTCGGAAGCGGCCTGGTAGGCCTTGTACTTGCGCTGCATGGCAATCTGGTCGGCAATGTGCGCCGCATCGTGCCATACACCCCAGATAAAGGGGGAACCCCGCCGTGATAACCAAGCCAGCCCGAGGAAGTAGATGCCAGGTTCACTCGATACACCGCGCTGATGCTGCGGCTTACCGCTGTCATCAAAGGCGTTGACTTTCAGCCAGCTGTAGTCCAATGCAAAACCGGTGGCCCAGATGATGGAGGTTACGCCCGCCGCAGCCAAATCCAGTGAAAGAATAGGATGAGTCACACATTCCGGATTGGGCAGAAAGTTACGTGCCTCAGGCTCGGGTGGCAGATCAAGGCCATTGCGCTCAATGTAGGCATCCGCTTCATCCAACAGAGACAGGTAGTTGGCATCGCCGCGGGCTATGTTGTCTGCAAGGTCTGGTTGGAAGCTCACTACACCCGCATCGAAAGATTTCGTCATGCCAACGAGCTGAATGCCCTGGCTGGCAAGATCGCGAAAGTCAACCGTGTGACCACCATGGGCACCGCTGACGGCAATGGTGACATGCTCCGTTCCAGGCTCCATGGCCGATTTATCCCATTTACCCAGAACACCCAGCCACCAGACAAAGTCACGCTTGCGGTAGGCGCGCGGAGGGCGGTCGTGCGCTCCGACCGAGAGATACACCTGCTTGCCCGCTTGCTGCAACTCGGCTGCGATCTGCACCCCAGAAGAGCCAGCGCCCACGACAAGAACAGCGCCATCCGGTAATTGCGCAGGATTGCGATATTGGGCCGAGTGGATTTGGGTGAGGCGCGTGTCTTCAGGCGCAAGCGCTGGAATGACAGGAAGCTGGAAAGGCCCGGTTGCGGCAACCACGTGCTGGGCTTCGATCACACCTTCGGATGTTTCAATGGTGAAGCCTGAGCGACCTGCATTGCGGACAACGCTCTTCACCTCCACACCAGTGCGTATGGGGGCGTTGATCTTCGTCGCATAGTCTTCGATATAAGTCGCCACCTGCTCCTTGCCGACAAAGGCATCGGGGTCAACGCCGTCGAACTCCATGCCCGGAAAGCGATCGTGCCAGGCCGGACCATTGCACACCAGCGAATCCCAGCGTTCCGTGCGCCAGCGTTCGGCGATTCGGCTGCGCTCCAAAACGAGGTGTGGCACACCCAACTTGCTCAGGTGTGCGCTCATGGCCACGCCAGCTTGGCCAGCGCCAATGACCAACGTATCGGTTTTCTCAACTGTCATCTCTGTGTCCTTCAATGCGTAATGAATTGCTTGCTTCAAATGCGAGATTCAGTATCTGAACTCTGTGATGGACTGTATGTTGGCTGGCGGCGATTCTGATGAGCATTTTCCGAGGCCAGACATCAGAAAAATAATGCAGATCAGCTCGGATTGAGTGCTTCCCCAGCGGGGAAAAGCAGACCAACGCCACTGCAAGTAATTTTGTTTTCATGACCCACAAAAATACTGGTCTGAACGGCCGCAACACAATGGTCTCGAAGGTCATGAAAGTCGTTGTTGAACACCCACAACCATCCGGCTCCACCTGATCTCGCCATGCCATGCCAGCCTATTCATTTCAGCAACTTCGCTATTTCGTGTCCACCGCCGGGCCCTGCAATGTGGCGAACGCATGGCATCTCGCATACGTTTGCGAGTTCGCGCTTTAACCATGATGGTCGGGATGGGGAACAGCACGATTGGCGGACGGGTCGACTGCGGGAGCGTTTGGGCCTGGCCAAGTTGTTCCAAGACACGACCTGGTGGCCGCGCTCATGCTTGAGGTGGATGTTCAGCCCGGCCGCACCGATGACGGCCAGTTACTGTCGACGCAGACTCTGGCTCAGACCGTGGTAGAAGCAGCGCTCTGAATCAAATCAGCCGCCTTCTCACCGATCATGATGCAGGGAGCATTGGTGTTGCCGCTCACCAGCAAGGGCATGATGGAGGCATCTGCCACACGCAGCCCGCAAACCCCATGAACACGCAGGTCGGGGGCTACCACGGCCATCGGATCCACACCCATCTTGCAGGTGCCCGCCGGATGAAAAACCGTGGCGGCATGGTCGCGAATGTAGTCACGCAACTGCGCGTCCGTCTGCACCTCGACACCCGGCAGCATTTCCGTGCCGCGTATGTCGCCGAAGGCGCTATCTGCCAGGATAGCGCGCGCCAGACGCAGACCTTCCATCAGCACCTGCGCGTCCTGAGGCGCTGAGAGAAAGTTGTAGTCCAGTTCCAGCTTGCCTTGTGCGTCCAGGCGGAGCTGACCCCGGCTTTGCGGACGAAGTACGCAGGTGTGGATGGCGTAGCCATGCCCCCATTCAAAGAGCCGCCCTCGGTGGCTGCGATAGCCGGGAACAAAGTGAAATTGCACATCAGGCTCGCCATTGGAAAGCGGCGTGCGGGCAAAGCCACCGGCCTCCACATAATTGGTCGTCAGCCATCCCTTGCGCTGGAACAGATAACGCAAAGGCGCCATCATGAGTTGGGGCAAAGCACGCCACGAAAACCCCAGCGTGGCAGCTGATGGTGAACGGACCGTGACCAAGCCGTCCAGGTGGTCCTGCAAGTTCTGACCTACGCCAGGCAGGTCGCACTGCACGGTGATGCCTGCGGCTTCGAGCTGCTGGTGCGGCCCAATGCCAGACTTCAGCAAAAGATGCGGCGAGCCGATGGCACCAGCGCAGAGAATCACTTCGCGGTTTGTCCGCAACAGTTGCAGGCCAGAGGCGCTGCTCTGCACCCGAACACCCTGGACTTTTGCACCATCCATTTGCAAGGTGTCCACTGTGGTATCGCGCATCACCACCAGGTTTGCACGCTGCAGCACCGGTGCAACGAAGGCGCGATAGGCCGACAGACGACGGCCCTGCTTTTGCGTCACATCGTACAGTCCGACACCAAAGGCCGCCTCGCCATTAAAGTCCTGGTTCTCAGGCAGCCCCAAGCGTTGACCCGCTTGCACAAATCGCTTCGACACCGGATTCGGGTCACGTGGCTTATCGACCAAAAGCTCGCCACTGCTGCCGTGGCGGGAGGGGTCTTGCTGCAGCATGTTTTTCTCCGAGCGTCGGAAGTACGGCAGCACGTCGTCCCAACCCCAGCCTGTGCATCCGGCAGCCAACCACTTGTTGTAGTCGGAGGCAAAGCCGCGAATGTAAATCATGCTGTTCATGGAGCTGGAGCCACCCAACACCTTGCCGCGTGGGCAGTGCAGGCTGCGACCACCCAACGCTTTTTGTGGTGTTGAAAAGTAGTTCCAACTGTAAGTTGGGCTGGTGTAAAGCGTGATGGTTCCGGCCGGTACCTGCACGCGTTCACTGGCATCGCTGCTTCCCGCTTCCAGCAGGCAAACCCGCACATTCGGGTCTTCGCTGAGCCGATTGGCCAGCACGCATCCGGCGGAACCGGCACCCACGATGATGTAGTCGTAGCTGTCGCTGGCAGTGGTCTGTCGTGTTGTCATGGCAAGTGGGCCTGATCAGGCCTTATTCATTGTCCGGTTCATCCCCAATCTCATCATGCAGAAGATCGAGAATTTCTCGCTTCAACGCAATGAATTCGGGTTCCATTTCAACCCCCACATGTCGCGGTCGCTCCAAAGGGATGTCGAGCACCTTGCGGATGCGCCCGGGTTTAGCACCCATCACAAAGACGCGGTCGCCCAGAAGAATGGCCTCGTCAATATCGTGGGTAACAAATACCACGGTCTTTTTGGAGTGCTCCCACACCCGAAGCAGCAAACGCTGCATCTGGTGTCGAGTCTGGCTGTCGAGCGCGCCAAAGGGCTCGTCCATCAGCAGAATTTGGGGATCGTTGGCCAGCGCACGGGCAATCGCCACGCGTTGCATCATGCCGCCAGACAACTGCTTGGGAAAGTTGTCCGCAAATCCCAATAGGTTGACCTCGGCCAAATAGTGATCGACTACTTCACGCCGCTGTGCCGCGGGCATGTTGCGACGCTTCAGTCCGAACTCAATGTTCTGGCGCACGGTGAGCCAGGGAAACAGGGTGTATCCCTGAAACACCATGCCTCGGTCGGCACCTGGGCTCGTGATGCGCGCACCACCCACGCGAATCTCGCCACCGGTTGGCTCGTTCAGCCCCGCAGTCAGGTACAACAAGCTGGACTTGCCGCAACCCGAAGGCCCCACAATCACGGCGAACTGCTGATCTGGAACATCCAATGACACATCACCCAAGGCCGTAAAGCTACCGCCACCTGGGGTGTTGAACTGCAGGTTGACGTTGCGAATTTGCAGCCGTGGTGAGGCACAGGTTACGGTGTCCTGTGGATCCTGAAAATCGATGGAGGATGGCGTATTCATAGTTACTGTGCCCATGCGCACACCTTGAGTCGGAGTAATCGGAAGAGCTGGTCGGTAAGCAGCCCCAGCAGACCAATCACGGCAATAGCCAGGAAGATGACATCCACCTGCAGTCCGCGCATGGCCTTGAGACTGATATAGCCCAGCCCACTGGATGCAGCCACCATTTCAGCCACCACCAGATAGGTCCAGGCCCAGCCGATAGTGACGCGCAGGGTGTCCAGCACGCCAGGGAGAGATGCCGGCCCGAGCACATGCAGGAGCACATCACGACGGCTGCAGCCCAGCGTGTAGCTGGCGTTGATCAGGTCCTTGCCCACGCTGCGCGAGACATCAGAGATCATCACCAACTGCTGGAAGAACACGCCAAAAATAATCACCGCTACCCGCTGCTCCAGACCGATGCCAATCCAGAGAATGAATAGCGGAACAAAGGACGTGACAGGCAGGTAGCGAATGAAGTTGACCGGTGGATCCATCACGGCCTGAACAATGCGGAAGCTGCCCATCAGCAAACCCAGCGGAACTGCGATGGCCGATGACACGACAAAGCCTATCACCACGACTTCCACACTCGCCAGCACGTGATTCACCAGAGTCCCATCCTTAAACAGTCGAATGCCTGCTTGAAGCACCTCCAGGGGCGACGGCAGGAACATAGCGGGAACCAGCTCCCCGTACGACAGTGCGCACCAGCCGCCGAACATCAGCAACCAGCTCAAGGCACCGGCATACAACACCAGCATGCGCGGCAAATCGGTCTTAGGCGTTAGGCAACGCGTGAACAACTTCTGCATTTCAGACATCATCGGCCCTGTTAGTGCGAGACGGACAGGAAGTGGGTGTCCACCAAGTCTTCATAGCTCACGGTCAGAGTCTTTCCCTGGATGGCGCTCCAGGTTTCGTTGGCCAACGAGATCACGTCCTTGATCGGACCTGGTTTGGCACTGCTGCCCAGCAAACCGGCGCTGCCTTTGGTGTCATAGAAGCGCACACCCTTGAGGGAGTCAACCACGTCCTCTGGCTTGGACAGATAGCCACCCAGACCCTTGGCGATGATCTCTGCAGATTCCTTGGGGTTGGTCTTCATGTATTGCACGGCCTTGTTGACCCCGTCTACAAGAGCCTGCACATCCTTGGGCTGTTGTTTGATCACATCGCAACGCAACGCCACAACGTCCACAATCACACTAGGAGTCTTGCTGCTGTCAACCAGCACCTTGCCAACCTTCTTTTGCTTGACCATTGTGAGGTTGGGCTCCCAAGTCACGGCAGCGGGCACGCGCCCAGCAATGAAGGCAGAGGCAGCATCATCGGCCGTCATGTTCTTGACCTCGATATCTTTGAGTGACAGGCCTGCTTTCTTGAGGAGGTAGGACAACCAGAACATGGAAACCGAGCCTTCATTGACGGCCACGGCCTTGCCCTTCAGATCCTTGATGGACTCAATGCCCTTGGCCACCACAATACCGTCGCCGCCAGAACTTTCGTCCAAGGCAACCACCGAGCGGAAGCAGAACTGCGCACTGCGGTACTTGAGAATTTCATCGATCGTGGAAGCAGTGCCTGCGAGCTTGCCCGAAGCCATGGCTGCCATATAGAGGGAGGACTCCTCAATCGTCGTCAATTCAACTTCCAGGCCCGCCGCTTTGAAGTAGCCCAGATCCCGTGCAATAAACAAGGGGCCATAACCCACCCAGGTGGTGTGCCCAATGGAAATCGTGCCAGCAACAGCCGGCACAGCAGACAGCGCAGCGCCTGCTAGGCCGGCAACCAGGGCGGTGCGCAAGGAACGGGTGATTAACTTCAGCATAGGTACTCCAATGAATCGGTGGTGGGCACAAAGCCCGAGGTTGAGGACTGCGATGGCGTGACGCTTAATACGCGTTTTTACGATCTGCGGTATTGATGATCACCGATAAACCCCCGACTTCTGCGTATGAAATATGTGGGGCAAACAGAGCAAAAAACTGTCTTCCACCTCCATGCGCCAAACCGGTGCGACGCATGGGCGGATGCGGTGCGCCAGACCACACACAGTCTGGCTCTTGGCTAGAGTGCCAGGGTGCTTGCACAACAAGCCCCTAACGCACGCACCATGTTAGCCATACCCTAGGAAATTTATGGAGCCATGCTCGGAAAGGTATTGGTCAACACTGGTTAGCGCCCCGTCAAGTTCATGATTTGAATGATTCAACTTTGCACACTTGACCTTTGAAGAGGCGAAGTAATTTCGAATCCAATTCATTCAGGTCTAGGAACGACGCCGTAGGTCAAGCAACTACGATATGGACGATTGAAAGATGGAATATGACAGTGCGGGCTTGCGTCGCTTCAATGGTGTCGACTTGATGTACGCCAAAGTGTGCATGGAAATTGCTTTTATCGCTTATCAACATTACGAGAGTTCACATGGCTGCCTACACCCTGCGACAACTTAAGTATTTCGTCACAACGGTCAAGTGCGGAACCGTGGCGGAAGCATCACGCCAACTCTTCATTGCGCAGCCGTCCATCTCGGCCGCCATCAAGGGGCTGGAAGATGCATTCAATGTCCAGCTGTTCATCCGCCACCATGCACAAGGTATGTCGCTTACACAAGCGGGTGAGCGTTTCAATCTGCTGGCTCAGGAGCTGCTGCGCTCGGCGCACGCGTTTGAACAAAATACGCTGGCCGACAATGAAATGATCAACGGCCAGATCGACATTGGCTGCTTTGAAACGGTGGCACCGTTGTACCTTCCCAAGCTGATTGCTAGCTTCAACGAACGCTATCCGGGGGTACGCATCCGCATCAAGGACGGCGAGCAGCACGAGCTGGTGCACGGCCTGACCAATGGTCGCTTTGACGTTGCCATTCTGTACCGCCATGACCTGGACAGTACCCTCGAAGTCGAGCCCCTGCTGGCCCCACGCAAGCCCTATGTATTGCTGCCGGAAGCACACCCTCTAACGACTCAGGCGCACGTTTCCTTGCATGAGCTGGTGCATGAGCCCATGATCCATCTGGACATCCTGCCCAGCCGCACCTACTTCATCAGTCTGTTTGAAGAGCATGGACTCACGCCCAATGTGGTGTTCAGTTCACCCTCGCTGGAAATGGTGCGGGGAATGGTCGGCCAGGGCTTCGGTTTTTCTTTACTGGTCACCAAACCACACGAAGATCGCACCTATGACGGTAAGCGCTTGGTCTGCCGCCCGATCAAGGAAAACGTCAGCGGCTCGCAGCTGGTGGCCACCTGGTTGCGCAAGTCCCAGCTGACCAAGCCAGTGCGACTTTTTGTGGATCATTGCAAGATGGTGCTGGGCGAGATTGATACCGAACACGCCCTGCCGCCCAAGGTGACCGATATCGCATCGATCCGCCGAGCTGCCTGAGTACGCATTGCAGCTTGCAAAGTCCAAGGGCCACCGTGGCACCCGGGCTTTGCATCGGGATTACAGGAGGCCCAGTTCCTGAGCCGTGCGATTCACCGCGCGGTGGGTCTTCTCCACCAACTCGTCGATTTGGTCGCGCGTCATAACCAGCGTGGGTGCCATGATGATGCGCCCCGCAGTGGAGCGCACAATCACGCCCTCTTCAAAGCCCAATGTGCGGCAGCGCCAGGTCACCTCGGTCTCGTTTTCAAACAGGGTGCGGGTGGCTTTGTTCTGCGCAAACTGGATGGCTGCGACAAAGCCCTGCCCTTGGATTTCACCAATCAATGGATGCATGGAGAAGGTCTCATGCAAGAGCTTCTGCAAGTAAGGACCGGTGTCGTTCTTCACGCGTTCCACAATACCTTCTTGATCCAGTGCATTGATATTGGCAAGCGCCACGGCAGCGGCTACAGGGTGGCCGGAATAGGTCAGACCGTGGGCAAACACGCCGCCGTTTTCGACCAGCGTGTCGGCCATATGCCGCGACAAGACCAGCCCACCCATGGGTACATAGCCAGAGGTCAATCCCTTGGCAATCGTCAAGGTGTCGGGCTCAAAACCAAAATGCTGGTGTGAAAACCATTCTCCGGTGCGACCAAAGCCGCCAATCACTTCATCGGCACACAGCAGCACGTTGTACTTGCGGCAGATGCGCTGGATTTCGGGCCAGTAACTGGCTGGCGGAAAAATCATGCCGCCCGCACCCTGAAAAGGCTCGGCCACAAAAGCACCCACATTCTCAGCACCCAACGCCAGAATTGTGGCTTCAAGTTCCTGGGCCGATGTGAGCCCAAAGGCCTCCGGCGTTGCCGCACCGCCATGGGCATACCAATACGGTTCGCCAATATGGGCAATGTTGGCAATCGGCAAGTCACCCATCTCGTGCATGAATTTGAAACCGCCCAAAGAGGCACTGCCCACCGTGGAGCCGTGGTAGCCGTTCCAGCGACCGATCAGGATTTTCTTGCTGGGTTTGCCGACCACATCCCAGTAACGGCGTACCGTGCGGATCAGCAACTCATTCGCTTCCGAGCCCGAATTGGTGTAAACCACATGGCTGTAGCGCTTGGGTAGAAAGTCAAACAAGCGGTTGGAGAGCTCAATCACCGCCGGATGCGTGGTGTGGAAGAACATGTTGTAGTAGCTCAGATCCTCCATCTGCTTGGCCGCAGCGGCTACCAAATCCTTGCGGCCATAGCCGATGTTGGTGCACCACAGGCCCGACATGCCGTCCAGGTACCTATTGCCATCGCTGTCTTCTACATAGGCACCGTAGCCCTTGGTAATGACGCGCGGTTTTTCAGCATTCAAAGCCTTTTGATCAATAAAGGCGTGAATGTGGTGGGATGCGTCAATGGCCTGGTATTCCTGGGTACTGCGCTGGGTGTCAAGGGTTGTCATAAGGGCACTCTGTTGAATAAAAGGGGAGAAAAAGGGATGCAGCTACTAGGCTTGAAGGCCGATCCAGGTGGATTTGAGCTGGGTGAATTTGTCAAAAGCATGCAGCGAGAGGTCACGCCCAAAGCCCGATTGCTTGACACCCCCAAAGGGCATGGCGGGGTCGATAGCATCTACGGAATTGACTGAGACCGTGCCCACGCGCAAGGCGCGTGCCACGCGGTGGGCTCGGCTCAGGCTACCCGTCCAGACCGAGGCGGCAAGACCGTAAATGCTGTCGTTGGCCAGGGCCAAGGCTTCGGCCTCGCTGTGAAAAGCGGTAACGGCCAGCACCGGGCCAAACACCTCTTCGCGGGCCAGGGTCATATCAGGGCGTATTTGCGTGAAGATGGTGGGGGCCACAAAACAGTCGCTCTCACCCACGGTGACGCGCGTGCCACCGGCCACGAGGGTGCCGCCCTCAGCCTGCGCGTCGGCAATGAATTGCATGACGCGCGCGCAGTGATTCTGGTCGACCATGGCCCCCATGGTGGTGTTGGTATCCAGCGGGTCAGCCGGCTGGCGGCTCAGGGCATGTGCCTTGAGCCGTTCAACAAAGGCATCGTGGATGCTGGCTTCTACCAACAGGCGTGAGGTGGCCGAGCACACCTCGCCTTGGTTGTAGAAAATGCCAGCCGCAGCACTCTGGGCCGCTGCATCCAGGTCTTCGCAGTCGGCAAAGACCAGCATGGGGCTCTTGCCACCGCACTCCAACCAGACCATCTTCATGTTCGATTCAGCGGCATAGCGCATGAAGAACTTGCCAACCTGGGTGGACCCGGTAAAGGCGATGCAATCCACATCGGGGTGCAGACCCAGAGCCTGCCCGGCTTCTTCTCCCAGCCCAGGCAGCACATTGAACACCCCGGCAGGAATGCCCGCCTCCAGTGCCAACTCTGCCAGGCGCAAGGCCGATAACGGGCTTTGTTCGGCTGGCTTGAGAATGACACTGTTGCCTGCAGCCAGGGCTGGCCCCAGCTTCCAGGCTGCCATATCCAATGGGAAGTTCCAGGGGATGATGGCTGCCACCACGCCCACTGGTTCGCGGGTGATGGTGGCGACCACATCGGCGGCTGTGGGCACCACTTCGCCATAGACCTTGTCAATGGCATCGGCGTACCAGTCCATGACTGCGGCCGCGCCGGGCACATCAATGCTGAAGGCATCGGCGATGGGTTTGCCCATGTCCAGGCTGTCGAGTAATGCCAACTCTTTGGCGTTGGACAGAATCAGCGCGGCCAGCCGCCGCAGCACACGCTTGCGTTCGCGCGGCGGAATACGTGACCAAACACCCGATTCAAACGCCTCACGAGCGGACTGCACAGCCAGATCCACATCAGCCTGGCCGCAACGGGCAAGCTGCGCCAATACCTTGCCGGTAGCTGGGTTGATGGTGGCGAAAGTCCTGCCGTCTACGGCATCCACTGCGCGCCCGCCAATAAAGGCTTGGGTGCGTGGACGAATGTTGAGGGCTTCCGCGTGCCAATCGGTGGGGAGTGTTTCTTGCATAAGGGATTCCTGGTTTTCACAAGGTTGAAGCTTGCATTCCATGACACAGCACGGACGCTATTTGTATTGCGTGTAGTATGGGATTTGGAAGCGTTATTGAAAATTCCCATGAAGAGGTAACCCCTAGGTGGTAGAAGCAAACAAACCCCGGCACCCGTTGGAGTGGCAGCGGTTGATGACCCAGTTGGTAGATGGGCTGGACAGACCCAATTTCTGGCAGCTGCTTGCCCGCTCGATGGGCGACTACGCCGAATTCGACAGCCACTTGGTGCTGAAGTTTTCCGGCAATGAGATGCCCACCGTGCTCGCGGCCAACATGATGGAGTCGGGTGGAGCAGATTCACGGCTGCAGGATTACCTCAACGGCCTGTTTCTGCTGGACCCCTTTTTCACCCATTGGCGGGAGACCCGGTACAGCGGTTTTTACCGCTTGGATGAAGTGGCTCCCGATGCCTTCAAACGCACGGACTACTACAAACGTTACTTCCGCTTGAATGTGGCCGAGGATGAGGTGCAGTTCGTGCACGCGATCGACAAAGACCATGCCATTTGCTTGGCCCTGGGCTCCAAGCGCAGATTCAAACCGGCCGAGGTGGCAGTGCTGGCAAGCCTGGCTGCTTGGGTGAATGCGCTCATACGGCAACGCCTTCGCTTTGAAAAGTCCACAGAGATCTCACTTAGCCTGCACAGGCCAACGACTTCATTGAAGCTCAAATTAGAAGAGACCATGCGCAAAGGCAATGCACCCAAGCTGACGGCGCGTGAGCTGGAAATCACGCACCTGATCTTGAGCGGTTTTTCGGCCAAGAGCATCTCCGCCAAGCTGGCAATATCAGCAGAAACCGTCAAAGTACACAAAAAGCATCTCTACGCCAAACTGGGTGTGGAGTCGCAATCGGCCATGTTTTCGATGTTTTTCAATGCGCAGTAACCATGACATTCATCTCTCCACCGACTCGAACGCTACCCGCCTATGAGCAGGCAAGGCCTTCATCAAACAACAGATCACCAGCGGTACCTGGCGGCCCGGTGACAGCATGCCGAGTGAGGCGGCCTTGCGGCAAGCAGTTTGGGGTCAGCCGCATGACGGTGAACCGGGCCGTGGAAGAGCTGGCGGTGGAGGGCGTGGTGAGCCGGGTGCAGGGCTCGGGCACGGTGGCCGCGCGTGCCGAAGCGGCGCACCTGGGCTTGAAACCCTCTGCCCCCTGTCTGGCTGGCCGGTCAGTAGGGCTGGTGATCTGCAAAAATTGATAACAAATCGGCCTGTATACCAATAAATACCTGCGCAAGTAGCTTCTATAAACATAGCAATTCTGGCGACCAGGATAGGCCAGCAGTTTGGCAAGCTGGAGTTGGCTCAGTCATACAAATCCGGGATCAGCGGCGAATTTTTGCCTGCAGACTGGGGCTTGGGTGCGCTGGCAAAGGCCTGGGCCAGTGCATCGCCCGTCCAGGGGGACGCGGTGCTGCAGGCGCGATCCAGCGCTTGCAGCACCGTGGTGAAGCGGGGCTCGGCCAGTTGCCGGGCCAGTGCATTCAGTCCGCGTGGCGCAGACTGCGGCCAGCATGCCGCGGCCCAGGCCAGCACCTGCCGCCGGGCGGCCTGCGCGTCGTGGTTGCGGCAAGCGGCTTGCAGCGCACGCAAAGCCTGCTCTGCCGAGAGATTGGCCGCCGGGCCTGGCGCTGGCGCAGCAGACGGGGATGGTTCCACACGGGGTTGGCCCATCACCCCAGACCGGCGCGACCACCACCAGGCTACCAGCGTGCCCAGCCACAGCAGCGCCAGAGCGGCACTGAGCCAGGGCCAGAAGTCGGCCGAACTTGGGTTCACCGACGCGATGCGGCTAGCCAGCGGACTCTGGTTGGCGGCGCTGGCCGGGGTGGTGGCGGGTGTCTGATCCGGCATCGGGCCCGCGCTGGGCTGGGTCTGCGCCGGGGCCACTGCCTGGCCCCCCACGGCGGGCAGAATGTCCAGGCTGCGGGCGGGCAAAGTGGCTTCGCTCGGGGTGTTGCTGGCGGTGTCCCACCAGGCCAGCCGCACGGCGGGCAATTCGTAGTGCCCGGGCTGGCTGGCGATCAGCGCGATGTCTTGCTCGCGGCTGCCCAGCAAGGAACCGTTTTGCAGCTTGTCGTCGTTTTTAGCCTGATCGGGGTAGGCCTTGATGCCGTCCGGCAGCGGCATCAGCTTGGCCAGGTCAGGCAGTTGCGCCCCGCTGATCCCCAGGGCGCTGAGCTGCAGGTGGCGTGTCAGTGGCTCGCCCACATGCAGTGGGCCGGTTTCGGGTCGCCAGTGTTCCCGCAGCGTGAGCTGTTTGGCGGGCAGCCAGTCGGCTCCGCTGGCGGCGGCAGGACGTGGCAGCACATTCATCTCAATCGCGCTGGCCGACAGGCGCAGTGGGCGCATGCCGCCCAGCAGCTGGCTGAACGGCGTGCGCCCGAAGGCGTTGCCAAAAAAGTCGTTGAGGTCGTTCACGCTGCCCGAGGGCACCTGGGCCTCCAGCAACGGCCCCTTCAGGCTGAGCTTGCCACTGCGTTGCGGGGTCAACACGTATTGGCGCTCGATCACCTGGTAGGTGCGCCCGTGGCGCGTTTCGCTGCTTTGGCTGTCTTCGCCCAGCTGCCGCACCAGCACGTCGCTGTTGCTGGGCAAGTCCAGGCTGGCCTGGCTGATGGCCGTGCCCACATACAGCCGGATGGTCAACACCACCGCCGATTGGACGTAGGGCTGCTTTTGATCCAGCGTGGCCGAGATGGAGACGGGCGCCCCTTCGGCTGGGCCATCGGTGCCGGTGTTGGCGGCGTTGCCGGCATCCACGGTGAGTGTCAGCCCGGCAGACTGCTCGTTGCCCCAGCGCAGCGGCGGGATGGCCAGCGTGCCGGCGTGTCTGGGTGACAGCATCAGCGTCACCTGCGCCTGTGACGAGATGCGGCCGTTGATGATCTGGGTGCTGGAGCCGCGGCTGCTGCCCAGCACCTCAAAGTCCTGTTGCAGGGGCCCGATGTCGGGCTGTGCACTGGTGCTGCCGTCGCTTTGCACCAGCAGGCGCACGGTGTCACCCAGGGCGATACGGGTTTTGTCCAAAGTTGCGGTCACGCTGGCCAGCGCCGACAGGCACAGGCTGGCGGCCAGCAGCGTGGCAGCAAGGCGGGGGATCATCCTTTTCATGGTTTCGCGTCTCGTTGTCTCATCAGGTGTTGAATCATGAATTTGCGCCGCAGCAAGCCGCCGGGGTCATCGGGGATGCTGCGCAGCCACTGTTCCTGGGCCATCTGGTTTTCCGTCAGGGGGGTGCTGCTTGCGGCGCTGGCCCCGGTCTGGATGCCGTCAGCGGTGCTCTGCCCTTTGGCAGCAGGGGCAGCCTTTGCAGCTTGAGCCGCTTGCAAGCTGGCCTGGGCATCACGGCGGGCCTGCTCGGCATCGTTGGCGGCTGACGAGGCCGTGGCTGGGTTGGCCTGCGCCGCCTTCTGTGGGCCGGAGGCAGCGGCGCTGGGTTTCTGCACGCCAGCGGCTGGCTGGTTGTTCCCCGTGCTGCCTGGCTTGTCATTGGCCTTGTCCCCCGGTTTGTCGCCTGGTTTGGCATCCGGTGGCTTGTTGGAGCCATTGCCCGGCTTGTCACCGGATGGGCCCTGCGATGCGGGCTTTTGCGACTGGCCTTGCGGGTTGTTTGGCGTGCCGTCCTGGCTGCCGTCTTGCAGCTTGTCCTTTTGATCACTTGGCTGGCCGTCCTTGGGCTGGCCCGGTTGCCCGTTTTGCGGCTGGTTTTTGTCAGCCGCCTGTTGTTGCGCCAGCGCCTTGGCGACCAGATCGCGGTTGTGGCGGGCATCGGCGTGCTGGGGAGCCAGCTTGAGGGCGGCGTCATAGGCCTTGAGCGCGGCGGCCAGATCACCGGCGTGGGCCAGGGCATTGCCCCGGTTGTAGTGGGCTTCGCTGTCGTTCAGGCTGCTGAGTTCCTGGGCGGCGGCGGCATAGTCACCGGCCTTGAACTGGGCCTGGGCCTTGCGGCGCGGGTCGGCATAGGTTTTGGCGGCCTCTGCGGGCTGGCCTTGTTGCAGCAAGGCCTCACCACGTTGGTCGGCATTGCGCCACAGGCTGGACCACCAGCCTGCAGCACCGGTATCGGCCTGCGCCTGCGCTGCCAGAAGCATCAGGGTGGCTGTGAATGCTACTTTTTTCATAGCCACCTCCGGCGTGCCAGCAAGGCTGCCAGCAGCAGCAAGGCGGGCAATAAATAGGCCCCGGCATCGTGCCAGTGGGCCACCTCCACCCCGGTGGCGGCCAGGGCCTCACCCGGCATTGGGTGGGTGGCCTGCAAATCGGCCACCAGAGTGGACACGCTGGCGGCCTCCACATAGCGCCCGCCGCCGAGTGTGGCGAGTTGCTGCAAGGGCTCCTGGTTCAGGCGGGCCAGTTGCGGCTGGCCCTGTGCATCTTTGGCAAAACTGCCGTCGGCCTGGCGCAAGGGTGCACCGCCCGGGGTTCCCACACCGATCACGCTGACGGACACCCCTTGTGCCTTGAGGCTGCTGGCCATGCGCAAGGCTGCAGCCGGGTCGTCCAACCCGTCGGTGGCGACGATGATGTGTTGATCCCGCGTGCCGGACGCGGCCAGCATCTTTTGCGCTTGCGCCAGCGCCGGGGCCAGGTGATCCCCGGCGCTGGGCATCATGTCGGGGGCCAGTGCGGGCATCAGGGCGCGCACGGTGGCCACGTCCTGAGTCAGCGGGGTCACGACGTAGGGTTCGTCACTGAAGGCCACCAGGCCCACTTGGGCATCGTGCGCCGCACCCAGCACATCGTCCAGCGCATAGCGGGCGCGTGTGACGCGATTGGGGGCCAGGTCTGTGGCGGCCATGGAGGGCGACAGATCCAGCACCAGCACCCAGGCCGCAGGGGCGCGGTAGGCCGGGCTGCTGTCTTGTTGCCAACTGGGGCCGGCCAGGGCCAGCACGGCGAGTGTCCAGGCCAGTGCCAGCCAGGGCCATGGGCGTGCCATGCGGGCCACTGGTGCGCCAGCATCCTGGCCATCGAGTTGCAAGGCGGGCAGCAAGTCGGCATCAATCACGCCCGACCAGTCTTCACCGCGCGCCCGCCGGTGCGCCAGCCACGCCACCAGCGCCCACAACGGTGGCAAGGCCAGCAGCCACAGCGGGCGCAAAAAATGAAAGGCTTGTACCCATGCGTCAAGGCTCATGATCTCTCCCTCATCAAGACCACGCCGACGCTCAGCAGCAAGGCCAGCGCCAGCGGCCAGGCAAACCACTCGCTGCTGGGACGAACCCACTGGGTTTCGCCGCTGGCGGGCTCCAGCTGGTCAATGTGGCGGTAGACGGCTTGCAAAGCCGTGGCATCGGTGGCCCTGAAGTAGGCTCCGCCGGTGATCTGGGCCATGGTTTGGAGGGTGGCCTCATCCAGACCGGTGTTGCCGCTTGGCCCAAAAGCACCCTGCTCCACTGGTGCGCCCACGCCAATGGTGTAAATGCGCAAGCCTGCGGCGGCGGCCATCTTGGCAGCGGGAATGGGGTCCATCAGCCCGGCATCGTTGCCGCCGTCGGTCAGCAAAATCAGCACCATCTTGTCTTGTGGCCCGGCTGCGTCACGGTGGGCCTGAAGCCGCTTGAGCGCCAGGCCCACCGCATCACCAATCGCAGTCTGTTGCCCGGCTACCCCAATGACCGCCTCGCGCAGGAACTGGCCCACGGTGTCCAGGTCGGTCGTCAGCGGGGCTTGCAGATAGGGTTGGCTACCAAACAGGATCAGGCCCAGCTGATCACCGCTTCGGTGGCGGATGAATTCACCGGCCACCGTTTGCACCACCTGCAGCCGGGTGGCGCCCCCGGCCATGTCCTGTTCGGCCATCGAGCCTGAGGCATCCACCGCCATCATCAAGCGCCGCCCGGTGGTGGGCACCGGCTGCGGCTCGCCCAGCCATTGCGGGCGCATGGCCGCACCCACCAGCAGCAGCCAGACCAGCGCAAACAGCAGCACCCGTGCGCGTGGCGTGGCCCGAAAACCCGTTACCCCCGCGCTGGCCACGCTGGCGGCAAAGGGCAGAAACAAGGCCCCACCCTGGGGTGGGGCCGGTGGCAAAACACGCCCGGCCAACCAGGGCAGGGGCAAAAACACGGCCATCCAGGGCCAGGCAAAGTGCATCATCTCAGGATCATGCTTTCGATTTGAAAAACGCCCGCGCACCGGCCACCCAGTGTGCGCGCTTCGGTTGAACGGGGCCGCCATAGGCGGCTTGCAGCAGTGCAGCACCGGCCTCGCCCTGCCAGTCCACGCCCCCATGGGCGGCCACAAAGTTGATCCAGCGCTGGCCGCTTAAACCGGCCACGGCTTCGCGTCCGTAGCGGGCCAGGGCGTAACGGCGCACCAGGTGCTCCAGCGCCGCAGCCCATTGGGCATCGGGGAGCGGGGTCTTTTCCAGCTGGGCCAGCTCTTTCAGGGCGACGCGGCGCAAGCGCACTGGGCGGCGGGTTTGCCAATACCCCAGGCCCGCCATCAGCAGCAGGGTCAGCAGCGCCAGCCCCCACCAGCCCGGTGCCAGCGGCCACCAGCCGGGCGGCGCTGGCGCGTGGTTGGGGGCCAGTTGTGCCAGCCAGTCAGGGTTCATGCTGCCCATGTGGGCTCCTTGAGCAGGGCGATCAGCCGATCCGGGAAAACGTCGGCGGTGTCCAGCGCCACCAGCGGCAGGTTCAGCTGCGCCGCCAGCTGGGTGAGCGCCTGTTCCCGCTGTTGCCAGGCGGCTTGCCAGGCCGGGCGGCTGCCCAGCCCGTCCAGCCACCACAAGCGCCCGGGCAGGCCCACGCGGTGGCTGCCTGCGGGCAGGCCGTTGCGCTCCAGCGGGTCGGTGACCCACAGCAGGCGGCAGTCGCAGCGGGCACTGACCCCGGCCAGCAGGTCGGGCACGGCCGCATTCAGGCCGGTGAAGTCGCTTAGCAGCAGCACCAGGCTGCCGGGCTGCAGCAGCGGGCGCAGGGTGTTTAAAGCGGCTTCCAGTCCGCTGGCGCTGGGCAGGCCGGGTGCGCGCGGTTGGCTTTCTACCAGGGCTTGCAGCAGGGGCAGCACACCGGCCTCGCGCGTGCGGCCAGGCAGGATGCGGGGGGGCGCTGCGCCGTCACTGACCACCGCCCCCACCCGGTCGCCGCCCAGGGCTGCCACCCAGCCCAGCAGCGCGGCGGCGTGCAGCAGCAGGGTTGACTTGAACTGGCGGCGGCTGCCAAAAAGCAGCCCCGGCTGCAGGTCGGCCACGATCCAGACCGGGCGCTCGCGCTCTTCGCGAAACAGCTTGGTGTGTGGCTTGCCGCGCCGGGCGGTGACGCGCCAGTCGATGGTGCGGGCATCATCCCCGGCGGCATAGGGGCGCACCTCCTCAAACTCCAGCCCGCGGCCCCGCTGGGCGCTGCGGTGCGCGCCGAGCAGTTGCGCCAGCGCCGGGCGGTGGGCGTGCAGGCTCAGGCCCCGCGCTGCGCCGCGCAAGGCCACCAGGTCGATGAGTTCCGGCAGTTTCATGGGGCCGGAACCAGCCGCAGCAGCTCATCCACACAGGCTTGCGCGGTGATGCCGCGGGCCTGGGCGGTGTAGTCCAGCAACAGGCGGTGGCGCAGGGCATCGGGGGCGATGGCCTGCACGTCTTCGGGGCTGACGTAGTCGCGCCCGTCAAGCCAGGCCAGCGCTCGGGCGCCACGCTCGATGGCCATGGCCGCACGTGGGCTGGCCCCCCAGCGCAGCCATTGCTTGAGCTGTTCGCTGTAAATTTCGGGGTGGCGCGTGGCATCGACCAGGGCGGCAATGTAGTCGGCCACCGAGTCGCTGAGCGTCAGGCACAGCACCTCGCGGCGGGCGGCAAACACCTGGTCTTGCGTCATGTGGTGAGCTGGCGCGGGCTGCGCATGCCCCTGGAGTGCCTCGTGGCGCGTCAGGTCCATGATGCGCCGGGTGGTGGCGCGGTCTGGGTAGTCCACCAGGGTGTGCAGCATGAAGCGGTCCAGCTGCGCCTCGGGCAGGGGGTAAGTGCCTTCGTGCTCAATCGGGTTTTGTGTGGCCATCACCAGAAACAGCCGGGGCAGCGCGTAAGTGGACAGGCCGACGCTGATCTGGTGCTCGCCCATGGCCTCCAGCAGCGCGGACTGCACCTTGGCCGGGGCGCGGTTGATTTCGTCGGCCAGCACCAGGTTGTGAAACAGCGGGCCGCGCTGGAACTGGAAGCTGCCTTCTTCGGGGCGGTAGATGTCGGAGCCGGTCAGGTCGGCGGGCAGCATGTCGGGGGTGAACTGCACACGCTGGAATTCACATTCCAGGCCTTGCGCCAGCGACTTGATGGCGCGCGTTTTGGCCAGGCCGGGTGGCCCTTCCACCAGCAGGTGGCCGTCGGCCAGCAAGGCCACCAGCAGGCTCTCAACCAGCTTGTCCTGGCCCAGGATCTGGGTGTTGAGGTAGTCGCGCAGGTGCGTGAATGCCGCCTGGGCATGGCCAGCGGGGGGTGTCAAATCGATGGTGGTGATGTCCATGTCAGGGCTCCGGTCAGGGCAGGTTGGCAGGTGAAATGGGGGTTCAAATCATGGTGTGTTGTCTCCAGCAGGCTCAGGGGGCCAAACACCCGAGGGCTGTGCCGGGATTGAACTGAGGTCATGCCGCTGAAGTGGCCGCATTCTAGGCAGCAAAACTTAGATGAAAATTAGCTTGCAGGTGCTGACCCGGCCCATGGGGTGGCAGGTTCACCCAGGGGCTGAAGAGGCTGCCGATCACAAATACACCAAGCACACGGCAGCGACCTGGTTCAAGCCCTTCCACCGGCTACCTCAATGCTATAAATAAAATAGCTTCTTGCGCTTGATGTACCTGCGCTAGAGGCCAATTTTTCATATAAAACTGCGCCAGTAACCCCGCGTCGGCAAATTCATGGCGCTGCACGCAAAATCACAGACCGCGCGCAGTCTGCACTGCCCCTTTCCCAACAGCATCAGGAACACCCATGGCCGACCTCTCCAGCTTCGCCCCCGCTCACCTCCTTCAGCAAAAATGGCCCGCCCAGCACCCCGACCGCCTGCAGCTGTATTCGCTGCCCACCCCCAACGGGGTCAAGGTGTCGATCATGCTGGAAGAAACTGGCCTGCCTTACGAGGCGCATCTGGTCAGCTTTGAGCGCAACGAGCAGTTTTCGCCCGAATTTCTCTCGCTTTTTCCCAACAACAAGATCCCGGCCATCCTCGACCCCAACGGGCCAAGTGGCCAGCCGCTGGCGCTGTCCGAGTCCGGTGCCATCCTGCTCTACCTGGCTGAAAAAACCGGGCAATGTATTCCGCAAGACCCGGCTGAGCAATACGAGGCCATCCAGTGGCTGATGTGGCAAATGGGCGGTGTCGGCCCGATGTTTGGCCAGCTCGGCTTTTTTCACAAATTTGCCGGCAAAGATTTTGAAGACAAACGCCCGCGCGACCGTTACGTGGCCGAGAGTCGCCGCCTGCTGGGGGTGCTGAACCAGCGTCTGGTCGGCCGCGCCTGGATCATGGGTGACGACTACACGGTAGCCGACATCGCCATCTTTCCCTGGGTGCGTAACCTGATGGGCTTCTACGAAGCCGGTGAGTTGGTGGGCCTACAGGATTTTCCTGAGGTGACCCGTGTGCTGGCGGCGTTTGTGGCCCGGCCTGCGGTCGTGCGTGGGCTGGTGATCCCGGCGCGGGATTAAGCGCGGCAAGATCCTTGGCAGGGATCAACCGTAGACCTTTCAGCGACCGGGCGAGACGGACGAAGTTGGGGGCCAGGGTTGCGGGTGGGTGGGGTAATGCTTGACACGGCGATCCGGTTTCTCATGAGCGCGGTGGACATCGCACCCGCTTTTTGCCACGCTTGTGCGCCCTGTGGACGCTGGACATCCAAGACGGCGACCCAGGTTATTCACGCGACGATTCCCAACCCTGAAAAGGAGCCCCCATGAAAGTCGAACCCTACCTGTTTTTCAACGGCCAATGTGAAGCCGCCATTGCGTTTTACCAGGAAGCGCTGGGCGCAGAGTTGCTCATGCAGATGCGCATGAACGAGAGCCCCGAGCCCCCTCCGCCGGGCATGGTGCCACCGGGTTTTGAGCACAAGATCATGCATGCCAGCCTACGCATCGGTGAGACCCAGGTCATGCTGTCCGACGGTGATAGCAACACCCCAGCCAGTTTCAAGGGTTTTTCTTTGTCCCTCACGGCGGCTGACGCAGCCCAGGCAGAAAGCTGGTTCACCGCACTGGCCAAAGGTGGCCAGGTCCAGATGCCACTGGGCAAGACTTTTTTCTCTGCCTGTTTTGGGATGGTGGTGGATCGTTTTGGTGTGGGCTGGATGGTGATCGTGCCGCAATAAACAACTGAACCTGCGCCCCTGGTGGAAAGTGGTGGCTTCAAATTGAATTTGACACCAAAATCCATTCGGAGGAACTAAATGGCAACTGCGGTGTAACTAGTAGCTGAAGGAGATTTACTTGAATCTGTCAGATTTGGTGGATATCAACGAACTTCGCGGACTATGTGAAAGTTTCACTGCAATCACACGTGCAGTCACTGCGGTGCTCGATCTTGATGGAAACGTGCTGGTAGCGACAGGCTGGCATGACATCTGTGCCAAGTTTCATCGGATTAATCCGGTCACCTGTGCTCGTTGCAGGGAAAGCGACACGATTCTTGCCAGTCAATTAAGCAAGGGGGAATCCTATAACGTCTACCGATGCAAGAACGGTCTGGTCGATGTTGCGGTGCCGATAACCATTGGTGATGAACACGTAGCCAACTTCTTTACCGGTCAGTTTTTCTTTGAGCAGCCGGATAGGAGCTATTTTCAGCATCAAGCCAAGCAATTCGGGTTCGACGAAAGGGCCTATCTCGGTGCCATGGCCCGAGCGCCCATATTTTCCGAAGAGCAAGTTCATTCGATGATGGGGTTCTTCACCCATCTGGCCAAAGTGATGGGTGAAATGGGACTCGCCAAGCTACGTTTGCAACAAGCGAACACAAAACTGCAGCAAGGTGCCGCGATCATCCAATCGTCGGAAGATGCCATTATCGGGAACTCATTGGATGGCATCATTGAAAGCTGGAACCCCGGCGCTGAAAAGATATTTGGATATACAGCCAGGGAAGCTATAGGCAACCCACTGAGTATGTTGATCCCAGCTGATCGCGCCGATGAGGAAGCTGAGATTGTTTCGCGCATTGCTCGTGGTGAAAGGGTAAATCACTTTGAGACGATTCGCCGCCGTAAGGATGGCCAATTAATTAGCGTGTCAATTTCAATTTCGCCGATTCTGGACGATGCAGGCAATGTGGTTGGTGCTTCAAAAATTGCAAGAGACATCACCGAAGCCAAGCGAGCCGCCAAAGACCTGCAACGCAGGCAGCTCATGATGGAGCGCACGGAAAGCATGGCGCGTTTGGCCAGTTTCGAATGGGACGTAGATGCTAATGTGGTGACTTGGTCGCCCGAGATGTTCTTGATTTTTGGCCGTGACCCAGCCCTTGGTGTTCCAGACTTGGAGGGGCAGGCAGAGTTGTACACCCATCAGTCCACGCAAATGCTGTTTGACGTGGTAAAAAAAGCGGTATCGGAGGGCTTGCCCTATGAAATAGAACTGATGACGGTGCAGCCCAACGGTGAACTACGTCCCTGCTTTGTTAAAGGCTTTCCAGAACGTGACGATAGCGGGCGAGTGGTTCGCATAGCTGGGCTAGTACAGGACATTACTGAACGTAAACGGACGGATGACGCAATCAAACAATTGGCGTATCACGACCCGTTGACCCAATTGCCTAATCGCAGATTGTTGAATGATCGCCTGCAGCAGGCAATGGCTACCAGCAGCCGCAGCAAGAACTACTGTGCGTTGATGGTTCTTGATTTGGATAATTTCAAGCCACTTAATGATGCCTATGGACATAAAGCAGGCGACTTGCTGTTGATTGATGCAGCAGAGCGATTAAAAAATTGTGTACGAGAAATGGATACGGTTGCCCGAGTAGGCGGTGATGAATTTGTAGTCATGATTGGAGAGTTGGATAAGGACAAAGACGAGTCAACCTCAAAAGCCGAAACCATTGCCGAAAGCATACGTTCGGTTTTGTCTGCTCCCTACCATATTGCATTCAAACGTGAAAACGAAGTCGAAACATCCATTGAACATCAATGTACGGCAAGCATTGGTGTCACGTTGTTTATCGGTAATGAATCCAGTCAGGATGATCTGTATAAATGGGCCGATGGCATGATGTATGAAGCCAAAAAAGCCGGGCGGAATTTGATACGTATTTATCGTAGTCAATGATCACGTGTTCAACGACTGCTATTGAGATGTCTGATCGAAAAGGACTATGCCAGGAACGGGGCTGAAACGGCTCTTTTGGGGGGCGTGAGTGGCCGGGCAGTCCCGGGACTGCCCTTATGCCGATATTGACGAACCTAAGTATTCAAAGATCGCATCGCGCATTTAATCAGGCTTTAGTCCATATAAAACAAGCGCAGACAGCTATAAATAATGAAGTGAATGCGCAGACATTCCAGCTTCGAATGAGTTCCCGATTTAGAAAACCCGACCATCTACCAACACACTGCGTTGAATGTATTTATGTGTAAATAAATATCTGTTCGATATCTGCTGTGTTTGTGAAAATTGCTTAAATTAATAATAATTAGCAATATTTTGTCTTTGTAAATAAATTTACAGGCAAAAACGCAATCATTCACCCCGCCTCAAAGCCTAAGATAGCCCTCACTGTCCGATATCGCTTCCAGAGGAATCCCCACCATGTTGTCCAACCCCGCCACCAAATACCGCGCCTTCCCGACCATCGACTTGCCGAACCGCCAATGGCCTTCGCGCAGCATCACCACGGCTCCGATCTGGATGAGCTCTGACCTGCGGGATGGCAACCAGTCGCTGTTTGAGCCGATGAATGTGGAGCGCAAGATGCGCATGTTCCGCACGCTGTGCCAGGTGGGTTTCAAAGAGATTGAAGTCGCCTTCCCCAGCGCCTCACAAACCGAGTTTGACTTTGTGCGCGCCCTGATCGAAGGCGGCAACATCCCCAACGACGTGACCATTGAGGTGCTGACCCAGTCACGTGAACACCTGATCCGCCGCACCATCGAATCACTCAAGGGCGCACGCCGCGCCATCGTGCACGTCTACAACGCCACCTCACCCGCGTTTCGCGAGATCGTCTTTGGCATGAGCAAGGATGAGATCAAGGAGCTCGCCGTGTCCTCCGTGCGGCTGATCAAAGGGCTGTGTGCGCAGCAGCCCGAAACCGAATGGGTCTTGCAATACAGCCCCGAGGTGTTCACCAGCACCGAGCTGGACTTTGCCTGCGAGGTCTGTGACGCGGTCACCGCCGAGTGGGGGGCCACGCCCGCCAACCAGGTGATCCTGAACCTGCCCGCCACCATTGAAGTGGCCACGCCCAATGTCTACGCCGACCAGATCGAGTGGATGCACACCCACCTGGCGCGGCGCGACAGTGTGCTCATCAGCGTGCACCCGCACAACGACCGCGGCTGCGCCGTGGCGGCGGCGGAACTGGGCCTGATGGCCGGGGCGGATCGGGTCGAAGGCTGCCTGTTTGGCAACGGCGAGCGCACTGGCAATGTGGACATCGTTACCCTGGCACTGAACATGTACACCCAGGGCATTGCGCCGGGGCTGGACTTTTCAGACATCAACGCCGTGGCCCGCACCGTGGAGCACTGCAACCAGTTGCCGATTCACCCGCGCCACCCGTATGTGGGCGATTTGGTGTTCACCGCCTTCAGCGGCTCGCACCAGGATGCCATCAAAAAAGGCCTGGCGGTGCAGGACAAAAACGGCGTATGGAACGTGCCCTACCTGCCGATTGACCCGGCCGACCTGGGCCGCAACTACGACTCGGTGATCCGCGTCAACAGCCAGAGCGGCAAGGGCGGTGTGGCGTATTTGATGGAGGCCGAGTTCGGTGTGGTCATGCCGCGGCGCTTGCAGGTGGAGTTCTCGGGCGAGGTGCAAACCTACACCGACAGCCACGGTGGCGAGATGAGTGCGCAAGACATCTGGAACCTGTTTAATGCCACTTATCTGGAGGCCCCGGTGGCGGCCATGCGTTATGTAGAGCACCACTTGTTTGATCATTCCGTGACGGGAAGCAAGACGCGTGTGCAGGGCATTCGTATTGGTGTGGAAGTCAACGGTCAACCGATGCTGCTCACCGGCATGGGCAACGGCCCGATTGACGCGGCGGTGCATGCCTTGCAAACCGTGGGCATCCAGGTGCAGGTGCGCAGTTATGAAGAGCGCTCCACTCGCGCCAGCACCACCGCCGGTGATGCCCAGGCCTGCGCCTTCCTGGAGCTGGTGTCCGCCGCCGGTGGCCCGGAGCGTTTTGGTGTCGGCATGGACACCAACATCGTCACCGCGTCGGTCAAGGCGCTGCTGAGTGGGGTGAATCGGCTGGGCTTGGTCGATTTGCTTGAGCTGGAGGGTGAAGCGGCCTGAGCGATGGGCTCAGTCTGTCACCCGGCGCTGTGGAGGTGCCGGTGGATGTGATGCGGGAAGCTCAAAACAGGTTGTAGGCATCGATCCGGCCAGCAGTGCTCACGATGTACAGCACGCGGTTCGATGACAGGGCCAGTGTCCCTGAGCGGGCGACACGCCACACGGTCTGGTGCGTGGTCAGGTCTACCGCGTAGGTGGCATCAGACGTGCCCACGAACACAAGATTGTTGACCAGAATCAGGTTGTTGCTGGAAACAGTCTCGCCCAATGGCGGCTGCCAGGCCCATTGCAGCGTGCCAGTTGGCTCGTCACGGGCTTCCAGTTGGTTGACTGACTGGTTGGACAGGTAGAACTTGCCAGCGGCAACCACCGGGTCATTGAGGAAGTTGCCGCCTACACGCCAGGACTCGGATCGGCCGGAGATACTGTAGCGAATCACATGGTTGGCTTTTCCGGTGCCATTCACGACCAGCACACTGTTATTGCTGGCGATCACCGGTGCCGCATTGATAGAGTAGCCATTCCAGTTGAACGCGGGGTCCGCCACTGAGAAAGCCACCGTGCCGTTTGACCGGTTGATGGCGCTGAAGGTGCCACCGGTGTATGCAAAAGCGTAGGTGTGGTCGAGGGCTGGTGTCCACTGGTCATATTGCCCCAGTGAAACTGACCACTTGGTGGCCCCTGACGATGCGTACATGCAATACATGCCACCGTAGTAACCACCATCAAAGCATGCATCTCCATCCAACAGGGTTGGTGCCAGATAGTGTTCCCATTGGGCGTTGAACGGGGCCTTGAACAACTGCGTACCATCGTCTGCGTTGAATGACCACATGAAGGTGTCTGCATGCCCCGAAGTTGCCACAAACACTCTGCCGCCATATGTGGCCGGAGGATTCAGCGCCGGAACACTGCCGAAATTGTGGGCCCAAACCTGAGAGCCATTGGTTTCACTCAAGGCATAAAGTGTGGCGGCTCCAAAGTACACAGGTGTCGATACAAACACCTTGCCATTGGCGACTGTGGCCGGGCTCAAGGGAACACCAAAATCGCGGCTCCAGCGCGCGCTGAAAACACCAGCATTCAAGGTCACAGGCAAGAAACCGGTGTGCGCCGCATTGCCCTGGTACGTTTCCCATTCCGGCAGACCCGAGGCCGTGAGCACAGGCTGCAGCAAAACCGGCGCAGTAATGGTCAATGTATAAGGAATTTTTACCGGTGAGCCTGAAACGCCATTGAACCCATTACATACCGTCGCGCAAACGGATAGGTTGACAGTCCCGGAATAGGTGCCTGGCGTGCTAGGCGTATTGGCCCCGCCCATGGTGATGGTGAACTGGTAATTGGACCCACTGATCAGCGTTGCGTTGACGGTGGGGTTGAAAAGTCCCGCTGAATCCTGCGCGGCAAACTGTGGCGCTGCCCCAGCTTGAGAGCCAACCAGACCGGACAACACGGTTTGCACAGGTGCACCTGCGCTGGTGGTCAAACTGATACTCGAAGGATTCAGGGTCAGCGCCGGTGTCACTGGAGCACTTACCACCACCGTATAGGGTATCTGGACAGGTGAGCCCGAGACTTCATTCAAGCCGTTACATACCGCCGTACAAACCGACAATCTGACCATTCCAGAATAGGTGCCCGGCACATTCACCGCCCCCATGGTGATCGTGAACTGGTAGCTGGAGCCACTGTTCAGCGTGGCACTGACGGTGGGGTTAAAAATGCCAGCGGAATCCTGTACCGCAAACTGTGGTGCTGCGCCCGCCTCGAAGCCAACTTGGCCGGACAACACCGCTTGCACGGGCACGCCGATGTCGGTGGACAAGCTGATACTCGATGGATTCAGGGTCACCGCCGTCGGCGAAGCTGTCACTGTGATGCTGTAAGGCAAGGAGACTGGCGAGCCGTTGTATTGGGAATTGCAGTAGTAATCCTTGCACAAATACACCATCAGCGTACCGTTATGGACACCCGGCACCATGGTGGTTGTGTTGGTATGAAAACTGACCGTAGCCACGGTGTTGGAGATCGGATTGATATCAAACACGTCGGTGAACATGCCCCCCGGGTCAACTACCCCCACATAAAGTGCGCCAGTGATCACCGAGGTATCCATGGTCGCCGTGACTGAAACAACAGCGCTGGTTCCGACCGGGGTCGTGGCTACCAGCTGGGGCGGAGCAAACTTCAAACCAGCGACCGATGGGGCACCACTACCGCCCCCACCGCCACCGCCGCAGGCGGAGACAAACAGCAACAATGCGCAAGTCAGCCATCGTGTCAATACAACTAACATATCTTCCCCTCTTTCCCCATTTGTGGCTGCCTTCCAGGCTGGCCATCAACAGTCTCTCAGGTCGTTGCAGAATTCTAGCTTTGTCATGTCTGGAAACAGCACGTCGGTGTAACCAAAGTGGCAGAAGTTCCGCGCCCGCATGGGGTGGATCTTGCCCGCCTGGTGTCGAGTGATGTCATCGCGCAAAACCTGCAGACTCACAGCACAAGTGCGGCCAACAGCCTTAAATGAGGGCCGAGTACAAGGTAAGAGGCGTGTGTATCGATGGGAGGCAGATTTGGCCGCATCAAATCGCAGTACGATGTGGTCGCAACAAGCTGTCAACGGGTGAGCCATCATCGATAGGGGAGACACGCATATGAAATCGTTTTCGGCCATGAAAATCGGCAAGCGTCTGGCGCTTGGTTTTGCGGTGGTTTTGGTGTTTGCTGTGTTGATCACCGGCATTGGGGTCTGGCAGCTGAATGCGCTGGCCCAGGCCACCCGGGAAATGATGCAGGAGCCGCTGGCGAAAGAACGCTACATCAGCGACTGGAGCCGCAACATCAACGTGGCCGTGATCCGCACCACCGCCGTGGCCAAGAGCAGCGACCCCAGTCTGGTGCCCTTCTTTGCGGCCAATGCCGCTGAAATCACCCAAAGCACCTCCAACCTGCTGAAAAAGATTGAACCGCTGATCACCAGTTCGCAAGAAAAAGAGCTGTTTGCCAAGATTACCGATGTGCGCAAGGCCTATCTGAGCAGCCGCGACCAGGTCACCAAACTCAAAGCCGATGGCCAGCCCGAAGAGGCCAACCGTCTCCTGGAAAAAACCTACCTGCCTGCTGCCGAGGGCTACATGAAACTGGTGGGTGAATTTCTTGCCCTCCAGCGTCAGAATCTGGATGCCAAAGCCATTGAAATTTCTGCTATTGAGAGCGCCAGCCGCAATTCACTGGTGGCACTTGCGGCGCTGGTTCTGGCGCTGGGTGTGGTGTTGGCCTGGCAATTGACCATTGGCATCACCGTTCCTTTAAAGAATGCCGTTCAGGTGGCCCGACGGGTGGCTGGCGGTGATCTGACGGCCGATATACAAGTCGACGGTCAGGACGAAACGGCCCAGTTGTTGCGGGCCTTGTCAGACATGAAAAATCACCTGGCCCGCATCGTGGATCAGGTGCGCCAAGGATCGGTTGAGGTGTCCACCGCCAGTGCGGAAATTGCCCAGGGCAACAACAACCTGAGTGCGCGCACCGAACAGCAGGCCAGCGCGCTGGAAGAAACCGCCGCCTCCATGGAAGAACTCAGCGCCACCGTGCGGCAAAACGCCGACAACGCCAAACAGGCCAACCAGCTCGCCCAAAGCGCCAGCACCGTCGCCATCCAGGGCGGCGACGTGGTCAACCAGGTGGTTGAAACCATGAAAGGCATCAACGACAGCTCGCGCAAGATTGTCGACATCATTGGCGTGATTGACGGCATTGCCTTTCAGACCAACATTCTGGCTTTGAACGCGGCGGTGGAAGCCGCCCGTGCTGGTGAGCAGGGGCGTGGGTTTGCCGTGGTGGCCGCCGAGGTGCGTAACCTGGCGGGGCGCTCGGCTGCGGCAGCCAAGGAAATCAAAAGCCTGATCACCGACAGCGTTCAGCGTGTGGAGCAGGGCTCCACCCTGGTGGATCGGGCCGGCATCACCATGACCGAGGTGGTGAGTTCCATCAGGCGGGTAACCGACATCATGGGCGAGATCAGCGCGGCCAGCTCCGAGCAAAGCCAAGGGGTCGGGCAAGTGAGCGAAGCCGTGACGCAGATGGATCAGACCACGCAGCAAAACGCCGCCCTGGTGGAGCAAATGGCTGCCGCCGCCGACAGCCTGAAGTCACAAGCGAAAGAGCTGGTGGCCGCCGTGTCAGTGTTCAAACTCTCGCATGCGTCATATTAAAAACAGCGCCACCAGCCCCAACACTGCCGGCACAGTCTGAATGTAGAGAATACGCACCATCACTGTCACCGCACCCCAGATGCCCGCCACCGCCACGCAGCTCAGACCAAAGGTGGCAAAGGCTTTGGCCACGGTCACGTCGGGGTAGACCAGGCCCAGCAGCAGCGCGGCAGCCAGAAAGCCGTTGTACACCCCCTGGTTGGACATGGCAACCGCGCGGGACTCAACCTCAGCTTTGGGGATGCCAAATACCTTGGCCCCACGGGTTTTGAACAACACCGTTTCCAGCAGGAAGATGTAGACGTGGATCAGGCACACCAGGGCGATGAGGATTTGGGCGAACACAGGCATGTGGAATGTCTCTGGTTGATTGGAAAGGCGTAGAGGATACATAATCATGTTATGTTTGTAAAGAACTTCAAACACAGGCCTGAAAATAGCGGCCTTCAACCGGACACTTTCACCGTGACAGACACCCCACCCAAGCGCGATGGCCGCAAAGAAAACGCCAGCAACACCCAGGCCGCATTGCAGCTGGCGGCGCTGCGCTGGTTCAGTGCACAGGGCTACGAGAAAGCCCCGGTGGGCAGCATCTGCGCCGATGCCAACGTGACCGTGGGCGCGCTGTACCACCATTACGGTGACAAAAAAGGCCTGTTCGCCGCCGTGGTTGAGCAGGTGGATGCGCAACTGGTGCAACAGGCCGCCAACGCCCAGACGGCGGTCATCAACGGCGGCGGCACGCCGTGGCAGGCCTTTTTAGCCAGCATCAACACCGTGTTGCAGGCCGGAGCCAACGCGCCCATGCGCCGCCTGATGCTGGTGGAAGCCCCCGCCGTGCTGGGCGCGCAAGTGTGGGGTGAAATTCGCCAGCGTCAGGGGCTGGGGGCCATGCGGGCCAGCATTGGTGCGCTGCAAACCAACGGCATTTGGCAGGATCACGATGCCGAGCGCCTGGCCCGCATCATTCTGGGGGCGCTTTATGGCGCGATGGATTCGCTGCCCGCAGAGGAGGCCAACCTCAGCGCCGCGCTGGTGGATGCCCGACGCTGCCTGGTGGCCATGCTGGAAGGGCTGCGGCTGGATTAGGGCCAAGATTTGGGGCATCTGTACAAGGGTATTTACTTACCTAATCCTGCATGCTAGCCATTTTAGAATGGTCAATCACAGATTGATGTGTTTCATCTTGATGGTGAAACGCAGGGTCATTTTGGCTAATAAATAAGCAGCGAAACATTCATGAAATCACTCCAACAAACTGGCAGAAGAATATTTATCAATTTGAGCTTGTGCGCAGTCACCGTGGCGACCTTGGGCGCACTGGTAAGTGCGCCCTCCTACGCGGCTGACCGTGGAACCAAGGAAGAGGCCAAGGCAATGGCTGAAGCCGCGCTGGCGCACATCAAAAAAGTAGGCGCAGAGCAGGCCTACAAGGACTTCACTACCAGCAAAGCAAGTTGGACCAAGAATGATTTGTATGTTTTTGTCATGGACCTCACGGGCAAGATGGTCGCTCACGGTGCCAACGAAAAGCTGGTAGGTCGCGACCTCATCAACCTTAAAGACTCCAGTGGCAAGGCATTTGTTGTTGACATGATCGCCGTCGCTAAAAAAGGCTCCGGTTGGGTTGATTACGAGTGGGCCGATCCCATCACCAAAAAAGTAGAAGGTAAATCGAGCTACGTTCAAATGGTTCCTACAGGCAGCAGTTTTGTTGGTGTTGGCGTTTATCGCTGATTTTGACGTGGCAGCTAAGACTGCCCCAGCCGCCATTGCCGCAGCCTGTAGGAAGTAACTTAATGAATTTTTTCAAAAATGCGTCGATTGGTGCCAAGGTGGCATTTGCGCCCGCGATTGCGTTGATTTTTCTGGTGGTTGTGGCAGGCGTTTCCTTTCTGGGAAATACCAAGCTGCTTGAGTCCTTGCGTGGTGTGACAGAAAGCAACGTGCCACACCTGCTGGAAACTAAAGCCATGGACGGCCATATCAAGGAAATCCAGCGCTTGATCATGCAGAGTCTGGCGTGGGAAGCGGCAGGCCAGAAAGCGAGTTCTATCAAACAACTCGACGATCAAATCGTCCGTGAGCTGGGTGGGTTTGAAAAAGCAATTGCAGGTGCCGCAGGCAGAGTAGATATTGCGCCGGAGCAGGCAAAAACACTGTCAGAAATAGGCAAGTCTTTCAAGATTTACAAAGATACGGCGCTCACAACACTTGACTTGAAAAGCAGTGGTGTGGAGACTGCCGCGTCTTTCGTGTTTACCCTGGGCGGCGCGTTTGATGATTGCGTGAAATTATTGTCGAACCTGCAAGCGTTTGAGTTGACATCAATGGAAAAGGCGAGTGCTGATGCCATGGCCCGTGGGCAGCAGAATAACGGGGTCATTTTGATAACGGCCATGCTGGCACTCGTTATCGCCAGCTTCTTGGCTTGGAGCATTCAACGCGGCATCACGCATGTCATGAATTCGGCAGCACAGGCTGCACGCGTGGTGGCTGCGGGTGACCTGACAGAAACCATTCCTATCGGCTCAAGCGATGCTTCCGGGCAGGTGCTTGCTGCGATGACTCAAATGCAAAATAATTTGGTCAATCTGATTGGTCGCGTACGCCAGTCGGCTGATAGTATTTCTACCGCAAGTGCTGAAATCGCTCAAGGCAACCAAGACTTGTCAGCCCGTACCGAAAGCCAGGCCAGCGCACTGGAGCAAACAGCCGCCAGCATGGAGCAACTTAATGCCACCGTGAAACAAAACGCTGACAACGCCCTACAGGCGAATCAGTTGGCACTGAGCGCAAGTACCGTGGCCATTCAAGGGGGGGAAGTGGTGGCTCAAGTCGTGGGCACCATGAAAGGCATCAATGAAGCCTCGCGCAAAATTGCCGACATCATCGGTGTCATTGACGGCATTGCCTTTCAGACCAACATCCTGGCTTTGAATGCCGCCGTAGAAGCCGCCCGCGCCGGTGAGCAGGGCCGCGGCTTCGCGGTGGTGGCCTCAGAGGTGCGTTCTTTGGCCGGGCGCAGTGCCGAGGCCGCCAAAGAGATCAAGACTCTGATCAACGTCAGCGTGGAGCGGGTTGAGCAAGGCACAACGCTGGTTGACCGGGCCGGCATCACCATGAATGAGGTGGTGACCTCGATCAAACGGGTGACCGACATCATGGGGGAAATCAGCGCGGCCAGCAACGAGCAAAGCCTTGGGGTCAGTCAAGTGGGCGAAGCTGTGACACAAATGGATCAGGTAACCCAGCAAAATGCGGCTTTGGTTGAAGAGATGGCCGCTGCAGCTGGCAGCCTCAAATCGCAAGCGCAAGATCTGGTGCAAACCGTGGCCGTGTTCAAGCTGAGGGACAACGATAGCCATCCCATTGCGGCATCGCGTTCAGCATTCTTGGGTGCCCCCGCCGCAAAGTCCAATGTATCCAAGAGCCTTGACCGGCGTACTCGGGTGGCGTCCTCCAAATCCATCGCAAATCTCGCCCTTCCCATCACCGGCAGAAAGATGGCTGTCATGGCTGCATCGTCTGCCAAGGGAGCGGGTGGTGAATGGGAAACATTTTGAGTAGCGAGTCCTAGGAGGAGGAGCCGCAGATGGAACCCCCTGCGGTTTTTTTCTTCGGCTTCTGACCGTTGCTGAACACGAAAGACCAGCATCTTTGCGCATTCGAACTACGCAATGCGCTCTTTGGTGCTGGTCTTGCCGCAGCTTAATGCGCTGCATTTCATACAAACAAAATCACCTTCCAGCCCTTATTCAATAAGCGTAAGCAGCTACGAAAATTGAAGCAGTGCTGCCAAGCTCAATCCTGTGCCGCCAGCTCCTTCACCACCACCGCCACCGACCCGGCATCGGGCAGGTGCGACAGCGCCCCGACCAGCTCGTCACGCACCTGGGCCAGGTGGGCCTCGAAGTGGGCCGCGTCCAGGCCCAGGGTGCTGGCAATGGCTTGCACATGGCTGCGCTCGGCGGCGCTGAGAGCACCGTCGGCATAGGCGGTCATCAGGCACATCAGCACCACGGTGTCGGCAAACTCGGCGCTGCTGCCTTTGAGCGTGGCGATGTCAAACGCCTGCACTTCGGGGCTGGCCATCACAGCAGAGGTGCTGGGCATGTCAGCGCTGCGCGAAGTCTCGTAAAACTGGCCGATCAGCGCGGCCTCTGCGGGGTGGATGCCGTCCACCAAAGCCACCGACAACATGGCTTGGGTGAGTAGGGTGACTTGGGCGGGACTGAGGTTCTGGTCGGTCATGGGTGGCATGGTGATCTCCTGTGAATGGGGTGAATGTGGGTTTAGCGGGCCAGGGCGCGTTGGCGCGCGGCCAGCAGGTGGCTCTGGATGTCGGCGGTGGCCATGTCGCGAAAGCGTTTGGGCAGCAGCGTGCGGCGTGAAGTTTCAGACACCGCCAGCAGCTCCATAAATTCAATCATGTCACGCTCTTGGGGCGGCATGAAATCTTGCGCGGCGGCACTCAGCACGGCGGCATCCAGCGCCACGGCTTGGGTGTGGGCGGCTTCTACCGCCAGCAGCGCCAGCGCTTCCAGGTCGGCGTTGGAGTAGCCGCTCAGGGTTTCGCACAGGGTGAGCAATTCTTCGGTGCTGGCGGTGCAGGCCTCAGAATATTTTGAGAGCACCGCACGCAAGACCTGTGCGCGCTCCAGGGCAGTTTCGCAGTAAAAAAACGGGATTTTTCGGTCCAGCCGGCCGGGGCGTTTGATGTCGGTGTCGAGCTTGTCGGGGCGATTGGTCATCATCACAAACAGCACCTGGCCGCGGTTCTCGGTCTCGGCCATAAATTCCTTCAGGCGGGCGATCACCCGCGAGCTGGTGCCGTCGTCACCGCCTTCACCGCCGCCGTTGCCAAAGCTGCGGTCGCCTTCGTCGATGATCACCGCAATCGGCCCCATGGCCTTGACGGTGGCCAGCACGCGCTCCAGGTTGGCCTCGGTTGAGCCGACCCATTTGGAGCGGAAGTTTTTCAGCGCCACGCCCGACAGACCGGCTTCTTTCAAAAACGCCTTGATGACAAAGGTTTTGCCCGAACCCATCGGCCCCACGGCCAGCAGGCCCATGGGGGTCAGGGTGGTGTTGCCTTCTTTGAGGTTTTTGGCAATCGCCAGCAGTTCGGCCTTGATGTGTTCGTGCCCACCGACACTGGCCAGACCGTGTTTGGGCTCGATGAATTCGATCAGCCCGGCGCATTCTTTTTCGATCATCTCGCGCTTGCGGGCGTGGATGACTTTCAGCACTTCGGCATTCGGGTCACTGGCGGGCAGGGCTTTGCCGGGTTCGATCAGTTTGCCGATTTCTGCCGGGGTCATGCCGGCGGTGATGGCCGCCAGTGTGCTGGCGCGGGACTCGGCATCGGGTGTGCCTTGTAACAGTTGCAAGATCAGGCTGCGCCGCTCGGCCTCACTCAGGCCATGGCCTTGCGAGCTGGCCAGAATGCTGGCCAATTGCACCGTGCGCAAGCCACCGGTGCGCTCGGAAAACAGCGTGACTTGGGGCTCGCTGAGTTGGGGGGCAAAAAACGCCATCACCCGCTTGCGCTGGGCCAGGTCGGGCATCGGGATTTCGATGGCCGCCACCTTGGGGTTGGACAGCAGGCCGGGGTTGATGGCCCCGAGTGACTCGGTGATCAAAATCGTGATGTTGTCGCCCTGGGTCAGGCTGGCATCGAGCGACCAGCGGTGAAACACCAGATAGGTCTGGCGATCGGTCTGCGCCATGAAGCTCGGGTCACCGGCGGGCAACAGGGCATCGGCATAAGGCACGATGACGGCGGTGCTTTGCTCGCTGCGCATCTGGGCTTCCAGCCGGTGTAATTGCGACAGCAGGTCGGGTGCATCGCCATTCAGTTCGGCCAGCGCCGCGCTGGTTTTGCCGTTCAGGCTGCGTATGCCACGCTCCAGGCTGACCTCCACCACGCTTTTTTTGGTGTCCCGGAACAACTCTTCCACCAGAAACGACTGCAGGTTGTGTAACTTGCCGCCCACCAGAAAGTTGTCAAACACATTGCGGTACAGCACAAAGGTGGAGGCCTCGGCCGCCAGGTACTTTTGCCGTAGCGTTTCGGCCCACTTGGGCAGGTCAGCACGTGGGGTAGCGGGAACGCTCATGGGGCTGCGCAGTTCAGAGGGTTTTGGCCGGGGCCGACTGGGCGGCGGCGCGGGCTTGTTTCATGGCCTCCAACTGGGCTTTGGCGGTGACGCTGGCGCTGCTTTGGCGCAGCTTGTTCAGGCGCACGTCCAGATCCGATTCGCGCAGCTCAGAGCCCAAGCTGGCTTGGGCCACCTGGCTCTTGATGTGGTCACGCACCGCGCCCAGGGCCTGCACTTCGGCATCGACCGACAGGCCGTCGAGCTGGCCCTGGATTTTGAGCCGGGCCTGGGCGCTGTGCATCTGCGCCAGCATGCGATCTTTTTCAGCCTTGAGTTTGTCGATTTCGGTCTTGACTTGGGTGAGCGAATCCTTGGCGTTGTCCGCATCGGCGGTGGCCTGGGTGGCATCGGCACGCAACTCGGCAATCGCCGCATCGAGCGTGTTTTTCTTCTGGATCAGCACCACGGCCAGGTCGTCCTGGTTGGTCGCCAGGGCGGTTTCCAGGTCAGCGGCCACGCTGGCGAGTTCGCGCTCTGCCGTGTCGAGCCGTGCGGTGATCTCTTGCCGGCGGGCAATGATGGCCCCGGTGGCGGCCTTGAGCTGGGTGTATTTCTCGATCATCGAGGCAATGGCGTTTTGGTAGGCGATTTCCGGGTGGGCTTTTTCCACATCGGACACCCACAGTGAAATAAAACCGCTCCAGAGGTTGGACAGGCGGGCGAAGATTGCGTTATTGGCCATGGGGGTTCTCCTGGTTGAATGGGTGGGGTTAATGGTCTGGAAGCTGGCAAAGCGTGTGTGTCAACGGCTGTTGGCAGAATCTGGTGCCGCCCGTTGGGCGGCCTGAAATCTGGGCGGCAAACTGGAGCTGGTTGCGGCGGGTTTGGCGGGTGCCTGGTCAAACGCGTCGGACGAATCAAATTCAGCCGCCACTTCTTCGGCCAGGCGCAGGCGCGAAAGTGATTCTTCCAGCTTGCCACCCATGTCGCTGGCGTAGGGCGAGGTGATCACCAGCTGGTACACCTCTTCCATTTTGTCGGGCATGGCCAGCAGTGTGGCCTCCAGCGTGCTGCGGCGCACCGCCAGGCGGCGGGCGCGGTTCATTACCTCGGTGTATTCGGCCAGGGCACTGCGCAACTGGCGGGCTTCGTCTTCGGGCAGGTTCGGGGTTTGCAGCTGATGCTGGATAACGGCCATGCGCCGTACCACCTCTTCGTCATGGGTGCGATCCCTGCGCTGCTTGAGCGACAGGTTCACGGCACACAGCCCGAGGTAGTCCACGGTGAGGTCTTCGAGTTTTTCGACATCCTGGCGCGTCAGTGTGGTGCGGCTGTCATCTGCGGTCTGGTACAGCGCTTGCACCCGGCTGACCATGTGCTGGTAAGTGCTCAGGGCGGCGTTGTCGCCGTAGCCGCTGATCTCGCCCAGCAGGTCAAGGCGGCGCTGGGCGCGTTGCTCATGGTGCTGCTGGCGGTCCACGGCGGCGCGAAACGCGGGCAGACTGGGCACCGCCAGTGCGGCCAGCACCTCGCTGCCCAGGGCCAGCACACCCGCCAGCGCCAGGCCCGCCCAACCCCAGGGGATGGAGGCAAAAATGCCCACCACACCCGCAGCCAGCAGGGCCACGCGGTTGTTGGGATGCTTCAGAAAGGCACCCAGGTAAGACGGCTTGGCGCTCACACCTGGAGTCCAACGATGGGGTTCAGGCTGACTTGATGCATCACGTGTGGAATCACTTGGCGAACTTGGCCCAGATGCGGCTGATGTCCTGCTGGTCTTGTTCGGACAGGATCGGGATCGGGGACGACAGGCTTAATGCCGTGGTGCTGGGCACCACCGCCGGGTTGGACTTGACGGCCTCACTCATGAACTCACCCGCCTTGAGGTTGGCGTTGGCATAACCCACGGTGTTGGAGATTTTGCCAATCACTTGCGGACGCATCAGGTAGTCCATAAACAGGTGGGCGGCGCGCTTGTTGCGGGCGTTGGCGGGCACGGCCATGGCATCAATGGCCAGCAGGCCGCCGTCTGAGGGCACGCGGTATTCCACCGCGCCGCGTGATTTGGTCTGGGCCTGCACCGCGTCGCCCGAGAAGCCGATGGCCACACATATTTTGCCGTTGGCCAGCGCGTCAATAAACTGGTCGGTGGGAATCACCTTGACAATGCCGCTCAGGCGGTTGAGCACTTGGGTCGCGGCGTTGCTGGAGTTCTTGCCATCCCATTTCGGCACACCAGCGGCCA
This sequence comes from Rhodoferax lithotrophicus, assembly GCF_019973615.1. GTDB lineage: Bacteria > Pseudomonadota > Gammaproteobacteria > Burkholderiales > Burkholderiaceae_C > Rhodoferax > Rhodoferax lithotrophicus. The sequence goes on along the minus strand of NZ_AP024238.1, from coordinate 4,839,059 downwards.
TGGCGGCCAGCGGCACCACATCACTGGCCGAATCCACCACACCGACACCGCAAGACTGGAAGCGCCGGGCGGTCTCGGGGTCAAACACATTGGTGAGTGCATCCATGGCGTGGCCGGGGAAAGCTTTGGCGGTGAGTTTGGGGTTCCAGGCGATGCCCACCGTGTACCACATGTAAGGCAGGCTGTAGGCACCGTCTTTGTCCCAGGAGCGCAGGGTGGCATCGACCCGTGGGTCGATGTTGCTGAGGTTTTTCAGGCTGGCTTTGTCCAGCTTGCCGAGCAGGCCTTTGGCAGCCATGGCGGGCACGGCGTTGGCAGTGGGGAACACCAGGTCATACGGTGTTTTGCTGCTTTGAATTTTGGCTTGCAGGTCGTCATTGCCGGCAAAAATGTCGTAGATGAGGCGAATCTTGAATTCTTTTTCAAAGTCTTGCAGCACACTGGGTTCGATGTAGTCGGGCCAGTTCAGCACGCGCAGTGTTTCCTTGGCATTGGCACCCACACCGTTGACCGCGCGGCGCAAGTTCATCAACACGGTGGCGGTGATCAGGCCGTCCACGGTGACACTTTGCGACTCTTGAAACGCCTCGGTGGCGACCTGGGTTTGCGGGCCAAAGGTGCCGTCCAGCGGGCCGGCATCAAAGCCGAGCTTGCCGAGCAGGATTTGCGCCTCACGCAGGCCAGCGGCATCCACCAGCTTCTCGCGGCCCTTGTAATTGCCGCCCGACCAGTTTTGGGTTTGCCAGATCACCCGGCGAATCGAGTTGACCAGCGCATCGGTGACCTGGCTGGTGGCGGGCAAGCCGTTTTTGGCGGTGAAGGCACGAATGGCCTCCTGGGTGGCCGGGGTCAGCGTGCCGCTGGGGGTTTCACGCAGCAAGCCCATGCGGGCCAGCAGGCGCTGGGCGGTTTCCACCTTGGCACTGCGTGCCCCACTGGGCGCGGCTGCTTCCGGCTTGGCCGGTTGGGCGGTGCCGAATACAAAACCTTGGGCCTGGGCCGTGCCCGCCAGCAGGCCGCTGCCAAGCAAACTCACGATGAGAGCAAGGGTGCGAAGTTTCATGGGGTGATCCTGGTGAAAAAAGGAAATGGGTTTATTGGCCTGGGGCAAAACAAATCACGTTGCGTGATTGCGCCAGCTGGAACAGTTTGGCGGCCTGCTCCTGGTTGGCGCTGAGGCCGCCCTGGCCCTTGAGGGTCATGTCGCCCAGGTGGCAGGCAGCGGAACCGTCGCCGTCTTTCACCGCTTGCTCCAGATGAACCCGCGCCTGGGCAAAGTCACCCTGCTCCAGCAGTTGGCGACCCCGCTCGGCGTTGTCGGCGGCGGACAATTTGGGGGCGCCTTGGTTGCCGGTGGTCACAGGTGTTGGGTTGGTCGGCGACGGTGCGGCAGCGGGTTGTGGCTCGGGTGAGGTTTGCAGCCCGGGTGTGCTGCTGGTTGCTGGGGCTGCCGTTTGCACGGGGGCGCTGAAGCGGTCTTTTAACGCCAGATGCCACACCGCCGAGGCCATGCCGCCAATAACAGCCAGGCCAATCAGGCCTTTGGAGAGAGGGGTCAAACTGGCCATGGGGTTATTCCTGTGCTTGGGTTGAGCCAAATTGCCGGGCCAGGCTTTGCAGGCGTTGGCTGGTTTGGGCGATTTCACCCAGCTCGCGGGCGGTTTGTGCCTGCGCGGTCTGGAGTGCGGCTTGTTGTGTGGCGGTTTCCTGCGCGGCACGGGCCAGTTCACGCTCTACCAGGGCTTCGAGTTCGCTGATCTGTTGGCGGATGTCGCCCACGGTTTGCGCCTGCCGGGCGGCTACGGCATCCAGCCGGGCCTGGGTCTGGGCTTGCAGCGCTTGCTGGCGCATCTGCAGTTGTTCGGCATGAGTGGCCAGGGCGGTGAGTTTGGCCGCGGCATCGGCCAGCGGGTCTTCAATCGACCAGGATTCATCCGCCGCGTCCATGGCTTTGATGGCCATCAGGCGGGTGGCTTCGTCCATGGCGCTCAGGCCATCCACCAGACGCAGCAAACGCTCGGCGGGGTAAATGGAGGCAGGCACCCCCTGGTCGGCATAAATGCGGGCCAAGTCCAGCGGCTCACCACTGGGTATGGCGGCTGGGATGTCCATGATCAGCGGCTCGGTGATCAGCGGGGGGGCACTGGCCGTGTCCGTGTTGTCACTGGGTGGCGGTACGGGCTCGTCTTTCTTGACCAGCCCGGCTTTTTCCAGAAAATCCAGCATGCCCTTCATTGGTGACTCCATTCCCCGATGATTGATAAACCGTAACTACCCATGAACAGTGCCTAGGGTGCAGCTATGGGGAGGGTGCATTCCGTCAATGCCTCCCCTTGTTTGGCTCCGGGAAGTTTAATGCCAATCCTGCGGCTGACCAGGGGTAATCCCGGAATGGGTAGCGGGGTATCCGGCAGCTTTTTTGCCCTTGCCTGTCTCTGGAAAATACATGCATGGAGGGGGATTGCGATACTATTAAATTCATAGCTGTTTGCGCAACCCAGACAAGCGCTACAGGTCAAAAAGCCATACAAATATGACCGGAGAATGGCATTACTCCGGCTCCTGCATCTGCCCGTCGATGTACAGCCAGCGCCCGTCTTCACGCACAAAGCGGCTCACCTCGTGCAGGCGCACGCCACGGCCGTTTTCGCGGTAACGGGCGACAAACTCCACCACGCCGGCATCACCCGTGGCCTGTGCGTGGCGCACTTCCAGGCCGAGCCATTTGACTGGTGACAGCTCCAGCTCCCCCGGTGAGGTGGACGGGTGCCAGGTGGCCAGCAGGTAGTCGATCAGCCCCAGCACATAAGCGCTGTAGCGTGAGCGCATCAGCGCCTCGGGCGTGGGGGCCTGCTGGCCTGCTGCGTACCCGGTGTGCCAGGGGCCGCAGCAGGCACCATAGGGTTGACCGCTGTCGCAGGGGCAGGTGGCATGACTCGCCAAAGCATTCTTTTTCATGCCCGCAATGGTAACGGGGCAAGGGCATCGGGCGGCACGTAAACTTGCTGCATAACATGGACGACACCCCCCACGCCCCACCTCTCCCAGCCCCTGGGACACCGCCAGACACCATGCAACGGGTTGGGCAACTGTTCACCCTGCTGCAACGCTGGATGCCCGGACTGGCCACCCTGTGCCACTACAAGATGGCGTGGTTATTTCATGACCTGGGTGCGGGCCTGGTACTGACCGCCATTCTGGTGCCGGTGGGCATGGGTTATGCCGAAGCCTCGGGCCTGCCTGCCATTCACGGCCTGTACGCCAGCATCATCCCGCTGCTGGCCTATGCGCTGTTTGGCCCCAGTCGCATCCTGGTGCTGGGGCCGGACTCGACGCTGACGGCGGTGATTGCGGCGCTGATCCTGCCCATGGCCGCAGGCAGTGTTGAGCGCGCCATTGCGCTGGCGGGCATGCTGGCCATCTTGTCGGGCATCTGCTCGCTGCTGATCGGGCTGGCCCGGCTGGGCATGGTGGCGGATCTGCTGTCCAAACCCATTCGCATCGGCTTTTTGAACGCCATTGCCCTGACCGTGCTGGTTGGTCAGTTTCCCAAAGTGTTTGGTTTTTCGGTCAAGGCCGATGGTTTGCTGGAAAAAACCGCGCTGCTGGTTCAGGGTATTGCCGCCGGCCAAACCAATCCGGTGGCCTTGTTGATCGGCGCGGGCTGTCTGGCGCTGATTTTGCTGATTGCGCACTACCGCCGGCGCTGGCCTGGTGTGTTGATGGCGGTGGTGCTGGCCACGGCGGTGTCCGCCGTGTTCAACCTGGCCGACAGTGCGCACATTTCGGTGGTGGGCAGCCTGCCACAAGGCCTGCCGCATTGGCAGTTTCCACAGGTGTCCCTGGCTGACGTGCAGCTGCTGCTGCCCGGCGCGGTGATCATCTCGCTGCTGTCGTTTGCCGACACCAGCGTGCTGTCGCGCCTGCTGGCTCAACGCGGCGGCTACCAGGTCCACCAGAACCAGGAAATGCTGGCGCTGGGCATGGCCAACATGGCGGCCGGGCTGTTTCAGGGTTTTTCGGTCAGTGCCAGCGCCTCACGCACACCGGTGGCGGAAGCGGCAGGCTCCAAAACCCAGCTCACCGGTGTGGTGGGGGCGCTGGCGGTGGCCGGGCTGCTGATGCTGGCCCCGTGGCTGCTGCAAAGCCTGCCCAGTGCGGCGCTGGCTGCGGTGGTGATAGCTGCCTGCCTGTCATTTGCCGATGTGGCGGGCATGCGTGAGCTGTACCGGCTGAACAAGATTGAATTTGCCCTGTCGCTGACCAGCTTTTTTGGTGTGGCACTGATTGGCGTGATCGAAGGTATTGTGATCACCCTGGCGCTGGCCATGTTGCTGCTGTTGTGGAACACCTGGCACCCGTATTTTGCGGTGCTGGCACGGCTGGATGGCACCAAGGGTTACCACGATATCAGTCGCCACCCTGAGGGTCGCCAGGTGCCCGGCCTGGTGCTTTTTCGCTGGGATGCCCAGCTGTTTTTTGCCAATGGCGAGGTCTTTCGTGAAGAGGCCAAACACGCCGTGGCCAGCGCGCCCACCCCGACCCACCGCCTGGTGGTGGTGGCTGATGCCATTACCAACATCGACATCACTGCCGCAGATGCCCTGGTGAGCCTGTACCACGAGCTCAAGCACCAAGGCATTGAGCTGTGTTTTGCCGGGCTCAAGGGCCAGATCAAAGACCGGCTGCACGCCTACGGCACACTCGACATCATCGGCCACGACATCTTTGCCCCCACGGTGGGCAGTGCGGTCAACATTTATCGCGCCACGCACGAAGTGAACTGGAAGGACTGGGACGAGGTGTGATCACCCCGGTCAAGCCGACCAACGGGCTTCCTGATGCCAGTTGGCAACCCATTCGGGGATTTGGTGGGCGGGCATGGGCCGGGCAATGCCATAGCCCTGGGCCAGTTCGCATCCGATGGAGAGCAGTTTTTCGCCATGCAAACAGGTCTCCACCCCTTCGGCAATGACCTCGCGGCTGAATGACCTGGCCAGCCCCACGACCCCGTTGACGATGGCCAGATCACCCGGGTCGTCGAGCATGTCGCGCACAAAACTCTGGTCGATCTTCAGCGTGCTGGCGGGCAAACGCTTGAGGTAGGTGAGGGACGAGTAGCCGGTGCCAAAGTCGTCCAGTGCAAAGTGCACCCCCATGGCATGGCAATCACGCATGACCTGGCCCACTTTGCCCATGTCTTCAAGCGCACTGGTTTCCAGCACCTCAAGCTGAATCCAGGAGGGATGAACATCCGCATAGGTGGCCAACAATTCATTCAGGCGGATAGCAAACCGGCTTTGTTGCAACTGGTAGGCACTGATGTTCACGCTGACCGGCAGATGCAAGCCCATGGCCTGCCAGGCGCTCATTTGCGCCAGGGCGCTGGCAATCACCCACTCACCCACTTCAATGCTGACAGGCAAGTCTTCAATGGTGGGCAAAAAAGCCGCCGGGGCCAGCAAACCGTGCTGCGGATGCGCCCAGCGAATCAGTGCCTCAGCCCCGGTGACCTGACCCGTGCGCATGTTCACTTTGGGTTGGTAATACAGCACCAGTTCGTTTTGAATCAAGGCGCTGCGCATGCGTTCCTGGCTTTCGTGTTGGGTCTTGATGGCTTCATCATGGGCCATATCAAACAAATGGTAAGCGTTCTTGCCGGATTGTTTGGCCACATACATGGCCTGGTCGGCATGGCGCATCAGGCCATCGGCATCACTGGGGTCGCGCGGGAAAACCGTGACCCCAATGCTGGCCGATACCTTCAGCTCTTTCGGCCCTGCGCGGGTGTTGCTGGTCACCTGGCTGCAGGCCGCATGTAATAAGCGTTGTAACAGCGGCTGGCAATCGTCAATCGACTGCAAATCCACCAGCACCGCCACAAACTCATCGCCGCCAATGCGGGCCAGGGTGTCGCCCTCTCGCAGGCACTCTTTCATGCGTCGGGACAGGGCTACCAGCAGGTCGTCGCCCGCCTCATGGCCGTGGCTGTCGTTGACCGCCTTGAACCCATCCAGATCCAGGTAGGCCACGGCCAGCATATTGTTTTTGCGCTGGCACTGGATCAGGGCCTGCTGCAAACGGTCAGCCAGCAACAGGCGGTTGGGCAAGCCGGTGAGTGCATCAAAGTGGGCAATACTTTCCAGCTGCTGCTGATGTTCCCGCTGCGCGGTGATGTCGGCAATCACACCCACCAGACCAAGCTTTTCACCCGCCACACCGCTGATCAGCTTGCCTGTCAGATGTGCCCAGAACTCTTCCCCATTAGCGCGGAGAAACTTGCGGTCCAGATCAACGATGGAAATTTCGCTGTTCATCAGGGCCAGCATTTTCTGGCGGCGCATTTCAATCTCGGTAGGGTCCACCAGCGCCACATACTCCATGCCAATCAGCGTGTCCATGGGGTAACCAAACATCTCGACCATGCTGCTGTTGGCCTGGGTGATGCGCCCGGTCATATCCACCAGAAATACCGAAATGGGTGCGGTGTCCATGATCTGGTTGACCAGCAGCTCGCGGGCAGCGAGGGCATGGTTGGCAGCCACCAGCTGCTCGGTGCGTTCTTGAATACGCTGCTCCAGACTGTCTTGCGCACGCTGCAGCGCGTCTTGTTTGTCCAGCAGCTCGACGCGTGACTCTGCCAGGTTGCAGGCCATTTGGTTGAACGATCTGGACAATTCACCTACCTCGTCATCCACCTCGATGTGGGCACGGGCTTGCAGGTTACCGTTGGCAATTTCGTGGGTGGCCCCCACCAGCGCCTGCACCGGTTGCAAGATGGCACGGCGCAGGGAGCGCGTCAAGGCCCATGCACTGAACACCGACACCACAAAAATGGCCAACACCACCACCACCACCTGGGTGATGCGGTTGTGCATGACTTGCGCCACACTGAGCTCAACCTGTTGGACCGCAACCTTGAATTCGTCCGAAATTCTGAAAAGCGTGTTTTCGGTGCTGGCATTCAGGCGCTGGTAGCGTTGGGAATTCTCAAAACTCGCCAAATAGTCAAGGGCATCACGCTCAATGCGAAACAGCAGCAGGCCATCACGTTGATGACCGTTGGTAAACGTGCTGCTGTTCCGCAATGTGGCCAGGGTTTGATGAATGTCTGCTGCTGCATCCACCACGGCAGGGGAACCCATGGCCGGCCTGATGTTGGCGGCCCATTGCAGCGTCATGAGCTGAAACTCCAGCACATTCAAGGCGCGCAAAGTGTCCGGGTGTGCACGGATGAAGGTTTGGTCTTGTGCCTCTTGCAGCTGCAGCGCCATGTACTTTCCCAGCGCAGAGGCCCGGCTTTCAAGCGCGGCCTTCTGGTCGATTTCCACCACGTATTTCTGAAAATTCAGCTTGAAGTCATCCAGTAGCGACAACATGCTTTGACGTTGATCGGCCGTCAAAACTGCATCCGCGCGTTCAACCTGATCGCGGGTCGTTGACAGGATTTGAAAAACCTGCTGGGCCGCATCACGCGAATGGTTGTTGACAAAGCGGCTTGCCAGCAGCCTGACCTGGCTGACTTCGGCCAACACGTTGGTCATCATTTTTTGGTGACCCATTTGCTGCGAGACAGACCATGTTGCCAGTGCAACCACAACGGCATTGGCAATCATCAAAGCCATCAGCACACCAAAGCTGAGCCCCACTTTCTGCCGTAACTTCAGTTGATTAAATAGGTGCACGGTTTAGGGCTTGGTGTTGAGGCTTTGAAAACGTGCGCTGGCATCATGGCCGAGCTTGACCAGGATTTCCGGGTAGGCTTTGGGAAAGGCCAAAAACTCGGAGAACGCCGCCAGCCCCAATTCAGCCACGGCGGGTGGGGTGGACAGGTCGTAATTGAAGGCAAACTGCGGGCTTTGCTCAATGGCCATCAGCACACGCTGCTGAATGTCGCTGTAAAACGCGCGCGGCACCAGAATGCTGGGGGCCAACGCACCACTGCCATGGCTGATGGCTTGTTGTGCCTCAATGCCTGCAAGGTACACCATGGCCTGTTTGGCGCCTTCGCGGTTCAGGGCTTTTTTTGGCAGCACCAGCCCGTCAATCGGCCCCAAGGCCACCACGGGAATATCTGGCGACACCACGGGAAATGGGAAAAAGTCGTAGTCCTGCCCGGCCACCCATTGGTGCGCGGCGTTGCCAAAATAACCAATGTTCCAGGTGCCCATCAGCGTCATGGCGGCTCGGCCCTGGTAGACCATTTCATTGGCACCGCTGTCCCACGCTTGTGTGTTGGGCTTGTCGTTGAAATAGCCCTGCTCCATCAGGCTGGCCCATTGGGCAAACACCGCTTTCACCTTGGGGTGGTTGTAGCTGACCTGGCCCGCCATCAACTGCTCACGAAATTCATAGGGTGCAGTTCGCAACAGCAACAGGTCAAACCAGAACTGCGCCGGCCATTTGTCCTTGGCCCCCAGGGCAATGGGTACCACACCATGGGCCTTGAGCGTGGCGCATACCGCCAGAAATTCGGCCCAGTTGCCCGGGGGCTTGAGCCCGTGTTGGGCAAACACCTTCTTGTTGTAGAAAAAAGCCACGTAGTGCTGCGTCAAGGGCAGCAGATATTTGTGTCCCTGGTAACTGCTGGCAGCACGAACCAGGCTGGGTGCAAACACCTGATCGAGCCGGGCTTTTTGCCAGACATCGTCCAGCGGCTCCAGATCAGCCACCAAAGATGCGGTGCGCGCGCCGGCCCAATAGGCATACAGGTCTGGCGGCTGATCAGACTTGAGGGACTCCTGAATACTGGTTTTAAACGCCTCATGATCCAGCGACACCGCCTTGAGCTCGTACTGTGTATTGCTGTTGTTGAAGCTGCGCGCCATGTCGTCAATGCCACCACTGAGCGAATCGGTGAAATAGTGCAGAAAGGTGATGGTGGTTTTGGGCGGTGTGCTGGTGGGGCGTTCTGGCGCACGCTCGCACCCGGTCAACGCCAGAATCAAGCCCATCACCATGGCCAACCAACACGCTCCAACTCGCGTCATGGATATCTCCAAAATCAACCTCAAGAATAGCTGCCATTAGCGCATATGCGGCTTCTTGAACGCTGACACACACCTCCAATCACGTACGGATTTGGCAAACTTAACGACAATGTTTCCATTTCAAACAAAGGAACACCATGAAGGGAAATGTTGCAGCCATTGTGCTGATTGGCGTGGGCACGTTTTTTCTGCTGACCAACCTGGGGCTGGTCAATGTCAGCCTGGCCGAGCTGCTGAAAACCTGGTGGCCGGCGATTCTGATTGCGGTGGGGGTGTCGCTGCTTTTCACCAACAAAAAGTAGCCCGCCAGAACACCACCCATGGCGACTCTGATACCGGCTTTCAGCGCATGCGTGTCACGCATGACCTCCGGTGAAAAACGACTGGCCGAGCGGCTGGAAAAGAAGCTCGACGACGACTACCTGCTGTGGTACGACGTGCCGGTTGGCCCCACCAACGCCCACCCTGATTTTGTGGTGCTACACCCGCGCCGTGGCCTGCTGATTCTGGAGGTGAAAGACTGGAAGCCCGCCACCATTGCGCAGGCCGACAAGCAAGCATGGGTGATCGCCCCCGACGGCCTGCCCAAAACCGTGCTCAACCCGCTGGAGCAAGCTCGCCAGTACGCCCACCAGGTGGTCGATGCCCTGAAACGCGACCCGCAACTCACCCAACCTGACGGCCCGCACGCCGGCAACCTGGCCTTTCCATGGAGCTACGGCGTGGTGCTGCCCAACATCACCCGCCAGCAGTTCAAGGCGGCTGAGCTGCAACACGCCATCGAGCCGCACCGCGTGTTGTGCAAAGACGAGATGCTGGAGTCGGCCGACCCCGAAGACATACAAAGCCGCCTGTGGGACATGTTCCCCTACCTGATGCGCGGCGTGCTCAGCCTGCCCATGATCGACCGGGTGCGCTGGATCATGTTCCCGCAAGTGCGCGTACCCGCCCAGGGAACGCTGTTTGACGACAACGATCTCGATGCCGAACTGCCCGGCATCATGCGGGTGATGGACTTGCAGCAGGAGCAACTGGCCCGCAGTTTGGGCGATGGCCACCGCGTGATCCACGGCGTGGCCGGTTCGGGCAAAACCATGATCCTGGGCTACCGCGCTGAACATCTGGCCCGGGCCAGCAGCGCCAGCAGCAAACCCATTCTGATCCTGTGCTTTAACGAACCGCTGGGCGTGAAGCTGGCCAGCGTGATGCACGCCAAGGGCTTGAGTGACCAGGTGCACGTGCGCCACTTTCACAAATGGTGTCATGAACAAATTAGGGCGTTTGGGCAGACGCTGCCTGCGCAAGGCGCTCACTTTTTTGATGATCTTGTGGAAGCCGTCATCCGGGGCGTGGAGCGCAACCAAATCCCCGGCGGCCAATACCAGGCGGTGCTGATCGACGAAGGCCACGACTTTGCCCCCGAATGGCTCAAGCTGGTGGTGCAAATGGTGGACCCCGCCAGCAACAGCCTGCTGGTGCTGTTTGACGATGCGCAGAGCATTTACGAGCACCACACCGCACGCAACGGCAGCCACAAATTCAGCTTCAAAAGCTTGGGCATCCAGGCCCAGGGCCGCACCACCATCCTGAAAATCAACTACCGCAACACCCAGCAGATTTTGCAAACCGCCAGCCTGGTCGCCGCCGACCTGCTGACTGCGGATGACAAGGATGAAGACGGTATCCCGCTGGTGAAACCCGTCAGCTGCGGGCGCGAGGGCGAAGCCCCGCTGATCATCCGCCTGCCCACCCTGCGCGACGAGGCGCAGGCCATCGCCGACCACTTGGCCAACGCCCACAAAGAAGGCCACGCCTGGGGCGACATGGCGGTGCTGTGCCCAGACCGGAAAACTCGCGACCTGTGCGCCCATGTGCTGCACCAGCGCGGCCTGCCGCTGGAAAACCGCGTCAGCACCGGCGACTTTGATCCCGCCAGCAACAAGATCAAGGTGATGACCATGAAGGTCAGCAAAGGCCTGGAGTTCCCGGTAGTGGCACTGCCCGGCGTGGGCCACATGCCGGCGCCGGGGGAGGATGAGAAGGAAGCGGCGCGGGTGTTTTACGTGGCAGCCACAAGGGCCACGCACCGGCTGCTGATTGGGGTGGGGGGAGAGGGTGGGTTTGGGCGCAGGTTGGGGGCATGAACATCCTATTGCGCCACGTTAAGTGGCGCGATTCAGTTGGCATTCCACCTAGATTGGCGGCCTCTCATCCTTGAAAAATTAACTTGTCGCGTTCATTTTTCAATGTTCATGGAAGAGGTTGCCTGCCGTGCAGCATCGGGAAACCGACTTGGATTCACTATAAATTAAGTAGCTTGTTGCGCAAATTTCATAAGGCCTAGAGGCATTTTTTGTCTTTAGAATGCCAACACAAGGGCAATCCCGCATGGCGGCGAGACAACTTTGCGGCATGATTGACCTATCAAAAACAAGTTCACTCAGGGGTGATTCAGGGATGGCGACTTTCATTTCTTCCATCAGCACCGACCTTGGCGTTCAGCACGCCTGCAAGGTGCAACCGTGAGCCAGGTCATCCCCGAATCTGCCGACAGCCTGCACGCCGAACTGCGCACGCTGATAACCAGCAGCCGTCAGCGCCTGGCTGGTGCGGTGAATGCGGAGCTGACAAGGTTGTACTGGACGGTAGGGCAACGCCTGCGCACCGAGGTGCTGGGCGGTGCGCGGGCCAACTACGGCACCCAACTGCTAGACCAACTGGGCCAACAGTTGGCGCAAGAGTTTGGCCGAGGCTTTGAGTCCCGCAACCTGCGTCGCATGGTGAAGTTTGCCGAAAGCTTTCCCGACGCGACAATTGTGTCAACACTGTCGACAAAATTGAGCTGGAGCCACATGGTCGCCATCGTGGCGCTCAAAACCCCGCAAGCCCGCCAGTTTTACGCCCAGCAAGCCGCACACGACGGCTGGAGCGTGCGCGAGCTGCACCACCAGATCGAACGCAAAGCCTTTGAGCGCACCGAGCTTGCCACTTTGCAATCGACAGCCCCTGTTCAGATTGAGCCGGTCGTTACCCAAACCACCGCCCCCGCTCAAGTCTTCAAAGACTCGTACTTCCTCGATTTTCTGGGTCTGCGCCAAGGTCATGACGAGGCCGACCTGGAAAGCGCCATCCTGCGCCAGCTCGAAGCCTTCATCCTGGAGCTGGGCCGGGGCTTTGCTTTTGTGGAGCGGCAAAAGCGTATGGTCATTGACGGGGAAGACTTCTACCTGGATCTGCTGTTCTACCACCGCCGCCTGCGCCGCTTGGTAGCCATCGAACTCAAGCTGGGCCATTTCAAAGCCGCCCACAAGGGTCAGATGGAGCTGTACCTGAAGTGGCTGGACAAATATGAGCGCCAGCCAGGCGAAGAGGCTCCCATCGGCCTGATCCTGTGCGCCGAATCCAGCCGCGAACAGGTGGAGCTTCTGCAAATGCACAAGGATGGCATCACCGTGGCCGAATACTGGACCGAGCTGCCACCCAAGGCCGAGCTGGAGCAACACCTGCACCAGGCTTTGATTGAAGCGCGGGAACGGCTGGCGCGGCGCGGGGTGCTGCTGGAAGGGGGTGGGGATGCGTGAGCTGAGAAAAAGCTGTGCGCGGAGGGTCTCTTGGCGCCATTGCCGGAAGTTCCCGGTGGTGGCCCTGCCCGGCGTGGGCCACATGCCAGCAAACGGTGAGGCCGAAAAGGACGAGGCCCGGCTGTTTTATGTGGCGGCGACGCGGACGACGCAGAGGTTGGTTTTGGGGGTGGAGGGTGATGGGGGGGTGGACTGTGGCTACTCCATCGACCAGTTTGACAACCATTGCAGACAATATTTAACAAAAATATAACTATGTTTATTTCTGCAATGACCATAGATGACTTGCTGCAAAAAACCCTTAGAAGGGTTCTGAAAAGAGGTGTTTCTATTGAATCCAGTAAGGGTAATTCCCGAGAAATCATCGGAGTGATGCTTGAACTCAAAAATCCTTTAGCTCGGCTTAGTCGATCAGAAACAAAGGGTAAGGTATTCAGTGGTCTTGGTGAACTTTTATGGTATCTAAGTGGAAAAAACGACCTTGATTTTATAGAATACTATTTGCCAGAATATAGGAAATCATCTGATGATGGGTTGACAATATATGGTGGATATGGTCCACGCATTCGGTGCATGCATGGGCAAGATCAAATATCTAATGTCTTGAAAATCTTATCAAAACGTGGAGACTCCAGAAAGGCAGTTATTCAAATATTCGACGCAGAAGATATTGCAGAACATCATAACGATATACCATGTACATGTGTACTTCAGTTTTTTAGGCGCAATGATCAGTTGCACATGGTTGTATATATGCGTTCTAATGATGCATTTTGGGGCCTTCCTCATGATATCTTTGCATTTACCATGTTGCAAGAAATGATAGCGAGAAAGCTTAATATTGGACTTGGAAGCTACCGGCATTCGGTTGGGAGTCTTCATTTATATGATAAGCAGATCGATGATGCTTTGCAGTATTTAAATGAAGGATGGCATTCAACTGATCAATATTCGGCAATGCCACCCATGCCATTAAGTGATCCTTGGGAATATATTTCGACGTTATTGGATGTAGAGCTTGAAATAAGGTCTGGGGGAGTTGTTGGCCTTAATTTAATAAAGCTTCCGCCATATTGGAAGGATCTTACTCGTCTGCTAAAGATATTTAGGCTTGGGAAAAATGGCAAGGCAGGTGATATTAAAAAAATATATCCAATAAAAAGACAAATGGCATCTGATGTTTTTGATATATATATTGATACTTATTACAGTCGACGCCGAACGCTTTTGCTTAGTAATAGGGAAAGCGATAAGCAAATGTCAATTGATGATATTATTCCAATAGTTGGTATTTAATAATTGTTTGGGTTCAAATTATAGTTGTTAAAAAGGCGTGTATGAAGGAAAGTGAAAGAGCTCTTGGAAATCATTTGTACGCAAAGCTAGTTGACTTCGATGCGAATGAGCATGAATTGCCGGGAATCATTGATCCAGATAATTGTGCTGCATTTATAGATCAATTAATTGATAGTATTCGTCGTGTCCGCTATCTTTCCGTAATGCGGTCGAGACCTATATCTATCGAGCGCTCCGACCCATGCAGTCCCCTTTTTGATCCATTAAAAGCCGCTGAGCTTCATCAAAGAGAAGGAAACCTTGATGAGGCATGCTGGTTGGTTTTTCTGGCCACTCATTTTGGAAAAAGTCTTAGCACGGGTTGGCGCCTTCCACGAGATGTATATGGAGGACTTCAACAAGGTGTAATTTGGGATTGGAATACAGTGAGCAACAATACTTCAGAGTTTGAGTCTTGGATTAAAAATAACTATCTAACTCTCGCAGGAGCTGATGGTGTAATGCGCAGATTTGGTAATCATCGTAAATATGAAACTCTTAAACCTAACAAACCAAAAAGTCCTAACAAAGTAATTTCGACTTATGTAGAGTGGATTGGACCAACAAAGAGGCATATTAACTTATTTCAAGAAGCTAAACGAAAAACAGATGCGGATCCACGCTCAGTTTTTAGCTATCTATATCGCACAATGAGCTCTGTAGCGAGTTTTGGCAGAACTGGTCGTTTTGATTACTTAACTATGCTGGGGAAGATGGGGCTGGTTTCCATTGAAGCTGATTCAGCATATATGCATGGAGCAACCGGTCCAAAAAGTGGTGGTTTTTTGTTATTTAATGGTTCAAAAAACATTCCGCTTGGTATTCAAGAGCTAGATGCTCTATTTCTCAAGCTTGGAGAATACTTGCAAGTTGGACCGCAAGCGATGCAGGTAATGGAAGATGCCATCTGTAATTGGCAAAAAAATCCGGCTAAGTTTGTGAGATTTAATGGCTAGTCAGGGTGAAGATAAATACTCATCTATTTCCGCCCATGTGTATCTGTTTTTGTAACCGTTTAGGCGATCATGGGAAATTCGGCCACTATTTTGCATCTGTCCGATTACTATTCCAGGTGATACTCCAATATCCTTTGCAAATCTTGCAATTCCCATTGTGTTAAGCTCAATGCTTGTTAATCGACTGATGTTATTTTCAGGTATTAATACATCTTGAGCAAATGCATTCGCCTCATCCTCTAGAATTGATGCATTATCCTCAAGGCCATCAATAAAAACTGTTGCTCTTTTATGCAAAAGCAAATGACCTGCTTCGTGAAAAAAAGTGAACCAAAAGTGATCGTCAGTTAGATGGCGAAAGCTCAATACTATCAGTGCTTTGTTCGGTGTAATAAAGCGAGCTGCCCCACTAGCTCTGCATCCAGTGGGAGCCCGAACTACTGTCACGGCAACTCCAGCATCTGCGCAAATATTTTTTAATATTGGCAAGAATTCAAGCGGTGATTTAATTCTTGTTAGTTTACGAATTTCATTCAGGCTTGCTTGAAATTTTTCCGCATTCCAGTCTGCACATTTTGCTGCTGTACCATCAATTTCGGCCTTGCGAAGCCAAGCCGCAACAGACAGCGGTTTATGGGCAAAAGAGTTTGATGTACGGAATGATGCCAAACCTAGCTGATGATTGAAGCTATCTCTCCACTCGTCGACCGATGTGACATTAAAAAATTCATAACACTCTGTCAAGTTCGGCTTTGCATTAACTTTAGGCCTCAACCAACCAAACCGAACCATATCTTTTAGTGGCAATTCAGAAAGCCACTGCATATTCAATGACCTTTTTTCTTCATCTTTTGAACGTCTCAGATCATTTCTGTATTGTTCCTCTCGCGCTAGCCAAAATGTATATGGACTGCCAAAAAGTGACTCAAGTTTCTTTGCATGCTTTATTGTAAGTTCTGTTCGCCCGTGTACCAATGCATCAATCGCAGATTGGGTCTCACCGAATTTTTGAGAAAACTCTTCAAGTGATATGGATTTATATCGTAGTATATCTAGAATACTATCACCGGGTGGTGAAGTCCAATTGGGCTGAAATTTGTGTGTTGTCATCTTTTATGACTTTGAATTTCGATAACTTTAATTCTTCGAACTTTTTTCCAGTCTGTCTTGCCTGTGCGTAATGTTGGTATCACCATATGGTTTGGTATTATTATCATTTTAATGTCGACGCTTAAATTAAAAATGATTTTATTTCCGATTCCTTCTGTATCCTTGGTGTAACTACCGTCTACCAATTCATTTATATTATTTGCTGCTCTCAAATCTGCCAGTCTGCGTTGTAATCTTACCGCTGCTTCGATTCCAAACGCTGCCTCCGCCTTTGCACTGTTCTCGCATAGAGTACGCAGTGATTTGTTAGCAAATGAAATCTCTAGCATTAGTTACAAAATCAATTCGTAGAATTAAATAGATCGCGTTGCCTCGTCATTGTTCGACAACAGTGGTGGTGCAGGCAATGGGTATGATTGACGGTCTGGTTAAGTTCTCTCTTTAGTTGTTTGGCGCATGAAATGATTAATTCTCGACTACCGATTAATGCGCCTTGATTTATCGCGTAATCTCGCATTTCACGCGTTATATCGTAATGTGGGTAGGATGCATTTCGGTGAAACCAGTGGCGTTTAACCCCCAAATGTTTGGCGAAGAGATGGAGTTCTTCAAGAGAGTCAGCAAGCATGTGGCACCAGTACGCATTGCGCCAAAGAATATTTACACTGTCTACGTAAACGGACATCGTCTTCACTCCGATGGATCTGAACTACTTATAAAAATCGAAATTAAGAGCGTGAGTAATATATATTGTTTTCGATTTCATCCAGCGATAGGTTTCGATATGTACATCTGTATCCCACACTCTATATGACTACGCAGTGTAAGGGCAGTGGTGCAGGCAAATTTGACGATCACGGTCAGCGGTGGCGCAAGAGCGGCAATCTCAGAAGGGACTCCGTGTGGGACTCCGGGATCACGGGACTCCGGGATCAGGTCTTGCAATCCAACATAACGGTGCGAATCCGAGCGCCACTTGCTCAAAACTCAGGTCACCCTATCAAATCGGCCCCCGACCCCATACCCCCACCCTTTTTACCCTCGGCTACGAAGGCCTTGTTCTAGACGCCTTCATTGCCCGCCTGCAAGCCGCACAGGTGAAAACCGTGGTGGACGTGCGCGAGCTGCCGCTGTCGCGTAAGAAGGGGTTTTCAAAAATCAGCATTCTGCTCAGCATTGCCAGTCACTGGTGGAGAAAGCGGTGAATCGTCACAAAATACTCTTGAATTAATAGCTGCTTGCGCACGACCTACTTGGGCTAGAGGCCAATTTGACATCAAATAAGCGTGACAGCCTCACGCAGCAAGTCAGCCGTCATAGGCAAACCTCGTTTTTCAAACGCCGTGATCAACTCTTGCGCTGGCCGCGCAGGGTTGGTCCAACGGGCGCGCATCTTTTTGATGGCGCTCAGCGCCGGTATCTTCTGCAACTGCAATTGGTTCATCACAAACTCGTCGGGGTGTTGCACTTCAATGCCATAGGGCTGCAACACATCTGCCGGAAAGTCCTTGGTGTTGAAGGTGACGATAGCGTCGGCGTGCCCGGCAATGCCTGCGGCCACAGTGCGTGGTAAAGGCGCTCAACGGCCAGACTCAGAAGGGTGTCACGCACCAGCTGCGGGTACAGGACATTCGCATCCAGAATGACCGTGTAACGCGCCGAACCAGCCACTTACAACGCCAACCCTAGTTCTTCAGACAACTTGGTCAGGTCTTGTAGGGCCTGCTCAGACTGTTGTTGTTGCGCGGCCTGGTAGCGGCGCAGTTCTTCAAATTCGATGCGGCGATGGCGGTTGACCTTGCGGCATTTGAGGCGGTTGGCCTCGATTTCCTTGATGACAAAGGGGCGCGACACGTTCAAAAAATTGGCCGCCTCTTGCGTGGTGAGTTCGTGCTTTTGTGGCACCAGCAGCATGGGCTCTTGCTTGGCCATTTGGCGTAACACATCGGCAAAAAAGCGCAGGGCACGGGGTGGCAGTTTCAGCACCGGGGTCTCATGCCTGGCTTCGCCCTCTTCGCTCACATCCAGAATGATGTTGATGTGGTCCGCCTTGGAATGGTCTAGCGCTGCCGTTAGGCACTGGAGGGCAATGGCGGCCATGTCGGCTTCAGCGTCGTTGGTGGGGTCAAGCACTTCCTGGTCTTTCATGGGGTTCTCCTTGGCGCGGCGGCTTTGAGTCAGGCCAGTTGCAATAGGTGGAAATAATAGCATTATTCGCAATAAACGCAACGTTCGAAGCAAATGAATGTGCCAGTTCACTTGATATTTGATAGCTACTTGCGCTCGTCCCATAAGCGCTAGAGGCCTATTTTTTAAAAAAATAAGTGCAACCCTGGCATGGCATGGCTTGGCGTGGTCTGGCATTACCCCCGCCAGAACATCGACACCGGCCCCGCATGCAGCTTTTCGTCAAACGGGGTGATGCGGTCATGGTCGTGCAACACCAGGCCGTGCACAAACTTATTCCCCACTGCGGCTTGTAATTGGCGCAAGCCGCGCAGGTCTTGGGGGCGGACGGTGGCGCTGGCTTCTGCGCCGTGGGGGTGGTCAGCCCCAGCGCCGCGCCATAGCTGCTGTGGTTGACCAGTTGCCCGGCGTGGGCGGCCAGCAGGTCAAGCAGCAACGGTGCTCATTTTGTGGAATTGACGGCTGAAAATGCTTGGCCGATTAAAACTCAAGTTCTGACCAATTTAAATTGCATACTTGTCTAATTGAAAGTTATGACCAACTTTCCAATCTAATTGCTTTGCTTTTAATAGCTGCTTGCGCTTGTTCTACCTGAGCTACAGGCCTATTTGACACATAGCTCATACCCTGTGCTGCGCCCGCCACCCTCCAGCCTGCGCAGTACACCCCGCGCCAGCAGGTCGTTGATGTCGCGTAGCGCGGTGTCCGCAGAGCATTTGCCCAGCGCGGCCCATTTTGCGTTGGTGAGCTTGCCTTCAAAGCCGTCCAGCACGCGGTTCAGTACGGTGGTTTGCCGCGCGTTCATGGGCGTGCCAGCCCAGCGTTGCCAGAACTGGGCCTTGTCCAGCACGCCAGCCAAGGTGGCCTCTGCGCCCTGCACGGCGCGCAGCAAGCAGCCCAAAAACCAGTTGAGCCAGGGTGTTACATCCAGCGGGCCTTTTTGGGTGGCTTCCAGTTGGTGGTAATAGTCTTTGCGTTCGCGCTGTATCTGTGCGCTGAAGCTGTAAAACCGTTGGCTGGTGCCTTCCGCGCGGGCCAGCGCCATGTCGCCCACGGCTCGGCTGATGCGGCCATTGCCATCGTCAAACGGGTGCAGCGTCACCAGCCACAGGTGAGCCAGTCCGGCTTTGATGAGCGCGTCGCCCACAGGGGCAGCTTCAAACCATTGGAAGAACGCATCGGTTTGCGCGGGTAGGCTGCTGGCGGGTGGGGCGGTGAAGTGCACTTTCTCCCGGCCTACTGCACCAGACACGACTTCCATGGGGCCACTGGCGTCAAGGCGCCATGCCGCCACGGTAATGCGCATCCGCCCGCTGTAGCCGGTGGGGAACAAGGCCGCGTGCCAGCCAAACAGGCGCTCCGGGCTTAGTGGCTGCTCAAAATGGCGCGTGGCATCCAGCACCACATCCACCACGCCGTCCACATGCCGGTCGCTGGGGGCCAGGGCACCAATGTCCAGCCCCAACCTGCGAGCGATGGACGAGCGCACAACATCCAGGCTGAGGCGTTCGCCTTCTATCTCGCTGGTGGTGATGACTTCTTGCGTCAGCACTTGCAAGGTGGCTTGATCACGCTGGGCCATGCCTAGCTCTGCCATGCGCCCCATGAGTTGACCCTGTGCCCGATGCACTTGGGCCAGGGGGGCTGCCAGCGCAGAGGCGTCATAGCGCAGAGATGGCCAGTCGGGAAGTTGCCAGATGTAGCGGGCGATAAGGGTGGGGCGGTGAGGGTACATGCGGCGATTATGGGCTTTATTCGCCGCACATTACGCGGCGAATGTCACAGCAATACGATTTGCCAAGTTCTTTAACTGCTTTTTTGATAGCTGCTTGCGAAGGTTCCACCTGGGCTATGGGCCAATTTGGGGCTATGTCTGAATTAGCTGTTGCAATTGGAATCTCCCCATAGCCTCACTCAGACAAATGGCTGGAGAGATGCTTTGGCGGTAGCGCTCCAACATGCGCCGCCAGCCAAGATAGTTTTCTAGATACTTGGTAGCCACCCCGTGAAAGCGTTTCATCCACTGCTTGAGGCGACTGTCATAAGCGTTGACATTTTGGATATGGAAAGCCCCCTCAATGACGTGTATGCCCTTGTGAACATTGATAGCGCGATGGGTCAGGCCCATATTGCGAGCAACCTTTTGATAAACCCGCGCACCATCCGTACACAGGATGGCATCCTTGTCCACCAAGGGGTCAAGCACGTCGGTGATATGGGATGCATCGATTTTTTGTAGCCGGAAATCAGCTGTTTGTCCGCTGCGATCACGTACTACCAATACGGCAATGTGCTCCCACGCAGCACCCACCCCAGCACGTTTGCGTGCGCACCGGGGCAGCTTGCGTTGCCCTTTGAAGGACTCCAGAAAGAAGGTCTCATCAGCCTCGACAATTCCACCTTCATGCGCGGGGCGATGTGTGGCAGCGGCCTGCAGAAATCGATGCCGCCAGAGAAATGCGGTGTTTTTATCCACGCTGCAGCATTGGGCGGCCTGGCGCACGCTCACGCCCTCAATCAATGCCTGTGCATAGCCAAGCCATTGTTCGCGTTTGCGCAAGTGTGCCAAGGGCGTGCCGGTGAGCGCATTGCAGGTTTTGCCGCAGGCCTGGCAGCGCATGCGTGGCAGCCCATGGCTGTGTCCCCAAGGTCGTAGTTGTTCGGCTGGGGCCTGACAGTTGGGGCACACGTTGGGGCCCTGAAGTACGCCAGCAATGGCTGCACCTGACGTATGGGGAAGCCCTTTGAGGGTTTCTCGTACCCTTGCCAGCTGCTTGGTGCTCAGAGATTCCAGCTGACTGAGAAGTTTGGCAAAGTCGCTAGGGTTCATGCTGCTCCTCCATGACTACTCTTCTCCTTCACTTTAGGCTGAGCTCACATATCTTTCAACAGCTAATTCAGACATAGCCCAATTTGGCATCACATCACCAAAACCAGCCCGTGCTGCTGCGCGTGCCTGCGGCCGTGGCGCAGCCGGTGAGGAGCTGGAAGCGGTGCTGCAGGCCAAATTGCCTGATGTATTGAGCGATGCACAAAAGCGCAACCGGGTCAAAAACCTGCTGGCAGACTTGAGCCGCCGTAACCTCATTGCACCAGAGCGTAAGGGGCCTGGCGCACGTTGGCGGCTGGTGACTCAAAAAAATAGGATTACTCGGTGCGATTCGCTGTTTAGGGTTGTTCCGTCCGCATCCGGATTGAGTGGGTCTGGATACTCTTTATTCAATAGCTTCTTGCGCACGTATTACATGGGATAGACGCCAATTGGACACATAAATTTGCCACATTCAAACCATGCACATCTCCATCAGACAATGGCTATTTTTATTTGGCTGAGTCGTATCCTTGTAAATACACCTCACTTTTTGAGCCGTATTACCCAAAATGCGCCTCATGCCCACCTCCCCACACTACATCCGGCAGTACAGCGCATGGCCATTGCTCACGTTGGATGCCGCCGCACTGGCCCCAGCGCTGGACCAAGCCTGGCTGGAGCAAGGCCGACTGCTGGGTTTGTTAGGTGCCATTGGGCTGGAGCAGGCCAACGTTGCGCTGGTGTGTGTATTTGGCTTGGCCCACCAGATGCTGAAAACCCGTGCCACATAGGACGACGCACTCAACCATGCGCAGCGCCTGCGTGGCGTCAACCCCGGGGCCAGCACGATTGACGCTACACCCTGGGTGCCATGGTTTGTGCAGGCTTTCACTCAAGCGTGCATCGCCAGTCAGGCCGTGGTGATGGATGCCACAGAGAAAGCGCAGTTTCGGCCGGGAGCAGCCTGCGCTTAAGCCTTGAGTGAACGCACAATGGCGCTTCAAAAATTGGATGACTCTCTGACCTGCAACCTTGGGCTCCAGCCACACTCCCCTATGCTCATCCGCAACTTCCACCCCGGCGACGAACCCGCTTTGCGCGCCGTCTTCTATTCATCGGTACATGATTTGGCCCGCCATCACTACACCGCCGAACAGTTGGATGTGTGGGCGCCCTGTCAGTACGATGCGGCGCAGTGGGGCGAGCGGGTGCGGGGCAACCGGCCTTTTATTGCCGAGGTGGACGGTTGCATCGCCGGCTTTGCAGACCTGCAAGACTCTGGCTACGTGGATCATTTCTTTGTGGCCGGGGCCTTTGCCGGGCGTGGCGTGGGACGGGCGCTGATGGCGCATCTCCACCAGTCGGCAGCGGCCCAGGGCATAGGCTGTTTGTTTGCCGATGTCAGCCTGAGCGCCGAGCCGTTTTTCCAGAAATGGGGCTTTGGTGTGGACGCGCGCCAGCAGGTAGAACGGGCTGGGGTGGTGTTGGCGAATGCGCGAATGAGCAAGCTGCTGGCAGCAATTTGCTCTTGACTTGATAGCTGCTTGCGCAAGTTCTACCTGCCCTATAGGCCAATTTGACACGCAGATTCAACTACAAAGTCTGCACCACCTCTGCTTGCAGCACCTCGCGGCGACGTGCCATTCACGGGTGCGGGTATAAGTGGCTCCAACAGATCCCGCGGACAGAGAAGGCTTGGTCTGCGGATGGGCACTCTTGCCCCTGCAACCGCCTCAGGGGGCCTGTTTTACACTGGAAAACACCCACACAGGAGACCACATGTCCGTTCACCTCCAGCACAAGCCGGGCACCCAACTGGCGCAGACCATCCACCTTCGTGATCACCAGTTCGACACGGACGTGTCCGCGGCCGAAGGTGGTGAGGATGCAGGCCCGAGCCCGCATGATTTGTACGACGCGGCCCTGGGGGCTTGCAAGGCCTTGACGGTGATGTGGTTTGCCCGTAAAAAGAACATTGCGGTGGATGACATTCACACCGAAGTGGTCAGCGACAACAGCCAGGAGCGCAGCGGGGTGTACCGACTCAACACCCGGCTGGTGATCAGCGGCAGCTTCAGCGATGCCGAGTTTGCCCAACTGACCGCCGTGGCAGAAAAGTGCCCGGTGCACAAGCTGATGACCCGTGTGACGACCGAAATCACCACCACCGTCGTGCGCGCCACATGAGCGGCACAAATGCGGTCAAAATCATGGCTTACTCTTCATACACCACCCATGTCCAAAGCCCAAAAAATTGCAGCCACCGTTGGCGGCTCTGCCGACGACATTGAAACCAGCTTTTACGAAGCCTTGCAAACCGGTGACATCGACCGCCTGATGGCCTGTTGGGCCGATGAGGATGATGTCATCTGCATCCACCCCGGCGGCCCCCGCATGGTGGGCCTGGTGGCGATTCGCGCCGCCTTTGAATCCATGTTCTCCAATGGAAACTTGCGTATTGCCGCGCAAGACGTGCGCAAAATCGAGGGCCTGGCCAGCAGCATCCACAGTGTGCGCGAGCGTATTGGCATCCTGACCCAGGAAGGCCCGATGGATGCCTTTGTGATGGCCACCAACGTCTATCACAAAACCGCGCAAGGCTGGCGGCTGGTGGCGCACCATGCCAGCCCGGGCAACCCGCGTGAGAATGAAGACATCACGGCCGTCCCCCATGTTTTGCATTAAATTGTGCCTGTAGCCCCCTCCAATCAAGCGCAAGAAGCTACTGAATCCATAGCGCCATGGTGGCTGCCTGGGGGCCACCTGCAAACCATCTGGCCCGCGCTGCGGGTGCGCCATGCACAGCCAGCGGCGCTGGCCGCCATCCACTACCGCCGGGAGCGCTGGACCACGCCGGATGGCGACTTCATCGATGTGGATTGGTGTGATGCCCAGGCAGGTTCGGCCGCAACTCCAACACCGCTGCTGGTGTTGTTTCATGGGTTGGAAGGCTCGTCGCACAGCCACTATGCGCTGGCCTTTGCACAGGTGGCACAACAGCGTGGCTTGAGTTTTGTGGTGCCGCACTTTCGCGGCTGCAGTGGCGAAATCAATCGTGCGGCACGGGCCTACCACTCGGGCGACTATGAAGAAATTGGCTGGATTTTGACGCGCCTGCGCCAGTGCACCCCGCGCCCATTGATGGTGGTGGGTGTGTCACTGGGCGGCAATGCGCTGTTGCGCTGGGCGCAAGAAGCGGGCAGCCAGGGGCGGCTGCAGGCCAGTGCGGTGGCCAGTATTTCAGCGCCGGTGGATTTGGCCGCCAGTGGCCAAGCCATGGGCCGGGGCTTTAACCGCAGCGTCTACACCCGCATGTTTTTGCGCAGCATGAAGCCCAAGGCGATGCAAAAACTGGCCCAGCACCCCGGCCTGTTTCAGCCGCAGGCCCTGCTGGGCGCACGCACTTTGTACGAGTTTGACAATGTGTTCACCGCTCCGCTGCATGGCTTCAGGAACACCGAAGACTATTGGGCGCGGGCTTCGGCCAAGCCCCACCTGGCTGGCATGATGCTGCCGACGCTGGTGGTGAATGCACGCAACGACCCGTTTGTACCGGCCAGCAGTTTGCCGCGCGCCAGTCAGGTCGGGCGCCACGTGAGTTTGTGGCAGCCGCTCCATGGCGGACATGTGGGCTTTGCCCGCGGGCCGTGGCCGGGGCACATTCAGACCATGCCGGCGGCGGTGCTTACCTGGCTGGCCCAACAATCGGGCTTGACACTTAAAGGAAATGTGGATGGATGACATCGTCAAACAAGCCATGGCCAAATGGCCCAACGTGCCAGACTGCTACGGCTGGCTCGGACTCGATACGCGTGGCAACTGGTTCATGCGTGATGAACGTGCGCAGGCCTGTGGGCCATTTGCCGGGGGCACGCCGGGCAGCAAAGGCGCGGAATTACGTCACGGCAAATTGCTGGACTTTATTGCCCGCAACTACGCGCCCGATGCGCGGGGCTGCTGGTATTTTCAGAATGGGCCACAACGGGTGTTTGTGGAGTTGCTCGCCACACCGCTGGTCTGGCGGCTGCAGCCCGATGGCAGCGTGCAAGATCACACCGGGCGCATGGCGCAGGTGTCGGGCTGCTGGCTGGACGAACAGGGCTGGTTGTACCTGGAAGCCGACTTGGGTTTGGGCCTGGTGCATAGCCAGGACATGGCCTTGGCTGCCCAAGCACTGGAGCAGGGCCGCTGGCCGCTGCAAGACGTGTTGCGGGGCGACTTGCAAACCCGGTTCGGTTTTGTCAGAAGCCCTGAAGCGCTACACAATATGTAGCTGTTTGCGCTTATCTAGCAAGGGCTACACTGCTAAAAAGCGTGTAAAAAGTTATTGGGCGGCGGAAGCTGCTCCGGCAGGAGCCGCGGCACCCTCTGGCGCTTTGGGTTCGGCAAATTTGGCACCGCCTGCATTGGCCATGTAGACCACCGCGCGGGCCACTTCGTAGTCAGAAAACGCAGCGCCACCTTGCTTGGTCATATTGCCCTTGCCGTTCATGGCCGAATTCAGCAGTGCGTCAAAACCGGTGGCGATGCGTGGAGCCCAGGCGGCGGCATCCCCGAACTTGGGCGCACCCAGCGTGCCTGCGGTGTGGCAGGTAGTGCATTGAGCTTTGAAAACAGCTTCACCAGTTCTCAGCTCGTGCTTGGCGGCACCCAGTTGCAACATGCCAACCTTTTGAATCCGGGCCTCGACGGCTTCTTCCGACAAGCTGCCGGGGCCAACGCTGTCATGTGCCTTGTAATACCCAATCAGAGAGCCCACCACCAGCACGGGCAGCGCCAGCAACACCACCAGGTTGAACACTTGTTTGAAGAGGCTGGGGCTGGGTGTCGCATGTGCATCGTGCGCACTGGTGGGGTGGTGGTTGCTCATGGTGGTCTCTTGGGGGTGTGTGGAGTTGATCTACCTCAAAATTATAGAGGTCACCCCCGCAAGCCGCTTATTGCTTGACGGCTTCAACTTGCACCACCAGGTGCACGTTTTTCGGGAAACCCCAGTCGATGCCATAGTTCATGCCAAATTGGGTGCGATCCAGCGTGCCTTCAAAGTCACCACCACACACTTCGCGCTTGAGCATGGGGCTGTCGTAGCAATTGAAGTTGGTGGCCTTCAGTGTCAAGGGCTGGGTTTTGCCCAGCAGGGTCAGGCTACCGGTGACTTCGGCCACCTTGTCGCCGTTGAAGCTGAACTTGTCCGCTGCAAACGTCATGGTCGGGAATTTTTCTGCATCGAACAGGTCGGCGCTTTGCAGGTGCTTGTTGAAGGCGGCAAAACCGGTGTTGATGGAGGTGGTGTCCACCACGATGTTGACCTTGCCTGTTTTGGCGGCGCGGTCCAGCTCAACGCTGCCTTCCTTCTTGTCAAAACGGCCGCGGTTGGTACTGGTGCCAAAGTGGCCAATCTCGAAGGTCACATAGGTGTGAGCCGGGTCAATGGCGTAGCTGGCGGCGTTGGCTGTAGCGGTACCGGCGAGCAAGGCAAGGGCGGCGGCGAGGGGTAAAAGTGTGGAACGCATCAAAACTCCTGAAAAGGTTGGGGAAAATAAAAAGGGGAGAAAACCAGAGGAAAAAAACAATTCAAGCAGGGCTGGCCGCGTGCTTACAGCTTGCTCACGCCGCTCAAAGACAGCTTGAACCTGACCTGCACGTCGTCGGCCACCATGGAGGTATCGGCCCAGTCGCCATCACCAATCTTGAAGGCCAGCCGTTTGATGGGCAACACGCCAGTGGCCACGGTGATGGCACCGGTTTGTGTCATGCTCAAAGGCACCTGCACATTCTGGACCTGGCCTTTGATGGCCAGTTGTCCCGTGACCTCAAATTTGCCCGCACCCAATGCCTTGATGGCTGAAGAGTTGAAGCTGGCTTGGGGAAATTTCGGCACGTTGAACCAGGTGGCCGTGGGCAACTCGCTGTCCATCTCTTTGGAGCCCAGCGTGGCACTGCCCATGTCGACGGTAAACGCGACTTTGCTGGAGGCCAGTTTGGCGGGGTCAAAGCTGACTTGTGCGTCAAATTTCTTGAAATGCCCGTTGATCGGCACCCCCATTTGTTTGGCTGCAAAGTTCAACTCGCTTTGTGCGGGCAGCAGCTTTTGCTGCGCAGCGGCGGGCAGGGCCAAACTGGCCAGCAGGGCGGATACCAGGACGGTGAGGGTCTGTGGGGTGTTCATCATGTGTGCTCCATTCAATAGCTTCAGGTGCGCCCGGGCATCATGCGCAGCAGCAAGCCGTCGCGATCAATCCATTGGTGTTTCAGGGCGGCGGCGATATGCAAGCCGGCCAGGCCCATCAGTGCCAGGGCGGAGGCCATGTGTAATGGTTTGATCAGTTCGGCCAAGGCTTTGTCGGCGGGCAGCAGGTCTGGCAGCGCGAATTGGCCGAACCAGACAATCGGGAAACCAGCGGCCGAGCTGTACGCCCAGCCCAGCAGTGGTACCGCAAAAAACAGCACGTACAGCAGGTGATGGGTGGCGTGGTGAGCCCGGCTTTGCCAGGCTGGCATGGTCTGGCGGATGCTGTTGGGCAGCTCTGGTGGACGGTGTGTGGCACGCCAGAGCAGGCGCAAGACAGACAGCAGCAAGAAACTGATGCCGGCCCATTTATGCCAGTTGTAGAGTTTCAGGCGGGCCGGTGAAAACGGCAAATCGGTCATGTAAACGCCCATCACAAACATGCTCACAACGACCAGTGCCAGCAACCAGTGCAGGGTGATGGCGACAAAGGAGTAGTGGCTCTGGGTGGTGTTCAGGCCGGATCGGTCTTGGGTCAAAACAGCTCTCCAAAAAGGGTTTGTCAGGGGAATTCCTGAACAAGTGCCGTCAGTTTAGAAAGGCTTCAGTGCAAATGAATTCAATCGGATTGTTGGCAATGTTCAATAAAATTCAATGATTGAAGACTCGCCGACTTGCTTGAGGATGCCCTGGCCAGAGTGGAAGGCTCCTAGAATCCGGGGTTTTGACATCATCCGGGAGCGCAAGATGCTGGTTGTGGGCACTACAAACATGGCGTGGGTGATAGTGCTGGTCTCTGGCGTGCTGGAGGTGGTCTTTTCGGTCACGTTGAAGCTGTCAGACAGCTTCACCAGACCCTGGCCTACGGTGGTGTCGGTCAGCTCGGCCATTCTCAGTGTCTGGCTCATGAGCCTCACGCTCAAAGTGTTGCCCATCGGCACTGCCTACGCGGTGTGGGCCGGTATGGGTGCCGCTGGCACTGCGATGGTTGGTATGGTGGTTTTTCATGAACCCGCCAGCTGGGCCAGACTGGTGTGTATCAGCCTGGTGGTGCTGGGTATTGTGGGCCTGCAGTTGCAAGGTGCGGACTAATCCCATTTTCAGGACACGCCGCTTTTTTGTGGCTTCGTCTTGTCCGCCACGGTGGTGATTTCGAGTTTGATGTTGTCCCGCGCATCCCGCTCAGGCCTCAGGGATACGGTTCATTGGCCCATGATCGACCAACCTGCATGCTGATTGGTCTTGTCGTTTTCATAGTTCCATACCGTGCCACAGTGATCACACACGTAGCGGGTCACAGTAACGAGTCCGTGGCTGCGCTCTATCTTGTGATTGATGCCTTGCACCAGCTCGGCATGGCCCGGCGCGCGCCGCCAGTTGCGCTGAATACCTGCGCATGGCTCGCACAGCGTGGGTGGGGTGGCATCGTGTGGGGGATTTGGATGGGTGGTCATAGAGGGCTCCTGGTGTTGGGGGGATTGTCACCCCGCCAATGCAGGCGGGCTGTCTGATGCTTGAATGGGTTGCGCCAAGGGGTTTCGCACGGTGAGCCAGAAAAGCGGCATGGGACTGGGCCTAAAGTCCCATATAAAAAAGATGTCATATGTAAGACCTATACTGCGCCGAATTTGTAACTTTTTGTGTCTATACACGTGAACGTGTCAAAAACGCAGGATAGCGCTGACAACAAATTAACTTATTTGTGCGAAAGTAAAGGAGGTATGGATGTTTGTGAGTAAAAAGAACCCAGTTCACACGTGCCCAGTGTGTTCCCATGAGCTGCGCAGAATACCGCGAAGCACCCGAATGCGCTTTTCCATAGGCTCCGTGCACCTGATATGTAATGGTTGCCATCGGCGTTTTTTGAAGACCTTGTTCGGAAGTTTTAAATTTCTCGGCCGTTAGCGGCCCCAACCAGGCGGCTGATAGCGGCTCCATCCTGAGACATCTTGTTACAAAAGACGGATCAACCCACCCACGTGGCCAAACAGGGACCGTATCCTGTGGGAACCCCCTGCGCATGTTGCCCTCCAAACGCCTGCTTTGTACCGCCTGCCTTCGGCCTCAAGGCACCTGTATCTGCCATTGGGTGACTCCCACGGCCCATGCCACCGAGGTGCTGATCCTGCAGCATCCACTGGAAGTGAGCCACGTCAAGAACACGGCCCGTCTGTTGCACCTGAGCTTGCCTGGCAGCCGCATTCGGGTGGGTGAGGCTTTTGATGATGCCGTGCTGCGCGCGGCGATGCCCGAACCCAAGTACACCGTGCTGCTGTATCCGCCCACGGCCCACGCCGGGCACCAAGTGCCCGCACCGCTGGACACGACTCAGCTCAGCGACCCATCGAAAATCCGGTTGGTGGTGCTGGATGCCACTTGGCGCAAAAGCCGGAAAATGCTGCATTTAAGCCGCCTGCTACAGGGTCTGCCACGCTTGTCGCTCCAAGACGCGCCCACATCAGGCTACCTGATTCGCAAGGCACATCAGCCCGGACAGCTTTCCACGCTGGAGGCCACCTGCGCAGCACTGGCGCAACTGGAGCACCCCCCCGCCAAGTTCCAGCCTCTGCTGGCCGCGTTCGATGGTTTTGTGAAGCAACAACAGAACTTGGTCATGTCCGGCAAGTCGTTGGCACCAAATCAGGGCTAGACTGCGCCTGTTTGGTGTGTGCGTGTGCCCGTACAAGTCGGCAGACGGACATCGCGCGTGGCTTTGGCGGCCGCACACGCTGGCACACAACATGCTTGCCTGCTTTGTATGAGAAATAGGCCTCTGGCGCATGTTTGACAAGCGCAAGCAGCTATAAATTTTGTAGTGTCCTCAACTGGAGAAATCTATGCATGTGAAACCGTTCACCCGTCGCCAGGCTGTTGTTCTGGCGGCTTCCCTGGTGGCCCTGATGCCGGGCCTGTCCCAGGCGCAGGCCAAACTCAAAGTGGCCGCCGTGTACACCGTGCCCTTTGAGCAGCAATGGGTCAGCCGCCTGCACATTGCCTTGAAAGCCGCCGAAGCGCGTGGTGAGATTGAATACAAAGCCAGTGAGAACGTCAGCAACGCCGACTACGAACGCGTCATGCGTGAGTACGCCACCGCTGGCAACCAGTTGATTGTGGGCGAAGCCTTTGCGGTGGAAGCCGCCGCACGCAAGGTGGCCAAGGATTTTCCCAAGGTGTCGTTCCTGCTGGGCTCCTCCGGCAAGCCCATGGCCCCCAACTTCAGCGTGTTTGACAACTTCATCCAGGAACCCGCCTACCTGTCGGGCATGGTCGCTGGTGGTATGACCAAGAGCAACAAGATCGGCATGGTGGGTGGTTTTCCCATTCCCGAAGTCAACCGCCTGATGAACGCCTTCATGGCGGGGGCCAAAGAGGTCAATCCCAAGGTGGAATTCAGCGTGAGTTTTATCAACAGCTGGTTTGACCCACCCAAGGCCAAGGAAGCCGCCTTCGCCATGATTGACAAAGGGGCCGACGTGATGTACGCCGAGCGTTTTGGTGTGAGTGATGCCGCCAAAGAGAAGGGCAAACTGGCCATCGGCAATGTGATCAACACCCAGGCGCAGTACCCCGACACGGTGGTGGCTTCGGCCCTGTGGCACTTTGAGCCCGCGGCTGACCGCGCCATCAAGCTGGTCAAAGAAGGCAAGTTCACCGCCGAAGACTACGGCCCCTACGCCATGATGAAGTTCAAGGGCTCGTCGCTGGCACCATTGGGCACGTTTGAGAAAAAGGTGCCTGCGGCCATCGTGGCCAAACTCAAGGCCAAAGAGAAGGACATTGTGGATGGCAAGTTCAGCGTCAAGGTGGACGACAGCCAGCCCAAGTCCAGCGCCAAATAATCCATCGACCACGCTGCCATGTCCCTACACGTATCCCGCTGGTTGCGTTATTTGACTTTGCTGGTGGGCTTGACGGGCCTGCTGCCTGGTGCGGGCCGGGCCACCAGCACCCTGGATGACACACCACGTATTGCGGTGTTGTCCGCGTTCCAGGGCGAATTGGCCTTGTTGTTGTCGCGTGTGGACGCCCCGCAAAGCTACACCGTGAACGGGGTGAGTTTCACCACCGGGGTGTTGCAGGGAAAACCGGTGGTGCTGTTCCTCTCGGGGGTCAGCATGACCAACACGGCCATGACCACCCAGCTGGTGCTGGATCGTTTTCATGTCACCCACCTGGTCTTTAGCGGTATCGCCGGGGGCGTTAACCCGGCGCTCAACATTGGTGACGTGACGGTGGCCCAGCGATGGGGGCAGTACCTGGAGGTTTTGATGGCACGGGAAACCGCACCCGGCAAATACAGTGCGCCGCCCTGGATGGACGATGTCAAGCTGCCCAACTTTGGCATGCTGCACCCGCGCCCGGTGACGGTGCGCTCAGACGGGCACAGTGAAGAAAGCAAATTCTGGTTTGAAGCCGATGCCCAACTGCTGGCGCTGGCCCGATCTGTTCAGGGTACGGTGCTGGATGCCTGTGATACCACCAAGCAGTGCCTGACCCACTCCCCCAAATTGGTGGTGGGTGGCAACGGTGTCTCGGGCCAGGCTTTTGTCGACAACCGTGCGTTTCGGGAATACGTGTTCAACACCTTTGAAGCCAATGTGCTGGACATGGAAACTGCAGCCACCGCCATGGTGGCCTACAGCAATGGTGTGCCGTTCATCGCTTTTCGCTCCCTGAGTGACCTGGCCGGTGGTGGCGGGACTGAGAACGAGATGGACACGTTCCTGAGCATTGCGGCCAACAACTCCGCCAAGGTCTTGCTGGCTTTCCTGGCCGCCTGGAAATAGCGCCCAGGTCCGTTGTGATGACCCAACCCGTATTGCGCCTGAGCGGCATCAGCAAGCGCTTTGGTGATTTGGTGGCCAACAGCGATATCTCGCTGGAGCTGCGCCGCGGCGAGGTGCTGGCGCTGCTGGGGGAAAACGGCGCAGGCAAGTCCACGCTGGTGTCGATCCTGTTTGGTCACTACACCGCCGATGCCGGGCAGATTGAGGTTCATGGCCAGTTGCTTGCGCCCGGTGACCCGAAAGCCGCGCTGGCCGCCGGCATTGGCATGGTGCACCAGCACTTCACCCTGGCCGACAACCTGAGCGTGCTCGACAACGTGATGATGGGCTCTGAGCCGCTGTGGCAACCGCTCACGCGCCAGCGTGCCGCGCGCGACAAATTGCTGGCCGTGGGCCAGCAATTTGGTTTGATGGTGGACCCCAAGGCCAAGGTCGGCAGCCTGTCCGTTGGCGAACGCCAGCGGGTCGAAATCCTGAAAGCTTTGTACCGCGGTGCCCGTATTTTGATACTGGACGAACCCACCGCCGTGCTGACCCCGCAGGAGAGTGAGAGCCTGTTTGAGGTGCTGGCGCAGATGGTGGCGCAGGGCCTGTCCATCATCTTCATCAGCCACAAGCTGGGCGAGGTGCTGCGGGTCTCGCACCGCGTGGCGGTGCTGCGTGCCGGCAAGCTGGTGGCGCAAGCCCCGGCCAGCGGTACCACACAAGCCCAATTGGCGCAGTGGATGGTCGGCCACGCCATTGAGCCACCGGTGCGCCGCCCGGCCCGGTCGGTCGGCGCACCGGTGTGTGTGCTGGATCAGGTCAGCACCGGGGCCGGGCGCGAACGGCTGAACCGGGTGTCCCTCACCCTGAACGCGGGCGAGATGGTGGCCATTGCCGGGGTCTCGGGCAACGGCCAGGTGGCGCTGGCCGAGCTGCTGTGCGGCACCCGCGCCGCAGAGTCTGGTACGGTGACCTTGCTGGGCCAACCGCTGCCGCCCCACCCGGCCGAGCTGGTGGCGCGGGGGGTTGCCCGCATCCCGGAAGACCGCCATGCCGTCGGTGTGGTGGGTGATTTGCCGGTGTGGGAAAACGCCGTCTCCGAGCGTCTGCGCAGCTCGGTGTTTTCACGCTGGGGCTGGGTGCGCCGCGCCCGCGCTCGGACCTATGCGCAGCAAGTCATGGCGGCCTTTGATGTGCGTGGCGGCGGCCCGCTGGTGGCCGCCCGCTCCTTGTCTGGCGGCAATATGCAAAAGCTTATTCTGGGTAGAGCGCTTATGAATCCTGCGCAAGAAGCTACAAATTTAATAGTGACCAATTCAACCCAAACCCCACGCCTGATCATTGCCCATCAACCCACCTGGGGGCTGGACATTGGCGCGGTGGCCTATGTGCAGTCGCAACTCATTGCCGCGCGCGATGCCGGTGCGGCGGTGCTGGTGATCTCGGACGATCTGGACGAGGTGCTGACCTTGGGCGACCGCGTGGCGGTGATGCACGCTGGCGACATGACGGCCGCCCAGCCCGCGCTGGACTGGAGCCGCGAAGCCATTGGCCTGGCCATGGCCGGGGTAGGGGCGCACGCATGAGGCTCGAAAAGCGCACCCACAGTTCATCTGCCGCGCTGGTGCTGGCACCGCTGGGTGCCGTGCTGTTCACGCTGCTGATCAGCGCCCTGCTGGTGTTGTGGGCCGGTGCGCCGGTGGGACGCACCTATGGCCTGCTGCTGCAAGGTGGTTTTGGGTCGGTGTTTGCCTGGTCCGAGACGCTGACCCGCGCCATCCCGCTGATGCTCACCGGCCTGGCGGCTGCGGTGGCCTTCAAGGCGCGGCTGTTCAATATTGGCGCCGAAGGCCAGTTGTACATGGGCGCGCTGGCCGCCGTGGCGGTCGGTGGCCTGCATGGTGGCACCGGCTTTGATCTGCCCCCGGCGCTGCTGTTTGTGCTGATGATGCTGGCTGCCGCGCTGGCCGGTGCCTTGCTGTTGCTCGGCCCGGCGCTGATGAAAGCCCGGCTGGGTGTGGACGAGGTGGTGACCACGCTGCTGCTGAACTTCATCGTGCTGTTGCTGGTGTCGCTGATGCTGGACGGCCCGATGAAAGACCCCACCGCCATGGGCTGGCCGCAAAGCGTGGTGCTGCTTGGTGATCTGGAGCTGGCCAAACTCATTCCGCAAACCCGTGTGCACACCGGCCTGTTGTGGGCCTGTGCGCTGGCAGTGGGCCTGTGGGCGCTGATGAAATACACGGTGCTGGGTTTTGACATTCGTGCCGTCGGGGCCAATGCCCGCGCCGCCGCCTTTGCCGGTGTGCCGGTGACCCGCACGGTGGTGTTGGTGGCACTGCTCTCGGGGGGGCTGGCGGGCCTGGCCGGGGCCATTGAGGTGGCCGGGCGCACCAGCTACCTGACGCTGGACATGTCCCCCGGCTACGGCTACAGCGGCATCGTGATCGCCATGCTGGCAGGCCTGCACCCGCTGGGGGTGATGCTGGGCAGTGTGTTCGTGGCGGGTGTGCTGGTGGGGGCGGACAGCATGAGCCGGGTGGTCGGCGTGCCCACCTTCATCGCCGATGTGATCGTGGCCGCCTCGCTGATCTCGGTGCTGGTGGCTACCTTGCTGACGCAATACCGGGTGAGGTGGCAATGAGCGAATTTCTGGACATCCTCGCCAATCCCGCCTTCTGGGTCGCGGTGCTGCGCATTGCCACACCGCTGATCCTGGGCACGCTGGGTGTGCTGTTGTGCGAACGCGCCGGGGTGCTGAACTTAGGGATCGAGGGCATCATGGTGGCTGGGGCTTTCACCGGCTGGCTGGCGGTGTATCTGGGCGCACCGCTGTGGCTGGGGGTGGCGGTGGCGGCACTCACCGGGGCAGCGCTGGGCCTGCTGCATGCCTTTCTGACGGTGGGGCTGGCGCTGTCGCAACACGTGTCGGGTCTGGGCATTACGCTCTTGGCCACAGCCTTGAGTTATTACGGTTACCGGGTGAGTTTTCCCAAGGTCTCCACGCCGCCAACCATCACGCCGTTTGCCGCCATGGACTGGCTGGGCTTGCCGGTGCTGGCGCAGCAAACTCCGCTGACGCTGCTGGCCTTGCTGCTGGTGCCGGTGATCGCTTACGTGCTTTACAAAACCCCGGTCGGTCTGGCGGTGCGTATGGTGGGCGAGAACCCGCAGGCGGCCGAAGGCCAGGGTGTGTCGGTGGCGGCGGTGCGCACCGGGGCCATCGTGGCGGGCTCGGCGCTGATGGGCGTGGCGGGTTCGTTCCTGACGCTATCGGCCTTCAACGCCTTCTTTTTCAACATGGTGAATGGGCGCGGCTGGATTTGTGTGGCGCTGGTGGTGTTTGCCTCCTGGCGGCCGGGCAAGGCGCTGCTGGGGGCGCTGCTGTTTGCCTTTTTTGACGCGTTGCAATTGCGGCTGCAGCAGATGGGTGACGCGGTGCTGCCTTACCAGTTGTACCTGATGCTGCCTTATGTGCTGTCCATCGTGGCGCTGGTGCTGGTGGCACGCAAGGCCAGCTACCCGCAGGCGCTGATGAAGCCGTATCGCAAGGGGGAGCGTTAAAACAAGACGGCCATTTGAAAAGCCAAAAAGCAGAGCATGCGCGTTAACATTCAATGTGATCTGCATGACTCTTCGAACAGACGGTTTTGCGGTTTTTGCATGGGATTCCATGCCGTTGCACGGGTTATCCCGGGACAGTGATGCTTCCTGGAATCTTCAATCTATACACAAACTATGCGGCTCCCTAACCAGACAACCGACGCACGCGATACTGAAGGCAAAAATGGTGTTCAGTCTTTAGAAATCGGCATGGCTATTTTGCGTGCGATCAGTGGGGGTCACCGCTCCATGATGCTCAAGGATATAGCGGCAGCGGCGGACATGCCGGCCTCCAAGGTACACCGCTACATTGTCAGCCTGGTGCGCTCGGGGCTGGTAGAACAAGACCCCATGACCTCGCGGTATGACCTTGGCCCCTTTGCCTTGAGCTTGGGCTTGGTGGCGGTGGACCGGCTGGACCGTGTCAAGCTGGGCTTGTCCGCCATTGCCGATTTGCGTGATGAGATCAACCAGACCACGGCGCTGGCGGTGTGGAGCGATAACGGCCCGGTCATCATCCGCTCTGTGCGCCCCTACCGCCCGATCACCGTCAACGTGGTCACCGGCAGTGCCCTGCAACTGCTGACCTCGGCCAGTGGCCGGGTGTTTGCGGCCTGGTTGCCGCGCAACACCACCGATGCGCTGATTGGCCGTGAGCGTGCTACCCTGGCACTGCCCGCCGAGCTTCAGACCACCGCAGGTATTGATGCCATGCTGGCCCAGGTGCGCGCTGACCACGTGTCGGTGGTCAGTGACTACCACCTGGTGCCGGGGGTGGCTGCGGCGGCGGCACCGGTGTTTAATTTCAAACACGAGATCACCCTGTCGGTGCTGGCGATTGGTGTCAAAAGCATGATTGATCTGTCGCCGGATGGCCAGGTGGTCACGGCCTTGAAACGATGTGCCGATGAGCTGTCTTTGCGGTTGGGTCACATTTTGCAAGCAAAATAGAGCTGTAGTCCTTGTTTTGTATGCGTAAGAAGCTATGTTTTAAATAGCGTTTAGGGTGTTTTGATGGCCGAATCATGTTGCAACTGAATTCCGGTTTTTTTGGGCGATGGCACCTTTGGGCTACGCTGATCTGTGGCTTGCTGGGCACCACGGCGGCGCAGGCACTGGAGTCGGTGACCCTGCAGCTCAAATGGACCCACGCTTTCCAGTTTGCGGGTTATTACGCCGCGGTAGAAAAGGGCTTCTACCAGCAAGCCGGGCTGCAAGTCAAACTACGGGAAGCGGCCCCCGGAACGGACCCGGTCAAGGTCGTGATGGATGGCCAAGCTGATTTTGGTGTTGGTGCCAGCAGCTTGTTGCTGGAACGGCAAGCAGGTGTGCCGGTGGTGGCCCTGGCGGTCATTTTTCAGCATTCCCCGCTGGTTTTGGTGGCCCGCCAGAGCCAGCCGACCCAAAGTGTGCACGACCTCCAAGGCAAGCGTGTCATGTTTGAGGCGCAGTCCGCTGAATTGCAGGCCTACCTGCGCCAGGAAGGCCTGGATGCGACGGCCTTGCAGTCCCTGCCGCACAGTTTCAACACGCGTGACCTGATTGAAGGGCGCGTGGATGCCATGACCGCGTATTCGACCAACGAGTTATATGATCTGGATCAGGCCGATTTTGCCTACCAGGTGTATTCGCCGCGTGCGGTCGGTATCGACTTTTATGGCGACAACCTGTTCACCTCCGAGCAGCAAATCAAGACACACCCAGCACGTGTGGCGGCTTTTCGCGCCGCCAGTCTGAAAGGCTGGCAATACGCCATGGCGCACCCCGATGAAATCATCGATCTCATCTTGACGCGCTACTCGAAACAACACACGCGGGCGTTTTACCAGTTTGAGGCGCAGCAGATGGCACCCTTGCTGCAAAGCAGCCTGATCGAGGTGGGCTACATGAATCCGGGGCGCTGGCATCACATTGCACAAACCTATGTTTCTTTGGGGCTGCTGCCTAAAGATGTCTCACTGGACGGTTTTTTGTACGACACCACACCACCGTCAAGCATCTGGAGTCCGTATTTGGCGGGCGCCCTGACGCTCTTGCTGGGCATGACCTTGCTGGTGAGCTACATCTTGCACACCAATCGGCGCTTGGCCGCCAGTCTGGCCAGTCAGAAGCTGGCACAACAAGCGCTTACCGAAAGCCAGCAGCTTTACCAATCCATTCTTCATGCCTCGCCTGATGCCGTGGTGGTGAGTGATTTGCAAGGCATCATCCAGCACGCCTCACCCGTTGCCGTGACCATGATGAGGGGCACGACCGAAGACCAGTTGTTGGGTCGAAATATTGCGGATTTTCGTGATCCGGCCGATATTCCACGTGCAACGGCCAATATTGCCGCCATGTTCAAAGGTGTTTACAACGGCGCTGAAGACTACCAGTTGATCCGCCTGGATGGCAGCATGCTGGAGACCGAAATCAACGCTGAAATTGTGCGTAATGCCCAGGGCAAACCCAGTGGGCTGATTTTTGTGGTGCGCGACATCAGCGAGCGCAAGAAGACTGAGCAGCGTATTCGCCACATGGCCCAGCATGATGCGCTCACCGGGCTGCCCAATCGGGCCTTGTTCAGTGACAGGCTACAGCGTGCCATTGCCAATGCCGTCCGCGACCAAACCAGTCTGGCGCTGATGTTCATTGACCTTGACAAGTTCAAGCCTGTCAACGATACCCATGGCCATGCGGTCGGAGACCTGTTGCTGCAGGAGGCGGCGCAGCGCATGCTCCAGTGTGTACGTGACTCCGACACGGTGGCGCGGATCGGTGGTGATGAGTTTGTGGTCTTGCTGCGTGGTGCAACCGGTGTCCCGGAGACCCTGGCCGTGGCGGAAAAAATTCGCAGTGTGCTGGTGCGACCGTTTCTGCTGCAAGCCTACTCGCTGCAAATTTCGTGCAGCATCGGTATCGCGCTGTTTCCTGAACATGGGCAAGACGACATTACCCTGGCCAAAAATGCTGACTTGGCCATGTACCAGGCGAAAGAGCGTGGCCGTAACCAAGTCTGCCTTTACCAAGCCACACCAGCCCCATAGACCCCGCTCAGGTCGTTGGCTGTCGGCCAAACGCGAGGCGTGTGGTCACAGCCTAGACGCGATGTGGCCATGTAATTACCAAGCATCCAGCGCTTTCAACAGGTGCGCTTTGACCGTTACATTCGCAAAGCTGGCTTCGATGGAGGTATGCGCCATGGCCTTTGTCACATCATCCGTCCAGCCAAACGCCTGACGGCATAGGCGGTATTCCTCCATCAGGCTGGTGCCCAGCAACGCCGGGTCATCCGTGTTGACCGAGACAAGTACGCCAGCCTGACGCAATCTCTCCATGGGGTGTTCTTGGATAGATGGGTACACACCCAGCACAAGGTTGGATGTCGGGCAAACACCCAGGGGAATCCTGCGGTTCGCAAGCATCTCCACCAGGGAGGCATCCTCAATGGCCCTCACGCCATGGTCAATCCGGTCTGCGCCGAGCAGCGTGACTGCATCCCATACCCCTTCCGGGCCACTGGATTCCCCCGCGTGGACAGTGCGGCGCAAGCCGGCATGGCCGGCTCGGCGGAAAGCCTCTGCAAACCTGGGGCCTGTGCGGCCGGCCGTGGCCTCATTGCCATCCACCGACAAAGCCACGACGCGCGGGTGCCGCATGGCGGACAAGGACTCGACCAGTTCAACGGCGGCCTCAGCGGATTGTGTGCGCAGCAGGCTGACGCATAACCCCACCGTGGGAAGCCCATCCTGCTCTGCCTCTTTGAAGCCCGCATCAATGGCCTCCAGCATCACCCCCAATCGGCCCTGCCAAGCGTGCCAGTGTGTGGGATTGAAGATCACGTCGGCGTAGCCTGTTCCGTTGTCTGCGAGCCGTTGGCTCAGGCCGTAGCTGAGTTCAACCAGACGCTCTTTGGTCGATGCCAGGCCACAAGCCAAATCAAGAAAACCCAGAAAGTCGGCCAACCCTGAAAACTTGAACAAGTCCTCGCGTGGTCGTGGCAACACCACACCTTCGAGCTTGGCCCACTGCGCGATCACCGTGGCATCAAAGCAGCCCTCCAGGTGCAGATGCACCTCTGCTTTGGGAAGGGACTTCAGGCGTTGGGCTTCGGCGGTCATGGAATGTGGGGTCAGGTTCATGGTTCAAAAATGGTGTGCCTGCTTTGGCCGTTGCGTAGAAAACAATTTTCACGCCCCGACCGGCAAGT
This sequence comes from Rhodoferax lithotrophicus, assembly GCF_019973615.1. Taxonomy (GTDB): domain Bacteria; phylum Pseudomonadota; class Gammaproteobacteria; order Burkholderiales; family Burkholderiaceae_C; genus Rhodoferax; species Rhodoferax lithotrophicus. The sequence goes on along the minus strand of NZ_AP024238.1, from coordinate 4,799,295 downwards.
TCCATACGGCAGTTTGCATAGTCCCCATCTCGGGGATGCCATAAGACGCTTCGAACGTGGTTGCTTTATGAGAGCCATATTGACCTCTAATCCTTGTAGTTAGAGCGTCAATAGCTATATTTAGCATAGCAAATGAAGCATGCGTATGACTTCGCTGCCAAGACCATCACCGCCGAAATTCCTGGGGATGGAGTCTGTCAAAAAAATTTACAAATATCGATTGACAGAATCGATTCCATATTTCAGAATTCGTATCCACAAATCAATGAGTCCAAAAGAAGGACTCTGACCACCGGAGACAGCGCATGTTGACGTATTCAACCCGTTCAGGGCGTTTTAAATTCGCCTGCTGGAGGGCCTGATGCTGGCCGAATTCCTGCAATTCCTGTTTTCCGGGATTACCGTGGGTGCGACCTACGCGCTGGCCGCGTTGGGCTTCACGCTGATCTACAACGCCAGCAACGTCATCAACTTTGCCCAGGGTGAATTCATCATGCTCGGCGGCATGTTGGCGGTGTATTTTTCGCAAGCCGGTCTGCCCTTGCCGGCGGCTCTGGTGCTGGCGATTCTGGTGCCGGCCATTGTGGGTGTGGTGCTTGAGAAGCTGGCCATTGAGCCGGTGAAGGGTGCCGAACCGGTCACGCTGATCATCATCACCATTGGTGCGTCGCTGGTGATTCGCGGCCTGATTCAGGTCTGGCTGGGCAAGAACACCTTCAGCCTGCCGGCGTTTTCGGGCGATGTGCCGCTGCAAATTCTGGGTGCCACACTGATGCCGCAAAGCCTATGGGTGCTGGGTGTGACCGCCATCGTGGTGGTGGCGCTGTGGTACTTTTTTAACCGCACGCTGCACGGCAAGGCGATGCTGGCCACCTCGTTCAACCGGGTGGCGGCCGAGCTGGTCGGCATCAACACCAACTGGGTGCTGTTTTTAAGTTTTGCCATGTCGGCGGCGCTGGGCGCGCTGGGCGGCATTCTGGTGACACCGCTCACGCTGACCTCTTATGACGTGGGCATCATGCTTGGGCTCAAAGGTTTTGTGGCGGCCGTGGTGGGAGGCCTGGGCAACGGGCTGGGCGCTGTGTTGGGCGGCTTGCTGGTGGGCATTCTGGAAGCCATGGGCGCGGGTTACATCTCGTCGGCTTACAAGGATGCCATGCCGTTTGTGCTGATCCTGTTGATTCTGTTCTTCATGCCGCGCGGTCTGTTCGGCGGCCAATCTACCGACCGGGTCTGAGCATGTCAAAAAATCCTTATCTCGGCCTGTACCTCATCATGGCGGTGCTGCTGGTGCTGCCCTTTGTGTTGCCCAACAGCTTTTATGTGGACCTGGCGATTCGCATGGCGATCAACGCCGTGATTGTGCTGGGCCTGAACCTGCTGATTGGTTTTGCCGGCCAGATCAGCCTGGGCCACGCCGGATTTCTGGGCATTGGGGCCTACGCCACGGCCATCCTGTCCACCCACTTTGGCTGGCATCCATTGCTGGCCATGGCGGCTGGCGCAGCGGCGGCTGGCTTGCTGGCGGCCATGGTGGCGCGGCCTATTTTTAAACTCAAGGGGCATTACCTGGCCATGGCCACGTTGGGCCTAGGCATCATCATCCACATTGTGGTGCGTACTGAAGCACAGTGGACTGGCGGGCCCGACGGCATGCCAGTGCCGCCCATGAGCCTGGCCGGGTTCGAGATTTCGGGTGACAAACATTGGTACTGGATCGTGGCCGTGCTGCTGTCGGTGAGCGTCTGGGCTTCGCTGAACCTGATCAATTCGCCGTTTGGCCGGGCCTTGCGTGCCTTGCACGGCAGTGAGGTGGCGTCCAAGGTGGTGGGCGTGGATGTGGTGCGCTACAAGGTGGCCATTTTTGTGCTCTCAGCGGTGTTTGCCAGCATCATGGGCAGTGTGATGGCGCATTACGTGGGCTTTGTCACGCCGAATCTGGCCGACTTCTTTCACTCCATTGAGCTGGTCACCATGGTGGTGATTGGCGGCATGGCCTCGGTCTATGGCTCGGTGCTGGGTGCCGTGCTGCTGACCGCGTTGCCGCAAGCCCTGACCTCGTTTGAAGGCTGGGAAACCGTGGCTTTTGGTGGCATCTTGATGCTCAGCATGATCTTCATGCCCAAGGGTCTGGTGCCCACGCTCTCAAGCAAATTTGGACGGGGAGACTGACCATGGCCTTGCTTGAAGTCAAAGACCTCTCCATCCATTTCGGTGGTGTCAAGGCGGTGCAAAACGTCTCGTTCAGCATTGATGCTGGCATTGTCTACGCGGTGATTGGCCCCAACGGCGCGGGCAAAACCACGCTGTTCAACCTGATCACCGGGGTCTACACCCCCACGGCGGGGCAAATTTTTCTGGACGGTGAAGCCATCGGCGGCAAGTCGCCCGATGAGTTGGCCCGCCGTGGGGTGGCGCGCACCTTTCAGAACCTGCAAATCTGCATGAACATGAGCGCCATCGAGAACGTCATGGTGGGTGCCCACCTGCGGCTGGACCGCAACCTGTTCAAAGCCGCCCTGCGCTGGCCCTCGATTAAAAAGCGCGACCGCGAGTTGCACACCGAAGCCGCCGAGCTGATGGCTTTTGTTGGCCTGCAAGCCTATGTGAATGCGCGTGCCGACAGCATGCCTTACGGTGCGCTCAAGCGGCTGGAGATTGCCCGCGCCCTAGCCATGAAACCGCGCCTGATTTTTCTGGACGAACCCGCCGCCGGCCTGAACCCCAAGGAAACCATTGAAGTGGACCAGTTGGTGCGCAAGGTGGCCGACTCGGGTGTGACCGTGGTGCTGGTGGAGCACGACATGAAGATGGTGATGAACCTGTCAGACCGCATTTTGGTGCTGGACTATGGCCGCAAACTGACCGAAGGCACCGGTTTGGAGGTGCGTCGCAACCCCGATGTGATTGCCGCCTACCTTGGCGCACACGCCTGAACCCGCCGGACCCAAGAGAACACCATGGACGCACTCACCCTTATCAGCCAGGACCACAGCAACCTGTGGCGTTTGGCCACCACCATCGATCAGGTTGCCAGTGAGATCGAAGACGGTGCCGCTGTTGAAGCCAGCTTTTTTACCTCGGTGTTTGATTACATCGAACAGTTTGTGGACCGCTCGCACCACCCCAAGGAAGACGACTATTTGTTTCGCCTGCTGCGCTTGCGCAGTGCGGAAGCCGCCGCCGTGCTGGACAGTCTGCAAACCGAACACCGCGAAGGCCCGGCCAATCTGGCCGCCTTGCGTGGTCAGGTCAGCCAGGCGGCCCGGGGCGAGATCACCGGGGCAGCGTTGGCGCTGGCCTTGCGCAACTACACCCTGGGCCTGAAGACGCATATCCGCACCGAAGAAAAAAGTGTCTTGCCGCTGGCGCGCAGCGTTTTGTTGCCATCGGACTGGGCCGAGATCAACGCCGCATTTCTGGACAACAACGATCCGCTTTTTGGCGACAAGGCCAAAGCCGAGTTTCGTCAGCTTTACCACCGCATTGCCAGCCTGGCCCCTGAGTCGGTCGGGCTGGGGGCCAGCAGCGTCGGCCAGTTGCAGGCCGCCCCGGCGCAGGCCAAAGCCGATGTGTTGCTCACGGTGCAAGGCATGGAGAGTTGTTATGGCCGTATCAAGGCACTCAAAGGCATCAGTATGGAAGTGCGCCGGGGTGAAACTGTGGCCTTGGTGGGTGCCAACGGGGCCGGCAAAACCACGTTTTTGCGCACCCTCTCGGGCGTGCAGCCGATGAGCGCGGGCAGCATTCATTTTGATGGTGAAAACATCAGCACATTGCGCTCGGACAAACGCATGCGCCGGGGCATTTGCCAAAGCCCGGAAGGGCGGCAAGTGTTTGGTCCGCTGTCGATTGAAGACAACCTGCGCCTGGGCGCCTACACCCAGCCCAGGCATCAGGTGGATGGCGACATGGACAAGATTTTTGCCATGTTCCCGATCCTGAAAGAAAAACGCGCATTGCCTGCCGGCACGTTGTCAGGTGGCCAGCAGCAGATGCTGGCGATTGGCCGCGCGCTGATGGGCCGCCCGCGCCTGTTGCTGCTGGACGAACCCTCCATGGGGCTGGCACCACTGCTGGTGGAAGAGGTGTTCAACGTCATCAAGACACTGAAAGCTCAGGGCATGACGATTTTGCTGGTGGAGCAAAACGCCTTTGCTGCGCTGGCGATTGCCGACCGGGGTTATGTGCTGGAAACCGGCACCGTCACCTTGACCGGCACCGGCCAGGAACTCATCAGCAACGAACAGGTGCGCGCCGCGTACCTGGGGATGTAAACCATTAACCCAAGGAAAATCATGACCAAAAAATTCGCATCCCAAGCCGACCTGGAGGTCAAGAAGACCACCTTTGCCCAGCTGTCTGAACATTGCTGGGCCTACACCGCCGAGGGCGACCCCAACACCGGCGTGATCATTGGTGAAGACGCGGTGCTGATTTGCGACGCACTGGCCACGCCAGTGATGGCGCAAAACCTAGTGGCAGAGATCCGCAAGATCACCGACAAGCCTATCAAATACGTGGTGCTGTCGCACTACCACGCAGTGCGGGTGCTGGGCGCGTCGGGCTACAAGGCACACGGCATGCAGGAAATCATTGCCAGCCAAGGCACTTACGAGATGATTGTGGAGCGTGGCGCGCAAGACATGCAGAGTGAGTACGAGCGTTTTCCGCGCCTGTTTGATGCCTTTGATTCCATCCCCGGTCTGACCTGGCCAACACTCGTTTTTCAGGAGCGGCTGACGCTTTATTTAAGCGGGATAGAGGTCAAAATCATGCATGTGGGCCCCGGCCACACCAAGGGCGACACCATTGTGTGGGTGCCGTCTGAGAAAGTGCTGTTCTCCGGCGACCTGATGGAAGCCGATGCCGCCTGTTACACCGGAGACGCGCAGCTGGAAGAATGGCCCGCCACGCTGGATGCGCTGGCCGCCCTCAAGCCCGAAAAAATCGTCCCCGGCCGTGGCCCGGCGTTGGACACACCCGAGCGTGTGGCAGAGGGCCTGGCTTACACCCGTGATTTCGTCAGCACCTTGCTGAGTTCAGCCAAAGAGGCTGTGGCCCAGGGCATGAACCTGAACCAGGCGATGGCGCATTGCCGCAAGGCGATGGACCCCAAGTTTGGCCAGGTTTTCATTTACGAACACTGCCTGCCGTTTGACGTGACCCGCGCCGTGGACGAGGCCAGCGGCATCAAACACCCACGCATCTGGACGGCCGAGCGCGACAAGGAAATGTGGCACGGCCTGCAAGCCACTGAGTAAGTGACAACAACATCGGCACAAAAAATTTAACACCAGAGACAAGCCATGTTGAGCACTTACCAATATCCCCAATTTGACTACGTTCGCCCACCAGAGCAATCTGGTGCCGACAAAAAACGCTACCCCGTGGTGGTGGTGGGTGCCGGCCCGGTGGGCCTGGCGGCGGCCATTGAGCTGGCGCAGTCCGGCGTGCCGGTGGTGTTGCTGGACGACGACGACACCGTGTCGGTGGGCTCGCGTGGGGTCTGTTACGCCAAACGTGCACTGGAGGTGCTAGACCGCATCGGTTTGGGCCAGCCCTGTGTAGACAAGGGCGTGAGCTGGAACGTGGGGCGCACGTTTTTCCGCGAGCAAGAGGTGTATAACTTCAACTTGTTGCCGCAGCCAGACCACAAGCGCCCCGGCATGATCAACCTGCAGCAGTATTACCTGGAAGAGTTTGAAATAAAACGCGCCCAGGAGCTGCCCAATCTGGACCTGCGCTTTAAAAACAAGGTGGTGTCGGTGGCCCCGCAGGGCGATGGCGCCACGCTGCAAGTTGAAACGCCTGACGGTATTTATTCCATAGAGACCGACTGGCTGGTGGTGGCCGATGGCGCGCGTTCCAACATTCGCCGCATGATGGCGTTGGACATTGAAGGCAAGATTTTCAAAGACCGCTTTTTGATTGCCGACGTGGTCATGAAGGCCGATTTTCCGCACGAGCGCTGGTTCTGGTTTGACCCGCCGTTTCACCCCGGCCAATCGGTGCTGCTGCACCGCCAGGCCGACAACGTGTACCGCATCGACTTTCAACTCGGCTGGGATGCCGACCCGGAAGAAGAAAAGAAGCCCGAGAAGGTGATTCCGCGCATCAAGGCCATGCTGGGGGATGAGCGCGAGTTTGAACTGGAATGGGTCAGCGTCTACACCTTCCAGTGCCGCCGCATGAACGCCTTCACCCACGGCCATGTGTTGTTTGTGGGGGACGCTGCGCACCAGGTGTCGCCGTTTGGCGCGCGCGGTGCCAACTCCGGCATTCAGGACACCGACAACCTGTGCTGGAAGCTCAAATTGGTGGTGGAAGGCAAGGCTCCACCCGAGTTGCTGGACACCTATTCGGAAGAACGTGTGTTTGCCGCCGAAGAAAACCTGCTCAATTCCACCCGTTCCACCGACTTCATCACGCCCAAAAGCAAGACCTCGTTGACGTTTCGCAACGCGGTATTGAGCCTGGCACGCGAGCACGCGTTTGCCCGTGCCTTGGTCAATTCAGGGCGCTTGTCGGTGCCGAGTTATTTGACCGAGTCACGCCTGAACACGCCCGATGACGGCAGTTTTGCTGGCGACATGGTGCCCGGCGCACCGATGGACGATGCGCCGATGCACCAGGCTGACCAGGACATCTGGCTGCTGGACCAGGTGGGTCAGCGCTTTTGCCTGCTGGTGTATGTGAACGACCCGGCCAGTTTGAGCTTGGACGCCCTGGCGCAACTCAAAGGCTTGGTCAGTGCAGCGTCGGGTTCCGGGAGCGCGATTGCGCTTGACGTGGTGCTGGTGTCGCCAGCCCCAACTGTTGCGGCAGGCTTGACGCTACTGCAAGACCACACCGGCCGCTTTGCCGAGCGCTTTGATGCGCAAGACGGCACGGTCTACCTGATCCGCCCGGACCAGCATGTGGCCGCGCGTTGGCGTGCTTTTGATGCGGCGCAAGTGCAAGCCGCCCTGGCCCGCGCCACCTGCAACCTTCACTAAGGAACCCGCCATGTCCCTGAACCTGCAAGCCAATTTCTTTGAGCCCGGCAAGCGCTACTTTCGCGCCTTCACCCCTGGCGACGATTTTTACGAAGCGCTGATTGAAACCCACCGCGACCTCAGCGACGAACAAAGCGCCATGGTCAACGCCAAGCTGGTGTTGCTGCTGGCCAACCATGTGGGTGACATCAGTGTGCTGCGCGAAGCCATGGCGTTGGCGCGTGACGACGTTTAAACGTGAACTATTTGTTTGCTATGCCTGAGTTGCTGGTGCTTACCCGCAGCGCACGTTGGGTATCCAACTCCGCGAATGTCCCCCGAAGCGGACTGCGTCCGCTTCTCCTCCTTGATTTCGCTACGTTGGACACCCAACGCACGCCGCTAGACGGTGTAGGGATGATTGCGGATTGGGTCCTCAAGGACAACCTTAACGTGAAACAAACACGGTTGTTCTGTAGGAGCGGCGCCCTCGCCGCGAATGCGAAGTTTCATTTTTTAGGGCGGGTTTTGCGCCCATGCCAGTTAAGACAACGCTCATCATTCATGGCACCCGTAGAGATTCATAAAAGTTAAGGAGACTCACCATGCAAATCCAGAAAATTCACCATGTGGCCTACCGCTGCAAAGATGCCAAGCAAACCGTGGAGTGGTACGGCAAGTACCTCAACATGAATTTCATTTTGGCCATTGCCGAGAACGAAGTGCCGTCCACCAAAGAACCCGACCCCTACATGCACGTCTTTCTGGACGCGGGCGGCGGCAATGTGCTGGCGTTTTTTGAACTGCCCACCAAACCGGAAATGGGCCGTGACGAGAACACACCGGCCTGGACGCAGCACCTGGCCATGCAAGTGGCCACGGTCGACGAGTTGCTGGAAACCAAGGCCAAGCTCGAAGCCGATGGCATTGAAGTGGTGGGCCCCACCGACCACACCATTTTCAAATCGATCTACTTTTTTGACCCCAGCGGCCACCGGCTGGAACTGGCCGCCAACACCGGCACACCCAAGATGGCCAAGATGCTCGACGAGGCCAAGTGGGACATGCTCAACGAATGGGCCATCACCAAAAAAGCCCCACAGCACGCGCGCTGGATGCACGACGGCTCTTACGCCGGGGAGTAAACACACATGAAACTTGCCACCCTGAAACAAGGCGGACGCGACGGTAGCTTGGTCGTAGTCAACCGCGCCTTGACCCACTGCCGCTCCGTGCCTGCCATTGCCCGTACCCTGCAAGCGGCGCTGGACGACTGGGAGGTTTGTGAGCCGCAGTTGCGCCAGGTGTATGAAGCCTTGAACAGCGGTGCGTTCAGCAACCCGGAGGTGTTTGACCAGGCCGCCTGCCATTCGCCGCTGCCACGCGCCTACCAATGGGCCGATGGCTCGGCCTATGTCAACCATGTGGAGCTGGTGCGCCGCGCCCGTGGCGCGGAGTTGCCCGCAGAGTTCTGGACCGACCCGTTGATGTACCAGGGGGGCTCGGACTCGTTTGTTGGCCCGCGCGACCCGGTGCGCGCGCTCTCGGTTGACTGGGGTATTGACCTGGAAGCCGAAGTGGCTGTCATCACCGGTGATGTGAAGATGGGTTGCAGCGTGGCGGATGCCGCCAAATCGGTGCGCCTGCTGATGCTGGTCAACGACGTGTCGCTGCGCAACCTGATACCCAACGAGTTGGCCAAGGGTTTTGGCTTCTTCCAGTCCAAGCCCGCGTCGGCCTTCAGCCCGGTGGCGATCACCCCAGACGAATTGGGTGCCGACTGGGCCGACAGCCGGGTGCATCGCCCCTTGACCGTGTTTTTGAACGGCGCCTTGTTTGGCCAGCCCGATGCGGGGCAAGACATGGTGTTCAACTTTGCGCAGCTAGTGGCCCACGCCGCCAAAACGCGTGAGCTGTGCGCGGGCTCCATCATTGGTTCCGGCACGGTGTCGAACAAGCAAGGTGGCTTGCAGGGCTCATCCATTGCCAACGGCGGGGTTGGGTATTGCTGCATTGCCGAGGTGCGGATGTACGAAACCATTGAGACCGGCAAAGCGCAAACGCCCTACATGCAGTTTGGTGACAGCGTGCGTATTGAGATGCTGGACGCCCAGGGCGCATCGATCTTTGGGGCGATAGACCAAACGGTGCAAGCCTATGCAGGCTAAGCCTGTGGGCGAATTTTTATGCCTTTTAGGCCTCTAGCCCTTATGCCATAAGCGCAAATAGCTATATTTTTTATTATTTGAATTGAACCTGTTACAGGACACCGACCATGACACACCCACTCTTCGAAAAACACCGCGCCAAACTCGACACCGCTTTAAACGCCATCCACACCCGTGGCTACTGGGCTGCGTACAACGAAATGCCCAGCCCCAAGACCTATGGCGAAACCGCGCCGGACGATGGCAAAAAAGCCTTTGAGGCGCACATTGGCCAGCAGTTTGAGTTGAACCAGCCCGGCACCACCGGCTGGCAAGGCGGCGAAAACTCGCCCTTTGGTATGGAGCTGAACGTGCAATACCCGGTGTGCGACATCGAGGCGCTGATTACGGCGGGCCAAACCGCCATGACCGGCTGGCAAGCCGCAGGGGTGGAAGGCCGCACCGGCCTGTGTATCGAGATGCTGGACCGCCTGAACGCTCAAAGTTTCGAGATCGCCCACGCGGTGATGATGACCACCGGCCAGGGCTGGATGATGGCGTTTCAGGCCGGTTCACCCCACGCGCAAGACCGTGGCCTGGAAGCCGTGACCTACGCCTACCGCGAGCAAAGTTTTGTGCCGGCAGAAGCCACCTGGGAAAAGCCACAAGGCAAAAACCCACCGCTGGTGATGAAGAAACATTTTCAGATTGTCGGCCGGGGTGTGGCCGTGGTGGTGGGGTGTGGCACCTTCCCCACCTGGAACACCTATCCGGGCCTGTTTGCCGCGCTGGCCACCGGCAACGCGGTGATTGTCAAGCCGCACGAAAACGCCATCTTGCCCGCCGCCATCACCGTGCGTACCTTGCGCGCCGTGTTGGCCGAGCATGGCATCGACCCCAATCTGGTGACTTTGTGTGTGCCGGACAAACGCGAAACCACGCAAGCGCTGGTGACCCACGCCGCCGTCAAGTCGGTGGACTTCACCGGCGGCAACGTGTTTGGCCAGTGGCTGATTGACCACTGCCGCCAGGCCCAGGTGTATGCCGAATTGGCCGGTGTCAACAACATCGTGATCGACTCGACCGATGCCTACAAACCCATGCTGCGCAACCTGGCGTTCACGCTGTCGCTGTATTCCGGCCAGATGTGCACCACCTCGCAGGCGCTGTTGGTGCCCGCAGGCGGCATCGACACCGAAGACGGTCACAAGAGTTATGACGAGGTGTGTGCCGACCTGGCCCGCGCCATTGACGGTTTTCTGGCCAAGCCCGAAGTGGCGCTGGCCGTGCTGGGAGCGGTGCAATCTGCCGACACGCTGGCACGTATTGCGCTGGCAGATGGTGGCTCTTTGGGCCAAGTGCTGCTGGCATCGAAAAAACTCGACAACCCCGAGTTCCCCAAAGCCGAAGTACGCACCCCGGTGCTGCTGGCGTGTGATGCGGCAGATGAAGCGGCTTACATGGAAGAACGTTTTGGCCCGATCACGTTCGTTGTGAAAGTGGCCGACACCGCGGCTGCCATTGCCTTGTCGGAGCGGGTCATCGCCACCCATGGTGCACTCACAGCTGGCATCTATTCCACCCGTCCCGAAGTCATTGAGGCCATGACAGCGGCCACCTGGCGTTCCAAAGTGGCGCTGTCCATCAACCTGACCGGTGCGGTCTTTGTGAACCAGTCCGCTGCGTTCTCGGACTACCACGGCACTGGCGGCAACCCGGCGGCCAATGCCTCGTATTCGGACTCGGCTTTTGTCGCCAACCGTTTTCGCGTCGTGCAGCGTCGCGCCCACATTTAAGGTTTTGCCATGACTTACCAGAACATTCGCTTTGAAGCCCAGGACGGTATTGCCCGCCTGACACTGAATCGCCCGGAAAAGCTCAACAGTTTTAACGGTGCCATGCACGTCGAATTGCGTGCGGCGCTGGATACGGTGCAACACGACAAAACCATCCGTGTGCTGGTGATCACCGGGGCTGGCCGTGGCTTTTGCGCCGGGCAAGACCTGGCCGACCCCGACATGGCCATGGGCCCGATGCAGCCCGACATTGGCAACGTGGTGGAACACAACTACAAACCGCTGATTCTGGCGCTGCAAAACCTGCGCGTGCCGACCGTGGCGATGGTGAACGGTATTGCGGCCGGGGCCGGGGCCAGTCTGGCGCTGGCCTGTGACCTGGTGATTGCCGCCAAGTCTGCCTCGTTTTTGCAGGCGTTCAGCAAAATCGGGCTGATGCCTGACACCGGCGGCACCTGGTTTTTGCCACAACGCGTGGGCATGGCCCGCGCCATGGGCTTGGCGATGCTGGCCGACAAACTGCCCGCTGAAAAAGCCGAAGCTTGGGGCCTGATCTGGCAAGCGGTGGATGACGCGGAACTGGCAGCCACAGTGGACAAACTCGCCGCGCAGCTGGCCACCATGCCGACCAAAGCCCTGGTGCGTACCCGCGCCGCCATGCACGCCGCGCCCAACCACACGCTGGAGCAACAGCTCAGCATGGAAGCGGGCTTTATGCGTGAACTCGGCTGGAGCCCGGACTTTGCCGAAGGGGTGGCCGCTTTCATGGAAAAGCGTGCACCCAAATTCACCGGAAACTAACCAGCCATGACCCAAGCGCTTGCCACACACACCGTGGTTGCCGTCATAGGTGCCGGTGCCATGGGGGCCGGTATTGCCCAGGTGGCCGCTGCCGCCGGGCACACGGTCAAGCTGCTGGATAACCGCCCCGGTGCTGCCGTCCAGGCCATCGACGGTATCTGTGCCCAGTTTGAAAAAATGGCGGCCAAAGGCAAGCTCAGCTTGGAAGCGGCCCAGGCTGCGGGTGCGCGCCTGCAGGCGGCCGAACACCTGGCTGACCTGTTTGACGCGGGCCTGGTGGTGGAAGCCATTGTGGAAAATTTGCAGGTCAAACAAGCCCTGTTCAAAGACCTGGAAGCGGTGGTGTCTGAGGCCTGCATTCTGGCCAGCAACACCTCGTCCATTTCCATCACCGCCATTGGCGCAGCGCTCAAAAACCCACAACGTCTGGCCGGGCTGCATTTCTTCAACCCGGCGCCGCTGATGGCGCTGGTGGAGGTGGTGTCCGGCCTGGCCACCGAGCTGGCGGTGGCCACCACCTTGTTTGCCACGGCGGCGGCTTGGGGCAAGACCCCGGTACACGCCAAGTCCACCCCTGGCTTTATCGTCAACCGGGTGGCGCGTCCGTATTACGCCGAAGCCTTGCGTGTGCTCCATGAAGGGGGTGCCGACTGCGCCACGCTCGATGCCTGCTGCCGCGAAGCCGGTGGTTTTCGCATGGGGCCGTTTGAGCTGATGGACATGATTGGCCACGACGTCAACTTTGCCGTGACCCAATCGGTGTGGCGCGCGTTCTTCAACGCCCCGCGCTTTTTGCCCTCGCTGACCCAGCAGGATCTGGTCGATGCTGGTTTTCTCGGCAAGAAGTCTGGCCGTGGTTTTTACAGCTACCAGGACAGTGCGCTGAAACCACTGCCGGTCACCGCACCCGCACTCGACCAGCCCGATGACATCGTGGTGTATGGCCAGTCTGCGGCTGCACAGGCCCTGGCCACACGCCTGCAAACCCGTGGTGTTCGCTTCACCCAGGTTGCCGCCATGGGCGACACGCTGGCCCGCGCGGGTGATGCCACTGTGCGCGTCACCGATGGCCGCAGCGCCACCCGCTGCGCCTTTGACACCCAAACACCCCACACCGTGCTGATCGATTTGGCGCTGGACTATGCCCAAGCCACCCGGCTGGCGGTCAGCGTGGCGGCCCAGTGTGACCCCACTGCCGCCGATCACGCCATCGGCTTGCTGCAAGCCGCCGGTTTTGCCGTGTCGCCGTTGCAGGACATTCCCGGCCTGATCGTCATGCGTACCGTGGCCATGCTGGCCAATGAAGCCTTCGATGCGGTCAACCAGGGGGTGTGTGATGCCGCTGCGGTAGACACCGCCATGCGCCTGGGTGTCAATTGCCCCTGTGGCCCGCTGGCCTGGGCTCGTGCCATCGGCATCGACCAACTCAGCACGGTGCTGACCCATCTGGCACAAACCTATGGCGAAGACCGTTACCGCACCTCTCCCCTGATTCAACACCATGTTTATGCAGCAAAGGCTTTTTTATGACTGAACACCTCACCGATCCCCAGGCCATGGCCGATGCCGTGACACAGGCCATGTGGTCGCGCGACCGTGCTACCCAGGGTCTGGGCATGCAAATCCTCAGCGTCAAGCCCGGTTATGCCATGCTGGCCATGCCGGTGCGGGGTGACATGGTGAACGGCCACCACATCTGCCACGGTGGCTTCATGTTTATCCTGGCCGACAGTGCTTTTGCCTATGCCTGCAACAGCTACAACCAGAACACGGTGGCCTCCAGCTGCAACATCGACTTTCTGGCCCCAGCCCGCGAAGGTGATGTGCTCGAAGCCGAGGCGGTAGAGCGCTCCCTGTCCGGTCGAACCGGCGTGTACGACATCACGGTGCGTACCCGCATGGGCAAAACAGTGGCGCTGTTTCGCGGCAAAAGTTACCGCGTCAAGGGTGAAGTGATTGCGGGCCTGCAGCAGACCGATGCCGCGACCTGAGCACCATTGCGCAGAACACCCGATAGACACCCCCCAAAAAACCAGAGCATGAGGAGACCTACATGACCGCCAAACCCCCCCAACCCGGTGAACTTGAGGCCATTGAAACGGCCAGCCGGGACGAAATCTCGGCCCTGCAATTGCAGCGCTTGAAGTGGTCGCTGCAACACGCCTATGACAACGTGCCGTTTCACAAAGCTGCTTTTGATGCCAAAGGGGTACACCCAAGCGACCTGAAGACGCTGGCTGACCTGGCCAAGTTTCCGTTCATGACCAAGACCGCGTTGCGCGACCACTACCCGTTTGGCCTGTTTGCCGTGCCGCAAAACCAGGTGGCGCGGTTACATGCCTCCAGCGGCACCACCGGCAAATCGATTGTGGTGGGCTACACCCACCAGGACATTGAGAACTGGGCGCATCTGATGGCGCGCTCGATCCGCGCCGCCGGTGGCAGGGCCGGTGACATGTTGCACAACGCCTATGGCTACGGCATGTTCACTGGCGGCCTGGGGGCGCACTACGGGGCCGAGCGCCTGGGCTGTACGGTGGTGCCGATGTCGGGTGGCCAGACGGAAAAACAGGTACAGCAAATTGTGGATTTCCAGCCGAAGATCATCATGGTCACCCCCAGTTACTCGCTGGTGATTGCCGAAGAGTTTGAGCGTCAAGGCATCAAGCCCGACCAGATCTCGCTCAAGATCGGCATCTTTGGCGCGGAGCCCTGGGGTGAAGGCATGCGTGCTGAGATCGAGCGCAAACTGGGCATTGATGCGATTGACATTTACGGCCTGACCGAAGTCATGGGCCCGGGCGTGGCCTGTGAATGTATCGAGTCGAAAGACGGCCCGGTGATCTGGGAAGACCATTTTTACCCCGAAATCATCAACCCGGATACCGGCGAGGTGGTGGCTGACGGGGAAGATGGTGAACTGGTGTTCACCTCACTCACCAAACAGGCGTTTCCGGTGATTCGTTACCGTACCCGTGACCTGACGCGCCTGCTGCCACCCACCGCGCGCGCGTTCCGGCGCATGGGCAAGATCACCGGCCGCTCGGACGACATGCTGATCGTGCGGGGGGTGAATGTGTTCCCGACCCAGATTGAAGAGCAGATCCTGCGCGACAAGCGACTCTCGGGCAATTACCAGATTCAGCTCAGCCGCGACGGGCATCTGGACAACGTGGAAGTGCGCTGCGAGTTGCAACGCGAAGCAGCGCAACTGTCTCCTGCAGAGGTGGCCCTGATCGCCAAAGAGTTGCAACACCACATCAAAACCATCATTGGTATCACCACCCGGGTCAGTGTGTTGGAACCCGAGGCGATTCCACGCACGCTCACCGGCAAAGCACGCCGGGTGATTGACGAGCGGCCCAAGCAGCTGTGAGCTTGTTGGCCACAGTTTTATAAGCTTTTTAGGGCTCTAGCGCTTATCAGGTAAGCGTGAGTAGCTCTTTTTTTGATATTACAGGACGTGACTTGTCACGCAACGTATGACTGAAGCCTTTATTTGTGATGCCATCCGAACCCCGATTGGCCGCTACGGTGGGGCCCTGGCAGGTGTGCGCGCCGACGACCTGGCCGCCATCCCGCTCAAAGCCCTGATGGCGCGCAACCCGCAGGTCCATTGGGCCAGTGTGGACGACATCATTTTGGGTTGTGCCAACCAGGCCGGTGAAGACAACCGCAATGTGGCGCGTATGGCGGGTCTGCTGGCGGGCCTGCCGGTAGAAGTGCCGGGCACCACCGTGAACCGCCTGTGCGGCTCGTCGCTGGACTGCGTCGGCATGGCGGCACGTGCCATCAAGTCGGGTGAAACCGAGCTGATGATTGCCGGTGGGGTGGAAAGTATGTCGCGCGCACCCTTTGTCATGGCCAAGGCCGAAAGCGCCTGGTCACGCAGCGCGGCCATCTATGACACCACGATTGGCTGGCGTTTTCCCAACCCGCTGATGAAAGAGCTGTACGACACCCATTCGATGCCAGAAACAGCGGACAACGTGGCGGCTGAATTCAACATTTCACGTGCCGATCAGGATGCCTTTGCACTGCGCTCGCAGCAACGCTGGGCTGCCGCACAGGCCGCCGGGCGTTTTGCCAACGAGCTGATTCCTGTGCGGATTGCGCGTAAAAAAGGCGAGCCGCTGGTGGTGGACACCGACGAGCACCCCCGCCCCGAAACCACGCTGGCCATGCTGGCCAAACTCAAGGGGGTCAACGGCCCCGATCTGAGCGTGACGGCGGGCAATGCCTCGGGGGTCAACGATGGCGCTTGTGCGCTGCTGTTGGCCAGCGAGGCCAGCGCCCGCGCCAACGGGCTGACACCACGTGCCCGCGTGGTGGCCATGGCCAGCGCCGGTGTGGCTCCCCGCATCATGGGGTTTGGTCCGGCCCCGGCCGTGCGCAAAGTGCTGGCCAAGGCCGGGCTGACGCTGGATCAGATGGATGTGATTGAGCTCAACGAGGCCTTTGCAGCGCAGAGTCTGGCGGTGCTGCGTGACCTGGGTCTCAAAGATGACGAGGAAAGGGTCAACCCCAATGGCGGCGCGATTGCGCTGGGGCATCCGCTGGGCATGAGTGGTGCTCGCCTGGTGACCACCGCCATGGTCGAACTGGCACGGCGTGGCGGGCGTTATGCGCTTTGCACGATGTGTATTGGTGTAGGGCAAGGGATTGCCCTGGTGATAGAGCGTGTTTGATTCATTAACCCTGTAGGAGACAACAACATGAAATTCACAATGAAAAAACTGGCGATGGGTACTGCATTGGCCTTTGGCACACTGGCCGCGATGGCGGCTGATACGATCAAGATCGGCTCGGTCTTGTCGGTCACCGGCCCGGCTGCATTTTTGGGTGACCCCGAACTCAAGACCTTGCAGATGTACGTGGAAGACATCAACAAAAAAGGCGGGGTGATCGGTCGCCAGCTGGAACTGGTGCACTATGACGACGGCAGTGATGCGGGCAAGGCCAACGGCTTTGGCAAACGCCTGATTGACGATGACAAGGTTGACATCATCGTGGGCGGCACCACCACCGGCTCCACCATGTCGATGGCCCCCCTGGTAGAAAAAGCCGGTGTGCCCTTCATCTCGCTGGCCGGTGCCGTGGTGATTGTGGAGCCGGTCAAAAAGTGGGTGTTCAAAACCCCGCACACCGACCGCATGGCGGCAGAGAAGGTGTTTGAAGACATGAAACATCGCGGTCTGTCCAAAGTGGCCCTGTTTTCAGAAACCAGCGGTTTTGGTCAATCCGGCAAGAAGGAAACCGAAGGTGTGGCCGCCAAGTACGGCATCACGCTGGTGGCCAATGAAACCTACGGCCCCAAAGACACCGACATGAGCCCGCAGCTCACCAAGATCCGCAACGTGCCCGGCGTGCAGGCGGTGTTCATTTTTGGTCTGGGTCAGGGTCCGGCCATCGCCACCAAAAATTACAAGCAGCTCGGCATGACGCTGCCGCTGTACCACGCGCACGGTGTGGCCTCTGAAGAGTTCATCAAACTCGCAGGCCCCGCTGCCGAAGGTGTGCGCTTGCCTGCTGCGGCCTTGCTGGTGTCAGACAAGCTGGCCGCCAATGACCCGCAAAAACCGGTGGCCGAAGGCTACGCCAAAGCCTTCAACGCCAAGTGGAAAACCGATGTGTCTACCTTTGGTGGCCATGCCTATGACGGTTTGATTCTGGCGGTGGATGCCATCAAACGTGCCGGCGGCACTGACAAGGCCAAGGTGCGTGATGCCATTGAAGCCACCAAAGGTTTTGTGGGCACCGGCGGTTTGGTCAATATGTCGGCCACCGACCACATGGGTCTGGACTTGTCGGCCTTCAAGATGCTGGAGATTAAGGGTGGCGACTGGACGCTGGTGAAATAAAAGGCAGACCATGTTTGAAGGTAAGTTCATTTGATTTTTCAAAACAGGAGTCCAACTCATGTACACCCAATCGTTCAACGTACAGGAGACCCCGGAACAAGCACCGGCACCCAAGACACGGTCTCTGGAAAACCCCGAATTTCAGGCAAGGTTTGATGCCCGGATCGATGCTGACGGCAAGATCGAACCGCAGGACTGGATGCCCGAGGCCTACCGCAAAACCCTGGTGCGCCAGATCAGCCAGCACGCCCACAGCGAAATTGTGGGCATGCTGCCCGAAGGCAACTGGATCAGCCGCGCACCGAGCCTGAAACGCAAGGCGATTCTGATTGCCAAGGTGCAAGACGAAGGGGGCCACGGCCTGTACCTGTACAGCGCCGCCGAGACGCTGGGGGTTGGGCGCGACCAGCTGTTGGCCGACCTGCACAGTGGCAAAGCCAAGTACAGCTCGATCTTTAACTACCCCACGCTCAACTGGGCCGATGTGGGCACGATTGGCTGGTTGGTGGATGGTGCGGCCATCATGAACCAGATTCCGCTGTGCCGTTGCAGTTATGGCCCGTATGCACGCGCCATGATCCGCGTCTGCAAGGAGGAATCCTTCCACCAGCGCCAGGGTTATGAAGCCCTGTTGGTCATGATGCAAGGCACGGCTGAGCAGCGTGCCATGGTGCAGGATTCGGTGAACCGCTTCTGGTGGAAATGCCTGGCCATGTTTGGCCCGCCCGATGCCAACAGCCCCCACAGCGAACAAGCCATGCGCTGGGGTATCAAACGCATCAGCAACGACGATTTGCGCCAGAAGTTCATCGATGCCACCGTGCCACAAGCCAACGTGCTGGGGGTGACCCTGCCCGACCCCAAGCTCAAATGGAACGAAGAGCGCCAGCATTACGACCATGGCGAGATCGACTGGGACGAATTCTGGGCCACGGTGAACGGCAACGGCCCGTGTAACCACGAACGCCTGGCCACCCGTGTCAAAGCCCACAACGATGGCCAGTGGGTGCGTGATGCGGCCCTGGCCCACGCCCAAAAACATCAACCCCAACCCACCAAGGAAGCAGCATGAACACCGCAACGCCCGCACTCAAAGATTGGCCCCTCTGGGAAGTATTTGTCCGCAGCAAACAGGGACTGGAGCACAAGCACTGCGGCAGCCTGCACGCAAGTGATGCCCAGCACGCGCTGCAAATGGCACGTGATGTCTACACCCGCCGGCAGGAGGGTGTGAGCATCTGGGTGGTGCCGTCCAAGAGTATTGCCGCAAGTGCACCGGAAGACAAAGATTCGATGTTTGAGCCAGCCGCAGACAAGATCTACCGCCACCCCACCTTTTATGACATTCCTGAAGAAGTGGGGCACATGTAATGGCCGCCTATTTTCAAGACTACCTGCTGCATCTGGCGGACAACGCCGTCATCCTGGGGCAGCGCAACGCCCAATGGTGTGGTCACGGCCCGGTCATTGAAGAAGACCTGGCGCTGGCCAACAACAGTCTGGATCTGATTGGTCAGGCCCGCCTGCTTTACCAGCATGTGGCCACAGTGCGCAAGGACGGCAAGACCAGCGAAGACTTGCTGGCCTATTTTCGTGATGTGCCGGACTTCAAGAACTACACCCTGCTGGAGCTGCCACACAGCACTGCGCTGACCCCCACCAGCAGTGGTGACCGGGATTACGCGGTGACGATTGGCCGCAATTTTCTCTACAGCGCCTTGATGGTGCTGGTATGGGACGCACTCAAGAGTTCGGCCGATGCACAACTGGCGGCAATTGCCTCCAAGTCGCTCAAGGAAACCCAATACCACTTGCGCCATGCGCGTGACTGGCTGGTGCGCCTGGGGGATGGCACCGACGAATCCCACGCCCGGATGCAAGCCGCCATCAATCATTTGATGCCTTACACCCAGGAGTTCTTCACGCCAAGCGTGATGGAAACCGCGGTGGTCAAGACGGGCATGGGGGTGGATAACCGGACACTTCAGGCGGACTGGAATACCTTGGTTGACGAGGCTCTGGTACAGGCCACCCTCAAGCGCCCGGCCGCAGGCGGGTTTGTCACCACCGGCAAAACCGGCATACATTCCGAGCATCTGGGCTTTGTGCTGGCGGAAATGCAGAGCCTGGCACGCGCCCATCCTGAAGCGGTCTGGTAAACACCATGCAAGTGGATGCCACCCCAAGCCTGCTGCGTCTGCCGGACGGCCCGATTGCCAAGAAGCAGCCCAATGAGCCGTTTTATGCCATCTGGAACTTGCTGGAGTCGGTGGCCGACCCCGAGATTCCGGTGGTGAACCTGCGCGAAATGGGCATCTTGCGTGTCGTGCGCCAGACCGCCACCGGGCTGGAGGTGGTGATCACCCCGACCTACAGCGGCTGCCCGGCCATGAGCCAGATGGAAGATGACGTGGTGAATGCCTTGTCACAGGCAGGTGTGGCGGCCCGGGTGTTGACCCAGATTGCCCCGGCCTGGTCAACCGACTGGATGACGGCAGAGGGGCGTGAGAAATTACGCGCCTATGGCATTGCCCCACCCCACCCCAGTGGCTGTGGCACAGCGGCGGCCAACGTGATCCAGTTTGCTTCCAAAAAAGTAGCTGCTGACGCAACCATGACGGTGCTTTGTCCCCAGTGTGGCTCAGAAAATACGACCGAAACTTCGCACTTTGGCTCGACCGCCTGCAAGGCGCTGTACCGTTGCCTGAGTTGCCTGGAACCTTTTGATTACTTCAAACCTTATTAAGCCATCATGTCTACATCCCCCCGTTTTCACGATTTGCGCGTGGCCCGCATCAGCCCGGAGGCGGCTGGCTCGGTGGCCGTTGCCCTGAGCGTGCCCGATGACCTGCTGGAGAGTTTTGACTTCCAGCCCGGTCAGTACCTGACCCTGCGCAGCAAGATCGATGGCGCTGACGTGCGCCGCAGTTATTCGATCTGCTGCACCCACAGCCACCTGAAAAAGCACCGTGAACTGGTGGTGGGCATCCGCCCGATGGAAGGTGGGGTGTTCTCCAACTGGGCTGCCACTCAGCTCAAGGCCGGGGACCTGCTGGCGGTGCTGCCGCCCGATGGTCGGTTTGTCTCCAAACGTCCGCGTGCGCTGCACCGGGTGGGTTTTGCGGCGGGCTCAGGCATCACACCGATTCTGTCGATCATGGCCAGCACGCTGGAAGACCAGCCCGACTCCAAATTCACACTGGTTTATGGCAACCGGAGTATGGCCAGTGTGATGTTCAACGAAGCCCTGCAAGACCTGAAAGACCGTTTTGCCGGTCGCCTGACGCTGATCCACATCCTGTCGCGCCAGGCCCAGGAAGCTGACCTGATGCAGGGGCGCATCGACGGCGACAAGGTGCGTGCCATCATCAACGCACTGCTCCCCGTGGGCAGTATGGACGAGGTGTTCATCTGCGGCCCCGAGGCCATGATCGAGGTCACTGAAAAGGCCTTGCTGGAGGCGGGTGTACCCGCCAAACAGGTGCATACCGAACGATTTACCTCACCCACACTGGAGGCGCTGACTCCCGAAGCCCGCCAGGCAGCGGTGACGCATTTGAAGCTGCCCGCTGGAGGCCAGGTGGCGTTGACCGTGGTGCTGGATGGCAAATCACACGCGCTGCACATGGCCCCGGATGAACATGTGCTGGACGTGGCGATGGCCGCCGGCTTGGATTTGCCGTTTTCCTGCAAAGGCGGGGTGTGTGCCACCTGCCGCTGCAAGGTCATGGCAGGCAGCGTGGTGATGGACAAAAATTTTGGCCTGGAAGCCTGGGAGACCGACAAGGGTTTTGTATTGAGTTGCCAGTCGCGCCCCACCAGTGAAGTGGTCAGCGTGAGTTTTGACGAACGTTGACCTGGTTACGGATTGGCGGCAGAAGCTTGTGCCATCGCCTCCGCTTGGATGGCGGTCAAAGCGATGGTAAACACAATATCGTCCACCAAGGCACCGCGCGACAGATCATTCACAGGCTTGCGCAAGCCTTGCAGCATGGGCCCCACCGACACCACATTGGCCGAACGCTGGACGGCCTTGTAGGTGGTATTGCCCGTATTGAGATCCGGGAACACAAAGACGGTGGCCTGGCCCGCCACGGCACTGCCTGGGGCCTTTTGTGCAGCAACCTCACGCACGGTTGCTGCGTCATACTGCATGGGGCCGTCAATCACCAGCTCGGGCCATTGGTCGCGGGCCAGTTTGGTGGCGGCGCGTACTTTTTCAACATCGTCACCCGAACCAGAGACACCCGTGCTGTAGCTGATCATCGCCACTTTGGGGTCGATGCCGAAGGACAGTGCACTGTCTGCGCTCTGCTTGGCGATCTCGGCCAACTCTTTGGCCGTTGGGTCAGGGTTGACCGCGCAATCGGCGTAGACCAGTACTTGCTCAGGCATGAGCATGAAGAAACAGGACGAAACAATCGTTGAACCCGGTGCGGTCTTGATCAATTGCAGTGCCGGGCGCACGGTGCTGGCCGTGGTGTGCACCGCGCCGCTGACCAGCCCATCAACCTCGTCAACCGCCAGCATCATGGTGCCCAGTACCACGGTGTCTTCCAGGGCGTTCAGGGCTTGTCCTGAGGTCATGCCTTTGCTTTTGCGCAGTTCCACCATCGGTGCGACATAGCGTTCGGCAATCTGATTGGGTTCAAGAATTTCAAGCCCCGGCGGTAATTCGATCCCCAGTGATTCAGCCACCGACAGGATCACCTTTCGGTTACCTAGCAGCACACAACGGGCAATACCCTTTTGGGTGCAGATCACTGCCGCACGCATGGTGCGTGGTTCATCGCCTTCTGGCAACACGATGCGCTTGTTGGCCGCCCGAGCTTTCTGGATCAACTGGTAACGGAAGGCTGGAGGCGACATGTGGGTGGATGCAGCATGTTCCAGACCTGCGCAGATCGCGTCCCCATCAATTTGCTCGGCCATGTTGTCGATCACGGTATCCATCCGGCTCAAATCGTCATGCGGCACAGCGAGTGGCAAGCGGCTGATGCGCGAGGCGGTTTCATAACTGTCACCATCGGTGCGCAACACGGGCAAACCACCATGGAAGGCGCGTGAACCAAAACGCTCGATCCGTGGACTGATGAAGCTGTGATGGGTCAGCACCAGACCCGCCAGCTCGATGCCGTTGCTTTCCGCCAGTGCGGTGGCCAGAATGATGTCGTCGCGGTCACCCGCACTGATTACCAGCGCACCTGGTTTGAGACGTGCAATCACTTCAGTGACCGAGCGGGCCGCCAGCACCGTATCCCGCACGCGGCGGGTTGTAATCTGGCCTTCAATCATCACCTCGGCACCCATATGGCGGGCAATGTCGATGGTGCGTGGTGCGGACAGCTCCGGATTGTTTTCGATGACACCCCAGATCGGAACACCTTCAAGTTGCTCGGTCACCGCTGCCTTGTCGAAGTCGGCGGCCGCCCGATTAAAGATGACCCCCACCACGTTGCGCCCGGCTTGTCGAACCTGGGCAATCAGGTAATTGGTCTGGGCGATACCCTCCGCATCTGCCCCGCTGGCCACCAACACCACGTCTGCCTGCAAACTTCTGGCGATATCACCTGACAAGCGCGGAATGAACGCTCTGCTGGGGTCGGCCTGCATACCTTCAATCACCAGTACATCGGCACCTTCAGTGGCGGACATGGCCAGGCTGACAATATCTTCGAGCAATTCATCGGTTCTGCCACTGGTGACGTACTGTGTCACCAAACTTATGGGTAATGGGTCGGGGGTGTTGGTGACCTTGCAGATGTTGCGTGCAAACAGAACAGACGGTTCGGTGTCTGGTGTGCGCTTGGTCACTGGTTTGACAAATCCGACCTTCAGCCCGCGCCTTTGAAGTGCCCGCAACAGGCCGAGTGACACCGAAGTGAGGCCGACATTGGGTTGTGTCGCCGCAACGAAATACGAACGCATGAAAAACTCCGCTGGTTATTGCCAACCCTCCAGTTCACTGGAGTAAAAATTGTGCAGTGCATCATAACGTGACCAAGGGTTAACCCTGTAAATGACCCAGGCGTTTGTTGACTTTCCCGGCATCGACATATAGTCAAGCGTTGAGCCGTCACATGCCGTGGCCGGCTGTGTATCTAACAAGGCAGACGCATGCGTAATATTCAAAATGGGTGGCGTGAGTTGGGGTTGCAGTTCAAGCTGCGAATTCTCATTCAAGGATTTCTGCTGGTGATTTTGCTTATTGCGCAGCTATGGTTGAGTGACAAACTGGAGCGTATGGAGTTGGATGCCGCGCACGAGCGTGCCATTGCTGTCGCAGACGGTGTCATCAACGGTTTAAACACCTTGATGGATGTGAATGTGGCGGGCAAGGATGTCATCAGCGACAAGCAGGCACGGGCGCTGTTTATCAGCCGGTTGGGTGTGTCGGACAATCTCAAGGATGTGCGGGTCATCCGGGGCAAAGGTGTCAATGACGAATATGGCAACGGCCTCCCTTCGGAACAAGCCACAGACGATCTGGACCGTAGAGTCCTGACCAGTGGAAAAACCGAATTCAGGTTTACCCATGAGCCCGATGGTGCAGTTTCACTGAGAGCCGTGATTCCCTCTGTGGCCCACAAGGAGTACCGTGCCTCCAAATGCCTTGAATGCCATGCGGTCAATGAAGGTGACGTGCTGGGGGCGATCAGCATTAAGTTGGATGTCACCCAGCACTTCTCTGATGTCAAGAAGGTTCAGGCCATGATGTGGGTGGCGATGGGTGTTTTGCAAATACTTCTTTATTTCGTCATTGGTACCATCGTGCGTCGATCCTTGCGCCAACTGGGGGGTGAACCCACGGATGTGACACGTTTGGCCCAGGACGTTGCCAAAGGTGATTTAAGCAAGACCATTCCCATCCAGCCCGGCGACGGTCAAAGCATGATGGTTCAGCTCAAACTGATGCAGGAAAGCCTGGTCAGCGTGGTTGAAAAAGTGCGTCGGGGCTCGGAGGGCGTTGCCACAGCCAGCGTTGACATTGCACACGGCAACAGTGATTTATCGGCCCGCACCGAACATCAGGCCAGCGCACTTGAGCAGACGGCCTCGTCCATGGAAGAGCTGGACGCAACGGTCAAGCAAAACGCGGCCAGCGCACGTCAGGCCAATCAGCTGGCGCACAGTGCATCACTCATTGCCACGCAGGGGGGTGATGTGGTGTCGCAGGTTGTACAGACCATGAAAGGAATCAACGAGTCTTCTCACCGCATCTCGGAGATCATCAGCGTTATTGATGGAATTGCCTTTCAGACGAATATTCTGGCACTCAACGCAGCCGTAGAAGCGGCACGCGCCGGAGAACAGGGGCGGGGTTTTGCCGTGGTGGCTACCGAGGTGAGATCACTGGCAGGGCGCTCGGCCCAAGCGGCCAAGGAAATCAAGACTTTGATCGGTACCAGCGTGGATCGGGTGGCACAAGGCACCCTGCTCGTGGACAAGGCCGGGGCGACCATGAAGGACGTTGTCAACAGCATTCAGCGTGTGACCAACATCATGGACGAGATCAGCAGCGCCAGCGACCAGCAAAGTAATGGTGTCGCACAAGTGGTCGAAGCCATCAAACAGATGGATCAGGTGACCCAGCAAAATGCGGCACTGGTGCAAGAAATGTCGGCGGCGGCAGACAGTCTGAGCTCGCAGGCACAAGAACTGGTCCACACGGTCTCGGTATTCAAACTGTGAGCCATCTCAGGCGAATGAAGTTGATGTTGATTGAACAACACCATAGGGAGTTCAAAAAGAGTTGCTACAACGCAAAGTAGCAAGCCGCTCCGAATGCCGTGTGAACACGGCGGACTGCGATGGACGTACACCCCGATACAGGGAAGGCATGCATGCAATCAATTTCAAAGAGGACTTGCTACGACTTCATTAAGCGCCTGTCGCCGAGCCATGTCAATATCCATCTCGGCTGTAATTGCACAAAGTTTGATCTTGAACAAATGAATCGGGTGTTGCGCTTAGCCTCGTTATTTTGTGTTTGAGCATCAAATAACTGCTTGAGCCCCTTTGAAATAAGCGTTAAAAGCTACAAATTAAGGAGCAATTTGAGACACCCCACGGCGCGGCAGCGGGGTGGAGAACACGATGGAGGTACGGGTTTCGCCATAGACGTTGATGCTGGCAATCAAGGCCTCCAGATGCTGCAGATCCGTGGCCACCACGGTCATCAGGTAGGAGTCGGCACCACTCACGTGATGGCACTCCAGCACCTCGGGCATCTGTATGAGTTTGTCGATCAGCTGGCGTTTGCCGGGCTGCGGCACGTTGATGCCAATGATGGCCCGCACGCCGTAGCCCACCGCCGCCGCAGACACTTCGGCATGTACGCCGCTGATCACGCCAGCCTCTTCCAGCCGTTTGAGCCGCTCAGCGGTGGCCGGCAGCGACAGATTGGCGGCTTGCGCCAGAGCTTTCAGGGGTTGGCGGCCATCGGTTTGCAGGGCTTTGATCAGGCTCCAGGCCTTGTCATCGAGTTGAATCATGGGGATTTCTGTGAAATGCTTGTTTGACCTGAATGATTCTTGCCATTTTGCCCATCTGCCTGAATTTTGCCATTCGTTTTTTGCGCCAGCCTCTTTAACATTCTGGCATGACCCACCCAACACTTTCGCTTTTCTTCCAGGCGCTGCTGATCGGGCTGCTGATCGCCGCACCGGTCGGCCCGATTGGCCTGCTCACCATCCAGCGCACCCTGGATCAGGGCCGTAGCGCCGGGCTGGCCACCGGACTGGGGGCCGCGTGCGCCGATGCGGTGTACGGGGCCATCGGGGCTTTTGGCGTGACGCAGGTGATCAACTGGCTGGTGGCGGCCCGCACCGGTTTTGCGCTCGGTGGCGGTGCCATGTTGTTGTGGATGGCGTGGCGTACTTTTTCCCAGCCTTTGGCAGAACAGGCTGCACCACTGCCCAGCCGTGCCGATTTGCTGCGCTGCTTTGCCGGCACCTTTGCCCTGACCTTGTCCAACCCGGCCACCATTTTGTCGTTCGTGGCGGTGTTTGCTGCCATGGCCGGGGGTGGGATTCAGAGTGTTTCACCGCTTCCCATGATCGCCGGGGTGCTGGTGGGCTCGGCCTTGTGGTGGTTGATCTTGTCCACGGTGGTAGCTTATGGGCGCAAGCGCTTCACCGCGGTGTGGCGCAGGCGGATCAATCATGTGTCGGGTGCGCTGCTGGCAGGGTTTGCCCTGTGGCAATGGGTGGGGGTGTTGCGCGGCCTGTAGCCTGATAGGGCGATTGGCAGGAAAACCGCTCACCCACCCATTTGCATACGCAAACGCCGCGCTGCGTCTTCGGCCCGGGCATCGTCAATCTCGCGCAACACCGCCTGCATGTCCACGCTGGCCTGGGCGCGTTCAAAGTGGCCGGTCAACACGCTGTCGTTGCTCAGCAGGCCGCTGTGGTACAGGCTCCAGATTTCGGGGCCGTAGTCGGTGCGCAGCAGGGCGGGCGCAAACTGGCCAAAGAAGTCGCGCAGGTTGGCTACGTCGCGCAGCAGCATGCGCTGGGCGTGGTTGTTGCCCGCCGCATCCACCGCCTGGGGCAGGTCGATGATGACCGGCTCATCCACGCCCTCGGCCCCGTCCGCGCCTGGGGTGTGGGCCAGCAGGATGTTGAACTCTGACAAATCCCCGTGCACCACGCCCGCACACAGCATACGCACCACCTCGGCGATCAGGGTGGCGTGGTGGGCCAGCGCCTGCGCGGGGGTGAAGGCGACATCGTTCAAGCGCGGGGCGGCATCGCCGTGGGCATCGGTCACCAGCTCCATCAGCAGCACACCGTCGTGAAAGTTGTAGGGCTGCGGCACGCGCACACCGGCAGCGGCCAGGCGGTAGAGCGCATCGACCTCGGCGCTTTGCCACGCGGCTTCTTGTTCCTGGCGGCCAAATTTGCTGCCTTTGGCCATGGCACGGGCCGAGCGCGAGTTTTTGACCTTGCGGTTTTCGGTGTAGTCCACCGCCTGGCGAAAACTGCGGTTGTTGGCTTCTTTGTAAATCTTGGCGCAGCGCGTGTCATCGCCGCAGCGCACCACAAACACCATGGCTTCCTTGCCGCTCATCAGCTGGCGCACCACGCTGTCGATCAGCCCTTCTTCGATCAGGGATTGCAGTCTTGGAGGTGGTTTCATGCGAAGGGGCAGGTTGAGGGATGGGGCTGGATTGTCGCCCCCCGGCGCTTGTCAGCCAGTCTGAGTTGCCCGCAATACCAACAACTTGCCAAACGAAGCCAGGTGCACCACCTCTTCAAGCCGCACACCGGCCCGTGCAAACACCGCCTCCCACTCGCTGCCGGTGCGTTCGCGGCCGCGCGTACCCATCAGCATCTGCATGTCAAACGAGGCGCTGGCCAGATCGGCGTGGTGATCCGGCATGACCAGCTCCAGCAGCACGATGCGGGCGTTCTGGGCCGCCGCCGCGCGGGCCACGGTGCGCAGGGCTTGCACGCTGGTGTCGTCGTCAAAGCCGTGCAACACCGCGCTGAGCAGGTAGGCATCCTTGGGGCTGGCGGCGGCGGGCACGTCAGCCAGCACGTCACCCACCTCAAAACGCATGCGCGCCAGGGCATGGGCGGTGTCGGCACCGGGCTGGGTGCGCCAGAACTCGGCGGCATGCCCAACGGTTTGCGCCCGGTCCACCACCACAGCGTGCAGGTGTGGGTGGCGCTTCAGAATCGCCATCGACTTGGCTCCCTTGGAGCCTCCCACGTCGATGATGCGCTCGAACGCCCGCCAGTCAAACTCGGTGGCAAAGCTGTCACCGGTGAGCGCCTCGACCTGGTCCATGGCCTGAGCGAACAGGGCATCGAATTCGGCATGGCTGTCCATGTAGTCAAACAGCTCCTGCCCGTGCTGCAGCCGAAACGGTACGTCGCCGCTGCGAATGCCTTGCTCCAACTGCTCAAACCAGGGGCGGCTCATCTCGGGGGAGTTGTGCATCAACACCATGGCCCGCACGCTGCCGGGTTTGTCGGTGCGCAAGGCGTTGGACAGTGCGTTGTTGCGATAGCAGCCGGGGGTCACTTCGTCAAATACCCCCATGGCCGCCAGCATGCGCAGCAAGCGGCGCAGGGCGTGCGGGTCAGCCCCCACCTGGGCGGCCAGATCGGTGGCGGGCAAGGTGGCATCACCCAACACCGTGGCCAGGTCCAGCCGGGCTGCCACCGCCAACACGCGCGACTGCCAGAAGGCCGAACCGATTTGCAGCAGGCGAAAGGCCGGTGGGGTCATGCGGTTGGGCCAAGCCTGCATGGCGTTGGAGAACTTCGCCAGCAGCGCAAAGGCGCGGGCGACCAGGGGGCGGCGTTGCAGGCTCATAAGGTGTCCTTGGCGTGGGTTGGAGGGTGGGCCAGTGCCGCCAGTCCGGCGGCCATCATCTGGCCGTTGAAGCTGGCCAGGCGGTTCAGAAAGTCGGCATCCATCGGGCGCTCCATCTGCTCCTCAAACACGTTTTTTAGCAGCATGGGGGTCATGGCCAGGCTGACGAAGGCCATGCGCAGCACGTCGGGGTCAAGCTCTGGCCCGGCCAGCCCGCGCTGCTTCAGCTCATCAACCCGCTGGGTGCCACGGGTGCGGCCTCGCTCCAGCAGTTGCTGCACAAAACGCCGACCCGGGCCGTGTTTCAAGGCCAGCACCCGCACGATCAGCACCGGAAACTCGGGCGCGGCCAGCATGGTCTGGTAGTACAGGCGCAGGTAGTCGGTCAAGCCCTCAGGTGTGGCCAGCATCTCGCCGTCCAGCACCTCCAGCAGAGGGTTGAGCGTGGCACGGATCATCTCTTCGTACAGCCCCTCTTTGCTGCCGAAGTAGTAGCGGATCATTGAGACGTTGACCTGCGCCAGCTCGGCAATGCGCCGAGTGCTGACCTGGTGGTAGTCGTCGGCCAGGAAACAGCGTTTGGCCGCATCCAGCAGCCGCTGGTGTCCCGAACTGGTCTGGCTGGGAGGTGTTTGGGGTGGTGAAGTCATGCCCGCAGGTTAGCAGCGGGTGGGTCTGCATGCCAGCAGATTCGTCAATCAAGATGCGGCGCTTGTTTGATGCTGTTGAGAATTAGATGCTTTTTGGCCTCTGGTGCTTATGAAATAAGCGCAAGCAGCTATCAAAAACATAGTTTTTATGCATCTCCCCTTTGGGGGATTGACTCTGCCAAAGATAATGCGCAGAGTTTTTCACCCTCCCCATGCCATGACCGTCGCTGTTTCCTTCCCCCCGCTGAGCTACCACCACATCCGCCTGCAATGGTGCGGTGCCGCCTTGTGGCGTTTGTTGCGGCAATGGCTGGTGGTCTTGATGATCGGGCTGGTGTTGCTGGGGGCATTCAGCGCGGGGGCCAGTACCTCCATGGCCGCCATGGTGGCCTGGTCGGTGCTGGGTTTGTTTCATGCGGCCAGCCAGGGGCTGGGGCAGGACTTGCTGGCGGCGGGGTTACACGCGCTGGTGGGTGCCGGGGTGGTGCTGGCGCTGCGCCCGGTGCTGTGGCCGGTGTCGTGGGCGCAGGCTGAGCAGGCCCTGCCGCTGACGCAGCGCGAGCGCCTGGGCAGCGATGCCATCGTGGTGGCGCTGGCCTTGCTGCCTTTGTTCGTGATCTATGTCGCCGGTGCGGCCACCTGGCTGATGCCGCCGCCCGCCTGGCTGCAAGAGGTCAAGGGCACGGCGCTGCTGATGCTGGCCTTGTCCATGGCTTTGTCACACGCAATGGGCATGGGCATGCTGTACCACCTGCGCCACCCGGTGCAACGGGCTCTACGTCAACCACGCGCCTTGTCGGCCTCGTTCGCAGTGAACACGCTGTCGCGCCGCCAGCACCCGGCTTGGCCCTTGGTGCTCTGGCCGCTGCTGCGCGGCCCGGCGCAACGCAGCGGGCGTTGGCTGGTGGGGCTGACCCTGGTGCTGCTGGGCTTGGAGCTGATGATCGCCCGTGCGCACTGGCAACTGGCGGGGGTGGACGGGGCTTTGTGCTGCCTGTTCTTGTGGAGTCTGGTCAGCATGGCGGGCAGCAGTCGCCTGCATGCCTTGATTGGGCGTGAGCTGGCCCCGTTGCACGCTGCCTGTGCGCCGCTGCCCTTGCGCCCGCAGCGCCTGTTGTGGGTACGCCGCGGCCTGGGTTTGCTGCCGCTGGGGCTGGGGCTGTGCGCCTTGCCCTTGGCGTGGTGGCTCAGTGCCCGGCCGATTCACCCCACGGTGGCAGGCTTGTACCTGCTGGCCAGCTTGCTGGGCCATGCCTGGCAACTGAGCCCAACCGCAGAGTCCGTCACAGCCCAGGCTCAGAGCCAAAATCAGACGGTGCGCTGGGTGCTGACGCTGGTGGTGTTGCTGGCGCTGGCCTCCGAAGTGTTTGCATGATGCCCAAGGAACCGACAAACATGCTGCAAGTTCAATCCCTGCATTTCAGTTACCCCACCCAAGCCGTGTTCAGCGGCTGGTCGGGCACCTTCAGCGCTGGCCTGACCTGGGTGCAGGGGCGCAACGGCAGCGGCAAATCGACCCTGCTCAAGCTGCTGGCCGGGGCCTTGCCCGCGCGTCACGGCAGCCTCAAAGCAGCCGGGTTTGATCTGCACAGCACCCCGCTGGACTACCGCCGCCAGGTGTTCTGGTGCGGCCCGGATGCGATGGCGTTTGAGCACCTCAGCGCCCCCGAGTACTGGGGCTTCATGCGCGGGCTCTACCCCCGGCTGGATGAGGCTGCGCTGCGCCAGCACCTGCAGGCTTTCGGGCTGGAGCCGCACCTGGCCTCACCGCTACGCGCCTTGTCCAGCGGCACGCAGCGCAAGGTCTGGATCAGCGCAGCCCTGGCCGCCGGCACGCCGGTGCGCCTGCTGGATGAACCGTTCAACGCGCTGGATACCGCCTCGCTGGACTACCTGCGCGGCGTGCTGGCTGCGCAAGCCCAGGCTGCCGAGGTGTGCTGGGTGCTGATCAGCCATGAAGACCTGGGTGAAGCCACCCGGTGGGCGCGTTGTCTGGATTTGTCGTCCTGAAGCCGTGTCACGCCCCATGCCTGCCACCCTCTTGCAAGCACCAAATACAGACACCCCCGAGGTGTTCCACGTGCCGCTGGACCGGGCGCAATTTCGCCGCGTACCGAGTCGACCCGGGGTTGAGCTGTACAAGGCGCACATCGTGCACCACGCCTTTGAGCCACACACCCACGAGGCCTTTGGACTGGGGGCTATCGCGTCGGGGGTGGAGCGCTTTCGCTACGGCGGTGCAGACCACCTGGCACCGCCCAACTCGCTGGTGCTGATGAACCCCGACGAATTGCACACCGGCCGAGCCGAAACCGCAGGGGGCTGGCGCTACCGCATGCTCTACATCGACCCCGCCGTGCTGGCCGACCTGACCGGGGAACCCGTCTGGTGGTTCACCGACGCGGTGGTGAGCAACAGCCAGGCGCAAGCCCAGCGTGTGTCACAGTTGCTGGAAGCCCTTTGGCAAGCCGATGAGCCGCTGGCCTTTGACAGCCTGTTGCACAGCCTGGTGGTCGAAATCCGCCCCCACGCGCGGGTGGACAAGCCGCGCCCCACCGACAAGCGCATGCGTTTTGAGCCCGTGCTGGACTACCTGCACGCCCACTATGAGCAGCGCCTGACGCTGAACGATCTGGCCGGGGTCGCGGGCCTGAGCCCGTTTCACTTTTTGCGCCAGTTTCAGGCCCAGCACCACGTCACCCCACAGCAAATGCTGATGGCGGTGCGCCTGTTCGAGGCCAAGCGCCTGCTGGCCGCCGGCCAGGCCCCGGCCATGGTGGCCGCCAGCACCGGCCTGACCGACCAGGCCCACCTGACCAGAGCCTTTGCCCGGCGCTATGGTGTGACACCGGCGCGTTATCAGCAGCAGCTTGGCCTGAAATAGCTTCAAAAGCGCAATCTGGTACAAGACCGCACCCCGCACCGCTTCCTAGAATTTGCGCCTTCGTTTGATTGGAAAGCTTGCATGTGGACAGGTGTGTTTTTTGCGCTGGCGGCGGGATTGATGTGGGGGCTGGTGTTTGTCGGGCCGCTGTTGTTGCCGGAGTACCCGGCGGTGTTGCAGACGGTGGGGCGCTACCTGGCGTTCGGGCTGATTGCACTGCCCATGGGCTGGCTGGATCGGCGTGAGCTGGCCAAGCTCAGCCGCGCCGACTGGCTGGAGGCACTCAAGCTCGCCGCGGTGGGCAACCTGCTGTATTACCTGTGCCTGTCCAGCGCCATCCAGCGTGCCGGTGGGCCGCTGCCGACCATGATGATCGGCACATTGCCGGTGGTGATTGGCATCAGCGCCAACCTGCGCAACCATCAGCGTGATGGCCGCCTGCCCTGGCGGCAGCTGGCCCCGTCCTTGATGCTGATCGCGCTGGGCATTGCCTGCGTCAACCAGGTGGAATTACAAGCCCTGCGCCAGAACCCGCAGGCCGACACCTGGGCCTATGCCATGGGGGCCATACTGGCCGCCGGGGCTGTGCTGTGCTGGACCTGGTATCCGCTGCGTAATGCCGACTGGCTGCGTGGCCACCCCAACCGCAGCCCGCGCACCTGGGCCACGGCGCAGGGTCTGGCCACGCTGCCGCTGGCGGCGCTGGGCTACCTGGGGTTTGGCGGCTACGCTTACAGCAGCGACCTGGCTTTTGCCCTGCCGTTTGGCCCGCGCCCGGCGCTGTTCGTCGGCCTGATGGTGGCCATGGGTTTGTTTGCCTCCTGGCTGGGTACGCTGTGCTGGAACGAAGCCAGTCAGCGCCTACCCACTGCCACCGTGGGGCAGTTGATCGTGTTCGAGACGTTATCGGCCTTGCTGTACGCCTTTTTGCTGCGCGGCCAGTGGCCCGAGCCGCTGACGCTGCTGGGCATTGGCTTGCTGGTGGGCGGCGTGTTGTGGGCCGCACGTATTCAGCCCGAGCCGACTGGGCTTTCGCTGCCTGCAGAGTGAGTGCCGGAAACTGAATGAATATTGCGCCAGCGAGTTAGCTTAAGGTCTGCCACCGCCGGGCCAGAAAGATATCGGCTGGTTCTGGGCGGCCAAAGAGATAGCCCTGGTGAATCACGTCAGCGCGGCTGTTGAGAAACATGGCTTGCTCAGGAGTCTCAACACCTTCTGCCACCACTTTCAGATGCAGGTGATGGGCAATCGACAGAATGGTTTCCACCAGTGCACCATCATCCGGGTCGGTTGGCGCATCCTGCACAAAGGTTTTGTCGATTTTCAGCTCATCAATGGGTAGTCGCTTCAGGTAAGCCAATGACGAGTAGCCGGTGCCAAAGTCATCAATCGAGAAGTGAATGCCAAGTTTAGACAGCCGGTTCATCTTGGCAACCAGCTCGTCAATGTTGTCGATCACCATGCCCTCTGTGATCTCCAGCGTCAGGTAAGCCGGGTCGTTGCCTTCTTGCTGTAGAAGGTCTATCAACCAGTCGCAAAACCCGGACTGGCGGAAATGGCGCGGGCTGATGTTGATCGACATGTGCAGCGGGTTGCCTGCCATTTCTTCCTGCGCCAACAGGCGGCAGGCCTCACGCGTGACCCAGTGTTCCAGCTCAATGATCAGATCGGACTCTTCGGCCACCGGAATGAACACCCCGGGTGGCAGCAGACCCCGCCTTGGATGCTGCCAGCGCACCAGTGCTTCGCAGCTCACCAGCGTACCGGCCGCGTTGACTTGCGGTTGAACGAACAATCGCAGTTCACCCGCCGGAATGCCAATTCGCAGTTCATGCTCGGTGAGAAAGCGCTGTTGTGTCAACTCGCCCATGCCAATATCAAAAAAAGCACACTGGTTGCCGCCCGCATCTTTGGCCCGATGCAGGGCCGTGTCGGCGCGTCGCAACACTTCTTGCGGAGTGTCCTCCGCATTTTGAGGAAAAAGGGTGATGCCAAGACTGGCGCTGACCTGCGCATCTTCGCCGCCAAAGTCAAATGGTTGACGAAGCGCGGTACGGATATCTTCGGCCACAGCCATCGCATGGCGGCTGGCAGAGTCATCGCAGGATTGCGTGGTCAGCAGCAAACAAGCGAACTCATCAGCAGCCACCCGCGCCAAGATGTCACCTTCTCGCAAATAGCGACCCAAGCGCTCCCCGACCGCGATCAGCAGCAGGTCACCCATGCGGTGGCCACGTGCATCGTTGATGTTCTTGAAGCGGTCCAGATTGAACAGAATGAGCGCGTTTTCCACGGACTGGCGCTTGGCAAATGTCAGCGCCAGCTCAAGGCGCTCCAGCAGTTTGGCCCGATTGGGCAGACTGGTCAGCGTGTCATGGTAGGCCAGCCTGTAAATTTGTGCCTGGTTGCGTCGCTGCTCGGTGATGTCTTGCTTGATGGCCAGATAGTTGCTGATCTGCCCACTGCCTTCGCGCACCGGGGCGATGGTGGCCGACTCCAGATATTCAGTGCCATCTTTGCGCCGGTTGATAAATTCGCCGCGCCAGATGTCTCCCACTTTGATGGCCGACCACAGCGCTGCGTAGGTATCCGTCGGTGTCTTGCCGGACTTGATGACCCTTGAAGTCTGCCCCATCAGCTCTTCACGCGAGTACCCGGTGTTTGATACAAACGCAGCGTTGACGTATTCGATATGACCAGCCAGATCCGTGATGACGATGTTTTCCGGGCTTTGCTCAACTGCCAGTGAGAGCTTTCTCAACTGGCTCTCGGTTTGTACCCGTTCGGTAATGTCGCGCGCAATCACCATCAGGGCCAAACGTTTGCCATCGCCGGAAAACACGGGCATTTTCCGGACTTCGCTGATGCGAAGCGTGTCACCTTCAGCAAAAATATGTTCGGTGCTCAGCGTGATCGCCCTGTTTTTCCAAGCCAGCTCGTCGGTGACAAGAGCCTCCTGGTGAAACTTTTGAAACTCCGGCCGAAGCTGCGCCAGCTCGGTATTGTCTTTGCCTTGCCAGTCAAAACCATCCAGCTTGAGTGCTTCACATGCCGCATTATTGATGAGCTGCCAGCGGTTCTGGCCGTCTTTGATGACCACAATGTCGGGCAAGGCATTGATAAAGGTGGTGAGCCGGTCATGGCTTTCTTTGAGTGCCAGGGCTGCCTGACGACTCTCTGAAATGTCCCTGAAAGCTACCAGAGAGCCCTGGATTTCGCCCTCAATCATCATCGGCGTGATGATGATGGCCACTGGGAAACAATAGCCCTTTCTGTGCCAGAACCAGTCTTCAGTGCTGCGCGTTTGTCCATCATGGCAGGTGTGGAACGCCGGGCAGTCTGATTTGGGAAAAACCGAACCGTCTGCGTGACTATGGTGAAACAGCGCATGGGTGTCAACACCAATGGCCTCGGCCTCGGCGTAGCCCAGCATGGCCAGGGCAGCAGGGTTGATGAAAATACAGCGGCCTTCTTTGTCCTGGGCGTAAATGCCTTCACCCAAGGCTTGCAGGATGTTTTTTTGCTGCGCCAGCAACTTGGCAAGTTCGGTCACGCGCGATTCAACCGCTTCGGCCATTCGATTGAAGTTTTGCGTGAGTTGCCCAACCTCATCACTGGACGCATAAGGCAGGCGGATCTGGTAGCTGCCAGCGGCAATGCGGCTGCTGGCTTCGGTCAGGTGCGCCAGATGACGGGTCAGCCAGAAACCCACGGCGTAAAGTACCAAAAAGCTCAACAGCAGCTCTACCGAAGCGATCAATGTGCCTTGCAGCATCAAGTCTTGGCGCGCAGTTTTCAGGAAGGCCATCGACAAGCCGTAATGCACAACGCCGTAGTATTGACCCAGCACATCGACTGGAAAACTGACGTGCAAGACATCGACGTTGCGGAAGTCTTTCGATGGCTCTGGCAGTATTTGCCCCTGTGGCCAGCCCGACGATGCGAGGATATGGGCTTCATTGTCAGTCACCACCAGATAGGTGATGTCTTCAGCCTGATGCCATCCGTCCAGCACATCACGCAGGGTGGCGTAATCACGCGCAGCCAATGGCAGGGCCACCGCAGTTTTGTAGGCCAGCTCAATGGCGGTCAGACGGCGCTCGGTCTGGCGAATCAGGTGCGAGTCAATCAGTCGCAGGCTGTTGCCTACCAGCACCACCATCATCACCAACTCAATCAGCAGGCTTGCAATGAACAGCCGAAAACGCAGGCCATGGGCAAAACCAGGCAATTTCACCGCCCCTGCCTCATCATCTCAACGGTGAGCGCCACAAAAGGCTTCAGTGCCGTCGCATCAGCGGCCGTCACATCGACATAACCCTGGTATCCGGTTTCGGCAAAAAATTCACGCCCAGGCACCGAAGACGAAAAACTGCGCAACGCTTGCCGCGCCCGCTCGATCATCGGTGCGCCCAGTTTGGTGTTGGCCAATGTCATTAAATGTGGCGCGTGAATATCCACCGGCAATACCCGGATGGCGGCGCGTACATCTTCTGGAATCTGCTTGAGTGGTGTGTAGGTGGTGATGGCTGCGTCGAATTCCTTCACGGCTACGGCGGCAATGGCTGCACCGTGCGTGCTGCGTTCAAACAACTGGTAGTCACGACCCAGTTCCAGGCCACTTTCCTGGAGCCATTTCACGCCGCCCATGGACGACATCGACATGCGGCTTGACAACACCAGGCGTTTGCCGCGCAATTCGTCAGGATGTTTGATGGGGGAGTCAGCTCGCACCACAAACACCGACTGCAAATCAGCCCGATAGCGAGCCAGGATAACCATGCCCCGGTCTTTCGCCATGATGCCAAAATGCGGCCCGGCGATGGCCAAGTCAAAATGACCGTCGAGTAATTCGTTGATGTAGGTGAAGTAGTCGGTCGAGGTGAACACGCTGATGCGCCGTCCCAAGCTGGCCTCCAGGTACTGGGTCAAGGGCTGGTGGGTCTTGATCAACGCCAGCGTGCTGTTGAAAGGCATGATGCCCAGCTTCAACGGTGGTAATGCTGGTGCACCCACAGCTCCGGCGAAAGGGAGCAAGCCACAAGCGGCGCTTGCAAACAGCAAACGGCGGCGAGACAACGAGTTCATGGCAAATCTCTGAATTTAGGCGAATGATCCAACATTTTTTCAGCACCTGTGGGCCCAATTGTGCCTTGACTCACGATGCTCAAAATTGAACCTGCAACACTTTTGCGCTAGGTCAATAGACTCAATCCATCACTATCACTGGCAGTACGAGAGAAGGTCTGAATAACTGACCGCCAAGTGAGGTCACGCTGGATGCCGCGCAAGTCCGGGCTGCCTATGCGGCCCCCGGCTGCCATCTCTGTATCCATCTGAGGCATCAATCTGCAAATGTAGTGTCCATTCAGTGATTCGGGTATTTCTGAAGGCTGGCAAAACAGGCCCCGACAAATCGCCGTTCTCATTGGGTCCGAGGCAGATGGGTGTGTGCCGTCCTAGGGGTTTACGTGAATGCGCTGGTTTTTGGCACAGAACTTGTAAATCCTTGACCGTTGGCAGCTGCGTTTGCAGCCCAAAGTCACCCAGATCAATCAACGAGGAGAGTTCACTGTGGAAACGTTTTATGAGGTCATGCGCCGCCAAGGCATATCCCGACGCAGCCTGCTCAAGTACTGTTCGCTGACCGCCACCTCATTGGGGCTGGCACCGTCTTTTGTGCCGCAAATTGCCCACGCCATGGAAACCAAGCCGCGCACGCCGGTGCTGTGGCTGCATGGGCTGGAATGCACCTGTTGTTCCGAGAGCTTCATCCGCTCAGCCCACCCGCTGGCCAAGGATGTGGTGCTGTCGATGTTGTCGCTCGACTATGACGACACGCTGATGGCCGCCGCCGGTCACCAGGCCGAGGCCATCCTCGACGAGATCATGACCAAGTACAAGGGTAACTACATCCTGGCAGTCGAAGGCAACCCGCCGCTCAATGAAGACGGCATGTTCTGCATCCAGTCGGGCAAACCTTTCATCGAAAAACTCAAGCGCGTCGCCAAGGATGCCAAGGCCGTCATCGCCTGGGGTTCTTGCGCCTCCTGGGGTTGTGTACAAGCGGCCAAGCCGAACCCGACGCAGGCCACACCTATCCACAAGGTCATCACCGACAAACCCATCATCAAGGTGCCCGGCTGCCCGCCGATTGCCGAGGTCATGACCGGTGTGATCACCTACATGCTGACCTTCGACAAAATCCCCGAGCTGGACCGCCAGGGCCGCCCCAAGATGTTCTACAGCCAGCGCATCCACGACAAGTGCTACCGCCGCCCGCACTTTGATGCCGGCCAGTTTGTCGAAGCGTTTGACGACGAATCGGCCCGCAAAGGCTACTGCCTGTACAAGGTCGGCTGCAAAGGCCCCACCACCTACAACGCCTGCTCCACCGTGATGTGGAACGAAGGCACCAGCTTCCCGATCAAGGCCGGGCACGGCTGTATTGGCTGCTCGGAAGACGGCTTCTGGGACAAGGGTTCGTTCTACGACCGGTTGACCACCATCCACCAGTTTGGCATCGAGGGCACCGCTGACCAGATTGGCGGCACGGCTGCCGCCGTGGTGGGTGCCGCCGTGGTGGCCCACGCCGCGGTGTCTGCCATCAGCCGCGCCTCCGCTGCCAAAAACACCACCACCAAAGCCTGAACCACACAACAAGGACACATACCATGGGTGCAACCGAAACACAGGGCTTCAAGCTGGACAACACGGGCCGACGCATCGTCGTCGACCCGGTGACGCGTATTGAGGGTCACATGCGCTGCGAAGTCAACGTTGACAAAGACAACATCATCCGCAACGCGGTCTCCACCGGCACCATGTGGCGCGGGCTGGAGGTGATTCTGAAAGGCCGTGACCCGCGTGATGCCTGGGCCTTTGTGGAGCGTATTTGCGGTGTCTGCACTGGCTGCCACGCGCTGACCAGCGTGCGCGCCGTGGAAGATGCGCTGGGCATCACGATTCCCAAAAATGCCTACCTGATCCGCGAGATCATGGCCAAGACACTGCAGGTGCACGACCACGCGGTGCATTTCTACCACCTGCATGCGCTGGACTGGGTGGATGTGGTGTCGGCGCTCAAGGCCGATCCCAAGAAGACCAGTGAGCTGCAGCAACTCGTCTCGCCCTCTCACCCGCTGTCTTCACCCGGCTATTTCCGCGACATTCAGAACCGGTTGAAGAAGTTTGTGGAAAGCGGCCAGCTAGGGCCCTTCGCCAACGGGTATTGGGGCAGCAAAGCCTATGTGTTGCCCGCCGAGGCCAACCTGATGGCGGTGACGCACTACCTGGAAGCGCTCGACCTGCAAAAAGACTGGGTCAAGATTCACACCATTTTTGGCGGAAAAAACCCGCACCCCAACTACCTGGTGGGTGGCGTGCCCTGCGCCATCAACCTGGATGGCGACGGTGCATCGGGTGCGCCGATCAACATGGAGCGCCTCAATTTCGTCAAGTCGCGGATCGACGAAATGATCGAGTTCAACAAAAACGTTTACATCC
This sequence comes from Rhodoferax lithotrophicus, assembly GCF_019973615.1. Classification (GTDB taxonomy): domain Bacteria; phylum Pseudomonadota; class Gammaproteobacteria; order Burkholderiales; family Burkholderiaceae_C; genus Rhodoferax; species Rhodoferax lithotrophicus. The sequence continues at coordinate 4,759,348 of NZ_AP024238.1, read as the reverse complement.
CTGACGTGCTGGCCATTGGCACCCTCTACAAACAAGCCGGATGGTTGCATGGTGGTGGCCTGAGTGCCACCAACGTCAGCGACTATGGCACCTACGAAAAAGTCATGGGGGATGCCAAGACCCAGAAATTGCCCGGCGGTGTCATCCTGAACGGCAACTGGGACGAAATCCACCCGATTGACCCGCGTGACCCGGAGCAGGTGCAGGAATTTGTCACCCACAGCTGGTACAAATATGCCGATGACACCAAGGGTCTGCACCCCTGGGACGGTGTGACCGAACCCAACTACCAGCTCGGTGATAAAACCAAGGGCACTAAAACCAACATCGAGAACATCGACGAGAGCGCCAAGTATTCGTGGATCAAGTCGCCCCGCTGGCGCGGCCACGCCATGGAGGTTGGCCCGCTGTCGCGTTACATCCTGGCCTACGCCCATGCGAGCAAGGGCAACACCTACGCACAACGCCCCAAAGAGCAGATCGAGTACGCCGCGCAAGTCATCAACAGTGCCTTTCCCAAGGCACTGGGCCTGCCGGAAACCCAATACACCGCCAAACAATTGCTGCCCACCACCATTGGCCGCACCCTGGCGCGTGCGCTGGAAGGCCAGTATTGCGGCGAAATGATGCTCGACGATTTCAACGAACTGGTGGCCAACATCAAGGCCGGTGACCGCAGCACCGCCAACGTCGAGAAATGGGACCCGGCCACCTGGCCCAAAGAGGCCAAGGGTGTGGGCACGGTGGCTGCGCCACGCGGCATGCTGGGCCACTGGATCAAGATCAAGGACGGCAGAATAGAGAACTACCAGTGTGTGGTTCCCACCACCTGGAACGGCAGCCCGCGTGATGCCAAGGGCCAGATCGGTGCCTTTGAGGCCAGCCTGCTGGGCACCCCCATGGTCAACCCCGAGCAGCCGCTGGAAATTCTGCGCACGCTGCATTCGTTTGACCCCTGCCTGGCCTGCTCTACCCACGTGATGAGCCCGGATGGCCAGGAGATGGCCAAGGTCAAAGTCCGCTGAACTGCACATTGTTTATTTCGAGATTGGAGAACCTCATGAAACTGTCAACACAAAACACCGTGCGTTGCCTCAGTCTGGCCGTCCTGAGTCTGTTTGCCGGACTCGCCCAAGCCCACACCGGGCATGGCACTTCTGGTCTGGCGGACGGTCTGGCGCATCCGTTGGGGGCTGATCACCTGCTGGCCATGGTGGCTGTCGGGCTTTGGTCTGTCACTGCCCTGCCAGCCCATAAAGCCTGGTGGGGTCCTGCCACCTTTATGCTGTCGTTGATCATCAGCGCGGCCCTGGGGGCTGCGGGCTTGAGCGTGCCGTTTCTGGAGCAAATGATCTCGCTCAGCGTCGTGCTGTTTGGGGCCATGCTGGTGCTGAGCCGCCAGAAGATGCCGGTGCCTTTGGGTCTGGGGCTGGTGGCCCTGGCTGCCGCGCTGCATGGTTTGGCCCATGGTGCAGAGACACCTGCAGGCGGGCTTGCCACCTATGCCGTGGGTTTTCTGGCCAGCACCGCCACCCTGCATTTTGGTGGTGTGGCCTTTGGCCTGGGTGTACGCAAGGTACTTGCTGAAAAATCCACTTGGGTGATGGCTGGTTTGGGCACGCTCTGCAGTGGTGCCGGGCTGTACCTGTTCAGCCAACTCTGATTCACCTTTGGCACTTGCGCCATTACCAGGAGATCCCATGAACACCCACAGCGCTTCACCTGTCGCCAATGATGTCCACGCCGCCCTGCCTTCCGAAGAGGCCGAGTTTTCCCATAGCAAATCCGTCAAGTCGGTGTATGTGTATGAAGCACCTGTGCGCATCTGGCACTGGGTCAATGCGTTGTGCATCACCGTGCTGTGTATCACCGGCTATCTGATTGGCTCACCCCTGCCCACCATGCCCGGTGAAGCCAGTGCACACTATTTGATGGGCTATATCCGTTTTGCCCACTTTGCCGCGGCCTATCTGTTTGCAGTTGGTTTGCTGGGGCGCACCTACTGGGCGCTGGCTGGCAACCACCACGCACGCGAACTGTTCTCGGTGCCTATCCTGCAACGCACCTATTGGCATGAAATGCTGGCCATGCTCAAGTGGTATGCCTTCATGGGGCCAAGCCCCGGCCCCTATGTGGGGCACAACCCGTTGGCCCGTTTTGCCATGTTTTTTGTCTTTTTGTTCACCGCCTTGTTCATGGTGTTGACCGGGTTTGCCATGTACGGAGAAGGTTCCCAGGCGGGCTCGTGGGCCGACAAGTTGTTTGGCTGGGTGATCCCCTTGATGGGGCAGTCGCAGGATGTGCACACCTGGCATCATTTGGGCATGTGGACGATTGTCCTGTTTGTCATTTTCCACATCTATGCAGCGATTCGCGAAGACATCATGGGGCGGCAAAGTATTGTCAGCACCATGATCTCCGGTTTCCGCACCTTCAAGAATTGAAGCGATTGGCCATGAACAACAGCCCTGATTCTGCAGGTCACCCCCTGCCTGAAGACCACATTGTGGTGCTGGGCATCGGCAATGTTTTGTGGGCCGATGAGGGCTTCGGTGTGCGTTGTATTGAGGCCCTGCAGCGTGAATGGACGTTTGCACCCCATGTGGAATTGATCGATGGCGGCACACAAGGCCTGTACCTGATCCAGAACGTCCAGTCTGCCACCCGGCTGTTGATTTTTGACGCGATTGACTACGGTCTGCAACCCGGAACCTTGAAACTGATTGAGAACGACGAAGTTCCCAAATTCATGGGGGCCAAAAAGATGAGCCTGCACCAGACCGGTTTTCAGGAAGTGCTGTGCCTGGCACAGCTCACCGGCCATTACCCGCAGCAGGTGCTGCTGATTGGTTGCCAGCCTGAAGAGTTGGAAGACTATGGCGGTAGCCTGCGCCCCATCGTCAGGCAGGCCATGAGCCCGGCTTTGGCTCACAGCATCGAGGTGCTCACCGCTTGGGGGGCACAACCCAAACGCCGTGCAAAACCCTTGCCAGAAGAGGCCACCCTGACGGGTGCCATGCTGACGCTGGAGCGCTACGAGCGTGAACGTCCCAGCGCCGAGCATGCCTGCCGCAGGGGTGATGACCGCTTTATCCCCAAGGGGCTCTGACATGTGTATCGGTATTCCCATGCGGGTCGTCACGGTGGAGCCCGGTTTTGCCCAGGTGATCGGGCGCGGTGAAACCCGGCGTGTCAGAACCAGCCTGGTTGACGACTGCCAGCCCGGCCAATGGCTACTGGTATTTCTGGACGATGCCCGGGAGTTGATCACACATGAACGCGCGGCCGAGGTGAATACCACCCTGGATTTGCTGGCGTCGGCTATTGGTCAGAGTGCCCCCTCAGTTTTTCACGACGATCCTGGCTTTGTGCTGCCATCCGCTATGGATGTTCAGGCCCTACAGCAGATGACCCAAAGCCAGCCTATCCCCCACACCTGGAGACCCACATGACGGATACCAACATTGAAGCCCCGCCACTGCTGGCACAACTGGTCAGCAAACACCAGGCCCCCTGGATCGACTTTGACAACATTGATGCCTGGCTGACTTCGCAGCAAGGCGACCATGTGTTGCTCTTTGCCGGTGACCCGGTGCGCTTCCCGGAAGCGGTGGACGTAGCGGTGGTGCTGCCCGAGCTGCAAAAAGTCAGCGCGTCGGTTGGGCGGCCTTTCGGCATGGCCGTGGCCGTGCCAGAAACGGCGGAAGCGCTGGCAAAAAAATATGGTTCCCAGCGCTGGCCGACCCTGATGTTTTTCAGGAGCGGCCATTACGTGACCACACTTTCAGGCATGCATGACTGGAGCGACTATCTGACCCTGCTGGCCCAGGCATTGGCCGCACCCACCAGCCGTGCGCCCACCATTGGTATTCCGGTGGTCGGCATTCAGGCGCAGGGCGCAAGCTGCCACTGACTGCCCTTGTCCCTCCACATTGCCAGACTGCGAGATATTCATGTACGACATCAAACCTTTCCCGATTCCTGTGGTGGCCGATCTTGGCCCGGGCACCCATTCTGAAGATGAATCGCTGGACTACCTTTCCATGCCTCATGACATGGAGACTTACCACACACCCGTGCTGCCAGAACCGGAAGAAATTGCCCGGCATGCGGGGGCGGTTCAGCTTCTGCATGAGGTACTGGGGGCCCTGCGTCTGGTGGCTGAAGGCGGCGCGCCCCAACACGAGGTTGGCCGCGTCATGTTGTCCGGCCTGTCGGTGGCAGACATTGCACTGATCAACCAGGTGCTGGGCGAGGGTGATGTGAGCGCCCAGGTTCTGGCCGAAGACGGCACCCCTGTGCTGCAAATCCAGGAGTCTGTTTTTGCCGGTGTGTGGCGTGTGATTGAACTGCAGCCCAACGGCCAGGTGATCGACTGGATCGAGGTGGGTGCTGTGCCCGAGGTTTTGCGGAAAACCGCCAACATGGATAGCCACCAAGCGCGGCCGGCAGAGCTTTCCGTACCACCCCAAGTGATGAACGCCCCCAGCGTACTGGTGGAGCTGGAGGACAAGAGCCATACATGGCAGCCAGGGCAGATGGCGCACGTGGTTAATCTGAGCCTGCTTCCTCTGACCCCCATGGATATTGCTTATCTTGACCATCAACTGGGCACGGGCCGGGTGCTTATTCTTTCGCGTGGCTACGGCAACTGCCGCATCACCAATTGCTGCGTTCCCTCTACCTGGCGGGTGGTTTACTACAACTCACAAGACACCGTGATCCTGAATTCAGCGGAGGTGACCGATATGCCTGAAGTGGCCTGCGCCGCCCCCGAGGACCTGGTGGATTCTGTGGACCGGCTGCATGAAGTCTTGCAATGGGTGAATCAGGCGTAGGCCCCACATGAAGGACGGTATATGAGTGGCGTGGATGGACAACAATTTGAAGGCAGCTACCTGGGCGACCGCTCCCGCTTGCCTGCACACGCCAAGCTGGAATGCAAGATCTGCTGGTGGGTCTACGACCCGGCCGAGGGCGACCCGCAGTGGCAGATAGCACCCGGCACGTCTTTTGCCGATTTACCTGCGCACTGGCGCTGCCCACAATGTGACGGCGCAGCCGAGCAGTTTCTGGTGCTGGCATGAGTGTCCTGGCACACAGCCGCATCCTGACACTGGAGCAGGTGTTTGCACGTATTGCCACCACCCACATGCGCAACGTGCCGGTGCAAAACCTGGCCTTGCGCGTGCAGGCGGTCGGCTTTGCACCACAGGCCGACAGCACGGTGCTGCAGGGTGTGCTGATCACCCCCTGGTTCATGAACCTGGTGCGCTTGCCCTTGAGCGCGACATCCATGCTGGCGGTGGGAGAAAAAGCCAGGCACCAGGTGGGTACGGAGCACTTTGAGTTCATTGGTGCGCATGAAGACGGGCTGGGCGCTTTTGAGGCCTGTTCGCTGTTCTCCCCCATGTTTGAATTTACCGACCAGGCCGCCGCCGTGGCCACCGCCACGGAGGTGCTCAAGTTATTGCGGGCATCGGCCCCTGCCACGGCCAACACCTCACCCACCTTGCCCAACCGGCGCGGATTTTTGTTCGGGCGTGGTGTGGCGGCTTCGGCTGCATCTTCATGACTTTCACCATGAACCTTGCAGGCAGCTACACCTTGTGTCCAGGCATGACCCCCAGTATTCACGGGCATCGGCCGGTGCTGGGCCATGGCATCCTGGGTCGCTTGCTGAGAGGGCAGCAGGGCGCGTTGGTAGAGCGCACGCTGGGGCAGGTGTTCACGCTGTGTGCCCATGCGCACCGTCGTACCGCGCGTTTGGCGCTGAATGCGGCCCACCCACGTCAGGAAACACCTCTGCCCATAGAGCCCCCCGTATTTTTGTGGCTGGAAACCGCACGCGACCATTTGCGCAGCATTGCCATGGACTGGCCCCAGCGTCAAACCGGGCGAGAAGCCGAACCAGAACCTCTGGACTGGTTGCGCAGCTGCCCGATCTCCCTGCGTGTGGTAGCCCGGGAAACCCAGGAAAAACAGGCATGGGATGCACTCGGACAATTGCGGCATTGGCTTGAAGACCACCTGCTGGGTGAACCACTTGACCGTTGGTTTACTCACCACCACGAGCCGGAGGCACTTGGCCTGTGGTGTCGGGTTCATGCCGCGAACTTATTCCCCGCAAAAACATTACACACCTGGTATGCCATGGCCCGCGAGCTGGTGCCCGCCACACGCCCTCTGGATGTGCTGGATGCCAACCCGGCTCAGCAGTTCACCGCCATGAACGACATGGCCCAAGCGATGCTTGGCAGCGCCCATTTTGTGCAGTACCCCACCTGGTTGGGCCAGTGCGCCGAAACCGGCCCGTGGACACGCCTGCGGTATCGCCACAAGTCGGGCACCGCCATACCAACCGCCTGGACACGGCTGTCAGCACGCTGGATCGAGTTGCTGGAAATAGCGGCCATCCAGCCGCCTGGCCCGGTCGAACACCTGCCCCCGCTGTTGGCCAGCGGCGCACAGTACCTTGGTGAGGGGCAAGCCATTGCCTGGTGTGAAATGGCGCGTGGCCTGCTGCTGCACTGGGTGCAACTGGACGAACTGGGGCGGGTGCAAGATTACCGGGTGCTGGCCCCGACCGAATGGAATTTTCACCCTGACGGGGCCTTGGCCCAGACCTTGAGCAGCTTGCCAGCCCATGACACACAATCGGCCTGGGCGCTTGCCGCAGCTTTTGATGCCTGCGTGGCCTGCCAGGTCAGCGCTCCAGCCCCATCGGAGGAAACCCATGCATGAATTGAGTCTGGCCGGCGGCATTTTGCGCGTGCTGGAGCAAACCCAAGAACACGACCCGTTTGAGCGGGTGGCCCACCTGCGGCTGGAAGCCGGTGCGCTCAGCGGCGTGGACATTTCCGCGCTGCGCTTTGCGCTGCAAGCCATCGCCCCCGGCACGTGCCTGGAGCACGCCAGCATCGACATCGACGAGCCCGCCGCTGCCGCCTGGTGCATGCAGTGCAGTCAAAGTGTGGCCATCCAGTCGCGGCTGGATGCCTGCCCGGTTTGCGGCGGCTATCAATTACAGCCCACCAGTGGGACAGAATTGCGGGTCATGGAATTGCAGGTGGTCTGAACAGACCCATCAAATCATTCACAAAGGAAGATATATGTGTGTTGTTTGCGGTTGCAGCAGCGGCGGGGCCACCCCGTCAGACCCCTCGGTAGCGGTTCACCCCAGCACCGGTGACCTGCATTTTGGAGCCGGTTCGGCCCGCGTCTCGGTGCCCGGCCTGAGCCAAGCCCGCACCATCAAGCTGGAAGAAGATGTGTTGGGGGCCAACAACGCCATTGCCAAGCAAAACCGCGCCCACTTTGCCGCCCACGGCGTGCGGGCGCTCAACCTGGTCTCCAGCCCCGGCTCGGGCAAAACCACCTTGCTGTGCGCCACCATCGAAGCGCTGAAACAGCGTGCGCCCGAATGGGACGTGGCGGTGATCGAAGGCGACCAGCAAACCAGCTTTGATGCCGACCGCATCCGCGCCACCGGCGCACCCGCCGTGCAAGTCAACACCGGCAAAGGCTGCCACCTGGACGCGCCCATGGTGGCGCAAGCCTTTGCCCAGCTGGGCACACACACCCATGCGCACGAACATGAACATGAGCATGAGCATGAGCATGAGCATGAGCATGAGCATGAGCATGAGCATGAACACCACCATGAGCACGCTCATGCGGACGGACATCATCACGATCACCACCATCCGCACGACCACGCACATGACCATGGACACAACGCCCAGTCCCTGCTGTTCATTGAAAACGTCGGCAACCTGGTGTGCCCCGCGCTGTGGGACTTGGGTGAACAGGCCAAGGTGGCCATCCTCTCGGTGACCGAGGGCGAAGACAAACCGCTCAAATACCCCGACATGTTTGCCGCCGCGCAACTGATGATCCTCAACAAGATCGACCTGCTGCCGCACCTGAACTTTGACCTGGCCCGCTGCAAAGACTACGCCCGCCGCGTCAACCCCGGCATCACCATTCTGGAGCTATCGGCCAGCACCGGCGAAGGCATGCCCGCCTGGCTGGACTGGCTGCTGGCCTACCCGGCCCACGCAGCCCACGCTCAGCAGCCCGATGCCCGCCAAGCCCGCATTGCCCAACTGGAAGCCGAGCTGGCACAACTGCGGGCAGCGTCCGCCTAAACCATGGCCCGCATCCTGGCCTGCGGCGCGTTCCTGAAAAACGCCGCCTGTCTGTTGGACACCCAAGCGCCAGACACGCCACTGTGGTCAGCCGTGCATGGTGACCTGTCCGACCCCGCCGCCTGCGTGACGCTGGAGCAATCGGTGCAGTCGCTGCTGGCGCAGGCTGGTGACCGCATCGATGCCGTGGCCCACGACCTGCACCCCGACTTTTTCAGCACCCACCTGGCGCTGCGCCTGGTGCAGGAACACCATGTGCCCGCCGTGGCCGTGCAACACCACCACGCTCATATCGCCGCCATCCTGGCTGAGCGCGGATGGACTCAACCGGTGCTGGGCCTGGCGCTGGATGGGGTCGGCCTGGGGACGGACGGCACAGCCTGGGGTGGCGAAGTGTTGCGGGTGGACGGCGCACACTTTGAGCGCGTCGGCCACTTGTTGCCGCTGGCCCTGCCCGGAGGCGACGTGGCCGCCCGTGAACCCTGGCGCATGGCCGCCGCCGCGTTGCAGGCTTGTGGACTGACGGCACAGATTGAGCACCGCCTGAGTCCGGTGGTTGGTGCTCAGGCAGCGCGTACCCTCCAGACCATGTTGCAACGCGGCCTGAACTGCCCACAGACGACCGCCGCCGGGCGCTGGTTTGATGCGGCGGCGGGCCTGCTGGGCCTGTCGGTGCGTCAGGAATTTGAAGCCCAGGCCGCCATTGCCCTGGAACAGGCTGCAGCACGATACCTGCAAGCCCACACACTGCAAGTCCGTGCCAGCGACTGGGCTGTAACACCCAGCGGCCAAATCGACTTGCGCCCCCTGTTGCTCTCCACATTGATTGATGTGGATATCACCAACCCGGCCGCAGTCGATGAAGCCGCCGCCCGCTTCCACCTGACCCTGGCCGATGCCCTGTGCGCCCACACCATCGCCCAGGCGCAGATTCATCAACTGCGGGATGTGGCTTTGGGGGGTGGGTGTTTCTTTAACCGAATCCTGACGCAGCGCATCGTGGCGCAACTGTCCCATGCGAGCCTGAATGCGCTGCCAGCCCAAAAGCTGTCATGCGGCGATGCCGGTCTGGCGCTGGGGCAGGCTTGGGTGGCTGGGCATGTGCTGGTGATGGGGCTTGGCACAGAACAACAAGAAAATATGGCTGTAGAGCATGTGAAATATGCACAAACAGCTATTTAATTGGTAGCAAATGATGAAATTTAAAACACAACTTCGCTGCAGTTGCTTCATGTGTGGCAAATGAGTACTTTGCCTTACAGTTTATTTGCTTGTCTAGCTTGGGTTGGCCGGTAAAGGCGCTCGGCTGCATCACGTTAGGCCTTTGTCATGTGCTCACATATCGACGCAATTGAACAGTTTGTTGAATATTTCCAAGATCAGAAGGCCCTGATTTCACAGGTTCAACCAAATCTTTATCGCAAGGTCATCTATGCCACGGCGCTTGACCCGATCGCACGAGCAGCCTTTGGTAAGGTCGGCCAGCATCGAGCGAAAAGTCTGCGTTTGATCGATGAGCTAACGAACTGGACGGATCGAGATCGTGTGAGTCTTCCACAACTATGCCTTGCTCTCGAAGAGAAGGGTCTTATATCTGGTTTTCTCTATGCAGAAGCGAAAACTCGATTGGAACATTGGGCACCCGGTGAAGTGTTGCGCCTCAACAATTCACCACTTCTGCCAGAGTTGATGCCAGTTGCTCAGCCTCTTGAGAAATGTGTTCTTTTATCTTGCCGATATGCGGAGCTGTTCTATACCTACCGTAACAATCTTGTTCATGAGTTTCGTGAACCAGGATACGGTATCGAGATGTCCTCTGATAAGGATCAACCCTACTATCACAGCATGATCGGCGACACGTGGCAGCTTGTCTTTCCTGTTGGTTTTTTTGCACGTCTCTACGCTGAAGCCTTGGTGGGGCTTAGAGCGCTTCTTGTTCGCGGCGATATTGATCCGTACTGCCAATTTGAGTTTGGTTCCAAATGGCGCGCGCATTAGGCCTTCATTCCAAGGGGCGCGCCGCGATAAAGCCACGTCGCACCCCAGCATTTTGCCCTCCGTGTGCCTCTCAGAAATATTGAGTCTCCGCTCAAAGCTCCACACCTGCCAATTCATCCATAAATACCCATCTAGCCCTTATAAAACAAGCTCAAGCAGCTACTCATTCAATAGCAATAAAAGGAGCCAACATGTGTCTAGCCCTTCCCGCCCGTGTGGTGGAACTGTTACCCAACCTCCGCGCCATCGTCGACCTAGGCGGCGTGCGCAAAGAGGTGTCGATTGACCTGGTCGACGATGCCCAGGTCGATGACTACGTGATCATTCACGTCGGTTACGCCATCGGCAAGATCGACCCCGAAGAGGCGCAGCGCACGCTGGCGCTGTTTGCCGAGCTTTCTGAGGCTCAAAACGCCTTGCAGCCCTTACAAAACATGCGCGAGGTGCTATGAAATACATTGACGAATTCCGCGACGGCGAGCAGGCTCGCCACATTGCCGCCAACATTGCCGCCGAAGTGCGGCCCGGCACCAGCTACAACTTTATGGAGTTTTGCGGCGGCCACACGCATGCCATCTCGCGCTACGGCATTACCGACATGCTGCCGCCCAGCGTGCGCATGATCCACGGGCCGGGCTGCCCGGTGTGCGTGTTGCCGATTGGCCGGGTCGATTTGGCTATTTCGCTGGCGCTGGATCGTGGCGTGATCTTGTGCACCTATGGCGACACCATGCGTGTGCCAGCCTCGGATAGCTTGTCGTTGATCAAGGCCAAGGCGCGGGGGGCTGACATTCGCATGGTGTATTCGGCGGGTGATGCGCTCAAGCTGGCCGAGCAGCATCCCGACCGCGAGGTGGTGTTTTTTGCCATTGGTTTTGAGACCACCACGCCGCCCACCGCGCTGGTGCTGCGTGATGCGGCAGCGCGGGGTGTGGGCAACTTCAGCGTGCTGAGCTGCCATGTGCTGACCCCCTCGGCCATCACGCATATTCTGGAGTCTGCCGAGGTGCGCCAGTTGGGCACGGTGCCGATTGATGGCTTTATTGGCCCGGCCCATGTCAGCATCGTGATTGGGTCGCAGCCCTACGAGCACTTTGCCCAGGAATACCGCAAGCCGGTGGTCATCACCGGGTTTGAGCCGCTGGATGTGATGCAGGGCATTTTGATGCTGGTGCGCCAGGTGAATGCCGGGCGTGCGGAGGTGGAGAACGAGTTTTCCAGAGCCGTCACGCCTGAGGGCAATCTGGCGGCGCAAAAACTGGTGTCCCAGGTGTTTGAATTGCGCGAGAGCTTTGAGTGGCGTGGCCTGGGTGAAGTGCCCTACAGCGCCCTGAAAATTCGCCCGGCCTTCGCCGCCTGGGATGCCGAACGCAAGTTTGACCTGCATTACGCCAGCGTGCCCGACCACAAGCAGTGTGAATGTGGCGCGATTTTGCGCGGGGTCAAGCGCCCGGCCGACTGCAAGCTGTTTGGCACAGTGTGCACGCCCGAGAGCCCGATGGGCTCGTGTATGGTGTCCAACGAAGGGGCCTGCGCCGCCCACTACTCCTATGGCCGGTTCAAAGACATGAAGGTGGTTTCCGCATGACAACGAAGAAGAACTATCTGCGCCCGGTGGACTTCAAACACGGCCACATCGACATGACCCATGGGGCCGGTGGCCGCGCATCGGCCCAGTTGATTGACGAGCTGTTTGCCCGCGCCTTTGACAACGAGTACCTGCGCCAGGGGCACGACGGGGCTTTGCTGCCCTTGCCGTCCGAGGGGCGGCTGGTAATGGCTACCGACGGGCATGTGATCTCGCCGCTGTTTTTTCCGGGCGGCGACATTGGTTGCCTCTCCGTCCACGGCACGGTCAACGACGTGGCCATGTCAGGGGCCAAGCCGCTCTACTTGTCGGCCAGCTTCATCATCGAAGAGGGCTTTGCCCTGGCTGACCTGAAGCGCATCGTCGAATCCATGGCTGCTGCCGCACGGCAGGCCGGGGTGCCCATCGTCACCGGCGACACCAAGGTGGTGGAAAAAGGCAAGGGCGACGGTGTCTTCATCAGCACCACCGGGGTTGGTGTGGCCCCCCTTGGCTTGTGTATTGATGGCCGCCAGGCCAGAGAGGGCGACGTGATTCTGGTCTCCGGCACGCTGGGTGAACACGGCGTGGCGGTGATGTCGCAGCGCGAGTCGCTGGAGTTTGACACCGCCATTCAATCCGACACTGCCGCCCTGCACACGCTGGTGCAAGCCATGTTGCAGGCTTTGCCTGACCCGCACACGCTGCATGTGCTGCGCGACCCCACCCGTGGCGGCCTGGCCACCACGCTGAATGAAATTGCCCAGCAATCCGGCGTGGGCATGCTGCTGGAGGAAGCCGCCATTCCGGTGTTGCCCCAGGTCGAAGCCGCCTGTGAGCTGCTGGGGCTGGACCCGCTCTACGTGGCCAATGAAGGCAAGCTCATCGCCATCTGCGTCCCCGAGGTGGCCGACACCCTGCTGGCCGCCATGCGGGCGCACCCGCTCGGGCAGGGCGCACAGCGCATTGGCACGGTGACTCAAGACAGCAACGGCTTTGTGCAAATGAACACCCGTTTTGGCGGCCGCCGTGTGGTGGACTGGCTCAGTGGCGAGCAGTTGCCACGGATTTGCTGAGGCTTGGTCGGCTTGTTATTCGTCAAACGGGTTCACCACTTGTACGCCGCAGCCCATAAAGTCGCGCACATTGCGTGTAGCCAGCACCAGTTGGTGCTCTATGGCCGTGGCGGCGATCAGCATGTCGGGTGCACTGCGAACAATGCCTTGGGCCTGAAACTGCCCACGCATTGCGCCAGCGCGCTGCGCGATGCTTGGCGTGATGGGGTAAACCGCATGCAGTTGCTCGACCAGCGCATTGAACAAGGTCAATTTGCGGGTGTTGGGCTGCCAAGCCAGGCCAAAGTGCGCCTCTTCCAAAGTGATGGTCGAAATTGCCATCAACTCCACCGACTGCAACCACTGCATCACGCGCGGGTCGGGTGTTTTTTTGACGAATTCGCTGATGACATTTGTGTCCGCAAGAACGATGGTGGCGCTCATGAGGAGTCAGTTTTGGAGAGTGTCAGAAAAAGCATTGCCACGCTGCCATGCCGTTTGCCGTGGCGAAGACGTTGCTGCGTCAAGCCCGGTATCGTCTTGCGGTGCAAATTTTTCTCGCAAGCCCTGCACACGGTCGAACAAGCTCTGCGCATCGGTGCGCGCAGCGGCTTGGTGGCTCGCAAAGTAGTCGGTCGAAACCAGTACTGCCACCGGCTTGTTACGGTTGGTAATAAATTGGGGCTGCTGCTGCGCGAGTGCAATCAAGGACGACAGTTGTTGGCGCGATTGGGCGATTGAAATAGACATAAAGACCTTTCATGCACACATAATATGTACATTATAGACAAATACAAGTATGCGCATCCTCCTGCTTACCCACAGCTTTAACAGCCTGACCCAGCGTCTGTTCGGCCTGCTGCGCCAGCAGGCGCATGAGGTTTCGGTCGAGCTGGACATTGCCGATGTGGTCACCGAAGAAGCGGTGGCACTGTTCAAGCCTGATCTGGTGCTGGCCCCGTTTCTGAAGCGCCGCATTCCTGAATCGGTCTGGTCGCGCACCGTGTGCCTGGTGGTGCACCCCGGCGTGCCGGGTGACCGCGGCCCCAGTGCGCTGGACTGGATGCTGACCCGGGGCGAGGCGCAATGGGGTGTCACGGTGTTGCAGGCGGTGGCCGATTTTGATGCGGGCGAAGTCTGGGCCTGGCAGCCCTTTGACGTGCGGCCACAGGCCAGCAAGTCCAGCATTTACCGGCGCGAGGTCACCAACGCCGCCGTGCAAGCGGTGCTGCGCGCCTTACAAAGATTCGTTGCGGGAAGTTTGCTGCCCAGCGCAGCAGGTTTTTTGGACTCTGACCCCCATCAACCGGGCCACACCGCAACGGTAGGCACATGGAACCCGTTAATGCCCCAAGCCATCCGCCACATCGACTGGACTGCCGACACCACTGCCACGGTGTTGCGCAAAATTGCCGCCGCTGATGGTTCGCCGGGCGTACTGGATGAGCTGTTTTCACAACCTTGCCGTTTGTTTGATGCCCACCCTGCCAGTGCGGCCACCGTGCGCCAATTTGTGGACAGCCCGCCGGGTGCGCTGCTGGCCCGGCGCGGCCCGGCATTGCTCAAACGCACCACAGACGGCGCGGTATGGATCGGCCATGTGCGGCTGGAAAGTGGCCTGCAAGCTCAATGTGACGGTGTTCTCAAACTCGCCGCCACGCGGGTGTTTGCGGCCCCCGCCGCCGCTCTGCCAGAGCTGGCCGTGCCGCTGATGCGGTCTGAGGACGAATGGGACGAACTGCGTTACCACGAAGTGGGCCCTGCGGGCGCACGGGTCGGTTGGCTGGACTTTGAATTCCATAACGGAGCCATGTCGGAGCGCCAATGCCAGCGCCTGTGTGAGGCCTTGCAATGGGTGCGAACACGCCCCACCCAAGTGCTGGTGCTGGCGGGTGGGGCAGACTTCTTTTCCAACGGCATCCACCTGCATGACATTGAGGCGGCCCAGCGTGTGATGGGCGACAGCGCTGCCGATGCCTCCTGGCGCAACATCAACGCCATGAACGATGCCACGCTGCAGGTGCTGACCCTCACCGACCGCATCACCGTGGCTGCGCTGCAGGGCAACGCCGGGGCGGGCGGCTGCTTTCTGGCGCTGGCCGCGGATCTGGTGTGGGCGCACGCTGGCGTGGTGCTTAACCCGCACTACAAAAACATGGGCAATCTGTATGGCTCCGAGTATTGGACGTATTCGCTGCCGCGCCGCATGGGCGAGGCGGCCAGCCGTGCCCTGATGCAGCAGCACTTGCCCTTGAGCGCCCCCGAGGCGCTCGCCCAGGGTTTGCTGGACGACTGCTTTGGCGCTGACCGGGCCGCATTTGTCACCCAGGTGCTGGCCCGCGCGCTGGCCATGGCCGGGGCCAGTGATCTGGCGGCGCGGCTCCAGGCCAAGCAGACGCAACGCGAACGTGATGAAATGCACAAGCCCCTGGCCGACTACCGCGCCGAAGAACTCACTCAGATGAACCGCAATTTTTATGGCTTTGACCCCAGCTACCACGTGGCACGGCATCACTTTGTTTTTCGCAAGCCCCACGCCTGGACCCCGCGTCATCTGGCGCTGCATCGTGAGCTGAAGCCTGCTGCCAGCAGCGCCAAACCGGTATGACCTCCATGCCCCCGTTCATGGTCAACCCGGTGCTGCCGCTGGTCTTGGTGGTTGACGACGAAACCCATTCACTGGAAGCCATTCGGCGTAATCTGGAAGAAGACTTTTCGGTGTTGACCGCCAGCTCCGCCGACGCGGCGCATGCCCTGCTGGAGCAGCATGACGTGAGCGTGATCCTGTGTGACCAGCGTATGCCGGGCACCACCGGGGTCAAGTTTCTCAAAAGTGTGCGTGAGCAGTGGCCGGACACGGTGCGTATCATCATCTCGGGCTACACCGATTCACAAGACATCATTGCCGGCATCAACGAAGCAGGCATCTACCAATACGTGCCCAAGCCCTGGCTGCCTGAGCACTTGCTGGCCACGGTGGCCAATGCGGTCGAGGCCCGCACGCTGCAGATGCAGACCCAGCGGTTGAACCTGGAGTTACGCACCAGCGCCCCGGTGCTGCGCCAGCGCAAACAGGCTTCGCTGGTGAATGCCCATGCGGCCTTTGACTTTGACAGCATGGTGCGTGCACCCGGTAGCCCGCTGGATGCGGTGTGTGAAATGGCAGCCCGCGTGGCCCGGTATGACCTGTCGGTGCTGGTCACGGGCGAATCCGGCACCGGCAAAGAGCTGCTGGCGCGCGCCATCCACTACGCCAGCCCGCGCAGTGAGCGGGCGTTTGTGATGGAAAACTGCGCCGCCATGTCCGACACGCTGCTGGAGTCCGAGCTGTTTGGTCACAAGCGTGGCGCGTTCACCGGGGCCTTTGAAGACCATGTGGGCCTGTTCCAGCGGGCCGATGGAGGCACCATTTTTCTGGATGAAATTGGCGACACCTCACCGGCCTTCCAGGTCAAGCTGCTGCGTGTGTTGCAAGAGGGCGAAGTGCGCCCGGTGGGGGCCAGCCGCGCGGTGCTGGTGAATGTGCGGGTGATTGCCGCCACCCACCGCGACCTGGATGAGGACGTGCGCTGCGGCCGCTTCCGCGAAGACCTGTATTACCGCATTGCCAGCCTGACGCTGTCTGTGCCGCCGCTGCGTGAGCGCAGTGCCGACATCTTGCCGATTGCCCACATGTTGCTGGCCCGGGCAGGTCAGGAGTTGGGTTGCCCGCAGGTGCGCTTTGCCAAAGATCTGCCTGCCAATCTGCTGGCGCATTCCTGGCCCGGCAATATCCGCGAACTCAAGAACGAGATTTACCGCGCCGTGGCGTTGTCGGATGGCGAAACGGTGTCGGCCACCTCGTTATCACCGCGTGTGCTGTATGGCCAACCCGGCAAGGCCGCGGCCTTGCCGTCCAGTGGTCTGGCATCAACCGGCAGCCTGCAGGAGCGTCTGGATGCGATTGAGGCGGTGATCCTGCGTGAAACCATGCTGCGCCACCGTTGGAACAAAACCCATGCAGCCCAGGAGCTGGGCTTGTCGCGCGTGGGTTTGCGGCAAAAATTGGCCCGCCTGGGTCTGGAGGGACAAGCCCATGGCTAAAGAAGCTTTTAACGTGTTGTGGCTGCAGTCGGGCGGCTGCGGCGGCTGCAGCATGTCACTGCTGTGTGCCGACACCGCCGATTTTCGGGGGCAGTTGCGCCAGGCGGGTATCCACCTGCTGTGGCATCCATCGCTGTCATTAGAGACGGCGCAGGAAGCGCTGGAAGTGATCCAGTCCTGTCTGAGTGGTCAAACGCCTTTGCATGCGCTGTGTATTGAGGGCTCCATCTTGCGTGGCCCCGAGGGCACGGGCCGGTTTCACCTGCTGGCCGGCACGCAAGAGCCGATGCTGGCCTGGGTACAGCGTCTGAGCGCCATGGCTCAGCACGTGGTGGCCATCGGCACCTGTGCCGCTTTTGGCGGCATCACGGCGGCAGGCAGCAACCCCACCGATGCCTGTGGCTTGCAGTATGAAGGGGATCAACCGGGCGGCTTGTTGGGGCGTGACTGGCGCAGCCGCTCGGGTTTGCCGGTGATCAATGTGGCAGGTTGCCCCACGCACCCCGGCTGGGTGCTGGAAACCCTGGCCGCGCTGGCCGACCCACAGTCCCTGTCGGCCGACCAGCTTGATGCCCTGGGCCGCCCGCGTTTTTACAGCGACCAGCTGGTGCACCACGGCTGCACCCGCAACGAGTTTTACGAATACAAGGCCAGTGCCGAAGCACCGGGTGACCTGGGTTGCATGATGGAAAACATGGGCTGCAAGGGCACCCAGGCCCATGCCGACTGCAACATCCGCCTGTGGAACGGTGAAGGCTCTTGTGTGCGCGGCGGCTACGCCTGTATCAGCTGCACCGAGCCAGGGTTTGAAGAACCCGGCCACCGGTTTGACCAAACCCCCAAGGTGGCGGGTATTCCAATTGGTTTGCCGACCGACATGCACAAAGCCTGGTTTGTGGCGCTGGCATCACTGTCAAAATCGGCCACGCCCAAGCGGGTCAAACTCAACGCCACCTCCAGCCATGTGGTGGTCGCCCCCATGATCAAGAAAACACGCCTGAAATGACACGCTTGCTGCTAGGCCCTTTTAACCGGGTTGAAGGTGACCTGGAGGTACGCCTGGACGTGGCCGATGGCCAGGTCAGCCAGGCCTGGGTGAATGCCCCGATGTACCGCGGTTTTGAGCAGATATTGCAAGGCAAACACCCGCTGGATGCCATGGTTTATGTGCCGCGTATTTGTGGCATTTGCTCGGTCACCCAATCGGTGGCGGCGGCGCGGGCGCTGGCCGCCGCCTGTGGGGTGACACCGCCGCCCAACGGCCAGCTGCTGACCGACCTGATGCTGGCTTGTGAAAACGCTGCCGATCATCTGACACATTTCTACCTGTTCTTCATGCCCGACTTCACCCGCGAGGTGTATGCCCACCGGCCCTGGCATACGCAGGCGGTGCAAGGCTTTTCCACCGTGTCTGGCGCACATGCCCGCGAGGCGGTGGCGGTGCGCCAGCGCTGGCTGCAGATCATGGGCACGCTGGGTGGCAAGTGGCCCCATACCCAGTCGATTGTTCCTGGTGGGTCGACCCGCAGCATCAGCAGTTCCGAGCGCTACCGGCTGGGTGTCCATGTGGCCGAGATGCGCAGCTTTCTGGAGCGTGTGCTTTACGCTGCCCCACTGGAGGAAGTGGTGGCGCTGAGCAGTGAGGAAGCCCTCGCACAGTGGCATGCCAGCAACCCGCTCGTGGGCGACCTGCGGCTGTTTCTGAGCATTGCGCAAGACCTGGGGCTGGAGCATTTGGGGCGTGGTCCCGACCTGACCCTGAGTTATGGGGCCTTTGCCGAGCAGGATGGTGCACACGCCATGGCCCCAGGTGTATGGAATGGTCAGACGCTGCAAGCGGTCAACATCGCGCACATTGCCGAAGATGCCCGCCACGCCTGGCTGGCGGATGACGGTGCGGCTTTGCCGCCGGCCATCGGCCTGACCCTGCCGCAGATTCACAAGCCTGAGGCCTACACCTGGAACAAGGCCCCCCGGCTGGACGGCCAGGTGCTGGAAACCGGGGCGCTGGCACGCCAGCTGGCCAACGGGCAGCCCTTGATCCGTGCGCTGTGGCAGCGCAACCGTGGCAATGTGTTGACCCGTGTGCTGGCCCGGTCGATGGAGTTGGCCCGGCTGGTGCTGTTGGCCGAACATATTTTGCGCAGCCTCCAACCTGGGGCCGAGTGCTGCGTGGAAATACAGTTGCCAGAGCATGCTGATGCCTATGGGCTGTGCGAAGCGGCGCGCGGCAGCCTGGGCCACTGGTTGTCCATCCGTGAGGGGCATATTCACAACTACCAGATCATCGCCCCCACCAGCTGGAATTTCTCACCCCGTGACCGCGCCGGCATACCCGGTGCGCTGGAAGCGGCATTGGTGGGTGCGCCGGTGGCTGAGGGCGACAAAACGCCGGTGGCGGTACAACACATCGTGCGTTCCTTTGACCCCTGCATGGTGTGCACCGTGCATTGAATGGACGGCCACCCATGGAGTTACCCCGGCCGCCCGATCTGATGTCCGTTCCGCGCCCTCTGGATGGGTTGGACGACGGGGCCTGGCTGGATGTGATCCAGAAAATGGACGAGGTCTATTCACGCCTGCTGGCCGACGAGGTGGCGCTGGAGCAGAAAAATGCCCAGCTGGAGGCCTCACAACAACTGGTGTACAGCCTGTTGTCGTCGATGTCAGACGTGCTGGTGGCGGCTGATGCCCAAGGCCAGATTGAGCAAACCAACCAGGCCTTGTGTGAACTGGTGGGCAGCACCGATGCGGCGCTGATGGGGGTGCCCATGCACAGCTTGCTGTACCACGGCCAGGGTGCCGACTTGCTGCAGGGCATGATGCAGCGCACCACCCATTTGCGCCAGGGTGATACGGTGGAGCTGATGCTGCGTGACCGTGCCGGGCAGTCCGTGCCGGTGGACTTCACCGTGACCCCGCGTTATGACGGTCGGCGGCGTTGTGTCGGTTATGTGTTTGTGGGCCGGCCCATGGCCGAGATCAAACGCGCTTACCGGCAATTACACGAGGCACACGAAGCCCTGAAACGCACCCAGCAGCAACTGTTGCATGCCGAAAAAATGTCCTCGCTGGGCCGCCTGGTGGCGGGTGTGGCGCATGAACTCAACAACCCGATCAGCTTTGTGCTGGGCAATGTGCATGTGCTCAACCGCTACACCACCCGGCTGCGCCAATACCTGGATGCGGTGCACGCCGAAGCGGCTCTGAGCCACAACCCGGAACTCATGGTGCTGGCTCAAAAACTGCGCATCGAGCCGATTTTGCGTGACCTCCCGTCGTTGATGGATGGCACCATCGAAGGTGCACAACGCACGGCCAGCATCGTCGATGGGCTCAAGCGTTTCTCCGCTCTGGACGGTGAAGAGCGCGAAGTGGTGGATGTGAACGCGGTCATTGAGCGCGCCATTCACTGGGTACGCACCGGCATGAAGCTCGACTTTGATGTGGAGTTGCAAGCCTGTCCGGGTTGTGTGGTGCTGGGCAACGCCGGGCAACTGTTACAGGTGCTGATGAACCTGATTCAGAATGCCTATGATGCCGCCAGTGCCCTGCCCGATGTGACCCCGGTGCTCAAGATCAAGGCCCGGCGCGAGGCCTGCTGGCTGGAGATACAACTACACGACAACGGCCCAGGTATTGCGCCGGAGGCGATGTCCAGCATCTTCGAGCCGTTTTTCACCACCAAACCCGTGGGCAAAGGCACCGGCCTGGGGCTGTCCATCAGCTATGGCATTGTCGAACGCCATGCGGGCACCCTGACTGCCCACAACCATCCCCAGGGCGGGGCTGAATTTGTATTGCGCTTGCCTGCCGTCCAGAAATAACCCGTGTACCGATGACCTGCAGATCCCGGAGCAACCCCCTCTTGCTGAGCTGGTTAACAGCGCATGCCAAGAGACCTGCCCGCTGCATTGATATACTGCAAGTGCGCCGATTTGCCAGAATTGCGGGCGCTTAATAAATTCCGCTAAAGATGCCTGCCAAATCGGTTTTGCCTTTAGCGATATGAAGCACAGACATGATCGCTACACCTCAATCCATGCGTTTCGACGCGGCTTTGCCCCTGCAAAGCGGCGCAAGTTTGCGTGACTATTCCCTGAGCTTTGAGACCTACGGTGAACTCAACGCCAGCCGTTCCAATGCGGTGCTGATCTGCCATGCGCTCAATGCCTCACACCATGTGGCTGGTGTGTATGCGGGGCAGGCCAAGTCCGAGGGCTGGTGGGACAACATGATCGGCCCCGGCAAGGCACTGGATACCAACAAGTTTTTTGTGATTGGCATCAACAACCTGGGTTCGTGTTTTGGCTCCACCGGCCCGATGCACACCAACCCTGACACCAACCAGATTTATGGTGCAGATTTCCCCGTGGTCACGGTAGAGGACTGGGTGGATGCCCAGGCCCGGCTGCTGGATGCTTTGGGCATCCAGACCCTGGCTGCGGTCATGGGTGGCAGCCTGGGCGGCATGCAGACCCTGAGCTGGACACTGCAATACCCGGACCGGGTGCGCCACGCCCTGGTGATTGCCAGCGCCCCCAATCTGACGGCCGAGAACATTGCCTTCAACGAAGTGGCCCGGCGAGCCATCACCACCGACCCCGATTTTCATGGTGGCCACTTTTACCAACACGGCACCGTGCCCAAACGCGGCTTGCGCATAGCCCGCATGATTGGTCACATCACCTACCTGAGTGATGATGTGATGAACGAAAAATTTGGCCGCCAGCTGGTGGCCGCCAGCCAGGGCGACGCCGAGCGCAATTTCTTTTTCAGCACGCTGGAGGCCGAGTTCCAGATTGAGAGCTACCTGCGCTACCAGGGCGACAAGTTTGCCGAATACTTTGATGCCAACACCTATCTGCTGATCACCCGCGCGCTGGACTACTTTGATCCGGCGCGGGCCTATGGCGGCAACCTGAGTCTGGCCCTGGCACGCGCCAAGGCCAAGTTCCTGCTGGTGAGCTTCACCACCGATTGGCGCTTTTCGCCCAAACGCAGCCGGGAGATTGTCAAGGCCTTGCTCGACAACAAACGCGACGTGAGTTATGCCGAAATCAACGCACCTCACGGGCATGATGCCTTTTTGCTGGATGATGCCCGTTATATCAGCGTCGTTAGCTCCTATTTTAATAGTATTGAGGTGGTGGCATGAGTGATCCCCTTTTGATGCAGGCACTGGCCCAACTGGTGCCACACGGTTCGCGTGTGCTGGACTTGGGCTGTGGTGACGGGGCCATGCTGGCACATTTGAAAGCCACACGCGGCTGCAGCGGCTACGGCATCGAGATTGACGATGCCAACGTGCTGGCCTGTGTCAAACGTGGCGTGAACGTCATCCAGCTTAATCTGGATGAAGGTTTGTCGATGTTTGAAGATGCCTCGTTTGACGTGGTGCTGCAAATTGACACCTTGCAGCACTTGCGCAACGCGGAGGTGATGTTGCGTGAAACCGTGCGTGTGGGGCGTGTGGGCATCGTGGCCTTCCCCAATTTTGCCCATTGGCCCAACCGCCTGAGTGTGCTTCAAGGCCGTATGCCGGTGACCAAACGCCTGCCTTACCAATGGTTTGATACGCCCAACATTCGCGTGGGAACCCATGCCGACCTGGGTGTGCTGGCGGCACGTAATGGCTTGACGGTGCTGGACAGCTTTGGCCTGCAGGGTAGTGAAATCGTGCGCTGGTTGCCCAATTTACTCGCGGGCACGTCGGTTTACAAGCTTGCCAAGTGAGTCCCAGCGTTTCAACCGGCGTGCGCTGGGCCGCTTTGCTGCTGCTCAGCGGGCTGTTTGGTGGCTTGCTCCAGGCGCTGCATTTCCCGGCAGGGGTACTGCTGGGGTGCATGGTGGCGGCCATTTTGCTGGCGCTGCAATGGACACCACTGGAACTTCCTAAATTCGTTTTTGTTCTGGCGCAAGCGGTGTTGGGGTGCCTGATGGCGCAAAGCATGAAGCCCGCCGCATTGCACCATGTGCTGGGGCAGTGGCCCGTGTTTTTGGGTGTCAATCTCTTGGTGATTGCGGCAGGTGGCTTGTTGGGCTGGTTGCTGGTGCGTCGCCATGTTCTGCCGGGAACCACCGCGTTGTGGGGGATTGCGCCAGGGGCGGCATCGGCAATGGTTTTGATGGCCGAGAGTTATGGTGCCGACATGCGCCTGGTGGCCTTCATGCAGTACACCCGTGTGGTGCTGGTGACTGCCGTGGCCGCCTGGGTCGCGCATCTGGCCATGTCGGTCGGGGCAACACCTACCTTGCATCCTCCGGTAGCGGAGTTGCCCACGTTGCAACACGTGTTTGCCACTTTGTCGCTGGTGGTTGTGTCTGCCGCACTCGCCCAGAGGCTGAACATTCCGGCAGGGGGCATGGTGCTGGCCTTGGTGGTCGGAACCGGCCTGCAGGCATTGGGTGTGCTGGTGATTGAACTGCCGGCGTTTCTGCTGGGTCTGGCCTACGCGGTGATTGGCTGGAGTATTGGCATGCGTTTCACCCGCCCGATCCTGATGCATGCCATGGCGGCCTTGCCCATGGTGTTGGCGGCCATTGCCGCCTTGATGGGCTTGGGCCTGGTACTGGCTTTGCTGTTGGTGTGGCTGGCCGGTGTGGCCCCGTTGACCGCGTACCTGGCCACCAGTCCGGGCGGTGCCGATTCGGTGGTGGTGATTGCAGCCACCAGTGCGGTGGATGCCGGTTTTGTCATGGCCATGCAACTGGTGCGCTTTTTGATGGTGCTGGTGTTGGGGCCGCAGGTGACCGCATGGTTGGCCAAGCGGTAAATGCTTCGCTCTGACCTTGGTCTTAAACTCCAATTTTTCCACCCCCACCCCTTCACTTTATGCGCATACTTCTGGCAGAAGACGAGCAGGCGCTGGCCACTTGGCTGATACAGGCTTTGCAACAAAGCCAATTCCAGGTGGACTGGGTGAATGATGGTCGCCTGGTGCGCAAAAGTCTCAAGGCAACCCGTTACGATGCGCTGATTCTTGACCTGGGCCTGCCGGGACGTGACGGCCATGATGTGCTGGCCGAGTTGCGTGATGCGGACTTGCGTGTGCCGGTCTTGATCCTGACCGCACGGGATTCGTTGATGGAACGAGTCAGCACCTTGCGCGAAGGGGCTGACGATTTTCTGGCCAAGCCCTTTGAATTGGCCGAGCTGGAAGCTCGCTTGCTGGCGCTGATACGCCGCTCCCGTGGCAGCGAGCACCCCCGTTTTGCCTGTGGCCCGCTGGTGTATGACCCGGTTGGCCAGCAGTTGCTGCTTAAACATGTGCCGATGAGCCTGACCCCACGCGAACATGCGGCCTTGTGCGCCCTGGTGCAGCACAGTGGTGAGCCTTTGTCCAAGCGCGACATCATGGAGCGCGTGTTCTCGGATGAAGTTGATGTTCAACCCGAGGCCATTGAGGTGCTGATCCACCGCCTGCGCAAGCGCCTGGAACACACGCCTTTGCACATCACCACCCTGCGTGGTCTGGGTTACGTGCTGGAAAGTGACTGATGTTGAATGCCTTGCACCGCCTGAGCCTGCGGCGCATTTTGCTGCTGGCGTTGTTGCCGGGTGTGGTGCTGGTGATGGGTTTGGAGATTGTGGTGAGTTGGCGCACCGCCCTGGGTGCTGCCAATGCGGCTTATGACCGCTCTTTGCTGGGTGCGATCAAGGCGATGGATTCCAACATTTCCACTGCCAGCGGCGGTTTGTCGGTGGAGCTACCCTATCGTCTGCTGGAGTTTTTTGAGCTCACGGCCAATGGCCGGGTGTTCTACCGCGTCGCCAGTGGTGACGGACTGGTTGAAATTGGCAACAGTGATCTGCCCGCATCCCCCCAACCGCTGGTGAACGGCCAGCCGCAGTTCAGCGACGCGGTGTACTACGGGGAGCCGATCCGCCTGGGCTCTTATGCACGGGCGCTGTCACAACCCTTGTCGGGTGGTTCGAACTCCAGCCAGGTGGTGATCCAGATTGGTGAAACGCTGGAAAGCCGCCAAGACTTCACCCGCCGTCTGGTGATGGAGGCGCTGGCACGGGATTTTTTGCTGCTGGTGGCCGGGCTGGTGTTGTTGATCATGGCGGTGCATTGGTCCTTGCTTCCGCTGCAACGCTTGCGCCAGGAGGTTTTGCAGCGTGATCCGCAAGATCTGACCCCGCTGAACGCACGCAACATTACCCAGGATGTGCAACCCTTGGTGGAAGCCATCAATCACCATGTGATGCGTTACCGTGAAGCCATGGAGGCGCGGCGGATGTTTATCGACGATGCCTCACACCAGCTGCGCACACCTTTGACCACACTCGCCACGCAAGTTGGTTTTGCATTGAGAGAACCGGATGAAGTGCGCATGAAACAAGCGCTAGGCGCTATCAAAACTCAAGTTGAAGAGACGATTCGCCAAACCAACCAGATGTTGTCCCTGGCGCGTGCCGATACCCTGGACTGGCGCATGGAGCCATGTGACTTGTTGGTGTTGGCGCAAGACATCACCCGCGCGGCTTGGCCCGCAGCCAGGGAGAAGCAGATTGATCTGGGCTTTGAACCACTTGGGGCGGGTCTGGTTGGTGCCCACCCCGGCCTGCTGAAGGAGGCGTTAAGCAACCTGCTGCACAACGCCATTCACCATACCCCCATGGGGGCCAAAGTGACGGTCCAAGCTGGCCTGGAACCTTTGGCGGGCGACACATCTGGCAGGCAGCAGGCCATCTTGCGTGTGATCGACAACGGTCACGGCATGTCAACGGCAGAGCTGGCGCATGCCGGTGAGCGATTTTTCCGGGGTGGCTCCAGTCATGCCAGCGGCTCCGGGCTGGGTCTGGCCATAGCCAAAGCCATTGCCCAGCGTCATGGGGGAGTTTTGTACCTGCATCCCACCAGCGCCGAGTCCGGCTCACCGGGCCTGACGGCCACCTTGTGTTGGCCTCGGTGACTTTGGATGGGCGGCTTGATGTGTCAGGGAACCATTCTCCTGTTGGTCATGTCATGTTGTGAATCACAAACCCCTTGAGGTAGTCCTCCGGGGTGGCCGGGTCAAAGGTTTTGCCCATGATGCGGTGCTTGCGGTAGGCACCATCAGGTGCACGCCAGCCCGACATGGCCATCTGCTTTTTGGCATCGGTGAGCATGAAGACTTTTTCGGCAATCTGCTGGTAGTTCACCTCAGCCTTCAGGTAGCCCCAGCGCTTCATTTGTGTCAGCATCCACACCGCCATCGACTGCCAGGGAATCGGGTCAAACAGCACCCGGTCGGGCACGTTGCGGCTGTTGCCCAGGCCATCGTCAAAGCGGCCAGTCATGATCTGCGTGAGTAATTCTTCGGGTTGGTTCAAATAGGGCGCAGGTGCAATGGCTTTGACGATCTGCTCACGTGATCCGGGTTGGCTGGCCAGTACCGAAGCGCTGATGATGGCCCGGTACAGCGCCGCAAAGCTGTTGGGGTTTTTCTGGATGAACTCGGTGCTGGTGCCAAACGCACAGCAGGGGTGACCGTCCCAGATGTCTTTGGTCAGCAGGTGGATAAACCCCACGCCGTCAAACACGGCGCGCTGGTTAAACGGCTCAGGCCCAAGGAAGCCGTCGATGTTGCCCGCTTTAAGCTCGGCCACCATTTGTGGCGGTGGCACCAGCTTGAGCTGCACGTCGCGCTCAGGGTGCAGGCCGTGCTCAGCCAGGTAGTAGCGCAGCAGGAAGTTGTGGATCGAAAACTCGAACGGAATGCCCAGCTTGAAGCCTTTCCAGTTCTTCGGGTCGCGGTTGGCCTTGTGCCGCTGGTGCAGGGTAATGGCCTGCCCGTTGGTGTTCTGGATCGAGGCCACATGCATGCCGGAAGCGCCAGAGCCCAGGCCCAATGACATGGCCAGCGGCATGGGGGAGAGAAAGTGCGACGCATCATGCTCGCGATTGAGCATCTTGTCGCGGATGGTGCCCCAGCCCGCGGTTTTGATCAGTTGAACGTTCAGCCCTTCTTTCTTGTAGAGGCCCAGCGGGTCGGCCATGATCAGCGGCGTGGCGCAGGTGATGGCAATAAAACCAAGTTTCAGGTCTTTTTTCTCAGGCATGCCGTGGTCTTGTGCCATGGCTTGCAAACTGGTCAGCGCCCCGGCGGGCAGGGCGGCGGCAATGGCAGCGCGGGCGGTGCCGGCCCCCACCGCTTGCAGAAAGCGCCGACGCAAGCCGTCGTGCGGAAAAATCGCCTTGACCAGGCTGGCTTCCATCAGGCGGTTCTGATGCTGCTCAATTTGTGTGGCGACACTGGGTACGGCCCGTGTTGGGGCGGTACGCGGCGCAGGCGGGGCGGTGGGCGTGGCCGTTGTTTGGGTACAGGAAAACAAGGCATGCCGGGCTCCACAAGTGCAGGCCAACGCCATGGGCTGGTCGGGGTCGTAGAGGTCGCGGGTGGTGTTGCTCGGCATGCGCTGACTCCGATTCAATACTGTTTGTAAGGCAGGAATTTGCCCGACAACACCACGTTAACGCGGTCACCTTTGGGGTCGGCTTCACGCACAATGTCCATCGAGAAGTCAATGGCGCTCATGATGCCGTCGCCAAATTCCTCGTGGATCAGTTCCTTGATGGTGGTGCCGTAGACGCTGACAATTTCATACCAGCGGTAGATCAGCGGGTCGGTCGGCACGGGTGTCGGCAGCGAGCCTTTGTAGGGCACCACTTGCAGCCATTTTTGCTCTTCCACGGTCAGGCCAAAAATCTTGCCCACAATCTTCGCCTGCTCGGCATCCAGTGTCATCTGGCCCAGGCAAGCGGCGGTGACCCATTCCTTGGACAAGCCCACTTTCTTGGCCACTGCATCCCATTTGATGCCCTTGGAGACTTTGGTGCTGATGATTTTTTCGGTAACTTCGAGACGGTTCATGGTGACTCCTGTAGAGGTGAGTGGGGTTGAATAAATGAAGAAAACAAAGTTAATGCGCAATGGCGCGTGACACCAAAAAGTCGACCACGTGGTTGCGCAGTTCGTAATAGCCGTCCAGGTGGTGCAGGTTGGCACGCACCCGGCTGCGGGGTAGTGGGTTGACCACCACCTCGGCCATGCCACCAGGCGTGTAGCCCTGGGCCGATTCGTTGCCGTTGCTCATCAGCAGAATGCGGTCGGCCAGCAAAATGGCTTCGTCCACATCGTGGGTGATCATGAACACGGTTTGCTGCGTCTGGCGCACGATGCTCATCAGCTCGTCCTGGATCGTGCCGCGGGTCAGCGCGTCGAGTGCGCCAAATGGTTCATCGAGCAACAGCATCTTCGGGCTGATGCAAAAGGCGCGGGCAATACCTACCCGCTGCTTCATGCCGCCTGAGAGTTGCGACGGTTTTTTGTCGATGGCCGGGCTCAAACCCACCATGGCGACAAACTTTTCCACATGGGCATTGACTTCGGCGTGGCCCCAGTCCGGCCAGCGCGATTTCACGGCAAAGGCAATGTTCTGGCGCACCGTCAGCCAGGGCATCAGCGCGTGGCTCTGGAACACCACACCACGCTCCAGGCTCGGGCCGGTGACTTCGCGGCCATCCATAAAGACGTTGCCGGTGGTGGCCGTGTCCAGCCCCGCCAGCACGTTCAGGATGGTGGTTTTGCCACAACCCGAGTGGCCGATGATGCAGGCAAACTCACCCCGAGTGAGTGAGAAGCTGACATCGGCAAACACCGGTTTGGTGGGTACAAAGGCTTTGCTGAGCCCTTCGATCTGGAGCAATGCGTTCACGTTGGAGGTCTTTCCTTGAGGTAGGGCGTAAGGGACGACAGGTGTTCGTAAAGAGGTGTCACTCCACATAGGTCACCATCTTCTGGATGTGGCCAAACAACAGGTCCAGCAGCATGCCCACCACACCAATCACACCAATGGCAAAAATCACGTTGGGCAAGGAGAGGTTGTTCCACTCGTTCCAGACAAAGTAACCAATGCCGGTGCCACCCACCAGCATCTCGGCGGCCACAATGACCAGCCAGGCAATACCCATGCTGATGCGCATGCCGGTCAGAATGGTCGGGGCGGCTGCGGGCAAGATCACCTGAAACGCCGTGCGCAGCGGGTTCACCTCCAGCGTGCGGGCCACGTTGAGCCATTCCCGCTTGACCGCGGCCACACCAAAGGCGGTGTTCACCAGCATCGGCCAGATCGAGCAGATGAAGATCACAAAAATGCCGCTGGCCGACGAGTCCTTGATGGTGTAGAGCGCCAGCGGCATCCAGGCCAGCGGGCTGATGGGTTTGAGCACCTGAATAAACGGGTCAAAAGCCTTGCGCATCAGCGGTGACATGCCAATCACAAAGCCCAGTGGAATCGCCACCAGCATGGCTAGTACAAAGCCCAGCCCAACCCGGCCCAGTGAATGGCCCAGCTGGATGGCAATGCCTTTGTCATTGGGCCCGTTGTCATAAAACGGGTTTGACAGATGCCCCCAGATGGCCGTGCCCATCTGACCCAGTGTGGGAAAACCCGTGGCCTTGGCGCTGCCGGGGTCTTTGCCCATCATCTTGGCGTACTCGATTTGCTCAGGAGTCATACCCGCCGAGCTGTTGGCCGCTGCGCTGGCGCTGGTGGCCACGTACCAGATGCCCAGCACCACCAGCAGGATCAGTACCGACAGCAAAGCCGCCCGAAAGTTGAGGGAGCGCTGGGCGTTCATCTCAGGCCGCCTTGCTGATGGCGAAGCTCTTGGCGTAAGCGGCGGCCTTGTCGGCATCAAACTCCTTGCCCATGATCTTGAACTTGGGGTAAGCGCCTTCGGGTGCTTTTTGACTCAGCTCCTTCATGTGCTTCTTGGCATCGGTCAACAAGAACACTTTTTCAGCGATTTGTTTGTAGTTGACATCACCCTTGACATAGCCCCAGCGCTGCATCTGCGTGAGCATCCACACCGCCATGCTTTGCCACGGGATCGGGTCAAAGTCGGCACGGTCCGGCACGTTCTGGATCTTGCCCAGGCCGTCGGCAAACTTGCCGGTCAGCACCTGGGTCAACACCGCTTCAGGCTGGTTGAGGTATTGCGCGGGCGAGATCACCTTGGCAATCAGCTCGCGGTTGCCAGGCTGGCGCGCCATGGCGGCGGCTGTGAGCACCGAGCGGTACAGCGCGGCGAAGGTGTTGGGGTTCTTCTGGATGAACTCGGTGCTGGTGCCAAAGGCGCAGCAGGGGTGGCCGTTCCACAGGTCTTTGGTCAACACGTGGATAAAGCCGGCTTCTTCATACACGGCGCGCTGGTTGAACGGGTCTGGGCCGAGGAAGCCGTCAATGTTGCCCGCCTTCAGGTTGGCCACCATCTCAGCTGGCGGCACCACACGCAGTTGCACATCGGTGTCGGGGTTCAGGCCAGCTTCGGCCAGGTAGTAGCGCAGCAAGAAGTTGTGCATGCTGTACTCGAACGGAATGGCAAATTTGAAGCCCTTCCAGTTCTTCGGGTCGCGATTGTTCTTGTGCTTGAGCGCCAGCGTGATGGCCTGGCCGTTGACGTTCTGGATGGTGGCCACGTTCATCGGTGTGGGGTTGGAGCCCAGACCCATCGAAATCGCCAGCGGCATGGGTGACAGGAAGTGCGTCGCGTCATATTCCTTGTTGATCATCTTGTCGCGGATCAGGGCCCAGCCAGCGGTCTTGGACAGCTCCACATCCAGCCCTTGCTTGCTGTAGAAACCCAGCGGGTGGGCCATGATCAGCGGTGTGGCACAGGTGATTGGAATGAAGCCAATCTTGAGCTTGGTTTTCTCCAGTGCCGTTTTGTCCTGCGCCATGGCTTGCAGGCTGGCCAGGGGCAACACGCTGCCAATGGCGGCCATGGCGGTGCCTTTGCCCACTGCACGCAGGAAACGGCGACGCACCGCGTCTTGCGGAAACAGTGCCTTGACCAGCGTAGCCTCGATGAAGGCATTGGAATAGGCTTCAAACTCACTACTCAGGCTGCGGCGCTTGAGCTCGGCGGTGGCACCTTCTGCAGACAGTTCCTGCTGGTGTTCAGCCACCGTGTGGTCTCGGCCACAGCTGCACTTGAGCATCAGCGGGCGGTCAGCGTTGTAGGGGTCAAAGTACTGGGTCATGGCATTACCTTTTGAAGTTGGACCCTGTGCTCTACGCAATGCTCGGGCCAACTTGTGCCAAGGTTCGGGATGGCCATGCAATTCGTGCCCGGTGGCCCGACAGCTTGTAGGGCCAGCCCTACACCAGTGGTCGCTAAGCGGCGTTTTCCTGCGCCAAGGTGGGTTGCGGCTGTGGCGCTGGGTGTACCGTGCCAGCGCTATATCGTTTTTTTGCTGCTCTGTTTCAGAATCTGTGCCCGGTCGATGCTCACTGTGTTCGAGATCAATTTGAGCTGTGCACCAATTTCGTTCAGGGTGTGCCCGGTACTGAGCATGGCGATATTTCAGCTCGATACCTTGATGTTGGGCCTGTCGGATTTATTCAAGACTCCGCCTTGCACCCGTCCTATAGTCGCGCCCTGCAAACAGCACTGAACCTTAATACAAGGCCCACCATGATCCCTCAAGCACTATCGACCTGCATCACCACCACCAAGATCGAACAGACCCGAGACTTCTATGTCCGGCACTTTGCAGCCAGGATCGCGTTTGATTGCGGTTGGTACATCAACCTGGAGTTCGGGGGCAAATCTGCGTCTCTGCAATTCATGCAGCCCCAGCCAGGCCAGCCGCTTTGCAACCCCGCCGGGCTGACATTCAACTTCTGCGTGGCAGATGTGGATGCACAGTTTCAAACCCTGAGCACGGCGGGTTTGGCCGCCACTATGCCGCTGGAAGACCACCCTTGGGGTGACCGGGGCTTTGCGCTGCAAGACCCCAACGGCATCACGCTCTATATTTACTCCGAGCGTGAGCCCAGCGCCGAGTTCAAACCTTTCTACCAACCCTGATCCCAGAATCGTGCCGCGCATCGCCTACTGACCTAAGCGTAGCCTGATGCCGCCACAACCGCCAGCAGCTCTGGCGAGGCCAGCACCCCACTGGGAGTGCGCCCCAGCCAACGCTGAAACTCCCGCGTCATGTGCGCCTGATCGGCAAAACCGTGGTCAGCCGCGCAGGCTGCCAACGTGGGGGTGTGCGCCAGGCTGGCCGCAGCACGGCGCACCCGTGCCAGACATTTCCAGTAGGTCGGCGGGCGGCCAGTGGCAGCGAACACCAACCGCTGCAAGCTGCGCTCTGACACCCCCAATTGCCGCGCCGCTACGGCCACGGTTGCACTTGCCGACAGGCTGTGCAAAGCCTGCACGACGCGCGCGTCCAGGCGCACACAGGCATCCAGCCACGGCAGAGCGTCTTGTGCACTGTGCAGGGGGCACGCCTGCAAGGCATCAATGAGCATGGCCTCGTCAATCTGCGCACCTGGATGCAGGCGAAAGCCCCAAAACGCCTCTCCCACCGTACCGGGCACCTCGTAAGCCGCATCCGCAAGGGCCGTCACAAACCATCGGGGCCGCTGCCCCGGCGTGGCACGCAAGATCAAGTCACAACAGCCATCGGGCAAAATGACGGTGCTGTCGGTGTTTGTCGACGTGTGCTGCCATGCATGCAGGACGATGGCGGGGAGGGCCATGTGGTCAGAAACTCCAATGGAACGCTGCCATTTTCATGCGCATCCACCCTGCTGAGGTGGGTGAAATTCTGAACGCCCCTTGCGAGCTTGTTCAATTTGACTGTTTACCCCAGTTGCCTGCCTTGGTGTGGCAGGAACAAGTGATCGCTGTGGTTGCAGGCTAATTTTGCCGATATTTGTGGATGAAAATGTACCGTAGCCCTTATTGAATAAGCGCAAGAAGCTATTAAATGTATAGCTTTTTCGTCATCAAATTGCGAGTTCGAGGCGCATTCTTGCTAGAGATGACGCGGCCAACACGCTGCGTCTGTGGGATGCCGCTAGCGGCGTACTGTTGCGAGTGTTTGAGGGCCACCAGGATTGGGTTCAAGCCTGCGCGTTTTCACCCGATGAGCGCATACTGGCCTCTGCTGGCGCTGACAGCACGCTACGCCTGTGGGACGTGACAAGCTGCGCACTGATTCGCAGCCACTTGCATGCAAACCACGCCGCAGCAGCATGGCAGCCCACCGGGGATTTGCTCTATTGCACAGGCCGCGCTTGGCGGTACTTGAACTACCAGTTTCAATATGTCGATGGCGCCTGGCAGGTAGAACCGATAGAGGAGTACGCGGCTTGGTGAAATGCATCGCATAAAAGACCGTGTAGACCCTGCAAAATAAGCGCAACTAGCTATTGAATCGGTAGTATTTTATGACCTGCTTCCGCGCCGATGGCACATCCGTGCAACTGCCATGCGCAATCGCCGCCGCTACCTTGATCAAGGCAGCAAGCGCGGTCGGTCAATGTCGCCCAAAATCGTGAAAAGGGCTTATGCGTCTATCAGAACGAAATTGGCCTTGGTGTGGCCCAGCACCGCAAACGTATCCATCCATTGCAGGCCAAAGTGTTGACACACGTTGGGAATGCTGAATTTGCGGCGCAGTTGAAGATTGAACTGTTCGTGGGTTACCACCACACTGTCTGGCAAGGTCATAGCTTTGGCGATGAGCCACGGGTCGGCGCCACCTAAAAATTCCTCCAAGGCACCGGGCTTCATTTGCGCGGTTTGGGATGCCACATGCGCGGCCACTTGGGCGAATGCGGCTTGGGTGGCAGTGTCAGATACGGGGAGAAACAGAGCAGCGTTGTGCTTGGCCCACTGGGCCAGCTCATCGTTGCCGCGCTTGAGTTCGTCGCCCACACTCTCGATACTGGCCACCACACCTTGACCATGACTGCGCAGAACCCACGACCAGTAACCGGGGCAGATGGTCATGCCGTAGTAGCGGTTCTTCGCTTCAATCAGGGTATTGGAATCCAGCAGATAAATCATGCACCCAACTGCTCGGCAAATTGGCGAATCTTCGCCGGTTGTACACCGAGGAGCTTGCCGGCATCGCGCAACAGCAGGCGGCCGCTCAGGGCCTCTGCAATCACCGCTCTGGCGAATCGCACGCTGTTTTTAGAACCTGCGTTGCGATAAAAACTGCCCCCCTGGCTTTCGGCCTGCCGAAAGCGCTCCAGTTCCGCAAGATAGAAATCGTTATAAGTCTGGCGGTCAATCAACCCCAGATCCAACGCGCGGCGCACAACCACCAGTTGGCTGACATGGAAGCGCCGTGCAAGTTCTGCAATGCGGGTGGAAAGGTCCACCGAAGCCGTTGCCCAAAGACTTTTGAATAACTCTGCCGGCGCCAAAAACTCACCTGCAACCGCATTGCAAGCCATTTCTTCTTGGCGCAAGTTGCCAGACTCGGCATTGGATATGCCGCTGGAGCCAAACCAGAGGTGGGCCAGTTCGTGCAACAGGGTAAACAACCTGGCGGCAGGGGCATCTGCGGAATTGATAAAAACCACGGGCGCAAGAGGGTGGCTGATGGCAAATCCACGAAACTCGCTGACATCGAGCTTGCGGTGCGTGTTGTTGCCCACCGTGCCACTGCGCATCACCAGCACACCTGCCTGCTCTGCCCCCTGGATGAGCGCACGCTGGTAATCGTCCCACTGCCTTTGGCCCTGCTCTACATCAACGCCCAAAACAGCGCGAATATCTGCGGCAACAACCTGGGGAGCCTCATTGAACTTGAACTTCCCCACAAAGGGTAAAGACGGCATGCCCTGCTCTTGCTGGTATTCGAGATACCAGGCCTGACGTTGCAAGGCCTGCTTGACCGTCTCCAGCAAATCGACGCTTGGCTTTCCTACGGGCCTGCCGCCCACAGTGCGCAGGTCTGGCAATAACGGCTCATCAACAGGAGCCTGCTGCAAAAAGAAAAATCCAAAAGGGGCATGAAGTGCCTGGGCCAGGTTTTGCGCTTGTCGAAACGTCGGCAAAGCGTCACCGGCTTCCCAGCGCTCAAACTGCTCCGGTTTCACGCCAGCCGCGACGGCCGCATGACCAATATCCATGCCCACACGACCGCGAGCCCAACGGAGCATCTCGGGGTTGATTTGAGCATGGGGATGAGACATGGAATGATTCTAGGGGAACGTAGCTCTGCAAGCCAAAAATACAATAAAAATGCCTTGTAGCCATGATCTAATTTGCGTAAGCAGCTATTAATTTAGTAGCAAATTGGTGGCGATTAATTGGAATTCGCTCCCAATTACCCGTATCTACAAACATTCCCAAATCGAATGCGAACAGCGCATAAAAGTTGATTGAGCGCCATCACAAGCCATCGTAAATTCCCTTCTGTCCCATGCATCTTCCTGAGTTGCAGAGGGAAGCTGTTTGAACCCAAGGAATATAGGATGAACATTCAGAGTGAACAACTCACCGTGAAGGCAACGCCACGCTCAACGCTTGAATTCACTGATGTGCACGGACACACGTTGGCCTGCCTTGAAGGCACGCTCTGGGTCACGCAGCACATGGACACCTACGACTGGGTGCTACTGCCCGGCCAATCCATGACTATCGTCAGCAACGGCCCGGTTTTTGTCTCTGCCTGTCGGCAAAACGCCACCTTTTTCCTGAGTCAGCGTGTGCCTGAGCCATGTGAAAAGTTCATCAAGCCCTTCCTTCCCGCTGGTTTTTACCAATCGTCCATTTCCTGTGGGGATCACGCATGAGCGAGTACGTCTATCACCCGGAGTCCATGAACGTTTGCGCCAGCGATGGATACCCACTCCATGCCTTGGTATGGTTGAGCAAGTCGGGGGACTCACTCACCCCGCGCCCGGTGGTGATCATCAACCCGGCAACATCCGTGCACAGCCGCTATTACGCTCGGTTTGCCGCGTATTTGCACGCCAACGGATTTGATGTGGTGACCTACGACTACCGTGGCATCGGTGGTTCTCGTCCCAAGACTTTGCGTGGTTTTGATGCGGGCTGGATTGACTGGGGCACGCAAGATTTCGAAGGCATTTTGCGATTTGTGGCGCAACGATTTCCTGGCCAGCCGATCCAGGTGGTGGCGCACAGCGTGGGCGGGTTTTTGATTGGCCTTGCCGAATCAAACCATCGTGTCAGCCGTGTGTTCACCATGGGCGCACAGTTTGCCTACTGGAAAGATTACGCCCAGCGCCGGCGCCTGCCCATGCTTTGGCGCTGGCATGTGGTCATGCCCCTGTTGACGGCGATTTGTGGGTATTTCCCTGGCAAGCGCCTGGGGTGGCTCGAAGACACGCCACGCGGGGTGGTTCATGACTGGACGGCTCGCCATCCCCGCTTTGAGGATGCCTATCGAAAAGGTCACCGTGTCATGACTGCAGAGCAAAGGCGGCGCTTGGTGGAACGGTTTTCTCAAGTGAAAGGCGAGACACTCGCACTGTCAGTGACCGATGATGACTTTGGCACCGTCCCGGCCATACACCGCCTGCTGGCTTATTTCAAAAATAGCCCGGCAACGCATTGGCGGATTGCCCCCAACATGCTCGGGTTAAGCGAAATTGGACACTTTGCTTTCTTTCATGCCCGCTTTGAGCATTCGTTGTGGCGCATTGCGCTGACTTGGTTGCGTGACGGTCGGATACCCGAAGATACCCCTGGAAAATTGATCAACCGGGCAATGGTGGAGTAAGCCCTGCCTCATCAAGAATCCAATCGATCACAGCCTGAATCTCCTTGCGCGGCGAAGGGTCTGCCTGTATCAAGCCATAGATCTGGTTGGATGCAGGCCCCGCTTGCAGCGTATCCAGCGCAATCAGTCGACCATCTTCCAGCATGTCAGCGATCAACTCGCGCCGACCCAGAGCAATGCCCTGTCCGGCAAGGGCGGCGTGGATCATTTGGTCGTATTGGTTAAAACGCAAGATGCCTTTGGGCTTGATGCCAGACCAGCCCTGGGCTTGTAGCCAGGCCTGCCAAGACCACCATGGTCGAAGGTCGCCATCAAATTCAAGCAATACCGAATCTTCAATGAGCTTGGGATCAAAGAGGTGCATGAGGCCCAAAGTGGGATGTGCCACCGGGGAAATGGTCTCTCCAAAAAGAGGCCGAGCACCTTCAGGAAGGGCCGCTTGTGCGCAATAGCGGATCGCCAAGTCGATCCCCTTCTGGCGCAAGTCAACCATCTGATTGTTGGCAGACAAGCTGATCTCGATGTCCGGGTGTTGCTGCTGAAATTTTCCCAAGCGTGGCAGCAACCAGAGACCCACAAAACCGATGCTGGCCGTCAACGTCACAGGACGCTGCCGCAACTGATCTTGCAATGCGCCGACAGCATCTTGGAGTTGTTGCATCGAACCATCTGCCACGCGGAACAGGTACTCACCTTCCGAGGTGAAGGCAATGGCGCGATGACCCCGCAGAAAGAGTTTCACGCCCAAAGCTTCTTCCAGCGTGTGAATCTGCCGACTGACAGCAGATTGCGTCAGAAACAGATCGTTTGCCGCAAGCGTGATGCTCATGCGCCGCCCCACGGCGACAAAGCCACGAATGAGATCAGGCGATGGAATTTTGGCGAGTTGAATTGACATTCCATTTGCTCATGTGATGAGACACAAAGTTTGCTTGAGAAGCTGCATAAAAATCATTGTAATCATGACTCTTTAGCGTATGACCATGGAAAAAACAATTGATTTAAGAGAATGTGAATATGGAAATGAAAACAGCAAATAAGGCCAATGACGGACAACATCACGCATGGGGGTATGTGGTCGCCGGTGGTTTGATCATGGGGCTGGCGCTGGGAATCCGGCATGCCACAGGCATTTTTCAAGTGCCAATGACGATGGGCAACGGCTGGACGCGCGAGACCTTTGGTTTTTCCATCGCCGTGCAAAACCTGGTGTGGGGTTTGGCTCAACCTTTCACCGGCATGCTGGCCGACCGCTTTGGCGCGGCGCGAGTGATGGCTGTCGGGCTGCTTTTTTATGCCATCGGACTGGTTTTGATGAGTATTTCAACAACGCCATGGGCCTTCACCCTGTCTGCAGGCTTGTGCATAGGCATTGCACTCTCCGGCACTTCATTTGGTGTCATCTACGGTGCCATCAGCCGCATGACACCGCTTGATCGACGCAGTTGGGCACTCGGTCTGGCAGGAGCCGTTGGGGGCCTTGGGCAATTTGTGATGCTGCCGTTGGCCCAAGGGCTCATCAACTGGCTGACTTGGTCTGGCGCATTGGTGGCATTGGCGCTGGCATGTGCCATGTTTTTGCCTTTGGTTTTGCCCTTGCGCGACAAACAGCCACCAAACATGGGGCATGGCGCGGAGCAGACCATGCGTGAAGCGCTGACTGAAGCCTTTCATCATCGCGGGTTCTGGTTGCTGAATCTGGGTTTTCTTGCGTGCGGATTTCAATTGGCCTTCATTGCCTCACACTTACCGGCATACCTGCTGGACAAAGGAATGTCGGCCAACACCGCTGTGGCCGGATTGGCCATCATCGCATTAAGCAACGTGGCAGGCAGCTATTGTTGCGGGCTGCTGGGTGGCTTGTACCGGCGCAAGTACCTGCTATCGGGAATTTATCTGGTGCGCTCGATAGCGATGGCGCTCTTTGTAGTCCTGCCTTTGACAAGCTGGAGTCTCTATTTGTTTTGTGCCGTCATGGGTTTCATCTGGCTGGGCACGGTTCCACTGACCAATGGCCTGGTCTCCCAAGTGTTTGGTGTGAAATACATCACGACACTCTTCGGTTTTGTCTTTTTTGGTCACCAATTGGGCGCTTTTTGGGGTGTCTGGCTGGGTGTTCTATGTTTGAGGCCACCAAGTCATACGACATGATCTGGTTGGCCGGGATCGCACTGGGCCTGGTTGCCGCTGCCTTGCACTTCCCCATCAATGACCAAGAATTGCAACGCCCCAAACTGGGCTACCGCCCCACATGAACGCAGCGACTGCCATACGAGCGCTTGGCATCGGGCTTGGAGTCGCTTGTTGTTATTGGGTTTTTCTGGCCTACCTGAACCCAGAGAACGTCTGGGTGTGGTCAATCCTGATGTGTGGCGGGATCGGTGAGGTTGACCCAGGCCAACTCGGAATCGGTATAGGTCACATCCGCCACGTGCACTGCTGTATGCGCCTGCCTAAAACGGCAACCGGCAGCTTGACATATCAGCCCGAAAACCGGCGGTCAAAACCCCTGTTTCTCACCGCTCCTGCGCACTCCGGCTATGCCGCTGCGCATACAGCGCCAGCTCCACATCGTTCTTTGTCCCGGTCTTCTCCAGAATCCGCGCCCGGTAGGTGCTCACCGTGTTCGAGGCCAGCTTGAGCTGCGCACCAATTTCGCCCACGGTGTGCCCCATGCTGAGCAGGCGAAACACCTGGTATTCGCGGTGCGACAGGGCATCGACCCCGGCCACCACCGCTTGTGCGGCTGCGCCAGAGCGGCCGACCGATGCCATCGCCGCTGCCAGCGCCTCGGCCGTGTCAGGGGTGACATACATGCCGCCTGCCGCTACTTTGCGCACGGCGGCCACCATGTCGTCGGGGTCGGCGCTTTTGTTCAGGTAGCCGCCTGCGCCGAGCTTGATGCAGCGCACCGCGTACTGTTTTTCCGGGTAGGTGCTGAGCATCAGCACCGGCAGCTTGGGGTGGGTGCGGCGCAAAATTTGCAGCACTTCCAGCCCGTCTTGCTCTGGCATGGCAATGTCCAGCAGCACCAGGTCCAGCCCGGCAGCGCCGCCCAGCGCCGCCACTTGCGCCAGCACTTCCGCCCCGCTGGCGGCCTCGGCCAGCACACTTACATCGGGCGCATCGGCCAGCACCTGTTTCAGGCCTTCACGGACGATGCGGTGGTCATCACCAATCAGTACTTTGATCATGCTATATCTTTGAGAGTGGCAGGCGCAGACTGAATAAGGACCCCAGGCCAATTTGGCTTGAAATTTCGAGCTGACCACCAAAATGGCGCGCCCGTTCGCGCATGCCCATGACCCCATAGGCCGTGGGGGCCTCAAAGGCCAGGGTGCTGGCCCCGCAGCCGTTGTCCTGCACCGAAATGGTCAGCAACCGGGCATCCACCTGAATCCGCAAGGTGAGGGCCGTGGCCTGGGCGTGGCGGGCCACGTTGCTGAGCATTTCCTGAAAGATGCGAAACACCGCCATGGCTTCGGGCTCGGGCAGTTCCACGCCGTCGGTGCCCTGCATGTCCCAGTCCAGCGCCAGTTCAGCCGACTGGGCAAACTCGTGCGCCTGCCATTCCAGCGCAGCCCACAGGCCCTGGTGGTCGAGGATGCTGGGGCGCAGGTCGGTGATGATGCGGCCCACGTTGTCCACCGCCCGCTCGATCAGGCCACTCATGTTCTGACACTTGCTGCGCAGGCGGGTGCGCATGGCTTCGGCTTCGTGCGGCGTGCGCTGCTGTTGCTCACTCAGGCGCTTGTCCATCCAGTTCACATCCATCTTCAGCGCCACCAGCAGGCTGCCCAGCTCGTCATGCACTTCACGGGCAATGCGGGTGCGCTCTTCTTCGCGCACGGTCTCAGAGTAAGCCGACAGTTCACGCAGTTGCCCCAGCGCCACCGACAGCGCCTGGGTGCGCTCGTCCACCCGCTGCTCCAGCTCGTCTTTGGCGGCCCGCAGCGCATCGGCGGCGCGCTTGCGCTCGGTGATGTCGACAAAGGTCACCACCGCGCCCAGCACGGTGCTACCGTCCATCAGCGGGTAGCTGGAGTATTCGACCGGAAAACAATGCTGGTCGCGGTGCCAGAACACCTCGGTGTCAATGCGGCACGGCAGGCCCTGGCGAAAGGCGTTAAAGATGGCACAGTCGTGAGGTGGGTAGGGGTGTCCGTCGGGGTGCGAGTGGTGCGTCAGGTCGTGCATGTTGCGGCCCAGAACATCCTCAGGTTCACGCCCGATCATGTGGGCACCGGCCCGGTTGATGAAGGTGCAGCGCCCTTGCATGTCGATGCCGTAAATGCCCTCGCCGGTGGACTCCAGCAGCAAGGCCAGCTGCTTTTGCAGCACTGGTTCTACGGCGGCATTGGGTGGATTCAGAACGGCTTGACTGTTGATTTGCATGTGGATGGGGCAAGCAATGGCTGTGCCAATGGTTTGTGTGCAATGGCTGATTGCAGCCACACTGCAGCAGTAGTTCCCATTTTGTGTTCCATATCAAAGGGCTTTGCCAACTCGTGGCTATGATGACTTGTCATAGTCTATTGCTTCGTCGGATGGATTTGATGCGAACAACTCGCCGCTTGTTTTTGCGTGTGTTTTTGCCGATTGCCACGGTGTTGGTAGGTGTTGCTTTGTCCTATGGCTACCGGGATTTGGAATCCAAGCTCGCCGAACTACGCAACCAGGAGTACACCCGAACACAATTGGGCGCGGTGGCGCTAGCCAGCAGTGTTGAGCCGGTTACCCGCGGTCTCAAGTACTTGGCGCGGCTCAGCGCGCTGCATACTGCGGTGGATCAACCTACCCCACAGAATTTGGAAAATCTGGCGCAAGAATTCTCCACGTTTGCAGAATCCATGCAGCTTTACGATCAAGTGCGCTGGATCGACGAAACGGGCATGGAGCGAATCCGAATTGACCTTCACCATGGTCAAGCCGAACTGGTTGCGCCAGACAAGTTGCAAAACAAGGCGCAACGCTACTACTTTACCGATGCTCTCAAGCTCAAGCTGGGCGAGGTGTTCATCTCGCCGCTTGATCTCAACATTGAACATAATCAGATTGAGCTGCCTTACAAACCCATGATTCGTTTTGCCACACCCATTGCCGACCAGCAGGGCAATAAGCGCGGCATTGTCATCCTGAATTACTACGGTAATGTGATGTTGCAAGCCTTCGCCAAGGCGACCTCTGAGCAGGGCATGGCCATCAACAGTGCCGGTTACTGGCTCAAAAGCCCTGATACCTCCGATGAATGGGGGTTTATGCTCAAACGGCCTGAGCTGAGTCTGGCGATGCGTTCACCAGCTGCATGGAAGCTCATTTCAAGTACGGACAGCGGACAAGTCACGCTCAATGACGGCTTATGGACATGGGCAACGGTCTATCCTCATCAGGCGGGGCATCGATCTGGTGCCAGCAGCCCCGAGGCCAAAGGCCCCAGTGCGCAAGAGCAGGCCTTGCCCTTGTACTTCTGGAAATCGGTCACTCACCAGTCGGCTCAGACCTTGAGCGCTATCCGTCAGACCATTGCTTTGAAGGTCGCCAGCGTTTTCAGCCTGTTCCTGGTGCTGAGTGCGTGGAGCAGCTGGAAATTGGCGCACGCCTGGCGATCATTGGCGGATTCGGAGGAA
Source organism: Rhodoferax lithotrophicus (assembly GCF_019973615.1). Classification (GTDB taxonomy): domain Bacteria; phylum Pseudomonadota; class Gammaproteobacteria; order Burkholderiales; family Burkholderiaceae_C; genus Rhodoferax; species Rhodoferax lithotrophicus. The sequence continues at coordinate 4,717,311 of NZ_AP024238.1, read as the reverse complement.
AAGTACCAAACCATCGCCAATTTCACCTACGACTGGGAAACCTGGATCAGCCCAACGGGTGAGCAGATCTTCAACTCCCCATCCTGCGAAAAAATGACCGGATATGCTGCCGATGCCTTCAATGCCGAACCCAACCTCTTGCTCCGAATAACGCACCCTGAAGACCAGGCATTGATGTCCGACCACCTGGATCACCACCGGACCCAAAACGAAGCTTGTGAACTGAACTTTCGCATCATCCTACCCAGTGGGGAGGTGCGGTGGATTGAGCATGCCTGCCTACCGGTGTATGGCAAAGACCATGCATTTTTGGGCCGCCGGGCATCCAATCGTGACATCACCGACAGAAAACTGGCCGAAGCGCAAATCCGTCAACTCGCTTATTTCGACCCCTTGACCGGGCTGCCCAACCGGCGCATGTTGTACGACCGACTTCATTTCGCGCTGGCCCAAGCCAAGCGTTTCGAGCGTTCGCTGGCGCTCATGTTCCTTGACCTGGACTACTTCAAAAAAATCAACGACACACTCGGTCATGAGGTGGGCGATCAATTGCTCAAAGAAGTTGCCAAGCGTTTGGAGAGCTGCGTCCGCAGCGGGGATACCGTGGCGCGCGTCGGGGGCGACGAATTCATCATTGTGCTGACCGAAATCACGGCCCCTCATGATGCGGCCCAAGTAGCGCAGAAGATACTTGCCGCTATGGCTGCCTCTATTCGTTTGGATGGGCAAGAGCTCAACGTCACGATGAGCGTCGGCATCACGGTCTATCCTGTTCATGGGGATGACGATGTTCAATCACTCATGAAAAAAGCCGACATGGCCATGTATGAAGCCAAGTCCGCCGGGCGCAATACATATGCATTCTTTGAAATGGCAAACCTGATCAATGCCCAGCCAGCAGGCTCAAACCATGAAAGCGAGACAACGCATAACCCGACAGCGTAGTCGCGCTGAAACACACTTTTGCCACCGATTGAGTGCAACTGTATTTATAGCTGCTTGCGCAAGTAATACAAGCTCTACACCCCCAAAACACCCTTGAAAATTCAGAATTCCGCTAAGGCAAGCGCTAGATGGTGAGCAGGAAGGATGGTTGCTGTAGGAGCAGAGAAAGCTGCCAATACCGCGTCTTCCAGCGCACCTACAGAGACACGACCTTGTTACGTACGCAGAACAGGCCAAACTCAGGGCAAACGCAAACTGGCAACTGGCGCAGCTGACTAGCTTCAGTGCAGTGTCAACGGCAACGAAGTCGTCTTGACCCGCACCACCACCGGGCGCACCTCATAAGGCTCAGGCGCACAGCAGGCAATGGCCGCCGCAATGGTTTTGGCCTGTCGGGCAATTGGCTCGATGTAGCGGCTGGCTTGGCCGTGGATGCTGATGCAGTCACCCATGGCGTGGATGGCGCTCTGGCTGGTGCGCAGGGTTTGTGGATCGACCTCAATGCCGTTTTGCCAGGCCAGACCGGCGCTGTGGGCGAGGCGGCTGGGGGTTTGCAGGCCGGTGGCGGCGATCACCTGATCGGCCTCGAACTGCTGGCCACACTCGGTGGATACACGGATGCGGCTGCCAATTTTTTCCACCTTGGCGACCTTGACTCCGCCGATGAAGCGGATCGGCAGCGCGGCCCAGGCTTGCAGCACTTGCTGACCGGCTTGTTCAGACTGCCAGCGGGCCAGTGGCTCAGTTTGCACGTCCAGCAGCGTGATGTGGTGGCCGCCCAGGGCCAGGTCGTTGGCCAGTTCGCTGCCAATCAGCCCAGCACCGATGATCAGCACGTCTTTGGTGCCGCCTTCCAGGGCCGCACGCAATTGCAGGTACGCGCCCAGGTGGTTGATGCGCCAGCACAGGGATGCGGGCAGTGGCGCGGGCAACGCGGCTTGGGCGCCGTGGGCCAACACCAGTTGGTCGTAGCGCAGCGTGCCACGGGTGGTGCGCAGTTGTTGGCTGTCGGCGCTGATGCTGATGGCGTGGGTGTGGGCCAGCAGGCGCAGGCTCAGGCGGGCGGCGGCGGCGGCGCCACTTTCACGCACCAGTTTTTCAGGGCTGAGTTGGCGGGCCATGGCTACCGAGAGCAGGGGTTTGTCGTACACGTCGCCCGCGCAGGTGGTGACCAGGGTGATGGGTAAGCCAGCATCGGCGGCACGCAGGTGCTCGGCCATTTGCCAACCGGCACGACCGGCACCAACGATGACAACACCGGCACGGTGGCGGGCCCGGGTGGAGGCCACCGGGCCGCAACTGGGCAGCTTGGCGCACTGTGCGTCAGCGCTGGGTGCGGTGTAGAGCTCAAAGTCGGCCTTGGTCACGCCGCACAGCGGGCAGGCCCAGTCGTCGGGAATGTCGGCAAAGCGGGTTCCGGCCGCCAGGCCGCTGTCGGCATCACCCACGGCCTCGTCGTAGATCAGGCCGCAGGCTTTGCAGATGAATTGCAAGAACGGGGCGGCTCTGGCCGTGCTGGTCAGCTTGGGGGCGGCGTTCATGCTGGCATCTCCTCGGCGCTCAGGCGGGCGATTTCCTTGCGCAGGTGTTTGATGGCGGGGGTGACGATGGCGACAAAATGCGCCTCGCGCACCCGGCGCTGCACGTCTGAGCTCATCAGGTAGCCGCGAGCGCCCTGGTGCATCAGGGCCGATTGGGTGGCCCGCAGGCACAGCTCGGCCCCGTGGGCGCGGGCATCGAGCACGTCGATGAAGAATTCGGTGGAGGTATCGAATGGGGTTTTGGCCATGGTTTGCACCCGGGCCACCAGCGCGTTGAGTTCGGCTTGCAGCGTGTCGGGGCGGTCTTCCAGGTATTGGTTGACGTGGCCCAGTTGGGGTTCTACCGCCCACATGGACTCAATTGCGCCCTGGATGATGCCCACCGCAATGCCACATTGCAGCATGACAAACGCGGCGCGAATGTGGGCGATCTTTGGCTTGGCCGGGTCGGCCATGATGTCGTCCGGGCCGACAAAGTAGTCTTTCAGACGCAGTGCGTAAGTGCCGGTGCCTTCCATGGCGGAGAAGGTGGGGCATTCCACCAATTCCATGCCGGGGGCATCGCAGCGCAGCAGGAACATGAGTTCGGTGCCGCTCTCGGGGATGGCGGCAATCGCGCCGCAGTAGTGATCGGTCTGCAGGTTGCTGATCCAAGGCAGCGTGCCGCTGACCCGGTAGCCACCTTCCACCTTGGTGGCTTTGAGCAGCAGGCTCTCGATTTCGGCGTAGCTTTTCATGGGGTTGGACAAAGCGGTACCGCCCATGCCCAGACCTGCGACGTGGCGGGTCAACACATCCCCCGTCAGCGCCGGGTTGCCGGACTGTTGCAGGTACAGGCCGCAGACGGCCTGGCACCACATCATGAAGCCGGTGGCCCCGCACACCTTGGCGGCTTCGGCCATGGCCTGAATCGCCAGAAAGAAGTCGCCCGAGCCATGCGGTGCGTCCAGGTGCGCACTCATGGCCCCCGCTGCGGCCAGCTCCTGGAGGATGGCCTTGGGGTAATGGCCCTGGCGGTCAATGGCCTCCACCTGTTGTCGTAGCGGGCCTTGGGCGATGGTGCGTACGGCGGCCAGCAGCGCATCGGCTGTGGGAGGGGTGGCAAGGACACATTCGCGGGGAAGATCGGCGGGGTTCATGGGCATTCCTTGGGGTGTGGGTGTTGCAAACGCTGTTCGGGTCGGGCTGGCGGGAGGGGGTGAGGCCCCGGTTGGCCCGTGGCGAACAGGTTGGTCGAGCCAAAAGGCTCTGTCCGGTTTAATCAGCCAGGCTGATTTCAAACGGGATCGGGTTGCGCATGGTGTTGGCCACGGGCGAGTAAAAGTTGGCGTGTTTGACGATCTCGTCGAGTTCCTCGCGCGTGGCATCACCTTCGACCAGCACCTTGACGCGGATGGCCTGGAAACCCATTTCTGAGGGCAGCTTTTGCAGGGCACCACCGGCACCCCAGGCCGCAGGGTTACCAATGTCGCCTTCTAGAAAGACTTCAAGTTTGGTCAGCTTGACTTGTTTCCAGGTGGCCACGGCGGTGATGCCCACAGCAATACAGCCGCCCAGGCCGGAGAGCACGATCTCGCCGGGGGCGGGGGCGGTGTCTTGGCCAAAAAGGTGCAGCGGCTCGTCCACCACCACCGGGGCGTGGTTGCCCACATAGCTCAGCGAGCGGTACTGGCCTTCCATCACGGTGTGAACTTTGTTGGTGCCGCGTGAGGCGGGGTTGTTGCGGCCTTTTTCGGCAAAAGTGGCCAGGCCTTGTGCATCAATCGGGCGCAGGTAGGCTTTGACGGTTTGTACGGGGGCTGTGGTTTCAGCAGTGGTCATGGTGTCCTCTTGATGGGTTGAAGGCAGATGCCTGACAGGCTTATTGCAACCCTCGTGCCAGCATTTGGCACATCTAGAGATATTTCATGAAAATAGCATGATCCCTTGCAGATAAAGAATTCATTGCTATTAAATACAGAGCTTAAAAAGTGATTGATGTGCTCGCCAAAAACCGAAATAAACACAATGTCGACATTGTGTCGACATTGTGTTGTGCTGCTGAGGATGGAAAAGGAACCGTAATTTCAAGCAGACCTTCCAGCACGAACCAACTGCCTTACCCCTGCGGTGCCCCCTTGCGTAACCGGTAAGCAAACTGCCGCACCGTCATTCCCAGCGCCTGGGCTGCGCGTGACTGGTTGCCGCCGTGTTGGGCCAGGGTTTGTTGCAGCTCCTCCCGTGTGTGGGAGTTGGCGGGCAGGTAGTCGCGCACCAATGGTGCGGTAGGGGCGCGGGGCGCAGGCTTGGCGGGTGTACTGGCACCCACAGGCGCAGAGGCCAGCGTGGTGAACGTCCCACCGGCCTCAGTCGGCAAAAAACGCTCCAGCTCGGTGGCGGTCACCATCGGGCCATCGGCCAGCAGCACCAGCCGCTCGATCACATTGCCCAGTTCGCGGATGTTGCCAGGCCAGGGGTGTTCTTGCAGCCGGGTGAGCGCGGCGGGCGACAGGTACACGTTGCGCTGATTGGCCTGGTTGGCGCGGTTCATGAAATGAATGGCCAGGGTGTGAATGTCTTCGCGCCGCTCGCGCAGGCTGGGCAGTCGGATCGGGATCACATTGAGGCGGTAAAACAGGTCGCGGCGGAAACTGCCGCTGGCGACATCGGTTTCCAGGTCGCGGTGGGTGGCGGCCACCAGCCGGACATCGACCTTGATTTCAGCCTTGCCGCCCAGGCGCACGATGGTGCCTTCTTGCAGGGTGCGCAGCAGCTTGGTTTGCATGGCCAGCGGCATGTCGCCAATCTCGTCCAGAAAAATCGTGCCATGGTTGGCCTGCTCAAACCAGCCCACCCTGGCACTGGCCGCGCCGGTAAAGGCCCCGCGCTCGTAGCCAAACAGCTCGGACTCGAACAGCGTGTCGGGAATGGCCGCGCAATTGACCTTGATGAATGGTGCGTCACGGCGCTGGCTGGACAGGTGCAAGGCGCGGGCAAACAGCTCTTTGCCAGTGCCCGACTCCCCCAGCAGCAGCACGCTGGCCTGTGCCTGTGAGACGCGCTCAAGCTCGTCAATGGCTTGCAGCAGCGCGGACGAGGTGCCGATGATGCCGTAGCGCACGGCGGCGGCATCCAGCGCATGGGTCAGCAGGGTGTTGCGGGTTTCCAGTGCCCGGGTTTGCTGCTGCATCAGGTCTTGTAATTGCAGCACCTGGCCCGCCAGCGTGGCCATGATCTTGAGCAGTGCCATGTCGTCATTCAGGCGACGCTGGCGGCTGCGGATGCGGTGGCAGGCCAGAACACCCACGGTGGCACCGTTCACGAGAATGGGTAGCGCGATGAAGGCCACGGTTTCCTGGGGTAACTGGTCGCGCGTGACCGAACGGGCCAGGAATTGGGGTTCGGCATCAATGTCTTGCACCAGCATGGTCTGGCCGGTGGCCAGCACACGCCCGGTGATGCCTTCGCTTGGCGCATAGATGCCACGTGCGATTTCGGCTTTGGTCAGGCCGTAGGCAAAGCAGATACGTGACGTGCCGGGTGGACTGTTCTGCGCGCTGTCGGGCGCGTCAACCAGCACGATGCGGCCGCGGTTGAGCCCCAGCAGCTCGGACAGCAAATGCAGCATTTCGCGCAACACCACGCCGGGGGCCAGACTTTTGCCAATCAGGCCAATGATTTCCCGCATCAGGAGTTGTTCTTGTGCTTGCAATGGGGGTGTCGCCAGCGAGCGTTTTGGAGAGGGATTGGGGATCATGTCCGAATGCTAGCAAGAAGCACAGGCGAACCTGAAGCAGGGCATCGCCGCTATGGCCCCTGAATACCGGGGATGTCGATGTAATGGCCGGTAGCTAGGGTTTCCCCTTGTTTTTCAGCCCCTGTGCTGAAAGCTGGCCGAAAGCCGTTTTTTTCTACAGTCACCCCCATGCCGCGCTGGGCCTGATGGGGGTCGGCGGCATGTACATCATATTTACAGGAGATTTTTCATGCGTCTGCATCACGTTTCTTGGGCTGCTGTAGCCTGCGCCGGTCTGGTGAGTTTGTCTGCCATGGCCGGGCCTTTGGATAAAACCGAATGTATTGCCCCTGCCAAACCTGGTGGCGGGTTTGATTTGACTTGCAAGCTGGCGCAAAGTGTTTTGATGGAAGGCAAATACATTGCCGACCCGATGCGTGTGAGCTACATGCCCGGCGGGATTGGCGCGGTGGCCTACAACGCCATCGTGGCGCAACGCCCGGGCGAAAACAACACCATCGTGGCTTATTCGGGTGGCTCGTTGCTGAACCTGGCCCAGGGCAAGTTTGGCCGCTACAGCGAAAACGATGTGCGTTGGCTGGCGGCGGTCGGCAGTGACTTCGGTGCGGTGATCGTGGCAGAGAATTCGCCCATCAAATCGATCAAGGATCTGGTGGCGGCCATCAAGGCTGACCCAAGCAAGGTGGTGTTTGGTGCCGGCGGCAGCGTGGGCAGTCAGGACTGGATGAAGGCGGCACTCACTGCCCGTGCCGCTGGACTGGACCCGAAGGCCATGCGTTTTGTGGCTTTTGAAGGTGGTGGTGAAGCCATCACCGCCTTACAAGGTGGTCACGTGCAGGTGTATTCCGGTGATGCGTCCGAGGCCGAAGAGCAGATCAAGGCCGGAGCCAAGATCCGCGTGCTGGCCATTCTGGCTGACAAGCGTGTGGATGGCTCTCTGGCCAGTGTGCCGACCATGAAAGAACAAGGTTATGACGTGCAGTGGCCCATCATCCGTGGCTTCTACATGGGCCCCAAGGTGAGTGATGCCGACTTCAAGGTCTGGAGCGACGCTTTTTCCAAAGTGATGGCAACACCGGCTTACGACAAGCTGCGTGCGCAGCGTGGCCTGTTCAAGTTTTCCCTGACCGGCAAAGAGCTTGATACGTTTATCAAGGAGCGTATGGGAGCCTACCGCCAGCTGGCCAAAGACTTCAATCTGAAGGTGGCTCAGTAATTTAAGAAAAATTGGTCTCCAGTGCTTGTACTAAAAGCGCTGGTAGCTCATTATTAAATAGCGAGAAGTACATTATGGGTGATCGCATTTTGGGGGTGATCTGCGTGCTGGTGGCTGCTGCCATGGCTTGGGCAGCGTACGGCTACGCAGCCGAAATTTCTTATGAGCCGGTGGGGCCACGAGCTTTTCCGATGCTGCTGGCTTGTGTGCTGGCGGTGGTGGGCTTGGCGCTGCTGTTCAAACGACAAGGCCAGGCCAAGGCCAGTAGCACGCCGGTGTTGGTGGCCACGTCGCCGCTGGACTGGAAGGCGGTCGGCATGTGCTCGGTCAGTGTCATGGTGTACGGTGCACTGTTCCAAACGCTGGGTTTCTGGCTGGCCACCACGGTGATGGCGGTGCCGGTGGGCATGGCGTTTGGTGGCACGTTCAAGAAGACCTTGGTGGGTGGCCTGGTCATGGGACTGGGGTTTTATCTGATGTTTGACAAGCTGCTGGATGTGGTGTTGCCCACCGGCGTTTTGTCCTTTTTGCTGGGAGGGCGCTGATGGATACCTTACAACACTTGGCCGAAGGCTTTGGCGTGGCGCTGATGCCGATCAACCTGCTGGTGGCCACCATTGGTGCGTTCATCGGTACCATCGTCGGCATGCTGCCCGGCCTGGGGCCGATCAACGGCGTGGCATTGCTGATGCCGCTGGCCTTTGCCCTCAAATTACCCCCGGAAACGGCGTTGATCCTGCTCACCGCTGTCTACATTGGCTGCGAATTTGGTGGGCGGATTTCATCCATTTTGCTCAATGTGCCTGGTGATGCTGGTGCCATCATGACCGCCATTGACGGCCACCCCATGGCAGTCAAGGGGCAGGGGGGGGTGGCGTTGTCCATTTCCGCCTGGAGTTCGTTCATCGGCTCCACCTTTGCCACCACGGGTATTGTGCTGTTTGCACCGCTGCTGGCGCGTTGGGCCCTGGCGTTTGGGCCGGCCGAATATTTTGCACTGATGTGTTTTGCTTTTGCCTGCATCACCGGGTTGATGGGTAACCAGCCGCTCAAGGCGGTGCTGGCGGCGGCCATTGGCCTGTCGTTGTCCACCGTCGGGCTGGATTCCAATTCGGGCGTGTACCGCTTTACCGGCGACAACGTACACCTGTCGGATGGCATTCAGTTCATTGTGGTGGTGATTGGCCTGTTTTCCGTCAGTGAGATTTTGCTGATGCTGGAACACCAGGCCAATGCCAGTGGCTTGATCCGCGCCACCGGTCGTAACCTGTTCAACATGAAAGAGATGGCGCAGACCTGGTGGTGTACGGTGCGCTCGTCCCTGATCGGTTTTGTGGTGGGTGTGTTGCCAGGGGCTGGGGCCACCATTGCCAGTGCCATGGCCTACACTGTGGAAAAACGGCTGAGTGACAAGCATGGCACTTTTGGCAAGGGGGACATTCGTGGCGTGGCCTCACCCGAGGCCGCCAACAACGCATCGGCCAACGGCTCGTTTATTCCGATGCTGACTTTGGGGGTGCCGGGCTCAGGCACCACGGCGGTGATGGTGGGTGCGCTGTCGCTCTACAACATCACGCCCGGCCCGGCCTTGTTCACCCAGCAGCCGGCCCTGGTGTGGGGGCTGATTGCCTCGATGTTCATCGGCAATATTCTGTTGTTGCTCATCAACATCCCTTTGGTGGGCCTGTTTACCCGCATCCTGCTGGTGCCCAATTGGCTGCTGGTGCCCGGCATTTTGGCCATCAGTGCGGTGGGGGTGTATTCGGTGCATGCCACCACGTTTGATTTGATGCTGATGGGGGGGCTGGGGATTGCGGGTTATCTGTTGCGCAAGACCGGTGTGCCCATGGCTCCGCTGATTCTGGGTTTTGTGCTGGGTGATCTGATGGAGCAAAACCTGCGCCGGGCACTGTCCATCACCAACGGGGAACTCGGTATTCTGGTGGAAAGCGCTATTTCCAAGGGGCTTTGGGTCGGTGTCGTGGCCATGCTGCTGGTGCCGCCGCTGTACCGCAGATGGAGCCAGAGAGCGGCCTCGAACTGAGACGGTCTTTTCTGATTCATCAACAAAAAAGGCTTGCCGTGAGGCAAGCCTTTTTGCAATTCAAACCACCAGGGTTTAAGCGGCTTTGTTTTTGCGACGACGCACCACACCCATCAAACCCAAGCCAGCCAGCAGCATGGCATAGGTTTCGGGTTCCGGCACGGGTGCGGCCAACAGGTACACGCGGTCAATCACGATATCTTTGGCCGGATAGCCGGTTGGTGTGAAGGTGAAGCTGATGTTGTAGGTGCCTGCCGCCAGCGACACAGCGCCACTTTGGGCCTGCCATGTACGGCCGGTCAGGCTGCTGATATTGGTCGAGAACAGGGTGTTGCTGCCGATAGCTGCAGAAAAGGAAGCGTTATGGGAGTTATTCAAACCATTGGCAGGGGCATAGGTGGAAAACCCCATCGAATACATACCGCTGGATGTCAAGGTGACCGATTGGGTCAGGGTCTGCTTGGCGATATCGTCAACAAAATACACACCATGTGTGCCTGCAGCATCGGGGCTCAGACTGGTTGAATTGTCAGCCAGTACCGTTTCACCATAAAAATTGGGGCCGTAGGACTTTACGGAAAGAGGGTTGCTACCTGCACCAGTGACCGACCAACCGGTTAATCCGTTTTCAAAACTGCCATTGGACAGCAAATTGTCCGCATGCGCACCCCATGAGGCAGACACCACAGCCAGCGCCAAAATTGTTTTTGAAAATTTCATGTGCAACCCTTTTTTCTAAATCAGAAGTATGTCGAGGATATCAAAAAATTAGTTGTTGTGCTGGTTTCGTTTCAACCTAAACTTGTTTCACAACACATTTGATATGAATCGTTTTATGCCTCACCGTACTTTTACCCTGTTTGATTCCGTCCAAGTGGGCGATATGGCCTTAGCCAACCGCATCGTCATGGCACCGCTGACGCGTAACCGTGCCCCCCATGCCTTGCCAAACGCGTTGATGGCCGAGTACTACGGCCAACGTGCCAGCGCCGGACTTTTAATCAGCGAAGCCACCGCCATCAGCCAGCAAGGCCAGGGTTATGCCGATGTGCCGGGCCTGTATGCCGAAGAACAAGTTGAAGGCTGGAAGCAGGTGACCCAGGCTGTGCACAAGGCTGGCGGCAAGATCGTTTGCCAGCTTTGGCATGTGGGCCGTGTCTCGCATACCAGCCTGCAACCGCATGGCGGTCAACCCGTAGCCCCTTCCGCTGTGGTTGCCAAGACCAAAACGGTCTTGATCCACAACGGGGTGCCCGAATTTGTGAACACGTCCGAGCCACGTGCGTTGCAAGCCTATGAGCTGCCCGACATCGTGCATGCTTATGTGGCAGCGGCGCGTAATGCGGTGCACACGGCCGGTTTTGACGGGGTGGAGATTCACGCTGCCAACGGCTATTTGCTCGACCAGTTTCTGAAAGCGGGCTCCAACCAGCGCCGTGACGACTTTGGTGGCAGCATTGAAAACCGCGCCCGCTTTGTGCTGGAGGTGGTGCGTGCGGTGACGGATGCAGTCGGTGCTGGCAAAGTGGGTATTCGCCTGTCGCCTGTCACCCCTGCCAATGACGCGTTTGACCCCGATCCGCAACCCCTGTTTGACTACCTGGTGCGTGAACTGGCCGCCTTCAACCTGGCTTATGTCCACATCATCGAAGGTGCGACCGGTGGCGAGCGTGAGCTGGCAGACCGTCCGTTTGACTACACCGGCCTGCGTCGGGCCTACCGTGCGGCTGCGGGCAAAGGTGCGTGGATGGTGAATAACGGCCTGAACAAGGATTTGGCCCAAGCCGCGCTGGCGGCCGATGCTGATCTGGTGGCCTTTGGCCGCCCCTTTATTGGCAACCCTGATTTGGTTGAGCGTCTGCGCAAAGGCAAGCCCTTGGCCGAGAGCGACCGCACCACCTGGTACGGCGGTGGAGCCAAGGGGTATACCGATTACCCGACACTGAAAGGCTAAGCGCTACCCTTTCCGCGGTGCAACGGGGGTGGCCATCAGGCCACGGAAATCCGGGCGGTGAGCGTGTGTATGCCCTGTGCTGCCAGCGTGATCTTGTCCGGCCCGGCGTTGCAGGTCTCTACGCACAACATGCGGCGGTGTTCACCCGCAGCCATGTCGGCAATGGATTTTTCGCGCTCGCTCCAGGGGTTCCAAACCACGGTGGAGGTACTGCCCTGTTTAGCCACGTGAATCTGGCGTTGTCCCGCGCGGTCGTCAATCACACATTCAGCGCTGGTGTTCACGTACACACGGTCGGTTTCAGCACTGAAGCTGACGACGCCGGTTTGGCTGCACTCGGCAAAGTTTTGAACTTTGTCCAGGTAGGTACAGCCTTCCAGCCCCCGTACTGTGGTCTGCGCAATATCTGCCACGCCAAAATAAGTGTGCAGGGCATCGGTGAGGGTGAAGGCCTGTGTGCCGGTGTTGCGCGTCACCAAGGCCATGGTGAGGGTTTGTCCCACGGTGACGATCAGCTCCAGGTCAAACGCATGATTCCACAGGGCGCGCGTTGATGCGTCATCGCTGATACCCAGGCGTAGCCTCACCTGGCCATCGGCATCCAGGGAGGTCTCCCGCATGTGCCACAGCCGGGTGCGGACAAAACCGTGGGCGGGCAGGCCGTCACGCGCCCCAAACCAGGGCCAACATACCGGCACACCACCGCGGACGGCTTGACCTGGCTCATAGCGGGCGGCTTGGGACACCCAGATCACCGGCTGCTGCCCGGCAGGTTGCCACGCCAGCACGTGGGCACCGTGCAAGGCCACATGGGCACGGGCCAATGGGGTCTGAATTTCAGCCACGGGCAGGCCCGCCGCATGGTTTGCAAAAAACAGTGTGTTGGTCAGGCCGAAGCGGCTGTTGAGGGTTTCAAGGCTTTGTGGCATGTGGTTGGTGATGAAATTATTTGCTATAAAAAAATGAAGCTGCTTGTGCAGATATATCAAGCACTGGAGCCTGATTTTGCATATAAAAATCAGCCTGTGCATGGCCCATGGGCTGTGCGACACTTTACGCTCTGCCCCATTCACTGCCACCAACCATGCCCCGCTTTGCTGCCAACCTGAGCTTTCTGTACCCTGATCTGCCGTTTTTGGAGCGTTTTGAGGCTGCTGCGCGTGATGGCTTCACGGCGGTGGAGTATTTGTTTCCCTATGCCTGGTCCAAGCAAGACCTCGCGGCGCGCTTGCGTGGCAACGGACTGCAGCAAGCGCTGTTTAATGCCCCGGCAGCGGGTGCAGACCTAGTCAGTGTGGGCCGTGCCTGGGACTCGGGTGCCCGGGGTGTGTTGTGTCTGGCTGAGCGGCAGGACGAGTTCCGTTATGGCATGGCACTCGCGCTGGACTATGCGGCTACCCTGGAATGCCCGCGTATTCACGTGATGGCTGGATTGCTGCCCAATGCGGTGTTGCGCGAGAGTCTGCTCCAGGCGGTTGCTGACAGATTGCGCTGGGCTTGCGCTCTGGCCGCCGAACAAGGGGTGACCCTGCTGATCGAGCCGATCAATCTGCGCGACATGCCTGGCTATTTTTTGAACCGGCAAGACCATGCGCATGAGATTCTGGATGCCGTGGCCGCTGCCAATTTGCAAGTGCAGATGGATCTGTACCACTGTCAGGTGCAAGAGGGTGACGTGGCCACCAAACTGCGCCGCTACCTGCCCACTGGCCGTGTCGGGCATCTGCAAATCGCGGGTGTGCCGGATCGCCAGGAGCCCGATGCGGGTGAGCTCAACTACCACTACCTGTTGGCCCTGCTGGATGAGCTGGGTTACAGCGGTTGGGTGGGCTGTGAATACCGCCCCCGGCTAGGTCTCCAACCGGGCGGCACCACTGCGGGGCTGGGTTGGCGGCAGCGTTGGTCATTTTGAGTGTTTCAGGCTTGTAGCCCTTTTTAATAAAGCGTAGATAGCTATGCTTTTAGAAGCAATTGGCTCAGGAGCCATACATCAGCAGATGATTGGCCCGATGACCTGTCAAGCCTTCGAGGCGAACAACGTGCTGCGACCTTGCAGCGCCACCAGCTTGGCAGCGTGGTTTGGGTCGATGCTCCGGTAAGCCTCACAAGTTTTGTTGGGGGCATGGAAACCCCAAATTCAAGGCGCGGGATAATGGCGCAATGACTATCTCTACACCTATCCCCCTGCATCAACTCCCGCAACAAAACCTATTTCGCCAAGGCGATGTGTTTGTGTTGTTTGGTGAATTGTTTGGACGTGGCTATGCCAATGGTCTCGTCAATCAAGCCCGCCAAGCGGGCATGGACATCATCGGCATCACTGTGGGGCGGCGCGACGACAACAACGCGCTGCGGCCCCTGAACGCTGAAGAATTGGCCACCGCTGAAAGCAGCCTGGGCGGCAAGATCATCAACGTGCCGCTGATGGCCGGTTTCGACCTGGATGCGCCAGCTGGTGAACCCACGCCGACCGATCTGCTCTCGGGCATGACGCTCAAGACCTGGATGGACGACAAGCTCGACTGGGCCCACATCGAAAAATGCCGGCAAGTCGGCATTCAGCGCTTCAAGGAGGGCGTGCGCGAGGTGATGGCCACGCTGGATGGCATGATTGGCGAGGGGCGCAATGTGTTTTTTGCCCACACCATGGCCGGCGGCATTCCCCGCGCCAAGGTGTTCCTGGCGATTGCCAACCGGGTGTACAAAGGGCGCGGGGAACGGTTTTTGTCGTCCGAGACCTTGCTGGGCAGTGATCTTGGCAAGCTGATCCTGCAAAACTTCGACGAAGTGTCGGCCAACACCTTTGCGCATCTGATCGAGGGCAGCCAGGCCATCCGCCAGCGTGTGGAACGCTCAGGGGGGCAAGTGCGCTATTCGGCTTATGGTTACCACGGCACCGAGATTTTGATGGGTGAGCATTACCAGTGGCAAACCTATACCAGCTATACGCAAGGCCGGGCCAAGATGAAGCTCGAAGCTATTGCCCAAGCGGCCTGGGCCGAGGGCGTGAAGGCGACGGTTTACAACTGCCCGGAAATTCGCACCAACTCGTCTGATATTTTTGTGGGGGTTGAGCTGCCGCTGATTTCGCTTCTGACGGCGCTCAAAAAAGAAAACGGTGGTGCATGGGCGCAAGCGCAGTGGCAAGCCTGTCAAGACCTTCTGGCTGACGGCCACACACTGGAAGCCGTTTTGCAGAAAGTGGCCGATTTCCATGGCAGCGAGGTGATGCAGGCCTTTCGTGATTTTGCCGCCTGGCCCATGCCCAACAGCCAGGCGTTGGCTGACCTGATGATTCCCACGTCGGATGCCATTGTGCAGATGCACAAAGAACGCACCGGCCTGATCACCGACCTGTTGAGCAGCCTGGTGATCGAAGCCACAGGCCCGCTGATCTTCTTGGAGTCATCGGCACCCACAGGGCCGGTGTTGTGGCTCAACCACGACATCATTGCCCGGCAGTTGAATCAGCTGCATGCCTGAAAACAGGTGACCAAGCCCTGCGCGTCCTGGTGACTCAAGGCGCATCAGGGTCTTTTGAAACGGGGTTTTTGCGCCAGCCAGTGGCGCGCATCCAGTGACTCCAGCCGCACCATACCGCCTGTGGAGGGCGCATGCACAAAACGGTCACCGCCGACATAAATACCGGCGTGGTTGGCCAGAGTGGATTTGCCAAACAGCACCAAATCACCGGCGCGTAATTGGTTTTTGGGCACACTTTGACCCCAAAACGTCAGATCTGCGGTGGTGCGGGGCGGTGTGATGGATGCGCGGGTTTGGTAGACGTAGTTGATCAAGCCGCTGCAATCAAAGCCGGTTTCCGGTGTATTGGCACCATAACGGTAGGGTGTCCCCACCAGGCCAAGCGCCGCCAGCGTCACATCGTTGGCCTGTTCGGGGGATAACCGCCCGGTGACCGGCGTGACGATGTCAGTGTTGAGCGAACTGTCTGATGGGAAGGGTGCCCGGACTGGCGCGCTACCACAAGCAACCAGGATGCTCACAGCCCAAGTCAAACCCAGCCCATACAGCACTGGCCTGATTCTGGGGCTGAAAAACTGCAGGTTGGGGTAAGGCATCACAGCTTTTCCGTTTCACCTGATTTGGGACTCCAGGTCATCAAGCGACGTTCCACACGGCCGACCAGACTATCCAGTACCAACGCAAACACCGTGAGCACCACAATACCGGCCATCACGGTGTTGATGTCAAAACTGCCCTCGGCCTGCAGGATGAGGTAGCCCACGCCTTGGCTGGAGCCCAGGTATTCACCCACCACCGCACCGACAAACGCCAGCCCGACCGAGGTGTGTAAGGAGCTGAACACCCAGCTGGTCGCACTGGGCAGGTAGACATAACGTAGCAGCTGGCGTTGATCGGCCCCCAACATGCGGGCGTTGGCCAGCACCACCGGGCTGACTTCTTTCACGCCTTGGTAGACGTTGAAAAATACGATGAAAAACACCAGTGTCACACCCAGCGCCACCTTGGAGCCCATGCCCAAGCCAAACCAGACCGAAAAAATGGGGGCCAAAATGATCCGTGGCATGGCGTTCATGGCCTTGATGTAGGGCTCCAAAATGGCGGAGGCCATCGGGGCCAGTGCCAGCCACAAGCCGCCGGCCAAGCCCAGGCCGGAACCGATGGCAAAGGCCATCAGGGTTTCGGCCAGCGTCACCCCCAAGTGTTGATAGATGTCGGCATCGGTGACGAACCAAGCCCACACGCGGGCACCCATTTTGAGAGGTTCGCCAAAGAAAAACGCCGCCTGGGTGTCGTTGTCGAACATCATGGGCGGGATCAGGCCAGGGGTGGTCATGACATGCCAGAACACAAACAGCAATACCAGCAGGCTGATTTGCCACAGCCACAGATTACCGCCGTGCGGTTTGATCAGCTTCCACATCGGTTCACGCCACTTTCAGTTGTTGTTGGTAGCCCTTGAGCACCTCTTCGCGTAGCACTGCCCAGATGGCGGCGTGTAATTCCAGAAAGCGCGAGGTGGTTTTGATCTCCGCCACATCACGTGGGCGTTCGATATCGATGGTGAAGTCGCCCATTGGGCGACTGCCCGGCCCGGCACTCATCACCACCACGCGGTCACTCAGGGCAATGGCTTCGTCCAGGTCATGGGTGATGAACAGCACGGCTTTTTTCTTGGCTTGCCAGATGTCGAGCAACTCGTTTTCCATCAGCTGGCGGGTCTGGATGTCGAGGGCCGAGAACGGCTCGTCCATCAGGATGATGTCGGGGTCCAGTACCAGGGTTTGCGCCAGACTCACGCGCTTGCGCATGCCACCGCTCATCTGGTGCGGGTAGCGGTCGCCAAAACCACCCAGACCGACGCGGCGCAGCCACTCATTGGCCTGGATTGCGGCCTGCTCTTCTGGCACGCCGCGAAACTGCAGCCCGGCAGACACATTGGCCAGTGCGGTCCGCCAGGGCATCAGGCTTTCGGCCTGAAACATGTAACCGGCGCGTTTGTTGATGCCTTGCAAAGGCTGGCCAAATACCTTGACCGAACCGGTGCTGGGGGCCAGCAAGCCTGCGGCCACGTTCAATAAAGTGCTTTTGCCGCAACCGGTCGGCCCGACCACACTGACGAACTCGCCCGCGCCCACCATCAGGTTCACATCTTTGACCGCCGTGTAGCGTTGACCGGGTTGGTCTTTGCTGACGAAAGTGCAGGCCACGCCCTGCAAGTTAAGCGCAACCGTCATGTCAGCCCTTTGGGTACTTGGCGTTGGCTTTTTTGACAAAGTCGTTGGTGTAAACGGCGGTCAGGTCGAGCTTGGCTGCACCCAGTTTGGCATCCACACTGGCCAGCGCCTTGAAGGCGGTTTGCGCGCCTTTGTCGGGGATCATGCCGTCAGCTGACAAGGAGCCCTTGGCCGCCAGGAAGGCATCAATGTACACGGCGCGGTCACCCAGCAGATAACTTTCGGGAACTGCCTTGATGATCTCGGCAGCACCGGCTTTCTGAATCCACTTGTCGGCACGCACCATGGCGTTGGTGAGGGCCTGAACTGTCGCAGGATTCTTGTCCAGAAACGGTTGGGGTGCATACAGGCAACCGGCAGGCATGGGGCCACCAAAGACCTTTTCAGACTCGGCCATGACGCGGGTGTCCGAGGCGATTTTGAGGTCACCAGAGCGCAGCAGCAAGGTGATGACCGGGTCGAGGTTGCTCATGGCATCAATCTGACCCGAGCGCATGGCGGCCACGGCACCGTTGCCAGTGCCCACACCGATGATGCTGACATCGCTGGGCTTGAGGCCCACCTTGGCCAGCAGGAAGTTGACCATGACGTTGGTCGAGCTACCGGGTGCTGAAACACCAATTTTTTTGCCCTTGAGATCAGCTATCCCCTTGAAGTTGGGCATGGTCTTGGGGTTGATGCCCAAGACGATCTGCGGCGTGGCACCCTGCAACACAAAAGCCCGCAAAGCCTGGCCCTTGAACTGCATGTTGATGGTGTGTTCAAACGCGCCCGACACCACATCGGCACTGCCGCCCACCACGGCCTGCAGCGCTTTGGAGCCACCAGCAAAGTCGACGATGGTTACATCCAGCCCCTCGGCCTTGAAATAACTTAATTGCTCGGCAATGGTCAGCGGCAGGTAGTACAGCAGGTTCTTGCCACCTACGGCAATGGTGACCTTGGGCTTCTCCAGTGCTTGGGCCAGTGCCCAGTGGGGCAGGGCAGCAGCGGCCAGGCCGCCAGCAATCAGGTGTCGTCTTTGCATGGTTTGTTCTCCGGTTGAGTCAAGCAGGGCATCTGAATGCACCCTGTCAGTCTCAAATCATACTTCGCTGTCGGATGTGTTTTTTGTAAGTTCGTTGACCTACATCATTTACCTGATCGCATGGTGTGGTTAACCTCTGCGGCTTGACTTTGTGAGCGCCCAACACGGCGCTTGTTTCAGGCACCATGAATTCAGCAGCTTCTTCTCTTACTCCATCCCCTAACGCGAATGTCGTTTCGCGTATGGAACTGGTCTGCCCGGCGGGTAGTTTGCCTGCGCTCAAGGCAGCCATTGACCACGGCGCAGATTGTGTCTATCTGGGCTTTCGTGATGCCACCAACGCGCGCAATTTTGCCGGGCTGAACTTTGACGAAGCCGCCATTGAGGCTGGCATTCGCTACGCGCATGACCGGGGTCGCAAGGTGTTTGTGGCGCTCAACACTTACCCACAAGCCACCAAGGCCGAGTTGTGGCAACGCGCCATTGACCGGGCTGCTCATAGCGGGGTCGATGCGGTCATTTTGGCTGACCCCGGCATGATGGCCTACGCTGTCAAACACCAGCCCCAGTTGCGCCTGCACTTGTCGGTGCAAGGTTCGGCCACCAATTACGAGGCGCTGGATTTTTATTACCAGCACTTTGGCATTGCCCGTGCGGTGTTGCCACGGGTGCTGTCGCTGGTGCAGGTGCAGCAGGTGCTGGAAAAATCCCCGGTTGAAATCGAAGTGTTTGGCTTTGGCAGCCTGTGTGTGATGGTGGAGGGGCGATGCGCCCTGTCCAGCTACGTGACCGGTGAAGCGCCTAACACCAACGGGGTGTGCTCGCCGCCCAAAGCGGTGCGCTGGGTCGAGACCCCGAAGGGCCGCGAGTCACGTCTGAACGGCGTGCTGATTGACCGCTACGCCCCTGGCGAAAACGCCGGTTACCCAACGCTGTGCAAAGGTCGTTTTGACGTGGGTGATGACCACAACTACTACGCCATTGAAGAGCCCACCAGCCTCAACACCTTGTCGCTGTTGCCGGATTTGATGAAGATAGGTGTCAGCGCCATCAAGATCGAAGGCCGCCAGCGCAGCCCGGCCTATGTGGCCCAGGTCACCAAAGTGTGGCGCTCCGCCATAGACAGTTGCCGCGACAATCCGCACCGTTACAGTGCCAAACCGATCTGGATCAGTGAGCTGGACAAAGTGGCCGAAGGCCAGCAGCACACGCTGGGTGCCTACCACAGGCCATGGAAATGAAGAAAGCACAAAAAGCCGCCCCAGCGCTGCTGTGCCGACTTGGTGAGCGTCTATTGGAAATTCAATCTACAAAATGAAATTAGCTCTTGGCCCCATCCTCTACTACTGGCCGCGCGACGACGTGCTGGCGTTTTACGAAGCTGTGGCAGCCAGCCCGGTGGACATCGTTTACCTGGGTGAGGCGGTGTGCTCACGCCGCCACGAGGTGCGCTTGAACGATTGGCTGGACATTGCCCAGGTCTTGCGCGAGGCCGGTAAAGAAGTGCTGCTCTCGACCCAGGTGCTGATTGAGTCCGGTGCGGATGTCACAACGCTGCACAAGATCACCGCCAACGGCACATTCATGGTCGAAGCCAATGACATGGGCGCGGTGCATTGCCTGGAAGGCAAAGTACCCTTTGTGGCCGGGCCACACCTGAACATTTACAACCTGCCGACGCTGCAATGGCTGGCCCCACTAGGCCTCCACCGTTGGGTCATGCCGCTGGAAATGAGCCGCGCTGATCTGGCGGTGATGCAACACGGCCGCCCCGCAGGCTTGCAGACCGAGGTGTTTGCTTATGGTCGGATGCCGTTGGCGTTTTCAGCGCGTTGTTTCACTGCGCGCCACTGCAACCTGCCCAAGGACGATTGCCAGTTCAAATGTCTGGAACACCCTGACGGCTTGTTGATGCGCACCCAGGAAAACGAAGAATTTTTGGTGCTCAACGGCATCCAGACCCAATCGGCTCGTGTGCAGAATCTGCTGCCTGAACTGACCACCATGTTGTCCATGGGGGTGGAC
Source organism: Rhodoferax lithotrophicus (assembly GCF_019973615.1). GTDB lineage: Bacteria > Pseudomonadota > Gammaproteobacteria > Burkholderiales > Burkholderiaceae_C > Rhodoferax > Rhodoferax lithotrophicus. The sequence continues at coordinate 4,697,103 of NZ_AP024238.1, read as the reverse complement.
GTGGCACGTATCAGTCCGCAGGCGCAGCACACGGTGCGTATCCTTGAATTGTTTGATGGGGTGATCCAGGGCCGTCTGGATGCCACCACGGCCAATGCCGAGTTGCTCACGCTGATGCCCGAAAAACCCTGCAACGGCTACTGGTACGGTAAACCCGGGCTGGAGCAACTGGTGCCCGAGACGGTTTAGCCCCAGCTTTGAAAAGGAATCACCATGCCAACTCCTCCCTATGTCATTCCCAAACCGGTAGGTCAGTTGCTGGGCCGCCTGCCTGCGCTCCCTGGCTCGATGCTGTTTGTTACAGGGCTGAATGTGGCGCTGAGCCAGAAGTTGAATGCCGATGTGACGCAGATGTTGACCGGCAAAAAGCTGCGCCTGCGGGTGCTCGATGCCCAGTGGGCGTTTGATTTTGAATGGAAAAACGGCCGTTTTGTGGCCTGCCAAAACACCAGCGCAGCCGATTTGACGCTGAGCGCCAGTGCGCATGACTATGTGCAACTGGCCCGCCGCCTGGAAGACCCTGACACCTTGTTTTTCAATCGCCGTCTGGCCATGGAGGGCGACACCGAGTTGGGCCTGTTGGTGAAAAACACCATTGATGCCATTGAATTACCGGTGTTCAACCTGGCGCAGTTGCACCCTCGCCATGTGCTGGCGCAAGCCCGCGAGCATTTCAAGGCGCGGCTGGGCAGCCTGAAGCCGCGTTAAGGACAGCGCACCATGCCTCTGTCTCAGCCCAAACGCATCATCGTCGCCATTTCCGGGGCCAGCGGTGCGGTGTATGGCGTACGCCTGCTGGAAGTTTTGCGTGGCATTGAGCACGTGCGTACCCATTTGGTAGTGTCTGGTGCCGGTTGGTTGAATGTGCAGCAAGAGTTGGACATGACGCTTGATTATCTGGAAGATCTGGCCGATGTGGTTCACCCGATTGACGAAGTTGGTGCCACCATTGCCAGCGGCTCATTCCTGTGCGACGGCATGGTGATTGCACCGTGCTCCATGCGCACGCTGGCAGCGGTGGCCCACGGCCTGTCAGACAATCTGATCACCCGTGCCGCAGATGTGATGCTTAAGGAGCGTCGCAGGTTGATCTTGATGGTGCGCGAAACCCCGCTGAACCTGGCCCACTTGCGCAACATGACCAGCGTCACCGAAATGGGCGGTCTCATCTTTCCTCCGGTACCCAGCTTCTACCATCGTCCTCAGACGTTGAATGAGATGATTGATCACACCGTGAGCCGGGTCATGGATTTGCTCGGTTTACCGCAAGCCGGGGTGTCGCGCTGGGTTGGACTGACTCCGTAATGGGGCAGCCCCACTTATTCTTCCGAGAGCAACTCTGTGGCTTATCGCGATCTGCGTGAATTCATGGTCCAGCTGGAGCGCTTGGGCGAACTCAAGCGTGTGCAGGCTAAGGTTTCCCCCCATTTGGAAATGACCGCCCTGTGTGACAAGGTGCTGCGCGCGGGCGGCCCGGCCCTGCTGTTTGAGCACCCTACCGGCCACACCATCCCGGTGCTGGGCAACCTGTTCGGCACCACCCGGCGCGTCGCTCTGGGCATGGGGGTGAAAGATGTGAGCGAGCTGCGCCAGTTTGGCCATGTGTTGGCCACGCTCAAGGAGCCCGAGGCGCCCAAAGGCTTCAAGGAACTGATCGGTATGGGCAGCCTGGTCAAAACCCTGTGGAGTATGGCCCCCAAAGAACTCAGCAGCGCGCCTTGCCAGGAAGTCGTTTGGGAAGGTGCCGACGTGGATCTGGCGCGCCTGCCGATCCAGCATTGCTGGCCCGGCGACGTAGCCCCCCTCATCACCTGGGGTCTGGTGATTACGAAAGGACCGCACAAGGCGCGGCAAAACCTGGGCATCTACCGCCAGCAGGTGCTGGCCCGCAACAAAGTCATCATGCGCTGGCTGCCGCATCGCGGTGGCGCGCTGGATTTTCGTGACCACGCCCAGCAAAACCCCGGCCAAGCCTACCCGGTGTGTGTGGCGCTTGGCGCTGACCCGGCCACGATTCTGGGCGCAGTCACCCCCGTGCCCGACAGTTTGAGCGAATACCAGTTTGCCGGGCTGTTGCGCGGCAGCCGCACCGAGCTGGTCAAGGCCTTGGGCAGTGAATTGCGTGTGCCAGCTTTTGCCGAGATCGTGCTCGAAGGCCACATCCTCCCCGATGCCACTCACAAGAGCGGCTTCGAGCACGCTCTGGAGGGCCCGTTTGGTGACCACACCGGTTATTACAACGAGCAGGCCGAGTTTCCGGTGTTCACCATCGAGCGCATCACCCAGCGCCGCGAACCCATCTACCACTCCACCTACACCGGCAGGCCACCCGATGAGCCCGCCATGCTGGCGCTGGCCTTAAACGAGCTGTTTGTGCCGCTGCTGCAACGCCAGTACCCCGAGATCACCGACTTCTACCTTCCCGCCGAAGGCTGCAGTTACCGCATGGCGGTGGTCAGCATCCGAAAAGCCTACCCCGGCCACGCCCGCCGGGTGATGTTTGGTATCTGGAGCTTTCTGCGCCAGTTCATGTACACCAAGTTCATCGTGGTGGTGGACGATGACGTGAATGTGCGCGACTGGGCTGACGTGATCTGGGCCATCACCACTCGCGTCGATCCTACCCGCGACACGCTGCTGGCCGACAACACGCCGATCGATTACCTCGACTTTGCCTCACCGGTGAGTGGTCTGGGCAGCAAGATGGGGCTGGATGCAACGAACAAATGGCCTGGGGAGACAACTCGGGAATGGGGTAAGCCCTTGACCATGAGTGCGGAGGTGACGGCGCGGGTGGAGCAGGTTTGGCAGACGTTGGGGTTATAAGAAAAATTGCGTTTTAGGGCTTATTGAGGAGTCTGTCGGACTTGGTAATGAATGACTTCAACGACGAAACACGTCAGATGATCTTGAGTGCGCCAGTCATCTGCAGACGGTGCGACAGGGGGGCGGTTTTTCGGACCATGGGTCTGTGCGAGAATGCGGGTCTGTTCAGACAGATGCGGCTGTAGCTCAGTGGATAGAGTATTGGCCTCCGAAGCCAAGGGTCGTGGGTTCGATCCCCGCCAGCCGCACCAGTTATGTATTTGATGCTATAAATTTGGATTTTCATAGTCTCATTTCATATCGGATCAATCGTCAAAACAGAGGTCGTACCCAAAAGCGACTGGTAGTTAATCCAAAAAACTGACATCTTGCGACCCACGATTTTTCTATCGAGGTTAGTTTGAAGATTGGGACATTGGGTCCATCGTATGTCGAAAATTGGCTGGTTGTTGTTAGCCATCCACAGCCCTTGTCCATTGGGCAAATTCCCCTGCTAACTTGTGGCATCTGTGTAGCTTTCCCCCAAAAGGTTGCCTAGAGCACGTCTATGGGTGATCCATTCAATGAGCAGGATCTTGTGCGGTGCCCTTGCGCCGAATCGCTGAGGGTGAAAAGTCGAAACGCTGGCGAAACCGTGCCGCAAAGTGCGACGGCGTCTGGTAGCCGCAGCTCAGCGCAATCTGCGTCACCGGTTGCGCGGTGGAAAGCAGCAAGCCCAGGGCAGAAGACAGACGTGTGTCACTCAGGATGTCGCTCAGGCAAGCCCCCTCGTCGGCCAGCTTGCGGCGCAAGCTGGCCTCGCTCATGGCAAAGCTTGTGGCCACATCGGCAGCAGACCATTCCCGCGCCAGATCCTGGCTGATCAGCCGCCGCACTTTGGCGCTGAGCGTCAGCGGCTCAGACGGCTCAAAGCGCCCGCCATGCAGGGCCAGCCACTGCAACATTTCAGCCAAGCGGTGGCGGGCAATCTCTGCAGGAAGGCCCGGGTCTTCCACCGCTTGCAGGGCTCGCTGGAAGGCTTCGGTAAATTCACCACCGGTAGCCACAATCGGCAGCGCATGGCGGATCACCGGCTGGGCCGGGTTCTGCTGCGCATGGGCGGCGATCAGTGCCGGGTCCCAGGCCAGCCAGCGTGCCCGGTAGGCCCCGTTCGGTGCCATGCGGTTGATGATGTCGACCGACTGCCCCGCCGCCAGGGCCAGCGCTTCACCGGCCCGCATGTGGACCTCGCCGTGCGCCCAGCGCAGGGTCTTGATGCCTTGCAACACCAGAATCAGCACCGGCTGGTCCACCACCAGCCGTTTGAATTCCAGCTCCTGGCGCTGCAAGATGCCCGCGCTGCTGCCCACGCCGGGGCGCTGGATGATGCGCGGTTCGGTGGCCGACATCAGCGCCCCGCCAGTACCGTGGTACTGGCCTTGCCCAGGCCGTTGACGTAGCTCATGAAGCCCACCAGTGCGGGTGAGGCGCTCGCTGGCAGCTCAAGCTTGTCCACTTTCAGGGCGTGCACGGTGATCACGTAGCGGTGGGTTTGCCCCACTGGCGGGCAGGCCCCCAGGTAACCGGCCTGGCCGCCATCGTGCTTGAACTGCACCGCGCCTGCGGGCAGTTTGCCGGGTTCGCTGCCTGCGCCCAAGGCGAGCTCATGCACGCTGGCGGGCAAGTCAGCAAGCACCCAGTGCCACCAGCCCGAGCCGGTCGGGGCATCCGGGTCATACACGGTGACGACAAAGCTTTTGGTGTCTGCCGGTGCGCCTTGCCAGCGGATGTGCGGCGACACATTGCCCCCCTGGCAGCCAAAACCGTTGGCAAATTGGGCATTGGGAAAACGGCCATCAAGCTGGCTGTCGGTCTCCACCTTGAAGTCGGCGGCCTGGGCGCTCAGACTGGCCGACAGCGCCAGACCGGCGATCAAGGTGTGGCAGAGGGATACGATTTTCATGAGTTCAACCTTGTGAAATGAAGAAGGTTTCATTGTGCTGAGGCAGGTGTGGGTGTGCTGTTCTGTGCCGCGCAAGCATTGTCGCGATTCGATCAAGTTTTGATCAAGTTGACGGGTTCAGGACAGGCGGATGCCGAAAGCGCTCCCGGTACTGCGCCGGGCTCAATCCGGCGGTGCGGGTGAAGAGCTGGCGAAAGGCACTCACATCGCTGTAGCCGACGTCTTCCACAATTTGCTCCAGACTCATGCGGCTGTCTTCCAGCAGCACCTTGGCTTGCTCTACTCGCAGCGCTTGCAAATAGGCCAGCGGGGCCATGCCCACCGCAGCCTGAAAACGCCGGTGCAGCGTGCGGTAACTCACATGCAGGGCTGCGGCCAATTCGTCGCAGGTGCAAGGCCGGCGGTAGCGCTGAGCCAGCCAGTCGGCAGCTTGCTGCGCCAGCGGGTCGGCAAAGTGGCGCGGCAAGGCCATGAAGGGGCGTTGTGAGGTTCTGGCCCCGTCCACCAGCATGATGCCGCCGACACGGCGGGCCAGCGCCGCACCAAACAGGCGGCGCAACACGTGCAGTGACAAATCGGTGTGCGCCGTCATGGCCCCGGCGGTGAGCACCCGCCCGCCGTCCACCAGGGCGCGGTCGGCATCAAGCTTGACCCGCGGGTAGGCTGCGGCAAACGCGGCTTGCAGCCACCAGGTGGTGGTGGCCGCGCAGCCGTCAAGCAGGCCGCTTTCGGCCAGCACAAAGGTGCCGTAACAACTGGCCGCCAGCAGCGCATCGGCTCGCACCGTGGGCAGCCGATCCAGCACCGGCTGCCAGACGCTGTGCAACTGCTGCGTCAGCGTGGGCAGGTCTTCGGCCAAAAAGCCGGGCAGGATGACGGCGGCGTAGTCGGCCAGCGTGTCCGGCAAGGCCTGTGTCTGCACCTGCACCCCATGGGCCAGCGCCACCGTGCCGCCGGAGGTGGACAGCACATCCACCCGGCAGTCCTGCGCCTGCGGGTAGCGCCGGGCAATGCTCATCATGTCCAGCGAGGTCATCACGCTGGACAGGGTGGAGCCGGGTTCGATCAGCAGTGCAATGGTGTGGTTTGGCATGTTTGCCCTAAATTTTTGGCAATTCTGCCACTTCACGCCGGGCCTTCTTACGCGCACCATAGCGGTCTTCTTAATCCTTCAAGGAAACCCATGAACCCTCACTTTGACACACCCACTCAGCAAGACATCTGGCGCACGGTACGCGCCATGAACGATGCCTGGACCCAAGGCAACCCGGACGATCTGGTGAATTTCTTCCACCCCAACATGGTCGCCATCACCGCCACCGACCGGCTGCGCCGCCTGGGCCAAGCCGAGTGCCTGGCGGGCTGGAAGGGCTTTGCCCAGGCCGCCACCATCCACCACTGGACCGAGACCGAGCCGCTGATCCAGGTTTATGGCGAGTCTGCCGTGGTGAGCTACTACTTTGACATGGCCTTCACCATGGGTGGTCAGCGCATTGAGATGGGCGGGCGTGATCTGTTCTTCTTTGTGCGCGAACAGGGGCGCTGGTGGGCGGTGGCGGATCAGTATTCGGCTTATCCGGCTTGACACAAAGTCTATCATATTGGACAATAAATCCAATATGAAAGAACAATCCAGCAGTAACCCCCAGCCGGACATCAACCGGCGCATCGCGGATCGTGTCAGCGCCTTGCGCGCCGAGCGTGGCCTGTCGCTTGATGCCCTGGCCAAGAAGTGCGATGTCAGTCGTTCGATGATCTCACTGATCGAGCGCGGCGAGAGCAGCCCGACCGCCGCCGTGCTGGATAAGCTGGCGTTTGGCCTGGGTGTCACGCTGGCCTCTTTGTTTGAAGCACCGCTGCCCGATGCCAGCCCCCTGGTGCGGCGGGCTGAGCAATTGCAGTGGACCGATCCGCAATCGGGCTACCAGCGGCGCAATATTTCGCCGCCGCACTTTCGCTCGCCGATTCAGATGGTTGAAGTCGAATTCCCGGCCGGTGCCAAGGTGAGTTATGCCGGTGGCCTGCGCGAGGTGGGTGTGCACCAGCAAGTGTGGGTGCTGGAAGGTTGCATGGAGCTGATTCTGGGCGGCGTGCACCATCACCTGCAAACCGGAGATTGTCTGGCCATGCAAGAGAGCGACAGCATCGTCTACCAGAACACCAGCCAACAGCCCGCACGTTACGTCGTGGTCATCAATACTGCGTCGTTATGAACCAGGAGCCCACCGTGTCCCCATTGCCCCAAATCGAACAACTTCATACCTTGCCAGATGCCGATCTGGCCGCTTTGAGCGACCTGCTGGTCGACTGCACCGAGGGCGGCGCATCGGTCGGTTTCATGAGCCCGCTCTCCATCGCCAAGGCCGACGCATTTTGGCGTGAGGTGCTCAGCAACGTGGCCATTGGTGAACGCGCCTTGTGGGTGGCCCGTGACGAGGCTGGTCAAATTGTCGGCACGGTGCAAGTGGTGTTTGTACAGAAAGAGAACCAGCCGCATCGGGCCGAGCTTTCCAAGCTGCTGGTGCACCGCAGCGCGCGCCGCCACGGCCTGGGCGCGCGTCTGATGCAAGCTGCCGAGCAGTGTGCGCGTGGCGCGGGCAAAAGCCTGTTGGTGCTCGATACCGCCACCGGCGGTGGGGCCGAGGGCCTGTACCAAAGGCTGGGCTGGCAACTGTGTGGTCAGGTGCCCAACTATGCCTTGTGGCCCAGCGGCGGCCTGTGTGCAACGACGATTTTTTACAAAGCCATTTGAGGCGGCGGCATGCGTATTTCTTTCGAGTCACCCGACCAGGCCGATGCCATCGCGCTCGTTGCCGAGCTGGACGCGTACCAAAGTGCGCTCTATCCGCCGGAGAGTCACCATGCGCTGGATTTGACTTCGGTTGACGCAGACCGGGTTTTGTTTGTGCTGGCGCGGGATGATGTCGGCCAGGCCGTGGGATGTGGTACCGTGGTACTGTCACCGGAATACGGTGAGCTCAAACGCATGTATGTGCGCCCCGGGCAGCGCGGGCTTGGCGTGGCCAAGAAAATACTTCAGACGCTGGAAGCCGCAGCGGCGCAATCGGCCTGTCAGTTGCTGAAGCTTGAAACCGGCCCGAGCCAGCCGCAGGCGCTTGGGCTCTACGCGCGTTGTGGCTACCAAGCCTGCGAACGGTTTGGCACTTACACCGATGATCCTTTGAGTGTGTTCATGCAGAAAGTGCTATAGATTAAATAGCTTTTTACGCATGATTTACATGGTCTGCAGGCTGATTATCATTGTCATGTGGTCTGAACGTCAAACCCAAGGAGTACCCATGACAAGCTCTTCCCGCATGACCCGTGAGTCTTACCCCATGCCAGAGGCGATCCGCGCCGCCCTGGCCGAGAAAAACCTCACTGCCGCCTATGAAGCCCGCCCACCGTACCAGCGCAACGACTACATTGGCTGGATCACACGCGCCAAACTTCCGGCCACGCAGCACAAACGCTTGGCGCAAATGCTGGCTGAATTGGCCGCAGGCAATGCCTACATGAAGATGCCCTACCGCGCCAAAGACCCGCGACCATGAACATCCCCGCCCTGCGCCTGCAGCACCAGCACATTGCCCAGCCGCGCCTGACGCAACCCGAACAAGTGGTGGCCTGGCTGGGCGGCCTGCAAGGGCAGGACTATCCCGGTGTCAAGTGGTCCATCGCCTTGCGTATGCCATCCGCCACCGAGGCCGATGTGGTGCAGGCTTTTGATACCGGCAAACTCGTGCGAACCTGGCCAATGCGCGGCACGCTGCATGTGGTGGCGGCACAAGACCTGCGTTGGATGCTGATGCTGACCTCGCCCAAAAACCTGGCCAGCAGTGCCAGCCGCCGCCGTGCGCTGGAGCTGGACGACACCACCCTGGCGCGTTGTCGTGAGGTGTTCACTCAGGCCTTGCAAGGTGGCAAACACCTCTCACGCGAGGATATGTATGCCGCGCTGGCGCAGGCCCACATCGCCATCGCCGGGCAGCGCGGTTACCACATCTTGTGGAACTGCGCCCTGCACGGCTTGATCTGCCTGGCCACCAGCAACGACAAAGAGCAAAACTTTGCCCTGGTCGATGAATGGATTGCCCCCACACCGTCCACAACCCGCGACGAAGCCCTGGCCGAATTGGCCGCGCGTTATTTCTTGAGCCGTGGCCCGGCCACGCTGCAAGACTTCATCTGGTGGTCAGGCTTGAGTGCCGCAGAGGCACGCAGCGGGCTGGAGGCCGTCCGGCATCGGCTGGTGTCTGACACCGTGGGCAAACTCACCTACTGGCTACCCGCAACTAGCCACACGCCGAAAGAAGCGCCCACTGCCTTTGCGCTGCCCGGCTTTGATGAATACCTGCTGGGCTACAAAGACCGCAGCGCCGTGCTGGATGCCGCCCACGCCGAGAAAACTTGCCCCGGCGGTAACGGTGTATTCGCCGCCACCATCGTGATCGATGGGCGCGTGGTAGGCACCTGGAAGCGTGTCTTCAAAAAAACCGGCATCGACATCGCCACCACACCCTTCACCCACCTGAGCCCGGCAGATGCTCAACGCTTCGCCGCTGCGGTGCAGCGCTATGGCGCGTTTTACAAGCTGCCGGTTCGGGTTGTGAGCGATTTTGGCCTGTAGCCCATTAAATATATGCGTAAGCAGCTATCAAAACAATTGCAGAATCAAGTCTTCAACTGCCGCCGAGCTAACCAGGACGCACCAAACAGATTGACCAGCAAACCCACCATCAGCAACGCACCCCCGGCAAAATGAACCGGCTGCAGTGACTCGCCAAACACCAGCCAGCCGGTGCTCAGGCCCACCAGGGGCACCAGCAGCGTGAACGGTGCGATGCGGTTGACCGGGTAGTGCGCCAGCAAATAGTTCCACACCGCATAGCCCAACAGCGTGGAGGCCCAGGCGATGTAGGCCACGGCGGCAAAGCTCTGCACACTGAACGCCTGCAACGCGGCAGCCATCACCGCAGGGCCTTCCAGCACGGCGGACAGCGCCAGCAACGGCAGCGGCGGCACCAGGCTGGCCCACACCACAAAAGCCAGTTGGTTCATTGGCCCATAGCGCCCCACCGCGCGGCTGACGATGTTGCCGCAGGCCCACATCGTTGCCGCCGCCACGGTCAGCAAAAAGCCGGTGAGTGGCATGCTGGTGCCATGGGCACTGCCAATCAGCACCAGCCCACCGGCGGCCAGCAGCAGGCCTGCGAGCTGGTTGGCATGCCACTTTTCCTTGAGCCACAAGGCGGTGAGTACCAGGGTAAAAAACGACTGCGATTGCAACACCAGCGAAGCCAGCCCGGACGGCATGCCGACATGAATGGCGCTGAACAAAAACGCAAACTGCCCGACCGACATCGTTAACCCAAACGCCAGGTACAAGCGCAACGGCACTTTGGGCGCACGCACAAACAGCAGCGCCGGAAACGCCGCCAGCATAAACCGCAGCGCTGCCAACAACAGCGGCGGCACACCGACCAGCCCGACCTTGATGACGGCAAAGTTGACACCCCACACCACGATGACCAGCAGCGCCAGGGCTAGGTCACGCGGGTGCAACACAGCGGGCTTCATGCGCTCAGCCCCGGCGTGGCTTGACGTGTGACAAAGAGGGCGAGTAATGGAGGTGCGCTGAACATGAACGATGGCTCAAAGAGGATGAAAGAACCGTGATCTTAGAAGCCGCGGTGCCTCTTGCGCCAGCACGGGGCAGACACATGGCGATCAAAACAGGACATTTGCACCAGCGGCCGTGTGTCAGCACCTCGGCCCAGTTCCTCCCTCTCTCCCGCTGCGCTGGCCGCAGCCTTGTCCATGTTGCAGGCACTGCTGACTGGCTGGATTCGACTTTTGACTGCGCTTTTCGAGAAGGTGTCATTCGCCTATTACAGATAATATTTTTAGACAACTAAGTTAAGCTATTGTTTTAAATTATATTTTTTCTATAAATTCAACATAATGGCTAACTTTGAGTAAAGATAGTGTGACCCATGGCTGCATTTAATCACTTCGACCTCGCACTGCTCAACCCCGCTTTTGACTCCCCGCTGGTCGATGTGTTGACCGAGCTGGAGCACCTGCGTCGCCTCAAGCTGACGGGCACCACACCTGCGCCGGTGTTCTTTCAGCTCAAGCGCGTTTTTCACATGCTGGAGAGCCTGGGTTCCGCCCGCATAGAGGGCAACCACACTACGCTGGCCGACTATGTGGAAAGTTCGCTGGAGGGCACCGCCACAGCGAGCGACCACCTTGCTGAAATTGCCAACATTGAAGAGGCCATGGCCTACATAGAGTCGGCCATGCAGCCGGGTGCTGAGGTGTCTGAGCATTTCCTTCGTGAGCTGCACGCCCTGGCTGTGCGAAACCTGGTGCGTGAAGGGGACGCAACGCCCGGAGCTTACCGGGTGGGGCAAGTGCAAATTGCCCAGTCGGCGCATTTGCCGCCAGAGGGTGTGCAAGTGGGGGGCTATATGCAGGAGCTGGTGGCCTTCATCAACCGGGCGGATGCGCCGAAGTACGACCTGATCAAGGTGGCACTGGCACACCAACGCTTTGGCTGGATTCACCCCTTTGGCAACGGCAACGGGCGCGTGGTGCGCTTGCTGACCTATGCGCTGATGATCAAGTATGGTTTTAACGTCAAGGCCGGTGGCCGGGTGTTGAACCCCACGGCGGTGTTTTGCAGCGACCGCGACCAGTATTACGCCATGCTGGCCAGTGCCGATGCGGGCACCCCGACCGCCTTGGAGCAGTGGTGCCTTTATGTATTGCAGGGCGTGTTGGTGGAGCTGAACAAGGTAGACCAACTCACCCAATATGACTACCTGAAAAGCAAAATTCTGCTGCCTGCGCTGGCCTATGCACGCAGTCGGGCTTTGATTTCGGCGCAAGAAGAGGCGGTGTTGCTGGCCAGTGTGAAGTCTGGCATTGCCAAGGCAGTCGACCTGAGCGCGGCCATGCCGGGTCTGAGCGCAGCGCAGCGCACCTACCAAATCAAGAAGCTGGTGGAGCGCAAGATGCTGCACCCTATTTCAGCCAACGCACGCCAATACACCCTGGGCTTTGACAACAGCTACCTCATGCGTGGGGTGATTCATTCGCTTTCACAAGAGAGCTTTATTTCCGTGCCTCTCACCGGGCAAGACCGCACCCCATGAAAGAAATCCCAAACACCGGGTGGAAAGCGTCTTGGTGTGACGACTACTTGTGCCAGCTATACCCATGGCGATGGGTGAAGGCACTCATGCAAGCGATTACCGTAGCTGGAGATTACCAGCGACCTGCCCCCAGCCTTAAAAACGCAATCACCCCTCTTGCGCCCACTTCGCCAGCACCTCCTGCGGTGCGGCCATACGCAGGAAATCGGCCAGAGTTTTGCCGGGCTCGTCACGAAACACGCCGCCCGCGCCGTCCACCGTTTGCACCGCCGCCATGCGGTCGATCCGAAAACTGCGGAACGCCTGACGCGCCTCACACCAAGCCACCAGCGTCCAGACCTTGCCCCAGTAAAAACAGCCCAGCGGGCGCACGGTGCGTTCACTGGCCAGGCCCTGGGCATCGTTGTAGCGCAGTTGCAGCTTGTGATGCGCCTGCGCCGCCTCGCGCAGGGTTTGTAGCGTGGCCTGCACGGCGGGCTCCAGCCCGATGGGCGGCGCGTACACCGCCATGCTTTGCGCGGCCACCCTGGCTGCTGTGGGCAACACCGACAGAATTTTGCCCAGCGCCACCTGTGAGGCTCGCGCCAGCGCCGGGTCTTGCCACACCTGCGCCATACGCACCGAAGCCACCAGCGCCCGCGCCTCGTCATGGGTGAACATCAGCGGTGGCAAGTCAAACCCCGCACCCAGCCGGTAGCCCACCCCGGCCTCACCCTCGATGGGTACACCTTGATGCTGCAAGTCGGCCACATCGCGGTACACCGTGCGCTCAGACACCTCCAGCCGCTGCGCCAGAAACGCAGCCGTGGTCAAACGCCGCCCACGGATGAGTTGGACGATTTGAAACAGGCGGTCGGCGCGGCGCATCAGGTTGAGAGTGTTTTGGTGCTGTAGCGCACATGATACAAGCGCTAATAGCTATCACAAGTGTAGTAAATGAAAGATCCTACTGCCACTCAGGCCTGCGCGTGTAATCCAACGCGGTTGCCATCCAGGTCGGTGATGTGGGCAAAGAAGCCCATGCCCGGCGGCAAGGCCTGGCGTGGCAGGGCCACTTGACCGCCTGCTGCGGTGACCCGCGCTAGCGCCGCGTCCAGCGAGGGTGAGGCATCCAGGTACACCAGCGTGCCACCGCTGCCCGGCTTGGGGGCGCTGGGGTCACACAGCAGCGCACCACCCACACCACCGTTGGCCGGGTCATAGGGAAACACCGCCAGGCTTGACGGCCCCATGGCCTCGCGGCGCAGGGTGCTGCCCAACACAGCTTCGTAAAAAGTCTGGGCACGGTCCAGATCGGTGGTGGTGATTTCAAACCAGGTGACGGCGTTTTTCATGAGGATTTTTCCTGTGAGTTGAAGAAGCCTGGATGATGCGGCGCGGCTGCTGACAACGTGGTGTCAGCAGGTCGCCCTGGTGCCTTGGTGGCCATCGATCAGGGATACTCGTCTGGTCGCGCCTGTTTTTACCTGGAGATACGCTTGTGACGATAGAAACCATTTTGAGCTACACGGCGGTCGCCTGGCTGGCGATCATCAGCCCCGGCCCGGCCATTCTTCTGGCCTTGCGTAATGGTGCGGCATTTGGCGTGCGGGCAACCCTCTGGTCTTCGCTGGGCAACATCACGGGGATATTGATGCTCTCTGCGACGGCCATGCTGGGGCTGGGGGTGCTGCTGATGTCTTCGGCGCTTTTGTTTGGTGCGGTCAAGACGCTGGGGGCGCTTTATCTGTTTTACGTGGGCCTTCGCCATCTGCTGGGCCGCAGCTCGGTGGTGAGTCCCCGGTCCGAACATGCTGCCGATGTGGCAAGCTTCAGCCCAGGCCAGCTGTATCGGGAAGGCTTTCTGCTGGCCGCAACCAATCCCAAACCAATTCTGTTTTTCACCGCCTTGTTTCCCCAATTTGTCAACGCCTCGGCCCCTTTGTTGCCGCAATTTTTTGTGCTCACCGGTATCTTCATGGCGTTGTCGTTCTCTACGCTGTTGGCTTATGCCAGCGTGGCAGGGCGCGCCAGGGCATTGCTGGCGAAGCCGAACTTTGCCAAATGGGTCAACCGCGTCGTTGGCTCTGTCTTCATTTCCTTTGGTGCGGCGTTGCTGGCGCTACGCCGACCAGCGGCATAGTTCCAGGCTGCTGCAGCAGCCAGTTTGCGCGCCGCGTCAGCCGGGCTTGTAAACGACTGGCACTGCGTTGGGCTGTGGCCTGTCCACGTTGCCAGATGGCGTTGGCCCCGCGCCAGAAGTCATCTACTGCCTCGCTGCCGAAATCGCACATGGCTGCGCGGCGCAGACGCTCAGCCTCGGCTTTGGCCAGGTCGTGCAGGTGGTGTTGAGTGGTGGCATTCAAAACATGGTGGGTCATGGTGTACTCCGTGTGGGTGAAGGATGGTTTGAACTTTATTGATTAAGCAAAGTCTTGGAAATGGGCCAAAATTCAAATTGGTTTTGCATTAATCGCAATACCAAGCCAAAATCCAGCCATGCAACTCAACCTTGATGACATCGCCCTGTTCACCCGCATTGCCGAGTTGGGTAGCCTGTCAGCGGCCGCGCGGGAACGCAACGTGCCGGTCAGCCAGGTCACCCGTTCACTGGCCCGGTTGGAGGCGGCGGCCAAGGTGCGGCTGTTACACCGTAGCACCCACGGCCTGAGCCTGACCGATGAGGGCGACACCTTTTTGAACTATGGCCGCCAGTTGCTGGCCACCTCGGACGAGCTGGCGGGTGAACTCACCGGCAAGCTCAGTGAGCCCAGTGGCTGGGTGCGCATCAGCGTCAGCCCGGTTCTGGCCGAATGTGTGGTGGCCCCCAGCCTGTGCGGTCTGTACCAGCGCTACCCGCAGTTGCACATTGACATCAATGCCGATGACCGGCTGGCCGACATGGCGCGTGACGGCATCGACATTGCCATCCGCAGTGGCAGCATCAGCAGCGACACCCTGGTGGCCCGCCAAATTGGCACCCATGGCCGCACCCTGTACGCCGCGCCAAGCTACCTTGCCGCGTTTGGCACACCGACCCACCCCGATGAGCTGCAACAGCACCGGCTGATTGCCAGCAGCGCCAGCCCGACGCTGAACCACTGGACAATGGCGCAGGGCCAAGCGCAGAAAGAGCTGCACATCAAGGGCCATACCCGCACCGACAACAGCGCCTTGCTGCTGAGCCTGGTGCTTAATGGTGTCGGTATCTCGCGTATCAACGATTTGTTTGCCCTGCCCCTGGTGCGTGAAGGGCGCTTGGTGCCGCTGTTGCAAAATCAGTTTGTCAGCCCACGCGTGCCGGTTTATGCGGTGATGCTCCAGGAGCGCCATCGCCTGCCGAAAATTCGCGCGTGTATTGACTACTGGGCGCAGTGGCTGGCACAGATGACACAAGAAATCGGTGCCGGGCGCTGATCTCAAACAAGTTTTTTACAAGGAGACACTCAATGGCAATTACCAAAGGAATCAACACACTGGTGGCCGAGGCCATGGCCGAGGTGACAACCTATACGGTTGGTGAAGTTCAGGCCCGATTGGCTGACCCCCAGATGCAGATTGTGGACATTCGTGACGTGCGTGAGCTGGAGCGTGAAGGCACGGTGCCGGGCTGCTTCAACGCCCCGCGCGGCATGCTGGAGTTTTGGGTGGACCCGGCCTCACCGTATTTCAAGACCATTTTTGGCGACGACAGTAAAGAGTTTGTGCTGTTTTGTGGTGCTGGCTGGCGCAGTGCCCTGGCCGCCAAAGCCCTGCAAGACATGGGCATGACCAATGTGGCCCACATCGACGGCGGCTTCACCGCCTGGGCCAAACAGGGGGCGCCGGTGGAGACTTATGAGCAGCACAAAACACGTCGCCACGCCAAGTGATCAGCCCAAGGTGAGCTTGTCTGTTGAACAGCTGAGCCGTCGCTGCCACGTGGCTGTGGTCATGGCGCTGGTTCTGCTGCTGGGGGCTTGCTCCACCGTGCGGCCCTGGCAAAACCAGCCGATGCGGATGTCCCAGGATCGGGCCGCCGCCGCGCAAGACACCCCTGTGGTGGGTGACCCGTCCATGCTGATGCTGGTCAGCATGTCGGGTGGTGGTGCGCGTGCGGCCGCTTTTGGTTATGGCGTGCTGGATGCCCTGCGCCAGACCCAGGTGCATTGGCAGGGGCGCGACAGCAACTTGCTCGACGAGATCGACGTGATCAGTGGCGTGTCCGGGGGCAGCATCATGGCGACCTACTTTGCGGCCTTTGGAAAAGAGGCTTTTCCGGCATTTGAGCAGCAGTTCTTGCGCAAGAATTTTCAGGACAACCTGATCAGCTACGCCCTGAAACCCACCAACCTGCATGACCTCACATCCCCCTGGTTTGGCCGCTCCAACCTGCTGGAGCGCCGGCTGGACGAGCTGTTCAAAAGCAAAACCTTTGCCGACATCCAGTCGCGCCCCGGCCAGCCAGCCCTGCTGGTGTCGGCCACCGATTTGTCGCTGGGGTCAAACTTTGAATTCACCGGGCGGCAGTTTTCACTGATTTGCTCCGATCTGGACAGCGTGCCCCTGTCGTTCGCGGTGGCGGCCTCGTCGGCGGTGCCGATTGCGCTGAGCCCCCTGACGCTGAAAAATTTCAACGGCGAATGCCCGCAGCCAATGGATTTGAAAGTCTCTACCGCCACCGACTACCGGGCACGCTTGCTGCGCGAAAGCCAGCGCTCTTACCTGGATGCCACGGCCCGCCCCTATATCCATCTGGTGGACGGCGGGTTGGCCGACAACCTGGGCTTGCGCAGCGTGCTGGATCGGGCGCAGGGCGACGGCGGTATTCGGGATGCGGTGCGGCACATCTCCCGCAACAAGATCAAGAAACTGGTGATCATTGCGGTGAATGCCGAGCGTGATCCGTCCGAGCGTATCGATACCAGCGACCAGGTGCCCAGCACGGGGCAAGTGATAGATGCTTTGCTGTTTGGCACCGGGGCCCGGGCCACACACGAGACGCTGGGGTTGCTCAAGGACACCGCACAAGCCTGGCGGCGTGAGTTGGGGCGTATTGCACCGGACGGTGACGACCCGTTTGCCCCGGATGCACAAATTCATGTGATCAACGTCAACCTGCGCGATGCCCCCGACGTGATCGGGCGCAGCTTCCTGCTGCAGATTCCCACCGCGTTCTCCGTCGCCCCTGCCGAAGTTGGCCTGCTGATCGATGCCGGACACCACATCTTGCAGGAGTCACCCGAATTCAAGGCCTTGCTGGAGTCTATGCGTGCGGTTGAATCTGCGGATAAATAGGCCTGTATCCTTTGTAGATAAAGCACAAGTAGCTATGAAATTTAAAGCAATCCTGTTTGACTGCGATGGTGTCCTGGTGGACAGTGAGCCTCTGACTTGCCAGGTGCTGCGCGACATGTTGGCCGAGTCGGGCTGGGACATGACGTTGGCGGCGTGTATGGCTTTTTTTGTGGGTAAAACCGTGCGAGAGGAGCGCGCCGTGATCGAGCGCAACACCGGCCAGCCCTTGACCGATGCGTGGATGCAGCACTTTTACCAGCGCCGCAACGCGGCGCTGATGGCGCATCTGGACATCATTCCCGGCGCGCAGGAGGCTGTGCGGGCAGCTTTTACGGCAGTGCGTGGGCACATTGCCTGTGCCTCAGGGGCGGACCGTTTGAAGGTGGAGATGCAGCTGAACAAAGTCGGGTTGACGGATTTTTTTGCTGGGCGGGTGTTCAGCGGGCATGAAATGCCACGCTCCAAACCCGCGCCCGATGTGTATTTGGCTGCTGCCCGGTCGCTGAACGTGCCCGCAGAGCAATGTCTGGTGATCGAAGATACCACCGTGGGTGTGACGGCTGGCATCGCTGCGGGTGCCACGGTTTGGGCCTATTGCCCGCAGCCTGGAGCTGCGCCAGCCTTGTTACAAGCCGGTGCCCATCGGGTGTTTACACACATGGCCGACTTGCCTGGTTGGTGGGCAACCGCGTAAGTGTCAGCCCGCAGGTCGCGTGTCTGGTGCCGGGGTGGCGGGTACGCCCTGCTCCAGCGCGGCCTGGTGTTGCTGCGCCAGCGCACGCTGGAACGCCTGGCGTTGCTGTAAGCGTGTCCAATAGGCCGCCACCGCTGGCGGGAACTGTGCTGAAAGACCCAGGTGGGTGGCGAGCATCAGCGCATAGCCTACGGCCACATCGGCGGCGGTGAAACGCCCGGCGCACAAATAAGGCTGTTGCTGTACGGCTCGGTCAACCGCTTTAAGTCGGGCCAAAAACCAGCGACGGTAGTCCTCTGCCACTTGCGGCTGCTGACGCTCGGCTGGCTCAAAATGGGTGTAGCGCAGCACCAGGGTTTGCGGAAAAGTCAGTGTGGCATCACTCATGTGTAACCAATTCAGGTAGGCGGCAAAGTCGGGGTCGTTCACCGCCACATCCAGCCTGTCCGGGCTATGGCGCGCCGCCAGGTACTGGCACATGGCGGCGGACTCGGTCATGCGGGTGTCGCCCTCCACCAGCAGCGGCACCGTGCCCAGCGGGTTCTCTTGCAGGAAAGACCGGGCCAGTGCGCGCGGCGGGAAGGGCAAAACCTTCAGTGAGTAGGGCAGGCCCAGTTCTTCCAGCAGCCACAGGGGGCGGAAAGAGCGGGCACTGACACAGTGGTACAGGGTCATCATGACAAATTTCTCGGGTGATCCCTCCAGGGACATCATGGTGGCCCTAGTCTATGCACCGCAGTGGTTCAGCCTGTGCCAGCAAGGGGACAAATCACGCCAATGGCACGGAGTGTTTGCGAAACTCTGCTGGCGACTGCCCGGTCCAGCCCTTGAAGGCGCGCATAAAACTCTTTTCATTTTGAAACCCGGCGGCATCGGCCACCTGCTTGATGGGGCGGGTGGTGCGCAGCAGCAAATCTTGCGCGCGCTGCTTGCGCACTTCGTCCTTCAGGTTTTGCAGTGAGGCACCTTCTTCTTTGAGTTGGCGGTGCAGGGTACGCGCCGACAGGTTGAGTACGGCGGCCAGATCGTCGGCGCTGTGGGTGGCATTGGGCTGGGTCAGCAGTGCCTGACGCACACGTTGCACCAGCAGGCGGTCGCGGCGGTATTGCAGCACGGTCAGCGGCAGGGCGCGCTTGAGCATCTGGCGCAACGCGGTCTCATCCCGGCGCAGCGGCAGGGTCAGATAACTTGCATCAAATTCAATAGCTGCCTGCGCTTGTCCGAAAAGGGCTGGGGCTGAAAAAAGCACTGAATAGGCATCTCTGTGGGCTGGTGCTGCAAACGGAAATTGCGCGCCGGTCAACGGGATGCGTGAATCCACCAGCCAGCAGGCCAGGCCAAGGAAGTTGCGCAGCACCGACACCAGGCAAAACTCACGCAGCGTGTGCAGATCGCGGTGTTCGGTGATGGTCAGCGTTGCCAGCGGCCCCGCGCTGCTGAGGGTGAGGGTAATGTCATCGGCAATCAGCCCATGATGGCGGCACCAGCGCTTCATGGCCACACCCAGGTTGGGCGCACTGATGGACGCACGCGCCAGCATGCCGTAGCTGCCCCATGGCAGACGGCGGCTGAACCAGCCCAGGCCCTCGTCATCCAGCTCTTGCATGGCCAGGTCGGAGATGGTTTCCATTTGTGCGGCGGTGATGCGCGAATCCTCACTCTCCAGAAGTATTGGCGCAATTTGTGCCTGTTTCAAGGTTTTCTCAGGATCGATGCCCCGCTGTTTGTAGGCCAGAGCAATGGCTTGTATGAAGGCAATCGGTGTCAGGGTTGGGGCGGGTGAGGAGCTCATGCGCCAGAGTGTGCCAGTCTATGGCGTGATTTGCAACCAAGCTGGCCGATGTTCGGAGTCTCGCGGGACTATGCTCGCACCATGCCGGTGACCCCATGCCCACCGACCACGATAAGGATTCAAACATGAGTGCAGAACCAATGCCGACCCCGCTTCTGACCCGCAGCCTGGCCCAGGGGGCCACGGATGTTCCCCTGATTGACGAACCTATCGGGGCTTTTTTTGATGCCATGGTGGCGCGCCAGCCAGAGCGGGAGGCGCTGGTCAGTGCTCACCAGCAGCGCCGTTACAGCTACCTGGCGTTGCAGTGCGAAGTGAATCGCCTGGCCAGTGCCTTGTTGGGCCTGGGGCTGGTGCCGGGTGACCGCGTGGGTATCTGGTCACACAACAATGCCGAATGGGTGCTGATGCAACTGGCTACGGCCAAAGTCGGGCTGATTTTGGTCAACATCAACCCGGCTTACCGGGTGGCCGAGGTGGAGTACGCCCTCAACAAAGTGGATTGCAAGGCGCTGGTGACCATGGCCAGCTTCAAGACCAGCGACTATCTGGCCATGTTGCGCGAGCTGGCACCGGAATGGGTGCATGCGCAGCCGGGCAGTCTGGCATCCGTGCGGCTGCCGCATCTGCAAAGTGTGGTCTGGATTGATGTGGCCGGGCAGGGTGACGAGCAGCCCGGCATGCAGCGTTTTTCAGACTTGCTGGCCAGTGGCCAACCGGACGATCCACGCCTGAGTCAGGTGGCGGCCACCCTCAAGAGCACCGATCCGATCAACATCCAGTTCACCAGCGGCACAACCGGTTTTCCCAAAGGCGCCACGTTGACGCACCGCAACATTTTGAACAACGGCTTCTTTATTGGTGAGGCCATGCGCCTGAGCCCGGATGACCGCTTGTGTATTCCGGTGCCGCTGTACCACTGTTTTGGCATGGTGCTGGGCAACCTGGCCTGCCTGACCCACGGCGCAACCATGGTTTACCCCAACGATGGATTTGACGCGCTGAGTGTGTTGCAGACGGTGCAAAACGAGCGCTGCACGGGCCTGCATGGTGTGCCGACCATGTTTATTGCCGAGCTGGACCATCCCCGCTTCAAGGAGTTTGATCTGTCCACGCTGCGCACCGGCATCATGGCCGGTTCTCCCTGCCCCACCGAGGTGATGAAACGGGTCATGACCGACATGCACCTGAGCCAGATCACCATTGCCTATGGCATGACGGAAACCAGCCCGGTGAGCTGCCAAAGCTCGATTGATACCCCTTTGGATAAACGGGTTTCCACGGTTGGGCTGGTGCAGCCGCACCTGGAGGTCAAGGTCATCCACCCCGAGAGTGGGGACATCGTGGCACCGGGGGTGTCGGGTGAACTCTGCACCCGTGGCTACTCGGTTATGCACGGGTATTGGGACGATGCGCCCCGCACCCAGGAGGCCATTGATGCCGCAGGCTGGATGCACACCGGTGACCTGGCCACCATGGACAGCAGCGGCTACGTCAACATCGTGGGTCGTATCAAGGACATGGTGATCCGTGGTGGTGAAAACGTCTATCCGCGCGAGATTGAGGAGTTTTTGTACCGCCACCCGGCCGTGCAGGACGTGCAGGTGGTGGGTTTGCCCGACAAGCGTTATGGCGAAGAGCTGTGCGCCTGGATTGTGGTGCGGCCCGGCCAGACCTTGACCGAGGACGACATTCGCAGTTTTTGCAAGGGTCAGATCGCGCATTACAAAGTGCCGCGCTACATCCGCTTTGTCGAAGGGTTCCCGATGACGGTCACCGGCAAGATCCAGAAATTCCGCATTCGTGATGAAATGAAAAACCAGCTTGGTCTGGAAGAAGAAAAAACCGCCTGACACTTACCGGCCTACACCATGACGATACTTGACTCCAAACTCAATTCCCGCTCTGCAGACTTTATTGCCAACGCCGCCGCCATGCGTGCTGTGGTGGGCGACCTTCATGCCAAAGTGACTCAGGTCGAACTGGGTGGTGGTGAAGCGGCCCGCGCCAAACACACCGCCCGTGGTAAGCTGCTGCCGCGCGACCGGGTGCAGATGCTGCTTGACCCCGGCACGCCGTTTCTGGAACTCTCCCCCTTGGCCGCGTTGGGCATGTACCCAGACCGCGATGGCAGCGACAGCGCGCCCGGTGCGGGCATCGTCGCCGGTATTGGCCGCGTGAGTGGTGTGGACTGCATGATTGTCTGTAACGATGCCACCGTCAAAGGCGGCACCTATTACCCGATGACGGTCAAAAAGCATCTGCGTGCGCAGGAGATTGCCCAGCAAAATCACCTGCCCTGTATCTACCTGGTGGACTCGGGCGGGGCCAATTTGCCCAACCAGGACGAGGTGTTCCCGGATCGCGACCACTTTGGTCGCATTTTCTTCAACCAGGCCACCATGAGTGCGCAGGGTATTGCGCAGATTGCGGTGGTCATGGGCAGTTGCACCGCAGGCGGGGCCTACGTGCCCGCCATGAGCGACGAGGCCATCATTGTCAAAAATCAGGGCACGATTTTTCTGGGTGGCCCGCCGCTGGTGAAAGCCGCCACCGGTGAGGTGGTCAGCGCCGAAGACCTGGGTGGTGGCGACGTACACACGCGGCTGTCCGGTGTGGCCGACCACCTGGCGCAAAACGACATGCATGCGCTGGCGCTGGCCCGCACGGCAGTCAAGAATTTGTATCAAAACAAGCCTCAAGCGCTTGCAGATCATGCGCCAGTAGCTCCTAAATATGCAGCAGAAGAGTTGTACGGTGTGATCCCGGTGGACACCCGCAAACCGTTTGACGTGCGCGAGATCATTGCCCGCATCGTCGATGATTCTGACTTTGACGAGTTCAAGTCGCGCTTTGGCACGACGCTGGTGTGTGGTTTTGCGCGCATCGAAGGCATGCCGGTCGGCATCATTGCCAACAACGGCATTTTGTTCAGCGAGTCGGCCTTGAAGGGCACCCATTTCATCGAGCTGTGCTGCCAGCGCAAGATTCCGCTGGTGTTTTTGCAGAACATCACCGGCTTCATGGTCGGGCGCAAGTATGAGAACGAAGGCATCGCCCGCAACGGTGCCAAGATGGTCACAGCGGTGGCGACGGCTGCCGTGCCCAAATTCACCATCATCATCGGCGGCAGCTTTGGCGCGGGCAACTACGGCATGTGTGGTCGCGCCTTCAGTCCGCGCTTTTTGTGGATGTGGCCCAACGCCCGCATCTCGGTGATGGGGGGTGAGCAGGCTGCCAGCGTCTTGGCCACGGTGCGCCGCGATGGCATCGAGCTCAAAGGTGGCCAGTGGAGTGCGCAAGAGGAAGAAAACTTCAAAGCACCGATTCGTCAGCAGTACGAGGTGCAAGGCCACCCCTACTACGCCACCGCCCGCCTGTGGGACGACGGCATCATTGACCCCGCCGACACGCGGCGGGTGCTGGCGCTGGGCCTGAGTGCCAGCCGCAATGCGCCGGTGGAAGACACCAAATTTGGCCTGTTCAGGATGTGATGCCTGCCATTTCAAGAGGAGATCCAACATGTCGGCATTGAGCATTTTCACGGGGCCTTTGGCTACCGTCACCCTGAACCGCCCCGAAGTTCGCAACGCTTTCAACGACGAGGTGATTGCCGAGCTCACCGCCGCCTTCACCCAGCTCGGGCAAGACCCGCAAGTGCGGGCCATTGTCCTGGCCGCAGAAGGCCCGGCCTTTTGCGCCGGGGCCGACCTGAACTGGATGCGCCGTATGGCCGACTACACCCACGCCGAAAACCTGGCCGATGCCGGGCAACTGGCCGAAATGTTGCATGTGATCTACACCTGCCCCAAACCCACCGTGGCGCGTATTCAGGGTGATGTCTACGCCGGGGGCATGGGCTTGGTGGCGGCGTGTGACATGGCGGTGAGTGTCGATACGGCCAACTACTGCCTGAGTGAGGTCAAGCTCGGCCTGTACCCCGCCACCATCAGCTCCTACGTGATCCGCGCCATGGGAGCCCGTGCCGCGCACCGCTACTTTTTGACGGCCGAGCGCTTTGATGCGGTGGAGGCCTTGCGCATCGGCTTTGTGCACGCCGTGGTGCCCGCTGACCAACTGGACGACAAACTGGCCGAGATCACCAAGGCGCTGGTCAGCGCCAGCCCCAACGCCGTCAAGGAGTGCAAAACCCTGCTGCACGATGTGGCTGGCAAAGACATCGATGCCGCGTTAATTGCCCACACGGTGGAAGGTATCGCCAGCATCCGCGCCAGTGATGAGGGCAAGGAAGGCGTGCAGTCTTTTCTGCAAAAGCGCAAGCCGAGTTGGCTGGGGTGAAGAAGCTGTTCCGTACTTTTATTGGACAAATACGGTCAGATTCAAACCCATAATGCCCCTTTTCACGGACACACCACCATGCTGACTTCGCTGCACATCCAAAACTTCAAAGGTTTCAAAGACACCCTTATTCCAGAGCTGAGAAAGGTCAACTTGATTGTGGGGGGGCAAAACGTCGGGAAGACCTCTCTGTTGGAGGCGGTTGTTTTTGTGGCTGGGGATGTTCATGGCAGTTCTACACCTGGCGCACGTAGCAGTTTGTCATCTATGTTCAGGCCTTGTGAGGGAGACGGCGATGCGCGAAGGTTTTGGCGTAGTCTGGTTGGGGAGGAGCGCAAACCAGTTAGTGTGGGAGTCCACGCACGGATTGATGATGTGTCTTATGTTTCATGTGGTTATGTGCCCGTTGGTTTTGAACAAAAGTTAAATGGGAGGCTAGCGACGCATGTTGACGGTTTAGGTCGCGTTGATTGGTTTTGCGGTTCTGAGGATCCAAACAAACCGTACCCGAGTGGCGGGCAAATCCCCCAACCTTTTTCCATGCTGCCAAAACCCGCGCAAGAGCAGGTTGAGCTTTATGGCCGACTGGTAACCGGCAAGAAGAAAAAGATTGTTCTCAAACTTTTGCAAAAAATTGAACCTCGTATCGACAGTGTGGATGCGGTGGCCCCTGACGGGGAACACCGGGTTTATGTCGATCTGACAGATGGGCATGTGCTGCCGATTTCCCAGTTGGGCCATGGGTTCACCCGTCTGTTCGAGTTGTATGCCGGGCTGGCAGTAACCGAATCCAAGCTGGCGTTGATTGATGAAATCGAAAACGGCATTCATTACAGTGCGCTGCCAACGTTGCTTCAGGGGGTCCGGGAGTTGGCTGAGGCCAATGGCGTGCAGTCCATCATCACCACCCACAGCCTGGAATGCATCAAATCGGCGTATGAAGTCTTTCAGGACAAACAGGAGGACTTTCAGCTCATTCGCCTGGAGCGTACCGATGACGGTAACGTTCGCGCTGTTGTCATTCATGATGAAAACCTCAAAACGGTGATGGAATCAGGCTGGGAGATCCGCTGATGTTGCTCGATGCCATTACCCAGAGGGTCTTGTTGCTGGTTGAAGGCCCGGATGACCATGCCATCGTTTGTTATCTGCTGGCCAGCATCCATCCAGACTGGAGCCAGTTCATTGATGTGCAGCACAAGGGTGGCGCAAGCGGTCTGGTTCGTGCCGCACGTGCCATCCGGCTTGTTTCGGGTTTTGACAAGGTTCAAAAACTCGCTGTGCTGGTAGATGCTGATGAGTCGCCAGAAAAGACAGATCAAGCCTGGGCTGAAGAAAGACGGCTGTTTTTGGCTGATTTTCCAGATCGACAAATGCAGTATTTGGTGCTGCCGTCATCCATCGCGAAAGGTGCTCTGGAGACCATTTTTTTGCAGTCGCTCAAATCGGATAGCACGAGGTTTCAGTGCGTTTCGTCTTTCATGACTTGTCTTTCAGGTCACACACCTCACACCACGCAAGCTCAAAAAGACAAACTGGCGTTGATCAGTTACATCAACGCATCTGTCAAAACGCCGTACAGCCGAGTAGGAAAAGCGTTGGAGCAAGGTGCCCGAAACCTGTTTGATTTCACCGACCCTGCATTTCAGCCTTTGGTTGTTTTTCTTGAAAGATTATTTGATGTTTAACAAAATCCTCATCGCCAACCGTGGCGAGATCGCCTGCCGCGTTGCAGCTACCGCCCGCCGTCTGGGTGTTCAAACCGTGGCGGTGTATTCCGACGCGGATGCCAACGCCAAACATGTGGCGGCCTGCGACGAATCGGTCTACCTGGGTGGCAGTGCCCCCAAGGACAGTTACCTGCGTTGGGAAAAAATCATCGACGCGGCCCAGGCCACCGGGGCCCAGGCCATCCACCCGGGCTATGGTTTCCTGAGCGAGAACGAAGACTTTGCCAAGGCCTGCGCGGCGGCGGGGCTGGTGTTCATTGGCCCACCGGCTTCGGCCATCCAGGCCATGGGCTTGAAGGCTGAATCCAAACAACTGATGGAGCGCGCTGGGGTGCCTTTGGTGCCCGGCTACCACGGCGCAGACCAAGACCCGGCGCTGTTGCATCTGAAGGCCGACGAGATTGGTTACCCGGTGCTGATCAAAGCCAGCGCCGGGGGGGGTGGCAAAGGCATGCGGGCGGTGGAGCGCTCGCAAGATTTTCTGGACGCGCTGGCCAGCTGCAAACGCGAAGCCATCAACAGCTTTGGCAGTGATGCGGTGCTGATCGAGAAATACGTCCAGCGCCCGCGCCACATCGAGATTCAGGTGTTTGGCGACACGCTCGGCAATTACGTCTACCTGTTTGAGCGCGACTGCTCGGTGCAGCGCCGCCACCAGAAGGTGCTGGAAGAAGCCCCCGCACCCGGCATGACGCAGGCCATGCGCGAGCAAATGGGCAATGCCGCCGTGGCTGCGGCGCGTGCGGTGAATTACGTCGGCGCGGGCACGGTGGAGTTCATCGTGGAGCAGCGCGAAGACGGTAGCATGGCCTTCTTCTTCATGGAGATGAACACCCGCTTGCAGGTGGAACACCCGGTGACGGAGGCCATCACTGGCCAGGATCTGGTGGAATGGCAATTACGCGTGGCCAGTGGTGAACCGCTGCCGCTGGCGCAAGACCGGCTCAAGATCACCGGCCATGCCATTGAGGCCCGTATTTGCGCCGAAAACCCCGACAACAATTTCCTGCCCGCCACCGGCACCCTGGAGGTGTACCACAAGCCTGGCCACAGCAGCTTCTGCGTCAGCCCGGTGCGCTTTGACGACGGCGTGCGCCAGGGTGACACCATCAGCCCGTATTACGACTCCATGGTCGCCAAACTCATCGTGCATGGCGACACCCGCGCCCAGGCGCTGGCACGGCTGGACGCGGCGCTGGCCCAGACCCACATCGTCGGGCTGACCACCAACGTGCAGTTCTTGCGTCATGTGCTCGCCAGTGATTCTTTTGCCAAGGCCAATCTGGACACTGGTTTGATCCCACGGGAAGCGGCGGTGTTGTTCAACCAGGAGCCGGTGGGTCTGGCGCTGGCAGCAAGCGCCGATGTGGCGCAAACCCTGCTGGATGAGCGCCACACACAAACCGCTGACCCGTTCAGTCGTACCGATGGCTGGCGCAGCCACGGCACATTTACCCGCCGCTTTGCGTTTGAGTTTGGTGGGGACACGGTTCAAGCCAGCTTGCGTTATCTGCACGATGGTGCGCTGCATTTCAGCGTGGGTGAGACCGCCGGTGTGCTGGGCTTTGCGGCCACTCCGGAGGGTATCGACTTGCAGTTTGCCGGCCAGCGCACGCTGGTGAATGTGTATCGAAAAGGCGAGGTAGGGCACATCCATACTGCACAAGGAGCTACACAAATCGTAGCAATTGACTTGCTCGCACACGCCGGTGAAGTCCATGCCGAAGGTGGCCGCCTGACGGCACCCATGCCGGGCAAGGTGGTGTCGTTTGCCGTCAAGGCGGGTGACAGCGTCAAAAAAGGCCAGGCGCTGGCCGTGATGGATGCCATGAAGATGGAGCACACCATCGCTGCCCCGCAAGACGGTGTGGTGGCCGAGCTGCTCTACGCGCCGGGCGATCAGGTGGTGGAGGGGGCAGAATTGCTCAAGCTGACTGGCGCTGCTGCTTGAGTGGTGTTGATACCCTCGGAGAGTCATGGCCGATTCGCGCCCTTTGGCGCGCATGAATACCGTTGACAGCTCAGACGCTAGATACTTTTCTCGGGAAGGTTGGCCAGATGTTTTCACATGTGTTTGTCGGTGTCACGGACTTTGAGCGTGCGCTGGCGTTTTACGAGCCGCTCATGAGTGTGTTGGGCATCAAGCAGCGCTTTTGCGAGCCCCAGCGGCCTTGGGCTGGCTGGCAGTCCCAGCCGGTAGCGCGGCCGTTGTTCGTGATTGCGCATCCCCATAACGGTCAGGCCCCCACGCCGGGTAATGGCACCATGGTGGCGTTTCTGGCGGCCACGCGATCCATGGTCCGGCAAGCGCACGCACTGGCCCTGCAAAACGGCGGCACCTGTGAAGGTCAACCTGGGCTGCGCCCTGCGTACCACGAGCATTACTACGGAGCCTATTTCCGTGATCCAGATGGCAACAAACTGTGTGTTGCATGCCATGAGCCTGAATGAGTGGCTTCATCCCCTCAACCCCATCCAGCTTTGCCAGCCCTGGGCTGGATGCAATTTTATGAACAAAATAGGCCTCTGATCCCCGTATATTCTGCGTAAGTAGCTATTTAATTGAAAGCACCTATGTCACCGTTTCGCATCAGCTTTTGTTGCACCAACACCGACCCTGAACCCTGGCTGGCCGGCCTGCGTGCAGCCTTGCCGCAAGCTGAAGTGGCCGTGTGGCAACCGGGGGCCGCGCAGGCGGAGGCCGCCGTCGTCTGGATGCCGCCGCAGCAATTTTTTGACGAGCAGCCCCAGCTCAAGGCCATCTTCAACATTGGAGCCGGGGTGGATGCGTTGCTCAAGCTGCGCTTGCCGCCACAGGCGGTGGTGGTTCGCCTGGAAGATGCGGGCATGGCCGTGCAAATGGCCGAATACGTGTGCCAGGCGGTGATCCGCCAATTCCGTGACCTCCAAACCTATGCCGAGGATGTGCGCGCCGGACATTGGACGTATTACCCGCCGCGCCAGCGCCGTGACTTTTCCGTGGGGGTGATGGGCCTGGGCGCGCTGGGTGCAAGGGTGGCACAGGCGCTGAACACATTCGAGTTTCCGGTCAACGGCTGGAGCCGCTCACCCAAGGTGCTGGACGGCGTGCGGCCCTTTGTGGGTGCGGCGCAGCTCAACGACTTTCTGGCCAGCAGCCGCGTGCTGGTGAACCTGCTGCCGCTCACGCCGCAGACCACCAACATCCTGAACCACGACACGTTGAGTCGCCTGCAACCAGGCGGCTACGTCATCAACGTGGCACGTGGCGCACATCTGGTGGATGAGGATTTGCTGGCGCTGATCCACAGTGGCCATTTGTCGGGCGCGTTGCTCGATGTGTTTCGCACCGAGCCGCTGCCCGCGGATCACCCGTTCTGGCATGAGCCCAAAATCACCCTCACCCCGCACACCTCGGCGCGCACGCTGCGCGAGGACAGCATGGCACAAATGGTAGGCAAGATTGTGGCCATTCAGCGCGGGGAGCCAGTGGCAGGGGTGGTGGATGTGGGACGGGGGTATTGACCTGTTGATTGGCACGCTTGATGTGGTTGTAAATACAATGAATTGATGCCAATCACTTTGGGTTTGTCACGTCTTCTGAAGGAGAAAATCCCATGAACGCGAACAAAAACGCATCGTGTATGACCTTGAAAAGATGCGCTGGAAAGCCACCGGTGCAGGCTGGCAAACCCGTATGGCCGAGCGCCTGAGCCAGGTTCAGTGACCTTTTATTAATCTTCAGTGGGGCACTTGAACCCGATTTGTCTTTAATTGTGATTGAGAGATTTATGACTATTCCTTCCCGCGTCAAACTCGTCGAAGTTGGCCCACGCGATGGCCTGCAAAATGAAAAACAAACCGTGCCTGCGGCGGTCAAGATCGAGCTGGTGCACCGACTGCAGGCCGCGGGTCTGAAAGAGATCGAGGTCACCAGTTTTGTGTCGCCCAAGTGGGTGCCGCAGATGGCCGACAACGCCGAGGTGATGGCCGGGATCAACCGTCAGCCCGGCGTGCGTTATTCGGTGCTGACCCCTAACCTCAAAGGTTTTGAGGCGGCGCTACTTTCCAAACCCGATGAGATCGTGGTGTTTGGCGCGGCCAGCGAGGCCTTCAGCCAGAAAAACATCAACTGCAGCATCGCCGAAAGCATCGAGCGTTTTGCGCCGGTGGTAGCCGCTGCACGTGCGGCTGGTATCTATGTGCGTGGTGCGATGAGTTGCACCGTGGGCTGCCCGTATGAAGGTGACGTGTCGCCGGAGCGTGTCAGCTACCTGGCGGGGCTGATGAAAAGCATTGGGGTGCAGCATGTCGGGGTGGCCGACACCATTGGTGTGGGCACACCGCTCAAGGTGCAGCGTGCCGTGGAGGCCACCTTGAAGCACTTTGACATCAACGATGTGTCGGGTCACTTTCACGACACCTATGGCATGGCGTTGGCCAACACACTGATCTGCCTGCAAATGGGGGTCTGGCAGTTTGATGCATCGGTGGCGGGTCTGGGTGGCTGCCCGTATGCCAAAGGCGCTACTGGAAACGTCGCCACCGAAGACGTGGTTTACATGCTGCACGGCATGGGTATCGAGACGGGTATTGACCTGGACAAGCTCATCGATGCAGGCCAGTTCATCAGCGACTTTCTGGGCCGCCCCACCAACGCACGCGCTGGCAAGGCACTGTTCAACAAAAGGAATTCCTGAAATGTGTGGCGCTGAACTCAAGCCCCTGCCCGAAGGTGTGCAACGGGTCACCCGGGTGCTGCAAGACAAGGGCCACCCGCATGCGCCGGTGATGCTCAGTGATGCCGCCCGCACCGCACAGCAGGCGGCTGATGCGCTGGGCATCCAGCTCGGGCAGATTGCCAAAAGCATCATCTTCAAGCGTAAGCCCGATGCCGCAGCGGTGCTGGTGATCACCTCGGGTGACCGGCGGGTGGACGAGAAAAAGGTGCAGGCGCTGGTGTGTGTGGACGGTCAAAAGCTCGGTCGGGCCGATGCCGACTTTGTCAAGGCCAGCACCGGGTTTTCCATCGGCGGGGTATCCCCTGTGGGCCATGTCAACACACCGGTGACGCTGATTGACCGCGACTTGTTGCGTTTTGATGAAATTTGGGCCGCAGCCGGGCACCCACATGGCGTGTTCCGGTTACACCCGGATGACCTGCAGCACCTGACCGGTGCGCCGGTGGTCGACGTGGCCGCGCAGGAGGCCCCATGACCTTTGATTCAAAAGCTCTGTTTTTTATAGCTACCACCGCTGATGAAATAAGCTCTGGAGGCCAAAAATACACCAAAGGCTTGCCCTCGCCCTGTATGTCGGTGTGCCAGATGGACGAGGCCAGTGGGTTATGCCGGGGCTGCCTGCGTACCCTGGCGGAAATTGCTGCCTGGGGCCATGCGGATGAAGCCTTCAAACGGCAGGTCTGGTCGGACATCAAGGTTCGGGTAGCGCCTTTAATGACGGGCTCTGCCGACGAACTTTTTGGTGTTACCCCATGAAACACATCACCTTTTACCTGGATTTCATTTCGCCCTACGCTTACCTGGCATTTGAAAAACTGCCTGAAGCGCTGATGGGGCACCACATTCATGTCAGCTACAAACCGGTGCTGTTTGCCGGTTTGCTCAAGCATCATGGTCAGCTCGGGCCGGCCGAAATTCCTGGCAAGCGGGAGTGGACATACCGGCAGGTGTTGTGGCTGGCACATCGTCATGGTGTGGACCTGCAGCTGCCCGCTCAGCACCCTTTTAATCCGCTGGGCTTGTTACGGCTGGCCCTGGCCTGTGGTCATGAGGGCTTGATCAATCGCTATGTGGCGGAAACCATTTTTCGCCATGTCTGGCGAGGCGGGGCGGATGCTGCGGATGCCCAGCGCTTGCAAACGCTGACCGAGCAGTTGGCTCCCCTGCAAGACCCGCGCAGCGAGGCGGTGAAGGCGCAACTCAAGGCCAATACCGATCAGGCGATTGCGCAGGGTGTGTTTGGTGTGCCCACGTTGGAAGTCGACGGCAAACTGTTCTGGGGCTTTGACGCACTGCCCATGCTCAAAGCCTATCTGGAGGGAGATGCCTGGTTTGACCAAGCGTGGAACTTGCCACAGCAAGTCACGCGCTGGCCCTGAGGGTGTGGCGAAATTTACCCGCCCGACTCCACCTCAAACCCCTGGTTTTTATCCTGTGCCAGCAACTTGGCGGCAGCGCCCAGCGCGTCTTTCAACGCGGCCTTCAGGGTGTGTGGTGGGTTGATCACAAACACGCCGCTGGCGGGCAGGCCGGGGCGCACCACTTCGCCCTCGGCATCGGTGGTGAGCTTGCTGGATTTGACGGTCAGGCTGGCGTTTAACCACGGGCGGCCTTCGCGCACCGCCAGGGTTTTGAGTCGGCGCGGCAAGTCATGCGCTTCGGGACGCGGAATGATCGGGTACCACACCATGTAAGTGCCCGTGGCGAAACGCTTGACGGCATCGGTCATCATGTCCAGCACACGGGCGTAGTCGGTTTTGAGTTCGTAACTGGGGTCACACAAGACCAGTGCGCGGCGGGACGGTGGGGGCAGGAATTTCTTTAACCCTTCAAAGCTGTCTTCCTGGTGCACCGTGATCAGGCGGCCCGCATCCAGTTGGGCAATGTTGGCACGCAGGGTTTTGGCATCGGTGGGGTGCAGCTCAAACAGCTTCAGGCGGTCACGGTCGCGCCCTTGCAACAGGCTGTGAATGATGAAGGGGGAGCCGGGGTAAACCGTGTGGCTGACCCCTTTGTTGAAGCTGGCCACGATGTCCAGATAGTCTTGCAAGGCGGCCGGCAGGGGCGCTGCTTCGGGCTTTTTGGTTGCTACTGATTTTGTAGCTGATTGCGCTTGTTTTAAAAGGGCTTGAGCTTCATTTTGTTTGGAAATAAGGCGCAGATAGCCATCTGCCGCTTCACCGCTGGTTTGGGCGTAATCGCCGTCCAGCCGGTACAGGCCGGCACCGGCGTGGGTGTCAAACACGTTCAAGGCCGTGTCTTTTTGCGTCATGTGACGCAACACAGCGATCAAGGCAGTGTGCTTGAGAACATCGGCATGGTTGCCGGCATGAAAGGCGTGGCGATAACTGAACATGGGGCGATGTTACCCGGTTGCCCGGGAAATTTGTATAATGCCCGGCTTCGCAGCGCTTTTGTGGTTCCGCGGCGAAGCTTCTCAAATACGTTCCCATGGTGTCCCATCGGGCCGTGTGCTGAGTGAAATCCTACCTAAGAGATTCCCATCAGAGGAACGCCGACCGTAGAAAAGAGCCCGGCAAACCCTTCTTTTTAAAGAGAAATCTCATGTCAACTTTCAGCGCAAAACCCGCTGAGGTCGTGCACGAGTGGTTTGTGATTGACGCGACCGACAAGGTCCTCGGACGAGTAGCCAGCGAAGTTGCTCTCCGTTTACGCGGCAAACACAAGGCCATTTACACGCCTCACGTCGATACCGGCGACTTCATCATCGTCACCAATGCAGCACAACTGCGTGTGACCGGTGCCAAGTCTCTGGACAAAATGTATTACAGCCACTCGGGTTTCCCCGGTGGTATCAGTTCTACCAACTTCCGTGACATGCAAGCCAAATTCCCCGGCCGCGCTTTGGAAAAAGCCGTCAAGGGCATGCTGCCTAAAGGCCCTCTGGGCTACGCCATGATCAAGAAGCTCAAGGTGTACGGTGGTGCAGAGCACCCGCACACTGCCCAGCAACCCAAAGTGTTGGAAATCTAAGGAGCTCTCATGATTGGTGAATGGAACAATGGTACCGGCCGTCGCAAATCCAGCGTTGCCCGCGTATTTCTGAAAAAAGGCTCCGGCCAAATCGTCGTCAACGGCAAAGCTATCGAGAATTTCTTTGGCCGTGCTACTTCGATCATGATTTGCAAGCAGCCCCTGATGCTGACCAACCACGCTGAAACTTTTGACGTGATGGTGAATGTGGCAGGTGGTGGTGAGTCTGGTCAAGCCGGAGCAGTGCGCCACGGTATCACCCGTGCCCTGATCGACTATGACGCAACCCTCAAACCTGAGTTGAGCAAAGCCGGTTTCGTAACCCGTGATGCCCGCGAAGTGGAACGTAAGAAGGTCGGTTTGCACGGTGCTCGCCGTCGCAAGCAGTTCAGCAAGCGTTAATTTTTTTCGCTTCATACCCACAGCCACCCGAATGCAGGTTCTGGTGGCTGTTTGTTTTTTTGCGTCAGGGGAACGTTGAATGCGGCTTCGTTTGTTGATGCGTCGATTGACGGTCAGTGCACCGCGTATGGCGGTGCGCAGTGCTTTGCCTTGGCCGTTGCGTTGGGCCATGTTGGCTATCGTGGCCGGATTTTGTGCGGCGATTGCTTTGTGGGCTTTTGAGTTTGGCAAAGACATCGCGGGTTTGGACAAAGGCAACAAATCGCAACTAGAACATGTACAGCAAGAAAATGCGGCCTTGTTGGCGCAGGTGGGTGTGTTGAAAGACGAGCGCAACAAGGCGCAGTCGATTGCCGATACCGCCGACACCTTGCTCACCGCTGGAAAGGTGACGCAAGAAAAGCTCTCAGAACTGAATCGGCAGCTTCAGGCTGACAACCAGCGCCTCAAAAGTGATCTGGGGTTTTTTGAGCGACTGATCCCTGCATCGGGTGTGACCGGGCTCTCCATTCGTGGGTTGCAAGCCGACTTGCAAAAGACCGGTGAATTGAAATGGCAGGTGTTGATCATTCAGTCCGACAAAAATCCCGTTGAATTTAAGGGTCGACTGGAGTTGACTTTTGTGGGAACGGAAAATGGCCGGCCTTGGACAGGTCCGTTGCCTGGGGGGCCGCAAGCGGTTCAACTTGGGCAATACGGTCGGTTGGAAGGCCTCTTTGCCCTGCCTCCGAATGTGAAAGTGAGCAGCCTTACCGCCAAGGTTCTGGAAGGACAATCGGTACGTGCAGTGCAAACACTGAAACTCTGAGTGACTGAGGTTTATAGCTTTACAGGAGTGACATATGTTCAACAGAAAAAAACAACCCCCCATCAAGACTCTGGTTGCATTGGGTTGCCAAATTGATGGCAATTTTCAGTTCGCCGACGGCTTGCGTCTGGATGGCAGCATCCAGGGCAACCTGGTTGGCCAAGCTGATCACCCCAGTATTTTGGTGATTGCTGAAACCGCGGTGGTGGTGGGTGAGGTGCATGCAGATCATGTGATCATCAATGGCAAGGTGGATGGCCCGGTGCATGCGCGCCAGATGCTGGAACTTCAACCCAAGGCCCGCATCACGGGGGATGTGACCTACAAACTGCTGGAGATGCACCAGGGTGCACTGGTGACGGGTAAGCTTTGCCCCATCGTTGGAGACATTCCGGCCACGGTCAGCGAAGAAAAGCCCACACTCAAATTAGCGGCAAATAACCAGTAGCCCAATACCTGAAGAAATTACTGTAGTATTTACCCATTCAACTTACTGGAGAAATAGATGAGCGCTGTTGCTGAAGCCATTCAAACCGAAATGCCCGCCCCGATCATGTTCACCGACAGTGCGGCTGCCAAGGTGGCCGATCTGATTGCCGAGGAGGGCAACCCTGATCTGAAACTGCGCGTGTTCGTGCAAGGCGGGGGATGTTCGGGTTTTCAGTATGGTTTCACATTTGATGAAATCACCAACGATGATGACACGACCATGACCAAAAATGGGGTCTCTTTACTGATTGATGCCATGAGCTACCAGTATCTGGTGGGTGCTGAGATTGATTACAAAGAAGATCTGCAGGGCGCTCAGTTCGTCATCAAAAACCCCAACGCCACCACCACCTGTGGCTGTGGTTCAAGTTTCTCCGCCTGATTCAGGCAGGGAAAATTCCACCTGCAATACGGGCGCCTGGGGTGCCCGTGATATTTTGTAAAGCCAGCGGTTCACGTCGGATGGCTTTACGTGCCAGCCAGGCAAAAGCGGCAGCTTCCACTTGCAGGGGTGGCAGTCCATGGGCTGCCGTCGATTGCACCGTGAACTGCGGCAGCAAAGTCTGCAAGCGCTGCATCAAATGTTGATTAAATGCACCGCCACCACACACCAGGATGGATTTGCTATTTAAAGCATAGCTGTTTGCGCATTCTGCACAAGCTCTAACGGTCAATTCTGTTAATGTTGCCTGAATATCCTGAGCTGCCAACCCGGGGTGTCGGGTCAACCTGGTTTGAAGCCATGCAGGATTGAACAGATCGCGGCCGGTGCTTTTGGGTGCAGGCAAGGCAAAGTAGGGCTCTGCCAACAAGGTACTCAGCAGTCCGGCGTGGATTTGACCACTGGCGGCCCATGCGCCACCTGCATCAAAAGCCTGATGGCGTTGTTGTTGGCACCAGGTATCGATCAGCACATTGCCGGGGCCGCAGTCAAACCCCATCACATCGTGGCTCAATTCGGGGCCGATGACCGTCAGATTTGCCATGCCGCCGATATTCAGTACCGCAGTGGTCTCGCCCAAGTGGCCAAACACAGCCTGGTGAAACACCGGTACCAAAGGAGCTCCCTGGCCACCGGCTGCCACATCACGGCTGCGGAAATCTGCGACCACGTTAATGCCTGTCAGCTCAGCCAATAGTGCCGGGTTACACAGTTGGATCGTGTAGCCGGTGCCGCCATGGATGTGTGGCTGATGACGCACGGTTTGGCCGTGAGCCCCCAGGGCGATGATCTGCTGGAATGTGCTGCCTGTGGCGGCCAACAGTTGTTGAGCCACATCAGCATACACCTGCATCAAGGCATTGGCGGCCAGTGCTGCCCGGTGCAATTCATTCAGGCCAGGCTGATTCAGCGCTAATAACTCGGCCTGCAGGTTCGCAGGCAAGGGGGCGCTGGCATGAGCCAGCACTTGGCAGGAAGAGGAATCAAACTCGGCCAGAACGCCATCCACCCCGTCCAGCGAGGTGCCAGACATCAAGCCGATGTACAGCTCTGGCATGCGGGGGAAACCGTGGTGTTATTGGACGCTGGACATCTGGATGCTGGCAGCGGCATTCAGTGCAAGTTTGGCTTGTTGGGCCTGGCGGTCAAAACTTGGTTTGAGTGAGGCGGGTACCGGGACGGTTTCACTTTGTTGGGCGAATTTCATCGGGTCATGCTGGACACCATTGGTGCGCACCTCAAAGTGCAGATGGGGGCCGGTGGCCCAGCCGCTTGAGCCGACCAGGCCAATGGTTTGACCCTGTGACACGCCTTGGCCACGCTTCACCAGGATTTTGCTCAAATGGGCATAAACCGTTTCGGTGTTGCCGCGGTGCTTGACGAAGATCACATTGCCGTAACCGTTTTGTGAGCCCGCAAATTCGACCACGCCATCGCCCACCGTGCGTGCTGGCGTACCCGTGCTGGCCGCAAAGTCTGTACCGAGGTGGGCTCGCCATTGTTTCAGGATCGGGTGAAAGCGCATGGCAAAGCCACTGCTGACCCGTGAAAACTCGACGGGCGAGCTTAGAAATGCTCTGCGTAAACTGGTGCCATCCAGCGCGTAATAACCACCTTTGCTGGCAATACCTTGTGCATCAGTTCCGCTGGGCTGGAACCACATGGCCTGATAAGACTTGCCCGCGTTGACAAATTCGGCACTGAGCACCCGCCCGGTGCGCAGTGGTTCACCATCACCCGACAGGGTTTCATAGACCACTGAGAAGCGGTCACCTTTGCGCAGGGAACGGCGAAAGTCCACTTCGGAGGAGAAAATTTCAGCAACTTGCACTGCAATGGCATCCGGGATCTTGGCATCGTCGGTGGCGGCAAACAGTGAGCTTTGAATGGTGCCACTGGCCAACTGACTGCTGGCTTGCAGTGCTGCTGTTTCAATGTGGGAGGTGAATTTTGTACCCTGGCGCTTGACCACCAGGCGCTGAAAGTTGCCACTGTCATCTGAGGTCCAGCGGGCAGTGAGTGTGCGTAAGCCCTGGCTTTCCTGCACCTCTGCGGTGAGGTTGCGTCCAGCGCGGCCCAACAAGGCCTGGCGTGTTTGGGGGTCATTGCGTAAAAAAGCGGCGGCTTGTGCATCATCAATGCCCAGACGCTTGAGCAATGTGTCTATGGTGTCACTGCTGCGGGTGATGTCCGAGCGGTACAACACCAGCCCATCAACAACGGGCGTGTCCATTGCGGTGTTGTACGCGGGTTGAATATTTTCAAGCACCTCACGCACTGGCAGGTCAGACGCATCTGGAGCCAGATTGGCTACGGCAAATGCGCCGCCGCCGCCGCCGAGCAGCAATGCGGCCACGGCTGCTGTAATGTGTTTGGGATGTTTTTTGAGAAATTGTGTGGCAGCGCTTGCAATCAGTTGCCCGTTGGTTGTCAATGTGTTGATCAAAACAGAATCCAGAACGAAAGAGTGTCGGAAGGAAGCAACAACTGAGCCCAATAAGTGGTGCGTTGCCCACGTAAAATCGCTAAAAAAATTAGCTTTAGAGTATAAACCCGGCCCCATCGGCTGCATCCGTAAAAACCCTATGTCTCAAGTCCAAACGCCGTCCTATTTCGTTACTGATCGTGTCAAGGAGGCTTTGGCCGTGACTTTGCGTGGTTGTGAGGAGCTTATTCCGCAAGACGACTGGGTCAAAAAACTGGCCCGCTCTGAAGCCACCGGAACTCCTTTGCGTATCAAGCTGGGGCTGGATCCCACCGCACCGGATATTCACATTGGTCATACCGTGGTGCTCAACAAGATGCGCCAATTGCAGGATCTGGGCCACACAGTGATCTTCCTGATCGGTGATTTCACCAGCATGATTGGCGACCCGTCTGGCCGCAACAGCACCCGCCCGCCGCTCACCGCCGAGCAGATCAAGATCAACGCCGAAACCTATTACCGCCAGGCCAGTCTGGTGCTGGACCCGGCCAGGACGGAGATCCGCTACAACAGCGAGTGGAGCGACCCGCTGGGGGCTCGCGGCATGATCCAGTTGGCCAGCCGCTACACCGTGGCACGTATGATGGAGCGCAATGATTTTCATGACCGCTTCAAGGCGGGAACCCCCATTGCGGTGCATGAATTCCTCTACCCGCTGATGCAAGGTTATGACAGCGTAGCGCTCAAGAGTGATCTGGAGCTGGGCGGCACCGACCAGAAATTCAACCTGCTGATGGGGCGCACCCTGCAGGCCGAATACGGCCAGGAACCGCAATGTATCTTGACCATGCCCTTGCTGGAAGGCCTCGACGGTGTGGAGAAAATGTCCAAGAGCAAAGGTAATTACATTGGCATTTCTGAGGAACCCAACACCATGTTTGCCAAGGTGTTGAGCATTTCAGACGTGTTGATGTGGCGCTGGTACACGTTGCTGAGTTTCCAGTCAGAAGCGCAAATTGCCGCGTTGAAAGCCGAAGTTGCCGCCGGGCGTAATCCGAAAGATGCCAAAGTGGCGCTGGCCAAAGAGATCACCGCACGTTTTCACAGTGCGGCCGCCGCTGAAGCGGCTGAGCTTGACTTCATCAACCGCAGCAAGGGTGGTATTCCAGATGAAATCCCCGAGCTGACATTGCCGCTGGGCGAAGGTGGTGTCGCTGTGGGTATTGCCGCCCTGCTGAAATCGGCTGGCCTGGCAGCCTCCAGTGGTGAGGGTAACCGCCTGATAGACGGCGGTGGTGTGCGTATTGACTCCGCCGTGGTCAGCGACAAGGGGCTCAAGCTGGGCGCAGGTACGTATGTGCTGCAGGTGGGCAAGCGCAAGTTTGCGCGCGTCACGCTGGCATAAGGGTTGCGGTTTCGGGTGGATGTGTTGAAGTGATCACCGACCCGTTTGATCTTTAAGACCTTGGGCTAACGTCTCGCAGTTTTGCACTCGGTTAACATGCACGTGGGCCGGCCTTTCTGCCGGCCACGTCGCTCGGACGGTTCCGGGCGCTTACGTGAAAGTTCCACATGACTGCATCCTCCGCAGGCAAGCGCCGTTTTGCGCGCATTGACCGCCTTCCCCCCTACGTTTTCAACATCACCGCCGAGCTCAAACTCGCCGCGCGCCGCCGTGGTGAAGACATCATCGACATGAGCATGGGCAACCCCGACGGCGCGACACCTGCGCACATCGTGGCCAAGCTCACCGAAGTGGCGCAGCGCCCCGACACCCACGGCTACTCAGCCAGCAAAGGCATTCCGCGCCTGCGCCGCGCCATCAGCCACTGGTACAAGGAGCGCTACGCGGTCGACATCAACCCCGACACCGAGGCCATTGTCACCATCGGTTCTAAAGAAGGCCTGGCGCACCTGATGCTGGCCACGCTGGATCGTGGCGACACTGTGCTGGTGCCCGACCCCAGCTACCCCATTCACATCTACGGTGCGGTGATTGCCGGAGCCGACATCCGCAGCGTGCCGCTGACCGAAGGCGTGGACTTTTTTGCCGAACTGGAAAAGGCCATTCGCGGCAGCTACCCCAAGCCCAAGATGATGGTGCTGGGCTTTCCCAGCAACCCGACCGCGCAGTGTGTCGAACTGACATTCTTTGAAAAAGTGATTGCGCTGGCCAAAAAACACGACATTTTTGTGGTGCATGACCTGGCCTATGCCGACATCGTGTTCGACGGCTGGAAAGCCCCCAGCATCATGCAAGTGCCTGGGGCCAAAGACATTGCGGTGGAGTTTTTTACCCTGTCCAAAAGCTACAACATGGCCGGCTGGCGCGTGGGCTTTATGGTCGGCAACCCCGACCTGGTGGCGGCATTGGCACGCATCAAAAGTTACCACGACTACGGCACTTTCACCCCGCTGCAAGTGGCCGCCATCGCCGCGCTGGAAGGCGACCAGACCTGCGTCAAAGAGATCGCCGCCACCTACCAAAGCCGCCGCGACGTGCTCTACAAGGGCCTGATGGACGCGGGCTGGCAGGTGGAATGTCCGAAAGCCAGCATGTACATCTGGGCGCGTATTCCCGAGCCCTACCGGGCGCTCGGCTCACTGGAGTTTGCAAAGCAGTTACTGAGCAAGGCCAAGGTGTCGGTGTCGCCCGGCATCGGCTTTGGTGACCACGGCGACGAGCATGTGCGCTTTGCCCTGATCGAAAACGAAGCCCGCATCCGCCAGGCGGTGCGCGGCATCAAGGCGATGTTCAAGGCGGATGGGGTGATGGGGGCATAGGCTCAAGGAAAACTCCTAGGCCACCCGTATCAAATGATGGGGTGGCCCGTACATCGCCACGTGATATAGCTGCCCGCGAGGCTCTTGATTTGGTTAATCACGTTCGGCACGGAACTCACTATCGTGCTCAGCCGTTGGCGGTCCACCATGGTCAACTCAATCACCTCAAATGAAAAATAAAAATACAATGAATATATCGTAAATAAAATTCATCGTATTATGAAACCCAATCCTGGCGGCATGCTTCAGATCAGCGACATCATGGGGCGTGATGCGGTGGTCGCTTACTTGCAGTCCACCCTTGAACAACAAAGCATTTTGCTGGTCGCAGAGCGACGAACCGGCAAAACCCATGTCCTGGAAAAGTTCAAGGCTACTGCCCCAGAGAACTGGGTAGTCATCAAACGTGACATCGGGGCTATCCGCAGTGCGCAAGAGTTTGTGCAATACGTCATGGCCGATCTCTACCCGCACCTGGAGACTAAAACCAATTTCCGAAATTGGCTGCAAGGGTTGGGTGAACAAATTGGTGGGGCTCAAATTGGCCCCGTGAAATTGCCCAATTTCGCGGGCAAGCAATGGAAACAAATCCTCAGTGATGCCGTCGCCCACCTGCACGACAACCAGGCAATAGATCGCGTCGTCTTCTTGTGGGACGAACTGCCGTGGATGCTGGAAATCATCGCCAAGAACAACCCGCAAGAAGCCATGGAGCTGCTGGATGTGTTGCGTGCCCTGCGCCAGCAGCACGCCAGCAAGCTGCGCATGGTGTTCACCGGCTCACTCGGGCTGCACCACATCGTGCGCAGGCTCAAGGCACAGGGATACAACAACACACCGGTCAACGACATGCTGGCCATTGAGGTGGAGCCACTGTCGCTGACCGATGCCACCAGCCTGGTGCAGCGCCTGCTTGCCGACAACGGCTTGTCCGTTACCTCAACCGCTGTGTATGAAGAAACGGCCAAGACGCTGGACTGCATTCCGTTTTACATCCACCACGTAGTCTCTGCATTGCTGAAAAATCCTGCATCCAAAACCCAGCCACTGGACATGATTGCCGCACACGCAGTGATCGACCATGGCATCCACTCCAGCGACAACCCCTGGGATTTGCAACACTACGAAGAGCGCACACAGGACTACTACCAGACCCAACGTGCCGAGTGCCTGGCCTTGCTCGACGCGGTGGCATCCCATGTCACACCACTGCCGATGGCAGATGCCATTCGGCGTGCCAAAGCTGCGCGTCCCTTGGTGGAGCAGCAGCAGTGGATAGAGTTGTCGCGCCTGCTGGAGCGTGACCACTACTTCACCCGTAACGCAACGGGCGAGGTCAGCTTCAAATTCACCGTCGTCAAACGCTGGTGGGTATGGCATCGCGGGCTGACGCTACAAGCTGCAGGAGGCGCAGCATGAGCAAAGACAGCAACACCCCCACGCTGACGAGTAAAGCCCTTTACCTGTCGCATTTCACGCCCAGCATGATGGCCCCGGAAACACTGGAGACCCTGCTGGTACAACGCGGCCCCCTGCTACAGCGCAGCCTGGACAACGTGCTGGAAAGCCTGCGCACCAGCAGCAGCCACCACACCCTGTTTGTCGGGCCAAGGGGCATTGGCAAAACCCACCTGATTGCACTGCTGCACCACCGCTTGGCACAAACCAAAGAGGCCAAGAACCAAGCCCTGATTGCCTGGATGCGCGAGGAAGAATGGGGCGTGACCAGCTTTTTCGAGTGGGTGCTGCGCATCTTGCGCACCCTGGATGCCAGCTACCCCGAGTTGCAAGTGGATGCCCGCACCACGCCGCTGTATGAATTACCTCTAAAAGAAGCAGAAAAGCTGGCCGAGTCCATTCTGCTGGAAGTGCTGGGCAGCAAGCGCCTCGTCGTGCTGCTGGAAAACCTGGACGACTTGTTCGACCAACTGGGTGAGCAAGGCCAAAGGGCCTGGCGCGCCTTCATCCAGAACCACAACAACATGGTGCTGGTGTGCACCACGCCAGCGTTGTTTGCCGGGGTGAGCTTGCAGAAGTCGGTGTTCTACGGCTTCTTTGACATCGAAGCCCTCAAGGAACTGGACTTTGAAGACGTGGTGAGCCTGCTGAGCAAAATTGCGGTGGAACGCGGTGACCGGGAACTGGCCGCCTTTATTGCCACCTCCGAAGGCCGCGCCCGCATCCGGGCCGTGCACCACTTGGCCGAGGGCAACCCGCGCATCTACATCATCTTCGCCCAGTTCCTGAGCGCGCAAGCGCTGGATGAGTTGGTGCCGGCCTTCATGCACACCCTGGACGAACTCACGCCCTATTACCAGGCACGCATGAAAGAGCTGCCGGGGCAGCAACGCAAGATCGTCGAGTATCTGGTGAATTATCGCGGCGCGGCACCCGTCAAACAAATCGCCAAGTCCTGCTTCATCACGCAGCAGGTCTGCTCCAGTCAGCTCAAGCAGCTCAAGGACAAGCGCTATGTGCGCTCGATTGAGCAGGGGCGAGAGAGTTACTACGAATTGTGCGAGCCGCTGATGCGGCTATGTATGGAGGTGAAAAAGCAGCGGGAGGAGCCGATCGGCCTCTTTGTGGACTTCTTGCGGATTTGGTACACGACGGATGAATTGATGACCATGCTGCGCGACCCGGAAGTCATCTGCCGAATGGACATGAGATACCTTGAACGGGCACTTTTGCTGGCGCAAGACACGAACGCTGATCCCAAAGTGCTAGCGATACACGGGGCAATAGAAAAGGCATGCAACGCGGGACAGTCTTTGGAGGTGTTCAATCTCATGGACGAACTGAAAGCTGTTGGCAGCGATACCAACTCGGCATGGTTACGATTTGGGCGTAGATTGTTTTTATCAGCGCCTCCAGAAGACACCGTGCTTAACGAAAGAGTTGCAGCGGCCTACTCCGAATCATTTGCAAATCTCGTTGATTTGCAACTTCAAAACCCAGCCAGCAAAGTTCTGATGGCGATGGCCTCGGAGGAGCGCAAATTGATTGAGCGCTTTGCTGTCGTCTTTC
This sequence comes from Rhodoferax lithotrophicus, assembly GCF_019973615.1. Classification (GTDB taxonomy): domain Bacteria; phylum Pseudomonadota; class Gammaproteobacteria; order Burkholderiales; family Burkholderiaceae_C; genus Rhodoferax; species Rhodoferax lithotrophicus. The sequence continues at coordinate 4,653,309 of NZ_AP024238.1, read as the reverse complement.
AGCAGATGCAAAAGAGTTCAATTGAATATCAACAAGCTTCGTCGACATCGTTCAGGGGCGTGGGCAGGGCGGATGTCGGGGGCGATTTCAAAAAGCGAAGCGTATGAGCCCCCGGCATTCGCCTTGCCCGCGCCCCGGGTTCAGAGCGCAGTCGTTACCCGCCCCTCACCCCGCTAACAACGCCGCATTCCCCCCCGCCGCCGTGGTGTTGATGGTCACGGTCTGCTCGGCACAGAAGCGGTACAGGTAATGCGGCCCTCCAGCTTTCGGGCCGGTGCCTGACAGGCCTTCGCCGCCAAACGGCTGCACGCCGACCACCGCACCGATCTGGTTGCGGTTGATGTAGACGTTGCCAATGTGGGCGGCGTGGGCCAGTTGCTGGGCGCGACTGTCGATGCGGGTCTGGATGCCGAGGGTCAGGCCGTAGCCCAGGGCGTTGATTTGCGCAATCACCGCCAGCGGGTCACCCTTCCAGCGCACCACGTGTAACACCGGGCCGAAGATTTCGGCTTTCATGTCGCTGATGCTGGCCACCTCAAAGGTTTGTGGCGGGATCAGGTTTGCTATTTGTTTAATAGCTGTTTGCGCATTATCTGCCTTGGCTAGAGGCTGATTTTTCATCAATTCGAGCAAAGGCGTGGCTTCGCGGTGCAAGCGCTGCAAGTGGGTCTGGATGCCCTCGAACGCCTCACGGTCAATCACCGGGCCGACATCGGTGGCCAGATCGGCCGGGTCTCCGGCCACCAGCTCTTGGGCCGCGCCGCTGATCATGGCGATCACCTTGTCGGCAATGTCTTCGTGCACACACAGCAGGCGCAGGGCTGAGCAGCGTTGGCCCGCGCTGCGGAAGGCGCTTTGCATCACCGCGTCGCTGACTTGTTCGGGCAGCGCGGTGCTGTCGACCAGCATGGCATTGATGCCGCCGGTCTCGGCAATCAGCGGAACGATCGGGCCGTCTTTGGCGGCCAGAGTCCGGTTGATGATCTTGGCGACCTGGGTCGAGCCGGTGAATACCACACCGGCCACGCCGGGCGCAGCCACCAGCGCTGCGCCCACGGTTTCACCGGGGCCATGCAGCAGTTGCAACGCGCCTTCGGGCACACCGGCCACATGCAGCAGTTTCACGGCTTCCAGCGCCACGCCAGGGGTTTGTTCGGCTGGTTTGGCCAGCACGGTGTTGCCGGTGGCGAGTGCCGCTGCCACCTGTCCGAGGAAGATGGCCAGCGGAAAGTTCCATGGGCTGATGCAGACCCAGGGGCCGCGCCCGGTCAGGCGCAGCTCGTTGCTCTCACCGGTGATGCCCAGCACGCTGTCGCCTTCCATGCCGGGCATGGTTTGCGGTTGCATGATGAGTTCAGCTTGGGCTGCGTAGTAGCGCAAGAAGTCGATGGCTTCGCGCACTTCGCCGACCGCATCGTTCCAGGTTTTGAAGGCTTCCTTGACCAGCAGGGCGCAAAAGCGCGGCAGCTCGGCTTGCAGGGCATCTGCGGCACGGCGCAGCGTGGCGGTGCGTTCAGTCACCGGTAATTTACTCCATTTTTGATAGCTGCTTGCGCTTGTTAATAAAGCGCTAGAGGCCAATTTGGCATCAAACTCTGGCACGTGGGGCACTTGCACACTGGCGTAAGCGGCCAGCAGCGGGGCACGCAGGGCGGGCACACTCAAGTCGAGCCCCGTGCTGTTGGCGCGGTGCAGGCCAAACAGGTCGGGCGGCAGCGGCAAGGCGGGCTGCGGCTCCGGGTGCAGCGGTGAAGTCAGCAGCTCGGGGATCGGCACGCTGGCATCGGCCAGTTGGTGCACAAACGAGGAGTTGGCGCCGTTTTCCAGCAGGCGGCGCACCAGGTAGGCCAGCAGGTCTTTGTGCGCACCGACCGGGGCGTAGACGCGGCAGGCCACCGCCGGGTTGTTCAAAATCTCGCGGTAAATACCTTCACCCATGCCGTGCAGGCGTTGTAATTCAAAAGCCGATCCACTGCGCTCTGCCATGTGCAGAATGGCGGCGGCGGTGGCGGCATTGTGGGTGGCAAATTGCGGGTAGATGGCATCGGGCGCGGCTAGCAGGGTGCGGGCGCAAGCCAGGTATGAGATGTCGGTGTGGTGTTTGTGGGTGAACACCGGGTAGTGCGGCAATCCCAGCTCCTGGGCGCGTTTGATTTCGGCATCCCAATACGCGCCTTTGACCAGGCGGCACATCAGGCGCAGCTTGTATTTCCGGCCCAGGGCGATCACATGGGTGATCAGGTCGAGTGCGCCGAGTTGGTAAGACTGCAGCGCCAGCCCAAAGCCGCGCCAGTTCGGGTAGTGCTGCGCCACCTGGGTCAGCAAGGCCTCAAATACCTCCAGCGACAGCTCCAGCCGGTCCACCTCTTCGGCATCGATGGTGAGGTTGATGTTGGCGCGTGCCGCCTGTTCACACAGGCCCCACACGCGCGGCACCAGCTCGGCCATGACACGGGTGTGTTGCGCATCTTCATAACGCGGGTGCAGGGCGCTGAGTTTGATGGATATGCCGTCGTTTTGCTCACAAGCCCTTGCTTGAATTGCGCTAACAGCTATAGATTCAATAGCTTTTTGGTAGCTTGCCAGATGCACCAGCGCATCAGCATCGGTGCGGGCACCTTCGCCCAGCATGTCGTAGCTGTAGCGCAGGTTGGCTTGTTTGCGTTGGGCGGCCGCGGCTTCTTTCAGGCCTTCGGCAATGGTCTGGCCCAGCACAAACTGGCGGCCCAGCAACTGCACCGCACGCAGCGTGGCGGCCACCACGGTTTTGGCCCCGAGTTTGGCCATCAGTCCCGGCTCGGCAGCGCTTTGATCGGCCCCCGGTGCGGGGGGCAAAAAGTGTTTGCTCATGGCAATGGCGGTGCTGGACAGGCGCGACAACACCTTGTCGCTGCTGCCCTCAAAGTCGGCCCGACCGAGTTGGTCGGCGGTCAGGGCAATCGCCGTTTCGGCATCGGGCACCCGCAGCAGGGCTTCGGCCAGGCGCATCAGGGCCAGGCCTTCGGCGCTGGAGATCGGGTATTCCTTCAGCAGGCTTTCCATGGCCCAGAAGGGCGGCGGGTTGTTGCGCACGGCTTGTACCCAGGGGGTGGCGGTGCGGATGACGGCGGCCCAGTCCAGGCTGCCTTGTACCGTGGTCAGGTTGTGGGATACCGTTGGTGCTTCGGGGCGGTAGGGGTTGGGCAAGCGTGCAGTTTGTAACAAGTTAGTCTCCTCAATCAAACGAATGCGCTATGTTCTTGGATTCGAAGATGAATTTTTCACTGTATTTTTGCCTTTATATAGTTTTAAATTCATCCATACTCGCAGGCCTGTAGCTTTCCCCTCAATGCGGGGCTACCGGATGGCCGACGAGGCGGGTATCACATGGTCCCATGCCACCACGGTGCCTGCGCCGCAAGGGGGATGGGTTGCGCGCTGTTCACGGCGATGCAGTTGCAGCACAATGCACCTTACTTTTCATCCCTGATACAACTGCTTACATGTGGTCAACTGACTTGAAATTTGGGCACCTCCATGGGCGTATGAGGCTGTGCTGGCTGGTCTGGCTGTGGCTTTGTACCCTGCCTGTCAGCGCACTGGCCGAGCATGCCATAGCCCCCACCCCCGTGGTGCGGGTGGGGGTGTACACCAATATGCCCAAAATCCTCATGGGCCAAGATGGGCAACCCAGCGGCATTTTGGGCGATGTGCTGGTGGCTATTGCCAAGCTGGAACACTGGCAGTTGGTGGCGGTGCCCTGCGAATGGCAAGCCTGCCTGAATGCCCTGCAAAACGGCCAGATTGACCTGATGCCCGATGTGGCCTTTACCGAGCAGCGTGCCGAGGTTTTTGACTTTCACACCACACCGGCACTGCTGAGCTGGTCGCAAATCTACAAGCGCAAAGGGGTGTCCATCAGAGCCATTCCTGACTTGAAAGACCAACGTATTGCCGTGGTGTCGGGCTCCATTCAGGCCAGTTTTCTGGCCACCATGCTCAGCAGTTTTGGCATCACCGCGCAACTGGTGCCGGTGGATTCGTTTGAACAGGGTTTTGAACGCGTGGCCCATGGCAAGCTGGATGCCGTGGCTGCCAACCGCTTTTTTGGCGACTTGCACGCGCCAAGCTACCAGCTTGAAGCCACCGCCATCGTTTTCCAGCCCGCCCAGCTGTTTTACGCCACCGCCAAAGGCAAGCACCCCGAGTTGCTGACCGCCATTGACCGGCATCTGGACCAGTGGCAACTCCAAAGTGATTCCCCTTCCGGCCAGGCGCTGCGGCGTTGGTTGCAAAAATCAATCCCATCCGTTATTCCCCCGATGATGTGGTGGGGCTTGGCTGTGCTGCTGGGCTTGCTGGGTTTGGTGAGCTTGGTTAACCTGTGGCTGCGCCGCCAGGTGACCCTGAAGACCCAGCACTTGCAAGCCAGTGAAACGCGGCTGAACATCATTCTCAACAGTGTCGATGCCTTCATCTACATCAAAGACCGCCAGCTGCGTTACCAATATGCCAACAGCAAGGTCTGCGAATTGTTTGGTCGCCCCCTGGATCAGGTGATGAACCAGACCGATGAGGTGTTTTTTGATGCGGTCACCGTCGCCAAACTGCGGATCAACGACTTGCGTGTGATTGAACGTGGTGAACGGGTGGAAGAAGAAGAGGTCAACCGCAGCTCGGATGGTCTTGTGGAGCACAGTTATGTGTCGGTCAAGTTGCCGCTGCGTGATGCCGAGGGCCACATTTACGCCTTGTGTGGCATCTCCACCGACATCACCAAGCGCAAACAGGCCGAAGAAGTTATTCACCAACTGGCGTTTTACGACCCGCTGACCGGCCTGCCCAACCGCCGTTTGCTGCAGGACCGGGTACAACAGTTGCTGATGACCCTGGCGCGTACCCCCCAGGGCGCGGCGCTGATGTTTATTGATGTGGACAACTTCAAGGACATCAACGACACCCTGGGTCACGACATGGGGGACGCACTGCTGCGCCAGATCACGCAGCGCATGAGCGAGTGCATCCGCGCCCAGGACACCCTGGCGCGCCAGGGTGGGGATGAGTTTGTGGTGATGCTGGTGGACTTGTCGGTGCAGCCCGACGTGGCCGCCAGTGAGGCCCAGCGGGTGGCACAAAAAATTCTGGCGCGACTCAATGTCCCCTACACCCTGGGCAACCTGCAGCACCAGGCCAGTGTGAGCATCGGCGTGGCCCTGGTGGATGCCGAGAACCCTTCGCGCGAAGAACTGTTCAAGCAAGCCGACCTGGCCATGTACCAGGCCAAGGCCGCCGGGCGTAATGCGCTGCGTTTCTTCAACCCCTCCATGCAAGCCAAGGTGATGGCCCGTACCACCCTGGAGGCTGATTTGCGCTGGGCGCTGGAGCATGATGAATTTGTGCTGTATTACCAACCCCAGGTGAATGCCCAAGGCCAGACACTGGGGTTCGAGGCGCTGGTGCGCTGGCAGCACCCGATGCGCGGGCTGGTGCCGCCCGGTGAATTTATTGCCACGGCCGAGTCTTGCGGCCTCATCGTGCCCCTGGGACGCTGGATCTTGCACACCGCCTGCCAACAACTGGTGGCATGGGCCAGCCAGGCACCACAAGACCAATGGACGATTGCCGTCAATGTGAGTGCCCAGCAGTTCCGCCAGACTGACTTTGTGGCCCAGGTCCAAAAGGTGCTGCAGAAAACCGGTGCCCATCCTGCCCGGCTGGAACTGGAGCTGACCGAAAGTCAATTGGTCGACGACATCCCCAGCGTGATTGACAAAATGGGCGCATTACGTGACCTGGGTGTGCGCTTGTCGCTGGATGATTTTGGTACGGGGTATTCTTCGCTCGCCATGCTCAAGCGGCTGCCGCTGAACCAGCTCAAGATTGATCAAGCGTTTGTGCGTGACATGCTGAAAGACCCGCAGGATGCAGCCATCATCCGGGCCATTGTCACCATGGGCGAAAGCTTGTCGCTGGACGTGATTGCCGAAGGCGTCGAGCTGACTGCGCAACGTGATGCGCTGCTGAGTCTGGGCTGCCGTTATTACCAGGGTTACCTGTTTGGTCGCCCCACCGCCCAGCCGACCCCCTGCCAGATGTGAACCATGGAACTTGACCGCATTGACCTGAAAATTTTGCACGCCTTGCAGCAAGACGGGCGCATCAGCAACCTCAAACTCTCGGAACTGGTGGCGCTGTCACCCACCGCCGTGCTGGCCCGGGTGCAGCGCCTGAGTAAAGAAGGTTTTATTGAAGGCTATGAGGCCCGGCTGAACCCGGCCAAGCTGGGCGCGGGCCTGATGGTGTTTGTGGAAGTGCTGTTGGACAAAACCACGCCCAATGTGTTTGAAGCCTTCAGGGCAGCGGTGCAGGTACGCCCCGAAATCATGGAGTGCCACATGGTGGCTGGTGGTTTTGACTACCTGCTGAAAACCCGCATGAAAGACATGAGCGCCTACCGCGCCTTTGCCGGCACGGTGTTGTGGCAATTGCCCGGTGTGCGTGAAACACGCACCTACGCGGTGATGGAAGAGGTGAAAAACACCACCCACTTGCCGCTGAAGTAGCCGCAGTTTCTGCCCTATTGGGGGTAATGTCGCCCGCCAAAAATAGCCGAGCCCACCCGCACCATCGTGCTGCCGCTGGTGATGGCGGCTTCCAGATCGGCACTCATACCCATCGACAAGGTGTCCAGCCCAAGACCTTCTGCATTTAAGGCATCAAATAGGGCTCTAGCGCTCTTGAATACTGTGCAAGCAGCTACAAAATCAGCAGCAGGTTCGGGGATGCACATCAGGCCACGCAAATGCAGTCCGGGTAATGGGGCAACCGCGCGCGCCAGGGCCAGTGCATCCACCGGAGCCACGCCCGACTTGGTGCTGCCGCCATCGATATTCACCTGCAAACACACCTGTAACGGTGGCAAGCTGGATGGGCGCTGCTCGCTCAGGCGCTGGGCAATTTTGAGTCGATCCACCGTGTGAACCCAGTCAAAGTGCTCGGCTACCAGACGGGTTTTGTTGCTCTGGATCGGGCCGATGCAATGCCATTGCAAGGGCAGGTGGCGCAGCTCGGTGATTTTTTGCACCGCTTCCTGGATGTAGTTTTCACCAAAGGCGGTTTGCCCGGCGGCAAAGGCGGCTTGCACGGCATCCGGGCCAAAAGTTTTCGACACCGCCAGCAAATGGACGCTGTTTTGAGGGCGGCCCGCAGCCAGACAGGCCGCATGGATTCGGTCGCGCACCGCCTGGAGCTGGGTTTGAATCGTGGTCATAATTGCGTAAAGACTCGTGAAGCCTTGAGCGTAACAAACATTGCATCAACCCAAGGGGAATTCGTGGATATCACCCAGCTGCTGGCCTTCAGCGTGAAAAACAAAGCATCCGACTTGCACCTCTCCGCCGGGTTGCCGCCGATGATCCGGGTGCACGGTGACGTGCGGCGCATCAACGTGGAGCCACTGGACCACAAACAGGTGCATGCCATGGTGTATGACATCATGAACGACTCTCAGCGCAAGCATTTTGAAGAGTTTCTGGAGATTGACTTTTCGTTCGAGATTGACGGGCTGGCGCGTTTCCGGGTGAATGCGTTCAACCAGCAGCGCGGCGCTGGCGCGGTGTTCCGAACGATTCCCAGCAAGATTTTGACGCTGGAGCAACTCAACTGCCCGAAGATTTTTGGCGAGCTGGCCCTGAAACCGCGTGGTCTGGTGCTGGTGACCGGCCCCACTGGCTCGGGCAAGTCCACCACCCTGGCGGCCATGGTGAACTACCTCAATGAGACCGAGTTTGGCCACATTCTGACGGTGGAAGACCCGATTGAATTTGTCCACGAGTCCAAAAAATGCCTGGTTAACCAGCGTGAGGTTGGGCCACACACCCAGAGTTTCGCCGCCGCTTTGCGCTCAGCCTTGCGCGAAGACCCGGACTGCATTCTGGTCGGTGAAATGCGTGACCTGGAAACCATCCGCCTGGCCATGACGGCTGCGGAAACCGGTCACCTGGTGTTTGGCACCTTGCACACCAGCAGCGCGGCCAAGACGATTGACCGGATCATTGACGTGTTTCCGGCGGAAGAAAAAGAGATGGTGCGCGCCATGCTCTCGGAGTCGCTGCAGGCGGTGATTTCACAAACCCTGTGTAAAACCAGAGACGGTCAGGGCCGGGTGGCGGCGCACGAGATCATGCTGGGCACCAGTGCCATCCGCAACCTGATCCGCGAAGCCAAGGTGGCGCAGATGTATTCCAGCATCCAGACCGGCAACAGCGTGGGTATGCAGACGCTGGATCAGAACCTGACCGACCTGGTGCGGCGCAACATCATCAGTCCGGCCGAAGCACGCTCCAAAGCCAAAATTCCTGACAACTTCCCGGGTTAAATTCAAAGGTTTTCATGGAACGCGATCAAGCCACGACTTTTATCACCGACCTGCTCAAGCTGATGCTTGGGCGCGGCGGCAGCGACCTGTTCATCACCGCAGAGTTCCCGCCCGCCATCAAGGTGGATGGCAAGGTGACCAAAGTGTCGCCCCAGCCGCTCAACAGTACCCACACCATCGCCCTGGCCCGCTCGATCATGAACGACAAGCAGGTGGCCGAATTCGAGCGCACCAAGGAATGCAACTTTGCCATTGCTCCCCCTGGTCTGGGGCGTTTTCGTGTGAATGCCTTCATGCAACAGAGCAAAGTGGGCATGGTGCTGCGAACCATTCCAAGCACGTTGCCGACCATTGACGGCTTGAAATTGCCGCCCGTGCTGAAAGAGGTGGTGAACAGCAAACGCGGGTTGTGCATCATGGTGGGGGCCACCGGTTCGGGCAAGTCGACTTCTTTGGCTGCCTTGGTGGACTGGCGTAATGAGTCCACCTTTGGTCACATCATCACCATTGAAGACCCGATTGAATTTGTCCACGCCCACAAAAATTGCGTCGTTACCCAGCGCGAAGTGGGTATTGACACCGACAGCTGGGGCGCAGCACTGAAAAACACCTTGCGCCAGGCCCCCGATGTGATTTTGATGGGCGAGATTCGTGACCGCGAAACCATGGAGCATGCCGTGTCTTTTGCCGAGACCGGCCACATGTGTCTGGCCACGTTACATGCCAACAGTGCCAATCAGGCGCTGGACCGTATCATCAACTTCTTTCCCGAAGAGCGCCGGGCGCAATTGTTGATGGATTTGTCGCTGAACTTGCGGGCGCTGGTGTCGCAACGGTTGCTGCCGAAACAGGATGGCAAAGGGCGGGTGGCGATGGTTGAAATCATGCTCAACTCACCCCTGATTTCAGATCTGATCTTCAAGGGTGAAGTGGCTGAAATCAAGGAAGTCATGAAAAAAAGCCGCAACATGGGCATGCAGACCTTTGACCAGGCGCTGTTTGATGCCTATGAGGCCAACCTGATCACCTATGAAGATGCCCTGCGCAACGCCGACTCCGTGAACGATTTACGCCTGCAAATCAAGCTCAACAGCCAGCGCAGCAAACGCCAGGATCTGGCCGCTGGTACCGAAAACCTGACCATCGTGTGATGACCTGAAGGTCATCACCCCCCCTTTTTTCAAATACGACCCAACTCATGAACACTCGTACCTACGACTCCACCCCATCCCGCCGCGTCGCCTTTTTGGGCTTGGGGGTGATGGGTTACCCCATGGCTGGGCACCTGGCACGTGCCGGGCACCAAGTCACGGTCTACAACCGGACTGCTTCAAAATCAATAGCTTGGTGTGCAGAATATACGGGAACTACAGGCCAAAATGACACTTTAAATCATGCCGCCACACCCCGTCTGGCTGTGCAAGGTGCGGAGCTGGTGTTTTGCTGCGTCGGCAATGATGACGATTTGCGCAGCGTGGTGTTGGGTGAGGACGGCGCTTTTGCCGGTATGGCACCTGGGGCGGTATTGGTAGACCACACCACGGCATCGGCCAATGTGGCGCGTGAACTGTATGCCTTAGCCAAGGCTCGCGGCCTGAATTTTGTCGACGCACCCGTCTCTGGTGGTCAGGCAGGTGCCCAAAACGGTGCACTGACGGTGATGTGTGGCGGGGATCTGGCCGCATTTGAGGTGGCCAAACCGGTGGCTATGGCATTTTCCAAAGCGTTTACCTACCTGGGCGACAGCGGGGCCGGACAACTGGCCAAAATGGTCAACCAGATTTGTATTGCCGGTCTGGTGCAGGGTTTGGCCGAGGCGATTGCCTTTGGCGACAAGGCCGGGCTGGACATGCCCCTGGTGCTGGATGTGATTGGCAAGGGTGCGGCGCAAAGCTGGCAAATGGACAACCGCGGTAAAACCATGGTGGATGGCAAGTTTGATTTTGGCTTTGCTGTGGACTGGATGCGCAAAGACCTGGGGCTGGTGCTGGATGAAGCCAAGCGCAATGGTGCCCGCTTGCCCGCGACGGCTCTGATCGACCAGTTTTATGCCGATATCCAGCAAATGGGCGGCCGCCGTTGGGACACTTCCAGCCTGATCAAACGCTTGAAGTAGAACCACCTGTGCCGCACCCTCCCCTCAAGGGGGCCACACCGGCAGACCGGCAAAGCTGGTTCTGTGGTGTTCCGGGTTAAACCCTGGCCGCTCTAGCTGAACGGGGCAAGGTGAGCTTTTGGGAGATAGCGACTACTTGACCGGTGTCGCTTTGGCTTCGGGAGCAGGTTGGGGCAGCATGTTGCGCAACTCGTCCTCGGAAATGATTTCAAACACCCGCACGACCTTTTGCACACCACTTGTTGTGCGGGTAATGTCGGTGGCGCGGTCTGCTTCACGCTGGGTCACGCGGCCCATCAGGTAAACGATACCCCGCTCGGTGATCACCTTGAACGAGTTGGAAAACAGGTCTTTCGCATCCACTAAACCAGCTTTGACCTTGCCGGTGACCAACGTGTCGGAGGATCGCTGTGTCAAGGTGGCGTTGCCCAATACCGCCAGCTCGTTGACCACCAGTTGCACATTCTCAACACGTGAGACCACTTGCTCTACCAACTGTTTGTCTTGCTCGCTGGGAACTTCACCCGATAGCAACACGCGCCGGTTGTAGCTGTTGACATTGACATGTACCCGATCCCCCAGATTTTCGCGAACACGGCTGGCCGCACGCAGCTCAATACCTTCGTCTTCCAGTTGGGTGCCCGAGGTACGCCGGTCGGTGGCTACCAGTCCGCCACCCAACATGGCCCCACCCATCACCACAGGGAAACAGGCGGTCAGACTGCTGCCCAATGTGATGGCCAGCGTCAAGGTGGTCAATAGCCGTTGGGGACTGAAATGAAGGGAGGTTGGGGTCATAGTGAAGTTTCCTGATCGCCTAGTAACAATGCATCTACCGCGTCACACAAGCAGTGCAGCGTGAGCAAATGCACTTCCTGCACTCGGGCAGTACGGTCATGGGGCACCGAAATATGGACATCGGTGTCACGCAGTGCCTGGTTCATTTTGCCGCCACCACGGCCACTCAGTCCAATCACCACCATGTCACGCTCGTGGGCGGCTTCAATGGCGGCCAGCACATTGGCCGAATTGCCGCTGGTGGAAATGGCCAGCAGCACGTCACCGGGTTGCCCCAGTGCACGCACCTGACGCGAGAACACCACGTTGAAGTCGTAATCATTGGCAATGGCCGTCAGGATCGAACTGTCGGTGGTCAGGGCAATGGCTGCCAGTTCAGGGCGTTCACGCTCAAAACGACCGACAAATTCGGCTGAAAAGTGTTGCGCATCGGCGGCCGAGCCGCCATTACCGCAGCTCAGCACTTTGCCGCCACTGGTGACGCAGGCCAGCAAGGCCTGTACCGCATCGGCAATAGGTTTGCTCAGCAAGGGCGCCGCATGGTATTTGAGGTCGGCACTGTCGATGAAATGTTGTTGAATTCGTTGTTCCAGCATGGCCGTGATGATACCCGCGACAAGCTGAACCCATGCTTAAGTGCGGGATGTGGCCTCAAAAGCGCATGGTTTTTGTCCCAAGCTGCTTTAGCTTGCCTCAAATGCAGCCTTCAACCAGGTGATCGTGCCAAATTCCACCGTAACCACATCAAAACGGCAGGGTGGAAGGCTGCTCAAACGCATCAGGTAGTGGCGTGCGGCCAACACGATGCGTCGCTGTTTGAGCGCACCCACACTGGCGGCGGCACCACCATGGCTGGCTGTTTTGCGCTGGCGCACTTCGACAAACACACAGGTGCCATCCGGCGTACGCATGATCAGGTCAATTTCGCCACCGCCTCGCCCGGGGGTTCGATAATTGCGCACAAGTAAGCGTAGACCTGCGTGTTGCAGGTGTGCCAACGCTGCGTCTTCTGCTGCGTCGCCCACCTGTTTGGTGGTGGGCTGGTTGGCCTGCTTTTTTGCTTGAGGAATAAACATTGATGTCACACCCTGTCTTGTCGGTTGCCGCCACTTATGCCACGGCGCTGCGTGCCGCTTCTGATGCGGCGGGTAGCCAGAATTATCGGCCGGGCACCCTGTTTGTGGTGGCTACTCCCATTGGCAATCTGGCCGACATCAGCCTGCGGGCACTGCATGTGCTGCAATTGGCGGATGTGGTGGCCTGTGAAGACACCCGGCATACCCAGGCTATGTTACGTGCCTATGGCATTGACAAGGCTCCTGCACAGTTGTTAGCGGTTCACCAACACAATGAAATGCAGGCTGCACAAACTGTGATTGAGCGCTTGCAGCAGGGTGCACGTGTCGCTTATGTGAGTGATGCGGGTACACCGGCCATCAGTGACCCCGGCGCGCGGCTGGTGCTGGAGGTGCGCCAAGCCCGACTGCCTGTGGTGCCATTGCCAGGGGCCAGCAGTGTCATCACGGTGTTGAGTGCCGCTGGTATTGCACCGGATGCCCATCAGCATGGTGAATTTGTGTTTATTGGCTTTTTATCCAGCAAAACCACCGAGCGCCGGGTGGCGGTGACCGCCCTGAGTCAGGAGCCCCGCGCGGTGGTGCTGCTGGAGGCACCACACCGCATGGAGGCGTTGGCTGACGCGCTGTCTGCATTAGGACCACGCCAACTCACGGTGGGGCGAGAGCTGACCAAACAGTTTGAAGAGATTGCTACCTTGGCAGCGCAGGATTTACCGGGCTGGCTGGCTGAGGATGCCAACCGCTTGCGGGGTGAGTTTGCACTGGTCTTGCACCCTGCACTGGTCACCCCGTCTGACGGGGCAGATACCCGGGTGTTGCAATTGTTGTTGGCCGAGCTACCACTCAAAACAGCGGTGAAGCTGGCTGCAGACATCACTGGCGAGCCACGTAACGCCTTGTATGAGCGCGCCTTGGAATGGAAGAAGCGGGAAACCGAGTAATGCAGCCAACACCAATGTGATGGCCTGTCACCGGAGCGGCTCAACACCTGCACGCTGGTACAAAGGCAACACTTTGGGTAAATTGGCCTGAATGTCCGCAATCCGGGTGTTGCCAGAGGGGTGGGTGGACAACCACTGTGGCGGAGCACCTTTGTTGGCTGCGGCCATTTTTTGCCACAAGCTCACCCCGGCACGCGGGTCAAACCCGGCACGGGCGGCCAGTTCCATTCCTACCAGATCGGCCTCGGACTCATCACTACGACTGAATTGCAAGGTCAGCAACTGCGTTCCGTAACTGGTCACGGTTTGCCCCAGCTGACCCAACCCCAGTACGCTGCTGAGCAAGTTGGCACCGATGCCGGTTGCCGCATTTTTGCCCATACGCTCACGGGCATGTTCACGCAGCGCATGGGCGATCTCATGTCCCATGACAGTCGCCACTTCATCGTCGGTCAGTTTGAGTTGCTCCAAAATGCCTGAGTAAAAAGCAATTTTTCCCCCGGGCATACAAAATGCATTGATTTGTTTGCTGCCAATCAAGTTCACTTCCCAATGCCAATTTCTGGCACGCGGGTTCCATGCCAAAGCATGCGGAATGATTTTTTTGGCGATTGCGCGCAGTCGCCGAACCTGTGGATGGTCTGGGCCACCCAGTGCGTTCTTGCTGGCAGCTTGCTGCAACATTTGCGCATACTGCTGTGCCGCAGATTGTTCAATGGTGTCCGCCGAGACCAGTTGTGTGAAGATTGAATTGCCCCCCACATTCACGCCTTCGCGTGAAGTGGTTTGCGCCAGACCAGCGGTTGGCGCAAGCAGCAAGATGCCGGAGGTTTGAAGGAAACCACGGCGTTGGAGACATAAACAAAAGGGCGTGCAGGTCATAGGCTTATTTGATACAGACGGATCTGACCATTTTCAGGTCAGTCAAGCCCATCATGACTTTTTCCATACCGTCCATTTTGAGGGTACGCATGCCGCCTTCGACCGCAGCGGCAAAGATTTCAGCCACCCGTGCACGCTCCTGGATAAGTTTTTTGATGCCGTCGTTGGCGATCAATAGTTCATGCAGGCCAACGCGACCCTTGTAGCCAGTCTGGCCACATTTTTCACACCCTTTATGGCGGTAAAACTTGATGACTCCATCCTCGGAAAATTCCTGTTTCCAACGGCTCAGCAATTTGATCATTTCACCCTGGTAATCAGCCTTCCAGCTGGCTGAGTGGCGCAGTTCCTCCACATACTCTGTGGCAAACAGCTTGAGCTCTTCAGCATCTGGTACGTAAGACTCTTTGCATACACACAATTTTTTGGCCAGACGTTGCGCCAGAATACCCAGCAGGGCATCGGCAAAATTGAAGGGGTCCATGCCCATGTCCAGTAAGCGGGTGATGGACTCAGGCGCTGAGTTGGTGTGTAAGGTAGAAAACACCAAGTGACCTGTTAGCGAAGCTTCAACACCCATGGCCACCGTTTCATGGTCGCGTGACTCACCCACCATGATGATGTCGGGGTCAGCACGCAAAAATGCCCGCATCACGAGGGCAAAGTCAATGCCGGCTTTTTTATTGATCTGCACTTGGCGCAGGCCCTTTTGGGTGATTTCCACCGGATCTTCCGCGGTCCATATTTTGGTGTCCGGGGTGTTGAGGTGCTTCAAAATGCTGTGCAGTGTGGTGGTTTTGCCCGAACCGGTAGGACCGCACACATAAAACAAGCCGTAGGGTTTTTCAATGGTCTGGATCACCCTGGCTTTGTTGTGCGGCGTCAGTCCAAGCTTATCAAGAGGGATTGGTTCACCCGCCGCCAGAATCCGCATCACCACATCTTCCACTCCACCTGCCGATGGAATGGTGGCCACCCGCAGTTCGATGTCAATAGGGCCGTATTTTTTGAATTTGATTTTGCCGTCTTGTGGTTTTCGGCGCTCGGAAATATCCAGGTCACACATGATTTTCAGGCGCGTGACCATGGCTTGACGGAAATGTGCCGGCACTTCAATATAGGGTTGCAAGGAGCCATCAATGCGGAAACGGATACCGGTTTTGAGTTTGCCCGGCATCGGCTCAATGTGAATGTCTGATGCTCCTTGGTGGTAAGCATCCATAATGACTTTGTTGACAAATTTCACCAGCTCGTTATCTGCAGCTGCCGACTCCAGCGAGTCATCGTTGCTGCCATCGTCCATTGGCGAGCTATCCATGTCGGCCAGCATTTCATCAATGCTACCGCCCGTGGCCTGTACCCCAAATATTTGCCCCAGGGTGTCATGAAATTCAGCATGGGTGGTCACACGGTAGACAAATTTGCTGGTTTTGGAGAAAACCTGTTGCACGATGCGTGAACTACGCACGGCCTCAGGATCCAGGCACATGATGACGAGACCCGCTGGAGACTCTTCCAGTGGCACCCATCCCTGCTCTTCAATGAACTCCCGCTTGAGTGACCCATGCAGCATCTCGGCACGAATGTGTCCAGGTGAGAACGGCTCATATGGCACACCGAAAAACTTGGCCAATGAAGCACCAATTTGAGCCGGACGTACTTTGTAATGGGTCAGCAGCACTTTTTCTGCCGGAAAACCTTCTGTGCGAGCTTCTTGCAGACACTTTTGTAGTTCATCCGCTGTCATGACACCGTCTGAAACCAGGCCATCATACTTGGTGACCATGCGTCGTACGCTCTCTTCAGCCTCATGTATGCGATGCCGTATGGCGGTGGCAAGTGTTTTGCTGAGTTGTGATACACCCTCGACTTCAAGCTCGCCAAAGGTTTGGTCACTCTTGTTGTTGATGACTTGAAGTACACCGTACAAGATTGGTCCATCCATGATGGGGGCGACCAGCATTTGTTTGGTGCGATAGCCAGAGCGCTTGTCTACCTCTTTCAAGAAAGTTAACGAAGGGTGGATCTTCTTCAGGGCTTCGTCGTCGTATACATCGGGTAGATTAAGCAGCTTGTGACTGAACGCCACATAACCGGCAATACTTTGCGGGGTGATGGGCAGCTTGAGATCACGGCTGCTGTTGAGGCCGGTTTTAACTTTCGAAACAATGGCTGTGTGGTCATCATTCACCACATACAGAGTCAAACGGTCAGAGTTAAAGAGTTTGCAGATGTCTTGGCTGGCCTCCAGCATGATCTGCTCGATGTTGACGGTTTCATGAATGCGGGCCGTCACATGCTGCAACTGCTTGTAAAAAAGGGCTTCGAAAGTCATGCCGGAACGTTCGCCGCTGTGAAACTTGATGCCTATGGTCATGATTACTTGGTCTCAAAATTGGTGGCACCATCCCAACCGGGAATCTTGGGGTGCTGGCGTTGGACATCTACGCGTTGTGCATACAGTTGGTAGAGCAACTTGGTATTGTCGATATGCAAAAGTTGGGCGATCAACGTGGTCGCTTCATCATGATCTTGTTCACGGTAAGCCGTCAAAAAAGCGTCCCAAACGGCCAACTCCCGAGCTTTCTTGGCTTCAAGCTGACCCACTGCCGCCAACGGTGTAAAGATGGCAATGACTTGCTGCTTGCCTTTGACACGCACCAAATCAAGCTCTTGCCAGACAAAATTACTGGCCAATATCCGCGTAGACTCACTCACCACCGTGCTGACACCATACACCTTGCACAAGCCTTCCAGCCGGGAACCGATGTTGACAGCATCACCAATCACGGTGTAACTGCGTCGGATGTTGGAACCCATATCACCCACATACATTTGCCCGGTATTGATGCCAATACCCCATCCAATGTTGAAATGGATGTGTGAAAACTCACCTGCTTTGTAGGCCTGATTGATGCGGCTAAGTGCCTGGGTCATTTCAACGGCTGCTTTGACCGCCAATTGAGCATGCATTGGTGAAACGATAGGAGCGCCCCAAAACGCCATGACACAGTCCCCCATGTATTTGTCCACCGTACCGCGGTTGGCTCCAATCACTTGTGTCAATTCGCTGAAGACGTGGTTGAGCAACTGCTGCAGTTGCAGTGGTGCGAGTTTTTCAGACATTTCGGTAAAACCCCGCATGTCACAGAACATCACGGTGAGTTCATCGCTTCTGGCGCGCATGCTGTAGTTGTCTGGATCTTTGACCATCTCGCGCACAACTTCCGGCGGTACGTAGGTACCGAACAAGGCGATCAGGTCCCGACGTGAACGTGAAGCCACGAGGTAGCCATACCCCACATTCAATATAAAAATAGCTGCAGCCATCAACCACACAGATGCCAGACCCATGACCACGCTGTGTGCCTGATACAGCCACCAATGGATACCCCCAAGGACAACTAACACCCCCAGACTCAGCGCTACAGCAACAGGAGCACGAAGCATGGGCAAAGAAAGAGTCAACATCAGACCAACGAAGATGATCAGCAACGCCTCATAGCCTTTTGAATGTGCTGGTTTGATCAAAAACCGCCGATCCAATAAACTGGCCAACGCATTGGCCTGCACTTCAATGCCAGGATAGGTGGCATTAACCGGTGTTGCACGCAAATCCACAATCCCAGGAGCCGTGGTACCCAGTAGCGCAATTTTTCCGCGTAATTGCGCCACAGGTACCCGCCCGGACAGTACATCGCTAGCAGACAAATAATTGAAAGACCCCCCTTGGGGGCCACCTTTTCCACGAAAAGGTATCAACAACCCACCTGTTGAATCCAACGGAATCGTGAATGATTTGTCTGGCCACTTAAGTACCACACTTTGTAACTCCGCATTTTTCTCCGTCTGCCGCAGGTCAGAAGACCACCCTGGTGTCACTTGCGGCATACCGATCAAGCGACGAAACATGGCAAGGGTGAGGGACTCATAGTATTGACCCTCATACCGGACAAGCAACGGCAGGGTTCGCACGACACCGTCAGTGTCAGTGCGAGAGTTAAAAAAACCAGCCAAGGGGGCCGCTTGTGCCAACGGCGCGATATTGGCTCCGTAACCACTCCAATCCAGCATGGGTACATTGCGGTTGAACACATCCTGTGCGCTCATCACGGGTGCTGGTAGCACCCCATTGGTTCGCCCCTGCTGCTCACTGGAAAAATAATAGCCTAAAACCACAGGCCGGTCAGCCAATGACTTGGCAAACACAGCGTCATAATCCAAGGACGGTGTGAGTTGTGCCAAGTGCGTCAAAAAACCAGCATCATGACTCAGTGCTTGCTGCGCCAGGGCTTGAAGTTGGTTCAGGCCCGAGCTGACATCTGCCTCAGCAAACACAACGTCAAAACCAAGCAGGGAAATTTGATACTGATCAAACAGGGATTGTGTCAATGCTGCCATTTTGTTGCGGGACCAAGGCCAACGCCCCAATTCAGCCAGGCTTTTTTCATCTACATCAACGATGACAATGCGTGTATCCAGCGTATTGGGCATGGTGGCACGTAAACGTGCGTCATAGACCATGGCATCCAGGCGATCCAATACATCAATTTGCCAAATACCCAAACTATGCAGTAGCGCCAACAGCAACGGAACCAGTGACAACAGCAGACGCTGCCAGTGTCGAATCAGAAAGGACATGGGCTGCGTCAATAAAAGCCTATGCTCAAGTCAGCCAGAAATCATGACTGAATAAACTGCATGTGTGTACCAGCCAACACAATTTGATCGCCGGAATTAAGTACCACTGGCTCAGTACCCACCATGACCCCATTGAGTGTCGGTTGAGCCCCTCCTTCGACATGACAAATCTGGAAATGGTGTTGCCTGCGGGTAATCGCTGCCACCGCGACACCAGGCTTGCCAATCGTGGTCACTACCTTGGTGAGGGCCATTTCCCGACCAGCCGCTGGACCTGACACAACCTTGATAGCGCCATGAATGTCCACCACTGGAGCTGGAGGCGGGGAGGGTGGAACCGCAGATGGGCGTGCTTTGACCAACATGGTTTTTTCAAAATCATCGGCTACCGGGTGATTTTCAAACTTGAGTTTGTATTTACCAAGTTCCAATACATCGCCATGGATGAGTGTCTGTTTTTTGACAGCTTTGCCATTGACAAACGTCCCATTGGTGCTGTTCAAGTCTTCCACTGAAACCTGTCCGGCAAGCATTCTCAAAATAGCATGCTCACCACTGACAGCCAGGTTATCGATCACAATGTCGTTGTAAGGTCGCCGTCCGACTGTGGTTTGATCTTTGGTCAGCGGAACTTCCTTGATCACAACATCATCGATCGTGACAATTACCTTTGGCATGATCGCCTCCTGCATTTAGAAAAAATAAAACTTGTATCCATCATGTCCACTAATGCTTCGAGCGGCCAAACCAAGATGACATGAGCCCCGCAGGCACTGCTGGAGCCTGGGCTTTTATCAGAAGCACGGCTATGTTATCGCGTCCACCACTGGCATTGGCTGCTTTGATGAGTTCTGTGGCCAACGATTCAAGTGATGTACCAATTTTCAAGATATTCGCAATGTCTTCTTCTTGGACCATGTCCGTGAGGCCATCCGAACACATCAGGTAAATGTCGTCGGCTTCAACCAAGTAAGTGCCTACGTCGATCCTCAAATCATCTTCGGCACCTAATGCGCGTGTCAACAAATTTTTTCCAGGGGCAATTTCCGCCTGCTCGGGTGTCAACAATCCAGCATCCACCTGTTCTTGGAGCATGGAGTGGTCTTTGGTAAGTTGCACCAGTTGATTGGCTCGGTATCTGTAACAACGTGAATCACCCACATGCCCGAGTGTTAGGCTGGCCTCTTGAAAAACTCCAACCACCAGTGTGGTGCCCATGCCTGCATACTGTGGATTGGATACAGCTGCCTGCAGGATCGATTGGTTGACTTTGCGGGCGCAAATATCGATAGCTTTCCCAATTTTCTCCGCATCAGCATTTTGTGCGCCAGAAGACAACCAGCGTACTAATTCAGACTGCATAAACACGGTGGCCATGCCACTGGCCACCTCACCAGCGTTGTACCCCCCCATGCCATCAGCCAAAACGGCCACGCGATGGGGTTCGTCGAAGCTGGCTGAATCCTCGTTGTTATTGCGTACACGCCCTTGATCTGTGAGTGCAAAAAATTGGTATTTCATAAAGTGGATGAATTAAATTTCCAGATCTGGCGGTCGATTTTTCATGTCTTTCGGCGCAGTCACTGTGGTCGACAAAAAATCCGTCTTTTCAAATGAGGTGGCCGACAGGGGTTCCGTGGCCGCAAAGGTTTGCGTCTTTTCGAACCCTGTATCTGTTGAAACAATTTTGTTCTCAGGTTGGTTCAACATCGACATACCATTTGGCGACATTGCCGATAGCGTGGCATTCAAATCTCGCGCCATCTCCTCGCCATCTGCATACCGAAGTTGAGGGTTTTTTGTCAAAGCACGCTGTACGACAGCAGCCAGCGAGGTTGGTAAACCAGCGCGGATCGTCTGCAGGCTAGGGGCTTCTTCGTTCGCAATTTTGTACATCAGCTCTGTCATTGATTCGCCACGGAACGGTAGTACACCAGTAAGCAATTGAAACAACATGACCCCCAGCGAATACAAGTCTGATCGGCCATCCACTTTTTTGCCAGCCAATTGTTCCGGTGACATAAAACTGGGGGTGCCCAGCACCAATCCTGTTTTTGTTTTGCTGGAGTCTGTGATCCGGGCAATACCAAAATCAGTCACCTTGACGGTATCTGTCGCCACTTCATACATGATATTTGCCGGTTTGATGTCACGGTGAACCACATGCTGGCGGTGCGCATATGCCAGCGCTTGTGCGACCCGCGCCACAATTGATACCACCACGGGAACCGCCAATAAGTGCCCTGGCTTGGCAAACTCTGTCAAGTCTTTGCCTTTGAGGAACTCCATGGCAATATAAGCCAGATCGTGCTCTTCTCCAGCATCAAAAATGGTCACAATGTTCTGATGCTGCAGTCGGCCTGCAGTTTCTGCCTCCCGGAAAAACCGCTGCCTGGCATCCACCAGATCATCACCCTCAAACTCACTACTCAAGGCCAAGGTTTTGATGGCTACAACACGACCAATTTTGGGGTCTTTGCCAAGATACACCACACCCATAGCCCCTTTACCAAGCTCTTTTTCAACTTGGTAGCGGCCCAACATGGGTTTTTCTACGGCACCTTCTGCCAATACCATGGTGCCACCAGGATGCCCACTTGATCCACCCAGCATCACCGTTTCTGATAAATTTTTGGCCCGGTTGAGCTTAACTTTCAGGTCTTTGAATCCGGCATTAAAACTGGCCATGTGTTCATAGACTGCTTGGGCTTTGTTGAATTGGCGTTTGCGTTCAAAGTCAAGTGCCAAGTTGTAGAGGTTGTCCATGACATCTGGACCCAGAGGCACACGGCGAAAACGATCAAATGCCATGTCAAGCTGTCCTTGTCCCTGCAGTGCCAAACCCATCATGCGGTTGGTTTCAGCAGACTCCTCATCCGCCTTGATCTTGCCTGCCTCAGTGAACAAAAAACGCTTGGTGGTTAAGGCAAGATGTCCAAGCAGCAACAACGCGGCCGGAAATACCAATGGAATCCAGATTGCCTGACCCGACAACAAGCCAAATTCGGTCAACAGCAATGCCAGAAACAACACACTGGTGGATGCAGCGGACATTCCTGCTGAAAGCATAGGCATTGCAAAAATAAGATACAAACTCACTATGGCCAACACCAGAGGCCCCACCCAGACACCCCACGAAGGCTGAACAATAAAGTGTTCCTGAAGAATACTTGAGGTGATATGGGCAATGGTTTCAGCTGGAGACAGCGACGGATTGCCTGGCACCGGAAACTGCGTACCCACTCCTGCTGCGGTGGCACCAATCACCACCACTTTGCCCGCATATTTGGATGCGGGTATCTTGCCAGTAAGCACGTCATAAAAAGAATCCACGGCAAAAGCAGGTTTGCCATCACGCCCTGGGTAAAACTGGGGCAGCATAAGGGCAGAAGTATCCGTTTTGATGCGTAATTGCCCGATCTGAACAGACTCACCCGGTATCAGCTTGATGTCCGAGGTGTTCAGGTTCAAGCTATTAAGCGCTGCCAGCAACGCCATGGATGGCACCGCATGACCATAATAATTGATCAGCAAGGGCTCTTGTCGTACGGCACCGTCCACATCCTGCAATTGATTAAGGTGTCCCACACCAGCGGCTGCAGAACCGAGACTGGCCATAGGCCATTGGCCTTTGCTTGCTGGAAGTGAAAACCCCTGACTTTCTTCGATCGTACTAGCCGCAGCAAAGTCTGGTAGTGCAACATCGGGCCGACCCTGTGGATGGCCTAGCGTAAACACAGATGGAATAATGACATTGCCAGCGGCTTTGAAGCTGCGAGCAAGTTGCCCATCGGTATCTAGCTCAGATTCAGCCTTGGCGATCACCCCGGTCAATTGGCGATGGCTCTCTGTTGAGTCCAGTGCAACATCTTCTGACAGAAGCAACTCTTTCATCTGGCGAATAAAACCTAGGCCACGATCCACCTGAGGCTCAAAGAAAAATGCCGTATGCACGATGGTTTTGGCTTTAGCCTGTGCCAATTGATCAATCAATTTGGCATGAACGTCACGCGACCAAGGCCAGCGTCCAATGTTGGCAATACTTTGATCGTCTATGGCAATTACTGCAATCTGATTGGAAGGCTGCCGTGACGTACTGGTGCTTGCAAAATCGTAAAAGCGCCGCTCAAGGGTACTAATCGCATCGGTTGAAATATGCAACATCACCACCGCAGCCACCAGCAACAAGGCAGCAAACGCATCAGAGCGAAAAAGTGAATTTGATTTAGCCATTAACACCATCGTTTCTGATCAATTTTGACATCCTTCTACACCTTAAAACCGGATATCAAAAGTACACCACCCCCTGTTTTTGTGCCTGACGGCCCAAGTAGGTACCGGTCAACCACACCAGCAGCGCTCTTACTATCCCGAAAATGTACTGCCAAGCTCCCTGCTAAGGCAACCATGCGATAAAGGCCGGAGCACTGCGCGCCATGATGCCTGTAATCCAGCCTGGCTGAATGCCAATCAGGTTAATTTACCTAACGGTCAGCCAAAAATACAGAGTTAAAAATTGTTCCAATTCAGTTTCTGTAATGATGGCATGGTCTTGCCATAAACAAAAAAGCCGGATTGTCCATCAGATGGGCATCCGGCTTTGCATGACACTGCATATGTAATGCAGTGTTCATCACGATCTCCGATCAAAGCATGGCTTTGAGCAACTTGGCCATTTCAGAAGGATTACGCGTCACTTTGAAGCCGCATTCTTCCATCACAGCGAGCTTGGCTTCAGCCGTGTCCGCGCCACCAGAGATCAAGGCACCGGCGTGGCCCATACGTTTGCCAGCAGGTGCAGTTACACCAGCAATAAAGCCAACGATAGGTTTCTTCATGTTGAGTTTGCACCAACGGGCTGCTTCAGCTTCATCCGGGCCGCCAATTTCACCAATCATGATGACTGCATCCGTATCAGGATCGTCGTTAAAAGCCTTCATCACATCAATGTGCTTCAAGCCATTGATGGGGTCACCACCAATACCGACAGCGCTGGATTGGCCCAAACCAATTTCAGTCAGTTGCGCCACGGCTTCATAAGTCAACGTGCCAGAGCGGCTGACCACACCAATGCGACCCTTGCGGTGAATGTGACCAGGCATGATGCCGATCTTGATTTCGTCCGGGGTGATCAAACCGGGGCAATTGGGCCCGAGCAACAAAGTTTTCTTGCCGCCAGCGGCTTCCTTGGCCTTCATGCGGTTACGCACTTCCAGCATGTCACGAACCGGGATACCTTCGGTGATACAAATCGCCAGATCCAGGTCGGCTTCAACAGCTTCCCAGATGGCTGCTGCTGCACCTGCGGGTGGCACATAGATCACGCTGACAGTGGCACCGGTTTCAGAAGCAGCTTCTTTGACTGAGGCGTAAATTGGGATGTTGAAAATCGACTCGCCCGCCTTCTTGGGGTTCACACCCGCCACAAAGCAGTTCTTGCCGTTGGCGTATTCCTGGCATTTTTCCGTATGGAACTGGCCAGTTTTGCCGGTGATACCTTGGGTGATGACCTTGGTGTCTTTATTGATGTAGATCGACATGTTTTTTCCTAATCAGTAGGGAGCAGAACACCGCGCAACGTGGTTCTGCCCGGCAAATTACTTGGCTACTGCCTTGACAGCGGCTTGTGCAGCCTCTGCCATGGTGTCCACGGAAATGATGGGCAGACCGCTTTCGGCCAGCATTTTCTTGCCCAATTCCTCGTTGGTACCTTTCATGCGCACCACTAGTGGCACATTCAGGTTGGTCGCCTTGCAGGCGGTGATCACGCCAGTGGCAATGGTGTCGCACTTCATGATGCCGCCAAAGATGTTGACCAGAATGGCCTTGACCTTGGGGTTCTTCAACATGATCTTGAAGGCTTCCGTGACCTTTTCAGGAGTGGCGCCACCGCCCACGTCCAGGAAGTTGGCCGGCTCAGCGCCAAACAACTTGATGGTGTCCATGGTGGCCATGGCCAAACCTGCACCGTTCACCAGGCAGCCAATGTTGCCGTCCAAGCTGATGTAGGCCAGATCAAATTTGCTGGCTTCAACTTCTGCCGGGTCTTCTTCATCCAGATCGCGGTAAGCCACGATCTCTGGGTGACGGTAAAGCGCGTTGGAGTCAAAGTTGAACTTGGCATCAATGGCTTTGATGTTGCCGTTGCCTTCGAGAATCATCGGATTGATTTCCACCAAGGCTGCATCGGTTTCCATGTAAACCTTGTAAACCTTTTGCAGGACATCCACCGCTTGTGCTGTAGAGCCTTCGGGTACGCCAATCGCGTTGGCCAGTTTGGTGGCTTGTGCTTCTGTCAAGCCGGTCGCTGGATCAACAATCTCGGTGATGATTTTTTCAGGCGTGGAATGCGCCACTTCTTCAATGTCCATGCCCCCTTCGCTGGAGACGATCATGGCCACACGCTGTGAAGCCCGGTCAGTCACTGCAGACACGTAGTATTCTTTTTTGATGTCTGCGCCATCTTCAATCAGCAAGCGGCGTACCTTTTGGCCTTCTGGGCCAGTTTGGTGTGTGACCAGTTGCATACCCAGAATTTCACCAGCGAGTTTTTTCACGTCGTCAATGGAGCGCGCCAACTTGACACCGCCGCCCTTGCCGCGTCCACCTGCGTGGATCTGAGCCTTGACAACCCAAACCGGGCCGCCGAGTTTTTGTGCGGCTTCCACCGCTTCTTGAACGGTGAACGCTGCAATGCCGCGTGGCACTGGCACACCAAATTGACGCAAGATTTCCTTGCCTTGGTACTCGTGAATTTTCATGAGCTCTCTCTCAGGAATAAAGGGTGGGATTGTCAGCTGGAATGTTCCGCAGAACAGTCTCAGCGACACCAGACGATGCAACACGGGACTGTATCATGCTGATTCATATCAATCTTGTGCAAGTCTTACAAGCACCTCTCTTTTCAAGACGCGAGTTCATAATGCAAAAAATCTTCATTGATGGCGAAGCAGGCACCACCGGTTTACAAATTCGCGAACGTTTGCAAAAGCTCCCAGATATCGAGCTGATCAGCATTGCACCAGAGCGGCGCAAAGACCCGTTGGCCAAGCTTGAGTTGATGACACAGGCCGATCTGGTCGTGTTGTGCCTGCATGACGATGCTGCCATTGAGTCGGTGGCCATGGTGGACGAACTCATTCGCACCACCGGGCAACCCGGCCCCAAAATCATTGATGCATCTACCGCACACCGCACCACAAGTGGCTGGGTTTATGGTTTTCCTGAGTTGACTCTGGGGCAAACCGAATGCGTGCGCCAAGCCCGGCGTGTGGCCAACCCCGGTTGTTATGCCACCGGGGCCATTGCGCTGCTGCGTCCACTGGTGGACGCAGGGCTGATTCCGGCTGATTTTCCCTTGTGCCTGCCCTCTGTCAGTGGTTATTCCGGCGGGGGCCGCCCCATGATCGAAGCCTATGAGCAGGGTACGGCTCCCGCCTTTGAACTGTATGGCTTGGGTTTGAAACACAAACACATCCCGGAAATCATGGCCTACACCGGCCTGACCCGCCGCCCGCTGTTTGTGCCATCGGTCGGCAACTTCAAGCAGGGCATGCTGGTGCAAGTGCCGTTGCACCTTGACCTGTTGCCGGGTCAGCCCACGGCGCAAGACCTGCATCAGGCACTGGCCCAGCACTACGCGCAAAGCCATTGGGTGAAGGTGTTACCCGCCACCACAGACAACAAATTGGATGCAGTGGCCTTGGCTGGCACCAACCAACTTGAATTGCGTGTGTTTGGCAACACCGATGCCAGCGATGGATTCCGTCACGCCGTATTGGTTGCCCGTCTGGACAACCTAGGCAAGGGTGCAAGCGGTGCAGCCGTGCAAAATCTTCAATTGATGTTAGGCCTGAATCCATAAATCAGGCAGTTCTGCAGATGGCAATCCCCGTCGCTTGGGTCAACATGAGAATGTGCTGTGCTACTTGTCTGGTTATGCTGGGCAATGCCACAACCGGGGAAAGCCGTTCAAGCCAGATGCCGAATTGCCAGCTGGCTTGAATAGCTCAAATACTTACCAACACGTCTATCCGTAGTTCAACTCTGCCATGAGTCTTCCACACCACCGCTTCACATTTATTGAATAAATCCGCGGGCTTTCATTCGGTCACAGGCATTTTGGCGTGGGGTGAGCAGGGTGACCCCTTTTTCTTTGGCGCGTGCTTCCATAGCAGCATGTTGCTCTGTCTGCACCAGTTTGCATTCTTCATAAGTTTTGACCGCCCGCATCTTGGCTTGATTGGCCGCACGCTCTTGCGCAGTCATCAAGGTCCAGCCAGGGGTGTTGGTTTTGTCAAAACGCATGCCTCGCATGGCACCAGGACCCGTGCCTTGCATACTTGGCCCTGTGCCCATGCCGGGACCAGGGCCGACTTGGGCCACAACCACCGTTGTGAATGCCGCACCCAACAAGGTGGCGAGCGCAATATTTTTCAGAGTAGTCGAGGTTTTCATGATGGAACTCCTTAAATTAAGCCGTCATGGGAGGCCGGTTTTGCCTGCTTCCGTAAGCATTATTTAAGCGCACTTGTTGCCGCCCTGTGTTGCTGAAAATGCAAGATTTGCATCATCATGTTGCACTTTGGCCCTGCGTTACAGTGGGTTACAAAACTCGCTGGGCACACTATTTCAATGGGGTCAGATCTGGTTGTAGGCTTGATACCAAGGCAAAAAAAGTATTTCCATGGAACACAAAGATTGCATTCTGATCGTCGACGACGAGCCTGAAATTCGCCGATTGCTGGTGGATTACTTGGCACGTAATGGCTTTGAGGCCGTGGCTGCCCGTGATGGTCGTGAGATGTGGCTAATGCTGCAGCAGCATGCCGTGGATCTGCTGGTGCTTGATCTGATGCTGCCCGATGCCGATGGCCTGACCTTGTGTCGTGATCTGCGTGCCAAGTCCAGCTTGCCGGTGATCATGCTCACCGCGAGAGGGGAGGAAACTGACCGGATTATTGGCATCGAGATGGGCGCTGACGACTACCTGGTCAAACCCTTCAACCCGCGCGAATTACTGGCACGCATCAAATCCATTTTGCGCCGTACCCGGGCGCTTCCACCTAACCTGAAACCTGAGCCCGTGCGTTGTTTGGGCTTTGCGGGCTGGTGTCTTGACACCGCCGAACGCCTGCTGACCGCACCAGACGGTGTGGCAACGCCCTTGTCCGGTGGTGAATATCGTTTGTTGCGCATTTTGCTGGATCACCCTAACCGGGTACTTCATCGCGACCAACTCACCGAGTTGATCCACGGTCACGAAGCCGAAGCCTATGACCGAGCCATTGATGTACAGGTAAGCCGCCTGCGCCAACGCCTGCGAGATGACAGCCGCGAGCCGCAGCTGATCAAAACCGTGCGTGGGGAAGGTTATGTGTTGACCTCCAGCGTGAGCGCACTTCCAACATGCAGATAAATTGGCGTGTACTGTCATCCAGCCTGTCGGCACGCATGGCGCTTATTTTGCTGGCTGGTTTGCTGGCAGCTCAGGGGGTCAGCATCTGGCTGCAATGGAGTGAGCGTGCTACAGCGGTCACCCAGGCGCGTGGGATGCATGTGATGGACCGCATAGCCGAAGTGGTGCGTCTGCTCGAAGCCCATGCGCCGCAGCAGCGCCAATCGGCGCTTGCGGCCCTGCAGCGTGATGGCATGAATGTGGCTTTAATCACCGAGAGTCAGGCCCTGGCAGGCTCGCCACGTGAACCTTTGCAAGCCAACCTCAGTGAACGTCTGGGCAGCCCTCACGAAATACGTGTCATGGGCGGCTTGGGCCCTGGTATGGGGTGGGGTATGGGTGCCAGACCGCAGCACCTTGGCACCAACCGCAGTATGGATGTGCGTTTGGACGATGGTCAGTGGATTCGCATCACAGGCCGGTATGAGGTCAATACACCTGCACCGGCCTTGTCGGATGCATTAATCATTCAGTTGTTGCTTAGCCTGGGGCTTGTGGTGGTGGTGGTGGTGATTGCCATACGCCAGGCGACTCGGCCTCTTGAGCAACTGGCCAAAGCCGCCGACATGTTGGGGCGGGATCTTGATGCGCCACCACTTGCGGAAGAAGGGCCTGCCGAGACCCGACGCGCTGCTCAGGCTTTTAACCGCATGCAAGCCAAAATCAAACTGTTGGTTAGTGAGCGCGCCCGCGCGCTGGCGGCAGTGTCCCATGACCTGCGAACCCCATTAACCCGCCTGCGCTTGCGCACTGAATTGATCGACGATGAGACCCTGCGAAACCAGATGGCTGCAGACCTGGAAGCGATGGGTGCCATGATGGATGCCACGCTGGACTACTTGCGTGCCTTTCAAACCAATGAGGTCGTTCGCACCATTGACATCAATGCGCTGCTGGAAAGCATGGTGGACGATTCTAAAGTGCTGGGGCGCAGTATTCAAATAAACGGGCGTACAACCATGCCCTACCGCGGCAGATTGTCAGCCTTGCGCCGGGCGATGCAAAACCTGATTGACAACGCTTTCAAGCATGCAGGTGGGGCTCAAATTCGTGTGGAAGACAGTGCTTTGCGCCTGTGTATCACCGTGGAAGATCAGGGGCCGGGCATTGCCCCCGAAAACCTGGCAAAGGTGACCGATCCTTACTACCGCGTAGACAGTGCGCGCAGCCAAAAAGGCGACGGTGTCGGGCTCGGGCTGTCAATTGTGAAAGACATCGCACTGATCCACAATGGTGAACTGCTGCTGGCCAATAGACCCACAGGAGGGTTGTCTGCCACACTGGTTTTGCCACGCAACTGATACCCCCAACAAAAACCACGCTGCCCAAGCCGATTGATTCAACCATGCCTCAAGTGCGCATGGCTGAAGAGGGTGGTTCATCAGATTCTGGAATGCTCATGGCATCCATCGCCTTGACTCTGAATTCCCTTGGACTGAGGCCCGTGTGTTTGCGGAAAAACCGGCAGAAATAGGTTTCGTCGGCAAAGCCCAGCGTGTAGGCCAGCTGCTTGATACTGTTGCCGGTGTACACCAGCACCCGCTGGGCTTCGTGAACCATGCGGGCGTTGACCACGTCCAGGCTCGACATACCCAACACCTCGCGGCACAGGCGCGACAGCTGTCCGGGGGTGATGCCCAGTTGCCCGGCATAGTCGCCAATCGGCAAGTGTTTTTTGAAATCCGCATCTACCATGCTGCGGAATTTCTCAATCTGGGCCGACTTGCGCGAAGTGGCCTTGGAGGCAGAAACTTCGCTGACCCGTGTCAACCTGGCGATCTGGATGCAGATGGCGGTCAGCAGCGCCATCCCCGCCGTGACCTGACTTGCCGCCTGAATGTGTGCCTCCCGCTCGATGGCCAGAAACAGAGGCATGAGGGACTGCGCATGGCCGCTGGCTTTATCCAGGGCAATCACCGCAGGCTTGCGCAAACTGGCCAGCAAGTCCGGACTGGCCAGGCCAATCATCGATTCCAGGGGCCGCTGCGCAGCGGTGACCACCGGGCCATCCACATCCTCAGAAAAGTCAAATCCATGCACGGTTTGTGCAGGAATAATCACCAGACAAGGTGCACTGAAACTGGCTTTGGCATGGTCAAACAAGACCTCGCCCGAGCCTTGGGTCACATACAAAATCTGGATCAGCGCATCGTGTTGATGCGGCCGAATTTTCCAGTTGTACGGGCGAGAACGCTGCGGAATCCACTCAAAGTCAAACCAGTTCTGCCAGGCTGGCTGGGCTTGTACACCGTAAAGCGAGTAATTAGGGATAACCCTTGTAGCCACATGAACCCCTTGAAATGATGCACGAATTGTGCTGTGACGTGCGCGAATCGTCAAGCCACGTGCCACGCGCTCAACAAACAATGCCTCATCGACTTTCGAGGAGACAACAAGATGACGATGCGAGTCCTGGTGACCGGTGCCAGCCGCGGTATTGGGCGAGCCATTTGCCTGCGCCTGGCCAGCCAAGGTGCTCAGGTGGCCGCCTGTGGCTCAGCCCACGCTGATGAGCTGGACGCGGTCATTGCCGAGGCAGCCCCACACGGCGGCCATGTGCTGCCATTGCTGGGCAATCTGGCCGACCCTGCCACCCCCACCAGCCTGGTTGATCAAGCTGTGGCGGCTTTTGGCGGTCTGGATGCGGTGGTGTCCAACGCCGGGGTCTCACGCCCATCGACCTTGGCCCAACTGGAGATCGAAGACTGGGACTTTTTGTTCGCCGTTAATGCACGTGCGCCCTGGTTGCTGGCCAAGGCCGCTTACCCGGCTCTGCGTGAGAGTCGGGGCCGCTTGGTGGCTGTGGCCTCTATGTCGGGCGTGCAACCTTACCCCGGCATGGGGGCCTACAGCCCGAGCAAAGCGGCGCTGCTGATGCTGGTGCGCACGCTGGCGCAGGAATGGGCAGCTGATGGCATTCGGGTCAACGCGGTGTCACCCGGCCTGATCCACACCGCGCTGACCGCCAAGGTGTATGCCGATGCCCCCACCAAAGCCGCCCGCGAAGCCCTGGTGCCGATACATCACATTGGTGACCCGGATGCTGACATTGCCGGCATTGTTTCGTTTTTGCTAGCGCCTGACGCAGGCTACATCACCGGTCAGAACATCTTGGCCGATGGTGGTTTGATGGACACGGTGCATGGGCTGATTCCCGGCCGCCCGGCCACTGAAAGATAAATACCATGATCGATTTGAAACCGCACCCTGCTGCACGCGAACGCTATTACCAGGCAGGCTACTGGCAACACCATTCGCTGGCACAACGTATTGCCGCCAGTGTGGACACTTACCCCGACAAAACCGCCGTCAGTGATGCCAGCGGCCACCACATCAGCTACCGCGAGCTGGACGACCAAGCCTCCCGGCTGGCGGCCTTCTGGCAAGCGCGGGGTCTGGGAGTGGGCGACGTGGTCACCATGCACCTGCCCAACTGGTGGCAAACCGCCGTGGTGACTTTGGCGGCCTTCAAGCTCGGGGCGGTGATCAACCCCTTGCCACCCACCTACGGCTGGAAAGACCTGGCCTTCATCATGAACAAGAGTGGCTCCAAGGCGGTGGTGGTGGCGGGACACTTTCGCAGCGTCGATTACACCGAGCATCTGCAGCGTATTGCGCCGGAGTTGCAAGTCCAGCCCAGCATGGTGGTCATCCGTTCAGGCCAGGTGACCCTTGGCACACCCTTTGATGAAGCCGTCAGCGGCCCGCTGCTGGCGCAGGCCCATGATGCGGCGGCCGACGACCCGGCCCTGCTCTTGTTCACCTCGGGCTCCGAGTCCAAACCCAAAGGCGTGGTGCACACCCACAACACCGCTTTGTATGGCGAACGGGCCTTGTCAGACACCCTGGCGCTGGATCACCGTGATGTGTGTTTTATGGCTTCCCCGGTCACCCACACCAGCGGCTTCATGCACGGCATTTTGCTGACGCTGATGACCGGGGCCACGGTGTCGCTGCTGGACATTTTCAAGGGCGACACGGCGGTGGATCAAATGCTGGCCGACCGCGCCACTTGGACCATGGGGGCGACACCGTTTCTGAGTGATGTGGTGGACAGCCTGGAGCGCAGCGGCAAGCGCCTGCCCGACCTGCGCTACTTTTTGTGTGGCGGCGCGCCCATTCCTGAAGTGCTGGTGCGCCGCGCCCACCAGCTCGGGGTGCGGGTGATGAGTATTTATGGCTCCACCGAGAGCCCGCCGCACACAGTGACCTGGCCCACCGACCCGATTGAAGCCGCCTGGCAGTTTGACGGCCGCGCACTGCCCGGCGTGGAAGTCTGTGCGGTGGATGAAGACGGCAAACCCCTGCCACCCGGCCAACAAGGTGAGCAATGGTCACGCGGGCCACACGCCTTTTTGGGCTACCTGGGTGAACCTGAACTCACGGCCAAGGCACTTGATGCCGATGGCTGGTACCACTCGGGTGATCTGGCCACGGTGGGTGCACAAGGCGCGGTGCGTATTGTTGGGCGCATCAAGGACATGATCATTCGCGGCGGCCAAAACATCTCGGCGCGTGAGGTGGAAGACATTCTGCTGGAACACCCGGCCTGCCAGTCGGTGGCGGTGATTGGTTTGCCCGATGAGCGCCTGGGCGAACTGGGCTGCGCGGTGGTGGTGTGCCAGCCCGGCAAAACACTGGGGTTTGAAGAAATGAAGCAGTTCCTGATTGAGCGTGGTGTGGCGCGTTTCAAGCTGCCGGAACACCTGGTGCTGCGTGATGCCCTTCCCGCCACCCCGAGCGGAAAAGTCCAGAAATTCAAATTACGCGAAGAACTCAAATCATTGAATGGAGCAACTAGCCATGTTTAAAGTAGAAGACCTCGGCGCGGTGGTGCGTATCACCCTGCAACGCGCACCGGTGAATGCCATCAGCACCGAATTCATCGCCGGTTTTATGCAGGTGCTGGACGGCCTGGCCAGCAAAACAGACCTGAGCGTGATACACCTGCGCAGCGACCAAAAAGCCTTTTGTGCCGGGGCCGATCTGGCCCAGGTGCAAAGCTGTTTTGCCATCGAAGGTGGTGCTGATGTGATGCGGCAAAACATCACCCACTTTCACGCCCTGTTTGACCGCCTTGAAGCCTTGCCGTGTGTCACCCTGGCAGAAATTGGTGGCTCTGCTTTGGGCGGCGGCTTTGAGCTGGCGCTGGCCTGTGATTTACGTATGGCTTCCAGCAGCGCCAAACTCGGCTTGCCCGAAGCCAAGCTCGGCCTGATCCCCGGAGCCGGGGGCACACAACGCCTGACCCGCCTGTGTGGGCCAGGCATTGCCGCTCGCATCATTCTGGGCTGTGACGTGGTGGACGGTGCTACCGCTTGCCAATTGGGCATGGTGCAGTGGGCGGTGGCCCCGGAGAAATTGGCACAGGAAGCTGAAGCTTTGGCACAGCGTATTGCCAGCCAATCTGCACCGGCCCTGCAAGTGGCCAAACGCTGTATCGCCCAGGTGGGCACGCTGGCCCCCAGTGGGTTTAGCGCCGAACTGGACGGCATTCACAGCCTGGTGAGCACGGTGGAAGCGCAAACCCGCATCCAGGCTTTTCTTGCGCCACGCAACTGATCAGAAACCCCATGACCATCCTCACCCGCAACATCTTCAGCCCGGAGCACGAAGCCTTTCGTGACTCTGCCCGCCGCTTTTTTGAGCAGGAAGTCGCCCCTTTCCACAGCGCCTGGGAAGAGGCTGGCGTGGCCCCGCGCGAGGTCTGGCTCAAAGCTGGCAAAGAAGGTTTTCTGTGCACCACCTTGCCCGAGTCCTGTGGTGGCAGCGGGGCGGACCGGCTGTTTGCCGCCATCCTGATCGAGGAACAAGCCCGGCTCGGCCTGTCCGGCCCCGGCTTCTCCACCCACTCGGACATTGTGGCCCCCTACATCCTCAACTACGGCACGCCGGAACAGCAGCAGCGCTGGTTACCCGCCATGGCGCGGGGTGAACTGATTGGCGCGATTGTGATGACCGAGCCCAGCGCCGGCAGCGACCTGCGGGCCATGCGCAGCACCGCCATCCGCCAGGGTGACCAGTGGATTCTGAACGGCCAGAAAACCTTCATCACCAACGGCCAGTGTGCCGACATCCTGGTGGTGGCGGCCAAGTCCAGCCAAGACCCCAACTGCAAAGACCTGACCCTGTGGGTGGTGGAGGCCTCATCCCCCGGCGTGAGCCGAGGCCAGAACTTCAAAAAAATCGGCATGAAGGCCCAAGACACCTGCGAGCTGTACTTTGACAACGTGGTGCTGACCCAGCACCACATGCTGGGTGAAGAAAACAAAGGTTTTGGCCTGTTGGCCAAAGAGCTGGCCTGGGAGCGGCTGCAGATTGCACTGGGCGCAGTGGCCACCAGCAGCGCCGCGCTGCAATGGACGGTGGACTACACCCGCCAGCGCAAAGCCTTTGGCACCCTGATTGCCGACTACCAGAACACCCGCTTTCGCCTGGCCGAAATCAAGACCGAAATCGAGATTGCCCAGACCTTCATCGACCGCTGTTTGACCGAGGTGTGTGACGACCAGCTCGACAAAGCCGTGGCCGCCATGGCCAAGTACTGGTGCACCGAGCTGATGGGCCGGGTGCTGGACCAGTGCCTGCAATTACACGGCGGTTACGGCTACATGTGGGAATACCCGATTGCGCGCGCCTTTGCCGATGCACGGGTGCACCGCATCTACGGCGGTTCCAACGAAATCATGCGTGAATTGATTGCCCGCACCCTCTGAATTCAACATCAAATTGGCCTCTAGCGCTTACAGATATTGCGTAAGCAGCTATCAATTTAAATAACCCCCAGAAAGCATCCCCATGACCCCAACACCCTCCCCTACGGCCAGCAGCTGGCGTTTTATTGAAGTGCAGCGCGAAGGCGCGGTGGAATGGCTCACCCTGGCCCGGCCTGAGCATTTCAACTCACTCAACCTGGGCCTGACCGAAGAGCTGTACCACTACTTTGGCAGCCTGCCAGATCGCACCGATGTGCGTGTGGTGGTGTTACGCGGCGCAGGCAAACACTTCTGCGCTGGCTATGACCTGGACGATGTAGACCAGTTGACGATGTCACTCGACCAGGGGCTGCGGCTGCAGCGCCAGCTCTCGGCCGTGGTGCTGCGCATGCGCCGCTGCCCGCAGCCCATTGTGGGCCTGTTGCACGGCGCAGCCTGTGGTGGCGGTTTTGCACTGGCGCTGGGTTGTGATGTGCGTTTTGCCGCCCCCAACACCCGCATGAATGTGGCCATGGCCAAAGTAGGCCTGACCGGCTGCGACATGGGCATCAGCTACTTTTTGCCCCGCGCCGTCGGCCCAGCCGTGGCCGCCGAGCTGATGTACACCGGCCGTTTTGTCAAGGCCGAGCGTGCCCTGCGTATCGGCCTGGTCAACGACGTAGTGCCCGAAGAACAGCTGACCGAAACCGCCCAGGAATTGGTGCAAGAGATGCTCGCCATGTCCCCAGCCGGTTTGCGCCTGACCAAAGACGGCCTGGCGCTGGCACAAGAGACTGGCAACCTGGCCACCGTGATGGCGCTGGAAGACCGGGGCCAGACCCTGTGTTTTGCCGCCTTCATGCCAGAAGGCGTGGCCGCTTTCCGCGAAAAACGCGCCCCCAATTACGGGCCAGGCCAATGAACCCCACGCTTTACCCCAAGCTGTTGTCACCCCTGACGGTGCGTAACCTGAGCCTGCGCAACCGCATGGTCATGGGCGCCATGCACACCCGGCTGGAAAGTATGGACAAACCCGTGGAGCGCATCCAGGCGTTTTACCGCGCCCGTGCCGAGGGTGAAATCGGCCTGATCATCACCGGCGGCATTTCACCCAACCTGGCAGGCCGCATGGAAGACGATGCCCCCGCCATGACCGCAGATGCCGACCTGGACTGGCATCGCGCCATTGTGGACGCGGTGCGCGGCACAAGCACCCAGGTGTGTATGCAAATCCTGCACGCTGGCCGCTACGCCAAGTTTGACGGCTGCGTCGGCCCCAGTGCGTTGCGGGCTCGCATCAACAAGTTCACACCGCACGCACTCACAATCCAAGAGGTTTATGAAACCATAGCAGCTTACGCAAGTGCAGCAAGGGCTGCACGCGATATTGGCTACCATGCGGTGGAAATCATGGGCTCAGAGGGTTACCTGATCAACGAGTTCACCGCGCCTTGCACCAACCAGCGCACCGACGAATTTGGCGGCAGCTTTGAAGGCCGCATCCGTTTGCCCATTGAGATCATCAAAGCGGTGCGCCAGGCGGTGGGGCCAGACTTTGCCATCATCTACCGCATCTCGGCGCTGGATTTGGTCGAAGGTGGCATGACCGGCGAAGAAACGCTGGAACTGGCCCGCCGCGCTGAGGCAGCCGGGGCCGACATTCTGAACACCGGCATCGGCTGGCATGAGGCCGACGTGCCCACCGTGTCGCACAACGTGCCGCGCGGCGGCTGGGCTTATGCGGTGCGCCGCATCAAAGACGCGGTGACCATTCCCGTCATGGCCTCCAACCGCATCAACGACCCGGCGGTGGCTGAGTCCATTTTGGAATCAGGCCAGGCCGATCTGGTGTCGATGGCGCGCCCACTGCTGGCCGACCCGGACTTTGCCCGCAAGGCACGCCTGGGCCAGGCCCAGCGCATCAACACCTGTATTGCCTGCAACCAGGCCTGCCTGGACAACATCTTCAAACGCCAAACCGCCACCTGCCTGGTCAACCCGCGTGCAGGCCGTGAGCTGGACTGGGTGCTGCAGCCCGCCGTGCCAGTCAAACGCATCGCCGTAGTGGGTGCGGGTGCAGCGGGCATGAACTTCGCCTTCAACGCCGCCGAGCGTGGCCATCGGGTCACCCTGTTTGAGGCCGGGCCAGAGCTGGGCGGCCAGTTGCGGCTGGCGCGGAATGTGCCGGGCAAAACCGAGTTTGACGAGATGCTGCGTTACTTTCGCAACCGTCTGGCAGATGAAAAGGTGACGCTGCGGCTGAACTGCGCGGTGACCGCCGAGCAGTTCAGCCACGGCGATTTTGATGAAGTGGTGCTGGCCACCGGTGTGAGGCCACGCCAACCCGAGTTGCCCGGAATCCACCGGCCCGACGTGTTGCCTTATGACCAAGTGTTGTCTGGTGCGGCCCCGGTAGGTGCGCGGGTGCTGATCATCGGTGCCGGGGCCATTGCCTACGACATGGTGGAATTTTTGCTGGGCGACGCGCCCCACACCCCACCGGCGCTGGACGACTTTGCCGCCGAATACGGGCTGGACATCAGCGCCCAGTCTGCCGGTGGCCGCGCCCCCAAACCCGAGCGTCTGTCGGCCCGCAGACAAGTGACCCTGCTGCAGCGCAGTGACAAACGCCCCGGTGCCTCGCTGGCCATGACCACCGGCTGGATACGGCGCGACAAGGTGCAGCGTTTTGGCGTGCCGATCCTGACCGGGGTGAACATCCAGCACATCGACGATGCGGGCTTGCACTACGCATCAGCGGATGGCAGCGTGACCACCCTGCCGTTTGACACCGTGATCGTCTGCGCCGGGCAGGAGCCGGTGCGCGAGCTTGAAGCCCAATTAAAAAGTATCGCGCCCAACTTGCCGGTGCATGTGATCGGTGGCGCAGACAAGGCCGCCGAGCTGGACGCACGGCGTGCCATCGAACAGGCCAGCCGCCTGGCGCTGGAGATTTAAGCCGCCATGTCCTTCTGGCGCAGCCGCCAGGGCGCGGGTATCGCTCTGATCGTGCTGGCAGCGCTGATCTTTGCCAGCATGGACACCACCACCAAATACGTCACCCGCGTCATTCCGGTGCTGATGTTGCTCTGGTTTAGGTATGTTTTTCAGGTCTTGAGCACACTGGCCGTGCGCTACCCACTACAAAAAGCAGAGTTGTTCCACACCCGTAACCTGCGTTTTCAGCTGCTGCGGGGTGGCCTGCTGCTGATCACCACCGGGTGTTCGTTTTTTGGCCTGCAGCATTTGCCGGTGGGTGAATTCACCGCCATGATGATGCTGTCACCGCTGGTGGCCACGGCCATGTCGGCCTGGTTTCTGAAAACCCATGTGGCACGACTGCGCTGGTGGCTGATGGCGGGCGGGCTGCTGGGGGTGTTGCTGGTGGTGCGCCCCGGTGGACAGCTGTTTGGCTGGGCGCTGGTGTTCCCCGTGGGGTTGGTGACCAGCTACGCCTGGTTTCAGGTGCTCACCAGCCGCATGAGTGGTGAAGAAAACCCCTACACCACCCACCTGTACACCGGCCTGGTCGGCACGCTGGTCATGAGCTTGGTGCTGGTCTTGACCGGCTGGAAGCCAGAGCTGCTGCTGAGCTACTGGCACTGGTTTTTGCTGGTGGGTTGTTTGGGCACCTTGGGCCACCTGATGCTGATCCGCGCCTACATGTGCGCCTCGGCCCCGGTGCTGACACCTTACCTGTACAGCCAGATCGGCTTTGCCATGCTGGGCGGCTGGCTGGTGTTTGCCCACGTGCCTGACTTGTGGGCCTGGGCGGGTATTTGTGTCATTGCGGCCAGTGGTGTGGGGAATACGCTGCTGACGATGCGGGAGGTGTCGCGGTTGGGGCGGGGGGATTGAGGTCGCCCGCGTTCACTTTTGCGTTGCCCGGATACGGTTTCTTTTGAGTGACGACTCCTGGCGGTGAAAGCAAACGCAGTAAGCGGGTTACTCCTCCACCTTCAAATGCAGCGTTCTCGATATGTGATCAACCTTGAATGCGAACGCTTTCGTGCCGAGAGCTTCAACCTGCGACTGAGTCGTTGGCAGGTTGTCAACAAACACTGTCCAATAGAACCCATCGAAAAAGTCCAGTGATGCACCGTCCACATCAGAGTTTGTGCGTCGCAGGACAATGCTTCCAGTCGGCTTGTGACGGTACACGGATTCCACGGAATCACCAGCCACCATGGTCACCTCGATGGCCAAGTCGTCTGTTTCTGTTAGCGTCATAGTTTCGCCAACTGCCAACCCCTTTCCGCTGACCTGCACGTCTGAGGACACTTCCACCTGCGTTTCTGCCTTGATCCGCTCTTCGGCCAGCGACTTGAAGTCCACAAACAACTCGTGAACCTCGTCTCTAGTTTGAACTAGGAATGTGGATGCCAAGCTCAGACAAAGTGATGTGTATCTCTCCTCTGTTGGGCTTGGCAAGCCCCTGCCGCGATCACCTATCCGGTAGAAGGACATCGGTAAACCATGTACGTGGGACGAAAAGAGTACGTAGAGCCAGCGAAAGGATGATTTCTCGATGCCCGCTCGTTCCGCGATGTCCTCCAGAGACATCAGGTAGGCCGTTTGCCCGTTAAGAAGCTTGCGTTGCTGGCCCGCTTGCAAAGACAAGAAGTACGGATTTGTCTTAAGTCTTTGCCGTAGCTCGGTTGCATTCGCTTCAAAAGCCGAGACCTGTTCAAGGTTCTGCACAGCTGAAAAGAGGCGAACACGTGATACGCAATCGTGGAGATTAAACAGATTCCACCGGCAATTCCACTCTTCATCAGTGCACGAATCGACGCATAGGTAGTAAAAAGCCACGCGGAGCTCAAGCATTGTGCGGGTGATCCCCGCTGCTGAGGCGTAATCCCAGTGCTCAATCCGTTTCTCGACCCAAGGGGTGAAGGGCATAAGCTGGGCTAGGCTAACCCCACGAGTGATCAGTGCTGTAAAGAGGACTGAGGCGTAGAAGTGCTTTGATGTTGGCGATTTAATTCCCGCGTAGCTCCTCGACACATACATACACTCGCGAACGACGTTGTCGAGCATGTCCACAACTTGAAGGTAGTCCTGCGATGGAGAGCTACCCAGCCGCGCGTTATCCATGATCGCTTCGTGGTCGTATTCCGTCGGCTCAATCATCTTGAGTTTCCATTACCGCTAAGACTTGTATTCTGCACGCCCTCCGGCGTTTGCATTCGTGGAATATGTAAATCTTTCGATAAGCAGCGAAACCGCCCCGCCAAGCCAAAAAACTGAACGCCTCTGGTGGGTCTTTTGCAGCCATACAGGCTCAATCTGAATTCAGCCAATTGCCAAAGAGCTCGGAATGCGTGCCTGCGCGAACAAAGCTGATCCAGTTGGCCTCAAGCTGATAGATCAGCAAAAAGTCGCCACCGATGTGGCACTCACGATGATCTGTCCACTCTCCCTTTAGGCTGTGATCCTGCCATTCAGGACCAAACGGCGCATCGTTGGCAACAAGCCGCAGCATCACATCCTTGAGTCGCACCCTATCAAACTCGCCCCGAGTGCGACAAGCGTTGCCAATCTTTCAAAAAGCGCCTTTGCATCATCGGCGGCCCGTGGCGGCACCGTGCGTTGACTGGCTGCTGTTTTTTCAAGATCAGCAAACAGTTCGTCACATCGCAACCCACCACGCGAACCTTCCGGTCAATGCCGAAGTTGAACTGATTTACGCGCTGGAAGCTCGCGATGGGCCTAGTCAAGCGCTGGCTCAGAGTGGACTGGATCGTGCCCATCTGGCTGATGCCATCCTGGAGGGCTCGGTGCAATCCTTCAAGCGGCGCAACGAGAAATATCACTTTTGAAATGACTGAATCTGTAAAGTCAATTGAGAGTTCAATCGCACGGATAATCAAAATTGGATTATCTGTGTGAAAAATCGCTGCCTTTAATGAGGAATGTGCGCATCTAGTTTTGAGGAAATGGGGTCATGCTTAATCACCTGAAGTTGAAAAATGTCGGCCCGGCACCAAGCATGGAGCTTACCTTTGGGCAGCGACTAAACCTGATCACGGGTGATAACGGACTGGGCAAAAGTTTTCTTTTGGACATTGCCTGGTGGGCATTGACCAGAAAGTGGCCTTCAGAAATCAACCCGCGTCTTACGTCTGGCAAGAGGGCGCTGCCTAGCAGCGAAAAACAGGCGATGATCGGCTTCACCTTCGCCGGGAAAAGTCGTGTCGAAGACTATGTGAGCAGCTATCTGCCGCGCGACGAGGCCTGGACGGGCCGTCCCGGTCGGCCCGCCAACCCGGGGCTGGTTTTTTACGCCATGGCAGATGGCAGCTTTGCGGTGTGGGACCCTGCTCGTAACTATTGGCGCACCCAAGAGGGGGTGGATGTGCAGGACCGCATCCCCGCTTATGTGTTCAGTCCGGCAGAAGTTTGGGACGGGTTGCTCGGCAAGGACGGCAAGCCGCTTTGCCTGGGCTTGGTGATGGACTGGGCGGGCTGGCAGAAGGAAAACAGCTCGGCGTTTGAAAGCCTTCAAGCTGTTTTGAAGGCCATGTCACCCTCAGACAAAGAGCGCTTGACTGCTGGCGATCTGATGCGTATCAGCCTGGACGATGCGCGGGACATCCCTACCATCCGCATGCCCTACGGTCAAGACGTGGCCGTACTGCATGCCTCTGCCGGCATGCGGCGCATCCTAGCGCTGGCATATTTGTTGGTTTGGACATGGGAAGAGCATTGCAAAGCAGCGAAGCTGTTACGAGAGGAGCCAACCAATCAGGTGGTGTTTCTCATTGACGAGGTGGAGTCGCATTTGCACCCACAGTGGCAGCGCCAAATCATCCCAGCCCTACTGGCGGTGGCGCGGACGCTCATCAAAAAGGCCGAAGTCCAGGTCATCACCGCCACGCATTCGCCTCTAGTGATGGCCTCGGTGGAGCCCCTTTTTGACGCGAAGCAGGATGCATGGTTCGACTTGGATCTTGAGCGCAGGAAGGTCGTGTTGCGCCAACGTGAATTCGAGAAGCACGGCAGTGCAGCGAGTTGGTTGGTCAGCGAGGCGTTTGACCTCCAAAGTGGTCGTGCGGTGGAGTACGAAGACTTGGTGAAGAAGGCCGCAGCTTTGTTGGAGCAAGAAAACCCGAGTGCCCACCGGATCCGCGCGATGAATGCGAAGCTTGTGGATGCGCTCAGCCCAACGGATGACTTCTTGTTCAACTGGCGTTATGTTTGCAAGAAGAGGGGTTGGTTTGCATGATCCCAGTGCAGTTGCAGCCGGAACCCATTGATTTTGATGTGGAGGTCCGACAAAAGGGTTTGGCCTGGGCTGCTCAAAAAGGCATCGCCCTCAATGCCCCGGCCCCAAAGGGGACCAAGTTTCCCGCCTATTGGTCCCACTCTAATAAACAGTTGTGGACAGCCTATTCGGGCATTTGTGCTTATTTGGCCATCTACTTTGAATGGGTCACTGGTGCCAGCTCAACAGACCACTTCGTTGCGAAGTCAAAGGACGTCGCACAAGCCTACGAATGGAAAAACTACCGTCTGTCGTGCTTGGGGCCGAACCGGAACAAGAACAAGTATGACGACGTGCTCGACCCAATCGGACTGACACCAAATACGTTCGAACTCGTCTTGACTACTGGTCAAATTCGCCCAAGTCGTGCGTTGACCGACAAGGCAGAAGTTGCCGCGGCTCGTAAATCCATTACAAGACTGAGTTTGGACAGCGCAGACCATCGCGACATGCGAATGAAGCACTACGCGCGGTACTTGAGAAACAAGGATGCTCAAACATTGAAAGAGTTGTCTCCATTCGTTTGGTATGAAGCTGCTCGTCAGGGGTTGTTGTAAAGGTTCGTCAAGCATTCATCGGGGTGTTGCTGCCGATCGAAAACTGAGCCAAGTGTTGCCGCCGACAAGTGACACGAATTGGCATTGGCAAATGACTGCTAACGGACGTTGAATCCGACCTGACGTAATTCAGCTAATTGCCAAAGAGTTCGGAATGTGTACCTGCGCGCACAAAGTTGATCCAGTTGGCCTCAAGCTGATAGATCAGCAAAAAGTCGCCACCGATGTGGCACTCACGGTGATCTGCCCACTCCCCTTTCAAGTTGTGATCCTGCCATTCCGGACCAAGAGGCACATCATTGGCAATGAGCAGTAGCATCACTTCCTTGAGTCGCACCATATCAAACCGCCCTGAGTGCGACAAGCGCTGCCAATCTTTCAGAAATGCCTTTGCATA
Source organism: Rhodoferax lithotrophicus (assembly GCF_019973615.1). GTDB lineage: Bacteria > Pseudomonadota > Gammaproteobacteria > Burkholderiales > Burkholderiaceae_C > Rhodoferax > Rhodoferax lithotrophicus. The sequence goes on along the minus strand of NZ_AP024238.1, from coordinate 4,610,123 downwards.
GTCGGCGGCCCGTGGCGGCACCGCGCGTTTACTGGCTGCTATTTTTTTCAAGATCAGCAATCAGTTCGTCAGCAGAGGCAAAACGGGCGCGACGTGTTGCCATCATGGCGCGTGACTCTTCCATTGCGGCACGGGTTTCTGCGTTGGGTACCTTGAGTTCGAGGGGGAATGCCTGGTCGACCACCACGCGGCGCAGAAACAAGCGCACCGCATCCGACACCGACAGGCCCATGGCAGTCAATGCCTGTGTGGCTTGCTCTTTGATGTCATCTTCCACCCGAATGTGGAGCATTGAAGTTTGTGCGGTCATGGTGATGCCTACAGAGTTGTAGGGTGAATTATGTATCTCATTTGAGATCAAAGCAAGTTTACCGAAACTTGACGAAGTGCCTGTTCTACAGATACCTGTAAATATACTTGTCCGACTGAATGGAAGGGGTTTTCGCCATGTCACAAATCACGCTGGATCTTGACGATGCCACACAGGCACTGGTCGATCAGGCTGCCAAGGCCCATGGCTTATCAAAAAGCCGGTGGGTGGCAGACATCATCCGCAAATACGCCGCCCATGAATGGCCGCAAGATTGCCTGGCTTTGGCAGGACGGTTTCCCGATTTCCCCCTGTGCAACGACAGCTCTGCCATGCTGCCCGACGATGCGCCACGCATCAGCTTTTGATGGCCAGGTTCACCCCCAGGGCATCCAGCTTCTTTGCATACGAGTCCCTGCGTTTGGCTGCCTTTGCAGCTGTTTCGGTGGCCGCCTGGATTGCCTTGGGGCCCTTTTGCGCAGCAACTTTGATCAATCCGAACTTGTGAGCAGCATCTGCTTTCGCCCGCTTGAAAGTGGCGATGAGTTCGGCATGGGCAACGGATGGATTCACAGGTACTCCCATGAGTGATTGGTTTTAAACGGTGGGCAGGCCATCAATGAGCGTCATTACCCTTGAAGTTTCACGTTCATGCGAAGCAAAGCTGTTCTCAAATCGCGATTGGCAGGTTTCGAGGCATCCACCTTTTGAACAGCCTGGTCAAACGGTGAGCCTGGCCTGATGCTGGTTGGCAGTAGCTTTTTGACAGGATTCGCAGTGGGGTACGTGCCCTGCCCCGGACACATGCGAACTGAAAACCAGAATTCTTCGAGTACGCCTTTGGCATACAACTCCGCCAATTGTTGAAACGTCACGAAGGTTGAGCGTTTAACTTCTTTGAACCCTGGCTCACTGATGTCACGAATGATCTCGAATTTACCCAGCGTATCTCGCTGCGTGTTGGTAAACGGATGCAGCAGATAAGTCTGACGAACCCCATTCTTTTTGGACACCAGCGTGTGCTCGACGGCGATATCAGTTAACAGCATATTGTTTTTCTCGTTTTTTCAAACCAAGCCACTGGGGAACCGATGCCCCTTGAGACGCGAAGTGCTCGACATGGGCAACCCTCACCTTGAGGGCAAGGACTTTAACTGAACAACAGCCAAAGAGCCCGGAATGTGTAAGCCACAATTTCGTTGACACTTGTTGATGTTGTAACGATTATTTGCGAGGAGAACCCATGAAAGCAGCATTCATCACCGGCCACGGTGGTAACGAGGTGGTAGAAGTCAGAACGTGTGAGCCTGCTGTGCGCCAGCCGGGGGAGGTGCTTATCCGCGTGGAGGCGGCGACCCTCAATCAGGTTGACTTGTACATGCGCAACAGCGGAGCGGGTATCACGCATCGCTTGCCCCAGATCATGGGCTTGGATGCGGCGGGTGTTATTGAGGAGGTGGACGCTTCTGAAGCCATGTTGAAGGTCGGGCAGTCGGTGGTGGTTCACCCTGGCATCACGTGTGGCCGCTGTGAGTTCTGCCAGCGCGGCGAGGGCGTTCTGTGCACCAAGATGCAATTGCTGGGCGAACATCGCGACGGAACTTTCGCGCAATGGATCAGTGTGCCGGCTCAGAATGTGTTCCCTATGCCGCAGGGGCTCAGCTTTGCCCAGGCTGCCGCCATGGGGGTCAATTACCTCACGGCGTGGCGCATGTTGTTCACCAAGGCACAGATCAAGCCCTGGGAAACCGTGCTGATTTTTGGCATTGGCGGTGGCGTATCACTGGCGGCTATGCAGATCGCCAAGGCGATGGGGGTCAAGGTGATTGTGACCTCGCGGGAGGATTCAAAACTGCAGCGTGCGCTGGCCATGGGCGCTGAGTACGGTATCAACAGCCAGACGCAGGATGTGGCGAAAGCGGTGCTGTCGTATACCGGCGGCCGTGGTGTGGATGTGGTGATTGAGAACGTGGGCGAGGCCGTCTGGTCGATGGCCATGAAATCCCTGGTGCGTGGGGGGCGGCTTGTGACCTGTGGTGCAACAACCGGCGACCAACCCCCTGCCGACCTGCGCCGAATATTCATTCGCCAGTTGCAGATTCTGGGCTCGACCCATGGTGATTTTTCTGAGTTTCGGGCCCTGTTGTCGTTTGTGGAGAAGAACCAGATCGCACCGGTGATCGACAGCGAGTTTTCGCTGGATCGAATCCATGACGCTTTGACCCGCCTGGAGTCGGGTCAGCAGTTCGGAAAAATCGCACTGAACCTGGTCGTGTAAGGGCCTCTGGGTCGCCGTCGGCCCAACAAAGTTCGTATTCAAAAACATCTGCATCCGTGTGATGAACCGCACAGACGGATGGGCTGCATAAAACTAAGCTTGGGCATCAAAGGTCACTGAACATGCGGGGGCATGGTTCCCGACCATTCCAACCTGCGGTGCCATGCTGGACAAGCGGCACCTGCAACATAGGGTCACTTCGCGATGGAAATTCTGGTACCTGACCCGCTTGCAACCGGGGGCACTTGCGAGCCACAGACGGATGCCACGCAAAAAGCCCTGCGGATTTCCGAAAGCCGTTACCGCCGTTTGTTTGAAGCGGCACAAGACGGGATTCTGCTGTTGAATGCGGACACCGCACAGATCGAAGATGTCAACCCCTACCTGATCAACATGCTCGGCTACTCGCACGGTGAATTTCTGGGCAAAAAGTTATGGGAAGTCGGACCGTTCGCGGACAAAGCGCAGAGCCAAGAGATGTTTGTTGCGTTACAAGAAAAGGGGTATGTCCGCTACGACGACCTTCCGCTCAAAACCAAAGCTGGCACCATCATCCCGGTTGAATTTGTCAGCAATGCCTACGACTGCGAAGGCATCAAGGTCATTCAATGCAATATCCGCAACATCAGCGAACGCCATGCGGATCGGGCGAAAATTCTGCGCTTCACCCAGCTCTATGCCACCTTGAGCCAGTGCAACAAGGCCATCGTGCACTGCACGACCGAGGCCGAACTGCTCCAGCACATCTGTCGGATCGCGGTGCAATTTGGCGGTATGAAGATGGCCTGGGTCGGGCTGGGCAACTCAGAAACGCTGCTGGTGGACCCGGTGGCCAGCTTTGGGGATGACACCGGGTATCTGAACAACTTGATGATCTCTGTGGATGTCAACAGCCCACTCGGGCAGGGGCCGACCGGGTTGGCCATGAGCAAAAAACAACCCGTCTGGTGCCAGAGTTTTCTGCATGACCCCCTGACCGCGCCCTGGCATGAGCGTGCCGCGCTCGCCGGTCTGGCCGCCTCGGCCTCGTTGCCCCTTTTCAAAAATGGCAGGGTGTTTGGCGCGTTCACCTTGTACGCAGGTGAAACCGATGCCTTTGGTGAATCCACGCGTGAGCTTCTGATGGAGATGGCGGATGACATCAGCTTCGCACTGAATCAATTTGCCAGCGAATCGCTGCGCCGGGGCATTGAGGCAGAGATCAAACTCAAGAACACCATCCTCAAGACACAGCAGGAAACATCGCTGGATGCCATTCTGGTGGTGGGCGAGGACGGGAAAATCATTTCCTACAACCAGCAATTCATGGATCTTTGGCGACTTGATCCGCAACTGGTGAGCGCCAGAGTGGATGCGCCGGTACTCCAGGCGGTGACGGTGCAAACCGACGATCCAGAAGCCTTTATGGCCCGTGTCCACTATTTGAACGACCACCCTGCAGACAAGAGCCGCGAAGACGTGTTGCTCAAAGACGGAAGAATCATCGACCGTTACTCGGCACCCGTCACCGGGGCAGACCAGACACACTATGGACGTGTCTGGTACTTTCGTGACATCACCGAGCGTAAAAAGGCTGCACAGAAATTTAAAGACTTGCTCGAATCCGCGCCCGATGCCATGCTGATCGTCAACCGTGATGCCGACATGGTGCTGGTCAACGCCCAAGCGGTTCGTCTGTTTGGCTGGTGCCGCGACGAGCTTCTGGGCAAAAAAATTCACAGCCTGGTGCCCAAGGGCCTTCCCGGCCAGCATCCTGATAGCTACAACCGGTTTTTTGAGCAACCACTCGCACGAAGTATGGGGGCTGGCCTTGACCTGTTTGGCGTGCGTAAGGACGGTAGCCAGTTTCCTGTGGAAGTCAGTTTGAGTCCCATGGAAGCAGATGAAGGCACCTTGGTGATTGCGGCGATTCGCGATGTGACCGAAAGCCGGAAAGCCCAAGAACGCATCACCTACCTCAACCGTGTTTATGCCATGCTGAGTGGCATCAACACCTTGATTGTGCGCACGGGCAACTGCGAAGATTTGTTCAAGCAAGCCTGCCGTATTGCGGTGGATGGTGGTTTCAGCATGGCCATGATCGCCATGGTGGACAAAAAGACCTTGAAGCTGGTTCCGATGGCTTCACAAGGCAAGGATGATCAGCTGATGAGTGCCATCAACAACATCCTGTCATCGGATGAAACCGCCGCCAAAACCATGGGTGCACGGGCGGTCAGGGGGAAACAAGTGGTTGTATCCAACAATTCACAGCTTGATCCGCAGGTTCTATTTCGCGCCAAGTACACCGCATCGGGCATTCACTCCATGGCCGTTTTCCCGCTCATGGTTGCCGATGATGCGGTGGGGGTGTTTGCGCTGTATGCCAGCGAAATTGATTTTTTCCACGGCGACGAGTTGAAGCTGTTAACTGAACTGGCAGGGGACATTGCGTTTGCGATTGATCACCTTGGAAAGCAGGAGCGACTCACCTACCTCGCCTACTACGATGCCCTCACCGGCCTGGCCAATCAAAGCCTGTTTCTTGAGCGGGTTGCCCAATCCTTACGCAGCGCCTTCAGTGGTGAACACAAGCTTGCCGTTGTATTGATTGACCTGGAACGTTTCAAGAATATCAACGACAGCCTCGGCCGGACAGCTGGCGACGAACTGCTGAGGAAGGTGGCGCAATGGCTGACGCGCTACGCCGGAGATGCCAACCTGTTGGCACGATTGGGTGCGGATCGTTTTGCCGTACTGATGCCGGTCGTCAAGCCAGAGCATGACGTTGAACGCCTGCTTGCAGACATGATGACGGCTTTTCTGGAGCATCCCTTCCGGCTGAATGATGCGATCTTTCGTATCGCAGCCAAGGCTGGTGTGGCACTCTTTCCCGATGACGGCGCAGACACCGATACCTTGTTCCGTAACGCCGAGGTGGCGCTCAAAAAAACCAAGTCAAGCGGTGAGCGTTATCTGTTCTATACCAAAAGCATGAACGAGATGGTGGCTGGCAAGCTGACCATGGAAAACCAGCTGCGTCAGGCGTTGCACCGTGGTGAGTTTGTGCTCCATTACCAGCCCAAAGTGAATCTTGTGAGTGGCAAGATGACCAGTGCCGAAGCCTTGATCCGATGGAACCGGCCAGAAGCCGGTCTGGTGCCACCAGGCCATTTCATTCCGATTCTGGAGGAAATTGGTTTGATCAACGAAGTCGGGCGCTGGGCCATGCGCCAGGCTAATACCGATTACCTGCGCTGGCACACGGCAGGTTTGGCACCGGTGCGTATTGCGGTGAATGTGTCTGCGCTGCAGCTGCGTCATCGCACTTTTTTTGAGGAAGTCCGCCAGCTTGTCGACAGTGATGTCCGCACGGCTGCGGGGCTTGAGCTTGAGATCACCGAAAGCCTGATCATGGAGGATGTCAAACACAGCATCAGCAGTCTGCAGGCCATCCGTGCCCTGGGTCTGACCATTGCGATTGACGACTTCGGCACCGGCTTCTCCTCGCTGAGCTACCTGTCCAAATTGCCTGTGGACACGTTGAAAATTGACCGCTCCTTTGTGGTCGACATGACCGCTGCCCCGGAGGGCCTGGCCTTGGTGTCCACCATCATCAACCTGGCGCATGCCCTCAAGCTCAAGGTGGTGGCCGAAGGTGTTGAAACGCAGGAGCAGGCACGCCTGCTGCGTTTGTTGAACTGCGACGAAATGCAGGGCTATTTATTCAGTCGGGCTGTTCCGGCAGACCTCTTCGAAGCGCAATTTCTGACCCCAGGGCACGCCAACCCGGTACCTGAATAATTCATGATGTTTTTAGCCTCTAGAGCAATAGAATAAAGCGTAAAAAGCTATTCATATGATAGCAATTCATTCGCTCTTGTTGTAATGCCCAACCGGAAACTACTGCGGTATTGAACCAGCGGCCCATCCTTTATGTGGGCAAGCGAACAGACCTCTCGCTTGCCAAACCTTACTGTCAGCACTTCGAAGCCTTTGTGGCTTGCGAAAGTCTTAACTCTAAGGAATGACCATGAAGAAATCCCTCAATCTGCTCAGTGGTACTGCAATAGCCGCCTGTTTGTTGTTCGCCTCCAACGCCATGGCGCAATCGATGTCATCCACCGATTTCAGCGCCAGCAAGACCCGCATCAAGGCAGAGTACAAAACTGACAAAAAAGCCTGCGCGTCACTGGCAAGTAATGCCAAGGACATCTGCGTTGCCGAAGCCAAAGGCAAGGAAGCCGTGGCCTTGGCCGAACTGGAGCACAGCTACAAGCCGACATCCAAAACCCAGTACAAGCTCAGCGTTGCCAAGGGTGAAGCCACTTACGATGTGGCCAAGCAAAAGTGTGATGACCTGTCGGGCAACCCCAAGGATGTCTGCGTGAAAGAAGCCAAAGCCGCCCTGACCTCGGCCAAGGCGGATGCCACCGTACAGAAGAAAACATCGGTGGCCAACACAACGGCCAATGAAAAGAAGGCCGATGCCAACGCCAAGGCCAGCAGCGACAAAAAAGAGGTTCGTGCCGATGCCTCCGCCGACAAGCGCGCAGCAGAACTCAAGGTCGCCGAGCAAAAGTGTGATGCACTCGCCTCTACCGCCAAAGAGGCCTGCCTGGCTGCAGCCAAAGCCCAATTCGGCAAGCTGTAGAACAACGTGACCGGCTCACGCCGGTCTACCAAAACCCATAACCCACCCGGAGATCCACCATGCTGCACTACGCCATTGTTTTCTTTGTCATCGCCCTGATTGCTGCCCTGTTCGGGTTTGGCGGTATTGCCGCTGGCGCGGTGGGCATTGCCAAGATTTTGTTTTTCGTCTTCATCATTCTGGCTATTGCCAGCTTCCTGTTCGGGTCGATGAAAGGGCGTTAAGTCCCACGGTCAGCAACGTCACCGATCTGTTGCACAAGCTTGGCGGATGTCCGCCCTGTGGCGGTGTATTGAAAAGCACGGAAACAGTCCCAGCTACCTGTCTTGTGAATGAACTGGACTGGAAGGGATACACGTGGCCTTTTATTTTCTGTGTGCCCTGGCATTGGGTTTGATTCTGGTTCTTCTGGGGCAACCGTGGTGGCGTGCCTACCGCCAGCGTCGGGTTCTGATGCATCCGTTTCCGGCGCGTTGGCGCAAAGTGTTGCAGCGCCGCGTGCCCTTGTTGCGGCGTATGCCGGTGGACTTGCAGTTGCAGCTGAAAAAACGCATTCAACTCTTTATTGCAGAAAAGCCCTTTATTGGTTGTGCAGGTTTGCAGGTGACCGAAGAAATGCGCGTGGTGATTGCGGCACAAGCCTGTTTGCTGGTGTTGAACCGTTCCCTGCAGCATTTCGCCCATGTGCGGCAAATTCTGATCTACCCGGGGGCGTTCATCACCCAGCGCACGGTCACCGATGGCATCGGTGTGCAGCAAGACCAGCGGCAGGTGCTGTCCGGTGAATCCTGGACGCAAGGGCAGGTCATCCTGTCGTGGCAAGACAGCCTGGAAGGCGCAGCGGTGGCTGATGATGGCCGTAACGTTGTGCTGCACGAGTTTGCCCACCAGTTGGACCAGGAAAATGGGGCGGCTCAAGGTGCCCCACCGCCCGCAGCGGGCGACACGCAGTACAACGCCCAGCGCTGGAAACAGGTGTTCAGCCAAGCCTATGCCGATTTGCAAAACCAGCTGCAGCGTGGTGAGCAGGGGTTGTTCAACCCCTACGGGGCTACCAGCCCTGCGGAATTTTTTGCAGTGGCCACGGAAGTATTTTTTGAGCAGGCCACGGAGATGGTCGAGCACTACCCGGCGTTGTACCAAGAGCTCTGTGGCTATTACAAGGTAGACCCGGTGAGTTGGCATTGAAGGGATGGGTGTTTGGGGAGACCCATACCGGCCTGGCGTGCGCCGTCGGGGTCTGTGTGTGCGGCATCCCACAGATGCAAGGTGGGCCAGTCCAGATACTTGACAATACGACTTGCTGGAGGACCTATGGCTACTTTTTCACTCATCAACACACGTACGGGTCTGCTTTGCCAGCAAGGTGCCCGTGAGCTGCCATTTTGAGCCGTTCATTCCAGCGCTCACTTAATGCCATGACGCGGTTGGCGCTTCGTGCCGGTGCCAAGGCCATGAAGCTGGCCATGCAACCAGCAAAAAAGCCGCGCAAATCTGGAGTGGTCAAACCTGCGGTGACTCCAACCTATGCCACCAAGCGTACTGCGACGAAAAGTGTTTCAGTGCCCGCTGCCAAATCTGAAGGTGCGCTTTTGCGGGGTGCTCAACCGCAGTGGACCACGGGCATGGTCTCCGGTGTCAGTGGTGTCCGGCGCTACCGACTTTACAAACCATCGGGCGTGCGGCGGAGCGAGCGCCTACCCTTGGTGGTGATGCTGCATGGCTGTGCACAGGACGCACAAGCACTGGCAGCGAGCACCAAAATGAACCGCTTGGCGCAGGTTGAACGCTTCATGGTGCTTTATCCCGAACAGGACAGACTTTCCAATCTGCAAAACTGCTGGAACTGGTACGACACACGTGCAGGCCGTGCCCAGCGAGAAGCTGACTCGATCACTTCCGCCGTTGACCATATCTGTCTGACACAACCGGTGGACCCGCAGCGTATGGCCTTGGTGGGGCTGTCTGCCGGGGCTGGTTTGGCGGGCTTGCTGGCCGTTCGCCAACCCGAGCGCTTTCAGGCCGTGGTCATGCATTCCGGCATCGCGCCAGGCCTGGCGAGCTCCTCGGCAACCGCCCTGAGGGCGATGCGCGGACATCGCGTGGCGGTGCCGCTCGCACCACTCCCTGCTGGTTGGCATTTACCCGCCCTGTTGGTCATTCAAGGAAGTGTCGACTCTATCGTGGCACCCCACAATGGCCCCCTGGCCGCGCAACTTTGGGCTGATCGCGAGGGGGCACACGCGGGTCAGCCACGCACCGTGCAACGTGGCAAACGTTACCCGGTGACGCTCACGGATTACCGCAACCGGGGCCAACTTGTGGCAACGCTTTGTATGGTCAATGGATTGGGCCATGCCTGGAGCGGCGGCGCGCCGGGCTTACCCTACAGCGACCCCAAAGGCCCGGATGCTTCACGCATGGCCTGGTCTTTTATGCAAAAGCAATTCGTCCATAGCACCCATTGACGCTGGATTCCCGAGGCAACCCTACTGGACCAGAATGTTGCGTGGAACCTGTGTGGCAACCCCTTCAGCGAGGGCATCGAGGCCGCGCTCATACGCTCATAGCTTCTCACTTTGGTGGCCAACCCACAAACTGCGGGTACAGCCGTGCCACCACCGGGCCGTTGAAATCCCAGGTGCTGCATTTACCAAAGTAGGGTGGTGGGTGTTGGGGTGGACCTTCGGTCAACTCGTGTGCCAGCGTCTGGAAGGCGGCGGTGGCCATGTTGAACAGCAGTTCGCGCAGGTGGGTACAGCCGCAGATGCCCCCCAGGTTGCGCTCGATGGCTTGCCGCCAGCCCCGGCTCATGGTGCAGCCCACCATGGACTGCATGCTGGCCAGCGCCTGCGGGCATTCGCGGTGGGGTGTGGCATCCATCGACACCGCGATGGCCTGGATGACAAAGTGGTCGTTGATGGTGACCCGGATCGCCATGCCGTGCAAGGGCGCGCCAGGTGCAAGAGTGTCTTCACCGGGAATCGGCAGCGCTTTGGCTTTGGTGTCGAGTAATTCGCCTTCAATGTCCCACAGGTGGTCATCACGCTGGTAACCCCGAAACACCGTGGTGCGGGTGTGCAGCGAGGTTCTGCTGCAGGAAGGTGCAGGCAGTGGCAATTTACTGCCCGCCTTCACGCAGCAGGTTGCGGGCAATCACCAGTTGTTGGATCTGGGTGGTGCCTTCATAAATGCGGAACAGGCGCACATCACGGTAAAAGCGCTCGATGCCGTATTCGGCCAGGTAACCAGCCCCGCCAAAAATCTGCACGGCACGGTCGGCCACACGGCCACACATCTCACTGGCAAACATCTTGGCGCACGCCGCCTCAGTACCCACATCGCGGCCTTCGTCGCGCTTGCGGGCGGCATCGATCACCATACAGCGCGCGGCATAAATGTCGGCATGGCTGTCGGCCAGCATGGCCTGGATCAATTGGAACTCACCGATGGGTTTGCCAAATTGCTTGCGTTCACGGGCATAACGCAGCGCGTCACTCAGGATGCGTTCTGCCGCCCCGGTGCTGGCGGCGGCAATGTTCAGGCGGCCTTTGTCCAGCACCTTCATGGCGGTCTTGAAGCCCACGCCCTCCACGCCGCCAATCAAATTGGCCGCAGGAATACGCACGTTCTCAAAAATCACGTCGCAGGTGTGGGCACCCTTTTGGCCCATCTTTTTGTCGATATTTCCCAAAGACAAGCCGGGCGTGCCTTTTTCCACAATAAACGCCGAGATACCACCCGCACCTTTACGCTCCTTGTCGGTACGTGCCATCACGGTGAAGATGCCGGCTTCGGGCGCGTTGGTGATGTAGCGCTTGGTACCGTTGATCACATAGAAGTCGCCGTCTTTCACCGCCGTGGTACGCAGGCTGGCGGCATCCGAGCCGCTGTCGGGTTCGGTCAGGGCAAACGAGCCAATGATTTCGCCGGTGGCAATCTTGGGCAGGTAATACTGCTTTTGTGCCTCGGTGCCATCAATCACAATGCCTTGTGCACCGATGCCATTGTTGGTGGCAAACAGCGAGCGAAAGGCGGGTGAGGTTTTGGACACCTCAAACCCCGCCATCACTTCTTCCTCCATGGTCAGGCCCATACCACCGTAGATTTCCGGGATCGACATACCAAAGAGACCCAGTTCCTTCATGTCTTGCTGAATCGCGTCAGGAATCTGGTCCGTCTCAGCCACATGGGCTTCCATCGGCACCAGCTTCTCACGCACAAAGCGGCTGATGGTGTCGAGCAAGAGGGTGAGGGTTTCGGTATCTCTGATCATGGTGGTCTTTCGGTGGCTAGGGGCTTATTTGACGTGTTTGCGGAACTCGGGTTTGCGCTTTTCGCGGAAGGCGTTGCCACCTTCAGCCGACTCCGGGCTTTCGTAATACAGCTTCAGGGCGTGCATCGCCAGGCCACCCATGCCACGGATCATTTCGGTGTCCACGTTGAACGACTTTTTGGCCAGGGCAATCGCGGTCGGGCTCTTTTCCACAATCTCGTCACACCACTTTTTCACTTCGGCATCCAGCTGGTCTTGTGGCACCACGCAGTTGACAAGGCCCATCTCCAGCGCTTGTTGTGCGGTGTAGCGGCGGCACAGGTACCAGATTTCGCGGGCCTTTTTCTCGCCCACCACACGGGCCAGCAAGGCGGTGCCAAAGCCTGGGTCAACCGAGCCAACGCGTGGGCCAGCCTGGCCGAGCTGGGCGTTCTCTGACGCAATGGCCAGGTCACAAATCGTCACCAGCACATTGCCGCCACCGATGGCAAAACCGTTGACACGGGCAATCACCGGTTTGCTGCAGTCGCGGATGGCGCTTTGCACTTCTTCAATCGGCAGGCCGATCACCCCACGGCCACCGTAGCCGCCGTCTTGTGTGCCCTGGTCGCCGCCGGTGCAAAAGGCTTTTTCGCCCGCACCGGTGAGCACCACCACACCAATGCTGCGGTCATAGTCAGCATCCTTGAAGGCGTGGATCAGTTCCTCACAGGTGTTGGCGGTGAAGGCGTTGTATTGCTTGGGGCGGTTGATGGTGATGGTGGCAATACCATCGGCCTTGGTGTAAAGGATGTCGGTATAGACCGGGGTTGTCATTTCCATGAGAGTTCCTTGAGTGATGAAACGAAATACAGTCGGAGAACAAGTTTTATAGATCAAATAAGGCTGTAGAGCCTGTTTTATAAGCGCAAGCAGCTATCATTTTTAATGATTAACCAACCATGGTCAAACCACCAGAGACACTGATGACCTGGCCGGTGATGAAGGCCGCGTCGTCGCTGGCCAGAAAGGCAATGGCGCCTGGCAAGTCGGCCGGCTGACCCAGGCGGCCAAATGGAATGGCGCGGGCCAGACCCTGGCGCAGCTTGTCGGCGTTTTCGCCTTCACCGGCAAAGTCGGCAAACAAGGCGGTGTCGGTCGGGCCGGGGCAGACCACGTTGACGTTGATCTGCTTGCGCGCCAATTCGCGGGCCAGGGTTTTGCTGAAGGCAATCATGCCGCCCTTGCACAGCGCATAAACCGCCTCACCGGTTGAGCCCACACGGGCTGCGTCTGAGGCCACGTTCACCACCCGGCCAGCACCACGCTCTGACATGCCTTTGACCACCGCATGGTGCATGTAGAGCGAGCCATACAGGTTGATGGCCACAATTTGTTCCCACAGGGCCTTGTCGGTCTTGAGGAAGTTGCCGGCGCGATCCCAACCGGCGTTGTTGACCAGCACGCCGATGGGGCCAAGCGCGGCCTCCACGGCAGCCACTCCGGCAATCACCTGCTCCTGGTTGGTCAGGTCTACGGCAAAAGCCTGGGCCTTGCCACCCGCGGCCACAATCTCCGCTGCCACGGCCTGGGCAGCGCCCAGGTTGATGTCCACCACGGCCACGGCAGCACCTTCTTCGCCGAAGCGTTTGCAGGTTGCCGCGCCAATGCCACCGGCACCACCGGTGACCAGAACCACTTTGTCTTTTAATCCACGCATTACTTTTACTCCTGTTAAAAATTCAAAATTACCGTTATCACGCATTCATCGTTTACGATCCATGCAGTTTCAACCGACTATCACATTTGATCTGCGCCATGCCCGACCTGAAAACCGACAAAAACCAAGCGATCAACGAGATCAACAACCGGCTGTTCTTTCGTCTGTTTCAGGTGGCCAACACCCTGCACACCAAAGGCACCCAGGCGATTGAGGAATTTGGTGTGACCACGCAACAGTGGTCGGTGCTGGGGGCCTTGTCCCGGCCACAGGTCACCGACGGCATGTCGATTGGTGACCTGTCGCGCTTTTTGCTGGTGAGCCGTCAAAACCTGACCGGCCTGCTGTCGCGCCTGGAACGTGATGGCCTGCTGGAGCGGGCCACCAGCGCGGACGACCGGCGCTCGCGCAAGGTCAAGCTCAGCGCCCAGGGTGAAGCCTTGTGGATCAAGCTGCAAGACCCGATTCACAACTTCTACGACGCGGCCCTGAAAGACCTGTCGTTTGACGACCGGCTGGCGTTTATCCATTACTTCACCAAGCTGCAAAACAACATGTCCAAGCTCTGAGCTAGGCTTCACGTCAGCCGCATGCCCGACTTTTCGCGGGCAATGATCATCTTCATGATGTTGGCGGTGCCATCACCAATTTGCAGGCCCAGCACATCGCGGTAACGTTGCGCAAAAGCGTAGTCGCTGGCATAGCCACCGTGGCCATGGGTCAGCAAACACTGGTGAATGATTTCGCAGGCCAGTTTGGGGCCCCACCATTTGCACATGGCCGCCTCAGCCGTGTGGGGTTTGCCGTTGTCCTTGAGCCACAAGGTGCGCAGGCAGTGCCAGCGTAAGGACTCCAGGTAGGTTTCACTCTCGGCCAGTGGAAAACTCACACCCTGGCGTTCGATGATGGGCTGGCCAAAGGTTTCGCGGCCCTTGGCGTATTCCCATGCTTCGTCCAGCGACGCGCGGGCTACGCCCAGGCATTGCAGTCCAATCAATGCGCGGCTGTAGTCAAAGCCTTGCATCACCTGAATAAAGCCTTTGCCCTCGTCACCCAGCATGTGGTCCGCCGGAACACGCACGTTGTCAAAAAAGATTGAGCCCCGGCCCACAGCGCGGGTACCCACGTCATCAAACGCGGTGCGGGTCAGGCCGGGCAAGTCCATCGGCACCAGAAAGGCGCTGATGCCTTTGGCCCCGTCCTTGTCGGTACCGGTGCGGGCAAACACCACCGCCACATCAGATTGGTCCGCCAGGGAAATGGAGGTTTTCTCGCCGTTGATCACAAAGTGATCACCGTCTCGAACCGCCTTGAGTTTCAGCCGCGCCGCGTCTGACCCGGCGCTGGGCTCGGTCAGGGCAATCGCCACCAGTTTGTCGCCTGCCAAGATGGGTTTGAGCCAGCGCTCTTTCAGGTATTCCTGCGCATGGGTGGCAATGATCTGGCCACAGAGTGAGGTCAGCAGGTTGATGTAAGACATGTTGAAGTCGCCATAAGCGATTTGCTCCAGCAGCAAACCACTGGTGACACAGTCCACGCCAATGCCGCCATAGATTTCGGGCAGCTCTGGGGCCAGGAAACCCATGTCCCCCATGGCCTTGACCATGGTGCGGTCTACACGTCCGCTTTTGTCGCCAGCGCGGTAGGCGGGTGCCAGCTTTTGCTTGGCAAATCGGCGGGCACTGTCAATCAATGCCTGTTGGTCGTCACTGACGCTGAAATCCATTGCAAGTCTCCTTTTGTTCAGATGCAGGAAGTTTATGAACGAATAACAAACAATGTCAATATGATGACGTAAATATTTTCATGAAAATTATTACGACTTTGTTGAAGTGGGTGTTTTTATGATTTCTTATAGGGAAAACACCTAGAACATTCTGAGTAAATTTTTGTCAATCAGGTCTTGCAAAAACTAATTTATAGCAATACATTGCTGGTATTCCGTTTTTTGACATAAAGAATCCAGCACTTCCAGACCGGATTCAAAGACCAGAAGGAGACCCGCTATGCAATTCGATCCCGTCCTGATTTCACCGCGCCAGCAAGCCATGACCCAGGCTGGTTTCTGGCGGCACCAGACCATCAACCACTTCATGGCACAAGCCCTGCAAAATTGCCCGGAGCATGTGGCGGTAGTGGCGCATCGCAGTGATGTGGCCGAGCCTGTACGTTTGACCTACCGCTTGCTGGATCAGAAGGTAGACCGGATTACACGCGGCTTGACGTCGCTGGGGGTGGGCCACAGCGACGTGGTGAGCTGGCAGTTGCCCAACTGGTGGGAATTTATTGCGCTGGCACTGGCTTGTGCACGGATTGGTGCGGTGGCCAATCCGATCATGCCGATTTTTCGCCAGCGCGAACTCAAGTTCATGCTCGACTTTGGTGAATCCAAGGTGTTCATCGTGCCCAAGAGCTACAAAGGTTTTGACTATGAAGCCATGGCCAACGGCATGCGTGGCGATTTGCCATTTCTGCAGCATCTGGTGGTGCTGAATGGCGAAGGAGACAACAGTTTTGAGACCCTGCTGCTGGGTGACGACACCCCGGCCTTCACCGGTACAGGCCTGACAGCGGATGACGTGGTGTTGCTGATGTACACCTCAGGCACCACCGGTGAACCCAAAGGCGTGATGCACAGCTCCAACACCTTGTTTGCCAACTTGCATGCTTTCATCGAAACCTATGGTCTGACGCAAAAAGATGTGATTCTGGGGGCCTCACCCATGGCCCATCTGACCGGGTTTGGTTACCTGGCCATGATTCCGCTGATTTTGAACGCCACCACGGTGCTGCAAGACATCTGGGAGCCGCGCCAGGCCCTTGAATTGATTCGTGAGGAACACATCACCTTCAGCATGGCATCCAGCCCGTTTGTGGCTGACCTGTGTGCGGCCGCTGAAGCAGGCGGGCCGGTGTCCGACCAGTTTGCCAACTTCTGTTGTGCCGGTGCGCCGATTCCGCCGGTGCTGATTGAACGCGCCCGAAAAGTGCTGGGTTTGGCAGTCAGCTCGGCCTGGGGCATGACCGAATGTGGTGCGGTCACCATCACCGAGCCGCATCGCACCAACCAGAAATCCGGCACCACTGACGGGCGACCGGTTGCCGGGATTGAACTGAAAGTGGTGGGTGTGGATGGAGACAGCTTGCCCGTGGGTGAAACCGGCAAGTTATACGCCCGTGGCAGCTCCATGTTTGCCGGATACCTCAAGCGACCCCACCTCAATGCCACCGATGCCGAGGGCTGGTTTGACACCGGTGATCTGGCCTTTCTGGACGCAGAAGGTTATGTGCGCATCAATGGCCGCAGCAAGGACATCATCATCCGCGGTGGCGAGAACATTCCGGTACTCGAAATTGAAAACCTGCTCTACAAACACCCGGCCGTGGCCATGGTGGCCATCGTCGGTTACCCCGATGCACGCCTGGGTGAAAGAGCTTGTGCGTTTGTCACAGTGAAGCCCGGCCACAGCTTTTCCATGGAGGAGATGGGGCGCTACTTGTCAGAAAACCAGGTCACACGCCAGTACCACCCCGAGCGCCTGGAGCTGATGGAAGACCTGCCGAAAACACCCAGTGGCAAGCTCCAGAAGTTCAAGTTGCGTGACAACGCCAAAGCCTTTGGCACCACCGCTTAACCGAGCCTTGATCAAAAACATGAACTTTCGCCTAGGGAAAACACCCCCTCTGACATGCACGATTTGTCCTGAAAGCCGCAGGAATCGTCGCCGCATTTCAGGGGGCAGTCTTCAAAATTTGACGGCATCTGAGACACGCCAGAACACACAGGCCAACCCATGAAGGAGACTCCATTGCACAAAACCAGCCAGCGGGTGGCCATCGTCACCGGCGCAGCCCATGGCATTGGCTGGGCGACCGCGCAGCAACTGGCCGCTGACGGCTACCGGGTGGCCTTGCTTGATCTGCAGGCCGATGCCGTCTCGGCGCGGGCCACCGAGTTGGGCGCGTCCCACCTGGGGCTGGGGTGTGATGTGTCATCAGAACCCAGTGTGGCAACAGCCGTCACCCAAGTCATGGACAGCTGGGGCCGGATTGATGTGCTGGTGAACAACGCAGGCATCGGTGACCAGACCGGCCCCACGGTGACACAAAACGTGGCGGCATTTGACCGGGTGTTGTCGGTGCATCTGCGCGGCACTTTCCTGATGAGCCAGGCGGTTGCCCCAATCATGCTTCAAACCACCCCGCAGGGAAAGTTGGGGCGTGGTGCCATCGTCAACCTGGGCTCGATTGCCAGCCTGACCGGGCTACCCACACGCAACGCCTACAGCGCAGCCAAGGCCGGCATTCTGGGCATGACCCGCGCCATGGCCAGCGAATGGGCCCGTGCCGGTATTCGTGTGAATGCAGTGGCACCCGGTTATGTGCGCACGGAGCTGATCAACAAACTGGAGCGCCAAGGGGCCATCGATGCCCAGGGTATTGCGCACCGCACTCCCATGGGCCGTATGGCCGAGCCCGCCGAAATTGCCGAGGTGATTACTTTCCTGGCCTCCCCCAAAGCCAGCTACATCACCGGAGCCCTGTTGCCGGTGGATGGCGGCTGGACAGCTTTTGGCGGTGTGGCATCTGCATTGAGCCCGCTTGAGGCCGAGGTGAGCGCATGAGCACTTCAAAAAATCACAAGGAAACACATTCATGCTGACCATTAACCTGTTCAACGGCCTGGTTTACGGCGCGTTGCTGATCATCATGTGCTCGGGCCTGGCGCTGATTTACGGCCTGCGCCGGGTGGTGAATTTTGCCCATGGATCTCTTTACATGCTGGGGGCTTACATTGGGTATTCGATTGCCGGCTACAGCAACTTCTGGGTCGCCCTGGTGGCCGCACCGGCCATCATGGCGGTGCTGGGGGTGTTGCTGGACCGTTATGGCTTTCGCCTGCTGCAAGACCGTGACCCCTTGAGTGTGGTGCTGGTCACCTTTGGGCTGCTGCTGGTCATTGAAGACGTGGTGCTCACCGTCTGGGGAAAAAGCAATTTTTCCATGTCAGCCCCTGCAGCGCTGAACACCACCTTGGACTTGCTGGGTACCCCGGTGCCAGCCTACCGGGTGGCAGTGATTGTGGTGGGGGCACTGGTGGCCGTGGGGCTGACCCTGTGGCTGCGCAACTCCAAGATTGGCCTGTTTGTGCGTGCCGCCAGCACCGACCCCACCACCACCGCCATGCAGGGTGTGAACACCGATGTGCTGAGCGCCGGAGTGGTTGGCCTGGGCACGGCTTTGGCGGGTCTGGCAGGGGTGGTGGCCGCACCGTTTTTGTCGCTTTCACCCTCCATGAGCAGTGACGTGATTATTGATTCGTTTGTGGTGGTGGTGATTGGGGGCTTGGGCTCGCTGGCCGGTGCTTTTGTTGCAGCCATGGTGCTGGGCATGATCCAGGCGCTGGGTGCAGTCTATTTGCCCGATGCCGCTGCACTGTTGCCCTTTGGCCTGATGGTCGCCGTGTTGATCTGGAAACCCGCCGGGTTTGCCGGTAGCCGTACATAAAAGGGGCTCAACATGTCTTTTCAACGACTCAGTCTCACCACCCTCATCGCCCTGGCCATGGGTGTGGCCGTCACATGGGCAGCCAGCACCAACCTGCTGGCGCTGCTGACCCAGGCCGTGATCTATGCGGTATTTGCCATTGGCGTAGGGGTGCTGCTGCGGCAAAACGGCATGGTCAGTTTTGGTCATGCGCTGTTCTTCGGTTTTTCCGGCTATGTGGTTGGCATCTTGCTGCAAACCAAAGCCATGCCCGCCGAGCTGGCGATTCTGGCCACGCTGCTGGCCACCACCTTGATGGCGTTTGTCATGGGCCTGGTGATTGTGCGGGTGCCCGGTGTAGCCTTTGGCATGCTGACGCTGGCCATCGGGCAAATGTTTTTTCTGACCGCCTCACGTTCACGCGGTCTCACCGGCGGGGCCGATGGCATGAGCATCGAGTGGCCTGCCAGCTTGTTTGGTGTCGCCCAGTCGCAACTGCTCAAGCCCGGCACGATGTTCCTGATCTGCTGGGTCACCCTGGTGCTGGTGCTGGTGCTGTTGACATTGCTGCTGCGCACCCGCTTTGGCAGCATCACCGAGGCGGTGCGTGACAACGAAGAACGGGCCCGCTTCATTGGTATCCGCACCTTGGTGCCCCGCGCTACGGTCTATGCCCTGTCTGCCGCAGTGACCGCTGTGGCCGGGTTGCTGTCGGCACTCAACACCGGCTTTGTGTCACCGGAAAACCTGCACTGGAGCCTTTCTGGTGTGGCGTTGATGATGGTGGTGGTGGGCGGGCACAAGGTGTTGTGGGGACCCGCAGTGGGTGCTGTGGTCTATTTTCTGGCCAAGGACATTCTGGGCAGTTATGCCAACCACTGGATGGCGATCTTTGGCATCGCCTTGATCACCGTCATTGTGTTTGCCCCTTCGGGCATTGCCGGAACCTTGGCCAAATGGCTTCGCGGGCAAGGCGCACCGGGGCCGCTGAGCAAAACATTGGGGCATTGAATGAGCACATCTGAAAACAAACTGGTATTGGAGGCGCACGACGTGGCCATCCACTACGGCGGGGTCAAGGCGGTGGACGGTGTGTCACTGTCGCTCCAAAAAGGGCAGATTCACGGCCTGATTGGCCCCAACGGTGCAGGCAAGTCCACCGTGATTGATGCCATCACCGGGCGCAGGCGTTTGACCCGTGGAAAAGTATCACTGGCAGGTGTCGATGTCACCCACCTGGGGCCGACCGAGCGCAGGCAACGGGGTTTGTCACGCAGTTTTCAGCGCACCAGTATTTTTGAGCAGATGCTGGTGCGCCAGCAGGTTGAGCTGGCTTCCTACAAGATGGGGGTGGCTGACCCGGGCGCTGATGCCGATGCCATTTTGCAAGAGCTGGACTTGATGAACCTGTCGCATGCGGTGGCGGCCGACCTGGGCTATGGCGAACAACGCCGCCTGGATCTGGCCCTGGCGCTGGTCGGACGGCCTTCGGTGTTGCTGCTGGATGAACCGATGGCAGGCCTGTCGGTGCAGGAATCGCATGATCTTGCCAAACACCTGCAAGCCCTGACCTCGCGCTGGGATGTGTCGGTGCTGCTGGTGGAACACGACATGGATGTGGTGTTTGGTATTTCCAACGTGGTCACCGTGTTTGAGCTGGGCCGCGTGATCGCCAGTGGTGAGCCTGCGGTGGTGCGCGCCGACCCACGAGTACGAACCGCCTACCTGGGGAGCGCAGCATGACCGCCTTGCTGAAACTGGACAAAGTCAACGCGTTTTATGGCGCAGCCCACATCCTGTATGACCTGGATCTGACCGTCAACGCCGGTGAGCGGGTGGCCCTGATCGGGCGCAATGGGGTGGGCAAAACCACGGTGGTCAACACCATTCTGGGTTTGGCCACATTACGTGGAGGGCAGATTCACCTGGGCGCTTATGCCTTGCCAAAACCACGCACCTACATGGCGGCACAACACGGCGTGGTGGTAGTGCCGCAAGGGCGGCGTATTGTGGCCAACCTCTCGGTCGAAGAAAACCTGCTGCTGGGTGCGGCAACCGGCCGCAAAGGCCCGTGGACAGTGCCTCAAATCTACAAGCTGTTCCCCATTTTGCAAGAGCGTGCCCATACCCCTGGCACAGCGCTCTCGGGCGGGCAGCAGCAAATGCTGGCGGTTGGGCGTGCCCTGATGGCCAACCCGTCGCTGATTCTGCTTGATGAGCCCACCGAAGGTCTGGCCCCGGTGATCGTTGATCAACTGGCCGAAATTTTCAACAAGGTGGCAGACCAGGGCACGGCCCTGCTGCTGATTGAGCAAAACATGAGCCTGGTGGTGCGTGTGGCACACCGGTATTGCGCCATGGCCAAAGGAGCGGTGGTGGCGCAAGGCGCAGTGGAAAACACCCGCGAGAGCCTGCTCAACCTTGAAAACCATGTGATGGTTTGACCTGATTTTTTCGAAGGTAACGGCACCCGGACCGTATCCGGTTTATTCAATTTTTCTGGAGACAACAACATGTTCAAAATGAAACCCCTGCAACGCGCCCTGGTGGCCCTGACCCTCACTGCAACCCTGCCGCTGGCCGCACTGGCCCAGGGCAAGGAGCCGGTCAAAGTGGGCCTGGTGTCCTCCAAATCTGGCGTGTTTGCCGAACAAGGTGGTGAAGTCATCAATGCCATCAAGTTTGCGGTGGAAGAAGCCAATGCCAAGGGTGGTGTCGATGGCCGCAAGGTCGAGCTGTCCGAAGCGGACGACGAGAGCACACCCGATGCGGGCCGCCGTGTCGCCGAAAAACTGGCCCGTGACGGCTACAACCTGCTGATTGGTGCAGTGCCCTCCTCCATCTCGCTGGCCATCATCCAGAACCTGGACCGCTGGGATGCCGCCTATTTTGTGCAGGCCTCCAAGTCTGACAAGATCACCACCGACAGCTGCAAGGCACGTGGCATTCGCACCAACCACTCTGATGCCATGGACATCGCCATGATCAAGGAGTGGGCCAAGACCCTCAAGGGCAATACTTTTGCCACCCTGGGTGCAGACTATGTCTGGGGCCGTGACTCGGCCGAATCGTTCAAGAAGGCGGTGGAATCCCAAGGCAAAAAAGTACCGTTGAGCCTGTATGTGCCGATGGGCACCAAGGACTTTTCGCCTTACATCGCCCAGCTCAAGGCCGCCAATGTGGACGCGATCTGGGTGGCCGAGGTGGGGCGTGATGCGATTGCCTTCATGAAACAGGCGCAGGAGTTTGGCCTGGTGCCCAAAACCCCGCTGCTGACTCACGCCATGCTGTCCAACTTCATGATCAACGCCGTGGGTGCGGCCTACGAAGGTGTACCGGGTAACCTGGGCTACTCGCCCGATCTGGACAACCCGCGCAACAAGGACTTTGTCAAATCCTTCAAGGCCAAGTTCAACCGCCTGCCGACCGACGTGGAAGGCCAGGCCTACAACGGCATCCAGGTCATGTTTGAAGGTGTCAAGCTGGCCAAGAGTGTCAAGCCTGAAGACGTGGTCAAGGCCTTGCGCAACAACGTCACCCTCGACACCATCTACGGCAAGGTAGCCTTGCGTGCCGCCGACAACCAGCTGGTGCTGCCCAACTACGTGGGCCGGGTCAAGAAGGTGGACGGCGGCTTGCGCCAGGTGGTGGAGCAGACTTTTGATGCCAGCCTGACCCCACCCGCATCCCCCTTGTGCAAGATGTAACTTAAGTTGTTGTTGAACTCGCGTCCTCCCGCATGGGAGGGCGCATCACATTGAGAATTTCACGGAGTATTTCAAATGAAGGTTTTGGTCGCAGTTAAGCGTGTGGTGGACTACAACGTGAAAATCCGCGTCAAGTCGGACAACACGGGTGTAGACACCGCCAACGTCAAAATGAGCATGAACCCGTTTGACGAAATCGCCATCGAAGAAGCCGTGCGCCTGAAAGAAAAAGGTGTGGCCACCGAGATCATCGCCGTCTCCTGCGGCATCACCCAATGCCAGGAAACCCTGCGCACCGCTATGGCCATTGGTGCGGATCGTGCCATCCTGGTGGAAAGTAACGAAGACCTGCAACCCCTGGCGGTGGCCAAGCTGCTCAAAGCACTGGCGGACAAGGAACAACTCGGCCTGATCATCCTGGGCAAACAAGCCATTGACGACGACTGCAACCAGACTGGCCAAATGCTCGCCGCTCTGGCTGACCTGCCCCAGGCCACCTTTGCCAGCAAGGTCGAAGTGGTGGACGGCAAACTCATCGCCTCCCGCGAAGTTGACGGTGGCAGCGAAAAACTCAGCCTCAGCCTGCCCGCGGTCATCACCGCTGACCTGCGCCTGAACGAGCCCCGCTACGTCACCCTGCCCAACATCATGAAGGCCAAGAAAAAGCCGCTGGAAGTGGTCAAGCCGGAAGACCTGGGTGTCGATGTCGCCCCCCGCATCAAAACCCTCAAAGTCACCGAGCCGCCCAAGCGCAGTGCCGGCATCAAAGTGCCTGATGTCGCCACCCTCGTTGCCAAACTGAAAACTGAAGCCAAGGTGATCTAAATGACCCATCTCGCAAATATTCTTGTTGTGGCCGAACACGACAACGCCAGCCTCAAGGCTGCCACCCTCAACACCGTGACCGCAGCCAGCCAATGTGGCGGTGACGTGCATGTGCTGGTAGCCGGCCACAACGCAGCAGCAGCTGCTGCCGCAGCGGCCCAGATTGCCGGTGTCAGCAAAGTCCTGCACATCGAAGCCGACACCCTGGCCCACGGCCTGGCAGAAAACCTGACTGCCCAGATTGTTGCCCTGGCCACTGGCTACAGCCACCTGCTGTTTGCGGCCACCCCTGCTGGTAAAAACGTCGCCCCACGCGTGGCGGCCAAACTCAATGTGGCACAAATCTCTGACATCGCACGCGTCATCAGCGCCGACACCTTTGAGCGCCCGATCTACGCCGGTAACGCCATCGCCACCGTACAAAGCCTCGATGCCATCAAAGTGATCACCGTGCGCGGCACAGGTTTTGATGCTGCAGCGCAATCTGCACAAGCGCAAGCAGCTATTGAAACTGTAGCTGCTGTGGCTGTGCCCGGAAGCACCACTTACCTGGGCAGCGAAATTGCCAAGAATGACCGCCCGGAACTGACCGAAGCCAAGATCATCGTCAGCGGTGGCCGGGCCATGGGCTCACAAGAGAAGTTTGCCGAAGTGTTGACCCCCTTGGCCGACATGCTCGGTGCGGCCATTGGAGCCAGCCGTGCGGCGGTGGATGCAGGCTACGCTGCCAATGACCTGCAAGTGGGCCAGACCGGCAAGATCGTCGCGCCCCAGCTCTACATTGCCGCAGGCATCAGCGGTGCGATTCAGCACCTGGCCGGTATGAAAGACAGCAAGGTCATCGTGGCCATCAACAAAGACCCCGAAGCCCCGATCTTCAGCGTGGCGGACTATGGGCTGGAGGCTGATCTGTTTGTGGCTGTGCCTGAACTGGTGGCCGCGCTTTAACTTTCCAACACCCGTCCCAAGCCGATTTTTTGATGCTGGCCGCCAGTCAAAGGCGGCTTCTCTGGAATACCCACCATGTATGAACTCCACGGCACGATTGCCGTCATCACGCTGAACAACCCACCCGTGAACAGCCTGAGTGCGGCCTTGCGCCAACACATTGCCGCCGCCGTGCGCCAAGCCGAATTGGACCCTGCCGTGACAGGCCTGGTGCTGATCGGCCATACCAAAGCGTTTTCTGCCGGGGCCGATGTCACCGAATTTGGAACACCCTTGCAATTGGCTGAGCCGATGCTTGGCCAGTTGTTGGCGCACATCGAAGCCTGCCCAAAACCGGTGGTAGCCGCCCTGAGTGGGGTGGCGCTGGGGGGTGGGCTGGAGCTGGCCCTGGCCTGCCATGGCCGTGTGGCGCTGGAGACGGCCAGATTAGGCCTGCCGGAAATCAACCTGGGGCTGATCCCAGGCGCAGGCGGCACACAGCGTTTGCCACGCCTGGCAGGCCTCAGCACCGCGCTGGCCATGATCCAAAGCGGCGCACCACAAACCGGCAAACAATTGGCCGAGTCTGGTTTGCTTGACCAAGTGGTGGCGGAAGATCTGTTACCGGCGGCCCTGCAGCGAGCCGCTGAACTGGCCCGTCTGGGTGCGCCTTTTCCCCAGGCGCGTGAGCGTTCTCTTGATCCGGTGCTGGTACAGAAATTTGTCAGTGAACAACAAGACAAGCTCACCCCGCGCCAACGCCTGCAAAGCGCCTACACCGCCCAGCTCGAAGCCTTGAGCGCCGCCGCCAGTGACTGGCCAGAGGGCTTGCGCCGTGAACGTGAGCTGTTTTTGCAGTTGCAGTCCAGCAGCCAGTCTCAAGCACTGCGGTACCAGTTTTTTGCCGAACGCGAAGCCGGCAAGTTACCCGTGGTCTGGCAGGCGGAGCCACGTGCTGTCCACACCGTGGCCATCATTGGCGCAGGCACCATGGGCGCGGGTATTGCCATTTGTGCGCTGAATGCCGGTTTACGGGTGATCTTGCTGGAGCAGGACGATGCCGCCTTGCAGCGCGGCCAGCAGCGTGTGACCGAGCATTACCAAAGCCGTGTCCAGGCCGGAAAAATGAAGGCGACTGTGGCCGCTGCCGCAGAAGCCCGCCTGGTCCCCAGCACAGACTGGACGCAGCTGGTCCAGGCGGATCTGGTGATCGAGGCGGTGTTTGAAGACCTGGCCGTCAAACAAGAGGTGTTCAAAAAAATCGATGCCCACGCCCGCCCCGGTGCGGTGCTGGCCACCAATACCTCGTACCTGGACGTGGATGCCATTGCCCACATGACCCAGCGCCCGGCCGATGTGCTGGGGCTGCACTTTTTCAGCCCGGCCAATGTCATGAAACTGCTGGAGGTGGTGCGTGGCACCCATACGGCGGCAGACGTGTTGGCCACCGGCATGGCCTTGGGCAAGACTCTGAAAAAACTGCCGGTGCTGACCGGTAATGCGTTTGGTTTTATTGGCAACCGCATCTACAACGCTTACCGCAAGCAGTGTGAATTCATGCTGGAAGACGGGGCCTGGCCCGAAGAGGTGGACAGCGCGTTACAAGCCTTTGGTTTGGCCATGGGGCCGTTTGCCGTGGCCGACTTGTCCGGGCTGGACATTGCCTGGCGCATGCGCAAGGCACAGGCCGCCAGCCGTGACCCGCGTGAGCGCTACGTGGCCATCCTCGACCAACTGTGTGAGCAGGGTCGGCTGGGACGCAAAACCGGCGCGGGTTATTACAGCTACAGCGCGGGCAGGCAGGTCAAAACCACCGATGCCGTGGTGCGCGACATCATTACCCAGGCCTCCACACAACGCGGCATCACCCGGCACACCCTCACGGCCACCGACATCCAGCGCCGTGCCTTGCTGGCCATGGTCAATGATGCGGCACTGCTGCTGGCCGAAGGGGTGGCCAGCCGTGCCAGTGACATCGACGTGGTGCTGGCCCAGGGCTATGGATTTCCGCGCTGGGAAGGTGGCCCGGTGTTCTGGGCCCGCCAGCAAGACCGCGCCGCACTGGAACAAGACCTGCACACCATGGCCGCCCAGTCGGGGCACGGCTTCAAGGTGGCCGATTTGTCCGTGCTGCTTGACTGAACACTTCTTTTGAAAGACAAGCTCCATGAACCACGCTTTTATCTGTGATGCCATTCGCACCCCCATTGGCCGCTACGGCGGCGCTTTGAGCAGTGTGCGCACCGACGACCTGGGGGCGATTCCCCTCAAAGCCCTGATGGCCCGCAACCCCCAGGTGGATTGGGCAGCAGTCACCGATGTGCTCTACGGCTGCGCCAACCAGGCCGGTGAAGACAACCGCAATGTGGCCCGTATGGTGAGTTTGCTGGCGGGTTTGCCGGTGGAAGTGCCGGGGGCCACCCTGAACCGCCTGTGTGGCTCTGGTTTGGATGCAGTTGGCACGGCAGCCCGCGCCATCAAAGCCGGAGAAGCTACTTTAATGATAGCTGGCGGGGTGGAGAGCATGAGCCGGGCCCCGTTTGTCATGCCCAAGGCAGAGAGTGCCTTTGGCCGCAACAACGCGGTGTACGACTCCACCATTGGCTGGCGCTTTGTCAACAAGCTGATGAAAGAGCGTTATGGCGTGGACAGCATGCCTGAGACCGCTGAAAACGTGGCACTTGAATTCGGCATTGAGCGCGAAGCCCAAGACCGCATGGCGCTGACCAGCCAGCAGCGTGCGGTGTCGGCGCAACAAGCCGGCCACCTGGCACGGGAGATCACCGCGGTCAGCATTGCACAGAAAAAAGGCGAGGCGCTGATGGTGGACAAAGACGAGCACCCGCGTGAAACCTCGCTGGAAGCCCTGGCCAAACTCAAAGGTGTGGTGCGCCCGGATGGCAGCGTGACCGCCGGTAATGCCAGTGGTGTGAACGACGGTGCCTGCGCCCTGCTGCTGGCCGATGAAACCAGCGCCGCCAAAAACGGGCTGACCCCCAGGGCCCGCGTGGTCGGCATGGCCACGGCGGGTGTGGCCCCGCGCATCATGGGTATTGGCCCGGCACCGGCCACCCAAAAGCTGCTGGCCCAGACCAGCCTGAGCCTGGCGCAGATGGATGTGATTGAGCTCAACGAAGCCTTTGCCGCCCAAGGGCTTGCCGTGCTGCGCCTGCTGGGTTTACCTGATGACGACGAGCGGGTCAACGCCTGGGGTGGCGCGATTGCGCTGGGGCATCCGCTGGGGGCATCGGGCGCGCGGCTGGCCACCACGGCGGTCAACCGCTTACACGCCACCGGTGGCCGTTATGCGCTGTGCACCATGTGTATTGGTGTTGGGCAAGGCATTGCCGTGATTCTGGAGCGTGTTTGATTCACTATTAATTTAGTAGCTGTTTGCGCATATTCATAAAGCGCTAGAGGCACTTTTTATACATAAATTTCGAGTATTCATGACCCCGCAAGAAATTCTGACCCAATACGGCCCACGTGAATCCATGGACTACGACGTGGTCGTGGTCGGGGGTGGCCCGGCTGGCTTGTCCACCGCCATTCGCCTGAAACAACTGGCTGCTGAAAAAGGCCAGGAGATCTCGGTCGTGGTGCTGGAAAAAGGCTCCGAGCCTGGGGCCCACATCCTCTCGGGTGCGGTGCTTGACCCGCAATCCCTCACCGAACTTTTGCCCAACTGGAAAGCTGACGGCGCACCACTGAACCAGCCGGTGACCGACGAGGCCATGATGTTCCTGAGCGAGACCACCGGCTACCGCACACCCAACATGTTCCTTCCCGCGTGCAGCCAGAACCACGGCAACTACATCATCAGCCTGGGGGCCCTGACCCGCTGGCTGGCCCAGCAAGCGGAAAACCTGGGCGTGGAAATCTTCCCCGGCTTTGCCGCCGCTGAAGTCCTGTACACCGAAGCCGGTGCCGTCAAAGGGGTCGCCACCGGCAACATGGGGGTAGAAAAGTCCGGTGAACCCGGCCCCAACTTCCAGATCGGCATGGAGCTGCTAGGCAAATACACCGTGTTTGCCGAAGGCTCACGCGGCCACCTGGGCAAACAGGTGATTGCCAAATTCAAACTCGACGAGGGTTGTGACCCCCAAAGCTACGGCATCGGCATCAAGGAGCTGTGGGAGGCCGAACCCTCACGCCACCAACCCGGTCTGGTAGTCCACACGGCCGGCTGGCCGATGGACAACGCCACCTATGGCGGCTCTTTCCTGTACCACCTGGAAGACAACAAGATTGCCCTGGGCTTCATCACCGGTTTGAATTACACCAACCCGTACCTGAGCCCGTTTGAGGAATTCCAGCGCTGGAAGACCCACCCGAACATCCGCTGGTATCTGGAAAACGAGAAGGGTGAAGTGACTGGCAAACGGATTGCCTACGGCGCACGCGCCATCACCGCCGGTGGCTTGATGTCCCTGCCCAAAACCGTATTCCCCGGTGGGGCGCTGGTGGGCTGTGAAGCGGGCTTTCTGAATGTGAGCCGCATCAAGGGCAGCCATGCGGCCATCAAATCCGGCATGTTGTGTGCAGAAGCGGCTTATGCGGCGGTCACAGCGGGGCGCGCACAGGATGAACTGAGCGCTTACCCAGAAGCCTTTGAGGCCAGCTGGTTACATGCCGAGCTGAACAAATCACGCAACTTTAAGGCCTGGTTCAAACATGGCCTGCGCGTGGGCACCTTGATGAATGGCCTGGAGCAGTTTGGCCTCAAAGGCAATATGCCCTGGACGATTCGCCGTGACAAGCCTGACCATGCTTACCTGAAGCCCGCCTCTGAATGCAAACCCATCGACTATCCCAAACCCGATGGCAAGCTGACCTTTGACCGCCTCTCCAGCGTGTTCATCAGCAGTGCCGCGCATGAGGAGAACCAACCCGCGCATCTGACGCTGAAAGATGCGTCAGTACCTGTCAACATCAATCTGGCCAAGTTTGCAGGACCGGAGGCACGTTACTGCCCGGCCGGGGTGTATGAGTTTGTGAAGAACGACAACGGCACAGATCGGCTGCAGATCAATGCCGCCAACTGTGTGCACTGCAAGACTTGTGACATCAAGGACCCGACGCAGAACATTGTCTGGGTTACACCGGAGGGCGGCGGGGGGCCGAATTATTCGGCGATGTGACACACACCCAACTTCATTGATCAGTCAACCACAAGGAGAAATTCCATGACCATACTCGTCGCCTACGTGCCACGCCCCGAAGGGGAAGCTGCGCTGGACAAAGGTATCGACATTGCCAAACGCCGTAATGAACTGCTGGTGGTGGTCAACGCCTCCCCCGGCGGCGGTAAAGTTGACCCCTCAGCGGTGAGCGTGACCGATGCCGAGAAGGTTCAAGGCAAATTGGCTCAATCCGGCGTGAACGCAGAGTTCAAGCAACTGGTTCGCGGAAAAGATGCGGTTGAAGAAATTGAATTGCTGGTGGAATCGATGAATGTTTCGGTGCTGGTCATCGGCCTGAGAAAACGCTCTGCCGTAGGCAAACTCATCATGGGCAGTGTGGCGCATGATTTGCTAATGACGGTGAATTGCCCGGTGTTGGCGGTGAAGGCCGGTGCTTGATGCCATGGGCTGTACGGTCTGTGGCACCTGAACACGAATACCTTGGACGCTCAATAATTCCATCTCTAAATCATCCGCGTATGACGTAAAGTGCCTGCTGTGCGCTCTTGCAGCGCTGGCAGGCTTTTTATGAGGAGAGACAGATGCAAACCAACAAACCCATCACCCTGAACGGTCAACCCATTGCTGGCGGCAAGTTTCCGCTGATCTGCACCCCACTGGTCGGGCGCACGCTGGACAGCATCATGGCCGAGCTGGCGGTGGTGTTGCCGAAAAAACCAGACGTGCTGGAGTGGCGGGTTGATTTTTTTGAGCAAATAGGGGACTCCGATGCCGTCGTTGCTGCAGCAAAAGCTATCAAAAAAGAAGCTGGCAGCATCCCGCTTATGTTCACCCGCCGCTCCACCCTTGAAGGTGGCGAAAAAATTGCCTTGAACGAGGGGCAGGTGATTGCCATGTATGTCGCGGTATGTGCCAGCAAGGCCATCGACCTGATCGACTACGAAATGGCCAACGACGCGGCCAATATCGTGCGCGTGCGAGATGCCGCCCGTGCCAACGGCATCAAGCTGGTGCTGTCGTTCCACAATTTTTCTTACACCCCTGGGTTGGAAACTTTGGCCAGCAAGTTCCTGATGGCGGATCAATTGGGGGCGGATGTAGCCAAAGTGGCCGTCATGCCGCGTAATCTGGACGATGTACTCACGCTGTTCAGCGCCACCCTTGAAGCCGGCAAAATACTGCGTATCCCGCTGATCTCCATGTCCATGGGCCCCTTGGGTGCCGTGACACGCCTGTTTGGCTGGACTTTTGGCTCGGCCCTGACCTTTGCCGTAGGTGCCAGCAGTTCAGCCCCCGGCCAGGTACCGATTGAAGACCTGAACACCGTGCTGGCGATTTTGCAGAAGTCGATGGGTGGCAAGTCGGTTTCCTGATGCCGATGCCGTTCAGGTTGTTGGCGCAGGACCCGGATGGACTTCGGCCACACGCAATACCTGATCCGCGTTACACCGTACCTGTCTTGCCATGTCTTGCGCCAACTGCAATCGGCGCAAGAGCCAGGGGTTGAGGTCTCCATCAAAGGGGTCGCTCAAACCCGACCACGCTGGCGGTGTGGCCAGCTGCGTGGCCAGTGCGGAGGCCAGATCGTGGCTCATCAAGGACACTTCGATGCTTTGTGTGGTCTGCTTCAAGGGCAGGTCAATCTCTTGGTGCGTCAGGCGGCCACGCTGCAGCAGCAACATGGTCTTGACGGTGGTCAGTTGAGCGAGCAGCTGATAACTGTAGGCCAATAACCGTCCCAGGGGTTCCAGCGGCGGACGCATGGCACGTGGCTCAGACAAAGAGCGCTGGGCGGCCTGCACCAGCGCCGAGAGGCTGTCGTAAGCTTCGCGCCGCGCCAGTCGCCATTGAAGTTCCGGCTCGTTGTCCACCGCCTGCAACTGCCACAAGCCCAGCGCCACCCGCGTGTGGCGTGCTTGGGCTGCCAGCGTGCGCTTCACCAACGCTGCCATCTGGCTGCGTTCCCATGACGGCAACACGTAGCTGAAAGCCCAGGCAATAGCCACGCCAAGCAGGGTATCCAGCATACGCTCCACCACGTCAAAGACCGGGCTTGGGCCGGCATTGAGCATCTGCACTTGCAGCAGGCCCAGCACGGTGGCCGCCACCGCTGTCACCAGGTAGTTCCTGATCGCAAAGGCATGTGCCACGGCCTGCGCCAACGTCACCACCACCAGCAAGGCAATTGGCGGGGTATGCGCATACAGCAGCAGGCCTGCCGCCATACAACCCATCAGGGTGCCGGTGGCCCGGCTGTTGCGCCGTTCCAGGGTTTGCGCCAGACTACCGCGCAACACCACCACAATGGTCAGCAAAATCCAGTAGTCATGTGTTCCCCAGGGCAAGGCCAACGACACGGCATACGCGGTGCCAATGGCCAGAGCCGCCCGAATGGCGTGGCGCAACGGAGGCGCGTTCCAGCGCCACAGGGCATCAAACGGCTGCCATGACCATGCCGTTGGGCTGACAAACAGTTGCCAGTTGGTCCGCACCAGGCTCACATCGGGCTCCACCTCGCCACGAGCCAGTGCGACCAAACGCAGGGCATCGTCATTCATATGGCCAATTCGATTTGATATACCCATGGCCAATATGGCCGGCGAGGGGCTTGCCTGATCTGCGGTGGCCGTGGCATGGTGGTCCCACTGCAGGTGCTCCAGCTGGGTGCGCCGGCTTTCAAATAACAAGGGTATGCGCCCCAGCATCAGGGCATCTGCCAGGGCATTCACCTCATCCGCCAATCCGTCCAGAATGTCGCGCAGCTCGCTCAGCATCGGTTCATGGCCGGGATGGGATTGCACCGTGTCCAGATCCAGTTCGCAGACCAGCAAATGGTCACGTATTTCCAGCACCAGAACAAGCATGTTGGCCAGCCGTTGGCGCAGCGTTGAACGTGGCGACTCCAGCAAAATGTCGCGCGCGGCTTGTAACTGGTCCGCCAGGGCTGCCTGTTGCTTGAGCAAGGTGCCGATCAGGGGTGCGCGTAATGGCGTGTCTCTTTCTGCCGCGGGCATCAATTGCTGTGCCTGGGTGTGCATGAGATGTGCCAGCGCCAGCAGGGTATCGGCCAGCATCTGCACGCGGTATCGTGTGTTGAGTGCGGCGTTGGCCAGGGTTGCCCAGATCAGGTACGACCCTGAACCCAGCGTGAAATAAAGGCAGGTGGTCAGGTTGGTGGCATTGTTGGTATGGTCTGGTACCGCCAGCGAAAACACCATGGCAAACATGACCGACACCGTGATCGGCAGCCCCCGCTTGCCCCAGGCACCTGCCAGAAAGGCCAGAAAACTGGCCGGTACCAGCAGCAGACCCAGCAGGATCGGGGAGGCGTGCAGCACCTGCACGGCCCAGAAAAGCGGCAAACCAATCAGGAAAGCTGGCAACAGCTGCCAGAACTTGCCCCGCTTGGGGGCAGGTTGGTCAGGCGGAATACACACCACCACCCCCACCGAAGCCGCTGCCGCGGCGAAAGCCCCCAGCCACAGATGGATGCTGCCCGAGATCAGCAACAGCCCCAATGCCGCGGACAGGCCATTGGTCACATAGTGGCTGAGTGCCATACGCAAGGTATCGCGTTTGTAGTTCTGGAAACGGGGCGTTGGCAGCATGGGTTGGGCAAGGATTGACTCTGATTTTCAGGGCATTGTTATCACCATGTCGAGTTGTTCCTTATGGATGCCAGAAACCACCGCCATCGCCCCAGGTCGAGGACCCACACCGGGTACTCCAATCACGCGTCAACCGCGAACTGGCCCAGGCTGCTGCATGAACCGGGGAGGTCGAATCGACATTGCGGACGGGCGAGGCGTGGGCCTGGTGAAATCCACGCAGAATAGGTGGTTATGACCCACACCGCCCCCCGCATCATCCTGGCCACACTGAATGCCCGCTACATCCACGCCTCACTGGGCCTGCGTTACTTGCTGGCCAATCTGGATCGGCATGGTGGTGCCGGCTTGCGGGCGCAAACGCTGCTGCGTGAATACACCATCAGCCGTGCGCCGCAGGAGGTGGTGGCGGATTTGCTGGCGGCTTTGGGCCCGCCGCAGGGCAGGGTGCAAATCATCGGCTTGGGCGTGTACATCTGGAACGTGACACAGACCCTGGAGGTGATCCGCCAACTCAAAACGGTGCGCCCCGATGTGAAGCTGGTGCTGGGTGGGCCAGAGGTCAGCCACGAGGTGGATCAGCAACCCATCACCGCGCTGGCTGACCATGTCATCACCGGCTGGGGTGATGTGAGTTTTGCCAAACTGTGCCGTGTGTTGATGGATGGGCCACAACCGCTGATGAAAGTGATTCCCGGTGAACAGCCACCGCTGGCAGATGTCACTCTGCCTTATGCCGAATACAGCGATGCCGATCTGGCGCACCGCCTGCTGTATGTGGAAGCCTCGCGCGGCTGTCCGTTCAAATGCGAGTTCTGCCTGAGTTCGCTGGACAAAACGGCCTGGGCCTTTGAGCTGGATCGGGTGTTGGTGGCGCTTGACGGTTTGTACCAGCGCGGCGCGCGCAACTTCAAGTTTGTGGACCGCACCTTTAACCTGAAGGTGGCGCACTCGGTGCGTATCCTGCAGTTTTTCCTGGATCGCTTACCCGCTGCGGATGCCCCCCCTAGCGAGCAGCTTTTCCTGCATTTTGAAGTTATCCCCGACCACCTGCCCGAGCGCCTGCGTGCCATGCTGGCGCAGTTTCCGCCTGGTGTGTTGCAACTGGAGGTGGGTGTACAAAGCTTCAATCCGGCCGTGCAGCACACCATTTCACGCCGCCAGGACAACGCCGCCACCGAGGCCAACCTGCGCTGGCTGCTGGCCCACACCCATGCGCACCTGCATGCCGACCTGATCTTTGGCTTGCCGGGTGAAACCCTGCCGAGTTTTGCCGAAGGCTTTGACCGCCTGCTGGCCATTGGCCCACACGAGATTCAGTTGGGCATTTTGAAGCGCCTGCGTGGCACACCCATTACCCGGCATACCTCCGCACATGGCATGGTGTATGACACCGAGCCGCCCTACACCGTGCAGCACACCGGTGTGGTGGATGCGGCCACGCTCCAGCGGTTTGCCCGTTTTGCGCGCTACTGGGACTTGCTGGCCAACTCCGGGCGCTATGCCCACACACTGGCGCTGCTGTTGCAGCACATGCCACAAGCCTCTCCTTTTGGGCGTTTCATGGCCTTATCGGACTGGTTGTGGCCGCACCTGGGTGCCACCCACAAGCTGACCCCAGAGGTGTTGGTGGATGCCTTGTTTGTCTACCTCAGCGCCCATGTGTCGCCAGACACCGTGCGCCAGGCCCTGCTGGACGACTACATCGCCAGCGGTGCGCGGGCCAACCCCCAAGCCTTGCAGGGCTTGCTGCCACGGCAGCTTCCCGCCAGCCCCCGATCCGTGCGCGTATTGGCGTCCAGGCAAGATCGGCACCGTGAAATGTCATAGGTATGAAAGTATTTAAGCCCATAATCCCAGCAGGCCTATTCGCCCGGACGGGGCTCTGGGCAAGGTCAGTGAACACATGGCAATGCCAGCCACATTGTTTGAGGAAACGAACTTATGCACATTATTCGAAAACTTCTTGCGATTTTTCTTTCGCTGTCAGGGACTCTGGCCGCAGCACAAAACGGGGTCACTGACAAGGAAATTCTGATTGGTCAATTTGCCGCCATGAGCGGCCCCGCCGCGCAGCTGGGCCAACGGGTACAGGTCGGTATGCAAGCGTATTTCACCGCGGTGAATGCGCAAGGTGGCATCAACGGCCGGTCCATCAAGCTGATCACGCGCGACGATGGTTATGAGCCCGAGAAAGCGGTGGCGGCGGTCAAAGCCTTGATCCAGGAAGACAAGGTGTTTGCACTGGCTGGTGCGGTGGGGACCCCGACGGGGCTGGCCGCAATGCCCATCGTGACTGAGCAACAGGTGCCATTGGTGGGCCTGTTCACCGGCGCACAGGCGCTGCGTGAGCCCTTTCACAAGGAAGTTTTTCATGTGCGGGCCAGTTACTTTGATGAAACCGAGCGCATCGTGCAGCACCTGACCACACTCGGGGTCAAAAAGATCGCCGTGTTCTACCAAAACGACTCCTATGGCAAAGCGGGCCTGGAAGGTGTGGAGCGCGCCCTGACCAAACGCCAGCTCAAACCGGTGGCCCTTGGCACCGTGGAGCGCAACAGCACGGACGTGACCCAGGCACTCGCCAGCATTCTGAAAGTGGAGCCCGAAGCCATCGTGCAGATCAGCGCGTACAAATCCTGCGCCGCGTTTATCAAACAGGCACGCAGCAAAGCTTATGGCGGGCAGTTTTTTAATGTCAGTTTTGTCGGCTCCAGCGCGCTGGCGCAAGAGCTGGGTGATACGGGTCAGGGTGTGGTGATCTCGCAAGTGATGCCCTTCCCGTTTGTGACCAAATTGCCGATTGTTCGGGAGTACCAGCAGCACATGCTGGCAGCGGGGCAAAAGGAGTTTGATTTCTCCAGCATGGAGGGTTACATGACCGCCCGTGTACTGACGGAAGGCCTGCGCCGCGCGGGTAAAACCCTGACGCGCGATAACCTGATCTCAAGTCTGGAAAGTATGCACGATGTGAGCTTTGGCGGATTTGTGGTGAATTACAGCGCCAAAGACCATCAGGGCTCCAACTTCACCGACTTGTCCATCATTGGGCGCGGTGGCAAGTTCATGCATTGATGCTCTTTATTTTGTAGCTATTGGCGCAGTATGGACAGGCGCTACAGCCCTGTTTTACGCATCATTTGAGAGAATGCGTCGCACCATCACCGGTGTCATCGCGCTGGGCTGCTCCCCAAGCTGGATGCACGCCAGCAGCGTCTGCCGCGCGCGTTCGGCGCTGGCTTCATCGGCTGCATGCACCAGCGCCAGCACGTCACCGGTGTGCACTTGCTGGCCGATGTGGGCAAACTGGGTGAAGCCGACGCTGGCATCAATGGGGTCGCTGGCTTTGCGCCGCCCGCCGCCGAGTTCCACCACCGCCAGGCCAATGTCGCGGGTCGCCATGCCGCTGACCCAGCCGTTGCGTGGCGCGGTCACCGGCAATTGCACCGGGGCGTGCGGCAGGTAGTGGCTGGGGCGCTCGGCAAAGTCAGCCGGGCCGCCGAGTGCACTCACCATGCGGGAAAACTGCTCCAGCGCTCGTCCGCTGGTCACAGATTGCTCTGCTTTTTGAAGTGCCTCGGCCTCGTTGGCGGCCAGGCCACCCATCAGCAGCAATTCGGCGCTCAGGCGCAGGGTGGCGATGCTTTGGCGCAGGTCGGTGGCATCACCTTTCAAAAAGTCCACCGCTTCCATGACCTCCAGCGCGTTGCCGCAGGCATGGCCCAGCACCTGGTTCATGTCGGTCAGCCAGGCGCGGGTGGGCAGGCCGGCCCCGTTGGCCACCTGCACCAGCGATTCGGCCAGGGTGCTGGCCATGTCCATCGAGTCGGCAAACGCGCCGTTGCCAACCTTCACGTCCATCACCAGGCCTTGCAGCCCGGCAGCGAGTTTTTTCGACAGGATGCTGGCGGTGATCAGCGGCACGGATTCCACCGTGGCGGTCACGTCGCGGATGGCGTACAGGCGGCGGTCTGCCGGGGCCAGCTCGGCGGTCTGGCCGATGATGGCGCAGCCCGCGCTTTGCAGGGCCTGGTGCAGGGTCGCCACGTCGGGCGTGCATTGGTAGCCGGGAATGCTGCCCAGCTTGTCGAGCGTGCCGCCGGTGTGGCCCAGGCCGCGACCCGAGATCATCGGCACGATGCCGCCGCAGGCCGCCACGATGGGGGCCAGCATCAGGCTGAGCTTGTCACCGACCCCGCCGGTGGAATGTTTGTCCAGAATCGGGCCGTCCAGCCGGGAACCAGACCAGTCCATGACCAGGCCGGAGTGGGTCATGGCCTGCGTCAGGGCCACGGTCTCATCTCGGCTCATGCCTTTGAGGAACATCGCCATGGCCAGCGCGGCGGCCTGGCCTTCGCTCCACGAGCCGTCGACCAGCCCCCGCACAAAGTGGTCAATGTGTATGGGCGAGAGCGTGTGGCCGTCGCGTTTGATGCGGATAATTTCTTGAGCGAGCATGGTGTGTTTGGGTTGGTGTGGGGGCGCTGCCAGCCTGCGACATGGCTGGGCTGCCGGGTTGCAAGGGGTGGGTCAGTAGCCGCCAGGCTGGGTGGGGCTTTCGTCGTCAAGCTCACCCAGCACCGCCTCAAGGTTGGCAAGCAGGCTGCTGGCACCAAGGCGAAAGCGTTTGGCAGTCAAGGCTGCCGCGCCCAGGTAATGTTGTGTGAGTGCTTCATAAATGATAGCTTCCTGCGCTGTCTTGATGCCGCCTGAGGCCTTAAACCCTGCATATTTTTGGGCGCTGGGGTGGGCCGTGATGGCGGCCAGCATGATGTGCGCCGCCTCGGGCGTGGCGTGGGTGGCGGTTTTGCCGGTGCTGGTTTTCAGAAAGTCGGCACCCGCATCCAATGCCAGTTGGCTGGCGCGTTGAATCAGCTCGGGGGTTTGGAGTTCTCCGGTTTCCAGAATCACCTTCAGCACCAGGCCGGGGCAGGCTTGGCGCACGGCCACAAGCAGTGTGGTGACCGCCGCTTCATCACCAGCCATCAGGGCCTTGTAGGGCAGCACCACGTCCACCTCTTGGGCCCCGGCTTGCACAATCTGCACGGTGTCGCGCATTGCTGCGTCCACATCCGCGTTGCCATACGGAAAGTTGGCCACGGCAGCCACGGCAATGTGCGGCGGCAACTGCGCACGGGCAAAGGCGGCCAGCCGGGGCCAGACACAGACGGCGGCGGTGGGGCCAAACGGGCTTTGGGCGCGTTGGCAGAGTTGGGCAATGTCGGCTTCGGTGTCAGCGTCGTTCAGGCTGGTGAGATCCAGGCAGGCCAGGGCGATGCGGGCGCTGCTGATCAGGTCATGTGACCAGGTAGGTGTGGTGTTGGAAGAGGTGTTCATGGCGGTATTGAAGCAAAAGTAAGGGCATTTGCAAATGGTTGCATTCTTGGAATGACCCGCACAGCGGCTGGCGTTTGTGGGTTAAAAAGGTAAGTCCCACCTCTTGAAAATGCTCGCCCGTCCACTATCTTGCGTGGCAATTGGTATGGGCAGCCCCCGATTTCTGGTACTCCAGTATGAGGGGGCTGCCCATACCGGTTGCCGCGCACGGCGTACCAACAAACCTTGGATTGACTTGCCGTTTTGTTTAGCGTGCTCATGGCAGCTGACCAATGATGTCAGCCAACAACCGGCTCGCCTTGGCACTGCCTTCCTGAGCCTGACTCAAGGTGTGGGCATGGCTCAGTTGCTCAGCCGACATGCCCGCCCCCAGGTTGGTGATGAACGACAAGGCCAGCACGCGCAGCCCCAGGTAACGCGCCAGAATGGTTTCAGGTACGGTGCTCATGCCCACCGCGTCCGCACCCAGCAGCCGGGCCATGCGGATTTCAGCCGGAGTCTCAAACTGCGGTCCCAGAAACCAGGCATACACGCCTTCAAAAAGCATAGCGCCTTGCGCTTGTGCTACCTGCACTGCAAGGTGTTTTAGCTCTGAATCATAGGCATCCACCATATTGACAAAACGCTCCGACCCGGTAAGGCCCACCAGGGGTGAGCGTTGCGGCAGGTTCAGGTGGTCGCTGATCAGCATCAGACTCTGCGGCGGCATGTCGGTGCGCAGGCTGCCCGCCGCGTTGGTTTGCACCAGCGTGTGGCAACCCAGGCCTTTTAACACCCGCAAAGGCTCGGCCATGCCGTCGACCGCACCGGTTTCATAACCATGCTTGCGCCCGCTCATCACTGCCACCGCTTGCTTGCCGATGTGGCCCAGCCAGAGCATGGCGCTGTGACCGGCCACCGTAGGCTGCGGAAACCCGGGCAAGTCGCTGTAGGGAATCTGGATCGCCCCGGTGATGTGATCCGTCAAACCGCCCCAGCCGGAGCCCAGCACCACGGCGATGCGGGGTTGCAGATGGGCGGCACGTTGGGTGATGGTTTGAATTGCATCAAGGATGTTGTTCATGGGTGATCCCTGTGGTTGTTCCGGCGCAAGCCCCCCAGAGGCTGGTGTGGCCGAGTGTTCATGTGTTGCCCAGATGCTCCGGCCCAAAGCTCTCGGGCAACAGGGCGCTCAAGGTGTAGCGCGGCCCCAGGGTGGTGTCGTTGGCGCTCAGGATCGGCATATCGGGTGCGCCAAATTCGCGCAATTTCTGGCGGCAACCGCCGCAGGGTGTGGTCCAGGCGCTGTTGTTTTGGCCGCCCTGGCCAACCACCAGCACCGCCAGTGCACGGGTGCTGCCGGCCAGCACCATGGCCGCCAAGGCCGAGGCTTCGGCACACAGGCCTTCAGGGTAGGCGGCGTTTTCGACGTTGCAACCGGCGTGGATGCGACCCTGGTCGTCCAGCACGGCGGCACCAACGGGGTAGTGGGAATAAGGTGCGTAGGCCTGGCGCTGGGCGCTGCGGGCCGCGTGTAACAAGGCTTGTTGCTGGGGCTCGGTGAGGGTGAAGGTGCTCATGGCTTGCACTTTACCGCGAAGCTGATCCTGATATTTGCTATCGTTGCCTCTGCATGCGCACGGCTTGCGTGATTTATCAGGAGTAAACAATGGCAATGGATGTGGTGGATTACGAGATTTTTGGCACCGAGATGCAGTATGTGGAGGTCGAGCTTGACCCTGGCGAAGCCGCCGTGGGTGAGGCGGGTGCCATGATGTACATGCAGGCGGGTATTCAAATGGACACGGTGTTTGGCGACGGCTCACAGCAGGGCGGCTTCTTTGGCAAGCTCATGGGCGCAGGCAAGCGCCTGATGACCGGTGAAAACATGTTCACCACCGTTTTCCAGAACGCCGGATCAAGCAAGCAGCGGGTGGCTTTTGCCGCACCTTACCCAGGCAAGATCATCCCGATGGATTTGAGCACCCTGGGCGGCACACTGCTGTGCCAGAAAGATTCATTTTTGTGTGCCGCCAAAGGCGTGTCACTGGGCATTGCCTTTCAGAAAAAGCTGGGCGTGGGTTTGTTTGGTGGTGAGGGCTTCATCATGCAAAAGCTCGAAGGTGATGGCCTGGCTTTTGTGCACGCCGGTGGCACGCTGATGGAGCGCACGCTGGCTCCTGGCGAAGTCTTGCGGGTGGACACCGGCTGTGTGGTGGCCTACCAGCCCAGCGTGGACTTTGACATTCAGTACGTGGGCAAGATCAAGTCGGCCCTGTTTGGCGGCGAAGGGCTGTTTTTTGCCACCATGAGCGGGCCTGGCAAGGTCTGGTTGCAGTCGCTGCCACTGTCGCGCCTGGCCAATCGCATCCTCTTGTCCGCACCCGCTGCGGGCGGCCGTTCTGCCGAGCAGAGTTCATTGCTGGGTGGTGGTGTGCTGGGCGGCAGCTTGTTGGGTGGTCTGGTGGGAGGGAATGATGACTGAGTGCTCTCCGGTTTGGTTCTGCACCCAGTCGTGGTATCCACTTTCAGACCCACATCGGTGAGCCGTATCCGACCAGGCTTGGTTTGGCACGGCCTGTGGTTTCGTGCTTGGACACCAATGATTTAAAAATGGAATGAGCTATGTGGTTGTGCTGCTTAAGAACGGAAGCCTGGGGTATTGAGTCCGATAGTCTCCTAGGCACAAAGCCGCAGGCAGCGTCAAAAATATCGTTTCAACTCAAAAAATCCCCCAAATGGGGGATACCTTGATGCTTTATTAGCCTACGACAATCAAACCAGATTCACAGATGTTTGTGATCAGACGTGCTCAATTAAAACCATGGGCTAATTTCTGTTCCGATATCGTCAAATCATCGCCATGGCGCACATTTTTGAGCTTCCTGGCGATCTCACTATCGCCAAAAGCGGTCATCAAAAACTCAAAAAGGAAATTTGTGCATAACTTTAAATTGACAATTCTTGGAATACTCATCGCTCTGACCACAGGTTGTGCTTCGATAACTGGCAGTGACATGCAACAACTGTCACTCACCGCCAAAGGTGACGATGCTAAAAGTGTCGAAGGTGTGAAGTGCACGCTTCAAAACGACAAAGGAACGTGGGAGGCGATCACTCCGAGTTTTATCAATGTCCGCCGTTCATCCGAAGACTTGACGGTTGAATGCAAAAAAGACGGCGAAAAAGATGGTTTGCTCAAGGCCATTTCCAGAGCTGCAGGCAGCATGTGGGGCAATATTGTCTTTGGAGGTGGTATTGGGGCCATCATTGACCACAACAAGGGTACTGGCTACAACTATCCTGATGCTTTGCCGGTGCAAATGGGTAGCTCTGTGATCGTTGATCGGAAAGCACAAGAGACCACGACGGCTGCCAAATAGCTTGTGTGAATGGCTTTGCTGTGCGTTCAGCAAAGCCCCAATCCATTGCATATCAAAGCGTACAGCATCTGTGTACGCAGTGTTTTAAGCTTTGTGCTCAGGCGCAAATAAGCTGAAAACGGAATAAGTTCTCTCTGAATCCTCGTCAACCACTGACATCTTGCAGGAGCGAAGTGTCCAATTCTCTGTCAGTTTGCGTGGTCAGGCTCGCCGGCTTTTGGCCCCCGCATCATGGTCAACGCCAGCACGGCGGAGGCCACCATCAGCAGCAGGCTGACCGCATTGAGCACCGGGGTGGCGCCTTCGCGCATGCGGCCATACATCATCACGGTGAGCGGTGAGTCCGAGCCTACCAGCATCAGCGTGGTGTTGAAGTTCTCAAAACTCATCAGGAACGAGATGGCGGCCGAGCCGATCAGCGCCGGTTTCAGGTAGGGCAGGGTGATGGTCCAGAGCACGGCGGCGCGGGAGGCCCCCAGGTTGTAGGCGGCTTCTTCCAGCGTGACATCGAAGCGTTTCAGGCGGGCGGTGATGGTCAGCGTGGCAATCGAGACGATGTACGAGAACTGCCCCAGCACCACCAGCGGCAAGCCGGGGCGCAAAAACTCCAGCTCCAGCCCCCACAGGTCATCGGCCAGGTTGGCAATGCGGCTGGCAAAGGCCAAGATCGAGATGCCCAGAATCACCCCCGGAATCACCAGCGGGGCCAGCATCAACAAGCTCAGGGCCTGCTTGCCGTGAAACTGGGTGCGCTCGATCAGAAACGCATTGGCCGTGCCGACCAGCACCGACAGCAGCGTGACCCAGCAGGCCACGATGACGCTGGTCCACAGGCTGCCCAGCATGGCACTGTCGGCAAACAAGCCGGTGCGGCCTGAGCCGTCGTGGCCCAGAAACCAGTCCAGCGTGAAACCGCGCCAGGGTGGGGCTGGGTAGGGCGCATCGTTGAAGGCAAACACCGCCACGATGAGCAGTGGCAGGAACAGGAAGGCAAAAAACGCCACGCCATACACCACGGTGCTGGCGCGTAACCACAGCGGGCGAGGCAACGAGGCAATCATGGGATGTTTCTCCCAATTTTTAAGCCAAATTGGCCTCTGGTGCAGTATTTGCAAGCGCAAACAGCTATCAATTGAATAGCAATCAAAGCGGTCTTCATGATCGTTGCATCACTTCGCCAAATTTTTGACCACTTAAGCGCAGGCCAGCCCAGACGATGGCGGTGCTCAAGCCCAGCAGCAAGAAGCCAAACGCCGCGCCCTGCTCCCAGTTGAAGCGGGTGATGAACTGGGTGTAAATTTGTTCGGTGAACCACTGCGAGTTTTTACCGCCCAAGAGCGTGGGGGTCAGGTAGTTGCCCAGGGTCAGCATAAACACCACAATACAGCCCGCCACAATGCCGGGGGCAGCGTGTGGAATGACGATTTGGCGCAGGATCGACCAGCCGTTGCCGCCCAGGTCGTAAGCGGCTTCGATCAGCGAGTCGTCCAGACTCTCCAGCGCACTGATCAGCGGGATGACCATGAACAACATCGAGGTGTAGACCAGCCCGACCAGGATGGTGGCATCGTGGTAGAGCATTTCCACCGGTGCGGGCGTGACCCCCAGCCAGACCAGGAAGGCGGGCAATACGCCGGATTCACGCAGCAAAATCATCCAGCCCAGGGTGCGCACCGTTTCACTGACCCAGAATGGGATCAGGCACATGACAAACAGCATGGATTTGGACTTTCCGCGCACCAGCTTGGCAATCGTCCAGGCGATGGGAAACGCCATCAGCAGGGTGATACCCGTGGCCAGGATGGACATCAGCGCCGTGCGCATGAAGGTGTGCCAGTACAGCGGCTCTTCATAAAACGTGCGGAATTGCGCCAAGCTGGGCTCGTAGACACGCGGGGCCACGCGCGCGCGCAGCGACAAAATGCTCAGCTCCACATGCGGCAACACGATCAGGCCGATCAGCCACAGCAGTGCTGGAGCCAGCAGCAACAGGAGCATCAAGCGAGCCTGGGTTTTCATGCTTGTGCGGCAAAACACACGGCGCGTTGTGGATCAAATCCAAACGCCACCGTTTCACCCACCGCCAGGTCGGCAAACTCGCCGGTTTGTGGCAAGGCGATGCGGAATTCGGTGTGGGACTGTGCCTCGTTCAAGAGCACGGCCGAGTTGGCTCCGTCAAACAGCAAGCTATTGACCGTGGCTTGCCAGTGTGGCAGACCGGCATTGGCAAACACGCTTGAGCTACGGGCCAGGCGTGCGACTTCGGGGCGTACAAACGCCTCAACCGAAGCACCAGGTGTTATTTGGCCCATGGCGCGCGCCGGAAGCACCAAACCTTGTGCACTGGTGACGGTGACCAGGCTGCCGTTCACATCGGTGGCGTGGCCGGCGATGCGGTTGTTGGCCCCGACAAAACCAGCCACAAACGGCGTTTGGGGTTCGTAGTACAGCGCTTGGGGGGTGCCCACTTGCTCAAAGTGGCCCGCGTTCATCACCGCCACATGGTCTGAC
The DNA here is from genome assembly GCF_019973615.1 of Rhodoferax lithotrophicus. Taxonomy (GTDB): domain Bacteria; phylum Pseudomonadota; class Gammaproteobacteria; order Burkholderiales; family Burkholderiaceae_C; genus Rhodoferax; species Rhodoferax lithotrophicus. Next base: position 4,566,019 of record NZ_AP024238.1, on the reverse strand, counting down.
AGCACCAAGGCCTCTGACTGATCGTGGGTGATGTAGACAAAGGTGGTGCCAAAAGCGGCTTGTAATTGCTTGAGCTCGATTTTCATGTGCTCACGCAGCTTCAGGTCGAGTGCGCCCAGGGGTTCGTCCAGCAGCAGCAAGGTGGGCTCCAGCACCAGGCTGCGGGCAATCGCCACGCGCTGCTTTTGGCCGCCCGAGAGCTGGTCGACGCGCTTGTTTTGGGCGCCGGGCAGGCTGACACGCTCCAGCATTTCACCCACACGACGCTGAATCTCGTCTTTGGCCACACCGCGGCGCGCCAGGCCGTAACCGACGTTGTCACCGACACTCATCATCGGGAACAGTGCCAGGTGTTGAAACACCATGTTGACGGGGCGCCGGTTGGGGGGTACACCGTTCATCGGCTTGCCACCAATCAGAATGTCGCCAGAGTCGGGGCATAAAAAGCCCGCAATCATGCGCAACAGGGTGGTCTTGCCACAGCCCGACGGCCCCAGAATGGAAAAGAAGCTGCCGCGTGCCACCGAGAACGACAAGTCGTCCACCGCGTGAAATGCACCATAGTGTTTGGCCACGCGTGTGGCTTGCAGGTCTGGCAGGGCAGCAGAAGATGTTGAATTCAAGTGATGTCTTGTGTAAAAGCCCAGTTCGCTGGGCCGTTGGATGGGTAGGAGCCCAGAGGGTAGGGCTCCTACGGTGTCATCCCGATCAAGCCTTAATTGGCTGCCTTGATGCGATCCAGCACGCGGCCTTCGATGTCTTCAATGCCAGCGGGCACAGCGGGGTACCACTTGACGTTTTTCAGCGCAGCTTCAGGGAAGCTGGCGGCAAACTGGGCCTTCAGCTTGGCATCGGCCAACTGATCGGCACCCTTGGAGGCGGTGAAGTTGCCTGCCTTGGCACCCACGCGGGCGGCGATTTCCGGGCGCATGTTGAAGTTGATCCAGGCATAGGCGGCGGCATCGTTCTTGCCTTTGGCCGGAATGGCAAAGGTGTCGATCCAGCCGAGTGCGCCGGATTTTGGCGCGATGAACTGGATTTCAGCCTTTTCGCCATTGAGCTTCCAGCCGCCGGTGTCCCACATCATGGCGCCGACAATTTCGCCAGAACGCATGCCGTTGAGCAACTGGTCTTTGTTGTCCCAGAAGAGCTTCAGATTACCCTTGCAGGCGATCATGGTCTTGCCGACTTCGTCCATCAGTTCGCCATAGGCTTTGGGGTTGCTGTACAGCGCAAACGGGTCTTTGCCAGCTGCAAACGCAAAGGCCAGCAGGGTCGGGCGTTTCAGGCGCACAGCGGTTTTGCCTTTGACATCGGCGCGGCACAGGTCGGGGTAATCGCTCATTTTGGTCAGGCTGGTGTTGACCACCAAACCGTCCGTACCCCAGATGTGGGGCAAACCATAAACCTTGCCCGCCAGCGTGGTGTTTTTCTTGGTGGCTTCCAGCATGGAGGGGATGAACAACTCGGCCTTGAGTTTGCTCAGATCCATCGGTTTGTAGATGCCAAATTCTTGCTGTGGGCCGGTGATGCGGTCTTGTGAGGGCTGGGCCAGATCGAACCCAGCGCCGCCGGTGGCGCGCAACTTGGAGATCATTTCTTCGTTGTTCGACAGGGTGATTTCAACCTTGTAGCCACTTTCCTTCTCAAACTGCGCCACCACATCAGCGGGTGCATAGTCGGCCCAGGTGAGTAAACGCAGGGTTTTCTCTTGCGCGCAGGCGGTGCCAACAGTGCCCAGGGCAACAATGCCTGCGGCAATCAATGAGTAGCGGATTTTCATGTTCAAGGTCCTTGGATGAAGTGGGGTGACAGCAGCAAGCTGCATCAGGCTCAGACGGCCTGAAGTCGGCAAGACTAAGACAGTCCCGTGACATTTTGATGTCAGACGGGTGATGGCGACATAGGGTTTACCCTAATCCATGGTGCCATTTGGGCATCCATCCACAGGCACCACTTGGATGCCGTCCCTCTCCCGATTCGGTTGGAAGCATCCCTTTCACCCCAAATGTTGGCCCACGATGCCCGCCAGTTCAAACATGGTCACCTGGGGTTTTCCAAATACCGCCAGCAGCTTGGCATCGGCGTTGATGGCGCGTTTGTTGGCGGCATCCTGCAGCTTGTTGGCCTTGATGTAGTCCCACAGTTTTTTGATGACCTGGGCGCGGGCAATCGGCTCAGACCCGATCACTGCAGCGAGTGCTGCACTGGGCGTAGAACCCGCCCCGGCGGCAGGTGTTTTGCGTGGTGTTTTGGCGGCAGCTGGTTTGGCAGTCCTTTTAGCCGGTGTTTTTAAGGGTTTTTGGCCTGTAGTTACCGTAGATGCTGCGCTAGCAGCTCGTGATTTTGAAGAGACAGCAGCTTTTGTCAACGGTGTCGCTGCTGTCTTGCGTGGCGGGAATTTGCTCGGGGCAAATTCAAAATTGACCTTGCCCGCGGTGGCATCCCAGGCCAGCATGGCCTTGAAGGTGCGCCGGGTGCGCATGCTGACAAACTTGTCCAGCAGATCGGTTTTTCCGGTGGCCAGCAGCTTGACCATTTGCTCGCGTTCAATCGGTTGCTGCAGGATGATCTGGCCGGTCTTGAACTCGCAACTGGGGGTAGCCTGTGCCGCGGTGGGGACGGATTTTTCGCACACATAATTTTTGCCGTGCTCAAACACGGCAGCACCACATTGGGGGCAGGCACCCAAGCTGGTCTGGGCTGAAAAATCGACCAGCTCACCGGTTTCCTCGCCTTTTTTATCGTCGCCAAAGTCAAATTCAAGCTTGTAGTTTTTGCTGTCCTCGTCAAACTTGATGACCATTTCGGCCACAAAGGGCCAGCCAGCTTTGGAGCGAAAGCCGGTCAGGGGGCCGATTTTGCGGTCACGCAAAAACTGCTCAACTTCAGCCAGCTCAAAAGTCCGTCCGGCCGGGGTTTTGCCAAATGAAAAACCGCAGCCCTCACTCTGGCCATCAGCGCCGGTGCAGCCATAACGGCGGTAGTTTTCCTTGACGATGCCACCGCAGTTGGGGCAGGGCGTGTGCAGCGTGGCAAAGTCGCCCGGTACGCTGTCGCGGTCGTATTCCTTGGCTTTTTTCACCATACGTTCGGTCATGGCAGCAATCTCACTCATGAAGGCCGTACGGCTGAGCTTGCCGTGCTCCATCTGGTTGAGCTTGTATTCCCATTCGCCGGTGAGTTCGGCTTTGGTCAGCTCTTGTACGTCCAGGCCACGTAAGAGTGTCATCAGCTGGAACGCCTTGGCGGTGGGGATCAGCTCGCGGCCTTCGCGCAGCATGTAGGCCTCGGAGATCAAACCTTCAATGATGCTGGAGCGGGTGGCCGGGGTGCCCAGGCCTTTCTCCTGCATGGCTTCGCGCAGTTCGTCGTCTTCCACGGTTTTGCCAGCGCTTTCCATGGCGCCGAGCAGGGTGGCTTCTGAGTAGCGTGCGGGTGGGCGGGTTTTCAGGCCTTTGGGGTCGACGGACTCGGCCTTGACCTTTTCGCCAGGCGCTACCGGCACCAGACTTTGCCCCTTGTCACCGTCTTTGCCGCCCTCGACTTCCAGTGCGGCTTCCTTGCCGTAAATGGCCAGCCAGCCCGGCTTGACCAGCACCTTGCCTTCGGTTTTGAAATGGTGCTCCTGAACCTTGGAGATACGTGTGGTGACCTGGTATTCAGCCGCAGGGAAAAACACCGCCATGAAGCGGCGCACCACCAGGTCGTAAATTTTTTGCTCTGTTTCCGAGAGCGCTCCAGGCGCTTGTAATGTGGGGATGATGGCAAAGTGATCACTCACCTTGGCGTTGTCGAAAATACGCTTGCTGGGGCGGATGTAGTTGTTGTTGAGGGCCGTGAGTGCGTGGGGTGCCAGGTGTTTCAGGCCGCTGTCGGCCAGCATTTCAAAGGTTTGTTTCACCACCGGCACATAGTCTTCGGGCAGGGCACGTGAGTCGGTACGTGGGTAGGTCAGGGCTTTGTGGCGTTCGTACAGGCTTTGGGCGATGGACAGGGTGGTTTTGGCGCTGAAGCCGAACTTGCTGTTGGCTTCGCGTTGCAGGCTGGTCAGGTCAAACAGGGCAGGCGAAGCCTGAGAGGTGGGTTTGCTTTCCTCTGAAACCGTGGCTTGTTGGCCGCGCACTGCTTCGGCAATGGTGCGTGCATCCAGCTCGCTCCAGACGCGATCTGCCTTCTTTTCGGCATCATCAGCGTCTTTTTTGTGCGCCGGGTTGAACCACTTGGCCGGGTAGTTGCCCGCCTGGGCGGCGAATGAGGCATGGATTTCCCAGTAATCGCGGCTGATGAACTTGCGGATTTGTTCCTCGCGCTCCACCACCACCGAGAGCGTCGGGGTTTGCACCCGGCCCACGGTGGTCAGAAAGAAGCCGCCGTCACGCGAGTTGAACGCGGTCATGGCGCGTGTGCCGTTGATGCCGACCAGCCAGTCGGCCTCGGAGCGGCAGCGTGCCGCGTCAGCCAGCGGCTGCATCTGGGCATTGCTGCGCAGGGCGCCAAAGCCTTCGCGAATGGCTTGCGGTGTCATGCTTTGCAGCCACAGGCGTTGTACCGGTTTGCCCAGGGGTTTGGCACCACCAGCGTATTGCTCGATCAGGCGAAAGATCAGCTCACCCTCGCGGCCCGCGTCGCAGGCGTTGATGAGTTGGCCCACGTCTTTGCGTTTGGCCAGTTTCACCACCGCATTCAGGCGGGTTTTGGTTTTGTCGACCGGTTTCAGGTCAAAGTGGGGCGGAATCACCGGCAGGTGGGCAAAGCTCCATTTGCCGCGTTTCACATCAAAGGCTTCTGGAGCCTGGATTTCCACCAGATGGCCTACGGCACTGGTGACCACATGGGTGTCGTTCTCAAAATGTTCGTCGTGTTTTTCAAACTTGCCTGACACCGGGGTCAGGGCGCGCACGATGTCTTGTGCCACGGAAGGTTTTTCGGCAATCACCAAGGTTTTCATCTGACTACAATCCTTTTCTCGCGCCCCTACACGGGCGCACACACAGGTGGGCACGCACACGCGCACCCATACGAGTTCACGATACCAAATTTTGACCGTGTCCAAAAAGTCGCCCGCCAAAACTGCATCACTCCTCCCTGTGGCCAAGGCCACATCCCCACGTCGTGTCCAGGTGCGCCGCTCGGGCATCCATGGCAAAGGCGTTTTTGCGGTGCAGGACATTGCCGCAGGAGAGACTATTTTGGAGTACGTGGGCGAGATCATCACCTGGGAGGAAGCCCAGGCGCGTCACCCGCATGATGCGTCCAACCCCAACCACACGTTTTATTTTCACGTGGATGAAACGCGGGTGATTGATGCGCTTTTTGGCGGTAATTCGTCGCGCTGGATCAACCATTCTTGTGATGGCAATTGTGAAGCCGATGAGCGCAACGGCCGGATTTTCATCAAGGCCCGGCGCGACATTGCTGCCGGTGAAGAGCTGCATTACGACTACGGCCTGATCATTGACGAGCGCTACACACCCAAGCTCAAGGCGCAATACCCGTGCTGGTGTGGTGCACCTGGTTGCCGTGGCACCCTGCTGGCACCCAAACGCAAGCGCCGCTAACACCATGAACCACCCCGTGCGCTGGCCGCTTGAAGCCATCTGGGAAGCTGTCAGTCCAATATTGCCAGGCTTTACCGTGGAGGTGTTGCCCCAAATCGATTCGACCAACACCGAGCTGATGCGCCGTGCGCGCGCTGGTCGTCTGGAGCCGGTGCTGCTGGTGGCCGAGCAGCAAACCGCCGGGCGCGGGCGCATGGGGCGCCAATGGCTGAGCGCTGAAACACCGTCCGGGCACAAGCCCATGGCGCTGACCTTTTCGCTCGGGTTGCCCTTGGCCCCCCAGGATTGGTCCGGCCTGTCGCTGGCGGTGGGCGTGAGTGTGGCGCAAAGCCTGCACCCGCAGATTCGCCTGAAGTGGCCGAACGATTTGTGGTGGCATGACCGCAAGCTGGCAGGTATTTTGATTGAAACCGCCAATTGGGGCGTGGCCAATACCAGTCGTTATGTGGTGATTGGTGTGGGCATCAATATCTTCACACCTGAGTCGGCAGGCTTGTCCACGCCACCGGTGGGGTTGGCTGAATTTATATCCGGCGTGGATATCGGTCAAACCCTGGCGCATGTGGTGGCTCCTTTGGTGCATGTGGTGCAAGTGTTTGAGGGACATGGCTTTGCACCGTTTCAGGCGCAATTCAACGCGTTGGATGCCTTGGCGCAAGTGCCGGTGACGCTCAGTGATGGTTTGCAGGGCGTGGCCCAGGGTGTGGATGCCAGCGGGGCCTTGTTGGTGGCCACACCGACAGGCGTGCAGCGGGTCACCAGTTCCGAAGTGAGTGTGCGTGTGCAGCCCGGCCCCAACTATGAACAACTGTGAGTGGGCCGTGTGATGTTGCGTGTCTGGGTGTTGTTGCTGTTGTTGCTTAACGCAGGGTATTTCGCCTGGGGGCAAGGCTGGTTGCTGGCTTATGGGTTTGGACCGGCCATACAAAGTGAGCCACATCGCCTGCTGCAGCAAATCCAGCCTGAGGCCATTCAAATCATCAGTGAGCTGGAAGCCCGCAAGATTGTTGCAGCCGCCAGCACAGCGGCTGCAACTGCCAAGCCTGCGCTGTGTTTGCAATCCGGTGTACTGGATCCCCAGCGGGGTGATGCACTGCGCCAAGCGCTGCAAGCTGCTTTGCCCGCCCAATCCTGGGTACTGGAAGACGTGGTTGTGCCAGAGCGCTGGATCATTTATATGGGCAAATATGGCAATACGGCTGAATTGGCCAAAAAACGTGCCCAGCTCGACAGCTTGCATCTGACGTTTGAGCCCTTGACCAATTCGACCCTGGCACCAGGCTTGTCGCTTGGGGTGTTTGCTTCGCAGGCACAAGCCAATACGGCACTGGAAGCCTTGGCAAAGCGGGGGGTGCGCACAGCCCGGGTGCTGCAGGAACAACCTGAGCGGCATGGTTTGCGCTTGCGCTTGCCCGCCGTGAATGATGACTTGCAAGCGTCATTGCCTGCGGTACGTGCTGCTTTGGCCGGTCAGGCGCTGGTGGCGTGCCCGGCGGGGCGTCAGGACTGAGGCGGGTCGTTTTCCAGTGCGGTGAAGCGCAGCACAAAACGTGCGCCAGGGGGTTTGTGACCAGGACGGGTTTCTTCCAGCCGGACGCTGGCCTGGTGCTGGTGGGCAATTTCCAGCACGATCGGCAGCCCCAGGCCTGAGCCATCCACTTCGGTTCCTAGGGCGCGGTAAAACGGCTGGAAAATCAGCTCACGCTCGGCTTCTGGCACACCTGGGCCAGAGTCTTCGACTTGCAGCACCAGCGTGCGTCCAAAGGGGTCTGTGAGCACGCGGGCGGTGATGATGCCTGGGGCTTCCAGGCTGGAGGGGGTGTAGTTGATGGCGTTGTCCACCAGGTTGCGGATCATTTCCTTGAGCAAGGTGGCATTGCCCAGAATCGTGCAACTCGGGCTGCCCGGTTCGGTGCCTTCGTAGCCCAGGTCGATGTGTTTTTCAAGCGCACGTGGCACACAGTCGCGCACCACCGCCATGGTGAGTTCCGGCAAGTCACACACGGTGCGTGGCATGGCCGCACCGCTGCTTTCGGCTCGGGCCAACGCCAGCAACTGGTTCACACTGTGGGTGGCGCGAATGCTGGCCCGGCCAATCTGACGCAGGGAATGCTTCAGGTCTTCGGCACTGGCCCCTTCGCGTTGGGCCATTTCAGCCTGCATACGCAGGCCCGCCAAGGGGGTTTTGAGCTGGTGGGCGGCATCGGCCAGAAAACGTTTTTGGGTGGCAATGGAGTCGGTCAGGCGCAGCAACAAGTCGTTGACAGACTCCACCAGCGGGGTGACCTCCATGGGCACGGCGCGGGCATCAATCGGGCTCAGGTCATCCGGCATGCGGGCGCGAATACGCTCCTCCAGCTGGTTAAGTGGCTTGATGGCTTGCACCAGCGCCAGCCAAACCAGTAGCACGGCCAGCGGCAAGATGACAAATTGCGGCAGCATCACGCCTTTGACGATCTCGGTCGCCAGCACCGAGCGTTTTTCCAGTGTTTCGGCCACTTGTACCAAGGCATATTTGCCGCCTGAAATCGGCAAATCGACCCACATATAGGCTACTTTGACATCAAACCCCTTGATCACTTCATCGCGGATATGCACATCGTCGGGCTCCATGAACTCCGTATCCGGCGGCGGCGGAATATCTTTTTCGCCGCTGAGTAATTCGCCACGTGTGCCCAGCACCTGGTAATAAATGGTGTCCGAGTCATCGGCTCGCAACAACTCGCGGGCTGGCCGTGGTAACGAAAACCGGGCATGGCTGTGCTGGATGGTGATGAGCTGGGCCATGGCGCGCACGTTGTATTCCAGTGCCCGGTCAAATGGTTTGCCGGCAATACCCTGGGCTACCAGCCATGTCAGCACCAGGCTCACCGGCCACAGAAGCAGCAGCGGCGTGAGCATCCAGTCCAGAATTTCACCAAACAGCGAGCGTTGCTCGCGGTTGAAGACCGTGACCACGGCAGATGTGTGACCGGACTAACCTGGAATCTTTTCCAGGCAATAGCCCAATCCCCGCACCGTGGCAATGCGGATCGGGCCTTTTTCAATTTTCTTGCGCAGGCGGTGGATGTAAACCTCAATGGCGTTGTTGCTGACCTCTTCACCCCATTCGCACAGACGTTCGACCAGTTGGTCTTTGCTGACCAGGCGGCCGGCGCGCTGCAACAATACTTCAAGCAGGCCCAGCTCCCGTGCCGAGAGTTCCACCATGGCCCCATCAATGGTGGCCACCCGTCCGCCCTGGTCGTAAATCAGTGGCCCGTGCTTGATGGTGCTGCTGGCTGCGCCCATGCCGCGGCGACTCAGTGCCCGTACCCGGGCTTCAAGCTCTTGCAAGCTGAATGGTTTGGCCATGTAGTCGTCAGCCCCATAATCCAGACCTTTGACGCGCTCTTCCACGCTGTCGGCGGCCGTCAAAATCAGCACAGGGAGCGACGACCCGCGTGAACGCAGGCGTTTGAGAACCTCCAGACCATGCATCCTGGGCAGGCCCAAATCCAGAATCAGCAGGTCAAACTCGGTGTTGGTCATGAGGGCGGCATCGGCCTCTGTGCCGCTGGCCACATGGTCTACCGCAGCGCCTGAGCTGCGCAGGGTTCTCAGTAACCCATCGGCCAAAACTTGATCATCTTCGGCTATCAGAATTCGCATGTATGTCTCCTCTTGTCAGTCAGTCAGATGGAACAGTTGGCTTGGTGCCTCTTCTTGTCATTCTAGGCGGCATAAGCCTCCAGTCCGAGCGCGATCACGGTAGCCACGTTGTCCCCCACGGCGGCATGTAGCTCCGCTTGCGCTTGGGTCACCGCTTCTTGAAAGGCCTGTAGCCAACTGAGTCCGGCAGCGGTAAATACCACCCGGCAGGCACGTGCATCGCGCGGGTCATTCTGGCGCTGCACCAGCCCCCATGCTTCACATTGATCGACCAGTTTGCCCATGGCCTGTTTGCTGATACCGGCTTGACTGGCAAGCTCGGTCAGGCGCGAGCCCTCCAAGGCCAGATGTCGGGAGATGTGCATGTGGGAAGCCGTCAGCTTGCCACGCCCGGCCAGGTTGGCCAAGGCCAGTGGCATGCGGTCATTGGCGGCCATCAAGGCCAATACGCGGCGGTCAAACCGGGCGGATGCCTGTGCCAACCAGTGCCCAAGATGGGAGAGTCGCCAGCCCGGAATAGGTACGTGCTGTGTCATGAGGTAAATAGTAAGCTAAATTGACTAAAAATCCATGAATTTATTTTCATAAAAAGATTAAACTACTGTTCAAGCATCCAGCCTGTTGTTAAAAACAGAAGATGCAAATCCTTTGCAAACCGTGTCAGATTAGTTTTAACTTCAGGAGATTCACCATGGAAGCACCCGTCAAGGCCCCCACTCCCGTCAACGCTGAAAAAGCCAAAGCCCTGCAAGTGGCGCTGGCGCAAATTGAAAAGCAATTCGGCAAGGGCACCATCATGCGTCTGGGAGAAGGCGAGGTGATTGAAGACATCCAGGTGGTGTCCACCGGTTCGCTCGGGCTGGATATTGCACTTGGTGTCGGCGGCCTGCCGCGTGGCCGGGTGGTGGAAATTTATGGCCCGGAATCTTCTGGTAAAACCACGCTGACCCTGCAAGTGATCGCCGAAATGCAAAAAACCGGCGGCCAATGCGCGTTTGTGGATGCCGAGCACGCACTGGACATCCAGTACGCGCAAAACCTCGGTGTCAACCTGCAAGACCTGCTGATCAGCCAGCCTGACACCGGTGAGCAGGCGCTGGAGATTGTCGACAGCCTGGTGCGCTCCGGCGCGGTCGATTTGATTGTGGTGGACTCGGTGGCGGCCTTGACCCCCAAAGCCGAACTCGAAGGTGAAATGGGCGACAGCCTGCCAGGCTTGCAAGCCCGCCTGATGAGCCAGGCACTGCGCAAACTCACCGCCCACATCAAAAAGACCAACTGTATGGTGATCTTCATCAATCAGATCCGCATGAAGATTGGTGTGATGTTTGGCAGCCCCGAGACCACCACCGGTGGCAATGCGCTCAAGTTTTATGCTTCGGTGCGTCTGGACATCCGCCGCACCGGCACCATCAAGAAGGGCGACGAATCGATTGGCAATGAAACCAAAGTCAAAGTGGTTAAAAACAAGGTGTCACCCCCGTTCAAAACCGCAGAGTTTGACATCATGTTTGGTCAAGGCATCAGCCGCGAAGGCGAGATCATCGACATGGGGGTGAACGCCAATATCCTGGACAAGTCCGGTGCCTGGTACGCCTACAACGGCGAGAAAATTGGCCAGGGTCGTGACAACGCCCGCGAGTTTTTGAAAGAGAACCCGGAGCTTTCCCGTGAAATTGAAAACAAGGTACGGGCCTCGCTGGGTATTCCGCTGCTGGCAGGGACAGAGTCGCCTGAAGCTGTCAGCAAGGTTGCAAGCAAAAAGGCAGTCTAAGGCTTTATTTATAAGCGTATGAAGCTACTTTATTGATAGCTTTATGGTCAACCAGAATCAGCCAAGGTGTTTTATGGCGTTTGATCAACCTTCGCTCAAGGGCCGTGCGTTGCGTCTGCTGAGTGGGCGCGAGCATTCGCGCTCTGAGCTGGAGCGCAAATTAGCCCGTTTTGAGGAGGAACCTGGCAGTCTGGCGCTGGCACTGGATGACTTGCAAGCCAAGGGCTTCATCAGTGAACAACGGGTGGTGGAGTCGGTGCTTAACCGGCGTGCGGGCAAGCTCGGAGCGCAGCGCATCCAACAAGAGCTGCAAGCCAAGGGGCTTGACCCACATGTCGTGATGCAAGCCGTGGCCGAGTTACGCAGCACGGAGCTGGTTCGGGCGCACGCCGTGTGGGTGAAGAAATTTGGTACCCCTGCGCAGGATGTCACCGAGGCCGCACGTCAAATGCGCTTTCTGGCGGCCCGGGGTTTTAGCGGGGATGTGATTCGGCGCGTGGTCAAGGCGGCGGATAGGGCAGACGACGATTCCGCAAGCCTGGACGCATGACCCATCATCCTGCCTGACGGCGTGGGCTTACCGTTTCCAAAGACCTGCCGCGTTGTCTGTTTGACCTTTTGGGGTGCGGGGATCGCCTTGCGCGACAGAACGACGCTCACTGGACAGTAGTGATTCTGAATATACTTTTACCCTATGCGTAGCCTGATACGGTTCATCTTGCTTGTGCTGCCGTTGGTTGCTGCTGCGCAGTCTTTGCCGTTTTCGTTCCCAAATGCTGATAAGTCATTCGTGCGCACGAGTGCTGAATTTAGTATCACGCCAACCCCGCCAGTCGGGTTGGTTCAAGTCCTATCCAGTGATCAACTTGCGGCCATCGATACCTACACCGATGCCGCCCCGACCAGTGCCACCCAGTCGGTTGTCACACTGGCTGCCTATCTGTCGGGGGTAGGGCCTGATGACCTCAGTCGTGCCCGTGCACTCTACCGGTGGGTGACCAAAAACATTGACTACGATGTGGAAGGCCTTCGCAGTGGCAAGCCCGGTAACCAAAATCCGGACGCGGTACTGCAGCGCAGGTTAGCCGTTTGCGAGGGGTATGTGCGTTTGGGTGAGTCCATTGGGCGGGCGATGGGGCTGGACATCTTGGGCATCAATGGATGGTCAAAGGGTTACGGCTACACGCCCGGTCAGCGGTTTTCTGGCCCTGCCGATCACGCCTGGAATTCGGTACGGGTAGACGGCCAATGGCGGTTGATGGATCTGACATGGGGCGCGGGAATCATCGATCAACAGATGCACTTTGTTCGCACCTTTCAAGAGCACTACTTTTTAACTTCGCCCGATGTATTTGTCATCGATCACCTGCCACAAGTTCCGAGTTGGCAGTTACTGGAACGACCGATTACTGCTGAGCAGTATGCCAAGCTCGCGTTTGTTCAAGCATCGTTCTGGCGACTCGGTTTTCGTCTAGGCAATCAGTCACATGTGCACATCAGCGCCCAGGATCGTGTGTCCGTGAGCCTTGGTGTCACCCAGCCAGTCCGAATGTCGGCTCGGCTGATGGATGCCGCGACACGACAGGCCATCGATGGTGACTACACGTTGGTACAGGTCAGCGCCACGGAAGCGAGAGCCGACGCAGCGTTTCCGCAATCTGGCGAATACATTCTTCGCTTGTTTGCGGAAGTGCGAGACAGCGAAAAGCCGCTTCAATGGGTGATGGATTATCGAATTACAGCTCAAAAGGGTGAGCAAGATTCAGCGTTTCCGTCTCCGTTTGATGCGTTCACAGCACGCCAAGTGACGCTGGTCGAACCGATGACAGGAATTTTGAAGGCTGGGCACAGTTACCGATTTCGACTCCGTGTGGCGGGTGCGATCAGCGTCCAAGTCATCACAGGGGGCCAATGGAAAAAACTCGTCCAGAACGGAGAAGAATGGGCGGGTGATGTGGTCACCGCGACCGGGAACAGCTCGGTTGTCGCCAAGTTCGACAAATCCACCTCATTCACGTCATTGCTCGAATACACCGTGCGTTGATCGGTTTCGACAGGCGACAGATTGCGATGTGGTTGTTGTTAGGCGCAGGACTAAGGTGTACTTCATCACATCAAATTTGATAGCTTCCAACGCTTTATATAAAAGCGCTAGAGGTCACTTTGGCATAGAGATTGACCATGCGGAGGCGGTGCGGTTTGTGCCCCTGGCGCTGCGGCTGTAGTATGCAGGCTCAGTCAAACGGACTGATTTTGTAAGAGGAGTTTGTTCCCATGGATTTGCCGATTCACCAACTCTCCATGACCGTGCTCATGACCCCCGACACCGCCAATTTTTCCGGCAATGTGCATGGCGGCAGCATTTTGAAGCTGCTCGACCAGGTGGCCTTTGCCTGCGCCAGCCGCTACGCCGGGCGCTATGTGGTCACGCTCAGTGTGGATCAGGTCATGTTCCGCCAGCCGATCCATGTGGGGGAACTGGTCACGTTTCTGGCAGCGGTCAACCACACCGGCTCGTCGTCGATGGAAATTGGCATCAAGGTGATTGCAGAAGACATCCAGAAGCGTGTGGTGCGCCATGTGAACAGTTGCTTCTTCACCATGGTGGCGGTGGACGACGACAAAAAGCCCGCGCCAGTCACCCCGTTGCAACCCAGCACCCCTGACGAAATCCGCCGCCACGCCGCCGCCGAACTGCGCAAGCAAATGCGCCGCGAGATGGAGCAACGCTTCAGCGCCACCCGCAGCAGCGCTGAGCCGGGTGAACGCCTCGCCTTGTCTTCGGGTGAAAGGCGCTGAACGGCTCAAGCCGCCAGACCCGCCACCAGGTGGTCAATCCATACCCGCAGTTTGGCCGGCAGAAAACGGTTCGGCGGGTAGAGTAGCCAGGCTGTTCCGGCGTAGTGGGTCAGGTGTTCCCAATCGGCCAGCACCGGCACCAGTGTTCCGGCGGCCAGGCTGGTGTGGGCGGTGAATTCCGGCAAGCTGGCAATGCCGAAAGATTGCAGGGCCCCCTCCAGCCGCACCTCGCTGTGGTTGGCCACGTAGCGACCACTCACTTTGACGCTGACCTCTTCACCCGCACGGCCAAAACGCCAGTGCCGATCCAGCGCGGTTTCACCCAGATAAATGCAGCTGTGCTGCGCCAGATCACGCGGATGAGCCGGTGTACCGTGCTCGGCCAGGTAGGCTGGGCTGGCACACACCAGGTGACGGATACGCATCAGTGGCCGACCGGCCAGGCCGGGTGGCGGCGCATCGGTGACGCGAATCGCCAGGTCAATGCCTTCTTCAAACAAGTCCACCGTGCGGTCGGTGATGATGAGTTGCACATCCACCTCGGGGTACTGGCGCAAAAAGGCGGGCATCAGCGGGTGCACCACCAGCCGGCCAATGGTTTTGGGCATGCTGACGCGCACCAACCCGCGCGGGGTGGCCGTGTGGGTATCACTGAGCGCCAGCACCTCGCGCGCTGCGGCCACCAGGTCCTGGCAGCGTGTATAGGCCGTGCTGCCTGCCTCGGTGAGGTTCAATTTACGGGTGGTGCGCACCAGCAGCTGCACCCGCAGCACACCTTCGAGCCGGGCAATTTGCCGACTGACCGCCGACGGTGTCAGCCCCAGTTGGCGCGCCGCCGCCGAGAAGCTGCCAGCCTCCACCACGCGGGCAAACACTGCCATGTCTGGCAGGCACTCAAGCTGGTGGATGCGGTTCATGGTGTTCAGGTCCTGTCGGGGTGATGGTGTTGCGCATGATGCGGCCTGGAGGCCATTGACAGACACCTGGCTTGCCACATCCCCCTCTATTGCCCTGCAGATCTGCGTGCTTATTTGGTTTCGGCAAGTTTTGTTTCTTGTACACCCTTCTGACCTTGTGCCTGATCCACGATCTGAAGCTTGGAGCGCGCTCCCAAAATTCCCATCTTCACTTCTTGCCAGACATAGAGCAGTGTTCCGGGCTGGGCATCCACTTCAATAGAGCTGTCGTTTTCAGCCCTGGAGGTGATGGTGTGTTTGCCCGGTGTAACTTCCTTGTAGAGGTAGGTATTGGCTGCTGTCTGGCCAATGGCTTGTCCGTCAAGTTCGACATTCATCTTGATGGCAGCTCCCATCGATTCGTTGCGATAAATATAGACCCCTGTCTTGTCTTTGACCGGTGCAAATGTTTTTAAGGCGGCATCCTGTTGGGCATCTCCCATATTGACGGAGGCACAACCCACCAGGCTGGAGGCCAGAACTGCGATGGCAATCAAGTTTTTCATGAAATGACTTTCAAAAGTTGTTGAGGAAAAGGCGCAGTGTGGATTGGCTGGTTGCGTTATTGATGCTCCCTGTGCACAAATCTTGTTCTGCTCAGATGGATTATCACCATTGGTGCTGAAATTTATGATGGAGGCTGATTCCAAAATCAGACACTTTTTCATGAACACCCTTGCCCTGCCGCAGCCCAAAAGCCTGCTCCTCTTGTCCGATCTTGCCCTGCTGCTGGTTGCCGTGGTCTGGGGCACCAGCTATGGCGTGGCCAAAGGTGCGCTGGTTTTTTACCCGGTGCTTGGCTTTCTGGCGGTGCGCTTCATCCTGACGTTGGTGTTGCTGCTGCCCGCCCTGTGGCGCACCAGCGCCCTGCAGCGGCGTGATGCCTGGCGCACCGGCTTGCCCTTGGGCGGGCTGATGCTGGGCATTTTTCTGTGTGAAACCTTGGGCGTGGCACATACCCAGGCCAGCAATGCCGCGCTTTTGATCAGCTTGTGTGTGGTGTTCACGCCGTTGGTCGAGTGGTGGTTGCTGGGTCGTCGTCCGGCCCAGGCGATGTGGGTGTTTGCCGGGCTGTCCCTGTTGGGTGCTGCGCTGCTCAGTGGGGGGCTGGTTGGCACCCTGGGCCTGGGTGACGCGCTGATGCTGGCCGCGGCTGTGCTGCGTGCCATCACTGTCTGCCAGACTGCTAAGCTGACCCGCCACAGCCGTGCACCGGCACTGGCGCTGACGGCGGTACAGGCGGCGGTGATTGGTTTTGGCAGCTTGCTGCTGGCGTTGTGTCTGCCCGGTGGCTTGCCGCCACTGCCGCAAGCCAGTGCCTTCTGGCAAGCCAGCTTGTACCTGGTGCTGGGCTGCACCATCTTTGCTTTTTTTGCGCAAAACTGGGCGCTTCAGCATAGCTCGCCCAGCCGGGTGGCCCTGCTGACCAGCAGCGAACCCGCTTTTGGTGCATTGTTTGCGGTGTTCTGGCTGGGGGAGTCACTCAGCCTCAGCGGCTGGCTCGGTGGCGGGCTGATTGTTTTGGCGGCGCTGTGGACGACGCTGCGGCGAGCTTGATCAAGCACCGGAGCCCTAGCCCGCTAGGGCCGGTAACCTCGTGGTTATCTGGGCCAGCTGCCACGGGCACAATGCCCGGGAGGAGACCGCACCATGAACAGCACTTCAATCACCACATCAGAACCCTGGCAAACCGTTGCCCCCCACATGGCGGCTCTGGGTGAATCACCGTTCTGGCATCCGCAGGAGCAAATGCTGTACTGGCTGGACATTGTGGGGCGGCAGATTCTGCGGGCCAACATCTACATGGAAACGGTCGAGGTCTGGCCGATGCCGAGTGAGCCCGGCTGTATGGCCCCGGCAGCCCGTGGTGGCCTGGTGCTGGCGCTGCGCGATGGCATCTACCGTGCGCGGGACTGGGGTGGCCCGCTGGTGCGCCTGACCACGCTGGACTATGACCCGGCCCAGATGCGTGCCAACGACGGCAAGTGCGACGCACTCGGGCGCTTCTGGGTGGGCACCATCGACGAGACGCGCACCCGGAAAAACGCCGCCCTGTACTGCCTTGATGCCCGCAGCGGCCGCCCTGAGGTGAGCTGCAAAATCAGCCCCACATCGGGCATCACCACCGCCAACGGCCTGGCCTGGAGTCCAGATCAGCGCACCCTGTACTGGGCCGATACCCCCAGCCACACCGTCTGGGCCTGGGACTTTGATCTGCCCAGCGCCGCCTTGTCGAACCAGCGGGTATTTGCCCGCTTTGCGCCCAAACCGGCCGACTGGTCGTGTGAGCCCACCGATGCCAGCAATGGCGCTTACCGGGGTCGCCCCGACGGCGCAACGGTGGATGCCCAAGGCAACTACTGGGTCGCCCTGTATGAAGGCCGGCGCGTCTGCCAGTTGGCACCAGACGGCACGCTTTTGGCTGACATCGCCACCCCGCTGCAATGCCCCACCATGCCCTGCCTGGGGGGCGAAGATTTCAAAACCCTGTACCTCACCAGCGTGCACCATCACCGCAGCGCGGCAGAGCTGGCGGCCTACCCGCTGTCAGGTCAGGTGCTGTCGATGCGGGTCGATGGGGCGGGCTTGCCCGTGAATTTTTTTGTCGATTGAGCCGCGTGTTCACCAGTGTGCAGGTGTTGTTATAGCTGAACGAACATTTGGAACCAAAATGACAAAGTCCTAGAATGGAACAGGCGTTTTAATTTTGTAAATAAGGAGTTTCATCATGTCCGAAGCCTTGCAAATCAGCAAAGAAAAACTCATCAGCGATTTGAGTCAAGGGGTGGCTGACTCCGAGGAATTGCTGAAGCTCACCGCAGATGAAGTCAGTGCCAGCGCGGTTGAGTTGCGCAAACGGGTCATGGACCGTATCCAGCAAGCGAAATCGGAGTTGCATCACCTGCAGCAAGCCACCGTGGAAAAAGCCAAAGCCGCAGGCCATGCCACGGATGAATTTGTGCATGAAAATCCATGGAAGTCCATCGGCATTGCTGCCGGTTTGGGGCTGGTGGTTGGCCTGTTGATCAGCCGCCGTTAAGTTCATGGCAGACACCCATGCTTCGGGGGGCTTGTTGGCCCAATTGCAGGCTTCCCTGGGTGTTGGGATGGAGTTTCTGCGGGTTCGTTTGGCCCTGCTTGGTACCGAGCTGGAACTGGAAAAACACCGCATCAGCGTCGGCCTTTTTTGGGCCGCTTCGGCGCTGATGAGCTTCACGCTGGCAGCGGTGTTGTTGTGTGCATTGGTCATCATGCTGATGTGGGACGGCTACCGCTTGGCGGCACTGGGATTGCTGTCGGTGTTTTTTTCTTTGGTCGGGTGGGTGTTGCTGCGTACGGCCAAGCGGCAGTTGGCAGCACCTTCCAACCTGTTCAGTGTGAGTTTGGCCGAGCTGGATCACGACCGCAACAGCCTCAAGTCCCATGAGCGTTGAAGAGGTTCGGCTGCGCCAGCAGCGGCTGCTGATTCGCAGCACCGAGCTGCGCTACCAACTTCATCAGCGCCTTCAAGGGCTTCAAAAACCAGCCGCGCGGGCCGACCAATTCCATGCCGCATGGATCTGGCTCAAACAGCATCCCCAATGGCCTGCTGCCGTTCTTGGCGTGCTGTTGGTGCTCAAGCCTCGGCGGTTTTTGAGTTGGACCACCAAACTGTGGTGGCTCTGGAAAACGGCGCGTCAGGTTCAGCGTTGGCGTCAGACGCTGGTGAGTTACCTCGTCAAATATTGATCTATTCCGGCTGCACCAAGCGCCAGCGGCAGATTCAGACCCACCAAAATTTGAACACGGCTTGTTCAAAAAATTCAATCCATCGGGGCTAGTCATGCCCTAACATGCCGGGTTACCACAGACCCGAGCTATTGCATGAACACTCTCTTGAATCAATTGACTGATCGCATACGCCATGCGGCTTCCCATCAGACCGCACTGTGTATTCGCGGAGCCGGCAGCAAAGACTTTTATGGCCACCCCACCCAGGGTGAACTGCTCGACACCCGGGGTTACCGGGGCATCGTCAGCTACGAGCCGAGCGAACTGGTGGTCACGGTGCGTGCGGGTACACCGCTTCGGGAGCTGGAGGCCGCGCTGGCCGAAAAAAATCAGTGCCTGGCCTTTGAGCCGCCGCGCTTTGCCAGCTCTGACGGCCCGCAGGGTGGCACTTGTGGCGGCATGGTGGCCGCTGGCCTGAGCGGCCCGGCGCGCGCCAGCGTCGGCAGCCTGCGCGACTACGTGTTGGGCGTGCAGTTCATCAACGGCCGTGCCGAGCAGCTCACTTTTGGCGGGCAGGTCATGAAAAACGTGGCCGGTTATGACGTGTCGCGCCTGCTGGTGGGCAGCCTGGGCACGCTTGGGCTGCTGACCGAAATCTCTCTGAAAGTGCTGCCCATCGCTCCCGGCGAGGCCACACTGGTGTTTGCGCTGGATCAGGCCAGCGCCCTGACGCAGTTACACCGCTGGGGCGGCCAGCCGCTGCCCTTGAACGCCAGCTGCTGGGTGCGTGACGACACCGCCCCCGGCGCACCCGAACTGCTGTTTGTGCGCCTGCGTGGTGCGCTGGCCGCCGTGGAATCGGCCTGCAGCAAAGTGCTGGCCGACGTGCCGGGCCAACGCCTGGACAACGCTCAAACCATGGGTGACTGGACCGCCTGCCGCGACCAGAAATTACCCTTCTTCACCGCCCCCAGCCAAGACGCTGAACCCCTGGCCTTGTGGCGCTTGAGCCTGCCCCAAACCGCCCCGGTGCTGCATCTGCCCTGGGCCCAGTTGGTGGAATGGCACGGTGGCCTGCGCTGGCTCTGGGCCCCGGAGTCGGCCCAGGCCCAGCTGCGCCGTGAGGCTGCCGCTGTGGGTGGAAGTGCTACATTATTCAGAGCTGTTGGCGCTGGTTCAGTAAGCACTACAGCCCGATTTGATGCTTTAAATCCGGCTACCGAGCAAATCCACCGCAGATTAAAGGCCGAATTTGACCCGGCCGGCATCTTCAACCCTGGCCGCATGTTCAAAGGCCTCTGAAACCATGCAAACCCAACTCGCACCCCACTACCAGGGCACACCCGATGGCCAGGCCGCTGAGGCCATTTTGCGCAAATGTGTGCACTGCGGTTTTTGCACTGCCACCTGCCCCACCTACCAGCTGCTGGGCGACGAGCTCGATGGCCCACGTGGCCGCATCTACCTGATCAAACAGGTGCTGGAAGGCAGCCCACCCACGCGCAAAACCCAACTGCATCTGGACCGCTGCCTGACCTGCCGCAACTGCGAATCCACCTGCCCCAGCGGCGTGCAATACGGCCACCTGCTCGACATTGGCCGCAAGCTGGTGGATGCCCAAGTGCCGCGCCCGGTGGGTGAACGCGCCCTGCGCTGGGCGCTCAAAGAAGGCTTGCCCTCGCCCCTGTTTGGGCCAGCCATGCGGCTCGGGCAAGGGTTGCGCCCGCTGCTGCCCAAGGCCTTGCAAAACAAGGTTCCACCCAAACAACCCGCCGGCGCCACACCGGCGCGAACCCACGCCCGCAAGGTGCTGGTGCTGGAAGGTTGCGTGCAACCCGCCATGAGCCCCAATATCAACAGCGCCACCGCCCGCGTGTTGGACGCGGCAGGCATCCAATGCGTGGTGGCGGCCAAAGCCGGTTGCTGCGGCGCGGTCAAGTTCCACCTGAACGACCAGAGCGGCGGCATGGCCGAGATGCGCGCCAACATCGATGCCTGGTGGCCACACCTCGAAGCCGGGGTCGAGGGCATTGTCATCAACGCCTCAGGCTGCGGGGCCACAGTGAAAGACTACGGCCACATCCTGCGGGACGACCCGGCCTATGCGGCCAAAGCCAAGCGCGTCAGCGAGCTGACCCGAGACGTGAGCGAATGGCTGCCTGAGCTGGTGCCCAAGCTGAAATCCAAGGTGGCGGGCAGCGCCAGCAAAATCGCTTTTCACCCGCCGTGCTCGCTGCAACACGGCATGCAATTACGTGGCGGGGTAGAGAAATACATGGCAGAGCTGGGCTTCAACGTCAAAACCACCGGTTGCGAGGCCCACCTGTGCTGCGGCTCAGCCGGCACTTACAGTGTGCTTAACCCCAAAATCTCCTACGAATTGCGCGACCGCAAACTCAAGAACCTGGCCCAAACCTTTGGCGAGCAGCCCCCCGATGAAATTGCCAGCGCCAACATCGGCTGCATCACCCACCTGCAAAGCGGCACCACCACCCGGGTGCGGCACTGGATTGAGCTGCTGGATGAAGCGTTGCAGAAATAGCTATCAAAAATAGAGCTGTTTGCGCTTGATGAATAAGGTTTTAAGGCCAATTTGATGCCTGATTAGCAAGAGATATTCTGGGTGATTCGGGCTCATGGCATCGGGTTTACCAAATCTCCAGCCTCAAGCGTTCCCCGTTCACCTGCGCAAACGCCTTGTCGCGGCTGACCAGGGTGGAATCCGCCGCTACGGCATGGGCGGCGATCATCATGTCAAAGTCACTGAGGTTGATGCCTTGGGCCTCCAGCGTGGCGCAAAACTCGCCATAACAAGTTGCTACGTCCTCATCCCACGGCAGCACGTCGATACGCAGCAGCACTTGTGTCAGGGCATTTCGCAAGCGAACAGGTTGCCCTTTGCGGTGCAAGCCGTATTCCAACTCGGCCAAGGTCACGCTGGACATCACCACTTGCCCCACCGGCACCTGCGTCAAGCGAGCCAGCAACTCGGCATCGCGCCCCTGCATGATGTGGCTGACCACATTGGTGTCGAGCATGTAGCGCGGCCTCATTCCTGCCAGCCCTCAAAAGGGTCGCGCCGCGCCTGGGTTTGGCGGCGCTCAACCAACAAGTCTTCGTCTTTGTTTTGAGCCACCACATCCAGCAGGCCTTGCCAATCCGTGGGTTTACGCGACAGCACCACATCACCCGTGAGGGCATCGCGGCGGATGAATACTTCTGACACGTCAAAGCGAAACTCCAGCGGCAAGCGAACCGCCTGGCTGCGGCCGGTGACGAAAATTTTGGCAGTCTGACGCATTTGGAGTCCTTCTTTCTGAGTGATATTTCTCATGATATGTATCGTGCGTCATGCTTGTCAATACAAGTTTTTGACAGGGGTTGGATCTGTGCCCCGCATGAGCTTGTGCATCATCATTCAGATGTGTCACCGAATTGGGGTGCGAGATGAAGCGCTACAGAAATAGCTATTGAATAAGTAGCTGCTTGCGCTTGTTGAATAAGCGCCAGAGGCCAATTGAATGCTTAAATTTTGAGCGGAGTAACATGCCTGTCAAATCCATAAGGGAGGAGACATGCACCGCACAGAACGGCTGTACAAAATCAATGAGTTGCTGCACGCCAAAAAGGTCGTCAGCTTTGCCACCCTGCTGGCCACCTTGGGCGTGTCACGCTCCACCCTCAAGCGTGACCTGAACTACCTGTGTGAACGCCTGCACAACCCCATCATCTACAGCCGCGAGCTGGGCGGCTACCGACGCGGCCCCTCTGACCCGGTCGACCATCACCCGCATGAACTGCCCGGCCTGTGGTTCTCGCCCACCGAAATCCACGCCCTGCTGACCATGCAGCAACTGCTGGCCGGGCTGGACGCAGGCGGTGTGCTCACCACCCACATCGCCCCGCTGATGGAACGCCTGAACGCCCTGCTGGGGCCGCCGTCGCCGCGCAAGGTGGTCGCCGATGAGGTGAAAAAACTGGGGGAGAAATATTTTTGAGGGGTGGGTGAGAGGGTCATCTGGTGAACCTTTGGGGGCGTAAGCTGAGTGCATGAAAGACTTCAAACAATGAAAACCCTTACCCCTGAATTTGACAATCCTGATGCCGAGGCCAACAAGCTCTGGTTGGCACAGATGGGCGCTGAATACTTGCAGGAAACGGCTGACCCAGCACGATTGCTGGATCGCGCCCGTCAAGCCTGGCAGCACCAAGGCCGCAGTGAAGAGTGGATCACGCAGCGCATGACTGGGCAGGAACCGGGTAACAAACTTACCGGGCCCATCACCGAGCAGGAGTTGATTTTTGCGGCGCTGGCGGAGCTGTCTGCGCGCCTAATTGCTGAAAGTGAGCAGGCCACCGATGTGGATCAGAAAAAGGCTGCTGTTGAAGAAGGGCGGCGTATTGCGGCACAGGCTCGGAGTCAGTTGGAGAGCCTGACATTGGTGTCCGCCCGTGGTTTGCCGCAGGTCAGTAATTTTCAAGGGTAGACCCTGCCAGCACGGCGCTGATCACCCCCCGGCAAAGGTTGCCCCGCGTGAGCGGGGATAGACCCAAACCGTAGTCCACAGCGTTCGGGTATGTCAAGGTGTCCAAGAAGGCATCAGCGTGATGAATGCATCTTTAATTTGCTGTAAAAACAGTAGCTTCCAGCGCTTGAATAATAAGCGCTAAAGGCTAATTTGATGCATGAAACGAATGCCGGCCTCGGCTTTCTAGGCCGCCTTCGCACTGGGCCGCTCGGCCACCCGGTCGCGCCAGGCTTGCAAGGCAGTGAAGCCCTGCTTGCCGGGGCTGAATTTCATCAGCCGGGCAAACTCAATGGCACAAAACGCGGTGATGTCGGCAATCGTGAAGCGTGGCCCGGCCATCCAGGCTTGATGTTGCAGCAATTGGTCAAACCATTGTGCGACCTCGATCACTTTTTGCGCTTGTGAATGCCCAAACTCCGAAAACTGGGGCTGCTCCAGCACGGCCAGGCCGGGGTGGGTGTGGCGCACGCTGTTGGCAATGCCCAGCAACAGCGACCATTCAATCCGCCGGTCGGCCATTTCAATGAAGGCGCGCTCTTCAAAGCCCTCGCCCATCAGGTTGGGCTCGGGGTACAGGCCTTCCAGATAGGTGCAAATGGCACGGGTTTCGGTCAACACCCGGCCATCATCCAGTTCCAGCGCGGGTACCTTGGCCAGTGGGCTCTTGGCGCGGTAAACCTCACCTTTGTGTTCCAGCGTGTTCAGGTCCACATTCACCAGATCGATGTGGGTGATGCCTTTTTCGACCATGAACATGGTCACCCGGCGCGGGTTGGGGGCACGTTGGGCCGTATAGAGTTTCATCGTCATACTCCTGCTTTGATGGATTGTCCTTGCTCCAGCATCTTGCGCGCGTTCTCGGCGAATTGCCTGGCTTTTTCCGGGTCGTCTACGCGGGAATCGAGTGCCGAGGGTGGTTGCTCAATGCCGCGCTGCACGGCGGGGCGCTGGCGCAGTTGATCGCGCCAGCGCTTGAGGTGGGGTAAATCATCAAGCTCCACGCCGGACCAGCGGTGTGTGCGCACCCAGGCCCAGTTGGCAATGTCGGCAATCGAATAGTCGCCCGCCAGGTATTCATGGTCTTTCAGATGCCCGTCCAGCACCCGAAACAGTCGTTTGCTCTCGCCCTGGTAACGGTCAATCACGCTGGGAATTTTTTCCGGAAAGTAGCGGTAAAACACATTGGCCTGACCCATCATCGGGCCGATGCCGCCCATCTGGAACATCAGCCACTGGATCACGCGTGAGCGGCCCTTGGCATCGCTGGGCATCAGTTGGCCGGTTTTCTCGGCCAGGTAGATCAGGCAGGCCCCGGACTCGAAGACAGCAAAGTCATCTTCGTCACAGTCCACGATGGCCGGAATTCGCCCGTTGGGGTTGATGGCCAGAAACTCCGGCCGTTTTTGCTCGCCCTGGCTCAGATCCAGCACCTGGAGGGTGTAGGGCAAGCCCAGCTCTTCAAGGGCGATGGACACCTTGTGTCCGTTGGGTGTGGCGGCGGTATAGAGGTCAATCATGGCGTGGGCTCGACGGTTGATGGGGGTAGGTTGTGTGGTGTGTGTTCAGAACACGGCGTGGCTAGGGTTGGAGGTGCCCCAGCTGCTCCAGCCACAGCTCGATTTCTGCCACGGCTTGATCCGTGGCCTGGGTCAGGGCGCGCACTCCTCCGCTGGCATCGGGGGTGGGGGCGGTTTCCTTGGCGGTGAAACTGCGCTGCGCCAGCAGAGTTTCACCTGCCGCACTGCGTTGTGTTGCGGTGGCACGCAGGCGCAATAGGCCGTAGCTTTGGCTGGCAGTTTGAAACACCTGGCTGAATTCCTCCAGCTCCAGATGCAGGTTCAGAATGGCTTGGGGTTGTGTGGGCGCGGTGGCTAAGGGGGGTGTGGCCACGGCTGCCGAGGCCGCGGCCCGTGCCGGGCGGGCCAGGGTAATGTCGCCCGGTGACACCACCGCGCGACGCTGCCCCAGATGGCTGCGCAGGTGCTGACCAATCAGCTGGGCAGGTGGCATGCTCCAGCGGGCCAGGGTGTAGGGCTTGAGTTGCTGCACATCGGCATAGGCCAGGCGGTACCAGACGGCGGTGCTGTTGAGGGCCACGCTGGTGTGGACGTTGGCCAGCTCCAGCGGTGGCAAGTTGGCGACGCGAGTGCTGGCTTGGGTATGCAGCGGGCCGGGACCAAAGTCGACCACCACCGGGGTATTGGCAGGGCGTGGCAGGCTGCAGCCGGTGAGGACCGCAATTCCTATAAAAAATAAGCCTCTGGCGCAGGTCTGATAAGCGTAAGCAGCTATTGAATTCATAGTTTTTGAAGGAGCTGGTGGCAGGTGGATGTGCGGTATTCAGTGGCGCTGGTCTGCGGGTGCCGTGAATCCGGGTTCTCCCGGGCCGGGGGCCACGCTGGGCTTGCCCAGCAGCAGGGCTTGCGGGTTGTCGATCAGGGTTTGCGTCAGGTCGCCCAGCTGGCGGGTGGTGCGTGCGGCATCCAGCACAGCCTGGTCCACCCTGGGCAAGGTGTTGACACGCAAGGTTTGGCCGGTGGTGACCAGAATGTCGGCCCCCAGGCTGAGTTGGTCCAGCGTGCCACCGGGGGCGTACATGCGCTCGGTCACCCGCTGAAAGGCGCGTGC
This sequence comes from Rhodoferax lithotrophicus, assembly GCF_019973615.1. GTDB lineage: Bacteria > Pseudomonadota > Gammaproteobacteria > Burkholderiales > Burkholderiaceae_C > Rhodoferax > Rhodoferax lithotrophicus. The sequence goes on along the minus strand of NZ_AP024238.1, from coordinate 4,540,410 downwards.
CGAAGTGCGTGCCGCATCGGCGCTGTCGCCTACCCGCAAGGAGGTGGCTTTGAGCACGTCCAGCGTGTCCTGGCTGGACTGGGCCAGCGCGGGCAAGCTGCTGCGGGCTTGGGCGGTGAGCTGTTGCAGCTCGGCAGCGGCCTGGTCGATGTGGCTGATGGCATTCATGAAGGTGCGTTGGTTGTCGGCAGACAGCAGCTGGTTGACGCGCTCGCTGGACTGCTCCAGCTGGCCCAGCAGGCGTTCACCACGGTCGGTGAGCTTGCTCATCAGCCCTGGTTTGAGCAGCAAACGGCTGTTGGGCGGCAAGGGCTCCGGGGTGGCGGCGGCCCCGGCGGGGGCGGGCGCATCGTCGAGCTGGATGAAGGCCAGCCCGGTCACACCCTGAAAACCCAGCGTGGCAAAGGTGCGGGTGGTGATGGGGGCGCTGTCATCCACCGAAATTTGCACCAATACCTGGCCGGGGGTTTGCGGGTCGAGCCGGATGGCGCTGACTTTGCCCACCGGCACGCCCAGGTAGCGCACGCTGGCTTGGGGTTGCAGGCCGCTGATGTTGACGGTGCCAGCGAGTTCATAGGTGTCCAGCTCACGGGTGTCGCGCGTCAGCCAGACCGCCAGACTGATCAGGGTAGCCGTCAGCAGCAGCACAAAACTGCCTGCGGCCAGCGCGTGGGATTTGTTTTCCATAAGGCGTTTTTAACTGGTTGGGGGGGTGGTGTGCAACAGGGTGCTGGCGCGTCTGCCGCGTTCGCCTAAAAAATACTCTTGGATGAACGGGTGCGGGTAGGCCATGACCTGCGCGGCGGTGCCCTCGGTGACGATGTGTTTGTCGGCCACCACCGCAATGCGGGTGGAGAGCTCCAGCAAGGTGTCCAGGTCATGTGTGACCATCACCACCGTCAGGCCGAGTTCCTGGTGCAGGGATTGCAGCAGGGCGCAAAACTCGTCGGCGCTGCCGGGATCCAGGCCAGCGGTGGGTTCGTCCAGCAGCAACAGCGGCGGGTCCATCACCAGCGCGCGGGCCAGTGCCGCGCGTTTGATCATGCCGCCCGACAAATCGGCAGGCATTTTGTGGGCTGCGCTGGTATCCAGCCCGACCATGCGCAGCTTGACCATGGCCACGTCGTGAATCAGGTCGGCGGGCAAGGTTTGGAGTTCACGCAGGGGGAAGGCAATGTTGTCCAGCACGCTGAAGGCCGAAAACAGCGCGCCATGCTGGAACAGCATGCCCACCCGGCTGGCCGCACCCTCGCGGCCCATGCTGGCGGCGGCTTCACCCAGCACCGTGACACGGCCACGCGCCGGGGTTTCCAGCCCCAGAATCTGCCGCAGCAACACGGTTTTGCCGCTGCCGGAGCCCCCTACGATGGACAACAGTTCACCCGGCTGGATACGCAGGCTCAAATCCTGGTGCACCACGGCATCCATCCCACCACTGCGGAAAACCGACCACAGGTGGTCAATCTCTACCACGGCAGCCGTCATAGCCCCACGTTCCTGAAAACCACGGCAAACAGGGCATCCACCAACAGCACCACGGTGATGCTGGTCACCACCGATGAGGTGGTGCCCTGGCCCAGACTCTCGGTGTTGGGTTTGATGCGCAGGCCGTAGTGACAACCCACCAGGGCAATCAGCACGCCAAACACCACCGACTTGGCGCAGGCCAGCCACAGGGTGCCAATCGCCACGGCACGTGGCAAGGCGGTGAAAAAATAGGCTGGCGTGACACCCAGCACAGCGTCGGCCGCCAGCATGCCACCCAGCAAGGCGGCCAGTGTGGTCCAGACGCTGATCAGTGGCATCGCCACGGCCATGGCGATGGCGCGTGGCAGCACCAGCCGGAAACCCTTGGCAATACCCATGACCCGCATGGCATCGAGCTCTTCGGTGACCCGCATCACGCCGATTTGGGCGGTGATGGCCGAGCCGGAGCGCCCGGCTATCAAAATGGCGGCCAGCATCGGCCCCAGTTCACGGATCAGCCCGATGCCCAGAATGTTGACAATGAAGGTGTCGGCCCCAAACTGGCGCAACTGGCGCGACATCAGGTAGGCCAGCACAATGCCGATCATGAACCCCACCAGCGCGGTAATGGGGAGTGCCGTGGCCCCGATGTGGTAAAGGTTACCCGACACATCGCGCCAGGGGCCGCGTTTGGGTGCCCGCAACAAGGCGACCAAGTCCAGCATCAATTGCCCGGTGAGCCGCAGCAGGCCCAGCGCGTGATCCCACAGCAGCCAGAGTTTTCCGCCCAGTTTCAAAAAGAGCTGCCACCAGGTCGGGTGGGGCGGTGGGGTGTCCAGGGCTGTGAAGCGGGCCACCCGCTCCAGCATGGCGCGTTGACCGGGGCTGGCCTGTAGCTGGGCAGGCCACTGGCGGCCCCAGGTGTTCCAGAGCAGCTGGGCACCCGTGTGATCGAGCCGGGTGAGCGCGCTCAAGTCCCAGCCGGGTGCGTCTGTCGTCAGTTGGGCCAGCGCCGGGCTGATGCGCCCCCAGGTGGTGGGTATCGCCAGACAGGCCGCACTCCAGCTGCCGCCCAGCCGCGCACAACGGCCATCGCTGGTGGCTTGCAGGGTGAGGGTGGGGGTGGCTTCTGGCATGGCAATCTTCAGGCTCGCATCGTAACGGTAACGCCAGTGACATGACGACACGCTAGCATGCGGCGGCGCTGGCAGCGTGGCCGCATCTTGTGGTTACATGTTGTTACACAAGGTAAGTTCATGACATGTACGCTTCATGCTTAAGAAATTCTGAACCTGCTTGGCCGTGTGTGAGGGGGTTCACTCATCAAGTTTTGTTTCAAACATTCCGGGAAATCATTTATGACAGACAAATTAAACCAGGCACTTGCGATGGCCATGAGTTCCGTTCCCGAGTGTCTGGCGGCAGCCTATGTGGATCTGTCTACGGGGTTATTGATGGCGGTGAACACGATTGACTCACATCCCAAAGAGGTGGTGGACATTCTGGCGGCCGCCACAAGCGACTTGTTTGCCGGCAAAAACGTGGTCACTATCGAGAACATGTTCAAGAAGTCACGCGGCCTGGCCATGAACAGTCACCACTATTTTCAGGAGGTGATTGTCAACAGTGACCACGCCATCCACGTGTTTTTGCGTGGCAAGAGGCATCCGGGCTACATCGCTTGTTTTGTCTGCAAAAAATCGGTGAATCTGGGCATGGCGCTGGCCACGTCGCGGGCGGCTTTGTCCGATCTGGAGGCTGTGGTTTAAGCCCGAACGCGGGTGTGCTGGGTGCATCGACTTCGGCCCATGGGCAAGGCATACTTGCGTTGGTTCTACTGCCCAAGGAAAGTCTGACCCCATGAGTACCACTTTCGACACCATCATCATCGGCGCGGGTACGGCCGGTTGCCTGCTGGCCAACCGTCTGAGTGCGGATGCTTCCAGGCGTGTGCTGCTGATCGAGGCGGGCCGTGCAGACAACTACCACTGGATTCATATTCCGGTGGGTTACCTGTATTGCATTGGCAACCCGCGCACCGACTGGCTTTACAAGACCGAGCCCGATGTCGGCTTGAACGGGCGCAGCCTGCGCTACCCGCGCGGCAAGGTGCTGGGGGGGTGCAGCAGCATCAACGGCATGATTTACATGCGTGGCCAGGCGCGTGACTATGACCAGTGGGCGCAGCTCACCGGCGACCCTTCCTGGGCTTGGCAGGCCGCCTTGCCGGATTTCATGGCGCATGAAAATCACTACAAATTAGATAGCTGCTTGCACAACAATGACAAGCGCTATAGCTCGAAAACGCTTGAATCTTTCAGCCAACTCCATGGTACGGGGGGTGAATGGCGAGTGGAGAAGCAGCGTTTGCGCTGGGATGTGCTGGATGCTTTTGCCCAAGCCGCGCAGCAAGCGGGCATTCCTGCCACCGAGGACTTTAATGCCGGCAGCAACGAAGGTGTGGGTTACTTTGAAGTCAACCAGAAAAGCGGCTGGCGCTGGAACACCAGCAAAGCCTTTTTGCGACCGGCTTGCACCAGCCGCCCCAATTTCACGCTTTGGACATCGGCGCAGGTGGTCAGGCTCAACATTGAGCGACAAGCCAGCGGCCAGCTGCGTTGCACCGGTGCGCTTGTGCGCACCACCAGCGGCATGGTCAGTGTCCGCGCCACGGCCGAGGTGATTCTGAGTGCCGGCAGCATTGGCTCGCCACAGCTGTTGCAGCTCTCGGGTATTGGCCCGGCTGAACTGTTGCAGCGCCATGGTATTGCGGTGCTGCATGATGCGCCCGGTGTGGGGGCCAATTTGCAGGACCATTTGCAGATTCGTTCGGTCTACAAGGTGCAAGGGGTCAAAACGCTGAATGCGCAGGCCAACTCCTGGCTGGGCAAGGCGCAGATTGCGCTGGAGTACGCCCTCAAGCGCAGCGGCCCGATGAGCATGGCCCCGAGCCAGTTGGGGGCCTTCACCCGCAGTGATGCCCGCCAGCCGTATCCCAACATTGAATACCATGTGCAGCCGCTGAGCCTGGAGGCCTTTGGCGAACCGCTGCACAGTTTTCCTGCATTCACCGCCAGCGTGTGTAACCTGAACCCGAGCAGCCGCGGCACGGTGCAGATCAAGTCCCCAGACTGCAACGTGGCCCCGGCGATTGCACCCAATTACCTCAGTACCGAGGCAGATCGTCAGGTGGCGGCGGATTCTTTGCGCCTGACGCGCGCTATCGTGGCACAACCCGCACTGGCCAAATACCAGCCGCAGGAATTCAAGCCTGGTGTGCAATACCAGACCGATGCTGATCTGGCCCGGCTGGCGGGCGATATTGCCACCACCATCTTTCACCCGGTGGGCACCACCGCCATGGGGCGTGACGGTGACCCGCTGGCGGTGCTTGACAGTCATTTGCGGGTGCGTGGTCCCGGTGGTCTAGTGGCCGGTTTGCGGGTGGTGGATGCCGGAGCCATGCCGGTCATCACCAGCGGCAATACCAACTCGCCGACCCTGATGATGGCGGAGAAAGCCGCTCGCTGGGTGATGGCGGGGCAGTAGCTGAGCCCCGCTGGATGGTCTGGCAGATGGGCGTGACAGGCGTGTGTCAAACAGCGTTGAAGACACCAAGGGTGAACCCCAACAGGGAATATCCTAATAGTGTTGCACTGGTTTGCCGCATAAAGTCTCGCCATCGCTTGCAGACGATGTGTCTGTTTAAGACGAGAGGCCCCAGGAGATCCGACCCAAAGTGGTCTGACAACAAAAAACAGAATAGGCACCGGCAACCCCGGTGCCTTTTTTAATTCTGTCACGTCCCTTTCCATCATCCGTACCGCAGGTGGGCTTGGGGCGCTATAAATCACAAGAAGAATTGGCATCTAGCCCATGAATGGCAAGCGCTGGCAGCTACTTTATTGATAGTTAATTGTGGCCAGGCTGAATGTCATAATGGGTTCTATGGAATTACTCATTGTCTCTGTGGCATCGTTGTTTGCCGGCTTTGTGGACTCGATTGTGGGCGGCGGCGGGCTGATTTTGGTGCCTGCCCTGTTTGCGGTTTTCCCCACCGCACACCCGGCCACGTTGTTTGGTACCAACAAAGGTGCGTCGATCTGGGGCACCGGCATGGCCACCTGGCAATACAGCCAAAAAGTACACATGCGTTGGGCCGCGCTGCTGCCTGCGGCCGGGGCCGGGCTGTTGTCCTCGTTGGCCGGGGCCTGGCTGGTGACGGTGATCTCCCCCGAGTTTTTGCGCAAAGCCCTGCCGTTTGTGTTGCTGGCGGTGCTGCTTTATACCCTGGCCAAAAAAGAACTGGGGCGCGACCACACGCCACGCTTTCACGGTCTGCAAGAGCAACTGGTGGCGGCTGGGATTGGTGTGGTGATCGGGTTTTATGACGGATTTTTTGGTCCGGGCACAGGCAGTTTTCTGGTGTTCCTGTTTGTGCGTCTGCTGGGCTACGACTTTTTGAGTGCCTCTGCCGCCGCCAAACTGGTGAACACGGCGACCAACGTGTCAGCACTGGCGTTGTTCATTGCCAAGGGGCACATCTGGTGGCATTTTGTGCTGGCCATGGCCGTTGCCAATGTACTGGGCAGCCTGGCCGGGACGCGCCTGGCCCTCAAACATGGCACAGGTTTTGTGCGGGTGGTGTTTTTGCTGGTGGTGAGTGCGCTGATTTGCAAGACCAGCTGGGATGCGTTTTGGCGCTAGGGCTTCAGCTGCTTTGGCCCTGCGCCAGTCTGTGTTGACACACGGTTTTTTTACTATCTTGGCCGCACACGTGGTGTGGCACAACGGTTTTCACCAAGGGGCATCCTGACATGAACAATGGTTTTATCCACCTCACCGCCGCTGACGGCTTTTCAGTGCCTGCTTATGTGGCCTACCCGCAGGGCCCGGCCCGTGGTGGCGTGGTGGTGTTGCAGGAAATTTTTGGCCTCAACGCCCACATACGTGCCACTGCGGATGCCTATGCCGCACAGGGTTATCTGGCCGTGGCTCCGGCGACTTTCCACCGTGTGCAGGCTGACGTGGACATGGCGTACACCCCTGAGGACATCGCCGCAGGGGTCAAGTTGAAGGCTGCCGTGGAGGGCTTGCCCGCACCAGGGGTGATGCCCGACATCGCAGCCGCCATCGCCTATGCCGCACAGGCGGGCAAGGTTGGTCTTGTCGGCTATTGCTGGGGTGGCTTGCTGGCCTGGCGTGCGGCCTGCCAGTTGCCGGGTGTCAGCGCCGCCGTGCCGTACTACGGTGGTGGCATGACCACACCGGTGGAGGTCGCCCGCCAGCCGCAATGCCCGGTGATGTGCCATTTTGGTGAGTTCGATCACGCCATTCCCGTCGAGACAGCGCGCGCCTTTGCGCAGGCGCATCCCGAGGTGACGGTACACCTCTACCCGGCCTCACATGGTTTTAATTGCGACCACCGTGCCGCTTATGACGCCGCCGCCGCAGCGCTGGCCAAAGAGCGCACACTGGTTTTTTTGGCGCAGCATGTGAGTTCATGAGTCAAATGGGCTGTGGCCCTTTTATTTTCTGCGTAAGCAGCTATGGTTTAAATAGCTCATCCAACCTGCCTGGTTGCCAAACAGGGCAGTGGGAAGCTGTTGGAACCCACGCCGGGTACGGGTCGTTCAGGAGGTGGTGCCAGAGCCCGTAAAATCCAGCCTCCCCAAGGAGCGTTGCAGCAGGTGGATTCACCTGTCAGGCTTGGGTATTCACAACGACGCTCACCTGCTTTTTGACGTTTACAGGTGAGTCGCATGTCTGAAATTGTTGTCCCCCCCATGAAATTGTCCGGCCTGGAGCCTTTGACCATTGGCGTTGCCGTCGCCGCCGATGCCGCCCCCAGTGCGACTTTTGTGAATGTTGGTGAACGCACCAACGTGACCGGCTCCAAAGCCTTTGCCCGCATGATTTTGAATGGCGAGTTCGACCAGGCCCTGAGCGTGGCACGCCAGCAGGTGGAAAACGGTGCCCAGATCATCGACATCAACATGGACGAGGCCATGCTCGACAGCCAGGCCGCCATGGTGAAGTTTCTCAATTTAATCGCATCCGAGCCCGACATTTCCCGGGTGCCGGTGATGATTGATTCGAGCAAATGGAGCGTGATTGAAGCCGGTCTGCGCTGCGTGCAGGGCAAGCCGGTGGTCAACTCCATCAGCATGAAAGAAGGGGTGGCGGAGTTCAAACGCCAGGCCAAGTTGTTGCGCCGCTACGGGGCTGCCGCCGTGGTGATGGCGTTTGACGAGCAAGGCCAAGCCGACACTTACGAGCGCAAGATCCAGATTTGCGAGCGTGCCTATCACATCCTGGTGGATGAGGTGGGTTTCCCGCCGGAAGACATCATTTTTGATCCCAACATCTTCGCCATTGCCACCGGCATTGAAGAGCACAACAACTACGCGGTGGATTTCATCAACGCCACACGCTGGATCAAGGCGAACCTGCCCGGTGCCAAGGTCTCGGGTGGCGTGAGCAACGTGAGCTTCTCGTTCCGCGGCAACGATCCGGTGCGCGAAGCCATCCACACCGTGTTCCTGTACCACGCGATCAAGGCTGGCATGGACATGGGCATCGTCAATGCGGGCATGGTCGGTGTCTACGACGATCTGGAGCCCGAGCTGCGTGAGCGGGTCGAAGACGTGGTGCTGAACCGCCGCCCGGATGCTGGCGAACGCCTGGTGGAAATTGCCGAAACGGCCAAGAGTGGCGCGAAAGATGAAAGCAAGAAGCTCGAATGGCGCGGCACGCCCGAGCACCCGGTGACGGTTGAGGCGCGGCTTTCCCATGCGATGGTGCACGGCATCACCGATTTCATTGTGGAAGACACCGAAGCGGCTTACCAAGCCATCGTGGCCAAGGGGGGCCGCCCGCTGCACGTGATCGAAGGCCCGCTGATGGCTGGCATGAGCATCGTCGGTGACCTGTTTGGTCAGGGCAAGATGTTTTTGCCGCAGGTGGTGAAAAGCGCCCGCGTCATGAAATCGGCCGTGGCGCATTTGATTCCGTACATCGAAGAAGAAAAACGCCGCGACGAAGCCGCCGGGCGTGACGTGGCCACCAAGGGCAAGATCATCATGGCCACCGTCAAGGGCGACGTGCATGACATTGGCAAAAACATCGTCACCGTGGTGCTGCAGTGCAACAACTTCGACGTGGTCAACATGGGCGTGATGGTGCCCGCCCATGAAATTCTGGCGCGGGCCAAGGCCGAGGGGGCCGACATCATTGGGCTCTCCGGCCTGATCACGCCGAGCCTGGAAGAGATGCAGGTCGTGGCCGGTGAGATGCAAAAAGACGACTACTTCCGCCTGCGCAAAATGCCGCTGATGATTGGTGGGGCCACCACCAGCCGGGTCCACACCGCCGTGAAGATTGCGCCGCATTACGACGGCCCGGTTGTCTACGTGCCGGATGCTTCGCGCAGTGTGGGCGTGGCACAAAGCCTGCTGGGGGATGGTGTGAGCGCGTTTGTGGCCGAGCTCAACACCGACTACGAACGGGTGCGCCAGCAACACGCCAACAAAAAGCGCACACCGCTGTGGCCACTGGCCCAGGCGCGGGCTAACCCAACCCCGGTGGATTGGGCCAGCTACCAGCCGACGGTTCCCAAGTTCATTGGCCGACGGGTGTTCAAGAACTTTGATCTGGCCGAGATTGCCCAGTACATCGACTGGGGCCCGTTCTTCCAGACCTGGGACTTGGCCGGGCCATTTCCCGCCATTCTGGACGACGCAGTGGTGGGCACTGAAGCGAAAAAGGTCTATGCCGACGGCCAGTCCATGCTGAAAAAAATCATCGAAGGCCGCTGGCTCACCGCCAACGCGGTGCTGGGCTTGTACCCGGCCAACCGGGTCAATGACGATGACATTGCGCTCTACACCGATGAAACCCGCAGCAGCGTGGCCATGACCTGGTACGGCCTGCGCCAGCAAGCCGCCAAGGAAGAGATTGACGGCGTGCTGCGCCCCAGCCGCTGTCTGGCGGATTTTGTGGCTCCTAAGGATGCTATTAATAACGAAGCTGCTTGCGCAACAAATACAAGCTCTACAGGCCAAAATGACGTAAAAAATAAGGCGCTGACCGATTATGTGGGCCTGTTTGCGGTGACGGCGGGCTTGGGACTTGAGAAAAAAGAAGCCCAGTTCCTGGCCGCGCACGACGACTACAGCGCCATCATGTTGAAGTCTCTGGCCGACCGCCTGGCTGAAGCTTTGGCGGAATGCCTGCACAAAAAAGTGCGCACTGATTTGTGGGGCTATGCCGCCCACGAGGCGCTGAGCACCACCGAGCTGATGGCCGAGAAATACCAGGGCATCCGCCCCGCGCCCGGCTACCCGGCTTGCCCGGATCACAGTGTCAAGAAAGACATGTTTGCACTGCTGCAATGTGAAGAAATCGGCATGACGCTGACCGAAAGCCTGGCCATGGCCCCAGCGGCCAGTGTCAGCGGCTTCTACCTGGCGCACCCGGATGCGGTCTACTTCAATGTGGGCAAGATCGGTGCAGACCAGTTGCAGGATTTGGCGGCGCGGCGCGGCATGGCTGAACGCGACCTGCAGCGCTTGCTGGCCCCGAATTTGTAAGCCTGGCTCTGCCTCTGCGGTGTGGATGAGCCCCGGTGGCATGCTTTACGCGCTGTTACATAAAACACGCCAACAGCGGTCGACCATTCGGGTCTGTGTTGCGTTGTGGAGGTGTTCACATTTTTTCGAGGACTTTATCCATGAACTCTGCAGTTTCTCCAGGTCAAACCTCGGGTACCAACAAACCCCTGTGGGTTGCCATTGCTGTGTTGGGGGTGGCCGTGTTGGCCATGGGGGTGACGCTGATCCGTATTCAGAGTCAGCCCGCTGAACCACACACTGCTGTCTTGCCGGCCTTGAGTGCCAGTGCGCCGGTGGCGCAGACCTCCGCGGCTGCCAGTCCGGTGATCGCCAGTTCAGCCAGTACCGCCCAAGCGACCAGTCCCACAGGGGTGGTGAAACCCCATGTTTCTACGCAAAATAAGCCTGTAGCGCACGTCAAACAAGCGCAGACAGCTACAAATTCAGGAGCTACCGAGGTGTTTGAACCCAGTGCGTCTCCCCGAGTGGTACATCCGCAAAACCCCGAACCTGCGGTGGCGCGTGCGCCCGAGCCGGTGCGGGTGATGTGTGTGGATTGCGGCACGGTTGAAAGTGTCACGCCGGTGGAGGTACAGGGTGCAGGCAGCGGTGCTGGTGCTATTGCCGGTGGGGTGCTGGGGGCCGTGGTGGGAAATCAGGTGGGTGACGGCACGGGCAAAACGCTGGCGACCATTTTGGGTGCAGTGGGTGGCGGCATGGCCGGTAATGCGGTTGAAAAAAAGATGAAGAAGGTCACCCAGTACGATGTGAGTGTGCGCATGGAGGATGGTAGTCACCGCATGATTCGGCAAACCGCGCCAGCTTCAGTGGGCAGTCAGGTGCGGGTACAGGGCGACAGCTTGTTGCCACGCTAGATCTAGATCAGTGGGCAAGCTTTCTAGGCCCGATCCGTCAAGGTCAGGTGTTGCGTCAGCGTCAAAGCGGCAACACCCAGCACACTCAATCCCAACAGCAGCCACAAACCGTGGCTGTAGCCCACTTGTGGTGACCACATTGATCCCATCAGGACAGGTGCCGCAGCGCGTGCCAATGCCAATGGCACACCCAGGGCACCGTTGAGTGTGGCAACGTGTTCGCGGCTCACATACTGGGCGATGGCGGTGCCTTTCACAATGGTGAGCATGCCATTGCCCAGCCCATAAACCACCACAAACATCCCCACCATCGTGACTTGCCATGATCCGGTGTGGGGCGCTGCCAGCAGCATCAGCAGGCCGAGCGGAATCAGCATGGGTATCAGACGGTTGGCCAGATGTAAATCAAAATGGTGTTCAAAAAAATACAGCAGCAGTCGCCCACACACTTGTGTCAAACCAATGCTGGCAGGCAAGGCAATCACCCAGGCGGGCGGCAAACCGTTTTCGCGCAGCAGACTCACCATGTGGGCGGGAATGGCGACGGTGACGGACATCAGCAAGACGGTGAAGACACCAATCAGTAGAAAGGGTGCCGTGCGCAGCAAATGCCGCACCTCCTGGGTCGAAGCTGGCGCAGCATCCTGCGTCTGAAGCGCTTGGCGTGATGCCCGTTTGGGCGCGGCTTTGAGCGTGAACGCATGCAAGGGTGCGCACACCAGGAGATGCAGCAGAGCCAGGCACAGCAGGGCATTGCGCCAGCCCAAGCTGTGCATCAGGCTGGCGATCAGGGGAATAAAAACGGTGCTGGCCAGACCACCCAAAAAAGTCAAGGTGATGATGGCGCGGCGAAAGTCGTGCGGAAAACGGCGCGTGACCAGTGCAAATGCGGGTGAATACAGCACGGCCGCCATCGCCGCACCCAAACACGCCCATACCAGGTACAGCCCGGTCAAACTGGTGACCTGGCTGTGCAGGGCCAGACACCCCCCGGCCAGTACCGAGCCGCCAGTCATGACCCGTCGCTCATGGCCCTGATCAATCCAGCGGCCAATGGGGTAGGCCATCAGCCCTTCGGCCAGCAAACCCAGGCTAAAGGCCAGCGACACCTGGGCGCGGCTCAGGCCCAGATCATGCTCCAGCGGCTCCAGGACCACAGAGAACATATAAAAAATGCTGCCCCAGCTGATCAGTTGGGCCACCGACAGGCGCAGCACCAGCCGTGGGTCATAGTTTGTGGTCTTGGTCATTCCTGCCCTTGCCTGGTTTGTAGGGCCCGGCGGTATTGCATGGCTTCGGCCACGTGGGTAACTTGTGTATGGTGTGCGCCGCCCAAGTCGGCAATGGTGCGTGCCACCTTCAAGGCTCGGTGCGTGCTGCGCGCTGACCAGCCCAGCCGTGCGGCCGCGACGTTGAAAAATTTGGCCGCAGCATCATCCAGATGAAGGTGTTGTTCCAGCGCTTGCCCTTGTAGCGCCTGATTGGACATGCCTTGGCGCGCCATGGATCGTTCACGTGCGGCTACACAGCGTGTCTGGATGCTGGCGCTGCTTTCGCCCGGTGGTGCGTTCATCAGCTCTGCGGTGTTGACCGCAGGCACTTCGACATGCAAGTCAATGCGGTCAATCAAGGGGCCGCTGAGTTTGCCTTGGTATCTGGCGACTTGGTCGGGGGTGCAGCGACAGGTTTTTTGTGTGGAGCCCAAATAGCCGCAGGGACAAGGGTTCATGGCGGCAATCAATTGAAAGCGTGCCGGGAAATCAGCCCGCCGTGCCGCCCGGGAGATGCTGATGCGGCCGGTTTCCAGGGGTTCACGCAAGGCTTCCAGCGCCGCACGGGGAAATTCGGGCAACTCGTCCAGAAACAGAATACCGTTATGGGCCAATGAAATTTCGCCGGGTCGAGGTGGTGAGCCACTGTGACTTTTCGAATAAGATGCGACAATGACTACCATAAATCAACAACTTAGCTGAACATTTTTTGAATTCAATGCGATACTGTTACTAACATTCAATGCGACTGCATTCTACTTTATGCAAATTCAATGCGACTCCGTTAAACCGAAGCAAACCCGCAAGATAAAACCGACTCGTCGAAGCGTGTCTGGCACCTATCCCTTTCGTGGTGAAACAGCAATTCCCTACGAATCGACTGTAGAACGCGACTTTTTAATCCGCAAGGAATTCAGCCTTTACGTGCTTGACATCATTCCCCAGCCTGTCCAGATTCCGTTTACATCCAAAAATGAACAGACTTACACCTACACACCCGATTTCCTAGTCTATTACCGCACTCACAAAAACGCTTCGTTTGCAGCCTGCCAAAAACCGATGTTGATCGAAGTGAAGCCGGAGTCAGAGTGGCGAAAACATTGGCGTGAATGGATGCCAAAGTGGAAAGCAGCCTATCGATATGCCAAAGAGCAGGGATGGGAGTTCCATATTCATGACGAATCCAGAATAAGGGATGTCGTTTTCGACAACATCGGTTTTTTGTCCATTTACCAACGTATGAACTTTGCCGTTGAGGAGACAAAGTGGGTTCTTGAGAATGTCCGCGCCATGGGTGTTGCGCCCTATCACTACATCCTAGCCAGGCATTTCATGGGAAGTATGTTTGAGCGCCAAGGAAGAGCACACATTTGGCACTTGCTGGCAACGAGGCAATTGGATTGCGACATGACTCGTCCACTGGATGATTTCACTGAATTATGGATACCAACGAATGAGTGATTCAGGCGATATGCAAAATCCAGAGTTTGAAGCATCCAGGAAGCGTCTGGATGTTCAAGTTGGTGCTCTGGTCAAAAGTGAGAATGTGATCTACCGCATTGAGCAAATCATTGACTTTGAATCGGTCGTTGGCACTGCGGTAGAAACAGGTAGAAGCAGGCCATTGAGAATCCTCGAACTCCAGCCAGTTGGAGACAATGGCGCTGCGGGCAAACATGATTCTCATAGTGATCTTGCAGAAATTGGTGATTCAGATTGGAAAGTGGCTGAAACGCGGTTCGCTGCAATTCAACCTTTGATAGTTGCTTTTTCACCAGGTCGCCGTGAAGTTGAGTTGCGAGCCAAAGAAGTCGGTGTAGACACAGCCACCCTATATCGTTGGCTGCAAAAGTACAAGGGAATGAAAACCGTAGCGGCTCTTATTCCCCAAAAAAGCGGCTGGACACAAGGCAGAGGCCGGATACCCATTCAGGCAGAAGCCGTCGTTGCTGATGTAATCAAAAAATACTATCTCACGCCACAAAGGCCTACAGCCACAAAAACCGTTGAAGAAGTGCTTCGGCAATGCCAATTGCGAGGAGTTGAGCCCCCTCACCCGACGACCATCAGATCAAGAATTGCTGACGTTTCTGAAAAGGAAAGACTTCGGGGTCGTGGCTTCAAAGAAAAAGCGAAAAATAAATTTCTTCCGGTTCCTGGCCATTTTCCGAATGCGGACTTTCCGCTTGCAGTCATTCAGATTGACCACACCCCTGTGGACATCATCCTTGTCGATGACACCTACAGAAAGCCAATTAATCGGCCTTGGATTTCATTGGCAATGGACATCAATAGCCGGATGATCACAGGGTACTACTTGTCCTTTGATCCACCATCAGAAACCTCTGTAGCGATGTGTGTAGCTCATTCAATTCTACCGAAAGACGATTGGCTTTTGTTGCACAAAGTGGACGCAACATGGCCGGTTTGGGGTGTACCGAAAAAAATCTATGTTGATAACGGCGCTGATTTTCGCTCAGATAATTTTCAGCAATCATGCACGATGTACGGAATCAACTTGGAATTCCGACCTGTCAAAACACCCCCGCTACGGGGGCCACATTGAACGCGTGCTGGGCACATTTATGCGTGAGGTTCATGAACTGCCAGGTACAACGTTTTCCAATATCAAGGCGAAGGAGGGCTACGACTCAGAAAAACAAGCTGCAATGACAAAGTCCGAGTTTGAAACCTGGCTGGTGACACTAATTTGTAAGGTCTATCACCAAAAAATGCATAGTGGTATCGGGATGACACCAATGCGTAAGTGGGAAATAGGCGTGTTTGGCAATGCAAGTGTTCAAGGAATTGGCATTCCCCCCATTCCATCAAATCGACAAACGGTCTTGCTTGACTTTCTTCCACACTTCCTCCGAACCATTCAAGCTTTTGGTGTCACCATCGATGGAAGGATCTACTATGCAGACATCTTGAGGCAGTGGGTCAACGCTGGCGATCCAGTTGATAAGACAGAAAAAAGAAAGTTTATTTTCAGACGCGACCCAAGAGACATCAGTTCTGTCTCGTTCTTTGATCCAGAAATAAAGCAATACTTCAAAGTCCCATTTGCTGATCAGTCCCTCCCACCAATGAGTATCTGGGAACACCAGCAAGTTATCGGCGCGTTGCGACGGGAGGGCAAAAAGAGCGTCAACGATCATCAGCTTTTGCACGCGCTCACCGACATGCGGGCTCAGGTTGACGAATCGAAAGAACGCACCAAGAGAGCACGCCGCCAAAGCCAACGCCGCAAGGAACACGAAAAGAAGGTGTCACCCGCTACACCGCTACCACCACCGATTCCCCCCTCGATAACTTCAATCTCGGCAAGTTCAGGCCTGGTTGATGGTGACTTGGATTCCTTTGGAGATATCGCATGAGCGCCACGACCAAATACGAGCACGTACATCCTGATTTCAGGCACATCATAGGAATGACTGACAAGCAACGAATAGAGTTCATGGATCAGCCCCGTTGGATCAGTTACCGTCTGGCACAACAAATTCTTGATAACTTGCAAGGTTTGATGCATAAACCGTCAAAACCTCGAATGCAAAACCTGTTGATCGTAGGTGAATCAAACAACGGAAAGACAACTCTGGTGCGTAGATTCAAGGACTTGTGTGGTCAAGGTTCTGTTGATGAAAACTCTGATCCAGTTAAACCCATCATCGTCGCAGAGGCTCCACCAAGCGCTGATGAAAAAGGGTTGTATATATCCCTGCTGGAATGTTTTTTTACGCCATACAGGGCGACCGATCCAGCTTCAAAACTGCGATATCAGGTCATCCATCTTTTTCGGCAATGCCATGTCAAGTTACTGATCATTGATGAGTTTCATTCATTGCTTACAGGTACGCCTGTCAAACAGCGCGAGGTCATGAATGCGATCAAGCTTTTGTGCAATGAACTAGCAATTCCAATCGTCGGTGTTGGCACAAGAGAAGCCGTTCGTGTGCTGCACACTGATCCGCAGCACGCTAGCCGCTTTGAAGTTATGAACTTGCCATTGTGGGAGCTGAACAAAGAATTTCAACAGTTGTTGGTGGGCTTCGAGAAGGTGTTGCCACTGAAAAATCCTTCAAAACTTCATACTCCCGAATTGGCTAGTTTGTTACACACCATTTCAGAGGGCAACACTGGTAATCTGCATCAGTTGCTGATCAAGTGTGCCACGGAGGCAATTACAAGCGGCAAAGAGCAGATTGACAAGGCCATCATTGAGGGCAAAGCTTGGCTTCGTCCAACTCGGGGCATTAGAGAACTCGTGTTGTGAATTCACGTTGGGCTGTTGTAGCGTCAACGCAACCTGATGAAATCATTTCCTCATGGATGGTTCGTACTGCATTGATGCAGGGTTGTGATCCGATGACGCTCACCTTCGCAGTTTGGCCGAGGTGGCGGATTTGGACGCATGATGCCGATAGGTTTGCCAATGAGGACAGGCTTGATAGGATTTGTGTTCTATCTGGAATAGAAAAAGGCACGTTGCGAGCAGCAAGTTTGTTTCCAATTGCAAAACAAATCTATGGCAGAACACCACCTGAAAAAGCGACTTGGTCTTGGATTGTTGCTCCTGGTGCAAGAAACACTAAACGCCATAGCGGCATTCAATACTGCCCTGCCTGTTTGAAAAATGATGTCCGACCGTATTTCCGCATCCATTGGCGTTTTGCATGGCACACGTGCTGCAAAGTACACGGCCATGCCCTACTTGATCGATGCCATGCTTGCAATTCTCCAGTTGAATATCACCGACTGGAGGCGGAAGACGAACTGATAACGGTTTGTGCGACATGCAAGGCTGATCTGCGTACAGCAAGTTCTCGCGGTTGTGTATCGGATGCCTTGAAATTTCAGTTAGTGGCTGACGATGTTTTGTTGAACGGCATTGGGACGTTTCAGTCCAGTGCCATGAGCATATCGCCATGGTTTGAGTTAGCTGATTACTTTGTGTCGCTTATTCGTGTTGCACAGAGAGGTGAGAATCAAACCTTGAGCGAATTCTTGAAACTGATTGGTGTTCAATTGCCTATGAGCCCGCCGATGCAGCCAGGAAACCATCTTGAGACACTTCAAACACATGACCGCGAAAGATTGCTGGCTGCACTGTTGCCAATAATGTCGGTCAGCAAAGATAAATTCGATGGGGGCGCTTCAAAAAATCAAACATTTCAAAACAAGGTCTTGCAGGTCACGGGCTAGTTTTACCTGCGTGGATCAAGAATACTTCGGCCTCGTTGCCTCGCACTCTTCGCGAAAAGTCAACGCGCTTAAGCGCACGAATCGATGGCCCACGGCCAAGATATCAGGTGAAGCGAATGATGGCTAAATTGCAGCGAAAACTTGACATGGCACACCGATGACACAGCAAGCACATGATTTTCAGATGTGTGACGAATGCGGCAAAGATGTAGCCAAAATTTGGCGCGTCCACAAAGGCCACAAATTTTGCTCCACCTGTTACGCACGAGTTTTCAAACGCCGCATGTGCCCTAAGTGCGGCAACTTTGCCAAGCTTCCAAAAAATGATGCTGACGCTGTGTGCATGAGTTGCCAGGTTGATAAACCATGCGCAAGGTGTGGAGCCATTGATTACATAGTTGGAAAAATCACGCAATATGGCCCTGTGTGCAATAGTTGCGCACCGTATTTTCGGATCAAAGAGCCATGTGAAATTTGTGGCGCTCTATCTAATAGGCTGACCCGTGTTTCACGCTTCGACCACGACAAGCGCGTCTGTCAAAAATGCGCCCGTTCTGACCATGGGAATTGTGGTGCATGCAATCGTCACCGACTTCTGGAGAAGTCACCTGATGGACGAATGCTGTGCCATGCCTGTCTAACCGTTGGTGAAATATCTTGCCCTAAATGTAGCCAGTCAATGCCCGCTGGACGAAAAAAACAATGCGAGCCATGCTACTGGAAAGAACTGTTAGGCAAACGCATAGCGATAGACAGTGCTGGATTTTCAGTACCTTCCATGGGTTTACACTTTTCCAATTTTGGCGCGTGGTTGGGCGAACAAGTTGGAATACACAAAGCATCAATTACGATCCATCGGTATTTATCTTTCTTCCTGGACATTGAAAAGCAGTGGCAGGCAATTCCTGAGTACACCATTTTGTTGAAGTATTTTGGGACACCAGGACTGCGAAAAGTGTTGCTGCCGATGAGATGGATGATGGAAACAGGTTTAGTGGTGATGGACGCAGTGGCAAAAGCTGAAGACTCTGAACAACGCCGGGTTGCAGCTACTTTGGAAAAATTCAAGACTGGAACTGCGCAGAGGGCGATCCTTGATGGCTACCATGATCAACTGCTCACCGGGCAGAAGGAAGGTAAAACAAGCTGGAGATCAATACGACTGGCTATGACTCCTGCTGCTGCGTTGTTGCTTCAAGCTGCAACAAAAGAGGTTTGTCCGCCTGATCAAAAGATGCTGGACGCATACCTTGGCACGACTCCAGGGCAACGTGCTGCTGTTTCAGGCTTTGTTGGGTACTTGCGTGACGGCCACAAGGTAAACATCACGCTTACACCAGCCTACGACAAAGCGAAAAAGACAAAGAAAAAGCGACTGGAAACTGAATTGCTACGGCTGTTGGCAGAGAATGATAGGAGTCAGTCCGAGCAGTTGCAGTTGCTTGCTGTGGCGATGGCCTATTTTCATGGGGTGGCGCAGAAGGAAATCACAGCGGCGGTTATGAAAAGCGCTGTTGCGTCCACTGATAATGCGGGAGACACATTTACTATAAATGGGGTAGATTACTGGCTACCGTCTGAATTTAAACGCAAAAAAAATGACCTTGCCTTGGATTAAGTTCATTTCAAGAATACCGATCCTCAGAATCAAGTCCAGACCTGAATCCCTGCTTCCGCGTGACAGTACCAGGATACCGAGGACGTATTCCAATCAGGAATGGATCAGTCCTTAAATCACCTTGAATTGTTTGAATATCTTCTTCATCAAGTCCAAGAGCCTTACCTACAACCATATCCAATGTGCTCAACGCATCTTCCATCTCAGAAGCGATCATGCTCAGCTGATGATCAAATATGACCTGATTCCAGGCTGTAATTTCAGTCGCGGCAACGGGAATTTCCATATTAAGAATTTCAGATTTTCCAACACACTCCCCGATTTTTTGTTCCAGAGCCATTGCCAATCCAAGTGAAATATCTTGTTCGTTACACTCAACCCAATCAAAAAAATCATTTGAAATCTGTACACGCCACATTGTTTCATGTTGAGTGACTGATAAATTTCCAATGATTACCTCATGTTTCGGAATTGAAAAATTATCACCCCATGCAAGCAATGCATCATTATTATCACGAAGTCTATTTTTAAATGTATCCAACCCTAGGAGATTGAGATTTGATTTAATTGATTCGGCAGCATTGAAGCGACGTACGCACGCAGAAACTATTTTTCCACGCATTGCTTCAATGTTTTCACTAACTTCTATAAGATTATTATTCCATGGAAGGAAAGCAAGATTTGTTGGATAGATATGGCTTCGTTGCGTATCTAGAACACCCATTCGACCAGCCAATGCATAAAACCATACGTAAATATTTGACAGTAGCAAAAGATCAAGTGGAAATAATGCAACTTCCTCCCGCGGAAAGAGAATAGTGACGGTATTGGTAAACGTCAATTTTTTTGGATCGAACATTACACCATTTGGACAGTGAGCTACTGAGGCTACAGCCAATCCTTGCGCTGGATGAATTGATGAGTATTTCCATAAACCAATATCATCAATTAATCCCATATCAGCCTGAGTCAATGCGGGTACACCTTGAAGTTCAGCAGCAACGATATTCTCTCCTTTATAAACATCCATGCCATCATTGCATTGTGGCTTCGAACCTCTAAAAGCAATGCCACCTGAAATCATGGTTCTTGATTCCCAAACTCCATTAATGGGTTTTACATCAACCCAATCAACTATTCTTGAACCATCTTTCCGAACCCAAAACTCTTTGGCGATATTAGCAAACGTCTCTGCCGATTGAAGTTTATTTAATATATTCACTCGTGCTGGAGTCATTCTTGTAAGAATCCTTCCGTCGGGCGAAAACAGGTCTTCATAAGGTACTATTGACTCCTTCAGTGATCGAATATCAAATTCAGGAACCGAATCTAAATCAGTGATTTTTACGCATGAATAATCAGCAAATCTTATTGAAACCGTATCAGAAGTAATGGCCGGTCTATTTTCCGCAATAAAAATAGCTGTTATGGCCTTAGCATCAAAAACAGATTTCCAAATAATCTCCAAATCAACTATTTCGCATATTCTCCAACGACCACCTATTTCAAACAATTTTCTTAACTGTGCGGTGTCATTACTATCAAAAAGGGATACGGGTAGGATAAAAGCAACTTTTCCAGCATTTCCATTTTCATCAATTGATCTACACCACCTGTCCAGAGCACGGTATAGGAAAAGTGCATACGCATTCAGTTTTGATGAAACACCAGGAAACCCGCTTTTCGGTCGCTCAAACTCTAGGCACGATCTTTTGTCAAGTGCTTGTGAGCTTCTCTCTGCTCTTACATATGGTGGATTGCCAATCACAATGTCAAACTTGGTTTGATCAATCTCAGTAAAACGACTCAGGGATTCCCAATGATCACTTTCAACAAGTGAGTTAACCTTTGCTGTGATCAATAAATCTGGAAAACCGTGAATCTCAATGTCGCTTTTCAGAGAGAGAATCTGCCAAAGAATCTGAATTTGCGCCAAAACAGCAGAGAAAGTATTGAGATCGTTTCCGGCGATACGCTCAAGCACAGATACAACGTCAGAATATTCAGCCATACCACGATCAAGGTCATTACCCACCATGTGCCGATAAATCTCGATTGGGAAAGTACCTGACCCACAGGACGGGTCAAATGATCTAGTTTCTCTTGTGACGGCGAGCCTACTGATCATGTACCTTGCAATTGAGGGAGGACTGTAAAATTCACCCAGTTTTTTCCGTTGCTCTCGATCCATGAATCGGTCATAAATACCGGTGAGGATGTCACCCTTAACCGTTTTGAAATCGAATTGCGCAAATCGGAAAAGTGTCAGCTCTATCGCACTTGATAGGGTCGAATCTGACGATCCAACGATCCAATCAAGTTCTGTTTCATCAAATGCAGATGCGTAGAGCCGACTGCCCTCTTGATAAGCTTGCTCCAATAGCTTTGTATAGCTGGACTTGAAGTAGCTGCGCATTTTTTGAAAGGCATCCACACCGCCATTACATACATACTTCAACTCACCAAAGAATTTGTGATCTTCAAAAAACCTGAGTAGTAAAACCCTTGCAAGAATCAAATTCGCAGTTTCTATTGAAAAAAGCTCCGCGAGCTTTGCGTCGTCAACGCCTGTTCGCGCCTGAAATTCATTCAATCCACTAATCGCCAAGCGTGCAATATGGGGATTTTTTGCGAATTCTCGTCTCAACCGTGCTGATTCCTTGTCATGTTGGCGGCTTTGATCAGGGCCACTTGGCTTGCCATGCAAACTAAGTGAGTGCTGGTCAAAGCAGGTATCGGCCTTGTCAAAATCCTGCCAAAACTTGTCTGCCATTTCCTGAAATTTCTGAATTTCTGGAACAAGCCGTCCCATCGCGCCACTCACCGCACTTTGTAAATGTTGGGTGGTCTGCCTAATTTGTTGAAAAAATCGTCTTCGATTCAAGGTGATTCGGTTGTTTACATGCTCACTTGGTGTGCTTGCAGCGTCAACTGAGAGCTTGTCGATGGCGATTAGCGAAACATCTCCTTGCCTGAATCTGTTTAGCCGTTCTGATACGCCTGCCTGAGAAGCCATAAGGACACTGGCTTTCGTTTTCATATCCTGCTCAGTCAAGCCAGCCAAGGGAATACAAATATCGGCGTTGCTGGTCAGTGTTACCCCAGCAACTGGACGTATGACCCACGCATCAGGCTCCACCATCACAAACCAAGCGGTATCAGCAGTTACGTATTTGGATTTTTGACCAAAAATTTTTTCACGGTACTTCGCACTCATGAAGCAGCCGCGTTCATCTTTGGCTTCCACTACCACCCAATCTATTTTCATTGGATTGTCTCTGCTGTCAACAAAACCAGATGGAGCCCTTGCTGTTACATCCGGTCTGCCACCTTCTCCAGCAGTATCAATGTCAACATCGGATGCAATATATCCAAATACTTGTATGAAAATGTCTCGGATTGGCCCATACATGGAGGCCTCTTTGCCCGCCGGGGTGGCTTTGAGCTTTTCGATGGTTTCGTCAAATGAAAATTTAGCCATTTACGTTTTTGTTTGATTTCACTAGCCCGTCACCATATCACTCTCTGCACTGTCTCAGATTGCTCATTTCAAATAACTTCAGCATACACACGATTTTCCAGCCATGCGATTGCACTCGGTGTCACTGCTTGCCGTTTTATCCCATGTTCCGTGACGACTTATGATCTACAAACAATGACCCGAATTCCACAGTTCATCCCCGATTCCTACATTGGCCGTGAGCAGGCATTGGTGAAGCACAAGTTGCTTGAGTCGTACCTTGAGAAGCTTATCCTCATTATCGGCATGAGCGCCAAACGTCAGCGGAGTGTTGAAATCGGGTACGTTGACTGCTTTGCAGGCCCGTGGGGTGATGAGTCAGAATCAATGGCAAGCACTTCGATTGCCATTTCGTTGCAGACAATGGATTCGTGTCGGAAAAAACTTTTGAGCCTGGGTGTTCAAGCAAATATTCGAGCCTTGTACATCGAAAAGAATCTAAGCGCATTTAAGCGACTGTCTACATACTTGCAATCCTCCACGCCAGAGTGTGTGAGTTCAAAATGCCTCCAAGGAGATTTTTTGAACCTCCGCGACGACATCTTGACTTGGTGTGGGCGTGAATCTTTCGTTTTCTTTTTCATTGATCCGAAAGGCTGGAAAGATGTCGGGGTGGATCACTTGCGTCCGTTGCTTCAAAGGCCAAAATCTGAATTTTTGATCAACTTCATTTACGACTTCATCAATCGAACAGCGGCGATGACCGAATGGGAGGCGGACATTGCGGTTTTTCTCGGTGCATCTCGTGACGTGGTTCAAGCACTTGACGGCCATTTGCCGCATGAACGAGAAAAAGTTGCTTCTGGATAGCTACCGCGATGGCCTCAAGAGCCGCGTGCCGCCGTCAACGAAAAAAGAATTTCGTCCTCGCACTGCTTACGTTCGAGTGATGGAGCCGAGTAAGGAACGCCCAAAATACCACTTGATCTACTTGACCTCTCATCCCAAAGGTTTGATTGAGTTCATGGAAATTTCGCAGGGCGTTGATTTGATTCAAAAACAAATTCGTGCTATCAAACAACTTGATAAAAGACAGGAAAAATCACGCGTTCGTGACATGTTTTCAGACGAACCAAGCACCGACATTGAACCGTCATCAATTAACGAAGCAGCCGTTGATACTTACTGGTTGAATTTTCTGTCCACTGGTATTCAAGCAATTGATCAAAATACATTTGCAGATATTGTGGAAACAACAGACTGGTTCCCAAACACGCTTCAAACTTCTTTGGCCCGTTTAATCGCCAATGGACAGATCAACAATTTGGATTCCAAAACCAAACGTCCTAAAAAACCACTTCATTTTGAAAAAGCCGAAAGGCTGCAACTAACTGAATCCCTCTCAAAATAGAGAGATTAAAGACATTTGAGGTGACCGCTCCAGAATATCGTTTGCTTGCACAGAATGGCCTTTGGCCCTTTTTACACCGTTCATCGACCTGACCAAAATATCACCGCAACGAATCGCTGGGTCGATAGCGTCTCGAATCATGTCAGCCGTGGCGGGTGTCAGGCTTCCCATTGAGTTCAGCAATTGAGAAAATTGTGTCGGATTCCCATCATAAATGGCAGGCACCAATTTTTCCGTCAGTCCCGTTTTGCATCGACTGGCTGCTAACGCATCAAATTGATGACATTCCCCCAGTTCAAGTGCATCCTGCCTGGTGACGTTTCGATCAAGGTTTGCCTGATACCCCAGTGTAAAAATATCTGGTTCCAAATAGTGCGAAAAATGGTTGGCTGACTGCCAATGGAGTTCCATCATGACATCTCGCGCCTTGGCACTGTTTGAAAGATGTATGAACCAATACGTCCATGACGTATTACCCATTGGTGTGATGTAAAAAATGGTGAAGTTTTTTGCACCACTGGCCGCGATCAGTCCCTTTGCCAGATTGCGCTGAATGGCTGCTCGCCAGGTGGCAGAAGGTGCTGATCTCAAAGCTTCAAGTGCGCTCCAATCAATATGCGCGTCCATTCCCATTTGGGACAACTTTGCACGGCTTGCCTCGTTATCAGCAAGAAACGAAATAAGGGAATCAACGGCGAACGTCAGGATGACCTCGGCACCCTTCACCTCTGAAAAAATAGATTTCAGCATTGGCCCCGTGACTTGATCATAGGCATATTGGTCAAGTAAGAAAATTGCTCTCTCACCCCCCGCGCGTCGGTGGATGTCAGCAATGATTCCTTTCGCCTTTTCCTGAAATGTGCCTTTCAGCATCTCAATATCGGTGCCAAATCTTGACGCAGGAAATCGTGCTCGCAACAGTTTGTCAAGGTAGTTGAAATTTGACGCTACTTTTTCGACAAAGTAATACTTTGCATCAACCTTTCTAGGCTTTGAACGGCCAACATTCAATTCAGCTTCTTTGGCTGCAATGGTGGTCAATGCGATTAGCGGCGACCCTTCGTGAAATTGAGAGCTATCATCGGAAGCATATTCGCCACCGCCTGCAAATCCATCAACAATCGAAAGCGTAAGCTTTTCCATGTTGTAGTTGCTCATCAATACCTGGATGTAGCGCTCCAAATAACCACGCACGATCTTGTGCTTGACCAAGCTGTGGGGATCGATGGGCGGTGGCAAACTGCCGACTTCCCAGCTGTATTTGTCTGAACGTTTGACCATGGGTGTGCTGATAATTATTTAATTTAGCAAGCCCCTGCCCATCCTCCCTGTCAGTCAAGCTTGCATATGCATACCTACATTCTCAGGCATTGCGTCCCAAGTTCGGCCATTCAATAAGCGGCCATTTGCAGCTTTTGCCCGTTTTTTACCATCGACACCCCAACCACCCCATTGTTTGAAGAAAAACGCCACGCCTTGCTCTTCACACTGCTCGCGCACCGAATCCGCCCATTCTTGCTTCATCGGACGGGCCTTTGGCCCCGATTCGCCGCCAACGATCACCCAGTGAATGTTTGTCAAATCAAGCTCACCAACGTCCTCCAATAGCGGCTCCACAGACAGGAAGCGAATATGTGCAGGCACTTTTCTCAAGTGGGTGATTCGTGGAACACCTTGTTTACGGTTTTCTACTGAAACACCCAACCATGCATTGGTCGGCGCTGGGCGTGTTTTGAAGTAGCGAGCCATTCGTGCCGCACGTTTTGTCAAAATTTGATATGTGTGATGAGGCGTTTGCTGAATCACACGAAAGACAGCATCAATGTGTTCATCAGGAACCAGGTCATGAAACAAATCCGACATTGAGTTGACGAAATATGTTGTCGGCTTTTTTCGCTTTAGCGGATCGTCCAATCGCTGCGGAAGGACAACCAACTCAAACCCTCTTTCGTATCCTGGCGTGCCCATCGCCTGCAATCGGTGCGCCATGGCTTCGGCGTAACAGTGTTTGCATCCTGGGGAAATTTTGGTGCATCCAACCGTTGGATTCCAAGTTTGCTCTGTCCATTCGATCCGACTTGTCGCTGTCATGTCGTTGCTCCTGTTGTGGATGTTACTTGCATTGGCTTAGTTGCTCCGTAGTTGCGGACGATGCCTTGGACAATGCCGAAAATTGATAAATCTGCTTTTGGGTAAATTGGTGAGTAGGCAGGGTTGTGCGGCATTAGTACGGGTCGCTGGTTTTCATATTTCAACTCTTTCAGAGTGAATTCACCGTCCACATTAGCGACCACAAATTGCCCTGCATACGCAGTCTGCGACCTTTCGACTACAGCTAAGTCGCCATCAAATATTCCAGCATCACGCATGGAGTCACCCCTAATTCGAATCACCACTGAGTTGGATGGTTTTCCAAACAGGAACCCCTCAAGAGAGAACGTCTCCTTAGCCCAAGTCTGAGGATCAATCGCATCAGGCACGCCAGCCCGAACGTGCATGTCCATCAGTGGCAATTCAAAAAATCGACGTAATGGAACCACTTTGCCGCCATCAACGATTTTTAAGTACCCGTTGTCTCTTAACCTCCGAACAAGCTGGACTGCTGCGTTTTTTGCTGTAAAGCCAAGTAGACGGCTAATGCTCGCATACGAAGGGATGCACTGGCTGACTGCGAACTGATCTTTCAACCGCATGAGATGAGTTTCGTCATTGTTAGGGCGTGCCATTCTTATATTTTAATGTACGAACGTACACTAATTTGATTTAGCATGCGCTCACAGCAAAGTCTGAGCGACTTGGTGTTTGATAAACAGGTGATGGTGGAATCCTCCAAAACAGACAAGTACTGTTGATGTTCAGAAGGTTTTGAACTTTTATCACCGAGTTTTGAACTCAAAGCGGAGTTGGTGACCTTGGCTGAAAAGCTCAGAGGGGCAGACACGCATGCCACACATCACCCTTGTTACGACAAACAAGTCAATTTTGCATATGCTCAAAGCCAATTGGCACAAGGAAGTTTTTTATGACTACAGCACCATTGGCAAAGGGAACCCCTGACGAGCGTGTCAGCCGCATCGGTGTTGGGTGGCGAGCCTGTGCTGCACGCCTTGCCTTGCTCAGTTCTTGAATGGATTGCGTTGGTGCGCCAGGGCATTTCAGCAAGTGCGGTAGATGCGGTTGTGCGGGTGATGGGCATTGGCCAATCTGAGTTGTCACGGGCGCTGGATATTCCTGAACGCACGCTCGCAAGACGCAAAAAAGAAGGCGTTTTAAGCTCCGATGAGTCGGGAAAAATGGTGCGCTTGGCACAAGTGATTTAGCGTGCTGTAGAGGTGTTTGAGGACGAACAAGCCGCAATGAGCTGGCTAAAAAGCCCCAATGCGGCACTAGGCGGCAGCAGCCCTCTATCACTATGGCTATGTCACCGTTAATTGTGGAAATTTTCCAATAGCCATAGCCAGAACATCCTGGCGAGAGTTGGCGTGATGGTTGTCCAATGAGCGAAACCAGCCCAAGTAGTTCTCCAGATAATGGGTGGCGACACCGTGAAAACGATTGATCCACTGTTTGAGGCGACCATGATAGGCATTAACGTTCCGGATATGAACTGCCCCCTTGACTCGTATGCCTGCGCTCAGAATGATGGAGTCGTGAGAAATATGAGCATCCTGCGCAAAGTAGTGGTAGGTTGGATTTCCATCGCTGACGAGCAAGACATCCGGTGCAAGAACCGGCTCCAATGCGCCTGCCAGTTGGGCTTTGGTCATCTGCCCATGTCCGGTCACCCAATCCAGGGTTTGCCCGTTACGATCACGTGCCACCAAAACGCACACCTGTTCATTGGATAGGCCCGCTTTGCAGGCTTTCCCGCCACGTCTGCGCGGCGCACGATGGAGTTGGCGACAACCCTTGTCCGATTCGAGGAAATAGGTTTCATCGGCCTCGGTAATCCCCTGCAACGCTGTTGCTCGGCAAATCTTGATGCTGCCCAAGAAACGGTGGCGCCAACGTAGAGTGGTGTTGCGATGAACCTCCAGTGCACTTGCAGCTTGGCGAAGCGTTCTCGATTGAAGTAGCGCCTCGCTGAAATCGAGCCATTTTTCCTTTTTACGCAAATGCGCCAGTGCCGTACCGGTCAGTGCGTTAAAGGTCCGTCTGCATGCCTTGCAGCGGTAGCGCTGCAATCCACTGACTTGACCATGTCGCTCAAGAGCTGTGTCATGGCAGTGTGGGCAGCAACGTATTTGTATCGCAGTTTGTGACTCGATGATCGCAATCCCCTGTTGCTGAGCATCCTGATCATCAAGGCGCTTCTTGAGCTGATCGCGTTGGCGTAGTGTGAGTCGGGGCACTTGTCCCATCAAATCATTAAAAATGCGCGCTTGCATGGCGACCTCCTCGTGCAGGTTACCTCTTCACTCTAGCCATTTGTCGATCCTCGGTCAAATTTCCACAATTAACGGTGACATAGCCATCACTATTGGATACCGAGTTAGGCTCAGTGGCCGTAGTAAGCACCTTGGGACGAATTGAGCACGGCGTATTTGCCTAATGCAAGCAGTAACTCGCCCTGTGTGGCGCATCACCACACACCGTTTTGTTGATCAGGCATTTTCTGGCGAAGGCGCAAGGCTGTATGGCGGGCTGTGGAATCGGGTGGGCCAACCTGTGATTTATACCGCTGAAAGCCGATCTTTGGCACTGCTAGAGATGCTGGTGCAAGACGAGCCTTTGCGTGCCCACTATGTATTGATACCGGCCCATCTGTCCGAGAACGTCAGCATGGAGATATTGGGCACGACTAATCTGCCAACGGATTGGCGTACCCATGCTGGCCGCGAAGCCTTGCAGAACCTTGGTGGCGAGTGGCTGCGACGCTCGCGCAGTTGTGTGCTGGCTGTGCCCAGTGCGGTGATGCCTGCTGAACTCAACTTTTTAATCAACTCCTTTCATCCCGATTTCAAGCACATCTCGCTGGGTGAGCCGGAAACGCTGAATACGGATATGCGGTTGCGCTGAGAGACGTATCTCCCGGTGAAAATTCAAAACTTGCTGATAAATCCACGGGAAAGTTCAAAAGGCGCAATCCGCCCCCCGCGAACGCAATGGGGACTCTTTTGGTCACATCTCCGCAGAGCAGATTCTTGAAGTCAACCAAACACACCGTCAGGGAAAACAAAACACTTTTCTATCAGGTAAAAAGCTAATCGGAGTTATGTCCGGTCGCCAAGGAAGAAAATTGGAATGTCCAAATGGGCAGTATGAAACCGAAGTCCACCGGGCAGGAAATGGGTCTTAACGGTGTGGATAACCATCGCAATGGCTTACCGGGTCTTATATTCCGCTTTCTGCGCCGACTACCACTGGCCAATGCGATCTTTGGCAGCAGCCGCTGCAGGCATGTCCCGGCATAGGCCCAATTACCAGTGCCACTGGCAAGACGCGCCACAAGACAATGACGCTGGAGCCTGAGGAGTTCATGCGGCGTTTTCTGTTGCATGTGTTGCCCAGTGGCTTTCAAGACGGGTGGGTTTGTTGTGCATGGTGCATTGAATCGTTGAATCGGCGAGGTAGCGGCACACTACAAATGTCTTGATCAGGACACCTACTTTAAGAGGGTGTACTAAACAGTGGTTTCCAGAATGCGCGAATTCACAGCAGTGCAGACTGGCTGTGCCATCAACGCCAAATTGCCAATGAACGCCGAAAATCGGTGATCAGCATAGGAGCTGTATATACCAAACGCCATCGTAGACTTTCACTGGAAAAAACCACCCGCTTCGTACGCATGGAGAAGCGAATGGGATACGTTTGTGCTTGCACCGAAGATCAGTTCGCCCGCGGTTTTGTCCCTGGATCAAAACCCGAACGTACCACCACCTCGGCATGCCAACCGCCTGAACGGGTGGAATATATGCGTATGAAAAATACATGTTCCTCAGCTTGTACCAAAAAACTGCCTGTGCAATCCTGGTCACGTGAATACTGAAACTCACCAGTGGCAAGCATGGCACAGTTTTGGGGAACAGAGCGTGCAGGAATTTCGTTCACCTCAAAGAAACTGCTGTTGTCAGGAATGCTTTGCGCGACAACGCCCAGTGGAAACATCAGTGCCACCGTGTCTTGAAGGTTCATCGAATTCTCCTCTGGGTTGTTGACCTACAGTTTTAGACCAGTGCTCATCTTCGCGGTGATACTCGTCATAGTATTAAAATGTTGCACTGCAGCATAACCCAAATTCACAAACTCGGTTGAGTTCGTTTCCGTGCACAGGAAACAGTTGAAAAGAGGAACAGGCTACTCACAGAAACCGTTATTAGGTCAGCCTATCAATAGGGCAATGATGCCAACGTTTTTTGAGGCGGTCAGTTGGTGTATGTCGTATGGATAAATTTCAGAAAAACAAGGATAAATAATGAAGTTGGGTGAAGCAAAAGTCATGGTGATTGATGACGATCCCGTCATGACATCGTATGTTGTCAATATGCTTAAGCGTATGGGTGTGGGTCAAATCATGGAAGCTGGCAATGGTGTCACTGGATTGGCATTGGCCATCAGTGCAAAGCCCAATGTCATCCTGTCTGATATTCACATGTCACCCATGAATGGGTTTGATTTCGTACGCAACTTACGAAAACACCCGGTGACTGAAATTCGTAAAACTCCGGTTTTGATGATGAGTGCTGACGACAGTAGCGACAAACTCAATGAAATGATCCCTTTGGGGATTGCAGGATACATTGTCAAACCACCCAACATTTCCATGTTGAAAGTGAAAATCGAACACCTTTTAAAGTTTCTGTAATGCCACGAGTTTTGTTGCACGAACGCATTACCTTCCTGGTCAAACATATATGTCTGGCCATGATGATGCCTTGGCGCAGTATTTGCCTTGCAACGTTTCGACCAAGTGCTGAGGCACCAAATGGCGACATGCCAATCAGACCCTGCCTTTTGTCAATAAAGTCTCGATAAACAAGATATTTATCAACTACAAAACGGCGAAAAACGACCAAAATGCCAATGAAAACTCAAAAGAAGCGTTGGCACAATCT
The DNA here is from genome assembly GCF_019973615.1 of Rhodoferax lithotrophicus. Classification (GTDB taxonomy): domain Bacteria; phylum Pseudomonadota; class Gammaproteobacteria; order Burkholderiales; family Burkholderiaceae_C; genus Rhodoferax; species Rhodoferax lithotrophicus. The sequence goes on along the minus strand of NZ_AP024238.1, from coordinate 4,509,436 downwards.
CTCGCAACATCATGCCAGACAACAAGTCAAACCAAAAAAGTGACCAAAACGAGTGGCTATGGCAGTTCTCAGTTGCTGCACTCTATTTACTGCTGGGTCGTGCTGTTCACCATTACATCATCAATCACGGTATCGTCAGTATCTTCTGGCCAGGTAGCGGTTTAGCACTGGCGGCAGTGTTGCTTGGTGGCAAGCGCTATTTGAGTGGCGTTTTTTTGGGATCGTTACTCTTGAATGCACTCTCGAACGATTCACTGTGGGCAATCGTCGGAATTACCCTTGCCAATGTACTGGAGGCACTGTTGGGATGGTGGCTATTGGTACGCAACGATTACACCACTAAGTTCTTTGACTCACTGACCAGCTATCTTCGCTTCATTGGATGGGCAAGCCTGGCCTGCCTTGCTGGAGCCATCATTGGCCCTTTGTCTTTGCTATTGGCTGACATCATCAGCCCGGCTAACCTGAAAAGCAGTGTCGTTATTTGGTGGATGGGAGATACGCTCGGCGTGGTGCTGATCACGCCTTTGATTTTGGCGTGGCGGACAGATACGTCGATGCGTCCCACGGCCGCTATCCGTGCAGAGGGGCTATTTTTGCTTGGCGCGACGTTTCTGGCTGGACAAGCCGTTTTTCTGAATTGGTTTAGCTCATACCTGACCGAGACACCAAAAAGGATACTGGATATTCCTCTTTATTTGTTTTGTCTCCTTGCGATTGGGGCCACGTGGCTCTGCATTTGCTGTGCTCATGGTGTCCATACAGGCACTTTTCGGTGTCTATCGGAAGATTGGCCTTTTTGCCAATGATGTTGCCCGTACCGATCTGGATAATTATTGGACATATATATTGATTCTGTCAGTGACCGCCATGGCGATCACGACCAGTGTCAAAGCCAGCAAGGATGCACTGAGGAAACTGCGGTTGAAGGACAGTGCGCTTAACGCTATGGCAAACGGGATTGTCATCACGGACGATACGGGTCGAATTGAATGGATCAACAACGCAGCCAGCCAACTCACGGGATACAGTTCCAGAGAAGCTATTGGTCAAAACCCAAGAGATCTGTTGAAGTCTGGTGAACACGGGAACGACTTCTATAAGTCCTTATGGGACACCATTCTGTCCAGAAAGGTATGGCATGGTGAAATCATTAATCGACGCAAAGATGCATCGCAATATCACGAAGAGATGACGATCACGCCTTTGGTTGATGAAGACGACCGGATCACCCATTTCGTTGCGGTGAAGCAAGATGTCACGAAGCGATTTCTGGCACAGCAACAGCTTGCCTATAGCGAAGCCTTATTTCATGGTTTGTTCCAGAACATGAGCAGTGGCGTGGCAGTCTACACAGCAGTGGATGATGGCCAGGATTTTTTGTTCAAGGACATCAATCGTTCGGTTGAAGTCCTTGAAAAAATTAATCGTTCCAATGTGATTGGCAAACGATTGACAGAGGTTTTCCCTGGGGGTCAAAGAGTTTGGTCTGTTTGCCGTTCTGCAACGGGTGCTCAAAACGGGAAAGTCCGAGCGATTTCTGGTTACGTTCTATTCCGACCAGCACATACAACACTGGCGCGATAACCATGTCTATCGCTTACCCTCAGGTGAAGTGGTTGCCATCTACGATGATGTGACGGCGCAGAAGCAAGCCGAAGCAGCAGTGCAGGAGTCACATCAAAAACTTTTTTCACTGCTGGACTCTATGGCCGAAGGGGCCTATGGCGTTGACTCGAATGGAGACTGTACCTTTGCCAACAGTGCATTTTTACGGTTGCTTGGATACGGTAGTCAAGACGAAGTATTGGGAAAGCATACCCATGAACTTATCCACCACTCGCACGCGGATGGTTCGCACTATCCGGCTTCTGAATGCAGGATGTATATCGCCTATCAAAAGAACCAATCAGTACACTGTTCAGACGATGTCTTTTGGCGGAAAGATGGCACATCGCTCCCGGTGGAGTACTGGGCTAGGCCAATTCTTTCCGACGGAATCGTTACAGGTGCTATTGCCACCTTTGTCGACATTTCCGAGCGCAAGAAGGCCGAGGTAGAAATACGCCAACTCGCGTTCTATGATGCGCTTACCAAATTGCCCAACCGACGATTGCTGAATGATCGCCTGACTCAAGGCATTGCTGTCAGCCAACGCACAGCCTCCCATGGGGCATTGCTAATTCTTGATTTGGACAACTTCAAGTCACTCAATGACACACAAGGTCATTTGGTCGGAGATCTCCTTCTCAAGGAGGCAGCCAGACGCTTGGTGAGTTGTGTGCGCGAAATTGACACTGTGGCTCGTTTTGGCGGTGACGAGTTTGTGGTGTTGCTGAATGATTTGGGCTCAGATAAGCGAATGGCCCTTGCACATGCTTCCATGATTGCCGAGAAAATACGCGAGAGCCTTTTGGCACCCTACCTATTGAATATCAGCCATGACGCATTGACGCAGACGATCATAGAACATCGAAGTTCAGCAAGCATCGGTGGCACGGTTTTTCTTGGTGATGAAGCCACGTACGACAATATTCTTAAATGGGCCGATTCAGCCATGTACCGATCCAAGGATGCTGGACGCAATGCGGTTCACTTTCACGAGATTGAGAACCATAAAGCCCAAACCGTACCCTTTACCAAAACGAGCAATGATTAATCACCGGAGCAAGAGTGCATGTCAACATTGATGAACGAGATTTGACTCGCCAGGTTGGGTCTTCGCGTACCTTATTTCGTTTTCTGAGGCGACCCATTGAAGGCCAATTTCACTTGCGGAAACTACCCGTGTTGATATTCTCCACACCCAGTTTACCCCTCCTGACAGCGATGCACGGACTTAAGTCCCACCCCTTGTAAGCCATGCTCGGATGTGGTTTGACATGCTGATTCGGTCTTAGTGATTTCCGACCTAGTCTACGTTGGTGTGAGTTTGCACTAAGCAATCCAAATGCCTTCCCCAGAAAGGCCATCACCATCTTTGGCAAAAGCCGCTGCAGACATGTCCCGATATAAGCCCGATTACAGTGTCGATTGTTCGCTGCCAAATCAGCAGCCTCAACAAACAAATGTCATAGACTAAGAAAGTCTGGTTCATAAATGGCCTCTGCAGGAATGATGCAGTGCTGAGCCCTCCTCCAAGCATCCCTAAAACTTGGCTTTTCTGCAACGGTTTCACTTCTGGCGTTGTACGTGTTACTGCGGAACGTCACTGCACTTTAAATCCGACCCCCCCTGTAATCTGTTGATTCTTCAGTACCCGAGAAATGATGCGCCATTGGTCATTCCACTGATGTGCCTTCCAACATTCCCTTTTACGGGTTTCCCGCCATTCAACTTTCCCCTTTTCATGGCCATGGGACTGCCGCCTTACCGAGTGCTGTCGACTTTCTGAGGCCAGGATGGCTGTTTCTCGCGCAAACCGGCGTTCACGACCCAATGAGGGAACGACCAACGGCATCTAGTGGAATGTTCAGTGCCATTGTCGATGCCCGCAAAATTGCACAGTTGCTTGTTTGTGAAATCAATCAATTGCAAAGAACATTCGGCTGAATTTTGAACAAACATTGCACCAAGTTTTGAACTTTCAGCCTGTCGTATCACGGAGTCTTGAATTTACATCCCCGATGCAATGCCTGTCACGGTGGCAAACGGTATAAACAACTTCAACGGTTGGCAGGGTAACTCCACCAGTCCATGATGCTTGTAAAAAGCTGCTGCCGAGTCGTCTTTTGCATCAACCAACAATGCGTATGCCGCAATTTCAGAGCGTAATGACCGTGTGAGTGCGTCGGCCAGTAAAGCACCACCCAATCCGATCCCCTTAAATTCACGGTCAACGGCCAATCGCCCCATTCGTATCGCAGGAACCGTTGGATAGCGCGGCAACCTTTTGCTCAATGCTATCGGCAAGTCCGAAAGCAAAACGCTGGCCGATGCCAGTGTGTAGTAGCCCGAAATTCGCTGATTGGCGGTCAGCGCAACGTAGCAAGCCGTCACTCGGCGGCGAACGTCCTGTGAAACTTGTTGTTTGAGATAGCTGTCCAGTGATTCTGACCCACTATGAAACGGGGATCGCTCGTGGCTGTTTTCAAGTCGTACAACTTGAAAAGGAGGGTTGATCATGCTGACTTCAACAGCTTTTCGCGTTTCGCAAAGGCACGAAGCATGGCGGGCGCAGGCTCAGGCGGGTTGAGCAGGGCTTGGGCAAAGCACTGCTGATCAGCCAAGGACATACGGATGACCTCGGCTTGTTCTATGGCTTTTTGTGCAGCCTCTTGGACAGCACTCACCACAAAGTCGGTCATGGTGCGCCCCTGAAGTTCAGCCGCACGCTTGAGAGTGGCATGGAGATCAAAGCTGATACGTGCCTCAAGACGTGCGGTGGTTGCGGTTGCTGACATAAAGGCTCCTTGGTTTATATACGGCATTCTGCCGTATTCAAATGAAACATGCAAGAAGGCTTTGTGTGAGTTCAAAACTTGGCGATCAAAGTTCAAAACCTTTTAAGCATCGACACTGAGTGGAAAGTTAAGTGGCACAAAGTGGAGGGTCCAGTGTCATTCCGCAGTTACGGCTGATCTGGGTGTCAGTCGCCCAGTGTGGCACTAAACCAAACAGGCCATTGAGCGCTTCATATTTCGGCACAGCATCATCACCCAAGTCTGCGTGTGGATGGCGGCGAATAGAACTTCCCAAGTACCCCGGCCATAGATCAAGTTTGCCGGGTTCCGGTGGCGGCATCACGCCAAAGTGGCTTTGATAGCGTGTGCTCTCTTTCAGGGCTTGGTAGTGGCTGCACATAGGTGAATCGTAGCGTTAAGGCTGGTGAAATGGCTTATCGCAACTATACTGGATGTATGAACAGTACATTGATTGCCGACATTCCAGTACCCGTATCAGTGCTCCCCTATTAGCGTTGTTGATCAGTAACCGGGTGTGTGCGGGTTTTCCGTCTCCCGCTGAAGACCTGGGGGCGCAACGGATCGACCTGACTCAGATGCTGATTGTTCATGCGCAGGCCACCTATTTTTTGCGCGCCAGAGGCACGTCCATGGAGGGTGTGGGCATCTTCGACAACGATATCCTGGTGGTCGACAAGGCCATAAAGCCCCGCCACAACCATATTGTCGTGGCGGTGGTGGATGGTGACTTCACAGCCAAATGCCTGTACCAGAGAGCGGGTCGAATCAAGCTCAGGGCGGCCAACCCAACTTTCGCAGACATTGTTCCCAAGGAAGGTCAAACCCTTGAAGTCTGGGGCGTGGTCACCAGCAGTATCAAACAGTTCAAGGTTTGAGTGATCATGTATGCACTGGTGGATGGCAACAACTTTTATGTGAGCTGTGAGCGGGTGTTTCGTCCCAGTCTTAATGGCCTGCCTGTGTGCGTACTTAGCAATAACGATGGTTGTGCCATCTCCCGCAGCAATGAAGCCAAGGCCCTGGGAATTACCATGGGAGCTCCTTGGTTCAAGATCAAACACCTAGCAGAAACAGACGGCCTGGTAGCGCTGTCTGCCAACTTTGCCCTCTACGGTGATCTGAGCGACCGCATGATGAGTCTGGCCGCCGGTCTTGGGCCACATCAGGAAATCTACTCCATTGATGAAAGCTTCATTGACCTGAGCGATGTTGCGGGAAATCTCACCGAGCGCAGCCACAAAATCCGCAGCCGCATCCTTCAATGGGTCGGTATACCCTGTGGGATCGGAATCGGCTCTACCAAAACACTGGCAAAGCTGGCCAACCATGTTGCCAAGTCTGCCGAACGCAAGCCCGGCAGTTACCCAGAACAGTTGGCACAGGTCTGTAATCTGGCGGTGCTGACTCCGAGTGAACTGGATGCGGTGTTTGCTGCCACGCCGGTCAATGAAGTGTGGGGTATTGGTCGGCAAATATCCAAGCAGCTCATAGACGGTGGTGTGAAAACGGTGTTGGACTTGGTGCGTCTTGATCCGGCCATGGTCAAGCGCCGCTGGTCGGTGGTGCTGGAGCGTACCGTGCGGGAGTTGCAGGGCATCAACTGCGTGGAGTTGGAACACTCCCCCCAACCGAAACAGGAAATCGCCTGTACCCGTTCTTTTGGTCACCCAGTTACGGAGTTGGCCGATCTGAGTGAAGCGGTGACCGAGTTTGCCAGTCGTGCTGCTCAGAAGCTGCGCAAACAAAGCAGTCTGGCCGGTCAGGTGCTGTGTTTTATCCGCACCAGCCCCTTTCGCCGGGAAGAACAGTACAGCCGGTCAGTGACCATACCCCTGCGACGACCAAGTGCGGACACGGCGATCATTGTGGAGGCAGCCTTGACAGGGTTGGCTGCAATTTACCGGCGTGGGTTCAAGTTGGCCAAGGCCGGTGTGATGTTGCTTGATCTCCAACCTGACACGGTGCAACAGCAGGAATTGGCGCTGGAGGATGATGGTTCGCATGACCGTAGCCGTTTAATGAGCACCCTGGACGACCTCAACCAACGCTACGGAAGAGGAACGATTCTGTTGGCCAGTGCGGGTTTAGCCGGTGATCGGCGTGCATGGAGCATGAAACAGGAACGGCGTACCCCTGGCTACACCACATGTCTGGACGATTTGGCAGTCGCTCATGCATGAATCGCCATGGATGACGTTCTAACTTTCATGAATCCAGGCCGATGCCCCGGATGATGAAAGAAACTTGAGAGTGGAGGTGCCGAGGTAGATGCCGAGAAAATTCTTTTGGGGGCTGCCACCCCGATATCTAACTTGGCGCGCCTTCACCGACTCGTACCCCGAATTGACTCCATCGGTTGCCCGATGAGATATCACGTTAAACAGGGCTGCTGAGCGTGAGCTCAGACAAGCAATTTCGGTGGGGCACCCCAGCACCTCCAGTTCTTGAGGTACAGCAGACTGACCATGAGGCGAATGGGCAGTTTGGGGCGACCGGCGTTAGAGCGCCCAGCTGCGACAACAACTTCGCTTGTGCCGAACATGTCTTCAGATTTGAGGATTTGACCGCTGCGATTCTCCCTCTCAAATTTTGCCGCTATGGCGGTTTTAATTTGGCTGCCAAGGCAGCCGGGTGGATAACACCGCCAGCGGGTCACTCAAGTTGATCATGGCATCAATTCGGCTACGGAAAAAGTCAACGGACTGCATGTCAAATCTCTCAGAAATTATCTCCACTATTAACGTTTCTTGAGGGATTTGGCGGACATTTTCGCTAATTTATTCAACGTTTACAACGGGTTACGCGTATTTCAGGCCCGACCACTTACACTCAGGAAGTGTCGAACTTGTGGGGCCTGGAGCGCAACGCTGTGATGAGTCTGGCTCTGGGTGAGTGGGTAAATGCCGTGCTGATCACCGGAGCCACCGGAGCCACCGGCGCTGGCGTGCGCTATCCTAAATACCCACAGAGACGTACCAGCCCCCGCGTCAGCAGGCGCTTGTCATTACTGCTGAAGTTGATCTGCAACACCTGTTGCACATTATCGAGGAACAGGTCGATGTTTCTCTCGACCAGGGCCAGGTCGTTTCGGTTGGCAGCGTCCTCACTGATCTGTAAAAGCGCTTTCACCCCACTGGAAAGCAAAGATCGCTGCTCGGCGGTGAAACTTCTGCCGCTTACATTGGCGAAGCTATCGATCAGGTCTTGTATCCTTTGCTCCTGATTTCCAGATACATTGCTCAGCAGTGATCCAGATACCTTGCTCAGCAGCGATGTGTATGCGACACCTGTGCTTGCCAAAGCGGTCAACATATCATCACTCACGTTGCCCGAGGTGGGCGTGAATGCCGTGGTGATCGGGTTAGTGACGCTGAGCGAGGTTAGTGCGGGTAGGGCGGTACTCAAGTAGCCGAGAGCCGTGTTCACTTGCGTTTGGGTGATATCGATGAGTTGTGCGTTTCCGTCACCAGTGAGGGTGATGGCTGATCCTAGCGCTGCAGCGGTATACCCTGGAGGTGGATTGCTGCTAGTTATAACGGCATTGATAGTCGTGCTGTTGGTTAATGTGAATGTCAGAGTGGCAAATGGAGTATTGTTAAGATACTCATTAACTGAAAGAATATTCCCACTTACTGTACCACTATACGTAATTCCTGCAGTTGGGTTATTACCGATGATAGCAATAGAGCTTCCCGTCTGATTAATATAAAAAACAAGAGGACTTCCATTGTAATTACCTGTCCATCTTCCTGTGAATGGTGTGCTGTCCAACCTAGTGAACCATGTGCTGGGGGTTGCCGAACCTGTCAGATTAGCAACCAGCAGATCAGTGAGAGGAGTAATGTTCACAGTGCCTACTGTGGTAGCAATGGATTGGTAAGGCGTGGTGTTGGCGGCACCGTTAATAGTGCCACCAGCTACCTGTACCGCACAGGGTAGGGCTTGACCGTAGAGGGTGACTGAATAAAAGCCATTGCTGTCCGTTGTGGTGGGTGTAAGCTCACTACCTGATACGCAAATAACGCTGATGTTCCCACCAACAATTGGCGTACCGACTGCTGCAACACCGCTCAGGGTACCAGTTGTCGAAGCGCTACTTCCACCGCCACACGCGGTCAGTAATATTGAAATCAGGAGCAGCGCAGTAATCTTTAATTGTGCAGTTAAACGCATTTAATTTTTTCACCCGATCTTTATATTAAGGCTACGAATTTAGCTTCGACGAGTAACATGAAGTTGATACGTCATATCTTAACTTCTGGAGTGGGAAAACTGGATGCATCGGCATCGGCTTTCTTTTTGGCTTTCGAGAAATCCCCAATAGGCTGTAATGCATTGATACGAAGCGGAAGCGGAATTATTACTGAGATCCTGACCTCATAAGTTCGTCCATTACTCCCACGTCGTGCCACAAAAGGAGTGCAAGCGCGCTAAAGGGGCAGGTATTAATAACGATTGAGCCAACCATTTAGCGTGGCAGCCACAACTGCACACGCAACACTTTCAGACATTCAACGTTCAGAGCCACGAATGGACTTCCCAATTCGGTGGTGCTCAATGAACAGCCCTTTACCTTTTTCCAGCAAGTCTACGCATGCATCATTTTTACCGTCCAGCCATTGCTGCACTCCTTTTTACATCGGCCACAGTCAGCCATGCTGCCGAGAATTTTCAGCGTGTTTGCAGTTTTTCGCACATGCAAAGCCACCATCGCTTACACAGCATCCCACAGATCGGGCCTTGTGTTACGACGCTTTTGCAGTGCTGCACTCCGGGGAAAGCAAAACCCCGGTGTTCGTAGCCGAAAAGTTGAACCGTTCCTCCGTCATGGACGCGCATGAAAAACGCACGAACCGTTTCTTTGCCGATGCACGACTGCGTGCGGCGGAAAGAGCGGAATTGGACGATTACAAGGACAGTGGGTTTGATCGTGGTCACATGGCACCAGCGGGCGATATGCCTACTGCGCAGGCCATGGCACAGAGCTTTTCTCTGGCCAATATGGTGCCTCAAGCCCCCGAACATAACCGAGGCGTTTGGGCAAAGTCGGTCGAGGCGGCTACCCGCAAATATGCGGCACGGGCTAGTGGTGACATTTATGTCATCACTGGGCCGGTGTTTGTGCCCAATATTGCAAAGAGTCCCAGCATTGGGTCAGGGGTGCATGTGCCGACCTATCTTTTCAAGCTGGTATACGACCAGGACAAGAACAGGGCATGGGCCTATTGGCAGCAGAATGACGATTCAACCCGTGGGTCAAAGCCCATCAGCTATGGAGAATTGGTCAAGCGAACCGGGATTGAATTCTTGCCGGGGGGTGCAGCCTAGGGGGGTGACTTAATCGTCCGCAATCAGATCGTCAATGCTGGCAATGCGCTTGTTGCTTGCTGCAATGAAAGCCATCGCGCCGTCAATTGCAGAGTCCGCTCGATCTGCTGCACCTTTGGCTGCATCTGCAAGTGTGCCCAATTCTTGATCCAGCCTCGTTAGTGGCAGCCGACATTGGAGCGAGATAGATAATTTGAGGAACAATTTTCACCGGCCCATCACCAGTCGAAGCCACCAGCGAAATGACCGCCTGGTAGGTTCCTATCGGTGGCACTCCACCAAGAGTTTTCCGCATCGCTCTCGGAAAGAGCAGTCGGCCCACACTGGATACGTTAGCCGTCCTAAAACGCCATCTGACCTTGACCTCAGCCCGCCGAATCGTTAACGTTATGAGGAATCGTTACCAACAAAATACATGCTGAACCTGGCTTTCGCACATGGCAGCATCACAGACAATATGATTGCGATTGCCTTCAAATCCTATCTCAATGCAAGCTCAGCTTTACCCCGGAACAGCTACCTCTGACAGTAGCTCACCTCGGAAGACTTTCAAACCCACTTGGCGCGTCGTCCTTGGCCGTGCAGCCTGGTCTAGGTACACCTATGAGCGCCCCGAAGGCGGTGATCTCAAGCTACTGGGAAGCGTGAGCAAGGGGCTGCAGGTTGGTGCCCTGGCCATGACTGATGCAGGTGAGTACGTGCAAGTGGTTGGTGACCACCTGACACCGCTCAAGACCAAAGACATCGCCAAGGCGGTGGCCAATGCGCCCAAGGAGTTCAGCCCGAGGTTTTCGAGAGGGGATTCACGAGAGTCGCTTTGGAAGGAGACCCGAAAAGATACGCCGCCACCGGTGGTCATCGTGAAGAAGCGGCGGTTGGTGCCTGTTCCGGCTAGCTAGGAATGGTCGTATAACCATTGCCGCATCTAGCAATGGGTAGGTCAAAACCTTCATTGATAAATTTCTGAGATGCCCATCAAACAATCTGCTGTGTGTCTACTCTGTCACTGTTTGTAAGGGTGTGTATCACGCGTCAACGCAAGCATTCACACGCCGTTGTAGGTACAAGCTGGAACGAAATTCTGGCTCGCTTATGACAGTTGGAGCAAATGCAACTGTCGCTTTATGAGTGAGTTTTAACCATGTCAATTATCAAAAATCTGATCGCTACTGCTTTGTTTACCAGCGTTGCTGCTGTCTCGTTTGCCCAGGCTCCTGCAGCCCCCAAAGATGCAGTTCCGACCACCCCTGCTGCTATGAACGCACCAGCGGTCAAAGTGACCACCAAGCATACGGTTAAGAAAGTAGAAGAACCCAAGGCAAAAGATGCTGCGGCAGTCACACCGACAGACGCGGCTTCAAAACCAGCACACACGGCAAAGAAGGTGCATAAGGCCGCTTCCACGAAGAAAGCAGACAAGGCAGCACCTGCTGCTTCTGACACCAAATAAACAATTGGAGTTATGACTATGGAGGGGCCGGTATTTACCGGCCCCTCCATTTTGCTCAAAAGTTGAAACAGCAAGCACGTCGTCAGATTAACGCAAGCACAGAGTTGCATGCTGCACTGCAACATAATCAAATCATTGATACCCAGCTAAGGCTTGAAGACTTGCTCGCAGATATGCACTTTGCACGCAAACACGACCAGCTTGGGCGACTGGCCTTGCTGGCTTATTGCGAGGTCAAAGGATGGGCTCGCTGGGCGGGTAAATTAGATGTGGCTGACACGGCGTTGCGAATGTTCTCTGAGAACCCGTGCCTCATCAAGGAGGAATTTCTTACCAACATTGACAAGCTGGTTGCGTTATTGGAGTTGTACGAACACGAGTACCAGCGAACCAATGCGTGCTATGCCATGAAGGCATCGACTATGCGCCCAATAGTACGAACTTAAGCCTCACCTCTTGTACGCCATGCTCGGATGTGACTTGACATGCCGATTGGGTCTTGGTGATTTCCGACCTGGTCTACGTTGATGACCTGCTAGACAGCATGTTGGCTTGGCATCAAGCCACCTAAGGGTTTATGCCAGGGTAAATTTGTTCTCTCGACACCTCTAGGGGGAAACAGATCATTAGTTTCACTTTTCAAAAAAAGTCCAAAAATTTAATGACGTGAAGCATGCGGGCTAAATCAAGAACTCGCTTTCAACCTTGGCGCGCCACGCAGGAAAGCTGGTCGGGATATCGGGCTGCAATTCCTGCGCTATCAGCAACACCAGCGTGTTCAACTCATCCGCCATTTGCGAGACCGCAGTGACATCAGCCGCGGACTGCACGATCTTCCTACTTCCGTCTACAGTGTCCAGTCCTCTCAAACGATTTTCGTCATGCGCAAGTGTGTAAAACCAGTTTTGCAACGAGGCGACGATCTTGCCCTCGCAGTATGACAAGTGCACTAGGTCGGAATCTTGCATGGCATAGACCAGAGACATGATGTTGAAGCTGGACAGTGCAATCGAAGTATCGGAATCCTCTTTCATGTTTTTTAGCAAGCGAATGGCCTTTTTGCAACCGCCGCCAGTACGCACCTCCTTCGCATTGATCAAGGCTCGCACTTTAAAGGGGTAGTTCGTGATAAGTTCATTCGCCTTTTTGTCGTAGATTTGAACACCTCTGTCATCGTCATTGTTCGTTCTTTGATGGGTCGCCGTCTTGTACAAAACAGATGGAACAACATCAATCTCACGGAGAAGAGAGCCCTCCGACACCGTGATGCACTTTGCCCCAGAATCGTCAACCTTCGCGGCAGGAAATGCAGATCGAATCACCGAGCAGCACTCGGAACGCAGGGAGGTTATTTCAGAAGCAGCATTGCTCGTGCTGATGGTGTAGTTGGGGGCGGAAACCCCAGAGCTATCAAAGACGAAGAATCTCCACGGCCATACGAGCATATCGACATCGCTCACGCGCCTCAAATGCACGTTCAATGGCAGCGATCCTTGGAGTTCGACTGTCACCGTCTTTCCGAGTCTCAGAAGTCCTGAATCAATTTGCTTCGCAACTCTTTCGGCCTCGCGATAGCTGATGGCTGTGTATTGCGCTTCAACTTCCTGCATGGACACCAAGGCGTACTGAAAATTCTTGGATCTCGTCTTATTCCGATAGCCTTCGGTCACGAAATCCCGGAAAGCACTATCCTCAGCGAACGAAGCACTTTTACTAAGACTCGCAACAGCGGTGTTGTTGCGCCGGGCGTTAACGCGGCCGATGCGGTTTGAGTAGTCAGTCGCCACGTGTTTTCCTTGTAAGTTTCATGCGGCCACCTGTATAGCGACCTCCACCGTTGAAGTAGGTTGCATCAGCGGAAGACCCATCAGCAGCGATGTGCCATTCGGCATAGCCGTGGTGAGCCTTCAGTTCGGGTTCACCAGGACGCGGTTCGTTGCGGTAGCTGTACATCAGGATATAGCCGACATCTTCTTCCACCACGATAGACGCGGCAACACTCCGAGAACGCGAATGTTCCGTTTGGGAGTAAATCCTGATCTTTTTCCCAGCCTTGCGAAATCGTGACTTCCGCAGTCCAGTTGTACTTTATTGCTCCGGTATCGGGATCAATAGTTTCACCGACACAGTCCCATTTACCACGCAAGTCAGGAATAGCCAGAATGCGATGAACCAACCAGGTTCGCCAGGCCCACTTATCAAAAGCCAAGTGACCCAAGGTGTAGAAAATTGCAGCTGTTAGTGGCAATTTCCAATATGCGCGGGCATCTAGAAATCCCCAACTTTCTGCATAAGTTATCCCGGTGGCGATTCCAACAGCCAAACCTGAACTGGCCAGTCCTGCCGCGATGCCGAGGAATCGTCCGACCGTCGCGCGGCTATGGCCGATTACCGCATATTCATGATTTGAAGCCAAAGTTGTTCCCGTTTTGTTAATTTACCAGCCCTGGGCAATATGCAAACACACTGAACCACCAATGACCTTGCCTGTAACAAACACAATGCATGCACGTGTATTTGGACTCATGACTTGATCCCTTCAAAGATACTTATTGAACTTTTTGGCGACCAACTGTGCGTAAACGCCACAACAAAAAAGCACGAGCAGCATAAAAAATGCAGATGGTGATTCAGGTATGCACCAAGTGGGAAGCCCCGGATACAAACTGGCAAGTGTCATATCACCTCCATCGATCTTGGCTTTACTGCGAATAATGTCTGCTGCGACGATCCCAATTCGCAAATACAGACCAATCACGATGAGCCCTGTACTTACACCACTCAATAGTGCGCCGCACATTCGCAGTCTGCTTGGCGGATTAATCAGAAATAAAAAAATGCTTTCAACCATACCAAGATCCTTTGTTGTCATGTGCCGCAGTCACAGCATGGTTGCTCTGATTGGCCGTTGCTCATGACATTGATTCCTATAAAAGCTGGTGACATGCAAGTGAACTTGCATTCACCCGAAGACAAGGGCAACGACCCGCAACCAACAAGATTCATTTGTTGATCCGTAATGTAACTGAAAATCGGCTTATTGCAATACTATTTATGACCATGTTGTTTTTTATCACGTTATACATTTTCGCATGACAAGTACAATAAAAAGCTTTAAAAGGATCAAGCATGAACAAACAAGTGCATGACATTCAGGATGAACGCTTGTTTTACCTGGAGTTTTTGGCACTGTTTACAGGCCAAGTAAGTCGTAAAGACCTTGTCGTCAGGTTCGGCATCAGTGAACCGGCTGCAACAAAAGACCTTTCGCGCTATGCAGAGCTTTCTCCCAACACATTACGTTATGACCTAAAGCGTAAGTGCTATGTGCTGTCAGATTTTTCGCACCATTTCAGCCACGACATTGAACAAGCTCTACACGCACTTGCGGGCGCACGGGCTATTGCTTTAGATTCAGAGCATGGGAAAAAGCTTCCCAGCTGGATCAACTGTGACATCAAACGAGCGCTCTCTTTGCCACTTGTCGCAACGATTACTAGATGTATTCACCGCAAGCGGACAATGTCTGCAATGTACTGGTCCCACACAAGCGGAAATAAGGAGCGTCAGCTCTCGCCTTTGGCTTTGGTAAATGATGGATTACGCTGGCATGTACGCTGCTTTGATCATTTGGACGACAAAATCAAAGACTTCAACCTGACACGTTTTGAGTCGGCAACTGAGGGGTCTGCGTCAACAAAAAGTTTGAAGGATGACGCGGAATGGAACACACTAGTTCAAATAAAACTTGTGCCACACCCAAAATCCGAATTCCCGAAAACTACTGCGTTCGACTACGAAATGCAAAACGGAGTCAAACTGGTTGAACTCAAAGCATGCTTGGTCGGCTACTTTCTTAGACATTGGCACGTTGATTTCACCGACAAGGCCACTGAAAACCCGAAAGCACACCAACTCTTTCTTGCAAACAAGAGTGAGTTGATTGAACGCGGTGTGGACAAATGGTCATTGGCAAACTAGCAACAGAATTTGTTGAAGCTTGAAACATTCCTAGTTTCACAAGTCACCTCGGCAATCATGCCGGGACGAATCCAGAATGCATTCCTAAGACAGAATCTTGATAGGAGAAACAACCAGATTTGGGTTGATTCGAAGTTGAACCTTTTGAGCCAAGTTCTGTACACGCTTGAACACAATTTCTCGCACCTTCCGCTTACTGTCAGGTACAGGTTCGACGCTAGTTGCCGCCATTAAAAAGTCTTCAACAAATGCAAATGATCTTGCAACAACGAGTTGGCGACTTAGCAATTTATTCTGCGTCTGGCACGACAATATCAATTTTGATATTTCGAGTGGCATTAGGTCAGCGCCTGCGGCCCATTTCCTTATACGAGCCTGCGTGATCGGGGCTGCATCATTTAGCGGCAAGTGATTTGCTAACTCGTAGTAATCCTTGCTGCCAAACCCCTTCATCACTTCGCACAGCCAATTCGCCATAGGATGTCTGGTTCGGGAAACCATTGAACCTATTTCCAAATCAAATGTCCGAATTTCATTAGATCGGAACAACAATACATGCCCGAGAAATCCCCCAACGACGGCTTGTAGCAGTCGCTCCGCAAACATGTATTCCGGTCGATTCCAACGTATGGTTTGAACTTGCCACCATGGGTCTTCATCGGATAGTAGATTTGCTCCGCAATGGGGACAATTCACCCTGTGTGACATAAGTGATCTAAATATGAGAAATGGCAAGCCTTCAACAATCCTGAACGCCCGCAGTGCCTCGGGGTACAACTCTTTGTTATTCCCAACACCGGCAAGTGATCTCAAGAACTCTCCTGGGAGCCCCAGTTTTTTTGATAAATCCTGGATCGTCCGAAGTCTTGTTACAGAATTGCCCAGCAGCAAGTTCTCCAAGTTTTTGAATTCTTCCCCGGCCATTGCACGAAAAAAGGCTCGGTGCGATCTGTAGGGTGTCAATAAGCGAAACAAAAAGTCTGTACTTGGATTAGCCGCGACGTTAGGCGTTAGCCCGAGTGCATCTTTGAAAAGAGCCATTTCACGGAGAAGCGTGACCGGCCAGAAGTCTGGCGCGAGCCTTTCAGAAACGGTCTTGCCATTTACTGCCAGCGCATCAAAAAAGGTCGTCATGACCGAATTTTCCATTTCACGGAACTTTGAGATTGCCAAGTTCGAAAAAATGCTGCTTGTGGAGAAAAGTTCTTCACGCCGAGATACATATCTCGTTGATTACCAAATTAATGGAGAGCAACATGAACCGTTCAGTGCTGAAGTCTAATATTCTTTCTAACAACCCAAATTGGCCGAGTCGAGTTCCAAATGTACCGTCGGGCGGGGGGCGTGGAAATAATCCGCCACGTAGCCGCTAGAAAGGGATCTGACCCCCACAAAAACTGTGGGGGCCATTCAGCCGGATTTGGCTCCAAAACCACGGAAAAATTTCACCACAACGCTGAATCACACCTCAAATCTAATTGCCGATGCGCCCGTTGTTGTTGAAATCTGAACGCAACTGCGCCACAAAATACAAACCCCAAAGACAGAAGCATCAGTTCTATTTTGTCAAAGTTTGAGGCAAATAATTCCAGGGAATCCAGCAGTAAACCACCAATCGTAATTACTGAAATAGCCCGTTTTCGCTTGCGGGAATTCATTGCGCAAATCTCCAAAATGGGCTGCCTTTAATCAAGGCGTATCCCCATTTTCCCAAGCGCGTTAACAGCCGCAGCCTGGCAAGATATTTCATCGCTACCCGATGACTTATGGCTAAACGTGAGCGCCTTACCCGAAATTTCCCCTGTGATATTCCGAATGACCCCTCGAACCGCTCTAATTTCAGACAGCAACGTGACCAAGACTTTTTCAAGTGTCGGCTCTTCGTCCAAAATAAAGGCTAACCCTTTGAATGCCTCTTCTGACTCTTTTGTCACTCCAACATCGTCTTGCTTTTGACGGGTGCGTCGTTGAATTTCAACGATAAAAACAGTTTTGAACCCAACTCTCAATCTCGCAACAAAGACGCCACGGGGCACTTTCCTGTCAACGTCAAGGTACAGCCAGTGACGTGTTTTGGTATCAACTGTCTCGTCATCATCCTTATATGGAGTCAATGCAATAAGTTCTGGTTCCAGGTCTTTACAAAACCCTGACTCAAAAGTAAACCACTCAACAGACTGAATCTTCGTTGGATATTGCTGCTTTAAGTACAACATCGCATTCCACATGTCCCTCAACATGCCATGGGACTCCATCACCTGCTTTGCATGAATTAAGGCTTGTCCAACACCTTTTCCACGGCCATAGGGATCGCCTCCAGAAACAACCGATGGCGGTGTGACACTACTTCCACCTCTCTGTCCCGCGCCACTTTTTGCACGATCTCGCCTGACATCTATCACAACCCGCCGCTTGCCAACCACTTCAAATTCGGTGTCCAAAATTTCCGTGGAGCCACTACCAAAATCTGGCTCTTCACCCCCTGTCAGGTCAACAATGAATGGTGTTTTTTTAAATCTGCGAACATGACCGCCTGCCTGGACATCACCACCCGAACCGTCAATGTCAAAGCCATCAAATTTCTGCAATTCTTCTCTGTCACGTTCGATTGCTTTTCCCTCTGGGTCACTGCATCCAACGATTTGCAATGCGAGAAATGAACCATCATTAAGCTGAATCCCCCTAACTTTGAGTGTTGCTTTACCCTGATGCCAGGGTTGTATTTCTAGGAAGACATTAGGCGCATACCTTGCATCGTGACTTGACTCGATTTGGCTATAAATTCTTCGTAAGACTCGCTCGGTGTACGGTTCGTACTTTGCATGCGCCAAAAGAAGCACGTCATCCAGAACCAACCTTTTTCTCAACTTGACCTTCCACTTGTTCACTTCCTCAAGCTCGCCTAGTTCCGCATAAAGTTTGCTTAAATGCGACTCATTTGATCCATACCAGGGATAAGTTGTTAGTACACGCTTGATCTCTGCTGATCGCCCGTAACAGCGATAGAAAAATTCAAGACACGGAACTACAAGCCTGCGGCCACCTTTTAAGGTGAACTCAAGAAATTGGTTTTTGTCTAGCTGGTAGTCTAGGGGGTAGCTTTTCCAGTCATACGGTGGGTTTTCTTTTTTGCTAAAAGATGTAAATCTCCAACCATCTTCTGAAAAATTAACTTCAAAGTTAGCTTCTTTGAAAACTGCTTGAGAGCGACAAAAACCATCTTTCCAAACACCGCCAATGCGAAGTTGACCTAATGCTGTGATCGGGGCATCTTTGTACACAATGTAATCAGACAGTTCACTAGATGAAACCTCCCGGAAAGCAACCCTGACATTCGGCTGCGAGTGGGCTCTGTTATTTTTGGTGATGTGCGTGTGAAGCCAAACCATTAATGTTCTTGAATCATTCTCAAAGACATTTTTAAGACTGACTTGCTTGGTTGCGCGAGCTAATTCGAAGTTAAAAGGTAATCGCATCTCAAACTCCAAAATAAGAAGGGACATCCGTGCAATGCAGGGATGTCCCAATCTTCTGGGATTTTTGAGCTATTTTGTCGCAATTATTCCGAAAACGTCGCAACGATTTCGAAAAGTCACGCCACCGCCCACCAGGGCTACTGCACTGGCCGTGTGATGTGGGTGGCAGATCGGGCGTTGCGCCCAATGTTCCAGTGTGAAACGCCCGCCCAGACTGGCGACGGCGGCACTTTGCAGGGCCTCTGTGGTGCTCATGGCTGGCAAGAGGCCAGCAAAGCGCTGGGCCAGCATGGATTTTCCGGCCCCCGGTGGCCCTATCAACAACAGGCTGTGGCCTCCGGCGGCGGCAATTTCCAACGCACGTTTGGCACCCAGCTGCCCTTTCACATCGGCCATGTCAGGATAACTGGCCACACGCAGCTGAGGCTCAGGCATGATGCGGCTCCAGCCTGGCCCGGGCTCTGCACTGGTGTTTGGGGAGGTAGCGGGTAAAAAGTGCTGCACCACATCCAGCAAATGCTGCGCCCGGTAAACCTGGGCATCTGGCACCAGTGCGGCTTCTTCGGCGCTGCCGGGTGGTAACACCAACTGCGTGCAGACATGGCTGGCGTGTAACGCCAGACTCATGGCCAAGGCCCCGCGTACAGCACGTAATTCGCCTGAGAGTGACAGTTCTCCCGCAAACTCATAGTTGGTCAACTGCGCTGCGTCAATTTGTCCGCTGGCAGCCAAAATGCCCAGGGCAATGGGCAAGTCAAAGCGACCAGAGTCTTTAGGCAGGTCGGCCGGAGCCAGATTCACCGTAATACGCTTGTTGTTGGGAAATTCCAAACCTGAATTCTGAATGGCTGAGCGAACCCGTTCACGAGCCTCCTTGACTTCTACGTCGGCCAGCCCCACCAGGGTGAAACAAGGTAATCCGTTGGCTAAATGCACCTCCACGGTGACGGCGGCAGCCTCCAGCCCCAACAGGGCACGACTTTGCACCAATGCAAGACTCATCTGGGATTCCTTTTTAACCACCGCCACTTTGGCGTGATAACTGGTTATCTATACATATGTTTGAGGAATTTTAAAACTGGAATGTGTGGTGTGTTGCATACTTTTCACCGTTTTTGAAAAGATAGGTCTGTCAGTTTTCAAAAATCACGTGAGCCTTCGTAGAATCGCAGCTTGTTGTAACCATTTGTAAGCAAAGTTAACCCCCCGTCGTCATGAAAAAATCGCCTTATTTTTTGAAAGCTGTCGTCACAAGCGCGGTGTTGTTGGTTGGAATGTCTGCTGCACATGCGCAAACCGTTTTTGACTTTGCCAATTTGACCAATGGCGGTGCAGGTAATTTCTTGCCGACGAATGGGGTGAGTTGTACCGGTGGTGACAAATGCAGCTCAAATGTCAGCTCGGTGCTGAATGGGACACTGAGTTTTGCCAGTGGTGGTCTCGTCGTCAATGTGATGGCTTCTTACAATGGCAGTGCATTTGGCAATGGTGCGGCTGTGGTGCAAGACCATGAGCCAGCGTATAACAATGCAACCTTTACCGGTGCCGGGTTGGGTGTGTATCACCTGAAGAATGAAAATAGCGATGACAACATCACCGCCAAAGAATCGCTCAAGCTGAGCTTTAACCAAGCCGTCACTATTTCTGCCATTGGGTTGCGCTCGGATGGTCACAATGCGCGTTTCGACTCTGACAAAAAATTCGAATACAGCTTTGATAACCTGTCTTGGACCCGTACAAACTTAGCTGGTTCAGTGGCGCTGAACAAAATTGGTCAAGATTTCTATATTCGATACAGCGAACATAGTGGCGCGCAGTTTTACCTGAGTTCCATGACCGTGGCGGCAGTGCCAGAACCCGAAACCTACGCCATGTTATTGGCTGGTTTGGGTGTCTTGGGTGCAGTTGCTCGCCGTCGCCAATCCAAGAAAGCCTGACCCTCCCGCAGCTGATCTGATTTTTTAAAACCCGCCAAAACCTTAACGGTTTTGGCGGGTTTTTTTATGGTGCGCTCGACCGGGGCGCTTGCACACAAGTGAAAGTCTTCTATCCACCCGACAAGGGGGCCGCGGGCGATTGCGAATCTGGAGAAAACCGTTTGCACTGTTTTGAGCTAGACAGGTGGGTGCATGCGCATCTGAGAGGGTTTGATATGCACCAATTCGGTGCTATTTGGTATCGACTGGCTTGAATGACATCTCTTGGCTTCCATCTGTCCCTGAATGGGTATCGGTTGGATATTCCTGCTTCTTCAAATCGAAGATAAAACTGGCATGAACCCTGCTTTAGTGAACTGTCAACCCAACTGTTGGAGGGCTTATGAAGCTTCAAAAACCTGGAATGAATGACGTTTACTTATCCAAGGAGTTCGCATGAAACTTGTTACTGCCATCATCAAACCCTTCAAGCTCGATGAGGTGCGCGAAGCACTCTCAGGCATTGGCGTGCAGGGAATTACTGTGACTGAAGTTAAAGGCTTTGGTCGTCAAAAAGGTCACACTGAGCTGTACCGTGGTGCGGAATATGTGGTCGATTTTTTGCCCAAGGTTAAGGTTGAGGCCGCCATCGCGGACGAACTGGTTGACCAGGTTATTGAAGCTATTGAGGGTGCTGCACGCACCGGCAAGATTGGGGATGGCAAGATTTTTGTTACACCCGTTGAGCAGGTTATTCGCATCCGTACCGGTGAAACCGGTAAAGAGGCGCTGTAAACGAACTATCAGACAAGAGGTCACTGACATGAAAAAACTACTTGCATCCCTTACCTTGGGCTTGGGTCTGCTGCTTGGCAGCAGTCTTGCCTTGTCTCAAACCCCGGCTGCACCGGCAACCACTGAGGCTGCACCCGCAGCAGTGGCAGCATCTGCCGTTGTAGCGCCTGCCGAGGTTAAACCTGTTGAAGCAGTTGCCCCTGCCGCCGCCGCGAGTGAGGCTGCGCCCGCCGCCCCTGCCGCTGCGCCCGTTCCAAACAAAGGTGATACTGCCTGGATGATGGTTTCCACCTTGCTGGTGATTCTGATGACCGTTCCAGGTTTGGCGTTGTTTTATGGCGGCTTGGTACGCAGCAAGAACATGCTGTCTGTACTGATGCAAGTCATGGTGACGTTCTCATTAATCGTCGTGTTGTGGTTCATTTATGGCTACAGCTTGGCGTTCACAGAGGGGAATGCTTTCTTTGGTGGCTTTGATCGACTCTTCATGGCAGGCATTTGGGACAATGCGGCAGGAACATTTGCCAATGGGGCCACTTTCAGCAAAGGTGTTTACATTCCTGAAATCGTGTTTGCAGCCTTCCAGGCAACGTTTGCAGGTATCACTGGTGCCTTGATTGTGGGTGCATTTGCTGAACGTATGAAGTTCTCTGCTGTGTTGGCCTTCATGGTGCTGTGGTTTACCTTCTCTTACGCTCCCATTGCACACATGGTCTGGTTCTGGATGGGCCCGGATGCATACGGTGCCAAAGACGTGGTGGACGCGATGAATGCCAAGGCTGGCTATATTTGGCAATCTGGCGCACTGGACTTTGCTGGTGGTACCGTGGTGCACATCAATGCTGCTGTGGCTGGTTTGGTCGGTGCTTACATGGTTGGCAAGCGTATTGGCTATGGCAAGGAATCCATGGCTCCTCACAGCCTGACTTTGACCATGGTGGGTGCGTCTCTGCTGTGGGTGGGCTGGTTTGGTTTCAACGCTGGTTCTGCTCTGGAAGCCAACGGTTTTGCGGCTCTGGCCTTTATCAACACCTTTGGTGCCACCGCGGCTGCCGTGTTGGCATGGTGTGTCGGTGAAACGCTGATGCGTGGCAAGGCTTCCATGCTGGGTGCTGCTTCTGGTTGTGTGGCCGGTTTGGTGGCCATCACACCCGCTGCGGGTAACGTGGGTATCGGTGGTGCTTTGATCATTGGCTTCCTGTCTGGCTTCGCTGGCTTGTGGGGCGTGAATGGCCTGAAGAAGATTCTGGGTGCTGACGACTCATTGGACGTGTTTGGTGTGCACGGTGTCTGCGGAATTTTGGGTGCTATCCTGACGGGCGTGTTCAATAGCCCAGCTTTGGGTGGTCCTGGTTATGTGGCTGATTGGGTCACAGCATCCATGGTGACATCGGCTGATTACTCTATTGCAGCCCAAGTCTGGGTGCAAACCAAAGCCGTATTGACCACCGTGATCTGGTCTGGCGTGGTTTCTTTCGTGGCCTACAAGATTGTTGATCTGACGATTGGTCTGCGTGTCTCTGAAGAGAGCGAACGCGAAGGTTTGGATGTCACATCTCATGGCGAGGCTGCTTACGGCCGGTGATCAGAGAGAAATCTGCAGACCCGTGGGTCTGCAGTTGAACAGGGAGGACGTTTAAACGTCATTGCCGCCGAAGTTGCAAGACTTCGGCGGTTTTTTTATGCGGGCGTATTTACATGCAGATCAAAGTCTTCTACTCACCCGGTAAGGGTGTGACAGGTGACTGCTCATCTGGCGGGCACTAAAGCCAAGTTCTGGCCTGACCCTTTGTATTCAATGAACCGCGTATGCAGATGACATGCGCAGCGACATGAGTGGGTGGCAGGGCAGGTGTCTCTCCTGCTTGATACATAAAACTTGAGAATAGGTGCGGCAAAAGAGAAGAGTGCCGCGGGACGTTTATTTCCAGCGTATCGGATCGATATGAATGTTATGCACACCGTCACCTAGCATCAATGCACCCTCTTGGATGGTCGCCTGCAGGCTCATGCTGCGTTGTGCCAGGGGCGTAAGCTCTTGTGCACTTGCGCTGGGAATACGCATGACCTGCAGGTTTTTCAGGCGTGTTAGTTTGGCCTCGATGCTGCGCCACCAGATGTCAGCGGCGTGACCAAAGGCGTACAGCACAACAGCATCAGATTTGCTGCAAGCTTTGTTTAGGGGCTTGTCTTCGGGTTGTCCCACTTCTATCCACAACCGGGTTTGTCCGGTGAAATCGCGCAGCCAGACATCAGGTTCATCGGGATCTGACAGGCCTGCACCAAAAGCCAGTGTGCCGTCACCGCCGCACATGTCTTGTAGTTGGTGGGCTTGCAACGCCAAGGCACACAGGCGAACCATCATGCGTTCATCGGTCTCACTGGGGTGGCGTGCAAGGGTGAGCGCATGATCGGCATAGTAGCCGTGGTCAATGTCGGCAATTTGCAGATTGACTTTGAAGATGGTTGATTTGGTGGCCATGTTTTTTCAAAATAGACACCCGATGTGCCGCGCAACAAGAGACAGGATGGATGGTGCTATACGCGCTTGGCCAGTTCTGTTGCTTTGCCAATGTAGCTTCCCGGTGTCATCGCCAGCAGACGCTGTTTCTCAGCTTCAGGCAAATCGAGCCCGGTAATGAAGCCTTGCATCAACTCACGTGTCATGGCTTCGCCACGAGTGAATTTTTTCAACTGCTCGTAGGGTTGTGGTAGTCCAAAGCGGCGCATCACGGTTTGAATGGGCTCTGCCAGCACTTCCCATGAACTGTCCAAATCATCGGCAATTGCAGCTTCGTTAATTTCCAATTTACCCAAGCCTGTGGCGAGTGACTGGTAAGCCAGTACAGCGTAACCCAGAGCCACACCCATGTTGCGCAGCACGGTACTGTCTGTCAGGTCGCGTTGCCAGCGTGAAATGGGTAGTTTTTCGCTCATGTGCCGCAACAGAGCGTTGGCCAGACCCAGATTACCTTCGGCATTTTCGAAATCAATCGGATTAACTTTGTGTGGCATGGTAGAGGAGCCCACTTCGCCATCGCGCAGTTTTTGCTTGAAATAGCCGAGTGAAACATAGCCCCATACGTCACGTGACCAGTCAATCAAAATTGTGTTGGCACGCGCCACAGCATCAAACAGTTCTGCCATGTAGTCATGTGGCTCGATCTGGATGCTGTAAGGTTGAAATGTCAGCCCCAAGCCCAAGGGTTCAGGGGTCTCAATGACTTTGCGACTAAAAGCTTCCCAGTCAAACTCTGGCCACGCGGATAAGTGTGCGTTGTAGTTGCCCACCGCGCCGTTCATTTTGCCCATCAGTTTGACGCTGGCAATTTTCTCGCGCGCGGCCACCAAGCGGACCACCACATTGGCAATTTCCTTGCCCACGGTGGTTGGACTGGCCGTTTGACCGTGCGTGCGACTGAGCATGGAAACCGTCGCAAAAGCGTGAGCCATCTCGCGTAGTTTGGCAATGATGGCATCCATTGTTGGCAACAGAGCCAAGTCACGTCCGGCTTTGAGTTGCAGTGCATGGCTGGTGTTGTTGATGTCTTCACTGGTACAACCAAAGTGCACAAATTCTTGCGCCGCAACCAGTTCGGGACGGCCTTCAAACTTGGATTTGAGCCAGTATTCCACTGCTTTCACGTCATGGTTTGTGGTTTTTTCAATGGTTTTGATGGCTTTTGCATCAATCTCGGTGAAGTTTTTTACCAAGCCCAGCAAGTAAGTACGGGCACCTGGTGTCAGTGGCTTAAATTCAGCAAAGCCGCAATCGCTCAAGGCGATGAACCAGGCCACTTCAACCTGGACACGCCGATGCATGTAACCCTGCTCACTCATGGGTGGGCGTAATTTGGCAAGTTTGGCGGCGTAACGGCCGTCCAGCGGGGAAAGGGCGGAAATAGCGGAGGTAGTCATGCGCGGCATTGTAGGGCGCATCACTGGACAAGGCAGCAAGCATGTCGACAGTTGGCGTGTTTGTCGGCGCGGCCTTGTGGCACAAAATCAGGGGATAAGTTTTCAGAAACCATGCCTGTATAGAATGAAGCGCTTCTTACAACATCCATAACTTCAAAACTGTCACATGGCTATGAAACTCATCGGATCTAATTCCAGCCCTTATGTGCGCAAGGTGCGCGTGGTCATGGCAGAGAAAAAACTCGACTACGACTATGTGCTGGAAAACGTGTGGTCTGCTGATACAACCATTACACAGTCCAGCCCTTTGGGTAAAGTGCCATGTCTGATGATGGAAGGTGGCGAGGCCATTTTTGATTCGCGCGTGATTGTGGAATACCTCGACACCCTGTCACCAGTTGGCAAATTGATTCCTGGTGTAGGGCGAGAGCGTGCCGAGGTTAAAACTTGGGAAGCGCTGGCTGATGGCGTACTGGATGCTTCAGTTTTAGCCCGGTTGGAAGCCACTTGGAGTG
Source organism: Rhodoferax lithotrophicus (assembly GCF_019973615.1). Taxonomy (GTDB): domain Bacteria; phylum Pseudomonadota; class Gammaproteobacteria; order Burkholderiales; family Burkholderiaceae_C; genus Rhodoferax; species Rhodoferax lithotrophicus. Next base: position 4,483,633 of record NZ_AP024238.1, on the reverse strand, counting down.
AACGCACACCAGAGCAGCGTAGCCAGGCCTGGATTGATCGCCAGTTGGGCAAGGTTAATGCGGCCTTGCAGGCCATGAGTAAGGGTTTGGGTGACAAAGCGTATTGCGTAGGCATTCACCTGACATTGGCCGATATTTCTGTGGGCGTGGCATTGGGTTACCTGGACTTTAGGTTTCCAGAAATCAATTGGCGTGAGCCGTTTCCCAACCTGCTGAAACTGCATGACAAGCTGATGCAGCGCGCCAGTTTTATCGATACCCAACCTTGCTGACGAAGGTTATCTTGTTAGAGCCCGTCAAATGGGTTACGTCTGCTTGCATTTTTGAATTTCTCAAAATGAAAAGGTCGCGCTAAAGTGCAACCACATGAGAATGATCAAAAAAATCTTTTACAAAACTGTTTACAAATGCCGGGATTGTGGTTCCACCAGTTATCAGTCCGTGATTGAGCGGGCAGACAATGGTGCATTGCTGCCTACGGGCCAATACCGCTGTACAGGTTGTCGCTGTATCTTCGCCACAGTGCGGGCCTGGTGGTCACCCGGCGCACGACCAGACTTTCAGAGTAGTCGCAGTTTTAACTGAACGGGGTTGGTCAGATTTCCAATGACTGACCACCCGATGCACCGTCGAGGTCTGCAATAGAGTTTGCTAAACGGGAAATCGATCAGCTACCAGGGTCGATCAGAGGCCGATGGTTTGGTGAGCGCCAACAAACGATCCAGATTGTGGTTTATTTTGATATCTCGATGCGGCACGCTGGCCACAATGCGGTATTCGGTCTGGCTGGTTTCGCGCAACATCGGTTCACCAGTGACCATCCCATGACGGTTGATCAGTACGGCTACTTTGGGCATGGTCGTGTTGAGACCACGTTTAACCACGACAGCAATTTCCTGGGTGTTGAGCCGTACATAGGTGCCTGGGGAGTAAATGCCCACGGCCTTGATCAAGGCCGCTCCGGCCTCATCAATCTGGCGGTTTTCATCGAAATAACACGACTGCATGGCCGCTGCCGGCGAGTCAGGTGGGCGTGAGGCACGGGGCGACAGGCGTGCGGCAAACATGTCAACGCGTTGAATCAGCCGTGCCAGTCGCTTGCCAGGAGTACGTTTGGCCAAAGGGCCGGGCACTTGGGCGCGATGATTCAACACCGCTTCAAGCCATAAGTCATCAGTGACCCCCATTTGTTGCAGCATGTCGACCGAGCGAGGTGCATGGGTTTCAATGCGTTTGACTTGCTCTGGCGTGGGGGGTTCAATTTGTATATTCAGCCGGTCATGCAAATCGGTCATGCCAATGTTCATGGTGAGCGCTGCACTGCACATGGATTTGATCTGGTCGTCGGGCCATTTCAGGACATCACGCGCAGCCACAGAACAAACCACACACACCAGCATCGCGTGGGTCGCGCTGTAGTGCCGTATCTCGCCAGCGGCAAGGTTGATCAATGCAAAGAGGGTTCCATCAGGATTACGCAGGGTATAGCGCTCCAGCGCGGTTTGCAAGCGTTCCAGTCGGGGTAGGAACGTATCTCCATTGGTGTCACGCAGAATGCCATGGGCTTGGGTTTGCAGGTCGAGCCAGTCAGGGTCGCCGCTGAACTCGGCCTGGGCTGCTCTTTTGGCACCGTAGGCTGACATTTGCATATCGGCTATTTGACCAATGGCGCGGTCTTCCAGCACCAGATTGTTGAGCCTGTTGACGTAGGCTCGGCGAAAGTTATCTGATTGGTCAAAATCAATGTAGACGTTCTCCCGCCTGCCCAGCATCACCTGCAGTTCCAGCCGGTTGTTGACCAGATAACCTTTGCCGGCCAATAACACGCCATTTTCGTCGCGCAGCGCACACGGCAGTGGCTGGCCGACGACGATGGAGTCAATATTGATGGGGATCAGGTTCATATGGGACTGGATTATGCCAATGGCGCTGTTTGTAAATACTTGCCCAGTTCGCAAGCATAAGTGTGCCGTGTGAACTGATAGCATCAAGCACATGTCTGAAACCCCACTACATTCTGCCTTTAGCGTTCCGCAAGCGGAGCAACTCATTGTCCACAAACTGTGCCATCCCGATGATTTGCTGCGGCGTTTGGTCCAATTGCCACGTCCCCTGGTGTTCACCAATGGGGTTTTTGACGTGCTGCACCGCGGTCATGTGATGTACCTTGAACAAGCCAGAGCCTTGGGGGGCAGTTTGCTGGTGGCGTTGAATACCGACTCCTCGGCGCGCCGCCTGGGCAAGGGGGCTGATCGGCCGCTGAACAATGAAATGGATCGCGCTTGTGTGATTGCTGCCTTGGCCAGCAGTAGTCTGGTGACCTGGTTTGATGAAGACACGCCGCTCGAACTCATTGGCCTGGTGCGCCCGGATGTGCTGGTAAAGGGAGGTGATTACGATATGAGCAAACTGCCCGAAACGGCGTTGATCCACACCTGGGGCGGTCGGGCTCAAGCCTTGCCGTTTGTAGCAGGTTACTCCACGACAGCCTTGGTAAGGAAAATTCGCGGTTTGTAAGAAGAATTGCCTTCTGGTGCTTGTAATGAAAGCACTGGATGCTATTTAAAAAGAAGCGTCAAACACATTCGCGATGTGCTTTGGCCAGACTCAGCCAGTGCCTAACGGCTTGGCTGGTATCCTTGAACAGGGTGCAGTTCATGCCCTCTTTCAGGTTCAATGCAGCGCAACCTTGCCCCCCGAGCCAAAGCGTGCAATCTTCCGGCAGGGTGCGGGTCAAGGCATCCACATAGTGTGTGAATTCAAGCGCAGGCATGCACCCACTGGCAGAGACTGCCACCACCCCCACTTGAAAATCATGCACGACACGCAGCACTTCCGTGGCAGGCAGTTGGCAGTCCAGGTTGATGCAGTGCGCCCCTTCCAGGCTCAGTTGGGCGTGCAGAGCCAGTAAGCCCAGGCTATGCAACTCACCTGGTGGTGTGGTGAGCAGTACCTGGGGCAGCTTGATATTCAGGCTGGGTTCGGGCAAGGCGCGCAGCACCACTTGGCGCAGCGTGGCGGTGTAGTGGTGTTCGGCGGCAATGCTCAAACGCTGGTCGAGCCAGGCTTCGCCCACGGCCAGATTGAAGGCCGGCATCAGGTGAGCGACAAAATTGTCCAAGCCATGCACAAGCAATTGGCTTTGCAAAAACAAACCTGTTGCCTCAAGACTGTGACCAGGCAACAAACTTTCCAGCAGCGTGTGTGTGGCCTGCGTCAAGGTCTCGGGGGGGGGGCGATTTTGGCCAGTTTGCGTACTGTATTCATCATGCAGGGCTTGCAAGGCCGCCACGGGCAAAGCAACCAGCGTACCAGCGCGCAGATCCTGCCTGAGCAATCGGCTGATCAACTCAAGTTTGTGCACATCGTTTGAGCTGTAGTGGCGTTGGCCTCGCGCACCCCTTCCTGGCTGTGGGAAACCATAGCGCAGTTCCCATTTGCGCAGCACTTCGCGGCTGAGTCCGGTGCGTTGTTCCACTTGGGCTTGGCTGAAGACTGGAATCTTGATCTGTGTCATGCTTTGATATTTGTCCAGGACAAATATGTAAATGAGGATAATGCAGGGATTGCCACTATGCTTTTTGTGGTGAGTTATCCGGTTTCGTTGGAGTTAAAAATTTCATATGTGTTCCAAGCAAGTGAATGAAGCGCGGAGGGCATCCCCCACGCCTGAGGCCCCCGCCGATATTGTGGCGATTGGCGCTTCGGCGGGCGGTCTGGAAGCACTTGAGAAGCTGTTTGACGGCTTGACCTGCGACTCGGGAGCCACCTTTGTGGTTATCCAGCACTTGTCGCCCGATCATAAAAGCATGATGGTCAATTTGCTCTCGCGTCACACAGCCATGCCTGTGGTGATGGTTGAGCAAGATATGTCGATTGAACCCAATCACGTGTACTTGATTCCACCGGGTTCGATCATGCACATGGGGGAGGCCAAACTCACCCTCACGCCCAAAAACCCGCGTATCTTGACGTTGCCAATTGACGTGTTCTTCAAATCCATGGCGCAACACCATGGTGCCCGTTCGGTCGGAGTGGTGCTTTCTGGCACCGGGTCTGATGGCACTCGTGGTGCATCGGCCATCAATGATGCAGGTGGTTTTTTGATTGCGCAAGATCCCGCAGATGCCAAATTTGACGGCATGCCGCGTTCCATCATCGCCACCGGTCTGGTGGATGCCATTTTGCCGGTGGGGCAGATTGGCGCGCGGCTGTTGGCGCACATCACCAACCAGCCGATTGTTCAAGCCGCTGTAGCCATGGAGGAGCCTGTCGGGCGGGCACTGGCACTCAGCCCGGAGGCTGCGTTCAACGGCATCATGCGCTTGTTGTTGCAATTGGGTGGCATCGATTTTCAGGAATACAAAACCGGAACAGTGATGCGTCGCATTGAGCGGCGAATGAATGTGCGTCAGGTGATCGCACTGGATGCCTATCTGGAGCTGCTGAGTAATGATCGCAACGAGGTACTGATTCTGCGCCGTGAAATGCTGATACCGGTGACCAGTTTTTTCCGCGACAGTGAAGCCTTTGAGATTTTGGGTCGCCAGATCATCGATCCCATGGTGGCACGCAAACAGGGTGGCGATACGATTCGGGTGTGGGCAGCGGCGGTCTCTACTGGCGAAGAAGCGTATTCGATTGCCATGCTGTTTCTGGAGGCGTTTGATCAGCTCAAGCGGTGGCCCACGTTGAAAATTTTCGCGACCGATGTGGAGCAGCAAAACATTGAGTTTGCTGGCGCGGGGACTTATCCGGAGTCGATTGCGGCGGAGGTTTCGACGCAACAACTGGAGCGCTTTTTTGTCAAACGCGGCAACAGCTTTGTGGTTAAAAACGAATTGCGACAGTGTATTGTGTTTGCCCGGCACAACATGCTCTCAGACCCACCCTTCACCCGCATGGACTTGGTGGTGTGTCGTAACGCATTGATTTACTTCAAAACCCAGGCGCAAGAGCGCGCCCTCAAGCGCCTGCAATACGCGCTGCTGCCGCGTGCCCATCTGTTTTTGGGCTCCAGTGAGTCGCTTGCTGGGTTACAAAAAGACTTCACCCCGATCAGTGCCCGACACAAGATCTGGCAAATGGTCAAGCCGCTGAACCAGCCGCTGGACATGAGCAAGGGTTCTGGCTATGGCTACACGCCGACGTTGACGACCAGCAGCCCAGGCACACGTCACGCACGGGTAAAACACACGGCGGTCGAGCAAGGCTTTAGTACGCTGCTGCAGGCTTTTGCACCACCTGCGGCGATTTTGGTCAATACCCGGCAAGAGCTGCTGCATTCTTATGGCAATGTGGCCAAGTTTTTGCACTTGCGTGAGGGCCATGCCAGCCTGGAGCTTAGCCGTATCCTGCCCGAACCACTGGTGCCGGTGGCGGTGGCTTTGCTGTTCAAAGCCGGACGTGAAGGTGTGAGTGTCAACTCAGACCGGTTGCGTTTTACCAATCACGATGGCCAGGTGGAATATGTGCGTTTGAGCGCTTGGCCGGTAGAAGAGTTTGAGGGCGAGCGCCTGAACTTGCTGGCGTTTGAGCAACTGCTCGCCCCTGCTGCTGCCGAGGCCATCACCGCTATTGATGTGAACTCTGAAACCACCGAGCGGATGGAGCTGCTCGAGCGTGAGCTCTGTGCCACCCGCGAGAGTCTGCAGGCCACGGTGGAGGAGCTGGAAACCAGCAACGAAGAGCTGCAGTCCACCAACGAGGAGCTGATGAGTTCCAACGAAGAGCTGCAAAGTTCCAATGAGGAATTGCAGTCGGTGAATGAAGAACTCAATACCGTTAATGCCGAATATCAGGAGAAAATTGATATTCTCAACCGCCTGAATGCCGACCTGGACAACATGGCACAGGCCGTGGCCGCAGGCACGGTATTTGTGGATGAACGCATGCACTTGACACGCTTTTCGCCCGATGCCACCCACATCTTTCGTCTGCGTGACAGTGATATTGGTCGCCCGCTGGACGATCTGGCCCACACGCTGCTCTACCCCGAATTGATTGCCGACCTGAACCGCACCCTGACCGATGGCAACAAGGTTGAGAAGGAAATCCGGGGTATCAATGGCTTGCATTATTTTGTACGCATGTTGCCTTACAGCGTGCCCTCAAGCCGGGCCAAAGGTGCGGTGATCACCTTCATGGATGTCACCGCGCTGCATGAGGTGTCGCGCTTGCAGCACATCATTGATGCGTTGTCAGAGCACATTGCGGTACTTAACAGCGCAGGCATCATCACTTTGGTGAATACCGCCTGGCGCAAGTTTGCCAAAGACAACGGTGACCCGTTTTTGGCACATTCCGGCCCCGGCATCAATTACCTGGAGGTCTGTAAAGACATTCATGAACCGCCGGATGACCCTACCGTGTTGAGCGCTCAACGCGGCGTGTGCCAGGTGCTTGAAGGGCGCAGTACGCATTTCACGCTTGAATACCCCTGCCATTCACCCACCGAGGAGCGTTGGTTTGTCATGCATGTGTCGCCTGTTGGGGGTGAGCAACCCGGTGCGGTCGTCAGTCACATCAACATCACCGCATGGCGGAAACACGCCAAGAGGGATGAGGCATGAACTTGTCGGAAGAATACAAGCTACAAAAAACAGAGCGACTCGCGCTACTTAAACAAAGAGCGCAGGCCGTTTTGTCTCAAGCCTGCCAGAAAAGCGGGGAGGCTTTGGGCAGTGCCCAGACCATAGAAATGCACACCATCAAACTCCTGGAAGACTTGCGTATCTACCAGGTGGAGCTGGAGCTGCAAAACGAAGAGCTGCGCGCAGCACAACTGGATGCGGAAATGGCCCGCAAGCGCTACCAGTACCTGTTTTCGCAAATGCCCATTGCTGCGATGGTGGTGGATGGTCAAGGTGTGCTGGATGATGCCAATGAATTGGCCGAGGGCTTGCTGGGGCCGAGCAAGCACTTTGTGAATGCGGATACGCGGTTGTGGGCGCGGCTTGGCGGCAAAGACCGTGCTCGCGTGTATGCGGCTTTGCGAGATGTCGCTCCGGGCGAAACCAAAGTATTGACCCAGGTGCTGGTCAAAGGCAGCACGACACCTGAGCCGGTGTTTGATGCACATTTGATTGGTTTGTCGATCGACTACAAGCTTGACCGCCGGGTGCTGATGCTCTGGGTAGATCGCACGGCAGAACTTGCACGCCAGCAAGACCAGCAGTTTTATTCCCTGCTGCTTGATTCCAGCGACAGCTTCATCTACGCAGCTGACAAGCATGGCAAGATGCTCATGGCCAATCAGGCCTTTCTGAATTTTCTTGGTCGCAGTCGCGAAGAAGTGCAAGGCCAGTTACGCCAGACTTTTCTGCCCATGCGTGATGCCATATTGCATCAAGAGACTGATCAAAAAGTGCTGAATATCCAGAACACCATCACGCTTGAAGAGCAGGTGCATCTGGCTGCGCCGCATGGACGGGTGGATTTTTTGACGCGCAAGTTTCCGCTGCACGACCTGAATGGCAAGGTGTATGGCGTGGGTGGCATCTCCACCGACATCACCACTTTGAAAAACCAGCAGCGCCAGATGCTGTTAAGCGAGGCGGTGTTTTTGAATTCGGCAGAGGCCATTATCATTACCGATGCGCAAACGCACATTTTGCGAGTCAACCCGGCTTTTACCCGGTTGAGCGGGTTTTCAGAACAGGCGGTGCTGGGGCAGAAAACCAAAATTCTCAAATCTGGTCGGCAAGACGCTGCGTTTTACATCGGTATGTGGAAGACGCTGAGCACAACCGGTACCTGGTCGGGTGAGCTCAATAACCGGCGCGCAGATGGCAACTACTATACCCTTTGGAGCACCATCAATGCGGTACGTGATGTTGATGGCACGGTGCTGAATTTCATTGCGGTGCAATCCGACATCACCCAGTTGCACAACTCACAACAGGCACTGACGTACCAGGCTTTTTACGACACTTTGACAGGATTACCCAACCGTGCGTTGTTCAATGACCGCATGGCGCAGCTGATGGCGGCATCGCACCGTCACCGCAAAACCTTTGCGCTCATGTTTGTGGATATGGATCGTTTCAAGGAGGTGAATGACACACTGGGCCATCAGGTCGGTGACCAGTTACTGCGTGAAATCTCGCGGCGCTTACAAGAGGGCCTTCGCACCGAAGACACGGTAGCGCGCATTGGTGGTGACGAGTTTGTGGTGTTGCTGCCCGATACAGACGGACGGGGGGCGCAGGCCGTGGCTGCCAATTTGTTGGAACGTTTGCGTGAGCCGGTGCAACTGGCGCAAGACTTGAGTTATCGCCCCATGGCCAGTGTCGGTTTGGCGCAATACCCCGCCGATGGCGACACACCTGACCTGTTGTTGCGCAGTGCTGATCTGGCTATGTACGATGCCAAAACTGATGGGCGCAACCGCTTTGCGGTGTACACCACTGAAATGAGACGGGTGAATGACAAAACCTTTGTTATTCAGACCGAGCTGGCACAAGCCATTGAGCAGCAGCAACTGAGGTTGTTTTTTCAACCCAAATGCCGCCTCAGTGATGGGGTCTTGATGGGGGCAGAAGCCTTGGTGCGATGGCAGCACCCGAGCAAGGGCTTGGTATTGCCGGGTGAATTCATCAGTGTGGCTGAAAAAATAGGTTTGCTCGTGGCCCTGGATCGTTGGGTCATGCAAGAGGCGCTGAGGCAATTGGGCGAGTGGATGGCAGCGGGTTGGTGGCAAGTTGGCTGGCGTTTGTCCGTGAACCAAAATGTGGTGGATTTGCAGCATCCGAACATGCTTGAGAATTTGCAAAATCTGCTCAACCAGCATCAAGTCAGTGCCTGTGCGTTGGAGCTTGAAATTACCGAAGATGCCTTCCTGCATCATGCGCCAGAACAATTGGATCGATTGATACAACTCCAAAGTTTGGGAATCTCGGTCGCCATTGATGACTTTGGAACGGGCTATTCCAGCCTGGCCTATTTGCGCAAACTGCCAGTGTCGGTGATCAAAATCGACCAGAGTTTTGTCAGCGGTATGTTGACCAATGAAACCGATGCGGTGTTGGTGCATACCATTGTGGACATGACCCACAACCTTGGCCACACACTGGTGGCTGAAGGCATTGAGGACGAATCACAACGCCAACACCTCGCCTGCTTGGGTGTCGAGTTGGGGCAGGGTTTTTTGTTTGATCGAGCCCTCAGTGCAGAGATATTTGCAGCGCGCTGGTTGGCATCACCTGCACAATCCTAATCCCATTTGCGAAAGCTATTGGCTGCTGGCCGTTTCATTGCGGAACTGGTCATGGCAGCTTTTACAGCTTTTCTGCACAGCATCCACACTGCTGCGAATGGCCGGTAGATCGGCGCTGCCCGAGACTTTTACCAATTGATCCACGGCGGCCAGATAACTTACCTGGGCCTGCTTGAAGTCTGCCGCCTTGCTCCAGACTTCGGGTTTGGCACGGGTGGGCGGGTAGTTGCCATCAGCGCTGAAAAACTCCCAGGGCTGCGTGGAGAGTTCTTGCAGAGCCAAGGCTTGGGCCATGAAGTCGGCCTTGACATAGTCCTGCCTGTCACGTGCGACCAATCCCATGGGTTCGAGTGTTTTGGTGAATTTTTTGAAAATTGCCAGACGTTTGGTTAACAGTTGCTGTGGATGGGTATCTTTGGCGCTTTGCCCGCAAGCTACCAGTGTGGTGGCCGCAATAACAAGGAGCGCGATCTGTGCAGTTTTCTTCATGGGTCAATCAAGGTGGTGAAATCAGTGGGCAGAGGTAAAAACATGTTGCCAAAGCGCCAGAATAGCATTGCGCTCAGCTTGCAAGCTTTCTGTTGGAACATGGCTGGGTGTTTCGTCCAGCCGGGCTTTGTGCTGTATTTGGCGCATGGTACGGTAAGCGCTGGCGGCAGCATGACCGAGCCCTTGGGGTAGCAGACCAAGGGTTTCAGCACGTTCCAGCAAAGCGATGTTACCGGCGTTGGCCATCAGTTCAGGGTGTGCGCCAGATTGTGACAGCACCAGAAATTGCATCACAAACTCGGCATCAATCATGCCACCAGCGCTTTGTTTGATGTCAAACTGACCCGGTTTGTCTGGGTGTGCCCGCGCCATACGTTCACGCATGGCTGCGATCTCAGCCCGCAGGCTGCTTTCATCGCGAGGTGCGGAGATGACCACTTGGCGTACCGCATCAAACCGTTCGTGCAAGCTGGTATCTCCCAACACGCAGCGGGCACGAGTCATGGCTTGGTGCTCCCAAGTCCAGGCGGTGTTGGAGCCACGTTGTTGCTGGTAATTGGCGTAAGACTTAAAACTGGTGATCAGCAAACCGGCATTGCCGTTGGGACGTAATGCGGTATCAATTTCATACAAATCTCCCTCGCCGGTTTTTACGGTTAACCAGTTGATGAGTTTGCGCACCAGGGCCGCGTAAATCTCGGGTGCGTTTTCATCTTCGTCATCAAATACAAACACAATGTCCAGATCGCTGCCGTAGCCCAGTTCCTTACCCCCCAACTTGCCATAGGCAATGATGCCAAACTGCGGTTCTGGACGATGCGCTTTTTTCAGCAGTGACCAGCACCAACGGGTGGTGATGCGTAGCACTGCATCGGCCAGGGCACTGAGGTCGTCGGCCACTTGCTCCACACTGAGCTTGCCTTCCACGTCACGCGCCAGGGTGCGAAACACTTCGGCATGGTGGGCTCGGCGCAGCAGGTTCAGCAAAGCCTCTTCGTCATCTTCCCCTGTCCCCATGAGGGCCTGACGGCGGTGATCCAGGTCGGTCTCAAACTCCTGAGGATTAAAGCGTTCATAAAAAATGTCTGCTCCAGCCAACTCATCAATCACACCGGGGTGCAGCATCAGGTATTTGGCAGGCCAGCGAGCCGCTCCCAGCAGGCGCAACAGACGTTCGTGTACATTGGGTCGCTCCCACAAAAGAGCCAAGTAACTTTCACGGCGCAGCAGGGATTCGATCCAGTCCGTCAAGCGCACGGCGGCTTCTTCGGTGACCGTGCCTTCCTTGACCCATTGCGCGGTGCGTGCGATCAGGCGCCACAGGCGAACCCGAGCTTCGTCACGCAAGGCGAGCACGCGTGGGTGTGCTCTCCAGGCATCAAGCCGCTGGCGAAAGCTCTCTCCCAGTTGAGGGAGGAGCTCGTCCATGGTTTGGATGGCATCGGTTGGTTTGATACTCTGGCAGCCTTTACATTGGGGGTTAGGGCCGCCCAGCAGCTTATCAAACTCTTGAGCCACAATTTCGCGGTGGGCATCCAGCTGCCCAAGTAATTGCTGTGAGGTTTCATACCCCATGGTGTGTGCAATCCAGTTCAGGTCTTGATCCTGCGTAGGCAGCACATGCGTTTGCTGGTCGTCCAGATATTGAATACGGTGCTCAAGCTGGCGCAAAAAAACGTAGGCTCTGGCCAGGTTGGCAGCAGCGGGTGCAAGCATCAAACCTGCCCGTACCAAGCGTGGCAAGGCGCTCAAGGTCGGGCGGGTGCGTAATTCGGGGAACTGACCAGCGCGTACCACTTGCAGCAGTTGTACGGTGAATTCAATCTCGCGGATGCCACCACGTGACAGTTTCACATCGTTGGCTCGTTCAGGATGGCCAGCACTGCGTTTGACTGAATGCTCCCGAATTTGACGGTGCAGTATGCGCAATGCATCAAACACGTTGTAGTCAAGGTAGCGCCTGAACACAAAGGGCATGACCACTTTGCGTAGTGCCTGTGTGGCACCGCTGAGCACACTGTCTGTAGGCGCGACCACGCGGCTTTTGAGCCAGGCGAATCGCTCCCATTCGCGCCCCTGTACATGCAGGTATTCTTCCAGAGCGTCGAGTGACACCGCCGCCGGGCCGGAGTTACCGTTAGGGCGCAGCGCCAGATCTACCCGGAATACAAAACCGTGTTCAGTGGTGTCGCCGACCAGCGCGTAGACTGCGCGCACTACTTTAGCAAAATATTCGTGATTGGTGATGCGGTTTCGTCCGGTATCGTTCCCCGCAGTTTCGCCGTCTTCGTCATAGATGTAAATCAGGTCAATGTCGCTTGAGACATTCAGTTCGCGTGCCCCTAGTTTGCCCATACCCACAATCCACACCTGTGCCCGCTGACCTTGTGGTGTCATGGGAGCTCCGTGGGTTTGGTCAAGCGCCATTTGGGCTTCTGTCAGGGCCTCATTCAAGGCAAATTCAGCCAAGTCGGTCATGGACTGGGTCACTTGCGCCAGAGCGAGTTGCTGTTCGCAGTCCAGCGTCAGCAGTCGCAGCACTACCAGCTGACGGGTGATACGTAGCGCATTGGCACAGCTTTGACCTTGTGCCTTGAGTTGGGTGAAGGTGACTTTCAGCTCTGCAGGTCCTGGACAACCAGGGGGCAGCAGGGTCAATATGGACTCGTAACGGCGGTGGATGCGCTGGGCAAATCGAGAGTGGAGAGCCATAGATGGGCGGGTCATAATTCTGCTCTTGTCAATTTTTTCATTCAATGTGACACCTGTCCCCTCCAAACTGCTGAAAACCTGGTCTGGTTTGACCCGCTGGCTGTTGAGTCTGGTGGTGCTGGCCTGGTTGCTGCTTGGCCTGGCCTGGAGTGTGTTGCACTGGTGGATTGTGCCGCGAATCGACAGCTTTCGTCCTCAGCTGGAAGCCCAGGCCTCGCGGGCATTGGGGGTACCCGTGAGTGTGGAGAGCATCACCGCCCAGTCCAGCGGTATGGTGCCCTCGTTTGAGTTGGTCAATGTCCGTCTGAACGATGCTCAAGGACGCGAGGCCCTGAGTTTGCCGCGTGTATTGGTCGCTTTGTCGGTGCGTTCGTTGTTCCGGCTGGGGTTTGAGCAGATTTACATTGATGTACCCAAATTGGATGTGCGCCGTCTGCCCGATGGTCGCGTCACCGTGGCGGGCCTGGACGTGGCAGGCGTTCCTGCGGCCGACTCGGCGATGCTCAACTGGTTTTTTTCCCAGCTTGAGTTCGCCATCCATGATGGTGTCGTACGCTGGACAGATGAGCAACGTGATGCCGAGCCGATTGTGTTGCAGCATGTTGATGTGGTGGCGCGAAACCGTGGACGACATCACGATTTGCGGCTGGATGCCACTCCACCCGAAATCTGGGGTGAGCGATTGAGTCTGAGGGGACGATTCGTCCAGCCTTTGTTGACGCGTCAAAATGGCCGCTGGCAGGAGTGGGACGGGCAGCTGTATGCAATTTCGGAACGCGTCGATTTATCCCAATTGCGGCGTTATGTGAATTTGGGTGTGGACATTCGCCAGGGGCGCGGAGCATTGCGAACTTGGATAGACGTCAGTCAGGGTCAGCCCGCGGCTGCGATGGTGGATGTGGCGTTGACCGAAGTGGATATGACCCTCGGAAAAACCTTGCAAGCTTTAGCCCTTCAGCGTGTGCAGGGGCGTGTTGGTGGACGCTTGCTGGCGAGTGGTTTTGAACTATCGACCCAGACCTTGTCTTTTGAAACTACCGATGGTTTGCATTGGCCTGGTGGCAATGTGCATGTGTTGTATATGGCTGGGGAGGGGCATATTCCGCCACGCGGTGAGGTACAAGCCGATCAACTTGACCTGGCGGCCTTGGCCCAGGTGGTGCAGCGCTTGCCGGTAGATGCGCAGTGGCGTGAAAAGTTGTTGCTTTATGCACCCAAAGGCATAACTGAGAAATTGGCTTTGACTTGGCAGGGCCCTGTCGGAGGGCTGCAGTCTTACACCGCCAAAGGGCGTTTGAGCCAGCTGGAGGTCGCGGCCGTGGCTCCGACACCCGGTGTACGCGGTTTGAGTGTGGACTTTGAACTGGATCAGCAGGCCGGCCGGGCCAATGTGCGACTGGATCAGGGTTTGCTGGACGTGCCGGGGGTGCTGCAGGACAGTCAGATTGAGGTTGCGCAATTGACGGCCTTGGCGCGCTGGCAAGTGAACGGTGAACGGATTGCGGTGCAATTTCCAGAGGTGAACTTTGCCAATGCGGATGGCGAGGGCAAAGCCCAAATCAAGTGGGAAACCTCGGATGCTGCGAAATCACCTGGACATAGCCGTTTTCCCGGCGTGCTTGATCTGCAGGCCACGCTCAGCCGGGTGGAAGGTAACCGGGTGTATCGTTATTTGCCCTTGGTGATTGACCAACTTGCGCGCGACTATGTGCGCGATGCGATCACTGCCGGACAGGCCAGTAATGTGCGTTTTGTGATCAAGGGTGACATGAGTCAGATGCCTCAGTCCGATGCGCGCCAGGGGGTGTTCAGAATCAGTGCGGATGTGCGTGATGCTGCGTTGTCTTTTGTGCCGCGTACCCTGCAAACGCCGCAAGAGTTGCCTTGGCCTTCGCTGACCGAGCTGAATGGTCAGCTGCTGATTGACCGTTTGCAATTGCAAGTGAAACAGGCGCGCGCCCGGTTGGCGGAAGCGCCTGGGGTGCAAATTTCCCAAACAAGTGTGACGATTGCAGACCTCCGACACACCAGCGTCAATGTCAATGCTGATTTGAAGGGTTCACTGCCAGAGGCTTTGCGGGTGATCAATGCTTCACCCATGGGGGGCTTGCTGGGTTTCGCTTTGGCCCATGCGGGTGTCACTGGCCAGGCTGAAGCCAAGCTCAAGTTGGTGTTGCCGATTGCACAATTGAACCAATCTACCGTACAAGGCAGCGTGGCGTTGAATGGCAATGATGTGCAGATCACGCCAGACAGTCCCAAACTCACGCGCACTCGAGGGCAGTTGAACTTTACCCAGGCAGGGTTGAGCCTGTCAGCGGTGCAGGCCCGCATGCTTGGGGGTGATGTGCGTCTGGATGGCGGTTTGGTCTTCGATCCAAGCACCACAGCTGCAAAAGGTGCGCCATCAGTCATTCGCGCCACAGGTATGGCAAGCGCTGAAGGTTTGCAGCAAGCCACGGAATTGGGGTTTGTGGCGCGTTTGGCTCAGCAAGCCAGTGGTATGACCGCCTATAACGCTACTCTGGGGTTTCGACAAGGCCAAACGGAGTTGCTGGTTCAAAGCAATCTTCAGGGCCTGGCGTTGAGTTTGCCCGCTCCGCTGCAAAAAAGTGCCCTCACGATGCTGCCACTGCGGTTTCAAACCGAACTCCTGAATGGTGTGGCGCAAGCAGGCACCTCCAAAGTGATGTTGTCGGATCGTTTGAGTGTGAGTTTGGGCGCTTTGGGGAGTATGGTCTATGAGCGTGACCTGTCTGGGGTCACACCCCGGGTGCTGCGTGGGGCTGTCGGTATAGGTTTGAGTCCGCAGGAGTCTGTTCCCTTGCTCGCACAAGGTGTCACGGCCAATATCAAGTTGCCAGTGATTGATGTGGATGCGTGGAAAGAGGTGTTTTCACAAATCACCAGAGTGGGTTTTGCCGATTCAGGCCAAAGCAGCACAAGCAACGGTGCCATGACCTATGTGCCGACCACGCTGGCGGTGCGTGCCGAGTCATTGGTGTTTGGCGGCCGACAATTCAATCACTTGGTGATGGGGGGGGGACGTGAGGATGCGGTGTGGCGTGCCAATCTGGATTCCCAGGAGCTCAGTGGGTATTTGGAGTTTCGACAGGGTTCGGGTAATGCGGTGGACAGCAGTGCCGGGCGTGTGTATGCACGATTGGCGCGCCTGAGCATTGCTCCGTCGGAGGCCTCAGAGGTTGAGGCCTTGCTTGATGCCCAGCCCGTCAGTATTCCCGCATTGGACATTGTGGTGGATGATTTCGAGCTGCGTGGCAAACGGTTTGGTCGTTTGGAGGTTGATGCCATTAATCGTATGGCCACGGGTAGTTCGGGGGCAGCGGGTGTGCGCGAATGGCGCTTGCATAAATTTAATCTGAGTGTGCCTGAGGCGACGTTGACGGCCAGTGGAAATTGGACTCGACTCCATGCGCAGGACGTGATGGCCGCCAGCACTCCATCGACGGTGGCTGAGCGCCGGCGCACGGTGCTCAATTTCAAACTGGATGTTGCTGACGGCGGGGCCTTGCTGGCCCGTTTGGGCATGAAAGATGTGGTGCGTCAGGCCAGTGGCAAGCTTGAGGGGCAGGTGGCCTGGATCGGCTCGCCTTTACGTTTGGATTACCCCACGTTGGGCGGGGCGTTTACCGTGAACATCGCTTCGGGCCAGTTCCTGAAAGCCGACCCCGGTATCGCCAAGCTGCTTGGGGTGCTCAGTCTTCAGTCACTCCCTCGGCGGCTGATGCTGGATTTTCGCGATGTCTTCAGCGAAGGTTTTTCATTTGATTTTTTGCGGGGTGATGTCACCGTTGAGCACGGCATGGCCCGTACCAATAATCTGCAAATGAAAGGGGTGAATGCAGCGGTGTTGATGGAAGGCCAGGCCGACATTGATCACGAAACCCAGGATTTGAAAGTGGTGGTGGTACCCGAAATCAATGCCGGGACGGCTTCATTGATTGCCTCGGTGATTAATCCTGCTGTGGGTTTGGGGTCATTTTTGGCGCAGGTGTTTTTGCGGCGACCTTTGATCGAGTCCAATACCCAGGAGTTACATGTGACGGGTAGCTGGACCGATCCCCAAGTGTCCAAAGTCACCCATACCCCAACCAATCTCAAGGAGACAAAACCATGAAAGTTGCCGTCATTCAGATGGTCTCAGGCGTAGATGTTCAGATCAATGTGAAACAAGCCGGTGAGTTGTTGCAGTCCGCTGCCCAAGCGGGTGCGGAACTGTTGGTGTTACCCGAGTATTTTTGCCTGATTGGTCAACATGATGCGGACAAGCTGGCCATCGGGGAGGACGAAGGTCATGGCCCGTTGCAGCAATTCTTGTCTGACACCGCACGTCATCTGGGTATCTGGCTGGTCGGGGGAACGATTCCATTGCGCAGCGTATCCAGTCCAGAGGCTGGCGCTGCGCCGTCTGATGCCCAAAGGGTGTGCAATAGCAGTCTGGTGTTTTCGCCAGCAGGTGAATGTGTGGCGCGCTACGACAAGATTCATTTGTTCCGGTTTGACAATGGCCGGGAGCGTTATGACGAGTCCTTGGTGCTTCAATCGGGTCATGTGCCGGTGACGTTTGATGTGCCCTCCCAAGACGGTCACACCTGGCGTATCGGGTTGAGTGTGTGTTATGACTTGCGATTTCCCGAGCTTTATCGGGCTTATGCCCAGGCTGGTGCACATGTGATGCTGGTGCCCAGTGCGTTCACCCATACCACCGGGCAAGATCACTGGGAGGTGTTGTTGCGTGCCCGGGCCATTGAAAACCTGGCCTATGTGGCGGCAGCCGCACAAGGCGGGCTGCATGACAACCAGCGTCGCACCTGGGGGCATGCCATGCTGGTTGACCCCTGGGGCAAGGTGTTGGCGCAACGCGCCCAAGAGGCAGGGGTGGTGCTGGCTGATTTTGATTTTGCGGCTTTAAATGCCTGTCGAAATCGCCTGCCTGCCTTGCAGCATCGTGTGTTATGAGTGATTTGAAGGGAGCGCTGCGTTTTACGTGGCTTGTGATGCTGTCTGCGGTGTTGGTGTCATGTGGCACTGCGCCCAAAATCACCCAGACGGTACCTCCTCAGGTTGAAGGGCATGCGGCACCTGGGGTGTCTGCAGGCGTACCGCAGGATGTGGCCAACTTGCCCAACCTGCAGCGTGCCAATAGCCGCTGGGTGGCGGTGCCGTGGAGTGAGTTACCGGGTCTGGAGTCAGATGCCCTGTTTGAGGCCTGGAATGCCTGGCTTAAAAGCTGTGAACGCCCTGGTTCGATCTTTGCACCGTTGTGCCCGGAAGTGCGCCGTTTGAGTATTGGGACTGATGAGGAGCAGCGTCAATGGTTGATTGATCGCTTGCAGCCGTACCGCGTGGAGTCACTGCAAGACAGCAGTGCGGGTTTGTTGACCGCTTATTATGAGCCTGAGCTGGAGGCACGACGTGTACCAAGCCCAGGCTTTGAGGTGCCATTATTTCAACCTCCGTTGAGCGGCGGCAGCCGCAAGCCCTGGTTCTCGCGCCAAGAGATAGACACCTTGCCGGAGGCGAAGGCTGCTTTGCGTGGGCGTGAAATTGCTTATGTGGCTAACCCGGTAGAGGCCATGTTGCTGCATATTCAGGGCTCCGGCCGCTTGAAAATGACCGAGCCCGATGGTAGCCAGAAATGGGTGCGACTGGCTTATGCTGCCAATAACGGATGGCCCTACCAAAGTATTGGTCGCTGGCTGTTGGATCAAGGTGAGTTGCGCGATGCATCCTGGCCCGGTATTCACGCCTGGATGCTGCAAAACCCGCAACGTGTTTCCGAGTTGTTATGGCGTAACCCGCGCGTGGTGTTTTTCAAGGAAGAAGCCTTGAACGACTTCGACAGTGGTTTTGGGCCACGTGGTGCGCAGGGGGTGCCGTTGACGCCAGGTCGATCCATTGCGGTTGACCCGGACAGCATCCCGTTTGGTACGCCCGTCTGGCTGGCCTCCAACGGGCCGCAATTGAGCTTGCAGCGGCTGGTGTTGGCGCAAGATACGGGTACCGCCATTCGTGGTGCGGTGCGTGCAGATTATTTTGCGGGTTGGGGTGCGCAGGCGGGTGAGCTTGCGGGTCGGCTCAAGCAGCCGCTACGTCTGTGGGTGTTGTGGCCCAAGCCTAGATGATGGCGTTACCATAGAACCTGCGAGACCGTCTTTCAGTCATTACCGGACTTACCTTATGAATAAATTAAGCAGCAAATCCACCATGCGGGACATTGATGAGCGCACCAATCTGGCTGGCAACAGCATGTTTGAGTTGTTGTTGTTTCGTTTGGGTGAAGCACCGGGTACCGATAAGCGCGAATTGTTTGGTATCAATGTGTTCAAGGTGCGTGAAATCCTGGTCATGCCGGAAGTCACTGCCATGGTGAATTCGCCGCCCTCGGTCATGGGCGTGGCCAATATTCGTGGACAAATGATCACCGTGATCAACTTGCCGCTTCTGGTTGGCACCAACCCCACCAAGGGACTGGGTATTTTGTTGGTGACTGAATTTGCCCGCACCACGCAAGCGTTTGCGGTAGAAGAAGTCAACGAAATTGTGCGGCTTGAATGGAAAAACGTGCTCTCTGCTGAAGGCCGTGGTGGTGGTTTGGTCACCAGTATTGCCCGCTTGGATGGGGATGCCGAAAACACCCGGTTGGCCCAGGTACTGGATGTGGAGCAGATTCTGCGCGATGTGTTCCCCGAACAACATCAGGTTGAAGTTGATGATGTTCATAAATTGCATATTCCGGCAGGTTCGGTGGTACTGGCGGCAGATGATTCCGCTGTGGCGCGCATGATGATTGAGCAAGGGCTCAAAGCGATGGGGGTGCCGTTCATCATGACCAAATCGGGCCAGGAAGCCTGGGATCGCTTAAAGGCCATGGCCTCTGAGGCTGAAGCGCAAGGCAAAACGGTCAAAGACAAGGTTGCGCTGGTGCTGACCGATCTGGAAATGCCTGAAATGGATGGCTTTACCCTGACCCGCAATATCAAGCAGGATGCGCGTTACAGCGGTATTCCGGTGGTGATCCACTCCTCCTTGACCGGCTCGACCAATGAAGAACATGTGAAAAAAGTGGGTGCGGATGCGTATGTGGCCAAGTTCGTGGCGGAAGAACTGGCGGACACCATTCGCAAGGCCTTGACGCGCTAAGTCAGGCATTATTTGCTATCTATTCAATAGCTTCTAGCGCTTTATTTACAAGCGGTAGAGCATGAAATTGCTTTGAAAATCATGCGCCATTCAATCGGCTTGAGATGGGATGGCGTTTTGGTTGGTCTTCAATTGTTTTGGCTCAGCTGTTCACAAGATGGCTGATGTGCACGTTGCGGAGTTGCCCATGAACGCACCCATGAATATCCCTTTGACTACGTTGGCACCACAGGCCTTGCCATCGGCCAGCCTGGATGACAAATATACCCAGACGCAGGGTCGTGCGTTCATGAGTGGCATCCAGGCGTTGGTGCGTTTGCCCATGCTGCAGCACCAGCGTGATGCCCTGGCAGGCTTGAAGACGGCGGGTTTCATCAGCGGCTACCGTGGCTCACCTCTGGGTGGCTATGACCAAGCCTTGACGGCGGCACGCAAGCATCTGGAAGCCCAGCACATCGTGTTCCAGCCTGGTGTCAACGAAGAACTGGCAGCCACCGCCGTGTGGGGTACGCAGCAGCTGGACTTGTATCCGCAAAGCAAAAAGTACGATGGTGTGTTTGGCATCTGGTACGGCAAAGGGCCAGGCGTGGATCGCAGCGGCGACGTGTTCAAGCATGCCAACATGGCGGGCACCGCCAGGCATGGCGGGGTGGTGGCGGTGGCGGGGGATGACCATGTGAGCAAAAGCTCTACCGCCGCGCACCAGAGTGACCACATCTTCAAGGCCTGTGGCTTGCCGGTGTTTTTTCCGTCCGATGTGCAAGGCATTCTGGACATGGGCTTACATGCCATTGCTTTGAGCCGCTTCTCAGGCGTGTGGGCTGGCATGAAGACGATTCAGGAGGTGGTGGAGTCCAGCAGTTCGGTCGATGTCAGCGTGGATCGCGTCAAGATCGTCATGCCCGAAGATTTCGTCATGCCCCCCGGCGGGCTGCACATTCGCTGGCCTGATCCGGCACTGGATCAGGAAGCCCGCCTGATGGACTACAAGTGGTATGCCGCACTGGCCTATGTGCGGGCCAACAAGCTTAACCACAACGTTATTGCCAGTGCGCAAGACCGTTTTGGCATCATCGCCAGCGGCAAGGCTTTTAATGACACGCGCCAGGCCCTGCATGATCTGGGGTTGGATGAGGCCAGCTGTCGTCAACTCGGTATCCGGCTGCACAAGGTGAACGTGGTGTGGCCGCTGGAGGCCAGCATCACCCGCGAATTTGCCCAGGGTCTGCAAGAAATCCTGGTGGTGGAAGAGAAACGCCAAGTCATTGAATACCAGCTCAAGGAAGAGCTGTACAACTGGCGCGTGCGCCCCCACGTGGTGGGCAAGTTTGACGATGAGGGTGATGGCATGGGCGGCGAGTGGAGCCAGCCCAACCCGCAAGCCAGTGCCTTGTTGCGTGCCAATGCCGACCTGAGCCCGGCGCTGGTGGCCAAAGCGATTGCCAAGCGTCTGAAAAAGCTCGGTGTACCGGACGATGTGGCGGCGCGTATGGACCACCATCTGGCCATGTTGGCCGCCAAAGAGCGTAGCGCGCTTGAACTCCGATCTGAGATAGGTGAACGCACGCCCTGGTTTTGCAGTGGTTGCCCGCACAACACCAGCACCCGGGTGCCCGAGGGCTCACGCGCCCTGGCTGGTATTGGCTGCCATTTCATGACGGTGTGGATGGATCGTGCCACCAGCACCTTCAGCCAGATGGGTGGCGAAGGTGTGGCCTGGGTCGGCCAGCAGCCGTTCACTACCGACACCCATGTGTTTGCCAACCTGGGGGATGGCACCTACTTTCACAGCGGCTTGCTGGCGATCCGGCAAAGCATTGCGGCCGGGGTCAATATCACCTACAAAGTGTTGTACAACGATGCGGTGGCCATGACCGGTGGCCAGCGTGTGGGTGAACGCCCTGAAGGCCACAGCGTGTTGCAAATCATGGCCAGTCTGGTGTCCGAAGGGGTGGCCAAACTGGTGATCGTCACCGACCAGCCGGAGAAGTACGCCGGTGTTCCCCTGTCTGCGGGTGTCACGGTGCATCACCGGGATGAGCTTGACCGTATTCAACGGGAATTCCGTGAGCTCCAAGGTACCACCGCCATCATCTATGACCAGATGTGTGCGACCGAAAAACGCCGCAAACGCAAACGTGGTACTTTGACCGAGCCGGACGAGAGAGTGGTGATCAACGAATGGGTGTGTGAGGGCTGTGGTGATTGTGGTGAGCAGTCCAATTGCCTGAGTATTGAGCCGCTGGAGACCACGTTTGGCCGCAAGCGCCGCATCAACCAGAGCACCTGCAACAAAGACTTCAGCTGTGTCAAAGGTTTTTGCCCCAGCTTTGTCACCGTCAAGGGCGGGCAACTGAAAAAACCGAAAAAAGATCGTCTGGGCAGTTTGGCCACCTTGCCAGCTTTGCCTGAGCCGGTGTTGCCGCCGTTGAGCGCAACCTGCGGTATTGTGGTGGGTGGCGTGGGCGGCACGGGAGTCATCACGCTTGGGCAGTTGCTGGGCATGGCCGCCCACCTGGAAGGCAAGGGGGTGGTGACGCAGGATGCCGGTGGTCTGGCACAAAAAGGCGGAGCCACCTGGAGCTACATTCAGATCGCATCCACCCCTGAGCTGATCTACACCAGCAAGGTGGATGCCGCCCAGGCTGACTTGGTGATTGGGTGTGATGCCATTGTGGCGGCCAGCAAAACCACCTTGTCGGTCATGCGTCTGGAGCGAACTTTTGTGGCGCTGAACAGCCACGCCACACCCACCGCCGCGTTTGTGCACCACCCGCAGTGGCAGTTTCCGCACGGCGGGTGTGAAGCCGCCATTGCCACCACGGTAGGTGCACACAACCTGGGTGTTCTGGATGCCGAACAGGTGGCCGTTGCCGCATTGGGCGACTCGATTTACACCAACCCCTTGTTGCTTGGTTACGCCTGGCAAAAAGGTCGAATTCCATTGAGTCGTGCCGCCTTGATGCAGGCCATGGAACTCAATGGTGTGCAGGTGGCCAACAACCAGGCCGCTTTTGAGTGGGGCCGTCATTGCGCCCAGCACTTGGCTGCGGTGCAGGCGCTGTGGCAAACCGAGCAGGTGATTGAGTGGGCCAAAAAACCGTCGCTGAAGGAGTTGGTGGACACGCGGGCGGCGTATTTGACGGCGTACCAGGATGCAGCCTATGCCCAGCGCTACCGGGCTTTGGTGGCACAAGTCCAGCAAGTGGATGCCGTGTGGGGTAAAACCAGCTTGAGCGAAGCCGTGGCGCACAACTTGTTCAAGCTGATGGCCTACAAGGATGAATACGAAGTGGCCCGGCTGCATTCCGATGGCCGCTTGATGGCGCGGATCGCCCAGCAATTTGAGGGTGATGTGCAGCTGCACTTTCACCTGGCCCCGCCGCTGCTGGCCAAAACCAACGACCGGGGGGAGCTACTCAAGCAACGCTTTGGGCCGATGACCATGGGTGCTTTCAGGTTACTCGCACGCTTCAAGGGTTTGCGCGGTACCGTGCTGGATGTTTTTGGCCAGACCGAGGAACGTCGCCAAGAGCGAGCCTGGCTGGAACGGTATCAGGCCATGGTACAAGAAATATGTGCTGTTTTGGTCTCTGGTGCCCATGAAATAAGCCAGAGTAGCTATCAAAATGCGTTAAGTTTGGCCTCAATTCCGCACGACATCCGTGGGTTTGGACACGTCAAGTCACGCTCATCCATGGCCGCACTGGAAAAATGGGATAGTTTGTTGACGCAATGGCGGGGTGTATCCAAGTCCTGAGCCTGCGGTCAAAACACCCCGCATACAATGGCAAGTTGCCTGCCATTGGTGTTTGTCCGCGCATCCATGCAGCGGTTTGATTTTTTGATTGGTTTCATTTTTTTGGAGTTTGCTGTGTTTATTTCTTCTGCCATTGCCCAAACCGCCCCCGCTGCTGCTGCAGGCGGTGACATGCAGTCGTCCTTGATGGGCATGTTGCCCCTGGTTTTGATGTTTGTGGTGTTGTATTTCGTGATGATTCGCCCTCAAATGAAAAAAGCCAAAGAGCACAAAGCCATGATTGATGCGCTGGCCAAGGGCGACGAAGTGGCCACCGCTGGCGGTGTTCTGGGTAAAGTCACCAAATTGGGTGACACCTTCATCCACATCGAAGTGGCCAGCGGAGTTGAAGTCCTGCTGCAACGTAGCGCGGTTGTTCAGGTTTTGCCCAAGGGCAGCATCAAGTAAGAGTCCTTGGTACTGGTCCATGTGTTTGGGCCAGTTTTTTGCAGCTTGAAGTCAGAAGGGCGATCATGAATCGTTACCCGGTTTGGAAGTACGTGATCATCCTGGTCGCGCTGGTGGTAGGGGGCTTGTTCGCTCTGCCCAATTTATTTGGTGAATCACCTGCCGTTCAGATTTCGGCTGGTAAACCACAGGTCAAGGTGGATGCTGCCACACTGGCTCAGATTGAGGTGGTTCTGAAAACCGCCGGTATTGCGGCTGATCTGGTGACACTGGATGGCACCTCGATCAAAGTGCGTCTGGCTGATACCGACAGTCAGCTCAAAGCCAAAGATGCGATTCAAAAAGCACTGGTGCCGGATACCAACAATGCCAGTTACGTGGTGGCCTCGAACCTGTTGTCACGTTCGCCTGCCTGGTTGTCTGCCTTGCATGCATCCCCCATGTTTTTGGGATTGGATTTGCGGGGTGGGATGCACTTCATGTTGCAAGTGGACATGCAAGCGGCCCTGACCAAACGTGTGGAGTCGCTCTCAGGTGACCTGAGAACCAGCTTGCGTGAGAAAAACATCCGTCATGGTGGCATCAGCCGCAATGCCCAAACCATTGAAGTGCTTTTCCACGATACGGCGACACTCGCCAGTGCCAAGGCGCTGCTTCTGGACCAGTTTGCCGACTTGCAGACTGTCGACGTTGCAGAAGGTGCGGAATTCAAGCTCACGGCAACCATCAAGCCCGAAGCTGCGCGCCGCATCCAGGGCCAGGCCCTCAAGCAAAATATCACGACCTTGCACAACCGGATCAATGAGCTGGGGGTGAATGAACCGGTGATTCAGCAGCAGGGGCTGGATCGCATCGTGGTGGAGTTGCCCGGTGTGCAGGATGCCACCAAGGCCAAAGACATTTTGGGCCGCACTGCCACGCTGGAGGTGCGTATGGTGGATGAAAGCTCCGAGGCGCGCGCCGCAGAACTGGGCACCGGTATGGTGCCGTTGGGTTCCGAGCGGTATCTGGAGCGTAGCGGACAAAGTGTGATCGTTAAAAAACAAGTCATCCTGACAGGGGAGAACCTGACCGATGCACAACCTGGCTTTGACAGCCAGACGCAAGAGCCCACCGTCAATTTGAATCTGGATGCCAAGGGCACGCGCATCTTCCGTGATATCACGCGTGAAAATGTCGGCAAGCGTATGGCCATCCTGTTGTTTGAAAAAGGCAAGGGTGAAGTGGTTACCGCCCCGGTGATTCGTACCGAAATTGGTGGAGGTCGGGTGCAAATTTCGGGCCGTATGACCACGATGGAGGCGAATGACACCGCCTTGTTGTTGCGGGCTGGTTCCTTGGCTGCACCGATGGAAATCATCGAAGAGACCACCATTGGCCCCAGTCTGGGGGCTGAAAACATTGCCAAGGGCTTCCACAGTGTGGCCTGGGGCTTTGTGGCCGTGAGCATTTTCATGTGTTTGTATTACATGCTGTTTGGTGTGTTCTCCAGCATTGCGCTGGCGTTTAATCTGTTGTTGCTGGTGGCCGTGTTGTCCATGCTGCAAGCTACCCTGACCCTGCCAGGTATGGCGGCCATGGCCTTGGTGCTTGGTATGGCGATTGATGCGAATGTGCTGATCAATGAACGAATCCGTGAAGAATTGCGCAACGGGGCTTCGGCTCAGGCCGCCATTCACACGGGTTATGACCGCGCCTGGGCGACAATTTTTGACTCCAATATCACCACACTGATTGCCGGCCTGGCCTTGTTGGCTTTTGGTTCCGGGCCGGTGCGTGGTTTTGCGGTCGTGCACTGTTTGGGGATCATGACCAGTATGTTCTCCGGCGTGTTTTTCTCGCGAGGGGTGGTGAATTTCTGGTACGGCCGTCAGCATCGTTTGAAAACGGTGTCGATTGGTACGGTTTGGCGCCCTGATGGTGCAAGCTCCGTGAAGGCTGAGTAAGGTGTTTGTGCTCGTATATACACCCCTGAAAACGAATTAAAAGAGGTCATTTAATGGAGTTTTTCCGAATCAAGCGTGACATTCCGTTCATGCGGCATGCGCTGGTGTTTAACCTGGTGTCATTCATCACATTCCTGGCTGCGGTGTTTTTCCTGTTTTCACGTGGCTTGCACTTGTCTGTGGAGTTCACTGGTGGCACGTTGCTGGAAGTGACTTATTCACAACCCGCAGATATTGGCGGCGTACGGGCGACGGTGGCCAAACTCGGCTTTGCCGATGTGCAGGTGCAGAATTTTGGTACCGCCCGCGATGTGTTGATTCGTCTGCCCGTACAAAAAGGCGTGAGTAGTGCTCAACAAAGCACGCAAGTGATGGCTGCATTGAAAGAAGTTGATCCGTCAGCCACCATGCGGCGCACCGAGTTTGTTGGCCCTCAGGTCGGCGACGAATTGGCTGCTGATGGTCTGAAAGCCCTGGCTTTTGTGGTGGTGGGCATCATGATCTACTTGGCCGTACGCTTTGAGTGGAAGTTTGCGGTGGCGGCCATCGTCGCCAACATGCATGACGTGATCATCATCCTGGGTTTTTTCGCGTTTTTCCAGTGGGAGTTCTCACTGCCGGTGCTGGCCGCAGTATTGGCTGTTTTGGGTTATTCGGTGAATGAGTCGGTGGTGATTTTTGACCGGATTCGGGAAAACTTTCGGCGTTACCGCAAGATGAGTACCGTGGAAATCATCAACAACGCCATTACTTCGACCATCAGCCGCACCATCATCACCCACGGGTCAACCCAGTTGATGGTGCTTTCCATGCTGTTGTTTGGTGGCGCCACGCTGCACTATTTTGCGCTGGCGCTGACCATCGGCATCTTGTTTGGTATTTATTCTTCCGTGTTTGTCGCAGCGGCCATCGCCATGTGGTTGGGTATCACGCGTGAAGACCTGGTCAAAGGGGGCACTGCAAAAAAAGACCTGGATCCCAATGACCCCAATGCGGGGGCCACCGTCTAAAATTTTTGGCCATGGCGACCGCGCATTCGACTCCTGCTGCTCAGACGCTTGCTGTCCAGGTACGTCAGCGTCTGGTGTCGTTGGCTGGGCAGGGTATGGCCGCTTTGCTGGGGGTGGTGCAGGAGCGGTTGACGGCCCTGATGAATGAAGGTGGCCGTTCACGCGATGTGCAATTGCGCCGTGAGGCCTGGACCTACTATCAGCAGCACAAGACACAGTGGCACGATGCCGTGTTGCAAGCCTGGGAAAAGGCCTTGACTCCCCAGCCGGTGGTGGTGGCGCAACCTGCAGATGGTTTGTTCGAATTGGTGGGGACGGAGGTGGTCGAAAACAAGATTCTTGCCTCCCGTCTGGCACTGAATTTGATGGAGCATGCTGCCGAAGAGGTTAACGATTTGCGCAAGCGACTGAAGTTACTCAATGGCGAGCGGGATCTCAATCCGCAAGACATCGCGCATCCTGAAACCTTGTTGCTGCCTGTGGTGGAGCAGTGGACGGCTTGTGGCATGACGCGGGAAGCCTGGCAACTGGCCAGCGAGGCGATTCAACGCCATATGGACGAGCATTTACGCGCCGCCTATGCGAGTTGCAACGAGATGTTGATCGCCAAAGGGGTGTTGCCGGTGATCGAGTTTTCGCCGCATATTCCCACCGCTTCGGCGGGTTTGCCCGCGGCTGCCGGGCCGGTCGCGGCAGAAGGTTTTGTGGGGCGCCGCCAGACAGATGCACCTGCGCCCGGGCCTGGACGTACACCGAATCGGCGCGCTCAAGATCGGGTGAATGAAGCGGCCATGCAAGTGAATGCCCAGAGCTCTGTTGGTTACGCGGGTTACCGGGCTGGAGAGCCCATGTATGGCAACCCCGCTGGTTATTTGGGTGCACGGTCAGCAGGTCCGCACTGGCGGGGCGAGCGTGCCCAGAGCCTGTTGGAGCAAATTGGCCGCTTGTTGGGGCCTGCACAAGCGGCTCCCCCAATGGAGGGGTATGCGCCGACGCTGTATTCCGCACCAGCGTCACCCAACTTGTTGGCGGCCATGGCGCAGCAACCGATGTTGGGGGATGTCTATCTGGTCCAGCCTGTAGCCAGTGGGCAAAGCGCGGTTCCCGAGATGATGGGGCATTTGGCTGGTCAGTTGCGCCAGCAATCGACCGAGCTCAAAGAAAAGGCGCAAACTGACGCTGAAAAAGCCATCATTGAACTGGTGGCTTTGATGTTTCAGGCAATTCTGCAGGAAGACCGTATTCCCAGCGGTATCCGCGTCTGGTTTGCCAGGCTACAAATGCCGGTTTTGCGGGTGGCTTTGCAAGAGCCCGATTTTTTCCAGCGGCTGGATCACCCGGCACGTTTGCTGATTGATCGTATGGGGTCGTGTGTGATGGGCTTTGATGCCAGTGGTATCAGCAGCGCGGCGCTGGAGACGGAAATCAAACGGGTGGTGCAAGTCATTGAACAGTACCCGGATACCGGTCAGAAGGTTTACGTGCGTGTGTATGAAGAGTTTCTGGCTTTTCTGAAGAAACATCTGACGCAAAAGCCCGTGACCCAGAAACTGGTCGGTGTGGCTCAGCAGGTCGAGCAAAAAGAAACCCTGGCTATCCAGTTCACCATTGAAATCCGCAACCAGATTCAGGATATGCCGGTGCGTGACGAGATTCGTGAATTTTTGTTCAAAGTCTGGGCGGAGGTGCTGGCCATCTCTGCCGTGCGTCAGGGGCCGAAACATGAGGAAACCCTGCTATTGAAAAAAACGGCCTCTGACCTGATTTGGGCCGCCAGTGCCAAGCCCAACCGGGCTGACCGTGCACGGGTGATTTCGGATTTGCCAGAGTTATTGCAGTGCTTGCGCGCAGGTTTAACATTGATGAACATGCCCGCATCTGAGCAAGAGGAGCACATCAAACGTGTCAGTGCAGTGTTGGTGGAAGCCTTCATGTCCAAAACACAAGCCATCGCCGATGATCAAATCCAGGCGCTGGCCGCCCGGCTGGCGAATCTGGAAGACTACATCAGTGATGATGGTGCCGAAGAGTTGCCATTGGATGCTCAAAGTATTGAGGACTTGCTGGATGTTGATGCTTCGTCGCTGGATGTCATTACCGAAGGGGGCGGCAAGGCCAGTGCGGTCATGCTGGAGTGGGCACGAGAGCTCGATTTGGGGGCGTGGTTCGTACTGAAGTACAAGGATCAGGAGTCACAGGTGCAATACGCCTGGCGTAGCCCCATGGGCCATTTGCATCTGTTTGCCTCCAATGTCGGGCACAGTTACCTGATTCAGACGGTTCGCCTGGCTGCTTATTTGCAGGCCGGATTACTCGAAACTCAGGAAACCGAACCCCTGACCCAACGCGCGACCCGTAATGCCTTGAGTCAATTGCAGGCCAATCCAGCGCAACTCCTGAGTTGATTGGCTTGGATCAGTGACCGATACGCCCAGTGTGGCTATCGCACAAATCATCCAATACCAGCGCAGCGGGCTCCTCACCCAGGCTCCAGTAAACCATCAGCACAATCAGTTTCAGGTCGTCGAGCTCCATTGGTGCATCGGGGGTGGCCATGACACGATCCATCACCAGCTCAAACCGTGCTTGGGGCAGTGCCCCCACAGAGACCAAAAAGAGCAGGTAAGACCAGCCATCACACCCCAGGTGGTTTTGCTCAGCTGCGCTTAATACCCGCATGGTTGAAGCGGAGGGCTGCAAGAAGGTTGATTGCGCCCAGGGATCTGCTGACCACTTGCTCGTCAGCATGTTCTGGCTGGCACGTTTAAGCTCCTCCAGCCAGACCAGTGCGGGCACGATCTCATCGTCGGCAAAACCCACCTGATTCAGTTTGCGTTGAAGGGTCGGGAGCGCAGGGCAGGTATCCCCGTACCAGTAGTTGTCGTAGACAAATGCAAGGACTTCAAACATGTCGCCACTGTAGCGCGACATAGGTCGCTTGATCAGGGGAAATAGGCCGGAAATCCGACTTGTACCCTGGTTCCGGTCGCATTATCTCGTGCGTCCAGTCGTCAGGGTTTGGTCAAACGCTGAAACAAGCCGCCTGGCAAGCGTGCCACCAGACCATCCAGCTCCAGCCCCATCAATTGGGCTTGCAGATCGGCTGCATCCAGACCACAACGGGCTTGCAGCGCATCCAGGCCGACGGGGTCGTAACCGAGTGATTCCAGCAACAAGGCATGAGCATCAAAATATCCTGCAGTGCTTGTTGGTAAAGCGCTGGCAGCTATTGAATTTGAGAGCGAGAGAACATTGGAAGGCCATCGCAGTTCTTCCAGGATGTCTTGTGCAGACTCCACCAGCTTGGCCCCTTGTTTGATCAGTGCGTGGCAGCCGCGCGACTGGGCCGCGTGGATCGAGCCCGGAATCGCAAACACCTCTTTGCCCTGCTCCGAGGTCAGCCGTGCGGTAATGAGTGAGCCCGATTTCAGTGCCGCCTCAACCACCAGGGTGCCATTGGATAAGCCTGCAATGAGGCGGTTGCGCTTGGGAAAATTGGCCGTCAACGGTGGGGTTCCCAGGGGGTACTCACTGACCAGCAGGCCATGCAGGGCGATCCGGTGGGCCAGGTCGCGGTGTGCTTTGGGGTAGACCCGATCCAGTCCGGTGCCCACAACGGCCACGGTCAGACCTCCGGCCTGGGTATCACCACCTTCCAGTGCGCCTGTGTGTGCCGCACCATCCACCCCCAAAGCCAGACCGCTGACAATGGTCAGGCCGGCTTGTGCCATGGCTTTGGCAAAGCGGTGGGCGTTCACCGCTCCTTGCGGTGTCGGGTTACGGCTGCCCACCACGGCCAGACTTTGGCCTGGGTCAATGGTGTAGGGCGCTATGTTATTTGTAGCTTCTTGCGCTTGATTGACAAGCGCTACAGTGCTCTTTTTTCCAAATTCTGCAATCCCCAGAAGATACAGCAGCAGCGGTGGGTCTTCCAGGTTGAGCAGGGCCTGGGGATAGTTGCTGTCACCCAGCGCCACGATGCGCCGACGAATGCCCTGCGGGTCATCTTGTTGCAACCAGGTCCAAGTGGTGGTGAGCAGTGCTTCCAGTTCCGGAGGCGTGCTGCGCAGGGCGCTGACTTGCGTGCTGTTGACCACTTGCGCCAAGGCACTTGCACTTTGCTCAAAAACGGTTTGGGGCAGGCCAAAAGCGCCCAGCAGTTTGCGAGCGCTGCCATTGCCCACTCCAGGCGTGAGCGTCAGGCGTAACCAGGCGGCGAGTTCCGCGCGATCCACAGGTACAGACAGGTTCAGTTGGGGTTGACCAAGTGGTCACCAACCTTGACACCGCTGGTGATGTCCAGCACCAGTGCATAAGAGACGCGCTCAAAGGTGCGAAATACCATCAGCAAACCATTGCGTTCGTCGGGGAGTTTGATCTGGGGGCGGCCCTCGTCGGTTTTGTCCAACAAGCGCGCACCATCTTGCAGGATGGCCAGCACATGACCACTTTCCATGCCATCGCGTTTGCCACGGTTGATGGTCACCACCTGGTTCTGTGATGCATTGGCCACGGCGCTGCCATACACCGACACAATGCGTGCGTCTACCGGACTGGTCGGGGCATGGGGCATGTAGCTCTGGAATTCGCGCGGCGGCTCAGGCAGCAGGCGGTCACCCACGCGCATTTCTTCTTTGGCCTCGATGATGTCCAGTGTGGCTGGGACGATGTCAGTGATGTCTTTGCCATCAGTGCCTGGGCTGGTTTGTGTGGTTTCACTGCGCACCAGCAGGGCTTTCCCAACGTACTGGGCTTCAAAACCCAGTACTTCCGCGGTCAGTGGATCTTTCAATGGGGTGGCATTGCGAAATATCCGGTAGGCCTTCTGTTTTTGCGAAGGGTTATCGATCAGCTCTGCGCCAGCCGGGCCGCGTGCGTAAGCCCGGTCACCACGGGTGATCAGCACCCGGCTGTCTTGTGTAGCCACAATACGTGGTGCATTGTTGAACGTCAGCTCATCCACGATCATCGGCTCAGCCAGAAACGGCTCGATCATCTGATTTTTCAGAGTGGGCAAGGCACTGGCGGCCAAATTTTCCACACGGGTCTGGGGGGATACCTTGACGGTGGGCAACTCACTACCGTCAAAGTCAACACTGGCCGCACGCATACGCAAGCGAGCACGTCCTTCGCTGGTGTCCAAAAACAGCGTTTGCCCCGGGTAGATCCGGTGCGGGTTTTTAATGTCGGTCAGGTTCATGCCCCACAGTTCAGGCCAGCGCCAAGCCTTGTTCAAAAACAAGTTGGAGATACCCCACAGGGTGTCTCCGGCCTTCACGATGTAACTGGCCGGGGCATCGGTCTTGAGCTCGCCCAAAGGTATGCCTGCTTGAGCCACTTGGTTGGCCGTGGCGCGTTGTTGGGCTGAAATCGGGAAGGTTTGTGCGCTGGTGGGGCCTGCTAGCAGGCTGCAAGCCAGTGCCGTCAGGGTCATCGTAGCCGTAACAGCGTCAAAGTAAGGTTTCGCCATGGTGAAGAGTGTCCTGTTGAATCGCATGAGATTTTCTGCCCAAGCCCTTGATTGGACAACGATTGTCCCTTGTGTGGCGGGCAAGCCCACATAAAAATAGCGAAAATACCACCTTCTTTGAAGTGACACCATGGCTTTACTCTCCATTCTTTGTTTTCCTGACCCTAAATTACACACCGTGGCCAAGCCAGTAGCTGCTGTGGATGCCCGCATTCAGACCCTGATGGCCGACATGCTTGAGACCATGTACGAGGCCAAGGGCGTGGGGCTCGCTGCCACGCAAGTGGATGTGCATGAGCGCTTGATCGTGATTGACGTGTCCGAGGGGCGTGATGATCCATTGGTGCTGATTAATCCCCGACTGATCTGGGTCAGCCCTGAAACACACTTGAACGAGGAGGGCTGCCTGTCGGTACCGGGTATTTATGACGGTGTACAGCGCCATGACAGCATCAAGGTCGAAGCGCTTGACGGAGCGGGTCAAAATCGCCTGATTGAGGCCGATGGCCTGTTGGCGGTGTGTATTCAGCACGAAATGGATCATTTGATGGGTAAGGTTTTTGTGGAATATTTATCGCCTCTCAAGCGCAATCGCATCAAGACCAAGATGCTCAAAGCTCAGCGCGGAGCTCGCGAGTGAGGCTGATTTTTGCTGGGACGCCTGAATTTGCCGCCGTGGCGCTGGCCGCTTTGCACGCGGCCGGGCATGACGTGGTTCTGGTGCTCAGCCAGCCGGATCGTCCGGCCGGGCGTGGCATGAAACTTCAGGCCTCACCGGTCAAGCAACTGGCCCTGCAGTTGGGTATCCCGGTGGCACAACCGCGCAGCCTGCGGCTGGATGGCAAATACGCAGAAGAAGCGGCCGTTGCCTGCCAGGTGATCAAGGCGGCCCAGGCCGATGCCATGGTGGTGGCGGCATATGGCCTGATCCTGCCGCAATGGGTACTGGATGTGCCGCACCTGGGGTGCTTCAACATCCATGCCTCTTTGCTGCCACGCTGGCGTGGTGCAGCCCCCATTCACCGGGCCATTGAGGCAGGTGATGCCCAAACTGGCATCACCATCATGCAAATGGACGCGGGTCTGGACACGGGGGATATGTTGTTGAGCCAGTCGTTGCCGATCCTGCCTGATGACACCACGGGTCGATTACATGACCGGCTGGCCGAGCTGGGTGGCCGCTTGATGGTGCAGGTGCTGGTGATGGCTGGGCAGCAGCGGCTGCAACCGGTCGCCCAGCCGCTGGAGGGTATCACCTATGCCAGCAAGATCAACAAGGCCGAGGCCGGCATTGATTGGTCACAGTCGGCACCCACCATCGCCCGAAAAGTCCGCGCGTTTAACCCGTTTCCAGGGTGTACGACCCAATTCGGCGACGAAATACTCAAGATTTGGGCGGCAGAGCCCAGCACGCAGACACCTGAAGCAGCTGCTGTTTTTGGGCAAATAGTGGCTGTAGCGCCCGTAGGTATTGCAGTGAAAGCTATGAATTCTGTAGTTCTGATTACCGAGCTACAGCGTCCCAGCGGCAAGCGGCTTGCGGTGGCGGATTTCCTGCGTGGTAACCCTGTGTCCATCGGGCAGGTGTTGACTTGATCCGGCGTGCCCTCAGCTGGTGGCAGCACCCGGCGTTTGCGCGTGGTATTCGGGACATGGCCTCGGTATCACCCGGTCTGGCAGCCTGGGGCTTGATGACCGGGGTGGCCATGGTCAAGTCGGGCATGAGCCCGTTTGAAGCTGTGGCCATGAGTTTGCTGGTGTTTGCCGGTAGCTCACAGCTGGCGGCCATGCCCTTGATTGCGGTGGGGGCTCCGGTGTGGGTGATTTTGTCCACCAGCTTTTGTGTCAACCTGCGTTTTGTGGTGTTCAGTGCGCACCTACGGCCCTATCTGATGCACTTGCCGTTGCGCTGGCGGTTGTTGCATGGTTATCTGACCGCCGATATGAGTTATGTGTTATTCACCCGGCATTAC
This sequence comes from Rhodoferax lithotrophicus, assembly GCF_019973615.1. Lineage (GTDB taxonomy): Bacteria > Pseudomonadota > Gammaproteobacteria > Burkholderiales > Burkholderiaceae_C > Rhodoferax > Rhodoferax lithotrophicus. Next base: position 4,449,445 of record NZ_AP024238.1, on the reverse strand, counting down.
CACCATCCCCCGGTGACCGAGTTGGAGCGCCGCGAGCAAATGGCCTACCTGAGCGGTGGCAGCCTGTTCAACTGGATCAGCTGGCAAAGCGCCAGTTTGCTGGGCATCGCTCTGACCAATGTGATCCCGACCCATTGGGGGCTGGGTTTTGCCGGAATTTTGGCGTTGCTTGGGGTGGGGTGTTCATTGGCATCCAGCCATTTACGCAGGGTTTCAGCCGGAGTGGCTGGCATGGCGGCGGTGGTGGCCTATGCGCTGCCGCTCAAGTTGAATATTGTGGTGGCTATTGCCAGTGCAGTAGCCCTGTGCCTGATCATTGAAGAAACCGGGCACAAACAGGCTGGCCGCGCAACATGAGTGGCCCCAGCATGAACGGTACGGATCTCTGGACGATGGGCGTGATCGTGGGCTTGGCCCTGGTCACGGTGATCACTCGTTGTTTTTTCTTCATGAGTAACCAGCCCTGGCAGTTACCCCATTGGGCGCAGCGTGGGTTGCAATATGCGCCGATTGCTGCCTTGGCTGCCGTGGTGGCTCCCGAGGTGGTAATGGCGCATGGGCAACTCATCAGCACTTGGCAAGATGCCCGCATCTACGCCGCACTGACTGGGGCTGTCTATTTCTTTTGGCGCAAAGGGCAGGGTCAGGCGGTGCTCGGGACCATTGTGTCGGGTATGGCGGTTTACTTGCCGCTGCACTTGGGTTTGGGCTGGTAGACAGATCAAAAAATCACGGTGCAAACCAGCGTCTTTGTCAGGAAGAGACGGTAAAAGCACTTCTAAAATGAAATTTTTCACAGCAAGCGGGGAATTGCATGAACGTGATTCGTTTTTCTGACTTATGCGCGAACGGCCAAGTGGCTGGCAAGCGTGTGTTTATCCGTGCCGACCTGAACGTGCCCCAAGACAAAGAAGGCCACATCACCGAAGACACCCGCATCCGCGCCAGCGTGCCCTGCATCCAGATGGCATTGGCCGCCGGAGCCGCCGTCATGGTCACCAGCCACCTGGGCCGCCCCACCGAAGGCGAATTCAAACCAGAAGATTCCCTCGCCCCAGTGGCCCAACGCCTGGGTGAACTGCTCGGCCGTGAAGTCCCCGTGATCGCCAACTGGGTCGACGGCGTTGAAGTCCAGCCCGGCCAACTGGTCATGCTGGAAAACTGCCGCGTCAATGTGGGTGAGAAAAAAAACAAGGAAGAACTCGCCAGAAAACTCGCTGCCCTGTGCGACATCTTCGTACACGATGCCTTTGGTACCGCCCACCGCGCCGAAGGCACCACCTACGGCATCGCCCAATACGCCCCCATCGCGTGCGCTGGCCCCTTGCTGGCGGCAGAAATTGATGCCATCAACAAAGCCCTGGCCAACCCCAAACGACCCCTGGTGGCCATTGTGGCGGGCAGCAAAGTCAGCACCAAACTCAGCATCCTGCAAGCCCTGGCCAAAAACGTCGACAACCTCATTGTGGGCGGCGGCATTGCCAACACCTTCATGCTGGCGGCCGGTTTAAAAATTGGCAAAAGCCTGGCCGAACCCAGCCTGGTGGGTGAAGCCACCGCCGTGATAGAAGCCATGAAAGCCCGTGGTGCGGACGTACCCATCCCGACCGACGTCGTCACCGCCAAAACCTTTGCCGCAGATGCAGTGGCCACCGTCAAGGCGGCCACCGATGTGGCGGACGACGATCTGATTCTGGACATTGGCCCCCAAACCGCTGCCAAACTGGCCGAACAACTCAAAGCCGCCGGCACGATTGTCTGGAACGGCCCGGTCGGCGTGTTCGAATTTGCCGCGTTTGAGAACGGCACCAAGGTGATTGCCCAGGCGATTGCCGAGTCCAGCGCTTTCAGCATTGCCGGTGGCGGCGACACCCTGGCGGCGATTGCCAAATACGGCATCGAGAAAGACATTGGCTACATCTCCACCGGTGGTGGTGCTTTCCTGGAAGTGCTCGAAGGCAAGACTTTGCCGGCCTTCGAGATTCTGCAGCGTCGCGCCCAGCCTGTGGCAGTTGCTGCTAGTTTGGACACTGCCCGTGGCATCGGCATGATGGGCTCGGATGCGGGTTTACGCAGTATTCTGAAAACCGTGCTGGAGAGTATGACGGGTGATTTGCCAGCCATCTCTGCCGCACTGGACAAGGCCGATGTACCTAGTGCCAATCGATTGCTGCATGCCATGAAAGGGTATTTACCCATTTTTGCAGTGGATGCCTTATCCGAAGAGGTGGCTCACGTAGAGTGGGTAAGCAAAACCGAACCGGTCGAAACGGTGGCACCCCTTTATGCGGCATTGGCTCCCAAGCTCGCAGGCTTATTGGTGGAAATTCGCACCTATGTCACCTCAAGTTAAAGTTGAATTGTCTGCGTAGAGCGGGTAAATAACTGATAAGCTAGATTCGAAAATGATGGTTGGTGGATGTCTTGGTGTTGGTTAATTTTTAACAGCTCAACTCAAAAATAATGAACTTGAATCTTGCCCGAATTTTGGTGGTTGAAGACGATGAAGTGATGCGTACTTTTGTGGTTAACAGTTTGCGCCGCCTGGGGCTGCAGAACATTGAAACCGCAACAGACGGTGCAACGGCCCTGCGCACCATGGTGGTCTTTAGGCCTGATCTGGTGTTGACCGATATCCATATGCAGCCCATGAATGGCCTTGATTTTGTTCAGCAGTTGCGCGGACATGCCAATCCGTTGGTTAAAAATATGAAAGTGATTTTCATGAGTGCCGATGCCAGCCCAGCCACGCTGAACGAAGCAATGCCTCTGGGAACCTATGGCTACATCGTCAAACCTCCTCGACTTGATACCCTGAAAGCCAAAATTGAATTGGCACTGAAATAAGCGCTGCCTAAATCCACGATATTTCCGCTGAGGCACACCATGAACTTTTTTGCACCTGGCATAGCGTTACTCCGGCCTCTCTCTGGACGAGTACGTTTTTGGGTATTGCAGATACCGTTGGTGTCGGCCTTATCGGTGATTTTGGTGATGCACTTGTTTGAATCAAACAATGCGCCTCTGGATGGGCGCCTGGTTGCGGCACTGGCTTTCGTCGGGCTGTTGTGTTGGCTCTATTTGCAGTTGGCTTTTTTTGACATCACCCGTGGTGAACGCGACCGTACCGAAGGTGCGATGCGGGCAGCCGCTCATGGTGATCTGACCAACAAGGTCAATGTAGGTGTCAAGACGCTGGGTAACTTCAGTATGCATTTGGACAGAATGATCACCAACATGTCTAGTATGGTGGCCAACATCCGTACGGCAGCAGTGATGTTGGGTGATACGGGGAAAAAGTTGGTTGATGACACACGTGCGCTGGCTGAGCGCGCAGCAGCGCAAGGGCAACATTTGCAGCAAACCTCCATGCACGTCAAGCACGTGAGTGAAACCGTGGCCAAAAATGCTTCAGCGGCCCAAGAGGTCAGCATGATGACTGCCAGCCTGCACAAAGAGGCTGATGGAGCCGGAAAAATGATGCATTTGGCCATGCAGAGCATGGGGCCGCTGGAAGTCACTTCCAAACGTATGTCCGAGATCATCGGTGCGATTGATGGTATTGCTTTTCAAACCAATTTATTGGCCTTGAATGCTGCGGTTGAAGCCGCACGCGCGGGTGAGCAGGGGCGCGGCTTTGCGGTGGTGGCCGCCGAGGTGCGCAATTTGGCCAAACGCAGCCAGGGTGCGGCGGCAGAAATACGCGGTTTGATTGCGGAGTCGTCTGTGCGCGTGGGTGAAACGGTGGGCAATATCAAGCAAATTAATGACACCATGGAAAGTCTGATCTCCGGTATTGGTGAGATTGCCATGAATGTCAATGTGATGGCCGAAGGCAGTGCCTCCCAAAGTGTTGCGCTTGAAGAGGTTGTGCATGCGGTGGGCGATCTGGATGTCCTCACCCAGGAGAACACTGAATTAGTGAATCGTGCCAGCTTTAACTCTGATCGCATGATTGCCCAGGCTTCCACCCTGGAGATTTCGGTGGGGGACATTCAGCTACGTCAAGGTACGGCTGATCAGGCACGCCAGTTGGTATTTGATGCCTTGGTGCATCTGCGTAGTGTTGGCTACGAACAAGCTGTACGCGATTTTCATGATCCCCACGGTGTGTTCATTGACCGCGATATGTACATCTTTATTTTTGACCGTGCCGGTTACTACGTGGTGCATGGTGCCATGCCAGAAAAAAACGGCACAGACCTGCGGGCCATTGCTGGCCTGGATGCTCAAAAACTGGTGGATGATGCCTGGGCTGTGTGTGACGAAGAGGATGGCGGCTGGATCAGCTATACCATTACCAACCCAGTTTCGCGGGAAGTACAGGCCAAAGCTTCGTATGTGATGCCGCTGGACGATCACCGCTTGATTGGTTGCGGTTGTTATTTGAATTCGCAATGGCTTCATGTGTAGCACGGACAAGTATTGAATTCAGCCATTATTTCCCGCACGGAATATCCGTATGAGCCAAGTTCCTTTGACCCCGCCAGATAAGGCAGAAGTCACACAAGCCTCTGTGTGTGCACCCACTGAGGCTCAAGTACAGGCTTTACTGGCTCTCTGCACGCAGGTGTTGCCCGTTTGGTCGCGTCAGTTGGTTAGTTCATGTAGCCAGTCAGAAACAGCTGTGGCCGAAATGCTTTCGGCTTTTGCTGAAATTGGTCCGCATCTGGACATGGCCTCGCGTCAGTCCAGGCAAATTTCAAATGCCCTGGTGCAGGGTGAGGATGGCATCACCCAATTGGCACAAGCCTGTGAGCAGGTGTTGCGTCCGGTCATGCAGGGGTGTACACCGCAAGCGCAAGTGGCTATCGCCCAGGTATTGGGCATGATCCACGCCAGTGTGGATGCGCTGGAGCAAGTCGCCAAACCTTTTGTCAATGAAACCGAATTGGTAAGCCTGCAAGTGGAGCGCATGTACAAGGGCTTTCAGTACCAAGATCGCATCAGTCAAATGATGACTTTGCTGCATGAAGACATAGAGCGCCTGCAGGCTGCATTGCTCGCACCCACCATAGAAACCAGTGCAGCCGACTGGCTAGCACGTTTGCAGTCCCAATACGTGATGGCCGAACAACACTTGCATCATGTGGGGTTGGCCAGTGAGGCTGGTGCAGCTGACGACGAGACAACATTTTTTTGATAAGGTGAACGAAGATGGCACAAACTATTTTGGTGATTGATGACTCTGCAAGCTTGCGCCAAGTGGTGGTTATGGCCTTGCAAGGTGCAGGATACGAGGTGTTGCAGGCAGGTGATGGGCAAGCTGCGTTGGCATTGCTGGATGGTCGCAAGATTCACATGGCCGTGTGCGACGTGAACATGCCGCGCATGAATGGCATTGAATTTGTCAAGGCGGCCAAGGCGTTGCCCAATTACCGGTTTTTGCCGATTTTGATGCTCACCACAGAGAGTCAGGAGTCGAAAAAAGAAGAGGGTAAAGCAGCTGGTGCCAAGGCCTGGATGGTCAAGCCGTTTTCACCTGCCTCACTGCTGAATGCAGTTTCCAAACTTTGTCTGCCATGAGTTGATATGGCGGACTTGACCCACAAACCGTGAATGTTGACGGTATTTGAGGCCTGATCAAGTTCAACTTGATATTCGCCAAGACAACTCGCTATTCAAATCATCATTTGATAACCAGGACATTCATATGAGCATTTCCTTTGATCTCCCCGAAGAAATGACGATTTACAGCGCAGTTGAAACGCGTGATGCCTTGCTGGCATGGGTGACGGAGCAGAGCGCCAAATCTACCAAGTTGCTGGAAATTTCTGCAGCCAATGTCAGGGAGGTGGATGGTGCAGGTCTCCAGTTGCTGGCTGCACTGTCGCATACCGACCACCCGTGGAAGCTGATCCAACCCAGTCCAGCTCTGATGGATGCTTGTGCCACCATGGGCATGTCTGCATGGCTGTCTGAGCAAACCACCAATGTTTGAAAGCGCATCCACATGAACAACGTATCTGATGCTGACCGGGACTTCATTGCTGCAGCCATGCCTGCCTTCATCAGCGAGGCGGGTGAGCAAACCGAAGCTATTGAAGGGCTTTTGCTTGAGCTGGAGGAGCAGCCGGATAACCGTGAATTGTTGGATTCACTATTTCGTTGTGCTCATACTGTCAAAGGTTCTGCTGGTATTTTTGGGTTGAACAAGGTGGTGGAGTTCACTCACCATATGGAAACTTTGCTGGATCAAATGCGCGAAGGCAAGCTCAACCTCCATCCGGAACTCAGCACCTTATTGCTTGAATGTAATGACGAAATCAAGTTTTTGGTGGACACCGCCAGTGACGATTCAGCCGAAACGCCTGACCAGAAAGATCAGCGTGCCGATCTGGTGATCCGGCTGCAGGCTTACACCTCTGGCGCACTCTCTGCGTCTCACGCAGAGCCTGAAGCCACCGGGGCTGTACAGGCCGTTAACACAGCAGCGTTGACGGTTTGGCATATTTCAGCCCGTTTTGGTCATGAAACCTTTCGTAACGGGATGGACCCGCTTTCGATTGCCAAGTATCTTAAAGGTCTGGGTACAGTCAAGTCCATGGTGTGCAGCATGGATACAGTGCCTGCGTTGGTTAACCTGAATCCAGAAACCTGTTATTTGAGTTTTGTGATGGAGCTGGAGTCTGCCGCCACGCGCGATGAAGTGGAGGGTGCGTTCAGTTTTGTTCTGGATGACTGCGAACTTGACGTGAAAGAACCTGAAAGCCCCGAGCGAAAGCTGGTGCGTGCGATTGAGGACATGTCTGCAGCACCACGCCTGGGAGATATGCTGGTTTCGGTGGGTGCCGTCAGCCAGGATAAGTTGACCGAGGTACTATCAAATCAAGAGCGTTCTACGCAAGATTCATCTAGTCAGAAAGCCAAAATAGGCAATTTATTGGAAACCAAAGCTGGCGTTTCCCCAGAAGTGGTTGAGGCCGCTTTGACCAAACAGCAAAAAACACGGGAGAGCAGCGGCGGCGAGGAGAATCGCTACATTCGGGTGCAAGCTGACCGTTTGGATGCGGTGATCAACTTGCTGGGTGAACTGGTTATTGCGGGGGCCGGGGCCAACTTGCTGGCGCGTGAAACGCGAAACGTGGCGCTGATTGAAGCCAATCTGCACATGAACAGCCTGATTGAAGAAATTCGCAACGGAACGCTGGGTCTGCGTATGGTGCCGGTGGGTGAAACTTTCAGTCGTTTCCGCCGGGTGGTGCGCGACACTGCCAGCAGCTTGGGCAAGGATGTCAATTTCGAGATCGTCGGCGGAGAGGCTGAGTTGGACAAGTCGATGGTTGAAAAAATAGCCGATCCGTTGATGCACTTGGTGCGCAACTCGCTTGACCATGGGCTGGAGCCGCCGCAAGAGCGTCTGGCTGCAGGCAAGCCGCCCACCGGCAGTCTCATCTTGAGCGCCAAGCATGAAACCGGTGCGATTTTGATTCGAATTGAAGACGACGGCAGGGGTATCAACCGCGAGCGCGTGTTGCAGCGCGCCTGGAACCGTGGGTTGATTGAGTCGGGCGTGGTGCCAGCCGATGATGTCATCAACATGATGATTTTTGAACCCGGATTTTCTACCGCCGAGCAGGTGACCAATTTATCTGGCCGTGGTGTGGGGATGGACGTGGTGCGTCGCAACATTGAAGCTTTGCGCGGCAACCTCAAGCTCAACAGTCGACCTGGCAAAGGCCTGCAGGTGGATATTCGATTACCCCTGACGCTGGCGATCATTGATGGATTTTTGGTTGGTGTTGGCAAATCCAAATTCGTTTTGCCATTGGGCTCGGTGGTTGAAGTGATTGAGGCCGGTGGTCAGCATGTGCGGGTCGATAAAAATGGTCGTCATTGTGTTGAACTGCGTGGCAACGTGTTGCCTGTGGTACGACTGCGTACCCTTTACAGCGTTGAATCCTCTTTGCCGGAGCGTACCAGTGTGGTGGTGGTCAACGCGCCTAAAGGCAAATACGGTATTGAGGTGGAGGTGTTGATGGGCCAGCAGCAAACTGTGATCAAGCCACTGGGGCGCCTGTTCAAAACCCTACGTGGTATTTCGGGTTCCAGCATTTTGGGGAGCGGTGAAGTCGCACTGATTCTGGATGTGACATCGCTCGGTGATTTGGTCACGGCAGATGTGGCCAGCAGCTCAATCAAGGCATCCATTTGAAGTAATCAGGTGATCAAAATGAGTTTAAAGAACCTGACGATTGCTTCCCGCTTGATCATTTTGCTAGGTATGCTGTCTGGATTGTTGCTGTTGGTGGGGTTGAATGGATTGTTTAATCTGTCCCAGACCAATGCTGTCATGCAAGGGTTTTACGATAAGCACTTGTTGCCGTCCCATCAGTTGGATCAGATCAACTACTACATGATTCGCAACCGTTTGGTGATCAGTAATGTGGCGCTTGTTTCCACGCCTGAGCGTGTTGCAAAGTACACCAAGGAGGTTGAAGAAAACATCGCCACCATCACCCAATTGTGGGAGGCTTATTCAGCGGTACCTCAATCACCTGAAACAGCCAAAAATGCCAAGTTGTTTGCTGAGACGCGGCGTGAATTTGTGCAAAAAGGGTTAAAGCCCGCCGTAGCAGCCTTGCGTGCCAATGACCTGAAAGAAGTGCAGCGCCTCATTGCCGAGGACATCAGTCCATTGCACGATGCCACTAAACCCCATTTGGCGGCGCTGATCAAAGACATTCAGGACAGTGCGGAAAAAGAAAATGCAGCAGCGAGTGAACGCCTGCAAACCGCTCGCTTGGTGTCGTGGGTATCGGTTTTAGGGGGAGTTTTGATTGCGGTCCTGCTTGGTTGGCGCTTGGTGCTCGGCATTAGTCGTCCGTTGAGTCGAGCGGTGGCGGTGGCTGATGATGTGGCAGATGGCAAATTTGACAACAAAATTGAGGTGGTCAGTGACGATGAAGCTGGGCACTTGTTAGCGGCGTTGTCCAGAATGCAAGCGGTGTTGGTCAAATTCCAATCTGCCCAGGCGGAGTTGGCGCGCCAACACGAAGCGGGAGCCCTGGACTTCAAAATGTCCAGCCAAGGACTGCCTGGTGCCTACGCGGAGATGGCGCAGTCCATCAATGCGCTGGTGCAATCGCACATAGCGGTGAAGATGCAAGTGGTGGAAGTGGTGTCTGCATACACGCAGGGTAAACTGGAAGTGCAAATGGAGCGCCTGCCCGGACAAAAAGCCCGCGTCACCGAAGCGATCGACAGCGTACAAAGAGCGATGAAAGCCGCAGCCGAAGCGGCGGCCTTCAACGAACGCATCCGCCTGAGCCTGGACAGCCTGCCGGTATGCGTGACCGTCTCCAACGACCAAGCCCAACTCATACACGCCACCCCCCCGGCCAAAGAACTCCTCAAACTCTTTGGAGGAAACAACTTCGATACGGACCAGTTCTACGGCAACAAACTCTCAAGCCTGTTTAAGAACCCGGAAGACGCAGGCAAATTTGACCAAGCCGTACGCTCAGGAGAAACCGTAGACATGCAAATCCAGGGCCGCCAACTACGCCTGCTGGCCCGCCCCGTGCACAACAGCGCAGGCCAGCCGATAGGGCGCATCACCCAATGGCAGGATCGCACAGACGAAATAGCCTCAGAAAACGAAGTTGCAGAAATAGTGACAGCAGCCGCCAACGGCGACCTCAGCCGTCGAGTCAACCTGCAAGGCAAAACCGGCTTCTTCGGAGTCCTGGCCACAGCCATGAACCAACTCATCGACACCAGCGAAGGCGTCATCACAGACACCGCGAAAGCCCTTGACGCACTCTCCCAGGGCGACCTCACCCACCGCATCACCCGGGGACTACCAAGGCATCTTTGGACAAGTCAAAGACAACGTCAACACCACCTCTGAAAAACTCACCACCATTGTGCAAGAGATAAGAGGAGCGGCCGATGCCCTGACAGGGGCGGCCAACCAAGTCAGCGCCACAGCCCAAAGCCTAAGCCAGGCTGCCAGCGAGCAAGCCGCCAGCGTAGAAGAGACCACAGCCCAAATAGACGTGATGAGTGCCAGCATCACGCAAAACAGTGACAACGCCAAAGTCACAGACGGGATGGCCACGAAAACCACCAAAGAAGCGGTGGACGGAGGCAGCGCGGTCAGCCAAACCGTGACAGCCATGAAACAAATTGCGGCCAAGATCGGAATCGTGGACGACATCGCCTACCAGACCAACCTGCTGGCACTGAATGCAGCCATAGAAGCGGCCAGGGCAGGAGAGCACGGAAAAGGCTTTGCGGTGGTAGCGGCAGAGGTGAGAAAGCTGGCCGAACGCAGCCAGGAGGCGGCCAAAGAGATAGGAGAACTTGCGGGCAACAGCGTGACGACGGCGGAGAGGGCGGGCAAACTGCTGGACGAAATAGTGCCAAGCATCCAGAAGACGAGTGAACTGGTTCAAGAGATTGCGGCGGCCAGCAGCGAGCAAAGCGACTCGGTGAGCCAGATTGGAGGGGCGATGGGGCAGCTCTCCAAGGCGACCCAGCAAAACGCCAGTGCCAGTGAGGAGCTGGCAGCCACCAGCGAGGAGCTCTCGGGTCAGGCTGAGCAGTTGCAGCAAAGTATTGCGTTCTTTCAAACGGGTGGGGGCCGGGCAACGGTGCGCTCGAGTCCTGCTCTGGGATTCGCTGTGGCGATCAACAGACGCACACAGGAGCCCGGAATGCTCGCCATTGGGCAGCCTGTTGGGCGACAGGTTGGCGCAGCTATTGATTTTGATAAGGTTATCGGTGCGCATGCGCAATGGAAGACCAAATTCCGAGCTGCAATCAGTCGCAAGGAGCAACTTAATGCCGAAAATATTTCCAGAGATGATGTCTGTGAACTTGGGAAGTGGATTTATTCATCTGGAAAAGGCGCGTTTGATAAAAGCGCCGAGTTCACCCAACTCGTGAGCGAGCACAAGCATTTCCATCGGTGTGCCGGTGAAGTGGCTCACAGCATCAATCAGCATCGTTACGAACAAGCCGGACAAATGCTGGCCACAAAGTCTGATTTTTCGGATGCCTCCAACCGGGTGATTGCGACCTTGGGTCGTATTAAACGTGCGTCATCATGAGTGTGGTCTTCGCAAGCAAGCTGCTGAAGCCAACGGTTCATCCATCTATCGAATAAAACCATGAATGCACATGACCGTGATATCGATGAGCGTACCCGTCTGGCGGGCACCAACAAGTTTGAGCTGTTGTTGTTTCGCTTGGGGGACTCCCCCAGCACGGGTGAGCGAGAGCTGTATGGCATCAATGTATTCAAAGTGCGTGAAGTTTTGGTCATGCCCAAGATCACGGCGTTGGCTAATTCGCAAGAACATTTAATGGGCGTAGCCAATATCCGCGGTCAAATTATTCCTGTCATCAATCTGTCTGCGGTGGTGGGCTGCAAGCCGCAAAAAGGCTTGAGTATTTTGATGGTCACCGAGTTTGGTCGCACCGTGCAAGGATTTGCGGTAGAAGATGTGCGCGAAATTGTTCGGCTGGATTGGGATCAAGTGTTGCCCGCCGAAGGGGCTCATGCTGGCGCATTGGTGACGGGTATTGCTCGGCTGGATGGCACAAACCCCAATACACGACTGGCCCAGGTATTGGATGTGGAGCAGGTGCTGCGCGATGTGACGCCGGTAACCAAGGAAGAAATTACCAAAGAAGTGGTGGGCTCGGAGCCACTCCTGCCGCCGGGAACTTCAATTTTGGTTGCTGATGATAGCCATGTAGCAAGGGCCGTGATTGAGTTGGGCCTGAACGCTATGGACGCATCATTTGTCATGACCCGAACCGGTCGACAAGCCTGGGACTATCTGGATCAATTGGGAAAACAAGCCAAGGAGGAGGGGTTCAGGGTGTGCGACAAGATCGCCGTGGTACTGACTGACCTGGAAATGCCGGAGATGGATGGCTTTACATTGACCAAACTGATCAAGTCCGACACACGCTTTAAAGGCATACCGGTGGTGATTCATTCTTCGCTGACTGGCTCCACCAATGAAAACCATGTGAAAACTGTGGGGGCTGACGGGTACGTGGCCAAATTTTCCCCACGTGAGTTGGCGGCTACTTTGCGCAAAGTTTTGGCTTAACTTGGCTTGATGCTCGTCACAGCTGAATAACCTGCTTGATTGACTTTGATAAACAACCTTGAACCTGTTGGAGACCCACCATGACTGCCAGAATTTTTTCATTTGCTGAGCGTTTGTTTGCGGGCGATGCGATCAACCGCCACGTAGCCGAACTGACCCAAGAGTTGGAGGTTCGCAAGGCCATCATGAACATGACCAGTATCGTGTCAGAGGCGGACAAAAAAGGCGACATCATCAGTATCAACGAGAAGTTCATAGAGGTGTCCAAATACCCACGCAATGAGTTGCTTGGTCACCCGCACAGCACCACACGTCACCCTGACATGCCCAAGGAAGTTTTCAAGCAGATGTGGGCCACCATTGGGCGGGGGGAGATGTTTCGCGGCATCATCAAAAATCGCGCCAAAGATGGCGTGCCATATTATGTGGATGCCGTGATTGCCCCCATCATGGGTGACGACGGTAAACCCATGAAGTATCTGGGCGTGCGGTATGACATTACCGCAGCCGAAACTGAGCGTCAAAACGTGCGTGGTATTTTGAACGCCATTGACGCTTCCTATGGCATGATTGAATTTGATTTGAGTGGTTTTGTGCTCCACGCCAATGCCAATTTTTTGCATATCATGGGTTACAGCAGCGCAGAAGTGACTGGCAAGCACCATCGCATTTTTGTTGATACTGCTTATGCCGCATCACCCGCATACCAGCAGTTCTGGGCAGATTTGGTTTCGGGTAAAGCACAAAAGGAAACCTTCAAGCGCATCGGCAAGGGCGGCAAAGAAGTCTGGTTGGAGGCGATTTATAACCCGGTGATGGATGAGATGGGTCGGGTGCTCAAGGTTGTCAAGATCGCTACGGATGTTTCAGAAAAACAACTGATGAATATAGCGTTGCAGACAGCCGTGGCACAAGGGCAGATTGCCACCGGTGCTGCCCAAAAAGGAGATTTGACTCAGCGTATTCCTATGGACGGCAAAACAGGTGATGTGGCTGTGTTGTGCGCCAGCATCAATGCTGTGCTGGATCTGACAGCGCAAGTCATGGCCGACTTTTCGACCATATTTGGCGCATTGGCAATGGGTGATCTCAAACAACGTATCACCCGTGAATATGCCGGCACTTTTGCGCAGCTTAAAACGTCTACCAATGAAACCTGCGATAAATTGGCCGCCATCATGGCGGATACAGGGCGCGTGATGGCGGGTTTGACACAAGGGGATTTAACCCAACGTATCACCATTCAAACCGAGGGTGTATTTGACGATGTCAAGCAGGACATCAATGCCAGCATGAGCAAGTTGGTCGAAATTGTGCAAGAGATAAGAGGAGCGGCCGATGCCCTGACAGGGGCGGCCAACCAAGTCAGCGCCACAGCCCAAAGCCTAAGCCAGGCTGCCAGCGAGCAAGCCGCCAGCGTAGAAGAGACCACAGCCCAAATAGACGTGATGAGTGCCAGCATCACGCAAAACAGTGACAACGCCAAAGTCACAGACGGGATGGCCACGAAAACCACCAAAGAAGCGGTGGACGGAGGCAGCGCGGTCAGCCAAACCGTGACAGCCATGAAACAAATTGCGGCCAAGATCGGAATCGTGGACGACATCGCCTACCAGACCAACCTGCTGGCACTGAATGCAGCCATAGAAGCGGCCAGGGCAGGAGAGCACGGAAAAGGCTTTGCGGTGGTAGCGGCAGAGGTGAGAAAGCTGGCCGAACGCAGCCAGGAGGCGGCCAAAGAGATAGGAGAACTTGCGGGCAACAGCGTGACGACGGCGGAGAGGGCGGGCAAACTGCTGGACGAAATAGTGCCAAGCATCCAGAAGACGAGTGAACTGGTTCAAGAGATTGCGGCGGCCAGCAGCGAGCAAAGCGACTCGGTGAGCCAGATTGGAGGGGCGATGGGGCAGCTCTCCAAGGCGACCCAGCAAAACGCCAGTGCCAGTGAGGAGCTGGCAGCCACCAGCGAGGAGCTCTCCGGTCAGGCTGAGCAGTTGCAGCAATCGGTGGCTTTTTTCAACGTGGGTGGTGGTACGGAAAAGGTTTCTAATCGTCATGTCATCGCTGCACCGGATCGCCGTGCCGCACCCCAAAAATTATCAGCGCCGGGTCGATCAGGTAGCAATTTCAAGCCCTACTGAATCTATCGTACTCCCAGGAAGTATTTATGAGTTATCGCGTCAGTCCAACATCTTCAGCATCGCATCCCTTGGGTCTTTGGGCACCTGGCATGCGCTTGATGGGCAATTTGCAATTTGCAGGCAAGGCAGTGCTCATCTGTCTGATCTTTTTATTGCCGATTGTGCTGTTTGGCTATTTCTTTGCCAGCGGCCAGAAGGATCAGATGAACTTCACAGCGCAGGAGCGTGTTGGCGTAGTGGCTCTGCGCCAGTTTGTTCCGGTGTACACCGCCGTCCTCAAAACCCGAAACGCAACTCGTGCCACCTTGGGGGGCTTTGACGGACAGTCGGCTTATCGAACCGCGCGCGCTGAAACAGATGCAGCTCTGGAAACATTTGACAAATTCATCACCAGTTCAGGGGATGAACTCAAAGTCAAAACGGAGTTGGAAAAGCTCAAGACTGCATGGCAAGCCACATCAAAGGTTGAAAACGGGGCAGATAACGATGGTCGAACCGTGTTTGGGCCCGTGACTCAATCGGTTGCGGCACTTCTGGTGTTGATAGGGGATAACTCCAATTTGGTGCTGGATCCGGACGTAGACAGTTTTTACATGATCAACACCATGGCATTAACCATGCCGGGCTTGGCCGAAGACTTGGGTCAGCTTTGGGGATGGGGTGTTTTTGCCCTGGCTAAAACAAGTTTGTCCGTATCCGAGGAAAAGCGTTATGCCGTGTGGGCAGCCGGCGTGAGTAACGGTATCACCAATGCACGCAGTTATCTGAATCGTTCGTTTGCGGTGAATCCATCACTCAAAGACAAACTGGACATGGGTATTTGGGACGATATCCAAGTGTTTCATAACGCTGCCCAAGACCCGCAAAAATTGCTAAGCCAAAAACAGTTCACTGCAACGCAGTTTTATGACAACGGGCAAATGGCGGTGGTTCGACTGCAGTCGTTTTATGACAAAGGGTTAAAGGTTCTGGATGAATTGTTGCTCGCTCGGTATCAGGCCATGCAGCAGCGCTTGATGATGGCTGGTGGTGTTGGGGCTGTGGCACTCTTGTTGGCCGCATACTTGTTTTACAGTTTCTTCTTGGTCACCAGCAGGGGGCTGCAGCAGGTCAACAAGCACTTACAGAAAATTGCCGAAGGTGATTTATCTGACCCACCAGAAACGCCTGTAGAAAGAGATGAACCAGCCCAGGTTCTCAATGCCTTGCGCCATGTGCAAGCCGTGCTCGGCCAGTTCCAATCGGCCCAGGCGGAGTTGGCGCGCCAACACGAAGCGGGAGCCCTGGACTTCAAAATGTCCAGCCAAGGACTGCCTGGTGCCTACGCGGAGATGGCGCAGTCCATCAATGCGCTGGTGCAATCGCACATAGCGGTGAAGATGCAAGTGGTGGAAGTGGTGTCTGCATACACGCAGGGCAAACTGGAAGTGCAAATGGAGCGCCTGCCCGGACAAAAAGCCCGCGTCACCGAAGCGATCGACAGCGTACAAAGAGCGATGAAAGCCGCAGCCGAAGCGGCGGCCTTCAACGAACGCATCCGCCTGAGCCTGGACAGCCTGCCGGTATGCGTGACCGTCTCCAACGACCAAGCCCAACTCATACACGCCACCCCCCCCGGCCAAAGAACTCCTCAAACTCTTTGGAGGAAACAACTTCGATACGGACCAGTTCTACGGCAACAAACTCTCAAGCCTGTTTAAGAACCCGGAAGACGCAGGCAAATTTGACCAAGCCGTACGCTCAGGAGAAACCGTAGACATGCAAATCCAGGGCCGCCAACTACGCCTGCTGGCCCGCCCCGTGCACAACAGCGCAGGCCAGCCGATAGGGCGCATCACCCAATGGCAGGATCGCACAGACGAAATAGCCTCAGAAAACGAAGTTGCAGAAATAGTGACAGCAGCCGCCAACGGCGACCTCAGCCGTCGAGTCAACCTGCAAGGCAAAACCGGCTTCTTCGGAGTCCTGGCCACAGCCATGAACCAACTCATCGACACCAGCGAAGGCGTCATCACAGACACCGCGAAAGCCCTTGACGCACTCTCCCAGGGCGACCTCACCCACCGCATCACCCGGGGACTACCAAGGCATCTTTGGACAAGTCAAAGACAACGTCAACACCACCTCTGAAAAAACTCACCACCATTGTGCAAGAGATAAGAGGAGCGGCCGATGCCCTGACAGGGGCGGCCAACCAAGTCAGCGCCACAGCCCAAAGCCTAAGCCAGGCTGCCAGCGAGCAAGCCGCCAGCGTAGAAGAGACCACAGCCCAAATAGACGTGATGAGTGCCAGCATCACGCAAAACAGTGACAACGCCAAAGTCACAGACGGGATGGCCACGAAAACCACCAAAGAAGCGGTGGACGGAGGCAGCGCGGTCAGCCAAACCGTGACAGCCATGAAACAAATTGCGGCCAAGATCGGAATCGTGGACGACATCGCCTACCAGACCAACCTGCTGGCACTGAATGCAGCCATAGAAGCGGCCAGGGCAGGAGAGCACGGAAAAGGCTTTGCGGTGGTAGCGGCAGAGGTGAGAAAGCTGGCCGAACGCAGCCAGGAGGCGGCCAAAGAGATAGGAGAACTTGCGGGCAACAGCGTGACGACGGCGGAGAGGGCGGGCAAACTGCTGGACGAAATAGTGCCAAGCATCCAGAAGACGAGTGAACTGGTTCAAGAGATTGCGGCGGCCAGCAGCGAGCAAAGCGACTCGGTGAGCCAGATTGGAGGGGCGATGGGGCAGCTCTCCAAGGCGACCCAGCAAAACGCCAGTGCCAGTGAGGAGCTGGCAGCCACCAGCGAGGAGCTCTCGGGTCAGGCTGAGCAGTTGCAGCAAAGTATTGCGTTCTTTCAAACGGGTGGGGGCCGGGCAACGGTGCGCGACCGCCATGCCTTGGATGCACCTGAGCGCCGGGGTAGCGAGGGGCAAACCAGCCAACGCACCTATTCCCCCTTGATTGCTGCGCCTGTGCGCCGGGGTGGTGCGGGTAACTTCAGACCTTATTGAGAAGATGCCATGACTCATCATCAAGCCTTGACCGCTACATCATCGTTGTTACCTCCAAACCAATATTCAGCTAGGGAAGACGCGCTGCAATACCTCACTTTTTCTTTGGGTGACGAGGTGTTTGCCATGGACATTCGTATCGTGCGCGAAATCATTCAACATGGTGCCATGACCGTTGTGCCACTGATGCCCGAGTTTGTCCGTGGTGTCATCAATCTGCGTGGTGCTGTGGTGCCAGTGATCGATTTGCAGTCACGTTTTGGGCGTGGTGCAGCGCGAGTGGGTAAAAAAACCTGTGTCATTATTTTTGATGTCGGGCCGGAAGGAGATCGTGTCGAGCTGGGGTTGATGGTGGATGCTGTCAGCGAAGTGATCGACATTGCTGCTTCACAAATTGAGCCACCACCGCAATTTGGCACCAGCATTGCACGTGAGTTCATTCGCGGTTTGGGCAAGGTCGGTTCGGAATTCATTGTGATTTTGGAGCCAGATCGGGCGCTGAATGTGGATGACATGGTGGCCCTGGCAGAGCAAGGCCAAGCCATTTAAATGCCATTGGCTTAGTGATATCAACAACAAGGGTATTTATGAACCGCACGCAGCTCTCGATCAAAACCCGCGTTTTGTGGGGTTTTGCATTGCCTATTTTGTTGTTTATTGGTTTTACTGCCTGGTTTTCGAGTCAGATGACTCAAGTCAAAAATAGCTTGAACCACGTGTCCGGGCAAAGTGTGGAATATGCGTTGCTGGCGACTGCCATGGATAAAAACGTGGTTCAAATCCAGCAGTTTTTATCAGATGTGTCTGCCACTCAAGGCAAAGATGGGCTGGATGACGGGTTTAAAAATGCACAAACCAATTTTGATGAACTCAACACGGCGTTAGCCAAGTTCGAGAGCCATTTTGCAGCAGTGAATGATGTTGCTTCAGTCAAACTTGTGCAGTCCATCAAGGCAGATGCTGCGGCCTACTTTGCCAGTGGTAACGTTATGGCGCGGGCTTTTGTGACAGGTGGCCCGGTGCTAGGTAACAAACTGATGGGTGGATTTGATGCTGCCAGCGAAAAACTGCAGAAGGCGCTGACCCCTTTTGTTGCTGCACAAGTACGCAACATGAAGGTCGATTTGGCAGCAGCATCGGCAAAGACAGATCAGGTGTCACAAATTGGCATCATTTTTGTGGTTTTGGCTGTCGTACTGGCTGTTACTGTGGCTTTATGGATCACCGCAAGTATCACGCGACCATTAAAGCGAGCCTTGAGTGTGGCGCGAGATGTGGCCTCTGGGAACGTGAGTGCCCATATCGAAGTGGATAACAGTGAAGTCGGCCAACTGATGGCACCATTGGCCAAAATGCAAAGTACGTTCAAAGACTTTGAGGCTGCACAGACTGAGATGGCGCGCCAACATGCTGCGGGCATGCTGGACTACACCATGCCATTGAATCAACTGGAGGGGGCTTACCGGGGCATGGCGCAGTCCATCAATGCGCTGGTGCAATCGCACATAGCGGTGAAGATGCAAGTGGTGGAAGTGGTGTCTGCATACACGCAGGGCAAACTGGAAGTGCAAATGGAGCGCCTGCCCGGACAAAAAGCCCGCGTCACCGAAGCGATCGACAGCGTACAAAGAGCGATGAAAGCCGCAGCCGAAGCGGCGGCCTTCAACGAACGCATCCGCCTGAGCCTGGACAGCCTGCCGGTATGCGTGACCGTCTCCAACGACCAAGCCCAACTCATACACGCCACCCCCCCGGCCAAAGAACTCCTCAAACTCTTTGGAGGAAACAACTTCGATACGGACCAGTTCTACGGCAACAAACTCTCAAGCCTGTTTAAGAACCCGGAAGACGCAGGCAAATTTGACCAAGCCGTACGCTCAGGAGAAACCGTAGACATGCAAATCCAGGGCCGCCAACTACGCCTGCTGGCCCGCCCCGTGCACAACAGCGCAGGCCAGCCGATAGGGCGCATCACCCAATGGCAGGATCGCACAGACGAAATAGCCTCAGAAAACGAAGTTGCAGAAATAGTGACAGCAGCCGCCAACGGCGACCTCAGCCGTCGAGTCAACCTGCAAGGCAAAACCGGCTTCTTCGGAGTCCTGGCCACAGCCATGAACCAACTCATCGACACCAGCGAAGGCGTCATCACAGACACCGCGAAAGCCCTTGACGCACTCTCCCAGGGCGACCTCACCCACCGCATCACCCGGGACTACCAAGGCATCTTTGGACAAGTCAAAGACAACGTCAACACCACCTCTGAAAAACTCACCACCATTGTGCAAGAGATAAGAGGAGCGGCCGATGCCCTGACAGGGGCGGCCAACCAAGTCAGCGCCACAGCCCAAAGCCTAAGCCAGGCTGCCAGCGAGCAAGCCGCCAGCGTAGAAGAGACCACAGCCCAAATAGACGTGATGAGTGCCAGCATCACGCAAAACAGTGACAACGCCAAAGTCACAGACGGGATGGCCACGAAAACCACCAAAGAAGCGGTGGACGGAGGCAGCGCGGTCAGCCAAACCGTGACAGCCATGAAACAAATTGCGGCCAAGATCGGAATCGTGGACGACATCGCCTACCAGACCAACCTGCTGGCACTGAATGCAGCCATAGAAGCGGCCAGGGCAGGAGAGCACGGAAAAAGGCTTTGCGGTGGTAGCGGCAGAGGTGAGAAAGCTGGCCGAACGCAGCCAGGAGGCGGCCAAAGAGATAGGAGAACTTGCGGGCAACAGCGTGACGACGGCGGAGAGGGCGGGCAAACTGCTGGACGAAATAGTGCCAAGCATCCAGAAGACGAGTGAACTGGTTCAAGAGATTGCGGCGGCCAGCAGCGAGCAAAGCGACTCGGTGAGCCAGATTGGAGGGGCGATGGGGCAGCTCTCCAAGGCGACCCAGCAAAACGCCAGTGCCAGTGAGGAGCTGGCAGCCACCAGCGAGGAGCTCTCGGGTCAGGCTGAGCAGTTGCAGCAAAGTATTGCGTTCTTTCAAACGGGTGGGGGCCGGGCAACGGTGCGCGACCGCCATGCCTTGGATGCACCTGAGCGCCGGGGTGAACTGCGTCGCTCACTTGCGCCCAAATTGGCCGCGCCGAGCCGCTCTAGCGGCAATTTCAGACCTTATTAATTCAAGAAAGCTCCGTGTGGCCACCCTTAGTTTCAGTGACCGTGAGTTCAAAAAAATCAGCGACATCATGTATGCAGCTGCCGGTTTGTCGTTCAACGACTCCAAAAAGTCACTGATTCACTCACGTCTGGCCTCGCGCATCCAACGCCTGGGTTTATCCAGTTTTGGTGAATACATTGGTATTCTGGAAGACGAGTCGCAAGCGGCAGAGTTTCAGATGGCCGTGGATATGCTCACGACCAATGAGACTTATTTTTTCCGTGAACCCAAGCACTACGAGTTGTTGGAGCAAGAGTTGACACTGCGCCGTTCCAAAGCACCTCTGGCGGTCTGGAGTGCAGCTTCCAGCTTTGGTGATGAGGCCTACAGCACGGCCATGTTATTGGCTGATATGCAAACCCAGGGTCGGATCGGAGCGGATTGGTTGATTCTGGCGACCGACATCAGCCATCGTGTCTTGCTTAGTGCCAAAGAAGCCATTTACCCGGAGGATCGATTGCGAGCCGTCAGCCCCGAGCGGCTGAAACGCTATTGTTTACGGGGCCTGGGCGACTCTGAAGGGCAGGTGCTGATTCAGGACAAAATTCGACAGCGGGTGCAGTTTGGTCAACTTAATCTGTGCAAGCCAATAGATGGTATAGGTCCGTTTGATGTGATTTTTTTGCGCAACGTGCTGATTTACTTTGATCCACCTACCAAGATCGAGGTGGTTGACCGCGTACTGGGTGTTTTGAAACCGGGTGGGTTGCTTTTCTTGGGCACCGCCGAAGGCCGGGTGGCTTGTAAAACCGAGTTGCGAACCGTTCAGCCCGGTGCTTTTCGCAAGGTGGCTTAAATGGCCATTTTTGAACTTTTGCCTGGTGAAGTGGCGCTCGGTCGCAGCGGGGATACCCTGAAAACACTGTTGGGTTCCTGTGTCAGTGTGATCCTGACCGATCCGCGCCGCACGGTGGGTGTGATGTGCCACATTGTGCATGTGGGGCATCCCAATGCGGCCAACCAGGACAATACGGCGTTTGGCTCGGTTGCGATGGCCGAGATGACCCGGCGCTTGTTTGCCATCGGGTTTTCTCCGCGCAGCTGCGAGGCTTATGTGGTGGGGGGCGGGAACATGTTTCCGCAGTTGGTGACACATCACCATGTGGGTCTGAACAACGTGGATTGGGTCATGGGCTACCTTGAGCACCACAAAATTCCCGTGCTCAAGGAAGACCTGGGTGGCACGGGCTACCGCAAGCTGGTCTGGACGGTTGGCCCCAAAGACCCTGTGGTCGAAACAGTTTATACAAGTTAAGGACCTCAGCATGGTGGTGAAAGTATTTGTGGTGGACGACTCGGCGGTGGTGCGGCAAGCCCTGGCGCACATGTTGGCGGGTAACCCCGACGTGGAGTTGATCGGCAGCGCCCCCAATCCGCTTTTGGCGATGCAGGCCATCAAGAAAAATCCGCCAGACGTGTTGTTGCTGGACATTGAAATGCCCGGCATGGACGGACTGACCTTTTTGCGCCAGATCATGTCCAGCACCCCCATTCCTACGGTGATTTGTTCCACCTTGTCAACCGAAGGTAGTCGGGTCGCACTGGATGCTTTGAGTGCCGGTGCCGTGGCTGTTTTGGCCAAACCCAAGCTGGGCTTGAAGCAGCATCTGGATGATTCGCGTCACGAGATGATTCAAACACTAAAAACGGCTGCAAGGTCCAAACCACGGGCGCGAGGCGCTATACCTTCTGTAGTTCAAAAAACACCTGCGGCAGGGTCAGGACATGCCGTGGCTCCCCTTCCGGTGAGCCGGGCACCCGTATTGGCGGGTGTGCACGCTTTTGCCATGAACAAACCCGTGCTTATGGGCAGTTCGACAGGCGGCACACAAGCGCTTGAACTGGTGCTGACCAGCTTGCCCGCAGAGGCGCCCGGCATAGCGATTACCCAGCACATGCCGGAGAAATTTACCGCCATGTACGCCCAGCGCCTTAATGGCCTTTGCGCCATGAATGTGCGCGAAGCCAAAGATGGTGACCGGCTGGAGCGCGGCGTCGTCTTGATTGCACCTGGTGGCCTGCATATGCAGCTCACCAAATCCCATGGCCAGTATTACGTCAAGGTGATGGACGGTCCACCGGTCAATCGTCACAAGCCATCGGTGGATGTATTGTTCAAATCTGCCGCCGAGTGCGCCGGGCGCGACGCTTTGGCGATCATCATGACTGGTATGGGGGACGATGGTGCACGTGGCATGAAATCACTGCACGATGCGGGCGCACGTACCATTGCCCAAAACGAAGAAACCTGTGTGGTGTTCGGTATGCCCAAAGAAGCCATCAAACTGCAGGCAGTCGATGATATTTTGCCGTTGGAGAGCATTGCACGCGCCATTTTGCAGTTTGACTCACGGGCGTGAGCCGGGGTCAGCAGGCATTTCAAAAGAGGAGTTCATCATGTTATTAACGCCAGACCAGGAAATGATTCGCGACGCGGTGCGCGACTTTGCACAAGCTGAAATTTGGCCGCATGCGGCTAAGTGGGACAAAGCGCACACCTTCCCCAAAGACGTTCACCAGGGCCTGGCTGCACTGGGCGCGTATGGCATCTGTGTGCCTGAAGACCAGGGTGGGGCGGGGCTGGATTATTTGACGCTGGCGTTGGTGCTGGAAGAAATCGCTGCAGGCGACGGTGGCACCAGCACCGTGATCAGCGTCACCAACTGTCCCGTGAACGCCATTTTGATGAAGTTTGGTAATGCTGCACAAAAAAAACAGTGGTTGGAACCGCTGGCTCAGGGCCAACTGCTCGGCGCGTTTTGCCTGACCGAACCACATGTGGGCAGTGATGCCTCCGGTCTGCGCACCACAGCGGTCAAAGAAGGTGATGTGTACGTCATCAATGGGGTCAAGCAGTTCATCACCAGTGGCAAGAATGGTGACGTGGCCATTGTGATTGCCGTCACCGACAAAGCGGCCGGCAAAAAAGGCATGAGCGCGTTTCTGGTGCCCACCAGCACACCGGGCTATGTGGTGGCGCGGCTGGAGGACAAGCTGGGTCAGCATTCCAGCGACACGGCGCAGATCAACTTTGACAATTGCCGCATCCCCGTCGAAAACCTGATTGGTGCCGAAGGCCAGGGCTACGGCATTGCTTTGGGGGGGCTGGAGGGGGGCCGCATCGGTATTGCTGCGCAAAGTGTGGGTATGGCGCGCAGTGCGTTTGAGGTGGCACTGGCTTATGCCCAAGATCGACAAAGCTTTGGGACCGCCATTTTTAACCACCAGGCGGTCGGCTTCCGGCTGGCCGAGTGTGCGACCAAGCTGGAAGCGGCCAGACAACTGATCTGGCATGCTGCATCATTGCGCGATGCTGGCAAACCCTGCCTGAAAGAGGCCGCCATGGCCAAATTCTTTGCCAGCGAAATGGCCGAGCAAGTCTGCAGTGCCGCCATCCAGACGCTGGGTGGTTACGGCGTGGTGAACGACTTCCCGGTCGAGCGCATCTATCGCGATGTGCGGGTGTGCCAGATTTACGAAGGCACTAGCGACGTGCAGAAGATCATCATCCAGCGGGCACTTGCGTAACACGACACCGCTGCTCGCGAAAATCCAATTGCGCTGATGCGGCATTGGGACATGGACCCATGGACGTTGAAGATGTTTTGGTGCTTCAAAAAGTCGCAGGTAACCAGCGGGTTAAGGCTTTTTGAAGGGCCTCCAAGGCAATGGGTTTTGTCAAAAAATCGTTCATGCCGATGGCCAGGCAACGCTGGCGGTCTTCTTCAAAGGCATCCGCAGTCAGGGCGATGACGGGCAAGCGTGGGTACCCCTTTTCCGCTTCCCAGCGTCTGATGCTTTCGGTGGCACTGTAGCCATCCATCACGGGCATATGCAAGTCCATCAGTACCAGCAGGGGCGTGGTCTCCGGCTCGGACTGGTTGGCTTGGGTAATGTAGTCCACCGCCTGCTGACCGTTATGGACCACAGACACGGTCATTCCCAGGTTGCCCAGCAGCGATTGGATGACCCTGCAGTTGACCAGATTGTCTTCAACCACCAGCACATGGCCGTGAAGCAGCTGGTGGGCACTGGCTGGACCCACCTCGGATGCCTGGTACACACCTGGGTGGACCTCTTGTGTTTCGGCGATGCGGCGGGCCTGTACCCGAAACCAGAAACGTGATCCTTGGCCAGGTTCGCTCACGACCCCGACATCACCACCCATGGCTTTAGCCAGGTTACGCACAATGGACAAGCTCAGCCCAGACCCCCCAAACTCACGGGTCGTGGAGCTGTCGGTTTGTGAAAACGGTTTGAACAACAAATCGAGTTTGTGAGCCGGGATACCTATACCCGTGTCGCTAACCGAAAACTCCAGCAAAGCTGATTCTTTCGTGTGCTGGATCTCACAGGCATCTATGCGGATATGGCCTTTGGATGTGAACTTGAGCGCATTACCAACCAGGTTGGAGAGCATTTGACGCAGCCGGTTGGCATCGGTCTGGTAGCACTGACCCGTGGCCCCTTTCCACTGAGTTTCGATCGGCAGGCCTTTGGTTTTAGCGGCCCCGGCAAACAGGTTGTGGCATTCGTGAATGAGTGTGTCAGGCGCAAATACCGTGGATTCAAGTTGCAACTTGCCGGCCTCGATTTTTGATAAATCCAGAATATCGTTGAGCAGAGCCAACAGGGTCTGCCCGCTAGACTGAATGGTGCGTGCGTAGTCCAGCCGCTCAGCTTCGTTGGGATTGGGCAGCAGCAATAGCTGCGCCATGCCCAGAATGCCATTCATCGGGGTACGGATTTCGTGGCTCATGGTGGCTAAAAACTGGCTTTTGGCCAGGTTGGCTGCCTCGGCCACTTCTCTGGCATGCACCAGTTCCGTGATGTCGATGCGAAAGCCTACCGTTTGCCCGTCAGGCATCTTTCGCTCAATCACACGCAGCCAATGTCCGTCGTCGAGATGCTGCACCAGATGGATGTTGCTGGCACGATGGACGGCCATACGCTCAGTGACCCACTCGTCCACGCGTCCTATGGCATCTTTGTACTGGCCGCGCTCAGCCCCTGTTCGAATGATGCTTTCAAAGCTTGCACCGGGCACGATCAGGTCGCTGGAAGTGGCATACAAACTGCGGTATTTGTCATTGCAGAACAACAAACGGTCATCTGCGTCGTACATCACAAAGGCTTCGCCTACGGTGTCTATGGCGGCACGCAGGAGGTGTGCGCTGCGCTGGATTTCAGCTTCAGCCTGCTTGCGTTGGCTGATGTCCTGGGCGTTGAATTGAAGCATCGGCTCACCGGTCACCGGATCCAATACCGGGCGGGCATCAAATTCATACCAACGCGGCCCCTTCAGGGTGCTCAGCTCGGCCTCGGCCGTGTGGATGTGATCGCTGCGCACGTGGACAAGAGCGCGCTCAGCCTGCACCGGGTCTACAAACATGGCAGCAAAATCGTTGCGACGAACCGACGTGTCCATGATGCCAAAACTGTGTACGCCTGATGGGTTGCGCATCACGGCACTGCCGTCAGATACACGGAAGAGTCCAACGATCATAGGCGTCTGCTGCATGGCTTCAACACCCCGCAGCACCGAGGGGTCCAGGGAGGTCTGAACCAGCGAGGCCTCGTACAGAATGGCTCGGCTGCCATCCGGGAGTTCAACCCCGATGGTGTGAGCGTTCAAGGTCGTGGGTTTGCCGTGCGGGTAAACCGTCCACTGGTCGCGCCCACAGTGGCCGGCTGCATGTTCGTCCATCTGCGCCTGGTTACGTGTGATGGTGCTGGGTGAAAGATTGGAAAAATCACGCGCCAGAAAATCTTCAAGTGTGGCCGCGTTCCAAAAAGCCAAGCCCGCCGGGTTGGCCCAGCGCATGCATTTGCCAGCCAAGTCAAACACCCACATGGGGGTATCGGTCCATTCCAAAGCCGCCAATGCACTGAATGGCAAAACGGCGGGTGGGATTTTGGGCATCAATCCATGGGTCATAAATACGTCACTGGGCCAGGGAAATTCCGGTGGCCTTGAGGATGCTGGCCGCCGAAATACGTGGTTTGACGTGAGTCAGCCAGTTCACCAAACGTGGCATACCGGCATCGGGTACCGGTTGGGGGCATGCTGTTAACCTCAGACCGCTGTCCCCATGCGACAGCACAAGCCAGGCTATGGTGACCTTGGTGCTGTAAGGATTGCCGGGGAGTTGGTCGAGTTTCATCGTGTACCTCAAGTCTTGACGTTTGTTTTTACACCAAAAAGTACGCACAAATCCATGATGTAGATTGCTTGCAAGCCTCGTTATCACGGCTTTCAAAGAGGGCACCATCGGCCGCGGACAGAGACGGGCCGATTTTTCATCGGCACCATGTTGGGTGCAAACCGGTGGGTGGCGAGTCGTTGACAATACGATTTCCATCACACCTCAAGCACTCAAGCCCGTTTTGGCATGTACACCCAACACTTTGGTCTGACGCAAGACCCGTTCTCGATTGCCCCGGACCCGCGGTTTTTATTCATGAGCGAGCGCCACCGCGAGGCTTTGGCACACCTGCTTTATGGCGTGGCGGGGCAAACCGGTGCGGCCGGTGGTACGGGGGGCGGATTTGTGTTGCTCACGGGGGATATTGGCGCAGGCAAAACCACCATTTGCCGCTGCTTTCTGGAGCAGATTCCTGACGGTTGCCATGTCGCCTACATCTTCAACCCCAAGCTCACCGTGCAGGAGCTGCTGCAGTCGATTTGCGAAGAATTCCACATCGCGTTGCCGAGTGGCATGGCCTCTGCGCCCACGGCCAAAAGCTACATTGATGCGTTAAATGCCTATTTGTTGCAAAGCCATGCGGCCGGGGAAAACTGTGTGCTCATCATTGATGAGGCGCAAAATCTCAGCGGGGATGTCCTGGAGCAACTGCGCTTGCTCACCAATCTGGAAACCCATGAGCGCAAGCTGCTGCAGATTGTGTTGATTGGCCAGCCCGAGTTGCGCACCCTGCTGGCCAGCCCAGCACTGGAGCAACTGGCCCAACGTGTGGTGGCGCGTTTTCATCTGGGTACGCTGAATGCAGCAGAAACCGCTCATTACATTGAGCACCGGCTGGCGGTGGCTGGCCACACCGGTGCTCAGCCGTTTGAACCCCAAGCCCTGGTGCTTATTCACCAGCTGACGCGTGGTGTGCCGCGGCGCATCAATTTGCTATGTGGTCGCGCCCTGCTGGGAGCCTGGACAACCGGCGCGGCACGTGTGAATGCCAAGGTGGTTCGCCAAGCCGCCACGGAGGTTTTTGGCGAATTTGAAAATAAAACAAAGAATTTGGCTGTAATGCCCGTGATTGTTGCGCTGGCAGCTCTTTTTTTTGTAGTTGTTGCGGTGGCATTCTGGCGGTTTTGGCCACTGGCAGTCAAGCCCGCCAGTGGCACCCCAAGCGCCGCCATCTCTCACCCGTCTGTCCCTGCCAGCGTAGCCGCCACCACGACTGCGCGTGCGCCCACCTCAAGCCCGAGTACCGGTGCCAGTGCCACGGTGGTGCCGCCCGCTAGCCAGGGTGCTGCGCTACCGCCCGTGGGGGTGGCTCTGGATCATCAGAGCACCTTGTGGGCCGCCATGCCGCAAGACCTGCCGACCGCTTGGCGTGCGCTGGCCGCGGTCTGGTCCCTGCCCGCATCCAGTGGTGATCCTTGTGCCGCTGCCGCCCGGCAACAGCTGTTATGCCATCAGGCCAGTCGACTCACCCTGGTGCAACTGCGTCAATTGGGTCGCCCTGGTATCTTGACGCTGAAGTCGGGCTCCGCCCCGCCGGTGTATGCGGTGTTGATTGGCTTGACACCAGCCTCTGCCACTCTGCTGATCGGGGATCAACGGGTGGTGGTGGGAGTGATGGCCCTCAGCCAGCTCTGGCAGGGAGACTTTGCCACCTACTGGAAGCCCCCCATGGGGTTCACCACCGATTTCAAAGAGGGCTCCCGTGGGCCGATGATCCGGCAACTGACCGAGCAGTTGGCCCGTATGGAAGGCCGTGCCCTTCCCCTTGTTCATGTCTCCGAGCCGGTGCTGGACGCGGCGTTGCGCCAGCGCGTGGCCGCTTTCCAGCAAGTCAACGGGTTAAAGCCTGACGGTTGGCCTGGTGCGATGACCTTCATGCAAATCGAACGCGCTCTGGGGTTGACCCAGCCACACTTGCAAACCGAATTCCGCTGAACCTATGTCCTACATTCTTGATGCTCTCCAACGTGCTGAAGCGCAGCGTGCACGCGGCACCGTGCCGGGTCTGCACGCCCAACCCCTGCCTGGGGTGAATCACACAAGCACCACCGTCACCAGTCGCCAGCGTGTTTTATGGAGGGGGCTTGCCATCGCTGTACTGATGGGGGCTGGCTGGGGGTTCTGGGCTTGGCGCACTTCTACCGGTGAGGCCGCTCAGGCGACCCCACCCGTGAGCACCGTGGCGGCCCCCGTCATTCCATCTGCCGAGCTGCCTGTCCGTGCGCCTGTCGTCGTCCTGCAAGTGGTGCCGCGCGACCAGCCGCAAGCGGTTGCGCCACCTGCAACCAAGGCCGTGGTTCAAGAGCCACCGTTGCCCCGGCAGGATAGGGTGGTTTCCACCAGTGCAGCACCCCAGCCCGTGGCCCCAAGCAAGCCGGAAACCCCTGCGGCCAACCATCCGCCCGGCACGCCTGTCCCTCAGCCGCCAGTGGCCTCCTTGGCCCTGCCAGCGGCGCAAGCATCACCTGTGCCGAAGTTGGCTGATCTGCCCGAGAGTCTGCGCCGTCAAATCCCCGCAGTACAAATCACCGGCAGCGTATATTCAGACAGCCCCAGCCAGCGCCTGTTGCTGGTGAATAACCAGGTGTTACCCCAAGGCAGCACGGTCGCGGCTGAGCTCATTCTGGAAGAAATTCGCGTGCGCAGTGCCGTGTTCAGCTTTCGTGGAACCCGGTTTCAGATGGGTTATTGATGCTATATTATCAATAGCTACTTAGGCTTTATGAATAAGCACCAGAGGCTATTTTTTTATATGAAATACCTCCGTCCGGCGTTCCCCTATTTTTTAATCACCATCACACCATGCCTGATTTTTTAGCCACTTCCCTGTTGCTTGCCAGTGCTGCGTTTGCCGCAGGTGTGCTGAATGCCATTGCTGGTGGCGGCAGTTTTTTGACCTTGCCTGCGCTCATCTTTACCGGCGTACCACCCATCATGGCCAACGCGACCAGTGCATTGGCGGTCAGCCCTGGTTACCTGGGCAGCACGCTGGGTTTCAAATCTGAATTACGCGCCATGTCCCTGACCCGGCTGAAGCGCGAAATGGTGATTGCATCCTTGGGTGGGGTGGTGGGTGCCTTGCTGCTGTTGGTGACCCCGGCCAAGTTGTTTTCAGGCATCGTGCCCTGGCTGCTGTTGTTTGCCACCGTGTTGTTTGCGGCGGGCCCGGCCATTGCCAAGCGAGCCACCCGTGCGGCCCAGGGCGACACTCACCTGGCCAAATGGCGTGAACCCGGCTTGTTGCTGGCCTGTATTTACGGTGGTTATTTCAACGGTGGCCTGGGCATTTTGTTGATGGCGCTCTACAGCGCCACGGGTGAGCGCCACATTCACACGGCCAATGCGCTGAAAAACCTCAACTCGTTGGTGTTGTCCTGGTTGTCTGTGGCCGCCTTTGTGTTGGCCGGGGTGATTGCCTGGCGTGAAGGTGTGTTGATGATGCTGGCCGCCACGGCGGGTGGTTTTTGGGGTGCCCGCTGGTCCAAACGACTGCCTGCCAAGTGGGTGCGTGCGGGCGTGATCTGCACCGGCCTGGTGATGAGTGCGGTGTTTTTTGCTCGCAGCTATTAAGTTGGCGTATCCGGTATGTGCTCAGCCCCTAAACTCAAACCCACTTTGATGTGAGTTAGAACCGTCATGTTTGAAATTTTTCCCTGGAATCCGAACCTTGAAACCGGCATCGACCTGATTGACGTGCAACACCGCAAGCTGGTCAGCCTGATCAACCAGTTGGCACAGCAACATGTCCAGGGTGCCACCGAGGCTGAAGTCCAAGCCATTCTGGGCGAGCTGAGCGACTACGCTGATTACCACTTCCGCACCGAGGAAGGCATTTGGAAAACCGCGCTGGCAGGGGATGACTGGCTGATTCAGCACATCCAAACCCATCAACGGTTTTTCAGCCACATCGCGGAACTGCAGTCCAGCCGGCGGCCTTTTCAGGCGGTGCTGGACGACTTGTTTTCCTACCTGATCCAGTGGCTGGCCTACCACATTCTGGACAAC
Organism: Rhodoferax lithotrophicus; assembly: GCF_019973615.1. Lineage (GTDB taxonomy): Bacteria > Pseudomonadota > Gammaproteobacteria > Burkholderiales > Burkholderiaceae_C > Rhodoferax > Rhodoferax lithotrophicus. The sequence goes on along the minus strand of NZ_AP024238.1, from coordinate 4,418,849 downwards.
GACAAGCGCATGGCCTTGGCCCTCAAAGCCATTGGGCAGGGGGCCAGTGTGGCATCTGCCCACGCCCAGGCTGACGCACACATGCAGGGTGCCACCGCCACCTTGATTCAGACCGTGCTCGGCATGTACCAAACGCTGTCGTCCCAAGCGTTGATACTGATGCACGAAAAGCTGGGTCGCCAGCGTGCCGAACAAGCCCTGGCCGAAAGCGAGGCCCGCTGGCGTTTGCTGCTGGAGCACACCGCTGACCATCAGCACAGCGGCTCGCGTTTTGAAAAAAATCTGAGCAAAATCATTGACGAATTGCCTGCCGGACTGGCGGTAGTCAACCCGGGCTCGCTGGGGTTTGTGTTTGTGAACCCGTGGTTTTGCCGCATGCTGGGCTATACCCGTGATGAGTTGCTGGCCTTGGGGGTTGAAGACATTCACCCGCCGGAGTGTTTTGCCGAGGTGACCTCCTCGTTACGCAGCGTCAGCCTCCATCAAAGAAGATCGGCGCTCATCATGCCGGTGTATCGCAAAGATGGCAGCCACTTTTTGGCCAGCATTGAGCGCACCGCCATTGATCTGGATGGCATGCTCAGTTCCATGGCCATCTTCACCGATGTCACTGAGCGTGAAGTCGCCCGAACCGCTCTGGAGGATGAGCGCCTGCGACTGCAAAATGCCATGGATGCCGTGCAGGCGGGCACCTGGGAGCTTGACCTGAATACCCAGACGGTGCGCTACGATGATCGTTTTGCCCGCATGCTGGGTTATGACAACCGCGGCCCGATGGCCGGGGCCTACGCGATGTATCTGTCGTGGATACACACCGACGACCGCGCTGCACAACAGTTGCAAATGGACCGTCATTTGCGTGGCGACACGCCCCATTTTGAAGCTGAACTGCGTCTGCGCCATAAAGATGGTCACTGGGTTTGGTGCCGTACCCTGGGTCGGGTGATGCAGCGTGATGCCCATAACCAGCCCCTTTGGGTGACGGGTATCAGCGTGGACATCAGCGAACAGAAAACCCATCGTCAGCAAATTGACCACATCACCCATCACGATGCATTGACCGGTCTGCCCAACCGCAAACTGTTTGTGCAAACCCTGGCACAAGCCATGCAGGCGGCTACCCAGGCGCACCATGTGCTGGCTGTCACCTATCTGGATCTGGACGGCTTGAGTGCCATCAACGACTGTTATGGCCAAGAGGTCGGCAATCAACTGGTACTGGAAATCAGCCGCAGGCTGAGGCAGTTGCCCCACCCGCATGACCACCTGGCGCATATTGGGGGGGATGAATTTGCCGTCATTTTGAGCCCACTGGAACAGCCGCAGGCTTTTGAGACTCCGGTCAAAGCTTTGCTGGACATGGTTTCTGCCCCCATGATCCTGCATGGAATCTCGCTGCAAGTCACGGCCAGTATTGGGATCACGCTGTTTCCCCAGCTTGAAAAAATGGATGCCGAACAACTGCTGCGCCAGGCGGATCAAGCCATGTACCTGGCCAAATTGGCTGGCAAAAACCGTGCACACCTGTTTGACCCGATCAATGACGAAACCACCCGTGCGCAATTCATGCGTATTGACGAGATTCACCAGGGTTTGCTGAAGAATGAGTTTGTGCTGCACTACCAGCCCAAAGTCAACTTGTCCAGCGGGGCCGTGGTGGGTTTTGAGGCGCTGATTCGCTGGCAGCACCCCAGTCGTGGTTTGCTGTTACCAGGCTTGTTCATCCCAGCGCTGAGCCAGCACCCCATGGCCGTCAACCTGGGGAATTGGGTGATTGACACCGCATTGGCCCAATTGGCCCAATGGAACGCGCTGGGTATCCGCACCACCGTGAGTGTCAACATTGACAGCCTGCAACTCCACGACCCCGATTTTGCAGACCGGCTGCAACGCCAGTTGAATGCGCAACCCAGCGTTCAGCCCTGGCAGTTGGAGCTGGAGATTCTGGAAACCGGAGCCCTGGAAAACATGGCGCATGTGTCCGCGTTGGTGAACCACTTGCAGCGTATGGGGTTTGAGTGCGCGCTGGACGACTTTGGCACCGGCTACTCTTCACTCACCTTCCTGAAGCAGCTGGAAGCGCGCACTATCAAGATCGACCAGAGTTTTGTACGCGGCATGCTGGACGATGCCCAGCACGCGGCCATCGTCAACAGTGTGCTGGATCTGGCTCGCAACTTTACCCGCCGGGCGCTGGCCGAAGGGGTGGAAACCGAAGCCCATGGACAGGCCCTGATTGAATTGGGTTGTGAATTTGGTCAGGGTTATGCCATTGCTCACGCCATGCCCGCCGACACCGTTGCGTTGTGGATGTCGCAATGGCAGGTGCCCGCCAGCTGGGCGGCGCACCGCCCTGCCGTCTGAGGCAGCGCTGCCACACTTCAAGCCACCGTAAAACGCTTCTGTAAGTAGCTGATGATGGCCCCCGACTCATACAGCCAGCGGGTCTGGCCGCCTGGCTCGCTGATCTTCAGGCACGGCACTTTCACCGTGCCGCCACCTTGCGCCAGATCGGCTCTGTTCTGCAGGTCATGCTGCGCGTCGCGCCGCTCAATCGGCAGGGACAAGCGGCGCATTTCCTGGCGGGTCTTGATGCAAAACGGGCAGGTGGAAAACTGGTACAGCACCAGGCTCTGGCACTGCTGATCCACACTTTGTTGCTGTGCCGGGGCACGCACCACGCCTTTGGGACGGCTGGCCCATTCCCACAACAGCATGAAGGGGCCGAGCACGATGCGCAGAGTTTTGAAGAAGCTTCGGATGATGAATTTCATAAGAGGAATGGGGAGCAGGCAAAGATGGCCATTCTCTCAGGTCACCACGTTACCAGGATCGCCCTCAAATTTGGTTGTGATGCTGTTGTTTTTCCTAGACGCAAACTGCTGCCACTCAGAACTGTGTTGACATTTGGCTTTTGGCGAAAGAAACTGAGCCCCAGGGGAGGGTTTTCATGTCATCTAACTTACCAAGGTCATTCGCTGTCGTTATTCGATGCTGTTTGATTTTTCTGATTGCGATTTCGACCAACGCCAATGCACTCACGCAGTGCGGCTTTAACCCCCCCATTGGGTTTTGACCCCGAACTTTTTCCTAATCTCCCGAATGGTTACGACGGAAACATCTACGACAGTGAGGCAGCTGCATTGGCTGCGGCTAAGCAGGCCGTCTTTGGCCCCAGCGGAATTCATGCCGCACTGTCTCTAGAACAAATTTGCGGTGGTGTTTACATCTCGGCGGATCTGTCTTTTGTTGCTGGAGGTGGAGCGGGTGAGATCAATTTTTTTGACTCTGGCACATACCCTCTTGCCAACTTTCCGGGCATGTCGATTCTGTTTTTCAAGGCCATAAAGGGTGTCTGTATCGATGGCCGCATTGCGCGAACGCTTGATGTGGCCTATGCCCCTGGCTATATTCTTCGCTGCACGCAAACATCAGTCGCAAACATCAGCCTTTCAGGCCCCAGCGAAACTCGCCCTTCCGGGACAGGTGGCAGCGCGGTGGCCACATTGACCGCCAAGGTCACAGACAGTACAGCGCCAAAGGCGGGCGTTGCGGTGCAGTTTTCCGTGGATGTGACCCCCAACTCCGGCGGCCACGAGCACCACGATGCCGCCCGACTCAAAGGCACACTCAGTGGCACCCAAGGCATCACAGATGCCAATGGCGAGGTCAAAGTCACTTTCATCGCTACCGAAGTGGCGGGCACTCACACCGTCAAAGCCACTTGCGCCACCTGCGCCAACAGCCCCGCCACAAAAGAAATACAGGTCAAGGTGCCAGACCTGCTGCCCATTTCTCCCAATGCGCCCCAAAACGCAGATGGTACTTTTGTTTACGCCCTGACCAGTGTTGACAAAACGCACCAAGGCAATGGGCGGTATCACCACAATCAGTACTACTTGACGGAGCAATCGCGGCAAAACCTACGTGCAATGATTTCTGACTTCGCTGCTGAGGGGTGGGGCACGGTGGCTTTGAACGATGCCAGCCTGTATTGGGGCGGGCGCTACGACATCACGTCGAATTGGAAGGCTCCTCATGCTGGTCATCGAGAAGGGCGCGAAATCGACATATCGTTTGCTCGTGCCGGCAACCCGATTTCTGCGCCCAAGCAAAAGGTTTTTTACGACAAGTTTTGCAAGAACAAAAAGGTGAGCTTCCCTTTTTCAATTCTTCACCACTATGTGAAGAACCCGCACTTTCATGTGTATCTGGAAAAACAAACGGCCTGCTGGACATCGGAGAAGTAAACCATGCACATCACCAAACACATTCACTTTATCCTGTCAATCTTGTTGCTGGGCATGGGGCAAGCCCATTCTCAAGACAGCGCGGTTTTTGATACGCAACAAAACGTGTGGAGGCTCTACTACCAAGACCCGGAAACTGCGCAGTGGGTCAACAAGACCTATGAGGCCCGCACAGCCATTCGGCCAAGCATCAAATCCAGTGTTGCAGGCAATGGCACACCGTTTTCGTACCAATACACCGTGCGCAACCAGCGGGGTGCAAAACAAAAACTCAGCGTGATTCGCATCTGGGGTATCCCATTGATCTACACAATCCCGAATTTGCCGCTCGTTACTGCCAACGCAAAAACTGATCCCGAGACCGAAGACAAGCAACAGTGGGCACAGCTCAAAGTGAAAAGAAATTTTGAATCCAGCGTGGTCAAAGCACCCAAAGGCTGGAGTGCCGGGCTGCGGGTCGATGAGAAAGAAGGGCAAACCAGTTTCGTCTGGACACCGGGCTTAAAAGACACAGACCCCGATGGCATCGAACCTGGTCGTTCACAGGGGGGCTTTACTGTGCTGAGGCCGGAGCTGCCAGGTGTGGCACGCACGTATCTGCAGGGGAGTATTGAAGAACCCTGGGGGCTCGATGGGTTGCCAGAAACCCCGTTCTGGACGGCGAAGGTCAATGAGATCGAAGAGCTGGATTACTTGCTGGTGCCGGTACTGGCCCCCATCATTCCCGTTCCCAATCCGTACAACGGCGCAGAGCTTGCAAGGCGGCTCAAGGCCCATGTTCAAACTTGGCTGAAATACGGGCACATCAATGCCGATGTGCTGACACGGCTGAATCGCCAGTTTGATGTGCTGATTCCCGCGCTGGAAATAAACAACAAACACGCCGTTCGGGCGGCGGTGGCGGCCATACGCAAGGAATGCGCTGATCATCAGCGTGAGCTGGGTGATGACAAAGCAGGCGAAGACGACGATGATGATCATGATTCGGAAGCGTTGCCGCGTACACCAGTGCAACGCAATGCAGCCCCAATCCTGACGCTAGACCGCGTAGCCGCAAGGGCACTGATGTTTGATTTGCGTTACTTGATGGATCGGATGGACTCGGGGCGTTGAAACTCATGGGTTGGTTCCTGCGCTCGTTGCTTGGAAGTGTTGTTTGGTTGTTGGCGTTGCCCACACAGGCGGGTATCGCCGATGACATTTCGCTTCCAGTGTTCAAAGAAATGCGCTTTTCGCGCGACTCCATCGCACTTGTTTCTCCGCATGGGGTTTACAAGATCGGTCGAAAACCCGGCATTGCCGAGCCGATTGATCAGCAGATTTTGAGCAAAGAATTTATCGAATCCAATTCGCCCAAGGTAGGAATTTTGCGCGCATCCAATGGCGATGACATCATTGGGGATCGTTGGGTAGTGTCTGATGGGACGGTATTCGAGTCCCGACTAGGCTACTGTGACGAGGGGGTAGAAATTGCGCTTCAGTTTTGGAAAAACGGGCATCCCCTGGAGACATTTCTTGACAAATGTGACCGGGTGTCAGCACTTGCAGTAGTCAATCGACAACTTTGGTTGGGCAGTGTCAGCCCTGGCGAATGGGGGGACGGCCCAGGCACCGGTGTGCATGTCTTGTCACTGCACAAGGGGCGCTTATTGGTACAAATGCTTCCCAAAATGGATTTGGCAGATGGGTTTGTGCAGTTCATACAGGGCGACCCAATTCGCAATGATGTGTGGATCGCAACCCGTACTGCGTTACATCGTATTCACCAGTTCAAAGTAGTCAGCCGCTGGTATGTGTCAGAGCAATTTTCGTCAAGCGGGAAAGTCACTTACGAATTCAGTTTCAAACCTCGGCAGAGTTCGCCGTGGGCGATTTTTGCCCGCGCTACGGGCATCACCGAACCCACCAACCCGGTATGGAAGCAGTTGCAAGACCAACCAAAGTTGCTTGATCGCTTGCGTTTTGCCTATGACGAAGAAGGCTTTTTTTTCAGCGTTGATGGATTGAAGCTGGAGCTCATTGACCAGCCGGATGACCTCCTCCCGACAAATCCCCCCGCAACATGGCCAAAAGACTTCGATTGGCTGATGAGTGCTCTGATGTCAACGCTACGTCAGACACCATCGATGGATGGTGCAAAGTTGCCAGAGACCACTTTCATGGCATTAAGACAACTGTGTTTTTTTAAAGACCCGCGTGTCGTCCCGTTTGTTCTTGATTGGCAACGTAAGCACTCTTCTGGCGGTAATCTTGAATGGGCGGTGGATAAGTGCCTGGGTTTGCAGCGCCAGTTGCTGAGGGTTCCATAGTTTAGGATCGTTGGCAGGTGCGAATCGCAGCTGCTACCGCTCCCACAAATGCCATGGCTCATGGCCGGAAAGTCAGGCTGACGGGTCTTTGAGCTGCGGCATGCTCAAGCCTCAATCAAAATCGCCCGGAAGTCATTTACATTGGTCAGCGTGGGGCCACTCACCACCGAATCACCCAGAGCCTGAAAGAAACTGTGGGCGTCGTTGTGATCCAGAAAATGGCGCGGGTTCATGCCCAAGCCCCAGGCGAGGTTGAGGCTGTCGGGGGTTAGCAGGGCTCCGGCAATTTCTTCCACGCCATCTACGCCATCGGTGTCACCGGCCAGGGCGTAAATGCCTTTTGTGCCCACTAGCGCCAAGCCCAGCGCCAGCAAAAACTCCACATTGCGGCCACCCCGGCCCTGGCCTTTGAGTGTCACGGTGGTCTCACCGCCTGACAGCAACACGCAGGGGGTCTGGAACGGCTGGCCGCGCAGCGCCACCTGGCGGGCCATGCCACCCAGCACCTTGGCCACGTCGCGGGCTTCACCCTCCAGGCTGTCGCCCAGGATGTAAGGGGTGATGCCGGCCGCCTGCGCCACTTTCGCCGCCGCTTCCAGCGCGATCTGCGGCGCGGTGATCATGCGCAGCGTGCTGTTTTGCAAGCGCACATCGCCGGGTTTCACGGTTTCGCCTGCGCCGCTTTCCAGCAACTGGCGGGTGGCAGCGGGCAGGGTGATCTGGTAGCGGTTGACGATCTCCAGTGCGTCCGCGCAGGTGGTTGAGTCGGCCACGGTCGGGCCAGAGGCAATGTCCATCGGCGAGTCGCCCGGCACGTCGGAGATCAGCAGGGTGAGCAATTGCGCCGGGTAACAGGCCGCACCCAGGCGGCCACCCTTGATGCCCGAGAGGTGGCGGCGCACGCAGTTCATCTCGGAAATGTTGGCACCGCTGGCCAGCAGGGATTTGTTGACATTTTGCTTGTCCACCAGCGTCAAACCTGCGCCAGGTGCTACCAAAAGTGAAGAGCCACCGCCGGAAATCAAGGCGATCACCAAATCGTCAGCCGTCAAACCCTGCACCGTTTGCAGGAGGCGCCGCGTGGCCTGCAAGCCGGCCGCATCAGGCACCGGGTGCGCGGCCTGCACGATCTCGATGCGCTGGCACGGCTGCTGGTAGCCGTAGCGGGTGATCACCAGGCCTTCGAGCGGGCCGGGCCAATGCGCCTCCAGGGCCAGTGCCATGGCGGCCGAGGCCTTGCCAGCGCCGATCACCATGGTGCGGCCCTTGGGTGGCGCGGGTAAATGGGCGGGCAGGCACAGCGCGGGCTGCGCGGCGGCGACGGCGGCATCGAACATCTGGCGCAGCAGGGCGCGCGGGGGCGTGGGAAGAGTGTTGGGCATGTGACGGCTCCTGAGGCTGAAATTATGAGTTGCCCTTGGCCCCTTGCGGACGTGGTGGATGTTTTTCAGGTTGGGTGCCATCAAAAGTTAACGATGCCATCTTTGCCATCCAACTGTGGGCTGCCCAAAACGGGCGCAGCGCCGAGGCCAAGATTCGCCACATGGTCGAAAAGGCCATCTGGCCCCAAACGGGCATGGGTACAGCGCTGGTGGCCATCAGGGTCCCCAGTGGCACAATCCTCGCTCGCGGAAGTCGCCCATGCGCTCGCTCCCCAGATGTGGGGAAAGGCCGGCCTTGCGGAGGCCTGCGCCCACTGAAACGTTTGACTGAATATGCCTGACTTAACTTCCTCCCTCTTCTGGATATCTGTTCTTCAGATCATCGCCATCGACATCATGCTGGGGGGCGACAACGCTGTCGTCATTGCCCTGGCTTGCCGAAAACTGCCGCCCGCGCAGCGCAACAAAGGCATTTTTTGGGGGGTGATCGGGGCCATTGGCCTGCGCGTGGTGATGATTTTTTTCGCGCTGCAATTGCTGGCCTTGCCTTATCTGAAGATCGTCGGTGCGTTGTTGCTGCTGTGGATTGGCATCAAGCTGCTGCTGCCCGAGCATGATGATGAACACGGCAACATCGACGGTGGAACCACCTTGTTGGCGGCCATCAAGACCATCATCGTGGCCGATGCCGTGATGAGTCTGGACAATGTGATTGCGGTGGCGGGTGCGTCACATGGCTCCATGGTGCTGGTCACCTTCGGCATTCTGGTGTCGATACCTGTTGTGGTGTGGGGCAGCAAGCTGGTGCTGACCTTGATGGATCGGTTCCCCGTGGTGATCACGCTGGGGGCGGCACTGCTGGGCTGGATTGCTGGCGGCATGTTGCTGACCGACCCGTCCGTGCCGCCGTCTGTGGCCGCCAGCATTCCCAACGCCAACTACGTGTTTGCCGCCGCTGGGGCGTTGCTGGTGGTGGTGGTGGGCAAATGGCTGGCCAGCCGCCGCGCTTCAATCCAGGCGGTTGAGCTGTCGTCCGAGTCCACAGAACCCAAAAACTAAGGAGCCCCGCAATGTCCATAACAACATGGCTGATCGCCATCGACGGCTCAATGCCTTCCCTCAAGGCGGTTGACCACGTGATCCATGAGGCCACCAACCGCCTGTCAAAGCCACAGATTTTTCTGGTGAATGTGCAGTCGCCGCTTTCAAGTGACATCACCCGCTTCATTGACGGCAAAGTGGTGGAGGACTACCACCGCGAAGCGGGCGACACCGCACTGGCCGCGGCAAAAGAGAAATTGGCTTCAGCCGGGCTGGTGTATTCCGCGCACATTCTGGTTGGTGAGGCGGCCCCCACCATCGTTGACTTCGCCACCAACAAAAACTGCAGCATGATCTTCATGGGTTCGCATGGTTTTGGCAGTGTGGTTGGTTTGTTGATGGGGTCGATTGCGACCAAAGTGGTACACCTGTCACCGGTGCCGGTGCTGCTGGTCAAGTAAGCCGCTCATGGGCCCGCTTGGCCCGGATAAACCCAGGCCGGGCTGCAGGCGGCGAATGGCCTTGCGGACGGGAAAACCCGCATTGAAAGGTCCGCCAGTCGCCCCTAATATGCTTATATCCAATAAGCAAAATTAGATTCTATGAAGCAAGTCATCCAAGCGGCCATTCTCTCCATCGGGTTGATCTCTGGCACGCCGCTGCTGGCGGGTGATGCCGGGGTCACCGACACGGCCATTCTGATTGGTTCCACCGCTGTGCTGACGGGCCCGCTGGGGCCGCAGACCACCGACTACACCATCGGCTCAGGCCTGTACTTTGATGCCATCAATGCCGCAGGTGGTGTGTATGGCCGCAAAATCATCTACAAGCCGCTGGATGACGGGTTTGATGTGAAGCGCACGTTGGAAAACACCCGCAAGCTGCTGCTCGACGACAAGGTGTTCCTGATCTACAACAGCACCGGAACCGCCCACACGGCAGCTATTCTGCCGCTGCTGACCGAGCATAAAACCGTCATCTTTGGCCCGGTCACCGGGGCCTCCACTTTCAGGGATCACTTCAACCGCTACCTGTTCAACGTGCGGGCCAGCTACGCCAATGAAGCGCAGCGTATTGTGCAGCAGCAGCTGCAGGTGGGGCTCACCAAGGTGGCCATGGTTTATCAGGACGATGGCTTTGGCAACGCGCTGATGGCTGAAGTCAAAAGTGCGGCCGAATCGCGCAAGCTCGACATCCCCACGTTCATCAAGATCAACCCCAAGCAGCCCGACTTCAATGCAGCCGCTGCCGCCATTGCCCAGGCGCAACCGCAGGCGGTGGTGATGGGCACGGCCGGGTTGACCTTTTCCTCCTTTGTCAAGGCACTTAACGCCACCACTGCCCGCCCCGTGATTTACGGCTTCTCGGTGGTCAGCACCGATATGCTGAACCGTGAAATGGGGGCTGCCGCACGCGGTATTGTGCTGGCGCAAATCATGCCGTCGCTGCGCAACGGTTCGGTGCCGGTGGTGCAGGAATACCTGCGCTTGCTCAAGGCCAAAAATGCGCAGGCCGAACCCTCCAGCTCGCAGTTTGAAGGGTTTATCCATGCCAAAGTGCTGGTTGAAGGGTTGCGGCGCGGCGGTAAAAATCTGAGTACCGACAGCTTCATCAAAGGTCTGGAGACCGGCGGCGACATCAGCTTTGGCAAGTTCGTGGCCCACTATTCGCCTGACAGCCACAGCGGCTCGTCGTATGTCGAGCTGGCCATCATGGATGCGGCTGGCCAGTTGCGGTATTGAGTCTGTGGCGGGGTAATTCAGGCGAGCCCACGACCTACTTCGCCGGCACCATGCTGCAGACCCGGCCAATACACTGCACGCGCAGGCCCATGGGTGGGGGTGGGGCAGCTTCCATCTCGCGGGTTTGCGCCATGCGTACCACGCAGTCGCCGGGGATGGTGCGGCACAAAGCGTCATCGCTGATACCGACCTTCTTTTGCGTGAGCCGGTAATCCTTCAAGAACTCGGCGGCAATCTGGTCGGCATTCAGATGGCCTACCCGCATGTAGCTTAAAGCGCCAACAAAGGCAAAGTATTCAATCCCCAGCTTCTTGGGCAGCGAGCCGTTCTGCGCATGACGCAGATCACGCAGGCACTGGGCATAGGCGTTGGAGTCGCGGTACATGTGCTTGTAGCACTGCGCCTGTGCCGTGGCGGCGGCCTCGGCAATGGTGTGCTGTCGGGCATCCGGCTGGGCTGCCCACGCACCAGCGCCCGGGTGCAGCAAAGCGGCAAGCAGCCCCATGGCGGCGGCGAAATGGGTCATCACAAAAGACATGGTTCTTGGAATGGAAAAAGCCCTCCCGGTATCGGGAGGGCTTGGTGTGTGGCGCGTGATCAGTTCAGCCGGGTCACCCGTGGCACCGGTGGGCTCACGGGGGAGTTGGCCTTGAAGTAGGCAATGAAGGCATCCAGATCCAGCATCTTGGTGTCGGTGATGTGGCTGCCGGTGGCCATCACCTTGAAGTTGTCACCACCGCTGGCCAGAAAGCTGTTGGTCACAATCTTGTAATTCCTGGCCGGGTCAATGGCCACACCATTGAGCTTGAGTGTTCCGGCCACGATACGGTTGCCCTGACCGGCGGGCAGGCCCGCAGGCTGGTTGTTGTCATAGGTGTAGGTCAAACCTCTGGACGGCTGCAGCAGGCGGCCTACGGCGTGGGTGGCGGCATTGGTTTTGGCCGTGTTGTTGGGCGCTTCCCATTGTTGCTCGAGCAAACGCAGGATCTGTGCCCCTGTGAGGGTCAGCGTTGACAGCGTGTTGCCAAAGGGTTCCACAGTGTTCAGCGCGGCATAGGTCACCGTGCCGGGTGCGGTGTAGCTCAGGTCGGCCCGCACACCGCCGGGGTTGGTGAAGGCTATGTCAGCACCGCCAGGGACACCGTCCAGGTAAGAGTCGGCCATCACGTCACCCATGGCACCTTCCGCGGTTTCGTCCCGTCCGGTGACACCGGCCACGGTCATCAGCGCACGGTTCAGGCTTGCCGTGATGGAACCGATGCCTTGGCCAGCCAGGGTGGCGGACAAGGTTTTGTATTTGCTTACCAGGGCATCCACGGTTGCCTCCTTGGCCACGGCGGTAAAGCCGCTGGGCAGCGTGGCGTTGGCCGGTGCATCGGCCTGAATCACCGGCACGGTGTTGGCGCTGACCGACACCAGGCCTTTGTTGGGTTGCAGAACCAGGTCAATGGCGCTGACCGCACCGCCGTAATAGCCGGTGGAAGTCAGCAGGATGTTTTTCTTGGCAGTTTTGGCGGCGACGCTGCACACATATTCCTGGTGGGTATGGCCGCTGACAATCACATCCACATCGGCACTGAGTTTGTCCACGATGGGGGTGATGTCACCCGAGAAACCGGGGCAGGTCTTGTCATTGACGGTGGTGGCGGTGGTCTGGCCACCCTGGTGAATCAGCACCACCACGGCGTTTACGCCATTGGCTTTGAGCTGGGCAGCGTATTGGTTGATCACCGCGGATTCTTCCTGGAACACCAGCCCGGCGACACCACTGGCCGACACGGCCGTGGGGGTGCCCTGGAAGGTCAGGCCGATAAAACCGACGCTGACGCTGCCAAAGCGCTTGATATAAGTGGCCGGCAAAAGTGTCTTGCCGGTAGCCGTGACCGTGACATTGGCTGCGAGGTACTTGAACTTAGCACCGGGGTAGGCTCCGTTGATCAGACAGGTGTCTGCACCCACTACCCCTTGTGTGCCGGAGGCCGGGAAGCAGCCGCCGTTCTGGATGCGCAGCAGCTCCGTGCTGCCGTGGTCAAACTCGTGGTTGCCCACCGAAGACACTTCCATGCCGATGGCATTGAGAATGTCCACGGTGGCTTCGTCGTGGGTGATCATGGACTCGAAGGGTGAGGCGCTGATGGAGTCGCCAGCACCCACCAGAATGTTGTTGGGGTTCTCGGCCCGGAGTTTCTTCACCAGCGTGGCCAGATAGGCGGCACCACCTACGGTGACCTTTTGCCCGCCGCCGCCGTTGGGCAGCACCATACTGCCGCCGTTGCTGGTGGACGGGGGCGCAAAGTTGCCATGAAAGTCGTTCATGGCAATCAGCCGCACGTTGATCGGCTTGGCAGCAATGCTGTCGAGCAACTGGTCGTAGGCGTTGCCGCTCTGGCTGGCAGTCTTGGCCACCAGCTTGTCACCCATCAGGTCTTTCAGGGCGCGGATATCCATGCCATTGGCAGTCAGGTCAGCCAGTACCTGGGCTTGCGCCGCCGCCAGTTTGTCCGGGGCCAGGGTGGCGGCCTTGCTGGCACCAAATGCGGCAAAAAACGCGGCGGTATCGACGCTGTCGCTGGACAGGGAGGCCACCATTTGTTCAGTCAACGGGGTGATGTTGGCGGTGGCCATGTTGCCGCTGCCCGTAGCCACCGAATGCAGCTTGTGCGTGGCATCACGGGCTTCCACCATGCAGGGAAATACACCGGTGGCCAGGATGGAATAGCTGCCGTCAGCGGCGGTTTGGGTGGTGTTGGGTTGGCCGTTGACACACAGAACCGTGATGGTGGCGCCACTCATGGCCGCTCCGGTGGCGGCGACCCCATTCACTGTGACGGCTGGGGTACTGGAGCTGCCCCCACAACCCCAAAGCGCCACGGAGCCGATAACGGTTGCACAAAGAGCAAGCATGAACCCCTGAGCGGGGCGGGTGGGCGGCTGTCGTTTCATGGCGAATCCTAAGAAGTTGGGTCACTGCACACAGCTTAGGTCTTGAATATGAAGCGCTTGTGACAATCAAACCGACGCCCAGGAAGGCCGCCGTATCCAGTCATCTCCATATTGTCAGAATTTCGTGGTGCGCCTCAACACACCCGGTTGCGGCCCGATTCCTTGGCACGGTAGAGCGCGGCATCGGCTTGCGCCAGCAGGGTTTCGGCAGAAGTGTCCGCAGATGGAATACACGATGCCACGCCCAGGCTGATGGTCACCACCGGGCCGACGGGGGACGTGGGGTGGGGGATGGCCAGCGCCTCACACGCGGCGCGCAAGCCTTCGGCCATGCTCCAGGCCGCGGCGTGGTCGGCCCCCGGCATCAGAAAGACCATTTCCTCGCCGCCATAACGGGCGGCCAAGTCACCAGCCCGCCCCGCCGCCCGCAAGAACACGCCTGCAACGGCGGTCAGGCAGTGGTCGCCCTCCTGGTGGCCGAGGGCATCGTTGTACAGCTTGAAGCCATCAATATCGGCCATCACCAGGGCCAGAGGGGTCTGGTGGCGGTTGGCACGGCGCCATTCTTCAGCCAGTGCGTCATCAAAGCGGCGCCGGTTGGCCAGACCGGTGAGCGCATCCACAAACGACAGTCGGGACAGGTGCTCATTGGCCAGCCGCAGCTCATCGGTACGTTGCGCCACCAGTCGCTCCATCTCGTCGTGCCGCATGCGCAGACTACGGGTGCGCAGCCTGAACACGGCGACCATGGTCATCACGCTCATCAGCAATACCAGGGTCTTGAACCACAAGGTTTGGTAAAAAAAGGGTTGAACCGTGATGCTTAGCTCGGCATCGGCTTTGCTCCAATGCTGGCCGTCCATGGAGGCGGCCAGCCGGAAGCGGTAGTTGCCATGGGGCAGGGCAGGAAAAGAGACTTCATGGTTGGAGCCCGTATCCACCCATTGTGGTGTGATGCCGTCCATCTGGTAACGAAAGCGGACACGATCCGCATTCCGCAGGGTCATCGCGGTGTAGCGGATGGTCAAGGGCACAGCGCCTGGTGGCAGCGTCACCAGCGAGTCTGCCGGGCTGCTCACGCCATTGATCACCACATTCTCCAGCCGTGTCGCCGGCGCTTGATCAGCGTTGGGCAGGTTCTGGGGGTTCACAATCACCAGCCCTTTGTTCGAGGGCAACCAGAGTTTTCCCGCACGGTCAATGTCCCCCGCAGGTTTGACCCCACCGGCAAACAAAGTGCTGCGCAGCGCGTTGCCTTGGCCAAAAGCGGTGGAGACAATCTTGTCTTGCCGGCGTTCCGTCAATGCCACCAGATCAGCCCGCGCCACCCGGTAGAAGCCCCGGTTGCTGGTCATCCAGAGGTGGCCGGTGTGATCTTCCAGAATGGTTTGGGCGGTACCGTCCCACAGCCCGTCAGCCGGGCGGATGCTGGTTAATTCGCCGTTGTGCAGGCGGTTCATGCCCTCACCACTGGAGCCGATCCACAGGTTGGCATCGTTATCTTCATAAAGTGACATGATCCAGTTGGACACCAGGCCGTTGGCCGTGGTCAGGGTGGTGAACACTTCGTGACGGTAGCGGAACAAGCCCTGGCCCGAGGTGCCAAACCAGAGTGTGCCGTCATGGTCTTCCAGAATGGCGGAGGTGACATCCCGCGGCGCGCCCGGCTCACGCACGGCGCTAAAACCCTGCCCGTTAAAACGGGCCAGGCCCGACTGGGTGCCCACCCACACGATGCCCTTGCTGTCCTGGTACATCACGCGGACATCGGGAGATGGCAGGCCTTGCGACACGCCATAGGTGCGTATTTTTCCTTGTTGCAAGCGGGCGATGCCATTGGTGTAGCTGCCGATCCAGAGGGAGCCATCCCGATCCTCCAGCAGGCTGGAGAGTTCGTTCGTTGGCAAGCCGTCTTTGCGGTTCAGGGTGGTGATCTGGCCGTTTTCAAGGCGGTTGAGACCGCCTCCCGCGGTGGCTACCCAGGTGATACCGTTGCTGGCGTGGAGCACGGAGCGGACGTTGTCGTGGGAAAGCCCCTCCGGTGTGCCCAGTGCATCAAAATTACGCTGGCTCAGCCGGTTCAGTCCCCCGACCCAGGTGCCGACCCAGACACTGCCCTCACGGTCGGCCCGGATGGACCAAATCTGGTCTCCGGTGAGCCCGCCTGCGGTCGACAGGGTGGTGAACTTGCCATGGTGCAGGCGGCTGATCCCGGCTCCCCAGGTGCCGATCCACAGAGCGCCTTGTGCGTCAAGTGACAAGGCCGTGAGCTGATCCGTAGGCAGCCCGTCTGCCACGGTGTAGGTGGTGATCTGGCCTTGATGGAGGTGGGCTAGACCGCCGCCTGCCGTGGCCGCCCAGATGCTGCCGTCGGGGTCTGCCAGCACAAAGCGTACTTGCAGGTGGGGAAATCCGTTGGCCGGATTCCACACCGTGAAGCGGTTGGCTGAAAACGACACCAGTCCGCCGCCAGAGGTGCCAATCCACAGCACCCCCGAGCGGTCAAAAGCCAGTGTGCGCAGGCGGTTGGTGGGCAGGCCATCGGCCTGCTGATAGAGCTTGGTGACACCTTTGTTCCAGCGCACCAGCCCATTTTCCGTAGCCGACCAGACGGAGCCGTCGGGGGCCTGGGCAAAGGCATAAACCCGCTGCCCGGCGGTGACCTCGGTGGAGAACGCGGTCTGAAAGAGGCCATGGCGGTAGCGTAGGGCACCTTTGCCATGGGCAATCCAGAGGGTCTGCTCGCTGTCTTCCATCAGACCAAAAACGGGCTGGTTAGCCGCCTCTGCGGCCTCGGACAACTCAAAAGTGGTGAAGTGGTGCCCGTCAAACCGGGCCAGGCCCCCCGCTGTTCCCACCCACAGGTAGCCGTCCCGGGTTTGCAGCAGCGCATGCACCAGGTTCATTGGCAGCCCTTGTTCGTTCTGCCAGTTGTCCACTTTGTATTGGCTCAGTGCCCTGATGTCATCACCCGCCGCCATGCCGGGAGTCCACGCAGAGGGAACCGCCGGGGCCGATGCCATGCACAGAACGAAAGTCAACCAGGCCAGAAGCCTTGTCAGCAATCTGGTCCGTCGCATGGTCATGAGGCATGAGCATGGCATTTCATGGTGTGTCCGAGGTGGTCGGCGCATGGTGTTCCTATTGTCCACACTATTGTGGATGTTCTGGCGGTGTTTTTGTCCCCGCCAGCCCGCCCACAGCCTGGTGCAGGCACCCCCGGTACACGCATCGCCACCCAAGGTGGTGGAGGGTAAAACCTGCGATATTCAGGGCACCATGCAGAATATGGTTTGGGTCGCGCCTGTGGGTGGGGGCCGAAGGATTCGGCCATGTGATCCGTTAAGCTCATTCATCTGTTAACCACAAGGAGAGAACTCATGACCATACTCGTCGCTTATGTGCCGCGCCCTGAGGGGGAAGCCGCTTTGGAAAAAGGCATTGAAATTGCCAAGCGCCGCAACGAACATCTGGTGGTGGTGAATGCCTCCCCCGGTGGTACCAAGGCCGACCCTTCGGCGGTGAATGTGATGGATGCCGAGCGTGTTCAAAACATCTTGGATCAGGCTGGCCTGAGCTCGGAATTCAAGCAGTTTGTCCGTGGAAAAAACGCGGTTGAGGAAATCGAGCTGTTGGTTGATTCGATGAAGGTTTCGGTGCTGGTCATTGGGTTGAGAAAACGCTCCGCCGTGGGCAAACTCATCATGGGTAGCGTGGCCCAGGAGCTTCTGATGTCGGTGTCTTGTCCCGTGCTGGCGGTGAAGGCCGGCAACTAGACCGATGGACAAGACCAGAAGCGAGGCCACTCCATTCGCCCCCGGAACCAGGCTTCGGCATTACAAGGGTGGTCTTTACACCGTTGTGGGCCATTGTGTGATTGAGGCCACGCTCCAGCCCGGTGTGTTGTACCGGCCGCTTCAGGGGGACATGCAAGAGGTTCTCTGGATGCGGCCATGGGCTGAATTTCAGGACAAAGTGGCCACCGCCGCAGGTGATGTGGATCGGTTCGTGGTGCTGGACTGAGCGACTTGGCCGCCTGGCCGACACACAAACCCCTCACATGGAGGCAGCCACATGCTTGTCCACGATGGTTTTGCCAATGGGCGCGAGTGCAATCCCGGCCAGTTTCAAATGTTGCAGCCCGAACGGGATGCCAATGATGGTGACAAAGCACAGCAGGGCCGACATCAAATGCCCGATAGCCAGCCATAGGCCGGCAAAGACAAACCACAGGATGTTGCCGATCAGGCCCAGGCTACCGGTGCCGATGTCGTCCTGCCGGGTCAGGCTTTTGCGGCTGACGGCTTCCTTGCCAAAGGGCAAGAAGGCGAACTGTCCGATCACAAAGCAGGCTTTGGCCCAGGGGATGCCCACCAGGGTGATGGCACACAACAGGCCCGCCAGCCACCAGCTCAGTCCCATGAAAAATCCGCCCATGATGAACCAGAGAATATTGCCGATCAAGCTCATGTTGTTTCCTTTGGATGGTTGCGCCAGAAGGCATGGTAACCAGTCAAAATTCAGGCTTCGTCCACTTCCAGTCCATCGAGAAGCCCATGTCCCTGCACGACCCCATTGAATACGAACAAGCCTCACCCGAAGTTCGGGCCATTTATGACGACATCATGGCCACGCGCAAGACCGATTGGGTCAACAATTTCTGGAAAGTGTTGGCGCATCACCCCGAGAATTTGCAGCGCATCTGGAACAACATCAAGCAGGTGATGGGCCATGGCGCGCTGGACCCCCTGACCAAGGAGCTGATTTACGTGGCGGTGAGTATCACCAACAACTGCGGCTACTGCATCGCCTCCCATGGTGCCGGGGCGCGCGCCAAGGGCATGACCGAGGCGCAGTTGGCCGAACTGCTGGCTGTGGTGGGGCTGGCCAACGAAACCAATCGGCTGGCCATTGGTTATGGTGTGCCGGTGGATGAGGTTTTTCAGTCCCGCTAAACCCTCCTGCGCTGTGCGCGACACAGGCCAGGTTGGGCCGAACCACGCTGCAGGGAGTGGCTATTTTTGCCGAAATTGCAAGCAATTTTTCTCTCTGACGCTTGTAAAATAAGCGTAACAAGCTATAAAAATAGTAGTAAATCAAGTTGTCTATCCAATCCATTCTTCAAACGGTTTTTGGCTATCCCCATTTCCGCGGGCCACAACACGACATCATTGAGCACGTCACCGCCGGGGGCGATGCCCTGGTGTTGATGCCCACGGGCGGTGGCAAAAGCCTGTGTTACCAGATTCCGGCGATTGCCCGCCAGCAGGCCGGGCAGGGCATCACGGTGGTGATCTCGCCGCTGATTGCGCTGATGCACGACCAAGTCGGCGCGCTGCACGAGGCCGGGGTCAGCGCCGCCTTTCTGAACTCCACGCTGTCGATGCAGGAAGCCTCGGACACCGAGCGCCGCCTGGTGCAGGGCAATATCACCCTGCTGTACGCTGCGCCCGAGCGCATCAACACCCCACGCTTTCTGGCCCAACTCGACTCCTTGTACGAACGTGGCCAACTGAGCCTGTTTGCCATTGACGAGGCGCATTGCGTGAGCCAATGGGGCCACGACTTCCGTCCTGAATACCGCGCCTTGACGGTGTTGCACGAGCGCTACCCCCAGGTGCCGCGCATCGCGCTCACCGCCACCGCCGATGCGTTGACTCGCGCCGACATCATCGAGCGCTTGCAACTGCAGGAGGCGCGCCTGTTTGTCAGCAGTTTTGACCGCCCCAACATCCGTTACACCATTGTGGAGAAACGTGATGCCACGCAGCAGCTGCTGCGCTTCATCCGCGACGAACACCTGGGTGATGCCGGTGTGGTGTATTGCCAGTCGCGCAAGCGGGTGGAAGAGGTCGCCGACTTGCTGTGTGACGAGGGTATTGCCGCTTTGCCCTACCACGCCGGGCTGGATACGCGGGTGCGCCAGGCCAACCAGGACCAGTTTCTGCGCACCGAAGGCGTGGTGATGGTGGCCACCATCGCCTTTGGTATGGGCATTGACAAGCCCGATGTGCGTTTTGTTGCACACTTGGACATGCCGAAAAACATTGAGGGCTACTACCAGGAAACCGGCCGCGCCGGGCGTGATGGCCAGGCCGCCGATGCCTGGATGTGTTACGGCCTGCAAGACGTGGTGAACCAGCGCCGCATGATCGACGAGAGCCCGGCTGGCGAGGAGTTCAAGCAAGGCCTGCGCGGCAAACTCGAAGCCTTGCTGGGCCTGGCCGAGGCCACCGATTGCCGCCGGGTGCGCTTGTTGCGCTACTTTGACGAAGACAGCCAGCCCTGCGGCAATTGTGACAACTGCCTGCACCCGCCCGAGGTCTGGGATGCCACCGATGCGGCGCGCAAGCTGCTCTCCACCATCTACCGGGTGCAGCAAATGAGTGGCTTTGGTTTTGGCTCCGGCCATGTGATGGACATTTTGCGCGGCAAAACCACCGACAAAATCACCCAGTACGGTCACGCCAACGTGAGCACTTTTGGCATTGGTGCTGATTTGTCGGAATCACAATGGCGCGCTGTTCTGCGCCAGCTGATGGCGATTGGTGCCGTGGCGGTGGATGCACAAGCGTTCAACACCCTGAAACTCACCGAAGCCTCGCGCGCGGTGCTCAAAGGTGAGGTGCCGGTGCGCCTGCGGGTGTCGCTGGCGGCCCTGGCCCAGCGCAAGGCACGCCGTGCGGCTTCGGGGACTGCTCCCAAAGCGCCGCTGGCGTTGGATAGCGCCGGGCAACACCGCTTTGCCGCCCTGAAAACCTGGCGCGCCGGGGTGGCCAAAGAGCACAACCTGCCCGCTTATGTAATTTTTCACGATGCCACGCTGGCGGCCATTGCGCAGTCTGCGCCGCAGTCACTGGCGGATTTGCAGGGCATCAGCGGTATTGGTGCCCGCAAGCTGGAGGCGTATGGGCAAGCGGTTCTGGACGTGATCAACGGGGGATAAGCCCGCGCCGATGCTCCTGATCAGGGTTTTATGTGCTGAATTGGCCTCTGGTCCTTTCTGTATAAGCGTAAGTAGCTATTGAATAGATAGCGTTTAAAACGTCTCCCAATCCCCATCACTGCTGCCACTAGCCTGAGCCACAGCTTGGGGCGGTGGCTTGAGGGCCGGTGCCGCCAAAGGGGACGGTGCTGCGCTGGGGGCTTTGGCCGGGGCTGGGCGGCTGGAAGGTGCGCTGTGGCCACGGGCTGCAGCCCCCTTGGGGGTGCCGCTGGCCCGGCGATCCGGCCCTTTGAAATGGCTGACCTTGGGTGGGTGTGCGCGCACGGCCGCCGTGGGCACCACCGTGTGGGTCACATCACCGGTGCCCAGCTTGAACACCGCCACGGTTTGTACCAATTCCTGCGCCTGGGATTTCAGGCTGCTGGCTGCGGCAGCCATTTCCTCCACCAGCGCCGCATTCTGCTGGGTCACCTGATCCATTTGGGTGACCGCTTCACCCACCTGGCTGACCCCCTGGCTTTGCTCGTTGCTGGCCGCGCTGATTTCGCCCATGATGTCGGTCACCCGGCGAATGCTGTTGACCACTTCCTGCATGGTGGTGCCCGCCTGATCCACCAGCGTGGTGCCTTGTTCAACCCGCTCGACACTGGTGTTGATCAAGGCCTTGATTTCCTTGGCGGCTTCGGCACTGCGCCCGGCCAGTGAGCGCACCTCGGAGGCCACTACGGCAAAGCCACGGCCTTGCTCACCGGCACGGGCGGCTTCCACGGCGGCATTCAGCGCCAGGATGTTGGTCTGGAAGGCAATGCCGTCTATGACGCTGATGATGTCGCTGATCTTGCGGCTGGCCTCATTGATGCCTTTCATGGTGTGCACCACCTGGGACACGACTTCACCACCTTGCACGGCGACGCTGCTGGCATTCATGGCCAGCTGGTTGGCCTGGCGGGCGTTGTCGGCGTTTTGTTTGACGGTGGAGGACAACTCTTCCATGCTGGCGGCGGTTTGCTCCAGGGCGCTGGCCTGGTTTTCGGTGCGGCTGCTCAAGTCCTGGTTGCCTTGGGCGATCTCAATGCTGGCGGTGGCGACGCTTTCACTGCCGTGACGTACCTGCTGCACCAGATGGGCCAATTTTTTCTGCATGGCCGCCAATGCGTGGATCACATCCCCCACTTCGTCCTGGCGAGAGGTGCGGGTATCCTGGGTCAGATCACCGTCTGCAGCCGCTTTGGCCACGTTGGCCGCACGGACCAATTCATGTACAAATTTTTTCTGCATGAGCCAGGACAAACCCACGGCCAGCCCGGCAATCAGCACCGAGAGCAGCGCCAAAATCAGATTGGTGGTGCTGGACTGCGCCTTGGCGGCATCACTGACAGATTCGGCATGCTGCTCAAAACCTGTTTCCAGGGTGGCAATGGTTTTGTTCAGGCCAATAAACGTGGTATCGGCACTTTGCATTGCTGCAATGCCGGTGTTGGGGTCCACGGAGGACAGGTCGATGGCTGAATCGGCCTGTTTGGCATAAGCATCAATTTGACTACTGACCGTTTTGAGGGAAGACCGCAGTGTGTCGTCCAGCCCCTGCATGTCTGTCAGGGCTTGTTCGACACGTTGGATTCCGGTGAGTTGTTTGGCAATGTCCTCGCGAAACGACTTGACTTGGGTTTCGTCCATGGAGCCAATCACCCCCAGGGTGCGGTAGACGCTGGCATGCAGGAGCCCCAGCTGGAGCTGAACGTCGGTGATGGTTTTGAACTCTTCAAGATTGGCGATGTAGCCATCCCGAGCCTTGTCCGTTGCCCGTGCCATCAGGAAGGCGTTGATTTGCCCCGCCAGCAGCAGGGCGACCGCGGTCAGCAATGGTGCCAGCAATAATTTGATGCTTAACTTCATGGTGATTTCCTGCTATTCCAACCATCAGGCGGGCGGTGTTGCCCAAGCTGCCCGCCGCTGTGTTCAGATGGCCGTGGCGCTATTTGTAAATGCCGCCACAGACCACAGCGTCGTCAAGCTTCTCGCAGTACATGCTTTTGGGTTCGATTTTTTTGCTCACCGGGTTGGTGAATTTGTAGTCTTGCCAGAAAGTGCCTTTGGATTTGGCAAGTTCTACACGCTCCTTGACGAAAGCCTTGCCGTCAATGTCTTTCAGGTCGATCAGGTTTTTGCCAATCATTTTGGCGTTTGCACCATGCGCGTGAACCACACCATCGAGTCCGTACACCACCAAGTACAAATCGCGGTCAATAAAGGGGCCATTTTTGTCGCTGATTTCAGCCCAAGCTTTCTCCTTGCCATTGGCTTTGATAAAAGCCACCCCTTTTTTAACCATGGCGGTAGCTTCTGCCGCCGTCGCTTTGTTTTGCGCCTGCGCGACAAAAGGTGTGCAGAGCGCACCAACAAGTGTGGCAAGAATCAATGAGTGTTTCATAGGGGCTCCTGATAGGGATGAGGATTTTTTATAGGCCTTTGGATTCTGGCACGTTTAGACCATCCGTCAATTCACTTTCAAGGAGCCGTAGGGCTTCACGACCGCTACTTGGCGGCACCCAGCAAGGCCTCTTTCAGCTTGTGGTCGGCTGGTTGTGGTCCCAGCCAGATGGACATCAAGGCGGTAAAAAACTCGGGTTCTTTGAAGGGTTCACCCTGCACAATGCCTTTGACGGTGATGACCGTGCCTTTGCCCGGCACCCAGTCGATCAAAAAGTTGTCACTCGCCACCATTTTTTTCTGAGCGGCAAACATTTCCCCCATACGCACCAGACCCGGCACCAGCTTGGACATGGCGGCTTTTCCCATGTTGTCTTCAATACCCCGTGTGAGCAATTTACCCAGTTCGGCCGCATCAATGTCGCGCACCATGGTCACACTCAGGCGCTTGGGCCCAGGGTGGTTGACCACCTCGTCAGGTGTGCTGGCTTTTTGGGCCAGGTACAAGCTGGCCACATAAACCTTGAACACTACCTTGTAGCGAGTGCCCGCGCCGTTGAGTTGCAAGGTACTTCCTGCTACGGTGGTGCTGTCTTCTATCTTGACCCCATGGATTTCCTGGGTGGCCGCCAGCGTGTTGAAAGCCATCAGGCTGACCACTAACGCGACCAGCAAATGTGGAATGAATTTCATGGATAAACCTTTAAAAAGAACGACCGTACTGTTTTGTGGAAGGTATTGTGTGGTGGTCTTTTCTTTTTTCCCACTAGGGTTTACGCGGGGAATACAAGGTCTGTGCGTCCTGTGGTCGTCAGGCGGCTTTGTTACACTTGGCTTATGTTTATTCACCGGATTCACATCACAGGTTGCAGCGACCGGGGGGCTTGGCCCTGGCGTACAGGCTTGGCCGCGTCAGCATTGGTCTGACGAATTTGTTTTTGCGTCCATAACACGGCAGCATCCAAGCTGTCTGCTGAACCTGAGGTGACCTCTTGAAAGAGGAAAATCCTGACTCTGGTGCCATGAGACACGCCTCCCAAGCTGGCGTGGATCAAAGAGGTCATCTACAGTTCAGCATCTCACTGAAAGACTCATCGTGATTTCCGAACTTGAATTTGACCAATTGTGTGCCCAGGGCTTCAACCGTATACCGGTGGTGGCGCAAGCCTTTGCCGACCTGGAAACCCCACTCTCCCTTTATTTGAAACTGGCCAACAACGCCTCCTTCAGCTTCCTGCTTGAATCGGTGGTGGGTGGTGAGCGTTTTGGGCGTTACAGCTTTATTGGTTTGCCCGCACGCACTTTGCTGCGGGCCAGTGGCTTTGGTGTGCAGGCGCGTACCGAGGTGGTGACCGATGGCCAGGTGGTGGAAACCTCAAGCGCCAATCCACTGGACTTTATTGAGGATTATCAAAAGCGCTTCAAAGTCGCTTTGCAGCCGGGTATGCCGCGCTTTTGTGGTGGACTGGCGGGCTATTTTGGTTACGACGCCGTGCGCTACATCGAAAAAAAGCTGCAAGCGACCTGCCCTCCCGATGAGCTGGGTTGCCCAGACATTGTGCTGCTGCAGTGTGAGGAGCTGGCCGTGATCGACAACCTGTCGGGCAAGCTCTACCTGATGGTCTACGCTGATCCAACCCAGCCACAGGCTTATCAGGGTGCGGTTGATCGGTTGACGCAGCTCAAAAACAGATTGAGTCAACCGGTACATGCGCCACAAGTGCTGCCTAGCGCAGGCCAACCCGCTGTACGCGACTTCGCCAAAGCGGATTACATTGCCGCTGTTGAGCGTGCCAAGGAGCTGATTGCCGGGGGCGACTTTATGCAGGTGCAAGTGGGCCAGCGCATCAAAAAACCCTACACCCAGTCGCCGCTGAGTTTGTACCGGGCATTACGCTCACTGAATCCCAGCCCTTACATGTACTACTACAACTTCAGCGGAGCCACCGCTGACGGGGCGGATTTTCATGTGGTGGGTGCTTCGCCCGAGATTCTGGTGCGTCAGGAGCAGGTGTTGCAGGATGACCAGCCGGTGCAAAAAATCACCATTCGCCCGCTGGCCGGCACGCGCCCGCGCGGGGCAACTCCCGAAGCTGACAAAGCGGCCGAGGTGGAGTTGATCAACGACCCCAAGGAACGTGCCGAGCACGTCATGCTGATCGACCTGGCGCGTAACGACATTGGCCGCATTGCCAAGATTGGCAGCGTCAAGGTGACGGACGCTTTTTGCGTGGAACGTTACAGCCATGTGATGCACATCGTGAGCAATGTGGAGGGCACGCTGCTGGACGGTATGACCAGCATGGACGTGCTCAAGGCCACTTTCCCGGCCGGTACCCTCACCGGTGCCCCCAAGGTGCATGCGATGGAATTGATCGACCAGCTGGAGCCCACCAAGCGCGGCTTGTATGGCGGTGCCTGTGGCTACCTGAGCTACGCTGGCGACATGGATGTGGCCATTGCCATCCGCACCGGCATCATCAAAGACCAGATGCTTTATGTGCAGGCAGCGGCTGGCGTGGTGGCTGACAGTGTGCCTGAGCTGGAGTGGAGAGAGACCGAGGCCAAGGCGCGTGCATTGTTGCGGGCCGCTGAACTGGTGGAAGAAGGACTGGAGTGAAACACTTCGTGCTGCGCCGCCGCTCGTGGCTGCTGCTGACAACCACCTTGTTGGTTGTCGGTGTGTGGTTGGGGCTTGGCTTGCGGCATGAATATGAGCGGATTGAGCGTGAGGAGTTGGCGCGCCTGGACACCCAGGCCAAAGTGGTTGGAGACAACCTGACACGCCAGCTCACGGCCATCAACCAGAGTTTGTTGTCAATTCAACAAGCCGTGCCAGACTGGCAAGCGCATTCCGACGGACGGGGTGAGGCCCTGAAGACTTTGGGCAACATGGAGGCCGCCATGTCGTCCGTGCGTACCTTCCTGGTGACCGATGCTCAAGGCAAGTTGACTTTTTCCAATCGGGCAGAGTTGCTGGGGCGTGATGTTTTTCAGCGCGATTATGTGCAAACACCACGCAAGTCGCTGAATCCGGCGCAGTTGTACGTCAGTACCCCTTTCAAGACCGTGTTGAACAATTACCTGATCAATCTGACACGTGTGTTGCTGGATGAGCAAGGGCAGTTCGCTGGTGTGCTTTCAGCTGCCCTGGACCCCGTGGACTTTCAGATTTTGATCAACTCGGTGCGTTACGGCGAGGATATGCAGGTTGCGCTGGTGCATGGTGATGGTCAGGTGTTTATCCAGCAGCCACCCTCGGCGCAGGGGCCTGACCCCCGCCAGTCTGCACCCTCTGAACTCTTGCGGCTACATTTTCAAAGTGGGCGCAGCGTGAGTCATTTCGCGCATGTCTTGCCGCAATCACGCATGGTGGTTTTTCACACGGTGTGGCCTGCCGAGTTGGCGATGGACAAGCCATTGGTGGTGATGTTGAGCCGTGATCACGTTGCTTTATTCGGCCTATGGCAGGGTGAGGTGGTCAAACAGTCCTTGGCCTATCTGGCGCTGGTTTTTTTGAGTGTTTTGGCCTTGCTTGTTTTTGAGCATCAGCGGGCCGAAAAAATCGTGACCGCCAAGCGGTTCAAGCTGGCAACGGAGGCCAGTGGCGTGGGCATCTGGGAATTTGACCTAGTGACCAGACGTTACCAGTGGGACGATGCCATGTTTGCCCTGTTTGGCTTGGACCCCAAGGCCGCCAGTCCGCGTAATGACGATTGGATCAAATTGTTGCCCCCGCAAGATTTGCAGCGTATGCGGGAGGCCACGCGCGCCACCATCCAACATAACCAGCCGTTCGGCATGACTTTCCAGATTCACCGCCCCGATGGTCAGCTGCGGTTTATGCGTAATCGGGCGGCGCTGTATTCGGATGACCATGGCGTGCCACGCCGTCTGATTGGTGCCACGGAAGATGTCACCAAACGCAAACAGCTGGAGGGTGAATTACGCGTGGCGGCAGCTGCCTTTGAGTCGCACGAAAGTATGCTGGTGACCAATGCGCAGGTCGAGATCCTGCGGGTCAACCACGCTTTCTGCGTGTTGTTTGGTTACGCCCCCGAAGAGGTGGTCGGGAAAAATCCGCGGCTGCTTAAATCAGGCCGCCATGAGGTTGACTATTACGCCGCCATGTGGTCTGAGCTGGTGCAGCATCACCGCTGGCAGGGGGAGGTGTGGAACACCCGCAAAAGTGGCGAAGAATTTCCCTGTTGGCTGTGTATCACGGCGGTACGCGATGACACGGGGCTGGTCACCAACTATGTGGCCACCCACACCGACATCACCCTGCGCAAAGCCGCCGAAGACGAGGTCAAGCGGCTGGCCTTTTTTGACCCCTTGACGCAACTGCCCAACCGGCGCTTGCTGACTGACCGTTTGCACCAGGCGATGAGCAAGGCCAAGCGGGATCGGGGTCAATTGGCCCTGATTTTTGTGGATCTGGACAAATTCAAACCGATCAATGACCGCTATAGCCATGCTGCTGGTGACCAGCTTTTGCAGGCGGTAGCGCACCGGCTGCGCACCTGCGTGCGCGAGTCCGACACCGTGGCCCGCCTGGGTGGTGACGAATTTGTGGTGCTGCTCAACACCATTCAGCACAAGCAGGATGCCACCTACGTGGCTGAAAAAATCCATGTCACTTTGCGTGAACCGTTTCACTTGCCATTGGGTCAGAGTGTGCAAATATCCTCCAGCGCCGGGGTGGCCTTGTACCCTGAGCATGGGCTGGATGAAGCGACCTTGTCGCACCATGCCGATGTGGCCATGTATGCCGCCAAGGCGGGTGGGCGAGACCGCTACGTGGTGTATGCGCCCGAGCTGGATACGCCCTTGGCCGAATCCTCATCCACCCCAGCGGCGCAAGCCCAGACCACTTCCCGCCTTGATGGCGTTGAAAGCAAAAAGCCATGAAACTTTTAATGATCGACAACTACGACAGCTTCACCTACAACATCGTCCAGTACCTGGGTGAACTGGGGGCCGACGTGACGGTGGCGCGTAATGATGAAATCACCGTGGGGGCCATCGACGCCTTATGGCAGGCAGGGCAGCTTGACCGGTTGGTGATCTCCCCCGGTCCCTGTTCGCCAGCCGAGGCCGGTATCTCGGTGGCTGCCATCCAGCACTTTGCCGGCAAGTTGCCGATTCTGGGGGTGTGCCTGGGGCATCAGGCCATTGGTGCGGCCTTTGGTGGCAAGATCATCCGGGCGCAGCAACTCATGCACGGCAAGACCAGCCTCATGACCACCACCCAGGAGGGCGTGTTTGCCGGTTTGCCCGCGCAGTTCACAGTGAACCGGTATCACTCGCTGTCGATTGAGCGCAGCACTTGCCCGGCCTGCCTGAAGGTCACCGCCTGGACGGACGATGGCGAGATCATGGGTGTGAAACACACCACGCTGGACATTGAGGGTGTGCAGTTCCACCCCGAGAGCATCCTCACCGAACACGGCCATGCCATGCTGGCCAATTTTTTGAAACCCAGAAACTCCTGAAATGAGAGCTTGTTACGCTTGTTTATCAAGCGCTAGAGCCCTAAAAAGCACTGATTTTTAGGGTGTCCCATGACTAAGAAACCAGCTTCAATGCAGCAGCAGTTCAAAACCTGGCTGGCACAGCAACCGCATGAGGTGTTGGTGGGCATGCTGCTGGAAGTCGCGCAGCGTGACGACCGGCTGGCCCAGACCTTGCTGCTCAAGTCCACACCAGCAGGGGCGCAAGACAGCTTGGTGGATGACCTGCACCGTTTGATTGATGATGTCACGACCGTCACCGGTTTTGTGGACTGGCGCGCCCTACACAGCTTTGTTGATCCGCTGGATCAGGCGGTGGATACCCTTGAGGAATTGCTGACACCCGAGTATGCCGCTGCTTTGGTCGAGCTGGCGCAATACGCCATTGAGCAAACCGAGGCGGCCCTGGAAAACGTGGACGACTCTGATGGGCTGGTTGGGGATGTGTTGTGTCGCTTGGGCGAACTGCATCTGAAAGCCTGCGAGCTGGCGCGCCCGGATGCCGAAAGCTTGGCGCATGACTTGTTCCGGCTGGAAACCACGCTGCCATTTGGTGTGTGCAGTTTCAGTGCCTACACCTACCGCGATGTGCTGGGTGAAGTCGGCCTGCGCCAGTACCGGGCACTGGCGCAGGCGAAGTGGGATGCGCTCAGGCCCGCCGATGCCCAGCTTGGTTTTGACCATGAGCGCTTCAAAATCACCGGCATCATGGAAGACCTGGCACGGGCCAGCGGGAATGTGGATGAACTCATCGCCATCAAATCTGGCAACCTCAAAAATGCGTTCAACTATCTGGAGATCGCCGAAATTTTGACTCAGGCCAAGCGCCATGACGAGGCTTTGCAGTGGGCCGAGCGGGGTTTGAAGGCATACCCGGAGCGCCCGGATAACCGATTGCGCGACTTTCTGGTGGGCATCTACCTGCAAAACCAGCGTCATGAAGAGGCTTTGCAGCTCACCTGGATTCAGTTTGAAGAGCAGCCCGCGTTGGGTGCGTACCAAAAGCTGCACGGTGTGGCGAACCAACTCGGTCTGTGGCCCGAGCAGCGTGCGCGGGCGCTAGCCTGGCTGCAAGAGTTCATTACCCGCGAGGCCAATCAAACCAGCCGATACACGCCCAAGCCGTCAGAGCCCGACATGTCGTGCCGTGTTGCGATTGCCTTGTGGGAGTCAGATCTGGAGGCCGCTTGGAATGCCATTCACCAAGGTTCATGCCAGCAGAGTTTGCGCTTGAGTCTGGCCCAAGCCATGGAGTCCACACGGGCGCGTGAGGCGATTGTGCTGTACCGCCAGATGATTCCTGACACAGTGAATCAAACCAATAACACTGCCTACGCCAGCGCAGTGACATGGCTTCGCAAGGTGGGGCAGTTGATGGCCGGGCTGGATCAAACCGCGCAATTTGGGGTTTACGTGGCCGAACTGCGAGCCGCCTTCAAACCCAAGCGCAACTTCATCAAGCTGCTGGACGGCATGAAACTGTGAATATGAACCCCGTAAACAGGCGAATTTTTGCTATTTAATGTATAGTTATTCACGCTTATTTCATAAGCATCAGAGGTCGAAATGACACATAACTCTTCAGTCCAACAGGTTGACCTGCGCAGCGACACCGTGACGCAGCCCACCGCAGCCATGCGTGCCGTGATGGCCGCCGCCCCGGTGGGTGACGATGTGTTTGGTGATGACCCCAGCATCAACGCCCTGCAAGACAAGTTGGCCGCCATGCTGGGTTTTGAGGCGGCGCTGTTTGTGCCCACCGGCACACAAAGCAACCTGTGTGCCATCCTGGCCCATTGCCAGCGTGGTGACGAGTACATCGTGGGCCAATACGCGCACTGCTACCGTTGGGAAGGCGGCGGCGCGGCGGTGTTGGGCAGTGTGCAACCGCAGCCGTTGGAACATCAACCCAATGGCATGCTGGCTTTGGCCGACATCGAGGCGGCCATCAAGCCCGATGATGCCCACTTTGCCAAGACCCGGCTGCTGGCGCTGGAGAACACGCTGGGTGGCAAGTTGCTGCCGTTTGACTACGTTCAGCAGGCCACCGACTTGGCCGCACGCCATGGTCTGGCCCGGCATCTGGACGGTGCGCGCCTGTTGAATGCGGCCACGGCGCAAGCCATGCAGTTGGCCACAGCTTTAAAGGAAAATGAGCCTCTAGCGCAGATCCATCAAGCGCAGGTAGCTATTGATCATGTAGCTAAATCGGTGGATGCTCCGGCCATTTGGGCGCAAGCACGGCGTATTGCCCAATGTTTTGATAGCGTGTCGGTGTGCCTGAGCAAAGGTTTGGGTGCGCCGGTGGGGTCGGTGTTGTGTGGCAGCCGGGAGCTGATCGGCCGTGCCCACCGTATCCGCAAAATGGCAGGTGGCGGCATGCGCCAGGCTGGTATCTTGGCGGCGGCCGGGCTGTATGCGTTGGAGCATCATGTGGCGCGGCTGGCAGATGATCACGCCTTGGCGCAGCAGCTGGCTAATGGGCTGAAGGGCTTGCCGGGCGTGGTGGTGGAGCCGCCGCAGAGCAATATGGTATTTGTGGATTTGCAGGGTGAAGCCAAAGCCAGAGCGCCTGAGCTGCTCACTTATTTAAAGTCCCGCGGAGTGCTGGCCACCGGTTTGTACCGTCTGCGTTTTGTCACGCACATGGATGTCGACAGCGCAGGCATTAAGCGTGCCGTGGCTGCGTTGCGCTCGTTTTTTGAAGGGAGCCCTGAGCATGCCTGAGTTTCACCAACTGCTGCTGTTCATCCTTGCCGGTTGGTTGCTGAATCTGACCCCTGGCCCGGATGTGCTCTACATCGTGACCCATTCCTTGCGCAGCGGGGCTCGTGCGGGCATCGTTGCCGGGTTGGGGATCACCACCGGTTGTTTTGTGCATATCTTTGCGGCGGCCCTGGGCGTGGGGGCTTTGCTGGCGGCATCGGTGACGGCGTTTAACCTGCTCAAGTGGGCTGGCGCGGCTTATTTGTTGTATGTGGGGTTCAAGCTGTTGCTGTCGCGTGCCGAAACTAGTTTGCTGAAAACCGCCAGCGACCCGTCGGGTGAACGGGTTCAGGTGGACCTGTGGCGTGTCTACAGCGGTGGTTTCTGGACCAATGTGCTCAACCCCAAGGTGGCGATTTTTTTTCTGGCTTTTGTCCCCCAGTTCATCGCCCCCGGCACGGCGCAGACCACCTGGGTGTTTCTGGCGTTGGGCGTGTTGTTCAATGTGAATGCCATCCCGGTCAACATCGGCTGGGCGTTGGCTGCGGCCTGGATGGCCCGCCGCGCCTCGCTGGTGCAGCGCGGTATGCACTGGCTGGATCGCGCCGCCGGGGCCATGTTTATTGGGTTTGGCCTCAAGCTGGCGCTGAGTGACAATCCAGCCTCTTGAGCCCTTGCCTCGTGTTCATCGATTTACTCACTGATTCAAGCCCCTCACCATGACCCAAACCATTCAGATTACCCCGCAAGAAGCGCTGTTGCGCACCATTGAACACCGCGAGATTTTTCATGACGAGATGTTGCACATCATGCGGCAGATCATGGCGGGAGAGTGGAGCCCGGTGATGCTGGCGGCGTTTATCACCGGTTTGCGTGTCAAGAAAGAAACCATTGGCGAGATCACGGCGGCCGCGCAGGTGATGCGCGAGTTTTCCACCAAAGTTTTGGTGGCCGACAAAACCCATCTGGTGGACATCGTTGGCACTGGCGGTGACGGTTCACATACCTTCAACATTTCGACCTGTGCCATGTTTGTGGCCGCAGCGGCGGGGGCCAAGGTCAGCAAACACGGCGGCCGAAGTGTCAGCAGCAAGAGTGGCAGCGCCGACGTGATGGAGTCGCTCGGGGTCAACATCAACCTCCAACCCGAGGCGATTGCCCAGTGTATTGAGCAGGTCGGTGTGGGCTTCATGTTTGCGCCCAACCACCATCCGGCCATGAAAAATGTGGCCCCGGTGCGCCGGGAGATGGGTGTCAAAACCATTTTCAACCTGCTCGGGCCGTTGACCAATCCGGCGGGCGCACCGAATATCTTGATGGGTGTGTTTCACCCCGATCTGGTGGGTATTCAGGTGCGGGCGCTGGAGCGGCTGGGCACCGAACACGCGGTGGTGGTGTACGGCAAAGATGGCATGGACGAGGTGAGCCTGGGCGCGGCCACGTTGGTGGGGGAACTCAAGGACGGCAAGGTCACCGAGTATGAAATCCACCCCGAAGACTTTGGCCTGACCATGGCCAGCAACCGGGCCTTCAAGGTCGAAACCCCCGAGCAATCACGCGCCATGCTGTTGGGTGTGCTGGACAACGTGGCAGGCCCGGCCAAGGAGATTGTGGTGTTGAATGCCGGCGTGGCCTTGTATGTGGCCAATGTGGTGGATTCAATGAAAGAAGGTATCGATCAAGCGCGAGCAGCTATTGAATCAGGAGCGGCCAAGGCCAAGCTGGACACGCTGGTGACCGTTGCGCACAGCTTGAGTCAGGTTTGATATGGCGCTGTTGAACATGGATGGAGCCTGGATCGCCATTGGCATTTCGGCACTTTTTATCGTGGCAGGCGTGGTGATGCACCGCGTGTTTGTCAATATTCTCAAAAATGGCTCACAGGAGCCGATCCAAAATGACTGATATTCTGAACAAGATCGTGGCGGTCAAACGCCAGGAAGTGGCTGCTGCAATGGCCCGCAAGTCGCTCGCAGATGTACGCTTTGATGCCGAAAGCCGCGTCCTGACGCGGGATTTTGTCGGGGCCATGCGCGCCAAAATCTCGACCGGGCATGCGGCGGTGATTGCTGAAATCAAAAAAGCCAGCCCTTCCAAAGGGGTGTTGCGGGCGGATTTCATTCCGGCAGACATTGCCCAAAGCTATGCTGAATTTGGTGCTGCCTGCTTGTCAGTGCTGACTGACCAGCAGTTTTTCCAGGGCTGTGTAGATTACCTCAAGCAAGCGCGGGCTTCGTGCCAGTTGCCGGTGTTGCGCAAAGACTTCATGGTGGATGCCTACCAAATCTATGAGTCGCGTGCCATGGGGGCGGATGCCATTTTGCTGATTGCGGCGTGTCTGGATGATGCGCAAATGAAAGACTTTGAACAGATTGCCCGCAGCCTGGACATGGCGGTGCTGGTCGAGGTGCATGACGCTGCCGAGCTTGAGCGCGCGTTGAGGCTCAAAACGCCGCTGATTGGGGTGAATAACCGCAACCTGAAGACGTTCGAGGTGTCGCTGGACACGACGCTGAGTCTGATGCAAGACATTCCTTCGGATCGTTTGCTGGTGTGCGAAAGCGGTATCCACACCCGCGATGACGTGTTGCGCATGGGAGCGGCAGGTGTGAATGCGTTTCTGGTGGGGGAGGCCTTCATGCGGGCCAAAGAACCGGGTGAGGCGTTGGCGGAGTTGTTTGCCTGATGCGGGGGGTAGATCAATTTAATCCTGTGCAGGAGGCGCAGATGCCAAGCCAACTGGCACACGCTGATCCTGCGTTATGGACTGTTGCGCCGAGCTGGCAGGCCTTGGTCGAGCGTTTTTTCGCCTCAGATGCAGGGCGAAAGCTGCAACTGTTCCTGCAAAACCGATTAAGCGAAGGGGCCGTCATTTTTCCGCCGCAACCGCTGCGTGCATTGGCGTTGACGGGTTTGGAGTCGGTGCGGATGGTGATTCTGGGGCAAGACCCTTACCATGGTCGTGGCCAAGCGGAAGGATTGGCGTTTTCGGTGGCACCCGGCGTGGCTTTGCCGCCGTCGTTGCGCAATATTTTCAAAGAATTGCAGCGCGATCTGGGGGAGCCTGTGCCATCTTTCCCGCAGCCAGGTGGGAGCCTTGTGCGCTGGGCGCGACATGGTGTGCTCTTGCTCAACACGTGTTTGACGGTTGAAGAAGGCCAGGCCGCAAGCCATTCGGGTAAAGGTTGGGAAGTGTTGAC
Source organism: Rhodoferax lithotrophicus (assembly GCF_019973615.1). Lineage (GTDB taxonomy): Bacteria > Pseudomonadota > Gammaproteobacteria > Burkholderiales > Burkholderiaceae_C > Rhodoferax > Rhodoferax lithotrophicus. The sequence goes on along the minus strand of NZ_AP024238.1, from coordinate 4,384,387 downwards.
CGATGCCATCATCAAAGAAGTGTCCGACCAGTCGGCGCATGTGGTCTTCATGCTGTGGGGCAGTCATGCCCAAAGCAAACGGGTTTTGATTGATGCATCACGCCATTTGGTGTTGTGTGCCAACCACCCTTCGCCACTTTCGGCTTTGCGACCACCGGTACCATTTATAGGCTGTGGTCATTTTTCTCAAGCTCGGGCATGGCGAAATCAGCACGAATTAAAGAAAAATGGAAAAATTTCATAATATGTTCGTAAAGTGACAAACTTGCTGGCATAATTTGAGGTTCACCGTGGAGAGGTGGCCGAGTGGTTAATGGCAGCAGACTGTAAATCTGCCCTCTTACGAGTACGCTGGTTCGAATCCAGCCCTCTCCACCAATGAATTGTTGAATGTGACGCTGAGGCGAAGCGTAGGCGCTAAAAAGTTGACGATTTCAGCTTCAAGGCGGGAGTAGTTCAATGGTAGAACCCTAGCCTTCCAAGCTAATGACGCGGGTTCGATTCCCGTCTCCCGCTCCAGCGTTTCATTCATGGAAATTGCCCATTTGGCTCAGTGGCAGAGCACTCCCTTGGTAAGGGAGAGGTCCCGGGTCCGATTCCCGGAATGGGCACCATATTGGTGTTGGGTGTCAGCTTGGTAGATGCGGGTTGATGGCCTTTTTTATTTGACCGTCTTTTAATTCTCGGAGTCTGAAAATGGGAAAAGAAAAATTCACACGAACCAAGCCCCACGTGAACGTGGGCACCATTGGTCACGTTGACCATGGTAAAACCACCCTGACAGCCGCCATCACCACTGTGCTGGCAGCCAAGTTTGGTGGCTCGGCTAAAGCCTACGACCAAATCGACGCAGCGCCTGAAGAAAAAGCACGCGGCATCACCATCAATACTGCTCACGTGGAATACGAAACGGCCAACCGCCACTACGCCCACGTGGACTGCCCAGGCCACGCTGACTATGTGAAAAACATGATCACTGGTGCGGCTCAAATGGACGGTGCCATTCTGGTCTGCTCGGCGGCTGACGGCCCCATGCCTCAAACCCGTGAGCACATCCTCTTGGCTCGCCAAGTGGGCGTGCCCTATATCATCGTCTACTTGAACAAATGTGACATGGTGGACGATGCAGAACTGCTCGAACTCGTTGAAATGGAAGTGCGCGAACTCCTGGACAAGTATGACTTCCCAGGCGACGACACCCCATCATCCATGGTTCTGCCAAACTCGCCATGGAAGGCGATAAAGGCGAACTCGGCGAAGGCTCCATCATGAAGCTCGCTGATGCACTCGACAGCTACATCCCTCTGCCAGAACGTGCAGTGGACGGTGCTTTCCTGATGCCTGTTGAAGATGTGTTCTCCATTTCTGGTCGCGGCACCGTGGTGACTGGCCGTGTTGAACGCGGCATCATCAAAGTTGGCGAAGAAATCGAAATCGTCGGCATTCATGACACCCAAAAAACCACCTGCACTGGCGTGGAAATGTTCCGCAAACTGCTCGACCAAGGTCAGGCAGGCGACAACGTAGGTATCTTGCTGCGCGGCACCAAACGCGAAGACGTGCAACGTGGTCAAGTGCTGTGCAAACCAGGCTCGATCAAGCCGCACACCCACTTCACCGGCGAAATCTACGTCTTGTCCAAAGACGAAGGCGGCCGTCACACGCCATTCTTCAACAACTACCGTCCTCAGTTCTACTTCCGTACCACCGATGTGACCGGTGCTATTGAGTTGCCAGAAGGCAAAGAAATGGTGATGCCTGGTGACAACGTCTCCATCACGGTGAAGCTGATTGCCCCAATCGCCATGGAAGAAGGTCTGCGCTTCGCAATTCGCGAAGGTGGCCGTACCGTGGGTGCGGGTGTGGTTGCTAAGGTGATTGCTTAAGTAAATATACAGGGGCATAGCTCAATTGGCAGAGCGTCGGTCTCCAAAACCGAAGGTTGTAGGTTCGATTCCTACTGCCCCTGCCACCTGTTAATGTAGGCAGGTGAAAAGGCCCGCTATGAAAATAGTGGGCTTATGCGTCTGAAAGTCGCAATCAATCTATAGGTATCTCTTAGGCGCAAGTCAAGTCAATAATGGCCACCACACAAGTTCAAACTGTCAATACAACTGCAGATAAAGTCAAGTTATTTGGCGCTGCAGGTCTGGTCATTGTCTCTCTCGTTGCGTATTACGCATTGGCCAAGCAGGGGTCGTTGTTTCAATGGTTGGGTCTGCTTGTGGGTCTCGCTGCGGCAGTGGTTGTTTTCTTATTGTCTGAGTCGGGCAAATCGCTGGTAGCTTTTGGTCGGGATTCAGTCAAGGAAGTCAAAAAAGTAGTCTGGCCTGCACGCAAAGAGGCGATTCAGATGACAGCCTATGTGTTTGGGTTTGTGTTAATCATGGCTTTGTTCTTGTGGTTGACTGACAAAACACTTGAATGGGTCTTTTACGATCTGATTCTAGGGTGGAGAAAATAATGAACGAAATTGTGTCAACCGAATTGGCGGCTCCTTTGACAGCTGCGCAAACGTTGGCAGCGCCAGCGACAAACCCAGATTTGCGTTGGTATGTTGTTCATGCTTATTCTGGTATGGAAAAGGCTGTAGAGCGGAATATCCTGGAGCGCATCACGCGTTCAGGAATGCAGTCGAAGTTTGGTCGTATTTTGGTGCCCATGGAAGAAGTGGTTGAAATCAAGAATGGCCAGAAAAAAACAACAGAGCGCAAGTTTTTTCCTGGGTATGTTTTGGTTGAAATGGTCATGGATGATGACACTTGGCATTTGGTCAAGCATACCAATAAGGTCACTGGGTTCGTTGGTGGTGGTAAGACCCGTCCATCTCCCATTTCTGAATCTGAAGTCATGAAAATTGTCAGTCAGATGCAGGAGGGAACAGATAAGCCCCGGCACAAGATTGAGTTTGTGGTGGGTGAGATGGTGCGTGTCAAAGAAGGCCCGTTTGCCGATTTCAATGGTTCAGTTGAAGAAGTTAATTACGAAAAAAGCAAAGTGCGAGTGGCGGTAACGATCTTTGGTCGTTCTACGCCGGTTGAGTTGGAGTTTGCTCAGGTAGAGAAAACCTGAATGAGTGCTGTTGCCTGATCGGCTAAATTCGAAAAACGCAAAGTACTGTTTTTGAGTTTGCACCTTCCGACTCGGTGCAAATGTAACAAGTGAGTCGTTAACAACGGGGAGCCTGCATTATGCGTTTTGCATATCAAGGCGTTAAAACCCGCTAGGAGTTAAACATGGCGAAAAAAATCGTCGGTTTTGTCAAGCTGCAAGTGCCAGCTGGTAAAGCTAATCCATCCCCCCCCATTGGCCCAGCTTTGGGTCAGCGTGGTTTGAATATCATGGAATTCTGCAAGGCATTTAATGCGCAGACCCAGGGTATTGAGCCAGGTCTGCCGCTGCCAGTGGTGATTACCGCATTTGCTGACAAAAGTTTCACCTTTGTCATCAAGTCGCCACCCTCATCCATCCTGATTAAAAAAGCAGTCAAGATCGACAAAGGTTCGGCAAATCCTTTAAAGACAAAGGTTGGCAAGATCACGCGTGCTCAGCTCGAAGAAATCGCCAAGACCAAGATGAAAGATTTGACTGCTGCTGATTTGGATGCGGCTGTTCGTACCATTGCTGGCTCTGCCCGTTCAATGGGCGTGAATGTGGAGGGTGTGTAAATGGCGCGCTTAACAAAAAAACAAAAAGCCCAACAAGGCAAGATTGATAGCGGTAAGTTGTACGCTGTTACAGATGCTTTGGGTTTGGTGAAGGAATTCGCTAGCGCTAAGTTTGATGAGTCCATTGACGTGGCCATTCAGCTTGGTGTGGATGCTAAAAAATCTGATCAAGTGGTGCGTGGTGCGGTCGTGCTGCCGAATGGCACTGGCAAAACTAAACGTGTGGCTGTTTTTGCCCAGGGTGCTAAAGCTGAAGAAGCTAAAGCAGCTGGTGCTGATATCGTCGGCATGGATGATCTGGCTGCTATGGTCAAAGCGGGCAATATGCCGTTTGATGTGGTCATTGCGGCCCCCGATGCCATGCGCGTTGTGGGTACTTTGGGTCAGATTCTTGGCCCACGCGGCTTGATGCCTAACCCTAAAGTTGGCACGGTGACTCCGGATGTAGCTGGCGCTGTACGTAATGCCAAGGCTGGTCAAGTGCAGTTTCGTGTGGACAAAGCAGGTATTGTGCATTCCACGATTGGTCGTCGCTCATTTGATAACGACAAGCTGCAAGGCAATCTGGCAGCCTTGGTGGATGCTTTGGCTAAGGCCAAGCCTGCAACCAGCAAAGGTTTGTACCTTCGCAAAGTGGCTGTTTCAAGCACCATGGGTGTGGGTGTTCGCGTAGATCTGCAAACGGTTGCTGCATAAAGCAGGCGTTTCGCAAAAGTCGGGCTTTCCTAAAGGGAGGCCTGATGTGGTGGGCTGAATGTGTTAAATAACATTTTCAGGTCATCCAAGACCGTTGGTGTACGAGGCAAAGCCAAGTACTTAATCCGCAAGAGCCAACGCAGATGGCGATCCCACTGCCAAAGAATTGAAAAGTTCCGAATCAGTTGGTCGCTGCAATGTGGCGTGTTCTATGCAGCGGAAAGATGTTGCAAACGAACACATTTTGAAGGAGTAGACCTTGAGTTTAAATCGCAGTGAGAAAGAAGCGGTCATCAGTGATGTGACTGGCCTCGCCGCTAAAGCTCAAACGCTCGTGATAGCGGAATACCGTGGCATCACGGTCGCTGACATGACCAAATTGCGCTCGAATGCGCGCAGCAACGGAGTGAGTTTAAGTGTGTTGAAAAACACCTTGGCACGCCGGGCTGTGGCAGGAACAGGCTTTGAGGTAGTGTCTGACCAGATGACCGGTCCGCTGATCTATGGCTTTTCTGAAGATGCAGTTGCTGCCGCGAAAGTGGTAGCAGAGTTCGCCAAGTCCAATGCCAAGTTGGTCATTCGCGCAGGTGCATACGGTGGAAAAGTTTTGGATGTAGAGGGCGTAAAACAACTGGCAAGCATTCCTTCCAAGGAAGTGTTGCTGGCTCAGTTGCTGGGCTTGATGCAATCCCCTATTTCGCGCACAGCCCGGGTGTTGGCCGCGATTGCAGAGAAAAAAGGCGCTGGTGCAGAAGTTTCTGCCGAAGCAGTTGCAGCTTGAACGCTTGCAGCAAGACATAACCAAAATTGTTAGGAAATCAAAATGGCATTCGATAAAGACGCATTTTTGACCGCGCTCGACAGCATGACGGTCATGGAACTCAACGACTTGGTGAAAGCCATCGAAGAGAAATTTGGTGTGAGCGCAGCTGCTATGGCTGCTCCTGCAGCTGGCGGTGGTGCAGCTGCAGCGGTGGCAGAAGAGAAGACCGAGTTCAATGTCGTTCTGCTTGATGCTGGCGCACAAAAAGTGTCCGTCATTAAGGCTGTTCGCGAAATCACCGGTCTGGGCTTGAAAGAAGCTAAAGATATGGTCGATGGCGCACCGAAGAACGTCAAAGAAGGCGTGTCCAAAGCGGATGCTGAGGCCGCTTTGAAGAAACTGGTTGATGCCGGTGCTAAGGCTGAACTCAAGTAATTGAGTTTATTCGTGGGCTGGAGTGCTGTCACAGGCCTCCAGCCTTTGCTGTTTCTTGAGAGCACACTGAAAAATTGTTATGTCAACTGTTTTTCAGTGTCTTCTAACCCCGACAGAAGAAGATGCCTTGGTTCGGGCTGCATGCAATGTGCAGCTGTCCGCCAATGATTGGTAGAGGCCAATCACCAAGATTTAAAGTCGTCCAGGACTTCAACAAGTTCCCCTAGTTGCCCGGAGATCTCATGGCTTACACATACACCGAACGCAAGCGGATTCGTAAAAATTTTGGTACGCGCGACAGCGTGCTGGAGATTCCCTACCTGTTGCAAATGCAAAAAGATGCTTACACGGCTTTTCTTCAGGCAGAAGTGTCACCCAAGAAGCGAACCGACGAAGGTCTGCAAGCGGCTTTTGATGCGGCTTTTCCGATTGTTTCGCACAATGGCTTTGTGGAGATGAAGTATCTTGAGTACAACTTGGCCAAACCTGCATTTGATGTGCGTGAGTGTCAGACCCGTGGGTTAACGTTTGCTTCGGCTGTTCGCGCCAAAGTGCAATTGATCATTTATGACCGTGAGTCTTCCACGACCCAAAACAAAGTTGTCAAAGAGGTTAAGGAGCAAGAGGTCTACATGGGCGAAGTTCCCTTGATGACTGAAAAAGGCTCTTTCGTTATCAACGGGACCGAGCGTGTAATCGTGTCCCAGTTACATCGTTCACCCGGTGTATTTTTTGAACACGACAAGGGAAAGACACACAGCTCTGGAAAGCTGCTGTTTTCAGCTCGCATCATTCCTTATCGTGGTTCTTGGCTTGATTTTGAGTTTGATCCGAAGGATATTTTGTATTTTCGGGTTGACCGTCGCCGCAAGATGCCTGTGACGATTTTGCTCAAGGCCATTGGCTTGAACAACGAATCGATTTTGGCCAACTTCTTTGTAAACGACAACTTCCGTTTGATGGACAGTGGTGCACAGATGGAGTTTGTGGCGGAACGCCTGCGTGGTGAGGTTGCGCGTTTTGACATTACCGACAAGAGCGGTAAGGTTGTTGTTGTCAAAGAAAAACGTGTCACGGCCCGTCACACTCGTGAATTGGAGCAGTCTGGCACCACGCACATTTCTGTACCCGAAGACTTTTTGATTGGCCGTATCGTTGCACGCAATGTTGTTGATGGGGATACGGGCGAAATTTTGGCTAAAGCCAATGAAGAACTGACGGAAGCTTTACTCAAGAAACTGCGCTCATCAGGTGTCCAAGACCTGGCGTGTATCTACACCAATGAGCTGGACCAAGGGGCCTATATTTCGCAAACACTTCGCACGGATGAAACCGTCGATGAATTTGCCGCACGTGTCGCCATTTACCGCATGATGCGCCCAGGTGAGCCGCCCACAGAAGATGCGGTGCAAGCGCTGTTCCAACGTTTGTTCTATAACCCTGACACCTACGATCTGTCGCGCGTCGGCCGCATGAAGTTCAACGCCAAGATGGGCCGCCCGGAGTCCACCGGCCCGATGGTGCTCACCAACGAAGATATTTTGGCGGTGGTCAAGATTTTGGTTGATTTGCGTAATGGCCATGGTCAAGTAGATGATATTGATCACTTGGGTAACCGCCGCGTACGTTGTGTGGGTGAATTGGCAGAAAACCAATACCGCATGGGCTTGGCGCGCATTGAAAAAGCCGTGAAGGAGCGTCTGGGTCAGGCTGAGCAAGAACCCTTGATGCCGCATGACTTGATCAACAGCAAGCCGATTTCGGCCGCATTGAAGGAATTCTTTGGTGCATCGCAGTTGTCTCAGTTCATGGATCAGACCAATCCGCTGTCTGAAATCACGCACAAACGTCGTGTTTCTGCCCTCGGCCCAGGCGGCTTGACACGTGAGCGTGCGGGTTTTGAGGTGCGTGACGTGCACGTGACCCATTACGGTCGTGTTTGCCCGATTGAAACGCCCGAAGGTCCGAACATTGGTTTGATCAACTCCTTGGCACTGTACGCTCGATTGAACGAATACGGTTTTATTGAAACCCCTTACCGTCGCGTGATCGATGGCAAGGTCACCATGGAAATCGACTATCTGTCGGCCATTGAAGAAGGTAAATACGTGATCGCCCAGGCCAATGCGGCTTTGGACAAAGACGGCCAATTGACCGGTGAGCTGATTTCAGCACGTGAAGCGGGTGAAACCGTGATGGTCACGGCAGACCGCATTCAATACATGGATGTGTCGCCCGCACAGATCGTTTCCGTGGCCGCTTCACTGGTCCCCTTCCTGGAGCACGACGATGCCAACCGCGCGTTGATGGGCGCGAACATGTCTCGCCAAGCGGTGCCCGTGTTGCGTCCTGAAAAACCCATGGTGGGCACAGGGATTGAGCGAGTTGCCGCCGTTGACTCCGGCACCGTGGTGGTTGCCACCCGTGGCGGTGTGGTGGACTATGTCGATGCCAGCCGTGTGGTGATTCGCGTCAATGACAGCGAGGCACAGGCCGGTGAGGTGGGTGTGGACATCTACAACCTGATCAAATACCAGCGTTCCAACCAGAATACCAATATTCATCAGCGCCCGGTGGTCAAAAAAGGAGATCACTTGGCCAAAGGTGATGTGATCGCTGACGGTGCGTCGACCGATCTGGGTGAATTGGCGTTGGGCCAAAACATGTTGATCGGCTTCATGACCTGGAATGGTTACAACTTCGAAGACTCGATTTTGATCAGCGAACGGGTGGTGGCCGAAGACCGCTACACCTCGATTCATATCGAAGAACTGGTGGTGATGGCGCGTGACACCAAACTCGGTGCCGAAGAAATCACACGGGATATTCCCAACCTGAGCGAGCAACAACTCAATCGTCTGGACGAGTCCGGCATCATCTATGTGGGTGCTGAAGTTCAACCTGGTGACACCTTGGTGGGCAAAGTGACACCCAAAGGTGAAACCACACTGACACCCGAAGAAAAGCTGCTGCGCGCCATCTTTGGTGAGAAGGCCAGTGATGTCAAGGACACTTCGCTGCGCGTTGACCAAGGCTCACAAGGCACGGTGATTGATGTGCAAGTGTTTACCCGTGAAGGCATTCAGCGTGACCGTCGCGCCCAGCAGATCATTGATGATGAGCTCAAGCGCTTCCGTCTCGACCTGAATGACCAGCTTCGCATTGTGGAAGCCGATGCATTTGACCGGATTGAGAAGCTGCTGATGGGGCGTGTCGCCAACGGGGGTCCACAAAAATTGGCCAAAGGCAGCAAAATTGACAAGGCGTATCTGACTGCCGTTGACAAGTTCCACTGGTTCGATGTTCGACCTGCTGAGGATGATGTTTCTGCACAGCTGGAAAGCATCAAGAATTCGCTGGAGCAAACTCGGCACAGTTTTGATTTGGCATTTGAAGAAAAACGCAAGAAGCTTACCCAAGGTGATGATCTTCCTGCTGGCGTGCTGAAAATGGTCAAGGTCTATGTGGCTGTGAAACGCCATTTGCAGCCAGGCGACAAGATGGCGGGCCGTCACGGTAACAAAGGCGTGGTCTCCAAGATTGTGCCGATGGAAGACATGCCACACATGGCTGATGGCACACCTTGTGACATCGTGCTGAACCCGCTGGGCGTGCCGTCGCGGATGAACGTCGGGCAGGTGCTTGAGGTTCACTTGGGCTGGGCTGGTAAAGGTATTGGCCAGCGTATTGGTGACATGCTCCAGCATGAAAGCCGGGTGGCTGAGTTGCGCACCTTCCTGGATAAGGTGTACAACGCCACAGGGCGCAAGGAAGACTTGTCACAGCTCAGTGATGACCAGTTGCTCGAGATGTCGCGCAACCTCACTACCGGCATGCCGTTTGCCACACCGGTGTTTGACGGCGCCTCCGAAGATGAAATCCGTGCCATGCTGAAATTGGCTTATCCAGATGAGCTCGCTGCCGCAAAAGGCTTGACCCCCACACGTACGCAGGCGTATTTGTACGACGGCCGCACCGGTGATCGCTTCGAGCGCCCTGTCACTGTCGGCTACATGCATTACCTGAAACTCCACCACTTGGTGGACGACAAGATGCACGCCCGCTCCACGGGCCCCTACAGCCTGGTGACACAACAACCGCTGGGTGGTAAAGCCCAGTTTGGTGGTCAGCGTTTTGGTGAAATGGAAGTTTGGGCTCTGGAGGCTTATGGTGCGTCCTACACCTTGCAGGAAATGCTCACAGTCAAATCTGACGACGTTCAAGGCCGTACCAAGGTGTACGAAAGTATCGTCAAGGGTGAGCATTCCATTGAAGCGGGTATGCCGGAGTCGTTCAACGTGCTGGTCAAGGAAATCCGTTCTTTGGGCCTGGATATCGAGCTGGAACGCTCGTAATTGCTTGAAAGAGCTTTGCTGGACAAACCTATCACCGCAAGGTGATGAGGTTCTGTCCTCAACTAAACAAAAGGATTAACAGTCATGAAATCATTACTCGACCTGTTCAAGCAATTTACGCCTGATGAGCATTTTGATGCCATCACGATTGGCATGGCCTCGCCCGAAAAAATTCGGTCATGGTCTTTTGGCGAAGTGAAAAAACCTGAAACCATCAACTACCGTACCTTCAAGCCTGAGCGTGACGGTTTGTTTTGCGCCAAGATTTTTGGCCCGATCAAAGACTATGAGTGTTTGTGCGGCAAGTACAAGCGCTTGAAACATCGCGGTGTCATTTGCGAAAAATGCGGTGTTGAAGTGACCCAAACCAAGGTGCGTCGTGAACGCATGGGCCACATCGATCTGGCCGCACCTTGCGCCCATATCTGGTTCCTGAAGTCCCTGCCCAGCCGTTTGGGCTTGGTGCTGGACATGACCCTGCGTGATATCGAGCGCGTGTTGTATTTTGAAGCTTATGTGGTGACCGATCCCGGCATGACCCCGCTGAAAAAATACAGCATCATGTCTGAAGACGATTTTGATGCCAAGTTCAAAGAGTATGGCGACGAATTCCAGGCCAAGATGGGCGCAGAAGGTGTCAAGGAATTGTTGCAAAACCTGGACATTGACAGCGAGATCGAAAAGCTGCGCAATGACCCCAGCGGCTCCGAGCTGAAGATCAAGAAAAACACCAAGCGCCTCAAATTGCTTGAAGCGTTCAAAAAATCCGGTATCAAACCCGAGTGGATGGTGCTGGACGTGTTGCCGGTGTTGCCGCCCGATCTGCGCCCCTTGGTGCCGCTGGACGGTGGCCGTTTTGCGACCTCTGACCTGAATGATTTGTACCGCCGCGTGATCAACCGCAACAGCCGTCTGCGCCGTTTGCTGGAACTCAAGGCCCCAGAAATCATTGCGCGCAATGAAAAGCGCATGTTGCAGGAGGCCGTGGACAGCTTGCTGGACAATGGTCGCCGTGGCAAAGCCATGACCGGAGCCAACAAGCGTGCGCTCAAGTCTCTGGCTGACATGATCAAAGGCAAGGGTGGCCGTTTCCGTCAAAACTTGCTGGGTAAACGCGTCGACTACTCTGGTCGTTCGGTGATTGTGGTGGGCCCAACGCTCAAATTGCATCAGTGTGGTCTGCCCAAACTGATGGCTCTGGAGTTGTTTAAGCCTTTCATCTTCGCCCGCCTGGAAGCCATGGGCATTGCCACTACCATCAAGGCCGCCAAGAAGGAAGTCGAATCCGGCACACCGGTGGTCTGGGACATTCTGGAAGAGGTGATTCGCGAACATCCGGTCATGCTCAACCGTGCGCCAACCTTGCACCGCTTGGGTATCCAGGCGTTTGAGCCGATCCTGATTGAAGGTAAAGCCATTCAACTGCATCCACTGGTTTGTGCAGCGTTCAATGCCGACTTTGACGGTGACCAGATGGCGGTTCACGTGCCCTTGTCGGTTGAAGCGCAAATGGAAGCCCGCACCTTGATGCTGGCCTCCAACAATGTGCTGTTCCCCTCCAATGGCGAACCGTCCATCGTGCCGTCGCAAGACGTGGTGCTGGGCTTGTACTACACCACCCGCGAAAAGATCAATGGCAAAGGTGAAGGCCTGATTTTCTCGGACGTGGGTGAAGTTCAGCGCGCCTTTGACGCCGGTGCTGTCGAGATGCACAGCCGCATCAATGTGCGCCTGACCGAGTACACCAAAAACAAGGCCACGGGCGAGCTGGTGCCATCGACCAAGCTGTGGGAAACCACCGCCGGTCGTGCCTTGTTGTCTGAAATCTTGCCCAAGGGCTTGCCTTTTGCCAACATCAACAAAGCCTTGAAGAAGAAAGAAATCTCCAAGCTGATCAACGTGTCTTTCCGCAAGTGCGGGCTCAAAGAGACCGTGGTGTTTGCGGACAAGTTGTTGCAATACGGCTTCCGTTTGGCGACCCGTGCCGGTATCTCGATCTCCATTGAAGACATGTTGGTGCCGACCGAGAAACCTGGCATCATTGACCACGCCGAAAAAGAGGTCAAGGAAATTGCCCAACAGTACACCTCGGGTTTGGTGACCGCTGGTGAGCGTTACAACAAGGTGGTGGACATCTGGGGTAAAGCGGGTGATGAAGTGTCCAAGGTGATGATGGGCCAACTGTCCAAAGAAACCGTGACGGATCGCCATGGCAACCAGGTGCCGCAAGAGTCGTTCAACTCCATCTACATGATGGCGGACTCCGGTGCCCGTGGTTCTGCTGCGCAGATTCGTCAGGTGGCAGGTATGCGCGGTCTGATGGCCAAGCCCGATGGCTCGATCATTGAAACCCCCATTACCGCCAACTTCCGTGAAGGTCTGAACGTGTTGGAGTACTTCATCTCCACCCACGGTGCTCGAAAGGGTTTGGCGGACACGGCCTTGAAAACGGCCAATTCCGGTTATCTGACCCGTCGTCTGGTAGATGTGACGCAAGACTTGGTGGTGACGGAGCAGGACTGCGGTACGCATAACGGGTATTTGATGCGCGCCATTGTTGAAGGTGGTGAAACCATTGAGTCCTTGCGTGACCGTATTCTGGGTCGTACCGCAGCCGATGACATCCTCCATCCTGAAAATCAATCCGTCCTGGCCCCTGCGGGTGCCATGCTGGATGAGGATTTGATTGACGAATTGGAAGTCGCCGGTGTGGATGAGGTCAAGGTACGCACAGCATTGACGTGTGAAACCCGTTTTGGAATATGTGCTAGATGTTATGGTCGTGACCTGGGTCGCGGTGGCTTGGTGAATGGTGGCGAGGCTGTGGGTGTGATTGCTGCCCAGTCGATTGGTGAGCCAGGTACCCAGTTGACCATGCGTACCTTCCACATCGGTGGTGCGGCTTCACGTGCGGCCATTGCCTCCAGTGTGGAAGCCAAGTCCAACGGTGCGATTGGCTTCAACGCCACGATGCGCTATGTGACCAATGGCAAGGGCGAATTGGTGGTGATCTCTCGCTCAGGCGAAGTGGTTATTCATGATGAACACGGCCGTGAACGTGAGCGTCATAAAGTGCCTTACGGTGCGGTGTTGACGGTCAAGGCCGATCAAACCATCAAGGCCGGCACGATTTTGGCCAACTGGGATCCACTGACCCGCCCCATCATTACCGAATACGCTGGTCGGGCGTTGTTCGAGAATGTTGTGGAAGGTCTGACCGTGGCCAAGCAGGTCGATGAAGTGACCGGTTTGTCGACACTGGTGGTGATTGACCCGAAACACCGTGGTTCTGCCAAGGTGGTGCGTCCTTTGGTCAAGTTGATCGACGCTTCAGGCAATGAAGTCAAGATTCCGGGCACGGATCACTCTGTGACCATTGGCTTCCCGATTGGTGCCTTGGTTCAAGTGCGTGATGGCATGGATGTGGGCCCTGGTGAAGTGCTGGCGCGTATTCCGGTCGAAGGTCAAAAAACCCGGGACATTACCGGTGGTTTGCCGCGCGTGGCCGAGTTGTTTGAAGCGCGCTCGCCCAAAGACAAGGGTGTGTTGGCCGAGATGACAGGCACGATCTCCTTTGGCAAGGAAACCAAAGGCAAGATTCGCTTGCAGATCACCGATCCAGAAGGCAAAGTCTGGGAAGAACTTGTACCCAAGGAAAAGAACATCCTGGTGCACGAAGGCCAGATCGTCAACAAAGGCGAGGTGGTGGTGGACGGCCCGGCTGATCCACAAGACATCTTGCGTTTGCTGGGTGCGGAAGAGTTGGCCCGTTACATCGTCGACGAAGTGCAGGACGTTTACCGCTTGCAAGGCGTGAAGATCAATGACAAGCACATTGAAGTGATCGTGCGCCAGATGTTGCGTCGCGTGGTGGTGGAAGCTGCTGGTGACTCCACCTACATCAATGGTGAGCAAGTGGAGCGCTCAGAAATGCTCAACACTAATGATGCCTTGCGTGCCGAAGGCAAAATCCCTGCGACCTACACCAATTTGTTGCTGGGTATTACCAAAGCATCGTTGTCCACTGACAGTTTCATCAGCGCGGCTTCCTTCCAGGAAACCACTCGGGTGTTGACCGAAGCGGCCATTATGGGCAAACGCGACAGCCTGCGTGGTTTGAAAGAAAACGTGATCGTGGGCCGTTTGATCCCGGCTGGCACAGGTATGGCTTACCATGAAGCTCGCAAGATTCGCGAAAACATGGATGATGCTGAACGCCGTGCTATTTCAGAAGCAGAAGCTGCTGAATTGGCGGGTGAAAACGAAGCAGAACAAAGCGAGGATGCCTCTGCCGAGTGATTTTGATTGATTCAAAATAAATAGCGCCTCACGCTCTTTCTATAAGGGCTTGAGGCGTTTTTTTATATCTAAATTCATAAAATCAGTATGACTCAAGGTTTAGCACCACCCCTTTGGCGGCAATTGCAGGCAACTGCTCATGTTATTCAGGCGATTCGTCATGGACAGTCTGGCACAGCTGCGCTGGAGTTAGTGGAGAACTCGTTGCGCCCCGGGGTTCAGTCTTTGAGTTTTGCTGTGTTGCGTTCACTCGGGCGGGCGCAGGCTTTGCGTCAGTTACTGGCACCTCGTACACCGCCAGCCGCTGCAGATGCGTTGTTGTGTACCGCTCTGGCATTGTTGTCGATGCCTGAAGAAGCTCCATATGACACGTTTACGCTGGTCAACCAAACGGTAGAGGCTGCCAAGAAAACATTGGCCATCAAGCCTCAGGCTGGATTCATCAATGCTTGCTTGCGCAGGTATTTACGTGACCGCGAGGTTCTGATTGCGCACATTGAGGGTGATCTCATTGCCCGGTTCAATCATGCGCCATGGTGGATCAAGAAACTGCAAACTGATTGGCCGGATGAATGGCAGCTCATTATGAACGCCAATAACCATCAAGGCCCGTTGACCCTGCGCGTGAATACACGGCGCATTAGCCGTGCTGCGTACCTTGAGCAACTTCAGGCAACAGGTCTGGATGCCATGCCTGTAGGCATAAGTGGGTTGCAGCTGACAATACCTGTGGCTGTTCAGCAGCTGCCAGGTTTCGCGCAAGGCTGGGTTTCTGTCCAAGATGCTGCTGCTCAATGGGCTGCACCGTTGTTGTTGTCGGGGTTGCCTGAAACACGTAATCTACGCGTGCTGGATGCCTGTGCCGCTCCAGGTGGCAAGACCGCGCATTTGCTTGAAATGTCAGATCTGGCCATGACCGCGCTGGACATTGATCCTGAGCGTGGTAAACGTATTCATCAAAATTTGGCCCGACTAGGCTTGTCGGCTGAAGTGCTGGCTTTTGATGCGGCCGATGTGAACAAATGGTGGGATGGTGTACCTTTTGATGCAGTGCTGCTGGATGCCCCTTGCTCGGCCTCCGGAATTGTGCGGCGTCATCCCGATATTCGGTGGTTACGTCGCCCGACCGACATTGCGCAACTTGTTGCCATTCAGGCTCGCTTGTTGGTTGCGCTTTGGGATGTGCTGGCTCCGGGGGGGCGTTTGTTGTATTGCACTTGTTCGGTATTTAAGGACGAAGGCGAGTCACAAATCAAGGCATTTCTTGCAGGGAACAAACACGCCAAATTGTTACCTTCTCCTGCTCATTTGTTGCCGGGGTTGGTGATCCAAATGCCAGCATTGCAGGACAATCCGCTCGGTGATCATGATGGTTTTTACTACGCATTGCTCGAAAAGTCGGTGGCCTAGCTGGTTGGCTTGGCTGCTGGCTGTGCTGTTGTGCGTGACCGCAGCCTGCACGGTACGCGCAGAGGGCTCATCTTCTCCCGTGCCAGATATCAAGCTGGAGCGTAATGATGAGGGGGTGTGGCTGTCTACAACGCTTAAGTTCGAATTGCCAGGGGTAGTTGAAGATGCCTTGCTTAAAGGCATTCCTGTCCATTTTGTTGCCGATGTGGATGTGTTTCGAGATCGTTGGTATTGGTTCAATCGCAAGGTCAGCAGTGTTCAGCGTCGTTTTCGGTTGGCTTACCATCCTTTGACACGGCGATGGCGACTCAATGTCACTGAGGGGGAGGCGAGTGATTCAGAGCAGGGATTAACACTGAATCAGAACTTTGAAAATCTGCAAGATGCGATGAATGCGGCTCAGCGGTTTTCTCACTGGCGTATTGTCGATGCGAGCCATCTTGAAGCAGGTGCTAAACACTGGGTGGAGTTCCGTTTCAGGCTGGATGTTGCGCAATTACCAAGGCCGTTACAGATCGGTACTTTGGGGCAGTCTGACTGGCAAATTTCCATGACCGCAGGCAAGGTGCTGCCATTGGAGTCGGCTCAATGAGTGAAACACCAAGCACCAAGTCGGAAGTGGTGACCAGCTCTAGTGCTTTGCGCTGGATTGTGGGTTTGGGTTTGACGGTCATGGTGGCTATTGGTCTGATTTTGTTGTTCTTGTTGACACAAGCGACGACCAATCGTGATCTGTACGAGCGCAATTACACCCAGCTGTTTGTGATTAATGTGGTGGTAGCCTCTGCTCTCCTGCTGGTGATCGTATGGGTGGCCGTTCGATTAGTGTTGCGCTTAAAGCATAAAAAATTTGGCAGCCGTTTGCTTGTCAAACTAGCTGCAGTTTTTGCCTTGGCGGGTTTTGCACCTGGGGTATTGATTTATGTGGTGTCTTACCAATTTGTGACACGGTCGATTGAAAGTTGGTTTGATGTCAAGGTTGAAGGTGCACTTGAAGCTGGATTGAACTTGGGTCGCACCACGTTGGAGGCTCTTTCTTCTGACCTGGCAGCCAAGGCGCGTGCGGCAGCTGCCCAATTGGCTGATACGCCGGATGTCAGTGTGGCCTTGTCGTTGGAACGTGCCCGTGATGCGATGACATCCGAGGACCTGATGTTATGGAGTGCTTCAGGGCGATTAATTGCTTCAGCGGGTAGGTCGCGGTATCAATTGAATGCAGATTTACCTGTTCAATCCCAATTTCGTGCTGCACGAAACCAACGGGTTGTGACCTGGATTGAAGGTTTGGATGAAGGTGTGACGGGAGCAGAGGTCAATGCCCAGATTAAAGCACTGGTACAGGTCAATAGCAGTAGATTGGGTGCACTTGGTGAGTCACGCTACCTGTTAGCCATTAAGGTGCTCCCGCCGTCTTTGGTGCGCGATGCTATGGCGGTGACACAAGCCAATCGCGAATATCAGGAGCGTGCGTTAGCACGTGATGGTTTACGGCGCATGTACATTGGTACCCTGACCTTGAGTTTGTTCATGGCCGTGTTCGGTGGGGTTTTGTTGGCGGTCTTGCTTGGAAATCAAATTGCCAGGCCCTTGTTGTTGCTGGCAGATGGTGTGCGTCAAGTGGCTGCAGGTGATTTGACTCCCAAGGCATCGTTGCATGGCAAAGATGAATTGGATGGCTTGACGCGCTCTTTTGCAGACATGACACAACAACTCTCCGAGGCCCGGCATGCCGTACAGTCCAGCATGCAAGAAGTGAATGCTGCACGTGCCAATCTTCAAACCATTCTGGATAACCTGACTGCCGGCGTGATGGTATTTGATGCCAATGGAGGCATTGTTTCTGCAAATCCCGGCGCAACACGAATTTTGCGAACCCCACTTGCTGCTTATGAAGGTAAATTGCTGGCAGAGATAGACGGGCTGGGAAAATTTGGCTGCAGTGTTCAACAACAGTTTGAAGTTTTCCAGGCGCAAACTCCAGAACGCAGCTTGGATCATTGGCAGCAATCTTTTGAGCTTGGAGGTTCTGGTGCCGCTCAAATCGGTCGCCCGGCTAACGACACCATTACCCTGATCGCTCGTGGTGCAGATTTGCCGGGTAACCAGCGCCTGTTGGTGTTTGATGATATTTCTGAAATTGTTTCGGCGCAGCGTTCCCAAGCTTGGGGTGAGGTGGCTCGTCGGTTGGCGCATGAGATTAAAAATCCGTTGACTCCCATCCAGCTTTCGGCAGAGCGTCTGGAGATGAAGCTCTCAGGTAAGGTGCCCGCAGCCGAACAAGCACTACTAACCAAATCAGTCAAAACTATTGTCGACCAGGTTGATGCCATGAAGAGACTGGTCAATGAGTTCAGGGATTATGCCCGCCTGCCTGCGGCTGATTTGAAGCCGGTTGACTTGAATGCGTTGGTGCGTGATGTGTTGAACCTCTACCACAATGAGGGCACGCAGGTCGGCATACTGGCGGAGCTTGATCCATCCTGTCGCCCTATTTTGGGAGACGCACAACAGCTACGCCAAGTGCTGCACAACTTGTTACAAAACGCACAAGATGCGACGGTGAGTGCCGGACATGTGGGTGATGCCGATGCGGTGGTGTTGAAAACCCAGTGGCTGACCACTTCACAACGTGTGAGGTTGAGTGTGCTTGATTGTGGGACAGGCTTTCCAGATCACATTCTGAAACGCGCTTTTGAACCTTATGTCACGACAAAAGACAAAGGCACCGGCCTTGGCCTTGCTGTGGTCAAAAAAATTGCAGATGAGCATGGCACCAGGGTTGAGATTACCAATAGGCAAAAGAATGGGAAAACCTTTGGCGCACAAGTATCGTTATCATTCGCCACAGAACAAAGTGTGAACGCACTACACAGTTAGTACGGTATAGCACAGCAATTTTCAAGGACTATGCGACAACATGGCAAACATATTGGTGGTGGATGATGAACTTGGCATTCGCGATCTGCTATGTGAAATCCTGAACGATGAAGGTCACACAGTGGAAGTGGCAGAGAATGCTGCCCAGGCACGTGCAGCTCGTCTGCGTGAGCGCCCCGACTTGGTTTTGCTTGATATATGGATGCCTGATACTGACGGCGTGACTTTGCTCAAAGAATGGTCTGCGGCAGGTGTGCTGACCATGCCAGTAATCATGATGAGTGGTCATGCAACTATCGACACTGCAGTAGAAGCTACGCGCATAGGTGCGTTGGCATTCCTTGAGAAACCAATCACGATGCAAAAGTTGCTTAAGGCGGTTGAGCAAGGTTTGGCGCGTGGTTCACTGCGCAAGCTTATTACCCCGGCATCAAGTGTGGTGTCGAATGCCAGTCTAGTGTTAGACACATCGTCAACGGTCTCAAATCAATCCGCGGCGGATTTCTTTCCGCAGGTTACGCAAAGTTTCATGCTTGATAAGCCTTTAAGGGAGGGGCGCGACGAGTATGAAAAAGCTTATTTCGAATTTCATCTCGCGAAAGAAAATGGTTCTATGACGCGTGTGGCTGAAAAGACTGGGTTGGAGCGAACCCATCTTTATCGCAAGCTCAAGCAGCTAGGCGTAGATTTATCGAAAAAACGAAGCTAAAAAGCAAGGACTTTCAAATTTGAGTGAATAAGTTGTTATAATTTTAGGCTCTGGCCCGGTAGCTCAGTCGGTAGAGCAGAGGATTGAAAATCCTTGTGTCGGTGGTTCGATTCCGCCCCAGGCCACCAAATGTTAAAAACCCATCTGCGTGATGGGTTTTTCTTTTCCTCGATAGCTCAGTTGGTAGAGCGCCGGACTGTTAATCCGTAGGTCCCTGGTTCGAGCCCAGGTCGAGGAGCCAAGTTTCGAAGTAGTGGAGTGGTAGTTCAGTTGGTTAGAATACCGGCCTGTCACGCCGGGGGTCGCGGGTTCGAGTCCCGTCCGCTCCGCCAAGATGACAAATGCGGGAATAGCTCAGTTGGTAGAGCGCAACCTTGCCAAGGTTGAGGTCGAGAGTTCGAGACTCTTTTCCCGCTCCAAATGGCTTGTTGGCTACGCTGGATCAGCGTAGTGCTTATGAATAGGCTCCCAACATCTGCAGCTGGTTTTCTCTATTCCCATGCGCGCTTAATGCGATCACCCAATAATGCGACTGGTGAGAGGATCTCACCATGGTGGCATCACTGACTGATCGGGTGACAAGTTACCCGTGAGCCTTGTCGTTACGGGCAATTGTGAGTAGATGTTCAATTTCTTCATGGTGGTGCACCAGATTGCTGGCGTGCCAACGGCGTATCAGCCACATGAAACCGGCAATCACCACGCCAAAGCCCGTGATGGCGACCATGGTGTGTAACCCCATGCCGGTGGATAAGCTGTAAAACGCCCCCAGCGCCAGGATACAGGCTTGTTCATTGAAGTTTTGCACTGCAATAGAACGTCCGGCCCCCATCAAATTGTGACCGCGGTGTTGCAGAAGTGCATTCATCGGTACCACCAAAAAGCCGCCAATCGCTCCTAGCAGAATCAAAAACGGAGCTGCCACCCATACGTTGGTGATAAAAATCAAGCCAATGATCAGCGCTCCCATCAAGATGCCTAGAGTGATCACCCTGGGTCCGTCTTCCAATCGCATACGCATGGAAGCCACCACAGCGCCTGCTGCCATGCCAATAGCTACGACTCCTTGTAATGCTGAAGCCTGTGTGACCGTGTAGCCCAGCGCTGCTGCCGCCCAAGCCAACACAATAAAACGCAAATTTCCTGCTACACCCCAGATCAAGGTGGTCGCCGCCAATGAAATTTGCCCTAGTTTGTCACGCCACAACCGGCTGTTGCAGGTCCAAAAGTCTGGTAGCAGGCTCATCAACTGTTTGGGCATGGGGCGCATCAATACGCCAGTGAGTGGGATATGGGTATTAAACCAAGCTGCCAAAAGATAGACAAAAATCAGCATGCTGATGGCCGCCTCTGCGGGTGTGCTGATGCCTGTGTCTATGCCAGGGAAATCAATGGCCAGTAGATAACGTGACAGGTGATGCCCAACCAGTTGCCCCCCCAGCAAGACACCCAAAATGATGGAGCCAATCGTCAAGCCCTCAATCCAGCCATTGGCTTTGACCAGTTGAGAGGCTGGCAAAAGTTCGGTCAGGATGCCGTATTTGGCAGGCGAATAAGCTGCAGCGCCTAATCCAACCACTGCATAGGCCAGCAGCGGATGCGTGCCAAACAGCATGAACAGGCAGCCTGCTACCTTGATGAAATTGCTGATCAGCATGACCCGGCCTTTGGGCATGGAATCTGCAAACGCCCCGACAAAAGGTGCCAACACCACGTAAAACAAGGCAAACATGGGCACTAGTGCCGCTTGCTGCCATTCTGGTGAGTGGCTGGTACGCAGCAGTTGAACGGCTGCCACAAACAAAGCGTTGTCGGCCAGCGAGCTGAAAAACTGCGCTGCCATGATGGTAAAAAAACCGCGTTTCATCGATAGTTTTGGCAACCGCTGGCAGCGGTGCAGAAAAGGGTGTTGTGTCTCCAAACGGTACGGGGTTATAGCATGGTCAAGCAGTGTCAAAATCAGAACCTCCACTTATCCTCAAAGACATGCCGCGTCCCATCCTCGCAACCATTCATCTTGCTGCACTGCAGCACAATCTCGAGCGCAGTCGCCTGGCCGCACCAGAGGCCAAAGTATGGGCAGTTGTTAAAGCCAATGCCTATGGTCATGGAATTGAGCGCGTCTATGAGGGCTTGCGAAGTGCCGATGGCTTTGCCTTACTGGACCTGGATGAAGCTCAGCGTATTCGCGCACTGGGGTGGCGCGGCCCGGTGTTGTTGCTGGAAGGCGTGTTTGAGGCGCGTGACCTGGAGCTCTGCTCGCGCCTGGACTTATGGCACACCGTACATTGTGAAGAGCAAATCGACATGCTGGCAGCCTGCAAAACGCATGTGGGGCACCGGGTTTTTCTGAAAATGAATTCCGGCATGAACCGCCTGGGCTTCACGCCAGAGCGTTACCGTAGCGCTTGGGCGCGCCTGAATGCTTTGCCCCAGGTGGATGAAATCTCGCATATCACGCACTTCAGCGATGCCGATGGTGGGTTGGGTATTGCTGCCCAACTGGCCTGCTTTACCGAAGTCACCCGTGATTTGCCTGGTGAGTGTTCGGTTTGCAACAGTGCGGCCACCTTGCGCCATGCTGATGCGGTGGCTGTTTCTGACTGGATTCGTCCTGGCATTAGCCTGTATGGCAGCGCACCGGATCATCCTGAGCGCACCGCAGCATCCTGGGACTTGCAGCCGACCATGACGCTATCTTCAAAAATAATAGCTACTCAGGTAATATCTACGGGCGCTACGGTTGGATATGGCTCAAAGTTTTCGGCAGAGGCACCGATGCACATTGGGGTGGTTGCGTGTGGCTATGCCGATGGCTATCCACGCGTTTGCCCGAGCGGCACGCCTGTGCTGGTGAATGGCGTGCGTACCCGCTTGGTGGGGCGTGTCAGCATGGACATGTTGACGGTTGATTTGACACCGGTTCCCCAGGCCCAGATCGGTAGTGAAGTCACCCTATGGGGGCATTCCTCTCAGGGCTCGGTGCTGGGGATTGATGAGGTGGCCCAAGCCGCGGGTACCTTGGGTTACGAGTTGATGTGTGCATTGGCACAGCGCGTGCCGGTGCAAGTGACCGACTGATGTTGATTTATGTTCCCGTTCCCTTGAGCCGTGTTCAGCCGGGTCGCGCATTGCCGGTGGACATTCGCACCCCGGATGGCCGATTGCTGCTTCGTCGTGGCCAAAAACTGCAGTCCGAAGCCCATCGTGACATGCTCGCCAACCACCAGGCCTGCATGACCGAAACCGATGCCCAAGCCTGGCAACGTGCGCTAGACCGGCAAATGCGCAGCATGCGTCAGCAAGGGATGGACATGACGGCAATTGCGAACATGCCCATGCCCGAAGAAATTTTGGACACTGATTATCTGGAGGGCAGCGCCGTAGAAGGCGGCTGGCTGGATTTGCAGGAAATTTTGCGCGGCCTGCTTTACCAGGGGGCACAAGCCAGCACGCCATTGCCCAGGCTGCAGGGGCTGGAGCAAAAAGCCTTCAAGTTGCTGAGTTTGGATGCGGATGAATGTCTGTTTGTGTTGTTCCAGGCGCTGCCCGATCTGGAGCTGGGTTACTGTGCGACCCACGCATTGCTCAGTGGTGTGGTCAGTACACTGACTGCCGCCAAACTGGCTTTGCCCATGAGCAGCCGCATGTTGCTCATGCGGTCCGCATTGGTGATGAATATTGGCATGGCACGCCCGCAAGACCATTTGGCACGCCAGCTCAAAGCGCCCAGTCCGGCCCAGCGCGAACTCATTACCGCCCATCCGCCCACAAGTGTGGATATTTTGCGTGGGTTTGGTGTGCAAGATGATGAGTGGTTGGACGCGGTGCATTGGCATCATGCTCCGCAGGGTGTCGTGGGTGATGGTGACCAGCAGGTCACCGTTCAACTGCTCCATCTGGCCGATATTTTGGTGGCCAAAATGGCACCACGCCTGAGTCGTCCGGCCATATCCGCCTTTGGTGCCGCCAAATCGTTGGTGCTGGAAGCCAACAGTCAAACCCGGCAGCAACGGGTGGCCATGGCCTCTGTGCTGGGTTTTTACCCGCCAGGTACCTATGTGCAATTGGCCAACGGCGAAGTGGCGGTCGTGGTGGCGCGCGGCGAGAAGGCCACCACGCCACATGTGGCCAGTCTGATCAACGCCAAAGGCATGCCTTTGAGTGCTTACGTGTACCGGGACACCCGTCAGATGGATCACAGCGTACGTATGCCACTGGCTGCCAACCAGGTGAATGTTCTCGTTAACCTGGAGCGGATTCGCCGCCTGCGCCAGCAGCACGGGGTTTGAGTAGCTCAAACCACCCTATACACACCAGTCCCAAGCCTGCGGCCGCTCCCAGGTAGCGTAGCGGCAGGGGGTCAAACACAAACAAGCGTGCCAGCCACGGCACATACAGCGCCAACAGCAGCAAACCCAGTGCCGCTCCAACCACCAGCCACAGTGTCCGGTTGGGTACCCGCAGGCTGGCCCAAAGTGAACCGGTACGGCTGCGGTTTGAAAAAATCAGTGCCAGGTTGGTGCACACCAGTACCGCAAATGCAAAAGCCCGTGTGGCTCCCTCGGTCAGCTGATCCGCGCCCCAGGCTGTCGCAGCCAGCACCAATGCCAAAGCGCCCAAACCTTGCAGAAACGCCAGACCCAGTGTCAGCCCACCAAACAGCGGTGTGTTCACAAGGCGCGGTGGGCGCTGCATCACATCGGCCTCTTCGGGTTCGTTTTCAAACACCATGGAGCAAGAGGGATCAATCACCAGTTCCAGAAACGCGATATGCAAGGGATAGAGCACCGTCGGCCAGCCCAGCAAAACCGGCAACAGCGCCATGCCGGCAATCGGCACGTGGACGGCCAGGATATAGCTCATGGATTTGCGCAGGTTGTCAAAAATGCGGCGCCCCAGCCGGACAGCGGCAACGATGGCGGCAAAGTTGTCGTTCAGCAGCACCACCGACGCGGCTTCCCGCGCCACATCAGTACCGCGTTTTCCCATGGCCACGCCGACATGGGCAGCCTTCAGGGCGGGGGCATCGTTGACCCCGTCTCCTGTCATGGCCACCACCTCGCCATTGGCTTTGAGGGCCTGGACAATGCGCAATTTCTGGGTCGGGGCGACGCGGGCGCAGATGCTTACGGTGCGCATGCGATGTTGCAAGTCCGTATCAGAAAGCCGGCTCAGATCATCACCAGTCAGCAACCAGTCCGAGGTCACCGTTAGCCCAGCGGACGCGCTTGCCGTGTCAGGTGTATGGCTTGCGTGATCCATTGGCCCGGTGGGCAGGCCTGCCTGGCGTGCAATGGCCGCCGCTGTGACGGGGTAGTCTCCGGTGATCATCACCACCCGAATGCCCGCTGCATGGGCTTGCACAACAGCCTGCGGGATTTCTGCGCGCAAGGGGTCCGCCAGACCCAGCAGGCCGATGAATTTGAAGTCAAAGTCATGTTCAATGGCGGGCCACTCCTGTCCTTCAAAACGGGCATGTGCCACACCCAGAACCCGCAAGCCTTTGGCGGCCATGGCTTCAACGGCGCGGTCAATGTGTTGCTGTGCGGCCGCATCCAGATGGCACAAGTCCACAATGGCTTCGGGTGCACCTTTGGCTGCCACCACATGGGCATCCCCCTCGCGGGCACGCCAGACGTGTGACATGGCACGTAATTCGGGCGTGAGGCCATAGGTTTGCATCAACGTCCAATCGCGGTGCAGGTGTTCGGTGTCCTGTAAAAAATGTTGTCCCAGTCGGTGAAAGGCTTTCTCCATCGGGTCAAAGGGGTCCGCCACACTGGCCAGGATGGAAAACTCCACCAAGGTATGAAAGTCCTCCGGCAACTCGGTGGTGGTGCCATAGTCAATCGTCAAGGTGTTGACGTGAACCGGATCGGCTTCGGTGGCTGCAGTTTGCGGGGCGAACAGCTCGGTCACCGTCATGCGGTTTTCAGTCAGGGTGCCGGTTTTGTCGACACACAGTACGCTGGTGGCCCCCAGGGTTTCAATGGCCGAAATGCGGCGGGTCAATACGTTTTGCTTGGACAAGCGCCATGCCCCCAAGGCCGGTATGACCGTCAGCACCACGGTGAACTCTTGTGGCAGCAAGGCCATGGCCAGTGCAATGCCAGACAACAAGGCCCCCAGCCAATCGCCACGCAGCCAACCATGGGCCAGGAACAAAAACAAACTGGCCCCAACCGCCACCCAGGCCAGCACTTTGACCAGTTGCGCCATTTGCAGCTTGAGTGGGGATGTCTCGCTGCTCAAACCGCCCAGTGCCTGCCCAATGCGGCCAATTTCGCTGTGTGCACCAATGGCGGTGACGCGTGCCAACCCATGACCGCGTACCAGCAGTGTGCCGGAAAACAAGGTGGACTCTGGCGCGGTTTGACCGTTGAGGGGCGGGGTGTTGTGGGCCTCTTTGACAGGTAATGCCACCTTGTCAACGGGTAGGGGTTCGCCCGTCAGCAAGGATTCATCGGTTTGCACTTCGGTGCCCTGGATCAGCAGCGCATCGGCCGGTATGCGGTCACCTTCGGCCAGTACCAGCAGGTCGCCACGAACCACTTCGCGCCCGGCGATGCGCGTGGCTGTGCCGTCGCGCCAGACCAATGCGCGTGGACTGGTGAGGTCACGCAAAGACTCAATTGCCCGTTCGGTTTTGCCCTCCTGGTACAGCGTCAGCGCCAGAACCACCAGCACCAGCCCAAACAGGATCAGACCTTCCTGCAAATCACCCAGAGCCAGATACAACACACCTGCAGCGAGCAGCAGGGCAAACATGGGGTCTGACAAAGTTTCACGCGCAATGGCCAGCAAACCGCGGTGTTGTTCACCGGCTAATTCATTGGGACCATCGTCTTGCAGGGCTTGGGCAGCCTGTGCCGCAGACAAACCATGGGTGGGTTCAGCCTGATTCTGAGTGTCGGACATAGGAGCCTTGTTTTTATACATAAATACAGTCTATAGACCTTTAAATACAAGCGTAAGTAGCTTCAAATTTAATAGCGTTTAAATACATTTTTCGAGCTTAACACCACAAGGTTGACTCCGCTGTGCTTTAGATCACACAGCCGCAGACCGGGCAATGTGATTTTTAGTCAAAACGCAAATCATAGAAAAGCACATCGAGACAGACTGCCAATCTGATGTGATCAGAAGGGTGACATTTTGTAACTTATGTTAGAGAAAACCCCTAGCTTCATGAAAGCTTAAGAAGCTTAATATTGAATGGCATTCAACCAATAAGGAGATTTTGATGCCCGTTTCACCTTCAACCAGGTTCCGGTTTTCCCGGATCGTCCAAGTGGGCTGTGTCGTTGTCGCACTGACCTCAGGTTTTGTCAGCAATGTCTTCGCGCAAGAGCAGAAGCGTATGAGTTTGGCAGAGCAAATGATCCAGGACATGAAAGATGGCAAGTTGGCCGCCCCTGGTGCGGATGACCATGTGGTGCAAGAGTTGATCATCAAGCGCAGCATCCCGATCACCTACAAGTACATCAGCACCTTGATGAGTACGCCCAATGCCTTTGGCCCTGGCGTGGCTTGTACGGTGTGCCATAACTCCAATGACCCCAGCAAAAGTTACCGTGGTCTGGATTTGAGCACCTGCAAGGGCATCATTGAAGGCTCGACCGAAAAACCCAAACGCGCCCTGTTTGTGGCGGGCAAAGACCCCAAGCGTGACATCCTGATCCGCCGCCTGCGCAACAACCGCATGCCTTTGGGCCAGAGTTTTGACAACCCCACCTACACCCCGAACCACATGCTGGTGAAGAACTGGATTGACGACGGTGCCAAGAACGACGAAAACTTCCAAAAGAACGTTCAACCTTTGTTCAAGACGCCCAATGCCTTCGGCCCGGAAACCCCGGCTTGCACGTCTTGTCACATGTCCAATCAAGAGCCTCCAAGCTTTCATGAGTTGAACCTTGGCACTTACGAAGGAATTCTGCTGGGCGCTGACTCGGTTGCCAAAGGTGTGGCCAAAGCCACCAAGGTGATTGTTCCTGGCAATTCTTCCCTGAGCTTTGTCTGGCAGCATTTGTCGGAAGACCGCATGCCGCCCGGCATCAGCCCAGCTGAGCCGCGTGACCATCCGAACACCACCATCCTTTCCGCCTGGATCAAGCAAGGGGCGAAGTGCGATTGATGGTTTCAGGTCATCTGAATCGCCGCCACTTTGTGGCGGCTCTTGCAGCAGGTGGGCTTTTGTCCACCTTTTCCGTTTCTGCCGCGACCCAAACCCCTCAGGTGGTGCGACGCTGGGGCAGTGGCAACACCACCTTGGCCCCGTTGGCCTGGGTGGATGGCCATGTATTTTTTAACGGTGACAAGACGCTTGGCCGCATCGATCCTGACCTGGATGCCATCACCTGGAATGTGCCGCACCACCTGAGCAGCAACGCGGTTTACCGGCCACGTGCCGCAGGGCAATCGGTGATCAGTGGTGGGCAACGTGAGCTGGGGGCCTGGAACATGGTCGACGGCCAACAACGCTGGGTGCACAAAGCCATTTTGCAAGTCGGCACACCTTTTGTCACTTCTGAGCGCACCTATGTGGGGGATGGCCATGAGCTGCTGGCGCTGGGCAACCAGTCCGGGCAGATTGACTGGCGTTTTTCGGACGAAGTGGACTGCACCGCATCGTATGCCCCTACGGTGGCCGATGGCACGGTGTTCTTTGGCCCCGGCAATGGTTTGCTTTACGCCTTGAATGAGGCCGATGGCAAGCTCAAATGGAAGCTGGACGAAAAGAATGAATGGCAATACGTGCGCCAGATGTATGTCAGTGGCAGCATGTTGGTGGCAGGCACCTACACCGAGCTGCTTTATGGCATTGACGTGAACAGCGGCAAGGTCAAGTGGCGCTTCAAGGCCGGCAACTTCATCAACTCGCACCATGTGTCTGGCGACACCGCTTACCTGTGGTCACCCACTGGCTGGATCTACGCCATTGATGTTGACACCGGGGCCGTGCGCTGGAAGCACCAGACCACGCGTTATGGCAATGCCGGGGCCAATTGGGGCCCCATGATGGCGGAGATCGTCACCTTTGAAAACCAGGTGTATTGCCTGGACATGAAGCAAATGCTGCATGTGCTCGATGCCGACACCGGCCGCGAGCGCTTGCGCCTGCCATTCGCCCATGATTTGCGCCCCACGGTGCTGCCGTTGTCAGGTGGCCGTGCCGTCATGGCCAGCGATTCGGGTGAAGTGCAACTGGCGCAGTGGTGACTGCCCACGCAAAAAGTTTGACATGACGGCGTGATGATCTGTACTTCCATACAGTAACATCCCCGTCATGGCCAAAGAAAAAACCCACTACGTCTGCTCTGAATGCGGCGGCATCAGCCCCAAGTGGCAGGGCAAATGCCCCAGCTGCAACGCCTGGAACACACTGATTGAATCGGTTCCAGAGAGCACAGCCCCGACCAAAAACCGTTTTGCTTCCCTGTCCAAAACCGCTGAAGTGGCGGTGCTCGGCGAGATTGACGCGGTTGATTTCGCGCGCACACCCACCGGTCACGAAGAACTGGATCGCGTGTTGGGCGGCGGTATGGTCGAAGGCGGTGTGGTCTTGATCGGTGGTGACCCTGGCATTGGCAAATCCACCTTGCTGCTGCAAGCGCTTGACTCGTTGCAGCGCAGTGGCCAAAGCACCCTGTATGTCACCGGCGAAGAAAGCGGCGCACAAGTGGCGTTGCGGGCACGCCGCCTGGGGCTGGACGGCTCACAGGTGAAGGTGCTGGCCGAGATTGGGCTGGAGAAAATCCTCTCAACGCTGGAGTCCATGCGGCCCGACATTGCGGTGATCGACTCGATCCAAACCGTGTATTCCGAGCAACTCACCTCGGCCCCAGGCTCGGTGGCGCAAGTGCGTGAATGTGCCGCACACCTGACACGTGCGGCCAAAGCCAGTGGTGTGAGTATTGTGCTGGTCGGCCACGTCACCAAAGAGGGCGCTTTGGCCGGCCCACGTGTGCTGGAGCACATGGTCGACACCGTGCTCTACTTTGAAGGCGACACCCATTCCAGCTTTCGCTTGGTGCGGGCCATCAAAAACCGCTTTGGTGCAGTCAATGAAATTGGCGTGTTTGCCATGACCGAGAAAGGACTCAAGGGCGTCAGCAACCCCAGTGCCATTTTCTTGAGCCAGCACGCCGAGCCGGTGCCGGGCAGTTGTGTCATGGTTACCCTGGAAGGCACGCGCCCGATGCTGGTGGAAATTCAGGCCCTGGTGGACAGCGGCGGGCCGTCGCCCCGGCGCTTGAGTGTCGGGCTGGACAAAGACCGCCTGGCCATGCTGCTGGCGGTGTTGCACCGTCATGCGGGCGTGGCGTGTATGGATCAGGATGTGTTTGTGAATGCTGTGGGTGGCGTGCGCATCTCTGAGCCCGCGGCTGATTTGGCGGTGCTGCTGGCCATCACCTCCAGCCTGCGCGGCAAACCCTTGCCCAAAGGTTTTTTTGCCTTTGGTGAAATTGGTCTGGCGGGAGAAGTCCGCCCGGCCCCACGCGGGCAGGAGCGTCTGAAAGAAGCCGCCAAACTGGGCTTCAGCGTGGCCGTGGTGCCCAAAGCCAACGCCCCCAAAAACCTGAAATCCAAAGACTTCGAGGGCCTGACGATTCACCCGGTGGAGCGCGTCGAACAGGCCATGGAAGTGGTACGTGGGTTGTAATTGATTGCTATGTTTTATATAGCTGTTTGCGCTTATTTTATAAGTACTAGAGCCCAATTAATCACTTAATTTCTGACCAGTGTATTGCCTGAGTTTCTGACGGCGGTGCCTACTGCCAGGCCAGGGTCTTGTTCAAAGTTGAAACTGCCCGTGCGGCCATCGTTGTACTGCACGCTCACCGTCCAGATTTTGCGGCTACCGGCACCTTCTGCCAAGGTTTTGCCAGCATAGGCACCGCCTGCTGCGCCAGCGATGGTGGCCAGGTCTTTGCCAAAGCCGCCGCCCACCTGATGGCCCAGTACCGCACCGGCCACACCACCGGCAATCATGCCAACGGTGCCATTGTTGCCGCCGCCTTGCTCGCTCATATTCACTGCTGTGACACGACCACAATCGGTGCATACGCCATAGTTCTGGGTTTGATAGACCCCGGGCTGATTGCCTGCAACAGCGTTGTCGTAAATGGTTTGTGCATCACGCCGGCACTGGATGCGGGCTTCTGGCGAGGCTTCCTGAGCGCAGAGTTTTTTGTCGGCTTCATAACGGGCCTGTGCGGTTTGCTGGCTATTCTGAGAGGGCGTTCCGCTAGACCACACTTGTGCCTGGACGCTGAGTGCCAACGATCCCGACAACAAGCCCATGGCGCATGCCAGAGCAGAGACAGAGGGGCGACGGAAATGCAGAAATAAGGCCATGGGATTCTCCTGAGGTGGCGGGTTGTACGGGGTGCAAGTTGTGTACAAGGCTTGCTGAAGGTGGCAAGAATACTGCGACTTGGCCCACTTGGGGGCGTTTGATGTGGTCATGACACCGGCTCTTAAGAAAGGCTTAATGCTCAGTGCCTACATTAACTCCACTGTTATTTTCATTGGAGAGCCCCATGCTGCGTTACCCCCCTGTTTTAAAAACCTTGTTGCTCATGCTGCTCACGGCCGGCAGTATGCACGCTGCCATGGCAGACGATGACGAGGGGGGTGAGGGGTGGTTTGGTAGCAGGGGTGGCTCGCGTGGTGGTATCGCCAGTGCAGCGCCACCACAATACAAAAAAGAATGTGCGTCTTGCCACATGGCCTACCCAGCCGGTTTGCTGCCCTCTGGTTCCTGGCAACACTTGATGGGTAACTTGGGCCAGCACTATGGCAACGATGCTTCTTTGGATGCAGCCAGCGCCCGTGCCATTAATCAGTACCTCACCAGCAATGCCGGCACCTACAAGCGTGTCAGCGAAATGCCTCCAGAGGACCGCATCACCGAGTCAAACTGGTTCCGGCGCAAGCACGGCAAACATGTGAACAGCAGCACTTGGTCGCGCAAGTCGATTGGTAGTCCGTCCAATTGCAGCGCTTGCCATCAAGGTGCCGAGCAAGGTGACTTCAACGAGCACAGTGTGCGTATTCCCAACTGAAAATCATGGGAACTGATGCTGTGGGTAAAACCAGAATTTTGGTATGGGATGCCCCCACCCGGGTGTTCCACTGGTTGCTGGCTTTGAGTTTTGCTGGAGCCTATGCCACCTCAGAGAGTGACCGTCTGATGGGGGTTCATTTGACGTTGGGTTACACCATGGTTGGGCTGGTGGCGTTCCGTCTGATCTGGGGTGTGATTGGCACACGTCATGCTCGTTTTGCCAGCTTTGTCCGTGGCCCGGTGGCGGTAGCACGGTATGCCAGCGAGATGCTTAGCTTCAAACCCAAAACTTCGGTGGGGCACAACCCCTTGGGGGCGCTGTCGATTGTGCTGATGTTGTTGAGCACTTTGGCCATTGTGTATACCGGTTGGGTTTATTTCAATGGTGGCTCTCATAGCGTGAAGGAGATCCATGAAGCGGCAGCGGGGTTCATGCTGGTCGTGGTGGGTGTACACGTGGCCGGGGTGATTTATGCCAGTTTGACACAAGGTGAAAACCTGATTGGGGCGATGTGGAGTGGCTACAAACAAGGCCTTACCAAAGACAAGATCCGTTGGTCGTGGTGGCCATTGGCATTGCTGCTGATGTGTTGTGTGCTGGGTTTTTGGTATTTGCAATGGCAAAACCCGGTGATGAGCACCCAGCGTGGCAGTGCCTACGCTCATGACGGCCATGGTGATCATCAGTCAGGAAATCGCGTCCAGCACAGTTGGCGCAGTGGTGATGACGATTAAGATGATGCTGACTCATCACTGAAGGGTAAGCAATGCGTATTTTGTTGGCTGAAGATGACCCTATGCTGGGCGACGGGCTGCGTGCAGGCCTGCGTCAGCAAGGTTTTCAGGTAGATTGGGTGCGTGACGGCATGGCCGCCGAGCGGGAGCTTGGTTGTGGCGACTATCAGGCCGCCGTGCTTGACTTGGGGTTACCGCAAAAAGACGGTCTGGATGTGTTGCAGGCGCTGCGGGCAAAAAAAATCAGCACGCCTGTGCTGGTGCTGACGGCGCGTGATGCGGTGCCCGACCGCATCAAAGGTCTGGATTTGGGGGCTGATGACTATGTCCTCAAACCCGTGGATCTGTATGAGCTGGGTGCCCGGTTACGCTCCTTGGTGAGGCGCTCTCACGGCCAAACACAGGACTTGCTGACTTGTGGTGCCATTCAAATGAATCCGGCTGCCCGGCAAGTGATGTTTGAAGGGCAGCCTGTGACCCTGTCCACGCGTGAATTTGATTTGCTGCATGTTCTGATGCTGGCCGTTGGCCGGGTCATGTCGCGCGAGCAGCTAGAGCAGCAGCTTTACAGCTGGGGTCATGAGGTCGAAAGTAATGCGGTGGAGGTGCATATCCACCATCTGCGCAAAAAGCTAAAACCCGAATTGATCCAGACCGTGCGTGGCATTGGCTACACCTTGCTGCGTCCCAAGACCGACGTGTGAATCCCATTCGACCATGACACTGTTGCCCCGTCTGAAATCCCTGCAAGCTCGTTTGCTGAGTTTGCTGCTGCTGATGGTCATGCTGGTCTGGTTGGGGGCTGCAGTCCTGACCTGGGTGGATGCCAGTGATGAACTCGACGAATTGCTCGATGGCCATTTAGCCCAATCCGCTGCCTTGTTGGTGGTGCAGCAAACGGGGCACAGCAGTGATACGGGGGGTGAGCACACCGATGGCAACCATCTGGAAGATGCCCCTTCGCTGCACAAATATGCCCCGCGTGTAGCGTTTCAGGTGTTTCATGAAGGTGTGATGACCCTTGGCTCCGCCAATGCGGGCCACATTCCCATGTCCAACAAGACCCGGGGGTTTTCAACCGTACAACTCAACGACAAATCCGAGTGGCGGGTGTTTGGTGCACAAGGCAGCGAAGGTGATGTGCAAGTGTTTGTAGGTGAGCAAACCAAATCGCGCGACTCTATTTTGTGGGCTGTGCTCAAAGGCGTGTTGATGCCTTTGCTGTATGCCCTTCCTTTGCTGGCCGTAGTGGGTTGGCTGGCTGTTCGTAATGGATTGGCTCCACTGCGACATCTCAGCCTGACACTGGCGCAGCGCCAACCCCATGCCCTGGAGCCGGTGGTACTCAAGGATGTGCCCACAGAAATTACCCCGGTCGTGTATTCGTTGAATGCATTGTTTGAGCGAATACAAGCCATGATGGCATCTGAGCGCCGTTTCACCGCTGATGCTGCACATGAGTTGCGTACGCCGATTGCTGCCATCCGCACGCAGGCGCAAGTCGCGTTGGGCGCGGGGAGTGATGCTGAACAGCGTAACCATGCCCTGCATTACACCCTGGCAGGCTGTGACCGTGCTACCCATTTGGTGGAACAGCTACTGACCTTGTCTCGCCTGGAGTCTTCGGCCAATGCTGCACCCAGTGGGCTGGTGGATGTGGCCGCCGTGGCACAGCGCGTGGCGGCAGACTTGGCCCTGGTCGCGTTGGGACGTGAACAAGAGCTTGAGTTGGATGCTCCTGCTCACGCCTACATCCAGGCCGATGACATGCTTACCAGTGTGTTGCTGCGCAATTTGCTGGACAACGCCATGCGTTATAGCCCGGATGCCGCCAAGGTCAATCTGGCGGTCAAGGTGGATAAACACCTTGTGACTCTGCAGGTGCAAGACAGCGGCCCTGGCCTGTCTGATGCCGATATGGCGCGCTTGGGGGAGCGTTTTTACCGCGTGCTAGGTACAGAGCAAACGGGGAGCGGCCTTGGATGGTCGATTGTGCGGCGTATTGCCAAGGTGTATGGCGCGCAGGTTGAGGTGAGCCGTTCAATGCTGTTGGGCGGGCTGTGTGTGACGGTCTGCTGGCCAGCAATGGTGCCGCCAGATGAGTCAACACCGCATTAAACGTTGTTGTCCAGCCTGACTTCAGGCTTAGGAGACGATGTAAGCGGCGGACCCTGTCGACAATAATTTACCGTCAGCCGCCAAAAATTCCATGCGGGTGGAGGCAACGCGTGAACCCAAGCGCATCACCTCAGCACGCAATTCAAACCACTCACTAATGCCGGGGCGTAGATAGTCGATCCGAAGATCAATAGTGCCGAGCTTGGCGAAGCGCTGCAGGCGCTGGCTGGGTAACTCATCCATGTGGCGCGCACCAATAGCCGCCATGACGGCCAGACCACCCATGGCATCCAGTCCCGCGCTGATAACACCACCGTGAATGCGGTTGTAGGCATAGTGGCCAACCAGTTCGTTGCGCATGTTGATGCGAGCTTTGACCTGGGTTGGCGCAATTTGGGTAATCTGCAAGCCCAGCATGCGGTTGAAGACGATCATTTCTTCAAAAATGTTTTTCACACCATTGATGAATTCGTCTTCAAAGGCAATGGATTCAGCGGCTTTTGGATGATGGGGCATAGGTGGTACAAAGCAGAATTCAGGTCGGTAAATGCACATTGATTCACCGATAAATTGCTATATTTATGATAGCTTCCTGAGCTTGTTTTTAAAGCTCTAGAGTCAAATTAGATTTGATTTTGATCAGTTTGTTACCCCGTTTTGCCCGATGGCCTACGTGAGGATTCTTTGCCATCAAATTGCAAAGGTATCCTTGCTTTGCCCTTGCGCCACCAACGCGGCCAACCAGCGAGGCATCAGGCCACGGCCACTCCAGGTCTCACCGTTGGGGCCACGGAATTTGGCTGGGGCAGGGTTGCTGGATTTGACAGTGGTTTTGCTCATGCGGGTTTTTCCGCCGTCAAGATCAGCTACGGTGATGCCAAATGCCTCCATTTTGGCCTTGATCTCTGCGACTGTTTTGTTGAATTCTTGAGCCTTGATTTCTTCGGCTTGCTTTTGCAGCAATGCGATTTGGTTTTGAATGTCAATTAAGTTGGTCATATCGAATACCTGTGGGTGAATTTTTTAAATCCCTGGCAGTTCATTTATTGTTGATTTTAATGGGTGACATTATCTCTTTTTAATACCTTCGCTGCTGTGAGAATGATGATTTTTATATCAAACCATAAGGATTTTTGATGTAAGTATTCGATATCCATCGCAACCTTCTGTGGGATGGGTAACTCGTCGCGTCCATTAATTTGAGCCCAACCGGTCAGGCCAGGTACCAAATGGTGAACACCGGCCTTGGTGCGCAATTCAATCAAATCATGCTGATTGAACAAGGCAGGTCGGGGCCCGACAAAACTCATATCGCCATTCAAGATGCTCCATAACTGTGGTAATTCATCCAAACTCGACTTGCGCAAAAAACTTCCGATGGGCGTGAGGTAAGCATCAGGGTTGCTTAATAAGTGTGTTGCTACAGCCGGCGTACCCATTTGCATGCTGCGAAATTTAGGCATCTTGAAAATAACGTTATTTTTCCCTACGCGATTGGACCAATACAAAACTGGGCCTTTGGATGTGAATCGTACCAGCAGTCCAACGAAAAGAATTGGCAATAAAAGAATCAATGTGACCCCAATAGCCAAGAATAAGTCAAAAACTCGTTTCATGAAGATGAATTATTACCCTGAACAGATCTACGCAAACCTTCTTCTATCGAGATAGGTGGAGTCCAACCCAATAACTGTTTGGCTTTCGATATGTCGACTTGCAAATTGCCACACAGACGGTGGATAGCTGCACGTTGGCCAAGCAATCGCCCGGATAACAGTAATAGCCAGGATGGTACAGGTATCAACCAGCTCTTCTTCCCGGCGGCCTTGGCCAAGCCTTGGACTAATTCGGTGGTGGATATGTCATGATCATCACTGATCAAAAAAGTCTCGTTGGCAGCCTGGGGATGGGTGGTGCAAGTAAGGATGAAGTCGACCAAATTATCCAGCCCGATCAGACTGCGCTGGTTATGGATGGCTCCTAACGGCAAGGGCCAGCCTTTTTGAACAGTCTGTATCAAGGCTGCAAAGTTGGCTTTCACGCCGGGACCATATACCAGCGGTGGGCGAATGATGACGACTTCCATGCCTGTTTCCTGAGCGATTTTTCGTAAACCTTGTTCGGCTTCCATTTTTGAAATGCCATAGGAATCTTGCGGGGCGGGATTGTCCGCCTCGGTGAAGGCGTGCCCGGGTTTTGTTTGCTCGCCGTTGACCTTAACTGAGCTGATAAATACAAATCGCTGAACCCCTGCGATGGCTGCCTGCCGAGCCAAGTTGAGGGTTCCCTTCACATTAATTTTCCGGAAGTCTTCAAGTGGATCAATTGCGGTGTCGTGCATCACATGGACGCGGGCGGCGAGGTGGATGACCACGCGAACCTCCTTTAACGCAGTGAACCAATTGCTCTCAGGACCGATTGCATCGATGAGCACTGTGGAATACGGCACATTTGCCATCTTGGAACGTACTGTGCTCAGCACGGAAAAGTGGCGCATTGAAAGCTCTTTGCACAGGGTGTGGCCGACAAAACCATTGGCACCTGTAACCAATACAACGCCTTTCATTTCAAAATACCTGCAGAACGAAGTAACGCAAGATATTCATTCACAACCAGTAAATTTACTTTTTGAGCATCAAATAATGCCAATGCACGCTGCATGGCTGCTTTTCCCATCATTATTCTGAGCGATGTGTCGTTGAGTAAATTCAGCAAGGAGTCAGCAAGTTTGTCTGCATCTCGTGGCTCTACCAATAGGCCTGTTTGACCATCCTCCACCGCATCAGTTAGTCCATAAATTCTTGTGCCAACTGTTGGAACGCCCATCGACGCTGCTTCAATAACCACAGTTCCAAAGCCTTCTCGATAACTGGGCAAGCACAAAATATTGGCTATTGCAAAATATTTTTCGGGACAGTCTGTGTATCCAACAATATGCGAATCAGGAAGACATTCAATGTCACGTGGCAGGATTGCACCTTCGACACCGCTCTCAGTATCAAAACGTCCGACGAAAACCAGATGTGCATCACTGCCAGTGGTTTTGATTTTTGCATAGGCCTGAATTAATTCATGTACACCCTTGTCGACCGTAATGCGCCCCACGAATAACACGACTGGCGCACTCACAGGTATGTCCAATTCCTTTCGTAACATGGCACATTGGATACTTGAGAATCGCTTCCTATCAAAACGTTGGGTATCGACACCTGCAAGTGAGCCTGTGCCAATGACGAATAGTTTGTTTTCCTTCACGATGTTCTGTGAAATCAGATACTGTCGTTGGCTTGCGCTGTCTGTGTAACAGCGAGTATTCAATAGGCCAATCAATTTGTCGCTAGTCCGTGCTAACCATCGTTTAAGGCCATGCATCGTTGCCCAAGGTTGGCCCGTAAAAGTGTGCAATCTGACAGGAACCCCCGCAAGGAAAGCCGCCAATGCAGTTAACAGCCCAGCCTTCGGTGTGGTGGAGTGCGCGATCTGAGTATGTTCACGCATAAAAAAACGATACAGATGAATTAGCCCTTTAAAGTCACGCCAAGGTGAGATTGATCGTGGGATATCGATTGGCATGCAGCGCACACCAGTCAGACCGCGTAGCAAAGACATTTCGGGCTCATCACTTGCGATAACCGTCACCTGTGCTCCCTGCAAGCCAAGTTCAACAAGTTGGTGCTTGAGCTGTGCAACCACAAAAAATGGGACTGTCGAAATTCGAGCGATACGAATATTTGAAAGATGCATGGAGGTATTCATGACATCTGTATCATCCAGTAATTTTGTGCTGCCAAGTTTGCACCAGTTCATTTAGGCCGACTTCCATTGATACGGGATGTCTGTAGGCTAGTTCGTTTTCTATTTTTTCGGTGGAATAGATGGCTCTTCCGGTCAGCGCATCGATGCGCGACTCTGTCAATGGGAATCCCGGGATGCCGCTCAGCAACCTTGCCAGCAGCCTGATTGACCACTCAGGCACTCTAAGCGAGGGGATTGGCCTCCCGAGCGATTTCGCAATGACTGCGACGAATTGTTCCATAGTGCGATGATCTGACAGGTTGTATATCTGTCCATCAGCTTCCGGTTTTGTGCCACACAGCATCAGCGCCTCCACCACGTTATCGACATGTATATAGTTTGCCGACGCGCCGGGTGCGCCGATAAAGAAGAAGCGCCCGCACCGAATCATGCTAATCAGGCCGAAGAGGGATTGATTGCTCATCTCCGCACCGTACACATTCGATGGTCGCAAGACCATATGCTCGAATGCGCCGCCGTGCGATGCGGCACTCACCAATTCGTCCGACAATACTTTTGTAACCTCGTAGATGCCAGTCGGATGAGGTTCAGTCTGCTCGGTCACAATGCCCCCGCGCTGTCTGCCGTATGCACCTACGCTGCTAAGCTGAACCCAGCGACCGATCCGACCGCTCGCGGCATCGATCAGGTGTTGCGTCCCCTCCAAATGTACCGCGTGCATACGCGTCTCATCACGGATCTCTCCGGCGCAGTGGTACAGGATATCCGCACCGTCCGCGAATGATCGCAATGCATCGGTGTTCGACAGGTCGCCGGAGCATAGCTTCGCACCGGGCTCGACGTCTTTCCTCCGCGAAAGCACGCGCACCTCATGCCCTTGTACCAAATGGCGCACAACCAACTTCCGGCCAATGAATCCGGTTCCGCCTGTGATGGCAACGATCATGGTGCTAGTGTTTAATTGCGTAAGTTAATAATTGTATTTCTAAGTTGAGCGCCACGAACCTCTCGTTTGCGCCATACAAAGGGGGCTGCCGTTTCGTTGTAGTGAGCCACAAACGCTTCAATAGCCTGCGTCAATTGCTTGGTGCTTTGGAGGTTTGCCTCCGTCAGACTCTTGCGGATGAAGATGCCAAACTAGATTTCGATTTGGTTGAGCCAGCTTGCCGATGTAGGCGTGAAATGAAATTGAACATTGGGATGAAGTGCCAACCAATCATCGTTTTTCTTGTGGGTAGCATAGTTGTCCAAGATCACATAAACCTCCTGTGTGAGAAGCACATCGGCAATGACATCATCGAGAAATGCTTGAAAGTCTAGTCGCTTCTTGACTGCGGTGACCTTGCTATGGATTGCACCGGTGGCCACATTCAATGCGGCAAACAGATTGACGGTTCCGTGACGCTTGTACGTGCTTTTGATGCCGCGCACGACTTTGCCGCAGCTGGTATGGACGTAGCCAGTCTTTCTCTCTAAAGCTTGAATCGATGGCTTTTCGTCAACACTGAGCACCAGTGCGTTGTCTGGCTGCCCTAGGTACAAACCAATCACATCTGTGGCTTTGGCTGCGAATTCTGAATCGGTGCTCACGCACCAAGAGCGCATGCGCCGCAGTTGGATGCCCTCCTTTCGAAGGATGCGCCAAATCGCGTCATCGGACACATTCAGCGCCTGAGCCAGTGTGGCACCATCCCAGCTGGAAGGCCGCTCGGGCGGGGTAAGCTCAAGTTGCCTGCGTATTCGCTCGCGCAAGTCGCTGGCTATGTAGGTGGGCGGTTTGCCACTGCGCGCCCGGTCACCAAGAGCCTTGATGCCGCCTTCCAGAAATCGCTTGCGCCATGTCGCCACAGTGCTGGTCTGCAATTTCATGCGCGAGGCAATCTGGTCGTTTCGCTCACCCTTCAAGCAGCCCAGCACAATCTTGGCACGCTCGGCCAAACGGGCCTGCGCGGTTCGACTGGTGCTCAGTCTTTCCAGCTCTTTGCGATCTTGATCGTTGCACGTTACGTTTGCTGCGACTCGCGCCACCACCACCCGTTCGTGTTAAACAAGCTGGAGGATAGTTAAATATGTGTATTTGTGCAATTAGACATGGGCCACTTTCTTTCGGTCCGGTCACAGTTTGGCATTCCACTTCTCCTGCCACTGCACCCACATCAGCACCGTCCATATTTCTGGAAGACGATTCTTTCTGGCAAGGTGCTCTTGCCACACACGAATCACCGCATCGGCATTCAGTCCGACGTTTGTCAGCCGACTGCTGGTCAGCATTTCTTCCGCCCATCCGCGCAGCTCTTTTCTCAGCCATGATCCCACCGGCATGCCGAAGCCCATTTTAGGTCTATCTATCAGCTTTTGCGGTACATGGCGGTATAGAACTTCCCGCAGCAGCAGTTTTCCAGTGTCGCCATGCGGGCTTAGTTTGTACTGCAACGGCACGCGCGCCGCCCACTCCACCAGACGATGGTCGAGCAACGGCGCGCGCGCTTCCAGTGCTACCGCCATCGAGGCTCTATCCATTTTGGTGAGGATGTCGTCGGGCAAGTAGTGTTCCTGATCCACCGCCATCATGCCGCCCGCCCAAGGCAAATCCGCATATCGCTCCAGTTGCGGAGACAACATCTGGTTTTCCTGAAATTCACCCAACAAAATTTCGGCAGGCCGCTTCCAAGCCGAGACGATAGCGTCGTAAACATCCGTCGGCGGGTGCATCAGGTATGCGCCGAAGCGTTGCGCCCGCATCGCCAGCCCGTTTGCGCCACCCAGCTTGCCGCCCAGAATATACCGATCTGCGTTATTCAACAGCGCCGCCGGAATGCTGTTGATTGTTCGCCCCAACATTGCCGCCCCTTGCGGTGTCAGCCTGTGGCGCAAATGTTCGATCCGTCCCGCCCAGAAATATCGCGGATAACCGCCGAAAAGTTCATCACCTCCATCGCCGGACAGCACTACCTTGACGTGGCGGCGCGCGAATTGCGACAGCAGGAAAGTCGGGATGCTGCTGCTGTCGGCAAAAGGCTCGTCATGCAGGGAAGCTATTTTGGGTACCAGATCTATGACATCCTGCGCATTCAGTATTTCTTCCGCGTGGCTGGTGCCGATATGGCTGGCGATCTCCCGCGCAAATACCGATTCGTCATGCGACTTTTCCTTGAAGCCTATAGTGAATGTCGAAACTGGTTGTTTGGCTTCCTGCTGCATCAGTGCTACCGTCAGCGATGAATCTATGCCGCCGGAAAGCAAGGCCCCGTAGGGCACATCCGAGCGCAGACGAATGCGGACCGCGTCGCGCAGCAGTTCTTCCAGTTCATCTGCCGCATCCTTGAAGCTCATGGCGAGCGGATTCGCCAAACCATTGGTGGTGGCTTGGCGCACACTCCAGTAGGAGGAAATTTCGCTTTTGCCATCTTTCCATTTGAGCATTTCGCCGGGACGCAACTTGCGCGCACCGCGCACTATCGTCGCGGGTGCCGGCACGCACAAATAGCGGAAGTACGCGGCCAGCGCTGCTCTA
The DNA here is from genome assembly GCF_019973615.1 of Rhodoferax lithotrophicus. Classification (GTDB taxonomy): domain Bacteria; phylum Pseudomonadota; class Gammaproteobacteria; order Burkholderiales; family Burkholderiaceae_C; genus Rhodoferax; species Rhodoferax lithotrophicus. Next base: position 4,342,976 of record NZ_AP024238.1, on the reverse strand, counting down.
TCCACGGTTTTGTCCAGCCATGGCAATTGCCACAGCGCGGACAGCTCGGAGGCAAACGCGATTTCACCGTCTCTCTCGGCGTAGTAAAACGGCTTCTCTCCCATACGGTCGCGAGCAAGCAGCAGATTACGCTCTTTCCGGTCCCAGACAGCAAAAGCGAACATTCCGTTAAAGCGTAGCAGCGCCCCTTCCACTCCCCATTCCTCGAATGCCGCCAGCATCACTTCGGTGTCCGAATGCCCCCTGAAGGAATGTCCGACCCCTTTCAACACCGCCATGATTTCCGGGTAGTTGTATATTTCACCGTTGAATGTCACCACATAGCGCCCAGAAGCAGAAAGCATGGGCTGATGACCAGCGGGCGACAAATCGACAATGGACAGGCGGCGCTGACCCAGCCAGACCCCCCCCTCCTGCCAATCTCCCTCATCATCCGGCCCGCGATGCGCCAGCCGGGCAATCATGCGCCTTGCCTCGCCCACATCCAGCTTCGGCCCTATCCATCCCGCGATGCCGCACATTAAAACGATCCCCCAAGGTTTCTCCGGCTATATACCCAATGTCTGATCCAGCGCGGCAACAAGCCATAGAGAAACAGCAACGCCGGAATCATGGCTTTCTTACCGCCGAGCAGATCAGCGCAAACATTGCGACGGATGCGATAGCTGCTCAACAGATAGTGGAGCCGGTTGCTTCGCTCAAAATGTTGTCCCGCATGAATTCGTTTGAAAATATAGCCATTATCAACGCGCCAGATTTGCTTGCCCTGCTTCATCAGTCGCACCCACAGCTCATAATCGAATAGACAATCTCTAGTCTCATCATAGCCACCAACTTCGAGCAAGGCCTGCTTGCGAATGAGAGTACCCGAATGATGCACTGGATTGCGGTACAGGAACATTGACGCAGAAAGTTGATAGGCATTAGCCTTGCAAGCCTTGTCGGAGTCCATTGCCTCTTTCGATAGCATCCCGCTGCAACTCAAGACCGCCACCTCCGGCTGGCTTTGCATAATGCCGACCATCGCCGCCAGCCAGCCGGGGGCAGCGGTATCGTCTGCGTCCAGAATGGCGATGAATTCCGATTGGCTGCGCGCTACACCCAGATTAAGCGCGCGCCCTCTGCCTATGGGCTGGGTATAGATAACGGTCAGGTCCACGTTTGCCGCTTGCGACAGGAAATCCGCCGTTCCATCCGATGAACCGTCATCGACGATGCAGTGCCGGAAATTCTTATATTCCTGCGCACGAATTGAGTCGATGGCCTCGGCAAGAAATGGCATTCCATTCCGCACGGTTGTCAGTACTGTTATCACTCGATGCTTTCCAATGCGCTGATTTTGAAATCTGACTCCCAATCACTGTCCTGGCTGATCACAATCCATTCCAGCCTTGTGCATGGTTCTGGCACATCGTAGGCGGCATATCTGACGGCATCCTTCAGCACGGGCATGTCCAGCCCGTTCCAGCACAACAGAAAGCTGTTCGTGCCGATTTGCAGCCTGAGTCCGCCCTCCGCTTCGCTAACTTGCCCCATCACGTAGAGCACGAGTTTTATGCTGGCCTGCGACACAAGTTCTTTTCGCACGCGATTGGTCACAATGGCAGTTCGCTCGTCGGCCCATAACCAAGTTCTTTGAATGCATGAAATTCCCGGCACTTCATGCGGTGCGTCCAGCCGAATTTCGAGCCGCTGGCTTTCTGCCGAAACACGGGGAGCAGTACGAATTCTTTTCAGCCATGAAATCGGCATATAGCCTCTCGGCACAAATCCAGTCCTTCTGCCGTTCACCATGATCGTGTTGTGCCATTCTTCCAGAATTCCCGCCGCCTCACGGTCGCGGCCAGCAAGGTAATTCCCTCTTCCCGCATCGACAATAACTGGCTGCCCACCGAAGGCTAATTCAAACGAGAACAGATCATGATGCCCGTGCGTTGAGCGACTGTCGTCGGGATGCACATCGACGTGGGCAATCAATGACCAGCCATGATTTCTGATGCGCACCCAGCTGTTGTCCAGTGCTTGCCAGCTCTGCTGCGTCGGCTGCATCCGCCCGACAAAGAATTGCGACCAAAAACCGCTTGCCGAAACCTTGTCATTCTGTTCCTCATCGCCGCTGCACAAAAGCGCATAGCCGAAGCGAGTCATTCCGCCATACAGTCGCGGTGGAAAGTCGGGAGAAATATCACCCAGCAGCGGCATGTAGTTCGCGCCATCCTCACCCAACAGCATGGCATCGCACACTTGGAGCATGTTGTGTAACCGGGGGCGCAGTTGATGGAAACGCGCTTGATCCATAAAGTGAAATGCGCAGCCCACTTCCACCATCCACCGGGTGATGACCCATTGATAATGGGTGGAGGCTTCCCGCACTACGCCGTCTTCTGCGACATGTTTGGCCAGCTGATTTTCCATCAACCAGCATCCGACTTCGTAGAAGCTACCTGTATTCAAAAAGGCTCCAGCCAATATCAGTGCCCTGGCATTGTTCAGGATGTGATTGTTTGTTCCTGCTTCGCCGTGGTATTCAAGGTGGGCCAGAAGATAATCCGTATCCTGTTCCAACATGCGCACGATTTGCGCGCCCAGTGCAGGCTGCGGCGCATGAATATTCCACAGCAAGATCAAGTTGCCGACTCTTTCCGAAATGGAGTAGGCACCACGACAGGCCAGACCCTTTTCCCATCTTTCTGCTAACCATTTTTCTACGGCCGTCCATGCGGCGGTTCCATCATGCGCGTGCAAATGCAATGCCCATCCCAGTCTATCCTCGCGCATGCGAATTTCAGGGTCGGCAGAGTCCCTGTTTACCACCAGCCCGTCACCCGCCAATTCGAATGAAGGTGCAGGCTCTGAGCGCAACCACGGCTGAAATATATAGCGCGGGCTCGACGGGCGCGGCTCATTGGTTTGCTGCCATTGCAGGACATGGTTTTCGAACAGGCGTTTTTCGGTGTTGGCCTGAAGTTTCAAGGCATACAGCTTTGCCCAATGTGCAGGGAATGCAGCGTAGCACAGAAATTTTTTCAGGGAATAATCCGCAAGAATTCTCTGAATCGAACTTGGAATAAATTTCATGGTTATGGGGAAAACAAGTCCGGCCAATTCAGCGATAACGGGTCACAAAGAATTTTGCGCCCTGAAAACTTGCTGCGAAGTTTTTCACCCCCCTCACAGAGAGAACCCGTCATCCACCAGCAAGTTATGCCCGGTCACATACAGCGACGCATCCGATAGCAAATACATCAGGCTACCGCACACATCCTGCGGATCCAGCATGCCTTTGCTGCTGCAATGTATGTTGTACTTGCGCAGGAATGGCTCGGGTTGTCCATCCAGAATTCCGCCCGGACTCAGGCTGTTCACCCGTATGCCATCACCTTTGAAATATTGTGCGAAATAGCGGGTTAACTGGTTGATCGCCGATTTGATTGCCGCATATTCGACCGGCATGGTCATGGGCGTATCGGCATAAACTTCGAAGCGCGGTGTCATCGTGCCGTAGATCGAAGACATGTTTATTATGTTGCCGCCGCCATGTTGCCGAAAATACAGACTGAATTGCTGCGCAGTCAGAAAATATCCACCCAAATGCAAACCAACGTTTTCGCAAAAACTATCGTAGGTGACCTCTTCCAGTTTTTTCCCATACTCCCGATTGCGCGGATAGGCATTGTTCACCAGCGCATCGATGCGCCCATGTTTTTGTTGTAGATCGCGGATAAGCGCATTGATGGATGCCGCGCTGGTTATATCCAAAACGACCGCTTCGGCTCGCCCCGGACAGGTTGCGGTAATTTGCACGGCCACACGTTCGGCCGTCGCCGCATCAACATCAGCGACAACGGCGATGCCGCCCTGCTCTGCGATTGCGGCACAGAATTTCGCTCCGAGAAACCCCGCCCCCCCTGTAACAACGATTACTTTGTCAGCCAACTGCATAACTTCCTCACTAAGATTTTCTATCGATTATTGATTGGCATATTCAAACATCAAACAGGTTTGGTGCGGCTCAGCAGCCCCCATACTTTTTCTGCAGCCTTGGCTACCCCCATAATCAAACCGGGAATGAAGAATACCAATGCCACAGGGTCTAACTGGATGATTCTCCCCAAGTGGTAGGGGAAATTGCGCAATCCTATCCAAGGCTGGGAAAACAAATGCGTCCCCCACAAGTACATCACACGTGATCGATAATGGCAACGCTCGATAAAAGTCATATTCAGTAACTTGATTTGGCCGAGCAGCAAGCGGAAGAATTCTTCGTAAGTGATGCGCCCCTTGGTCAGGCTGCGTATGGTGGTCTGGTGCTGCCTGAATTTATTCAACGACTCTGCGACGTAAGCCACATCATATTTTTCCGCGATCCTGAAGAATAGGTCCCAGTCGCTATTGGCTCGGTAGGACGGAGAGAGATTGCCAACGGTTTCAAAACATTCACGGCGCATCAATGCCGCGCTCAGATTCGGGATGACGCAAGAATGCAACAGGAAACGGCTCATTTCTGCGCCGGTCAGCAAGGTGTCGGATGAGCATCTGTCCTGGAACGATTTTTCCCTGATCTCATAGTCGTCACCCATGATGCGATCACTTTCATCCACCATCAGGCTGCGGCAAAATGCAATGCCCGCCGTCGGATACGCACGCATCGCAACTATCAGTTTTTCGATCATGCGCGGTTCGCAATCGTCGTCGCAATTGGCGAACAGTATAAACTCGCCCTTTGACAGTTCAATCCCTTGATTGCTGACCGCGACCCATCCTCCATTCTTTTCGCGGACAATCAATTTTACTTTTGGATGGGATTCGTACCGGCGCAACACTTCAAGACTGTTATCGGGAGAGCAATCCTCGATCACCAGAATTTCAATATTTTGGTAAGTCTGCCCAATCAGGCTTTCCATGCGTTGCGCGAGATACTCTGCATGGTTATAGCTGGCCACGATCAGGCTGACCAATCCCGGAATCGTCTGCTTGCTCACTTGAACAGTCCCTTCGCCTTGAGCTCTTTCAGGCTCTCTTCATAACGGTCTGTTTGTATCTGCTCGCCCTTGACCCAGGCCACGAATTGGCGAAGTCCTTCCTCGATGGAGACACTGGGCTCGAAGCCAAGCACCTGGCGCACCTTGGCAAGATCGGCCACGTTATGACGGATGTCGCCCAAACGGAATTGCCCGGTCACCTGAGTTGGCACCGCCGAACCCAACAAGGCCTGCAAGGTGTTGGCGATGGTCAACACATCGGTCGCCACTCCCGAACCCACATTGAACACATCCGCCAACGGTTGTTCATACTCGACAGCCTTCGCCGTTGCCTGAACCACATCGTCGATGAACACAAAGTCACGACTCTCTTTCCCGTCCTCGAAGATGTTGATGCCACTCCCGTTGCGTATCCGGGTGGAGAAGATGGAAAGGATGCCGGTATATGGATTGGAAAGGGACTGCCCCGGACCATATACGTTCTGATAGCGGAATGTGATCGCGGAAATCCCCAGTGATTTTCCCACGGTAAGCACCATCTGCTCCTGCGTCAGTTTGGTGATGCCATAAACAGAGACGGGGTGCACAGGTGTTTCCTCATCCGTAGGGATCATTTCCGCCGCTGTGCCACAGTGAGGACAATAAACGGAAAAATCTCCCTTTTCCATCCTTTCGGCGGCACGCGAGGCCGGATACACATTGCCATGCTTCGGACACGAATACCTCCCTTCACCATAAACGGCTCGCGAAGATGCCGCCACGATTTTGCGGATCGGCAATCGCTCGTTGGCGATCACGTCCAGCAGGAGTGCGGTGCCGCCGATGTTGACATCGGAATAATGCTGGATGGCATACATGGACTGTCCAGTCCCGGTCTCCGCCGCCAGATGGACCACTGTATCCACGCCAGCCAGCGCGCGCATCAGATCGGCACGTTGAGTGACGCTGCCACGAATGAATTCAACTTGCCGCTCCAGGCTGCGGAACAGGGGCGAGGACTCTGGCTCTGCCCCGTGGATCTGCGGTGATAGGTTATCGAGCACGATAACGCGATGACCTGATGCGACCAGATGATTGGCCAGTCTTGAGCCGATGAATCCCGCTCCGCCGGTAATTAGAATATTCATATGTAATCTTGCTACCTGATTGATTGTTTCAAGCTTTCAGTGCAATCCATTTCTTCGATTGTGGGTCGAACTGTTTGATTACCGTCGCGGGCACACCGACAGCGACCGAGTAATCTGGGATGTCCGAAGTCACGACAGCGTTGGCCCCGATAACGCAATTCTTCCCAACGCGCGCGCCGATGACGCAGGCATTCTCACCAATCCAACTGCCATCACCGATCTTCACTTCTCGCTTGAATCTGACTCGCTGATGCATGATGGGAATAGAGACATCTTCGTAGTCGTGAAGATTGTCGGAAATGTATACGTTGTTCGCGGTAAGCACATTGTCCCCGATCACCACCTGACCGACAGCAGTGATATGGTTGTTATAGCCGAACGCACACCCACCTCCTATCGACAAAGCAGCTTTTCGCCCGTCTACACCGCAACAATACAGCCATGTTCCGCGTTGAAAAACCGTCTGTGCGCCGATAGTGATTTCCTTGCCACCGTCAACCCGGTATGGACGAAACAGAGCGGCACCTACGCCAACGTTTTGGAATTTCCAACCATGAAAAAAAGCGAAACATATCCTGTAGAGTTTGGAAAAGAGACGCGTCAGTAGTGCGCTCATTTGACTGCGTCCAATCTATCGAGAAACTGTGCAGGATCGGCGAAGAATGGAGCCAATCGTTCGAGTACTATGTCGTCCAGATCCCACCAGCAAGATGCCAACAATCTCTCGGATATATCCTGCGGGAAGCGTTGCCGGATAACGCGGCCGGGGCAGCCTATGGCCACCGCATATGGCGGGATATCCTTGGTCACAACAGCCCCCGCTCCAATGACAGCGCCCACCCCGATCAGCACACCCGCCTTGATCATCGCGCCTTGTCCGATCCATACATCCGCGCCTATCGTAGTGCGAGGAAGATTCTTGGTGAATTGCTTGCTTTTGGTGAAGAAACTGGGTAACGGTTGCTCATTGTCGTAGAACACGGGGCTGGTACTCACCATATGTGTCGGATGCATTGCCAGCCCGATGGTGACATCTCCAGCAATAGAGCAGAATGGGCCGATCTCGGCGTTGAATATGGCTGTTGCGGACTGTACGTAGCTATATGCGCCCAGTGTCGAAGTCACCAGCGTCACATCGCGAAAAACCACGGAATGCCGATCTAGGATACTGGCTTGATCCAGCACTGCCCCCGCGTAAATAACGCTCGTCGGAAATTTTCTGCGCAAGAGCATTCTGCGCAAGCCGTTTTTAAACTCAGAGAATAACCGGCTCAATGTGTCGGCCCATTTTTTGCCTGTTCAAGAAGCTGGTAGATAAAGTTCAAGTTCCGCTCCAGATTACCCCCATCCAAGGGGCCGATGTATTTTTCCATCACCGTCCTTTCAAGGAAGGCATCGTAGCGTTTGTGACCAGAACGGTAATCCTCTATGGCCACGATCAGGTCATCGACACTTGTCACGGTCACCAATTCCGAATTCCCGTCGAAAGGTGGGTCCATGATCTCCGTGTCTTTTTTGTAGTAGAGGCAAGGGATGCCCAAACACGATGCCTCGAACAGCGTCTGCGAGTATATCGAGATGAAGAAATCGGTGCGCCGCAGCACCTGCGGCATAGGTGCGCTGTCCAATATTTCATCCACCAGTCCCGGGAAATATTCCTGCACGAATCGCTCATATTGCTTGCGGTAACCGTTTGCCCTGACTTTGATAATGATATGCAAAGCCACACCGCGAGATTTGATCGTCGTCAGCGCATGCAGAACGTCGTATAAAAAATCAAACTCCACCGCCAGATACGAATTCAGGTCCGTGTTGTTATGTCCCGAAGCGCCTACTGTAATCGTGGGCATCACCCTGTTTATCATGCGCTGCGCAATTTCACCCATCGCATAGGCATCCATGCGCGGGTCGCCAAGGCAGACTATGTTGTCCATCCCCCTAAAATAATGCTCCTTGATACTGACCGAGTAGGAGTTGATAACGGTAGCGTATTTCCCCTCATCCAAAAACTCATTTCCCAATATACCGTTGATGATGAAGTAACTGGGGATGCCGCGTGTCTTACATACGCTGTCTACCAAGGGTGCGAGGTGGCCAAGGTTAGCAATCAATACCTCCAATGAAAGCGGATTGGCATCCAAGTAACGAATCACGCAATCAAGATCACGCAAGGCCGCTGCAAGGCGGTTCGCTATCCGCGTTTCGATGATCCGATAGAGCCCGTCTGAAATATCCCCACCATTGGACACCACCAGTTTCGCACACCGCTGGACACGGAATCGGCTCATCAAGTTATCCGCCTCAACCTGGAATTTGCTTGCCGCCCTCCAAATCGGAATATATCTGAACGCACCCTTGTTTCTAGAGAATGTGGCCAACAGCAGCCGCACTCTGTCTTCCTGCTGCAAGCGCTTGATGAGCTTGCGGGTCGGGTGATATTCCTGAATGAAGACTGTCGGTTTCTTTTTATCCCCACCGAACCAGCGATCCGCCCATGACATCATCGAGCCCTGCAACGAGCTCACGATGTCCCTTAGCCGATATTTGACTCCGCCGATACCTTTGAAGCGAACTTTCTCATCCATCCAGTCATGGATTGGAAAGTAATATGTTGCTTTGCCGGAACCCGTGTTAGGCAATACCGGCACAAAGGCCAGACCCATTTCAGTCAGAACCGACTCGATCAAGCCCAGTCGGGTTCCAACGACAAGCTTCTCATATTTCAATCCACGCAATATTTCCATACAAATCCGGGTGCGTGCGTAAAACACGAAGTCATTCCATATCTCCAGACGGAATGAGAAGCCCAAAGGCACTCCCCGATATTGGAAGATATCCTGCCCTTCAGCATCAAAATGCCATTTGCGGAAGAAGTGATAGATCAGGAAATTATTCTCTTGCATCGACTGCTTATCCGCCAAATGATCGACATAGCAGGCTAGACCGCCCAATTGCTCCACTTCCCGCCTAAGTCCCAGATCATAGGTAAGCACCACATCTCTTTGCGCATCGAATTGGGACTTGCAGCTTTCCCACCGATTTCTGTCTTCCAAGATCAGAATGTCGCGATAGGTCTTTCCTGCATCAAGCGCCGACATGCCTGAATTCCTTGCGCAATTGTAAAAACATCCTGTTAAATTCCTCTTTGCTCATTCCGATCAACCAAGGCAGCGACTTGACCACCAGAACTACCGATCCTGCATAAACAACACAGGCAACCACCACCGGGATCAGTAGCTCAACCCAGCCCACACCATCGAGCTCCCAAACCAAACCCACCAATAGCTTGATTGCATACCCCAGAGCGATCATCAACGGAATTCCGACTGCTTGATATTGCCAGTCGAATTGCCATGCATTGTGACGGGCCAAGACCCATGCCTGTATATTGACCGCTACGATGCTTGTCAGCACCATGTAGCCTGCCATGCCAATTGCCCCCAAACCTAATCCGGGAATCAACATTCCGGATGATGGAGCTAAAGCCAAGTACGATACCGGCAGAGTGAACAACATTAAACCGATACTCAACACCACATATTTTCGTGTATCTCCCCCGGCCATAAACATGGTGCCGCCTATTTGCCCCATCGACTGATGGATAGGATATAGGAACATGATTGCCAGAATCGGCCACGCCTTCACGTAGGTCGGGCCTAGCAGGATTGCCACAATCTGCTTTGCCCAAGGCAGCAGCAACCCGGCTATAACAGCACTCAATATCACCAAGCCGCGATTTATTTTTGTGTATAGAATGGCAACGCGACCGTGTTCACCTCTTGCGCGCGCCTCAGCGATCTCTTTCCAAAAAATATTCAATATGGATACCGTAGCAAGGAGGCTGATCTGGGCGAATTGCGATGCGATCTGAAAATAGCCTTGCTGAGCTGCGCCACCAAATTTTTGCAACATCCATTTGTCGGCAAACGCATAAAAAAATCCGGCCACGGCAAGCCATATCATCGGCTTGCAATATGCCCAGTATTCACCCAGCATCTGTCGGTACGTCCCTTCTGGCTCGACAGGCTCGGCATTTCGCTCTCTCAGCAAGAGATAACTTAATATCGCCGCAGTACCGTAGAGACCAATCATTATCCATAGGATGCCCTGAACACTCATGTCTCCGAGCCAGAACAACAAATAACTTATCACCAGATAAGTTATTGCCACGGCGATGTTGAGCAGTTGCACCTTGATGGTCTTCCGGGCCGACTCACCGATTTGCCCCACCATTTGCCACATTTGCTGTTGCATAAAAACGGCAACAAAAGCCAAAGCGACCGTTTCACGGAGCTGCCCCAACCAGATTTTCTCAAATAAACCCGAAGGAATGAGCAGCGATACAAGCGCCAATGTGATTGCGAATTGCAGTAGCAGCCACAAGAAATAGAAAAAGTAAAACCTATCTCCGCGCGTGCGTCTAGATATGAATGTGTAAAAAGCGCTGGAACTCCCCATATCCACTAGCGCGCGAATCGCCACAAAGCTGCCAAGTAAAAATGTCAGTTCGCCATATCCAACCGGATTTAATCCTCGAGCAATCAGTATTCCGCAAGCAAAAGTGATCCCTGCACGAAGTACATTCGCAATAACCGATACGAGGAATCTTGATTTAATCGCTGTCACGTAAAAATAGAACTCCATTGCCAAGTACTAAACAACTCAGATAGCACTTAAGCTCCGATCCGAAAAATCAAGCTCAAAATTCATGAAACATGCCTAATAAACTTGGCAGGGTTTCCCGCAACAACAGTGCGAGCGGGAACTGATTTTGTCACAACACTACCAGCGCCCACGACCGCGTTCTCCCCGATTTCAACACCTGGAAGAATGATTGCACAGGCACCTATCCAACATCCACACCTGAGAATAATTGAGTTTGCCAATTTTGGCTCTGGATAGTCTTGATCAAATATTGGTTTAGTCACATCTGAGAATGCATGATTATTGGTATAAAAATGAACACCTGAACCAATTAATACCTTCTCTTCAATGAGAATACCACCGCCTCCTTCAGTTGGGTCTGCAAACAGAAAAGTTCCAGGACGAATAACAACGTTATTCCCGATTTCAATCTTTGAGCATGCCTCAGCGTATGAGCCAGGTCTAAATTCTGACCCTTCGCCAAAATATTTAAACTTTTGCACGCACAGCTTTCTCATGGTGCTTCTGAAATATAAGCGCCAATGTGTGAATAAAATATCTGGTCCAATTCGATCTGCATTTCGCCAGAATCTAATTCGGTTCCAGATTTCAGAAACGCCTAACACGATGTTCCTTTGAAGCTTAATAAACATTCAGCCATCTGAAAATCCAGTAGCGTATCAATATCAACCGCCCTATCTTTCGGCACTATCACTGCCTTTACGCGCCCTTCAAATACGGCATGATGTGTTAAAACAAATTCTGGCCGGGCAACATATGCGACAGTGGCCATGTCGTAAACGACGGGCACATCCTGACGGCGTGTTATTGCCGTTTGGGGAGGAATGACCAAACTAACCGTGCCGTCCTCATTTGTTTTCACCATATTGAAGTAGGGGCTGCGATTGGCCTCCGAAACTGTGATAACGATGTCTGCATCACCCTTTTCGTATGCATCCAGACAATTTTCAATATCGATAGGCAATCTGAGCGGTGCTGTCGCCGGCACCGAGACCATCGCTGTGGGCAGGACACCATTCTTCTCTTGCAGATAGTTGATTGCATGTCTCCAAGCCAGCCACTCCGGACTATTGTCTTGAGCCAATTCTGCAGGGCGGATAAATGGAACTTCGGCTCCGAATTCCCGCGCGACTTGCGCAATCTCCTCTGAATCCGTGGATACGATCACGCGTTCAATCCGTTTCACTGCAAGTGCTTGTTCAATCGACCATGCGATCAGCGGCTTCCCTGCAAGCGGCCGAATGTTCTTGCCTGGCAGCCCCTTCGAGCCGCCACGGGCGAATATGAATGCGATTGCCTTCATGGGCTCACCTTTGTGTTTGTGGAATTTCCTGCGATTTGCACTTGGCTTCCCGTTCTGGAGGCCAAACGCGCAGCCTCTATGATCCTCAATACTTTCAAGCCATCTTCTCCACTTATCAACGGTTCCTTCTTTTCTTCGATGCACGACAGGAATTGCCGCCATTCGGCGAGATAGCTGTCATCGCGCTGATGCTGATGGCGGAAGAGCTCTCGCCATTCTTTCGCGCCAGCCTCGAATTTTTCGACAACTCCTGTCAGCCCATTCCAGCGTAGACTACCTTTCTCGCCGATCGCCGTACAAAGGCGTGTGGTGTCATGGCGGATGAAATCCATATTCAATGTACCGATCAGACGGCGGCCATCTTCTTTTACCGCAAAGCCCAAGATCAAATGGGCGGTGTCTTCGACATCGATCTCTAGGCAGCTTTGCCGACTGACCGAGGCTGTTACGCAATTAACTTCTCCAAATATCCACCGGAGATAGTCGATCTCGTGGCTCAACTCTAGCAATGCGCCGCCACCGAGTTCGCGCCGAGCTGATACATTTTGCCGGTAGTCGCTATCCGGCCTCCAAGATGGAAGATATTGTCCGATCTCACAGCGCACTGACAGCACCTTCCCGATTTCCTTTACCTCCACCAGGTCTCGAAATCTCTGCAATGATGGGAGAAATCTGAGGTTGTATCCGGTCAGAAGAACCGTTCCCTGTCTCTGCACCGATTCCAGCAAATGGGCAACACCCTCCGTGCTGGCAGCTATCGGTTTCTCCACCAACAGGTGGGAGCCCACCTCTGCGAGTCGTTGTGCCAATGCGACGTGGAATGGCGCGGGGTTTGCAATGACCGTAATATGGGGTGCGAAGCCGACAGCTTGTCCGATTTCGGAGAAGCATCCGTTCGAATATTCCGGAATCAGGCAGCTTTGCTGGTGACGAAGAACCCTGATGTCTGCATGTGGAAAGAGTTCTCTGGCTAATCGCAAATGGCGTGTACCGATGCTTCCCAGGCCAACGATAAGTATCCGCTCAATCAACGCAATCTCCATCCTGTTTTTGCTGACCAGGAAGACTTTCCAGCAGTTGTGTGTCCCAGACCGGCAACTCAATGCCGCCCGCGATAAGCGAGCGGCGCGCCTGCTTCAAACCGTCGCCCACAAAGTTGAACAGGTGCGCAGTTGCCACGGCATCAACACGAGGATCCGCCAGTCCTGCAGCAAGGTGCGTTGAATTGCCAACACCACCAGCAAGAATGACGGGCTTGGGCATTTCCGGCGGCAGCAGGTCGAGCAGCTTCATGTCATAACCTTGCCCAGTGCCGTCACGGTCTATGGAGTTAAGATAGACCTCGCCAACCGCATCATTGGTAACCTGTTCGATCCAATGCGTCGCTGTGCCCTCCAGGCATTTGCTGCCGCACTCAGCCATGACTTGGTAGCTTCCATCCGCTGACCGTTTGATATCCATGGAAGCGACCACGCATTGGCGGCCGAACTCACTGGCCAATTCGCTAATGAAGCCATCGTTCTGATAGAGCGCGGTATTGACGACGACCTTGTCGGCACCAGAACGAAGCAGGGTGCGTGCATGCTCGATAGTACGAACCCCACCACCGGCGGCGATGGGCACGAAACATCCTTCGGTCAACGCCTCCAGCGCTTCACAAAACGCTTCGGTATTCCGTTCATTACGCGCGACATCCAGCACGACCAGCTCGTCGATCGAGAACGAGATGTGAGAGAAGTTGTAATTGGTCTGCAACCATTTGAGATTGCCGACTTTCTGCAATCGAAAGTTGCGGCTCAACATGAACTGCCCTTGGTTATACAACAGTGTGAATATCAGGCGCTTCTTTAGCATGGTAACTATTGGGCCAGAAAGTTCTTCAAGAGCATCAGGCCATTGGTTTGGCTTTTTTCGGGATGGAATTGGGTAGCGAAGATGTTCTGTTGTTCGTAAGCAGCCAGAAATTCCGTTCCATATACACATGTCGCCGCTTTTCCACTCAAACCGTGCGGCAACATGCGGTAAGAGTGGACGAAATAGAAATCTGCGGCTTCTGGCAGATTCCGGAAAAGGATCGAACCCGGCTTGCTGTGCACCAAATCGAAACCAATGTGCGGAATCTTGTTGGAACCAATCTCTTCTCCGGTAAACATGTCCACCGAACTCTGAATCAGGCCGAGGCCAGCCATATCCCCGTCCTCTGATCCGCGGCTACCCATCAGCTGCATGCCGAGGCATATCCCCAGTATTTTTCTACCCTTTCCCTGAACCGCTTCCAGTATCGCTTGATCGATGGAGGATTCTCGCAAGGACAGCATCGCCTTCCTGAATGAACCGACCCCGGGCAGCAATAGAGATTCCGCGCATGCTATCTCTCTGGGGTCGCTGCTGACCACAGGAGTGCATCCAAAATAACGCAGGGCATTGATCACCGACCATATGTTGCCCATGCCATAGTCAATCACAGTAATGCGAGATCTCATTATGCAACCGTGAACTTGGGTCTCCAGCGACCGTCCACTTTACTGAATAAGTCCAGATTAGCATACCTGTCGATCACTTCATCGAATTCGGCTTGTGTCATCTGGTAATAGTCCAGATACAGCTGCATGAACTCTTCCGGATAATGCCCGTCGTAGAGGCGTACCAGATTGACAGCTTGGGAGCGATCCATTGCTCCCCTGCGTATTTCAATACATGCGTCCTGGTTCGCGCGACCAAAACCGAATTTCAGATACATCAAATAGGTGTGCAGTGCATAAAGCGCTTGGTCATTCTGCGAGAAATTGGTGAACGTGCCCGCATTCGAATCTTCCGCCTCCATCAGGCCGCAATATTCTTTGGCCACCAGATAATTCCGATAGGGATCCCAGTTCTCAAAATAAGACCAGTGGGTCAGATCGATTGGATGCGCACCAAGCACTTTGTCCTGGGGGAAACGAAAGAAGAACAGTTCATCGTCAGAAATGCCGGAAGCAGCCAAGACCTTCTCGTAGCCGCCTTCAAGGTACACTTTCTTCTGATACTGGACATCGTAGATAGGATTCTTTGATGTTTCTGTGGAGCCGCCGTATTCGACTTCACCGTCTTCGCCATAAAAGATCAGTCCAATATCAAATCCGATGGCAGCGCGTGCAACTGCCGTATGTATGGCGATCAACCAGCCATAGTATGGAAATCCCATTTCGATGAAGCCGACTTTGTTCAGTTTACGCATAGCCTCATGCGCTGGATTGATGGAGATGTGGTTGTAACCGCTTTCAACGAAAGCGCGCAGGTTGCGATCCCCCAACTCCAGCGCCAACGCTGGCGTGACAGTAACGGCGAGCGGGTGCATACCGTATTTGTGTTTCAGATTGTAGGCGACATATGAACCGTCTTTACCGCCGCTGACAGGCACGAGGCAGTCGAACCTGCCATCATTTCGCCGATGCTTGTCAAGCAGAGTTTCCAATTCTTTCTGTCGCGTTCCCCAATCAAGAGTTTTTTTCTTTTCCGCCCACACGCAGGCATTGCACCAGCCCCGCTCATCGAAGGCAATCCTAGGACGGGTAGACATAGTCAGGCAACTTGAGCACCAGCGGACGTTCTTCAAATCGACTTTCATTGCGTAAGGCTCCAATTTGTATTTTGTTGATGTTTGATACTTCAGCGGACTTGTCTCATTCATTGGAAAAGACACCACTGTATTCATTGTTGGCCCGCTCGAAATCACTGAGCCTGCCGATGTCTAGCCAGTATTCTCTGATTGGAAAAGAAACTGTCGTCTTCTTTTCCGCGATCAGTTTCTCGAACAGCGTAGGCATGTCGAAGAATTCATCTTGCGGTACTTGTGCCAGCACATGCGGAGTGAGCATGTATATCCCCGCACTCACAAAGAATTTGTGAACCGGCTTCTCCTCAATCGACGAGATACGTCCATCGTGCACATTCACTACCCCATATGGCACCTGAAAATCGTATTCCCGCACAGCCATCGTCGCCGCCGCATCATGCGCAACGTGATAGTCATGCAAATGCTCAAAATTGATGTTGGTCAGTAGATCGCCGTTCATCACGAAGAACGATTCATCCAAATGGTCGCGCACCAAACTTAACGCCCCCGCTGTGCCCATTCGCTTTGCTTCATGAACATATTCGATGTTCACACCGAAAGATTTGCCATTGCCGAAATAATCTTCGATCACATGCGACTTGTAACCAACACTCAAAATGATCTCGGAATAGCCATATTTGGCGAAATTCTCAATGATCGTTTCCAGGATGGGTTTGTTTCCCACATTCAACATTGGCTTGGGCGTGGTATCCGTCAGTGGGCTGAGGCGTGAGCCCAGTCCGCCCGCCATGATGACAACCTTGTTCGTTCGATGTGCAGGTCGCAGTAGTTCGTCAACTTCGGCGATGCCGACAATGCGTCCTTCGATGTCTATGACAGGGATCTGATAGAGCTTGTGAGCAACCGCCAGTTGCAGTATTTTTTCCTTCGAATCATTGATTCCACACGTAGTTGGAGTGCGGTAATAAATATCATCTATCGTATCGTCGAGACTATGACCGCCCAGGATCGCCCGGCGTATATCGCCATCAGAGAGTGTGCCTAACAGCTTTTCATTTTCATCGGCAACAAGGGCGATCTTCATAGATCCGCTGTCAATGATCGCTAACGCTTGGCGGATGGTGGCATCTGTTGCAAGCAAGATTTTCTTGGAAGTATTCATGCCGTGAATTGTCCAGATAAGTCGTTAAATTGTTTCTTTAGCAACTCCGGCAAAGGAGCGGAGCGCAATATATTTACGATGCTCTTTGATGCGCAACCGTCACCATGTGGATTCACAACATTGCGAAGGGCTGATTGGGTTTCCGCAGTGTAGACCTGCCGGATGGCACTTGATATTTCCGCCTTGTCCGGCAGACAGTCGATGACGCTGGATGCTTTGATCCGTCCTCTCTGGCGGTCGCCGATATTGACGGTGGCTATCTCGAACGAAGGCGCCTCGATGAGCCCGCTTGAACTGTTTCCAACCACAGCATCAACGAATTGAAGCGCCGACAGATACCGCAACTGTCCCAGTGAGGTAAATGCGATGGCCTTGTTCTGCTTGGCGGACACGTATTCGTCAATCATGGAATTGATGGCCCTTCCGTCGGTATCCGCATTGGCCTTGGTAAATATGATGCGCGTATCCTCCAACTCATCGAGCGCCTGCAGGAGTTGGCGGAACTGCTCTTGCGCTGTGTTCTGCTCCAACGTGACCGGGTGAAATGTCACCAGCAGGTTTTTCTTGCCTAGCTTGAAGCCGATGGCCTCCTCCAACTGTTCCTTCGACAACAGTTGCAAGTTGTAAATGCTGTCCAGCCCAGGCGCTCCAAAATTGAATACAAACTCGGCGCGCTCTCCAAGCTGGATGACACGTCGGCGGTATTCCGCCGCTGCAACAAAGTGCAAATGGCTCATCTTGGTAAGCGAATGCCGGATGGCTTCATCGAAAGCACCCTCGGTCGTTTCACCGCCATGAATATGTGCGATCGGGATACGTGCGATCATCGCAGCCGCCGCAGCGCTGAATATCTCGAACCGGTCGCCCAATACAACAACGATGTCCGGTGACAGTTCGGCATAGGCTTCGGCAAACGAGATCTGCGCCAAACCCATCGATTTGGAGATTCCTACCGGCGTATCCGAGGACAACAGCATCTCTATCTTCTTGGAGATGGGAAACTCTTTTTCAATCTCTTTGTAGGTCAGGCCGAATTCCGGCGAGAGGTGCATTCCGGTCACAATCAGCTGCAGTTCCAGAGTTGCATCGGCTTGTATCTCTTTCATCAGCCAATAGAGCAGGCCATATTCGGCACGTGTACCGGTGACAACGCAGATCTTCCTCATATCCGGTCATCCTTTTCGTAGTCTCTTTGCGCCACACGGCCAACTACCTCATCCCAACGCATGGGATTGAGGCCGTCTCCGGGGCGTTTGACACAGATGTTGTCTTCACTGAATGTCTCTCCGGCTTTGATTTGTCTGGCTGCCACGATACTTTTCCGGGCAATGGCCATATTCTTCATTTCGCTTTTGCTGGGCTTCTTGATGCCGTGCCCCATCGCCAGGGATACACGGCGGATTCCAGCGATCATCGCTTTGAGCTCTGCCGACTCCAGACTGGCTTGGTGGTCGGGCCCCTCCATGGTGCGATCGAGCGTAAAGTGCTTCTCGATCACTTCCGCGCCCATGGCGACTGCAGCAATCGGCACTTCGATGCCTTGCGTGTGATCGGAGTATCCGATCTTGACTCCAAAAGTATTGCGGATTGTCTGCATGGCCCGCAGATTGACTTCGTCAATGGGGCAAGGATATTCGGTCGTTGCGTGCAATACCGTGATCTTGTTTCTGGCGGTTCCCGCTTGTAGCAGGATATCCAGCGCATCCTCGATCTCTCCCATGTCGGACATCCCGGTCGAGAGGATCACCTCTTTGCCCAATCGCCCGACATGCCGCAAATACGGAAGGTTAGTGATCTCGCCGCTAGGTATCTTAAATATAGGTATCCCCAAACTATGCAGTAGTTCGATGCTGTCATGGTCGAAAGGGGTCGAGAGGAACATAATCTGCTTCTCATGGCAGTAACGAATGAGTTCGCGATGCGCAGCCTCATCCAGTTCCAGCCTTTTGATCATTGCATACTGCGACTCTTCAGCGGCAGTTGTTTGCTTCTGGTAAGCGGCTTTTTGCGCGCCTTTGCTCACCAGCTTATCCGCTTTGAATGTCTGGAATTTGACGGCGTCCGCACCCGCATCGACGGCAACGTCAACCAGCCTCTTCGCCAGATCGAGAGAGCCATTGTGGTTGACACCGGCCTCGGCAATGATGAACACCTTATTCATAGGTGAGCCCCATAAATAATGAGCCCGCCTTGATGAAATCACCTTCCTTGGTCTGGACGCACTCTTTCGTCACCGCATTGCTTCCCACAAACGTACCTTTTCTAACAATGCATCCGCCATTGATGGTGGCGGCCGTCGAAATATGGCAATGATCTTCGACAAGCGCATCGTGCTCGACCAACGCCTTGGTATTAATAATGCAGTTATTGCCGACGACAGCACGCGAGTTGACCAAGGTATCGTGCATGACGATGGTGCCTTCGCCTATCGCGGCATGTCTGGAAACGTATGCCCGTGGAGAGATGATCGCCGGGAGCCGGAAACCGAGTGATTTTGCGTGATAATAAAGTCGGATGCGCACAGAGGGGCTCTTGATTTGCCCGACCGTCACCAGCACATAATCGCAACTCGGACGAAGCTGCCCAAGGCTATCGTCTCCGCCGAGTATGGAATAGCCTAGCAATGCTTTCTCAGTAATATTGTTGTCCAAGATACCCACGATCTCGAACCTGCCTTCCTGCTCGATTACATCGATGCAGGATGCGCAATGTCCGCCACCTCCAATCAAGATCAGCCGTGGTTTCACTGGATTCTCGCACTGCTCGGAATATTCACCACACGCTCTTCCAGCCATTTGGCATTCGACAGATCGGTAGATTGGCATCCACTGAACATCGGCAGTTCGTTCATCAACCTCCAAATGGGACGAGACATCACACCAGCTTCGTTCAAATCTTTCAGGAAAGCATCCCGCTCTTGTTTGTCTTCAAGTACGAGCGCATTCAGCCAATAGTTCGAATGGCTATTGATCGGCTCCTGGACAAAGTTGAACCGCGTACCCGCGAAGAATTTTGCATATTCAGCCGAGATCGCTCTTTTACTTTCAAGCAAACGCGGCAGCACCTCCAACTGGGCGCAACCTAGCGCTGCATTGATGTTCGGGAGCCGGTAGTTATAGCCGATCTCGTCGTGAATGAATTCGTACGGATGGGGGACTTTTGCGGTTGTGGTGATATGTTTCGCACGCTTGGCCAAAGCCTCATCATCAGTAACGATCATACCGCCGCCACCTGTGGTGATGGTCTTGTTGCCGTTGAAACTGAATGCGGCCAACTTGCCGAATGTCCCTGTATGTCTCCCCTGATAATAACTGCCAAGACTTTCAGCCGCGTCTTCGACCAGAGCGATGCCGAACTCCTCACAGATATCGGCTATTGCATCTATCCGGCAAGGATGTCCGAATGTATGCATGGGTACGATAGCGGATATCTTCCGCCCTGTATTTTTATTGACGCAACCGCCTGTGGTTCGAGTCGCATTGGCAGAGAGAAAAGCCTCCAGACTTACTGGACTCAATCCAAGTGTATCCCTATCCACATCGACAAACACCGGCTTGGCCCCGCAATAACTGATCGCATTGCAAGTTGCCACGAACGACAAAGACTGTGTGATCACCTCATCATCCGGGCCTACACCGGCAAGCTTGAGTGCAATATGTAATGCCGCTGTGCCATTCACCGTAGCTACTGCATATTTTGCTCCCGTATATTTCGCCATTTCCTGTTCGAACCGGTCAACGTATTGGCCCACACTGGATACAAAAGTCGAGTCGATGCAATCGATCACATAAGCTTTTTCATTTCCTACGAATTTTGGTTCGTGC
Organism: Rhodoferax lithotrophicus; assembly: GCF_019973615.1. Taxonomy (GTDB): domain Bacteria; phylum Pseudomonadota; class Gammaproteobacteria; order Burkholderiales; family Burkholderiaceae_C; genus Rhodoferax; species Rhodoferax lithotrophicus. The sequence continues at coordinate 4,322,357 of NZ_AP024238.1, read as the reverse complement.
AATGGAATAAACGCAGTCGTCTGGTAGGCACTCCGAATGAAATCGATAACCGGTTGATGTTTTTTTATCATTTCTACATTTTCCCGTCGAGATATTTGCCGGTTTCTTTGTGCCCGAATTCTGGAATCATACGGCAGAACAAATTGACGACTTCATCCTTACTCCAGCTCCCTGCCTTCTTCCAGTCATCGATACACCGGACGAATATCTCAAGCGCGGTATCGTCGAAAATCGGCTCGTTCTTTATGATGCCAAGATTCTGAAATCGGACCATGTCGAGCCTTTCGTTATCCGTAAAGAATTCCTCGAAATCCTTTTCTCCGGTCGTATCGCTGTCGGTGAACAAACACGGCCATTTCCCTTGCTCGGGCAACATCTTGGCCAGCCTTCTCGCCTCATCTTCCGATGAGCACAAATATGGCTCATAACCCATCTGCTCCAGATATTTAACCGCGATCTCCGCAAAGGTGATCAGATGTAATTTCTCACTTAATTTTGGAAAGAAGATATCCCTGTTCTCGCCAAATATGCAGGACATCAGACAAAGCTCGCCCGATTCTTTTGGGGTAACGAAATAACGCTTGATGTCCTGGGGTGCGACGATAGGCTGTCGCTTCTGGATACGCTGATTGAAGCCGTACAAGAGCGAGCCGTCCGAAAAAGCCACGTTGGCAAAACGCGCCGTAGAGATATTGATCTCCAGACTGCGCCTCATCAAATACATCTCCATGATGCGCTTTGAAGCGCCCATCATGTTCACCGGATTGGCTGCCTTGTCGGTCGAAACACAGAAGTATTTAAGCGACTTGTTTGCGATAGACTGAAGTAATGTCTTTTCCGTATTAAATATGTTCACGTCGATCATGCGCATCAACGTAAAGGGATCCTTCTCGCTCCGTACATGCTTCAAGGCTGACAGGTTAAGCACATAATCATATTTACCATCTGCCTTGATAAAAGCATCGTACTCAATCGAACCTACATCAAGCGCAAAGGTCTGGAAGTCACCATCGATATAACCGTAAGAGCTCCGAATGTCCCGAACCAGTTCAACCATGTTGTTTTCGCTGATATCAACAACATGAAGCTTTCTTGGGCTTCTCTTAAATATTTCTTTAACGACGGCTTGCCCAATGGAGCCCGCCCCACCAATAACCAGAAAGGTCGATGCAGAGACGATACGACGCAATTCCACTTCATAAGACATGATGTCATGAACGAACAATTCTTTTTCTCTGCCAATAAGGGATAGGATCGATACCATTTTCGGACTTTTGCTTAATCTTTCCCGAACAAATCACGACTGAAAACCTTATCCGCGACATCCCGAATATCGTCGGTGATGCGGTTAGCCACAATGACATCGGCCTGCTGCTTGAATTGCACCAAGTCATTTACAACTCTGGAGCGGAAGAACTCGGCCTCATGCAGCGCCGGTTCGTACACGATAACCTCGATACCCTTGGCCTTGATGCGCTTCATGATGCCCTGGATGCTGCTGGAGCGGAAATTGTCCGAACCGCTCTTCATCACGAGGCGGTGGATGCCGACCACTTTCGGATTGCACTTGATGATGCTGTCGGCGACGAAATCCTTGCGCGTGGTGTTGGATTCGACGATGGCATGAATTAGGTTCTGCGGCACGTCCTTGTAGTTGGCCAGCAATTGCTTAGTGTCCTTGGGCAGGCAGTAGCCGCCGTAGCCGAACGAGGGGTTGTTGTAATGGTCGCCAATGCGCGGGTCGAGGCTGACACCCTGAATGATCTGCTTGCTGTCCAGTCCGCGCGTGGCGGCGTAGGTGTCCAGTTCGTTGAAGTAGGCGACGCGCATCGCGAGGTAGGTGTTGGCGAACAGTTTGATCGCTTCGGCTTCGGTGGAGTCGGTGAACAGTACCGCGATGTCCTGTTTGACCGCGCCCTGCTTAACCAGGTTGGCGAAGGTCTCGGCGCGCTGAGAGCGCTCGCCGACGACGATGCGCGAGGGGTGCAGGTTGTCGTACAGCGCGCGGCCTTCGCGCAGAAATTCGGGCGAGAAGATGAGGTTATCGCATTTCATCTGCTCTCTGAGCTTGGCGGTATAGCCGACCGGGATGGTGGACTTGATGACCATTACCGCTTGCGGGTTGATGCTGCGCACGTCCTGTATCACCGCCTCGATGGACTTGGTGTTGAAGTAGTTGGTCTTGGGGTCGTAATCGGTTGGCGTGGCGATGATGACGTATTCCGCGCCGGTGTAGGCCTCGCGTTTGTCCAGCGTGGCCTTGAAGTTGAGTTGCTTGTGGGCCAAGTAATCTTCGATCTCCACATCCTCGATGGGTGACTGCTTGCGGTTGAGCATCTCCACCTTTTCGGGGACGATGTCGATGGCGACAACCTCGTTGTGCTGGGACAGCAAAATGGCGTTGGATAGGCCGACGTAGCCAGTTCCTGCGATAGCTATTTTCATTAGATTGCTATGTAATTTGTAGCTATATTCGGTTGATTAATAAGGATTTTTTGGCTATTCTATTCCAAGCTCACATTCACATCAAAACCGTTCTTTTTGAGCAAGGCGTGTTTTTTGGCCTCCGCCAGATCAGCTGCCGCCATCTCGGTAATCATTTGATCCAGCGTGATGTCTGGCACCCAGCCGAGTTTTTGTTTGGCCTTGGACGGGTCACCCAACAGGGTTTCAACTTCGGTTGGGCGGAAGTAACGCGGGTCGATTTGAATGATGGCTTGCTCGCCCCAATAGCCCACCTCGCCCACGCCGGTTCCTTCCCAGCGGATTTGCATGCCCAAAGCAGCGGCCGTTTTTTCGATGAAATGGCGCACCGTATATTGCACACCGGTGGCAATCACAAAGTCTTCAGCCTGGTCTTGTTGCAGCATCAACCATTGCATGCGCACATAGTCCTTGGCATGGCCCCAGTCGCGCAGGGCATCAATGTTGCCCATGTACAAGCAACTCTCCAGTCCTTGACAGATGTTGGCTAGACCGCGGGTGATTTTGCGAGTGACAAAGGTTTCACCCCGGCGTGGACTTTCGTGGTTGAACAGGATGCCGTTGCATGCATACATGCCGTAGGCTTCACGGTAGTTCACCGTGATCCAGTAGGCATAGAGCTTGGCAACGGCGTATGGGCTGCGCGGATAGAAGGGAGTCGTCTCCTTTTGCGGGGTTTCCTGCACCAGTCCATACAGTTCACTGGTGCTGGCTTGGTAAAAGCGGGTTTTCTTCTCCAACCCCAGAATGCGGATGGCCTCCAGAATGCGCAAGGTTCCCATGCCATCCACATCTGCGGTGTATTCGGGGCTCTCAAAACTCACTGCCACGTGGCTTTGTGCGCCCAGGTTGTAGATTTCGTCGGGCTGCGTTTCTTGCACGATGCGCACCAGATTGCTGGTGTCGGTCAGGTCGCCGTAGTGCAGCTTGAAGTTGGCGTTGTTAATGTGTGGATCTTGGTAGATGTGGTCAACGCGCTGGGTGTTGAAGGAGCTGGCGCGGCGCTTGATGCCGTGAACGATGTAGCCTTTTCCCAGCAAAAACTCAGCCAAGTAACTGCCGTCCTGGCCTGTGATGCCTGTGATGAGGGCAACTTTACGAGTGTTCATTTGAGAATTTTGCATGATGACTGTTATGAATTTAATAGCTGCTTACGCTTGCTTTTATGGCGTATGAGGCTGATTTATTCCGAATATTTCAACTCTTAACTTTTAGAGTGGCATCTGTGTGCCACCAATGTCAACCTCACGCTGCAATGATTCAATCTCAGCCCTGAGCTGCTCATATTCTTGAACTTTGTGCTGTAGAAAACGCTTCGCTAGCGTTGTTTTTTCTGCAATACCCGCGGGTGTCAAAAAATAGGCATAGGCTAATTTGTGCTTGTTGTTTTGAAAGTTGTGCACTTTCAGCAAGCCCTTGTCAAGCAACGCTTTCAGGCAAAAATTGGTTTTGCCCAAGCTCACCCCCAACGCCGCAGCCAACTCGCGTTGGTTCATCTGCGGGTTGATTTCCAGTAAACGCAAAACTTTGAGATGCGTATCTTGATGAGTCAATAGGTCTTCAGGCATTGATTCCAAATGCAATGGAAGCCATTGCATTCATCTGTTCATGTGATGAACGGATGGTATCACGCCTAAAAATGAATGCCCTGCATCATCTGCTGCATCGCCACCGCTTCGGCGGACAACTTGGGTTTGTCCATCTTGTCGCCTGGCTTGGCCCCTTTGGCTGCAGATGAATCTGGGAACATTCTGAAGCTGGTATTCATGGCAATTTGGGCTACGCGCGGCAGGATGGCGTGCAAAATCTGCCCCGTAATGCCTAACCGAGTGGCGATGCGCACCGGCTTGAAGATACAGGCCTGCGCGATCATGTCAGCTGCTTCTTCGGGGCTGAGGGTGGGCACGTTGTTGTACAGGCCGGTTGGTGCAATCATGGGCGTGCGCACCAGCGGCATGTTGATGGTGGTGAAGCTGATGCCCTGATCCGCAAACTCACTGGATGCACAGCGTGTCCAGGCATCCAGTGCAGCTTTGCTGGCCACATAGGCGCTAAAGCGGGGTGCATTGGTCAGCACACCGATGCTGCTGATGTTGACCACGTGGCCTTTGTGTTTTGTCGCCATGCCGGGCAAAAAGCCGGTGGTGACGCGCAGGCTGCCAAAGTAATTGAGCTGCATGGTGCGCTCGTAATCATGAAAACGGTCGTAACTCGACTCGATGGCGCGGCGGATAGAGCGCCCGGCGTTGTTGATCAAAAAGTCCACACCACCATGGGTCTGGATGACCTGCTTGACAAAATTGGCGCAGTCTTCAGCCTCGGCAATGTCCACCGCATAGGCAATGAATTGATAGCCTTTGGCTTTGGCCTGCGCGCACGCCTCATCCAACTTCTCCTGGTCACGTCCGCAGATCAAGGTGATCGCACCGGCCTCCGCAAATTTGTGGGCTGCAGCCAAGCCAATGCCTGAAGAACCGCCGGTAACCAAGACCACCTTGCCGCCCACCGTACCGCGCAGGCTATGGTCAATATGCAAAGCGGGGTCAAGATGGCGCTCCCAATAGTCCCACAAGCGCCAGGCGTAATCTTTCAGGTTTGGGCATTCCACGCCCGTGCCTTTCAGTGCCGCCAGCGTATCGCGACAGTCAAAACGAGTGGGGTAGTTGACAAAGGTCAGCATATCTTCTGGCAGACCCAAGTCTTTCATGATGGCGTTGCGAACCCGGCGCACCGGGGCCAGCGCCATCAGGCCTTTGGTCACGCTGCGGGGAATAAAGCCGAGCAAGGCCGCATTGACGAATACATTCATCTTGGGCGCATGGGCGGCTTTGCTGAAAATGTCCAGCACATCACCCACACGGTAACCAATCGGATCAACCAGGTGGTAGCAACGGCTGGCAATGCCATTTTGGTGGCTGATGGCGTTGAGTGCATCCACCACAAAATCCACCGGAACAATGTTGATGCGCCCGCCTTCCAGGCCAATGGAGGGCATCCACGGTGGTAGCAGTTGGCGCATGCGCTGAATCAATTTGAAAAAGTAATACGGACCGTCAATCTTGTCCATTTCACCGGTGTTGCTGTCGCCTACCACCATGGCCGGGCGGTACACCGACCAGGGCACTTTGCACTCGGTGCGAACAATCTTCTCGCTTTCATGTTTGGTCATGAAGTACGGGTGATCGTAGTTCTCTGCTTCGTCAAACATGTCCTCGCGGAAAACACCCTCGTACAAACCGGCCGCAGCGATGGAACTCACATGGTGGAAATGTCCGGCATTCAAGGCCTTGGCCAGTTCAATCGTATTGCGCGTGCCATCCACGTTCACTTCAATCTGGCTGGCCTCATCTGCGCCCAGGTCATAAATCGCGGCCAGATGGTAGAAATGATCAATGTTGCCTTTGAGTTGTTTGACCACATCTGCCGACACGCCGAGTTTGGGGCTGGTCAAATCGCCAAACACCGGAATCACCCGTGCCGCACTGGCCGCCCAGAATTCACGCAATGCCTTGACTTTGCTCTCGCTGTCTTTGCGGATCAAAAAATACACGACAGCGCCTTTGCGCTCGAGTAATTTTTTGACCAGTCGTTTGCCAATAAACCCGGTCGCACCTGTGACGAAATATTGCATGTCCAAACTCCATTCGAATCCGGCATTCTTGCCTGATTTACCCCAATTTTTCGTCAGAGTAAACCCGCACAATTTGTCATTGCGGACCGCAGAATTAGAACGTAGCACCTACACGTTCTCCACACCTGGCTCTAAAGTTGGCAACCTGTATGCGGCATCGGCACTTACAACCCTGCGCATCATTTATTTCTTGGCCCCAACTGGAGAACCTTATGGTCACCAAACTGAAAAAATCCACAGCCGCCCCCAAAGCAACGTCCAAAACTGCTTCCAAATCCTCCCCGGATCTGTCAAGCTCCATCAAGGATTCAGCCCAACAAATCTGGCAAGCCGGGCTGGGGGCATTTGCCAAGGCACAAGCAGGCGGCACCAAAGCTTTTGAAGCGCTGGTGAAAGAAGGTGTGACCTTACAGCGCAAGACTCAATCTGCTGCTGAAGAAAAAATTTCAGAAGCCACCCAAAAAATGACCAGCATGGCCACAGACATTACCAGCAAAGCTTCCGGCCAGTGGGACAAGCTGGAGAGCATTTTTGAAGACCGCGTGGCCAAAGCGCTCAACAAACTGGGTGTTCCATCGGCCAAAGACATTGATGCGTTGATGGCCCGCATTGATGCGCTGAACGCCAGTGTGCAAAAACTCACCGCAGCCAAAGCGGTGACGAAACCAGCAGGCAAGCCTGTTGTTGAAGCAGCGGCTAAAACCACTGCCAAAGTGGCCAAAAAAGCGGCACCTAAACGGACGGTTGAACCCGCTGCTCCGGTGCCGGAAAAAGCTGCCGCCAAACCGGTTGCCCGCAAACGGGTGGCGCGCAAGACACCGGTAGAGGTGGCCGATGTGGCGCTTGAGCCAACTCAGGCAAACCCGGTTTGACAACGGGCTGATCAGCTCTAAACTTTCCGTTCATGAAAAACCGCCATCCGGCCCCTGCCCAAACGCCGCTTCCCAAGATCGGGTTGGCCTTGGCTGGCGGTGGGCCGCTGGGTGCCATTTATGAAATTGGTGCATTGTGTGCACTGCAGGAGTCGTTACAAGGTATCAACTTCACCCAGTTGCAACACTATGTGGGCGTGTCGGCTGGCGGGTTTATTGCCGCCGGTCTGGCCAACGGCATCACGCCACAGCAGTTGTTTAGCCTGTTTATTGAAGACCGCAAACGCCATACCGAAGCGTTTGACCCATCCTGGCTGTTGAGGCCAGCGTTTGCAGAAATTTTTTCCCGCAGTCTGCGCTTGCCAGCGTTGATGCTGGTGGGTGCCTGGCACAGCAGCTTTGGCAGGCGTTCGTTGATGAACGCTCTCGAACGTTTGGGGCCGAGCCTGCCCACGGGTATTTTTTCAAATACACAGATTGATGTGGAGTTGACCCAGCTGTTTTCCAAGCCAGGGCGCACCAATGACTTCCGGCAACTTCGATCCCGTCTGACTTTGGTTGCCACTGAGCTGGACAGCAGCAAGGCGGTTTCTTTTGGCCGCCCGGGTTGGGATCACGTGCCGATTTCCAAAGCCGTGCAAGCCAGTGCCGCACTGCCTGGACTGTTTCCGCCGGTTGAAATTGACGGGCAGCATTTTGTCGATGGTGCGCTGATCAAGACCATGCATGCCTCCATTGCGCTGGACGATGGTGTTGACCTGATGCTGTGCCTGAACCCGCTGGTGCCATTTGATGCGTCTGCTCCCTCGCGCTCTGGCGACGCTTGGATGCCTTGGGCTGCGCCGATGCCCATTCCGCGTATTGTGGAGGGGGGATTGCCCGCTGTGTTGAGCCAGACTTTCCGCTCACTCATCCACTCCCGCCTGGAGCTGGGCCTGAAATCTTATGAGTACGCCTACCCCAATACCGACATTGTGCTGATCGAGCCCAGTCATCATGACCCGGAGCTGTATCTGGCCAACACCTTCAGCTACAGCCAGCGCCGTCATTTGGCGGAACACGCTTACCAACAAACCCGCCAGATGCTGCGCGCCAACCAAACTGGCCTGAGCAGCAAACTCGGTTACCACGGCATCACCTTGAACCATGCCGTGCTGGATGATGTCAACAGGCATTTGTGCCAGTCCAAACGTCCATCCACCCGGGTGGGTCTGTCCTTGACCAAGTTGCACAATATTCTGGACAACCTGCAACAAGCGATGAAAGTTGCTTCACCTGAGGACATTCACTGATGGTCAAAAAAGCGCCCCGGCGCACGGCAGAGCGCATTCTTGAAGTCACATTGACGTTGTTTAATCGCTTTGGTGAACCCAATGTCTCCACCACACTGATTTCCGCAGAGCTCAACATCAGTCCGGGTAATCTGTACTACCACTACCCCGCCAAAGACGAGTTGATCAACGCCTTGTTTGACCGGTTTGAGCGCGCCCTGAATGACCTGCTCAATGCCAGTGACGATGTGCGTGATGTCGAAGATGCCTGGTTTTTCTTGCACACCCTGTTTGAACTGATCTGGCATTACCGGTTTTTGTACCGCGACCTGAACGACCTGCTCAGTAAAAACCGCCGCCTGGAAACCCATTTTCAAACCATCCTGAAAAACAAAACCCGGGCCATCAAGGCCCTGCTGGATGGCATGCGCCGTGGCGGTGCGGTGCACATTGATTCGCGTGAACTGGATGCCACCGCCACCAGCATGGTGGTGATCCTGACATACTGGTTGAGTTTTGAATACGTCCGAGACCCACGCAACGCCCTCGAAGACCAAAACGCCCAGATGGCGCTGCTGCGTGGTGCACAGCATGTGTTGAGCCTGTTGTCCCCCTATCTTGAGCCGGGGCAACGCGCTCACCTGGTTCATTTAGCCGATGCCTACAATAAGGAATCCAAGTAAAACAACAGTGAGCAGGAGACCACCATGGCCAAATGGACCGCTTTCCCTTATGCGGGTGAATTTGATTTTGATGCCGAGCGTGTCAAAAAAAATTGGGCCAGACTGCACACCGGTGATCTGGAGCCCTTGCCCGAAGACCCCAGGTTGCTTGATGCCTGGGCACAGTTCCACAGCGGGAAGTTTCACCAAGCTTGCAACTCTGGACTCCAGCTTGGGTTGGCCGGCCTGAATGTGGCCAATAAGGCCACATGTATGTACGCCACCTACCTTGAAAAGCACGAAGAGCGTCGCTTGGCCTTGTTTCTGGAAGCCGCCCAGCGTGCTGAGCACCACATCAGTCAAGAACCGGACAATGTCAATGCGTACTACTTGCACGCCTATGCTTTGGGGCGTTACAGCCAAGGCATCAGCGTGGCCAAGGCATTGGCACAAGGCATGGGCAACAAGATTAAAACCAACCTTGAAACCGTACTCAAACGCCAGCCACATCATCCCGATGCACATATTGCCCTGGGTGCTTTTCATGCCGAAGTCATCGACAAAGTCGGCTCCCTGATTGGGGCAATGGCCTATGGCGCACACCGGGACATGGGGCTCAACTTGTTGGATCAAGCCTTGAAATTACACATGGCATCGGCCGCAGGCATGATCGAATATGCCCGCGCCATGCTGATGCTGGATGGTGAAACAATGTTGCAGGAGGCCAACCGTCTGTACCAACAAGCTGCGTGCATCTGTCCCATGGATGCACAGGAAAAACTGGATTTGGAGCTGGCACGCGCCGAGTTGGCCGATTGACCGGTATGGTGTGTTCGTCTGAGTAAGGCGTTGTCGCCGGTCATGCATCAAGACCACTTTGTCTGGTTCTGAAAATAAGTGCCATTTAGGCCTCTGATGCCCTTTTTATATGCGTAAGTAGCTATATAAATAATAGCTATTCTTTGCCCCAGGGCAGCATCAGCGTCAGCCAACTCAGGCGGTCAAATTCCGGGGCAAAGTGATCAATGATGGCTTGTGGATTCGGGCACAGTGTGGTGTCACTGATGATGCCAAACTGCACCCCGCCGCCATAGCTCAGGATCGACACGCCTAAACCCACGGTGCCAGACTGCGGTACCCAGAACAGTGTTTGTTCCAGTGTCGAGCCACAAAACTGAAGCTTCTCACGTGGCCCCGGCACATTGGTCATGACCGCCGTGGTTTTTTTGGAAAACAGGTTCAGCATGGCATCCTGCACCGGTTTGATCAGCACCCCGGCTACCGCCAGCAGGGCAAATGCCAGCAGTGGCTGCATGCTGCCTTTGAGCTCCCCCATGCGCTTGCGCACCTCAAACACCCGCTCGACCGGGTTGTCCAGCCCAATCGGTAACACCACCGGGGCCAGACCAAACTGGTTGCCCAGTTTGTAGGCCTCGCTCATGGGGCGCAGGTTAACCGGCACCATGGCACGGATTTCTTTCCCCACGATGGGGTCACCATGCCCACGCAAGTACTGTCCAATGGCACCGGCGACACAGGCCAACAAAACATCGTTGATCGAGCATTGCAGTGCTTTGCCGACCGCCCGCACCTCATCCAGGGGCATTGGCTGACACCAGGCCACCCGCTTGGCCTGGCCGGGCTGGCCTTTGAGCCGCGTGGCCGAGTCATCGGGCATCAAGGCCAGGGCTGCGCCATCGCGCAGCACCTGGTAGGCCAATTTGGCCATGTCGGCCGAGCCACTCATGCCTTTGGTGAAGCCTTTTTCCACCAGCATTTCAAGCGCATGGCGTGGGTCACCCAGCGCACCAAAGGCTTGTGCCGCGCCGTCTCCTGCCGCATCCAGGGCTTTGACTGCCGCCACTGTCAGCGGCTCAATCAGGGTGTGGGACATCCAGTCTTCGGCCGCGGCCCAGGGGGATTCGGCTTGGGCCCGGTGCTTGTGTGGTGGTGGCTCGGCCCCACCATCCACCAGCGACTGCGTGACGGCAATCAGCGCCAGGCCATCGGCAATGCAGTGGTGAATACGCACCAGCAAGACCGAGCCGCCGTCGTAGTGTTCAATCAGACGGAATTCCCATAAGGGATGACGCATGTCCAGGGGCTGTATGGCCAATTCGCCCAAACGTGTTTGCAGGGCCTGTTGGGGGTTTTGTTTGGCCGAGGCGGGCAGTTTTTCGCGCACCACATGGCGGGTGATGCGAAAGTCGGTGTCGGTCACCCAACTTGCACCCGTGGCATCCAACTGCACCCGCTGCGAAAACCGGGGGTATTTGAGCAAACGCTCTTCAATTCGCGCACACACAGCTTGGTAACTGACCTTGGGCCGGATGATCCACACCCCCAGAATCATCATCAGGTTGCTGCTGGAGTCCATGCGCAGCCAGGCAGTGTCCACCTTGCTCATCCGCTCAACGGTGTGGACAGGTTTGAGTCTCTTGACCATGGTATTTTTGTTTTTGGGAAAGGACTCTATTTTGTGATCAAAAGCCAACATAAGATCACCCTTGCTTACCCTGATACCTTTCGTATTGACCTTCACCGAGATATCCCTATGTCAGATCTGAAAACCCAATTTGAAGCCGCTGTGGCCAATTCCAAAAACCTGAGCGAACGCCCCGACAACATGACCTTGCTCAAACTCTATGCCCTGTACAAACAAGGCAGCGTAGGTGACAACGCCGAGAAAAAACCCGGCTTTGCCGACATGGTTGGGCGTGCCAAATGGGACGCCTGGAACACGCTCAAAGGCACGGCACCCGATGCGGCCATGCAGCAGTACATTGACCTGATTGAATCGCTGAGCTGATCAGGCTTTCCTGGTCACTGGTTTTTTCGGTCTGGCCTCATGGCCGGGTTCGGTGGCCGCAGGTGGGGCCAGCAAGGCATCGAGATGTTTCACAATCTCGGCCTCAATCGTGCCCTTGAAGGCCCCCAACAAAAAACCCAGCTCGGCGTGCAACTCAAAACGGTCTTTGGTCACCAACAACTGGCCCTTTACGCCGGAGCGCACAAAATCCACCTCGTCGCCATGTTTGCCTTCGGTGTAAGTGCATGGCATGGCAAATTCCTCTTCCACCTGTTCGGCCCATTTAAAAGCCACTTTGCGTGCTTTTGCCAAACCCAGTGTGTGTTCCCGAACAAGATGTAATTCAGCCATGGTGTCTCAGATTGTTGTTTGTAGTGCCCATTGTTGCAGTTGCTGTACCCGCTCTTCCTGAGGGCGTTTGGCCAGCTGCTTGACGGCATCATAAAACCTTGGCCAGTCGCGCCCCTGCTGCACAAACAGGGCTTCAAAACCAGGCACCAGTTCGTCGTAGGCGGCTTGTGCTCCCAATGCGGCGTTGTTGGCCTGGGCCACCCAGGGGTCATAGCCGCTGTAGCCACCCCAGCTGGCTTTTAATTCGGCATAGGCTTTTCTGAAATCATCCATTGCTTCTGATTTGAGAGCTGCTTGCGCTTGATGGACGGGCTCTAGAGCACTGTTTTCCTTGTAAATCTCTTGCAACCTGGCACGTGTGGCGCGTGCCAGGGCGCGAAACTGCTGGCGACGGGCATCAAAAAGGGCATAGTCACGCTGCGCGGCAGGCGTGGCTTTTTGGGCCAACCAGATCGCACTGCCCAGACGTTCAACCGCCGTGGCAAAGGATTCGTTGAACAGGGTGTCATCCGGCACATACAGCACTTGGTGCGCGAGTTCATGAAACACCATGCGCGCCAGTTCACCGTCCGGGTAGGTAATAAAGGTGTTGAGCAAGGGGTCGCCACCCAGCCAGTTCATCCAGCCCAATGTGGAATAAGCGGGCACACCGTAAACGCTGACTTCCAGCCCCTGCGTGCGCAGGCTGTCCGCTTCATTCTGTGCGGCCTCCTGCGCAAAGTAGCCCCGGTAGCCCACACAACCTGCCACCGGAAAACACCAGGTTTTGAGTGTCAGGGAAAACTCCGGCGCAGCCACCACATTCCACACCACATGGCGGCGCTGCAAGTCGGCATAACGCCGGTAACTGGCGTTGTCAGGTAAATGCAGCGCAGACACCGCAAACTGCCGGATATCTTGCGCCAGCTGCAGGCGCTGTTTCAGACCATGTGAAACGGCCGGGTCAGCCAGCCAGTCGTCCACCGGGCGTGCCGCTTGCATCAACTGCCAATGCCCGGTGAGTGATTGCCAGTAATAACGTGAATCGGCGCAACCGCCCAAGACCAGTAGCAGCATCACGGCTACGATAGGCTGGCCACAGTTGAATACACGGAGAAAAAACATGCTGTACAAGTTCAAGTCCAAAGCCACGGGCGATGTGATTATGTTGCAAGCCAATGGTCAACGTATGCTGGAGATCATCGGCAAACACAGCGCCGCAGAGCCGAGCCTCAAGGGCATTTTGCTGCCTGAAGACATGCCCCATGCGCTTGATGCGCTACAAAAAGCAGTGCAACAAGAGGAAGCCCAGCAGCAAGCCGCCATTGCCCAGGCCCAGGCCGAGCACCTGCCGCCACCCCGCTTTGAGGCGGTCAGCCTGCGTCAACGCAGCGTGCCCTTCATGGACATGATCAAAGAGTGCCTGAAAGCTGAAGAAGCCATCGTATGGGGTGTTTAATTCAGGTCTAAACAGCCCGTAACCCTTGTCTAATAAGCGCAAGCAGCTACATAAAACGCAGCATAGGTTCGCCTGACCTGAAGCGCGAACTATTTGTAGCTGCGTGCGTCTTCAATCACCTTGCCATCGTTCGGCAGAGAGCCTGGCAAGACCACTTCCACCTGGCCGCGCAGCTTGGTGACATCACGGATGGCCTCCATCACTTTTTGTACCAGGCTGTCGGGTCCGCTGCAAGCGGATTCGATCTTGAGTGTCATGTGGTCATTGGCCATTTCGCCGGTCACCACCAGGCGGGCTTTGCCCACTTCGGGAAAGCGTTTGGCGATGGCATCCACTTGCCCTGGGTGCACAAACATGCCACGGATCTTGGTGGTTTGATCGGCCCGGCCCATCCAGCCTTTGATGCGGGTGTTGGTACGCCCGGTCGGGCATTGGCCTGGCAACACGGCAGACAGGTCGCCCGTGCCGAAGCGGATCAACGGGTAGGTTGGGTTGAGTGTGGTGACCACTACTTCACCCACTTCACCCTCGGCCACCGGGTCACCTGTGCCTGGGCGGACAATTTCCAGCAGCACACCTTCATCCAGTACCAGGCCTTCGCGTGCCGACGTTTCATAGGCAATGGAGCCCAGGTCGGCCGTGGCATAACACTGGTAGCCTGCAATACCACGAGCCGTATACCAATCCCGCAAGCTGGGGGGGTAAGCCTCGCCGCCAAACATGGCTTTGGTCAGGCTTGGCAGACGCACGCCCATGTCGTCGGCCTTTTCAAGGATGATTTTCAGAAAACTGGGCGTACCAATGTAGCCGGCAGGCTGCAAATCGACCATGGCCTGCACCTGTTGTTCTGTCTGTCCGGTACCGCCGGGGAAGACGGTGCAGCCCAGGGCGTGGGCGCCGGTTTCCATCATCGAGCCCGCAGGCACAAAGTGGTAGCTGAAGCTGTTGTGGATCAGTTCCCCTGGCCGGAATCCGGCGGCAAAGATCGCCCGCGCCATGCGCCAGTAATCTTTGGCCGTGCCTTCAGGTTCATAAATCGGCCCCGGACTGGCAAAGACACGTGGCAGGTGTGTGCCAAAACCATGGGTGCTGAAGCCGCCAAACACGTTGCCGCCTTGGCTGCGGCGGCTCAGTTGCAACTCCAGCAACTCGTGTTTGCGGGTGACCGGCAGTTTGGCCAACTCCGCCCGGCTGGAGACTTCGGCGGGATTCACGTTTTTGAGAATCTCGGCAAAGGCGGGTGAGGCCAGTTGGGCATGGGCCACTTGCAGTGGTAGAGCGGCCAGCAGGGTCGCTTCACGTTCAGAGGGGGTACGCGTTTCCAACGCATCAAAAAAATGACTCATGGCTGTCTTCCAGAAAACGTAGGAGCCCAGTCCTTCGGGCGAAGGCTGCAGTAATCATCGCCCGCCCAGAAGGCAGGGCACCTACAAAAAAACAAGATGTATCTTCCCAATCAGGCCAACCAACGTTTGCGGCGCTTGTAACTCTTCACATCCTTGAAGCTCTTGCGCTCGCCACCACCCATGCCCAGATAGAACTCTTTCACGTCTTCGTTGTTGGCCAGATCACTGGCCATGCCGTCCATCACCACCCGGCCGGACTCCATGATGTAGCCATAGTCCGCATACTTGAGCGCCATGTTGGTGTTTTGCTCGGCCAGCAAAAAGGTGACTTTTTCTCGTGCGTTGAGGTCTTTGACGATGTTGAACACCTCTTCCACAATTTGGGGTGCCAATCCCATGGAGGGCTCGTCAAGCAGCACCACACTGGGGTTGGTCATGATGGCGCGACCAATGGCGCACATTTGTTGTTCGCCGCCGGAGGTGTAGGCGGCCTGGCTGGTACGGCGGGTTTTCAGACGTGGGAAATAGGTGTAAACCTTGTCCAGATTGGCGGCAATTTCACCCTTGTCTTTGCGGGTGTAGCTGCCGGTGAGCAGGTTTTCTTCAATCGTCAGGTGGGCAAAGCAGTGCCGGCCCTCCATGACTTGCACCACGCCACGGTTCACCAGATCTGCTGGTGACAGGTTTTCAATACGCTCGCCACGCAACTCAATCGAGCCTTTGGTGACCTCACCGCGCTCGCCGCGCAGCAGGTTGGAAATGGCACGCAGCGTGGTGGTTTTGCCCGCTCCATTGCCCCCCAGCAGGGCGACGATCTTGCCTTCAGGCACATTGAGCGAGACGCCCTTGAGCACCAGTATGACGTGGTTGTAAATGACTTCAATGCCATTGACGTTAAGAACAATGTTGTTAGGTTCACTCATGGTGCAATTTCCACTTCTCGGGGTTTGGCCGGGGCTACATCTGTCTGGATTCAATCTGAGTTGAAGCCAACTGAAAAAGCACTCCTTTGCTTTTTCAGTTGGCGACTCGGCTGAGTCGCCAGGTTGTGTCGGCGTGTAGACACGCCGACTTTTGAAAAATCAGGACTGGCAGTCCGCCGCGGTACGCGGTGTCAGTTTTTTCTCTGCTGCGTATTTGGCTGCGGTGGTCTTCACCAGTGGCTTGATGATTTGCTCGTCAGCCTGCAACCAGTCCGAGGTGAACTTCCAGCCTTTGCCGTCCCACGTGTGAATACGCGCCCAATTGGCACCCATGTGGTCGGTACAAGAAGTGCTGACCGGACGCATCACGCCAGCAAAACCCAGGGCATCCAGCTTGGGTTGTGTCAGGCTCAGGTTTTCCAGCCCCCAGCGAATTTGCTCACCGGTCATGACCTTCCCCTTGCCAAAACGCTCTTGTGCTGCACGCACGCCTTCAATACCCAGCATGGCGCTCATGGCTCCACGCATGTACAGCACTTGGCCCACTTCTTCTTTGGGGCCGGTTCCCTGGCCCTTGGCGTGGATCATGCTCAATATATCTTTGACCACTTTGGAGTTGGGCTCGGCACCGTGTTGCATGGTGACCGCGTTGTAGCCTTTGGCCCCTTCTGCCACGTCTTTCACGTCAGGTTCGGCACCTGCCCACCACACGCCATACATCTTTTCACGGGCATAACCGGTGGCTTGTGCTTCCTTGATTGCGGTGGAGTTCATGACCCCCCAGCCCCACAAAACCACGTAGTCAGGATGGCTTTGACGTACCTGCAACCAAGTGGCCTTCTGATCCACACCAGGCGCGGTTACAGGCAAAAGTTGCAGAGAAAAACCGAGCATGGCCGCACGCTCTTGCAGCAGAGGAATGGGTTCTTTGCCAAACGGGCTGTCGTGGTAAACCAAGGCAAATTTCTTGCCTTTGAGTTTGTCCAGCCCGCCTTCTTTTTTACCAATTGCCTGCACGATGGCATCGGCAGCCACCCAGTAGGTACCTGCGAGTGGGAAGTTCCACTTGAACACCGAGCCATCGGCGCTTTCGCTACGGCCATAACCAATGGTCACCATTGGAATCTTGTCGATGGGTGCTTTTTCAGTCAGCGCAAAGGTGGCACCTGTGGACAGCGGTTGCACGAAGCTGGAGCCCTTGCTCTTTAAACGCTCGTAACACTCGACGCTACGTGCAGTGTCGTAGCCGGTTTCACACTCTTCAAAAGAAATTTTGACACCGTTGATGCCGCCACGGACATTCACCAGCTTAAGGTAGTCCACATAGCCATTGGCCCATGGCACACCATTGGGAGCGTAAGGGCCGGTACGGTAAGACAGCACGGGTACAAACTGCTCTTTGGCTTGCGCGTAGGCGGCGGTTGAGATAACCGACGCGCTGGCAACCACGGCGGCAACCGCCAAAACCAAACTCCGAACTTTCATTGTTGTCTCCTGAATTAGAAAAATACACCACCGAAAAACTGACACACTAAAAAATCAATGCGGGAAAGGCCACAGCCGCAGTTTTTGCTTGAATGTGGCCCACAGCTTGGCCAAACCATGTGGCTCCACGATCAGAAACCACACAATCAACGCGCCAAAAATCATCAGTTCGGCATGGGCCGTGCCCGCTGTTGAAATTTCAATACCGATCGGATCGAGCAGTGCAGGCAAAAACTGATTCAGAAAAATGGGCAGCACCACAATGAATGCAGCCCCAAAAAAGCTGCCCATGATGGAGCCCAGGCCGCCAATGATCACCATAAACAGCAGGCGAAAAGATTGGTCGACGGAGAATGCCGCCGGTTCCCAGGAACCCAGGTAAACAAACGCCCACAGGGCACCGGCAACACCCACGATGAAGGAGCTCACCGCAAAGGCCGTTAATTTGGCGTACATGGGGCGGATGCCAATCACGCTGGCAGCTACGTCCATATCGCGAATGGCCATCCACTCCCGGCCAATGGCGCTGCGCACCAGGTTTTTGGTCAGCAATGCAATCACCACCAGCAAACTCAGACAAAACAGGTATTTGCTGAGGGCGCTTTCAATGGTCAGACCAAATACCTGCAGGTTCGACACCGATACCGACCCCGACGGTGTATCCAGGGTGAACCACTTGATACGCAGGAACATCCAGTCCGAAAAAAACTGTGCTGCCAGTGTGGCCACGGCCAGATACAGACCTTTTACCCGCAAACTGGGCAAACCAAACAAAATACCAAAGCAGGTGGCGCACAAGCCACCCAGAATCAGGGCAGGAATCAGTGGCAAGCCGGGTATACGGGTAAAAAAGTTATAGGCACCGTAGGCACCCACGGCCATAAATGCACCTGACCCCAGTGAAATCTGGCCGCAATAGCCCACCAGCACATTCACGCCCAAGGCGGCCAGTGACATGATGACAAAGGGAATCAGGATGGCGCGAAACAGGTAGTCACTGGCCAGCATGGGGACGGCCAGAAATGCCACCGCCAGAATCAGCCCAATGGCAATGCGGTCTTGGCGGATCGGCAAGATTTGCTGATCTGCCCGGTAACTGGTTTTGAATTGGCCATTTTCTCTGTAAAACATCTGTAGTCCTCTAACAATTTTTGAGCTGTAACGCGCTGCGCTTCACCATGCTGAAAGAGCATGAAGGCGTGCGTGATTTACACGCGGTCAATGATTTTTTCGCCAAACAAGCCTTGCGGGCGAATCAGCAAAAAGCCCAGTGCCAATACGTAGGCAAACCAGATCTCAATGCCACCACCTACATACGGACCCAAAAACACCTCGGACAGTTTTTCGCCCACACCAATGATCAGACCACCAATAATTGCCCCCGGAACCGAGGTCAACCCCCCCAGGATCACCACCGGCAAAGCCCGCAGGGCCACCGTGGCTAGTGAAAACTGCACGCCCAACTTGCTGCCCCAGATCATGCCGGCGACCAATGCCACCACGCCAGCCACACACCACACAATGACCCAGATACGGTTCAGTGGAATACCAATACTTTGAGCGGCCTGGTGGTCGTCCGCTACCGCACGCAAGGCTCGGCCGGTAGATGTTTTCTGGAAAAAAACACTCAGTGCAGCTACCAACACTGCTGCAATCACGGCGGCGTACAGGTCTTCCTTGTTGATCAAGATGCCGCCTTCAAAGACGGATTCCAGCCAGAACACCGGGTCTTTGGGCATCCCAATGTCAATTTTGTAAATGCTGCCACCAAAAATGGTTTGTCCCAGTCCTTCCAGAAAATAGGCAATGCCCAGCGTTGCCATGAGCAGCGTAGCGCCTTCCTGATTGACCAGGTGGCGCAGCACCAATCCCTCAATCAGCCAGGCCACCACAAACATCACGACCCCAGCCAGTACAAAGGCAATCAGGTTGGCCAGTAGCAGGTTGTCGCCGCCCAGCATGGGCCCAACCCACTCAGAGAAACGTGCCATGGCCAGGGCCGCAAACAGCACCATCGCACCTTGGGCAAAGTTGAACACGCCAGAGGCTTTATAGATCAGCACAAAGCCGAGCGCCACCAGTGAATACAACATACCGGCCATCAGGCCGCCCAGTAAAGTTTCAAGAAAAAATGCCATGGTTAATGTCCTGTTCCAAGGTATGCACTGATCACTTCCTCGTTGCTGCGCACCTCATCGGGCGTGCCGTCGCCAATCTTTTTGCCGTAGTCGAGCACCACCACGCGGTCGCTGATGTCCATCACCACGCCCATGTCGTGCTCAATGAGCACAATCGTGGTGCCGAACTCTTCGTTCACGTCGAGCACAAAGCGGCTCATGTCCTGCTTTTCTTCCACGTTCATCCCGGCCATGGGCTCGTCGAGCAACAGTAGCTGTGGTTCCATCGCCAGAGCTCGGCCCAAGTCCACACGCTTTTGTAAACCGTAGGGCAGTTGCCCCACAGGGGTTTTACGGAAAGCCTGAATTTCCAGGAAATCGATGATGTGCTCGACAAATTCGCGGTGCTGTTCTTCCTCGCGCTGTGCTGGGCCAATACGAAGAGCCTGCAGGAATAAATTGCTCTTGATACGCAGGTTGCGCCCGGTCATGATGTTGTCGATCACACTCATACCCTTGAATAACGCCAGGTTTTGAAAAGTGCGTCCAATGCCCATGGTGGCCACTTGGTGGCTGTCCATGTGACTGAAGGTTTGCCCTTTGAAGGTGATGGCACCTTGCTGAGGTCGGTAAACACCATTGATGCAATTGAGCATGGAGCTTTTGCCTGCCCCGTTGGGGCCAATGATGGAGCGGACCTCATGCTCGCGGACGTTGAACGAGATATCGGTGAGTGCCTTGACACCGCCGAAGCTGAGGGAAATATTTTTGACATCAAGAATGACATCGCCAATGTGTTTAGTCGCCATGGTTTATTCCAACTGATCGTGATCAGGCTGCTGCCTTGACAGGCACAAAAGTCTTGGCATCGTCAATGCGCAAGGTCGCACTGACACTGCCCGTGCGGCCATCTTCAAATTTGACCAAGGTTTCAATGAACTGCGAGGTTTTGCCGCCGTAAAGCGCATCCACCAGCACGTTGTATTTTTCTGCAATGAAGCCGCGGCGCACCTTGTTGGTCCGGGTCAGCTCACCGTCATCCGCATCCAGCTCTTTGTGCAGTATCAGGAAACGGCTGACCTGGCTACCTGCCAGCAACGTGTCTTCGCTCAGATCGGCGTTCACCTTCTCAACACATTCCTTGATGAGTTGGTACACGTCGGGCTTTTGGGCCAGATCGGTATAGCCTGCATAGGGCAGGTTGCGGCGCTCGGCCCAATTACCGACGGCATCAAAGTCGATGTTGATCATCACGCAGACTTTTTCGCGTCCATCACCATAGGCCACCACCTCTTTGATATGCTGGAAGAACTTGAGTTTGTTTTCCACATATTTGGGTGCAAACATGGCCCCGTCATTGGTCCCCCCTTTGATGCGGCCCACGTCTTTCACCCGGTCGATGATCTTCAGGTGGCCATGCGCATCCAGAAACCCCGCATCACTGGTGTGGTACCAGCCGTCTGCGGTCAGCACTTCAGCGGTGGCTTCAGGGTTCTTGAAATAACCTTTGAGCAGACCGGGGGACTTGACCAGAATCTCGCCGTTGGCCGCCACCTTGATCTCCACCCCCTTGCAGGGCACACCTACGGTGTCAGCACGGGCTTCATGGTCGGGTTGCAGGCAGACAAACACCGCTGTTTCAGTCGAGCCATAGAGCTGCTTCAGGTTGACCCCAATCGAGCGGTAAAAACTGAACAAGTCCGGCCCAATGGCTTCACCTGCGGTGTAGGCCACCCGCACCCGGCTAAAGCCCAGGTTGTTGCGCAAGGGGCCATAGACCAAAAAGTTGCCCAGACCATACATCACACGATCCGCCAGGCCGACCACTTTGCCGTCCATCAGACTCGGGCCGACCCGTTTGGCCACGTTCATGAAGGTGTGAAACATTTTGCGTTTGATGGCACCGGCATCCTCCATGCGGATCATCACACTGGTCAGCAAACCTTCGAATACGCGGGGCGGTGCAAAGTAATAAGTGGGGCCAATCTCTTTCAGGTCGATAGTTACCGTGGCGGCGGACTCGGGGCAGTTCACCACGTAGCCACAGCTCAGCCACTGTGCGTAAGAAAAAATGTTTTGCCCGATCCAGGCCGGTGGCAAATACGCCAGCACATCTTCGGCATGGGTCAGCTTGTCAAACTCGGCCCCGGCGCGTGCCCGGTTGAGCAAGGTGTCATGGGTGTGCACCACGCCCTTGGGGTTGCCGGTGGTGCCGGAGGTAAAGAACATGGCGGCCACGTCATCAGGTTGAACCTTGTCAACTTCAGATTTGAAAAAGCCCGTGTTCTGTGCCGCAAACACCTTGCCTGCGGCGATCAAGTCGTCCAGTGACTGCAGGCCAGGCTCGTCGTAATTGCGCAGACCGCGCGGGTCATCAAAATAAATATGGGCGACTTGTGGGCACTGCTCGCGAATCTCCAGTAATTTGTCTACCTGCTCCTGGTCTTCGGCAAAGGCGAAACAAACTTCGGCATTGTTGATGGGAAATACGCATTCCGGTGCTGCTGCGTCTTGGTACAGCGCAATCGGCACGGCCCCCAAAGATTGCACCGCCAGCATGGTTGCGTACAGACGAGGCCGATTAGCACCAATCACAATCATGTGGTCATGCTGGCGCAGGCCAGCTTGGTGCAGGCCACAGGCCAGTTGTTCAACCATCGCAGCCATTTCGCCCCAGGTGATGGCTTGCCAGATGCCGTATTCTTTTTCACGCATGGCTGCGTCATGCGGGCGCTGCGTTGCGTGGTTCAACAGTAATCGGGGAAACGTTGTTTGCATCTCTTTACCTTGTCTTCAAATCGTCGCCACATTGACCAGATATCCATGTGGCTGGAATGGTGAAATGATAGAACTCGATTTGACGTTATGTTGTCGTTTGGACGACAATTAAAACGTTTGTTGATAGGTGTTTTCCCTGTTCAGCGAACCCGCAAAATTCACCCAGGAGTACGCTTTATGAAACCAGAAGCCACCCCGTTCCAGCGTCGACGTCCGTTGACAGAGGATGAGTTGGCGCATATCTCTTGGCTCAAGTTGCTCTCGGCAGATGAGCGCGTGCGTGCGGTTGAAGACCTGAAGATCACCGACGCACAGCCAGGTGATTTTTTATGCCGCACGGGCCGCCCTGTCACCTATTGGTTTGGTGTGATAGATGGTCTGCTGAAAATGAGCAGTGACAATGCCGAGGGGCAAACCATGACGTTTACCGGCGTACCACCAGGGGGCTGGTTTGGCGAAGGTACTGCCCTCAAACGAGAGGTTTACCGTTACAACATCCAGGCCTTGCGCAAAAGCCTGGTAGCTGGATTACATGTGGATACCTTTCATTGGCTGCTGGATCACTCGATTGGTTTTAATCGTTTTGTCATGAATCAGCTTAACGAACGTCTGGGGCAGTTCATCGCTGCGCGTGAAATTGATCGGATGGCGAATCCGAACATTCGCGTCGCGCGCAGTCTGGCGGCACTGTTTAACCCTGTGCTTTACCCTGGCCTGGGTGCGGTACTGCGTATTACCCAGCAGGAGCTGGCTTATCTGGTGGGTTTGTCGCGCCAGCGCGTGAATGAAGCCCTGACCACGTTAGCTGCTGAGGGGGCTATCCAAGTGGAGTATGGTGGTTTACGCGTAACGGATTTGCAGGCTTTGCGAACACATGCTTTTTAGGTGTGATGCTGGCAACATCAATAAACGACAAAAATGTCATTTTTTGCCAGGGTTGTGACAAACTACGCTGGATTGTTGACGCGCTTCGTCAGTATGAGGCATCGAAACCACGGTTTTTATTGTCAGGATGCATGGCACGAAAACTGCTGAATGTTCAGCGTTTTCGTTGTTTAATTTTTCTTTTTTTAAGGAGCTCACTATGAAGCGTTCTATGCAACAGGGTTTTACCCTGATCGAGTTGATGATTGTTGTGGCCATCATCGGTATCTTGGCAGCTGTGGCTTTGCCCGCTTATCAGGACTACACCACCAAGGCCAAATGGGCCAGCAATCTGAGCGATCTGGAAGGTCTCAAGACTTCCATCAAGACCTGTCTGAATGACAAGGCCATGGATGGCCCTTCATGCGACACAGTCGCTGAACTGAATGCATACGGTTTTGCCGGTACTGCATTACCAACACCTAAGTATGGCGCTACTGCGACCTTGGGTAATACGGCTAGTAGTGTGACTATTTCGATGACAGGTAGTGCTGAAGTGGGTAGTTACGTTTACGCGGCTTCTTGTGCGGTAGATTCCGGTGGCAACATCACATGCACGAAGGTATCTGGTACAGATACGATCCCGGCTAAATTCCTGAACTCATCCGCACGCTAGTGGTAGACCGCAGTTGAATCGAGTGCACACTCGGTTCACTGCAATGAAATAAAAAGGCTGGGTTTGGTTCAACCCAGTCACAAAGTCGTCAAGTTCCACCAGCCAAATACCGCGGCTTTTTTTGTGGATAGTTGAAGGACTTTGCATCCCATGCGGGCAAGTAATTTCTGGATGTACTTGTTTTTAAGCGATTGCTCGATGTATTGCATGAGTCGAGTCGTTGTACGAAATCTCAGATTGCTTGATGCGAAGGCGTACATTAAAAAGATTTGGAGTCCGTGTTTTGACATTGCCAGACGGTCAACAATGTAGCTTGGTTTGTATGGTTGCGTGATCTATGACAAGTTGATCTTCAAGTGCCTAGCTTGACTAGGCAGGGCACTTGAAGGTCAATTTTTTTGAGTCGTGAGGTTCTGCATGGATGCACCTCGTGACTCGTCGGTTTTGTTTGTTTTAACCTTTAGGAGTTGTTCATGAAGCGTTCTATGCAACAGGGTTTTACCCTGATCGAGTTGATGATTGTTGTGGCCATCATTGGTATCTTGGCGGCTGTGGCTTTGCCTGCTTATCAGGACTACACCACCAAGGCCAAATGGGCCAGCAATCTGAGTGATCTGGAAGGTCTGAAAACGTCCATCAAAACCTGTTTGAATGACAAAGCTATGAGTGGTCCTTCATGCGACACTGTCGCTGAACTGAATGCATACGGTTTTGCTGGTACTGCATTACCAACACCTAAGTATGGTGCTACTGCGACCTTGGGTAATACGGCTAGTAGTGTGACTATTTCAATGACAGGTACTGCGGAAGTAGGTAGTTACGTTTATGCGGCTTCTTGTGCGGTAGATTCCGGTGGCAACATCACATGCACAAAGGTATCTGGTACAGATACGATCCCAAGTAAATTCATGAATTCATCTGCACGATAGTGAGATGCGCAGTTGGATCGGGTTTAGATTCGATCCATCTGCGGAGATATAAGAGTCGGGGTTGGTTGAAATCAGTTCCTTCATTCCTGACTCAAAGTTCTCAAGCCCCGCCAGTTACATGGCGGGGCTTTTTATTGTTTGTTTTTTGGCTCCAGCGCATGATATGCAAGCTCGGGGGCTATTTGCTGGCGCAGCACGGCTGCGCAATGTGCCCAGAGCGTGGGGACAACCTCACGACATGTTTGCGGGTGAGCTATGGCTGGATTTGCCGCAAGTGCAGGATTTGTGCCCTGCGTTTCAGCGCAAGAACTCTTTCCATGGATGTGTTTGGTGTGAGGGCTCGCATTGAAAGGGTTTTTGGGCCATTGTTGTGACCTCACAGGGCGCAAAAAATTCCTTTGAATACGGGGAGTGAAACTCGCGCAGTCTCTCCGCAAGGTAGCGTGCCTGGTCGGTTTGTCCGGTCGCGTTCAAGGCTTTGGCCCAGGCCTCCATCAAAGGTGGATCTAGCACCACCAGTGCCGCGGTTTTGAACGGGGCGATGGCCTGCGAAGACTGCCCTGTGGTGGTGACCGCTGCATAGTCTGCAAAGTGGCTGAAAACCAAGCTGGCTTGGCCCAGCGTAATTCGCTGTGGTTGTGTCAGTTTGCTGTCATTGGGGAGGTAAAGTGCCACGACGTTTCGATAGTCCCACTGCAACCACAACGAACCAGCCACCATTGCCAAGCCCAGAGCCACAACGCCGGTTCTGGGGCGTGCCTGTTCAGGCGCAGACTGGGCGACATCCAGCGGTTGGCGCAGGCTCAGTCCCCAGGCCCAGGCTGTGGGGAAAAGAAAGTAGTTGTACCAGAGTGGGTACTCCAGCAGGCTGTGCAAACCGATGATGGGCAGCATGACAAATACAGCGCGGGTGGCCACACCGTCTTCACCTGCCACCAGCCAACTACGCCGCGCCGCTTGCCACAACGCCCAACTCAGCAGCGCCATCACCAGAATCGCGGCTGGCAGGCCCAGCTCAACGGCCAGATGCAAGGGCAGGTTGTGGGCATGGTCAAAAAGTTCGCCCGAACGGTTGGTAAAGGGGGTGAGTGTCCACGCCATGCCAAACTTGCCGAAACCCACACCCTGCCAAGGGTTCGCCTGGATCAGCATCAGTGCGTTTTCCCACATGCCGTAGCGGGTGCTGGTCAATACTTCTGCGCCGCCGTCACTGACGCGGGCTTCACCACCAAAGAGTTGTCCTGTCTGATGCGCCCAATACAGCATCAATCCCCAGCAGGCCAAGTAGACCAAGGGGGCCAGCAGCAGGCTCACCCTGGTCTTGCTGGCCAAGCGCCGGTCTAACCAGCCCCAGCCAGCCAGTGCCACGACACCGAGCGCACCAGTGCGCGAGCCGGTGAGCACCACACCCAGGACCAGCAACACGCCCAAAGCAGCGCAGACTCCCCCGTACATGCGATTGCCGAACCAGCGTCCCGTGTGGCTCATCGGCACCCAGGCGACCAAACCCCACAGCAATAGGCTGGCCAAATGGTTGGGTTGGCGCAAATTGGCCACGGCCCGCCCAGGCATGTCGGAGCGGGCGATGAAGGTGCCGTCGACCCAGTTGGGTGCAAAAATCTGGATGCACGCCAGCACGGCACTGAGCACGGCGGTGACCAACACCGCATCGGTGAACGTGCGCCGGTCTCCTGAAGGGGGAGCCGTCAAGACAGGCTGGGATGCCAATGCGACCAAACATGCTGCAATACCCAAGCTGCCCAAGGTCTGGAACGCCAGCCCGGCCGGTAGGTTTTGGCTCCAGGATAGAAGCACTGCCGCCATCAACACTGCCAGTGCGCTCAGCAGCGCAGCAGAGGGGCGAACACTCAAGGCGGGGGC
Organism: Rhodoferax lithotrophicus; assembly: GCF_019973615.1. Taxonomy (GTDB): domain Bacteria; phylum Pseudomonadota; class Gammaproteobacteria; order Burkholderiales; family Burkholderiaceae_C; genus Rhodoferax; species Rhodoferax lithotrophicus. Next base: position 4,295,840 of record NZ_AP024238.1, on the reverse strand, counting down.
GGGGGCTGCGCCTTTGAGCATACACACAGCCCCCCATCCCGCAGTGGCCAGCAATTGGTTGACCAAGGTTGTGGACGGCTGGGTGTTGAATGCCACCAGCATGGGGGCGGCCAAAACCAGTGGCAAGATCAGTGCTTCTGTGGGCGGTGATGAGGTCTTGTGCGCGGAAGGGAAGGGGAGGTATTTCAAAAACATGAGGCAAAGTATCGCAGCCCGGAGGTCGCCTGGAGTAGCTATCAATCGCTGGCTGCGGCCATGGTCAAACCTGGGGAGATACGCGCCACCAAGAAATAAGCCTTCAGCGCTTGCGTCTGTTGCGTAAGCAGCTCTCAAAAATAGAGCATTTCAAGCCGCAGGCACCACCTGGGCTGCCCGCATATGATTGCCACTTTGCCGTCGCTGCCCAACGTGTGCGCCCGGCGCTGAGAAGTTGGTGGGTGTGTCTTTCACCCGAATTGATCCTGAATGTGGAAAGCTCATGGAAACCAAATGGCTTGAAGATTTTGTCAGTCTGGCTGAAACCCGCAGTTTCAGCCGTTCGGCGCAACTGCGCCATGTGACGCAGCCTGCGTTTTCTCGGCGTATTCAGTCCCTGGAAGCTTGGGCGGGCTCTGATTTGGTCGACCGCAGCAGTTACCCCACGCGCCTGACCCCGGCAGGCGAGACGCTGTATGCGCAGGCGCTGGAGGTGCTGCAGGCCTTGCAAACCACCCGTGCCATGCTGCGCGGTCATGCCACAGCAGCGCAAGACGTGATTGAGTTTGCCGTGCCGCACACACTGGCCTTTACCTTTTTTCCGGCCTGGGTGTCGAGGCTGCGCGACAGCTTTGGCCCGATCAAAAGTCGTTTGATTGCCCTGAATGTGCACGACGCGGTGATGCGGCTGGTGGAGGGGAGTTGTGATTTGCTCATTGCTTACCATCACCCTTCTCAGCCTTACCAACTGGATACCGAGCGTTATGAAATGGTGAGCCTTGGGGAGGAATTGGTGGCTCCTTATGTGAAGCCCGATGCCCACGGCCACCCGTTGTATGAGCTGCCTGGCAAGCCCACCAAACCTTTGCCTTATCTGGGCTATGCACAGGGCGCCTACCTGGGACAAATGGTGGAGTTGATCCTCAAGCGCTGCAGCGCCCCCATCCACTTTGATCGTGTTTATGAAACCGATATGGCCGAGGGTCTCAAGGCCATGGCGCTGGAAGGGCATGGCATCGCATTTTTACCGACCAGTGCGGTACAGAAAGAATTGCGTGCCCAAAAACTGGTCAGTGCCGCACCACCAGACCTGAAAGACATGCACATCACCATGGAGGTGAGGGCCTACCGTGAGCGGCCTTCACACCGCGAAACATTCAAACCAGCCAACTTGGGAGGGCGTGGTTTGGGTGAGGTGCCCAAACGTGATGCTCAGGCACTGTGGGATTATTTGTTGGCCCAACACCACTGATCTATATCCTGATCTGGTTGACCCAGGGCTCCCATCGAGGGAGGGCCTGCCCTGGGTAAAGTCCGCTCAACGGGCAGGGTGGGCGAGTGTTCTCAATCAGCCTGCTTGCGCAAAAATGCCGGGATTTCAAAATCATCCATGCCACCGCTGGAAAGCGCGTCGACCTTGGCGGCGGCAGAAGTACGGTCACGCGTGCGCCAGACGCTGGGGGTGCTCATGGAGCCATAGTCAGGCTGAGTGCGGCCTGGGGTATTGCCACCGCCCACACTGCTGCCTGAGCTGACACTTGCCGGGTTGTCCAGCGTAGGCACACTAAAAGGCACGTTGTCCGTACCGGTGCGCAACACCACCGTCTGGGGCAGGCTGTTGGGCATCACCTGCAGTTTGGGGCGACTGCGGCTCAGACCGGTTGCGACCACCGTCACGCGAATCTGGTCGCCCAAAGCATCGTCATAGGCGGTGCCGTAAATCACGTGCGCGTCAGGTGATGCGTAGGCGCGTATGGTGTTCATGGCCAGCTTGGACTCGCTCAACTTCAGTGAGCCCTTGGCCGCGCTGATCAGTACCAGCACGCCTTTGGCTCCAGACAAGTCAATACCTTCAAGCAGTGGGCAAGCCACAGCTTGTTCGGCAGCAATGCGGGCACGATCCGGGCCGGAGGACAGCGCTGTGCCCATCATGGCTTTGCCAGGCTCACCCATGACGGTGCGCACGTCTTCAAAGTCAACGTTCACATGTCCTGGCACATTGATGATTTCGGCAATGCCACCCACGGCGTTTTTCAGCACGTCATTGGCATGGGCAAAGGCTTCGTCTTGCGTGGCATCGTCGCCCAGCACTTCAAGCAGCTTTTCGTTCAGCACCACGATCAGTGAATCCACATTGGCTTCCAGCTCGGCCAAGCCGCCATCGGCGTTGTCCATGCGGCGTTTGCCTTCAAATTCAAACGGTTTGGTGACAACACCCACCGTCAGGATGCCCATCTCACGTGCGATGCGGGCAATCACCGGGGCAGCTCCCGTACCGGTGCCGCCACCCATGCCTGCCGTAATGAACAGCATATGCGCCCCGGAAATTGCGGAACGAATATCGTCCAGTGCTAATTCGGCCGCTTCGCGGGCTCTCTCGGGCTTGCCGCCAGCACCCAGACCGGTGGTTCCAAGTTGGATGATGCGATGTGCATCACTTTTGCTCAGGGTTTGAGAGTCGGTGTTGGCGCAAATGAATTCCACGCCTTGAACGGCGCTGGCAATCATGTGCCCTACGGCATTGCCACCGCCGCCACCCACGCCGATAACCTTAATTTGTGTGCCTTGGTTGAAGGCTTCTTCATCAATGAGTTCAATGGACATACTGTGCTCCTAGGGGTGTATTTGCAAAAAATAAATCAAAACAATGTGGCTTTGTCAAAACAGAAACCGGATCAGGTGGTGAATGCATGCATTGCCATCGTTCGGGTGGGCCGGCACGGGTGAGCCAAAGTGGGTACTTCATGTTAAAAATTCCCCACAATCCAGTCTTTGATGGAACCAAACGCGGTCTTCATGGAACCGTTTTTCTGTGATACCTTGAAACCACGCAAACGGGCCATGCGGGCTTCTTCCAGCAAGCCCATCACGGTGGCCGCCCGCGGCTGGGCCACCATGTCGGACAATGCGCCACGGTATTTGGGAATCCCCCGGCGCACCGGTTTCAGGAAAATGTCTTCACCCAGCTCCACCATGCCGGGCATGATGCAGCTGCCACCGGTCAGCACAATGCCGCTGGAGAGCATTTCTTCAAAGCCCGACTCGCGCATCACCTGGTGCACCAGGCTGAAAATTTCCTCCACCCTGGGCTCAATCACACCGGCCAGCGCCTGGCGGCTGAGCATGCGCGGGCCACGATCCCCCAGGCCGGGCACTTCCACCTGGGCCTCGGGGTCGGCCAGCAACTGCTTGGCGTAGCCGTTTTCGACCTTGATTTCCTCCGCGTCCTTGGTCGGCGTGCGCAAGGCCATGGCAATGTCGCTCGTGATCAAATCCCCGGCAATCGGAATCACGGCGGTGTGGCGAATCGCCCCGCCGGTGAAGATCGCCAGGTCGGTCGTGCCCGCGCCAATGTCCACCAGCGCCACACCCAGTTCGCGTTCGTCTTCGGTCAGCACCGACAGGCTGCTGGCCAGCGGGTTGAGCATCAGCTGCTCCACCTCCAGACCACAGCGGCGCACACATTTGATGATGTTCTCTGCCGCGCTTTGTGCCCCGGTGACGATGTGCACCTTGGCCTCCAGACGGATGCCGCTCATGCCGATGGGTTCCTTCACGTCTTGCCCGTCAATGATGAACTCTTGCGGCTCCACCAGCAGCAGGCGCTGGTCGGTTGAGATGTTGATGGCCTTGGCGGTTTCCACCACGCGGGCCACATCGGCCGCGGTGACCTCGCGGTCTTTGATGGCCACCATGCCGTGGGAGTTGATGCCGCGGATATGGCTGCCGGTGATGCCGGTGTAGACGCGGGTGATCTTGCAGTCGGCCATCAGCTCGGCCTCTTTCAGGGCCTGCTGAATGCTTTGCACCGTGGCATCGATGTTGACCACCACGCCGCGCTTCAAGCCGTTGCTGGGGGCTACGCCCAAACCCGCCAGCTTGAGGTTACCGTCAGCCATCACTTCGGCCACCACCACCATGACCTTGGCAGTGCCGATGTCCAGCCCGACGATCAAATCTTTGTATTCTTTTGCCATTACGTCACCTGTTGCTTTGCATTACCGTTTTTTGATGTCGTTACCGTCAAGCGTGCTTACGCCGTTGAGCCGGATGGCGTACCCATCCGTATGCCGTAAATCGGCTGAAGCCAGTTGTTCCACGGTGCGGTTGTAGCGGGAAGTCGCCTGTGTCACCGTTTTCAGAAAGCGTTCGATGCGGGCCACCAGCTCAGGTGTGCTGCCACTGCCCAACTCCAGCACGGTCCCGGTGTCAAGTTGCGCACGCCAGCCGCCGCGGGGGGTTTCTTCAAGCTGGTCGAGTGTCAGATCCATCGGGGTTAGCAGCGGTTGTAATGTGCGGTGCATGGCCAGCACTTGTGCACTTTGGCCCTCTGGGCCGTTCAGGCGCGGCAAGTCGTCTTTTTCCAGCTCGCCCAGATTGGCATCAAACACCTCGCCATAACTGTTGACCAGGCGTGAATCACCTTCTGCGCCCCAATAGGCCACGGCCTGGTGCTCCTGCAATTGCACCAGGAGACGGTTGGGGAAGTCCCGGCGCACCACGGCCTGACGCACCCATGGCATGTCTTCAAATACTTGGCGTGCAGCCTCCACGTCGAGCGTGAAAAAAGTACCATGCAGGCGCGGAATTACATTGGCTTTGAGGGTGAGGGCGTTGTAATGCACCACATCCCCCACCACACTTACCCCGCGGATGTTGAACATGGGCAGGCGCATGACCCAGGCCAGGACCACACCGACGAGCATCAGCGCCAGCAGCCCAAACAGGGCGGAGGCTACCCTGTTCATGAGCTTGATGTCCAGCGGTAATGACTTGACGGTGTTCATTCGGCGGTGTAGTCCAGACTGGCCAGTGTCAGCACCTGCAGGCACAGTTCAGGGTAGCTGATGCCGGCCGCTTTGGCGGACATGGGCACCAGCGAGTGACTGGTCATGCCCGGGCTGGTGTTGATTTCCAGCAGATAAGGTTGGCGGGTGGTGGCATCAATCATCACGTCAGCGCGGGCCCAGCCGCGACAGCCCAGGCTTTTGAAGGCTTGCAGCACCAGTTGCTGGATGTGTGCTTCTTCCCCTTCGGGGAGGCCGCAAGGCACCAGGTAACGGGTGTCGTTGGTGAAATATTTGGCCTGGTAGTCGTAATTGCCATCCGGGGCCTGGATGCGGATCACCGGCAGCGCGCGGGCTTGTGCCCCGGTTCCCAATACGGGGACGGTGACCTCGTCGCCAGCGATGAATTGCTCACACAACACTTCGTCATGTGTGCCGGCAGCCAGGGCAAAGGCCGCGTCACACTGCTCCAGGGATGTCACTTTGGTCAGCCCAATGGTGGAGCCTTCGCGCGCCGGTTTGACGATCATGGGTTGACCGGCTGCGGCCAGCTCGGCAAAGGCAACGCGTGTCGCGGCCACGCTGTCCACCTTTTTCCATGCCGGGGTTGGCAGGCCATCAGCCAGCCAGATGTGTTTGGTCATCAGCTTGTCAATGGCAATGCTGGAGGCCATCACGCCCGGTCCGGTGTAGGGAATACGCAGCAACTCCAGCGCACCTTGCACCGTGCCGTCTTCGCCAAAGCGGCCGTGCAGGGCAATGAAACAACGGGTAAAGCCCTCTTGTTTGAGTGCGCCCATGTCGCGTTCAGACGGGTCAAATGCCTGGGCATTCACGCCCAGACTTTGCAGCGCCTGCAGCACCCCGCTGCCTGACATGAGGGACACCTCGCGCTCGGCGGAGGCACCACCCATGAGCACCGCCACCTTTTCATTTTTTAGATTAAATTGACTCATAGCGCCCGTCCTGATTGCGTGGATAGCTCTGAAATTTGTAGTGAATTGGTCATCTCGACCACCTTGGTACTCACGGCACCAATGGAGCCGGCACCCATACACAGCACCACGTCACCGTCTTTGGCGGTGTCCAGAATGGCCTGTGGCATGGCGGCAATGTTGTCCACAAACACCGGCTCAATACGCCCGGCCACACGCAGAGCGCGAGTCAGACTGCGGCCATCGGCGGCCACGATGGGGGGCTCGCCAGCGGCGTACACCTCGGACAGCAGCACGGCATCCGCCTGGGCAATGACTTTGACAAAGTCTTCAAAACAATCCCGGGTGCGGGTGTAGCGGTGTGGCTGGAAGGCCAGCACCAGACGGCGGCCAGGGAAAGCCCCGCGTGCCGCCGCCAGTGTGGCGGCCATCTCCACCGGGTGGTGACCGTAGTCTTCCACCAGGGCAAAGTGACCTCCGCCCAAGGCCGGACTGACCGGCAACTCGCCATGCCGCTGGAAACGCCGCCCGACACCTTTGAAGCCTGCCAGCGCGCGCAACACGGCGGCATCGTCAATGTTCAGCTCCACCGCCACCGCAATGGCTGATAGTGCGTTGAGCACGTTGTGGCGGCCAGGCAGATTCAGCACCACGTCCAGGTCAGGCATCACCACGCCGTTGCGGCGTTGCACCGTGAAATGCATTTGCCCATCCACCGCGCGTACGTTCACGGCACGCACTTCCGAGCCATCCTCAAAACCGTAGCTGGTGATCGGGCAGGTGACGTGTGGCACGATGGCGCGCACCGCTGCATCGTCGGTACACAAAATGGCGGTGCCATAAAACGGCATACGGTGCAGGAAATCGATGAAGGCTTTTTTCAGCCGCTCAAAATCGTGACCATAGGTTTCCATGTGGTCGGCATCGATGTTGGTCACCACCGCCATCACCGGCAGCAGGTTCAAAAACGAGGCATCGGACTCGTCCGCTTCCACCACGATGTGATCACCCTTGCCCAGGCGGGCGTTGGAGCCCGCGCTGTTGAGCCGCCCGCCAATCACAAAGGTGGGGTCGAGCCCGGCCTCGGCCAGCACACTGGCGACCAGGCTGGTGGTGGTGGTTTTGCCGTGGGTACCGGCAATGGCGATGCCGTTTTTCAGCCGCATCAACTCGGCCAGCATCAGGGCGCGCGGCACCACCGGAATGCGGTTGTGCCGTGCCGCGACCACTTCAGGGTTGTCGGCTTGCACCGCCGTAGAGGTCACCACGGCATCGGCCCCGAGGATGTGCTCTGGCGCGTGTCCAATGTGGGTGTGAATGCCCAGGCTCGCCAGGCGTTGCAGGGTGGCGCTGTCGGACTGATCCGAGCCGGAAATGGTGTAGCCCAGGTTGAACAAAATCTCGGCGATGCCGGACATGCCGACACCACCAATGCCGACAAAGTGGATGTGTTTGATGGCGTGTTTCATGGTGTTTGTAATTTCTTAATTGGGGTCGGATTCCAATTAATTGCTGTTGGTTTGAGTATTGGGTTGAGGCGGTGTTGGACGTTTGGGCGCTTCAATCCCCCCTTATCCCCCCCGCCCCTTTCCACCCCCGCCGGGGCGGAAAGGGGAGCCAACAGCCATATTTGGCCAACGCTTTGAAGTGAAGACGTACCAGACCACGGCCAACTGGGCGGTGTGGGGCGCACCGATATTCGCGCTGGAAAACCATTCGCCAACGCCCCCGCGCACGGCCTGTCGTTGGCAAACTGACACCCAGAGCGCCCCGTTGACCAATCGCGTTGAACTCGCTCCCTTAAAACACATGGCCAAATAGGGCTGTTAGGCTCCCTTTCCGCCCCGGCGGGGGTGGAAAGGGCGGGGGGATAGGGGGGGGAAGAACACGCCGCCAGCCGGGCAAAGGTATGGATCATTTCACCAACTCCTCACAGGCAGCCACGATCGCCTCCGTAGCCTCAACTTTTTGAAGTTTTTTTGCCTCTAGCCCTTTATTTAAAAGCGCAGAACGCTCTATATTTGATAGCATTTCAGCCAATGCCGCAGATGTCAACTGACTTTGTGACACCAGCCAGGCGGCCCCGGCATCTGACATGAAGCGGGCGTTGCGGGTCTGGTGGTCGTCCACCGCAGCCGGGAAGGGCACAAACAGCGCCGCAGCCCCCACTGCCGCCAGTTCGGTCACGGTGCTGGCCCCGGCGCGGCAGAGCACCAGATCGGCATCGGCAAAGGCTTGTGCGGTGTCGTCGATGAACGGGGTCAGTGTGGCCTGCACCCCGACAGCAGCGTAGTTGCTGCGCAGGGCTTCAATTTGTTTCGCGCCACTTTGGTGGATCACCAGCGGGCGACGATCCTGGGGCAGCAGCGCCAGTGCCTGCGGCACCACGTCATTGAGCGCCTTGGCGCCCAGGCTGCCACCCACCACCAGCAATTTCAAGGGGCCGCTGCGCGCGGCAAAACGCAACTCCGGTGCGGGCTGGTTCAGGAACGCGGTGCGCAAGGGGTTGCCCACCCATTGCGCCTTCTGGATCACGTTGGGGAAAGCGGTGAAGACCCGATCTGCCACACCCGCCAGCACTTTGTTGGCCAGACCGGCCACCGAATTTTGTTCGTGCAGGAGCAGTGGCTTGCCCAGCAGCACACTCATCATGCCTCCTGGAAAGCTGATGTAGCCCCCCAAGCCCAGCACCACATCAGGCTGGACGCGGCGCACCACCTGGAAACTTTGCCAAAAGGCTTTGAGCAGGCGCACGGGCAACAGGGCCAGGGTGGTCAGCCCTTTGCCGCGCACGCCGCCAAACGCAATCGATTCGAATGCAAAACCTTGCGCGGGCACCAGCTGACTTTCCATGCTGGGTTGTCCAGGGTGGCCGGTACCCCCCAGCCAGTGCACGCGCCAGCCCCGTTCGCGCAGGGCATGCGCCACGGCCAGGCCGGGGAAGATGTGGCCACCTGTGCCGCCGGCCATGATCAGTGCACACTTACTCTTGCCGGAGCTCATACGCGCCCTCCATGCATCAACCAGGCCGCTGGCGCGCCCTGCTGCGCTACGCGCAGGGTTCGATTTTGGTGAAACAGAACCCTCATACACGGCCTCCGTGCATGAGGGTTCTGTTTTCTTTGTCAATGCGCAGCACCACGGCGATGGCGGCCAGATTGACCAAAATAGCCGAGCCGCCGTAGCTCATCAACGGCAGGGTCAAGCCTTTGGTGGGCAGCGCACCCAGATTCACCCCCATGTTGATGAAGGCCTGAAACCCCATCCACACCGCGACACCTTGTGCCACCAAACCGGCAAACACCCGATCCAGCGCAATCGCCTGGCGGCCGATGTCCATCATGCGTTTGACCAACCAGAAAAACAGGCCAATCACCAGAAGGACCCCGACCAAGCCAAACTCTTCACCAATCACCGCCAGCAGGAAGTCGGTGTGTGCTTCGGGTAGCCAGTTGAGTTTTTCCACACTGCCACCCAGCCCCACGCCAAAAATCTCGCCACGCCCGATGGCAATCAGCGAATGTGTCAGCTGGTAACCCTTGGCCAAGGCATTGGTTTCACTCCAGGGGTCGAGGTAAGCAAAAATCCGCTCGCGTCGCCATTGACTTGACGCAATGATGGCGGCAAATGCGCCAAGCAGTACAAACACAATCAAAAAGAACATGCGGGCGTTGACCCCACCCAGAAACAGGATGCCCATGGCAATCACGGCAATCACCATGAAGGCCCCCATGTCCGGCTCGGCCAGTAACAGCACCCCAACGATGGCGGTGGCCGCACCCATGGGCCAGACGGCACGGAAAAAGCGCTCTTTGTCTTCCATCTTGCGCACCATGTAATCCGCCGCGTAAAGCAGGATGGTGAACTTGGCCAGTTCAGAGGGCTGAAAACTCAGTGGCCCGGCACTGATCCAGCGCCTTGCGCCATACACCACCTTGCCCACATGGGGAACCAGTACCAGTGCCAGCAGCACCAGCGATGCCACAAACAGGGGGCGTGCCGATTTTTCCCAGACCGACAAAGGCACCTGGTAGGCCAGCAAGGCGCCAACGCCAGCAATCCCCAGCCACATGGCATGGCGAACCAGAAAATAGGTGTGGGTGTATTTGGCAAAACGCGGGTTTTCCGGCATGGCAATCGAGGCGGAATACACCATCACCAGACCCCACAGCAGCAGTGCCACGGTGATCCACACCAGCTGCTGGTCGAAGTCTTGTGCCTGCGAGGGGGCTGCACGGGTGGCGGTCAAGCGAGTCGCCCCCACCCGTACCGGCAACACGTCGCTGCCAGTGGCTTTGGTCGGCATCAGTCGACTCAGCCAGCCAGAAAGACGTGAAGCCACCTGACTCATAGACCAGACTCCAGAACCACACCGGCATCCGTGGCCAAGGCTTGCACCGCTTGTACAAACACCTGTGCACGGTGAGCGTAGTTGTCAAACATGTCAAAGCTGGCGCAGGCCGGGGACATCAGCACGGCATCACCGGCGTGGGCCTGGGTGTGGGCCAGCGTCACGGCCTCCATCATGCTGCTGGCCTCCAACAGGGGGACAGGGGTTTGTTGCAGCGCGGCACGAATCAGCGGCGCATCACGACCTATCAGCACCACGGCACGGACAAATCGACTCACCGGGTCTGCCAAGGGGCTGAAGTCTTGTCCCTTGCCCTCACCCCCCAAAATTACCACCACCTGGCGGTCTGCGCCCAGGCCTTGCAGCGCAGCCGCAGTGGCACCGACGTTGGTACCTTTGCTGTCGTCAAAAAACTCGACGCCATTAACGGTGCCCACCGGCTGCACGCGGTGCGGTTCACCCCGGTACTCCCGCAAACCATAAAGCATGGGCCCCAAGGCACAACCGGCACAGCTGGCCAGTGCCAATGCGGACAAGGCATTGATGGCGTTGTGACGACCACGGATGCGCAGCGCATCGGCTGGCATCAGGCGCTGGATGTGGATCTCGGGCGCTTCGCCCTTGCGCGGCTTGAGCGTTTCATCGGCCTCCAGCGCCCGCACCAGCCAGGTCATGCCGTTGACCACTTCAATGCCAAAGTCGCCTGGGCGCTGCGGCAGGTTGCCACCAAAAGTGATGCAGGGACGCTGCTGGGGTTTTTGCAACTTGACTTTGACCGGCGGGGGCAACATGGCCATCACCAGCGGGTCTTCACGGTTCAGGATCATCAGGCCGTTGTGGCCAAACACGGCGGTTTTGGCCTGGGCATAGGCGGCCATGGAGCCATGCCAGTCCAGATGGTCTTGGCTGATATTCAGTACCGTGGCGGCGGTGGGTTCAAATGTTTTGTCGCCATCGAGCTGGAAGCTCGACAACTCCAGCACCCAGACTTCGGGCAGGGCATCGGCCAACAGTTTTTCGGTCAGGGTGTCGAGCAGCGTGGGGCCAATGTTGCCGGCCACCGCCACACTTTTGCCCGCGCGCTCCACCAGTTGCCCGGTCAGCGAGGTGACGGTGGTTTTGCCGTTGGTGCCGGTGATGGCCAAGACCTTGGGGGCATAAGCCCGCTCGATCCCGAGTTGTGTCAGAGCCTGGGAGAATAAGCCTAATTCGCCTGCAGTGCTTATGCCTATTGCGTGAGAAGCTTCGAAAACAGGAGCGACCTCAAGGGGGCTCAAACCAGGGCTTTTGAACACGGCACGGACCTGGGTGCCTTGTACCAGTGCCGCAGAAAAGGGGCCACCGACAAAGTGTGCGGCGGGCACGTCGCGCTGCAAGGTGGCGAGCTGAGGTGGTGCGCTGCGGGTGTCCGCGACCGTGACCTGGGCTCCGCAACGCGCACACCAACGCGCCATGGCCAAGCCGGATGCGCCCAGGCCCAGAATCAGAACCGACATGCCGTGCAAGGGGTGCACAGGTGCCATACTGCTCTGTGCCATGGGCTCAGGGTGTTCAGTGTTCGTCACGGCGAATGGGCGGTCGTTGGGGGTGTTCACAGTCACCTCAGCTTCAAAGTGCTCAAGCCCACCAGGCACAGCAGCATGGTGATGATCCAGAAGCGCACCACCACCTGGGTTTCTTTCCAGCCGCTCTTTTCAAAATGGTGGTGCAGCGGGGCCATTTTCAAAATGCGCCGACCTTGCCCAAAACGCTTTTTGGTGTACTTGAAGTACGCCACTTGCAGCATCACCGACAAGGCTTCCGCGACAAACACGCCACCCATGATGGCCAACACAATTTCTTGCCGCACGATCACCGCAACGGTGCCCAGGGCACCACCGAGCGCCAGGGCACCCACATCCCCCATGAACACTTGCGCCGGATGGGTGTTGAACCACAGGAAGGCCAGCCCGGCCCCGGCCATGGCCGAGCAAAAAATCATCAGCTCACCAGCCCCGGCAATGTGTGGCAAAAACAGGTAGCGGGAGAACACCACGTTGCCGGTCACATAGGCAAACACGCCCAGGCAGGCACCCACCATCACCACCGGCATGATGGCCAGACCGTCCAGACCATCGGTCAGATTGACCGCGTTGCTGGAGCCGACAATCACAAAATAAGTCAGCAGCACAAAACCCAGCACGCCCAATGGGTAGCTGATTTCCTTGAAAAACGGCACCATCAGCCCGGCCTTGGGCGGCAGACTCATGTCAAAACCCGATTGAATCCAGGTGAAGAACAGCTCCAGCACGCGGTAGTTGGTGTTCTCCGAGATGGAAAACACCAGGTAGAGCGCTGCCACCAGGCCAATCAGCGATTGCCACAGGTATTTTTCTTTGGAGGGCATACCCTCGGGGTCTTTGTTGACCACCTTGCGCCAGTCGTCCGACCAGCCAATCGCTCCAAAACCCAGGGTGACCAGCAACACAATCCAGACGAAGCGGTTGCTCCAGTCAAACCACAGCAGGGTGGATACCGCAATACACAGCAGGATTAGCACACCACCCATGGTCGGGGTGCCGCTTTTGACGTGGTGGGTGTCCATGCCGTAGCCGCGAATCGGTTGACCAATCTTGAGCTCAGTCAGGCGGCGAATCACGTAGGGACCAGCGGCCAGCCCCATCAGCAGTGCCGTCAGGGCGGCCATCACGGCACGGAAGGTTTGGTACTGAAATACGCGCAAAAACCCCAAATCGGGGTAGACGCTTTGTAACCATTGAGTCAACCAGATCAACATGCGGCGGGCTCCTTGTCAGCCTTGGCACAGATGGCATCCACCACCCGTTCCATCTTCATGAAGCGCGAGCCTTTGACCAGCACGCTGGTGATACCCGGCAGCGCAGATAACACGGCAGTTTGTAAATCAGTCATCTCGGAATGCACTTCAATATCATCAAAATTCATAGCTGCTTGCGCAGAAGCAGAGCCCATCACAAGCACTTTTTCTATATTTTTTTGTACCGCCAGCTGCAAGGCCTCGCGGTGAAATTCAGGGCCCTGGTTGCCAACTTCACCCATGTCCCCCAGTACCAGCAGGCGTGGCGCGGGCAGGGCGGCGAGCACGTCAATGGCTGCGCGCACCGAGTCCGGGTTGGCGTTGTAGGTGTCGTCGACCAGCGTGACGGCACGCCCATCAAGCTGGATCAGTCGTGCACGTGAGCGGCCCTTGACCGGCTCAAACGCCTGCAGGCCCGCCGCAATGGTCGACAAGGGCGCCCCTGCAGCCAGGGCGCAGGCACAAGCCGCCAGGGAATTCTTGACGTTGTGCTCGCCGGCGATGTGCAAGCGGTAGGTCAAGGTGCCTGCAGGTGTGCTGGCGCTGACTTGCCAGGCCGCATCGGCCCAGACCGCCTGAGTAACGCTCAGGTTGGGGTGGTTGGCTGCATCGGTGGCAAAACGTACCTGTTGGCGGCTGCCGGCGGTGTGGCTCCAGAGTGCGCTGTAAGCGTCATCCAGGGGGAAGACGGCCACACCATCGGCAGGCAGCGCGTTAATCACCGAGCCGTTTTCTTGCGCCACGCTGGCCACCGAGCCCATGAACTCCAGGTGTTCGCGCTGGGCGTTGTTGACCAGTGCCACGGTGGGCTGGGCAATGGCGGCCAGGGTGGCAATTTCGCCGGGGTGGTTCATGCCGAGCTCGACCACCGCCACGCGGTGCTGCGCGCGCAGGCGCAGGACGGTCAGCGGTACCCCAATGTCGTTGTTCAAATTGCCTTGGGTGGCCAGGCTGGCTTCACCCTGCCAGGTGCGCAGGATGCTGGCAATCATTTGTGTCACGGTGGTTTTGCCGTTGGAGCCGGTGACGGCGATCAGCGGCAAGCTGAATTGGGCGCGCCATGTGGTTGCCAGTTGGGCCAGTGCCAGCTTGGCATCGGGCACCACCCAGCCGGGCAGGCCGGCCTGGGCCAGCTTGGCGGCTGCGGTGTCGCCCTGGCAAATGGCGGCAACGGCCCCTTGGCGTTGGGCCTCTGCCAGGAAGTCATTGGCATCAAAACGCTCACCACGCAAGGCCACAAACAGGTCACCCGGTTCAATGCTGCGGGTGTCGGTGTGCACGCGGTGAATCTGTACACCAGCTTGATCTGCACCCAGGTTCACGGGCTGGGCTTGTGCCAGCCACGAACCGATTTGCGCCATCGTCATCATGGCACTCATGTGTGCACCTCCTGTGGCGAGTTGGCCGGGCATCCGCCGATGGCGGCCCGGACCTGCTCAATGTCCGAAAAATGCAGGCGCTGTCCGGCGATTTCCTGGTAGTCCTCATGGCCTTTGCCGGCCAGCAGCACCACATCGTTCGCTGCCGCCTGGGTCAGGGTTTGCGTAATGGCGCGCGCCCGGTCGGCCTCCACCTGAACCCCGGTGACACCGGTCAAGCCCAACAAAATCTGGCTAATGATGGCATCGGGGGATTCGCTGCGCGGGTTGTCGCTGGTGACCACCACGTGTTGGGCGTGTGTGGCGGCCACGGCCCCCATCAGCGGGCGCTTGCGGGTGTCGCGGTCGCCGCCACAACCAAATACACACCAGAGTTGCCCACCACGTGCACGCGCCAGGGGTTGGAGGGCCTCCAGCGCTTTGGCCAGCGCGTCCGGGGTGTGGGCATAGTCCACCGCCACCAAGGCATGACCGGGTACGCTGACACATTCCATGCGGCCGGGGACCGGTGTCAAATGTTGACAGGCTTCGGCCGCTGCCGCCAGTGGTACGCCCAGACTGCGCATGGCGGCTATCACGCCCAGCACATTGGCAATGTTGTAAGCCCCGATGAGCTGGGTGGTCAGGGACAGGCGTTGTGTACCTTCCACCACATCGAAAGTTACGCCCAAAGGTTCATAACGGATGTCCTGGGCTTGCAAGCGCGTGGTGGTGGCCGGGGTTTCTGCCATGGAAAGGGTCCAGAGGTCCAGCGCCGGTTGCGTTTGGGCCAGTTGTTTGGCCAAGGCCTGGCCAAACGGATCATCCACATTGATCACCGCAGCCCGCAAGCCTGACCAGGCGAACAGCCGGGTTTTGGCCGCGCCGTAGCGGCTCATATCACCGTGGTAGTCCAGATGGTCTTGTGTGAGGTTGGTGAGCACGGCCGTGTGAATCTGTGTGCCGTCCAGGCGATGTTCTTCAATGCCGATGGACGATGCTTCAATGGCACAGGCCTGGTGACCCTGGGCGACAAATCCGGCAAAAGCGGCTTGCAGCGCCAGCGGGTCGGGCGTGGTCAGGCCGGTGCTGACCACATGGGGCGGGATTCCTATGCCCAAAGTGCCAACAACTCCGCATGGAATAGGCGTAAAGTGCTTCAAATTTGAGAGCGCTTGAGCCAGCCACCAGGTGCTGGAGGTTTTGCCATTGGTGCCGGTCACTGCCAATACGGCCAGTTGTGCGCTGGGCTGGGCAAACCAGACACTGCTGATCTGGCCACAGTCCTGTTTTAAATTCAGGTAGGTGGCGACACGCTCGTCGGTGAAGGCAAAAGCCTCGCTTCCACGGTGTTCCACCAGGCAGGCACGGGCACCCGCCGCCAAAGCGGCAGCCACATGCACACGGGCATCCACCGCCGCACCGGGCCAGGCCAGAAAGCCATCGCCTGGGCCGACCTGACGGCTGTCGGTGCGAATCACGCCCGTGATGCGGCTGCGTAACCAGGCTACGGCCTGTTCCGGGGCGTGGAGTTGAGTGGGCATCAGAAACTTTCCTCCACCGGCTGGGTCACGATTTGTGGCTTGACGGTCATGTCTGGCGCGACACCCAGCACCTTGAGTGTTTGCTGAACGGTCTGGCTGAACACGGGCGCGGCCACATCCCCACCGAAATATTGACCGTTGCTGGGTTCGTCAATCATCACCGCCACCGCAATGCGCGGCGCATCAATAGGAGCCAGTCCGGCAAATACGCCGCGGTATTTTTTGTTGGCATAACCACGGCCTTCAACCTTGTGGGCGGTGCCGGTTTTGCCACCGACCGAATAGCCCATGGTCTGGGCTTTGGGGGCAGTACCCCCTGGACCGGTCACCAGATGCAGCATGTTGCGTACCTCCAGCGCATGGCGGGCTTCAATCACGGATGTCCCTGGCGTGTGCTGGTTGATCTTGAACATGCTGATCGGCACCAGATCGCCATCGCGACCAAAGATGGTGTAGGCGTGCGCCAGCTGGAACAAGCTGACCGAAATGCCATAACCGTAGCTCATGGTGGCTTGTTCAATCGGGCGCCAGCTTTTGTAGGGGCGCAGGCGGCCACTCACGGCACCGGGAAAGGGGACGTCGGGCTTTTGGCCAAAACCGACCTGGGTGTACATCTCCCACATGTCGTGAGCGGGCATTTGCAGGGCAATCTTGGCGGTGCCAATGTTGCTGGACTTCTGGATCACCTCGCTGACCGTCAGTATGCCGTGCGCATGTGAGTCGCTGATGGTGGCGCTGCCAATGGTCAAGCGCCCTGGGGCGGTTTGAATGGGGGTCTCGGGGGTGACCATGCCTTTGTTCAGTGCGGCTGCAATCACAAAGGGTTTCATGGTGGAGCCGGGCTCAAAGGTGTCGGTCAGCGCCCGGTTGCGCAACTGTGCGCCGCTGAGGTTTTGCCGTTTGTCGGGCACAAAACTGGGGTAGTTGGCCAGTGCCAGTACCTCGCCGGTCTGAACATCCAGCACCACCACGCTGCCCGCTTTGGCCTTGTGCTCCAGCACGGCGTTTTTCAGGGTTTGGTAGGCAAAAAACTGCACTTTGCTGTCAATGCTGAGCTGCAGGTCGCGCCCATCCACCGGGGCAATTTGCTCGCGTACATCTTCCACCACCCGGCCCATGCGGTCCTTGATGACGCGCCGGGAACCGGCACGGCCGCCCAATTCCTTGTTAAAGGTCAGTTCCATGCCTTCCTGGCCTTTGTCTTCCACATTGGTGAAGCCGACCACGTGGGCCGCGGCTTCGCCTTCCGGGTATTGACGCTTGTATTCTTTGCGCTCATAAATACCTTTGAGACCCAGGGCCAGCACTTCTTTGCCAACCGACTCATCGACCTGGCGGCGTAACCAGACAAAGGTCTTGTCTTCATCTTCGAGCTTTTTGTTCAGCTCTGGCAAGCTCATGTTGAGCAGGTCGGCCAGCTTTTTTAAGCCCTGCGGATCACGCGGAACGTCTTCGGGAATGGCCCAGATGCTGGGCACCGGAATGCTGGAGGCCAGAATCACGCCGTTGCGGTCCAGAATGCGCCCCCGGTTGGCGGGTAAGGACAGGGTGCGGGCAAAGCGCACTTCACCTTGCTTCTGGAAAAAGTCGTTTTCAATCACCTGGATGTAAACCGCACGCCCCACCAGCGCAGCAAACCCCAGCGCAATGCTCGCCACAATAAATTTGCTGCGCCATACCGGTGTCGGGCTGGCCAGCAACGGGCTGGAGGTGTAGGCGATGCTGCGGCTCATGGCAAATGGCCCGGCATGGCGTTGGTTGAATGGCTGCTTTGGGCCATGGATACCGATGTTGCGCCGTTTTGTGGATTGGCCACATAAGTGGTGATGGCCGGTGTTGCGGCGCGCATTTGCAGTTTGGCCTTGGCCAAACTCTCGACACGCGCCGAAGTGGCTTGCGCACGTTTTTCAACTTGTAAACGTTCGCTTTGTGAGGCCAGGCGACCGGCTTGGGCTTGTGCGCGATCCAGCTCCGAATACAAATGACGGGATTCGTATTGCAGGTTCACCAAATACAGGCTGCTCAGGACAACCGCCAGCAGCAACACCAGATTCAAGCGCATCATGAGCGCAACTCCGGTGCTGCAGCTGCGGTGCGTTCGGCCACCCGCATGATGGCGCTACGCGCACGCGGGTTGGCAGCTACTTCGGCTGCGCTGGGTTTGACCCGCGCCAATGCATTGAATTGCATGACGTGGGGGGCGGCAAAAGGTGCGCGGCGGTCAAAAATTTCTTTGGAATGTTTGGCGATGAATTGTTTGACGATACGGTCTTCCAGTGAGTGAAAACTGATCACCACCAGACGGCCACCGGGCTGTAGCACGTGTAATGAGGCTTCTAGTGCCTGTTGCAGCTCTTCAAGCTCGGCGTTGATGAAAATCCGAAAAGCCTGAAATGTGCGCGTTGCAGGGTTCTGGCCCGACTCGCGGGTTTTGACCGTGTCAGCCACGAGCTGGGCCAGTTCAGAGGTGGAGACAAGGGGGCCCCGAGTCTGTCGGCGCGCAACAATCGCCTTTGCAATGGGGCTAGCAAACCGTTCTTCACCATATTCACGTATCACCTCCGCTATTGAATCAACTTCTGCATCAGCCAACCATTCGGCCACACTCATACCGCGCGTGGTATCCATGCGCATATCCAACGGGCCTTCAAATCTGAAACTAAAACCCCGTGCCGGGTTGTCGATCTGTGGGGAGCTGATGCCCAGATCCAGCAAGACCCCGGCCACACTGGCTGGCGGTAACTCGCCTAAATGGCGAAAGCCCTGGTGGCGAATGGAAAACCGCTCATCCTCAATGGTGGCGGCCTCGGCCAGTGCGTCAGGGTCTTTGTCAAAAGCAATCAGCCGGGCATTGGCGGACAGCTTTGACAACAGCAAGCGACTGTGCCCACCACGACCAAAGGTGGCATCCACAAATAAAGGGGGCGTGTCGGCGCTTGACGCAGACGGCACTGCACCGAGCAATGCGTCAACCGCTTCGCTCAATAAAACTGTGGTGTGAGTCCATGGAGATTGCACCGCAGACCTTTAGAAAGAAAAATCTTTGAAGACATCGGGCATTTCACCCTGCATGGCCTGGGCTTCTTGGGCCTCGTAAGTGGCTTTGTCCCAAAGCTCAAAGAAGTTGCCCATGCCCAGCAGAACGGATTCTTTGCTAATGCCTGCGGCAGCGCGCAACTCGGGCGAAATCAGCACACGCCCGGTGCCATCAAGTTCCACATCCATGGCGTTGCCCAGAAAAATCCGCTTCCACCATTGGGCCGACATGGGCAAGGCAGCAATACGTTCACGGAATTTTTCCCACTCAGGACGCGGGAAGATCATCAAACAGCCGTGTGGATGCTTGGTGATGGTGAGCTGCCCGTTGGCGGTGGCACTCAACACGTCACGATGCCGGGTCGGCACAGACAGCCGTCCCTTTGCGTCCAGACTGAGTGAGGAAGCCCCTTGAAACACGATTGCAAACCTTTGGCGGATGGGTAAAACTGGAAAGTGGTGGTGTAAAAGCACAATTCACCACTAAATTGCACTTTTTTGCACTGTACCAGCAAAACCAAACCCGGCAACTTGGTTGCAAAAATAAATTTTTTCAATGAAATCAAAGACTTAGAAGCTACTTTTAATCTTCAAAAAATCAAAAGATGTTCTAAATTAAGGACTTAGAAGGCGTTATTAATGCAGTGCCTGAGGAAACTTTCCTTGTTACAGGATGTAACGGCTCAAGTCTTCGTTTTGGCTGAGCTCTGCGAGTCTGGAATCCACATAGGCGGCATTCACTTGCACTGTTTGCCCCGCCAGATGAGAGGCCTCAAAGCTGACTTCGTCCAGCAAACGCTCCATCACCGTGGAGAGGCGGCGTGCACCAATGTTCTCGGTGCGTTCATTCACGTCAAACGCAATTTGTGCCAGGCGCTGGATGCCTTCATCGGCAAATTCAATCGTGACGTTTTCGGTGGCCAACAGGGCCTGGTATTGCTTGACCAGTGACGCAGTGGTTTGGGTGAGGATGGCGACAAAGTCGTCTACCGACAGCGATTGCAGTTCCACCCGGATCGGGAAACGCCCCTGCAGCTCTGGGATCAAGTCACTGGGCTTGCTCAAATGGAAAGCCCCCGAGGCGATGAACAGGATGTGGTCAGTTTTGACCATGCCATATTTGGTGGACACGGTGGTGCCTTCGACCAGGGGCAGCAAATCGCGTTGTACCCCTTGGCGTGACACATCTGCCCCGCTGCCCTCCGTGCGCGAGGTCACTTTGTCAATCTCGTCGATGAACACGATACCGTTTTGCTCCATCATCTGGAGTGCCTGGGTTTTGATGTCGTCTTCGTTCACCAGTTTGGCGGCTTCTTCTTCCACCAGGAGTTTGAGCGCCTCGGCAATCTTCAGTTTGCGTTTTTGCTTTTTGGCTTGATTGAGTTGGCCAAACATGCCGCGTAATTGTTCGGTCATTTCTTCCATGCCCGCGGGTCCCATGATTTCAAGTTGCGGCGTATTGGGGGCCACATCCAGTTCGATCTCACGGTCATCAAGTTGGCCTTCGCGCAGCTTTTTCCGGAAGGTCTGGCGCGCAGTGCTTTCTGGCTCGTCTTGTGCCATCACGCCGAACTCCTGACGGGGCGGCGGGATCAGAATGTCCAGCACCCGGTCTTCTGCCGCATCAACGGCGCGCTCACGGACTTTTTGCGTCTCGGTCTGGCGGGTTTGTTTGATGGCAATGTCTGCCAGATCACGAATGATGGCATCGACATCCTTACCCACGTAACCCACTTCGGTGAATTTGGTGGCCTCGACCTTGATGAAGGGGGCATCGGCCAAGCGCGCCAGACGGCGGGCAATTTCGGTTTTACCCACCCCGGTGGGACCAATCATCAGAATGTTTTTTGGCGTGATCTCGGCGCGCAAGTCGGCACTGACTTGCTGCCGGCGCCAACGGTTGCGCAGTGCAATGGCCACGGCACGTTTGGCCTGCTGTTGACCCACAATGTGTTTATCAAGTTCGGCAACGATTTCCTGAGGGGTAAGAGACGACATGGTATGTATCAGTAGAGGACAAGGCAAATCTCAAACGCGCAATTTTCGACGTTCTGAAATTGTTGCAAGCATTGGATTTTAAAAAATGGCTTTTGCGGGCTAATCTGTGGTTGCGCAAATGCCCAACACTACAAAACCCAAGGATCCAAGCCACGGTGAATCATGGCACAACTGATTGTCCAATTCCAAATTCGGCATCAGATATTCTTCGATGCCACCAGAGAATCGGGCGTATCACACTGCGCCGCCCAGGCCAGGCCATTGGCAACCCCGCCGAAACGGTCGCCGTGGACTATGCGGGCATGCGGGAAAGCGTTGGTTAATTGGTCCACCAGCGGGCTCAGCGCCGATGAGCCACCTGTGAGGTAAATCACCTCGGGCTGTTGTAGCCCGGACGCGGCCACACATTGGCAGGCACAGGCCGTGATGGCGCTCAGTGGCTTTTGCAACACCTGCTGCAGAGTTGGCGGGTCAAGTACTGCCGTCGCCTCGGTGGGGAGGCTGCTCATGCTCAGGCCGCTCAGGTTGATGGGGCTGTTGCGATGGCTTTCGGAGCAGGAAATTTTGGCCAGCTCCACCATGGCCAGTAACTGATGTCCCAGGCGTTCGGTCAGCACATGCATCAGACGCTGGTGCTGTGCCTGGTCGGTGTAGTTGTGCCACAGTTCCCGAGCCTCTGCCAGGCTCTTGCGGCTGCTGGTGTGGTAGACCAAATGCCAGGTGGCCAGCTCGTAAAAAATGCGGTTGGGCAATTCGCGTCCGCTGGGGGTACGTTGTCCGTAACCCAGCAGGGGCATGACACAGGCCAGATCCAGCAAACGGTCAAAATCAGTGCCGCCGAGATGGATGCCACGGGTGGCCAGAATGTCCTGGCTTCGGTTGTGTGCGCGCGGTGATCCGGCGTGAAGCTGGATCATGGTGAAGTCAGAGGTGCCGCCACCGATGTCGGCCACCAGCACCTGAGTGTCGGCAGTGATGCGCCGCTCAAAGTCAAAGGCGGCGGCAATCGGTTCCATCTCGAAAGCGACCTGGGTAAAGCCTGCTGCGTGGGCGGCACGTTGCAGCGTGGCTTGGGCCAGTGCGTCGCGCTCGGGGTTGTCATCGACAAAATGCACCGGACGACCCAGCATGGCGGCAGAGATGCCATAGCCCAACTGTGTTTCTGCACGGTGTTTGAGCTCGCGGAAAAACAGCACCACGATCTCAAAAAAACTCAGGCTGCGACCATTCACCACGGTTTGCTCGTTGATCAGGGTGCTGCCCAACAAGCTTTTGATGGCACGCATCAGTCGACCAGCCCCCACGCCGTCCTGTACATCGGTCAAATACTGCTGCATGGCGGCCGTACCAAAGGACAGCTGGCCGTCTTCGTTGGAAAAATACAGTGCGGTTGGCATGGCACTGCGTGTGCCCTCCAGCGTGATCGGGTGTAGCTGCCCTTGGGCATCAACCAGCGCGGCGGCAGAATTGGAGGTGCCGAAGTCAATGCCCAGCACCGGGCGCGAAAAAGTGGCTTGAGACACAGCGAAGCAATCCGACTGGCGTGACAGGGGCGCTTCAGGACAGCAACGCCTGGGAAAACTCCCGGGCGTTGAAGGTTTCCAGGTCTTCCAGTTTTTCGCCCACGCCAATGAAATACACCGGAATGGGCCGTTCACGGGCAATCGCCGCCAGCACGCCACCCTTGGCGGTACCGTCCAGTTTGGTAACGATCAGGCCGGTCAGGCCCAGTGCATCGTCAAAGGCCTTGACCTGGGTCAGGGCGTTCTGGCCGGTGTTGCCGTCAATCACCAGCAACACCTCATGTGGTGGCAGGCTGCTGGCCTCGGTGCTGCTGGAGAGATTGGCGTTGTCATTGCAAGGGCCGGTTTTTTGCACCACCCGCTTGATTTTTTTCAACTCTTCCATCAAATGTAACTGGGTTGGCAAGCGCCCGGCGGTATCCACCAGCACCACATCACGCCCACGTGCCTTGCCAGCACTGACGGCATCAAACGCCACCGCAGCGGGGTCCCCGCCGTCCTGGCTGATGATGTCGACCGCCGTGCGATCCGCCCACACGCCGAGTTGCTCACGTGCCGCAGCCCGGAAGGTGTCTGCGGCGGCCAGCAGCACGCTGGCGTTGGAGGTGGCCAAATGGCGGGTCAGCTTGCCAATGGATGTGGTTTTGCCCGCACCATTAACCCCGGCGACCATGATCACCGTGGGCTTGAAGCGGCCAATCAGCAGCGGCTTTTGCAGCGGCGTGAGCAGGCTGGTCAACGATTCCACCAGCAAGCCTTTGACGGCAGCGGGGTCGGTGGTTTTGCTGTCTTTGACACGGCGTTTCAGGTCTTGCAACAAATGCTCGGTGGCTTTGACACCGGTGTCGGCCATCAGCAAGGCGGCTTCCAGGTCTTCGTACAGCGCATCGTCAATTTGTGTGCCGGTGAAGACGGTGGCGATGCTGGCTCCGGTTTTGCGCAAACCCGCCTTGAGTTTGTCGATCCAGGATTTGCGGGCCGGTGTTGCCACGGCTTCGGGCATGTTGCTGGCCGCAGACGGGGGGGATGCTGGCGCACGACTCGTCTCGGGCAAGCGTTCGGGTGTCGGTTCTTGCCGGATCACCGGTTGTTCTTGCGGCGCAGGTGGTGCCACAACCGTCGGTTGGACGGGAGGAGGGGATTTTTTTCTGAAAAAACTGAACATTTTGTGGGTTCGTGGTATCACTGCATTCTATGAAACACAACGCCTCATTTTTCTTGCGCTCTTCGATAGCCTTTGGGCTTAGCCTGGGGCTGGTTGCTGCTGCCGTCGCTTCACCGGTGCCCCATTCTGTTGAAACGGCTCCGGCCGTGGCCCGGCAGTTCAGTTTGTCCAACGGCATGACACTGATTGTCAAACCCGATCGGCGGGCACCTACCGCCGTGCACATGTTGTGGGTGCGTGTGGGGTCCATCGACGAGGTGGATGGTACGTCGGGCGTGGCCCATGTGCTGGAACACATGATGTTCAAGGGCACCCCCACGGTGCCTGCGGGTGAGTTTTCGCGCCGGGTGGCGGCACTGGGAGGCCGTGAAAATGCCTTCACCAGCCACGACTACACCGGCTATTACCAGCAAATTCCGTCAGCCCGGCTGGAAGAGGTGATGCGGCTCGAAGCCGATCGGTTTGCCCACAACCAGTGGCCCGATGCAGAGTTTAAAAAAGAGCTGGAAGTGGTCAAGGAGGAGCGCCGCATGCGCACAGAAGATAACCCTCTGGCGCTTATGAATGAAGCGCTGAATGCTTCTGTTTTTGTAGCTTCTCCGTACCGCCGGCCAATTGTCGGCTGGATGAGTGATCTGCAGGCCCTGACCGCGCAGGATGCACGCGATTTTTACCGGCGCTGGTATGTGCCTGCCAATGCGGCGGTGGTGGTGGCTGGTGATGTGGACGTGGATCAGGTCAAAGCCTGGGCTGAAAAATACTATGGCAGCCTGCCTGCCCAAGCGGTGCCAGAGCGCAAGCCACGTGAAGAGCCGGTGCAAGTTGGTCTGAAACGGCTGGCTTTCAAGGCCCCGGCCGAGCAGGCCAACGTCAGCCTGGCGTACAAAGTGCCCAGCTTGCAGCTGCGCGCAGATGCACCTGACGATACCGATGCCTTGGCGCTGACCGTGTTGGCGGCGGTGCTGGACGGTTACAGCGGTTCCCGGCTGGAGCGTGCTTTGACGCAGGGCCCGGATCGGGTGGCTGACAGTGCCGGGGCTTACAACGGTTTGTGGGGGCGTGGCCCGCAATTGTTCATGCTGATGGGCGTGCCCGCTCCAGGTAAAACGACCCAGCAGGTGGAGGAGGCACTGAAGGCTCAGGTGGCTCGGATCGCGCGTGAGGGTGTTACCCCGGCCGAATTGGCGCGGGTCAAAACCCAGTGGGTAGCCTCTGAGGTGTACAAGCTCGATTCGTTGTTCAACCAGGCGCGTGAGCTGGGCACGCAATGGGCGCAAGGCTTGGGCGTGGATGCGGGTGAACAGCTGATTGCCCGATTGCGCGGCATCACGGCGGAGCAGGTGCAGGCGGTGGCGCAGCGCTATTTTGGTGACGATGCCCTCACCGTGGCCTACCTGGTGCCGCAACCTCTGGACAAAACCCGTCAAGCCCGCAAGCCCATGGCTGGGTCACGCCACTGAAACCTCTCATGAACGTCATGAAAACTATAAAAAACATAGCTTCTTACGCATTATCCATAAGCGCTACAGGCCTATTTCTTATAAATTCTGCATGGGCCGCCATTCCCATCGAACACTGGACACAAGCCAGCGGGGCGCAGGTGTTTCTGGTACAAAGTGCCGCGATTCCGATGGTGGATGTGCAACTGGATTTTGATGCCGGAAGCCGCCGCGACCCCGTGGACCACGCTGGTTTGGCCAGCGTGACCGCGGCCATGATGTCCAAAGGGATACAAGCCGGTGGTTCGCCTGCTGAGCCCGCCATGGACGAAAACGCCCTGGGCGAAGCCTGGGCCGATCTGGGAGCCAGCTTTGGCGGGCATGCCACCAGTGACCGCATGAGTTTTGCCTTGCGCTCACTGACCTACCCGGATTTGCTGGCCCAGGCGGTGCAGTTAGCGGCGCGGCAGTTGGCGCAGCCCTCCTTTCCGGTCGATGTCTGGCAGCGTGAGCGTGAGGCGATGCAGGCCTCGATCCGTGAAGCCAACACCCGCCCCGCCACATTGGCTGACCGGGCCTTCAACCAGGCGGTGTATGGCCCGCACCCCTATGGGTATGAGGTGACGCAGGAGTCGCTGGCGCATATCGATGTCGCCCAGATGGCGGCTTTGCAGCGGCAAAGCCTGTTGCCTTGCCGAGCCAAGGTGACGGTGGTTGGAGCGGTGGACCGGGCTCAGGCCGATGGGTTGGTGACGAGTTTGTTGTCCAGACTCGCGGCAGCGTCTGGTGTCGGGGCAACACCGACGCAGGCTTGTCTGGTTCTGCCCGCTGTGCCTGAAGTGGCCCCGTTGCAGCACGCCAGTGAAGTACGTATCCCTTTTGATTCAGCGCAAGCCCATGTGCTGATGGGGCAGCCAGGCTTCAAGCGCGACGACCCTGACTACTTTGCCTTGACGGTGGGCAATTACATCCTGGGGGGCGGTGGCTTTGTGTCGCGCCTGACTCACGAGGTGCGGGAAAAGCGCGGTTTGAGCTACAGCGTATACAGCTATTTTTCACCGGCTCTGCATGCGGGCGCGTTCACCGTGGGCTTGCAAACCCGGCCCGATCAGGCTAATCAGGCCCTGGATGTGGCGCGTGACGTGCTGGCGCGTTTTGTGACGGATGGCCCGACGGAGGCTGAACTCAAGGCCGCCAAAGATCATCTGATGGGCGGCTTTGCCTTGCGTATTGACAGCAACCGCAAACTCCTCGACAACGTGGCCAACATCGCCTGGAACCAACTGCCACTGGATTACCTGGACACCTGGACGCAGCAGGTGGACAAACTCACCACGGCGCAGATTCGTGCCGCTTTCCAGCGCAAACTGCAGCCCCAAAGCATGGCCACCGTGGTGCTGGGCGGTACACCGGCCCAGCCATCCGGGGCAACGGATTGAGCGGGGGTCTTCGGGCATGCTTGTCCCGCCATGTGCGGGGCAAATCCTGTCAGCACATGCTCTAAGATTGGGCGCATGAAAAACGAACGCCCGCCAGTCAAACCACGCCCACCCCGACCACGGCTGGTGCAAAGCCATGAAATCCGCATCATCGGAGGCCAATGGAAGCGCACCAAGCTACAAGTGGCTGACAAACCCGGCTTGCGCCCCACCCCGGATCGGGTGCGGGAAACCCTGTTCAACTGGCTGGGCCAGGATTTGACTGGATGGCGTTGCCTGGATGTGTTTGCAGGTACCGGTGTACTGGGCTTCGAGGCTGCGTCACGTGGCGCGGCACAGGTGCAATTGGTGGAGCAGGATGCGGCGTTGGTGGCGCAACTCAGGCGGGTACAAACCCATTTGCAAGCCCATGTGGTGCAGATCACCCGTGGTGAGGGCGTGTCGGTCTTGCGTCATGCGCTGGCGGGTAGTCTGGAGTTGATTTTTCTGGACCCACCGTTTGAGTCAGACCTGTTTGAGGCGGCGGTTTTGGCGGCTGCCCAAGCGGTCTCAACGCGGGGCTGGATTTACCTGGAGGCCCCGGTCCAATGGACGGATGCGCAACTGCAGCCGATGGGTTTGCGGCTGCATCGGCACCTGAAAGCGGGCATGGTGCATGCACATTTGCTCCAGCGGCTTGAAGTCGACGTAGCGGTGGCGGGTTGATAATGCCCGGCATCTCAACCGGAGCAATTTTTGACCATGTCCAATGACTTGATCGCCGTTTATCCTGGCACGTTTGATCCAATCACCCTCGGCCACGAAGACGTGGTGCGCCGGGCAGCGCAGTTGTTTGCGCATGTGATCGTGGCCGTGGCCGCCGGGCATCATAAAAAAACCATGTTTTCTTTGGCTGAACGCATCGACATGGCGCGAGAGGCTGTGCGCCCCTATCCAGGCGTTCAAGTGGAGAGTTTTGAAGGCCTGATGCGTGATTTTGTGGTGGCTCGCGGGGCTCGGGCCATGGTGCGTGGCTTGCGTGCGGTGACCGACTTTGACTATGAATTCCAGCTCGCGGGCATGAACCGCAGTCTGATGCCCGATGTGGAAACCGTTTTTTTGACCCCCGGCGACAAATACCAGTTTATTTCCAGTACTTTTGTACGCGAAATCGCCACACTGGGGGGCGAGGTGGATAAGTTTGTGTCGCCCAGTGTCAATCTGCGGCTGCAACAGAAAGTGTGCCCATCAGCGGCTGCGTAACCAACAATTTTTGGAGAAAACATGAAGATTCTTTTGCCTTTTGATGGTTCGACCATGGCCCTGGATGCGGTTCGATTTGCCATTCGTATGGCCGGTGACGGCCTCACTACCCAGGTGGTGCTGGTCAATGTGCAGGAACCGGCCAGTTTGTATGAACTGATGGTGGCACATGACCCACAGGTGATTCAGCAAGCCAGTGCTGCTGCGGGTGCTCACATTTTGCAAGCGGCGCAGCAATTGCTGGATGCGGCTGGTTTGCCTTATGAAACCGAGGTGGCCTCCGGCGACCCGGCCCACACCCTGGTGGATATTCTGGAAAACTATGGTTGTGATCTGGTGGTGATGGGGGCCAGTGGTACCAGTGCGCTGCGCAGTGCCTTGCTGGGGTCGGTATCCAACGAAGTGTTACATGCTGCCGGTGTGCCGGTGATGATCGTCAAAAGCACAGACCAAGACAACGTCGATATTGCGGAATAAGCCGAAACTTTAAAATCAGGCCATGTTCAAACTTTGGGGGCGGCCCGCATGGCCTTGCTGATTACCGACGAATGCATCAACTGTGATGTGTGTGAACCCGAATGCCCCAATGATGCGATTGCCATGGGGCCGGATATTTATGAGATTGACCCGCATAAATGCACCGAGTGTGTCGGCCATTTTGAGGAGCCGCAGTGTGTGCAGGTCTGTCCGGTGAATTGCATTCCGGTGAACCCCCAATGGGTGGAAAGCCGTGAAACACTGTGGCAAAAATACCATCGTCTGCAGACCCCAACCTTGGCCGTATCCGTGACATCAACGCTGCCGGCGGGTGCGCCGACAGTGCTCGTCCCCTAAATTGGTGAGGCACTTGATCAGATCGGTGCTGGTTTTTTCTTCTTTATCACTTTTTTAACGGCGGTTTTCTTTTCGGTTCCGGGTATTTCAGCAATAAAGGCATCCGGTTTCTTGCCCGGTTTCTTGAGTCGTTTGGGCGTAATTTGGGTGATGACAGGTGCAGACTTGCCTGAGGGCTTGGCGTTTGGGGCTCGCATGGAATGTGGTGCCGGTTTCATTGCGGCTTTTTCTTGAGCCAAACGCTCCTTTTCGAGTACGTTGGCTTGCTGTGCATCCTGACGTGCAGCCTCTCGTGTTTGTTGTCTTTGCGCAGGATCACGTTTGTCGTTCAGTTCAAGCAAACTTCCTCCGGGGCAAGGCGTTGCACTGTAAGAAGCCCCACATTTATAAACATTTTCGGCTCTAGAGCTTATGGAGTAAGCGCTAGAAGCTATCAAAAAAGATATTCCCAAACGAGCGGATACCGAAAAAAAAGCCCGGTTCATACGCATTTTTTGACCTCGAACGGATCCGTTGCTGGCGGGGTTGCTTGACCCAGTGTCGTGTTTGCCTGCGGTCTGGGTGGTTTGGGGCGAGGCGGTTTGCTGGTGTGAATCAAGCGAGTGGCTTGTTCCATGTTGCCAGACAGGAAGGCAGGAACGGCCTTGAGTGCGCGATCAATGGTTTGCTCAATGGCAATGCGATGATCAGGGGAGGGCTTTTTCAGCACCCAGTGAACCACTTCGGCTTTGTTGCCTGGGTGACCAATGCCCAGACGCAGTCGCCAGTATTGGTCGGTACCCAATTGGGCGTGAATATCTCGTAAACCGTTGTGCCCGGCGTGGCTGCCGCCGAGTTTGAGTTTGGCCTCACCGGGTGTGACATCCAGCTCATCATGAGCCACCAGGATGTCTTGAGCTGGGATTTTGAAGAAATTGGCCAGTGCTGCGACGGATTTGCCGCTCAGGTTCATGAAGGTTTGTGGTTTGAGCAACCAGACGGTTTGCCCCTGCACCGTGGCACGCGCAAGCATGCCGTGGTAACTTTTATCCATGACCAAGGTGGTGTTGAGTTCACGCGCCAAAGCATCAATCCACCAAAAACCGGCGTTATGGCGGGTGCCTTCATAGTCCGGGCCAGGGTTGCCAAGGCCAACAAAAAGTCGAATCATAACGGGATGATACAAAAGTCTTCAGGCAAAAAAAACGGCCCACACAGTGGGCCGTTTTGCAAACCTGAAGGTGGTTTATTTCTTGGCTTTGGCAGCCGGTTTCCCTGCTGGTTTGGCTGCAGCAGCGGGTGCTTCAGCAGGGGCCGGTTCAGCACCAGCCACAGCCACCACAGACACCACCACCGGGTTTTTGTCGCCACCGTGGACAACCACGCTGACACCCTTGGGCATTTCAACCTGGGCCAGGTGCAAAGACGAGCCTTTTTTCAGGCCGCTCAAGTCCACCTTGATGAACTCAGGCAAATCGCCAGGCAAGCACAGCACGTCAAGTTCGCTGATGACGTGGTTGGCAATACAGCCTTCAGTTTTGATCGCTTGTGAGTTTTCGTCACCGAAGAAGTGCAATGGCACTTTCATGTGCAAGCGGGTTGTGGCATCCACACGTTGGAAATCCACGTGCAAAATCAGTTGTTTGAAGGGGTGAACCTGTACGTCGCGCAGCAACACGGGGCTTTCTGTACCGCCCAGTTCCATCGTCAATACACTGGAGTGAAACACTTCTTTTTTCAGAGCGTGCCACAAGGCGTTGTGATCAATTTCGATCAATTGGGGGGCGGCGGAACCACCATAAACGATGCCCGGTGTGCGACCGGTGATGCGGAGACGGCGGCTCGCACCCGTACCCTGCTTGGGACGCTCAAAAGCGGTAAATTTCATAGTTTCTACTCCAGTAAGAGTCCACCGCGACCAGTGTGACTCCGATTAAAAAAGCTGGTGCACCCAGAGGGTTGCACCAGCCACTTTTTGATTCTGATCAGAAAAGATTTTCTTGATCAGAAAACAAACTCATGACGGATTTACCCTTGGCAATGCGCTGAATGGTTTCGGCAATCAACGGGGCTACATTGAGTTGCCTGATTTTGGCGCAAGCGCTTCCTGCCGGGCTCAAGGGGATGGTGTTGGTCACGACCACCTCATCCAGCGCATCTCCATGGGCAATGCGGTCAATGGCTGGGCCGGAGAAGATAGGGTGAGTGCAATAGGCATACACTTTTTTGGCACCACGCTGCTTTAAAACTTCTGCAGCTTTCACCAAAGTGCCCGCAGTATCAATCATGTCATCCATGACGACACAGTTGCGGCCCTCAATTTCTCCAATCACGTGCATGACTTCACTGACATTGGCTTTAGGCCGGCGTTTGTCGATGATGGCCAGGTCGCAACCGAGTTGCTTGGCCAATGCACGTGCACGCACCACACCTCCCACATCGGGAGAGACCACAATCAGGTCTTCATAGTTTTTTTGCCGCAAATCGCCCAACAGCACCGGAGATGCATAAATGTTGTCGACCGGGATATCAAAAAAACCCTGGATTTGGTCAGCGTGCAAATCCATGGTCAACACCCGGGCTACGCCTACGGCTTGCAGCATGTTGGCCACGACTTTGGCAGAAATTGGCACTCGGCTGGAGCGAGGACGGCGATCTTGACGGGCGTAACCAAAGTAGGGGATCACCGCGCTGATGCGTTCAGCAGAGGCTCGCTTGAGAGCATCCACCATGATCAGCAACTCCATCAGGTTTTCATTGGTGGGTGCACAGGTGCTTTGGACAACAAAAACATCGCGAGCGCGCACGTTCTGCTTGATTTCAACCGTAACTTCACCGTCTGAGAAACGGCCAACCTCGGCGGCACCTAAATCAGTTTTAAGACAGCGGGCAATATCGGCAGCAAGCGAGGGATTGGCATTGCCTGTAAAAACCATGAACTCAGGGGGTTGATCGGCTTGCATGAAAATCCCAACTTATTAGTCGCTGTTTGCTGCGTTGTACTTGAATGCATGTACAACTTGAAAATTTGGCAGGGGAAGAAGGATTCGAACCTTCGCATGCTGGAATCAAAATCCAGTGCCTTAACCAGCTTGGCGACTCCCCTACACGGGTAAGTCATGAAACATGACTTACCGAAAACCTTTTTAACCTATCCAGCCGTAAAGCGGATGAATGGGCAAATTACCGCATTGCCTGACGGAAAAACCAGGTAAAACTTGGTTACTTTTGTCGGACAATGTTCGCGCAAATACCGCACTTCCAGAACCAGTCATTCTGCCATTCATGCCCATCTGATCCAACCAATGTAAAGCATGGTCAATTTCTGGACATATGCACTGAGCAACTGCTTGCAAGTCGTTTTGACCAAAGTCAAATGCGTCTGCAGCGAAGCCTGAAATTATAGCGGGTTCTGTGTCCCTTTTTAAATCTGGATGTAAAAAAATTCTCTCAGTCGAAAGTCCAACGGTAGGCTTGACCACTAAAAACTGTGCGGATGGTAGATCAATAGGGGTCATTTTTTCGCCAATGCCACTGACCCAGGCATTTTGACCGCCTAGAAAAAAAGGGACATCCGCGCCTAGCGCCAGCCCGATGGGAAGCAAAGCCTCAAGCCCCAGGTTGAGTTGCCAAAGACGATTCAGCGCTAGCAATGTGCTGGCCGCATCTGAGGAGCCTCCACCCATGCCTGCTTGTGAAGGAATCTGCTTGTCTATGGCGATGTGTACCCCCAATGCGGAGCCACTGTATTTTTGCAGGGCTCGTGCAGCCCGAATCACCAGGTCATTTTCAGGCAGTGACACACTCAGGTCTTCCCGACTGATCTGACCGTCATGGCGTAATTCAAAGTGCAGGGTGTCGCACCAGTCAATCAGCATAAAAGCCGATTCCAGGAGGTGGTAGCCGTCTGCGCGTCTGCCAACAATGTGCAGGAACAAATTCAATTTGGCGGGGGCGGAAATATCGTAGAGCGATTTCATGGCTACGTGGGTTGCGCGTCAAGGTAGAGGCTGGCTCAGTTGTCCAAAATAATGCGTAATTGGGCTTGGGGCAGGGGTGAAATGCGTTGGGCTGAGATTCTTCCTTGGGCAAATTGCGTCAAGTTCACCTCCCAGCCATTGACTGCTCGTTCTCGACCATTTAACCAGTCGAACAAGGCGGAGACAGGTACATCGGTGCCTAGCAGATGTTGGATTAATGGATTGAGCCCGGCGAAGGTGTGTGTTTCACCTTGTGTTTCTAAACTGGCAAATTCGGGTGTCCAATGAATCGCTGCGGCAGTGCTGCCCAACGGGCTGTAAAAATCCAGATATCCAAACTGTGGCGTGCCTCGTAATCCAAAGGCGGCATTAAAGGATTGTTTTTCTGGCGGCGATTCATTTGGATGGCCTTGTACCTGCATGGACAGACGACCATACCAACTGGGTATTTTTTGATCATTTTGGTCGACGATTCTTGGTTTTATTGCGCATCCAGCTATGAATAAAATAGCAATAAACTGAACAGTCAACAAAACGGGACGGTGATTCACAAAACAACTTTCAGGCGAGTCAGTGTGTTGATCAGTGTTTCATTGCTGGGGTTGAGCTTGAGGCCTTCCCGCCAGATGTCCTGTGCCTCCATCTGCCGGTTTAGCGTCCAGAGCACTTCACCTAGGTGTGCTGCAATTTCGGCATCGGGTTTGTCTTTGAAAGCGGTTTGCAAGAGCTTTAAGGCTCGATCCAGGTTTCCGCTGCGAAATTCCGCCCACGCCAGGCTGTCGGTGATGAAGGGGTCGTTGGGCTTCAGCTCCAGGGCTTTGGTGATCAGGGTAATGGCTTCCGGCAGTCGCAAACCGCGGTCTGCCAGTGAATATCCTAGGGCGTTGTAAGCATGCGGGTCGTCTGGTTTGGTGTTGATCAACCGGCGCAGCAGGCGTTCCATGTCGTCAATGTCGCCCAGTTTTTCCTGCAGCATGGCCAAGTCGTACACCAGATCCAGATTCTCCGGGTCTTGGGTCAGTTGCGTTTGAAGCAACGCACGGGCACGTGTATATTGCTTGTCATCCTTGAGCAACTGAATTTGTGCAGATTGTTGGAGCTGAAGGTCATCGGTCGTCAGCGCGGGAACATTCTGGATCATCGTTAAAGCAGCTTCGAGCTGGCCTTGTTGCGCCACTAGGATGGCGCGCCTGATTTGTGCACGCATGGCATCTTCAGGTGTATCAATGCGTTGCAACCATGCATCCGCCTGTTTGAAATCTTTGCTCTGCTGGGCAATTTGAGCCAGTGAAAAAAGAGCCTGCGTGCGGCCACGTGCATAACTTCCGAGTGCGGTTGTATGGGTGTTGGGCTCGGTGAGTTCGAGGTAGCGCTGAAGTTGCTGTTGAGCAGCTTGAATTTGGCCATCTTGCATGGCCAATGCCCCATTGATCAGCCACGTATCTGGATAGTCTGGACTTTGCTTTTGAAGAGTGTCCAACTGTGTTTTTGCATCAGATTCATGTTTGGCATTGAGGAGTACCTTGACGTAGGCCATACGAAATTCAGGTCGGGCATAAGGTAAATGTTTTTGCACCAACTCTTGTGCCGCAGGTACGTCGGAGTTCAATAAGGATAGTGCCAGTAACGCAGGGTGTTCAGCGCGCGGACTCATGCCCAACCCGCTGGTGGCGGCCTTAAGTGCGGCAGGCTTGACATCTGCATGGAGCCACATACGCCCAATGGTCGCCCAGGCGGTTGGGCCTAAATTGGTGTTCGTAAGAAAGCTCGCCAAAGCTTTTTGAACCGTTGTTGCAGCCAACACACGATCACTTGATCGTTCAAACAGTCCCGGGATGAGCCATATGGCATCACTTTGCTCTTTACTTGATGTGAGTGTGATATCGCGCTTGAGTGGATCAAGCGCTTCGGCCGTACGATTAAGTCCCAATAAAACCTGCAAAACGTAGCGATTCGCTTCTTTGGAATGAGGTATTGCCTGACTCCAGGCTTTGGCGGCAATCAAGGCGGACTCACCTGATCTGGCTTGCAATGCGATGTATACAGCGCGCTTGAACAGGGCGGGGTCATTGGTTTGGCGAGCAGCATCAAGAATTAGTGAAAACGCACTGGCAGGTTCATCACTTCGGGCATTAAGTTCGCCAAGTAAAAGCTGGTAGAACAATGCACTGTCCAGCGCAGAAATTTGAGTCCCTGACTCTGTTTCATGAATGGTTTGCGCAGGTGTGTTGACGTTGAGGGTCAACAGCAAGGGGATCAAATAAAGGTGTTTGAGACGCATCTGGTCATAATAATCCATGCGTGTTCAAAAAATGATGTATGCCTGAATTACCCGAAGTAGAAGTTACCCGATTGAGTTTTGCGCAAGCTATTCAGGGGGCTGTTGTGATGGCCGTGACCATGGGGAAACCCTTGCGGTGGCCGTTGGGGTGTGATGTTGCCTTTTTAACTGGCTGCCGGGTGCTTGGGGTGGGGCGACGTGGCAAGTACTTATTGATCGAACTTGATCAAGGCTGGCTATTGGTGCATCTGGGGATGTCAGGCTCCTTGCGGTTTGCCAAACAGTTACCCCCCGTGGGTATTCATGACCATTTTGAAATGGTGACTACACAAGGCATTTTGCGGTTGAATGATCCTCGCCGTTTTGGTGCCGTTGTCTATGTGCAGAGCCTGACAGATGCACTCGCGGTGAAATTACTTGGTCAGTTGGGCATGGAGCCTTTGTCGGAGTCGTTTGATCTGAAGTTGTTCGCATCCGGTTTGCGTCAGCGCAAGACGACCATCAAACAGGTGCTCATGGCGGGTGATTTGGTGGTGGGTGTTGGCAATATTTATGCCTCTGAAGCACTATTTATGGCAGCCATTCGCCCAACGGTCTCTGCTGCAGATTTAAGCCGGATAAGGGTGGTACGGTTGCACGCTGCCATCAAGGATGTGCTTGCGCGTGCTGTAGAAAAAGGTGGTAGTACCTTGAAGGACTTTTCCAGTGCAAATGGTCAAGCTGGGTATTTTCAACTGGAGGCAATGGTTTATGGCCGTGCCAACATGCCATGTAAGCGGTGTGATTCGACCATCCAGATGATTCGACAAGGACAACGCTCCACCTTTTATTGTCCTGTTTGTCAAAAACACTAACTCAATTGCAAGCCCAAGCTTTATGTGGCGGTGCTATATTGAGCAAATTGAATGGAAACGTGCAAGCACGGAGGCGCTTTGGGAACTTCTTTTAACGAAAAATTTGATCAGCACAGCGTGTGGCGCCATGAGTTTGCCTTGCGTCTGAAGTTGCTCGCGCAATGGCTCAAAGAACAAGACTTGCTGGATGCATCGGTGGAGGATCGTTTGCTTCGCTTGGAGGCTCAGGTTCGCGTGGACAAAGTGATGGTGGCTTTTGTCGCTGAGTTTTCACGTGGCAAATCTGAACTGATCAACGCCATATTTTTTGCCGATTATGGTCGACGTATCATGCCCGCCAGCGCAGGGCGAACGACCATGTGTCCGACTGAGATGGGTTATGACCCTGATGTACCCCCTTGTTTGCGTCTATTGCCGATTGAGTCGCGATTGCGTCCACAAAGCTTGATGGAATGGCGCATGGTGCCTGAAAAATGGGAGCGTATTGATCTAGATGTCTCCAACCCCAAACAGCTGGCAGAGTCATTTGCCAAGGTGGCGGAAACCCGACGAGTGACCCATGAGGATGCCAAGGCTCTTGGTTTCTGGCAAGAAGACGGAAGCTTGCCTAGTGCGTTGATTGATGCCAAGGGTTTGGTTGAAGTGCCCAAATGGCGACACGCATTGATCAATATTGCGCATCCATTGCTTAAGCAAGGGTTGGTGATTTTGGATACCCCCGGACTTAATGCCATTGGGGCTGAACCTGAGTTAACGGTGAGTTTGATTCCACAAGCACAAGCCATTGTCTTTATCCTGGCTGCAGATACGGGTGTAACGCAGTCAGATTTGTCCATTTGGCGCGAGCACTTGGTTAAAGATTCTCGGGATGCCTCCACTCGTGTGGTCGTACTCAATAAAATTGATACGCTGTGGGATGCTCTGGATACCCCGCAACAGGTTCAGCAGCAAATTCAGAGGCAACAAGAAACCACCGCAGAGATTTTGGGTGTACCAGTCAATCAGGTTGTGGCCGTTTCCGCTCAAAAAGGGCTGTTGGCCAAGGTCAATAATGATATGACTTTGCTCAAGCGGAGTTGCTTGTCGCATTTGGAAGATGCTCTCAGCCAGGGCATCATGGGGCGCAGACAAAAGATTCTGGCTTCTGCGGTTGCACGTGGTATCGCAGACTTGCGCAGTGAAACGGCACGTGTAGTGCACATACGTCGACGTGATGTGACCGAGCAACTTTTGGAGCTCAAGGGGTTACAAGGTAAAAACGTCCCGGTGATTAAAAACATGCGCGCACGCATTGCACAAGAGCAGGCTGATTTTGATGCCGGCGGGGTCAAAATTCATGCGGTACGCTCGGTTCATATGAAGTTGCTGCGAGATATTTTTAGCTTGCTTGGGCCCACAAATTTGCGTGCTGAGATGGCTGAATTGACGGCAGTCCTGACGCAAAAAGGATTTAAGCTGGGTATTAAGAAGGCGTATGGGGAGACTTTTGACAAGCTCCGGTTCAATTTGCAGCAGGTTCATGCCAAAGGACTTGAAATCCATACGATGCTTCTGGCCACCTTCATTCAGCTCAATACGGATTATGGTTTCTCGTTGCAAGTGCCAGAAGAGCTGGAGATTGAAACCTATCTAAAGGATCTCGAGTTGGTTGAGCGCAGTCATGTGCAGTATCTTGGCTTGGGTAATGCCTTCCGGCTGGCACAACCGGCATTCGCGGATCGATTGGTTCGCGCTCTGTCAACGCGCTTGCGGACCATTCATGAAGCTGCGTTGGCGGATATTGAAGCATGGAGCAAGTCTGCAGCCTCGCAATTGGATGCGCAACTGCGTGAACGCCGCAAAAATTTTGCCCGACGTTTGGAAGCTATTGACCGTATTGCACAGGCATCCACAGGACTGGATGAGCGAATTTCTGATGTCAATCAACGTAATGCCGATTTGGATGGGGTTGAAGCCAAATTGTCCGAGCTTACCGATCACCTGCTGAACATGACTGCACCAGCGCGCTTTGGGATTGCTTTGGATACGACGGTTTGAGTAATCAAGGTGTTTTGACGCTCGTGCCGGACGAGTTTCTGTCGCAAGCCGTTGTGGCTTGGCAGTCTTCTAATGGTCGGCATGACCTACCTTGGCAAAATACGCGTGATCCTTATCGGGTCTGGCTGTCTGAAATCATGCTGCAGCAGACTCAGGTTGGAACCGTCCTAGCTTATTTTGAACGGTTTTTAGGCAAGTTTCCGCATGTGGCAGCCTTGTCTGATGCTTCGTTGGACGAGGTGTTGGGTTTATGGAGTGGTTTGGGGTACTACAGTCGCGCACGTAATATGCACCGCTGCGCTCAAGAGGTGATGCATCGGTACGCAGGTGTGTTTCCGCAAACGGCTCAGCAATTGCAAGCCTTGCCTGGTATTGGGCCATCCACGGCAGCAGCGATTGCTTCATTGTGTTTCAGTGAACGGGTCGCGATTCTGGATGGCAATGTCAAACGGGTTTTGACACGGTACCTCGGCTTTGCATCAGATTTATCTGTGGCGGGTAATGAGCGGCAATTGTGGCAATTAGCTAACTCTTTGCTGCCGCATACTGATTTGATCAACGCCATGCCTCGTTACACCCAAGGCATGATGGATTTGGGGGCCACACTGTGCACCCTCAGAAAACCCGCGTGTGCATCTTGCCCTTTGCAAAATCGGTGCGTAGCCAATTTGCAGTCCAATCCTTTGGCTTTTCCAGTGAAAACACGGCGTATCAAACGCAGCGCCCAATCCATTTGGATGCTTTGGGCACGTACTGATGAAGGGGCGTTGTGGCTGGAGCCGCGGCCGACTCCCGGTGTTTGGGCTGGGTTGTATTGTTTTACCCTGTTTGATACCCGGCAGGCTTTGCTGGCCGCAGTGCCTGATGCATATCGTGTGCATCTGATTGATTTACCCGTTGTGAAGCATGTGCTGACGCACAAAGATCTGCATTTACACCCGGTGCAGCTGGAATTGCCTGGCACGTGCTCTCCTAACGTCTCTGGGGCCTGGTTTGAGCCCACACAGTGGGAGCAACTGGGCATGCCTGCCCCCGTGCGCAAGTTATTACATTCGTCCTAGCGCGCATCCATTTCACGGTGGCGCTTGAGGGTGCTCCATTTTTGGCAAAACAGTGTGTTGAGCTGCTCTACTATGTACACCGAACGGTGCTGTCCTCCGGTACAGCCAATGGCCACGGTGACATAACTACGATGGTTGTGAGCCAATGCGTCGAGCCAGTTCTCCAGAAAATCGTGAATTTGCGCCAGCATGCGGGTCATTTCAGCATCTTGTTGAAAAAATTTGATGACTGGCTCATCACGGCCAGTGAGGGCTCTCAGCGTAGGCTCGTAATGCGGATTGGGCAGCATGCGTACATCGAACACGTAGTCTGCATCACTGGGGAGGCCGCGCTTGAAAGAAAATGACTCAAACACCAGAGTCATTTGTTGATTGGTGACTGAAATAATGTCTTTGATATAGCTTTGTAGCTGTGTAGGCCTGATGATGCTGGTATCAATCACATGTGCATCGGCACGGAGTTCACTGAGTAGTTCGCGCTCAAGCTCAATGGCTTCAGTTAATGCGTGGCGTTGATCCTCTTGTGCTGAAGTTTTCTGGTATTCAGACAAAGGGTGGCGTCGGCGTGTTTCAGAATAACGCCTGATCAACATATCGGTATTGGCATCCAGAAAAATGCTGTCCACATGAACGCCTTGTAACTTGAGTGCCAGGAGTTGCTGTGGCACCAGCGGCAAGGAGCTGGCGCTACGCACATCCATGGCAATGGCCAATTGGTTGGTTGAGCCCGTTCGCTCAAGTGATATCAAAGAGGACAGCAATTCGGGGGGCAGGTTGTCTACACAATAAAAGCCCAAGTCCTCAAGTGCATGCAGCGCAACCGATTTGCCAGAGCCTGACATGCCTGTAAGAAGCACCAAATGGAGCGATGTAGGGTCAGTGGTCATGGTTCGAACCTTGGGCTTGTAGCATATCGCGTGCGTGTGCCACCGTGCTGTTCAACAGGCGTTCCCCTCCCAACATACGTGCCAGCTCGGTCACCCGTTCTTCATCAGCTACACAGGTCACTTGACTGAATGTGCTGGTGCCCTGCGTCCGTTTACGTACCACCAGATGATGATCAGCACAGGCTGCAACTTGTGGCAGATGCGTGACAGCGAATACTTGACGGTCAGCGCCCAGTTGATGCATGAGTCGCCCAACGGTTTCTGCGACGGCCCCCCCCACCCCGGAGTCAACTTCGTCAAAGATCAATGTTTGCGCACTGCCGAGTTGGCTGGTGGTGACTGCAATGGCCAAAGCGATGCGTGAAAGCTCTCCACCAGAAGCTACTTTGTTGATCGGACGTGGAGTGCTTCCGGCGTGTCCCGCTACCAAAAAACTCACTTCTTCCAGCCCACTTTGAGTAGGGTGGGTGTGTGGTTGCAAGCTCACTTCAAATTGGCCGCCTTGCATGCCCAGCCCTTGCATTGCTTCGGTGATCGTTTGACTTAGTCGTGGTGCATGTTGATGTCGCTCTTTCGAAAGCAATTTAGCTTGGTTTTGATAAGCCAGCCAAGCTGCGTCTTGTGCTTTTTCGAGCCCTTGCAGATCCGATGCCAACTCCAGCTTGGATAATTCGGCCCGCCAGTTAGACAACAACTCGGGAAGATCTTCCGGGTGTCGCTTGTAGCGCTTGGACAGTGATAACCAATGGCTCATTCGCTCATCGAGCTCATTCAGGCGCTGAGGGTCTAGTTCTGTTTTTCTCAGATAAGAGCGTAGCGTATGAACAACATCTTCCAGTTGCACAAGACTGGATATCAAAACCTCGGATAGCGCCTTGAATACAGGTTCTATATGCTCATTTTTTCGAAGCAAATCAAGGCTGCCTCCAATGCGGCTTAGCGCACTGTCATCGGCTTCATCCAGGGAGATCAGAATTTGTTGTGTTGCATCCAGCAAACCTTGTGCATTGGAGAGTCTGGCGTGTTCGGCGTTCAGGGAGGGCCATTCATCGGAGCCTGGAGCCAGTTTTTCCAGTTCACCTATTTGCCAAATCAGACGTTCACGTTCCCCCAGTAATGTTGATTGAGATGCTTGGGCTTGGGTCAGTCGGTCTTGCGCAGATCGCCAGGCTTGCCAAGTGGCTGCTGTTGCTGTGGTTGATATCTGTGCGTAGGCATCCAAAAGTGCACGAACAGCATCTGCACGAGTCAAGCTCTGCCATGCGTGTTGACCATGAATGTCGAGCAATTGTTCACCCAAGGCTCGTAGTTGGGTGGCTGTGGCTGGGCTGGCGTTGATCCATGCACGGCTTTTGCCCTGGGTATCGACGGTACGGCGAAGCATCAGTGTGGTCTCTTGATCAAACCCGGCAACATCAAGCCAATGCAAAATATCGGGGGAAGTATCAAACTCGGCGCTGACTTCGGTTCGTTCGCTGCCTTCGCGAATGACATTTACATCAGCTCGTCCACCAGTGACGAGCTGTAATGCGTCAATCAAAATGGATTTCCCGGCACCAGTCTCGCCTGTCAATACCGTAAAGCCATCTGCAAAATCCAGATCAAGCTCGCGCACTATCACAAAGTTGCGCAAGACAATGCGTTTAAGACTCACGTGGGGGTTACTCCTTCGTTCCAGTGCAATTTTTCCCGTAAAGTATCAAAGTAAGACCAGCCTTTAGGGTGGAGGAAGCGCACATGGTGTTCAGATCGTTCCACTTCAATGCGGTCACCATGCATCAAAGAAGCCAGAGATTGCATGTCAAAACTGGCGCTAGCATCCCTTCCTGCTACTATTTCAATAGCTATTCGTGACGTATTAGCAAGCACAATAGGTCTATTTGATAGTGTATGTGGTGCAATCGGCACCATTACCCAGCCTGGAATCGATGGATGCAGCAACGGACCGCCGGAAGACAATGCATAAGCGGTGGAGCCCGTGGGTGTTGCAATGATCAACCCATCCGCACGCTGGTTGGCAACAAAATGGCCGTCCACTTCAACGCGAAGTTCCACCATGCCGGATGTTGCTCCCCGATTGACGACCACGTCGTTCATGGCCATCGCCCTGTAAACGCAATGACCATCTCGGATCACCCTTGCATTGATCAGGCTGCGGTGGTCTTCTTCGTATTCGCCGCGCAACATCCGTGCAAGGTTGTCAGAGAAACTGTCATAGGGAATATCAGTAATGAAGCCCAATCGCCCTTGGTTAACACCAATCAAGGGAACACCATACGATGCCAACTGGCGACCTATACCCAGCATGGTGCCGTCACCTCCTACCACCAGTCCGAGGTCGCATCGAGCGCCAATTTGGGCCACATTCAGAACTGGATAATCAGTCAAACCCATGTTGTGGGCCGTGTCGTGCTCTATGACTACCTCACAGCCCAGGTCTTCAAGGAATTGCAGAATGGCCTCCAGCGCGCTGCGAGAACTGCTTCCGGAGGCCCCCGAAGCAATGGTTTGGTATTTGCCGATCAATGCCACGTGATGGAAATTTGACTTCATTGGTAAATTACATCACTAAAATGAAACGATGCTGGATGACCGTGCCAAGTTATTGTTGAAAGCGCTTGTTGAGCGTTATATTGCCGATGGGCAGCCTGTGGGGTCACGCACCTTATCTCGAGCATCGGGTTTGGAGCTTTCGCCAGCGACCATTCGCAATGTGATGTCGGATTTGGAGGAGTTGGGTCTGATTGCCAGTCCGCATACATCAGCTGGGCGTATTCCAACTGCACGGGGCTACAGGTTGTTTGTGGACACCATGCTGACAGTGCAGCGCGGTCATTTAGGGGATCATCGTCTGGCCTCAGATCAGCCGCAAAAGGTGATTTCTAACGCGGCCAATTTGCTGTCTAATCTTTCTCAGTTTGTTGGCGTAGTGATCGCTCCAAAGCGTACTTCGGTGTTTCGGCACATTGAGTTTTTGCGTTTGTCTCAGCGTCGCTTGCTCGTCATCATTGTGTCGCCTGAAGGCGATGTGCAAAACAGGGTCATTTTTACTGAAGTCGATTTTTCTCAGGCTCATTTGGTTGAGGCTGCAAATTATTTGAATGCCAATTATGTTGGCTTGACCATAGAGCAGGTTCATGAGCGGCTCAAAAATGAAGTTGATTCCTTGAGGGTTGAGATTGCCAGCTTGATGAATGCTGCCGTTGCTGCAAATACTGAGGTTTTGTCCGAAACACAGGACGAGGTTGTGATTTCAGGAGAGAGAAATTTGCTGGCAGTGAGCGATTTTTCACACGATATGGGGCATTTGCGTCGTGCTTTCGACCTCTTTGAGCAAAAAGCGCAACTAATGCGCTTGCTTGATGTGACTGGTCAAGCTGAGGGGGTACGCATTTTCATAGGTGGTGAAAGTCAAGTTGTGCCATTTGAAGATTTGTCAATCGTGACTGCGCCCTATGAGGTAGATGGCCAGGTGGTTGGGAAGCTGGGTGTTGTGGGGCCTACGCGTATGGCATATGACAGGATGATCCAAATTGTGGATATCACCTCTAAATTGGTCAGCAATGCGCTGAGCCATCACAAGTAGCCCCTTACAATTACGGGCTAGGTCGGGCCGTTAGCTCAGTTGGTTAGAGCAGAGGACTCATAATCCTTTGGTCCACAGTTCAAGTCTGTGACGGCCTACCATTGTTTATAAGCCTCAGAGTCCATTTGGGTTCTGGGGCGTTTTTACATTTCATGCTTCATTTCTATAATTTTCCAAAGAGTAATCTTTTTGGCACTTTTTTGCCGATGGATCCGATGAGGTTTTAACTTAAGTATTTGACATGCCGATTCTGAAAGTGGTCAGTCATCTGCTCAGGCGTTTGCTTCATCATCATGTGTGCTGTGGTTACTCGAATATTTCATCATCTTTTTGGTTGCAGATTCAAGTAATGATTGGGGATGACTAAAAAACGTTGTATAATTCACAGCTTAGCGGCTGTAGCTCAGTTGGATAGAGTACTTGGCTACGAACCAAGGGGTCGTGGGTTCAATTCCTGCCAGCCGCACCATAACAACATCGTTATAGAACACAGCTTAGAAATCAAAAGTTTCTAGGCTGTTTT
Organism: Rhodoferax lithotrophicus; assembly: GCF_019973615.1. Lineage (GTDB taxonomy): Bacteria > Pseudomonadota > Gammaproteobacteria > Burkholderiales > Burkholderiaceae_C > Rhodoferax > Rhodoferax lithotrophicus. The sequence continues at coordinate 4,251,991 of NZ_AP024238.1, read as the reverse complement.
TCTTTGTGCATTTGCTTTTGTACGTAAGTCCTGGTGGGTACTTTTTCCAAGTGACGGGCGAGACAGATTACAAAAAATCAGGTTGGCCCCTTGGTAAGGGATAAAAATACATATCGTTTCTTGAGCATCGATGTGCTTTGATGTATTCGGTGCCAGGTTCTCACAGTACGGGAGTTGGTGTACAAGTCTGCTTCCACTCTTACAAGATTTTCAAATGACAACATTGACGTTGACACGCCCGGATGATTGGCATCTTCATGTGCGCGATGGCGAGGCGCTGAACACCGTGGTACCGCATACGGCTGCGCAGTTTGCCCGTGCGGTGATCATGCCGAATTTGCGTCCACCTGTGACCCATACGGCTCAAGCCCTGGCCTACAAGGATCGGATCGTTTCTGCGCTTGTCCCAGGACAGAAGTTTGTGCCCCTGATGACGCTTTATCTGACGGACAACCTGCCCGCAGATGAAATCGCCAAAGCACATGATGCTGGCCTGGTCGCCGTCAAGCTCTACCCCGCCGGAGCCACGACCAACAGCGATGCCGGGGTGACCGACATGCGCAAGGTCTACCCGGTGCTGGAGGCCATGCAGCGGGTGGGCATGCCGCTGCTGATTCACGGCGAGGTCACCTCCCCCGAGATTGACCTGTTTGACCGTGAAGCGGTGTTTATTGACACCCAATTGATTCCGCTGCGCCAAAATTTTCCCGAACTCAAAATTGTGTTTGAGCACATCACGACCCAAGAGGCGGCTGACTATGTGCAAGCCTCGGATGATTTTTTGGCGGCCACGTTGACCGCTCATCACCTGCTGTTCAACCGCAATGCCATCTTTACCGGTGGCATCCGTCCGCACTACTACTGTTTGCCGGTGTTGAAGCGCGAAACGCACCGGCAGGCCCTGCTTGCAGCGGCGACCAGCGGTAACAAGAAATTTTTTCTGGGCACCGACAGTGCCCCCCACGCGGTGCACCTGAAGGAGCATTCGGCTGGCTGCGCCGGTTGTTACACCGCGCACGCGGCCATGGAGCTTTATGCGCAGGCGTTTGATTCGGTAGGCAAGTTGGACAAGCTGGAAGCCTTTGCCAGCTTCAACGGGGCCGATTTTTACGGCTTGCCGCGCAACACCGGCACACTCACGCTGGCCCGTGAAAGCTGGATCACACCGACCAGTTTTGCTTTTGGTCAAGCCGAACTCAAACCTTTGTGCAGCGGTGAGGTGTTACCGTGGCGGGTCATCGCTGAGCATTGATGTGACAGTGGCTACCCGTGGTTTGGTGCATGGGGTGCAGCCCTTGGGTCAAGATCTTGCCTGCATCGATTGGAGTGCACCCTGGTTGTCGCCATGGCGCAATATGGGAGAACCCATTGCGCGGCGTGTCTCTGTCTTGGGGGCACAACCTGCGGCACTCAATCTGGCCACGCAAAGCGCTTGGCCTGATTCCAGGCCTGTGCCCATTCGGTTTGTACCTCAAGCCGATCTGCCTGCAGGTCAGGCTTATGAACAGTATATTTTTGATAGCGCTCAGTGCCCCACAAGAGAAGGTTTGCACGATTTTTTTAATGGCTTGGCCTGGCTGCACTTCCCGCTGATCAAGCAGCGACTGAACCACCTGCATGTAGCCCAAATTGCCAAGACTGGTATTGCGCCCGTGCGTGGCCCGGCACGGGATGCATTGACCCTGTTTGATGAAAACGCGGCGCTGATGCGTGCCCCCGACGAGCTGTGGGAAGCCTTGTTGGCCAAAAACTGGCGGCGGGTGTTTGTTGACTTGCGCCCGCAGTGGGCCGACACCACTTTGGTGTTGTTTGGTCATGCCTTGCTTGAAAAATTGGTTTACCCAAGAAAATCGATCACAGCCCATGTGTATAGGGCGCATCCAGCTACTGATTGCATAGCAGATATGGACTTCTGGGTGGCTGATAGCCTAAGTGCTGAAAAACTCGCCAGCAAGCCATTTGCGCATTTGCCTGTTCTGGGCGTGCCAGGGTGGTGGCCTGCCAATCAGACACCAAGCTTCTACGACGATACCAGCGTGTTCAGAGCCGCCAGAACCCAAGTGATCATGGCTGGATAAATCGTCAATCTCTGTAGGGAATTGCGCCTGAAAAGCGTTGAAATTTTGCCGATCACCACTACCATTCACGCCATCTCGCGGCCAAGCCGCTTGTTTTTTCAAAGGAAATCATGAAACGCATCATTTTGTTTGTACTGACCAATGTGCTGGTGGTGGCGGTGCTGGGCATTGTGGCCAGCCTGCTGGGGGTGAACAGGTACCTGACTGCCAATGGCTTGAATCTGGGCGCGCTGCTGGGCTTTGCGCTGATCATGGGTTTTGGTGGTGCCATCATCTCCCTGCTGATCAGCAAACCCATGGCCAAATGGACATCTGGCGTGCGTGTGATTAATCAGCCCGCCAATGCCGATGAGGCCTGGATCGTCAACACCGTGCAAAAACTGGCCGAAAAAGCCGGCATTGGCATGCCTGAAGTCGGTATTTTTGAAGGTGACCCGAATGCCTTTGCCACCGGCGCATTCAAAAACTCTGCCTTGGTGGCGGTCAGCACCGGTTTGCTGCAAGGCATGACACATGAAGAAATTGAGGCCGTGATCGCCCACGAAGTGGCGCACGTGGCCAATGGCGACATGGTCACCATGACGCTGATCCAGGGCGTGATGAACACCTTTGTGGTGTTCCTGAGCCGTGTGATTGGTTACGCCGTGGACAGTTTCCTGCGCAAGGGCGACAGTGAAAGCAGCGGCCCCGGCATTGGCTACATGGTCACCACCCTCGTGCTCGACATCGTGCTGGGTTTTGCCGCTGCCATGGTGGTGGCCTGGTTCAGCCGCCATCGTGAGTTCCGCGCCGATGCTGGTGCGGCACAACTGATGGGCCGCCGTCAGCCGATGATCAACGCCTTGGCGCGTCTGGGGGGCATGCATCCGGGTGAATTACCCAAGAGTGTGGCGGCCTTTGGTATTGCCGGTGGCATTGGCCAATTGTTCTCCACTCACCCACCGATTGAAGACCGTATTTCAGCCCTGCAAAACGCACAGGCTTGAGTCTTGATCTCGGGCCAATCGGCCTGACTACCCCGTAACAAGGGCGATCCAGTGGGTCGCCCTTTAAACTTTCTGTGTCATGGAATTTTCTACCTGGTTGACTTTTTTTGCGGCTTCCTGGGCGATCAGCATCTCGCCTGGGCCGGGCGCCATTGCCGCAATGAGTGCAGGGTTGAATCACGGCTTTCGGTATGGCTACGTCATCATTATTGGCTTGGTGCTGGGCATTTGGTCGCAGTTGCTGATTGTTGGGGTGGGTTTGGGCGCGTTGATCGGTGCTTCCGCTACCGCCTTCACTGTGGTCAAGTGGCTAGGGGTTGGGTATCTGGTTTGGCTGGGTATCCAGCAGTGGCGTGCACCCGCGCGGCCCATGGTGGCGCTCTCAGACAGCCAGGAAGTCGTCACCCAGCGCCGACTCGTTCTGCGCGCCTGGATGATCAATGTGGTCAACCCCAAAGGTACTGTGTTTTTGCTGGCGGTGGTGCCGCAGTTCATTGATGTGAGTCAACCACTGTTGCCGCAGTACCTGATCATCGGTACGACACTGGCATTGACCGATATGGTGGTGATGTCCGGCTACACCGCGCTGGCTTCACGGGTGTTGGGTGCGCTGAAGGAGTCGCATCACATTCGCGCCATGAACCGCATTTTTGGTAGCTTGTTTGTGCTGGCCGGCTCGTTGCTGGCGCTATTCAAACGGAGCAACTGAAAACCGCAGAATATCCGCGACGATTCAAATGGCAGCGACCACAAACCACCCTCTCGCCTGACAGGGCAGATCGCGGGCGAGAGGAGTCCCCGTCAGGCGATTTCAGCCAGGCGGCCATCACGGAAATCGCTCAGCGCCTGGTAAATCTCATTCTTGGAGTTCATCACAAACGGGCCATATTGAACAATGGGTTCTTTCAGTGGGAGGCCCGAAATCAGCAGCACTTTGGCGGCTGCATTGGCCTCGATCACCACGCCATCGGTCAGGGGGTCGTTGTTCAGGATAGCCATGCGCTGCACGGGTACAGCCCGGCCCATAATGCTGACTTCGCCGCGGTAGACGTAGATAAAAGCGTTGTGGCTCGCCGGCAGTTTTTGGGCGAAGTGTGCACCAGCGGGCAAGTGCAGATCCAGATAATTGGGCTGTGTGGCAGGGCGTGTGACGGCACCTTCAATGCCATGGCTTTCACCGGCAATCACGGTGACGGCCACGCCCGCTTCTGTTTCAAACTGCGGCAGCTCGGCGTTCTTGAAGTCGCGATACCACGGCAAACGCATCTTCTCTTGCTGCGGCAGGTTCAGCCAGAGCTGGAAACCCTCCATCACGCCCTCTTCCTGCTGCGGAATCTCGGAATGGATCACGCCTTTGCCAGCCGTCATCCACTGCACGCCACCGTTTTCAAGCAGGCCTTCGTGGCCTGCACTGTCACGGTGCATCATGCGTCCGGCAATCATGTAAGTCACGGTCTCAAAGCCGCGGTGGGGGTGGTCCGGGAAACCGGCGATGTAGTCGTCGGCCTTGTCGCTGCCAAAGGCATCCAGCATCAGAAAGGGGTCAAGTCGATGCTGAAGGTTTTGAGTCAGAACCCGCGTTAGTTTGACCCCCGCGCCATCGGATGTTGCCTGGCCCGTTATCAGCTGTTCGACATGGCGTGAGTGCTCAACATGGGGTGTGTGGATGGTGCTCATGGGTATTCCTTTCGCGGTACGGGGCGCTGACATGCGCACGATGAAGGGAACAGCATGTTAAACCGACCAGGGCAGGGCGGATTCATCGATGGATGGACTGTATCTGTGAGCGGTGGGTAGCGGCTAAAGTCGGGTGCATCATGGATGCGGATGGGAGCTTTCCGACATGACCACCCAATACAAAGGAACAAAGGAGCAGACCTTTTGAAAACGTTGACCAACCGCGCAGCTTCCACCGTCGTTCTGGCGGGAATTGTGGCTGCCTTGCACATTGGCAAGATACCCCCGGCCATTCCGGTGCTGCGCGAGGCACTGGGTGTCACGCTGGTAGAGGCCGGGTTCTTGCTCTCCATGGTGCAACTGGCTGGCATGTTGCTGGGGGTATTGGTGGGGGTTGTTGCTGATGGTATGGGCCTGCGCCGCAGCATGGTGTTGGGCCAAATCATCTTGTGTGCAGCCAGTCTGGCGGGTATGTGGGCTCGCCAGCCTGCCGATTTGTTGGTGCTGCGGGCACTGGAAGGACTGGGTTTCCTGCTGGTGGTGCTTCCCGCACCCAGCTTGATCCGCCGGTTGGTTAGCACCCGGAAGTTACCCCAGTACCTCGGGTTGTGGGGAACCTACATGCCCACGGGGGCCGCACTGGCTTTGCTGTGCGGGCCCATGGTCATGAATGCCATGGGCTGGCAAATCTGGTGGGGCATGCTGGGCGGGCTGTCTGCTGTCATGGCTGTTGGACTGGTGGTGACCGTTGCCCCCGATGCGCTGCGACGGTCACGCGATGCGGGTCATGTGGCGGTGACCGATCACCCCTTCGCCCCATGGACACATCGCCTGCACATCACACTCACCCGTTCCGGTCCCTGGCTGGTGGCTATGGCTTTTTCCATGTATTCCAGCCAGTGGCTGGCTGTGGTTGGTTTTTTGCCTTCTGTCTACGCGCAGTCGGGTGTGAGCGGCCCCAAGGCGGGTGCTTTGACGGCATTGGTGTGTGCGGTGAATGTGATTGGCAATATTGGTGCCGGCATCCTTCTGCATCGGGGCTGGTGTGCCAGGCGGCTGTTGTACATCGGCTTTGTATGTATGGCGATGACGACATTTTTGGCCTTCAGCACGCTGACGGCCGATGCGCCCTTGCTGCGTTATGTGGCAGTCATTTTGTTCTCGGCGATTGGTGGCGTGGTGCCTGGAACCCTGTTTTCGCTGGCGGTGCGGGTGGCTCCGAACGAGCACACGGTCTCCACCACAGTGGGGTGGGTTCAGCAATGTTCGGCCACCGGGCAGTTTTTGGGCCCGCCTCTGGTGGCCTGGGTGGCGGCGCAGGTGGGTGGTTGGCAGATGACCTGGATGGTGACGGGCATGGCCTCGTTGGTGGGACTGTGGCTGGCCAGCCGCGTCAGAGTCAGTGCGCCAGCTTGAGCATTTGACCTGTTTCTTGATAGAGCGTACCGCGTGACCGTAAGACATTTTTTGGATGGAGATAAACATGCCCCTGACCCTTGCTGATTGTTGTGCCCTGGATGCGCGGGATGCGCTGGCCCCGCTGCGCCATGAGTTCAAGCTGCCGGATGGCGTGATTTATCTGGACGGCAACTCCCTGGGTGCCCAGCCCAAGGCGGCGTTGATGCGGGCTCAGCAGGTGATCTGCCAGGAGTGGGGCGAGGGACTCATCCGCAGCTGGAATACAGCCGGTTGGTTTGCGCTGCCCCAGAAGCTGGGTGACCAGTTGGCACATCTGATTGGTGCCAAACCGGGAGAGGTGGTGGTGACGGATAGCACCTCGGTCAATCTCTTCAAGCTGCTGGCCGCTGCCCTGCGCAAGCAGCAAGCCATTGCGCCGCACAAACGTGTCATTGTTTCGGAGCGGCGCAACTTTCCGACGGACCTGTACATGGCCCAGGGGTTGATGGATCAGTTGCAGGCGCATGGTGCACCGGCCTACGAGCTGCGCCTGATGGATGCCCCCGAAGAGCTGGCTCACGCCCTGCAGGATGACGTGGCTGTGCTGATGCTCACCCATGTGAATTACCAGACCGGCTACATGATTGACATGGCCGAAGCCACCGCGCTGGCTCACCAACATGGTGCGCTCAGCTTGTGGGATCTGGCTCACTCGGCTGGTGCTGTGCCGGTGGATCTGAACGCGGCGCAAGCAGACTACGCCGTGGGCTGCACTTACAAGTACCTCAATGGTGGCCCAGGTTCCCCGGCCTTTTTGTGGGTACATGCCCGGCACCAGGACAGCTTTGGGCAACCCTTGTCCGGCTGGTGGAGTCACGCGCAGCCCTTTGACATGGAGCCCGGTTACCTGCCGCACCAGGGTATTTCTCGCTACCTGTGTGGCACCCAGCCCATCATTGCGCTGAGTATGGTGGCCTGCGGCCTGGACATTTTTGACAAAACCAGCATGGTCGCGCTGCGCGAAAAATCCTTGGCTCTGACCACTCTTTTTATGGAACTGGTTCAGCAAGAGTGCGCGGGGTTTGCGCTTACCCTCATCACCCCTACTGATCCGGCCAAGCGGGGTAGCCAGGTCAGCTACATACACCCGCATGGTTTTGCGGTGGTGCAGGCACTCATTGCACGCGGTGTGATTCCAGACTACCGCGAGCCAGGCATCATGCGTTTTGGTTTCACCCCGCTGTACACCCGCTTTGAGGAGGTGTGGCATGCCACCGCTATCCTCAAGGACATTCTGCAAAGTGGCAGCTGGGATCAGCCCAAGTTTCATCAGCGTGATGTGGTGACTTGATATGCTATTTAATTGATAGCTGTTTACGCTTGTTTTATAAGCGCTATAAGCCTATTTGATATGTAATAGAGTGGGCAGATAGTCATGGCAATATGAAATTCTTTGCGGTAGCTCTGTTGGGTTGAAAAGTCCATAATTGCAGCCGACGACGGATCTGGCAGGCATCGGCGGGAGTCTTCGGGCTGTGGCCAGCTTCTGCGCATGGACAAGACGCATCTCAGTGCATGGACAACCAGGGAGGGTGAATTGATCATGACAAGCTTCCATTCTTCAAAGCCGCTCACTTTCGGGATAGAAATGGAGCTGCAGATCATCAAGCAGGCCGATGGCCTTTTGTCACCCTCGTGCCAGGGATTGATGGCCAGTTTGCCCGACAGATCGCGCCAACTATTCATGCCAGAGGCTACCCGGTCCACCATCGAATTTGTGTCCACCGTACACACCGATGTAGACGAGATGCTCAACGAGGCGATGGAGCATGTTTCTGTGCTGAAACAACGGGCACTCGACATGCAACTGAACCTGCGCGGAGGCGGCAATCACGCCATGCATTTCTGGATGGATCGCATCGTGTCAGAAACGGAACGTGGCGCTCTTTTGCAAAGGAAATACGGTTTCCTGCCAAAACGGTTTTCAACTTACGGTCTTCATGTGCATGTGGGTATGCCCGGTGCCAACGAGGCCATCAAGGTTGGCAATGTGTTGCAGAAATTGACACCGATATTCATCGCACTGGCTGCAGCTTCCCCCTTTCATCAGGGCATGGAAACCGGTTTTTCTGCATCGCGCCCGCTGGAGTCCCTGGTGTATCCCTTCTCTGACCCCATGCCCATGTTCAAGGATTGGGATGACTTGCTGAGTAAAACAGCGGATATTTACCAAACGGGTTTGGCCAGTTCACTCAAAGACCTGTATTGGGATGTGCGCCCCAAGCCGGAGTACGGGACCATTGAGGTTCGGTCATTGGACATGCCGCTGAAGATAGAAAAGGCAGTGGCTTTGGCCGTTTTTGTCCGGCGATGTGCCGCCCTGGCACTCAATGATGTGCTGCAAACGCCAGAAATCACCTTGTTTAACCTGGATCAGTGCAATCGCTTCCTGGCTTGCAGAGATGGCATTGCCGCAGAATTGATCAATCCGTTCACAAGGCAGATGACGTGCATGAAAAGCTGGTTCCTGTCGGTTTTGGATGTGATCCGCACGGCTGGCTTGCCTGGCAGGGAGTCCATTTACTTGGACTGGCTGGAGCAAGAAGTCCTGGAACAGGACCAGGCCCAGTGGATGCGCCAGTTGTGGCAGGAAACTGGGTGTGATGGTCAAAAAAACCTGCATAACTATTGCTTGCAGATTTCAGATGTTCTGTTGGAACGATCTCCCGCCCTGACATCGGTATAAGCATGTTGGCCATCGTGTGGCATGTGGTACCTTGTTTCCTTCGACCAGAAGAATAGGTTGATCGCATTGCTTTCAGCGATGTGTACGATTGGATTCAACCAGCCATGCCTTTTCAGTCACCTTCATTGCTCATCGGTGTTTCTGCCCGCATTTACTACCCCTCCGGTCCGGTGCTGGATTTGGGCGGGGTTTGGACCAAAACGCTTCACTATTTGGAGCAGTCTATTGCCCAATTGTTGATGCGTGGGGGTGCTTTGCCGGTCATGATTCCTGCGGTAGATGCACAAAGTGTGGTGCAGCGCGAGGAACTTAACTTGCGGCACTATGCAGAAGCTCTGGATGGCTTGGTCTTGCAGGGTGGCAATGATGTGGCTCCAGCGACCTACGGCGAATCACCGTTGAGCCCAGCGTGGGGTGGTGATGCCATACGAGACCAGTACGAAATGGAGTTGATTCACGCCTTTGTGCAGGCTGGTAAGCCGGTGTTCGGAATTTGTCGTGGGTTGCAGATGCTTAATGTCGCCTTTGGAGGAACACTTTGGCAAGACATCAAAACCCAGCTGCCGAATGCCTTGGAGCATGTCAAACACGCTATGTACGAGCGTAATGTGCATCCTGTAGAAATTGTCCCCGGGACACGGCTGGCATCCCTGTACCCGTCAAACCACCGGGGGCTGATCAACAGCATTCACCACCAGGGCATACGGGATTTGGCACCTGGCTTTGTGGTGGAGGCGCGCTGCCCTGACGACGGCATGATCGAGGCGATTCGGCGAACGGGGCCAGGTTTTGTGGCCGGTGTGCAGTGGCACCCGGAGTTTCGTCAGGAGAATGACACCATGACCTTGAATGACAACCCGATATTGCTCGATTTTTTGAACTGTGCACGGGATGCCGCAACCATTTGCCGTCATTCGCAGCGACGCTGAACGTTTTTATATGCAAATAGCCTATGTGGCTTGTTTTATAAGCGTATAAAGCTATAAATAGTATAGCTAATCTGTGCGCTGCGAAAACGGTATGGATGGGGTACTTAAGGCAAAGTCTGGCAGTCCAGCGTAGCGCAGCGGTGAATCACTCCCGGTGGTTGATGCGCCAACCGTTGCGTAAGGCGCGTCATGGTGTTGACAAGCCTGTGCCAACTGGCGGCGAGCAGTGCACCCATGGCATCAGATCGCTGTTTTTGTGCGATCCTGATGTAGGCTTCGATGTCGATGTCATTAAGTTCCATGATGTAGGTTCCTTTGTCATGAGCCGTGCCCCTCTTGAGGACACGCTGCTACGATAACTGGTATGCTGCACTGCAGCAAACGATTAATTCTCAGCCGATAACGCACAGAAATTCATCCATGTCTTATCACTTGCCACCGTTGAATGCCTTGCGTGCTTTTGAAGCGGCGGCGCGGCATTTGAGTTTTAAGAATGCGGCTGTGGAACTTTCTGTCACGCCTACTGCGATCAGCCACCAGATCAAGTCTCTGGAGGATTTTCTTGATCTGCCCCTGTTTCGCCGTCTCACGCGCGCCCTTGAGCTCACACCACAGGGTGAGGCCATGCTGCCCAAGGTTCGCGAAGGACTGGAGTGCTTCGCCTCTGCCGTAGAGAATGCCCATACACGGGTCACCAGTGGGCGGTTGATTGTGGTGTTGCCTCCCTCGTTTGCAACCCGTTGGCTGGTGCCTCGGCTGCGGCGTTTTGCCGAGGTAGCGCCATCGCTCAACTTGCACATCATCCGCTCCCTGCAAACCATCGATACAGATCCGCCCACGGGGGGCGGGGCATTCGAAAAAGTCGATTTACGTCAGGAAGATTCGATGGTGGTGATCCGCTTTGGTGCTGGGCCGTATCCGGGTTTTCATGTGGATCGGATGTTCGGCTCTGATTACATTGCCGTGTGCAGTCCCAAGTTGATGGCCGCTAATCCGCCTTTGCGGGTGCCTGCAGACATTCGCCAACAGGTGCTGTTGCACGATGATGCAACAGCGATTGATCGCACGGGGCCGGGCTGGAGCGATTGGCTGAGATTGGCCGGAGTGATGGGTGTAGACAGCAATGCCGGGCCACACTTCAGCGATTCCGGCCTGGTTTATGTGGCTGCGCTGGATGGTCTTGGGGTTGCGTTGGCCTCCAAACCTCTGGTGGCGAATGCCATTGCGCAGGGCCGGTTGGTGGCCCCTTTTGATGTGGCCGTGGGTCAGCACTTTGCCTATCACCTGGTGATTCCTGAGGCGATCATCCACCGTCCCTCCGTTCAGGCCTTTCGCCAGTGGCTGCTGGAGGAGGCCAAGACGGAAGAGCCTTGCCGCCCCAACTGATGCCGTTTTTAAATCATCCGTGTTGTTGCAACACCAGGGAGGTGACGGATGAACAGGTGCGGGATGCTGCCAGCGCTACACGCGTGCACGAAGGTACTTCACGTCATGCCAAGCCCGTTCTGGCGGGCAGTGCCCATGTCTTTCCTGGTGTTGACGTTGGCACTGATGAAGTGGCCACATGGACATTGTTTTCGGATGCCCTTTGGGTTGATTTCAGGCTTAAGTTGAATGGCACTTACTTAGGCCCTCTGGCGTTGAGATGGCAGGCGTATTTCAGTGGATTTGAAGCAATCAGGAGGTGGCGTGCCAAGGCATTGATAGGATGGTTGTTACCAAGCTTCCAAGCTATCTTTGCGAAGGCCAGCCACCATGAATCGTAATGCCCAAAGCGTTTTACATCAACGTCGAAGTAGTATTGGACGTCGTGCCAGAGCGACCCAGGCGGTGGAGTTTTTCAACGTGCTCACGAGCGAGGAATTGCTGGCAACGACCGAAGCGCTGCTGCCCGAACACCGTGAACGGCTGTATCCACCCACGGTGACGCTGTCGATGTTCATGCGCCAGGTATTGGAGGCCGATGGTTCGTGCCAGAAAGCGGTCAATGGATGGGCCGCACAGCGTGCGGCCGAGGGTTTGAGCCCATGCAGTGTTCGTACCGGCGGGTTTTGCCGGGCTCGCCAGCGCCTGCCGCTGGAGATGGTCAATACGCTCACGCGCAAAACTGGGCATCTGCTCAGCCAGAGGGCGCAGTTGCAATGGTTATGGCGCGGGCGCTGGGTCAAGCTGGTAGACGGCACCACGATATCAATGCCCGATACACCCGATACACCCGAGAACCAGCAGTGCTATCCCCAGCCCAGCACCCAAGCACCCGGCGTGGGATTTCCTCTGGCGCGACTGGTCATGGTGGTTTGCCTGGCTACGGGCGCAGCGCTGGATATGGCAGTCGGACCCTACAGCGGCAAAGGCAGTGGAGAACTTGGCCTGGTGCGCGGTTTGCTTGCAGGCTTCTGCCCAGGCGATGTGATGCTGGCCGACGCCCTGTACGGCAACTACTTTCTGATTGCTGCCTTGCAGGGTGCGGGTGTGGATGTGTTGTTTGAGCAAAACGGTGTGCGCAGAACCGACTTTCGTCGCGGCAAATCACTGGGCACGCGTGATCACCTCGTGCACTGGCCCAAGCCAGCAGCGCGACCAGAGTGGATGACGCCCGAGCAGTACCAAGCGTTTCCCGATGCACTGACGGTACGCGAGACCAAGGTCAACCATCAGGTGTTGGTCACCACGCTGCGCGATCACGCCCGAGTTAGCAAAGATGACCTCAGTGCGCTATATGCTCGGCGCTGGAACATCGAACTCGATTTGCGCAACCTCAAGACCACCACCGGTATGGACGTACTGAGCTGCCAGACGCCCCAGATGAACGAGAAACAGCTGTGGGTCCATCTGCTGGCCTACAACGCGATCCGATTGCTGATGGCGCAGGCCGCCAGCAAAGCAGGGGTAGATCCGCGTGAACTCAGCTTCAAACACACCGTACAGTTGTGGACAGAATGGGTTTCACGAGGTCTGTCGACTGTGAACATTGACGCACGGTTGTTGACGCTGATCGCCCAATGCAGGGTCGCCAACAGGCCCGGGCGCCTCGAACCGCGCATGCGCAAACGACGACCCAAACCCTACCCATGGTTGAAGGTCCCCCGTGCTCATGCGCGTCAAAAAATCAGGACTCACGGCCGTGCTTGGGAGACAAAGTAAGTGCCATTCGGCTTAAGTTTCACCTAAGTCTCTCGGGGCAACAATGCCATGCTGACAGATGTGTAGTCTTTGAAGCTCTCAATGCAGCTAAGTTTTTAACCCGCTACGGGTATTTCATCCCTTGTGCCCTGAACATGAATATGAGCATCCGACTCACCAAGACACTTGCCATTGGCACTCTTCTTATATATGGCGCAAGTAGTTATGCGCTGCAGATCAAGTCCGAACATGCCATTGTGATCAGCAATGATACGGGTGCGGTTTTGTTTGAGAAAGCTGCGGGTCAGCCGGTACCGATTGCATCGTTGACCAAGTTGATGACGGCCATGGTCGTCTTGGACAGCAAGCCAGACATGAATGAACGCATCGTCATCAATGCCGCAGATGTTGACTTGCTTAAACACAGCAAATCACTCGTGCCGGTTGGTACCACCTTGCCCAGAAAACAAGTGCTTCAGTTAGCCTTGATGTCTTCCGAAAACCGTGCCGCTGCAGCTTTGGCGCGCACCTATACAGGTGGGTACAGCGCATTTCTTCGGGCGGTCAATGCAAAAATAAAGGCACTCGGGATGACGCAAACTGTGATCAAAGAGCCTACCGGCTTATCACCCGAAAATATGTCAAGTGCCGCTGATTTGGCCAAAATGGCCATTGCTGCTTCTGGTTATCCTGATATTGTCAATATCACAACCCATGCGTCAGACAAGTTCCAGATGACTCGGCGAAGTGTGACATTTCATAACACGAACCAACTGGTGGGTGCCAAAGGGTGGGATGTTCGATTGTCGAAAACAGGATTCACTAACGAAGCGGGTCATTGCCTGATCATGCGTATCAAGCAAGCCGGAAAACAAGCCACCTTGGTCTTGCTGAATGCCAAGGCGACCGCTGCGTCACGGTTTGATGCATTGAATATTCGACAGCTTTTAGACCATAGAGAACTGGCCCAGGTATCCATGCCAACATCACGACTCTGATGCTGCTTTGTCGGTGTGATGCCGTGTCAATGTAGAAAACTTCGCACCATACGACAGGAATATGCTTTTTATGAACACTTTTTTTCGGATTCGCAGTGCCCTCTTTGTTTTTCTCGGCATCCTTGTTGCAACGCAGCTTCAAGCGCAAGAAGTTCATATTGGGTTTGTCAAGACAGAGCGTATTTTTAAAGAGGCGACGGCTGCAAAGGTGGCTCAGGAAAAGCTAACTCAGGAGTTTTCCAAACGCGACAAAGAAATCATTGATCGCGGGGGCGCGTTCAAGTCCGAGGTGGACAAGTTCCAAATAGAGGCCCCCACATGGCCAGAAGCTGAACGTCTTGCGCGAGAAAAGCAGATGGCGGAGCAGGATCGCGCGATACAACTCATGCGGAGAAGCTTTCAGGAAGATCTGGCCGCACGCAAAAATGACGAGTTGCAACTGTTATGGATCAACGCCAACAAAATCATCAAGCAAATGGCAAAAACCGAAAAATATGATCTGATTTTTCAGGATGCGGTTTATGTCAATCCCAAATTCGATATAACCGATAAGGTACTGAAAGCCATGAATACTTTGGATAAGAAATAGTCGATGTGAAGGGTGATTCCATGCGTTTGTTGCTTGTTGAAGACGATGTGATGATTGGTGAGTCGGTACTGGATTTGCTTCGCGACGAAGGTTACGCTGTGGATTGGGTCAAGGACGGGGAGATGGCCGATACGGCAATTGACTCGCAAACCTATGATGTCATTTTGCTTGATCTGGGCTTGCCTCGGCGTGATGGTCTGACGGTTCTGCGTCGACTGCGTCAGCGCAAAGACAGAACACCGGTGCTTATTGCCACCGCACGGGATGCGGTTTCCCAGCGCGTTGAAGGCCTGGATATGGGGGCGGATGACTACATCGTCAAGCCGTACGAATTGGATGAACTGCTGGCACGTATACGGGCGCTGATTCGCCGGGCGGCAGGGCGCGCAGAACCTGTGTATGAGCATCTTGGCATCAGCATTGACCCCGTCACACGTGAAGTCAGGGTGAACGATCAGCCCGTTATCCTGTCTGCCCGTGAATGGGCCATTCTTGAGCTGTTGCTGGCGCGCCCAGGGATGATCTTGTCGCGCAGGCAACTGGAAGAAAAACTTTACAGCTGGAAAGATGAGCTCAGCAGCAATGCCATAGAGGTGTATATCCATGGCCTGCGCAAGAAACTGGGTACCAGCATCATTCAGAATGTTCGCGGTGTGGGTTACATGATTCCCAAAGGTTCCATGTGAGTTCTCCCTTGTCACACTCCTTACGCGCCAGATTACTTTGGCTGCTTTTGGTGGCGGTGATGCTGACGGCAGGGGTGCAGGCCGCCATAGCCTACCGCACGGCTCTTTCAGAAGCGGATGTCATTTTTGATTACCAGATGCAGCAAATGGCGAGTTCGTTGCGCCCTGGTTTGCCTGTGGGTTCTGAGATTGTTCGGCGCGTGCCAACTGAGGATGAGGATAATTTTGATTTTGTGATTCAGATCTGGACCGATAACGGGTTGCGTGTGTTTCAGTCAACCGCACGCGCAGAGTTGCCGCAGCGTGCGGTATTGGGTTTTTCGACTGTTCAAGCCAGGGGGACGACTTATCGCATTTTTTCAGTTGCTTCAGGATCGCAGGTGATTCAGGTGGCTCAGGATATGGTTGCCAGACGTGAAATGGCGGGCGCTTTGGCCTTGCGCACGGTCAGTCCTATGGTCGTTATGGTGCCTTTGCTCATGCTGGTGGTCTGGTGGGTTGTTAGCGCTTCACTGGCACCGGTTTCCCGCTTGCGACGGCAGGTGGCCATCCGCCAGGCGGATGATCTGAGTGCATTAAACGAGCACGATTTGCCTGATGAAGTTCAACCGCTGGTGCATGAATTGAACCTTTTGTTCCAACGACTGCGACAAGCTTTTGATGCGCAACAAAACTTTGTCGCTGATGCTGCGCATGAGTTGCGTTCTCCGCTGGCCGCGCTCAAGTTGCAGGTGCAAGGTCTGCGTCGCGCAGTTGACGACACCGGACGTGATCTTGCCGTCAGCCGATTGACCGCAGGTATTGACCGCGCAACCCGGTTGGTGGAGCAATTGTTGGTTTTGGCCAGACAACAATCGAACTCAGGCTCCGGTATGAAGGCCGCTCCTGTTGACTTGCTGGCTTTGGTGCAGTTCACGTTGGCCGAAGGGGTTGACGCAGCTATTTCCCGACAGATTGATCTCGGCTTGCTGCACGCTGCACCTTGCGTGGTGATGGGGTATGAAGATGCATTGCGCATTCTGTTACGCAATCTGGTGGACAACGCCATCAAATACACCCCTGCTGGCGGTACAGTCAATATTGTCATCGACTGTGGTGACGGTCAGGCGGTACTCCAGGTGCATGACAGTGGCCCAGGTATTGCTGAAGAAGACCGCAAGCGGGTACTTGATCGCTTTTATCGGGTGCCTGGTGCAGAAAGTTGTGGCAGTGGTTTAGGTTTGGCCATTGTCAAGACCATCGCGGACTTGCATCAAGCGACGGTTGACATTGGAAAATCCCAAATTCTGGGCGGATTGCAAGTGTCCGTTGGCTTCAAGAACATGGCTTGATTCGGCGTTTGGCATTCTTTTCTCTGTTTGCCTGATCTGGGTTGGGGATGGGTGGAAATTTAAGTCCCATCTAAGTTGGCTTCCTCACAATGATGTTGTGGTCTTCATCAACATCTTGAAAGGATCCCTTATGAATACGCAGTTATTGAAACCCCGGAAGATCCTGGTGGTACTCGCTTCTGCAGGCATCATTGGTGCCGCTGGCTTCGGGGTTTTGGGTTTATCACATGCACAAGCCAACAGGGTCAACGCAACACCCGTTGCCACCATGACCACCGCACCGGCCATGGGTTTGCCGGATTTTTCTCAAATTACGGCACGCTATGGCGCTGCCGTGGTCAATATCAGTGTGACAGGAATGGTCAAGACCGCTGGTGATGGGGAAGGCTCCAATGCCAGTCGACCTTGGATGCCAGGTATGTCTGGCATTGATCCGAGCGACCCATTCTTCGAGTTTTTCAAACACTTTCAGGGGTACGGTGGTAGATTGCATAACCAATCTCTAATACCTGTGAGAGGTGAAGGTTCTGGCTTCATCATCAGTGCGGATGGCATCATTCTGACCAACGCTCATGTGGTACGTGATGCCAAGGATGTCACGGTCAAACTTACAGATCGTCGTGAATTTGCGGCTAGGGTTCTGGGCATAGATGTCAAAACTGATGTGGCGGTACTCAAGATTGATGCCACTGGCCTGCCAACTGTGCAGACAGGTAATACGCGAGACCTCAAAGTGGGTGAATGGGTACTTGCAATTGGATCGCCATTTGGTTTCGAGAACAGTGTGACGGCAGGTGTTGTCAGTGCCAAGGGGCGCTCGCTGCCAGATGACAGCTTTGTGCCATTTATCCAGACAGATGTAGCGGTTAATCCAGGTAATTCTGGGGGGCCACTGTTCAATACTCGTGGTGAGGTGGTGGGTATCAACTCGCAGATTTACAGCCGATCGGGTGGTTACCAGGGGTTGTCATTCGCCATTCCGATTGAATTGGCAACCAGGGTCAAGGATCAGATTGTGGCCACCGGGCAGGCCAGTCATGCTCGCCTGGGTGTCTCAATTCAGGAGGTGAATCAAACGTTGGCGGATTCATTTCATTTGCCTAAACCGGAAGGGGCGTTGGTATCCAATGTGGATAAAGATAGTCCGGCTGATAAGGCCGGACTCCGAAGTGGCGACGTGATTCTGAAGGCAAATGGTCAGGCCATCGTTGGTTCGGCTGATCTACCCGCCCTGATTGGCACCATATCACCGGGTGAAAAAATCAATCTTGAGGTATGGCGACAGGGCCAGCAAGAGCAGGTTACGGCCATGTTAGGTGATGCCAGCAACAAACTCGAGCGACTCGCGAAAACAGATGTTCACGCTGATCAGGGCAAGCTTGGATTGGTGCTTCGTCCATTGCTGCCGCAAGAGATGCGTGACCCTGGCATTCACCAGGGATTGTTGATCGAAAATGCGGCAGGGCCAGCCGCGGCAGCTGGCGTACAAGCTGGTGATGTTTTGATGGCCGTGAATGGCACCCCGGTTGAGAGCGTTGATCAAGTTCGCAAGATTGTGAGCATGGCCAATAAATCACTGGCATTGCTGATTCAACGTGATGGCAGCAAAATTTTTGTGCCTGTGCGTATTGGCTGACGGCATGTCCGTATTGGGCAGAACGCAGTGTTCGCAGTGGCGCACTGCGATAAAGAGCCACTTCATGACGTTTAAAGAATCTGAAATGAAACTGAACCTTACTCCAAATGTAATGGTTCTATCCAATACAGTTGAATTTCAATGGTCAACTGGCGCGGGAAGGGGGCATTCATGATATGAGCCGTGCACTTTTGTCATTTATCGCCATGCGATCCAAAAGATTAGGTGCATCTTATGAGATGCGCGTTGAAATGGTTTTTATCGTTGGACTCAGTTTGTTGGCACTTGGTGCGGTTGGGCTGGCATTTGTTATCAAATAACATCCGTCATGCCTCTGTGTGCTTGGGATGATGGTGTGTAGATATGATCCGTAATGGATCAGAGTCATTATGTGGGATGATTCTCTGCAAATTTAGAGAATAAACTTTCTCTCAGACTTGGATTTTAAAAATGATGCACAACGTATCCAAGGTGCTTTGAGCTACCGCTTAAATCGCAGTTTTGATCTCAAAACGCTACATCAATGTGAGCAGGTTGTCTCGCACAATTCTGGTGCCGGCTGAACTGTATTGCCCATCCGGTCAGTTTCTGGGCCTTAAGCTGTAGTGATCTGTAGGAGTGATTGTGCGTTTTAATCAGCACAACAGTTTATGTTCTTTCATTTTCAAAATTTCTGGCGCTCCTGTCCTGGTAATACACGCGGGGTATTTCTGGTCATGGTTGCTATGCTGTGCTGGGCAATACTCGATACTTGCAATAAACATTTAATGAGCTTGGGTATTGCCCCCAAGCAAGTGCTTTATTTGCAGGCCACCATAGTTTTGGTGATGTTATCGCCCCTGATTATTTGGACTCGTGGCAAAGTTGTTGCGACTCGGAATCCGCGAATGCATATGGTGCGCGGTGCTTTCATTGTGACTTCTGCGTGGTGTGCAGCTTGGGCTGTTTCACACTTGCCATTGGCTGAGGCCAGTGCTTATTTGATGGCAGGTAGTTTGTTCATGTTGCCGCTTGGTGTTTGGCTTTTGGGTGAAAAACCCCATTGGATGCGCTGGCTTGGTGTTGCGGTCGGTTTTGGTGGCGTACTGACCATTTTGCAGCCAGGGCCTAGTGCGTTTCAATGGGCTGCCTTGGTAGCACTTCTGGGGGCATTCATGGAGGCTATGCTTGGCGTAGTCTTAAAGAAATATTCTGGGAGTGAGCACCCAATTGCGGTGCTGGCCTGGAGTCAGTCAGCCTGTTGGGTGACTTTTGGGTTGATGAGTGGATTTCAATTACCTCAAATCCCCGTGGTATTGTGGGTATTGATGCCAGTCATTGGATTGGCATCATCGGGCATTTATATGGCCTATTTTTTTGCCTACCGTGCTGGAGATGCTTCAGCCGTTGAGGCTGGCAGTTTTTCAATGCTGTTGTTCAGTCCGGCTCTTGGTTACCTAGTGTTTTCAGAAATGCCGGATGCCTCTTTTTGGCTGGGGGCTGGGTTGCTGGTGTGTGGTATCGCGTTGGTCATTATTGAGCCGAAGGGGCATGCACATTGAACAGCTCTTTAGATCGCTGATATTGACAATGCAAGAAGAAGACTGCAATCAGTTGTATGCAACATGCTAGGTTGCCTAGGCTGTAGGGGGTATGAACTTTTCGACACTGATGTAATAGATTGAAAGCCATGGTAACCGCCAATTTATTTTGCAATATTCCAGCTGATTTGCCGGAAGAGCTTGTTCAAACCATCGTCGTGGCTGATGGGTTAAAAATTGAACGTATCGTTTCCAAGGGACATCAATCGAAGCAAGATTTCTGGTATGACCAAGAGCAAAACGAATGGGTGTTCCTAGCTAGAGGAGAGGCACGGCTGCAATTTCAAGATCAAACCCTGCACCTTAAAGCTGGAGACTACATCAACATACCTGCCCATCAAAAACACAGGGTTGAATGGACAAACCCAGATGAAGAAACCGTTTGGCTCGCCATTTTTTATTGATGTCTGCTGGCCGAAATATGTTGTGCCGGTTGATTCATTGATGTTGCCTGGATCAATGTTGATCCCTCTGCAAGGCTGCGCACTTTCTACAATAGGTTGTTATGAAAAACCAGACTTACACACGCGGCCAAATGCTGCCAGAAATTTTGCAAAAACGTATCATGGTTCTTGATGGTGCCATGGGGACCATGATTCAGCGTTTTAAGCTGGATGAATCGCAATACCGCGGGGAGCGCTTCAAAGACTTCCACAAAGACATCAAAGGTAACAACGAATTGCTTAGCCTAACCCGGCCGGACGTGATCACCGATATTCACGAGCGCTATTTAGCAGCCGGTGCTGACATGATTGAAACCAATACTTTTGGCGCAACTACGGTAGCTCAGGCGGATTACGACATGGCTGATCTTGCGTTTGAGATGAACCTGGCATCTGCCCAATTAGCACGTGCAGCCTGTGATAAATTTTCTACACCAGATAAACCTCGCTTTGCCCTGGGCGCGCTGGGCCCAACGCCCAAAACCGCCAGCATCAGCCCGGATGTGAATGATCCTGGTGCACGCAATGTCAGCTTTGAAGAACTGCGCGCAGCGTATTACCAACAGGTTGAAGGTCTCGTGCAAGGTGGTGTGGACGCGTTATTGGTGGAGACCATTTTTGATACCCTTAATGCTAAAGCTGCGCTGTTTGCTATTGATGAATTTTTTGAAGCCAGTGGTGAACGCTTACCAATCATCATCAGTGGTACCGTCACCGATGCCTCTGGTCGTATTTTGAGCGGTCAGACGGTCACAGCGTTTTGGCACAGTGTCCGCCATGCGCGACCTTTGGCGGTGGGGCTGAATTGCGCCTTGGGTGCGGCACTGATGCGACCTTACATTCAGGAGCTGGCCAAAGCCGCATCTGATACTTTCATCAGTTGCTACCCGAATGCTGGCTTACCCAACCCCATGAGCGATACTGGCTTTGATGAAACACCCGCCGATACCAGTCGATTGTTAGGCGAATTTGCGGTCGAGGGGTTGGTTAATATCGTAGGCGGTTGCTGCGGCACTACGCCGGAACACATTGGGGCAATACACGACAAAGTTGTCCTTCTGCCTGGACGTTTTCTCCCGCACAATGTGTTCTACAAAGAAGCTGCCTGAGAGGCCGTAGAAGCCGGTGGTGTGGGGGGTGTTGCGGTTGGTTTTACCGTTTCAACCGCAGCGTTGACTTGAGGTAGCCCACCCCGGGGCCACGGTACTGCGGTGGCTTGTAGCGGTTGACCCACAGGCGCACCGGCTTGCCCTGTGCGCACCAAAGCCAAGTCCTGATTATTGGGGTATTGACCCAGTAACCAGTAGTCAAAAGTCCTTCGCGCGATGGGTGCCGCAGATGTAGTGCCAAAACCTGCGTTTTCGACAATCACTGCCAATGCAATTTTGGGATCCTCCACAGGAGCAAATGCTATGTAGAGAGAATGATCACGCTGGTGTTCCTCCATACGGGCGGCGTTGTATTTTTCATTTTTGCGCATGGTTACAGCCTGAGCTGTACCCGTTTTTCCGGCACTGAGGTAGCCTGCACCAGCAAAAACGCGCGCTGAAGTCCCTTCCTGTGTCACGCCCACCATCGCCTTGCGAACCACTTCAATGTGCTCGGGCTTGAGGCCAAGGTCTTCTGCCGTGTTTGGGTTCAAGGCTTGACTGATGCCGGAGCTGGCATTCTGCGTTGCCATTACCAGTTGTGGTTTGTGTTTGATGCCGTTGTTAGCCAGGATGGCGGTAGCCTGAGCGAGTTGGAGCATGGTGAAGCTGTTGTACCCTTGCCCAATTCCCAAGGAAATAGTTTCACCCGCATACCATTTTTGCTGCTCCGGGCGTTTGAAATAGCCTCGCTTCCACGCTTGACTGGGGAGCACGCCACGTACCTCACCATGGATGTCGATACCCGTGATCTGGCCAAATCCCAGTGGTTTCATGAAGTCGTGCATAGCATCCACGCCCATTTCATTGGCCAAAGAATAAAAATAGGCATTGCTGGACTCCACAATGGCTCGGTGCATGTCCATGATGCCACCACGCTCATTCTCTGGACTGCCAAAACGACGGCCGCCAAACATGAAAAAGCCCGGGTCATTCATTTGCATGCTAGCGGAGCGTTTACCTGTAGTTAATGCCGCCAGTGCCATGAATGGTTTGTAGGTTGAACCTGGCGGGTAAGTGCCTCGAAGGGCCCGGTTAAGTAGTGGTTTGTCAATGGATTCGTTCAGAAGTTGCCAGTTTTCCTGATCAATGCCGTCGACAAACAGGTTGGGGTCGAAGGTGGGTTTGCTGACAAACGCCAATACTTCACCCGTCTTGGGATCCAGCGCCACAAGCGCCCCTCGCCGCTCCCCAAACATATCTTCAATCAGTTTTTGTAACTTGATGTCAATGGACAGTTTGACGGTATTGCCAGGTGTGGATGGCTGGCTGGTGAGTCGGCGGGTGGCGCGACCACCAGCGGAGGTTTCCATGGAGTCCACACCTGTAATGCCGTGCAATTGCTGTTCAAGGCTTTGTTCCACGCCAAGCTTGCCAATGTATTCCGTTCCGCGGTAGTTGGCGGCATCGTCTGATTCGTCCAGTTGTTCTTTTTCCGCTGAATTGATGCGACCGATGTAGCCAATCACGTGACTTGCCAACTCGCCATAGGGGTAGCTGCGAAACAGACGGGCTTTGATGTCAACGCCAGGAAACCGATAGCGCTGTGCTGCAAAACGTGCAACCTCTTCGTCTGTCAATCGACTGCGCAATGGGATAGATTCAAAGTTTTTACCCTCTTCTCGCAATTTTTTGAAATGGCGGCGATCACGTTGTGTGATTTCAAGCAGTTGTGACAAATCATTGATGGTTTGTTCTAGATCAGGCACTTTGGCGGGGGTGATCTCCAGCGTGTAAGCCGAATAATTGGTCGCCAGTACGATGCCGTTACGATCAAGTATCAAACCACGATTGGGAACAATGGGTACTACCGCCGTTCGATTGTTTTCAGCCTGGGCAAGCAAATCTTCATGGCGCACCACTTGCAGGTATATCAACCGGGCTGCAAGTAAACCGAAGCACAACAGCACCACGAGGCTGGCTACCAACACCCGCAGGCGAAAGCGGGCCAGTTCAAGTTGAACATTGCGAATGACGGTCATGAAAGCATTACTTGGACAACCTGTTATAGGGGCCGATTAGCATCCGGGTTGGGTGCACGCCTTTGTGGCATCAGGAGCAGCACACTTACGACAGGCCACAAGAGGGCCTCCAGCAGCGGGGCCAACACCATCCACCAGCCGGGGAAATCTCCCCCGGTCATCAGGCGTACCACCAATGACAAAACATGTGCAGCAAAAAAAAATGGCAAGACCTGCGCCGCCTGTGATGGCACGCTGAACCACAACAAGCGCCGATGAATACCTATGGCGAGAAAACTTAAAGTGGTATAGGCCAAAGCGTGCTGCCCTAATAAACTACTTTGATGCACATCCATTGCCAAACCGAGCACAAAGGCTACCCCCACCCCAATACGTAAGGGTTGATGAATGACCCAGAACACCAATACCAGAGCCAAAATGTCAGGCACCCAAACTGCGCGGCCAACCCAACCCATGTTGATCAGCATGTTGAGACTCATTGCCAATACCAGCGAGCCCCATATAAACAAAGGGCTGGCTGGCATCAATAATTGTTGTTGACCGCGCGGCATGATCATGGCTTACCCCCTTTGCTTTTGGCTATGGGCACAGGCGAGTCATTTGGTCTAGCATGAATTTGCTCTGTCAATGGCTGCAACACCAGCACATGCAAACTGCCCGCCACACGAGCCACGGGGTCACAAACAATTCGGGCAAAAGCGGAATCAGCACGGCGTTCAATCTTGAGTACCCGTGCTACTGGCAAGCCAGGAGGGTAAACACCATCTACCCCGCTGGTGGTGAGCAGGTCGCCTGCCACCATGTCTACATTGGCATCCATGAAGCGCAGTTCTAGTGCACCACTGCGCGCACCAGATTCACCAAACGCCAAGCCGCGTACGCCTGTGCGTACATTGAGTACCGGAATGGCTTGGTTGCGATCAGTCAGTAAAGTTACCTCACTCACCAATGGATAGACGCGGGTCACTTGTCCCAGAATGCCAGATTCATCCAGCACCGGTGCTCCTGCCTGTACGGCGGCCAAAGCACCTTTGTCAATGATGACCTTGCGTGTATAAGGATCGGCTGCGTCATACAACACCTGAGCTGCAAGCGCTGGAGTTTTGATGCGTTCGCGCATGTCAAGCAAGCCTCGTAGTCGAGTGTTTTCCAGCGTCAATTGTTCAACTTGCAAGGCTCGCTGGGACTGCAAACCCAATTTGTATTGCGCCGCAGCTTCCTTGTTTTGTGAAGTGTTTAGAGTCTGAAAATACTGACTTCCACTTTGAGCCCACACCAATGGGCGCATCACGGCCCATTGCAAGGGGTACAACATGGTGGCAAAAGTAGCTCTGATGGGTTGAGCAATTTGAAAGCGCAGATCCGCCACCATCAGCAATATCGCAAAGGCGCTAAAAAAAACAAGTTTGGACAGCGCAGAAGGTCCCTGCCTGAAAAACGGAGGGGGATCGCCATCCAGCGTACCCAGTGGCATCGCTGTGCCTGTTCGCTTATTCGCTGGTAAAAATGGAGCCCAGGCGCTCCATCTGCTCCAGCGCAATGCCGCAACCGCGCACAACACAAGTTAATGGGTCTTCTGCCACCAAGACTGGAAGACCTGTTTCTTCAGCCAGCAAACGATCCAAGTCACGCAGCAGAGCGCCGCCACCGGTCAGCATCATCCCGCGGTCAGCAATATCGGCTCCTAATTCAGGTGGTGTTTGTTCCAGCGCGTTTTTCACCGCGGAGACGATATTGTTGATCGGATCAGTCAATGCCTCCAGGATTTCGTTGCTGGAAATGGTGAAACTGCGCGGGACACCTTCAGAGAGATTGCGCCCGCGTACTTCCATTTCGCGTACTTCACTTCCTGGGAAGGCGGAGCCAATATTCTTTTTGATGGCTTCGGCGGTGGGTTCGCCAATCAGCATGCCATAGTTGCGGCGGATGTAGTTGATGATGGCATCGTCAAAGCGATCCCCGCCCACACGTACGCTACCCTTGTAGACCATGCCGCCCAGAGAAATCACCCCCACCTCGGTGGTTCCGCCACCAATGTCAACGACCATGGAGCCGCTTGCTTCGGATACCGGCAAACCTGCGCCAATGGCTGCGGCCATGGGCTCTTCAATCAGGTAAACGTCGCTGGCACCAGCTCCCAGGGCGCTTTCGCGGATGGCCCGGCGCTCCACCTGGGTGGAGCCGCAGGGCACACAAATGATGATGCGTGGGCTGGGGCGAAAGATGGAGCGTGGGTGCACCATCTTGATGAATTGTTTGAGCATTTGCTCAGTGACGGTGAAGTCGGCAATCACGCCGTCCTTCATTGGGCGAATAGCCTCAATGTTGCCAGGCACTTTCCCCAGCATGGCTTTGGCTTCCTTGCCAACTGCCTGAATGGTTTTCTTGCCTTGTGGGCCACCTTCGTGACGAATGGCCACGACTGAGGGTTCGTCAAGAACAATGCCCTTGTCACGGACGTAAATCAGGGTATTTGCGGTGCCAAGGTCAATGGCCAAGTCAGTTGAAAAATACTGACGAAATGTTCCAAACATGGAGTAATCCTCTTGGGCGCATGAGGCGCTTCGGCCAGCATGTCGCCGGTAACTGGTTCAAAATGGGTGATTGTTGAGTTAGATGCGTTGCTGGTGCGAGTCGCTGCTCAAGGAAGGGATAATACCCTATTGCCTGTGCATAACTCCAGCCCTAGCCTGGTTTTGCCCCTCATTTACACACTGTTTCGATTGAAAACCCATGTCACTTTCATTTGCCGATATTGACCGACTGGCTCATCTGGCTCGTCTTGGCCTGGAGCCCCATGAGCATGAGCGTTTGCGCATGCAACTGAATGATTTTTTTGGTATTGTGGAGAAAATGCGCTCAGTAGACACCACCGGTATCATCCCGTTGGCGCATCCGGTCGACATCATGGCTGATGTGGCCCTGCGTCTGAGAGACGATGTTGCCAGTGAGCCGAATCAACGTGAAGCCAATCAACACAACGCTCCCGCACTTGAAAACGGCCTGTTTTTAGTGCCTAGGGTGATCGAATAATCCGCACGACACATTGCATCATGACGCAAATTTCATCTGATCTGCACGACCTGACCGTGGCCCAGTTGGCCAAGTTGCTCCGCGAGCGCCAAGTCTCTGCAGTCGAGGCTGCAACGCATTTTCTCAGCCGTGTACGTATGCACCCAGAGGTAGGTGCTTTTTTAGACATCCAGGAAGCCGTCACGCTGGCGCAGGCCCAGGCGGCCGATGATCGGTTGGCTGCCGGGGTGGCTGGTGCGCTAGAAGGTGTGCCTGTGGCCCACAAAGACATTTTTGTCACCCGTGATTTCGCCACCACGGCAGGCTCCAAAATGCTCAAGGGCTACCAATCGCCGTTTGATGCCACGGTGGTGAGTCGTTTGGGTACCGGTGTGCCAGGCCAAGGCCATGGCGCAGGCATGGTGACGCTGGGCAAACTCAATTGTGATGAATTTGCCATGGGTTCCGCCAATGAAAACTCGGCCTACGGCGTGGTCAAAAATCCGTGGGATGCCACATGTGTACCAGGTGGATCATCAGGCGGCAGTGCTGCTGCCGTAGCCGCGCGTTTGACCCCGGCTGCCACCGGAACAGATACCGGTGGATCTATTCGTCAACCCGCATCTTTTTGTGGCATCACGGGGATCAAACCCACCTATGGGCGGGCATCGCGTTATGGCATGGTGGCTTTTGCTTCCAGTCTGGATCAAGCTGGGCCCTTGGCGCGCACCGCTGAAGACTGTGCTCTGTTGCTCAGCGCTATGTGCGGGCCGGATGCAGACCGTGATTCCACCTCGCTAGATGCGCCTTCCGAGGACTTCACCCGCAGTTTGAACAACGACCTAGCTGGTCTGCGCATTGGGGTGCCTGCCGAGTTTTTCGGTGACGGACTGGCGCCGGACGTGCGCGCCGCCGTGGATGCTGCCTTGAAAGAGTATGAAAAACTCGGTGCTAATCTGGTGCCGATTTCGCTGCCCCGCACAGAGTTGTCTATTCCCGTTTACTACATCATTGCTCCGGCGGAGGCATCCAGCAATCTGAGCCGCTTTGATGGTGTGAAATTTGGCTTCCGGGCTGATAAATTCACCGATTTGAACGATATGTATTTGCAAACCCGCGCACAAGGGTTTGGTGACGAGGTCAAGCGCCGCATCATGATCGGCACCTATGTGCTGAGTCATGGTTATTACGACGCGTATTACCTGCAGGCGCAAAAAATCCGCCGCATGATTGCCGATGATTTTCAGCAGGCCTTCAAAGTGTGTGATGTGATTGCCGGTCCCGTGGCTCCCACCGTGGCCTGGAAGCTGGGCGGGCACAGTGATCCATTGACTGATTATTTGGCTGACATTTTCACGCTGCCAGCTTCTTTGGCGGGTTTGCCGGGCATGAGTCTGCCGGTCGGGTTTGGCGCAGGGAACATGCCCGTGGGTATGCAGCTGATTGGCAACTACCTGACCGAGTCCCGCTTGCTCAACGTGGCCCACCGCTTCCAGCAAGCCACCGATTGGCACATGGCCAAGCCCCACGGAGTCTGAACATGAACGCAACTGTCCAAGAAAAAAAACCAGCCAGCAAATCATTGCTGGTGCAGGGTTACGAAGTCGTTATTGGCTTTGAGACCCACGCCCAGCTCTCGACTCAGTCCAAAATTTTCAGCCGCGCCTCCACAGCGTTTGGTGCTGAACCTAACACCCAGGCCTGCGCGGTGGATCTGGCCCTGCCGGGCACGCTGCCGGTAATGAACAAGGGTGCGGTCGAGCGTGCTATCGAATTTGGACTGGCTGTCGGCTCCCACATTGCGCCACGCAGCATTTTTGCCCGCAAGAATTATTTCTACCCTGACCTGCCCAAAGGCTACCAGATCAGCCAGTTCGAGATTCCGGTGGTGCAGGGTGGTGCGGTGGAGTTTTACCTGGGTGACGAGAAAAAGTCGGTGCGCCTGGTGCGCGCCCACCTAGAGGAAGACGCGGGCAAGTCGCTGCACGAAGACTTCATTGGCCAGACCGGTATTGACCTGAACCGCGCCGGCACCCCGCTGCTGGAAATCGTGACCGAGCCTGACATGCGCTCCAGCCTTGAGGCTGTGGCTTACGCCAAGGAACTGCACAAGATCGTCACCTGGATCGGCATTTGCGACGGCAACATGCAGGAAGGCAGTTTCCGCTGTGATGCCAATGTGTCGGTGCGCAAACCCGGTGAGCCCTTGGGTACACGGCGCGAGATCAAGAACCTCAACAGCTTCAAGTTCATGCAGCAGGCGATTGACTATGAAATTCGCTGGCAGATTGAAGAGCTGGAAGACGGTCGTGCCATCCAGCAAGCCACCGTGCTGTTCAACCCCGACACCGGTGAAACCCGCGCCATGCGTACCAAGGAAGATGCCGCTGACTACCGCTACTTTCCCGACCCCGACTTGCCACCGCTGGTGATTGCCCCTGAGTGGGTCGAGCGAGTGCGCGCGGGCATGACCGAGCTGCCGCGCGTGATGGCGGCGCGTTTTGCTGCGGACTACGGTTTGTCGGATTACGATGCCACGCAGCTGACGCAAAGCCGCGAGGTTGCGGCTTACTTTGAAGCCGCAGCCAAAGCCTGCGGTCAAGCCAAGCTGGTCGGCAACTGGATCATGGGGGAGGTATCCCGGCGCTTGAATGCCAGCGAGTCCGACATCAGCGCCTGCCCGGTGTCAGCCCAGCAACTGGCGAAACTGATTGGCCGGATTCAGGACGGCACCATCTCCAACAACGCGGCACGCCAAGTCATGGATGTGCTGTGGGCCGAGCCCGCCAGTGCCGTTGATACCATCATCGAAGCCAAAGGCCTCAAACAGATGAACGACACCGGCGCACTAGAGCAAATCGTCGACACGGTGCTGGCCGCCAACCCGAAAAACGTGGAAGAGTACCGCGCCGGCAATGCCAAGGCGCTCAATGCACTGGTCGGGCAGATCATGAAAGGCAGTCAGGGCAAGGCCAACCCGCAGCAAGTCAATGAGCTGCTGCGCCAAAAATTGGCATCTTGAGGGTGTTCTTGCTTATCCCAGGGTGAGTCAGTACACGCTGACTCACGGCTTGGTCGTGTTGGTGTTGGCCTCGGCATTGTGATCCCACAAGGGCTTCAAGAGCGTTTGCTCATCGTCAAAACGTGAGTTGATCCTGGTCAGTGCAACCTCTTTGGCGGTTGGATCGGTTAAGTGAATCGCCGTGGCCTGTGCCAGTGCCTGGGCTCGCTCTTTCTCGTGTACGGTCTGATTCGGGTACCGAATCAACAAAGCCTGGAGTCGTTTCTTTTCTTTCAAGGGGCGTATTCGTGCTTCTTGTTCAGCCCAGGCTTTTTCTTCCCGTGCCTGCTGCTCCTTGGTTGTCAAGAGTGGAGGGACGATGGCTTTGACCGTGCCGCTGGGGTTGAGGATTTTTTGCTCCCGATCCACACATTCCAGGATTTTTCGGTCAGAGGTCAGTCTGCGGCCTTGGGCATCCACACAAATGTAAATTTCGGGTGCCGGAAACTGGGTTTGCGCCATGGCAACCGTCACGGCGCACATCCCCAACAGCGTCGTGACCCTACGTACTGTGATCAATGACCAGGCACTTGCCATGACACCAATGTGTTTACTTACGGTTGTTCATTGACTCCATAACGCTCCCGGTAAGCACGAACCTTTTGTTGTGCATCTAGCAAACCAGGGACGCTGTGTCGTTCCAGGTAACACATCAAGTCATCCAGTCGTGCAATGGCGCACACCTGCAAGCCTAATTGCTGACGCACATACTGAACGGCGCTGTGGTTGACATCCTGTCCACCTTCGGTGGCTTTTTCTTGCCGATCCAGTGCAATCACCACCCCGCGGGCCGTGGCACCTGATGCCTGGATCAGAGCAATGGATTCGCGCACCGCAGTGCCTGCAGACATCACATCATCCACAATCAATACCCGCCCCTTGAGGGGGGCTCCGACCAGGTTTCCGCCTTCACCATGGTCTTTGACTTCCTTGCGGTTGTAGGCAAAAGGTACGTTGTGTCCCAATCGTGCCAGCTCCACAGTCAGCGCTGTACCCAGTGGAATACCCTTGTAGGCGGGGCCAAAAATCATGTCAAATTGAATGCCACTGGCCAGCAGACGCTGGGCATAAAATTGCGCCAAGCGGCCCAATTTGGCACCATCATCGAACAAACCGGCGTTGAAGAAATAGGGGCTTAACCGACCAGCTTTGGTCTTGAATTCGCCAAAGCGAAGCACACCACAATCCACTGCAAACTGCACAAAATCCTGCGCCAAGGTATCTTCGGTGCGGTTTTGATGGGGTTGCAATTCACTAAGCTCAGTCATGGGGAAATCCTTGTTTAAATTAACCAGCCTCAATCTCAATGGTATACGTTCAGCCAGCAGCAAAGGTCTTGAGGCTTGGGTCCACCAAAGTCGCCCGGATTGTATTTGTGTGCAGGAAGTCAAAGCTCAAGCGCCGGATGTGCAGGGGCGGTTCGAGAAGTTGGCGGACATGAATGGGTATTTCCATTTTGCCGAGAAAAAAGGTTATTCCGGTGTGGGTGTTTACACCCGCAGCGAACCTTCGGAGGTCATCACGGGCTTTGGACACCCTGAGTTTGATGCAGAGGGGCGTTATGTCGAGCTGCGCTTTGACACCGCCAGCGAGAAGCGCTCCATCATCAGCTGTTATTTTCCGAGTGGCTCATCGGGTGAGGAGCGGCAACAAGCCAAGTACCGTTTTCTGGATAGGATATTTCCCCACCTGGTGTCATTAAAAAGTCAGCGCGAATTCATTCTGTGTGGTGATGTCAACATCGCACACCAGGAAATTGATCTGAAAAACTGGAAAAGCAACCAGAAAAACTCGGGCTTCCTGCCGGATGAACGTGCCTGGATGACCCGCTTGCTCAGTGAGGCCGGCCTGGTCGATGTCTATCGCCAGCTCCACCCCACCGCGACTGATGAGGCCTACACCTGGTGGAGTAACCGAGGTCAGGCCTACGCGAAGAATGTGGGTTGGCGGCTGGACTACCATTTGGCCACACCGGCATGGGCAGCCAAAGCCCGTAGCGCATCAATTTTCAAAGCGGACAAGTTTTCTGACCATGCCCCCATCAGTATTGAATATGCCGAGTAGTTGCCCCTGATTCGGGGCGACTACCTGGCATGGTTGGGTGGTGTTTACCTCTGTGCATTCACGTCAGCCACGGCCAGGGCGGTCATGTTGACGACCCGGCGCACGGTGCTTGAGGGGTTCAGCACATGTGCGGTGGCGGCTGCGCCCAGCAGGATGGGGCCCACGGTGACACCATTGCCACCAGTCATCTTGAGCACATTGAACAAAATGTTGGCGGCATCCAGATTCGGGCAGATCAGGATGTTGGCTGAACCCGTGAGGGTGTTGTCCATCAGTGTGGCGTGACGAATTTCTTCCGACAAGGCGGCATCCCCCTGCATTTCACCGTCGCATTCAATATCGGGGCAGTTGGCTTTGAACAAGTCGCGTGCGGCGCGCATTTTGCGCGCGGAAGCACGGGTGGACGAGCCGTAGTTGGAGTGTGACAGGAAGGCTACCTTGGGCTGCAGGCCAAAGCGCTTGACCTCATTGGCGGCCATTTTGGCAATGTTGGCTAATTGCTCGGCGGTCGGATCTTCATTGACATAGGTGTCGGCTACAAACAGACTGTAGTGCTCCAGCATCAAGGCGTTCAATGTGGCGAAATTGCTCACACCGGGTGCACGGCCAATCACATCGCGCACATGATCCAGATGCACATCAAAACGCCCGTGGATGCCGCACAACATGGCATCCGCATGGCCAAGCTTGACCATCAACGCGGCAATGGTGGTGGTGCTGCGGCGTACCATCGCTTTGGCGGCCTCGGGGCTGACACCGTCGCGGCCTTTGAGCTGGTGGTAGGTTTCCCAGTATTGGCGGAAACGTGGGTCATCTTCGGGGTTGACCACATCCACATCTTTGCCCAATTGCAAACGTAAGCCGGCTTTGACAATGCGGGCTTCAATCACGGATGGGCGGCCAATCAGGATCGGGCGGGCCAGGTTACCTTCCACCACGATTTGTGCGGCACGCAGCACGCGGTCATCCTCACCTTCGGCATACGCCACACGTTTGGCGGATGCGGGTGCCAGGCGGGCGGCATTAAACACCGGCTCCATCAGCAAACCGGTGGAATAGACAAACCGCGCCAGTGTCCGGCGGTAAGCGTCCATGTCCTTGATCGGGCGTTTGGCGACACCAGAGGCCTCGGCCGCAGCGGCCACAGCGGGTGCAATGCGCAGAATCAGGCGTGAGTCAAAGGGTTTGGGAATGATGAAGTCCGGGCCAAAGGCCAGCTCTTGCCCGGCGTAGGCGTGGGCCACTTCTTCACTGATGTCGGCCTTGGCCAGGTCGGCAATCTGGCGCACGCAGGCCAGCTTCATTTCTTCGGTGATCTGGGTCGCGCCGCAGTCCAGCGCGCCACGGAAGATGTAGGGGAAGCACAGCACGTTGTTGACCTGGTTCGGGTAATCCGAGCGGCCGGTGGCAATGATGCAATCCGGGCGCACGGCTTTGGCCAGCTCGGGGCGGATTTCAGGCTCAGGGTTGGCCAGTGCCAGGATGATCGGGCTGGCCGCCATGGTTTTGACCATGTCCTGCGTCAAGACACCAGCGGCCGAGCAGCCCAGAAACACGTCCGCTTCGTTGACGGCATCCGCCAGCGTGCGGGCGCTGGTGTCCTGTTCGAAGCGTGCCTTGGAGTGGTCGTAACCGCCCGGGCGGCCTTTGTAGACCACGCCTTTGGAATCGCACAAAAACACATTGCTGACCTGCACCCCCAGGCCGACCATCACATTCAGGCAGGCCAGTGCCGCCGCACCGGCACCGGAGACGGCCACTTTCACGTCAGCAATGTTTTTGCCGACCAGCTCCAGTGCATTCACCAGCGCGGCGCTGCTGATGATGGCAGTGCCGTGCTGGTCGTCATGGAACACCGGAATGCCCATGCGGGCCTTGAGTTTTTCCTCAATGTAGAAACACTCCGGGGCCTTGATGTCTTCCAGATTGATGCCGCCCAAGGTGGGCTCCAGGGCGGCAATGATCTCGATCAGCTTGTCGGGGTCGCGCTCGTCCAGTTCAATGTCAAACACATCCACTCCGGCAAATTTCTTGAACAGGCAACCTTTGCCTTCCATCACCGGTTTACCCGCCAGCGGGCCAATGTCTCCCAGGCCGAGCACCGCCGTGCCATTGGTCACCACGCCCACCAGATTGCCGCGGCTGGTGTAGTCGTAGGCCAGGTCGGGGTTGGCTTGAATGTCCAGGCAAGGGTAGGCCACGCCGGGTGAGTAAGCCAGGGCCAGGTCACGCTGGTTGATCAGGGGCTTGGTGGCATTGACCGAAATCTTGCCACGGGTGGGGAAACGGTGGTAATCGCGTGATGCGTCGCCCAAGGCTTGTTCGGCGGTGGAAAGTTCATTGCTCATCGGAGCCTCCTTGTTGAAATAGATGGTGTGCACTTTACACCCGGCCATCCGGTTTTTTCTGACAAATGACAGGGACGGGAGGGGTCGTTTGGCATGCTAGGTCAGCAGATCGTGCAGGGTGCGGGCAATCACCTGAGTGGCACGGCGCAGGTCTTCAAGCTCCAGCCGTTCGTCCGCACGTTTGGCGTGTGACTCCAGCACCGTGCGTGGCCCGGCCCCGTAGACCACGCCTGGAATACCTTGCTGGGCAAACAGGCGGACATCGGTGTACAGCGGTGTGCCCATGGCGGGAATGTCTTGGCCAAAAATGGCTTGGCCATGCTGTTGAATCGCCTGCACCAGTGGCTGATTGCCGGGCAAGGCTTGCATCGAGTGGGCCAGCAGAATACGTTTGATGTCGATCGTGATGCCCGGCAGCGTGGTGGCGGTGCTGGCAATCAGCTCGCGCAGCGTGGCTTCCACTTCGGCGGCGTTTTCTTCGGGAATCATGCGCCGATCCAGCTTGAAGCTGACCTTGCCGGGCACCACGTTGGTGTTGGTGCCGCCCTGGATCAGCCCCACATTCAGATACGGATGGTTGATGCCTGGCACGCTGGAGCTGACGGATTTGTACAGCGCGTTTTGCGCGTACAGCAGGTTGAGGATTTTCACGGCGGCTTGCAAGGCATCCACGCCGGATTCAGGAATGGCCGCATGCGCCATCTGGCCGTTTACCGTGACCTCCAGCTGCAAACAGCCGTTGTGCGCGGTGACTACCTCATAGCTGAAACCAGCGGCAATCAACAGGTCGGGGTGGGTGAGTTTGTTTTTTAGCAACCAGCCTGGCCCCATCTCGCCGCCAAATTCTTCGTCGTAGGTGAACAGCAGTTCCAGCTGGCCTTGTTGCGGTTTGCACACCGCTTCCAGCGCACGCAGGGCAAAGGTGAAGGTGGCAAAGTCGCTCTTGCTCACTGCGCTGGCGCGACCATAAATTTTGCCGTCTTGAATTTCGCCAGCGTAGGGGTCGTGTGTCCAGCCATCGCCCGGCGGCACCACGTCGCCATGGGCGTTGAGCGCAATGGTTTTGCCACCCGGCCCATAAGTGCGGCGCACGATCAGGTTGGTGATGCTTTGTAACCCGGCAGCTTGCACCTCTGACATGGGAACCGGATGTTTTTCAGCCGTGAGGCCCATGGCGGCCAGCAGCTCCGCCGTGCGCTCGGCGTGCGGCGCGTTGTTGCCAGGTGGGGTGTCGGTGGGGACGTGGATGAGTTCTTGCAGAAAGCGCACTTGCTCGTCAAAGTGCGTGTCGATCCATTGGTCCAGGGCTGTGTAGGTGGTCATGTGTTTTGGGTGGTTTTGTTAATGGATTTAGGTTGGTTGTTGAGGCTTTTGTAATCCCCCCCTCACCCCCAACCCCTCTCCACCCCCGCCGGGGCGGAAAGGGGGGCCAAACAGCCATATTTGGCCGCGTGTTTTGAGTGAGGTCTTACACGCCGAAGGGCAGTCAGGGAAGGCAGGA
The DNA here is from genome assembly GCF_019973615.1 of Rhodoferax lithotrophicus. Taxonomy (GTDB): domain Bacteria; phylum Pseudomonadota; class Gammaproteobacteria; order Burkholderiales; family Burkholderiaceae_C; genus Rhodoferax; species Rhodoferax lithotrophicus. Next base: position 4,216,675 of record NZ_AP024238.1, on the reverse strand, counting down.
AATCGATCCCAAAAATTGGGGTCAGATTCCAATTAATTTGTACAAACCTCGGCAAAACCCCCAAACAGCAGCTTGCTGCGGTGCGGTCAAACTGCCCCACGGCGTGTAAGACCTCGGTGAACAGCGGTGGCCAAATATGGCTGTTAGCTCCCCTTTCCGCCCCGGCGGGGGTGGAAAGGGGCGGGGGGGATAGGGGGGGATTTACAAAAATCACTTTATCCAACTTCAAAATAAATAGCTGCTTACGCAATACCCTCAACCGCTAGAGGCCAAAAATACATATAAAACCCATCTCAAACAGGTCATACCTCATGGACCAATTGCTCCAGCAAGTGGGCAAAGGCTTCTACGGCCAGTTGCATGTCGTCGCTGGTGGTGGATTCAAGCGGGTTGTGGCTGATGCCGGCGTTCTGGCCGCGCACAAATAACATGGCCTGCGGCATCACCTCATGTAACTTCATGGCATCGTGCCCGGCCCCGCTGGGCAGGCAGTGCAGTGGCAGGCCAAGCTGTGTCACGGCAGCTTCCCAGCGCTGTTGCCACTCGGGCGCACTGGGGGCGGCGCTGGCGCGCAGCGTTTGCTGCAACTCAAACGCCAGGCCGCGTCGTTGGCAAATTTGCTCTAATTTTTGTAACACGTCACGCTCGATGGTATTGCGTTGCAAGTCATTTGGAGCCCTCAAATCCAGGCTGAAAGTGCAACTGCCCGGCACCACGTTGATGCTGCCGCCGGGCACGCTGATCTGCCCCATGGTGGCGACCGAATCACCGTCTTGCACGGCGCGTTGCTCCAGGTACAGCGCCAGCTCGGCCACCGCGCCCAGGGCATCGCGGCGTTGTGTCATCGGCGTGGTGCCGGCATGGCTGGCCTGACCGGTGACCGTCCCCAGATACCTGCCGCTGGCGTTGATGGAGGTCACCACCCCCAGCGGCAGGTTGATGGCGTTGAGCACCGGGCCTTGCTCGATGTGCACTTCCACAAAACCCAGGTAGTTGACCGGATCACGTTGGAGCTGCCCAATCGCGCGCATGGCCGTTGCGGCATCGCTGCCGGGGCACAGCCCGGCGTACTGCATGGCCTGGAGCATGCTGATGCCGTCAGCATCAAGTTGCTCCAGCCACTGCGGTTTGAAGTCGCCCGTGAGTGCACCTGAGCCTAAAAAAGTGGCTTTGAAACGCTGGCCTTCTTCTTCGGCAAAGGCAACCACTTCGATGGCTAACGGCAGGCGGCGGCCTTTGCGGTGTAACTCGCGCACACAAGCCATGGGGACAAAGATGCCCAGACGGCCATCGTATTTGCCTGCGTTGCGCACCGTGTCGTAGTGGCTTCCGGTCAACAATGTTTTGGGGTTGTATGGCTCGTCACTATTGCGTGAAAAGCTATTGTTTTTGTAGTTTTCTGCAGGGGTTGCTGCTGCGATGCTCATGGCTTCGTAGCGCCCCACGACATTGCCCACGGCGTCAATCACAACGCTGTCAAAGCCACTAGCCTGCATCCAGCCTTGAATCGCCTGAGCACAGGCGCGGTGGGCTTCGGTGAGGTAGGTCACGGTGAGTTGGCCTTGTTCGGCGTAAGCCGGTTCCGAATATTCGCTCAATGCCTCCTGCCAGTCCCATACCGCGTTGCCCAGCGTGGGGGTGAAGCCAAACTTGTCGTTCAGGCGGATTTCGGCAATGCGGTGGATGTTGCGCAGGCATTCCTGCAACTCAAAGTCGGGGTGGCCTGCCAGTCGTCGCTCAAAAGTGGTGATGATCTCGGCCCGGCTCAAGCCGGTGCCGCGCGGGCCGCGCACCGCCAGGATAAACGGCCAGCCAAATTTGGTGCTGTAGCTGGTGTTGAGCTGTTGCAACTTGGCAAATTCTTCGGTGCTGCAGTTTGTGAGTCCGGCTTTGCTTTGTTCGTTGGTGGACTCTGCCGTCAGGCTCTGACTGACCATGGCTTTGCCCGCCAGTTCGGGGTGGGCTTTGATCAGGGCAATCTGGGCTTCACGCCCAGCGGCTTCGAGCACCTGGGTCATTTGGTATTTGAGCTGCGCCAGGGACTGGAACGGGCGCTGTTTCAGAGCTTCTTGCGCGATCCAGGGGGAGTGTTCGTAGAGGCCGTCGAGCAGTTGTAATGCTTCATCTGCGCTGGCTGCGTTGAGCTGAGTCAGTGTGAAAGGCATGATTTTTCCTTTTTCTGACTTGGGTAAGTGTTGACGCTTTTGTAACCCCCCCCTCTCCCCCAACCCCTCTCCACCCCCGCCGGGGCGGAAAGGGGGGCTAAACAGCCATATATGGCCGCGTGTTTTGAGTGAGGTCTTACACGCCGTACGGCAGTGAGGGAAGACCAGGAATCTGCCCACCATCTTCTTGAAAAAATTGGAGTTAGATTCCAATTAGTTCGTACAGACCTCGACAAAACCATCGAACAACAGCTCGTTGTGGCGCGTGCGAACTGCCCCACGGCGTGTAATGCTTCCGTAAAAAGAGACGGCCAAATACGGCTGTTAGCTCCCCTTTCCGCCCCGGCGGGGGTGGAAAGGGGCGGGGGGGATAGGGGGGGGACTACAAAATCCACGTCAATTGCTCCTTTAACCATAGCTGCTTACGCTTATAAATAAAGCGCTATAGCCCAAAAACATCTATAAAAAGCTAGATCCCAGCCGCTGGCGCATACGGATGCATCGCTTTCCAGTGCCGCGCAATGTCCAGCCGCCGACACACCCACACATCCGATTTCTGCCCAATGTGATCCAGAAACCTCTGCAAAGCCACGATCCGACCAGGCCGTCCGAGCAAGCGGCAATGCATGCCCACACTCATCATCTTGGGCGCATTCAAGCCAGCCGGATCGCCCTCGGCATAGAGGGCATCAAAGGTGTCTTTCAGGTACTGGAAAAACGGGTCGGCGTGGGAGTAGCCCTGTGGCAGGGCAAAGCGCATGTCGTTGCAGTCCAGCGTGTAGGGCACGATGAGCTGCGGCACCACCGTGCCATCGGTTTTGCGCACCTCCATCCAGAACGGCAGATCGTCGCCGTAGTAGTCGCTGTCGTACTCAAAGCCGCCAAAGTCAGCCACCAGGCGGCGGGTGTTGGGGCTGTCGCGGCCGGTGTACCAGCCCAGCGGGCGCTCGCCCATGAGACGGGTCAGGATGTCCATGCCGCGCGCCATGTGCTCGCGTTCCACCTCTTCAGACAGGTTCTGGTAATGAATCCAGCGCCAGCCGTGGCAAGCGATCTCATGGCCGAGTTGCTGGCAGGCCTGCACCAGCTCCGGGTAACGCTCCAGCGCCATGCTGACCCCAAAAACGGTGAGCGGCAGGCCGCGCTGCTCGAACTCGCGCAGGATGCGCCACACACCGGCGCGGCTGCCGTATTCGTAAATGCCTTCCATGCTGATGTGGCGATCCGGGTAGCTGGCCGGGTTGAACATCTCTGACAGAAACTGCTCGGAACCCGCGTCGCCGTGCAGCACGCAGTTTTCGCCGCCCTCCTCATAGTTCAGCACAAATTGAACGGCCACACGGGCCTGATTCGGCCACTGGGCGTGGGGTGGTTGGGGGCCGTAACCTTGGAGGTCACGCGGGTAAGGCTGGGTGCTGTTGTAGTGGCGCATAGGCTTAGGGGGACGTGGTGGTCGGTGTTGTGACGGGTGAAGCAAAATCAAGGCCAGCCTGCACATGTTGCAGGTGTTCGTCCATCAGGCGAACCGCCAGAATCTCGTCACGATGGGCGAAAGCCTGCACGATGGCCACATGTTCTTCGCTGGAATGTTCAGCGGCGCGGCTGGACTGGTACATCAGGGTGATCAGTGAGCAGCGTGAAATCAGCTCGCCCAGCAGTTCGGCCAGCACCTGATTGCCCATCAGTTCGGCCATGCGCACATGGAAATCGCCCAGCAATTCATTACGCTGGCTGCGCGAGGCATCGTCTTTGCAAGCCATGGCGGCTTGTTCGGCCTTGAGGTGGGCTTGTAGCACCTTGATCTGTTTGGGCGTGACCTGGCGCACGAAGGCGCGGGTGGCCTCGGCTTCCAGCATGCGGCGCACGGCAAACACCTGTTTGGCCTCTGCAACGGAAGGGCTGGCCACAAACGCGCCGCGCGCGGGCTCCATGGCAATCAGCCGGTGTTGGGAGAGCTGAAACAGGGCCTGACGGACCAAGGTGCGCGACACGCCAAATTGAGTGGCAATTTTTTGTTCGGCCAGCTTGGTGCCAGGTTTGAGGCGGTGTGCCACGATGGCCTGAGTGAGTGCGGCGACGATCTGCTCGGTGGCAGACGCACCAATGTTTGTATCCGGCGTGGGCTCAATGGGTACGTTAGACATGGTTCATGATACCGCGTTGCAAAAAAGTGTATACACTTTAACGGCAACTTTAAGGAAATCACAATGGGATTGAGCACACATGTTCTTGACACCATGCATGGCACACCTGCCGCTGGGATGAGGGTCACCTTGTATGCGGTAGAGGGCGGCGGTTTGCGGCAGCTCAAGCAATGTGTGCTGAATCAGGACGGGCGTAATCCTGATGGTTTGCTGCTGGATCACGACAGCTTCAAGCGTGGCACTTATCGGCTGGTGTTTGATGTGGCGGGGTATTACCAGGCCCGCGGCGTGGCTTTGCCAGAACCTAATTTTCTGGGGCTGGTTAATCTGGATTTTGGGGTGGCGACACCGGAGCAGCATTACCATGTGCCGCTGCTGGTGAGCCCGTGGAGCTATTCCACCTACCGGGGCTCTTGAGAGGTGCGTGGACGGTCTTGTAGAGGTCTACATTTGTCCTTCGGTCAGCGTATCCAGCTGGAACAGCCCACTTTTATGCCAGAGCCAGGTGTCGGTATAGGTCACACGGCCCATGCGTACCGGGGCGGGATACGGTTCGGCTTGGCGCACCGTGCGTTCGATTTCGGCCATGACTTCAGGTGCATGCGAGGGCGCGCGCATCCAGCTGGTTCCGGTCACGCGGCCTTGGTGGTTCACTTCCACTTGCAGCACCCCTACGGCGTACAACAGGGGCGGCATTTTGCCTCGGTAAACCCGGTTCTGGTTCTTGCCATACAAGTGATTGGCCGCGTCGATTCGGTAGTCACGCGGTGTTCGGGCTTGAGAGACAAAGACTGGAGCTGGTACGGGGGCAATCACGATCGGTGTCGGTGCGGGCGTCGGGGCGGGCTTGGGCGGTGGCGGGGCCATGGGGGGCAACGGGGTGGTTGTACACCCCGCCAAAAAGGTGGCAATGCCAGCGAACAGTCTCAATCCAAGGGTGATGAAAATGTGGTGCCGGGTTGCGGTAGTTGCCATGATGCCTCTGGTCGTTGTAGTCGGTGAAATCTTGAATCTGTAATGTGCCCGAAAAAGGGTGGTTTGTGGCTTACGATTTTCTTAAAAAGGTAAAGGTTTGTGACTCCTGATCGTGATTTTTTGCAACTCTTGCACAGTGACTGCGCCATGTTGGTTCATGTCCACAGCCACCGTGGTTCGGTGCCGCGTGTGACGGATGCCTGGATGGCGGTGTTTGCCCAGAGCTGTGTGGGCAGCATTGGTGGCGGGCATCTGGAGTGGCAGGCCACAGCGCACGCACGTTGGTTGTTGCAGAGTGCGCCGAAAGCCCCCTCATTACAGCGGTATGCCTTGGGGCCCACGCTTGGGCAATGCTGCGGGGGGGAGGTGGTGCTGAGGTTTGAGCGGGTCACGGCGGAGGATGTACCACGTTTGCAGCTGGGTTTTGCCCAGAGACAGGCGGCGTGGCCCCGTGTTGCGTTGTTTGGCGGTGGCCATGTAGCCCGTGCTCTGGTGCGGGTATTGGGGCCATTGCCGGTACAAGTGCACTGGCTGGATAGCCGCGATGAAATATTTCCGCCAGATTTACCCGAGAACGTGTACGCCGAGCAGGCTGACCCGGTGCACAGCGCCGTGGTTAGCCTGGCCGCACTGTCGCATGTGCTGATCATGAGTTTTAGCCATGCCGAAGATCTGGATGTGTTGCGGGCCTGTTTGCAGCGCCGCCGCCAACAGGCTGATCTGCCTTTTATCGGCTTGATTGGTAGCCAGACCAAACGGGCCCGCTTTTTTCACCGGCTGCAAGCGTGTGGTTTTACCCCTGAAGAGTTGGCGCAGGTCACTTGCCCGATTGGGCTGCCAGGTATCACCAACAAAGCCCCCGAGGTGATTGCCGTGGCGGTAGCGGCACAACTCTTGCAAGTCATGGAGCATGGTGTGTCCGCAACACATTTAACCAAGGAAACCTGATGGAAAGTTATGTTCTGGATTGGCTCAACCTGCTGCTGCGCTGGGCCCATGTCATCACCGCCATTGCCTGGATCGGCTCGTCGTTTTACTTTGTCTTTTTGGACAGCAGTCTGACCCCCCCCGAAGATGATGACTTGAAAAGGCAGGGTGTCAGTGGTGAGTTGTGGGCGGTGCATGGTGGCGGCTTTTATCACCCGGTCAAATTTGCGGTGAAACCGCCCCAGTTGCCGAAACATTTGCATTGGTTTTATTGGGAAAGTTACACCACCTGGCTGACCGGTTTTTCTCTTTTTACCGTGTCTTACCTGTGGAGTGCGGGCACCTATCTGATTGACAAGTCCAGGATGGACTGGTTGCCCTGGCAGGCGATCACGGTTGCGATTCTGTTTTTGGTGGTGTTCTGGTTGCTGTATGACTTGATTTGCCGAAAATTCGGGCAGCGCAAAAATGGCGACGGTATTGTTGGTGCGCTGGTTTTTGTGTTGGTATGTGTAGCGAGTTGGCTGGCCTGTCACTGGTTTGCCGGGCGCGCGGCCTTTTTGCTGATGGGAGCCATGTTGGCGACCAGCATGAGTGCAAATGTGGCGCATTGGATCATCCCTGGTCAGCGCAAGGTGGTGGCGGCCATCAAGGCTGGTGAGCCCGTGGACCCGATTCACGGTGTGCGTGGCAAACAGCGCAGCGTGCACAACACCTATTTCACGCTACCGGTGCTGTTTGCCATGCTCAGCGGCCATTACAGCTTTACCTACATGCATCCGCAAAATTGGCTGATCCTGATTGCCATGATGTTTGCCGGTGCGGCGATCAGACAGTTTTTTGTGCTGCGCCACGGCTTCAAACTGGGCCGCAACTCCAATCCACGGGGCTATGCGCTGGCGGGTATGGTGGTGATTTTGATCCTGATGGGGTGGTTGGCTCCCCCCTCTGAATCTGGCCAAACTGTGACAACTTCAGTAGCTACCACCGCAAGTAACACGGGCACTGGAGGTCAAATTGGCTATGCAATTTTGCAACCCATACTGGCGCAGCGCTGCTACATGTGCCATGGTCCACAGGTTCAGATGAAAAACGTGCGGCTTGACTCTGCAGAAAACGTTAAACGGCACGCACAAAATATTTATCAGCAGGCTGTTGTCACCAAAATCATGCCCATGACCAATACCACCGGCATATCGGAGGCCGAACGTATGGTGATCAAACAGTGGTTTGAGACCGGTGCCAAGGTCGATTGAGGGTTTCTTAAGCTGACTGATCCAGCAACGCTCCGGCGACGCGGTCATGCGTTTTGAACACGGCCAGATTCGCCAGGAAGGCGTGTTTGGCCTGCAATTGCGTCACGACATCGCTGGCCAGTGCGCTGCCAGTCATGTCCGCTGATTCAACGGATGTTTGTACACCGCCCTGAGTTTGCGCGATCAGGGTTACCTCCTGTCGTTTGAATCGGGGCGTATTCACGTTGGCAATGTTGTGCGCCGACACATTCAGTTGGGTCTGCGCAGCATTCACACCCGTGAGTGCGGTGGATGACAGGGTGGTCATGGTGTCGCTTGTGTGGTCTGGAGGATGGTTGAGTTTCACGCAGATGGGCGGGTTTGGCAAGTGTGCAGCTTGGCGTGGCCTGTCACCACCCAAAGATACCCCCTAAAAACTGGCTGAATCCGTGTATTTGCCGTCTGGATGGGCTTTACAAAGTGTTTCATTTTTCAATTTCCCCCGTGATAGCTTCGTCGCAAGGGTGGTGGCCGAAGGCTGGGCGCACGCACAGGACTACGGTGCGGGCGCACACACCCTGTTGTCATGATGGGTGACTACACAACGTATTCTTCACAGGGTGGAAGGGAGGCCGATATGGGAAACGCAATTCCAATTGCACAACTGGCAGTTTTTTTGGGTTGTCTGACCTTGGCTGCATGGATTGCAGGCATTTCTTATGGCAAAGATCGGGGCCTGGCATTTTGGGCCGGAGCATTGACATGTTTTGCCGTGGTGTATGGCTTTTTGAGTTTCGAGTTGCCGATGGGGCCAATTTTTTCAGTGGTATTGGCCAATGTGGCTTTGGCTTGCACGTTGGCGCTGCTGGCGGAATGTGTGCTTTGCTGGCAAAACCGACGTTCGTTGCATGGATGGGTCAAGCTTCCGGTGATGGTGGCTATTGCGGGTTTCTTGATGTTGCAGGATGACCCTCGGGGGCGCATCATGTTGGGTGCCGCTGTTTTTGCCTCCCAATCTCTTTTGATCCTGATGTTGTTGCTACAAAAACGCAAGCAATTACGTTCGACTGTTTTGTACCTCGTGGAAATTGGTGCAGCGTTGATCGCGTGTTTGTTTGTGCTGCGTGCCGTGTTTACCTTGTCTGGTCGGCAAGATGTACATCCGCTGGTGGTGTCGGATCATGTTCAGGCCAGTACCTTGTTGTTGTCGGTGATCAGTGTGATGCTGTTGGGGCTGGGGTTTGAGTTATTGGGTGGCTCAATGGGTGATAACGAACAAACGGTTGAAACTTGAGTGATCACGCGCAGCGATCATTCTGACCATTCGGGCTACCAGTGTTGTTTTTTTGATGGTGTCGCTGTCGTCATTGGGCGCTAATTTGTAATGTTTGTGTAACAGCGCTCCATAAAAGGGTGCAATCCGCCGGCTTCGCGCATTGGCAACAAAGGTGGGGCATCAAAGCTTGTGGCCAAGGTAGTTTCCCCAGAAGTCCGGGAGGTTCGTGGGGGTGTCTTGAGAGGCCGGCGGAATCAGGGCAGGAGCGTATTGCTGATCAGGATTGGCCGGTGTTGCGGTTTGATCATTCAGGGCCGTTTCCCACAAATGCCAGTCAAAGTCCGTGTTCTCATCCCCGACAAGCAAGCCGTCTACAGGGGTGTGGTGCACCTTGGGTTTGATACTGGCTTGGCGGGCACGGTGACCAGACCTGCGTTCGGTCGAGAGAGGGTTGCTTGCCACCACCGGATGCTCAGTCAAGAAGGCATCTGTCAAGTTGCTGCCAATACTTTGGATGTGACGATCTTGTTCCTCTGGGGATAGGCCCATCCAGCTCATGCCTTGGCGAAGTTTTTCCACCAGTTTGGGGGCTTGACCCATCGCCTGCTTGCGCTCAGCCCGCCTGAGCAAGGCGGTATGGATGTTGATGAGTTCAACGGCCGCCTGCTTGAACTTCAGTGTTGCTGGGTGTTCCGGGCCTTGGCGTACTGCATGTGCCGCCAGAATGGGTGTCCACACTTGGATCAGAAAGTCCCGGATTTCATTTTCAACAGGTGCCTTGCTGAGCTTCTCAAGAATGGCCGTCCGATACTGTGTGGTCAGGGATTCTTGCTGTTCCTGTTGATGTGCTGTCAGTTGGCTTTGTGCTGGATAGTCGGGTAGGGTGGGCGTATTCGCTGTATTTTTCATGGGTTCCATGCGCTGTTGCATATACCGCTGTGTGCGGCGGATCCGCCGAACCGCCCATGGTATGCCGCTCCGACAAACAAGTCATCCGGGAAAATTCAGTATTCTGCAGGCAACTTGTCTTCCAAATTGAGGTGCATGTTTTCTGGAGATATGGGCGGATGAGTGGTGCAACGTAGCAGGAAAACCATGGTTCCATGGGACAGAACGGTGCAAAAGTAAACGACTTCAAGCGCTACTTTTGCGGGACCCTCATGCAAATAATACCTCTGATTGGTTTTTCGCCCTTATTGTTGGGGCTTTGGGTGTTTGTCGGCCTCGGAGGTGAATGAGTCCGCGTAGAACTCATCAACAGGCAGTCCAGCCTTCACATAATCCCGTTGTGCAGATTCCACCACAACAGGTGCCCCACAGGCATAGACCTGGTAATTGCTGAGGTTTGGAAAGTCCTCCAGCACCGCTTGATGAACAAATCCGGTGCGGCCAGTCCAGGCATCTTCTGAAGTTGCATCAGACACCACGGGCACGTAATGCAGGTTGGGCATCTCGGCGAGCTTGGCATTTACCCAATCGGACATGTACAAATCCTGGGGTCTGCGTCCACCCCAGTACAAGGTGGTGGGGCGGGTGATGCCAGCAAACTGCATGTGCTCGATCAGCGCTTTGATCGGGGCAAACCCGGTGCCTGAAGCTAATAACACCATGGGTTTAGAGCTGTTTTCGCGCAGATAAAAACTGCCATAAGGCCCTTCAATACGCAAAATATCGCGTTCTTTCATTTCGCCAAATACATGGTCCGTAAATTTACCGCCAGGCATGTGGCGAATGTGCAGCTCCAGCCCCTGAGCGATCAGATGGGGGGCACTGGCCATGGAGTAACTGCGACGGATGTTGTCACGCAGCAAAAACTCGATGTATTGGCCAGCATGGAATTGAAAGGCTTCATTGGCCGGCATCTGTAACACCATGCGTATCACATCAGGCGACACTCTTTCAAGCAGTTGGACCCGGGTCGGCATTTTCTTGATGGGCAACGCACCTTCAGCCGTGACCTGGCGCGACTCCAGTACCACATCGCTGCTGGCGGTCGCGCAACAGGTGAGTACCCAACCTTGTGCTTCTTCTTCGTTACTCAAGGCCTTGTTTTGGTGTGTACCATGGGTGACCGTACCACTGAGTTTTTTGCACTTGCATGAACCACAAGCGCCGTCCTTGCAGCCGTAGGGCAGATTGACACCCTGGGCAATACCCGCTGCCAGCAAGGTTTCAGTGAGTGTCACCATGAAGCTGCGCCCACTGGGTTCGATGGTGACTTGAAAAGTGGAGCTGCTGGCGGTCATATTCTGGTTATCCTCAAGGCGTTTGTTTAAATGATCAAAGGTGTCAATTTTGCCTGCATTGCGAAGCCCTCATCCCCAGCTCTATGCCACCCGACCTGGAGCCTTGCCAGCACGTTTTCGGCGAGAACGTGTGTTGTTGGTGGGCTGTGGTGATGTGGGTTTGCGTGTAGCGCAGATTTTGAGCCCGCGTGTACGTTTGCTGGTTCTGACCTCCAGCCCCACGCGCGTGGATGAATTTCGCACACGCGGCATCACACCGCTGGTGGGGAATCTCGACCAACCTGCCAGCCTTAGGCGGCTGAGTGGTTTGGCGACTTATGTGGTGCATCTAGCCCCGCCGCCTGGCAGTGGCAGGCAAGACCCGCGAACCCAGGCACTTTTGAGCACATTGTGCAGACGTGCTCCACCCCAGGCGCTGGTCTATGCTTCAACCAGCGGTGTGTATGGGGATTGCCAAGGTGAGATTGCTCTGGAAACAAGAGCTACTCATGCTGAAACAGTAAGGGCCCAGAGGCGAATTGATGCGGAAAACAGAGTCCGTCACTTTGGTCGGGCCAGGGGTGTGCGCACCAGCACCTTGCGTATTCCGGGCATTTACGCCCTCAATCGTGAAGGCGGAACACCGCGTGAGCGGCTGCTCAAAGGTACACCGGTCTTGCGTCCTGAAGAGGATGTGTTTACCAATCACATTCATGCCGACGACCTGGCTCGTGCCTGTGTGGCGGCCCTTTGGCGCGGTTGGCATGGTCGTGTGGTCAATGTGAATGACGATAGCTGCCTGAAGATGGGGGACTATTTTGATTTGGCCGCTGACTTGTTTGGTTTGCCCCGTCCGCCCCGTGTGTCGCGTGAAGGGGCACAAAATCAATTGCCTTTGATGCTGCTGAGTTTTATGGGGGAGTCACGCCGCATGGACAACACACGGCTGAAAAAAGAACTGCGTCTGAAATTGCGGTATCCCACTGTGCAGACAGGTTTGAGCGGCTGAATCAGGGCTGGCTGGGTGGTGCCGTGAGCCAGGCAAAGGCTTGGGTGAATGCCAACTTGTCGATACCGGGCAAGCCATGGCATGTGGCTGAGGCACGGGTGCTGGCACTGGTGCAGGCCATGTCACGGTTCAGCGACCAAAAATGCAGGCCACCCAGGCCGTAAGTCTTGGCAAATGTGGCCAGTTTGTGGGCATCCTCCAGTGTAAATACATTACTGGTTTCGTCGTTGATACCCACCATCGGAGTGACTTCGATGTAGTTCAGCGGCAGGTGGTATTTGCGGCTGAGGTTATTCACTGCATGGATGGCCGAGGCCACCATGTCACATTGGTCATGACGCACCACGCAGTTGCCGCGGTCCGCATGACCATAGTTCATCACCATCAGGTTGATATGGTAGTTCTCCATTTCCTCTTTGGCGATGGCGTTCATAACCCGCTGGCCGGTCAGGTTCAGGCTGTTGTGGTCACCAGACCCTGTGGCGGCAAGCGTGAAACTGATGCGCAAGTCAGGGTGACGGTTCATCGCAAGACGCACTTGATGCACTAGGCTTTGAATCATGGCTTCGGTCTGCTGGGCTTCGATGTTGAAGTCAAACCCCCTTAAATGGCTGGACTGGTAACGTGTGATGAAGGTTTCCATGCCTTTCTCGGTGCTGCACGTGAACATGTCATCGGCTCCGCCAGTGGAGATCATGTAACCCACATCCGCTTGCTGCAGGGCTTGAATATTGGCTGCTGCCAAGGTTTGGGCGTTCAGGCCACCCCAGTGCTCTGTGCCACATTCACCGCTGGCAAAGGCCAGCGTCAAGGTCTTGAAACCCTTGAGCAACTCTGAGGTGGGCATTTTGAGGCTTGATTTGGTGTTGGCCGAAAAAAAAGTGTTGGACAACGGTGTCGTGACCTCGGTCGCCAGATTCAAATCCAGATACGGGCTGAAAAGCAGGGGTGTTTTGTGGGGTGAAAAAATGTTGATGTCTGGAGAAGTCCAAAGGTAACTGACCAGCGCCACCACGGCACCCAAGCAGACGATGCTGGAAAACCAGCCCAAGCGCAGTCTTGAGAAAATTTGATGCTTCATAAACGCGATACCTCAAGATGAAGCCATGGGGCCAGAATGACACAGACACAGACACAGGACGTAGCCGCGCTGAGGGTCCAAGTTGTTAATTCCATTTCCAATCTGTCAGACACATGCGATACCACCAATCGCTCTAAGTTCAGGTGATGATAACCCGGCCTGATTTCAGCGGCGGGCTGTGCCAGGGCGCTGTGGGACAGGGTTGTTCGGGCTGCATGAGGGGTGCAAACCACCCTTTTTTGAAATAAATGGATTAATTTTAAAAATAGGCCTAAATTACCCCTCAATTCTGCCGTTATAGAGTCAACGAACGGAGGAAAGACCCCAGACCCATTCTGACGCCTTACACACCATGCAACTACCTTCCATTGACCGGATTCCCAGTTCGCGGCCGCTTGCTGCGGAGTCGGCTTCGCTCGCAACCGGGAAAGTGGTACCTGTAGCACCCGTGAATCCAAGCCATCAAAACGCGATACCGGATGAACCTGTGCCCAGCGTGATCAACATGATCAACCAGGTGGATAAACCCAATTTTGGAGAAGGTGTGTACAGCAGTGTGGCCGACCCCACCCGAGCTGGCTCCTCTGAAGCCGTACAGACCGATTGGACGGTTAAAAAACCGGCCCCTGAAGAAGTCAAGCCGCCGCCTGAACCACCGATGTACCAGTTGTTGCTGGACAACATGAAATCACTTTGGCTGGCCAGTGCCAGCGCTGTTCAGGTGCAGCAAGAGGTGAAAGACCAAGTCCAGTTGACTCCGAACCGACTGGATGCCTCCACCCAAGGTTTGATGACGGAGCAGTCTTTCACCTACTCTCCCACCAAGATTGCCAAGACCGAGAAACCTCAGATGTGAAGCTTGGTTTCCTTCAGTTCAAAACGGGCAGGGTCACTGCCCGTTTGTTTTTGAAGTACCCATTGACGGGTATGGTAAGCGGCAACACCTGGTTTATGTGCTATTGAAATAATAGCTCCTTGCGCTTGTTGTATATGCTTTAGAAGCTGTTTGTACAAGGTATTTTCTGTGGCTTCGTCGAGTGCGCTGGTGGCTTCATCGGCAAATACCCATTGTGGTTTTTTCAGTAGCACGCGGGCAATGGCCAAACGCTGTTGTTCCCCGCCAGAGAGTGTTTGACCCCAGGCATCAGCCCGGTCCAGCTGGTGGGTCAGATCGGGCAATTCGGCGAGGGTCAGCGCCTGGCGCAGCTCGTCGTCCGTGAAAAGGCTGGCCACCTGCGGGTAAGCCAGGGCCTGACGCAGTGGCCCGTTGGGGAAATAAGGCCGTTGTGGCATGAACATGGCATCCTGCGGGCGCTGCAAATGCCCTGAGGCAAACGGCCAGATGCCCGCAAAGGCGCGAAACAGGCTGGATTTGCCGCTGCCAGAAGGCCCTTGCAACAAGATGCTGTCGCCCGTCACGGCTTTGAGCCGGGTATGCTGCAACAGCAGCGACCCATCGGGCAGCTCAAGCTGCAGGTCAACACTTTCGAGTGCTTCAGAGTTTGTAGCTACCAGCGCTTTATTATCAAGCGCTAGAGCATTAAAAGATGCTTCAAAACTGGTTAAACGGTCGGTGGTGGCACGCCAGGCCGCCAAGCTGCTGTAGTTGTCGACAAACCAGCTCAAAGCGCCTTGCACCTGGCCAAATGCGCTGGAGATCTGCATCAGCTCGCCCAATTGAATGGCTCCGCTGAAAAAGCGCGGTGCGGCCACCACAAACGGAAATACCACGGCGGCTTGGCCAAAAAAGCTGGTGAACCAGATCAAGCCTTTTTGCGCCTTGATCAGCGCGAGATAGTTGCCCAGTACCTGGCCAAAACGCGTGTCCAACTGCTGGCGCTCAACACCCTCGCCCCGATCCAGCGCAATGGCTTCGCTGTATTCGCGCACCCGCACCATGTGGTGACGGAATTCAGCCTCCAGGCGCTGCTGCTCAAAGTTGAGTTGGATCTGTGGTCGGCCAATGTAGTGGGTGATCACGCTGCCCGCCAGGCAATACAGCAGTGCCATCCAGACCATGAAGCCGGGGATGTTGAACGCTGTACCACCCAGCGTGAACGCAAAACCACCCGACAGGCCCCACAGGATGCCGACAAAACTCGCCAGGGTCACCACGGCGTTGAGCAAACCCATCGACAGCGAAATGCTGTACGCGGTGAACTGGTTGATGTCTTCCTGAATCCGCTGATCCGGGTTGTCGGGGTTTCGGGCCGGCATGCCATCGGCATCGGGCGGGCTGGCAAAACGGGCCAGTTCCAGCCGGTAAAACGCCTGGTTGGACAACCAGCGCTCCAGGTAGTGGCTGGTCATCCAGGCGCGCCAGCGCATTTCCAGCAATTGGGTCAGGTAGAACTTGTAGACCGCGATAACGATGAAGGCAAACGCCAGGTAAGTGAATCGCCCCAGTTGCGCCCAGAACACGTCGGCATTTTTGGCTTGTAATGCATCGTAAAACAGCTTGTTCCAGTCGTTGAACAACACCGCCATGTAGACCAAGGCCAGGTTCAGGGCGACGATGGCGGCCAGCATGGCACGTGCCTGCCATTTTTTCTCGGAGGCAAAGTAAGGTCGTGAGAGTGCCCAGGCTTGGGACACAAAGGTTCTGAAGGCGGTTATTGGGGGCATCAAACGCATAGGGGGAGATTCCTGGTCAGACAAGCACACCACATGGCGGGTGGCAAAAACCGGTTGGGGTATGGGGTTAGTTGCGCACGCCGCTGGCGACGTGACCGGAGGGCACATGCTGGGCGGCGCTTTGAATGTGGCCGGTTTGGTCGTCAAAGAAAAAGTCGGGTTCAAATTCACGAAGAAATTCGCCCTTGTCCAGGCCACCCAGGAAAAAGGCTTCGTCGACATCAATGTGCCAGTTCATCAGCGTTCGAATGGCGCGTTCATGCGACGGTGCGCTGCGGGCCGTGACCAGCGCGGTGCGAATGCGCATGGCGGGGGTGCCGGCGTTTTGCAGGCGTTGCAGGGCAAACAACAGGGGCTTGAACGGACCATCGGGCAAGGGCAAGGCGGCTTTGTCGATCTCATGCTTTTGGAACGCCTGTAAACCCTGCGCCTGGTAAACCCGCTCAGCCTCATCGCTGAAAAGCACCGCGTCACCGTCAAAGGCAATACGCACCTCATCAGGGTGGGCATCACTGGCATGCACCGACTGTGGATACACCTGCGCAGCGGGCACACCAGCGGCCAGTGCGGCACGCACGTCACTCAGATGGGTGCTTAAAAACAGGTTGGCGTGTAGAGGTTTCAGGTAGCGCCACGGGCTTTGACCGCGGGTGAAGCTGCCGCGCTCGATCGCCAGCCCATAGTGCTGGGCCGAGCGAAATACTCGCAGACCCGACACCGGGTCATTACGCGAGAGGATGACCACCTCCACGGGGTGATGGGCTGGCGCTGCCAATCTGTCTGCTGGCCCCGTCTGTACCGGGGTTTGGTTGAAGGCCAGCAGCTTTTTGACCAGTGAAAACGCCACGCCGGGTTTGGCGGGAATGTCCAGCCGTTGCAACTGCATGGCCATGTAGGCGCGGTCATCACCTTGCTCAAACACCTGGTTTTCTTCTTCAAAGTCAAACAGGGCACGGCTGGAAATGGCCACTACCAATTTGCCGTCAAGGGTTACCGCCATACGATCCTCTCCAAATAAGGGGTGTCAGATACGCACTATTCTTGCAAAAACATTTTGAAGACCGGGTTGGCGGTTTCTTCCACATAGGGAAAGTCCAGCGTTTGCAGGAATTCGGTGAACTCTGTGTTTTCGCTGGCCGGGACTTGCAGGCCCACCAGAATGCGGCCATAGTCGGCCCCCTGATTGCGGTAGTGAAACAAGGAAATGTTCCAGCCAGGGCGCATCAGACTCAAAAATTTCAGCAAAGCTCCCGGCCGTTCGGGGAATACAAAGCGCAGCAGTCGCTCATCTTTTGCGAGCGCTGAGTGACCACCCACCATGTGTCGGATGTGTTCTTTGGCCAGTTCGTCGTGGGTTAAATCGAGAGCCTCAAAACGGTGTTTGCTCAGGTGGGCGGCGATCTTGCCGGACTCTCCCTTGGCGGCGGTTGTCAGGCCCACAAACACGTTGGCTTTGTGGGCATCACTGATACGGTAGTTGAATTCGGTCACGTTGCGCAGGGTTTTGGGGCCACCAAAGTTGGGCAGGTCACCAATCAGTTCACAAAAACGTCTGAAGCTGCCGCGCTCCTCGGGAATGCTGACGGCAAACAGGGCTTCACGTTCCTCCCCCACTTCGGCGCGTTCGGCTACAAAGCGCAGACGGTCAAAGTTCATGTTGGCACCACACAGGATGGCAGCAAAGGTGTGGCCTTTGCATTTGTGTTGCGCCACATACTGCTTGATCGCTGCGACTGCCAGCGCTCCCGCAGGTTCGACGATGGAGCGGGTGTCGGCAAAGACATCCTTGATGGCCGCGCACACCGCGTCGGTGTCAACCAGAATGTAGTCGTCCACCAGGTTGCTGGCGACCCGAAAGGTTTCTTCACCGACCAGCTTGACGGCGGTGCCATCCGAGAACAAACCGACATCTGCCAGGGTGACCCGTTTTTTGGCGGCTGCCGACTGTGCCATGGCATCCGAGTCGTTCATCTGCACACCAATCACCTTGATCTCGGGACGCAAGGCCTTGATGTAATTGGCTACGCCGGAAATCAGGCCACCACCACCAATAGCGACAAACACCGCGTCCAGGCGGCCTTGATGCTGGCGCAGTATTTCCATGGCGATGGTGCCTTGGCCTGCGATCACGTCGGGGTCGTCAAACGGGTGGACAAAGGTCAGACCTTCTTTCTTTTCCAACTCCACCGAGTGGGTGTAAGCATCCGAGTAGCTGTCTCCAAACAGCACCACTTCGCCGCCGAAGCTGCGCACGGCATCCACCTTCAACATGGGTGTCGTGGTGGGCATGACAATGACGGCACGGGTGCCCAGCCGCTGTGCACTGAGTGCTACACCTTGCGCATGGTTACCTGCCGAGGCGCAAATCACGCCTTTTTTGAGCTGGGCAGGGGTCAGGTGCGCCATCTTGTTGTAAGCACCACGCAGCTTGAAGCTGTGCACGGGTTGCTGGTCTTCGCGCTTGAGCAACACGGTGTTATTCAGCCGTGTGCTCAGGCTTGGGGCCAGCTCCAGGGGGGACTCCACGGCCACGTCGTACACACGTGCGGTGAGGATTTTTATCAGGTAGTCGGCAGGGGTCAAATGGGATGTTTTCATAGGTGACGAATGATAAGCCTCCATCCAAAGCGACAATCATGGGTCTTGAACTTTGAAGAGGCCATGAATATGGAATGCACAGTCAGTTGGACCGGCGCGTTGGGTACGCGTTCAGGCATGGGATTTGTCGCCGAAACCGGCAGTGGTCACACTTTGGTGATGGACGGTGCGCCCGATGCCGTCAAACCCGAAAACGGTGGCCTGAATCTGGCACCGCGACCCATGGAAACTTTGTTGGCCGGTGCTGGCGGTTGCACGGCGTATGACGTGGTGCTGATTCTGAAGCGTGGTCGTCACGATGTACGCGGCTGCACCGTCAAGCTGCAGGCCGAGCGCGCTGAAGTGGATCCGAAGGTGTTCACCCAAATCAACATGCATTTCACGGTGACTGGTAAAGGTGTGCCCGCTGCAGCGGTGGAGCGGGCCATTGCCATGAGTCACGACAAGTATTGCTCGGCCAGCGTCATGCTGGGCAAAACTGCGCAGATCACCACCAGCTTTGAGGTGGTGGAGGTCTGATCAAACCAGGATTAAATCCGGTGTGCGATGGTGGTCATGACTTTGGCGGCAGCGGTCATCAGGCCTCTGACCGGTGCTGGCAAATCCACTGCCCCCAGCTCTTTGGCATTGAGGGCATGACGCGCTTCGTCGTCTTTCATCTGTGCCACGATGGCGCGTGAAGCATGGTCACCCGCTGGCAGGCGGCTCATGTGGCTGTCCAGATGGGCTTCCACCTGGTTTTCAGTTTCGACCACAAAGCCAAGGCTCACCGGGTCGCCCAGCCGTCCGGCAATCAGGCCGATGCCAAAGGCTCCGGCGTACCACAGCGGGTTCAGCAGTGAAGTGCGTTCGCCCAACTCCTTGAGGCGTTGCTCAGTCCATGCCAGATGATCGGTTTCTTCGGCTCCAGCGCGCATGAAATGGGCGCGAAGAGCTTCATTTTTAGTAGCAAATGCCTGGGCGGTATAAAGCGCTTGAGCACACACCTCACCCACATGGTTGACACGCATCAGCGCGCCAGCCTCTTTTTTGTCCAGTTCAGAGAGTTCGGTGACATCGCCTGGCACGGTGGGGCACGGCTGTGCCCCTGTGTGAGAGGTAAATACGGTGCGCAAAGCGCTGTCCAGGGTGATAAAAAAGCGATCAATCATGGCGTGGGGTGGGATGAGTCAGAGAGGAAGTGAAGGCGTGTCTTTTGATCATACCGTTTGCCCATGAAGGTGGGGTCGGTGTCTCATGTCGTCAGCCGGTAATGCACCCGGATAAATTGTTTGAATTGGCGGATGATGCCCAGGGCATCCGTCAACTGATCACGGTCAAGTTTGCCCAAGCTGTCCAGTTCCACCAGATTGCTGATGGTTTGACCCAAAGAGCGTTGGCGCAAGTTGTTGCGCAGTTTTAACGCCATCAACATCCGCAGGGTTTCGGTGAGATCTCTCACCAAGTCTGCTGGCAGGACATGCTGGTTGGCCAAAGCTTGTAACCGCTCCGTGGTGCCAAGCGCCTCCAGCCGGTATTCCAGCGCCAACGCGCGGGCACCGTGTACGATGGGGAAGGTGCCTATTTTCTTCAGGTCAAAGGTCTCGGACTGGCGGTTTTGCATCAGCGGTAGTCGATTCCACCAGCTGTTCTGGGGCTCGGGAAATTGGTCAATGGCGCTGGCCATGTGAGAGATATAGCTGTCACTGCCTATCACCATCTTGAGCGCGTATTCACGTGCGTTGGCCAGCAGTGCCGCATCACCAGCCACTGCACGTGCATCCATGAAGATGGCCAGGTTCATCTTTCCCTCGGCCGCGTCACCGTACAACCATTGGCCGATGGTTTGACGAAACGGTGTGAGCGACTGGCACCACAATGGGTTGGTGACCATGATCTGACCAGGGCAGGGTGGGTAGCCAAAGCCTAGCAGGGTGGCGCTGAATTGTGCTGTGACATGGGCCAAATCGGGGAATTTATAGCCGTCACGCAGCAGCAATGCATTGTCCTGGTCGGTTTTGAGGATTTGCTCGCTGCGGCCTTCGCTGCCCATGACCAGCAGGCAACTGTTTTGCACCAGTTCCGGCGGGGCCAGCAATGACCAAAGGCGGGCAAAAATCTGGCTGTTGAGCTCACTCACCAGTTTGGAAATGATCTCGATGCGCATGCCACCACGTTGCAGCATTTTGATGGAGTCGTCCACTTGCAGCGCAGCTACTTGAAGTTCAGCCGTGGTGTTGGCCTGCTCTACCTGTAGCGTGATCAGGTGTGAGTGGTTGGAGATGAAGCTCATGAGATCGAGCTGGCTCAGAATGCCCAAAATAGTGTGTTCATCTTTCACCAGCACGCGGTGTACACGGTGTCGCAGCATGACCAGTAGTGCATCAAAAAGCTCCGCATCGGGATGCAAAGAAATAAGATCAAAATGGGCTACATCCCTTATGGGTAGAGCGGTAGGTGCTATCTTGTTTAGCAAGGCATCACGCAGATCGGTGGTGGTAAAGATGCCAATGCGTTCGATGCCATTCTGTGCATCTCGCACCAAGGTGTGACTGAGCTTGTTTTCTGCCAGCAGGCGGCAAACCGACACCACATCGAGTTGACCTTCCACGTAAAACGGCCGCTGCAAATAGGCATCTTTCACCCGCATCAGCATCAAGGACATCATTTCGCGGTTGTGGTCAATTTCGGCATCATTGGCCAGGCTTTGTGCCACCTCTTCGAACACCTTGGCACTGAATCGGGCATTGTTGGCGAGCAGTTGTTTCAGGAAGCTGGCGCTTAATTGCCAGGTTTCGACCTCGTCCAATGCGGTGGCTGTGGCATGGTGCTGGCCTGTCAGAATGGCACGCCATTGCAGTGTCTCGCCAGACTCCAGCACGTGGACATGCCCGTCTTCTTCAAGTTGGATATGGCCACTGCGCACCAACCAAAGGTGTTCGGGGGTGATGGATGGATTCAACAAGGATGCACCGGCTGGCCAGGTGACGGCTTGTATCTGCTCGTGCAACAAGGCCTGCTCGGTGGCACTGAGCGTATGAAATGGAGAATGACCGAATGAAAAATCGTTCGACACAGTTGTTATTCCGAAAAAAAGGGCTGTAGACGATGTGTCTACAGCCCTAGAAGCTTATCGCACCTGAAACCATGGGTTCCAGGTGTCGTGCTATTTGCTTATCAGTGACCGGATGCGCCGTCTGCGCCAATACCAGTCTCAGAACGCACTTGTTGTGCCAGGAAGCCAGCGCGGTCTTTTTTGGCACGTTCACTGTTGTCCAGAATGGAGAACAGCCAGATGCCGACAAAGCCGATGGTCATGGAGAACAACGCGGGCGAGGTGTAGGGGAACAATGCTGAACCTTTGGGGTTACCCAAAGTAGCTTCCCAAACGGAAGGTGACACCACGGTCAAGGCCACGGAAGAAACCAGACCCAGGAAGCCACCAATCACGGCACCCTTGGTGGTGCAGTCTTTCCACAGCACTGACATGAACAACACGGGGAAGTTGGCCGAAGCAGCAATCGCAAAAGCCAAAGACACCATGAATGCAATGTTCTGTTTCTCGAACACGATACCCAGTGTCACGGCCAGAATACCCAGGCCAATGGTGGTCAGCTTGGAGATACGCAATTCGTCAGCACTGTTGGCTTTACCGGCTTTGATGACCGTGGCGTAGATGTCGTGTGACACGGCAGATGCGCCAGAGAGCGTCAGACCAGCCACCACGGCCAGAATGGTGGCAAATGCCACGGCAGAGATGAAGCCCAGGAACACGTTACCACCCACAGCATTGGCCAGGTGAATAGCCGCCATGTTGCCGCCGCCTCTGAGGGCACCCTTGGCATCCAGGAATTCTGGGTTGGTCAGCACAAAAGTGATCGCACCAAAACCAATGATGAAGGTCAGCAGGTAGAAATAGCCGATCCAGCCCGTTGCCCACATCACGGATTTACGCGCTTCCTTGGCGCTTGGAACTGTGAAGAAGCGCATCAGGATGTGTGGCAGACCAGCGGTACCGAACATCAGCGCCATACCGAAGGAGATGGCAGAGATCGGGTCTTTCACAAAGTTGCCTGGGCCCATGATGGACTGGCCAGCTGCAGCAGCTACTTCGGCAATCTTGCCGTCTTTCAGTGCTAGGTCAGTTTTGATTTTTACGGCTTCGGCGAACATGGCTTCAGGGCTGAAACCAAAGTGCCACATGACGGACAGTGCCATAAAGGATGCGCCGCCCAGCAGCAAACAAGCCTTGATAATTTGCACCCAGGTGGTGGCAGTCATGCCGCCAAACAGCACGTAAACCATCATCAAAGCACCCACGATGATCACGGCAATGTAGTACTCCAGACCAAACAGCAGTTTGATCAATTGACCGGCGCCTACCATCTGAGCAATCAGATAGAAAGCCACCACCACCAGCGTACCCGACGCAGCAAAAATACGCACCGGTTTTTGCTCGAAACGGAAAGCAGCCACGTCGGCAAAGGTGAACTTGCCCAGGTTACGCAGACGCTCGGCCATCAGGAAGGTGATGACGGGCCAGCCGACCAGAAAGCCGATGGAGTAAATCAGTCCATCGTAGCCACTGGCCATCACGGCGGCGGAAATCCCCAGGAATGAGGCTGCAGACATGTAGTCGCCCGCAATGGCCAAGCCATTTTGAAAGCCGGTGATGCCACCGCCAGCGGTGTAGAAGTCAGCTGCCGACTTGGTTTTGGCGGCAGCCCATTTTGTAATGAACAGCGTGAAGACAACGAAGCCAGCAAACATGCTGATGGCCGTCCAGTTGGTGGCTTGTTTGACGGCTTGACCAAGGTCAGCACCAGCAGCGTAGGCACCAGCGGATGCCGCGAGTAGCGCAAAAAGCGCAATGACGTTTTTATTCATGTGTTGGATAGTCATTTCAGTACAGCCTTTGTAATGGCGGCGGTCAGGTCGTCATACTCGCTGTTGGCACGGTTGACATAAAAAGCGGTGATCACGATGGTGAAAACGATGACACCAAAACCAATTGGCACACCCACGGTCATGACACCTGCACCCATCTTTTGCGCCAGAAAACTCTTGTCGAACGCAATCAAGGCGATGAATCCGTAATAAACAATCATCATGGCCCATGTCAAGGTCCAACCAAAGCTGCTGCGCTTGGCTTTGAGCTCCTGGTATTTCGGGTTACTGATAACCCGCTGTATCAAATCATCTTGCATCACTTGTCTCCTGAAAAATTGTGACGGCCGCGAGGCTAAGTGGCGCGACTTACCAATTGCTGACCGGTTTTTGGCATCTCCCATTTTTGAGATTTAGGCGGCTCCAGATTAACAGTCAAGTCCTTTTTTCTGCTTAATTATTCAGCAAAAATTGAAATTAAAAGAATCGCATCGGTTTGCGATAAATTCAAAAAATATAGCAATAAAGTCATGCAAATCAACGCATGCATTCGAGTGAATATTTTCATCGGCTTGATATAAGGTATTCAGGGCACCATGATTCCCGCCGTGTCCTGAGAATCATGTCGGTGTTTTCCCTAGTATGCGTATCCAGCTTGATTTGGAGGCGTTGTTTTTTGCATTTTTGGCAGGCTTCTGGCTGCTTCAAAAACCATGGGGATGTGTTGAGCACGGGTTGGTTTACACGTGTGCTGCTTGTGTATATCCAAGAGATGCGTTGTACCCGGCCTCTTGTGCCTGGCTGGTGTAGAAGCACAGCCCAGGTCAAATCACGCGCATGAGCTTTTCAACCAATCCGGGTAGTACTTTGCTTGAGCTTCGGCTGAGGCTCATGGTTTTGTGCCAAGAAGGGTACTGCTGACGCAGCTCCTGCGTTGAAGAACATGAACTGATCGCCTCAATCAATGTCAGACACATGTGTTGGCCAAACTCTGCATTGATGGTGTTGATCATGAAATTTCGTGCCATTTCCAATTCTTTGGGCGTGCGCGTTTCAGGCGGCTGCAGAAATGGGGTCGAGAGTGCTGGCTGGGATGTGGCATCAACACCGGTAGTCGATAGGGTTTGGCCAGGTGCAGAGGATGACTTCACCACAGAGATGCAATCTTGCGCCAATAATTCAGTCAACATGTCGACCACATTTTGGCCGGTCATATAGGCAGAGAGTTCCTGGCCAGTTTGTTTGCCGTCGACCAGAATCAGTAAACGTCTGATCAGCGGAGGCAGTTTTTTTGCTCGCGTCTGTATTTCCTGTTGACCTTCGATTGTTTTGGCAAAGACACAATGAAAGAGGTCAAGAGTGGGTGTAGTCATGGCGGCACGGGAAGATCAAAAAATCAAGCAAACCAGCATAGTTTTGAGTTTGAAAATGTACTCTTCTTTATGATTTTCAGGGTTTACCCTCGTTTTGAAATGAATCTAGAACGAGGGTTCCGCTTGGCATCACAATAATGCGTCATACCTAATATGAGGAGCGCGTTGTGCTATCAAAACTTGTGGCTCAGCGACTATTCGCTTTGTTCTGTAGCGGCTGGCTTTTATTAAACTTTCCGTTGCTGGGGCTTTGGGATATCGATGTCACCGTGATGGGATTACCTTTGTTGCCAACAGCTTTGCTCGGATTGTGGGCCATCTTGATTGGTGCGCTGGCCTGGCTGATGGAGCGGCAAACCAAGACGGAAAAAGCAGATTAACCATGCTGTCACCGGTACTGGTTGTTGGTGCTTCCTTTGCGTATTTGCTGCTGCTGTTTGTGGTGGCAAGTTGGGGTGATTGGCGTGCACGCCAAGGTCGCTCGCTCATTGCCAATCCGTGGATGTACGCGTTGTCGCTGGGCGTGTATTGCTCCGCATGGACCTACTTTGGCAGTGTCGGGCGCGCGGCTTCAGGCGGTATTTGGTTTTTGCCTATTTATCTGGGCCCCACCTTCGCCATGATTCTGGGATGGCTGGTGTTGCGCAAGATGATTCGTGTTGCCAAAACCTACCGTATTACCTCGATTGCTGACTTTATTGGCAGCCGCTATGGCAAGAGCCCGCTGCTGGCTGGATTGGTTACGGTGATTGCGGTGGTGGGTATCGTGCCCTACATTGCATTGCAACTCAAGGCCGTTTCTGCAGGCTATGAATTGCTGACTGCAACACCAGGAGATGGCCTTGTTTTGAAGGCGCATTGGGCGAAGGACAGTACCTTTTATATGGCTCTGGCATTGGCTGGCTTCACGATGGTATTTGGTGCCCGGCATCTGGATTCTGCCGAGCGACATGAGGGGTTGGTCGCCGCCATTGCTTTTGAGTCGGTGGTCAAGCTGATTGCATTTTTGGCCGTTGGTTGGTTCGTGGTGTACGGATTGTTCAATGGCTTCACCGATTTGTTTGCCCGTGTCCATGCCGTGCCTGAGTTGGCCAAGTTGTTGCGGTTGGAGCAAAGTGGAAACTTTGCCTGGACACAGTGGTTTGCTCTGACATTACTTTCCATGTTGTCGGTGATTTTTTTGCCACGTCAATTCCAGGTGATGGTGGTCGAAAACGTGCGTGAGAGCCATTTACGCCGCGCGGTCTGGGTGTTTCCGCTGTATTTGCTGGCGATCAATTTGTTTGTGTTGCCGATTGCCCTTGGTGGCCTGCTTTATTTTGAGGGTGCCAAAGTGAATGCAGACAATTTTGTCCTGTCATTGCCATTGGCTGCCGGTCAACCGGCTTTGGCATTGTTCGCATTTATCGGGGGATTGTCGGCGGCCACGGGAATGGTGATTGTGGAAACCATTGCGGTGTCGACCATGGTTTGTAATGAACTGGTGATGCCCTTGCTGTTGCGCACCGCCCACTTTACGTCGGAAGCCCGTAGTGACTTGACGCGTGTTTTGTTGTTGATCCGGCGTGCCGCGATTTTGCTGGTGCTGGTGCTGGGGTATGTGTATTTTCATCTGGCCGGTGAAGCCTATGCCTTGGTCAGCATCGGATTGATCAGTTTTGCGGCAGTGGCTCAGTTTGCGCCTGCTGTACTGGGTGGTTTGTATTGGAAAGGTGCCACACGCATGGGGGCGTTGGTGGGGTTGGCGGCAGGTTTTTTGATGTGGGGGTACACCTTGATGCTGCCATCACTTGCCAAGTCAGGGTGGTTGAGCGATATTTTTTTGACGCAGGGTTTGTGGGGCCAGCGTTGGTTGCGTCCTGAGCACTTGCTGGGATTGCATGGGCTGGACAACTTGACTCATTCACTGTTTTGGAGTTTGCTGGTCAACACGGGTGCCTATGTGGGCTTGTCGTTGTGGCGTGTGCCCAGTGGCCAGGAAGCCAGTCAGGCCTTGTTGTTTGTGGATGTGTTTGAGCGTACCACCACGGTGCGGCCGGTATTTTGGCGTGGCCGCGCCACCGTGCCAGATTTGCTGCGTTTATGTGAGCGCTTTATGGGCGTGGAACGAGCACAAACGCTGTTTTTGACTTATGCAAAGCAGGTGGGAGGGTCCGCCCTGGAAGATATCACGCCAGATGCCCGGCTGGTGCAGTTTGTCGAAACCCAGCTGGCTGGTGCGGTGGGCAGCGCCTCGGCCCGGGTGCTGGTGGCCAGTAGCGTGGATGAGGAAACCCTGACCCCCGATGACGTGTTGCGCATTTTGGATGAAACCTCACAACTGCGTGCCCACTCGAAAGAATTGGAGGAAAAGTCCAACTCGTTGGAGCAAGCAACCACCGAGCTACGTGCGGCCAATGAGCAGCTCAAAAGTCTGGATAAGCTCAAGGACGATTTCATGTCCTCGGTGACACATGAATTACGCACGCCACTGACCTCGATTCGAGCACTGGCTGAATTGATGCGTGACGACCCCAAGATTGATTTGGCACAACGCTGCCAGTTTATAAACATCATTGTGGGTGAGACCGAGCGTCTGTCACGCTTGGTTAATCAGGTGCTGGACATGGCCAAAATCGAATCGGGACACGCTGAATGGCACACGGCTGATGTGGATCTGTGTGGTTTGGTGCAACAGGCGGTAGTGACCACCTCTGAGTTGTTTCGTGACAAACAATGCCATGTCACCGTTGTTGTGCCAGATACCCCGGTGATGTTGATGGCAGACCAGGATCGCTTGACGCAAGTGATGCTCAACCTGCTCTCCAACGCAGCCAAGTTTGTGCCAGTGCCTGGTGGTCGGGTTGATGTAAGTCTGAGCAGCGACGATGTGAGGGTGACAGTGCGGGTGGTTGACAACGGCCCAGGTGTTTCCGACCAGCAGCAGACGCTGATTTTCGAGAAGTTTCACCAAGGTGGTGATGCGGCCAATCGGCCGCAAGGCACGGGCTTGGGCTTGCCGATCAGCCGCGAGATTGTGGAGCACTTTGGTGGGCACTTGTGGCTGGAGTCAACACCAGGGCAAGGTGCCGCATTTTGCTTTGACCTTCCCCTAGAAAAACTAAACGAGGAGACAAAAAATGAGTCCAAAAATACTGGTGGCTGATGACGAGCCCAATATTGTGATTTCGCTGGAATACCTGCTTAAGCGCGAGGGCTACATCGTGATGATCGCGCGGGATGGTGAAGAAGCCTTGGCGGTGATTCGCCGTGAGCAGCCTGATCTGGTGCTGCTGGACGTGATGATGCCCAAAAAGTCCGGTTTTGAAGTCTGCCAGGAGGTGCGAACCGATGATGCGCTTCAAAACACCAAGATTTTGATGCTGACTGCCAAAGGGCGTGATACCGATGTGGTTAAAGGCATGGCACTGGGGGCGGATGCTTATATGACCAAGCCTTTTTCTACCAAGGATCTTGTTCAGAAAGTGGCCAATCTGTTAGGTGCGGCATGAGGCTGGATCGTCGCTTCATTCTGGCCATTGTGGTCATCGGCTTTGCCAGTGTGGCCTGGCTGGCTCTGACCATCGGATTGGTTTACTCCACGCTGGAATCCTCCCAGCGCGAGGGAGTTGTTTCGCAACTCGGTCCTCGCCTGCCTTTGATCGGGTTAACCTGGTTGGCCGGGTTGTTTGCCATTGCTGCAACGCTGCGCTGGCTGTTTCGCCGCTATGCCACGGCACCGGCCCGTTTGGTGGAGCAGACCCAGGTGTTGCTGGCCGCCCCCAAAGCGGCCCCTATGAACCACCAAGGTACCAAAGAGACAAAGGCTTTGGCCGATGTGATTTTTCAATTGGCATCCCA
Organism: Rhodoferax lithotrophicus; assembly: GCF_019973615.1. Taxonomy (GTDB): domain Bacteria; phylum Pseudomonadota; class Gammaproteobacteria; order Burkholderiales; family Burkholderiaceae_C; genus Rhodoferax; species Rhodoferax lithotrophicus. The sequence continues at coordinate 4,188,327 of NZ_AP024238.1, read as the reverse complement.
ACGCGACGTGTTGCGTGAAGACGTGGCAGCACAAATCGCCCAGGCCAGTCAAAGTGTGCAGACGGAAAAAAACCGCTTGGCGGCATTGATGGCCGAACTGACACAAAGTGTGGTGGTATGTAATCTGGATGGCCGCATTATTTTGTACAACAGCCGTGCACGGCTGCAATTCAAAACACTTTCGGTGGCACCCACGTTGGCTGGTGGAGCAGAGCTGGTGGGCATCGGACGCTCCATTTATGCCGTGTTTGAGCGTCAACTGGTGGCGCACGCTCTGGAGAGTATTCAGCAGCGCATCAGTAGGGGGGCTGGTAGCCCCTCCGCACAATTTGTCACCACCACACAAGCTGGCCAATTGCTCAAGGTACAAATGGCCCCGGTGCGTAATGTGGATGTGAGTGGTACTGCGGCAGAGATCAGTGGTTTTGTGCTGATGCTGGATAACGTGACACGGGCTTTTGAAGAAGAGCATGTGCGCGACCAGTTGTTGCATGGATTGACCGAAGGCAGCCGTTCTTCCCTTGCCAATATTCAGGCAGCGGTAGACATGTTGTCTTACCCCGACCTGGAAACCGACATGCGTGAACGCTTTTTGACTGTGGTGCGTGAAGAAGTACACAGTATGAGCGAGCGAATCACCAGCATGACGCAAAAAGCCACGCAAGGCCTCAAAGCCCGCTGGCCACTGGAGGAAATGTTAGGTGCCGATGTGTTGCTGGCAACTCAGCGCCGTATTGAAGCGCGTAGCAAGCGCTCGGTGACGTTGGAAAACCTGGATGCTTCCATCTGGCTCAGGGTCGACAGTTTCAGCCTGACGCAAGCGCTGGATTATTTGGCGATGCGGTTGGTGGATGAGTTTGACATCAAATTCTTTCGCTTGCGCCTGGCGGCCAATGGCAACCGTGCCCAGCTTGACCTGATCTGGACGGGCCAGGCCATGAGCACCGAAACCGTGATGAGCTGGGAAATGGACAGCATGCGCTTTGGCGCAGAGAGCACACCACTGACCGTGCGTGACGTGGTGGAGCGCCACGGCGGCGAGATGTGGTTTGAACGTGAACGTATCCGTCACGAAGCGTTCTTCAGGTTTTTGTTGCCTTTGGCCAGTGTGCAAGAGCAACTGGAAGCCACGCAGATTCTGCAAAACGACAGCCGTCCAGAGTATTACGACTTTGACCTGTTTCAAAGCACCGACCAGACCAGTGTGCTGGATGACCGTTTGCTCAGCGACTTGTCCTTCACCGTGTTTGACACCGAGACCACCGGGCTCAATCCGTCCGATGGTGACGAGATTATCCAGATCGGTGCAGCGCGTATTGTGAACGGCAAACTGCTCAAGCAAGAAAGCTTTGAGCAACTGGTCAACCCCGGGCGCTTGATCCCTGCGGCCACCATTCCGATCCATGGCATCACCCAGGACATGGTGCAAGGCAAGCCCCCCATCACCGATGTGTTACCTGCCTTTTATGCGTTTGCGCAAGACACCGTGCTGGTGGCGCACAACGCGGCGTTTGACATGAAATTTTTGCAATTACAGGAGAAAAACACCGGCCTGGTTTTCAATCACCCGGTGCTGGACACCTTGCTGCTCTCGGCCGTGGTGCACCCCAACCAGGAGTCACACCGGCTGGAAGCCATTGCCGAGCGTTTCAACATCACCGTGCTGGGCCGTCACACGGCTTTGGGGGATGCTTTTGTGACTGCAGAGGTGTGGATACGTTTGTTGCCTTTGCTTCAAGCCATGGGCATCACGACTTTGCGTCAGGCGCGTGAGGCCGCACAAAAAACCTACTATGCAAGGTTAAAGTACTGAAAAAGACGTATCGCACTGGATCATTGTTGGAATTGTCTTGGCACTGCCCTTGCTAGCGTTTTGTTAGTTGTTGTAAAACTCACAGGAAACTCTATTTATGTTGACCATTCTGGTTGTGATTTTTGTGCTGGCCTATGCCGCTATTGCCCTGGAGCACCCACTCAAGGTTAATAAGACGGCCTCGGCCTTGTTGGGTGCAGGCCTTCTCTGGACGGTGTACGCAGTGTCCATGGGTGATCCACATCTGGTGAGTGAACAACTTGGCGAGTCGTTGATGGGGACCGCGCAAATAGTGTTTTTCCTGATGGGGGCCATGACCATCGTCGAGGTGGTTGATGCGCACAACGGCTTTGAAGTCATTACCTCACGCATCAAGACCACCAAGCTGTCTTCGCTGATGTGGATGGTGGGTATCGTGACCTTCTTCCTGAGTTCCATTCTGGACAATCTGACCACCGCCATCGTGATGGTGTCACTGATGAAAAAGCTGCTCGGCCAGCGTGAAGACCGCTTGTTTTTTGCCGGCATCATTGTGATTGCAGCCAATGCGGGCGGGGCCTGGACGCCGATTGGCGACGTGACCACCACCATGTTGTGGATCGGCGGGCAGATCACCGCTACCGAGATCATGAAAGGGCTGCTGATCCCGTCGCTCATCAGTCTGCTGGTGCCCCTGGCGGTGGTGAGTCGCATACTGGGTGACCGCCCGGTGGTGCCGCAGAAACAAAGAGAAAACGAAGAGGTCTTTGAGACCAGTGCGTTCGAGACCAATCTGACCTTCTTTTTGGGTCTGGGTATTCTGGTGGCTGTACCCGTCTTCAAGGCGGTAACACATTTACCGCCCTTCATGGGCATTTTGTTCGGCTTGGGCATTTTGTGGGCCATTGCAGACCTGGTTCACCGGCAAGAAGATGACCTGAGAAAACAGCGCTTGACCCTGGCCCGTGCGTTGACACGGATTGACATGAGTGCCGTGGTTTTCTTTATTGGTATTTTGCTGGCTGTCGCGGTGTTGGAGCACACCCATATCTTGGCCTCCATCGCACAATGGTTGGATCAGACTGTAGGCCGTCAGGATGTGATTGTTTTGTTGATTGGCTTGGTCAGCGCCGTGGTGGATAACGTGCCGCTGGTGGCGGCCTCGATGGGTATGTACAGCCTGACGCAGTACCCGGCGGATAGTTTCCTTTGGGAGTTCATGGCGTATTGCGCGGGCACCGGGGGCTCGATTCTGATCATTGGCTCCGCCGCAGGCGTGGCGGCTATGGGCCTGGAGAAAATTGACTTTATCTGGTATGTCAAGAAAATCAGTTGGCTGGCGTTGATCGGCTATTTTGCTGGTGCGCTGTTTTATGTGGCAGAGTACCAGCTGACACACTAAGCCTGACAAGGTCACGAGGTCAATCAGGCACTTGATGCGACGGTTTACCGGAAGTTTGCCCTTTTTCCTATAAGGCGGTTATTGGGTTTCCACTTGTGAGGCCGTGTGTATGGCCTCTGGTTTCCTTGTCTGGCGACGTTCAAATCTCAACACCCGTGTCGCCATCAGCGTCTCCGCCAGAAAGCACAACAGTGCCAGCAGAAAGCAAGTTACCCCTGACAGAAACAGCACGGTGGCGATGCGAAACATCTGGATTTCGGTGGTCTCACCCAGAAACAGCGCCATGATGGTCAGTCCAATCAAAATGGCACAAAACGTCAGTATGGCAATACAGACATTCACCAGTTTGCCGCGGTTGTGCAGTTGTCGCAGCTCTTCCATCTCATCGGTCATGGGCGCATTCTCCGGGCTGGCATTCACACGGGATTCGAGCACGCGGGCGCGGTCAATGATGCGTGCCAGCCGACCAGCCACCGTACCGATCATGCCGGCCACGGCTGTCAGTAAAAACACCGGGGCTACGGCCAGCTGGATGCCATGGGTGACGGTGTCCAGATCAGTTGCGAAAAACATGGGCATCTCCAGTGGAAGCGGTGGCCATGGTGGCCGGCGTGTGGTCAGAAAACGGTGCAACAGAAGTGCCCATCATGCCTGCGTGTGTGGCTTGTTGTACAGAAGCGCGGTCAGGCCGATAGCGGCGACTCCCAGTAACAGTGCCGGAAAACCTATGGACAGCGAGTGCTCGATCAGCGCGCCAGAGACCCCTGATGCAACCAAACCGCCCAAGGTGTAGGTCAACACCAGCACGGCGGTGCTGTTGATCAGCGCCAAGCCTTTGTTGCTGGCCCCGATGTCGGTCATGGACAAGGTGTAGAGAGCGCCCCCGGCAGCCCCCCAGACACACACCATGGGCCACACCAGCGTGGGGTGGCTCACGGCAAACGGGCTGGTCAGGGTCACCAGCAGAATCAGCCCGGTGAACACCCGCATCATCAGCCGGCGGCCCTGCGCGGGTGATGCAAAACGGTCGGCCAGCATGCCCGAGGGAATGGCCAGCAGCGTGCCGCCCAAGCCACTCACCGACACCAGCAGCGCGGCGGCGCTGTCATCCATGCCCAAAGTCAACCCATACAGCGGCAGGATGGAGGCCAGACCCAGCTCAAAAAAACCACCTACAAAACCCGCCAGCATGATCACCGGGTGCGCCCGCACCGCATGCCACAAGCCCAGCAGCCCGATGCGGGTGGTATGCTGGTCATGATCCGGCGGCAGCACCGGGATCAGCGCTGTCCAACCCAAGCCTGCGCACAGCAACGCTATCACCAGCCACAGCGCCATGCTGCTGTCAGCGCCGGCCCAGGCCAGTAGCGTGGGGCCAATCACAAAGGTCATGCCGACCATGGTGGCGTAGATGCCGATGGTGCGGCCCAACTGGCGGGGCGGGGCAAATTCGGCAATAAACGCCTCGGCCAGCACCCAGCGCAAGCCGCCAGCGATACCCGCCAGCAGCTCCAGTGCAAACCACAGCCACAGCGTGTTGGTGGTGAAAAACCCCAAGGCGGCCACCAGCGGCATGCCTGAAGCCAGCCACATGGTTTGGCGGCGACCCAGGCGCTGCGTCACCTTGGAGGCAAACGGGGTCACGATCAACACGCCCAGCCAGGTGGTGGCGGCAAACAGCCCGGCCACAGTGGTGGAGACTTCGGCTTTTTTCAGCATCAAAAGCATCAGCGGCGACAGCATGAAGATGCCCGAGAGCTGGAATAGCGTGGAACCAAACACGCTCAGCAGCCCGATTTTGGAGCCCGTGGCAGAGTGATTCATCGGGCTTGCGCCTGCAAAATCGCCTGCGCCACTTGCGCAAAACCAGCCCCGCGCTCGGCGGGTGTCACATAGCGCGGCAAGTGCGTCAAGCTGGACGCGCAGTGGCGGATGTTGGCCACCCCCACGCTGTGCCTGAAGTGCTGGAACATGGCCTGGTCGTTGCCCGAGTCGCCGACAAACACCCAGCGCTCCAGCTCCTGCGCCAGGTTGCGCCCCCACAGATGCTGCACCAGCCAGCAGGCCCCTTGCCATTTGTTGAAGTCACCAAAACAGCCGTGGAGGTGGATGCTGCTGACGGTGGTGAACATGCCCTCGTCATGCAGAATGGCCAGCACCTGTTGCACCTCTTGGGGGGACAAGTGCTGGTGTTCGTGGTGGTCAAACGCCAGATCGGTTTCGCGGCCACCTTCGTCGCGGGATAGGTGCACCTGGGGCATCTCACGTCGCACCCGTTGCGCCACCTCCTGCATCCGGGTTCTGTTGCTGGCCCGTGTGGCTTCGGATTGTTGGTATATTTTTGAGAGCTGCTTGCGCTTGTTGGATAAGGGCTGCAGGCCATTTTCATTTAAATTTTCAGGGGCAAAAGCCAAAGCCCCGTTTTCTGCCAGCATGGCATCCACCGGCCATGGCGCGATGCCCAGCGCCGGGTCGCCAAGGGCAAAGCGCGCACACCAGCCCACTGGTCGCCCGGTCACCGGAATCACCTGCAGCCCGGCCGCTTTCAAATCGCTCAGCGCCTGCAAGGCATCGGGCGTGATGACCCCGGCGGTGGTCAGCGTGTCGTCGATGTCGGTGAAGATGCCTGTGATCTGGCAGCGATCTTCCTGTGACCAGTCGGCCAGCGGCTGCATGGATCAGCCCGCCGATTGCAGCGCCAACCCCGCATGCTCACGCAGTGGGTGAAAGTGAATCTTGGGAAAGCGTTCCTGCGCCAGCCGCACGTCATATGGGCTGGTGCACAGGTAGGCCAGGGCATCGGCGGCATCGCGCGCCATGCGCTGCGGGTAGGCGTTGATGAAGTCTTTCAGCTCTTGTGGGGTATCCGCAGTGATCCAGCGTGCGCCGGTGTACTGGCTGCTTTCCAGGCGAATGTCGGCATCGTATTCACCTTTGAGGCGGTGCTGCACCACCTCAAACTGCAACTGTCCCACCGCGCCGAGCAGCATGTTGCCGCCCATCTCGGGGCGAAACACCTGAATTGCGCCCTCTTCACCCAACTGCGCCAGACCTTGCTGGAGCTGTTTGGTGCGCAGCGGGTTGCGCAGAATCACGGTGCTGAACATTTCCGGCGCAAAGAAGGGCAGGCCGGTGAACAGCAGGTTGACCGAACCGTCGGTGATGGTGTCGCCCAACTGCACGCCGCCGTGGGTGGTAAAGCCGACGATGTCACCGGCGTAGGCCTCTTCCACCGCCTCGCGGCGCTGGCTCATGAAGGTCACCACGCTGGTCGGGCGCAGCTCTTTGGCGGTGCGCATCACCTTGAGCTTCATGCCAGGGGTGTACTTGCCTGAGGCGATGCGCACAAAGGCAATGCGGTCGCGGTGGTTGGCATCCATGTTGGCCTGTACCTTGAACACCACGCCAGAAAAGGCATCGTCTTCGGGCTGCACTTGCTTGATGACCGGCTGTTTGTTGACCACAAAGCTGCTGGTGCGTGGGCCGGGGGAGGGGGCCAGATCGACCAGCGCATCCAGCACCTCCATCACCCCAAAGTTGTTCACGCCCGAGCCGAAGAACACCGGGGTTTGTTTGCCGGCCAGGAAGGCCTCACGGTCAAACGCGGGAGAGGCACCGGTGGCCAGCTCCATGCTCTCCAGCGCGGTGGCCCAGTCGTGGCCAAAGCGGGCCGCCAGGGCCTCGGGGTGAGCCAGTGGCACGGTCTCAAAATCTTGCGGGCGGCGCTCACTGCCCGACTCAAACACCGTCATGGCCTGGGTGCGCAGGTTGATGATGCCGCCGAAGGTTTTGCCCTGGCCGACCGGCCAGGTCATCGGCACGCAGGGCATGCCCAGTTCACGCTCGACCTCGTCCAGAATGTCCAGCGGGTCACGCACCTCGCGGTCCATCTTGTTGACGAAGGTGATGATGGGCGTGTCGCGCTGGCGGCAGACTTCGATCAGGCGGCGGGTTTGCGACTCGACCCCGTTGGCCGCGTCAATCACCATCAGCGCAGAGTCCACCGCGGTCAGCACGCGGTAGGTGTCTTCGGAGAAGTCCTTGTGGCCGGGGGTGTCAAGCAGGTTGACCACATGGTCGCGGTAGGCCATTTGCATCACCGAGCTGGCCACCGAGATGCCGCGCTGTTTTTCAATCTCCATCCAGTCGCTGGTGGCATGGCGGCTAGCCTTGCGGCCCTTGACCGCCCCGGCGATCTGGATCGCGCCCGAGAACAGCAGCAGTTTTTCAGTCAGCGTGGTTTTACCGGCATCCGGGTGGGAAATGATGGCAAAGGTGCGTCGGCGGCGGGTTTCAAAGGCGTAGGTCACAGAATGGTCTCGGGGCTGGGGGCGTGAAAGCCAGGGCGGTTACGTGTGGCAAAGCCTGCGCTGCTGGGTTGTTCAAAAACAGTGCAGAAGGCTCATACACAAGTGGGTGTTCTTCATTTTAAAGGCTGCGAAAGCGGCTGTGATGAATCTGTTTGGTGCTAAATTCAAGCTGTTCCAGTTGCCCAAGGTTGCATTTCATGGCTATTCAAACCACTCCCACACAGGCATTCACTGACCAGCGTCCCGGCACTTCCGGTTTACGCAAAAAAGTGGGGGTGTTTATGCAGCCCCATTACCTCGAAAACTTTGTCCAGGCACTGTTGGATGTGCTCAACACATCCGATGCTGTTGGTCATGCTTTGCAGGGGCAAACCCTGGTGCTGGGGGGGGACGGCCGGTTTTTTAACCGGGCTTCCGTACAAACCATCTTGAAGCTGGCTGCCGCCAATGGTGTTGCGCGGGTGTTGTTGGGTTGTGGTGGTATTTTGTCGACCCCCGCAGTCAGTGCCGTCATTCGCTGTCGTCAGGCATTTGGGGGCATCGTGCTTTCTGCCAGCCATAACCCGGGTGGCCCCGAGGGAGACTTCGGCATCAAATACAACGCCAGCAACGGTGGTCCAGCCAATGAAACCCTGACCGAGGCCGTTTTTGCCCGCACCCAAGTGCTGACCGAACTGCGCATGAGTGATGTCCCCGACATTGACATCGATACCCTCGGCACCCGGCAAGTAGAGCAGATGCAGGTGGATGTGATTGACCCGGTGGCAGACTATGCCGCCGTGATGCGTGGCCTGTTTGACTTTGAGTTGCTGCGTGGCATGTTCCAAAAAGGCTTCACCGTGCGTGTGGATGCCATGAACGCCGTGGGTGGACCCTATGCCAAGGCCATTCTGGAAGGTGAATTGGGTGCGCCAGCAGGCACGGTGGTGAATGCCGTGCCGCTGGAGGATTTTGGTGGTCTGCACCCCGATCCGAACCCGGTGAATGCCGAAGACCTGATTGCCCATATGAGCGCCGCAGATGCGCCCGACTTTGGCGCGGCCATGGACGGTGATGCGGATCGCAACATGGTGGTGGGCCGCAACTTTGTGGTCTCCCCCTCCGACAGTCTGGCGCTGATGACGGCGCATGCCAAGCTGATTCCGGGCTACCAAGACGGTTTGCTGGGCGTGGCTCGCTCCATGCCCACTTCTGCGGCGGTCGACCGGGTGGCCAAGGCCCTGGGTCTACCGTGTTTCGAGACCCCCACCGGCTGGAAGTTTTTTGGCAACCTGCTCGATGCCGGACGCGCCACCCTGTGTGGTGAAGAAAGCTACGGCACCGGCTCCAGCCATGTGCGTGAAAAAGACGGCCTGTGGGCGATTCTGTTCTGGCTCAGCCTGCAAGGGGCTACCGGCAAATCGGTACAGACCCTGGTGCAGGAGCACTGGCGCACCTATGGCCGCAATTACTACACCCGGCATGATTACGAAGGTATTGCGGTCGATGTGGCCAATCGCCTGATGGCTGATCTGCGCTCATCCTTGCCCGGTTTGGTCGGCCAGAGTCTGGGCTCGCGCCAGATCAGCCTGGCCGATGACTTTGCCTACACCGATCCGGTGGATGGCTCGGTTTCCAGAAATCAGGGCGTGCGACTGTTGTTTGACGACGGTGCGCGGGTGATTTTCAGGTTGTCGGGCACGGGTACGGAGGGGGCCACCTTGCGCGTTTATCTGGAACGCTTTGAGGCCGACCCTGCTTGCCAGGATGTGCCGGTACAAGCTGCTTTGGCGGAGCTGGCCGCTGTGGCCGAGCAGGTGGCCGGGATCAGCGTGCGAACAGGTATGACCGGACCCAGCGTAGCCACCTGACAGATAAAAAATTTAAACGTGGAGTAAATCATGGAGCAAGCAGAAAAACGAACCCTTGAAACCCATCAGTTGGTGCGCCATACCGTGGCCTTGGTGTTGGCCGGAGGGCGCGGATCACGACTCAAGCAATTGACCGATACCCGTGCCAAACCTGCGGTGTACTTTGGCGGCAAGTTCCGCATCATTGACTTTGCCCTGTCCAACTGCCTGAATTCAGGCATTCGGCGCATGGCGGTGGTGACCCAGTACAAGTCGCATTCGCTGATGCGTCATATGCAGCGCGGCTGGAGTTTCTTGCGTGCCGAACTCAATGAAATGGTGGACTTGTTGCCCGCTCAACAGCGTGTGGGTGATGAGCATTGGTACCGTGGCACGGCCGATGCCATTTACCAAAACCTGGACATCATCCGCTCCAGCAAGCCCGAATACATCGTGATTCTGGCGGGTGACCATGTGTACAAGATGGACTACTCCATCATGCTCAAAGACCATGTGGCTTTGGGCGCGGGCTGTACCGTGGGTTGTATTGAGGTGCCGCGTGCCGAGGCCAGCGCATTTGGTGTGATGGCCATTAATGCGACGCGCCAGATCACCGCCTTTGTTGAAAAACCGGCTGATCCACCGCCCATGCCTGGCAATGATGCCGTGTCCTTGGCCAGCATGGGGATTTACATCTTTAATGCCGACTACCTGTACCAGTTGCTCGAAGACGACTTGGCCAACCCCGAGTCGGAGCATGACTTTGGCAAAAATGTGATTCCCCGTGCGGTATCTGAAGGCCGGGCGCTGGCGCATCCATTTGGTCTGTCCTGTGTGTCGCGCGTCAAAGGCATCGAGCCCTATTGGCGTGATGTCGGCACCATTGATGCCTTCTGGTCCGCCAATCTTGACCTGGCCTCCACCGTGCCGGAGCTGGATATTTACGATACCGACTGGCCTATCTGGACCTATCAGCGTCAGCTGCCACCTGCCAAATTTGTACCGGACAAAGATGGCAGCAACGGCATTTATGTCAATACCGTGGTCTCGGGTGGTTGTATTGTGTCGGGCTCCTATGTGGCCCATTCCGTGCTTTTTTCCGAGGTACGGGTGCACTCGGACTGTCGTGTTGAAGAGGCCGTGGTGCTGCCAAATGTGACGATCCACCGCCATTGCCGACTGCGCAAGGTGGTGATTGACCGCGGTTGCGTGATCCCGGAGGGCATGGTGGTAGGAGAAGACCCGGTGCTGGATGCCCAGCGTTTTGAACGCAGTGAAGGTGGGGTGGTGTTGATCACCCGTGCCATGTTGGCCAAACTGAAATAAAGAGAACCGATTGATGAATGTATTGCAAGTCAGTGCCGAGATTTTTCCATTACTTAAAACCGGAGGTTTGGCAGATATTGCAGGGGCCTTGCCCGCGGCACTGAATGCAGCGGGTTGCGAGGTGCGTGTGTTGTTGCCAGGGTTTGCACCCATCATGGCTGATCTGCAATCCAGCACGGTGTTGACCGAACTCACGGCACCTTGGGGTGAGCGTGTGCTGGTACGCCAAGGCCTGCTGGGCACGCTGGGTGTGACCGCCTATGTGCTGGATGCGCCGCACCTGTATTGCCGACCCGGGACACCTTATGAGGACGAGCAGCGTTTGCCTCACCATGACAATCACCGGCGGTTTGCCTTGCTGGGCTGGGTCGCTGCCAAGCTGGCCTGTGGTCTTGATCCGGTTTGGCAACCTGCGGTGGTGCATAGCCATGACTGGCATGCGGCCTTGACATCGGCTTATCTGGCCTTTGGCCCGAGCCAGGGACGCTTGGTGGCCAATGTGTACACCGTGCACAACCTGGCTTACCAGGGCATATTTGCGCCCATCCATTTTTACGACCTTGGCCTGCCACCCCAGGCGTTTTCGGTGAATGGACTGGAGTTTCATGGTCAGATGTCGTTCATGAAAGCCGGGCTGTATTACGCCGACCACATCACCACGGTGAGCCCTACTTACGCCAAAGAAATCCAGACCCACGAGCAAGGTTGCGGGCTGGATGGTTTGCTACGCGCTCGTGCCCATGATTTGACCGGTATCCTTAACGCGGTGGACGAATCCGTCTGGAACCCGGCCACCGACACCGCCATCACCGCCCCCTTTGATGCCCAAAAAACAAGTGGCAAGGCACGTTGCAAAGCTGCGTTGCAGCAAGCTCTTGGGCTGGAAGTGAAAGCGGACGCACTCTTGTTTGGCGTAGTCAGCCGGCTCACTGAACAAAAGGGCTTGCATTTGGTGTTGACCGCGTTGGACGAACTGATTGCCCGTGGTGGTCAGCTGGTGGTGCTGGGCACAGGTGAGGCTGCGCTGGAGGCCGAATTTCTGGCCCGTGCCGCGGCCCACCCACAAGCCGTCGCGGTGCGTATCGGGTATGACGAGGCTTTTGCCCACCAGATTTTCTCGGCCACCGATGTCACGCTGGTACCTTCCCGCTTTGAGCCTTGTGGCTTGACACAGATGTATGGCTTGAAATACGGCAGCTTACCCCTGGTGCACCGGGTGGGTGGGCTGGCCGATACGGTGGTGGATTGCGCACTCGAGCATTTGGCCGATGGCTCTGCCAATGGGTTTGTCTTCAAGGAATTCACCACCTCGGCATTGGTGCGGGCCGTTCGGCGTGCCTTTGCACTTTATGCCCGCCCTGCCGAGTGGCGAAGCGTGCGTCGGCAGGCCATGCAGCAGGAGCTGGGCTGGGACAAGGCCGCCGCACAGTATGTAGCGCTGTACCGCCATTTGATTGCATAACATCCTCTTTCCACCTGGTTCGAACCACTTTCTGGAGCTTTTGACGCATGGCTGATTCTTGGATGGCACAGCGTGCCGCCGGGGTGGTGTTGCACCCCACCTCCCTGCCGGGCCCCCATGGCGCGGGAGATTTTGGGCCAAACGCCTATTACTTTGTGGACTGGCTGCACACGGCCGGGCAAACACTTTGGCAAACCCTGCCGCTCGGTCCGGTGGGGCCCGGGTATTCGCCCTACATGGGCAGCTCGGCCTTTGCCGGCAACCCCTTGCTGGTGGCGTTGGAGCCTTTGACACAGCGTGGATGGCTGGATGCGGCCAGCTTGCAAACCTCATGGGACGATGAGCGCATCGATTACACCGCGCTGGTGCCTTGGCGCATGCAGCAATTGCGCACCGCTTTTGCCGGTTTTCAGCGCCTGGCCAGTGAACAAGAGCGCACAGAACTGGCGGCCTGGGCACAGACACAACACGCCTGGCTGGATGATTACACCCTGTTTATGGCGCTGGATCAGGCTTACAGCCCGGCCTTGTGGCCGCAGTGGCCGCAAGGCCTGGCGCAACGCATTCCGGCAGATATGGCGGCAGCCCGTCAGCAACATGCACCAGAAATTGCGTTCTGGAGCTTTGTGCAATGGCAATTTGAGCTGCAATGGCAAGCCATCAAAACCTATGCCCACAGCCAAGGTGTGCGGCTGGTGGGTGACCTGCCGATTTTTGTGGCCCACCATAGCGCCGACTGCTGGGCCCGGCCTGACTTGTATGAATTGGATGCCCAGGGGCAACCCAGGGTGATTGCCGGTGTGCCGCCCGACTTCTTTTCGGAAACCGGCCAGCGCTGGGGCAACCCGCTGTACAACTGGACGGCCATGGCACAAGACGGCTACCGTTGGTGGATTGAGCGGGTGCGCCGCCAACTACATCTGGCCGACGTGGTGCGTATTGACCACTTTCGGGGCTTTGTCGATTACTGGGAAATCCCGGCAGACGAGCCCACCGCCGTCAAAGGCCGCTGGCAACCGGGGCCGGGTGCGGCCTTGTTCACCGCCCTGGCGCAAGCGCTGGGGGATTTGCCCATCATCGCGGAAGATCTGGGCATCATCACCCCCGCCGTGACGGCCTTGCGTGAACACATCGGTTTTCCGGGTATGCGGGTGCTGCAGTTTGCTTTTTCAGGGGATGCCAGCAACGCCTTTTTGCCGCACAACTTTGAGCCCAACACCGTGGTCTACACCGGCACCCATGACAACGACACGGTACCTGGCTGGTGGACCAGTTGCACGGCCCATGAGCGCGCCTTTGCCGCGCAGTATCTGGGGGTACAAGAAGGGCAGGGCATGGATGTGCATTGGGCCATGCTGCGTGCGGCCAGCTTCTCGGTGGCGCGTCTGGCCTTGTGCCAGTTTCAGGACGTGCTGGGGTTGGATGGCCAGCACCGCATGAACACCCCCGGCACCATGGGTTGCTGGTCGTGGCGCTTCAAGTGGGACTGGGTCGGGCCACAAGTGGCACCACAGCTGGCCAGGATCACGGCCGCCAGTGGCCGGGTCGGGTTTGACCGCTTGGCACTTTGATGGCTTGTGAGCCGGTTTATTTAAAGTAATTTGCTATATATTTTGTAGCTGTTTGCGCTTGTTTCATAAGCGCTACAGCCTATTTTCATTTAAAAATGACCTCCCGCTTGAGTTACGTCGAGCAACCAGACGCTCTTGGAACTGACCAGTTTTAACTAGATAACAGGCCTCTAGTGCTTGTCAATAAAGCGTGAGTAGCTATTTATAAAGTAGCATTTTTGCCTTGCACAACACGTACCTGTGCATGTGCCAAGGCTTTGAAAATACGCATGCGTTTGGCCAGCGGCCACCAGTCGTACAGAAAAATTTGCAGTGGCCGCCACATCGCCACCCAGCCCACAATCGTCAGGCTTTCACGGGCAATGGTGTGGGCCGTGCCCGTGCCCAGTTTGCCGATGGCATCGGCAGCCAGCAAACACAGGGCGACAAACGCCACCCCAATCAACAGGCTGATGCGCCCTTGCCAAAAAAGATCGCTCAAGTCACGGCGCACTTGATTTGTTTTGTCCGCGAAATGGTTGTGAACCGCCTCGGTGACGAGTGCGCTGGGATCACCTTCTGGCGGTAGTTGTTGCAGGTGGAGGGTCAGATGCAGCGTGCCCTGGAGGGACAAGCCGCGGGCCCAGGTTTCAATGAAGGCCTCAGCCTCGCGGTCCAGGGCCTTGTTGTGAAACGGCGTGGGGTCCATGGAGTTGAATAACTGTGCGAGTTCACGTACGCGCAACTCCAGATGCTGGGGGGTGGATGGGCGTTTTGTCATGGTGCATCTGCCGCCACGTCAGTGCTGGCGGCCCGCCGACTGCGCCGCCAGGCCTTTTCAATTTCAACCACCACCCACACCACCGCAGAGGCCGCCAGGCACAGTGCCAGCTCGGGCAGGCTCAGGGGCTGGGTTTTGAAAATGGGGTTCAAAAACGGCACATAAATCGTGGCCATTTGCAGGCAGAAGGTCAGCAGCACCGCGCCCAGCAGGGGGCGGTTGCTGGTCAGGCCTTGTTGCCACAGCGCCTCGGTCTCAGACCGGATCGCCAGCACATGCGCCATCTGGCCCAGGGTCAGCACGGTGAAGACCATGGTTTGCCAGTGGGCGTGGCTGGTGGACAGCGCCCAGGCCTGCACCCCCAGGCACAAGCCGCCCAGCAGCAACCCGACTCCCAGAATGTGTTGCCACATGCCTTGGGCAAACAGGCTCTCGGTGGGTGCGCGGGGCGGGCGCTGCATGATGCCGCGCTCAGCCGGTTCGGCCGCCAGCGCCAGGCCGGGCAGGCCGTCGGTGACCAGGTTGACCCACAGGATGTGAATCGGCAGCAGCGGGATTGGCAACATCAGCAGCGGGGCCAGAAAGATGGTCCAGATCTCGCCCGAATTGCCAGTCATGGCGTAACGCACAAACTTGCGCACGTTGTCGTAAATGCGCCGCCCCTCGCGCACCGCTTTGACGATGGTTGCAAAGTTGTCGTCCAGCAGCACCAGGCTGGCAGCTTCACGCGCCACGTCGGTGCCGCCCTTGCCCATGGCAATGCCGATGTCGGCCTGCTTGAGGGCGGGGGCATCGTTGACCCCGTCGCCGGTCATGGCGACAAATTCACCGTGGGCTTGCAGGGCTTGCACGATGCGGATCTTTTGCGCCGGGTCTACCCGGGCGTAAACGCGCACCTGGCGCACCTTGACCATCAGGGCGGTGTCATCCAGCTGGGTCAGGTCGGCTCCGGTCAGCACTTCGGCATCGGCCTCGGTGACGATGCCCAGCCGGTGGGCAATGGCACGGGCGGTGGCCGGGTGGTCGCCGGTGATCATCACCGGGGTGATGCCGGCCTGCATACATTCGCGCACCGCCTCCAGGGCTTCGGGGCGTGGGGGGTCAATCAGGCCTATCAGCCCAATCAGGCACAGATCGCGCTCGATGGTGTCCGCACTGGCTTGGGGCTCGGGCAGGCTGCCGTGGTTGCGCCGGGCCATGGCCAGCACGCGTAAGCCCTGGGCGGCCAGTGCGTCGGCGCGGGCCAGCCAGGCGCTGGTGTTGATGTGGCCCGGCGCACCGCCGGATTGGGCCGACCATTGGCTGGTACACAGCGGGATCACCGATTCGGGGGCCCCTTTGATGTAGGCCACCACCTCCTGGGCCTGTTGGTGGATGGTGCTCATGCGTTTGCGTACGGCATCAAACGGGTGTTCCAGCATGCGTGGCCATTGGGCATCCAGCGTGGTCTTCATCAGCCCGGCCTGGGCGGCGATCTCGGTCAGCGCGGTCTCGGTCGGGTCACCCCGCCAGCTGCCATCGGCTGCCAAGGTGGCATCGTTGCACAGGGCGGCGGCTTGCAGCAGCTCGGTGTGTGCGGCATCGGGGGCTGCCGTCTGGGCTGTGCCAGACAAGGCGGTTGGCGGCATCCAGTCTGATGCCTCGTCCGGCTGGCCCGCCACCAGGCATTGCGCCTGCATGCGGTTTTGCGTCAGCGTGCCGGTTTTGTCGGAGCAGATGACGGTGACCGAGCCCAGCGTTTCAACCGAGGGCAGGCGGCGGATCAGTGCGTTGATCGACACCATCTTGCGCGCCCCCAGCGCCAGCAGCACCGTCACCACGGCGGGTAGCGCTTCGGGAATGGCTGCCACCGCCAGGCTGATGGCGGTCAGCACCATCAGCAGCGGGTCTTCGCCGCGCAGCACGCCCACCACAAAAATCACCGCGCAAATGCCCAACACCGCCAGCGCCACCCGCTTGCCAAAAGCCGCCAGACGTAATTGCAGCGGGGTGCTGCGCTGCTGGCTCTGATCGAGCAGGCCCGCCACTTTGCCGAGTTCGGTGGCCATGCCCGTGGCCACCACCAGACCATGCCCCCGCCCATGGGTGGCGGTGGTGCCTTTGAAGGCCATGTTGAGCCGATCACCCAGGGCATGCTCGGTGCCCTCGAGCATGTGGGGGTGTTTGTCCACCGTGACCGATTCGCCAGTGAGGGCCGATTCATCCACCTTGAGCTGGGCGGTTTTGATCAGCCGCAAGTCGGCCGGAATCTGGTTGCCCGCTTCCAGCAGCACGATGTCACCGGGCACCAGTACCTGTGCCGGAACCTGTTGCACCTGGCCACTGCGCAGCACCGTGGCCTGCGCCTCAGACAGGCGCTGCAGCGCGGCCAGCGCCTGGTCGGCCCGCCAGGACTGCACCAGCCCAATGGCGGCGTTGAGCAGCACAATGACCACAATCACCAGCGTGTCGACCAGATCACCCATCACACCAGAGATCACGGCGGCGGCCAGCAGCACCAGAATCATGAAGTCGCTGAACTGCTCCCACACCAGGGCCCACAGGCTGCGGCTGTCGGCCGTGGGTAACTCGTTGGCCCCGAATTCAAGTGTGCGCTGCGCGATCTGGTGGTCTTGCAAGCCCTGCGTCGGGTCTACCTCATGCGCCTGGGTGAGTTCATGAACTTCTCGCAAATGCCAGTCTTTGCGTGTGTTGGAGGAAGAAGGGGGGGTGTTTGCCATGAGGGGGATGCCGGGTGTAAGGTCTGTACACGCTTATAACGTGTCACTGTGGTTGATGCAAATAAAAGCCCCAACCCGGAGGGTGACGTTGTAGGGTCACGGTACAGCCGTTGGCCTTGGTTCATGGTGGTGCACATAGAATGCCCTTTGGGTGTATGCACTGCATGTTGCGGTGTGACAGGTTCAAGCGCTGGTCGGGCCGCCACGCGGAGTACCTTCGACCATGTCCCTGACACCTGACAGCCTTGCCCAGGCCGCCCCGGCTCTGATCGCCATTTTTGTGATCGCCTACGCGGCGATTGCGCTGGAACACCCCCTCAAGATCAACAAATCCGGCTCGGCCCTGGTGGGCGCTGGCCTGCTGTGGAGCATTTACGCCCTGTCGGTGGGGGATGCCCATCTGGTGAGTGAGCAACTGAGTGAGTCCTTGATGGGCACGGCGCAGATTGTTTTCTTTCTGATGGGGGCGATGACCATTGTGGAGGTGGTGGACGCGCACAACGGCTTTGAAGTCATCACCACCCGTATCAAGACCTCCCGGCTGTCCACGCTGATGTGGTTGGTGGGTTTTGTCACGTTTTTCCTCAGCGCCATTCTGGACAACCTGACCACCACCATTGTGATGATTTCCCTGATGCGCAAGCTGCTGGCCAAGCGTGAAGACCGGCTGTTTTTTGCCGGCATCATCGTCATTGCCGCCAACGCGGGCGGGGCCTGGTCGCCGATTGGCGATGTGACCACCACCATGTTGTGGATTGGCGGTCAGGTCACGGCGCTGGCCATCATCCAGTCGGTGCTGCTGCCCTCGCTGGTCTGTATGCTGGTGCCGCTGGGCATCGTGGCCTGGGTCTTGCGCGGGCAGGTGGTGGTGGCCCCTGAGCGGGTGCGTGAGTTTGCTGAGCTGCGTACCACGGCGTTTGAGCGCAACCTGATGTTCTTTCTGGGGCTGGGTATTCTGGTGGCGGTGCCCGCGTTCAAAACCATCACCCATTTGCCGCCGTTTTTGGGGGTCTTGTTTGGCCTGGGAATTTTGTGGATTGTCGGGGACCTGGTGCACCGCCACAAGGAAGATGCTGCCAAGCAGCACCTGACGCTGGGGCATGCCCTGAGCAAGATCGACATGGGCTCACTGGTGTTCTTTATCGGCATCTTGCTGGCAGTCGCTACGCTGGAGCACGCGCATGTATTGACCGCGCTGGCGCGGTGGCTGGATCAGGCTGTGGGCCGTCAGGATGTCGTCGTGATGATCATCGGCGTGGCCAGCGCGATTGTCGACAATGTACCGCTGGTGGCGGCCGCCATGGGCATGTACAGCCTGACGCAATACCCGCCGGATCACTTTTTCTGGGAGTTTCTGGCTTACTGCGCCGGCACCGGCGGCTCAATTTTGATCATTGGTTCGGCTGCCGGTGTGGCGGCCATGGGGCTGGAGCGAATCCAGTTTTTCTGGTACGTCAAAAAAATCGGTGGCCTGGCTTTGGTGGGTTATCTGGCGGGGGCGGGTACCTATCTGGTGCAATACCAGTTGCTGCATTGAGCCTGGTTGTTCAGAACAGTGTCTGTCCGTCATAAGGGGGGAATATGAATGCGGTGGGACTTATCTGGCTGCAGTTTGCCTTCTGTGCCGCTCTGATTGGTGGCGCGGGCTACCAGCTGTCGCTTTATGGCGATGCCATTGCCCAGCGCACTGGTTTGTCGGGCAGCTGGATCGGGCTGGTCCTGCTGGCCACGGTGACCTCGCTGCCCGAACTGGCCACCGGCATCACCAGTGTCACCATCGCCCATGCCCCCAATCTGGCGCTTGGTGATGCGTTGGGCAGTTGTGTGGTGAACCTGGTGTTTCTGGTGGTTGTTGACTTGTTTTTTCGCCAGGAGCCGGTCTGGCAGCGGGCCAGTCTGGGCCATGTGCTGGCGGGGGCATTTGGGGTTGTGATGCTGGGGTTTGCGCTGGTCAGCTTGTTGGTGAGTCAGGTCATGCCGTCACCAGGCGAAGTGGACGCTGCCGCTTCAACGCAACTGAACATCGGTTTGATCGCACCCGTGCTGTTGCTGCTCTATCTGGTGGCCATGCGCACCGTGTTTGCCTATGAGCGTGACCATGCCGTGCAGGCTGAGGTCGAATTTGCGGCAGATCTACCCGAGTTACGTACCGCCATCATTCACTTTGCACTGGTCGCTTCTGTGGTGGCCGGGGCTGGCATGTGGCTGCCGTTTGTAGCAACTGATCTGGCCCACGCCATGGCGTGGAACAAGTCGTTTGTTGGCAGCCTGTTTGTCGCCACGGCCACCTCTTTGCCTGAGTTGGCCGTGACGCTGTCAGCCTTGCGCTTGGGCGCACTGGACATGGCTATTGGTAATCTGCTCGGCAGTAACATGTTTAATGTGCTCATCATTGCCGTGGACGACCTGTTTTACCGCCCTGGCGTGCTCATGGCCAGCGTGTCACCTGTGCATGCTGTGACAGCAGGCACGGCCATCACCATGACCGGACTGGTCATGGTTGGCTTGTTTTTCAAACCTGGCTCACGTGTGTTGCGGGCGGTGAACTGGATCAGCCTGGGGCTGATGACGATGTATGTTTTGAATACCTACGTTTTGTATTTGTATGGTGAGTCATGAGGGCATCGTGTGCCGCAATTGATGGCCCATGCGCCCAATGCAGTGCAATGCTCCTTCGTAGAAACGCAGCGTGCAGATTTGCTGGGGATGCGTGTGTTTGGCCACTTCTGGCTGAAACAGTTGATGACCGGGAGCATTACCAGTACCTTGCTGCGGGTGAGTGAGGTGCCAGTGCTGATTGGCTGGTAACTTCAGCAGCGGTTCGGGTAACGAGAGATATTTGAGGCCCTCTGGGGCTTCTTTTTGAGTCGTTTTGTTCTCGCTGCCGCCGCTCCAGACCTTACCGCCGTCTGTGCCGCGCGTATTGGGTCGCGTTGGCTTTGCGTTTGAGCTCGTCCCGTGAACCCGTATCCCGACAGACAAGAACCGGCTTGGTCGCTACGGAAATCAGTCCGGGAATGATGCTGCCATTGAGGATGCGCATCACGGCATTGCTGCCTTCTGTGCCGACAACAATCAGGTCGCAATGTCTTTTTTCTGCCGCATCCGCGACACATTTCGCGTCATCCTTGCCTGAACTCATGGCTTGGTAGCTTTGAACGCCAGCCTGTTCAGCCATTTCGCAGGCTTGTGTCAGCAGCTTGTGAGCCTGAGCGTTGGCTTTGTTTTGGAACTCATCAGGCGGTAGATCAGCCACTGGAAGCATGTCAAAACTCGTTAATTCATAGTGCGGCATGACATAGAAAAAATGAATGTCGGCACGATGCACCTGGGCCATTGCAATGGCTTGACAAATGGTCGACTGGGTAGTTACACGATCATCCACCACAACCAGAATTTTTCTGTACATCTCCGATACTCCTTGACTTGTTTGAGAATGGATGGTGAAGGCGTGCAAAGTGCACCTTTAGACGTTCTTTTTTGGGGTGTCTACCAAGCTTTTGATGCGCAGTAATTGCAGTTCGGCCAGCGAGGAGTACAAAGGTGCACTGATGAGTTTCGACGCACCACTGGCCACCAGCGTACAGGCCATGAGACTCAACACCAGCGCATGGCCATCCACCATTTCCATCACGATGATGAACGAGGTTAATGGTGCTTGTGTGACTGCGGCCAGAAAAGCAGCCATGCCAAGAGCGATCAAAGTGGGTGCATTGGCGTAGGCGGTGAGTTGCGCTAGGTCATTGCCCAACGCCCCGCCGATGGCCAGCGAGGGGGCGAACACCCCGGCCGGTACACCCGCCCAGGTGGTCAACCAGGTTGCGACAAATTTCAGCAGGACATAGAGTGAAGAGGTGTCATTGGTGTTTTCCAGCATGGCACGGTTGTGTGCATACCCACTGCCATAGGTTTCACCATGGCTCACCACGCCCAGGATAGCGACTGCCAGCCCGCAGCCAGCGGCAAACAAGACCGGAGAAGTTTTTCGAAATTGACTGAACCTGTCCATTGAGCTGCCCGACAGCGACACAATCAAAAGCCGAGAGAAGAGCCCGCCAGCGACACCACAACAAAGCGCCACCAGAATGGCCGGAAGAATCAGTGCAAAGCCAAAATTCTCAATGTGAATCACCCCAAAATAACTCGCATTGCCATAGGCAGAAACACCCATCAGCCCGCCCAGCACAATGGCTACCAAAATCAAACTATTGCTGCGTTGTTCTGCCCTTTTGGAAAGTTCCTCAATGGCAAACATCACACCACCCAGTGGGGTATTGAAGGCTGCTGCAATGCCGGCGGCCCCACCGGCGATGAGAAGACTGTGTTCACCAATGTGCGCCCGCTTGGGCAGCCAACGCCGGGCATAGTGCATGACCCCGGCTGCTATCTGAACTGACGGGCCCTCGCGTCCGAGCGAAAGTCCGGCCAGCAAGCCCCAGGTGGTCAACAGAATTTTGGCAATACTCAGCTTGAGCGATACATAAAGCCGCCGGACTGTACCCATGGCTTGTGGTTCCAGGGCGGCCATGACCTGGGGAATCCCGGACCCGGCAGCTCCCGGCGCAAACCGCAATGTTAGCCAAACAATAGCTGAGGTTGAGAGAGGGGTCCAAAAGAGGGGCCCCCACCAGTAGGCATTTTGAAAAAGAAAAAACTGGGCTATTGCATGATCAGCCAGCCAGGTAAACACAACCACGGTGAGTCCGGCCAAGGCTGCAAATGTAATCACCACACCACGGCCCGCCCACATGTGCCAGTCAGAAAGTTCCTGCTTGAAAGTGGTTGGTACGTGAGGGTGTGGGCGCATGATGAAACAGTAAGCGTAAGTGAAAAAGAAGGATCCAGTCTTCATCATACATTGCAACAAATGTATCTGTTATATTGTGGCAAATGTAATTTTTGTATGCAGCAGTTCAAACTCAAGGAGACAAGACAATGATGAAAGTTGGACTGATCGGACATGGCAAAGCCGGCAGCGCAGTGGCTCAGGTATTGAAGGCTGATCCTCGGTTTGATCTGCGCTGGATTGTGAAACGCACATCCGTCCCAGGAGCTCAAACGATGGATGAGCGTGCCATCCCGTTGGTTGGACTGGATGCCATCCATTTTTCAGACTGGCTTGATGAACAACCCGTTGACGCGATAGTTGATTTCTCAGCACCACAGTCATTGCAGGTGTATGGCGAAGCGCTCAGACGCAGAAAAATCATGCTGGTCAGTGCCATCTCTGCCTACGATCAGGCGCAACTCAGCTATGCACACAGTCTGGGGCAAGACACCCGTATTCTTTGTTCGCCCAATATCACACTGGGCATCAACTTCCTGATCATGGCGGCCAAACTTCTCAGGAGCATTGCGCCATTTGCGGATGTTGAAATTCTGGAACAGCATTTCAAGGAAAAGCCAGAAGTTTCCGGGACTGCCAAAAAAATCGCTGAAAGCCTGGAGTTGAGTTCGGAAAAAATAACCTCCCTGCGGCTAGGTGGCATTGTGGGACACCACGAGGTGATTTTTGGTTTTCCTTTTCAAACGGTGCGTCTCACCCATGACTCCATCAAGCGTGAGGCGTTTGGTACAG
Organism: Rhodoferax lithotrophicus; assembly: GCF_019973615.1. GTDB lineage: Bacteria > Pseudomonadota > Gammaproteobacteria > Burkholderiales > Burkholderiaceae_C > Rhodoferax > Rhodoferax lithotrophicus. The sequence goes on along the minus strand of NZ_AP024238.1, from coordinate 4,165,577 downwards.
GGGCGGCCTTTGCCTTGAGCGAATTGGCCCGGTGTGACACAGGTTTTTATACCTTTGAGGATCTACTGATGAAAAAACTCAGAGAGCAATTGTCGTTGCAGTGATCCGGCATGACTTCTGGGGGTTTGACGATGGGATGTCTATCATCCGAGATTCCAGTTTATTTAAGTCATCTCAATGAAATCTGCCGCCCCGCTGCCAACTGAATCCGTCACACCTGCCATAGTATTGCGCCGCTTCCGTGTGGTTTTTAGTTCGGTACGAAACCATTTTCGACAGATGGAGAAACAAGTAGGTTTGGGCGGCGCACAGGTTTGGGCTTTGAGTGTGATCAAGGCCAATCCGGGTATTGGCATGGGGGGTGTTGCCTCCAGCATGGATATCCATCAGTCAACCGCCAGCAACTTGATCAAAAAATTGCTGCGCAAGGAACTCATTCGCATGGATAAGGCATCGGATGATCGACGCAATGTGCAACTCAAAATTTTGCCTGCTGGCACCAGGCTGCTGAAGAAAGTTCCTGGTCCGTTTGAGGGGGTTTTGCCGCAGGCTTTGAGTAATTTAAGTGCGCAGACACTTCAACGAATGGATGAGGACTTGGGCCAGCTCATAGGCCTGCTTCAGGCTGATGAGACTGCGCAGGAGATACCTCTGGCAAACCTTTGAACGTGGGAATAGGGGTTTGCATCGTGATTTTTGACTCGTTTGGTGCCTCCTTCATTGGAAAGAATTCAGGGCCTGAGTTGATGCACCGTGGCTTCAAACCTGTGAAATGCTGACGGGTTTTGACGGCGTAGCCGGAGTGGTGTGGCTGGTGGTCTGCTGCAGCAGCATCAGGCTGTGTGCTGTCACTTGAAGGTCGCTGCCGCCAGCCGCTTGTTGCTGGCTTTCGCCACGTGGGTGTGCCGTATCCAGCAGCGCTTGCCATTGGCCGCGTGGCAGTACAAACGCGGCATCGCTGGCTCCGGCATTCACCAGCAAAAGTAAGGGTACCGGGCTGCGCCCTGGATGCCCCACCAGGCAAGCCAGGGTGCGGACCATGGGCTGATGCCAGGCATCACCCTGAAGCACACTGCCATCGGCTTGCCACCAGGACAGGTCGTAGACCCCGTCAATGTTGGCAATGCCGCTGTACCACTGGTTATGAAACGGTTGTAGTTGGTGTCGCAGGCTCAGCACGTGTTGGGTAAACGCCAGCAGATCGGTGTCGGCGGTTTGCCAGTTGATCCAGGTGATGGTGTTGTCCTGGCAATAAGGGTTGTTGTTGCCGCCCTGGCTGTGGCCAATTTCGTCGCCCGCGCAGATCATGGGGGTGCCCTGGGCCAGCAAGGTGGTGGCCATCAGGGTGCGTTGCAGCTTGTGGCGCAAGGCCAGCACAGCCGGGTCATCGCAGGGGCCCTCAAAGCCACAGTTGAAACTCAGGTTGTCGCCCGTGCCGTCACGGTTGTTTTCGCCATTGGCCAGGTTGTGGCGCTGGTTGTAGCTGACCAGGTCAGCGAGCGTAAAACCGTCGTGGGACACCACGTAGTTCAGGGATTTGGCGGGGGTGCGTTGGCTGGGTTGGTAGACATCGGATGAGCCACACAGACGCATGGCAAAGTCACCCCGGTTGCCGTGGGCCACGGGGGTATGGGGGGACGCTGCGTTTTGTACCCAAAAGCAGCGCATACCATCGCGAAAACGGTCGTTCCATTCCAGCCAGCCTCTGGGGAATCCACCCACCTGGTAGCCGCCAGGCCCCAGATCCCAGGGCTCGGCAATCAGTTTGACACGGCACAGTACCGGGTCTTGTGCTACTGCAGCAAAGAACGATGCGCTGGCGCTGAAGCCTTGTTCATTGCGGCCCAGCACGCTGGCCAAGTCAAAACGAAAGCCGTCGACATGCATTTCACTCACCCAGTAGCGCAGGCTGTCCATCACCAGTTGCAAGACTTTGGGGTGTTTGATGTTGATGGTATTGCCGCAACCGCTGTAGTTTTCATAGCGAGAAGGGTCGTTGGCCGCCAGCACGTAGTAGCTGGCGTTGTCAAGTCCACGAAAGCTCAGGGTGGGGCCAGTGTGGTCGGCCTCGGCGGTGTGGTTGTAGACCACGTCCAGAATCACCTCCAGGCCAGCCTGGTGCAGGTTGCGAACCATGTGGCGAAACTCGTCACGTGGTGAGCGGCCCTGTGTTCCGCTGGCCAGCCGTGGGTCAACACAGAAGAAGCCCAGGGTGTTGTAGCCCCAATAGTTGGTGAGGCCCATACTCACCAGGCGTTCTTCGTTCAAGCAGTAGTGCACCGGCAGCAAGCTCAGGGCGGTGATGCCCAGTGCCTTGAAGTGCTGGATGGCAGCGGGATGCGCCAGTGCAGCGAAGCTGCCGCGTAATTCGGGGGGGATTTGTGGATGTAGCTGGCTAAAGCCTTTGACATGGCATTCATACAGCACACTTTGTGCCAGCGGGATGTAGGGTGGGGTGTCGTTGTCCCAATCGAATTGGTCATGGGTGACACGGGCTTTGAGCGCCAGGCGAGCGTTGTCATGTGTGTCCATGTGCCTGGAGAGGGGGTGCTCCTGCGAAAAATGGGCATCGCTCCAGATGTAGTCCCCCACGATGTCGCGCGCATAGGGGTCGAGCAGCAATTTGGCGGCATCAAATCGGTACCCTTTGTCGGGTCGCCAGGAGCCATGCGCACGCAAGCCATACACCAAGCCAGGCTGGGCACCGGGCAGGTACCCGTGCCAGACATCACCGGTCTGGCAGGTCAGATGCATGCGGGTCAGCTCGTGTGTGCCATCGGCATCAAAAAGGCAGAGTTCGATGCCTTGGGCATGGCTCGAAAACACCGCAAAATTGACACCCTGTCCATCAAAATGGGCCCCCAAGGGCCACGGGTGTCCGGCCTGCAGGCCTTCCGCACTCAAACGTTCCATTCAAAAAATACCGTTGACAAGGGGGGCAGTGTAATCAGGATAGAGCACGGTTTGCCGTGCCAGGGGGTGGGTTCGGCATTGGCCGTGCCCAGTGGGGTACCGACATTGCTGCCGCCATAGTGGGCGGAGTCGGTGTTGAGCACCTCGCGGTAGTGGCCCGGCTGGGGCACCCCCAGCCGGTAGCCGGGTTGTACTTGGGGGGTGAAATTGCACACCACCAGAATGAAGGTGCGGGTATCCAGACCATGGCGGATAAAACTCAGGATCGAATGTGCGGCATCACTGTGGTCGATCCATTCAAAACCGGCCGGGTCAAAGTCTTGCTGGTACAGGGCCGGGGTGGCGCGGTACAACTTGTTCAGATCGCGCACCAGGTGCTGCACCCCGGCGTGCTGCGGATTTTCCAGCAGGTTCCAGTCCAGGCTGTGGTCATGGTTCCATTCGCGTTCCTGGGCAAATTCACAACCCATGAACAGCAGTTTTTTGCCAGGATGCCCCCACATATAGCCCAGAAAGGCGCGTACATTGGCCAGCTGTTGCCAGCGGTCACCGGGCATTTTGGTCAGCAGCGAACCCTTGCCATGCACCACTTCGTCGTGAGAAATGGGCAGCACAAAATTTTCGTTGAAGGCATAGACCAGGCTGAAGGTCATCTCACCCTGGTGGTGCTGGCGGTAGATCGGGTCGCGCGCCATGTAGGCCAGGCTGTCATGCATCCAGCCCATGTTCCACTTGTAATGAAAGCCCAGACCTCCGGCATAGGTGGGGCGTGAGACCGCCGGGTAGGCGGTGGATTCTTCGGCCAGCGTGATGGCTTGCGGGCACTGCACACCGACCACCTCGTTCATGCGTTTGAGGAAATCGATGGCCTCCAGGTTCTCCCGCCCGCCGTGTATGTTGGGAATCCATTCACCGGCCTTGCGGCTGTAGTCGCGGTAGAGCATGGAGGCCACCGCATCCACGCGCAGGCCGTCCACACCAAAACGCTCCAGCCAGTACAGCGCATTGCCGACCAGAAAGTTGCGCACTTCAGTCCGGCCCAGGTTGTAGATCAGGGTGTTCCAGTCGTTGTGAAAGCCTTCACGTGGGTCGGCGTATTCATACAGGTGGGTGCCGTCAAAGTTGGCCAGGCCATGGGCATCCGTGGGGAAGTGGGCGGGCACCCAGTCCAGAATCAGGCCCAGCCCGGCAGCGTGGCAACGCTGTACCAGTCGGCCAAACCCCGCTGCGTCACCAAAACGGGCGGTGGGCGCGTACATGCCCACCGGTTGGTAGCCCCAGGAGCCGTCAAACGGATGTTCGCTGATGGGCAACAATTCCAGATGGGTGAACCCCATCGCTTGTGCGTAGGGAATCAGGGTGTCGGCCAGCTCGTCCCAATTGAGCCAGCGGTTGCCGTCATCGGCCATGCGCCGCCAGGAGCCCAGGTGCACTTCGTAAATGCTCACCGGGGCATCCAGCGCGTTGGCGCGCTGACGTTGTGCGTTGGGTGGGATTTTTCCAGGCAGTTGGCCCACCACGCTGGCGGTGGCGGGGCGTAATTCGGCTTGTAGCGCGTAGGGGTCGGCACGGGCGGGCAAAACTTCGCCGCTGGTGGTGCGGATCTCAAATTTATATAGCGCACCGGTCGTCACCCCGGGCAAGAACAGCTCCCACACGCCGCATTCGCGGCGCAGCCGCATCGGGTGGCGACGCCCATCCCAGAAGTTGAAATCCCCCACCACGCTGACCCGGCTGGCATTGGGTGCCCACACGGCAAAGCGGGTACCGCTGACACCCAGCAGGGTACAGGTTTGTGCGCCAAGCACTTCATAGGGGCGCAAGTGGGTGCCTTCCCCCAGCAGCCAGACATCCATCTCGCCCAGCACCAGAGGAAAGCGGTAAGGATCGTCGATGGTGCTGACCAGGCCGCTGGCCCAGTGCACCTGCAACTGGTAGGCGGTGTGGTACGGGGCGTTGAGGTGGCCTTCGAAAAAACCGTCGGCGCGGGCTTTTAATTGACCCAGCACCATGCCTTGGGAGTCGATGGCGGCTACCTGGACGGCGGTCGGCAGAAAACAGCGCAGGGAGGTCTGTCCTGACTTGAGTTCGTGCGGCCCCAGGACGGCAAACGGATCACCGTGACTGGCGTTGCAGATCTGGTCAATGTCGTGTTTTCGCAGCATGGCAAGAGGTTCTCAGGTTGTGCGGTGGGCTGGCAGCTGGGGCGAAGTGGTGTCAGGTGTGTTCAGGTTCAATACTCCAGATGTCGCGGGCGTAGGCTGCGATGGTTCGGTCGGAAGAAAACGCTCCCATGCCCGCCACATTGCGAATTGCTCGCTGGCACCACTGGTCGGGTTTTCGGTAGAGCTCGTCTACCAGGGTCTGTGTGGCCACATAAGACGCATAGTCAGCCAACAGCATGTAGTGGTCACCGCCCCAGATCAGGGGGTCGGTCAGACCACGGTAGCGTCCCAGTTCATCGGGGGAGAATTGCCCGTTGGCAATGGCATCCAGCACGGCCTTGAGGGCCGGATCGTTGTTGTAGTAGTTCAAGGGGTGGTAGCCCGCTACCTTGAGGGCGCGCACTTCGGGGGTTTTCAGGCCGAAGATGAAGATGTTGTCGTCGCCCACGTTTTGCCGGATCTCGATGTTGGCCCCGTCGTCAGTGCCAATGGTCAGCGCGCCGTTAAGTGCCAGCTTCATGTTGCCGGTGCCCGAGGCTTCGGTGCCGGCGGTGGAGATTTGCTCTGACAAGTCGGCTCCGGGCATGATGATTTCAGCCACCGATACGCCGTAATTGGGGATAAACACCAGCTTGAGCTTGTCGCCAATGCGTGGGTCGTTGTTGATGGTCAGACCCACATCGTGGATCAGGCGGATGATCGACTTGGCCGACTGGTAGCTGGAGGCCGCTTTACCGGCAAAGATGACGGTGCGCGGCACCCAGGGTGCATGCGGGTCGGCCAGAATCGCCTGGTACCGCGTGATCACGTGCAACACGTTGAGCAGCTGGCGTTTGTATTCGTGGATACGTTTGACCTGCACGTCAAACAGGCTGTCGGGGCTGACGGTGATGCCGGTGGTTTTTTCGATGTAGTTGGCCAGCCGCACCTTGTTGGCGCGTTTGATGGCCCTGAACTTTTCGGCAAAAGCGGCATTGTCTTGCAGTGCTTCGAGCCGTTTCAGCTGGCCCAGATCCAGCCGCCAGCCGGTGCCCAGAGTGTCGTCCAGCAGGGCCGACAGGCCGGGGTTGGCCTGCGCCAGCCAGCGCCGGGGGGTGACACCGTTGGTCATGTTGGTGAAGCGGTCGGGCCAGATGGTGGCAAAGTCCGAAAAAATCGTGCGCACCAGCAGTTCGGAGTGCAGCGCCGACACGCCGTTGATGTGGTGGCTGCCCACCACCGATAAATGCGCCATGCGCACCCGGCGTTCACCGGTCTCGTCAATCAGTGACAGGCGCTTGAGGAACTCATGGTCACCCGGCAGAAAGCGCGCCGCATGATCCAGAAACTCCTTGTTGATGCGGAAGATGATTTCCAGATGGCGCGGCAGCACATGCTGCATCAGCGACACCGGCCAGGTCTCCAGGGCCTCGGGCATCAGGGTGTGGTTGGTGTAGGAGAAGGTTTTGGTGCAAATCGCCCAGGCTTGGGGCCAGGTGAAGTTGTGTTCGTCACACAGGATACGCATCAACTCGGCCACCCCAATCGCCGGGTGGGTGTCATTGAGGTGGATGGCGACGTGCTCGTCCAGGTTGTGCAGCGAGGGGTGTTCGTCCAGGTGGCGCTGGATCAAGTCCTGCATGGAGGCTGCCACAAAAAAGTATTCTTGCTTCAGGCGCAACTCACGCCCGGCTGGCGTGCTGTCGTTGGGGTAGAGCACCCAGGAAATGTTTTCGTACTCGTTTTTGGCGCTGGCTGCGCGGGCGTAGTCGCCACTGTTGAAGGCACCCAGGTCAATATGGTCGGGGGCCACCGCTTTCCACAGACGCAGGGTGCTGACCTTGTCGGTGCCGTGGCCGGGTACCACCATGTCGTAGGCCTTGGCGGCCACTTCGCCGGTGGACTGCCAGACGGCTTTTTCATTCTCATGCGTGACCCAGCCGCCAAAACGCACCGTGTAGGTGATGTCAGCGCGGGGAAATTCCCACGGTGTGCCGTCTTTGAGCCACGAGTCCGGGTACTCGACCTGGCAGCCATCCTGGATTTCCTGGGCGAACATGCCGTATTCATAGCGAATGCCATAGCCCCAGGAGGGCAGGCCCAGCGTGGCCATGGAGTCCAGAAAACACGCCGCCAAGCGCCCCAGGCCGCCATTGCCCAAAGCCGCATCGGGTTCCAGGTTGGCAATGTCTTCGAGCTTTTGCGCATGCTCGGCCAGACCTTGGGCTGCGCCATCGGTCAGGTTCAATGCGGCCAGTGCGTTGGACAGGGTGCGTCCCATCAGGAATTCCATCGACAAATACACCACACGGCGGGCTTTTTGTTGGCGTTCTTTGGCTTGTGTGGCGACCCAACGTTTGGACAACTGGGCACGTGCCACTTGCGCGGTAGCCTGCATCAATTCGTTGGGTGAGGCGCGATTCGGGTCAACGCCCACGGTGTGCAGCAAATGGGCGTTGATTTGCTCAGAAGACGTGGTGGCTAAGGGTGATGCGGAGGCGTTCAATTGGGGTCCTTGAGACGTTGGTGGACTGGCAGGCAATCTGTATTTTGCACTTCAAAAAAATCAGATCATTACAAAAGAATTACAAAATGCAATTTTCAGGCCAAGGCTATCACCTCGTTGGGGGAGCCGTGATGGCGGCCGACCGGTTGGCTTCTCTATAATCGCGCCCATTCCGAGGAGCGTTGCAGCTCACAGCCTTTGTCAAAGGGCTGCTGAGTGAGGCTCGGACCCCGCTGCGGCAGCACTGCTGTGGCGTTTCACAACGGCGCTCACCCACTGCGCGTGAGGTGAGTGATTTACCCCCTTGCAAGCAGTGGTCAGTACCTTAACTTCTGGAGTGAACCATGAGCGCTGCATCCAAAAAATCCGCCAAACCCGCTGTCAAAGCGACCGCCAAACCTGCCGTCAAACCCGTCGTTAAGGCGCTTGTTCAACCGGCCCCCGTGGCTGACCACGTCATTGCCGACATCGGCCTGGCCGCCTGGGGCCGCAAAGAGCTCAACATTGCCGAGACCGAAATGCCTGGCCTGATGGCTATCCGCGAAGAATTCGCCAAAGACCAGCCACTCAAGGGCGCACGCATCACTGGCTCGTTGCACATGACGATCCAGACCGCCGTGCTGATCGAAACCCTGCAAGCCCTGGGTGCCCAAGTGCGCTGGGCCTCGTGCAATATTTTTTCCACACAGGATCACGCCGCTGCAGCCATTGCCGCCACTGGCACACCGGTGTTTGCGGTCAAAGGTGAATCCCTGGCGGACTACTGGGACTACACCCACCGCATTTTTGAATTTGGCGGCAAAAAAGGCACCGCCGCTGAAGGCCCGAACATGATCCTGGACGACGGCGGTGATGCCACGCTGTTGATGCACCTGGGAGCCCGGGCTGAAAAAGACAGCACTTTGCTCGACAAACCCACCAGCGAAGAAGAAACCTGCCTTTACGCGGCGATCAAAGCCAGGCTGGCCAAAGATGCCACCTGGTACAGCCGCCGCCTGAAAAACATCATCGGCGTGACCGAAGAAACCACCACCGGCGTGCACCGTTTGAACGAGATGTCGGCCAAGGGTGACCTGAAGCTGCGCGCCATTAACGTCAATGACTCGGTGACCAAGAGCAAGTTTGACAACCTGTACGGCTGCCGCGAGTCGCTGGTAGACGGCATCAAACGCGCCACCGACGTGATGATCGCCGGCAAGGTGGCGGTGGTCGCCGGTTATGGCGACGTGGGCAAGGGCTGCGCCCAGGCGCTGCGTGCCCTGAGCGCCCAGGTGTGGGTGACCGAGATCGATCCGATCAACGCGCTGCAAGCCGCCATGGAAGGCTTCAAGGTCGTCACCATGGAATACGCCGCCGACAAGTGCGATATTTTTGTCACCGCCACCGGCAACCTGAACGTGATCCGCTTCGAGCACATGGCGGCCATGAAAGACCAGGCCATTGTTTGCAACATCGGCCACTTTGACAATGAAATTGACGTGGCATCCCTGTCCAAATGCACCTGGGAAGAGATCAAGCCGCAAGTTGACCACGTGATCTTCCCCAAGAAGGGCAAAAATCCGGCCAAACGCATCATCCTGCTGGCCAAAGGCCGTCTGGTGAACCTGGGTTGCGGCACCGGTCACCCCAGTTTTGTCATGAGCTCCAGCTTTGCCAACCAGACCATCGCGCAGATCGAACTGTTTACCAAGTCCAAAGACTACAAAGTGGGCCAGGTCTATGTGTTGCCCAAGCACCTGGACGAAAAAGTGGCGCGCCTGCACCTGAAAAAAGTGGGTGTGCAATTGTCCGAGCTGACCGACGAGCAAGCTGCCTACATTGGGGTGAGCAAGTCCGGCCCGTACAAAGCCGACTCTTACCGTTACTAAGCCCGCCATGCGTATTGACCAACTTCTGGTACAGCGTGGGCTGGCCAGCACACGCTCGCAGGCGCAGCGGCTGATTGCTTCTGGTGTGCAGTTCCAACAGGGCGAAACCTGGCGGCGTGTCGCCAAAAATGGCGACGACGTGCCCGAGGATGCCGCGCTGGAGCTGCTGGACGACTCCGAGGCCCGCTATGTGTCGCGCGGTGGCCTCAAGCTGCAGGCCGCGTTGATCCAGGTCGGGCTCAAGGTGCAAGGCTGGCAGTGCCTGGACGTGGGCCAAAGCACCGGTGGTTTCACCGACTGCCTGCTGCAACACGGTGCGGCGTTGGTGGTGGGGGTGGATGTGGGCAGCGCCCAGTTGCACCCCCAGTTACGTGCCGACCCGCGGGTGTTGTGTGTGGAGGGGGTGAATGCGCGTGCCCTGGATGCTTCTGATTTAATAGCTGCTTACGCAGACAGTACAAGCGCTGAAGGCCAATTTGACCTTGAAGAAGGGGTTGAAGAGGCTGAATTTGTCCCCGAGTTTGACCTGGTCGTGGCGGACTTGTCCTTCATCTCCCAAACCCTGGTGCTGCCCGCCGTGGTGCCGCTGCTGAAAAGTGGTGGCCGCTTGCTCACATTGGTCAAACCCCAGTTTGAATTGCAACCCGGCCAGGTGGGCAAGGGCGGTATCGTCAAAGATGCTGCCATGTTCCCGCTGGTCGAGCAGCGTCTGCGCGAAGCCTGTGCCGAGCTGGGCTTGACGGTCATGCACTGGTTTGACTCGCCAATTGCCGGTGGCGACGGCAACCGTGAGTTTTTTATTGCCGCCACCAAACCCTGAGAGAGCCGGGCCTGCCCGGTTCACCCCCACACCTGTCAAGGAGGGCCATGATGAGCCCAGACCGTTTTCCTGTCAGTATTGAATTTTTTCCGCCCAAAACCCCCGAAGGGGTTGAAAAGCTGCGCCTGGTGCGCCAGCAGCTGTATGCCCTGAAACCCGAGTTTTGCTCGGTCACTTTCGGCGCCGGCGGCTCCACGCAAGAGGGCACGTTCAACACCGTGCGCGACATTTTGAGCGAAGGCATGAGTGCCGCCTCACACTTCTCCTGCATTGGCGCCACCCGCGAACGGGTGCGTGAGCAGCTCGCTACGCTCAAAGCCATGGGGGTCAAGCGCCTGGTGGCCTTGCGTGGCGACCTGCCCAGCGGCTATGGCACCGGGGGCGAATTCCAGTACGCCAGTGACCTGGTGGCCTTTATCCGCGCCGAGATGCCTGACGACTTTCACATTGAAGTCGCTGCCTACCCGGAAACCCACCCGCAGGCCAAGTCACCCGAGTCTGACCTGAAGGCCTTTGCTGCCAAGGTGCAGGCCGGAGCCAATTCCGCCATCACCCAGTATTTCTACAACTCGGATGCCTACTTCCGCTTTGTCGAAGAGGCCGATGCGCTGGGGGTGCAAATTCCGGTGGTGCCCGGCATCATGCCGATCGCCAGCTCCAGCCAGTTGATGCGTTTCAGTGATGCCTGCGGGGCCGAGATTCCGCGCTGGATCCGCCTGCGGCTGCAGGCCTTTGGTGACGACACTGCCTCCATCAAGGCCTTTGGCCTGGACGTGGTCACCGATTTGTGTGAACAATTGCGTGCCGGTGGTGCGCCGGGCTTGCATTTCTACAGCATGAACCAGAGTGCCGCTACGCTGGAAATCTGCCGACGGCTGGGTGTTTGATATGATTTTGAGAGCTGTCTGCGCTTTGAATACAAAGGTTAGAGGCACTTTTTTATAGAAAGTTAGGCACATGTCCATCCCCCGTCCATGCCCGTCCTGCCAGGTTCCGATGGAAAAACACGCCTTTGCTGGTGTGGCGGGGCCCGATGTGTTGCTGGACTTGTGTTTTGCCTGCCATGGCATCTGGTTTGACCCGCTGGAAAACCTGAAACTGTCACCGGCCGCAGTGGTGGAGCTGTTCCGGCTGCTACACGCCCACCGGGACGATGCGCGCCAGCCGCTGGCCAGCAAACTCAGCTGTCCGCATTGCAAAGGTATCTTGGCACAGGGCTTTGATGTGGTGAAAAGTGGCCGCTACATCACCTACCGCTGTACCCGCAAGCACGGGCGCTTCAGCGTGTTTTCCAGCTTCATGATCGAAAAGGGCTTTGTGCGCCAGCTCACCCAGCCCGAAGTGGATGACATGGCCCGGCGCGTGGCGGTGATTTACTGCAACAGTTGTGGTGCGCCAGTGGATTTGCGCAAAGACCACGCCTGCCCCTACTGCCGCGCGGCGTTCTCGCTGCTTGACCCACAAGCGGTGGAGCGTGCCCTGCAAGGTTATGCCAAGGCCAGCAGCCAGGCGGGGGCTCTCAAAATACCGGAGTTGGCCGACGCGCTGGTGATGGTGGAGCGGGACCGCCTGAAAGCCCAGCGTGAAGCCAAGGCTCAGCACCGATCCTTTCAACTTACGTCATCCCCTGCCGAGGGGGATCTGTGGGCGGCGGGCCTGGAGCTGGTCTGGAAAATGCTCGACTGATTCCTGGCTGCGCTGGCTCAGCCCGCTGCCTTGTGGCGCTTGCTGTGCTTGGATTTGTGCGCCGATGCCGGGAGGGGTAGGGTGGTGTCGCTGGCCAGGTGTTTCAGGGGTGAACTCAGGGATTGCCCGGCTGGCAGACCGTCAAACGCATAGTTGGTCGGGCTCAGGGTGGCACCATCGGCCTGGGTCACCGTCAGGTTGATCAGGTAGTTTTCTCCCGCGGTCAAAGGCCCCAGGTTCAAGCGGATTGGCCCGCCATCGGGTTTGACCAGTGCCTTGGCCACGCGCACATACGGCGGGCGATTGATCTTCACACTGGCCAAAATGGCATGGCTGGCATCCAGCCCGAGTGGCTCAAACTGCAGCACATGTTCACCATGGAGGGTGTCGATGTGGTCATTCTGTGCCACCCATTCAGCGGCCGGGTGACTGGTATTGGCGGGCAGCATCACTTGCAGGGTGGCCTCGGCGTTGAAGCCTTCCAGCGTGCGGGCATCAATGCCGCGCACACGGACATGCCATACGCCATTGGACAAGTCAGAAAAATCAGCTTGCCCGTGGCGGTCTACCACTTGCTCACGCAAGACGTTGCTGAAATCTTTGAAACCTGAAATCTGCACCTTGAAGTGCTCAGCCCCGGCCAAGGTCGGCATGTTCCAGCGGGCTTGCGGCTTGAATGCGACGGTATGGGCGTTGATGCTGGGGGCCTCCAGCAAGGGGGATACCTGGATGCGTTGGATGCTGGGGTTGATCACGGTCCCCGTGCCTTTGGGTAAATCGGCACCGGTTTTTTGTGCCACGCTGTCGGTGCGCACCACGCCTTCCAGTACCTCGGTGCGGGTGTTCTGGTTGGCCGGGTCTTCGTAGGCCACGCGGAACACCGTGCCGCGCACACCCGCCAACGAGGTCGGGGTTTCGACTTGCAGCGGCGTGTTGCGTTTGGCCAGCTTGGCGGCCAGCACGTCGACCGCACCCTTGGTCAAACGGATCAGACCGGTAAACCAGGTCGCCTGGCTTTTCTGGTCAAAGTTGCCAAAGTCAATGATCTGGCTGGTGACCAGCCTGGCATCGGTATGGGGCATGAGCGTGACGCGGCTTTGATCTGCCAGCTGGACTTGCGCCGAGCTATTGGCCCCCGTTTGCAGTTGTGCCCCTTCGGGAACCAGACCCCCCACCACCGCGGGTTGGCCTGAAAGCTGTACGTCACCCGAAACACTGAGCAACACGCCTTCACGCTTGACCATTTTGAGCAGGCGCAGCGGGATTTTCAGCACCTGGCCGGGCTGGATTTTGTTGGGGTCTTTGAGCCGGTTGAGTGTGGCAACTTCTTTCCAGCCCTCGTTGGAGGTGAAGGAGGCCTCGGCCATTTTGATCAGTTCGTCTTTGGGTTGAACGGTGTAGGTAAAAAGGGATTCGGTGGATGTTGCGACGGATGAAAAGGTCAGCAAAATGGCGGCCAACAACCCGTAGCGTGACCCAGGGGGAATGGAAAAAGGAATGTCTTCCATAAAAGCCTCGACGGAAAAATAACAGAACCTGGCGAGTCGCAGAGTCTAAGCCCAGGGGTGCCAGCGTGGCGGATTGGTGGTGAACTTAATCAGGGTAAACGTTAACTCGTCACATTTTTTACTGTTTGAATCCAGGTGGCACTAGGCAAAGTGGTCAAACGAGGCGAAGTTGTCGGGCAGCAGATGCCCTTGTGCATCCAGCACGCGCAAACCGGGCGTGGCATCCATCTGGCCGATGCGGTGCACCGGGGTTTGGCTGCGCAGGGCGGCGGCGGCAACGGCATCACGCTGCTGGGGCGGGGCGGTGAACAGCAGCTCGTAGTCATCCCCTCCGGCGAGCGCCAGGGTGCGCCATTGTGTGGCTGAAAAATCAAGATGAAATTGGCCCCTAGCCCTTGTTGAATAAGCGTAAGCAGCTATCAATTGAATAGTTTCGTCGGCCCATACGGTGGCACCTGTATGGGATAACTCCAGAATGTGAGCCAAGTCACCCAGCAGGCCGTCGCTGACATCAATCGCTGAACTGGCCACCCCACGCAAGGCCAGGCCCAGCGCCACACGCGGGGTGGGGGTTTCCAGCCGGGTACGGGCGGTTGTCAGCACTGCATCGGGCACCATGAGCTTGCCCAGCAGCACATCCAGCGCCAGCCGCGCATCTCCCACCGTGCCGCTGACATACAGATCGTCACCCGCTTTGGCCCCGTTGCGCAGCAGGGCCTGGGATTGGCCTTGGACAACGGGCACTTCGCCAAAGACGGTGATGCAGATGTTCAGTGGCCCGCCCGTGGTGTCGCCGCCAATCAGCTCGCACTGATGTGCATCGGCCAAGGCCAACAGGCCTGCAGAAAAAGCCGCCAGCCAAGACTCGTTCACCTCCGGCAGGGACAGTGCCAGGGTGAAGGCCAATGGTTTGGCTCCACACGCCGCCAGGTCACTCAGGTTGACTGCCAGCGCCTTGTGGCCTAGTTTGAAGGGGTCCACATCGGCGAAGAAATGGCGACCCTGAACCAGCATGTCACTGGAAATGGCCAGCTGGCAGCCGACACTGGGCTGCAGCAGGGCGCAATCGTCCCCCACGCCCAGGGCGGCGTGGCGGGCCGGGCGCTTGAAGTAGCGCTTGATCAGGTCGAATTCACCCACTGTGCGGCGTATTTTCTGGAGGGGTGACCGTTTCGGCAGCGGGCCAGAAGAAGCTGCGCAGCTGGGTACGGGCACGGTGGCGAATGGCTTGCCCAATGCGGCCACGATCCACACCACTCACGCTGTGCGCGCGCAAGGCCAGGGCAAAGGCAAAGTAAAAACTCACGCCCACATTGAGCACACCGGTGAGCAGAATACCTGCCACACACCACCAGAAAATACCCTGGGTGAGCAGCTCTGGCCCCATGCTGGCCGCTGCAGCGGCCAATTGGCCGGTGGACAGGGTGACGTGGCGCACCTCCAGGTTCAAACCAAAGAATGCCGCAAAGGCGGGAATCAGTCCGAGCATCAAGCCCAGCGAGATGTTGGCGGCCAGTCCTGAGATATTGCGCCGCACAAAACCGGCCCAGCGGTCAGACCGGCCCATGCCAAGCAGTCGTGTGATGCGTGGGTTGTAGCGAATGGCCGAATCCAGTCGTTGCAGCACAAACCAGTTTTCCGCCCAACCGGCAATGATGCTTGATGCAAAAAGCAGTACACCGGTGAATGCCGCAAACAGCAAGGTGGGGCCGCGCAGATCCAGACTGTGCAACACGTGTTCGGCCTCTTTGGCATCAATCATCGGTGCACCCAAGGTCAGCCACATGAAGCTGCTGATCAGCAACACGGCAGGGGCCACCAGCGCCAGATTGCCGACGACGGCCGCCACTTGTGAGCGGACCAGGTGAGTGACTTCATCCACAAAACCTTCGATCGCGCCGGGTGATCCCAAGTCCTTGAGTTTGGCGGCCATAGCGGGCGCAGTCATGGCGGGTTGTTTGGTGGCCACGGTGTAATGCAGCAGCTGAATCAGCACAAAGCTCAGTGCGTAATTCATGCCGGCATAAAAACCGCTCCAGAAGGCGGACAAACCCAGTGACAGCACCACGAATTTCATCAGCGTGGTGAGGGACATGACCGCGCCACCGCCAGCGGCATCACGCAGCATGCGAACGTATTCGCTGCGGTTGCGGGTGATGTAGTGCTCGCCGGTCTCAGAGCTGCGCTCAGCCACTTTGGCTGCCAGCATGGAGGAGTTGGCGGTGATGAGGGCCCGCACACTGCGCCGTTCTTGCCCTACTTCAACCAGATGGGCCAGCAGTTGCGCGGTGTGGCGCTGTGGGGTGTTCGACAGCAGACAGTCCAGCAGCGCACGGGTGCGCAGTACCCGGGTGCGCAACTGGCGCAACTGAAACACCAGGTTGACCGAAATGCCGTGGGCATCCAGGTGGGTGTAGACCGAGGCTGCCGCATGGCGGCAAGTCTCAAGTCGGGCAAGAAATTGGTGCAGGGCTGATTCACGTGCCTGGCTGGTACAGGAGGGGCTGGCCAGAAAAGCGGTTTGTAATGCATCAAAGTCGGCGGCAAGGGCATGAAAGGACACGGTTTCACGCGCTGGTGCACTCATACGCAGGCGTAATTCGGGCGAAAAGCCGGTGGCGCGAATCTGGCTGGTGCAAAAGGTCAGGGCTTCGAGCAGGGTGGCTTGCCAGGGTGAGATCGCGTGTTGCCATTGGTTGGGAATCCAGGCGCAATTGCTGTCCGGGATACATGAGTGGTCGGTTTGCAACACACAGGCCAGTCGAGCCAGTGTGGCATCGTCCAGGGCATTGAGCCACAGGGCATCAAAAGGGTCGTTGAATGCCAGTGCAAACAGCGCGGCGGCATCGGCAGTTTCTGGCGTGGCGGGCAGCCATTTCAGGCGCAGGCGCTCCATCAGTTCGCTGACAAATGCGCTGCGTGAAGAAAAACCATAGTCAGCCAGCAAGGCGGTGGCATCCACCGTGCCCAACAACACTTGCCACCAGGTTTGTAATTGCGCGCGGGTTGCCGGGCGCTGTTGCAGGGTGTCGAGCAGCAGGTTCACACGTGACAAGGTACGCGGCACAGAGTTTCTGTCGCCGCGTATCCAATCGAGCAGGTCAATCAGCCACAGATGGCGATGGGCCAGATCCGCGTGTGGGTTGAGTGCATCAAGCAGTTCGGAGAGATCGGGGCGATGTGTCATGGTTTCAGTGCAGGGTGTGTTTGCCACCGTTTTCGCTTAGCGCATCCAGCACAAACATGGGCACATCCACATCAAACTTGTCGCCGTCTTCCGTCACGCAAAAATAGCTGCCGTGCATGGTACCGGTCGGGGTGCGCAAGCGCGTGCCACTGGTGTACTCAAATGCCTCACCAGGCTGCAGCAGCGGCTGTTGCCCGACCACGCCAAGTCCCTTGACCTTTTCGGTGTGACCGTTGGCATCGTTGACGTTCCAGGTGCGTGAAATCAGTTGCGCGGCGATTTTGCCGGTGTTGCGAATGGTGATGGTGTAGGCAAAAAAATACAGGTCTTGGGCGGGGTCTGACTGCGCAGCCAGATAACGCGGTTTGACTTGTACACGCAGTTGATAGCGGGGTGTTGAACTCATGGGGTGATGCTAATGGCGAATGCGGTATGGATACGTGCAGCCAGTAAGTGACCTCAAAAACACCATGTTTTTGGCTAGGACCGTGGTCAACATGCTCAGTGCGTGCCAGGCATCAGCGGGAGTTCCAGGGTGATACTGGTCGTGCCTTGCAAATGGGCTCCCAGCAAGGCACTGCGGGCCTGTACGGACTGCAGCACCAGGTCTTCGGAGATTTGCTCGCCCACACGGTAGGGTTTGGCCGGTTTGTCATCCATGGCAATCAAGGCGCTGCCACGGTGTGGCCCCAGTGTGATCACTCCGAGCAATTTGTACTTTGTCTGTACTTGCGGGGTCGGGGAATCTGAGCCTGGGGTGGCCCCCAGCAACCGGGCTATTTGGGCGCTGTTGATGGGCCGTGTGGCGGGCTCCAGCAGCGTGGTTCGTGTCAGGCCTGTGGATGTGGACCACTTCAGCGCCCAATAGCCGACGCTGGATGCGGCAAGGGCAGCCAACAAAAATGTGACCAGACGGAGTCGCCAAAATTCGGGTGATTTCACTTGCATGGCTGGATTATCTTTAGGTTTGTGGTCAACACACGTTATCTGAACAGGAGTAAGCCTGCCAATACCCACATCGTCAGTGCGATCAGCCCGTCAAGAATACGCCAGGCCAGCACGGTTTCAAACCAGGGGGCCAGATAACGTGCACCAAAGCCTAATGCGCTGAACCAGGCAAAACTGGCGCTCACCGCGCCTGCACCAAACACCCAACGGCCGGGGTCTTGCCGCTGGTTGGCAATGGAGCCCAGGAGCACCACGGTGTCCAGGTACACATGCGGGTTCAGGTAGGTAAAGCCAAAGCAGGTGGCCAACGCCATCTTCAGGTTGGCTGCGCCATGGGAGGTGACATGCATGTGCTTGCCTTGCCATGCACGTTGTGCGGCCAACACACCATAGCTGGCTAGAAACAGGATTCCGCCGTAGCGGGTAAGTGTCATCAAGATGGTGTTGCCACGAATCGCCACGCCAGCACCTCCAATGCCCGCCAGAATCAGCACCGCATCGGACAGGGCACAAAAAAGTACCAAAGGCAGCACGTATTGGCGCAGGATACCTTGGCGCAGCACATAGGCGTTTTGCGAGCCAATCGCCACAATCAGTGCAAGTCCAGTGGCCAAGCCGCTTAAAAAATCAGCTTCCATGGCTTCAGTGACCAGCGGGTTCTTGGCAATAAGCCAATTGCGTACGGACACAGAGTCCGCGCCCATGGAGGCCGTCACCTAAAACCAGTGTGGTGTGGTGCATTTCTGCCACTCTTTTGCAAATGGCCAGTCCCAGACCTGTGCCGGGCTGGTTTTGACTGGCCACACGGTAAAAGCGTTCAAGCACCTTGGCTCGTTGTTCTGGCGCAATGCCTGGACCATCGTCACAGATGGTCAAGCTGACGGCCTCAGTCTTTTGTTCAAGGTTCAAGATGATGTGGCCCCCCTGAGGGGTGTAGTGGATGGCGTTGTCAACCAGGTTGGAGATCAGCATGGTCAGCAAGTCGGCGTTGCCGCATACAGCAGGCAAGTTGGGGGTGACGATCAGCTCCAGATTTTGGTCGCGCTGCAGTGCCTGGGGTGCCAGCTCAGCGCAGACAGATTCGGCAATGTGTGCAAGGGCAATGGCCGAGAAGTTGGGTAGTGCCATCTTGGGGTCCAGCCTGGCCAAGGTCAGCAGTTGGTTGACCAAGCGGATGCCGCGCGCCACACTTTCCTGCATTTGGGACAGGGCCATCTGGTGCTGGATGCCAGTTGGGGTATGCCGTGCGGTATACAGCTGGGCCTGGATGGCGGCCAGGGGCGTGCGCAGCTGGTGTGCGGCATCGTCGGTGAACTGGCGCTCGTTTTCCAGCGTCTGCCCCATGCGTTGGAGCAGGTCGTTCAAGGCCGTCACCATCGGCAATACTTCATTGGGCACATTTTCAGCGTCGATCAGGGCCAAATTGTCGGGTTGGCGTTTGGCGATTTCCTTGCTCAGGGATGCCAAAGGGTAGAGCCCTCGTTTGACCGAAAACCAGAGCAGCAAAAATAGCACCGGCAGGCCAATCACCATGGGTGTGGCTGCACTGATGACCATGCTGCGTGCCAGATGTTCGCGAAACGTGTGGGGCTCTGAGACGATCATGTGTACATGATGGCTGGGGTCATGCACATAGTAGTTGCGCCAGCCTTGACCTCGGGTGTCCAGTGTGTCAGAAAACCCCGTTTGTTGGGCCATGTGATCCAGTGGGGCGTTGTCAGAGCGAAACAGCAAGGGGCCGTTGTCTCGCCAGAGCTGGTAGCGCAGGCTTTGGTTGAATTGTTGTCGGCGCGTGTTTTGTGCCGTGTTCGGTAGGCCCGTCGCCGGGCTTGAGGGGGTGTTGGGCGTAGTGGTCAGCTGATCCAGAACGGGGCGCTGGGCCAGGTTGGGCGAGAGTTCCAGAAGTTGTGCAACAGCTGCAGAGGGCAGCGTGGTCGGAAAGTTTTGCTGTTCGTCGTCGTCAGGATCCATCAGGTGCAAAAAAGCTTTGGTGGTGTAGGCCAGGTGCACGTCATAGAGTTCATTCACCTCTTTGAGGTTGTCGCGGGTCGACAGGGTGACCATCACGATCCAGAAAAGAAAGCTGACCACCCCTAGTGCCACCAACAAGCGGTGCCCCAGGGTGAGGTGGGCATGGCGCAGAAGGCTCACTCGTTGACCAGAGCGTAGCCCACGCCGCGTACGGTTTTGAGTTTGGTGTCGCCAAGCTTTTGGCGCAAGTTGTGAATATGGACTTCCAGCACATTGCTTTCCCCTGCGCGATTCAGGCCAAAAAGGGATTGTTCCATCCGGCTGCGGGCGACCACCTGCCCGGCGTTTTCCATCAACAATTGCAGCAGTTCAAATTCCCGGTTGGACAAGGCCAGCCATTTGTCGTCTTGGGTCACGGTCTGGGTGTCTGCGTCCAGCATCAGGTTGCCTACTTTGACCCGTCCGACAAAACCGGATCGACGGATCAAGGCCCGCAGGCGGGCGATGAGCTCTTCCATGTCGGTGGTTTTGACCAGAAAGTCGTCGGCGCCGGCATCAAAACACATCACTTTGTCGCGGGTGGTGTCACGCGCGGTCAGCATCAGTACCGGCAACTTGCTGTCTTGTGCCCGCAGCTGCTTGAGCAGGCTCAGTCCGTCCAGCTCCGGCAGGGTGATGTCCAACACCATGGCGCGAAATGACTCTGTCGCCAGCAAGTTAAGAGCGGCAGCACCATCGGTCACCCAGTGGGTGACAAACCCGGCCTCACTCAATGCGGCCTGCAGACCTGCGCCCATCATCGGGTCGTCTTCGACAATCAATAATTTCATGATGTTTCCTTTTCCCTGAGTAATTCAACCAGCCTCACCAAAGCATGCTGTACGGTGGCTTGGCGCACGGCGGCACGGTCGCCCGAGAAATGCTGCATGTCCGTGATGATCCGGTCACCCAGCGCCCAGCCAAACCAAACCGTGCCAACGGGTTTTTCCGCTGTGCCACCACTGGGCCCCGCCACGCCCGTCACGGCAAGCGAAACCTGCGCATGTGAGTGTGTCAGTGCGCCTTGGGCCATGGCACGTGCCACGGGTTCACTCACCGCGCCATATTGTTGAATCAGTTGGGCATCCACACCAAGCAATTCGGTTTTTGCAGCATTGGAGTAACTCACAAAACCGCGTTCAAACCAGGTGCTGGAGCCGGCCAGATCGGTACATGCGGCGGCAATCAAACCGCCGGTGCAGCTTTCTGCAGTGGCCAGAAGCCATTTGTTTTTAAGTAGAAAATTGGCCGCTAGTGCGCATGAATTATGCGCTGGTAGCTCATTTTTTAGTAGTTCGTCGTGTGGCATGGGATTCACCAGGCATGCCAAAGTGCGATCACCAGCAGGGTGCAAAACGCAGCCACTAAATCGTCCAGCATGATGCCCCAGCCGGCTTTTTTCCAGGCGAATGGGTCGTTGGCCGGATCTACCCCGTGGTAGAGCTGGTCAGCCCAGGCCACGGGGCCAGGTTTGGCTGCATCAAAAAACCGGAACAAGGCAAAGGCAGCCAGCTGACCCCAAAAACCGGTCGGGCCAATGAGCCATAACACCAGCCAGAAGGCGGCAATTTCATCCCACACAATGCTGCCGGGGTCCAACACCTGCATGTGCTTGGCCGTCACACTGCAGGCCCACCAGCCCAACGAAATACTGATGACAATCAGCCAGCCCCACTGCGCCTCGGTCAGTCGGTGTTGCAGCAGAATAAAAATACCCCATGCCCACAGGGTGCCCATGGTGCCAGGCGCTTTGGGGCTCAAACCCGAGCCGAATCCCAGCGCCAGCACATGCGCAGGGTGCGCCATCATGAAGTGGCCAGTCGGGGTGATCGGTCTCAAGCGCTTGTCGGGGCTGATCGGAGTGGTTGGTGTATCGCTCGGGGTCATATCTCTATTATCAGTTGCTGCAAGGCCAGGGGCTAAGCTGACACAATCGCCCGGTGCTGCAGATATTCATCATTACTTTTCCGTTTTTTGCACTGGTGCTGTGTGGTTATCTGGCCGCGCGTCGGCGCATGTTGCCATTGGAAGCCATTCCTGGTTTGAATGGCTTTGTGCTGTTTTTTGCACTGCCGTGTATGTTGTACCGATTTGGCGCGTCTACACCCATTGCCCAGTTGCTGGATGTGGGTGTCTTCGCCACCTGGTTGCTGTGTGCCTTGGTTACCGTTGGTTTTACCGTGGTGGTGAGTTTGAACAGTCGTATTGGCTGGAACGATGCGTCGTTTGGCGCGCTGGTGGCGGCTTTTCCCAACTCAGGCTTTATGGGGGTGCCGCTGCTGGTTGCCTTGCTGGGCACCCAGGCAGCCGGGCCAGCCATCTTGACCATGGTGATTGACATGGTGGTCACCACCTCGTTGTGTATTGCGCTGTCGCGTCTGGATGGCGCTGATGCGCATGGCGCTGCCAAGGCACTGAAAAATGCCTTGAAAGGGGTGCTGACCAACCCCATGCCTTGGGCGATTTTGCTCGGCGCGCTGGTGTCGGTGCTGGGCTGGGCACCTCCCAAGCCCGTGGTTCAGACGGTCGGCTTGTTGGCCGATGCAGCTTCGCCGGTGGCATTGTTCACCATTGGAGCGGTGCTGGCGCGCTCACAAATGCTGGCAGCAGCCGGGCATGTCAAGGCTCCGCTGCTGCGTGATTACGTGCCTGTGGCGCTGATTAAGCTGTTTTTTCACCCGTTGCTGGTGTTGCTGGTCGGGGCTGGACTGATCAGTTTGGGGGTGCCGATGACACGTTTTGCCTTGACGGTGATGGTGCTCACCGCTGCCTTGCCCAGTGCCAGTAATGTGTCGTTGCTGGCGGAGCGCTTTGGCGCAGACAACGGTCGTATTGCCCGCATTATTCTGGTTTCCACTGCGGCTGCATTTGTCACGTTTACGCTGGCAGTGTCATGGATGGTGTAAGTCGGGTGTGCCTCAGGTGTCATTCAAGTTGCTTGGGCTTTGATATGTGTCAATGTAGGGTTTCCCCATAGGCATCTAATTTGACTTGGAAATTTTTGACGTTGGGGCTGTTGCCCCCCTATTTGAAAGTACACCATGTCTTCCTGGATTTCGTATTCCGCCTTTGCTGTAGTTTTGGTGCTTGCCAGTACCGCCTTGTTTTTCTTTACTCTGACACGTGGCGCACTGGTGATGCGTGGTGTGATGGGACGGCTCACGCATGAGGCTGCACATGTTTACCCGATCTACTCCAACATGCGGTTGATCCGTTTGGTGGATTGGCAGCCCATTATTTCGGCGATTTTGCTGTTTCAGTACAGCCATCTGGTGTCACTCATCGTGCATGGTCTGCGCCGGGACAATTTGCAGGGCAAGCGGGTGTTGATCACCTCCTGTGCTTTCGGCAATGTGATTCCCCGCGTGGTGGAGGCCTCGGTCAAATCCGGCGCCAGCCAGGTGCTGATTGCGGACATCATTCAAAACGAGTTGGATCATGCTCAAACCAAATTGGGCTCTTATGCCCAGCACATTGTGTATTCGCAGGAAAACGCAGTGGCCTTGCAACAGCCGGATGCGTCGGTGCAGGCCAATGTGATGTTTTTTTTGCTGCACGAGTTGCCGCATCACCTGAAAATTGAAGCCTTGAACGAAGCCATGCGGGTGTTGTCCCCCGGGGGCCGGCTGTATCTGGGGGAGTTTCATCGTCCCCGTCCGTGGCTGCTGCGTGTTTTGAGCTGGACGTATTTCAAGGTGTTCGAGCCTTATGGCCTGGCACTGTGGGACAGCCATGATCCGGTGCAGCAGCTGCAGGCCATGCCGGGAGTGACGTGTGAACGGCACACTGCATTTTTTGGTAATTTCCAGGTGATTGTGGCAACCAAGCCGGTTTAGGTTTTGTCATGGCCGGGCTTTCGCCAAAGCTCGGACAACCCATGCCAGGACACGTGGCGCTGGCAAAGCCAAAACCCGCTGGGTTACAGTAGCGTTTGATCCAAACACTGCATTCGGGAGTAAAAACAATGACGACAAGGGAAACAAGCCATGGCTAAAGGCATGATTCTGGCCGCCGGGCAAGGCACACGGGTACGGCCCCTGACCAAATACTTACCCAAACCGATGATCCCCATCATGGGCAAACCGGTGATGGAATACCTGATTGAGCATCTTGCCCGCTACGGCATCACCGAAATCATGGTGAACGTGGCCCACAACCACCACAAAATCGAGCAATACTTTGGGGATGGCCACCGCTGGGGCGTAGAACTTGGCTACGCCTACGAAGGCATACGCGAACAAGGAGAAGTGGTACCCAAACCCTTTGGATCAGCCGGTGGAATGCGCCGCATCCAGGACTTCAGCGGATTCTTTGACCAAACCACCCTGGTTCTCTGCGGTGATGCCATCATTGACCTGGACATTGGTGCGGCCCTGCATGAACACAAAATCGACGGAGCCCTGGCCAGCGTCGTCACGCTGGACGTACCCTTGAACGAAGTATCCAACTACGGCATTGTGGTGGCCAATGAAAACGGCCAAATCCAGTCCTTCCAGGAAAAACCCCAACCCTCCGAGGCCAAATCCACCTTGGCCAGCACCGGCATCTACATTTTTGAGCCCGCCGCCCTGGATCTGATCCCCCCCAATACGATCTACGACATCGGCGCACAACTCTTTCCCCAACTGGTAGAACAAAAACTACCGTTCTATGCCCAGAAACGCTTCTTCAACTGGATCGACATCGGCCGGGTGAGCGACTACTGGTCGGTACTACAACGAGTGATACGCGGTGAAGTGGCGCAAATGAACATGCCTGGGCGCGAAGTCAAACCCGGCATCTGGGTCGGCCTGAACACCAACATCGCCTGGGACCACGTCAGCATTGAAGGCCCGGTGTACATCGGTTCAAGCGTGCGTATTGAGCCCGGAGCCAGCATCATTGGCCCCTGCTGGATAGGTCACGGCAGCCACATCCGCACCGGTGCACGGGTGGTGCGCAGCATCCTGTTCGAATACACCCGCATTGCGGCAGACATGCGCTTCACCGACATGATCGTCTCGCCCGACTACTGCGTTGACCGTACCGGTGAAACCCTTTACCGTGGGGACGAAACTGCCCAATTACGTTGGGGTGATGCCCGCGCCTGAACAAGCCGCCTGAGCCTGATCCGTTACAAATGCCAAGCGTAAGCAACCGCCAGTTTTAAATTTTGATCTTTGATGACCATGACCAGTCCCATCCTTCTTCAACCCGTCATCTTGTCCGGTGGCTCAGGCACCCGCCTGTGGCCCCTGTCCCGCGAAAAATACCCCAAACAATTGCTCAGCCTGGTGGGGGACGACACCCTCTTGCAAGCCACCGTGCGCCGCGTCCAAGGCCTGCAAGGTGTGGAACTGGCCCACCCCATGGTGGTGTGTAACGAAGAATACCGCTTTGTGATTGCCGAACAACTGCGCCTGCTGCACCTGAGTGGCACCGTGGTGTTGGAGCCATGTGGCAGAAATACGGCTCCAGCGCTGACACTGGCTGCACTGTCAGCTATCAAAAACGGATCTGACCCGGTGCTGCTGGTGATGCCAGCAGATCATGTGATTACCGATGTGGCCGCCTTCCAAAAAGTCGTCAGTGCAGGTGCTGTGCTGGCCGACCAAGGGGCCGTGGTTACTTTTGGCATCACACCGGATGCGCCAGAAACCGGCTACGGCTACATCCAGGCGGGTGCACCCTATGGCGAGGCCGACACCGCCCGTCTGATTGCCCGCTTTGTGGAAAAAACCCAACCTGGCGACCGCGCAAATTTACCTGGCCGAGGGCAGCTACTCCTGGAACAGTGGCCTGTTCATGATGCGTGCCTCGGTCTGGTTGTCTGCCATGGGCATCTGCCGTGCCGACATTCTGGCCACCTGCCAGGCCGCCTGGGAACAAGGCCAAACCGATGGAGAGTTTGTGCGGGTAGACAAGACCACCTTCACCCAATGTCCCAGCGACTCGATTGACTACGCGGTGATGGAGCGACTTGCCAGTGGTTCAGGCCAAGACACCATCACCTTGCCACCAGGTGTGGTACTGCCCTTGAGTGCTGGCTGGTCTGACGTGGGGGGCCTGGGATGCCTTGTGGCAAGTGTTGCCCAAGGATGAACGTGGCAACGTGTCGCAGGGTGATGTGCTGCTGCAGGACTGTGAAAACACCCTGGTATTGTCCGAAGGGCGCCTGATTGCCTGCGTGGGGGGTGAGTGATCTGGTGGTGGTGGAAACTGCCGATGCGATTTTGGTGTCGCACAAGGACAAGACCCAGGATGTGAAAAAGATTGTGGACACCCTCAAGGCGCAAGGCCGCTCTGAGGGGGAGTATTCACCGCAAGGTGTTCCGGCCCTGGGGCTGGTATGACGGGGTGGATGCGGGTGAGCGCTTTCAGGTCAAGCGCATTGTGGTCAAACCGGGTGGCACGCTGTCCTTACAAATGCACCACCACCGGGCTGAGCACTGGATTGTGGTGAGTGGTACGGCTCGGGTGACCTGCGGCGACAAGAGCTTTTTGCTGTCGGAGAACCAGTCCACCTTTATTCCCTTGGGAACCACCCATCGGCTGGAAAACCCTGGGCGGGTAGCCCTTGAAATGATCGAGGTGCAGTCCGGCTCTTACCTGGGGGAGGATGACATCGTGCGCTTTGAGGATGTGTATGGGCGCTAGTGATCAGCGTTTTATCTAGAGGGAGCTGGTTTCACGGCACACAGGTTGCATAACATCATCGCCAGCCGTGCCAGGGCCTGCCAGCCATTGGTGGGCCAATCTGCCACCTTGAGACCTTTGACAATACCGTCCACCTGGTGCGCAGACTGCAACAGTTGCGCCAAGGCGGTTTCACTCAGGCGTGGTAGCACACGCTCAAACAAGCGTTCCTTGTTGCCCCAGACGCGTTGCTCACGCAGCGCCATGGGCAGCGGCTTGCCTTGCCTCATGGCATCTTTGACCCGCTTGAGGGCGCGAATGTCTTCGGCCAGGGTGTAGTGCACCAGCACCTCGGCCTCGCCCTCGGCCTGCAAGCCATCCAGCATACGTTGCACCCGCTCATACTGGCCGGCCAGCACCGCTTCACTGAGTTTGAATACATCAAACCGGGCCACATTGAGCACTGCACTTTCGATCTGATCGAAACTGAGCTCGCCAGCGGGGTGAATCAAGGCCATTTTTTGAATTTCCTGATGGGCGGCCAGCAGGTTGCCTTCTACACGGTCAGCAAAAAACTGCAAGCTGCGTTGGCCTTCTTCCCCCGTTTTGACGCGCTGGCCTTGCGCCGCCAAACGCTGGGCAATCCACTGCGGTAAAGCTGCGCGCTCCACTGGGCTGACTTCCAGTGTGATGCCGCTTTCCAGCGCCGCAAACCAGGCACTGGACTTGGTCATGCGATCCAGGCGGGGCAAGATCACCAGCGTCAGCGTGCTGTCATTGCCGCGGGATTGCTCGACCAACTGCTGCAAAGCGGTGCTGCCTTCTTTGCCGGGCTTGCCGCTGGGTATACGCAGTTCCAGGATTTGTTTGTCGGCAAACAGGCTCAAACTGCCGCCAGCGGCCAGCACTTCGCTCCAGTCAAAGTGGGCTCCCGATACAGTGAATGAGCTACGCTCGGTGAATCCTTGGGAACGTGCTGCCACACGAATGGCATCCAGCGCCTCCTGGATCAGCAAGGGCTCATCGCCATGCAGGGTATAGAGGCTTTTCAGGCCTTTGACCAGATGGGGGTTGAGCTGGGTGGGGTTGAGTTGCATAGTCTGCAAGTGTAGTCAGCCGGGCGTTCAAGCCACCCGAAAGGTTTCCAGGTGGATGCTGGTTTCGGTGCTGCTGATGCCTTTGAGCAAACGGATGCGCTCCAGCACCTTGGCCAGCTCTTGCAGGGTTTCAGCGCGCAATTCGGCCAGCAAGTCCCAGCGGCCATTGGTGTCATGCAGGGCGGCCACGCCGGGCTCGCCCAGCAGATTGGCAATGACGGCGCGGGTCTGGTTGCCATCCACCGCAATGCTCATCCAGGCAATGATCTGGTTGTGTTGCACGTCCGGGCGCAGGCGCACGGTGTAGCCGACGATGGTGCCGCTGTCTTCCATGCGGCGGATGCGGTTGGTGACGGTGCCACGTGATACTTTGAGTTTTTGCGCCAGTGTCGCCACGCTCAAACGGGCATCTTGCCGAAGCAAAGCCAGCAGTTGGTGGTCTGTTTCATCCATTGTGATAGTTATCTATATCAAAACGTTAATTATGTAGCGTTTTTTATACATTATTAGCGATTGTGCTTGTCTCACTTGGGAGAGACACTTTTAGCCAATCCATTCATTGACTTGAGAAACACCATGAACATTACCCACACGCTCTCACAACACACGCTGTTTCTGAGCCCGCAAGACATTGCCCGCATCGTGGGGTGGCAAGGCATGGCCGCCACCTTGCGCGGCCTGGCCGACACCATTGAAGACGACTTTGTGCGCTGGCCCTGTTTTGACAAATCGGCCCGGCTGGCCAGCCATTCTCAGGATGGTGTGATTGAGTTGATGCCGATTGCCGATACCCGCCACTACAGCTTCAAATATGTCAACGGCCACCCTAAAAACACGGCGCAGGGGCTGTCCACGGTGATGGCTTTTGGGGTGCTGGCCGATGTGGCCACGGGCATCCCGCGCCTGATCAGCGAGATGACCCTGACCACAGCCCTGCGCACGGCGGCCACCTCCGCCGTGGCCGCCCTGGCCCTGGCCCGGCCGGACAGCCGGGTGATGGCCTTGATTGGCAACGGCGCACAAAGTGAGTTTCAGGCGCTGGCGTTTCACCTTCTGGTGGGCATTGAAGAAATTCGTCTGTACGACATTGACCCGCAAGCCACCGCCAAGTTGCTGCACAACCTGCGCCACAACCCGGATGCCGCCCAACTCCGCCTGACAACCTGTACCAGTGTGGCCGAGGCGGTGCGTGGGGCCGACATTGTGACCACCATCACTGCCGACAAAACCAATGCCACCATCATCAGCGCCAACATGCTGGAGCCCGGCATGCACATCAACGGTGTGGGCGGAGACTGCCCTGGCAAGACCGAAATCCACCCCGATGTGCTACGTGGCTCCAAAGTGTTTGTGGAGTACGAGCCCCAAACCCGCATCGAAGGTGATTTGCAGCACTTACCTGCGGATTTTCCGGTGACCGAGTTGTGGCAGGTGCTGGCGGGCAACCAGGTCGGACGCGATCATGCCGCACAAGTCACGATGTTTGACTCCGTGGGGTTTGCCATGGAGGATTTTTCAGCGTTGCGTTACATGTGGGCCCAAGCTCGGGCACTCGGCCTGGTCACACCGATTGACCTGATTCCGCAGCTGGCTGACCCGAAAGATTTGTATGGCTTGATCAAACCTGCGCAAGACTTGGCGTTTGTTCAAAGGAACAAAGCTCACCGCACCACACTGGCTGCAGAGGAAACGCTGGCATGAAATCAGGATTCTCTGCCCAGGCACCGGTTGGGGTGGTGATGGTTCGCCCTGCCTGCAGGCAGGGCCTCATCTGAAACCGCATTTGCGGGGCCTGAATCAATCCAGTTGAGACGCTTGAACCGTGACCAGACGGCGCAGGATTTGCTGAACAATGTCAGATTGCATGTCTCGGTAGAGCAAGACCTCTTCAGCTTCCTTGGCCAGGACGGCGGTTTCATTGAAGTTGATTTCACGTTGTTGGGAAATCTCAACACCTTCAATCAGAGCTTTGCCCTTGGCGTTACGCAGGCGCAGTTGAACGCGCAGGCGCAACTGGAATTCACGCACCTGACCTGAGGTATTGACCCCCACCACCACTTTTTCTCGCAGCTCATTGCCCACATCCAGCACCAGTTGCGCTTGAGAGATGGGCTCATCTACGGTCAGCACATGAACTGCGTCGCCAAACGAACGGCGCAGCTCTTGTGCCACGCCCCCGCCCGGGTGGGGCATGATGGCAATCCGGCTGAAGGCAAACGCCTGGCTGCCACGCAGTCTGAAACCGCAGCCTGCCAGTGTGGTACTGGCGGCAGTCAGTGCCATCCACTGCAAGGCAGTGCGGCGTGACCGAATGGTCAAACTGGCTTGGGGCAGGGGGGCGTGCATGGTTTAAACCACCAGATTCACCAAGCGGCCTGGCACCACAATCACCTTCTTCGGTGCCGCGCCATTGGCCAGCTTCAGGAACACCTCGTTGGCCAGTGCCGCTTGTTCGATAGCCGCTTTGTCCGCACTGGCACTGACCACCATAGAGCCACGCAGCTTGCCATTCACTTGCAGCATGAGTTCGATCTCGTCCTGTACCAGGGCGCTGGGGTCGACCCTGGGCCAGGGTGTATCCAGCAAATCGCCCAATGGCTTGGCGTAACCCAGTTCTGACCACAAGGTGTGGGCGATGTGCGGCGTAGCCGGGTACAGGCAACGCAGCAAAATGCCAAAACCTTCGATCAGCGCCACTTGCGCACCGGCGCAGTCCGTGGCCTTGAAGTCTTCCAGCGCATTGATCATTTTCATGCAGCCAGATACCACGGTGTTGTACTGCATACGCTGGTAGTCGTAGTCCACCTGCTTGAGCACACTGTGGATTTCCAGCCGCAAGGCCTTCGCCTCTTTCCCGAATTCAACATCTTTCAGGCTTGTAGCGCTTATAACACTTGCGTCAGCAGCTACAGAATCAATAGCTAACAATTTGACACCAAAATTCCACACCCGGCGCAGGAAACGGTAGCTGCCCTCCACCGCCGCGTCGTTCCACTCCAGCGTGGCCTCGGGTGGAGCGGTGAACATGGTGTACAGGCGGGCGGTGTCAGCACCGTATTTTTCGATCAGGTCCTGCGGGTCCACGCCGTTGTTTTTCGACTTGGACATGGTGCCCACGCCCTCATAGTCAATGGGTGTACCCACCGGCAGATCTCCCACGGCCTTGATCAGGCGCGCGCCAGTCACCTTGCCCGCGTCGTCCAACACGTGCTCCACATCGCTGGGCCAGAAATAGTCTTTGCCACCCTTGTCGGTGCGGCGGCTGTAGATGTGGTTCAGCACCATGCCTTGGGTGAGCAGCTTGGTGAAGGGCTCATCCACCTTGACGAGACCCAGGTCACGCATCACCTTGGTCCAGAAGCGGGCGTACAACAGGTGCAGGATGGCGTGTTCGATGCCGCCGATGTACTGGTCCATCGGCATCCAGTAGTCCGCACCCTCGGCCACCATCTTCTCTGAGTTGGTCGAATCGCAGTAGCGCATGAAGTACCAGGATGAATCCACGAAGGTGTCCATGGTGTCGGTTTCGCGCCGGGCTGGCTTGCCACAGACCGGGCAGGTGACACCAGCGTGGAAGCCCTCGTGTTTGTGCAGCGGGTTGCCAGAACCGTCTGGGATGCAGTCTTGCGGCAGCACTACCGGCAGGTCTTTCTCGGGCACCGGCACCGCGCCGTGTTCCTCACAATGGATGATCGGGATCGGTGTGCCCCAGTAACGCTGGCGGCTCACGCCCCAGTCGCGCAAGCGCCAGGTGACTTTTTTCTCACCCAGGCCCAGGGCGGACAGGTCGGCGGCAACCGCATTGATTGCCTCTTTATAAGGCAGCCCATCGTATTTGCCAGAGTTAATAAGCTCATGATCACCGTCCTCTCGCGGGTCACCAGGCTTCAAGCCATACCAATCGCGCCACTCCCCATCGGGATCAACATTCCTGATATCGGTACCATGCTCTCCATCCTTCGCCGCTGGGACTATGCTATGTAGCCTATATACCGGCTTTATTGTTAAGCCGTATTTCTGGGCGAACGCAAAGTCGCGCTCGTCGTGCGCTGGCACACCCATCACCGCACCGTCACCGTAGCTCATCAGCACGTAATTGCCGACCCAGACTTCAACCTGCTTGCCGGTCAGCGGATGGGTGACAAACAAGCCGGTCGGCATGCCGACTTTTTCTTTCAAAGCCAGTTCCGCCTCGGTGGTACCGCCCTTTTTGCATTCTTCAATGAAGGCTGCCAGCGCCGGATTGCGGGTGGCGGCGTGCACAGCCAGCGGGTGTTCAGCGGCCACCGCGCAGAAGGTCACGCCCATGATGGTGTCGGCGCGGGTGGTGAAGATGTACATCTTGCCGTCACCGATCAGCGCACCGTCAGCGCCCTTGATGTCGTGGGTGAAGGCAAAACGCACACCTTCAGACTTGCCAATCCAGTTTTCCTGCATCAGCTTGACGCGCTCGGGCCAGCCGGGCATGTTGTCGCCGGTGACGTTGGCCAGCAGCTCATCGGCGTACTGGGTGATGGCCAGGTAGTAGCCCGGAATTTCGCGTTTTTCGACCACCGCTCCGGTGCGCCAGCCTTTGCCATCAATGACCTGCTCATTGGCCAGCACGGTCATGTCCACCGGGTCCCAGTTGACGACCTGGGTCTTGCGGTAGGCAATGCCTTTTTCGAGCATTTTCAAAAACAGCCACTGGTTCCACTTGTAGTACTCGGGCGTGCAGGTGGCCACTTCGCGGCTCCAGTCGATGGCCAGGCCCATGGCCTGCATCTGGCCCTTCATGTAGGCGATGTTCTCAAACGTCCATTGGGCCGGTGGCACACCGTTTTTCAGCGCGGCGTTTTCCGCCGGCAGGCCAAAGGCATCCCAGCCCATGGGCATCAGCACGTTGTAGCCCTGCATGCGCAGCTGGCGCGTCAGCATGTCGTTGATGGTGTAGTTGCGCACATGGCCCATGTGTAACTTGCCGCTGGGGTAGGGCAGCATGGAGCAGGCGTAGAACTTTTTCTTGGGTTTGCCGTTAACGTCCAGTGCGTTTTCAGTCACGCGGTAAGCATCCAGCGCCGTCCAATGGGCTTGGGCAGCGGGTTCAACATCGAGGTGGTTGTATTTGTCTTGCATGGCAGTCAGAAGATGCGGCATTTGCGGCCGACTTGGCTTGAGATAGGTGTGAATTTTAGGGTTTGACTGCAGGCGTGGATTCCACTACCCCAGTCTTCGCTGATGCCGTCGCATCTGCGACAAAGCCAATACGGTTTAATCCGGCTTTTTGCGCGGCACCCATCACTTCAACCACGCGGCCATAGGGCACCACTTGGTCGGCGCGTAGCAGCACTTCGGTTTGTGGATTGGCTGAAGCCGACGAGTTGAGTTGCCGTGCCAGTTCATCCAGCGTCACGGGTTGGTCTTTCAGGTAAATTTGGCCAGCAGCGTCCATCACCACCGTCACCGACTTGGGGGCATCCCCAGCCTTGGCTGCGTCGGTTTGGGGTAAGTCCAGTTTGATCGAACTAGTCAAAAGGGGGGCGGTGATGATGAAAATGACCACCAAGACCAACATCACATCAATCAAAGGGGTCATGTTGATGTCACTCATGGGTTGTGAGCCCGCAGCGCAATCCAGGCGGCCAAATGACATGATGTGTAAGAGCCTTTAACGCTTGACCGCGATGGTATCCAGGCCAGCGTTGCCAAGTTCGCGCAGGTCGCGGGCAAAGCCTTCGAGTTCAGCTTCAATGCGTGTTACCGCACGGCCGAGCACGTTGAAGGCCAAGACTGCTGGAATGGCTACCATCAAGCCCGCTGCTGTCATGATCAAAGATTCGCCGACCGGGCCGGAAATTTTGTCGATGGTGACTTGACCTGCATTGGCAATGCCAATCAGTGCATGGTAGATGCCCCACACGGTGCCCAACAATCCTACAAATGGTGCAGTGGCCCCCACTGTGGCCAATAAAACCTGGCCGTGCTGGAGTTTGGCAAGCGCTCCATGCAAGGCATTACGCAAGACGCGAGTTAACTGTTGGGCGCGGTTACCTACGCAGGCCAGCGTGTCATCAGGTTCAATTTTGATAGCTTCCACCATAGGCAGAACAAGCGCTCCACGGTCAAAAGCCTTGATTTTCAGACTGGCTTCCTCTACATTGGTCGATTGCCAGAACGCTGCCACACAACGTGCCACATCACCACTGGCACGGTGCAGCAACCAGGATTTCCACAAAATCACCACCCAACTTCCCACTGACATGGCCAACAGTAACAACGCTACTGAGCGTGTCAAGGCATCACCTTGCCAGAAAAACTGGGCCAAATTCATTTCAGGTTCAATACGTCGGTCATGTCGAAGAGGCCGGATTTGCGTCCCTTCAAGAACCGTACAGCACGCAAGCTGCCCTCTGCGTAAGACACGCGGCTGCCCGATTTGTGGCTGATTTCAATACGCTCCCCGGTACCTGCAAACAACACAGTGTGGTCGCCCACAATGTCGCCCCCACGAATGGTGGCAAAACCAATGCTCGATGGATCGCGCTCTCCGGTCACGCCTTGTCGTGCATAAACAGCACAGTCTTTGAGATCGCGACCCAGTGCGCCCGCAATCACTTCACCCATTTTCAAGGCCGTGCCTGAGGGTGCATCCACCTTATGGCGGTGATGTGCTTCGATGATTTCAATGTCGTAACCCGTGCTGAGGGATTTGGCGGCAAGTTCCAACAGCTTGAGGGTGACATTCACACCCACGCTCATGTTGGGGGCCATCACAATGGCAATGTTTTTTGCAAGTTCGGCAATTTCCAGCTTTTGCGCATCACTGAATCCGGTGGTGCCAATGACGGCATTAACACCGAGTGCGCGACACACCTGTAAATGCGCCAAAGTGCCTTCGGGGCGTGTGAAATCAATCAGTGCATCGGCGTGGGCCAGACCCGTGGGCAAATCAGCGGTGATGGCAATGCCACTATGGATTCCAAGAAAAGCTGCAGGGTCTACGCCTACAGCCGGACTGGTGGTCACATCCAGGGCTCCGCTGAGCTTGCAGTCATCGGCTTTTGAGACTGCTTCGATCAACATGCGCCCCATGCGCCCGCTGGCACCAGCCACGCAAATGTGGTGAATTATGGACTCTGTCATTTTGAAAATCAGTTGGTGGTGGTTTCCAGCGGAGGGTAACTGGTGGTCCGTGGTACAGGTGATTGCGGTGCAGCAACCGGGGTTGTTGGCGCAGTGGTTTGCAAGCTTTCCGGTGACATTTCAAGCACTGGAATAGGGCCTGATTTTCGACCTGAATCCAGCGATGCTACAAACTCGGCCTCACTGGGTAAGCTGTCTGCTTGTACCTTGATCAATACATCGTCTTTGAAAAAGATGGTCACACGTCGTGCTTGAGGCTCAATGCCTTGGCGCTTGAAGGTGAACACATAGTCCCATCGATCCGTATGAAAAATACTGTTGAGCAAAGGGGTGCCCAAAATGTCGCGCACTTGGTTACGACTCATGCCCTCCTTGAGAGCGGCGACTTGTTCCCGAGAGACAAAATTGCCTTGCACAATGTCAATTTTGTAAGGTGTCACGATGGAGACCAAGCGGTTGCTGGCCCCGTCCATGCTGCTACAGGCAGAGAGGCTGAGCAAAAGTGCTGCCAAAGAACTCAAACAGACGCGATGAGCAAGAGAATCAAACATGGGCAAACCAAGTGACAATAAGAGCTGAACATTGTACTGGCAGCCTCAAGATGAGCCGTCGCCAGGTTGTTGCCAGTTGCCTCACCACTGAATTCTCTAGCGCACCAAATGACCAAGATCGATGAACTGAAAAGTACGGGACTCAAAGCTACACTGCCAAGGCTGAAGATTCTGGAAATTTTCCAAAAAGGTCAGCAACGCCATATGACGGCAGAGGACGTTTTTCGGGTGCTGTTGCTAGAGCATTCCGATGTTGGGTTGGCCACGGTGTACCGGGTGTTGGCTCAATTTGAGCAGGCTGATATCTTGGTACGTAGCCACTTCGAGAGTGGCAAAGCAGTTTATGAACTCAATGAAGGCCAGCATCATGACCATTTGGTATGTTTGGACTGTGGCCGAGTAGAAGAGTTTTTTGATGCTGAAATTGAAAAACGTCAGCATGCAGTGGCAAAAGCGAAAGGATTTGAGATTGTCGACCACGCGCTAAGCCTTTATGCGCATTGCACACGTGCTCATTGTCAGCACCGTGTGCCGTAACCACCTGCTAGCCTAGCCTGGTTCGTTCATCGCCAAGCGGTGACGCTCTACAAATTCTTTATAGGTATCTACACCGCGAATTTGCAAAATGGTATTGCGCACAGCAGCTTCGACCAATACCGCCAAGTTGCGCCCGGCTACTACCTGTATGACCACTTTTCGCACAGGCACATCCAGCACATCCTGCGTTAAGGGTTCATAGGGAATGCGTTCATAGTCGCGTTCCATGGTTTCTCGGCGCACCAGATGCACAATAAGTTGTAGTGCTTTTTTGCGACGTACAGCGGTCTCGCCAAAAATGCATCGAATGTCCAGCAAGCCAATGCCGCGTACCTCCAGCAGGTTCAGCAGCAAATCCGGGCAGCGGCCCTCAATCGTGTCCTGATTGATTCGGTACAAATCAACTGCATCATCAGCGACCAGCCCATTGCCACGGGAAACTAGTTCCAAACCGAGTTCACTTTTACCTAGGCCAGACTCACCGGTGATCAGTACGCCCAGGCCCAGAATATCCATGAACACACCATGCATGGTGCAGCGGTCAGCAAAGTGCCTGGACAAGTAGGCACGTAACACATCAATGACGAAGGCAGAAGAGCCATCGGTGGCAAACATCGGAATTTGAGCACGTTCGCACATCGATAGCAGTGCATCTGGAGCAACTTGCCCATCTGCCAATACCAGCACAGGGGGTTCCAGCGTAACAATGCGGGAAATCCGGCGGGCGCAGTCTTCCGGGGTGGCATTGGTCAAATAGGCGACTTCACGCTCACCCAGGATTTGTACCCGATAGGGATGGATGTAATTGAGATAACCCACCAAGTCGGCACCTGAGCGGGCCGCACGCACCGCAACTTCATCAAAGCGCCGCTCTGAGGCCCCCAGCCCGGCAACCCATTCCCAGCGCAGGTTGCCCCTAAAGGCTTCAAACAGCACATCGGCACTGATTACATTGGGTTTCAAAGCTCAAACTCCTGGGGCATGAGAGAAAAAACTCAGGCTACCTGGGCGGACTGCCAATTGATGATCAACTGGTGCAGTTCATCGGCCTGAGTACTGGCGGACATCTTGTCGCGGAGTTGACTGTCACTCAGCATTTCGGCGATTTCCGAGAGAATTTCAAGATGTTTCTGGGTCGCTGCCTCTGGTACCAACAAAAATATCATCAACCCAACAGGTAATTCATCCGGGGCTTCAAAAGCAATAGGACGAGCCAGCTGGAACACGGCCGCCATGGGCGATTTCAATCCCTTGATACGACCATGGGGAATGGCTACACCATGGCCCAGGCCAGTGGAGCCCAAGCGCTCACGCGAAAAAAGGCTGTCAGTCACCAAAGCGCGACTGAGGCCATGGAGATTTTCAAAAAGCAAACCTGCTTCTTCAAAAGCTCTCTTTTTGCTGGAAATATCAACCTGCACTTGCACTTGTGCAGCAGAAAGAATAGACGCAAGACGATTCATGATGTGTTGAAATGATGCCCCCTGAAAATCCGGGCGCAAAAAAAGCCGCACGCACCAGCGGGCGGCTGGCCTGAGTTTAAATTACATCAAGCGTTTGGTGGCTTCGTGCGCATGAGATTGCACACGATCTTTGTGACGAACTACCTGACGATCCAATTTGTCAACCAGTTCATCAACCGCTGCATACAGGTCTGAGTGAGCACTTTCGGCAAAGAGTTCGATACCTTTGATGTGAATATTGCATTCTGCTTTTTGGCGACGTTCCTTTTCTTTTTGATTTTCCAGTGTCAGTAACACCCTGACATCAACCACTTGATCAAAATGCCTTTTGATTCGATCAAGTTTGGTTGTGACATAGCTGCGTAAAGCCGGGGTTACTTCCAAATGGTGACCACTGATTGTCAGGTTCATAAAAGCCTCCTAAAGCTCTTGGGTAAAAATGGTGACCAGAATCAAGCTGGTAACCGGGAAAAGCCATATTTTTAACGTTTGAAGTGACTATGCACGGGCTTGGCAGTGAATGCAATGTATTTTTATGTTGCATTGCAACAATATCAGGTCATTGAGCTACACGGTTTGCCGAAATCGGACTGACAATGCGATAATGTGAAAAGATTATTAAAGGAATTTTGTCTTGGAAACCTGCCCCAGTCGGTAGCTTTCAACTCCCAAAGTCACGTCGCGGGGTTGAAAGCCATTCCCTCAACCCCTCAGCGTTAGATGCCAAACCTCAATTGGGAGTGAGCCCATGCTCAACATTTTTACCCTCGCCAACGGCCGCTTGTTTCAGGAGGAAATTGAATCTCTGGAAGAGTTGTCGCGTTTTCAACCAATTTGGGTTGATTTGGAGTCACCGACACCGGAAGAAAAACGCTGGATCAAACAGTATTTTGGTTTGTCCATTCCAGAAGATGCAATGGATGAAGACATCGAGGAATCCGCACGTTTTTACAAAGAAGACAATGGCGAATTGCATATTCGCAGTGACTTTTTGGTGGCAGATGAAGATGAACCGCACACAGTGCGGGTGGCTTTTATTTTGAATCTGGAGAATGACCAGCTCAAAAGCAAAGGCGTGCTGTTTTCTATTCACGATGAAGATGTGCCGGTGTTTCGGTTATTGCGCATGCGGGCCCGTCGAGCACCAGGTTTGATAGAAGATGCCAAAGAAGTTTTGCTCAAGCTGTTTGATGCAGATGCAGAGTATTCTGCGGACACCCTTGAGGAAATTTATGACGAGCTTGAAAAAGCCAGCGCTAAAGTGCTGTCAGGTGATGTGACCGACGCCATGGCTGGTGAGGTGCTGGGTGCCATTGCTCGTCACGAAGACATGAATGGGCGTATCCGGCGTAATGCAATGGATACGCGGCGTGCGGTAAGCTTTATGATGCGCTCCAAAATGCTCAACGCAGAGCAGTTTGAAGAAGCGCGTCAGATCCTGCGTGATATTGACTCACTGGACTCGCATACTGCATTTCTGTTTGACAAAATTAACTTCTTGATGGATGCCACGGTCGGTTTCATCAATATCAATCAGAACAAAATCATCAAAATCTTCTCGGTGGCCAGCGTCGCGCTGTTACCACCCACTCTGATTGCCAGCATTTATGGCATGAATTTCCAGTTCATGCCCGAACTGGCCCAAACCTGGGGCTACCCTTATGCATTGGCGCTGATGGTCGCCAGCGCATTGGTACCCATGTGGTATTTCAGAAAACGTGGCTGGTTGAAGTAAAGACAGCTTGTGGAGCCTTTAAAAAAGCATCAATTGCTCTTTTTTAGAGCATTTGGAGAAACCGGCTCATGATGGAGAGTGCGCAAGGGCTTGCCACCTGTTGTACAAAGGCAGAAAAATCGACGTGAGCATGTGCGTCTGCCCGGTCAGAAATTGTTCGTACTGCAGCAAATGGAACTTTGTAGTCGCGACAGACCTGGGCAATCGCAGCTCCTTCCATCTCTACCGCCAGCGGTGAGAAACCAGCTGCTTGTAGACCGTCGAGCAGTTGTGAGGCCACCTCTGCGCTGGCGACAAATTGATCTCCACTGGCAATAAGTCCCTGGTGAATATGTGGACTCACCAAATTTTTTTCATTAAAAAAGTGGGCTGTAGTGCCTGTCAATGCTGCATGAGTAGCTTCCAAAAGGATAGTGCTCAAGGCTACATCGCAAGCCAGCGTGGAGCAGCCATACAAAGGGATTTCATAGCGCGCAAATAAAGGGCTGGAATCCATGTCGTGCTGTATAAAAGCATCTGCTACCACCAAGTCACCCACATTGACACCGGCACCTACCCCTCCGGCCACACCGGTAAACACAATGCGGTCTACGCCAAATGCTTCAATTAATGTGGTGGTGGTGGTGGCTGCAGCCACTTTGCCAATTTTGGTGAGAACAAGTACCACCTCTTGGCCGTACCATTGTCCACACCAAAAGGTTCGTCCAGCCCGCTGTACCCGTCGCGGGTGGCTTAACTGTTCCAGCAACCCTCGCTGTTCATCCAGCAGGGCACTCATGATGGCTAATGTCAAACAGGGTCCTGCTTTCTCTGGTTATTTGTTACGAAGCTCACGACGCAGAATTTTACCGACCGGTGTTTTCGGCAATTCGGTGCGGAATTCCACCAGTTTGGGCTGTTTGTATCCTGTCAAGTTCTCGCGACAATATGCACGCACCTGTTCCTCAGTGAGTTCGGGATTTTTCTTGACGATAACCAGTTTGACGGCCTCACCCGACTTGGTGTCAGGCACACCGACACAAGCACATTCCAAAATGCCTGGCATCTGAGACACCACATCTTCCAGTTCTGTGGGAAATACATTAAAGCCACTGACCAAGACCATGTCTTTTTTACGATCCACAATTTTGAAGTAGCCGCGTTCATCAACCACACCTATGTCGCCTGATTTGAAATAACCATCCGGTGTCATGACTTTGGCTGTTTCGTCAGGTCGTTGCCAGTAGCCGGCCATGACTTGTGGACCTTTGATGGCGATTTCGCCTGCGGCACCCGGTGCCACTTCATTTCCGTCATCGTCAAGCAACTTGAGCCAGGTGCTGGGTATGGGCACTCCAATAGATCCCGAGTATTCAGTCACCATGACCGGGTTTGACGTAGCGATCGGGGAGGTTTCGCTCAGTCCATATCCTTCACAAATCGGGCAACCTGTTTTGTCCAGCCAGAGTTTGGCTACTGCACTCTGTACCGCAGTTCCACCACCCGCAGAGGCTACCAAGCTACTCCAGTTCACTTTATGGAAGTCAGGGTGATTGGCCAGACCGTTGAATAACGTGTTGACGGCTGGGAACAGATGGATTTTGTGTTTGGCCAGTTCTTTGAGCACAGCAACAAAGTCACGCGGATTTGGAATCAAAATAAGTTTGCCACCCAAACGCATAGACAGCATCATGCCAACTGTGAATGCAAATATGTGATAAAGCGGCAGGGCACAAACTTCATTCAATTGTTCTCCCGGTGGGACTTTTCCAAGAGCAGGCTGAAACCATGCATCTGACTGCAACAAGTTAGCCACTAGATTACGATGTAAAAGAACCGCACCTTTGGATACACCCGTGGTGCCACCGGTGTATTGCAATACCGCAACATCATCGGGTTTGACGGCGATTTTTTTCAATGTTCCGCTGCTTCCATTGGCTAAGGCTGCATTAAAACGCACCGCAGTGGGCAGGTTGAAGTCGGGCACCATTTTCTTGATATTGCGCACCACATAGTTCACCAGCATTCCTTTGAGAAAGCCAAGTTGGTCGCCCATGGCGCACAGTACAACATGTTTGACAGGGGTTGCTGCTAGACATTTTTCCAGCGTGGCTGCAAAGTTTTCAAGAATCACAATGGCTTTGGTGCCTGAGTCTTTGAGTTGGTGCTCTAGCTCTCGCGCCGTATAAAGTGGATTGACATTGACCAAGGTGTAACCTGCGCGGAGGATGCCCGCTACTGCGATCGGGTACTGCAATACGTTGGGCATCATCACCGCAACACGATCCCCCTTGGATAATCCTAGACTTTGCAGGTACACGCCAAAAGTCTGGCTGAGTTCATCTACTTGTGCATAGGTGAGTTCTTTGCCCATGAAGCTGTAGGCACTCAGGCTGGCAAATTTCTTGAAGGACTCCTCCATCATGTCAACCATGGATGCATAACGGGTTACATCAATGTCTGCAGGCACTCCTTCAGGATAACTGCTCAGCCATATCCGGTCACTCATGGGTATCTCTCCAAGTTTTTATAAAAAAGTGATTTTCACCCGCTTGTCAGGTTCTGTAAGCTGTGTTTTCCCTAATTAGACAGCTCACTCCACGAGGTGGGTTATCAGAGTCGCCAAAATCATAAAAAAAGAGGCCCACAAGGGCCTCTTTTTTTAAAGTGATGGAGATCAGGCCTTTAAGGAAGTCAGCACTTCGTCAAGCATTTTTTTTGCATCACCAAACAACATGCGGTTATTTTCTTTGTAAAACAAGGGGTTATCTACGCCAGCATAGCCTGATGCCATACTGCGTTTCATCACGATGGAGGTTTTTGATTTCCAGACTTCAAGCACCGGCATGCCAGCAATCGGGCTGCTGGGATCATCCTGAGCACTGGGGTTCACAATGTCATTGGCACCAATCACCATGGTCACATCAGTGCTTGGAAAGTCATCATTGAGTTCATCCATCTCAAACACAATGTCATAGGGCACTTTGGCTTCAGCCAGAAGCACATTCATATGACCAGGCATACGTCCAGCGACCGGGTGAATGCCAAAACGTACATTGACACCTTTTTCGCGCAAGTATTTGGTGATTTCGTAAACAGTGTGCTGGGCCTGAGCTACAGCCATCCCGTAACCTGGCACGATGATCACTGATTTGGCCTCACGCAGCAACTCAGCGGTTTCCACTGCACTGACTGGTGTGACTTCGCCTGCTGGTTGCACGCCATCTGCCGCCGCTGTGGGTTTTGCGCTGGTGGTGCCAAATCCACCCGCAATGACGCTGATGAAACTGCGGTTCATGGCATTACACATGATGTACGACAGAATAGCGCCGCTGGAGCCGACCAAGGCACCTACCACAATCAACAGGTCGTTGGACAGCATGAAACCCGTGGCAGCAGCAGCCCAGCCTGAATAGCTGTTGAGCATGGATACCACCACCGGCATATCTGCACCGCCAATAGCCATCACCATGTGCACACCGAAAAGCAGGGCAATCACGGTCATCACGATCAAAGGAGTCAATCCGGCATCTTCTTGCAAAAAGGCGCGCCCAAAGTAAATCACAAGCAATAAACCTGCTAGGTTCAGAAAATGGCGTCCTGGTAACAAAACAGGGCTTCCACTGACGCGGCCAGACAGTTTGCCAAAGGCAATGATCGAGCCTGAAAATGTCACGGCACCAATGAAAATACCGACATAAATTTCCATTTCATGAATGGTTTTTGCTGCTCCCGTAAAACCAGTAGTGGCAGCGGGGTCGATGTACGTGGCAAAACCCACCAACATTGCAGCCAAACCGACCATGCTGTGCATCAAGGCCACCAATTCAGGCATTTGCGTCATTTGCACAGTACGTGCAGCATACAGTCCAATGGCCCCGCCAATCAGCATGGCAGCGATGATCCAGGGTAACCCCGCTGCTGTGACTTGTGGACCCAGAACGGTAGCAAGCACCGCAATCGTCATGCCGACCATGCCATACAGGTTGCCGCGCAAGGCGGTGGTCTGGTTGGACAGTCCACCCAGGCTCAAAATAAACAAAATGGTTGCGCCAATGTAAGCAACCGTGGCCAAACTTGAAGACATGTGTGGCTCCTCTTACTTACGGAACATGGCCAGCATGCGCTGGGTCACGGCGAAACCGCCAAACATATTGATGGCCGTGAGCACAATGCCCGCTGCCGCCACCCAGGTGATCAGGCCATCCGGCCGGTTCAGCGCACCCGAAATCGGTGAGATTTGCACCAGTGCACCAATGGCAATGATGCTGGAGATGGCGTTGGTGACACTCATCAACGGCGTGTGCAAAGCGGGTTTCACGTTCCACACCAC
Organism: Rhodoferax lithotrophicus; assembly: GCF_019973615.1. Taxonomy (GTDB): domain Bacteria; phylum Pseudomonadota; class Gammaproteobacteria; order Burkholderiales; family Burkholderiaceae_C; genus Rhodoferax; species Rhodoferax lithotrophicus. The sequence continues at coordinate 4,122,555 of NZ_AP024238.1, read as the reverse complement.
CATGTAGCCGACAAAACAGGCCAAGACAAACACGGTGAAGTGCGACATAAATTCTTTCGGGGCGCTCGCCCCGATGAACCAGAACAGAGCCGCTGCTACGCCAAACATGATGGCCAGCTTGTTCCCCGCCATGGGTTCACTGACCTCGCCATGCCCATGGCCCTTTTTCGCAGCAGGTGCTGCTGCAGGTTTTGCGGCGGCTGGCGGCGTGGGCGCTGCTTTGGGTGGCGGCGCTGGCCAAGTGATGGCCCCGCCCTTGGTCACGGTCAGGCCACGGATGGCATCGTCTTCCATGTTGACATCAATGACACCGTCTTTGGTCTTGCACAGTTCCTCGGTCAGACGAAACAGGTTGGTGGCGTACAGCGTGGATGACTGCTTGGCCAGACGCGAGGCCAAGTCGGTATAGCCGACGATGGTCACACCGTGTCTCACCACTGCCTCACCGGGTACGGTCAATTCGCAGTTGCCACCCTGTTCGCCAGCCATGTCCACGATGACGCTGCCAGGCTTCATGGATTGCACCATCTCAGCCGTGATGAGTTTGGGTGCGGGCTTGCCAGGAATCAGCGCGGTGGTGATGATGATGTCCACTTCACGGGCCTGTTTGGCGTACATGGCACGCTGAGCTTGCTGGAAGCCTTCACTCATGACCTTGGCGTAGCCGCCGCCGCCTGAACCTTCCTCCTCATAGTCAACCTTGACGAACTCTCCGCCCAGAGACACCACCTGGTCGGCCACTTCAGCCCGGGTGTCATTGGCACGCACGATAGCCCCCAAGCTTGCAGCGGTGCCAATGGCCGCTAGACCGGCCACGCCTGCACCCGCCACAAAGACCTTGGCCGGAGGAACCTTGCCTGCGGCCGTGATTTGACCGTTGAAGAAGCGACCAAAGGCGTTCGCGGCCTCGATGACAGCCCGGTACCCACTTACACCGGCCATGGAGGTTAAGGCATCCATTTTCTGGGCACGACTCAATGTGCGCGGCAGACAGTCGATGGCCAGCACGGTGGTTTTCTTGGCCGCGAGTTGTTGCATCAATTCGGGGTTTTGCCCCGGCCAGATGAAACTGACCAGGCTTCCACCTTCGCGCATCAAGCTGACCTCATCAGGTGTTGGACCGCGCACCTTGAAAACAATGTCGGAGGTGGCCCATAAGGTCGCAGCGTCGGGCACGATGCTGGCACCCGCTGCCTGGTAGTCTGCATCACTCACATTGGCGGCATCACCAGCTCTCGATTCAACGGCGACAGAAAAACCGAGCTTAATTAGCTTTTCAACCACTTCGGGTACGGTGGCCACACGTTTTTCACCAGGAAAAACCTCGCGTGGTATACCAATGCGTTGCGCAGTTTGGCTAGATGAGCCTTGACTATTTGCACCAGTTTGCATGGGGCGACTCCTCGGTTGTACATAGGTTCAAAAACCGCCTGAGCTTACATCAGTTTTTTTCAGATTTATGCAAAATAACTTGATTGGATTGATCTAGGTCAGATACCCGCCAATTGATAAATTTACCGATAATTCAACCATGAGTACACGATGGAAACCCAGCACCACAGTCGCAGCAATCATTGAACAAAACGGCAAATTCTTGCTGGTTGAAGAGCATACACACGAAGGTTTACGCTTGAATAATCCGGCTGGCCATTTAGATGAGGGTGAGTCCCTGGTCGCAGGTTGTGCCCGCGAAACCCTTGAAGAAACCATGCACCTGTTTACTCCGACAGAACTGCTAGGGGTTTACATGTCACGCTTTCAGCGTTCAGGCAGTAATTTGTGCGCGCCTGAAGACATCACCTACCTGCGCTTTGCGTTTTGTGGAACGCTGGGTGCACTGCAAGCGGGACGTAGTCTGGACACTGGCATTGTGCGCACCTTGTGGCTCAGCCCTGACGAAATTCGAGCCAGCGCGGATCGCCATCGCAGTCCACTGATTGTTCAGTGTATGGAAGACTACCTGAACGGCCAGCGCTTTCCCTTATCGCTGATCTACAGCGATGCCACGCTGACCCTGCCCCAATTCCTTAGTGGCGGTCTCGCAGCATGAAGTTAGCACCCCAAAGACATCGGGTGGTGGTGGGTTTAAGTGGCGGAGTGGATTCTGCCGTTTCAGCCTGGCTGCTTAAGCAGCAGGGTCATGAGGTTGTTGGTATCTTCATGAAAAATTGGGAAGATGACGACGACAGCGAATACTGTTCGTCCAATATCGACTTTGTGGATGCTGCTGCTGTGGCCGATGTGATTGGGATTGAAATAGAGCACGTCAACTTTGCAGCCGAATACAAAGACCGGGTTTTTTCCGAATTTTTGCGCGAGTACAGCAGTGGTCGTACCCCCAATCCAGACATTCTGTGTAATGCAGAAATCAAATTCAAAGCATTCCTTGATCACGCCATGCGGCTGGGTGCCGAAAAAATTGCAACCGGGCATTACGCCAGGGTATGTCGCAATGCCGACTCCAGTCGGCATGAATTACTCAAGGGTCTTGATCCATCCAAAGACCAGAGTTATTTTTTGCACCGACTTAACCAAGCGCAACTGGCCAATACCTTGTTTCCAGTGGGTGAACTGCTAAAAACAGAAGTGCGACGTATAGCCTTGGAGATTGGCTTGCCAAACGCCAAGAAGAAAGATTCCACAGGCATCTGTTTTATTGGCGAGCGTCCGTTCAGGGAATTTCTAAACCGCTATATCGCTCGTGTGCCCGGCCCCATTAAAAACGACAAGGGCCAAACCATTGGTGAACATGTGGGCTTGAGTTTTTACACACTGGGGCAGCGTCAGGGTCTGGGTATTGGTGGCCTGAAAGCCAAAGGCGTGCAACGTGGTGGTGGAGATCACGCACCTTGGTTTGTGGCGCGGAAAGATTTGCCTACAAACACGCTTTGGGTGGTGCAAGGGCATCAACATCCCTGGTTGCTTAGCGAAACCTTGTTGGCCCAAAATGCCAGCTGGGTTTCTGGAACTGCACCCTTTGCGGGTCATATGGCTGCCAAGACCAGATACCGCCAAGTGGATGCCTCGTGTGCCTTGCTGCCTGGAGCCGCAGACGCATTCAGTCTGAGTTTTGACCAAGCTCAATGGGCGGTTACGCCTGGCCAGTCGGCGGTAGTTTATAACGGAGAAGTTTGCCTAGGTGGTGGCATCATTGCCGCTGAATAAACATCATTGCTATTGTTTATGTAGCTGTTGATGCTTTTAGGATGAGCCCTGTAGGTCATTTTTAAAAAACTATCCTAGTCTGGACAGTAAGTTTTCCATCTCCTTGAGCATGGTTTCCATGTCACCTTTTTGCTTGTGATCAGGTTGCATGCATGCGGACAATTCTTGCTCCATAAAACACATCGTCATGCGCAAATAGGTGCTATCCAGAGCTTTGCGGACGGCAGAAAATTGTTGACTGATCTTCAGGCAACTCTCGCCCTCTTCAATCATGCGCTGCACGCCCCGAATTTGCCCCTCAGCCCGTCGCAGGCGGTTAACCACCTCTGTACGGGCAGACTCATTGGTCAATACTGTCATTCAATGCTCCAAAAACGCAATTATTTCAAAGAAAACATTGCAGCTCCTGCTCAGCCTGGTACTTTTCTAAGTCGCACCAGACTGACAGATCAAACAGATGACAACGAAACGCTCAGTTCGCACAACCAATTTTTGACTCGGGCACACCCAGTTTTTTCAGAATAATGCCCAAAGGGCAAAAATTGGTGAAACCGGATTGAAACAGGTTGACCCCCACAAAGGCTGTGAACGCCAGCGCCCATTTACTGACAAAGAAGGGGCTACCTTCCACGCCAAGTGCCAAAGAAATCATGATGAACATGCCAGCAAAAACCAAAATGTAGCGTTGAACGGTCACAGCTTTACTCCTTAAAAATTACTTGTTCAAACGGTTGATGCCCAATAAACCCATGATGTATTTCTCATAAATGGGCTCGGACGTACCTTTTTTCAGCTTGCGCATGAAATATTTTTCGTAAGCGATCTTGGCCAGATGTACCCACTTGCCCTTTTTGAACCAATTGACATTGCGCGGAGGGATTTGTGGCAAAGCCACAAATGCGGCCCCGGTATCGCCCATGTCGGCCAGGCACACTGCATTCCAGGTGCCTTTTGCCAGGGCCGGTTTGCCTACCAACTCGTCGGCAATGTTGTGGCAAATGGCGGTCATCATGCTCTCGATCATGTAACCGGTTTTGGGCGTACCGGTGGCCACGGGAGTCACCTCCACGGGGGGAATGGCCACACACACCCCAGCTGAAAAAATGTTTTTATAGGCCTTGCTGCGCTGGAACTCGTCAATCAGCACCATGCCACGCGGGTTACACAGATTGGGCACGGCGGCCACCGGCGGCACGCCCTTGAAGGCAGGCAACATCATGGCCATTTTGAAGGCGATTTCGTGATCTTTGAGCACATTGCCACGGTCGTCAATTTCCGTGACAAACATTTTGCCTTCTTCGACTTTGGTCGTTTTGGCATTGGTCACCCATTTGATATGGCGATTACGGAACTCGGATTCCAGCATGGACTTGCTGTCACCTACGCCGCCAAGTCCCAGGTGGCCGATGTAGGGCTCACTTGTCACATACGTCATCGGCACTTTGCTGCGCAGTTTGCGACGACGTAAATCAGTGTCCACCACCATAGCAAATTCATATGCTGGTCCAAAGCAGCTGGCACCAGGCATGGCACCAATCACGATAGGGCCAGGATTTTTCAGAAATTCTTCGTAATTGGCAAAAAATTCCTGCGCATGATCCACGTGGCAGATGGAGTGTGTATGACCGCCGCCGCCAGATTTGAGCGGGCCAGCGCCAGGCACTTCATCAAACGCCAATTGGGGACCGGTGGCGATGATCAAGTAGTCATAGTCCAGAGTTTGGCCATCAATCAGCGTGAGCTTGTTGCCAGGGGCATCAATTTGCGTAACTTCTTTGGCAATAAAGCCAATTTTTTTCCGTTCAAGGTAAGGTGCAATCGGCAAAGTGACCGTCTCACGGTCACGCCAGCCTACCGCCAACCAGGGGTTGCTCGGCACAAATTGAAAATAGTCTGTTTTGTTGACTACCGTGATGCGATGTTCTGCTGGCAGCAGTTCACGCAATTCATACGCGGCGGGCATGCCGCCAATACCTGCACCCATGATGACGATGTGAGCCATGTTTTGTCTCCTGCAATTTTTAAAAGTTAAAAGGCCTTAACCAGGGGAAATGGACGTATCTACGTACGTTTTGTTACTACGCCAGTACAGCGCGTAATAGAGCACCGGAATCACCACCAAGGTCAACAAGGTGGACACCAGAATTCCAAAAATCAGGGAGATGGCAAGCCCGTTAAAAATCGGGTCGTCCAGAATAAACAGCGCACCAATCATGGCCGCCAGTCCGGTCAGCGCAATGGGTTGCGCACGCACGGCAGCCGACTGCACCACGGCTTCCTTGAAAGCCACACCCTGGCTCACCTGCAACTCGATAAAGTCCACCAACAAGATGGAGTTACGCACAATGATGCCAGCCAGGGCAATCATGCCGATCATGCTGGTGGCCGTAAATTGCGAGCCCAGCAAGGCGTGGCCAGGCATGACCCCAATGATGGTCAAGGGAATCGGGGCCATGATGACCAATGGAGTCAGGTAGCTCTTGAACTGCGCCACGACCAACAGGTAGATCAGGATCAGGCCCACGCCATAGGCTGCACCCATGTCGCGGAAAGTGTCATAGGTGATTTGCCATTCGCCATCCCATTTCACCGAATATTGTTTGAAGGGGTCGCTCGGCTGGTTTATCCAATACTCACCCAAGTCTCCCGTGCCAGGCAAAGCGGCATCCTTGAGCTTGCTTCGGATGGCAAACAATCCATATAAAGGAGAATCCAGCTTGCCAGCCATGTCCCCAAACACATAACTGACTCCCTGCAAATCCTTTGTATAAAGTGGTTTGTCAATCACACCCGTTTCCATCTGCACCAACTCGGAAAGCGGCACCATCTGGCCATTGGCTGCTCGCAAAGGCATGGCCAATACCGCATCAAGCCCCACTTGGTCACGCAATGGCAATTGCAGCCGAACAGGAACCGGGTATTTGGTGTGTCCGTTATGCAAATAAGCGGCATCCACACCGGTGAGTGCCATGGCTGCTGTTTGCGCCACCATGGCGACAGGTATGCCCAGTGATTCAGCCCGCTGACGACGTACGCGCAAGAATGCTCTAGGCGTATCCTCTTCAAGTGATGTATCTACGCCCACAATATCGGGTGTTGCTGCAAAAGCCAGGGCAATACGCATTGCCAAGGCTTGCCGTCCCGCTTCGTCTGGACCATAGACCTCGGCTACCAAAGGCGACATCACGGGTGGGCCAGGGGGGACTTCCACCACTTTGATCAGTGCGTGGTGGCGAAGGCCAATTTTTTCCAGTTCAGGACGCAGACGCTGTGCAATCGCATGGCTTTTTTCATGACGATGTTTTTTGTCCACCAAGTTCACCTGCAAATCACCTTGCTCTGCGTCGGCGCGCATGTAGTACTGACGCACCAAACCATTAAAGGTGATCGGGGAAGCTGTACCAGCGTAGGCCTGCAGGTCATATACCTCTGGTTGCTGCGATAAAAATGCTCCCAACTCATGCAAGGTCGCCGCCGTGTTTTCTAGCGGTGTTCCCGCAGGCATTTCCACGACCACCTGAAACTCGCTTTTGTTGTCAAAAGGCAGCATCTTCAAGACTACCCACTGCACCAGTGTCAGGCCCACTGAAAGCATGAGCGCCACCATAATGCCTAGTAACAGCAACCAGCGTTTTTTTGCGCTGTTCAAAAAGGGTAGCAACACCCAGGTGAACAAACGTTGCAACTTCGGCCCCAGACCCTTGGGCTCATGGGCAGACTCGCCGTGTGGGTGTGACTTCATTATCTTGAGCGCCAACCAAGGCGTCACCGTGAATGCAATCACCAAAGAGATCGCCATACCCAAGCTTGCATTGATCGGAATCGGACTCATGTAAGGGCCCATTAATCCAGAAACAAACGCCATGGGCAACAAAGCGGCAATCACGGTAAGCGTTGCCAAAATGGTGGGGCCACCCACTTCATCTACCGCTGCGGGAATGATTTGCCGCAAAGTTCGACCAGGGTGCAAGTTTTGATGCCGGTGAATGTTCTCCACAACAACGATCGCATCATCCACCAAAATCCCAATTGAAAAAATCAGTGCAAACAAAGACACCCGGTTCAACGTAAAGCCCCAAGCCCAAGAGGCAAAAAGGGTTGCAGTCAGGGTCAAAATCACCGCTGCACCCACAATCACGGCCTCTCGTCGACCCAGTGCAAAACCCACCAGCAAAATCACCGAACCAGTGGCAAAAGCCAGTTTTTGAATCAGTTTGTTGGCCTTTTCTGCCGCTGTCTCACCATAGTCACGCGTGATGCTGGTCTGAATGTTGCTTGGGATCACTGAGTTACTGAGCTCATGCACCCGCGCCCGCGCTGCGCCCGCCACATCCACGGCATTGGTGCCTGGCTTTTTGGTCACAGTCAGCGTCAAGGCAGGGTACACCCCACCTGCACTGACACCTTGATCGGCAGCCCCAGGCGTGTACCAAACATAACGCTGGGGCAATTGCGCACCTGCCTCAATTCGGGCCACTTCGCGCAAAAAGACAGGCAAACCTTTGCTTACCCCGACCACCAAGTCACCAACATCCTGAGCCGAACGCAGAAACTCGCCCGTTTCGACTTTGAGCATTTGGCCTCCCGGTATCTGAGCATCAAGCACGGATCCAGAAGGCATGCTGGCATTGGCCGCTGCCAGTGTGGCTTTTAATGACAGGACATCAATGCCACGTTCGCGCAACCGTGCCGGATCCAGCCACACATGTACAGCACGCTCTGGTCCACCAATAGTCTGCACTTCACGCGTACCTGGCACACGCTTCAATTCAGCCTCTACCGTGTGCGCCACCCGTTCCAGTTCTTCGGCCGGCAAGGCTTCCTTGCTCCACAGCGTCACGGCCAAAACCGGCACATCATCTATGCCTTTGGGTTTGACAATCGGAGTCAGTGTGCCTAGTTCGCGCGGTAACCAGTCTTGATTGGCATTCAGCACATCATACAAACGTACCAACGCTTCAGTACGTGGCACCCCCACCTTGAACTGAACGGTCATGACGGCCAAACCAGGGCGTGCGACCGAGAAGGTGTGTTCAATACCCGCAATCTGGCTCAGTACTTGTTCAGCCGGTCGCGCCACCATGTTGTGCACGTCGGTGCTGCTGGCTCCTGGAAAAGGAATCAGCACATTGGCCATGGTGACGTTGATTTGTGGTTCTTCTTCGCGCGGTGTCACCAGCACCGCAAACAGACCCAGCAACAATGCAACCAAAGCCAAAAGCGGCGTGATGGCATTGAGTTTGAATGCCTGGGCTAGTCGCCCGGAAATACCCAGTTTGGAGGAATTTGGCATGCTTATCTCACTGTGCGGTTTGGCCGGCAGGCTGTGCACCTGTCAATCCTGCACGCACCGGGTCCAGCGCCACTCGGTCGGTATCGGTCAAGCCGGCAAGCACCTCTACGCCTTGCCCGGTATGCTCCGCGCCAAGCCGGATTGCCTTGAGGGCAAAGCCCTTTCCTGAAGCCACGTACACCGCCGTCAACTCGCCCCGGCGCAACACTGCTGCCGTGGGAATGACCAAACGCTGTGCTTGCCCTGCAGCAAACCGCACGCGTATCTGTTGGCCTGGCAACAAGCCTTTGGCGGCAACGGAGGACAGTTCCAACCGCCATTCCACCGTTTGTGAGACGGCATCTGCCGTGGACAAATGGGTGGTTTGGCTGGGGCGACTCCATTGCAGTGAACCATCAGCCGCTCGAACCTGAACCTCAATCACCGTACTGGGCAGTACCATGGCAGAGCGCGACACGGGCACCTGAACCACGGCCCGTAGAGGGGCTGGCGCATACAAGGTCAGCAAAGGTTTGCCCGGGAAAGCCAGATCACCCGTTTCAGCAAGAGTTTGTAATACAAGCGCATCAAATGGCGCGGTGACACGGGTAAAGCCTTGTGTCAGACCGGATTGTTTTTCACCAGCCGTTGCCTGTTCGCGGCCAGCTTGGGCTGACTTGAGTTGTGTCTCGGCCGTGTCCATGGCGGCTGCACTGATAAAGCCTTTAGTCAACAGATCCCGAGTACGGTCAAAGTTGGCTTGTGCATTGCGCAATTCAGCTTGCGCCTGGGCGGACTGCGCCCGGCTGCGCTGCACGCCGGTTTGAGTTTCACGGTCATCAATGGTGGCTAACAACTGCCCGGCCCGCACGGTATCCCCAGCTTTCACGGTCAAACTCACCATCCGGCCAGACGCTTGGGCAGAGACAGTGCTTTGCTTTACAGGCTGTACAACACCATCCATTTCAAAGCCATTACCTACGGTCTTGAGCTGCACCATCGACACAGGCACTTGCACACTGCTTTCTGCATAGGCTGCTGATGCAAAAAATACCGCTGCCAATGCACCTATCGTGCATCGATACAAACGGCGGTTCAACAGATTCGGTTTACCAAATGAGTGCATGCAACATCCCCAAAATATACTACCCACAGTATAAAAGAAGATGTGTAGAACTTGCAAGTTATTCGGGAATCCAGTCCTCGCCGGTTCCTGACTGTGGGTTCCGCTGCTTTGTGGCCTGGCCCTGTTGTGCTCGCACATTGCCTGCGGCTTCGTACCTAAACACAAATGATTCGGAAATGGACTCCTTTGAACGTGGCAAAAAAAAAGACACCCGAAGGTGTCTTTAGGGACTGCCGTAAAGCAATCCATTCGTTGGCAAGTGGTTTAAGCCTTTTTGCCAACGGAAGCCGCAGCGTTCAGGGCTTGTTCTGTCACAGCAGAGATGTTGCTTTCAGCCATGGCCAAAGCTTGTTTGGCTGCGCTTTGAGCAGATTCGATGGCGCTTTGGCTGGAAGCCAAGGCGCTCTTGAGCACGGTGACAGCAGACTCCGTACCCACGGGTGCGTTCTTGGCCACGTTTTCAACCACTTGATTGAAAGATTTTTGTGCTTCAGCCGCCTTGCCTTCAGCAGCTTTTGTGAATTCAGCACCGGTTTCCACCGCGATGCCATACACGTGGCGGCTATAAGACACTGCTTTTTCAGCCAAAGGAGCAACCAAGCTGGTTTGCAGGGCAAAGAAAGCTTGTGCATCCTTGGCTGCCAGCAGGCTTTGAACGTGGCTGAAAGATTCAGTGATCACGGCTTTGGCGGCAGCCATGTTCAATTCAACCAGTTTTTCTACACCAGCAAATGATTTGGTAGCGAGGTTTTGAACTGCGTCGAGGTTGGTTTTGTTGGCGGCAGAGATTTGGTCGGCAGTAATAAACATGATGAGTTCCTTGAAGGGTGGGTGGAGGGACATGGCAGCTGCCTCAAACAATTATGTTGCACTGCAGCATGGTTTGAATTATAGGGATAACCCGTGACAGCACAAGCTGTTTTGTTGCATTGCAGCAAAATTATTTAAGCTGCGCAGTCTAATTTGCGGCAAGCCCACCACACATCACACATCAGCGCCACAGAATCAGCGCCGTCCCCGCCACGGTTAACGATGCACCTATCCAGGCACCCAGCGCGGGGGCCCGTCGGAGCTGAAACCACAACAACGGCAAGACCAGAATGGGGGACACGGATGACAAGATCGCCACCATGCCGACATCGCCCTTTTCCAGCGCCAGCAACACCAGTGTCATGCCGATGCCCATGGCAATAAAGCCATTCAGGGCTGTTTGTGCCAACACTTTCAGCGTGGGGCGTGTGTGTGCACGCTCCGCCTTGAGGCCTGCGGCCAGCAGCACAAAGTGTGCGCAGCTGGCCACCGTGACCCGCACTGCAGAGGCCATGATCGGGTCGACCTGTGTGGCCATCACCGGTTTGGCAATCAAAGAACCCACCGCCTGGCACAACGCGGCGACCAGGGCGAGTGCCACACCGATACCCACGTGGCCACGATCCACCTCCCATGCGTGGGTTTCGCCTTTATGGCGACCCAGCACAATGGCCATCATCACACCGCCCAAAGTCAGTGCCGCACCCAAAAACGCTTGCAAACTCATGCGCTCGCCCAGCCAGACAAAGCCCAGAACCGCGCTAAAGGCAGCGTGGGTGGCGAACAGAACCCCGGCACGGCGCGGGCCAAGTCGATTGATGGCTGAAAACAGGGCCGTGTCCCCAATAAAAATACCGACCAGACCGCTGAAGGCCATCACGCCCCAGGCGTGCGCGTCAAAGTTGTGCCAAGTTCCACTCACGGCCACCACGGCCCAAAGCATGCACGCAACCATCAACATGCGCCAGCGGGTAAAGGCAAAGGCTCCCAAGTGACGTGATGGTGTGACAGAGATCACACTGCCGATTGCCCAGCATGCAGCTGCCCCTAAGGCAAACAGGTCATAAGGAGCCATCATGAAGCGCTTGCCTGAAGTCGCCACTCAATCGCAGGCCAATTCAAAAACTTCACAAAGGTCCTGATTGAATGTGCAAAGTGTCCGCTGGCAAGCGGTCAATTTCCGTCAGTAGACGTGCCAGGGCCCCTGCTGCGGCGTTCACCACGGCATGGCCCTTGTCGGCCGTGGCGTTGGCTGCGTTGCCTACCGCACCTGCAGGGTTGTAATCCTGGGTTTGCCAGGCAAGTTTGGCGCTTTTGCCATTGCCCAGGATGTTGAAATGGGGTGCGCGCAGTTGCGCCGCAGAGGCAAAGTCTTGCGCGTGGCCCATGTTCACATGGGCCGGTTCCAGCGCCAGCATCATGGAAGTTTCGATGTCGCCTGCATGAATGCCGAACCTGTGTTCCTGGGCGCTGAACAGGGTATTGACATCCTCGCCTTGCGTATTGGTCAGTGGCAAATTGAACCAGCTGACACTGTAAACAAGCATGTTCAGGCGGGCGCGCAGATCCCGCGCCACCAAGTCCATCACACTCACATTGCCGCCGTGCGTATTAAATAGCACCAGTTTTTGGATGCCACAAGCCGCCACACTTTCGGCAATGTCTGTCCAAAGCCGGATCACCGTCTCGTTTTTCAGGGTCAGTGTGCCGGGAAAGCGGGCGTGTTCCGGGCTCAGGCCGATGGATTGGGTGGGTAAAAAAAGCACGTTCAAATCGGCAGGCAAGTGCGCCAGCGTTGCCGTAACGATGCCATTGGCCAACACGGTATCCACACTCAATGGCAGATGTGGGCCATGTTGCTCAATGGCTGCGACTGGCAGCACAGCCAGGGTGCGGCAGGCATCACCACGGGCTTGCAGCCGTGCAAAGTCGGCCGTGGTCCAGTCAGCCCAAAAGCGTGAAGAGGTACCCATCACAAAGTGATCTGGTGACCACTCACGCCTTTTTCATGAACTCGGCCTTGAGCATGAAGGCACCTTGATCGGTCTTGCAGTCCACCTCGTGGTCGCCAGCACCTTCGGGCAGGCGGATACCTTTGATCTTGGTGCCTTTTTTCAGCACGATGGACGAGCCTTTGACCTTCAAGTCCTTGATCAGAATCACGGTATCACCATCGGTCAGCGGATTGCCATTGGCATCCTTGACCGGGCCACTGGCTGCGTCACCCTCTTCTGTGGTGGCGGTTTGGGGCCATTCAAAGCCACAGTCCGGGCAGACATAGTTGTCACCGTCCGGGTAGGTGTTTTCAAGGGTGCATTGGGGGCAAGCGGGTAGATTGGACATGGCGATAAAGTAGTGCGAATCAAAATTTTTTGAGGCGGCTAGTGTACGAGTGTGACCCTGGCCACAGGCAGAAGGCCAGACTCCGCGCGGAAAAGCACACCCTCTGTCCCGCTCAGGCGAAAATGCACCCATGACACAAGACCTCTTTCGCTCCGACGCTTACCAAACCGAATGCACTGCCACGGTCACCGCCATCACGCCGCAAGGCATCGTGCTGGACCGCACCGTGTTTTACCCGCTAGGGGGAGGGCAGACCGGTGACAGCGGCACCTTGACACTGGCCGACGGCACTGAAATCGCCATCGTCGATACCCGCAAGGGCAAGGCCGAGGATGGCAGTTTTACAGGTCAAATATGCCATCAGCCCTTGCCTGAAAAGCTTGAACAGCTATTGAATCCGCAGCAATCATCACCCCGCCAATTGGCGGTGGGCGACACCGTCACCGCTCGTATCGACTGGGCGCGGCGGCACCGCATGATGCGTTTTCACACCGCCAGTCACCTGCTGTGCCATATCGTGCCCAAGCTGGTCAACGGCTGCTCGATCACGCCGGACTACGCCCGGATTGACTTCAACATGGACGAGCCGCTGGACAAAGAAGTCCTGAGCGCCGCCATCGCCCAGCTGGTCGCCGCTGCCCACCCGGTCACGGTCGGCGCCATCAGCGATGCTGAATTGGATGCCAATCCAGCCCTGGTGAAAAGCATGTCGGTGCAGCCGCCCCGCGGCAGCGGCCAGATTCGTACCATCCAGATCGGCAGCGACACCCTGATCGACCTGCAACCCTGCGGCGGCACGCATGTGGCCAATACGTCCGAAATTGGCCCGGTCATCGTCACCAAAATCGAGAAAAAGTCTGCCATGACGCGCCGTGTGGTGCTGGGGTTTGCGCCATGAGCCGCGACAAAGGCAAGTTCATCAAGGATGGCGACTTCTTTGGCTGGGATGGCGACGTGCTGGTGGTCAACATCCTGGGCAAACCCAGTGCCAGCAAGGATGCCATTGGCAAGCCATTTGGCAAGCAGCTCAAGGTGAGTGTCACTGCTGCGCCCGTGGCTGGGCGCGCCACCGACCATATGCTGCGCTTTCTGGCCCCGCACTTTGGGGTCACCGCATCCGACATTGAAGTGGTGTTTGGCCGCATGAATGTCAACAAACAGCTGCGTATCAAAGCGCCGACCAAACTGCCGGCGGTTTTTACCAAGCAGACCGAACAATCTTCGCTTTTCCCGTCTGACGAGTCAGACGCGTAAGGCCTGGCCTCTTCACACCGCGGAACTTTGCAGCCAGTCGCGCATCGAACTCAGTCATGATACTTTCCAAGCGCTTCATTTCTTTTCTGAATACTCTGTTTTTGATAGCTTCTTGCGCAGTATCTACGAGCGCTATAAGCCAAAATAGCTTAAAAAATAAGGTCACCACCGAACAGGTGCAGGCTGAACTGATGGCCCATGCGCCCGACGGTGTTGATCCTGGCAAAACCGCCTGGGTCGGGTTGCAACTCAGCCACCAGCCGGGTTGGCACACGTACTGGAAGAACTCGGGGGATTCCGGCCAGCCCACCACGCTGAGCTGGACGCTGCCCACCGGCGTGCTGGCTGGTGACGTGGCCTGGCCGGTGCCGGAAAAACTTCCCATCGGCAATCTGGCCAACTATGGTTATGCAGGCACCGTCTTGTTGCCGGTGCCGTTGACCATCACCCCGGACTTCAAACCCAGCCCCGTGAACCCGGAGCTTGTTGTCAAACTGCAGGCTAGCTGGTTGGTGTGCAAACTGGAATGTGTGCCGCAAGAAGGGGAATTTGAGCTGCGACTGCCCGTCAAAGGCTCCACAGCCGTTCACAGTGGCCTGTTTGAAAAGGCCTTCAAAGCCCAGCCCAGCCGACTTCACGACACCAGCAGCATCACCATCCAGGGCCACAGCTTGCACGTGTCCGTGGCTGGTTTGCCCGCCAAATTGCAGGGCCAAACGCTGGATTTTTTCCCGGAAACCCCGGAAGTGATTGAAACCGCTGGGCAATGGACGCAAGCCTGGCAAGGCGCAGTGTGGACGGCTGACGTGCCCATCTCGCCCCAGCGTGGCAGCAGCCCCGAAGAAATGCCCCTGGTGCTGGCTACCTCATCAGGCACCGAGCGTCTGGGCTTTGCTACCACCGCCAAGGTCAGTGGCCACTGGCCGGCGTTGACAGCACCGGGTGCCGTCAGCACCACTCCACGGCCGGTGCCCACTGCGGCACCTGTGCCAGCCGATCTGCCTGCTTCCTTCTGGCTGGCTTTGCTTGGGGCCCTGTTGGGCGGCATGATTCTGAATCTGATGCCATGTGTGTTCCCGGTGCTGGCCATCAAGGTGGTGGGTTTTACCCTGCAGGGTGCGAATCACCAGCGCCTGCGTATGGGCGGCCTGGCCTACAGCGCGGGGGTGGTGCTGTCGTTTGTTGGCTTGGGGGCCTTGATGTTGGTCTTGCGCGGTGCGGGTGAGCAACTTGGCTGGGGTTTTCAGTTGCAAACACCGGCGGTGGTGGCTGCGCTGGCGGCCTTGTTCACCGTGATTGGTCTCAATCTGGCGGGGGTGTTTGAATTCGGGCAGCTGGTGCCCAACAGTCTGGCGACGCTGGAGGCCCGAAATCCTTCGGTGGATGCCTTCTTGTCGGGCATGCTGGCGGTGGTGATTGCCTCCCCCTGTACCGCACCGTTCATGGGGGCCTCACTGGGCTTGGCCTTGTCTTTGCCGGCTGCGCAAGCCTTGTTGATTTTTGCGGCCATTGGGGTGGGCATGGCGCTGCCGTATCTGGCCGCAAGCTGGTCGCCAGCGCTGGCGCGCAGGCTGCCGCGACCCGGCGCGTGGATGAACACGTTTCGCCAGATCATGGCGTTCCCGATGTTCGCCACGGTCATCTGGCTGGTGTGGGTGTTGGGTCAGCAAAGCGGGATCGATGGTGCAGCAGCCTTGCTGACGTTGCTGCTGGGTCTGGCGCTGGTGATCTGGGCGTTGGGTCTGAAAGGCCGAAGCCGGGTGATTCTGACTACCTTTTCGATAGCTACTCTCGCTTTATTGACGGCCACTATAGGCCAAAATGTCATGAAACCTGCAGAGCCAGGCGGCAGCTCTGCCAGCACGGCATTGTGGCAGTCATGGGCACCGGGCAAGGTGGAGCAACTGCAGGCCGAAGGCTCACCGGTGTTTGTGGATTTCACCGCAGCTTGGTGTGTGACCTGCCAGTACAACAAGAAAACCACGCTGGCCAATGCCGAGGTGCTGGCCGATTTTGCTGCCAGAAAAGTCACTTTGCTACGGGCTGACTGGACCCGGCGAGACCCTGCCATCACCGCCGCTTTGGCCCAGCTTGGGCGCAATGGTGTGCCGGTGTATGTGTTGTACCAGTCTGGCCGGACACCGGTGGTGTTGTCAGAAATTTTGTCCACCGCGGAGGTGCATCAGGCTTTGGCAGGGTTAACCCGATAAAAAAATCAAAATCTAAGGAAGCCTTAAGACTCGACTGTTAGGCTTAACCCTATGATTTATAGGATTTTGAGCATGTCACGATTCGCATCTCTGGCGCTTGGGTTGGCTTTATGGGGTATCAGTACCGGGGTAATGGCTGAGGGCGTGCAGCGCATCGTATTGAACGCCAAAATGGAGCAAGAATGCACCGCTTGTCACATCGCTTATTGGCCCAATTTCCTGCCTACCTCAGCCTGGAAACAGGTGATGGACTCGCTGGACAGGCACTATGGTGCAGATGCCAGCCTGTCTGCGGCTGATCAAAAAGAAATCACCGATTGGATCGTGGCCAACTCGCAAGAATTTGGCGAGGTGCCTCCCGGTAACCGCATCACCAAAGCCTTCTGGTTTACCCGTCAACATGGCACTCGGCACATCAGCGCCGATGTCTGGAGCCGTCAATCGGTCAAGAGCCCGTCCAATTGCCAGGCCTGTCATGTGAACGCTGCCGAGGGTGATTTCAACGAACACAAGGTCAGAATTCCCCGCTGATTCCCTATTGGCAATTTTCTCTCTCTTCTTAACTCTAAGGAAACATCATGTCCATCACCATCAAACCCTCGCACCTGCTGGCTTGCCTGGCTCTCGCATTACCGCTGGCCGCTGCCGCCAACCCGATTCTGGACGGCTACAAGGCCGAAACCAAGGGCACGTTCAGCGCCGCAGCGGGTGAAAAACTCTACAAGACGGTAGGCCCGAACCAGTTGGCCTGTGCGTCTTGCCACACCGATTCGCCCAAGAACGTGGGCAAACATGCCAAAACCAACAAGGCGATTGACCCCATGGCCCCCAGTGTGAACCCCAAACGTTTCACCGATCTCGCCCAGGTTGAAAAATGGTTCAAGCGTAATTGCAATGATGCCCTGGGCCGTGCATGCACGACACAGGAAAAGGGTGACTTCATGACTTACGTGTTGTCGGTCAAATAAGGAGCCCCCATGAAATTGCTGAAACCTCTGCTGTTGGCCATGTTGGTAGCCACCTCGGTTGGCGCGCAGGCCAAATACAACGGCGAAGACCGTGGCCGCCCGGTGATGCCGGCTGAAATCAATGCCAAGATGCAAACCGAATGCTCAGGCTGCCACATGGCTTTCCCGCCTGGTCTGCTGCCCGCCGCCTCGTGGAAGAAGGTGATGTCCGGTCTGGACAAGCACTTCGGTACGGATGCCTCACTTTCCGATGCCGATACCGCCGAGATCACCAATTACATGGTGAAACATGGCTCCAACCGCTGGACCGCCAACACCGCGCCCCTGCGTATCACCGAGGGCCAATGGTTCAAATCCAAGCATTTGAGCGGTGAAATCAACCCGGCGGTGTGGAAGCGCGAATCCGTCAAAAGCCCCTCCAACTGCATGGCCTGTCACAGTGCTGCAGACAAGGGTGATTTCAACGAGCACAACATCCGTATCCCCAAGTAAGCCAACGGGTCAGCTCGGCTGACCTGGCTGCCCCTGAAACCTCATTCTGAAAGCCCGTGCCCATGCAACGCACCCTGATCTGGGATTTGCCCACCCGACTGTTCCACTGGACGCTGGCCAGCAGCTTTGCTATTGCCTGGCTCACCAGCGAAGGTGATCAGTGGCGTGCCATCCACGTGTTTGTAGGGTATCTGATGCTCGGGCTGGTGGGGTTTCGGGTGTTGTGGGGTTTTGTGGGCTCGCATTTTTCGCGCTTTGCCAGCTTCTGGTTTGGCCCGAAAGAAGCCATTGATTACCTCAAGCAAGTGGCCAGCGGCCACGCCAAACGTCATGTGGGCCACAACCCCACCGGCAGCATGGCCATTTATATTTTGCTGCTGATGGCGGTGCTGGTCGGTGTCAGCGGTGTCATCACGCTGGGTGGTGACGAGCAGCAAGGCCTGGCCGCCGGTTGGCTGAGCTTTGCCCAGATCCAGCTCCTCAAAAAACTGCATGAACTCGGTGCCATGGCCATGTTGCTGGTGGTGGCAGGGCACATCACGGGGGTGGTGGTTGAAAGTGTGCAGCACAAGGAAAATTTGGCCCGCTCTATGGTCACTGGCTATAAACAAGCCGATGCCAGCACGCCACAAGCCTCGGCTCGACCACTTGTCGCGGTGCTGATGCTGTTGGCCATGCTGTCTTTTGGCGGCTGGTGGTTCTACTATGCGATTGACAAGGCTGTTGATGGTCAGGGCTGGCATGTCAAGCTGGAAAAAGGGGTGGGGGAAGAACCTCATGTGAAATTTGTCGGCAAACAGCTCGCTGACAACAAGCTGTGGCGCGACGAATGTGGTGCTTGCCACGCGGTGTTTTATCCGGCCCTATTGCCCGCCCGTTCATGGCAAAAAATGATGGCCGAGCAAGACAAACACTTTGGCTCAGACCTGGGTTTTGATGCCGCCACCACCGAGGCGATCCTGAAATTCCTGGTTGACAACGCGGGCGACAAACACTTGACGGAGGCCGCTTTCAAGATTGACCAATCGGTGCCCAAAGACAGCACGCCGTTGCGTATCACCGAAACCCCCTACTGGGTCAACAAGCACCGTGAGATTGCCGCCTCTGACTGGGCCAATCCACTGGTCAAAAGCAAAAACAATTGTACGGCCTGTCACAGCGATGCGGATGACGGCACTTTTGAGGACGGGGCCATGAGCATTCCCAAGGCACCGGCATCTGCGGCTTCAGCGGCGGCGGTTGCTGCGTCCAAGCCCTGAACGCCCCCGTACCCACGGCACATGACCGTGGGGCAATAGCTTGCTGCGACAATTAGTCCATGAACTCATCATCCACATCCTCCTTCGCCCCTCTGAAAAACGACACCTTCCTGCGCGCTTGCCTGCGCCAGGCCACCGACTACACGCCGATCTGGATGATGCGCCAGGCCGGTCGTTTTTTGCCCGAATACCGTGCCACCCGCGCCAAAGCAGGCAGCTTCATGGGTTTGGCCACCAACACCGATTACGCTACTGAAGTCACCCTGCAGCCGGTGGATCGTTTCCCGATTGATGCCGCCATTTTGTTCAGTGACATCCTGACGGTGCCCGATGCCATGGGTTTGGGCCTGTCGTTTGCCCTGGGAGAAGGGCCCAAGTTTGCCTCCCCGGTGCGCGACGAAGCGGCTGTGGCCAAGCTTGAAGTGCCCGACATGGACAAGCTGCGCTATGTGTTTGATGCGGTCACTTCCATCCGCAAGGCCCTGAATGGCCGGGTGCCGCTGATCGGTTTTTCCGGCAGTCCCTGGACACTGGCCTGTTACATGGTCGAAGGTGCTGGCTCGGACGATTACCGTCTGGTCAAAACCATGATGTACAGCCGCCCTGACCTGATGCACCGCATCTTGCAGATCAATGCGGATGCTGTGGCGCAGTACTTGAATACCCAGATTGAAGCCGGAGCCCAGGCTGTGATGATTTTTGACAGCTGGGGTGGTGTGCTGGCCGATGGTGCTTTCCAGGAATTCAGCCTGGCTTACACCCGCAGGGTGTTGGCGCAGTTGCACAAAGAATGGGATGGTGCACGTATTCCGAGCATTGTCTTCACCAAAGGCGGTGGTTTGTGGCTGGACGAGATGGAGCAGCTAGATTGCAATGTGCTGGGTGTGGACTGGACGGTCAATCTGACCAAAGCACGCGCTCAAGTGGGGGGCAGTAAAGCGCTGCAAGGTAACCTGGATCCCAATGTGTTGTTTGCCCAACCGGCTCAAATTGAGGCCGAAGTGCTCAAGGTGCTGAATGCCTTTGGCACCCCACACAGCGGCACCGGTACTGGCCCGACCCACATCTTTAATCTCGGACACGGGATCAGCCAGCACACCGATCCCGAACATGTTGCTGCCTTGGTAAAAGCAGTACACAGCCATTCCAGATTGATGCGCGGCGCTTGCTAAGCAGACGTAACCAAGCCAGGTATATTTCCTGTTCCTGGTTTGGCTTAGCATTTTTTTGGTTTGTTTTTAGCAGAAAAGCCATAAATATTTTGTAACTTATGCACAAAATGATGGGTGTACAGCAATAAGTCAGCTTCTGTAAGTTCCTTTCGCTAGCAAAGCCATAGCATTTCTAAGTCGTTGATTTATATGGATTTTTAAATTTGCCTTTTTTCTGGGCAACCTAGGGAAAGTCTTGATTTTTAAGGCTTTGGAGAGTTTGTAGTGGGCTTATCAACAAAGTTATCCACAGAAAATCTGAATGACTTGAAAACCCTCTCAAAATCAAGCACTTAAACGCTTCTTCGCTAGTCCACTTGAACAATATGTTGCAACCGACACCCGGTACTGTCCATTTCACACAGGTGCTGGTGCACACCCCGGTTTACAGCCAGATGGCGGGGGCGCTGACTTATTTGAGCTCTGCTGTGCTGCCGCCAGGGAGTTTGGTACGGGTGCCTTTGGGTCAACGTGAATTGCTGGGGGTGGTCTGGCATGAGACTACGTCACCAGAATCCCCTCAGGCGGGGCTTGACATAAGCCGCTTGCGACCCATTACGGTGGTGCTGGATGCACTCCCTCCTTTGAGTGCACACTGGCGCGCGCTGATCCAGTTTGCCGCCAGTTATTACCAGCGTTCAGCGGGTGAGGTGGCGTTGTCAGCCTTGCCGCCACAATTGCGCGAGCTCAGCAGCGTGCAACTGGCCCGCAAGCTGAAAAAACTGGCCAAAACAGTTGAAAAAACGGCAGGCACTGGTGCCGAGTCTGCTTCGGAGACAACTTTTGCTGAATCCCAGAGTGCTATTTATTCTGTAGTGCTTAGCGCAGATCAGACAAGGGCTATAGATCAATTTAATCAAAATCAAGGGCCATTTTTGCTGTTTGGTGCCACGGGTAGCGGCAAGACCGAGGTGTTCATGCGTTGCAGCGCTGAATTGTTGGCACGTTCACCTGGTGCGCAAGTATTGGTAATGGTGCCCGAGATCAATCTGACCCCGCAGCTGGAAGAGCGTTTCAGAGCCCGTTTTGGTCATCTGTGGGGTGCCGATGCGGTAGTGTCCTTGCACAGCGGCATGACCCCGGCACAACGTTTGAACAGCTGGCTGGCTGCGCACAGTGGCGCGGCGCGTATTGTGCTGGGGACACGTATGGCAGTGTTTGCCTCGATGCCACAACTGCAGCTGATCATTGTGGACGAAGAACATGACCCTAGCTACAAAAGCGGGGAGGGGGCACGTTACTCCGCCCGTGATCTGGCGGTTTACCGCGCTCACCAAGAGGGCATCAAGGTGATGCTGGGCTCGGCGACACCGTCACTGGAGAGTTGGTATCACAGTCGGCCAGCGGCTGAAGGGGGGCGTTATCAGCGGCTGGACATGCCCAGCCGGGTGGGCAGCGGCCAGTTGCCCCTGGTGCGCCGGGTGGATATGAACCACCAGCCCAAAGGCTGCATCATTGCCCCGCCCTTGTTGTCGGCCATTGCCGAACGGGTGGCGCGCGGTGAACAAAGCATGCTGTTCCTGAACCGGCGTGGTTATGCACCGGTGTTGGAGTGCACCGACTGTGGCTGGAAAAGCACCTGCCCCCATTGCAGTGCCTTTCGTGTTTTCCACAAAATTGACCGCACCTTGCGTTGCCACCACTGTGGTTTGACCGAACGTGTGCCACGTGCCTGCCCGGCGTGTGGTAATCCTGATATTTCTCCGGTGGGTCGGGGTACTGAAAGGCTGGAGGAGCATCTGGCCGAGTTGTTGGTAGACATCCGCCGCCCGGACGGTGAAGCGGTGCGTATTGTGCGTATTGATGCCGACACGACCCGACTCAAAGGGGCGCTCGAGTCCCAGTTGGCTCAGGTGCATGCAGGAGATGTGGATGTGCTGGTGGGTACACAAATGATCGCCAAGGGCCATGACTTTCGCCGCATCACGCTGGTGGCGGCCGTCAACCCCGACAACGCGCTGTTTTCCAGCGACTTTCGGGCACCTGAGCGGCTGTTCAGCCTGCTGATGCAGGCTGCAGGCCGGGCTGGCCGCGATGCCGCTGTGGCGGCCAAGAGCGAAATGTGGCTACAAACCTTTCACCCCACACACCCGTTGTATGCGGCACTCAAACAGCATGATTACCCGGCATTTGCTGAATCCCAGCTGCAAGAACGCCAGCAAGCCTCCATGCCGCCGTTGAGCTTTCAGGCGCTGGTGCGTGCGGAAGGCCGGACCCAGGAGGCTGCACAAATGTTCCTGAACCGGGCCAGTCAGGCGGCCCGTGAGCAAAGTGACACGGCAGCCATGCTCCCTCATTTGACGATCTACCCTGCCGTACCCATGAGTATTGCCCGTATTGCCAACGTGGAGCGTGCACAAATGTTGATCGAAAGCTCTTCGCGCACGGCCTTGCAACGCTTTTTGACCGCCTGGCAAAGTGTGCTGCACAGCACGCGTGCCGAGCCGCAATGCAAGGGCTTGATCCGCTGGGCCGTGGATGTGGACCCTCTGCTTATTTGATCTTGGGTGGTAAATATTCAGCGGAAATCTGCAGCTTGTCCTGCAATAACGTCCAGTCAAAACCAGGCCCGGGGTCGTCTTTGCGCCCCGGTGCAATGTGCTCATGGCCCGCAATGAAGGCAATCGGGTATTGCGCCATGATGGCCTGGCTCAAAGTCTTCAGGGTTTCGTACTGGGCAACTTCAAAAGTGTCGCCTTCCAGACCTTCGAGTTCAATACCAATACTGTCATCATTGCAATTGCTGCGGCCCCGGTAAGTGGATGCCCCCGCGTGCCAGGCCCGGTCATCACAACTGACAAATTGCCAAAGCTCGCCTGTGCGTCTGATATAGAAGTGCGACGAAACCTTCAAGCCTTCAATTTGAAGAAAGTAAGGATGTGCCTGCCAGTCAAGCTGGTTGGTAAACAGCTGCTGCACCTCCGGGCCACCATAATGGCCTGGTGGCAGGCTGATGGAGTGCAGCACCATCAGATCAATGTGAGCCCCTGGAGGTCTGACACCGAAGTTGGGAGAGGGGTGGTGGATGGCTGGTCGATACCAGCCGCATTGCCACAGCGGGACGTGTAAGTGTGGGCGGTCAGACGGGGGCCACATCGGTGTCATCTTGTTGGGCCGAATCAATGTGCAAGCGGGCAATCCGGTAACGCATCTGCCGCAAGCTCAGGCCAAGTTGCGCCGCAGCGGCGGTCCGATTGAAGCCGGTAGCTTGTAATGCGCGACGCAGAATTTGACGCTCCAGATCGTCCAGATGTTGTTGCAAATCGCTTGGAATGACCGCGTGATCCATGGGTGACGTTTGAGCTGGGAAGGCCGACAAACCATCGGAAACCGGTGTGGAAAAGGCATCAAACTGCAAGGATTCACCATTCCCAAGAGCGACGGCCCGGTGTAACAGGTTTTCCAACTCGCGCACATTGCCAGGCAGTCGCAGGCAGCCGAGTTTTTCCAGGTCGCTGGCTTGGATGGCAGGCACAGGCGCGCCCGATTCTTCGGCAATACGTGCCAGCAGGGCATGGCACAGGTCGGGCAAATCTTCCGGGCGCTCGCGCAGCGGCGGGATGGTCATATCAATCACGTTGAGTCGGTAGAACAGGTCTTGCCGGAAATGCCCGTTTTGTACCTCTTGGGCCAAATCTTTGTGGGTGGCGCTGACGATGCGGGCATCAATGATGTCCTCCTGGGTGGACCCCAGGGGCCTGACTCGGCGCTCTTGAATAGCCCGCAGCAGTTTGGATTGCATGGGCAGTGGCAGGTCACCGATCTCGTCCAGAAACAGGGTACCCCCACTGGCGGCTTGGAAAAACCCTTCGCGGTCGACATGTGATCCGGTGTAAGCCCCTTTTTTGGAGCCAAAGAACTCGGCTTCCAGAAGTGCATCGGGAATGGCGCTGCAATTCACAGCCACCCAAGGCCCTTTGGCGCGGTGGCTGTTGGCATGAATCGCATAAGCCACCAATTCCTTGCCTGTGCCTGATTCGCCGGTGACCAGTACCGGTGCCATGCTGGTGGCCACTTTAACGATGCGCTCCTTGATTTGTCGCATTCCGGGTGACTGCCCAATCAGCCGAGCCAGTGCGCGTTGCCCCAGAATGCCAGGACCCGCGTTGGGGATGACCGGTTTAACAGCCACGGCGGTTGCCGCTTGACTTCGCACAGCTGAAGCAATGACTTGGCGAAATTGTTTCAAATCAACGGGTTTGGTGAGGTAATCAAAAGCGCCGCTTTTGAGTGCCTCCACGGCATTTTCTGCCGACCCGTAGGCCGTAATCACCACACATTGTTCATGGCGATGCTCGGCTTTGAGTTCACAAATCAGGGTTAATCCAAGACCATCTGGCAAACGCATGTCGGTGATCAATACGTCATAGTGATGCGCCATCAGCAACGATCTGGCTTGCTGCAAGTCGCCCGCCGTGTCGATCCGGTAGCCTTCACGCAACAAGGTTAATTCATACAGGGTGCGCAGGTCGGGCTCATCGTCGACGACCAAAATATGCGCTGGGGTGATGGCGCTTGTCATGGTGATGGGGGCATTGTGCCGGTCGGGGGTACCCCAGGTGGCTGTGTGCAAAAAAGAACGGAAAACTCGTTACCTGACTGCATTTTTTTCCCGATGATCCTGTTGTTACGTTCGTACGACATGCTGGCACCATGACTTTCACAAAGTTCACGACAAATATACAAACCCAGGCCACTTGAGCGGCTGTCGCTGGAAAAAAAAGGCTCAAACAAATGTTGCTCGACTGAAGGTTCCAGCGGGCCACCATCACTCCACACCGTCAGGCTGATGTTTGTCTGCCGTGGCCTTTGGTGTGATTTTTGAATACCCACTTGAATGGAGTTTTCTTGGCCACTGGAAAAACGTTTGGCGTTATCAAGCAAATTCACCAGAATACGGCGCAAATGATCGGCATCAAACCAAACCAACACCACGGTGGCTGGCCAGTTGGTGGTGAGTGCTTGTGTGACTGCATTTTGATGTTGCCAGTCACGGCAAATCCGTGGTGCATCTTCAGCCAGGTCCAGCATCTGACCTGTGGCCACTTCAGGATGGTGTGGTGCATGCGCCAGATTCAGGACGTTCTGGACAATTTTTTCCAGCCGCAAGGCGTTTTGATTCACCATCTGCGTCATGCGCAGATGGCTGGGTTCTTTCAGGTCTTCAGACAACAAAGCATTGGCCTGAATGATGGCTGCCAGAGGGTTGCGAATTTCATGCGCCACGGCCGCCGACATGCGTCCCATGCTGGCCAGTTTTTCGGTGCGTACACGGGCCTGCATTTCACGTTGGTCTTGCATGAAGACCACACACAGGCTGCTGGTCTGGGCTTGTAACGGAGGCGTGATTTGCGTCCGAACGCGCAGATGCCTTGGACCCTGGCCTTCCTGGTGAATACGCACATTGGCCAGCTGGTCCTGTTGGGTGCTGTGACTCAAAATAACCAAGTCGAGCAGATCTTGCCATCCGGCTTGCCCTGTCAACGGCCATAGTGAATCCGGGGGTTGTGGTGACAGCCCCAATAGGGTAAACGCTGCGGGGTTGGCAGAGCGCACCCACAGCTGTTCATCTACCACCAGAATGCCATCACTGAGGGTGGCAATCACCAGTTCATTCACTTGCCGTTGGATCGTCACCGCCAGTTGACTGCGCTGCGCTCTGAGTTCCACGCTGGCGAGGCGAGTGGCAAATTGGTTGGCTATAAAAGATATGGCAAAACAACCAGATCCAGTAAGGGCTGCCTGCATGAAATGTGCAGTGGCATCGGAGGACGTTTGAAGTGTTGTCCAAAAGGCATAGGTAAACAGCAACAGCGTCACCCCAGCGGCGGTGCCCATGGACATGATCAGAGACCCCAGAATGGAGGCCATCAACACCGGCAGAGCCAACAAAGGGGTGTAATTGATGTTGTTGTTTTGCACCGCCTGCAAAGCTGAAAAAGCCAGCAGATCCACGCCCACGGTGCGCAGCCATTGGGCATCAAAGGTGTGGCCCAGGTGATGCGGGTGGCTGATGAGTCGAACCGCAAGTGCTGCTACAAAGTAAGTGCTGCAAATCAGCAGCGCCGTGGTGTTTTGCTGGCTGGCTACAAAATAAAAACCGCCTTGCAGCAACACCAGAACCAGACCCAAGGTCGCCCGCGCCGTCATGAAGGCGCGCCATAAACGTTCGAATTCCTGGGGTGTGGTTGTGCTGGTTAGCCCTGGCTCCAGCAGCGTGGGACCAAACCAGCTGGATGCTTCAGGTGGCGCACTCATTCAGGGTTCCGATTGGCGCAGGTGTTCCTGACTGCAATAAGACCCGTGGTGACCATGGATGGCTTCATTGCCAGGAATATGCATGCCGCACCGAGTGCAACGCACCATGTCGAGTGGTTCACCTGGTGTTTTAGGGGGGGCTTGGGGGGGGCTGGGGGTCTGTCGGCTGCGCCACCACAGGACACCGGCCAGGATCACCACCAGAACCAGCAAGGCTTTCACAGCGAGCGCCCCAGCACCACTTCCATCACAAAACGTGAGCCCACATAGGCCAGCAGCAGCAAGCCTGTGCCGATATACAGTACCCGAACAGCTTTTTTGCCACGCCAGCCAAAGCGAAAGCGGCCGACCATCAGCACGGCAAAAGTCAGCCAGGACAACACGGAAAACGCTGTTTTATGATCCCATTTGATGGCATGTGTGGGTCCATACAGCTGGGTGCCAAAAAAGAAACCTGCCAGCAAAGTCGCTGACAGCAGCCCAAAACCAAGGCTGACAAAACGAAATGTCAGACGTTCCATGGTCAACAGGGGCAAGCCCGCAGGTGCATTGGCCATACGCATACGAGCCTCAGCACGCGTCATCAGCCAGGCATGTACCACGGCAATGGCAAACAAACCATAAGAGGCAATGCCCAATGCCCAATGCAGGGGTAACCAAGCCGAGGCGCTGGCATGCAGGACGGCACCCGGGAACAGCAGGGCCAGCAATACGGCCGCAGATCCGGCACTAGAAAGCAGCCAGGGCGTTTTCATTTGCGGATAAATGTAGGTTTCTATGGCATAAACCAGTCCGACCAGCCAGGCCGTGATCGATAACGCCGGAGCAAAACCAAAACGGGGTTCTGTGCCCCACAGTCCCCAGGCCAGCAGCACGCCATGCAGACTCCAGGCCAGCCAGACGGCCACGCGGGTCAGCGTTTGGCCGGAACGAGCCGCACCTGTGGCTGAAGCTGCATAGGCCACAGAGGCACCTAAAGCAAGGGTCAGGGTCAAGGGTGAAGCACTGGCTAAAATCATGTGCACAGTTTAGCGTTTTGTAACCGCCATTTCCTATTTGGCTTCAACCCAGGTTCCGCACGCCGGAACACCCCCCTATGGCATCCGCTCTTACCGACAAACTCAGTCGCCTGGTGAAAGAAATCCGCGGTCAGGCCCGCATCACTGAAAGCAACGTGTCCGACATGCTGCGTGAAGTCCGCATGGCCTTGCTGGAGGCCGACGTTGCCTTGCCCGTGGTGCGTGACTTCATCGCCCGGGTGAAAGAAAAAGCCCTGGGCCAGGACGTGCTGGGTTCGCTCACTCCGGGCCAGGCATTGGTGAGCATCGTCAATAAAGAGTTGGCCGCCACCATGGGTGATGGTGTCAGTGACATCAATCTGGCAGCCCAACCCCCGGCGGTGATCCTGATGGCGGGTTTGCAAGGTGCGGGTAAAACCACCACCACCGCCAAACTGGCCAAACACCTGATTGAGAAGCGCCACAAAAAAGTGCTCACGGTGTCCGGCGACGTGTACCGCCCGGCGGCCATTGAACAGCTCAAAACCGTCACCGCGCAGGCCGGGGCCGAATGGTTCCCCAGCTCGCCCGAGCAAAAACCGGTCGACATCGCCCTGGCCGCATTGGACTACGCCAGAAAACATTACTTTGATGTGCTGCTGGTCGACACCGCTGGCCGCTTGGCCATTGATGAAGCCCTGATGCGTGAAATCCGCGATTTACACGCGGCCATTCACCCGGTTGAAACCTTGTTTGTGGTTGATGCCATGCAAGGGCAAGACGCGATCAACACCGCCAAAGCCTTCAAGGAGGCGCTGCCACTCACCGGCATCATTCTGACCAAGCTCGATGGCGATTCGCGCGGTGGTGCGGCGCTTTCGGTGCGGCAAATCACCGGTGCACCGATCAAGTTTGCCGGTACCAGTGAGAAACTTGATGGCCTGGAAGTGTTTGATGCCGAGCGTCATGCCGGCCGGGTGCTGGGCATGGGCGACATTCTGGCGCTGGTGGAGCAGGTCACCGCAGGGGTGGATATGGCAGCCGCCCAAAAACTGGCGGCCAAGGTCAAAAGCGGGGCCTCCTTTGATCTGAATGACTTTTTGGGCCAGATCCAGCAAATGAAACAAATGGGTGGTTTGAGCAGTCTGATGGACAAACTACCCACCGCCCTGGCCGCCAAAGCCGGGCAGGTGGACATGGGGCGGGTCGAAAAAGAGGTCAAACGCAAAGAAGGCATCATCCACAGCATGACCCCGCTGGAGCGCAGCAAACCCGAACTCATCAAAGCCACCCGCAAACGCCGCATCGCCGCAGGTGCTGGTGTGCAAGTGCAGGAAGTCAACCGCATGCTCAAGGAGTTTGAGCAAATGCAGGACATGATGAAAAAAATGAAAGGTGGTGGCATGATGAAGATGATGAAACGCCTGGGCGGCATGAAAGGCATGCCCAAAATGCCTTTTTGAGCGCCCCACACGTGCTGCAACAACGAACCCTGAAAACCCTGACCCGCGCCGTTGGCGTGGGCCTGCACAGCGGTCAGCGGGTGGAGATCACCCTGCGCCCGGCTCAGCCCGACACCGGCATTGTGTTTCGCCGGGTGGACTTGCCCGAGCCGATTGACATTGTGGTGTCCACCCTGGCGGTGACCGACACCCGCATGGCCTCCACTATTTCCAACGGGGATGCCAAGGTGCACACGGTGGAGCACCTGATGTCCGCCTGTGCGGGCCTGGGGGTGGACAACCTGTATGTCGACATCACCGCCGAAGAAGTGCCGATTCTGGATGGCTCGGCTGCGTCGTTTGTGTTTTTGCTGCAAACGGCGGGTATCGTCATGCAAAACGCCCCCCGGCGCTTCATTCGTTTGCTCAAACCGGTCGAAGTCCGTCAAGGCGAGGGCAGCAACGAAAAATGGGCACGCCTTGAACCGTACCACGGCTACCAGCTCAGCTTTGAGATCGATTTCAGCCACCCGGCGGTCGACTCCACCGGGCAACGTGTGGTGTTTGACATGAGTACCAACTCCTATTCCAAGGACATTGCCCGTGCCCGTACCTTTGGCTTTACCAAAGATGTCGAGATGATGCGCGCCAACGGTCTGGCCCTGGGCGGCGGGCTGGACAACGCCATCGTCATGGATGACTACAAAGTGCTCAACGCCGGTGGCCTGCGTTATGACGATGAATTTGTCAAACACAAAATTCTCGATGCCATGGGCGACTTGTACCTGGTGGGCAAACCGCTGCTGGCCAGTTACAGCGCGTTTCGCTCCGGCCACGCACTCAACAACCTGCTGCTGCGTGAACTGCTGAACCAGCCACAGGCCTGGGACGTGGTGACGTTTGACAACGAAAAGCTCGCCCCCGCCGGTTTTGCACAACTGGCGCGCGCCTGGTAAACACCACAGAGGCACCTTCACATGCTGTTGTTTCGCTGGCTGGTTTTGTTGATGTTGTTGGCGGCACTGGTGTCGTTTGGCTTTTACGCTGGCACCGGTGATCCGCGCTTCAAACATTACGGCTGGGTGGTACTGAAGTGGGCCTTGCTCAGCGCGTTCGGTTTTTTTGCCGTGCTGATTCTGGAGCGGGTGGTTTAACCCAGAGGGTTCAGCGGATGTGGCTTGCCCAGCGCCCGCTCGGGTGGGTGCAGTTCCTGTGCACATTTCTCAATTTTGTGAAGTCGTCAACAACACATGCCACCTATCAACTTCACATTACCGCAAATAGGCAAAATGCCTTACAGCTACGAAAACTTTGCCAAGGCAAAGATCTTTTTATTCGATAAGTGGTGCGAAATGGCGGTTGTCCGTCAGCGGGTAAAACCGGTTGATCTTTCAAGATCGTGTAAATACGGGTCACTGTTTGTCCAAAATGTCTTTGGTGGTTCCATACGGGGACACTACGAGCATCAATACAACTTTATTGAAGGTCGTCTGGTGGATTTAAGTCATGATGCCCTGGATGTCGGGCGAATGCGCCATCCTTATCTTCATGAAAAACTGTATTTTGAGATTCCAGAAGTCCAGGCTGCGCTGGCTCAATGTGCCCCACGTGCCGATCAGTGGGCAAGTGAATTTGTTGCTCATCACAAAAGGGAATCAGCCGCTGGGCATTGAGCACCACCATGTGTGGTAGCAGTGAGCCCCAATTTTGTCCGCCAAAAGTCCAAAATGGGTAGCTTCAGCGGCTGCGCCCGGCTTTGTAGGCGGCTTTTTGCGTCTGGTTTTGTGCGCCGCCAAGGCCCTTGGCTTGCGCCAAACGCGCCATCGAATGGGCCGCATGAGCGTGGGTAATGGCCAGGCCCAGCGCGTCAGCCGCATCCGGTCCGGGCAGGCCGGGCAGGTTCAGCAGGCGTTTGACCATTTCCTGAATCTGGATTTTGTCAGCCCGGCCATAACCCACCACCGCCTGTTTCATTTGCAAGGCGGTGTATTCTGCGACCGGCAAATCGCAGGACACCAGTGCGGTGACCGCTGCCCCACGTGCCTGACCCAGCAGCAAGGTGGATTGCGGGTTGACGTTGACAAACACAATCTCCACCGAGGCCGCATCCGGCTGGTAACGCGCCACCACTTCGCGGATGCCGTCAAACAACACCTTCAAACGGGCGGGTAGCTGGTCTTTTTCAATTTGGGTGGTGCTGATGGTGCCACTGGCCACATAGGTCAGTGCCGAGCCGTCCACGTCAACCAAGCCAAAGCCGGTGGTGCGCAAACCGGGGTCAATACCAAGGATTCTCATAGGTTATTAATTTGATAGCTGCTAGCGCTTGTTTTATAAGCTCTAAAGGCCAAAATGCCATCTAACCGAATGAAAAAAAACAGGTGCAGCAAAACACAGCGAATCAATCCTGTCCAGCATGCCACCGGCCCCGGTGGTGCTTTTACCTTCACCCTTCCAGATGGGGATGCCGCGGTCACGCTTGAGGGCCTTCATCACCAAATGCCCTAGAGACCCGGCTGCACAGGCCACAAAACCCAGCGCAAAAGCCTGCCCGGGTACAAAAGGGGTGATGCCTGCCAGTAACGCGCCCAGCAGACTACCCGCGGCCATGCCACAGCTCCAGCTGTGCCAGGTGAAGGTTTGGCTGATTTGCGGTGCGACCAATCGGTGTTTGCGCTGGCGCGCCACCAAGTGTTGGGTGACCATGCAGGTTTGTACCACCAGCACCAGAAACAGCACCAGAAACGCGTTTTTCTTGTCGTAGCGGGGAAAGTCCAGCAGCATCAGTGCAGGCACATGGCTCATGCCGTAAATACACACCATGATGCCCCATTGCAGTTTGGCGTTGCGCTCCAGAAAGCGGGTTGGGTCATTGGCCAGGGCGCTGGCTACCGGCAGGGCCAGAAACACATAGACCGGAATAAACACCGTGAACAGGTTGAAGAGTTCGGTGCCCACCAGCACATACTGAAACGGCAACACACCAAAAAATGCCAGCACCAGGCTGCGGTGGTCACCCTGGCGGGTTGGGGACAGGGTCAAAAATTCGCGCAGGGCAAAAAATGAGCCCAGGGCAAACAGCACCAGCCGGGTGGCATCCCCCGCCAGCCAGGCGACCCAAAAGACAAAAATCATCATCCAGCTGGTGCGCAGCAGGCTGCTCAGGTCAGCCAGCCGGGTGTCGTGGGATTGCTGCATCAGCGGGTCTTCATGCTCACGCATCGAGAGCAAAAAAAGACCCAGTGAAGCCACTATCAGCAGCCCGAAGACGATGATGAACATGACCCCGATTTGCTGCGTGGCGCTCAGGTTTTTCAGGGCTTGGTACATAGGGTCGCGTGGATGAACAGGGGGCTAGATATCGCGCAAGGCCACCACGGCACTGCGCGCCCGGGTCAGGAAGGCCTGGCGATCCTCGCCAGCTTGCACCTGCATGGGCGCGCCAAAAGTCACCGAGCACAGCACCGGTACAGGAACCACTTCACCTTTGGGCATGACGCGCTGCACGTTGGCAATCCAGGCCGGAATAAGCTCAATGTGCGGAAATTTGCAAGCCAGGTTGTACAGGCCAGCTTTGAAGGCCTGAGGCTCATCCAGATGGCCCCGGGTGCCTTCGGGAAACAGAATCAGCGAGTCACCCGCGTGCAGAGCCTCCATCAGCGGCTCCAGCGGGTCTTCCTGGGCGTTGCGCTCGCGAGAGACATAAATCACGTTGAACACCGCAGTCGTGAGCCATTGCCTGAACGGCGTTTTGGTCCAGTAATCACGTGCCGCCACGGCGCGGGTGCCATGGCGCAACTCCTTGGGCAAAGCGGCCCAGATCATCACCAGGTCGGCGTGGCTCTGGTGATTGGCAAAGTAAATGCGTTGTTCGGCCTTGGGTGGGCAACCCCACCAGCGGGCTTGTGAACCGGTCAGCATTCGGATCAGTCCGAGCAAGAACAGACTGACGGCTTGTGCTGCCGCTGAGGACAGCACGTCTTTTAAATGGGCTTTCAAACCATGCAGCGAGGTGCATGGTTGGCGGCCGGGCGTGTTGGCTGTCTGAGGGGGGTGGTTTGGCGGCACAGGTGCAGGGTCTGTCGCGGTCATGGCAGTTCGACACCCTCCATGCGGCGCTCAATCACGGCGGCCCGGCCCGCCACATAGCTGGAGTTGGGCAATTTTTCAAAGTATTTGGGCCGGGGCAGCATCACCGCCAGTCGGGCCGCTTCATAGGGGCTGAGTTGCGCTGCCGGTTTGCGGAAGTAATGCTGGGCAGCGGCTTCGGCACCAAACACGCCTTCACCCCATTCCACGCTGTTGAGGTAAATCTCCAGAATACGTTGTTTGCCCAGAATGGCTTCCAGCAGCAAGGTCAGCACAAACTCCTGGCCTTTGCGCAAAAAAGTGCGTTCACCTGACAAAAACAGGTTTTTAGCCAGTTGCTGGGTGATGGTGGACCCTCCCACCACCTTGGCGACTTTGGTCGTTTTGACTGGGGGCTCCACGTGCGGCTGGGCAGTGGTGGTTTTGCCAGGATTTTTTCGGGCACTACGGGCTTGCTGGGCCTGGAGGATGGCTTGGGCCTTGGCCGCTTGTTCCTCCGCCTTGGCATTTTTTTGCCAGGCTTTCTCCAGGGCATTCCAGTCCACACCGTCGTGGTTGGCAAAACCGTCGTCTTCGCTGGCAATCACCGCGCGCTTAAGGTGGTTGGAGATCTGGCTGTACGGAGTCCATTGCTGACGCCAGCGCAGGCTGCCTTTTTCGGTGGTCACCCGCCAGGCTTCTGAGCGTTCAAAGGCGGTGGATTGTGGGTCGATCACCAGCATGGTGGCTATACGCGCCACAAAAAAAAGCTGCAACAACAAGGTGGTCAGGGCCACCAAGCCGAGCCAGCGCAGCACGGGTCTCATGCGTCAACCCAATACTTGGCGCAATTCAGCCAGTACCTGCCCCGAGGGTGGCCGCACGTCGCGCCAGATTAAAAACGCCTCAGCCGCCTGCTCCACCAGCATGCCCAGACCATCGCGCGGCACCGCACCGTGTTGTCTGGCCCAGTCCATAAAGCTCTGGGCACCGGGGCCGTACATCATGTCGTAAGCCAGTGCGCCGGGTTTCAAAACGTGTTCGCCCACCGGTACGCCCGCACCACTCAGGCTGCTGGCCGTACCGTTAATGATCACATCATAATCTGCCTCTATTCCTTGTAAATCAAGCGTAACAAGCTCTGTATTTTGTAGCGTTGCAAGGACCTGGTGGCGTTGGATCAGGTGGGTCGCCTTGTGCAGTGTGCGGTTGGCCACGCTGATGTGAGCGGGCCGTGCGTTGATCAGCGGCCCGAGCACGCCAGCCGCAGCACCACCGGCACCCAGCAGCAGCACGCGCAGACCTTTCAGCGGCAAGCCCGCATTGCGCTCGATGTCATTCACCAGCCCGATGCCATCGGTGTTGTCGGCCAGGATACGTCCGTCCTCAAAGGTCAACACGTTGCAGGCCTGGGCCAGTTGGGCGCGTTCACTGGTTTGGGTGGCCAGTGCTGCCGCTTGAAATTTGAAGGGCACGGTGATGTTGCAGCCGCGGCCACCCTCGGCCATGAAGGCTTGTATGCTGCGGTCGAAGTGATCCAGCGGGATTTCGCGTTTGTCATACACCACCGGCTCACCAGTCAGTTCGGCAAAACGGGTGTGAATCCAGGGTGAACGGCTGTGGGCAATGGGGTTCCCCATCACGCAGTAGTGATCAAGAGTCATGGCGAGCTTAGTTGTTGCTGATTTTGGTTTCAAGCGTATCGTCGCGGGTGAATTTGAAGCGTGACACCACGGCAATCTGGTCGGCCTGCTGGCGCATGGCTTTGCTGAATTTGCCATAGGGACCGGCGCTGCGGGCGATGGCGCGGGCGCGACGGTCCAGGGCCGGGTTGCCTGAGCTTTGCACAATTTCAGTAGAAAGCACTTGGCCGTCGTGGTTGATGTTGACGATCATGGTCAGTTCACCATAGAGCTTTTGGCCACCCTGGCTCGGAAAGTTCTCGGTGCCACGGTCTTCAATGGCACGGCGCAGTTTGTCGTAATACACCGCATAGACGGCTTCACGGGTAGCCGGGCTGATGTAGCGTTTCTTCGGCTTGGCATTTTCCTGGTTGATGCGTCGCTCAATCTCGGCCAGCAGCTTGATCAGCTGGCGGCGTTTTTGTTCGCGCTCTATCTTCTCGGGGGTCGGGGTGGTTTGGCGTGGTTCGGGCGGGGGCATGCTGGCGAGCATATTTTTGACTTGTGCCAGCATCATGCTTTGTCGCTCTTGCAAGTCGCGCAGCTGACGTTCCTGATCCTGCTCGCTGTCCTGGCCATTCAAGTCGATCAGTGCGGGTGGCAGAGGGCTGGTAGCGCGACCCCGCTCGGCATCGCCACCACCCGCCAGATTGGCTTGGGCGATGGCCTGGGCCTTGTCGGGGGGCTCGTTGGTTTGGGAGTTGACCAACACCACCTCCAGCGGGGTGTCCTGAAACACCCGGTTGAAGGTCTCGGGGTCGACAAAACGTACCGTCAACAGGGCTGCATGCACCGCAATGGATGCGCCCAGAGCCCATTGAAGGGTGCTGAAAGAGCGCCAGTTCACGGTGTCGGGGCCACCTCTGGGGTGGTGGGCGCGTCATCGTTGGTTTCACTGATATCCACCGCAATGGCAATCGGGCCAGCCACGGTGTCGTCATCTTGCTCGTCTTCACTGTCCAGGTTTTCGGGCTCGGTATCCAGCCGCTCCAGCACTGTGCCGTGAATGTCGAGTGACACCAGGTCAATGTCACCCAGTTTGACCCGTACCCGCGCGCCGCGCGGCAGGTTTTGTGCACCCATCACCGGCAGCACCAGGGGCAGGTGGTCGGCGCGGACCAGGTTGTCTTTGAACAGCGTGGCTTCGATCTCGGTGAGTGCGTTTTGCTGCACGTACTGGAGCGTCCAGAAGCGTTCGATGGCATTCTGGTAACCGTTGTAGGCGCTGTAGGCGGCATCAAAGCTGGAGATGATGGAGAACAGCTCGGCATCTTTGGGCTTGAACGGTGCGGCCAGTGCGGCGGTTTTGCCGTGGCGGGCGCAGGCAATGATTTGCCATTGGTTGACCAGGTCCACATAACGGCGCAGCGGCGAGCTGCTCCAGGCGTAGCTTTTCACGCCAATACCAGCATGCGGCTGGGCTTTGGTGCCCATGCGTACCTTCACGCCGGGAGCCATGCTGGCCTGGCTGCGGTAAATGCCGGGCACACCCAGTTCGGCCATCCAACTGCCCCAGGTGCTGTTGGCCAGGATCATGGCCTCCGAGACGATCAAATCCAGCGGTGCGCCGCGCTGGCGCACGCTGATCTGGACTTGTTCATGGCCGGTAGGCTCCGCGCCATCGTTACCCACCAGCCGGAAGTTGTAATCAGGCCGGTTGAAGTTCTCCGGCTTGCCGCGCACCACTTCGCGCTTGGCTTTCAGGTCATTCGCCAGACGGTATAAAAATGAGAGTTGCTCACGCTTGTGTTGCAAGGGCTGGGGGTCAATTTCATGCCTAAAAGTGGGGTCGGTCAACCAGTCCAGTGTGACGATGGCATCGAGCTGGTCATGGCGCAGATTGGCCCCGATGTGCACGCGCTCCAGCCTGGTTTCAGAAGCCTTGATCTCCAGCGAGGCCTCATCCAGCGTGACGTAGAGTGACACCGCCGGGCAATCGCGCCCTTCTTGCAAGGTGTAGTTTTGCACCACCTCATCGGGCAGCATGGTCAGCTTGTAGCCCGGCATGTAGACGGTGGACAGGCGGGCGCGGCCCACATGGTCTACCGCGCTGCCAGGCGCAATGGCCAGGGCCGGGGCAGCGATGTGAATCCCGACGACCACCGTACCGCTGCCCAGGCCTTGTACGGACAGGGCATCGTCAATCTCGGTGGTGGCAGAGTCGTCAATCGAAAACGCACGGGCCGCAGACAGCGGCAGCTCGTCAGTGATGATGGGTGCCTCCAGCTTGGGAAAGCCCGTGCCCTTGGGAAAGTTTTCCAGCAAAAAGCGTCGCCAGTGGAACTGGTAAGGTGAATCTATCGCCCCGGCCTTGATCAGCAAGTCCAATGGCCCCAGGTGCGTAGCGCGTGAGGCCTCGACCACCGCCTTGTATTCGGGCGCATTTTTGTCGGGTTTGAAGAGAATTTTGTAAAGCTGGTCGCGAATCGGTTGCGGGCACACACCTTCGCTCAGTTCTTTTACCCAGGCTTCAATTTGCAGCAGGATCTGTTTCTTTTTTTCGATGGCGGCCAGGGCCTGGGCCAGGATCTCGGCGCTGGCTTTGCGAAAGCGCCCTTTGCCGGCGCGGCGGAAGTAGTGCGGGGATTGGTACAGCGCAAACAGCATGCCGGCCTGTTCCGCCAGGGTGGCTTGGGCCGAAAAATAGTCACGCGCCAAGTCAGCGAAGCCAAATTCGTCTTCCGAGGCAAATTCCCAGGCCATGTCCAGCTCGATGCCGTCTGCCACGGTCTGGGCTGCGGCCATCAGTTGGGCGGGTTCAGGTTTGTCAAACTTGAGCAGGATGTTGGCGGCCTTGACCTTGACGCGTTTGCCGCTGTCGAGTTCAACCTGGGCCGAGGCATCAGTTTCTGACAGCGCACGGCCTGCCAGGAATTTGCCGGTTTCTTCAAATAATATGTGCATGGGCAGATTGTCCCACGGGTGATTTCATCACCGATCCGCCAGCCAGGTTGAAGCATAAAAAAAGCGCGATTCAGGGTGTGAAACCTGTATCGCGCTTTGCCAAATCTGGCCTTGTATGCTGCGTTGGCAAGCTAGCGCTTGCGCGCAGGCTTAACGAGGTTTTTTGATGGATGCGACAGCCGCAGCGCCATTTTTCAGGGCGGTGTCCACAGCAGTTTCCATGGTCGCGGCAGCGGCCTTGAGTGTTTTGGCGACACTGGCCAGAGATTCTGGCGCTGGGTGGGTTTTTTCCAAGGCTTCGATACTGGCCTGGAATTGGGCTACGCCCAAGGCGGTGGCTTCTTTGAGATGCTTGGCTGCCAGAGTCATGCTGGATTCTGCTGAAGTTTTGATCGAATCAAAAGCTTCTTGTGGAGCTTTGCTGCTTTTCAGCGTTTCCATGCTTTCAGCCACGGCAGCTTGTGCGGCTTTGGCTTGGCTTTGGGCCAGATCGCCCCAAGCTTTCAGATTGTCCATCATAGGCTTGACGGCTTCCTGTGCCGCAGCTGGATTAAATTTTGCGGCGCTTTCTTGCAGTGTTTTGGCGGCGGCTTCGAAGGGAGTGTTTTTGAACATGAAAGACCTTTGTTGAAAAAATGTTGCGGTGCAGCAATTATGAATCAATTGTGCCGAGTAAGGTAAATTTATTATTCAGTTGCGTCGCTTGCAGGTAAAGGAGGTGGCATGCCACCGTGTGAAAAGCTTGATGTACATGTATCCCGGCAGGCAGATGTGTGCAGAATGGCTGAACGTGTGATCAAGCATTTGTATGCTGCAGTCAGAAAACAAAAAAGCCTCAGTAACTGAGGCTTTTTGATGGGCTTGATTGACCATAATGGATGGTCGGAATGAGAGGATTCGAACCTCCTACCCCTTCGTCCCGAACGAAGAAACTCAGTATCCAGAATGATTCAGTTTCGTCCAGATAATTTAATAAAACATAATTAAAACAATATGTTACGTAAATTTTATGTGATTTGATGTCCAGCTTGATCCAGCAAGATACACTACAAGCCAGCCATAACGGTGTGGCTAACGGTGTGGCTAAATTTGGTTGGGTTGAGCATGGCAATCATCACAGTTCGGGAGTTACAAGCACTCACAGTCGCCGATAACGGTAAACGTATCAGCATGGGAGAGTCCATGTACGGTGTTGTTCGTGTGGCAGCCGATAACGTCGTCAGTGTCTATGTGGTGTGGCGATACAAAGTGAGTGGCAAGTTGCGTCAAATTCCCGTTGGCACCTGGAAAGATAAGGGTGGTGTCAGTCTCAAGGCACTACGCGACAGGCGCGACATTCTCGCCGCCGAAGTCAAGGCCCATACTGACCCTATCGAGCGCCGGGCGAGCGCCAAGCTAAAACGTGATGCCGACAAGCAAGCAGCTGCCCTCAAGCTAGAAGCTGAAATCGAAGCCGCCAAGCTCAAAGCTCAGGCAGACGCTGCCGAAGCCATCCAGATTCAGCAGTCACGCCTGGCTTTGCAAGCGACGGAGAAAGCTCGCATGACCGTGCGCCAACTGTTTGACCGATGGCATCACTTGGACTTGCGTAACCGTGTCAAGAGAGGTTCCGACGTGTTGCGTTCCTTTGAGGCCGACGTGTTTCCTGTCATTGGCGACCTGGCCGCCGAAGATGTCCGTAAGACACATATCCAAGGAATATTGGATGCTATCCGTGCCCGAGCAACAGAGGATCGCCCCCGTGTCAGCACGCAGAAAAAGACACTCTCGGACATGCGCCAAATGTTTGGATGGGCGCTGGAGCGGGATTACCTGTTAGCTGACCCGACCGCTGTCATTCGCAAAGCCAAGCTCGGTGTCAGCACCGAACGCGAGCGGGTGCTGACAGAGGCGGAAGTGATAGAGCTCTTTCAAAAACTGCCGGTGTCTGGTTTGACCGAAACCTCCAAAGTGGCTCTGATGATCCAGCTCAGTACGGCATCGCGTATCGGCGAAACGCTACTGGCCCACTGGGCTCATGTTGATTTTGAGCGGCGCACTTGGACGATACCCGCAGTTATAGCCAAGAACGGCAAGCTACACACCATCTCTCTAAGCGATTTCGCGCTGGGTCAGTTTCAAATCCTGCACTCAATGACTGGTGTCACTCCGTGGCTGTTTCCCAATACTGAACTGAATGCATCTGTGTGCCGCAAAAGTACTACCAAGCAGGTGGGTGATCGCCAGCGTTATGACAAGCCTATTTTGAAGAACCGTTCGCAAGATGCACACGCGTTGGAGTTGGCTGGAGGGCGTTGGGTACCCCATGACCTGCGCCGTACTGCGGCGACCATGATGGTTCAGTTAGGTGTGTTGCCAGATGTGGTCGAAAAATGTTTGAACCACACCGAGCCCAACAAGCTCAAACGCATCTATCAACGTGCCAGCTACGAAGGCGCTATGCGAGAGGCGTGGGGGTTACTGGGGGAACGGCTGAACCTGCTACATCGTCGCGCCACAGGTGAAGCCCCCAACGTGTTGTCAGAGTAGTTTCGGGTGAGGGTCAATGCGACTGGGAATTAGGCTGCAAGGTAAGGCGCTCATTCAACTCCGCCGCTTTTTCACCGCATTCATCAATTGTCCAAGCGCTACTTGGGCGAGGTTGGCGGGTTTCATTGATAGTGGCTCATGGCCACACTTTGGGCAGCTGCTATAAATATCACCCAGACTGAGTGCGCCACTGCGAGGTACAGTTGTTTTTGACCAAGCACAAGCCGGGCAGGTGAAGTGGATCGCAGGTGGACGGATTGGCATGGTGGTGCGGTCTGAAGCGCCGATTCTGATCAATCACGCCGGGTTGGCAAGGGCCGCATTCTGCATCTTGTCACTCAAGTGTTTCAGGCTGAATTCCAAAGAAGCAATGTATAAAGACATGAACAGCTTTCTTTCGTAAAAAATTCTGACGGCAAATGGTAGTGCTGCCACCGGACAGGTTGTGTCGCTTTGAAAATATTGTTTGGCATCAGATGAGCACGCTTCCACTTTCCTCATTGACGTTATATACCAGTACATGTATATTTGTGTCCATGCTCAGAAACGAAAAATCCCTTGAATGGATAGGTAGCAGCCATAAAGACTTGATGGCCTTGCCTGCGGACGTAAGGCGACTTTTTGGCTTCGCTTTGTCGTTGGCACAGGCTGGCGATAAGCACGACGCGGCCAAAGTGCTCAAGGGTTTTGGCGGTGCTGGTGTGCTTGAGGTGGTGGAAGACGATGCTGGCGGCACCTACCGTGCCGTATATACCGTCAAATTTGCCGAGGCAGTGTTTGTCCTTCACTGCTTCCAGAAGAAAAGCAAGCGCGGCATCGCCACGCCGAAAGAAGATATGGACATCATCCACGCAAGGCTGAAAATAGCTGAAGCGTTTGCAAAGGAGTTGCGGAAATGAAAATCCGACTGATTGATGGCATTGAAGTGCAACGGGGTTCTGATAACGTGTTTGCCGACCTTGGTCTGCCTGATGCTGACAAGCTCAAGATCAAAACAGGTTTGGTCATAGAGATCAGGAAAGCCATGAGCAACGGGGGCTTGACACAACAAGAAGCAGCCAAACGCATGGGCATCACGCAACCCAAAGTCTCTGACATGATGCGCGGCGACTTTACAAACCTGTCTGAGCGCAAATTAATGGATTGCCTTACCCGACTTGGCTACGACATTGAGATCAAAGTCCGACCTGCCAAGGCAGAAGTTGGACATCTGATGCTGGCTGCGGCTTGATGTCAAAGCCTTTATCAGAATGGCTTGTAAAAACTAATTCGCGACCCATTCCAGTGGCATTGGCCAAAAAACCATAGCTTTGAAATTATTGTGTAGCTCAGACAAACTTAATCGCCCCAGGATACTTGGCCACGGTGGTATCGGCCGTGAGCAGGGTGATGCCTTCGACGGTAGCTTGCGCAATCAGGATTCGGTCAAACGGGTCTTTGTGGATCAAGGGCAAGCCTTCTACAAAGACAGCATGTGAGCTGGTGATGGGCAACTCTGAATAATCGTTGTCCAATAAACCACGCCTGAGCAAACGCGCATTGACTTTGAAATCTGCGCGACCCAAGCCATTTTTGGTGGCGATTTCCCACATGCTGGCTGCACTGAAAAGCAGCTCGTGTTCAGGGTTGGTCATCAGGGCAACAGCTTTGCTTGAAAGCTTTTCTGGTTCATTCGCCGCCCAGATTAAAAGATGGGTGTCAAGCAAGAACTTCAAGCCTTGTCCCCTGCAAACATGGTGGCAATCGCGTCGCTGCCCATGCGATCGAAATCATCGGGAACCTGCATCGTGCCTTTCAAAAATCCAAGCCGTTTCTTGGCCTGATCTTGTACCGTAGGTAGGGCGCGCACTATCACCAAAGGCTTGCCAGATTTGGCAATGACAAACGGCTCGCCATGTTGTGCCTGCGCAATCAGGCGCGAGAGATGGGTTTTGGCTTCATGAATGTTGATGGTTTGCATGGTGATAGATTCGGACTATTGATCCGGCAAGAAACGGTTGAACATAAACGGCTGTCTAGCCGATGTAGGTCAACATATTTGCTATCAACCCTTAATTGCCGGGTGAATAAGTTTGTGAGCCAAGTTTGATTATCAACGCGGTACAGGTTGGATGCGCAGACTGACAGCATCTTTGGCCTATGCCGCAAGCCAAACCTCGACTGTCACCAGACACAAGTCGCATGACGCTATATCTTTAATAGCTTCTGACGCAGAATTCATACTAAAAGATGAAATGTCGCCGTGTCAAGGTAAATATGGTCATTTTGCAAGGTTCTTTCCAGGCAGGGAATCCCCCAAATGGGGGGACTTTTAGCCTCGTTTGCAAACCTAATTCAAGGCCGTACAAGTTGTGATGGTCGAAGCTTGTTCCTGTCTTGGTCTTAGTTCACTCAACTCTCAGGCTGTCAAGGTGTACAAGAACAGTAGTTCAGACTTTTCGATGCTCACAAAAGGCCACTCAATTCATTTGCATAACTCTGGAATAAACACACAATAAAAATCTACGGAATTTCCATTAAATTTAATCGCTCAATCACCGAATGTTGGAGCTGGAATTTGCAGTTGAATTTTGGTTTTAAAGTATTCTAGTTATTCTAGTTATGCGTCTTAGTGTTAATCTTAGTATTGAATCATAGCATTCATACAGCTATTAAATGTATTCGAACCAGTCAAGTAAAGCCATTCAGCAAAGCCACTGTACTTGATGCTTGCTGTGACATTAAGGACTAAACATCAGACTACTGATCTAGTCCTTAATGCTCGCTATTAGCTCATCACAGTTTGCCTCCACCAATACATTGCTTTGATAGACGACG
This sequence comes from Rhodoferax lithotrophicus, assembly GCF_019973615.1. Lineage (GTDB taxonomy): Bacteria > Pseudomonadota > Gammaproteobacteria > Burkholderiales > Burkholderiaceae_C > Rhodoferax > Rhodoferax lithotrophicus. Next base: position 4,079,747 of record NZ_AP024238.1, on the reverse strand, counting down.
CTTGCACCCATAAACTTCCCTGTGATCGAGCTGAGACTTTCAACACAAGCTTTAATCGGAATTTGAAATCATCTTGGTTACATATATACATAGTGATGCCACGTATCAATCAAAGTTCGATGCAGTTGTGATGCCTAGTAGTCGCTAATAATGCAATACTTCAGTATCCACTGTTCATGTTGTAGTTTCAAACCAAAGCTACCCAACCATTAAATAATGGCTTCGATGAGGTGTTGCCTGTGAGTCGAGGATTCGCTATTCCGATATTTATTTACATATCCATTGGAAATAGTTTGCATTGAAACAGTTTAGTGCATTTACATCAATAACTCTTTGGATATCGACATGAACAGCAATCAAACCTTCACTGACTTTTACAACTACCCCTACCAAACCTCCACATACGATGATCGAATGGCGGATGCTCAGCGGTACAGTGCCAAGCGTAATCTCAATGGGTTAACGAACCTTATTAATCGTTTGTTTGACTACCACTCACGGATGTTGGTAGTGCGTATCGACTTGTGTTATCAGCCAGGGTATAGTGAATTTCTGCAGATTGAGGATGTGCAAAGGCATCTCAAACAGTTGATTGGTGACCGGCGTTGCAATCCAGTTATTTTTCATGGCCTGGTGGGTTATGCCTGGGGACTGGAGTACGGTGCTTATGGTGGTGGTTATCACTTCCACTTTCTGGCCCTTTTTGATGGGTCTGTGCGCCGTGAAGACATTGGCATAGGCATGTCCATTGCCAATTTGTGGACCAACATCACCGGAGGCCTTGGGCGTTGTTACATCAGCAATTGCGACAAAGACAAGTTGTCAGTTCAGGGCTGTCTAGGCATTGGCATGATTCATCGAGATGATATTCAACTTCGCAAAAATCTAATTGAGAGGGTGGCCGCCTATATCACTAAGCGTTGCAGCGAATTTGAAATTGACACTGCAAATACTGCATCAGGAGATTTCCGCACCTTCGGCAAAAGCCAGATGCCCCCACCCCTCGATCCCAATGTGTCTAGGCGAGGTAGGCCACCTGTTTCTCGTGGGTATGGGCTATAGCTTTTTCAGTGCTCGTGCGAAGGTGCAAGACTCCCCAACCACCGGCCATGGGCAAGTAGTTTCGTTGCGCAAACCTCTGATAAACAGCAGGCAAAACCTTCCCCTGCTTCCTGGAAGTTGCGCCAGGATGCTGTTTTTCTGTCATAGGTCTTGTTGAAACCTGCTATTCCTGCTATCCGTAGCAAAAATAGCAGCGTTGTGACGGTGATCTACTGGTTTTTCTAATCCAAATTAATTTGCTAAACAGTGCTGGCTATCGCCAATGAAGTGTTGAAGTGGGTTTTTGGGTCGGTGGAATTGCTCCTATGTTTGTTGAGAAAAGGCTGTAAATCGGTTGCTGTGTGGTTTGCCCTCTGGTTGGTTGAATCTGACTGCTGGTAAGCGCTTCAAAAAACTGACGAAAAGTTCTCACGGTTTGGTGTTGAAGTGCTGCGTGCATGGACATCGTTGGTTGACGCAGGACTGGTTGAAAAATGAGGGTCGTTGAAGGTAAAGGTGTGGCTGTAATACTTTGGGTGAATCCTTTAGCGACTGTGGACGTTGGATGACTTTCACTGACCACACCATGGCGTGATGTGTTGGGTGCTCCTTTTCGTGACATATTGAAATCTTGGTGCGAATGGTGGCTCAGTGGGTTAATTTTCAACGTAGATTTATGTGAAGGCAAGTTTGTTATTCATCTTTCCAACAGTTGGACGTATTTGGATGTGGTTGGAAAATCTATATTTCGGTATGCAAAAAATGACATACAGAATTGACGAGATGATAACCGCGTGCATCCAAAGTTCCATCTTTGGGTAGTAAAACATTTATACCCAACATAAAGCATAATTCTGAGTAAATTGCATCTGATATCTAAGATGCGGTAGTAAATGAGCTGTGATTAAATTTCAATACATACCTTAATTTATGCATTTAAGTATGCAGTCAGGTATATTTTTGAGATGTCAATAAAATAGATGCCACTTTAGAATGACTGAATTGAAATCAACCAGAATCTCGATAATTTCACACGACCAACAGGCATAGGTCGATGCCTAAAAGGAATAATCATTGATTTATGGATACTATGTCTGACCTAATACTTGGCCGAGCTTGAATGGATTGGTATCTGCCATCTTCAAAAGACTGACTACCACTTCTGTAAGTCACTGTATTTTGAATACTAAACACCCAGGCACGGCCAGTTATTCACCTGAACACCCAGCCACCAATCAAAATCGCTGTGTGAATTCCCTCCATTTACCGGATACCTCTCTGTTTACGAGAGTGTTCTTTTTGGCGTGCCGTTGAGTTGATCACCTTGGAGTGAATTAGCCAAGTCACGTCCTTTGATTTCTTGTTTCCCCCATGCCAGCCCACTCGGTTGGCTTTCTACAAGCCGTCGCATCGTCCACCAGGGCGAGCGACGGCTTTTCTTGTTTTTATCCCTCAATCTTCATAACCAAGGAGTCTTCATCATGACGATTTATTGCCCTCAATGTTCATCAACCCGCATCCAAACCAAAAACCTTGGACGCAAAACTGATAGTGCCATTGGCGCATTAGCAGGTGCGGCCAGAGGTGCCAGCCTCGGTTCAGCCGGGGGGCCAGTCGGTGCCCTGGTCGGTGGTATCGCCGGAGCCATCATGGCTGGCCTGTTCAGCGGTGCTGCTGTGGGTTCCAGCCTGGGAGCTGTGGTTGACAACAGCCTGCTCAACAACTACCAGTGTCGTGACTGTGGCTACAACTTCAGCCGGTAGTCCCGACAACGTTTCGTATTCATTCCCCATTGCTTGTGATGCCGTTGGCTAAATCCAGTCAGCGGCTTGATCAGCTACATACCCCTCAAATACAGAAAGAAATCCCCATGGCACACCTTGTTCAACAAATGGCCTATGTCGGCCAAACCCCTTGGCACGAACTCGGCAACAAACTGCCTGCCAAACAACCCATTGAAGTCTGGGCTCAAAAAGCTGGAATGGACTGGGAAATCAGAGAGACCCCGGTTCGTTACATGACCGAACAGGCAGGCGCTCTGGGCTCTATCATGAGCTTTGAGGATCAAAAGGTGCTGTACCGCAGTGACACCAAGGCCCCACTTTCGGTGGTCTCGGGCCGTTATCAGGTGGTGCAGCCCAAATCTGTCCTGGAGTTCTACCGCGACCTGACGGAAATTTCAGGCTTCGAGCTGGAAACTGCTGGAGTCCTCAAAGACGGCAAGAAATTCTGGGCATTGGCCAAAACCGGCAAAGAAGCAACCCTCAAGGGCAATGATGTCGTCAAAGGTTACATCCTGCTGGCCACCAGTTGTGATGGCACATTGGCCACTACGGCTACACCTACCACCATCCGGGTTGTATGTAACAACACCTTGACCGTGGCCTTGAATGGAGCCAGCAGTGCTATCAAAGTACCGCACAGCACCAACTTTGATCCCCAAGCGGTGAAGAAACAACTCGGTATTGCAGTTTCCAGTTGGGATAGCTTCATGTACCGCATGAAAACCCTGTCGGAGCGCAAAGTCAAAAGCCATGAGTCCATGAACTACTTTTTGAAGGTCATGTGCAATTCAGACAGTCAACTCGATCCGGCGCAAGGCTTGATGAATGAGCGGGCCTTGAAGAAAGTCCAAGCCATGTACGAAGGCCAAGCTCATGGTGCTGAACTGACCTCAGCCTCTGGCACGGCCTGGGGCCTCTTGAATGCAGTCACCGAATTCGTTGATCACGAAAAACGTGCCCGCAGCCAAGAAAACCGCCTGGACAGCGCCTGGTTCGGTCAAGGCGCGGTATTGAAACAACGGGCACTGGACTATGCCCTGCAAATGGCAGCATGAACCCAGCATCAACACCCACAAACAAACCCCGCTCAGTCTTCGGATTGACCGGGGTTTTTTATTGGTGCATTGCGCAATTGAACCCAACACATTTTCCGAACCTGAAAGGAACCCATCATGGCCAACGCTATGCCAACACCTCGGGCTAACAAGCCCATCGGTTCTAAGCCAGCACTCAAGCTGGTCAAGACCAGCCATCTTGACCGTGACGAATGGCTCACCATCAGAAAACGTGGCATCGGCAGCTCGGATGCCGCCGCCGCTGTGGGGCTCAATCCCTACAAATCGCAACTCGAACTCTGGATGGAGAAGACCGGCCGGGATGGCAACCTGCCCAAAACCGATCCCAATGACGAAACCAGTCCGATGTATTGGGGCACTTTGCTGGAAAGCATTGTGGCTGCCCATTACACCAAACGCTCGGGTCACAAAGTCCGACGCATCAATGCCGTGCTGCAGCATCCCCAAGAAACCTGGATGCTGGCCAATATCGACCGGGAAGTGACTGGTACAGCCGATGTGCAGATTCTGGAATGCAAAACTGCTGGCTTGCAAGGCTCGTTTCTCTGGCGCGAGGGTGTGCCGGAATACGTTCAATTGCAAGTCATGCATCAGTTAGCCGTCACCGGCAAGCAGTGTGCTGATGTGGTGGTGCTGATTTGTGGCCAAGACCTCCAGATTCACCGTATCCAACGCGATGAAGCCATGATCGCCAAGTTGATTGAATTGGAACGGGCCTTCTGGCACTACGTTGAAACCGACACGGAACCGCCAGCGGATGGCTCTGAATCGGCGGATGTGGCTTTGCGTTGTCTGTATCCCAAAGACAGCGGCTTCACCCTTGATCTGTCCGATGACTTGGAAATGTCAGCCGTGTTCTCTGACCTGTTGGCTGTGCGAGAAGTGTTGAGCACCCAGGTGACGCTGGAGGCTCAATTGAAACAGCGCATCCAGCAACGCATGGGAGATACCACCAAAGTGGTGTTTCAAACCGGGAACATCACCTGGAAACGCAGCAAGGATGGCGCTGGGTTGGACACCACCAAATTGCTGCAAGAGCAACCTGATTTGTTGAAGAACTACAGCTTGGTCAAACCGGGCTCAAGGCGGTTTCTGGTCAATACCTGAGCAAAGCCAATCCGACTTTACGCAACTCAAATCAACACATACAGCCCCACACCGGACTCTTCCGTGTGGGGCTTTCTTATTTCTATTGGAAAGGAATCCATCATGCTCAAAGGTTTGGCCTTAACGCCACCCATCATTGGCCGCATTGCCATTGGCAAAGTGATCGAGAAGAACGGCAAGCGTCTGCCCGAGAAAGACGATGAATTCACCGTGACCAGCCAGGTGCAAAGCAAAGACGGCTGGGTCAATCACCCCATGGATGAAACTTTACGCAAAGGAGGCAGCACCAAGCTGCGCAATATTCCGATTCGCTTGTTGTTCGATGACCCTGACCTGAACCTGCGTGCCAATTACAGTTTGTTTGACCGTCAAACGGGTAGACCGCTGTGTGTGGGCAATGGGGAAACTTGCAGGCGGTCATTGGCTGCAGGTGTACAGACACTGCCTTGTCCATCACCTGAAGCCTGTGATCTGGCCAAAGGGGGATTCTGTAAACCCTACGGCCGCTTGAATGTGCGCATTGGTGAGGACGATGAACTGGGCACTTTTGTGTTTCGCACCACCGGGTTCAATTCAATTCGCACCTTGTCGGCACGTCTGAGTTATTTCCATGCCGTGTCTGGTGGGCAACTCTCCACACTGCCGCTGGAACTGCGTCTGCGGGGCAAGTCCACGACCCAGTCACACCGGGCACAGATTTACTACGTGGATTTGACCATCAAGACCGGCATGACGATGGCTGAGGCGATTGCCAGTGCCAAAGCGGAGAGTGAGTTGCGCAAGGCGTCTGGTTTTAACCAAGCTGCTTTAGACGAAGCCGCACGACAGGGTTTTGCAGCTGGGGCGTTTGAAGAGTCTGAGGAAGATGGTGCTGCTGTGGTGGAGGAGTTTTTCCCGGCTGAATTTGACAGTGAGTTTGACGGTCAGTCAACTGGCTATTCCTCACAGGGTCATTCGGAGGGAGGCCGTGCGGTAAGCAATAGCAGTGCACCACCCAACGGCATCAAGGCTGGCCTGGCTGAAAAGCTGAACCAGAAAGCAGTGCTGATGAATGGCCATGGGGCGGCAGTGTCAGTCAACCAGTTGTCTCGTCAGGCACCAAATGGGCGGGCGTGAAGGCGAGGGTGGGGTTACTGGCAGTGGCGTGGGAAGCTATTCAGATACCAACAGCACACCACACGCCGATGTCATTTTGTTTCAGCGTATCAGTGGTGGTTGGGAATACCGGTACACCAGTGACTGTGACGCTTGGCGTGCATTTGACCATGACCCTGCACAGGCCCAAAGCAGACTGAGACGGCAACTTGGTTGGGATCGTCAGCGGTTCGACAGAGCGCAATTTCGGCAGTTTTGAAAAACCGGCCTTCAACCAACACCACAAAGCCCCGCAAGTCGGGGTTTTTTAGTGTCCTGCTGCAAGGCATCACTGAGCCTGGCAATCAGGCCGTGGCGATTTTTCTGTTTCCTCGGTCACGTATACAAAGTTGGAAACAGATTCTCCGCTCTTTAACCCATCGAATTGAAAGGAGACGACATGAAGCAATCCCGAAAAACAGAGATTGTGATCCCCACTTGGGTCGGGCGAACTGGGCCAAGCTATTGAGGTGACCAGGATGACACAGGGTATGACACTCAAAGCACCTCGCTTTGGGTGTCATTTCGAGGTATGGTGGCTGGTGATCGACATGTGAACCAAGAAGGCAGACAGTGGCTTTCTGAGCTGCCTATGCGGCAGTGAACAAACGTAGATGGCGGATTTTCCATGCGCTGATCTTTCTGAGCTGCCTATGCGGCAGTGAACATGAACGTGCCCATCGTCGGCGAATATCTGCCTTTTCTGAGCTGCCTATGCGGCAGTGAACAATATGGTCGTGGATCAGTTGCCTGTTTTGTTTTTCTGAGCTGCCTATGCGGCAGTGAACGCAAAAGTCAACGGAAAAGAAACCTACAAATGTTTCTGAGCTGCCTATGCGGCAGTGAACATATGCACCGGTTGGTCTACTGGCTGATGTGCTTTTCTGAGCTGCCTATGCGGCAGTGAACGCAATATACCGCCGATCACGGCCTGCCCCTGTTTTCTGAGCTGCCTATGCGGCAGTGAACTCATAAATTCCGCGCTTCATGGCGGCGGTGTATTTCTGAGCTGCCTATGCGGCAGTGAACTGGTGGCCACCCAGCGGGCTTGTCCACCAGCGTTTCTGAGCTGCCTATGCGGCAGTGAACAGCAACATCAGCGAGACGATCAGCCTTCCGCTTTTCTGAGCTGCCTATGCGGCAGTGAACGCGCACGCCCAGCCAGGGGCACGCGCAAATCGTTTCTGAGCTGCCTATGCGGCAGTGAACTCAATAAAGCGCTGGCTGAGAGCCTTGGAAACTTTCTGAGCTGCCTATGCGGCAGTGAACACACTGGGAACGCACACACCGTCAATTCGGTATTTCTGAGCTGCCTATGCGGCAGTGAACGAGATCAGCAAGGCCGTTGCGCTGGCATGTGCTTTCTGAGCTGCCTATGCGGCAGTGAACTCCCATAGCTTCACGTCTCGCCGCCTTCGGGCTTTCTGAGCTGCCTATGCGGCAGTGAACCGCATCATCGACCACGATGGCCACGCGGTGCCTTTCTGAGCTGCCTATGCGGCAGTGAACTTCGGCCTGCTTCTTGGCTTCCACCTTGTCGTTTTCTGAGCTGCCTATGCGGCAGTGAACATGCTGCCAGAATTCTGAGTCCAGCACGATCATTTCTGAGCTGCCTATGCGGCAGTGAACAACATGCGGTGCTCACCCAGCACCAATGGCAGATTTCTGAGCTGCCTATGCGGCAGTGAACTCAGGCACGATCAGAAGTTTGGCAGCCGCATGTTTTCTGAGCTGCCTATGCGGCAGTGAACGGTGGCACGGGCTACAACAGTACCGGCTTAACTTTCTGAGCTGCCTATGCGGCAGTGAACGGTGTCGCTGGTAAACCAGCCGCCGTCCCTGTTTTCTGAGCTGCCTATGCGGCAGTGAACAAATGACCGGTCAGGGGACCCGTGGCACATTCTTTCTGAGCTGCCTATGCGGCAGTGAACGACGTGTTGCCATAGCGGTAACGCCCTTGTCTTTTCTGAGCTGCCTATGCGGCAGTGAACAGTGTGGACTGCTCATGCGCTCTTTTTTGATTTTTCTGAGCTGCCTATGCGGCAGTGAACGCAAATTACGGCCCTGTTTCTGATTTTTTTGGCTTTCTGAGCTGCCTATGCGGCAGTGAACGTCTGAGCTGGTGTTTGTGGCGTAGGGTTCTTTTTCTGAGCTGCCTATGCGGCAGTGAACACCTGGCACCAGCCCACCTCACCGGCTGCACGTTTCTGAGCTGCCTATGCGGCAGTGAACTAACTCTTCGTGCGTCGACGGGCTTGGGTCAATTTCTGAGCTGCCTATGCGGCAGTGAACACTTCGAACTATTGGGGGCACCCTCTGGCGCTTTTCTGAGCTGCCTATGCGGCAGTGAACAGACACCCCGGATTGCGAGTGTTCCGCTGACATTTCTGAGCTGCCTATGCGGCAGTGAACTAGCCCATTTGTGTCTGCCAGGCGCGGAGGTCTTTCTGAGCTGCCTATGCGGCAGTGAACTTGTCGCCCACGCACGGGCAGCAATCCCGTTTTTTCTGAGCTGCCTATGCGGCAGTGAACTGCAGCTATGCCGGACTCGCTCATGCTCGGCGTTTCTGAGCTGCCTATGCGGCAGTGAACCTGAGCGTGACGAATACCTTGCTGGAACGAATTTTCTGAGCTGCCTATGCGGCAGTGAACACAAAAATCAACGATGTACCACCGTTTGCTGCTTTCTGAGCTGCCTATGCGGCAGTGAACACACCCTGGTCACATCAGATCCAACTGCGCCCTTTCTGAGCTGCCTATGCGGCAGTGAACACCTTGCCGCCGGGGCTGTGCTTACATCGTTATTTCTGAGCTGCCTATGCGGCAGTGAACGGTTCGCGTTTCGCACGCCATGACATTCACAGATTTCTGAGCTGCCTATGCGGCAGTGAACTTCAGAGGCATGTCTTATTGGTCAGGCTCAATTTTCTGAGCTGCCTATGCGGCAGTGAACTCGATTGCTCTGACGGCTGCACACCTGGAATGTTTCTGAGCTGCCTATGCGGCAGTGAACCGACTTGCCCCAGTACATGGCCCTGTGTGCCTTTTCTGAGCTGCCTATGCGGCAGTGAACTCAGAGGAGATTACTGCAAATTGCTGTAGATTTTTCTGAGCTGCCTATGCGGCAGTGAACGCCAGGCCCTGCGCGTGCTCAATGATATGGGTTTTCTGAGCTGCCTATGCGGCAGTGAACTTTTCGGTTGATCTGGTGGCCTGCCTTCTCAATTTCTGAGCTGCCTATGCGGCAGTGAACATTTCCAATTAAGCACGGTGGGTTCTACGGCATTTCTGAGCTGCCTATGCGGCAGTGAACATTATTGCGCACGTCAACAAACATTAATTTTATTTCTGAGCTGCCTATGCGGCAGTGAACCTGGGCTTTGCCACCGCGCAATACACCGTGCTTTTCTGAGCTGCCTATGCGGCAGTGAACAAGCCTGCCCTGCAATTGGGCTGCTTTCCAATTTTCTGAGCTGCCTATGCGGCAGTGAACGTGTGCCCACTGCACTCAGCGTTACCCACAGCTTTCTGAGCTGCCTATGCGGCAGTGAACATCAACGGGTGCATATGGGCCTGGCCCAACGTTTTCTGAGCTGCCTATGCGGCAGTGAACCCGCCGGGCGGGCAAATAGGCGTGCACCATGTTTTCTGAGCTGCCTATGCGGCAGTGAACGCGTCATGAACGACGTATCCAGTTTTGGTGGTTTTCTGAGCTGCCTATGCGGCAGTGAACTTGATGAATACGGCGTTGGTGCCGGTCTTGATTTTCTGAGCTGCCTATGCGGCAGTGAACGCAGCTGAAATGGGCAACAGCTTTGACAATGTTTTCTGAGCTGCCTATGCGGCAGTGAACGACTGGGATCGCATCACCGCCCACATTGTGAGCTTTCTGAGCTGCCTATGCGGCAGTGAACAAGAAATCAACAGGATTCGCCTGCATTTCTTTTTTCTGAGCTGCCTATGCGGCAGTGAACAATGATTTTTTAAGACTTAAATATCTCATTCATTTCTGAGCTGCCTATGCGGCAGTGAACAAACACCAGGCAGTCTTGCGATTCCAATACTGTTTCTGAGCTGCCTATGCGGCAGTGAACTATTTTGATGTACACACTGTACAAATATTCTTTTTCTGAGCTGCCTATGCGGCAGTGAACCTTTGCACCCTTGGCCTCGCGGTTGACCATCATTTCTGAGCTGCCTATGCGGCAGTGAACGAAAGACCAATTTCCTATAGTCGCCCAATGGCTTTCTGAGCTGCCTATGCGGCAGTGAACTTGTTGATGTTGGCCAGGGTAGCGACCTGGGTTTTCTGAGCTGCCTATGCGGCAGTGAACATTGGCGAAATCATCATTGGTCGTGAGGTGTTTTTCTGAGCTGCCTATGCGGCAGTGAACTCGGCGTAAAAATATGTGTCATATTTCGTATATTTCTGAGCTGCCTATGCGGCAGTGAACGCTCATGCCGTACCCCCCGTGACCTTGGATATTTTCTGAGCTGCCTATGCGGCAGTGAACAGCGGACACGCACGGCTCCTTCATTGCCTCGTTTTCTGAGCTGCCTATGCGGCAGTGAACTCCGAGCGCATGTACCCGCGCCCGATGTTCAATTTCTGAGCTGCCTATGCGGCAGTGAACCAAAACGGAAAAATTCGCCTTGCTTTGGACAATTTCTGAGCTGCCTATGCGGCAGTGAACGCAAGAACTGCGGGAAGCCCGCTGGATTTCATTTTCTGAGCTGCCTATGCGGCAGTGAACGATGGCCCAGCCGATGTCTGCAACTTCCATCTTTTCTGAGCTGCCTATGCGGCAGTGAACCACACATTCAACTTGCGCGGCACTCACAACGCTTTCTGAGCTGCCTATGCGGCAGTGAACTTTTGCCAGATCAAGGACGGGCCTGCCGTGATTTTCTGAGCTGCCTATGCGGCAGTGAACTCCATCATGGCATTCTCATGTGTTTGGTTCAATTTCTGAGCTGCCTATGCGGCAGTGAACCACGCGCCAAAGGATACGCCCGTTCACGTCAATTTCTGAGCTGCCTATGCGGCAGTGAACGTGGCGCAACGGCAAAAGACACTATGCCATTGTTTCTGAGCTGCCTATGCGGCAGTGAACGTTGCGCCACCCACCGGCAAGATCCTGCTCTGTTTCTGAGCTGCCTATGCGGCAGTGAACAACCGTCAAGGCCAACAGGTTTACGTGGCCAATTTCTGAGCTGCCTATGCGGCAGTGAACGTGCTGTCAGAGGCTGAGATTCGCACGCTGCTTTTCTGAGCTGCCTATGCGGCAGTGAACCGATTACCGCCGGGTCACAGATCTCAACGTGCTTTCTGAGCTGCCTATGCGGCAGTGAACTTGCTGCTCCACCACCTGCTCGTCCACAAAATTTTCTGAGCTGCCTATGCGGCAGTGAACTGATTGGTCGCGGGGTGTTCCCGCCAACCAGTTTTCTGAGCTGCCTATGCGGCAGTGAACCGCGCATCCGCGCCGATTGCGGACATCTTGCTTTTCTGAGCTGCCTATGCGGCAGTGAACTGTTGGTGCGAAAGTGCGGCCACTCTGAAAAGTTTCTGAGCTGCCTATGCGGCAGTGAACGCCTCCACAATCCGGTGCAGGGGCTCACTGAATTTCTGAGCTGCCTATGCGGCAGTGAACAGAACTTCATTCGCATGCCCGACTTCTTTCTATTTCTGAGCTGCCTATGCGGCAGTGAACGTAGACCGGCGTTATTTCGATAGCCTGCTGCAATTTCTGAGCTGCCTATGCGGCAGTGAACCGAAGCTGGTTGGACGATGGCGAAACCATCGATTTCTGAGCTGCCTATGCGGCAGTGAACGATACAAAGCGGCGCCACATCCAATATCATCTTTTCTGAGCTGCCTATGCGGCAGTGAACGCACGGGCGCTGGCGGGTTGTTCGATGATTTCTTTCTGAGCTGCCTATGCGGCAGTGAACTCTGGTAAATGATCGTCCATCATGTTCTTGCGTTTCTGAGCTGCCTATGCGGCAGTGAACCACGGATGCGCTTGGCGATCTCTTCCCTGTTGTTTCTGAGCTGCCTATGCGGCAGTGAACAACACCTGCTTGAACAATTCAGCAACCGGGTTTTTCTGAGCTGCCTATGCGGCAGTGAACAGGGCAAGATGCCGACTGCGCTGGCGCTGAACTTTCTGAGCTGCCTATGCGGCAGTGAACCCATGGACGGGCCGCGTTTGGTGCAATCCACCCTTTCTGAGCTGCCTATGCGGCAGTGAACATCACGCGGGTTGTCACCTTCACCTCTTGCTTTTTCTGAGCTGCCTATGCGGCAGTGAACAGCCTCTCAGCCGTGCAAGCCTTCCCCTTGCATTTCTGAGCTGCCTATGCGGCAGTGAACCCAAATACCTCGGCGATTTGGGTCGCCGTGGCTTTCTGAGCTGCCTATGCGGCAGTGAACGGCCGCCCCTTGCGCCACAGCAGCGCCAATGCTTTCTGAGCTGCCTATGCGGCAGTGAACTGATTGCTGGGAGAGCGTGGCGTTTTTCCTGTTTTCTGAGCTGCCTATGCGGCAGTGAACACTTTTGCGGGCGGGGGGCTTGATTTTTCTGGTTTCTGAGCTGCCTATGCGGCAGTGAACTCAATGTGGGGGTGGTGGCAAACAGCGGTACATTTCTGAGCTGCCTATGCGGCAGTGAACAAAATCTCGGACTTGATACGGGCGTACTCTACCTTTCTGAGCTGCCTATGCGGCAGTGAACTATCCCCATCCCATCATAAGCTCCTGAATTTCAACAGCTTTCGACAAAAATTCGCAAAAACCCTTCTTCCCAAGGGTTTCAGCAAACCATTGATTTCAAAGGCTTTTCCCTACAGCCTGAAAAAAGGGTCAAAACCAGGGCACAGTCGCCGTTGGGCTTAACCCATAGGCCCCAAACACGCCAGGGCTTGCGGCATCTTGCAGGGCTCCATGCCGGATGAACAGCTTGAACGACTGCACGGTACTCAGGCTACGCAGTTGCACATAAGGCAAATCCAGGCGTTCGGCGGCGGTGTCGGGCACACGCGCCAAGGCCTCAGCGGCATCGATGCCATGGCGGCGCATTTGGCGGCGGCGCAGGCGATCCGGGTTGCTTTTGGCCTGCACACGGCTCACCACGCGATAGCGGGCAGTGGTCGGCACGGGCAACACAGCGCTGGCCTGCACATGGTCACGCATGCCTGCCAGCCACGGGGAGGCCATCATCGCGGTCAGATCGGCTTGGCTTCCATGCAAGCGCAAACGGTCACCCAGCCATGGTGGCGCTTCTTGCACCGCCGGAAAGCTGATGCCGATGTGTTCGCTACGCTGGGCCACCAACGTCAGGTGCAGTTTGCTGAACAAGGCCCCCATCAAATGCGGCTGCGCAATTTCGGGGTCGGGCAGCAACTTCAGGTCAACATAGTGATCCATGGCTTCAGTCCTTGCCAGATTCACCAAACACACCACCACGCACCAGGTTGGCCATCACAAAGTGCTGCTGCGCCACGTCGGGCACTTGGTCTTTCAGCACCCAGGCATCCAGCAGAGAGTAAAAGTCCATCTTGACCTTGGGCTGGCGGTAGGCCTTGCCTTGCGAGGTGACCGAGCCATAGGGCTCTACCGCAATCGGGGTTGCTTGGCCTAGCCCATCTTCAATGGGGTACCAGGTGTCAATGGTGCGGAGGGCATTGCCGATTTTTTGGGAGTGCACGGCGGCGGTGCCGTTCACTGGGTAAAGCGTTTTGCTCTTGCCTGCCTTGTCCTTGTCCAGAATCAGCTCTTGTGACGGAAAGACTTCCTGGCCTGCACCCACGCGCGCAAAGGCGGTTACTTGCAGCAACACATACTTTGAACCGCTCAAGCCTTGTTCCAGCAAGGAGGCCAGTTGCGTCAAGTCCGCAGAGCTCGCATCAAAGTCTCGTAGCGAATAGGCCAAGGCATCAAAGGTCCAGCGTTGCACGGCTTGCCCGTCTACCAACTGGGCGACCTGCACTTCGATTTGCTCCGCACCCAAACGGTTGCGCCACAGAAAACGGCCATTGGCCAGGTTGTGTGCGTAACGCCGGGCCAACTCGCTAAAACCCGGCGTTTGGGCATAGGTCTGCACGGTGGCCAGCAACTTGGCTTGGTAGTCGGCACTGTTGCAGGCTGAGGGTGTGCCGGTGCCACCGAGTACACGCAAAGTGAAACTGACTTTGAGCGTGTCAGCATCGGCTGGCAGCATGCTCACATCAACGGTTTGCAGATTGGGGTTTTCAATGGCGGCATCCAGCTTGGCCGGGTCTTGGTCTTTGGTTTTAAGGCGGTTGGAAATGGTGCCGCGCACCGACTTGGCCCGAATCTCGACGGCAGGCCAGGTTTGACTGGTGTCGCGCTGCGCCCAGGTGCCTGCGGCAAAGAGGGCATCAGATGGATCGAGCTTGCGTTCAAACGCGAGGACGGAGGCAGTCTTGAGTGTGTTGGTAGTAGCCATGGTTTAACTCCTTGAAATCATTCTTCAAAAGAAATGGGGGTGTATGAATCGGTTGTGGGTGCTTGAAATGCATTGACGCAGCGGTACAGACCGCTGGCGGGTGCGTAGTCGGGCCGCCAGGTGAGTTGGGTCATGTCTGCCAGACGGTGCGGGCTGACCCACTGACCTATGGAATACACACTCTCAACAAAACGGAACGGCACTGCAGTGTCGCGTGCACCCGCCACTGCGCCAGGGGGGTACAAGTCTGACAAGGCGGCATAGCCCACCGGAATAGGCACCAGCCAACCACTGCGGCGGTCGGTGGCCCACTCCACCACTTCGGTGGGTTCACCCGCGATGGCATCTGGCACCGCTTTGAGGCTGGCGCGGTGGTTGATGCGTGACAGGTCTAGCCACGCGTCCAGCAAGGTGGGCGGAGTAGCCTCAGCGGGTGCATTGGCGCGCAACTCTTCCAAGCGGTTTTGCAACAGGTCGTCACGCGACACCAGGGCAAAGCCCGGCAGCCACTGGCGGCTGAGTCGTTTGAATTGCTTGGTTTGCGCCTCCACGTCGCCACCCAGTAGCGTCAGCTTGGCGCGTGGTGGCCGCCGCAATGCGCCGGGTAAAGGTGGCATCACGCTGCCGCCAGCAATACGCATGGCGGCAACACATTCGCCGACATCGGCGGCGCACTGGGCACGTTTGGCATCGTCAAGCAAGGCTGTGCTCAACGTCACTTCAAACACCAGTGTGATGTCCAGGTGAACCCGGCCTTCTTCCACAATCGCCGCCGTCGAGCCGTCTTGCAACACGGGGTTGCGCGTCAGGCAAAAGCTGCGTGTGTAGCCGCCTTGGGTTACCTGTGCCTCAAAGCCATGGCACACCACACCCACACTGTGAAAGCGGATGCCTGCGTCTGGCCCCATACGGCGGGCCAGTGCGGTCATCAGTCCGGTGAAGGCGGTGATAGACGGGAAGCCCCAGGTCAACGGGCTGGATATGGCGTTGGCGTTTTGCACCCGCAGGCGCGGCAGTACCAGCACAGCTGCATGTGGTGTCGGTTCATTCGGCATGAGTGCCCTCCCGTTCTTGCGCCTTGATTTCTTCCATCATGGCATTGCGCCAAGCCAAAAACTCAGGGTCACCCATGGGCAGCGGAGGACGCAACTGCGCATTGAGCCAGTTGGCAAAAGCCGCGCAGATGCGCTCAGGAATATCGGTGGGGCGCACACGATCCAACTCGGCATCGGTCACGTTCACGCCATCGTCATCCAGCCAGCGGCACTCGGATTCAGTCAATTTGCACTGAGGTGTTTGGCTCCAGCCGGGCTCCAGGCTGCGCAGCTCAGCGGTGAACTGCAAGAACTCGTCAATCAGCAGATTGACCCAGGCTGCACGCTTGCTGCGGGTTGCCACATTTCGCGTGGGGTCGGTCTTCAAAAAGGCCAACAGGTCTTTAACAGCTTGGCGCACCTCGGGGCGGCGGCTATAGCGGTGGAACATTGAATCGGTGTTAAGCAGCGGCTTCAAGTCCGTCGAGCGCCACACCGGTGGCAATGAGGCCAGCAAGCAGTTGTTGCCCCGGCGCTCACTGTTGAGCTGGCTGATGTTCTGCGGCTTAGTGCCACCCAGTTGCTGTGCGGCCATTTGTGGGTATTCATGCACCGGGCGCTCGCTGAAGGTGTTGGCTTTGCGGGCATCACGGGCAGCTTTGGCGGCCTCACTGAAACGGTCGTCTTGCAGCGTTTCATAAACCCGATGTGCCAATGAGCTGGCGTACAGGGGCGAGAGCAGGTGATAACTGTCGGCTGCCTGCACATCGTCACCGATTTGCCAGTAGAGCTGTTTGGCCAGGGTGTGCGAGGTGACTCGGCCACGCGGCTCGGTGAGCGTGGCAAAGGCCTGCAGCCAGGCTTGCGCCTGCGCGGGGTCATCGCTCAAGGCAGCGGCCAGATCGGCATCCCCCGCCACAGAAAGCGCCAAGAGGCTGTGGCCTTCGTGCATCTGCTTGAGGAATTTGTACACATCCAGGGCCGCAGCATTGCCGACCACATCGCCGGCAAAGGCATCACCAAGACAGTGGCTTCCCACCAGCTCAATGCCAGCCAGTGTGCTGGGTGGGCTGTAGAGGTTGGTGCCTTTGGCATCCGGGTGCACGGGTTTCAGAGAGTGCGTCACCGCCTGAATTTGCGCGGCACGCCGGGCGGCATCTTCCAGCCAAGTTGCGGGGATGAATTGCTGTCGCAGCTCATCGCGTTTGGGGTCGTCAGGATCGAGTTTTTCGAGTTTACTTTCTAGGCGTTCGGACAGGAACGTTGAAACAAGCAAACGAAGCTCGGCCTGACGATTGATAGAAATCGTAGACATAGGGAATCATTTCAATAAACAGCGACGAATCAGTCGCAGATAAAATGTCCCCAGGCAACGCCTAGGGACACGAATTTGACAAGCATGGCTTGCATGGAACTCAACTTCTAATCATGTGATGCGTGGTCACATTCGTACCCTCCTTCGATCAACAACCTTGCTCGTAGGTGCCTCGGCGCTCGACTGCCTTTGGCGTTGCTTTCTGGCCTCAATGATGTTCAAACCATCATTGAGGCCAACTTTATCAGGAAATTGACCATAGTTAAACCATGACATCATTTGAGGGAAATATTTTTACAAACCTTGTCAAATCAACCAGCTAAACTTCTGCCACTGTCGCAAAGACAGCTCAGAAAATGACCTCATTAGAGGGTGCGGATATCACTATCCACTGCCGCAAAGGCAGCGAGGCCGACCTTGTGTCGGCCTCTCCTTTTCAGGTTTTGTCTTTCGTAAACCCCAGCGCCGGATGAAAGCGCCAGCCGTTGGTGCTTTCGGGCAAGCTCAAAGTGCCAAAACGCTTGGCGCACAGCTCCATAGAAATTTCCATGGATGTGGCCAAGTCGACCAACGCTTCCATGTAGTCAGTCACCCCCCATGCGGTGATGTGTTCGCCTTGCACCTTGGCATCTGGAATGCGCTTGTTGTTTGACTTTTCAGCTTCGATGTAAGTCTTGTCCCCACGCCGTCCCTGTTTGTCGTCTACTACCAAGACGAGCGTGTAGTCGTCTCCGTCTTCATTGGGCCGCAGTTCCAAATTCACGTCTGGCGTTGGGTCATCTCGAAAAGGCTGTTGCTGCGGCAGCACGGCAGTCAACAGCGCATCAGCTGGAGCCAGTTGCCACCAACTGGCTGCGTTCAGCGCCAATGAATTGGGGGGAGCAGGCCACATCGTCGCCTGCATGCGGGCATGCTCTAAGTCCACCAGTCGGCTACGCGGTTGCAATTTTTCTCGTGCCACGATGCGGGGCCGCGCATCAATCACGGCGACTTCATCAGGGGCCATCAACTGGCCCAGGCTGTGCGGCTGCAAAGGAAACTGGTCTGTTTCAAAACCGGGTTTGCAAAAGGCCGGTTGATTGGGGCTACTGAAGTGGCGCAGGTTGGTGTCAAACACACGGATATTCGGGGTGCTGCATTCGCCCTCACGGTGTCGGCGCACCCGGCCCGCAAGCTGGATCAATGAGCGCATGGAAGATGGCTCGACCACGGCCCAGTCGTAGTCGTGGTCGCGGCCCACCTCGGTGACCGGTGACCCCAGCACGATGAACAGGTGGTCTGGCTCGGGGTTCTCGTCCAGGCGCTGGCGAATATCCGGCAGGGTGAATACGGCATCGGGCTGGCGGCGGTTCAGGGTTTGATCCAACTGGTGCTCAATGGCGGAGCGGATCAACAGCGGAAATTGTGAGTGGTAGGCGCACAGGTGCACGCGCACACCTTCGGGCCAGGGCAGGCGGTACAGCTCCAGCGCCACGTCCACCAGCGGCCCGATATTGGCCATACGAATCAGACCAAAGCTGACACACTTGCCGCTTTGGGGATCGGGCTGGTGATGCTTGTGGTGTAAACCGACTGCATGGCGAATGGCTTCCTGTGCAAAACCAGTTGGCAGCAGCGCACTGGCTTTGCCACGCAAGTCCAGAGGCACCAACACCGCCCGGCGGCGCACTTCGGCTTTGCCCAGTCGCAATGCCCGTCGTTTGGCGAAATTGCCGTGTTCGTTGACAAAGCTCGCGCCATCCGCGCAGTTGGCCTGTTGCACGTCAAACTCGTCCACCCAGGCGCAACAAATTTCCGCGGCCTGGGCCATTGCGCTGGGGCGGTCGCCACGGTTGCGCTGGTAGTGCTGGCGACCATTGCGGTAGGCTTCAAACAGGCCTTGCACCAGAGCCGGCGGCAAAGTGGCGGATGACAGCAACACCCGCGAACCCAGCAGGCCAGCCCAGTGCACCAGACGGGTCAGCGCTGGCAGGTCGGCAATATCGAAATCATCAGGCTCGTCCAGCACCAGATCGCCGCTCATCAAGCGCAGCATGGGGGCAATCTGGCGACCACCGCGCTGGCTTTCTGTGGCGGGGGTCAGGTGGTCGATGGTACACACCAACAAGGGCGCGGCCAGCAAGGCTCGGGCGGCGGGGTCGTGCATGATCCTCTGCAGCAAGGGGTGCTCTTCGGTGTTGCCGTCAAACACCACATGGCTACCTTCTTCCAACAAGGTCTGGCGCGAGGCAGAGCCGGATTGTTCGGCCTCGCGCTCATAGTGTTCAAACAGCGCCCGGCTGGCGCTGCCGCCCACACGGATGGCCAGCTCAGCATCACCCAGGCCCAACAGCTCACCAAAGGCCCGGCCGGTTTGCAGGGTGAGGGTGCGCAGGCCCATGGCAAAGGCGCAGCGCATACCTTGCTCAGGGTCTGCCAGCGCATACATGATGCGGGCATTCGCCAAAGTTTTGCCGCACCCGGTAGAGGCCATGTTGACGATAAAAGCCCCTTGCCGCTGGCTGCGTTCACGCATGGCCTGTGCCACCTCGAATGCTTTGTCTTGCCAGCGAAATCGGGCATCTTGGGCGCGTTTTTTCAAGGCCTTGTGGCGGGCCAGCCGGGGCAGGTTCAACTCGAAACGCGGCAAGGCGTGGCTGACCTCGCTGCTGTGCTGGGCCACGCCCAGCAGGTGTTCGTCCAGCGTCTGATTGAGCTGGCCTGCTGGCCCTTGGGTATTGGCGTAGAGCGGGTAGTTTTTCTGACCGGTGACCCGGCCTGCTGCGGGCTTGCCTTTGTCGTCCACGACCAGGGATGAATAGTGGTGGTCTGCCAGCATCAGGCACAGCCGAGAGACATGCATCACATACGGGTTGTTCAGCCACTGGCCTTTGTCGGGCGACTGGCACAAGGCCAGCAGCCGCCCTGCCAAACGGGCAGCCCGTTTGCGCCACAAGTCGGTGGTTACGGGCAAGCCGTGCGGAAAGTGCCAGTACAAGGCCATTTGCTTGGCATCACCCCCACGATTCAGTTCGTTCCAACCGGCATCCATCAGGTGGAGAACATCTTTGAGCGCGTGGGCTGTGACCCAGTCAACCTTTTTGCCCAGGTAGGTTTTGCTGCCTGGTTCGGTATCTTTCTCCGGGGCCACGGGCAAGCGGTGGTGGGTGACCACCAACCAGGCGATGGCCTGAGCCAGGGGTGCTCGCACCAGGTGAGCAAAGGGCGCTTGCACGGATTGATCCAAACCATCACGCTGCAGGCGACCCAACCAGGTGGCATCGTCCACTTCCGACGGGTTGGCGAGGCGGGCCAGCCAGGTGGCATCGTCATCGTCGCCTACAAAGGCTTCAAACAGGCGCAGCGAAACCCATTCATGGCGGTACTGGTTGCGCTCTTGCAATTGCCCAAGTAAGCGCATTTGAAAAGCCTGACTGGCTTTGCCCAAGTCATGCAACAAAGCGGCCAGGGCGCTGAGCAAATGGATGTCTTGCCCGGTATGCCAATCGTTTTCATCCCCCTGCCGCAAGATATTGCGCCGTGTCATGTTGGTGGGCACCGCGCCCTGGCTGTTGAACTGGCTGGCATCTCCCACGATCCACAGCAGTTCGCTGTGGTCTTGCCCGCGAATCCAGTGGCAGGCCACGGCGGTGTTTTTGCGGGCGGTTTTTTTGAGCAACTGGCGCAGTGTGTCGAGCCCCGCTTGGGTGATGGGGGTTTGCCAGGTGCGCTCACCGCGCCGTTCGGCGAATTGGTCAAGGATGCGGCGGGTTTCGGTCAGTGCCCGCTTGTTGCACTGGGAGATCAGCAGTATGTTCATGCGTCAGCGGCTGGCTGGGTTTGGGCCAGTCGGCCAATCTTCAGCGCCACCGCCTTGAGGGTGTCGATCATGAAGTCCAGCGCCTCGCTGCTGGTCAGCTTGTCAATGCAGGCCTGGCGGAACTCCTGTTCAGTGTCACCCCGCATGGCAGAGATAAAGGCCTGGGGCAGGATGGCGGCATCTTTGACCAGATCGGCCACATCAAACACCAGACCACCGCGACGGGTTTTGCCGTGTAGCACCGCCAGCCCGTGGGGCAGACCAAGCACCCAAGTGGCCGTAGCGGCAAGCCCATAGGCAAGGTAGTTGCCGTGGTCAAGAAACTGGTTGGCCGCGTCGATGCTGTCGCCGCGCTGGCTGCGCACGAATTCGCCGTATTGCGTGGCTTGGGTCACCAGCCGGTAGAGCTGCTTGGTCAGGCGACCTTCTTCGGTCAAAAGATCGGTTTGGCTCGATGCATTGGCGACACCCTGGCTGGACTGCTTCAGCAGCGCATCGAGCTGGGTCATGTCGACCGTGCAAGGGCTGTCGCGCAACTGGCTCAAGCTATGCCATTGCTGGCGCACACGTTGCAGCCGGATTTGCTGGAATTCTTTGGCCGCCGCCAGGCGCAAGCCGTCGTCAAACCAGAACCGCACCCAGTGCTGCAAGTATTCGGTGGGGCGGTATTCGCTTTGGGGGGAGAACCAGGCCACCTCAATGTCCATCTCATTCGCGCTGAACAAGGGCGTGCCACCGCCACCGCAAAACCCAACCAGCACGCCAGCTTTGGCCAGCTCACGCATGGCCGCCTGGGTGACCGACGTGCCCGTGCCCAGCAGAACCGTGGTGGTGTTGGCGATGGGGATGTTCCAGTAAAGAGAGTGCTTGCCCTCGTCAGTGACGTATTCAACCCGGCCCCCATTCACCAGCACCCGGCAGTGCTCCAGGTAGTAAATGTTGGCACGTTTGGAGTGCAGGATTGACTTCAGGTTTGAAGCATCAAGAGTGGCCATGGTATTGCCTCGTCCCTGAGATGTTTTGGACGATTATGGATGTGAATCATCTTGAAGAAGACGGTACTTATCCTCTGTTATTAAAATTTGTGGGTAGACCAGCACTTATGCGATGCATATGAGGGCTTATTCACCTTAAGACCGAGTGTGGTGCTAGGTTTGTAATGTGGTCAGCCAATGTGCGGTTTTAACAAATATAGGCAACACGCAAATTGTTGTTTGAGCCTCGCGCAACATTGTCAGAGCCAACTGTGATTTACCAGTACTCGCGACAGCTTCAATCAAGAACACACCACCCGAATGTGAAATTCGAGGCACTCAAGTGGCCAGCCCTTCGGCCAACTGGATGTTGGCTCTGTGAATTTGACCAATATGGGTGGCCATATCTGGATGCAATTTAAAGCGATTTGCAAGAAAGTCCAGCACATGAACGCGCAAGGGATCGGCAAGGCTGTTTCTTGGAATAGCATCTTTTACCAAGCTGCACAGTGAATCCAGTTGGGTGGCATCTACGATTCTTTCCCTGGGGTAAGTGATAGTTCCTTTGTCAATGACCTGATCTGCCAGCACCAACAGTTGACTGACGTGGATCTCATGCAAGCCTGACTTGGACAAACGATCCATCATGGCACTGTGCTGACGGCGGGCTTGGTGTTCCACGTCTTTGGGGTTTGCCCCGGAGTCGCTGTAAAACTTCACCAGACCTTGGGCTCGCGCGACAACCTGACCAGCCTTGACTTCCAACAACACCAGGTGTCCAGTGGGCGCTACCACCACGGCATCAAATTCACCAAAACCCTGATCGCCGTCATGCATGGCAGACCACTCGACGCTGTGGAAAACATCAAATCCCTTGGGCAAACCCTGTTCCAGGAGAATCAATACATCACGTTCGCGGTAAGTGCCAGCTGACGTGGGATGGATGGTTGAAATAGGTGGGTGGATGGTCGCCATAGACCTCCAATGCTAAAGCTTCACCAAGCGAACATTGCTAGTCAAGGGTGACTGATAAAAATAAAGTCTAAAAACCAAAAACGACACGGGCTGTCATTGGCGTGCCTTATCGTTGGGACATTAATTTCCGGTGGTCAAAAGCCAGACCATCAATATTAGATTTTTGCTGTCACCATTTTCTTTTTCAACCCAACCACCCTAAGGATTCACCATGGGAAACAATACATCTCCCCTTGAAAGTCTTGCTGCCTTTGCGATTGCTTTTGCAGTCGGAGTTTTATCCACAGCCGGTTTGAGTGCCTACATCAGCAAACTGAAAAGTCAAACCAAGCCAGATTGAACAGTAGATTCACACCTTGCCACCCCATCATGGAAGGCTGTCATGCCAATCGCACCCAAATTTCCAATTTTCAAAGTCACCTGCACGTCCTGTGACTGGAGCCATGTCAGCGTGCAGCGGAGCGATGTCATCCAAGTGCCAACCACATGTAGGCAATGCGGTTCGACGCAGTTAAAGCATGCAGTACCCAGCATTGCCGAGACCGTGATGGCCAGACCAGCGGATTTCGTTCGGAGTTTGGTACGCAGAAAGTGACACCCAATTTACCTTCTTGCGGACATTGGATGCCCATTGGTCACAATGCGGTTTGGCAGCCATAAATGCTGAACATTTCAGGCTTCTGACTCTTCACTTAGCATGCTCTACGGCACATCCATATAAAGGGAGGGATCGGTGACCACTGAAAAGCATTTGGCCAATCAATTCGCAGACCCATTGGGTCGTGCCAGTAGTCGTGACATTCAACTGAGCTTGCGTCTTAAAACGATGCAACGCATCTCATTCGGGCTGTTACTGGTCATGGCTGTCATGTATGCCATAGCTGTGAGTTACCGCCATATTCACCCAGCTATTGGCTACCTTGCTGCATTTTCTGAAGCAGCAATGGTAGGCGCGGTAGCTGACTGGTTTGCTGTCGTGGCTTTGTTTCGACACCCCTTGAGCATTCCAATCTGGCACACCGCCATTATTCCCAACAGCAAAGAAGACATCGGGCGCAATCTCGGCGAATTTGTTGAAACCCACTTCATCACAGAAGAGGCTATAACCAGACGCATTCGATCAGCCAACCCGGCAGATTTGCTCAGCACTTGGCTACTGGCTCCCAAAACAGCCACCAATCTTGGTCATGCAGCAGCACATGCCCTTAACAAGGTATTGGACTCGCTGGACGATGCCAAGATAAAGCGGCAATTGGGTGAAGTTGTTGGCCGACAACTGAGCCAGTTGAACATGCCAGAAATGGCCGCGAACGTGGTCGACTTGTTCGTTGCAGAAAAAAAACATGAGGAAATGCTGGATGGGATTTTGGAGTGGGCAGTAGGCTATTTGGCAGATACCGCCAATCAGCCGAAGATTTCAGAATTTTTGATCCATGCCATTGGTGCGGAAAACATCATCTTCAAAACCGCCATCACAAAAGTATCACCGAGTTTGATCAAGGCGCTCTGGCAATCAGCCAAGGACATACGTACCAACCCGCATCATGCACTTCGCAATAAATACGGTGTGATGATTCAGGAGTTTGTCCAGCAACTCAAAGCTGATCCAGATTGGCAAAACACGATTACCCAGTACCAGCAAGACACGCTCAACAGTGAACAGGTGAAAAACCTGTTGAATGGCATTTGGGATCTCCTCAAAGATCGCCTGAATATGGCACTGGATCGACATGATCCGGTCATGGGTGGCCAACTGACACCACTGATACGTCAAATTGGCCATACCTTGGCCACAGATGCGCAATTGAGTGCCTGGCTAAATGAAGCGATTGAGTCTGGCAGTGCATCCATGATTCACCAGTACCGGGGTGAAGTCGGATGTTTCATTGAAGATCAACTCAAGCAATGGACAAAAGACGAAATGAGCAACCGGATCGAATTGGCAATTGGCTCAGACCTGCAGTTCATCCGCATCAATGGCACCGTGGTCGGTGGATTGGTCGGATTGGTGATATATGCCATCACACAACTGACAGGAAAGGTCTGATTGGCGTTGCGATTTCAATAGCTTGCAAGAGGCCCCTATGCCGTGCACTGAAACCGCGTTCACGAGCAGCTTAAATTGCCGTCCTCAATAAACTGAATAAGTTAAATCGGCACGATTTATTCAATTTCCCTTTGCCGTATTCCAGACAAAAAAACTTTACCTGGGTTCATTGACTCCCAAAGAAGGATGCAGAACAACTTAATGAACCAGAAAAGTTGAGCCCAACTTCAATATCCCCCAATCGGGGGATACCCAGACTTCACTCGGCAATATAGGATGAGCCCAATCATTTAAATTTCAAGACATCGGAAACGCGCAAGCAATACGACATCATCTGTCGTACTACTTTGTTAATCTTGCTTTCACGTTCAACAGCACCACAGTTCATGCGCACAACGACCTCCAGCACTGACCGAGATTCACTGGGTTACCGCCTTGCCCACATTCTGGGCATGCTCAATCAAGGTGAAAAACTTGATCCACAGTCGCTGGCTGAAGAATTCAATGTGAACTTGCGCACGATACAGCGTGACCTTAACGAACGGTTTTCTTTCTTGCCGATAGAAAAGACCGATGGCCGCTATTACCTTCAGCCAACCTTTCTGGGTAAGCTGAGTTTGCGCGATGTTGACCAATTTGCCAATTTGGCCGGTGTACGTGGATTGTTCCCAACGCTTTCCAATGAATTCCTGCGCGACTTGTTTGACAGTCGCATCCAAAGCGCCTGGCTGGTCAAGGGGCACCCCTACGAAGACCTGGCGGGTAAAGAGCAGTTGTTCCAACAATTGGAACAGGCCATCCTCCAGCACCGAAAAATCACTTACAGCTACCAAAAGGATGAAGGCTCCAAAACCTACACCTATGTGGAACCTTACAAGCTGGTCAACCATGATGGTATTTGGTACCTGGCTGGCAAAGACGGTGAAAAGCTCAAGGCCTTCACCCTGGTCAAGATTGACCGCTTGCAGGTGTCACCTGACACCTTCTCGGTTGACCCTGCAGTGAATCAAACCCTGGCCCAGGAAGATGATATTTGGCTCAACGAGAAAAAGTTGGAAGTGGTTTTGAAGATCTCCGGACCGGCGGCCAACTACTTCAAACGGCGCAAATTGCTGGCCAATCAGGTAATTGAAAAAGAGCTGGAAGACGGCGGCATGCTGGTGTCATCCAAAGTGGCGCATGTGAATCAGATATTGCCGACGGTTCGCCACTGGATTCCACATATTCGCATCATTAGCCCAGAAGAATTGCAAGCCACACTGGAAAAGGAACTGCGGGTGTATTTGGAGCCTCGGCAGTGACGAATGCAACATCATTGCCAACGATTGAAACTTAACCCCCTCCCTATTTATGAGCACTGAACCTGAAACCACCGAAACCAATTCTCCTTACGAATTGCGAGTTGCCCGGATCACGCTCGAAACGGAAGTTGTACTTGCACCGGAAACACGCAGAATGTTTGATGAGGCAATTGGAGCCATGCGTCATCACAAGACGATTTACACCGACTGGGGCTTTGGTGCTGTGGACCCGATGGGGCGCAACATGATTCTCAATTTTTACGGTTTACCTGGCACTGGAAAAACGCTTGCAGCTGAGGCATTGGCAGGCACGCTGAAACGCCCATACATTCACATTGGAATTTCTGAGCTCGAAAGCAAATACGTAGGTGACACGGCAAAAAACATCGCCAGTGCATTCAAGGCTGCAACTGCAGAAAATGCTTTGCTCTTTTTTGACGAGGCCGATACTTTGCTGGGTGCGCGGCTATCGTCAGTTACGCAGGGCATCGACAACGAAATTAATGCCATGCGCTCCACCCTGCTCATTGAACTGGAACGCTTCAATGGCATTGTGGTTTTTGCCACCAACTTTGCCAAGAACTACGACAGCGCTTTTGTCAGCCGCATCCGTTATCACATCGAGTTCAAATTGCCGGATTTTGAAGGACGCAAGCAACTTTGGAATCGTTTGCTGGTGATTGGTGTGCCTCTAGAGGAGGAACGTGCTCTCATCATTGAACGTGCCGCTGCTGCATCGGATGGGTTATCAGGGCGCGAAATTCGTACCGTGTTGCGCACAGCCTTTCCCCGTGCTTTGGTTGAAAACCCAAAGGAACCAAAGGTACTTTGGGCGCATTTGGAAAGTGCCATTGCGGATGTACGCACCGCAAATCGAAATGTTGGCAAGCACCAGCAGGATCGTACAACTGCCAGCAGTAATGCAAGCGCGGAGGCTGGGAGGCGACTTTTAGGGGTTGGGGATTGAGTGTTGTTGAAATTTATTCAAAGGAAAAATCATGGGTTTTTGGAGTTCAGTTGGCAGTATTTGTAGTTCTGTCGCAAGTTCAATCGGTAGCGCCGTTAGTTCAGTCGCCAGCGCAGTTGGGCGCGGGGTAAGTGCCGCCTATAACACTGCCAAAGATATGGCAGGTCGAGCCGTGGGGTGGATGGCTGAAAAGGCAGGGAATTTTGTGGATGGCGTCAAAAAAGTGTGGGATACGGTCAAGCCCTATGTCGCGCAAATACGTACGGCATTAAAAGCCGCCGCCGCTGCCACAGCTGTGACTTTTCCCTGGCTTAGTGGCGCATTGGTGCTGTTGGACAACGGCCTGGGAGCTTTGACCGCCTTTGAAAACTCGCCCATTGCCAAAAAAGTGCAACAGGCCATTGACTGGTCAATCAAACTGGCGCAGCGCTGGCAGGGTAACAAAAAAGAGGAGCAAAAAGAACACGAATATCTGAATGAAGAGGAATTGGAACAGGCCAAAAAGTATCAGGAAGACTTGCGTTTTGCCGAGCGTGAAGTTGTTTCACCAGAACAACGACACCAACTTGAATTGGCTTCAGTATTCAATGATTTTGAAATTGCCAGTGCTGATTTGGATAAAACGATTAAGAGCGCGCCAGAAGACTTTGAACACTATCTTCGCTTGCGTGCCACGCAAAAACTGCTGGCGATGGCAGAGCAAAAATTCCGTACCGCCAAAACCGTGGATGACATCAGCGCTGACGACATCTTTTTGGTACGTATTGCATCCGATCTGATCAAGGCAAACCCGGAGCTTTCAAATAATGCGGCGCTGCGCTTAGATCGCGTGCTGACTGAAATTCATGGGAAGAAACTTCTACCGTTTGTGTTTGAGGAGCTTATTGCCTCTTGGGCTAAGCGTGCCGAGGTTTTGGATAAGCAATGGGCGCAAGACAACAAAGCTTTATCGAAAGAAACTACCCTTTACAAATATCTCTTGGGTGCGAAGGAGATTCAAAGCGAACTCTCTGCCGAAGAAATGCAGCAACTTGCAGCGCTGGAAGTTGGATTACCCAAACAAAAAGAGGCTCTCACTAGCCTAGCAACTCGTCAGCGTGATATGGAGCGGTATGTAGGTGCAGCGGAAGGGCTTTTGCAAGTGCTGGAGAAAACCCCAGAACAAATCGAGGCCGAAGACAGAGCCTACCTGCTTGAAGAAGGCACACACATTGGCAAGCTGCTGATTGACTGTGCACAAACTGACATGCCCTTTAGTCAGCTAAATAAAGAAGATCAATCTTTGCTAACGGATTACGCCAATATCTTTAAAAATGAATCCAAGACCCGGATGAAGGGTTTATTAGAAGTGACCGCATGAACATCAGCGAATTATTGGGTTTTATAGCCCCGCAGCTAGAGCCGCTGCAATTGAGTTTTTTCATTCTTATCTTAGTCATGTTCTTTGGCACCATTTTCTCCACTCTATTGAATGCCAAAGATGCGGCGTGGGAAAAAAATTGGAATAACGGTACACCTGATGACTACAGTGATGATCTCGATATTGACCATGGCAGCGTTACCGATCTTTGGCACGCCGTAGCAACAAAATCTGAAAAATTGGCAGAAATAATGCCCGGCATGTTGCTAGTGGTGGGTTTGTTAGGTACTTTCTTAGGACTAGGACTGGCACTGAATCATGCATCGAATATTTTGGGGCAATCCAATGCAATCAGTGCTACTGGTACTGCCAACAGTATGCAGGATCTGCTGAGCATGATGCAGGGATTGGGCACTAAATTCAAAACATCGACTTGGGGCATTGCATTTTTTCTGCTGCTCAAAGTGTGGAGCAGTTGGTTGGGATTTGAGGAAAAACGCCTTACCTGGGTTATTCGTAAAGTAAAAGCAGAACTGGAGCGCCGCAAGGCGCAAGCGCAGTCAACGGAGTTAAATAAGCAGCAGACACTGTTTGCGCAAATCAATCAAGCTGCCGGGCAGATTGTTCAGGGTTTTTCTCTAAACCTTGATAAGCTGTCAGAGAGTCAAAAAGCTCGCCATCAACAAACTTTGCAGTTTTTGGGAAAAGGGATACAAACCGTGCGTGGTGACTTGGCAAGCATCAATACAGCCATACAAAGCGATAACGCAATAATGAAGCAGGTGCTTGAACAAAGCATTCAAGGTGTTCGTGCGGATTTAGCGAGCATTAACGCTGCAACACAAGCCAGCAGTGAAGCGATGGCTGGTTTTGTCAATAGTACCCAAACCATCATCAAAGACATGTCAGCGGCAAGTAACAAAATGGCAGATGGTGCTCACGAAGTGGGGGTTGCAGGTAGCAGTTTGGTCAAAGCTGTAGATGAATTCAGCACCCAGTTTAAACAAGTGCTCGGTGATGTACGGACTGACCTTAGTGCAGCTATCAATGACATGAGTGAACAAGCGGCGCGAACGTTGGAACAAGGAACTAAGGAACTCGGCAAGGCAACGCTTGAAATTTCAGCTGCACTGGGTGTGCTCTCACAAGACGTAACCGTAACAATGAACGGTGTAAAAGACTCAATTGGGAAGTCGCTGAAAATTCAGGAAGAGGGCGCTGTACTGTTCCGACGCTCAAGTGACACACTCAACGAGAACGTCACAGCTACGACTGAGTTGGTTCAGAAACTAGGTGAAGATATTCGCAGCGGTTTACAAGCGGTTTCAGACTCTGGTCGACGTATGGTTTCAATTGGAAAATCACTCGAAATCATCGTTCCTCAAATGGGTGATTTATTACCAGCGCTCGAACCGCTCAAAACATTGCATGTTCAGAATCAACCGTTATTGGATGAAGCCAAAACACTGAGGACAGATTTATCCAAACGGGATGCAAGGCAAGAAATTCAATTTGAGAAGTCATTGAAAATTCAACTAGAGGTTGCTGAAAGGATTCAGCGATCTACTGACATGCTAAATGAACATGTTAAAGCGGCGACAGCGCTAGTTTCAAAGCTGGGTGATGACACTCTTCGCCATTCGAAAACTGTTTCAGGCACTGATCCTCGAATCAAATTTAGTGCAGAAACTCAATCATGAAAGATAAACCCAGCGAATGGATTGCAATATCCGACTTGATGGCGGGTGTGATGGCTGTTGTTATGCTGATGCTGGTGGTTTCTGTGCTTCAGAAGAATGCTAGCGAAATTGCCTATAAAGAGGAGCTTGCCAAGGCGAAAGAATCAAAAAATGACCCTGTTACTAAGATGATGAAGACTTTGAACACGATGATTCAAACCCAAAGTGCAACAGAGTTTATTTCTCTTGACACGCGCACCAATCGAATGACGTTGCGCGATGGTGTTTTTGAGCGCGGGAGTGCGTGCCTCAAGCCAGAGGCACGGACAGCCGTTGAGTCTGTGCAAAAGTATTTGGAAGACTTCTTAAGAGAAAATTCAACAGCAAGAATCTTCGTGGAAGGTTATACAGACAATCTACCCGTTAAAAATCCAGTAATTGACTATCAGCGTTTTTGCACGGTATATGACGACAACTTCACCCTTTCGGCTGCACGTGCACGTGAAGCACGGCGATATTTGATTGGCTCTTTGGATCAGAATGCAGCACGACGCATTGTGGTGGCTGGTTATGGTGAGTCAAAACCTTTATTTGGCTTAGACCCCGCAGATCCGAAAAATAGGCGCGTAGAAGTGTTATTTACGATTGAACAAGAAGCCAAGTCAGAAACAATGGCCAATTGATCATTGGTAGAAGACTGGCCCGTATAAGTATTTACGAACGTAGAAGCATTTGGTACGTGCACGTTTGTGTTTAAGTGCCGGTGATTCAAGTCTCGAAATCTTCGGTAGCCTGGATGCTGCATTTATGTGGAATACCTGCATGGCAGGCTAAAGCGACATCGGTAGAATTGACATCTGCCTATCAGTTCTGAGGCTCTACAAGCAGAGGAAATTTACGATGGACATAGCCCTTCTATCTTTTTCCCCTGCTCACAGTTAAAGACGAGGTGACCAAATAAATCAGCAACCGAGCAGACTTACCCAAATATGCTGATTCAAAATTCGGTCACCTCCAAGGCTCAAAAGTTGGGATATGTTCCCGGTGGCGCAGTTACGCGAAGTGAAC
Source organism: Rhodoferax lithotrophicus (assembly GCF_019973615.1). Taxonomy (GTDB): domain Bacteria; phylum Pseudomonadota; class Gammaproteobacteria; order Burkholderiales; family Burkholderiaceae_C; genus Rhodoferax; species Rhodoferax lithotrophicus. The sequence continues at coordinate 4,048,615 of NZ_AP024238.1, read as the reverse complement.
TGGGCAGCGCTCCATATGCCTGCTGCGCTTGCTGCAAAATCACGCCTGAAATTGGTTCTAGATACTGTAATCCTGGAATGATGACATACGTTGTTTTGTCACGAGGTAGATTCACGTATTGAATCCGCCCATGCTGAAGAAGGTATTGGAACGCCGCTTCTCGTCGATCATAGTTGTCGCGAACAGCTTTCGTGGCGAACTTCGCGACTCTATTTTTAGGGCATGGGGTTGAACAACCTGACTCATTGTGAAATTGCCGTATACATTTTTCGATGTCCAGAGCATCTTGTTCGAGCTCTGCGAAATGCAAATACTCTCCAAAAAGTCGCTTGAATTCAAAAAGATGCCAGTCGCAGATGGTTATTGCTCGTTGCGTCATGTCCAGCGAGATGTCGCCCTCGTGGCCCTCAAACACATGAAAGACCGCAGCCATCCGTGCGGCATTTTCTGCTGTCTTTGAGGCGGCATCGCTGACATCTGAATACAAACCGCCGGGACGAAGGTGAGATTCAATTCTGGTGGCAAAGTTTGTCAGTTCTCGACGTGCCGATTCCTCGAACTTGAGTGTCACGTTCTCGACAGTACCTGCACATGGGGCAGAGTTGAGGATTTCCAAAATGCGCGCGTTGTACTCTTGCATTTTCTCGGGTTGGGTATCCATATTTCGATACCCTCTTGTTGAGACCGGGTAGTTAAATAGGATGCGTCCCATCAGACCCGTATCCTGCCAGTAACTACCATAGTTTCTAAGGAAGTCGAACAACACGCTAGGTTGAACCATGAGTACGATCGAAAACCGAGGATGCCTAATGGTGTAGCTTTTGCCATTCTTATCAACGAACCTGACATCGCCGCTGCTCCACAAATCAGCTAAATGTGCGGCGAATTTGGCTAAATTTGATTTAAAAAATGCAGCACCTTCGCTCTTAAAGACTCCACAGGAGTTGCCGAAGTCGCGTAAGAATTGGTAAATGCCCTTGATCGACGCATCGTTCAAAATCTGCCTGATTTCTTTCGGTTTTTCTTGTCCTGAAGTGAACAGTGCATCTAATTCACGCTCTTTGGCTGAAGTGTCTTCTCCACGCATTGTCAACTTGGATATGTCTCGATTCAAGCCTTTCTCCTTGGCTTTAAAAGCTGACATGTATGCTTTCCACTTTGCCAAATCTTTGACCGAGTTAGCTTCTGTTTTTTCCTCGTGATCGCTAATGGGTTTAAGGAGGATTTTAAAAATTGTGTCTTTCCCATCGCTGATCTCCATCAGGTTTATCACGGCCAGGCCAAGCTGCGTTGTTCGCCCAGGTTTTCCTTCAACTAGGTAGCCGCGCTGGCATGCCAGTGCCGCAGCGGCGATGGCAGTCGGAGCAATCATCTGAGGCGTTGCCTGCACCCAGTGCGCCAAGTTGATAACCGTTTTGTATAGCAATGGCGGAAGCGAATCTTCTGGGTAGGGACTGGGTAGGCTTGAAACAGCAACGCCCCCAGATGTGTACAGGACTTGGTGGTGAGGTGGTTGGGGGATTGGCGCACGTGCCTGAAGTGTCTGATTGCCCTGAATGACGGCCATGATTAAAGCCCTCCTTCCGTTGAGCATGCGTTGCGACGAACGGCAATCCTCAAAGCAAGCCAATTTTCAATTTCCGCCTCGATAAAACCGGTAACGGAAGCACCGAAATTGATGAGCTTCGGAAATGTGAAATCAAAATGCGGTGAGAGTGGATTTAGCTTGTCGTAAAACGTAGGGCACGTTGTCTTCAGTCGAATGTTTGCCGAGTCGTCATGCTGTTGGAGTTTTGTGTTGGAGGTTGTGGCGGTGATCATCATGCCACTCCCACCGTGCTTGTGAATGCTTGCTGATCAAGCCATGCATCCAACTCATCCTCGAACCAACCGACTGACCGTAGGCCTAATGCCACCGGTTTGGGAAAAGTTGGGTCGAAGTAGCGACTGCTCTTTTGTGCTTTTGCGTAAAAACTGGATCGAGAAATCCCCAGTTTTAGCAATGCTTGTTTACACCGAAGTACTTTTCTTGATGAAACTGTACGCACAGATCCCTGATGGTCTTGATGCGAAAAGTTTCTTGAAATGCACAATTGGTCGTGCAAGGTAGGAACGGAAGAATTCCCGGGATTGACGTGATTCATGATTAACCCAAACAAACGACTGGTTTCAGTCGCACAGCAAAAAACATGCACCTTGTCGTAAAACACTATGGCACACACGATTGCTCCAGTTGCTTAATTTGTCTGGACACTCTGTCGCAGACTGTTTGGGTTACTTGGTAATTTGGCAAACTTCAAAGTGCCTTGATTACCCCAGACTTCCTCACTTGGGCTTGAAAGGGATAAGCAATTGGCTTTGAAATTTTAGGAGCGGCATAATGCTATCAGCTTTTAAAAGCTGCTGCGTCACTTTTTTTAAAATTTTGAAAAAAGACTGGTGCAAAAGCTCAGATCATCGGGGTGGCAGCAAAACTGTGCGATGCGTTTCAAGGCTGCGTTTTGATCTTGGTGCTGTGGGCCTTAGGTTTACAGATCGCTCATCAGCAGCGTGGCGCTTCTCTCCGATAACACACATTCCAGCCGAAACTCTGCGCGGGTAAAGCCTACGAATAGCTTACGCAGTTCCTTTTCAGCCAGTTGTTCAAAATCCACCTCACACAGCACGACCAACGGGGCGCTTTTCCCTTTGAAACGGTACAAGGTGTCTGCCAACAAGTCGCCCGATGTCCACAACGGATTTCCGGCACTATCGTAGCGGCCGGTAAATTTTTTCAAGGAGATACCGGCCAGCGTGTCGCGTTTCATTACCTCTGAATGCTCACGACCAGCAAAGGTGAGGATGACCATGTGCGAGGGGGCCACGCCTTCACTCATCAACGTTTTCAGGCATTTTTCCAGAGCGTTTACACCACCTGATTTGCCAGACACATAGATGTGAAAACCAGGAACCTGACCGGCAAATACTGAGCGTGCCTGGACAGGTTCACTGGTCAGTTTGAGTTGATTGATGGCTTGAACCACTTTACGCGGGCTGCGAAAGTTGTCTCTGCTAGAAATCTGAACGGCATCAGCCAAATCAAATGCATCACGACCATAAACCTGTTGTTCGGCATCTCCCATGACATACAGCCGCCCATCGTCCTTGAGGCGTGAGGTCAAGGCTTCAATCCATAGGGGTTCGAAGTCTTGTGACTCATCCACAATCAATAGATCCAGGCGTGCAGGTTGTGTTGATGCATTTTCCAGAAAGTGGTTGACAGTCTCTTGCCAGATTTGGGGTACATTGAAATCAGGCTCAAAGCCAAGCTTGCGCGAGAGGTTCACGCAGTGCTCATGAAAGGTGCTGATCTCAACCGAGTGTGGTGCCAGGCTTGTGATGTGGTCAGCCAATGGCCGGTTGTAACAAACATAGGCAGCACGCAAATTGTTGTTTGCAGCCTCGCGCAACAGGGCCAGAGCCAACTGCGATTTACCAGAACCAGCGGTGGCTTCAATCAAGAACACACCACCTGAATGTGAAATTCGCGGCACCCAAGTTGCCAGTCCTTCTGCCAATTTGATGTTGGCTCTGTGCACCTGACCGATATGGGTGGCGGTGTCTGGATGTAATTCAAAGCGGTTGGCCAGAAAGTCCAGCACCCTCACCCGAATGGCATCGGGCAGGGCGCTTTTTGGAATGGCATCTTTGACCAAGCTGCAAAGTGAATCTAACTGAGTGGCATCCACTATTCTTTCTCTTGGGTAAGTGATGGTTCCTTTGTCGATGGTCTGATCTGCCAGCACCAACAAATGACTGACATGCACCTCATGCAATCCCGCTTGGGACAGACGATCCAGCATGGCACTGTGTTGACGACGCGCTTGGAATTCCACGTCTTTGGGCTTGGCGCTTGCGGTGTGATAAAACTTCACCAGCCTTTGTGCCGTCGCAACAACTTGACCGGCTTTGATCTCCAGCAATACAAGGTGCCCTGTAGGTGCTACGACCACGGCATCGAATTCGCCAAAGCTTTGATGGTCATGATGCATGGTTGACCACTCGACGCTGTGGAAAACATCGAAGTTGCTGGGCAATCCCGCTTCAAGCATCTTCAAGATGTCACGTTCGCGGTAAGAGCCCGCTGAAGTGGGGTGGATGGTGAAGATTTGGGGGTGGATGGTCGCCATAGACCCCCAATGCTAAAGCACCACTGGGCGCTATATGCTGGACAAGTAACTGTTTACAACAAACTTCTTAATCGCACTATTGGATCTTCGTGTGCCGCCGGTTCGGGAACAACGTAGTAGCTAAAGCAGTCGCCTTGCAGCTTCTTTTTTCGCAATATTTGCGAGTAAGCATTGGCGGTGTGGCTAACGGTGTGGCTAATTTTACGAAGCGGCAGCCAAAAACAAAATGGGTTAATTCGAAAATTGAGCTAACCCATTGATTTTATTGGTCGGAATGAGAGGATTCGAACCTCCGACCCCTTCGTCCCGAACGAAGTGCGCTACCAGGCTGCGCTACATTCCGATGTGCTTGAAGTCAGGATTGACGTTCAAGCAACTGAGTCGCCAATTGTAGCAAACACTCCGTATATTCATTGCTTGGCAATTGCCCAGCGGCGGCTATCGCACGGTGGGCTTCACTTGCTGCGGCTTCACGCGCTACGGCGAGTGCGCCCGTGGCAGATACGATGCTCACTACCTGATCAATCAGGTCAAGGCGACCAGTTTCAATCGCGGTTTGAATTAATTCGCGTTCGGCTGCATTGCCGCGTTGCATGGCGGCTATCAGGGGAAGTGTGGTTTTACCTTCGCGCAGGTCGTCCCCCAGGTTTTTCCCCATCACGGCGGTATCACCGGTGTAATCCAGCACATCGTCAATCACCTGAAAAGCGGTTCCCAAGGCTTGGCCATATTCGGCGCAGGCCGATTCCATTTGTGGGTTGGCGCCTGCCAGAATGGCACCTACGCGGGCACTTGCTTCGAACAACTTGGCGGTCTTGGAGCGAATCACCTGCAGGTAGCCGGCTTCATCCAGTGCAGCGTTGTGCATGTTCATTAATTGCATCACTTCGCCTTCGGCAATGATGTTGGTGGCATCTGCCAGTACCTCCATGATGCGCATGTTTTGCGCATCTACCATCATTTGAAAAGCACGTGAATACAAAAAGTCACCCACCAGCACGCTGGCCGGGTTGCCGAAAGTTTCATTGGCTGTGGCGTTGCCGCGGCGCATGGCTGAATCGTCCACCACGTCATCGTGCAGCAGCGTTGCGGTGTGAATAAATTCCACCACGGCAGCCAAATTAAAGCGCTGGACACCCTTGAAACCAAGTGCGCCGCACATCAATAAAAGCAAAGCGGGGCGAAGACGTTTGCCACCTGCGGAGATGATGTAGTGTGAAACTTGGCCAACCAATGGCACGCCAGAGTCAAGCCGCTGGGCAATGACCTGGTCGACTTCGCGCATGTCCTGCGCAATGATGGCCATGGGGCTTGGATGAGGAGTGTTTTTGGCGTGCAAGACAGTAGCCCGGTTAGTTGCGCGCATTATAGAAAGCCTGTTCGTCTTGATTGGACTGATTTCTCGGAAAAATTGCCAAACTTTAAGACTTGTGCGATAATTATGGGCTCTGCGAAAATTCGTTCGTAGAGCATTTTTAAGAGGTTATTATGTACGCGGTCATAAAAACTGGTGGCAAACAATACAGAGTTGCTACTGGCGAAAAAATTAAAGTAGAACAGATTGCTGCGGATGTAGGCCAAGAAATTGTGATCGACCAGGTTCTGGCAGTCGGTAGCGGCGCAGAGTTGAAGGTTGGCACACCCTTGGTGTCTGGTGCATCTGTGAGCGTCACGGTCGTGACGCATGGCAAACACGACAAGGTCAGCATTTTCAAAATGCGCCGTCGCAAGCACTATCAAAAACGCCAAGGTCATCGTCAGCAGTTCACCGAACTGTTGATTGGCGCGATTACTGCATAAGGAGCAAGAGTCATGGCACATAAAAAAGGCGGCGGCTCGACGCGAAATGGGCGCGATTCCAAGCCCAAAATGCTCGGTGTGAAAATGTACGGTGGCCAACTGATCAGCGCAGGCGCGATCATTGTTCGTCAACGTGGCACTCAATTCCACCCCGGCGTGAATGTTGGTATCGGCAAGGATCACACCTTGTTTGCGTTGACGGAAGGCCATGTGTCTTTTGCCATCAAAGGTGCACTCAATCGCCATACTGTGAGCGTGACACCGGCTTAACGCTGGGTGACTCTCACTCAAGACCCTGCGCTTGGCGCGGGGTTTTTCGTTTATAAGGTTCCCTATCATGAAATTCGTTGACGAAGCCTACATTGATATCTCCGCAGGAGATGGCGGCGCTGGCTGCGTCTCGTTTCGGCATGAAAAATACAAAGAATTTGGCGGCCCTAATGGTGGCGATGGTGGCCGTGGTGGTCACGTGTTTGCTGTGGCCGACGAAAACCTGAACACGCTGGTGGATTACCGCTTCTCGCGTCGTTATGACGCACAGCGCGGTCAGCATGGCATGGGCTCTGACATGTTCGGCGCGGCAGGTGACGATATCACCCTCAAAATGCCGGTTGGCACCATCATCACTGATGCCGAGACGGGTGAAGTGTTGTTCGAGTTGCTGACCCCAGGCGAGGTCATCACCATTGCCAAAGGTGGTGATGGTGGTTTTGGCAATCTGCGCTACAAGAGCGCCATCAATCGCGCGCCACGGCAAAAAACGCCGGGTTGGCCCGGTGAAAAGCGCAACCTGAAATTGGAGCTGAAGGTGCTCGCCGATGTGGGCCTGCTGGGCATGCCCAATGCGGGCAAATCGACGCTGATCACGGCTATTTCCAATGCGCGGCCACGGATTGCGGATTACCCGTTCACCACCTTGCACCCCAATTTGGGTGTGGTTCGTGTCGGGCCGGAGCAGAGTTTTGTGGTGGCCGATTTGCCGGGTTTGATTGAAGGCGCATCGGATGGTGCCGGCTTGGGGCACCAATTTTTGCGCCATTTGCAGCGCACCCGCTTGCTGTTGCACGTGGTGGATATGGCCCCGTTTGACGAGGGTGTGGACACCGTGGCCCAAGCCAAGGCGATTGTGAATGAGCTGAAAAAATACGATCCCGCGCTGTACAACAAGCCGCGTTGGCTGGTGTTGAACAAGCTCGACATGGTGCCGTTGGAAGAGCGTGAGGCCTTGGTTAAAGACTTTGTCAAACGCTTCAAGTTCAAAGGCCCGGTCTTCGAGATTTCAGCGCTCACACGTGAAGGATGTGAGCCCTTGATCAAAACCGTGTTCAAACACATCAGCGCCCAGCAAAAGCTGGAGCAAACCCCCGAGGTGGTTGACCCGCGTTTCGCCCCCGACGTGGATGCTTCATAAATACTATTAATTTAATAGCTGTTTGCGCTTGATTTACGGGCGCTAGAGGTCAAAATGGCTCAAGAATCTGTATCTTCTGCGTTGCGTGACGCACGCCGTGTGGTGGTTAAAGTGGGTTCCAGCCTGGTCACCAACGAAGGCCGGGGGCTGGATGAGTCAGCTATTGGCGAGTGGTGCCGTCAAATGGCGGTGCTGGTTGGTGGTGGACGCGAGGTCATCATGGTGTCCAGCGGTGCCATTGCCGAAGGCATGAAGCGTTTGGGCTGGACCAGCCGCCCGCGTGAAATTCACGAATTACAAGCTGCCGCTGCCGTTGGTCAAATGGGCCTGGCGCAGATGTACGAGACCAAACTGCGTGAAAACGGCCTGGGCAGCGCCCAGGTCTTGTTGACCCATGCCGATCTGGCCGACCGCGAACGTTATCTGAACGCTCGCTCAACCCTGCTCACTTTGCTCAAGCTGGGTGTGGTGCCGGTGATCAATGAAAACGACACCGTGGTCAACGACGAAATCAAATTTGGTGACAACGACACCTTGGGCGCGTTGGTGGCCAACTTGGTCGAGGCCGACGCGTTGGTGATCCTGACCGACCAAAAGGGTCTCTACACTGCCGATCCGCGCAAAGACCCGGCCGCCGAGTTTGTGCATGTGGCCCAAGCGGGTGATCCGCTGTTGGAGGCCATGGCTGGAGGTGCGGGCAGCAGCATTGGCCGCGGTGGCATGATCACCAAAATATTGGCGGCCAAACGCGCAGCCGGTTCCGGGGCCTCCACGGTGATTGCCTGGGGGCGTGAGCCTGATGCCCTGCTGCGTTTGAGCCTGGGTGAAGCTATTGGCACTCTGCTGGTGGCACCTACCCAGAAAACCCAGGCTCGCAAGCAGTGGATGGCCGACCATCTGCAATTGCGTGGTTCGGTGACGGTGGACGACGGTGCCGTGGCCAAATTACGCGGCGACGGCTCCAGCCTGCTGCCCATCGGCATGACCGCCGTGGAAGGTGATTTCTCACGCGGTGATGTGATTGCCATCCGTGACTTGGCCGGTCTTGAGATTGCCCGTGGTCTGGCCAACTACGCCAGTTCAGAAGCACGACTGATCTGCCGCAAACCTTCCAGCGCCTTTGAAACCCTGCTGGGCTATTTGGCCGAGCCCGAAATGGTGCATCGTGACAACATGGTTTTGAGCCGTTAAACGTGCGTGCCTTTCCTCCGCCAATGGGGGAGTGATCAAGCTCCCTATTTGATCGGGCATGCTGATCACACGGCTGAAATTTCAGCGCTTGAGCGCCTTGATAATGTCCTGCACGGTGCTGGCTGCGGCTCCGCGACCGTCGCAAACCCCCTGTCGAGCCAACATGATGGCGTGTTTGGACGGCAGGTTGTCACTCAGGTTATGCCATTGCGGGTCTTTGACCAATGACCACGCACCACCGGACGATGTGCGTGCATAAGTTTTTACCTGACCTGTGGCACAGCGAATACCCTCATACATGGCAGTGACCGAGCCGCTGGTATTTTGCGTCACCATCACATAACGCACGATGCCATCAGGTGCAATTGCCAGCGTGGCGGGATCCACGCCAAACTTCAGACTCACGTAATGCGGCATCTCGATTGGAATCAGATGATCAATACTGAAAGACGGTGGGGCAGGCACCTCGGATTCATGCCAATCAGGGTCAGTGTCTGAACTTTGGGCCAGTGCGCTACTGACGTAGAAAGCCATGCCCAGTGCTAAAAATTTCAAGGGTTTACGCATGATCATTACCACTTTGCGGATCTGGTTGGAAGCTTGCTCCGGGCGGCAATTCAAAACAGGCATTGGGAATGTCGGACTGCATTTGATCGGCATCCATCGGGCGAATGCCCTGGCGCAAAAACCTGTTTCGAAACTCGTTGCGCGGCACATAACGTGACAACTCGGTCAGTGCAGTCACATACACCTCACGCTTGAACTCCACCACGGCCTCCAGCGGCACCCAATAATCATTCCAGCGCCAGGCATCAAACTCAGGATGGTTGGTCGCGCGCAGATTCAGATCCCAGTCGTGTCCCACCAGTTGCAACAAGAACCAAATTTGTTTTTGGCCTTTGTAAAAGCCGCGCGAATCGCGCCGAATAAAACGGTCTGGCACCTCGTAGCGCAACCAGTCACGGGTGCGGGCCACAATGCGAATGTGTTCGCGCTGCAGACCTACTTCTTCATGCAACTCCCGAATCATGGCCTGCTCCGGGGTCTCGCCCCGGTCAATGCCACCCTGCGGAAACTGCCAGGAGTGCGTCCGAATACGCTTGCCCCAAAACACCTGATTTTTCTGGTTGAGCAGGACGATGCCGACGTTGGGCCTAAAGCCGTCCCGGTCAAGCATAATCAAACCCCAAATTTTTAAATTGTGTTGATTATGCACAGCCCTTGCTCTGCATCAAGAGACAAAACCCTGACATCTCGCTGGATTCACCCATGAAAGCCTCTCAATTCTTTATTTCCACCCTCAAAGAAGCACCGGCCGATGCCGAAGTCGTCAGCCACAAGCTGATGATGCGCGCCGGCATGATCAAAAAACTGGGTGCAGGCATCTACACCCTGATGCCCATGGGCTTGCGTGTGGTCCAAAAAGTGGAAGCCATCGTACGTGAGGAAATGAACCGTGCCGGAGCGGTGGAGCTGTGTATGCCGGTGGTACAACCCGCCGAACTTTGGCAGGAAACAGGCCGCTTTGACAAAATGGGCCCTGAGTTGCTGCGTATCCAGGATCGTCATGCGCACGACTTTGTGATCCAGCCGACCAGCGAAGAAGTGGTCACCGACATTGCCCGCCAGGAAATTCGCAGCTACAAACAGTTGCCCAAAAATTTCTACCAAATCCAGACCAAGTTCCGTGACGAACGCCGTCCACGTTTTGGCCTGATGCGTGGGCGCGAATTCATCATGAAAGATGCCTACAGCTTTGACCGTGATCAAGTGTCCGCCAAAGCCAGCTATCAGATCATGGCCAAAGCTTATCGGCGCATCTTTGACCGCTTTGGCCTGACTTACCGCGCAGTGGCTGCCGACAGCGGTGCGATTGGCGGTGACTTGAGCGAAGAATTCCAGGTGATTGCCGCTACTGGCGAAGATGCCATCGTCTACTGCCCCGGCAGCAACTATGCCGCCAACATGGAAAAAGCCGAGGCCCTGGCCCCCGCAGGCCCCCGCCCTGCGGCCAGTCAAGCCATGGCCAAAACCCCGACACCCGGCCAAAGCACCTGTGCCGATGTAGCGGAGTTGCTGGGCCTGCCCTTGGCGCAGACGGTCAAATCCCTGGTGCTGGCCACCGATACCCTTAATGAACAGGGTGAAGTGGTCAAAACCCAGGTCTGGCTGTTGCTGCTGCGCGGTGACCATGACATGAATGAGGTCAAGGTCGGCAAGCTGCCAGGCCTGGGTGCTTTCCGCTTTGCCACCGTGCCTGAAATTGAAGACCACTTTGGCTGTAAACCTGGGTACCTGGGGCCACTGAATCTGCTCAAACCCGTCAAGCTGGTGGTCGACCGCGAAGTGGCGGTGATGAACGACTGGGTGTGCGGAGCCAATGAAGTGGACTTTCACCTCACCGGTGTGAACTGGGGCCGTGACCTGCCCGAGCCCGACATGGTGGCCGACCTGCGCAACGTGGTGGCCGGTGATGCCTCCCCCGACGGCCAAGGTGTGCTGGCGATTGAGCGTGGTATTGAAGTCGGTCATGTGTTCTACCTGGGCACCAAATACAGCGAGGCCATGAAGGCCACCTTCCTCGATCAAAACGGCAAGCCCCAGTTCATGGAAATGGGCTGCTACGGCATTGGCATCACCCGCCTGCCGGCCGCCGCCATTGAGCAAAACCACGACGAGCGCGGCATCATCTGGCCCGACGCACTGGCCCCGTTCACCGTGGTGCTGTGCCCGATCAATGCCGAGCGCTCGCCTGAAGTCAAAGCCACGGCTGAAGCGCTCTACGCTGAGCTGCTGGCCGCCGGGGTCGATGTGATGCTGGACGACCGGGGCGAGCGCCCCGGTGCCATGTTTGCCGACTGGGAACTCATTGGCGTGCCGCACCGCGTCAACATTGGCGACCGCGCCTTGAAAGAGGGGAACGTGGAATACCAGTACCGCCGTGATGCGGCGGCCAGCGCTGTGCCGGTGGCGGACATCGTGGCCCAATTGCTGGCCAAGCTCAAAGTCTGAGATGGGGCGCACCCGGCGCTCCTTTTTATCTGGTGTTTTAAGCCTCTCCCCCTTGATATTAGGGTGTGGGCAGCTCTTGTTATCAGAGCGTTCCTGGGCGGGTGCGCAGATCGAAGAGCCGCTGGTGGATTCGGTTCGCACCGCCTTGAGTTCGGCCATTGCCAACCATGCACCGCCGGTGCCCGAATTTCCTGACACCGAGTCGCGGCTGGCCTACCTGCGCTGGCTGGGGGCCATGAGTGAGCGCCTGAGCAAGAAGAAGACCGACTGGATCACCCGCAAGGAATTTCTGCAAACCGTCTGGTACGAGTCCAAACGCGCCGGGCTGGATGTCTCGCTGGTGCTGGGGCTGATCCAGGTGGAGAGCAATTTCCGCAAATATGCGGTCAGCAGCGTTGGTGCACGCGGCTACATGCAAGTCATGCCGTTCTGGACGCGGGTGTTGGGCGATGGTGATGCCGGCAAACTCTTTCACATGCAGACCAATTTGCGTTTTGGCTGCGTGATTTTGCGGCATTACCTGGACCGGGAACGTGGTGATCTGTTTATGACGCTGGGCCGCTACAACGGTTCACGCGGCCAGCCGCAATACCCCAAGGCGGTGTTTGCGGCGCAAAAAAACTGGACGTTCAGCGCCTGAATTTGCCGTCTGCCGTGATGATCGACAGGTCGGCAAAATCCAGCCCGGTGTGGCTGGTCTTGTCGTAAATAACATCCAGGCCACCAATATCCATCCTGAAGTTTTCCAGCGCGGCTTGAAGTTTTTCACGCGTGGGTTTGGGGCCACTGCGGCGCAACGCCTCCACCAGCACCTTGGCGGAGGCAAAGCCTTCCAGCATGGCCGGACTCACCAAGCCGATGCCCTGCGATTTGGCCAGTTGGCTGGCTTCCTTGACCAGGGCGTAATTGAAGCTTTGCGGGAACACCTGCGTCACGATCACGCCGCGTCCTTGCGCCCCCAGCAACTGGATAAAACCTTCCGAGGCGTTGTTCGACAAAGTGATGAACTGGGCCCCACTGCCTGCGGACTTGATCTGCTGGATGCCTTGCACCACGGCCGTGCCGGAGCCAATCACCATCACCGCTTGGGCATTGGCTTGGATCACTTGTGGTGCAATGGCTGAAAAGTCTGGCTTGTTGCGGTCAAACTTGGCCAGCATGACAGGGGTGAGTTTGTTGACGGTCAGGCCTTTTTGTGCCCCATTCAGCGCATCCGCGCCAAAACTGTCGTCCACATGCACCAGCGCAATGCGGGTGATGCCAATCGAGGCCAGGTGGGTGATGGCTTTCTCCGCCTCGCGCTGATAGGCGGCACGTACGTTGAACACATGTGGCTGGATGGGCTGGTGAAACAACATGGCACCGGTGGATGGCCCAATCAACGGCACAGCGTATTGATCCAGCAGCGGCAAAATGCCCTGGGTGTGGGGCGTGCCACGGGTCATGAACAGGGCCAGCACCTGGCGCTCTTCAATCAGGGTTTTGGCATTGGCCAGTGTTAGTTTGGTGTCGAATTTGTCGTCCAGTGTGAGGATGTTGAGCTTTTCGCCATAGATGCCACCTTTGGCGTTGGCAGCATCCACACAGAGCTTGGCCCCCAGCATGGATTCCTTGACTGTGGCGGCTACTGCGCCGCTTACTCCCACGGTTTGCCCAATCAAAAGTTCTGCCTGTGTGATGGTTTGCAGCATGGAAAGCAGCAGAACGGTTGCCAACGATTTCATCAATTTCATTTTTTGCTCCAGTTGATTTCAGTCTATCACCCGGTATTGGCCAAGTGATGGGGGATACCCCTTAGCGGGCACCTCCACCGATGCAATCCCTAGAATCTAGCGCCTCACCTTTTGGGAAGCCAGCATGTCACAGGGAACCATCCGCATTCGCGGCGCACGCCAACACAACCTCAAAAACCTCGACCTGGACATCCGCACCGGTGAACTCACCGTGGTCACTGGCCCGAGCGGCTCAGGCAAATCCAGCCTGGTGTTTGACACCTTGTTTGCCGAGGGCCAGCGTCGTTATGTGGAAACCTTCAGCGCCTACGCCCGCCAGTTTCTCGACCGCATGGACAAGCCCGCCGTGGACAAGGTCGAAGGTGTGCCGCCGGCCATTGCCATCGACCAGACCAACCCGGTGCGCTCCAGCCGTTCCACCGTGGGCACCATGACCGAGCTGAACGACCACTTGAAGCTGTTGTTTGCCCGCGCTGGCCAGCTGTTTGACCGTGACACCACGCAAACCGTACGGCACGACACGCCTGAAACGATTTACGCCGATATCCAGGCGCGTGCCCAGACCTTGGCAGCGCAGGGGCAGCTGGATCAGGTCAGCACCGCTGCGGACGTGCGCTTGTCCATCACCTTCCCGGTGGAACTGCCCGGCAGCGCCACGCCAGAGGAAATCGAGCAATGGTTATCGGTCAGTGGTTTTACCAAGGTGCAGGCGCAGCGGGATGTTGATGTTGAGCCAGCTTCTGAGGGGGCTCACGGGGCCGAGAAAAAGTCAAAAACATCCTCCAAATCGGGTGTTGACCCCGATTCAGCGAGTGCTCAAAAAAACTCCAAACGCAAGGTTCTAGATGTCGTGGCTGACCGCTTTCGCCTGGGCGCAGCCGAGCGTGCCCGCGTGCTCGAAGCCATTGAAGTCGCACTCAAACACGGCAGTGGTCGTCTCAGCATTTATGTGTTAAATCAGCCTGTAGCGCATATAAATAAAGCGCAAGAAGCTATTAAAAATGTAGTGACTGAGGGCGCTGGCCTCTGGCGCTATTCGACCGGTCTACATTGCCCGGAGAGCAACCAACGCTATGCCGACCCGATGGCTTCGGCGTTTTCGTTCAACTCCGCCGTCGGGGCCTGTGACAGTTGCCGGGGCTTTGGCCGCGTGATTGGGGTGGACTACGGCCTGGTGATTCCGAACGACAAGTTGACGCTGCGTGCTGGTGCCATCAAACCGATCCAGACCCCCGCCTGGCAGGAAGCCCAGGACGATCTGATGCGCCACGCCGAGGCCGCAGGCATCCCGCGCGACACGCCGTGGAACAAGCTCAACGCCCAGCAGCAGGCCTGGGTCATCAACGGCTCACCCAACTGGAACGGCAAGTGGAACCAGCACTGGTTTGGCATCAAGCGTTTCTTTGAGTACCTGGAAACCAAGGCCTACAAAATGCACATCCGTGTGCTGCTGTCCAAGTACCGCAGCTACACCGAATGCCCGGACTGCGGCGGGGCACGCCTGAAAACCGAGAGCCTGCTGTGGCGCATCGGCAGCAAAGCCGCCGCAGACGCGGTACTGGAACCCTCCAAACGCTTCATGCCGCAAGGCGTGAAGTGGACCCGCGCCCAGCTCGAAGCGCTGCCGGGGCTGTGCCTGCACGATTTGATGCTGTTGCCACTGGACCGTCTGCGGCGCTTTTTTGAGCTGATGCAGGAGGGCACAGGTGCTGTGCCCACCCGGCTTGAGGTGTCGGCAGGTTCCTCAACCTTTGAGCAAAAATCGTCATCCACCGAAACACCGAACCGAGCCGATGCCGTGGGGGAGGGCGGTGCGCTTGCCACCGCCATGCAACCAAGCACACCACTCGCCTCCGAAGCCGACAGCAAAACCCTCAAGCTGCTGTTTGACGAAATCAGCACCCGGCTGAAATACCTGTGTGAAGTGGGCATTGGCTACCTCACGCTGGACCGCCAAAGCCGCACCCTCAGCGGCGGCGAGGTGCAGCGCATCAATCTCACGACTGCCCTGGGCACCTCGCTGGTCAACACCTTGTTTGTGCTGGACGAGCCCAGCATTGGCCTGCACCCGCGCGACATGAACCGCATCATCACCGCCATGCAGCGCCTGCGCGACGCCGGCAACACGCTGGTGGTGGTGGAGCACGACCCGGCCGTCATGCTGGCCGCCGACCGCATGATCGACATGGGCCCCGGCCCGGGTGAGCGCGGGGGCCAAATTGTGTTTGACGGCAGCACCGCTGAGCTGCGTAATGCCGACACCCTGACCGGCGCCTACCTGGGCGGGCGCAAGCAGGTCGGCATGGGTTTCAAACGCCTGGTGGCGGCCAACACGCCGCGCCTGATTCTGGAAGGCGCACGCGACCACAACCTGAAAAACATCACGGTCGACATCCCCTTGCAGCGCCTGGTGGTCATCACCGGTGTGTCCGGCTCAGGCAAGTCGACGCTGATTCAGGACACCCTGGCTCCGGCCCTGCTGCGCCACTTTGGCAAAGCCACCGACACCCCCGGTGTCTTTGAGCGCCTGCTGGGGGCCGAGCAGCTCAGCGACGTGGTGTTTGTCGACCAATCGCCCATCGGCAAAACCGCCCGCTCTAACCCGGCCAGCTTTGTCGGTGCGTGGGATGCCATCCGCGAGATTTTTGCCACTGCGCCCTTGTCCAGACAACGCGGCTACACCGCCACCAAGTTCAGCTTCAACAACGGCGACGGCCGCTGCCCGACCTGCGGCGGCTCCGGTTTTGAGCATGTGGAGATGCAGTTCCTGAGCGACGTGTACCTGCGCTGCCCGGACTGCGACGGCAAGCGTTATCGCCCGGAGATTCTGGAAATTACGATTGAGCGCCAGGGAGCAGAAATGGGGTCAGATCCCCATTCGGGCTACAAACGTGCGCCCAAACCAGGCAGCTCCACCGAATGGGGCTCTGACCCCATTTCTGCGGTGCCAGTTCAAAGCGCAACTGCATCGCGATCAACAACCACCCGCCACCTCAACGTCGCCGACGTACTGGACCTCACCGTCAGCGAAGCCGCCCAGTTGTTCAAAGACGACCGCGACGTGATCCGCGCCCTGCAACCCATCATCGACGTGGGCCTGGACTACGTCAAACTCGGCCAGCCCGTGCCCACCCTCAGCGGCGGCGAGGCGCAGCGCCTCAAACTCGCTGGTTTCCTGGCCGAAGCCGACAAGAGCAGCGCCGCCAGCCGCCAGGCGCTGGCCCGGCGCGGGGTGTTGTTCATGTTTGACGAGCCCACCACCGGCCTGCACTTTGACGACATTGCCAAACTGATGCGGGCGCTGCGCAAGCTGCAAGATGCCGGCCACAGCCTGCTGGTGATCGAGCACAACCTGGACGTGATCCGCGCCGCCGACTGGCTGATCGACCTCGGCCCCGAAGGCGGTGATGCCGGGGGTGAGGTGGTGGCTTTTGGTACGCCCGAAGAGGTGATGCTGCACGCCAGCTCCCACACCGCCCTGGCCCTGCGCGACTACGCCGCGCACATGGGCGTGGTGCATGAGGTGCGTGACTTCAGTCACTCGAAGCTATTAAAATTAGAGCATATTGCGCAGGTAATACCTGGGCTAGAGGCTAAAAACACCATACAAATCATCAACGCCCACGAACACAACCTGAAAGGCCTGAGCGTCAACATCCCACGTGGCAAGTTCACTGTGGTCACTGGCGTGAGTGGTTCCGGCAAGTCGACACTGGCGTTTGACATTTTGTTCAACGAAGGCCAGCGCCGCTACCTGGAAAGCCTGAACGCCTACGCCCGCAGCATCGTGCAACCGGCGGGGCGGCCCGAGGTGGACGCGGTCTACGGCATTCCGCCCACGGTGGCGATTGAGCAGCGCTTGAGCCGGGGTGGCCGCAAATCCACGGTCGGCACCACCACCGAGGTCTGGCACTTTTTGCGGCTGCTGTTTGTCAAGCTCGGCACCCAGCATTGCATCCATGACGGCACGCCAGTGGCCCCACAAACGCCTGACAGCATCGCCGCGCAGTTGATGAAAGCCTTCCGTGGCCAGCACATCGGCCTGCTGGCCCCGCTGGTGATGAACCGCAAAGGCGTGTACACCGAGCTGGCCGAGTGGGCCCGTCCACGTGGTTTCACCCACCTGCGGGTGGACGGCAACTTTTTGCCCACCACCGCCTTCCCGCGCCTGGATCGCTTCAAGGAACACACCATTGAACTGCCGGTGTTCAGCCTGGACATCACTCCGGCCAACGAGGCGCAACTGCGTGCCGCGCTGAGCCGCACGCTGGAGCACGGCAAAGGTGTGGTGCATGTGTTATCCAACCTGGACGGCTTGAGCCAGGCCATGCAGGCCGGCACGCCCACCGCGGGCATTGGACGTTTGAGTGTGTTCTCCACCCTGCGCGCCTGCCCGGTGTGCAGCACCAGCTATGCCGAGCTGGACCCGCGCCTGTTCAGTTACAACAGCAAACACGGCTGGTGCCCGGACTGCGTCGGCACGGGGGTGAAGCTTTCCAAAGAGCAGCGCCAGGTGTTTGACGACTCGGTGCGGGATGACGACAACAAGGGGCGCGAGCAGACTTTTGTCGAGGCTGATGTGGAAGACTTGGTGGATGCCGTTTGCCCGAGCTGCAATGGCACGCGGCTGAACGCAGTTGCCCGTGCGGTGCAGCTCGAATTGGGATCAGGCCCTGGTGCTGTTTTAACCCGCAGCACGCGCGGGGTGTCCGACTCCGCGGATGTCCCCCGGCCCGGGCAGAGTCCGAGCCTCCTCCTTGATTTGGCAAAACCCCAAGTCCACGCTACGTCAGACACCCCACGCGTGCCGCTGGACGATGCAAACATCCACTTGGGCTTGGATCCCAATTTCCCCGCCGTTGCCTTGGCTGGTGTCAGCATCACCGAGCTGGCGCGCCTGAGCGTGACTGACTTGCGCACCTGGGTGCAGACCTTGCAGTCGGAGGCGCACTTGAGCGCACGCGAGGCGGGCATTGCCCGCGACTTGATTCCCGAGATCAAGGGTCGGCTGGAGTTTCTGGAGCAAGTCGGCCTGGGCTACCTGACGCTGGACCGGGGCGCGCCCACGCTCAGCGGTGGCGAGGCGCAGCGCATTCGCCTGGCGGCGCAACTGGGCAGCAATTTGCAAGGCGTGTGTTACGTGCTGGACGAGCCGACGATTGGCCTGCACGCTCGTGACAACCAGATTCTGCTGGGTGCTCTGCAAACCCTGAGCGACCAGGGCAACACGCTGGTGGTGGTGGAGCATGACGAAGACACCATCCGTCACGCCGACCACATCATCGACAT
Organism: Rhodoferax lithotrophicus; assembly: GCF_019973615.1. Lineage (GTDB taxonomy): Bacteria > Pseudomonadota > Gammaproteobacteria > Burkholderiales > Burkholderiaceae_C > Rhodoferax > Rhodoferax lithotrophicus. The sequence goes on along the minus strand of NZ_AP024238.1, from coordinate 4,030,010 downwards.
CGGCCCGAGTGCCGGCAAACGCGGCGGGCGCTTGGTGGCAGAAGGTGTGGTCGCCGACATTCAAAACGCCGCCGAGTCGCAAACCGGCCGCTACCTGTTGCATGCCATGCGGCACCCGGTGCAGGCACGGCGTGCTATTGATGTTGTAGCTGCTTGCGCATATTCAACGAGGGCTGGAAGCTCAAATGGCATCGAGTCTGTTAACTCGTTGTTGGATACTGCTGCTGAACGTGTCGCGCTGGCGGTGAGTACGGCTAGCGTTTCGAGCACCACCGTTGCCGTGAATGTTGTGGCAACACTCCAAGTCCAGGGGGCGGATTCCAGTTTCTCATTCACATCGACTCCGAAAAAGAAGAAGGCCGCCAAGAAATTGGACGTTGACCCCGATGTCACGGCCCAAGAACCACAACGCTGGATCACCGTGCACGGAGCTAACCTGCACAACCTGCAGCAAGTCACCGCTCAAGTCCCCCTCAAGCGCCTGGTGGCTGTGACCGGTGTCAGCGGTTCCGGAAAGTCCACCCTGGCGCGTGATGTGCTGCTGGCCAACGTGCATACCGCCGTGCAAAAGCGCAGTACCAAAGCGGGCCGTGATGCCCTGGAAGCAGGTGAGTCCATCGCCTGGATCGGCTGCGACAGCGTCACCGGGTTTGAAGCCGTCGACCGCGTGCTGGAAGTGGATCAAACTCCCATTGGCAAAACGCCGCGTTCCTGCCCGGCCACTTACATCGGCTTCTGGGACACCATCCGCAAACTCTTTGCCGACACGCTGGAAGCCAAGGCACGTGGCTACGCCGCCAACCGCTTCAGCTTCAACACCGGCGAAGGCCGCTGCCCGAGCTGCGAAGGGCAGGGCATCCGCACCATCGGCATGAGTTTCTTGCCCGACGTGAAAGTGCTGTGCGAAACCTGCAAGGGCGCGCGCTTCAACCCTGAGACCCAGGCCGTCACCTGGCGCGGCAAAAACATTGGCGACATCCTGCAAATGGAAGTGGACGAGGCGGTGGACTTTTTCGCTGCCATGCCCAACATCAGCCACCCGTTGCAACTGCTCAAAGACGTGGGGCTGGGCTACCTCACGCTGGGCCAGCCCAGCCCCACGCTCAGCGGTGGTGAGGCGCAGCGCATCAAGCTGGTGACCGAACTCAGCAAGGTGCGCGACGACATCACCCGCCGTGGCCAGAAAGCGCCGCACACGCTCTACGTGCTGGACGAACCCACCGTCGGCCTGCACATGGCCGACGTGGAGAAACTCATCAAAGTGTTACACCGCCTGGTCGATGGCGGCCACAGCGTGGTGGTGATCGAGCATGATCTGGATGTGATCGCTGAAGCCGACTGGGTGATTGACCTGGGGCCGAACGGTGGCAAGGATGGCGGCCAAGTGGTGGCTGCAGCCACGCCGGAACAGGTGGTGGCGTTAGGCACCTGGACTGGCCTGGCTTTGGGGCCGGTGCTGGGGCGATCAGATTGATGGAGACGTTTGGCCGGTTTGAATTCCGGGATGGATGTGTGACAGCGGTCGACGGGTTGCTTGGCTGTGGGGGACAAGCTCTCGGGATGTCACGGTAGACATATTAAAAGTTGCAGGACAAGGCCCATCAAACCTCGTGTGTTGTTTGCAGTCATGTGACATGAAAAAAGCCCCGGAAGGGGCTTTAAGAATGAATCTGGTTCGTGTTCAGAACCGATGACGAATACCAAAAGCCATGCTGGTTGATCCAGTGCCTGCGGTGGCTGTGATGCCACCGAGGTAACCATTACCACCGGGTGCAATTTGAGCCAGGTTTTGGTTGTCAAACCGTACTAGAACGGCATTCAGATCGGTGCGTTTCGAGAGTGAATAGGTATATGCCACACCATAAGAGGTGACATCTGCGTTGGCCGGGCGATTGTCGTCATAGCTGCTGTAAGCCACGGACACAGAGTGGGGACCTGTAACGTGGCGGTAACCGATGTGGAATAAGGTTCCGTCTTGTCTAAATGCATTGATAAATGCGTTTTGTACCAAAGTAGCCGTGGCTGCACCTACGGAGGGTGTGAGTAATGGGGCAATCGCAGACATGCCACTTGGGTTGTCATCGGTAATCTTAATCACCATCCCAGAGAGCTTGTCGTTGCCAAATTTCATGGAAGCACCAAAAACAGAAGTCGTCAGAGAACTGCTGCCCAACTCATTGTTTTTGGTGTTGTATCCAAAGCCCATCGAAAAATTGCCAGTCTGGTAGTTGGCATTCAGGCCAAGTAACCGGTTTTTGCTGTCATCACCAGCCACTTCACCGGCTGCATACATGAATGAGCCAGAAATACCGTCTTTGACAAATCGGTATGACAGTGCGTTGTTTGCCCGAATTTCAAGCACGGCAGGAAAAGCCACGATTTGACCCGCAGATAAACCTGATTGGGTTTCCATGATGTCATACGCCGCATTGGTTTCAAATGCTGGTGTGTACTGGCGGCCAGCCAAAAAACCACCAAAAGGAGTCACTAGGCCAACATAAGCCTGGCGGTCAAATAAAGCGTTGGTTACGTTCACGCCAAATTGGGCGGCCAGCGCGGCATCTACACCTGCAACTGCGGGTTGTAGTGCCGCTGGTAAGCCCAGCAGTGCGGCTTGTGAGAAGCGATCTGATAGCTGTGAGCCCGAAATCGGTTTGTTGCCAGCGGCACCTGTGTCCAGTTCAACACGGGATTCCAGCGTAAAGATCGTGCGGTATCCGCCTCCCAAGTCTTCATTACCCTTCATGCCCCAGCGCGAACCCTCCATGATGCCGCTGGCCACTTGGGTTACCGTGCCAGCTTTCAGGCCGCTCACTGACGTGATGCCTGCATCGGCCAAGCCGTAAAGTGTTACCCCCGTGCCGGTCTGTGCTTGTGCCAGACTGGTGCAACACAATGCACAGGCCAATGCCATGTGGCACATATTGATTTTTAAAGTGTTCGATGGAGCAGATTGGTTCATGGTTTTTGTTGCACGTTGATGAAAAAGATCGTTACTTAAAAAGTACGACTGTGCTAATTCTGATGAATGGGCATTCCCTCTGCAACCCGTGTCAACCCTTAGGTGCACTGTTTTGGGTGTTTAAACAACAAAGGGTTTTCCCTTGTTTGGTGCGGTTTCTGGGATGTTTGGGGGGTGTATTTGCACCTCAAGGATTTTTGGCAAATGACCTCACTTATCTCGCGCCGTATTCGGGTTAGCTCGGTTGACATGGGTGTCGTATCTCTGCCACAAAATGTGTAAAGAACGGTATGTAACTTGCATGTAATACGGCAGAACATGGTCTGTTGACGGGTTCTATGCTGAAATAAGCACTGTGAATTTTTGTTCGCTGCTCCAAACGAGTTGTAAGCGGCTTGTTTGGAAATTTTTAACCTTAGGAGTTTTTATGAAAAAAAGTTTAGTTGCCTTGGCAGTTCTCGCTGCATCTGGTGCATCGTTTGCACAATCTACCGTGACTCTGTACGGCCTTGCTGACGTTTTCCTCGGCTCTGTCAAAGCAGATAACGGCGCTGGTATCAGCACAACCACTTCTCTGTTGAACAGTGGCGGTGTGAATACCTCACGTTGGGGTGTCAAGGGTTCTGAAGATTTGGGCGGTGGCTTGAAAGCCAACTTCTTGCTGGAACAAGGCTTTAACCTGGACACAGGTGCTGCCACCGCTGGTCAAGCGTTCTCTCGCCAATCGTATGTTGGTTTTTCCGGCGGCTTTGGTGAAGTCAAGCTCGGCAAAGTTTGGACTGCATACGATGACGTAAGTGGCGCTTCTGATGCCATTTTTGACGCTGGTGCATTGGCCCCCATGAACCTCATTTTCAAGAGCACGGGTTATCAAGCCAATCCAGGCAACACTGTTTACTACGCAACACCCGCAATGGGTGGGTTTGGTGCCGCAGTCAGCTACAGCTTGGATGAAAAAGTGGCAGGCGCAGCAGCAGTTACCAGCTTCAATGTTACTTATGGTGCTGGTCCTGTTGCCGTTCAGTTGGGTTATCAATCTGAAGATATCACCAACACCGCTCTGTTGCCTGAAGATCAAAAGTTCACCCGTTTGGGCGCAACGTATGACTTTGGTGTTGCCACTGCCAAGCTGACCTACGGCAAGGTGAACAACTTGGGTAATGCAACTGGTGTTGACACCACTGAATACCAAATCGGTGCTGACTTCCCTGTGAGTGCCGCTTTGACTTTGTCTGCCAGCTACGCCAAGTCTGATGAATCAGGTCTTGCATTCAACCCATCTCGTAAGGGTTATGGCATTGCTGGTGCATACACCTTGTCCAAACGTACCTTCCTGTATGGTGGTTACACCTATGTCACCACCACACAAGCAGGTGCTGGTGATGCAACAGGTAGTGCCTTGGCTGTTGGTGTGCAACATAAGTTCTAAAGACCGCATTGAGTTGGCTTAGTTGCTGACTCATGTTGGTTTTTATGCACTAAACCGCCTTCGGGCGGTTTTTTTATGTGCATGGTGGGTGTAACTGTTCACGCACCTTGACTGTCCCAGTGTCTATTTGTTGCATAGCTGCAACGGATGCACCAAGTTTGCACAGTTTTGCATGTTCTTTTGGCTGGAAATCAGCAGGCTTCTGTTTCAATACGTACAACTTCCTGGAACAGGATGTTGGCTCGGGGTGATGCAACAGGTTGGTTGTTTCACCTTATGTTTAACCTTGGAGAATTTTGAAATGAAAAAATCCCTGATTGCTTTGGCCGTTTTGGCAGCTTCTGGTGCCGCTATGGCCCAATCTTCTGTGACTTTGTACGGTTTGGTTGACACGTTTTATGCAAACGTCAGCACAGACAATGGTGCTGGTGTAACAACTTCTACCAACGTTCTGAACAGCGGTGCTGTCAACGGTTCACGCTGGGGCTTGAAAGGTTCTGAAGATCTGGGCGGCGGTCTGAAAGCCAACTTCCAATTGGAAAGTGGTTTTAACAACGATACCGGCGCTGCTGCTCAAGGTGGTTTGTTGTTTGGTCGCGCAGCTTGGGTTGGTTTCTCGGGTGGTTTTGGTGCTGTGAGCGTTGGTCGTATTGCTACACCTTACTACGATGTTGAAGGCGCTCAAGACGCGGTTTTTAACAGCGCTTTGTCACCAGAAGGTTTGACTTTCCGGTCAAGCACGGCGGGCAATGCAGGTTCTATTGGTTCTGCCGCTACTACACGCAGCAACAATACGATTAAATACGTAGCACCCGCTATGAGTGGTTTTGGTGCAGCTTTGAGCTATAGCTTGGATGAGAAAGTGTATGCAGCTGCCGCCGCTGGTGCAACGCCCGCAGTTGCTGCTGGTCGTGCTGTCACTTCATTGAATCTGACCTATGCTGGCGGCCCTGTGGCTGTGTCGTTTGCTTATCAAAATGAAGCCGCTTACAACGGTGGCTCTTTCACTGGTGTTGCAGTTCCTGCGACCTATGGTGACATCAACTTTACCCGCTTGCAAGGCAGCTATGACTTTGGCGGCATTGTTGCCAAGTTGGGCTTCGGTAAGGCTGGCAATGTAGGCTTCGTGTCTGGTGCAGACGCAACAGAATACATGTTGGGCGTGGATTACAAAGCATCCAGTGCATTGACCTTGTCAGCTGGCTATGCTAACTCCAGTGACAACACCACTCTGTCTGGTGTTGCAGACCAAACCCGTAAAGGTTTTGGCTTGGGCGCTGCATATAGCTTGTCCAAACGCACATTCCTGTACGGCGGTTATAACACTATGACCTCAGCTAAAACAGCCACACCAGACAGCAAAGTGTCTCTCATCGCTGCTGGCGTACAACATCGCTTCTAATCTGATACTGGCGTAAGCCAGCTGAGGATTTGAACCTAAAAATCCCGCCAAGGTAACTTGGCGGGATTTTTGTTGTGCGTGTGCGATGTTCTTGTGTGACCTTATATGTTCAATACCATAGCTGGTTCCCTTCTGGCCGCACCAGCATGCACCAATTCATTAACCACGGTATCTATCCAAGATTCAAGCGTAGTGTCTGAGGCTAGAAACTTGTGTAGATGGGTTACCAGGTCGGTAGCGTTTGCCCAAGCCAGCAATTCTTCAAATTGAATGCGCTGAATTTCCAGCAGCTTGAACTTGATCAACACCTTGGCGGCATAACGAATGTGTTTTTCGGGGTCTTGTACAAAGCCATTAAGTCGTTTGCGGGCGCGTGCCAAGGCTTCATTCACATCGGTAAATGCGCCGCCATGGCCGGGGATAATGAGGGTGGGCCGAAGTGATTCGATCAAGTCCAGTGTCTGCGCGACTTCGTTGAAGGCATCGAGACCGTCCAACTCTGGAAACACCACCCCAAAACCATTCTCCCAGAGCGCATCAGCTGAAATCAATAGGCGTGAGGTGGGTTCAAACAAAATTACAGAATGGGTGTCATGTCCTGGGGCAGCGTGAATTTGCCAGAGTTGTTGACCCAATTCGATTTCAGTGCCGGGTTGTAAGGTGGTGCTGAAGCAGAAGCGCTCACACAACTGCCCAGTCGGTGTATAGGAAAGGGCATAAGCGTCCCAGTCTGCTACGAGGTTGGCGTGGCCGGGAGGGATCAGCGTTTGCAGCTCTGGGTAATGTGCTTGTAATGTGGCATTCCCACCGCAATGGTCGCTGTGAAGGTGGGTGTTGATCAGTACATCCAGTGGCCGACCTTGGAGTGCTGTTTTAATCAACGCCAAGGTTTGTACGGCATGGGTGGCATAACCGCTGTCAATCAGTGTATTGTGTTCTGATCCGGTGATCAGGATGCTGTTGGACGACAACCAGCCGCGCTCAAACAGTGTGATGTCTTTGGGGAAGTTGATTCTGCTCATTGGTGCATTGTCTGGCAACCGCTTCATGCCGTTGGTGTTGGGGCACATTCCAGTGTTTTGGTTAGTTCAGTCTCACAAGTGGCAGGGTGGGCATCAAACAGGCGGTCAATCCAGCCAGATTCACGGGCGCGGATGGTGCTTAAAAATGTATTGACGGCATCTCGTTGGCGGGACATGCTGGAAAAATGATCAAAACCGGCTTCCAGAAAACCATGCAAGGCTCCCAAGCCCGCCAGCTCGGCTGGACGGCGCATCATTTTGAGCAGCATGCGTAAGCCCGGTTTGCGTGTCAGCTGACCCAACGTCTGGCCCACGTCAAGAACAGTAGCCAATTGCCAGTTACGAGCTGTGCGTTGTCCCACCGCACGCCAGGCGGTTACATAGCGTGCGGCATCGGGCAAGTTTTCGGCTTGCTGCCAAGCCAGAGCCAAAGCCATGTCGAGTTCTTCGGTTTGTTGATGAAGTTTGGTCAAGGCCAGTACGGTGGCCAGTACGGATGCTGGAAAAGTGCGCTCAATGGCATCCGCAATACGTACAAACTGTGCATCGCGTTGGCTGTAGTCTTTGGCACTGTAAAGCTCTTCCAGAAAAAAATGGGCGCTGGGGGCATACACCGGGTGACTCAGAAGATCCTGATAAGTACCTTCAAAACGTTGGGCTTGCAGATGTTTGACAGCTTTGAGGGCTTGGTTCAGACCCGTATCATCGCTGGCAGTTTGCCGAAGTCTGGCCACCTGGGTCATGGCTTCGCGGATCTCATGTGAAGCTTTCATCATGCGGGAAGTTTATCGACGTAAATGTGTCAAACTGTGAAAATCCAACAACTTAAAGCGATCTTCACACTGATTAGATGTTTTAGCCTAGGGAAAACCCTTATAGTTAAAAACATGTTTGAAACCTACACCTCTGCACAAGCTACGATGACTGATTCGACACCCCCCGTCGGTGACCCATCGTTCTGGGCCGACTTGCCTCCCGTGCACAAGCCGCCCACGGTGATCGTGCCCATACGTTCACTGGGCGAAAACCATCGCTCGCGTATTGCGGACCATCTGAAGGCACTGGATGCCAATGATCGCTACTTTCGTTTTGGTTTTGCAGCCAATGACGAACAGATTGACCGTTATGTGGACGGTTTGAATTTTGACCGCGACGAAATTTTTGGTGTCTATAACCGGCATTTGAAATTGATTGCCATGGCGCATCTGGCTTACGCAGGGGATGAAAGGCGCTCTGAATGCGCCGAGTTCGGCGTATCGGTATTGCCGCATGCACGTGGTCGTGGATTTGGTCAGCGCTTGTTTGAGCGAGCCATGATGCATGCCCGCAACCATGGTGTACACCTGATGTTCCTGCATGTGCTGAGTGAAAACACGGCCATGCTCAAAATTGCCCGGCATGCCGGGGCTACCGTGGTGCGTGATGGTTTTGAGTCTGAGGCACACCTGGTACTGCCTCCCGCCACCTTGAACACCCAAATGACAGAAATGCTGGAAGAGCAGTTGGCGCAGGCCAATTACCAGGTCAAGATACAGGCCAAGCAGTTTCGGGACATGCTGCAAAGCATGCAAATCGGCTGGCGCGCTGCCACGTCCAAGCCCCGCGACAATGACCCTCCGCCTTGAGGCAAGGTAAACACCACGGGCTTGGAACTACTTTTCAATGGTGGTGGTCGACAATCCGCTATCCTTCGGGGTGTGTACAACTACCGCATGTCCTGCTTGATTGGCTGTGTCAGACCCCAACCCTACGCGTCCCGATCGGGAAGATCACCGTACTTTTTTACAAAAAATTGCCGAGTTTATTCACCCTGGACCAGATTCCACGGATGAGTTGCTCGACACGCTGGTTGAAGCCGAGCACAACCAGCTCATAGGTGCCGATTCGCGCAAGATGCTGGAGGGGGTCATCCGCATGGCCGACATGAGTGCGGGTGATGTGATGGTGCCCAGCACCCGCATGGAGTTGATCAACATTGACGATTCGTTTGAGGTCATGATGCACGGTGTGATAGACACTGCGCACTCGCGTTTTCCGGTCTTTGAAGGGGAGCGTGAAAACATCATTGGTATTCTGATGGCCAAAGATTTGCTCAAAATGCAACGTGCACCCGAGCTCAGTATCCGAGCCCTGTTGCGCCCTGCTGTGTTTGTGCCTGAGAGCAAAGGCCTGAATGACTTGCTGCGCGACTTCCAGAGTAACCATAATCACTTGGCCATCGTGATCGATGAATTCGGCCGCGTAGCTGGTTTGGTCACGATTGAAGATGTGCTGGAAGAAATTGTGGGCGAGATCGAGGATGAATTCGATATTGCCGAGGACGATGGTGACATTTTTGGTTTGCCAGACCGTACTTATCGCGTGAGTGGTGATACCACCGTGGAGCGCGTTGAAAACGCCTTTGCGGTGACGCTCCAGAGTACCGACTCAGACGAAGACTTTGACACCATTGGGGGCCTGATCGCGCATGAAATGGGCCATGTTCCCCGGCGTGGTGAGCACCATGTGTTGTCGGGTTTGAAGTTTGTGGTGATGCACACCAAAGGTGGTGCAGTGAAATGGTTCAAAGTCGCCCCGTTGCCTGATGGCACCGTTTAATCCGCACAGCAGCGAGCACCGTTTGTTCACCGGTCACTCGCCACACGCGCGTAGGTGGCCCACCTTGCTGGCGGTGTGTGCGGGGTGTTTGCAAGCGGCCAGCTTGGCTTGGCCCTGGGCCCTGCCAGAAGTCTTTCAGTTTGTGGGTCTGATACAGGGGCAGGCCTTGTGGTGGGGGCAGATACTGGCCTTGAGCGTTTTGGTGTTGCTGCTGCAAGGCAGTGACTCCCCGCGCAGCGCGGCCTGGTGTGGCTGGTGGTTTGCGACCGCCTGGTTGGCCACTACCTTTGGTTGGCTGTTTACTTCCATGCACACCTACGGTGAGCTGAGTGCACCGCTGGCGGTGCTGGCGGTGTTGATCCTGGCGGGTGTTCTGGCTGCCTATACAGCAGGAATTTCATGGTGTTTTAGGGCTGTAGCGCTTTTGAATAAAGCGCTAATAGCTATTTATTTTGTAGCACTGTGGACACTGGCCGAGTTGGCCCGTGGGCTGGTGCTAACGGGTTTTGGCTGGGGTGCCGTAGGTTATGCGCAGGTGAATGGCCCCATGGCTGCGGCATTATCCTGGGTGGGGATGTATGGCTTGAGTGCTTTGGCCGCCTTGTTGGCCGTGCTCACGGCCTTTGTGCTGGGCGCGCGCAGTTGGCAGGCCGCCGTGCCGCCCGCATTGTCGGGTGTGGTGTTGCTCGGTCTGATGCACGTGTTGCCCGCGCCGCAAGGGGTCTCTACCGGCAGCCTGAATGTGACGCTGCTGCAAGGCAACATTGCCCAGGATGAAAAATTTGACCAAAGCAGCGGCGTGCCCAAAGCATTACGCTGGTATGGCCAACAGTTGGCGGCCAACCGCAGTGCACTCATCATCACCCCCGAAACCGCCCTGCCGCTGCTGCCGACGCAATTGCCGGATGCCTATTGGCAAGCCTTGCAACTGCGCTTTGACCAGGGCGCACAAGCCGCTTTGGTGGGTATTCCGCTGGGCAGTTACACCGAGGGCTACACCAATTCGGTGGTCGGCTTCAAACCGGGGCAAACTGACCTGTGGCGGTATGACAAACACCACCTGGTGCCGTTCGGTGAGTTCATCCCCCCGATGTTTCGCTGGTTCACCAACCTGATGAACATCCCTTTGGGCGATTTCAACCGGGGGGCACTGGTGCAACCCACCTTTGACTGGCAGGGCCAGCGCCTGGCGACTTCGATTTGTTATGAAAACCTGTTTGGCGAAGAACTCGCCGCACAGTTTGCCGATGCTGCCAAGGCACCCACCATGCTGGTCAACCTCAGCAACCTGGGTTGGTTTGGTGAACATCTGGCGATGGATCAGCACCTGCAAATTGCCCGAGTGCGTGCATTGGAATTTGACCGGCCCTTTTTGCTCGCCACCAATACCGGCCGCACGGCGGTGGTGGATCATCTCGGGCGGGTCACCGCTGCGTTGCCCAACCATGTGGCGCAGGCGCTGACGGCGGATGTGCAGGGGCGCGAGGGCATCACGCCCTATGCCTGGTGGGCTTCGCGCTGGGGGCAGGGGCCGTTGGTGGTGTTGAGTTTGTTGGTGGTGATGGGAGTTTGGTTGAGTCGGAAGTCCTGATGGATCATATTCAATCTGAACAAACCCCAAGCCCGTAAAATCAACTCCTTTCACGCAAGCCCCGCGTGACCCTGTTGATTCCCTTGACGGCGTTGCACGCCGTCCAAAAACCTATGTTGACCTTCCAACAAATCATTTTGAAACTGCAGTCGTATTGGGATGCCCAAGGCTGTGCACTTTTGCAGCCTTATGACATGGAAGTGGGCGCGGGTACGTCGCACACAGCTACATTTTTAAGAGCACTCGGGCCAGAGCCCTGGAAAGCCGCTTACGTGCAGCCGAGCCGCCGCCCGAAAGATGGCCGCTACGGTGAGAACCCCAACCGCCTGCAGCACTACTACCAATACCAGGTGGTTTTGAAACCCGCCCCCAGCAACATCCTGGAGCTGTACCTGGGATCACTCGAAGCGCTGGGCTTTGATTTGAAGAAAAACGACATCCGGTTTGTCGAAGATGACTGGGAAAACCCTACGCTCGGGGCCTGGGGTCTAGGCTGGGAGGTCTGGCTGAACGGTATGGAAGTGACCCAGTTCACCTACTTTCAGCAAGTCGGCGGCATTGACTGCAAACCGATCACCGGAGAGATCACCTACGGGCTGGAGCGCCTGGCCATGTACCTGCAAGGTGTCGACAACGTCTACAACCTGATCTGGACCGAAGCGGCCGATGGCTCCAAGCTCACCTACGGTGACGTGTACAAACAAAACGAGGTTGAGCAATCCACCTACAACTTCGAGCACAGCGATGCCGACTTCTTGTTCACCGCCTTCACCGCCCACGAAAAACAGGCCAAGCACTTGATGGAAGCCCAACTCGCCTTGCCTGCGTATGAACAGGTGCTGAAATGCGCCCACAGCTTCAACCTGCTGGATGCCCGCGGTGCCATTTCGGTGACCGAACGCGCCGCCTACATTGGCCGCATCCGTAACCTGGCGCGGGGCGTGGCACAAAGTTATTTTGAATCCAGAGAGCGGCTGGGCTTCCCGATGGCCCCACGCGAATGGGTTGAACAGATGAGCAAGAAAGCAGCCTAATCATGACCCACCAAAATCTTCTTGTTGAACTGTTTGTTGAAGAGCTGCCACCCAAGGCCCTCAAAAAACTCGGTGAAGTATTCGCCAGCCAGCTGTGTACCCAGTTGCGCAGCCTGGGTTTGGCGTCCAGTGACTCGGTGGTCACGCCGTTTGCTTCACCACGCCGTCTGGGCGCGCACATCACCCATGTGGCCGCCAAGGCTGCAGACAAAGCGGTGCAGCAAAAGCTGATGCCGGTGAGCGTGGGCCTGGATGCCAATGGCCTGGCCACCCCGGCGCTGCTGAAAAAACTGCAAGCACTGGGGGCTGACGTGTCTGACCCGGTGTTTGCCGTGGCCGCCCTGCGCAAAGCGCCCGATGGCAAGGCCGATGCGCTGTTTTACGACAGTCTGGTCAATGGGGCCACGCTCGATCTGGGTTTGCAACAAGCGCTGGAAGCCACTTTGACCAAGCTGCCGATTCCCAAGATGATGAGTTACCAGCTGGAAACTGATTGCGAGTTGCCCGGCTGGAGCAGTGTGCATTTTGTCCGTCCGGCGCATGGTCTGGTGGCCTTACATGGCAGTAGCGTGGTGCCGGTGAAGGTGCTGGGGCTGACGGCTGGTAATACCACACAAGGGCATCGCTTTGAGGCTTTGAAATCGCCGGTGCTGCTGAACAATGCCGATGTGTATGCCGAAACCTTGGCACGCGACGGTGCGGTAATCGCCAGCTTTGACGACCGGCGTTTTGCCATCGTGCAACAACTCGCCCAGGCCGCCGAGCGTTTGGGGCCGGGTTACCAGGTGTTGATGGATGAAGCCCTGCTGGATGAAGTGACCGCCCTGGTGGAGCGCCCAAATGTGCTGGTGTGCACCTTTGAGTCCGAATTCCTGGAAGTGCCGCAAGAGTGCCTGATCCTGACCATGAAGGCCAACCAGAAGTACTTTCCGATGCTTGACACAGCGGGCAAGCTCACCAACAAATTCCTGGTGGTCAGCAACATCAGCCCCGAAGATGCCAGCTTTGTCATTGGTGGCAATGAGCGCGTGGTGCGCCCACGCCTGAGTGATGCCAAGTTCTTCTTTGACCAGGATCGCAAAAAGACGCTGGCCTCGCGTGTTGAAGGCTTGGACAAGGTGGTCTACCACAACAAGCTGGGCACACAGGGTGAACGCACGCAACGGGTGCGTGCCATTGCCAGCGCGATGGCCGCGCAACTGGGCGATGCCAAGTTGGTGGCGCACGCCGACCAGGCTGCGCAACTGGCCAAGACCGACTTGCTGACCGACATGGTGGGTGAGTTCCCCGAGCTGCAAGGCATCATGGGCGGCTACTACGCCCGCCATGACGGCCTGAGCCAGGACGTGGCCCACGCCATTGAAGACCATTACAAACCGCGCTTTGCCGGGGACGAATTGCCGCGCAACAGCGCCGGTGTGGTGGTGGCGCTGGCCGACAAGCTGGAAACCCTGGTCGGTATGTTTGGCATTGGCAACCTGCCCACCGGCGACAAAGACCCGTTTGCCCTGCGCCGCCATGCCCTGGGCGTGATCCGTATGCTGGTCGAAAAAGATTTGCCGCTGGACTTGAATGCTTTGGTGAGCGCTGCATTGCCCGCGTTTGGCGACAAGGTGACGGATGCCAGTTCCGCCTTGCTGGACTTTGTCTATGACCGCCTGGCTGGTACGCTGCGCGAGCAAGGCTACAGTGCTCTGGAGGTGGATGCCGTGCTCGACTTGCGCCCACAGCGCCTGGGTGACGTGCCTAAGCGCCTGGCCGCAGTGCGTGCTTTTGCCGCCCTGCCTGAGGCACCGGCCCTGGCCGCGGCCAACAAGCGTATCAGCAACATCCTGAAAAAGGCCGGTGATGTGGATGCCCATGTGAGTGATCTTCTGCTGGTCGAACCCGCTGAGGCTGCCTTGTTTGCTGCCATGCAGGTCGTGTTACCGCAAGCACAAACACAGCTTGAAGCCCAGGACTACACCGCCTCTTTGCAAACCCTGGCAGCCTTGGGGGCCCCAGTGGATGCATTTTTTGAAGGGGTGATGGTGAATGCCGATGCCCCAGATCTGCGTTTGAACCGCCTGGGTCTGCTCAAGAAGCTGCATCTGGTGATGAACCAGGTGGCGGATTTGTCGCGTCTGGCGGCCTGACGGTTCACTGAAAGCAAGCCATGACTCCGATCAAACTGGTTATTCTGGACCGCGACGGCACGATCAACCAAGACAGTGCCGAATTCATCAAGTCGGCTGATGAGTGGATGCCGTTGCCCGGTGCGCTGGAGGCGATTGCACGGCTCAACCATGCGGGCTGGCATGTGGTGGTGGCCAGTAATCAGTCCGGTTTGGGGCGGGGCTTGTTTGAGGTGTCTGACCTCAATGAGATTCATGCCAAGATGCACAGCATGTTGGCCGCTGTGGGGGGGCGTATTGACGCTGTGTTTTATTGCCCGCACTCGCCCAATGAAGAATGTCGTTGCCGCAAACCGGACACCGGTTTGTTTGAACAGATTTCTGACCGCTATGGATTTGGCATCAAAGGTGTACCTACCGTGGGCGACTCCGCACGCGACGTGGTGGCGGGTGCGGCGGCCGGGTGTGAGCCACATCTGGTCTTGACGGGTAAAGCGGCGGTGTACAAGGGGCGCAGTTTGCCGGATAGTTTTCCGCCGAACACCCATGTGCACCACGACCTGTCGGCCTTCGTTGATTTTTTACTGGATCGTGAATCCGCCACGGGTTAAATCAAGCCATGTCATTCCGGGCACGCTGCGTGCTTGGTCGCTGTCATGCTGGACTTGAACAAGTATCCCCGCCATCAGAAAACACGCAATGGCGGATCAAGTCTGCAATGACCTACAACTGAAATGATGTCCATGTTTTTGTTTCGCTCTGTTCTTCACCTGCTCTGGATGGTGGTCACCGTGGTCCCCTGGACGCTGGCTGTGTTGTTGATGTCGCTGGTGCCTCCGCGCAACTTGGCCTGGTGGACTGCGGTGAACTGGTTTCGGGTCGTCATGTGGGGGACGCGGGTTATTTTGGGTGTTCAGGTCAAGGTGCTTGGTTTTGAGCATCTTCCGGTGGGCAAGGCCAGTGCGGCGGTGCTGCTGAGCAATCACCAGTCCACGCTGGAAACCTTGCTGTTGCCCACGCTGATGCCGCACCCGTTGGCCTTTGTGTTCAAGCGCGAGCTGTTGAAAATCCCGTTTTTTGGCTGGTCGATGGCGCGGCTGGACATGATCCACATTGACCGCGAATCACGTACCGAAGCCATGAAACACGTCATTGCCCAGGGCTGCAGGCTGTTGGCGCAAGGCACCTGGGTCATCATGTTCCCGCAGGGCACCCGTTTGCCACGCGGGGAAAAGGGGACCTACCAAACGGCTGGCACCCGCCTGGCGGTGCAGTCTGGCGCGCCGGTGGTGCCGATTGCCGTGGCCACCGCGCGTTGCTGGCCCAAAGACAGTTTTGTCAAACGCCCCGGCGTGGTCACGGTGTCTATCGGCCCCCTCATTTCCAGCGCCGGGCGTGATCCCAAAGCGCTGATGCGGGAAGTGGAGGCCTGGATTGAGGCCGAGTTGCGCCGTATCGACCCTGAAGCCTACCCGGCGGCTTAACCGCGGCATCACGCCATGCATCCGTTGTTGCGCTTTACACTTGATTTATTTGAATCAAATCAGCCTGTAGAGCTTATAAATAATGCGCAAGAAGCTACAAAAAAAGTAGCAAAAAAAGCCAATTCAGAAAACTCTGCCCATGGGCCGGAGTCCACTCAAACGGCCAGTGTGCAGGATGCCATGCTGCATTTCCGCCACCCACGGGCCAGCCGTGAAGTGCGCCTGGGTCACGCGCTGGTGGCGTATGAATTCAAGCGCGGCCAGCGCCGCAGCATCGGATTTACCGTTGGGGTTGAAGGTTTGGCGGTGCGTGCACCCAAGTGGGTCGTGTTGTCCGAGGTGGATGCCGCCCTGCAGTCCAAAGCCGCCTGGATTTTGCGCAAGCTGCAGGAAACCCGGGAACGTCACGCCCGTTTGGCGGCCCAGGAAATCATTTGGCAAAACGGTGCAACGCTGCCGTTCTTGGGGCGGCAGGTGCGTTTGCAGCTCGACCCGCAACATGGTTTTGGCGCGGCAGGGGCCGAACTGGTGGTTGCGTCAGCGCCAGATGACCTGCCCACGCTGCGCCTGAGCTTGCCCCACAGCGCCACACCGGAGCAGATCAAGGATGTGGTGCAAGCCTGGCTGATGCGCCAGGCCAAAGGGTTTTTCCAGCAGCGGCTGGATCACTTTGCCCCCTTGCTGGGTGTGCAATGGAAAAAAATGAGTCTGAGCAACGCCGGTACACGCTGGGGCAGTGCCAAGGCGGACGGCTCGATCCGTCTGAACTGGCGGCTGATCCACATGCCGGTGTCGGTGGTTGATTACGTGGTGGCGCATGAACTGAGCCACTTGCGGGTGATGGATCACAGCCCACGCTTTTGGGATACGGTGCGCTCGGTGGTGCCGGATTACGCGGCACTGCGCAAGCAGCTCAAGGAAGAGGCCACCCCGCGCTGAAGGCTGCTGCGCCTGCAGCGTGCACCGGGTTGCAAAGTTGGTGCAAGTTCCCGCCCCTAGAATTGCCCAAACATGGGGGCAGTTGTGGGCATCATGCGTTTGTTATTCAGCTTTTTTTGGGTGGTGTTGTTGGCGGCTTGTGCCGCACCAAAGTTCACCGTGGACGATGGTCGCAAGGTTAATGAGGAACTGCTCGGTCACATCAAGACCTACGGTGCAGGTGAACGGGCGTTGCGCCCGGCCATCGTCCGTTCGGCCGAGTTGCACGATGATCAGTGTGACACCCAGTGGGAGTTGCCTTTCTCCGTGGCCAGCAGTGACGACTGGAGCGAGGATGACAAAGTTGCCTGGGTGCGCGCTCTGGGGGTGGATGAGCGCCTGACGGTCGTGGCCGCCTCGCCCCGAAGCCCACTCCAGCTGGGTGACAAAATGCAGGAGATTGAGGGTTATCACCGCGAGAGCGCTGAAAAGATGTTGCTTGAGCTGGTAGACCGGCGTGATGCGGGTAAGCCCTTCAACGTCAAACTGGCCACGGGTAAAACCCATCGGATTGAACCTGTCAAGGTATGCCGGGGCTACACCCGGCTGGCCCCGCCCAACAGTCCCAAATCACAAGACTACCACTGGCTGATGGCGGTTCACCCCATAGAGGTTGCACAGGCCGAGTTGACCGAGGACGAGGCGCTTTGGACGGTCTTATGGACACAAGGTGTTTCCGAAGAGGGTGGTGCCCGCATGAAAACCTACCACTATGGCACCAAGGTGGTCGGCACTTTGTACAACCTGTTCACCATCGCCTCAGGCATCAAAGGCGCGGCCATGGCGGCCGATGCGGCCATCTCGGCGGCTCAGTCTGCGGCCACAGGCATGGCGACAGAAATCCTTAAAAAACAATTGATCGACCAGGCTACCGCCGCAGCGGCTGCCCGCATGCGTGAAGAGGTGGTGGGTGCCGCACGCAAGTTGACGCAACAGCAGGTGATTGGGGCCATGCAAGCGGCAGCGGCCAACCGGGGGTCCTTGACAGGGGTGGCCTGGGTGGCCTCAACCGTGTTTGAGCAAGCCGATGCCTGGGCTTTTAACCGTCTGGAAAAACTCAAGACAGACCCCTTGGCCAGTTTCAGTTTGCACCAAAAACTGATTGAAAAAGGTTTCGTCAGTAATTCCATGGTGCTGGACCCCGACCGGTTGATGGCGCTGAGCAAGCTGGCGGAGTCCAAGGGACGGGGCGAGGATGTGGTGGCTGTGCTGCAAGGCATCAAACCTGAAGAGATTCAGTTTGCTCTGGCTGACATGCCCGTGGCATCCGCATCCGCGGGATTCTCCTATGAAGATGCTGCAGACAACCCATCAGGTTCGCAGCTCTTTGCCAGAGGCTTGGTGGACGGTATGCTGAATATGCCGGTGGCCTCCGCACAAACCAAATAACGATGGATTTATGACATTTCAATCTTTCTCCCAAACCCTGCGTCAATGTATGGGGCGTGGTTTGTTGTTCGGGATTTCACTGGCGTGTCAAGCTCAAACAGCCCCCGGATCTGCTTCTGACGCAGGGGCCGCGCCATTCACTGCACCGGCTTCTGCTGCGGCCAGTGCCCCGGCAGTGCCCGCATCGGCAGAGCCCCCCATGCCCCAGGCGGCAACGGGCGTTCAGGGCTGTCGCCCCCTATCTGATCAAGCCATGGCCAAAGACATGGCGGCGGTGACGGCCAGATCCAAAAAAGTGGAATTGGCGGAGCAGGCCAAACTGTTTAACGAAGCCGTGTTGTTATGGACCCAGGCATCCGAGCAATGTGAGGGCCGGGCCAAAGACCGTGCTTTGATGAGCCGTGAAGATGATCAACAGCTTCTGGCGCAGATTTCGGAAGCCTTAAGTGCAGGCCCACGCTGCGCCAGCGGCCATAAAGACGCTGCCGTGTTGCAGGATATGGCCAAGCTGGCTCTGACAGAGCGCCGCTGGAAAGAGGCCGCTTCCCTGTTTCGCAAAGCAGAAAACATGTGGGACTACGCCTCTGAGCGTTGCACCGGCAACCAGCAGGAAATTGCCAACCGGCGGCGCGAGCAGTCTGCACAGGATGGTCATAACGCCCAATATTGCGCCCCCTTGTTTGAAGCTGCCCGTGAAAGCACGCAAAAATACCGCAGTGCTGCCGCCAACCTGTCCAAGGAGGAAAAACAGGATGCGTCCATGGTGGCAGAGACACTTTGGCGTGATGCCTTGGACAACTGTCAAGGCCCGGCGGTGCTTGAAATTGCCTCCAACAACGCCAAGACGCTGGCGCGTGAACGTGGCACACCGTGGGTGCCACGTATCGCTGCGGCCAGTCAGATGGCGAGCGCGGAAACACCTTCACAGGCGACGCTGGGCAGCCGTAAATCCATGGCCTCAACCACCGGTTCTGCTTTGACCAGCGCGCCCATGGCATTGGCATCGGTAGCCTCTGCCATGAACGCGCCAACACCTTCATTAACCACCTTGATCCCAATCCCTTCCACGCAGGCAACCCCCGCGACAGCTTCTGCCGCACCGTCGGCACCCTTGGAAAGCGTGCCGACCAAGCGGTCTGAACCTGAAGTCGCCACTCCCGGTGTGCTGACGGCGGGCACCACCCGGTTTGTGGGACAGTTTGTACGTGATGAGGGGGCTACCACCATTTCCGGCAGTGGCAAGGTCACCTGGGCCACCGGGGATGTGTTTGAAGGCAGCATGGTCAAAGGTTTGCGTCAAGGCAAGGGCACCATTGTCTGGGCCAATGGCCAACGGTATGCGGGTGATTGGGTTATGGACAAACCCACGGGGCTGGCCAAAATCCATTTTGCCAACGGCAATGATTACGAAGGCCAGGTGCTTGATGGCACGCCGCAGGGCACCGGGCGCATGCGCTATGCATCCGGGGATGAGTTTGTGGGTCAATTCAAGAAGGGTGAGCCTGATGTGCGTGGGGTTTACAGCTGGCGTAATGGTCAACGCTACGACGGGGTCTGGGCCAATGGTCGCCCGAATGGGCAAGGCAAACTCCAATTCGCCACCGGCAATCAGTATGAAGGCACGGTGGTGGACGGTGTGCCACAAGGCCAGGGACGTATGGTGTTTGCCGGTGGTGAAATCTATGAGGGGCAATTTACGGCAGGTGAGCCCGATGGTGAAGGCGCATTCACCTGGCCTTCTGGTGACCAATATGTGGGTCAATGGAAAGCTGGCAAAAAACATGGCAAAGGCGCGTTCACCTGGAAGAGTGGTGACCGCTGGGAAGGTGTTTACGACAATGATCTCCAGGTGAATTGAGCCGTTGACTGGGTTGATTCTTTTTTGCATCGATCAGTTGGCATCATGCTCTGGGCCTGGAGCCCTTTGGCCCTGAGCCCGAGGGCATCGGGCAGGGCATGGATAGGGGGCGTTTTTTTACGCCATAATTGACGTTTACGTCAACGTCAACCCACAACAACTCGCTTCATGGCACACCTCTACAGCATCAGCGATCTGGCCAAAGAATTTGACCTGACCACGCGCGCGATCCGCTTTTATGAAGACATGGGGCTGCTGCGCCCGGAGCGCACTGGCCCGGGCGGGCGCTCCCGGGTTTACAGCAGCCGTGACCGGGCTCGACTCAAACTCACACTACGCGCCAAGCGCCTGGGTTTTAGCCTGGTAGAAGCCAAAGACATCATTGACATGTATGACAGCCCGCGTGACACCACCGCCCAGCTGGAGAAATTCTTGCAGGTGCTGGGGCTGCATCAACAGCAACTGGTGGCCCAGATGCAAGACCTGCAAGCCAATCTGGACGAGATCAAGGTGCATCAGCGCGAGACCAAAGCCTTGCTGGCCAAAAGCCTGGCCAAGGGTGCTGACGAAAAAGCCAAAACCATCCCAACGCCCCTATCCGATGTGGCTTTGGCAACGCCGACAGACCACACCTGATGCCTATTACATCGTTTTAACCCATCCAACCATTCATCATGACCCATCACGAAGACCCTCACCAACGCGTGCAAGACAGTTTCGAGCGGCAAGGCCTGATGCGTGAGCTGGGGGCACGTGTTCACCACGTGAGCAAGGGTGAATGCATCATTGAATTGCCCTATTCCGACAAAGTCACTCAGCAACAAGGTGCCTTTCACGGGGGGGCTGTGGGTGCATTGGCTGATATTGCGGCGGGTTATGCCGCGTTGACGGTTGCCCCGGCGGGTATGGAGGTGGTCAGCGTGGAATACAAAATCAACTTTTTGGCTGCTTGCCAGGGCGGCGTGTTGCGTGCCAGTGGCCAGGTGGTCAAGCCAGGGCGGCGCGTGATTGTGACCAGTGCCGAGGTCACCCATATCGCTGAGGACGGCCAGCAAACCTCTTGCGCGGTGATGCAGCAAACCGTGATGCCTGTGGCCAAGACGTACTGATTTTTTCAAATTCAACTTTCAACTCAAAACTACTTAGGAGACATGACTCATGAACAACTTGCCCGGCCTGAACTTTCAACTCGGTGAAGACATTGACGCATTGCGTGATGCGGTGCGCGAATTTGCCCAAGCCGAGATTGCACCGCGTGCTGCAGAGATTGACCGCAATGACCAGTTTCCGATGGATCTGTGGCGCAAGATGGGTGATCTGGGGGTGCTGGGCATCACCGTGGGTGAGGAATATGGCGGGGCCAACATGGGTTACTTGGCGCACATGGTGGCCATGGAAGAAATCAGCCGTGCCAGCGCCAGTGTCGGCCTGAGCTACGGGGCCCACAGCAATCTGTGTGTGAATCAGATCCGGCGCAACGGCAACCCTGAGCAGCGCGCCAAATACCTGCCCAAACTGATCAGTGGTGAGCATGTCGGGGCGCTGGCCATGAGTGAGCCGGGCGCGGGCAGCGATGTGCTGTCGATGAAGCTCAAAGCCGAGGACAAAGGTGGTTACTACCTGCTCAATGGCAACAAGATGTGGATCACCAACGGCCCCGATGCCGACACCCTGGTGGTTTACGCCAAGAGCGAACCCGAACTCGGCGCACGCGGTGTCACCGCCTTTCTGATCGAGAAAGGCATGCCCGGCTTCAGCATTGCGCAAAAACTCGACAAACTGGGTATGCGCGGCAGCCACACCGGTGAGCTGGTGTTCAACAACGTGGAAGTGCCGGAGTCGAATATCCTGGGCGGGCTGAACATGGGTGCCAAGGTGCTGATGAGTGGTCTGGACTACGAGCGTGCCGTGCTCACCGGCGGACCGCTGGGCATCATGCAGGCGGTGATGGACAACGTGGTGCCTTACATCCACGACCGCAAACAGTTTGGCCAGAGTATTGGCGAATTCCAGTTGATTCAGGGCAAGGTAGCTGACATGTACACCGTGCTGCAGGCCGCGCGTTCGTTTGCCTACACGGTGGCCAAGAATCTGGATTTGCTGGGTGTGGAGCATGTGCGCCAGGTGCGCAAGGATTGTGCGTCGGTGATTTTGTGGACCGCTGAAAAAGCCACCTGGATGGCCGGTGAGGGCGTGCAGATTTTTGGTGGCAACGGCTACATCAACGAGTACCCGCTGGGAAGGCTGTGGCGCGATGCCAAGCTGTATGAGATTGGCGCGGGCACGTCGGAAATTCGGCGCATGTTGATTGGACGGGAGCTGTTTGCGGAAACTTGTTGATCGATGTGTATTGGTTTGGTTTTGAGGGTCAGGGCTTTTGTTGTTTTTGTAATCCCCCCATGAGGAAATATTCAGGCAAGATCAAATAGGCAAAATGCTCTGAAAACCAAATCTCAAAAAGGAAACCCACTCGCATGACCTCTCTCCAACACCTGCTCGACAACAACACCGTCTGGGCTGCCCGCATGGAAGCCCAGCGCCCCGGTTTTTTCAAAAGTCTGGCGCAGCAGCAGTCGCCTAAATACCTGTGGATCGGCTGCTCCGACAGCCGGGTGCCCGCCAACGAGATCACCGGACTGGACCCGGGTGAGGTGTTTGTGCACCGTAACGTCGCCAACGTGGTGGTTCATTCCGATCTGAACGCGCTGTCAGTGATCCAGTTTGCGGTGGATCATCTCAAGGTCGAGCACATCATGGTGGTCGGGCATTACGGCTGCGGAGGTGTGCTGGCGGCGCTGCGTGGCACGCGGGTGGGGCTGGCTGACAACTGGCTGCGCCATGTGCATGACGTGAAGATGCGGCACCGCCGCCGACTTGATCACCTGCCAGTCGAGGTGCAGGAAGACACCTTGTGTGAAATGAACGTGATTGAGCAGGTTGGCAACGTGGCCCTTAGCAATGTGCTGCAGGATGCCTGGGCGCGCGGGCAAAACGTCACGGTGCATGGCTGGTGTTATGGCTTGAAAGACGGGCTGGTGAACGATCTGGGGGTCAGCATGCAGGGCCCCCACGAGGTGATGGATGTGTTTCGCAATGCGTTCAAGCGTTATCCGCGTCCCAGCCTTGCGTAAAACCCTGACTGATGGGCCATAGCAAGTAAAATTTTTGAATAAAAATAGCTTCTGGTGCTTGTCAATCAAGCGCTGGTAGCTATAAAAAATAGAGTAACCATGTTCCCAACCCGTCTCGATTCCCCGCTGGCCTACGACATTGCCAAGGCCATGATGGACGGTTTTAACCGCCATTACCGGTTGTTTCGTACCGAGTCGGCACGGGCCAAACACCGCTTCGAGACGGCGGACTGGGCGGGTCAGCAGCGTGCCCAGCGCGAGCGCATCGAGTTTTATGACCTGCGCGTGCGCGAATGCTCCAACCGGCTGGAGCGCGAATTCAAGGCCGGTGAGCAGCCCATGGACATCTGGCAGCAAGTCAAGCTGCACTACATTGGCCTGCTGGTAGACCACCATCAGCCCGAGCTGGCCGAGACGTTTTTCAACTCGGTCACCACCAAAATCCTGCACCGCAGCTATTTCCAGAACGACTTCATCTTTGTGCGCCCGGCGGTCAGCACCGAGTACATCGAAAACGGCAAAACCGAAACCCGCCCGACCTTTCGCGCGTATTACCCCACACCGGACACCCTGCAGCAGGTCTTGATGCGGATGATTCGGGACTTTGACCTGCACCGCGAATTTGCCGACCTGCCGGGTGACACGGCGCTGGTCACCCAAGTGATCCAGGGCCTGCTGGGCAGTGTCAAGTTACACGCCAACTTCCAGCTGCAGGTGCTCACCGGCCTGTTTTACCGCAACAAGGGCGCTTATGTGGTGGGCAAGCTGATCAATGGTTTTGTCGAAACCCCGTTCGCCTTGCCCATTCTGTATGTCAAGGGTGAAACCCGGCTGAGTATTGACGCGGTGTTACATGGCGAGGACGATTTGCATGTGCTGTTCAGCTTTGCCCGTGCCTACTTCATGGTGGACATGGAAATCCCCAGCGCCTATGTGCAGTTCCTGCGCAGCATGATGCCGCGCAAGCCGCGCAACGAGCTGTACAACGCCCTCGGCCTGGCCAAGCAGGGCAAGACCTTGTTTTACCGCGACTTTTTGTACCACCTGCGCCACTCCACCGACCAGTTCCGTATTGCGCCCGGCATCAAGGGCATGGTCATGCTGGTGTTTGACCTGCCCAGTTTTCCCTATGTGTTCAAGGTCATCAAAGACTTTTACCCGGCCCCGAAAGACACCACCCGCGAGCAGATCAAGGGCAAGTACCTGCTGGTCAAACAGCACGACCGGGTGGGCCGCATGGCCGACACGCTGGAGTACAGCGAGGTGGCTTTCCCGCGCAACCGTTTCACCGATGAGCTGATTGCCGAGCTGGAAAAATATGCGCCCAGCCAGCTTGAGATCAGCGACCGCGATGGGGATGCCCAGCTGGAAGTCATCCTCAAGCACTGCTACATCGAGCGGCGCATGATCCCGCTCAACATCTACCTGCAGGATGCCTTTGATGCCGGTGGTGCTGACTTGGCCAACACCAGTCCGGCCGCCTTGCGCGCGCGCCAGCAGCTGGAGCGTGGGGTCATCGAATACGGCAACGCGCTGAAAGACCTGATTGCCGCCAACATCTTTCCGGGCGACATGTTGTGGAAAAACTTTGGCATCACCCGCCACGGCAAAGTGGTGTTTTACGACTACGACGAAATTGAATACATCACCGACTGCGTGTTCCGCAAGGTGCCCGCACCACGCTGTGAGGAAGACGAGATGTCGGGCGAAGTCTGGTACAGCGTTGGCCCGCATGACGTGTTCCCCGAAACCTTTGAACCCTTCCTGCTGGGCAACCCGGTGGTGCGGGCGTTTTTTATGCAACACCATGCCAACCTGCTGGATGCCACGTTCTGGCAAAAAAACAAGGATCGTATTTTGCAGGGCCACATGTTTGACGTGTTTCCGTATGAGCAAAGCAAGCGCCTGCACCCCGAGAACGCCGACTCTGAACTACCAGGATCGATTTAAATCGCTATTAAAAATAGAGCTGCTTGTGCAGATGCAGACTGAACTTGAACCACTTTTTACTTGAAAGGACTGAAATGACTGACGCAATCGTGATCGTGGGTGCTGCCCGCACCCCCATGGGAAGTTTTCAGGGCGATTTTTCGGCACTGGCCGCGCATGACCTGGGTGGTGCGGCCATCCGGGCCGCCGTGGCGCGTGCCGGTGTGGCCCCCGAGCGGGTGGATGAAGTGATTTTTGGCAACTGTCTGATGGCCGGCCAGGGCCAAGCCCCGGCGCGCCAGGCCTTGCTCAAGGCGGGTTTGCCGATCAGCACCGGTGCGGTGACCATGAGCAAGATGTGTGGCTCGGCCATGCGCGCCGCCATGTTCGCCCACGACATGCTGGCCGCGGGCAGTGCCGATGTGCTGGTGGCCGGTGGCATGGAAAGCATGACCAACGCCCCCTACCTGCTGCCCAAGGCGCGTGGTGGTTACCGCATTGGCCATGACCGCATTTTTGACCACATGATGCTCGACGGCCTGGAAGATGCCTACGAACCCGGCCGCTCCATGGGCACTTTTGGGGAAGACTGCGCCGCCAAATACAGCTTTACCCGCGAGCAACAAGACCATTTCGCCACCACCAGCGTCCAGCGTGCGCAGGCCGCTACAAGTTCAGGCGCGTTTGCGGCTGAAATCACCCCCGTTACCGTCAAGGGGCGTGCGGGCGACAAGGTGATCAGCATCGACGAAGGCCCGGGTAAGGTCAAGCTCGACAAGATTAGCAGCCTGAAACCGGCGTTCAAAAAAGACGGCACCATCACCGCCGCCAGCAGCTCCAGCATCAACGACGGTGCGGCTGCGCTGGTGATGATGCGTGAATCCACCGCCGCCCAGCTGGGCTGCAAACCGCTGGCCCGCATTGTTGCCAGCGCCGTGCACGCTCAAGAACCCAACTGGTTCGCCACCGCACCGATTGGGGCCGTCAACAAGGCGCTGGCCAAAGCCGGCTGGGGCGTGGCGGATGTGGACTTGTGGGAAGTGAACGAAGCCTTTGCCGTGGTGCCGATGGCCTTGATGCATGACCTGGCTTTGAGCCACGACATCGTCAACGTCAACGGCGGTGCCTGCGCCCTGGGTCACCCGATTGGTTGCAGCGGAGCCCGCATCATGGTCACGCTGATGTACGCCCTGCAAGCGCGCGGGCTGAAAAAAGGTGTGGCGACGCTGTGTATCGGCGGCGGTGAAGCGACGGCTGTGGTGTTGGAAATGCTCTGAAAATAAGAGCTTCTTATGCAGGCTGTATAAGTGCTACAGCCTGTTTTTTATCAATTTTTCGCAAATGGCGCTTGCTTCTGGGAAATTCAGGTTGTTCATGGCGGTAACGAGTGCGTCATGCTGCGGCAGATCGGTAAAACCAGCCGACTGATGTAATGTCTCAAACACCGTTGTTGCCTGCATGTTGGAGGCTTTGAGCAAGGACAGCAGGGTTGTCAGCACGTCGATGTTGGGTTGAGTCACCTGGCTTGTGTCGCCATCAGGTACAGGCAGGATGGAAACCGGTGTCATGTAGGTCCGGGCCACGGGTTCCAGGGCGTTTTGAGTGCTGTGTACGGCGGTGCGGAACTCCGTGCACAAGGCGTAGTGATCCAGGCTGGCGGCTTGGCTGGCATCGGCTTGGGCCGCTTTCACCGCCAACTCAGCCTTGCGCGTGACGGCGGCCATGTAACTGGCACCCACCGTGGCAGACAGCCCTTTCAGGGTGTGCAGCAGGCGAGCGGCCATGGTCAGGTCGGCCTGCTTCAGGCTGCGTTCCAATTGTTCGGGTTGAGTGGCCAGGTCACTCAAGTACGCTTGCAGCACCTGCCCATACAAGGCCTCGTTGCCACCCAGGCGTTCCAGCGCTGCCGCCACGTCAATGGCATCGGTGGGTGGTAGTGCCGGCTCTGGCGGGGCGCTGGTCACCCGCGCACTGGCCTTCACCGGGGCGGGGTTGGTCGTGGCGGGCAGTGCGGCGGCGTTTTGCGTCAATTTTTGCAGCAGGGTCACCAACTGGGCCAGGTTAAAAGGTTTCCCCACATGCTCGTTCATGCCCACAGCCAGGCAGGCTTCGCGGTCCGAGGCCATGGCGTTGGCGGTCATGGCAATGATGGGCAGCTTGGCCAGGGTGGCATCCCGTCGCAACAAACGGGTGGCGCTGTAGCCGTCCATCACGGGCATCTGGATGTCCATCAGCACCGCCGCATAGGGCTGGCCCGCAGCCTGTGCCTGGTAGACCGCATCCACCCCCAGTTGCCCGTTGTTGGCCAAACTCACCTGTGCACCTTCACCGCGCAACATTTCCATGGCCACTTGCTGATTGATGATGTTGTCTTCCACCACCAGCAAGCGCATCCCTTGTAGTGGTTTGGTTGTGGGTATCGGGGCTGTGGTGGCGACTGGTTGGGTTCGATTGGACAGGGCATCGGCCACGGCATCAAGCAGCATGGATGCAGTCACGGGTTTGACCAAAAAGCCATGCAGCCGCGCCTGTTCTTCGGGAATACGCTGGTTAAGCATGTCGCGCCCGTAAGCCGTGACCATCACCACGATGGGCGGGTGGTTGTCCGCACTGATCGCCTCCAGCTGCTCCATGGTTTGCCAGCCATCCATGCCGGGCATTTGCCAGTCAATGAACATGGCTTGATAGGGCGGCAGCCCGGCGGTCACACGTGATTGCAGCAAGGCCACAGCGGCAGTGCCACTGTCGGCGGTGTCGACCTGCCAGCCCAGGGATTCGGCCATGGCGGTGAGTATGTCGCGCGCGCTGGCGTTGTCATCCACCACCAGAACCTGCAGGTTGGCGGCAGGCACGGGTTGCACCGGGCGTACTGCGGGTGTGCTGTCCGGGCTAACGGGCAGGGTGATGGTGAAGCTGAAGGTGCTGCCTTGGCCCAGTGCACTTTGCAGCTCCAGATTCCCGCCCATCAACGTGACCAGTTTGCGGCTGATGGACAAGCCCAGCCCGGTGCCGCCAAAACGCCGTGTGGTCGAGGCTTCTGCCTGGGAGAAGCCGCTGAAGATATGCTGTTGATGTTCAGGCGCAATGCCAATGCCACTGTCGCGCACGGCAAATCGCAGGCTGGTTTGGGTGTCTGTGTGTGCCACTTGGGTGATGCTGATCACCACCTCCCCTTGCTGGGTGAACTTGATGGCATTGCCCGCCAGATTGGTCAGCACTTGCTGCAAACGCAGGGCATCTCCCATGAGGGCTTTGGGGGCAGCGGGGTCCACATCAAACAGGATCTCCACCGGTTTGGCCCCCAAATTGGAGGAAACGATCACCGACAGGTCGCGCATCAGCTTGTCAAGCCGGAAGCTGCGCATTTCAAGGGTCATTTTTCCGGCATCAATCTTTGAAAAGTCCAGAATGTCATTGATCAATCCCAGCAATGACTGTGCGGCTCCCTCGGCCTTGCTGGCATAGTCCAGTTGGCGCTTGTCCAGTTCGGTGTTCTGAATCAGTTTGAGCATGCCCAGAATGGCATTCATGGGGGTGCGAATCTCGTGGCTCATATTGGCCAGAAATCGCGCCTTGGCTTGGCTGGCCGCTTCAGCCTCATCCCGGGCGTTTTTCAGGTGCCACTCCAGCAGCTTGTTGGCGGTGATGTCGGTGCGAATGCCCATGTAGTGATGCGGCAGCCCATCGCTGTTCATCAGCGGAACAATGGTGGCATTGACCCAGTAAAAGCTGCCGTCTTTTTTGCGATTTTTGACATCGCCGTTCCATACCTTGCCCTGTGTGATGGTCTGCCACAGGTTTTCAAACAGCTCGGGTGGATGTTCGTCGGATTTGATGATGCGGTGGTTTTGCCCTATCAACTCGGCCTGTGAATAACCGCTGATGTCACAAAAACGCTGGTTGGCGTAGGTGATGTTGCCATCCAGGTCGGTGATGCTGACGATGGCATGCTGATCCAGTGCAAATTTTTGATTGTGGATGTCGGTGATTTGTGTGTTCAGGCGTGCACTGACGGCGTTGAGGGCATTGCCCAGGGCTTCAATTTCAAGCGTGCGACGTGACACTTTCAGGGTATTGCCCTGGGTGTTGTCAAGTGTGTTGGCAAATTCAGTGGCTTCACGCAGGGCATGCAGCGGCTGGCGCAACAACAGGGTCAGCAGCGCCAGCATGACGCTGATGGCCAGTGCCATGACTTTGTACGATTGGGCTCGGATGTCTGCACTGATTTGATCAAATGCATCCAGCCGGTAACTCACCCGAACCCAGCCCAAGGGCTGATCCGCTTCTATGCGATGCCAGGCGGACATGGTGCCCGCATTGCCAGCCAGGAAGTCGTGCTGGATGGCATCGTTGATGTGGGTCTCAAACACCATTCTGGGGCCGTGGATATCTGGCACTTGCACCGGTTTGACGAAATAGCGTGGTGACCAACTGCCGTTCTTGTTCACGACTTCGGTCAGGGGTTTTCCGCTGGTATCGGTGACCAGCACCGAAAAAATACCTGGCTGGGTGGCGGTTTGCAGCGTCAGGGTTTCAATGGTGGCGGATTCTTTGGTTTGCAGAAAATGGGCATCGACGGTGGCCAGGTTTTGTGCCAGGGCTTTGATCTGGGCAGAAATGGTTTCTTTGGCGGCATCGGTTTGCATTTTGGCTACGTAGCTGCCGTAGCCCACCAGACTGATAACCAGGCAAGCGGCACCAAGCACCATAACCTGGCGCTCCAGACTTTTGGGCAAGCCTTGAAGTATCCAGGCGACGATGGATTTGAGCCTGAGGGCCTCTTTGCTGCTCATGTCAGTTCAGCTCCACAGGCGCGTGCGCGGCCAGCGTGTTTGGCTTGGTACAACTGGGCATCCGCCAGTGCCAACAGCGTTGCCGCCTGGATGGGGCGTTGCCCGGAATGCCCTGCGACACCCAAACTGACCGTGACGACGTGGGCCGCACCAGAGTCGGCATGAGCAATGGCTTTTTTGCGAACCGTTTGCTCCAGTTCTTGTGCCATCGCCATGGCATCTGTAAACGCTGTGTCGGGCAGGATGCAGGCAAATTCTTCACCGCCATAACGCGCTACCAGGTCGGCCGGGCGGCGCAGGCTAGCCTTGAGTGTTTGGGCCACCGTGCACAGGCAATCGTCCCCTGCCTGGTGTCCATAGTTGTCGTTGTAGCGTTTGAAAAAATCCACATCGATCATGATCAATGCAAGTGGCGACTGCGCTCGCGCAGACCGGGCCACTTCAATGGCGAGTTGCTGGTCAAAATAACGCCGATTAAACACACCGGTGAGGCCATCCAGAAATACCAGCTTGCGCATCAAGTCAGACTGGAATTTGAGCGTGATCTGCGTATGAACCCGGGCCCGTACCACCGCCGGGTTGACCGGCTTGCTGATGAAGTCGACCGCGCCCAGTTCAAGGCCACGGGTTTCCTGCACGGCATCCGTGTGGGCGGTGACAAAAATCACGGGTATGTTTTTGGTGCTGGCATCAGCTTTGAGTGCAGCGCACACTTCAAAACCGTCCATGCCTGGCATCACAATGTCAAGCAAGACCAGATCAGGTGGAGTGGTTCTGCAAAAGTTAAGCGCCTGGTTGCCGTTGGTGGCTATGAATACTTGATACTCTGCTGCAAAAATCTGGTACATCACCTGGATGTTGATGGGCTGGTCATCAACCACAAGAAGCCGTGGTTTCAGGGCAGTGGTACCCATGAACTTGGCATAAGTGCTCTCAGGGTGTGGCATGGGCGAATTTTGTAGCAGCGGTATACATACAGAATTTCAATTGAACCACAAAATGTTGCGCTGATCTTGTTTTAGCCTGGTAACTTCTTTCGTGGGAAAATTGAGAAACTTTATTACATGGAGATTCTGTTATGCCACGTCGTGCTACCAAGATAGTTGCCACCTTAGGCCCAGCGTCCAGTGACCCGGCCCTGCTGGAGCAAATGATTCGGTCAGGGGTGAACGTGGTGCGGCTGAACTTCAGCCACGGCAAGGCGCAAGACCATATTGACCGCGCTAACATGGTTCGTGCCGCTGCCAAGCGTGCCGGGCGCGAAGTCGGCATCATGGCCGATCTGCAAGGGCCAAAAATCCGGGTTGGCAAATTTGCGGAAGGCAAAGTCATGCTGGAGCCAGGGGCCCAATTTGTCATGGATGCTTCACGCACCGAACTGGGTGATGTTCACGGCGTTGGACTGGACTACAAAGCCTTGCCACGGGAGGTGAAGTCCGGTGACGTGCTGTTGCTCAACGATGGCTTGATCGTGATCACGGTGGACAAAGTGGAAGGTGAAGCTATTCACACCACGGTCAAACTTGGCGGTGAGTTGTCCAATAACAAAGGCATCAACAAGCAAGGCGGTGGTTTGAGTGCCCCGGCACTCACCGCCAAAGACATGGATGACATTCGCACTGCGATGAGTTTCAAGGCTGACTATGTGGCCGTGAGTTTTCCCAAAAACGCCACCGATATGGAAATGGCGCGCCAGCTCTGTAATGTGGCCGCTGAAGATGGCCACCGCCCTGGCTTAATCGCCAAGATTGAGCGGGCCGAGGCGATTCCGAAACTTCTTGAAATTTTGCTGGCCAGTGACGGCATCATGGTGGCGCGTGGTGATCTGGCCGTGGAAGTGGGTAATGCGGTGGTGCCCGCTTTGCAAAAACGCATGATCAAGCTGGCGCGTGAGCATGACCGGGTGGTGATCACTGCCACACAAATGATGGAATCCATGATCACCAACCCGGTACCTACCCGCGCCGAGGTGAGTGACGTGGCCAACGCTGTGCTTGATGGCACCGATGCGGTGATGCTGTCTGCGGAGACGGCCGCTGGCAAATTCCCCCTGGAAACGGTCATCGAGATGGCTAAGATTTGCCATGCGGCCGAGGGTGGTGAGGCCTTCAAACTGGAAGCCGACTTTACCGGCAAAACTTTCACGCGTATTGATCAGACCATCGCCATGGGGGCCTTGTTTACTGCACACCACCTGGGGGCTAAAGCCATTGTGGCCATGACGGACAGTGGCGCAACCGCCTTGTGGATGAGTCGCCATCTGATTCAGGTGCCGATCTACGCCTTGACCTCCAAAGTGACCACGCAACGCAAAATGACGCTGTACCGCAATGTTCGGCCGCTCTTGATTGACACCAGTGCAGACCGTGATACAGCTTTGAAGGAAGCGGAAAGTGACCTGAAAGCGCGCGGCGTGGTGCAATCTGGCGATATTTACGCCATCACCTGTGGTGAACCCATGGGCTCACCAGGTGGCACCAACATGCTGAAGATTTGCCGGGTGAGTTAAGCAGCGTTGCCAAAGAGGCGGTAAATATCCACCACGGTGAATACCTTGCCGCCACTCATTTGGGCATGGATCAAGTTGTTTTTGCTCGCCCCAGGTTTATTGGGCAATGTTTTGGTGCAGCAAACGTGAGGTAACGGGGTCAAAGTAGGCTTCCACTATTTGGTTGGCTTGGTTAAAACCATAGATCTCATAACAATTGTTTTTGTCTGACCTGAACGTTTTGATGCGGTAGCCACGGTGAGTAGCCAATAATTTCATTTCATCTTCGGGCAACCATTCACTGCGTGGCGCAGTGGTGCAAATCTGGGTGTTCATGAACCGGTTGTAACTGTCCGTGGCCGGTGCAGAGCTTTCCGCCACCGGTCTGACCGCTGTACGAGGTTGCGCCAAAGCCAGTTGGGGCGTGAGTAGTTCTGTGCTGAGCATCAGCAAAGAGGTGATCAGGGTCAGGCGAATTTTCATGTGGAGGGGTTTCAGGAGGTGATGAACGATTGTGCGTGGGCTGTATTAATGCTTGCTTAATGAATTGGTGTGTGGGATGTTCAGCCAGATGCAAGGTGTATCGCTAAAATCGCCTGAAGTTACCACCCAGTTACCAACTCACGAGGAAATCATCATGGCACTTGTTTCTATGCGCGAATTGCTTGACCATGCAGCAGCCAATGGCTACGGCATTCCGGCTTTTAATGTCAATAACCTTGAGCAAGTGCAGGCCGTGATGTCGGCGGCTGACGAAGTCGGTTCGCCGGTCATCTTGCAAGCCAGTGCTGGTGCGCGCAAATATGCTGGCGAGCCTTTCATCAAACACCTGATTCTGGCCGCCATTGAAGCCTATCCGCACATTCCCCTGGTGATGCACCAGGATCACGGCCAAAACCCCAATGTGTGCCAGGGCGCAATCAACCTGGGCTTCAGCTCGGTGATGATGGATGGCAGTTTGGAAGCCGATGGCAAAACCATTGCCAGTTTTGAGTACAACGTGGAAGTGACCCGCAAAGTGGTCGACATGGCGCACGCGGTCGGCGTGACGGTGGAAGGCGAACTGGGTTGTCTGGGTAGCCTGGAAACCATGAAGGGTGACAAGGAAGACGGTCATGGCACCGATGCCACCATGACCCGCGAGCAAATGCTCACCAACCCTGAGCAAGCGGCTGAGTTTGTTCAACGCACCCAGCTTGATGCGCTGGCCATTGCCATTGGTACCAGCCATGGCGCGTACAAGTTCACCCGCAAGCCCACCGGCGACATCCTGGCCATTGACCGCGTGATGGAAATCCACAAGCGTTTGCCTAACACCCATCTGGTGATGCACGGCTCCAGCAGCGTGCCGCAAGAATCACTGGCCCTCATCAACCAGTTTGGTGGCAAGATGAAAGAAACCTACGGGGTGCCGGTGGAAGAAATCCAGAAAGCGATCCAATTCGGCGTGCGCAAGATCAACATCGACACCGACATCCGCTTGGCCATGACGGCTGCGGTGCGCCAGTTCATGGCAGAAAACCCAGAGAAGTTTGATGCCCGTGACTGGCTCAAGCCCGCTCGTGAAGCGGCCAAAGCCTTGTGCAAACAACGCTACATCGAGTTTGGCTGCGAAGGCCAGGGTGCCAAAATCAAAGGCCATAGCCTGCAAGTGGTGGCGGGCCAATACGCTCGTGGTGAACTGGCGCAGGTCGTCAACTGATTGCGTCTGTCCCCGCGCTGAAAGAGCCACCTGCGGGTGGCTTTTCTTTTTCAACTTGCCCACACCAGCTCTTGCGCTGGTGTGGGGCATTTCAGGGGCAAGCCATATTGAACTTAAACTTGGCCCTTCTTTCCGAAACACACTTTTGAGTGATTGCATCATGACCAGCCCCCAAGTAGCCCTGCATACCTCCAACATCACCTCCTTGCCCCTGCTGGCACGCGGCAAGGTGCGTGACAACTACGCCGTGGGCGATGACCGTATCCTGATGGTGGCCAGTGACCGGATCAGCGCCTTTGACGTGATCATGGGCCAGCCGATTCCCGGCAAAGGCGAGTTGCTGACACAAATGGCTTTGTTCTGGTTTGACAAGCTCGGCCCCAACGGTCTGAACATCTGCCCGATCCACCTCACCGGTGATGCGCCCGAAAGTGTGGTCACCGCCGCAGAAGTGCCCCAGGTGACAGGCCGTTCGATGCTGGTCAAGCGCCTGAAACCGATTCTGGTCGAAGCCGTGGTGCGTGGTTACCTGGCTGGCAGCGGCTGGAAGGAATACCAGGACAACGGCGCAGTGTGTGGCGTGCCACTGCCTGCTGGCCTGAAAAACGCCAGCAAATTGCCCGAACCCATTTACACCCCGGCCGCCAAGGCCGAGATGGGTGACCATGATGAAAACATCACCTTCGAGAAAACCGTCGAGATGATTGGTGCCGACCTGGCTACCCGCATCCGCGACATCAGCATTGCCCTGTACAAAGCCGCCAGCGAGATTGCCGCCGCCAAGGGCATCATCATTGCCGACACCAAGTTCGAGTTTGGCCTGGACACCGACGGCACGCTGGTGCTGATGGACGAGGTGCTGACACCGGATTCATCTCGCTACTGGCCGGCCGAAAGCTATGTCGAAGGAGTCAATCCGCCCAGCTATGACAAACAGTTTCTGCGCGACTGGCTGGAAACCACCCAGGTGGCCGGCAAACCCTGGAGCAAAACCCCGCCCGCACCCCATCTGCCACATGATGTGATTGAAAAAACTGCGGCCAAGTACCACGAGGCGTTGACCCGTTTGACAACCTGATTTTCGAATGAAATTGGCTTATTACGCTTATGTAGCAAGCGTTAGTAGCTATTAATTTTGTGGTTTTTGTGTGTTGAAGTATCCGCCCGTTGACCATTAAACGGGCATGTCACAACCAGATACCACCACAAAGTTTGGACTGTGTTCAAGAATCGGCTCCCGTTCAACAACCAACAGGAGACCGACATGGCAGCCAAGAACATTTTGATGATTTGTGGTGATTACTGTGAGGACTACGAAACCATGGTGCCGTTCCAGGTGCTGCTGGCCGTAGGCCACACGGTGCACGCGGTGTGCCCCGACAAAAAGGCCGGAGACCAGATCAAGACCGCCATCCACGACTTTGAAGGCGCACAAACCTACAGCGAAAAACCCGGCCACAACTTTACGCTGAACGCCACTTTGGCCGAGATCAACGTGCAAGACTACGACGCGCTGGTGCTGCCAGGTGGCCGTGGCCCTGAATATCTGCGCACATACCCTGCGGTGGTGGCCATGGTCAAACACTTTTTTGATGCCAACAAGCCCGTAGCCGCCATTTGCCACGCCGCCCAGTTGCTGGCGGGCTCTGACGTGCTCAAGGGCCGCACCTGCTCGGCTTACCCGGCTTGCCAGGTGGAAGTGGAGCGTGCAGGGGGAATTTACGCCCAGATTCCGATTGATGGTGCAGTCACCGAAGGCAACCTGGTGTCCGCACCGGCCTGGCCCGCACACCCGGCCTGGATGGCGCAGTTTCTGGCACTCATGGGTACCCGCATCACCTTGTGAGGGGGTGCTGTCATCCAGGATTCAGCGCACTCACCAAGGCATGGATCGCAGGTAGCGGCCGCCATGGCAAATGTGCTGGTTTGTCCGCATTGACTTGCTGCGGTGGGGACGGCAAGCTCCTCGTTTTGTGAATGATCGGAGCGATCCATGTGCCAGGTTTTTGTCAGCGCTGATCCGCATTTGTACGAGTGCCGTGTACGCTCCGTGCGTTTACACGGTGTGGCTACCAGCATCCGGCTGGAAAACCTGTTCTGGGACGTGCTGGGTGATATTGCCCGGCGTGACAGCATGCGTGTGCCGCAGTTGTGCACCAAGCTCCACGATGAGCTGGTGGCAGAGCGCGGCAGTGTGGACAACTTCGCGTCATTCTTGCGGGTCTGCTGTGGGCGTTATCTGGCACTGCAACTCTCGGGAGGTATTCCGCAAGATACCGCGATTCCTATCAGCAGCCTGAACCCGCAGCGCGTGCTGGCCACCGAACGTTGGACGGATGATTCCAGCTTTGCTGCCTTTGAAGTATTGCCTCACGCCACACTGCAATCACATGTGGTGTGACAGGGCTCAGTCCAAAGAGGGGCTGTGCCCTGGTGAAGGGCTGAACGAATAGCAGTTTTTGCCGCGGATCTTGGCCCGATACATAGCGATGTCAGCCTGGCGCAGCAAGGTGTCTGCTTCGCAGGCGTGATCCGGGTAGAGGCTTACGCCAATGCTGGCACTCACTGTGGTCTGGTGGCCATTCACCTCAATGGGCTGGTTGATGGTTTGCAGCAGACGATCCAGGATGGGCCGAACGTTGTCACCGTGCTCGTTGTCCGATAACAGAACGATGAACTCGTCGCCGCCAATACGTGCGGCTGTGTCACTGGCACGCAGCACCTCATTCATGCGCCAGGCGATGACTTTGAGCACACCATCACCGATGGCATGCCCCAGGGTGTCATTGATGGGTTTGAATCCATCCAGATCCAGGTAACACACCGCTACTTTGGTCTGGTTACGCCGGGCCTGTGCAATCGCCTGATGCAGGCGGTCAGCCAACAAAACGCGGTTGGGCAGTTGGGTGAGCGCGTCATAGTGCGCAACGCGTTCCAGCATCTCCTGCTGGAGCTTGAGCTGGTTGATGTCGGTGGAAACACCCACGTAATGTGTGACTTGACCCAGGTCGTTTCTGACGGCATTGATATTGAGCATGACTGCGTACACCAGACCGGCCTTGTTGCGGTTAAAAACCTCACCGATCCAGAAACCTTGGACATCAATGTCTTGCCACATGGTCTGGTAAAACTCGCTGCTGTGGTGGCCCGATTTCAAAAACTTCGGGTTACGCCCCAGCACTTCAGCCCGGGTGTATCCCGTGACACGGGTAAATGCTGCATTGACATCCACAATGACGCGTTGGGCATCGGCGATGATGATGGTCTCCTGGATGTTGTCAAACACGCTGGCACCCAGACGCAGGCGTTCCTCCTGGGCTTTTTGGGGGGTGATGTCGGTCAACAGCCCGGTCCAGCGCACACTGCCGTCAGGCTGGGCTTGGGGGGTGGCCTGGGCGCGCACCCATTTCAGCTCGCCCTGTGGGGTCTTGATCCGGTGCTCGTACAGCCATGGCACCAGGTCGCGCGTGGCTTGTGCCAGGGATGCGTGATGGGCCAGACGTTCTTCCTGCGGTATCAGCTGTGTGATGACCGTGTGATCCTGGCAGGCAAGCTCGGCACACACACCACAAAAGGCTTCAACACCTTTGCTCAGGTAATTGAACTGCCAGGGTTCTCCTGGTCGCAGGACAAACTGGTAAAGCACACCGGGGACAAGCTCGGCCATGGCGGCCAGTTGATCCTTGATGGTGCGGACCTCATGGGAATCCACACAGGAGCCAATGTAGCCCAGGAATTCCCCTTGGGCATCAAAGCGCGGGACACCACTGTCGTGAATCCAGCGGTACTGTCCGCTGTGGTGCATCAACCGGTATTCCATCTGAAATGGCAGACGCTGTTCAAAATGGCTCAGGTAGAAGCTGATGCAGCGCTGCAGGTCATCCGGGTGCACACCTTGCGTCCATCCATGCCCCTGCTCCTGGGCCATGGTGCGACCGGTAAAGGCCAGCCAGCCTGCGTTGAACCAATGGCACAGGGTATCCGTGCCAGCCAGCCAGATCATCACTGGTGTGGCATTGGCGATGCTGCTGAAGCGTTGCTCGCTTTCACGCAAAGCGTCTTGCGCCTGTTGGCGCGCAGTCATGTCCGTGTCCACGGAAAACAATTCGATGCCCTGTCCAGGTGTTTGCACCACGGCATAACTGGACAGCACCGAGACATGTGTGCCATCCTGGCGCAGAAGATTCAGCTCTGCTGAGGCAATGGGGCGTTGCGTCATCACCATCTCGGCAATGGCTTGTTCGACGTAGGCCCGTATTTCTGCTGGAACGATCAGATCCAGCAGATTGGCTCCCAACGCTTGTTGCGCGGTATAGCCGTACAGACGTTCAGAAGCCTGGTTCCAGTAACGCACGGTTCCATCAGGAGCGTAGCCTTGGATCGGGACATGCGCCAAACTGTCAAACAGGGTGTGAAACCGTAACTCCCCTTGGCGCAGCGCCTCTTTCACCAGTGCCGTGGGGGTGATGTCGGCATGGGTAATCACAACACCCCGTTGCTCTGCCCATGCCAACGGGGTGGCCTTCATCGTGAACCAGCGTTGTTGTGCCGATATGTGACAGGGATAAGACAGGCTGAAGCTGTCAGTCTGTCCTGACAGCACGGTGCGAATGCCACTCAGCATGGCCTGGGCTACAGCTTGGTACTCAAGCGGCTGGCCGCCGCCGGTGATCACATCCTGGTAATTGCTACCAAGCGTCAAGTGGTGCGGCAAGCACCCAAGTGGCAGGCTGTTGTCCCATGCGGATTGCTGCAAAGCAGCGTTGATCATCACAATGGAGCCTTGTGCGTCCAGCACCAGCACTCGGTCTGATACCGCGTCCAACACTGTGGTCAGCAGCCTGGTGGTGGCATCGGGGGTACTTGTGAATGCTCGTTGTTCCGCGCTGACGATGGTGGCGGTCATTGTGAGGGCTTCCCTTGGATGTTCTGCCCATTGTCAACCTGACCAAAGCGGGTGTCAATTCAGCATCATGCTCAGCTTGCGCCGGTAGCTCGACACCAGAGCGGCCTGCGGGTCTTCCTGCACCGCAGCTTTGCCTAACACCTCAATACCACCTGCCGTTTTGCCGGTGGCTTGGGCTGCGGCTTTGGGTTTGGGAGGAGTCAGCAATTCAAGAATCGCCACAAAGGTTTTGCGGGGTGCTTCGTCTCCCCACTTTTTGTCGCGCATGATGATTTCCAGCAGCTCGTCCATGGCGGCCGTCCATTCGCCTGTAGCCATCAGCAGGCGGGCTTTGGCAAAACGCACCTCGAAATCACGCTTGTTGGCGGCAATTTTTTCATCAAATTGCTCTATTGTCCATGTAGAGTATGGCTCTTTAGCTGCAAAAACAATAGCTCCAAGCCAATGTGCCAGGGCTTCAAAGCGCAACGAACGCGGAATTTCTGCCATCTTGGGAGCCAGTGCTGCTCCGGCCTCTTCCAGCCCCCCCAGTTCAATCAGCAGCTTGATGTAGTCAAAACGCGTGTCGTCGTTGCCGGGGTCTGTCGCCAGGGCATCGGCCAGTTTTTCAAGTGCCGCCTGGGTATCGCCAGACTCCAGCAGGGCCTGGGCTTGGTCGGTCTCCATTTCGGCGGCCAACTCTCCCTCGCTGGGCAGATGCTTGTCCAGGAAGGTACGCACCTGGGGCGCGGTTTGTGCCCCCATAAAACCGTCCACCGGTTTGCCTCCGATCATCAGAATACAGGTGGGAATACTGCGGATACCAAAGGCCTGGGCCAATTGTTGCTCGGTGTCCGAGTCAATTTTCACCAGCGTGAAACGGCCCTGGTATTCTTCTTCAAGCTGCTCCAGAATGGGCCCGAGCGACTTGCAAGGGCCACACCAGGGTGCCCAAAAGTCGATCAGGATGGGCGTGGTCATGGAGGCGGCAATCACCTCGGTTTCAAAATTTTGGATGGTGACATCAATCATGGTGCTAACTCTCGGTGGCAAACGTAAAATTCAACGATGAACTCTACACAAATCGGTGTGCTCATGGGCTCCAGCTCAGACTGGGACACCATGCAACACGCAGTCCACATTCTCCAACACTTCAGCATCCCGCACGAGGCCCGCGTGGTGTCTGCCCACAGAATGCCTGATGACATGTTTGCCTATGCCGAGACGGCGGTAGGCCGCGGTCTGAAGGCCATCATCGCCGGGGCGGGCGGCGCAGCACACCTGCCCGGTATGTTGGCGGCCAAAACCACGGTTCCGGTGCTGGGTGTCCCGGTGGCCAGCAAACACTTGAGCGGGGTGGATTCCCTGCACAGCATTGTGCAAATGCCCAAAGGTATTCCGGTGGCGACCTTTGCCATTGGTGCGGCAGGGGCAGCCAATGCCGCGTTGTTTGCAGTGGCCATGCTGGCCAACAACGACATCGTGCTGCGCGCCAAGCTGGAAGATTTTCGCGCCGAACAAACCCAAATGGCCCGCGGCATGACGCTGCCGCCCAAGTTATGAGCGGCCCGATGTTGCTGCCCGGTGCCACCGGGCTCACTGGCAGTGGCCAGCCAACCACCTTGGGCGTGATGGGTGGTGGCCAGCTTGGGCGCATGTTTGTGCAAGCTGCCCAGGCCATGGGCTATTTCACCGTGGTGCTGGACCCGGATGTGATCAGTCCGGCAGGTCTGGTCAGCCACTACCATGTGCAGACGGACTACCTTGACCAGCAAGGTCTGGCGCAATTGCTGCAGCGCTGCGCGGCCGTGACCACCGAGTTTGAAAACGTGCCCGCAGGTGCATTGGTGACGCTGGGGGCGGCACGGCCCACCGCGCCGAGTGCCGATGCGGTGGCCATTGCGCAAGACCGCATCAAGGAGAAAGCCCATCTGGCTAAAAGTGGTGTGCCGGTAGCTCCGTATGCGGTGATCGAGACGGCGGAACAATTGGCGGCTGTAGCCGATGACCTGTTGCCCGGCATCCTGAAAACTGCCCGTCTGGGTTATGACGGCAAAGGCCAGGTGCGTTGTCGCAACCGCGCTGAGCTGGCCGTCGCCTGGGGCAGCCTCAAAGGCGTGCCTTGTGTGCTGGAGAAAATGCTGCCGCTGGCCAGCGAGTGCTCGGTGATTGTGGCGCGTGGCTGGGACGGAACCTGTGTCAACTACCGGCCCCAGCTCAACCTGCATCGCGAAGG
Organism: Rhodoferax lithotrophicus; assembly: GCF_019973615.1. GTDB lineage: Bacteria > Pseudomonadota > Gammaproteobacteria > Burkholderiales > Burkholderiaceae_C > Rhodoferax > Rhodoferax lithotrophicus. The sequence goes on along the minus strand of NZ_AP024238.1, from coordinate 3,988,985 downwards.
CATTCTGGCGGTGACCGAAGCTTATGAGGGAAATATGCCTCTAGCGCTTGCGGATCAAGCGGTAGTAGCTGCAAAAAATATAGCTGATGAACTGAACTACGTGGGCGTGTTGTGCGTCGAGTTTTTTGTGCTGCAAGAGGGCTCCCCCGAGCATGCCCAGCTTGGTGGCCTGGTGGTCAACGAGATGGCGCCGCGCCCGCACAACAGCGGCCACTACACCCTGGATGCCTGCGACGTGTCACAGTTTGAGCTGCAGGTGCGCACCCTGGCCGGCCTGCCGCTGACTCAGCCGCGCCAGCACAGTGCCTCGGTCATGCTCAATCTGCTAGGTGATTTGTGGGTGAACGAGGCCACACCACCGTGGGACAAGGTGCTGGCCTTGCCCGGGGTGCATTTGCACTTGTACGGCAAGCTTAAAGCCAATAAGGGCCGCAAAATGGGGCATTTGACGGTGACCGCCGCCACTGCGATGGATGCCCGGCGCACCGCGCTGGCTGCGGCCGACATCCTGGGCATTGCGCCGTTCTGAGAGCCATGATCCTCCCCGCAAGCGCACCCGAATCCATAGCGGCTGCTGCAGACCAGATAAGGGCTGGCAAGCTGTTGGGCTTGCCTACTGAAACGGTCTACGGACTGGCCGCCCATGCCGATGACGACGCGGCGGTGGCGCAGATATTCCGTGCCAAAGGCCGCCCGGCGGATCACCCGTTGATCGTCCATGTGGCCCATGCTGATGCGGTGGCGCATTACGCCTCTGCAGTTCCCGAATTCGCCCAGAAGTTGATGCAAGCCTTCTGGCCCGGCCCGCTGACGCTGATCCTGCCGCGCCGCCCCGGTGTGGCCAGCGCGGCTGCCGGTGGCAACCCCAGCATTGGCCTGCGTTGCCCCTCACACCCGGTGGCTCAGGCTTTGCTGACCAAGCTGCTGGAGGATGTGGGCCTCGATGCTTTGCCGGTGTGGGGCGTGGCCGCCCCCAGCGCCAACCAGTTTGGCCGTGTCAGCCCGACCACGGCAGCGCATGTGCAGGCTGAGTTCGGTGATGATTTGCTGATTCTGGATGGCGGGGCTTGCCAGGTGGGTATTGAGTCCACCATCATCGACTGCACCCGGGGTCAACCGGTGCTGTTGCGGCCAGGAGCCATCACCCCTGCGCAGGTGCAAGCTGTTTGTGGATTGAAGGTGCTCTTGAAAAGTGAGCTATCAGCGCTTGCTGCACCTGCGCCCAAGGCCTCTGGGACCCTTGAATCACATTACGCCCCTCAAGCCACGGTGCGCTTGATGACCGCCAAGGATTTGCAGACCGCCCTCACGCTACTGGGCCACGAGGCTCCAAGCCAGACAGTTCGCCCGAGTATTGCCGTCTACAGCCGCACCGTGGTGGCGAAAGCTTCGACACACGTGTTGTACCGGCGTATGCCCGACGATGCCGCCAGTACCGCCCAGCAATTGTTTGCTGCACTGCGCGATTTTGATGCCCAGGGAGTCAAGCTGATCTGGATCGAGACACCGCCCGATGCCCAGGACTGGGACGGTGTGCGCGACCGTTTGCAGCGGGCTGCCAGTTAATGTCGATGTGATGTGAAGGCCTGGATGCGATGAGCCGTGTCCGCATTGGCAAAACACGCCATGGCAGCTTGACGTTCATGCTCCAGTGCACCGGTGAGTTGGGTTGATAGTTGTGTGGTCATGACGCGTTTGAGCTGTGAAGTGGCTAGCCTGGAACGGCTGGCTACTTGGTTCGCCAGGGTCAGCGCTGTTGGCAACATGGCTTCCCATGCCACGACGCGGTTGATCAGGCCCAGTTGCTGCAAGGTGCCTGCACTCAGGTGCTCGCCCAGGACGATCAGTTCCATCGCACGCTGATGCCCCAGTGCTTGTGGCAGCAAATGGGTCACTCCGCCTGTCACAAAGTGGCCCAGTGCCATCTCGGGGAAAAAAGCTACCAGATTGTCTGCAGCTACGATCAGGTCGCAGTTGAGTAGCCACTCAAATCCGCCCCCTACCGCAAATCCATGCACCGCGCCAATCACCAGCTTCGGGCCAAACATGATGTCCCGGGTGATCTGCTGAATGCGGTCACAGGTCTCACTGACCGTTGCCGGGGTGGCGGCTTGCTGGGCAAATTCCTTCAAATCGTCACCCGCACAAAAGGCGCGTCCGGCTCCTGTGAGAACGATAGCGTTTGTCTGCGGATCAGCTTGAGCAGCCACCAGCGCCTCATGCAGGTTCTGCAGCAATTCCAGGCCAATGGCATTCAGTCGCTCGGGCCGATTAAGTGTGACGAGGCTGACCTGCCCCTGGGTTTCAAGGGTGACGTATTTCATGGGTGTTGTTCTTGGGTTGAAGTGTGGTTGAAGTGTGGTTGAAGTGTGGTTGGGCTGGTCCCGATCCCAGGCCAGTGCTGTTCCCTGTTCACGTAATTTGAATTTTTCGATTTTGTCAGTAGGTGTCTTGGGCAGGCTGGGGAGGATTCGTACGTATCGTGGAATCATGAATTTGGCCATTTTGCTGGCACACCAATCGGTCAGATCGTGTGGTGTCAGTGTGCTGCCACTGCGCAGTACCACGCAGGCCATGACTTCTTCTTCGGTCATGTCACTGGGAACACCGACTACGGCGCATTCCAGCACATCGGGGTGCAGTTCAATATCTAACTCGACTTCTGCGGCCGATATGTTTTCACCGCGTCGGCGCACGATGTCCTTGCGTCGTCCGACAAAATACAACCAGCCGTCGGCATCCTGGGTCAGCACGTCACCGGTATGAAACCACTGGTCTCGAAAGGCTTCACGCGTTGCTTCGGGCATGCCCCAGTAGCCGTCCATCAGGATGGAAGGTTCATTGGAGCGCACCACCAATTCACCAGGTGTTCCTGCAGGAACGTCGAAGCCCTGATCGTCGATCAATTTCACCTCCCAGGGTGGAGTGGCTTTGCCACATGAGCCAGGGCGGCGTGGTGGATTTTGTGGTGTATAGATGATGCCGCCAACCTCGGTGGTTCCGTACAACTCTACCAAGCGACAGCCAAAACGGGCTTCAAACTCGGGAGCCCATTGCGGCATCGGCACACCCCAGCCCAAGCGGGCGAAATGGTCGCGATCCTTCGGCGAAGGGGGCTGTTTCCACAACATGGTGAGCGTGGCACCCATGAAGTCAAACACGGTGGCTTTGAAGGCACGTACCTCGTCCCAGTAGTGCGACACGCTGAAACGTTCACCGATAGCGGCCACGCTGCGCAACAGCAGTGCGGGTGCAAGGGTCATCACGGCGGCATCCAGGTGGAACATTGGATAGGGGCAGTACAGCACATCGTCTGGCCGCAGTGCCAGCCCTTCGATGACACCTTGGGCCTGGCGCAGCACAAAGCGGTTGGAAATCATGGCCGCTTTGGATCGACCCGTGGTGCCCGAGGTGTACAGCAGCAGGCACAGGCTGGAAAAGGTGGCGTTTGGGTATTCTGGAACCGGGTGAGGTTGGTTCACCAATTCCGTCCAAGACTGGGTGGATGCGTCACCTGCACCTTCTACCACCACGATCTGTCGGATGGTCGTCAATTGGGAGCGAACTTCCTCAAACTGCGGCCACAGGCTGGTGTGCACGATAAGCAGACGGCTTTCTACCAGGTTGATGGCGTTGGTCAGGGTTTGCCCGCGAAACGAGGTGTTTAAGGGGGCACACACCGCTGCCAGCTTGGCCAGTGCAAACCAGGCGAGCACAAATTCAATGCAGTTGGGAAGTAATAGGCTGACGTTGTGGCCTTGACGAACCCCTTGAGCAAAAAGTCCTGCTGCCAGAGCATCTGATTGACGATCCACTTGTGCATAGGTCCATTCGCCAGTCACCATTCGGATAAAAGGCTTGTCTGGTGTTTGTCGTGCTGCGCGGCGAAGCTCTTCCGCCAAGGAATGGGTAAAGGTATTCATGTGGCCTGACGCGTGAAGGCCTCGTGTTGGTCATTGGATAGAGCTGTGACGGGAAGATGCGGTGGATGGGACAATTTTGGGCATTTCATAAAAATGATTATGACCTCAGTTTTTATTTTGTGCAAGAATGAATCCGTTATGGAGGTGCCGATGACAGGAAGTTCACAAACGAATCAGAGCTTTAAGATGCTTGAAGACAAGCCGAGTAAGGTGCTGAGTCTCGGTGGCGGTGAGATGGAGAAAGCTTACGCTTACCGTGAGGTTTTGCTTGAGCAATCACGCCAGGAGGGTTTGCGCAAAGGTATTCGTACTGAATTGCGCATTCGGTGGGCTGCTTGCGCGCTCCTGGAATCTACTTCGCTGGATGCTCTCAAGGTGCAGGATATTTGCCTGCAGGTGGAAATCGCCCAAGGCACGCTCTACCAGTATTTCCCGGATCGGGATAGTTTGCTGGAGCAGATATTGCAGGATTTTGTCGTGTTCATGAAAGAGCGGATGCTGGCGGCAGCCCGTTCAAGTGTGGGCTACGAAGCATCGGTTCGCCAGTCCACGCAGACTTACAGCCGATTGTTTGAGCAAAACTGCGGGCTGATGAAATGCCTGCTCAATCATTACGAAACGTTTCCCAAGGCAAAGACCATTCTTCAGTCTCTCAATCGTGACTGGAACGCAACAGTGGTGGAATCGGTCAAAAAGAAACGTCTCTCCAGTGGGTTTGGTGGCCAAACCAGTGATGTGGAGTTACAGCGCCGTGCCTACGCATTAGGGGGGATGGTGGACCAATACCTCTCCTCCATTTTTCTGTATGCAGACCAGAGTCTGTCTGCCATTGCAGGCGACAGGGATGCGGTTGTAGAAACCTTGACGTATATCTGGCTCCAATCCTTCAAAGATCAATTTGAACCACCCAAATGAACAAACTCCTGGTAGACAGGGCTTGCTGCTCAATGTGGATACTTTCCCTCCGAGCATGAAAAAGCCCCGACTGGCGGGGCTTTTTGATCAAGCGCAGGTGCTGCGAATGGTTTCAGAACTTGTAACCAATGTCGATGCCATACGCCACCGGATCCAGGGTGATATCCAAGTGTTGTCCGGTTGAAAAATGCGTTGTTGTTTTCAGGAACGACTTGCTGTAGTGCAGGTCAACAAACCATTTGTCGTTGATGGCGAACGTTGCACCAATCTGGGGGGTTAGCGCCCATTTGGAGTCCACCGTCATCTTGGTTGGTAAGCCGCCAGGATTGGTTGTGGCGGTGAGTTTGCCACTACCCTGCTCATCAAAGAAGTAGGCATAAGTGGCCCCCAGCCCTACATAGGGTCGAAACTTGGCGTTGGCCTCCATGAAGCGGTACTGCAGGAACACGGTAAATGGAATGGCCTTGACTTCAGCCAGGTCGCCTGCGCCTTTCAGTGCGCCGTCACCAATGATCTTGTGGGTAAACGGCATGGCGAGAGGGACATCAACCGCCCAATGATCGGTGTACATGTAGGTGATACCACCACTGAGCTGGGTGTTGGAACCTACATCCGCTTTGGTGCCGCCCATGTAGTCAGGTGCTGATAAATAACCACTGTCGACTTGTGGTGTGATGGTGGTGACACCCATACGCGCCATCCAGGTGCCAGCGGTTTGAGCAAAAGCCGTGCTGGTGGTCAGTACTGCCGCTGCGGCAAGGAACTTTATGTTGGTTTTCATGAGGGTTCTCCGAAAAGGTCAATTCAATTAGAGCCAGCCAGCGAGAACCATGCTCTTGGTGACCAGTTGGGCAAGCAGCTTGTAGCCGTAGGGGGTGGGGTGAACGGTGTCAGCAAAAAGGTAATGGGATGTGTCTCCTGCAATGACGTTGGTGGTGTTACACACCAGCGAACTACCCAAGGCGTTGGGGCTTGGTTTTGTCAGATTGCAGGCGGGAGTTGTGATATTGGTCAGCGCATAACTCGCAGGATTGGCGATTTGGTTACGGTTATCCGCATACGCATCTACAACAGTCACGCCAGCTACACCCGTCAGACCATTTTGCAATTGGGTGTTGAAATAAACCACCATATTGCTGATCAATGCTTGTGTTTCCACAGACTGTGCTTTGGACGATGGTGTCAGACTGACATCAGGCAGGTTAACCACGGCAACGTACTTGGCACCTTTGCCGATGATCAAAGTTTTGACATAGGCGGCCAACTCACCACCAGCCTTCGCCATGTCAGCGACTGCCTTCGGGCCGTTGGTTGTGGCGTAGTCAGCACCTGCTTTATTGGCGGCCGCTGTAGCAGCCGTAACGATAGGGGTGGAATTAATCGGAAGAGTGACTCCTGGTTGTCCCGATGCGGCGGTGACCGCTGCTGTGACAATGTCTGTGGTCGTGGCACCAGGAACCGCTGCTGCTGTTTGAAGCGCTGTGCCAATGGCCAGCATGGCTGCCGGTTGGTTGGCTGGGTTGGGAACCAGGGCAACCAATCCGCCCACCAAGGTGTTGCCAAATGCCGTTGTTCCCGCAGCCGTCGCGTTAGCCTTGAGTTGATCCAGCAACTCTAAAACATCGTTCCCACCAGCCATCACTGTGACCAGTTCGGTCCCGCTGAAGCTGCCACCGACTTTGGTGAGGTGGGTGGAAATCTGGGTAATGATGGGAACGGTCAACTGACCCAAGGGGGAGTTCACAGGGGCAGAGGCGCTGCCAGGTCCAACGGGGTCGGTCACACGTGCGCCGCCTTGGGCGTAGTTGTTGCAGGCAGGGTAATTCACAACAGCAACAGGTCCACCAAGAGCGGCGGCACTGTTCAGACCTGTTTGTGCCGGGCACGGTGCGGGTAGGCGTAATTGGGAGGCAACCAGCTCCGTCCAGTTTTTGCTGGGAGTTGGTTCTGCGCCAATGGCCCCCGTGATGCCATTCACCGTATAAGTGCCACCACCCATGGCCGCTACGGCACCCACCTTGTAGGTTCCCACATCACTCAAGCTGTCGCCAAACGACACCATGGATGTAAATTTGACAGCTGACGCTTGATTGCCGTCCCCACCACCACCGCCACAAGCCGCTACCAGCAGCGCTGCAGCCATGGCTACACCCAGAATTTTGAATTGCCTCATCAACTGTCTCCAAAAGATTAAAAAAGAACGACCGTACTATTTGAACGGATGATCGTAACTGTTTGTTCCCGAGTTAGTGAGTCGGGAAAACCCTTGAATCGTTGGATACGAGTTTGAGATCCGTGGTTTAACGGTACCGCAACTTCATCACCAGGATGGCACTTGCCAGCGCCAGTGTGACGCAGTTGGCAATCACCACCGGCCAGGCATTCAGCAGCAGGCCATAGACCAACCACAGTGCTACGCCCACTGTAAACGCACTGTACATGCCCAGTGAGATGCCTTTGACATCTTTGGTGCGAAAGGTGTGCAGGGCTTGCGGCAAAAAACTCACGGTGGTCAGGATGGCGGCCAGTGTGCCGATCAGGTCAGTCAGGGTCATGGTGTTCAAGGGAAGAGGCAGCGTGCCAGGTGGCATTACTTGTCTGGATTGTCCATCACCGCCCAGTCAATCAGTGCGTCCAGCGCAGGCTTGACCGCCGCTGCATTGGGGTGATTCACGATGGCCACCAGCACGTAACGCTTGCCACTGGTCGCGTGTACATAACCGGCCAGTGCCGTGACATCACGCAGGCTGCCGGTTTTCAGATGTGCGCTCCCTGTTGCTGCATGGCTGCGTTTGAGCGTGCCGTCGACTCCGACCAGTGGCAGTGACGACATCAGTTCAGGCATCTGGGGTGACGCGTAGGCGGTTTGCAACAGTTGTCCCAATTGCGTGGCGCTGATGCGGGTGCTGCGTGACAGGCCCGAACCGTTGTCGATGAAGGGCAGATCGGTGGCATGAATGCGATGCTGCCACCATTGACGCACGGCTGCGCGGGCTGATTCCGGGGTGGCGGCCAGTGTGCCGGGAGCGGGGCGGGTGTCGTTCCCCAGACTCGTCGGGCTGGTTATGGGGGCTGGCCGGCCAAGTGTTAAAAAGAGTTGCTGTGCCATCACGTTGTTGCTGAACTTGTTGATGTCGCGCACCACCTCCAGCAGCGTGGGTGAGATCAGTTCAAAGCTGGCGGCAGAAGGGGGGGCAACACCGTCGATGACCCGGCCATCAAGTTGTCCGCCCATGCTGCGCCACAAACCGTCGATGGCCCGGGCGTTGTAACTGACCGGGTCGGGGTAGGCCACAGACCAGACTTTTTCACCACAACTGGCCGGGAAGCTGCCCGCCAGCTGAATTCGTTGGGGGTCTGAAAAATTGGCTTTTAAGGCAGCCCGGTAGTCGCCGCATACGGCGGATGTGGACAGTGGCACCTGAGTGGGCAAAACCACACCTGCCAGTGGTGGATCAACTTGCACTCGGGCAATCAAACCGTTGGCATCCGGGGTGAAGGTTATCACCATGGTTTTGAAGTTCAGCAGCAAGGCATCTGCTGAGGTGTTGGCTGGGCGCAGGGGCTCACCGTCAAATTCTCCGGGGTCTGTCGGTGGCACGGCAAATGTATGGCGATCCAGCACGATGTTGCCCGCAATGCGCTGCACACCCATGCCTTGCACCCGGCGCAGCAGCAGCCACAGCCGTTCCACCACCAGTTTGGGATCGCCCTGGCCTTGAATCACCAGATTGCCTTGGAGCACGCCGGCCTTGACCGGGCCGTCCAGCCACACCGGGGTGTGCCAGACAAAGGCCGGGCCCAGTAAATCCAGCGCTGCGTAAATGGTGACTAACTTCGTCACCGAGGCCGGGTTCATGGGGACATCTGCGCGATGGCTCAAACGGGGCGGAACCTGCCGGTCGGCTTGCGCCACCCAGATGGATACGGCCTCCAACGGCACGCGCGCCTGTGTCAGCGCCGTTTCAACCGCAAACGGCAGGGGCTGAGCCTGGGCCTGGGCCTGGGCCTGGGCCCATAACGCACTCAACAGGCCACAGAGCATCAGGAGCATGGGTTTGGGCAATTGAATCATGGTGAAGTGGTATTTGAGGTGGCGGCTTGCTTCTGGCATGCATAGAATGACATTCAGCCCAACGATCAACGTACAGGGCGGGGGCAAGTGTCTTGTGAGGTCAACGGCATGATGAAGAAACTGGTTCGTTTTTTAGTCTCAACGGCATTGTCTTTGGCTTATGCCGGGTCTTTTGCGCAGCCGGTTGCCACATTTTCAATCAACGGCTACCGTGTGCTGGGGAATTCACTTCTGAGCCCGGAAGTGGTGCATTTGTCCACCCGGCCGTTCACGGGTGCGCAATCCAGTTTCGAAACCATCCAGTTGGCACTGGAGTCCCTTGAACAAGCCTATGTCAATTCGGGTTACGGTTCGGTGCGGGTTGAAATCCCCGAGCAGGAACTGGAGTCTGGCATCGTCACACTGCAAGTGGTGGAAGGGGTCTTGGGCGAGGTCACCATTGAACCCCATACTTATTTTGATGCGGACAACGTGCGCAACGCCTTGCCTGCCTTGCGCGTGAATGAGCCCGTCAACATCCATGAGCTCAACCGTAACCTCGTGTTGTCCAACGAGGGGGGTGTCAAAGTGACCAACGTTACGTTCAAACGCAGTGCCAATAACCGTGATGTGGATGCCACGGTGAAGGTAAGTGCAGATAACCCAACACGCTGGCTGGCGTTGATCGACAACACGGGCTCGCATACCACCGGGCTCTACCGCACAGGCCTGATTTACCAGCACGCCAATCTTTTTAACCGTGACCACAGCCTGTTGCTGCAAGCCATGACCAGCCCGGATCATCTGAGTGATGTGCGTATTTTGGGGTTGGGTTACCACGTGCCACTCTATGGATGGGGTGATTCTGTGGACTTCAACATCAGCAGCTCCAACGTGGATTCTGGTCAAGTGGCGCAAGCGGGGGGGGGGCCAGATTTGAGTATCAGTGGCAGTGGCACCATGCTGGGGGTTCGTTACACGCACAATTTTGCGGCCACGGCCGAGTTGCAGCATGCGGTCAGCGTGAGTCTGGAGCAGCGTTCTTATGGCAGCAGTGTCACCCCGCGGGGAACGACCACCAGTCTGGTGCCTGACCTGAGCACCCGGCCCTTGAGTCTGAGTTACACCAGCAGTTGGCACAGTAGCCGCAGGGACCTGGTGAACAGTTTGACCTGGCTGAAAAATCTGCCAGGTGGCAGCCATGGTAATACCGCAGACTTTAATCAGCCTGGCGGCCGCGCCGGGGCTGATGCAGGTTTTCAAACCCTCAAAGTCAGCATGCTGTACACCGAACGCTTTGCTTCACAGTGGATGCTGCGCGCCGGTGTGTCGGCTCAAAGTACCTCGGATTTGTTGATAGCGGCAGAGCAGTTTGGCGCAGGTGGCAGTGACAGTGTGCGTGGTTTTGATGAGCGCGAAATTTTGGGTGATATGGGGGTGCGCGCAGGACTGGAGCTGTGGGCTCCTGCGTGGAATGCTGACCCTTGGCGCATGATTCCCCTGGGTTTTCTGGAGGGCGCGCGTGTGTTGCGCAACCAGCCCGCCGCTGGCGAAATTCCGAGCCAAGCCATCAGCAGCGTGGGTCTGGGCCTGCGCGCAGCCTATGGTCGCAACCTCACGTTGCGCATGGATTGGGGCTACGTTCTTAAAGGGGTGACCGGTATCACCGGGCCTGTGAGCTCAGATCAAAAACTACACGCGTCCATGGCGTGGGTGTTTTAAACGAATTCAGGGAGTCGGATCATGCATTACTCAATCCCTTTCAAACCACACCCGCTGCTGGTTTTACTGACGATGACCGCTACCGGCTCTTTGTGGGCCAACCCACAATTGCCGCAAGTGGTGCATGGTCAGGTCACCATGGCGCAAGCGGGCAAGGTGCTCACCGTGACCAACAGCCCCGGGGCCATCATCAACTGGCAGCAGTTCAACATTGACCGTGGTGAGCTGACCCGTTTTGTGCAGCAAAACGCCGCCAGTCAGGTGCTCAACCGGGTGGTGGGGGGTGATCCGTCGCGCATCCTGGGTTCGCTCCAATCCAATGGCCGGGTGTTTTTGGTCAATCCGAATGGCATTGTGTTTGGTGCAGGGTCGCAGGTGGATGTGGCGGGCCTGGTGGCATCTACCCTGCGATTGTCGAATGAAGATTTTTTGAACAACCGGCTGCGTTTTACCGACACCCCTGGCGCGGCGGGTATTGGCAATGCGGGCCACATCCGCAGTACCCGCGGGGGTGAGGTGTTGCTGATTGCCCCTCAAGTTGAAAACTCGGGCCTGATACAGGCCCCCGACGGCAACATTCTGCTCGCTGCTGGCCGCAGCGTGGAAGTGGCAGATATTGACCGCCCCAACATCCGGGTTGAAATCCGCAATACAGATGAACAGGCCGTCAATCTGGGCAGCTTGCTGGCGCGGCATATTTCCATTTATGGCGGTTTGGTGAAAAACAGCGGACGTATTCAGGCTGATTCTGCCGTGATGGGTGAGAACGGCAAAATCATCTTGAAGGCCGCCCAGCGCGTGGTGCTGGAGCCCAGCAGTGTGGTCACCGCCACCGGTTCACAAGGGTCGACAGGGGGTGACATCAGCATCACCGCCCACAACACGCAGGGCTTGGCTGGTGGGGGTGAGGTGTTGGTGCAAGGCGTGGTATCGGCCCAGCCGCAGGCTCAGGTTGCAGCGGCGGCCTGGATTGAAAATGTAATACAAAATAAGCCTGTAGCGCCCGTAAATAAAGCGCAAGAAGCTATTAAAAATATAGCAAAAGAGATGCCCAATCCTGCTCCTGCGACCATGCCCTCGGCCGCAGCAGAGCCCTCTGCGCCAATGGAGACCCTGGCCGATGGCGCTAACGGGCTGGACGCCGCAAGCCACTCCGCCCTGGCCGGTGTTGCGGTGGGCAGTGCAGTTGGCTTGATGGCAAAAACTACGTCATCGACCCGCACGCCGCCAGCCATACCAAGTACGCCGACACCTGCACGGCCTGCGCCCAGCACGCCTGCTTTACCGGTGAATCCTGTTGCTCCCGCCAGCCCGGCAGGGGGCACCGGGACGGGAGGCAGCATCCGCATCAGCGCTGGAGGGCGGGTCATGGTGGGTGAGGGTGCCCGCCTAGATGCTTCTGGCAACTGGGGCGGTGGTGAAATTCTGGTGGGTGGCGGCTGGCAGGGTCTGAACCCCAACATCATCAACAGCCAATTCACCTACATTGCCAGTACCGCCACGCTGTATGCCAATGCCAATTTGCGCGGCAACGGCGGTCTGGTGGTGGTATGGGCCAATGACAGTGCCCGTATCTACGGGCAAATTGCCGCCAGAGGCGGAGCATTGGGCGGCGACGGCGGGTATATCGAGACTTCGGGCAAGCGCATGCTGGATGTCACCCGGGTAGCGGATGCCAGTGCGGTGGCCGGCAAGGGTGGGCAGTGGTTGCTGGACCCGAACAATGTCACGGTGGAGGCGACCGGTACAGAGACCAATGTCACCGGTAATCCCAACTTTGCCACCACGGCAGACAGTGCCACCATCACCGTGGCCACCATCCAGGCCGCACTGAATGCCGGCATCAACGTCACCATCACCACCAGTGCGGGTGGCGCACAGCTGGGTGACATCAGCCTGAACAGTGCCATCAGTACCAGCAGCAGCACCGATGTGACGCTGACGCTGGTTGCGCACAACAACATCAACCTGAATGCCGACATCAGCGCCACCGGCGCGGGCAAGTTCAATCTGGTGATCAATGCCGATGCGGATGCCTCAGGTGCCGGGGTGGCCACCCTCAGTGGGGCCAAGGTGATGCTGAATGGGGGCGTGATTTCCAGTGGTAACCAATCGGTCTTGTCGATCACGGGTTTGGCCACCCTGAGCAATGCCAGGCTGGCACTGGATGCGGTGGTGTCTGGCACCGCCTACATGGCCGGTGGATTAACACTGGTCAACAACATCCTCACGCTCAATGGTTCTTTGCTCTACCACGGGAGCCAAACTTTGGGAGGGACGGGGCAGATCGTGCTGGCCGCTGCAGGCAGCTCACTGTACCGTGGCAGCGGCAGCAATACCACCCTGACCATAGGCTCAGGTATCACCCTGAGCAGTACAAGTTCGAGCACTGTTTACCTGGGCTATTACGGCGACGAGATCATTGCATTTGCAGGCACATTAAACGCCAATAACGCGAATACAAACTGGCAACTCTCCGGCATGGTCAACACGGGAGTCATCAACCTCAGTGAGGGCACACTGAATTTTGATTCGTCTTCGAGCATGGCTACTTGGCACAATTCCAGCCTTGCGGGGAAAGGTATTTTTGTCAATGGCGGCACACTGAACCTGGGGGGCAGCTTCAAGCCCAGTGATCTGGGTAATTTTTCAAGAACCTCGGGCACAGTCAACATCACGGGGGAGATGGATTTACAGGGGGGCACGCTGGATGTGGGGAGTGCGGGCATCTTCAAAACCGGGGGCTTGAGCAGTCTGAACTTTGGTGTGCTGAAAAATGGCACGCTGATCAGCAGTGACGGCACCGTTTTCAACAGCAACGGGGGCACCCTGGATGGCATGACGATTGGCAGCAACCTGAGCTTTGGTGCTGGCTCAACCACGGCAAGCACCAGCACATTTATTGCCCATCACCTCAAATTGGCCAATGGCATTACCGTGGACAAAGGTGCTGGCAGCTGGTTCTGGAGTACCACCGGTGCGCAAGAGCTGACCACGGTCTCGGGTACAGCCACCATCCACAGCACGGGTGGCTACCTGATTTATGGCTACGACGCGAACCAGACCATCACGATTGGTGCGGGTATCACCGTTAACGGTATTTTTAATGTGTATGGCTATGGCAGTGGCTCGGTGATCAACAACGGCACGCTGGTAGCCAGTGGTACCGGGGCATCTTCAAGCATTCTTGCATTCGCCTTTACCAATAACGGCAGTATTCGTACCAGCGGGGCCAGTTACCTGAACCTTTACAGCTATGGCACGGGCAGTACTGGCGGCATGTTCACCAATGCAGGTCTGATCACCGTGGCGGCCGAAGGCACGGTGATCTTGGGCAGCTCCAATTTCAGCAGTGCGGGCAGCGGCCTGGATGTGCAGTCAGGCGGCACCTTGACCTTTAATGGTGGCAACTACAACTTCACCAGCAGTCTGGCCGTGGTGACCGGGGCCACGGTGAACCTGGAGTCGGGAGTGAGCAAGGCCCACCTGGAGGGTTTATCGTTCCAAGGAGGTACCGCCGTACTCAATAGCACCTATGACAACACCGGCAATACCGTGAACCTGTCGGGCACGGGCGGCCAATTGCGTCTGGGTTACAACGGTCAGATCATTGGCGGAACGGTATCCAGCAGCCGTGGCGTGGGCTTGAGTTCCATAGGCGGCATTCTGGATGGTGTCACGCTGGCCACCAACATGACGGTTGAAGACGGCTCGGGCCTGATTTTGCTCAATGGTTTAACCTTGTCGGGGGGGGCCAAGCTGATTCTGGAAAGTTCGGGGGCTCTCAGCTATGTGTTGATCAAAGGCTCTGGGGTGCAAACCATTGGTGGCACCGGGTCGATTGAATTTACCGGCACGGGTCAAGGTAATTTGCGCTCTCTTCACCCTTATCTCGACACTGGTGTCAGCTTGGCTTTGGGCAGCGGCATCACCGTGAACGCCAATGCGGGCGGGTCTTTCTGGGACACCACGCAGACCTGGAGCATGGACGGCAGTTTCAACGTGAACGCCTCTGGTGACACGGTGTACACCAACTTGAGCAATCGGTCAGGTGGTGTCGCCTCGGAGGTCAATGTGCTTGCCGGCACGCTTCATATCAACCATGCAGGTGGCACACCCATCGCCAGGCTACGTGTGGATGCGGGTGCCATGGTGGAATCCAATGCCACGGCCGCCACCACGCTGGGAGCTGGTTTTATCGTTTCGGGCACAGGTCGCCTGATCAATGTGTCGAGTTATGGTGTCACGGTGGATGGCATGGCCTCTAACGGGCTGACTTTTGTCAGTGAAAGTGGCAGCGGGGGCATCACCTTTGCCAGCGCCATCAGCATTGGCGGGCTGGAGGTCAAGGGAGGGGCAGTCAATGGTGCAGGGGCGGTGAATGTCAGCGGAAACCTGATCCTGAGTGACGGTTCTCTGGCTCTTACCGGTGGCATCACGCTGGGGGGGGCTGGCTCGGTGTGGAGCGGCGGGTCCATCGATGCGGGTACGGTCATCAACAATGGCACGCTCACCATCCAGGGCCACGGCAACCAAAGTTTGCAGAATGCCGGCACCAAGCTGGTGAATGCTGGCACGCTCATTTATGACAACACCGATGGCAATTTTGTGGTGAAGAATGCCGCCATTGAAAACAAGGCTGGAGCGCTGATCGATGTGCGTGCGGGCATCCTGAAAGCTGGCACATTGTTTGGCAATACCAACAATGGCGAAATCAGAACGGCCTTGGGCACCTTGTTGGTTCATACCGGGGTGTTGACCAACAGGGGCACGATCAGTGGCTTGGGTACGCTGGATTTGGGTGGCAGTACCTTGACCAACCTCGGCACCCTCGCTCCCGGCCATGGGGCCGATGCCACAGGTCTTTTGCGCATCATCGGCAACCTGGTGATGGGGGCCGGGAGTATTTACCAGGTTCAGCTCGGATCAAGTCCTGCTGTCGCTGTGGACACGCTGGCGGTTTCAGGTGAGGTGACCTACGGCGGTACCTTGAGTGTGAGTGGTACGCCCAGGGCGAGCTTCATGAAGCTGCTGACATCCGGCTCCCGGACTGCTGGCAGTGTCTTTGCCACCCTCAATATCAGCTCGCCTGGTTTAACCCCGGCTTACGGTGGTGAGGGTATGACGCTGTCTTTCTACACCAGTGGGGTCTGGACGGGAGCCGGGGATGGGGTGAACTGGTCCAATCCTGACAATTGGGGGACCGGCATGTTGCCGGGTGTTGATGATTTTGTAAACATCAGCACGGGCACGGGTAATCTGGTCATGAGTTCCGGCAGCTACAGCATCAAGGGATTAGATTCCACCCGTGGTCTTACGGTGAAAACGGGGGCATCTTTGAGTCTGCTGCAGGACAGCACGGTGGCAGGGCTTGATCTGCAAGGTGATGTGAAGATTGGTTCCGGTGCAACCTTGACGACGCTGGGTGGTTTCACCTGGACTGGTTTGGGTGCCAGTTCCTTGAGCGGTGCAGGCACCTTTCTGGTGGCAACGGGTCAATCTGCCACCATTTCTGGCAGTGCCCATGTGCTCGATACCACACTCACAATCGCCTCTGGTGCCAGTCTGGATTTGGGCGCAAACACCAGTCTGGTGGGATCGGGCAGTCTGCTCAACAACGGCAAGCTGACAGCGCGTTCTTTGTCTTGGGGGGGGGACTTCACCAATGCCTTGGGTGGTGTGGCCAGTCTGAGTGGCACACTCAGCGGTGACTTCAGCAATGCCGGTACCTTGAATGTGGATGGCCTCTTGACCCTGAAAGGGGCGAATGCCGAGCACCTTTCAGGGGTGATCAATTTGAACAATGCCAGCGAGTTGTGGCGCGAAACAGCGGGATTCAGCTGGTGGGGTGGTGCCATCCGTGGCACGGGTGGTTTCTTGTACCGCAATGGCGGTAGCCTGTTGTATGCGGGGGCAGGGCAGCGTGAGATCAATACCCCCAATCTGACTTATGTGTTTGCCAACCAGGCCCTGCCGATGGGCTCATTAACCGTACGTTCGGGAACCGTGCAACTTGATGGCAGCAACACCCTGTCCCAGGGGGCCAGTTGGACGCTGGATGGTGGTGATCTGGTCAATAACGGCCCCCTGTCCATCGCTGGCAGTCTGAGTCTGCTCAGTGGTCATTTTTCAGGCAGTGGGACGCTCAGCACCACCAACACGGGATCATTCAGTGTGCCCGCTGGCAGCAGTGTTGTATGGTCTGCCACGGGAGCCCTGAATAACCTGGGCAGCATGAGTTTTTCCGGCCAAACATTCGGCATGGCGATTAACAACCAGGGCAGCATGCAACTGGGGTCGGGTTTGGTGTTTGCCCAGCTGGTCACCAACTCGGGCACCTTGGTCGCTTTGAGTGGCAGCAACACCCAGTTTCAGGGTGGTTTGACCCTGAACGGGGGGAGTTTGCAGCTCAGCAATGGGGACATCACCGGTAATGTGACCCTGCATGCAGGCAGCATCAGTGGCACCGGCAATTTGTTTGGCAACCTGGTGGTTGGCAGTGCCACCCTGGCACCCGGTTTTTCACCCGGTGCGCTCACCATTGCGGGCAATCTGACCTTGAGCGCCAACAGCGTTTTGAACCTGGAGCTCGGCGGGATGGTTCCAGGGTCTGGTTACGATGTCATCAAGGTCAATGGTGTGGCCGCCTTAAACGGCAGTCTCCATGTCAGTTCCTATGGCGGCTTTGCGCCAGCGGCAGGCAGCACTTTCACAGTGATGAAGTTTGCCAGTGCCACAGGTGCTTTTACCCACACCACGCCCCCCGCTGGCTGGACGATGTTGTTTGTACCCGGTGTCAGCAGTTATGGCTTGACGGCAGTATCCGTGACACCCACGCAGCCAACACCTCCCTCCACGGTGTTCAAACCTGCGTCCTCGGTGGTCTGGAATGATGTGGTGGCCGAGGTCTCGCAGCCCAAGCCGCTGGAAGTTCTCTTGGCTCGTGCGGATCAAACCGGGACGATGCTTGATACCACGCCGACACCGGAGCAAAAGCTGGTGTCGGTTGAAAAAGTGATGGAAGAAGAGGCCTGCCAATGAAAACGTTTTTAACCTCGTTGAGTTTGCTGGCAGGCCTGCTTTTGGCATCCGGCATGGCTGCGGCACAAACTGTGACCCCGGTGCCCGCGGTGGCTACCGCTGCCGCAGTAGACGGCACGGTTTTTGTCACACGTGCCGGGCACCCCACTATTCTGGCACGTGGTTCCTCTTTGCAGGAGGGGGATGCCATCAACACTACCCGCAACAGCACTGTGCGCCTTCAATTCACCGATGGGGGTGAAACCGTGATCCGGCCCGAGTCCACGCTGGTGGTTCAAAAATACCAATTTCAAAAAGAGTCGCCCGCGCAAGACAACATGCTGTTGCGGTTGATCAAGGGGGGGATTCGCGCGCTCACCGGAGCCATTGGCAAACGTGGCAATGCCGATGCCTACCAGCTTAGGGCCAATACCGCCACCGTGGGCATCCGTGGAACGGATTTTTCGGTACGCCTGTGCCAGCAGGACTGCAATGAAACGGGAGACACCAAGCACCGCAACAGTGCCGCACCGGTGGCTGCACGTGCCGTGCAAGTGCGTGGCGTGGCCAAGGTGTCGCATGGAGGGGGCGGGTGGGTCACCCTCTCTGAAGGACAAGCCTTGTACAACGGCGACGTGTTGCAAACCCAGCTGGACTCCCATGTGGTGCTGGTATTCAGTGATGGTGCGCGCATCACCGTCAATCCGTCCAGCCAGATGGGTATCTCAGAATACGCCAATGTCGCCCCATCCGGCAATGCGGCCAATAAGAGCTTGGGCAGCATGATCATTGAGCTGTTCAAGGGTGGCTTGCGTTTTGCCACCGGACTGATTGGCAAGTCGAATCCTGAAAAAGTCAAGGTGCGTACCGCGACCGCCACCATAGGTATTCGGGGCACGGTGTTTGATGTGGTGTGTGCCCCTGGCAGCAGTGCAGACAGTGCCACCGCGGCCGATCTGGGGGATATGCCCTGTGAAGAGTCGCTTTTTGCCCAAACCCGTGAAGGCACGATTACGCTCACCGGCAGTCAGGGGGAGTCCGTGGTGTTGCCGACTGGCCAAAGTGGACGGGTGAATGGCCCTGAGAGGCCCGCACGTGCCCTGCAGGTGAGTCCGGACTATTTCAGAACCCTCAGCACCCCCGAGCCTGAAAAAGTACCCGTGAATCTTGAGGGGCTGTTTGGTCTGGAAACCACGCCGGATACCAGCGATGGTGTGCTGCTGACCGTACATGATGGTCGGGTGGTGTTGGCACAAGCAGAAAAAGATATCCTGCTGGATGCCGGTGAGTCTGCTTTTGCCGGCCGCGCGGTCATTCCGGTGCGCCTGCAATCGGTGCCACCGATCCTTGACCGTGATCCGTTCCTGTCCATTGGGATGTTCAGCGCCAATATGTGTCGACGTTGATCCCTGGTTCATCTCATTGGCAGGCTCAGCTTTTGTCATGGACATAGCATGAAAAAAATCGGCTTTTTCAGGCTTCACGCCGCTCGTATGGCCTTGAGTCTGGTCCTTGTGCTTGTTTTGTTGCTGAATGCCGTGGGGCTGCTCCATCTGGGATTCATGGCGCGCCTGGAAAATTATGCCTACGACTTGCGGCTTCAATGGACCATGCCCGGCACGGTGGACAAGCGCATCGTGATTGTGGATGTGGATGAGAAAAGCCTGGAGCAACAGGGCCACTGGCCGTGGCCACGCAACAAACTGGCGCACATGGTGGATGTGCTGTTTGACACCTACCAGATTGATGTGCTGGGTTTTGACGTGTTGTTTGCCGAGCGGGATGAAAGCTCCGGCCTGTCCACCCTGGAGAGCCTGGCCCAAGGCGAGCTGAAGGCCGATCAACGTTTTGAGGCAGCCCTCAAGCGTTTACGCCCGGCGCTGCGGTATGACGACTTGTTTGCGCAAAGCCTGAAAAATCGCCCGGTGGTCTTGGGCTACTATTTCCAGCACGACAAACTGGGGCAGCGGCAAGTGGGGTTGTTGCCAGAACCTGTGCTGCCCCAGGGCAGTTTTGTCGAGCACAACGTGGGTGCCATGAAGGCCGACGGTTTTTCGGCCAATCTGCCCGAGTTGCAAAAAGCCGCCGCCAGTGCCGGTTTTTTTAATGCCTCCCCGCTGATTGATGACGATGGTGTCTTTCGCCGCATTTCCCTGCTGCAAATGCACAACGGTGCCTTGTACGAAACCCTGGGCTTGGCCATGGCCCGCCTGGTCATGCGTGCGCCCACGGTGGAGCTGGTTTATGAAGGTGGCAGCCACAATTCGGTCGCCTTGGAAGCGCTCAGAGTCGGCGACAAGCGTGTTCCGGTGGATGCCGATGTGGCCGCCCTGGTGCCTTACCGGGGTCGCCAGGGCAGTTATGTGTATGTGTCCGCCAGCGACGTGTTGCAAGCCAAAGTGCCCGCTGACGTGCTGCGGGGAGCCATTGTGCTGGTGGGTACCACCGCGCCCGGGCTGCTTGATTTGCGCACCGCCCCGATGCAGGAAGCCTATGCCGGGGTTGAACTGCATGCCAACATGATCGCCGGCATCATGGACAGCACCATCAAAGAACGGCCCGCATACGTGATGGGGCTGGAGCTGGTGCTCTTGTTATTCACGGGCGTGTTGCTGGCGCTGGTATTGCCCGCGCTGTCTCCTGCCTATGCGACCTTGCTCTCCCTGGTGATGGCATCCTTTGCAGTGGCGGTGAACCTGTGGATTTGGAGTGCGGGCCAGTTGATCGTGCCGCTGGCCTCGGGCCTGGTGCTGATCGCTGCCATTTTTGTGTTCAACATGTCTTATGGGTTTTTTGTGGACTCGCGCGCCAAACGTCTGTTGGCCCGGCTGTTTGGTCAATATGTGCCCCCCGAATTGGTCGATGAAATGGCACAAGACCCAGGGGCTTACAGCCTGGCTGGTGAAAACCGTGAAATGACCGTGCTCTTTTCGGATGTGCGTGGTTTCACCACCATTTCAGAGGGCCTGGGCCCAACCCAGCTGACCGAGCTGATGAATGACTTTTTAACCCCCATGACCAAGGTCATTCATGCCCACCGCGGCACCATCGACAAATACATCGGTGATGCCATCATGGCCTTCTGGGGCGCGCCACTGGCCGACCCCCAGCACGCCCACCGCGCCGTGCAGGCGGCCATGGACATGGTGGCGCAATTACACGCCCTGGAGGAGCATTTCAAAGCCAAGGGTTGGCCCTCTATCCAAATTGGGATTGGTGTGAATACCGGTGACATGACGGTGGGCAACATGGGCTCGGAGTTTCGCCTGGCCTATACCGTGATGGGCGATGCGGTCAACCTGGGCTCACGGCTGGAAGGGCTGACCAAAACCTATGGCGTGTCCATCATCGTGAGCGAATTCACCCGCGCAGCGGCGATGGACTTTGCCTACAAAGAGCTCGATTGCGTGCGTGTCAAAGGCAAAGAGCACCCGGTCAAAATCTATGAGCCCTTGGGGCTGATGAGTGAGCTGGCACCGGAGGTGCGCCAGGAACTGGCACAGTACAGCGCCGCCTTGCGGCTGTACCACACGCAAGACTGGCTGGTGGCGGCAGACGAATTTGCCAAATTGCAACGCCAGTACCCTGATTGTGAGTTGTACCGGCTGTATGCCACACGTGTGGTTGAATTCATCGCCCATCCACCGGGTCAGGATTGGGATGGTTCCCACACGTTCAAAACCAAATAAACCACATCCAAAGGGTTTTAAATGCAAGAACAAACCACCTCGCTGGCCAGTTTGCTGGATCGCCTGGAGCATTTGAACGATATCGGCGCGTCCTTGTCCAAAGAACGAGATATCACCCGCCTGCTTGAAAAAATCCTGCTGGCCGCCAAAGCCATCACCCATGCCGATGGCGGCACGCTCTACCGCATGCTGGAGGACGGCAATACCTTGCGTTTCGAGATCCTGCGCACTGATTCGCTGAACATTGCGATGGGTGGCACGGCGGCCAAAGGCATGAATTTCCCTGACTTGCCCCTGTATTCCAGCACCGGCAAGCCCAATAACACCCTGGTGGCAGCCTATGCCGCCATCCATAGTGTGACCATCAATATCGACGATGCCTATACCGAGCCCAACTTTGATTTTTCAGGCACCCGCGAGTTTGACCAGCGCACCGGCTACCGCTCCAAATCCTTTTTAACCGTGCCCCTGCGCAACCATGACGGGGACGTGATTGGTGTGCTGCAACTCATCAACGCGCAGCGCCCTGGAACGACCGAGGTGGTGGCCTTCTCGCAAGCGGATCAGCGTCTGGCCGAGTCGCTGGCATCACAAGCCGCCATTGCGTTGAGCAACCGCCTGTTGCTGACCCAGCTGGAAGAGTTGTTTGAGGCCTTTGTCGGGCTGATCAATCTGGCCATTGACGAAAAATCGCACTACACCGGCGGGCATTGCCAGCGTGTGCCCGAGCTGACCATGATGCTGGCCGAGGCGGCTGACCAGGTCACCGAAGGCCCGTTGGCCAACTTTCACATGACCGACCTGGACCGTCATGAACTCAAGATTGCCGGCTTGCTGCACGACTGCGGCAAGATCACCACCCCGGTGCATGTGGTGGACAAAGCCACCAAGCTGCACACCTTGTTTGACCGCATCGGGCTCATTGACACCCGTTTTGAAGTGCTCAAGCGTGATGCGGAAATTGCCACACTGCGCCAGCAACTGGCTCTGCGTCAGGTGGTAGACCCCGCCGCAGAGGCGGCCCTGCGCAGCCAAAACCAGTCTGCCCTGGCTGAACTGGAGGCTGATCGCAGCTTCTTGCGCAACGCCAATGTGGGTGGGGAAGTCATGAGTGATGCCGATGTGGCGCGTGTGCGCGAGATCGGCAGCCGCTACACCTGGCGCAACCCGGACGGCATCCAGACTGGTTTTTTATCCTCGGACGAGCTGGAAAACCTGAGTATTCGCAAAGGCACCCTGACTGCAGCGGAGCGTGATGTCATCAACTACCACATCGTTGCCACCATCAAGATGCTGGAAAAACTGCCCTGGCCCAAGCACCTGAAAAACGTGCCCGAATACGCCGGGGGTCACCATGAGCGCATGGACGGCAAGGGTTACCCCAAAGGCCTCACCCGTGAGCAAATGTCGGTGCAGGCCCGCATCATGGGGATTGCCGATATTTACGAAGCACTCACCGCCTCGGATCGCCCTTACAAACCGGGCATGAAACTGTCGCAAGCCATGCGCATCATGGCCCAGTTCAGGGATGATGGTCACATTGACCCGGATTTGTTTGATGTCTTTCTGCACCAGGGGGTGTACCGGCGTTATGGCGAAAAATTCCTCAACCCGATGCAGCTGGACGAGGTGAATCCCGGCGCGTAAGCCCATTTACCACCTTCCTGGCTCAAGTTCATCCCGAAGCCTGAAGATGGACTGAGCTGGCCTTTTACCGCGCAAGAGCGCCGCCTTCTGGGCGCACGGATAATCAGCGCATGTCCGTGCACACTCCCCACCCCCCGCGCTTTTCACCTCGCAGCATCGGCCTGGCTGCAGCTGTGGTCACGGTGCTGATCTGGACTTCCTTCATCCTGATTGCGCGCGCTTCGGCCGACCCGGCGCGTGGCGGCGTGCTGACCCCGCTGGATCTGGCCTTTTGCCGCATCGTCGGTGCCAGCCTGATCCTGTTGCCCTGGGGCGCGTGGCTGGTGCGGCAGGATCGGGCGCAAGGCCTGCATGGTGCGTCCTGGCTGGGCGTGTCGCCTTTGACTGCAGGCATCACGGTCAAGGTCGGGATTTTTGGCGGCCTGGTATATGCCATGCTGGCCTACAGTGGTTTTGCTTACGCCCCGGCCTTGCATGCCTCGGTGCTGATGCCGGGCAGCCTGCCCTTGTGGACGGCGCTGCTGGCGGCCTGGTTGTTGCGTGACCGTATCACCCCGACACGGGCTGTTGGCCTGGGGTTGATTGTGTTGGGGGACTTGCTGGTGGGTGGGCTGAGCTTGTTGCGGGCTTTTGATGGCGGGCAGGTCTGGCTGGGTGATGTGTTGTTCATGTCGGCCGCCATGTGCTGGGCCACCTACAGCGTGCTGGCGCGTCACCATGGGCTGGAGGCGGTACGCGCCACCATTGCCATCACCACGTTGGCGTTCGTGGTGTATGTGCCCAGCTACAGCGTGCTGGTGCTCAGCGGCCTGGTCAACGGCCATGTGTTCACCGCCCCGTGGCGTGACGTGTTGTTTCAGGCCACGTTTCAGGGCTGGGGCTCGGTGGTGATCTCGGGCATCACCTTCACCCAGATGATTCGCCACTTTGGCCCGGTGCGCTCCACCATGATCACCGCGCTGGTGCCCGGCCTGTCGGCCTTGGGGGCGGTGGTTTTGCTCGGCGAGCCGCTGCGCTGGAACCTGGCCGCAGGTCTGACCCTGGTCACTGCCGGAATTTTGTTCGGCGTGCGCGCCAGCTTGCCGAATGCTCTTAAAAAAGTAGCTGCTAGCGCTTGATTGATAAGCATTAGAGCCTCATTTTTATATGAAATCTTGTACCCAACGATCCCTTTTGAGAAACCTGCCATGAACCTCTTGGCCTTTGACACCAGCACCGAACGTATGTCGATTGCGCTGCAGCGCGGCACCGGGGATACCGCTATGCGGTGGCAGCACGATGCCGCCGGTGGCGCACTCACGTCCACGCACTTGATTCCCGAAATCCAGCGCTTGATGGCCCTGGCCGGGCTGCAGTTTGGTGACCTGTCGGCCATTGTGTTCGGGGCCGGGCCGGGCTCGTTCACCGGGCTGCGTACTGCGTGTTCAGTGGCGCAAGGTCTGGGTTTTGGTGCCGCTGTGCCGGTGCTGCCGGTCGACACCTTGCTGGCCGTGGCCCAAGATGCACACCAGCAATTGGGCGCGCCAGAGCGCTTGTGCGTGACCGCCATGCTGGATGCCCGCATGGATGAGTTGTACACCGCCAGCTATTTATTTGAGAGTGATCAGTGGACGTGTATCAAGCGCTACAGCCTGATTTCTCCTGAAAATTTGCAGTGTGATGCGGATCATGTGCTGGCGGGCAACGTGTTTGCCGAATACGGTGAACGTCTTCCACATGTGGGCCAGCAACGGGTGCCGGCCTTGCCGACGGCGCAGGCCTTGCTGCGTTTGGCCCCGGCCTTGCTGGCTGCCGGGGCTGCGGTGAGCGCCGAACAGGCTTTGCCCACCTACATCCGCGACAAGGTGGCGCAAACCACCCAGGAGCGGCTGGCGGCCAAATTGGCCACCACCGCCCACCCGGTCGCCGTGTCGCATTGAGCCATGAGCGTATCGATGGACCGCATGAGTGATCAGCCCCACGCCGTTGAAGTCCGCTTTGAGCCGATGACCGAGTCCCGGCTTGAAGCGGTGGTTGCCGTGGAAGGCCAGGCGCATGCCCATCCCTGGCAGCGCCAGCATTTTCTGGACTGTCTGGCCAGTGGCTACCAAGCCCAGATGCTGCTGGCGGGGGATGCGCTGCTGGGCTACTTCATTGGCATGAAAGGTTATGAAGAGGTGCACCTGCTCAACATCACCGTGGCCCCCGCCTACCAGCAGCAGGGTTGGGCGCGTGTCATGCTGGATGCCCTGGCGCTGTGGGCGCGCGGGCAGGGTGCGCAGTGTTTGTGGCTGGAAGCTCGCACCGGCAACACCCGGGCCATTCATGTCTACAAAGCGCAAGGTTTCTGCACCGTGGGTACCCGCCGCGCCTATTACCCCGCTGGCAACGGTCAGCGTGAAGATGCGGTGGTGATGAGCCTGCAACTTGTCGCCGCGGATTAAAGAGAAAATCAGCCCATGAGCCTCAACCTTGACACCCGCCAACGCGCCATGCTGGATGAAATGGGCGTACACGTGTGGTGGCCTGCGGCCTTGCCAGCCGACCTGGGTGAGGCACAAGTTGCTATGGATAATGAAGCTGACAGCGCTTATATGGAAAGCGCTAGAGGCCAAAATGATATAAAAATCCCAAGCGCAGCAGTGATCCCGCCCTCTCTGCCTGCAGACAATGTGTCCGCCGCACCCGTGGCCAGCCCCGTCCAGCTTGCCACCCCCACCCCGCCGCAAGTGGGGCCTAGCCCGAGTCATCATTCAGGCCCCCAGACCACTGCCCGTGCACCAAGCCCAACCCAGGTCACCACTTTGCCGGACGGCATTGCCCGCATGGACTGGCCACAAATACAAGGGACACTGGCCGATTGCCAGGCTTGCGCCATGTGTCTGGGCCGCCGTGCCAGCGTGCTGGCTGCGCCGGATGTGCCCACCCCCTGCGATTGGTTGGTGGTGGGTGACCCGCCGGATGAAGCCCAGGAGCGTTTGGGCCTGCCGTTTGTGGAAGATGCGGGCTTGTTGCTGGACAACATGTTGCGCGCAGTCGGGGTGCAGCGTTGGGCTCCATGGGCCGCGCCCGCGGCCTTGGCCGCTGAGCCCAGCGGGCGCGCTTACCTGACGCATGTGCTCAAGTGCCGGCCCGCCTTGATGCGTGCGCCATCGGCCGATGAGTTGGCCACCTGCGCGCATTACCTGCGCCGTGAAATTGCCCTGACACAGCCCAAAGTGATCCTTGCCATGGGGCGTTTTGCCATGCAGACCTTGCTTTCTGACACACCACCCGAGAGCGCCAAACTGCCGCTGGGCAAATTGCGTGGCCAGGTATGGCAGTTTGCCGGTGTGCCGCTGGTGGTGACTTACCCGCCGTCTTATCTGCTGCGCAACCCGCAGGACAAGGGCAAAGCCTGGGCCGACCTGTGCCTGGCGCTGGACGCGGTGCAAGGCCGCCTTTCCTGAGCGGGCTCAGGCCAACCGGCCCGGATCAAGCTTCAGGCGGGAGACACGGGTCGTTTTTCTGCCACCGGATTCAGGGGCAGATGATCCCGATCCGGGCGTTTGAAGGGGTCTACGTGGGTCATCATGTTGAGCACCCGATGGCGTTGCATGACACGTTCGCGGGCGGCCACGGCAATGTCATGGCCTTGCTCCACGCTCAGGGTGGCATCCACTTCCAGGTGGGCATCCACCACAATCATGTCGCCCATCTTGCGGGTGCGTACATCGTGTGCATCACGGATGCCGGCGGTTTCCAGCAAGGTCTGGCGAATGGCTTGCACCTCGGCCTCATCGGCGGCGCGATCCATCAGGTCGTGCAGCGCGTCCCAGCCAAAACTCCAGCCCATCTTGGTCACCATGAAGCCGACAATGGCGGCGGCAATCGGGTCCAGAATCGGGTAACCCGCCAGGTTGCCAATGATGCCCACACCCACCACCAGGGAGGATGCCGCATCCGAGCGGGCGTGCCAGGCATTGGCCACCAGCATGCTGCTTTTGACCCGCTTGGCCACCGCCAGCATGTAGCGAAACAGCAGCTCTTTGGCGGTGAGTGCGCCCGCAGCCACCCACAACGCGGTGATGTGCACCGTGGCAATGGTCTCCGGGCTTTGCAGCTTGTGGGCGGCAGACCACAACATGCCCAGACCCACGGCCAGCAGCAATACCCCCAGCACCAGCGAGGCGGCGGTTTCAAAGCGCTGGTGGCCGTAGGGATGATCTTCGTCGGCGGCTTTCTGGCTGTGGTGGTTGGCAAACAGCACCACAAAGTCGGCCACCAGGTCAGACAGGGAATGGATACCGTCGGCAATCAAGCCCTGTGATTTGGCCAGCACCCCCGCCACAATTTGGGCGATGGTCAGCAGCAAATTCACCGCCACGCTGACCCAGGTGCTGCGCGAGGCGGCGGCTGAGCGCTCGGCCGGGGTGAATTGGCTGTCTTCGTTGTTGTCGGGGAATTCGTCAGAGCGCATGGTGATTCAGGTCAGGGAAAACCCCAAGTTTAGGTCAGGCCTCATGCGCCTGCCCAGCTTTTCAGTCGACTTGTTCAAGCCTTCAGTTTCAGGGTAGGGGCCTCGGATTTTTGGGCGGCCAAAGAAACCGGCACCGTGGTGTGTGTTTGTGCTTCTTCACCAGGGTGGGCACCCAGGCTGTAGGGAATGGCCAAAAAGGCAAAGAAACTGACCGACATCAGCGTGGCGAAGACAACAGAGAGGTACTTGGTGACAAATTGTTGCAGGTGTGTATTCATGGTGAGCCTCTTGGGTGATGTGTGTTTAGCGATGGGGTGAATCATCTCGCTCGGGCCTTAAGCACACCTTAGCTGCCACTTAAGGAATTCTTATTCCCTTGTCACATCATCCGTGTTGTTGCTCTGCCTTGTTGTGTCCGTACACTGCCTGCGGCCTTGCGCTTAGGCCCCCATGGTTGAGAAATGGAATGCACCGTGGTGAGCCTTCATACAATCAGCCCATGAAATTTTTAGACCTGTTGCGCCAGGCAGAGCGCCAAAATTCTTCCATGCTGTGTGTCGGGCTAGACCCCGAACCGGCCAAATTCCCCGCCGCCTACCAGGGCGATGCCCGCAAGATTTACGACTTTTGCGCAGCCATCGTGGAGGCCACGGCCGACCTGGTCAGCGCCTTCAAGCCGCAGATTGCCTACTTTGCCGCGCACCGGGCCGAAGACCAGCTGGAGCGCTTGATGGCCCACATGCGCAGCACCGCGCCGGGTGTGCCGATCATTCTGGATGCCAAGCGGGGCGACATTGGCAGCACCGCCGAGCAGTACGCCAAGGAGGCGTTTGAGCGTTACGGGGCCGACGCGGTCACCTTGTCACCCTTCATGGGTTTTGACACGATTGCGCCTTACCTCAAATACCACGACAAAGGCGCATTTGTGCTGTGCCGCACCTCCAACCCCGGCGGCGACGATTTTCAGAACCAGCGGCTGGCCAGCGTGGCGGGTGAACCGCGTTTGTATGAACACATTGCCCAGCTGGCCCAAGGCCCATGGAACCTGAACGGTCAGCTCGGCCTGGTGGTGGGGGCCACCTACCCGGCAGAAATTGAGCGGGTGCGCGAGCTGGCTCCCAGCTTGCCGCTGCTGATTCCGGGCGTCGGTGCGCAGGGCGGTGATGCCCTGGCCACCGTCCGGGCGGGCTGGCGCGAACACGGGCCGATTGTGGTGAACTTGTCACGGACCGTGTTGTATGCCAGCGCCGGGGCCGATTTTGCGCAGGCGGCGCGCCAGGTGGCCATGCAAACCCGTGACCAGTTGCAGGCCGCCAGGCTGGCTTGATTGACTATTGATTGAGTAGCTTCCTGCGCTTGATTGATAAGGGCTACAGGGTTAAAACTGGGTAGCGCTGGATTGGTTTAAAAGTGGATGATCTAGCGTGATCGCAGCGGCCGCGTGGGATGGATCATCTGTGCTGCCAGCGCCTGTCGGCCATGAAGGCGGGTAGCAATACCCTGCAGGGTTAGCGGGGCTGGATGGCATCGCACATCAACGTGTGTCGCGCCGCCATCATGCAGCAGACGCACGTAGCGTGCAGAACGGGACCCTGTTGCCGTAACCGTTTCACCCACCACCCGGATGGCTTGTCTGGACATTCCCTGGCGGCTTGTCAGCGGGGGAAGGCAGACGCGCTGCGATGGCCCGGTATCAGCCATTGTTGTCACTCTTCCTGATCGTGTCCCTGGCGCAGCAGCAATCAGGCCAGATTGGCCTGAGCCTCTGACCGATCAGGAACAAGCTGTAAGGGCCCACGCAGCAAGGCCTCGGCGGGCTCAAACTGCTTGGCCCGCAGAGCGGCTGTGTTTTGTTCAAGCAGCGAGGCGACTTGTGGGGCGGGCATGGTGTTGGAGGAATGTATGCGGTTGCGGCTCGCCGTTCAGGGGCGACATGCGGCTGTGTAACGACTTTTGTTCATGCACGGTTTGGGGGAATGCTGGCGACAACACGGCTGTGGCATACAGGAACCGGAGGATCCAAGTCATGCAAAAACGCCGCCGTGAATGGCCAATGGGTTACCGGTGATTGATTTGCTGGAGTCGTTTTTTTGGGAGTGCCAAGCGTAGAATGAATCGAGGTCAAACGCTTTTCCATGTGTCTAACAGATCCCTTAGATGGACAGGCATTCAGGGCTAATATCAATAAAACCTGGGGAGTGGACATGTCACTGTACCAAATGCGCAAGTTTGTTGCGCCAGAGTTTATTTTTGGTGTGAGTTCCCGCCGACGAGTGGGCTATTACGCACGCAACCTGATGGCTCGAAGGGTGCTGATCGTGAGCGACCCCGGTGTCATGGCTGCGGGTTGCCTCAAGGATGTGCAGGCTGATTTGACAAAAGTCGGCATTGAGTCCGTGGTGTTTCACGCACTGACACCTAATCCCAAAGATCACGAAGTCATGGCCGGGGCTGCCTTTTATGCCCGTGAACACTGTGATTTGATTGTGGCCGTGGGCGGTGGTAGTGTCATGGACTGTGCCAAAGGTATTGGTATCGTGCATGCCAATGGATGCCACATTCTTGCCTTTGAAGGCGTCGACCAGGTGGCTGTACCCGGGCCTCCGCTGATCTGTATTCCGACCACGGCGGGAACGGCAGCCGACATTTCACAGTTTTGTATCGTCGTCAACACGCAGGATCGCTACAAAATGGCCATCATCAGCAAGACGGTGGTTCCTGATGTGGCCTTGGTCGACCCGGAAACAACGCTGACCATGCCCCCATATCTGACGGCCTGTACCGGGCTGGATGCCCTGACCCATGCCATCGAGGCCTATGTGTCTACCGCCAGTTCACCGGTGGTGGATGTCCATGCACTGGCCGCCATCACGCTGGTCTGGAAAAATCTGGAGATAGCCGTGGCTCAGCCCAGTGATTTGATGGCGCGCGAGAACATGCTGCTGGGGAGTCTGCATGCAGGCCTGGCTTTTTCGAATGCCAGTCTGGGGGCCGTCCATGCGTTGGCGCATTCATTGGGTGGTTTTCTTGACTTGCCCCACGGCGAATGCAACGCTTTGTTGCTGGAACATGTGGTGCGTTTCAACATGGATGCGGCGACTGACCGCTATGCTCAAATTGGCCAGGCGATGGGCCTTGAGATGCGCGGCATGACGAAAAATGAGCAGGCCAAGAAGATCACGACCGAACTGGCTGCCTTGCGTAAACGGGTCGGCATTGCTGATAGCTTGACTCGGCGGGGCGTACGTTCGGTCGATATTCCCGAACTGGCCGGGCATGCGCTCAATGATGCTTGTCTTGTCACCAATCCCCGCTATACCCAACTGGGCGACATCAAGGCGATTTATGGCGAAGCTCTTTGAGCCTGATGAGGACTGGGCCACACGCAAGGACCGCATCATCGGCCTGGGTGAGCGTTCGTTCCATAAAAGCTACTACCCCCAACTGCGTCAGAACCTGGATCGACTTGAGCGGTTTCGCACACTCATCGACCGTACCTCAGACTTTGTCCTTCTTATTGCGCTGCCGCAAGGGGTCGTGGTAGATGCCAATGCCACCTTGGGGCACTTGCTTGGTGAATCTGTTGAGAAGCTGATCGGTCAGCCTTTGGCATCATTGGGGCTGGTTGATGTGACCAGCTTGCTGGTGGAGCTGCGCCGGGATATGCATGAGCTTGATGCCAGCATGGAAACACCTCCCCATTCTCTGGTGACCGAATACCGTCGTGGTGAGACTTCGATCTGGCTGGAGTTGTCGTATCGCGTGGCCATGGTTGAACACGTTTGTTATGGTGTTCTGGTCGGGCGCGACATCACTGAACGCAAAGCTGCACAAGATCGGATCAAGTTCCTTGTCCATCATGATGTTTTGACCGGATTACCCAACATCTTGCTGGTGCAGGATCGGTTGCAGCAAGCGATCAGCCAGGCTGACCGCAATCATGAAAAGTTGGCACTGATGGTGGTTGATCTGGATCGCTTCAAGACGGTTAATGACACCCTCGGTCATCGCGTGGGCGATCAGATTTTGATCGCTGTGGCCAAACGTCTGGGTGAGTGCCTGCAGGAGACCGATACCCTTTGTCGGCAAGGGGGCGATGAGTTTTTGATCTTGCTGCCCAATCTGACTGATTCGGATGTCAGTGTGCTATTTCTCAACAAGTTGATGCTTGGATTTTTGGCCCCATTTGGGGTAACTGACAAGGAGCTCGCCATGACCATTTCGGTCGGAGTTTCCATTTATCCGGAGGATGGATCTGATTTCGATACCCTGCTCAAAAAAGCCGACATGGCGATGCACCGGGCCAAAAATGACGGCGGAAATGCGTATCGATTCTTCAATCAGGAGATGAATGAAGAAGCCCAGGAGCGGTTGGCGATGCATTTCGGTTTGCGTCAAGCTCTCGAAAAGGGTGAATTTGTGCTTCATTACCAACCGCAAATTGAACTCGTTGGCGGTAATCTGGTGGGCGTTGAGGCCTTGATTCGCTGGAACCATCCTGAGCTCGGTTTGGTTCCTCCGGGTCGTTTTATACCGGCGGCGGAAGAAAACGGCCTGATTGTGCCAATGGGGGAGTGGGTGTTGCTTGAAGCTTGTCGGCAGGCAGTGCGGTTTCAGAAGGCCGGGTTGTCCCGCTTGGTGGTCGCAGTCAACCTCTCTGCTTTGCAGTTTAAACGGGGAGACATTGAGCAGTCGGTGCGCTTGGCTTTGGATGAATCCGGTCTTGCCCCCGAGTTGCTTGAACTGGAGCTGACGGAATCCATCTTGATTGGTGACACCGAGCGTGTGCTTTCGACCGTGATGCGGCTTAAAAAGAAGGGCGTCAAGCTCTCAATCGATGACTTTGGAACGGGCTATTCCAGCCTCTCTTACCTCAAGCGATTCAAGGTCGATAAACTCAAAATAGACCAGTCCTTTGTTCGCAATCTGGCTCATGATGTGGAGGATGATGCCATCGTTCGAGCCATCATCCAGATGGGCCACAGCCTGGGTTTGAGAACCATTGCCGAAGGTGTCGAAGATCAGCCGGTTATGGATCGCTTGCGCCTCTACCACTGTGACGAACTTCAGGGCTACTTTATCTCGCGGCCCATCCCCGCCGCGGCCTTCATCGCGGCGTATGCCCCATCTCAGCAGGCTCAAACCAGTTGAGACGGCGACCCAGCCAGCCCTGGTTTTTTACGGGCTCATCCAATCCATGCACATTCTGTGTGGCTGGCGGCGCAGGCTGGGTGATGCAGTGCATGTCTTGACCCTCACCCTACGTCAGGCTTGATACTGCCCCCTTTACCCCAAGGAGTCCTGACCTTGCATCTCAAAGTTGGCGAACTGGCCAAACGCACTGGCCTGACGGTGCGCACCCTGCACCACTACGACAGCATCCAGCTGCTCACGCCTTCGGCGCGCTCCGAGGCGGGCTACCGGCTCTACAACCAGGCCGACGTGGGCCGCCTGCACAGCATCCAGGCGCTACGTCACCTGGGCCTGCCGCTGGCCGACATTGCCCGCATGCTGGAACGTGGCGGTGAGGGCCTGAGCGACACCATTGCCCGGCAAATCCGTGCGCTGGAGCATGAAATCACCCAGGCCACCGAGCTACGATCCCGGCTGCAACTGCTGCAGGAGCGCCTGGCCACGGGCAATGAGCCCGACATGAGCGACTGGCTGTCCACCCTGTCGCTGATGAGCACCTATGCCAAGTACTTCAGCGCCGACGAGATCCGGCTGATCCTGGGCAACCGCAAGGCCCAAAGCGCCACCTGGGAGCGGCTGATTGCCGATGTCAAGCAGGCCATGCAGCAGTCACTGCCCAGTGACAGCCGTCAGGTGCAATCGCTCGCCCTGCGCTGGATGAACCTGACGCTGGCGATGATGAACGACAACTTCAAGCTGATCGAGCGCTGGGGCCAGATGTACTGTGCCGAGCCCAAAGGGCAATTCAAAAACGGGCCGGGGCCGGAAGTCATCAGCTTCATCAACGCCGCCATCAACCTGCGCATGAGCGCCATGTTGCGTCATATGAGTTTGGCGGAGTTACATACGCTGCGCACCGTGCCCGATGCGGCCATTGAGCAACTGACCCAAGAAGCCCATGCGTTACACGCCGCCCAAGCCGATCTGACGGGGGCGGCGGCACAGGCGCTGGTGGCGCACTGGGAACAGGTGATGCTCGACCTGTGTAGCGGCCAGCCCGCGCTGCTGCGCAAGTTGATCGCCGCCTACAACGCCGAGCCCCTGCTGAACGGCACCACGGTGTTTGATGAGCTCACCCTGGACATCGTCAAACGCGCCATGGCCGCACAAGCTCATCCATTAACTATTCAGCATCCTGATCCGCTTATGGGGCATATTTTTATAAACAAATAAGCCTCTGGAGCATACTGTACAAGCGCAAGTAGCTACCAAAAAAGGAGTATTTAGGGCCATGGACGAGGTGCCCGCGGCCAAGCGTGTGGATGGGGCACACAGCTACGCAGATCGTCCGGTGTCACGCACCTGCGTTGCCAACGCCTCACGCACCTGATCCACCAAAGGGGCCCAACTCAAGCCGCGCGGTTGGCGAAACAGGCGCAGCACGTCGGGGTACCAGGGGGAATCGGTGCGCTGCTCCAGCCAGCGCCAATCGGTCATGAAGGCGGGTAGCAAGACCCAGCAAGGTTTCCCAAGGGCCCCTGCCAGATGGGCCACGGCAGTGTCTACGCTGATCACCAGATCCAGTTGCGCCACGGCGGCGGCCGTATCGGCAAAGTCATGCAAACCGGCTGCCAGGTCGATCAAGGGCTGACTGTGCGGTTGCCGTGTGGCCTCTGGTTCTCCCTGGCCTTTTTGCAGGCTGAAGAACTGCACCCCCGGCACTTGCCAAAGCGGGGCCATGACCTCCAGACCGGGCAAGGAGCGCTGCGCATCGTTCACAAAATCAGGGTTACCTTGCCACACCAGGCCAACGCGCCAGGCAGGCCCGGGGCTCCGTTGGTTGATTTCAGCCCGCCAATGGCTCACCCGCGCTGCGGGAGCACGCAGATAAGGAATCTGCGCCGGAATGTTGTCTTGCTGCGTGCCCAGGTGAAAAGGCAGGCTGAGCACCGGACACCAAAAGTCCCAGGCCTTGTCCGGCCAGTTTTCGTCAAACCCGATCAGCTCAGCCACCCCCTCCAGCGTCTGCAGCAGCGTTTTCAGGGCCGGATGGCACAGCACATCGACACCGGCCGCGCCGTTGTGGTGCAACAGGGTCACGTAGCGGCAGAACTGGATCATGTCGCCGTAGCCAGCGTCATACACCACCAGAATGGATCGCCCCGGCAGTGCCTGCCCCTGCCAGCGCGGGCAGGGCAGGCGGGCGGCGATGGCCCGATACCAATCCCGAAACTCCAGGTGCTGCCAGCCCTCTTGAAAGTGCCCCTGGCGCAGCAACAGGCAGGCCAGGTTGAAATGGGCTGCGGCGTGTGAGGCATCCAGTTGCAAGGCGTGACGCAAGCTGCTTTCGGCCTCTGTATCACGCCAGTTCTGCGCCTGCAAAGCCCCCAGGTTGCACCAGGCCCCCGGCATGTCGGGTTGCAGCGACAGCGCCAGGCGGTAGGCGGCTTCGGCGGCCTGGAAAAACTTCATCCCGGCCAGCAAGGCACCAAAGTTGAGATGAATCCGCGCATTGCCTGGTTGCAGCGTGATCGCGTATTCGTAGTGCTGGGCGGCCTCGTCGGGCTGGCCACGTCGTTCCAGCAACCAGGCCAGATTGGCATGTGCCTCCGCCAGGTCGGGGTCTTGTTGCAAGGCCTCCAGGAGCAAGGCCTCGGCCGCTTCAAACTGCTCGGCCTGCAACGCTTGTGTGCTTTGTTCAAACAGCAAGGCCGCCGTTGGTGGGGTCAGAGTGGGGGATGGCATAAGACACTGTAACCAAATCTGTCCGGCTGCGGATGCCGCTGTGCCACTGGTGGTGCCGCATGAAAAAAAGTGCTTGACCCTCACGCAAGGTCAGGGCTGAACATTCGGATTTTGATTGCTGACCACAGAAAGACAAGCCATGACCCAACGCCCGACCGACCCCGCACGCGCCACGCTGATGCGCGACAAAAACTTCGTCTGGCTGATGCTGGGTGCCAGCATCAGCCTGTTGGGTGACCAGTTCACCCTGGTGGCTCTGCCCTGGCTGGTGCTGCGCATGACCGGCGACACCCTGGTGCTGGGCATGGTGCTGGGGCTGATGAGCCTGCCCCGTGCGCTGTTCATTTTGATCGGCGGCGCGGTGGTCGACCGCTACTCCCCCAAGCGGGTGCTGATGCTCACCAAATACGTCAACACCCTGCTGCTGGCTGGCCTGGCCGTGCTGGTGCTGGCGGGCGGGCTGTCGCTGTGGACGGTGTACCTGCTGGCCTTGGCCATCGGACTGGCCACAGCGTTCAGTATTCCCTCAGCCACCTCCATGCTGCCGCATGTGATGCCACGCGCGCAGTTGCCCGCCGCCAACAGTGTGATGATGGGCTTGCGCCAGTTGTCGATGTTTGTCGGCCCGCTGCTGGCCGGTGTGCTGATTGCGCTGTATGGTGATGGCACTTCGGGCAGCACCGCTGGCCGGGTGCCCGACGCGTTGGGGCTGGGTGTGGCCTTTGGGCTGGATGCCCTGAGCTTTGCGCTGTCGGCCTGGACGCTGGCACAGGTGCGCCTGCACCCGGTCAGCCTGGCTGCGCAGAACGCTGGGCCAGCCGTCCATGAACCGGTGTTCCATGCGGTCAAGTCGGGCCTGCGCCATCTGTGGCATGACCGTGACCTGCGTTGGTGCTTCCTCTACTGGGGCGCAGTGGCGGTGCTGATCACCGGCCCGGTGCAAATTGCCCTGCCGGTGCTGGCCAGCACGCTCCAGTTGGGTGCGGCGGCGTTGGGTATCTTGCTGGGGGCTCATGGCGCGGGCACGCTGATGGGGATGGCGGTGTCCGGCGCCCGCCCGGGTCTGCGTCTGGGCACGCTGGGCACGACCATGCTGGCGGTGGACGGGGTGGTGGGCCTGCTGTTCATGCCCATGGGCCTGATCTCGGCCACTTGGCAGGGCGCGGCACTGTTGGTCACTATCGGCTTATTGGGCGGCTTTATACAGGTGACCATTTTCAGCTGGTTGCAGCAGCGCACGCCGCCCGCGTTGATGGGCCGGGTGATGAGTATGTTCATGTTCATCTTTTTGGGGCTGGCCCCGTTGTCGGGGGCGCTCACCGGCTGGCTGATGCGTGCCATCACCTTGCCCCAGCTTTTTATGGGTTGCGGTGGCCTGCTGGTGTGCCTGGTGCTGGGTGCTCTGGCTGCTTCACCCATGCGCCGGGTGACGGATCAGTTGGCGTTCAAATAGCTATAAAAATAATAGCTATTTATGCTTGTTTTATAAGCGATACAGGTCAAAACAAGGCGTATTTAATAGCCGCGCAGCGCGATCAGGCTGTGCGTGCCGCATCGGCCAGTTGCCGCAAGGCTTGTTCATACACCTCAGGGGCTTGGCCGCCCGAGATCAGGTGGCGGTTATTGAGGATGACGGCGGGCACCGAATGGATGCCGCTGCTGGTGTAAAACGCTTCCTGCTCGCGCACTTCATCCGCAAACGCGTCACTTTGCAGCACGGCACGGGCGCGTGATGAGTCCAGCCCCTGCTGGGTCACCAGATTCAGCAGCACTTCATGAGAACTTGGGTCTAGCCCATGGGTGAAATAAGCGGTGAACAAGGCCATCTTGAGGGCTTTTGGGGCCCCCGGCGGGCCTTCCCGTTCGGCCCAGTGCAGCAGGCGATGGGCATCAAAGGTGTTGTAGATACGCTCACGTTTACCTATGCCAAACTCAAACCCCAGGGCTGCGCCGCGCTGGCGAATGGTTTCACGCGTTTGCGCCAGTTGCTCTGGTGAGGCACCGTATTTCTGGCTCAGGTGTTCGGTGATTTCCTGGCCTTGGGGCGGCATCTGCGGGTTAAGCTCAAACGGTTGGAAATGCAATTCGGTCTGCACCTGGTCTTGCAGGCGTTCCAGCGCCAGGTTCAGTGACTGCAAGCCAATGGCACACCAGGGGCAGGACACGTCGGAGACAAAATCGATTTTGATGGGAGTTGTCATGGGGTAGGGTGAGCACGGAGCTCTTGTCTTGGGCAAGGGCTACAGTATCAAACAAGCCTTGAGGGGGCATGAAAAATGCGGGGTTTGCCATTCTGTCCATGAGGGGCATTGGTGACCCATTTGTCATGTGATGCCATCACAATCCCTGTGTGCATGAGAAAAGGAGGTTTATGTCGAACTATCGTGATATGTTGGTGGCGATCAGTCTGTTTGGGCTGACTTTTGTGGCCATGGCGCAGGAGGATGCACCTTCGCTGGCGTCCGCGCGTCAATGGCTCCAGCGTGGTTTGCCAGCCCAGGCGCTGGCGGAGCTTGAGCCTGGGTTGATGCGCTACGCAGGAATGCCTGACTACGACTACCTGTTGGGTCTGGCCTGGCAGGGCAGTGGTGATACCGGGCAAGCTTTGTTTGCCTTTGAGCGGGTGGTCATGGCAGATGCCGGTCATGTGGAGGCACGCCTGAAGGCTGCCAGCATTCTTCTTGAGCGTGGTGATGAGAGACATGCTGCTGAGCTGCTGCAGCCCTTGGCAACTTTGCCGCTCACCTCCGATCAGCAACAGGTGCTGGAGCGCTTGCGTCGGGATGTGGCTCAGGCAGAAGGTGGCCGCGGCCTGAGTCTGAGTGGTTACCTGGCCCTGGGCGTGGGCGGGTCTGACAATGTGACCAGTGGCCCGGATTCACCCCAGTTGTTAATTCCGTTGCTGGGCAACACGCCCACGGCATTGGGCACTGCCGCGCGGGATCAGGATCAGATGGCCACCGTCGAGGCCGGTTTGACGTTGCGCAAGGAGCTTGATGCGTCCACCTGGGTCACGGCCAATGGCAACCTCAGCCAGAACTTCAACCGTAGCCGCAAGGATGTGAAGGAGGGCGTGGTCTACCTTGATCTGGGGTTGCAAAAACGCATGGGCAAGGATCATTGGGGCGCAACGCTGCTGGCGCAGAATGACCTGGTCAATGACGCGGTGTACCGCAGTTCTCTGGGTGCACGGCTGAATTGGGTGCATCCGTGGAGTGAGGACTCACGGGTCAGTGGCTATCTCCAGCATCTCAGGTTTGACTTTCCTGACCATGCCATCGACAACGCCGCGCGTATGACGGTTGGCCTGAGCCACGATGGTGCCACCAGCCGTGGTGCCAGGCATTGGCAGTACGGCTTGTATGCGGGCAAAGAAGTGTCCAAAGACGATATCCGGCCGCATTTCAGCTTTCGCTTGTGGGGTGTTCATCTTGGCGGCAGCGTGCCGGTGAATGACCAGCTGGTGTTGTCGCTCGGGCTGGCCTATGAAGAGCAGCGGCATCTGGCCACTGATGCGCTTTACCTCGTGGTGCGACGTGATTCAAGCCGCAGCCTGGGGCTGGCGGCTGACTACAAACTGGGCGAGCGCTGGCATCTGATTCCTCGCTATACCATCACGCGCAATATGTCGAACACAGCGCTTTACGACTACACCCGAAATACCTTTTCGTTGCAATTGAGATGGGATTTTTGACCATGTACCACACGGATTTGGACTGGCGCTGGGTGCGCCTTATGGGCCGGTTTTTTCTGGCGGTTTGTTACCTGCCACTGGCGGCGCTGGCCGCAGACCCTGCGGGGGTGATCCTGTCGCTGAACGGCAAGGTGGAAATCGTGCACGGCGCAGACAAGCGGTTAGCCGTGAATCGCGCCGAGTTGTTCAGTGGCGACAGCATCGAGACCGGGGAGGGGCAGGTGCAAATCCGCTTTGTCGACGGCACCCTGCTGACCCTGTACCGTGATACCCGCTTCGCGGTGGACGATTACCGCTATGCCAAGGGCAAGGAGAACCGGGCACAGTTCAGCTTGTTGAATGGTCTGATGCACACGCTGACCGGGCAGATGGACAAACAGAATTACCAGCTCAAGACCCGCCTGGCCAACCTAGGTGTGCGTGGCACCGAGTATTCCGTGAAGCTGGGTGACGTGCTGCATGTCAGTGTGGATCACGGACAGGTGGAAGTGGCCAATGCCGGGGGACGGGCGCTGGTCAGTGCCGGGCAGAGTCTGACGGTGTTTGGCCCGCAAGTGATGCCCAAACCGGCCATCGGTGGCAAGCTGGATATAGGTCCACACGGGGGGCCAGGGCGTTCACCAGGCCCAGGGCAAGGCATGGGTCCGGGTGGCGCTCCACCGCCGCCACCGCCGGTGGGTACGCAGAATATGTCGCGCTCAACCAATACCCCGAATGGACAAGTGGTGCGGCCGCCTCAACCCACACCGCCTCAACCCATACAACCCGTACAACCGGCACCGGGGCCAGTGGTGCCGCCCAAACCGCTGTGAACTGGCGGTTTTGATGCGGCCTCAATACCTGACGCAGTTACGTCCATCCATCTTGGCCCGGTACAGCTGGGCATCGGCCGCAGCGATCAACTCGGACACCGAGTCTGACTGGTTGAGCGCTAGCCCAATGGAAACGGTGATGTTGGGTAAAGGGGTTGACACGGTGATGCCAGGCACCGAATGCTCATTGGCATAGGCCACGGCTTTGCTCTCGGAGCAATGCCGGATGCGTTCTGCCACCGCAACCCCCTCATTCAGGCTGGTGTTGGGTAGCAGGATAAGGAATTCTTCCCCGCCATAGCGGGCAGCAAAGTCATAGGGGCGCACCGTGGTTTTCAGCACTTCGCCCATGGCCATCAGGGCCCGGTCGCCGCCGAGGTGGCCGTTGTCGTCGTTGTAGCTCTTGAAGTTGTCTACATCCACCATCAACACGCACAAGGCCTGCCCTTTCTTCCATGACTGTGTCAACAAACGAGGAAAGGCGTTGTCCAGCCAGCGTCGGTTGTACAGCCCGGTCAGGCCGTCGATATTCACCTGGTCGGTCAGTTCCCAGATTTGCATGCGGTCACTGACGATGCGTTGTGTGTTGGATTTGAGCCAGCGGGTCAGCATCTGCAACAGGTTGCGTGCAAACGGATTGGACTCGGCAAGGAGTTGATGGATCAGATGGCGGTGAATGGGAAATACACGGCAAGTCTCCTTGGCGATCACGTAGGCGGAGGGGCGTGTGTCATCGATGATGGACACCTCACCCACCGAGGAGCCTTGTGCAAGTTCACGGATCATGGGTGAGTCCGGTGTGCCAAAGTGCACCGTGAGGGTGCCTGTGAGCAGCAGGTAGACGTGTCCATTTTCCAGCTCTGGGCAGAGCAATACCTCACCCGATGCCAGGGTGCGGGGGGCGCTGTGTTCTGCCAGGAATTCAAGCGTGGCCTGAGGCACATCCCACAATAAATCGGTGTTCGCCAGCTCTTCTGTCAGTGTGCTCATGGATACCCTCTCCTTGGTCAGGTTGGCAGCTGCTGGGCAATACGTGCGTAACCTGCCGTGATTTATTGATTGTCATTAAGTCTAAACGATGGCAGGTGCATTCAGGGTGTTCCCTGGAGTGACCATAGGTGAGCCACGACATCAGGAGGGCTGGCCGGGTAAGCCCATAAACTAGCTCGCTGTTGCACTTTGGGGATGAAATTGAATGACCAACCGTCATAACGCGCGCTGGCTGAGGCGTATCGGCGCGGCTTTGTTGCGTGCTGTGTTTCCAACGCTGGTGATGGCCGTGGCACTTTTTATTCAGGTGACTGATCCCCAGTTTCGTGCGCGTTTGCGTGAAAACGCCTTTGATCAACTGCAGTCATTGGCTCCGCTGGCCTACCACGATGAGCTGCCCATCAGGGTGGTCGCCATTGATGATGCCAGTCTGGCGGGCATCGGGCAGTGGCCATGGCCACGTACCGTGCTGGCACGGATGGTGGATCAGCTCACGGCCATGGGTGCCAAAGTGGTGGCGTTTGATGTGGTCTTGTCCGAGCCCGACCGCAGTTCCCCCGAACAAGTGGCTGTGGCTTATCCCGATCAGCCGCTGTTGCAGCGGCAGTTACAACAGCTTCCTGCGCATGACCAGCTGTTGGCCGACAGCTTGGCCCGCAGCCGGGTGGTGCTGGGTTTTCCGATTGAACCAGTTTCTGCCAGTGGCAGCCTGCCACCGGCCAAGGCGCATTTTTTGAGTTTGGGTGGTACAGCCGGTGATTGGTTGCCACCCTACGGTGGCGGGCTTGCGCCGTTGCCTTTGCTGGCCAAGGCTGCGGCAGGCAGTGCGGCTATTTCACTGGAGCCTGGCAGTGATGGGGTGTTGCGGGCCGTGCCCCTGGTTTATCAGGTGCACGACACTTTGTACCCCGGCATGGCGCTGGAAACCCTGCGCCTGTTTGGCGGCTTGGACAATCTGACCTTGGAGGTGGCGGCAGCTTCTGCCGGTCAGGCACCTGGTCTCTTAGGCGTTGGCATGGGACAACATGGTTTCCTGCCAACGGCGACCGATGGGCGGGTGTGGCTGCATTTTCGACCTCTGGCACCAGCGCGCTATGTGTCGGCACAGGATCTGCTGGCAGGCAAGGTGGATGCGCAGCGGGTCAAAGGCCACATGGTGTTTATTGGGGTCACGGCCAAGGGACTGGGTGACACCCTTTACAGCCCCTTGGGCGAGTTGATTCCCGGCATCGAGGGCCATGTGCAGTTAACCGAGCAACTGCTCAGTGGCACCAGTCTGCAGCGCCCGGCATGGGAAAACGATGCGCTGCTGGCCACGCTGCTGGTCACTTGGCTGTTGTTGGGGAGCATGCTGGCGCGTGTGCGTCCGGTGTGGTCGGTGTTGTTGTGGGGCTTGTTGGTGGCGGGGTGTCTGGCCGTGTCGGTGTGGCTGTTTGTGGCCCGGCAGGTGTTGCTGGACCCGATTTTTCCGGCTTTGGCGCTCAGTGCCTTGTGTGGGGGGGTGATGGTGCCGCGGTATCTGGCCACCGAGCGTGAACAGCGCTGGATTCGCAATGCCTTCTCGCGCTACGTCTCACCCAACCGGGTCAAGTATTTGCAGGCCAACCCGCAGCAACTGGAACTGGGGGCCATTTACCGCGAATGCTCATTTGTGATGACGGATCTGGAAGGGTTCACGCCCTTGATGGAGCAGTACGCACCGGACAAACTCTCCAACCTGATCAACGAGTACCTAGAGGGCATGATCCAGATCGTCTTCAAGCACGACGGCACGCTGGACCGCATCGTGGGGGATGCCGTGGTGGTGATGTTTTCAGCCCCGGTGGTGCAGGCCGACCATGCCCAGCGGGCTTTGGCTTGTGCCCTGGAGATGGACCAGTTTGCGCAGGCCTGCAGCCACCAGCAGCGTGCGCAGGGTGTACCGTTCGGGCGTACCCGTATCGGGGTCAACACCGGACGGGTATTGATTGGCAATTTTGGTGGCAAATCCATGCTGGACTACCGCGCGTTGGGGGATGCCATCAACACCGCTGCACGGCTGGAAAGCATCAACAAACAACTCGGCACCCGCATCTGCGTGAGTGGTGCCACGGTGGCCCAGTGCCCAGGGTTTGTTGGCCGACCATGCGGGCGTTTGGTGCTCAAGGGCAAGGCCGAGGCGGTGGCAACGTTTGAGCCTCTGACACCCGAGCAGGCGGCGCAGCCCCAAGTGCATGATTACCTGGCGGCCTATACCTTGATGGAAACACACGAACCGCAAGCGCTGGAGGCCTTTGGCCAACTGGCAGAGCGTTACCCCGATGACCCACTGGCCCAGTACCATGCCCGGCGCTTGGCCGCAGGCGAGTGCGGCAGCACGGTGGTCATATTGAGCAAGTAATCGGCTTGTAGCGCCCTTCTATGTTGCCTGAGTAGCTATATATTTTATAGCTTGAAGATCGACACGGTTTTTACAAGTTCCTGTGCCTGACTGCGCAGGCTGTCGGCGGCGGCAGCGATTTCTTCGACAAGTGCGGCGTTTTGTTGGGTGGTTTGGTCCATTTGGCTGACGGCTTCCATCACTTGAGTCACGCCGGTGGCTTGTTCATGGCTGGATGAACTGATCTCGCCCACGATGTCGGTGACACGGCGGATGGCACTCACGACCTCGTTCATGGTGGCACCCGCCTGGTCAACCAGCACAGAGCCTTGTGCCACACGGTCTACGCTGGCATCTATCAGTGCCTTGATCTCTTTGGCGGCTTCGGCGCTGCGCCCGGCCAAAGAGCGCACCTCGCTGGCCACCACGGCAAATCCCCGGCCTTGCTCCCCCGCGCGTGCGGCTTCCACGGCCGCATTGAGCGCCAGAATGTTGGTCTGGAAGGCAATACCGTCAATAACGCTGATGATGTCGGCGATGCGCCGGGAGGAGTCGTTGATGTCCTTCATGGTGTGCACCACCTGGCTGACCACTTCACCCCCCTTGATGGCCACTGCGCTGGCGTTTTGCGCCAGTTGGTTGGCCTGGTGGGCGCTGTTCGCATTTTGTTGCACAGTGCTACCCAGTTCGGCCATGGAGGCCGAGGTTTCTTCCAGTGCACTGGCTTGTTCCTCGGTGCGGCCGCTCAAATCGTTGTCACCTTGGGCGATTTGGGCGCTGGCTGTCGCTACGCTTTCTGAGCCGCTGAGCACCTGTGTCACCACCCGGGCCAGGTTGTCACGCATGGAAGCCATGGCCTGCATGAGTTCGCCAAATTCGTTGTCGCCCTGTACCAGAACCTTGATGCGTAGGTCACCTTCAGCCACCGCATGTGCCACGGTCAGTGCATTGTTGACAGGGCCGGTGATGCTGCGAATAAACAGCAGGGAAAGCCACAAGGCAGCCAGAATGCCCCCGGTGAGCACCAAGGCTACCAGCAACTCCAGGTTGCGGGCATGGGTCATGCGGGCATCCAGCGTGTTGACCAAGGTTTTCATGGCCAGGGCGTTGAATTCAAACAGGCCGTCAATGGTGCGCGTGAATTCGTCAAAATAGTCCACAGCCCCGAATTTCAGCTCGGGGGCGGTGATCACTTCGCGTTCTGCCAAGGTCAGGGTATTGAGCACGGCGTTGCGGCTGGAAGTGATGCCACTGTCCAGAACAGCTTTCAGCGCAGGGTTGGCAGCAGTGGTTCGGGCGAGTTGTCGGTACATGCTGACTTCCAGCTCACGGGCCCGTTTGAGTAATGCAGCCAGTGTGGCGCGTCCTGCAGGGGGCGCATCGGCCTTGGTTAAAAAGCTGCTTCCCATGGCGCGCA
The DNA here is from genome assembly GCF_019973615.1 of Rhodoferax lithotrophicus. Classification (GTDB taxonomy): domain Bacteria; phylum Pseudomonadota; class Gammaproteobacteria; order Burkholderiales; family Burkholderiaceae_C; genus Rhodoferax; species Rhodoferax lithotrophicus. The sequence goes on along the minus strand of NZ_AP024238.1, from coordinate 3,944,427 downwards.
TGATGCCCATGTTTTCTGCCAGCCAGGGCATGTCGATCATGGTGGCACGAATCAGCGGGTAGGTGTCTTCGCCCGGATCTTGGCTGAGGTTGAATTCGTCCAGCAGTTCTTCGCTCAATTGCAATTGTTTGGTGATCATGGCGGTATGCAGCGCCGTACTTTGGGGGGTGTCCAGACTGCGGTTGGCAACTCCTTGCTCCAGTTCCACCCAGCTTCGACGCAGATCGGCCCAGCGGGTTTGCAGAGGGGCCGGGGTGTTGCTGGCCTTGAGCTGCACTTCGAGCTCATTCATGGCTGCGGTGAGCTTGTCGCGTAGCGCGGGGCGGCGGGCTTCCAGTGCGTTATTGCCACTGAGCATGCTGGCCGACATGCCACGGTGTACCTGGCTGTATTGAATAACTTTGTTGATGGCCAACAGGGGCTGTGTGCCGCTGAGTTCATGCTGGGCCACACGGATTTCAATCATGGCCCGCTGGAAATACAGTGCCGACGGAATCAGCACGATGAACAAGGCAATCAGGCCAAGAATGAGAAACTTGGTGGTCAGTTTCATGTGGTGCAGTATGGCCATGGGATGTGTCCTCATTCTCGTTATGTATTGGACAAATCTTATCGGTAGATTCATGCCCCCACTCTGGGCGCAGTGGTTATTTAGGGGTCTACATTCATTTGGGTCATTTGGCAGACGCTCTGTTAAAGGCGGCCTTCGTCTGAGGGTTCGGTGCCGCTACCGCGTGCTTCGAGCCGGGCTTTCAAAAAGCCGCCCGTACCATAACGCGTCACACGGCTGTAAAAACGTTGTTTAAGTTGTTGCACCATGCGGGCATAGGCCTCCATCAAAGAGGGTGAAATGGTGAAGTTGTCGTAGTTCACCACCACCGCCACATGCGCATTCAGCGGTTCAAGCAAGGTGATGATCTCGGATTCAATGGCTTGGACATCTTCCATTTTGTCAACGGCCAAACCCTCAAAATTGATAAACAACAGTCTGTGAGCGGTATCAAGCTCCAGCCGCTGGGCCAGTGGGGTGGTCAGCAGGCGTTCACGCAGCCCCATCGGGGTAATGGCAAACAAGGCAGATTCCATGGTTTTGAGTTGTGGACTGATCAGGGGCACAAAATCCATGAGTGCCAGCACGTCGCGCTGCAAATCCACGCCCGGGGCCAGTTCAATCAGTTCCAGCATGGGCGCATCCGGGCTACCTGCCAGCTGGAACACACAACGTTCGGTGACGTACAGCACCTGCTGGCCACGTTGGCGTGATTCACGTGCGCTGAAGGTGCGGTGCTCGACCTGCCGGATAAATTTGCGCTGACTGCCTTCGCTGTTGATGTGCAAGCGGCCTTGTGTGATGCGGCATTGCAAATCACCCGCCGTGAATGTGCCGACGAACACCACTTTTTTGGCGTTCTGGCTGATGTTGATAAACCCGCCTGCGCCGGCCAGGCGGTTGCCAAACTTGCTGACGTTCAGATTGCCCTGCGCATCGGCCTGGGCCAGGCCAAGCACGGCCACATCCAGCCCGCCACCATCGTAAAAGTCAAATTGGCTGGGTTGGTCAATCACCGCTTGGGTGTTGACCGCCGCACCAAAGCTCATACCTCCCGCGGGTATACCGCCGATGACTCCGGGTTCTGCGGTCAGGGTCAGCAGGTCAAAGATTTTTTCTTCAGCGGCTACCGTGGCCACCCCTTCGGGCATGCCAATGCCCAGATTGACCACGCTGTTGGGTTTGAGCTCCAGCGCCGCACGGCGCGCAATGACCTTGCGTTCCGATAGTGCCATGGGCTCGATCAAGTTCATCGGCACCCGGATTTCGCCTGAATAAGCCGGGTTGTAGGCTTCACTGAACGTTTGCATATGGTTGGCCGGGTTGGTGGCCACCACCACGGCATCCACCAGCACGCCGGGCACCTTGACACTGCGCGGGTGCAGCGTGTTGCGCTCGGCCAGGCGCTCCACTTGGGCAATCACAATACCGCCGCTGTTGCGTGCCGCCATGGCAATGGCCAGCGCTTCCAGGGTGAGGGCTTCACGCTCCATGCTCAGGTTGCCATCGGGGTCGGCGGTGGTGGCGCGGATGATGCCCACATGGATCGGAAAGGCCTTGTAAAACAGGAAATCCTTGCCATCAATGCTCATGCGGCGCACCAGGTCTTCGGTGGTGATGGCGTTGATCTTGCCGCCACCATGAATCGGGTCAACAAAGGTGTCCAGGCCGACGTGGGTGAGGGTGCCTGGTTTGCCTGCGGCAATGTCACGGTACAGATGGGTGATCACACCCTGGGGCAGGTTGTAGGCTTCGATCTGGTTGTCAATCGCCAATTGCTGCAATTTGGGCACCAGGCCCCAGTGGCCGCCAATCACCCGGCGCACCAATCCGGCATGACCGAAGTGGTTCAGGCCGCGGTTTTGACCATCACCCTGACCGGCGGCGTAAACCAAGGTCAGATTTTGCGGGAAACCTTGGCCGGTTTCAGCCCGGGTTTGTTCAAAACGCGCTTCCAGCGCCATCGCAATTTCTTCAGCAAAACCAATGCCCACAAAACCGCCAGTGGCGACCGTATCGTCGTTGTGGATCAGGCGCACCGCCTCCGCTGCACTGACCACTTTGTTGCGCCGTGCGCCGTTGGCATGAAGGTCATTAAACTGGGTGTGCACGTTGAGCTCCTAAAAGAAATCCACCTCATTGGTTTCATCAAGCTGGGCTTCCAGAGCGCCAGATTGAACCAGCTCGGAATAGCTGCAAACCTGATTGCGGCCATGCTCTTTGGCGTAGTAGACCGCTTTATCCGCCCGATCAAATGCCCCGCTGGGCGTGTCGTTGATGTTCAGAGGTGTAAAGCCAATGCTGATGGTGATGTGTTTGACCTGGGGGAAGTCATGCCCGGCAATCTGAAGCCTAAATCGCTCCAGCGCAGACTGGGCGTTGGCATGGTCACCACAACGCATCAACACCACAAACTCCTCACCGCCAAAACGGTACAACTGGTCATGAAACCTGAAGGAGGTCCGCATCTGGCGTGCCAGCAGCAGCAACACTTCGTCGCCAATCAGGTGGCCAAAGTGATCGTTGACGTGTTTGAAGTGGTCAATATCAATCACGGCCAGCCAGTAACTGGCCTCGGCCTCCGGGTTGCGGCGCTCGGGATGGTCGGGGGTATCTTTGGCTTCCTGGGCTTGGGCCGCACGCCAAAAAGCGGTGTCAAAGGTTTTGCGGTTCAGCAGTTCGGTGAGGGCATCTTTTTCGCCATAGTCCAGCAGGGACTGCAGGTTTTCATACAGGCGCAGTACACAGTCCACCAGCTTTTCTGTCTGGCTGGAAATGGCGGCTTCCGATACCACCTCCAGGACACTGCACACGGTGGCCTGGGTGTCAATGGGGAACACGCTCAAGCAAGGCCCGGTTCCACTGCGGATGACTGATTCGGTGACGATGGCGGCTTCGCGCTGGGGGTGCGCACTCAAGGCGGGTAAAGCACTGATATCCAGCCACACTTGGTCATACTGTGTCTCCGCCCGGTCGCGGCTGATGTGGGCCAGCGTCAGCCAATGCTGATTGTTCAGTGGCCCGACGGCGCGCAGCAGTTTGACACTGGAGAAGCTCCACAGCTGGGTGGCCAGCATCAGTTTTGCCAATGCAAAATCCATGGCCCGGCGGTCATGTAAACCACTCATACTGGCCAGACCGGTGAGTAAAGCATTCATGAAATAGGTTTACTTCCTGTGATAGGTGCCGTCTGGCTGGATGAACCGCGTCTGGTGGAGGCTAGAGCCCCAGAGATTTGAGCAAGCTGTCGTGTTCGCCGGTCGGTTCGGTGGCCTCGTCGCTGGCCAATTGGGCATGTGCCTGCTCAATCACCTCATCGGGGTTCACTACTTCGTTGATTTCAAAGTCATGCACCTTGATGAATTCGGTGCGGTCAATGGCCAGCTCAAGGTAAAAAATGTTGTTTTGACCGGTGTAAAAAGTCACGCGACGGGATTCCGGGCTGTCCAGATGGGTGTCCACGCTCAATAAAACCTGCTTGTTGAGCACCAGCATTTTGGGTTGACTCTGGGTAATGTGGGTCTGCAATTCCCGGCGCACCTTGCCTGTGAAGTCCCCCACAATCTGGTTCATCAGTTCACCCATGATGTCGCTCACTTCATCCGAGGTGTGTGAGTGGGCCAGTTCACTCTCGGGCATACCCATGTTGATCATGTAGCTCTGATACAACTCCATGGCGGTTTGGGCCGAAAAATTGATCACCACCAGCCCGCAAAAACCGCCATCAAACAGTACAAAACACCCAATGTCGGGTTTCAGGCAGGTTTTGGTGATGCGCTGCACCATGCCCGAGTAGTGGACGTGGCACTGGGTTGCCACGTTGAGCACCCGTGTGACCGAATTACACAGGCTGGTGAGCAGGTCTTCAGTGCCGTACACCACGGCAGGTTCCTGGAATTGTTTGGTCATGTCGTCTCTTTCCTTGAAGTATGGGAATCACTTTACACCACTGGCTGTTGGCACCGCTTGGGCAGATCCTGCGGACGACAGCAGGCATGCCAGATCGTCGCCTGACAGCGTGGTCGCACGCTTGCACCATGCGGATGCAGAAGATTCCCACGTCGGGCAAAAAGTGCATCTCGACTTTGACCATGCCATTTAGAAGCAATTTGCGCTTGATGATCAATGGTTATCTGGCAATGTAATCACTCGAATCGCTCATCAGTTCGTTGTTCGCTCCAGCGTTCCTGGTTTATCCGTTCATTCATTTGCGAAAGCTGCCCTTTGGCCCATACTGCAATGTCTGCATCCACATCATTCACCAACTGAGTGACCAAGCCTTGATAGGGCCGAAGAACGTTGGTGGGGTGACCACACCGGCACATCGAGTGAAAATATTTGGAAAAACTACAGAGCACATCTTGCTTGTTAGGCGCGATTTCCAACAAATTAGCTGCGATAGGTGACTAGGCGTAGTTACCGTGCGAGTCTGTACTATGAATATCAATCGCAGCAGCCAATAGCGGTGCCCGAATTGCGGGGCTGACTTTAACCCACGCCTGCAAAACATCCACGTCGGCAGAGTTGACGACACTTTTCTCTATCGCGGAAAAGTTTGAAATCCACTCAAGTCTCTTTGGTATTCGTGAATCTCCGATGAATGCATCAAGAGCAGCAACTGGCTGGAGTCTGAATAAAGTTTCTGCAAGGTTACGTAAAGATACTAGGCTAAGCCTGTAATCCAGATGCGAGCCAGCAAAGCGCAGACAAAAGTTGATCGCTGTGATCGTAGCTTCGGCACCTTGCATACATACTTCGGCTACCTCAATCAATTTGCTCTCGAAGTCGTTACCCCCACGATCGAAGTTAAAACGCTCAAGGAGTTCCCGTCCAAGCAAAACAAGCTCAGTCGACGGTACGGAACCTTCAATGCTGTTTTGGAAAAACGTACTTCCTAGCGACTGCATGGCTATCTGAAGTCCATCGGGTGTTTCTGCCAGCTTGAGCAGTATCGACAGATACAAGCTCTCTGGCATTCCTGTGTCATTTGACTGATATTTGGATTTGATCCAGTCGAAATTTGATAATGGTGCATTCTCGTAAGCCAGCGATTCAAGCAACCGCCTTACCGCAGCTTCATTCCATTGCTGGCCTTGCAGCAATGGGAAATACTCAGCAAGGATGGGGTCATATACCGCTGCATTCAAGAGCCTGTTAGCTATGGCGCTATCAACTTGATGTGCTCCTTCCAAAAAACCAGCAAGCAAACGAGTGTCCCGATTTGATGGGGCGACCTGGGCAAAAGCAGCAACAAGTTGTTGCCAAACGGCTGTGAGGTCCGTTGAAGCCACACCGAGCCCCTTGCCGAACCAATATTGCTGTCCCGAACCATTCACCAACAAATCAGGCAACAGTTTTTGCAGCAACAGTGGATTGACGGCGACGTCCCTCGCCAGTTCCTCTACCGTCGAAAACACACGCTCACGGGAAGCCAATCGACCGGCCTCAGCTACCTCGTCGTCATTCTCACCATCGGCAATATCCCAATTCGTCAAAAGCACATAGGCACGCACGTTTTGCTCCAAGCTTACGGGTCTAAGCAATTGCTCGAGTTCCTTTAGCATCTCAAGGTGCGGCAAGGCCATCTTTGTGCTGTCACGACGCAAGGCAACGCGTATTGCAGCCCAGCCTCTTGGCCATCCTTCTCTTTCAGCGAGTGTCCTGACAAGAGTGGCAACTTCGTCGTGCATGCCAAGGTTGACCCAAAGTGACCTGAGATGCCTTGCCACCGATGTTCGTATTGAGTCGCTGTGAGTTGATTCTGGTTTGGCAAATTCGACGACAAGTTCAAAAGCACAGAGATACCATGCCTGTTCGTCCTCGGCAGACTTCGGCTCCCATCCGTAGCCACGGGGCCGTGCACCAAAGGAAAAATGGTGACTCGAACGAAAATACGAAGAGTTCAGCATGGACTCCAAACCCTCAATGGCCATTTGTTGCTGATGCGGCGTACCACTAGACAAGAGATTTCGCAATAAGCTGACCCGTTGCGACGGTGGTGCCAACGTACCAGACAAACGCATCTGGAAGAGCTCTTTCCAAATATTGCTTTTCGCATGGTTCCCCTGCTTTTCTGACACAGCATAGGCGAGGCAAATTTGTGCGGCCCGGTCAAACAGACTCGGCTCGTAAGCCAGGTTGCGTGCAAGGGTCCGCCATTTGGTCTGAGATAGCCCGCTCGAAGCAGTCAACGCTACTTCACCATCGCTGCCGAAAGCGGCTTCCAATCTCGCAAGCGCCTGCTCAGGAACCAACGGGGCAAGGTATAGAAACATGGATGTCCCAAGCTCGTTCAAGCCCCTCAGATTGGCCAACCACTTTTCGTCTGCCATCCAGATTTCGGCAATGTCACAAGCCTCAGGACTGTCGTGCAAGTACCCCAAGCGACGGCTGAAAGATTTCAGCAAACGCTGATGTCCCTGGAAAGCCGCCATGATTTGACTTTGAGGCAGATTCATCAATGTCTGTTTGGCTAATCTGTTGGCCAACGCATGCGGCAGAACGGCTCGCCACTTGCTGCGTATTTGCACCAGTTTGCGACGCTTAAGCTCTGCGACCTGTCTGAACAATTCACCCGGTTGCAGATTGGCAAGGGCGGCAAGTATAGGGAGTTCAGCGTCAGCAGAATCCAGCGTTTCCCCATCGAACGAATAGACCAGTGAACACACCTCCGCTGCCCGCAGCAGCGCTTCATTTGGATCTTGGTTTTGCAAAAAAAGCCGCTTGAACAGGTCGTTATTGTTCAGCACGCCAAGCGTCTGGCCTTTTTGGACTGTCTGCGCCAATGCCAGTGCAACCCTCGCATTGCCATCAGAAAACTCGACGATCTGCAGCCGATCATTCTGCGCAATATGCGGAGCATGCTTGGCAAGAATTTCATCAAGAACCGCTGGAGAAGAGCCTGTCAACTCGAAAACTTGCGTTTCTTCAGGCTCATCATCCATCACGTCATATTCAACGGTGATCAGGCTGAGGTGAGTTGGATATTCCGCGACAATTTGGGTCAGTGCTTGATGAGTGGCGGGATTGCAGTTGTCCACAACGATGATCACCCGCAACCCATTCGCACCCAGTTTTTGCATCATCTCTCTGGCCGACGGTTGGGGGCTGAGCCCTTGATCTGTGTATACCACGATGGAGGTATCCAGCGGAGATGCACCAACCCCCGATTCAAACAGCGCCTGAACCATGCGCGTTTTGTCAGTGCCAGAAAGACCAATTAACCGAACAGACTGCCCGGGTTTTGCCAGCTGATCCCGGATGGCGTTGATCCCATTTTCAACCGACATCGCGTCCACGCTGCCGCTGGACTTTGACAGAACTCGACCCAATTCATCTTTTTGATAGGCACCTGCAGTTTTGTCGCCTGTCCAGTTGCCATAGGCTTGCCAACCCGTTAACGGCTCACCGATGCGTGCACGTGTCCACTGCTCAACACCAGGATAAGCACGAACCCAATTGGCCAACCGGTTGCGGTCATAAAAATCCACGTGAACTGTCGCAGCATCTGGCACGGTGTTCATGGCCGCACGCATCGCTTCACGGCGTTCCTTGAGACGACTGTCTGCCACTGTCCCCTGCGAACTGACCATGATGTAGGCCCCCTGGACTGCGATCAACTGCACGACGGAAGCGCGAAGTTGGCCACCTGGGCACATTTCCTTTTTAATCTTCGATGCAGACATGTCTTCACATTTCACCTGAAAGACAGTCTGCGAGCGTGGAATGAAGTCCAGCGCCACAGGTTTTGGGAGGTCTACACGGACATCCACACCACCATCTGTTGCAGTTTGATTCCCGCCCGCTGTCACTGATGCAATGGGTTGATTGTTTCGCCGAAGTTCCGCCTCGCACAATTTGAAAACAAGTTCGCGCAGGTCTTCGTCGTTGAGCTTTGCAATTTGGTCTGCATTCAAGTCGAGCATCAAAAGCCTTGTTGTTCATTGATCCGATGGCAAGAGATTAACTACTAGAAACTTTTCTAAGCGGCATCGATCATCATTCTACGGATGGAGACTCGCAAAATTAGCTATACATTAAAGAGCTACTTGCGCAATATGTATAAGGGCTAAGGCCCTAAAAAACTCTAAACTTCAGCCCCATGAACCTCCTCTTCATCTGCAGCAAAAACCAATGGCGCAGCCCCACGGCCGAGCAGATCTGGCGCAGGCAACCGGGATTCAGTGTGCGCTCTGCGGGCACCAGCCCAAATGCGCGTCATCCGGTGTCCAGTGCCGATCTGGCTTGGGCCGATGTGATTTTTGCCATGGAAGAAAAACACAAATCGCGCTTGCTGGCTGAGCATCGCAGCGTGATTGCTGGCAAACCCATCCACGTGCTCGACATTCCCGATGACTACCGCTATATGGACCCGGAGCTGGTGGCGCAGTTGCAAACCTCAGTGGGCGGAATTCTTGGGCTGTAATTCGGCATCCCGCGCAGAGTTATTTGCAAGGCTGGGTTGACGTGCCCAGCCATGACCAAGGGACACTCCCGGCGCACAAATTGAAATCACTGCACACCACTGGCTGGTGGTGTGCCCAGCAGCCGCGCCAGATAGTGCCCGGTGTGGCTGGCTGGGTTGGCGGCAATGTCTTCGGGCGTGCCAACGCCCACCACCGTGCCGCCGCCAGAGCCGCCTTCTGGCCCCATGTCGATCAGCCAGTCGGCGGTTTTGATCACGTCCAGGTTGTGTTCAATCACCACAATGGTGTTGCCCGCGTCACGCAACTGGTGCAGCACTTTGAGCAGCAGGTCAATGTCGGCAAAGTGCAGGCCGGTGGTGGGTTCGTCAAGGATGTAGAGCGTGCGCCCGGTGTCGCGTTTGGAGAGTTCCAGCGCCAGCTTCACGCGCTGTGCCTCGCCGCCGGATAAGGTGGTGGCGGCTTGCCCCAGGCGAATGTAGCTCAGGCCCACGTCCAGCAGGGTGTGCAGCTTGCGCTCGATGGTGGGCACGGCTTTGAAAAACTCGTGCGCGGCTTCGACCGTGAGTTCCAGAATCTGGGCGATGTTTTTGCCCTTGTAGAGCACTTCCAGCGTTTCGCGGTTGTAGCGCTTGCCGGTGCACACGTCGCAGGGCACGTAGACATCGGGTAGAAAATGCATCTCGACCTTGACCATGCCGTCGCCCTCGCAGGCCTCGCAGCGGCCACCGGCCACGTTGAAGCTGAAGCGCCCTGGGCCGTAGCCGCGCTCGCGCGCCGTGGGCACTTCAGCCATCAGCTCACGGATTGGGGTGAACAGGCCGGTGTAAGTGGCCGGGTTGGAGCGTGGTGTGCGGCCAATCGGGCTCTGGTCGACGTTGATGACCTTGTCAAAGTATTCAATGCCTTCGATGGCTGTGTGCGCCGAGGGCTCGTCATGGGCGCGGTACAGGGTGCGGGCCACGGCCTTGTAAAGCGTGTCGTTGACCAGGGTGGATTTGCCCGAGCCCGAGACCCCGGTGACGCAGGTGAACAGTCCGACTGGAAAGGCCACGTCCACGTTTTTCAGGTTGTGGCCGCTGGCCCCAATCACCTTGAGCGCTTGCAGCTCACCCAATGTGGCGATGTGCTTGGCCTCGCGTTCGGCGCGGCGCACGGCAGCCGGGCTGGGCGCTGAGCGGCTGGGCTTGCCCTCATTAAAGGGCTTGGGGGCCACCGTGGGCAGCCAGGCGGTGCGGTGGCTGGGTACGGCAATACAACGCGCACCACTCAGGTACTGGCCGGTCAGCGATTCCGGGCTGGCTTTGACTTCCTCGAAACTGCCTTGCGCCGTGATGCGCCCGCCGTGTACACCCGCGCCGGGGCCCATGTCGATGATCTGGTCGGCAGCGCGCATCATGTCTTCGTCATGCTCGACCACCAGCACGCTGTTGCCAATGTCGCGCAGGTGTTTCAGGGTGCCGATCAGGCGGTCGTTATCGCGCTGGTGCAGGCCGATGCTGGGCTCGTCCAGCACATACATCACGCCGGTCAGGCCGCTGCCAATCTGGCTGGCCAGGCGAATGCGCTGGCTTTCGCCACCGCTGAGGGTTTCGGCACTGCGATCCAGGCTGAGGTAGGTCAGGCCCACGTCGTTCAAAAATTTGAGGCGCAGGCTGATTTCGCGCACCACCTTGGCCGCAATGTCGCCCTTGGCCCCCTGCATGTGCAAGCTGTTGAAGTAGGCAAAACACTCGGCCAGGGTGTAGTGGCTGAGCTCAAAAATGGCGCGTGCCTGCACGCCTTCACCGACCTTGACGTGGCGTGCCTCCAGCTTCAGGCGGCTGCCCGCACAGTCCGGGCAGGGCTGGATGCTGCGCAGGCGGGCCAGGTCTTCGCGCACCACGGCGGAATCGGTCTCGCGGTAACGGCGCTGCATGTTGGGCAGAATGCCCTCAAACGGGTGTTTTTTGCTGACTTTTTTGCCCGCCGATGCCCCGGAACCCATCTCGTAAGTGAACTTGATCTCTTCTTCGCCCGAGCCGTGTAACACAGCGTGCCGCACCTGGTCTGGTAAGGATTCAAAAGGCTGCTCAATGTCAAACTTGTAGTGTGCGGCCAGGCTCTCCAGCATGGCAAAGTAGTAGGCGTTGCGCCGATCCCAGCCCTTGATGGCCCCGCTGGCCAGACTGAGCGTGGGGAAGGCGACTACCCGCGTCGGGTCAAAAAATTCGGTTGCGCCCAGGCCATCACAGCTTGGGCAGGCCCCCACGGGTGAATTGAAGGAAAACAGGCGGGGTTCCAGCTCGGCAATCGAGTAATTACACACCGGGCAGGCAAATTTGGCATTAAATAAGTGCTCTTTTGGCCTCTGATGCCCGTCAATAGTGCCTGAGCTGCTATCTATTTCTAAGGCTATAGCGCGGCCATTGGCTACCCGTAAGGCGGCCTCAAAGCTCTCGGCCAGGCGCTGCTTGAGATTGTCAAAGTCGGTACGATCACCGCTGACAGCGGTTGAAGATGCTGCGCCGTCGGCCGCTTCTGAGGCGGTGGGCAATTCGGGCGCATGGCGCACCTTCACGCGGTCAATCACCACGTCGATGTCGTGCTTTTCGGTTTTCTTGAGTGCGGGCAATTGGTCAAACTCAAAGGTCTGGCCGTTGACGCGAAAGCGCACATAGCCCTGGGCCTGCATCTCGGCAAACAGCTCCAGAAACTCGCCTTTTTTCTCACGCGCGACCGGGGCCAGAATCATCAGCCGGGTGTCAGCAGGCAGGGCCAGCACCGCATCCACCATCTGGCTGACGGTCTGGCTTTGCAGCGGCAACTGGTGTTCCGGGCAGTAGGGCGTGCCAGCGCGGGCAAACAGCAAGCGCAGGTAGTCATGGATCTCGGTCACCGTGCCGACGGTGGAGCGCGGGTTGTGGCTGGTGGCTTTTTGCTCGATCGAAATGGCGGGCGACAGGCCTTCGATCATGTCTACATCGGGCTTGTCCATCAGTTGCAAAAACTGGCGGGCGTAGGTGGACAGGCTTTCCACATAACGGCGCTGGCCTTCGGCATACAGGGTGTCAAACGCCAGGCTGGATTTGCCTGAGCCGCTTAAGCCCGTGATCACCACCAGCTGGTTGCGCGGAATGTCCAGGTCGATGTTTTTGAGGTTGTGCGTGCGCGCTCCGCGGATGCTGATGGTTTGCTGCTGCAGTGCCCGGGCCAGATAGGTGCTGTTGTCAGGAGTGGAGTTCAAGGGAGTGCTCGTTGAAAGAGTAGCCTGCCATGATAGTGAAGTCTGAGTTGCCACACATCGCTCTGGCAATCACTCGCCTGACGGTATTTTTAAGTGACGGCCGTACCTGGCAGCGCCTTGCCGGGGTCAGGATCATCAGCCGGTGAGGTGGTATGTGTCGCGCTATCTGCACCGGGAGGGGATCGTTACGCGGTCAGGTAGACCCAGTCAGTGACCGAGAAGTCATTTGGAATGAAATCATGTTCAAACAGGAAATGCTGAAAGAACGCCAAGGCGTCGACCTGCTCCTGGATCAGGCCCAGGCCAAGTGTTGTGTGTAAATCCGGGCCATTGGATGCCAGTACGGCTTCTTCCGAACACCCCATCTCGCGTGCCACAAAGCGCAGAGTGTCCGCAGGATGCTCGTCTGCCCATTGACCAGCCCGATCAACCAGAGATACCAATCGTGCGACGATATCTGGGCGCTCCTGTACCAGCGCGTTGTCCACTGTCAAGGTGCGCGGGCAACCATTGTTGACACGGATGATCGGGTCCGGGTGTTGCCCGGTTTGTACCACCAGTTGGGCACCGATCAGGTTGGCGATAAAGATGCCCTCAGCGCCTTTTACAAACATGGCATCCGCTTCACCCTTAGCCAGTGCTGCCAGTTCCTGAAAATAAGGTTGACGTCGGCGTAGTCCGAACAAATTAGCCTGTGTGGTGGCCAGCAATGCAGTTTCGTGATTGGTGCAGTCCACAAGTTCCACGTCTTTCAGATCCAGTCCCGCCGTGGTCAAGGCAGACCAGATACCTTTGAGCGCTGTGGCACCATGAAAGTCAATCTGGTCACTGGGCCTCCGGGGGAGCGCGAGTCGACGACCGCGCAGATCTCTAGCCTGGCCAATGTGTGTGTTACCGACGGTGATGATGGCCTGAAACTCGTCTGTCCAGCTGAGCCCCAGCAACCGCGTGGATGCTCCATGCGCACGTGCCCAAAGGGCGGGAATATTCCCGCCCTGGCGTACAGACCACGGGAGATGGTGGGAGAAGTGGCTGCCTCTCACACTCTGCTGCGGACTGTCCAGCACGGACTGCACAGCAACCCCGGCTTTCTGAAAGGCTTCGTCCAGCCAGCCAAGCTGAACCGCCAGCCCCAGTGGTGACGGCACCGGGCAGCGGGTGTACCACAGCGTGTGTCCAGTCATTGGTTCATCAGGCGGCGACGGCTTCAGCTTCTTCATCCAGTTCCGGTACCCGCGGAATATGGAAACCATGAGGTTCCACCCACTCACGAATCCGCTTCAAAGAACCGCGCAAAATTTCGACTTCATCTTCTGGGCGGCTGGCCCCCAGTCCCCATTCTGCGGCAATTTCACGCACGCGCCCGGCGTGAGCCCGATCTTGCGGCGGCAGGTTGATGACCGAATAAACACCACGCAGCAGCACGTCGCGCAACTTCTTGACGAACACCTGGCCAATGACTTCCTTGTCTTCGACGGAAATATCCTTGGCGTGGTAACGCAGCAGAATCCGGCCAAACTGCACATGGCGTGCTTCATCGCGATCAATGAGCTTGCAGACTTGCCGGATCGATTCGAACTTGGCATTGCGAGTACGCGGGGTGAGCAGGTCACCGGACATGGATTCAAACAGCGCATTGAGCGCCAGTCCGGCAAGGAAGGGTAATTTGCGTTCATGATTTTCATCATGAAAGGTGGGAATAATCTCCTGCATGTAGCTCACACGTGGACTGGTGTGAAACTTGTCCAGCGCCTCGGCTATGCGGAACGAGCCTTCATGGTGACGCAATTCCTCATTGATGAAGTTGGTGATTTGCTGTTTGACTTCCAACGGCTGGTGGCTGGCAACCGCCTCCTTGAGCCTTTCTGCTCCATAGGCAATGGCCACATGTTCCATCCATGCGCGCAAGCTCCACCATTCCGCTCCGGCGGTACGTACTTCGGGCGGCAGATCGGCTTTTTCCAGATCGGAGAAATCGATGTCACGGGTTGGACTCCAGGCCAGTTCCACTGCGGACTGACACAGATGCCAGACCTCTGGATAGGTCACGCCAATGTTGATGGGATAAGGGTTGGGATTGTCAATATGGATGCTGTAACTCATGGAGTGTCCTTGTTAGCGAGGGGGTGTTAACTGCGTGCGATGGTTTCAATACGTTCCAGGCCGCCCAGTGTGGGTGCCAATTGCGCCCAGACCTTGCGCGCCCCTTCCTGCCAGCCGGCCAGGTTCTGGGCGGGTATGACTTTGCCGCCGGCTGCGCTCACGGTGGCCACTGAGGCGGCTTCGTCCGCAATGATCAGATCGTCAAATGCACGAGCACCTTCCAGTCCCGCAGCAGCGAAAACAGACCGTTCCTCGTCGGACAAACTCTTCCAGAAGGTTTGCGACACATAGACAATGCCGGTGGCCCAAATGTGGCTGGTCTCGATCAGGTAGGGCACCACTTCATGTAGCTTGAAGCCTGCGTAGGCGGATTTGGTCAAATCCATGGCATCCACTACACCGGTCTTAAGTGCGTTATAGGTTTCGGTGATCGGAATGGCCGTCGGACGCGCACCATAAGCCTTCCAGAGCTCGGTGTGCAACGGACTCTGGATCACACGGATGCGTTTGCCATTGATACCGGCTGGTGCGGGTATGGCCTCCTTGGCCAACAGGTGACGTGCCCCGTAATTGATGAACCCCAGCACCGTAAAACCCTGAGCGGCAAACTTGTCCTTGAACTCCTGACCCAGCTTGCCATCAAGCGTACGGCGCACATGACTGCGATCCTTGAACAGAAACGGTAAATCCAGAATTTGTGAATCTGGCACCCAGCTCGATACGGCGGAGATCGTGGACAGGCTGGCCTGAATCGAGCCAAGCCGAATGCCCTCGGCCACCTGCTTTTCGCCACCCAGTGCAGCATTTTGGACAATACGGAAATCAAAACGGCCTGGCAGTTTTTTTTCCACTTGGTCGCGAATACGTAGCCAGATCTTGGTTTCCGGTTTATCTTCACCAAACAGCGATGCGACAGTGACTGTGCGTGGTGCGGCGTGGGCCGCACTGCCGAGCAAGGTGGTAGCGGCAGCCGCACCCAGCAGATGATTGAAACGACGTCGGTTGAATTTTGTCATTATGAAGTCCTGTAAGTTGGGTTGACATGGAGGAGTGGAAAAATCAGCGTAGTGCCCAGACGGCGGCAGCCATGGCCAGCAATGCCAGGACGACAAGCAGCGCACCCAGCAGCGGCAAACTGGCGCGGAACACGGTCGCGGCGGGCAGACGCATGACGTTGCTGGTGACATACACCAGCATGCCAACTGGCGGAGTTAATCCACCAATCATGAGGTTGACCACCAGGATCACTCCAAAGTAAATCGGGTCGATGCCTGCAGCAACCGCCACCGGCAGCATCAGCGGCGCTAACAACAGGATGGCGGCACCAATGTCCAGCACACACCCGGCAACCAGCAGGATCAGGTTGGTGGCCAACATGACACCAAAGGGTCCACCACCGATACCCGTGATGACCGCAGTTACGACATCCGGCACCCGGTCAACCGCCAACAAAAACACCAGCGGCGTGGAACAACCAATCAACAAACCGACGGCGCTGGCTTCGCAGCCCGCCCGAACAAACACTTGGCCCAAACCGCGCCAGCGCAAGCTGGGTTGGGTGATCATGGCCACCACCAGTGCGTAAGAAGCGGCAACGGCAGCGGCTTCAGTTGGGGTGACGACACCCATGCGGATACCCAGCACAATGATGAAAGCCATCCCCAGCACCGGCAGGGCACCCCACCAAGCTGCCTTGCGTTCCTGAGGCGTTGCGGCGGTTTCTTGTTTCAACTCATGTGACAGGAGGTGCAGAGCCAAGGCAAGCGTTGCCGCCAGAATCAGGCCGGCCACCAAGCCGCCCTGGAACAGTTCGCCTACCGATAGGTTGGTTGCCGCTGCCAGAATCAAAAAGGCAATCGAGGGTGGAATGATGTTGGGCAGCACCGATGTTGCTGCAACGATGGCAGCTGCCTTTTCTGGTGCATAACCTCGGGCGATCAGGGCTGGTGCCAGTACCTTGCCGCCAAACGCGGCATCCGCAATCGACGAGCCCGATACACCGGAAAACATGACATTGGTCAGCAAGGTGGTCTGGGCCAGTCCTCCTCGGCGATGACCAACCAGGGAGGATGCCAAGCGTATCAGTCGTTCGGCCAACCCACCGGATGCCATCAGCACACCAGCAAGTAAAAAGAAGGGAATAGCCAGTAACAGGAAACGCCCCACACCAGAAACAGCGTTTTGCACCACGGCCGGTTCCGGCAACAGCCCACCCACGGGCAAAGTCCACAACAACCCGGCGATCAGGGCATGTGGCAAAGGGGCACCAATCACAATGCCGAAGGCCGTCATGGTGGCACCGATGGCACTGGGCAGACCCACAGGCCAGGGTCCAAGGTGGTGCAACAACACGTACGTTATGGTGCCAAGTATCCAACCGGACACCAGTTTGCTGGCCTCAATCAGAGGTAGGCTGGCAGCACGCAACGCAGAAGTCACCAGTGTCAGGGCAGCGCCCAGAATCACGGGCCCATAACGCCAATTTTCTGGAATTCCAAGGGTGTCTGAAGTGCCTCCCAGCATGCTCCAGACATCGACCGCACCAAACAGGAATACGCATGCGGCCTGAATTACGATGGCCTCGACCAGAGTTTCCGCCCACCATTGCCATTTGCCTTGTAAGCGTGCGCTGAGCAAATCCAGTCGCATGGCCAGGGCACCACTGGCGGCCAGCGGTAATCCCAGAAATACTAGTGTCACATACAGCCACAGTGCCAACTCGTCGGCACCGGCCAGGCTGTTGGTGCCGAGGTAGCGGGCGGTGACGGCTGCCAGCACCACGGCGAGCAGAAGAGCCAACACGCCGCCAGCGGCGGCACCCACGGATTTTTCAATCATGTGCAGGGTGATTGCGGCGTGGCGTTGCCAGTAAGTGTTGACAGAAGGAACGGCCATGCCGTTGATCGTTGGGGACAGGTTTGACATGCTCATCAGCGCAGGGGGGAGAAGCCCGTTGGCCGCAGCAGTCGGCTGCGCATGGACTGCACATAGGGAGACGTCTTGGCGCGAAACGCCCACCACAGTGGGTCTGCCTCCAGGGCACTGCGGCGTCTTTCCCGATCAGCCAGATCATCGTACAGCCACATATGTACCACCTCGTTGACGGTGCCTGTGTCGGTAGTGAACCAGCCCAACAAGCGGCCCAGATGCTGAACCTGCAACGCCATACCCTCGCGCACGTAGGTGTCGAGATAGTCGCGGACATGTGCTGGGTGGATCGAATAACTGCGTTCGTCAAGAATCAAGAATCACTCCAAAGGATCTGCTGGATGTCCTTCGATCAAATACCGAAGGATCAGCTGTCCAATGTAGTGGCGTGGCACCTGTCCATCAACGAAGTTTTTCGAGCTTGGTTATGCGGTTTTTGTATTTGCGTCGTGACCAAGTCCACCAACCGAAACCGCATGGGGCTCGGATCAAGTGGCGTGGTAAAGGGGTATTCCCCGTGCGGGAGTCTGTGCAGGGTCGGGGTGCGATTCAACGTGATCACTCGCCTGACGGTGTTTTTAAGTGACGGCCGCACCCGGCAGCGCCTTGCCGGGGCCGTCGTGCGGGTTTGACCGTGGTTCGAAGGCCGCTCCAAGACCTGGTACTTGGTTTGGTGCGCTTGAATGTCCTATTCGGGAGCAGAGGCCGGGATTTCGCTGGGCACCGGGGGGAGCACCACATTGGCCGGGGCACTGGCGGCTTCACTGGCTGGGGTACTTGGGGCACTGGCTGGAGCAATGACGGGTGTGGCCGGGACGAGCGGTGGCTCGGGGGCGGAGGCCGGGGCAGCGGCTTGCGCTTGCGCTTGTTGCGCCTGTTTGGCCTGTTTGGCCTGTTGCTCAGGTGTCAACAGCTCCTGGGACCATTGCCGCATCCGCTGCGCCCACTGCGCCAGCAGCCCCACCGGAGGTGGCTCAAACCGCGCCTTGGCATCAATCACCCCGGCGCGCAAGGCTTGCGCCGTGATGTCACCCACAATGGGCAAGGCGCTGTGGGCACCCTGGCCCCAGTAGTCGCTGCGCAGGGTGATGCGGCCATCGTTGAAGCCGACCCAGGCACCCGCCACCAGCTGCGGGTGTATCAGGATGAACCAGCCGTCGGTGTTGTCCTGGGTGGTGCCGGTTTTGCCGGCCACATCACCGCGGATGCCAAAGCGGCTGCGGATGGCCGCTCCGGTGCCTTTGTTGATGACCCCGCGCATGGCATCGAGCAAGGTGTAGTTCACCTCAGGGTCCAGCACTGGTTCGGGTTCGGCCGGGGCAAATTCGGCCAGGATCTCGCCACGCGTGTTCTCAATGCGGGTGACCATCATGGGTTCCAGAAAAACGCCGTCATGGGCGATGGTGCCGTAGGCATTGACCATTTCCCGCAGGGTGACCGGGCTGGTGCCCAGGGCCAGCGCGGGTACCGGGTCGAGCTTGCTTTGTCGCACCCCCATGGCGCGGGCCAGATTGGCCACCCGGCTCGGGCCGACGCTCTGCATGAGCTGGGCGGTGATGGTGTTTTTGGAGTACGCCAGGCCATCACGCAGGGTCATGGGCTCGCCGCTGGGTTCGCCGCCGTCAGAGGGTCGCCAGACTTCACCGCCGGGCAGCTTGATCTCGACGGCTTGGTCCACCAGGGTGTCGTCGGGCTTGGCCCCTTTGTCAAAAGCAGCCCCGTACACAAAGGGTTTGAAGGTGGAGCCAGGCTGACGTTTGGCCTGTTGCACATGGTCAAACGGGTCGGTGGCAAAGTCGCGGCTGCCGACCCAGGCGCGGATGGCTCCAGTGCGCGGGTCCAGCGCCAGAAAACCGGCCTGGAGGCGGGTTTTTTGCTCGCGCAGCTGGCGCATGAAGCTGGCATCGCTGCTGAGTTTTTTAAGTGCCAGTTCCGGACTCAGACCACTGGCCAGTGCATTGCGGTAGTCGGGGGTTTCTCGCAGCAGTGTTTGCACCAAGGGGTTGCGTTCGCCCCAGACGGAACGCGGGCTCCAGGCGGCATCGGCCTGCGCCTGCAACTGGCGGCCCTGGCGGGCCACGGCCTGGTTGGCCACGGTTTGCAGGCGCGAGTCGATGGTGGTGCGCACCACCAGACCATCGGTGTAGATGTTGTAGTCGTTGCGGTCGGCCCAGTCGATCAGCCATTTGCGCAGCACCTGTGCAAAGTGCGGCACTGGGCCGGTGGGCTCGGATTGGCGTTCAAACTCGACATGCAAGGGGCGTTTTTTGAGGCTGTCGAACTTGCTGGCCGTGAGCAGCTCGTGTTTGACCATCTGCGCCAACACGGTGTTGCGCCGCGCCTGGGCCCGTTCAGGGTTGAGCACCGGGTTGTAGTAGCTGTTGCCCTTGAGCATGCCGACCAGGGTGGCGCTTTCCAGCAGGTCGAGTTCGCTGGCGGATTTGTCAAAATAGGTGCGCGCCGCCATCTCGATGCCAAAGGCGTTGTAGAGAAAAGGCACGGTGTTTAAATACGTTTCCAGAATCTCTGGTTTGGTATAGACCGCTTCGATCTTGAAGGCAGTGATGGCCTCCTTGAGTTTGCGGGTCAGGGTGGCGGCGCGGCCCACTTCTTCGGGGTAGAGGTTGCGTGCCAGTTGCTGGGTGATGGTTGAGCCGCCCTGGCGGTCACCCGAAAAAGTATGCAGCGCCGCCGATGCCGTGCGCCGCCAGTCCAGCCCCCAGTGTTGGTAAAAACGGTGGTCTTCGGTGGCAATCAGCGCGTTCACCACCGAGGGGGCGATCTCGTTCAGTGGCACCCAGACGCGGTTGGCCCACTTGAACTCGGTCAGCAATTTGCCGTCAGCCGAGAGGATTTGCGCCGGGATTTCCTGCTTGGCCTTGCGGATGTCGCTGATGCCGGGGGTGAATGGAATCAGCGCCAGCGTGTAGGCCAGCAGCAACGCGGGCAGGGCGGCCAGCGCCCACAGCAGTTCGCGCCGGGTCGGGCGGTGCAAGCGGGCAAGGTGTTGGGCAAGCAGGGGTTTGAGTTGAAAAAGTGTGATCACGCAGGCGTCAGACAGCAGGATGGTGGCTGTTTATAGAGCTAGTGGTTGTGTCATTATCGGGACAGTCGACCTCTTTCCTTTGTGCTGACCTGTTGCCGATGACGTAAAGGGGTATTCCCTGTACGTCCACCCGCACACGGGCGGGTTTGGAAAAGAATCGGGGACAATCCATCTCTTGCGGCCCGACTGGGCTGCACACCAGTTTTTCGGAGAAGCCCTTGTCTGAAGTGAATGTTCCACCGGCTGCGGCCAGTGCCAAGACCCAAGCTGTCACGACTGCGATGACGGCACTGGAGTTGCGTGCCAGTTTTTCGCTGGCCTCGATTTTTGGTCTGCGTATGTTGGGTTTGTTTTTGATCCTGCCGGTGTTTGCCATTGAGGCGACCCGCTATCCCGGTGGCAACGATGCGGCCATGGTTGGCCTGACCATGGGTATTTATGGGTTGACACAAGCCATGCTGCAGTTTTTGTACGGTCTGGCTTCAGACCGGGTGGGGCGCAAAAGGGTGATTGTGTTTGGCTTGCTGGTGTTTGCGGCAGGCAGCCTGATTGCGGCCTTGGCTCCAAGTTTGACCTGGCTGGCCATTGGCCGTGCGGTGCAAGGTGCGGGGGCGGTGTCTGCCGCCGTAACCGCGTTGTTGGCTGACCTGACGCGTGACGCGGTGCGGACCAAATCCATGGCCCTGGTAGGGGCCAGTATTGGCCTGATGTTTGCCGTATCGCTGGTGGCCGCGCCGGTGCTGGCGGGCTGGATCGGTTTGGTGGGTATTTTTGTTCTGACCTGTGTGTTGGCTCTGCTGGGTGTGGTGGGGGTGATCTGGTGGGTGCCGCCAGAGCCTTTGCAGCACAAGGATATGCCTAAGGGGCGGGTGATGGATGTGCTGCGTTCCCCCGCTTTGTTGCGACTGAATTTTGGTGTGTTTGTGCTGCACGCGGTGCAGTTGGCCATGTGGCTGGCTTTGCCCGCCATGCTGGTGCAAGCCGGTTTGAGCCGTGACCACCATTGGCAGGTGTATTTGCCAGCGGTGCTGGGCTCGTTTGTGGTGATGGGTGGCAGCCTGTTCCAGCTGGAAAAGCGCGGTTATCTGCGTGCCGTGTTTTTGACCTCGATCGGGTTGACAGCACTGGTGCAAGCCGCTTTGTGGTCGCAGGTGGATGCCGCACCCAGTATTGTGTTTTTGGGTGTATTGTTGTTTGTGTTCTTTTATGGCTTCAACGTGCTGGAGGCCAGCCAGCCCAGCATTGTGTCCCGCTTGGCTCCACCACAGAGCCGCGGTGCGGCCATGGGGGTTTACAACACACTGCAGTCGCTGGGCTTTTTTGTCGGTGGTATGGGGGGCGGCTGGTTGATGAAGCACGGCGGTGCCAGAGGTTTGTATGCCACTTGTGCCATTTTGATGCTGCTTTGGCTGGTGGTGGCTTGGCCAATGCAAGCGTCCAGTCGGCAGGATGTGGCCGTAAAAGCCGGATAAACTGAAACGCTGTGTATGAGGCCGCAGCAGAGCGGCTCATCAAGGCATTGACTCATTTGAAAGAAAAACCATGGCATCTGTAAACAAAGTGATTTTGCTGGGCAATCTGGGGCGTGACCCTGAAGTGCGCTATCTGCCCAGTGGTGACCCGGTGGCCAACATCACCATTGCCACCAGCAGCCGCTTCAAAGGCAAAACCGGTGAAATGGTGGAAGAAACCGAATGGCACCGCGTGACCTTTTTTGGTCGCCTGGCTGAAATTGCCAGCCAGTACCTGAAAAAAGGCCGCCCGGTGTATGTGGAAGGCCGTATCAAAACCAACAAGTACACCGACAAAAACGGTGTGGAACGTTATTCCACCGACATCATTGCCAGCGAAATGCAATTGCTCGGCGGCCGTGAAGGCATGGGCGAGCCCAGCCAGGGTGATGACGATGGTGGCTACAGCCGCCAGGCACCCGCCCCGCGTCCTGCCGCAGCGCAGCGCCCGGCTGCACCCATGCGCCAAGCACCTGCCGCAGCCCCGGCGGCCCGTCCCGCCAGCGGTTTTGATGACATGGATGACGATATTCCGTTTTAAATGACACGTTTTTTAAGAACGTTGATAAAAACCCCTAAAAGCCCGCAGTTGCGGGCTTTTAGGTTGCTGGGTTCACTGCATCCTTTGAAGTGCTCGGGTTGAGTCCGCATGCAGCGGTGGCCGAGGCTGAGTGATATGGCTCAGGCGTGGGTTACCCAGTCGGCAAATTCGGGGGCATCCAGGTGGCCGAGTGTGTTGTAGGTTTGCAGGGCGTAGTGTTTGGGGGTGAAGCTCAATTCAGACACGGCGCTGTTGCGCAGGCGCATGTTGAGTTCCACCGTGGCCTCGGGCGGTGTGGCCAGCACCTGGCCAATGGCGCAGGCAATCGGGCCACCGCTGGAGACGATCAGCACGTTCTGATGTGGACTCTGGCGCACGTGCCGCAGTACCTGCATGACCTGATCACTGAACTGTGGCCAACTGGGCATGCCTTGTGGTTGGGTGTTGCCCAGCATCCACTGCAGCAAGCCCTTGCGCAGCAGGCCAAAATGGTGCCGGTAGTTCTCGGCGCTGGGGCTGCGGTCCAGCGGCTCCGGGTGGATGGCGGTAATGATGGCTTGGCTGTCGTACTCATTGAGTCCAGGCCAGCACACGGCATGGAGTTCATGGCCAAGTCCTTCACTGATGCCCGCCAGTGTCTGTGTATGACGACGCAAGGTGCCGGTAAGCACGGTCTCAAAAGTCAGGTTTTTGGCGGCAAAGTAGCGCCCTAGTTGCACGCTTTGTTGTGCACCCAGGGGGCTTAATTGATCGTAATCATCCGCGCCAAAAGAAGCTTGCCCGTGCCGGACGAGGTAAAGAGTGCTCATGGCGGATATTATGAATAAAAGTGGCTTTAGTGCTTGTCGCGTAAGCGACGGTAGCTATACATTTTGATGGTTGTCAGAGTCTCACATGACCCTCAATACAGGTGACGGACGTGCCACCGACCCAGACCTGACCAGTCTCATCCTGCGAGATATGGACTTGTCCGAAACGCCCCAGGCAGATGCCTTGGGTGGCGGTGTAGGTTGTTGGGGCCCAACCTTCGGCGATCAGCCATTGGGCCAGGCTGGCGTTGAAGCTGCCGGTGACCGGGTCTTCGATCACCACGACATCGTTGGCAAAAAAGCGCACGCTGACTTGTGTCTGTGCATCTTGCCCATGTGGATTGATCTGCATGTCCAGCGCAGATGGCGCTGCGTGGCCCGCAAAGGCACGGGCTTCGCGGTTGGAGCGCTTGATCAGCCCGTTGTCGCTGGCGGGCTTGTCCACGCTGGCCATGCCCACGCCGCTGATGTCTTGCGCTACCAGCCAGGCGCGCAGCGCCGCCGGGTCGGGTTCGACTTGCGCCACCGTCTCGGGGCTATCGAGCAGCAGGCCAAAGTGATGCGGCCCGTTGGTAAGGTGTTGTGCGGCCAGCACTTGTGCAGGGCGCAGTTTCAAGGCTGAGATCAGGCTTGCCACCACGTCTGGTGTAGGTTGACGGCGCTTGAGCGCAGGTGCGGCGAAGGCCATGGGGTGGGTGTTGTGACGGATGCGTACCAGCCCGACCGGGCATTGCTGCACGATGAACTCGGGGTGTCGTGGCTGGCCACCGGCTTGCAGCCAGGCGTGGCAACTGCCCAAGGTGGGGTGACCGGCAAACGGCATCTCGTAGGCAGTGGTGAAGATGCGCACCTGGTAGTCGGCACCGGCGGCTGCGGCCTCAGGGGTCGGCGGCAGCAAAAACGTGGTTTCAGACAGGTTCGTCCAGTGGGCAAAGTGCTGCATCTCCTCGGTCGATAACTCCGTGCCGTCCAGCACCACGGCCAAAGGGTTGCCCAAATAAGGTGTGTCGGTGAACACGTCAACTTGTTTGAAAGGGCGGGTTTTCATGGGGCGATCATCCGGTGCGTGGTGGTCAGGACAGGGGCAGGTCAAGCACCCCGCGCACCGCTGGGCGGGCGAGGATGCTGGTGTACCAGCGCTCCAGATGCGGCAGCGCGGGGCGCGGTTGTGGCAGACCAAACCAGCGGTGAATGTCGCAGGCCACCGGGATGTCGGCCATGCTGAATTCGGCACCGCCCATGTAGGTGCGTTGCGACAAGTGTTGGTCCAGCAGCGTCAGCAGCGGGGTCATGGCTGCGACCGATTTGTCGATCACCGCCGGGTCACGTCGCTCTGCCGGGGTGCGAATCCACTGCAGAAAAGCCGCACTCCCTGCGGGGTTGAGCGTGGTTTGTTGCCAGTCCATCCAGCGCTCGGCATCAAAGCGCTGCGCCAGGTCTTGCGGGTACAGCGCCGGGGCGTAGCGGGCGCACAGGTAACGCACGATCACGTTGGACTCCCACAGCACCAGCTCGCCGTCCTGTAACGTTGGCACCTGGGCATTGGGGTTGAGGCGCAGGTACTCGGGTGTTTTCACCACGCCAAAAGCCAGACCCGCATCGGTGCGTGTGAAGGGTACACCGGTTTCTTGTGCCGCCCACACCACCTTGCGAACATTGAGTGAACTCAGCCGACCCCAGATGTGCAACATGTTCAGACTCCCTGGCGTTCTTTGATGGTGGCCGCCAGCGCCGCCACGCCCCGGTGAATCTCTTCCACGCTGGGGGTGACAAAGCTCAGGCGCAGGGTGCGTTCATCCCCGTGGTCGGCGTAGAACGGTGCTCCGGGCACAAAAGCCACGCCTTTGTCCACGGCGTAGGGCAGCAAATCCACGGCGTTCATGCCTTTGGGCAGGCGTGCCCACAAAAACATGCCGCCCGCCGGGGTGTTCCAGGTCAGCGATTGATCGGGCTGGCGGCTGGCATCGGGGAAATGCTGCGCCAGCGCGTCCAGCATGGCATCGCGCTGCGATTTGTACAGGGCGCGGATGGTGGGCACATGGCGATCCAGAAAACCGTCTTTCATCACCTCGGCAATCATGCGCTGGTTGAAGCCGGGGCTGTGCAGATCTGCGGCCTGTTTGGCTTGCAGCAGCTTGGGGTAAACCGTTTTGGGGGCCACCACAAAACCCAGGCGCAGGCCCGGGGCCAGCACCTTGGAAAACGAGCCCAGGTAGATGCAGCCCTCGGGGTTGCGGGCGGTCAGTGGTGCGGGCGGCGGGGTGTCAAACCACAGGTCACCATAGGGGTTGTCTTCAATCAGCGGCAGACCGCGTTCGGTGGCCAGCGCACTCAAGGCGGCGCGGCGGGCCTCGCTCATGGTGTTGCCGGTGGGGTTCTGGAAGTTGGGCAACACGTAGAGAAAGCGTGCACCGTCGGCCTTTTGCGCCAGGTCGTCCATGATGACGCCATGCTCGTCGCTGGCCACGCTGACCACATTGGGCTCCATCGGGATGAAGGCCATCACCGCACCCAGGTAGGTGGGTGACTCGACCAGGATTTTGCTGTCGGCATCTACCAGCACCTTGGCCACCAGATCCAGCCCTTGCTGGCTGCCGGTGGTGATCAGCACCTGACTGGGGTCGACGTTCCAGGGCAGCATGGCTGCGACCTGTTCGCGCAGCGGGCCGAAACCTTCGCTGGCGGCGTACTGCAAGGCCCCTTGCGGGTCGTCTTTCAATACCTTGGCGCAGGCCGCCTCAAATTCGGCGACCGGAAAAGTCTTGGGGGAGGGCAGGCCGCCGGCAAAGCTGATGATGCCGGGCTTTTCGGTGACTTTCAGGATTTCGCGGATCACCGACGGGTTCATGCGGGCGGCGCGGCGCGCCATGTGCCAGGTGGAGGCGGGAGAGTTCATACGGATTCCTTTGACGCTCTAGAAGAAACAGGGGTTGGGGTGGAAAAACGTTTGCCGATAAATACCGTGGCGATCACCGCCAGCGCAAAGCCGAGTGTTCCCCATTCCAGGGGTTCACCCAGCAGTGGCACGGCGGCCAGAATGCTTAAAAAAGGTTGCAGCAACTGGGTTTGGCTCACCTTGAGTGCGCCGCCCATGGCCATGCCACGGTACCAGGCAAAGAAACCGGCCCACATGGAAAACACGCCCACATACAACAACCCCAGCCAGGCGGTGGTGTGGACACTGTGCGCTGGCCAAGTGAGCAGCGCCCCCGGCAGGCTGATGGGCAGCGCCATCACGCAAATCCAGCAAATCACCCGCTCGGCCCCTAGTGCATGGGTGACCTGTGCCCCATACACATATCCCATGGAGGCCGCCAGCACCGCGCCCAACAGCAACACGTCCGCCCACTCCAAACCAAAACCGTGGCCGGGTTGGTAGGCGCGCGAGAGTGAAAACACCACCACCAGCGCGCTGCCCAAACCGGCGCATAGCCAAAAACCGAGCCGCGCCCGCTGGTGCAGCACCCAGGCGGCCACGGCGGCGGTGGTCAGCGGCAGCAGCGCGGTGATCACGGCGGCGTGGCCGGAACTGACATGGCGCAGTGCAAAACCCAGCAACAGCGGGTAACCCAAGGCGTTGCCCAGCAAGGCTATGCCCAGCGGCTTGCGTTGTGCCGGTGTCGGGAGTCTGGAGCGGGTCGCCAGCAGAAACACCAGTGACAGCGCTCCGGCCAGTGCGGCGCGCCCAAAGGTGACAAACCAGGGCGAGAGTTGGGGTGATGCCGCTGTGCCGGTGGCCAGCCGCGTCATCGGCAGGGTGATGGCAAAAATGCACACCCCCAGCACCCCGAGCCACATACCCAGGGTTTCATGTTGGGCATGCGAATTCAAGACATGGCCCACAGGGCGGCGCTGCGGGCATGCAGCGCCGTGGTGTCGAACAAGGGCAGGGCACAGTCTGGTGGCTTCACCAGCATGGCGATTTCGGTGCAACCCAGAATGATGGCTTGTGCGCCTTGGGTCTGCAGGTTCTGAATGACGCTCAGGTAGGTCTGGCGTGACGCTTCATGCACCTGGCCCAGGCACAACTCGTTGTAGATGATGTGGTGAACCTGGTCACGCTCGGCAGGTGGCGGGGTCAGCACGGTCAAGCCATGGGTTTGCTCCAGACGCTGGCGGTAAAAGTCCTGCTCCATGGTGAAACGTGTGCCGAGCAGACCTACGCTGGTGTAACCGGCTTCTTTGATGGCCTGTGCCGTGGGGTCGGCAATGTGCAGCAGGGGAATGCTGACGGCGGCGGTGATGGCACTGGCCACCTTGTGCATGGTGTTGGTACACAGCACCAGGGCGTGTGCCCCGGCGGCTTCTAGTTTGCGAGCCACATCAGCCAGCATGTCGCCTGCGGCATCCCACTGGCCACGGGTTTGCAACAGCTCTACTTCATGGAAGTCCACGCTGTACAGGATGATCCTGGCCGAGTGCAGGCCACCCAGCCGGGTTTTCACGGCTTGGTTGATTTGTTGGTAGTACGGCACGGTGGATTCCCAGCTCATGCCCCCAATCAGGCCCAGTGTTTTCATCTAAATGCTCTATTATTTGTAGCTGTTAACGCTTGTATGACGGGCGATGTAGTCTATTTTTATATTCTTAACATCCATGCAGCGGTGGCCACCAGCACCGCGGCCATGCTGCGGTTGAACCAGCGCAGGCGTTGTCCGCCATGAAGGGGGTCGGCCAGCCATTGTTTGAGCAGCGAGCCCGCCATCGCATAACTCAGGTTGCTGCACAGGCCAAACATCAGCATCAGCGGCAGGATGAGGGTGAAGCGCTCGTAGGCATCTTCCCGGCCAGCCAACCAGCCCGCCACCACGGTCAGTGCCAGCATCCAGGCCTTGATGTTGAGAAACTGCAGCATCACGCCCTGCCAGAAGGTGACCTCCAGATGGCTGGCGTTGGCTTGTGCCAGACTGTCCACACGGTACAACCGCCAGGCCAGCCAGAGTAAATAGGTCACGCCCATCAGCTGGATGCCCATGCGTAATGATGGTACGGAGACCACTGCCGTGCCCAAACCAGCGGCACAAATAATGAACACCATGCCCCAGCCGATGGGTACGGAAATGACAAACCGCAAGGCCCGGCGCAGACCCAGGTTGGCAGCCAGGGCGGTAGACAGCGTGGTATTGGGGCCGGGGGTGAAGCTGGTCACCGTACACAGCAGCAAAAGTGCGGCAAGTTCAGTGGTGCTCATAGGCAGGGCGAGGGGTGTTCATAAGGTCTACTTTAGCGAATAAAACAGTACACTGGCAATACACTTTGAAAAACATTTTGTGGATCTGTATGGTTTGATTTAGCCATACAGCGGGTGTGAAGGAAATTCACAAAACGCTGGGCTTGACTCAGGGGGGTGGTGTGTGCTGTGTGTTGAAGGCTGCCATTGTGGCAAAAAGGAGTGTGACGTATGTTGGTTAAAGCCGCCGCGCAAACATTGGCCGAACAACTGGCTGAGCGTTTTGCGGATCGTATTCGCAGCCGTTTGCTGGCACCGGGCACGCGTCTGCCCTCGGTGCGCCAATGTGCGCAGCAGCAGGGGGTGAGCCCCAGCACGGTGGTGGCCACTTATGACCGTTTGTTGGCGATGGGGCTGGTGGAGGCGCATAAAAACCGAGGTTTTTATATAAGAAATCAGGCTCTAGTGCTTACAGATAAAGCGCAGACAGCTACTCAATCAATAGCAAATAACGACTCTTCCAGGTTGGCCTCGGCCACTTCGGGGATGCCCCACGTTCCGGTGGATGCGGCGGCGTTGATCCGTGGCATGTTTCATGACCCGGGTGGCCGACCGCAGCCGGGTATGGGGGCGTTTCCATCCGAATGGCTGGAGTCGAACTTCATGTCGGCAGCGGTGCGCCGCTTTTGTGCCGGTGCAGAGCTCAAGGCCTTGTCGCTGCATTATGGTGAGCCTGCAGGTGATCCGGGTCTGCGCCAGGCACTTGCCAGTCGCTTGAACGCACTGGGCATGACCACCACGCCGCAAAACATCATCACCACGGTCGGGGCCACCCATGCGCTGGATGTGGTGAGCCGTACCTTGCTGCGCGCAGGTGACTTTGTGATGGTGGAGGAGCCGGGCTGGGCGGTTGAATTTGCCCGGCTGGATGCCTTGGGCATGCGTATTTTGCCGGTGCCGCGTGGCCCTGACGGGCCAGACCTGGCGGTGATGGCGCGTTACTGCGAGTTGCATCACCCCAAATTGTTTGTCAGCGTCAGCGTGTTCCACAACCCCACCGGCTATTGTTTGAGTCCGGCCAGCGCCCACCGGCTGTTGCAACTGGCGCACCAACATGATTTTGATGTGGTGGAGGACGACACCTACAGCCACATTGCGCCTGACCACATGATTCGTTTATGTGCGCTGGATGGTTTACAGCGCAGTATCTATGTGAGTGGTTTTGCCAAAATTCTGGCACCGGGGTGGCGTGTGGGTTATCTGGCGGCACCCACCCACCTGGTGCAACGTTTACTCGACACCAAGTTGCTGGGTACCCTGACCACTCCCGCACTGTTTGAGAAAGCCTTGGCCTGGTGTATCAGCCAAGGCCAATTACGCCGTCATGCGCAGCAATTGCGTACACGTCTGGATCAGGCGCGTGGGCGCAGCGTGGCCCTGGCGCTGGAGGCGGGTTGCCGCTTTGCGGCACCACCTAGCGGACTGTTTGGCTGGGTCGACACGGGCGTGGATACCGATGCCCTGGCCCAGCGTATGCTTGACAAGGGGTATTTGCTGGCACCGGGGGCGCTGTTTCACGCCAACCACGCGCCCAGCACACTGATGCGCATCAACTTCTGCACCACACAAGAGGCGCAGTTTTGGCAGGTTTATGCAGAGGTGCGGGCAGAGATGAGTCGGCGGTGATGACGCGGTCAGACCGTCATTCCTGTTGGCGTTCATGTTGAAGGTCGGGCAAAAAGCGGTGTAATCCCCACTTTATTTGGGTGATTCATGTGAATCAAAGGCGCTATGCTGGGTTGGATAGTCGCTTGACCATGAGGCATCTTTTAACTTGTGCATGAAATGAATTTACCGATAGACACTGCTACCCTTGATCCACAAGATTGGTCAGCGTTGCGCCAACAAGGCCACCGCATGCTGGATGACATGCTGGACTACATGGAACACATTCGCCAGCGGCCTGTCTGGCAGCCGATTCCGCCAGAAGTGCGTGGGGCTTTTACGGCCCCCTTGCCCAGGCAGCCGATCAGTCTGAGTCAAGCCCATGCGCAATTCATGACCCAGGTGTTGCCCTATGCTGGGGGCAATTCCCACCCCGGTTTTATGGGTTGGGTGCAAGGTGGTGGCACCCCCGTGGGTATGCTGGCCGAGATGTTGTCGGCGGGATTGAATGCCAATCTGGGTGGGCGCGACCAGATGCCACTGGAAGTCGAGCGCCAAATTGGTTTGTGGATGCGTGAGCTGTTTGGCTTTCCTGACACGTCGTCAGGCCTGTTTGTCACGGGTTCCTCCACCGCCAATTTGCTGGCCGTGCTGGTGGCGCGTACCCAGGCCCTCGGGGCGGCATCACGTGCCTGTGGTGTGGCGGGCGAGGGCGCGCAACTGGTGGCCTATGCGGCCAGCAGTGCGCACAGCTGTATCACCAAGGCCATGGAAATCAGTGGTTTGGGCAACCAGGCGCTGCGGCAAGTGCCGGTGAATGCACAGGGGCAGATGGATGTCAGCGCCCTGACCCGCATGGTGGCTGCGGACCGGCTCGCCGGCTTGCAACCTTTTCTGGTGGTGGCTACCGCCGGTACGGTGAACATCGGGGCGATTGACCCACTGGAGCAGGTGGCGGCGCTCGCGGCCCAGGAACAGCTGTGGTTTCATGTAGACGGTGCGCTGGGTGCGCTGGCCATGTTGTCACCCGAACTGGCACCTCAGTTCAAGGGTATTGAGCAGGCAGACTCGATTGCGCTGGACTTCCATAAATGGGGTCAGGTTCCGTATGACGCAGGCTATTTTTTGGCGCGTGATGGTGCTGGCCAACTGGAAACCTTTGCGACACCGGCGGCGTATCTGGCGCGGCACACACGGGGTTTGGCGGCGGGCTCCCCCTGGCCGTGTGATTTGGGGCCTGATTTGTCGCGTGGTTTTCGGGCTCTGAAAACCTGGTTCACCTTTGTTTGCCATGGCACGGAAAAGCTCGGTGCCGCCATCTCCAACAGCTGTGCCCTGGCCCAATACATGAAGCAGCGTATTGAAGCCACGCCGGAGCTGGAGCTGATGGCCCCGGTGGCGTTGAACATTGTTTGTTACAGATTTCGTAGCGCTAATGCCAATACTATCAACGACGAGCTGGTAGTTTTGCTGCAGGAATCCGGTATTGCCGTGCCATCGGCCAGCACGCTGGATGGCCAGGTGGTGATCCGCGCTGCCATCGTCAACCACCGCACGGTGGTCGCTGACATCGATGCCTTGCTGGATGCCACGCTGGTTCTGGGACAGAAGTTGACAAGTGCCCAGCCAATTCACTCACTGCACAGAGAGCTCCTATGAACCTTTCTCAACCCCCGTTGATGGGCTTGGCACACCTGATGCGTTTGGCTTTTAATGGCCAAAGCCTGATGCCACTGGCTGAAACGCTCAAGGCGCGGGCGGAGCAAAACCCGCTGGATGCCAATGCCCTGATGGATTTGTCAATTGCCCTGCAATTACATGGGCTGCGCGATGTTGGGCTCGACACCTTGTCCCTGGCGTTGCAAAGCAGCCGGGTGTATGAGCTGCCCGCCAGCCGCCCAGTCACCCTGCGCCTGCTGGCCATCATGGGCCCAGGCGACCTGATGGCCAACGCACCTTTGGCGTTTTTGCTGGAAGACTCGGACATTTCACTCACCATGTTGTACTTGTTACCGGGTGAGCCGATGCCGGAGTACTTGCCTGAGCATGACGTGGCTTTTATCGCCATGTCCGACACCAGCCAGACGCATGAATTGCTGGCACAACTGGCCCAGGCTGTGCCCAGTTGGCCCAAACCGGTGCTGGTGCAGCCCGAGGGCATTTTGCGTACCTCGCGTGAAAACGCCTATGCACTGCTGAAGGATGCGCCGGGTGTGTATGTGCCACCTACGGCGCAGACCACGCGCCAGGCGCTGGAGGTTTTCTGTGCCGGACAAGCCGCGTTGGGCGAGTTGTTGCCCGATGGGGCGTTTCCGCTGATCATCCGCCCACTGGACTCCCATGCCGGTCATGGTTTGGAAAAAGTGGCCGAGGTGGCTGAGCTGGCCCGGTATCTCGCAGCCAGTACGGAAACGGATTTTTTCATTGCCTCGTTCATCGACTACAGCGGTGCCGATGGCCTGTTTCGCAAATACCGCGTGGTGCTGGTGGATGGCGTGCCGTTTGCCGGGCACATGGGGGTATCGGCACACTGGATGATTCACTACCTGAACGCCGGTATGGTCGAAAGCGCTGAAAAGCGGGCCGAGGAAGAAGCCTTCATGCGCGACTTTGAGACCGATTTTGCGCAACGCCATCGTGTCGGGTTGCGTAGCGTGTATGAACGTTTTGGGCTGGACTATCTGGTGATGGACTGTGCAGAAACACGTGACGGGGCTTTGTTTGTGTTTGAGGTGGATGCCGGTGCGGTGGTGCATTCCATGGACCCGCCGGACATGTTCCCGTACAAGGTACCGGCCATGCAGAAAGTGTTTGACGCGTTTCACGCCCTGCTCAGGCGAGCGGCGCTCAAAGGGACTGCTCATTCATGATGTCCGCATCCCAGCCTGCCAGCAACAAACGACCAGCACATCCGCTCGCACAACGTGCCCGGGTGTTGGCGCGTTTGTCGTTGAACCGGGACTTTGAGGCTGCAGCGGCACGTATGCTGACGCAGGGGGGGGACAACCGCATTGTGCTCAACGCACAGGGCAGTAATACCTATGGTTATGGACCACGCCCCGACCCGGCGCTGGTGCAGTTTGGTTCATCGACCGGTTCGGTGATTTCGCCGCTGGGTTTTCAGGCTGCGGTTGCCTTGTTCCGGCATTTGTATGGGCCAGCCGGCAGTTACCACCTGGAGGTGGAGCGTCAACGCCGTGAAGTGAGTCAGCTCAGTGGTGCGGCGGATGTGCCAGGCACCGAGCTGGTGTTTGCTGCCTCGGGCACAGATGTTCATCTGTTTGCCGCGCATCTGGCCGCGCAGGGGCAACCCGAGCACTTGCAGGCTGTCATGGTTGAAGCTGACGAGACTGGCAGCGGCGTGCCTGCGGCACTGGCTGCGCTTCACTTTGCTACGCAGACATCACAGGGGCAAAGTGTCCAACGTGGTGAGCCGGTCGCACTGGCGCATGTGCTGCCGCCAGTGAGCGTGAAATTGCGCCATGCCGATGGCAGTTTGCGCAGCCAGGCGGAGGTGGATGCGGAGTTTGCTGCGCAGGTGGAGCACCAGGTGCAAGCGGATGGCCGTTGTTTGCTGGTGATGACGGATGTCTCCAAAACCGGTTTACTGGCCCCCTCGCTGGCCTGCGCAACACAATTGCGTGCGCACTATGGGGAGAATTTGAGCGTGTTGGTGGATGCCTGCCAATATCGCTTGTCGTCCAATACGCTGTCGGGCTATCTGGCACAAGACTTCATGGTGGCCATCACGGGCTCAAAATTTGTCGGTGGACCGGCGTTTTGTGGTGCACTGCTGTTGCCTCCTGGTGTGGCGCAACGCAGTCGAACGCTGTCGCTGAAAGCCCTGGTGGACTACTCGGCCAGGTCAGATTGGCCACCGGGTTGGTTGCCCGCCAAGGCACTTGCAGAATCGGCAAACCTGGGTTTGTTGTTGCGTTGGGAGGCTGCTTTGGCTGAGTTACGCAAGTTCAAAGCGCTGCCAGACCAGGTGGTCCATGAGTTTCTTCAGACTTGGCAGCAGGCAGTCAGCCAGCGCTTGGCCTCGGATGCCAGTTTTGCGGCATTGCCCGTTGCGGCCTTGCAGCGCGGCAAGACGGGCAGTTTGCAGGCTTGGGACAGTGTGCAAAGCATCATGCCGTTCCAGGTTTTTAAACGTGTAGCGGGTGGTGAAAGGCAGGCATTGAGCTTGCAGGAGACAACCCTGCTGTACCAGCAATTGCGTGGTGCACAAGCTATGTCCGGGTTGATGAGTCAACGGTTTCAATTGGGTCAACCGGTACCCTGTGGCGTACAAGCGGGCAGACCTGTTGGGGCACTTCGGCTGTGCAGCGGTGCACGGCTGGTGACCGAATCGATGGCCTCCCGCCAACCTGTGACAAGCGCCATTGACCAAGCTATGCACGCCCTCAATCAAGTGGCCTTGCTGGCTCAGGCTTGACGCTGAATGATTGAGCCAGTGGCATGGTCAATGCCTTTGGCAATTTGCAGCATGGCTTCAGATGGGAACTGAAGAATGGTCTCCCCCGATTGGCGATTCGTCAATTTGACAACGGTAATGCCAGTATCTTTATCAATGGCAAAGTGCAATTCATTCGAGGTTTTGCTGGCCAACACCTTGTTGGCAGACTCTACAGCTTGTTCCAGTACGACGGAATCTGGTTTTTTTGGGGTCTGCCCCAGCTTTTGTGGGGCTGCGGCTGTATCTGCCGGCAGGTTGCGCGCGCTTGCTCGCCCGGCGGGCTCGGGCGCATAGTTGGACTGCCCGATGGTCCGGGCAGTGGTGATTGAGCTTAATTCCATGGCTGACTCCTTGGGGGTTCTGTTTGCCAGGCAGTAGCACGCAGAAACTACGGTACTGCGTACACAATGATGCAGTACGTAGCCAGTCTATCGGCACGTTGGTTTAAAACTTGAGGATTGCCAAAGTGTGCAACAGGGCCAGATTGATATCTTGTGGGTTAAATCCGTGCTGGAGGCTGCAGATTTTGACGGTATCCAGCCGTGGCATTTCAACCGCCATGGCGATATCCAGGTAGGGCCAATAAGGGCCGTCTTGTGTCAGAAGGGCTTCTTTGACGCGATGGGGTAAGTGCATGGCGCGGAGTGCGCCCGGCATGGACTGAAACACCAGCAGATCAATTTGCGACAACAGACCACACAGATACAACTCGCGTTTGAGGGCCTCACTTTGGCCCGTATCCAGCAAATGGGTCATAAAACGGGCGCGCAGCACCATGGCTTGACGCACTGGTTGCAGATTCAGGTGGCTGCTGGCATGGTGTAAAAGCTCTAGAAGCCATTGTTTGGTGCGTGAGAGCCCCAGCACCATCAGCCCTTGCCGCAATGAATCGATGTGTTGGGGCAAGCCCAGGCTTGCAGAGTTGATGTAGCGTAAAAAACGGTAACTTAACAAGGGGTCCTGACCAAGCCGGTGTTCGATCTCATCCATGCCGTTATCGGCATCAATGCTGTCAATCAATTTCAGAATGACCTCTTGATCTGGTTGAAGATGCGTTTGGCGATAACTGTACAGCACGTCTTCCATCGGCCAGCCGAGCAAGGCTGCTGCAGCTTGTTCATCCAGACAATGCTCGGCCAGCGCCTGGCTGGCAATGCCGTCATAAATCTGGCCCTCCCGCACTGGACTGCGCTGGCGCAAGCTGGGGAGGCTGTTGGGTCTGCGCAGGGATGCGCGCAAGGCTTGTAATGCTTCTTCCGCAGTCAGATTTAAGGTGTTTTGGCTGAAACAAGAGGCCCACGCCGGTAAGGGACGCTCACCAGGTTGGCCGCGCCAAACCATACGTAAACCACGTTTTTGGGCTTGTTGCACGTACTGGGGCAACGCCGGGTGGCTGAGTAATTCGGCGAGGACTTCAACCCGGGCCAGTGCACTGGGGGTGTGCTCCAGCAAGTCCATCAACAGGGTGGGATGCGGGGTGGACAAAAGCAATGGAGGGGCCAGGGGGCTCCAGAGCTTTTGCAACTCGGCCAGCAGAGCGTAGGTATGGGGTTGAATCCCGGGCAGGGTGTCCAGACAAAGTTGCACCCCTGCGATCTGGCGCTGGGCGTTCCAAAGCAACTGGTAGCCCATGGCCACATGCTGCAATGCACCCGCAGCCATGGCCTTAGCCGCCTATGAAGTTGAAGAGCGACAGTTTCTGGATTTGGGCGTAGGTTTGTAGTGCAGCCTGGTAACCGGTTTGCTGGGTTTGGAAGTCTGAAATACCTTTGACCATGTCAATATCTTCGGCGCGGGAACGGTCTGCCTCCATCTGGATGCTGCGTTTGTCCTGATTGCCAGAGATGCGGTCGGCACGGTTAAGTAATTCACCCGCTTGGCCGCGAACTGCCGAGACACGCTCCATACTGATGTCAATGTTGTGCAGTGCCTGAGTGACGGTTTGCACCGCTTCATTGCTGTTGATGGCGTTTCCGATATGGCTGATGGCATAGTCCATATCGCTGAAAACGCTGGAACTGGCATCTACGGTTACCCGGTCATTGACAGCTGGCGTGCCTGTAATCGAAAAACTCAGCCCAGGAATGGCCGTCACGTTGAAATTGGCACTCTGGCCGGTGGGATAGCTGACGGTGACATTGCCAAAGGGGGCCGGTGCGCCAATGGGATTAACCGCAGGGGTTTCGGTCACACGGTAGGTGGCATTGGTGACACCGGGTGTGGTGGTGGTGTCAATGTTGGTGAACTCAACGGTATAGGTCGGGAAAGGGACGGAACCCGTAGCCTGGGCTGCCGTGGCGGTGGCTGAAACCACGGTGCTGTCGGTCATGGTCACCGGACCGGTTTGAAATGAACGGCCAGAGATGGAGCCGGTGCTGGTGTTGGAGATGGTGCTGGTGAAGACACCGTCGCGCGAGGGTTGATGCATGAAGGCGCTGTCACCGTCCAGGGCCACGGGAATGGACACGGCGGTGTTGCTGGTTTGACCAGGCAAACCATTGAACGAATATTCAGGTGCTGTGGTGTTGGGGCCGACAAAGGGGGCAAGTGCACTTCCTAACGCGTTGAACAAGGGCAGGCCATTGGTGTCTTGCCGGTTGGAGAGCGAAAACACTTGGTCACGCAAGCCTTTCATTTCTTGCGCAATGGTTCGTAATTCAGAGGCCGTGTGGATGCCGTTACCTGCATTCACAACCAGCTCACGGAATCGTTGCATGGCATCAGAAACATCCCCCAGCGTGCTCTCCGCTTGGGTGATGGCGTTGCGCTGGGACTCCAGAGCGCGCTGGTCGGTGGCAATACGGTTGATACGGGTGAGGGCCCGTTCAGCAATGGCGGCGCTGGTGGGGTCATCGCTGGCACGAACCACGCGTTTGCCAGAAGTCAGGTTTTCTTGCAGGGCCGACAGTTTGGATTGCCGGGCCGTGATGGTTCTCACCGCATTGTCATAGGTGTTGGCTGAACCGAGTCTGGAAAAAGTGGCATTGGCCATGGTGAACGCTCCTGCGTTGGGTATTCTTAGCGACCCAGGGTCTGGATCAAGGTGTCAAAAATGCCTTGTGCGACCTGGATCATTTTGGCTGAGGCTTGGTAGGCCTGCTGGTATTGCAGTAACTTGGCAGCTTCTTCATCCAAATTCACGCCAGAGACACCGGTACGGTCTTTTTCAAGGTTGGCGGCCAGTGAGCTGGACACCTCTGCCGAGTAATTGGCACTTTGCGTGCGAATGCCAATTTGTGAAATCAGCCCGGCATAACCATCGGTCATGGCAGCGCCGTCAAACAGGGCCAGATCACGCAGATTCATGAGTGCGGATGCGTTGTCGGCATTGAGATTACGCATGTCACTGGCCTGTGGCTGGATGGTGAACGTGTCACCAGCCCGGGGCGTGCCTTGCAGGGTCAGCGACCATTGACTGGGGGGTGTTGTGGCGGGGAGACTGCCGCCAATGGCCTGATTGGGCGTGTAGTTGAACTGTGTTTTGGGTACACCCGTATCGTCACTGCGTGTGAAATGGCTGGTATCCACAAAGTTCAATGTCACGGGGGTTCCCGTGGTTTGAATCAAGGGTGGATTGGTCAGTGTGCGAAGTGCGGTCAGTTGCAAGCTGCCTGTGTTGGCACTGCCCATTTTTCCAGCCAGGGGGTTGGCGACAGCCAAGGCGCGGGCAGAAGAAAACTCAGCCTGGATGTTGCTGGCAGACGTGCTGTAGGGTTTGATCAAAAATAGGTCGCCGACTTGAGGGGCACTGGTGCTGACAGAACCGATTGACAGCCCGTCCAGCGCGGGGAGATCATTCAAACCGGTGGCGGGATTAAAAAATGAAAAGCTGCCGTTGGTGGTTGCGGTACCCGGTGTGAACGAAAACCCGGTCGTGACACCATCGGAACGCCGAACCGCCACGCCTTGGGTTGAACTGGAAAAACTCAGCTCATAGTCAGAGGCCACCAGTTGGGTGACATCGCTCAGTTGCATGGTCAGGTTGCCTGCTGCGGCCGAATTGAGGGTGGCCGGCGGTGTGGGTTGCAAGATATTCCCCGTACCAAACACGGTCTGGGTCAACAAGTTCTGACCTGGATTGCCATCCATATCCACGCCCAATTTGTGTTGGTCGTTCATGCTGGTACTGATTCCCAAGGTGTAGCGCCCCAGCAGATTGCGTGCTTCGGCCATATCTGTGTTTTGGAATCTCAGCAGACCGGGTACCTCCCCGCCACCCAGGACATTTTCATCCAGCACGGCCGTCTGTCCGTTGCGAGTCAAAGAGACTTTGCTGCTGCTTGGATCATTAAAAGTGTCCCCTGTCAGACTCAGGGTGGCGGACGTGTTGCCAAGAACCAATGCCTGGCTACCCCCTACGAAGATGCTCACCGTACCGTCCGTGGCCGATGTGGATGAGGTTTGAATGTATTGGTTCAGATTACGCACCAACTGATCACGCTGGTCGTACAGGTCATTGGGCGGTTGTCCTGTACCCGTGGCCCGTGCAATTTTTTCATTGACCGCTGCAATACCGCTGGCGATGCTGTTGATGCTGTTGACTTTGTTTTTGAGTTCTAGGGTTAAACCTTGTTGCAGGTCATCCAGATTGGCGGCCGTACCCCGCAGCCGCAAGGCGGTTTCACTCACTTTGGTCAAGGCCACGGTACGTGCGGTGAGATCGGTTGGCGAATTTGCGACATCCGAGAACGCATTAAGCATGTCGCTCACTGCCGCACCCAGGCCATTGGTTCCGCCCTGGAACAGGGCTTCAAGTTGTTTCAATTTTTCAGCACGGGCGGTGTCGCCCGAGCTGGTGGCCCCTGCCAAAGCCGATTGACGGGTCAAGAATTCGCTGTAGGTGCGTTCAATGGTGGAGATTTCAACGCCCTTGCCGATATAGCCACTGCCTGTGAACTGGCCTTGGACGGTTTGGGACACCGCGGATTGGCGTGAATAGCCAACAGTGTTGACGTTGGCAATGTTATGGCCTGCCGTTTGCAAGGCCGTTTGATTGGCCATCAGCGCCCGTGCGCCAACGTTGAGTAGGCTGCTCATATGCTTTGCGCCACCACTTGGGTGCGCGCTTGTAGCCGCTGGGTGGTTTCAATGGCCCGACTCAACTTGGCGGCATAGTGGGGGTCGGTGGCGTAACCGGCTTTTTGCAAGCCACTGGCAAAGGCAAAAGCCGAGCCAGTTTGTTCTTTGGCTTGGGCATAACGTGGTGAGGTGCTGATCATGCGGGCGTAATCCCGGAACGATTCATCATAGGAGTCGTAGGCGCGGAACTTGGCGACCTGTTTGTGCGCCACGCCGTTCACATATTCCGTGGTGGTGACTTCGGCCACCTTGCCTTTCCAGCTGGAGTCGGCCTTGATGCCAAACAGGTTGAAAGACGGTTTGCCGCCACGCAGCTTGATTTCATGCTGGCCCCACCCGGTTTCATGGCCAGCCTGACCAACCATGTAGCTGGCCGGAATACCGGTTTCTTTCTCAATGCGGATGGCCGTCTGGGTGTGGCTTTCAACAAATCCGGTTTGTGTGGTGGTGGGTTTGACCGCCTGTTTGCCGTAGGCCGCCAGCGAAGAGGCGCGTTGCAACGCGCTGGTGCTTGCGCTGCTCAAGCC
Organism: Rhodoferax lithotrophicus; assembly: GCF_019973615.1. Lineage (GTDB taxonomy): Bacteria > Pseudomonadota > Gammaproteobacteria > Burkholderiales > Burkholderiaceae_C > Rhodoferax > Rhodoferax lithotrophicus. Next base: position 3,904,390 of record NZ_AP024238.1, on the reverse strand, counting down.
GCCTGTGCTTTTCATGTCGGGTGAGCTCACCCCCATTTGACGTGACAGTTGAGCGGCAATCATGTCGGACAGACCGCCGGGCTTGCCCGACATTTGTACGGCCAGTTGTTGATCAAGCAAATCTGTGCCCAGATTGGAGCCGGGGCTTTCCAGCATGCCGGACTTCATGGTGGCTTCACGCATACTTTTGATCAGTTCACGCATGAACAAGGACTCAAACTGTTTGGCGGTTTCCTTGATGGCCTGCGGGCTGCTTTGCCCGGCTTGCAGTTTGAGCAGGTTGAGCGACTTGGCATCAGCCGCCAGCCCGTTCGACACCGAGGTGGATTGACCCAGACTCATCAGATCACCTCCAGCTCGGCATTCAAGGCACCGGCGGCCTTGATGGCTTGCAAAATGGCCAACAGGTCCTGGGGCGTGGCACCCAGGGAGTTGAGGGCGCGCACCACATCGGCGAGCTGGGGTGCGGCAGGCAACTGGATCAGCATGCCGGGCTCATTCTTGATCTGGATGTCGGATTTCTGGGTCACGGTGGTTTGTCCACCCGACAGGGCATTGGGTTGACTCACATTGGGTGTGTTGCTGATGCTGATGGACAAGTTGCCATGAGCAATGGCGCATGGGCCCAGGGTGACGGCCTGGTTCAGCACAATCGAGCCGGTGCGGGCGTTGATCACCACTTTGGCGGAGGCAATCGATGCTTCCAGTGGCAACTCTTCCAGCTCGGCCATGAAGGTCACGCGGGCATCGGGCTCCATGGGGGCATTCACCCTGATGGTGCGACCATCCAGCGCTTGGGCCGAACCGGCACCAAACCGGGTGTTGATGGCTTGTGCCACATGACGGGCTGTTTGAAAGTCGGAGGATTCCAACCCCAGGATCAGGCTGTTGCCTTCTTGTAAAGGGGTGGGGACGCTGCGCTCCACTTGTGCGCCATTGGGGATGCGGCCAGCGCTCAGATGGTTGACCTGCACTTTGCTGCCACCAGCTGCAGCGCCTGCGCCTGCCACTACCAGACTGCCTTGGGCCAGGGCGTAAATTTCGCCATCGGCACCTTTGAGGGGTGTGGAGATCAACATCCCCCCTTTGAGCGATTTGGAGTTGCCCAGGGAGGACACGTTGACATCAATAGCTTGTCCGGGCCGGGCAAAAGCGGGCAGTTGTGCCGTCACCAGCACCGCTGCCACATTTTTCATTTGCAGCTGGGAGGCTTGTGCGGTTGGCAGCGTAATGCCCAACTGTTGCAGGTAGTTGGCCAGGCCTTGTGAGGTATAGGGCATTTGGGTGGTCTGGTCACCCGTGCCGTCCAGTCCCACCACCAATCCAAAGCCTGTGAGCTGATTGCTGCGCACGCCTTCCACGGCAGCAACTTCCTTGATACGGGTCGCTTGTGCCGGTGTGCTGAACACCATGGCCAGCAACGCCAGCAGGACGACCGCAGTCGATGCAGTCCTGCTGGTTTTTGGTGTGTTGAAAAAATTGTGCATTTGGTTTACCCCTCGGCACAATTCTGCGCAACTTTAGAACGGTAGAAAGCTGAAAAAGAACCGTGTTAACCAGCCAACTGTTTGTGCTTCGGCCTGGGCACCGCGACCTTTGGACTCCATGCGGGCATTGGCCACCTGGGTGGAATTGATCAAATTGCCGGGTTGAATCAGACGCGGATCAATGGTGCCCGAGAAGCGCATCACGTCCACGTTCTGGTTCACGCCAATCTGTTTGTCACCGGCCACCAGCAAATGGCCATTGGGCAGCACTTCCACCACCGTGGCGGTGATGGTGCCATAGAAGGTGTTGGCACTCTCGGTACCGCCTTTGCCTGAGAAGTCGCTGGCAGAGGCTGTGCCGGATTTGAGATTAGCCAAGTCCATGGGCGACAGCATGGGGAATGCCGTCACGCTGGTGGAGCCCGAGGTGGTGCGGTTGGCCGTGGATTTGGACACCTGGCTGGCGGTGACTTTCTCCACGATCTGGATGGTGATGTTGTCGCCCACTGTGCGGGCGCGTGGGTCTTCAAAGGCCGGACGGTAACTGGTTTTCTGGAACAGGCTGCCCGATGCAGGCCCTGTCGCCACAGGGGTTGCCGCCATGGGCGTGGCTGATTTTTGTTCCGGGAAGTCAACACTGACCGTTTGTGGCAGTGAGCTGCAGGCCACAGAGACCATGGATGCTATTAAATAAATAGCTACTCGCGCATGTTTTACAAGCACTAGAGGTCTATTTTGCATAAATTTTTTCATGATCAACCTCACACATCAGAGCTGACCGAGTTTTTGCAGCATCTGGTCAGAGGTTTGGATGGCTTTGGAATTCATTTCATAGGCCCGTTGGGTCTGGATCATGGTGACCAGTTCCTGCACCACGTTCACGTTGGAGGTTTCCACATAACCTTGCATCAGCGAGCCCATGCCGTCAGCGCCTGGCGTGCCGGCATTGGGTTGGCCAGAAGCTGCACTTTCGGCATAGAGGTTTCCGCCCAGAGGTGTCAGGCCCGCCGGGTTGATGAAGCGGGCGGTGGCAATGGTGCCGATACTTTGTGCGGCGGCTGTCCCCGGAATGGTGGCGGATACCGTGCCATCACCCGAGATGGTGACGCTGGTGGCATTGGCTGGCACGGTGACACCGTTGGCAATGGGCAGGCCGGTGGAGGTGACCAGTGCACCCGCCGCGTTGATCTGGAACGAGCCATCGCGGGTGTAGCCGGTAGTGCCATCGGGCATGGTGACCTGGAAAAAACCGTCGCCCTGGATGGCCACATCCAGCTTGTTGCCGGTTTGTTGCAGGCTGCCTTGTGAAAACGAGCGGCTGGTAGCCACGGTGCGTACCCCCAAGCCAATCTGCAGGCCGGTTGGCAGCGTCGATTGTTCGGTGCTGTTGGCTCCTACCTGGCGCAGGTTTTGGTACATCAAGTCTTCAAAGACCGCCGTGGAGCGCTTGAAGCCGTTGGTGGAGACGTTGGCCAGATTGTTGGAAATCACGTCCAGCTGGGTTTGCTGGGCTTCCATGCCGGTTTTGGAAATCCACAGGGAGTTGATCATGATGGTGTCCTTGAAATATCAGCCTTGCATGCTGAGCAGTTGAGCGGCCGAGCGGTCATCCGCCTCGGCGGTGGTCATGAGCTTGGTTTGTGTGTCAAATTGACGGGCCGCCTGGATCATGTTGACCATGGTTTCGATGGCATTGACATTGGAACCTTCGATCACCCCCAGTTGCAGCCGGGCATTGGTGTCGTTGGCCATGGGAGCGCCTGAGGCAGGGCGAAACAGGCCGTCATCACCACGCTGGAGTGGGTCATCCGCTGTAGGGGTTGCTAATTTCAGCCGGCCAATGCCGGTGGAGGGCTGGTTACCCACTTTGGCGCTCAGGGTGCCATCACTGCCCAGGGTGACTTCTGCGCCCGTGGGTACCGTGATGGGCGCACTCCCGTCGCTGAATACCGTCAAGCCATTGTTGGTTTTGAGTGTGCCATCTGGCGCGACCTCAAACGAGCCGTTGCGGGTGTAGGCCTCGGTGCCATCCCGGCCTTGTACGGCAAACCATGAATTACCCGTGGTCATGGCATCCATGGCGCGGCCGGTGCGCTGGGGTGAGCCAGGCAGGTCCAGAAAACCCGGAGTCGCCTCCAGTGCCATCACCCGGGTGGTGGATCCATCACCACGTACCGGGACCGAGCGGTAGGTGGAAAGCTCGGCCCGAAACCCGTTGGTGTTGGCGTTGGCCAGGTTGTTGGCCAAAATGGCTTGCCGGTGCTCGGCGGCATTGGCACCGGTCATGGCGGTGTAGATCAGGCGGTCCATGGTGGTTCCAGCTTAGATAGCGATGTCCTGGTGGGTTATCAACGCAGATTGACCAAGGTCGAGAGCACCTGGTCTTGTGTTTTGATGGTCTGGGCATTGGCCTGATAGGATCTTTGTGCCACCATCATATTGACCAGCTCAGCCGTCAAATCAACGTTGGATTCCTCCAGGGAGCCCGATTTCAGCGCACCAAATTTGCCGCTACCGGGTGAGCCCTGAACCGGTTGGCCGGACGCGTAGGTTGCGGCCCAGGCATTGCCGCCCAAGGGCGAGAGACCTTGCACGTTGCGGAAATCTGCCAAGGTGACCTGACCAGCGGCCTGGGTTTGACCATTGGAATAACGGGTGGTAATCACACCATCCTCCGCAATACTCAGGCCGGTGATTTCACCCGCCGTGTAACCATCTTGCGTGAGTGTGGAAACCGCGAAGGCGGTGCCGTATTGGGTGACGTTGCTGGTGTCCAGTGAGACAGAAAACTGGCCAATGGTGGGGTTGGGCGAAGTCAAGGTCAGGGAAGTTGGTGTTGATGACGGAATAAGTTTTCCCGATGTATCAAACTCCATACGGAATAACGCACCACTGGCGACGGAGCCTGCCAAAGCCGTATTCGCTGGAATGGTGGCACCACTGGCGGTTCCGGCCACGGTGAAAGTAGGCAGTAGTGTGCTGGTGATGGGGGGAATCACGGTGCCGGCTGCAGGTGGTGTGAAGGTGCTCAAGCCAGCGGCTGCCTTGGTTGGATAGAGTGGAATGGAGCCACGTGCGTAGGTGGGCAAGTTGACCCAGCCTGGGGTGGCTGCGTTAGCGGTATTCAGTGCGGTGTTTTTGGCATCAAGCACCGCATTCTCTGCATTCAGTTTGGTGTTTTTGGTATCCAGGTCCGCGTAGCTTTTGTTGATGGCCGTATTGGTGGCATGCAGCGCTGCATTGGCGGCATTCACGGCTTTCACGCTTGCATTGGCTGGGTCGGCAATGGCCGCTGCGTTCGCCGTCAGGGCGGAGGTGCCCGCTGTCACGGTGTTGGCATCAAAGACATCCCAGGCATCGGTCAGAACAGGCGGTGCAGCTGAAAAATCAGGCCCCACTTTGGTGAAATAGAGGTTCACCGGAACCCCCACCCCTTGGGAGTCATAAGCAGTTAATGACGTGCCATATTTGGTGATGGGGGTGATTGGAACGGCGGCAACGGCGGGAGGCCCCACCACTGCGGGTGAGCCAACCGCCAGAGTGGCCCTGGCATCCAGGTTGAGTTCGGCGGTGATGGCTTTGGTTTGACTGGCACCAATAGGTGCATTGGTCGGAAGTTTCAATTTTTGGATGGATGCACTTGTGGATTGACCGACGCTGTCAGTGGGGTAGCCCATGACATTTGCACCTGCGTTGGTTTTGATGTAGCCGTCTTTGTCGAGTTTGAAGGAGCCATCGCGGGTATAGGCCAAGGAACCATCCGGTTGTGTCAGTTGAAAAAAACCGCCTCCGTTGATGGCCACATCCAGGCTATTGCCGGTTGTCGAGATATTGCCTTGGGTGAATTGTTGGGAAATGGTTGCGACCGATACCCCAATACCTGCACCGCTGACTCCGGCAACACCCAGCGACGATGCCACCAAATCGCTGAACTCAGCTCTTGATAATTTCATGCCGTAGGTGTTGGCATTGGCAATGTTGTTGCCAATGACATCCAGATTTCGGCTGGACGCGTTCAGTCCTGAGAGTCCGGTTTGGAATGACATGATGGTTTCCTTTGGGGTCTGAAAATAAGTTAAAGAATGGCTTTGACGCTGCTGTAGGCCACATCCGGGCGGCCTTTCAGTTGAACCTTCATGCCAGTGGCATCACCGCTGACGGACGATACCGTGGCGCGAACCATGGCGGTACTTTCAATGGCTTTGCCGCCCAGCGTGGCTGTGACTTTGAAACTTGGACTGCCACTGAAGTTGTAGCTTGAGGCATCCCAGGTAAACGCTTGGCGGCCAGCGTCGAGAGCGCCCAGATTAAAGGTGTCAACGACCTGGCCACTGGGTGATAAAACATCCACCTTGACGCTCTCTGCGCGGCCCGCCAGATCAAAGGCTGCGCTGGCGGCGTTGTTGTTGATCGCCAAAGTGTTGCCTTCAATCAACACATCATGGCCCACCATGCTGGACCCTTGCAGCACCTGCATAGCGGTGAACTGTTCGGCCATGCTTTTCAGGGTGTCATTCACTTGCTGGATGCCGGTGACCGTGTTGATCTGTGCCATCTGGCTGGTCATCTGGGCGTTGTCTACCGGGTTCATGGGGTCCTGGTTGTTCAACTGGGCCACCAGGAGTTTCAGAAAACGGTCTTGTGCGGCGTTCATGTCCGCAGCACTGTTGGTTGAGCTGGCGCTGGTTGAACTGGTGGTTGATGCCGCTGTTGTGGAGCTTACGTTAAGCATGGTATTGGCCTTTGAAAAACTTATTGACCCATTTGCAGCGTTTTAAGCAGCAAGGTTTTGGCGGTGTTCATGACTTCCACGTTGTTTTGATAAGAGCGCGAAGCTGAAATCATGTTGACCATTTCCTCCACCGGGTTGACGTTGGAATAGTTCACATAACCTTCCGCGTCTGCCGAGGGGTGGTTGGGGTCGTGCACACGCTTGAAGGGCGCATTACTTTCGGTGATCTCTTTGACCTTGACCCCGGCGGTGGCATCGGTGCCCATGGGGACAGTTTGAAACACCACATTGCGGCTTTTGTAGGCCGCACCATCGGGGCCGGCCACCGCATCCACATTGGCCAAATTGCTGGCGACCACGTTGAGGCGTTGTGACTGGGCGCTGACGGCGCTGCCTGACACGTTGAAAATTGAAAACATGGACATATCAGTTCTCCAGAGTGCAGTGGCCTATTGCCCCTGTATGGCACTCAAAATGGTTTTTGACTGGCCGTTGATGAAGCGCAAGGTGGCCTCATAGCGAACCGAGTTGTCCACAAAGCTGGCACGCTCACGATCCATGTCCACACTGTTGCCATCCACGCTGGGTTGGCTTTGCATGGCATAGGCCAAAGTCGGGGTGCCGCTGAGCTGACCGTCTTGGATGCCCGCAAGTGCCATGTGCCCTGGGTTGCCTGGACCGGTCTCAGCGCTGCTGGTCTTGCTGTCCACCAGATTCAGCTTGGGCAAGGTGCGACCAACGTCGCCCGTCATTTGCGCCAAGGCGTCTTTGAAGTTGATGTCACGTGCGACGTAGCCCGGTGTGTCGGCGTTGGCCATGTTACTGGCCAGGATACGTTGGCGTTCGGCACGCAGCACCAGGGCTTTGGCGTGAATATCCAAACCACTGGTCATTTGAGCAAACATCCAACACCTCGACTTTCTTGAATTCATCCCGCCTGGAATGCGAGCGGTGACTTGTCTGGTGGACGATTATGAAAACCACAGCAAATTTCTAAACCGTAAATAACGGGCTAAATCAGGTGTACTTCATTTTTTATTCAACCAGAGACTGGCCTACAGTGAGACCCGTTATGGAAGGCCCTGTCATGTTGATCTCTTTGGTTTGTTTGGCTCGTGGCCTGCGTACGCGAGTCGGGTCAGTTTTGTGCCTGGGTTTGATGGTGACCAGTGGTTCTGGGTACGCGCAAGCAGCGGTAGAGTCTGTTGATACCCGTGTGTTGTATGTCAATGCGCAGCACTGGCTGGATAGCAGCTTGGCCAGTCATGCAGAGGGTTTGCCGTTGCGTATGGAGGTAACGATGGGGGAGCTGGATCAGCGTTTGCGGCTGGCACCCTGCGCGCAGGTGGTGCCCTATTTGCCGCCCAATACCCGCTTGTGGGGCAAAACCCGGCTGGGTCTGCGTTGTGTCCAGGGCTCCAGCAAGTGGAATGTGTTTTTGCCCATTACCGTCAAGGCCTTTGGCCCCGCATGGGTGATCAAGGGTTATGTTGCGCAAGGCGCGGTGTTGACGGAAGCGGATGCCATGCCGGTTGAAGTGGATTGGGCTGAACTCAACAGCCCGATCATGGCCAATGTGTCCGACTGGGTCGGGCAGACCGCAACCCGTATGCTGTCGACCGGGCAGGCTTTGCGCCAGGATATGGTGAAACCTGCCCAGGTTTTTCAGGCGGGGGCCCAGGTCAGGGTGCTGGCGCGAGGTGTCGGTTTTGAAATTGCGACCAATGGACAGGCTGTATCGGCCGGTGTCATGGGGCAAAGTGCCAAGGTGCGTATGGACAATGGCCGGATCATGAACGGGCAGGTGTTGGATAGCCGGACGGTGAGGCTTGAGTTATGAGCTGCTTGGCGGATGTTTCCAAAATAGGGTTAAAGTTCGGCCAGTTTTTGCCGAAAGTGATCCTACGAGGCTACAACTATCGTAGTTTTGGAGAACACCATGAAGATCAACCCGCCTTTAGACAAATCTGTTGCCATCAGCAGCAATGCCGCAGCATTGGCCGCCAAAAACGGCCCGGCAGCGAGCACGCTTGCAAAAACTACAGCATCGAAAAGCACGCAGTCTGCAGGTGTGGCCGTGACAGTATCCAGTATGGCGCGCTCCATGGAAGCGGCAGACCGTGGAGAAACACCCGATGTGGATATGGGCAAGGTGAACGCCGTGCGTACAGCCATTGCCCAGGGTACTTATGTGGTGAACCCGGAAGCCATTGCCGACAAATTATTGTCCAACGCCCAGGAGATGCTGACACGCAATCGCGGTTAGTCCGGTTTTTTCTGGTTTTTAAGGAAAAACCATGAACAACGAAGCCATAGTAGATAGCCAGTTGAGTCGTTTTGAGTCTCAGCTGGCTTTTTTGTCCTCAGCCATTGCCCGCAATGACCCCAACGAGCTGGTGGCGGTATCGGCTGAATTGCAATCCATGGTGGTGCTGCTTTCCAAAGTGCTACAACCGGTTGCGGCCATCCTCAAGAACAATGTCAGTGCACAGTGGCGGGTTAAAAAAATAGCTGCCGGGCTGGCTACTTTACGCCAGGGCTTGCTGCGTCAGAGTGTGACGGTAGACCGTGCCTTGGGTGCTTTGATGCCCGCTTGCCAGGAAAATACCTACAAGCCGAAAGCAGGTGTGTACGCCCGTCAACCTTATGGCAGTGCTGGTCGGCAAAGTGGGGAATTCAAGTCGCTGACGGCTTGAAGAAAAGCGTTTTGCCGGATGCGGTCCGGCATCCATGGGTTCAGGGAATAGGGTCTTATTTTGCTATTTAAATAATAGCTTCTTACGCAGGTATATAGAGGGCTACAGGCTAATATTCATCTGAATATTGCTTTTGTCAGCTCGTTGGTTTTAAAGCAGAGACCTTGGTCATTTCCATCGCTCCAGAGAGTGTGTTTCAGTGCGCGCGCATTTTGGCCCGCAGACGGGCAATGGATTGGCTGTGTAGTTGGCACACTCTGGATTCGGTCACGTCCAGCACGGCGGCAATTTCCTTCAGGTTCATGTCTTCTTCGTAGTACATGCTCATGATGTGCTGTTCACGTTCTGGCAGGTTTTTGATGGCGGCAACCAACGCCATACGCATGCGCTGGTCACGCAGCATGTTGATCGGGTCAGCCTGCGTATCTCCCAGATGACGATCCAGAAAACTGTCCTCTTCATCCGGGTTGTGGGTCATGTCTTCCAGGTAAACCAGCTGGGTGCCCCGAACTTTGCTCAGCAGGCTTTGGTAGTCCACCAGAGTCATGCCCAAATCAGCGGCAATTTCACTTTCAAGCGGGCTGCGGCCCAAACGGTGTTCCAGTCGACGCATGGCTTCTTCAATGTCTTTTTGGCTTTTGCGTGTGCCGCGTGAGGCCCAGTCGTTTTCGCGCAATTCATCCAGCATGGCTCCGCGGATGCGTTGGGTGGCAAAAGTTTCGAACTGCACGCCCTGTGTGGCCTCAAATCGGGAAAGTGCATCTGATAGTCCAATCAAACCGACCTGAATCAAGTCGTCCACCTGTACATTGGCAGGCAACTTGGCCATCATGTGATGGGCCAACTTGCGTACCAATGGTTGGTATTGGCGAATCAGGGCATTGCGATCAAGCTGTCCCTTGGCGGTATACATCAATGTGTCCTCTTGATGGGCTGACGTTCCATAAGCACTGCATTTTCCAGCAACCGAAGGGCCAGACGATTGATTTCGTCACGGGAATCAATCGCACTGGCCACGGCTGAAACGGTGATGGGTTTGATCTCCAAGCCCAGGAATGTCATGGCACAGTGTTGCAGATTTTGGACGGGGCTGGTCATTGCAGTTGTTGTTCTGGAAGGCAATGTAATGTTAGCTACTGTTGGGTGCAAATGGGCATTTAACAGCAGCTCTTTCAAGGCTTGGTAGGCTGAAAATGACGACGATGCGAGTGGTGCGACCACCAAAAGCGGAGTCAGTCCGCTACCTTTGAGCAAGCGCGCTAGGCTTGATGCGTCTGCATAAAGCAGCACAATGCCGTAGTTCTGAAATAAATGCCCTACGGTGTGGGCGTTAAAACCAGCTGTTTTGAGTTGCTCAAACCCTTGGGCGGCTGGCATGACCGCTAATGAAACGGCTTCTTGTTCGGTATGGAGATGCCTCATGGGGTCATTTAACAGGTGCAACAGTCCTGGGTTGTGATCTGTCTCAGATTTATGTCCATCAAGCACCATCACGGAGAGGCCCAGGTCAACCCATGCAGTACACAAACTCCAGAGCATGGGAAGCTCACCTTGCTGTTCACCATGACTGGTGACTGCGACCAGCTTGGGTGCAAGTTGTGGTGCCAGAGCTTGCAAGCCAGCAGCCTGGTTGATGCAAGGCTCAAGCATGGAACTGTCCCGCATGAATGGGTGCACTGTCAGCAAAGAAGAAGCCAAGATCGGCACTCTTGGGGTCGAAGGCTGATTTGGTGGGTGCACGCATGGACATGGCGATCAGTTTGGCGGCATCGGCACGTTCCCAGTCTTCCGGTACTTTCTGGCCCATGGTTACGCCACGCAGCACCAGCTGGTGGCGAATCACCGCATCCAGTGCCGGCCCAATTTTGGCGGCCTCGTCAATTTTGGACAGGATAGATTGTTGGACACCACCTGTTTTGAAAGAAGTCACCACATCATCCAGTGTGTCGCCATGGCCACCCGCATTGAGCACCAGCAGGCGGTTGACACCCGCGATATCAAGCACATCCAGCATGTCACGTTTACGTGGATCATTGGGGGCAATGCCTGTGGTGTCGATCAGCACCATCTTTTTATTGGACAGTAAACCCAGTAAATCTTGCAGCGCTGCACGGTCATGGGCCAAGTGAGCGACTACTCCCAGCATGCGTCCATAAGCGCGCAATTGTTCATGGGCACCCACACGATAGGTGTCCAAGGTGATCAACCCAACACTGTTGGCACCATGGGTACGAGCGCACAGGCCTGCAAGTTTGGCTGCTGTGGTGGTTTTCCCTACACCAGTTGCTCCGACCAAGGCGTAGGTTCCACCTTCTACATGTATAGCGCTTGTGTCCGCATCGGTGCGCAGGTTGCGGGTTAATACGTCCATGATCCAGCGCATGGCTTCTGGTGCTGCAATGTCTTCCTGCATACGCTCCAAAATAGTTCTGGAAAGGGTGGGAGAGTAGCCTGAGCGGATCAGCTTGAGCATCAGATTCGAATGAATGGGGCTTTGCCGGGTTTGTCCCAGCCAGGTCAAGGTATTGAATCGATCTTCAATCAGCGTTTTCATGGCCTGGAGTTCGTCCACAATGCCCTGTGGCATCAGGGATGATGCTGGCGCGAGCGTTGGGCTAGCGACAGGCCGTGAAGCTGGCCGTGAGGTGGTTTGTGCGGCTGGCCTAGGTGTCGGTTGGGTTGTTATTGCAGCAGGTGCTTGAAACGGTGTGATTTGAGCCGGGGCAGAGCGCACTGCACTCGGGTTTGCACGGTGTGGCTGGCTGCGCTCTTCCAGGCTTGACTGGCCATTGATGGCTTCATGGCGTCGGCGCAACATACGTTCGCGCACGTAGTCTTGAAATGACAACGTGCTCATGGCCAGTTGGGTGGTGTCATCCACCACTTGGCTGTTTGGGTCAACCTTCGGTGAGCTCGCGGGTTGATCGGATGGCTGGCGCTTGCCTTGACGGCTTAGTTCGTTGCGGTCCAGTGCGGCCAAGGTGTCTTCTCCCGTAGCCACTACTTCGATACCGGCCGCCGTGGGGCGATTGGACAAAATCAGTGTGCCATCGCCAAATGTCATACGGGCTTTGGCAAGAGCTTCGCGGGCGGTGGGGGCGGTAAAGCGTTGAATGTTCATGATGCTGCACCTTTGAGAATCGGGCCAATGCGAATAGTGTGTGACTCAGGAATTTCGCTGTGTGCGAGAACCTGCAGTCGTGGGGCAACGCGGCGCACCAAACGGGCGACAGAGCTGCGAATTTGATCAGGCACCAGCAAGCAGGCCGGGATGCCAATTTCTTCCTGTTTGAGTGCCATTTCAGCGGCTTTTTGTGTCAGGATTTCTGCCACTCCAGGGTCAAGGGCCTGGCCTTGTCCAGAGGTATTACCCAAGGCTTGCACCAGCAGTCGTTCCAGTGGCGGATCAATGGCGATGACGTTGAGTTCATTGATGGCACCATAAATTTGTTGCACGATGGCCGGTGACAAGGCCACGCGCACACGTTTGGCTAGTTCCGCTGGATCGGTGACCGTGGTGGCGTGTTCGGCGATGGATTCGATGATGGTGCGGATGTCACGAATGTGCACGGACTCTTCCAGCAGCAGTTGCAGAACTTTTTGAAAGACAGCAATCGAAACCATCTTGGGCACTACTTCTTCAATCAGTTTGGGGGCCAGTTTGCTCACGTGTTCTACCAGTTGCTGAGTTTCTGTGCGGCTCAGTAATTTGGCAGCCTGCACTTGCATCAAGTGTGACAAATGTGTGGCCATGACAGTCTCAGAATCAACCACGGTAAATCCGGCCATTTGTGCGGCTTCTTTTTGTGTGGCATCAATCCAGTGTGCTGGCAGGCCAAAAGCGGGGTCAGTGGTGGGGGTACCAATCAATGGAGTGTTGATGCCACCGGGGTTGATGGCCAGAAACATGCCGGGAAAAGCCTCGCCCTCACCCACAATCACACCACGCAGCGTGATGCGGTAGCCGCTGGGTTTGAGCTCCAGGTTGTCCCGCACATGGACGGGAGGGGGTAAAAATCCGACTTCTTGGGCGAATTTCCGGCGCACCCCTTTGATGCGTGTGAGCAAGTCACCTTGGCGATTTTTGTCTACCAGCGTAATCAGGCGATAGCCTAGCTCCAGACCCAGTTGGTCAACGGGTTGCAAATCGTCCCAACTGGCTTCCCCATCAGAGGCCGGGGCTGGTTCAATGGTGCTTGGTTCAACGGGGGGCGGTTGGTGGGCCAACATCCAGGCACCATAGCCCAATAGCATGGAGATACCCAGAAAAACCACGTGGGGCATGCCAGGAATGATGCCAAGGATACCCATGATGGTTCCGGTGATACCCAGCACTTTGGGTGAAATGAACATTTGGGTGACGATCTGGTTGCTCAGATCATTTTCCTTGCCCACACGTGATACCACCATGGCCGCAGCTACGGAGATCAGCAAGCCCGGAATTTGTGCAACCAAGGCATCACCCACCGCCAGCAGAATATACGAGTCAGCTGCCTGGGATGCCGTTAAGCCGTGCTGCAGTACACCTACCGTGAAACCGCCAAAGATGTTGATCAGCAAAATCAAAATACCTGCAACCGCATCGCCACGTACGAACTTGGATGCCCCGTCCATGGAGCCAAAGAAATCAGCTTCTTCAGAAACTTCTGCGCGGCGGCGTTTGGCTTCTTTTTCATCGATCAGACCAGCATTCAGGTCAGCATCTACGGCCATCTGTTTGCCGGGCATGGCATCCAGGGCAAAACGGGCAGACACTTCAGCAATCCGTTCGGCACCTTTGGTGACCACCACAAAGTTAATGACCACCAAAATGGAGAAAACAATCAAGCCAACCGCAAAGTTGCCACCAATCAGGAAGTGACCAAAGGCTTCAATCACTGCACCCGCAGCACCTGGGCCGGTGTGACCTTCAAGAAGCACCACGCGGGTGGACGCTACGTTCAAGGACAGGCGCATCAAAGTGGTTAGCAGCAGAACCGCTGGAAAGGCCGCAAAGTCCAGTGGCTTGAGCATGTAAGCGGCCACCATCATCACCATCAACGCCACTGCGATGTTGAATGTGAAAAAAGTGTCCAGCACCCAGGGTGCCAAGGGCAGTACCATCATTGACAAAATGGCCACCACCAGCATGGGTGCGGCGGCACCTTTCATCAGTGCAGAGTTGCTGCCAAACCAATTCTTGAGTGTAAGAAGTGACAAGTTCATGGTGTGTCAGTGGAGGCAACCACTTTGGAATGGGGATCCAGTTCTGGCGGAACAAACGGCACAGGTGGTTCGCCTGGCATGGGGCCATCACCACGCATGGCGGCTTTGAGCCGGTAAATGTAGGCCAGAACCTGTGCTACAGCGGTGTACAGGCTGGTGGGGATGTCCTGGTCAATTTCGGCATTGGCATACAACGCGCGTGCCAACATCGGCGATTGCAATACCGGAATGGCATGTTCTTGGGCTAGATCCCGTATTTTGAAAGCCAGCAGATCGGCACCTTTGGAAATGACCCGAGGGGCTGCCATGCTGCTTTCGTCATACCGGATAGCTACCGCATAGTGGGTAGGGTTCATCAATACAAAGTCGGCCTTGGGCACGGCCTTGATGCTGTTGCCTTGGGCTATATCACGTTGGCGTTGGCGGATGAGGCCCTTCATTTGGGGGTTGCCATCGGACTCTTTGTGTTCTTTTTTCATTTCCTCATGTGACATTTTCATGCGCGATTGGTGCAGGAAGTTCTGCAGGGGCACGTCGACCATGGCTACCAGTAAAACAACCAGCAGCATCAGGCCCATGCCGGTGGTTAACCAATTGGCCAAATAAGTAATAGCTGAGCTGGAGGGTTGCAAGACAAGAGTGGCCAGTGTGTCCATACCCTTTGACAGGTATGTGAATCCAACAGCGAGCAGCATGCTCGCAATAAAAATCATCTTGAGCACTTCAGTGGCTTTGTCTTTGGTGAACATACGCCCCAAACCACTGAAGGGGTTGATACGACTGAAGTCTGGTGTGATGGGTTTTAAGCTTGCCACCCAACCACCAACAGCCAGAGTGCTGAGAATGGAAATGATGGAGACAATGGCTGCAAATACCGTACATGCCACCATGCCTACCGTCACCATAGATCCCAGTCTGTGGAGCATATTCAAGGGCTCTTGAACTGCATGAACATCAAACTGCAATTGAAGACTCAGTTGGGTTTTGAGTCGCTCAAACATCAGGGGTGCAAGCCACATCAGGCTCAAAGCGCCGCCGCCCAGAATCGCCAAGTGAGACAGCTCACGTGAGCGTGCCACTTGACCTTCGTCACGAGCTTTCTGCAGCTTCCTCTCGGAGGCAGGTAAATTGCGGTCTTGGCTACTGGAGTCCATGGTGGAGAGATACTTTGGTTCTCTCCATTGTCATGAGGCTGTCTGAAAACTAAAGGGTAAAAAGCAGGGGATTTACCTGCTTGATCGGACTGGGCTCAAAACCCTAGGCTGGCCAGCAGGTCATCCACTTCTGATTGACCTTTCACCACATCCGGGTTTCCTTCAGGGTTGATCACAGGGCCTTGCAAAATGGGTTCGGTGATTTCTTTGAGAGCCTCAATGGGTTGCGCCGCAGGTTTGGGAACACTCTCGGCCGGTGCTGTAATGATCAACAGCTGGAGCAACTGTTCTTCAATGTTTGCAGCCAATGTCACTACTTTGGAAATGACTTGTCCGGTGAGGTCATGAAAGTCTTGCGCCATCATGATCTCGGTTAAGTTCTTGTCAATTTCTTTGCTGGCTTCTTCAACGTCCGTGATGAAATTCATGACATGCCCCTTGGCCACTGCAGCAACGGGGTCCTTGACAATCAATGAGCCTATTCGCCGTGTTTCGGCCGAAATGTGGTCATGATGCGCCTTGGCTTGATCCACACTGTTCAGTACTTTCTCCGCAGCTTCACCAGTGAGTCGAGCAATATAGGACAAACGGCTTTTGGCATCGGGGATTTCGCCAGCCCAGCTTTTAACTTTGTCGGTCAGCCCCAGGCCATTAAGTGCGTCATGCAACTGCCGTGTCAGGATGCCGATTCGTTGGTGCACATCCGGCGGCACTTCGCGTGAAGTGGGTGAGCCCGACAATGTGTTCATTTCAACCCCAGTTTGGTCAGGATTAAATTAACCTTGTCCTCCAGAACAGCTTTGGTGAAGGGCTTGACGATGTAACCTGCCGCACCACTTTGAGCTGCCAGCACAATATCTTCCTTACGTGCTTCGGCCGTGACCATCAGCACGGGGATGTGTTTGAGCTTTTCATCAGCCTTCATCTCCTTGAGCAACTCAAAGCCATTTTTATTGGGCATATTGATGTCGCTCACCACAAAGTCGAAGTTGCCGTTGCGCAATTTGTGCATTGCAACAACACCATCTTCGGCCTCATCGGCCTCGGTGAAACCACTTTCTTTCAGCAGATTGCGAACAATTCGCCGCATGGTCGAAAAATCATCCACAACCAAAAACTTGAGATCATTTGCCATGGAGCAACCCTTTGAAAGCACAATTGACGACTGACATTACACGCTATCCAATCTTTAACTTGGTGAACTTACTGTGAAGCTCTGACTAATTTTGCGCTGGCGCAGTATTGGTTTCTGTGATGACACTCGCTCGCCGAGGCCCTAGCAAGCGCTCTTCGGCTTCACGTGTCATCACTGTGATGCTGATTCTACGGTTTGTGGGGCTGCGAGGATTCTCCTCATCCAGCAATACGCTTGAGGCTAAGCCCATAACTCGGGCAATTTTGTCGTCTGGCATACCCGCTGCAACCAGTTCCCGCCTTGAGGCATTGGCACGGTCTGCCGAAAGTTCCCAGTTGCTGTAGCCACGTGCCCCGGCACCATAAGGCGTTTGGTCGGTGTGACCATCGAGACTGATTTTGTTGTCAATATCCACAAGTGCCAAACCAATTTCTTGCAAGATGTCGCGCATATAAGGTTTGACGGTGGCGCTACCACTGTCAAACATGGGGCGCTTTTGGTCATCCACAATCTGGATTTGAAGGCCATCGGGGGTCATTTTTAACTGAATCTGGTTGCTGAATTCAGCCAGTTTGGGCGTATTGGAAATGATGGCGCTGATTTTGGCGCTGAGTTCCGACAGTTTTTGCGCATCTACTTTGGCTTGTGCTGCCTTGGCTTGCTCCCCTGCATTCTTTTTGGCTTTGGGGTCTGTAGAACTTCCTCGCTTGGACTGGCCGGCACTTTGTGTCAAATCATTACCGCCACCATTGATCACACTCTGGCTGGCACCTGCCCCGGCACCTCCTTGCATAGCCACTTTGAGTGGCGACTGGAAATAATCTGACAAACCTTTTTTGTCGCCTTCAGACGTACTGCCCAACAACCACATGAGCAGAAAGAAGGCCATCATGGCGGTTACAAAATCAGCGTACGCGATCTTCCAGGCACCACCATGCGCAGAGTGGCCTCCTTTTTTGACCCGTTTGATGATGATGGGTTGTAGCTTCTTGGCATCAGTGGCCATGGTGCGCTATTCCTGCTGCATTATTTTTTCTTCACAAAAGCTTCAAGTTCGACAAATGTGGGACGGTCGGTTGAGAACAATACCTTACGGCCAAACTCAATGGCAGTAGCCGGGTTGTAGCCTTGCATGCTGGCCAATAGAGTGGTTTTGATACATTGGAATTCTTTGCCGGCTTCTTCAACTTTTTGCTCCAGCAGGCCAGCCAATGGCTCAGCGAAGGCATATGCCAACAGAATACCCAAAAACGTACCGACCAATGCAGAGGCAATCATGCCGCCCAGTACCGCAGGGGGTTGCCCCACCGAGCCCATGGTGTTCACCACCCCCAGCACTGCCGCCACGATACCAAAGGCTGGCAAACCACCCGCAACGCGTTGAAGTGCTGCCACTGCCGCATGTTCTTCAGCATGGTGGGTGTCAATTTCGCTGTCCATCAGGGATTCAATCTCGTGGGCATTCAGGTTACCGGAAACCATCATACGCAGGTAATCGGTGATGAATTCCACCACGTGATGGTCATGGCCTACTTCACCATGTTTTTTGAATATTTCGGACGAGTGAGGTTCCTCAACATCTTTTTCGATGGCCATCAGACCTTCTTTGCGGGCTTTTTGCAAGATGTCAAACAGCAAGGCCAATAGATCCATATAACGCGCTTTGGTGTACTTGCTGCCTTTAAAGCAGGTGCCCAAACCTTTTAGGCTGGATTTGATGACCTTCATTTGGTTATTGGCCACAAAGGCACCCATGGTGGCGCCGCCAATGGTGATCAACTCGAACGGTAAGGCTTTAAGCACCACCATGATGTTGCCACCGTGGAAGATGTACACGCCAAAGACGCACACCATCACAATCAACCAACCAACAATGACGAACATAGCTTGAGTGTGTCAGAAGAAGCGTTAACTTCAAGAAGTTGTAATGCTCACACCATGTGAACCTGTCCCTATCATATCGCCACTCTTGGAGCGGACTTAAAGATATTGATGAAATTGGCCTCTTGAGCTTTTAAATCAAGCGTTAGTAGCTATTTATTTTGTAGCATTTAGTTCAACATGATGCCACCTGATCCCGCCCCTTTGCCAGCTCGGGCAGGGGGGGTGCACAGGCCACACTCAAAATGACGGGTGTTTTCGTAAGGCTCAGTGACAAAATGCCCGCCGCACTTGCTGCATTTGGTCATGGCTAACATGTGATTGTCTACAAATTTCACCAAGCGCCATGCGCGTGTGATGGTCAGCAAGGGCTCCATGCCACAGGTATTGATCTGTTCGGTGTAAAGCTTGTAGGCTTTCATGATGGCATCAATGTCATCCAGTGCACTGACTTTGTTCAGGTATTCATAGGTGTTTAAAAACAGGGATGAATGAATATTGGGCTGCCAAGTCAAAAACCAGTCGGTTGAAAACGGCAATTGGCCTTTGGAGGGTGATTTGCCCGCCACTTCTTTATAGAGACGTAACAGTCGCTCGTAGGACAGGTTGGTTTCGCTTTCAAGCACCTGCAAGCGGGCACCGAGCTGAATCAGCGCCACTGCGCGTTCAACTTGCTTGGAGTCATTCAGGACGCTTTTGGTGGATACGGTGGCCATGGTGTCTGCTCCTCAGTCCGGGTTACAGGGCTTGCTCAAAACGACCGGCCATCAGAATGCTGGCGTGTAATCTGGCGGTGGCATCATTGTTGACCTTGGAAGGGGTGTGGTTGGTCAGCAAACTCCAGACCATGTCATCATCCACCCGGAAACGGCACAGCAACATGGGGCTGGTGGCAATTTTCAGGATTTGAGCGGGTGAGAGCATGGCAATCAGGTCGGCAGATTCTTCGGAGATGCCCAGGCGGAAAAGGGCTTCTGCCTTGTCTTTGCGAATCACGTTTTGAGCCAGCATCAAGTAGGTGAGGTTGGCGTCACGGATTTCTTGAGAGAGTTGTTCGTCGTTCATGATGGGCTCCAGGGTGATTCGATGATTTGGGCGGTGTTCACGGCCTAATTGCCTTGTTCATCACCATGGAGTCGATTCTGTGTGGCTGATCCAGAAACTTGAATCGGTAAGTGGCTAATGCGTGTGTCAGATCGGGCGATTTTTTTGTCAGAAAAAATCCTACACAGATCAACTTTTAGGGGGCAATTCTTCGCTTTGAGGCCTTAGCGGGCAAAGGGGCAGGAATCAGTCCGTCCATGCGTCATACCAGGATTGCAAGTTGTCGTCTTTGAGCATCCAGGATGCTTCAACGGTTTTTTGCAAGTGCAGACCTTCCTGGTGGCAGGCCTCCAAGTCTGAAACCATGGAAACAATCGCATTGCGCCAGTCGACAAATCGGTTTTTGACCCTTTTGCATGGCAAATTGCCTTGATAAGGAGTGACATCTGAGCACACGACAGGCACACCACACCAGCCGTATTCCAGCAGTTTCAAATTGGATTTGCATTCATTGAACGGATTGATTTCAAGCGGCGCGATGGCTAAATCCCAGCTTTGCGACAGTTCCATGAGTTTTTTCGGGTATTCAAGCGTTGGTAAACCCAAATGAAACTCGCGAATGAAAGGTTTTAAGGCCTCTGGGCACATGCCGAAGAACACCCAATCGACCTGATCAGACAAATCCCTGATCAGATGGGCAATCATTTCGATGTCACCTTGATGACCGATGCCACCTGCCCAGGCGACTTTGGGCTTGCTGCCTGTTGGTTTTGTTGAGGGACTGGGTTTGACAGGGGGGCTGCTTCCCCACATGGCAATAGGCAGACGGTTGGGTACGACCCGAATGTCATCATTCTTGCCGCGTAACTCATGGGCCAAGGCTTCGGTAGAGACCACCAGTCGGTCACACAAACCCATGGCTTTGGCCATACGTCCGCGGATGTCTTTCGATATTTGATCCCGGTGCGGACTTTTGATGGGTATCTGCGCCAGATTGTCATCCAGCTCGTAGATCTTCTTGATGCCTTTTAGGGGAATCAACGCGTCGAGTACAAACAGATCGGAGTCAAGGCTGGGACGCTGAAAAATCAGGGTATCGGCACCACTGCGCAAGACCAGGTTGGGGCTCATCATTTCGGGGGACGCACCCCCGGTGCAAAGTCCTGCATCCAGCATGGCCCTCATGGGCTGGAAGATGCGGTAATGACCACAGCCTGTGGTGTCTGCAGCAAAGGCGGCAATGCGGTGGGGTGTTAAACCCTGAAACTTGTCAAACCGAAGTAGGGGGTTGGTTTCGATCTCGTAGCCGGTTTCAACCAAGGACAAATTCGGGTTGTAGGCTGGGTCGTTGGCAATTTGTCGGGGCCACCGTTGGTACATGCTGGCCTGTTCTTTGGCAAAACGCTTGAGCTTGTCATCGGCGGCAATTTTTTCAGTGCCGTCTTTTTGGCTGGCGCTTCCTTCATGCAAGAGTGTGGCGAGGGGTGTCCAAACAATGCGCAGCCCCGTTTGCCCAACGCGTAAGCAAAAATCGACATCGTTGTAGGACACGCCAAACGTGGTTTCGTCCAGTCCACCGACTTCCTGGTAGATGTGTTTGGACACCAAAAGACAAGCTGCCGTGACCGCAGAAAAGTTTTGGGTGACCTGGGCGCGAAACAGGTAACCGGGCTCCGTGTTGGGCAAGTTCAGGCACGGCAGTTCGGCTGGTCCACGCAGACCCAGGATGATGCCTGCATGTTGCAGTGTGCTGTCCGGGTAGATCAGACGGGCTCCCACAATGCCCACGCCATCACGCAAGCCTTGACGAACCATGTGATCCAGCCAGTCGGATTGAAAGACCGCCGTGTCGTTGTTGAGCAATAAAACAAATTCACCACGTGCTTGTGCCACAGCCAGGTTGTTCATTCGGGAGAAGTTGAACGTGCCGGGATCTGACAAGACGCGAATTTGGTCGCTGCCCAGTGCGGACAAGCCATCCAGGTACTCCCGGGCCTCTGATGTTTGGCTGTGGTTGTCAACAATCAAAATCTCGTAATTCGGGTAGGTAGTTTTTTCGAGGATGGACTCTATGCAGCGCTGTAGCAGTGGCAACTGGTCACGCGTCGGAATGATGATGCTGACCAACGGTGATGTCGGTTGTGGCGGCAAAACATGAAACGTGCCAGGCCCAGGGCCTTCCAGCACTGTCGCACCCACCTCTGTTGCTTCAAGGTGCGCCACCAGTGCAGCGGCAAGCTGCTGCCAGGCGGTGCTGGACAGGACAAAAACCGTATCGGGTTCAGCTTGAAGATGTGCAAGAAGATAGGGGATATGAAAAACGCCCGCTGCGCCGCCTTCAAAAAAGGCCTTGAGCGCGATCTTGTAGGCCAAAACGATGTCAAACGGTGCTTGGTGGTTCACCAGGAACTGGCGAGCCAAATCATTGCGAACCAGAATCGAGCGACCAATGTAGGGGTAACTCAGTAATAGGTCATAGTTGAAGTCTGGCTTGAAGTGGGGGTTATGGGCTGAACCATCCAGGCAGTATTCATCGTGATCAAAGTAGCCGAACAAGGGGGGATTTTTACCGTGTTTTTCAATGGCTTTTTCTATGAAATACAAGGCATCGGGTTCAAGGGTATCTCCGGCACAAAGCAACAAAACCCAGCCGTTATCCTGATCCAGTTCCAGAAGCTCATTATTTTGAATCTGCAGAATATGGTCACTTTTTCTGATTTGTTGATTCAGACTGGACAAGGTTGAGGAGAGCAACTCATTCGAGTTTTCTTTTGACTCTGACCAGATGGCAACCGTGATATGTGTGCTCGATTTTGAGGTGTGATTAAAAATGGATTTATTGATTTGATCCCTATAAATTTGACCCAATTTGTCAGGTGCTATTTTTGTTCCAGGCTGTTTTCTGTATATTTTAGGATCACCGATCACTGGCCAACCCCATTTTTTAACAGCATCAAATTCAAAGCAATTTTCAAATAAGGTGTTTCGAGCAGTTTCTTGAGTAATATTTATGAACTCCGTGAGTTGTATGTGAAATTCATCAAACAATTCAAGGTATCTTGGTAATACCTTATGAACAGTATTTTTTGCACGCCATATTTCATCTGGGGAATCCCCCCATGCTGCGCCGTGACGTTCAAAAGGCCCTTCGGGAAAGGCTGGCAGCATTTCCTTGTTGGGCATATAAACCACAGGGCATCCACACAAAAGAGCTTCGGTTGCAATCGAGCTGGATTCATAGCAATACAGCAGTTCCGCTGATTTGAAGATTTCTGCCAGCTCATCCAGGCTACGGGGTTTATAGGGTGATATTTCCACGATGTGGCCTGGCATGGGTGCCAATTGACCACCGCGAGCCAATAATCTGTTGTAATAAAAATATTGACCGGACCGGACGTTGGTGCTGGTTGGGCTGGATTTGAATTTTGCCGGATCACTGGCGGGAATTAACAGGGTATTTTGACATCCTGTATTTCCAAAAAATATCTCATGGTAGGCAAAAATCAATTCATTTTTATGAAAAGTGGTTGTACCTCCAATAAATCCTGGAACGTTGAGCAGGTAGCGAACATTGATGCCAATATCCAAAGGAGTTCCTGAAACTGATTCAGGGTAGATGACAATTGGTTTGCGCTTGGCCAAATAATGCTGTTGCATGACTTCCTCGGTCAAGCGAGGTGTCCATAAATCTGGTTGCGTGATGTTGGCCCGAATGTAGGCTTCAAAGCCATGAATATTAAGAATATGGCACAGTAAATGAAGAACGCGAATTCCTGAAGATTTTTCGTTGTAATCAAATCCGTAAATATAGTAAGGCGAGTGGTTGGATTTGTAGTAATTTTCAGGGGCGATTTTGTTCATTTTTCTATCAGGCGAATGATGGAGGTCAGTTTGTGGGTCATTTATGTACAAAAATGACCTGTAGCCCTTGTAAATACTGCGTAAGTAGCTATCATTTTTGAAATGTCATGAGCCGCTCATTTTGACGAGTGGCCTGGTGTGCAGACAAGAAAGATGCTGGCGCATAAATCCGGGTATTGCTGCCCCAGTTTGTAACAACCCTCCAGATACGCTTTGGAGATGATGTCCGTGGCCAGCAAGCGATCCCACTGAAAGTTGGCCAAAGCCTTGAAAAATATGCCGGAACGGTGGATCACCTGGAGTCCGGCGGCTACGGCATCGCGCTCCAAGGTGTCCAGGCTGTAGGTGCGACGGTGGCCATGTTCAGCTTCGGCGGGTGTGACTGCTGAATTATGCGAAATCAAGCCCATCTTGACGGCAATCTGTCTGGAAGGCGCATTGGCGTTGGGGCACACCAGAAAGAGCCGCCCACCTTCGGCCAGCCACTCTTGATGGATGCGTTTCAGCACCAGAACGGGATCATCGACATGTTCCAGGACGTGGGTGAGGACGATGTTTTCATAACGCTTGGGCAAGTTGGCCGTTTCAAAGAGGGAGTGAATGAAGGTGACCTTGTTGCCCAGTTTGTTTTTGGCTTCGGCAATCGCGTCTTCAGAGGCTTCAACGCAGGTGATGTCATCAAAATACGGCAAAAATCTTTGGGTGAAGTCGCCTTTGAAGCTTCCAAGTTCAAGCAAGCTGCCTCTGTTGAAGAAGGGCTCAAACGATTGGATCATGTAGGGATGCATCACATCGAAATCGAAGCCGTAGGCGTATTTGCCGTTGCTGTTATGGTCCGAGTCGACAAATTCGTTGTTGTAATTGCGTTCAGTCGTCATGGTGTTTCTTCCAATATGGCCAGACCAAAACCGGTTCGACCAAACTCGTTACCGTTGTAAAGCATGTAGATCGCACCATTGAGTTGAAAAACGTGGGGATAACACTGCATTTGTGAGTCCCATCCTTCCGCGGAGACATCAATCCCGGCTTCTGCATCTTGACGAGTCCAGTGGGTCAAATCCTCCGAGTAGGCATAACCCAGTCGGTAGGCGCTCTCACGCTGGTTTCTGAAACCATGGGCTTGACGATAGCAAAAATACATGTGATAGCGGCCATCGAGTTCGATGACGGTGGGCAGTGCCTGGCATTCATCCGCATTGAGTTTGTCGCTGATGATCGGGCGGCCATCTCTGGTCCACTGGATGCCATCTGATGACATGGCATGGGCAATTTTGTACACCCGATCCGGGGCTTCAGCGTCACTGTATTTTTTCCATTGTGAGCCAAAGATGTACCACATGTGATAGGTGTCGCCGCGTCGCATCACAAAGGAATCACCAACCAAAAACGGTTCATGCAGGGATGAGGCCATGATGGGGCCAGTGCCGTACTTTTCAAAGTGAAGCCCACCATCGTGACTGATGGCCAGCCCAATGGCGGCATCCACAGACACTGAAACCTTGCGGTTCCAGCCCGTGGTGTAAGCCAGCACTCTGGCACCATCGGCCATGACGTGCATCGGAAATATGCCGTGTTCGTCAAAACAGCCGAGCTCACCGAGTGGGATCACTTCATGTGTTGAGACCTGAAGAATGTGGGTGAGTGTGGGATCAAAATCGACGAAGGCCACGTGGCTGAGGTATTTACCAATGTGGTCGCGGACCCGGGTAGAAAAAAAGATGCGAACGCGATCTTCAAGAACCAGGGTTTGTGGGGACTGGGCAAACTCAACACAGTTGTTGGGCAAGACATGCTGGGTGGGATCAAAAATTTTGCCTAGTTTTCGCCACTTCATTTTCGACTCCAGCGATCTGGGTTGCTTAATTGGGCGAGGCCCATGCCACTGCGGCCCATTTCATTACCCTGATACAACATGTAGGTTTGGCCGTCCAGGTTGAAAAGATGGGGGTAGCTGACCATTTCGGCATCCCACCCATGGTCTGAAACCGTCAACCCCGCCTGGTCGTCACAGCGATGCCATGTGAGCATGTCGTCCGACCAGGCATAGCCGATGCGGTAACCCCCATCCTTGCCTTTGTAGTCTTGGCTTTCCCGGTAAGAGAAAAACATGTGGTAGCGACCATGTTGGAGCATCACATCGGCGCAAGCTTGGCATTCATTTTCACCTAATCGATCTTCCAGCAAGTCCTTGCCATGTTTGGTCCAGTGAAGGCCATCAGGGGAGGATGCCATGCGGATTTTGTAAACCGGTTCAGGTTTGCCTGCGGTGCGAAGCCACTTTTTGCCTGATACATACCAGAGGTACCAGGTGTCGCCAAACTTGCGGATGCGTGGGCTGCCCAATAAAAACGGCTCATCCGGGCTGTACGACAACACAGGGCCCAACCCCACCCGTTTGAAGCTCAGGCCAGCATCATGGCTGATCGCCAAGCCGATAGCGGCATTAAACGGGACAGACTCGCACCGGTTCCAACCAGCGTAGTACACACGTACCTCGTCTTCATGTTGAATGATGGAAGCCGGGTTGGTGCCAAATTCGTCAAAAGTGCCTAACCCCCCCAAATCCAGTACCGGGTGCTCGCAGATCCGAATAATTTCCAGTAGATTTTTTCTTGACAGATCAATATAAGACAGGTAACTCATGTATTGACCGTCCGCACTTGGCGAGGGTCTTGTACAGAAGTAAACCCGAACAAAATCCCTGAAAACCAGCACCGATGGTGATTGCGCGAATTCTTTCATCCAGCTGGACGCTGGGAGATCTTTGGGATCGAAGACCTTGCCGAGTTTTTTCCATTCGAACATGGGGATGAAGCCTTTGAAGTTGGCTAGAGCTTGCGCAGATTGCGCGCACCGGTCTTGAGTCCGCCGTAGTAATAATCATCAAACCCTGCAGCTTTCATCAAATCAAAGACTTTTTGCATGTTGTATTCGACACGGTGCAGCTCAAAATTTTCGCCATCAAAGGTGGCAAAGGCTGCACGGGGGTCGCCGTCGCGGGGTTGGCCAACTGAACCTGGATTGCAATAGATGCGGGAGTTTGTGTGATGAATGAGTTGAATGTGGGTGTGGCCAGAGACAAAAAATTGCCCCTCCAGCTTGTCAAAGTAGCCATCTGAAGGCTTGAGGTATTCATCAATGGGGTCACCCCAGCCACCATGCACCATTTGGACAGTGCCTGCGCGAAGCTGTATCGGCAAGGTTTTGAGCCATTCCAGATGGGATTTTTCAAAGATGGTTCGTTGGTAGGCAAGACAGTCGTTGACGCTTTGGGAGCGCGGACAAAATCCACCGCCCGCCATGTACCAGTCGTGGTTGCCCATGACACTGGGTATTTCCCGTGTACGCAATGCCTCGCAGCATTCGTTGATTTGAGGGTAGTAACCCACAATGTCACCAACACAGTAAATCTGGTCAATGGCTAAAGTATCCAATTTCGACAGGACTGTTTTCAGTGCTTCAAAATTGCCATGAATGTCAGAGATAAAAGCCAGTTTCATAGAAGATGTGCTCGTCGGTGTAGCGTATGGCCTTGCCGCGTCTGATGGGGGGCTGTACAGGGATTTTGTTCTCAAGAAAATAGTCCACGGCCATCGCGCATTCGTTGTATCCGAACGCCGTGCGAATAGCGGTGGATGACGATACCCTTGGGTTGATCTCCAGTAACTTGATGCCAGTGTCGCACTTGCGGAACTGGAAATTGGTAGGCCCTATGGGTCGCAGGTGCTGGCATAGTTCGGTCAATGTCGCTACAAATTCATCATTGGGCACGACCTGAGCTTTTTCGGTGAAGCCGTCTTTGGAAAGTTTGCGCTTGAGTGTCATGTGCGCATAAAAGCCACCTTGACCATCACAAAAGGCCGATGTGGTGTATTCCTCATCGTCTTGGCCCACAATGGGTTGTGCCATCAAGGAGCCCCCCATATCTCCGAGATGCTTTTTGAACGTTTCCAGGTTAGTCACTCGAACGATTCCTTTCGAGGCAAAACCGCGTCTGGGTTTCAGTAAAAAAGGCAATCCGAATTGCGCGACAAGGTCATCAAACTCAGAGCTTAATGAGCTGGTGATTGTGCAGTTGAGGGCTGCAGCGTTCAAGCTCTCGTAAAAGGCCCATTTGTCCTGGCATAAATCGATCAGTGCGGGGTTGTTGAGCAAGGGTGTCGCACCTGCTGCTTGGATGGCTGGAACATGCTTAATCCATGTATACAAGTCAATTTCAATGCCTGGAATGATCAAATCAATTTGGTATTGTTGAATGATTTTGACCAGCCATGGCAGGTAAACCGCATCACTCGTGAGGGGGGCCTGAATAAATTCATCACAAAAGGCGGGTGCAATCGAATCGTCGTAAATAGAGGAACCCAAGAGCCGCAATTTTTGTGAATGTTGCCGCAATGAACGAAGGGCACCGTAACCCACGATGCCACTGGCACCGGAGACGAGAATAGTTTTTACCGTGTTCATTTCCTTCATTTGGAATTTTTCCATATTCTGAGTCAGAATTATTTGGTGAATACCAGCCCAGATAGGTGAGAGGTAATTTATCAGAGGTTATTTTTTTGGTGTGCCGATTGAATGATCAATCAATTGAATTATTCAATCATTTACGGATATCTGAGCCAAGATGCCACATGATAATTCCGGGTAATGAATACCAACCTCACACAATGCATGAATTACATCAGGTTGCAGCTCTAAAGAAATCATTTGTCGGGTTGTCAACGGTTTGAGGTAAATACCTTCCAATTGATCAACCTTGTAGCCTGCTTGGGTGATGACCTCGGTCAATGTTTGCACCGTGTAGTAGCGTTTATGCCCCAACAATAAATCATTTTCAGAAAGCTCGGACAGATCAGGCAATAGTCCTGCCAGGTGTCCTAGTCGGCGATTGAGAACCTCAGCATTCGGAACCGCTAAAAACATGGTTCCGCCAGGTGTCAAAAAGTGCTTGTATCGCTGGATGATATGTAATGGATCATCTACGTGTTCAAGAATAAACCCCATCACAATGACATCAAACTGTTCGGTACTTTCAAATGTTTCAAAATAATTTTCCATAATCTCGGCGGAACATTCTGGGAATTTTTCGCGGAAATGATGAATGACGGCTGATGATCCTTCCACGACCACATGCCGCTCAAAGCACTTTGAAAATTTGTTCGTGGTGAGTCCATGTCCCAAGCCTAGTTCAAGCAGTGAGCGAGCTCTTTGACTTTGCAAGATAACACGTTGTGGATACCAGTTTAATAATATCTCATTGTCAAAATCATACAGACTTCCACCCTGATAGGCTCTAAGATGTGAATCTAATTTATTTTTCATGTGGATAGGGTGAAATTATCAGTATATTTCAGTTTTGAATGAAATCGAAATTTTTCAAAATAGTGGTATATGTGGTTTCGATGGAGTTGAACATCAACACATCAATAATTGACAACCAAGGTACAAAAGTACCACCGTATTGTGGATATGAAAATGGTTTTGATTGAATGAATTTCAAATCAATCATTTTTTCATGAAATATTTCCTTGGAATACAAGTCTATGCCACCGATCGCATTCACATAGGTGTTCGCTCCAACGGCTTCACACAAAGCGATTACCTTGTCTTGGCTCTTCAAGCCGTGGTCAATGGCGATATCTGAAGATTTTCGGATGGGCGTGTTGATACCCAGATGTCTACATATTTGGGTGATGGAGTGGTGCAGATATTCAAAAAGATTTATATCTTCATACTGCACGATGTTTTCGATGAGCGGGAATGTTTGTCTGAAATAAGGAGCTTGCTGGTAAGCTCCTTTGAATTGGTTGAGTAACTTTTCCCGGTTAAATTCTGTTGACAGTGTCCGCTGGCACACATCAAGGGAATCTGAATCTTTTTTCAGAGGTAGCGAGAATGTGACATCCTTGCCGTTTTGCAACATGCGGTTGCGATTGATCCAACCTTTTTTGGTGTATTTGATGTTGTCATAGACAACAAATTGATCAACCGAAGCGATCAATTGAAAGTAGCCAATATACGGAAAGAAATAGGGTTGCATGATGGCCAGTCTCATTTCCGATGCCCTGTGAGTGAACTGAATGGGATATGGCCGCCGCTACTGGCTCGCGATGAGCTGGGTAATTTCTTGCACCATGGACTTCTCCAAGTCTGGATAGATGGGTAAACACAGAACTTGCAACGAAGCGGATGTTGCAACAGCCAGATTGGCTTTGTTGGCGGATGGTAGACCGCGGTACATTGGAAACTCAGATATCAAAGGGTAGAAATAGCGGCGTGGGTGAATACCGTTTTCTTTCAGTTTCTCGTTGAGTGCATCTCGGCTGAGAGGATAGTCCGGCTGCACTTGGATCGGGAAATAGGCATAGTTGGCAACATGTTCACCGGCATCATTCAAGCAATGAATGCCTTTGACGTGCTGAAGTTGTTCACGGTACAGGGCGTTAATCTCTTTTCGCCGCGCAAGCGCTTGGTCAATGTATTGCAGTTGCAATAAACCAAGTGCAGCGTTGAACTCACTCATCTTTCCATTGATGCCGGGTGCAACGACAGTGACTTCGCCAACATGGCCAAAATTCTTGAGCTGATCGATGCGGATTTTGGTTTTTTCATCGGGACAGATGATGGCACCGCCTTCAAAGGTGTTGAACACCTTGGTGGCATGAAAACTCAGTACCGACAGGTCACCATGGTTGAGGACACTGCCGCAGTGGCACTGAACGCCAAAAGCATGGGCCGCGTCATAGATCACTTTCAGGTTGTAGTTGTCTGCAATCTTCTGGATGGCCTCCACGTCACACGGATGTCCATAACAATGCACGGGCATGATCGCCGTGGTTTGCGGCGTGATGGCCGCCTCAATCTTGGTGGGGTCCATGTTGAGTGTGTTGGGATCAACGTCAACAAACACGGGTTTGATGCCATTCCAGAGCAACGAATGCGCCGTGGCGACAAATGAATACGGTGTCGTGATGACCTCGCCAGTCACACGAAGCGCCTGCAGAGCTGTGACTAAGGCCAAGGTACCGTTGGCAAACAGGGCAATATGTTTGACACCCAAGTAGTCACACAGGGCAGACTCAAGCTTTTGGTGAAACGGGCCACCATTCGTCAGAATCTTGCTGGCCCATATCTCTTCAAGATAGGGCAGAAACTCTTTCAGCGGTGGCAGAAAGGGCTGGGTGACGTAGATGGGTTTAGTCATAGGTGCCACCAAATTCTAGGGCTGCCAATGACTATTGACCCCAATTTATCACCGATGGTCTGATTATTTCAGCAGTGCCATCACGCCCTGTGGCAACTGATTGGCCTGCGCCACCATGGCGGTACCGGCTTGTTGCAAGATTTGCGCGCGAGACAGGTTGGAGGTTTCCACTGCAAAGTCGGCATCCTGGATGCGTGAGCGTGAGGCACTGAGGTTCTCAGTGTTGATTTGCAGGTTGGAAATGCTGGCTTCAAAGCGTGACTGCAGCGCACCAAAGCTGGCGCGTTGGCCGTTGACAGCTGTGAGTGCCGCATCCACAATTTTGAGGGCTTTTGTAGATCCTGCAACGGTTGAAATGTCAATGGTGCTGACTGAATTCAGCGTGGATGAGTTTGCAGTGGTCACCAGTGCTGTTGTTGATGTCCCAAATGAGAAACCTTTATCAGAAGTGAATTCAACCGTACCACGTGTTGCCGCAGTTGCTCCAGCTGCAGCAGTAAAGGCTGTACTGAACGTATCGACACTATTGGTAGCTGATGTTGGTGCGTTGTAGGCAGCAAGTGTGACACTATTTGCTGCTGAATTGTTCGCGATGGCAATGTCGTCTCCTGCATCGCTGGTCAAAATCAAACCGTCCGCATTGGTGTTCAGTTTGGCTGTGATGCCTGTTTGAGAGGCGACATCGTTGAATGCTTTAACCGCCTCGGCCAATCCTGCAGAGGTATTGGTCGCTGATACATTGAACGTGATATTGGCGGGCGTTGTGGTATTGCTGCCTTTAACAGCCAAGGAATAGGCACCTATAGACAAGGGTTTGAATTCGCTTTTGTTCAGAGCAACGGCTGAGACACCTGTTGTGTCGGATGCAGAATTAAACTTTGCTGCAGCAGTTGCGGCGGTGTCAGAAGCCAGCAAAGTGACTGTAGCTGATGCCGTGCCATTGACGACAACTGCGCCAGCCAGCGAAGGTGCGGTTGCCGCTGCGGCAACACCAGACGACGACTGGGACAACTGGGCACCATAAACTGTGGTTCTAAAGTTGCTGGTGGTTGCCGTGATGGTTTGGTTGGCATTGGCCCCCACCTGGAAAGTGGCTGACCCCAGTGAGCCATCCAAAATATTGCGTCCGTTGAATTGTGTGGTTGTGCCAATGCGATCCAATTCGGTCAACAACTGACCTGTTTCTGCTTGCAACGATTTGCGGTCAGCAGAGGTATTGGTGTCATTGGCTGATTGAACGGCCAGTTCACGTACGCGTTGCAAAATGTTGCTTGCTGAGCCCAGTGCGCCTTCTGCTACTTGCGCCATCGAGATACCGTCATTGGCATTACGCGCAGCCTGAACCGAGCCGCGAATCTGAGCCGTCATCCGGTCACTGATGGATAAGCCTGCCGCGTCGTCTTTGGCGCTATTCACACGCAGCCCTGAGGACAAGCGCTGCATGGAGGTAGCGAGTGATGATTGAGACATGCTCAAATTGCGTTGGGCGGTCAGCGAAGCAATATTGCTGTTGATAGTAGAGGCCATTGCGAAACTCCTTAAACGGTTAAATGGGTGTCGCCGCCGATTGCAATGCCCACATGTCGCGTGAGCAATCAGTAACGATGGATGAATTCTCCAGAACTGATCAATTTCAAAAGCTTTGATAAGCGGCAGAAAACACGGTCATTTGCGGGGTGGCTGGTGATGTTTAAGTTGATCGATGCAGCTGGACATGAAATGCCTTGTATATCCATGCCAGATATTTTTTTTAAACCACGAGCAGATGTGTTATTTGAGATGCAGTGATTTTTGTTGCTAAAGTTTTTTCGAATCTGTCCGAAAACAAATCCAACGGGTCTTTTTCGGGCCTGTCGTCCGGCTAGCGCTAACAAGGCGTTCCGGTCGTAGCAGCCAGCAGCTTTGCTGGTGTTGGGATCGGCATGTCGCCGGGTTAAGTTAGTTTTATTAAGGAGTTATCAAAATGGCCTCCACCATCAACAGCAACATCCAATCGTTGACTGCACAACGCAATTTGGGAATGTCGCAAGCATCACTTTCTACCTCCATGCAGCGCTTGTCGTCCGGTTTGCGTGTGAATAGCGCCAAAGATGATGCAGCTGGTCTGGCCATCAGTGACCGGATGACGGCTCAGATTCGTGGTTTGACACAAGCAACACGCAATGCCAATGACGGTATTTCACTGGCGCAAACGGCTGAAGGAGCTTTGAACTCTGCTGGTACGATGTTGCAGCGTATCCGTGAATTGGCGGTTCAGTCAGCCAATGACACCAATACCTCGGCAGACCGCAAATCACTGCAAGCGGAAACCGGTCAACTCTTGTCAGAACTTGACCGGCTTGCTTCCAATACGCAATTCAACGGACGCAATATTTTGGATGGCTCTTTGGGCTCTTCCACCTTCCAGGTGGGTGCCAATGCCAACCAAACCATCACAGCCACCACGGCCAACTTCAGAACCAATGTGTATGGTGCTCAGTTGTCCCAATCATCGTCGGGTGTCGCCGCAGCCGCAACCGTACCCTCGCTGGCTGGTGCCATCGTGATCAATGGCACGGCCTCTGCAACCGTGACGTTGACGGCAACCGACACAGCTGCAACAGCTGCAGTTGCTTTCAACTCCAAGACTGAAACGACCGGTGTGACGGCACAAGCCCGTAACTTGACAGAGTTCAAGGCCAGTGCATCAGGATCGTTCTCATTGGCCGTTACAGGTAGCAATACCACTGCAGCCAATGTCACCTTTAATGTGTCAGCTGTAGGTACGTCGGCTGGTTTGGCAGAGGCAGTCAAGGCATTTAATGATGTGTCTTCCACGACCGGTATCACTGCCAAACTGAATGCCAATTCAGACGGTTTGGTGTTGACAAGCAGTGCAGGTGACGACATCAAAATCACCAATAACTCTGCGACCGCAGCGCTTACCCTGGCCGCATACAACGGACCCACCTCCGCCACCAATGGTGTGGATACATTCAGTGCAGCCTTTTCTGCGGCAGCAGCAGGTGGCACAGCCGCTACGCACGGGACGGTTGAATTTGCCTCGGACAAGGGTTTCGCATTTGGAACTTCAGCCTCTGCGTTGGTGACATCGTCAGCTACATCATCCCTGAATGCGGTGAGCACCATTGATATTTCAACGGTGACAGGTTCAACCAAAGCGCTGAAAATTGTGGATGCCGCGCTGGCAGCCGTGGATGGTCAACGGGCTAACTTTGGTGCGTTGCAATCGCGCTTTGAGTCCACCATTTCCAACTTGGGAAGCAGTGTTGAAAACCTGAGTGCATCACGCTCACGTATCCAGGATGCTGACTTTGCCTCGGAAACCGCCAACCTGTCGCGTTCGCAGATTCTGCAACAGGCCGGTACTGCCATGGTGGCACAAGCCAACCAGTTGCCGCAAGGTGTATTGGCCTTGTTGCGGTAAGCATAGAACGGGCCTCTTCGGGCCCGTCATTCGGCTAAGTTAGTTTATTGAGGAGATATCAAAATGGCCTCCACCATCAACAGCAACATCCAATCGTTGACTGCACAACGCAATTTGGGAATGTCGCAAGCATCACTTTCTACCTCCATGCAGCGCTTGTCGTCCGGTTTGCGTGTGAATAGCGCCAAAGATGATGCAGCTGGTCTGGCCATCAGTGACCGGATGACGGCTCAGATTCGTGGTTTGACACAAGCAACACGCAATGCCAATGACGGTATTTCACTGGCGCAAACGGCTGAAGGAGCTTTGAACTCTGCTGGCACTATGTTGCAGCGTATCCGTGAATTGGCGGTTCAGTCAGCCAATGACACCAATACCTCTGCTGACCGCAAATCACTGCAAGCGGAAACCGGTCAACTCTTGTCAGAACTTGACCGGCTTGCTTCCAATACGCAATTCAACGGACGCAATATTTTGGATGGCTCTTTGGGTTCTTCCACCTTCCAGGTGGGTGCCAATGCCAACCAAACCATCACAGCCACCACGGCCAACTTCAGAACCAATGTGTATGGTGCTCAGTTGTCCCAATCATCGTCGGGTGTCGCCGCAGCCGCAACCGTACCCTCGCTGGCTGGTGCCATCGTGATCAATGGCACGGCCTCTGCAACCGTGACGTTGACTGCAACCGATACAGCCGCAACAGCTGCAGTTGCTTTCAACTCCAAGACTGAAACGACCGGAGTGACCGCACAAGCCATCAACTTGACAGAGTTCAAGGCCAGTGCATCAGGATCGTTCTCATTGGCCGTTACAGGTAGCAATACCACTGCAGCCAATGTCACCTTTAATGTGTCAGCTGTAGGTACGTCGGCTGGTTTGGCGGAGGCGGTCAAGGCATTTAATGATGTGTCTTCTACAACCGGTATCACTGCCAAATTGAATGCCAATTCAGACGGTTTGGTGTTGACAAGCAGTGCAGGTGACGACATCAAAATCACCAATAACTCTGCGACCGCAGCGCTTACCCTGGCCGCTTACAACGGACCCGCCTCAGCCACCAATGGTGTGGATACATTCAGTGCAGCCTTTTCTGCGGCAGCAGCAGGTGGCACAGCCGCTACGCACGGTACGGTCGAATTTGCCTCGGACAAAGGTTTCGCATTTGGAACTTCAGCCTCTGCGTTGGTGACATCGTCAGCTACATCATCCCTGAATGCGGTGAGCACCATTGATATTTCAACGGTGACCGGTTCAACCAAAGCGCTGAAAATTGTGGATGCCGCGCTGGCAGCCGTGGATGGTCAACGGGCTAACTTTGGTGCGTTGCAATCGCGCTTTGAGTCCACCATTTCCAACTTGGGAAGCAGTGTTGAAAACCTGAGTGCATCACGCTCACGTATCCAGGATGCTGACTTTGCCTCGGAAACCGCCAACCTGTCGCGTGCGCAGATTCTGCAACAGGCCGGTACTGCCATGGTGGCACAAGCCAACCAGTTGCCGCAAGGTGTATTGGCCCTGCTGCGGTAAGCGGAAATGCCGAAAATAACTTACTCGTAAATGGTAAGTGGTTTTCAAAGCGGCGATGGGCCAACGGTTCATCGCCGCTTTGTCGTTTAAAAACGTTCTTTTCTGGGCTTAACAGATAACCGAGCGTTTGATAATCGGGTTCTTGGATTCAACAGGAGAAGAGTATGGCCAGCATCACTTCAGTCGGCATTGGCAGTGGGCTTGATGTCAATAGCATCGTGACGCAGTTGGTGGATTTGGAGAAAAAGCCTCTCAAGACGCTTGAATCCAAGGCGACATCAGTTCAGGCTCAATTGTCTGCATTCGGGCAGGTACAGTCGCAGTTTGCGGCATTGACAGATGTGGCAACCCGTATTTCGGATGCCTCCACTTGGACGGCGAGAACTGCCACCAGTTCAAATACGAGTGCCGCTACGATTGCTGTGACATCTTCGGCCAGCGCCAATTCATTCACGCTGGATGTGGATCGGTTGGCCTCCAAACAGTCACTCTCGTCGTCTACTGTGGCTACAGGCTCCTTGCCAGGGGCGGGAACGCTGAGTATTCAGCTGGGTACCTGGGATGCCGCAGGTACCGCATTTACCGCTGGAGGTGCCAGTGCTGTTAATGTGGCTATTACCAACACGGACACGTTGGCTTCAATTGCCAGCAAAATCAATGCGGCCAATAGTGGTGTGACCGCCTCGGTGTTTAATGACGGCACCAACGAGCGTTTATTAATGCAGTCCAAAAACACCGGGGCTGCGGCTGGTTTTCGTGTTCAGTCGGGTGATGCTGCTCTGGCAGGTTTTGTGTTTGATCCAGAAAACAAAGCGGGGCAGGGTATGGCCTCGACTGGTAATCCTGTGCAGTTTGGTCAAAATGCGGCGGCTCGTATCAATGGTCTGGCAGTTACTTCTGCCACCAATACGCTGGCAGATAACTTCACGGGTGTCACCCTTGAGTTGCAGGCAACCACCACGACCAATTATGGTTTGGGCACCGAAACCAAAGCTCCGATTACCATGGTGATCAGTGAAGACGTGAAACCAGCAGTGAAGAATGTGTCTGATTTTGTTGATGCATTTAATAAACTGAATCAAACGCTGAGAGATTTGACCAAATACGATGCGACGACCAAGGTCGCAGGCCTGTTTCAGGGTGATTCAATGGTGATTGGTATCCAAAATGTGTTGCGTAATATGGTCGGTTCAACGAGCAAGGGCGCAACTTCACAGCGTTTGGCTGATATTGGGTTGGATCGTCAGTTGGATGGCTCTTTGACCATCAATACGGCCAAGCTGTCAGTTGCGGCCAATGATGGCACTTCGTTGCAGCAACTTTTCACCGCAGACAATGGCAATACCATGACCAATGGTTTTGCGTTGAAGTTTTCAACTTTGGGGCAAGGTGTTGCCGCGACAGGCGGATCTTTATATAACAAGGCTGCATCATTGCAAAACCTTCTGGACAAGAATAGTCAGGATCAAACCAAGCTCAATGCGCGTGTGGCTTCGTTTGAGGCGCGCCTGCGAAAGCAATATTCAGATCTGGATGTTCAAATGGCTAAACTGAATGCGCTGAATACTTATGTAGGGCAGCAGGTCACCTTGTGGAATAAGTCGTCGAATTAGTCGTCACTCTGTTTGCTGTAACCCTTTATTTTTACGCTGAGATGTCGATAACTAAGGTAACAAACAATATGGAGCCCATCATGTTCACCTCAGTCAGTTCTCGTTCTGCATCAGCGTACAAGAGAGTCGCTATTGAGACGGGTGTGAGTATGGCGAGTCCTCACGAGTTGGTGAGTATGTTGTTCGATAGCTTACAGGTGGCGGTGGGTGCTGCTCGTGCCAGCTTGGCAAAAGGGGACATTGCCGCCAAAGGTGAACATATTTTGAAAGCAGTCCGCATCATTGACGAGGGACTGAAGCCTTCATTAAATCTTCAGCAAGGTGGTCCTCTTGCTGCAAATTTGAATGGCCTCTATGGTTACTGCCTTGTCCGCTTGACCCAGGCAAATTTGCATAATGATGATGTTGCATTAAATGATGTGATTCGAGTCATTGAGCCCATTGCCTCGGGCTGGAAGGAAATTGGCGCGGTAGTCAACGCTTGATCTCATCAAGACACATTGGAGTTTTGACATGTCACACATTCTTATCGACTATTACAAAGCCATTGAAGACAGTAGCGCCAAAATGTTGGATGCAGCAAAGTCAGAAGACTGGGAAAAAGTAATGCACTTCGAGGGTGCTTGTGCGGTATTGATTGAGCAACTTCGTGACCGTGCCAGTCAGGAAAGGCTTCAGCCTGAGCATCGTGCTGAGAAAGCACGCATCATGCAACGTATTTTGAATAACGATGCCCAGATTCGTTACTTGGCTGAACCCTGGCTCACGCACTGTGAGGAAAATCTGGACGAGTCTCGGCAATACTTGCACTGAAATTCAAGCGGTTAGGAGAGTCCGAAAATTAGAAGCATCAACGCTTCAAAAATAATAGCTTCTTGCGCAGAGTATATAAGCGCTAGAGGCTATTTTTTTATACAAAACTGGCTTGATGAACTGCTTTAGACTTGCATGTTCATGATGTCTGTATACGCCTGAACCATGCGATTACGTACGTGCAGGGTGGCTTGAAAGCCGATTTGTGCTTTCTGAATGGCGACCATGGTTTCTTCCAGGCTGACCTGAGGGTTTTCCAACTGAACTTCACGCTGTAGGCGGGTCGCTTCATTTTGTGCCGCACTCACCGAGTTGAGCGCACTTTTCAAAGCGCCTGAAAAACCACCAGACTGGGTACCACCCACGGATGTTTGTGACTGACTGCCCAAGATGTTGGGACGTACCGCAACCGGCATCGTGTTTGGAGTAAGTCTGAGATTCATGGTGTTTGTGCCCGAAAGCTTGTGGGGTGATAGGGATGCTAGCAAGGCAGTTGCCAAAACATAAATTTGAAGTAAGGGGTAAAAACCGACCTTATTAACCTAATGTTTTGTCAGGTGGGGCCAATAATCAACCGCAACAAAGGTGCATTACGCCCTATTGCCTTGGAAGATGGATATGACTGCCGCACTCGCAATACCTGTAAACCCAACTTTTTTCCAGCGCTTGGCTGGCTTGGATCAGGCCCAGAAACTACGTTTAGGGGTTGGCATTGTGCTGTTTGTGGTTATCGGTATCGTTGGTTTGATGATGGGTCGTCAGGCTGAGTGGCGTGTACTTTATGCCAATCTGCCTGACAAAGATGGCGGAGCCATCGTGGCGCAGTTGACTCAGATGAATGTGCCCTATCAATATGCAGCAGGCGGTGGGGCCATCTTGGTTCCTGCCAATTTGGTGTATGACACGCGGCTTAAGCTTGCTTCACAGGGCTTGCCCAAAGGGTCGGTGACGGGGTTTGAATTGATGGATACGGCCAATCGTTTTGGCATGACTCAATTTCAAGAGCGTCTGACATTCCAGCGGGGTCTTGAGGGGGAGTTGACTCGCTCAATCCAAGCACTAAATTCAGTACAAAGTGCACGCGTGCATCTGGCTTTGCCTAATCAAAATGGCTTTTTCAGAGATCAGCAAAAACCGTCTGCCTCGGTCTTGGTTAGTTTGAATGCGGGCAGAACCCTTGACCGTGCGCAATTGGCTGGCATTATCCATCTGGTGTCTTCCAGCGTGCCAGAGATGGATCCTAAAGCGGTCAGCGTGCTGGATGACACTGGGAAATTGCTTTCAACTCCCGCAGATGGGACAGGTGGGCTGGGTGCAGATGCCCAGCAGTTGCAATATGTGCAACAGATCGAGCAGCTCTACAGTAGCCGGATTCTGGATATTTTGGAGCCGGTTGTTGGGCGTCAAAACGTGCGAGCACAGGTGACGGCTGAGCTTGATTTTTCGCAGACTGAATCCACCTCTGAATTGTTCAAGCCGAATCAAACACCAGATTCGACCTCTATTCGGAGCCAGCAACTGCTTGAAACGGGTGGTTCAGCTGCCGGGGCTTCACCGCCGACCGGCGTGCCGGGTGCGACCACCAACCAGCCGCCAGGCCCGACCACTGCCGCCATCAATGGTGCTCCGCAGACGATGGCTGCTGCAGGATCTGCCACTGGCACCAATAATGGACGGCGTGAATCAGTGATCAATTACGAGGTCGACAAGACGGTGCGTGTGGTGCGTGGTAGCACAGGTATGGTCAAGCGCATCAGCGCTGCCGTCATCATCAATCACCAAACTATCACGGATGCCAAGGGCAAAACAACCACGGCAGCTATGAGTGATGCACAGTTGGAAAAATTAACGGCCTTGGTACGTGAAACCGTGGGGTTCAGTAAAGATCGGGGAGACTCCGTGAATGTGGTCACTGCACCGTTTGCCAAAGAAGCCGTGAATGTGGCTCCGCTGCCGTTCTGGCAGCAACCTGAATTGTTGGATCTGGCACGTAGCTTTGCCTGGCCATTGGGTACCTTGTTGTTTGGTGCGCTTGTTTTGATGGGGGCTGTACGGCCCGCACTGAAAATCATGGCACAGCCCGTACCTGCGCTAGAAAACGAACGAACAGGTCAGTTGGATGCGATAGAGGCTGATGAACCAGAGCGGCCTTTGCTGGCAGGGCCATCGACGGCCTCCAGCCAGACTACTGAAATTAGTCCAGCAGACCTGGCTTTGGAAGAAGCACGCAAATTAACCCGAGACAACCCCGCTGCAGTCGCTAACATAGTCAAAACTTGGATCAATGGTGAGGCTCCCGCTTGATGCGGTGCGACCGGGGTCTGTCCAGGAATTGATGAGGACGATGAAAAATGCCGCAAAGTGACGGACTGGAAGATGCAGCCATTTTGATGATGTCTTTGGGTGAGGCCGAGGCTTCGGAAGTGTTTAAGCATTTGTCTCCCAAAGAGGTGCAGAAGCTGGGTGAAGCCATTGCCAAAACCAAAGCGATCACCCGTGAACGTGTCAACGAGGTAGTGGATAAGTTCACGGGAGTTGCTGCAGCACAAAGCTTGCTGGTATCAAACTCGGGTGACTACGTACGTTCTGTTTTAAGACGGGCCTTGGGTGATGACAAGGCTGCATTGCTGATTGACCGCATTTTGCAAGGGGGTGACGTATCAGGTATTGAGAGTCTGAAATGGATGGAGCCCTCCAGCGTGGCGGAGCTTTTACGCAATGAACATCCCCAAATTGTGGCTGCTATTTTGGTTCATCTGGATTTTGACCAAGCCGCAGATATTTTGAAATTTTTTACCGAGCGTCAGCGTAACGAGGTGATGCTGCGTGTAGCCACCATGGAAGGTATTCAACCCTCTGCTTTGAAAGACTTGAATGAGGTGTTGTTCAAGGTGCTTGCTGGTGGCGATAAGATGCGCAAGTCATCTTTGGGTGGTGTGAAAACCGCAGCAGAGATGATCAACCTGATGGGGACAGCCATTGAAGGTACGGTGATTGAGTCGATTCGAAACCACGATCCTGATTTGGCACAAAAAATCATGGATAAGATGTTTGTCTTTGACGATGTGATCAAGCTCGATGACAAATCGATTCAGACCGTGCTCAAAGAGGTGTCTTCTGACGTACTCATCGTGGCACTTAAGGGCGCGCAGCCCGAGCTTAAAGAGAAAATCTTGTCCAATATGTCCACCCGTGCAGCAGAAACACTGCGCGAAGACTTGGAGTCACGCGGGCCAATGCGCTTGTCTGAGGTGGAGGCACAGCAGAAAGAAATTCTCAAGGTGGTGCGTCGTTTGGCAGACGAAG
The DNA here is from genome assembly GCF_019973615.1 of Rhodoferax lithotrophicus. Lineage (GTDB taxonomy): Bacteria > Pseudomonadota > Gammaproteobacteria > Burkholderiales > Burkholderiaceae_C > Rhodoferax > Rhodoferax lithotrophicus. The sequence continues at coordinate 3,863,305 of NZ_AP024238.1, read as the reverse complement.
GCACGATTGTCATCGGTGGCGGTGCTGACGACGCGATGGTGTAATCATGCGCAATTACGCCCGTTTTATTCCAGGAGAAGAGATCGACGCAGTCGAACAGTGGCGTTTTGGCGCAATCGACACAGCGACGCAGTTGCTGCAAGCGAAAGTCAAAGCACAAGAGGTTGAGCAAGAACACCAAGAACAGTTGGCTCGCCGTCAAGAAAGCTATCAGGAAGGATATACCGCTGGTATGGCACAAGGTCGCCTTCAAGCGCAAGCTGAATTGCAGCAGCAAATGGCGGATTTTTTGGCTAATCAGGCCCGCGAAGAAGCTCAAAAATTTACGGAACTCTTTCGTGCGGCACAAAATGAATTGGTACAAGCCGAACAGGTCATGGCACAAGGTGTCTTGAACTTGTCATGTGAATTGGCTAGGCAGGTTTTGCGTCAGGAGCTGTCTGTCAATCCCAATGTGGTGTTGCCAGTGATCCATGAAGCGCTTGATTTGTTGGGTGCTGAACACCGCAGCGCTTTGGTGCGTATACATCCGCAGGATCTTGAAGTATTGGATGGTTTGATTGCTGATGAGTTTGCGGGTATGGCCTTAACACTTCGGGCTGATCCTGCACTAAAACCAGGTGGCTGTTTGGTGGAGTCTGCAGGGATGGTGATTGATGCCAGTTTGCAAAAAAGGTGGCTACGTGCCGTAGCGACTTTAGGTCTCGATTCCAAATGGGAGGAAACCGTTGATGCAAGTTGAACCAGCTGTCAAGTGGCAGACCTTTTTTGAGGAGGCTACGCGCCGTGTGTATACAGGAACAACACTGGAAGTCCGTGGCACGCTCACCCGCTTGACGGGTTTGGTACTTGAAGCGGTCGGTATTCGTGTTCCGGTGGGCTCGCAATGCTGGGTACGCATGAAGGGGCAAACGCCCGTGTTGGCAGAAGTGGTTGGGTTTTCCAATGACCGCGCGTTTTTGATGCCTGCTGGAGATGTGCATGGTTTGGCCAGTGGTGCTAGTGTGGAGCCTGCCCCCGCCTATGTGACCGTGCCCATGTTAGGTGAGCGTCGGCAGGTTCAGCGTGAGTTTGGTCAAGGCGTGCTGAGGTTGCCTTTAGGTGATGGGTTATTGGGCCGGGTGGTAGATGCGCATGGCAATCCAATGGACTACAAAGGGCCCATTTTGGATGTGGCTTCAGTTCCCATGGATCGCCAGCCGATTAACGCCATGGATCGCGCACCTGTGCGTGAGACGTTGGATACAGGCATTCGCGCGATCAATGCTCTGCTTACTGTGGGGCGTGGTCAGCGTTTGGGTCTGTTTGCTGGGTCCGGTGTCGGTAAAAGTGTGTTGCTAGGCATGATGGCCAGATACACCCAGGCAGATGTGATTGTGGTGGGGCTGATTGGTGAACGGGGCCGAGAGGTTAAGGAATTCATTGAAGATATCTTGGGTGAAGAGGGTAGAGCGCGTGCCGTGGTAGTGGCCGCCCCGGCTGATGCCCCCCCCCTGCTGCGCATGCAGGGGGCAGCCTATGCCACTGCGGTCGCCGAGACTTTCAGGGACAAAGGTAAGCATGTCTTGCTGCTGATGGATTCACTCACCCGCTACGCGATGGCTCAGCGTGAAATTGCTTTGGCCATTGGTGAGCCGCCAGCTACCAAAGGCTACCCGCCTTCTTGTTTTGCCAAGCTTCCACAATTGGTTGAGCGCAGTGGTAATGGCCTGAATGGCGTAGGTTCTATTACTGCGTTTTACACGGTGTTATCAGAGGGGGATGACCAGCAGGATCCGATTGCCGATGCTGCACGGGCAATTTTGGATGGTCATATTGTGTTGTCACGTGCGTTGGCGGAGTCGGGGCATTTCCCTGCTATTGATATAGAACAGTCTGCTTCTCGGGTGATGCAAAACGTGGTGCCAAAATCCCATTTTGATCTGGCCAGACGATTTAAAGCCGTGTATTCGTGTTACCAAAAAGGACATGATCTGGTTCAAATTGGTGCTTATGTGGGGGGATCTGATCGGTCTTTGGACGAGGCGATTGCGTTGCATGAACCCATGATGGAGTTCTTGAAGCAAGATATGTTTGAGTCATCCACGCTGCAGAACAGTGTGGATGAAATGGTCACCGCACTTGGCGTAAGCCGGGTAGCGCATTGATAGGTCCATACCATGCCTCAATTCAGAAGTCTTCATCTTGCGATTGACTTGGCGCTTGCCAAGCGAGAGCAGGCTTTGTCTGAAATGCAAAAGCAGCGGCAAGCCCATGTGTTTGCCAATAACCAGATGAGCCAGTTGCAGCAGTACGCCAATGAGACCGAAAAACGCTGGACAACCAATGCCCAAATCAGCACAACTCCAGAATTGTTGCACCATCATTACCAGTTTATGGGGCGCTTGCAGCACGCCATTTTGTTACAGCAAAGTGTTTTAGCTGCATCTGAAGAGCGGGTAAAGGCTGCTCAGCAGCAACTTTTGCAAGCAGAGTTTCGAATTGCAAGTTTGAAGCAGGTCTTGGTCAAACGCCAAGCCGATGTTGGAAAGCTTATGCAGCGGCGGGATCAAAAACAAATGGATGAGTTTGCATCGATGCAGATATTGCGGCTAGCTCGCGAAAAATTGGAGCACGATCATGAGCGTTGAATACAGTCCAGTCCCTCAGGGTCATAAAGCATCAGTAAATAGTCATGTGCATGGAAACAAAACAAGTAAAGCCAACGCATCTTCTGATGAAACTAGAGGTGGGTTTTCATCTTTATTGGATTTTTTGTCTGCTCCAGTCGATGATCAGGGTTCGGAGGATGCTGTAGCCAACTCGTTGCTTACCTGCATGTCTGTAAGCCCTGCAGGACAGCCGACCGTCACAGCTACATCGGGTCTATCGGACACGTTGTCCGCATCCACTTTGAATGGTATGCAACCGGAGGCCGGACTTCTCACAAGTGGACTGACGCAAGGTGGTGCATCTTTAGTCATGGGAGGGGACGGATCAGAGAGATTTCCGCAGGATGTAAATGCTGTTGCGCCAGCGGCATCAATGAAGGTGTCTGGGCTGGCATCGGGTGCAGTTAAAAAAGCCCAACAATCAGGGAGTTCAGAAAGTTTGGCGACTGAAGTCAAGCAGTCGCCTTTTGATTTTCTGCAACCATTGCAGCAAAGTGCTGTGATAGGACAAGATCTGGCTGCAGCAGAGGCCTTTGAGGCATCACCCATTCACGCCTTGTTGGCGCAAAGAGGGTCACATCTGTCGGTCACAAGCCATGAAATCAAACAGGACTTGCAATCCGTCGCTGCACCTACAGTTCTCGCTACGGCGATGAATGTGCCTTCTGATGCAGTCATGACCTTGCTGAATGGAAGCGATTTGGGGCGGCCTCATTTACGTTTGGGTAACAAGTCTGGACTGGGGCCATCGGGTTCCAATGGGTTTGAAGGCGTTTTTGGACAAGTAATGACGGCATCGAGTCGTTCAGATGCCGTGTTTGAAATACCGCCACCGTCAGCTTTGGTTGCTGATACTGCGGTGGCTGAGACGGTTACTTACTGGGCTAGTCATGGCGTGCAATCCGCTATATTGACGCTTGATGATTTTGGAGAAAGCCCCGTGGAGGTCAGTATTTCACTCCAAGGTGACCAAACCCAAATTGATTTTCGAACAGATCAGTTGGGGGTTCGCCAGATTCTTGAGAATGCTACGGCGCAACTTCAAGACTTGCTCTCAAGTCAAGGGTTGCAACTGGCAGGTGTGTCTGTCAGTCATTCCGGGGCAGGTAGCCAGAATGGAGGAGACCGCCGTCAGCCACCAGAAGCCCAGCAGATTGGTTTGGTGAAAACAGATGCTATCGATGTGGCTGTTACACGCACGGGAAATCCAGCGGTGGGGCGTTCTTTGGATTTGTTTGTCTGACGGTAGACTAGAGTAGGTTGATAAAGGCAGTGTTTTGATGGTTTAACCAACGGCCAAGCACGCATTTGTGCTCAATAATCAGTTTGAAATAGTGTTGCAAAGGAAAATAGTGGCTACCAAACATGAAGAAGGTGATGCAGCCAAAGCCGCACCAAAAAGCAAAAAGAAATTATTCATCATTATTGGGGCGGTGCTGCTCTTGGTGCTGGGTGGCGGTGGAGCTTTTTTATATATGAAGCAAAAAGCTGCTGCAGCCGCCGCTTTGGCAGAGGAAGACGGGGGTGATGGCGGTGCTCATGCTCCCGCAGCTGCTGCGCATAATGCGTCTAAAACCCCACCGGTGTATTTGCCCATGGACAATATGGTGGTTAATCTGGCTGATGCAGGTGGGGAAAGAGTAGCTCAAGTTGGCATCACGCTGGAGGTGGTCGATGCACATGCCTCAGATTCAGTCAAAGCGTATATGCCCACCATTCGCAGTGGCATACTTATGCTGCTGTCGCAAAAAACCGCTGAAGAACTCCTTTCTGCTGAGGGTAAGCAAAAATTAATAGAGGAAATTTTGCGTGAAACCTCAGTTCCTTTTGGTGGAGGTGAAGAAGACACGGGTACAGCCAAGAAGAAGAAAAAGGCCGCTGTTCAGTACCCGGTAGTTGGCGTTTTGTTTTCAAGTCTGATTGTGCAGTGATGCCTTGGCACGTTTGCTATGAGTGAGTCTTTTCTATCACAGGAAGAAGTTGATGCCTTACTTGAGGGTGTCACTGGCGAAAGCCAGAAAATGGTTGAAGAAGCCGCCGAAACTGGTGAAGTCAGACCTTATAACATCTCAAGCCAAGAGCGTATTGTGCGTGGGCGTATGCCCACGATGGAGATTGTGAATGAGCGCTTTGCCAGGAACTTGCGCGTAGGCTTGTTCAACTTTATTCGAAGAAGTCCAGAAATTTCGGTCGGTCCTGTCAGCGTTCAGCGCTATAGCGCTTTCCTGCGAGAGTTGGCTGTGCCGACTAATTTCAATATTGTGGCAATACGCCCCTTGCGTGGTAGTGGTTTGGTGGTGTGTGAGCCAGCGCTTGTGTTTGGTGTGATTGAGTCTTTGTACGGCGGTATTGGAAAATTTCAGACCCGCATTGAAGGGCGGGATTTTTCGGCGACTGAACAGCGGGTGATCAACCGTATGGTGGATGTGATCACCGAGGAATACAAAAAAGCATGGACCGGCATTTACCCGCTTGATTTGGAATATCAGCGTTCGGAAATGCAGCCGCAATTTGCCAATATTGCTACGCCTAGTGAAATTGTGGTGTCAACGACGTTTCAGCTGGAAATCGGTGAAATCACCGGTGCGGTGCACATTTGTATGCCTTATGCCACGTTGGAGCCAATTCGGGATGTGTTGTATTCCTCAACGCAAGGGGACTCCATTGAAGTTGATCGTCGTTGGGTGAATGTGTTAACGCAAGAAATCCAGGCTGCACAGGTTGTATTAGTGGCCGAGCTGGCGCATGCAGATGCCACGGTAGAACAATTGCTTGCTATGAGAGTCGGCGACTTTATTGAATTGGATCGTCAACCTCGTATTCAAGCCAAAGTTGATGGAGTCCCTATTTTTGAGTGTCAGTACGGAACGCACAACGCAAAATATGCGTTGAAAATTGAAAAAAGTTTGAGGAGTAATGACCTCAATTGGAAAGGTGACAAACATGGCAATTGATGAAACTCCCCCGGAAGATGACGGTATGGCCGACTGGGCTGAAGCGCTCATGGAGCAAAACACGGCTGAAAGTGCCGCAGCAGCCAAAACAGAGTCTGGTGGTGTGTTGTCTGGTAATTCAACCCCTTCCTACTCGGGAGGGACGGATGCGCAGATCAATGACATTAATCGAGTATTAGATATTCCAGTCCTGTTGTCGGTGGAGTTGGGGCGCACCAAGGTGCCTATTAAACACATTTTGCAGCTTGGTCAGGGCTCAGTGGTCGAACTTGATGCTTTGGCAGGAGAGCCCATGGATGTGTTGGTCAATGGCTACCTGATTGCCCAAGGTGAAGTGGTGGTGGTTAATGACAAGTTTGGTATTCGGCTCACTGATGTGGTAACACCATCGGAGCGTTTACGCCGCGTTAGTAAAGGATGATGCTTTTATGATGCAGGCGTGGGTGTCTGTTTTGTTGTTTGTGGTGCTTCTGGCCTTGGTTCCGGTAGGGCTGAAATGGTTACAGCGTCGATCTATCGGCGGTTTGATGGGGCAGTCCACTGCATCCAGAATTGTGTCGGCTATAGGTGTCGGCCCACATCAAAAGGTGGTCACGGTGGAGGTGGGGCCTGAAGATGCAAGGGTTTGGTTGACCTTGGGTGTGACCGCACAAAACATCACTTGCTTGCACACTGTAGCTGCGCCAGTTCCGGCTTCAACGAAGCCTTTTCAATCATCGCTCAGTCTGACATCGGAGCAGTCTTGAAGTTTGATTTCATCAAATGCTTCATGCCTGTTGCAAGCTGGTCTGTTGCAGTGAAACTTTTTGCTTGCCTGTTGTTGTGTCTACCTGTGTTTGGTTTTGCGCAAACAGGGGCGCAGTTGCCCTTGTTAATGGGGACCGGCAGCAACGGTACAAGTTATTCCGTGCCAGTGCAGACCCTGCTGTTTTTCACAGCGTTGTCGTTTTTACCTGCTATTTTGCTGATGATGACGGGTTTTACACGAATCGTGATTGTCTTGTCGTTGCTGCGCCAAGCACTGGGAACGCAGTCCGTTCCTCCCAACCAGGTGATTGTGGGTCTTTCACTGTTTTTAACGCTGTTTGTCATGGGGCCAACACTGGATAAGGTTTACAGTGATGCTTACCTTCCCTATAGCAACAATACCTTGCCATTTGACCAAGCGTTGTTGAAGGGGGAAGCGCCCATGCGTCAGTTCATGAGCAAACAAACACGTCAGTCAGACTTGGCACTGTTTGTGAAGCTGGCTAAGCTGGATGTCAGTACCACGGCTTCAACTGCACCCATGCGGGTATTGATTCCAGCGTTTGTGACCAGTGAATTGAAGTCAGCTTTCCAAATTGGCTTCATGATCTTCATTCCTTTTTTAGTGATTGACATTGTGGTTGCCAGTGTTCTGATGTCATTGGGCATGATGATGCTCTCACCCGTCCTAGTGGCCTTGCCTTTTAAGCTGATGATTTTTGTGTTGGCAGATGGCTGGAATCTGTTGCTGGGTTCATTGGCCGCCAGTTTTGTGACTTGAGGTATTGCCATGAATTCGCAATTGGTTTTGACCATGGGGCAAGAAGCTTTGTGGATGTTGTTAATGATTTCAGCGCCAGTGCTAGGTGTTGTTTTGGTGGTGGGATTGTTGGTAAGTATTTTCCAGGCGGTCACGCAAATCAATGAGGCCACTTTGGCATTTGTTCCTAAGTTGATAGCTGCTATCGCTGTATTTACGCTGGCTGGGCCATGGATGTTAGGTATGCTTGTGGAATACATCAGGCGTACCATAGAAGCGATACCTGCATCAGTTATGTAGGGTTGTGAACTTGTGATTACCTTTTCAGAGGCGCAACTTGTCACGTGGTTGTCCCCATTGATTTGGCCTTTTCTGCGTACCTTGGCATTATTCACGTCAGCGCCGATTTTTTCTTCCAAGGCGTTTCCAGTCAGGGCGCGTATTGCGCTGGCTTTTTTTGTGGCGTTGGCTGCTCAACCCAGTTTGGATGGACAACCGGTGATCAGCATCAACGATCCTGGTGCGTTTGGTGCTGTTTTCCAACAGGTGGGAGTGGGGTTATCCATCGGTTTTGCCATACGTGTGGTACTGGCTTCTGTTGAGTTGGCTGGTGAGGTGGTGGGGTTTCAGATGGGCTTGGGCTTTGCTTCCTTTTTCGATCCATCCATGGGGTCGCAGTCCAGCGCTGTGGCCCGTTTCTTCGGGCAAATGGCAACCTTCATGTTCATTGTCATGGGTGGCCATATGATGGTGCTGATGACGGTGATCGCCAGCTTCACCGCATTTCCGGTTGATCAGAACTTTCTGGAAGCGCTCAAGCAAATGAAAATCCAGCAGTTGGGTGCAGACCTTTTTTCTACCGGTCTGTGGATGTCTTTGCCCATGGTGGGGATGTTGATGTTTGCCAACTTGGCGCTGGGGATTGTGTCGCGTGTGGCACCACAAATGAATATTTATGCAATCGGATTTCCTATCACCTTGACGGTAGGTCTGGTGGGTATGGCCGTTACTTTGCCCATGCTTGATGCTCCGTTTTTGGTTTTGATGAGTCGAGCCATTGATATTTTTTCACTGAGATGAGGGGTATTCAAGTTCAGACAAGTCCGTTTCGGATCGCGTAAACCGTCAATTCGGAGTTGTTGGAAAGTTTCAATTTTTCCAGCACTCGAGATCTGTAAACACTCACAGTCTTGGGGCTGAGCATGAGTTCTTGTGCAATGTCTGATAAGCGTTTACCTGAGGCAATTTTCAGCAAAGTTTGTAATTCACGTTCTGACAAACTCGCATGTGGGCTACTGCTCTCTGGTGTATTGAGATTGTCGACCAGCATTTGTGCGACAGTCGGTGTGACGTATTTGCGCCCTTGTGCGACGGTACGTACCGCTGTGATCAGATCAGCCGGATCACCCGCTTTGTTCAAGTAGCCTTGCGCCCCTGCTTTCAGGCAGCGTATGGCATATTGATCCTCCGGGTACATGGAAACCATCAGGACTTTGATAAGAGAGTCGGTTTCCCGCAAGCTGGTTAACACTTCAAGTCCGCCGCGACCTGGCAAGTTGATGTCAAGCACCAGGACATCGCATGCATGTGTGCGGATAGCATCGCGTACTTCGGCATAACTGCCGGATTCGGCTGTCACCTGGATGTCAACAGCTTCTGACAAGGTGTCCCGAATCCCGCGGCGTACCATGGCATGATCATCACAAAGAATCACTCGAATCATTGGTCGAAGTCTCCTGGGTTATTGTTTTCATCCGGTGAAAGAGGAATGGACAAAATGATAGATGTGCCACGTCCGGACTGTGCACTGACATCCAGCCAGCCATCTACTGTGCGTGCCCGCTCCTTGAGGCCGCGAATACCAAATGATCCCACTTTGGCAAGATCTTGTTCTGAAATTCCTACCCCATCATCAGTGATCTCCAGAGTCAGAACACCCTCTGTGTCAGAGAGTTCAATCTGGACTTGGGAGCAGCGGGCGTATTTGCCGACGTTGGTGAGCGCTTCTTGTGTGGTTCGGTAAGCCGCAAGTTGCACTGGTTTTGGCAAGCCATCAATTTTGTGAGGGGCACGAACAGTCACTGGCAGGCCCGTTCTTTTGGAAAAGCTGGTGGCCAACCAGTGAACAGCGGCCACCAGTCCCTGATCAAGCACCGCAGGCCTCAAGTTCATCATGATGCGCTGACTGGCCTCCAGCGCGTGTGTCAGCATGTCATTGGCTGCACTCAGGTGTGATAAGGCTGCTGTATCTGTGGTGTGTCGGGACATCCATGCCAAGTCAAAACGAACAGCCGCCAAAGACCCACCAATGTCATCATGAATTTCACGTGCAATGGCTGCACGTTCTTGCTCTATGGTGATTTGCAAATGTTCTGCAAAACTGGCCAGACGTTTTTCTGATTCGGCTAGTTCGAAATCAGCGGCTTCTTTCTCCTGCTGGATACGGTGTATTTCAATGGTTCGCTCCAGCACTCGCCAGAGCTTGCCCATGTCTTCTTTGGGTAGGTAGTCGCTGATACCCATTTTGATGGCGGCTACAGCTGCAGATTCACCAATCGCCCCAGAAAGCAAGACAAAAGGTGTCTGTAAGTGATGTTGTTGCAGGATCTTCCATGCATCCAGCGCAGTAAACCCCGCCAATCTGTAATCAGCCAGAATCACGCTAAATCTGGATTGTGTAAGGATGAGGGAAAAGTCTTCAAGCGTATCAACGCGTGTGAGTTCCACGCAAGCTTCGGCTTTCTTAAGTGCCCGCTTGACCAGTTCATGATCAAGGGTCGAGTCTTCCAGATGCAAAATCCGTAAAGGGGGGGTGTTTGAGGTTGGACTCATCATGATTGGCGCTATGATTGTCTTCAATAGTAAAGCTTATCTGGTTTGTCGTGCGTTCATAGGAGAGATGATTGGCCATATCGCCTGATCAAACGCCATTTTCGGTTCCGACAGTTGAATTGCCTGTGATGCTGGTTGCAGAGGTGCAGGATTCTTTGTTGGTGGTTGTGCACGATCTCAATCGACTCGACGGTTTACTGGCGCACACCATGGAAAACCTGATGTTGCGCTTTACGGCAGCCAGTGCCAATCTTTCTGATCCTGCACTGGTCGCTGTTAAAGAGCTCGAAGGGGTTCGTACAGCTTTGCATGCCGCAGTGACAGAGTTGCAGTTCCAGGATATGGCCTCGCAGTTGATCGGGCACACCTCGAAGATATTGCAAGGCTGCGCTTATCGCTTGGCATCTGATGCGATGGGTTACGAGGACGGAGAAGCCGTGCCATTTGTCGAAGATGTTCCCGAGCGACCCAATCCGGTTACTCAAGACGAAATGCAGGCTGGATCGATTGAGCTGTTCTAAGTGTTTTTAGATTGAATTTGTCGGAGTTATTCATGCCTTTAATACTCGCTGTAGATGATTCGCCGTCAATGCGCAAGATGGTGTCATTCACTCTGGTTGGTGCCGGGTATCAGGTGGTAGAGGCTGTGGATGGTGTGGATGCGTTTGAGAAAGCACAAACACAGGTTTTTGATCTGGTTTTAACAGACCAAAATATGCCACGCCTAGATGGCTTGGGTTTGACACGCAAGTTGCGTGAGCATCCCAATTTCAAGTCAACGCCCATTTTGATGCTCACCACGGAATCCAGTGATCTCATGAAGCAAGCGGGTCGGGCCGCGGGTGCTACAGGCTGGCTGGTGAAGCCTTTTGACCCTATAAGATTGATAGAAGTCATCAAAAAAGTCATCAAGTAAGTACTTTTTATTACCAGGTTCAAGAATTCGTCAGGAGACAGATATGGCTGAAGTGCATCAGGATTCAGGTGGTTCAGGAGCTGACTTTGATTTAAGTCAGTTCTATCAAATTTTCTTTGAGGAAGCTGGCGAAAATCTCGATTTGATGGAGCAGATGTTGCTCAACTTGAATCTGGAAACTGCGGATGATGAAGAGTTGAATGGTATTTTCCGTTGTGCACATTCCGTCAAGGGTGGTGCCGCTACTTTTGGTTTTTCTGATGTCGCTGAATTGACTCATCAGATGGAGTCGCTTTTGGATCGCTTGCGTCGACATGAGTTGCAACCCAACTCTGCGATGGTCGATGTGTTGCTGGAATCAGCAGATGCTTCACGTGGCTTGTTGGCGCGGCATCAGGCTGGAGATACAGGTGAAGGTCCTCCCACTGCAGATCTGGTTCGTCGCATACGTGCCTTGGTCAATGGTGAAACCCCGCCTGTGCAAGTGGCTCCGGCAGCAAAACCTGTTGTGGAGTCTGAGGTTAAGTCAGCAGCTGTCTTGTCAGTGGCCAAGCCAACTGCAGATGGGGTTCGACATCTTTTGATTACCATCAGCAAGATGGAACGTCAGGAGCAAGCCGATGCCTTGAAGGAACTGTTTCGTGATATTCCTGGTTTGGGTGACATCAAAGAGCTTCCAAGAACGGCTACGGGTAGCCGTTTGTTTGAAGTGAACACCACGTCCACCAACGAAGATTTGCTGGATTTGTTTGTGTTTCATGTATCACGTGAACAAGTGGTGATTCAGGATAAACAAGCAGAAGCATCTGTTGAAACCGGTTTTGGTTTTTTTGAGGGTGCCCCAGGCGCACCCCAGGTTGCCGTTGAGCCCTCGGTTGTAGCCGAACCGGTCGTTCAGGCTGTTGAAGCCGTCCAGGTGAATGTGACCAAATCTGCAGCCAAGTCTGCCCCGGCCATAGGTCCTGTGGGCGCTCAGCCAGAAGCGGCCACTATTCGTGTGGCGATTAATAAAGTGGATCAGTTGATCAATCTGGTGGGTGAACTGGTGATCACGCAGGCCATGCTTGCTCAAAACAGTCGTGCGCTGGACCCTGCCTTGTACCAACAGCTATTGACCGGGTTAACCGATTTGGATCGCAACACTCGGGACCTGCAAGAGTCGGTGATGTCGATTCGGATGATTCCCATGTCGATTGTGTTCAGCCGTTTTCCGCGCATGCTGCGTGATTTGGCGGGCAAGTTGGGTAAAAAAGTGGAGTTTGTGACGCAAGGTGAAGCGACAGAGCTTGACAAGGGCCTGGTTGAGAAAATCACCGATCCTCTGACACATTTGGTGCGTAACAGTTGTGATCATGGGATTGAGCTGCCCGCCGATCGTGTACGTGCTGGCAAGTCAGAAACTGGCACCATTACTTTGTCTGCGTCTCATCAAGGCGGATCCATTGTGATTGAGGTACGCGATGATGGGCGCGGCATGTCACGCGAAAAAATTCTAGCCAAAGCCCGAGAGAAGGGGCTGGATGTTTCGGACAGCATGACCGATGCAGAAGTTTGGCAGTTGATTTTTGCGCCTGGATTTTCGACCGCCGAGGTGGTTACAGACGTATCTGGACGCGGTGTGGGTATGGATGTGGTCAAACGGAACATCACCTCGCTCAACGGTACCGTTGACATTGAGTCGGCAGAAGGTTACGGCATGAGGGTGTCGGTGCGTTTGCCGTTAACTTTGGCCATCATGGATGGCATGTCGGTAGGTGTCGGCAATGAGGTGTACATCCTGCCGCTGTCTTCCGTGGTGGAGTCGTTCCAGGTCAAGTCTGAGGCGGTCAGTACCGTGGGTCAGGATGCACAGTTGGTCAAGGTACGTGATGAATACATGCCAGTCATTGAGCTTGAAAAGGTGTTTCAGGTACCTCGATTTGATTCGGAAAAGGTCAGTGACATCATGGTGGTGATTGAGGCGGAAGGTAGTCGTGTGGTGTTGTTGGTGGATGAGTTGCTGGGCCAGCAACAGGTGGTGGTGAAAAACCTCGAGTCCAACTACCGCAAGGTACCTAACGTTTCGGGGGCAACGATTCTTGGCGACGGCAAAGTGGCCTTGATTTTGGACACTGCTGCGTTGGTACGTCGTTCACGGCACTGATAGCCGGGCACGGTTCAGGAGAAACAACATGAGTGCAATTGAAAAAGTAAATGATGTGGTGTCTGTTGGAGCCCGTGAGTACCTCACCTTCAGGCTTGACCGTGAAGAGTACGGTATTGACATCTTGAAAGTGCAGGAAATTCGTGGTTACGAGCCACCTACGCGTATTGCCAATGCGCCCTCCTTTCTCAAGGGGGTGGTGAATTTGCGCGGCACGATCGTGCCCATTGTGGACATGCGGTTGAAGTTCAATTGCGCCAACGCCCAATACGATGCGTTCACCGTGGTCATCATTCTTCACTTGCATCACCGTATTGTGGGCATTGTGGTGGACTCGGTCAGCGATGTGATGGAACTTTCCCCTGAAAATCAGCGCCCAGCGCCAGAGGTCGACAGTGTGATTGACCGGGATTGTGTGATTGGTCTGGGTGCGTTGGCAGACCGGATGCTGATCTTGCTTGACATTGAAAAGCTGATGTCTGGTGTAGACATGGGGCTGGTGTCTGACCCCTGTTGAGGTCTTAAACTGCATTGATATGTCCGTATTTCCATCAGGTCAGTTTCAGCAAGACCCTGGCTTGACCGATGTGCAAGGCCGTGAGTTTGCTTGGTCAGATGCAGATTTCAGCCGCGTCCAGGCCCTGATCTACCAGCGTGCGGGTATCAGTTTGCACGATGGCAAACATGCCATGGTGTACAGCCGTTTATCGCGACGCTTGAGGGAAACCGGGCACCAGAGTTTCAAGGCCTATCTAAGCTGGCTTGAAGCACAGGATGGTGCCGAGTGGCAAGAATTTATCAATGCCTTAACCACCAACTTGACTTCGTTTTTCCGTGAGCATCACCATTTTCAGGTTTTTAGTGAGCACCTGAAAGCGCATAAAGAACATACACATTGGCGGGTTTGGTGCAGTGCGGCTTCTACCGGTGAAGAGCCTTATTCCATTCTCATGACCGCAGTGGATGCGCTGGGTGCCAATGCGCCATTCAAGTTGATGGCCAGTGACATTGACTCCAAGGTTCTGGCCATGGCCAGTCAAGGTGTTTATCGTCTGGAAAACCTGAAAAACGTAACTGAAAGCCAACTGCAAAGATATTTTTTAAAGGGCAAGGCTTCCAACAGTGGGATGGTTCGTGTCAAACCCGAATTGCAGCGTATGGTGGAGTTCATCATGGTTAACTTGGTGCGCGACGATTGGCCGTTTCGCGAACCCTTTGACATGGTTTTCTGTCGCAATGTCATGATTTATTTTGATGCCCCAACCCAGCGCAAGGTGTTGGAGCGTATCTACCGTGTGATGGTACCTGGGGGTTTATTGTTTGTCGGACATGCTGAAAATTTCAGTGAGTCGCGCGATCTGTTTGTCTTGAAGGGAAAAACCGTGTATGAGCGTCGCTAAAGTTGCCAGCGCTCGCGCGTCCAGAATCGACTATTTGAAGTCTTTGCCGCGTAATCCGGGGGAGGCATCCTTTTTTTACAGCGATCATCACTTTCAGTACGATGCCGTCAAGGTACTTCCGGGGGAGTACTTTGTGTCCGGCGAAGACATCATGATCATGACCGTATTGGGTTCTTGTATCTCGGCTTGTATTTGGGACGGTCGCATCAGAGCCGGTGGCATGAATCATTTCATGTTGCCTGAAGGAGATGGGAATGATGGTGGTGGTCGCTATGGCTCTTATGCCATGGAGCTGTTGATCAACCAAATGCTCAAGATGGGTGCTCGGCGTGAAACCATGCAGGCCAAGGTATTTGGCGGTGCGCAGGTCATGGCCGGGTTTACCTCGATGAATGTGGGCGAGCGAAACACCAAATTTGTGCTGGATTACTTGTCTACCGAGCGTATACCGGTGGTGTCACAAGACGTTTTGGACATTCACCCCAGAAAAGTTTGTTATTTTCCTGTGACTGGCAGAGCCTTGGTGAAACGCTTGGCACATTCCCACCCGGAAACGCTGGTTGTCGAAGAGCGCAAAGGCAATGCTGCCTTTATGGCCAAGACCACCGCCGGTGGCTCTGTTGATTTGTTTTGAGGATCAATATTGAAAAAGATTCGTATTGTGGTGGTGGATGATTCTGCGCTGGTGCGCAGCCTGTTGGCAGGCATCATCAACCGCCAGCCCGACATGGAATGTGTGGGGGCGGCTCACGACCCCTTGATTGCGCGTGAAATGATTCGCGAGTTAAATCCCGATGTCATCACGCTGGACATCGAAATGCCCCGTATGGATGGCATTGATTTTTTGGGGCGTTTGATGCGCCTTCGGCCTATGCCGGTGGTGATGATTTCAACGCTGACAGAGCGTGGTGCAGAGGTCACCATGAAGGCCCTTGAACTCGGTGCGGTGGACTTTGTCTCCAAACCCCGCATGGGTGTTGCAGATGGTTTGAACGAGTTGTCGACCCAAATTGTCGAAAAAATCCGCATTGCCGCCAACGCACATATCCGCCGCCTTGGGCCTCAGGTAGCGGCAGCAAACCCAGACAAAGCACCTGAAGCACGTGTACCCGTGACCTTGTTGGGGCGGGTGTCCACTGAAAAATTGGTATTTATTGGAGCTTCGACGGGTGGAACCGAGGCCATCAAGGAGGTGCTCACCCCCTTGCCGGCAGATTTTCCGGCGATTGTTATTACCCAGCATATGCCGCCGGGCTTCACGACCAGTTTTGCAGCACGACTCAACAGCCTGTGCCGCATAGCGGTGAGAGAAGCCGTCAATGGCGAACGCATCCTGCCGGGGCACGCCTATCTGGCCCCGGGTGGTAAACAGTTCAGGGTTGACCGCAGCGGAGCCAATTATGTGGCCGTGGTGGAAGACGGTGAGCCCGTCAACCGGCACAAGCCTTCGGTAGAGGTTCTGTTCAGATCCGGGGCCAAAGTGGCCGGGCGTAATGCCTTTGGCATCATGCTCACCGGGATGGGCAATGATGGTGCCAAAGCCATGCGGGAAATGAAAGATGCGGGGAGCTACAACTTTGTGCAGGATGAAGCCTCTTGCGTGGTGTTTGGGATGCCCAAAGAGGCCATTGCCCATGGTGCCGCAGATGAAGTCCTGCCGTTGAAGGATATTGCCGGGGCGTTGATCGCCAAACTCAACGCCTCGGCAGACCGTTTCCGCGTTTAAACCAGCAGCGTGCCTGGGCACTCCAGTGTGCCGCGAATCTGCTGAATGAACTCGGCGGCCTGCATGCCGTCCACCACCCGGTGGTCAAATGAGCTCGACAGGTTCATCATCTTGCGTGCCGTCACCAGCCCACTTTTGATCATGGGCCGCTCGACGATGCGGTTGGTGCCCACAATAGCCACCTCCGGGTAGTTGATCACCGGCGTGCTGACGATTCCGCCCAGGGCACCCAGGCTGGTCAAGGTGAGGGTGGAGCCACTCAGGTCCTCCCGCGTGGCCCGGCCGCTGCGGGCCGCTTCGCTGACGCGCAGCACCGCCGCAGCACTGGCCCACAAGTCCAGCGTTTCAGCATGGCGAATCACCGGCACCATCAGGCCACCGCTGGTTTGGGTGGCAATGCCCAGATGCACCGCCGAAAACCGTGTCAACTGGTTGACATCGTCGTCATAACGGGCATTCACCTCCGGGTGGTCGCGCACCGCCAAAACCATGGCACGCATTAAAAACGGCAGCAGGGTCAAGCGGCCACGGCTGGCACCGTACTGCGTATTCAGGCGCGCACGCAGCTCCTCCAACTCGGTCACATCGATTTCTTCAACATATGTGAAGTGGGGGATGTGCCGCTTGGCTTCCTGCATTTTTTGCGCGATTTTGCGTCGCAGGCCAATCACTGGAATCGTTTCTTGGGCCTCCATGGCCTTGTAGCGCCCGTCCTCATTGCGCAAACAGCTATTAATATCAGAGCGTTTGGTGGCGTAGTCTTGCAAATCAGCCTGCGTGATGCGCCCAGCCGGGCCGGTGGCTGGCACTTGGCTCAAATCCACCCCCCATTCCCAGGCCAGTCGACGCACAGCGGGGGCCGCGATGGGGTGGCTGCTGCACAAGCCGATACCCGAAACACTGACTGCTGGAGCCGGTTCAGAGGCTGCTGGTGATGATGATGCCGGTCTCTCCGGCTGTTTTTCGGGCACTTCAGGGGCTTGTTCGGTCTGCGCAGGTGCTTCAATAATCGTAGCTGCTTGCGCAGGTAATACGGGTTCTGCAGACGAATTGATATGAATAATTTCGGTGCCAACCGCCACCACCTGACCCACCGCAGCGTTGAGTGACACCACGGTGCCCGCCACATGTGACGGAATTTCTACCGTGGCTTTGTCTGTCATCACATCGGCCAGGATCTGGTCTTCTGCGACCACGTCGCCAACCTTGACATGCCATGCGACCAGTTCCACTTCGGCAATGCCTTCGCCAATGTCGGGCATCTTGATGGTTTGTAGGGTCATGGTTCAAGCCTCCATCACACGTTGCAGAGCCGCCGCCACACGCGCCGGCCCCGGAAAATACGACCACTCCTGCGCGTGCGGGTAGGGTGTGTCCCAGCCCGTGACCCGCTCAATCGGCGCTTGCAGGTGGTAGAAACAATGCTCTTGCATCAGGGCCAGCAGTTCCGCCCCGAGCCCATTGGTGCGGGTGGCTTCGTGCACGATCACGCAGCGCCCGGTTTTCTTGACCGAGGCTACCAGGGTGTCCAGATCCAGCGGCCACAGGCTGCGCAGATCGATGATCTCGGCATCCACACCACTTTCCAGTGCGGCGGCTTCGGCCACATGCACCATCGTCCCATAGGCAATCACCGTGACTGAGTTGCCAGGGCGGGTGATGCGCGCACTGTCCAGCGGCACGGTGTAGTAGCCTTCAGGCACTTCGCCCAGTGGGTGTTTGCTCCAGGGCACGACAGGGCGCTCATGGTGGCCGTCAAACGGGCCGTTGTACAGGCGTTTGGGCTCCAGAAAGATCACGGGGTCGTTGTTTTCAATCGATGCAATCAGCAAGCCTTTGGCATCATACGGGTTCGATGGCATCACAGTGCGCAGGCCGCACACCTGGGTGAACATGGCCTCAGGGCTCTGGCTGTGGGTTTGTCCTCCATAAATGCCACCGCCGCAAGGCATGCGGATGGTCAAGGGGCAGGTGAAGTCACCCGCCGAGCGGTAGCGCAGGCGTGCCGCCTCTGACACGATCTGATCGGTGGCCGGGTACACATAATCGGCAAACTGGATTTCGACCACCGGGCGCAGGCCATAAGCGGCCATGCCGACGGCCGTGCCGACAATACCGCCCTCGGAAATGGGCGCGTCAAATACACGTTGGTTGCCAAATTTCTGCTGCAAGCCTTCGGTGCAACGAAACACGCCGCCAAAGTAGCCGACATCCTGGCCGTAAACCACCACATTGGGGTCGCGCTGCAGCATCACGTCCATGGCGGAGCGCAGGGCCTGGATCATGGTCATGGGGCTGGTTTTCAAGGTCTCGGTCATGATCAGGCTCCAATCTCTTGACGCTGACGCAGCAAATGCGCAGGCATCTCTTGGTAGACATCTTCAAACATGCTGCTGATGTCCTGGCTATGGGTATCGGCCAGGGTGCCGAATTTTTCGGCTTCTTTCTGGGCTGCGGACACTTCAGCTTCCACTGCCTTTTTGGTGGCTTCGTGTT
This sequence comes from Rhodoferax lithotrophicus, assembly GCF_019973615.1. Classification (GTDB taxonomy): domain Bacteria; phylum Pseudomonadota; class Gammaproteobacteria; order Burkholderiales; family Burkholderiaceae_C; genus Rhodoferax; species Rhodoferax lithotrophicus. The sequence continues at coordinate 3,844,680 of NZ_AP024238.1, read as the reverse complement.
CGGCATCCGACCAGGCCCCCAGCACGATCAGGTGTTTTTTGAGTCGCTCAATCGGGTCACCCAGCGGAAAGCGTGCCGCGTCATTGGCCGGGCGGTATTTGCTGGGGTCATCCGAGGTGGAGTGCGGCCCGGCGCGGTAGGTCACCCACTCGATCAGGGTCGGCCCGAAGTTGCTGCGGGCGCGTTCCAGCGCCCATTTCGAGGCGGCGTAGACCGCCAGAAAGTCGTTGCCATCGACCCGTAGCGAGGCAATGCCGCAGCCCGCGCCGCGTGCGGCAAACGTGGTGCCTTCGCCGCCGGCAATCGCCTGAAAGGTGGAAATGGCCCACTGGTTGTTGACCACGTTGATGATCACCGGGGCGCGGTAGACGTGGGCAAAGGTCAGGGCGGTGTGAAAGTCGGCTTCTGCCGTGGCACCGTCGCCAATCCAGGCGCTGGCCACCTTGTCGTCGCCCTTGATGGCGCTGGCCATGCCCCAGCCCACGGCCTGGATCACCTGAGTGGCGAGGTTGCCGGAGATGGAGAAAAAGCCCTGCTTCTTGCTGGAATACATCACCGGCAGCTGCCGTCCCTTCATCGGGTCGTGTGTGTTGCTGTAGAGCTGGCAGATCATGTCCACCATGTTGTTGTCCTCGCGAGTGAGCAGCAAGCCTTGCTGGCGGTAGGTGGGGAAACACATGTCGCCTTCGCCAATGGCCAGCGCGTGGGCACAGGCAATGGCTTCTTCGCCCAGGCATTGCATGTAAAACGACATTTTTTTCTGCCGCTGGGCGATTTGCATGCGGGCATCAAAGGCCCGGGTCAGCAGCATGGCGCGCATGCCGCGTTTGAGCAGCGCCACGTCCATTTCTGGAGCCCAGGGGCCAACAGCATGGCCGTTGTCGTCCAGCACGCGGATCAGTGCAAAAGCCAGATCGTTGGTTTGTGCCGCCGCCACATTCACTGGCGGGCGGCGTTTGGCACCGGCGGCTGACAAAGGCAGATAAGAAAAATCCGTGTCGTGTCCTGGACGCCCGGTGGGCTCCGGCACGTGCAGGTGCAGGGGTTTGCGCTGTGGCATGGTGAAGGTCTCCTTGCAGACTTGTGATCTGACTCAGAATACGTTGAACAGGGCCTGATGTCATTGGGTAAAGCACCTAGACCGTGACTTGCAACCCGGCTTACAGGATCGCTGCAGGCTTGGAATTGCGCGCCAGAGCATAACGCAAATACGCACAATCCGGCCATCTTTGGCGTGCGACAAGCACTGAGGATTTTGAAAAACCCTGAAAAATAGTCGAACTTATTTCGCCGATATGCTGCACCTTTCAACTCAAGGAGACAGGCATGCTGACACCAGACCAAACCCAAGACTTTGATGCATTGCTTCCTGGTCAATCTACCGTCTTGGGTGCCAGTCGCCGGACGGCGTTGAAGGTGGCTTTAGGGGTAGGTTATGCCGCTGCGGCCACCCCCATCATGGCACAAACCGCCATCAAAACATCCAGCGAAGGCTTGACCACTGGTGAGGCCATTTATGACGTAGAAGGTTTTTCTGTACCGTTTTTCTATGCCGCACCTGAAGGCAAAAAAAATCTGCCGGTGATTCTGGTTGTTCATGAGATTTTTGGTGTCCATGAATACATAGCCGACACTTGTCGCCGCTTGGCTAAAGCCGGTTATCTGGCCATTGCCCCAGAGCTGTACGCCCGTCAAGGGGACCCCAGCAGTTACGGTGAAATGGCCAAATTGATGGCTGAAGTGGTCTCCAAGGTACCGGATGCCCAGGTCATGGGTGACCTGGACGGTGCCGTTAAGTGGGCAGGTGAGAACGGTGGCGATCTGAAAAAAGTGGGCATTACCGGCTTTTGCTGGGGTGGCCGTATCACCTGGCTGTATGCGGAGCGAAGCCAACACGTCAAAGCCGGGGTGGCTTGGTATGGTCGATTGGTGGGCACTGCTTCTGAACTTACGCCGAAACATCCACTGGATATGGCTGCCGAACTGAAAGCGCCGGTGCTGGGACTGTATGGAGGGCAGGATGGTGGCATTCCGTTAACCACGATCAACCAGATGAAAGAGGCGCTGGCGCAAGCCGGAGCCAAGGGTAATGTTGCCGCCAAGGCATCGGAATTTGTAGTCTACAAAGATGCGCCACATGCGTTTCATGCTGACTATCGGCCAAGCTACCGCAAAGAGGCCGCAGCCGATGGCTTTGTCCGGGCCTTGGCCTGGTTTAAGGCACATGGGGTGGCTTGAAACTGGACATATCAAACAAGCCATCCCCGGTTTTACCGGGGGGGTGAAACGCGTTGTTACCTGACCATCGGGCGGGGTTTGTTCAGCAGGTACAGCAGTTGCGCCCGGGCTTCGGGCCATTCGCCAGCACGCATGCTGTACATCACCGTGTCGCGGATGGTGCCATCGCGGCGCAGGGCGTGGCCACGGATCACGCCGTCTTTTTGGGCACCCAGACGCTCAATGGCAGCTTGACTGGCAAAGTTGAAGTTGTCCGTGCGCCAGCCAACCAGGTGGCAGCCCAGGGTCTCGAAAGCGTGGGTCATCATGAGCAGCTTGCAGGTGGTGTTGACGTGACTGCGCTGGGCACTTTTGGCGTACCAGGTCCAGCCAATTTCCACGCGCTTGATGGCGGGCACGATGTCGTGAAAGCTGGTGCAGCCCAGCACCTTGCCACTGGTCGAATCAGTGACGGCAAAGGCAAACCGGTTGCCTGCTTCGCGCATGGCCAGCGCGGTTTCGATGTAGGGGCGGGTCTGGTCGGGTTCGGGCACCGAGGTGATGCGCAAGTTCCATAACTCGCCGTCAGCGGCAGCGGCGCGCAGGCCGTCTTCGTGTTCAAGGGCTAGCGGCACCAGTGTGATGCCGCGTGCGCTCAGGGTGACAGGTTCAACAAAAGCCATGGGGTTCTCCAAAAAATGTTTTCAGAATGCCAGCCTGTCCAGAGGGTCGCGCGGTAGCCTGTGGGGGCAATTCCCCGATTTCTGTACTCCCGTATGAGGGGGATGCCCCCACGGGCTACCGTGCAGCGAAGACTCATATTGCTGGATAAGCGGCTGTAACAAGTCTTATCGGTTGCGGCTCTGCATAAACACCAGTTTTTCAAACAGCGTCACATCCTGCTCGTTCTTTAGCAACGCGCCCACCAGCGGTGGCACGGCCACCTTGTCACCTTCGGATTGCAGTACAGACGCGGGAATGTCTTGCGCCATCAGCAGTTTGAGCCAGTCCAGCAGTTCGCTGGTGGAAGGCTTCTTTTTCAGGCCGGGCAGGTTACGCACGTCGAAGAAGGTTTTCATGGCCGCGCTGAGCAGTTCGGCCTTGAGGCCAGGGAAGTGCACGTCCACAATCTGCCTCATGGTGGTGGCATCGGGGAACTTGATGTAGTGGAAGAAGCAGCGGCGCAGAAAGGCATCGGGCAGCTCTTTTTCGTTGTTGGAGGTGATGAACACCAGCGGGCGGTGTTTGGCACGGATCAGTTCGCGGGTTTCATAGCAGTAAAACTCCATACGGTCGATTTCGCGCAGCAAGTCGTTGGGGAACTCGATGTCGGCCTTGTCGATTTCGTCAATCAGCAGGGCGACCGGCTGGTCAGCGGTAAAGGCCTGCCACAGCACACCTTTGACGATGTAGTTGTGGATATTTTTGACGCGCTCGCCACCGTCCACGTCGGCCAGTTGCGAGTCGCGCAGGCGGCTGACCGCGTCGTACTCGTACAGGCCTTGCTGTGCTTTGGTGGTGGATTTGATGTGCCACTGCAGCAATGGCAGCTTCAAAGCGCCGGCCACTTCCTCGGCCAGCATGGTTTTGCCGGTGCCGGGTTCGCCCTTGACCAACAGCGGGCGCTGCAAGGTGATGGCCGCGTTCACAGAGAGCATCAGGTCGGCCGTAGCGACGTAGTTTTGGGAGCCTTGGAATTTCATGGTGAGTGTTTATACGTTCGGTGTCGGATCGGGGGGCGATGTTGGGGATGGATATCGGGTTTACGCCAAGTGGCGTATGCCAGATGGCTTCCTATAATTGTTTGATATTTATCAAATCATGCAATGTTCTTTACGAATTGTCTTAGCAAAATGAACAAATTCCTGTTGACTCTGTCATCCATACTTGTCGCTTATGCGACCACCGTGACCGCCTATGCCCAAGATATTCATGGTGATGCGGCAGCAGGATCCAAAAAAAACGCGTTGTGCGTTGGTTGTCACGGTATCAAAGGCTATCACATCGGGTTTCCTGAGGTGCATCAGGTACCCAAAATTAATGGGCAAGGCGCGGGCTACATCCGTTCCGCCTTACATGCTTACAAAACGGGGGATCGCAAACACCCTTCAATGCGTACCATTGCGGCGAGTTTGAGTGAACAGGATATGGCCGATCTGGCGGCTTTTTATGAATCCACCGGCACCGGGGCCACGTTGTCCGCGGATATTCCCAATGGTTCGGCCAAGGCTCAGAGCTTGCTCACACAAGGTGGCTGCACCTCATGCCACGGTGCTAATTTAAGCAAGCCGATTGACCCGGCTTACCCCAAGATTGCGGGCCAGCACAGTGACTATTTGTACGTTGCCTTGCGCGCTTACAAAACCAATGACAAACCCCTGATTGGTCGCGGTCATCCGATCATGGGGGGAGTGGCCAAGCAGTTTTCCAATGCGGATCTGAAGGTGTTGGCAGATTACGTGGGCAGCTTGCCTGGTGAAATCCAGACCGTGCAGCGTGATCGCCTGAAATAAGGGGGCGTTTTAGTCGCGTGTGGCATGCTGCTGCACGCAGGCTACATAAGACTCGCCATCGGGTGGCCGTCCGGCGCGTTGACTTTCCCACAGCATTTGACCCAGACAGTCCATCGCAGCGTGGTGCGCATCGTGCAAGGAGTTGCATCGGTGGCTGAGCAGTTCCACGGCCTGACGAATGCCACGAGGCTGGTCAATGCTGCATTGCTCGGTGATGGATAAATGCATCGACAAATGCAGGAAAGGATTGGTTTTGCCGGGTTCCACTTGCCCCATGCTGGCCAGTGCTGCAGGTAAGTCTGACAGTTCGGCATGGTACTCAGGGTGCTCGTTGATCCATAAACTTGCTATTGTTTCAATAGCTTCTAGCGCTTGTTCTGTCTTGGCTTTGGCGTAAACAGAGCAAAAAAAACGGCGTACATCGGCTTGGGATGGGTTGAACATAGTGGCGCGGATTGTCGCTTGCCTGCTGTCAGTCGATTTGCCAGGCTGGTAATTGCCAGTTGCGCCACATGGCCAAACCGCGTAAGCCAGCGGTCACGAGCACACACACCAGCAAAGACATCCAGCCGGGTGCGCCCAACTGCCATAAGCCCACATAGGCCCAGCCACCAGCAAAAGCACACACGGCATAAGGGCGGTGATCACTGAAGGCGGTTGGGATTTCGTTACACACAATGTCGCGCAGCACACCACCAAATACACCGGTGATTAATCCCATCAGCACGGCCACCAAAGCCGGCATTTGACCAATCAGGGCCTGGTGAACGCCGCTGGCAGTAAACAGGCCAAGCCCCAGTGCATCTGGCCATTCGATGGCTTTGCGGGTCAAGTCAAAGTGGTGGCTGCGCATGAACAGCATGGCCAGCAGGCACAAGGCCAGTACGCCCCAAAGCATTTCAACATGGCGAACCCAGAAGAAAGGGCGTTCATCGATCAGCAAATCACGTAAGGTGCCACCCCCAAAAGCTGCCAAAAATCCCACCACACACACGCCCACTGCATCCAGGCGCTTTTGTGCCCCTTCCATAATCCCTGACAATGCAAACGCGACCGTACCAGCCAGTTCGACCACAAGATGAAGAGTTTCACCCCAATGTTGAATGTTGTGAATGGTTGAACTGTTCATACTCAAATTGTCATCCTATGGCCTTGCCCGAAACTTATCCCTTCATCACCGACCCTTTTTTCTACCTGGTCACTGTGCCAGCCGTGTTGTTGCTGGGGGTGAGCAAGAGTGGTTTTGGCGCAGGTTTTGGCTCCTTGGCGGTGCCCATGATGGCACTGGCGGTGAGTGTGCCGCAAGCGGCTGCCATTTTGATGCCGGTGTTGTTTTTGATGGATGTGCTGGGCATGGCGGCATTTCGCAAAGACTTTGACCTGAAGCTGCTGAAGTTTTTGATACCTTGCGGCTTGGTGGGGGTTGGCGTGGGGGCTGTGTTGTTCAGGCTTTTGGATGCGCGGTTGGTGGCTGGTATTGTTGGCGTGTTTACGTTGCTGTTTTTGGCGCAACGTTTGTTGTTTCCGCCCAAGGCCGACAGCCCGCCACCGCCACGTTGGCTGGGAGCGGTGTTGACCGCCACATCGGGCTTTACCAGTTTTATCGCCCACGCAGGTGGCCCGCCAGTGAATGCCTACATGATCCCACTGCGGTTGTCACCGATTCGGTTCACCGCCACCATGGCGTTTTTCTTTTTTGTCATCAACCTGTCCAAATGGATTCCGTATGCTTGGCTGGGCTTGTTGGACTGGCGTAACTTTGCCACGTCCCTGGTGTTGTTACCCCTTGCGCCGATTGGGGTTTGGGTTGGCGTGCGGTTGGCACGGCGTATCAGTCAGGTGCTCTTTTACCGGTTTTTATACGCCGGTATGTTTCTGACGGGCCTCAAGCTGCTTTGGGATGCAGTGTATTAGTTGCTATTTTTAATGTAGCTACTCAGGCTTTATTTATAAGCCATAGAGCATGATTTTATGAATTTTTTGTGGATTGGTCAAAATGGATGAAGTCATTTTGTCGCCAGGCTTCAAAGACCGTTACGGCCACTGCATTGGATAAATTCAGGCTACGTTGGCCCGCCACCATTGGCAGCCTGATCGCCTGTCCGGGCGCGAAAGATTGCCGCACCACCTCGCTCAAACCCTTGGTTTCCGAACCAAATACCAGATAGTCGTTTGGCGTAAAGCGAGTGTCAAAGACGCTTTGACTGGCGCGAGTGGTCATGGCAAACAGGTGTTGTGGTGCCGGTTGCTGGGCATCCAGAAAGGCTTGCCAGCTGGTGTGGTGTGTCACGCTGGCGTATTCGTGGTAATCCAGCCCGGCTCGGCGCATGTGTTTGTCGTCCATGGAAAAGCCCAAGGGCTCAACCAGGTGCAGACTACAGCCGGTGTTGGCCGCCAGGCGGATGACATTGCCAGTGTTGGGGGGGATTTCAGGTTCGACCAAAACAATATGAAACATGGTTGAATTGTCGCCCACGTCTTTACTCGGTTCGCGCAAAGACCAAACCTGTGATGTGGTGGGCCCCGGCCTTGCGCAAGACCCGGGCAGCCGCATGCAGGGATGCACCTGTGGTCATCACATCGTCCACCAGCACCACGCAGGCCCCTTTGAGGTGGTGTGCCAGCAGCGGGTCGACTGCAAAAGCATGGTCAAGCACATGTAAGCGCTGGGTGCGCTTGAGTGTGTGTTGGGCGGGCGTGTCTTGCATGCGCAGCAAGATATCTGCGCGTGTTTTTCTGGCGTTGAGGGCACGTGCCAGCAGCAGGGCCTGGTTGTAGCCGCGCTCAGCCAAACGTGATGTCGACAAAGGCATGGGCAGCAGCAGATGGGCGGCATCCAAGGCCGGTTCGACCCAGGGGCTGGCCTTCAACAGGGTGGACAAACTGTGAACCAAGCCACTTTGGGCGTGAAATTTGAAGTCGGCAATCAGGCTTGACCACGGGTAAGCGTAGGCGACACCCGTCAGACACAGATCCAGTGGTGGCGGGTCTTTCAGGCAGGCTCCGCAACGCAGCATACCGCTTGGCAAGGGCAGGGCGCAGGTGATGCAGCGCTGGTGCGGTTGGGCAAACTGGCCCACACAGTCTTCACAAACTGGATGTGCCGGCCAGCTATGGCACACCCGGCACTGGCTGGGAAGCGTGTGAATCAGCCCTGTGAACAACTTGGTCAGCATGTCGTCAATATACTCGCAGCAAAAAATTGCATCATGGCTGACCATTTCCCCCCGACCCTTGACCCTCATGCTGCCTTGCGTTGGCAGGGTATGTCCCTGCCAGAGTCCCCCTGGCTGCATGAGGAGGTGGCGCAGCGCATGCAAGAGCGCCTGGACTTGATCAAACAACAGCCTGACAGCTGGCTGCATTGGGCTCCACTCAAGGGTGGTATACAAGCACATGGTCTGTTGAGGCAGCGTTATCCCCAAGCAGCTTGCACCGTGCTGGAAACCTCACAACGCGTGAGTGATGTTCAGCAAGTTTTGCGGGTGCCTTGGTGGACACCGCAGCGCTGGCTGCAGCCGCAAACGCTGGTGGTCAGCAAGGTTGTGCAGCCCGTGCAGATGCTGTGGGCCAACATGCATCTGCACATGGTGGCTGATCCGCAAGCACTGATGGCCCACTGGCACAGTGCCTTGCAGGTGAATGGCTTCTTGATGTTTTCTTGTCTGGGGCCGGATTCGCTCAAGGAGCTGCATAGGCTCTACCAGATGCTGGGTTGGCCAGCGCCCAGCCATGAATTTACCGATATGCACGATTGGGGTGATCAGCTTGTGGCAGCAGGTTTTGCCGAGCCGGTGATGGATATGGAGCGTATTACCCTGACGTTTGAGACTCCGCAACGTTTGTTGCAGGAGTTGCGCGGTTTGGGGCGCAATTTAAACGTGGCCCGTTTCCCTGCCTTGCGTGGACGACACTGGCATGCACAATTGCTCTCAGCGCTGTCCAAGATGCCTTTGCAATTGACGTTTGAGGTGCTTTATGGGCATGCGTTCAAACCGGCATCCCGCCTTACGGTCAGGGCACAAAGTGAAATTTCATTACAAGACATGCGTGCCGCCTTGCAGCGTGGCAAAACGACGGGTGGGCATGGCGCGCAGAAGGAGCAAACATGACTGAATTTGGCTTCAGATGGGGGCTCATGGTGGTGTGCCTGATGATATTCGGGGTATCTTTTGCGGCCTTGCTCTGGGCTTCTTGGAAACACCACCGTGGGGGTTCTCCCGAGCGGGTCAATTTTCACAGCTCACTGGCGGTAGAAATTGCATGGACGGTGACACCCTGTGTGATTGTTTTGTTGCTGGTGTGGCCCACGGCACGGATTTTTTGGACACCTTAAGCCCGAGCAGAGCGCCTCGAATCGGTGGGTATCGGGTTTCCCCTTGTATTTTTTTGGCTGCCTCTAGGGGATCATCTTCTACAATTGTTTGATAAATATCAAATGATTGATCAAAAGTTGATCGATTTCAGTCAAAGGACAGCGATTTATGCGTAGCTTGTACAGGTGTGGTTTAGGCGTTTTGCTGGCTTTGTGCTCTGTGGCTGCTTTTGCCGGTTATGCGTTTAATTTTCCGGAGCCCGTGACCCCCATTGCGCGTGAAACGCTGCACATGCACAACCTGGTGATGGTGGTGATTTTGATCCTGTTCTTTTTGGTGCTCGGTTTGTTGATTTACTCATTCCGTACACACCGTAAGGATGCTGGCTACAAAGCGGGTACTTTCACTGGTCCGGTGAGTCGGAAACAATGGTTGTGGGTGCTGTCGCCATTTGCCTTGTTGTTTTTTATTGACTATGTGGTGTTTGGTATTCCGGCCCTGCATGCGGTGATCATGTACGAAGACACCAAGACCGATGCTGAATTGGTGGTCAAGGTCACGGGCAGTCAATGGTTGTGGCAATACGAGTTTCCGGCAGAAGGTGTTAGCTACACCAGCCGTTTGGCGACTCCTCGTGATCAGATCGATAGTGGTGCGGCCAAGGGCGAGCATTATTTGCTTGAAGTGGATAACCCGCTGGTACTTCCGGTGGGTAAAAAAATCCGTTTTATCACCACCTCCAACGACGTGATTCACAGCTGGTGGGTGCCTGCGTTTGGTGTCAAACGTGATGCCGTGCCAGGGTTTTTGCGTGAGTTCTGGGCCACGGTTGAGAAAACCGGTACCTACCGTGGGCAGTGTTCCGAGCTGTGTGGCAAAGAGCATGGTTTTATGCCGGTGGTCGTCAAGGTTGTGAGCCAGGAAGAGTTTGCCAAGTGGCTGGCCAGTCAAAAGTCTGCTGCATCCGTGGCTGCAGCAGAGCCCGTGGCGACAACGGTTGTCGCCAAAGCGCAGTAAAGCGCGTACCCATTTAAAAATTCAGTAGAAGGAGTTGTCCATGGCACACGATATGTCGCACGGCTTGCCGGTAGGTGATTCCCACGACGCGCATTACAAAGGCGGTTGGGTTCGTTGGTTGGAAACCACCAATCACAAAGATATCGGGATCATGTACCTGATTTTTGGTTTTGCCATGCTGTTTATTGGTGGGGCCATGATTTTGACGGTGCGGCTTGAGCTATTTCAGCCAGGTCTGCAGTTTGTTCAGCCAGAGCTGTTTAATCAGTTGATTACCTTGCACGGTTTGATCATGGTGTTTGGTTTTGCCATGCCTGCAGCGACAGGTTTGGCCAATTACATGTTGCCCATGATGATTGGTGCACCTGACATGGCTTTGCCCAGACTGAATAACTGGGGTTTCTGGATTTTGCCGCCAGCAGCCATCATGCTCACCTTACCCTTCTTTTTGGGCATCATGGGCGTTGGCCCAGGTGCAGTTGACACCGGCTGGACGATGTATGCACCCCTGTCGATTCAAAGTGGTTGGGGGATGGACTTTGCGATTTTCGCCATTCACATGCTGGGTGTGTCGTCCATTTTGGGCTCCATCAACGTCATTGTGACCATCTTGAACATGCGTGCACCTGGAATGACCATCATGAAAATGCCGCTGTTTGCGCATGGTTTCCTGATGACCGCAGTGCTCCTGATTACCATCATGCCGGTGTTTGCTGGTGGTGTGACGATGGTGCTGATGGATCGCCACTTTGATACCCACTTCTTCAATGCAGCTGGTGGTGGCGACCCGGTGTTGTGGCAACACATCTTCTGGTTCATGGGTCACCCTGAGGTATATGTGTTGTTGTTGCCCATTGCCGGTGCGCTGCCTCATGTGTTCTCTGCTTTTGCCCGCAAGCCGATCTACGGCTACAAGGCGCAGGTTTATTCGTTCTGGGCGATTGCCGGCCTGGGTTTGGTTGTATGGGCACACCATATGTTCACCAGCGGTATGTCGCTGGGTAGCCAGATTTACTTCATGTACATCACCATGGCCATCTCGTTCCCTTTGGCGGTGCTGTTTTTCTGTTGGATCGCCACGATTTGGCAGGGCTCCATGAGTTTTGAGACCCCCATGCTGTTTGCACTGGGCTCGCTGGTGTTATTTGGCTGGGGTGGCGTGACGGGCTTGGCCTTGTCTGACGCAGCGGCTGATCCGCAGTACCACAACGCGTATTTCATGGTGGCGCATTTCCACTATGCCTTCTATCCCACGGCAGTGATGGGAGCGATGGCGGCGGTGTATTACTGGCTGCCCAAGTGGACCGGGCATATGCTCAACGAAACCCTCGGTAAATGGCATTTCTGGGTCACCATCGTTGGCTTTAATCTGACCTTCATTCCGCAGTTCTTTGTCGGCTTGGCGGGTATGCCGCGTCGTATTCCTGACTATCCAGTGATGTTTGCAGAGTGGAACATGATCTCCAGTATGGGGGCCTTTATTTTGGGCTCGGCGCACTTGATCTTTGTCTACAACATTTACAAAACGATCAAAGAGGGTGAGAAAGCCGCTGATAAAGCCTGGGATGGTGCAGAGGGGCTGGAGTGGACCGTGCCTTCACCTGCACCCTACCATACCTTTGAAACTCCACCAGTCATCAAATAACAAGGCTGGGAGCACCCATGAAAATGTCTGAGATTCAACAAAACCGCTTGGATGCGAGCGAGTGGGAAAAGCGCAAACGTGGAAACAAACGCTTGGGTTATCTCTTTGGGGTGATCGTATTGGCGATATTTTTGGGCTCCATATGGAAATATCGCCCGTTCTGATGGGCGTTTCCAAGGCTGAGCGCCAGCGCACCAATGTGCGTATGGGGCTTAAGCTGGGTTTGGTGGCCTTGTTTTTTGTTGGTTTTGGCTTTGCCATGGTGCCGCTGTATGACGTGATCTGTGAGCTGACCGGCTTGAACGGTAAAACCAATGCGGTAGCGGTGGCGGTAGACAAAAACACCCAGATTGATATGACGCGCTCGGTCAAGGTCGAGTTTTTAAGCCATTCCATGCCAGGTGTGGGGTTGACTTTCAAGCCGGAGCAATTCTCGATTCGGGTGCATCCGGGCGAAATTTCGCACATGAACTACACCATCACCAACACCACCGACAAGGTGTTCGTGGGGCAGGCCATACCCAGTATCACGCCCGCGGTGGCGGCGCAATACTTTGAAAAACTGCAATGTTTTTGCTTCGGCCAGCAAAGTTTTGCTCCGGGTGAAACACGCACCATGCCGGTGGTGTTTGTGGTGAACCCGAAGCTGGATCGGGATTTTGGCACCGTGACACTTTCGTACACATTTTTTGAAGCCATCAAGGCAAAAAGCTGATTTGACAAGGAAAAAAGAATGACACACGCAACCCAACCCGCTGTGCGCGGCCACTACTTTGTGCCAGCGGCCAGCCACTACTCCACCTTTTTGTCGGTGGGTATTTTTATGTTGGCGCTGGGCTTCGTTTTCAGAATCAACGGCACGCCGCCGGGCATCTGGAGCATGTTGATTGGTGCGGCACTGATCCTGTATGTGATTGTGGGTTGGTTCGGCGAAATCATCAGCGAGAACGTGCGTGGTGTGTACAGTTTGTGGGAAGACCGCTCGTACCGTATCGGTATGGTCTGGTTCATCTTTTCTGAAGTGATGTTTTTTGCCTGTTTTTTTGGTGCCCTGTATTACATCCGCCGAATTGCCTTGCCTGAAATGGCCGGGTTTGAAGAGTCCCTGTCGCCTTATGGCAAATTCTCCAGCGTTTGGCCCAATGCAGGTCCGTTGGGGGATGCCTTCATGCCGATGCACGCCTGGGGTATTCCTGCCATTAACACCATGTTGCTCTTGACCTCAGGTGCCACCTTGACCTGGGCGCATTGGGGATTGATCAAGGGCAAGCAAAGCCAATTAACCTTGGGTTTGGCCATGACCGTGGCACTCGGCATGACTTTTATGGGTTTTCAGATTTTTGAATATGCCCACGCCTATAGCGAGATGGGTTTGACCCTCGGGGCGGGTGTGTACGGTGCCACCTTTTACATTTTGACCGGTTTTCACGGCTTGCACGTGACGCTGGGAACCATCATGCTGATCGTCATGTTGGGACGTGGCATGAAGGGGCACTTTTCTGAGCACAACCACTTTGCTTTTGAAGCGGTCGCCTGGTACTGGCACTTTGTGGACGTGGTGTGGCTGATCCTGTTTGTGTTTGTCTATATTCTCTGATGAGCTTGTGATGGCAGATGGCCATCACCATTCAACTGGATCCGTGCTCTGGAAAGCCACTGCTGAGTCAGTGGCTTTCTGGTTTTGGTGGAATTACCCCCGACCTGGAATCAAGCCCAAATAAAAGCTTGCGATGAGGGCTATAAACAAGCCGATAGACAAGCTGATGCGAATGGTCAATGCTTGTACAACCCGCTTGCGTTTGTCTGGATCGTCATTTTTGAACAGCATGGCCAGAGCACTGAACAGGCTTACCAAGATCAGTGCCAAGGTCGACAGAATTAAAATTTTCGCCAGCATGGCCATCTTTCCTGAGTGGGAGATTGCATTATGCTTTTTTACACCAAGCTCATCTGCAACATGCGTTTTCAATTCCGGTTCATTCCTACCTTGGCGATGTTGCTGGGTTTGATCATACTTATCTATCTTGGTGCGTGGCAGCATGGCAAAGGTGAGCGGCTGGCGCATGAACTGGCCCAACGCGCCGAGCGCAGTCAGTTGGGGCCGACCGTGGTTACCGGGCAGTTGCTGGATGCCCAAGCCGCACAAGATGCGCCGTTCACAGTTGTCGGTACCTACGAAGCAGAACACCAAATTTTTCTGGACAACCGCCAGGAAAATGGTCAACCTGGGGTGCATGTCATCACACCTTTGAAAATTGAAGGCAGTGAAACGCGCATTTTGATCAATCGCGGTTGGGTCGGCTGGACGCTGGGTCGTTCGGTGATGCCGGTCGTGGCGACACCTGCCGGAAGGATTCAGGTAACGGGCTTGGCCGTTGTACCTTCAACAAAGAAGTTTTTTTTGATGCCCGATCATCCCGAAGCCTCTGCCAAGTTATGGGAAAAACTGGATATGTCGCGTTTTCAAAGCTTGCTCGGTCATCCCTTGCAACCGGTGGTGTTGCAGCAAACGGGTGGTGATGCGCCAGACACACTGGTTCGTCACTGGCCACCACCGGAAGACCGCGTGGGCAAACACCGTGGCTACGCCTTTCAGTGGTTTGGTATGGCGGGGGCCTTGTTTTTGTTTTATCTGTTTGCCAGTTTTCGCAAGGGTGAATCCGTATGAGCCAGTCGTCCGATGAGATGTTGAGTTTGGCTGTGCATTCGTTGCCAACTCCGGGTGCGGCAGCTGGTTCGGTGTTGTCTGGCCGCATGAAATTACTGGCCATTTTGCTGGCCTGCTCTTTGCCTGTGCTGGTAGCCTATTTTGTGTTTTATGTGGTTCGCCCGCAGGGTGAAGCATCGTTTGGTGAGTTGATTACACCGGTTCGCCCGGTGGCTGATGTGATGGCTACCGATCTGGATGGTCAGCCGAAGCCTTTAGCCTCGCTGAAAGCACAGTGGCTGTTGATCAAGGTGGATGGGGGTGCCTGTGTGCAGGATTGTCAAAAACAGCTGATCGTGCTGCGGCAATTTCGGCTGATGCTGGCCAAGGACATGGAGCGGGTGGACTGGCTCTGGCTCATCCATGACCAGGCTCCGGTAGACGCAAAATTAGCGGAACTTTTGAAACATGATCACGCCACCGTGTTGCGGGTTGCCCCCCAGGTGCTCACCGATTGGTTACCTACACCCACGGGGCATCTGCAGCAAGACTATATCTACGTGGTTGACCCGATGGGCAATACCATGATGCGTTTCCCCTCGCGGCTGGATAGTGCTGCTGCGGCCAAAGCCAAGCGCGATATGGAGCATTTGCTGCGCGCTTCGTTGGCTTGGGATGCCCCTGGGCGTTGAGACTGTTGTTCTGACACGCAAGTCCATGGATACGCAAGCGCTTTACGATTTGACACCTCTGGTCAGCCTGTTGACCGTTGGGGTGGCCTTGGCTCTGGGCCCGCTGGTCTGGGTGTATGGACGCAACCGTCAGCAAGCTCCTGTACAACGCTTGCAGGCTTTGCGGATTTTGACGCTGTTCCTAACCTTTGATCTGATCCTGTTTGGGGCCTTCACCCGTCTCACCGATTCTGGCTTGGGTTGCCCGGACTGGCCCGGTTGTTATGGCAGCACGTCTCCGTGGGGAGCCAACCATGCCATTACCTATGCGCAGGCCGCCATGCCCACCGGCCCGGTGACCCAGGCCAAAGCCTGGATTGAAATGTTGCACCGTTACCTGGCGACGGGTGTCGGAGCCCTGATTTTGGTCATGACTCTCCTGAGCTGGGTCCACTGGCGTGCCCGCAGGCGTGAAACCACCAACATCGTAGGTCTCTCAGCTGGGCATGAGGTATGTCCTTGGTGGGCTACGGCCAGCCTGGTTTGGGTGTGTTTGCAGGGCGCTTTTGGGGCGCTGACCGTGACCATGAAGCTGTTTCCGGCCATTGTCACCCTGCACTTGGCGGGTGCCTTGATCTTGCTGGCTTTGTTGGGTGTGCAGGTAGTACGTGGCAGCAACCAGGCGGCGCGCTTGCCCATGCCCTCTGCACTGGGTCGGTGGACGGGGTTCGCCTTGGGGTTGCTGGTGCTGCAGATTTTGTTGGGCGGCTGGGTCAGCACCAATTACGCCGTGCTGGCGTGCGGTGATTTCCCGCAATGTCAAAACCACTGGTGGCCTGAGATGAACTTTACCCAAGGTTTTGAGCTGTGGCGACATTTGGGTGTTACCGGCTCAGGTGTCCCCATCAGCTTTGCCGCACTGACGGCAATCCATTACGTGCACCGTTTGATGGCCTACCTGGTTTTGACGATATTGGCTTTGCTGGCGTGGCAGCTCAACCGTCATCCTCTTTGGCGTGCGCACAGTCGGGTGCTGGCGGCACTGGTTGGCCTGCAATTGGCAACAGGTTTAAGCAATGTGGTGCTGCAATGGCCGCTGGTGGCGGCCTTACTGCACACCGGGGGGGCGGCTGCACTGGTGTTGACGTTTGTCTGGATGCTGGCTTGCAAACAAGCTGCGTCAATGGTCGCGCCTGTCAGACCGGCGGCACCTTTGTCATCCACTGAAAGAGGAAATCTGGCTTGAGTACTGTTGCCCACCCCGTGGCTGTGATGTCCGTTTTTGCGCAATATTACGCGTTGACCAAGCCGCGCGTGATCCAGCTGATTGTGTTTTGCGCCTTGATTGGCATGGTGCTGGCGGTGCCGGGTGTGCCGTCCTGGCATGAAGTGGGCGTGGCCACCATGGCTTGCCTGGGTATCTGGCTGGTGGCGGGGGCGGCAGCGGCTTTTAATTGCATCATTGAGAAAAGCATTGATGCCAAGATGAAGCGCACCTCTTGGCGGCCCACCGCCAAAGGGCAGTTGGGCGACCGGCAAACCCTGCTGTTCTCCGCCACCTTGTGTGCCCTGGGCTCGGCGCTGCTGTACTTTGTTGTCAACCCGCTCACCATGTGGCTCACGTTTGCCACTTTCATCGGGTATGCGGTGATCTACACCGTGATCCTGAAGCCCCTGACTCCGCAAAACATCGTGATTGGTGGGGCCTCTGGAGCCATGCCCCCCGTGCTGGGCTGGGCCGCCATGGCGGGTCATGTAGGGCCTGAAGCCCTGATTTTGTTTTTGATCATTTTTTTGTGGACACCGCCGCACTTCTGGGCCTTGGCGATGTATCGGGTTGAAGACTACCGAAAGTCGGGACTTCCCATGCTGCCGGTCACCCATGGCAATGAATTCACCCGGTTGATGGTGTTGCTCTACACCTTCATTTTGCTGGCTGCCTGTTTGCTGCCTTTTATTTATGGCATGAGCTCCTGGCTTTACCTGGCGGCGGCTGTGCTGCTGAATGTGGGCTTTATTTTTTATGCTTTCAACTTGTGGCGCGATTACTCTGATGCGCTGGCGCGCAAGACCTTTCGCTTTTCGCTGATTCATTTGAGTCTGCTATTTGCAGCTTTGCTGGTGGATCATTACCTGTAAAGCGGGGCTTCCTGTTGATTGTTTGGACTTATGATGCAGTTATGAATAAACGAAATGCTCTTAAAAAGATAGTTGCTTACGTAATTTTGACGGGTGCTACAGGTCTATTTGTTGCATGCTCTCCAAACGCTCCCAAATTCACCGCCATTGACATCACTGGTGCTGATTACGCCAAAGACTTTGCTTTGACCGACCACAACGGTCAGCAACGTACCCTCAAAGATTTTCAGGGCAAGATCGTCATGATGTTCTTTGGTTACACCCAGTGCCCTGATGTCTGCCCGACCTCCATGGCCGAGATGACCGAAATTAAAAAGCTGCTGGGTCAAGATGGTGACCGGTTGCAGGCCTTGTTTGTCTCTGTTGACCCCGAGCGTGACAAGCCCGAAATGCTCAAGGCCTACATGGAAAACTTCGACCCTTCCTTTTTGGCGCTCTACACCACGCCTGAGAAAACGGCGGCCTTGGCCAAAGACTACAAGGTGTATTACAAAAAGGTGGATGGTCCCACCCCCACCAGCTATACCATCGACCACACAGCGGGCAGCTATGTGTATGACACCACCGGCAAATTACGTCTGTTTACCCGCTACGGCACCAAGCCTGAGTTGACGGTGGCGGATATCAAGCAATTGTTGCCATCCCCTTAAGCCATTTTTTGCAGCACATGGAGGCTGCAGTCATGAGGTAAAGTTAGCCTGTTTCATTCACTCCCTCGGCTTGACAGCCGAAATTTACAAAGAAAAACATCATGCAAATTCAAGTCCATACCGATGACCATATCCAAGGCGGCGAATCTTTGGCGCAATGGATTCAAGACGAAGCTGGTACTCGTTTGGCCCGCTTTAATGAAAACGTGACACGCCTGGAAGTTTTCCTGACCGATCTGGACAGCTCCAAATCAGGTGTCAGTGACAAACGTTGTCGCCTGGAAGCCCGTGTTGTTAGCCGTCAGCCTGTGACCGTGACTGCGGATGCTGACAAATTGGCTGCGGCTTTTATCTCGGCAGTTGACAAATTGGCGCGGGCGCTGGACAACGATCTGGGTCGTGTCAAAGACATCCATGGCCGCGACACCATTCGCGCTGCACAAGAGTAAAAATAAGCTTATTCAAAATGGCCGCATGGGGAAACCCTGCGGCCATTTTTGTGGGTGCGATTACTGACTGGAAACACCCAGCGTTTGGATGATGCTGCCAAATAGCGCGGTGTCTGACTGAATCCGGTTGGTCAGCCCTTCGGGGGACGATCCCACCACCTGCCAACCTTGCGCCAACAGCTTTTGTCGAATCTCAGGTGAGCGGGTAATCTCACTCACCAAAACGGCGAGCTTGTTCACCATGGCTGTCGGCATTGACTTGGGCGCAGACACCGCATTCCAGATTTCCAGATTGAAGTTGGCGACCCCCACCTCAGACATACTGGGCAGCTCGGGGGCCAAGGGGCTGCGACCGCTGGAAGTCACCCCTATGGCGCGCAGTTTGTCCCCTTTGACCTGGGCCATGGCCAGGGCGGGTGGCAACATCGACAACTGCAATTGCCCACCCACCATGGCATGGGCTACCTGGGCATAGCCGGGGTAGGGCACATGCACGGCTTGAATGCCGGTTTTGTTCTTGAACAATTCCATGCCAATGTGGCCTATGGTGCCCACGCCGGGTGAGCCGTAGCTCCAGCTGTCACCGGCTTTCTGGGCCGCTGCCAAAAAAGCCTGGGCCGTGTTGCCTGGTGCATGCTTGGGAGCCATCAACACCAGCGGGGACACACCCACCAAACTCACCGGTTGCAAATCTTTCAAGGGGTCATAAGTCAGCTTGGGGTTGAGCAACTTGGCGGTGGTCATGTTGCCGTTGATCATCAACCCAATGGTGTGGTTGTCGCTGGCCTTGGCCACCAGGTCGGCGGCAATGTTGCCACCTGCACCGACTTTGTTTTCCACAATCACCGGCTGCCCCAGCGCCTTGGATAAAGGCTCGGCCAGCGTGCGCGCCGTCAGGTCAGGTGATGAGCCACCCGGAAACCCGACCACAATCCGCAGGGGTTTGTTGGGCCAGCTTGAGATATTTAAGGTTTTTTGGCGAACCCCCAAGTCCTGGGCTGTAATGCTTGTAGATAAAGCGCTGGTAGCTATTAAAAGTAGAGTAAATTTAAACCATTGACGACGCATTAGATCTCCAAAAAAATGCCCCTGAAGCCGGAGCTTGCAGGGGCATTGTGGCGTTTTGCCAAGTGGTCAGGCAAATTCAACCAATGCCTTTTTCATCTTTTTCATGGCGGCCACTTCAATCTGGCGAATACGCTCCGCACTCACGCCATAAACGGCGGCCAGGTCGTGCAGCGTCATGCCACCTGAGTTGTCGTCGTTCACCTTCAGCCAGCGCTCTTCCACAATGTGGCGGCTGCGTGCATCCAGCGTACTCAGTGCCTGGGCAATGCCATCGCTGGCCAAGACATCGCGGTGGTGGGCTTCCAGCATGGCGGTGGGCTCATGGGCGGCATCGGTCAGGTAGGCGATCGGGCCAAAAGCATCTTCGTTATCGTCAGCGGAGCTGGGGTCCAGCATCACATCGCCGCCCGACAGGCGGGCTTCCATTTCAATGACTTCCTCGCGCTTGACGTTCAGCTCGGCGGCCATGGCATCAATCTGGCTTTCATTAAGCGTGTCGCGGTAAGTGTCCAGATCAGCGGCAGAGTCTTCACTGCGGTAGCGTTGTTTCATGGAGCGCAGGTTAAAAAACAGTTTGCGCTGTGCCTTGGTGGTGGCCATTTTGACCATCCGCCAGTTTTTGAGCACATATTCGTGAATTTCGGCCTTGATCCAGTGCATGGCGTAGCTGACCAGCCGCACACCTTGATCGGGGTCAAAGCGTTTGACGGCCTTCATCAGACCCACGTTGCCTTCCTGGATCAGGTCGCCATGAGGCAGGCCGTAGCCCAAATATTGTCGTGACACCGATACCACCAGGCGCAGGTGTGACAACACCAAGCGGCCAGCCGCCTCTAGGTCGTTGTCCTGGCGAAGTTTGCGCGCAGCAATCTGCTCTTCTTCCAGCGTGAGCATGGGCATGCGGTTCACCGCTGCAATATAGGCTTCAAGATGTCCAAGTGCTGGCACCATCGACCATGGGTTGGCCATGGTGAGGGCCGTGCCAGAAATGCCAGTGTGTGCAGTCATACCAGACCTCCTATTACTTGATATTTGTATGTTAGCACTCTCTGTGAGTGAGTGCTAATTGAAAAGTTCAATCTGGCCTATGGGTGTTGCTTCATGCTGCGGGTTGAGGTTCAAGACGTTTTGAATGCACTTCAAACCATCGTGTATGCCCGGTTCTCTTGTCAAAGAGTACGACTTGACCGTGGGCATAAGCGGTCAGTGTTTCACGGTGAGTCAGAACCAGGGAGGCAAGAATGGCGGCAAGTGCCGTGCAACTGATAGATTCTGAACCCCCTTCAGTTCAGGGCATGATGCAGTTCGACAGCTACAGGCATTACAGACGCTGAAAACGCATGACCGCGTTTGCACGGCACCCGCAGTGCCTAGGACTTAAGGTAAGCCGCCAATTTTTTGTCTTCCAGTCCAATATGGTCAAGAAACCAATGGGCAATGAAGTCCTCCAATTCAGCCTTGTTCAAGTTGTCGTTGGAGATGTTTCTTAAAAATACCTTGAGTTTGGTTGTCAAGAAGTCGTGTTGTTGGATGTGTTGGTCGATGTCGGGATAACCAAGTCGGTACATGAGGCCTTCCTCGTGCGAAAAATGTGAGCGCATGTACTGGTTTAACCTCATGGCACTCAAAGTCTGACCCGCACGACTCGTTGCTGAAATCACATCACCCGCCCGGAGAAAAAGCTCTTCATGCTGTTCATCGATGAATACATCTCCAATCTTGTAACGGTCACTCCATTGGATAACTTCAGAAATCTGCCGGATTTTGGATTTGACCCAATACTGTGCTGTTGAATAATCTTCAAAAATGCTGCATTCCACACCAGCGTTGTCATAACATTTGAAATACTCTTGGGCCATCGTCTGGGCATGAATCACCGGAGGTTCAAATACCAGTGCCGTCACCGGCTTGCTTGCCGCGTTCTGGTATCTTGCCTTCAGGTGGTTGGTGAGTTCTGCAAGCGCCGCTGGCGTGGCATAAGCATTACGCTCGAAGATAATAATTTGCCCCCATTTGCCTTGCTGGATCAGCTTTACCAGCAAGTCACGGATGTCGAGGGGGATGGCGGCCACAATTTCATTGTTGAACGGGCCAATCAGATGGGTGCGCAAAATACGCCCTTCAATCCGGTACACAACCTCGCCCATTTGTCTGGTTTTCTCATCACGTGAGATATTTGTCACGTTGAGCAAGTTAGTCATGATGTGGCACTCCAATCAAACTGGCGATGTATCAGGAAAGATGGCAGTTTGATGATCGTAGCTGAATTTTTTATCCCCGCACACCGTGGGTAGCCCTGTGGACAACTGATAGAACAACTCTGGCATCCAGCACCAGCCTTGGGTTTGCGGGCGCTGCTTAAAACTTAGGCAATGTGTGCGTTGGCACTGCCTGCGGTTTTGCACCCGGATGCCACGGACTGGGAAATGGAATGACCGCGCATCAGAGTATTGATCTAATGCCTTGACTTTGCTGGCAAAAAAGCAAAACATAGGTGCACGCTTCCTACCAACCATCCACACCATGAAATACAAAGACTACTATGCGATTTTGGGTGTGCCGCGCAATGCCGATCTGGATCAGATCAAAAAGGCTTATCGCAAGCTGGCACACAGCTATCACCCGGATGTGTCCAAGGCACCGGATGCCGAGGAGCGTTTCAAGGAGGCCGCTGAAGCTTATGCCACTCTCAAAGACACGGCTAAGCGTGCCGCCTATGACGAGCTGGGCCATCCCCCCAGCGGTGCTGAATTCCGGCCACCACCCCAATGGCAGCAGGACTTTGGACAAGGCTTTACTCCCGGTGACGGGTCTTTTGAAGAGATGGATCTGGCCGATTTACTGGCTGCCATGGGCCATGGGGCCAAAGGCCGGTCATCCCATGCGGTACCCATGAAAGGGCATGATTACGAGAGTGCTGTCACCATCTCGCTGGAAGATGCCAAGCGGGGTTGCACCGTGAGCCTGAATCTGGCCGATGCGGGGGGTGAACGCACGCTGCAAGTCACCATACCGCCGGGGGCTTGCCAGGATCAGAAGCTGCGCCTGCGTGGCAAAGGCGGCAAGGGCCGCAACGGTGGGCCCGATGGTGACATTTACCTGCACATCAACCTGGCTGCGCATGCAGTGTTTCGCCCGGATCATCACGAGCTGTATTTTGACTTGGTGCTGGCCCCGTGGGAAGCTGCGCTTGGCGGCGACATTGAAGTGCCCACGTTAGAAGGCCCGGTACTGCTGACCGTGCCGCCGGGCACCCGCACCGGCCGCAAGTTGCGCTTGCGTGGCAGGGGCCTGTCTGCAGGCCACAGCGACCTTTACGCCATTGTCCGTATTGATATCCCGCCCACCTTGTCAGTGCGTGAGCAGGAGCTTTTTCAGGAAATGGCTCGTGTATCCACTTACAAGCCGCGGGCGTAGCTACCCAAAGGAGGACTCCCATGTCACAAGAGCAAATTGAAGCGTTCAGTCTGGATGCCAGTGCCGTCATCACTTTGAGCGAATTGGTGGAGTGTTGTGGTATCAGCACCGAGGAACTGGATGAGTTGATGGCTTACAACGCCCTGGTACCGCTTGCTGGTCAGGGGCAGGAGTTGGCTTTCAGTGCCCAATGGGTGATGCCCTTGCGCAAGGCATGCAAATTGCGCGTGGACTTTGATCTGGATCTGTTTACCGTGGCCATTTTGTTGGAGAACCTCAAGCGTATTGAAGTGCTGGAACACCAGGTGCAATCACTGCAGGCACAGGTCTCAACACATTTTGCCTAGCGCAACGCTGAAACATGAATGACAAAATCCGCCATCTGCTTGACCAGATCAGTGCACTTGAGGACGACTTGCGACAAGAGGTTCAGACACAGGAGGCCAATGCCCTGTTTCAGATCAAGGGTAAACGCGTCGAGTTTGAAGCTACCGTGCGGCAGGCGCAACGTCAGTTCAAAACCAATTTCTTTCGCTGGCTGGTGACCTACCGGCCACAGAACCTGATCACCGGCCCCATCATCTACAGCATGATTGTGCCGTTGCTGCTGCTTGATCTGTGTGTGAGCTTGTACCAGGCGACCTGTTTCCCGGTATACGGCATTACCAAGGTGCGCCGAGCGGACTACATCGTGTTTGACCGCCAGCATTTGGTCTACCTCAACTTCATTGAAAAGTTCCACTGCACCTATTGCGCCTATGGCAATGGTCTTTTGGCGTATGTGACAGAGATTGTGGGCCGCACTGAGGAGTATTTTTGTCCCATCAAACACGCCCGCAAGATGCTCGGTGCCCATTCACGCTACGCCAGGTTTCTGGCTTATGGCGAGGCCAAGGACTATGCCGCCAGACTGGAGCAGTTTCGCGTCAAGCTGGGCGACGTTCCGCCGCCTCATAAATAATCCACAAAATGACCTGTAGCGCTTATTAAATAAGCGTCAATAGCTATAATTAATGTAGCAAATGGCGGAATTTTTTTGCCAATGAATTATGGATGGTGATCCGCGTAATGCCACTCCAGAATCTGCCAATGCCTTGCATCTGCGGGTTGGTCAATGTGGGCTTGTGTGGCCCCGAGTTGGCGCAGGGTCAAAGCGGTGTGAACACCGCGCAGCATGGGCAGGGTGGATTGCTCAATGTGCCAAAGGTCATCTTCCAGCGTGCCAAACGAGATTTCAAAGTCCAGCAGCGCTGCGGTCTGCTCTGGATGCCGGGTCAATACCTCGGCCAGGCTTTGCCCGGCGGGTGTGCCGGGCGGCCAGGGGCTGCGGCGTGGTCGCACCTGCATGGCGTAGCGCCCGGCCACCAGAAAACGCTCTTGCGTGTCATAGCCTGCCGCATCCAGCCCGGCTAGCGTGATGAAGCGCCCGGTGGAGCCTGGCAGGCGCTCCCATACCTCCAGATAGGGGGCATGGAGGCCGGTTTCGATCACGCGGTCTGGTGCCTCGAACACCATCAGCCCGGCATCCACCTCTGCGCGTGGTGGCTGAAAGTCCAGGCGGCGCTGCCAGGTGCAGACTTCGCCTTGCGGTGTTTGCACCACCTCGGTCACGCCACAAAAACCTTGCTGGCTGGCCAGCCCAAGTGGCGCAGCGGCGCCCGGTGCAGGGGCGGGCACACGCAAGTCGGCATGCCACAGGCTGGTTTGTAGCCAGTGCACCGCGGTGCTGGTATCGCGTTTGTCGGGGGTTTCGAGCAGCTTGCGCACCCAGACACCGCGGTAGTGGTCGGGTACCGGGTTCATTCACAGGCCCCCGGAAACGGCGGCAGGCGGCGGTAAAACGCCATGTCGTGGTTGGGCCAGACCACCGCTCCAGTGTCACGCGCCAGCACCTTGAGCTTGCGGATGCTGGCCAGCGCCTGGGCTTCACGCCCTTGCCACAGGGTGCCGGGGGCAATTTCGTCGTCCAGGTTTTCCTGCAGGTCGGCGGCATCACCGGCCAGCAGCACGGGAGGGCCTTTGGGCAACTCGATCAGCATCGACATATGGCCCAGGGTGTGTCCCGGTGTCAACACCGCCTGCACGCCGGGCAACACGCTGTATTCGCCGTGTTGCAGGCAAAACGGCAACGGAGCACCAGCATCGTCGAGCAGGTCGTCGGCAAACACGGCGGGGTCGGCACCACTGCGGGCGGCGGTCACTTCATCATTTTGCACATGGATTTCAGCCCCGCAGCCGCAGCGACGCAGCTCTTTTAACCCACCGGCGTGGTCAAAGTGCAGGTGGCCGATGAAGATCACATCCACATCGGCGGCCGTCAGCCCCAGGCGCGCCAGGTGATTCGGAATGCGCTGCTCTTCCTGCATCTCGGGCGCACCAAAGTCAAACACCTGCGGGCTGTAGTAGCGGGTGCGGGCCACCGGGTCATGAATCTTGGCGTGGTCACAGCCCACGTCATACAGGATGCGGCCGTTGGCGGTTTCAATCAGGTAGGCCAGGATGGGCGCTTCAATCTGCTGCCCACGGCCCCGGTTCAGAGTGGAAATGGATTTGTCATAGCGGTGGGTGGCGGTGAGCAGAGGCCACATTTTTTTCACTTGTGTCATACGGTGTGTCTTAGCGTAGGTACGTCCAGCATAGCCGCGAGTAATTGATCTGTTGTTAATACGCGGCCCAAAATGCCGCCTTCAACGCCGATCATGGCCAGCGCCGGTGCTTGCAATGCGGGGTCGCTGGCGGCGGTGGCATCCGCGACGGTGATACAAGCA
This sequence comes from Rhodoferax lithotrophicus, assembly GCF_019973615.1. GTDB lineage: Bacteria > Pseudomonadota > Gammaproteobacteria > Burkholderiales > Burkholderiaceae_C > Rhodoferax > Rhodoferax lithotrophicus. The sequence goes on along the minus strand of NZ_AP024238.1, from coordinate 3,819,163 downwards.
TAGCCACGGTCTACCGCCTCGCGCAAGGTGGAGTGCACACACACCTCGGTGGTGACACCGCACAGGATCAGCTGGTGGGTAGGCTGATCTTGCAAAACACGTTCAAGATCCGTCAGATAAAAGGCTCCATAACCCGGCTTGTCAATCACCACCTCACCAGTCAGCGGACGCAGTTCTTCAATGAAGTCATGGCCTCTTTCACCCCGCACCAGCAAGCGACCCATCGGGCCGATGCTGCCGATGGGTGCCCCGGCCTGCACGCTGCGGCGCATCTTTTCTGGTGGGCAATCCGACAGGTCTGGAAGGTGCCCTTCACGTGTGTGCACCACCCGCCAACCCGCCTTGCGCGCCGCCGCCAGCAGTCGACGAATCTGGGTGATGGGTTGCGCCAGTCGCGCGACATCCAGCCCGGCACGTGCCGCATAGCCGTGTGGGCTGCAGAAATCGCGCTGCATGTCAATGACGATCAGTGCCGTGGTGTCCGCATTGAGGGTGGTTGTGGACTGCATCGTTGTCACTTTGCCGGGCGAAACCCGCTTTGAATCGCCTGCGCCATCCGTGCCGCGACTTCCTGTGCCAGCAAGCGCCCTTTCTCAGCGCTGGAGCCTTTGGCAGATGACAGCACGCCAGAGGGCGGCACCCAGTCGGTGCGCGTGGGGTACATGTCATAGGGCGGAAAGTCGGCCGGGCCATCGTCGGGGATCAAATCGAGCCGCACCAGGGACGGGTGGTAATGCAGCATCATGGAGGTTTCCAGCACGGCAGCATGTTCCAGCGCAAAGCCGGGGAAACCTTCTGGGAACACATCGGCCAGCGTGGCTGAGGTCATGAAGTCCCAGTACTCCAGTCGCATGACTTCAAGCTGGGTCTGCGGGCCGGCATCACGCAGGCCCAGGTCAATGCCTTCGATCAGAAACCACTGGTTCTCGTAATGGCCGTTGACCACCACCAGCTGCGTGACCCCATGGCGGGCAAACTCGCGCACCGCATCCCGCACCGAGCCAATCAGCGTGGCCGCATCGACACTGGTGGTGCCGCAAAAGTGCTGACCGCCGCCACACTTGGGTTGGGACTTGTAGCCGTAGGACAGCGTCGGGGCCACCAGGCCGCCAACCCGCGCTGCGGTATCTGCCGCCACCGAGGCCGACAGCAGGCCATCGGTGCCCAGCGGCAAATGCGGCCCGTGCTGCTCCAGCGCACCCACCGGCAGCAGCACCGGCGGCTGATCTGTGGTGATGCGGCGCTGGTAATCCAGCCACGAGAGTTGATTCATCCAGACGGTGCTCATGGGGTTTCCTTCTTCAAAACGTTGACAGGGGTTGGCTCTATGCCGGTGTCGGTGGCCTCGATCAGCGCGGCGCAGCCAATCAGCGCGCCGCCGATCCATTCCAGGGTAGACAAGTGCTCGCCACCCCACCAGGTGGCGCTGAGCACCGCTACCAGCAGCTCGGCCAGCATCACCACGCCGGCGCGGCCACTTTCCATGTGGGTCACGCCAAATTGCCAGGTGGCAGTGGCCAGCAGCATCCAGCCAAAGCCGTAGGCCAAAACGGCCAGGGAGACGGGCAGCGACACCGCTGGCACGGGTGTGCCCAGGCCCAGCACCCACAGGCCCGAGAGTACGCCGCAGCCCAGAAACACGGCGGCGGTTTTGGAGCGAATCGGAATCGCCTGGCCAGCCCGCGCAATCACGTTGTTACCCGCAAACGCCAGCCCGGCGGTCAGCGCCAGCACGTCGGCCACGCTCAATGGGGTGACAAAAGCCCGTGCACCGCCCAGCACCAGCCAAAGCCCGGCCAGCGCCACACCCACCGCCAGTTTGCGGCGTGGGCCCACCTGCTCCCCCAAGAACAGCCAGCCACCCAGCACCGACCAGACCGGCGAGAGGTAAAACAAAAACATCACCCGCACCACGTCGCCAGCCATCAATGCATTGACAAACGAGGTGTTGGCCCAGCCGCCCACCAGCGCCAGGGCCAGCACCAGCCCGGCTTGTGGCCGCCAGGCAGCACGCTCGCGCCACAGGTAAAACGCCAACACCAAGCCCACCGGGCCGTAGACCAGCATCGACAACACCGGCCCGGCCAGGCCCACGTTGACAAACTGCTTCAACGGCCACCAGGACAAGCCCCACAGCGACGATGAAAACAGCAGCACCACCAAGGGCAGCGCCGTGGTGTGACCAGGCTTGCAGCTCATGGCATCACCGAACCACCATTGGGCCCAAGCACCTGGCCGCAATAAAAGCGCGACAAGTCAGAGGCCAGAAACAGCGCGGTGGCGGCAATCTCTTGGGGCTCGGCAATACGGTGCTGGGGAATCTCCAGCTCCTTGTCGATGGCGGTCTGGCTCATGGCCTCGAGGGACACCATGGTGGTAGCCACCGGCCCCGGTGCGATGGCGTTGACGCGAATCTGCGGCGCAAACTCACGCGCCAGTGAACGTGTCAGGCCAATCACGCCAGCCTTGGCCGCACAGTACGGTGCAAATTGTCCCCGCCCCAAAATGCCGAGATCTGACGCGATGTTGATGATGACTCCCTGCTGGCGTGCCACCATGGCGGGCAGAAAAGCTTTGCACATCAGAAACACCGATGTCAGATCGGTTGCCAGCATGTGGTTCCAATCGGCCTCCGAGGTTTGCAGAAACGGTTTTTCCCGGAGGATGCCCGCGTTGTTGACCAACACGTCCAGCGGGCCGCAAGTCTGCAGCACCTGTGCAGCCATGTGTTGTACATCTGCGGATGAACTCACATCGGCCTCAAACGCCCAGGTTTCATGACCCAGCTGCCTGAGTTCTTCTTGCAGTGTGTGTGCCAAGGTGGCTTGCCCCAAGTGGTTGATGACCACCTTGGCCCCAGCCTGGGCAAAGGCCACCGCCATGGCGCGGCCAATACCCGTGCAGGCACCACTCACCAGGGCGGTGCGCCCGGTCAAAGACAGGTTCATGGCGGTCATCATCAGCTCATGACCTCACCATGGCTGGCTACCAGCGATTGACCCGTCAGTGAGCTGGCATCGCTGCTGGCCAGAAACAGGTAAACGCCCGCAATATCTGCTGGAGAAAGCATAGCTGGACACGCTTGTTTGGCAAGGAGTTCACGCTCAATAGCCTCTTCGCTACAGTGCTGGCGCTGGGCCATGTTGGAGAGGGATCGCATGGCCGCTTCGGTGCGAATCCAGCCTGGGCAGACGGCGTTGACGCGTATGTCGCGTCCGGCCAGTTCAAAGGCCAGTGAACGCGTCAGGCCAATGACAGCGTGTTTGCTTGCCACGTAGGCCGAAAAGTCTGCCACACCGGTCTTGCCCCAGATGGAGGACTGGTTGATGATGCTCGCACCTGGCTGCATCAGCGGTAGCAGGGCACGTGTGAGGCGCACCATGCTGGTGACATTGTTGTCGAGCAGGCTGGACCACCGGGTCATGGCATCGGGGGCGGTGCTGTCCAGTGGCGTGGGGTATTCCACCCCCGCGTTATTCACCAGCACATCTACCCGGCCCCATTGGTTTTGCAGGCGGGTAGCCAAGGCCGCAACCTCGGCATCGTTGCCAAGGTCACATACCGAGGTGTCCATGTCAGCCAGGGTGGGCCATTCTTTGGCCAGTGTCTGCAGTGTGGCGGCATCCCGGTCCAGCAGCATCAGCCGTACACCTTGCGCCGCAAAGGCCTGCGCCAAACCCCGGCCAATGCCACCCCCTGCACCTGTAAGCACAACGGTTTTCCCGCGTAGGGCGTAGTCGGGCTTCATGCTTAAACGGCTGTCAAAAACGACACACCGACCGCACCCACAAAACCATCGGCGCGACCAGGCTGACCAGGTGGCAGAACTTGACCATAGTCCCCGGACAACACCCGTTTGACGCGATGGATGTGAAAGCTGTAGAGCAGTTCACGCACCGGTGTCACCTGGGCATAGTCGTTGGGATACAGCTCACGGTGTAAGGCGGGCAGTCGGTGCCAGGGTGCTACCGGGCGTTCATGGTGGGCATTGTGGTAGCCAAAATTGAGCCACAGCAGATTCAGCCAGGGGTGGCCTAGCCCGACGACGTTGGTAAAGGTGTTGGCCTGCTCGTAGGCGCGGTCACGCAGCTTGTCGTTTGGAATGGGTTGTTCGTCCAGAATCGGATAGGCATCGTAGGTGTGCTGAAAACAATCGGCAAAACGCAGAACCGTGACAAACACCAGAAACGCCACAAAGTACAACACCAGCGCCTTGAGTGACCACCAGCCCAGCAGCGCAAACGCGCTGATGCGGACAACCGCTGTGCCCAGAATACGTCCGCGTGCCGAGCGTTTGCGCTCATCACGAAACGGCAGGGTGATCACAAAGGCACGCATCAGGAATTCCACCGCCGGGATGTAAGCCCACTCCAGTGCCAGGATGGTGTGGCGAAACCAGGCGGGCGATTGCAGCAAAAAGCCGCGTACATCAAAAGTGATGACATCGGCACGCTCAATGTGGTGACGCATGTGCTTGCGCCGCATGTCGGCAAAGCTGGCGTAACAACTGCCGTTGATCCAGCTCATCAGTGTGCCCCAGCGTTCATTGGTTGCAACGGACTTGAAGATGGCGTTGTGGGCAAATTCATGGATGAAATAGGCCGACAAGATGAGCGTCTGGGCCACCAGCATCAGCCCCAGCACATTGCTGGCCCAACTTGGGGCACCTATCAACATCACGCCGAAGACATAGCCCAGGAGCGTGAAACTGATTGCCGCAATGTTGGGCCATCGGCCATCGGGATAGCGAAAAATTTGCGCCATGATAGGACTCATTAATCAATGAAACAAAGAAAACAGAACGCGTTGCCCGGTTGGCTTGGCGCTCTGTACGGGGCAGCTTGCGAGGCCTATTTTTTGGTCAATGCAGTGACAAACTGGGCATCAAAGGTGGCTTCAGCTGCAGGGATGGTCTTGATTTGCCCTTTGTTTTTCAGAAGTTCACCAATGATTTCGCCACTGGCGTAGTACGAGGTGGTTTCTTTGGCCTTGATAAAGGCTTTGGGCATTTCTGTGAGCGGAATGTTGTACACCCCCGAGAGTTGTTCCTTGACCTCTTTCGGTGTGACACCCATAAATTTGCCAATGATCTTGGCAGCTTCATCCGGTTTGGCTTTCATATAGGCCAAACCATCCAGATAAGCCTTGATCATGCCGTTGATTTCGGTTGGTTTGGCTTTGATGACCTTGTCGTCAAACACCATCACGTCGGCGATCAGTCCGGGGGCGTTTTTGGATGAAAACACCACCTTGAATTTTTTGCCGCCGCCTTGTCCCAGAATCTGCGACAGGCTGGGCTCATACGTGACACCAATGGGCATCTGTCCCGAGGCCATGGCCGCAGGCACTGCTTCGGGGGTCATGCTGACCGGTGTGATGTCTTTGTCGGTCAAACCGTTGGATTTAAGCGCGTAAGAGAGTAAAAAATCAGACGGTGAGAGTGGGTTGAAGCCAATCTTTTTACCTTTGAAATCTTTCACGGTCTTGATGCTGGCATCGGCCACGATGGCATCACCCCCGTTGGAGTAGTCAATGGGCATGACCACTTTTTGCATATTGCCGCCCGCCACCTGGCCGACCACCTGGTCATAGGTCAGGTGCCCGCCATCAATGGCGCCTGAGGCAATGGCTGGCGGAATCAACGCCGGATCAGTGAACACCTGTAAAGATACTTTGAGGTTGTATTTTTTGTACAAGTCCAGCGCTTCAGCGACATAAAAAGGCCCATAGCCAATCCAGACCACAGTGCCAATTTTCATGGCGGTGGGGCTGGCTGCAAAACTTGAGGCTGCTGCCAAAGACACGGCCAGACCCAGTGCAGGTTTGAACAAGCGGCTCAGAAGGGACGAGCTGCTGTTGCTGGTGGGAGAAAGACGGGATGAACGCATGACGAAGCTCCTGGAGTGAATGAAAAGGCGCAGGAAGAGACGATCTGTACATCGTTCTCCCGGGCTTTTATCCCTCCGTGGAACCTCTTGCGAGGCCGGAACACTCTCGGACCAGACATTCAGCAAATTTAGTATTTGCCAACCGGAACCCTAGTGCTCCTACGCTAGAGCAATTGCACATCGCTGCACACATCGCTTTTCTTGCAAGATGGGTAAAGCAAATCACGTGCCATCATTTCCCCCCCGGAAATCAGGGCATCCATGGGCATGGCGGGCCAGCGTGACCATACTCCATGCATTATTTTCAGAAATAGTGCGGAGTTGCTTGTATTTGGTGCGTTTTGCTGTCGAGGGGTCTTGCTCAATGGGGCTGAATCGGCTTTATTCGGCAGGTTCAGAGAAATTGGCCTGATCCGCCATATCAACGGGTTCTTTGCGGCCGCCCAAGGTAGCGGCTTCCAGAATGGGGTGGTCAATTTTGCGCAAGAAAGACGGAACGACGCGGGCCGAGGCATTGAGCAAGGCGGCAATCTCGGTGTAATCGTCGGGCAAGGCGGCGTTGTCCCAGCCATAGGCACTGTGGCGTGCCACACGAACTGCCAGCACCACACATTTCACGTTGGCTTGTTCGGCGTGCCGGTCGTCGCTGATGTTGACCAGCAATTCGGGCAAGCGCCACAGCTTCATCAGGGCTTGGCGCAGATCCTTGATCTCCACGCCCAGTATTTCTTTTTGAATGGCGCTTGAGCGCAGGGTGGAGTCCACCGCTTGTGCGTCGCGGATTTTGATCATCAGTGTTGGGGCGTGCAGCCACAGCAGCATTTCGGCAAAGTCATTCAAAAAAGCGGCCTGGTGAATGATGGTGGCATCCGTATCTGCACGGTGGATGGCAAACCCCAAGGCGAACTGGCCAGCACGCTCGGCGCGAGTCAGCAACTGTTGCAAGCCTTGCAAGGCCTCAGGCTGATCTTGCAGCCAGTCCTCTACCGTACGTTGTGGACCAAAGTGTCTGAAAAAAGGGGCAATACCCATCAAAATCAGAGAGGTGGTGATGGATTCGGTTTCCGTATTGCTTCCGGGGCGGCGCATGTTGGCCATACGCGAGAACAGCTTCAGCGTCATCAACGGGTCGACCTGAATGGTTGCCGTGAGCATGTTGGCATCTACATCGTCTTCTTTAGCGCGGTACTCCTCCAGGGATTGGGCGGTGCTGGCCATGACTGGAATTTCTGCACTCAAAAAATACTGTGTCCAGGCCCCAATGTGGGGCAGTGGTACGTTCAGGTAGCTGGGGGCGGGCAGTTTTGGCGTGGCTGGCGCGGCTTCTGGTGGGGTTTGTTCTTTCATGTCTGTCTCCAATCATTTGGCAGCGAGTATGGCGGTCACCGGGCAGGGGGTCAAGGCATGGCCGTGCACAGGACAGGCTCTGCACCAGATAATCGCTCTATCGACATCATGTTGCTTTTGCTTCAATACCTCACATGACTTCTCATCCCAACCTCACATCCTCTGCCTTGCCAAATTCAACCCCGCCTGCACGTGCAGAGCCGCGTCTCACCAGCTTGTCGCATGGTGGTGGTTGTGGTTGCAAAATTGCGCCGGGCGTGTTGTCCAACATCCTCAAGGGCACAACGGCGATGCCCATGCCCAAGGAGTTGCTGGTGGGGATCGAAACCTCGGATGACGCAGCGGTGTACCAGCTCAATGAGGCGCAGGCCCTGATTGCCACCACCGACTTTTTTATGCCGATCGTGGACGACCCGTTTGACTTCGGCCGCATTGCCGCCACCAATGCCATCAGTGATGTGTATGCCATGGGCGGCACGCCCATCATGGCGCTGGCATTGGTGGGCATGCCCATCAGTGTGTTGTCGGTCGAGACCATTGGCAAGATCCTCGAAGGTGGTGCCAGCGTGTGCCGTGCGGCAGGTATCCCGATTGCAGGTGGCCATACCATCGACTCGGTGGAGCCTATTTATGGTCTGGTGGCCATGGGTTTGATGCACCCGGCGCGTGTCAAGCGTAATGCCAGCGCCCAGGTGGGGGATCGGCTGATCCTGGGCAAACCGCTGGGGGTGGGGGTGATGTCTGCCGCGCTGAAAAAAGACAAGCTGGATGCGGCGGGTTATGCACAAATGATGCAAGTCACCACCCAGCTGAACACGCCGGGCCCGCTGTTGGCCGCTCTGGACGGGGTTCACGCCATGACCGATGTCACCGGTTTTGCCTTGGCCGGGCACGCGCTGGAAATGGCACGTGGTGCCCAATGTACGGTGCAGCTGGATTGGGTCCATGTGCCGTTCCTGGCGGGGGTGCGAGAACTGGCGCAGCAGGGGTGTATCACCGGAGCCTCTGGGCGCAATTGGGCCGCCTATGGGCACGAAGTCAGCTTGCCCGAAAACTTTTCACCGGTAGATCAAGCCTTGTTGACCGATCCACAAACCAGCGGCGGCTTGCTGGTGAGCTGTGCGCCTGAAGCGGTTCCCGCAGTGCTGGACATCTTTGAGCGCTTGGGCTTTGCCGGTGCGACCGATATTGGTGTGGTGCTTGAAAAACAATCCAACGCCTTTCTGCAGGTGCGTTGAATTTGTGTTTTTAAGGGTCTTTTCGGGCTCTAGACCTTGTATCTATAGCGCTAGTAGCTATGAAATTGATGAATACAAGTGTCTGAATAGAGGCACTTGAAAGACCCGCCAGCGTTACAGCGCTTTCAGAATCAGTGCACCACTGTACAAATAAGGCACCAGGGGGTGTGCCCCAGGTTCCGCCCCACCCCGGTTTTCCACGCTGATGGCCAGTTGGGTCACTTGGGACAAGCGTTTACTCGTCATGGGCAGTTGAGCTGTTCGCAGCTTGGGGGTAAGTACACCCAAAGACACGGGTTTTGCGCTGTTGGTGTTGTCCCACAGCTCCAGGCTGTCGTTGGGGCCTTCCTTGATGTCCGTGAGGCGCTGCAGCATCAGAAAACTGTCTTGCGGGTCAAAGGTAACCAACATGCCGGGAGCTTGCTTGGCATCCAGCAAGACGGCAATGTACTTCGTTTGTGGCACGTTTTGGAGTTTGGTCTGCAAGTGCACGATTTGTGCATTGAACATTTCATACATGCCTACCCCGGTGGCTGCACCCACTGCCACCACCACCATCAAGATGACAGCCACCAGGCGCCAGCCGGTGGTATAGGGAGGGATCACTTCAGGTGTATCGGTTGTGGAGTCTGTCATGGTTGGAGTATGGAAAACAGGTTATTTCATGGATGTGACATAGGCCACGATGGCATCAATGTCCGCATCAGTCATGTGGCGGGTGTTGTCTGCCATCAACGAATTGGTACGTCCACCTGTACCGTTGCGGTAGTTCTTGATGGTGTTTGTCAGGTAAACATTTTGTTGACCGGCAATCCGCGCATAAACATTATTGCCATGGCCATCGTTGGCGTGACAGCGAAAGCAGACTTTGTCGTAATAAGCTTTGCCATTGGCGACCAATGCGGCGTTTTTGGCAGGAGAGGTGATCACCGATTGCGCTGAATAAAAAAGCACAACCCCCACTTTTTCATCCGGGCTCATGGCTTTGATCATGCCCTCCATAAATTCAAAACGACGTTTCCCATCCGAGAACAAGCGCATTTGTTCAAGCAAATAAACCGGGTTTTGACCAGCCAGGTTAGGAATGTCGGGTTTGACACTGTTACCACCCTCGCCATGGCAATTGGCGCATACCGCAGCAGCCCGGCGACCTTTGAGCAGTAATTCCGAGGCCAGTGCTGCATTGTTTTGAGATTCTGCCAGTCGGGCAGACAAGTCAACAGTAGGTTTGTTGCTTTGAGCGACACCTGGCAAGGCTGTAAAAAGCAGGCTTGCTGCTATGGCGCAGGGAAGATAGGTTTTTAAAAACATGGTCATGGCGTGGGTGGATCAGGATAGGCGAGCCTTGTGTTGGGCAATTTGTGAACACACCTGCTTGGGGGCCGTACCACCCAAAATATCGCGTGCATTCAGTGAGCCGCGCAGACTTAAACAATCGTAAACATCTTTCTCAATGGAATTGTTAAAGCTTTTTAACACAGTCAGCGGCAGCTCCGATAAATCAACCTGGTGTGTGATGGCCGCCTTGACCGCATGGGCCACGGTTTCATGCGCATCACGGAACGGCAGGCCTTTTTTGACCAGGTAATCGGCCAGATCGGTGGCGGTGGCGTAGCCGCGCAGGGCCGCTTGTTCCATGGCTTGTGCATTGACCGTGATGCCGCCTTCTTTTTGGCCGCTGACGGGGTTGAGTTGGCCGCCAATCATCTCGGCAAAGATGCGCAAGGTGTCTTTCAGGGTGTCTACCGTGTCAAACAGCGGCTCTTTGTCTTCCTGGTTGTCTTTGTTGTAGGCCAGCGGTTGGCCTTTCATCAGGGTGATCAGGCCCATCAGGTGACCCACCACCCGGCCGGTTTTGCCACGGGCCAGTTCGGGCACGTCGGGGTTTTTCTTTTGCGGCATGATGGAACTGCCGGTGGTGAAGCGGTCGGCAATCTTGATGAAACCAAAGTTCTGGCTCATCCACAGCACCAGTTCTTCACTCATGCGGCTGATGTGCACCATACACAATGAGGCTGCGGCGGTGAATTCGATGGCAAAGTCGCGGTCACTGACGGCATCCAGCGAGTTCTGGCAGACCTGTGCTGCGCCTTGTGTGTCCACCATACCGAGTGTGCGGGCCACGCGCTCGCGGTCCAGCGGGTAGCTGGTACCGGCCAGCGCAGCAGCACCCAGTGGCAGGCGGTTGACACGGCTGCGCACCTCCAGCATGCGCTGGGCATCGCGGCTGAACATTTCCACGTAAGCCAGCATGTGGTGGCCAAAACTGACTGGTTGCGCCACTTGTAAATGGGTGAAGCCGGGCAGGATCACGTCGACATGGCGTTCGGCCACATCCAGCAAAGCCCATTGCAATTCAGTCAGCAAGGTCCCGATCAGGTCAATTTCGCCACGCAGCCACAGGCGTACATCGGTGGCGACCTGGTCGTTGCGCGAGCGGCCAGTGTGCAGGCGCTTGCCTGCATCCCCAATCAATTGGGTCAGGCGGGCTTCGATGTTGAGGTGAACGTCTTCCAGATCAAGCTTCCATTCGAATGAACCCGCTTCAATCTCCTGGGTGATTTGTGCCATGCCGCGCTGGATGTCGGCCAGGTCTTGGGCGCTGATGATGCCTTGTGCGGCCAGCATGCCGGCGTGTGCCAGTGAGCCGGTGATGTCGGCTTGCCACAGGCGTTTGTCAAAAAACACGCTGGAGGTGTAGCGCTTGACCAGATCACTCATGGGTTCGGAAAACAGCGCCGACCAGGCTTGGGATTTTTTGTCGAATTGGTTTTGGCTCATCACAGCTTCACGGTTGGAAGGGGCTTGCAGGCCCGAGAATCATCAATAATCGCCCAACAGACTGTTTGCCAGGCAGATGAATGAAAGAGTCGCAAATTTTATCGGTCTTCCATGATCCGTCCTCCAAGTCCGCCGAGGATGTGTTGCCACGGCCGGTGGTGCTGGTGTTTGATGCCTGCCATGTGGGTGTGGTGATGCGCGCGGTGTTGTTTGTGCAGGCGGTGATTGCCGTGGTCACCATGTTTGGTTCAACCTCTGTAGCCGACTGGTTTATGCGCACCTCGTTGATCACCGGTGGGGCATTGCCTGCTACTTTGTTGTGGTTGTTGGTGGCATGTAGTCTGAAAAAAGGGCTTGCGCGCTTGAACCCTTCGTGGCAACAAGCCGCTGGTGTGGTTTTGGGGGCTTTGGCCGGGTTGTATGGTTGTGGTTTGCTGGTGATGGTGGGGCTGTTTGAGCCTGCACCGTGGCTGGCCAGTGCCTGTGCAGGGGCCATGTTCTCCGCGGTCTTGGTGGCGGCCTTGACGTTGCGCGCCAAAGGCCGTGCCCCGGCCGCAGTGGCTGCACGCTTGGGTGAACTCCAGGCACGGATACGGCCCCATTTTTTGTTCAATACGCTCAACAGTGCCATTGCGTTGGTGCGCCAGGAGCCACGCCAGGCAGAAAGTTTGCTGGAAGACCTGAGTGACCTGTTTCGCCATGCCTTGATGGAGCAGGGTGAATCGGCCACGCTGGCTGATGAAATTGCACTGGCCAAGCGTTACCTGGCGATTGAGCAGGTGCGTTTTGGTGAGCGTATCCGGGTCGAATGGGTTCTGGATGAGCAGGCCAATACCGCCCGTTTGCCACCGCTGTTGCTGCAGCCCCTGGTAGAAAACGCCGTCAAACATGGCGTGGAGCCGAGTGCCAGTGGGGCCGACATCCGGGTCCGTACCCAGCGCCGGGGTTCACGCGTGGTGATCACGGTGACCAACACCACGCCAGGTGAGGGGCTGACACATGGCAGCGGTTTGGCCCTGGACAACGTGCGTGAGCGTTTGAGTTTGCTGCATGATGTTCAAGCCCGATTTCAAAGTGGTTTGAAGGATGGCCTGTTTCAGGTGCGCATAGAGTTGCCTGCATGACGATTGGCAAGGGGGAGCGATGAGTATCAAGGTGTTGGTGGTGGATGATGAAAGTCTGGCACGTGCCCGTCTGGTCGTCTTATTGGGTGATTGCAGCCAGCCGACGGCCACCGTGGTGGGCGAGGCGACGAATGCGGTGCAGGCAGTTGAATTCTTGCAACATCATGAAGTGGATGCCGTGTTGTTGGATATTCACATGCCCGGCATGGACGGTTTGGCCTTGGCGCAGACCCTGAAGACTTTGCCCAAACCGGTGGCCGTGGTGTTTGTGACGGCCTACGCTGAGCACGCTGTGCAGGCCTTTGAGCTGGAGGCATTGGATTACCTGACCAAACCGGTACGGCTTGAGCGCTTGCAGGCAATGCTACAAAAAATAGAGCGTCTTACGCTTGTAGATAAAGCGCTAGAGCATGATTTTTCTGATGAAGTGTTGGTGATCCAGGAGCGTGGCCGCACCGAGCGTGTGCCGTTGGCGCAGGTGCTGTACCTGAAGGCCGAGTTGAAATACATCACCGTGCGAACCGCTGCGCGCAGCTACATCCTGGAAGGTTCCCTGGGTGAACTGGAAACCCGCTATGCCAGCCGTTTTATGCGTATCCACCGCAATGCTCTGGTGGCCCGGCGGGCGGTGCGTGCTTTGGAACAGCACCATGATCCCGAAGAAGGGGAGGGCTGGGCGGTGCGGCTTGAAGGCATCGAAGAAGTGCTGTTGGTGTCGCGCCGTCAGCTGGCCGCCGTGCGTGGGCTGGTGCGCCGGGCTGGCGCTGGATAATCCACGCACTTTCATTTTCTCAATTCATCCATGCCGTCACTTTTGTCCCAACGCGCTGATTTTTTCGGCCATCATGTCCACCAGTTCAATAACGAACCCGCCATTGAGCAAGCGCTGGTGCAGTCATTTTTTCAGAAGACCAACGGGTTTTATGTGGATGTGGGGGCCAATGACCCGGTGCTGGACTCGCAGTCCCAACATCTGGAGGCCTTGGGCTGGACGGGTTTGCTGGTGGAGCCCGACCCGGATTGCTGTGCCCTGCTGCGCCAGTCGCGCAAGGGCGTAGTGGTGGAAATGGCCTGCTCCAGCCCGGAAAATGCTGGCAAACAGTTGCAGCTCAACCGCGCTGGCCCGCATTCCACGCTGGAAGATCAGCCGATTGCGATTGGTGCGGTGGTGCGTGCCACGGTGTCGGTGCAGTGTGAAACCCTGGACACCATCTTGCGCAGTCACCACGCACCGGTCGGGTTTGATTTGTTGTCCATCGACATTGAGGGCCATGAATTGGTGGCGCTGTCGGGCTTTGACTTTGCTTATTGGCAGCCGCGCCTGGTGTTGATTGAAGATCATGTGACGCATCACAAAAAACACCGGTTGATGACACAAAACGGCTACCAACTGCTGCTGCGCACCGGCCTCAACAGCTGGTATGTGCCCGCCAGCCCGGTCTACAGCTTCTCGATGGCGGCGCGTTTCGAGTTCTTTCGCAAGTATTACCTGGGCTTGCCATTGCGCAAGTGGCGCTACGCCAGGTAATACTCACTGGTTGGCGGTTTTCCGCGGCTTTAACCCGTATTGCGCAGCCCTGCGGCAATACCGTTGATCGAGATGTGAATGCCGCGCTTGAGCCGGTCATCACTCTGCCCTTCGCGAAAACGGCGCACCAACTCCACTTGCAGGTGGTGGAGTGGATCGATGTAGGGGAAGCGGTGACGGATGGAGCGCTGTAATGGGGCGTTGTGCATCAGGCGCTCTTTGTCACCCGTGATCAATTCCAGCGCTTCGGCGGTGAGATGCCATTCGGCTTCAATGGCGCTGAAGATTTTCTTGCGCAGCCGTTTGTTGTTCACCAGTTCGGCGTAGCGTGAGGCCAGCGCCAGGTCGCTTTTGGCCATCACCATGTCCATGTTGGAGAGCAGTGAGCTGAAAAACGGCCATTGTTTCTGCATTTGTTGCAGCAGGGTCAGGCGCTGTTTTTTCAGCTTCTCGGAGGCCTCGGGTGGGTTCAAAAAGCTCTCGACGGCCGAGCCAAAACCAAACCAGCCGGGCAGCGTCAGGCGGCATTGGCCCCAGCTGAAGCCCCAGGGAATGGCACGCAGGTCCTCAATTTTCTGAGTGGATTTGCGCGAGGCCGGGCGGGAGCCGATGTTGAGTTCGGCAATTTCCCGGATCGGGGTGGCATCAAAAAAGTATTCGGTGAAACCAGGGGTTTCGTACACCAGCTTGCGGTAAGCCGCCATGCTGGCCAAAGACAGTTCGGCGGCGCAGGTCAGAAAAGCGGGTTTGGCCGACAGAGTCGGGTGCAGCAGGGTGGCTTCCAGGGTGGCGGCCACCAGGGTTTCCAGATTGCGCCGACCAATTTCGGGGTTGGCGTATTTGGAGCCAATCACCTCGCCCTGCTCGGTCAGTCGAATCTGCCCGCGCACGGTGCCCGGAGGTTGGGCCAGGATGGCCTCAAAGCTAGGGCCGCCGCCGCGGCCTACCGTGCCGCCGCGGCCGTGGAACATACGCAGCTGAACGGGAGCGCTATCGTTGGCAAGGTTGATGCCGTCAAACACTTCCACCAGGGCAATTTCGGCTTGGTACAGCTCCCAGTTGCTGGTGAAGATGCCGCCATCCTTGTTGCTGTCAGAGTAGCCCAGCATGATGTCTTGTTCGCCATACTGGTCGGCTGCGCCGCGTTGCACCATGGGCAGGATGCCGGGCAGGGCGTAAAACTCGCGCATGATCTGGCTGGCATTGCGCAGGTCTTCAATGGTCTCAAACAGGGGCACCACAATCAGGTCGCAGGTGGCCTGTTCATCCAGCGGGCCTTGCATCAGGCCAACTTCTTTTTGCAGCAGCATCACTTCGAGCAGGTCGCTCACGGTTTCTGTGTGGCTGATGATGTAGTGGCGAATGGCTTGGGTACCAAAGCGGCTGCGTGAGGCTTTGGCGGCTTCAAAAATACCGAGTTCACTGACAGTGTGGGCGCTGTAAGCGTGGCCGATGACGCGCAGGGGACGGGCATCACACAGCAGGTGCAGCAGCAGCTCACGCTTGGCCGATTCATCCAGTTTGGCGTAATCGGGGGCCATACGTGCGGTGGCCAGCAGTTCTGCAATCACGGTTTCATGCTGGTCCGAGCTTTGCCGCAAGTCCACTGTGGCCAGGTGAAAGCCAAACACCTCGACCGCCCGGATCAGCGGTTGCAGGCGTTGCGAGACCAAAGCCTGGGCGTGTTGTGTCAGCAAGGAAGCTTCAATCACACGCAGGTCGCGCAGCAGTTCTTCCGGGGTGAGGTAGGGGTTTTGCGGAGGTACCGCATGGCGGGCAGCATCGCCACCGGTGAGCAACTTCAGGGTGGCGGCCAGCCGGGCATAAACACCAATCAGTGCACGCCGGTAAGGCTCGTCTTTGCGGTGCTCGTTGGTGTCTGGCGATTGATTGGCCAAAGCCTGCATTTCGGCGGGGAAATCCATCAGCATGGCTGACAGGGACAACTCTCCCCCCAGGTAGTGCACTTCGGTCAGGTAATGGCGCAGTGCCGTGTCGGCCTGGCGGCTCAGGGCGTGGGTGAGTGTTTGGGCGTTGACATTGGGGTTGCCGTCGCGGTCACCGCCGATCCATTGGCCCATACGCAGGAAGCTGTGCACCGGCAGTGCACCCAGGGCCTGTTCCAGGCTGGCGTAAAGCTTGGGGATTTCGCGCAAAAAAGTTGATTCGTAATAACTCAGCGCGTTTTCCACCTCGTCAGCCACAGTGAGTTTGGAAAAACGCAGCAAGCGGGTATGCCAGAGCTGCAAGACCCGGGCGCGCAGCAAGGCCTCGTTATTGGCCAGCTCGCGGGGAGTCAGTGCATCGTGTGCCACTTTCTGTGCGCTGGCCTGGGCCAGGATGTCGTCGCGCGCGGTCAGCAGTTGAGCAATGGCGCGTTCGGCATCCAGAATACTTTTGCGTTGCACCTCGGTGGGGTGGGCGGTGAGCACCGGTGAGACAAAACTGTGCGCCAGCATGTCGCTGATGGCTTGCGGGGTGATGCCTTGGGCGTGTAAGCGTTGCAGGCTCAGGGCAATGCTGCCGGGGCGGGTGCTGCCAGCGCGTTCATGAATGTCGCGGCGGCGGATGTGGTGGCGGTCTTCGGCCAGGTTGGCCAAATGGCTGAAATAGGTGAAGGCACGTACCACACTCACGGTTTGTTCGCTGCTGAGGGATTTCAGCAGCTTGTTGAGCGCCCGGTCTGCCGCCGGGTCGGCATGGCGGCGAAAGGTGACCGACAACTGGCGGATTTGCTCGATCAGGGCAAAAGCGGCTTCGCCTTCCTGCTCACGTATCACATCGCCCAGAATACGCCCCAATAGGCGAATGTCCTCCACCAAAGGGCGCTCGGTGTTGATCAAAGTGTTTGGGTTTGGCAAGGTTGCGCGCTTTGTCATGGGTGTTCTCGGTGTGGATGGACAATGTCTCAAGCAAAAGCCATGCTAGCATTCTCGAATACGGACAGATTACAAAAAGGTTACGGCTTCAAGCCCTCCCATTCATGACTTCATCACCATCTTTATTCACGATTGCCACGCGGGAAAGCCGCCTGGCCATGTGGCAGGCAGAACATGTTCAGTCGCTGCTGACTGACCAGGGGCATTCAGTCCAACTTTTGGGAATGACTACCCAAGGGGATCAAATTCTGGATCGCGCTTTAAGCCAGGTCGGGGGCAAAGGTCTGTTTGTGAAAGAGCTGGAGGTGGCGCTGGAAGAAGGTCGTGCCGATCTGGCGGTGCATTCGCTCAAAGACGTGCCGATGGAATTGCCTGCAGGCTTCAGTCTGGCGTGTGTGATGGAACGTGAAGACCCGCGTGATGCCTTTGTGTCGAACAACTATGCAGATCTGGCGGCTTTGCCGCAAGGCGCGGTGGTGGGTACTTCCAGTTTGCGCCGGGTGGCGCTGCTGCGTGCGTTGCGGCCTGACCTGAAGATCGAGCCCTTGCGTGGCAATCTGGACACCCGTTTGCGCAAGCTGGACGAGGGTTTGTATGACGCGATTGTGTTGGCTGCTGCCGGATTGAAGCGTTTGGGTTTATCGGCGCGGATTCGTACCGAGTTTGACCCCGCCGTGATGTTGCCGGCAGCCGGTCAGGGTGCGTTGGGGATTGAGGTGCGCAGTGATCGCACCGATGTGATCAGCGCATTAAGCACCTTGGTGCACCAGCAGACCTGGCTGGCTGTGGCCGCAGAGCGTGCGGTCAGCCGTGCCATGGGGGGAAGTTGCTCCATGCCTTTGGCCGCTTATGCCACGCTGGCCCAAGACACTTTGACCATAGATGCCGCCTGGGGTGATACCGAAGGACGTTTGCCGCTGGTGTGTGTGCGCTTGAGCGGCATCGTGTCGGATATTGAGAGTGCAACTGATTTGGGTTTGCAAGTCGCGCGAGAGCTGCGCCGCCAAGTCTTGGCACAGGGCGGCACTTTGGCTCATTTGAGCCCGACGGTCACTCCGACCGTTTGAGCATGCGTATTCTGGTGACCCGGGTGCAGCCGCAGGCGCAAGCCTGGGTGGAGTTGCTGCAGGCACAAAACCATGATGCGCTGGCTTTGCCACTGATTGAAGTGCGGGGGTTGCCGGATGTGTCTGGCATTCAGACGGCAGGGCAACGCTGGTCGGGTTATGCCGCTGTGATGTTTGTCAGTCGTCATGCGGTTGATTTTTTATTTAAAGAAAATAAGGCTCTATTGCTTGATTTATATGTGCAGGAAGCTATAAAAACAAGAGCATGGTCAACCGGACCGGGTACGGCGAACGCACTGCTGGCGCACGGCGTGCCTGCGCCATATGTGGTGTCACCTTCTGAACAGTCGGGTCAGTTTGATTCCGAGGCGCTTTGGCAGCAGGTGCAGACGCAAGTGCAACCTGGTGACAAGGTGCTGATTGTGCGAGGCCGCAGTTTGGCCGAAGATGGGGTGTCTTGGGCTGAAAACGATGCTGGTGTTGGGCGTGACTGGCTGGCGCAGCGTTTGACCGATGCCGGAGTACAGGTTGATTTTGTGGTGGCTTACCAACGTGGTGCCCCCGTCTGGAATACCCAGCAATGTGCCATGGCGCATGCCGCGGCGGCGGATGGGTCGGTCTGGTTGTTCAGCAGTGCTGAAGCGTTGGGCCACCTGAAAGGACTTTTGCCTGCACAAGACTGGTCACAGGCCCGTGCGGTGGCCACACATGTGCGGATTGCGCAGGCGGCACGGGATCTGGGTTTTGGGCGGGTGCTGCAAGCGCGACCCGTATTGGCGGATGTGCTGGCATCGATACAGTCCTTGGCATGGATTGACCCAAAGTTGTCTCTCACCCGGTCTTTGTGACCGATGTCACCAGGGATAACGGTTCGGGCGTATCACTGCTCCTGGTGCCTTGTTTTGTTCTGTGCGTAAGCAAGTCGCTCTCAGCACGGAGACTTGAATCCGGCAAACGGATGGAACGTATACCGCTTGATGAAGTCAGCCAGCAAGGGATTGTGCTTGGTCTGTATGCGGGGAAACTCGCATCTAAGGTTCTTAGGGGAGGATATGATTGAGAAATCATGTCCTTACCCTCCAACCCTGAGCTTTCCCCTGAACCAGCCAACCAGGCTCCCGTAGAGACACTCGCTGCACCATCTGCTGTGTCGTCTGCGCAGGATGCTTTGGTCAAACCGCATGTGAGCTCTCATAAGGGTTTGTTGTTGCTGCTGGGTGTGCTGGGTGGTGTGGCCCTGGTGGCGGTGATGATGTTGTGGCAAAAAGTAGCTGGCATGCAGGAACTTTTGGCCCGGCAGAGTGCGCAAGCCCAAACACAGTCACTGGAAGCAAGTGCGATGGCCAAGCAAGCTGTTTTATTGGCACAAGAAACCGCCGCGCGTGTTGCTGTGCTTGATGCGCGCTTGAGTGAGGTGGCTTTGCAGCGCAGCCAATTGGACGAGTTGATGCAGAGCATGTCGCGTTCGCGTGATGAAAACCTCGTGGTGGATATTGAAGCTGCCATCCGTCTGGCGCAACAACAAGCCCAGTTGACGGGCAGCGTGGAGCCCTTGCTTGCTGCGTTGAAAAGTGCAGATCAACGTATTGTGCGTGCGGCTCAACCCCGACTGGCTTTGTTGCAGCGTGCCATCGCGCGCGATATTGACCGTGTCAAGACTTCGGCGGTCAGTGATACCCCGATTTTGTTGATCAAGCTTGATGAGTTGGTGCATTTGGCCGATGAAATACAACCCGCCAATGCCGTGGTATCTGTGCCGCAGAGCGGGAAAAATTTGGTGCCACCACCCAAAGCATCCCTAAGCTGGTGGCAAGCGAGCTTTGATCTGGTTGTGAGGGAAGCCAGAAATTTAGTTCGAGTGAGCCGTATTGAGTCCCCGGAGGCCGCGCTGTTATCTCCCGAGCAGACGTTCTTCTTGCGGGAAAATTTCAAATTGAAGTTGCTCAATGCCCGCTTGGGGCTGCTGGCGCGGCAAATCGAATCCGCACGCTCTGACCTGACCGATGCCGAGGCCATGCTGAAAAAATATTTTCAGGCTAATGCTCGTAAAACCCAAGCAACCGCTACGTTGCTGCAGCAAGTTCAGGTGCAAATGCGCACCTTGCAAATTCCTCGGGTTGATGAGACTCTGGCCATGTTGGCCACAGCCGCTTCAGGACGCTGATCATGCGTGTGGCTCTCTGGTTCTTGGGTTTGTTTGGGGTCGCAGTCGCGGCAGCGCTGTTTGCCAGTAACAACACGGGCAGCATCACGGTATTTTGGCCACCTTACCGGGTGGATTTGTCGCTCAATATGGTGGTGCTGTTGTTGGTGCTGTTGTTTGTGTTGATGCATTTGGCGCTAAAGGCTTTATCTGCCTTGTTTGCATTGCCTGCCCAGGCACGATCATGGCGGTTACGCCATCAGGAACGGGTGATGTATGCCGCTTTGCTGGATGCCCTGTCGCATTTTGTGGCGGGTCGGTTTTTACGCGCCCGAAAGGCGACACAAACCTTGCTTTCACATGAGTCGGTGGTGGCACAAAGTGGAGAAGATTGGCCACATGCTGCCCGTTTGCGAGTATTGGCCAACCTGTTGGCTGCAGAGAGTTCACAGTCATTGCAAGATCGTCAAGCCCGTGAGCTTTATTTTCAGCAAGCCATGACACAGGCGGATGCCCGTCATGCCGGGGATATTCGAGAGGGGTTGTTGTTGCGTGCGGTACGCTGGTCGTTGCAAGACCGTGATGCGCATGCCGCGCTGCAATGGCTCGACCAATTGCCATCGGGTGTTGCACGTCGTACTGTGGCACTGCGATTGCGCTTAAAAGTGGCGCGTATGGCAGGGAAAAATGCGCTGGCGCTGGAGACCGCGCGCCTGCTGGCCAAGCATCGTGCCTTCTCGCCAGATACAGCCAAAGGTTTGTTGCGCTCGTTGGCACAGGAGTGGTTACAAAACACTTATGACCTGGAACAACTGGAACGGGTCTGGATGCAACTGGAGCACCATGAAAGGGCGCTGCCAGAAGTAGCATGTATGGCAGCCGAGCGCTGCATGCGTTTGGGTGGTACGGCACCGCTGGCCTTTGAATGGCTGTTGCCCGTGTGGGAGCGCATGATGAGTGTGCCCGATGATTTTTCACAAGAACAAAAAATCACCTTGGTGCGGGTGATGGAAATCGGTTTTTCTTCCACTGAAGAAGCCATTGATTCCAATTGGTTGTCCCGTATTGAGCGGGCACAGATGCTGTACCCAGGAGATGCAGTGTTGCAATATTTGGCTGGAGTGGCTTGCCTGCATCTGCAGTTATGGGGAAAGGCGCATCAAATGTTGACACTTGCGTTGCCCAGATTGCAGGATGTAGGTCTGGAAACCAGAGCTTGGCAAATATTGGCTGATTTGGCTCAGCGTCAGGGTGAAGACGAACAGGCTGCCGCAGCTTGGCGCAACGCAGCACAGGTGAGGCTGGTTCGCAAAGTGTAGTTGCGTGATGGTGGGTCTTTCCCGATGACTATGTCGGCATCCAATAAGGAAATTTTCCAATAACCACAGCCGGGTACTTCTGCACTCTGGTCATTCACCGTTTCTTGATGAAATCTCCGTATCTGGCGGTGACATAGCCTTTCAGATTGAGCGGATGTCAGCCAGCTTTTTCGTGACGTACCATCATTTCAAGTCTATGATTTGTGTATGAGTACATTCATCGAACATATTGTCAGGTTGACCGACCACCGTGATCGTGACTTGCTGGAATTAACCCTCTCCAAGGCATTACTTGATTTACTGCCGGTGAGTCGCATCGTGATTGCACGGGTGATGCGTGAAGACGCTGAGAGTCGCTGGTTGGAAGTTGCCCGGCTTGATGCCAAAGGTGGAGGCCGGGTGATCGATCCGTTGCGCATTGACTTTTCGTCGTTGCCCAAACTTGAAGAGGCACCAGATCGACTGAAGTGTCTGGCGCTACGTGATCGAGTTGAAGTTGCCTGGGCCGGGCCGGAAGGCCCACGGATCACCATGTTGCCCTTGTTTTCTCAACTCAGAGAAGAGGATCAGGGCGTGCTCGAATTACATTCAGAGGCACCGTTAAGTGATGAGCATCTGCAAATCATCGATCACATGCGACGCATTTACCGCAATATGTACAGCTTGCTGGAATTCAGTGACCGTGATCCACTGACCGGTTTGCTCAACAACAAGTCTCTGGACGATGCGTTTTACAGTGCGGTGCTGGAAGACATGAATGAGGTTCCTGCATCTCGCACGCATGAGACAAAGGCAGACCAGGAGCGCAGACACCGTGTGCCAGCGAATTATTGGTTGGGGTCGGTCAAGATTGATAATTTTGCGTTGATTGCCGAGCACCATGGTCGCCCTATTTCTGACGAAATCTTGTCGCGTGTGGCGCGTATTTTTGGCAACACTTTTCGTACGTATGACCGCCTTTATCGTTTGAGTGATGATCACTTTGGTGTGTTGTTGCATTGCCCGGATGAGGCTTTGGTACTGGGTGCCTTCGAGCGCTTTCGGGCCAATGTTGAAAAATACACCTTTACCAAGGTGGGGCGCGTGACGGTAAGTTGTGGTTTTACGACGGTGCTGGCTGATGATTCCCCTGGAACCGCTATTGAGAAAACCATCAAAGCGGTTGATTTCGCCCGGCGCAGTGGAGGAAACAAGGCGTGTAGTTATCCTGGTTTGGCTCGCCGTGGTTTTTTTGGAGTTCCTCAGCCTGATCAGGATGCCAGCACAGCGTCAACCTGACATTTTTGATCCATAACACAGCGCTGCCATCGCCGGTGTTGTCCAGATTTTTCGAGAAAACCCAGGCTTTGTACGCTTGGTAGACCAATCACAGACGGTTCATGGGCCAGAAACCAGGAACGTCAGACACCGGCTGACACCATTTGGTGGGTGGACATCATTACGGTGGCTCGGGTCTAAATACCAGCCAGTCCTTGCGCCAAGGCCAAGTTATCCGCCCGCAGAGTAGTGCCTACAATGCGCCCCCCATTGATCAACGAACCTAGTCCTGACTACCCATTTATGAACATCATCGTCAATGAAGAATTGAAAGCGTATATCGATCCGTTGACTCCTGACGAATACGCGTCACTGGAGAGCAGCATTCTGGCCGAAGGATGTCGAGATGCCTTGGTGCTGTGGGGCGATGTGCTGATTGATGGGCATAACCGTTACGCCATCTGTCAGGCACATGGTTTACCGTTTCAGACCGTGCAGAACACATGGTTCAAGTCCATGGAAGATGTTCATTTGTGGATGATTGAACAGCATCTCGGACGACGCAGTGTGTCCGACTTTCAGCGCGGTGTGCTTGCCTTGAGAAAACGGGAAATTATGGCGGCGCGGCGTGTCCGAACGCAGGTACCAGAGAGTTTGAATCCCGGTGGGGTGGATGCCTCCGTGGCTGTTGATGTACCCCCGTGGGAGGATTCTGCACCTGCCAGCGCGATGGATTCAGTGCCACTGCTCACGCGTGAAGATATTGCCAAGGCCGCCCGTCTGAGCAGCAACCAGATGGTGATGATTGAAAAAATCCAGAAACAGGCTGCACCCGAAGTGGTTGCCGCTTTGAAGTCGGGTGATATCTCCCTCAACGCTGCCGCTGCAGTTGCCAGTTTGCCCGCTGAAGAACAGGTTGCTGCTGCTGTCGCCGGAAAAGACGAGCTCAAGCAAGCGGCCAAACGGGTGCGGGAAGCCAAGCGTAAACCGCGCGTGATGCCCGAAGAGGGTGCCGATCAGGAAGGGCTGGAGGTTCCAGAATGTTCGCCTCCAGCCGATGAGGTCAAGGCGCTCAAACAGCGTATTGCCCAGTTGGAAAAAGAAAATGATGCCTTGCGCAAACAGGTCTTGAATTTGCTGGAAAAAAGTCAGCGTATGGCCTGATGGGGCCCGTTCCAAGTTGACCTGACGCGGCTGACAGCAGCGTTTCGGTTATTCGTGGGCAAGTTCCTGCTTCGGCTGAATCTGTTGTGCCTCATCACTCTGATGCGTCAGAATGGCTTGCAACATGGCGGTTCGTAGCTCATCTGGTTGTAGCGGCTTATGCAAAACGGGGAAACCGCCTTCGCGGATTTCAAGAATCCGATCCGGCGCGGTGTCCCCCGTCACCAGCAAGGCAGGCACATCTGCACAAAACTCCATACGTACTTTCTCAATAGCATCCAGCCCGTTTTCTGTGCCGCGTAGACGGTAGTCACATATGATGACATCCGGCAGGCTGGGGTAGGCCGCCAACTGCTCCACGGCATCGTCCCCGGTAGCGGCAGCGACCACCACGCAGCCCCATTGTTTAAGTAACATAACCACGGCAGCGCGAATGGCGGCCTCATCGTCAATCACAACGATCAATCGTCCAACCAAACTCTCCCGGCCAACTTCAGGCTTGTCGGCCTCCACCGCTACCGGCACATACGCCTCGTCACACTCGAAATCCACCGCAAACATGGAGCCAGATCCCAGCTTGGATTGCAAGGTAATAGGTGCTTTCAGCAAGGTGGCCACCCTGCTGACAATAGCCAACCCCAAACCCAGACCCTTGGTGCGATCCCGCTCGGGGTTGGACAGTTGGAAATATTCTTCAAACACCGATTGCTGTTTGTCCTGAGGAATCCCGGTACCCGTGTCAAACACGGCCAATCGCAGCACCTTGCCCCGGTATCGGCAACCGATAACGATTTTTCCATGATGGGTGTATCGAACCGCGTTGGATACCAGGTTGCGCACAATACGCTCTGCCAGCGCGGGGTCGGTTCGGATAAAAAGTTTGGATGGCACAACACGTAAATCCAACCCCTTTTCTTTGGCGGGTGGTTCAAACTCGACGCGAATACGCTCCAACAATTGTTTGACCGGGAAGGTTTTGAAGGTTGGTGTCACGGCTCCCGCATCCAGTCGCGACATGTCCAGCAAGACAGTGAACATGTCATCCATGGCCACGGCACACTGTCGTGCGTAAGACAGCAGCAACTGCGCCTCGGATGGGAGTTCGACGTTTTCCATGGCACCGTGGTACAGGTTAAGTGCGTGCATAGGCTGGCGTAAATCATGGCTTGCCGCCGCCAAAAAACGCGATTTGGCCAGATTGGCGTTTTCTGCCGTTTCCTTTTGCAATGTCAACTCCCGCACCAGTTCCAGGTTCTCAAATCGCAGCAGCAGGGAGTCAATGTAGCTGCGGTTGAAGCGCTGCCCGGCCCACAACATGAAGAGCAGGAAAAGGATGGTTGTTCCCCCCATACCGACGTGCAGCATCGTTCCCTGTCCGATCAAGGCCGCAATGGTGAGCAGCATCAGCACCAGAAAAAAACCACGAAAAGACGGGAAATACGCTCCCAGACTGAACATGCCTCCCACCGTCAGTACAGCCATCCCGGCCAGCATGGCAAACTGAAAAGCTGGCACACCAGCAGAAATCACCACCGCTGACATGACCCCCCAAATCAGACCCAAAATGATGTTGCCAAGCACATTCCATTGGAACCATTGACGCATCTGCAAAGGATTGTCCAAGGCTGCACACGGGTAGCGTCGGCGCAGCCAGAAAAACCAGCTCATGTACAAGACAAATACCAGCAACCATGTTGACAGGAAAAGCTGCAGAGTCCCCAGTCCGAAGAACACAATCAAAAAGGCGCACAGTGCCCCGCCAAAATTGCCCCATAAAACCAAAGGTGCACCATCGTGCAGGTTGCGCGCTTGTTCCAACTGGACAGCGTCTGTTCTCTTCATCAAAGCCTCAATTCACGCAAAACTTGAACCCTTGACGTTACATCACTTGCTCATGTGAGCAATTTGAAATTGCGCGCCTGTCGAACCGCCTGCAGACGGCTCACCACGCCCAGAGCCTGAAACAGTGCTGTGATGTGGTTTTTAACGGTTTTCTCAGACAAACCCAAGTGCAAGGCAATGTCTTTGTTGGTCATGCCCTGATCAAACATGAGCAAGATGTCAAGCTGACGAGCGGTCAGTTGGGGCGCGGCGGACAGGTCAACAGGCGGCATGGAGGCTGCTGGCTGATGGGGGCCGCTGCCGCGTGCCAAAGCGTCCTTGACCGCATTGAGAATGGTGGCTGAGGCCTTGCTTTTGGGTACAAACGCGCAAGCTCCCAAGTTGAGCATGCGCTCGGGTGTGCCATCAAACTCATTGGCAGAAACCACAATCACCGGCGCACCACCGCCACGAGTTTGCAGCGCTTTGATCAACCCGCCGCCATCTGCGTCTGGCAAACCACAGTCCAGCAATATCACATCCAGCGGTGTATGGAACTCAGCCTGCTCCAGCGCTTGAGCCGCAGTGGCCGCCTTGAATATTTCCGCACCACCGGGCAAAGCAGACACCAACATCGCCAGGCCATCACGCACCAGCGGATGGTCATCTACGATCAGAATTTTGTACTGCACGTTATCTTCCTCTGTATTTGATTTTGAGCCCTTTTTCTCATGAAAAAGTTGGCTGTTCTTGTCCTGTGACAGTTTGAACTTCTCTGCGTGTTTGCGCAAGGAAAGATGGTTATCGGAAACGGATAACTTCACCGGATCGCAGCAACAGTGATCGCACTCAACGGTTTCACGTTAGCACTACCAGGCCACGATCCGTTGGTGTTGGGACTTTTGTCATATTTCATGAGTCTGCCAGATTGCAATTTGATATGGTGAATACCATCACCCGCGCCGGATTCAGGTCAGACTGCTTGTCAGTGTCGTCATCACCCAAGCCAGCGCCCAGTCCAGCGCAGCTTCCAGATGGGCCTGTGCTGCCGCACTCATAGGCTGGCCCAGTTCAAAGGCCTCACCGCGAATGGCCAGCAGGGTGGCGGGTGGCGGGTCTTGGCCCTGCACGTCGGAAAACACCTGCAACAGTGCCTCGGGCGACAGGGCGTGGCTGGAGTAACTGGTGTCGCGCCTGGGCTGTGGGTTTTGCACCTCAAACGGTGCGGCACAGCTCAGGCTGGCATCGATGAACAACACCGCCTGGCGGCCAACCAAGTCCAGTGCGTGCTCAATCTGCAATTGGTAGTCGTCCAGAAACTCAACCTGCTCATTCAGGTGGGCTGGCAAGCGTGCTTGCAGCGCCGCCACACAGGCTGGCCCCAGTGCATCGTCACCCCGGCTCAGGTTGCCCCAGCCCAGCACCAGCAGCGGTGCGGCCTGGTGTGCTGGCTGCATCGGTAAATTCATCGATATTTGCTATATAAATAATAGCTATTTGCGCATATTTTACAAGCGCTAGAGGCTGATTTCATCTGAGGAATGGTTGATCGAGCGGCTCACCCCGCCCAACGCTGACTTTTGCACCCGATCCAGCACCGTGCCATCAGCCGCCAGCAGCGTCACGTCCAGCGGCATCTGGCCCAGCGCGTGGGTGGCGCAGGACAGGCAGGGGTCATAAGCGCGGATGGCGACTTCAATGTGGTTGAGCAGGCCTTCGGTCAGCTCGTGGCCGTCCAGGTAGTCGCGCGCCACCGAGCGCACGGCTTCGTTCATGGCCTGGTTGTTGTGGGTGGTCGAGACGATCAGGTTGCAGCGGGTCACCAGGTCGTTGTCGCCCACGTCATAGTCGTGGATCAGTGTGCCGCGTGGGGCTTCGATGATGCCAACACCGCTGCGTTGCCGCTGGCCGCTGGTGAGCAGGTCGCCCGAGAGCAGGGCCGGGTCATCCAACAGCTCGGCAATCACCTCCACCGCGTGCAGCATTTCGATCATGCGGGCCCAGTGGTAGGCCAGCGTGGCGTGCACCGGTTCACCTTTGCCCCAATCCACAAAGGCCTGGCGCTCGATTTCGGCCCGCTCGCTGGGGATGAAATCGCAGTTTTGTACCCGCGCCAGTGGCCCGACCCGGTACCAGCCCAGCTCGCGCCCCAGGCTGCGCAGGTGCGGAAACTTCATGTAGCTCCAGGGGCGCACTTCTTCCTCGATCAGATCCAGGTACTTCTGGTCGTCCACCCCGTCCACCAGAATGTGGCCGGCCTCGTCGCGCACCCGCAGCACACCGTTGTACAAGTCCATGGCCCCGTCAGCGCGCACGATGGACAGCAGGTTCGAGCGGAAGCTGCCAAAACGGTTGTAGAGCGCCGGGTTTTGCGCGTGCAACTGTTTGGCGATGTCCACCGCGTCTTGTGCCCAGGCCAGCATTTGCGGCAGCTCACGCTTGAGACTGTCACGCTCCTCAGCGCTCACCAGCTTGTTGACCCCGCCCGGTACCGCCCCGGTGCCATGCACCCGCTTACCCGCCGTGATGCGGATGATCTCCTGGCCAAACTTGCGCAGCAAGATGCCTTTCTTGGCGATCTCCGGGTGGGCTTGCGCCACGCCCACAATGTTGCGCTGAGCCACCGGGGAGTCAAAACCAAACAGCAGGTCGGGCGAAGACAGGTGAAAAAAGTGCAGCGCGTGCGATTGCAGCATCTGCCCGTAATGCATCAGGCGGCGCACCGCCTCGGCGCTGGCGCTGATGGGGGTGGCCCCCAGCACCCGGTCAAACGCCTTGGACGCGGCCAGATGGTGTGACACCGGGCAGATGCCGCACAGGCGCTGCACCATCACCGGTACCTCCCAGTAAGGGCGGCCTTCGATGAACTTCTCGAAGCCGCGAAACTCCACAATGTGCAGGCGTGCCTGTTGCACGTGGTTGTGCTCATCGAGCAGCAGGGTGACCTTGCCGTGACCTTCCACGCGTGATACCGGGTCAATCGCCACGCGGCGTAAGCCCTCCGGGTGGGCGGCGGTTTCCAGTGCAAAACTCATGGGAAATCCTTGGGGGGTTTAGTCGTAGTGAATCAGGCCGTGCCCGAGCTGCGGGGTGCGCCCGGCCAGCAGATCGTTGAGGAAAGTCCAGAACGCATCGGCCGAGGGCGGACAGCCTGGCAGGTAATAGTCCACATGCACCACCTCGTGGATTGGGTGCACATGGTTCAGCGGCAGCGGCAGCTCCGGGTCGTTGGGGATCTGACCACCGGCATCAATGCCAGTCTGGCCACAGTACACATCACGCAGCATTTGCCCCACGTCGCGCTGGTTACGCTGTGCGGGCAGGCCGCCGTTGATGGCGCAGGCCCCTACGGCCACCAGCGTCTTGCAGTGGGAGCGGAACTCGCGCAGCACATGCACGTTTTCAGCGTTGCACAGGCCGCCTTCGATCAGGCCGATGTCGCAGCGGCCAATGGTTTTGATGTCGGTCAGCGGTGAGCGGTCAATCTCGACGTATTCCAACAACTGCAACAGGCGTTCGTCCATGTCCAGAAACGACATGTGGCAGCCAAAACAACCCGCCAGCGAGACGGTGGCGAGTTTGAGTTTGCGTGGCGCATGCAGCGGTGGCACACCATTGGGAAGAATGTTCATGGCGTGCCTTCCTCAATCTGTTGTGACACCGGCTTGTTGTCGTATTTGCGCTGGCCGATGGGAATGGCAAAGCCGCGCCGCTTGGGCAGAATCGCCCCCACCGGGCAGATGTTGGCCGCACGGTCATGGGGTTTGAGCTCACTGTCGGCCAGTTGTCCGCTGGCGCTGTTGACCAGCAAATGAGTCGCCACACCATGACCACCGATAGCGAACACATTTTTGTGATCCTCCTCGGCACTGGCCCGCACACACAGGCCGCACAAAATGCAGCGGTTCAAATCCAACAGCAGGTCGGGGTGGCTGGCATCGAGCGGGCGGTCGGGGTAAAACTCTTCAAAGTGCGGGTCTTCCATACCCATTTCATAAGCGGTGGCCTGCAGCAGGCAGTTGCCGCTTTTTTCGCACGAGGGGCAAAAGTGGTTGCCTTCGACAAACAGCATTTGCAGCAGCGTTTTACGCTGGGCGTTGAGCTCGTCGGTGTTGCTCTCCACTTCCTGGCCGGAGGCGGCGTGTACGGTGCAGGCGGCACCACTGCGGCCATTCACCTTGACGGTGCACAGGCGGCACGAGCCGTTTGGGTGAAAGTCGGGGTGCCAGCACAGGTGTGGGATGTAATGCCCGGCGCGGGTGGCGGCTTGCAGAATGGTGTCGCCGGGGCCAAATTCGACCTCTTCATCGTCCAGCGTGAAAGTGCCCGGACTCAGGGCATCAATGCGGTTGCTGCTCAAGCGATATTCTCCAGGTGGGCGCCGGTGTCATCACGCCCGGTGGCCAGGCGGGCTTGTGACAACTCGGCATCAAGATCAAAACCAGGGGCAAAATGTAAGGAGGTCAGGTGGCGTTCATAGGCCGGGCGGAACTTGGCAATGGTGTCGCGCAACGGGTTGCAGGCCGCCGCGCCCAGACCGCAGTGGGTGGCACCATGCATCAGCTTGTCCAGCTCATACAGCACTTGCACATCTTCGCTGGAGCCGTAGCCTTTTTTCAGTTTGTCCAGGCGGCGCACCACCAGCTCGGTGCCGACCCGGCAGGGGGTGCAAAACCCGCAGCTTTCATGGGCAAAAAACTGGGCAAAGTTGCGTGCCACCTCAAACAGGTCGCGGCTGCGGTTAAACACCATGAAGGCCCCGGCGGTGGGCACGTCTTCAAAGCCGATGCGTCGCCCGAATTCCAAGGCTGACAAACACACGCCCGATGGTCCACCGACCTGAACGGCCTGTGTGTTGTGCGCACCGCAGTCCTCCAGAATACGGCCAATGCGGGTGCCAAACGGGTATTCATAAATGCCGGGTCGCTCGCAGTCGCCCGAGACCGAGTGAATTTTGGTACCAGTGGACTGCGGTGTGCCAATACGCACCCACCAGGCTCCGCCGTTGACGGCAATGTGGGTGGCGGCGCAAAACGTCTCCACGTTGTTGACCACCGTGGGCTGGCCCAGGTAGCCTTGCTCCACCGGGAACGGTGGGCGAATGCGCGGTGTGCCACGTTTACCTTCCAGCGACTCGATCAGCGCTGATTCTTCTCCACACACATAGGCCCCGGCCCCGACGTGAATGTCAATATCGAAATCAAAGCCTTCCTGGCCCTGGATGGCTTTGCCCAGCAAACCTTGCTCGCGGCGGCTTTGCAGCACGGCTTGCAGCGGTTCGAGCAGGTAGCGGTATTCGCCGCGCAGGTACATCAGCCCCTGGCGGCTGCCTACCACCCAGGCGGCAATCGTCATGCCCTCGAACACGGTGTCGGCATAACTGCTGAGCAACACCCGGTCTTTGAAGGTGCCCGGTTCGCCCTCGTCAGCATTACAAATCACGTAATGGGTGTCACCACGGGCGTTGCGGCAGAGTTGCCATTTGGTGCCGGTGGCGTAGCCTGCACCGCCACGGCCACGCAATTTGGAGCGTTTGATGTCGTCCAGCATGCCCTGCGGTCCGCGGGCAATGGCAGCGGCAATACCTTTGCCCGGTGCGGGTTGGGCTCCGAGCTTGACATCGGCCAGGCGAATCTGGTCGTCTACCCGTGACCATTCGGTAGGCCATTGGGCTGGTGGCACTTGTTGCTCAATCAGTGCGGCCAGATGCTCAATGCGCCCAGGGGTCAGTTTGGTGATGATTTGGTGGTGGTTGATCAGCGCCGCCGGGCCTTGGTCACACAGGCCGGTGCAGGAGGTGGTTGTGACGCTGACGCGACCATCGGCGCGTAACTGGCCGGGCTCGACCTTGAGCCGGTGGCACAGGTCGTGTAACAAGGCCTCGCTGCCCAGCAGGCGGTCGGTGATGTTGTCACTGAACAGCACCCGGTACTGGCCCACGGGCCGGGTGTGAAAGAAATGGTAAAACTCGGCCACCCCTTGCACCTGGGCCAGTGGCAGGTGCAAGGCATGGGCCACCAGGCTCAGGTCTTCGCGTGACAGCCAGCCTTGGTGCGCTTGCAGCTCCCGCAGGATTTGCACCAAGCGGTGTGGCAGTCGCTGGTGGCGATCAAGTAAGGCTTCTGTGTCGCAGGTGATTGGCATCATTCCCATCCCATCCGATTGCATTCAACAGCGAAGTGCTGTCACACTATAGTAGTTTAGTCATGGATAGCGCAAGCATTTCAAGGCATACACAAGTCTTTGCGTGGTGGATGTGGCTTGGGGTCGGTGCCTGTACGCCCATGATGGGTGCTGCTTGTCCTGAAGTGGGCCGGGCCAGTAACGGTAAAATCCAGCGCATTGTGCGAGTTTGCATGATCCGGCGCTTGATTCCGATGGATTTAACAACGCCCAAACCGTCACCCGTTTGATCGTGATCACAAGCAAGTCTTGGGCTGGCAGATCAAAGCCGCTTTGGCTCCCGCTCCTGAAAATCTTGGGCAGGTTTCCAGCCGGTCATGAACGAGTCTACCTGTGGATGAAAGGGGTGAATCGGCCACCCCCCAACCCTGTTTTTCAATTTGGAACCTTTTCTTTATGACGCGAGCATTGACGCGTAGCCACTTTCACCGTTCCAGTCTCATTCGTGTTCTCTGTGACCTGGCCGTTGTTGATGTGGTTGAACCGGTGGGCGCATTTGCAGAAAAGCTGGGGCAGTGGGTGGACCTTGCCAGTGCCATCACCCTGCGGGCGGTGCACAACGTCAGTGTGCCCCCCGCAGCAGGAGCCCGGGCACCATCACCAGCCTCGGCCATTGGTGGAGAATTTCACCGGGTGCGGGCTGCGTTGGAACAATCCATCGTGAAAAGTGATTTACCAAGACCAGGTGGGCCGCTTGAAGTGGCCTCGGACTTTGAACCCTACCGCCGCTACTATGCCGCCCACCAGCGCGACATGGCGTTGAAAGTTCCCCGGCTACAAGCCAGGGTAAGGGCGGTGCTGGCCGGATCATCCCAGGCCCACCAACAACTTGCAGCGCTGGACGAGGCATTTGCCACCATGCTTTCTGACCGCGAAGACAGATTACTCGCCAAATTGCCTGCGCTCATGGAAGTGCGCTTCAAGCACCTGTACCAGCTGCATCAACAACACCCGCTGGATGTCCGACAAACCGACAAACCTGAGCTAGGGCTAAAACCTGGCACCTGGCTGGCACGTTTTGGCCATGAACTTCAAACGGTGCTGCTGGCGGAGCTGGATGTCCGCCTGCAACCCACGCTAGGGCTGCTGGAAGCCCTTATCCCAGATTTCGATCACGAGAAAACACATTGATGATGAACAGACATTTTTTTACCGCCGCCTTTGTGCTGGGCGTGATGGCCATGGGGTGGGTTGCGGCCGGATTTTGGGGCTCCAATGTGCTGGCGCTGCTGATGACCGCTGTGATCGCCTGCGTCTATGGTGTGGGTACGCTGGAGCTGCATCGCTTTCGGCAGGCCACGGCCACTTTGACCGCCGCACTCGCAAATCTGGTCGCTCCTCCGGCCACACTCGGGCCATGGCTGGCTGGCATAGATGCCTCGCTGCGCAACCCGGTGCGCTTGCGCATTGAAGGTGAGCGCGTCGGCCTGCCGGGGCCGGCCCTCACCCCTTACCTGGTCGGCTTGCTGGTGATGCTGGGCATGCTGGGTACCTTTTTGGGTATGGTGGTCACCCTCAATGGCGCCGTGTTTGCGCTGGAGGGCACGACCGACTTGCAGGCGATTCGCAGTGCCTTTTCGGCACCGATGAAAGGCCTGGGGCTGGCGTTTGGTACCTCGGTGGCCGGGGTGGCCTCGTCAGCCATGCTGGGTTTGATGTCGGCGCTGGTCAAGCGTGAAAGAATGCAGGCGGCGCAATTGCTGGACTCTCAGATGGCCACCCATTTGCGTGGGTTTTCACTCAGCCACCAGCGCCAGGAAACCTTCAAGGCCTTGCAATTGCAGTCGCAGGCGCTGCCCCAGGTGGTGGATCAACTCCAGACCCTGATGGCGCAGATGCAGCAGATGAACCAGCAGCTCAACCACCAGTTGCTGGCCCAGCAGGACAGTTTTCACCAGGAAGTCAAAAGTGTCTACACCGAATTGGCCCGCTCGGTGGATCAGTCCCTGTGCAGCAGCCTGACACAAAGCGCACAGGCGGCCGGGGAAAGCCTCAAACCCGTGGTTGAAGCCGCCATGAAAGGTATCGCCCAGGAGGCCAGCGTGATGCATGAGCGCATGGTTCATGTGGCACAGACGCAGCTCGATGGCCTGTCTGCACGTTTCAGTTTAAGTGCGGATGCCGTGGCGCAGTCCTGGACGGCTGCGCTGGCCAGCCATGAGCAGGCCCATGCCAGCCTGGTTACGGGCTTGAACCAATCGCTGAACAGCTTCAACGACACCTTTGAGCAACGCTCAAACGCCCACCTGGAAACGGTGCAAAAGGCCCATGCGCATGGGCTGGCCGACCAAGCCGCCCACGAGCAGCAGCGCTTGCAGGCGTGGACACAAGCCCTGACCGACATGGCGGCCAAGCTGCAGCAGGAATGGCAGCTCACCGGCAGCCAAACCCTGGCGCAACAGCAGCAGATTTGCACCACGCTGACCGAAACCGCGCAAAACATCACCGCGCAAGCCCAAACCAGCGCCAGCGCCACACTGGGCGAAACCCAGTGTTTGATCACTGGTGCCGAAGCGCTGATCCAGGCCCGCATCACGGCAGACGCAGAGCTGTCTCAGCAGCATGGCGAACGCATGAGCCAGCTCTCAAGTATGTTGCACAGCGAATTGGGTGCGCTGCGGCAAGAAGAGGCCCAGCGCGGCCAGGCGGCGGTGGATCGGCTGGCCGACTTGCAGACCGCGCTCACAGCTCATTTATCCACCCTGGGCACGGCACTTGAAGCGCCCATCACCCAGTTGATTCAGACCGCCTCAGAAGCGCCACGTGCGGCGGCCGAGGTCATCGGAAAACTGCGCCAGGAAGTCTCCAACAGCATGGCGCGAGACAACGAACTGCTGGAGGAACGCAGCCGCATCATGGCCACGCTGAACAGCTTGCTCGAATCCATCCACCACGCCTCGGCCGAACAACGCGCCGTGATTGACGCGCTGGTGGCTTCATCCGCCGTGGCACTCAAGGATGCTGGCCAGCAGTTGACAGAAAAAATGGGCGAAGAAGCCGCCAAACTGTCCGACATTGCGGCCAGCGTCACCAGCAGCGCGGTCGAGGTATCCACCCTGGGCGAAACCATGGGGTTTGCGGTGCGCTCTTTCAGTGAAACCACCGAAAAACTGCTGGCGAACCTGCAACGTATGGAAGCCGCCATGGACAAGTCGATGGCCCGCAGTGACGACCAACTGGCCTACTACGTGGCCCAGGCGCGTGAAATCATCGACCTGAGCCTGATGTCGCAAAAAGAAATCATCGAAGAACTGCGCCAACTCCCCGGCCCATCTGCCGTGCAGGCGCAAGAGGTCGCAGCATGATCGAGGACGATTCAGGCCTGGAACAAACCGCACCGGTCTGGGCGGTATTCGGCGACCTGATGTCGGGCTTGCTCGGTGCTTTTGTGCTGCTGCTGGTCGGTGTCATGGTGGCCCAGTTGGAGCTGGCGACGCATCTGGAGGTGGAAGTCAAAAAACGCCAGGTGGAAGAGCAGCGGCGCATCTCGCTGGAACAAGCCCTGGCGATTCCCCTGGCCAGTGGCCGCATCACACTCAACAACGGGCGCATTGGCATCAGTGGCCGGGTTTTGTTTGCGCTGAATTCCGACCAGTTGCAACCCGAGGGGCGGCAACTGCTGAACAGCCTGGTGGCCCCACTGCGCAGCTACCTGGCCGCGCGGGATGAAATGCTGATGGTCAGCGGCTTCACCGACGACCGCTCAATCCGCGATGGCAACCGCCAGTTTGCCGACAACTGGGAGCTGTCGGCCCAGCGGGCGCTGACCGTCACACGGACTTTGATCGATGAAGGCATGCCGTCGTCCTTGGTGTTTGCCGCCGCCTTTGGTTCCGAGCAGCCCATGACCCCGAATGTGGACGAAAAAGCCCGCGCCCAAAATCGGCGGGTTGAAATGGCCCCGGTGCCCAAAGCCAGCCCGGCAAAAAAACCGACCGATGCTGCCCACTGAACACAGCGACCGTCCTGAAGTGACCGCGCTGGCATCCATGGATGCCAGCGTGGTGATGGCGGCTTTGCGCCAGGGCGGTGCACAGCAGTTTGACCCGGTGGGTTTTTATTACCTGGAAACCTTGGCCCAACGTACCCATGGCCGGCAAGGCCGGGTGAAACAGTTGCTCGAGTGCAAGCTGGTGCAGGCGCTGGGGGTGTTCCAGGCACGCTTTGCGCAAGCCCAATCCGAGGCCCGGCGGGCCATCGACGAGCACATCGCGGGACACGCTGCGCCATCGGTGGCTGATGTGCAGCATTTGCTGGAGGCGGGTGATTTCCAAGCGGTGCGGCAACACCTGGCGGCCTTCAAAAAGAGTCAACCCAAGGCAAGTCTGGCTGAGCTCTCAAACTACCTGACGCAGTATGGCGCGCCACAAGAGCCGGCTGGTTTGGGACCGGGCGCAGGCTCACGCGGTGAGCTCAAAACCACCCGCTATTTCAGAAACACCTGGTCCAAACTCAGTGTCGACAAGCGGGTGACACAAGCCCTTGAGCAAGCGCCACAAAATGCCGGGCCGATGAATTCGCACCGGTTGGTGCTGCGCTCACTGGCACTGATGCGCGAAATCTCGCCAGATTACCTGAACCGGTTCACCAGCTATGTGGACACCTTGTTGTGCCTGGAGCAAGGTGGCCAAGGCAAGCCAGCCCCAGCCAGAAAGCCAGCGCGGGCAAAGGTGGGCAAGAAGTGAAACCCCCGGTAGTACACCTTGCCTGAACGTGGTGACGGTGGGCTGGCTGAATTTGATTTATTCAAAAATGATAGCGTCTTACGCTTGTTAAATAAGCGCTTGAGGCCTAAAAAACTATGAATTTCTTGCCGGAATGCTCGCTTTGAGCTGAACGCAAAGCCACTTGGGGCCAGTGCATGGTTGTTGCGGTTCCGTAGTCCACTCAAAATTCACGGTTAAATGGCTTCTTGTGCTTGATAAATAAGCGTGAGTAGCTATTGAATAGATAGTAAATTGGAGGAATTCAAAAATGGATAGCCACACGCCATCAAGCCGCTATATTGGCCAGAGAGCGCAAGTTGGAGGGTGCCGGTGTGACGGATAATTTGTGCCTGCGCTGTGACGTGATTGGATATCATCGAGTTCACATCAACAACCTTGTATTTTTCCGACGATGGAGTCGCCGGGAAATAGACAGATCGATGGCATCTTTACAGCGGATGCGCCAATTAAAACCTGACTTTCATGGACATTGATAACCAGTATCTTGAGGTTTTAAACCATCTTCAAACAGGCATTGTGGTACATGGCGCGGACACCCAGGTGTTGTTCTGCAATCCCCGCGCAGGTGAGTTACTTGGTTTGTCTGAGCAGCAAATGCTTGGCAAAACCGCGAAAGACACCGCTTGGCGGTTTGTGGACGAGTCCGGTCGCACGATGCCCGTGTCTGATTACCCGGTGAATCGAGTCATCTCTAGCGGGGATGCCATCAAGGGCATGGTGCTGGGCCGACACACCAGCGTAGATGCGCCGATGGTCTGGTTATTGGTCAGCGCATTTCCACAAAAAAATGCAGAAGGTCAGTTGACTCGGGTGGTGGTTGATTTTCATGACATCACGGAGCGCAAGAAAGCACAGGAATTGCAGGCCGCGCAAGAGGCGTTCAGCATGGCGGTGTTTGACTCTTTGTCGGAGCACATTGCCGTTTTGGACAGAGAGGCGAATATTGTGGCGGTTAATCATGCATGGCGTCAATTTGGCCAACGTAATGATGCTCCGCCCGAGGCTTTGTCCCCTATCGGGATCAATTATCTGGGTGTCTGCAGTGTTCGTTGTGACGGCGGGAGCCCCCCGGCGGGGGATGATGCCGCGCAAGCCTTTGCGGGTATTCAAGCTGTTCTTGATGGGCAAACCGACAACTTTCAATTGGAGTATCCCTGTCACTCTTCAAATGAGCAGAGATGGTTCAGAATGAACGTGACACCGCTGAAAGGTGCGTATGGTGGTGCGGTCGTCAGACACCTCAACATCACTGAGCAGCGCCAAAGTGAGATGGATGCACACCGTAATATGCAGCTTTTGCTGGGGTCGATCGAGGCGATTGATGAAGCTTTTGTCATCTACGATACCGATGAGCGGTTGGTTTTTTGCAATGAAAAATACCGAAAGCTCTACCCACATTTGGAGCACGTCATCGTGCCTGGT
The DNA here is from genome assembly GCF_019973615.1 of Rhodoferax lithotrophicus. Classification (GTDB taxonomy): domain Bacteria; phylum Pseudomonadota; class Gammaproteobacteria; order Burkholderiales; family Burkholderiaceae_C; genus Rhodoferax; species Rhodoferax lithotrophicus. The sequence goes on along the minus strand of NZ_AP024238.1, from coordinate 3,781,275 downwards.
TCCCGGTTTGAAGACATCATCCGTGCAGGTGCAGAAATTGGCTTTTACCAAGAGTCCGTTGGCAACAAGGAAGCGTGGGTACAGGAACGTCTGACAGCTTTCCGTTCGGGCCAGCAGACGCGTATTCAACGCGCGTTTGATGGCCGGGTATTACGCGCCATGGAGCGCAAAATGGCCGATGGCTACACCGTGGGTTTCCGAATTGATATCACGGAGCTGGTGAATGCAACCGATGCGGCGTTGGAGGCCTCAAGAGCAAAGAGCCGCTTCCTTGCCACGATGAGCCACGAAATCCGAACCCCGATGAACGGTATTCTGGGGATGGCTCAACTTTTACTGATGCCTGATGTGCAGGAAAGTGCGCGTAAAGAGTACGTCAATACCATTCTGACGAGTGGACAAACCTTGCTCAGTTTGCTCAACGATATTCTGGATTTGTCCAAAATCGAAGCGGGTAAGCTTCAACTTGAGAGCAACCCTTTTGCCCCGGATGTGCTGCTGCATGAAATCTGTAACCTGTTTACATGTGCGGCCCAGACAAAAGGCTTGCAATTGCGTGGCCGGTGGTCCGGGCAGACTCAGCAGGTCTATTTGGCTGATGCACACCGTTTGCGTCAAATGCTCTCCAACCTTGTTGGGAATGCCATTAAGTTCACCAGCGAAGGTCAAATTTTGATCGAAGCCCAAGAGGTTGAATCAACACCTTCATCGAGCATGCTCGAATTTTCCGTGAGAGACACCGGTATTGGTATTTGCGCCGACAAGCTTCACTTGCTCTTTAAACCGTTCTCGCAAACAGACGGCTCGACGACGCGTGAGTTTGGTGGGTCGGGGCTAGGCTTGTCCATTGTGAGTCACCTGGCCAAGGCCATGGGGGGTGAGGTGGGTGTGAGCAGTGAGCCAGGACAGGGATCCAGGTTCTGGTTCAAGGTTCGGGTCGCACGCGTAGCAGATGCGCTCAACAGCGGCCATGTGAAGCCGGTCGCTCACCAGGGGCATGCGCCCGGTGCGGTTGACCGGTTATCTGGACAAGTGTTGGTGGCTGAGGACAATTTGGTCAATTGCATGGTGATCAAGTCGCTGCTGGCTCGACTCGGGTTGACGGTGACCTTGGTCCATGATGGCCAACAGGCTTTTGAGGCCATTAGTCAAAACGCCTCAGATGCAGACAATGACTTACCCAAACCACCTGATTTGATCCTCATGGATTTGCATATGCCGGTGATGGATGGCTACAGCGCTACCGAAAAAATCAGGCAATGGGAGGTGGCACACCAATGCCCACGTGTGCCCATCATTGCCTTGACGGCCGACGCCTTTGAAGAAGACCGTCAGCACTGCTTGGCGGTCGGCATGGACGATTTTTTGACCAAACCGATCAATTTTGAAACCCTGAGGTCGGCGCTGGCTAAGCGTTTGCCTGCTACGCAGGCCTCGCACACGCGCAAAGCGGCCAGCTGAGGTGGCCAGAGGTGCCGTTGCAGGCACGCTCTTGGTTGCTGCGTGGGGTGATCAGCGCAGCGGCGAAGCGCACTGGCCGTCCAGATCAGCCAAGGGTACGCCCGAAAAACCTCAAGGTTCGGTCCCAAGCCTGTTGCGCCCACACGGGATCGTATTGAGTGGCTGGCAGGCGACCTGGGCCGACGGCTGTCTGATTGGCAAACGCATGCTGCGCCAGGTAACGGTGAAACTCAAATGGGGTGCCCGCTGCATGAAGTTTTTCTTCCAGCAAGTCAATGGTTTCAATGGCAAAGAATTGATCTTGCGTTGCCCAATGGGCTTGCAAGGGTACCTGGATTTTGCTGGCATCGATATATTCAAGGGGTGGGCAGCCATACCATGCAACGCCTGCATCAATCTCGGGAGATTGTGTAAGTGCCAGTATGGTCAACGCACCGCCCATGCAGAACCCGGTGACACCGACCTTGGCAGCACGGCGCTTCAGGTACTGCACGGCACCGCGGATATCCTGCGACGCAGCATCGCCAAAATCAAGCCCTGTCATCAAGTGGTGAGCTTCTTCGGCTTCCAACGTTGACTTGCCCCGGTACAGGTCAGGCACCAGTGCCTGAAAACCAGCCAAGGCCAGTCGATCAGCCACACCGCGAATCTGATCATTGATACCCCACCACTCCTGTATGACCACAATGGCCGGGGCGTTTGCGGGGTGTGATGGCTCGGCCAAATATCCTTCAACGGATTTTCCGTCCGGGCGTTGAAAAGTGATGCTGGTTCCCATAGGTATCCTCTTGGCTGGTGATGTGAAACGTAATCGCGACAACTGTCCAATTATGACTTCCCAGCCATTTTGGAGTGTTGTTGGATGTGTTTTCACATCGCCTTGCCTGAGGGGCAGGACGGGTCAACGGTAACGGTGCAGGATGCAGTCTTCAAGCGGATACGGCAAGATGGTCATGGCTGCGTAGATACGCCCGCCAGCCGCCGAAGTGGCTGATGTCTTGTGCCTGCTCGGCAGCCACCGCTTCGCACACAAAACCCAGCACCGTGCTGGCATCCGCCAGTTCAATGCTGCCAATGCCCAATGGGGCCGGAATACCTGCCACAAAGGAGCCGAATGCAGTGGCGGGCATCTCCCACACCTCCAGTTCAATGGCTGCACCGCCTTTGGCCACACGCACCATGCCGGGCCGGTAGGGTGGCCCGCCGGGCAAGGCCACCAGCTTGTAGCAAGGCGCGCTGAAGGTGGTCTGCAGCAGCCGGGCACTGCGCTGGGTCAGTTGCCCATTCAAGGGCAAGCCGCTCAAATGTGCACCACACACCGCCACGCGCACCAGGCCCGAGGGGAAGGCCGCGGTATCCGGCGCTGCAGCGGGCTGCAGATGCGGTGCATGGGAGGTCGCCCCCACGGTGGGCACGGTGCGGGTATGTAAGCGGGCGGCCAGCGACAGCAGCGGCAAGTCTTGCCCGGCCGGGGCGACCAGTGTCACGCCCCACGGCATGTGGTTCATCGCCTCAGTCATGAAACCGGTGGGCACGGCCACGGCGGCCAGGTCGAGCAAATTCACAAAGTTGGTGTAATGGCCCAGGTTGGAATTCAGGCGGATCGGGTCGGCCTGCACCGCCGCGATGGTGTAGGCGGTGCTGGCGGTGGGGGTCACCAGGCAGTCGATGTCGTTCCACACCGGCAGCGTTTGCTGCTGCAGCTCTTTCAGCTTGTACAGGGCTGCAAAGGTGTCGGGAGCGCTGATCTGGATGCCTTTTTCAGTGATGGCGCGTGTCACCGGGTGCAAGGCTTCGGGTGTGGCTTCGATGAAGGCACGAATGGCCTGGTAGCGCTCTGCCACCCACGGGCCTTCGTACAGCAGGGTGGCCACAGCGCGGAAAGGCCGCAAGTCCACCTCCACCGGCGTGCCACCGAGCGCCACCAGGTGCGCCACAGCCTGGGCAAACTGCGCCGGGCCTTCTGGGTTGCCGTGAAACTCCAGGTCGGCCTCGCGCGGCACACCAAAACGAAAGCTGCTGGCCGCGCCAAAGTTGTGACCATGCGGCGGCAAGTTGCGCGAATACACATCCAGTGGGTCTTGCCCCTGGGCGGCGGCCAGCACGGTAGCGGCATCGCCAGCGGTCAGCGCAAATACCGACACCACATCGAGCGTGCGGCAGGCTGGTACCACGCCGGTAGCAGGAATACGCCCTACGCTGGGCTTGAGGCCCACCAGGTTGTTGAGCATGGCAGGCACGCGCCCCGAGCCTGCGGTGTCGGTGCCCAGCGAAAAACTCGCCAGCCCCAGTGCCACCGACACCGCCGAGCCCGCCGAAGAGCCACCCGAGATGTAGTCTGGGTGCAGGCTGTTTTTGCATGCGCCATACGGCGAGCGCACACCCACCAGGCCGGTGGCAAATTGGTCTAGATTGGTCTTACCCACCGGAATCGCCCCAGCGGCAATCAGGCGCTGCACCACCGTAGCACTGACCTCAGGGGTATAGGCGTAGTCCGGGCAGGCAGCGGTGGTGGGGATGCCGCCCAGGTCGATGTTGTCCTTGATGGCAAAGGGAATGCCGTACAAGGGCAGCGTTGCCGGGTCACGCCCGTCCAGCGCGCTTGCATAGGCTTGCATCTCTTCGAGCGTCAGGCGGCGAATCCAGATGTGGCGCTCCAGCGCGGCATCTTCAGCCAGCATCTGCGCATGCAGTTGGGCCACCAATTGGCGAGGTGTCAGGCTGCCGTCCAGGTAACGGGCACGCAGGGCGGGGATGGAAAGGTCGAGTCGCATAGGGGGTTCTCCAGATTCAAATTGTGGTTAGCTCATCAGCACCAGCGCTTGCCCGGCGGTGACCGCCTGGCCTTCGGTGCACAGCAGTTGTTCAATACAGCCGTCGCAGGGGGCGAGCACGGCAATTTCCATCTTCATGGACTCGATCACCAGCAGGGTCTGCCCGGCCTTGACCTGTGCGCCCACGCTGGTCTGCACCGACCAGACTCCGCCCGACACTTGGGAGGCCACCACCTCGCCGTCAAACGCCAGGGCGGCAGCTTCACCCGCAGCACCGCGCTCGTCCACGCCACCATCGGGCGCTTCAGACACTCCGGCTTCGCGCCAGCGCTCGCGCTCGGCCTCAAACGCGGCTTGCTGACCCTGTTTGAACTGGGCGATGCTGTCGGCGTTGTCGGCCAGGTAACGCTGGTAGTCCGACAGGCGAAACGTGCCCTCTTCGATGCGCAGCCCGACTCTGCCCGCGATGAAGTCTTTGCGGTAGTCCAGCAGCTCTTGCGCCCCCATGGGGTAGAAGCGGATCTGGTCAAAAAACTGCAGCAGCCACGGTTTGCCTTGGGCAAATTCACGGGTCTCGCGCCAGCGGTTCCACATCTGCACCGTGCGGCCCACAAACTGGTAGCCGCCGGGGCCTTCCATGCCGTAGACGCACAGGTAAGCGCCACCAATGCCGACGGCGTTTTCCGGGGTCCAGGTGCGCGCCGGGTTGTACTTGGTGGTGACCAGCCGGTGCCGCGGGTCCAGCGGTGTCGCCACCGGGGCGCCCAGGTAGACATCGCCCAAACCCAGCACCATGTAGCTGGCCTGAAACACGATGTCGAACACCGCTTGACTATCGGGCAGGCCGTTGATGCGGCGGATGAACTCGATGTTGCTCGGGCACCAGGGGGCGCTCGGGTTGACGGATTGCATGTACTTGTCAATCGCCAACTGGGTTGCAGGGTCGTCCCACGACAGCGGCAGCCAGACGGTGCGACTGGGCACCTCGATGTCCGTGCTGCTACTCAGGCCCTCTTGTGCTTGCAGCAGGTGCGCCATCAACTGCGCCAGCGGGAGTTGCAGCGGGTCGTAATGCACTTGCAGCGAGCGAATGCCGGGTGTCAGGTCGATGATGCCGGGCAGCGCACCGGCATCCCGCTGGGCCTGCAGCCGGGTCATCAGGGCGTGAACCAAAAAGCGCAGGGTCAGGTCAAGCTTGAGTTCACCAAACTCAATCAGCACATAGGCATCACCCGCCCGGCGGTAGACCACTTCTTCCGTGCCATTTTGGCCTGTAGTGCTCATCAATACTGCGCAATCAGCTATTGAACATGTAGCGTCTGGTGGGGTCTCTTCGCGGGCATCCGCCGGGCGCGGTGAATTTATTCCCTCTCCCCTTGGGAGAGGGGGCAAAGCCAGGCTCAGCGCCTGCTGTTGTGCCCGCAGTTGGGCAATGGCCTGGGCATGCGTCATGGGCACAAAGCGCACCGTGTTGCCGGGGGCGAGTTGGCCCAGCTTCCACAGCTCGGCCTGCACCACCGTGGCTGGGCAGACAAAGCCGCCCAGACTTGGGCCGTCTGGCCCGAGGATGACGGGCATGTCGCCGGTGAAGTCAATCGCGCCAATGGCGTAGGCGTTGTCGTGGATGTTGGACGGGTGCAACCCGGCCTCGCCACCGTCGCGCCGCGCCCAGGTCGGTTTGGGGCCGATCAGCCGCACGCCGGTGCGGCTGGAGTTGTAGTGCACTTGCCAGTCGGTGGCAAAGAACATGGCCATGTCTTCGGGCGTGAAGAAGTCTGGCGCGGCGTGTGGGCCCACCAGCACGCCGATGTCCCAGTGGTGGGTGTAGTCGGGCAGCAAGGCGTGGGCAGTCTCGGCACTCATGGCGGATAGCAGGGCTTCTGTGCCCACATGCAGCACATCACCGGAGCGCAACACGCGCCCGCCGTGGCCGCCAAACTGGCCCAGGGTAAAGGTCGATTGGCTGCCCAAATAGTCCGGCACGTCCAGCCCACCGGCCACGGCCAGGTAGGCGCGGCAACCGGCATCTTTGACCTTGCCCAGGCGCAGGCTTTGCCCGGCCGTCACCGTGAAGGCCTGGCCCATGGCCAGCGGTGCGCCATCCAGCGTGGCTTCCATGGGTGCGCCGGTGAGTGCCAGTTGCTGCGTGCTGCGAAAGCTCAGGGTTGGTCCGGTCACGGTGATTTCTAGCGCGGCAGCGCCTTCGCGGTTGCCCACCAGGCGGTTGGCCAGGCGCAGCGCCAGGCCGTCCATCGGGCCGGACGGCGGCACACCCACGGCCCAGTAGCCAATACGGCCCGGCCAGTCTTGCACCGAGGTTTGTACGCCGGGGCTGTGCACGTCGATGGCGCGGCTGGGCGCAACCAATGCACCCAAGCTGCGGGTGGTGTGCTGGCCTTGCACAAAGGGCGCAAAGTCCATCACGGCACGCAGGTAGTCCAGGTTGGACTCGAAACCGGCGATGCGCGTGTCGTTCAGCGCGTGCGTCAGCTTGGCCAGGGCCTGCGTGCGGTCGCTGCCATGGGCGATCAGCTTGGCCAGCATCGGGTCGTAGTGGGCGCTGACCTCGGTGCCGCGCTCGATCCAGGTGTCCACCCGCAGGTTTTTGGGAAAGTGCACCTCGGTCAGCAGGCCGCTGGAGGGTTGAAAGTTTTTGGCTGGGTCTTCGGCGTACAGACGGGCCTGGATGGCATGGCCATTTGCTATAACATTGATAGTTGCCAGCGCAGGCATATCGTGCGCTGCAAGCCGAATCATCCACTCCACCAAGTCCACCCCGGTGACCGCCTCGGTGACACCGTGCTCGACTTGCAGGCGGGCGTTCACCTCCAGAAAGAAAAACTCTTGCGTGGCAGCATCCACCACAAACTCCACCGTGCCTGCGGAGCGGTAGTGGGCCTTGGCGGCGAGTTGGCGTGCTGTGGCCAACAGCGCCTGGCGCACCTCGTCGCGCAGGTTCGGGGCGGGGGTTTCTTCGACCACTTTCTGGTTGCGCCGTTGTAATGAGCAATCGCGCTCGCCCAGGGCCAGCACGCCACCCGCACCGTCGCCAAAAATCTGCACCTCGATGTGACGGGCATCGGCAATGTAGCGCTCCAGAAACACCCCGGCATCCGAAAAATTGGCCTGCGCCAGGCGCTTGACCGACTCAAAGGCGGCGCTCAACGCCTGTGCATCCGGGCACATCTGCATGCCAATACCACCACCGCCGGCGCTGCTTTTGAGCATGACGGGGTAACCAATCACGGCGGCTTGCGCCAGCGCGGTGTCCAGATTGGCCAGCAGGCCGGTGCCGGGCAGCAGCGGCACACCGGCCTCCAGCGCCAAGGCGCGGGCCGTGTGTTTCAGGCCAAACAGGCGCATTTGCGCAGGCGTGGGACCGATGAAGACCAGGCCTGCGGCCTCGCAGGCTTCGACAAACTGGGCGTTTTCAGACAAGAAGCCATAGCCGGGGTGGATGGCTTGTGCGCCGGTGGTCAGCGCGGCCTCAATGATGCGTTGCATGGCCAGGTAGCTGCTGGTGACCGTTGCAGGCCCCACACACACTGCTTCATCGGCCATGGCGACGTGGGCAGAGTCGGCATCTGCTTCAGAATAAATAGCTACTGACGCTACATGCATAAGGCGTAGCGTGCGAATAATGCGGCAAGCAATGGCCCCGCGATTAGCCACAAGAACTTTTTTGAACATGGTCAGCTCAATCTTTCAGGCAGGTCGTCCGGCCGTTCATTGGCACCCATCCGGTCGTCCGGGGGCGAACTGGTTAAACCGCATCCCATACCAGGCAGCGCACCGGCGTGGGGTTGTAGGCGTTGCACGGGTTGTTGAGCTGCGGGCAGTTGGAGATCAGCACGATCACGTCCATCTCGGCGCGCATTTCCACATATTTGCCGGGGGCCGACACACCGTCCTCAAACGTCAGGCCGCCCTCGGGGGTGACCGGTACGTTCATGAAGAAGTTGATGTTGGAGGCAATGTCGCGCTTGTGCAGGCCGTAGGGGTTGTGCGCCAGTGCAGCCATGAAGCTGTCGCGGCAGGCGTGCATCGGGCGTTTTTCCAGGGCATAGCGCACCGTGTTGCTCTCACACGAGCAGGCGCCGCCCAGCGTGTCGTGGCGGCCACAGGTGTCGGCCACGATGCTCAGCATGGGCCGGCCTTCGCTCGACATCAGCACGCTGCCGGTGGTGAGGTAGAGCGCACTCTGGGCCTGGATGGTGTGCGTCATGCTGTAGTGCTCTTCTGGGTCGTTGGCGCTGAAGAACAGGGTGTCTACCGCCTGATTGCCTTCGAGGTCCAGGATGCGAAATACCTGGCCTTGGGTGAGCTTGTGCATCCACGGTTCACCCGCGGGAACGATGGCATCCACCACGGCGTGCGCCGGGTCGAGTGTGCTGGTTTTGAGAGTCAAAGACATGATGAGTTTCCTTATGAATTACAAAAACCAGCGTTCGGTGTTGATAAAGCCGCGGCCGTTTTCCGGGCAGGACAGGCGGCAGGGGTCGTTGACTCCGGCGGTGCCAGAGCGCCAGGCGGTCAGCTGCACATCACCCGGGGCATAGCTGGGGGCATCGTCCAGCGGGTGGGGCGCAGCAGACAGCAACACCAGCACATTCATCTCAAAGCGCAGATCCACAACCTGGCCCGGTGCGCGGTGCGCCCGGTCGAACTGAAGCTGACCGGCGGCATTGGCGGTGACCTTGCTGAAGAAATTGGCGTTGCCATTCATGTCGCGTCGGCCCAAGCCCCACTTGTTGAGTTCCACCAGCAAGCCCTCCTGGCCGCTGCGGTACATGCTGTTGCGGTGCGTCTGGTAGCTGGCCTGGCCGTACTTCTTTTCCAGTGCGGCAGTGTCCAGCACGCCACACACCGTGTCATGCCAGCCGCAGGTATCGGTGGGAATCGAGCACAGCACCCGCCCCATGTCTGAGTAACACACATGCCCTTGCGTGAGGTAGGCGGTGTGCTGGGCCTTGAGCGTGTCGGGCACGTTGTAGCGCTCGGTTTTTTCTTCCTGGTTGAAGAACAGCGCCGACACGTTGGCCGTGCCACTCAGGTCCGTCAGACGCAAGGTATTGCCACGGCGCAGCAGGCCAGACCAGTGGCAGCCGCCGGGCAACAGCTCGTGCCACAGCACCAGTTCGGGCGAAAAAGCGGTGGAGGTCGCTGGCACTGCCGTGCGGGCCAGGGCGGGTAGATCGTCAAAAGTGATGGGCATGGTGGGTTGGCTTTCAGTTCGGTTGGACGGCAATGGGGTGGGTGTTCAGGCTTCGCTGTTTTGCAGATTGAGCTGCTCCAGCATGTCCAGGTCGGTGGTGATGCCAGTGCTCTCGCGGATGCGCGCCAGAATCTCGCTACGCAGGGCGCGAAAAGCTTCGCTGTGCTTCATGTCTTGCGTGCGAAGGGCAGGCAGCGGCACGGGGAAAATGCTGTGAATGCGCCCCGGGCGCGGCTGCATCAGCACCACGCGCTGGCCCAGGTACACCGCTTCTTCCACGTCATGCGTCACAAACACAATGGTGGTTTTTTCAATGCGGTGAATGTGCAGGATCAGGTCGTGCATCACCTCGCGGGTTTGCGAATCCAGTGCACCAAACGGCTCGTCCATCAGCAGGATGCTGGGCCGCCCCATCAGTGCACGGGCAATCGCCACGCGCTGCTGCATGCCGCCGGAGAGCTGATTCGGGTAGGCATCGCGCACCTTGCTCAGGCCAATCAGGTTGAGCAGTGCCTCGGCCCGCCCGGAGGCCGACTCGACATCGGATGACGACAAGTTCTCGCGGTTGACCTTGAGCTGGCGGCTGAACTTGATGTTGTCGATCACGCTCAGCCAGGGGTACAGGCTGTAGTGCTGGAACACCATGGCGCGGTCGGCCCCCGGCGTGGCAATGTTGCGACCGTCGCAAACCACCTCGCCACTGGTGCGGTACTCCAGCCCGGCCAGAATGCGCAGCAGCGTGGACTTGCCGCAGCCGGAGGCCCCGACCAGGGTGATGAACTCGTTGTCTTCAATGCTGAGGTTGACGTTTTCCAGCGCAGGCGTTGGGCTGGCGGCACGCTCAAAGACCTTGCCAACGTTTTGAATGATGACTTTGGACATGTTATTAACCCCTTACCTGTGCCCAGGGGTACAGACGCCGATGTAGCCAGCGAAAGCCCTGATCCATGACCAGGCCGATCAGGCCAATCAAGATGATCCCGGCAAAAATCGTGTCGGTTTTCAGGTAGCGCTGGGCTTTCAAAATGGCGTAGCCCAGGCCCGAGTTGGCTGCCACCAGCTCGGCCACCACCAGGTAAGTCCAGGCCCAGCCCATGGTGATGCGCAGTGTGTCCAGAATGGCGGGCCGCGCCGACTGCGCCAGCACCAGGCGGATCATCTCGTAGCGGGTGGCACCCATGGTGAGGGCCGCTTCAATCTGCGCCATGGGCACCAGTCGCACGTTCTCGGCCACCATCAGCACCATCTGGAAAAACGTGCCGATGAAGATGATGGAAATCTTGGCGCTCTCGCCAATGCCCAGCCACAACATCACCAGCGGAATAAAGGCCACGGCGGGCATGTAGCGAATGAAATCGGTCAGCGGCTCCAGCAAGGCCTCGACCGGGCGAAACGCGCCAATCAGCAAACCCAGCGGCAAGGCCAGCACGGCAGACAGGGCAAAGCCTGCCGACACGCGGTAGACACTGATCAGGGTGTCGGCGGTCAAATCATCTTCCACCAGCCAGGTGATGATGCGCGTGGCCACACTCCACGGGCTGGGCATGAACACCGCATCGACCCAGCCGGAGGCGGCGTACAGCGTCCACAGCGCGAAGGGAATGAACAGGCCCAGAAGGGCGAACAGCCAGTATTGCGTGCGCGACAGTTGGCCGGCGATGCGCCAGATGCCGGGGCGGGTCGAAGCTTGGGGGGTGTCTGACATGCGGGCTCCAGAGGTTGAGGGATCACAGCAAGAGAGGACGGTGCAACACACCATCTTCTCCCGGGCTTTTATCCCTCCGTGGAGCCGCAACGATCTGCGGCCGACAGCTCTCGGACCAGACGACACCACCGAAGTGATGCCCGGAACCCTAGCGGTCTGACAAGTCAAGCGATGCGCTGTGCGCTACGCCCTCTCTTGGAAACATTAAAGCAAATTAAGTGCCAACTTGAAATCGGCATCGGTAGTGCAGGTTTGAGTGCGCCGCGCCTGAAGGTGCATCGTCATGCACGGCTTCCGATCAGGTGGTGTGATGAATGGCACCAAAATGGTGAGGGTACATATTGGAGGTGCATTCCTGTGAACTGTCATTTCCGCAGGATCTACGGTTGAATTTATGGCATCACCCGGTCAGCCTTGGTTCAGATCAACAAAAGCATCCATTACCAACTGCGGGTTGTTCATCAGGCGCTCTTTCCAGACACCCAAATGGCGGCGCGACTGGATCAGGCCACGAATCGCACCCACATGGTGCGGATGGCCGATGGTGATGGCCCCAATCAGCTGGTCGTCAGCAAAACACAGTCGGGTATAGATAAAGTTGGCTTCGTCAATAACTTCAGTGTGGGTGCCACCTGGGATGCCCTCCCACAAACCGAAAGTATGGGAAATCAGGCCCACCGTGTCCAGCACATTCATGCTAAGACTGCCACGGTAGGCCACTTCTTTGCCAAGCATATTCAGGGCGGCAATACGACCATGTTCAGTGGCGGTGGGTTGCAAGGCATGCACCACCCATTCGCCTGTGGAAAAATCACGTCCCTGCGCCACATCACCAGCGGCATAAATATGCGGCACAGTGGTGCGCATGTGCTCGTCGATCACAACACCATTGCGGATTTCGGCTCCTGTGCCTTCAAGGAATGATACGTTGGAATGTACGCCGGTTGCCAGGATGATCAGATCCGCATCAATGGTGCGGGTGTCCATGATTAGACGTGGGCCCGGCTCAATACCCAGGGTGCGTCCGGTGGTGATGACTTCTACGCCGCGCCCCTCCAGCCAGCGCTGCAACATGCGGCTGCCGACGGGGGTCATCATTGAGCGCAGGATTTGCCCTGAGCGTCCCGCTACCACGGATAACTTGGCACCGCTGTTCACCAGTGATTTCATACATACACCAGCCACAAATCCAGCCCCTAGCATGACCACACGTGCACCCGGCACGAGTTTGGTTGCAATCTGGCGGGCATCTTCCAGCGTCCAGCAGGTCACTGCACCCGGCACATCGGTGCCAGGTATGGGCGGTAGTGAGGGCGACGAACCCGTGGCTACCAATAATTTGTCATAGGGAAGTTTCGATCCGTCTGCAAGATCAACCTGTCCGCCATCAGGTCCTGCATGTACCTTCAGCGCTTTGCAATTGAGATAACGAATGCCCAGCCCCTCCAGATGGTGGTGTGAGCGCCGCTGGCGGGCACCATCTTCATCGATGGCTCCGTTCAAAATGTAGGGGATGGCCATTCGCGCATAAGGCTCCCCAGGCTCGCCGCTGACCAGTGTGATACTGGCTTGAGGATCGTTGTCGCGAAGTGTTTCTGCGGCCCGCATACCAGCGGATCCGGCACCGATGATTACGAAGTTCATGATAGACAGCCTTGTTGAGCATCCGGTGTGGATGCATTTCCATCACGCCCGGCCAGAGCCGGAACCGCGCCCTTTTTGAAGTGTAGCTGTTATCAACGGAAGCAGGCACCCAAATTACATCTGGATTTTTGGACCTGTTTGGCAACACCCTCGTGTCGCAGTATTCAGTCTCTTCCTGCACGTATCTCGTGATTCAAGGTTTTGACAACCTCGACACCACGCGAGCGTGACCCTCTGACCGTATTTACGCACACACAGGGCAGGCCTGTTTTAGACCTGTCCTGTTGCACAAGTGCCTCTGGTTTTGGTCGTGACCAAATTCCTTAGCTTTGGGCAGTTTCTTCAAACGGCAAAGTTATGTTGCGTAGGTCTCGCTTGGTTTCAACCAGCACCAATGGACGATCATCGATTTTGACAGCAGGATGCCGTTCGCGTGGGATACGTACAGGTTTCACTTCGGCTGCAATGGCTGCTTGTACAGCCGCAACTTTTTCTGAATCCGAGTTCACCCAGTTCAGACCTGAGGATTTGGCAATTTCCGCCAACTCATCCAGTGGGAGTGTGTAAGCTTGTACTTTGGGCATGCCAACTGCTGGCTCGGCTTGCACGGCAGACGGGGCATTCACTGGTTGGGATGTCGTTTGAGGTACATCTGTGGCCACTGGTGTCACTACTTCAGTGTCATGGCTGCTCGTATTGGATGCAGGTGAGTCAGTTCCTTTGGCCTCTGTCTCTGTGGATGTGACAGTCGGCGTTGTTGCTTCTGTCACCTGTGAGGATGGATTGGCACTAGCCTCTACCGGGTTTTGTGGATCCTGAGCAGGCGAAACAGATGAAGACCCAGTTACCGAACTGGTTGGAGTGAAGTACGATTTTTTCGGTGCTTCTTCAGTCTGAGCGGATTCATCAAGTGTCAGGTTGGATGACGTGTTGCTGATTTCAGGGCGTTCAGACCGTTCACCACGAGGCTTGCGTTCACGGCCATAGCGATCACGTGAACGTTTTTCTCGGGGTGCTGTGGTGGAGCTTGGCACCGTCGGGGCTTCAGCGCCATCAGGGGCGACTGATGTTGCCGCATCGCTGGTTGCAGCTAGGTTGACCGGGTCTGTGGTAACCGTAGTTTCATCCTCAGGGCGCGTATTGCGAGGGCGACGCTCACCACGTTCAGGGCGGTTGCTACGCTCACCTCTTTCAGCGTTGCGACCAGAGCGTTCAGGTCGTTGTTCAGCGCGACCGTTCTCGGCTGTATTAGGAGTTTGTGTTTCCTGAGTGATACTGGTGTTGATTTCTGCAACAGCGCTGCCACTTTGCGTATCCAGACGTTCACGTGGGCTATTTGGACGTTCGGTACGTTCGCTGCGGTTGCGTCCTCCACGAGAGTCCGTGCGGCCATCAGCCCGGCCTTCACTGCGTGGTGGTCGACCTTCGGGGCGAGGACCGCGGTCAGTGCGGCCTTCACCACGTGGCTCACCACGACGTGCGCTATCGCGATTTGGTCGACCATCGCGGCCGTTGCGTTTTTCTTCTTTGGATGGTTCCTGTGTCACTATTGCAGCAGGAGCTGCTACGGGTGCTTCTGATACGGGTGCAAATAGGTTCTTAAGCCAACCAAAAAAGCCCTTTCCAGCCACGGCAGGCGTGCTGACCGGTTGAACTGGGGCAACCACCGTTTGAGCGACCGGCACACTTTCAGCCTTGGGCGCGACCACAGGCGCTGGCGCATCGGGCAGCACCCCTTTGATCACCGGAGTTTGGCGGTTGGTCGGCTCTTGTGACCGGCGGGTGACGGCAGTGGCTTCTTCGGCCTCATCGGCCATTTTGTAGCTGGCTTCGATGTTGTCCAGGCGTGGGTCGTCGTGTTTCAGGCGTTCCAGACGGTAGTTGGGCGTTTCCAGCGACTTGTTGGGCACCATGATCACATTGATGCGCTGCTTGAGCTCAATCTTGGCGATTTCGGTGCGTTTTTCGTTCAGCAGGAACGAGGCCACTTCAACCGGCACCTGGCACAACACCGAGGCGGTACTGTCTTTCAGGGATTCTTCCTGGATGATGCGCAAAATTTGCAGTGCGCTGGATTCCGTGTCACGAATGTGGCCAGAGCCGCCGCAGCGTGGGCAGGGGATCGATGCTCCCTCGCTGAGCGCCGGACGCAGGCGCTGGCGGCTCATTTCCATCAAGCCAAACTTGCTGATGGTGCCAAACTGGACGCGGGCACGATCCTGGCGCAAGGCTTCGCGCAAGCGGTTTTCCACGTCGCGCCGGTTGCGGCTTTCTTCCATGTCAATGAAGTCAATGACGATCAGGCCGCCCAAATCGCGCAGGCGAGCCTGGCGGGCCACTTCATCAGCTGCTTCCAGATTGGTACGGGTGGCGGTTTCTTCGATGTCACCCCCTTTGATGGCGCGGGCCGAGTTCACGTCGACACTCACCAAGGCTTCGGTGTGGTCGATCACAATCGCGCCGCCGCTGGGCAATTGCACCGTGCGGGCATAGGCAGATTCGATCTGATGCTCGATCTGGAAGCGGGAGAACAGTGGCGCATCGTCGCGGTAGCGTTTGACACGGGCTGCGTGTTCCGGCATCACGTGGGCCATGAATTGCTGGGCTTGCTCATAGACATCGTCGGTGTCGATCAGGATGTCACCAATGTCATGGTTGAAGTAATCGCGAATGGCACGGATCACCAGTGAGGATTCCTGGTAAATCAGGAAGGCACCTTTGCCACCTTTGGCTGCGCCATCAATGGCGGACCATAGTTTCAGCAGGTAATTCAAATCCCATTGCAGCTCTGGTGCAGAGCGACCGATGCCAGCAGTGCGGGCAATGATGCTCATGCCATTGGGGTATTCGAGCTGGTCGAGGGCTTCTTTCAACTCGGCCCGATCTTCACCTTCAATGCGGCGAGACACACCGCCGCCGCGTGGGTTGTTGGGCATCAAGACCACATAACGGCCAGCCAATGAGACAAACGTGGTGAGAGCTGCACCTTTGTTGCCACGCTCTTCCTTTTCAACCTGAACCAGCAGTTCCTGGCCTTCCTTGATGGCATCCTGAATGCGGGCCTGACTGACAGGAACACCTGGTTGGAAGTATTGGCGGGAAATTTCCTTGAAAGGCAAGAAGCCATGGCGCTCTTCACCGTAGTCTACAAAGCAAGCCTCCAAAGAGGGCTCGACGCGTGTCACAACTGCTTTGTAAATATTGCCTTTGCGCTGTTCGCGCCCTTCGATCTCGATTTCGTAGTCGAGCAGTTTTTGGCCGTCGACGATGGCGAGGCGGCGTTCTTCAGCCTGCGTCGCGTTGATGAGCATCCGTTTCATGGGTAGCGTTCCTTCAATTCAAATATCAATCAAAAGCCCTATTGGGCTGTATTGATACACAAACTGACACCTTGAAACAAGGAGGAAAAGCCGGAGAACCCAAACTCAAACAATGAGTCTGGGTATTGGCGCGTGGAGGGGAGCGATGGGGTTTGGGAGGGAATTAGCTATTGATTTAATAGCGTGTTGTGCCCGTTTGACGGGCACAGATGGTTGATGAATGCCAAAAAACAGCACGTTTTCGCGCTGCAGGCATTGGGTCATCAGGGTCATCAGTGCAAACATTTCGCTTCATTCCATTCACAGCCATGAGCTGTGAATTTTGGGTATTCCGATTCTGGGTTTCAAGATGCCGTTTTAACCTGTCATTCTGACTACCATGCGCAACGATTGGTTGTGCATTTGCAGCGGGTGCGACAGGCGGTATCGACTTTACTGGCGGGGGATCGGGTGAGTGAACTAAACTTCACCGACTTAACGATTTAAGTATCAATTAAATCAACTACTTATTACCGAGCACGCCGCGAGTGAAACAGATTATAGGGGTGAAACCCTCAGCCCCCGTCCCAGAGGTTAAGACCGTTTGCATTGATGAAAACAGTGTGGATCAACGTGTTGACAATTTTCTGATTCGCCATTTCAAGGGGGTTCCCAAAACCCACATTTATCGCATGATTCGCAGCGGTGAGGTACGTGTTAACAAAGGGCGTGTGGCGGCGGATACGCGCTTGAGAGAGGGAGATGTGGTGCGTTTACCTCCTGTTCGTATCTCTGAACGGGTGGCTGAAAAAGCTAACGCCATGGCCAGCGGGGCTTCGGGATCAGTGCCAGCACGTGACTTTGTGGTGTTGTTTGAAGATGAGCACATGCTGGTCGTCAACAAGCCTGCAGGTGTGGCCGTGCATGGTGGCTCTGGTGTGAGTTTTGGTGTGATTGAGCAACTCCGCATGGCACGTCCGCAGGCCAAGTTTCTTGAATTGGTGCATCGTCTGGATCGTGAAACCAGTGGTATTTTGCTGATCGCCAAGAAGCGTAGTGCACTTAAAAATCTGCAAGATCAGTTTCGCGAGCGTCAAACCGGCAAAACTTATTTGGCCATGGTGCGGGGGCAATGGCCCGCAAAGCTGAAGGTGCTCGACAAGCCTTTGTACAAATACGAGTTGGATGGTAAAGACGCTCAGGCAGGTGAGCGTCGCGTTAAAGTGGTGTCGCGTGATGATCCGAATGGCATGCCATCCGTGACTTTGGTACGGGTGCGCGAACATTTGCAGCAGGGCTCATTGCTGGAGGTAACCATCAAGACCGGGCGCACACATCAAATCAGGGTTCATTTGGCCAGTGAAGGTTTTCCGATTTTGGGGGACGACAAGTATGGCGACTTTGAGATCAATAAAGCTTTGGCACGCGCCAATGCATCACCAGGACTTAAGCGTATGTTTTTGCACGCATGGCGCTTGCAATTTAACCACCCCGCTACAGGTGAGCGGCAGGAGTTGTTGGCCGATTTGCCTCCTGAGCTGGCGCAATTTTCTTTATCCAACGCGCCTGAGCGCTCAACTTTATGACCCAAAGACGTTTTGATTTGATCGCTTTTGACTGGGATGGCACCCTGTTCGACTCTACTGCCATCATCGCGCGTTGCATCCAGGCAGCGGTGCGTGATGTAGGGGGCAAGGAGCCTACATATGAAGCAGCGTCTTACGTGATTGGTATGGGTTTGATGCAGGCTTTGGCTCATGCCGCACCAGACGTGCCGAAAGAACTCTATCCCATGCTTGGTGATCGTTACCGACACCATTATTTCGCCATTCAGCATGAAATCAGTCTGTTTGACGGCGTGTTGCCAATGCTGGCAGACTTGAAGACACGTGGTCTGATTCTGACAGTTGCCACTGGCAAAAGTCGTCGGGGCTTGGACGAGGCGTTGGATACCTCGACACTTGTTGGTATTTTTGATGCTTCGCGCACGGCAGACCAAACTGCGGGCAAACCAGATCCGCTGATGTTGCGCGAATTGATGGCTGAGTTTGATGTACCTGCAGAGCGTACCCTGATGATTGGTGACACTACGCATGATTTGCAAATGGCACTTAACGCTGGTTGTGCCAGTGTGGGTGTGAGCTATGGTGCGCATGAGTCTGACGCATTTGCAGCCTTGTCGCCCCAGTATGTTGCGCATGATGTCGCGCAGTTGCACAACTGGCTGCGGTTGAACGTTTGAGGGATTGGCGGTATGCCCCACCAAGCTGTTTTTTTGTGTCATTCTGCTGATTTGGTCAACAGTCAACATGCTGTGCCATTTGAAGTGCTGTACTTTGGCCGGAGCGAAGCGGCCTTTGCGGTGCGTTATCAAGGGAAAGTCTTTGCCTATTTGAACCGTTGTAGCCATGTGCCTATGGAAATGGACTATCAGCCCAATGAATTTTTTGATACCACTGGTCACTGGTTGATGTGTGCCACACACGGTGCCATGTATGCCCCTCAGACGGGGCACTGTCGCATGGGGCCTTGCAGGGGGGGGCTGGTGAAAATTGAGGTGTCAGAGTCTGATGGTATGGTGCACTGGCATACTTCAGAGAAATTTCAATTGGCAACTCTTCATGAATGACCCTGTTACTCCCGACAACGAGCCTCTAAAACCAGCGCTTGAATCTGACCAAAAAATGTCTGAAAAGATTGACAATAAAGAGGTGAATGCTACTAAAAATGTAGATACCGGAGGATACCCTGAGCCCCATGGCTGGGAGCGGTCGACGCTGGAGAGATTAGCTTTTGCCACCCTGCAAGAACAACGTGCGACTCGTCGCTGGCGGCTATTCTTTCGTTTTGCATGGTTGGGGGTGTTCGTTGTGCTTGTCTGGCTTGGTGTAAGCCGTAATGGCGGTGGGCAAGATGTTTCCACTCCGCATACGGCGGTGATTGAGATCAAGGGTGAAATTGCCTCTGGGGCGGAAGCCAGTGCGGAATTGCTGGTGTCTTCTTTACGTGCTGCGTTTGAAGATTCTGGTGCGCAGGCCGTCGTGTTATTGATCAATTCTCCTGGAGGAAGCCCGGTGCAGGCAGGCATCATCAACGACGAAATCAAACGGCTTAAAGCGCTTCACAAAAAACCGGTGTACGCCGTGGTAGAAGAATCCGCTGCATCGGCGGCCTATTACATTGCGGTATCGGCTGACAAAATTTTTGTTGATAAGGCCAGTATCGTAGGCAGCATTGGCGTACTGATGGATGGTTTTGGTTTTACTGGGCTGATGGATAAGCTGGGGGTTGAGCGCCGCTTGATGACAGCAGGGGAAAACAAAGGTTTTCTGGATCCGTACAGTCCGCAAACGGAAACTCAGCGGGTCTTTGCACAAGCCATGCTGAATCAGATTCACCAACAGTTCATTGCCGTGGTGAAAGAAGGGCGCGGTGAGCGTTTGAAGGAGACTCCTGAAACCTTCAGCGGCTTGTTTTGGAATGGCCAGCAGGCGATTGAGCTGGGTTTGGCAGACCAATTAGGCAGCTTGGACTTTGTTGCGCGTGAGGTGGTAAAAGCCGAAGACATCATTGACTATACCCGCCGAGACAATGTGGCTGAACGGTTAGTTAAGCGTTTTGGTGCTGCAATGGGTGCTGGTGCGGTTCAAGCTTTGAAATCCATTCCCTCCATACACTGAGGGTAGTTGGCTTGGATGTTCGTAAAAAAGGGTGTGCCTTGGTCAACGTCCAATAGCAAAGACAACAGGGGTTGCGTTATCCAGTGTTGTAGAGGCATGTTTCCATTGTTTGATCGATTGGCTGACGATGTGAGCGCTGGCTAGCGTGAGTCCGCTGCTGATTGCCAGACGGGTATTGGGTTGCAGACTTTGTTTGAGTGCTGCCAGCATGACTGCATTACGGTAAGGTGTCTCTATAAATAGCTGAGTTTGGCCAGTTTTCAGAGACAGGGCTTCAAGCTCGCGGATACGTGTTATTCGCTCTTGTGCGTCTTGCGGCAAATACCCGACAAAAGCAAAATTTTGTCCGTTGAGCCCGCTGGCTGCCAGTGCCAGCAATAAAGATACCGGACCGACCAGCGGTATCACCTCCACACCCAAGTCATGTGCAGCTCGAACCACTGAAGAGCCAGGATCAGCTACGGCGGGCATGCCCGCTTCACTGATGAGGCCAATGTCATTGCCTTGCAAGGCTGCTTGTAGTAGGCCGCGTGCATCAAAGTTGCCTTGATGATCGCCTTTTTTGTGAACCTCCCTGGGCAATTCCACCAATGACATGCTTTGAATGGGTTTGCAAAGTGGAGTGATGTCGTGGATGCGTTTGAGGTAGGCTCGGGTGGATTTCGCGTTTTCACACACCCAATGCGCCAAGTTTGCTGCCTGGTAGAGGGTTCCCAAAGGCATGGAGGCTTGCAAGTCGGTAATTTGTGAACAGCCAAAATCCAACGGTGCTGGTACCAAATAGAGTTTGCCTTTGACTACAGAGGGCGGTGTCGTGTGTGGCAGATTCATAAGACTTCGAATCCCGCAGCACGCAGCAGTTGACAGGTGCGAATCAGCGGCAAGCCAACAAGAGCCGTTGGGTCATCGTTGTCGATACGTGCCAGTAGTGCAATGCCCAACCCTTCACTTTTGGCGCTACCTGCGCAGTCATAAGGTTGCTCAGCAAGCAGATAGGCTTCAATTTCTTTATCAGTAAGTTGGTTGAATTGAACCTTGACCTGAGCCAATTCGGTTTGTGCAAAGCGTCGTGCTTGGCAAACCACTGCCACTGCGGTTTGGAAGATGACGGTTTGACCTCGCATGCGTTGTAATTGGGCCACGGCTCGTGCATGGGTGTGTGGTTTACCCAAAGCATCACCATGAAGATCGGCCACTTGGTCTGAACCAATAACTATGCTGTCTGGATGTAGCTTGGCAACGGCTTGTGCCTTGGTCAATGCCAGCCTGCAGGCAAGCTGTGCAGGCGTTTCGGTTGGCCAAGCGGATTCATCTACATCGGATGGGATGACGGTAAAGGGGACACGAAGTCGTTCCAGTAGTTGGCGGCGATAGGGTGAGGTTGAAGCCAGAATCAATGGGGGCGAGGTGTGTTCAGTCATGGTCTGATTCTCTTACACTGCAAGCATGAGTCAATATGTATCCCCTCCAAAACTGGATGTCAAACAGGCCGGTTTGACTGCGTTGCAACTTGCAGGTCAAGATTTGCTATTAAATTACGAGCGATTGATGCTTGAAACCAAAGGAAAAGGAGCTGAAAATGCTCTATTTTGGTCTGTGCGTTCGGAACTCAAGACCGACCAGCTTGGGCTCCCTCAAGTTTGGATTCACTTAACAGTAGATGTGAGCTTGCCTTTGACGTGTCAACGGTGTTTGGGGCCTGTAGATGAACGGATTCAGATAGAACGGGACTTCCGATTTGTGGAAACTGAGGTGCAGGCCGAAATTGAAGATGATGAGTCACTTGAGGACGTGCTGGTGGCGAGTCAAGATTTCGATCTGGCAGGTTTGATTGAAGATGAAATTTTGCTGGATTTGCCATCGGTGCCACGGCATGATGTGTGCCCAGTGGATGTCAAACTTGCTGTGGCAGATGCTGATTTTGAACAGCAACAAGAAAAACCTCATCCGTTTGCAGCGTTGGCTAGTTTGAAAAATTCGTCTAAGCAATGATGACTGCAAAAAGATCTGTCATGGGTTATACTCTATGGTCTTTGCGCATGGTTGATGTGCGCTTTTTAACCAACCCCAGTTGCTGCTATTCGGGCAGCTCACAGCCTTAAGGAGCGGAACATGGCCGTCCAACAAAACAAAAAGTCCCCTTCCAAGCGCGGTATGCACCGCTCTCACAATGCTCTGGTCGTTCCCGGTATTGCCGTGGAAGCAACCACGGGTGAAACGCATTTGCGTCATCACATCAGTCCGACCGGTTTTTACCGTGGTCGCAAGGTTCTCAAGACCAAGTCTGAAGCTTAATTGCAATTAAACACCCAAGGCCCGGGGCTACCAATCGTGTAGCCCCGGGCCTTTGTATTTGTGGTTTCCCTTTTTTAGTCTGACACACGTTGGGCTTGTTATTGTTGTTTGTTGGGCGACTTGTAATTCATGATCACTATTGCTGTTGACTGTATGGGCGGTGACCACGGCCCCCGTGTCACCTTGCCTGCCTGCATGCATTTTCTGAACCTGCATCCAGATGTTCAGTTGATTTTGGTGGGTTTGCCGGAGAGTATGGCGGGTTTTGCGCATGTGAGGGCGAAAGTGGTTCTGGCCAGTGAAGTGGTCACTATGGACGACCCGCTTGAAGTGGCCCTGCGCAGGAAAAAAGATTCGTCCATGCGCGTGGCGATCACTCAGGTGAAAGATGGTGCTGCTCAGGCGGTCGTATCTGCTGGTAACACTGGGGCTTTGATGGCGATTTCACGCTATCTTTTAAAAACGCTTGATGGTATTGATCGCCCAGCCATTGCTGGACAAATTCCTAATGCCAAAGGAGCCGCCACCACGGTGCTCGACATGGGGGCCAATGTGGATTGTTCTGCGGCTCACTTGCTGCAGTTCGCAGTAATGGGTTCTGCATTGGTATCGGTTTTGAGCGGCGAAGAAAATCCTTCCGTGGGTTTGCTCAATATCGGAGAAGAGGCCATCAAGGGCAATGAAGTGATTAAAAAGGCCGGAGAGTTGTTGCGATCTGCTGCCAAATCGGGGGATTTGAATTTTTATGGCAATGTCGAGGGCAACGATATTTTCAAGGGCACGGCAGACATTGTGGTTTGTGATGGTTTTGTAGGTAATGTGGCACTCAAAGCCAGCGAAGGTTTGGCCAAAATGATTGTTGACTTCTTGAAAAAGGAGTTTTCTCACAATATTTTCACAAAATTTGCAGCCATAACTGCTTATCCGGTCATATCAGCGCTTAAAAAACGCATGGATCACCGTCGATACAACGGCGGAGCCTTGTTGGGCTTGCGTGGGCTGGTTTTCAAAAGCCATGGGTCAGCCGATGAAGTGGCGTTTGGGTTCGCTTTGGGGCGGGCGTATGATGCGGCCCGAAATAATTTGTTGGATCAAGTTCGCGTCAGGATTGCACATGCAGCACCTCTTTTGAGTGATTCTGCGGTGTCGCCTCAGGCTGAACTGGTCGTTACGGGCTGAGTTATGAAAATTTATTCAAAAATCACGGGAACCGGCAGCTATTTGCCCCCGCGCCGTCTGACCAATGCCGATCTGGTGGCAGATCTGGCCGCGCAAGGTCTGGAATCGAGCGACGAGTGGATTGTCGAACGAACTGGTATTCGTGCCCGGCATTTTGTGGATGCTGGTGTTTACAGCAGTGATTTGGCGCTGAACGCCTCGCGTCAGGCATTACAAGCTGCTGGCGTGGAAGCCAAAGACATTGATTTGATCATCGTGGCAACGTCCACGCCAGACATGGTCTTTCCCTCTACGGCTTGTATTTTGCAGGGCAAGCTTGGCAATCAAGGTGGGCCAGCATTTGATGTTCAGGCGGTGTGTGGTGGTTTCATCTATGCATTAACTTTGGCAGATTCCCTGATTCGAACCGGGACGGCCAAAAAAGCTTTGGTGGTTGGTGCTGAAATTTTTTCGCGATTGCTCGATTTCAAAGACCGCACAACCTGTGTTTTGTTCGGTGATGGTGCTGGAGCGGTAGTGCTGGAGGCTTCCTCTGAGCCGGGTATTTTGGCGACGGATATCCATGCCGATGGCCAGTACACCAATATTTTGTGTGTGCCCGGGAATGTGAGTGGCGGTCAGGTGATGGGTGAGCCTTTGCTTCGTATGGATGGCCAAGCTGTCTTCAAATTGGCGGTTGGTGTGCTGGATGAGGCAGCTCGTGCGGTATTGGCCAAAGCGGGTAAGGTGGCTGCGGATGTAGATTGGTTGATTCCACACCAGGCGAATATCCGCATCATGCAAAGCACGGCGCGCAAGCTGAAATTACCGATGGACAAGGTGGTGGTGACGGTGGATCAACATGGCAACACTTCTGCTGCATCGATTCCTCTGGCTCTGGATACGGCTGTGCGCGCAGGCCAAGTGAAACCTGGGCAAACCTTATTGATGGAAGCTGTGGGTGGGGGGTTTACCTGGGGTGCTGTGCTACTTAAATTGTAGCTATTTACGCAATAAATATAAGCACTAGAGGTCATTTTCTTATGAATTTTGAAATAACATGAAATCATTTGCTTTTGTATTTCCGGGCCAAGGCTCGCAATCAGTTGGCATGCTTGACGGTTGGATGGATCACATCCAGGTACGCGATGCATTGAAGGAGGCCTCAGATGCTTTGGGCGAAGACATTGGTCGTTTGATCAAAGAGGGCCCCAAGGAAATCCTGGCACTCACCACCAACACGCAACCCGTCATGTTGGTTGCTGGTGTGGCAGCTTTTCGGGTCTGGATGGCTGAAGTAGGAATACCACCGCAAGCGGTTGCGGGCCACTCTTTGGGTGAGTATTCGGCCCTGGTGGCCGCTGGCGCGTTAACCTTGACACAGGCCGCACCCTTGGTGCGTTTCAGAGCTCAGGCTATGCAGGAGGCGGTGCCGGTTGGGCAAGGGGCCATGGCGGCTATTTTGGGGCTGGAGGCCGCCAAAGTTGTTGCAGGCTGCGCAGAGGTGACACGTACATTGGGTGAGCATTCTGCAGAGGTTGTAGAGGCCGTGAACTTCAATGACCCTGGGCAAACGGTGATTGCAGGCTCCAAGGTGGCCGTTGAGCAGGCTTGTGTGCTGCTTAAGACCATGGGGGCCAAACGTGCCTTACCCTTGCCGGTGTCGGCACCATTCCACTCCAGTTTGATGAAGCCGGCCGCCCTGAAGCTGAAAGCTAAACTGGAGGAAACCTCTTTCCTTCCCCCCCAAATAGACCTCGTCAACAACATCGATGTGGCTGTTGAGCAGGATGTGGCCAAAATTCGGGATGCCTTGTACCGTCAAGCCTTCGGCCCGGTGCGCTGGGTGGAGTGTGTTCAAGCCATTGCCGCTCGCGGTTTGCCCACCTTGGTGGAGTGTGGTCCCGGCAAGGTGCTGGCGGGTATGACCAAGCGTATCAATTCCGAATTGCAAGGCATGCCTTTGCTGGACATGGCTAGCCTGACTGAAGCGAAAACTTTTGTATTAGAAGCATAAACATATGAGTGAGATCAAATTTGAAGGTCAAGTGGCTTTGGTGACCGGGGCCTCGCGCGGTATTGGTGCTGCCATTGCCCTTGAACTGGCAAAACGTGGTTTGACGGTTATTGGTACGGCCACCACCGAGGAGGGGGCGGTCAAACTATCGCAAACCTTGGCAGCTTATCCTGGTTGCAACGGAAGAATGCTCAATGTCAATGATGCAGCGGGTGTTGATGCACTGATTGACAATGTGGTGAAAGAGCACGGTGGATTGCAGATTTTGGTTAATAACGCTGGTATCACTCGTGACAACCTGACCATGAGAATGAAGGACGACGAATGGGATGCGGTATTGGATACCAACCTTAAAGCCGTATTCCGTATGAGTCGAGCGGTGATGCGTACCATGATGAAGCAGCGTTATGGCCGCATCATCAGCATCACTTCGGTGGTCGGTGCATCAGGCAACCCGGGTCAGGCCAACTACGCAGCGGCTAAAGCGGGCGTAGCGGGTATGACCCGCGCATTGGCACGTGAACTGGGTTCACGCAACATCACGGTGAATTGTGTGGCACCAGGTTTCATTGAAACCGACATGACGGCACAGTTAGCCGATGAGCAGCAAAAAACGTTGCTAACCCAAATACCCCTTGGGCATTTGGGTAAACCGGCTGACGTTGCACATGCGGTGGCTTATTTGGCCTCGCCCCAGGCAGCCTATGTCACTGGTCAAGAATTGCATGTGAATGGCGGCATGTACATGTAAGCGAGATCGTTTATAAACAGCTGTATTTTTTAGAGTTGATAGCTAGCCTGAAAAGTCATTTTCAAGCCCGGCTAAAATCATTAATCTTTTTACAACCCTCAGAGGGAATCCATGAGCGATATTGAAGCACGCGTTAAAAAAATCATTGCCGAACAACTCGGTGTTGAAGAATCCCAAGTCACCAACGAAAAAGCCTTTGTGGCTGATCTGGGTGCAGACTCTTTGGACACCGTTGAACTGGTGATGGCACTTGAAGATGAGTTTGGTATCGAAATCCCTGATGAAGATGCTGAAAAGATCACTACAGTGCAAAACGCTATCGATTACGCCAATACCCACAAAAAGGCTTAAGGCCTTGTTATGCGGTTGCCCTTGAGGTTGCCGCAACAGTCAGTGGAGCTTAGGTGACGTGTCCCTATAGCCTTCACTGACGCAACCCCATTCTCAGCCAGCCATTTGTCTAGGGCTGGCTTATTTCACACAAACCACTGACTGTTGATCCCTATGTCCCGTCGTCGTGTTGTTGTCACCGGTTTGGGTTGTGTCAGTCCCGTTGGAAACACGGTTGACACTACTTGGGCTAGTTTGCTGGCTGGTCAGTCGGGCGTAGGCTTGATCACCAAATTTGATGCCTCTACTTTCAACTGCAAAATTGCAGGTGAAGTCAAGGGGTTTGATATTGAGTCCTATATGAGTGCCAAAGAGGCGCGCACCATGGACACCTTCATTCACTATGGAGTGGCTGCTGCAGCACAAGCTGTAGCAGACTCAGGCTTGCCCACGGGAGATGCCTTGAGTGACGAGCTCGCAACCCGTATTGCATGTGTGATTGGTTCTGGTATTGGCGGCTTGCCCATGATTGAAAATGTGCATGCTGAATATGTTCAGCGTGGTGCACGTCGAATCTCGCCATTTTTTGTGCCCTCAACCATCATCAACATGATTGCGGGTCACGTGTCCATCCGGTTTGGGTTCAAAGGACCTAATCTGGCAATTGTGACGGCCTGTACGACAGGGCTGCACTGCATTGGTCAAGCTGGTCGAATGATCGAATACGGTGATGCGGATGTGGTCATTGCGGGTGGTTCAGAGGCTGCCGTGTCGCCTCTGGGTGTGGGTGGATTTGCAGCCATGCGTGCCTTGAGTACGCGTAACGATGATCCCACAACGGCCTCGCGTCCATGGGACAAAGATCGGGACGGTTTTGTGCTTGGCGAGGGTGCTGGTGTCATGGTGCTTGAAGAGTATGAACATGCCAAAGCCCGTGGTGCCAAAATTTATGCCGAGTTGGCTGGTTTTGGCATGAGTGCAGATGCCGGTCACATGACGGCTCCTAACATGGACGGCCCACGTCGTGCCATGGTGAGTGCCTTGAACAACGCGGGTATCAACGCTGACCAAGTCGATTACGTTAATGCTCACGGTACTTCGACTCCCTTGGGGGATACCAATGAATCCAATGCCATTAAGGCAGCGTTGGGCGAGCAAGCCAAAAGTGTGGTGGTGAACTCCACCAAGTCCATGACCGGTCATCTGTTGGGTGGTGCTGGTGGGTTGGAATCTGTGGTCACGGTGTTGGCGCTGCACCATCAAAAGAGTCCGCCGACTATCAACATCGTTAATCAAGATCCCGTATGTGATTTGGATTACTGTGCCAATACTGCTCGGGACATGAAAATTGAAGTCGCTGTGAAAAACAATTTTGGCTTTGGTGGCACCAACGGTTCACTGGTGTTTAAACGCGCACCTTGACTGCCATTCGGTGCAGTCCGAAGGCTTTGTCACCTTGATTCGCTATGCATAACGCCCCAGCGGTTGCCTTTCCGACGGGGCGTTCTGCTTTTCAAGGGGGATTACTGGGCGTGTTGCTCGGGTGCGAGGTGCTGACCTTGGTGGCATGGAGTCTGGCTGCTGATTTATTATTTGGGTGGCCACAAGTGGTCGCTTTGGTTGGGATCTGTGTCACGGGTATCTGGGCAGTTTGGTCATGGTGGCATACGCCAGCGGGTCATCTGACATGGGACGGAGCAGTTTGGCATGTGTCATTCACGGATTCCTCCTGGAGAGTGCAGCCGGTGCCGGTCATTGATTTGCAAAGGTCCATGTTGTTGTATTTGAATAGCACAGAAACCACCTCCGCAAACTGGGTCTGGCTTGACCGTTCATTCAGCCCTAGCCGATGGATGGCCTTGCGACGTGCCATTCACGATCAGCGCAATCACCACAATACCGCTCAGTCAAGTCTGATCACTTCACCTGAGCGCATTTCCAAGTGAGTCCCCTGAACCCTGTTGAGCCGCCAGGCGTACTGCCTCTGGCACCGGACAACCCTGATGCGTTGCTGGTGGCGCGCACAGTGGCTGGTGATCAGGCTGCATTTGAGTTGCTGGTGATCAAGTACCAGCGGCGTGTGGAGCGTTTGATTGGTCGCATGGTACGTGATGTGGATTTGGTCGATGACATTGCCCAAGAAACCTTCATTCGTGCTTACCGTGCGTTACATCAGTTTAGAGGGGACTCCCAGTTTTACACTTGGCTTTACCGCATCGCGGTCAATACGGCGAAGAAGTTTTTGCTCGAACTCAAACGGGATCCGACCATTTCACAAGCTGCCATGCAGTCAAGTGATGACGAGGATGAAACTTTTCACACCAAATACGAACCAACCACCAGTGAAACGCCTGAATCGGTGTTGGCAGCCAAAGAGATTGCGCTGGTGGTGAATGCAGCACTGGAATCTTTACCAGCTGATTTGAAGCAGGCGCTGACATTGCGGGAAATAGACGGTATGAGTTACGAAGAAATTGCCGAGTTGATGGCTTGCCCTCTGGGGACGGTGCGGTCGCGGATTTTCAGAGCACGTGAGGCAGTGTCGGCCCAGGTAAAGCCTATGCTGGAGAAGCAAACCGGCAAACGCTGGTAAGTTGACAGAAGAAGCTGTGCAGAGGACAGATAAGGAATGTGGTTAGTGGAAAAAAAGGCCTGATTTGAAATGAAGGTGACGCATGCTTGATCAAACTACACAACGCTCGCAACAAATTTCAGCGCTTATGGATGGGCAACTGCCGGACGAGGAATTTGCACAAGTCCTGGCGGATCTGGAGCGCCGTGAACAGGCGCGCGACGACTGGGATATCTACCACATGGTGGGTGATGTGATGCGTTCCAATCAGACACCGGTGCAAAAACACGATCCTGACTTCTTACTTAAGTTGCGCCATCGTATGGCGCAAAATGCTATTGAAATAGTAGCTATTGACGTAGCTTCTATAAGCACTAAAGCTCAAAAACATCAAAATATTCAGGCTGCCAATGAACCTCGGTGGCGGCGGGTTGCGGGTGTTGCCTCCGTAGCCATTGCGGCTGTATTGGTTTGGCAGGGATTACATGGGGACAATTCAGCTGATCCCGCAGCAGCACCACAATTTGCCCAGCAGCAAAGCGCGCCAATGCTCCAAGTGTCTTCACAAATGGCACAGGCGAATGTGCTGAGATCCCGCCCAGAACAGGTACTGATTCGCAGTGATGGTTCCTCTGCTTTGGTACCGAATACTGAACCACAAGTGATGATTCGAGACCCGCAACTGGATGCTCTATTGGCTGCGCATCGGCAGTTTGGTGGCACTACAACCCTGCAGATGCCCGTTGGATTTTTACAGCAAGCGGCGTTTACGGAGAGATTGCGTTGATGCTTTTGCGGGTTTGCTGTGGGGTGCTGGCAATATTGTTTGGACAGTCATATGCACAGGTTCCCTCCATACCGGTTGACCTCATCACTCAGCACGTTGCACAACCCCACATCGCACAGTGGTTGCTACGTTTGCATCAGTCCAGTCAACAGCAGTCATACGTTGGCACATTTGAAGTCACAGCTGGACAGGCCAAGTCAGCAGCCCGTATCTGGCATGTGTGTGAAGGGACGCAACAAATAGAGCGGGTCGATGCCTTGTCTGGTATCCCACGAACAACTTTTCGCCGCAACGATCAGGTGATGACTTATTTTCCTGAAGACCGGGTAGTGGTTGCCGAAAAACGTGCATCTCTCGGAATTTTTACCAATTTGATCAACCGAGCTGACGTATCCATTGCCCGGTTTTATCAATTGCAAGCAAGCGAAGGGGAGCTTGTCGCAGGGTTAAGAGCGGATGTGGTTGAACTCCTACCCAGGGATCATTGGCGATTTTCTTACCGGGTTTGGACCGAGCAGATCTCTGGCCTCGTTCTCAAACTGCAGACCCTTGATTCTGAGAAGAGGGTTCTGGAGCAAGCCGCGTTTTCTGATTTGCAATTGGCTCAACCGCTCAGTTGGGGCAAACTGAATGCCATGATGGGCAACACGGCTGGTTTTGTGGTCAAACAAACGGAACTTATCAGCACAACTGCGGACAAAGAAGGCTGGAGACTCAAGACGATGGTGCCTGGTTTCAAAACCATGAGTTGTGTTAAACGCCAGGATCATGTGAAAGGCATCAAGGCTTCACCTTTGCAGTGGGTGCTGTCTGACGGTTTGGCCTCGGTGTCGTTGTTCATAGAACCCTATGATGCTGCTCGTCATGCCCAACAATCGCATGATCAGATGGCTTTTGGGGCAACACATATGCAATCACGCCGTTTGGGGCATTGGTGGTTGACTGTTGTGGGTGAGGTACCGCAGCACACTTTGCAAATGTTGGCCCAAAGTCTTGAGAGAAAAAAGTAAGTCCCTATCTATGTGCGTGTGTAGTTTGTGAAAGGCCTTAAATGACGCTTTTAAATTGGAAAACTTGGTGTTCTTGTGCGCTCAGTGGCGTGATGTTAGCGACTGTATCCACCATGGTGCTGCCTGTACGCGAGGCCGCAGCACAGGTTCGAGCACTGCCTGATTTCACTGATTTGGTCGAACAAGTTGGTCCCTCTGTGGTGAATATCCGTACGCTTGAAAAGGTTGTTAACACACCCGTTCAAGGAGGCGGGCTGGATCCCAACATGCTTGAATTTTTCAGGCGGTTTGGCTTGCCTATACCCAATGTTCCTGGTGGGCAGAATCAGATGCCGCCTGGTCACGGTTCGCGACAGGAGGATGCACAACCCCGTGGTGTGGGTTCTGGATTCATTCTGACTGCTGACGGCATGATCATGACCAATGCCCATGTGGTGGAAGGTGCTGATGAAGTTCTGGTCACGCTTACAGACAAGCGCGAGTTCAAAGCCAAGATCATTGGTGCAGACAAGCGTAGTGATGTGGCCGTGGTCAAGATTGAGGCCTCCGGCCTGCCTGCCGTCAAGGTGGGTGATGTCAGCCGCCTCAAAGTGGGTGAATGGGTCATGGCCATTGGCTCACCGTTTGGACTGGATAACACCGTAACTGCTGGCATTGTGAGTGCCAAGCAGCGCGACACAGGCGACTATTTGCCCTTCATTCAGACCGACGTGGCGATCAACCCTGGCAACTCAGGTGGTCCGTTGATCAACATGCGCGGTGAAGTGGTGGGCATCAATAGCCAGATATATTCCCGCTCCGGGGGCTCCATGGGCATTTCGTTCTCGATTCCCATGGACGAGGCGGTGCGCGTCAGCGAGCAGTTACGCGCCACTGGTCGAGTGACGCGTGGCCGCATTGGCGTGCAAATTGACCAAGTGTCCAAAGAAGTAGCGGAATCCATCGGACTTGGAAAACCGCATGGTGCGTTGGTTCGTGGTGTTGAAAAAGGGGCTCCCGCAGACAAGGCTGGGGTGGAGGCGGGCGACATTATTGTGAAATTTGATGGTAAGCCGGTCGAAAAATCAAGTGATCTGCCCCGCATGGTGGGCAGTACCAAGCCAGGTACCAAAAGCACTTTGACCGTATTTCGCCGTGGCAGTTACAAAGATCTGAGTGTTGTCATCGCTGAAATTGAGACGGAAAAACCAATTGCCCAAGCTGCTGAAAAACCAGGTAAAGCCAAAGAAGCTACAGCTGCGCAGGCACTCGGATTAATCGTGAGCGACCTGACCGATGCCGACAAAAAAGAACTTGGCATCAAAGGTGGCGTACAAGTGGATGCCGTGGATGCTGCTGCTGCCCGGTCTGGATTACGTGAGGGGGATGTGATTCTGGCCGTGGCCAATGTGTCGGTGGTTAACGTGAAAGAGCTAGAAACTGTGCTTGTCAAATTGGATAAAGCCAAGGCGATCAATGTCTTGTTCCGCCGTGGTGAATGGGCGCAGTACACGGTGATTCGGTCCGGTCGATGATTCTGCCTACAATAGAGGATCAACTTTAGCAGTTGCCAAACAAGTTGATTCAGGGCGCGTCACGTTTGACCGCGCCCTTTTTTCTGTTTCCGTCTTTTTTATTCACTCTTTCGGTTTCCATTGATGAATCACATCAGAAATTTCTCCATCATTGCTCACATTGACCACGGCAAGTCAACCCTGGCAGACCGTTTGATCCAGCGTTGTGGCGGCTTGCAAGAGCGCGAAATGGAAGCCCAGGTGCTGGATTCGATGGACATCGAAAAAGAGCGTGGCATCACCATCAAGGCGCAAACGGCGGCGCTGCAATACAAAGCCAAGGACGGCAAGGTATACAACCTGAATTTGATCGACACCCCCGGTCATGTGGACTTTTCTTATGAAGTCAGCAGATCCTTGTCGGCCTGCGAAGGCGCACTGTTGGTGGTGGATGCCAGCCAGGGGGTGGAGGCGCAAACCGTTGCCAATTGCTACACCGCACTGGACTTGGGCGTGGAAGTGGTGCCGGTGCTTAACAAAATGGACTTGCCCAACGCCGACCCGGACAACGCTCGCTCAGAAATTGAGGACGTGATTGGTATTGATGCCTCTGATGCCATTGCTTGTTCGGCCAAAAGTGGTATGGGGGTGGACGACATTCTGGAGGCTGTGGTGGCGCGTATTCCGGCACCCAAAGGCAATCCGAATGGCCCATTACGTGCCATGATCATTGACAGCTGGTTTGACAGTTATGTGGGTGTGGTCATGTTGGTGCGCGTGGTGGATGGTCGCCTAGCCAAAGGTGAACGCATCAAGATGATGGCCACAGGTACCACCTACAACGCTGATAACCTGGGCGTGTTCACCCCGGCCAACCAGCCGCGTGAGGCGTTGGAAGCCGGTGAAGTGGGTTACATCATTGCCGGTATTCGCGAACTGCAAGCGGCCAAAGTAGGTGACACCATCACCCTCATCAAGCCCGGAACCGGTGGCGCAGCCCTGACGGCCACAGAACCCTTGCCAGGTTTCAAGGAAATTCAGCCGCAGGTGTTTGCCGGTCTGTACCCGACCGAAGCCAACCAGTACGAAGGTCTGCGCGACAGCCTGGAGAAGCTTAAGCTCAACGATGCATCACTGCACTACGAACCTGAAGTGTCGCAAGCCCTGGGTTTTGGATTCCGTTGCGGCTTTCTGGGCTTGTTGCACATGGAAATTGTGCAAGAGCGTCTGGAGCGCGAGTTTGACCAGGATCTGATCACCACCGCACCAAGCGTGGTCTATCAGGTGGTGCAGGCCGACGGTGAAGTCAAGATGGTGGAAAACCCGTCCAAAATGCCTGACCAGGGCCGACTCGACGAAATCCGTGAACCGATCGTCACCGTGCACCTGTACATGCCGCAGGAATACGTTGGGCCGGTCATGACGCTGTGCAATCAGAAGCGTGGTGTGCAGATGAACATGGCCTACAAAGGCCGTCAGGTGGTGCTGACCTATGACCTGCCGCTGGGTGAAATTGTGATGGACTTTTTTGACAAGCTCAAAAGCGTCTCACGCGGGTATGCGTCGATGGACTATGAGTTCAAAGAGTACCGCCCCTCTGATGTGGTCAAGGTGGACATTTTGCTCAATGGTGAAAAGGTCGATGCCTTATCGATCATCGTGCACCGCTCGCAATCGCAATACCGGGGTCGTGCGGTGGTCGCCAAAATGCGCGAAGTGATCTCGCGCCAGATGTATGACGTGGCGATCCAGGCTGCCATTGGGGCTAACATCATCGCCCGCGAGACCATCAAGGCTCTGCGCAAAAACGTGATTGCCAAGTGTTATGGCGGCGATATTTCCCGCAAACGCAAACTCCTTGAGAAACAAAAAGAAGGTAAAAAACGCATGAAGCAAATTGGTTCGGTTGAAGTGCCGCAAGAAGCTTTCTTGGCCATTTTGAAGGTGGACGCGTGATGCAAGTCCTAACTTCTGTCATTCTGGCGGTTTTTGCTGGCTACGTGGGGGCCTGGTACTTTGGCATAGTGGATGGCAATTTTGCCCTGCTGCTGTTTCTTGCCACGGTGGTCACAGGCATTTACTGGCTGGCTGAACGCTTTTACTTTTTGCCGCAACGTCAAAAAGCAGCTGCCGACCTGGAAGTCAATGCGCTAAAGCGTGCTGAAGAGCTGGGCAAACTGGGTATTGCCAAAGTGGATAGCGATGTGTCTGAGGCCAAAAACAAGATTCTGGCACAGCCTTGGTGGCTGGATTGGACGGCAGGACTGTTCCCCGTCATTATTGGGGTATTCATTCTGCGTTCATTTTTGTTCGAGCCCTTCAAAATTCCTTCGGGTTCCATGATTCCAACCTTGTTGGTGGGGGATCTGATTCTGGTCAACAAGTTTCACTATGGCTTGCGTTTGCCGGTACTCAACACCAAAATCACAGAAGGTACACCGCCTCAACGGGGCGATGTGATGGTGTTTCGCTACCCCCCTCAACCCAGCCTGGATTACATCAAACGGGTAGTGGGTGTACCGGGCGATGAAGTGGCTTATCTGAACAAGCGTTTAACGATCAACGGCAAACCTCTGGCAACCAACGCGTTGCCCGAGTTTTTTGACGAAGATGTGATGCATTATTTTCCCCAATATGAAGAAATATTGGGTGACAAGCCACACCGTTTGCTCAATGATCCGGCACGCCCAGCTTACGTCTTGGGGGCGAGTGAGTTTGAGTTCAAAAACAATTGCAGCTACAGTGTCGAGGGGGTGGTCTGCAAAGTACCGCAGGGTCATTACTTCATGATGGGGGATAACCGTGACAACTCGGCGGACTCGCGTTACTGGGGTTTTGTGCCTGACAAAAACATTGTGGGGAAAGCCTTTTTTGTCTGGATGAATTTCAGTAGCCTCAAACGCATTGGTTCTTTTAACTGATTCAAGGGGAAACGTCATGACAAGTGCTCTTAAATTCCGGCAGCGTGGGATGTCCTTCATTACTTTGCTGTTTGTCGCTATTGTGTTGGCTGCCACAGGGGTGGTGGTGGCTCAGGCC
This sequence comes from Rhodoferax lithotrophicus, assembly GCF_019973615.1. Taxonomy (GTDB): domain Bacteria; phylum Pseudomonadota; class Gammaproteobacteria; order Burkholderiales; family Burkholderiaceae_C; genus Rhodoferax; species Rhodoferax lithotrophicus. The sequence continues at coordinate 3,746,045 of NZ_AP024238.1, read as the reverse complement.
GTGCCTACCGTGATTGAATTTCAGGCTGTTCTCAAGGCCGTGAATAAAGCCAAAGCGGGCAGCACCATCGCCGAAGCACGCCAGATTTTTGACAAGGCTGCCAACATCGACAACATCACGTCCATTTCAGCTAAAGATATTGAAGTGACTAAAGACAATGACAATTTGGTGGTTAGTTTTGCTTATCAACGTGAAATTCATTTGGCTGGCCCAGCCTACCTGACTCTTAAATACGCAGGTAGGTCGCATTGATGCAGGTGTTGATTTGAACCAGGCCTTGACTGCGCTGCAAAAGCGCTTGCAACACCAATTTACGGATTCCAACCTGCTGACCCGTGCGTTGACGCATCGCAGTTTCTCTGCCGATCACAACGAGCGTCTGGAGTTTCTGGGCGATTCGGTGCTAGGGGTGGTAGTGGCTGACATGCTTTACCGCCGCCTGCAAAGTTTGCCCGAAGGTGATTTGTCCCGCGTGCGTGCCAACTTGGTCAAGCAAGACACTTTGCACCAGTTGTCTGTGTCACTGGGTTTGCCAGAAGTGATTCGCCTGGGCGAAGGTGAAATGCGCTCAGGCGGGCAAAAACGCCCCTCCATCCTGGCCGATGTGCTGGAGGCGGTGATCGGCGCGGTGTATCTTGATGCCGGTTTTGCTGCCGCACAAGCCCTGGTGCAGCGCTTGTACCAGGCGGTAGAAATCAACCCGGCCATGGATGCCATCGGCAAAGACCCCAAAACCGAGCTGCAAGAGTGGTTGCAAGCGCGGCGCATGAAAGTGCCCGGCTACAAGGTGGTCGCCACGCTGGGCGCTGCGCACAAGCAGACCTTTGATGTGGAGTGTGAAATTCTTGAACTCAACTTGTGCGAGCGCGGTATTGGCGGCTCTCGCCGCGCCGGAGAGCAAGCTGCCGCCGCGGCCATGTTGCAAACACTTAAATCCAGGGTGAATGAATGACTACTACAAAAAAAATAGCTGCTCACGCAGAAGATACGGGTGTTGAGGTTCAAAGTAACCTTGAAGAACTGTTGGCCGGCATGCGCCGTGACATGCGTCCTGCAGGTCAGGCCGAGGCCCCTGTCGCGGGCCAACGCTGTGGTTTGATTGCCATTGTGGGCAAGCCTAATGTCGGTAAATCGACGCTACTTAACGCATTGGTAGGTCAAAAGATCAGTATCACCTCGCGCAAGGCGCAAACCACGCGCCACCGCATTACCGGCATGCATACTGTGGGTGCCAACCAGTTTGTATTTGTCGACACACCGGGTTTTCAGACGCTGCATGGCAATGCTTTGAACAAGTCACTCAACAAAACTGTGCAGGGTGCAGTGACCGATGTGGATTTGATTCTGTTTGTGGTTGAAGCTGGCAGTTTTACACCAGCGGATGCACGCGTGTTGGCGTTGTTGGGCAAATCCATTCCCACCTTGTTGATCGCCAATAAGCTCGACAACGTGCATCGCCGGGGTGACATTGCCCCCTGGTTGCAGACTATGCAAGGCAAACATGCTTTTGCCGAGTATGTTCCCATGTCGGCCAAGAGTGCCAAAGACATCGAGCGCTTGCTGGACATCTGCGCCAAATACCTGCCTGAGCAAGCCTGGTGGTATGCCGCCGATGAGTTGACGGATCGCAGCGAGCGCTTCATGGCTTCTGAAATGGTGCGCGAAAAGCTGTTTCGCCTGACAGGGGATGAGTTGCCTTACACCTCCACCGTCATCATCGACAAATTTGAAGAAGAAGCGCCGCAGAAAAAGGGGCAAAAGCGCCTGCTGCGGATTGCCGCCACCATCGTCGTTGAGCGTGATGGTCACAAAGCCATGGTGATTGGCGACAAGGGCGAACGCATCAAGCGCATCGGCATGGAAACTCGTGTCGAGCTTGAAAAGCTGTTCGATTGCAAGGTGTTCATCGAGATGTGGGTCAAAGTGCGCTCAGGTTGGGCCGATGATGAAGCCCGGGTACGCTCGTTTGGCTACGAGTAAGCACGGAGCACGTTGCCCGTTCGTTGGCAAAAGGATAGACTTTAAAACCAGAGGTGTGGTGTATGCACCGGTGACGTGGTTTGGCTTGATTGTTGCAAGGACGGTGTCCACAGCTTGGGCCACCTGCCGAGGTGACCACGGTCAGCTTGCTGGCAGCGCAGACCAATTTCAGTGATCTCTGCGACGGATGTGTTCATTCACAATGCATAGTTCAAAACTTGTCGTGAGTCGATGGCGTATGCCTGTTATGGGACGGGTTCCACGCTGGTCGGGTGTTTTCAGTTTCTGAAGGCCCATGACAAGGTGTCGTCGTTGGTGGTCATAATGCCGGAATTGTGTCGGAAGCAGCTTATCCCGGCGCTGCAACCCCATGCATCGTTTGTCCAAAGATCACTCTGGTACACCTGTGCCAGCCTATAACCTAGAAGCCAGTTGCTCGCTTGGCGATGTATTTGGCGAATATGTAAAGGTACGTTATGCAGATTGATGATGACTTGACCCAACGATTGGGCGCATCCATGGAAGCACTCAATGCCCGTATTGCACGCTTGGCCATGGCGCTGAATGTGGCCCTGAACGACCGTGCAGCCGTCGATGCGTTAATGGCCCAGCCGCAAATTCGGGTAGTTGAAAACGAACGCCGACGTGCCAGTGACAATGCCTCCGCTGTCCGGGTGACATCGGAGCGACGCCAAGCGCACAAACGCGAGGAATTACGAGGCTTGCTTTTATTGCGTTACCACATGGAGACCACCAGTCTGACCGATAACGGTTGGTCAGTGACCCGGCAGGCCATGGTACAAGCAGAAGAGCACATGGCGCGTCAAGGCTTCAAGCTTGGTGCAGATGGTTTGGGTCTGAATGATTTTTTTGAGATCAAATGATTTTTGAATGTGTTCTGTGAATAATCTGGATTGATATGAATCTGCCTCAAGATAATGAACTGATAGAAAACTACACCTATCCTGAAATTCACATTGGGCAAAGTGCCCGTTTGTTGCGCACGTTGACACTGCAAGATATTTCAGCGTTTGCTGCTGTGTCTGGCGACACAAATCCTGCGCATTTGAATCCTGAATATGCCAATGACACCTTGTTTCATGGTGTCATTGCGCACGGCATGTGGAGCGGTGCGCTGATTTCTGCGCTTTTGGGCACACAGTTTCCAGGGCCAGGCACGATTTACCAGGATCAGGTGCTGCATTTTGTCAAACCAGTGCGTGTCGGAGACACGCTAACGGTGACGGTTGTGGTGATGTCCATGGACTCTACTCACAAAAGTGTGGAGCTTGACTGTGATGTGGTGAATCAGCATGGACAACGTGTGTTGAGTGGTGTTGCCAAAGTATTGGCACCCACCACCAAAGTGCGCTTGCCTCGCATGGACGCCCCGCAAATTCAGGTGTATGACCCGCAAGCCCGTTTTCGGGATTTGCTGGCGCTGGGCGAAAAACTGGAGCCGGTGCGCTGTGCAGTGGTTCATCCGTGTGATGAGGGTTCCTTGAGTGGTGCCATGGATGCAGCGCGTTATGGCCTGATTGTGCCGGTGCTGATTGGCCCCGAAGTGCGTATTCGTCACGTAGCTGCTGAAGCGGGTATCGACTTGACCGGGATTGAACTCATTGACCAACCGCACAGCCATGCCGCTGCGGAAAAAGCGGCTGAAATGGCCGCCAACTGGGATGTCGAAATTCTCATGAAGGGTAGCTTGCACACCGATGAGTTGATCCACGCGGTGTTGTCCAAACCAGCCCTGCGCACAGGGCGACGTATGTCGCACGTGTTTCGTTTTGATGTGCCGCTGTACCACAAGCCCTTGCTGATCACCGATGCCGCGTTGAACATTCACCCGACCTTGCAAGAGAAGGTGCACATCATCCAGAACGCCATCGACTTTGCCCGCATTCTGGGCGTGGCTGTGCCCAAGGTGGCGATTCTGTCGGCCGTTGAAATGGTCAACCCCAACATACCGTCCACATTGGATGCTGCCGCCCTGTGCAAAATGGCCGAGCGTGGGCAGATCACCGGTGGTGTACTTGATGGTCCGTTGGCTTTTGACAATGCCATTTCGATGCAAGCCGCGCAAATCAAGCACATTGACTCCGTGGTGGCGGGGCATGCCGACATCATGGCGGTGCCCGACCTGGAAAGCGGCAACATGCTGGCCAAACAGCTTGAATACCTGGCCGGTGCCAGTGGCTCAGGCATTGTGTTGGGCGCGCGTGTGCCGATTGCCCTGACCAGCCGTGCAGATGGCCCATCCAACCGGGTGGCTTCGGCCTTGTTGGCTTTGTTGGTGGCGCATAACGCCCGCCGTGATCAACCTCGATCTGTTTGGTAAGGAGCCTTAGTACATGGCGATTTTGTCCGTCAACGCGGGGTCTTCCACGCTCAAATTTTCGCTTTATCCCCTCAGTGCGGGGCAAGTTCAAGCCCAGGTGCTCAGTGGCTGTATTGAAGGCCTGGAGCCGGGTGGTGCACCAGAAATGACCTGGAATTTTCAGGGGCAAGCGTACCAAAAATCTTTGGTTCTGGGTACGACATCGGTGTTTGCCCAGGCTTTGCTGGCCTTGCGTGAATTGCTCACGGAATTGCTTGGTACCGCCAAAATCCAGGCGGTGGCGCACCGGGTGGTCCATGGTGGCGCTCAATACCGTGCCAGTGTGGTGGTGTCTGAGGCCGTGTTGTTTGATTTGATGCAACTCAACTCTTTGGCTCCACTGCATCAGCCACACAATCTGGAAGGCGTGCGCGCCTTTGCCAAGGCGTTTCCTGAGGTGCCTCAAGTTGCCTGTTTTGACACGGCTTTTCATGCCAGCCTGCCGGAAGTGGACTACCGCTTTGCCCTGCCCGAAGCACTTTACGCGCAAGGTTTGCGTCGTTATGGATTCCACGGCCTGTCTTACCAATACGTGATGGGTGTGCTGTTGGCGCAAAGCCCGCGCGCCAGTGGTCGTGTGTTGATGGCTCATCTGGGCAATGGGGCCAGCTTATGCGCGGCCAAGCAGGGCCAGAGTTGTTCCACCACCATGGGCTTTTCTGCGCTCGACGGCCTGATGATGGGCACTCGCCCTGGCACCCTGGATTCGGGGGTGATGCTGTATTTGCTGGAGCAAGGCTGGGATCATGGCCGCTTGCAAAAAATGCTTTACAAACAAAGCGGTCTGTTGGGTGTGTCGGGCATTTCGGCTGATATGCGCCGTTTGCGGGCCGATCCGTCGGCATCTGCCCAACTGGCCGTTGACATCTTTACCTACCGCCTGCAACGTGAATGTGGGGCCATGGTGGCCTGTTTGCAGGGCTTGGATGTGCTGGCTTTCAGTGGCGGCATCGGTGAACACGATGTGACCTTACGCACCGAGCTGGGTCAGCGCCTGGCTTGGTTGGGGGTGGTGATTGATCCGGTATTGAATAGCCAGGCCACGGGTGATCAGATCATGGCCATCCATGCGCCAGAGAGTCGTGTCGAAGTCTGGGTGGTGCCCACCGATGAAGGCGTGGTGGCCGCACGTGAGGCTGCCAAACTGTTGGCAGCCTGACGGCTCGAAGATACGCATCCCATGCAACTTCAAGACATTCTTTACTCGCAGGGTTTTGGCACCCGCCGTGTCTGCGCGGGCTTGATTCAGCAGGGTTTTGTTCAAGTTTATGAGCAAAATAACCCTCTAATGCCCGTCAAATGTACGCAAGCAGCTGCAGAATTTGTAGCGGAAGGGTTGCGCTTCCAGGTGCAGGGTGTGGACTGGCCGTATGCCGACAAGGCCTACCTCATGCTGCACAAGCCGACGGGTACCGAGTGCTCGCAAAAACCCTCTACCTACCCCAGCATTTACACCTTGCTGCCAGCGCCTTTGCGTCAGCGGCCGCAAAAGGGTGCCGTACAAGGTGTGCAGGCCATTGGCCGGCTTGATCAGGACACCACCGGTTTGCTGCTGCTGACCGATGATGGCAAGTACATCCACCGCATGAGCTCGCCGCGTCACCATGTGCCCAAGGTGTATGAGGTCACCGTCAAACATCCGTTGACCGACAAACAGGTGAGCCAATTACTCTCGGGCGTGGTGCTGGACGATGACCCCAAGCCGGTGCGTGCCGCTGCTTGCGAAGCGGTGTCCGAGTTTCATCTGCGTCTGACGCTCACCGAGGGCAAATACCACCAGGTCAAACGTATGCTGGCAGCGGTCAGCAACCGGGTGGAGGGTTTGCACCGTTCCCAAATTGGTGGCTTGCGGCTGCCCGATGATCTGGCTCCTGGTCAGTGGCGTTGGTTGACAGCCCAGGATTTGCTCAGTATTCAAGGCGCTTGAGGGCGGTTTGTGGCATCCCCAAAGCGCTACACTCGCGCGCCATTTTGCTTGTCAACAGATGACTTGTGCGGCCTGAATCGGGCCATTCATCTCACCGTTTTTCCTTTTTTTTATCAAGGCCCAATGTGCGTCAATTGCTCACTTTTTTAATGACTTCAGTGGCCTGTGCGCTGTCATGCCAGGTGCTGGCTGCACCGCCGGTGTTTGTGCTCAATTCACTGGATGCCAATGTCAGTGTGGTCGACCCGGTGAGCTGGACGGAGCTTAAACGCATTCCTACCGGCAAAGAACCACATCACCTGTACCTGACACCGGACGAAAAATCGCTCATTATTGCCAATGCCTTGAGCGACTCTTTGTCGTTTATCGACCCTAGAACTGCGGTCGTGCAGCGTACGGTGACCGGCATTCTGGACCCCTATCAACTGCGGTTTTCACCGGACATGAAATGGTTTGTCATCAATGGCAATCGGCTCAACCACGTGGACATTTACCACTGGGATGGCCTCAACCTGACTTTGGCCAAACGCATTTCAAGTGGCAAAACACCCAGTCACGTCTGGATCGACAGCGGCAGCCGGACGGTCTATTCCACGATGCAGGACAGTAATGAGCTGATCGCCATTGACCTTGCAACCCAGACCCTCCAATGGCGACATCCCACCGGCTCTTTGCCAGCCGATGTGTTTGGCACACCGGACGACAAGTTTTTGCTGGTGGCACTGACGGGGGGCGTGGGTGTCGAGATTTACGACATAACCGGCCCCACGCCAAAATTTGTCAAATTGCTGAAAACCGGGGCAGGGGCACACTCCTTTCGCGCCGTGGGGGACAAACGCCATGTGCTTGTGAGCAACCGCGTTGGCAACACCATCAGCAAGATCGATTACCAGAGCATGACGGTGGTGGACAGCTACCCGGCACCCGATGGCCCGGATGACATGGAGGTTACCCCCGACGGTCATTTCATTTATGTGGCCTCACGCTGGGTAGGCAAACTCAGCGTTATTGACACCCGCTTGCACAAAGTGGTGCACCAGGTCAAGGTCGGAAAATCCCCCCACGGGGTCTGGACACTGGATCATGCTGCACGCCAGTAATTCGACAGGCCATAAATTAGCTATTTTATTGATAGCTTCTTGCGCTTATACAACAAGCGCTACAGCCCAAAAAACATGTGAAAAACCGGTTTACCTGACGCTGGACACGGGTCATATGGAGGTGGCACCGCTGATGGCTGACATCTTGCATCGACAAGGGGTGCGGGTAACCTTTTTTGCCGCCAATGAGCGCACCAAGGTTGGTGATGGCAGTTTGGGTCAGCATTGGGCATCCTGGTGGAAGGCGCGTGCTGCAGAGGGGCATGAATTTGCCAGTCATACCTATGACCATGTTTATTGGCGCGCTGACCTGCCTGGTGTCAAACCCTCCTTCCGGGTGCGGCCCAGCGCAGGTGCTTTGGCCGGGCGTGATTTCACCTGGACGGCTGCGCAATATTGCCAGCAACTGGAGCACGCCAATGAACGTCTGAAAGACATCACCGGCCAGCAGCCCTTGCCCTTGTTTCGTGCACCAGGTGGTAAAACATCACCCAAACTGCTGGCTGCCGCAAAAGCCTGCGGTTTTGCCCACGTGGGTTGGCCCCCTGCCGGTTTTTTGGGGGATGAGTTGCCCAGTGATCAATTCAGCAACGCAGATTTGTTGGCCAAGGCCTTGCGTGATATTCGCGCGGGTGACATTCTGGTTGCGCATCTGGGTATCTGGTCGCGGCAAGATCCCTGGGCACCGGCGGTGTTGGAGCCCCTGATTATTGGGCTCAAGGAACGTGGTTTTTGTTTTGCCACGCTCCGTGAACACCCGGCCTATCGGGAGTGGTTATCGCGTGCAGGTGCCCCAAAACCATCTACCGCAGGAGGCTAGGCATGCAGTGGCTGGCAGACGTGTTTTCAGATTGGCAAGGCAGTTTGTTTGAGCTGGTCTTGCAGCCGCTGATGTTTCACATGGGGCTCGGGAATTTGCTGCCAGAGGGCTACAACGCCACGGGTTGGCTGCTGGTGGGTTTGATTCAACTGGTGGTACTGGTGGCGGTGATCGGCCCGTTGGAGTATGGCTGGCCAGTGCAAGCCGTGACCGACCGCAAGGCAGTGCGGGTGGACATGCTCTATACCCTGATCCACCGGTTGGGTTTATTCCGGGTGGGGATGTTTTTTACCCTGGATACTTTGTTTGACCGAGGTTTTGGTGCCTTGCGTGTGGCGGGCTGGCAGACTTTTCAGCTGGATGCGGTCTGGCCTGGCGTGACCGATGTGGCGTGGGTCAGTTTGCTGATCTACCTGGTGGTTTTGGATTTTGTCGATTACTGGATTCACCGGGCGCAGCACCAATGGACTTGGTGGTGGCAACTGCATGCCTTGCACCACGCTCAAACCCAGCTGACCATGTGGAGTGACAACCGTAACCATCTGCTTGATGACGTGCTGCGCGCGGTGATTTTTGTGGTGGTCGCGCAGGCTATTGGTATTGCGCCTGGACAGTTTGTGGCGATTGTGGCGTTTACCCAGATCAGCGAAAGTTTTCAGCACGCCAATGTGCGCATCTGGTTTGGGCAAGTGGGTGAGCGCCTGTGGGTCAGCCCGCGCTTTCATCGCTTGCACCATGCGGTTGGTTTGGGCCATGAGTCCATGGGCAAGCACACTCTGGGTGGTCACAACTTCGGTGTACTGCTGCCCTGGTGGGACATGCTTTGGGGCACTGCCAATTTTGAACGCCGTTTTGATCCCACTGGTGTGCGCGACCAGGTGGAGCAGGGGCGAGATTACGGTCAGGGTTTTTGGGCACAGCAAAAGCTGGGCTTGATGCGGCTGGTCGGGCGTGCTTGAAGCGATTGGGGGGTGTTTGATGAACCGATGGCGACTGCGGTATGCTTGTTGGCATGACTTTGTTGTTTGACTCCTTCTGGCGTGCGGTTGCTTATTGCTTGCATCCGCGTGTGATGCTGCTGTCGGTTTTGCCTTTGATCCTGCTGGTGGTGCTGTCACTGGGGGTCGGGTATGTGTACTGGGATCTGGCCCTGGAGGCTGTTCGCCACTGGCTGGATGCCTCCACCATGGTTGATAACCTGTCGTCCTGGCTGCAAGCCATGGGGGTAGGTCAGTTGCAGTCTGTGCTGGCTCCGTTGATTGTGATTTTTGCGGTCACGCCCTTGATCGTGGTGATTTCGCTGCTGGTGGTGGCTCTCATGATGACCCCCGCCTTGACTTCCCTGGTGGCTGAAAAGCGTTTCCCAGCGTTGGAGCGTTGCAAAGGGGGATCTTTCCTGGGGAGCTTGGGTTGGTCCCTTTTATCGACCTTGTTGGCGCTGGTGGCTTTGGTGGTGTCGATGCCGCTGTGGCTGGTTCCCCCATTGATTTTGGTGTTGCCGCCATTGATCTGGGGGTGGTTGACTTACCGGGTGATGGCCTTTGATGCGTTGGCGGAGCATGCCAGTCTGGAAGAGCGTCGTGAAATTTTTCGTCGACACCGGTTGTCTTTGATGGCTATTGGCGTGTTTTGTGGTTTCCTGGGGGCCGCCCCTAGCCTGATCTGGGCCTCTGGGGCCTTGTTGGCCGCGGCTTTTGTGGTGCTGGTACCGCTGGCCATCTGGATTTATGCCGTGGTATTTGCATTGTCATCCCTGTGGTTTGCACATTTTTGTCTCTCCGCTTTGCAGCAACTGCGTGCTGAGCGTGCGTCACGCCCCGTGCCTGCAGCGGAGGTGTTTGATATGGATTTAACTTACGCGACAACCGATCATGAACCAGTCCAGTCTTTGCCTCCCAGCCACTGAGCATCCTCCCGTTTTTGGCTTGATCATCATTGGCGATGAAATCTTGTCCGGCAAGCGTGCAGATAAACATCTGCCCAAGGTCATAGAACTGCTCAAGAATCGGGGTCTTGCATTGGACTATGCCGAATATGTGGGGGATGACCCGGCGCGGATCACGGCGGTATTAAAACGCGCCTTTGCGTCTGGCCATGTGGTGTTTTCCACGGGCGGCATTGGGGCCACACCCGATGACCACACGCGTCAATGTGCCGCCCAAGCGTTGGGTGTTGACCTGGCTCTGCACCCCCAGGCCAAAGTGTTGATCGAGCAGCGGATGCACGATGTGGCGCTGGAGCAGGGGCGTGTGTACGACCCGGGCCAAGCCGACAACCTGCACCGCTTGAACATGGGGGTGTTCCCGCAGGGGGCCAACATCATTCCCAATCCATACAACAAGATTCCGGGTTTCAGCGTGGGGTCTGTTCACTTTGTGCCAGGTTTTCCGGTGATGGCCTGGCCCATGATCGAATGGGTGCTTGACACGTACTACCAGGAATTTTTCACCTCCCAAGCTTGGCTGGAGCAATCAGTGATTGTTTTTGGGGCCATGGAAGCCACACTTACGCCACTGATGGAAGCGATTGAACAAGCCCACCCAGGTGTCAAAGTGTTCAGCTTGCCCAGTGTGGATCATCCCGAATATGGCCGGCATATTGAGCTGGGTGTCAAAGGAGCGCCTGAGCAAGTCGCACCCGCTTTTGCAGCCTTATTGGTTGGTTTGGAATCATTTCAGCTTGAAATTGGCCCTAAGTTGGTGCGAAATTAAGGTTTTGAATTTTAAATGCACTTTATTTGTGCATTGATAAAACTTCCCCTGTACAAGGTGTATTGAAATTCCCTTGAATCATTCGTTGCATTTTGGGAAAGTGTGTCAACTCAAGGCAAAATAGTCGCTTTGACAGATCATGGCTTTGAGCGAGTGGTCTGGCATAAAAACTGCATTCCAATACACCGAAACCCTTTAAACAACTGTTCATTTGGAGTAACGCATGACCAAGACCGTCGCAGACGTGATGAAGATGGTGAAAGACAACGAAGTCAAGTTTGTTGACTTCCGTTTCACCGATACCCGTGGCAAGCAGCATCACACCACGGTGCCCGTCTCGCATTTTGATGAAGACAAGTTCACATCGGGCCACGCTTTTGATGGCTCATCCATTGCTGGCTGGAAAGGTATTGAAGCCTCTGACATGCAGTTGGTGCCGGATCCAAATTCCGCCAACATCGACCCATTCTTTGAAGAAACCACCTTGATCCTGACTTGCGACGTGGTTGAACCCAGCGATGGCAAGGCCTATGACCGTGACCCCCGTTCCATCGCCAAACGCGCAGAAGCCTATCTGAAGGCTTCAGGCATCGGTGATGCTGCTTTCTTCGGTCCTGAGCCAGAATTCTTCATTTTTGACGGCGTGCGTTGGAGCACCGAACCCAACAACACGTTCTACGAAATCGAAGAATATGAAGCACCTTGGAACACTGGCGCCAAGCTTGAAGGCGGCAACCGTGGCCATCGTCCCACCACCAAGGGTGGTTATTTCCCAGTGCCCCCGGTTGACAGCACACAAGACATGCGCGCTGAAATGGCATTGATTCTTGAGTCTGTGGGTATTCCTGTTGAAGTATTCCACCATGAAGTGGCTGGCGCGGGCCAAAATGAAATTGGTACCAAATTCAGCACCCTGGTTGAGCGCGCTGACTGGACGATTCTGCAAAAGTATGTGATCCACAACGTGGCCAATGCCTACGGCAAAACAGCGACCTTTATGCCGAAGCCCTACCATGGCGACAACGGCAGCGGTATGCACGTGCACCAGTCGGTCTGGAAAGACGGTAAAAACCTGTTTGCTGGCGACGGTTATGCCGGTCTGTCCGAGTTTGCGCTGTACTACATTGGCGGCATCATCAAGCACGCTCGTGCATTGAACGCCATTACCAATCCAGGTACCAACAGCTACAAGCGCCTTGTGCCTCACTTCGAAGCACCGGTCAAGCTGGCTTACTCTGCCAAAAACCGTTCCGCATCCATCCGTATTCCGTTTGTGGCCAACCCCAAGGGCCGTCGTGTGGAGGCTCGCTTCCCCGATCCACTGATGAACCCCTATCTGGGTTTTGCGGCCTTGTTGATGGCTGGTCTGGATGGCGTGGAGAACAAGATTCACCCTGGCGAAGCAGCTTCCAAGGATCTGTACCATTTGCCACCAGAAGAAGACAAGTTGATCCCGACCGTTTGCCACAGTCTGGATCAAGCGTTGGAGCATCTGGACAAAGACCGTGCCTTCCTGACCAAAGGCGGCGTGTTCACGGATTCCATGCTCGATGCCTACATTGACCTGAAGATGACTGAAGTCACACGCTTCCGTATGGCGGTGCACCCAGTGGAATACGACATGTACTACTCGCTCTAAGCAGCGCAAGCAGGTTGTCTTGCACAACCTGTGGGGTTACCAAAGGGACGGCTCAGGCTGTCCCTTTTTTGCTTGTGGGAAACTAGCTCCATGGTGATGGCTGTACAAATGGGTTTCACGGTTTGCGACGCACCGTATTAAAAAGGCTGGGTATGACAATCACACACATTTTTTGGACAATTTTTGGGGCGGTCACGCTGTGTCAACCTGCCATGGCACAAGACCGTATTTACCGCTGTGGTAATGAGTACACCAACACCGTGTCGCAAGCGCAGGCCAAAGGCTGCAAATTGGTCGATGGTGGCAACGTGACCGTGGTGCAGGGCATTCGCCCGAAAACCGCTGCGAAAGCAACGGATGCGGGGGGCGCGGCAAGCACTCCTGGTGCGAGAGTCGCCACTACCGAGCAAAAATCCCGTGACTCGGATGCCCGTTTGATCTTGCAATCTGAACTGACCAAAGCCGAGGCTCGGCAAGCTGAATTGCTCAAGGAATACAACAACGGCGAGCCAGAAAAACGGGGTGACGAGGTAAGAAACCACCAAAAATACCTGGATCGGGTAGCCGAACTCAAAGCCAACCTGGCCCGCAATGAGAGCGACATAGCCGGCATCCGACGTGAAATCGGGCGTGTACCTGCCAGTACCGCGGCACATTAACCGCTGCATGAAAGGTCCTCCTTGAAGCGTTCTGTTTTATCTAAACCGCAAGAGTCCAGCGCCATCGCTGTGCGGTTTCAATCGTTTGATTTACTGGCCACCTTGGTGGCCGTGGTGCAAAGCGACGGGACGGTGCTGTTTGCCAATGCCGCGCTGGAAGATGCACTGGGCATCTCGCGCCGCAGCATTGTGGGCTCGCACTTGCCGGACAGTTTTACCGAGCCGACTCACCTTGAGACGGCCCTGCAGGGTGCAGGATTTAACGAATTTGCTGCCTTGCGTTATGACGCAGGTCTGTTGCGTATGGCTCGTGAGCCCTTGCCGGTGCATGTGATCGTGACATTGACGGAGGCCCATGAAATTATTGTGGAGTTGCTGCCGCTGGAGCAGCAGGCGCGGCAAGACCGGGAAGAGCGTCTGGCTGAGCAAGCCCAGTCCAACAAGGAGCTGATTCGCAACCTGGCGCATGAAATCAAAAACCCTTTGGGGGGCATCCGTGGAGCGGCGCAGTTGCTGGAGCTTGAGATGGCACAGCCGGAGTTGTCTGAGTACACCCAGGTCATCATCCACGAAGCAGACCGTCTGCAGTCGCTGGTGGACCGGCTGCTGGCTCCACACCGCAAGCCTCATGTGGTGAGTGATGTGAACATTCATGAGGTGTGTGAGCGGGTGCGTTCGCTGATCTTGGCGGAGTTCCCCAAAGGCTTGAGCGTGTTGCGTGATTACGATACCTCCATTCCAGAGTTTCGCGGGGATCATGAACAGTTGATTCAAGCGCTGATCAACATTGCCCATAACGCGGCCCAAGCCCTGTCGGAACGGATGGCCCAAGGGGATGCCCAGCTGATTTTTCGTACCCGTGTGGCCCGCCAAACCACATTTGGAAAACAGCGTTATCGGTTGGCATTGGAATTGCATGTCATCGACAACGGGCCTGGCGTGCCTGAGTCGATCAAAGACCGAATTTTTTACCCGCTGGTGTCGGGTCGGGAAGGTGGTTCAGGGTTAGGGCTGACATTGGCGCAAACCTTTGTGCAGCAACACCACGGCTTGATCGAGTGCGACAGTGAGCCAGGCTATACCGATTTCAAAATTCTGATACCACTGCCCTGACTGCGGGACGATTCAAGCACACTGCCCGGTGTGTGAGGCGTTCGGCAGGTGCAGGCAAAACCGAAGGCAACACAACGTGATGAAACCCATTTGGATCGTAGACGATGACCAGTCGATTCGCTTCGTGCTGGAAAAAGCCCTGTTGCGTGAGCAGTTGCCCAGCCGCAGTTTCACCAATGCCCGTGATGTGCTCTTGGCACTGGAGGAAGACGACAACCCCCCTCAGGTGTTGGTGAGTGATATTCGCATGCCTGGCGGTTCGGGCCTGGAGCTGCTGGACAAGGTCAAGGCGAAGTTCCCGGGGCTGCCTGTGATCATCATGACCGCTTATTCGGATCTGGACAGCGCGGTGTCTGCTTTTCAGGGGGGCGCGTTTGAGTACATGCCCAAACCGTTTGACTTGTCCAAAGCCGTGGAGCTGATTCGCCGTGCGGTCGAAGAAAGTCAACGCGAAGAGGTTCGAGAAGAGCTGACGGTTGATACACCGGAGATGCTCGGTCAGGCACCGGCCATGCAGGATGTGTTTCGTGCGATTGGCCGTTTGAGCCAAAGCAATGTCACGGTCATGATCACCGGTGAATCCGGTTCGGGCAAAGAACTGGTGGCGCGTGCGCTGCACAAACACTCGCCGCGTGCCAATGGGCCCTTTGTGGCCATCAACACCGCCGCCATTCCGAAGGATTTGCTGGAGTCTGAGCTGTTTGGCCATGAGCGTGGCGCCTTCACCGGGGCGCAAACCATGCGCCGTGGCCGCTTTGAGCAAGCCGATGGCGGCACCCTGTTTCTGGATGAAATTGGTGACATGCCATTTGACCTGCAAACCCGGTTGCTGCGGGTCTTGTCAGATGGTCATTTTTACCGCGTGGGTGGACACAGTGCGGTCAAAACCAATGTGCGGGTGATTGCCGCTACGCACCAGAACCTGGAGCAGCGGGTCAAGGATGGCGTGTTCCGTGAGGATTTGTTTCACCGCCTGAACGTGATCCGCCTTCGCTTGCCGGCCTTGCGTGAGCGGCTAGAAGACATTCCGATGCTGACCCGGCATTTCTTGCAGCAAAGCGCCCGCCAGTTGGGGGTGGAGCCCAAGCGCATCTCGGATGCTGCGTTGCTGTGGTTGGGTAAATTTGCGTTTCCCGGCAATGTGCGCCAACTGGAAAATATTTGCCACTGGCTGACGGTGATGGCACCGGCGCAGGTGATTGAAGCCAAGGATTTACCGCCGGAAGTGGCGGTGGATGAAATCCTGATTCCTGCCAGCCCCGCCAGCCCCGCCAGCCCCGCGCCTGTAGCGCCTGTAGCTGTTCCGACAGCTCCAGTGGTTCATACCGCTGTTGCCGTGGAAGCGGCTACACCACACACGCCACAAGCCTGGGAACAAGGGTTGATTGAAGAAGCCAATGCGTTGCTGGCTACTGACCGCACTGATGTGTGGGATGTGCTGACGGCACGTTTTGAGTCGTGCCTGATTCATTCAGCCTTGGCTGCAACCCGAGGCCGGCGTATTGAAGCCGCCCAAAAGCTGGGCATCGGGCGCAACACCATCACGCGCAAAATCCAGGAGCTTGGTCTTGAGGAAAATTAGCCTCTAGAGCTTACAAAATAAGCGTTGGTAGCTCTTATAAACAGAGCGTAGATCAGGCCAACTCGACAATGACAGGCGCATGATCGCTAGGGCGTTCGTTCTTGCGCGGGGTTTTGTCAATCCAGCAGGCCTTGGCCAACGGTTTGAGTGCTTGGCTGAGCAGAATGTGGTCAATACGCATGCCCCGGTTGCGTTTGAAGCCAAAGTCACGGTAATCCCACCACGAATAGCTTTTGGGCGCTTGCGGGAACAAGCGGTGCGCATCGGCCAAACCCAGGGCGATCAGGGCACCGAGTTCATAACGTTCTTCATCGGTGCAGTGAATCTGGTCACGCATACCTTCGGGGTCCCAGACATCGGCATCATCAAAGGTGATGTTGTAGTCCCCCATCAGAATCAGTTTGGGGTGTGTCACCAATTCGGTGCGCAGCCAGGCACGCAGACCTTGAAGCCAGGCCAGTTTGTACTCAAACTTGTCGCTGCCGGGCTCCTGCCCGTTGGGAAAATACGCGCCGACGATGCGCACGCTGGATGGAGCGCCGTCCGCTGCGGAGGTCGCCAGGGGAAAACTGGCGCTGATCACACGTGCCATGTCATCGCTGAAACCCGGAATGTTGCGCACGATGTCTTGTGCTGGAGCGCGGCTGATCAGCGCCACGCCGTTGTAGGTTTTCTGGCCAAAACAGACCGACTCGTAGCCCGCCGCCTGGAAGGCCGCATGGGGGAACTTGTCGTCGGTCAATTTGAGCTCTTGCAAGGCCAGCACATCCACCGGGTTGGCTGCCAGCCAGTCCAGTACCTGCGGCAGGCGCACGGTGAGTGAGTTCACGTTCCAGGTAGCAAATTTCATGATATTTGGGTCTCTAATGCTTGATAAATAAGCGCAAGCAGCTATTGTTTTTGATAGGTTACAAAGCTGAAGTGCAAACCGTTCGTACTGGTCTGGGGCTGACGTTCGGTTTCCACCCAGTCCGGGCCAAAGACTGGTGCGAAGGCATCACCTTCAAAGTTGTCCGCCAGCTCGGTCACCACGGCGACGCTGGCCAGCGATAGAG
Source organism: Rhodoferax lithotrophicus (assembly GCF_019973615.1). GTDB lineage: Bacteria > Pseudomonadota > Gammaproteobacteria > Burkholderiales > Burkholderiaceae_C > Rhodoferax > Rhodoferax lithotrophicus. Next base: position 3,729,079 of record NZ_AP024238.1, on the reverse strand, counting down.
CCTGGGCGTAAATCTCGGCACCACCTATCACCCAGGCGGTACTGTCAACCGGGCAGGCGGCACACGCGGCCTCAAGCGAGTGGGCGACCACCGCACCGTCTGCCGTCCAACCCGCCTGGCGGGTCACCACCACGTTGAGCCGCCCCGGCAAGGGGCGAAACCTGGGTGGCAGGGAATCCCAGGTTTTGCGCCCCATAATCACTGGACAGCCCAGCGTGGTGCGTTTGAAATGCGCCATGTCTTCGGGCAAATGCCAGGGCAGGGTGTTGTGATGGCCAATCACACCGTTGGCGGCGCGGGCAAAAATGAGCTTGAGTTGCATGCTGAAACGCTGATGATTTTTAAGATGACGCTTTATTGCTGGGCTTGGGTGTGGGCGGCCTGCGTGGCGGCAGCAGCACGGCCGCAATAGCCGCCATCACACACAGCACGGCCACAAAGTCTTGCCAACCAGGTGCTTCGCCCACAATCAGGGTGGCGGTCAAGGTGCCAATCAGCGGAATAGCCATGATGCTCATGGCACTGGTGGTGGGTGGCAGATGACGTGCCATGCCAAACCAGATGATCTGGGCAAAACCATAGTTGATGAGTGCGCCATACACCAGGCTGCCCCACATGGGCACAGAAAATTGCCAAGCAGGCCAAGGCTCCAGCACCACCGCCAACCCCCAGAGGCAAATACTGGCCAGGATCAGCATCCACACGGTGAGTGTTTCCATCGGCATACTCAGGTGGGCACGGCGCATCATCAGTGTGCCGGCGGCCCATGCCAGCGCGGCCAGCTCCATCCAGACAATGCCCAGTGGCTTGCCACTCAAGGCGGTGAGTTCATTGAAGGTCAGCAGCCCTATGGCCAGCGCCACTGCCAGTACCGCTAGGCCGATGCGTGGGGTGAGCTTTTCCTTGAAAAACACAATACCCAGCAGCACGGTCCAGATCGGCATGGTGAAGCCCAAAATGGCTGCCCGCCCGCTGGCCAGCTCTTTCACGCCCAAAATGGCCAGGGTATGCCAGCCCAGTACGTTGGGCAAACCCAGTGTGACCACGCTGCGCCACTCGGTGACCTGCGGCCACATACGTACACCTTTGAAACGGTAGAAGCAGAACAGCCATAAGGCCCCAAACGACATGGTCAGGGCGCGAAAGTAAAGCGGCGACAACTCGCGCAGGCTGTACTTCATCATGGGCCAGTTGATGCCCCACATCAGCGTGAGGGCGACCAGGCTCCAGAGCTGTCGACGGCTGATCACACCGCCACCGGGGCTTTGATGGCGGGATGGCATTCATAACCCTGCACCTCAAAGTCTTCAAACTGGTAGTCAAAGATGGACTCGGGTTGGCGCTTGATGTGTAACCGGGGGTAGGCCAGGGGCGTGCGGCTGAGTTGCAGCGCCACCTGCTCGGCGTGGTTGGCGTAGATGTGGCAGTCGCCACCGGTCCAGATGAAGTCGCCTACATCCAGGTCGCATTGCTGCGCCACCATGTGGGTCAGCAGGGCGTAGCTGGCAATGTTGAACGGCACACCCAAAAAAATGTCGGCACTGCGCTGGTACAGCTGGCAGCTGAGTTTGCCGCGCCCGCCCGGTGTGGTGGGTGGGGCCACGTAGAACTGGAAAAAGGCGTGACAGGGCATCAGCGCCATCTTGTCCAGATCGGCCACATTCCAGGCACTGACGATGATGCGACGCGAGTCGGGGTTGGTTTTGAGGGTGTCGATGACCTGCTGAATCTGGTCAATGTGACCGCCGTCAGGGGTGGGCCAGCTGCGCCACTGCACGCCGTAGACCGGGCCCAAGTCGCCGTCGGCGCGGGCCCATTCGTCCCAGATGGTGCAGCCGCGTTCTTGCAGCCATTTCACGTTGGAATCACCACGCAAAAACCACAGCAGCTCGACGATGATGGCGCGCAGGAATACCTTTTTGGTGGTCACCAGCGGAAAGCCCTGGGTCAAATCGAAGCGCATCTGGTAACCAAACACGCTGGTGGTGCCGGTGCCGGTGCGGTCAGGCTTGAACACGCCGGTGGTTTGCACATGGCGTAAAAAGTTTTCGTATTGGGAGGAATCAGGTTTCAACATCAATAGCCCCCAAACAGGATGTCCAGTGCGTTTTGAATCTTGAACTGATGTGCACCCAAGTTGGCAACGGCGGGTTTCAGCGCACTGATGGCCACTGCACCCATAGCGGGCGTATCCATCACCACGGTGGAGCCCTTCACTTGAAATGAGGGATTCAGATCGTTCATTTGACGCGGTAGCATGTCGGCGTTCCACAAAGGCACCAGCACGCGAGTCTTGAAGCCTTTGATGTGGTCGTTTTGCACATCAAGAAAGTATGGGGTGAGTTCGGCATCGTCAGCATCTGGATTTGGGTAAACATCAAAGCGTGCCATTTTTAACCTCTTCGCGACCATCCCCCAGTGATTTTCCCCAGGTGCGGTATTTGGCCAGCGGCAAGCCATGCGTGGCGACACGCTCGTTGTAGGCTGCAATCGCTTCCTTGTTGTCTTCGTTCCACTTGGCCCAGTAACGCCGCTTGACCTCATCGGCCAGTAAAGTATCCACCGTTTGGGACAGGTTCATGCCCATTTCGCGGGCGGCTTCTAGCACCTTGGCGTTGAGCGACAGGTTAGTCGCCTTTTTGGTGGCATTGTCAAAATTCAGCATGATCTGACTCCATGAATGATGCGCACAGTATATGCGCATCATTCATGGGTGAAGTGCTCGCAGGCAGCTCTATGGCGGCATTGACCGCAAGTGCCAGGTTGGCGTGTGATCAGTCGGGAATCTCTGCTTCCACAAGCTGGGTGAGTAACACCAGGGATTCCTGCCAGCCCAGATAACAGGCTTCGGTGGGAATAAGGCTTGGAATACCTTCCTGGACGATGTGCAGTTCAGTGCCGCAAGATACCGGTTTGAACGTGATCGTGGTGTACATGTCGCCGGGAAGGTTGGGGTCGTCAAACCTGTCGCTGTGGCGAATACGTTCATTCGGGACGAGTTCAAGGTAGTCACCACCGAAGGAATGAATGTGGCCTGTGGAGAGATTGGCAAATGACATCTGGTAGCTGCCACCGGTGCGGGCATCAATGTGATGGACTCTCCCGGTGAAGCCATGAGGCGGCAGCCATTTGCACATGGCATCAGCGTCAAGAAATGCGCGATAGATGCGTTCAGCCGGAGCGCGGATGACGCGATGTAGGGTGACGGTTCCTGTAGCCATAAATGCACTGCCCTCGCTCAATGGGTTGAAGAATGGAACGACGCTATGACGAGCGTTCGAGTGCCTGCAGATTAAGGCCGAACGGGGAAACCCTTTGGAGTGAAGTGGCTTGTTGGGACTGCCTAGCCTATGCGGGCCAAGCGTTCAGCATATTGAGCTTTTGATCGGCCTTGGGTATGTGCCGATGGGAGATGGGCGTGAACACAGCCGGTTCACATTTCATTGGCCCGAATCAATGGTGATTTTTCAGTCCTGCCAGGTCGAAGGCGGGGCTGCGTCAGAAGCGGTTGATCTATTCAGCGGCCCAACCCGCGTTTGAGCTCCTTGAGCAGCAACACGACTTGGTTGGATGCGTAACGGTAACTGCCCTCCAGGGCTTGCATGGCTTTGTCTTTTTGGTTGGTTTGCGCCAGAGCCACCACGTTGGAGGCTTGTACGTGAAAGTATTTGTGCCGTGCGATCAGCACTGAAAACGCCGGGTATTTCCCCAGGCGCTGGGTACCAGGCCCGTGCAACCATTTGCCGAGGTCACAACGGTCATCCAGACAAACAATTTCGGGTTGAAGTGTTTCGGTCGAGTTGCCATTGAGGTAGTTTTGCAGACGAAGTTTCCAGTTTTCATGCGCTGCGATGGCGGTGTCGATGTCAATTTCTGACAGGATGGCAGCGGAGGCTTGGGCATCCAGCCCCAGTTCAGTGACGGCTCCAGTTGAGGCAACGTTGGCTGCTTTATCAGTGTCTTTGTTGCCCAATGAAAACAGTCGGCTGAAAAATCCCATGGCGAACCCCTTTGGTCTGTGGTGTCAAGCAAATGTCAAGTCAGTGCGAGATAGATGTGAATTTGTCAGATAGTACACAAAATTCGTCAATATTCAGGAAGAAATAATCACGGTAAGGCGATCACTCTGGCGGGATTCAACAGGTTTTGAGGATCAAGCGCCAGCTTGATGGCGCGCATCAGGCCCAAGGCCACGGGTGATTTGTAATGGGCCAGATGCTCAATCTTGAGGCTGCCAATGCCATGTTCGGCGGATATCGATCCGCCAAAAGCCGCCACCGAGTCAAACACGATGCGGTTGACTTCAGGTTCGTGCTCGCGCAGAAACACAGCGGCATCAATCCCCACGGGTGCCTGCACGTTGTAGTGCAGATTGCCGTCACCCAGGTGGCCAAAATTCACCAGGCGCACACCAGGGATGGCCGCCGCCAATTGCGCGTCAGTGGTTTGCACAAAAGCTGCCATGCTGGAAATAGGCACCGAAATATCGTGCTTGATATTGAGCCCTTCTTCGGCCTGGGCCAGGGGAATACTTTCACGAATTTGCCACAAGACTTTGGCTTGTGCCAGATTTTCAGCCACCACGGCATCACTGGCATGGCCCGCCTCCAGGGCGGCTTCCAGCATATTCTCAAACTGGGTTCTGGCTTGGGTTGGTGCGTCTTGCGAAGCACTTTCCAGCAATACACAAAACGGGGCATCCTGGTACAGGGGTACCCGCAAACTGTCAAAGTGCTTGGCCACCAGGCTCAGGGCAAATTGACCCATCATCTCAAACCCGGTCAGACTGGGTCCCAAATGCTGCTGTGCCAAGCCGAGTAGCGTGACCGCAGCTTGGGTGGAAGGCACGGCCACCCAAGCCGTCAGTTGGGCCTTGGGCAAGGGAAACAGCTTGAGTGTGGCGGCGGTGATGATGCCCAGCGTGCCTTCCGAGCCAATGTAGAGGTTTTTGAGGTCGTAACCGGTGTTGTCTTTGCGTAATCCACTCAGGCCGTGCCACACCTCGCCTTGGGGTGTCACCACCTCTAGCCCCAGGCACAACTCGCGGGTATTGCCAAAGCGCAGGACTTGTGTGCCACCGGCATTGGTGCCCAGGTTGCCGCCAATGGTGCAAGAGCCTTCGGCGGCCAGACTCAGTGGGAACCAGAAGCCCGCGGCTTTGGCCTGTTCCTGCACGGTCTGCAAGATACATCCGGCTTCCACCGTCAGGGTCAGGTTGGCACCGTCCACCTGGCGAATGGCATGCATGCGTTGCAAGCTCAGCACAATTTGTCGACCTGATTCATCAGGTGTGGAGCCCACCACCAAGCCGGTGTTGCCACCTTGCGGCACGATGCTCACAGGGCTGTCGGGGTGTTCGCGGCGGTAACGTGCGCAGGCTTGGACCACTTGCGCCACCTCCGTGGTGTGGGCCGGGCGCACCACGGCCAGTGCTTGACCATGGGTGCGTTTGCGCCAGTCTTGTGTCCAGGCACTCAGGTCGCCGTCGGTCAGCACATGTGCTGTCCCAACGATGTGTTTCAGTTCATTGAGAAGGGTTTGCATGCTCGGGAGACGGGTCGGCAACAGGTTGGTTGGCCTGGGGTGCGGCTTTCAGGCGCAAGCGTACGTGCAACGCACAAGCGGTAAACAGTGCCAGGCACAGCGCCACTTCCATCATGGCCAGGACGTTTCCGGGGGCCTTGTCGCTGTAGGCCCGCACAGCACCTTCGGTGAAATACAGCCACACCAGCAAGCTGACCCAGCGGTAGGTGTACATGCGGTTTTTCAGTAAACCAGCCAGCGGGATACACAGTGGCAGCACTTTCAGGGCCAGCCAGGAGCCGCCTGGGCGCAGCGGAGCCAGCAGCAGTTCCCAGGCCAGGCCCAGGGCAATCAGGCCCAACAGGCTACCTACGGCCAGAATCCGGGTGAATGCCACAGAATTTGAGGCGGGGTTGGAGGAGGGGGGAGTGAGATGCGTCATTGGGATGGCATCATAGCGGGCATGAGTTCCTTGCCCACGTCCCCCATCACCTGGCCCCAGAGGCTGGAAGTATTTGTCAGAGAGTTGTCGCGTTTTCCCTGGAAAAACACGGCCCATACGCTGCGCGAGCGTTTTCGTGAAGATCGGCTCGGGCTGACTGCCAGCAGCCTGACCTTTACCACCACCATTGCACTGGTGCCCCTGTTCACCGTGATTCTGGCGGTGTTTACCGCGTTTCCGATGTTCAGCAAGTTCCAGGACGTGTTGCAGCGGTGGCTGGTAGATAGTCTGATCCCCGACAGCATTTCCCGTCAGGTATTGGGTTATCTGACGCAGTTCTCTGGCAAGGCCAGCAAACTGGGTGGTGCGGGTCTGGCGATCCTGTTTGTCACCGCACTGGCCTTGATTCTGACGATTGACCGCACCTTGAACGGTATCTGGCGGGTGCGCAAATCGCGCCCTCTGGGGCAGCGCGTGCTGGTGTACTGGTCGGTGGTGTCGTTGGGGCCGTTGTTGCTGGCGGTGAGTTTGTCACTGACTTCATATGCCTTGTCAGCGTCCAAAGGCTTGGTGGGTGCCTTGCCGGGTGGGGTGCAATTGTTGTTGGACAGCTTGCAGTTTGTGATTTTTGCCTGGGGCATGGCCGCGCTCTACCACTACGTGCCCAATACCCAGGTGCGTTGGGGGCATGCGTGGGTGGGTGGGGTCTTTGTTTCTGCCGGGTTTGAATTGGCCAAGCGTCTGCTGGTGTGGTACCTGGGTCAGGTGCCCACTTATTCCGTGTTGTACGGGGCGTTTGCCACGGTGCCGATTTTGTTGGTCTGGATTTACACCGCCTGGGTGATTGTGCTGCTGGGTGCGGTGATTACGGCTTACCTGCCCAGTTTGCTCAGTGGTGTGCAGCGCCGTGCACGAGCCCACGGCTGGCAGTTTTTGCTGGCGCTGGAAACTTTGCAGCAATTGGAGCCCAGGCAGCTCAAGCCAGAAAAAGGCCTGACCATGTCGGCACTGGCCAAAGAGTTGAAGGTGGATGCCTTGCAGCTTGAGCCCGTGCTGGAAACCTTGCAGGTGCTGGATTGGGTGGGCAAGCTGGATGAGCAGTCTGAAGGCGGAGAAGCCCGCTATGTTTTGCTGGCCAATCCCGATACCACCCTGATGGCACCGTTGCTCAATACCTTGTTGTTGCAGCAGGAAGGTTCTACCGATAATTTATGGAAAATAAGCCTCTGGCGCTCTATTTATTTGCGTGAGGTACTATAAATTTAATAGTATTCAGGTGCGCCCCGTAAACGCTTGTGCCGCCAGTGTGCCGACCAGTATTCAGACAACGAAAGTTGGATGCCTCAAATGCTGGAAAATCCCCCCCACTTTGATTGACCTACCGCATGATTGATATGAACGAAACCTCAGAACGCCCTCTTTTGCCCGACCATCTGTCCAGTGACCCCCGCAGCCCTCACCATGTGGCCGCGGTGTTTGAGCATCACATTGGCATCCACCTGAACGACAAAGAGTTGTTTAATGTCGAGGAATACTGTGTCAGTGAAGGTTGGGTCAAGGTACCCGCAGGCAAAACCCGTGACCGCAAAGGTAACCCGCTGTTGATCAAGCTCAAAGGCAAGGTCGAGGCGTTTTATAAATAGCCTGAGCTGCGCCGCATGGCGAACTGACCAGATGCCCACTCCAACATTTTTGACTTAAAGGCACGCCATGGTATTTGCCTCGCTGGAATTCCTGACGCTTTTTTTGCCTTTGTTTTTTGCGTTTTATGTGGCCACACCACAGCACTATCGCAACCACACTCTGCTGGTGGGCAGCTGGCTGTTTTATGCCTGGTGGACACCGAAGTTTTTGCTGTTGATCATCACACTCACGGTGCTGGCCTGGGGTGCGGCGATTCTGATTGACAAGTCCCACAATGAGCAGCGCAAAACCCGCATCATGGCCACTGCCATTGTGCTGAACCTGGCCTCGCTGGTCTGGTACAAATACACCAACATGGTGGTGCAGTCGCTCAACACCTTGCTGACCGGGCATGACCTGCCGCCGATTCCCTGGGTAAATGTGATGCTGCCGATTGGCTTGTCATTCACCGTGTTGCATGCCATTTCTTACCTGGTGGATGTGCGGCGCAAAACGGTGGAATGCCAGTACAGCCTGATCTCGTTTTCGGCCTACATGGCCATGTTTGGCCATTTGATTGCCGGGCCGATCGTGCGCTACAAGGTGATTGACAAGGAATTGCGGGATCGGGTCTTCTCGGTGCAAGAGTTTGGTGCCGGGGTCAAGCGCTTCATGATCGGTTTTTCCATGAAGGTGCTGATTGCCGACACCCTCTCACCGGTGGTGTCTCTTGCATTTGGCCTGCAAAACCCCTCGTTTGTCGATGCCTGGGTGGGCTGCGCGGCCTACACCTTGCAGTTGTTTTTTGACTTTGCCGGTTACAGCGCCATGGCGATTGGCCTGGGGCTGATGATGGGCTTCAAGTTTCAGGAAAACTTCAACCACCCCTATCTGGCGGTGTCGATCCAGGATTTCTGGCGGCGCTGGCACATGACACTGTCATCCTGGCTGCGCGACTACCTGTACATCTCACTCGGCGGCAACCGGTTTGGCGTGACCCGCACCTACGTCAACCTGATGCTTACCATGGCCATTGGCGGCCTGTGGCATGGGGGTGACAACTGGAATTACCTGATCTGGGGCATCATCCAGGGCAGTGCCCTGTGTGTGGATCGGGCCTACACGCTGCGGGGCCACAGCATGCCCAACTACGCCTCGCGCACCCTGACCTTGCTGGTGGTGATGCTGGCCTGGACGGTGTTTCGCGCCAGCGGCTGGGATCAGGCCATGCACATGCTCACTGGCCAGTTTGGCCTGAACGGTTTTGCCATGGGTGATGCCATTGCCCTGGCCCTGCGCCCGAGTATTTTGGTGACCTTTTTGATCGGGCTGGTGTGTGTGGTCTACCCCGGCACAAAGTTTGCCGAGCGTGGCGGGCTGAATGCGCCCGCCTGGAGCAATATCTGGCCGATTCTGACCTTTGCTTATGCCGTGATGGTGCTGGCCGGACAAAAAGCCATTCCCTTCTTGTACTTCCAGTTCTAGGCAGACCGATATGAGCACAACTGACAAATCCAACGAAGCGGCTTCCAAGACACCGCACCGCCTGGCCTTGTTGCCCGCCGCCATGTTTGTGGTGATGATGCTGGCCGGCTTGGGGGTCACGGTTCAATCCTTGCGCAATGTGCCCGAGTCGGCCTGGGCGGGGTTTACTGAGCCGACCAAATTGTTGGGCGGTGAATCGACCCGCCAGTTCACCAGCAACCTGAATGACCATTTTTTACCCAGCCATTTTTTCGCGCAGGTTGAGCGGGCCGTCACCTGGACGCTGGTGGGCGACACCGGTGCCCAGGTCGGAACCGGTTGCTCGGACTGGTTTTTCCTCACCGAAGAGCTGGAGACTTTTCCCCATCCCCAACAGTCGGCCCAGGCCCGTGCCGACATTGTTGCGGCCGTTGCCAAAAACCTGAAAGCCCAGGGCATCGACCTGGTGGTTGCCCTGGTGCCTGACAAGACCCGAATTGAGCAGGCGCATTTGTGCGGCCTGCACCGCTCGCCCTTATTTGCCCAGCGCCTGAGCCAATGGCAAACCGCGCTGACACAAGCCGGTGTCAACGTGCTGAACCTGGAGCCGGTGCTGTCGGCCTTGCCGGGTGAGCGTTATTACCGCACCGATTCACATTGGAATGAGTCGGGTTCAGACGCGGCGGCGCTGGCGATTGCCAAGCATCTGAAGGGGGCCTCTGGCGTGCCGTCTGCTGAGGCTGCCCAAATGAATCGCCAGACGGCGGATCGTCCCGGTGACCTGTTTCGCTTGTCCAACCTGGAGGGCTTGCCCGCCCTGTTGCGGCCCCCGGTAGAAAAGGCCCAGATCACTACCCTGGCCGCAGCACCTGCCGTTCCAGCGGCTGGGGCGGATGATTTGTTTGGCGATGCTGCTTTGCCCACGGTGGTGGTGGTGGGCACATCGTTCTCGCGCACGTCCAATTTTGTGCCGTTTTTAAGCCATTACATGGGTGCTGAAGTGGCCAATCTGGCCAAGGATGGGGGTAATTTTGAAGGCTCTGCCTTGGCCTACCTGGGTAGTCCTACCTTTGAGCAAACGCCGCCCAAGACCATCGTGTGGGAAGTGCCTGAGCGTATGTTGCAAAAGCCACTTTCAAAGGCCGAACAGCAATGGATGCGTGATTTGAAATTGCGACCAGCCCATTGATCTGCTAGCCAATCTACGGGCATGGTGTGATAATTTCCTCAAGTCAGGTTGTGCAGGATCGTTGTTGTTGGAACAGTTCAAAAGGTCACCATGAATGACGTTGAGAGAATGCGTTTTTTACCCAGTTTAGACGCAACTTTGCTGGATGACACGTTGTCTGGCTGGCAAACCGGGTTTCCCCACATGGGTGTTTGTGTATTGCTGCCAGAGGCGCAAAAAGAACACGTTGGCCTGGTGCAAGCGCTGTGCGCCAAGCGGAAGATTCCCTTGGTGGGGGCTATTTTTCCGGCGCTGATTCATCAGGCTGCATTTCACACCCACGGTATCTGGCTGTTGCGCTTTGATGAGATGCCTTTTTACGCCTTGTATGCTGATTTGCCTGTGGATGCACCAGGTGTTGAGCAGCAAACTGACTTGATCGCCCAGCAAATTGCCAACCAACTTGTGGGAAACGAAGAATTCACGCTGTTCATGTTGTTTGATGCCATGGTGCCCAACATTGGGACATTGCTGGATGGTGTTTACCTGCAATTGGCCAATCGCGTTCATTACGCTGGAGCCAACGCCGGCAGCGAAACCTTTCAACCCTTGCCTTGCTTGTTCGACACCAGCCGTCTGGTGCAAAACGGGGTGTTGCTGATGCTGCTGCCCCAACATCAGGGGGCGATTCTTGAGCATGGTTACCATGCCCCAGCGAAAACGGTGTATGCCACCAGTACCTTGGGCAACCGTATTTCTCAGATTGATTGGCGTCCGGCTTTTAAGGTGTACCAGGAGCTGGTTCAAAGCCAGTACGGCGTGCAGATTACGCCGCAGAATTTTTATGAACATGCGGTGCATTTCCCGTTTGGCATTGTGCGGGCCAATCACCATGTGTTGGTGCGTATTCCCGTCATGCTCCATGAAGATGGCTCGCTGTTTTGCGTGGGTGAAGTGCCTGCCAACTCGGTGTTGACGCTGCTGCAACGCCCGATGGTGGACACCCATGAAACCATGCGTGTCTTGATCGCCGGTTTGACCGAGTTGAATGGTGACAGCGCCGGTGCCGATGTGTTGCTGTTTTATTGCGCTGGCAGGCGCTTGCACCTCGGGGTGGAGCGCTCCACCAGTGAACTGGTTGAATTTGAACGGCTTACCCAGGCGGGCCAGATTGCAGGTGCTGTGTCCTTAGGCGAAATCGGTGGCTCTACCCTGCATGGTTATCCGCTGTTTCACAATGCTGCGTTGCTGGCGGCACACTGGCCATGACTTTCTGGACCTTGTAGATCATGCAGCATCAACAGATCTTGCCAGTGCTGTATGACCTGTCCGTCACGATTGGCAGCGAGATTCGGCTTAAACAACTGCTCACCCGGACCTTGCAGCGTTTGCTCTACCACACCTCGTTTTCGGCGGGGTTTGTCTGTCTGGACATGCCCGCTTGTGAAGGCGCACAGGCTCCCTTGGCGGTGTGTATCAGTGCCGCGGTGGGTGATTTTGAATTGATTGCCCAGATCGGAAACTCCATCACCGTGCCTTGTGCGTTGGTTTATGGTTGTGCCAGCCAGGAGCTTGAACCGATGCCTTTTCTGGCCGCTTTGGGGCTGACCCGCAGTCACTACCAAGCGTTTTACAGGCTGCCACTTGAACACAACGGTGCTATTGTGTTGCTGGCAATGACACAGCCCGAAACAAACTTTGATCTGGCACAAGTGCTTACGCCTGTGCTGACACAATTGTCCAAGGCCATTGTGTTGTGCCGAGCACACGATGCCCAATTGGCAGCAGCTGCAGCGCAGCAAGAAATCTTGCAGCAGTCGCTTGCACAAGTCGAGGGGGAGTTTCAAGTCCTGATGGCGATCAGTCCCATGGGGGTGGGTTTGTCCAGTGATGGCATCATCATGGATGCCAATGACGCTTTTCTTCAGCTTTTTGGTTATGCGCGAATTGAGGATTTGCGTGGTCAAGTGTTGACGAACTGTATTGCTCCGCAACAGCGGGACAAAATTTGGCAACACATGACCTCGCGTGCCCAAGGCCTGACGACACAAGATACTTATGAGACGGTGGGTTTGCGCCAGGATGGCACGCAATTTCCGTTCATGGTGTCTTCCAGGCGTTTGCAGACTCCCCAGGGCCCGAGAACGTTTTCTTACTTTGTGGATTTGACCGAACAAAAGCGTGCCGAGGAGCAGTTGCGGGCGGTGAATCGCATGATGCGTTTGGTGTTGGAAACCGCCCCCTTGCGGATTTTCTGGAAAGATAAGGACTCACGTTACCTGGGCTGCAACCGGGCTTTTGCGCATGATGCGGGTTTGAACGAGCCCGATGAGCTGGTCGGCAAATTGGACTCTGACATGGGGTGGCATGAGCAGGCGGAGCTCTACCGTGCCGATGATCAGCTTGTCATGACCAGCAAAACGCCGCGGCTGAATTTTGAAGAGCCGCAAACCACCCCTGAGGGCCAACAGATTTGGCTACGCACCTCCAAAGTGCCACTGATCGGGACGGATGGCCAAGAGATGGGGGTGCTGGGTATCTATGACGACATCACCGCGCAGAAACAAGCCCAGGCGCAAATTGAAAAGCTGGCTTATTTTGATACCCTGACGGGTTTGCCCAATCGGCAACAGGTGATCAATGGCTTGCACCAGGCCATGGAAACCAGTGAACACAGTCAACGTTGGTGTGCGTTGCTGTTTTTGGATCTGGACGACTTCAAGAGCCTGAACGATGCCAAGGGTTTACACCTTGGTGACAAGTTGTTGATCGAGGTGGGTGCACGGCTGAAAGACTGTGTGAGGGATCACGCCATGGTGGCCCGTCCTGGGGGTGACGAATTCATCGTTCTGCTTGAAGGTTTGGGTGCTGACGTGGACGATGCTGCGGCACAAGCTGAACTGGTGGCTGAAAAAATTCGGCACGTGGTCAACCAGAAGTTTGAGCTGGGGAAGGTGGTTGTACATACCACCCCCAGCATTGGTGTGGTGATGTTTCGGGGTCTTGAGCCAGGCTCGGACTCGCTGCTCAAGCATGCAGATGCTGCCATGTACCAGGCTAAAAAAGCCGGGCGCAACTCCATCAGTTTTTTTGATCCCCAGGTGCAAACGGCCCTGGAAGCCCGCTTAGGGCTGGTGGAAGACTTGGCGCGGGCGCAAGAACAGGGGCAGTTGTTGCTCTATTTTCAGAAGCAGGTCAACGCCCAGGGGCGCACCATGGGGGCCGAGGTGTTGATCCGCTGGCAGCATCCCCAGCGTGGCTTGGTGTCACCTGCGCAATTTATTCCCCTGGCAGAAGAAACCGGCATCATCATGGCCATGGGCTTGTGGGTGTTGCAGGGGGCTTGCAGGCAACTCAAATCCTGGCAAGCCAGGCCCATCACATGTGATTTGACCCTGTCCGTCAACGTCAGTGCCAAGCAATTTCACCAGGATGATTTTGTCGAGCAAGTGCGCCGCACCTTGGTCGAGACCGGTGCCAAACCGTCTCACCTGAAGCTGGAGTTGACCGAGAGTATTGTGCTGAAAAATGTGGAAGACACCATTGCCAAAATGCGTGAACTCAAGCTGCTGGGCATCAGTTTCTCGATGGACGACTTTGGCACGGGTTATTCGTCGCTGCAATACCTCAAGCGTCTGCCGCTGGATCAAATCAAGATCGATCAGGGTTTTGTGCGTGACATCACCACCGATGCCAACGATGCCGCCATTGTGCAAACCATCATTGCCATGACCGAAGCTCTGGGTTTGAACGTGATTGCCGAAGGGGTGGAAACCGATGCCCAAAGGACGTTTCTGGAGCAGCGTGGCTGCCATTCCTTTCAGGGCTATTTTTTTGGCAGGCCGGTTCCGCTGGCACAGTTTGAGGCTGACCTCTGCCAGGACAAAACCTAGCCCGCCCGTGTTGCCTGCACGGCCAGATCAGGGTTTCAAGAAATTTTGCAAGGCTGTCAGCATTTCTTCCGGCGTTTCGTTCATTTGATGATGCCCACCGGGCAGGTAAACCACTTGAGGCTGCCGGGCGGCCTGAATCAGCGCAAGGGCTGCTTTGGGCGGGGTCATCTGGTCGACTTGGCCCAGTACAAACAGCACCGGGCAGGTCACCTGGGCCATCGCCTGCAAGCCGTTCTGGTAGCTGTCGCAGGCCTTGAAGCCGGTGTAAAACACATTCACGGCCGGGTTGCTGGCCAGTACCCGCCGCCCCAGCGCCATGGACGCGCCATACACCCAGGTACCCGGCCCCAGGGCCGAGGGTGGTGGGGCCAGGGTAGAGCGGGAAAACACGTTGACCATTTCCAATGCTTTCATCGGTGCACTGACCGAACTCTCCAGCAAGGCGGGCGACACCCGCATCGGGAACGCCGTGCCGACCAGCACCAACTGGCTGATGCGCCCCGGTGCGCGGGCGGCGGTCTCCAGCGCAATCAGCGAACCAAAGCTATGGCCGATCAGCACCGCCTTTTCAAGCCCGGCGGCATCCAGCAGGGCCAGCACAAAGTCGGCGGCTTCTTCCACACTGGCGGGCGGTGCGCCAGCGCTTTTGCAGTGACCTGGCAAATCCACGGCCAGCACATTCCAGCCATGGTGCGCCAGGTAACGGGTTTGCAAAATCCACACGCTGTGGTCATTGAGCACACCGTGAATGAAGATGGCGGTGGGTTTGGCTGCATCAAAAGCTTTGCCGCCGGTGTAGCAATAGGTGCGATGGGTGTTGACGGTCAGGTACATGGGGCGTGAATGGGTTGATTTTTATAAAAAAAATTGGCCTCTAGAGCTTGTAATGTATGCGCAAGTAGCTATAAAAAATGTAGTATTCAGGTGGTGTGCCACATCAGGCCTTTTCAGCCGCTTTCAGGGCGCGTTTGAGGTCGTCGATCAAATCATCCGGGTCTTCCAGGCCGATGCTCAGGCGGATCGTGCCCTGGGTGATGCCACCTGCGGCCAGGGCCGCGTCGGTCATGCGGAAATGCGTGGTGCTGGCCGGGTGAATTACCAGGCTGCGGCAATCACCCACATTGGCCAGGTGGCTGAAAATTTTCAGGGTTTCGACAAACTTTTTGCCTTGCTCGCGGTTGCCCTTCAGGTCAAAGCTGAACACCGAGCCTGCGCCGCGGGGCAACAATTTTTGCGCCAGTGCATGGCTGGGATGGCTTTCCAGCATGGGGTGGCCGACGCGCGAGACAAACGGCTGACTGGCCAGAAACGCCACCACTTTTTGCGTGTTGCTCATGTGCCGCGCCATGCGCAGCGGCAGGGTCTCCATGCCTTGCAAAATCAACCAGGCCGAGTGCGGACTCAAACATGCGCCAAAGTCGCGCAGGCCTTCGCGCCGGGCGCGCAGCAAAAACGCGCCCACGGTGGATTCTTCGGAAAACACCATGTTGTGAAAGCCGTCATAGGCTTGGCAAAGTTCGGGGAACTTGCTGAGTGCCCCCGTGGCTTTGTCAGAGGGGGCTTCCCAGTCAAAACTGCCGCCATCCACCACCACACCGCCAATCACCGTGCCGTGACCGCTTAAAAACTTGGTGGCCGAGTGGTAAACCAGGTCGGCCCCGTGCTCAAACGGCTTCATCAACCAGGGCGTGGTCAGGGTGGAGTCCACCAGCAATGGCACACCGGCCTCATGGGCTATCGCGCTGACCGTCGGAATATCCAGCACATCCAGCCCTGGGTTGCCCACGGTTTCACCAAAAAACAGCTTGGTGTTGGGGCGTACGGCAGCGCGCCAGCCGTCAATGTCGCCGGGCTGGACAAAGGTGGTGTCAATGCCAAAACGGCGCAGCGTGTAGTGCAGCAGGTTCTGGCTGCCGCCATACAGCGCGGTGCTGGCCACGATGTGGCTGCCGGCCCCCATCAGCGTGGCCACACTCAGGTGTAGCGCGGCTTGGCCGCTGGCCACTGAAATCGCGCCTATGCCGCCTTCAAGCGCACTGATACGTTGCTCCAGCACCGCGTTGGTCGGGTTGCTGATGCGGCTGTAGACATGGCCGGCACGCTCCAGATTAAAGAGCGACTGGGCATGGTCGCTGCTCTCAAACACAAACGAGGTGGTCAGGTGAATCGGCACCGCGCGTGCGCCAGTGGCTGGGTCAGGGGCGGCACCTGCGTGAAGGGCCAAAGTGTCAAAAGCGGGGTCAGAGTAGCCGGGCATGAAGGTCTTTCGCTGTAGACAAGGTATGTGAGGCCACGATTTTTGCTCAAACGGGCCAAGTTGCTGGAATTTACTGATACCAAAGGACAGATTGTGGGCTATATTTCGAGCCACTTCACCTGATCACAGCGATCCATTCAATTTGAGGAACATCATGAAAGTTAGCGATATCTTGCGCATCAAAGGCGGCACCTTGTACACCGCATCGCCCGATGAAACCTTGATCAATGCCTTGAGGCTGATGGCTGATCGTGATATTGGTTCGCTGGTGATCATGGAACATGGTGAACTGGTGGGCATGGTCACGGTGCGTGAACTGACCCAGGTGCTGGTCAAAACCGAGGGCAACATTTCTGCCACCACCGTACGTGCTGCGATGGATGACCACCCCCTGACCTGTACGTCCGAAACGGACATGGACGAAGTGCGCCGCATGATGCTGGATCGCCATGCCCGCTACATGCCGGTCATGAACAAAAAAATGCTCATGGGTGTGATCAGTTTCCACGATGTCGCCCGCGCCGTGGTCGACAGCCAGAATCTGGAAAACAAGCTGCTCAAAGCCTACATCCACGACTGGCCCGAAGGTCAGCAGCCGGACGACGCACCCAAGCTGTAAGTCTTTTATTCTTGGCGCACATGCCAAGAGCCGCTCTGGGATAATCCCGCCCCATGAGCGGCAATACCTTTGGAACCCTATTCGCAGTCACCAACTTTGGTGAATCCCACGGCCCGGCCATTGGCTGCGTGATTGACGGCTGTCCGCCGGGCATGTCACTCAGTGAGGCCGACATCCAGCCCGACCTGGATCGCCGCCGTCCCGGCACCAGCAAATTCGTCACCCAGCGTAACGAACCCGACGCGGTGCAGATTCTCTCTGGCGTGTATGAAGGCAAAACCACCGGCACACCGATCTGCCTGCTGATCCACAACACCGACCAGCGCAGCAAAGATTACGGCAACATCGTCCAGACCTTTCGCCCCGGCCACGCCGATTACGCCTACTTTCAAAAATACGGCATCCGCGACCCGCGTGGTGGTGGCCGCAGCAGCGCCCGCCTAACCGCGCCCATGGTGGCTGCCGGTGCGGTGGCTAAAAAATGGCTGTTTGAAAAATACGGCACCACCTTTCGCGGCTGTATGACGCAAGTGGGTGAACTGCCGGTGGCCTTCGAGTCCTGGGAGCATGTGCCCAACAACCCGTTTTTTGCCCCGGTGGCCGATGTTTCGGCCCTGGAAGACTACATGGCCGCCTTGCGCAAAGACGGTGATTCGTGTGGCGCACGCCTGCGGGTCAGCGCATCCAACGTGCCGGTTGGCCTGGGCGAGCCGCTGTTTGACAAGATGGATGCTGACATTGCCTACGCCATGATGGGCATCAACGCCGTCAAGGGGGTTGAAATAGGCGCTGGTTTTGCCTGCGTGGCGCAGCGTGGCAGCACGCATGGCGACTCCCTCACCCCCCAAGGCTTTGCCAGCAACAACGCTGGCGGCACCTTGGGTGGTATCACCAGCGGGCAAGATCTGGAGGTGTCGGTGGCCATCAAGCCCACCAGTTCGATCCTGACCCCGCGCCAATCGATTGACACCAGCGGAGCGCCGATGGAGGTGATCACCAAAGGCCGCCACGACCCCTGTGTTGGCATTCGCGCCACGCCCATTCTGGAAGCCATGCTGGCGCTGGTGGTGATGGAGCACGCCCTGCGCCAGCGCGCCCAGTGTGGGGATGTAGCGGTGAGTCTGGCCCCGATCAAAGCCTCGGTTTGATTTGGCCACAGCGTCGGCGCAGCGCCGCCACCTGATCGCTTTTGGTGCGCTGCCGGCCAGCTACTTCCGGGCCGCCTGCGTGGCCGAGGGCAGGCGCTGTACACCGTGATTGGCTACGGCTTTTTCGGTGTGCTGGGGAGTCTGGGAGGTGGGGCTTAAAGTGCCAAACACGGTCTAGAAGCCGTGTTTGTTGCGGCGGCAGCTATGGGGTTTGTAGCGTTTAGGTGTGCTTGGCGGGTTTGGGGCGAGGGAGTTGAGGCGGTGATCTGGTGGGAGGGTTTGAAGGCGGCTTAAGGATGTTGCGAGCTGATATTCAAGTTGTAGACGAAACAATCGTTAGCGATCTAGCCGGCCGCGTCCGGACTCCGTGCCGAAGAAACTTGATTTTTAGATCGTTGATTTGTAAAGGTATTTTTGAAGTTACTTAAGAGCGTTAAGTTGCACTTGGTGCCTCGGCCGCAAGGGCTTCACTTGCTGGAAGGTGATAGACGATTTGTTCGATCATCAATATGGCGAGCAGAGATGCCTTTTGATTGAATCCGTCTTCCGCAGCAACGCCGTGTGCGATGGTGTGCCGCGAGGCCTCGGCTGGATTTCCGGAATCGTTTGGATCGAACGATTTAAAAAAGACTTTGCTTAAGAACTCACGGAATCTCTGTGGCAGTAATCGGCTGTAGGTATTTGGCGACGAACGGTGAGCCCTCGCGGGGGCTTCGGCCAAATTGCTCTGACTGAAGTTAGTTTCTCCTGCGTGACTGGCAATGCTTCTTAGCAACCCCTCAAGTCTTGGATAGAGAATGGATACACAACTGATGAAATCTTGCGCCGCAAATCTCTCAATTGCTCGAGTGAGGATGTCCCTGTGTGGCGCAAGGACTGGGCTTTTTCGCCAGTGTTCCAACAATAAGTGCACTCGCTCTGCAGTTTCGGTATATATATTTTCGACCAACCTGTCAGGATTCCATCCGTTTCGGATGTGATTCAGAACTTCAGCAATTGTGTCCGTTTTCAGGCCAATGAATGGAAACCAACCGACAGCCAACAGTGCCTCCCAATCTTTTTCCGTGATCTTGAAGATTTGCTGGTATGTCAGGTAGTTGAGATATCCACCAAGCAGCTTCCCAATATCGTAGTCTCGTTGGATTGGAGGACTCCAAAGTGGGCCAAGGTCAAAATACATGCCCTTTCGCCAGCCGTTGGACAAAAGCACAAATACGCCAACGTCTTGGGGGATTTCAACGCCGTCAAATCTTAGTTCTTCTATGTCCAATATATCGTCGCTATATATCTGATCACCTTTGCTGACATTCTTCCTTATCCGAACTTTGGCGATGTGAATAAGTTCATTGACGTAGACAGTGCACTCGCCATCCGGTTTTATCAAAAACAAGAAGTGGTCAATAGCTGAAGGTTTTATAGCAGGAGACCCGATCAGTCTCAGTACGTGAGACGGGTAGTCTTCAAGTCTGGCAATAAATAGGTCGCCGTCTTCAGAGGAACTGAAGTCCCGCCAAGCTAGGCGGACGGTTTCGCCCTCTTGGGCGCTATTCAAAGAGATGCCTTGCGGTGGCGTACCAAGTTGGACAGTAAAAGGCATTTATGCAACCTACTCAATGTTGACAGTCGTCTATTCTGGCGATTGCAGCTTTGACGACGGTATAAAAACGCATTGGGTCAAAACGCACGACTCGCTCGATAGCGCGCCAAGCCGGATGCCGATGGCATCTGCCGTGTGTTGATTGAAGCAATGAATTTCATCGCCGTCCCTGTGTGTCTGGTCGCCAATCCTGGCAACTTGGTGTGTGTATCGAGTAAATCTACCCGAGCCGAAGTGGAACCACTATAGCCCACAGCGTGCGGCATCAGAGTCACTTTTGATGCGTCATCCATGAACCAAGTGCGTGTGGCACCCAAACTTCTATAGTTTTGATGAAAAACACCCTGTAGCCCTTTTAAAATCAGCGTTGGAAGCTATATCTAAAGTAGCGGAAACCGCTTATAAAATCAGGGCTTGGCCTTTCCAAGCAGCGCCAAAAATCCCGCAGTAGCGCTGCGTGCGGCGGGTAAATTGAGCAACGTGTGTGGCGCATTGGGCACCAAAAGAACGGCGGCGCGTGGGTTGTCTTTTAGCGCTGCTCCGCAGTGGCCTTCGGCCTGTGGGTTGCCCAGCCAGGTGTTGCTGCGGGAGAAAAATGGGTCGGTGGCGCTGATGACGTTGAGCACGGGTTTGCCGGGCTCAAACGCGTTCAGCGGTTCTTTGACGAAGTAGTTGGCCTCGCAGCTCCAGGCGAACAACATGCGCGCCACGAATTCCGTACCCGTGTAACGGGCCACCGGCACCGCACCTTCGCTGGTGCCTGCCAGAATCAGGCGGGCGGGGTCGGCCCAGCTTTGGCTTTTTAACGCTGTCAGCGTTGGCGCAATTTCAGAGGCGCGCAGAGCCAGGATTTTTTCATACGCATCTTTGTCAATCGGTGACTTGTAGGTGACGTGGCCTGCCAGGGTGAACGAATTGGGGGCGACGCTGGCATAACCCAGGCTGGCCAGCCATTGCTGCCACTCACCGATGGCCTTGAGCCCCAGGCCGGACGACCCGTGCAGAAAGACGATCACCGGGAACGCCGTGCCTGCCTGCTTGGGGATGTCCTTGAACTTGCCGCAAAACCCGGTGCCGCCCGCTGTGGCAGGGGGTAGGCAGACATCGGCTTGTTGTACGGTGGCGGCGAGTGATTCTGGGGTGTGAACCCAGGCATCTCCCTTGATTTCGCCAACGGGTGCCAGCGGCTGCGCGCCGACCGCGGCACTGGTGATGGAGAGGGTGGCTGCCATGGCAAGGAAGAAGGGTCTCATAAAGGTGGACTTGCGGTTGTGAGGTTGGAGGGACGAAGGTCGACCGACAGTTGGCGCTGACCTTTGGATACGCTGACAATTTCAGTTTATACCGTCGGTATCATTTTTTGCGCCACGTCGGAAGCTGGCGATGCGTGACATATCCATGCAGGATTTTTTGGATAAAAATGCCCTGTGATCCATGTGTATCTTGTGCAAGAAGCTATATTTATAGTAGCAACAAGAAAGTCAGCATTCAGGGATGTGGCGCGTCGCACAGGGTTGGCTGGTTTTTCGATTTGGTGAAGAAGGTTGGTCAGGCCGTTGGCAACTGGGTTCAGCCTCGCGCTTACCCTGCCTCCATGCGCCAATCCACACCAACCCCGATAATGCACGCCCTGTGTGATGAATGGAATCTGCTTTATGAAAACCCCCGAACTGCTGGCCCCGGCAGGCTCTTTGACCATGCTGGAAACCGCGCTGGCCTTTGGCGCGACCGCCATCTACGCTGGCCAGCCGCGCTACAGCTTGCGTGTGCGCAACAACGACTTTGGCGACATCAATGTGCTCAAGCAGGGCATTGACACGGCGCACGCCAAGGGGGCCAAGTTCTTCCTGGTGAGCAACATTTTCCCGCACGGCAACAAGATCCGGCACTACATCGACAACATGGCACCAGTGATTGCCTTGAAGCCCGACGCGATGATCATGTCTGACCCCGGCCTGATCATGATGGTGCGCGAGACCTGGCCCGAGATGGAGATTCACCTCTCGGTGCAGTCCAACACCGTCAACTCGGCGGCGGTCAAATTCTGGCAAAAGGTCGGCTTGAAGCGCATCATTCTGTCGCGCGAGTTGTCACTCGATCAGGTGGAAGAAATCCGCCAGGCCTGCCCCGACATGGAGCTGGAAGTCTTTGTGCACGGCGCACTGTGTATTGCCTACTCGGGCCGCTGCCTGCTGTCGGGCTATTTCAACCATCGTGATGCGAACCAGGGCAGTTGTACCAATTCCTGCCGCTGGGATTACAAGACGCAAAAAGGCGTGGTCGATGCCTCGGGTGATGTGCTGACCCAGCAAGCCGCGCAGGCGCGTGAGCAGGAAGCCCTTGAGCGCTCGCCCGAGGCCGATCAGGTCTACATGATCGAAGAAAGCCAGCGCGAGGGCAGCTACATGCCGATTGAAGAAGACGAGCACGGCACCTACGTGATGAACAGCAAAGACTTGCGGGCCATCGAACACGTCAAACGCCTGGTGGAAATCGGCGTGGATTCGCTCAAGATCGAAGGCCGCACCAAAAGCCCGTATTACGTGGCTCGCACGGTGCAAAGCTACCGCCGCGCGATTGACGATGCAGTGGCCGGGCGCGAGCTCAACCCCGAATTGCTCGGCCAGCTCGAAGGCCTGGCCAACCGTGGCTACACCAGCGGCTTTTTCCAGCGCCACACCCCCGAGGCCACGCAAAACTACCTGCGCGGCTACTCCGAGTCGGGCCGCAGCCTGTACGTGGGCGACGTGGTCGGTTTTGATGCGGCGCGTGGCCTGGCCCAGGTGGCCGTGAAAAACCGCTTTGCCGTGGGTGACTGGCTGGAGATCATTGCCCCGGCTGGTAATGTGGATGTGCTGCTGGAACGCATGGAGAGCACCGACGGCGCGGCCATGCCGGTGGCCCCAGGCAGCGGCCACATCGTGTGGTTGCCCTTGCCCGAGAGCGCGGTGGGCGCGTTTGTGGCACGCTACATTCACCCGCCCGAGGTCGTGGTTCCCGATGTTGAGAGTGTTTTAGTCCCCTAGCGCTTGATAAATAAGCGCAAGCAGCTATCAAAATGGAAGCATTGAGAATCCCCCCCGAAGAGATATCCTTGAGCGCCATCCGCGCCCAGGGGGCTGGGGGGCAAAACGTCAACAAGGTCTCCAGCGCGATTCACCTGCGTTTTGACATTGCCGCTTCCAGCCTGCCACCGGATGTCAAGCAGCGTCTGCTGGCGCTGCACGACAGCCGCATCAGCAAAGACGGCGTGCTGGTGCTCAAGGCGCAGCAGCACCGCACGCAAGAGATGAACCGCTTTGATGCGCTGATCCGCCTGCACGAGCTGGTCAACAGCGTGGCCCAGCCGCCCAAAGACCGCAAGCCGACCAAGCCGACGCGGGCTTCAACCAAGCGGCGATTGGATGCCAAACATCAACGTGGAGTCTTAAAAACACAGCGGAGATCCTTGGATGATTAACACCAAAGACTGCTGGCGTTTGGTGGCTCTGGTGATCTGTTGGGTGGTGGTGTGGCCGGTTGGGGCCGCAGAGAAAGTGAACGCGCCGGTCCAAGCGAACAGTCGGCAAGCTGTTGTGACCTATTGTGTGGATCCTGATTGGGCCCCCTTTGAGCAAATTGATCCACAAGGCAAACATGTTGGTATTTCGGCTGATCTGCTGTCATTGGTTGGGCAACGCAGCGGGTTGAATCTGCAGTTGTTGGTGACCAAAGATTGGGAAGAAAGCATCAGGGCCTCGCAAGATGGGCGCTGTACCCTCATGAGCTTTCTG
Organism: Rhodoferax lithotrophicus; assembly: GCF_019973615.1. Taxonomy (GTDB): domain Bacteria; phylum Pseudomonadota; class Gammaproteobacteria; order Burkholderiales; family Burkholderiaceae_C; genus Rhodoferax; species Rhodoferax lithotrophicus. Next base: position 3,705,572 of record NZ_AP024238.1, on the reverse strand, counting down.
AATCAAACCCCGGAGCGTGAGGCTTGGTTGATGTTTACCGAGCCCTTGCTGGTGGATGAAAATGTGTTGATCACGCGTGAAGAACACCCGTTTATTTCAGATCTGGCCTCCTTGGACCAGGCCAGCATGGTGTTGCCCAAGGGAACCTCGGTTGAGGAGCGGGTGCGCCATGATTACCCCAATATCAGGTTGACCCTGGTGGACAGTGAGGCTATTGCCTTCAAAATGGTGTCTGAGCGGCAGGCCGATATGACCATGCGATCCCTGATTGTGGCGGCTGACACCATCAAGCGCCAAGGTTGGTTCAACCTGAAAATTGCCGGACAAGTGCCGGGGTACGGGAATCAGTTGCGTATTGGTGTGGCCAAAAATCAAGCCAAGTTGCGCGACGTGCTCAATGTTGCCGTGCAGTCCATAACGCCTGTAGAGCGGCAGTTGATTGTCAACCGGCACACCGCCATCAACTTCATTTCAGCCATCGATTACACCTTGGTGAAATGGCTTCTGGCCTTGGTGGTGGCAGTGGGGTTGACCAGTTTTTTCTGGATTTTGCGACTGCGGCAATTGAATGCCAAGCTGAAAGCACTCTCGCACACGGATGACCTTACCGGGCTGCAGAACCGCACGGGGCTGGATGCCATTTTTAAAGATGAGTTGGAGCGAAGCCAGCGCTTTACGCACGCTTTGTCGATCATGATTCTGGACATTGATTTTTTTAAACGTGTCAATGATGAGTTGGGCCATCTGGCGGGTGATCTGGTCCTGAAGGAAATAGCGCAGGTGTTGCGGCAGCAGGTGCGAACCATTGATATTTTGATGCGCTGGGGTGGCGAAGAGTTTTTGGTGATCTGCCCCGGCACTTCAGCGGACAAGGCGGTTTTGTTGGCTGAGCGAATTTTGCAAGCTGTGCGGGATTTCAGGAGCAGTGCCGGTTGTGCACTGACCCTCAGTGCGGGGGTGGCTTCGCTCAATGCCATCGATCCGCCAGAAAAACTGTTTGTTCAGGCCGATCTGGCGCTTTATCAGGCCAAAGCATCCGGTCGCAACCGTGTGGTGCTTTATTCGGGTGGTGCATGAGCCGTTGGCTGTTCAGTTGTGCCCAGGCGGTGTGGGCCATTGCCCGCCTGGAAGTGCATTTTTTTCTGCACAGCCCCAGGATGCTGTTGTCCGCCTTGGTGGTGGTGCTGATTCCGGCGTTGTACGTGGTGATTTACCTGACCAGTGTGTGGGACCCGGCAGCCAAAACCGGGGCTTTGCCGGTGGCCATCGTTAACCTGGATCAGGGGCTGGTGTACCGTGAACAAGCCTTCAACGTGGGGCGTGACGTGACCCAGCGCCTTAAAGCCAAACCGGCTTTTGGCTACGTGGACTACACCAGCGAACAAGAAGCACGCCAGTTGGTACGCAGTGGTGCCCTGGCGTTTGCGCTGATTGTCCCCGTCGACTTCAGCTCCAACGCCATTCCCGGTGCCCAAGCCGGCGCTGGCAAGCTGGTGGTGTTCACTTCCGAGGGCAACAGCTACCCCAGCGCTGGTCTGGCCCGGCGCTTTGCTGAAGACCTGGGCCGCGAGGTGAATCAAAGCCTGAACGAGCAGCGTTGGGTGCTGGTGCTGGCTGATGCGGCGGGCTCGCAACGCAGTCTGGCGCAGTTGCACGATGGCTTGGCGCAATTGCGTCATGGGGCAACCGAATTGGTGAACGGGGCGCAGCAAACCACCCGTGGTGCGGATACTTTTACTCGTGGTACGGCGCGGCTTGATCTGGGTGTAGGCCAATTCAGCACGGGTTTCAAAGAGTTGAACGCGGGCTTGCGCAGCATGTTTGCCCAACGCCCCAAAAATTCGGAACTGCGCCGCCTGGACGAAGGAGCCAAAGCCCTGGCTGCAGGGCATGACGAACTGGGCAAGGGGTTGGCCGAGCTGCAACAGGGCACCCTGCGCCTGCAAAAAAGCATCGATGGTTTTCGTGAAGAAGCCGACAGCAGCCTGTTTGTGGCCACTGAAGTCAAAACCGCACTGGGACAACTCGGCCAGGGTGTTGGCACGTTGGATGCTGGTCTGAAAACAGCGGCGGCGGGCCAGCAAAAGCTCGGTGACGGGGCCGACGCGCTCAGCGCCGGGGTCAGCACGCTGACCAGTGGCCTGATCAGCCTGAATACGGGCCTGCGTACCATCGTCACCCAGTTGCCCGAGGACAGCAAACTGGATGAATTGGCGCGTGGTGCAAGTAGTCTGAGCATCGGTTCCATCACCCTGAAGCAAGGTACCCAGCAGGTGGTGCAAGGTGCGCAGCACCTGGCAGGTGGTCTGGATTTGCTGGAGCAGGCCTTACCGGCTTCCACCCGGCAACTGGACGGCAACGCCCAGGGGCTGGCCAGCTCGGTACAGCCTGAGGTGGAGGTGGCGGCACCGGTGCAAAACAATGGCAGCGCGTTTGCGGCCAACATCGTCCCCGGGGCACTTTGGCTGGGAGCCAGTCTGGCGGCGTTTTTGATTCGTATGCGTGCCTTGCCGCGCCAGGCCAAGGGCTATCCGGTGCTGGCGCGGATATTGGGCAAAGTCGCCATGCCGATGCTGCTGGTGTTGTTGCAGGCACTGCTGGTCTGGGCCGCCTTGTTGTGGGTGCTGCAGATGCAGGCGGTAAGTGTCGGCGGCTTGGTCTTGACGCTGGCCTTGGCTGCGGCCACGTTTTTGTGGCTGGTGTTTGCCTTGACCCGCGCGCTGGGTGATGCCGGCAAAGCGCTGGCGCTGATTTTTTTGGCGGTGCAGTTGTCATCGTCTGGCGGGATTTTGCCGGTGGAGCTCAGCGGGGGACTGTTTGCCCTGATGAGTCCTTATCTGCCCATCACCTGGGTGGTGAAAGCCATCAAGGCTAGCCTGTTTGGCGCGTTTGACGGCCAATGGCTGGCCGCTTTGCTGTGGGTGGCACTGTGGGGCGCTCTGGCTGCACTGGTGGCCACGTGGGTTGGGCGCTGGCGTTATGTGAAACTGTCCGCACTGCGGCCGACTCTGGATTTATAAAAAATATGGCAATGATTCAATGGTTCCCAGGGCACATGCACCTGACGCAAAAAGCAATTGCCGAGCGCATCAAAAACATCGACGTGGTGATCGAGCTGCTGGATGCCCGCCTGCCGGGGTCAAGTGCCAACCCGATGCTGGCCACCCTCACCCAGGGCAAACCGGCGCTGAAAGTGCTGAACAAGCAAGACCTGGCTGACCCGGAGCGCACCGCGCTGTGGCTGGCGCATTACAACGCGTTACCTGGCACCCGCGCCATTTCGCTGGATGCCAGCATGGCGGCCCCGGCCAAGGCACTGATCAAGGCTTGTTTCGAGTTGGCCCCGAACCGGGGCGGCATGGTCAAGCCGATGCGGGTGCTGATTTGCGGCATCCCCAACGTGGGCAAGTCGACGTTGATCAACACCCTGACCGGCAAGCGCGCCGCCAAGACCGGTGACGAAGCTGGTGTGACCAAGGTAGAGCAGCGCATCTCCCTGGCCGATGACTTTTACCTGTACGACACACCGGGCGTGTTATGGCCGCGCATCATTGTGGCCAAGAGTGGTTACAACCTGGCCGCCAGCGGTGCGGTCGGGCGTAATGCGTTTGACGAGCAAGAGGTGGCGCTGGAACTGCTGGACTACCTGAAAACCCATTACCCGCAGCTGCTGGAGGCACGCTTCAAGATCGATGGTGCTGCGGCCATGAGTGATGAACAGTTGCTGGAAGCGATTGGCCGCAAGCGTGGTGCGCTACAAGGTGGGCAAAAGGTGAATCTGCAAAAAGCCGCCGAGATTGCAATTTACGATTTCCGCTCCAGTGTGCTGGGCCGCATCACCCTGGAAACCCCCAAAGAATTTGCCCAGTGGCTGGCCGCAGGCCAAACACTGGATGCCCAGCGGCAGATGAAGAAAGACGCGATTGAGCTGGATCGCAAAATCAGGTTCAAGCAGATTCCGCGACCTGATCGTCGTGGTAGTCGCTGAACGCTTATTCAGTCACCCGGATGTAACACCACATCAGAACACGGGTACGCCACACAGGGCAGGATGTAGCCGTCTTCTTTTTCGTCAGCGCTTAAACCCGGCCATTCAATTTCATAGCGCACCTGGCCACTTTCAAGTTTGCCAAAACAGGTGCGGCAAGTGCCGTTGCGGCACGAGCTTGGCCAGTCCAGTTGACCTTGTTCCATGGACAGCAGCAGTGGCTGGTTAGACCAGGCGTCAAACTGCTGGCCGTCTGGTTGGCTGCGTCCAGTGAATATTTTTGCGGTATCGTGGGTGCTCATGTTTGAATTATATGAAGAGCAAATTAGCCCTCTGATGCTCTTGTGTATTGCGTAAGGTGCTATTGTTTTTATTTAAATAAAACTTTCTGGAGTTCATCTCATGCCCATCTCCATGACCCCCAGTACGCAATGGCGCGAACAAGTTGCTGCTGATGAGTGCGAGCGGTTTGCGGCTTATGGCCAGCAATTTTTGGAGATTCAAGCGTCCAGGTCCCTCAAATACGGGCCGGGCCGGGCGCTGCACCGCAAGCAGCTCACCGCCGCACAAGGCCGTCTGGAGGTGTTGGCCAAGCTGCCCGAGTTTGCCCGCTATGGCTTGTTTGCCACGCCCAAGCGCTACCCGGTGTGGGTGCGCTTGTCCAATGGCGGTCTGGATCGTGCCCCTGATCCCGTACCCGATGTGCGTGGCCTGGCGATCCGGGTGCAGGGTGTGACAGGTGACCCGGCGCTGGGCCATGGCCCCACCCCGTGCCAGTGCTTCACGCTGATCAATGCCGAACAGTTTGCCTTCCCGAAAAGCGACGAATTTGTGGCTTTTGTGGTGGCCGCAGCCCAGGGCAACGCAAGCTTGCTGAAGTTTTTGGTTCTGCGCTATGGTTTGCTGGGGGGCCCGGCCCGGTTGCTGAAATTGCTCAAAACGGTGGGCAAACCGTTTGGCGGTTTTGCCACCGAACCCTTGTTTAGCGCCGTGCCCATGGCCTGTGGCCCGTATGCGGTGCGGGTGAGGCTGCTGCCCGCGGCCAGTAACGGCGTGGCCACACCTAGAGCCCAGCAGGATTGGGGTGGTGATTTTGTTGCCCGGCTGGCACAGCAGGATTTGCAGTGGGACTTGCAGTTGCAGCCGTTTGTGAGCGAGGCCCTGACCCCGATTGAAGATGCCAGCATCAACTGGCCCAGCCCGTATACCACCGTGGCACGCCTGACTTTGCCGCACCAGGACAGTAACAGCGCGGCCGGGCAGGCTTTGTTGAGTCAGGTTGAAGCCAGTGTATTTGACCCCTGGCAAGCACTGGCGGCGCACCGACCACTGGGCGATGTGCAGCGCGCGCGTAAAGTGATTTATTTTGAGAGCCAGAAAGGTCGCTCAGCCGTTTGAGCTTCAACCCCATTTGAAGATTGCTCAAATAGCTATAAAATATGTAGCAAATTGCGAGCATGTTTATTCCCTACGCGTTGTCTATTCCATGAAAACTATTTTTCCCCTGAATCTGTCCGTCAACCCTTCCAAGAGTGATCCCAATCCGTTGATCCTTTACCACGGGCGCAATTGCCCGGACGGTTTTGCTGCGGCCTTGGCGGCTTGGCTGTATTTCGATGGCCAGGCTGAATTTAAGGCGCTGGATCACGGGGATGTGAAGTCGGTGGCCGACTTGCCCGCGCTGGACGATCGTGCTGTCTACATTCTGGACTTTTCGTTTGCCCATGACATTTTGCGGAGCATTGAAGAGCGTGCGGCCAAGCTGGTCATGCTGGATCACCATTTGAGCGCGGCGGAAAAACTCACCGGTTTTGTCTGCCGTTGTGGCGTGGTGCACTTTGACATGAAAAAATCTGGTGCACGCCTGGCTTGGGAGTTTTTTCACCCTGGCCAGCCGATACCCGATCTGGTTCGCTATGTGGAAGACCGTGACATCTGGGTTTGGCAATATCCCGAGAGTGCCGGTTTTCTGGCTGCGCTGGACATGGAGTCTTTTGACTTTGCCCGCTGGCAGGCCATTGCCAACTTGGATGCAACTCAGCTGGCGGCTTACATCGACCGTGGCCGCGCCATGGACGAAAAATTCACCAAACTTGCTGAAGGCGTTGCAGAAAGTGCCCAGCCCGTGGTATTCAACGGCATCACGGGCTTGATGGTCAATGCCCCGGGTGTGTTCCACAGTCTGGTGGGTGACCTGTTGTGTCAGAAGTCAGGCACTTTTGCCCTGATGTGGTCGGTGGATAAAACCGGGCTGGTCAAGTGTGGTCTGCGTTCGCGCTCGGGTTTCAACTGCATCCCGCTGGCTGCCAGCATGGGCGGAGGCGGTCATGCCCAGGCCTGTGGTTTCAAAATGCCGTACCAGCGTTTGCCTGAGCTTTTGGCGGGCAGTTTGACGGCCGTTGCACCTAGCACGGACTGAAGGGGTGAATCACACCGGACATTCCAAGGTATTGGTAGTCTGGGGGGCAGTGAGCACTGCCGTGGAGTAGCAAGTTTCTCTGAGTTGCAGTTGATTTTTGTCAAAAAATGTCGATTTTTTAAGGCCTAGACTTGAATAGCCAGTTCTTTTGCTGACGGTCACTTTTGGAGGCTATTATGAAGAGCGGTTTAGGAGTTAAGGCTTTGCGGATGCCGCATTACGCGGGTCGCTTTGGTTCGCGATTGACGTTGGTCGCAGCCGCGCTAGCGTTGGGCGGGTTATTAACAACGCCTGTGCAGGCGCAGACGGTCACTGATGCCCAGGTGGCGGCCGCCATCAAGGGCGGGCAACAGTACCTGTTCAACCAGTTTCACGATGTTGGTGATGGCACCGGTTACTGGAGCGACTATGACAACTTGGTGGGCACGGCAACTGCGGTGACCGCCTTGATTGAGTCGGGCAAGATGAGTGATCCGGCATACAAAGCCATGATTGAAAAGGGGATTGCCTACATCAAGACCGTAGCCAGTGGCAACGCAGATGGTGGCATTTACCAAGCTTCTTATTCAGCCACTTACGAGACCGGTTTGGCACTGGTTGCATTGGGCTTGTACGGGCAGGCGACAAGCACAGATGCGGCTTATAAAACCATGGTTCAAAAAGCTGTTGACTACCTCAAGAGCTACCAAAACATTGAAGGTTCAACGGCGGGTGGTGACTATGGCCCAGCGGGTGAAGCCACGCCTACCAACGCTGCCGGGTGTGGTTCTTCGGTGGTGGACTACTATGGTGGCTGGGGCTATTCACCCAGCAATACCAAATGCAGTACCAGTGCTGACTTGTCAAACACCCAATTTGCTGTGATGGGCTTGTGGTATGGCTCGCGCTACCTTGGTTTGTCGGTGGACACCGCGCCTTGGGCCAAGGCCTTGCTGACTTTTCTGAAACATCGCCAGGACACGGACGGTGGTTTTTATGTTTACGGTGGTGTTGGTTACAAAGCCATTGCGGCGAATGGTGGAGGCATATGGAGTTTGGCAATGATTGGTCAAACGGATGCCAAAAAAGATCCGGCCGATGCCAACACCATGTTGCAAAACGCGGTGACCTGGTATGCCAACAATTACACGTGGAACTATTCCACAGCCTACATGTACGCGATTTATGGCAACTCCAAAGCGTTGACCGCAGCTCTTGGTACTAGCGGCAAGGTTGGCACGAAGGACTGGGCTGCGGACATGAAGAACGAAGTGGTGACCAGCGCCTATCGCACATCGGTGCCAGAAGTACCGGCGACGGGTACAACCCCCGCTGTTCCGGCCTACGATTCCTGGAACAGTGGTAGTGGCCTTGATCCTCAAACCATTGCACAAACCTCCTGGGTACTGACCTCGTTGGCATTTGCCAGTACCGCCACCGAGTCGACAGAAAAACTGCTGGCTCAGGAGGCACGCCTTGACAACGTGGTGAAGGGGTTATTGACCCTGCATACCACGGGCGGTGTCACCATCAGTGCGGCTGGTCGGGATGTTGTTGCTGGCCCCTCGCTGGGTGCCAATGTGGTGCTTCCCGTGGGCGCGGTGTCGTTCACGCTGAACAATGTGGCACCCGCTGGTTCCAGCACGGTGTTGTCCATCACACCACCCGTGGGGGCACTTGACCCCACCAACCCGAATAGCTTCGTCAAAGCAGACGGCGTGACGATCAAGGACGGACTGAGCTGGTTCAAGATCGTGAGTGGAAGTTGGAAAGAGTTGGCCGGTGTGCCGATCACGGTGGATCTTGCCAAGGGTGTCATTTTGGTGACCCTCAAGGATGGTGGACCGGAAGACGCAGATGGTTTGGCTGATGGCAAGATTGTGGATCCGGGCGCGCCTGGGTTTGGCGCAGCAGTTGCGGCCGCACCTGTCCATCAGGACAATTCTGGATGGTTTGGTTGCAGCGTCGGTAACGGTCAACCAGACCCAACGCTGCTCGTTTTGTTGGCCGGTGGCGCTGTTTATATGCTGCGTCGGCGTCGTCAATAAACGGTTGATGCAGGTTCTGCGTGACCGACAACTGGGGGTGGCCTTGGGGGCCGCCCCCTTTTTTTGGCTGTTATGGCTCTGGTTTCACGCGCCTGCGCCTGATTTGTTGTGGCCATTTGTCGAGCCCGTGCGGTTTTTGATGCCTGCACTGATTTACCCGGTACTGGAGGAGATGACTTTCCGTGGCCTACTGCAGCCAGCGCTGCTCCAGCGCCCTTGGGGGTCTGTTTGTCACTGGCGTTTGTCAACAGCCAATCTGGTGTGTACGGTGTTGTTTGCCATCAGTCATTTGGTGTGGCATAGCGGGTTGCAGGCGCTGGCAGTTATTGTGCCGAGTTTGATCTTTGGCTACTTTCGTGACCGCTATGGCCGTATCGCGCCTTCAGTTGTATTACACGTGTTTTACAACAGTGGTTTTATCTGGCTGTTTGCTGGCCGCTGAGTTAAGGCTGGCTGGATGCGGCACGGAACCCGAAATACGGGCCGCTATAGTCGTTGCTGCGAAACATCTTGTCAAAATTGCGTAAATAGCGCTCACCATAGACGTAGCTCCCGCCGCGGCGCACGCGCAGCAAGCCGGTCAAGGGTCCATGCGGATTGGTAACACCTGCTGCACTGGCACTGTAATTGGTCGAGTCATGATCCCAGGTCCATTCCCAGACGTTGCCAGCCGTGTCGTACAGACCGTAACCATTGGGTGCATAACTGCCGATGGATGTGGAGGTGCCACGGTCGAAATTGGCTTTGGTGGCATCCAGCACATCACCCCATGGGTATGGCTTGCCGACCAGGCCACCACGCGAGGCGTATTCCCATTCGGCATCAGTCGGCAGCCGGTAGCCGTTGGCCAGCCAGTCAACGGCATCATTGCTCAGGTCAATGTTGCCGGTGCGATAGACGGTGGTGTGGCTGGCATCGGTGAAATACACCGGACTGCGCCCCTCTTTTTCTGAACGTGCGTTCAGCCACTTGACGGTGTCATACCAATTGATTTGTGTCACCGGCATGTTGGTTCCAAGTTGCAGTGCGCCGTTGCGCCCGGCCGAGTCAAACGTGTACCCTTTGGTGATTGCCCAGTCGTACACGGTGCGCCATTGTGTGTAGCTGATCTCAAATCTCTCCATGGAAAACGCGCTCAAGCTGACATTGTGTACCGGCGTGGCATAAGGCGCGGGTGCACTTGGGTCAAGCATGTTGTCACCCATCTGGAAGGTGCCTGCAGGGATGTGCATCATGGCTTGAATGGGCGTGTTTGCCAGAGGCGTTGCGCTGACCTGTGGGGTTTCAAAACCCTCCCCTCCGGGGCCGACCGCACTCACCACCAGGAAATAGGCGGTCTTGTTGGTGAGACCCTGTAGTGTGAACGGACTGCTGACACCCGTGACCTTGATGCCATTGGCTTTGGTGACATCAAACTCAGTTCCGTAATACAGGTTGTAAGAGGTTGCCCCTGCTGAAGGATTCCAGTTCAGCGTGATGCTCCCGTTACCCTCTACGGCTGTCAAGCCTGCGGGTGCGGCAGGTACCGCGGTGGCCACCGGCATCGCCGAGGTTGTGTAGGACAGGGCACTTTCACCATTTGCTGTGGTTGCTGTGGTTGCTGTGACTGCAAAGTAGTAGGTGGTTCCGTTCACCAGTGTGGGAACGGTTTGTGGTGACACTGCAGACGTTAATTTCTTGGAGGTGAGCTTGCTCAATGCGGACGTTGTGTCGTAATAGACGGTATAGCTGGTGGGATCACTGGTGGCATCAAAGCCTGGCTCCCAGCTCAGCTGGACCTGTTTGTTGCCGGCCTCTGCCCGAAGGGTGACAGGTGCCGGCTGTGGTGGTGTGGCGGTTGGTGTGGCGGAAACTTCGGCAGACAGCGCCCCCTCACCCGTGGCCCCCATGGTGGCAATGGCAAAGAAATAAGGTGTGCCGTTACTCAAGTCACGCATGATGTAGATGCTGTGGGCATCGGTGATCTTTGGACTGGACTTGGATATGCCAGGCGTGTTGCCGTAGTAAATGGTGAACGAGGTCGCCGATGGCACGTTAGACCAGTTTAAGGTGACCCTTTGTTTTCCCGCATCGGCCGTTAGGTTGGCTGGAGGGGCCAGGCTTAAGGTGACCGGAGCGGGGTTGCCGGTAGCACCACCGCCACCACCACATCCGGCCAAACCGAAGAGCAGGTAAAGCACCCCTGTCGTCGCCAACCCCCACCTGATCAAGCCTTTGGATGAGAACATGTTTACCCCCGTACAGTGTTGCTGTGAGTTGTTCGTCAAACCTCAATGCGACAAAAATAGCAGACTGACACTGCCAAGGTGTTGACAAATATCACAATCCTCAAACTAAAGCGTGGGTCACGTGTTTGGGTATGCAGTTGAATTCAGCCGCAGAGTTTGGTGGTGCTTAATCTTGGCGTTTACCAATCCACCAGACTCAAACCCACACTCAAAACAGTACGCCGACGGTTGTAGTCGATCAGGGAGTCGCCGTAGCCGCTGAAAAACTGGGTGTGAAAGCGCAGACCACTCTGGTTGCCCGGGACACCGCTGTCACCCAGTTTTTTCAGCCATTCCAGTTTGATGGAGCCGTTGGCGTTGGCCTGTAATGAATGGCGCAGCGTCAGCCCCAGGGTGTTGTCGGCATTGACGTTCCAGAAGCCAGCCACTTCGGCGCGCCCCATCAGATCGGTGATGTCGGGGTTGTCGTCATCGGCTGCGTTTTCCGGCAGGCGCTGCCAGAACTTGGCCTGCACTTGGAATTCGTTGCCTTTTTCCATACCCGCCATCAGGATGGTCCGGTTCCAGCTGCGAGAGTAAGGCAGCGGCTGGCCATTGGACTGGTGATTCAGGCTGATCCCGCTGTAGCGCCAGCGCCAGCCCCAGGGCAGTGGCGCGTCGGTGGGATAGATATAGATCAGCTCGGGTTCATGGTCGGTGGTGCGAAACGGACGCGACAAATCGCCGCTGAACAATTGCCAGTTGGATTGTTGTGAATAAGCAAACCAGACGGAGTCGCGTTTGAGGGGGGACTCCTGGGTGAGCAGCCCTTGGGCAATTTTCGTACGCACCGACAAGCTCATGCGTGTCTCGGTGGTTTTGTAAGGTACGGCTATGGGTGCGTTATTGGTTGCCGAAGGCGAGGTGGGCTGGGTGTTGACGCTGTCGGAACCAATCCAGCTCAAACTGATGGGGCGAAATCCGCGAATACCAAAAGTGCCGCAGTCGCTCCCGGCTTCCAGTTCCCAAAAGCGTGAGAGTTCAGTGAATCTGGTGTTCTTGCAGTTGTGAGCCTCCGGTGCGGTCATGGTGATGACCACTGGCGTGGTGGTTGGTAACGCTGATTCGGCAGCCAGGTGGTGGGCAGCGGCTGCTGGAGTGTCAGGTGGTGCGGCCGAAGTCTGGGCGGGTGCTGGCTGGGGCTGTTGTGCAGCCCAGGTATCAAAACACTGCAATCGGGCGCTGGGGTCGGCGACGAGGTTGGTGCACTGCTGCCAGCCGCTGTTCTCTGGTGTGGCCGTATTTTTATGATCATTTTGGGCTATAGCGCTTGAGCAGAAAGCGTGTATAGCTATTAAAAAAAGAGTGTAACGATACATTGCAAAAGGCCGTACCAGAAAAAGTTGAATGTCTTTAGCGTCCAGAAATCGGACCGGTAAAGCCCGATGGCATCAGGGGGTGTTCAACCCTGTGCCGTGATGCTGATCGCGCTCATGGGCTGACAGATGCAAATTTTTCGGTCATTCGTTTCATCATGGAGTGGGTCGCCGTTGAGACTTTGGGTGACAGGGTGGCCCAGTACGCCAGATTTTGATGACTTTCACCAGAGGGCACACTCAGAGTGTCGGGGTCGACGGCCACGGTGGCCCAAATTTTGTCGTCACCATCACTCAAGGGACCAGGGCCCTGACCATAACAACTCAGAGAGAGTTCCCTGATACGCATGACTTTGCGGTCATTCACCACGGACACGGACCAAGCCAATGTCAGCGGTACACCACTGGCTTCCCGCACACGGGTGGATGCGTTGTCGGACGGTACCCCAAAAAAGATGGTTTGTTTTTTGCGGAATTTGTAGCCCAGTACCGGAACCTGTTGATAACCAAAAAAGTAGGACGGCTTGAACATGTTGCCCTTGACGTTTTCAGTATCGGTCGTGATTTTGGATTCACCTTCCACCGCTGCATAAGCCGGTGTGGGGGTAATTTGCTCCGGGGGCACCAATTCCAGGCCGTTGGCGCTGACCGCATCGGTGATCAGTTTGGCGATATCGTCGGCAATTTTTTGCGCATCTGCGGAGGTGAGGTGGTCTTCCAGCGGTTCTTTTTCAGCAAAATCCGTGCCCCTGCCAGCTCCAAGCAGGGAAAAGGCCCCCGCCATCACGCCCGCCAAGACTTTTTTCTCGGTGTTGCCTTCGCCACTGATCAGCGTCAAGCGCTCCAGATGTACCCCTACACGGACATTGACCGAACTCAGGGCCACTTTTTTCAGAGGAAGTTTTTCTTTCGGAAAGTTAGGCACATTGGCAACCTCCTCTTTCAGGGCCACTTCTTCAGCCGCCAGGCTTGAAAAACTGGGCAGCAGCAAACTAATACTCAGACTGAGTGCGTATAGCGAGCGTTTCAATTGGGTTTCCTCCGGCGTGAAAAATGAATTTAAACCATAAACCATGGTGCGGTTAAGACGCGCAAAGATGTTAACCGAGCCATTGCCAGGGGCTATTTCACCGCGTTACGTGCAGCTGCGTTAGCGGCAGCTTTTTGCGCAAATTCGGCCCGCAAGGCCTTGAGTTTTTCGCGCGGGTCTTCGCGCGCGGTGGCTTGGTCCAAGCCCATTTCGGCAATAAACCGGCTGGGTTGGGCAGCCACCATTTCGCGGCCCTTTTTGCGCTTGCGGGTCCAGCTCACGGCCAGACTGCGCTGGGCGCGGGTGATGCCCACATACATCAGGCGGCGTTCTTCCTGCAAATGGCTGGTCAGGGTGGCGCTGGCGGCCTCAAGGGCCTGGGCACGCTGTGCGGCGGATTCTTGCCCCGTTGCGCCTGCATCGGGGTTGTCGCGCAATTGAAAGGGCAGCATGCCTTCGGTCACGCCGACCAGCATCACATGCGGCCACTCCAGCCCTTTGGAGGCGTGCAGGGTGGAGAGTGTCACCACGTCCTGGTCCTGTTCACGCTCGCTGATGGTGGACAGCAGCGACACGGTTTGCGCCACTTCCAACAGGGACTTGACCTCGCCCGCTGCGTTGACCCCGCTGGCATCTTCCACCTGGCCACCACAGCGCCCGCTCATCCAGTCGCAAAAGTCCAGCACATTGCTCCAGCGTGCCGCCGCCACTTTGTCGCTGTCTTCGCTGTCCATCAGGTACTGCTCAAAACCAATCGCCTTGAGCCAGTCCATCAAAAAGGTTTTGGCCGCCTCAGCACCCAGGGTGTGGCGGGCGCGGAATTCGAGGTCGTTGATTTCGCGGCCAAACTCGTGCAGGCTGCCCAGGGCTTTGCCAGAAATCACGCTGCCCAGACTGCTGGAAAACAGCGCCTCGAACATGCTGATTTTGTATTTGCCGGCAAAGTCGCCCAGATGCCCCAGGGTCTGGTGGCCAATGCCGCGCTTGGGTGTGGTCACGGCGCGCAAAAAGGCCGGGTCGTCGTTGTTGTTGATCCACAGGCGAAACCAGGCGCACAGGTCTTTGATCTCGGCGCGGTCAAAAAAGCTGGTGCCTCCCGATACTTTGTAGGGAATTTGCGCCTTGCGCAGCGCTTTCTCGAAGGTTTTGGCCTGGTGGTTGGCGCGGTACAGCACGGCAAAGTCACGCCAGTCCTTGTACTGCTTGCCGGGCTGGTTCAGACCGCCAGCACGCAGGCCCTGGATGCGGGCCACGGCGCGTTCGGCCTCGTGCTCTTCGGTGTCGGCATCGACCACCCGCACCGGTTCACCTTCGCCCAGATCGCTCCACAGGTTTTTCGGAAACAGCTTGGGGTTGGGGCCGATCACATTGTTGGCGGCACGCAAAATGGCGCTGGTGGAGCGGTAGTTTTGCTCCAGCTTGATGACTTTCAGGCTGGGGAAGTCGATGGGGAGTTTTTTCAGATTGTCCAGCGTGGCCCCGCGCCAGCCGTAGATCGACTGGTCATCGTCCCCCACCGCGGTAAAACAAGCCTGCTCGGATGGCTTGCCACCCACCAGCAGTTTCAGCATGTCGTACTGGGTGGCATTGGTGTCCTGGTATTCGTCAACGAGGATATGGCGCACCAGCCCTTGCCACTTCTGCCTGACTTGCTCATGATTTTGGAGCAATTTGAGCGGCAGGCTGATCAGGTCGTCAAAGTCTACGCTCTGGTAGGCGGCCAGGCGCTCTTCGTAATGCGCCATCACCTTGGCAATGATGCGTTCGTTGTCATTGCTGGCGGCGGCATAGGCAGCGGCTGAATTGAGCCCCTGGTTTTTCCACAGGCTGATGGTCCATTGCCAACTGCGGGCGGTGGCCACGTCCACGCCGCCACCGGCATCTTTCAGGATGCTGGCGACATCGTCGCTGTCAAGAATCGAGAACTGGGATTTCAGCCCCAGCACCGCACCGTCTTCACGCAGCAGGCGCACGCCCAGGGCGTGAAAGGTGCAGATCACCACGTCTTTGGCGGCCCGGCCGATCAGCCCCCGGGCGCGTTCGCGCATCTCGGCGGCGGCCTTGTTGGTGAAGGTGATGGCAAAAATGCGTTTGGCTGGCACCCCAGCCCGGATCAGGCCACCAATTTTGTGGGTGATCACCCGGGTTTTGCCCGAGCCTGCGCCCGCCAGCACCAGACAGGGGCCATGCATGTAATTCACAGCTTCTTGCTGGGCCAGATTCAGGCCGGCGTTGGGAGAGGGGGAGGACATGGGGCGGCAACTTTCGCGAAGGGGCGAATCATACCCAGTTGGTTCTGCCAAAATAGCCGCCATGCGCCTTACCCCGGATGGCCCGTGAGCCTTCTGGCGGGCCAAAACCCTGAATTCAGCGCAAGACATCAGCGTGCCATCAATCCTCTTGCCGTTTTGTTTTCCAAGCCAAAGTTGGAGTCCACCCCATGACCATAAACACATCTGACATCAGCACCCTCACCCAGACCCTGGGTTTACAAGCCAAACAGGCCTCTGCGCTGATGGCTAAAGCGCCGGCAGCTATCAAAAACGCAGCACTCAAAAAACTTGCCGAGCTGCTGCGTGCCAACGTGGATGCCTTGCAGATCGACAACGCCAAAGACATTGAACGTGCCGTGGCCGCTGGCCTGGCCGCGCCGATGGTAGACCGGCTCAAACTCACCCCCAAGGTGATCGAGACCTGCGCCCAGGGCTGCGAGCAACTGGCTGCCATGGCCGACATCATTGGTGAAATCACCGCCCTGCGCCAGCAGCCCAGCGGCATTCGTGTCGGTCAGATGCGTGTGCCGATTGGTGTGTTTGGCATGATCTTTGAGAGTCGACCAAATGTGACGATTGAGGCCGCCTCCTTAAGCATCAAGAGTGGCAACGCCTGCATCCTGCGTGGCGGCTCGGAAGCGATTGACTCCAACAAGGCGCTGGCCCGGCTGGTGCAGCAGGCGCTCACTGAATCCGGCTTGCCCGCCAACGCCGTGCAACTGGTGCAAACCACCGACCGCGAGGTGGTTGGCCAGTTGATTGCCATGCCGCAGTTTGTGGACGTGATCATTCCGCGTGGTGGCAAAGGCTTGATCGAGCGCATCAGCCGCGAGGCCAAGGTACCGGTCATCAAGCACCTGGACGGCAATTGCCACACCTATGTGGATGACCCCTGTGACATCGCCATGGCGGTCAAAGTGGCCGACAACGCCAAGACCGACAAGTACAGCCCTTGCAACGCCACCGAGAGTCTGCTGGTGGCGCACGGTGTGGCGGCCGAATTTTTGCCGCTGATCGGCCAGATTTATGCTGACAAGGGCGTGGAGATGCGCTGCGACCCTCAAGCGCTTGATATTTTGAAGCAAAATCTGCCTCTAGCCCTTGTAGATAAAGCGCAAAAAGCTATTGATTGTGTAGCGCATAAGGCTCCGGTATTGGTGGCTGCCAGTGAAGCCGACTGGTTTGAAGAGTACCTGGCCCCGATCATCAGCATCAAGGTGGTGGCCGGTGTGGACGAGGCGATTGCCCACATCAACCAGTATTCATCCCACCACACCGATGCCATCCTGACCCGTGACCACATGCATGCCCAGCAGTTCCTGCGTGAGGTGGATTCGGCCAGCGTCATGGTCAACACCAGCACCCGTTTTGCCGATGGTTTTGAGTACGGCCTGGGGGCCGAAATTGGCATCAGCACCGACAAGTTTCACGCCCGTGGCCCGGTTGGCATTGAAGGCCTGACCTCACTTAAATACGTGGTGTTGGGTGAGGGGGAGGTGCGGGTGTGAAGGTTTGGTGTGAGCCCCTGTGGGGTGACTTCATGCTCAGCGTTTCAAACCAGGTTCCGAACGCAGTCTGGCGTGATGCGCGGTTTGCACCAACTCTTCGGCTACGGCATTGAGCAAGATTTGCGCTGAGACAGGTTTGGTATAAAAGCGGCGAATACCTGCGGCAAGTACTTCTTCGCGGCTGATGCTGTCGCTATAGCCTGAGCACAAGATCACCGGTAGTTCAGGTTGCCAGGCCAACAATTGCTGTGTCAGTGCCACACCATTCAAGCCAGGCATGGTTTGATCGGTGATCAGCAGGTCAACCTTGGCGTGGCTGGTTTTAAACGCTTTCACCACCTGGTACGGGTCGGTGAACAGTCTGATCTGGTAGCCAGCGGTTTCCAGCAGTTCACCCATGTAATGCACCACGGTAGGTTCGTCGTCCACCACCCAGATGTGTTGACCCAGGCCGGGTTGAATCGTCTGCTGGTCGGAGTCCGCCTTGGCGGGGGGCTCTGCTGGCTGGGCGATGGGGAAAAGCAGACGGAACCGGCTGCCTTGGCCTGGCTCGGAGGTCACCACAATATGGCCATGGCTGCGGCGCAAGATACCTTGCACCATGGACAGGCCCAGGCCTGTGCCTTTGCCGACCTCTTTGGTGGTGAAAAATGGATCAAACAAACGTGGCAAATGTTCGGGGGCGATCCCTGAGCCATTGTCAGACACATCCAGCGCCAGGTAGCTGCCAAACAGACGGGTTTTGCTGGTCGAACAGATGTCGCCTTCAATCATCACTTGGTGCAGTTCCACCTCAATAAGCCCTTGTTCACCGATGGCATCGCGCGCATTGATGATCAGGTTGACCAGCATCTGGTTGAGCTCACCTGCATCCATGCGGATATTCAACCGGTCCTTGATGGTTTCGCGAAGTTCAATCCCCGCTGGAATGGAATGGCGCAGCATGGATGACACGTCATGAACCACGGCTGCGGGGGAAATTTCATGCACGCTGACACTGGGTTGTTTGCGTGCAAAGGTCAACATCTTGGCAATCAGGTCTCTGGCCCGTTCGCTGGCACCAATGATTTCGCGCAAATAGGTGGCTAGCTTGCCTTGCTTGTCAGGTGCAAAACGTTCCAGTGCCAGATTGGAGTAGCCCAGCACAGCCGCCAGAATGTTGTTGAAGTCATGCGCAATACCGCCTGTAAGCTGCCCCAGGGCCTCCATTTTTTGGGACTGTTGCAATTGGCGCTCCAAGTCTAGCTTGATGGCGGCGGCCTGCGCGCGCTCGGTACGGTCACGGATAAAGGTAAAAACTTGGTTGTTTACATAGTCATAAGTGGCTGAAATATCGACACTGAACATGTCGCCTGACTTGCGTCGATGACGGGTTTCAAATTGGGACGAACCGAGTTGTCTGATTTTTTGAAAATGTGAGAGAACTTCGTGCGGCTGTTCTACAGCTTCCAACTGGTCAATACGCATGGTCACTAGTTCTTCGACGGTGTAGCCCGACATTCGGGCGTAAGCCTCGTTGACTTCCAGCAAATTTCCTTCAATATCTGCGACCCAGAAGCCGTCAAGCGCGCTATCGAGTACGCGTTTGTGTCGCAGTTGGGTTTCCAGTCGCTCAGTTACGTTGTCACCCACTATCACATAGCCTTCGATCGCGTTTTTTTCGTCACGCAGGGGGGTAACGGTGCGGTCAAAAATGAAGCTTTTGCAATCGACACTCACCAAATGCACTAACCCGCGCCAGATATGGCCACTGGAAACGCTGGTTTGAATCTCTAGCGCCTGGGTTGCGTCCGGTGTCAGTGGTGCGGCAAACAGACGCAACTCGTTGGCCTGTTCTGCAAACAAAATGGGGCTCATTTTCATGGCAGCCCGGTTACGCCAGCGCACATGGCCTTGCAGATTCGCCACCAGCACCGGTGTTGCAGTGGAGTCCAGGGCCAGTGAATGCACGCGCAGGGATTCGTTGGCTTGCAGCAGTGATTGTTTCCTGCTGGCCAGTTGTTGGTAGGGCCGTCGCACACTCACAATGAACATGGCCTGGTACATCAGGCCATAGCTGATCATCTTGAACGAGTGTCCCAGGAAGTGCTGCAAATCACTGACCACATGGTACTGGGTGAAAAAGGTTTCACCAAGAGCACCGACAACTGTGGCGGAAAATATCAAGGGCAAAAAATCTTCGTCAAATACACGTGCCAAGCGGTAGTAGCGCCAGGCGGCCAGTGTCATCATGCCAATAATCAGCCATTCCAATCGCGTTTTTAATGGTGTGACACCGATGCCCTCAATGAACGTATGTGGGAGTTCAGCTTCGTGGAAAACAATCAACCATGTCACCAGCAGGTTGATCAATGCAAATATACCCAGCGTGCCATATCGCACCGGCATCGATACGGGTGACAGCGTGTGCTGAAAGCTCACTAGCAGCAACCCGGAGGCCACCATAAAACGTGCAGCTAACCAGAAGCATATGGCTTTTTCAACCGAAGCTGGAGTGACAAAATCGGGCATGCCTTTGTAGGACAAGGCATGAAAAATATCCAGCCAACCTGCCGAGAAGAGTGACAAGCCCAGTACGAGTAATGAGCCCGAAGTCAGCTTGGTTGGGGTGTGCCAGACCGTTGCAAACACCAGAAATGCTACCGTAATAGCCACAAACTCCATTACCGTATGCATTGGTAGGAAGTGCCGCATTGGGATGTGCAGCTCGCTCATGGGCAGCGCCAGGCTGGTCAGCGTTAATGCAGCAAAAAAGCTGACCAGAATGAGTTGTTGGCGAAGCAAATCGCCTTTAACGTGAAAGAACCCAACCGTCAGACGAGCAAACCCCTGACCCGACCAAGCCATACGCAAGACACGTTAATCTCAAGAAGTCAGTAAATCAGGCGTGCGCAGGCACATAGCCGTGCTTGACCAACATCTGCAACCAGCGCGGCGCATTGCGCGCCACCATCAAGGCCTCGTAGTCCACTGTTTTATCCACGTAATGCGTCTTTTTGCGCAGCATCGCATAGATCGTGCGCAGCATCTTGTGCCCCAGCGCCACGATGGATCGTTTGTGCCCCTTGCGCACGTTGAGGGCCTGAAACTTATCTTTGAGCGCGCAGCGACTGCGCCCAGCAGCTTGCGCGAACTCGCACAGCAGCCGACGCACCCAGGCGTTGCCTTTTCTGATGCGCCCACTTTTGCGCTTGCCTGCGGACTCGTTGTTGCCCGGACACATGCCCACCCAGGATGCCAGTCGCTGCGCACTGCCAAACACGCTCATGTCCACACCGATCTCCACCAGCAGCATGGCCGCTCCCATCAGGTCAATGCCCGGCAAGGTTTGCAGCAGTTGCAAAGGTACCCCATAACCGGCATCCCGCAAAGAGCGCAGCAACTCTGCATCAAAGCGGGCGATACGGTTTTCGAGCTCCTCGATATGCACCATGATTTCGGTGAGAACAAAGCGATGTGCTGGTGTGAGTTCTTCAGCCTGTAGCGCCTCAAAGATATCTTCGCGGCTGGCACGCAAGCGATTACTGGCCAAGCTCAGCACCTCGGGCACGCTTTTGCCTGCGATCAGGGCCTTCACCATGGCGCGTGCTGACTGCCCGTGCAAGTCAGACACCACCACACCCAAGCGGATACCCGCATCGGTGAGCAGTTTGTGTAACCGGTTCTTCTCGCTGGCGAGCATGCCGCCGAGCTTTTGTCTGTGTCGCGCAATATGGCGCAGGCTGCGCAGGTCAGCTTTGGCAATGAAGGAGGCCCGCAGCAGCCCGGCGCGCGCCAGTGTGGCCAGCCACTGCGCATCGGCCACATCGGTTTTGCGACCCGGCACCGCTTTGACGTGGCGGGCATTGACCACCCAAGCGATGATGCCCACTGACTCCAGGGCTGCAAATGGACTTTTCCAGTAAATGCCGGTGCTCTCCATGACAACCACATCCGGGCTGATCGAGTGCGCCCATTCGGCCAGCGCTTTGCGGTCGCGCTTGAAGCCGCCGAACTCGTGCCGCTCGACGCTGACAGTGCCATCGGCTTGCTCCACGATGGCGCAGCCGCTGATCTGGGCTTGGTGCACGTCCAGGCCAATCACGCGCTTGTAGATGGGGGGTAAGTTCCATCGATATCCTCCAGTTGAAAGGTAAACTTCAAAACTGGAGGTGCCGGGGTACCCCACCGAAATTGCTTGTCCGGCCTTGCGCCCGGCAGCCCTGTTTAACGTGAGATCTCATCGGCAAAACCGATGGAGTCAATTCGGGGTACGAGTCGGTGTGGGTGAGTCAAGTTAGCTATCGGGGTGCCAGCCCCAAAGAATTTTCTCGACTTCTACCTCAGCACCTCCTCCCTCAAGTTTCTTTCATCATCCGGGGCGTCGGCCTGGATTCATGAAAGTTAGGGGCGGTGTTTTCCTCTATAAATTCGTCGAGTGTCATGCCTTAAGCCCATGATTTTTTTTCCAGTCAAGTGCCCCGGTAAGTCGGATATCGTTTAGCAAGCTTAAGCCAAGGTCATCGTGTGTGGTGGACGGCACGTCCAGTTCATGCGGGCGGTTTTGCACAATGTCCAAAAACACAGCGGTCAGCTCGGGGTCACGCCAGCCGCGTGCAGCCTCGTCGTGTAATACGGCCACGACCTGTTGCCGGTTCAGGGCGGGTTTGTAAGGACGCACATGGGATAGGGCATCGTAGATGTCCACCATCTGGAAAATACGTGCCAGCAACGGAATCTGTTGCCCGCGCAGGCCTTGCGGGTAACCACTACCGTCCCAACGTTCATGGTGACAGGCAATGATGGGCACCGTCAGGCGCATGCTCTTGAGCCCCCCCACCAATCTCGCGCCGATGTCGACATGTTGGCGCATGATGGCCCATTCAGCGTCAGTCAGTGGCCCGGGTTTGAGCAAAATGCTGTCGGGAATACCCAATTTGCCAATGTCGTGTAAAACGCCACCGCGGCGCAACGCCATCAATTCATCAGGGTTCAAACCCAGTGTTTTGCCCAGGACGACACCGTTGTGTGACAGTCTGGTGCAATGGTCGCCGGTGGTGCCGTCTTTGGCTTCGACCATACGCGCCAGTGCAAACAGCATGGACTCTGCGCTGTCAAGCTGATCGGTCAGTCGTTTGTGGCTGACTGCCGCATCCAGCCGCGCCACCAGCTCTACCGGTTCGTAAGGTTTGCGGACAAAGTCACTGGCACCAGCGGCCAAGCTCACGGTCAGGTTGTCGGTATCGTTGTCGCCACTGACCATCAAAATCGGCAGCATGTCCAGGCCCAGCTCGCCCCGGATACGGCGACATACTTCGTCACCGTCCAAACCGGGCATGCGCTTGTCAAGCAGCACCACATCAAAGCTGTGCTCACGCAACATGTTCAGGGCCTGCATGCCTGAGTTGGCTTCTTTGATCAGGTATTTGTCGGATTCAAGAATTTCACGCTCCAACGCTCTGTGTATGGGGTCGTCGTCCACGATCAATACGTGAAAAGGGTATTTGTTGGGCTGCGACGACAAGCTGTATGCTGGCATGAAGCGACTCCGGGTCCGCAATGGCGGTTAAGTGTGAAGAAGTCCCATGAGCTGCAGCAGGCGGCTGGTGTCAAGGGGTTTGGCCATGCAGCATTCGGCACCTGCGGCCAGCAGTGCAGCCTCGTTCTCCGGGTTGAGGTAGCCGCTCATGGCAATCACCCGTACATCTGCCAGGCCGGGAATTTGCTTGATCTGGCGACAAACCTCCACGCCATTGATGCCTGGCATCATCAAGTCCAGCAGCACAATATCGGGCGAAAACGTGTGGACTTTCCGACCGGCTTCAAAACCGTCAGAGGCGGACTCGACCACGGTTTGATGCACGCCATCGTCCAGCAGCTCTTTGAGAAAACCCACCACAGCGCGGTCATCATCCACGATCAACACCCGCAGTAGCCCTTTGTTTCCTGCCGGGTTCCACTGGCGTGCAAAACGTTCCACCTCTTCGCTGCGAAAGCGGCGATGCCCACCGGGGGTGACTTCTGCTTGCAACAGACCTTTTTGGGCCCAACCACGTACCGTCACGGGCGACACCATCATCCATTGCGCCACTTCGGTAGGGGTCAGAAAAGCCTTGTGTTTGAGTTCATCACTCATGTGGTTTGTTCCGTTTCAAAATTGTTCCCAGTTGTCGGTACCGGTTTTGGAGCCTGACAGTGCTGGGGCTGCTGTATGGCGCTCTATTTTCATACGGGTCACATTGGTTGGACGGTTGAGACTGCGCCGCATGGGGGATGAATTTTTTTCCTGAGTCAATGTGGGTAAGCGAGTGCTTGTCCGTTTGACGGGTGGTTGGTCGTTGGCCGCATCATCCGGGTCGAGTTTGAACACCGCTACGGTGCCCACCAGGTCTTGCGCTTGTGTTCTGAGGCTGCTGGCCGCCGCCGCCATTTCTTCCACCAGGGCGGCATTTTGCTGCGTGACCTGGTCCATTTGTGTGACCGCTTCGCCCACTTGACTGACACCTTGGCTTTGCTCACGGCTGGCTGCGCTGATTTCGCCCATGATATCGGTCACACGCATGATGCTGCTGACCACATCACCCATGGTGACCCCGGCTTGGTCTACCAATGTGGAACCCTGTTCGACACGCTCCACACTGGCACCAATCAGGGCCTTGATTTCTTTGGCTGCAGCGGCGGAACGCCCGGCCAGACTGCGCACCTCAGTGGCGACTACCGCAAAGCCACGGCCCTGCTCACCGGCACGGGCAGCTTCCACTGCCGCATTCAGTGCCAGGATATTGGTTTGAAAAGCAATACTGTCAATGACGCTGATGATGTCAAAAATACGTTTGGACGAGTCGTTGATGTGCTTCATGGTTTCCACCACCTGGGCGACCACTTCGCCGCCATGAACCGCCGTGGCACTGGCGCTCAGAGCCAGTTGATTGGCCTGTGTGGCGCTATCGGCATTTTGCTTGACCGTGGCGCTGAGTTGCTCCATGGAGGCAGCGGTTTCTTCCAGGGCACTGGCCTGACTTTCTGTGCGGGCACTGAGGTCATGGTTGGCTTGTGCAATTTGTGAGCTGGCAGCAGCCACACTTTCAGAGCCCTGTCGCACGGTGTTGACCACTTTGGACAAGCTGCCTTGCATGTCAGACAGGGCAACCAGCACCTGGGACACTTCGTCTTTGCCATCCAGTTGAATGTGGTGGCTCAAATCACCTTGGGCCACCGCATTGGCAATGGTCAGTGCTTTCCCCAGCGAGCGGGAGATGCTGCGAATCATTCCGATACCCAGCAAGATCGCTACCAGCAGTCCGGCCAGAATAGTGCCTATAAACCACCAGCGCTGGGCTTCATAACGGGCCTGTGCTGCGGTGTATTCGTGTTGAGCTACATCCACTTGAAGCTGCATTAAATTGTTAATGTCTTCTCGCACCGGCGCATACAGCGTACGTATTTTTTCAAATACCAACTGACGTGCACCATCCATGTCGTTGGCGCGCAAGGCTGCAATGGTTGGCTGAAGGCCTTCCTGCACAAACCGAGCACGATCTTCAGCCAGTTTTTTAGCCAACCGGTCCTCCTCGGGTGTCAGGTTGCTGCTCGCGTAGGAGACCCATATTTTTTGGATGCTTGTGATGTTGGCTGTGATATCGGCAATTCCCTGATTGATTTCTCCGGGTGTCGGGTCGAGCAGCGCACCGGCTATGGCCAGGCGGTTGCGCAGGTTCAGTGCGTTAATCTCGGCAATCTGTCCGATAGGTACGGTTCGGTCTTCGTACACGGATTTGAGGGCATCGTTGGTTTGGCTGATGCCATTCAAACCAAAACTGCCGATGACAATCAGGAGTGCCGACATAAGTGCAATCAGTAGGCTCAGTCGGGTGGAAATTTTGAGCTGATTCATGGGTGATCTTTCATCAATGAAGGGTGTATGGTGTTGGTTGCCAGCTCAGTGCATGGCCTGGGATACCAGGCCCATGTCCGCACTGGACATGAGTTTTTGGATGTCCAGCAAAATCAGCATGCGTGGGCTGTCGCCGTTTTGCACCGTGCCCAGGCCGATGATGTGTTCGGTTTCCAGCGCATTGCTGCATTGAGGTGCAGGCTGGATGTCCGTGGCTTGGAGTTTGATCACGTCAGAGACCGAATCAACCACCATCCCCACCACGCGCTGGCCGATATTGAGCACGATGATGACGGTTAACCCGTCATAAACCACTTCGCTGAGTCCGAACTTGATACGCATATCGATGATGGGCACGATGACCCCACGCAGGTTCATCACGCCTTTGACAAACGGTTGAGCACTGAACATGCGGGTGGGCTCGTCATAACCACGGATTTCCTGCACATTCAGAATATCAATGCCGTACTCTTCGCGGCCCAGGCGAAAACTCAGGTATTCACCAGTCGTTTGGATAAGGGGGGGTGTTGTTGCCGTTTCAACGGTAGGTGGCTTGCTATTCATGGCAGGAAAAATGAAGTGATCAGAACTCGAGATGAATCCCTTTGAAAGCAAGTCTATCGCATCGAAATAATCGTGTAAAGCGATTTAATCGATTTAGTCGTTTAAATTGATTTTTTCGGTTAAAGCGTTCAATTTCGAACAAATAGGCTCTTGCTTGGCACCAATGCCAAGCCTCAAACCCTTGAAGCCTTCGAAACGAGAGATTGAGTGCTGGTGTGAGTCAGGTGATCAGGTGCTCTCACGCACCTGCAAGGTGTAGGAAAGATCAACACAGCGGGGTTCCACCGTTTCGCCTCTGATCAGCGCCAGCAGCATGCTGGCGGCGGCAGAGCCGATCTCTGAACGCGGGGTACGCACCGTGGTCAAGGTGGGCACCATCTGGTCACTGCCGGTCAAGTCATTGAACCCCGCGATGGCCACACGTTCTGGTACCTGGATACCCAAGCGGCTGGCAGCCAGCAGGGCACCTTGCGCCAGGTCATCGTTGCAAAAAAAGATGGCATCTACATCAGGGTGTTTGTCCAGAATGTCACTCAGCATCCGGCCACCAAGTGCCATGGAGGAGGGGGCTGGGTCCAGCCATTCCAGCTCAGGGTGATACAGGCCCGCCTGAGTCATCTCGTCACGCCAGCCCTCAAGCCGCTGTAGTGTGCGCGGATCAAGTTGTGCCCCTGCAAAAATGACCCGGTGCCGACCACGCAGCAACAAATGCCGAGTCAATTCAGCCCCCGCATCCTTTTGCGAAAAACCAACGCTGTTCACCCCTTCCGCGCCGGCAGTTTCCATCAAATGGACGCAGGGTATCTGGCTTTGGTGTATGAGTTTTTTGGCCGCCTCGGTACGCTCAAAACCGGTCACCAGCAGGCCCGCTGGCCGGTGCAACAGCAGTTCACGCAACAACACCTCTTCTTCGGCGGGGTCATAGTGTGTTACCCCCATCAGCATCTGAAAACCCGCTGGCCGCAGCGTGCGCTGGACGGCTTCAAGCAAATCCACGAACAGGGCGTTGGACAACATGGGTACCAGCACCACTACCTGCGCACTGTGGCGCGAGGCCAGCGCACGTGCTGCGGGGTCGGGCACATAACCCAGGTCGGTGGCAGCAGCCTGCACCCGGGCCACCAATTCGGCATCCACCGCACGCTCGCCGCGCAGCGCCCGCGACACGGTGATAGGGCTGACCCCCGCAGCACGAGCCACATCTGCCAGAGTGACACGGCCAGTGGCGCGGGATCGGGGAGATGGTTTGGCAGTCGGCATAGGGGTAAATACTTATTTTTGAAACGAAGCTTGGGTGTAGGATAGCGCTATCCGAACGACAAGGTCAAGCCCAAAGTTTCTGAATTGTGGCGTATACAACGCTCAGCTCAACGGATTTTGGTCGTGACTTGTCTTTTTATTTAACTGACTTGGATAGCGCTATCCATTAACCAAATGAATCCTTCCATTGTGATCATGGGCGTGGCCGGTTGCGGCAAATCCAGCTTGGGGCACACACTGGCTCAGGCGCAAGGCTTGCCGCTGATTGAAGGCGACGACTTTCATGGCGAAAGCAACCGTGCCAAGATGAGTCAGGGGATTGCCCTGACCGATGCTGACCGTGCGGGCTGGCTGGATACCCTGGCGCAGCAATTGATGGCGCATCCACAAGGGGTGGTGCTGACCTGTTCGGCTTTGAAGCGTGCTTACCGCAACCGATTGCGCCAGGCTTGCCCTGAGTTGCATTTTGCGTTTCTGGACATCAGTCGTGAGCAAGCACAGGCGCGGGTGTTGGCGCGCGCTCATGAGCATTTTTTCTCCACCAATTTGGTAGACAGCCAATTTGCCACGCTGGAAGTGCCCAGCGCGGAGCCAAGGGTGTTGACCCTGGATGCCACACAACCCCTGATGCAATTGCAGCAGCAGGTAAGCACCTGGTTACAAACCAAGGAGGTCGCATGAGAACGACGCTTGACACTTCCCGCAAACCATCGCTGTTCACCCGATGGAGCCAAACTGCCATGGCTGTCTGCCTGGGTGTCATGGCGGTATCGGTGTTTGTGAATGTGGTTCTGCGCTACGGTTTTGGCAGTGGTATCGCAGCCAGTGAAGAGCTTTCAAGGTTGCTGTTTGTCTGGATGGTTTTTATCGGTGCCACGGCGGCCTATCCCGCCGGCGAACACATGGCGTTCACCAGTCTGGTGGCCGGTTTGCACAAGCATCCCCAACTGATGATGGCGCTCACCTTGTTGATTCGATGTCTGGTGGTGCTGGCTTGCAGCCTGATTGGCTGGGGTGCCTGGCAGCAGGTGGTGGTGGGTTTGGACAGTTATTCGGTCGTGCTGCGGTATCCCACCGCCTTGTTGCCGCTTCCGGCACTGTTATGTGCTTTGGCGATTGGCCTCATGGCTTTGATTGAATTGGTTAAACGGACACCGCTGGACTTGGGTCACGGCACAGATGTGGAGTAAAACATGAGCAACGAAGGTTTGGCATTTATTGTTTTCACCGTCGGCATGCTGGCCCTGATGGGTATAGGCATGAACATGGCCATGGCGCTGGTACTCACTGGCGCAGGCATGGCCTGGGTGCTTGAGTTTTGGGACACCCAACTGCTGGCGCAAAACCTGGTGGCGGGGGTGGATAGTTTTCCGCTGTTGGCGGTACCGTTCTTTATTTTGGCGGGTGAACTGATGAATGCGGGTGGCATCAGCCAACGCATCATCAGCATGGCGCAAGCCTGGGTTGGTCACATTCGCGGCGGACTGGGCTTTGTGGCGATTGGTGCTGCGGTGTTGATGGCCAGCATGAGTGGCTCAGCCCTGGCGGATACGGCGGCCTTGGCCACGATTTTGCTGCCCATGATGCGTCAGCAAGGGTATCCGATGGCCACTTCGGCCGGCTTGATTGCCTCTGGCGGCATCATTGCGCCGATCATCCCGCCCAGCATGCCTTTCATCATCTACGGGGTGACCACCAACACCTCGATTTCGTTGCTCTTTCTTTCGGGCATCGTGCCAGGGCTGATCATGGGGGTGGGACTCATTGCCGCCTGGAAATGGGTGCTGCGTGATCTGGACTTGCCCCAAGGCACACCGCTGCCCATGAGAGAACGGGTCACCGCGACATTCAAAGCCTTTTGGGCTTTATTGATGCCCATCATCATCATTGGCGGTATGAAAACCGGTGTCTTCACGCCGACCGAAGCCGCGGTGGTGGCCGCGTTTTATGCACTGATCGTTTCCTTGTTCATTCACCGTGAAATGAAGTGGGTGCAAGTTCATGATGTACTGGTGCGTGCCTCCAAAACAACCGCCATCGTGATGTTTTTGTGCGCCGGTGCCCAGGTGGCCAGTTACATGATCACTTTGGCAGACTTGCCGAATGTGCTGACCGGATGGCTGGGGCCATTGGTGGATAGCCCCAAACTTTTGATGCTGGTGATGATGCTTGTGTTGGTGGTGATTGGCACCGCGCTGGATCTGACGCCCACCATTCTGATTTTTGCGCCGGTGATGCTGCCAATTGCGGTCAAGGCGGGTATTGACCCCGTTTATTTTGGCTTGATGTTTGTGCTGAACGGTGCCATTGGGCTGATCACGCCGCCAGTCGGTACCGTGCTTAACGTGGTAGCGGGTGTGGGGCGTATGTCCATGCACCAGGTCATCAAAGGGGTGAATCCATTTTTGATCACCTACACGGTGATTCTGCTTCTGTTTGTGTTGTTCCCGCAGATCGTGACCGCGCCAGTGGCGTGGATGCGCTGATGCTTGCCTTGTTCTTTCCTTAACTTCTGGAGACATATCATGACTTTTCTTCGCAGAACCTTTGTTGCCATGGCCAGCACCGCTGTGCTTTGTGCCTCGTTTTCAGCGCTTGCACAAGACATCAAACCGCGTCTGATCCGCTTTGGTTATGGCCTGAACGAGCAGAGTAACCAGGGCCGTGCCGCCAAGGTGTTTGCCGACGAGGTGGCGCGACTGTCGGGTGGCAAGATGAAAGTGCGCGCCATTGGTGCCGCTGCCCTTGGCCCGGACAACCAGATGCAGCAAGCCCTGATTGGTGGCGCACAGGAAATGATGGTGGGCTCCACCGCCACACTGGTGGGCATCACCAAGGAAATGGCACTGTGGGACACGCCGTTCCTGATCAGTAACACCAAGGAGGCCGACATTCTGCTTGACGGCCCGATTGGCGAAAAGGTGAGCGCCAAACTGCAAGACAAGGGCCTGGTCGGACTGGCCTATTGGGAAAACGGTTTTCGCAACCTGACCAACAGCAAACGTGCCATCACCAAGATGGAAGACATGAACGGCATCAAACTGCGTGTGATGCAAAACAATGTGTTCTTGAGCAGCTTCCAGACCCTGGGGGCCAATGCCATCCCGATGGCATTTTCCGAACTGTTCAGCGCGCTGGAAACCAAAACGGTGGATGGTCAGGAAAACCCGTTCAATACCATTTTGTCGAGCAAGTTCTATGAAGTGCAGAAGTACATGACGGTGACCAACCACGTGTACAGCCCGTGGATTGTCACCGTCAGCAAAAAATGGTGGGATGGCTTGTCCAAAGACGAGCAAAAAGTGCTGAGTGATGCCGCCAAGACCAGCCGTGATTTTGAGCGCAAAGACACGCGCGACGAGGCCTCCAAAGCCATGGCCAACCTGAAAGCCAAGGGGATGGAGATCAATGAATTGTCACCCGCTGAAGCCACACGTATGCGCGACAAGCTGACCAAGGTGTACGCCCTGATCGCTGCCGATGTGGGCATGGATTTGTGGAACGAAACACAAGCTGAGTTGAAGAAAATTCGGGCTGCCAAGTAACCCAGGCAACGAATGTCAGAGCCTGGTTTGTTGTAATCACACGGCCCCTACCTTCACCGGGGAATGAACAAAATTTATAACAAATCGGCCTTCTGAGTTTGATATATAAGCGTAAGAAGCTATTGAAAATGTAGCGTAAATGATTCTGAACAGCAGGTTCAGGTGGCTTCAAACTGGGCGGCGTTTTTGCCCTTGAAGGGGGCATAAAACGCCTTGATTTTGACCATATCGGCTTCCAGATCCCCACTGGGCAGAAACATCGGCCCCAGGCCGCTGATTTTGCGCTCGTAGTCCATGTAGGCCAGCACGATCGGTACCTGGGCCGCCACGGCAATGTGGTAGAAGCCACTTTTCCAGTAACGCACCTTGCTGCGGGTACCTTCGGGTGGCACGATCAGTTGCAATGCACCGCAGGCATTTTGCAGGGCTTGTGCCGAGGCGGCCACCAGGTTGTTGGATTTGGAGCGGTCTACCGCAATGCCACCGAGCCAGCGCATCAGTGGCCCAAACGGAAAGTTGAAAATACTGGCCTTACCCATCCAGTAGATGTTCAGCCGCAGCGCAAAAGCCACCATCAGGGTGTACGGAAGGTCCCAGTTGCTGGTGTGCGGGGCAGCAATAAAAACACTTTTTTGCCCCGCTTCAGGAAGTTGCCCCATGACTTTCCAGCCCGCCAGTTTCAGGTAGGCCAAAGAAAATGCGCGCAGCAAGGTGTTGACGATGGGGGTGGAAAAGATGGTTCGGTGCATGGGCTGAATCGGTTGTGGGGGAGTCCAGCAGCCCTTGAAAAGGCACCAAACAAGGCGTATCGGGCGCAAATTATGGCGTAAATCCATGCGCACAAACTGACGGTAAGCGTGTCGATGCTCAAGGTGATGAGCCGCTTGGGTGGCGGATCTCTGGGTGACAATCAAGCGGTTGTTGGCTGGTGATGACATGGGAAAAGTTCATTCATGGTTTCTTCTTCTCGCAAGGGTTTGATGCAAAGTACCTGGGCCAGATGGCTATTGGGCTGTTTGTGTTGCGTGGCCGTCATTGGTTGGGATGTGGTGCACCGCATGCCAGCCCCACCGTCGGCACAGGCATGCTGGCCTGTCACAACCCCGCTGGGGAACAAGCCGCTGGTGTTGCAGGCCAAGGGCCACATTCCCATGCCGCCCGATACCCCGGCAGCACACGCCAGCAGCTTATTGCCCATGCCCGCTGACGGGCCGCAGTCCGTGCTGGCTTTCTGGTTTGCCGGTACCAAGGAAAGTGCGCCAGACATTGGTATTGCCGCCTCTGGTTTTGACCGCGCCACGCAGCAGTGGCAAGCTGCACGTTTTGTTGTGGAGCGGCAGGCCCTTGGACAAGTGTTGGGCTTTGGTGTGCGCCGCATCGGCAACCCGGTGGCCTGGCTGGACGCGGATCACAAGGTGCATTTGTTTGTTGTGGCGACCGGGCCGGGCGGCTGGGCGGCCAGCCGGATTGTGCATTTGCGGCAAAGTAACGCAGGTGCGGGCATGGCGCAGCTGGCGTTTGAGCCGGTACGGGTGTTACCGCTGTCCTGGTGGTGGAATGTCAGCTATCTGGTACGCACCGCACCTTTGACTTTGCAAGACGGCGGCATGGTGCTGCCAGTACATTTTGAGCTGGGGCTGAAGTACCCGGTGGCGCTGCGGTTTGATCGTCAGGGGGAATTTTTGGGAATGGTGCGTATGTCGCAACGCACCCATGTGTTGCAACCCACATTGGTGATGCAGTCTGAAAGCCATTGGCTGGCCCTCATGCGCGACCAGCGGCCCGAAGGCCGGGTGACGGTGGCGCAGACGCAGGATGGTGGTCAGCATTGGCAAGACACCCCCGACTTGGCCCTGGTCAACCCGGATGCCTCGGTGGCTGCGCTGGGTCTGGCCCCTGGGCGCATGTTGCTGGCGCACAACAGCTCAGCGCATACACGCACCCTGCTGGACTTGAGCCAGTCGGCCAACGGGCAGGACTGGACGCTGGCACAGCCATTGGCGCATGGCAGCGCGGCGCAAGAGTTTTCTTACCCAGCCCTGGCCTGGGCCGATGACAGTCTGTGGGTGAGTTACACCGACCAACGCCAGCGGATTGCCTGGCAGCGTTTTGGCATAAACCCGTAAGGTGTATCGGCATGGATCTGAATTTTTTTCAATCGTTTTTGAATAGCAATGCCGCCCCTTGGTTGCCAAGCGCTGCTTCGGCGCGCTGGGCTTTGCATGGTGCTTGGGCCGTGGTGTTGGCTGCCTGTGTGTGGCGTGTAGGGCTGAGCTTTGAATTGAAGTGGCGTTGGGGATTGGCTGCACTGACGCTGTTATGGGTGCTGTGGCCAGGGTCTGTATCACCAGCTTATTGGCTGGGATTAGCGTTTCAGTCGCCAAGTTTGATGAGTGTGGCGCTGTGTTGGGCCTGGGCGTTCCAGGAGCGGCCACATTGGGCATTGGCCAGTCATGCTGTGCCAACACTGGCATGGCCAGACGTGGTGTTGATGGTGGTGGGCACCGTGCTGGGTTGGGTGTTGCTAGGTGACATGCTGGCTTGGTGGTCAGTGTCGGTTTACGCCTTGGGTTTTGGTACGCCTGTATTGGCCTTGGTGTGTGCCGTGGCTTTGTGGTTAGGGGTGGCCGGTGGTGTTGGTCAACGTGCCGTGTGGAGCCTGGTGATGGTGTTGCTGGTGTTTGTGGTTACCCGCTGGCCCAGCGGTAACTTGTGGGATGCACTGCTGGACCCGTGGCTGTGGCTGGTGTTGCAAATCAAGGGGTTGGCGCTTTTACGGCAACCGAGGGCACGCTCGCTGCGTTGGTGAGCAACCATTCGCGTCTGAACAGCCATTGCTCGGGATACCACACATTGACCAGTGTGATCTCACCACTTTGATGTCGGCCTTTGACTTCCCAGCGCTGGCCCAGCACGGTGCATTGTGGTGTGCACAGTGGTTCGGCGTTTTCATCACGCGTTTGTAACCACACCACAGCCTGGTGTTTTTCAAGCAGAGCGTTTAAAAAAACAGCGTTGTCAGCTCTTGAAAAGGGAGCACGCCCGTCACCGTCATAGGGCACAAAGTGATTGCCTGGCAGGACAAATTCAAAGCGTTCGAACTGGCCATTGAAGCTGCTGGGCACCGCCACCTTTTGTGCTTGCAGCTGCGCCAGCACTTGGGCGCTGTAGTGGCCTGATGATCCGTTCAGTGGCACGGTAGTCAGGCCAAATACGGCAAATACTGCCAGACAGGCAGCCAAGGTGCAAGCGCGTGTCCAGGCCGGTTTGAACAAGCCCGCCAGCACCAAGCCCAGGCCGATGGCCACAGCGATCAGGGTCAGGGCCACATCTCCGGTTTGTCCCAAACCAAACACCTGCTCGGCCCAGGCAATCCGGCCCAAAAAGCCGATGAACACGCCGCACAGCAGCAACGAAGGCACAAACCAGATGCGCCCGATGTGTTCCCAGCACAGCGCCAGCACCATGGCCAGCGCGGGCATGGCCGGAATCAGGTAGCGTGCCGAGCGCTGGCTGGGCAAGGTGAACACCGCCAGCCAGACGGCCAGCCAGATCAGCAACAGCAGAAAGTTGATGGGCTGGGAGGTCAATGCTTGCCAGTGCCTGCGCCAGAGTTGTCGTACCCCCAGAGCCATCAAACCGAACACGACAAAAATCAGCAAACCAGCGTTTTGCGCATAGCCGAGCAACTGCGCCCAGATGCTGAAGCCGCCTCCTAGCAGAGCGGTGTGCCAGTAACCGGCGCTGTTGCTCATTTTGCCGGCGTTCTCGCCCACCACAAACTCCTGCCAGACGGCAGCCGGGTCGGGGTCGAGCACAAACCACAGGCTAAAAATGCTCAGAGCGATGAGTGCACTCAGGCTGACTTTGAGTGTGATCTGAAAAGTCTTCCTCCAGTTTAATGGTGACTGTGTGAGCAGCTGGGCGCACCACAGCGTGGCGGCTGCCGGTGCCGCCAGTGCAAATGATTTGTAGGCCAGTCCCAAGCCCATGGCGAGACCAAAAAGTGCGTGAGCCAGCCAACCCAAAGTCGCCTGGCTATCACTTACGGTAACTGGGTGAGTGGCGGCGTTGGGCTTGGTGTTGGGGCCGCGCAGTGTCCACCACAGCAGCACAAACATCGGCAGATTCAGCCAAAAGGTTTCAGGTGCACTGGTGAGGTAAGTACGACCAAAACGAAAGGTGCAAAAAAAAGCCAGGTAGAGGCAGGCCGCCAGCAGGCCCCGGCCCACATCACGACGGATGCGTTGCACAGTAAAGCCAATGGCTGCCGCCAGCAGCAGGGTATAGACCACGCTGGGCGTGCGCAGCGCCGCCATGCTCCAGTGTTGGCCCCAGTCACCGGCCACCATGGCTTGCCAGATCAGCAGGGGTGGTTTGGTGTTGCGCATGTGATCCAGTTCGGACACCAGCGGCAGCCAGTGGCCGCTGGCGGCAGTCAGGCGGGCAATGTGGGTGTAAACCAGCTCGTCACCGTTGGTGGGCGCATATTGGCCATCCAGGCCCAGCACGTAGGTGAGGGTCGCCACCAGCAACAGGCTCAGCCAGAGCAGGGTACTGGTTTTTCCACGTGTGGGTGTGAGCTGGGTGACGGCTGCGGTGGACATGGTCTATTTGGGCGTGTGATGGCGAAAAGTCCAGCGGTCATTGGCCAGAAAGTTGCTCACGCTGGCGACCACGATGGCGATCACATTGGCCAGCAGGTAGTGCAGTGAATGTGCCAGCCACAAGGTCAGGCCGTATTGCAGGCCAATGCCCAGCCAGGAGGCCAGCGCGTAACGGCCGAGTTGGCTGGTGATAACCGTCCAGCGGGTGTGGGCCAGTTGTTCGTGGTGGGCATGCGCGGCTTTGACGCGGTCAGCCCAAGTCCACAGGCGGTTCCAGGTGAAGTTGTTCACCGTGGCCACCGCAATGGCCAGCGCCAGCGAGGCATACAGGCGCTGGCGCGGGTCAGCGATGAGGGCAAACAAATACTCTTGGGCGACAAACAGCACGGCCATGTTGACCACCGTACCGCTGGCCCCCACCAGGCCAAACTTGATGTAGCGAAAGCCCTTGAGCCACTCCATGAGTTGATAGACGCGCTGTTGCAGGTCAGGGGTTGAAGGCATGTGCTGGTTACAGAAAGAGTGGCAGGGGCAAGCCACCGGTTAGGCAGAGAGCGGCGCAGGGCTATTTAAAATTTGTAGCGCTTCATGCAGAACAGGTAAGGGCTGCAGGCGTTTTAGGCATTGATTGTCGCCATCACAAAAGGTCAACCGGTGGTTGTAGGCCGACAGACAGGGTGAGCAGGCCAGGCCAGACTCCAGTACCCGTGCGCGTGGCCCCAGCGGGCCATATAGGCGGCCAGTTTCCGGGCCGAAAAACACCATGGTTTGAATCGGTGTCAAGCTGGCAAAGTGGCCGGGGCCGCCGTCGTTGGTGATCAGCAGTTGCGCGGCGTGAAACAGCATCAGCAGTTCGCGGATGCTTTTGGTGTAGCCGGTCAAGTCCACACAGAAGTCGCTGGCGACATCCTGGCGCAGTTGCCGGGCCAGCGCCGCGTCATCGCGCAGGCCGATCAAGCCGACCGCATGCCCCGCATCAACCAGGCCTTTGGCCACCTGGACGTAATGAGCGGCTGGCCAGGCGCGCTCGGGCAGCAGGCCGCCGCCCGCATAGAGCAGCACCACCTTGCGCCCGGCCAGGCTGGGGTGATCGGTGTGCATTTGTTGGCGGTATTTGGCCAGCTCGGGTGCGCCGAACACTACGTTGAGGCCGGTATCTGTTGGCAAAAGGCGAATGGGCGCGGCCTTGTTGCGCGGCATGGAGGCATCATCAAGCGCATCCACCAGCGATAAAAATTGCTGTGTGATGTGCTGGTATGGGTTGTAGGGAATGGCGCGGTTGATGAAGCTGCCGCGGTACAGACCTTCCTGGGTATGCGCCGTGAAACCGGCACGTAGTGGGGCACCACTCACGTAGCTCATCAAACTGCTGATGCGGGAAAACAGCTCGCAGTCAATCACCGCATCCAGCGGCAAGGCACGCAAGGTCTTGCTGACATGCCAGATGTCGGCGAGCAGCCGCAAGCCTGAGCTGTCGTCCAGCGCATGCAGGTGCTCTGATTGAGCCAGGCCAAGCAGCTTGGCGACTTCCTGGTTCTTTTTGAGCTGCAACACGTGTACCGTGGCGCTGGGGTAACGCTGGCGCAGGGCGGCAAACATGGGGCCTGCCAGCACCACGCTGCCCATTTCGGACAGCAGGATCACCAGGATATGGCGCGGCTTTGGGGGGATGGCCTGCGCCTTGCCACCCAGGAGTCGCGCCCACAGCGAAACGGCCGCACACAAGGCCTGGCCCACCCAGCGGTCTATCCAGCGTTGTGTTTGCAGCTTCATCGTTGGGTTCCAGGCTGTGTTTACAGGCCGGCAGCGGCACGCAAGGCGGCAGCGCGGTCGGTGCATTCCCAGGTGAACTCAGGCTCTTCGCGGCCAAAGTGGCCGTAGGTTGCGGTCTTTTCGTAGATCGGACGCAACAAATCGAGCATCTGGATGATGCCGCGTGGGCGCAGGTCAAAGTGGATGTTGACCAGGGCGGCGATTTCCTCGTCCGGAATCACGCCGGTGCCCTCGGTGTAAACCGTGACGTTCATCGGTTTGGCCACACCAATGGCGTAGGCCACCTGGATCTGGCATTGGCGTGCCAAGCCGGCTGCGACGATGTTTTTCGCCACATAACGGGCAGCGTAGGCGGCAGAACGATCCACTTTCGTGGGGTCTTTACCGCTGAACGCACCACCGCCGTGGGGGCAGGCACCGCCGTAGGTGTCGACGATGATCTTGCGTCCGGTTAAACCACAGTCACCTTGTGGGCCACCGACGACAAAACGGCCAGTGGGGTTGATCAGGTATTTGGTGTCTTCGGTGAGCCATTCCTTGGGCAGCACGGGTTTGATGATTTCTTCACGAATGGCTTCGTAGAACGCATCGGTCATGCGGTGACCCAGGCTCATCTCAGGGCTGTGCTGGGTGGACAGCACCACGGTGTCGATGCTGTGGGGTTTGCCGTCCACATAACGCATGGTGACCTGGCTTTTGGCATCCGGGCGCAGAAAGGGCAGGCGGCCATCTTTGCGCAACTGGGCCTGGCGTTCGACCAGGCGGTGGGCGTAGTAGATGGGGGCGGGCATCAGCTCGGGGGTTTCGTTGCAGGCGTAGCCAAACATCAGGCCCTGGTCACCAGCACCGGTGTTGAGGTGGTCATCCGAGGCGTGATCCACGCCCTGGGCGATGTCGTTGCTTTGCTTGTCGTAAGCCACCAGCACGGCACAGCCTTTGTAGTCAATGCCGTACTCGGTGTTGTCGTAGCCAATGCGTTTGATGGTGTCGCGTGCCACCTGAATGTAGTCCACGTTGGCGTTGGTGGTGATTTCACCGGCCAGCACCACCAGACCGGTGTTGGTCAGGGTTTCAGCGGCGACGCGGGATTTGGGGTCTTGTTTGAAGATGGCATCCAGAATGGCGTCGGAAATCTGGTCAGCCACCTTGTCGGGGTGACCTTCCGAGACGGATTCGGAGGTGAAAAGAAAGTCGTTCGCCATGGTGAATGTGCTCCTAAAAATAAAACAACCGGTTCGCGTTGCTTTGGCTTTTTGGGGCTTTCAGCGAACGCTTTAGCAGATGTGTCAGGGGTCTGACAAGGCACAATGACGGCCTGTTGGGGCAGCCGATGTGTGTGTCGCCCTGCAAGTAGTTCTGTAACTCGGCGACCCCCAGTAGTTTATCTCACCCCATGATCACCCTTTTTAAGCTCATGTCTCTTTCTCCTTTGTGGCTGCTGCATGCCAAAGGTTGGGTGTTGGGTTGGCTGGCGTTTGTTTTTTCCGGTGTTTATCGACGGCGCTTTATTAACCATGCCAGGCTGGCAGGCTTGTCGATGTCCAGCTGGCTGGCTGCAGTGGGGGAAAGTGGCAAGCTGGTGATGGAGCTGCCACGTCTGTGGCTGGGGCGACCCGTGCCGGTATTTTGGGATGGTGCCGAGCATGTGGAGGTGGCATTGGCACAGGGTCGGGGGATTGTGTTTTTGACCCCGCACCTGGGGTGTTTCGAGATCACCGCGCAGGCTTATGCCCAGCGTTATGGCGTGACGGGTAAGCCTATGACGGTATTGTTCCGTCCCCCGCGTCAAAGTTGGCTGCGTACTGTGGTGGAAGCTTCACGTCAACGTCCAGGCTTGTTGACCGCGCCCACCACACTCTCAGGGGTCAAGCAGATGATCAAAGCGCTTAAACACGGCGAATCGGTGGGCCTGTTGCCCGATCAGGTGCCGCCCCAAGGACTGGGTGTGATGGCGCCGTTTTTTGGTCAGGAGGCTTACACCATGACCTTGTCGGTGCGTTTGGTGCAACAAACCGGGGCAAGTGTGTTGCTGGCTTGGGGGGAACGCCTGTCTTGGGGGCGTGGTTTTTGTGTGCATGTCCAAGCGCTGAAAGATGAATTGCCAGCCCCGTTGCCCGAAGCCGTGAGCGCCATCAACCGGGCGATGGAATCCCTGGTGATGCAGTGTCCACAGCAGTATTTATGGGGTTACGCACGTTACAAGCAGCCGCGTGCATCACTTTGATCGGTGAAAAGAAAAAAATATGGGAACTCGTTTGGTGCTTTGGTGGATGCGTGTGATGGCCTATTTGCCCCTGGCCTGGGTACGTGTCTTGGGCCGCTTGTTGGGTGCGGTGTTACACGCTGTAGTCGGCTCCCGGCGGCGGGTGGTGCACACCAATTTGCGGTTGTGTTTTCCTGCACTGGATGATGCACAAGTGCACGCCCTGACGCGCCGGGTGTTTGTGCGCTTTGCACAAGCCTGGTTGGATCGTGGCTGGCTTTGGCATGGTTCCGAGGCCTTGTTGCGTGGACGTTTGACCCTCAGCGGTGCAGTGAATGAACTTGAGGGCAGTACACCCACAGTGATTTTTGCGCCGCATTTTGTCGGTCTGGATGCCGGCTGGACGGCACTGACGCAGCAGTTGCCTCGGCACTTCACCACCATTTACACCGATCAAACCAACAAGCTTGCGGATGCCTGGATTTTGCAGGGGCGCCAACGTTTTGGTTCGGGGCGCTTGTTTGGCCGGGTGGAAGGGGTGAAAACCATTGTGTCGAGCTTGCGCCAGGGTGATGTGTTGTACCTGCTGCCGGACATGAATTTTGGTCCACACGAATCACTGTTTGTGCCGTTTTACGGAGTCCAGGCCGCCACCGTGCCCTCGCTCTCACGTTTTGCCAAACTGGGGCGCGCCAAGGTCGTGCCGGTGGTGACACGCATGACAGATCAGGGTTATGAGGTGCAGGTGTTGCCCGCTTGGGACAACTTCCCTACCGATGACCTGCAAATCGACACGGCTTTGATGAATACACGCCTGCAAAGCTACATTGATACCATGCCCGAGCAGTATTACTGGGTGCACAAACGGTTCAAGGATCGGCCCGCAGGTGAGGCTGATCTTTATGGATGAAAATGGCTTCTAGTGCTTGGTAGATAAGCGCAAGCAGCTATTTATTCAGTAGTTTTCTCTGGCGTTTCGATGGGGGCTTGGGTGGGTGTGGCAGGGTGTGCCCATTGCCACAGCAGGGTCGCCACCTCATCAATCCCCTGGCGCTTGGTGGCTGAAAACAGCCGCACTTCACCGCCGCCGGCATTGAGTTTCATGATGGACAGCGCCTTGGTTTGCTCGGCGCGGGTGAGTTTGTCGGCTTTGGTGAGGATGACCAAAAACTTCAGACCTTCCTCGACCCGGGGGCGCACCACGTCCAGCAGCACTTCGTCGAGTTCGGTCAGGCCGTGGCGCGGGTCACACATCAGCACAATGGCTTTGAGGTTTTCGCGGGTGATCAGGTAATTAGCCATGACCTGTTGCCAGCGGATCTTGTCTTGTTTGGGAACAGCAGCATAGCCATAGCCTGGCAAATCGGCCAGAACCGCGTCCGTCACACCCTGTTTACCCAGGGCAAACAGATTGATGTGCTGGGTGCGTCCGGGTTTTTTGGAGGCAAAGGCCAGCTGTTTTTGTTGTGTCAGGGTGTTGATGCAGGTGGATTTGCCTGCATTGGAGCGTCCGACAAAAGCAATTTCAGGTACCTCCAACGTGGGCAAAAACTGCAACTGAGGTGCCGTGGTGAGAAATTTTGCGGTATGCAGCCAACCTAAAGCCACGTTAGAACTGACCGCTTGGACGGTGTTGTCACCCGTGGAAGGCAAGATGGGCGAGGGTTGGCTGGTAGGGTTGGTCATAGTAGGCAAACTGTTGAATTGGCTCATTGTAGAATTGCAGGGTTTTCCCCACACACTCAACTGAACTGTCCATTTATGAAGCTGATTGCCACATTCACCGTTGCTGCCGCGCTGGCCACCGCTGTTTTTTCAAGTTTTGCGAATGAAACCGCAGCAGTTTCAGCCAAGGCTGATCTGGCCAAAGGCGAAGCCAGTTTTGGCACTGTCTGTGCAGCTTGCCATGCACCTGATGGCAATTCCTTGATTCCTGTGAATCCAAAATTAGCGCAGCAACACCCGCAGTACATCGTTAAACAGTTGACGGAATTCAAAGCGGGAAAACGTGAAAATGCGGTGATGAATGGCATGGCCGCCGCGTTGAGCGAAGACGATATGAAAAACATTGCCTACTGGCTGGCGAGTAAAAAAGCCACCCCTGGCGCATCCAATGACAAAGACCTGGTGTTGCTGGGTGAAAAAATTTACCGTGGTGGCATTGCCGATCGTCAGATCCCGGCTTGTGCTGGTTGCCACAGCCCCAACGGTGCAGGCATTCCTGCCCAATATCCGCGTTTGAGTGGTCAGCATGCCGAATATGCAGTGGTCCAGTTGACCGCCTTCCGCGACGGAGTGCGCAATAACAGCCCGCAAATGACTCAAATTGCGGCCAAGCTGAATGACCGTGAAATCAAGGCGGTAGCTGATTACATCGCCGGTTTGCACTGATTTTTGGCAGGCCATGAGAGCAGAGTGAGGGCATTCACTCTGCTAACAAAAAAGGCAGGTTGTTTGGCAACCTGCCTTTTTTGTTGGGTACTTGCTGGCTGAAAGGGTTTTGGGGCAAGAGCATCACATATTTTTGTAAGAAGTCCTATGCTTGGCCGACTCATTGGCTTACAGGAAATCTACCATGCTTATTCAATCCAATGCCCAAGGCTTTATTCACCCGGTTTCCAGTGAGATCACCCCACTGGCTGCCTACCAGTCCCGCCGTGATCTGATCCGCTGGATGGCTACCGGCGCGGCAGGGGCCGCGATGGCTTCCTGGGCCTCCCGCGAGGCCCAAGCCCAAAGCTGGGCACCACCTGGGCAACAGACTGCGTTGGCGCATGGCAAAACCAGTGTGGCAGGTGCTTTGAGCATGGAAAAAGTCACCGACTACAAACACGCCAGTACGTACAACAATTTTTATGAATTTGGCACCGACAAGGCAGATCCTGCCAGAGCGGCACACACCCTGAAAACCAGCCCGTGGACGGTGGAGATTGAGGGTCTGGTGAAGAAACCAGGACGGTATGCACTGGAGGATTTGCTCAAACTAAGTAGCCAGGAAGAGCGTATTTACCGCTTGCGCTGTGTGGAGGGCTGGTCGATGGTGATTCCATGGGTGGGGTATTCGCTGTCTGAACTGATCAAACGTGTGGAGCCTCTGGGTGGTGCCAAGTATGTTGAATTTGTCACGTTGGCAGACCCCAAGACCATGCCTGGAGTCACTGCACGGGTGTTGGATTGGCCGTATGTAGAAGGTTTGCGCATGGATGAAGCTATGCACCCGCTGACCCTTTTGGCGTTTGGTATGTACGGTGAAGTGTTGCCCAAGCAAAGTGGTGCACCCTTGCGTTTGGTGGTGCCCTGGAAATATGGTTTCAAAAGCGGCAAGAGTCTGGTCAAAATCCGTTTTACTGACAAGCAACCAGCCACTGCGTGGAACAAGGCGGCAGCCAATGAATACGGGTTTTATTCCAATGTGAATCCGAATGTGGATCATCCCCGCTGGAGTCAGGCTACAGAGCGGCGCATTGGCGAAGACGGTTTGTTTGCCAAAAAACGCAAGACCCTGATGTTCA
The DNA here is from genome assembly GCF_019973615.1 of Rhodoferax lithotrophicus. GTDB lineage: Bacteria > Pseudomonadota > Gammaproteobacteria > Burkholderiales > Burkholderiaceae_C > Rhodoferax > Rhodoferax lithotrophicus. The sequence goes on along the minus strand of NZ_AP024238.1, from coordinate 3,663,407 downwards.
ACGGTTATGAGGCACAGGTGGGTCAGCTGTATGCCGGCATGGATTTAAGTAAGAATTTTTGATGCAGATGCCTCTGATGGTTCGGTTTTTGCCAGATTTCAAGGTGATGTGCCGGCATCCATTGGCAAAACCGTTGGTTTTTGTTCTGGCCTTGTGGCCATTTGTTCACTTGGTTTGGGCGGCTGCGTTTGATCAATTGGGCGCTAATCCGGCCGAAGCACTGGTGCGCGCTACGGGTGACTGGAGTCTGCGGTTTTTGTGTGTGGTACTGGCGGTGACACCGTTGCGAGTGCTCACCGGCAATCCCGCATTGGCCCGCTTCCGGCGGATGTTGGGCTTGTTGGTGTATTTTTACGTGGTATTGCACTTGCTGAGTTACAGCGGCTTTGACATGGCGTTTGATGTGACTGATATCGCCAAAGACATTGTCAAGCGGCCCTTTATTTTGGTTGGTTTTTTGGCATTTGTCGTGCTGAGTGCCTTGGCGCTCACTTCATTCAACCGGGCGATACGAATACTGGGGGGGCAAAATTGGCAGCGTCTGCACCAAACGGTGTACTTTGTGGCAGGTCTGGCCATTGTGCATTTTTTCTGGATGCGGGCCGGTAAAAATAACTTTGCCGAGGTTATTTTTTACGCCGTTGTGCTGGGTATCCTGCTGGCATGGCGGATGTGGCGATTTTTGAATAAAAGTAGGCTGTAGTGACCGTTAAATAAGCGTAAAAAGCTATCTTTATTGAAGTAATTTCACCGCCAATTGTTTTTTGACTGTAGTCTGCCGGAACGCTTCGTCGCCAGTTGCATCGGCTTACGGTTGGCTAGGCGCAGAGGATGCACCTGCTGCGGGTGCGATGGGTGATATGCCAATGGAAGGGATTAAGGACTCTGGCAAGGTTGCACGATGTACCCCTTGGGTTTGCGGTAAATAGAGCGCACCTTGTTGGCCACAGCCAGCCAAAGCGACTGTGCAGAGCACAAAAAGCGTACTGCGCACTAAAATTTGGTAAATCAACAGCATGGTGAAATTGTAATGACCGACTCAGAATTCATGGATTTGGCAGAGCGAGTGCTTAAAGGTGTAGAAGTCAGTTGCGACCGGCTCAATGACAACACGGATGTCGACATCGACAATCAGCGCACGGGTGGCATGATCACTTTGGTGTTTGCCAATCGGAGTCAAATTGTGATCAATTTGCAGAAACCCTTGCATGAGATTTGGCTGGCTGCCAAATGTGGGGGATTCCACTATCAATTTGATGGCAAGCAGTGGATGGACACCAAAGGACAGGGCGAGTTTTTTGCCTCATTGTCTCGCCACGCCAGTGAGCAGTCTGGCGAGACATTAAGTTTCTCGATCTGAAGATTTTGGCGCTGATCTTCAATTTTTGAAGAGATCCAGAATTTTCTTTTTCTCGTCAGCTGCAGGCAGTGGAGTGACCTGTGGTGCAGCACCCTCGGTGCTGTCACTCATGCCCAAGCTGGCTACGCCAGCGCCGCCAGCATATTCTCTGTAAAACCACTCACCGCCTGAATTGACCACGCCTTCGGGTACGTCATATTCCATGACCGGGACAGCCTTGAGTGCATGGGTCATGAAATCAATCCACACGGGCAAGCTTAGTCCACCTCCGGTTTCGCGGTCACCAAGTTTTCTGGGCGTGTCGTAGCCGATCCATGTAATAGCTGCCAGGCTGGGTTGGAAGCCAGAGAACCAAGCGTCCATGGAGTCATTGGTGGTGCCTGTTTTGCCATAAAGATCGGGCCGTTTGAGTTTGGCTTGTGCTGAGGCGGCGGTGCCTGAGCGAGTGACTTCTTGCAGTAGGCTGTCCATCACAAAAGCATTGCGTGCATCAATCACGCGTAATGACTCATCAATAACAGGTGCGGGTGTTTCTGCCAGTATTTTGCCGTTCTGGTCGGTGACCTTGGACACCAGCCAAGGATTCACGCGATAGCCACCATTTGCAAACACTGAATAAGCCGTAGCCATTTGCATGGGTGTGACCGAGCCCGCGCCCAGGGCCATGGTCAGGTAAGCTGGGTGTTTGTCTGCATCAAAACCAAAGCGGGTCACCCATTCCTGGGCGTTTTGGGCACCGACCATTTGCAGGATTCGAATAGAGATCATATTTTTGGATTTGGCCAGACCACGGCGCATCGTCATGGGGCCTTCAAATTTGCCATCGTAATTTTTTGGTTCCCAAGCTTGGCCGCCTGTCACGCCGGCGCTGAAAAAAAGTGGTGCATCGTTGATCATCGTGGCAGGTGTCAGACCATGTTCAAGAGACGCTGAGTAAATGAAAGGCTTGAAGCCAGAGCCAGGTTGACGCCAAGCCTGTGTGACATGGTTGAATTTGTTTTTGGCAAAGTCAAACCCACCCACCAGGGCTTTGATCGCACCGTTACGCGGGTCCATGGCTACAAAAGCACCCTCAACTTCAGGCAATTGGGTGATTTCCCAGGTTTGTTTGGGCGTTTGGACCACGCGGATGATGGCACCGCGACGGATTTTGATGTTCGCCGCAGCTTTATCAGATAAACCGGATTGCGCGGGTTTCAGGCCGTCTCCTGTGATTTCAATCATTTCGCTGTTGGGTCGCATGGCCTGAATTTTTTTCGGGTTCGCCTCCAACACCACGGCAGACATCACATCACCATTGTCCGGGTGTTCTTGCAGAGCTTCGTCGATGACATCTTCAATTTCTGCGGGGGTGCCAGGCAGACTGATGAATTTTTCGGGCCCCCGGTAGACCTGTCGGCGCTCGTAATTCATGATGCCACGACGCAGTGCGTTATAGGCTGCGGCTTGATCTTCTGCACGCAAAGTGGTGTAGACGTTGAGTCCCCGGGTGTAGGTGGCTTCACCGTATTGGTTAAACATCAATTGCCGAACGGTTTCAGCCACATATTCGGCGTGAACGCTGGCATTGTCTGAATTGGATTTGACTTTGAGAACTTCGCGCTTGGCTGTATCTGCCTGATCGACGCTGATAAAGCCATTTTCCAGCATCCGTTCAATGATGTAGAGTTGGCGCGATTTGGCTCGTTTAGGATTGTTGATGGGGTTGTAGGCGGACGGTGCCTTGGGCAGTCCAGCCAGCATGGCAGCTTCTGCTACGGTGACATTTTGGAGTGGCTTACCAAAATAGGCTTCAGACGCGGCGGCAAAACCATAGGCCCGGTTGCCAAGGAAAATCTGGTTCATGTAAACCTCAAGAATTTGATCTTTGGTCAACGTGTGTTCCAGTTTGAAGGTCAGCAAAATTTCATAAATCTTGCGGGTATAGGTTTTTTCAGAGGACAGGTAAACATTTCGAGCCACTTGCATGGTGATGGTGGATGCACCCTGACTTTTGATGCGTCCCAGATTGGCCATTGCCGCACGTACCAGACCTTTGTAGTCCACGCCACCGTGTTCGTAAAAACGGGCATCCTCAATGGCTAGCACAGCATCTTTCATCACTTTCGGAATGTCCTGGATGTGGGTGAATCTGCGTCGTTCCTCGCCAAATTCACCCAATAAAGCTCCTTCAGCCGAGTAAATCCGTAAAGGCAGTTTGGGGCGATAGTCAGACAGATCCGAGACATCAGGCAGGTTTGGGAAAGCCACAGCCATGGCAACAGCAACAAGCAACAAAACGGAAAGCAGGGCTGCCGCGATCAGGCCCATGCACCAAAGCACACTCTTTAAGGCCCAATGCATGGAGGTTTTGGCGTGATGAGTCGGGGACTTGGGTGCTTCAGATGAAGCGGGAGGAGTCTTGGCGGGCATAAAAAACCTGAAGATGATTCGTCAGCATTATAAAAATCGAAATTACCTTGCGGGACAGGTTAGTATTCTCACTTTTGACACTGACGCGGCTTGCATGTGATAGATGCGCTTGACATATTGACTTGAAGTGGAAAATTTGTCTGTCTCGTGCTCTTCCAAATGAAAGTCAATGTCTGAAATATCTTTGCGTGACAACATTCTTGTGGATAGTATTGAAGTAAAGTATTAAGTGTCGGGCGGCTACGTCTGTTAAGTTGAGGGGATCGTATTGTTTTCATTGGGGTCACTATTCAGCCGTCAACCGGCACCCATGCTGGGTTTGGACATCAGTTCATCCAGCGTGAAGTTGGTCGAGCTTGATCAGGATAAGAATGGTCAGTTGATTCTGAAAAACTGCGCTATCGTGCCGTTGGAGCGAGGTTGGATCAATGATGGCAATGTGGAGAAATTCGATGAGGTGGCTGATGCCGTACGCCGAGTGGTTGTGAAAAGTGGCACAAAAACCAAAAATGTGGCCATGGCTTTGCCTCCTTCTGCGGTTATTACAAAAAAAATCGTGTTGCCTGGCGGTTTGTCAGATCAAGAACTTGAGCTTCAAGTGGAGTCGGAGGCTAATCAATACATCCCCTTTCCGTTAGATGAAGTCAGTCTTGACTTTTGTATTGTTGGGCCCAGTGCCAATGCATCAAGTGATGTGGAGGTGTTAATCGCAGCCTCCAGGCGAGAGAAAGTACAAGATATTCAAGGTTTGGCTGAGGCCGCGGGGTTAAAACCAGTGATTGTTGATGTCGAGTCATATGCCAGCCGACTGGCCGCGGGTCGTTTGATTAGTCAGATGCCAAATCAGGGTGTAGATAGCACGGTGGCCTTGTTTGAAGTAGGCGCTTTAACCACCAGCATGCAAGTAATACGTAACGACGAAGTGTTGTATGACCGCGATCAGGCTTTTGGTGGAGCCCAATTGACGCAAATGATTGTTCGTCAATACGGATTTTCTCAAGAAGAGGCTGAAAACAAAAAACGCAGTGGCGAGCTGCCAGAAGACTACGACAGTGCAGTACTCAAACCATTTTTGGAGAGTTTGGTGCAGGAAATTGCTCGTGCGTTGCAATTCTTCTTTACCAGCACCACACACAATAAAGTTGACAAAGTGCTGCTTGCCGGTGGTTCTGCTGGTTTGCCTGGTTTGACAGAGGCAGTTTCTCTGCAAACCACTTTCCCGTGTTCTGTTGCCAATCCTTTTGAGGGGATGGAAATTGTCGAGGGGGTGCGGCGTAACAAGTTGGCTCGTGAGGCACCTTCATACTTGACTTCATGTGGTCTGGCTCTGCGGAGGTTCTTGCAGTGATTCTGATTAACCTCCTGCCGCACCGGGAAATTGCCCGTAAAAAACGTAAAGATCTTTTTAATACAGGCTTGGGTTTGTCGGCCTTGGTTGGTGGTTTGTTGGCTGGCTTGGTGTTTCTATGGTTTCAGGCGCAAATATCAGCTCAACAAGATAAAAACCAGATTTTGCAAACAGAAATCCAGAAATTTGACATTCAAATCAAGGACATTGCGGGTCTTGAGTCTGAAATCACAGCGCTGCGCGCCAGACAACAGGCCGTCGAGGATTTGCAGGCAGACCGCAATTTGCCGGTTCATTTGTTGAGTGAATTGGTTAAGCAGCTACCCGAAGGGGTTTACATCAATAGCATGCGTCAGGACGGGCAAAACGTGCAATTGCAAGGAGTTGCTCAATCCAATGAGCGTGTTTCAGAGTTACTGCGCAATTTGAGCGGCAATTCTCCGTGGTTCACTCGTCCAGAGTTGATTGAGATTGTGGCTGGCAACGTTACGCTTGCACCGAGGGATGTTCGTCGAGTCGCCAATTTCAACATTCGGGTCAATCTGGTGCGAGCTAGTGAGGTGGAGAAGGCCAACAAGCCAGCCTCGCTCACTGCATCGCAGGCCAAGTAAAGGTAGCAGCATGGCAACCTCACTTAAATTTGAACTCCATCTGAAAGAGCGTCTGGAAGAGCTTGCTGGGCAATTTCGCAATCTTGACCCCAAAGACCCTTCGAATTGGCCGGCGCTGCCAAGGTACGTGGTTTTTCTTGCAGTAGCTGTATTTTGTTTGGTTGTGCTGTGGTTTCTTTGGTTGAGTGACAACCAGACGATTTTGACCACTGAGCAAGAAAAAGAGCTCACTTTGCGCGATGAGTACAGGCTCAAACTTGGCAAGGCGATTAACCTTGATACCTTGAAAAAACAGCGTGAGCAAGTTCAGCAATTTGTGACCCAACTTGAGAAGCAACTACCCAGCAAAGCTGAAATGGATGCACTCTTGTCAGATGTCAATCAGGCTGGCTTGGGCCGTAGTTTGCAGTTCGACTTGTTTCGACCTGGGCAGGTTGTGGTGAAAGATTATTACGCCGAATTGTCCATCGCATTGCGTGTGAACGGTCGTTACCACGATATGGGTAACTTCGCAGCTGATGTGGCAAACCTGTCACGAATTGTGACTCTGAATAATATGAGCATTGTCCCTTTAAAAGATGGCACATTGGTCATGGATGCCACAGCCAAAACATTTCGTTATCTTGACTTAGAAGAAATCAGCGCCCAACGCAAAGCTGCAGGTAAAGGGGCTAAGAAATGATCAAGTCAACTTGGTTTTCCGGTATATCGTGTGTTGTATTCATATTGGCCGGTTGTGGTTCTGCGACAGATTCTGAGTTGAAACAATGGATGGATGAGCAGAAAGCACAGACTAGACCCCACATCAAACCGATCTCCGAGCCCAAGCAGTTCAAGCCGGAATCCTATGCCATGGTGGCTGAGTTGGAGCCGTTCAGTAACCAAAAACTAGCGCAGGCGTTTAAAAAGGATTCCAGTCGAGCACAGTCCAATGAAGCTTTGATTGCGCCCGAGTTGGCACGACGCAAGGAACCTCTTGAGGAATATCCTCTGGATACTATGGTTCTTGTGGGCGGTATGGTCCAAGCGGGTAAACCTATGGCATTGGTTACCGTAGGTAAATTGCTATACCAAGTACATACAGGCGATCACCTGGGACAAAACTTTGGACGCGTGATGAAAATTTCAGAAACAGAAATTACTTTGCGCGAGGTGGTACAAGATGCTGCCGGAGAATGGATTGAACGCACTGCAAGCCTGCAGTTGCAAGAGAGGTCAAAATGAAAATGAGCAAAAATAAGTTGGGTTGGCCTATGCTAAAGCATATCGGTTTGTCATTGTGTCTGTTATTTACCGTTGCGACTGCTCAGGCCCAGGTCGCCATCGAGTCGGTCACAGGAACCTTGCAGGGTGGCTCTGAGGTGGTTCGTATTGACCTCAGTGAGGCGCTAAAAGCAGAACCTGCCGGATTTTCGATCCAGTCTCCAGCCAGAATTGCGCTGGATTTTCCGGATGTAGTCAGTGCCATGGGGCGCTCTAATATTGAAGTCAATCAAGGAAACCTCAAATCTGTCAGTGTGGTGCAAGCGGGAAACCGAACCCGTGTAGTTTTAAATTTAAAGCAGTCCACCGCTTACAAGACACAAATTCAAGGTAAATCCATTTTGGTGATGCTGGAGTCTGTCACTGGTGCTGCTCCAGCATCTGCCGTGCAAGTGTTTGCTCCGCCACAAAGTAGAGACACCTTGCCTCTGCGCGATCTGGACTTCCGACGTGGTGATGCCGCATCTGGTCGCGTGATTGTGTCCCTGCCAAACAATCAAGTCGGCGTAGATATTCGCCAACAGGGTAAAACATTGGTGGTGGAGTTCATGAAAACCACTTTGCCAGAAGGACTGCGTCGTCGTCTGGATGTGGCTGACTTTGGCACTCCCGTTAAAACAGTCAGTACTTTTCAGGTGGGTGATCGCGTACGTATGGTCATTGAACCGCAGGGGGATTGGATTCACAGCGCTTATCAAAGTGATGAGCAGTTTGTGGTGGAAATCAAACCGATCAAGGTTGATGCCGACAAGCTTACCCAAGGGGTGGGCTATAACGGACAAAAATTGTCGTTAAATTTTCAAAGCATTGAGATCCGTTCACTGCTACAGGTGATTGCCGATTTCACTAATTTCAACGTGATTACATCCGATTCAGTGGTTGGTACCGTCACCTTACGCCTGCAAGATGTGCCTTGGGATCAAGCGCTGGACATCATCATGCAATCCAAGGGATTAGGCATGCGTAAAACGGGGAACGTGTTATGGATTGCGCCCAAGGATGAAATCAACGCCAAAGAAAAGCTTGATTTGGAATCTGCTGCAGCTTTGCAAGGTCTGGAGCCTGTACGTACTCAGTCTTTCCAGATGAATTACACCAAAGCCACGGAAGTGGCTGTACAACTGACATCCAGTTCTACAGGCGCAGCGACGGGTAATGCTCGACTGCTGAGTCCTCGTGGCAGCGTGATTGCAGAGGCACGAACCAATCAGCTGTTTGTGACCGATATTCCGAGTAAGTTGGAGCAGGTGCAGCAGCTGATTGCCAAACTGGACATTCCGGCTCGCCAGGTGCTGATTGAAGCGCGCATTGTGGAAGCATCTGACACCTTTGGCAAATCACTGGGGGTTAAGCTTGGTGGATCTGATTTACGGGCACAGCAAGGGGGTGATGGTGGATATTCACTTGGAAATGGCAACCGAATCGCGTTTGGCAGCAGTTATTCGAATGCAGTGGCCAGTAGCGGTGCAGGTGGAACGGTAGACTTAACCAGCAATTTTGTTAATTTGCCTGCCATTGGGCAAAACGGGTACACGCCAGCTACCTTTGCTTTGTCCATCTTCAGCTCAGCGGCCAATCGTTTCCTCAATTTGGAGCTGTCTGCGTTGGAAGCTGACGGTAAAGGTAAAGTGGTTTCTAGCCCACGTGTTGTCACTGCTGACCAAATCAAGGCATTGATTGAACAGGGGACGGAATTGCCCTATCAAATAGCCTCATCCAGTGGCGCGACTGCCATTGCTTTTAGAAAAGCCAATTTGAAGCTGGAGGTTACCCCCCAAATCACGCCTGAAGGTAATATTATTCTGGCCTTGGATGTGAACAAAGACACTGTGGGCCAGTCCACCGCAGCTGGTTTTGCCATCAATACCAAACACATCCAAACTCAGGTACTGGTAGAGAACGGTGGTACCGTCGTGATTGGTGGTATTTTTGAAATGACTGAAACCAACAGCGAAACCAAAGTTCCGCTGTTGGGTGATTTGCCGGGTGTAGGTAACCTGTTCAAGAGCAGATCCAAAGTGTCCAACAAAACTGAGATGCTGGTGTTCATCACGCCCAAGGTAGTGGCTGACAAAGCTGCACAGTAGTTTTTAAATCAATCGATTTGTAAGGGAATGCAAGAATGAATTTCAAGAAATATTTGGCAGTTTTGGGAATGGTGCTGGGGTTGGCGGCTTGTGGTGGTGGAGGAGGGAGTGCGGGGAGTCAGATAGGGGGCTCATCGGGGGGGACAGGTACCCCTGCTACTTCTACCCCAGTTGCGTCAAGTTTTGTTTTTGCACTTGATAAACCCTCCATCAACAACGGAGGTAGTGATAAAGCCTTGTTAACCGTGACTGTATTAGATTCGTCAAACAACGTATTGTCTGGTGTACCAGTTAAAGTTGCAGTTGATTCAGGGTTTTACACCCCAGTTACCTCTACCTCAGATATAACTGGGCAGGTGACAGGTAATATCTCGATTGGATCAGATAAAAGTAATCGAACTATCACTGCAACGATCTCCGTAAACGGTATTGGAAATCCGAAATTGGCATCTGTAATGGTAACTGGCAGTCGAATTTCAGTTACGTCTACTAATGCTACACCTGGTCCAAGTGCATCGGTTGATCTCAATGTGTCGGTATTCGACAGTGCCAATGTTGTAATACCAAATGTGGACGTCAGTTTAGGCGGTGACGCAGGGGTTGCAGGAATGGTGAATACAGGTTTATCTGGTAGTAAGGTGGTCAAATTTTCTGCTCCAGCCACCGTTGGCGATTACTTTGTAACAGCTAGTGCTCTTAATGTCACTTCTTCGCAACCCATTAAAGTAATTGCTAATGCCGGTGCAGTGCCGAATGCAAGCGGTTCCCCTAGCTCGGCATCATTGACGCCGAATCCGACATCAATTGCACCAAATATCGCTGGTGAGGTAGTGAATCGGTCTAGATTAAGTGCGAAATTTTTGACGGCTAGTAATACGGGTATTCAATACATGCGTGTGCGTTTTGACTTTGTTGATCCCCGGCTTGGCAATGGTGAAACCATTTCCACGGGAACTAGCACCATTTACACCGATGCTAGCGGTCTGGCAGAAGCAGATTACATTGCAGGAACACGTAGCAGTCCAACCAATGGTGTTGTGGTGCGGGTCTGCTATAGCCAATTTAACTTCACATCTACAACCGATTGTCCTGCTCATGTCGACGCAAATCTAACTGTTGCTGGTCCGCCTTTGGCTATCAGTGTTGGGACAGATAACACTATGGAGAAAGGGTTGGGAGGTATCGCGTACATTAAAAAATTCTTAATTCAGGTGAATGATTCTGCAGGAGTAGCTGTTAAAGACGCAGTAATTTCTGCAAGTGTCGATATCACGCATTACGGAAAAGGTTCAGCTTGGTCGTCGCCTTATAACATCGGGCTTACAGTACCTACTATTCGTGATTATTACTTGGACTTTTTACCACCATCCGCTCCAAGCAATGCTCTTAATTCACTTCAATCATCGACTTATATACCGGTTGTTCAAGACTTGACCGTTAAACCGCAAATTCTAGGTGAATTAATATGGTGTATCAATGAGGATTGGAACCGCAACGGATCTCTGGATACGGGAGAAGATATCAATGGTGATGGCACGATTCAGCCGCGGAAAGCCGAAATTGTTGTGTCTTACGTAAGTGGCAATAGAACCGATGCGAATGGGCAGCTATTGCTTCAAATTAGTTATCCTCAAAATATGGGTGGTTGGCTTGCCTACACGCTTCGTGCGACGACCAGTGTGGCAGGCTCCGAAGGGGATGCATCCCGATCATTTGTGACTGGTGTTTTGCAGACAGATGTTATCAATGGTTCTTTTTTAACGCCACCATTTGGGATGGGCTCTTGCCGTTCACCAAATTAGTAGGTGGAGTTGATAGTAAATCTGATCTCTCTCATAGGCCTCCCAGGCTCAGGTAAATCCACAGTCGGCCGTCAATTAGCCAGGCGGCTGCAACTGCCTTTTCTGGACTCTGACCATGTGATCGAGCAGCGCTTGGGCTGCTCGATCCGTGAGTATTTTGAGCGTGAAGGAGAAGACCACTTTCGCGATATGGAAGAAGCGGTGATTGATGAGCTCACCCAGTTACCCGAAGGGGTGTTGTCCACCGGAGGCGGCGTGGTGCTTCGGCCCAACAATCGCTTGCATTTGCGCGAGCGTACTCAAGTGGTGTACCTGAATTCCATGCCGGATGAACTTTTTCGACGCTTACGGCACGACAAGAACCGCCCGTTGCTGCAAGTGGCTGACCCCTTGCAGCGCTTGCGTGATTTGTATGTACAGCGTGCTCCGCTGTACCGTGAAACCGCGCACTTCAGCATTGATACAGGCAGGCCATCGGTATCCACACTGGTTAATACGATCATCATGCAACTGGAATTGGCGAACAACGTTTGAGCCACTGATCCGTTTAAAACGTGGTTCGCAAATGTTGGCAATGCCTCTAAACTTGAGGGATGAACTCTTCAGACCTCCAAACCGTCAACATCGACCTGGGTAGTCGCAGCTATCACATTGCCATTCGCGGCTCACTGTTCGACAGCCCCCTTAGTTACGCTGAGCTGCCAAAAGCACAGAGCGCCTTGATTGTGACCAACACCACAGTAGGGCCGTTGTATGCGATGCAGTTGCAAAAAGCCTTGAGTGGCAAATATGCGCAGATTCATACCGTGGTGCTGCCTGATGGCGAGGAATTCAAGACTTGGCAGAGCCTGAATCTGATTTTTGATGCTTTGCTGCAACATCGCTGTGATCGCAAAACCACGCTGTTTGCATTGGGTGGTGGTGTTATCGGTGACATGACCGGGTTTGCCGCCGCCAGCTACATGCGTGGGGTGCCCTTTGTACAGGTACCGACGACCTTGCTGGCGCAGGTGGACTCTTCTGTGGGTGGCAAAACTGCCATCAACCATCCGTTGGGCAAGAACATGATTGGTGCGTTTTACCAACCGCTCAAGGTGGTGTGTGATCTGGATACGCTCAAAACCCTGCCGGATCGGGAGCTCAGTGCGGGTTTGGCAGAGGTCATCAAATACGGCCCCATTGCCGACATGGACTTGCTGGCTTGGCTGGAGGCACATATTGATCAAGTCATGGCCCGTGACCCGGTGGCATTGGCCCATGTGGTCAAGCGCAGTTGTGAGATCAAGGCCTGGGTGGTTGGGCAGGATGAGCGCGAGTCTGGACTGCGTGCCATTTTGAATTTTGGCCATACTTTTGGCCATGCCATTGAAGCTGGTTTGGGTTATGGCGAATGGTTGCATGGTGAGGGTGTAGGCTGTGGCATGGTGATGGCGGCACACTTGTCCTTGCGCCTTGGGCTGGTGGATGCACTGTTTGTGGCGCGTTTAACCGGGCTGATTGCCAAAGCCGGTTTACCTGTCAAAGGACCGGTATTAAGCGCTGATGACAATGCGGGGCGTTATCTGGAGTTGATGCAGGTGGACAAAAAATCCGAGGCGGGCGATATCAAGTTTGTGCTGATCGACGGTCCTGGCCGCGCCATTGTGCGCAGCGCACCAGAGGCCATGGTGCGCCAGGTGATTGATTTATGTTGCACTGAAAAGCTCTTGAAAATATAGCTGTTTGCGCAATAACCACAAGCGCTACAGCCTTTTTTGCATATAAAAATGAGTTTGGCATCTTACGCCTGCGATCCGGGCCAGACGCGAGGGCGGCGCTATCCGCAAACGCCAGCACCGACCCGCACCGAATACCAGCGCGACCGCGACCGCATTGTGCACAGCACGGCATTCAGGCGACTGGTCTACAAAACCCAGGTATTTCTGAACCATGAAGGTGACCTGTTTCGCACCCGTATGACCCATTCGTTGGAGGTGGCGCAACTCGGCCGCTCCATCGCCCGCTCTCTGCAGCTTAATGAGGATTTGGTAGAAGCTATTGCGCTGGCACATGACCTGGGCCACACGCCCTTTGGCCATGCGGGTCAGGATGCCTTGAACGAATGTATGCGCGATTCTGGTGGTTTTGAGCACAACCTGCAAAGCCTGCGTGTGGTGGATCAGCTGGAAGAACGTTACCCTGCGTTTGACGGTCTGAACCTCACGTTTGAGACCCGTGAAGGTATTCTCAAACACTGTTCGCAGGCCAATGCACAAGCGCTGGAAGCCATTGAGCCGCACGGTGTGGCTCAACGGTTTTTGACCCACACCCAGCCCAGTCTTGAGGCTCAACTGTGTAATCTGGCCGATGAAATTGCCTACAACGCGCATGACATTGACGATGGCGTGCGCTCGGGCCTGATCAGCCTGACCCAGTTGCAGGCGGTGTCTTTGTTTGACCAGTTTCGCCAGCAAACATTGGTCGACTACCCGCAGCTGCAAGAGCCCGCGCACGGTCGGCGTTTGTTGTATGAATCGATCCGACGCATGCTCAGCGCCCAGGTGTATGACGTGATTGCCGCCACCCAAGCAGCTTTGGACGAGGCTCAGCCCGCAGATGTCAGCGCAGTGCGTGTGTTGCCAGCATTGGTGCAGTTCGGCCCCAGCATGCGGGCGCAATCCAAGCAACTCAAGGCTTTTTTGTTGCAGCAGTTGTACCGGCATCCGCAAGTGATCCACACCACCAATCAAGCTAGGCAAGTAGTGCGTGACCTGTTTACAGTCTATCTGGCTCGTCCTCAGGAAATGCCAGAGCGCTATCAGTGGCGCCTCCAAAAAACTCACCCCCTTGACCCGGCCAACGCCCTGGCGCGCACCGTGGCCGATTACATTGCCGGCATGACCGACCGTTTTGCCCTTCGCGAACACCAGCGGCTGACCGGCCAAACCTTGTTGAAAGAAGCCAACCTATGACCCCTGATGAACAAGTGGTGCAAGACACCGTGGCCTGGCTGGAGCGTGCTGTGATTGGCCTGAACCTGTGCCCGTTTGCCAAAAGTGTGCATGTCAAGGGTCAGGTGCATTACGCGGTCAGCCAGGCCACCCATGCAAGTGCCTTCCGGGAAGACTTGATTCAAGAGCTGAAAGACCTTGTAGCCCTTGATGCAAAAGTGCGGGATACTACGTTATTAATAGCGCCGAGGTGTCTTGAGGATTTTCTGGATTTCAATGATTTTTTGGCCGAGGCCGATCAGGTGCTGGAAGATCTGGAGCTCGATGGTGTGTTGCAAATTGCTTCTCTGCACCCGCACTACCAGTTTGCTGCTACCTTGCCTGACGATGTCACCAACTTCACCAACCGCTCACCTTACCCAACGTTGCATTTGTTGCGTGAAGACAGCATCGACCGCGCCGTGGCGGCATTTCCCAACCCGGAATCCATTTTTGAAGTCAACATACAAACCATGGAGCGCCTGGGTGTACAAGGTTGGCAAGCGCTTGGTGTAGGGGCCACTGTGACCGCCGCCTCTTTGGCCGAACCCAACATGGCATCATCCGCGCATGAAAAACCAAAGAACTAACCCCCCTCGCCAGGGCGCGGCATCCACAGCCAACGAGTTGCCCCCAGAGATTCGCCCAGGGCAATCGCTGGAATTGCTCAAAGAGCTGCATATCCTGACCCGTGACGGCAAGCTGAACCAGGATTCACGCCGCAAACTCAAACAGGTCTACCACCTTTACCAGTTCATTGAAAAATTGCTGCTGGAGCTGTCTGAGGCTGGCTCCGCAGTCGGTGGACTGACACTGGCTGACCACGGTGCAGGCAAGTCCTACCTGGGTTTTATTTTGTACGACTTGTTTTTCAAACAGCGCAGCACCGGGCACATTTACGGCATCGAAACCCGGCCTGAGCTGGTCGAAAAATCTACGGCACTGGCCAAACAGCTGGGTTTTGCCCGCATGTCGTTCCTGAATCTGACGGTGGCGCAATCGGCCCAATCCGGGCAATTGCCGGAACGCATGGATGTGGTCACCGCCTTACATGCCTGTGACACCGCCACCGACGATGCCATCGCCTTTGGCTTGCAAAAACGCGCGCGTTTTATGGTGCTGGTGCCCTGTTGTCAAGCCGAAGTGGCGCGGGTGCTGAATCAGCACAAAGTCTTGTCGCTCCAGCGAACGCCGCTCTCGGAATTGTGGCGTCATCCCTTGCACACCCGCGAACTCGGTAGCCAGATCACCAACGTGCTGCGTTGCCTGTACCTGGAAGCTTGTGGCTACCAAGTCACGGTGACCGAGCTGGTCGGCTGGGAGCACAGTATGAAAAACGAGCTGATTCTGGCGCGTTACACCGGGCAGAAAAAACGCTCTGCGGCGCAACGCTTGCGTGCTTTGTTGGAAGAATTTGGTTTAAAAGAGTTGCTTCATACCCGCTTTACACATCTGCCGGACAATGCCGCAGAAGCTCATTTACCCATGTCTGACCATGCGCACGGTGCAGGGCATGTCGACAAATCTGCACCGTAATCGATCATTTTTAAAGGAGTGTGTATGCAAAAATTTTTATCTCTTGGTATTTCCATCGCATTCGCGCTGACTTTGGCAGCCTGTGCCAGCAGCAGCCCGGATGTGATTCAGCGCGGTGATGCCCAGCGCATGTCGCAAGTGGAAGACGGCGTGGTGCTGACGGTCCGTAATGTGGTGGTAGATGGCAGTCAAAGTGGCATAGGTGCTGTTGTGGGTGGGGTCACCGGTGCAGTGGCAGGTGCGACCCGTGGTGGCTCCAATGCCGAAAGTAATGCCATTGGTTTGCTCGTAGGGGTGGCAGGTGCTGCCGCGGGTAATGCGATTGAGCGTTTTTCCACACGGGAAGATGCTGTTGAAGTTCTGGTGCAACTCAAAGGTGGAGAGCGCCGCGCTGTGGTGCAGGCCAAGGGCGAGCAAGTTCTGGTGCCAGGGGATGCCGTGATCCTGATCACCACTGGTGGCAAGGTGCGGATCGCCAAAGCGCCCAAGTGATGGGCTTGAATTTCTGTTTTTCTGATTCATGGCGCGCTTACCTCGCCTAACGCTGCCGGATTACCCCCATCATGTGATTCAGCGTGGCAATAATCGCCAGGCGATTTTTGTCACGACAGCAGATTACCGGATGCTGCTCGACTTGCTGCAAGAGCAAGCCAAAAAGTGGGACGTGGCGGTGCACGCTTATGTGTTGATGAGCAACCATTTCCATGTGCTGGCCACGCCGCGCACCGCAGATGGTTTGCCCAAAATGATGCAGGCGGTGGGGCGCAGTTATGTCCGGTATTTCAATTCAGCCCAAAAACGCACCGGCACCTTGTGGGAAGGTCGCTACAAATCCACGCTGATCCAGGCCGAGCGATATTTACTTGCCTGCATGGCTTATATCGATCTGAATCCGGTACGTGCAGGCTTGGTGCTTCAAGCACAAGACTATCCCTGGTCGAGTCACGGGCATTACCTGGGCTTGCGGACCGATCGCCTGATCACGCCCCATGCCCTATATTGGGAGCTGGGCAACACCCCGTTTGCCCGTGAAGCGGCCTACGCCGAATTGGTGCAAGCAGGCATCAGCTCGGTGCAGCAAAGTGCTTTGACGCAAGCCACTTTGAGCGGTTGGGCACTTGGCGAGCCAGATTTTGTGGCTGATTTACAAAAAAGAACAGAACGCCGCATCACAAAAAGTGTCGCTGGTAGACCATTATCCGTCCGTAAATCAAGATAAAAATAAGCCTCTAGTGCTTGTAAATAAAGCATCAATAGCTATTAAATTTGATGTGTCCCTAATTTATTTCATTAATTGTTATTTGAGAAATAATTGGAATCTGACCCCAATTATTTTATTTGGCATAGATGCTGCAATGCGGTAAAGTTCAGATATTCGATATTTTTTTAGGAGCGCGTGTATGACGACGGCAGCCGAGATCAAGCATCTCCAGGATCATGGTTTGTATTCAGCATCTCAAGAGCATGATGCATGCGGGGTGGGTTTTGTGGCCCATATCAAGGGTGTCAAGTCGCATGACATCGTCAAAAATGCGCTCAAGATTCTTGAAAACCTGGACCACCGGGGTGCGGTCGGGGCAGACAAGCTCATGGGTGATGGTGCCGGTATCCTGATTCAGTTGCCAGATGCCTTGTACCGTGAGGAAATGGCTTCGCAAGGGGTGACCCTGCCACCCCCAGGCGAATACGGTGTGGGCATGGTGTTTTTGCCCAAGGAAAGCGCTTCACGCCAGGCTTGTGAACAAGAGCTGGAGCGTGCCGTCAAAGCCGAAGGCCAGGTGCTGCTGGGTTGGCGTGATGTGCCGGTAGACCGCGACATGCCGATGTCGCCCAACGTGCGCAAAAAAGAACCGATCCTGCGCCAGATTTTTATCGGCCGTGGCAATGACGTGATCGTGCAAGACGCACTGGAACGCAAGCTCTACGTGATCCGCAAAACCGCCAGCGCCCACATTCAGGCCTTGAAGCTCAAGCACAGCAAAGAGTATTACGTGCCCAGCATGTCCAGCCGCACGGTGATCTACAAAGGCTTGCTGCTGGCCGATCAGGTCGGTACCTATTACCTGGATCTGAAAGACCCGCGCTGCGTTTCCGCACTGGGCCTGGTGCACCAGCGTTTCTCCACCAACACCTTCCCGGAGTGGCCGCTGGCTCACCCCTACCGCTATGTGGCGCACAACGGTGAAATCAACACCGTCAAGGGCAACTACAACTGGATGAAAGCCCGTGAAGGCGTGATGAGTTCACCAGTGCTGGGCGCAGACTTGCAAAAGCTCTACCCCATCAGCTTCCCCACCCAGTCCGACACCGCCACTTTTGACAACTGCCTTGAGTTGCTCACCATGGCCGGTTACCCGATCAGCCAGGCGGTGATGATGATGATTCCCGAACCCTGGGAGCAGCACACCACCATGGACGAGCGCCGCCGCGCCTTCTATGAATACCACGCCGCCATGCTGGAGCCCTGGGACGGCCCGGCCAGCATCGTGTTCACCGATGGCCGCCAGATTGGTGCCACGCTGGACCGCAACGGCCTGCGCCCCTCACGCTACTGCATCACCGATGATGACCTGGTGGTGATGGCCTCCGAGTCCGGTGTCTTGCCCTTCCCCGAGAGCAAGATCGTACGCAAATGGCGTCTGCAACCCGGCAAGATGTTCATGATCGACCTGGAGCAAGGTCGTATGGTCGATGACGACGAGCTCAAGGCCGGTCTGGCCAACGCCAAACCCTACAAACAGTGGATTGAGAACCTGCGTATCCGTCTGGACGATGTGCGTGGTGGGGGTGAGCCCGCCAGCGCCTCCGAGTCTGAAGGTACGTTGCTGGATCGCCAGCAAGCCTTTGGCTTCACCCAGGAAGACCTGAAGTTTTTGCTGGCCCCCATGGCCGCCAACGGCGAAGAAGCCATTGGCTCGATGGGCAACGACAGTCCGCTGGCGGTCTTGAGCGACAAAAACAAGCCACTCTACAACTACTTCAAACAGTTGTTCGCCCAGGTGACCAACCCGCCGATCGACCCGATCCGTGAAGCCATTGTGATGAGCCTTGTGTCCTTTGTGGGCCCCAAACCCAACCTGCTTGACATCAACCAGGTCAACCCGCCGATGCGTCTGGAAGTCAGCCAGCCGGTGCTCAACTTCGCCGACATGGCCAAGCTGCGCGACATTGCCAAACACACCAATGGCAAGTTCCGTAGCTACACGCTGGACATCACCTACCCGCTGGCCTGGGGCCGCGAAGGGGTGGAGGCCAAACTCGCCTCTTTGTGCGCCGAAGCGGTCGATGCCATCAAGATTGGCCACAACATTCTGATCATCAGTGACCGTGGCATCAGTGCCACCCAGGTGGCCATTCCAGCTTTGCTGGCCTTGTCGGCCATTCACCAGCATCTGGTGCGTGAAGGCCTGCGTACCACCGCCGGTTTGGTGGTGGAAACCGGCTCGGCCCGCGAAGTTCACCACTTTGGTGTGCTGGCCGGATACGGTGCAGAGGCTGTTCACCCCTACCTGGCGATGGAAACCCTGGCCAGCATCTGCAAAGATCTGCCGGGCGACCTGAGTGCCGACAAAGCCATTTACAACTACGTCAAGGCGGTCGGCAAAGGCCTGTCCAAGATCATGTCCAAAATGGGCGTGTCCACCTACATGAGCTACTGTGGTGCTCAGCTGTTTGAAGCCATTGGCCTGTCCAGCGACACCATTGGGAAATATTTCACCGGCACACCCAGCAAGGTGGAAGGTATTGGCGTGTTTGAGATTGCCGAAGAAGCCCTGCGCATGCACAAAGCCGCGTTTGGGGCCGACCCGGTGCTGGCCAACCGCCTGGACGCCGGTGGTGAATACGCCTGGCGTGCCCGTGGTGAAGAACACATGTGGACACCGGATGCGATTGCCAAACTGCAGCACAGCACCCGCGCCAACAACTGGAACACCTACAAGGAATACGCCCAGATCATCAACGACCAGAACAAGCGCCACTTGACCCTGCGTGGCTTGTTCGAGTTCAAGATTGACCCGAGTAAAGCGATCCCGATTGATGAGGTCGAATCCGCCAAGGAAATCGTCAAACGCTTCGCCACCGGGGCCATGTCGCTGGGCTCGATCTCCACCGAGGCGCACGCCACTTTAGCTGTGGCCATGAACCGCATCGGCGGCAAGAGCAATACCGGTGAGGGCGGTGAAGACCCGCTGCGTTACCGCAACGAACTCAAAGGCATCCCGATCAAGCAGGGTCAGACCATGTCTGACCTGTTGGGCAAAGACCTGTTTGAAGTCGATTACCCCTTGCAAGACGGTGACTCGATGCGTTCGCGCATCAAGCAAGTGGCCTCTGGCCGCTTTGGTGTCACCGCCGAATACCTGGGCAGTGCAGACCAGATTCAGATCAAGATGGCGCAAGGGGCCAAGCCGGGGGAGGGCGGTCAGTTGCCAGGGGCCAAGGTGTCTGACTACATCGGCAAACTGCGTTACTCGGTGCCTGGTGTCGGCCTGATTTCACCCCCGCCGCACCATGACATCTACTCCATTGAAGACTTGGCGCAACTGATTCACGACCTGAAAAACGTGTCACCCAAGTCCAGCATCAGCGTCAAGCTGGTGTCTGAAATGGGCGTTGGCACGATTGCCGCAGGTGTCGCCAAGTGCAAGGCCGACCATGTGGTGATTGCTGGCCACGACGGCGGCACTGGAGCCTCACCCTGGTCCTCCATCAAGCATGCTGGCAGCCCGTGGGAAATCGGCCTGGCCGAAACCCAGCAGACCCTGGTGCTCAACCGCCTGCGCAGCCGTATCCGGGTGCAGACCGATGGTCAGATGAAAACCGGCCGTGACGTGGTGATTGGTGCCCTGCTGGGGGCGGACGAATTCGGTTTTGCCACCGCCCCGCTGGTGGTGGAAGGCTGCATCATGATGCGCAAATGCCACCTCAACACCTGCCCGGTCGGTGTGGCCACGCAAGACCCTGAACTGCGCAAGAAGTTCTCCGGCAAGCCCGAGCATGTGGTGAACTACTTCTTCTTCATTGCTGAAGAAGCCCGCCAGATCATGGCGCAGCTCGGCATCCGCAAGTTTGACGACCTGATTGGCCGCGCCGACCTGCTCGACATGCGTGCCGGTCTGAGCCACTGGAAAGCCCAGGGCCTGGACTTCAGCCGCTTGTTTGCCCAGCCCAACGTGGGCGCAGAGGTACCGCGTTTCCAGACCGAAGAGCAAGACCACGGGCTGGAAAAGGCACTCGACAACGTGTTGATCGCCAAAAGCCGCCCGGCCATTGACAAGGGTGAGCGCGTGCAGTTCATCGAGGTGGCGCGCAACGTCAACCGCTCGGTCGGGGCCATGCTTTCGGGGGCGGTCACGCAAGTGCACCCTGAAGGCTTGCCGGACGACACCATTCGCATCCAGCTCGAAGGCACCGGTGGCCAGTCGTTTGGTGCATTCCTCTGCCGTGGGGTTACCCTGTACCTGATTGGTGATGCCAATGACTACACCGGCAAGGGGCTCAGCGGTGGCCGCGTCGTGGTGCGTCCCAGCATCGACTTCCGCGGCGATGCCATCAAAAATACCATCGTCGGCAATACCGTGATGTTTGGTGCCACCAGTGGTGAAGCCTTCTTCAGCGGCGTGGCCGGTGAACGTTTTGCGGTGCGTCTGTCGGGTGCGACGGCCGTGGTTGAAGGCACCGGTGACCACGGTTGTGAATACATGACAGGCGGCACGGTGGCGGTGCTGGGTGCCACCGGGCGCAACTTTGCCGCCGGTATGAGTGGTGGTGTGGCCTATGTCTATGACGAAGATGGCAAGTTTGCCAAACGTTGCAACACGGCCATGGTGTCTTTGGAGAAAGTGCTGACGACGGCCGAGCAGAAAGAGGCCATCAACGAAAGTCTATGGCACCGTGGCTTGAGCGACGAGGCTCAACTGAAGAAGTTGTTGGAAGATCACAACCGCTGGACCGGCAGCCGTCGCGCCCGCGAACTGTTGGATAACTGGGACACCTCACGGGCCAAGTTTGTCAAAGTATTCCCCAATGAATACAAACGTGCCTTAGGCGAAATCCATGCTAAAAAAGGGGCTCTAGCGCAGGCAGATAGGGCGCAGGCAGCTACAAAAAAAGAAGCTGTCAAAAAAATCGTGGCAGCTAAATAAAGCATCACAGGCAACGAACAAGGAAAAATATCATGGGAAAAGTGACTGGTTTCATGGAGTATGAGCGCATTGAAGAAGGCTACAAGCCCGTGCCCGAGCGCCTGAAAAACTACAAAGAGTTTGTCATTGGTCTGGATGACCAAGCTGCCAACACCCAAGCGGCCCGTTGTATGGACTGCGGTACACCGTTTTGCAACAACGGCTGCCCGGTCAACAACATCATTCCAGACTTCAATGATCTGGTTTACCACGGTGACTGGAAGGAAGCCATTGATGTGCTGCACAGCACCAACAACTTCCCCGAGTTCACTGGCCGCATTTGTCCTGCACCCTGCGAAGCGGCTTGTACGCTCAATGTCAATCAGTTGGCTGTCGGTATCAAGAGCATTGAACATGCGATCATCGACCGCGCCTGGGAAAACGGTTGGGTCAAGCCTCAACCGGCCAAGATCAAGACCGGCAAAAAAATTGCGGTGGTGGGCTCTGGCCCCGCTGGTTTGGCGGCTTCCCAGCAGTTGGCGCGCGCTGGCCATGACGTGACGCTGTTTGAGAAAAACGACCGTGTGGGTGGCCTGCTGCGTTACGGTATTCCAGACTTCAAGATGGAAAAATCGCATATAGACCGTCGTGTCGAGCAGCTCAAGGCCGAGGGTGTGACGATTCGCACCAGCGTCTTGGTCGGTGAAATGCCCAAAGGCAGCAAGGTCACCAACTGGGCCAAGGAAACCATTTCTGCCGAGCAGTTGAAAAAAGACTTTGATGCCGTGCTGCTGACCGGTGGCTCAGAGCAGAGCCGTGACTTGCCAGTGCCTGGTCGTGACCTGGATGGCATTCACTTCGCCATGGAGTTTTTGCCCCAGCAAAACAAGATCAATGCCGGTGACAAGCTCAAGGGCCAGTTGCGTGCCGATGGCAAACACGTCATCGTGATCGGTGGTGGTGACACCGGCAGTGACTGTGTCGGCACCAGCAACCGCCACGGCGCGGTCAGTGTGACCCAGTTCGAAGTCATGCCTCAGCCCCCGGTGGAAGAAAACCGCCCCATGACCTGGCCCTATTGGCCCATGAAGCTGCGCACCAGCTCCAGCCACGACGAAGGTTGCCAGCGTGAATTTGCCATCTCCACCAAAGAATTCATCGGTGAAAAAGGCAAGGTTACCGGGCTCAAAACCGTTCACATCGAGTTCAAGGACGGCAAGATGGTGGAAATTGCCGGGACTGAAAAAGAGTACAAAGCCGATCTGGTGTTGCTCGCCATGGGCTTTGTCAACCCTGTGGCCACCGTGCTCGAAGCCTTTGGTGTGGACAAGGATGCTCGTGGCAACGCCAAAGCCAGCACCGACTTCACCGGTGGTTATGCCACCAACGTGTCCAAGGTGTTTGCCGCTGGTGACATGCGCCGTGGCCAGTCTCTGGTGGTCTGGGCCATCCGTGAAGGCCGCCAGGCAGCACGTGCCATTGATGAGTTTTTAATGGGATTCAGTGACCTGCCGCGTTGAGAAAAGCACCATCGCGTATGATCGAAGGGCCGGGTTAACCCCCGGTCTTTCTATTTATGGCCTCAAACACATCTAACTCTCTGGTTGAACTGGATCATCTTAGCTTTGGCTATGGTGAACGCTTGATTCTGGACAACGTGTCCTTGACCATTCCGCGTGGCAAGGTCACGGCCTTGATGGGAGCCTCCGGTGGCGGCAAAACTACCATCCTGCGACTGATTGGCGGGCAGGTGCAAGCGCAACAAGGGCAGATGCTGTTTGATGGCAAAGACATCACGCCCATGACTCAGCCTGAGTTGTATGCGGTACGGCGGCGCATGGGCATGTTGTTCCAGTTTGGTGCCTTGTTTGCTGATCTGGATGTGTATGAAAACGTGGCCTTCCCGCTGCGTGAACACACTGACCTGCCTGAGGCGCTGATTCGTGATGTGGTGCTCATGAAGCTGAATGCGGTGGGTTTGCGAGGCGCCCGCGAGTTGATGCCAAGCGATTTAAGCGGCGGTATGGCCCGCCGTGTGGCACTGGCGCGGGCCATTGCGCTTGACCCGGAGCTGGTGATGTATGACGAGCCGTTTGCCGGACTTGACCCGATTTCATTGGGCACTTCCGCCAGGTTGATTCGCGAACTCAATGATGCCATGGGCTTGACCAGTATTTTTGTCTCACACGATTTAGAGCAAACGTTTGCCATTGCCGACCAGGTGATTATTTTGGCCAATGGCAAAATTGCATGTCAGGGAACGCCCGATGAGGTGCGCCATAGCACCGATCCGCTGGTGTATCAATATGTGCATGCTTTGCCTGAAGGCCCGGTGCATTTTCACTATCCTGGACCCACCGTGGCGCAGGATTTTGCCGCCGAGGTATCCCCATGAGTGGATGGAGTCCCAGAGAAATTGGTTTTGTGGTGCGTCGCCAGCTGGATGCTGTAGGGTACGCCGCCCGGTTGTTTTTTCGCTTGTGCGCCAGTTTGGGGTATGCGCTCAAACGTAATGGCCTGGTGCGCGACCAGATTCATTTTTTGGGCAATTATTCACTGGCCATCATCGGCGTGTCTGGTCTGTTTGTGGGCTTTGTGCTTGGTTTGCAAGGGTATTACATACTGAAGCGTTATGGCTCTTCCGAGGCGCTGGGGCTGATGGTTAGCTTGAGCCTGATGCGAGAACTTGGACCGGTGGTCACTGCCTTGTTGTTTGCTGGTCGTGCGGGTACCTCGCTGACAGCCGAGATTGGTCTGATGAAAGCCGGTGAGCAGATCAGCGTCATGGAGATGATGGCTGTCAATCCCATTGAGCGGGTGCTCTGTCCCCGTTTTTGGGCTGGTGTGTTCACCATGCCGTTGCTGGCAGCGGTGTTCAGTGCCACGGGCATCATTGGCGGCTGGGTTGTGGGTGTATTGATGATTGGTGTGGATGGTGGAGCGTTTTGGAGTCAGATTCAAGGCGGGGTCGATGTGTTCAAGGATCTGGGCAATGGGGTGGTCAAGAGTTTTGTATTTGGCGTGGCGGTGACGTTTATTGCGTTGTTGCAGGGCTACAACGCACAGGCCACTCCTGAGGGGGTGGCCAAAGCCACCACACGCACAGTGGTGATGGCCTCCTTAACCGTGCTGGCGCTAGACTTTGTTCTGACCGCCATGATGTTTACGATTTGACATGAACCGCATGTCCCAAATGAGAAAGATGTTGCATGCAGCGCTCTAAAAATGATATCTGGGTTGGTATGTTTGTGCTGATTGGTGCCGTGGCCATTTTGTTCATGGCATTGCAGTCGGCCAACCTGCTGAGCTTGAGTTTTGAGAAAACCTATTCAGTGGCCGCCAAGTTTGACAATATTGGGGGGCTCAAACCCAAAGCGGCTGTGAAAAGCGCAGGCGTGGTGGTTGGTCGGGTGGAAAACATTGTGTTTGACGATAAGTCGTTTCAGGCCAAAGTAACGCTGGCACTGGAGAGTCGCTACAGTTTTCCCAAAGACAGCTCACTCAAAATCTTGACCAGCGGCTTGTTGGGTGACCAGTATTTGGGGATTGAGGCCGGTGCTGCTGATAAAAACCTCGGGCCAGGAGATGTCATTTCCAGCACACAATCAGCTGTGGTACTGGAAAACCTGATCAGCCAGTTCTTGTACAGCAAGGCGGCTGATCCGGCCGCACCGGGTGGAAGTAATAACAGTCAGGGAAAATAATGATTCAGGGAACAAGTTCGAGCAAGACCACCTGGCAGCGAATGGCCATGAGTGGTTTTTTGATGATGCTGTTGGCTGTTGCAGGCTGTGCAACGGGTCCCAGCGCCAATCCGCGTGACCCGTTGGAGCCTTTGAACCGGGGTGTGTACCACTTTAATGATGCCGTAGATCGGGTCGTGATCAAGCCGGTGGCAACAGTTTACAAAGACGTGTTGCCGCAGCCGGTTCGCACAGGAGTGAACAATTTTTTCAACAATTTGCAGGATGCCTGGTCGTTTGTGAACAACGCCTTGCAGCTCAAGGGTGAAGCCGCGGGCAACAGTCTGGTGCGTTTTGGGGTGAACACCGTTTTTGGTTTGGCTGGCTTGCTGGACATTGCAACCGAGATGCAAATTGAGCGTTACACCGAGGATTTTGGCCAAACCCTGGGTTATTGGGGGGTTGGGGCTGGCCCCTACGTTGTGCTGCCATTGCTGGGGCCGTCAACCGTGCGTGATACGGCTGCGTTGCCAGTGGATGCACAAGGTAATTTACTCTCTAATGTCAGCGATGTTCCTGCACGTAATTCTGCGACTGCCTTGAGTTTGCTGGATCGTCGTGCACGTTTGTTAAGTGCCACCGATATGCTTGACCAGGTGGCTCTTGATCCTTATACCTTTACCCGTGATGCGTTTTTGCAGCGCCGACGTAATCAGGTGTATGACGGAAATCCTCCCGATGAAGCTCTGCCGGATACACAAGATCAACCGGCCAACTAGCCTTTTTGGAAAGAAATTAATATGAATCGACGTTTTTTCACTCATTTTTTACTGACCTTGGCCGCAAGTCTGTCTATGGTGGCTGCGCCGGTTCGGGCGGCTGAAGAGGCTCCAGATGCCTTGATTGATCGGCTGACCAAAGAGGCACTTGACATTATTCAGACGGACAAAGCCGTGCAAGCGGGTGATGTTGCCCATCTGATTGTCTTGCTGGACGAAAAGGTCATGCCTTATCTGAATTTTCAGCGCATGACGGCCTCTGCTGTGGGTCCGGGTTGGCGTCAAGCCACCCCAGAGCAACGCAAACGTCTGGAGGCAGAATTCAAAACGCTGTTGGTTCGCACCTATGCCGGAGCCATTAGCCAGGCCAAAAACCTGACTTTCAGCGTCAAACCCTTGCGCGCTGCGCCGGAAGATAGAGAGGTGATTGTGCGCACCGTGATCAAGGGGCGTGGCGACCCGATCCAACTGGACTACCGGTTGGAAAAGTCTGCGGATAGCACCTCCGGCTGGCGGATTTTTAATCTCAATGTGTTGGGCGTTTGGTTGGTGGATACTTACCGCAGCCAGTTTGCCCAGGAAATCAACGCCAAAGGTATTGATGGCCTGATTGCAACCCTGGCAGATCGTAATAAAGCCAATTCAGCCAAAAATGACAAGTCGGCCAAGGGCTGAATATGCTGCAATTGCCAGCCATTCTGATACACCAAAACGCCACAGACTGCTTGTCGGAATTGCTGCAGGCCGTTCATGCTGAAAATTCTTCCACTGTGACCATCAACGCAGCTCCGTTGCAGCGCTTTGACTCTACGGCATTAGCTGTGCTGTTGGAGTTGCGCCGCTGCGCTGTCTCGCTAGGCAAGACCCTGACATTACAAGCCATCCCCCCCCGTTTTGCGGATTTGGCACGTTTGTATGGTATTGCCGAGTTGCTGCCAGCTCAGAAGCCATGCCCATGAGCGCAGGCGGATACCCCCCCGCGATTTCTTTTCAGAGCGTTTCCAAAAGTTACCCTTCTTCTCGCGGCTTGAAGGGGGAGCGTTTTTTGGCCTTGGATTCAGTGGATCTGGAGATTCAGCCAGGTGAGTTTTTTGGTTTACTGGGGCCCAACGGTGCCGGGAAAACGACACTGATCACTATTTTGGCCGGCTTGACCCAGGCGAGCTCGGGGCGGGTCAGTGTCATGGGGCATGATGTTCAAACCGATTTTGCGGCAGCCCGCCGTGCTCTGGGTGTGGTGCCACAAGAGTTGGTGTTTGACCCGTTTTTTAACGTGCGTGAAGCACTGGTATTCCAGTCGGGCTATTTTAGCGTGCGTCATAACGCTGCCTGGATTGATGAACTTTTGGAAAGTCTGGGGCTGACCGACAAGGCGCATGCCAACATGCGTGCTCTGTCCGGTGGCATGAAGCGCCGGGTATTGGTGGCGCTGGCGTTGGTGCACAAACCACCGGTCATCGTGCTGGATGAACCCACCGCCGGGGTGGATGTGGAATTGCGCCAAACCCTGTGGCATTTCATTGCCAAACTCAACAAACAAGGGCACACCGTGCTTTTGACCACGCATTACCTGGAAGAGGCAGAGGCCTTATGTGGCCGGATTGCCATGCTCAAAACCGGCAAAGTGGTGGCGTTGGACAGCACCAGTGCCTTGCTCAGTTCGGCTTCAGGCAATGTGCTGCGCTGCACGGTGGACGGCGAGTTACCGGCCGAGTTGGCCAGCAAGGCGCGCGTGACAGGTCGTGTGGTGCAGTTACCTGCCGTGGATGCCTTGGCGGTGGAGCACTATTTGACGCAGATTCGCCAGGCTGGTCTGACCGTGCGCGATATCGAGATTCGTCGCCCAGACCTGGAAGACGTGTTCTTGCAGGTGATGAATCAGCACCCTGGACGGGATGATCGGAGCCTGGTATGACCGGCTGGCAAATGTTGCTTTACAAGGAAGTGCTGCGCTTTGTGCGCGTGGCGGCACAGACCATCACAGGGCCCATTTTGACCGCCATGCTGTATTTGCTGGTATTTGGCCAGGCGCTGGAATCCCATGTGCGGGTCTATGACAACGTGAGTTACACCGCTTTTCTGGTGCCCGGTCTGGCCATGATGAGTTTGCTGCAGAACGCTTTTGCCAACAGCTCATCCTCCCTGATTGCCAGCAAGGTGATGGGCAACCTGGTGTTCTTGTTGCTCACGCCGCTATCTGCATGGCACTGGTTTGTGGCTTATGTCGGGGCGGCCATTGTGCGTGGGTTGGTCGTGGGTCTGGGGGTGTTGGCGGTGTCGCTGTTCTTTGCTGTACCACCTTTGGCACAACCGTTCTGGGCCGTGACGTTTGCCTTTTTGGGGGCGGCCCTGATGGGGGCCTTGGGCGTGGTGGCGGGTTTATGGTCTGAAAAATTTGACCAGATGGCCGCTTTCCAGAATTTTGTAGTGATGCCCATGACGTTCTTGAGTGGTGTGTTTTACTCCATCCACTCCTTGCCGCCGTTCTGGCAGACTGTGAGCCATCTGAATCCGTTTTTCTACATGATTGACGGTTTTCGTTATGGTTTTTTTGGTGCCAGCGACATTTCTCCCTGGTTCAGCCTGGCGGTTGTAGCCAGCGCCACCTTGGGTGTGGGGCTGTGGGCCTATGCCTTGCTGCGCAGTGGGTACAAAATCCGTTCCTGAAAACTTCAACTGTTGAGGAAAGCCTCAAACGCTTTTCCCCTCCAAAATATATGACTGCTGATCAAATCAAACAACTGATTGCCGCCAATCTGGCGTGCGACTACATCACTTTGGAAGGTGATGGCCGTCACTGGTACACCACCGTGGTGTCTGCCGAATTCGAGGGTAAACGCGCCATTACACGCCATCAGCGTGTCTATGCGACCCTGGGGGACAAGATGAAAACCGATGAAATTCATGCCTTGTCCATCAAAGCCTTTACACCGGCCGAATGGGCCGCACAACCGGTCTGAGCCATGGACAAGTTATTGATTCGTGGCGGGCGTGCGCTGCATGGGACGGTGATGATTTCCGGGGCCAAGAACGCTGCTTTGCCCGAGCTGTGCGCCGCCTTGCTGACCGAGGAGCCGGTCACTTTGCACAATATGCCGCGTTTGCAGGACGTGGCTACCATGCGCAAGTTGCTCGATCACATGGGGGTGCAAACCCAGACGCATGGCGAGCGCGGTGGCATGAGCCTGTGTGCTCCCGATACGATTAATCCCGAAGCACCTTACGAATTGGTCAAGACCATGCGGGCATCGGTGCTGGTGCTGGGGCCGTTGTTGGCGCGTTTTGGCCGCGCCAAAGTCTCTCTGCCAGGCGGTTGCGCCATTGGTTCACGCCCGGTGGACCAGCATATCAAGGGTTTATGTGCCATGGGTGCAGAAATTTCGGTGCAACATGGTTATATGGTGGCCAAGCTGCCAGCTGGCCGCACCCGACTCCAAGGCGCACGGATTGCCACCGACATGGTGACAGTCACCGGCACCGAGAATTTTTTGATGGCCGCAGCCCTGGCCGAGGGTGAAACCATTCTGGAAAACGCTGCACAAGAGCCCGAGATTCCTGACCTGGCCGAGATGCTGATCAAGATGGGTGCCCGTATTGAGGGTCATGGCACCAGTCGCATCCGTATTCAGGGGGTAGAAGCTTTACATGGCTGCACCCACCAAGTGGTGGCTGATCGTATTGAGACCGGGACATTTTTATGTGCCGTAGCTGCTGCGGGTGGTGACGTGGTGCTTCAGCATGGGCGACTGGATCACCTGGAGGCGGTGGTGGAAAAACTGCTCCATGCAGGTGTGACCGTCAGCGCTGTGCCTGAGGGCATCCGGGTTCAATCGGCTGGAGCCGCTCAGTTGAAGGCGCAAAGTTTTCGCACCACCGAATATCCTGGCTTTCCGACCGACATGCAGGCCCAGTTCATGGCACTCAATGCGGTGGCACAGGGCACGTCCAAAGTGACGGAAACCATTTTTGAAAACCGCTTCATGCACGTCAACGAGCTGGTGCGCCTGGGAGCCAATATCCAGATCGATGGCAAAGTGTCACTGGTGGAAGGTGTTCCGCGCTTGTCGGGTGCCACTGTCATGGCGACCGATTTGCGCGCCTCGGCCAGCCTGGTGATTGCCGGTCTGGTGGCTGAGGGTGAAACGCTGGTCGACCGTATTTACCATCTGGACCGTGGTTATGACCAGATGGAAGCCAAACTGCGCACTCTGGGTGCGGACATCGAACGACTGAAGTGATTCACAAGGTTGTTGTTTATGATTAAATTGATAGCGCTTTGCGCTTGATAAATAAGGGCTAAAGGCCAAAATGATCACTATTGCACTGTCCAAAGGACGTATTTTTGAAGAAACCCTGCCACTGCTCAAAGCCGCCGGCATCGAGGTGCTGGAAGACCCCGAAAAATCCCGCAAACTTATCCTGACCACCAACCAGCCCGATGTGCGTGTGCTGGTGGTGCGCGCCACCGACGTGCCCACCTATGTGCAATACGGCGGTGCCGACATGGGCATCACCGGCAAAGACACGCTGCTGGAGCACGGTAGCCAGGGCCTGTACCAGCCGCTGGATTTACAAATTGCCAAATGCCGCATCAGTGTGGCGGTGCGCTCGGATTTTGACTACGCCAACATGGTCAAAAAAGGTTCGCGTCTGACCGTGGCCACCAAATATGTGGCGATCTCAAGAGAATTTTTCGCCACCAAAGGTGTCCACGTCGACCTGATCAAACTCTACGGCAGCATGGAGCTGGCCCCTCTGGTGGGCATGGCCGATGCCATCGTTGATCTGGTCTCCACCGGCAATACCCTCAAAGCCAACCACCTGGTCGAGGTGGAACACATCATGGACATCAGCTCGCGTCTGGTGGTGAACCAAGCCGCGCTCAAGCTCAAACAGGCCCCGATTCGCCGGATCATAGATGCGTTTGAGTCGGCTATTGGCCAGTAACCTAACTTTTTAAAAACTATGAATTTGGTAGCTACCCCTGCAAGTCTATCAACCGCCAGCAGCACATTTGACGCTGAATTCAAGGCCCGTCTGCATTGGTCCGCGGACACCGACGCAGGCATTGAGCAGCGTGTGGCGGACATCTTGGCCGATGTTCAGCAGCGTGGTGATGCCGCCGTGCTGGACTACACCGCCCGTTTTGACGGCCTGAGCGCCAGCGCGGTGGCCGAGCTGGAGCTAACCCAGGCGGAACTCAAGGCAGCGTTTGAGGGCTTGCCCGACGTGCAGCGTCATGCCCTTGAATCTGCCGCCCAACGTGTGCGCAGCTACCACGAGGCACAAAAGAAGGCCAGCGGTGAGAGCTGGAGCTACCACGATGAAGACGGCACGTTGCTGGGCCAGAAAGTCACCCCGCTGGACCGCGTCGGCATTTACGTGCCTGGTGGCAAGGCGGCTTACCCCAGCAGTGTGTTGATGAACGCCATTCCCGCCCATGTGGCCGGTGTGGGTGAAATCATCATGGTGGTGCCCACACCCAAGGGCGAAAAAAACATGTTGGTGTTGGCGGCTGCGTATGTGGCGGGTGTGACCCGTGCCTTTACCATTGGCGGCGCGCAAGCCGTGGCCGCGCTGGCCTACGGCACAGCGACGGTGCCGAAGGTCGACAAAATCACCGGCCCCGGCAACGCCTATGTGGCCAGCGCCAAAAAGCGTGTGTTTGGTGTGGTCGGTATCGACATGATCGCCGGGCCGAGTGAGATTCTGGTGCTGGCCGATGGCAGTACGCCACCGGACTGGGTGGCCATGGATTTATTCAGCCAGGCTGAGCACGACGAGCTGGCACAAAGTATTCTGTTGTGCCCGGATGCCGCGTACATCGATCAGGTGCAGGCATCCATCAACCGTTTGTTGCCCGACATGCCCCGGCGCGAGATCATCGCCAAGTCGCTCACCGACCGTGGCGCGTTGATTCTGACGCGCCACATGGAAGAGGCCTGTGACATCGCCAACCGGATTGCCCCGGAACACCTGGAAGTCTCCAGCCGCGACCCACACCGCTGGGAGCCGCTGCTGAAACACGCCGGGGCGATCTTTTTGGGTGCTTTCACCAGCGAGAGCCTGGGTGACTACTGTGCTGGCCCCAACCACGTGTTGCCCACCAGTGGCACGGCGCGTTTTTCTTCGCCGCTTGGGGTTTATGACTTTCAGAAGCGCAGCAGCCTGATTGAGGTTAGCGAGGCGGGTGCCCAAACGCTGGGGCAAATTGCTTCGGTGCTGGCGCATGGTGAAGGTTTACAAGCGCATGCGCGGGCGGCCGAGATGCGGCTCAAGTGAATTTTCGGAAAACTTTTCAGAGATGACTTCATTGCCAACTGCACAGATTCAAAACCCGCTGACCCAGCGTATTCGCCCCGACGTACAAGCCATGCACGCCTATGTGGTGCAGGACTCCACGGGTATGGTCAAGCTTGATGCCATGGAGAACCCGCACCGCTTGTCGCCTGATCTGCAAGCCGCATTGGGCCAGCGCCTGGGGGCGGTGGCGCTGAACCGTTACCCGGCGGGTCGCATCAACGATTTGCGCCGCGCCCTGGCCGATCACACCGGCCTGCCTGCGGGCTACGACTTGATGTTGGGCAACGGCTCGGACGAATTGATCAGTCTATTGGCCCTGGCTTGCGCCATGCCTGCGGCCAGCGGCTTGCCAAAAGCCTATGTGCTGGCTCCGGTGCCGGGCTTTGTCATGTACGCCATGAGCGCCCAATTGCAAGGGCTGGACTTCTGTGGTGTGCCCTTGACGGCCGACTTTGAGCTGGATATGCCCGCCATGCTGGCCGCCATTGCGCAGCACCAGCCCGCGATCACCTACCTGGCCTACCCGAACAACCCGACGGCCAATTTGTGGGGTGATGAGGCGATGGAGGCCGTTATCCGTGCAGCAGGTGAAGTGGGTGGCCTGGTGGTGATTGACGAGGCTTACCAGCCCTTTGCCGCCAAGAGTTACCTGGATCGGTTGACGCGCCACCCGCATGTGCTGCTGCTGCGCACCCTGAGCAAGTTTGGTCTGGCGGGCATCCGTCTGGGTTACCTGCTGGGCCCGCAAGCGCTGATCGCCCAGATCGACAAGGTTCGCCCGCCTTACAACGTGAGTGTGCTGAACTGCGAGGCAGCTCTTTTTGCGCTCGAACATCAAAAGGTTTTTGAGGCTCAAGCGCTTGATATACGTGCGCAGCGCGCTCATATTTTTGAATCACTGACCCAATTGCCACAAGTGCATGCCTACCCGAGTGAAGCCAATATGCTGCTGGTACGTGTGCCGGATGCGCAAAAAACCTTTGACGGCATGGCCGCGCGGGGTGTGCTGGTGAAGAACGTTTCTAAAATGCACCCACTGCTGACCCAGTGCCTGCGCCTGACGGTGGGCACGGCCGAGGAAAATCACCTGATGTTGACCGCTTTGGAAGCTTCCCTATGACAAATTTTGCGTTGACCGAATTGCCTGAAAACCATGCGGCCCGTGTACCCCGCACGGCGGAGGTGGTTCGCAACACGGCCGAGACCAACATCACCGTACGCCTGAATCTGGATGGCACAGGCCAGTCGCGCCTGCACACCGGCATTGGTTTTCTGGACCACATGCTTGATCAGATTGCCCGCCATGGCCTGATCGACCTGGATGTGGATGCCGAGGGTGACCTGCACATTGATGGCCATCACACCGTGGAAGATGTCGGTATCACCCTGGGTCAGGCGGTGTTCAAGGCGGTGGGAGACAAAAAAGGCATTCGCCGGTATGGTCATGCCTATGTGCCGCTGGATGAAGCCTTGAGCCGGGTGGTGATTGATTTTTCGGGCCGCCCCGGCCTGGTGATGGATGTGCCCTTTACCAGCGGCATGATCGGCACGTTGGACACCCAGTTGGTGCACGAATTCTTTCAGGGCTTTGTCAACCACGCCCAAGTTACCCTGCACATTGACAACCTCAAAGGCTGCAACGCCCACCATCAGGCTGAAAGTGTGTTCAAGGCCTTTGCCCGTGCCCTGCGTGCGGCGCTGGAATATGACCTGCGTGCCCTGGGGCAAATCCCTTCCACCAAGGGTTCTTTGTAGTTTTATACATAAAAAAAGTGCCTCTAGCGCCTGAATTGATTGCACAATAAGCTATGAATTTAAAAGCAAATAGTGGATCTGGCAGAACCGTTGCTGTGGTCGACTACGGTATGGGCAACCTGCGCTCGGTTTCGCAAGCAGTACAAGCTGCTGCAGCGGGGACGGGTTTTCAGGTTGTTATCACACAAGACCCCGAGGTGGTGCGGCGTGCCGAACGGGTGGTGCTGCCCGGTCAAGGTGCCATGCCGGACTGCATGCGTGAGTTGCGCGAGTCCGGTTTACAGGACTCGGTGCTGGAGGCTGCGGCCAGCAAACCCTTGTTTGGCGTGTGTGTGGGTATGCAAATGCTGCTGGATCACAGTGCGGAGGGCAACACCCCCGGCTTGGGGCTCATTCACGGTGAGGTCATCAAATTTGACTTGGCTGGCCAATTGCAGAGTGATGGCAGTCGCTACAAAGTGCCGCAAATGGGCTGGAACCAAGTCTGGCGCGCCAACCATGGTGGTGCACCCCATCCGGTGTGGGGCGATGTGCCCGATGGCAGTTATTTTTATTTTGTGCACAGTTTTTATGTCAAACCGTCGGATGCACGCCACAGCGTAGGGGAAACCGATTACGGTCAACGCTTTTCCAGTGCGATTGCGCGTGATAATATTTTTGCCACCCAATTCCATCCTGAAAAAAGCTCCGAACACGGCTTGAGCCTTTACCACAACTTTCTCCACTGGAATCCCTGATTCAGTTTGCTCATCTGATGTGCCGCGCCACTGTCCCAGCATCATCCTTTCACTACTTGCTAGCAACGCGTCGGGGTTGCTGGTTCGGAACCGTTTGACGATTTTCCTTTTCTTATCTACCTCTAGCCCTGAGCATCATGCTTTTAATTCCTGCGATCGATCTTAAAGATGGCCATTGCGTGCGCCTGCAACAAGGTGACATGAAACTCTCTACCACGTTCAGCGAAGAACCGTCAGTCATGGCCCGCAGTTGGGTAGACAAAGGGGCGCGGCGTGTGCACCTGGTGGATTTGAATGGGGCTTTTGCCGGACAACCGAAAAACGAAGCCGCTATCCGCAAAATCCTGAAAAGCATTGGCAGTGAAGTGGATGTGCAACTCGGCGGTGGCATCCGTGACCTGGACACCATTGAGCGCTATCTGGACGCAGGCCTGCGCTACGTCATCATTGGCACGGCGGCTGTACGTAACCCAGGCTTTCTGCAAGATGCCTGCACCGCGTTTGGCGGCCATATCATCGTGGGCCTGGATGCCAAAGACGGCAAGGTGGCCACCGATGGCTGGAGCAAACTCACCAAACATGATGTGGTTGACTTGGGCAAGAAGTTTGAGGATTTTGGCGTTGAATCCATCATCTACACCGACATTGGCCGTGACGGCATGCTGACCGGTATCAACATTGAAGCCACCGTGCGCCTGGCGCAAGCCTTGACCATTCCGGTGGTTGCATCGGGTGGCCTGAGCAGCATGGCCGACATCGAAGCCTTGTGTGCCGTGGAAGACGAAGGTATTGAAGGCGTGATTTGCGGCCGTGCTATTTACAGCGGTGACCTGGACTTTGAAGCTGCGCAAGCGCGGGCAGACGAGTTGAACGGCTGATGCTGGCCAAACGCATCATCCCCTGCCTGGACGTGACCGGTGGTCGCGTGGTTAAAGGGGTTAATTTTGTTGAGCTGCGTGATGCCGGTGACCCGGTGGAAATTGCGGCGCGGTACAACGAGCAAGGTGCCGACGAGCTCACTTTTCTGGACATCACCGCCACCAGCGATGGCCGTGACTTGATTCTGCACATCATCGAAGCTGTGGCCAGCCAGGTGTTTATTCCACTCACCGTAGGTGGCGGTGTGCGTACGGTGGAGGATGTGCGCCGTCTGCTCAATGCCGGGGCTGACAAAACCAGCTTCAACTCGGCAGCCATTGCCAATCCGCAGGTGATCCGCGACGCTTCTGGCAAATACGGCGCTCAATGTATTGTGGTGGCCATTGATGCCAAACGCCGTGTCGGCGCAGACCTGGAGCGACTGGATGCACAAGGCCAACCGCTGGGCGCAGGCTGGGATGTGTACAGCCATGGCGGGCGCAAAAACACCGGCCTGGATGCGGTGAGCTGGGCGCGCCAGATGGCAGATTTTGGGGCTGGCGAAATTTTGCTCACCAGCATGGATCGAGATGGCACCAAGGCCGGCTTTGACCTGGACTTGACGCGTACTGTGAGTGATGCAGTGAGTGTGCCGGTGATCGCGTCTGGCGGTGTGGGCAACCTGGATCACCTGGCTGATGGCATTCAGCTCGGCCGGGCCGATGCGGTGCTGGCGGCCAGCATCTTCCACTACGGTGAATTTACCGTGGCGCAGGCCAAGGCGCGTATGGCCGAACGTGGCATTCCCGTCAGGCTTTAATTTCAAGCTGTTTTAGCCTCTAGCGCTTATGCATATTGCGTAAGAAGCTATTTTATTTGTAGCATTCATCCTTCCTCACAAAACCTATGAACTGGTTAGACACCCTCAAATGGGACGAACAAGGCTTGATTCCGGCCATTGCGCAGGAGCAGGGCAGCAATGATGTGCTGATGATGGCCTGGATGAACCGCGAGGCATTGGAGAAAACCGCTGAACTCGGGCGGGCGGTGTATTTCAGTCGTTCCCGCAACAAGTTGTGGTTCAAAGGTGAAGAATCCGGCCATGTGCAAACCGTGCATGAGATTCGTGTTGACTGTGATGCCGATGTGATTTTGCTCAAAGTCACACAAACCGGCCACACGCCGGGTCTGGCTTGCCACACCGGGCGGCACAGTTGTTTTTACCGGGTATATAACAATGGCGGCTGGCAAACCGTTGACCCGGTGTTGAAAGACCCGCAAACCATTTACAAAAGCTGATGAGTACTGAACAAAATTCCGCCGATGCCCTGGCCGCCCTGGCCGCTGTGATTGAGTCGCGCCTGCCAGCCCATGGTGGCAACCCCGAGGCGAGTTATGTCGCGCGCTTGCTGCACAAGGGGCCAGATGCGTTCTTGAAAAAAATTGGCGAGGAAGCCACCGAGGTGGTGATGGCTGCCAAAGATGCCGACCACGGTGGTGACAAGGCCAACGTGGTCTACGAGGTGGCTGATCTGTGGTTTCACAGCATGATTGCACTGGCGCACTACGGTTTGAGCCCGGCCGATGTGATTGCCGAGTTGCAGCGCCGGGTCGGCCAGAGCGGGCTGGAAGAAAAAGCCTTGCGCAAGGTGAAAGCACGTGAGGCGCAAGCCCTTGCCGATGATGCAGGGGAAGCTTCTTGACATCAAATTTCAACACCAACCAACAAACTACGTCCGAGTCGGGCGTGCTGGACGTTCAGACCCTCAACGGCCTGAATGCCTGGGGCACGGTGAGTTATGTGTTGCATTTGATTGTGGCGGTGGCTGCCATCATTCCAGGCGCACAGGCTGGCCCGGTGCTGCTGGTTGTGGCACTGGTGATCGATCTGGCCAAGCGGGGTGATGCGGCGGGCACTTGGCACGCCTCTCACTTTCGCTGGCGCATTCGCACGGTGATGATTGCCGCGCTGCTGTATGCGGTGACTGCACCGCTGTGGTTGTTGCTGTTTTTGCCTGGCTGGCTGGCCTGGTTGGGCATATCCATCTGGTTTTTGTACCGTATCGTGACGGGTATGGTGCGTTTGAATAAAGGGCTTCCCATGGAGATGTCAACATGACAGCACACCCCCAGCACACCGATCCGAATTGCCTGTTTTGCAAAATTGCGGCAGGGCAAATCCCCTCCAAAAAAGTGCATGAAGATGACGAGTTTTATGCGTTTCATGACATTCACCCCTCGGCACCGGTGCATTTTTTGATCATTCCCAAGCTACACATTGCCTCCATGGCCTTGGTCACGCTTGAGCACGCGCCTATGCTGGGCCGCATGATGGCGCTGATCCCCCAGCTGGCCTTGCAAGAGGGTTGTCGCCCTTATCCCGAAGGGGGGTTCCGACTGGTGGTCAACACTGGTGCGGATGGTGCGCAGGATATCCATCACCTGCACCTGCACGTGATGGGCGGGCCACGCCCCTGGTTGAGGGGTTAATTTCCATCTCAATGGTCGGTATGCTCAGGCGTGCCCCTAAAATTCAATGATTCGTTAGGAGAATACTATGGGTTCTTTTTCAATTTGGCACTGGTTGATTGTTCTGTTGATCGTCATCATGGTGTTTGGCACCAAAAAGCTCAAAAACCTGGGTAGTGACCTTGGTGGTGCGGTCAAGGGTTTTAAAGAAGGTATGAAGGAAGGCAGCTCGGAGCCGGCGGAAGACAAGCCAGCAGCGCCTTCAAAAGTTGCCGGCACGGCTTCCGAAAAAACCACGATTGACGTGGAAGCCAAGCAAAAGTCTTGATGACAATGTCTGGCACAAGATTGGCCGAGCATGATTGATCTGGGTATCTCCAAACTGGCGATGATTGGTGCGGTTGCGTTGATCGTTATTGGTCCGGAAAAATTACCGCGTGTGGCACGTACTGTGGGTAACTTGATCGGCAAGGCGCAACGGTACGTGTCTGATGTCAAAGCTGAGGTTAACCGTTCCATGGAGCTTGATGAGCTCAAGAGAATGAAAGACTCGGTAGAGAACGCAGCCAAAGATGTCAGTCAATCCATTCAGTCCAATGCCCAGGATTTTGAAAAAACCTGGGCAGAGGCCACCCATATGGCCTCTGCGGGCTCGTCAGATGACCTCCTGTCTTTGCCGGTATCTGTCCCCGAGTATCGTCACCCCAAGAAAAACTGGCGCCTGAAACAAGGTGCCACGCCCAATTGGTACAAGGCCCGTGCAGGTGTGCGTACCCGGGCGTTGTCAGGTGCCGCCCGTGTGGCACGCTATCGGCCAACCAAATTTAATTGATGTCAGATTCTCCTGAAAAAAAAGACGAGCTGGCTGGAACAGAGCAGCCCTTTGTAGCCCATCTGGTTGAACTACGAGATCGCTTGGTAAAAGCGGTTCTGGCTGTGGCAGTGATCGCCATCGCCCTTGGCATTTATCCAGGACCGGCGGCGTTGTACGATCTGATGG
The DNA here is from genome assembly GCF_019973615.1 of Rhodoferax lithotrophicus. Classification (GTDB taxonomy): domain Bacteria; phylum Pseudomonadota; class Gammaproteobacteria; order Burkholderiales; family Burkholderiaceae_C; genus Rhodoferax; species Rhodoferax lithotrophicus. Next base: position 3,624,310 of record NZ_AP024238.1, on the reverse strand, counting down.
CCGCACCTTTGGTGTCTCACCTGCCCAAAGGTGCCACCATGATTGCCACATCCGTGATATCACCATTTATGGTGCCGCTGAAAGTGCTGTTGATGACGGCATTCATGATCGCCTTACCGGTCGTGCTCTACCAGCTGTGGGCGTTTGTCGCACCAGGTTTGTACTCACATGAGAAAAAACTGGTATTGCCTTTAGTGGTGTCGAGCACCATTTTGTTTTTTTTGGGCGTGGCGTTTTGTTATTTCTTCGTGTTTGGCAGGGTGTTTGCCTTCATTCAGAGTTTCGCACCGGCCAGTATTACGGCATCCCCGGACATCGAGGCTTACTTGAGCTTTGTGTTGTCGATGTTTTTAGCCTTCGGCATGGCGTTTGAGGTACCAGTGGTGGTGGTGGTCCTGGCACGGATGGGTATTTTCAGCATTGATAAGCTCAAAGAGTTTCGCGGTTATTTTGTTGTGCTCGCCTTCATCATTGCCGCCATCGTGACACCGCCGGATGTGGTGTCGCAGTTGGCGTTGGCCATTCCAATGGTGTTTTTGTATGAAATGGGTATTTGGGCTGCACAAATCTTCATCCGCCACACCAAAGCTCCAGAGAGTGCCGAAGAGGTCTCTTGAGTTCAAGAAAAATAGCTGTCATCTGTTGATGGATAAGCGCCGACAGCTATTGAATCTATAGTTTTATTGTGGTTCTTGTGGCCTTGGTTTGGGCCTTACGCCTGGGGTTACCTGTAATTTGGTTTTACCATTGGCGCGCTGGACTTCAAAAACAGCTTCTGAGCCAGGTTTGAGTGAAGCCACTTGGGTCAGCAACTCGGCCACATTGTGAATTTCTTTGCCTGCGACCAATGTGACGATATCACCTGGTTTGATGCCAGCTTTCGCTGCTGGGCCGTTCTGCAGCACGCCGGTGATGATCACACCCTGTTGGGTATCCACGCCAAAAGTTTGTGCCAGTTCAGGGGTCAGCTCGTTGGGCTCCACACCAATCCAGCCGCGGGTGACCTGGCCGTCTTTCACAATGCCTTCTAAAACCAGCTTGGCGGTGGACACCGGAATGGCAAAACCAATGCCCATGCTGCCACCCGAGCGGGAGTAGATGGCGGTGTTGATGCCCAATAGGTTGCCTTGTGTGTCCACCAGGGCACCGCCGGAGTTGCCTGGGTTGATGGCCGCATCGGTCTGGATGAAGTTCTCAAAGGTGTTGATGCCAAGCTGGTTGCGTCCCAGTGCACTGACAATGCCGCTGGTCACGGTTTGCCCGACACCAAACGGGTTGCCAATGGCCAGCACCTGGTCGCCGACTTGCAGGCTGTCCGAGTTGCCCAGCACGATCACCGGCAGACGATCCAGGTCAATTTTTAGCACAGCCAAGTCAGCATCCGGGTCGGTGCCAATGACTTTGGCGCGGGCGTGGCGACTGTCGTTGAGGATCACTTCGATTTCATCAGCGTTTTCGACCACATGGTTGTTGGTCAGGATGTAGCCATCCGGGCTGACAATCACGCCGCTGCCAAGACCCACTTGCGGCTGGTTTTGTTGCTCCCCAAAAAAGAACTTGAACCATGGGTCAGCCCCATGCGGGCCTTGTCGGGCATTTTTGCTGGTGTTGATACTGACGACCGCCTGTGAAGACTTTTGCGCCGCAAGACGAAAGCTGCCCGCAGGCACGTTTGAGGTGGTAGCCGCAGGCGCTTCCAGTACTGCCACACTGCTTGAGCGCCCGTCACGCAAGTCCAGCCATTGGGGTTTCAAGGTGCCAACCACAAAATAAGCGGCCAGCAACACGGTGACGGATTGAGAAAACAGTAACCAAAATCGTTTCATGGACAATGCCAAAAATGGCCCAGTAAGGGTGAAAAATCTGCAAGACAATAAATTGTAGGTTGCGGCCCAAATTTCAATGTCTAAGTTCACCATCACGATCCATGCGCAGCCCCAGGCTCCTGGCAAGCCTGCGGTAGGTGCGCCGTGTAATGGCTGCGGCGTGTGTTGTTTGATGGAACCCTGTCCTTTGGGCATCGTGTTGTCTGGCCGACGTATCGGTGCGTGTGATGCCTTGTGCTGGCGGGACGAAGATCATCTCTACCGTTGTGGGGCCATCACACAGCCGTTGCAGGTGGTGTATGGGTGCTTACCTCAAAGGCTGCGTTGGGCTGCGCCCCTATTCGCCTGGGTGTTGCAACGCTTGGCGCATCGTTGGGTCGCTGCTGGGGTAGGGTGTGACTGTGATGCACAAGTCGCTGACTTATGATGTCATTTTGCCTATTGAGATATTTGCTTTATGACCGAAAGAACTGAATTGTTGGCAGCGTTTGATACGTTGCTGCAGCCGGAGCGATATCGCGACTATGGCCCCAACGGTTTGCAAGTGGAAGGCCGCAGTAGTGTAAAAAAAATAATCTCAGGTGTGACTGCCAGTCGTGCCTTGATTGAGGCTGCCATCGATGCTCAGGCTGATGCGATTTTTGTTCACCATGGGCTGTTCTGGCGTGGGCAAGACGGGCGAGTCACTGGCTGGATGAAGCAGCGTTTGGCCTTGCTGCTGGCACATGACATCAATTTGTTGGCCTACCATTTGCCGCTGGATGCGCATCCTGAGCTGGGCAACAACGCACAGTTGGGTCGTCAACTTGGGTTGGTGGGTGTATCGCACTTTGGTGAGCAAGACATGGGCTGGCTGGGCTGTCGTTCTGATGGTGCCACGTTTGCCAGTGCCCAAGCCTTGGCTGACCATGTATCTTTCATATTAAATAGGCCTGTTAAGCTTGTCAATCAAGCGCAAAAAGCTATTAAAAATATAGCATGGTGCAGTGGCGGTGCACAGGGCTATTTTGAGGCGGCCATCGCAGCCGGTGCGGATGCATTCATCACCGGTGAGCTGTCAGAGCCACAGGCGCATTACGCGCGTGAATGTGGCGTGGCTTTTATCGCCTGTGGTCACCATGCCAGTGAGCGTTATGGCGCACCGGCGGTGGCTGCGTATGTGGCAGCGCAATGCGGCCTGGAACATGAATTTATCGACATTGACAATCCTGCCTGACATGACTGAATCCCTTGCTCCACAAGCCTTGCCAATTGCCATCACCATGGGGGATGCTGCAGGCATCGGCCCCGAGATCATCGTCAAGGCTTTTCAACAAGCGCCACAAGACTGTAGGGATTGTTTTGTGGTGGGTGACGTGGCCACCCTGAGGCGTGCGGCGGCACTGGTGGCCGGGCATGGCGTGTGCTGGCCAGTGGCTGAACTTGCAACTGCCAGCGAGGCTTTAAAAACACCGCCACGCTGCATTCCTGTTCTGTCCATTTACCCTGGTCAGTATTTTGCTGTGGGCCCTGTGCCTTATGGCGTACTTAGCGCACATGCTGGGCGAATGGCGGGGGACTGTGTGGTATGGGCTGCACGTGCTGCATTGTCTGGTGAGGTGGCGGCGTTGGTGACTGCCCCCTTGAACAAGGCTGCGCTATCCATGGCGGGTGGCTGGTTGGCCAGTTTTCCGGGGCATACCGAGTTGTTGCAAGCCCTTGCGGCGGAGTATCTGAAAACAACGGTTGCGCAATTGCCGGTACGCATGATGCTGGCCAATGATGAGTTGCGTGTGGTGCTGGTGAGCATTCATGTGGCTCTGCGCGAGGCCTTGACGGCAGTGACTTTTGACAACGTGTTGCAAAGCTTGTTGATTACACATCGTTCTTTGTCGGCTGTTTTGGGTCGAGCGCCAAGGATCGGTGTGGCTGGTTTGAACCCTCATGCGGGTGAGGGCGGTTTGTTTGGTCGTGAAGAGCTGGATGTGATCTTGCCAGCCGTTCTGGCCGCACGTGCGCAGGGTGTGCTGGCCAGCGACCCCATTGCACCCGATACGGTGTTCATGCGGGCGCGTGCCAAGCCCGGTCAGCTGGGTGAGTTTGATGTGGTGCTGGCCATGTACCACGACCAGGGGCTGATTCCGGTCAAGTATCTGGGCGTTGAGAAAGGGGTGAATGTGACGCTGGGTTTACCGCTGGTGCGCACCAGTCCCGATCATGGTACGGCATTCGACATTGCCGGTACGGCAAGGGCCGATGCATCTAGTTTGGTGGAAGCGATTCGCATGGCCAGACAGTTAAGTGACAGTTGAATGAAAGGTGCTCGGCTACAATCAAGGGTTGATACCTATAGCGATCTTTATCATTGAGGATTCCCATGAGTGAAAGTCTTGTCGAAAACGTCTCTCTCGACTCCAGTAAACGAACATGGCTGATTGCATCTGGCTGTGCGGGTGCTGTGGGTGGCATTGCGGCTGCAGTCCCTTTTGTCAGTTCATTCCAGCCTTCGGAGCGCGCCAAGGCCGCAGGAGCTGCGGTTGAGGCTGATATCTCCAATCTCAAACCGGGTGAAAAAATGACAGTGGAGTGGCGTGGCAAGCCGGTTTGGATCGTGCGCCGAACGCCAGAGCAATTGGCAGAATTGCCAAAAAACGATGGGCAACTCGTTGACCCCAATTCGGAGCGTAAACCTGCGGAGCAAGCGCCCGAATATGCCCGTAACGCAACACGTTCGCTGAAGCCAGAGTACTTGGTCGTGGTGGGTATTTGTACTCACTTGGGTTGTTCGCCCAATGAAAAATTCAAGCCCGGTCCTCAGCCGTCTCTGCCTGATGATTGGCCTGGTGGTTTTTTCTGTCCATGCCATGGCTCTACTTTTGATTTGGCGGGTCGTGTGTTTAAAAACAAGCCTGCGCCAGACAATCTTGAAGTTCCGCCACACATGTACCTCTCAGACACCAAGCTTCTCATTGGTGAAGATAAAAAAGCCTAAGGATCAAAAGCATGGCTACTTTTCATGAAATTTCCCCCAATGCTTCGGCTGGCGAAAAAGCTTTGAATTGGGTTGATAACCGTTTCCCTCTCTCCAAGCTCTTCAAAGAGCACATGAGTGAGTATTACGCGCCCAAAAACTTCAATTTCTGGTACATCTTTGGCTCGCTTTCCCTGTTGGTGCTGGTGATTCAAATTGTCACCGGCATTTTTCTGGTGATGCATTACAAGCCGGATGCCGCTTTGGCATTTGCCTCGGTTGAGTACATCATGCGCGATGTGCCATGGGGTTGGCTGATTCGTTACATGCACTCCACTGGAGCTTCCGCCTTTTTTGTGGTGGTGTATTTACATATGTTCCGCGGTCTCATGTATGGCAGCTATCGTAAACCGCGCGAGTTGATCTGGATTTTTGGCTGTGCCATTTTCCTGGCCTTGATGGCTGAGGCGTTCATGGGCTATTTGTTGCCATGGGGTCAGATGAGCTACTGGGGTGCGCAAGTGATTGTGAATCTGTTCTCGGCTATTCCTTTTATTGGCCCAGATCTGGCTTTGTTGATTCGTGGTGACTTTGTCGTGGGTGATGCCACGCTGAATCGCTTCTTCAGCTTCCACGTGATCGCCGTGCCGCTGGTTTTGCTGGGTTTGGTGGTGGCGCACATCATCGCATTGCACGAAGTGGGCTCCAATAATCCAGATGGAGTGGAAATCAAGGCCAGTAAAGATGCCAAAGGTATTCCGCTGGATGGCATTCCGTTCCATCCGTACTATTCGGTGCATGACGTGTTTGGTGTGAGTGTCTTCCTGTTTGTGTTCTCTGCCATCATTTTCTTTGCGCCTGAAATGGGTGGCTATTTCCTGGAGTACAACAACTTCATTCCGGCGAACCCATTCCAGACTCCTTTGCACATTGCGCCAGTTTGGTACTTCACACCTTTTTATACATTGCTGCGTGCGGTAACTGCTGAAATGATGTATGTGCTGATTGCCTGTGTATTGATTGGTGCGTTCCTGGCGGTCGCCAAAGTCAAAATGCCAGCCTTGTTCAAAGGGTTGATCGTGGGCGGTGCCGTGGTTATTGTTGCCATGATGATGGTGATTGATGCCAAATTTTGGGGTGTGGTCGCCATGGGTGGCGGTGTTGTGATTTTGTTCTTCCTACCTTGGCTTGATAACAGCCCGGTGAAATCCATTCGTTATCGTCCGACATGGCACAAGGTTCTGTATGCCGTTTTTGTGGTGAACTTTGTAGTGATCGGATATTTGGGCACGCAGCCTGTGTCTGTGATTTATGGGCGAATTTCCCAGTTGGGCACCTTGTTCTATTTTGGCTTCTTTATTTTGATGCCTTGGTGGAGTCGCATTGGTACCTTTAAACAAGTACCAAGCCGTGTCAATTTCAAGGCACATTGATCAGGAGAACAAGGAATGAAAATCATGGGTTTCACTCAAAAAATTATTCTCAGCTTGACTCTTGCCTTAGGTTTGGGTTCTGTTGTACACGCTAACGTTGGCGGTCCAGCATGGGATAAGGCACCGGACAGGATTACAGACAAAGCAGCATTGCAAAATGGAGCAAAGGTGTTTGTTAATTACTGTCTGAGTTGCCATTCAGCAGCATTTAATCGCTATAACCGTCTCCAGGATATTGGATTGACGGCTGAGCAAATCAAGAACAATCTGCTTGTCACCAATACCAAAATTGGTGACACCATGAAGGCGGCTATTGATCCCCAACAAGCCAAGGCTTGGTTTGGTGTAAATCCCCCCGACCTGACCGTGATTGCACGTTCTCGCGCTGGTGCAGGAGGCACAGGTGCGGATTATTTGTACTCCTACATGCGCGGGTTCTATGCGGATGAGACCAAGCCCACTGGATGGAATAACCATGTGTTCCCTAATGTGGCTATGCCGCATGTGCTGTGGGAAATGCAAAGCAGCATGACTCCCGCACAGTATGACCAAACCATTGGTGACTTGGTGAACTATTTGCAGTGGATGGCTGAGCCAGCGCAGACCACTCGGAAAACTATGGGTACTTGGGTGTTGATCTTCTTGGCTGGTTTGATCTTCTTGACCTGGAAACTCAATAAAGCGTACTGGAAAGACGTTAAATAACAATGCTGGTTTAAGCTGCGTCTTGCATGTAAATGCATTCGCAGATTGGATAGAGTGGGCTGGTGCATAACCTCCCGCTCTTTTACTTTTTTTAGGAGCCTTCACCATGATGGTGCTTTACTCGGGTACAACTTGTCCCTATTCTCATCGTTGCCGTTTTGTTCTGTTTGAAAAGGGCATGGATTTTGAGATCCGTGATGTCGACTTGTACAACAAGCCAGAGGACATCAATGTCATGAATCCTTATGGTCAAGTTCCCATTTTGGTGGAACGTGATTTGATTTTGTATGAATCGAACATCATCAATGAATACATTGATGAACGTTTTCCACATCCTCAATTGATGCCTGGTGATCCGGTGGATCGAGCTCGTGTGCGACTGTTTTTGCTTAACTTTGAAAAAGAGTTATTTACTCACGTCTCTACGTTGGAATCCCGTACAGGCAAGGCCAACGAAAAAGCACTTGAAAAAGCCCGTGCACATATTCGTGACCGTTTGACTCAATTGGCACCCGTGTTTTTGAAAAATAAATTCATGCTGGGTGACGGTTTCTCGATGCTTGATGTGGCGATTGCGCCACTACTGTGGCGTTTGGATTATTACGGTATCGAGCTAAGTAAAAATGCAGCTCCATTGCTGAAGTATGCCGAACGGATTTTTTCCAGGCCCGCCTACATTGAAGCGTTGACACCCTCAGAAAAGGTCATGCGTAAGTAAGTGCAGGAGTTGTTTTTAATGAAGCAAGATTTACAAACTACATCGACCCGACCTTACCTCATTCGGGCGTTGCATGAATGGTGTGTCGACAACGGGCTGACACCTTATGTAACAGTCGTTGTTGATGACTCCGTACAGGTTCCCCGTGAGTTTGTGAAAGATAGTGAAATTGTGCTCAACATCGGTTTTGATGCCACCACTGGCTTGAAGCTGGGCAATGATTTCATGGAATTTAAAGCCCGGTTTGGTGGTGTGGTGCGGGATATTTTTGTGCCTATCAACAATGTGGCTGCTATTTTTTCTCGGGAAAATGGTCAAGGCATGGCATTCCCGCGTGTTGAGCAGGCTCAACACGCCTTGGATGACCCTGTGGAAGGTATGACGAGTAAACCCAGTTCGGCTCGACTTGCTCCTGTGCAAAGTTCTTCCAGTGAAGGTACTACTACGATGTTGTCTGATACAGGCTTGTCAACAAAACCTGTGGTCCGCCCGTCTTTAACCAGAATCAAATAACTTGCAGGTTCGTTGCGGTTTTATCCCGAAAAATTGGATAAAATCATGGTTTAGCCGATTTAGCTCAGTTGGTAGAGCAACCGCCTTGTAAGCGGTAGGTCGTCAGTTCGAATCCGACAATCGGCACCAAATTTCAGTTTTGACGACGTATTTTCAATCGAATAGATCTTACTTCGAGTGAATGTGTTCGTAAGTGGGATTCAAATGCTGGCAGCAGCTGGCGTAGTTTTGCTGCAGTTATATTATTAGACAGCAGCAGACACCAAATACCTTCTTCAATAGGCCCCGCCTGTACTTGGTGACGTAGAGTTGCTGGTATTAACGCGTTGATAGCGCGTAATCGCGCGTTAGATTCACGGTTGATATCCATCAGTTTGGCTAAACTCGGACTGTTTTTGCTGGCTTGTAATAAAGTCACAGATGGATGGTGTCTTTTCATGAGCATGAGGGCATTTCAGATGCAATTGATTATCACGGATGCCTGGCTTGCGAAGTCACGTGCTTTACACCTCTCAGGTATGCAGCTTGTAACCGTATTTTTGATCACAGCCTTGGTGGTCATGTTGCTCGCTCTAGGCTTGTATCACTTGGTTTTTCTTAAAGGTGCTCGTGATGGATGGCCGGTTGTGGGTGCATTGGTCAAATTGGTGACCAAAGATGAGTTTGAGCAACGTGACCGTTATTTGCGTGAAAACCTTGATGTGATGGCGCGTCGTATGGGTGAAATGCAAGCAAAACTCACCCAGCTTGAGTCGCTTGGTGAGCGTGTATCCAGTTTGGCTGGGCTCAATCCTGTTGAGATCAAAGGTATGTCTGGTCAAGGTGGTGTAGAGGTTAGAGGTCATGAACTCACGTTGAACGAAGTTCAGGCGACATTGGATGATTTGGAGCGGCTGACGCATCAGCGTACCGATCTTCTGACGGTTCTGGAGTCCCGTTTGTTTGATCGCAAAATGAAGAGCCTGACGATTCCTACCCAAAAACCCGTCGTCATGTCGGAGTTGGGCTCTGCTTTTGGATGGCGGATCGACCCAATTACTGGTCGCTCTGCTTTACATACTGGGCTGGATTTTCCCGCTCCGGTTTCCACGCCAATTTTGGCGGCAGCGGGGGGGGTGGTTGTTGTGCAAGAGTTTCATCCCGAATATGGCAACATGATTGAAATTGACCATGGAAATGGTTTAGTGACACGTTACGCTCATACTTCCAGAATACTGGCGAAGAAAGGGGATCTCATTAAACGCGGACAAAAAATTGCAGAGGTAGGTAATTCGGGCAGATCTACTGGGTCACACCTGCATTTCGAGGTGCTAGTAAATGGAATCTTTCAGGATCCTCAAAAATTCTTGGCTGCAGGTCAACACCAGCAGAGCATGCAATTTGCCCATGCCGAAATATCCAAGCCCACTGAAGGTGTGAAGCCTGGCTTTTCAACGGTACATTGATCGATTCAAAGTTTGTCATTTGGGAACAGTAAAATCCACTAAAACCGAGTGCTCACAGTAATGTGTCAGCGCTTGTGTTTCTTCATGTGATCCCCATTTCAGTTAGATCGTAAAAATAAGGATTGCGTTGCAATTTGCCCTTGCTGGGTAGGCTGCGCGCCCTGTATTCATGGCCACCAATTTCCTCACTAAAATTTTCGGTAGTCGCAATGACCGCCTGCTCAAAAAATACCGCCAAACCGTCGCAAAAATCAACGCGCTGGAGGCAGGTTTTGAAATGCTTACCGATGAAGCCTTGTGTGCCAAGACCGGCGAGTTTAAAGATCGCTTTGCCAAAGGCGAATCGCTGGATGTATTGTTGCCTGAAGCTTTTGCGGTGGTTCGTGAGGGTTCCAAACGTGTCATGAAGTTACGGCACTTTGATGTGCAAATGCTTGGCGGCATGTCACTGCACAATGGCAAGATTTCTGAAATGGGTACTGGCGAAGGTAAAACGCTGACGGCTACTCTGCCGGTGTACCTGAATGCGCTGTCCGGTAAAGGTGTTCATGTGGTCACTGTGAATGACTACCTCGCTAATCGTGATGCGCAGTGGATGGGCAAGCTGTACAACTTTTTGGGCTTGTCAGTGGGTATTAACCTGCCCAATATGCCTCGCGAAGAAAAACAGGCCGCTTACCGTGCTGACATCACTTACGGAACCAACAACGAATACGGTTTTGATTACCTGCGTGACAACATGGTCTATGAAGCTGCAGACCGTGTGCAACGAGGGTTGAATTACGCCATTGTTGACGAAGTGGACTCCATTTTGATTGACGAGGCCCGCACACCACTCATCATCAGCGGTCAGGCTGAAGATCAAACTGACCTGTACCAGTCGATCAAGTTGATCGTTCCCCAACTCGAAAAGCAAGAAGGTGAAGCTGACCCACATACGGGTGAAGGTATTACCAAAGAAGGTGATTTCACTATTGATGAAAAAAGCCATCAAGTGTTTTTGACCGAGCGTGGTCATGAAAACGCCGAACGCATTTTGTTTTCAATGGGGCTTATTCCTGAAGGTGCCAGCCTTTATGACCCAGCCAACATCACGCTGATGCACCATCTGTATGCTGCTTTGCGTGCACAGCACCTGTACCACCGGGATCAGCACTATGTGGTGCAGGCTGGTGAAGTGGTGATCGTGGACGAATTCACCGGTCGTTTGATGACGGGGCGGCGCTGGAGCGAGGGCCTGCACCAAGCCGTAGAAGCCAAGGAAGGCGTAGCCATCCAGCCTGAAAATCAGACCATGGCTTCGATCACCTTCCAGAATTACTTCAGGTTGTATGGCAAGTTGGCAGGGATGACAGGTACGGCCGATACCGAAGCCTACGAGTTCCAGGAAATATATGGTTTGGAAACGGTGGTCATGCCGCCCAATCGTCCAAGCCGTCGTGATGACCAATTGGATCGGGTTTACAAAACCACACGTGAAAAATACGTGGCGGCTATCGCCGACATTCGGGAATGTTATGAGCGTGGTCAGCCCGTGTTGGTTGGTACTACCTCCATTGAAAACTCGGAAATCATTGCAGACTTGCTGGATAAGGAAAAGTTGCCACATCAGGTGCTCAACGCCAAACAGCACGCCCGAGAGGCAGACATTGTGGCCCAGGCTGGTCGCCCCAAAATGATCACGATTGCTACGAACATGGCGGGCCGGGGTACAGACATTGTGTTGGGTGGCAACATCAGCAAAACCATTGAAACCATTGAGGCTGACGCATCCTTGGATGCGTCACAGAAGCAACAGCAGATTGATGCCTTGCGCGCCCAATGGGCCAAAGACCATGAGTTGGTCACCGCTTTGGGGGGCTTGCGCATTATTGCCACTGAGCGGCATGAATCGCGTCGTATTGACAACCAGTTGCGTGGCCGCTCCGGCCGCCAAGGTGACCCAGGTTCATCACGGTTTTACCTGAGTCTGGATGACTCCTTGATGCGTATCTTTGCCGGTGACCGTGTCAAAGCCATCATGGATCGCCTGAAAATGCCTGAGGGTGAGGCCATTGAGGCGGGCATTGTGACCCGCTCCATTGAAAGTGCTCAGCGCAAGGTGGAAGCCCGCAACTTTGACATGCGCAAGCAACTGCTTGAATACGATGACGTGGCGAATGACCAACGCAAGGTGATTTACCAGCAGCGCAACGAGATTCTGGATGCGACCGAATTGGGCGCACAGATACAGTCACTGCGCGAAGGCTGCTTTGAGGACATCGTGCGCCAGTATGTGCCCGTTGAATCGGTGGAAGAACAATGGAATTTGCCTGCTCTTGAAAGAAGTCTGGCCGACGAATGGCAACTCACCTTGCCCTTGCAGCACCAGGTGAATGCTGCGTCAGCCATTACCGATCACGATATTCTTGAGACCGTGCGTGCTCACGCCAACAAGGTGTTTGATGACAAGGTGGCATTGGTGGGGGCTGAAAACTTCACCCAGTTTGAGCGCATGGTGCTGCTGCAAACCATTGATACCAATTGGCGTGATCACCTGAGCTCATTGGACTACTTGCGCCAAGGTATCCATTTGCGTGGTTATGCCCAAAAGCAACCCAAGCAGGAATACAAACGCGAAGCCTTTGAACTCTTTGGTCAAATGCTCGATTCGGTTAAAAACGAAGTCACCAAAGTGTTGATGACGGTGCGTATCCAATCCAACGAAGCTGCTGCAGCTGCAGCGGCAGAGATGGAAAATCGTGCCGAACGTGTCAGTAACGTGACCTACAGCGCCCCCACCGAAACCGGTGAAGTACAAACCGTGGTGGATGAGGCCACTGTCAAGGCTGAAGTACCGCGTGTTGGTCGCAATGAACCCTGCCCCTGTGGCAGTGGCAAAAAATACAAACATTGCCACGGCAAACTGTCCTGATTTCCATCACACCGCAAAATCGGGCCGCGTGCCCGATTTTTTTCGATCAAAATCGTCTTCCCTGACTCCTGAAAGCCTCACATGTCCGTCAACCTGTCTGTCCCTAATCCTGCCGAGTTGTTTCCCATTCCCGGTGTGCGCATCGGTGTCACCGAAGCGGGTATTCGCAAAGCCAACCGCAAAGACCTGACGGTGGTGTTGATCGATGAGGGGGCCTCGGTGTCGGGTGTGTTCACACAAAACCGCTTTTGCGCCGCACCGGTGCAAATTTGCCGCGAGCACCTTGCCACCGGGCAGGGCATCCGTGCCATGCTCATCAACACCGGCAATGCCAATGCCGGAACGGGCGAAGACGGCCGCGCCCGCGCCATCCGCACCTGCCAAGCCCTGGCCGCACAGCTCAACATTGAAGCTGCCCAGGTATTGCCGTTTTCCACCGGCGTGATCATGGAAACCCTGCCGATTGAGCGCATTGAAGCCGGCTTGCCCGCAGCCTTGGCCGATGCCAAGACAGACAACTGGCTGCGTGCCAGCGAGGCCATCATGACCACCGACACCGTGGCCAAAGCCTTTGGTGTGCAGGTGCAGATTGGCGGCGTAACCGTCAGCATCACCGGCATCGGCAAGGGGGCCGGCATGATTCGCCCCAACATGGCGACCATGCTCGGTTTTATTGCTACCGATGCCAGTGTGAGCCAAGACGTGATGAAGCAACTGGCACTGGAGTTGGCTGAGGGTTCCTTCAACCGTGTCACGGTGGACGGCGACACCTCCACCAACGACTCCTTCGTGGTCATCGCCAGCAACCAGGCCTCCCATGCACCCATCACCTCGCTGGACAGTGCCGCTGGCCAGGCGCTGAAACAAGCCATGCTGGGAGTGGCCAAACAGCTGGCTCAGGCGATTGTGCGAGACGGGGAGGGGGCCACCAAGTTCATCGCCATTCAGGTGGAAGGTGGTCAAACCCAGGCCGAATGCCGCCAGGTGGCCTACGCCATTGCACACTCACCTCTGGTCAAAACTGCGTTTTTTGCCAGCGATCCCAACCTGGGCCGCATCCTGGCCGCCGTGGGGTATGCCGGGATTGCCGATCTGGATCAAACTGGCATCGACTTGTACCTGGACGACGTGCATGTGGCGCTCAAGGGCGGACGCAACCCCAACTACCGGGAAGAAGACGGGCAGCGTGTCATGAAACAAGCCGAGATCGCCGTGCGGGTGGTACTGGGCCGTGGCACGGCATCCGATACGGTGTGGACTTGTGACCTGAGCCACGACTACGTGACTATCAACGCCGATTACCGCTCATGAACGCCAGTTTTGAGCACCTGTTGCAACGGGCAGAGCACCTCATCACCCGGATTGAAGCCGTGTTGCCGCAACCACCCAGTCAGCCGGACTGGACCGCCTCCAGCGCATTCCGTTACCGCAAGCGCAGTTCAGGCCGTGCCACCCTGGAGCCGGTGCGCCACGTGGGGGCCATGTCACTCACGGATTTGAAAGAAATCGAGCCACAAAAAGAAAAAATCAACCGCAACACCCGCCAGTTTGTCAGTGGACAGCCCGCCAACAACGTGTTACTCACGGGTGCACGGGGCACTGGCAAGTCGTCTCTAATTCGTGCCTGTCTGAATGAATTTGCCTCGCAAGGCCTGCGCCTGATTGAGGTTGACAAAGCTGACCTGACCGATTTGCCCGACATTGTGGACCTGGTGTCTGAGCAAGCCTACAAATTCATCGTGTTTTGTGATGACCTCAGTTTTGACGAAGGTGAGCCCGGCTACAAAGCGCTCAAATCGATTCTGGACGGTTCGGTGGCCGCCACCACGGCCAATGTGCTGATTTATGCCACCAGCAACCGCCGCCACCTGTTGCCCGAGTACATGAAAGACAACCTGAGCTATACCCATACGCCAGACGGTGAGGTCCATCCAGGCGAGGTGATTGAAGAAAAAATCTCCCTGAGCGAACGTTTTGGACTGTGGGTGAGCTTCTACCCCTTCTCGCAAGATGAATACCTGACCATCGCCGCCCAGTGGTTGGCCTCTTTTGGCGTGCCTGCCGCCGCCATCGAGGCTGCCCGAGCACAAGCCCTGGTGTGGGCCCTGGAGCGTGGCTCACGCAGTGGTCGGGTGGCTTACCAGTTTGCCCGTGACTACGCTGGGCAACACGCCGTTGAGGCGTGACCAGCGCCATGATAGGTCTTGCCGCAGTCACACCTGCAAACATCACAAACGACATGGATAACATCCCCAAACCACACCTGATTGCAGATGCTGAACTGCCGCGCGAGGGCGGCACTGAGCGCAAGGTGGTGGACGTGGCCGTTGGGGTGCTGATCCGCCCGGAGGGCGATTTTTTGCTGACCTCACGCCCGGCAGGCAAGGTGTATGCCGGTTACTGGGAATTTCCTGGAGGCAAATTTGAAGCGGGCGAATCGGTGCAACAAGCCCTGAGCCGCGAGCTGTTTGAAGAACTTGGCCTGCACCTGCATCAGATCGAGCCCTGGCGGCAGGAAATGGTGGACTACCCCCACGCCCTGGTGCGCCTGCATTTTTGCAAGGTGCTGGCCTGGTCGGGCGAGTTGCAGATGCGTGAAGCCCAGTCGTTTGCCTGGCAGCGTCTGCCCGTGACGGTGACACCGGTACTGCCCGGCACGGTGCCCGTGCTGGAGTGGCTGGCCCAGGAGCAGCAGGCGTTAAACCCCGTGGCTTTGTAGCGTTACCAAGCCCTTGGGCGTTTGCAGCGTGGCGGTGAGGTTGGCCGGGCCCGTGTTGATGGCAATACCGGTGAGCCCTATCGCCTCATACGCCGCTTGCAGTTTGGGGGCGCTGGGGTGCGAAATGGCGATACTTTGTAACGAGACCCCCGAGCGCGGCAAACTGTTTCTGGGGTGTAGGCGCAGCGGCTCGGCATCATCGGGCTTTCCCCATTGAATCAGGCTGGGCAGCGCACCATCAAACAGGCGTTGCCCGTCTTCGCGTACCGTGATCTGCCATTGCAGCAGGCCACGGCGTGAATGGCGGCTGGCTGCCATGGCCGGGCCGCGCTCAATGCCCAGGGTTTTGAGGGCAATCCGTGCCGCCTGAATTTCCGTGGTGTTGGCGACGAAATGCACCAGTCGTGGCTCAATCGCCACGGCAGCCTGTAATGCGGAGTTGTCCATGTCAAACCACCGCTGGGCGGTGGCGCTGCCGGTTTTTTTGGCCCCCGGGTTGATGGCAATGATTTCAAAATACGCCAACGGGTAGGCGGGTGTGGCAATTTTGAACAGGCGGTTGTGGGTGCCATATTGCGCATGCTCACCGCCCGGGCCAGGGGTGATGCCCAACGTGGCTTCGCACCACTGCACTCCCTGTTCAAGCGTTTTCGCGACGATAACCAGATGATCGATGTGTGTTTTCATGGCTTGACCATACCACTGGTTGGCGGCTCTTGGCGCACATTGGCAGTGTCTTCTGCACTCAAACCCTGCCATGCTGCGCCAGCACCCCCGCCAGGTAGGGAGGTTCACTAACCAAACAGGTTGTCCGTGTCGTCCTGAGAGAGTCGTTCGTCGCTACTTGTCGGCTTCGTGATGTCGGGTTCCTTTTTCGACACGATCAGACCTTCTGCAACTTGCTCAAGCTGCCGCGGATCAACACTCGGGATGCGCAACTCCCGTCTGCCGCCGTCCTCTGGGAAATAGACTGTCAGCTTTCTTGAGAAATTCCAGAAACCCTGGACAACACCAATCCTGCCCTCCAGCCGCTTTCTGTCCAGAGGTGTCAATACGGAAAGCCGTTCTTGGGTAAAGCGAACTTTGTCGCCCAGTGAAATTTGAGTGAGTGAACTAGCGTAAGCCATTTGTGATGTTTCATCGACTCGTTGGATAGACCTCTGAAGTGTATGGGCCCTGGACATTGGTATGACGATACCCATGTGAAGCCCTCATGTCGCCGTTCGCCATGGCCATGATAGAGGGTCAATCCGCCGGACTTGCCAGCGCAGGTGGGGCTGTGCTCAGGCAACCCATTCCTTCCAAGGTGGCAGTCATCGCCTGATCCAGTGGCGTATGTGGCTCATGCCCCAGTACCGCCAGGAGTTTCCCATTGTCCATGGCCAAAGGCACCTGCCACAGATAACGCATCTCGCGCAGTTCGCGCAAGGTCACCATAAAAGGTGCTGCCAAGGCCGTCAGCCACCAAGGGAAGGCGCGCAGCGCAGGCTGGGCACCCCCATAACGTATCACCACCCGGCTGATGGCTTGTGCCAATTGTGTGCCATCGGCATCCCAATGACCCGCCATGTGAAACACCGCAAACGGCTCCAGCGATTCCCGCCGCTGCAGTAACTCAACCATGGTGCAAGCCACGTCTGGCAGGTAAGACCATAGATGGCCAACACCACGGCTGCCGGGCAGATTCACCACCTTCACGGCCTGGCCGGGTTTGACCAGCCCTTGGGAAAACCAGCTGTTGCCCGGTCTGGGACCCCAAAAATCACCGGCCCGCACCACAATCACCCGGCAACCATCACCGCTGGCTACACGCAGACGCTGCTCCAACTCGACTCGAACCATACCTTTGCGGGTGAGCGGATTCTGTGGAGCATCTTCACGTACAAGCGGGAAGGCATCGGGGCCATAGTTGTAAACCGTTCCGGGCAACACGATGGTCGCCCGCTGTGCCCGGGCAGCGGCGATGGTGTTGTCAACCATGGGCAGCACCAGTTCGGCCCAGCGCCGGTAACCCGGCGGATTCACTGCGTGCACAATGACAGAGCAGCCACGGGCAGCTGCCAGCACGTCCTCGCGATTCATGGCATCACCACGGACCCAGTCCATGCCGTCTTTGCGCTCCATTGGCAATGATCCCCCTCGCCGCAGTGCACGAACCTGCCAACCCGCATCCCGCAGCTGGCGCGCTACCTCGCCGCCAATACCACCAGTTGCCCCTAATACCAAGGCCGTTTGGCGTTCCATTTCCATCTCGATACTCCTCAAAAAGTGTGTGATGGGTGTAGTTTCAAAGAGGTCTGGTTGATAGGCAATTGACTAACATGCCATAGCCTCTATACATTTATGCATGGACAACAACATCGGCTGGGAGCTCTACCGGTCTTACTTGAGCGTGTTGCACGAAGGCTCTTTATCGGGGGCTGCCCGTGCCATGGGGATGACCCAGCCAACGGTCGGGCGACATATCGCGGCGCTGGAAAAAGCACTTGGGCTGACACTTTTTACCCGCTCACAACACGGTTTGCTGCCTACCGAGGCGGCACTGGGTTTACAAGGTTTCGCACAGACCATGAGCAGTTCCGCTGCAGCGCTGAAGCGCGCGGCAGAAAGTCAGGGGCCGGGCATCCAGGGCACGGTGCGCATCACGGCCAGTGAAGTGATCGGCATGGAGGTGTTGCCGCCCATCCTGGCCAAGCTGCAAAGTGAACACCCTGGGCTCAAGCTGGAACTGGTGCTGACCAACCGTGTACAGGACTTGCTCAAACGCGAAGCCGATATCGCCATCCGTATGACCCAACCCCAGCAGGAACTGCTGATTGCCCGCCGGGTCGGAACGGTGCAACTGGGTCTATGCGCCCATCAGGGTTACCTGCTCAGGCGTGGCACACCCATGTCGCTGGCCGATCTGGCGCAGCACGCGCTGATTGGTTTTGACGAAGAAACTCCGTTCGTACGTACCGCCCGAAAAGCCTTTCCGAGCTGGCAGCGTGAGGCATTCAGCGTGCGGACCGATAGCGACATGGCGCAGCTCGCCATGATCCGTGCTGGCGGCGGAATTGGCGTGTGCCAGGTGGCCATCGCGGCGCGTGATCCGCAGCTGGTGCACCTGTTGCCCACAGACTTTGCCATGGGCTTGGAGACCTGGCTCACCATGCATGAAGACTTGCGCAACACACCGCGCTGCAAGGTGACTTTTGCAGCACTGTTGCAAGGTCTGCAGAGCCACGTGGCGAACTGACAAAACCGTATGGCGCGTGCAAACACCCGCAGGAGGGGCCGTTAAAAAGCCGTGATGTGTCATGTTTTCAAGGCGTACGTTACCTGGCAACGCCAAAATTCAACCGAAATTGCCGCAGCTCAACTCCAGGTATCCATCAACGCCCCCCCTTGCTGAATCAGAAACTCCTTGAATGCGTTGGCTGCGGGTGAGAGCTTTTTGCTGCTCAGGTGGGTCACATACCAGTGGTTGATTTGCGGCAGGCCCTGCACGTCCAGCAGCGCCAGGTGGCCGCTGGCCAGTTCGTGGCGCACGGTGCGCAGGGACAAAAAGCTCAGGCCCATGCCGGCCATCACGGCTTGTTTGATGGTTTCGTTGCTGGGCATGGACATCACCACTTGCAACGGGGTCTGGTGCTCGTCAAACAGGCGTTGCATGGCCGCACGGGTGCCAGAGCCCTCTTCCCGCACCACAAAGCGGTAGTGGCCCAGTTCTGAAAAAGCCAGGTTTTTACGCCGGGACAAGGGGTGGTCTGGTGCCGCCACCATGGCCAGTGGGTTGGTGGCAAAAGGGGTTGCCACACAGTCCAGGTGGCTGGGTGCGCGGCCCATCACCACCAGGTCGGTCTCAAAACGGCTCAGCAAGCCCAGCACGTTTTCACGGTTATCAATGTTCAGATACACCTCAATGTCGGGATACAGCTTGTTGAAGCGCACCAGCAGCATCGGCACAAAATACTTGGCGGTACTGACCACGGCCAGGTCAATACGGCCTTTTTTCAGCCCCACATGCTCGGCCATCAGGGCTTCCAGGTCGCGAAACTGGCCCATGGCGCTGGTGGCGTGGGTCAGGAAAACCTCGCCCGCCGCAGTGAGTTTGATGTTGCGCCCCATCGGCTCCACCAACGCCAGGCCAAAAGCATCCTCCAGCTGGCGCAGTTGCATCGACACCGCGGGCTGGGTCACAAACAGCCGCTCGGCCGCTTTCGACACCGATCCCTGGCGGGCCACTTCCAGAAAGGTTTGAATCTGCTTGAAGGTGTAGGGGCGCATTGTGGTCTCCTCAAGGGGCTTTGTTTTGAATTGCATCAGGTGATGCTGATGATTTTTTAATAAAACGTGATTAGAGTTTATGGGTTTGGACGATTAAAGTAAATCCATGTCGAAATACCGGCGTTTCCACCCACTTTCAAGGACGTAATCCCATGGCACCTGCTGCACTTCAAGCGCTGATTTTTGATGTGGATGGCACGCTGGCGGATACCGAAAGTGTCCACATGGCCGCCTTCAACCATGCGTTCAAAGAAATGAACATGGACTGGCAGTGGGATGTGGCGCTGTACACCGAGTTGTTGAACATCTCGGGTGGCAAAGAGCGCATCCTGCACTACTGGAAACAAGTTAATCCCGACATCAAGGCGCTGGACGCACAAGCCTTGAATGACCGCATCAGTCGTATTCACGAGCTCAAAACGGCCGCTTATGAAAACGCGGTGAACAGCGGCGCGGTGAGCTTGCGCCCAGGGGTGTTGAAACTCATGGACGAAGCCTTGAGCGCCGGGTTACAACTGGCCATTGCCACCACCACCTCGCCGGTGAATATTGCTGCCTTGTTGCGCCACGCCATTGGCAGCGATTGGCGCATGAATTTCACCGCCATTGGTGACGCGTCCACCGCACCGATCAAAAAACCGCACCCGCAGGTGTATTTGCAGATGCTTGAAGCCTTGCAATTGCCAGCGACCCAATGCCTGGCATTTGAAGACTCCAGCAACGGCCTGCGCTCCGCCATGGCCGCCAAGCTGGCCACCATCGTCACGCCCAACAGTTTTACCGCCCACCATGACTTTACTGGCGCACTCAAGGTGGTGCCTGACCTGAGCCAGGTGAATTTGCAGCAATTGCGCCAATGGCACGGCACGCTGCGGCGCTAGAAGTGGCCGAACTGCATTACCCTCAAGAATTTCAACTTTACAGAAAGCTTTTTCCATGAATTCATCGAATGTTTTGCGTTTGGCCCCGAGCATTTTGTCGGCGGACTTTGCCCGTCTGGGTGAAGAAGTGCGTGCCATTGAGGCTGCAGGTTGTGACCTGGTGCACTTTGATGTGATGGACAACCACTACGTGCCCAACCTGACCATCGGCCCACTGGTGTGCGAAGCGATTCGCCCGCATGTGCAGATTCCGATTGATGTGCATTTGATGGTCGAACCAGTGGATTCCATCATTCCGCTGTTCGCCAAGGCCGGTGCCAACATCATCACCTTTCACCCCGAAGCCTCCAAACACGTGGATCGCAGTCTGTCGATGATTCGTGAGCTGGGTTGCAAAGCTGGGCTGGTGCTCAACCCCGCCACCCCGGTGTCGGTGCTGGATCACGTCATGGACAAGCTGGACATGATTTTGCTGATGAGCGTCAACCCCGGTTTTGGTGGCCAGAAATTCATCCCCTCCACGCTGGCCAAGTTACGCACCGTGCGCGCCAAGATTGATGCCCACGTGGCCGCTGGTGGTCAGCCGATCTGGCTCGAAGTGGATGGCGGCGTCAAAACCGACAACATCCGCGAAATTGTGGCCGCCGGTGCCGACACCTGTGTGGCCGGTAGCGCCGTGTTTGGTGCCCCGGATGCCGACGGTGGCTATCACACCGTGATGCAGGCGCTGCGCCGCGCGGCACACCCGACCTGACCCGATTCATTATTCATAAAACCAGGAGACAAGCATGTCCATGACCCTTCGTTCCAACCGTTCCACACTCACGCAGTTTCTGATTGAAGAGCGCCGCCGTTTTCCCAACGCCAGTGGTGACTTCAATGCCCTGATTCTGGACGTGGCCCTGGCCTGCAAAGGCATTGCCAAAGCGGTGGCCTACGGTGAACTGGCAGGGGTCATGGGCAACCACGCGGCTGATTCTGGTGGTTCGGTGAATGTGCAGGGTGAAACCCAGAAGAAGCTCGACGTGTTGTCCAACGACGTGTTCATGCAGCGCACCGAATGGGCTGGCAACCTGGCTGGCATGGCCTCCGAAGAGATGGACTTGCCCTACCAAATCCCCGCGCAATACCCGCGCGGCAACTACCTGATTGTGTTTGACCCGCTGGACGGCTCCAGCAACATTGACGTGAACGTGTCGGTGGGCAGCATCTTCAGCATCTTGCGGGCCCCGCAAGACGTGATCGATACCGGCCGCGACGTGGTCGATGCCGACTTTTTCCAACCTGGCAGCAAACAGGTGGCCGCTGGCTACGCCTTGTACGGCCCCACCACCATGATGGTGCTGACCGTGGGAGGCGGCGTGAATGGCTTCACGCTCGACCCGAATCTGGGTGAGTTCATGCTGACCCACCCCAAAATGCACATTCCTGAGGATACGCATGAATTTGCCATCAACGCCTCCAACGCCCGCTTCTGGGAAGCCCCGGTCAAGCGTTATGTGGACGAATGCCTGGCGGGTAAAACCGGCCCGCGTGCCAAAGACTTCAACATGCGCTGGATTGCCTCCATGGTGGCCGAGGCCCACCGCATCCTGATGCGCGGTGGTGTCTTCATGTACCCACGTGACACCAAAGACCCCTCCAAACCCGGCCGCCTGCGCCTGTTGTACGAAGCCAACCCGGTCGGCATGATCATGGAGCAGGCCGGTGGCCGCGCCTCCACCGGCGAAGTGCCCATGATGAGTGTGCAACCCACCAGCCTGCACCAGCGTATTGGCTTTGTGTTTGGCTCCAAAAACGAAGTTGAACGTATTGAGCGTTACCACCGCGAACCGGCGGATGTGGTGCTGGACAACCCGCTGTTTCATGAGCGCAGCTTGTTCAGGGACTGAAAACGGGCTTTTTGCATAACTATAAAAATAATAGCTGCTTGCGCTTATTTATAAAGCGCTAGAGCCAAATTTGTTATCAATTTTTATCATCAGGAGACAACGCCATGTCCATTCGCCACCCCATCATCGCCATCACCGGCTCCAGCGGTGCCGGTACCACCTCGGTGACCCGCACTTTTGAGGCCATTTTCCGCCGCGAAAAAATCACCGCTGCGGTGATTGAAGGCGACAGCTTTCACCGCTATGACCGCAAAGAAATGAAGCTCAAGGCGGCCGAAGCCGAAGCCGCAGGCAACAAGAACTTCAGCCACTTTGGTCCCGAGAACAACCTGTTTCCTGAACTTGAAGCCTTGTTCCGTGACTACGCCGAAACCGGTGTCGGCAAGCGCCGCAAATACCTGCATGACAGCGAAGAAGCCGCTCCCTACCAACAAGACCCCGGCACCTTCACCCCCTGGGAAGACGTGCCCGTCAACACCGACCTGTTGTTCTACGAAGGCCTGCACGGCGCGGTGGTCACGCCTGAGATCAACATCGCCCAGCACCCCGACTTGCTGATTGGTGTGGTGCCGGTCATCAATCTGGAATGGATTCAAAAACTCTATCGCGACAAAAAGCAGCGCGGCTACAGCACCGAGGCGGTCACCGACACCATCCTGCGCCGTATGCCCGACTATGTGAACTACATCTGCCCACAGTTCATGCACACCCACGTGAACTTCCAGCGTGTGCCGATGGTGGACACCAGCAACCCGTTTATTGCGCGTGACATTCCCAGCGCCGATGAAAGTATGGTGGTGATCCGCTTTGCCAACCCCAAGGGCATCGATTTTCAGTACCTGCGCAGCATGATTGACGACAGTTTTATGAGCCGTGCCAATACCATCGTGGTGCCAGGCGGCAAAATGGAGCTGGCGATGCAACTCATCTTCACGCCCTTTGTGTGGCGCATGATGGAGCGCAAGAAAAAAGCCCCCTGAAAGACTTGAACGCCCTCTGAGTCGGCTGGTACCCCAGCCCCCGCTGGGGGCAGCGCCTTGCAGCCCGGCCAAGCCGGTTCCGCGACGTTCTGGTCAACCAAGAGAGCGCCTTCCCAAAGGCTTTTTCGCAGGGAAAATGCGTTTGGGCTGAAGTCCACGCTATGTGTATCTATTTATTTTGAGAATCCTCATGAACAACCCCACCCCTGAATTTGCCAAACAGATGGCCAATGCCATCCGTTTGCTTGCCGTTGACGCGGTTGAGAAAGCCAAATCCGGCCACCCTGGCGCACCCATGGGTATGGCCGACATTGCTGAAGTGCTGTGGAACCGCCACCTGAGCCACAACCCCACCAACCCGCATTGGGCCAACCGCGACCGTTTTGTGCTCTCCAACGGCCATGGCTCCATGCTGATTTATGCACTTTTGCACCTCACCGGCTACAACTTGCCGATGGAAGAACTCAAAAACTTCCGCCAGTTGCACAGCAAAACCGCAGGCCACCCGGAGTTTGGCATCACCCCTGGTGTGGAAACCACCACCGGCCCACTTGGCCAGGGCATCACCAACGCCGTCGGCATGGCACTGGCTGAAAAGTTGCTGGGGCAAGAGTTCAACAAACCTGATTTGCCCATCGTTGGCCACTTCACCTATGTCTTTTTGGGTGACGGTTGCATGATGGAAGGCATCAGCCACGAAGCCTGCGCCCTGGCCGGCACGCTGCGTTTGTCCAAGCTGGTGGCGTTTTATGACGACAACGGCATCAGCATCGACGGCCATGTTGAAGGCTGGTTCACCGACGACACCCCCCAACGCTTTGAGGCTTATGGCTGGAACGTGATCGCAGGCGTAGATGGCCACAACCCAGCAGCCATTGACGCGGCCGTGAAAGCTGCCAAGGCACAAGCCCACAACCTGGACGGCAAACCCACCCTGATCTGCTGCAAAACCGTCATTGGTATGGGCTCCCCCAACAAGGCTGGTACCCACGACGTGCATGGCGCAGCCTTGGGCGCGGCTGAGGTGCAAGCCACCCGTGATGCACTGGGTTGGACTTCGGCCCCGTTTGAAATTCCAGCGGACATTGCCGCTGCCTGGAACGCCGTGGCGCGTGGTGTTGCGGCCGAGTCTGCCTGGAACCGCCAATTTGCTGCCTACCAAGCCCAATACCCGCTTCAAGCTGCCGAATTTGTGCGTCGTATGTCTGGCGATTTGTTGCCGGTTTATACAGAAAAATTGCCTGAAGTGCTTGCTGGTATTGCGTCTAACGCTACATCTTTTGCTACCCGCAAGTCCAGCCAGAACGCGCTGGATGTGATGGCACCGCTGGTGCCCGAATTTTTTGGTGGCAGCGCTGACCTGACTGGCTCCAACCTGACCAACTTCAAAGGCTGCGTGCGCGCAGGCCGTGACACCTGGGGCAACCACCTGAGCTACGGCGTGCGTGAATTTGGCATGGCCGCCATCATGAACGGCATCGCCTTGCACGGCGGCTACATCCCCTATGGCGGCACTTTCCTGACCTTCAGTGACTACAGCCGCAACGCCATCCGTATGGCCGCGTTGATGAAAATCCGCGTCATCCATGTGTTCACCCATGACAGTATTGGCCTGGGTGAAGACGGCCCGACGCACCAAAGCGTCGAGCACATCCCCAGCCTGCGCATCATCCCCGGCCTGGATGTCTGGCGTCCGGCCGATGGCCTGGAAACCGCTGTGGCCTGGGCCTGTGCAGTGGAGCGCCGCGACGGCCCCAGCGCGCTGTGCCTGTCTCGCCAGAACCTGCCACGCCTGGCTGATATCAGCCAGGCCGACAAAATCCGCAAGGGCGGCTACATCCTGTCGGACATGGAAGGCGCTCAAGCCGCCATCTTGTCCACCGGCTCCGAGCTTGAAATTGCCATGAAGGCCCAGGCAGCGCTGGCTGCAGACGGCATTGCCACCCGCGTGGTGTCCATGCCTTGTACCAATGTGTTTGACCGCCAGAGCGAGGCTTACCAGGAAATGGTGTTGCCCCTGAGCATGCCCACCGTGGCCATTGAGGCCGCCCACCCGGACTTCTGGCGTAAATACGTCGGCCGCACCGGTGTCGTGATTGGTATGCCCACCTTTGGCGAATCAGCCCCTGCCCCCAAGTTGTATGCGCACTTTGGCATCACCGCCGAGCGTGTGGTGGCTGCTGTGGAAGTATTGGCCCACCGCGCGGCACACCGCCGTGCCGAGCCCTTGCCCGACACCGTGGTGCCCTCCAGCAACTGAAAGACTGTCACGATGTATGAACGCGCTTTCGATCTGGTTCTTTTTGATCTGGATGGCACGCTGGTGGAAACCGCTCCTGAAATCATGGATGCGGTCAACGACACCTTGTCCCGGTTTGATTTGCCCTGGGTCACTCAAACCCAGGTGAATGACTGGATTGGCCACGGTACGCGTGAACTGATGGTGCAGGCCCTGGCAAAGGTCACAGCCAGCACCGCCGAGGCAGTGCGCGGCAGCGAGTTGCTGGCCAGGATCATGCTGGTGTACGACGGTTTTTATGAGCGCCGCTGCGGTACCCGCAGCCAGCTTTACCCGCAGGTGCGTGAGACTTTGCAGGCCTTGCGCGCCCAGGGGGTCAAACTGGCGGTGGTGACCAACAAGGAGGGCCGCTACACCCAGGTGGTGCTGGATGTGCACCAGCTCAAGCCCCTGTTTGATGCCGTGGTCAGTGGCGACAGCTTGCCCACCAAAAAGCCCAACCCTGCGGGTGTGGTGCAGTGCCTGGCGCAGTTTGGCGTGAGCCCCCATCGGGTGCTGTTTGTGGGGGACTCCAGTATTGACGCGGCCACGGCACGCAACGCCGGTGTGTCGGTGTGGCTGCTGCCGTATGGCTACAACATGGGGCAGCCCATTGAAGCCTGTGCACCAGACCGGGTGATCAAGGATTTCTCGGAATTATTAAATGGATAGCTGCTAGCGCTTTCCCGATAAGCGTTAGAGGCCAATTTCTTATCTATTTTTACAGGAGCTTGAGATGACGATCAAAATAGGGATCAACGGATTTGGCCGCATTGGCCGCATGGTGTTTCGCGCCGCGGTGCAAAACTTTGACGATGTGGAAATTGTCGGTATCAACGACTTGCTGGAGCCCGAGTACCTGGCCTACATGCTGAGCTATGACAGCGTACACGGCCGCTTCAAGGGTGAAGTGTTGGTAGACGGCGGCACGCTGGTGGTCAACGGCAAGCCTATTCGCCTGACCCAGGAGCGCGACCCGGCCAACCTGAAATGGGCCGAGGTCGGGGCTGATGTGGTGATCGAATCCACCGGCCTGTTCCTGGACAAGGTCACCGCCCAAAAACACCTGGATGCCGGAGCCCGCAAGGTGGTGTTGTCGGCTCCCAGCAAAGACGACACCCCGATGTTTGTCTATGGCGTGAACCATGCCGCGTATGCCGGGCAGGCCATTCTGAGCAATGCCTCTTGCACCACCAACTGCCTGGCCCCGGTGGCCAAGGTGCTCAACGACAAATGGGGCATCAAGCGTGGGCTGATGACCACCGTACACGCTGCCACCGCCACCCAGAAAACCGTGGACGGCCCAAGCAACAAAGACTGGCGCGGTGGCCGTGGCATTCTGGAAAACATCATTCCCTCCAGCACCGGCGCGGCCAAGGCGGTGGGGGTGGTGATTCCCGAGCTGAACAAAAAGCTCACCGGCATGGCCTTCCGGGTGCCGACCAGCGACGTGAGCGTGGTGGATTTGACGGTGGAGTTGAACAACGCCGCCACTTATGCCGAGATTTGCGCCGAAATGAAAGCCCAAAGCCAAGGGGCCATGAAAGGTGTGCTGGGTTATACCGACCACAAAGTGGTGTCCACCGACTTCCGTGGTGAGCCCTGTACCTCCGTGTTTGATTCTGAGGCCGGTTTGGCGCTGGACGGCACCTTCGTCAAGGTGGTGAGCTGGTACGACAATGAATGGGGTTACTCCAACAAATGCCTGGAAATGGCCCGCGTGGCGGCGTTGTTTCAGGCCTGATGGATGTGTTGTAAATGTCGCACCCCGCGACGAATGTTTGAGAGATAAGGAGCCATTTCATGAAAGTTTTGCGTTTTGCCGATGTGATTGCCAGTGGCGCTGCCGCCGGAAAACGGGTGTTTATCCGTGCCGACCTGAACGTGCCCCAAGACAAAGAAGGCCACATCACCGAAGACACCCGCATCCGCGCCAGCGTGCCCTGCATCCAGATGGCGCTGGCCGCCGGAGCCGCCGTCATGGTCACCAGCCACCTGGGCCGCCCCACCGAAGGCGAATTCAAACCAGAAGATTCCCTCGCCCCAGTGGCCCAACGCCTGGGTGAACTGCTCGGCCGTGAAGTCCCCGTGATCGCCAACTGGGTCGACGGCGTTGAAGTCCAGCCCGGCCAACTGGTCATGCTGGAAAACTGCCGCGTCAATGTGGGTGAGAAAAAAAACAAGGAAGAACTCGCCAGAAAACTCGCTGCCCTGTGCGACATCTTCGTACACGATGCCTTTGGTACCGCCCACCGCGCCGAAGGCACCACCTACGGCATCGCCCAATACGCCCCCATCGCGTGCGCTGGCCCCTTGCTGGCGGCAGAAATTGACGCCATCAACAAAGCCCTGGCCAACCCCAAACGCCCACTGGTGGCGATTGTGGCGGGCAGCAAGGTATCGACCAAGCTCACCATTTTGCAAGCCCTGGCGAAAAATGTGGACGGCCTGATCGTCGGCGGCGGCATTGCCAACACCTTCATGCTGGCCGCCGGTCTGAAGATTGGCAAGAGCCTGGCCGAACCCGACTTGCTGGGCGAAGCCACCGCCGTGATCGCTGCGATGAAAGCCCGTGGCGCTGATGTGCCGATCCCGACCGACGTGGTCTGCGCCAAGACCTTTGCCGCCGATGCACCAGCCACCGTCAAAGCCGCCACCGATGTGGCGGACGACGACCTGATTCTGGACATTGGCCCCCAAACCGCTGCCAAACTGGCCGAACAACTTAAAGCCGCCGGCACGATTGTGTGGAACGGCCCGGTCGGCGTGTTCGAATTTGCTGCATTTGAGAACGGCACCAAGGTGATTGCCCAGGCGATTGCCGAGTCCAGCGCCTTCAGCATTGCCGGTGGCGGCGACACCCTGGCGGCCATCGCCAAATACGGCATCGAGAAAGACATTGGCTACATCTCCACCGGTGGTGGTGCTTTCCTGGAAGTGCTGGAAGGCAAGACTTTGCCAGCGTTTGAGATTCTGCAAAAACGCGCAGCCGGCTGATCTGAAACCGGGGCTCCCCCAGTTGGAGCCCCTTGGGTGATCGCAGTCAGCCCTTGGCGAATATTCCGTCTGCCGATGGTGTCGCCCCAAGGCTTGGGTTCCTGCAAATCCTGTTAATTTACTCTTTATTTAATAGCGCCTTACGCTTGTAACGTAAGGCCTGGGGATAACTTTTTCTTTTAAAACCTGAGGAGACAACCATGGCCTTCGTATCACTTCGTCAAATGCTTGACCACGCTGCTGAATTCAGCTACGGCGTGCCCGCCTTCAACGTCAACAACCTGGAGCAAATCCAGGCCATCATGGAAGCGGCTGCCGCCACCGACAGCCCGGTGATTTTGCAAGCCAGCGCTGGCGCACGCAAATACGCCGGCGAAGCCTACCTGCGCCACATGGTGCTGGCTGCGGTGGAGTCGTTTCCTGACATCCCGGTGGTGCTGCATCAAGACCACGGGGCCACGCCTGCGGTGTGCCAGCAGTCGATCCGCTCCGGCTTCACCAGTGTGATGATGGACGGCTCGCTCCTGGCTGATGCCAAAACCCCCGCCAGCTACGAGTACAACGTGGACACCACCCGCCGCGTTTGCGAGATGGCCCACGCTGTGGGTGTGTCGGTGGAAGGTGAGCTGGGCTGCCTGGGCAGTCTGGAAACCGGTGAAGCCGGTGAAGAAGACGGTGTAGGGGCTGAGGGCAAGCTCAGCCACGACCAGATGTTGACCGACCCGGTGCAGGCCAAAGACTTTGTCGAAAAAACCGGTGTGGACGCGCTCGCCATTGCCATTGGCACCAGCCACGGCGCGTACAAGTTCACCCGCAAGCCCACCGGCGACATTCTGGCGATTGACCGCATTGCGCAAATCCACGCGCAAATTCCCAACACCCACCTGGTGATGCACGGCTCCAGCTCCGTGCCGCAAGAGTGGCTGGCCATCATCCGCCAGTACGGCGGCGACCTGAAAGAAACCTACGGTGTACCCGTGGAAGAAATCCAGCGCGGCATCCAGAACGGTGTGCGCAAGGTCAACATCGACACCGACATCCGCCTGGCCATGACCGGTGCCATGCGCCAAAGCTTCGCCCAAAACCCCAGCGAGTTCGACCCGCGCAAATCACTGATTGCGGCCCGCAAGGCGGCAGCAGGCATCTGCAAACTGCGCTTTGAAGCCTTTGGTTGTGCGGGTATGGGCAGCAAGATCAAGCCGATTCATCTGGATGTGATGGCTGGGCGTTACGCTTGAGCAGAGTGCGGGCTTTCATCACAAGAGTAGGCGCTATTTTTGATAAAGAATACGCCTCTAGTGGCCGTCTATTAAGCGTTAGTAGCTCTCATTTTGATATCAATTGAGTGAACGGTAACACGGCGTGCCCAACGCCAAGTCAAGCAGCGAGTGGGTTGGGCGGCAGCTGTGTCAGTTTGGCCAGCAAGTGGTCGCGTAGCGTGTGGAGCTCACCCAGCCTTGCCAGCGCCTGTGCTGTGTCACCTTCGGCTTGTAGCTGGAGCAGTTCATTCGCCAGCACATGGACTTGTTGATGCAAGTGTGTGATCACCTGAAAGTCGGGTTGTGCACCATGTCGGGTACGCCCCTCTGTATTCATCCAGCGGCAAAAGCGGCACTGGTGTTTGTCCAATGGCGGAGGGGCTTCACGTTCACCCCGAAGGAAACCTTCCATGGCCAGAACCCAGGAACGGTGTTCAGCGCTGGCAAAGAGCACGGGCAGGTCCTCATGGTGAACCGAATGCTGGTGCTCCCAGTCCGGTTCGGGGCGCCAACGGGTAACCCATGACGGCAAACTTTCTGCGGGCATGGGGCGGGCAATGCCGTAACCCTGGGCCAGCTCGCAGCCCAGTTTGAGCAGCATGGAGCCGTGGGCAACGGTCTCGACACCTTCTGCGATGACTTGTCGGCGAAACGCATTGGCCAAGCCGGTCACGCCCACCAGAATGGCCAGGTCGTCCGGGTCGTCGAGCATGTCACGCACAAAGCTCTGGTCGATCTTGAGCAGCTTGACGGGCAGTCGTTTCAGATAGGTCAGGGAGGAATAGCCGGTACCAAAATCGTCCAGCGCAAACATGACCCCGATTTTCTGGCAGGCTTCAATGACCCGGGAGGCATGCGCCAGATCTTCCAGCGCACTGGTTTCGAGTACCTCCATGCCAAAACGTGATGGCGCAACGTTGGGATGCTGCGCCAGTATGTCGCTGAGACGCTCAACAAAGTCTTCCCGCTGCAAATGGCGGGCACTGATATTGACACTGACGTGGATGTCCAGTCCGGTCGTTTGCCATACTTCCATTTGCGTCAGCGCCGTGTTGATCACCCATTCACCAACAGGGATCGCCAGCTGGTGATCTTCGATCACAGGCAGAAACACGGCGGGTGGCAAGAGGCCTTTTTCCGGGTGTTGCCAGCGAATCAAGGCCTCTACACCCATGATCTCTCCGGTGCGCATATTCACCTTGGGTTGGTAATGCAGCACAAATTCGTTGGCCGTCAGGGCATCACGGATACGCTCCAGGCTCTCGTGGTGGCCTCGGACGTTGCGGTCCTGCTCGGCATCAAAAATCTGGTAGCGGTTTTTGCCGGCCAGCTTGGCCTGGTACATGGCCTGATCGGCTTGGCGCAGCAGCAGGTCTGCATCCACTTCTTCTGCCTGCGGATAGAAGGTGACCCCCAGGCTGGCTGATACCTGAAGCATTTGGTCGCCCACATACATTGGCTGGGCTGTGGCCGTCAGCAGCCGGGTGAGCACCGGAACGCTGGCGGCAATGTCCGGCATGTCGATCAAGACGGCGACAAACTCATCTCCTCCCAGACGGGCCAGGGTGTCGCCCTCGCGCAGGGCCAGATTCATGCGGCTGGACAGGGCAATCAACAACTGGTCACCGGTTTCATGTCCGTGGCGGTCGTTGATGGTTTTGAATCCGTCCAGATCAAGGTAAACCACGGCCAGCAGTTGTCCGCGTCGTTGGGCATGGGTCATGGCCTGGTGCAAGCGGTCGCCCAGCAGCACGCGGTTGGGCAGATTGGTCAACGCATCGTAATGGGCGATGTGTTCAAGCTGGTTTTGATGCTCTTTCAGCGAGGTGATGTCGGAGAACAGGGCGACATATTGACGTGTCTGACCTTGGGCATCACGCACGGCGCTGATGGTCAGCATCTCGGCGTACACCTCACCGTTTTGACGCCGGTTCCAGACCTCGCCGTAGAAGTGACCATTCTCCAGCAACTGCTGCCACATGCTGAGGTAAAAATCTTTGCCCTGCCGACCGGAATTCAGGATGCGCGGGTTTTGGCCCAGCACGTCGGCGCGCTCGTAACCGGTGATGCGTGTGAAGGCTTGGTTGACATCAAGAATGCTGCCATCCGCGTTGGTGATCAGGATGCCTTCACGGGCATGGGTGAAAACAATGGCGGCCAAATAGAGTTTTTCTTCGGCTTGTTTACGCTCGTTGATGTCCACAATCACACCAATCAGGCCGCGCTCGTTGCCATCGATGTCAATAAAGCGTTTGCCCGTCAGATGGCCCCAGAATTCAGATTGATCGCGGCGCCAATAAGTCCGGTCCACCGCCACCAGCGGAACTTTGCTGCTCAGCAAGTCAAGCATGTTTTGCCGACCACTGTCACGCACGGAGGGGTTCAGAAGTGTCACGTATTCCTGCCCCTGCAGGTCATCCACCGAGCATTTGAACATCTCTGCCATGCGTTGGTTGGCGAGCGAGATGCGCCCTTGTGTATCTACCAGGAAAATGGCCACACTGGAGGTGTCGAAAATTTGCTTGAGAAAATTTTCACGATGGTTGATGGACAGCAGCAGTTTGTTGAAACTGACAATGAGTTCACCGATTTCATCACTTCGGTGAATCGGCAGCGGCACAGCGGGCTGGCCGCTGCTGGACAGCACGTCCAGCGTTCGTGCGGCTTGCAGCATGGGCTCGAACTGGCGTTTGAGCATCCAGGATGTCATCCACCAGATAAGGCTACCTGCCAGCAGCGTCAGCACCAAGGTGGCCAACAGCATGTGTTGCTGCAGGTCGTGAACCGGTGCAAAGGCTTCGACCGTGGGCAGAATGATGGCCAAAAACCAGCCAGATGCGGCGATGCCTTTGACGGCGGCGAGTTCTTCTATCCCGCGGGAACTGACCCCCACACCATAACCCTCAAAACCCTGCATACAACGGTCAAACAGGGGGTTGACACCAAGTGCTGGTGTCGGCTGCATGATGCGGGTTTTGTCGGTGCCGGTGATGAACAGCTTGTGTTGCGGCGATGTCAGCAAATAGCCCCCCGACTTGCCGTAGCGAGTCTTGACGATTTTGTCCAGAAAATTGGGCTTGCTCAGGTTAATCACACCAAACATGGCTCCAATCACCTGGCCCTGTGCATCCCGGATCGGCTCCGCGATATTGAATACCGGGGTTTTGAGGGTTTTACCAATGACCGGTTTGCTGATGCTTGATTGGCCCTCTTTGAGCGCAGCTTGAATGGAGTCGACTTCAAGGTAATTGACTCCCACCCGGTTTGCGGAGGAAGGAATTTCTGCAATCGCCGTGCCCTCCATGTTGACGACAATGACACCAGCATTAAACAGGTCTTGAAGGTAAGGCCTTTGCCCCAGCGTGACATGCAAAGCACCCGGGTCGCCCCATGTGGTTTGGTCAATGTCAGCCGCCACCAGTTTCAGGGCTTTGATGCGGTCGTTTAATTCTTCATTGATTTTGTCTGCGACCAGCGACACCGTCGCAAATTGTTGTTCACCCAGCAAACGCTGCATATCGTCGCGCAGTATCCGTGTGGTGTACAACGCCAGCATCCAGATGCCAATCAGGAAAATGACAAGTGTGAAGAGGGTGAGTCTTGTTTTGAGTGACTGACGGTGAATGAAGTTGAAGTTCATTGGGGGTTCGCCATCATGTTCGTTTCGACGTAGCAAGTAAAGGGATGGTTGCTGTAAAAACGATTTTTTCTTGCATTGTAGGGGTGACGATGACGGGCAAAATCCCGAGTTTGATCATGGCTACGCAAGCTCCAGTTGCCTGGATGTGCGTTGCATCAGGCCAACCCCGCCTGCACAATTCACGCTATGCCGGAGGGGTATTTTCAGGATGAATGACGGGTACGATGTGTGCTGCCGTTGTTCCCTGCCATCCGGGCGAGTGCCCCGGATGGCTGGTTTTTTGATCCGCCCATAGGTGCCTTATGCAAGTTCGCTACAAGACCACGCCCAACGCGCTCATCATCTACCGCGAGAAGTGGGGGACTCTGGCGCTGGGGTTGTTGATGGGGCTGGTTTGTGTGGCTTTTGGCGTTGGTTTCTACGGTTTGATGGCCGACCACGTGGGAGAGTCCCGGCCATTTTTCAGGGTTTTTTGTGGTGTTT
Source organism: Rhodoferax lithotrophicus (assembly GCF_019973615.1). GTDB lineage: Bacteria > Pseudomonadota > Gammaproteobacteria > Burkholderiales > Burkholderiaceae_C > Rhodoferax > Rhodoferax lithotrophicus. Next base: position 3,590,408 of record NZ_AP024238.1, on the reverse strand, counting down.
TTGTGCTTGCGGGGCTGGCTGTTCTGGTGCGCTTGCCCGGCCAAGCCCGGCAGATGATGGCTGACGATGGGCTGCACATCCTGGTTGCAGATGCCCAGGGCATCACGCTTTCGCCCAATCTGGGGGCTGAACCCCGGTTGTACCCGTGGGGCGACATTGAGGACATTGTTCTGGCAGAAAAGTTGCGCATCATCGAGTCGGACGAAACCTCGTATCTCTGGCGCAGTGTGGTGATTTTTCTGCCCATGGAGGCCTTTGGTTCAGCCAGTTGGTACAAGCTGGTCAAGGCTGGCATCAGCCTATCGGGGGCGAGAAGACCCTTTGTGCTTGGAAATTTCCCGCGTGGGCAGGCGTCGACCATTCAGGCTGCGCTTCGCCGGTTTGCCCCCAGCGCTGTGTTGGTGTCTGTCACGGCGCGGGTTGTGTTTGACAAGAAGGCCTCAGTGGATACCGATGAGGCGGTGTGAGGCTTTGGCCAATTTTGATGAAACGAGGGAACGACCAACATGAACCATCCATTCCAATCCATGCATTTACCGGTAGAACCCAGCGTCATTGCGCCCGATGGCTCGGACGTGCGTATTCTTCTTGGCCTGACCGGTGGCGGCATGGCCCATTTTGAACTGGCTGCGGGTCAAGTGGCCCAAGCCGTCACACACCGCACGGTGGAAGAAATCTGGTTCGTGGTTTCTGGCAAAGGCGAGATGTGGCGCAAGCAGAAGGAGCGCGAGGAAGTTGTTGCCCTTGAACCAGGGGTTTGCCTCACCATTCCGTTGGGCACACATTTCCAATTTCGCGCCAGCCTGCACGAGCAGGTTGCGGCCATCGGCATCACCATGCCACCGTGGCCCGGCGAAGAGGAGGCGGTCAAAGTGCCTGGCCTCTGGGAGGCTTCGTGTGTATGAGCGTACACGCCACGAGGTTTTGATAGACATTTTTATTGTTTGCAATGTACTTATAAGTTGTTGGAGCAGAAGTGTTGTCCGGTTAAAGTTGTTCAATCCAGAATTGGACGGATACCTGGCAAGACGGTATTGCAGAATTTTGGGGACACAACAAGTGTTGATAAGTTAGTAATGTTTTGGATGCCTAGGGCTTATCCATCAAGCGTAGACTGCTATCAATTTTTAATTTATATATCGGTTCGTTCTTTTTAAACACCGTTCAACAAGGAGTTTTGATGTCAGCATCCTGGAAATTTGAAACCAAATCGGTTCACGCGGGCTACAGCCCGGACCCCACCACCAAATCGGTGGCGGTGCCGATCTACCAGACCGTGGCCTATGCCTTTGACAGCGCCCAGCACGGCGCGGATTTGTTTGACCTGAAGGTGCCAGGCAACATCTACACCCGCATCATGAACCCCACCAATGACGTGCTGGAACAACGCATCGCGGCGCTGGAAGGCGGCATTGCCGCGCTGGCACTGGCATCCGGTTCGGCTGCGGTGACCTATGCCATTCAGACCATTGCCGAGGTGGGTGACAACATTGTGGCCAGCAGCGCGCTGTATGGCGGCACCTACAACCTGTTTGCCCACACCTTCCCGCTCTCGGGTATTCAGGTGCGTTTTGTCGACACCAGTGATCTGGCCGCGCTGTCGGCTCTGATTGACGACAAAACCAAGGCGGTGTTCATCGAATCCATCAGCAACCCACAAGGCCGGGTGACCGACATTGCCGCGATTGCCGAAGTGGCCCACCGCCATGGCGTGCCGCTGATTGTGGACAACACCGTGGCCACACCTTACCTGTTGCGCCCGATTGAGCACGGCGCTGACATCGTGGTGCAGTCTCTCACCAAATATCTCGGCGGCCACGGCAACAGCCTGGGTGGGGCCATCATCGACTCCGGCAAATTCCCTTGGGCCGAGCACAAGGCCAAGTTCAAACGCCTGAATGAGCCAGACCAAAGCTACCACGGCGTGGTCTACACCGAAGCGCTTGGGCCTGCGGCCTACATTGGCCGTGCCCGTGTGGTGCCGCTGCGCAACACCGGGGCCACGTTGTCGCCGTTCAACGCTTTCCTGATTCTGCAAGGTATCGAGACCCTGGCGTTACGCATGGACCGCATCAACGACAACACCCTCAAGGCGGCCCAGTTCCTGCAAAACCACCCCAAGGTGTCGTGGGTCAGCTACGCTGGCTTGCCCAGCCACCCGGACTACGCGCTGGCGCAGAAATACCTGGGCGGCAAGGCTTCGGGCTTGTTCACCTTTGGGGTGAAGTCGGCACCGGGTGAAGGCCGCAAGGCCGGGGCGGCGTTTCTGGATGCGCTCAAGCTGTTCACGCGGCTGGTCAACATTGGCGATGCCAAATCCCTGGCCACGCATCCGGCTTCGACCACCCATCGCCAGTTGTCGCCTGAAGAGCTGGCCAAGGCCGGTATCCCTGAAGACGCGGTGCGTTTGTCGGTGGGTATCGAGCACATTGACGACTTGCTGGCCGATCTGACACAAGCACTGGATGCCGTTTGAAGCGGTTTTGATTCCCTTATCAGGTGGCTGGAGTCCAGCTGCCTGCAGTTTGAGGCGCGTGACAGGTGATGTGTCTCAGTGGCGGATTACCGTCAGCACGTGTTCACGGCTTTCAAAAAGTCGTGGCAAGGGGGTGTTGAATGTCTGGGACACCATGTCCCAGTCTTTTCGGGGCATGGCCAGGAACACGGCAGAGGCCTGAGAGGAGGGCGCTGCCAACTGGGTTGGGAAACCCACCCAGGCAAACAGGCCTTTCATGTAGCGATTACGTTCGGGCAGCTTGTTCAGGGCGTTGACCGCACGCCGGCTCATCAAACGAAAGTCACCCGTATCCTCAGGAATTTCAAAAGGGCTGATCGGCGGTTAATGCGGCTTCTTTGCCAAAATTTCGGCTTAAGCGCACGGCCTTGAGGTGTGGATTGCTGGCAGCCATGTCGAGCAGATAGGCCCCACTTTGGGTTGGAGCTGCCTGGATGAGACGGTGGATGTCTTGGGCACAGCATGGCCGAGCGATTCGCTTGCCGTATAGGGATGTCCCAAAAACATTCTTTTTAGGCAATTCAATATACAAATATCAAGCTAAGCAAATTAGAAATAAATAGTTTGAGTTTTAAAAAACCCATCACACAATGGGCATTCCTTCAAAGAATCACCGCAAAAAAATACCTCTCATCATGGTCTCCATCGTCATCATTCCTGGTTGGCGCGATTCACCGCCCGGCCATTGGCAAAGCCTGTGGGCGGAGCAACTGCCGGGTGCGGTGCGGGTCACGCAAGACGACTGGGTGAGCCCGGCGCGCCAAGCCTGGGTAGCCTCCATCACGCAAACCATTCTGGCGCAACCCAAACCGGTGGTGATTGCTGCCCACAGCCTGGGTTGTATTGCCACGGCACATTTACCCCCAGAGGCTACGGCACACATTGCCGCCGCATTGCTGGTGGCCCCGGCTGACCCCGAACGGCGTGGTGTGCTGGCCGACTTTGCTCCGGTGCCTTATCAGCGGCTGCCGTATCGAAGCATCATCGTCGCCAGCAACACCGATCCTTTTTGCCCGGTACGCACCGCAGGAGCTTATGCACGCGCCTGGGGCAGCGAATTTGTGCGGCTGCAAGACGCGGGCCACATCAATCTGGAGGCCGGGTTTGGCCCTTGGCCGCTGGGTCTGGCGCTGCTGCAGTCACTGATCACCGATGTGGGCAGTGCGCAGGCCGGTGCCTTGCTGGTGGCCTGAGGCCACTTGAATCCCCGATTTCGGCATATCCCTTCACCCCTTTTTCTGACACCTAAGGAATTTTCATGAAATTTAAACAAAAAGTGACTCTGGCGCTTGCTGGTATTGCACTGACAGCTACACAATTTGTAGCAGCTCAAACACTGCTGAATGCCTCTTATGACGTGTCACGCGAGTTCTACAAGGATGTCAACCTGGCTTTTGTTGCCAACTACAAAAAAACCACTGGCAAAGATGTCAAGGTGGACCAGTCACACGGTGGCTCCAGTGCCCAGGCCCGTGCGGTGAATGACGGCCTGGATGCGGATGTGGTGACCATGAACACCACCACTGATGTGGAATTTCTGGCCAAAAGTGGCGTGGTCGCCGCGGACTGGGCCAAACGCTTCCCCAACAACGCGGCACCCACCACCTCGACCATGCTGTTCCTGACCCGCAACGGCAACCCCAAAGGCATCAAGGACTGGAACGACCTGATTCGCCCCGATGTAAAAGTGATTGTGGTCAACCCCAAAACCGGTGGCAATGGTCGTATGGCCTACCTGGCGGCCTGGGGCTATGTGCGCCAGACGGGTGGCAGCGATGCACAGGCCGCCGAGTTTGTAGGCAAACTGTTCAAGAATGTGCCGGTGCTGGCCAAAGGCGGGCGTGATGCCACCACCATTTTCTTGCAGCGCAACATTGGCGACGTGCTGATCACCTTTGAGTCTGAAGTGGTGTCGGTGGATCGTGAATTTGGTGCGGGCAAGGTGGATGCGGTGCACCCCTCGGTGAGCATCATTGCCGAGAACCCGGTGGCCGTGGTGGAGCGTACTGTGGCCAAAAAAGGCACCGGAGAACTGGCCAAAGCCTATCTGAACTACCTGTACTCGGATGAAGCGCAGGAAATTGCTGCCAAACATGGCATTCGCCCACAAAACCAGAAGATCCTGGCCAAGTACGCCAGCACCTTCAAACCCCTGAAGTTGTTTGCGGTGAGTGAGTATTTTGGTTCGCTGACGGAGGCACAAAAGGTGCACTTCAACGATGGTGGCCAGTTTGACAAGCTTTACACCGTGAAATAAGCGCATCAGCAACACGCCCCCATGCCGCAGTGGCACCTGGCCTGACCTCTTAGTGAAATCCATTCAATGACTTCTGCTGTTTTATCTACCGCACCACTGGCGTTGGGCTCGCCCACAAAGCGGCCAACCCGTCGGGTGCTGCCGGGCTTTGGCCTCACCCTGGGTTACACGCTGTTTTACCTGAGCTTGATTGTGCTCATCCCACTTTCAGCCCTGTTGTTCAAAACCTTCACCTTGACCTGGCCCGAGTTCTGGGCGGCGGTGGCCAGTCCGCGTGTGGTGGCTTCTTACAAGTTGACGTTTGGTTCTTCTTTTTTGGCCGCGATGGTCAACGTGTTTGCCGGGCTGCTGCTGGCCTGGGTGCTGGTGCGTTATGAATTTCCAGGCAAAAAAATCATCGACGCGCTGGTGGATTTGCCTTTTGCCTTACCTACAGCGGTAGCCGGTATTTCACTCACCGCGTTGCTGGCGGGGAATGGCTGGATTGGTCAGTACCTGGAGCCCCTGGGTATTCAACTGGCTTTTAACCCCAAGGGCATCGTGATTGCGCTGATTTTTATTGGTCTGCCCTTTGTGGTGCGCACCGTCCAACCGGTGCTGGAAGATGCCGAGAAAGAGCTGGAAGAAGCCGCCACCTGCCTGGGTGCCAGCCGTTTTCAGACTTTCAGGTACGTGATTTTTCCCAGCATTGCACCCGCGTTGCTGACGGGTTTTGCCATGGCTTTTGCTCGTGCAGTGGGGGAATACGGTTCGGTCATTTTTATCGCCGGCAACATGCCCATGATTTCTGAAATCACCCCCCTCATCATCATCGGCAAGCTGGAGCAATACGACTACGCCGGTGCGACGGCGGTAGCCACGGTGATGCTTGGGTTCTCGTTTGCGCTGCTGTTGATCATCAACGCACTGCAAAGCTGGCAGCGCAGCCGCTCAGGGGGCAAATCATGAGCACGCCTACCGTTCGCAGCGCCTATGCGGGCACCACGGAGCCAACCTGGGTGCGCTGGTCACTGATTGGGCTGGCCCTGGGGTTTGTCTTCCTTTTTCTGCTGTTACCGCTGGCAGCGGTGTTCACCGAAGCCCTGCGCAAAGGTCTGCCCGCTGCGCTGGAGGCTCTGCGTGAGCCCGATGCCTGGAGCGCGATTCGCCTGACCCTGGTCACCGCCGCCGTGGCCGTGCCACTGAACCTGGTGTTTGGCGTGGCGGCGGCTTGGGCCGTGGCCAAATACGAGTTCAAGGGCAAAGCCTTTTTGACCACGCTGATTGACCTGCCGTTCTCAGTCTCACCAGTGGTGGCGGGCCTGATTTATGTGCTGATGTTTGGCGCGCAGGGCTGGATTGGCCCGTGGCTGGCTGAACACAACATCAAAATTGTGTTTGCCGTGCCCGGCATCATTTTGGCCACGGTGTTTGTGACCTTTCCGTTCATTGCCAGAGAGCTGATTCCGCTGATGCAGGCGCAAGGCACCGACGAAGAGCAGGCGGCTATTGTGCTGGGGGCCACCGGCTGGCAAACCTTCTGGCATGTGACGCTGCCCAACATCAAGTGGGGCTTGGTGTATGGCGTGATTTTGTGTAATGCCCGCGCCATGGGGGAGTTTGGTGCGGTGTCGGTGGTGTCGGGGCACATTCGTGGGCAGACCAACACCTTGCCATTACATGTGGAGATTTTGTACAACGAATACCAATCTGTGGCCGCTTTTGCCGTTGCGTCCTTGCTGGCCCTGCTGGCCTTGCTCACTTTATTGATCAAATCGGTGGTCGAGTGGCAGTTTGAGCGGGATCAGAAAGCCGCTGCCGAACTGTCACCTGAACGGCCAACGGTTTGAGGCTGGGGGGTGTGATGTTTGCCTTTGATGATGGTTTTTTGGCGTTTGTCGTCCCTCCCTATCCCCCCCCGCCCCTTTCCACTCCCGCCGGGGCGGAAAGGGGAGTCAACAGCCGTATTTGGCTGCGTCTCAAAACTGAAGACGTACTACGCCACGGCCAACGGAATGGTGTGGGACACACGGGCGTTCGCGCTGGAAAAACGCTCGCCAACGCTCAAGCGCACCCATTTCCTATGGCAGTCGTACACCCCACAGCGCTGCGTTGTCTTCCCACCTTGAACTCACTCCCTCAAAACACAAGACCAAATACGGCTGTTAGCTCCCTCTTCCGCCCGGCGGGGCGGGAGAGGGCGGGGGGAGTGAGTGGGGGAAAGCCACTCCATTGCCCCAACTGAAACATTCAAAAAATTTACCGAGTAAAAAAATGAGCATAGAAATCCGTCACATCAGCAAAGACTTTGGCAACTTTCACGCCCTGCGCGATGTCAGCCTGGACATCGAGTCTGGCGAACTGGTGGCCTTGCTGGGGCCTTCGGGCTGCGGCAAAACCACACTGTTGCGCATCATTGCCGGGCTGGAAACGGCTGACCAGGGGCATATTTTGTTCAATGGGCAAGACACCACAGACAAACATGTGCGTGAACGCAACGTGGGTTTTGTGTTCCAGCATTACGCGCTGTTTCGCCACATGAGTGTGTTTGACAACGTGGCGTTTGGTCTGCGTATGAAGCCCAAGGCCACACGCCCGTCTGAAACTGTGATCAAGCAAAAGGTGCATGACCTGCTGGGTCTGGTGCAACTGGATTGGCTGGCGGACCGTTACCCCTCACAGCTTTCAGGTGGTCAGCGTCAGCGTATTGCCCTGGCGCGGGCACTGGCGGTGGAGCCGCAGGTGTTGCTGCTGGACGAGCCTTTTGGTGCGCTGGATGCCAAGGTGCGCAAAGAGTTGCGCCGCTGGCTGCGCCGTTTACATGACGATTTACATGTCACCAGCATTTTTGTCACCCATGACCAGGAAGAAGCGTTGGAAGTGGCCGACCGTGTGGTGCTGATGAACACTGGCAAGGTGGAGCAGATTGGTTCACCCCAAGAGGTGTGGGATCACCCTGCCAGCCCGTTTGTTTATGGCTTTTTGGGCGATGTGAACCTGTTTCATGGTCGCGCCCATGAAGGTGAAATGCTCATTGGTGAAGACCAGCAAGGTCTGCGTTTGGCCACACCGGAGCACAGCGAGGTGCAGGACAGCAAGGCTTTTGCCTATGTGCGCCCGCATGATCTGGATGTGCAGCGTTATGTGCCAGGAAACTTTGAGCAGCGCGGCATTGTGGCCAAGCTGACCCGCGCCATGGTGATTGGGCCCATTGCCCGCCTGGAACTCTTGCCTCTGGATGCCTCAGCCGCAGGCAGTGGCGACATCATTGAAGCCCAGATTCCGGCCCAGCATTACCGTGAGCTTGAGTTCAAGGAAGGCGACACACTGGTACTGACACCGCGCCGGGCGCGGGTGTTTGTAGCTTAATTCCATTTCAAAATCATCCGTGTCGTTGTTGCTTCGCCTTGTCGTGCGTCTGCACTGCCTGCGGCTTCGCGCCTAGACACGAATGATTTAGAAACGGAATAAGAGGCAAAAAAGTCTTTAACTCACCGCGTCAGCGGGCTGGCGTGTCAGCATGGCCAGGGTGTTGGCAATGGTTTTGCGCAGTTCGCGGCGGTCACAGATCAGGTCGACGGCGCCTTTGGTTTGCAGGAATTCGGCCCGCTGAAAACCTTCGGGCAGGGTGACGCGCACGGTGGACTCAATCACCCGTGGGCCGGCAAAACCAATCAAGGCCTTGGGTTCGGCAATCACCACGTCGCCCAGAAAGGCAAACCCGGCGCTCACACCGCCCATGGTGGGGTCGGTCAGCACGCTGATAAAGGGCAGGCCTTTCTTGGCCAGATGGGTCAGCGAGGCATTGGTTTTGGCCATTTGCATCAAACTCAGCAAGCCTTCCTGCATACGTGCACCACCGGTGGCGGTAAAGCAGACAAACGGCACTTTTTGATCAATGGCGGTTTGCACACCGCGGGCAAAGCGCTCACCGACCACCGAACCCATGCTGCCGCCCATGAATTCAAATTCAAAGCAGGCCGCCACCAGCCCGATACTCATGACCGTACCACCCATGACCACCAGCGCATCGGTCTCGCCGGTGTTTTCCATGGCTTCTTTCAGGCGCTCGGGGTATTTGCGGCTGTCTTTGAATTTGAGCGCATCCACCGGCAGCACTTCCTGGCCGATTTCATAACGGCCTTCGTTGTCCAGAAAGACGTTGAGCCGGGCGCGTGCACCAATGCGGTGGTGGTGGTTGCAACTGGGGCAAACGTTCTGGTTTTGCTCCAGATCGGCTTTGTACAACACGGTGTCGCAGCTGGGGCATTTGATCCACAGGCCTTCAGGGATGGCGCGCCGGTCTTTGGGGTCGGTTTGCTGGATTTTGGGGGGAAGCAGTTTTTCAAGCCAACTCATGCTTTTCTCCTAAGGGGGCGGGACAGAAGGCCGCAGTTGCAGCGCACTGCCCCGAAAAGTTTCAACGGCGGATTATGAATCCAATGCGGTGCGAATCTCGCGCAGGAAGGTTTGTGCCGTGGCCGCCACCTGGTCGCGCGGCTGGTTGTCAATCAATTGAATGATCTTGCTGCCGATCACCACCGCATCGGCAACCCGGCCAATGGCCTTGGCGGTGGCGGCATCCCGAATGCCAAAACCGACACCGACCGGGCACTGCACATGGGCGCGGATGCGAGGCAGCATAGCCTCTACCGCCCCGGTGTCGAGTGCGCCTGAGCCAGTGACCCCCTTGAGCGACACGTAGTACACGTAGCCGCTGGCGATGCGGGCCACTTGCTGCATGCGCTCGTCGGTGGAAGTGGGTGCTAACAAGAAAATCAAATCCAGGCCATGGCTTTTGAGCTCGGCGGCGAAGTCTTCACACTCTTCCGGTGGGTAGTCCACCACCAGCACACCATCCACCCCCGCTGCTGCTGCATCACGCACAAATGGGCTTGTAGCCCTTGTGTTTATTGCATGAGTAGCTTCTGTTTTAGGAGCTGCATGAACCTGGTTGTAGCGCTCCACCGGGTTGGCGTAGCCCATCAGTACCACAGGGGTGGTCTGGTTTTGCTCACGGAATACCCGCACCATGTCCAGCACCTGGGTCATGCCGATGCCAAACGCCAGGGCCTTGTCGCCGGCATTCTGGATCACCGGACCGTCCGCGCTGGGGTCGGAAAACGGCACGCCGAGTTCAATCACATCAGCGCCCCCGGCCACCAAAGCATGCATCAGTTCGGGCGTGATGTCGGCAAACGGGAAGCCCGCAGTGACAAACGGAATCAGCGCCTTGCGGCCTTGGGCTTTAAGCTGGGTGAAGGTGGCGGCCATGCGGCTCATTTGGATGCTCCTGAAATAGCAGCTGTTTGCGCTTGTTTCACAAGGGCTACAGACACATTTTGACCATCACCTTTGACCGATTGGCCCTGGCAACTGGGGCGGCAGAAGAAGTCGGCCTTGGACAAATCGGCCACCGTGCCGATGTCTTTGTCACCGCGGCCGGACAGGTTGACCAGAATGGACTGGTCGGGCCGCATGGTTTTGGCCAGTTTCATGGCATAGGCGACGGCGTGGCTGGATTCCAGCGCCGGGATGATGCCCTCGGTGCGGCACAGGTAGTGAAAGGCTTCCAGCGCTTCCTTGTCGGTGATGCCGACGTATTGGGCGCGGCCAATGTCGTTCAAAAAGGCGTGCTCGGGGCCAACACCGGGGTAGTCCAGTCCGGCGCTGATGCTGTGGGTTTCAGTCACCTGGCCGTTCTCGTCTTGCAGCACATAGGTGCGGTTGCCGTGTAACACGCCGGGGCTGCCGCGCTGGATGGAGGCCGAGTGCTTGCCGCTGTCGATGCCCTCGCCAGCCGCTTCGACGCCAATCAGTTGGGTGGCTTCATGCTGGATGTAAGGGTAGAAGATGCCCATGGCATTCGACCCACCGCCGACACAGGCCACCACCACATCGGGTTGCTCGGTGTTGCAGCCAGCGGCGTGGAGCATCTCGGGCATTTGCACCAGGCATTCCTTGCCGATGACGCTCTGGAAATCGCGCACCATCATCGGGTAGGGGTGTGGGCCAGCCACGGTGCCGATGATGTAGAAGGTGTTGTCGACGTTGGCAACCCAGTCGCGCATGGCTTCGTTCAGCGCATCTTTCAGGGTGCGGCTGCCGCTGGTGACGGGCACCACGGTGGCCCCGAGCAGTTTCATGCGGTAGACGTTGGGGCTTTGGCGCTTGACATCTTCGCTGCCCATATAGACCACACATTCGAGCCCGTAGCGGGCACAGATGGTGGCGGTGGCGACGCCGTGCTGACCAGCTCCGGTTTCGGCAATCACGCGCGGTTTGCCCATGCGCTTGGCCAGCATGGCCTGACCGATGGTGTTGTTGATCTTGTGCGCGCCGGTGTGGTTCAGGTCTTCGCGCTTGAGGAAGATTTGTGCCCCACCCATCTCGCGGCTCATGCGCGCCGCATGGTAGACGGGGGAGGGGCGGCCGACAAAGTGGGCCAGTTCGGATTCGAATTCAGCGATGAACTCGGGGTCGAACTGGTACTTGGCGTAGGCGGCTTTGAGCTCGTTGATGGCGTGGGTCAGGGTCTCAGAGGCAAAACTGCCTCCGTAGATGCCGAAGTGACCGCGTGGATCGGGTTGTTGGTAGTCAAACATGATGGTATCAATTGAATAGCTGCTTGCGTTTGTGTATCAAGGGCTAGAGGCTGATTTGTCATTGAAGAGTTGGTCTGCCAGACGAACGGCAGCGACAAACTCACGAATTCTTGTGGGGTCTTTGATGCCTTTTTGGCCGGGCACCTCAACACCGGAGCTGATGTCGACGCTGAGCGATTTACAGCGTGGACGCACCTGTGTGATGCCATCGATCACGTTGGCAGCGTTCAGCCCACCACTCAAGACGAGGTGAGCGTTGACGTTTGGAGGAAGCAGTGACCAATTGAATGTTTGCCCGCCACCGCCGAACCCGTCAATGTGCGCGTCCAGCAAAATGGCCTGAGCCTGTGAGTAATCTTGGGCGAATTTTAAGAGATCAAAGCCGCGCCCGGCTTCACCCATGGGAATCCGGGCCGCACGCAGGTAGGGGCGCTGGCCCTGTGCGCTGGCGGCCCAGCAATCTGCAGGGGTTTCATCACCATGAAATTGGGCGATAGACCCCGATACACTTGCGCAAGCAGCTATTATTTTTGAAGTGGCTTCATTGACAAAGAGCAGCACCGGGGTGACAAAGGGCGGCAGTCTGCGGGCCAATTCGGCGGCGCGTTGGGCCGACACATGGCGCGGGCTTTTGGCGTACAACACAAAACCAATCGCATCGACCCCGGCTGAGACGGCCGCATCGACATCGGATTCGCGGGTCAGGCCGCAGATTTTGATGCGGGTGCGCAGCAGCGTGCTTGGGGCGGGGTTGTTGGTCATGGCAGCAGGTCAAAAAGTGGGGTGCGCTCTGGCAGGCCCCAATGCGGGGCATAGCAGGGGCCTAAAAAGTACAGCCCGTCGGGCGAAAACGTGGGGGCCGCGGCATCACGGTCACGCGCCGCCAGCACCTCGCTGATCCACTCGGGTGGGCGGCGTTGGTCGCCAACGAGCAGCAGGCAACCCATCAGGTTGCGGATCATGTGGTGCAAAAACGCATTGGCTTCAAATTCAAAGCGCCAGTAGGCCCCGCGGCGGCAGATGTCGATGCGCATCAGGTGTTTGACCGGTGACAAGGCCTGGCAGGCGCTGGCGCGAAACGAGGTGAAATCGTGTTCACCCAGCAGCCGGGCGGCGGCTTGTTGCATCAATTCGAGGTTCAACGGACGATGTACCCAGCCGACCCGGCCATGTTCCACGCTGGGGCGCACCGGGGATTCGAGCAGGCTGTAGGCGTAACGGCGTGACAGGGCGCTGGCGCGGCAGTGAAATTCTGCCGGAACATGCCGGGCCCATTGCACCGCAATGTCACGCGGCAGCAGGGCGTTGGGCCCGCGCACCCAGGAGGCCTCGGGGCGGTTCACCGGGGTGTCGAAGTGCACCACCTGCATCAGACCATGCACCCCGGCATCGGTGCGGCCGGCGCACAGGGTGGAGACACGGTGGTCGGCAAATTGGCTCAGGGCTTTTTCAAGCTGGTCTTGCACCGTTTGCCCGGACGACTGGCTTTGCCAGCCTTGGTAATGGCCCCCTTGGTAGCTGATGCCCAGCGCCAGTCGCACGCGGTCCTGCCGGTCTTGCACCATCCGTGGTGTCAGAGTTGCTTGAGCGCGCGCTGCGCTTTGGTCTTGATCTCGCCTGCAGCTTCGGCAATCACTTCTTCAATCAGGGCGCGTGCACCGTCGTCATCCCCAATGGCTTTGAATTCCTCAGCCAAGGCCAATTTGGTTTCAAGCGGGTTTTCGATGGCGTTGGGCATGGCACCGGATTCGGTGATGGGCTCATCGTCCAAGTGCAGCGAGAGTGAGCTCAGATCAAATTCGAGCATGCCTGAATCAGGCTGCGCAGGTGGAGTGGCTGCTGAAGTGTTGTCTAAGGTTTGGGTTTTGTTGAATCCATCCGATGCCGATGATTCCGGTGTATCGGGAAGGGAAAAGTCCAGACCATCCATGGCCAAAAGCTCGTTGCTTGCACTAGGCACGGGTGCCGGTTGTGGTGCAGATTCTGGCATGTCGAACGGGAGAGGTTCCATCGACAGCGAAGGCAGTGGTTCGGTGCTGAAGTCGGGTTCGCTGGCTTGTGGGCTTGGCATCGTCCCAGCTGGCTCAACTGGCGGGAGCAAGTTGGTGCTGCCTCCTGGTGCTGGCTCATCCAGGGAGAAATCCAGATCCAGGTCGAGATCAAGGTCCGTCGCTGGCGCTAATTGCTCTGGTGACAAGTCGTCTGCGCTGTGGTCCGTGATGGCGTTTGCGGTTTCCAGTGCCATTGGGCTTGTGCTGGCGCTGGGGACTGCCTGGGGTTGCCCTCCAGGCAAATAAAGCACATTGTCAGGGTCGATCGCCAAGCCTTTTTCGCACACTTGCTCCCAATCCTGGCCAGTGCCATTGGTCAGATTGAATGCCAGAGTCGCAATAGCCTCAAAGGTTTTGGTGTCGCCTCGCTTGGCATATATCTCAAGCAGTTTTTGGTGGATGGCCAACCGATTGGGGTTGCTGCGCAGGGCATCCTTGAGGATTTCTTCGGCTTGCAGGTCGCGGCCATAGGCCAGATACACATCCGCTTCGGCGACAGGGTCCACGTCGTCCACCGCATCCAGCTGGCTGGGCGAATAAATCATGGATGAACCTGTCACGGGGTTGTCATTGGTGTCCACGTTTTGGCCACCGCTGGCACCAAAGAAAGACTCGGGATTCAAACGACTTTCAAGGAACGAGCTGTCCAGCGCTGCGGTTTTTTTACGTTGACGAACTTTGTAAAAAGCAAAACCAGCCAGCAAGGCAATCAAACCGCCTGCACCCAATGGCAGCAAGGGGTTTTCGAGCAGGGTATCGACAAAACTTGGTTCTGTGACCGGTGCAGGCGGCGCAAGCACTGGTTTGGACACAGGTTTCTTGGGGGCGGAGGCTTGACTTGTTGCCGCAGCTGATGCGACTGCTGCTGGGGCGCTGGCCGCAAGAGCTGGTGGTGTGATGGCTAAGGATGCGGCTGCCGTGGGTGCAGAAGCCTGCGCCAGTGGCGCCGATGTGGGCATCGGGCTGTGAACATCCAGATTTGGGATGGGGCCACTGGTTGGGGCGGCGGGTTTGGTGGCACCGCTTGAGCTGGCCGCAAGTTTGTTCAGCTCTTGAATGTTTTTGGACAGCTCTGCTTTGCGGTTGGCAATGGCTTGATCATTGTTGGCATTAGCCAGTTGATCCTCAGAAGAATGGGCTGTGACCGAACCTTTGGTCAGTGTGAGTTTGTCTGGTGTCGCGACTTGGGGTTTACTGTCTTTGACGCTGGCTTCTATCTTGCCACTCACCGCACGAGCAGAGAGATTGGTGGGTGTGGTGGGTACGTGATCTGCGAGTTGACGGCGGAAAGTGTTGAAGTCGCTACTTTGCGCAAAGATGATTTTTTGGGCTTGTTCTGCTGAAGTCGCGCTGGCTTGGTCTTCGGTGGGCAGTGTGACCACGGCACCAGCCTTGATGCGGTTGATGTTGTCACCAATAAAGGCATCCGGATTGGTGCGCAGCATGGCCACCAGCATTTGATCCAGCGAGACACTTTCGGGCTTATGCGCCACCGCAATACGACCTGCTGTATCACCCGCCTTGACATTCACTTGTGCCGGTTTGGACTCCTGGCGTTGTGCTGCTGGAGCAGGTGATGGGGGTGTGGTGGTTTGAGCAGGCTTGGCTTTGGCGCGGGCAGGGGCCGGAACCACTGCTGCGGCAGGTTTTGTAGTTTGAGCCGGCAACGCGGTTGCTGGGCGTTGTGTGATGGCATCGGGCAAGGCCGCGACGGGAACCTGGGCCAGTGTCGGTGGCACTGCGGCAGTCTGGCGCAGATTGGGGGGATCAAACAGCATGGTGTAGTCGCGCACGATGCGACCAGAGCTCCAGTTTGCTTCCAGAATCATGTCTACAAACGGGTCGTTGACAGGCCGGTCACTGCTGATTTGCAGATAAGCCTGACCATTGGCACGGCGTGCCAGCTTGGCACGTAAATTGGCCATAACCGGGTTGTAGTCCAGGCCTGCAGATTTGAAGGACTCAGGCGGTGCAACCCGTGCACTCAGTGAGGCGGCTTCGTCAGCGTTGATGTCCAGGATCTCAATTTCGGCCTTGAGTGCTTCCCCTAGCGAGGATTGAACAAACACCCGTCCCAAAGACAGTGCGTTTGCATGGGTTGCCCATAACCCCGTGAGTGCAGCTACCGTCACAGCGGTGAGTTGCCAACGATGAGACTTAACTATCAATTTTGTCTACTCCGGTTCTGTCGCCCATCACAAACCTCTGCGATGTGTGTCATTGGTCTGTCATCTAAATCAAGAAAAAGCACCATAACATCAATGTCTTGGCATGACAAGTTGAGCAAGCATATGAACTTGCTCTTGAGTTTTTAGTAAGTGCGATCTGGATTCTATGTGGTTGTGTGACAACGGCCTGCAAAACCTTCAGACGCTGATCTTGGCAGGCCGCAAAGGACATCATGCCTCCAGCAAAATCCGCAACATGCGGCGCAAAGGTTCTGCAGCGCCCCACAACAGTTGATCCCCAATGGTGAAGGCCCCCACATATTCTGGCCCCATGGCGAGTTTGCGGATGCGGCCTACCGGTATGCTCAGTGTGCCGGTGACGGCTACCGGGGTCAGGTCTTTCACGGTGGCTTCACGGTTGTTGGGCACTACTTTGACCCAGGCGTTGTCGGCAGCGATCATCGCTTCAATGTCCGCACTGGGTACGTTCTTTTTCAGTTTGAATGTGAGTGCCTGACTATGGCAGCGCATGGCTCCCACGCGCACACAGAAGCCGTCGACGGGTGTTTCGGTGCTGCCAAACAGGGGGCCTTGACCCAAAATCTTGTTGGTTTCGGCCATGCCTTTCCATTCTTCACGCGACATGCCCCAACCGGGTTCATCGGATTGTTTGCCAATGCCGAGGTCTTTGTCGATCCATGGGATCAGCGAACCACCCAGTGGGACACCAAAGTTGGCCGTTTCTGCGGCGGTCAGGGCACGTTGTTTGGCGATCACCTTGCGGTCAATTTCCAGAATGGCGGATTTGGGGTCATCCAGCAAGGCTTTGACTTCGGCGTTGAGTGTGCCGTATTGGGTGAGTAATTCACGCATGTGTTGCGCACCACCGCCGCTGGCGGCCTGGTAGGTTTGGGTGCTCATCCATTCCACCAGACCGGCTTTGTACAGCGCACCCACACCCATCAACATACAGCTGACGGTACAGTTGCCGCCGATCCAGTTGTTGCCACCTTTGGCTAGAGAAGACTGGATGACGGGCAGGTTGACCGGATCCAGGATGATGATGGCATCGTCTTTCATGCGCAGGGTGGAGGCCGCATCAATCCAGTGGCCCGTCCAGCCCGCTGTGCGTAATTTGGGGAAAACCTCAGTGGTGTAGTCGCCACCTTGGGCACTGATGATGATGTCGCATTTTTTCAGGGCGTCAATGTCAAACGCATCTTTTAATGTGGTCTCGTTTTTGGCCCACGCCGGGGCAGCGCCCCCGGCGTTGGAGGTGGAAAAAAACACGGGTTCAATCAGGGCGAAATCCCCCTCGGTTTGCATGCGATCCATCAAAACAGAACCGACCATGCCGCGCCAGCCGACCAAACCTACCAAATTTCCAACTTTCATCACATTACCCTTTCAGAATATTGAATCCACATCTTGGGTTACTTGAACCCACACTATGCCTGTTATTTCAGTGCCTTGACCACAGCATCACCCATTTCAAGGGTGCTGACGCGGGTCGTGCCTGCGCTGTAAATATCTGCAGTGCGCAGCCCTTGTTCCAGAACAGACTTGACGGCAGCCTCAATGCGGTCGGCCGCTGCACCTTGGTTCAGGCTGAAGCGCAGCATCATGGCCGCGCTCAAGATGGTGGCCAAAGGGTTGGCAATGCCTTTGCCAGCAATGTCCGGTGCGCTACCGTGGCTGGGTTCAAACAAGCCTTGGTTGTTGGCGTTCATGGAGGCTGAGGGCAGCATGCCGATAGAGCCGGTGAGCATGGAGGCTTCGTCGCTCAAAATGTCGCCAAACATGTTGCCGGTGACCAATACGTCAAACTTCTTGGGGGCCTTGACCAATTGCATGGCTGCGTTGTCGACCAGCATGTGATCCAGCGCAATGTCCGTGTATTGCAGGCCAATCTCAACCATCACGTCTTTCCACAACTGGGAGGTTTCCAGCACGTTGTTTTTGTCGACGCTGGTGACGCGGCCTTCGGAGCCAGCTGCCTTGCGCTTGCGTGCAGCCTGGAAGGCCACATGGGCAATGCGCTCGATTTCAGGGCGGCTGTAGCGCATGGTGTCAAAGGCTTCTTCGCTGCCTGGAAAGTGACCATCGGTGGCGATGCGCCGCCCGCGTGGTTGACCAAAATAGATATCGCCAGTCAATTCGCGGATGATCAGAATGTCCAGTCCCGCAATCAGCTCGGGCTTCAGGCTGGAGGCACCCACCAGTTGTTCATAACAAATGGCTGGCCGGAAGTTGGCAAACAGTCCCAGATGTTTGCGCAGCCCCAAGATGGCTTGCTCCGGGCGCAGGGGGCGGTCGAGCTTGTCGTATTTCCAGTCGCCAACGGCACCAAACAGCACGGCATCGGCTTCTTTGGCAAGCTTCAAGGTGGATTCGGGCAGAGGGTGGCCGTGGGCTTCATAGGCGGCACCGCCGACCAGGGCCGTTTCCATCTCAAACTTCAAGTCCAGGGCCTGGAGGACTTTAACCGCCTCTGCCACGATTTCGGTGCCAATACCATCACCGGGTAAAACTGCAATTTTCATGATTTGTTAGCTATTAAATGTAGAGTTGCTTACGCAAGCATGGTATGGGTTAGCCAAGGTTTTTGTGCTAAACGTTGGGCTTCAAATGTCTTGATTTTTTCGGCGTGACGCAAGGTCAGGCCAATGTCATCCAAACCGTTGATCAAACAATATTTGCGGAAGGCCTGAACCTCAAAGGGTAGTTCATCGCCATTGGGTTTGATGATGACTTGGTGTTCCAGGTCAATGGTCAAGGTATAGCCCGGAAACGCGGCTACTTCGTCAAACAGTTGAGCAACCTGTTGCTCGGGCAGCACAATGGGCAGCAAGCCATTTTTGAAGCTGTTGTTGAAGAAGATGTCGGCGTAACTGGGTGCAATGATGGCTCTAAAACCAAATTGATCCAGTGCCCATGGGGCATGTTCGCGTGATGAGCCACAGCCAAAATTCTTGCGCGCCAGCAGGATGGACGCTCCCTGATAACGTGGCTGGTTCAGTACAAAGTCCGGGTTGGGTTTACGGCTGGCAGGATCTTGGCCAGGGTAACCTGCATCCAGATAACGCCACTCATCAAATAGATTTTGACCAAAACCGGTTTTACGGATGGATTTGAGAAATTGCTTGGGAATGATGGCATCCGTGTCGACATTTTCCCGATCCATGGGGGCCACCAAGCCCTTTAGTAAGTTAAATTTTTGCATGATAGGGTTTAATTTTTCTTGACGGCACCTTCAATGGCTGAGCCTGCTTTTTGCAGATCCTGACCCACACCTTTGACAGTGTTACAAGCTGTGAGTGTGAACAGGCCAATAAGCAGCAAGGATGTGATGAGCGATTTCATGAGGTGATTGGGAAAAACGGATTAAACAAATTTTCTGACATCGACAAAGTGACCGTAAATGGCTGCTGCTGCTGCCATGGCGGGGCTCACAAGGTGGGTGCGCCCACCCGCACCCTGACGTCCTTCAAAGTTGCGGTTGCTGGTGGATGCACAGCGTTCACCCGGTTCCAGGCGGTCTGCATTCATAGCCAGACACATCGAGCAACCAGGCTCGCGCCATTCAAAACCGGCGGCCCGGAAAATTTCGTGCAAACCTTCGCGTTCAGCCTGTTCTTTGACCAAACCGGAGCCAGGCACCACCAGAGCCAAGCGGATGTTGGGCGCCACTTTACGCCCCAATGTTTTCACCACTGCAGCGGCTTCACGCATGTCTTCAATTCGGCTATTGGTGCAAGAACCAATGAAGACTTTGTCGACATACAAATCGTTCAGAGCTTTGCCGGGCTCAAGTGCCATGTAGGTTAGTGCACGTTCAATGGCGCTGCGTTTATTGATGTCTTTTTCACGGTCAGGATCTGGTACTCGGTCGTTGATACCCAATACCATTTCAGGTGATGTGCCCCAGGTTACCTGCGGCATGAGTTGAGAGGCATCAATCTCTATGACCGTATCAAAATACGCGTCTGGGTCTGAATGTAATGTGTGCCAGTAGGCAACGGCCTGATCCCATTCGACGGCTGCGGCAGTTGTATTGGGTGCGTTGGAGCCTGGGGCCAAGGGACGGCCTTTGACATATTGAATGGTTTTTTCATCTACGGCCACCAAGCCAGCTCGAGCACCGGCTTCAATGGCCATGTTGCAAACCGTCATGCGGCCTTCCATGCTTAAGGCGCGGATGGCTGCACCACCAAATTCAATGGTGTAGCCTGTGCCACCTGCGGTGCCAATTTTGCCAATCACCGCCAGCACAATGTCTTTGCCAGTGCAGCCGCGTGGTAATACACCCTCAACCCGAACCAGCATGTTTTTGGCTTTTTTGGCCAGCAGGGTTTGGGTGGCCATGACGTGTTCCACCTCGCTGGTGCCGATGCCATGGGCCAGTGCGCCAAAAGCGCCATGTGTGGAGGTGTGGGAATCGCCGCAAACAACGGTCATGCCGGGCAGGGTGGCACCGTTTTCAGGTCCAATCACATGCACGATGCCTTGGCGGCGCGACATGAAGGGGAAATAGGCAGCCGCGCCGTATTCTTTGATGTTGGCATCGAGCGTGAGGACTTGTTCTTTGCTGGTGGGGTCGGTGATGCCGTCGTAACCCAGTTCCCAGCCGGTGGTGGGGGTGTTGTGGTCAGCGGTCGCCACGATGGAACTGATGCGCCAAACTTGACGATGGGCCTGGCGCAAGCCTTCGAAAGCTTGCGGGCTGGTGACTTCGTGTACCAGATGGCGGTCGATGTAAAGCAAAGCAGTGCCATCTTCTTCGGTGTGGACGACATGTTCGTCCCAAAGTTTGTCGTAAAGGGTGCGTCCCATTGTGATTCCTTGGTAAGCGGACGATTTTAAACGGCTACGGGAAAGGTTTCTTTGCAAATAAAAAACCCGCCGGTGTTGCCAGCCGGCGGGTTTTTTAGAGGTATGTAGGCTTAGCGGTCACCGACAGGTGTGACGTTGCGTGTCGCAGAACCTGCGAACAATTGGCGTGGACGGCCAATTTTGTATTCCGGGTCGCTGATCATTTCGTTCAGTTGAGCAATCCAGCCAACGGTACGTGCCAATGTAAAGACACCCGTGAATAAGTTGACTGGAATGCCAATGGCACGCTGCACGATGCCTGAGTAAAAGTCAACATTCGGGTAGAGCTTGCGCTGCACAAAATAGTCGTCTTCCAGCGCTATTTTTTCAACTTCTTTGGCCAGTTTGAACAGGGGATCATTTTCCAGACCCAATTCAGAGAGCACTTCGTTGCAGGTTTCTTGCATCAAGGTGGCGCGTGGGTCGTAGTTTTTGTAAACACGATGGCCAAAACCCATGAGCTTGACACCAGAATTTTTGTCTTTGACCTGTTCCATGAACTGGCCAACCTTGGCGATGCCGCCTTGGCGCTGAATGTCTTCCAGCATGTTCAAGCAGGCCTCGTTGGCCCCACCGTGGGCAGGACCCCACAAGCAAGCTACGCCTGCTGCAATAGCCGCAAACGGATTGGTGCCAGAAGAGCCGCACAGGCGTACCGTGGATGTCGAGGCGTTTTGCTCGTGATCAGCATGCAAGATGAAGATGCGATCCAAGGCACGCTCCAGAACTGGATTAACCTTGTATTCTTCACATGGAGTACCAAACATCATGCGCAAGAAATTACCCGCGTAGCTGAGATCATTTTGCGGATACATGTAAGGTTGACCCACGCCGTATTTGTAGGCCATGGCGACCAGTGTGGGCATTTTTGCAATCAAACGGATGGCTGCAATTTTGCGATGTTCTGGGTTGTTGATGTCCGTACTGTCATGGTAGAACGCAGACAACGCCCCTACTAAACCGGTTAACACG
The DNA here is from genome assembly GCF_019973615.1 of Rhodoferax lithotrophicus. GTDB lineage: Bacteria > Pseudomonadota > Gammaproteobacteria > Burkholderiales > Burkholderiaceae_C > Rhodoferax > Rhodoferax lithotrophicus. The sequence goes on along the minus strand of NZ_AP024238.1, from coordinate 3,568,989 downwards.
GCCATGGGGTGTGCGTCACGGCGGAAACCACGCAAGAAGAACTGCATTTGCTCATTCACCATAGTGTGGTTGATGACGAGCTTGTGAAAATCTTGGCGTTCTTGTTGTTTGGGCAATTCGCCATTCAGCAATAAGTAGCAGGTATCCAGATAGTCGCACTGCGTTGCCAATTGCTCAATGGGATAACCACGGTACAGCAGTTCACCCTTGTCGCCATCAATGTACGTGATCGACGATTGGCACGATGCGGTCGACAAAAAGCCTGGGTCATACGTGAACATACCTGTTTGACCGTAGAGCTTGCGAATGTCGATGACATCTGGCCCAACCGTGCCTTGATAGACAGGTAAATCAACGCTGGGACTGCCGTTACTGAACGACAGGGTGGCTTTATTTTCAGCTAGCTTCATTTTGACCTTTCAGGTGGTGCTTTCAACATACTTAAAACTTCACAGACTTCATCGACTACCAGATTTGCATCAACCTGGGGTAAGGTTTTACGCCCAAGATGCAGATCCAGCAGGTCGGAATCGCTTAGATCCATTAGAGCGTTTAGACCTTGCGCCTGCTTGACAGTGAGCGTGGATTCAAACCGGTTGAAGAATCGCTCGATAAAAAGATCGTTCTCCAACAAGCCCCGTCGGCAGCGCCATTTGAGCTTGCTTAACGCTCTTTCATCGATCAATGCTTCGCTTGCATCCATGCCGGGTGACTGCATATCAGTGCCATCAGATGGCGCGACGCACCATCAGTTCCTTGATCTTGCCGATAGCCTTGGTGGGATTTAAGCCTTTCGGGCAAACGTCTACGCAATTCATGATGGTGGTACAACGGAACAGGCGGTACGGGTCTTCCAAATTGTCCAGGCGCTCACTGGTTGCAGCATCACGGCTGTCTGCAATAAAGCGATACGCTTGTAGCAAACCTGCTGGGCCGACAAACTTGTCAGGATTCCACCAGAACACTGGGCAACTGGTGGAGCAGCTGGCACACAAAATACATTCGTACAGGCCATTGAGTTCTTCGCGCTCTTCTGGACTTTGCAGACGTTCTTTTTCCGGAGGACGAGTGTCATTCACCAGATAAGGTTTGATCGAATGGTACTGCTTGAAAAACAGCGTCATGTCCACGATCAAATCCCGAACAACCGGCAGGCCTGGCAGAGGCTTGAGCACGATGGTTTCCGGTAATGTCCGCATATTGACCAGACAGGCCAAACCATTCTTTCCATTGATATTCATTGCGTCGGAACCACAAATGCCTTCACGGCATGAGCGTCTGTACGAAATGGTTGGGTCAACCGCTTTGAGTTTGGTTAATACATCAAGCAACATGCGCTCAGTGCCATCAAGTTCAATCTCAATGGTCTGCATGTAGGGTTTGCTGTCGGTATCGGGGTTGTAGCGGTAAATTTGAATAATACGTTTAGCCATGATTTGCTTTCTGGGTCATAGGGGGACAACGCGCAAGGTTTTTACGGCAAATTATCAGAATGTGCGAACCTTGGGTGGAATAGATGCCACAGTTTGCGGCTTGAGGTTGACCGACTTGTAGCTCAGACTGTTGGTGGCGCTGTCCCACAAGGTGTGTTTGAGCCAGTTGGTATCGTCGCGGCCCAGTGGGCAGCTTGGGTCATCTGCCGGGCGGTCGTAGTCCAGCACACTATGCGCACCACGGCATTCATGGCGCGCAGCAGCTGAGACCATGGTTGCTTGGGCAACTTCAATCATGTTTTCAACTTCAAGCGCTTCAATGCGCGCGGTGTTGAACACATTGGATTTGTCGGCGAGGGTAATGTTGCCAACACGCTCTCTTAGTTTGCCAATTTTGACGACACCTTCGTCCATACTGGCTTGAGTGCGGAACACGCTGGCGTGCTGTTGCATGATGTCACGCATGTCGTTGGCCACGGTCTGCGCGTATTCACCTGTTTTCGCTGAATTCAGGCGATTGAGCCGTTCCAGGGAAATATCGGCTGCGTTTTCGGGCAAAGGTTTGTGCTCTTTGTTTTTATTGTTGAATTCAATGATGTGCAGGCCAGCCGCACGACCAAACACAACAATGTCGAGCAGGGAGTTGGTGCCCAGGCGGTTGGCACCGTGGACGCTTACGCAAGAGCACTCACCGACTGCGTACAGCCCATTGACAACTTTTTGTGCACCTGTGCCATCGGGAACAACCACCTGACCACTGATGCTGCTCGGAATCCCGCCCATCTGATAGTGGTTGGTTGGAATCACCGGGATAGGCTCTTTGGTGATGTCCACGTTGGCAAAGTTGTGACCAATTTCTTGCACACTGGGCAGCCGCAGAGCGATGGTGTCTGCGCCCAAGTGTGTCATGTCCAGGTTGATGTAATTCTTGTTGGGGCCGCATCCACGTCCTTCCTTGATTTCCTGATCCATGCAGCGCGACACGAAATCACGGGGTGCCAAATCCTTCATCGTGGGGGCATAGCGCTCCATGAAGCGCTCGCCATTGCTGTTGCGCAAAATGGCCCCTTCGCCACGGCAACCTTCAGTCAGAAGCACACCGGCCCCGTGCACGCCGGTGGGGTGAAATTGCCAGAATTCCATGTCTTGCAAGGGGATACCCGCGCGGGCTGCCATGCCAAGACCGTCACCTGTGTTGATGAACGCATTGGTGGAAGCTGCAAAAATACGTCCTGCGCCACCGGAGGCCATCATGACGCTTTTGGCTTGCAGGATGTGAACTTCACCGGTTTCCATTTCGAGGGCGGTAACACCCACCACATCGCCATCCACATCGCGAATCAGGTCGAGCGCCATCCATTCCACAAAGAAATTGGTTCGCGCCTTGACGTTTTGTTGATACAGCGTGTGAAGCATGGCATGACCCGTGCGGTCAGCAGCAGCACAAGCGCGTTGCACCGGTTTTTCACCGTAGTTGCTGGAGTGGCCTCCAAATGGACGTTGGTAAATGGTGCCGTCCGGGTTACGGTCAAACGGCATGCCGAAGTGTTCCAGCTCATACACCACCTTGGGGGCTTCGCGGCACATGAACTCAATGGCATCCTGATCACCCAGCCAGTCGGAACCTTTGATGGTGTCGTAAAAATGGTAGTGCCAGTTGTCTTCGGCCATGTTGCCCAGGCTGGCACCAATGCCACCCTGAGCGGCAACAGTATGTGATCGTGTTGGGAAAACTTTGGAAAGAACGGCCACGTTAAGGCCTGCGTTGGCCAATTGCAGCGACGCGCTCATACCCGCGCCGCCTGCGCCAATGATGACGACATCAAATTTGCGCGTGGTAAGTTTGGAGGTTGCAGTCATGATGAATTTTGTCTTGGTTGTTGGATGTCGAGCCACCTGATTTGTTTGTGATGGCCAGCTTTTAGACTTGAATAGACCGTTTTACAAACGCCACAAGGCCTGAATGGCTCCGCCAGCACATGCAGTGAGCCACACAATGGCAAACACGTGCATCACAAAGCGAATAGCATAGGGTTTTACATAGTCCATGAAGATGTTGCGCATGCCTACCCACACGTGATATAGCAACGAGGCGATTACGACGAAGGTCAGTGACTTCATCCATTGAGGAGAAAAAATACCGGCCCATAATTCATATCCAATAGGGCCTTTGCTCAAAATCAGCTGTCCCAGCACCAACACGGTGAAAAGTGCCATGATGACTGCTGTGACGCGCTGCGACAACCAGTCGCGCATGCCGTAATGTGCGCCAACAACTGTGCGATGTGAACCGTAATTTACAGACATGAGTTGCTCCTAAATTAGTAAAGACCAAACAGCTTGGCACCCAGTACCAGTGTCAGTGAAAGAGTAAGAATCAAAACGACAGCAGCGGTTTGACGGCCAAAGTCTTTGGAGACGTGTTCGTGGTGTGTGTCCATCCAGAGGTGGCGCAAGCCAGCGATAAAGTGGTGAAGACTTGCCCAAATCAAGCCGAGTACAACCAGTTTCCAGATGAAGCCAGGTAAACCCAACATGCCGACGTTGAAGGCGGCTTTGAATTTCAGAAATGAAATTTCGGAAGAAATTGAGTTGTCAAACATCCAGATGATGAATGGCATCAGGAAGAACATGATGGCTCCGCTCACCCGGTGCATACCGGAGGCCAGAGAGGCGAGGGGCCATCGGTAGCTCACTAGGCTGGGGAAGTCGATGTTGCGGAATTCGGGACGTTTTTTTGCTGTGCTAGCCGCTGAGTCAGACATACGTTGCTTTCTATGTTTTGAGTAACTGCTTGGTAACCAGTGAATGCTGATCACTTGTAAATTCTATTGCAATGCAACAAGAAAATCACCTGTGTGTCATCAAGCTCGGGTAATTTTGTCGGTCAAGATGTTGGGATCATCGGTTAATTTTTGTTAATTCTCTCGGAACTTATTGCAATCTGACAAGAAGGTTGGATTTCAATTATTTTTCATCCCAGGGTGTTGTGATAATGGTGTGTTTCGGTCCGGTAGCAGCCACGGCGAAGTTCCATTGGTTCGTCTCTGTAGGTGTATGCCACACGTTCGACGCTCAGCAACGGTGTACCTGGCTTTACTTTGAGTAGCAGTTCATGCACATCCGATGCCGGTATGGCGCGAATATTTTCTTCGGCACGGACCATGCGCACATTAAATTCTGTTTCAAAAAGTGCGTACATGGGGCCTTGGTAGTTGGCTAGCCTATCTGCAGTCAATCCTTTAAAGGGCGCTGCTGGCAACCAGATGTCTTCCAGAATAATAGGAGATCCACCAAAACTCAGCACACGCCGGGCTTGCAACACGGTATCTCCGGTGCGCAGTGCCAGTGCGCGGGCTACATCAGCCGTAGCTCGGCTTCGTCTGCATTCAATGATGTCTCGTTGAGCGGGGCCTTCGCTGCCACGTGTGCCACTGTCCGGGACAAGTTTGAGAAAACGAAATTGCACTTGCTGTTCTGCGTGGGTGGCTACAAATGTGCCTTTGCCTTGTCGACGTAAAAGTAGATTTTCAGAGGCCAGTTCATCAATCGCTTTACGTACGGTGCCTTGACTCACTTTGAAGCGAGCGGCAAGTTCCATTTCGCTAGGTATGGACTCACCGGGCTTCCATTCGCCAGCATGCAAACTGTTGAGAATAAATCCCTTGATTTGCTGGTACAAAGGGCTAAACGCAGCGGTGGTGTGGGAGCTTGCCTGTACGCTGGGTTCTGCCGTTGTCAAGTCATTGTCAGGAGACGTTTGCATGATGGTTTGCCTCGATTTTTAACGGTTGTCGTTTTTGCGAATCATATCTTATATAAGACATAAGACAAATTGACGAATCAGGATTTTCCAGAGTACACTTGAAAAGCTTGACAGGTGCAGCGCTGTGTTTTGTGCCTCTCAATCACTGAATTTTTCTTAACATTTTTGGAGATTCCACCATGAGCAAAAAGCCCGTTCGTGTTGCCGTTACCGGCGCTGCAGGTCAAATTGGTTACGCCATTCTGTTTCGTATTGCCTCGGGCGAGATGCTGGGTAAAGATCAACCTGTCGTTTTGAGCCTGCTTGAAGTTCCTGTTGAGAAAGCTCAGCAAGCGTTGCAAGGGGTGATCATGGAGTTGCAAGACTGTGCGTTCCCATTGGTCGTTGGTATCGAGGCTCACAGCGACCCGATGACTGCATTCAAGGATGTTGATTACGCCTTGCTGATCGGTTCGCGTCCTCGTGGCCCAGGCATGGAGCGTGCCGAGCTTCTCGCTGTGAATGCGGAAATTTTCACTGCGCAAGGTAAGGCTTTGAATGCTGTGGCCAGCCGCAATGTCAAGGTGTTGGTGGTGGGCAACCCGGCCAATACCAATGCTTACATTGCGATGAAGAGTGCTCCTGATCTGCCACGCAAGAACTTTACCGCCATGCTGCGCCTGGACCATAACCGTGCATTGAGTCAATTGGCGGACAAGACTGGCAAAGCTGTTGCTGACATTGAAAAAATGGCGGTGTGGGGCAATCACTCGCCGACGATGTACGCCGACTACCGCTTTGCAACCGTCAATGGCGAAAGCGTCAAAGACATGATCAATGATCACGACTGGAATGCCAATACCTTCTTGCCGACTGTGGGCAAGCGGGGTGCGGCCATCATTGCAGCCCGTGGCGTGTCATCGGCGGCCTCTGCTGCAAATGCCGCCATTGATCACATGCACGACTGGGCTTTGGGCACCAATGGCAAGTGGGTCACGATGGGTGTTCCGTCCAATGGTGAATACGGTATTCCCAAAGACACCATGTTTGGTTTCCCTGTGACCTGCGAGGGTGGTGAATACAAGCTGGTGGAAGGTTTAACTATTGACGCGTTCAGCCAAGAGTGCATTAATAAAACACTCAAAGAGTTGCAGGACGAACAAGCTGGCGTCGCTCACCTGCTGTAATTGTTGAGCAAAGAGCACGGTTCGATGACTCATCCGCGCGACATATTGCTGGGTGCTGCCATGGCGGCACCTTTGCCGGTATGTGATCATTATTGTGGTGTTGAAGCGCGGATGGAGAAAAGTCTGGTTATGCAGGCGGAACTGTCCGAGGAGTTTGGTGCCTGCGTATTTGATGTCACGCTTGATTGCGAAGACGGTGCGCCAGTTGGTGCGGAAAAAGACCATGCATTAATGGTCTTGGCGCTCTTAAATAAAGCGCAATTAGCTATTAAAAATGTAGCAAATGAAGGTCTTTCACGGGTGGCAGTTCGGGTGCATCCGGTGGAGCATCCGGCTTTCGAGCAAGATGTAGAAATTATTGTAGGTGGTGCTGCTCAAGCCTTGTGTCATGTCATGATTCCGAAGGTTGATTCGGTGGCTGATGTGGAGCGTGCTCTGCAATCGGTAGATCGTGCGGCCCAATACGCTCATCGAAAAGAGCCTTTGCCGATACATGTGCTGATTGAATCCCCTGCAGCTGTGCAAAATGTGGCTGCCATTGTGTCGCACCCAAGGGTGCAGTCGGCAAGTTTTGGGTTGATGGATTTTGTATCTGCTCATGGTGGATTGATACCTGCGAGTGCTATGGGTATTTCGGCCCAGAGTTTGCCAGGTGATTTGGATCAGTTCAGTCATCCACTGGTGGTGCGTGCCAAGCTTGAAGTGGCTGCTGCTTGTCATGCCTTTGGTAAAGTGGCATCCCATTGCGTGGTAACTGAATTCAAAAATACGGATGCTCTTGAAACAGCAGCGCGCAGGGCCAGTAGCGCTTTTGGGTTCGGGCGAATGTGGAGTATCCATCCTGATCAAATCAGGCCAATTTTGAAGGCTTTTGCCCCCAATGAGGTTGAAGTTGAACGTGCCAGCCGGATTGTTTGCTCAGCATTTAAGGCGGATTGGGCACCTATTTCTGTTGATGGTGTCTTGCACGACCGTGCAAGTTATCGGTTTTTTTGGCAAATCCTGGTGCGGGCGCATCAAACTGCCAAGCTGCACCATGAGGATCCTGCACAACAGTTCTTCCGTTCATGAACAAGTTAATTACCAGATTTGAAAGAGCTTTTATGAGCAAATCATGTTTGTCTTCGGTTGGTTTGGGAGTTGTGACGCGTTGGGTTGCGCTGTGCGCTTGCGCATTGGCATCGTCAGCGGTACTGGCTCAAGTGCCTCAGTCTGGTTCGGTGTCGAAACCAGTTAAAAAAGCTTCTCAAAGTCGTGCGGAATTGAAAACACAGGCCAATCAAATGGCAGCCGGTGCTCGTGCAGCTGAGGAGGCACTTTCTCCAGCCGAATTGTCCATTGCGGAGCGGGTTGAGGTTGGGCGTATTAGTTGTGAAATGGGGCAGTCTGTGACTATCGCCGTTGACCCAAAGCTGCCAGGCTATTTCGATATCAGTGTTAAAAAATTTCGTTTTCGAATGGTTCCTGTTGTTTCCAGTACAGGAGCTATTCGCCTTGAAGACAATATTGCTGGTGCAGTTTGGTTGCAACTGGCCAATAAATCCATGTTAATGAGTCAAAAGCTGGGTATACGCTTGGCTGATGCTTGTATGACACCAGCCCAGGCTACGTTTGCAGCTGCGATGGAAAAGTCACCGCCCCCCAGTTTGCTTGATAGTCCTTTGGCTGTGGACTTGTCGAGTTCAACTCAAGCGCAAGCAACCCACGTGTCAACTGTTCAGTAAACAGTTTTAGTAAGTTTTTATTTGCCGTTGTATTTTTTAGATTTAGAAGGAGTTCACTATGTTGCAGGCCTACCGTGCCCACGTTGCCGAGCGCGCTACGCTCGGAATCCCCGCTTTGCCGCTCAATGCCCAACAAACTGCTGAGTTGATTGAACTGCTGAAAAATCCACCCGCAGGCGAAGAAGCCTTTTTGCTCGACCTCATTACGCATCGTGTACCCGCAGGCGTGGATGATGCAGCCAAAGTGAAAGCCAGCTATTTGGCTGCTGTGGCACATGGCACTGAAAAATGCACACTGATCAGCCGTGAAAAAGCCACAGAATTGCTGGGCACCATGCTCGGTGGGTACAACCTGACACCGATGATCGACTTGCTGGACGATGAGGTCGTGGCTGGTGTGGCGGCAGAAGGTTTGAAAAAGACACTGTTGATGTTTGATCAGTTTCATGATGTCAAGGAAAAGGCCGACAAAGGCAACACGTTTGCCAAAGCTGTTTTGCAAAGCTGGGCGGATGCCGAGTGGTTCACCAGCCGCCCTGAAGTGGCACAAAGCATTACCTTGACCGTCCTCAAGGTGACCGGTGAAACCAATACCGACGATCTTTCGCCTGCACCTGATGCGTGGAGCCGCCCCGATATTCCATTACACGCCATGGCCATGCTGAAAAACGCGCGTGATGGTATTACCCCAGAGGAAGACGGCAAGCGTGGCCCAGTCAAGTTCATTGAGGATTTACGTGCCCGTGGCAATCTGGTGGCCTATGTGGGCGATGTGGTGGGCACGGGTTCCAGCCGTAAATCAGCGACCAACAGCGTGTTGTGGTTCACTGGGGAAGATATTCCGTTTGTTCCGAACAAGCGTTTTGGGGGTGTCTGCCTGGGTTCCAAAATTGCGCCCATTTTCTACAACACCATGGAAGATGCAGGTGCGCTGCCGATTGAGCTTGATGTCAGCCAGATGGGGATGGGCGACACCATTGAACTGCGTCCTTATGAAGGCAAGGCCCTCAAAGACGGCAAAGTTATTGCGGAGTTCACTGTCAAGAGCGAAGTGCTGTTTGATGAAGTGCGTGCTGGCGGCCGTATCCCGCTGATCATCGGACGGGGGTTGACCGCCAAAGCTCGTGAAGCACTGGGCTTGCCGGTGTCCACGTTGTTCCGTTTGCCACAAAACCCCAAGGCCACCGGCAAGGGCTTTACATTGGCACAAAAAATGGTCGGTCGCGCCTGTGGTTTGCCAGAAGGACAAGGCGTTGTGCCTGGTACCTATTGCGAGCCCAAAATGACCAGTGTTGGCTCTCAAGACACCACTGGCCCGATGACACGTGACGAATTGAAAGATTTGGCCTGTCTGGGCTTTAGTGCTGATCTGGTGATGCAGTCGTTCTGTCATACCGCTGCTTACCCCAAACCTGTTGATGTCAAAATGCACCATGAGTTGCCAGAATTCATGAGCAATCGTGGTGGTATTCCTCTGCGCCCTGGTGATGGCATCATCCATAGCTGGCTCAATCGCATGTTGTTGCCTGATACCGTCGGTACAGGGGGTGACAGCCACACTCGGTTCCCAATTGGTATCAGCTTCCCGGCTGGTTCTGGCCTAGTCGCGTTTGGTGCTGCTACCGGTGTGATGCCATTGGATATGCCTGAGAGTGTGTTGGTGCGTTTCAAAGGTGAAATGCAGCCAGGAATTACCCTGCGTGACCTGGTCAACGCCATTCCGCTTTACGCGATCAAGTCGGGTGAATTGACGGTGGCCAAGCAAGGTAAGAAAAACGTGTTCTCGGGCCGCATTCTTGAAATTGAAGGTCTGCCAGATCTCAAGGTAGAACAAGCGTTTGAATTGAGTGATGCGTCGGCTGAGCGTAGCGCTGCAGGTTGTACTGTGCACCTGAACAAAGAGCCAATCATTGAGTACCTCAATAGCAATATCGTGATGCTCAAGTGGATGATTGCCAATGGTTACTCAGACGTTCGCACCATCAATCGCCGTATCAAGGCCATGGAAGCCTGGCTGGCTGATCCTCAACTGCTGAAGGCTGATGCTGATGCTGAATATGCCAGCGTCATTGAAATTGATCTGGCTGACATCCATGAACCCATTTTGGCTTGCCCGAATGATCCAGATGATGTCAAAACATTGTCTGAAGTTGCCGGTGCCAAAATTGACGAAGTGTTCATTGGGTCTTGCATGACCAATATCGGACATTTCCGTGCCGCTTCTAAGTTGCTTGAAAACAAGCGCGACATTCCAGTCAAGCTTTGGATGGCACCTCCGACGAAGATGGATGCAAAACAGCTTAGCGAGGAAGGTCACTACGGTGTATTGGGCAGCGCTGGAGCACGTATGGAAATGCCTGGTTGCAGCTTGTGTATGGGCAACCAGGCGCAGGTCAAAGAAGGTGCCACCGTCTTGTCGACATCGACGCGCAATTTCCCCAATCGCCTTGGCAAAAACAGTTATGTGTATTTGGGAAGCGCCGAGTTGGCCGCTATTTGCTCCAAACTGGGTCGTATCCCGACTAAAGCTGAATACATGGCTGATATGGGCGTTCTCACGGCTGCCAGCAGCAAGATTTATCAATATCTGAACTTTGATAAGGTAAAGGACTACACCGACGCAGCGGCTTCTGTCAATTGAACTGAGGGCTAGTTCCTGATCTCGTGACGAGATCAGGAATTTTTAGATGCAAGAGCACGATGGTGAAAACTGTTGTGCTTTTGTGTTTTTGGACGTCTGACAAGACCTGACGGTTAAACTCATACCTAATCGGTTGGACACTCAGCCGAACTCATCCCACAAGGAGTTTTCTGTGTTTTTTGGCAAATTGCTACCGCGCGATACGAATTTTTTTGTTCTTTTTGATCAACACGCTGACCATATCGTTGCGGCTGCTCAGGCATTTTCTAAGCTGGTTGAAAATTACAACGATCTGGATTTGCGCGCAAAATACCATCGCCAAGTCAATGATGCAGAAGGTGCTGCTGATCGAGTGACCCATGAGGTTAACAAAGCGATTCACAAGACGTTCATTACTCCCATTGATCGTGAGCAGATTCATAGCTTGATCAATACCATGGACGACGTGGCTGATTTGATTCAGGATTCGGCCGAAACCATGGCTTTGTACGATGTACATCACATGACCGAAGAGATTACTCGTTTGACTGATTTGAGTGTCAAGTGTTGTGAACGGCTGCGCGATGCAGTCAAATTGCTGAACAAGATTGCTGAAGCATCAACTGCCGAAGCTGCCCTGAAAACCTGTGACGAAATTGATAAATTGGAAAGTGATGCAGATCGTGTGATGCGCACAGCTATGAGCAAGTTGTTCCGGGAAGAGCCAGATGTACGCGAGGTCATTAAGCTCAAAGCCATCTATGAGCTGTTGGAAACCATCACAGACCGTTGTGAAGATGTGGCAAATTTGATCGAGGGCATCATCCTCGAAAACTCTTGATTAGCAACAAGGTTTGATTCATGGAAACTGTACAAGCTGCGTTGTGGGTGGTGGTGGTTTTGGTGCTGATGGCTGTGGTGTTTGATTTCATGAATGGATTTCATGATGCCGCCAACTCTATCGCTACTGTGGTGTCTACCGGGGTGCTCAAGCCTGGTCAGGCGGTAGTTTTTGCAGCCTTTTTTAATGTTGTTGCCATTTTCATTTTTCATTTGAGTGTGGCGGCCACGGTGGGTAAAGGTATTGTGATGCCTGGTATCGTGGATACCCATGTGGTGTTTGGTGCCCTCGTTGGTGCCATCACCTGGAACTTTATTACTTGGTACTACGGTATCCCCAGTAGTTCATCACATGCATTGATCGGCGGCATTGCCGGTGCAGCCGTTGCCAAGGCTGGAGTGGCTGCATTGCTTGTCGCAGGAATCATGAAAACCGTGGTATTCATTTTTGTGTCGCCATTGCTTGGTTTTTTGTTAGGCTCGCTCATGATGGTGGTGGTGTCATGGGCTTTTCGTGGTTTTCGTCCTCTGAAGGTGGATAAGTGGTTTCGTCGTCTTCAATTGATTTCAGCTGGAGCCTACAGCTTGGGGCATGGTGGTAATGATGCGCAAAAAACCATTGGTCTCATTTGGATGCTTCTGATCGCCACAGGTTACGCCAACTCGGGCGACAGCTCGCCTCCCAATTGGGTCATTTTGATTTGTTATTCAGCGATTGGACTGGGTACGATGCTGGGTGGTTGGCGGATTGTGAAGACCATGGGGCAGCGCATCACCAAACTTAAGCCAGTAGGAGGTTTTTGTGCCGAAACGGGTGGGGCATTGACGTTGTTCATGGCCACAGCTTTGGGTATTCCCGTTTCCACCACGCATACCATTACGGGTGCAATTGTGGGAGTGGGTGCTACGCGCCGTGCCAGTGCAGTGCGTTGGGGCGTTGCTGGCAACATCATTTGGGCTTGGGTGCTGACCATTCCTGCCAGCGCCTTTGTCGCTGCAGTGGCCTATTGGGTCAGCTTGCAGATTTTGTGAGGTTTGCTCATTTGGATGAGCGTTTGAGATCAATCTGGGCGTGTTCTATCGCCTTGTCCGATGGATTTTTCCATCATCACCACATCCAGCCAGCGCTCAAACTTCCAGCCGCACGATTGAAGTGTGCCAACATGCTTAAAACCCGTGCTTTGGTGGACTCTAATCGAACCTAGGTTGTTCGAGTCGCCAATCACAGCGATGAGTTTTCGCACTCCGGAGAGTTCGGCTTGATAGATGAGCTCGGCCAAAAGAATTCGTCCCAACCCTTTGCCGATAGATTCTGGAGCCAGGTAAATCGAATCCTCTGCACAATAGCGGTACGCTGGCCTGGGTTTAAACCAGTTGCAGTACGCATATCCCAAAATACGCTCGCCTTCGACGACCACAATGTAAGGCAGATGTCTGCTCAAAACATCTGCACGTCGTTGTGCCATGTCATCTTCAGTGGGTGGATCTATTTCAAATGTACCTGTCCCATGGCGGACATGGTTAGCGTAAATTTGGGTAATTTGTGGAATGTCAGTGACTTGGCTTGGTCGGATGATGGGCATGGTGTCTGAAGTTGATATAATGATCGGCTGTCTGTCGTGTCGCATAGCCGGGTGGCTATGTCGCGTGTCTCAAACGCCAGATTTTGTGCCAATTTCGTGGAAATTTTCCACTCCCCAAAGGATAAATCATGGTCGTCATTCGACTCGCCCGTGGCGGTGCTAAAGCACGCCCGTTTTTTAATATTGTTGTTGCAGACAAGCGGACTCGCCGTGATGGTCGCTTCATTGAACGCATTGGTTTTTACAACCCCATTGCAACGGCAAACGAAGAAAGCATTCGTATTGCACAGGATCGCTTGACTTACTGGCGCAGTGTGGGTGCTCAAGCTTCTCCTACGGTGGAGCGCTTGGTGAATCAGTTGGCCAAAAAAGCGGCCTGATTTTTAGTGATGCTGCCCGGCCTTGAGGCTGCCGAACTTCCGGCAGATGCAATTGAAGTTGGGCGCGTCTTTGATGCCTGGGGCATCAAAGGGTGGTTCAAGGTACTGCCCTATAGCGCCGATCCTGAGGCGCTTTTTTCATGCAAACGCTGGTATCTATTGCCCTCAGAAAAAGGTGTGAAAGCCTTTGAGGGTGTGTGTTCTTTGCATGTCAAAGAAGTCAAACTCCACTCAGGTACCGTTGTTGCATGTGCCCAGGATGTGGTTGATCGCTCTGTGGCGGACTCCCTGCGCGGTGCGCGTATTTTTATTCCAAAATCAAGTTTTCCTGCAGCTCAGGAAGATGAGTATTACTGGGTTGATCTTATTGGTCTCGAGGTGATCAATCGGGAGGGGCAAAGTTTGGGCTGTGTGAGTGAGCTTTTGTCCACTGGGCCACAAACAGTGTTGGTCATAGAAGATACAAAAAACTTAAAGTCTGAGTCCCGGATGATTCCTTTTGTTGCGCAATACATTGATGATGTGAATTTGCCTGAGCGGCGAATTTTGGTGGACTGGCAACTCGATTACTGAAGGCGGTGCCATGCGGTTTGATGTGGTCACGCTGTTTCCGGAGTTGTTTGTGCCATTTTTGGCCACCGGCATCACACGACGAGCTTATTCGTCGGGTTTGGTGGATGTGCATTTTTTTAATCCACGAGAGCATGCGCAGGGTAATTACCGCCGGGTAGATGATCGACCTTTTGGTGGTGGACCGGGTATGGTCATGATGGCCGAGCCGCTGAAAAAATGTCTGTTAGCCATTCAAGCTGAGCGCCAAGCAGAAGTGCCTGTGGTACTTTTTTCTCCTTTGGGGCGCAAGATGGATCACGCCCAAGTCACCCACTGGGCGGCTAGTCAAGGGGCGGTGCTGATTTGTGGGCGTTACGAAGGCATTGATCAGCGGTTTGTAGATGCACATGTCACCGAGCAAATCAGCCTGGGCGATTTTGTGCTCTCGGGTGGGGAAATTGCAGCAATGGCTTTGCTGGATGCGGTGGCTCGTCTGCAGCCAGGCGTCCTTGGTGATGCCGAAAGCCATGCGCAAGATAGTTTTAATCCGGGGTTGGATGGACTTTTGGATTGCCCCCATTTCACGCGTCCAGAGATATGGAATGAGCAAGCTGTACCCGAAGTCTTGCTCAGTGGGCACCACATCCATATTGAGCAATGGCGGCGCAGCCAGCGATTGATGCTCACCCAGCGATTACGTCCAGAATTGATTGACCAGGCGCGCCGTGCCGGACATTTATCAAAATCAGATGAGGTTACATTGTCACGCTATAATGCTGGGCTTACCGATCCTCTGTAAGACCGCTGTGATGTTTGTATCTCAGCATGTGTCATGGTGACACTGGTGCTTGCATGATCATTGAAAGACCCTATGAATCTGATTCAAATCCTTGAGCAAGAAGAAATTGCTCGTCTGAATAAAACCATTCCTGACTTTGGCCCTGGCGACACCGTGGTGGTGAGCTTGAATGTGGTTGAAGGTACACGCAAGCGTTTGCAAGCTTACGAAGGCGTGGTGATTGCCAAGCGTAATCGTGGCCTGAACAGCGGTTTTACCGTTCGCAAAATCTCCAGCGGTGAAGGTGTTGAGCGTACATTCCAAACTTACAGCCCTTTGATTGCCAGCATTGAAGTCAAACGTCGTGGTGATGTGCGTCGTGCCAAGCTTTACTACTTGCGCGACCGCAGCGGTAAGTCGGCACGTATCAAAGAAAAACTGCCTGCACGCAAAGTGGCTGCTACCACAGCTGCTTGATTGGCACAAAGCCTCTCCCAAAAACCGCCGCGCTGAACGTGTGGCGGTTTTTTTTTGTCAGGCTTTACCCATTGAAATTTGCAGCGCATGACTCACGCCAAGATTAATCCGAAAACGGTGCCGGTGGACAGGGTTGATCACCATTTGCCTGCTGTACCTATGGAGGCCTTGCAGCCCCAGGCCTTGCGCCAGCGGTTTGTTGCACCCTTGGCATGGGAACCTGAATTTCTGGCCGAGAAAAAATTTTTAGACCGTTCACCCGTGTCCGCCGCGGTGCTTGTGCCGATCATCATGCGCCCTGAACCCACGGTGCTACTCACGTTGCGAACCATGCATCTTTCAACCCATTCGGGGCAAATTGCGTTTCCAGGAGGGCGCATGGATGCGACAGATGCCGATGCAGCCGCGGCCGCCTTGCGTGAGGCCCAGGAAGAGGTTGGACTGGCTGCTTCATTTGTGGAAGTGTTGGGCCAATTGCCGGTTTATGTGACCGGTTCGATGTTTCATGTGACCCCCGTTGTTGCGCTGGTCTCACCCGATTTTTCGTTGCAACTCAATCCGTTTGAAGTGGCCGAAGCCTTTGAGGTGCCGTTGCATTTTTTGATGAATCCGGCACACCATCGGCATCACTTGGTCAATTGGCAAGGTGTTCAGCGCGAATGGTTGTCCATGCCCTATCAGGATGGTGACAACGAACGCTTTATATGGGGTGCCACGGCCGGTATGTTGCGTAACTTTTATCGTTTTTTGCGAGCTTGAGCATCACTGCCGCTATGATGATTACATGAGCTTTATCTCTGTACTTTTTGCTCTGCTGCTGGAGCAGGCGCATCCCCTGGGCCGGGGCAATGTCATCCATGCATCCATGCGTTCTTGGGTGAGATGGTGTACCCGGAATTTGGATGCAGGTAAACCCTTGCACGGCTGGCTGGCTTGGGGCGCAGCGGTTGGTCTGCCGTCTCTCTTGGCTTTGCTGGTTTACTGGGCATTGGACTTGTGGATTGGCTGGCCATTGGCCATGGTTTGGAGTGCTTTGGTTCTCTATGCATCTCTGGGGTTCCGCCAGTTCAGCTTTCACTTCACCCAAATTCGTGATGCTCTGGCTGTGGACGATGAACCGTTGGCGCGTACTTTATTGTCAGACTGGCAGCATATTGAAACGCAGAACTGGTCACGTAGCGACATGATTGGACGTGTTATTCAGTTTTCCGTACTGGCTTCACATCGACATGTGTTTGGTGTGTTGGCATGGTTTTCTGTGTTGGCCGCTTTTGGTTTGGGACCCATGGGTGCGGTTTTGTACCGGCTAAGTGAATTTGTTGCGCGGTATTGGCAACATCAGAGTCAAACGCACCACCAACCAGTGAGTGAAGCATTACAAACCAATGCACAAACGGCTTGGAATCTCATGGATTGGCTTCCAGCCCGGGTCACTGCCCTGGGCTTTGCTGTAGTGGGTAATTTTGAGGAGGCCATCGATGGCTGGCGTCAATATGCTGAACAGTCTGGCCAGCAGAATGATGGGTTGCTGTTGGCCGCCACCGCTGGTGCGGTTAATATTTCCTTGCCGACCATGGGTATGCCTGTTCCAGGCTTGGCTGCATCGGTTGTGGGTGAGCGTCCGAACCAGCGACCTGCACCCGAATTGGCTCATTTAGCCATCGTCGTGGGGTTGGTTTGGCGTGCTGTGGTCATGTGGGTGGTATTGCTGGCACTTTTGACACTGGCCCGTTTGCTAGGCTAATTTTTTTCATCTATTCGGGCTATTGACCCTGTCTATTGGGCACAAGTTGTTCTCTAATTAGTAGTTAAACGTGGAAAAAACCTGTTATTTCAGCCCCGTCGTGGCGCAACTATCGCCTTATGTGCCGGGTGAGCAACCCAAGTTGGCCAACTTGGTCAAGCTTAATACCAACGAAAACCCGTACCCGCCATCTCCTCAAGTGATTGCAGCCATCACTCAGGCGGCCCAACAGGGTTTGCAGCTTTACCCTGATCCCGCGGCTACGGTACTGCGCCAAGCGATTGCAGCACAACACGGACTAACCCTCGAGCAAGTGTTTTTGGGCAATGGCTCGGACGAAGTGTTGGCACATGTCTTTTTTGCCTTTTTTCAGCAAAACTGCCCACTCTTGATGCCTGACATCAGCTACAGCTTTTACCAGGTGTATTGCCGCCTGTATGGCATTGAAGTGCGCACTGTGCCACTGGATGTGAGTTTGCAGCTGCGTGTTGCGGACTACGCTACAGACCGTGCGGTGGCCGGAGTGGTGCTGGCCAACCCGAACGCACCTACCGGCATGGGGCTGCCTCTAAGTGATATCGAGTGCTTGCTGCAGATGCATCCCAACCGTGTGGTGCTGGTGGATGAGGCTTATGTTGATTTTGGTGGGCAAAGTGCCGTGGGTTTGATTGACCGTTATCCCAACTTGCTGGTGGTTCATACTTTGTCCAAATCGCGTTCTCTGGCCGGGTTACGCATTGGCTACGCTTGCGGACAGGCGCATTTGATCGATGCGTTGACACGAGTGAAAAATAGCTTTAACTCCTATCCGCTGGATCGCCTGGCCATTGCCGGTGGGGTGGCGGCTTTTGAGGACCGGGCTTACTTTGAGCAAACTTGTCAAGCCGTCATGAGCAGCCGGGAAGGCTTGGTATTGGCGCTTGAGGATCTGGGTTTTGTGGTGTTGCCATCCCAAACCAATTTTGTGTTTGCTCGTCATCCCAAGGTTGATGCAGCCCAATTGGCCACCAACCTGCGTCAGCGCGGGGTGTTGGTGCGCCATTTCAATCAAGCACGTATTGAGCAGTATTTGCGCATCAGTATTGGCACGCTTCATCAATGTGATCAGCTCGTGATGACTTTGACGGAAATTCTTCAACCTGTTGTTGACCGTTGAATGGCGTATGGGCGGCTGTTTTTATTCGTTGGAGTGTGCGTTTAATAACGCCGCATGCCCTTAAGCTCAGCATATAAATCGCTGTAAATTTTGTAGCGATTCACACTTATTTCATCTGCGCTATCGCTCGATTTGACTGCAGAAATTACACCACACCCCGGTTCATGCAGGTGGCTGCAGTTGTAAAACTTGCAGTTCTTCACATGCGGTTTTAAATCTGGCATGTAGGCGGCCAGTTGTGCGGGATCAATGTGGTTCAGGCCAAACTCCTGAAATCCTGGGGAGTCAATCAATGCCGTGGTTTTCTCCACATCGACCCAATACCAAGTGGTGCTGGTGGTGGTGTGTTTGCCACTGTTCAGAGCTTGTGACAACACGCCGGTTTGGACCAGTGCACCGGGAATCAGACAATTGATCAAGGTGCTTTTCCCAGCGCCCGAGGGACCTAGCACCAGCGTGGTTTTTCCTGCCAGGCGTTGGGTCAGGGTTTGGCGGCTAGGTGCTTCATCCTTGAGCGATAGCGGAATCACGTCGTAGCCCATGTTCCGGTAGGGCAACAACCATTCCCAAGCCCGGGCAAATGGCACGGTCAAATCACTTTTATTAAGGGCAATCAGCGGCGTGATGTGCTGTTCTTCTGCTGCGATCAGGGCGCGTGAAAGTTGGCCGCTGGAAAACTCGGGTTCGGCGGCCAACAGAATCAGCACCTGATCCAGGTTCGCGGCAAAGGTTTTGGTACGCACATCGTCCTGGCGATAAAACAGGTTGCGCCGAGGCTCAATTTTCTCAATCGTGCCTTCGTCCTGGGAGGCCAGCCACAGCACCCGGTCGCCCACCACACCCTGGCTTTTTTTACCACGAGAGTGGCAAATCAAACGCTCACCCTGATCCGTTTCCACCAGAAAATGTCGCCCATAGTTGGCCACGATCAGGCCAGGTGCACGCAAATTGAGGGTCATGAAATGCTGCCAGGTGAGGCCATGGGCAGGGCATCTATGGTTGCTGCGTTGTCGAAATCAAGCTGGGTCAGCCCGCCGACATCGTGGGTTTGGTATTGCACCACACAGCGGTCAAAATGAACCTGCAAAGCCGGGTGGTGATTGCGTATCTGAGCGATCCAGGCCACGCTGTTCACAAATGTCATGGTTTGGGCGTAGCTGGCAAACCTGTAGGTTTTTTCTATCACCAGATCGCTGCCATCCCCACTGAGTTTCCAACCCTCCAGCTTCGCTAAACTTGCTATTATTTGTGTAGCTGTTAGCGCTTTACTGATAGGCACTAGAGTGCTATTTTTCATATAAATATTGGGTTTTAAGCTGAGGCATTCATGCGTGACAGGCGCTCAGATGCACCAGGATGTGAGTAATAAAAACGCACATATAACGGGTCAGGAGTCAGGGTAGAAGCGTTGTCTTCGTACAGCTTGAGCAGTGCGGTGGATAAGTCTGATGCACTGGTTTGTTGAACAGCATAAGCATCGGCCTCAAATTCATGGGTGCGAGACAGTTGGGCAAAAACCGGCGCAACAAAGAAACTGAACAGGGGCAGTGCCAGCATGAAGAGCAAGAGTGCCAGCGCGTCATTGGCCGCCATCACATTCGGTTGGACACCCAGGCCGGTATAAAACCAGGTTTGTTGTGCCAAATAGCCCAGCAGGGCAAAGCCGGCCAAACTCATGGCAAACATCGACACGATGCGTTTGAGGATGTGTTTGTGTTTGAAATGCCCGAGTTCGTGCGCCAGTACCGCATCCACCTCGTCTGCGCTGAGCTTGGAGAGCAGCGTGTCGTAAAACACCACCCGTTTGGCTGCGCCAAAACCGGTGAAATAGGCGTTGGCATGGGCACTGCGTTTGCTGCCATCCATCACAAACAAGCCTTTGGCGTGAAAGCCGCAGCGTTGCATCAGTGCTGTGACACGGGCTTTCAAGGTCTCATCTTCCAGTGGAATAAATTTGTTGAATAAGGGCGCAATCAGTGTGGGGTAAATCACCAGCAACAGCAGGTTAAACCCCATCCAGAACAACCAGGCCCACAACCACCACAAGCTACCCGTGGCCGCCATCATCCATAAAATCAGCGCGGCAATAGGCAGGCCAATCAAAGCGCCAATCAAAGTGGATTTCATCAAGTCAGCCAGCCACAATTTGAGCGTGGTCTTGTTGAAGCCAAACCGCTCCTCCAGCACAAAGGTTTGGTACCACGACATCGGCAACTCGATCAGTCCACCCACCAGGACAAAGCTCAGCAACAGCATCAATTGCTGTGTCATGCTGTTGCCCAGCCATTGCGCCAACACTTCATTCAGCGCAGACAAGCCGCCCAGCAGTGTCCACGCCAATAACACGACAGTCTCCAATGTCATTTCAAGCAAACCCAAACGTGCCTTGGCAAGTGTGTAGTCGGCGGCCTTTTGGTGTGCATCAAGTGAAATGGTTTTTGAAAAAGCAGTTGGTACGGCACTGCGGTGGAGCGCCACATGGCGAATTTGGCGCGAACTGAGCCAAAACTTGATCAATAAGCCCAGCACAAGGGCCGCGGTAAACAAACAGGTGAAAGCAAAGGAAAGATCGGTCATAGATGTGAAGGCGGGTATGGCGGCGAAGTTTAGGGCATCAGCGACAATCCGCCGCCATGAGTTCCACCAACACCCACACCTCCAGTGCGCCTCTGGCCAAATCCGACCAAAATCTGATTTGGCTGGATTGTGAAATGACCGGCCTGAACCCCGAGCACGACCGTATCATTGAAATTGCCGTGATCGTGACAGACCCCTTGCTGACACAACGTATTGAAGGCCCGGTGCTGGTGATTCACCAGAGTGATGAACTCTTGGGCGGCATGGATGCCTGGAACAAGGGTACACATGGCAAAAGTGGCCTGATTGACAAGGTCAAGGCATCGGTGATGACCGAGCTTGAAGCCGAGCAGCAATTGCTGGCATTCTTGACCCACTATGCGCCCAAAGGCACTGTGCCCATGTGTGGCAACAGCATTGGTCAGGATCGGCGGTTTTTGGCCAAGTACATGCCCAAGCTGGAGGCGTTTTTCCATTACCGGAATCTGGATGTCAGCACCCTCAAGGAGCTGGCCAAACGTTGGGCCCCGCTGGTCCAAAAAAGCTTCAAGAAAAAGCAGCGTCACACCGCTTTGGCCGATGTACATGAGTCCATTGATGAGCTGGAACACTACCGCGCCCACTTTCTTCAACTGCCAAGTTAGGTAGAAACCCGAATTCATGGCATAATCCTTGGCTGCACTGCAAACCGTAGTGCATATTTGCACATCTCCCAACATTCACTGAGTCCAAAGCCAAGCTGATTTTCAGTTTGAATTTAAAAGGGCTCCCTGCTTCGAAACGAACTCAATATTGTTGAGTCTGAGCCGGTTCCGTTTGATGGTTGATGTTTTTTAACCATCACACGGAGCCACCGCACAACTTGCGGGGCGCCGCGTTTGAGGACATTCCATGACTGACGCTACTTTAGCGGCTGGCGAAATTTCGTCTGCCGAAAACTTTTCCAATGACATCAACTTGTTGCCACACGATGCAACCGACGCACCCGAGGTCGAAGTTGTTGACGTTCCCAACGGCTTTGTGACCCTGGGGCTGGCTCCAGAACTGATTCTGGCGGTCAAAGACCTGGGCTTTACCCAGCCGACCACAGTTCAGATGAAAACCATTCCATTGGCCATGCAAGGTGTTGCCAATGACGGCAGTGCTGCGAAATTCATCGACTTGATGGTTTCCAGCCAGACCGGCAGTGGCAAAACAGCAGCATTCTTGCTGCCCGTGTTGCACACCTTGCTGAAACAGCAAGAACAGGCCGAAGCCGATGCACGTGCGCAATACGAGCATGCCGTGGCGGAAGCTGCAGCCAAAGGTGAAGCACCTCCCAAACGCGCCAAACGCAAAGACCCCACCAACCCACGCCACTTCACCGCCCCGACCCCTGGCGCATTGATTGTGTGCCCCACCCGCGAACTGGCCCAGCAAGTGGCCCACGATGCCATCGACCTGGTGCAGCATTGCCGTGGCCTGCGTGTGGCCAACATTGTGGGTGGTATGCCTTACCAGTTGCAAATTGCCAAATTGCAAAACGCCAACCTGGTGGTGGCTACGCCCGGCCGTTTGCTCGATCTGCAACGCTCGATGCAAATCAAGCTTGATCAGGTGCAGTTTTTGGTGGTCGATGAGGCTGACCGCATGCTGGATCTCGGCTTCTCGGACGACCTGGCTGAAATCAACCAGCTCACCATTGACCGCAAGCAAACCATGATGTTCAGCGCGACCTTTGCGCCGCGTATTCAGCAACTTGCTGCCCGGGTCATGCGTGAACCGCAACGCATCACCATCGACAGCCCCCAAGAAAAACACGCCAACATCAAGCAAGTGCTGTTCTGGGCCGACAACGCCCAGCACAAACGCAAGCTGCTCGACCACTGGCTGCGCGACACCACCATCAACCAGGCGATTGTGTTTGCCAGCACACAAATTGAATGTGATGGCCTGGCCAATGATCTGCAGCAAGACGGTTTTGACGCAGTGGCTTTGCATGGCGCTTTGAGCCAGGGTCTGCGCAACCGCCGTTTGATGGCTTTGCGTCAAGGCCACGTGCAAATTCTGGTGGCCACCGATGTGGCCGCCCGCGGCATTGACGTGCCCACCATCACCCACGTGTTCAACTTTGGCTTGCCGATGAAAGCCGAAGACTACACCCACCGCATTGGCCGTACCGGCCGTGCCGGGCGTGACGGTCTGGCCATCACCTTTGCCGAATTGCGTGATCGCCGCAAGATTTTTGACATCGAAGCCTACAGCCGTCAGCCGATCAAGCCTGATGTCATTCCTGGCCTGGAACCCAAACAGCGTATTCCTGAATCACGCCCCAGTGGTTTTGGTGGCCGCGACAACCGTGGCGGTGGCAATTTTGCCCCGCGTGATCGCAAATTTGGCGGCGGTGGCCGTCCCACCGGTGGCTTTGATGCACCACGTGGCCAGTTTGATGCACCGCGCGGCGGTTTTGCTGACAGAAATGCCGGTGGCCCGCGTATCGTAGGCGCAGGTAGCTATCAAAACAATAGTTCTGGCTTTGCCGACCGTGATAGCCGCCCATCAGCTGCGCCCCGCGAAGGTTTCAGCTATGAACGCAAAGGTGGTTTCAACGACCGCTTTGCCGGTGAACGTAATGCAGGTGCGGCTCCCCGTGCAGATTTCGCCCCTCGCAAGCCAGCTTTTGGCAAACCCGCTTTCTCCAAACCTGCGGGTGGTGGCAAGGTGTTTGTGCCGCGTGATGCACAAAAGCGTTTTTCTAAAAACGACCGCTGAGCTGCAGTCACGTATCCAAAGAGCCCATAGGTTAAAGAGCCTACGGGCTCTTTTTTTGTCGGTGGTACACGTGGCTCATGCACAATCAACATCTTTTGGGGAGTAGCGATGCCTGGTTTATTGCAGGAAGCGGATTTTGAGTTGTTATTTGACTCTGCGCCAATTTCGCTTTGGCTTGAAGACTACAGTGCACTCAAGACGCTGTTTGAACACTGGCGTGCCCAGGGTGTGACAGAAATTGAGGCACATCTGCGGAACTCTCCAGAGTTGATCCAGCAGTGTGCCCAATGTTTACAAGTGATCAAGGTGAATCAGCAAACACTCAAGGTTTTTGCTGCCCCCAGCCAAAAAGTATTGATTGAGCGCCTGTCAGATGTCTTTCGCGGCGACATGTTTGAACAAATGCTTCTGGAAATGAAATATTTGTGGCATGGCACACTGAACTTTACCAATCAAACTGTCAATTACGGATTGGATGGCCGTCGCATTGACGTGCAGATTTGTGTGCGTGTATTACAAGGTCATGAAGCGAAGTGGGACAGGGTTTTGGTTTCTTTGGAGGATGTGACGGAGCGAGAACAAGCTCGCCGTCAACTCACGTTGAGTGAGCGTTATGCGCGCGATTTGTTTGACTATTCACCAGTGTCACTTTGGGTTGAAGATTTCAGCGGGGTCAAGCATTTGCTTGATGAAGCACGTGGCCTGGGTATTCGGGATTTTCGGGTGTTTGTGAATGTACATCCAGATTTTGTAAGTCGTTGTGCCGCAAAAATCAACGTGCTGGATGTGAATCAGGAAACGTTGTCTATGTTTGCGGCGCAGTCCAAAGAAGAACTCTTGGGAAAGCTTGATTGTGTGTTTCGCGATGAAATGCACGATTCATTTGCCGAGCAACTGCAAGACCTCTGGAACGGCAAAACTACCCAAATGCGTGAGGTGATCAACTATTCCCTGAGTGGTGAAGTGATCAACATACACATGCAGTTCGCAGTGCTTGCTGGGCATGAGGCGACTTGGGACATGGTTTTGGTGTCACTGGTGGATATTACAGCCCGTAAAAAAGCTGAAGCGTATCTGGAATACCTTGGCAAGCATGATTCACTGACCCGTTTGTGTAATCGGGCGTTTTATACCGACGAACTAAATCGTCTCTCGCGCAAAGGTCCGTGGCCATTGAGTGTCTTGCTGATGGATTTGAATGGACTAAAGCAAATCAACGATGTTGAGGGGCATGGCGCAGGTGACAGTTTGCTGCGTCGCGCTGGCGAGGTTCTCACCAGTGCCAATGTGGGTAAGGCTTATTGTGTGGCGCGTATCGGGGGCGATGAGTTTGTGGCGTTGATGCCGGGATGTGATGCTCGGCTAGCACATAGTTTTCGTGAGCGCATTGAATCCTTGATTGAACTTAACAACCAGTATTACCCAGGACAAAAATTGAGCATGGCTATTGGTGTTGCCACAGGCGACGCAACCACATCGGCGGAGTTCATCGTTGGGTTGGCTGACAAGTCCATGTATGAATCCAAAGCGCGTTATTACGAAGAAGAAAAAATGGAGCGGCGCAGGGGATAAAGACAAGATGCACTCACACTGCATTTGTAATGCAATAAAAATGCTGGATCCGCTTTGATTTGAGCAATCGATGGAAATTGCGGATAGATTTGACGCAAAAAAAGCCTACCACTTTTAAATGGTAGGCTTTTATTTGGCGGAGTGGACGGGACTCGAACCCGCGACCCCCGGCGTGACAGGCCGATATTCTAACCAACTGAACTACCACTCCTGATAGTTACAAACTGCACTCACAGTGCCAAGTTCATCCACAGATGAAACTGGCGACCCCACGGGGATTCGAACCCCGGTACTCACCGTGAAAGGGTGATGTCCTAGGCCTCTAGACGATGGGGTCTCATATTTATCTGATCAATCTACCCAATATGTGGACAGTTTGAGCTAAGAACAAGATTCGGAGAAAGCCGGAGCTTCGATGTAACTTGGTGGGAACTGAGAGATTCGAACTCTCGACCGAC
This sequence comes from Rhodoferax lithotrophicus, assembly GCF_019973615.1. Taxonomy (GTDB): domain Bacteria; phylum Pseudomonadota; class Gammaproteobacteria; order Burkholderiales; family Burkholderiaceae_C; genus Rhodoferax; species Rhodoferax lithotrophicus. Next base: position 3,543,412 of record NZ_AP024238.1, on the reverse strand, counting down.
GGATTAAGAGTCCGCTGCTCTACCAGCTGAGCTAAATTCCCTTTTAGTTGCTAACCGAGCTTGATATTATAGCGGCAAATTTTGGCTTTAAATCAGGTCAAAGCCAGCGTAACCTGACCTGAATCCGCAAATCACAGGGACAAAGTCGACTTTCAACGGCAAGCCATCATCTCTCAGGCAATCCCCAGCAAATCCATCACTCCGCTGATGAAGGTCAGTGGATGCACCGGGCAGCCGGGCACGTAGAGGCTGGGCGGGTATTTGTCCAGAAACTCGCGTCCAATGGCTTCACTGTCGGCAAACACCCCGCCTGAAATCGCGCAGGCGCCTACGGCGATCACCAGTTTGGGCTCGGGAATCGCTTCCCAGCAGATTTGCAGGGCGGCCATCATGTTGCGGCTGATGGGGCCGGTGAGCACCAGGCCGTCGGCGTGACGCGGGCTGGCAACGATGTCGATGCCGTAACGACCCAGGTCGAAGTTGACGTTGGACAGGGCGTTGACTTCCATTTCGCAGCCATTACAACCGCCCGCCGACACCGAGCGTAATTTCAGTGAACGGCCAAAACGCTGGTGCAATTCAGCCGACATCACCACCGGGTCAATGTGGGGCCGTGCGGCGGTCACCACCAGGCCTTGGCGCGTGGTGGCCGATAGCTTCACATCGTTGTTGAAGCTCAGTTTCTGGCTGGGGCACACCGGGGCGCAGTCGCCACACAGTACGCAGCGACCCAGGTCGATGGCGACGGCATCTGCGTGGTCTGCTTTTAATTCGATAGCGTTAGACGGACACACTTCCTGGCATAGGCGGCAGTTTGGTGCACAAGTCTGGTCGGAAATGAGGGGTTTGCCGCGAAAGCCGCCAGGTTGGGCGGCACGCAGGTCGCGGATGAATTGCGTGCCTTGGGCTTTGCGGACGGCGAGGGATTGGAACATGGTGAATCTATAAATCGTTGCCGCAGTACGAGAGATCAAAACTCTTGTTGCAAATCGGAAAGTCCGAGATTTGTTGCTTGCGCAGCGCAAAGGCCAGGCCAAACCAGTTGGCCAGACTCGGGTCTTGCACCTTGGCGTGGAGGAGTTGACCGCTGGCATCGGTTTCCAGCGCCACCATCACCGGGCCACGCACGCCTTCCACCAGCGACACCACCTGCGCATTCGGGGCCAGCGGCCAGTTTTCAGATGGGCTGGTTTGGGCAAACGGGTCTCGCGTGTCCGCCAGGTTCAGCGTTGGGTCAGCCAGGCGATCCATCAGCCATTGGGTGCTGGCCTCGATCTCTTGCATACGTTGGCGGACCCGCGCCCAGCAGTCGCCCGTGGCCTGGGTCAGCAGTTGGGGTGGATGGGCGGCGTACAAGCCGTCGGGCAGGGTGTAGCGCAAGTCACACGCCATGCCGCTGGCACGCGCCACCACGCCGGTCAGGCCCAGGTCTTGTGCCGCCCGCACGGACACTGTGCCCACGCCTTTGAAGCGTGCTTGGGTGCTGCGGCTGGAAGTCATCAGCGCGTTGACCTGCTGCAAGTCGGGCAGAAAAGCGCGCAGGGTTTTGAGCACATCGGCCCGCAAGGCCTCGCCCATCGGCGCGCTAGCACCGGGGCGAATCCAGCCTTTGCCAAAGCGGTTGCCGCAGACACGCTGGCTGGCATTGATGATGGCGGTGCGCAGGCGCTGGTAAGTGCCCGCAGGCTGCAGGTAGGCAATGTCGGTGGCCAGACCGGTGAGTGTGGCCAAGTGCATGGCAACCCGCTCCAGTTCCAAACCGATAGCGCGTGACGCTTGTGTGGCAGGCGCTACAGGCCGATTGGCCAAAGATTCCAGGGCGGCGTTGAAGGCCCAGCTGTAGGCCAGCACCGAGTCACCCACGATGGATTCCACTAGCGGGCTCAGGCGTTGTGGTGGTTTTTGCAGCAGCAGCGCCTCCACCGCCCGGTGCTGGTAGCCGAGCTGGATTTCCAGGTGCTGCACCTGCTCGCCATGGCACATGAAGCGAAAGTGCCCCGGCTCAATCACCCCGGCGTGGATCGGGCCGACGCCCACCTCGTGCACTTCGGTGCCGCGCACCTTGAAGAACGGGTAGTCGTTTATGTGCTGCTGGCGCACACCTTCAAAACGCACCGGCTTGAGCCAGGGGTGGCCGTCGGGCAACAGGCCGGTTTGCTCCCACAACTCGCGCTCAAAAATTTGGGCGGCAGGGAATTGGGTGGTCAGGCTCGGGTAACTTGACCCGGCGGCCACATGGGCGCGACGCACACACAAACCTTCGGGTGTGAGCAGCACGGCGGTGACGACCACCCCCGCCTCTTCACCTGAGGTGGTGGGCCGTCCAAACCAGGAAATAAGTGTATTTTTGGCCTCTAGCGCTTGTAATACAAGCGCAACAAGCTCTGATATAGATAGCAAATTTTCAATGGATGACAACTGTGCCACAGGCAACGGATGGTCGCTTGAAGATACGCGAGGCATGGCGTTTGGAGTGCAAGCGGTCATGTCAGCCTCCAATGGACACCGCCACGGCACGCAGCAGGTCGGTGAACGGATCGGGGGTGTAAGTGCCCAGCATCACCAGCACCGCCACAAAGCCGAGCTTGGGCAGCAGGGTGATCCACGACTGCGGCGGCACGGTGACGGTGACCTTGGGTGCACCCCATAGCATGGGGAACACGGTGCGTCCGGTAGCGACAAAAATCACCGTGAGCATCACACACATCAGCGTAAAAGCCAGCAGGTTGCCCGCTTGCACAATGCCCGAGAGGATCAGCATCTCGGCCAGAAAACTGGCAAATGGCGGAAAACCCAGCAGTGCAAAAATGCCCAGGGTGAACAGCAAACCCGCCAGCGGCAGGGTGCGGATGACACCGCTCAAAGGGTCCACCTCATTGGTACCGTAAACAGCGCGCATGCGCCCGGCGGTCAAAAACAGCAGGGACTTCACAAACGCATTACTCACGATGTACAGCACCACCCCGTAGGCCGCAGCCTTGCCCACCGACAGGCCCAGCGCAATCACGCCCGAAGAGCTGACGCAGGCGTAGGCAATCAGCCGTTTGTAATTGGTGCAGGCCATGATCTGGATGGCCGCCACCACCAGTGAGATGTAGCCCATCACCAGCAGTTCCTGCGAGACAAAACCCGCATCAACGCCATGAAAAATTTGCAGAATACGAAACACCGCCACCATGCTGAGGTTGAACTGCACCGAGGCCAACAACGCACTGGTGGATGTGGGTGCGGCCTCATAAGTTTCGGGCAACCACCCATACAGCGGAGCCAGCCCCAGCTTGCCACCCAGGCCAAACAGCATGAATGACAGGCCCAGGCGCTGCCAGGCACTGGATTCCCGCGTGAGCGATTCCCCGAGCTGATCCACCATGAAGCTCACTTCCACACCGCGCAGATGGGCGGACTGGGTCAGGCACATGAAGCCCAAAAAGGTGATGGCCAGTGTCATCACCGAATACAGCATGTAGCGCCACGCGACCGCCCTGGGGTTGGCCACGTCGCCGCGTGCCACCAGCGGTGCGGCGCACAGGGTGCTGATCTCGATCAACGTCCACAGCAGCACCAGGTGATTGGCCATCAGCCCGATGTGGATGACCGCCATGAACAGCAGCATCAAGGCCGCGCGTGAACGGATGTCACGCGTGAGTGCCGGGGTGTTGCGCTCCCGCGAGTACAGGTAGACACAAATACCCAGAAACACGGTGTTGATGACCACCATGAACAGCAGCGAGGTGGCATCCAGCACCAGGTAGCGGTGGGCAAAGTACAGGGGTAATTCGCTCAGCGGGTGGGTCAGGAACACCCCCATGCTGGTTAACCACATTAGCAGCGCGATGCCCACCAGTGCGGGTGATATCCAGTGCGTGCCGTGTACCAGTTCATCCGCCAAGTGGCTGGGAAACGGATACTGGTCGGCCGCCCAAGACGTGGAAGACGTTTCGTTTGCTATTGAATTTGAAGCTGTCATCGCAGGTTATCTCTGGACTTCTGGGGTAAATGTCTTGAAGCGTCGGTGCCACGTATCAACCAGCTCCCCACCGCCACGGTGCCCACATACACCCCGCTGATGGCGATGTGTACCGGCAGTGGCCAGGGCTCGGGCATCAGCGATTCAAACAGTGCCAGCGCGTTTTCCATGTAAAGCACCGCCACCAGCTGAGCCACCGGCTCGCGGTTGGTGGCCAGCAGCAGGAAGGCAATGGTGACGGTGGCGGCGATCACGCCCAGTGTCAGCGCACGCACATCGGCCCGCGCCCCGTCGCCAAACTGGAAGGCCAGAATGATCAGCGTGACCGCCACGCCCCAGGTGAACAGGTTGGAGGGCATCACATCATGCTCGGCAGCTTGGGTTCCGGCCAGAGTACGGCGCAGCAGATGTGGCACGGCCCAGGCACGGATGATCAAAATCTCCAGCCCGGCTTCCAACGCATGAAAGTCGAGTTCCTGGTGTTTGTTGAGCGTGATCCAGCCCAGGGCCAGCGCTTGCAGGCTTAACCAGGTGGGGGTCACGGTCAGTTTGCCAAAAAACACCGGAATCACCGTGGCCAGCAGGCAGGCGATCAATGCCAGGGTCGGGTTGTTGGCAAGGTTCACAAGCCACCTCCTGTCACACCTACCGCAGCCGCAGCCAGCAGCGTCAGCCAACCGGCCAGCCAGACATAGCTGGTCACCCATTGGAGTGGCAGGCGAGCCATCAGCGACTCAAAACAGCCCACCACCACCGCCACACCCAGCATCAGCATTACCGCTACAGCGCTGGCCGCCATTGGCTCGGCCAACGGGTCCAGCGGGTTGAGCAGGGTGGCGATCAACCCGGCGTAGAGTGTCATCTTCAGGCCAGCCGCGTACTGCATGGCCGCCAGTTCCGGGCCGCTGTGGTCGAGGATCATCACCTCATGGATCATGGTTAACTCCAGATGCGTCAGCGGGTCATCCACCGGCACGCGGGCGGCTTCGGTTTGCAGCAAGATCAACAGTGCCCCTGCCAGCGGCCACACAATCAGCAGGTAATAAGTGGTGTGGTGTAGATGCCCCAGCATGTCGGCAAAGCTGCTCATGCCGGTGGCCGCGCCCAGTGTGCCCAGCAGCAAAAACAGCGCGGGTTCGGCAAACGCGCCAAATTTGGCCTCACGCGCTGCGCCCATGCCTTCAAACGGGCTGCCCACGTCCATGGCCGACAGCATGAGCACCAGGCGCGCCAGGCCCAGCGTGTAGGCCACGGCGACAAAATCATGGGCAAACGACAGCGGTGCAAACTGGCCCAGCAGTGGCACAAAGGCCATGGCGATCAGGGCACAGACCAGCACCACGTAAGCCCCCAGGCGAAACAGCGGCGTGGCGGTGTCACTTACCACCTGGCGTTTGCGCAGCAGGCGGCGCAGGTCGTGGTAAGACTGGAGCAGGCCCGGTCCCTTGCGTGCGCCCCACCAGGACTTGGTGCGGTTGATGACACCTACCAGCAAAAACGGCATGACCAGCACCACGGCAATATGTGCCAGCGTCAATAACATCAGGGTGTTCATGGCAGCGCTCCTTCTGCCAGCACCACCAGTGCGGCAATCGCCACCAGGGCCGCCAGCGCCAGGGCGAAGGCAATGCGGGGATCGTCTTCGTGCATGAGTTTTGAAATCAAAGAGGCGGACTCATCACCATGGCCAATCACGTTGTACAAGCGGCGCTCCACCGCATCCACGCAGTCGGTGATCACATAGGCATCTTGCGGAAAATAGCCTTGGGGGGCTTTTTGACGCTTCAGCATCACCATCACCCCCTTGTAGTTGTTTGAGAAATCTCTGGAAAAACTGCTGGCGGTGTACTGCAACCGGGCGCTGCCTGCGGTGTAACCGCAACCCCAGGTCGGGCCAGTCGCCGGAGTCTGGCGGCGCAACAGGCGGAGCACCACATGGCGCATACACCAGGCCAGCAGGATCAACCCAGCCACCGACAGCGACACCAGGCTGACCCGGCCCAGCACCTCTTGCACCTGCTGCATGGCTTCCCCGGTGAGGGCATCGGGCACGCTGCGCAAAAACAACCGTGTCGGCGCAGCCACCAGTGCCAGACCCAGCACCGGCATCAAACCCAGCAGTACCGTGCCTGCGGTGTGGATCAGCAAGGGGGCGAGCATCCAGTCGCTGGGCTCATGGCCTGCGGGCAGCGTGTCGTCACGCGATCGGCCCATAAAAATCACGCCGTAAGCGCGGGTGATGGAGAGGGCCGACACCGCGCCCACAAACGCCAGCAGCGTGGCCACCCCGGCCAGCAGCAGCTTGGCCCAGACACTGATCGTCTCGCCGGTGAACAGCCCGCTGTAGATCAAAAACTCACTGGCAAAACCGTTGAACGGCGGCAGGGCCGAGATGGCAATACCGCCGATCAAAAAGCTCAAAGCCGTCAGCGGCATCAGCTTGGCCAAGCCGCCCAGGCGTTCAATGTCCACCCCGTGTTTGGCCTGGTAGACGCAGCCTGCGGCGTAAAACAACTGGCATTTGAAAAAGGCGTGGTTCAGCACATGCAGCATGCCGCCGGCAAAGCCCAGCGCCACCAGGCCCGGCACGTCCCAGGCCAGGCCCAGCGTGCCAATGCCAAAACCAATGCCAGCAATGCCCACGTTCTCGGTGGACGAGTAACCCAGCAGGCGTTTCAGGTCGCGCTGGCCCACGGTGTACAGCCCGCCAATCACCGCCGAGGTCACCGAGAAGACGATCAGCGCCCAGCCCATCCAGGCATCGGGCTTGCCCTGAATCATCAAAAAGTGCAGCAGCGCAAACAGGCCTGCCTTGTGGATCACGCCCGACATCAGCGCACTCACATTGGCCGGGGCGGCGGCGTGGGCGCGTGGCAACCAGGAGTGAAAGGGGAAAAAAGCCGACTTGAGCCCAAAACTGGTCAGCAGCAGCAAAAACACCGTGTTGCGAATAGTGCCGGGGTGGGTGCTCATCCAGTCGCCAAAGTCATCCAGATACCAGCTTTGTGTCTGGGTGTACAAAATCATGAACGCCGCCACCAGAAAAATCAGGCCAATGTGGGTGGACACCAGGTAATTGAAGCCAGCAAACCGCACCTTCTGGTTGGTGTAGTCCCAAATCACCAGCAGCCAGGCCGAGAGCGCCGCAATCTCCCAGCCCATCAGGAAGGTCACCGCGTGTTCACCGGTGTAGACCATTAGGAATGAGAGCGAAATCATGTTCAGCAGCGCAAAGTGCACACCCACATGGCGCGGGCCGTCGAAATATTTGCGCAGGTAACCCACGGCGTAGACTGCACCCAGCAGCGTCATCGGCAGCGACCAGCTCAAAAAGAAAGCCCCCAGCGCATTGAGCTTGAAGTGCACCGCGCCAATCGGGTAACCCCAGGGCAGCTCCACATAGGCCTCGGTGCCTGTGCTGAGAACAGGCACCACTGTCAGCCAGGTCAACAGGGTGGCGATGCTTTGGGAGACGATGCCAAAACCCGCGCGCCAGCTGTTTTTGACCGGCAGCATGGCCAGCGCAGCGCCCAACAGCAGAATCAAAGCCGCAGCCAGTAACTGGTTCATGCGGCTAACCTGCAGGGGTTAAACGGTAAGGGGGAGAGGGGTAAAAGTGAGTTCATGGGACACCACAACAACAATGAACAAGCCAGCGTCAAAGTTGTGGTGGGGTGGCCCACTGTGGTGCAAGCGCATGTCAAACTGCCGACGCTTGGAAAGCATCAGAGTCTGTCCGTGAGTGGGGGTGTGCGCCAGGCGTTTCATGAAGCGTCAGATTTTACGCTGGCGGGGGGTGTGGGGTGGGTATGGTTTTCCCGAGCCGGGTTGCCGGTGAAAGCTGCTGGTGGTTGGTTGGGTATGGGGGGGCTAGGGGATGCGGTTGGCGTTGTTGTTTGCTTGACTTTGGTTTTCTTGGGTGCTATTGAATGTGTAGTTGGTTGCGCAGGTGTTATCTGGGCTGCGGGCTTAAAACGTTCACAATGGGTGACTGATGTCGGAACATGTGGTTCCAGGCGGGCGACTTGGTTCGCGTTCTCCGTCCCGCCACGCAGGTGACGGGGATTAGGGATCTGTGGATTGGATTGGCAATAGCCGATAAGTTTCGATCCAAAGAAGTTGTTACCTTGACATCGGACTGCCATCAGGCGACAGACTAGTTAATCTTGAATGACTGGCTATTGCCTTTGTGTGAGATAATTTTGTCTTCCACTTTAATTTTTGTTAAATTTATTTAAAATCAATAACTTATGATTGAAATGGGCGAAATTAGTATTACACATGATGATTTCTTCCATTTGGCTCGCCTTGCTATTGCGGGTCAAGAGGATGATGTTCGTTTATTCGTTGCAAAGATGGTGCGCAGACACCGCACAGACACCCCGGACTTTGCTGATCGCTTGGAGCAGCTCCTGAAGAATCAGCGCAATGCGCGCTCAAGCACTCCACTGCGAAGGTCTTCCTTTGATCCTGCACCGCAGCAATCAATGCCTGTCGATGGCGAGACCCGTTTGTCTTTGTTTCGGCGCTATGAGGATCAAGTAGAGCAGTTGGAGCCGTTGTTGAGTGCAAGCTTGCAACAGTCCTTCATGCAACTCATCCGGGAGCGCCAACAAATTCAGCGACTGTCTGAACTTGGCTTGCATCCCACCAGGTCTGCCATCTTTCTGGGACCTCCTGGCGTTGGCAAGACTTTGACAGCGCGCTGGTTGGCTGCGCAGTTGCAGGTGCCATTGCTGGTGCTAGACCTGACGACGGTTATGAGTAGCCTACTTGGTAAGACTGGGGCGAATCTCCGCTCTGCGCTTGAATTTGCCAAGCAGACACCATCGGTCCTTTTACTTGACGAGATAGATGCCATTGCCAAACGTCGGAGCGACGACTCTGATGTGGGAGAGCTTAAAAGACTGGTAGCTGTCATGCTGCAAGAAGTCGATGACTGGCCTGCATCTGGTTTATTGCTTGCAGCAACAAACCATCCAGAGTTGATAGACCCTGCGTTGTGGCGGCGTTTTGATCTGGTTCTGGAGTTCAAGCTGCCCGAAACAAAGCAGATCAAGCAGTCCATCGAGCGCTTCGCTGGCGATGAGTCGCTGTTGATCGGACGATGGCTGGATGTGCTTTCTTATGCGTTCCAAGGAGCGTCCTTTAGCGACATTGAGCGAACGTTGCAGCGTTTCAGACGCACACTGGCGCTTGGCGGACCACGACTTGACGAACTCGTTGAAGACTTTCTGCGCACACGAATGCCGGAACTCAATAAAGAACAACGTAAGGCGTTTGCGGTGTTACTGGCAGAAAAAACGAAACTGTCTCAGCGCTCGATCTCAGAGATTACTGGTCTTGCACGGGACACTATTAGGAAGCAGGGCGCATTGCCCATTCAAGCTGATACATCAGGGGGGAAAAAGTAAATGGCACAAATGAACTTTCTTATCGGGCGTGGTGAGCTATTGACCCAAGACATCATGAGACGAAAAGGTGGAGAACCAAAGAAGCATTCCTATACGCTTTTTGAAGCTCGGCAGGCGTTGGCACCACAGGCATTTGCCACAAGCGAGGCATTTGCCTCACTGCCTAGTGGGGCCTGTCCTCAAGATATGGCCGTAGCAAGACTCACACTGCATCCAGAGTACATTGCCAAGTCTTACTTTCCCACTGGCTTCCTACGAGCTAACGCACTGCGTTCCGTGGGTAGTCGAACGGTCAGTGTGACACCTAGAAAATGGACGAGAAAGGGAGATCCGCGCGAAGTTTCAACAACTGAGATTTTTGTGGCAGGGAATAGGGATAGTTTTCAAGAATTGGGCAACTGGGTACTTAATAGCCCGGAGGGAGAGTCTGCTACTGCTGAGATCGTTCGAATTGAAAAATTTGACAGCTTTACGCCAGAGAGTCGTTTCAGAAGTCTCGGAACCCGATCACAGCGATTTTTTGAAGTTGCCGTTCACCTCCTCGGTAATGAGGACTCTTCTTTCATTCAGGCGGCTTTTCGCAAATTTGCCAACACCTTCGACATCAAGGTGCATGAACGACTGGCATTACAGGCTGGCAGCCTGTGGTTTGTCCCCGTGGAAGGAACACCTGCGTCGATGATGAGTCTTGCTCAGTTTTCTTTTGTTCGCGTGTTGCGACCAATGCCGCAACTTCGCGGCATTCGACCGGTTAGCCGCAACTCCCCTATGTCAGTCAGTTGTCAGCTACCAACCGAGATGCCTCTTTCGAGTGAACCTCGCGTTGCCATCCTCGATGGTGGGCTACCCAAGCATCACGTGCTCTCACCCATGTGGCTCAACTCATACAAAATCAGTGACCCAGCTGCTAAAGACGATGCTGGTGGCCTGGAACATGGTTTGGCGGTCACGTCCGCTTTTTTGTTTGGGCCATTGACACCAGGTGGTGTGGCACAACGGCCCTATGCCTCGGTCAATCACGTTCGCGTGTTGGATGATGAAGTTAAATCCGAAGATCCACTACAGCTGTATAGGACACTTGGCCACATCGAGGAGGTATTAATGTCTCGTCAATACGACTTCATTAACCTTAGCCTTGGCCCAGATCTGCCTATTGAGGACGAAGATGTTCACTCTTGGACATCTGTCATTGATGACCTACTTTGCGACGGTAATACGTTCATGACAGTTGCAGCAGGCAACAACGGTGAGGGTGATAGTGAGCTGAAGTACAACCGTATCCAAGTACCTTCGGACTGTGTCAATGCAGTAGCCGTAGGCAGTGCCAATGACGTGGGCTCTGCATGGAAGAGAGCGAGGTACAGCGCAGTTGGTCCTGGTCGACGACCGGGCGTGGTCAAGCCCGATGTCCTGGCGTTTGGGGGTGATGCGGCAACACGCTACTTTCACGCGCTGCACCCTGGCAAAAGTCCTGTACTTGTTCCGCTCGAAGGCACTAGCTTTGCTGCGCCGCTTTTGCTGCGCAATGCGGTGGGTATTCGCGCTGTATTGGGACAAGACCTTATGCCGCTGACCATCAAGGCATTACTTGTGCACAGTGCCAATCAAAACGGCATCGACAAGAGCGAAGTTGGATGGGGTAAGGTACCGGAAAGCCTCTATGACATCATTACGTCACCTCCAGGCGTGGCTCGTGTCGTCTATCAAGGCGAGCTTAAACCAGGTAAATATCTTCGGGCATCAATTCCCATTCCGAAATCAGGTTTGACCGGGCGCGTCAGACTCAAAGCAACCTTTTGCTATGCATCCCCTGTCGATCCTCAAGAAGCCTCGTGCTATACCAGAGCTGGGCTGGAAATCACTTTTCGACCGAATCTTGCAAAGATCCGCAAGTATAAGACCACCGGAAAACTCAAATCCCAGCCTGATTCGGTATCCTTCTTTGAAACGAGCAGTTACGCAACCGAAGAAGAGCGCCGTGCAGACTGGGGAAAATGGGAGACAACGCTACACGCTGAAAAAGGGTTCCAGGGCGCTACGCTGAACGCGCCCGTATTTGACATTCACTACAACGCACGAGAATCTGGCGCAGCAACAGTTGATGCCGGCAAGATCAAATACGCACTTGTAGTAACGGTGGAGGCGGTCAAACATCAAGACCTCTACAACGAAATATTGCAAAGCTTTGCATCAGTGCTTGTTTCAATACAGCCGAAAGTTACGATTCCAGTCAATGTCTGAAGTTGGTCATTGCAGATCACGTGGCTGGGTTCTCTGGCTCGAATTTGACTTTTTGTTCAGTCATCTCGTTGCCAGCGCCGCTTGAACTGTTCCAAGTGCTGTCGCACGCCCTGAAGTACAGTGTGCGCCATTTCCATGGGAAAGTCGGCTGGCAAGCGTTGCTCAACGGCAGTCAGCGTCGCATCCAAACGCCGCGTCATGCTCAGCATGGCATCCCAGGCACCGTCCACGCCGCTGCGTTTGGCCAGCGCTTCCCAGTGGCGGTACTGGATTTCCGATAACTTGTAGTGCGCCGACTTGCCACGCACGGCCATGGCCAACTTGGTTTTCTTGTACTGCAGGGCGTGTGGGCCAGTACCGATCAGCGGCCATGCGGAGAGTACGTCGTACAAGGGTGTCATCCGGTAGCGGCCACCGGGCAGCACAAACAATGAGAAGTTTTTGGCATGCCCGTCGATGGCCGCCAGAAACCAGAACAGCAGTTGAGCGCACAAGAAGTTTCGCCCGTCTTCGTGAAACGCCTCGCCGCCTTTGAGCACCTCCAGGCAGTCCTCAATGCTGGGGCCGCCTTTTTGTTCGTACTTCTGGTCGCTGGCAACACCTTTGGCCTGGCAAAAGTCTTCCTGGGGCAAGCGGGCAATCCAGCCCTCTGGATGCCAGCTTCTGTCAAAGCGTTGGACTACGAGCGCCCGCCGTGCGCCAAAGTCCTGCATCTGGCACTCTGCCGCGGGCAAACCCAGCTCTCGCACAATTTGGTTGCAAAGCCATTCGTTTTCGACGGACAGCCGCAGATCCAGATTGCGCCCGGTGGTGATGCCGATGGGCGGCTTGAGGATGTGGGTGGTGGGCGTGGCCCCCAAAGGCCGACACCATTGGCCGTTCACTTGAAGCAGCGCCGTTTTTTCCTGCGCACCGGCAATGGACAAGCGCCAGGCCTCTTCATCATCCTGCGCCCCCGCGCCAAGCTCGGAGCCCAAAGCACCCAGATGTTTTTCAATTTGTTCGGGTGTGAGCGCCTCATACCTGAGTTGGTCAAAGCCCTCCGGGGTCACGCCGGGCGGTAGCAACTGCACCGCACCCACGCAATCCCGGCCAACCGCTTGCAGCAGCGAGAACACGTCCGTGCCTTTGGTGCGGAAGCGCTCGCTGATGCGCTTGCGGATGCCATCACTGTCAGGCAGCAGGTTGTCAAAGTAGTTGCGAACCACGTTACCTTCCAGGCGGTTGTCTGCCGTAAAGGGCAGCGACAGGGACAGCGGACGGCTGCGCGCCGATGCTCGCCAGGACGGTGCATAGTCCAGCCGGTGATGACCGGTGCGCCCCACACTCCAGGTACCCACCAGTTCGCCGTTCATCCAGATGGCTAGCGCGCCCATTACCACGCTCCTTGCGGGCCGGTGCTGGAGCTGTTGGGGATGTCGGGTGCTGCTGAGGTGTCGCCAGCCGGGGCCTGCGTATCGCGCAAGACCAGGTCAACACCCAAAACCTTCAGAAGCGCCAGAAGTTGCCCGGCGCTGACCGCCACAGGGTTGCGCTCAATCGCCGCGATGCGGGACTGGGTCACCCCCAGTTTGTGGGCCAGATCAGCCTGGTTGAGCCCGCGCACTTTGCGCAGGGAGCGTAGTTGGGGAGCGAGCTGGTCTGAAATGGCGACGAGATAGTCCATGGCAAAAAATCATCTTTAAGTAATATTGTCAGCATATTACTCAAAAATGATAATGTCAAGAAATCGCTTTAAGATGATAAATCATGGGTGATTTTTTAACGTGGCAGCACTGCGCGAGCAAGTGTCAGACGGATTTCAGCTCACCCATCAGTGAATCCGCATGCCCGGCTTGGCTCCGGCAAACGGCTCCAGCACGTAGATGCCGGGGTCGGTGTTGTCGTCGGCGTGGCTGGCGGCCAGGACCATGCCTTCACTCAGGCCAAACTTCATCTTGCGCGGGGCCAGGTTAGCCACCAGCACGGTGAGTTTGCCCACCAGTTGTTCGGGCTGGTACATGCTGGCAATGCCGCTGAACACATTGCGGGTTTTGGGCTGGCCAGCCTCGTCCAACTCACCCACATCCAGTGTCAGTTGCAGCAGCTTGGTGGAACCGGTCACCGCTTGGCAGGCCAGGATTTTGGCGATGCGCAGGTCGATCTTGGCAAAGTCGTCAATGCCAATGGTCGGCGCAATCGCTTCGCCGCCCGGGGCGGTCGGGTCGACGGGGGTGGCTGGCGCGGCGGCTTTTTTGGATGCTACTTTTTCTGTAGCTGCTTGCGCTTGTTCCACTTGTACTGGAGGCTCAAACAAGGCATCAAGTTGCTTCACATCCACGCGCTGCATCAGGTGCTGGTAGTTACCGATGGTGTGGCCGGTGGGCAGCGGCTCGGTGATGTTGGCAAAGCTCAAGGGGGCGATGTTGAGGAATTTTTCTACCTCAGCGGCCATCGCGGGCAGCACCGGTTTCAGGTAGCAGGTGAGGATGCGGAAGGCCTTGATGCACACGGTGCACACGTCTTGTAAGCGTGCGTCCTGATCCGGTTTTTTGGCCAGGTCCCAGGGTTTGTTGGCATCCACGTAGGCGTTCACGCGGTCGGCCAGCAGCATGGTTTCCTTCAGGGCCTTGGCGTATTCGCGGGCTTCATACAGTTGCGCGATGGGGGTGTGCTCCGTGCGCAACTGGTGCAGCAGGGCGGCCCCGTCTTCGGACACTGCGCCCAGCTTGCCGTCAAAGCGCTTGGTCAGAAAGCCGGCGGCACGGCTGGCAATGTTGACAAACTTGCCAATCAAATCGCTGTTCACGCGGGCCATGAAGTCGTCGGCGTTGAAGTCGATGTCTTCGTTGCGGGCGCTGAGTTTGGCGGCCAGGTAGTAGCGCAGCCACTCGGGGTTCATGCCCAGCTTGAGGTATTTGAGCGGATCCAGGCCGGTGCCACGGCTCTTGCTCATCTTCTCGCCATTGTTCACCGTCAGGAAGCCGTGCACAAACACGTTGTTGGGCGTTTTGCGGCCGCTGAAATGCAGCGTGGCGGGCCAGAACAGGGTGTGGAAGGTGACGATGTCTTTGCCGATGAAATGGTACTGCTCCAGCGCCGGGTTGGCCATATAGGCCTCGTAGTCCACATCACGCTGGCTGCACAGGTTTTTCAGCGAGGCCAGGTAGCCAATCGGCGCGTCCAGCCAGACGTAAAAATACTTGCCCGGTGCGTCGGGGATTTCAATGCCGAAGTAAGGCGCATCACGGCTGATGTCCCAGTCACCCAGGCCTTCGCTGGTGGTGCCGTCCGGGTTGGTGCGCACGCTGAACCATTCCTTGATCTTGTTGGCCACTTCGGGTTGCAGCTTGCCGTCTTGTGTCCAGTGTTCTAGGAAGGCGACGCAGCGCGGGTCAGACAGCTTGAAGAAGAAGTGTTCGGAGTTTTTGAGGATCGGTGTGGCACCGGAGAGTGCTGAGAAGGGCTTGATCAAGTCGGTGGGCGCGTAGACCGCGCCGCAGACCTCGCAGTTGTCGCCGTATTGGTCCTGGGCATGGCACTTGGGGCATTCGCCCTTGATGTAGCGGTCTGGCAGGAACATGTTTTTCTCGGGGTCGAAAAACTGCTCAATGGTGCGGGTTTCGATCAGCGAGCCGTCCTCGTTGTCGCGCAGGCCACGGTAGATGGCCTGGGCCAGTTCGTGGTTCTCAGGCGCGTCGGTACTGTGCCAGTTGTCAAAGCTGATGTGAAAACCGTCCAGGTACTGCTTGCGCCCGGCGGCAATGTTGGCGACGAATTGCTGGGGGGTGATGCCGGCTTTTTCAGCCGCAATCATGATCGGCGCGCCGTGGGTGTCGTCGGCCCCGCAAAAGTCCACCGTGTTGCCCATCATTCTTTGGTAACGCACCCAGATGTCGGCCTGGATGTATTCCATGATGTGGCCGATGTGGAAGTTGCCGTTGGCGTAGGGCAGGGCGGTGGTGACGAAGAGTTGGCGGGTCATGTGAGTCGGCTTTCCTAGAGACAGCCCGCAATTTTAGACGGCCTGCCTTCTAGAATCTTCGGGATGTGAAAAGAAGGGCAGATATGAAGAAGTTGCTGTTGGCGGCATTGTTGAGTTGTGTCGCTTGGGCTCATGCCGGGCCGATAGTTTCATGCCTAGATCTTGAGAAAGACACAGGTTTACAGCCTGGGCAACTGTTCACACAGAACCAAATTGACCAAATTTCAACGACGCTACAGGCTAAAGAAATTGATGTAGTGCTAGGGCTGTTTCATTTTTGTGGAATTGGCGTGCCCAAGAATGTTGAAAAGGGCCTCAATATATGGAAGTCTGCCGCTTTGAATGGCCAGATAAACGCGATTCGTGTACTCGTGGGTTTTTATGCAGGAGCATTCGGGGATGCACCCGATCAAGAGAGGGCGGTTGAATGGCTGACATTTGGTGCAAAGGCTGGAATAGCTGAAGCGCAGGATGTCTTAGGTGCGGCGTATTGGGGGGGTGAACTCGTTGTTAAAAACATGGCGGAAGCAGAACGTTGGCTTTTGAAATCTGCAGCGCAGGGCTATGCCCAAGCGCAGGTCGAGTTGGGGATGCTGTATTCCAGAGAAAGAAAATACCGTGAGGCTCTTCCCTGGCTAAACCTGGGAGCAGCGCAAGGAAATGCGGAGGCTCAGTTTCAGTTGGGGCAGCTTTACTTCAATGGGTTGGGCTTAGAGATAAATCACAGCACAGCGATGAAATGGTGGCGAGCTGCGGCTGAGCAAAAGCATGCAGCAGCACAATGCAGTCTTGGTGTCGGATATGACACGGGGAGCGGGGTTGTTCAAGATCACGTGGAGGCTTTCAAATGGTATCTTCTAGCGGCTGAGCAAGGGTATTCACAGGCCTTGGAAACCGTGGCAAAGGCGTATGAGTTTGGTCTTGCTGTACAGCAAGATAAGGCCATGGCATTCCAATGGTGGAAAAAGCTTGCTGATCAAAAAAAACCAATGGCGCAACTTCGAGTTGGGTGGATGTATGTTGGCGGGGTTGGTGTGGCTCGGGATGAGCAGGAGGGCATCCAGTGGTTCCGGCAAGCATCGGAACAGGACATGGCAGAGGCCTATGTTTCACTGGCCCAATCTTATGAATATGGTCTTGGAACACCTGTCGACCTAGAGGTTGCTCGTTATTTTCGACTCAAGAAATCGGAACAGGTTTTTGACAGTCGGCAAGTTGATTCTTGTGCCTTTATTGGAGACAGTTTATTGAACGAAACGGATTCGATGCAGTTTCGTTTAAAGGGTGAGAAGTTTGAGCCAGAGATTTTGTTGCGTCAGGCAGAACAATATTTGGAAGAAAAAAAACCGAAAGAGGCACTTTGTAAGTACCAGCGAGCAGCAGATACAGGCTTGGCGAAAGGTCTTTCAGCATTGGGCAATGCCTATCTGGCAAAAAGAGGGATTCCTTTTAATCCTGTGCTTGGTATTTACTATTTGCGAGTGGCAGCAGAACAAACAGATATGTCTGCCAAAGTGCATTTGGCTACGCTGTATCAGAAGGGTGAAATTGTCCCTAAAAGTGCGGTCGCGGCATATGCCTTGAACTTTGTGACCGCATGGCGTTCAGATGAGCTCGATAGCTTGTTGGAAAGCTACCACCCGGAAGTGGAGGGTGAGATGAGTCAAGATCAAATTCTCCATGCCAGGAAATTGATCCGCGAAATGTCTATGCCAAGCCATTTCTCGGCGGCACTGGATCGCGCCACGGCGCAATAAATGGATATTGGAATGTTAATGCTGAAAATAATGCACTGGGTTCGCTCCGGCATCCTGGCTGTTGGAGTCTGTTTGTGTGGATGTGTTGTGTATGCTGCCGCACCTCTTGAATACAAAATCGAAAAACCTCCTATCTGGGTGACCTCGGTTGTTCCGGATCTTGCGGCTGCACTACCCGCTGAAAAGCAAAATGGAGGTGTGTCCTATTTGCTGGTGGATCGCCAGGTTTTGGTGAAAGGTGATAGCAAGCTGTCTTATCACCATATGGTTTTCAAAATTCAGAACGAAAGCGGTTTGGAGAACTCGTCCAACATCGAGATTCGTTTCGACCCCTCGTACCAGACGTTGCTGCTGCACACGGTAAGTATTCGCCGGGGGGATCAACTCATTCCCAAGTTGCTTCCTGCTGCCATCAAGGTACTGCAGCGTGAAACGTCTTTGGAGCAATTGGTTTTTAATGGCTCCAAAACTGCCAACTTGTTTTTAGATGATGTGCGCGTGGGCGATGTGGTTGAGTATGCCTATACCCTGCGTGGCAGCAATCCTGTGTTCGGTGGTCGCCACTACAGCCAGTTTGACTTTCAATGGGGAACTCCGGTTCAGCATGTGTATGCCCGTTTGCTCGCAGAACCTGATCGCAAGATAGCCTTCAAACTCGTGAATACCCAGCAAGCTGCAGAAGTTCACACCGTGGCGGGCATGCAAGAGTACGCCTGGGATTTGAAAGATGTTTCGGCCCTGCGATCAAGGGACGATGCACCCGCTTGGTACGACCCGTATCCCAGTGTGCAGTGGAGCGATTTCAGTGATTGGGGAGCGGTTGTCCAGTGGGGAATTCCTCTTTACAAGACACCTTCACGTTTGAGTAGTGAGTTGGCAGCGGAGGTTGATCGCATCAAACTGCAGTTCGCCAGTTCGGAAGATCGCGTGGTAGAAGCCTTGCGCTATGTGCAAAAGACCGTGCGTTACCTGGGGGTGGAAGTTGGGCCAGGTTCGCACGCTCCGACCCCGCCGGATGTCGTCTTGTCCAGGCGTTTTGGTGACTGTAAAGATAAAACGCTGCTCACTCTAACGCTACTCAAAGCGTTGGAAGTCGATGCCAGTGCAGCATTGGTGAACAGTAGAGCGAAAAAGGGCATTTTCGGTTGGCAAGCTTCACCTGGTGCTTTCGATCACGTGATCGTACGCGTCAAACTGGGGGGTGAAAGCTATTGGCTCGATCCCACTTTGCAACCGCAGATGGGGCGGCTTGGTGATATTTCGCAGGCAAACTTTGGATATTCCTTGGTGTTGGAGCCGGGGCAGACTGAGTTGTCGGAAATGAGGCTGGGTCAGGCCATGATGTACACGCGCAAAGTGCTGACAGTATTGGACAGTCGCGGCGGTTGGCTGAAACCGGTGTCACTGACGGTGACCACTTTATTGGAGGGTGTCAGTGCGGAGCGGATGCGCGCAACCTTGGCAAAAGAGTCGCCCGAGGATTTACAAAAAAAATTGGTCAATTACTTTGCCAGGTACTACCCTGGTATTGCGGTGGTGCGCCCGTATGAGATGTCTGACAACAAAGCGAACAATCAGATAACGTTGACTGAGTATTACGAGGTATCAGATTTGTGGAAAAGCACTAAAGATGACCGGATGGAGGCTTATGCCGCCATTCCAGATGTCAATGATTTCTTGCGTGCGCCGCAAAACACCGTGCGTAGCGAACCGATGGGGCTGTTTCATCCTGTCGACGTGCGCCAGACCACCTATGTGCTTTTGCCTGAAAAATGGAAATTCAAGGGTGGGACATCCAAAGTTAATGACCCTGTGTTCGACTTTGAAAGCTCGGCATCGTTTGTGCCTGGTCGCCTCACGATGGTCGATACTTATCGCTCCAAGTCAGATGCCATTGAGGCGAAGAACATGTCAAGTTACCTGGCGAACACCAGGAAGGCACGTGATATGTTGGGCTACACCTTCAGTCAGTCTACAAAGTCGCTTGACTAATGCGACGCAGCATAAAAGTGGGCGCTTGAACTGGGTGTGATTAACGAATAATGGAGGCATCATGCATCGGGTTCCTGCCCACTTGCATGATGAAAGTTATCATGGAATATGGGGTGCCGATCAGGCTGCGCTGGTGCCTAATATGTTTTGCAGTTCACCACTCTCGTACATTTCCATCATGATGTCCGAGCCACCAATGAACTCACCCTTCAGATAGAGCTGGGGGATGGTGGGCCAGTTGCTGTAGTCCTTGATGCCAGCGCGAATGCCGTCGTCTTCCAGCACATTCACCGTCTTGATCGCCTTGGGGTCAACACCACAGGCCTTCAGAATTTGAATGGCACGGCCAGAGAAGCCGCACTGAGGGAAGCTGGCGCTACCTTTCATGAAAAGCAAAATGTCGTTTTGTTTGACCAGATCGTCAATGCGTTGTTGGGTGTCGCTCATGCTCTGAATTCCTGTGAATAAAACAGCGTGCATTATTTCACTTTCATGCCACCAAAGGGGGCGTGACCCTGTCATGCCTAGGGGTGTTGTAAATCGCTATGAATAATGAAGTTGTTGACGCTTACACCGTAAGGCTCATGGCACTATTTGTTCCAATAAACATTGGTTGGAACTTAATAGTGCGGCGGCAAGTCATCACGCAAGTTGCGCGGGGTTACCGGGTTTTCGCTGGTCGTTTGCTGGCGCAGATGTTGTAGTTCATGGGTCAGGCGGTCAATCTGGTCTTGCTGGTGAATGATGATCTGATCAAGCTTGTCCAGCAGGTCATCCATGAAACTGGCCTTGATTTCAAGGTTGGTCAGGCGCTCTTCAATGGGGTCAAGGGTGTTGTGATGACTCATGGCATGGGGTTGGTGATGAATTTTCCGCCGCTGCAGCGTTCAATGCCCGCCAGATCGCAGCGGGACTGTACTTGCACCAAGCCCGCTGAGTTCAGCAGATGGCGTACCGCTTGCGCCTGGTCGTAACCGTGTTCCAGCAGAAGCCAACCACCAGGGGTGAGGTGTTGAGGGGCGTTGATGATGATTTGGCGCAAGTCATCCAGCCCGTCGGCTCCGCTTGTCAGGGCTTGTATGGGCTCATGCTTGAGTGTGGCCAAATGCGGGTCGAGCGCAGCGATGTAGGGGGGGTTGGAGACGATGCAGTCGAAACGTCCTGCGCCATCAGGCAAGCCGTCAAACCAGGTGCCCTGGCTGAACTTGATGCTGAGCTTGAGCCGCTGGGCGTTGGCCTGGGCCACGCTCAGGGCATCGGCGCTGAGGTCAATGGCGTGAACCTGCAGCGCAGGCTGGCTGGCCTTGAGCGCCAGCGCTATCGCGCCGCTGCCGGTGCCCAGATCCAGCACACTTTGAGGGCCGTGCAGCAGCTCCAGCGCCCAGCTGACCAGGGTTTCGGTGTCGGGTCGTGGCACCAGCACGCGGGCATCGACGTTCAAGTCGAGACCAAAAAACTCCTTATGGCCGGTCAGGTAAGCCAGCGGCTCATGGTAGATGCGACGCTGTGCCAGCACCTGCAGAGTGTCAAGCTGTGCCGGGCTCAGCAGATCGGTGTCATGCGCCAGCAACCAGCCACGCTGGTGCTCTGGCTGGCCCAGCACGTGTAACAGCAACAGTTGGGCATCCAGCCGCTCCAGCCCCTGCGTTTGGAGCCAGGTCAGGGTGTGGGCGATGGTGGTGGTGTGGGACATGAATTTACTATCTAAATAGTAGCTTCTAGCGCTTTATATATAAGCGCTAGAGGCCAATTTCACATATAAATTAGGCATTCAATTCCAGGGCGGCCAGTTGTGTGGCGGCTTCATGCGCTTGCAGGGCGTTGACCACATCGTCCAGATCCCCTTCCATGATGCTCAGCAGCTTGTACAGCGTGAGGTTGATGCGGTGGTCGGTGAGCCGCCCCTGCGGAAAGTTGTAGGTGCGGATGCGGTCGCTGCGGTCGCCACTGCCGACCAGGCTTTTGCGCTCGGCGGCATCTTTGGCTGCGCGCTCGCTGCGGTCTTTTTCCTGGATGCGGGCGGTCAGCACGCGCAGCGCTTGCGCTTTGTTACTGTGCTGGCTGCGCCCGTCCTGGCATTCGGCGACGATGCCGGTGGGCAAGTGGGTGATGCGCACGGCCGAGTCGGTCTTGTTGATGTGCTGGCCGCCAGCCCCGCTGGCACGGTAGGTGTCAATACGCAGATCCGACGGGTTGATCTTGATGGCTTCGGCCTCGTCGGGCTCGGCCAGCACGGCAATGGTGCAGGCGCTGGTGTGGATACGACCCTGGGTTTCGGTCACCGGCACACGCTGTACCCGGTGGCCGCCGGACTCGAATTTGAGGGCGCCGTAGACGTTGTCTCCCTCAATGCGGATCACGATTTCCTTGTAGCCACCGAGTTCGCTGGCGGATTCACTCATCACCTCATGTTTCCAGCCGCGCCGGTCAGCGTAACGCAGGTACATGCGAGCCAGGTCAGCGGCGAACAGGGCGGACTCGTCACCGCCGGTGCCGGCGCGGATTTCGACAAATGCCGGACGCGCATCGTCGGGGTCTTTGGGCAGCAGCATGCGCTGCAACTCGGTTTCCAGCTGGGTCAGTTCGGCGCTGGCGCTGTCGATTTCTTCTTGCGCCATGGCGCTCATGTCGGCATCGTCAGCGGCATCTTTGAGCATGTCTTGCGCAGTGGCCAGATCGGCCTCGCGCTGTTGGTAACGCAACCAGCGCCCGGCCACGGCGGCCACGTCGGTGTGCTCGCGCGAGAGTTTCAAAAACTGCTCCATGTCGCCCATGATGTCCTGGCGCGACAGCAAAAATTCAAGTTCCCCCAGGCGGTCGGCGTAGCGGGCGAGTTGTTGGCGAAGAAAGGGTTTCATGGCAGGGCGAGTAAACAAAGATGATCAGGTGGCGGTGTTGCCAATACGGCTTGCAAACTTGGGTGGCCGCCCTGGAGCGAGTCTGGCGGCCGTCTGCGGCTTCTGGATATGCCGCTCACGGCGTGGCAGGCCATGAGGCGACTGCGCGTGGCGCAGCTAACGTTCTTTGCGCAAGAAGAAGTGTTGCACCGCACTGGTGGCGCGTTCGCGGGCGGCGGTGTCTCCACCACGCAGCTCGGCCATGGCTCCGTGCAGCATTTTTTGCGTCAGACCTTTGGAGAGGGCTTCCAGCACGGTGTCGATGGATTCGCCTTTGGCCAGCAGCTTGCGGGCGCGGGCCATTTCCATGGTGCGCCATTCGTCGGCCTGGGCATTAAGTTGCTGGATCAGCGGCACGGTGTTGCGTTGCTCAATCCAGTGCAAAAAGCTTTGTACACCCGCATCCACAATGGCCTCGGCCTGGGCCACGGCGGCTTGCCGGTTGGCTTGGGCGGTTTGCACCACACCGGCCAGGTCATCCACGGTGTAGAGGTAGATGTCTTCCAGCGCTTTGACTTCGGGTTCAATGTCGCGCGGCACGGCCAGATCGACCATGAACATTGGGCGGCGGCGGCGTTTTTTCAGGGCACGTTCGACCGCGCCGAGTCCGATCAGTGGCAGCGTGCTGGCGGTGCAACTGATGACGGCATCAAACTCGTGTAAACGTTCGGGCATTTCGGCCAGGTGCATCACCTCGGCACCAAACTTGGATGCCAGTTCTTCACCGCGCGCGAGCGTTCGGTTGGCGATCACGATACTTTTGGGGCTTTTGGCGGCAAAGTGGGTGGCGCACAGGTCGATCATTTCGCCTGCACCCACAAACAGAATCTTGACTTCGCTCAAGTCTTCAAACAGCTGGCCCGCCAAACGGACTGCGGCGGCGGCCATGCTGATGGAATGGGCACCAATTTCGGTGGAGCTGCGCACCTCTTTGGCAACGGCAAACGAGCGCTGGAACAACTGGCTGAGTGTGGTGCCCAAGGCTCCGGCAGATTCGGCGGCACGCACCGCGTCTTTGATCTGACCCAGAATTTGCGGCTCGCCCAGCACCATCGAGTCCAGCCCGCTGGCCACGCGAAAGGCGTGGCGGGCGGCCAAGCCGTCATTCAAGGTGTAGGAGTGGGCGCGCAGCAGCTCGGGCGGAACACCGCCACTTTCTGCCAGCCAGTGCAAGGTGTGTTCCAGTTGCGCTTGTTCACCTGCACAATAAATTTCAGTGCGGTTGCAGGTGGAGATGAGGGCAGCTTCGGGTTCACGGTTCAAGGCACTGCGCAGGGCGTGTAATGTGGGGCCCACTTGGTCGATGGCGAACGCAAACCGACCGCGCAGATCGAGCGGTGCCGTCGTGTGATTGATGCCTAATGCCCAGACTGCCATGATGGAATTATAAAATCACTGCTTATGTGCTTTGACTTGCATCATTTTTTCTTTTTTTGTTTGGGCGATTGATGGGACTGCTGGCCTTGTTCAACCATCTCATTAATTTTTTGGCCCCTGTGCTATGGCTGGCACTGCTGCTACCATTGTTGAGCTTATTTTTATTTAAAAAGAAGCCTGTAGCCCTTACGTACAAAGCGCAAGTAGCTCTTCATTTTGTAGTGCTATTGGTTGCATTGCTGGTGGGGTTGGTACTTTTTGGGCGGGACGGCAAGATGCTGACTTACCTAGCGCTGGTGCTCTTGAGCGCCAGCAGCCAATGGGTCATGGTCAAAGGTTGGAAGGGCTGAACAAGTCCACGCGGTCGGTGATGAGGCCGTCCAGGCCCAGTTCCAGCAGCCGTTTGACCTCGCTGGCTTCATTGACGGTGTAGCTCAGGCAGCGCAGCCCGGCACTTTGGGCTTGGGTGGTGCTGGAGGTATCCCACAGCACCTGGTCGCAGACCACGGCGACACAGCCCAGCCGCAAAGCGGTTTCCAGCCAACCGGTCCATAACTCTTCCAATAACAAGCCACGTGGTAATTCAGGTTGTGATTTCTGCGCACCTTCCAGTGATGCCACGTCAAACGAGGTCAGTAGGGGGGGCACGGTGGTTCCATGCCATAGACGAGCCGCGTGGCGCGCCACCACTTCACCGGTATGGTATTCATCCCCTGGGGTGGCCTTGATTTCAATATTCAAGCCGTAAGCATTGTTCAGGCAATAACGTGCAATGGCTTCAAACGTCGGCAGGGTCTCACCCGCATAGCTGCGCGAATGCCAACTGCCTGCATCCAGCAGTGACAAGGTGCTCCAGGGGTGATCACTCCCCACGGTACTCAGTCCATGGCCCAGTGCGTCAGCTGCGTTGGTGGTGCGTTCCAGGGTGGCATCGTGCATCAGGAACGGAATGCCATCGGAACTGAGTTTGACATCACATTCAAACATGCGGTAGCCATAACGGGCCCCAACACGAAAAGCGGCCAAGGTGTTTTCCGGAGCGAGTTTGCCCGCGCCGCGGTGGGCGATCCAGCGGGGGTAGGGCCAATGGGTGTGTGTGACAGGTTTCATGGGGTGGCCTCTCTTCTTTTGCCAGTACTGGTCTCAAAGTGGTGGATTTTGTCTGCTCGGGGCGTGGCGTGAATGGTGCTGCCCAAGGTGGGCACATGGTGCGATTCCTCGGTGCGGATGATCACCAGTTCGTCGCCCGCGCCATGGGCCCAGCGGCCGTAAACCAGGCGCTCGGCTCCCAGCATTTCTACGGCTTCAACCTGCAAGGCCCAGCCACTGGTGGTGATGTCCAAGTGTTCCGGGCGCACGCCGACGATGGTGTTGGGCGGGGCATCGGGGGCGTTTTTCAGCAGGTTCATCGGGGGTGACCCCATGAAGCTGGCGACAAAGGTGCTGGCCGGGCGGGTATAGACCTCTTCGGGTGTGCCAAACTGCTCCATGACCCCGGCGTTCATGACGATCATGCGCTGGGCCAGGGTCATGGCTTCGACCTGGTCGTGGGTGACAAACAGGCTGGTGATGCCGAGTTCACGGTGTAATTTCTGGATTTCCAGCCGGGTCTGGGCACGTAACTTGGCATCCAGGTTGGAGAGTGGTTCGTCAAACAAGAACACCTGCGGCTGGCGCACGATGGCGCGGCCCATGGCGACACGCTGGCGCTGGCCGCCCGAGAGTTCGCGTGGTTTGCGTTGCAAAAACGGGCCAATTTCGAGAATCTTGGCGGCCTTGTCGACCCGGGTCTTGATCTCGTCCAGGGGCACTTTGGCGATTTTCAGGCCATAGGCCATGTTGTCGAACACACTCATGTGCGGGTAGAGCGCGTAGTTCTGGAACACCATGGCGATGTCCCGCTCGGAAGGCTCCAGATCATTGACCACGCGCGAGCCAATTGAAATGTCGCCTGCACTGATTTCTTCCAGCCCGGCGACCATACGCAAGAGGGTGGATTTGCCGCAGCCGGAGGGCCCGACGATGACGATGAATTCGCCATCAGCAATCTCGGCATTCACGCCGTGGATGACCTGGTTGGCGGTTTTGCCCGAGCCGTAGCGTTTGATGACGTTTTTGAGTGTGATGGAAGCCATAGTTCTTTTTAATCAGTTAGGGACAGAGCTTCGCTTCGCTTCGGTCTGTTCCGCAAACAGGTTTACTTTTCCGTATCCACCAAGCCTTTGACAAACCATTTCTGCATCAGCATCACCACCAGTGCGGGCGGCAGCATGGCCAGCACGGCGGTGGCCATGACGATGTTCCACTGCATGTCAGAGTCCCCCCCCGAGATCATGCGTTTGATGCCAATCACCACCGGATACATGTCTTCGTGGGTGGTCACCAGCAGCGGCCACAGGTACTGGTTCCAGCCATAGATGAACTGGATGACAAACAGCGCGGCAATCGAGGTTTTGGACAGCGGCACCAGAATGTCCTTGAAAAACCGCATCGGCCCGGCCCCGTCCATGCGGGCGGCTTCCACCAGCTCTTCGGGTACGGTCAGGAAAAACTGCCGGAACAGAAAAGTGGCGGTGGCCGAGGCAATCAGCGGAATTGTCAGACCTGCATAGCTGTTGAGCATGCCCAGATCAGCTACCACCTTGTAGGTGGGGCCAATACGCACCTCCACCGGCAGCATCAGGGTGATGAAAATTGCCCAGAAGAAAAACATGCGAAACGGGAAACGGAAATAGACGATGGCAAAGGCCGACAGCAGCGAGATGGCAATTTTGCCCACCGAGATGACCAGCGCCGTGACCAGGCTGACCATCATCATCTGCCCGACCGGTGCTTTGGAGCCCGAGCCACCCCCGGTGCCGTTCCAGGCGGCGGCATAGTTCTCCAGCAGATGGCTGCCCGGCAGCAGTGGCATGGGGGTTTGCACAATCGCCTGCGAGGTTTGTGTCGAGGCGACAAAAGTCAGGTAGAGCGGAAAAGCCACCACCAACACCCCCAGAATCAGGATGACGTGGGCCAGAATACCCAGCGTGCGGCGGCGCTCAACCATGTAGACGGGCTTTCATCAGTAGTTCACCTTTTTCTCGATAAAGCGGAATTGCACCACGGTGAGCAGCACCACAATCACCATCAATACCACCGACTGCGCGGCCGAGCCGCCCAGATCCATCGCCTTGAAGCCGTCAAAGTACACCTTGTAGACCAGGATGGCGGTGTCTTTACCGGGGCCGCCCTGGGTGGCGGCATCAATGATGGCAAAGGTGTCAAAAAAGGCATAAACAACGTTGATGACCAGCAGGAAAAACGTGGTGGGTGACAGTAGCGGGAAGACAATGGTCCAGAAGCGCCGCCAGGGCCTGGCACCATCTATGGCGGCCGCTTCGATCAAAGACTTCGGGATGCTCTGCAGTCCGGCCAGAAAGAACAAAAAATTGTAGGAAATCTGTTTCCACACTGCCGCCATCACCACCAGGGCCATGGCATGTTGGCTGTTGAGCAGGTGGTTCCAGTCGATGCCCAGGGTATGCAACCAGTAAGACACCACCCCTACGCTGGGCGCAAACATGAACAGCCACAACACCCCGGCCACGGCGGGAGCCACCGCATAGGGCCAGATCAGCAGGGTTTTGTAGACCATGGCCCCTTTGACCACGCGGTCGGCAAACACCGCCAGCAGCAGTGAGAGGCTGATGCCGACCACCGCCACCAGGGTTGAAAAAATGGCGGTGGTGTAAAACGAGGCCAGGTAGGTGTCGTCATTCCACAGGTTGCGAAAATTGTCCAGCCCGACCCAGTCGACCGAGGTACCAAAAGCATCCGACTGTTGCAACGACTGCAGCAAGGCTTGGCCGGCAGGCCAGAAGAAAAATACCGCGATGATGATCACCTGGGGTGCCATCAGCACCCAAGGCAGCCAGGCAGAGCGGAAAAAGACGCGCTTTCCCACAGTCAGGGCAAAAGGGGTTTAGCCCTTCTTGTTGGCTTTTTCAAAGCGATCCAGCAGCTCGTTGCCACGTTTGACGATGGCGTCCAGCGCTTCTTTGGCTGATTTCTTGCCACCCCAGACCTGTTCGAGTTCTTCGTCCTCAATGGTGCGGATCTGCACATAGTTGCCCAGGCGGATACCACGTGACTTGTCGGTGACTTTGCGGATCATCTGGTTCACCGCCACATCGGTGCCCGGGTTTTCTTTGTAGAAGCCGGATTTTTCGGTCAACTGGAAGGCGGCCGTGGTGATGGGCAGGTAGCCGGTGCGTTTGTGGCTGGCCGATTGCACCTCAGGGCTGGAGAGGTAGGTGAAGAACTCGGCCACGCCCTTGTACTCATCGGCTTTCTTGCCCGCCATGACCCACAGGCTGGCACCACCAATGACGGTGTTTTGCGGTGCGCCGGGCACATCGGGATAGTAGGGCAGGGGGGCCAGACCGAAGTCAAACTTGGCGTTTTTCTTCACATTGCCATAGAACCCGCTGGAGGTGGTGATCATGGCGCACTCGCCGGAAATAAAAGTCGGCTCGGGCACGTTGGCGCGACCCTTGTAGACGAACAGGCCTTGTTTGGCCATGTTGGCCAGGTTGTCAATGTGGCGCACATGCAGCGGGGAATCCACCTTCATGCGCGCATCCATGCCGGCCAGACCATTGGCCTTGGTGGCAAATTCCACGTTGTGCCAGGCAGAAAAACTCTCTAGCTGGGTCCAGCCTTGCCAAGCCAGTGTCAGTGGGCACTTGTGGCCGGCCGACTTGAGTTTGGCTGCAGCCAACGCCACTTCGGGCCAACTGCTGGGTGCCTTGTTAGGGTCGAGCCCTGCGGCTTTGAAGGCATCCTTGTTGTAATAAAACACGGTGGTGGAGCTGTTGAACGGCATGCTCAGCATCTCGCCGCTGGGGGCGGTGTAGTAGCCAGCTACTGCCGGAATATAGGCTTTGGGATCAAACTTTTGACCGGCATCTTTCATGACTTTGCCCACGGGCATGATGGCATTCTTGCTGGCCATCATGGTGGCGGTACCTACTTCAAACACTTGCAGGATATTCGGCGCATTGCCGGCCCGGAAAGCGGCGACGGCGGCGGTCATGGATTCGTCGTATTGGCCTTTGTAGGTGGGCACCACTTTGTAATTGCTCTGACTTTCATTAAAGCCCTTGGCCAGGTCGTTGACCCATTGGCCGTTGACGGCGGTCATGGAGTGCCACCATTGGATTTCGGTGACGGCTTGGGCCGACAGGGCCAATGAGGCGGCCAACGCCACGGCGGCAAGTTTCATTTTCATGCGATCTCCTTGAGATAAAAAGTGCAAGCCTACTGGCCACATATGAAGAATTTGCGACAGAACGATGTCAGGCCCACTCAAGTCGAGATTAGACGCAGATTTTGATGGCCTGCACATCAGGGTTTCCACAGGGTCACCATCACCTGAGTAGGGCAATGCTGCGCTGCGGTAACATCGCCAACCCAGCCAAAGCCTGCCTTGGTGGGGCTTATCTGCCCTCTAACGGCTGTAACTACCTTACCCGATGAACGCTCCCCTTCCGCTCAAGTCTTTGTTGCCTGTCGGCGCTATTGCGTCGCATGGACAGGAACGCATCCGCGAGATTCCCTATAACTACACCTCGTTTTCCGACCGCGAAATTGTCATTCGCCTGCTGGGTGAATCCGCCTGGGGCTGGCTGAATCAATTGCGCGAAGAGCGCCGCACCGGCCGTTCGGCGCGTATGTTGTACGAGGTGTTGGGCGATATCTGGGTGGTGCAGCGCAACCCCTATTTGCAGGACGATTTGCTGGACAACCCGAAGCGCCGGGTGTTGCTGGTGGAAGCTTTGCAGCACCGCCTGCATGAGGTGCAAAAACGCCGCACGCCGGAGAGTGATCCCGATCGGGATGCGCTGGTGGGCCGCTTGCTGGAGGCTGCGGGCAAAGCGGTGCAGGCGTTTGATGCCGCATTTGTCGAAACCGCCCTGCTGCGTCGTAAAGCCCAGCGCCTGCTGGCCAAGCTGACGGCCAAAGACAACATCAAGTTTGATGGCTTGAGCCGGGTCAGCCATGTAACGGACGCGACCGACTGGCGCGTGGAGTACCCGTTTGTGGTGCTCACGCCTGACACTGAAGCCGAGATGGCGCATCTGGTCAAAGGTTGTATTGAGCTGGGCCTGACCGTCATCCCGCGCGGCGGTGGCACCGGCTACACCGGCGGCGCGATTCCGCTGACCTGGAAGAGTGTGGTGATCAACACCGAAAAGCTGGAGGCCATGACCGAGGTCGAAATGCTCAAGCTGCCGGGGCTGGATCATGAAGTGGGCACGGTCTGGTCCGAGGCAGGGGTGGTCACCAACCGGGTGGCGCATGCCGCCGAACGTGCCGGTTTTGTGTTTGCCGTGGACCCGACATCGGCCGAGGCCTCGTGTATTGGTGGCAACATCGCCATGAATGCCGGTGGCAAAAAAGCCGTGTTATGGGGTACCGCATTGGACAACCTGGCCAGTTGGCGCATGGTGACACCGCAGGCCGAGTGGCTGGAGGTGACCCGCATCAACCACAACATGGGCAAGATCCATGACGTGGATGTGGCCAGTTTTGAGCTGCAGTATTTCAAGGCCGACGGCAAAACCCCGCTACGCCAAGAGCGGCTGGACATTCCCGGCAAGAGTTTCCGCAAGGAGGGCCTGGGCAAGGATGTCACCGACAAGTTTTTGAGCGGCCTGCCGGGCATTCAAAAAGAAGGCTGCGACGGCCTGATCACCAGCGCCCGCTGGGTGGTGCACCGCATGCCCAAGCACACCCGCACCGTGTGCCTGGAGTTTTTTGGCAACGCCAAGGATGCGGTGCCCAGCATCGTCGAGATCAAGGACTTCATGTTTGCCGAGCAGAAGCGTTCAGGCGTGGTGCTGGCGGGGCTGGAGCATCTGGATGACCGGTATTTGAAAGCGGTGGGTTATGCCACCAAATCCAAGAAGGGCGCGCAGGCGGCGGGCTCCAGCAGCACTGTGCCCAAGATGGTGTTGTTTGGTGACATAGCCGGTGACAATGCCGATGAGGTAGCACGGGTCACCAGCGAGGTGGTGCGGATTGCCAACTCGCGCCATGGCGAGGGCTTTATCGCCATCAGCCCGGAGGCGCGCAAAAAGTTCTGGCTGGACCGCAAGCGCACGGCAGCCATTTCCAAACACACCAACGCCTTCAAGATCAATGAAGATGTGGTGATTCCGCTGCCACGCATGGCCGAATACACCGATGGCATTGAGCGCATCAACATTGAACTGAGTCTGCACAACAAGCTGGCCCTGTGCGACGCGCTGGAAGAATTTTTCACCCAGGGTAATTTGCCTTTGGGTCGGCAGGACGATGCGGGTGAGATTTCTCCCGCCGAAATGCTGGAAGACCGGGTGGCTCAGGCGCTGGCTTTGCTGGCCGATGTACGTGCCTTGTGGTCGGGTTGGCTGCGGGACGTGGAGCCACTGTTTGCCCAACTGCAAGACCATTCCCTGCGCGCCAGCTGGAAAACCCAGATTCGTCAGCCTTTGCAGCAAATCTTTTCGGGTGCAGCCTTTGATCCAATCCTGAAGGAGTGCAATGCGATTCACCAGCGGGTGCTCAAAGGCCGTGTTTGGGTGGCGTTACACATGCACGCCGGGGACGGCAATGTGCACACCAACATTCCCGTCAACAGCGATGACTACGACATGCTGCAGGCCGCGCACGGTGCCGTCAAACGCATCATGGCGCTGGCACGCAGTCTGGACGGTGTGATTTCGGGCGAACACGGCATTGGCATCACCAAGCTGGAGTTCTTGAGCGACGCCGAGTTGCAGCCGTTCACCGATTACAAGGCCAGGGTTGACCCGGAGGGGCGTTTTAATAAAGGTAAACTGCTACGAAATAAAGAGCTGTTTACGCAGCATGGACGGGCGCTAGAGGCCAATTTCTTATATGCTGACCTGACCAACGCCTACACCCCTAGCTTTGGCCTGATGGGACATGAGTCGCTGATCATGCAGCAGAGTGACATTGGTGCGATTGCCGATAGCGTCAAAGACTGCCTGCGTTGCGGCAAATGCAAACCGGTGTGCTCTACCCATGTGCCACGCGCCAACCTGCTGTACAGCCCGCGCAACAAGATTCTGGCGACCTCGCTGCTGGTGGAAGCTTTCCTGTATGAAGAGCAAACCCGTCGTGGTGTCAGTATCAAGCACTGGCAGGAGTTTGAGGATGTAGCCGACCACTGCACGGTGTGCCACAAATGTCTGTCGCCGTGCCCGGTGAAGATCGATTTTGGTGACGTGTCGATGAATATGCGCAACCTGTTGCGCAAGATGGGCAAAAAAAGTTTCCGCCCAGCAGGCGCGGCGGCCATGTTTTTGCTCAATGCCACCAACCCTGAGACCATCAAGCTGGCGCGTTCGGTGATGGTGAATGTGGCCATTCGGGCGCAACGTCTGGCCGCTGACGTGCTGAAAGTGGTGGCACGCAAGCAGACCAAGGCACCACCGGCCACACTGGGCACCGCTCCGATCAAGGAGCAGGTGATCCACTTCATCAACAAAAAGCTGCCTGGCGGACTGCCCAAACGCACGGCGCGTGCCTTGCTGGACATTGAGGACAAGGATTACGTGCCGATCATCCGCAACCCAAAAACCACCACGGGTGAGACCGAGGCGGTGTTTTATTTTCCGGGTTGTGGTTCGGAGCGCTTGTTCAGCCAGGTGGGCTTGGCTACGCAGGCCATGTTGTGGCACGCGGGGGTGCAAACCGTGTTGCCGCCCGGTTACCTGTGCTGCGGCTACCCGCAGCGCGGTGCCGGCCAGTTTGACAAAGCCGAGAAGATGATCACTGACAACCGGGTGTTGTTCCACCGGGTGGCCAACACGCTGAACTACCTGGACATCAAGACCGTGGTGGTGAGCTGCGGCACCTGTTACGACCAGTTGCAGGGCTACAAGTTTGAGGACATCTTCCCCGGCTGCCGCATCATCGATATCCATGAGTACCTGCTGGAGAAAGGTATCACGCTGGCCAATGCAGGAGCCTTCTTGTTCCACGACCCATGCCACAGTCCAATGAAGTTGCAGGAGCCACTGAAAACCGTCAAGGCCTTGCTGGGAGACAACGTGGTGTTGTCAGAGCGCTGCTGCGGTGAATCCGGTACGCTGGCGCTGAACCGCCCTGACATTTCCACCCAGGTGCGTTTTCGCAAGGAAGAAGAAATACTCAAGGGTGAAGCCCAGTTGCGTGACCAGGGTCTGGTGGGAGCCAAGGACAACATCAAAATGTTGACATCCTGCCCGGCCTGTCTGCAAGGTCTGAGCCGTTATGGAGAGGATCTGCAAAACGGCCTGCTGGAGGCGGATTACATCGTGGTGGAAATGGCACGGCAGATTCTGGGTGAACAGTGGATGCCGGATTACGTCAAGGTAGCCAATGACGGCGGCATTGAACGGGTGCTGGTGTAACACTGCACGCCACCACACAAATGACAAGGA
This sequence comes from Rhodoferax lithotrophicus, assembly GCF_019973615.1. GTDB lineage: Bacteria > Pseudomonadota > Gammaproteobacteria > Burkholderiales > Burkholderiaceae_C > Rhodoferax > Rhodoferax lithotrophicus. Next base: position 3,510,327 of record NZ_AP024238.1, on the reverse strand, counting down.
GACACATCATGGCAGGTTTACAGAACGGTGCGCCCGCACCTCAAGACATCACGGTTCACAGCCAATCCCGCGTGCTGGAGATCAGTTTTTCAGATGGTGCGACGTTTCGCATTCCGTTTGAGCTGATGCGGGTGTATTCACCTTCGGCCGAGGTGGCTGGCCATGGGCCAGGGCAAGAAGTGCTGCAAACCGGCAAACGCGAGGTCACATTGACTGGATTGGAGCCGGTAGGCAACTACGCTGTTCAACCTGCGTTTTCCGATGGCCATGACTCGGGCATTTATTCCTGGGACTATTTGTATTTTTTGGGCTCGCAGCAAGATAAATTGTGGTCTGATTACACCGCGCGTTTGCAAGCAGCCGGGGTAGATCGTGACACACCTATGCCTGAAAAAGCAGGTGCCAGCTGCGGCCATTAATAAAACCCATGACTGAATGATCTTATGAGCACCACACATTTTGGCTACAAAACGGTTGAAGAAACCGAAAAAGCGCAACACGTCAAAGGCGTGTTTGACTCGGTTGCGCCCAAATACGACTTGATGAATGACCTGATGTCGATGGGCCTGCACCGGGCTTGGAAGGCTTACACCGTCCTGGTGGCCAATGTGCACGAGGGTGACAAGGTACTGGATATCGCAGGCGGTACCGGGGATTTGTCACTGGCCTTTGCCAAAAAGGTTGGCAAAACCGGTCAGGTGGTGCATACCGATATCAATGAAGCCATGTTGCGCACCGGGTGTGACCGCTTGGTCGATGCCGGTGTGGTGCTGCCCACCGTGGTCTGTGATGCTGAAAAATTGCCGTTCCCCGACAACTATTTCAACTTGGTCACGGTGGCTTTTGGCTTGCGCAACATGACGCATAAAGAGGTGGCTTTGGCCGAGATGAACCGGGTGCTCAAACCAGGTGGCAAGCTGTTGGTGCTGGAGTTTTCCAAGGTGGCCAAGCCGCTGGAGAAAGCCTATGACTGGTATTCGTTCAAGATTTTGCCCAAGCTGGGTGAGTGGGTGGCGGGTGATGCGTCAAGTTACCAATATCTGGCCGAATCCATTCGTATGCACCCAGGCCAGGAAGAACTCAAATCCCTGATGAAGGCTAATGGCTTTGGTCATGTGGATTACCACAATATGACGGGTGGTCTGGTAGCCTTGCACGTGGGAATCAAATGTTGAGTCACGGCGTGGCTCAACCAACGTGTGAATAAACAAATTTTGGAGATGTTATGAAAATATGGCTTTCTTTATTGAGCCTGTGCTTGGCGTTGGTGGCAGGGCAAGCCGAAGCGGCCAAACGCTTTGGCGGTGGCAAGTCAATTGGGCAACAGTCCAGCAACGTAACGCAGCGTCAGGCCACGCCTGCTGCGCCAAACCAGGCGGCCAACACCACCGCCAATACGCCATCACCTGCCGCCCCGGCAGCGGCACCGAAAAAACCTTGGGGTGCCATGCTGGGTGGTTTGGCTGCGGGGTTGGGCCTGGCCTGGTTGGCCAGCTCCTTGGGTCTGGGGGCGGCCATGGGCCAGTTCATGATGTTTGCGTTGCTGGCGCTGGTCATCATGATGGCTGTGGGCTGGTTCATGCGGCGTAAGCAACAGACGCCACAACAAGCAACCACGCCGTTTGCGTTTCAGGGAGCAGGGTCGGCTGGTACGGCCTCTGTGCCAGCCAGTTACCGCCCGGAAAATGTCGGCAACGATGCTTCAGCTCGCCCTTGGGAGCGCAACACCACCGCGTTTCAGGCTAACACTGGAAATGCAGTAGGTGCTGGCGGATCCATGATTGGTTCTGGCCTCGCGGGTTCACAAACTTGGGGTATTCCTGCTGGCTTTGACAGCGAAGGTTTCTTGAAGTCTGCCAAGGTCAATTTTGTGTCCTTGCAAGCGGCTTGGGATAAGTCTGATATTCCTGCCCTGCGGGTCATGATGACCGACACCATGCTGAAAGAAATCCAGGCGCAATTGGCCGAGCGCGAAACACATACCGGTGGCCCTTTGAACATGACCGAGGTCGTGATGATTGAAGCGCACTTGTTGGGTATTGAGGATTTGGGTGCCGATTACATGGCCAGTGTCGAGTTCTCCGGCATGATCCGTGAGGAACCTACCAGTGCGCCCAGCCCGTTCCGCGAAGTCTGGAACATGGTCAAATCCAAAAATGGCAGCAATGGCTGGTTGGTTGCAGGGGTTCAGGCGCTGCAATAAATATTTCGGCAAAATTCGGGGAATAATCGGGGACTATGACCACACAGTCCCCTTTTTCATTTCTGGAGGGTATCCTCCAAAAGCTCCCTCTCCCCCAGTTGCAGCTCCCCACATGGGCCGTTCATGAAGCACAGCGCCGCGTTGTGTTGCTGCTCAACCATGTGTTGATGCAGGAGCCAGAAGCCATGGCGCGTCTGACCCGTCAAAAAAACCAGGTGATGCTGGTGCAGTGGCGCTCATTCAATTTCAAGTTGGTAGCAACGCCTGCGGGCTTGCTTGACTTGGCCACCCCTGAGGCGGTTGCTGATCTGGTCATGACCATGACAGACGAATCACCGTTGGCTTTGGCCCAAACGGCCTTGCGTGGGGATAAGCCTGCGGTTCGTATTGAGGGTGATGTGCAATTGGCTGCAGAGGTTAATTGGTTGGTTGAGCATGTGCGTTGGGATATCGAAGAGGATCTGGCTCGTGTCATGGGCGATGTGCCCGCGCACACACTGAGCCAAATGGCCAAGACCCTGGCCAGCACATTGCGCGAATTTTTGGCCAAAGCGGCCACCTTTGTACCAGGTCAGTCCGCCAAATGACACGTCTTTTTCGTGGTGTGTTCATCCTTTGGGTGATGTTGCGGCATGGCCTGGATGAACTGGTTCTGACCAGTTTCAACAAACCCTGGTTGTTGCGTGTGGCGAAGGTTCTGACGCTCGGGCGTCAACTGGATGCGCCGCGTGGTCAGCGCATTCGTCAGGCACTGGAAAGTCTGGGTCCCATTTTTGTCAAGTTTGGCCAGGTGCTCTCCACCCGCCGTGACTTGTTGCCGGTCGATATTGCGGATGAACTGGCCAAATTGCAGGATCGTGTGCCCCCTTTCCCCAGTGAAGTGGCTATCGAGATTATTGAGCGAGCGTTCAAGAAACCTGTGGACAGTGTTTTTGTGTCGTTTGAGCGTCAACCCATTGCCAGTGCATCCATTGCGCAGGTTCACTTCGCGGTGCTGAAAGACAAGCAGGGTGTGCATCGTGAAGTGGCTGTCAAAGTATTGCGTCCAGGTATGTTGACGGTGATCGACAAAGACCTTGATTTGCTGCGCATGATGGCAGGTTGGGTGGAAGGGTTCTCCGAAGACGGCAAGCGCCTCAAGCCGCGCGAAGTGGTGGCTGAATTTGATAAATACCTTCATGACGAACTGGACTTGGTGCGTGAAGCTTCCAGCGCAGCTCAGCTCCGTCGCAACATGGCTGATCTGGATTTGGTGCTGATTCCTGAAATGTTCTGGGATTACTGCATGCCCGAAGTGATGGTGATGGAGCGCATGAAAGGCTTGCCCATCAACCAGGTGGATCGGTTGCGTGCTGCTGGTGTGGACATTCCTAAGCTGGCGCGTGATGGTGTCACGATCTTCTTTACCCAGGTTTTTCGGGATGGATTTTTTCATGCCGATATGCATCCTGGCAATATCCAGGTCAGCATTGAACCTGCCACTTTCGGACGCTATATTTCACTCGATTTCGGCATCGTTGGCACGCTGACCGAGATTGACAAGGAGTATTTGGCTCAGAACTTCACCGCATTTTTTCGTCGCGATTACAAACGTGTGGCAGAACTCCATATCGAATCTGGTTGGGTGCCAGCAAACACACGGGTGGATGAGCTTGAAGCTGCCGTCCGTTCGGTATGTGAGCCCTATTTTGATCGTCCGTTGAAAGAAATCTCGCTAGGCATGGTGTTGATGCGTCTGTTTCAAACCTCTCGCCGGTTTCAGGTTGAAATTCAACCACAATTGGTTCTGCTGCAAAAAACATTGCTCAATATTGAGGGGCTGGGCCGGGATCTGGATCCTGAACTCGATCTTTGGCACACGGCCAAGCCATTTCTTGAAAAATGGATGGTGGATCAAATTGGCCCCAAAAAACTGCTGGATGAGTTGCGTAATGAGGCCCCGCACTATGCCAAGTTACTCCCCGAGTTGCCGCGTTTGTTGTTTGAATTTTTAAAACACCCGCCCACGTCAGGCCCTTCTGCAGAGTTGCGTGCTTTATTGCTGGAGCAAAAACGGACCAACCGCTTGTTGCAGACCCTTATTTACGGGGGAATCGGTTTTGTGTTGGGGTTGGTGGTGATGCAAGCTCTGGTGCGTGTGCGTCTTTTTTAAGACGTATCCATACGTTTGGCTGCGCCATGGGGCGCAGATTTATAATCATCGGCTTTGCGGCTCTCTCTAAAGTCTGAACACTATGCCTATCTATGCTTATAAATGCAACGCCTGCGGGTTTGCCAAGGACGTGTTGCAAAAAATGTCTGATCCTGTCTTAACAGCTTGCCCTGAGTGTGGTCAGGAAACATTTTCCAAACAACTGACGGCAGCTGGTTTCCAACTTAAAGGCTCCGGTTGGTATGCCACAGATTTCAAGGGTGGCGGTGCTGGTACCTCGGCTCCTGCTACGGCTGCAGCCAGTACCACAGAGTCTTCAAGCAGCACACCTGATGTCTCCTCAAGCAAGACTGAAGCTGCGGCACCTGCAACGGGTGGGTGTGGCACCGGTTGCGCCTGTCATAGCTAAGTCCATCTCTGAAAGCATTTGTGCCTTTAAAAAAATACCTGCTGACCGGTTTGCTGGTTTGGCTGCCTCTGGCCATCACCATCTGGGTTCTTTTGTGGCTGATGGGTCTGCTGGATGGGATTGTGATCGGCGTCATCTCGGGGTTGCAAGCGATCACTTCTGATTCAGTCGTCACGCTGCTGGAGCGTTTCAAGCATATTCCCGGCTTGGGTGTGGTGCTGGTGTTTGGCGGTCTGCTGGTGACAGGGGCTTTGGTGTCCAATGTGGCGGGGCGTTGGTGGTTGCTTCAGTGGGATCGGCTGTTGACGCGGATTCCGGTTTTTAAATCGATTTACAACAGTGTCAAAAAAGTTTCAGACACTTTGTTTTCAAGTAACGGAAATGCATTTCGTACCGCGTTGCTGGTGCAATACCCGCGTCCTGGGATGTGGACCATTGCATTTCAAACCGGCGCACCCAGTGGTGAGGTGGCTGAGCAACTCGGCAGTGATTTTGTCAGTGTGTATGTGCCCACCACACCCAATCCCACCAGTGGTTTCTTTCTTATGTTGCCACGCAGTGATGTGATTGAACTCAAGATGAGTGTGGATGAGGCGTTGACCTATGTGATTTCCATGGGTTCGGTGGCACCCGCTTCGCTGACGGGCCATTTGCCCAAATAATCAATTTTTGACAACTTGCCGTCCCATGGGCGGCTTTAGAAAGCAGTTCTTATGGCAATGCGTTCTCATTATTGTGGTCTGGTGACTGAAGCCCTGATGGGCCAAGCCGTGACTTTGTGTGGCTGGGTTAACCGTAGACGTGACCACGGCGGCGTGATTTTTGTGGATGTGCGTGACCGTGAAGGTTATGTGCAGGTGGTATGTGACCCGGATCGGGCCGACATGTTCAAGATTGCCGAAGACTTGCGTAATGAGTTTTGTATTCAGGTCAAGGGCCTGGTACGTGCCCGACCCGAAGGCACGGTCAACGACAGCCTCAAGAGCGGCAAGATTGAAGTGTTGTGCCATGAGCTGACGGTGCTCAACCCCTCTGTCACGCCCCCGTTCCAACTCGATGAAGACAACCTGTCCGAGACCACCCGCTTGACGCACCGCGTGCTGGATTTGCGCCGCCCTTACATGCAAAACAACCTGATGCTGCGCTACCGTGTGGCCATGGAGGTGCGCAAGTTTCTGGATGCCAACGGTTTTGTGGACATTGAAACCCCGATGCTGACCAAGAGCACACCGGAGGGTGCGCGCGATTACCTGGTGCCCAGCCGTGTGCACGATGGTCATTTCTTTGCGCTCCCACAAAGCCCTCAATTGTTCAAACAACTTTTGATGGTGGCCGGATTTGACCGCTATTACCAGATTACCAAGTGTTTCCGTGACGAAGATCTGCGTGCTGATCGCCAGCCAGAATTCACTCAAATCGATATTGAAACCTCGTTCATGACCGAGGAAGACATTCGTGACATGTTTCAGGGCATGATCAAAACCGTGTTCCAGAACACCCTGGGTGTCGATCTGGGGGTATTCCCGGTGATGACCTATCAAGAAGCGGCGCATCGCTTTGGTTCGGACAAACCCGATTTGCGCGTCAAGCTCGAATTCACCGAACTCACCGATGTAATGGCCGATGTGGACTTCAAGGTGTTCTCCACCCCCGCCACTACCAAAGGTGGGCGTGTGGTGGCCTTGCGCGTGCCGGGTGGTGCAGAAATCAGCCGGGGTGAAATTGACAACTACGGCGAATTCGTCAAGATTTACGGCGCCAAGGGTCTGGCCTGGATCAAGGTCAATGACGTGGCCCAGGGCCGTGAAGGCTTGCAAAGCCCGATCGTCAAGAACCTGCACGACCGCGCTATTAGCGAAATTCTGGCCCGCACCGGGGCCCAAAATGGCGACATCCTGTTCTTTGGTGCCGACAAGGAAAAGATCGTCAACGATGCCATTGGGGCCTTGCGCATCAAGATCGGCCACAGCGAATTTGGCAAGAAAAATGGTCTGTTCGAGAACCGTTGGGCACCGCTGTGGGTGGTGGACTTCCCGATGTTTGAGTACGACGAAGACTCGGACCGCTGGATGGCGGTGCACCACCCCTTCACCGCACCCAAGGATGGGCATGAAGACTTGATGGTGACCGACCCTGGCAAGTGTATTTCCAAGGGTTACGACATGGTGCTGAATGGCTGGGAAATGGGTGGTGGTTCCGTGCGTATCCACCGTGCCGATGTACAGCAAAAGGTGTTTGATGCACTGAAGATCACGCCGGAAGAAGCACAACTCAAATTTGGCTTCCTGCTGGATGCCTTGCAGTATGGTGCGCCGCCGCATGGGGGTCTGGCCTTTGGCTTGGATCGCATCATTACCTTGATGACGGGTGCGGAATCCATTCGCGACGTGATTGCCTTCCCGAAAACCCAGCGTGCTCAGTGTCTGTTGACCCAAGCCCCGTCACCGGTGGACGAGAAACAACTGCGTGAATTACATATCCGCTTGCGTAATGCGGACCTGGTCAAGGCCAGTTGATACCTTAAACAGACTTTTCGGGACTTGTCAAAACCCCCAGCCGCTGCTGTAACAGGGCGCTGCTGGTGGTGTATTGCAAGACCCCTGAGGCCTGTGGATTCAAATAACTGGCTGCGGCAAACGCAGACAGTGTGGCTTCATGAAAGCCACAAACGATCAGTTTCTTCTTTCCACGATAGGTATTGATATCCCCCACGGCGTAAATGCCGGATGCACTGGTGGCAAAGGTGGCTGTATCCACCGTGAGTTGTTTGCGCTCCATGGCCAAGTTCCATTGAGCGACAGGCCCAAGCTTGGGGCCCACACCCATACATACCAGCAGGGTGTCCAGCGGCAGTTGGACAGACTGGTCGTCAGGTGTCTGCAGTGTGGCGCTTTTGAGGTGCCCACCTTCCACGTCAATTCCAACCAGTTGCCCGGCTAAAAAATTCACTTTGCCGGCTTCACGCAGTTCTGCCAGTTGGGCTAACGCGGTGGTGCTGGCTTGCAGCACATCACGGCGGTGGATCAGTGTGACACTTTGGGCCTGGTTCGGGCCATCTTCGGCGATGGCAATCGCATTGGCGACTGCCGCATCGTCACCGCCGGCGATAAGCACTGCCTTGCCTGCGGTGACCGAAGTGGGTGCTGTGCGGTAAAAGAACTGCTTGCCCAAAAACGCTGCCAAACCTTCAATTTTGAGTTCTTTGGCCACAAACGCCCCGACACCCGCAGCGATGAAGACTGTGCGTGTCAAAAACTGCTGCTGGGGTGTGGTCACCAACCAGCGCCCGTCTTCTTGGGCACAGACTTCGTAGACCTGCTGGTTAAAGTGAAACGCGGGTTTGAATGGAGCCACTTGTTGGAGCAGCAGTTGTATCAGTTCGCGCCCGGTACAGCGTGGAATGCCCGGAATGTCAAAAATAGGTTTGTCGGGGTAAAGCTCGATGCACTGACCACCCGGTTCACTCAGCACATCAATGACATGAGCGTGGATGCCTTGTAATCCGAGCTGAAACACCTGAAACAGCCCGACCGGGCCAGCACCGATGACCAGGGCATCGGTTTGAATACATGTGGTGTTTAACTGGGTGTTCAAAGTCAGCTCCAGAGGCCAAACGTGAAAAACCCCGGCTTGCCGCAATTTGAAAAAATCACGGCAAGAGCCGGGGTGAGATGAGGTTGGGAATCAGCGAATCAGCTCTGAGAGCTTGCCGGTCTTGTCTTTCCACTCTTCGGCTTCAGGCAGCGCAGGTTTGCGCTTGGTGATGCTCTTCCAGGTGGGCAGCTTGGCCAGTTCAGCATTCAAGGCTGTCATGTGGCGCTGATTTTTCGGCACGTCTTCTTCGGCGTAGATGGCGTTGACCGGGCACTCGGGGATACACACGGCGCAGTCAATACATTCATCGGGGTCGATGGTCAAAAAATTGGGGCCTTCGCGGAAACAGTCCACCGGGCAAACATCGACACAGTCGGTGTACTTGCACTTGATACAGGCTTCGGTGACGGTATGGGTCATGGTGTTGTCTCTAGGGTTAAATGCAAAAACGTGATTTTAAGGGGTCACAACAAGGAGCCGGGTAGCATAGTGACATCCTGGTGAAGGAGCCTTGATTTGGATCAATTGACCAGAGCCGCCCCAGCTGTTTTGTGGCTGGCGGTGTCGACCAGCACCAAAGAACCCAGTACGCGTGATACCTGGAAGGGTCTTGCCGCAATACCTTCTTGCAGCAACAGCTCCACATGCCCAATGCTGTTGGCGGGCAGTGCGTCAGCGTAGTCTTCGGCCAGGGTGTTGATGTCAAGCCGGTGAACAATACGTTTGACGCGGGCCTTGACCCAGCGGTGGCCGTGCAGCGCCCAGTAAACCCGCCCGGCAATCAGCGGTTCGTCGTCCATCCAGGCCACGGTGACGCTGAGTTCGCGGCTCGGGGCCAGACTGCTTGGGGCCGGGGTATCGCTGAAATCATCGTCGGCCTGCAGGGTGCTGGTGACCGGTGTTTCAAGGGCCAGGAGCCAGTCGCCACGGGATACATCCACTTCACGGTCCAGCACAATACCGGCGCTATGGCCTGCTGGCACGGCACCAGGCTTGCGCGTGGTGCCCAATACTTGGGCTACCGTGGCTATTTGCCCACTCGGCAATACTTTGACGGGTTGACCGACTTGCGCCACACCTGCGGCCACCCGGCCCCAAAAGATGCGGCGCCCCTGGGAAGTGTCGGCACTGGATGAAAACTTTTCGACCCATTGCACCGGGAAAGCCAGCGGCAACCCGGTGTCGGCTGGGGTGGTGGGCAGCAGTTCCAGAATGTCCAGCAGGCTCGGGCCGTGGTAGCCGCACCAGCCATCCACCTCATCCACCACGTTGTGGCCTTTCAGGGCGGAAATGGGCACGATGGTGGCGATTTCGATGCCGGCGGCGCGGGCGAATTCTTCCAGCGCTTCACGGATGTTGGTAAATGCCAGGGTGGCCTGGCCTGCCGTTTCGGGTTTGGCTGCGTCTTCCAGGGCATCAAGTTTGTTGACGGCAAACACGATGCTGGGCACACGCAGCAAATTGCACAGCAGGGTGTGGCGGCGGGTTTGCGGCAGCAGATCCAGGCCGGGTTGTTGCCACTGCAGTTTGGTGGCATCGACCAGCACCACGGCGGCATCGGCGCTGCTGGCGGCAGTGACCATGTTGCGGGTGTACTGCTCGTGGCCGGGGGCATCACCAATGATGAATTTGCGTGCGGCGGTGTTGAAGTAGCGGTAGGCCACGTCGATGGTGATGCCTTGTTCGCGCTCGGCGCTCAGGCCGTCGGTGAACTGGGCCAGGTCGGCCTCGCCGCTTTTGGAGACGTTGGCCAGCTGGTCTTGCAGCACGCTTTTGCTGTCGAGCAGCAGGCGGCCAATCAAGGTGCTTTTGCCGTCATCGACGCTGCCGCAGGTGATGAACTTGAGGGCGGATTGATGGTCATTTTGGCTTGTAGCGCTTGTATTTGTTGCGCTAGCAGCTATTGATGTTGTAGTGTTCATTGGTGTTCTTTCGTGGCAATTTTTGCGGGTGTGCGTTTGTCGTGAAGTACCAGTTGGTTATGCCTATGTAGTTTTAACCCGCAGCGCGCATTGGGTATCCGACTCCGCGGATGTCCCCCGGCCCTTCGGGCCTCCTCCTTGATTCCGCTGCGTCAGACACCCAACGCACACTGCTAATCGTTGTCGCTATCGTGGCCATTTTCAAAGACAGTCTTTCACAAACAGCGCCAGGCGTGGTGATCGGGGCATGTGACCGGGCTTTGGGGTGAAAGGCGCGCGTCGACAGTCGGTGGCGAACTGAGGCTTGTCTTTCGCGCGTGTTTTCATCCCAAAACCGCATGCACATGACCCGGTCGCTACGCCGGGTTTGAAGTACAAATGCACAGGAATACTTAAAAGTACCCATCTTTTTTCCGCTTCTCCATCGACGCCTCAGAGGTCTTGTCATCCATGCGCGTGGCACCGCGTTCGCTCACATCGGCGGCCAGGGTTTCCAGCACGATCTGCTCGGGCGTGGCGGCCAGGCTCTCTACCGGGCAGGTGCAGGTGATGTCGCCCACGGTGCGGAAACGCACGTCGCGCAGTTCGGCCACTTCGCCGGGTTTCAAGGGGGTCAGCTCGGTCACCGGTACCAGCAGGCCCTTGCGCTCCACCACCTCGCGCTTGTGGCTGTAGTAGAGCGAGGGCAGGGCGATTTGTTCGCGGGCAATGTACTGCCACACGTCCAGCTCGGTCCAGTTGGAAATTGGGAACACACGGAAGTGCTCGCCCGGTTGCAGTTTGGTGTTGAACAGCGTCCACAGCTCGGGGCGTTGGTCTTTGGGCTGCCATTGGCCAAAGCTGTCGCGGTGGCTGAAGATGCGTTCCTTGGCGCGGGCTTTTTCCTCGTCGCGGCGGGCTCCGCCAATCAGCGCGTCAAAGCGGAATTCTTCAATCGCTTCGAGCAGCGTGACCGACTGGTGCACGTTGCGGCTCTCGCCCGGGTGCGCCAGGCGCACCGTGCCACGGGCCATCGAGTCTTCGACGCTGCGCACGATCAGCTCGGCCCCCAGCTCCTTGGCGCGGGCATCGCGGAAATCGGTCACCTCATGGAAGTTGTGGCCGGTGTCGATCATCAGCAGCGGGTAGGGAATTTTGCCGCCGGTGGCTGGCGTGCCAAAGGCTTTCTCGGCGCATTTGAGCATCACCAGCGAGTCTTTACCGCCGGAGAACAGCAGGGTCGGGCGCTCAAAGGCGGCGGCCACTTCGCGCAGGATGAAGATGGTTTCTTCTTCCAGTGCGTCCAGGTGGGCGTTGCTCAGATGATCAGGGCGGTGGTGCGTCATGGGTTGCAGCAGGTTGGAGTGAATTGGGGCGTTCATGAGGATAGCTTTTCGGGTAAGGGGCTGGATTTGACATGCAGGCCGCACTCTTTGGCGGCCTCATCCTCCCACCACCAGCGTCCGGCGCGGAAGTCTTCGCCCAGGCTGATGGCACGGGTGCAGGGGGCGCAGCCGATGCTGGGGTAAAACTGGTCGTGCAGCGGGTTGTAGTCGACCTGATTGTTGGCAATGTAGTGCCACACGTCGCCCCAGGTCCAGTCGGCCAGCGGGTTGAGTTTGACACGCGGCTCGGAGCGGTCGATCAGCGGCACCTCGGCGCGTGCGCCGGATTGCTCGCGGCGCAGGCCGGTGATCCAGGCCTCTTTGCCAGCGAGGGCGCGGCTCAGCGGCTCCATCTTGCGGATCTGGCAGCAGGCTTTGCGCAGCGCAATGCTCTTGTACATCGCATCCTTGCCTTCGCGGCTGACAAACTGCACCACGGCTTCGTTCACCGGTGTGAACACGTCCACCGGGGCGCGTGAGCTGGCCTTGAGGCGCTCCAGCAAGGTGAGTGTCTCAGGGTGCAACTGGCCGGTTTCCAGCACAAAGATGCCGATGTTGAGTTGCAGGCTGTTGACCAGATGCACCAGCACCATGTCTTCAGCCCCCAGGCTGCAGGCCAGCGTGATGCGGGGGGCGGCACCGGGCGTGAGGGGGGCGTAATCCTGCGCAGCTTGGGTCAGGACGGCCTGGGTCTCGGCCAGTTTTTGCGCAAACGTGGCGCTGGCGCGGGCATGCAGGTCGATGGCGCTCATGCGCTGGCTCCTTGGGCCGCAAACAGGGCTTGTGGGTGATCTGCATCACCTTGGTAAAAGTCGGTAAATTGGCTCAGTTGGCGTTGTGCATGCGCCAGGCTCTGGTCATCACGCAGCACGGCAGAGCTGAAGCCGCTGCGCTGCATCAGCAGCACCTGGTCCACCAGCACGTCGCCAGTGGCACGTAATTCGCCGGTAAAGCCCAGGCGGCGGCGCAGCAGGTAGGCCTGGCTGTAGGCGCGGCCATCGGTGAATTTGGGGAACTGCAATTCAATGCAGTCGGCGCTTTGCCATGCCACGGTACTGACATCGGCATCGTTCGCAATTTTCAAGACATTTGGGTCTGAAGCCCTTGTTGAATAATCGCTAGAAGCTATCAATTGAATAGTATTTTTCATGGTGTTCAGGTTTTAATCGGTGGCGGCATCGACGGTGCTCAGGTGCACATGCAGCACCTGGCCGCCGTCACGGGTTTCATGGCGCACGGCGTTGGCGGCTTGTTTGAACGGCGCCAAGCCCAAGCGGCGCACGCTGGCAATAAAGGGCTCACCGGCCAGGCGTTGGGCGCGGTAGGTGTCGAGCAGTGCTTCCACCACATCGGTGACCTCGCTGGCCGCAAACGAGGGGCCAATCACCTTGCCTGGCACCGCTTCGCCGCTGAGGCTGCTGCCGTCGGAGCCGCCGAGCGACACCTGGTACCACTCGCGCCCGTCTTTGTCGACGCCCAGCACACCAATGTGGCCGGTGTGGTGGTGGCCGCAGGAGTTCATGCAGCCGCTGATGTGCAAGTCCACCGGGCCAATGTCAAACAGCTCGTCCAGGTCTTGATAACGCTCGGCAATGCCAGCGGCCAGCGGGATCGAGCGGGCGTTGGCCAGGGCGCAAAAGTCACCGCCGGGGCAGGTGATCATGTCGGTCAGCAGGCCGATGTTGGCTTTGGCCACACCCAGGCTGCGGGCGGCCAGCCAGAGTGCGGGCAGGTCGGTGGCTTGCACCCAGGGCAGCAGCAGGTTTTGCTCGTGTGTCACCCGCACTTCACCGGCGCTGAAACGGTCGGCCAGATCGGCTGCAGCGCACAACTGGTCGGCGGTGGCATCACCGGGCGCAAAACCCAGGCGCTTGAACGACAGGGTGACCGCACGCAGGGCCGGGTTCTTGTGGGCGTGCACGTTTTGATGGAGCCAGCGCTGGTAGTCGGCGGCCTCTTTGTCGGTGAATTCAAATGCTATATTTGTTGTAGCTGCTTGCGCAGGTTGTACAAGGGCTGGAGGCAAAAAATGCTTTGAAACCCGAGCCAGCTCGGCTTGCGGAATGGTGTGTTGGCCACCGTCATGTGCCACGATCTGCGCAAACTCGGCTTCGACCTCATCCACAAAGCGCTGGCCTTCGGCTTTGACCAGAATCTTGATGCGGGCCTTGTACAGGTTGTCGCGTCGGCCAAAGCGGTTGTAGACGCGCACCACGGCTTCCAGATAGTTCAGGATTTGATCCCAGGGCAAAAACTCGCGCAGCGTGCTGGCAATCACCGGGGTGCGGCCCATGCCGCCGCCGACCAGCACCTTGAAGCCAATCTGGCCCAGCGCATTGCGGCGCAGGTGCAGGCCCACATCGTGCCAGGCGGTGGCGGCGCGGTCTTCTTCGGCCCCGGTGATGGCAATCTTGAACTTGCGTGGCAGGTGCGCAAACTCGGGGTGCAGTGTGCTCCACTGGCGCATGATTTCGGCATACGGGCGCGGGTCAATGTCTTCGTCCGGGGCAATCCCGGCCAGGGCATCGCTGGTGATGTTGCGAATGCAGTTGCCGCTGGTCTGAATGCCGTGCAGGTCCACCTTGGCCAGCAAGTCCATCACGTCGGCGCTTTTATCCAGGGGAATCCAGTTGAACTGCACGTTTTGCCGGGTGCTGAAGTGACCGTGGCCGACCGGCAGGTGGGGTGTGCCCAGCTCAGCCTGGGTGGCGCTGGCGTGTGCGTACACGGCGGCACTGGGCTGGTCATAGTCGCGGGCAATTTTGGACAACACACGCAGTTGGCGGCTGGACAGCTCACCATAGGGCACGGCCACCCGCAGCATCGGGGCGTAGCGCTGCACATACCAGCCGTTTTGCAGGCGCAGCGGGCGGAACTCGTCGTCTTTCAGCTCGCCCCTGAGGTTGCGCTCCAGCTGGTCGCGGTACTGGGCGGCACGCTGGTGGATGAATTGGCGGTCAAAGTCGGTGTAGTGGTACATCGGGTTTTTCTTTCAAATGGCAATCAGTTTGGTGCCGGCATAGGCCAGCAGCAGCGACAACAGGGAGCGGATCACGCGCTCCGGCACACGGCTCATGAAATGCGAGCCCAGCCAGATGCCGGGCAAGGAGCCCGCCAGCAGCAGGCTCAGCATCGACCAGTCCACCGAGCCCAGGCTGGCGTGACCAGCACCGGCTACCAGCGTCAGCGGCACGGCGTAGGCAATGTCGGCGGCCACAATACGCGGCAGCGGTAGCAGGGGGTAGAGCAGCATCAGCACTGTGACCCCAATCGCACCAGCCCCGACTGAGGTGAGCGACACCAGCGTGCCAATCAGCGCGCCAAACAGCAGCGGCAGGCTCCAGTGGCGCGGGGTCAGCACCAAGGCCTCCTGGCCTGCCGCAATACGAGTCGGGGCGGCTTTGCCACGCAGCGCCTTGTACAAGGTGGCCGCAGCGGTGAGCAGCAGGGCTACGCCCAGGGTGGTGGTCATCAGTCGCTGGATGGCGGCATCGGCCGGGCCGACAGTTTTCAGAATCCACAGGGTGATCAGCGCAGCCGGAATGCTGCCGGCACTGAGTTGCAACACCACACGCCATGGCACCAGGCCAGAGCGGGCCATCTTGACCGTGCCGCCCAGTTTGGTGAAGGCGGCAAACAGCAGGTCAGTGCCCACCGCCATGTAGGGCTTCACGCCAAAGACAAATATCAGAATCGGGGTCATGAGCGAGCCACCCCCCACGCCGGTCAATCCGACCACGGTACCTACAAAAAAACCAGCGAAGATAAAAGCGATGTCATGCATGGGGCCAGACTGTAAAGTCTGATTGTTATATTTCAAACGATATTATCGTGATGATCATATTCACTATTGGATATAAAGGGTCTTGCGAAAGTCGAACGGATAATGCGGACAGCAGCCCCATGTTCTGTGTTGCCATGATCGCGAGTCACCCCATGAACCTTGAAGCATCCGAATTGCCCGAAAACAATGCCATGCTGGAAATGTCATTGCCCACGGCCCTGGAACTGACGCACCTGGGCTTGGCCACGCTGCTGGATATCCGTCAGACTTTTGAGATCCAGATGAAGGGTGCCATTCCCGATACCTTGCATATCCCTTTGTTTGAAGTCAAAGTCATGTTGGGCCATACCTTGACGGAGGACGAGCAGGACATCCTGGATGCCGGGCAGCCCAAGGACATGGATGCCAAATCCTTCTTCACCATGATCAACCAGTTGCACCATGAGCGAGACCACCTGTTGTTGTGCATTTGCAACAGTGGCCGGCGTAGCCTGACGGCAGCTGCCTTGTTGCGCTCACTGGGTTACCCCAAGGCCTTGTCGGTCGCTGGTGGGTTTCAAGCCTGGAAAAAATGGCAAGCGGCCCGTATCAACGCCGCCTGAACGCAGACACCGCAGGGCTTTGTCCGGTTGTTTTAACGAGCGTTTTTGCTGGCAGCCAGAGTATCCGCATAGGCTTGACTCAGATGCTGCTGCAAAACGTTGGCTTGTGGCCACAACCGGTCTTCTGCCCGGGCTTCCAGTTCCGAGGCCAGGCGAGCCATACGCTCCAGCCCCATATTGCCACAGGAGCCTTTGAGTTCATGCGCTAGGCTGCACACGCCAGAGGTGTCCTGTTCTTGCAGGGCCATGGCAAGTTTGTTCATCAGCACATCGGTGGTTTGCTTGAACAGGGTCAGCAGCCGGGTGATGGTTTCAGTGTCGTCGCCAAAAATGTCATTCAAGTAGTCAAAGTTGATCAGCACGCCCATCTTCACCCCGTCGGGTACTTCGGGCGGGCGGGGTGGCCTGGTGGCAAGTGGCGCTTGGGGTGTGCCAGGTGTTTGAACCCACTGCTCCAGCAACTGACGCAATTGCCCTGGACGGATGGGTTTGCTCAGGTAATCGTCCATACCTGCGCTCAGGCAGTGTTCACGGTCGCCTTGCATGGCGTTGGCGGTCATGGCAATGATGGGCATGTGGGGGCGAGCGTTGTCTTGTTCAGCCTTACGGATCAGCGCGGTTGCCTCAAAGCCGTCCAGCACCGGCATTTGGCAGTCCATCAATACGGCCGCGTACATATTCACCTGGCGTGCTACGGCGGCTTCGACGGCTTGCACAGCTTCTTGACCGTTGTTGACGATGTGCAGGGTGTAGCCCATTTGGGTGACTTGCAACTGGGCCACTTTCTGGTTGATGAGGTTGTCTTCGGCCAACAAAATCAGGCCCCGATCTCCTGGTGTGTGTCTGGTCGTGGTGCCTGATTCGGTCATCTCCGGCGAAGGTGCCAACATTTCCCAGGCATCATCCATGACCTCATCGCCGGCAGTCAGGGCACCCTCAGCGGTGTTGACGGGCTCCAGGGGCAGTGTGAACCAGAAGGTGGAACCTTGGTTGACCTGGCTGTGAATGCCGATGGTTCCCCCCATCAATTCCACCAGCCGTTTGCAGATCGCCAGGCCCAGGCCCGTACCACCGTATTTGCGTGTGGTGGAGCTGTCCGCCTGGGTGAACGACTGGAACAGTCTGGCTTGTGTGGCCGGGCTGATCCCAATGCCGGTGTCATGCACCTCAAAACGCACCATCTCGGGGGTACCCGCAACACGCACCACCGTCAGTTCGACTTGTCCTTGGTGGGTGAATTTGATGGCGTTGCTCAACAGGTTCAGCAATACCTGGCGTAGCCGGGTGGGGTCGCCGCGCAGGTAGTGGGGCAAGCTTGGGTCCAGCTGGCTGGTCAGGCGCAATGATTTTTCTTGGGCTCTGGCGGTCAGCAGTTCGATACTGCCTTGCACCAGTGGCTGGATAGCCAGGGCCGTGACTTCAATGTCGAGCTTGCCCGCCTCAATTTTGGAAAAATCCAGAATATCGTTGATGATGACCAGCAAGGCCTGCGCCGAGTCCCGCACGATGCTGGTGAAATCGCGCTGTTCGGCATCCAGCTGGGTGTCCAGCAACAAGTCGGTCATACCAATGATGCCGTTCATGGGGGTGCGAATTTCGTGGCTCATGGTGGACAAAAACTCGGATTTCAGCCGCGAGTTTTCCAGTGCCTGATCACGCGCTTCGTGCAGCGCACGTTCGGCCTGTTTGCGCAGTTCAATGTCTGACAGCAGCCCGATGTAGTGGCTGACGATGCCGTTGTCACTGTGCACCGGCGAAAGGTGCAGCTCGCCCACAAAGGGGGTGCGGTCTTTGCGCAGGTAATTCATCTCCAGGGTAATGCTGGCACCTTCGCTCATGGCCTGACTGATCTGGGCGAACTTGGCCACATCAGCGTCCGGGCTGCGCATGAAGCCGGCGCGCTGACCCAGGACTTCATCACGGCTATAGCCAGAAATACGGCAGAAACCGGCATTGATGTACTGGATGATCGGCCCTTGTTCATGCGGCAATGCATCCATGATGTGGATGCCCTGATCGGTGTCCTGAATGGCCGCCTCAATCAGTTTGAGCTGCGTGCGGGTGCGAATTTCTTCAGAGATGTCACGCTTGATGGCCACAAAGTGCGCAACTTCACCACCTTCAATGATCGGGGTGATAGTCATTTGCTCGGAATAAATCTCCCCGTTTTTACGCCGGTTGGTCAGTTCTCCCTCCCAGGATCTGCCCTCCAGCAAGGCTTGCCACATCTGCTGGTAAAACCCGCGCTCATGCTGCCCGGAGCTGAGCTTGCGGGAGTGTTCCCCGACGACTTCGTCCGGCTCATAGCCGGTGATCTTGCAAAATGCCGGGTTGACATACTCAATGATGCCCGCTCGGTTGGTGATCACAATCATGTTGGCTGCTGCATCCAGCGCGGCTTGTTGCAGGCGAATGCGTGCTTCGCTTTCAATACGTTCGCTGATGTCGTGAAACGACACCAGGGAGCCTGCAATTTTGCCGTCTTTGAGCAAGGGACTGGAGCGATACGAGACCGGGATATGCCGACCCAGGCGGTTCACAAAGTGTTCTTCGCCATCTACGGCCATGCCCTGATCCAGCACTTTGATCAGCGGGCATTTCTCTTGAGGGAAATGGGTGCCATCTGGATACGTGGCGTGGATGGCCTGGTGCGCAGGCTTGCCCTGTAGTTCAGCCGCAGACCATCCCAAAATATGCTCACCCACGCGGTTGATGAAAGTGATGGCGCCTTGCATGTCGGTGGCATAGACACCGTCGCCCAAGGTGTTGAGCATGGTGTCGTTCTGGGCACGTTGTTGTTCGGCATCCTGTTTGGCAATTTCTGCCGAGCGCAGGGCCGCGGTCAGGCGGCGCATGAACAAAATACCTGACAGTCCGCCCAAAATCACCACCAGTGAAATCAGTCCGGTTTCAATTTGCTGGAGGTGTTCGGTCCGGCTTTGCAAGTTGTTATCCAGCACCTTCAGCCGCTGGTCACCTTCAAGGAAAAGGCGGTTGGCGTTTTCATGCAGTCGCTCAAAATAGGGGGGGATTTGTTTCAGCAGTAACGCAATCTCTTCCTCAACCTGGTAAAAACCATCACGGTCTTCGTTTTCAATGGTGTTCCAGCGGCGCTGCAGCAGCAAGCCCAAGGCCTCTTTTTTGAGGCCAATGGTGTTGAGTTGGGGCGCAATTTCCAGCAGTTCCATAACCACCGCAGACCCATCTGCTGGCGGGGTATACCGTGCCTCTCGCACCATCTGTTCTGCGCTATCCAGGTTGAGTTGCATCTGTCGGGTCGAAACACCGCCGACCTGGAGCACATCCAGATCATTTTTCAGCTTGCTCAGGTGCGTGTTGACCGATTGACTGATGCGCTGGAATCCCGTGCTGTTTTGTGTCAGGGCCATGCTGTAGATGTCTTTTTCCAGCGCCTGAATGCTGCGCACGATTTCTTCGCCCACAAACAACCGTGCGCGCTCGTTGGCACCGAGTTGTTTGATTTCGGATTCCAGGTTGCTGAAGTAGCCCCGCAGCCCGAACACCAGGAACAGGCAAAGTAAAAAAATGCCAAACAGCCACTCCAGTGGCCGATCAAGCCGTGTCAGCAATGGGGAAACCGGCTTGGCTTCTTCGTGGGGCTTGTGCGTTGGGATCATGTTTCAGTGCTCAGTGTGAGCCATGGCTAGTCAGCGGTCAAGCGGGGTTTGACTGTCCAGGAACCCATGTTTTCTGAAAATTGCTTGCCCTTCAGGGCTGGCCGCCAACAGCATGAACTTGCCCGCCAATTCGGGATGCTGGGTGCTTTTGAGCAAGTTCAGCAGCAAGGCCTGCGGTTTGGCCAGCTTGGGGTCCAGGTCAATCACATCGAGTTTGGCGGCATTGTCGGCAAACAAGCCCGTGGCACGCCAGCTCAGGGTCAGGTCGGCTTCAGCCTTTTTCATGGCGTTCATCAAGCTGCGCGAGTCGGGTGACAAAAAAGCCGCTGCCTTGACCACCTTGGGGTAGATACCCAAGCCATCCAGCACGTTTTTAGCCTCCAGCCCGACACTGCCCGATTCGGCATTGCCGAGAATCACCACCAGGTCTTTGCGCAGCATTTCCTTGGGGTTGGCCTTGACTTGTTTGGGGTTTCCTTTTTGCACGATCAGCGCCATCTGGTTGTAACCCACCGTCACATAGTTGCCCAGCAAACCTTCTTTCAGATGCAGGGTACGGTATGACGGCTCACCGGGCAAATACCAGTCGCCCTGGCCACTGCTCTTGGCGGCTTGATAAAGATCTTCAGATCCCCCCTGGGCAATGATGATCTTGACGTTTTCACGTTTTTCAAAGAGTTGGGCAATCTCGGTCATGGGCCGCACCATGGTGATGCCGCAATGCAGCAGCATCTCCGGCGGGCTGGTTTGTGCGGTGACCGCCATGGAGGCACTCCCGATCAGAAGGGAGAACGCCAGTGGGCGGAGAAAAGAGAGAATCATCACAATAGTCCGGTCAAAGTTTCAAATCAGATTGAACCAGCCTAACACGGCCCCTGCACCCAGCAGCCACAGCAAGTGCAGCTGGGTGCGCCACACCAGAATGGCCACCAAGGTGGTCAGCAGCCAGATTGGCCAGTGGGTCACACTGGTACCTTGCGCGGTGGTCAAAATCCATCCGGTCGCCATCAGCAGCGCCACCACCACCGGGGCCAGGCCTTGCTTGAAGGCGCGCACCGCACGCCATTCGCGGTTTTGGTGGGCCCAGCGCGAGGCCACAAATGTCAGTGTGGTGCTGGGCAGCAAAATACCCAGCATCGACACCAGCACGCCCAGCAGTGCACTGGCCCAGACTTGCCAGCCTGCCGCCCAGCCACTGGCCGCGTTCAGTCCTACTTGCCAGCCCATCAGCGCCACAAACAGCACATTGGGGCCGGGTGCGGCTTGGGCGATGGCAATGGCGGCGTTGAACTGGCTATCGGTCAGCCATTGGTGCTGGTTGACCAAGGTGCGGTGCATGTCCGGCACGGTGGTGATCGCTCCCCCCACTGCCAGCAGCGAGAGGGCCATGAAGTTTGTCAACAGGCCCAGCCAGTCGGTGGCGCTCAGGATCGTGCTCATGGTTGTTCTGCGGACGCTTGTTCAAGTCGCCCCAACTGACGGTAAGCCCATAACCCACCAATGCCACCCAGGCTCAGCAACACCCAGATCAAGGGCAGATGCAGGAACGCAATTGCTATAAATGTCGTAGCTACTAGCGCATAACATACGGTCATTCCAAGCACATTTTGCTTTAAAGCGGTGAACAGTTTCAGGCCTGTGGCGGCAATCATGCCGGCAGCAACCGCACCCATGCCGCGCAAGGCACCTTGTACGTGCGGGGAATCTGACACACCGGCAAACAGTGCCGCCAGCAACAACACAATCACCAGCGGAAAACTCAGCATGCCCGCCAGCGCCACCATGCCGCCACGCACACCAAAATAGCGGTCACCAATCATCAATGACAGGTTCACCACATTCGGGCCGGGAAGGATCTGTGCCACGGCCCAGTCTTCCAGAAATTGTGCGGGGGTCAGCCACTTTTTCTTGTCTACCAGCTCGCGCTGGGTGATGGCGACCACACCACCAAAACCTTGCAAAGCCAGGGCGGTAAAGGCCCAAAACAGCGCGGCAAGGCTTTCGGGGCGGGGCTGGTCGGTGGGTGTGTCAGGCAAAGTGTTTGGAGTAGGGTTTGAGGCCATGCGCCATTATCAAGTGCGCAGGGGCACCGTTCTAGGGGCAGGACGGCATCGGTTATCTTCAGCGCATGTCTTCTACACACCGTTTTTCAAATGTCGTACCGCTGCTGGCCGTGTTGGGCTCGGTCACGGCGCTGGGTATTGGCACGTCTCTGGCCAAACAGCTTTTTGCCCAGGTGGGCTCTTTGGGCACCACCGCCTTGCGGGTGGGGTTTTCCGCGCTGATTGTGCTGGTGCTGTGGCGGCCCTGGCGCTGGCCTTTGTCGCACCAGGATGCGGGCTCGCTGCTGCGTTATGGCGTGGCATTGGGCGGGATGAACCTGCTGTTTTACATGTCGCTGCGCAGCATTCCCTTTGGTGTGGCGGTGGCGATTGAGTTTGCCGGGCCTCTGGCCATGGCCATGTGGTCATCGCGTCAGCGGGTGGACTTTGTCTGGCTGGCTCTGGCCGTGTTCGGTTTGGGCTTGTTGTTGCCTTTTGGCCATCAAGGCCTGGTCGGGCTGGACCCTGAGGGAGTGGCTTATGCGCTGGCAGCGGCCTTGTGCTGGGCGGCCTACATTGTGTTTGGCAAACGGGTGGGGCATTTGCATGCCGGGCACTCGGTGGCGTGGGGGCTCACGGTGGCGGCCCTCACCGTGGTGCCCATGGGGGTCTGGCACGCCGGTGCCGCGCTGCTTTCTCCGTCGGTGTTGTTGTACGGTGTGATGGTGGCCGGCATCTCCAGTGCGCTGCCCATTTCGTTGGAAATGCTGGCCCTGAAACGCTTGCCTCAGGAGGCTTTTGGCATCATGACCAGTCTGGAGCCCGCCGTGGCGGCCTTTTGGGGCTGGTTGATGCTCGGTGAACACCTGGGTGTTGTGCAATGGGCCGCCATGGGTTGCATCATGCTGGCGGCGGCGGGTAGTTCGGTGACAGCTCGGCGGGATGTGCCGCCCAGCACCGCTTCTGAGTTGGTGACGTGAGGGCCTGGGGGCTGCCTGATTTCAGTGGGTGTCTGCGGTTTGCTGCAACAGCCAGCGGATCACCCCCGCATCCAGACACATTTGCAGATGCCCGATACCACTGAACTCGGTCACGCGGGCGCTCTCAAGCCGCTGCGCCACTTGTGGGTAAACAATGTTGTCGTGCTGCGTCAAGGCCAGGTGCATCAGTTGGCGTTTTTGCGGTGTTTCACTGGCCGACAGTTCGGCCAGCCAAGTGCTGTGCCAGGCCATTTGTTGCCCATTGGGGGTGTGAACCCACTGTGGCGCACGGGTGCCTTGATGCGGTGTGCCCAGGGTGATGATTTTGGCCGCCTGCGCGGCCCCAAAGGCGCGCAGCCAGGCCCGAATCGCCAAACCGCCCATGCTGTGGCCGACCAGCACCACTTGGGATGCCCCGGTTTGGCGGCGCAGGTCTTGCACCACACGCTCCAGCAAGGCGGCGTAATCTTCAATGGACGTGAACAGGGGCTCCAAATCCACGGCAATCACCGGGTGACCCGCCTGGCGCAACGCTGGCACGATCTTGTCCCACACCCGGTGGTTACACACAAAACCATGCACCAGCACCACTGGCAGGGCGGTTGACCCAGGAGTGGGTTGGCCAGTGGGCAGCAAGATGCCGGGATGGTTTTTGACCCAGGGCATGCGCAAGCCAAACACCAGCACCGCCGCTTGGAGTTCCCCCCACGTTGCTTGTAGCCAGGGCCAGAGCGGCCCATCGGTGCGGGATGTCCACATGGAAAATCCAATGATCACCACCTGCCAAAACAAAATCCAGCCGAAGCCACCGATCAGCACCAAGCCGAGTGCGCTAGCTCCCCAATGCGGAGCCATGGCCACCGCCCCCCAGGTGCCGAGCAAGGCACCGGTCAAAAATTGCACAAGGTAGGTGAAACGAAGGTAGCGGGCAAGCATGGCGGGTTTCCTGAAAATGGCCTGGTGTCAAGTATGCCTGCCTTCGCTGAAAGCCGGGCAAGGCCGGTTCGTTCGTCATGCCAGGCATCCATACGATGCGCTGAAGCTATTCGCCAAACGCTACAAACTCAATAGCTTATTGCGCATACAGAATAAGCTCTAGAGGCCTATTTTCATATGAAACCTGAACCTGATCGGCACTGCTGCGGGTGGCGATGAAGCGCTGTGCCATCTTGCGGTGATGAAGACAAAACATACCCGCACCAAGAAGAAAAATGGGCGGGAGGGTGGCAGCCAAACTGCGCAGGAATTTTTATGCCATATGGGCCTCTAGCGCTTGTTTTGATTGCGCAAGGTGCTATCTTTTTTGATCAAATAATTGGAATATGACCCTGATTACCAAATTTGGAGCACACGATTTGAGGCGGTGGAGCGAATTGTGATCAAGGGTTCCATAGCCATTTAACGTTAGCGCTCAGCAGGAGCCGAAGGCGATCCGCTGGAGCCGCCTGTTATGCGACTTCTCCAGTACGCAAAACCACCTGGGAGCCAGTTGAAGCGTGGCAAAGGGGTCTCCATCTTTTTTCTTATCTCCAGCACAAATGTTTCTTTACCAAACCGGGATTCGTATAGTGCCAGCAAACGGTCAATTCGCCGAGATAACATGCGCCGGGCGCTTCCAGGAACAAAATTTCTGAACCTCGCAACACTTCCGCGCACCACGCCACGAAAGTTTTCCTTCGGCATACCAACAAGCCGTGCGCGAAAGTGTTTCGCGTGCTTGACTAAGGTTCGGTGAGGATGTCTACGGTGCCGCATAGCGCCCAGGTTAACCGACGCCGTGGCGCGAAGCGCGGAGGGTACCAACACTGGCCATGAAAATGCCGAAGGCATGGCCAGTGTTGGCGTCCGCGTTGAACCGACAGTTAGACCCCTTTTGATATGCTTTGAAGCAATGTTGGTATTTCTTCATATTGCTCATACCAAATAATGTTGACGCCTAACTCGCGCAGCACGCCTTCATTGAGCTTGTGATGCCTATCAAGAAATCGCTTCACCAAGCCTGACGGGGCTCTCACTGCTGGCTTTTCCCCCTCAGTGGAGAAGCTTTCGTAGGTTATTCTCTTCATAAATGCAAAGTGCTTCGGTTTGTCGATGGACTTTGCGGATATTTCCAGCAATCGTCTTAGGTTTGGATCCGTAAGAGAAAGACCAACCATAAGGCAGCTTGTTTCTTTTAGACTGTTGAGCTGGATAAGATTTGACCAGTGATAGGCTTCTCTGTAAATTTGATGGTAGCCTTCTTCGGAAAAAACAAGGGTTGCCTTGTTAATATTCTGATATTCATCCCTGTTTTCTGGAAGAAATCCATGAACATGATATATCGGCAGTTCTTCAGGGGATGCGAGATCAACCTCCTCAAATATGCTTCTATAAGAGAGCCCTCGCGCTTTAATTTCTCGCTCAAGCAAGTCATCGAAGTTGTATGTCAGAACCGACTTTACTTTTGCGCCAGTTCTGCTTGGAGCGCAAAGGTTTGCGATTGATTTTATCAATGGAGAGCTAATTGAGTATTTTTTGTTCCTTAGGCCGTAGAGTTGTTCTGTCACCGCCTTAATGAACTTCCCTTGCTCGGATTGAGAGTCGGCTGCAATGCCTTTTCTAATATACCTGGCCAGCATTAGGGCGGATGGGCCGTCAATTTGCCGTAAGCGTTTGACAATGCTTGATATTTGATCTGGATCTGCGTTCTTCCCTCCCACGCCGTCTTCTGTAAGCATTGATACAAAGAGGGAATTCAGAAGCGTATCCCAGTCCGGAAGTCCTGCGCTGCTTGATACGCCAGCGCCAAGCAGCATTGAGAAGCGGCCTGACATGTAGTTTTCTCGTATGGCCGAAATAACAGTCTTTCGCTGCTCTTTCCAGTCCTCATACTTTCCTTCTAACGCCACTCTGAATCGGTTGGAGAAAAGATTGTCGGCAACTTCAGCGGATACCTGTGGGTGCCTGTTTATAAGAGCCTGGATTTCATTTTGCCCCCACAGGACAATGTTTTTTGCGCTTGGAAAGTTCTTTGCTATTAATGCCTTGGCATCGACGGGATAGCTTCCAATGGAAATGAGGAGCAAGGACGACGCGCCATCCTGTGAAAGACTGATGTGGCGCTGTAACTCCTTGGCTATTCTGTTGGGACTTAAAGAGCGAACTATCTCGATTGCCACAGGGCCCGGTATGTCACCAAAACCTTCTGGCGCAACTGCGTCATACGCGGCAATGTTGTTGCCGGAGTGATAGATCAGAGTTTGACCTCTGCTAGTGGCTTCTGCCTGAAGAATTTTTATAATGAATGATTCAAACAGGTAGTATCCGCTGCCCCCGTAGCTGGAGAGCTTTTCTTCTAATAGTGCAAGATCCACAGTGTCTCCTAAAGGGGTCTAACGTCGAACGTGAATGGACCACAGCGGCGCACTCAATTGTGAAGAATGGCGACCACGATGGCCGCCGTTATGGATCCATTCGACGGCCCCGTTAGGCAGATCATTTGGGGACACGGCGAAAAACTCCTGAATTCTCAAGTGCAGCAGCCACTGTTGAAACGACATCCTCTGACTGTTCCTTAGGAATGACGAATAGTCCGCCCCAATCGTCGGAGAGATCGAACTCTCCTCCTGAGAAAGAGCATTTCCAGATGAAGTCATCACACACTGGAGGCTCAGCATGTGCCCTGAATTCGGGGAGCCACTGTTGAAGCAGTGAGAGCACCTTGGGGAACTTTTCCGAGCGATGGTCACCGTGAAACTCTATAAGCGGCCGACCACTTCCATCGAGTGCAGGGCGAATCACAAACTCCTCCATGTGCTGCCTAACGTCGGAGTTGACCGGCACACAGCGGCAAGGCGTTGCGAGACGTATGCTCCCGCGCATGGCTTGCGAAGCCTTGCCGCTGTGTGTCCGTGTCGAACGACCTGTTAGCCATGTGCGCGTGGGAGTCGCTCAGCGACGTATGCGTCCACCAGTTCACGCCACCGCGTGGGATGAGAACCTTCGTCGACAGCTCGTTTTCGAAGATCCTTGAATTCGGCCTCAGTGATCTGTGTCTGTGCGATCGAGTCAATTGCCCATCTGATGGACTCCACTGATTGGGCGGCGATCGAATCAATGAGAAGGATGGCGCGAAGAGTAGTCTCGTACGTTCCCCTCTCCTGATCGGGGGCTCTAATGGCGCGGTGGCGCAGGTAGTCTGCTGCACCCCGGTACGAGATCTCGCCGCCTCCGAACCGGAGGTGCTCCGCCTCCTCAGGAAGACCACAGGCCCCACAGATGTACGCGACCAGCTCTGACTGATCGATCCCTGATCCGATACCCTTGAGCCCCAGCTTTCGCCCTAAGACGGATCGTGAAAGAAGCAAGAAGCTGCTCATCACGGCGGCCAAAGCAGGGGCAAAGAGCGCCAGTAACCCCGATGGCTTTGAAAGTGACAGTGGCCCGTCCTTCTTGCTCGAGTCAGCAACCGCTTGAACCCCGGGGGCTCTAACAGTCACTATAGGCTCCGTCTCCGGAGGAACAAGAGACATCAACAATGAGAGCTTCACTGTGTCGCCCGGATTGAGCATGTCGGCCCGTATGTCGATCTGGCGCGCCGTCTTCTCCTCCGTCATCTTCACTCCAGGTGTAGCTTCGGCAGCTACCTCTGTCAGCTCTCCGGTCTTGAGCGCCAACTGCACCAACGTTTGCGCGACCTCTTTGCTGCCGCTGTTTCGAACCTCGACGACGTAGATCCGCTTCGTGCCTCCCGCTCCAGAGACTGCTGGGCCCGCGATCACCGAATAGGAGAGAGCCGGCTCTTTGGTCGTGAACCAATATGTAGCCACACCCGCCAGCACGGTAAACACGCCGGTAAGGACAGCGGTGATAACGGCGGTCTTTGTACCTGAATCGCTCATGTGTTCGTATGGAGTATGTTGTTCTTGGCTAACGAATAGCGTTTATCCGCCGCGCTGCGATGCTTGAAGAGACCATAGATACCTCCCGCGGCTGATAAACCTTGTTGGACTGAACCGCCTGCGTGGACGCTGGCGAATAGGGGATTGAAAGCTTCTCCCCCGCTTGTGATGTCAGATCATAGCGGGACAGCAGCACAAATCTGTCGCCAAGCACCCCAGTTCACATGCAAAGCAGCACCCCATTGAACTCAGACAGCCCAGCTTTCGAACTGCACGCAGGGCTTTGCTAGTGACACGCACAAGCCCCGCCCCGCCAACCCCATGAGCAGCGTGCAAACCCCTGCAAATTGCAGCACCTTGTCCGTCCTTCACGGTGGCCCACGCTCCTGCGGCCAAGCCATCGCGCCTGGAGTTGGCAATTGTTTGGCCCCGCTCAACACCTCAGCCGTTCGCAAGTGCCCTACTTTGCACACCGGGCACAGCCCCACGTCGATCCGGGCTACCCGCGCCATAAACCCTTGAGCCGACTCCAGCGCCTGTGGGTTGAGTGCTGGCATCTGTACGGCCAGCCGTGCCGCCTTGAGCTTCTTGCCCTTGCAGCTTGATGCCAGCACGCCATAGTGCCGAATACGCTTGACCCCGGTGGGCAACACATGCAACAGAAAGCGGCGCACAAACTCTGTGCCATCCATTGTGTGCAGGCGTTTGCCGCCCTTGTCATTGGCGCGCACCGTGAACGCCACTTCGCCCTTGTTGATGGAGCGAATCCGTTCGTTGCTGATGGCCGTGCGGTGCGTGTAACGGCTCAGGTATTCCAACACCTGGGCTGGGCCTCCCAGTGGGGCTTTGGCATACACCACCCAGTCATGTTTGTAGAGCCTGCGCTGTCGATCACACCAAGCATCAGCATCACCTTGCGGGTCGTGCGTGATGTCGCCCTTGTGGTGGGCGCGTGCCAGTGCTGCCAGAAACTTGCCCCGAAACACCTTGGACAAGGCCTGCACCGGAAACAGGAAGTCGGGCTTGCGTACCGGCGTGACCCATTGCCCCGTCTTGTCCAGCACCCCGCAGGCCATAGCCGCATGCACATGGATGTGATGCTGCAACTCTTGCCCCCCAGGTGTGCAACACCAGGCTGAAGGCGGGTGTACCGCCCTTGGCCCCCCATCCACTTCGGGTTAGCCGCAAACTCTGACAAGGTTTGTGCGGTGCAGGCAAACAAGGTGTCAATGACCCAACGCGGGTGCACGCCATACAGATCATTGAGGCTGTGCGGCAGGGTGAACACCAAATGCACATAGGGCACGTTCAGCACTTCGGACAGCCTGCCTTGCAGCCAGGCATCTTTGGCCCGTGCCCCGCACTGCGGGCAATGTCGGTTACGGCAGGAGTGGTATTGCCAGTGGCTGTGGCCACAGTGCTCACACTCAAGTCGCTTGCCACCCATGGCTGCGGTTCGGCAGGCAACGATAGCCCGCCAGGCTTTGGCCTGGGGTGTGTCGATAGCGCGTGGGTTGCCAGATGCGTTGAGCCGAACTGGCGCAGCACATCGGCCAAGGTGGCCATGCGGGGGGAGCTGCAACCGTGAGCTTGAGCGCTTACAGCTTGGGCAGGCCCGCCAGCAGGTCTAGTGGATCAATGTCTTTGGGTGGGTGAAACTGCGGGCTGATCAAGTGCAGGTAGCGGCTGGTGGTGCTGATGTGGCCGTGGCCCAGCAGTTTCTGGATGGTGAAGAGATCGACGCCCCCCTTCAAGCAAGTGGGTGGCAAAGTCGTGGCGCAGGGTGTGGATGCCGCCGCTTTTAGTGATGCCCGCGTGCTGGCGGGCGGCTCGGTAGGCGCGTTGGGCCGTGTCGATGCTGATGGGTTGCATGCCAGTGGCGTCGCAGAACAACCAGACTTTGGGGTGAAAGGTGCGCATGTAGGTGCGCAACAAACCCAGCAAGGTTGGACTCAGCAAGGTGTAGCGCCCCTTGCCCCCTTTGCCGCAGGCCACCCGGATGCACATGCGGTCATTGTGGCTGTCGATGTCACCCACGTGCAGGGCGCAGGCTTCGGACACCCGCAGTCCCGTGGCATAAATGGTTTGCAACAGCATGCGGTGCATGGGGTGCCAACAGATGGCAAACAGGCGGGCGATTTCCTCTCGGGCCAACAACTCCGGTTGTTTGTCCGGTGTCTTGGCCATCGGAATGTGAAACAGTGTTCGTTCATGGCCCAGTACCTTCTCGTACAAAAAGCGCGCTGCGCTGGCGGCTTGATTCATGGTGCTGTAGGAAAGGTGGCGCTCCTGGAGCAGGTGCAGCAAGTAGGCATCAACCTCTTGGGCTGTGTACTCGGCGGGGTCGCGTCGGTAGTGTTTGGCCATGCCATAAATGGCCTTGACGTAACAGTCTTGGGTGCTGGGACTAAAGCCACGAACCACCATGGCGTCGATCATGCTCTGGCGTAGAGGTCTCATGCTGCTATCTCCTTCAAAACCGGGGAACATTCCCCAGCCCGAAGGCTTCTCCTGCATCGCCTCAAATGCAAGCCACTTACCAACAAAAACGCGGCGCTGGCCTGCTTGAGACCCACCACCGCGCCAGCGGTTTAGTTCAACGTAATGTCCAAGGCAAGACTTGCAAAATATTCTGGCCGCTGCGTATTAATCTGGTCATGAAATTCTCATGAATGTGGCTTGTAGTCTAGCTCACAAGCCGATTAGCTGGATAAATAACCAGGTATAAAATTTTCATGAAACCCGGCACACCACCCCTGCAATCTACCCGCATGCTGGATCAGTTGCGCGAGCGCATCCGGTGCATGCACTATAGCTTGAGCACTGAAAAGGTTTATCTGTACTGGGTGCGTTTTTTCATACGCTGGCATGGGCGTGGCGGGCAGATGAAGCGTCCACGCACCATGGGTACGCCTGAGATTGAGGCCTTTCTGACCATGCTGGCCACCGAGCGCAAGGTGTCTACTTCAACGCACAACCAGGCACTGAGCGCGCTGCTGTTTTTGTACCGCGAAGTTCTGAAATTTACACCCATGTGCTCAAGGCGGCGGCGGGTGGCACGGCCAGCCCGCTGGACGCACTTGCTAGCCTGGTATGAGAACAATGGGTTTGGGCAAAAAATGGGCGGGTAGCCACAGACTTTCATGCAAGGCTCAAAACCATGCGCTGAAGCCGTTCGCCAAACGCTACAAACTTAATAGCTGCTTGCGCATACAGAATAAGCGCCAGAGACCAATTTTTCATATAAAAACCAAACCTGCTCAGTGCTGTGGCGAATGACACCGAAAGCAATCAGCCCAATTTGCAGAAGTTTTATATGCCATATCAGCCTCTAGTGCTTATTCTGCTTGCGCAAGCAGCTATCATTTTTATCAACTCACTGAGTTTGGCCGCAGTCCACAATGGCTGTTTTCTGCTCCCACTGGGGCAACTCACCCGCGCGTTTCTGCAATTCAAGCAACTGCAAGCCCTCCCGAACCGGTGTTCCCACACCCTCATGGACGGGGTAGGGGGCCACATGGCCAGAGGGTGTGTAGCCGCGCCGGTGGTAGTAGGCAAGTAATTCCGGGCGTGCCGAAACCACCGACATTTTCAGCAGCACCGCCGCATATTTGCTGACCGCCAGGGCCTCTGCGGCGGCAATCATCTGTTTGCCAATGCCCGTGCCTTGCAGTGCGGGTGAGGTTGCCAGCATGTTGATGAAGCAGGCATCCGCGTCCTGCTCAACCTGAACACAGGCCACCACCACCCCGTTTTGACGCATGACGAGAATGCTTGAACCGTCGGTGAAAAGTTGGCCAACTTGTTCGGCGGTGATGCGCTGGCCGGTGACCAGCCCGTTTTCATGCGTCCAGCCACGCACATGCTCGGCGGGTCGATAAGCCTGGTTCACCAGGCGGGCAATCTGGGGTGCATCAGTGGGCTGTGCTTCTTCAATTCGGCAAGGCATGGGGGTGTCTCTCAAGATGGGTTGGCGCGGTGTTGAGGGGATGCCCATTGTGCCGGATGGCTCCAACGCGGCCTTGCCTTCCCGCCTGCCGCTCATTCCCACCTATAGTTGCTCTCCTCTCATTCTTTGCCTGAACCTATGCCACAACTCCTCAGCCTGCAAACCGCCTGCGCCCGGCACGTCTTGATACAGGGCCGCAAGGTGCTTACCGCCATTCACAAACAAGCCGTGACTGGCTCAGTAGCCGTCCTGCCTTTGGGCCTGCAAGGTGATGAGCAGGCGGATTTGTCGGTGCACGGCGGGCTGGACAAAGCCGTCTATGCCTATCCCACCGAGCATTACGCTTTTTGGCAGCAGGCACGCCAGGAGGCTGGCTTGGCCGACATTGACGCCACTTTGCCCTGGGGCAGCATGGGCGAAAACCTGAGCATTACCGGCTTGCTGGAAGCGCAGGTGTGGGTGGGTGATGTGCTGCAATTTCCCCACTGTGCCTTGCGCGTCACCCAGCCGCGTGAGCCGTGCTACAAGTTCAACGCTGCCATGGGCTTTGCCACCGCCGCTAAATTGATGGCGCAAAACGGCTGCTGCGGGTTTTACCTGGCGGTGGATAAGCCGGGCAGCTTGCAGGCTGGTGAGGCGTTTGAACTGCTGCCGGGCCCACGGCGCTTGGGTATTCCTGAAATGTTCAAGGCCAAGTTGTTCAAACACATGCGTTGAGCTGTGGATGTGTTTCTGCCAATTGCGAGATGCCCAGAAAAAACTGTTTGCTTGGTCTTTATCCTGATGATGCCGCAGGCGAACACGAGCCGCTGCAGTTTGTTTTGTCAGATGAAGAGGCTTTTGGACTGTCGAAGTTTTGTCGGCAAGTGGCGAGCCCGCTTGAAGTCGGGAAACTCCCGTTGGGTGAGGTGAAGCATCAGCTGGTGAGAGACACAGCGGTGAGTGTGATCAGCAACCGTTGCCGTGAGGGTGAGCGCCAGACTTCGCATTTGCTGGCTTCGCGGGCGGTGCTTGAGCTTTTGCTGGCCATGGCGCGTGACCCGAAGGCAGCGATGTTTACGGCTTGCCGTCTTTGGGTGCTGCGGCACCATGTCGAGCTGGCTGGATGCAGTGGGATTCACTTGATCGTTGATTTCTGGCCAGCCTCAAGTGCCTGAATCCAGCCAGGTAGTTGAGTCTTATGAGGTCTTGTGCTACTTGGGTTGCTTGTTTTTGACACGTTGCCAGGCGGTTTTGGCCCAAGGGTGTCCCAGTTCGAGGGCTTGTGTGAAGCTGTCAATGGCACTCGTGTAATCCTTGCGGCGGAACAGGCGGCTGTCTTCTTGGCGTTCGGCTTGGCTACCCGCCTCG
The DNA here is from genome assembly GCF_019973615.1 of Rhodoferax lithotrophicus. Taxonomy (GTDB): domain Bacteria; phylum Pseudomonadota; class Gammaproteobacteria; order Burkholderiales; family Burkholderiaceae_C; genus Rhodoferax; species Rhodoferax lithotrophicus. Next base: position 3,477,458 of record NZ_AP024238.1, on the reverse strand, counting down.
TAGGCTGTGCGGGCCTCTGGCGTGATCAATGCCTGTTCTGCGATACGTTGTGCCAGAAGTGTGGCCGGATCAGGCGGGGCCGCAGGTGTTTGTTCGCTGGCGGTGGCTTGCGGTACAGGTGTTGGCGCAGGTGTTGATGCTGGTGCAGCGTTTGCCACCGGTTTCCCGCTGCCATTGAAGGCCAGGGCGTGCGCGGCCAGCGTCAGGAACTCCAGCAGGCTGGCGGGGCGGGGGACAGGGATCAGTTCAAGATGCTGCGCTGTGCGGTGGCAAGCCAGTGTGGCCTGGCGATTGACGATGATTGTGTCCGAACTGGTGATGCCTGCCGCGGTTGTTGCATTTGCGCCTGATGCAGCTCGGCGACCAAGGGCAGAGTCGAGCGGGACTTGCAGCACTTGCCCGTTGCTGTCAAAAGCAAACAAGCCGACATGGCCACCACGGACGGTTATCGGAATTTCACCCTGTGTTGTCAGGTCAAACAGCACCACCCAGTCATCGTAGCGATACTCTGCGGTTTGCCCTTTGACCGCAACACGGGCAAGCAGGCGGCTGCCATCGGCATTGATCTGGCAGGCTTGCAGTTCGGTATGGGTTTCGTGGTTCGATGTGTAAGTCCGGCGGGGTTTGCCGCGCAGCGTCAGGCTGTATTGACGTTGGCCGCTGGCCAGTTTCCAGAGGGATATCTGCGTGAAGTCACCTTCCTGATCGTTGCTGCTCAGGATCATCTGCGGAATGTCCGGGTAGGAGAGCAGTTCTTCACCCTTTTTCATCCTGGCCGAATGCAAAATCTGCTTGCTGGCAGCATCAACGATCAGGAGTTTTCGTTCATCGTCTCTGGCCTTGCCGATCCAGCACATGCCTTGCTCGCGCAGTTCACCTTTTGAGAGCCAAAAAATGGGGGAGGCCAGGCCGTCACTGTTGTTGCTCAGGAAATACGGTGGCGCATTCAGTTGATCGGTCAGGAAGGCGACAAACGGCGAATAAAAGTGGCGTTCGTCGGCCGAGAATTGCCAGCGATATTCAATGCCGAATTTGGTGGGCCATTGCGCCTTGTCAAGATCGCGCTGCTGACTGGCGTGTGGGTCGTGCAGCGCGTGCAGACTCAGGCGCGTGGTCTCGGGCGAGATACGTTGCACGACAGCAAGCCAGGCACCGCTGTCGCTGAGAACACTGGTCAGTAGTTGGCCGGTGAACGGGACTTTGCTGACCAGTGCTTCGTCACCAAGATCGAATTCTGGACTGGGGGTGTGGAGTTGTTGTTGCAGTTCTGTGGCCAGTTCGAGCTGTTGGTCGACAGATGTCGCTTGTTTGAAATCGGCAATGCTTTGTTGCACGCGTGACATGGCTGCGGGCCGCAGGTCATGTAGGCAGGCGGGTATCGCCTGTAAGTTTTGGATCAGTGCGCGAGCTTGGGTTAGCTTTTGTGCCTCGTGTGCCTGGCGTTGCCTTTGCAACGCATGTTGAATGCCGGGGTCGGCAACCAGCAGCGCATCGTCGGCAAGCAGCCGTGCGGCGTGTGGCTCAAGTTCGAGCAGTGTGTTGGTGACATCGCTGGTCGTGGCATCCTGGCTGGTGGCCAGAACACGCAGTAATTGCAGGTGCAACGCAGGTTTTTGGGGCTGCAGTGTGATGGCTTGCCGGATGTGTTGCTGTGCCTCGGCGAGCTTGCTCTGAGCGAAGCAGGCGAGGCTAAGCTGGCCCAGGATCTCGGCCGTTAATGCTGTCAGTGCACTGGTCTCGGCCGGGTGTTGAGCATTGGCACGAGTTTCAATCGAGGCGTAGCGCGCCGCCTGTTCGAGATATTTCTCGGCCTGCGGCAAATCGCAATGACCAGGGCTGTAGAGGTGGATCAGGCCGATGCGTTGGAGGACACGAAAATCGGTCGGCTCGCGTTTTTCGGCTTCCCGAAAGTTGTGCAGGGCGTGTTCATACAGCGTGTCATCGAAGCGTGCATTGGCGTAATGCTTCAGACCCTGCTCGATGTAATACCGCCGTTCCTTCTGGAAATCGGGCACTTGCAGCAGCTCGATCATCGTCTGCGTCTGGGTGTTGCCGATACGCAGTTGATCGATGACCAGTTGCAACCGGCTGTCAATCATCGTCGCGCTGTCGTAGACGGCTTCACTGATGCGCTCGCCCGATTCGGCGATGCTGTCGGCCAGATATTCGGCATTGCTGCGGGCGGCGGCGATCTGCTGTTCGCTGGCATTGGCAATAGCGCTGGCGAGCGTCCCGGTCTGTGATCGGATGGCGAAGTAATTGCTGACCGCCGCGCCAAGCGCGATCAGGTTGTTGGTGCGCACCGACGACAGCAGTTTGTTTTGCGTCCCGAGGAAGGCTTGCCAGTTCTCCGTTGCCTGGGTACTGGCTGGTGGGAAGGGATTCAGTTCGGTCTTCATCACGCCGTGGTGGTTTAAAGAATCGCCAGCACGTTTTCCGGTGGGCGGCCGATGGCGGCTTGATCATTGTTGACGACGATGGGGCGTTCGATCAGGCGCGGGTGGGTGAGCATGGCAGCGATCAGTGTGTCCTGACTTAAAGCCGGGTCGGCAAGATGCAGTTCTTGGTATTCGGCTTCGCCTTGGCGCATGAGCTGGCGGGCATCGCTGAAGCCGAGCTTGTTGAGCAGATCGCGGATGGTCGCCACATCGGGCGGGGTGTCGAGGTAGGCGACGATGGTCGGCGTCATGCCTTTCTCCTGAAGAAGCGCGAGAGTGGCACGCGATTTCGAGCAGCGGGCATTGTGGTAGATGGTGACGGTCATAGGCTGGTGGTTCAGAAAGGTACAGCGGATTGTGGACTGATTTTGTTTTCAGGCTGCGTTTTCTACCACGCACAGAGCCTTGAAGATGAACCTGGTTCCGAGGGTGTGTTACCCAATGTGATGGACAGAAATGGCGGTAGGCCGTTCAAGCCGGGTTGACCCTCCATGAGGTTTGTCCCGGTCGCCCAGGCAGGTGCAACTGTGTGGATGCTGCGGGTGACTCGGCCAGCAGTTGGCCACGCTTGAAGACCTTGAGCCGGGTGGCACGCAGGCGCAGAGCCTCCACCGGGTCGCTGGCTTGCAGCAGACAGAAGTCGGCGTAGCAGCCCACGTTTAATCCGTAGCCTTCCAGCCCCATGACGTGGGCGGCGTTGACGGTGACCGCGTCAAAACACTGGCGCATGGCGGCCTGGCTGGTCATCTGCGCCACGTGTAAGCCCATGTGCGCCACTTCGAGCATGTCACCACTGCCCAGGGAATACCACGGGTCCATCACGCAGTCGTGGCCAAACGCCACGTTGATGCCAGCGGCCAACAGCTCGGGCACACGGGTCATGCCGCGGCGTTTGGGGTAGCTGTCGTGGCGGCCTTGCAGGGTGATGTTGATCAGCGGGTTGGCCACCGCGTGCAACTGCGCTTCGGCCATCAGGGCGATCAGCTTGGAGACGTAATAGTTGTCCATACTGTGCATGGAGGTCAGGTGTGAACCGGTGACGCGGCCTTGCAGCCCGAGGCGCTGGGTCTCAAACGCCAGGGTTTCGACGTGGCGCGACAGTGGATCGTCCGACTCGTCGCAGTGCATGTCCACGCGCAGCCCGCGCTCGGCGGCCAGTTCACACAGCAGCTTGACGCTGGCCGCCCCATCCGCCATGGTGCGCTCGAAATGCGGGATGCCGCCGACCACGTCCACGCCCTTGTCCAGCGCCCGCTTCAGGTTGTCCAGCGCACCGGGCGCACGCAACACGCCGTCTTGCGGAAAGGCCACCAGCTGCAGGTCGATGTACGGGGCCACCTGGCGTTTGACGTGTAACAGCGCGTCCACCGCCAGCAGGCGCGGGTCACACACGTCCACATGGGTGCGAATCGCCAGCAAACCTTTGGCCACCGCCCAGTCGCAATAGGCCAGGGCACGCTCTACCAGCGCTTCCTGGGTCAGCAGCGGCTTGAGTTCTCCCCACAGCGCAATGCCTTCCAGCAGCGTGCCCGACTGGTTGACGCGCGGCAGGCCGTAGCTCAGCGTGGCGTCCATGTGAAAGTGCGGGTCAACAAACGGCGGGCTGAGCAGCTGGCCTTGCGCGTCCAGCGTCTGGTGCGCTGGTGCCTCCAGCCGAGGGGCGATGTCAACAATCTTGCCGTCGCGCACCGCGACCGACATGTCGCTGCGCCCGTCGGGCAGGGTGGCGTTGTGGATGAGCAGGTCGAGCATGGTGGAGTCCTGTTGGTTGCTATTTAAATAGTAGCTTTCTGCGCTTGTTGGATAGGCGCTAGGATCAATATTTTTCCTCGATATCAATTGCGAATTGAACTGGCGGAAGTTTAATGGAACACCTTGGCTGAGTGTGGTTTGACGCTTGAAACATGCAATCCGAACGAAAGACAGGATGTAACTGCACATCCTCAGAAATCCATGACCCTATACTGAATCATGACCTTCCAGAGCCACTTACCTGACCGGCTACAACGCAGCTTCCGAGATACATCAGACGAAGTCGCGAATGCCGTCGAGCAACCGTCTATCCTCTTTCAAATGGGATGGAAAAGCCTCATTGGATGGCGCGAACTGCTCCAATCCCGGCGTGTGCTGATCGTTTCCGAGGCTGGAGCAGGAAAAACCCACGAATGCCGTGCAGAGCAAGCGGCACGATGGGCGGCAGGTGAACCGGCCTTTTACTTTGAACTGGCCGAGCTGTCCCGCAACAACCTGAGCGACCTGCTGGATACCGAAGAGCAATTACGTTTTGACGCTTGGCTTATTTCTCAATCTGACGTTGCCACTGTCTTCCTGGACTCCATTGATGAATTGAAGCTAACACGCGGCTCATTTGAGGGGGCATTGAAGCGCTTCAGCAAAGCAGTCGCTGGACAGCTGGGTAGAGTCAGGATCGTCATCACCACGCGGCCCATTCCAATTGATCGCGCACTGATCAAGAAGCATCTTCCAATCCCCGTGCAAGGAGAAGCTGTTGCGAGTGAAGATGCCTTCGCAGACATCGCGATGAACAGGCCCAGCAAACAGAAAAAGGACTCAGATGATCCGCCTGATTGGCGATATGTCGCGTTGATGCCGTTATCGAATGATCAGATTCGGGAGATGGCTGCAATTCAAGGCGTAACAGATGCTGAAGCATTGCTCAAAGACGTGCACAAGCGCAACGCGGAAGATTTTGCCCGCCGCCCCCAGGATTTGATTGAGCTGTGTGTGGACTGGCGCGACCATCACCGTATACGTACCCATCGCGAGCAGGTCGAATACAACATCACCATCAAACTCAAGCCTCGCACGGATCGAGGAGAAAAAGCCCAGCTTTCGGGTGACAAAGCGGTTGAAGGTGCCAGTCGGCTTGCATTGGCGACACTGCTGACTCGCAAACTTACCCTTAGACACAGCGCCGAGGCAGATCAAGATGGTGAAGCCGGTACAGCCTTGGATGCAGCTGCTATCCTGACCGATTGGACGAAGGATGAACGCGAAACCCTGCTGGAAAGGCCATTGTTTGGTTTTGCCAGCTATGGGCGAGTGCGTTTCCACCACCGATCTGTGATCGAATATCTGGCGGCTCAGCATCTGCACAGCTTGTTGAATTGCGGCATGTCGATCAAGGCCGTCAAACGACTTTTGTTCGCAGAGACCCTGCAAGGCATCAAGGTGGTGAAACCGTCGATGAAGCCCATTGCCGCTTGGCTAGCATTCTTGCAGTCCAGCATCTTTAGCGAAGTTCGTGACCGTGATCCAGATGTTCTGTTTGATCATGCAGACCCGGAGTCGCTGACACCCGATCTGCGCATTGACGCATTACGGGCCTATGTTGAACGTTATGGTCAGGGAAGCTGGCGTGGGATGCATGTGCCGGGGGTGCAAGTACATCGCTTCGCATCCAAGGAACTTGGCCCTGAAGTTTTGCGTCTATGGCATTCTGGAATTGGAAACCCGGAAGTCAGAGCACTTCTCTTGGAAATTGCCGCAGCAGCTTCCATCCCAGACATGGCGGGCATCGCCTATTCCGTTGTCATGCACAAGGACGTGGAAATTGAAGAGCACATGGATGCGCTCAATGTGTTGCTCAAGCTGAACGACTCACGCTTGGATGCCGTGACTCTCTCTATGGCGAACGATCCAGATGTCTGGTCGAACAAACTTCTCAAAAACTTCGTGCCACAGTTGTTTCCCCAACACATTGCCGTGGATCGTTTATGCAGCGTCTTGTCACATATCACGCAAGCACGTCGAAGCGTCGACATGTTGAACCATTTTTGGATTCCGTCCATTGCCGACAGCGACATCGCAGCCGACTATTTGGAGGCCTTGCGCGAAGGGTTGACCCATCTTGTTGAAGACGGCATGGAATGGAAAAGTGAGTGGCGACACATGTTCAGCCCGCGACACCACCTTGTCCCTGCACTTGCTGCAGTTTGTCTTCGCCAAATGAAGGAAGGGGATGCATCTGAAGCAGTCATCTATTCGAGTGTGCTGATACACCGTTTGACACGAAACGATTTCAGCCATGTTGATAAGGAACCCATAGACGAACTGCGCCAAGTATTTGAGCACTCGGCTGCGTCGGTGAGGGAAATGGCATTTTGGGCAGACGATGCTCTTTGTCAAATGCGTGACCCACAAGAAAAGCCGATGGATCGTCTCTATGAGGCAAGCAATCAAGGTTTGATTCGACTGAATCACGGGCAGGATGTCGGTTGGGTGCTGGCAAATCTGTCTGACTCAGAGCGCCCACTGGCGCAGCGATCCATGATGCTTGAAGCCGCAATGCGGAAAACCTGGGATGGGCGGGGTGAGTGGCGCGAGCATGTTTTGAGACTGAAAATACATGTAGCCGATTGCCCCGATCTGATTTCAACCATCGAAGAGAAGTCAATGCCTGTCCCGGTCAATCACGAGTACGCCCGCATGGAGGCGGAGCGTCTAAAAAATGCTGAGCATGCAAAGCGCCGCCAAGCCAAAGACCACGCAAGTTGGGTTTTATTCTGGCGAGAAGTGGCCAATAACCCGGATACTGCTTTCAGTCCTGATCGATCAGGACAAACCGCGTGGAATCTCTGGCAAGCGATGCATCGCTCAGGAAAGGAGGGTCGTTCCTCGGGATGGAACCGGCGCTTTATCGAACAACATTTCAGCAAAGACACTGCAGATCGTTTGCGTATGGCGTTGGTCAGCATCTGGCGTAAAGACTGTCCCACTTTACGCACAGAGAGAACTGACAGCGAGAAAAACACCTTTCTGATTCGTTGGCAACTTGGTCTCGCAGGCATTGCCGCAGAGGCTGAGGACTCCGATTGGGCACGAAAACTGACGCAAGAAGAAGCCAAATTGGCAAGTCGTTATGCCCCGCTGGAGTTAAACGGGTTCCCGTCTTGGCTGGAAAGCCTTGTAGTCGCGCACCCCATGGCGGTTGAGTCTGTTTTGGGCGCTGAACTTACCAATGAACTTGTTGAACGCGGATCAAGCGGCATGTTGTTGCAAGATATTAGGCATGCGACAACACCAATCGTCGCGCTGTTCCTTCCACGGATTCATGCATGGTTTGACGCGAACCACCAGCATCTCCGCGAAAGTACCGATAGTCAGTTGATGGCGGATCGTCTTCATCTGGTAATCAAGATACTGCTGGCCCACGGAGATGAAAAGCAACGCGCACATATCAGCACGGTTGCACAAGAGCAACTTGCCCGGAAGGTTGACACGCGTTTGGTACAGGTGTGGCTTCCAACGCTGATGCAGCTCAACCCCGCTGCAGGAGTCCAGTTTCTTGAACAAAATTTGCAAGACATTGAACCCTCAAAGATGGGGCAAGGTGTGGAATGGATAGGTCTACTGTTCGGTGAACGTTATCACCACACACCTGTTGATCTTGACGCACCGGAATTCACACCATCTTTACTTCTGACGCTCGTTCGTCTGGCATATCACCATGTGTGTCCGTCGGATGATGCTCACCATGAAGGGGCGTATTCACCTGACCTGCGCGATCATGCTGAACGAGGACGCGGCATCTTGTTGAATGCACTTCTGAGTGCCAAGGGTCAGGAAGGCTGGCAAGCGAAGCTTGAAATGGCAAACGACCCGTTGTTCAAGCATTTTCGGGACAGGGCCTTGTTGATCGCCCGGGAGAAGGCAGCAGCAGAAGCCGAAGCTATGGCAATGTCCGAGTCTCAGGTTGTTGCGTTGAACCGCCACGGAGAATCTCCACCGATGACCCGTGAAGACATGTTTGCATTGCTGGTGGATCGCCTTGACGATTTGGATGACCTCTTGCTGCGTGACGATTCGCCCCGTGCGGCTTGGGCTGCCATCACCGATGAGAAAGTCATGCGCCGGGAGATTACACGCGAGTTACGCAATGCTTCCAATAACGCCTACACGGTAGACCAAGAAGGCGTGACTGCCGATGAAAAAGAAACCGACATCCGATTGCGCGCCGTGTCGTCAGACCAACAGGCAGTCATCGAACTCAAGCTCGGTGACAAGAGGCCGGGTCGTGATCTGCGCGACACCATCAAAAACCAGCTGGTGACCAAATACATGGCACCTGAGTCATGCCGATCTGGCTGTTTGCTGGTCACTGTCAACCATAGTCACGGATGGAAGCATCCAGATTCCGGTAAGAGCCTTGACATTGCCGGACTTGCGTCAATGCTGCAGGCTGAGGCACTGAAAGTCACCGCCGAAATGGGTGGCATGGTGCAAATCACAGCGCGAGTCCTTGACTTGCGCCCGCGACTTGCTATAGAAAAGATATCACTGACTGCCAGATGAAAAGCACAAGTTTGGCTTCCGGTAGCTATCTCAATGATCTCCCAGGTCGATCTTTGCTAAGTAAGGGCTACAGGCCATTTTTATCTATTAAAACCTGCCCAATCCGCACATCCTTGTCTGCCCACAACTGGTTCACCCATTGCTGGCAGGTTTCGCGCAAAGCCTGCTCTTTGGGCAATCCATTGGGGTTGGCGGCTTGAGGCACGGGTAAGGTTTTGACTTGAACGATGATGCGCTGCACACGACCCATTAAAAAATGGGTGAAAGTGGGGCGGCCATCCGGGTAGACGATGGTCACGTCCAGTACCGCGCCGAATTTTTCGCCCATGGCCTCCAGTGCCAGCGTCACACCACCGGCTTTGGGTTTGAGCAGGTGACGGTAGGGTGACTTCTGGCGGGCCTGCTTGGCCGGGGTGAAGCGGGTGCCCTCCAGAAAATTCATCACACTGGTGGGTACCAGAGCGTATTTTTCACAGGCAGCACGGGTGGTGGCAGCATCTTTGCCGCGCTCTTCGGGGTGTTGTTGCAAGTAGGCTTCGCTGTGGCGGCGCATGAACGGGAACTCCAGTGCCCACCAGGCCAGGCCCATGATGGGTACCCAGATGAGTTGTTTTTTCAGGAAGAACTTCAGCAACGGTATCCGCCGGTTTAACACATGCTGCAGCACCAGAATGTCGACCCAGCTCTGGTGGTTACACACCACCAGATACCACTGGCGCGGGTTGAGGTTTTGCACGCCGCTAACCTCCCAGTCCAGCTTTTGGGTCAGCCGCATCCAGCCACTGTTGCCGGCAATCCAGGCCTCGGCTATACGCAGCAGCAGCGGGTCGATCCACAGCCGGACTTGCTTGAACGGCAGCAGCAGTTTGATCATGGAGGCGGCGATCAGGATCGGCACCCAAAACAGGATATTGAGCAACATCAGTGTGCTGGCGATCAGGCCCAGCAGGGGTGCAGGTAAAAATGAAAGCATGGGTGGACGTGCCTTTGAAAGGGTCTGGTAACCGATCACCGCATTTTCGGGGATGATTCAGGCATGAACACCACTGACTTACCCGACACCGCAGCCCCAACCGTGGCTCAATCCACCCCATTACATGTGGCTTTGATCGGCTATGGCGGCGCAGGCCGCATTTTTCATGCCCCGTTGATCTCCGGCGTACCAGGCCTGCAACTGGATGCCATTGTCAGCAGCCAAACAGACGCGGTGCAAAAAGACTGGCCCGGTGTGCGCAGTGTGGCCGATGTCCAGGTCGTACTGGACGACCCGATGATTGATCTGGTAGTGATTGCCACCCCCAACGCCAGCCATTTTGGCTTGGCCCAGGCCGCCTTGCAGGCTGGCAAACATGTGGTGGTGGACAAGCCTTGCACCGTCACGCTGGCGGAGACCGAGGCGCTGCTGGCTTTGGCGCAAACCCAGGGCCGGGTGCTCACGGTGTTTCAAAACCGGCGTTTTGACAGTGATTTTCTGGCCTTGCAGCAGGTCATTCAAAGCAGTGCTTTGGGGCGTTTGGTAGAGGTGAATTCGCACTTTGACCGCTATCGCCCCACGGTGCCGGTGCGTTGGCGCGAGCAGAATGTGCCCGGCTCAGGTTTGTGGTTCGATTTGGGGCCGCACCTGCTGGATCAGGCGCTGGTGCTGTTTGGTGCGCCCGATGGCATTCACCTGGATCGTGCCAGCCTGCGTGACGGGGCCCAGGTGAACGATTGGTTTCACGCCGTGCTGCGCTACGACACCCGCCACGCCGGCCTGCGGGTGGTGTTGCATGCCAGCACCTTGGTGGCCGAGTTGGGGCCACGCTGGGCGGTGCATGGGGTCCATGGCAGCTTTACCAAATTTGGTCTGGATGGACAGGAAGATGGGTTGAAGCAGGGTGCACGGCCAGGCATGGTGCCATCAGGTGAATGGGGCCAGGATACCCAGCCGGGTGAGGTTCTGAGCTGGAAAACCATTCCGGGCGTGGCTGCACCGGTGTCTGTCCGAACCCGGGTGGGCGGGGTTGCTGGCAACTATCTGGCTTATTACGCCCAACTGCGTGACCATTTGCAGGGTCGGGCCACACAAGCTTTGGTGACCCCGGATCAGGTGCTTGCCGTCATGCAATGGTTGACGTTGGGCGAGCAAAGTGCCCTGGAAGGGCGCTGGCTGTCGGCTTGACGGTCAGGTGTTGTGAGACAGGATGTAGGGCAGTGTGATAAAGGCCACCACGTAGACCGACATATAAGTGCCGAGCACGATGGCCAGGTACTTCTCGACAAAGTCTTTCAGATCTGGGTTCATACTTGCCTTTCAAATGGATGAGTTGGAACACCTGCACATCATGCGGTCGCCAACAGAAACGCACACCTCTTATTACCCAACGTGACCTGTGATACAGGCTGGTAACAACTGTAGGGACATTCGTTTGTCAACACTGCCAGTAGGGTCGGGGCGTGTGGAGCAGTACCCCTGCTGGCCGTCCAAAATAAGCCAAAACCTTACACTCGGCGCTCTTTTACACCGTGTGAGTGCTGATGAACGCCCCTGTTGATGTCTCTTTTTTTCCGCGCCACGCCAAACCCCTGAGCAGTTACCGCAAGTTCTGGGCGGCGCGTTTTGGCACGGCCCCGTTTCTGCCGATGAGTCGTGCCGAAATGGACAAACTCGGCTGGGACAGCTGCGACGTGATCATCGTCACCGGTGATGCCTATGTGGATCACCCCAGCTTTGGCATGGCGGTGATTGGCCGCATGCTCGAAGCCCAGGGCTTTCGTGTGGGCATCATCGCCCAGCCCGATTGGCAAAGCGCCGAGCCCTTCAAAGCCCTGGGCAAACCCAACCTGTTCTGGGGTGTGACGGCGGGCAACATGGACAGCATGATCAACCGCTACACGGCAGACCGCAAAATTCGCACCGACGATGCTTACACCCCTGGTGATGTGGGCGGCAAGCGGCCCGACCGTGCGGCCATTGTCTACAGCCAGCGCTGCCGCGAGGCCTTCAAGGACGTGCCGATTGTGCTGGGTGGCATCGAAGGCAGCTTGCGCCGTATTGCTCATTACGATTACTGGAGCGACAAGGTGCGCCGCAGCATCGTGGTCGATGCCAAGTGTGACTTGCTGCTGTACGGCAATGCCGAACGCGCCATTGTGGAAATTGCCCACCGGCTGAGTCGACGTGAACCCATCGAGCAGATCACCGATGTGCGTGGCACTGCCTTTGTGCGCCGTTCGGATGATGCCACCCGCCTGGGCTGGTTTGAGATGGATTCCACCACGGTAGACGAGCCCGGCCAGGTGGAGCCACACCTCAACCCCTACCAAACCACTTCCGAGCAAGCGCTGGCGCAGGGCAGTACTTGCGCCAAAGAAGAGGCGGCGCAGGGGGATGTGCAAAGTACTATAAAAAATATAGCTTCTTACGCAAGTAATACGGGCGCTACAGACCAAAAAAGAATTCAAACTGGGGGTGACGCAAGTGTTTACCCCCTCACGTTCATGCACAACCCGGCCTTGCCCCAGCGTGCAGGCAAGCAGGTGTTGCCCCCACGCGCACGCACGGTGATCCGCCTGCCCAGTTATGAGCAGGTGAAATCGGATGTGGTGCTGTATGCCCATGCCAACCGCGTGCTGCACCTGGAAACCAACCCCGGCAACGCCCGTGCCTTGGTGCAGGCGCACGGGGACGGCGCAACCGCCCGTGACGTGTGGCTCAACCCGCCGCCGATTCCGCTGACCACCGCTGAAATGGACCAGGTGTTTGACCTGCCTTACGCCCGTGCCCCGCACCCGGCGTATGCCGATGAGAACGGCAGCCATGACCACGCCACCAAAATCCCGGCCTGGGAGATGATCCGTTTTTCCATCAACATCATGCGTGGCTGTTTTGGTGGCTGCACTTTTTGCAGCATCACCGAGCATGAAGGGCGCATCATCCAGAGCCGCTCGGAAGACTCGATCATCAAAGAGATTGAAGATGTGCGCGACAAGGTCAAGGGTTTTACCGGCACCATTTCGGACCTGGGCGGGCCGACGGCCAATATGTACCGACTGGGTTGTAAAAGCCCCGAAATTGAGGCGGCTTGCCGCAAACCCAGCTGTGTTTACCCCGGTATTTGCCAGAACCTGGGCACCAACCATGATCCGTTGATCCAGATTTACAAGCGGGGTCGGGCGCTCAAAGGTATCAAAAAAATCCTGATCGGCTCCGGCGTGCGCTACGACCTGGCGGTGCAAAGTCCCGAGTACGTGAAAGAGCTGGTGCAGCACCATGTGGGGGGCTACCTGAAGATTGCGCCAGAGCACACCGAGCAAGGCCCGCTGTCCAAGATGATGAAGCCCGGCATTGGCACCTATGACAAGTTCAAGCTGTTGTTTGACAAATTTAATGCCGAGGCCGGTAAAAAGCAGTTTCTGATTCCCTACTTCATCGCCGCGCACCCCGGCACCACCGATGAAGACATGATGAATCTGGCGATCTGGCTGAAGAAAAACGGCTTTCGGGCTGACCAGGTGCAAACCTTCTACCCGAGCCCGATGGCCACCGCCACCGCCATGTACCACACCGATCTGAACCCGCTCAAAGGCATTCACCGCGACGAGCGGGCTGAAGCGGTGGACGTAGTGCGTGGTGAAAAACGCCGCCGTTTGCACAAGGCTTTTTTGCGCTACCACGACCCCAACAACTGGCCGCTGCTGCGTGAGGCACTCAAGGCCATGGGGCGGGCCGATTTGATCGGCAATGGCAAACACCACCTGATTCCGAGCTTCCAGCCGGTGACGGATGGCAGTTACACCAGTGCGCGGCGGAAAAACTCCAGTCCAGGGGTGGTCAAGGCGGTGCAAACACCCAAACCGGGCCAGTTGTTGACCCAGCACAGTGGTTTGCCACCACGCGCCACCGGCAGCAAGGCTCCGCCCAAAAACTTCAACAATCACCGGCCACGCTGAGGTTTTGTCACACGCCGGTTTCCGGCTGTTGTGGGGATGCTGGGGGCGTGGTGAATCACGTTGAGCCCGCTGGAGCGCGTTGCAGCCGGATGTTGGCGCACAGGCCACCGCTGTTGGCGTTGCTTAATTCCAGTTTTCCCCCCATGCGTGAGACCGTTTTCTCCACAATGGACAAGCCCAACCCGGTGCCATTGGCCGAGGTGCGTGCCGCTTCACCCCGGAAAAAGGGGGTGGTGAGTTGTTTGAGCTGATCGGCGGCCACGCCCTGGCCATGGTCGCGCAGGCGCAGTAGTACCTGCTTATCCAGACCACGCGCTGAGATTTCAATGTCAGCCATGCCGGTGTCCATACTTTTGCCATAGCGGGCAGCGTTTTCCAGCAGGTTGGTGATGATGCGCTGCAGTTCCACCTCGTCGGCCATCACCAGCAAACGGTCCTCCATCGCAACCTTGAAGGCAATATCGGGACGCTTTTTCAGGCTGAGCAAGCAGGTTTCTACCGTTTTGTTCAGCGACACCGCTGTCAACTCCATGTTGCCTGGACGGGCGTAGTCGAGGAACTTGCCAATGATGGCATCCAGCTGGGCAATGTCACTCGCCATGTTTTCGCGGGCATGGATATCTGTCACGCTGAGCTCGGTTTCCAGCCGCAGGCGTGCCAAGGGTGTGCGCAAGTCGTGGGAAATGCCTGCCAGCATCACGGCGCGTTCCTGCTCGATCATGGCCAGCTTCTGGGTCATTCGGTTAAAACCCACGTTGACCTCGCGGATCTCACTGGTGGCAACCGATTCGTCCAGCTCGCTGGCTTCAAAGTCACCCTCACGGACCCGGCTGGCGGCAAAGGACAGGTCTTTCAAGGGTCGGTTGATCAAGCGTGCAATCCAGGCGGCTCCGGCCAGTGACAAGGCTGCGGCCGTGGTGAGCCAGATCAACCAGGTTTTACCCGCCGGTGTATCGAACCGTTCCAGGTTGGTTTGCAGCCAGAAGAGATCCTTGTCGATGGTGAAACCAATCCATAAGCCATCCTTGCCATTGACCCGGCCTGCCACCATCGTACCCGGCCCCAGGCGCTGGGTCAGTTCCTCAGAGATGAAGCGGTTGAGCTCGCCATTTTCCATGGGCTCAATCAGGTCTTTGGGTTCGCGCGGAACAATCACCACGTGCTCTTCATCGCGCATGGTTTTGAACAGGGACACCCGGGTGATGGCATCGGTGTACATCACCGCAGCGCGGCTGAGGTTGACCAGCGAGGCGATCTGGCGTGCCGTTTGTATGGCACGGGGTTCGGATTCAAGCTCCCGCAGGGTTTGTGTCCAGGCGAACACGCTGCCCACCAGCAGCAGTGACAGCAACACAAATGTGCGCCAGAAAAGGCTTAAACCGGCGGTGCGTGAAGGTTTGCT
The DNA here is from genome assembly GCF_019973615.1 of Rhodoferax lithotrophicus. Classification (GTDB taxonomy): domain Bacteria; phylum Pseudomonadota; class Gammaproteobacteria; order Burkholderiales; family Burkholderiaceae_C; genus Rhodoferax; species Rhodoferax lithotrophicus. The sequence continues at coordinate 3,462,371 of NZ_AP024238.1, read as the reverse complement.
TTCTTCTTCCGGCGGGTAAGGCAGGAAGGCCAATTTAGGCGTTGCCATCAGGCACAAAGACGTAGCCGACACCCCAGACGGTCTGGATGTAGCGGGGGGAGGTGGCATCGTCTTCAATCAGCTTGCGCAGGCGCGATACCTGCACGTCCAGGCTGCGGTCAAACGGCTCGAATTCACGTCCACGGGCCAGTTGGGCCAGTTTTTCGCGTGACAAGGGTTGGCGCGGGTGGCGTACCAAGGCCTTGAGCATGGCAAATTCACCGGTGGTCAGGGTGAGTTCTTCGTCATTTTTAAGCAGAATACGTGCCCCCATGTCAAAGCTGAACGGGCCAAAGGTGATGGTTTCATTTTCTGCCGAGGGGGATCCTGGTGCTTCGACCGGTGGACGACGGCGTAGCACGGCGTGGATACGGGCCAGCAGCTCGCGTGGGTTAAAGGGTTTGCACAGGTAATCGTCGGCCCCCACTTCGAGTCCAACAATGCGGTCAATGTCCTCGCCTTTGGCGGTGAGCATGATGATCGGGGTGTGGTTGTTGGCTGCCCGTAGTCGTCGGCAAATGGACAGGCCGTCTTCGCCCGGCATCATCAAATCCAGCACGATCAGGTCGACGGGTTCGCGCGTCAGTACCCGCGTGAGGGATTTGCCGTCCTCGGCCTGCAGCACCTCGAAACCTTCCTGGGTGAGATAGCGGCGCAGCAGGTCACGGATGCGTGCGTCGTCATCGGTCACCAGAATTTTGTCAACGCGATCAGGGTTTACGGTCATACTAAGATCCAAATCAATTTGTAACAGCGCGATTTTGCGTGGTTCAATGTTGCAAGTGAGCACTTTTTAAGTGGCTTTCACATGTTGTTACAAATTCGTGAAGATCATTAAGCTTGCAGGCCGACATCTCAAACCATGAAGATCACTACAACTTGTAGAGCTATGGGCGCTTTATGGATAAGCGCTACAGGTGTTTTTTATCAAAATGTTCAAGCTGCCTGAATGACCCGCTGCAGTTGAATTAAAGTTCCAAGACCACGTATCTATCTTTGCCATGCCTGATTTCTCACCACTCTCCACCCTCAAACGCATGGCCAGTGGTGCCCAATTGGCCGCACCGGGTACCTTGGGCCGGTTCGAGCTTCGGCGCTTGCTGGGTCAAGGGGCGCAATCCAAAGTCTGGCTGGCTTTTGATCCCCGGTTGGAGCGTGAGGTGGCCATCAAGCTGATGAAACCGATGCGCGCGTCAGATACCTCAGGCCTGGAGCAGTGGCTGTCCGAGGCGCGCACCGTGAGCCGTCTGACACACCCCAACATCGTGCCGGTATTCGAGGCGGATGTCCAAGACCAGCAGCCCTTTCTGGTGTTTGAATATGTAGCCGGACAGACCCTGGCGCAGTTGCTGGCCAGCCAGGGGGCGCTGCCTGTCACGCAGGCGGTGGCCCTGATGGTGGATGTGCTGGGGGCACTGGTGGCAGCCCATGCCGCAGGGGTGGTGCACCGTGACCTGAAACCGTCGAATGTCATGCTGGATGCCAGTGGGCGCGCACGGGTGATGGACTTTGGTATTGCCCAGCGCATCAGCGCAGACCCGTCCAGCACCGGTGCGGGTATGGCTGGCACACCTGCTTACATGGCCCCGGAGGCTGCGCGGGGGGCTCCCGTGTCGCCCTCGATGGATGTCTTTTCCGCAGGGTTGATGCTGGCTGAATTGTTATGGGGCAAGCCCTTGCAGCCAGAGCAGGATGCTTATCGGGCTATTTACCGTGCCGCCTTCCAAAACCTGGAACTGCCAGCGGCCTTGTTTGATCGGCTCGATGATGAGTTGAAGGCGGTGGTCTTGCGTGCCTTGAATTCCAAAGCCGAGCAGCGTTATCCCTCCAGTGAGGTTTTTTTGGCAGCCTTGCAAGCTTGGCAGTCTCACCTGGCTGCGGCCACGCCTGCGGAGGCCTCGGCAGGCAACAACAGCACGCTGGAGTTTTTGTTGCGCCGTATGCGCAACAAGACCGATTTTCCGGCCCTGTCGGAGTCGGTGGTGCGTATCCAGAGCATGGCCACGTCAGAGAAAGAAAGCATCAGCAGCATCACCAATGAAATACTGAAAGATGTGGCTCTGACCAACAAGCTGCTGCGGTTGGTCAACAGTGCCCATTACGCCCGGGGCAACAGCATTGGCACGGTGTCACGCGCCGTGCAACTGGTGGGTTTCAACGGCATACGCAACATGGCGCTCAGCCTGGTGCTGCTGGAGCACATGCAAGACAAAACCAGTGCCCATTTGCTTCGAGAGGAGTTTTTGCGGGGGCTGATGGCTGGCTCCATTGCTGCCGAACTGGCCACCACCAGCGATGAAGGGGAAGAGGCCTTTATTGGCGCGTTGTTTCAAAATCTGGGGCGCATGCTGACGCAGTTTTATTTTCCGGAGGAAGCGGCGGGTATCCGCGCCCTAGTACATGCCCCGCACCATGCGGTCAGTGAAGAAGCCGCGTCCATCCGCGTCTTGGGCATGAGTTTTGAGGCTTTGGGCATGGGTGTGGCCCGCTCCTGGGGGTTGCCTGAAAGTATTCAGCGTTGTATTCAGCTTCCGGCAGGTGATCCTCCCAGCCGTGTGCCGACCGAGGCACTCAGCCGCTTGCGCTGGGCGGCGCGTGCGGCCAATGACATGGCCGATGGCATGATGCACGCCGACCCGGAGCATGTGCAACTGGTTTTGGATGCGGCCGCAAAAAAATTCAACAAGGCGCTGGGCATGTCGGTCAGTCAGGTAAAGGCTGCCACCACCACGGCACGCAGAAAACTGGTTGATTTGGCCGATGCCATGGATTTGCGGGTGCGCAAAAATTCGCCTGCAGCACATCTGCTCATCAATCCCCCCGAAGACGATGAGTTGCATGTGGAGTACACCCAGCGCGATCATGACGCACTGTTTTCCAGTGAATTGCAGGCCACCGAAGTCGCGCGAGCGCCCGTGCGCCACTCGGCTCATTCAGAAGCCAAGCAAGCGGTTGACCAAGTTGCACAAACCTTGACGGCAGGTGTTCAGGACATTACCAATGCCATGGTGGAGGAGTTCAAGCTCAGCGATGTCGTGCGCATGATTTTGGAGGCCATGTTCCGGGCGCTGGCGTTTCACCGCATCATTTTCTGCATGCGCGACCCCAAAACAGACACCCTCACGGGGCGTTTTGGCTTGGGGGCCGGGGTGGAAGGTGTGGTCAAGTCATTTTGTGTACCCCTCAGCGGTGTCACGGTGCCCGATTTGTTTGCCACCATCTGCGCCAAGGGGGCGGATACCCTGATTTCGGATGCCCGCGACCCACGCCTGGCCAGTCGCTTGCCATCGTGGTATATCAAGTTTTTTAATGCCCCGACTTTTCTGATTCTGCCTTTGGTGCTCAAAGGCCGACCTTTTGGCTTGATCTATGCAGACATGGCAGAAATTGGTGGTTTGAAGCTGGGTGAAAAAGAACTCGCGCTGCTGCGTACTTTGCGTAATCAGGCGGTCATGGCGTTTCGGCAATCCCAGTCTTCTTGAGGTGTGGATGGGTGGTCAGGCAGGTTGTTCTGGCTGAATTAAAAAATAAGAAAAATTGGTCTGTACAGCTTATGAATAAAGCGCAAGTAGCTCCTGAAAATATAGTAAACGGTTTGCTGCTTGCAACGCTGGGTGCGGTGGCCTTCAGCGGCAAAGCGATCATCGTCAAGCTGGCTTACCGCTACGGGGTGGATGCGGTCACGCTCATCATGTACCGCATGCTGTTTGCGCTGCCCATTTTTGCCCTGATGGCCTGGTGGTCCAGCCGGGGCAAACCCGCGCTGACCCGGCATGATGGATGGGGCATCTTGGGTCTGGGTTTTACGGGCTATTACCTGGCCAGTTATCTGGATTTTGCCGGGTTGGCCCACATCAGTGCCTCTCTGGAGCGACTGATTTTGTACCTCAATCCCACGCTGGTGTTGCTGCTTGGGCTGGTGTTGTACCAACGCCGTATCAGTCGTCGCCAGGCGTTCGGCATGGGCATCAGTTATGCCGGCGTGATTCTGGTGTTTGGCCATGAGATCAAGCTGGAAGGGGCCAACGCGGCTTGGGGTGCTTTTCTGGTTTTTGGCAGTGCAGTAAGCTACGCGCTCTACCTCAGTTTCAGTGGTGAACTGGTCAAACGTCTGGGTTCCTTGCGGCTGGTCGGGCTGGCGACCACGGTGGCTTGTGTGCTGTGTATTGGCCAGTTTGTGGTGTTGCGGCCAATGAGTGCTGCCATGGTGGCTCCAGAGGTGCTCTGGCTGTCTGTGTTGAATGCCACACTGTGCACTGCCGCACCCGTGTTGATGGTGATGATGGCCATTGAGCGTATTGGCGCTGGTTTGGTTGCACAAACCGGTATGGTTGGCCCGATGTCCACCATTTTGATGGGCATACTTCTGCTGGGTGAGCCGTTCACCGTTTGGGTGGCCGCCGGTACGGTGCTGGTGGTTGCGGGTATTTTTGTGTTTAGCAGCCGCGCTCGGCCTGTGGCGGTGCGGTCTGTTCAGTCAGGTCGTGAGCAGGCAGGGGGCTGACCTGCCAGGAGATTGCTAAACTGGCCAAGACCCATGGACAGATTTTTGTCATCCAATTCATTGGGTGCTGTCCATGATGACCAACTCATGGCCGGTTTTGACTTCAAACTGTCCCCCATTTTTGGATTTAAAACCTATGACTGAGCAAAGGCGGACGATGGTGTTTTCCACTTTTCCTTCCCTGTTATGGCGCTCACTGCATCAGCTTGGCGGGCGTGTATGGGTGGTGGCTTGGGTGGTATTGGGCTGGCCTCTGGTGGCGGTGTCCAGCCCGCTATGCAGCCCAGACGCATCGGGCTTGCCTGGTGCGGCCCGGACGGTCAACCAATCGGTCTATGTGTTGGGCGACTCGATCAGTTACGGTTTGTCGCGGGCGGGTTTGGCGACCCGGTTAAGTGAGCGTTTTGGTAGCCAGGTTCTTATCAGCTTTGACGTAGGGCGATCCATCACCGCGCCAGGTATTCAGATCAAACAAAGTGCGCTGCAAAGCGTGGCGCAAGACCACGCCTTTATTGCCAAGGCTGACACCGTGATTGTGGTGCTGGGCACCAACCAGTTGGAGACATCTTTTGCCAACAGTCAACAAGTGCTGATGTGGCAGCTCAAGGCACTGGCACCGGATGCGCGTTATTTCTGGGTCGATATCGGGGCCACTCTGGCCAACCAGGTGGACGGCTGGAACGCCCGCAACCGGGTGATTTATGACAACGCAGCCTTTTTGGGCTACTAGGTGATCAGTCGCTATAAAGCCATTTTTGGGTCACAAGCCGATCCATTCAACATCACTCCGGGTCGCAATTTTCCCAATATGCTGACCGAGCTCGGGTATGGTGCGGAAGGCAATTTGCATGGTGCAGATGATGTATTGGCCCAGGCGGTGGTTAACGCGCTGGCCGAGCCGGTTGTGGCGCACCCGGCCAGCCCGGTGGCGGCTGGTGTGGCTTGCAAAGCCAGTTCATGAACCCTTTTGACTGAAGGAACAGGTGTATGGATTTGGGTATTACCGGTAAATGGGCTTTGGTGTGTGGTGCCAGCAAAGGTTTGGGTCTGGGCTGCGCCAAAGCCTTGGTGGCTGAAGGTGTGAACGTGCTGATGGTGGCGCGTGGTGAGCAAGCATTGGCATTGGCTGCTGCAAAATTGAGAGCTACTTACGAAGACATCACGGGCGCTAAAGTGCAATTTATTGCTCAAGATATTACGTCCACCGCCGGACGGGAGGCGGTGTGGGCCCAGCGCACCGACTTTGACATTCTGGTTACCAACGCCGGTGGCCCGCCTACCGGGGATTTCCGCAACTTTGGACGTGACGACTGGATAGCCGCCGTGGATGCCAACATGCTCACCCCCATTGAGTTGATCAAGGCCACGGTCGATGGCATGGCGGCGCGTGGCTTTGGGCGGGTGGTCAACATCACCTCCAGTGCCGTGAAAGCACCGATTGACGCACTGGCTTTGTCCAATGGCGCACGCAGTGGTTTGACCGGGTTTGTCGCTGGACTGGCACGCACCGGCCTGGCTGCCAGAGGTGTCACCCTGAATAACTTGTTACCCGGCGCGTTTGATACGCAGCGGTTGCAAGCGGTATTTCAAGGTGTGGCTGCCAAAACCGGGCAAACGGTGGAGGTGGTGGCTGCTGCGCGATGCAACACCATTCCGGCCAAGCGGTTTGGAACACCCGAGGAGTTTGGTGCCATCTGTGCTTTTTTGTGCAGCCAGCAGGCGGGTTACATCACCGGGCAAAATATTCTGGCTGATGGCGGTGCTTTTTCAGGTACGTTTTAATTTTTTAGGAGTTTTTAAATGGTTCAGTTCACGGTTCGTCAATTACTTCAACACCTGGCGAAAACGCTGGCCGTGGGCACGCTGCTCGCCGCCGGTGTGGTGCAAGCGCAGACTGGCCCGGTCAAATTGATGGTGGGTTTTCCTGCCGGTGGGGGCACTGACGCGATTGCCCGGATCCTGGCTGACAAGCTCAAAGACCCTCTGGGTGTGCCCGTGGTGGTGGAAAACAAGGCCGGAGCCGGTGGACAGATTGCCGCGCAGGCGCTCAAGGCGGCTGTACCCGATGGCAACACCTTGTTTTTGTCGCATGATCACACCATCTCGATATTGCCTCTGGTGGTGAAAAACCCTGGCTACGATTCGGCCAAGGATTTTGTGCCGGTCGCTGGTTTTGCCACCTTTGTGAACGGTTTGGCCGTATCGGGGGGAACTCCGGCCAAGAGCATGGCTGACTATGTAGCCTGGGTGCAAAAGCAGGGCGCGGGTAAAGACACGGTGGGTGTGCCTGCACCAGCTTCTGTGCCGGAGTTTCTGGTGAAGGTGATTGGCCAAAAGTACAAGCTTGATCTGCAGGCTGCGCCGTACCGTGGCAGCGCACCCATGATGGCAGATATGCTGGGCAATCAGATCCATGCCGGTGTGGGGTCGGTGCCTGACTTTATCGAGAACCAGAAAGCCGGCAAGATCCGTGTGGTTGCGGTGCTGGGCGACAAACGCCAGGCGGCGTTACCCGATGTACCCACCTTTGCTGAGTTGGGACTGGCTGGTTTTGAAGACGTGCCCTACTACGGCATTTTTGCCCCCAAAGGCACGCCACAAGCCACCATCGACAAGCTCTCTGCCGCCGTTGCCAAAGTGGTGGCCCTGCCTGAGGTACGGGAGCGATTGAGCACCATGGGCCTGACCGTGGGCTACATGACACAAGCCCAGTTGACCAGCCGTGAACATGCCTATGCCCAAACCTGGGCGCGCATCATCAAGGAAAGTGGATTCAAGGCGCAGTAAAGATCCACAAAGGGCGCCGAAGGTGTTCTTTTTTTAAAACGGTTGCCCGGCCAAGCAAAATGAGTAACTGGGGCAGGCAGCCGGGTCACCCGGTGATGGACGGTGGCACTGGCAAGCCACAGACATGCGTGTTATGGGTCAATCATCCACCAACAGCTACAACGTCAAACGGGGGCCTAAGCCCCCGTTTGTGCATTTTTGCCTTCGACCAATCAGGCTGTTAATGTCTTTTGCTTGCGACGATGTGTGATGCTTCCAATCAGGCCCAAGCCGGCTAACAACATGGCGTAAGTTTCTGGTTCCGGCACTGGGGCAAGAACCCCTGCCGATATGGCACCAATGGTTCCGGTATTGCCGTGACCATTGATCACATCCATGGCAAAGTAAGCGGCCGTACCATGGCCTGTAGAAAGTTGATTAAAGCTGGAAAGTGTGACGTTGTGCACCTTGAAGCTCAATGGATCTACATAGCCACCGCCAGAGCCACCACTTACACAGTTACTCACACAATTGATTTCATAGGTGAATTTGCTGAAAGGCGCATTGGTTGTGCCCGAACTCACACCAAAAACGCTCCCAAGCCCATTGGCAAAGGTGATATTTGTAATGTCGCTTGCCGATGAAACACCACCAAGGTTAAAAGAAAAAGCGGAGTGGGACCCGGTATCCACAAAGTTCAAATCGTTGCGAAGCGAGACGCTTACAAGAACATCAGAAAAACTTTGTGTCAAAGTGACTTTTCCATACGAGCCAGCACCAAATGCACTAACTGCCGTGCTATCAAGTGAATAGATGGCTGTCTGTGCAGAAGCAGAAAAAGCAGCACAAGATGCCGCCACACTAAGGCAGATATGGATAAGGGGCTTAGAGAATTTCATAATGTCACTCAGAAAATGGAACATTTAAGACGGAAGGTTCAATGCCACTGTCCTGATTTATTTGCCAAGACGCAATTTCACAGACACAGCCCGGATTCACGATGAGTGAAGTCTAAAGAGGAAAGCAGGGTGTTCCATGCCCTTGGTCCGTCTGCCCATGGTTGAAGTGGTGAAATCGGTCATAGTTCACGAATCAGCAATGGCATCCTGACAACACTGACCAAGGCATGTCGTCAGTCAGCAACACGACACGGCGACCAATTCAACCAGAGTAGTCCTCTGCGGATCATGCTTCATTTGACAGGGGTCAAAAACCCCAAACCGTGACGTATGAGCCTGTTTGGTTAGAAGCTCAGCGCCGTGACGACACCGCAATGCCCCCCACAATCAGCACAAATGCCAGGGCGTGGTACAGGTGGGGTAGTTCACCCAAAAAAGCGGCTGACAGTACGGCGGTAAACAGCGGGGTCAGGTTGATGAAAAAACCTGCTACCGACGGGCCGGCGCGTGACACGCCTGCGCCCCAGGACCGGTAGGCCAACAAAGCCGGCCCCAGCGATATAAACATCAGTGCGCCCGCCATGGGCCAGCTGATCTGGAGCCGGCCCAGGCCCAGTGCCCATTCGGTTCCTGCAGCCAGGCTGGACCACACCAAGCCAAAAGCAATCTGCGCCAGCAAAAAGGCCGACCAGTCACGTTTGATCTCGGGCGGCTCGGTGGTGGGGTGCACCAGCATCCAGCTGTAGTAGGCCCAGGCCGCAGAAGCCAGCAGCATGTAGACATCTCCCGCCACCAGTCTGACCTGCAGCAGCACCGCCAGATCACCCCGGCAAAGCACCAGCATCACCCCGGCAATGGACATGACGGCACCCAGCCATTGTTTATGGGAGATAGGCGTGCCAAAAAACACCCGGCCAATCAACAGCATCCACACCGGTGTGCTGGAGCCGACCAAGGTCACATTGAGGGGTGTGGAGGTGTTGAGCGACAAATACAACAATGCGTTGTAGCCGCCAATGGCCAGCATCGACAGCAGCACAAAGCGCCGCCAGCTGGGCCACAGGGCGCTGCTTCGGTGCAGCACGGGTGCGGCCAGGGGCAGCAGCAGCGCAAAGGCCACGGCCCACCGCAACAGATTCAGCGTCATGGGCGACACCAGCGGCGCGACCACTCGGCCTACCACCGCGTTGCCGGCCCATAACATGGGCGGTAGCGTGAGCAGGGCGGCAGTTTTAAGATTGATTTTGGGGTGCATCCGGGTATTTTGGCAGCTTATTTCTTTGACCCATGGCCATGGGTATGAGCGGGTTATGAGGCAAGCAGCAGAATCGTTTTCGTGGCAACATTTCATTTTTATAAAGGACAAACTCATGACCCAGATGACATCACGTGCAATTCGTATTGAACAGCACGGCGGCCCGGAAGAACTCCAATTGGTCAGTGTGGTGGTTGGTGAACCTGGCCCGGGCGAGATCCGCATTCGCCACCATGCGGTGGGCCTGAACTTTATTGACGTGTACCAACGCAGTGGCCTGTACCCCATGAACCTGCCGCAGCAGTTGGGTATGGAGGCTGCGGGTGTGGTCGAGGCGGTGGGCGAGGGTGTGACACATCTGCAAGTGGGTGACCGTGCTGCCTATGCCAGCCAGCCGCCGGGCAGTTATTGCGAGCGGCGGGTGATGCCGGCCAAGTGTGTCTGCAAGTTGCCCGATGCCATCAGCTTTGAGACCGGCGCGGCCATGATGCTCAAAGGCCTGACGGCGCAGTACCTGTTGAAACGTACCCTGCCCCAAGGCGGGCTCCAGCCGGGGGATTTTGTGCTGTTTCATGCCGCTGCGGGTGGTGTGGGCCTGATTGCCTGCCAGTGGGCCAAAGCCTTGGGTTTGCGCCTGATTGGTACGGCGGGTTCTGATGAAAAATGTGCTCTGGCGCTTGCCAATGGTGCAGAGTTTGCTATCAATTATTCAAAAGAAGATTTCCTAGCAAAAGTCAAGGAAATCACCGCCGGCCAAGGCGTGAAAGTGGTGTACGACTCTGTGGGCAAAGACACCTGGGACAAGTCGCTGGATTGCCTGGCACCGTTTGGCCTGATGGCGAGTTTTGGCAATGCTTCCGGCCCGGTGGCACCGTTTGCACCCGGCATTCTGGGCCCCAAGGGCTCGATTTATGTGACGCGGCAAACCCTGTTCACCCACATTGCCACCCGTGAATCCACCCAGGCCATGGCGGACGATTTGTTTGCCGTGGTGAGCAGTGGCCAAGTCAAGATTCACATTGCACAACGCTACCCACTGGAAGACGTGCAACAAGCCCATCGTGACCTGGAAGCCCGCAAAACCACCGGTTGTACGGTGTTGACGCTGTAACTTCCATTGGTGCAGGCCCTCCATCGTTTTGATGTCAACTGGCGCGCATCCGTAAGGCGCGCCACACCATCACCGGGATGTCCCAGGCACCGAGCTTGGGGCGCACCTGCCAGGTGGCAAAGTGCAGCGCTTCGATCTTGTCCAGAATCCGCAGGCCGCCTTGCACCACCAGCCGCAGCTCCCAGCCGGCCCGGCCTGGAATGCGGCAGGCTAATTGTGAGCCTTTTAGCATTCTGGAGCGCGCGTTACTTGCGTAAGAAGCTATTAAAAGTCTAGCGTTTTCGGCGTGGCTGCTGGCTTGCAAATCGGCCTCTTTCACGCCAAATTGCGCCATGGTTTGCTGGCTTGGGTACCAGCGGCCACGGGCCACGTCGACACTCACGTCTTGCCAGAAGTTGATCAGTTGCAGGGCGCTGCAAATCTGGTCGCTTTGCGTCAATGAGGCTGCGTCGGTGATGCCGTACAGGTGCAGCAGCAAACGCCCCACCGGGTTGGCCGAGCGTGTGCAGTAGTCCAGCAATTCGTCATCCGTGGCATAGTGGCGTTGTTCGGCGGTGTAGCGGATGTCTTGTTCAAAGGCATCGAGCAAGTCATTCAGCAGGTTCACCGGTAACTTGAAACGGTGAATTACCCCTGCCAGAGGTTCAAAAACTTGCGCCCAGGTGTTGCTGTGGGGTTGCCCGGCAACCACGGCGTGTAAATCTGCGCGATAGCGGCCCAGTTCCGCCAGCCTTTGAGGGGTGTTGGCATCACCTTCGTCAGCCAGATCATCCGCGGTACGGGCAAAGTGGTAGATGGCGGCAATGGCCGGGCGTAGTTGCGGTGGGCACAGGAACGAGGCCACCGGAAAGTTTTCGTAGTGGGTCACATCTGCTGGCGCAGGCTGCTTCTGGGTCATGGTTGAGGGCATGTGCTCGGTGGGGTTGACGGCCGTTGCTTCAGGGGGCTAAGGCTCCAAACTATGCTGCAGCGGAGATTTTGTCCAAGGTAATTGACAGCGTGAATCAATTTACTAAAATTAATAACCATTTGGTCATTAATTTGATGTGTTTGAAAGTGTTTGTCCATGAATTCAATGCGCGCGTATCTTCGGCCCTGTCGCTTGGCACTGACTATAGCGGCTGGTGTTTTTCTGCTGGCATGCAGCAAACCGGCGGTGCAAGAAGAGCCCGTGCGGTCCGTGAAGGTGGTCACGGTGGGTATTCAAACCACGCAGACCGCGCTGGAATACGCGGCCGAGGTCAAGCCCAGGGTGGAGTCGCGTTTGGGTTTTCGTGTGGGCGGCAAACTTATAGAGCGGCCGGTCGAAGTGGGGCAGCGTGTCAAAGCGGGCCAGGTGCTGGCGCAGCTGGACCCGCAAGATCTCCAGCTGGCCTCCGAGTCAGCGCATGCCGTAGTGGCTGCAGCGCAGACCAACCGGGATTTGGCGGTGGCTGATTTCAAGCGTTTTCAGTCACTGAAAGAACAGAATTTCATCAGTAGTGCAGAGTTGGAGCGGCGTGACTCGGTGCGCAAGGCGGCGCAGGCGCAGCTGGATCAGGCACAAGCCCAATCCAATGTTCAGGGTAATCAGGCCGCCTATGCCGTGTTGCGTGCGGATGTGTCGGGCGTGGTGACCGCGGTGCTGGCCGAGCGCGGCCAGGTGGTTGCCGCTGGTAGCCCGGTGGTGCAGATTGCCCAGGATGGTGCGCGTGATGTGGTGTTTGCCGTGCCCGAGGACAAAGTGGCAGCCATCAAGCTGGGGTCGGACGTGGCCGTGCGTTTGTGGTCTTCTTCGGGCACGCTCAAAGCGGTGGTGCGTGAAGTGGCCGCCAGTGCTGACCCGATCACCCGTACCTTTGCGGTGAAAGTGGCTTTGAGTGGTGCAGACGATCTGCCCCTGGGCAGCACCGTGACGGTGCTGCCAGCCACACTGCAGCACGTTGGGGCACCCGTGATCAAGCTGCCCACCAGCGCCTTGTTTCAGCAAGGCCAGTCCAGTGCCGTGTGGGTGCTGGATGTGCCCAGTATGACGGTCAAGCCGCAAGTGGTACAAATTGCCACCGCCGATGGCAACGACGTGGTGGTCGCCAGTGGCCTGCAGCCAGGCATGCAGGTGGTGGTAGCCGGTGTCCATGTGCTGGCACCTGGGCAGAAAGTCACAATTTATAAACAAAATGTGCCTGTAGTGCTTACCAGTAAAGCGCAGACAGCTCCTGAAAATGTAGCAATTCAAAGTCTTCCTGCAGCCTCCTCTGCAGCAGCCAAGTGAGCGGGTTATGAGTGAAAGCCACTTGCACCCTGAACAGGGTTTTAACCTCTCGCGCTGGGCTATTGAGCATGCGCCGCTGACGCGTTTTCTGATGATTGTGCTGATGGTGTTGGGCGTGTCTGCCTACTTTCAGCTTGGGCAGGATGAAGACCCGCCGTTTACCTTTCGTGCCATGGTGGTACGCACCTACTGGCCTGGTGCCACCAGCCAGCAAATGGCCGAGCAGGTGACCGACAAGCTGGAGCGCACGCTGCAAGAGGTGCCGTACTCGGACATCATCCGCAGTTATTCCAAGCCGGGCGAGTCGCAGATCACTTTCCAGATCAAGGACTATGCACGGGGCCCGGACGTGGCCAACGTGTGGTACCAGGTGCGCAAGAAGATTGGCGACATGCGCGGCACTTTGCCGCAAGGCGTGGTGGGGCCCTTTTTCAACGATGATTTTGGCGATGTGTATGGCGTGATTTACGCCTTGCAAGCGCCAGGCTTCAGTTATGCCGAGGTGAAAACCTTTGCCGATGAAGTGCGCCAGCAATTGCTGCATGTGCCTGATGTGGCCAAGGTGGAGCTGTTTGGGGTGCAGGACGAAAAGCTGTTCATTGAAATCTCGCAAAAGCGCCTGGTGCAGCTGGGTCTGGACATGAATGCCGTCATCGCCCAGCTGGGTCAGCAAAACGCGGTGGAGTCGGCGGGCGCGGTGCAAACGCCGCTGGATGTGGTGCAGGTGCGGGTGGATGGGCAATTCAAGGCGATTGAGGAGTTGCGTGCCATGCCGATCCGTGCCGGAGCCAACCAGTTGCGCCTGGGGGACATTGCTGATATCAAGCGCGCGTATGTGGACCCGCCCAGCGTCAAGGTGCGCTATCAGGGCCAGGAGGTGATTGCGCTAGGGGTGTCGATGACCAAGGGGGGGGACATCATTGCCCTGGGCAAAGCGTTGGAAAAAACCACGGAACACCTCAGCAAGACCTTGCCAGCGGGGGTGACGCTGGGGCAGATTCAGGATCAGCCCAAGTCGGTGGCCACCTCGGTGAATGAGTTTGTACGGGTGTTGATTGAGGCGGTTTCCATTGTGCTGGCCGTGAGTTTCATCAGCCTGGGGTTACACAAACGCCCTGGCAAGCAGCCGCTGTACAAGCGCTGGATGCTGGATGCCAGGCCTGGTTTGGTGGTGGGCATCACCATTCCGCTGGTGATGGCCATGACCTTTCTGGCCATGAATTACTGGGGTATTGGGCTGCACAAAATCTCGCTCGGCTCACTCATCATTGCGTTGGGGCTGCTGGTGGACGATGCCATCATTGCCGTGGAGATGATGGTGCGCAAGATGGAAGAGGGCTTTGACAAGGTGCGCGCGGCCACGTTTGCCTACGAGATCACCGCCATGCCCATGCTCACCGGCACCTTGATCACTGCGGCGGGCTTTTTGCCGATTGGTCTGGCCAAAAGCACGGTGGGGGAGTACACCTTTGCGATTTTTGCGGTGACGGTGATTGCGCTGGTGCTGTCCTGGATGGTGTCGGTGTATTTTGTGCCGTATCTGGGTACCCGGTTCCTGAAAGCACCCCCTCATGTGCAGGTGCAAGCCGGGGAGCAGCCAGGTGTCCATGACATGTACGACACCCCGTTCTACAGTGTCTTTCAAAAGACCGTGAACGCCTGTATTCGGCACCGCTGGATCACCATTGCCGCTACCGTGGCATTGTTCGGGTTGGGTATGGTGGGCATGGGCCGGGTGCAGCAGCAGTTCTTCCCGGATTCGAGCCGGCCTGAACTGATGGTGGATTTGTGGTCTGCCGAAGGCTCCTCATTTGCCGCCACCGAGGCGGTGGCCAAACGGGTGGAAGCCCGTCTGATGGCTGAACCGGGGGTGAGTTCGGTGACCCAATGGGTGGGCTCGGGTGTGCCACGCTTTTACCTGCCGCTGGAGCAGGTGTTCCAGCAAACCAATGTCTCGCAGCTGATTGTGTTGCCCCAGGATTTGCCCACCCGCGAAGTCTTGCGGAAAAAGTTGCCTGCGTTGCTGGCGCAGGAGTTTCCTGAGGTGCGTGGTCGTGTCAAGCTGTTGTCCAATGGCCCACCGGTACCCTACCCGGTGCAGTTTCGCGTTATTGGGCAAGACCCCATTGTGCTGCGCGAGCGAGCTGACGAGGTGAAAGCAGCGATGCGTTTGAACCCCAATACGCGTGGGGTGAATGACAACTGGAACGAATCCATCAAGGTCATGCGGCTGGAGGTGGATCAAACCAAGGCGCGGGCGCTGGGGGTCACCAGCCAGTCGATTGCCACGGCCACCAAAACCATTTTGAGTGGCAGCATCGTCGGGCAGTACCGCGAGGGTGACAAGTTGATCGATATCGTGCTGCGCCAGCCGCTGGACGAGCGTAACGCCATCACCGACATTGGCAACGCCTATGTGCCCACCGCCTCCGGCAAGTCGATCCCCTTGACGCAAATTGCCAAACCGGTGTTCACCTGGGAGCCGGGTGTGATGTGGCGCGAGAGCCGTGATTACGCCATCACCGTGCAAAGCGACCTGGTGGAAGGCCTGCAGGGCGCGACGGTGACCAATCAGCTCTTGCCTGAGCTTAAAAGCCTGGAAGCCAAGTGGGCCCAAGCCGGGCAAGCTGCGTACCACATTGAGGTAGCAGGGGCCGTGGCAGAAAGTGCCAAGGGTTCTTCAAGCATTGTGGCGGGTATTCCGATCATGCTGTTTATTACCTTCACCTTGCTGATGTTGCAGTTGCACAGCTTCAGCCGCGCGGTACTGGTGTTTCTGACCGGGCCGCTGGGAATTGCCGGTGTGGCGGGAGCGCTGTTGCTGCTGAACCGGCCGTTTGGTTTTGTCGCGCTGCTGGGGGTGATTGCCTTGATGGGCATGATTCAGCGCAACTCGGTGATCTTGATTGACCAGATCGAGCAAGACCGTGCCCGGGGTGTGCTGGCCTGGGAGGCGATTGTGGGGGCCGCCACGCGCCGCTTGCGCCCGATTGTGCTGACCGCTGCGGCGGCGGTGCTGGCCATGATTCCACTGTCACGCTCGGTGTTCTGGGGGCCGATGGCAGTGGCCATCATGGGCGGCCTGATTGTGGCGACGGTGCTGACGCTACTGGCCTTGCCCGCCATGTACGCGGCTTGGTTTAGAGTGACACCCAGCAGCAAGTAGTGAGTTGGGCTGGTTGTAAGTTTGCTATATTAATGATAGCTTCTAGCGCTTGTTGTATGAGCGCTAGAGCCTGATTTTTTATAAATTTTCAGGGCTTGACCTTCTTCAGCAGGGCCTCAATCTCTTGTTTGCGGCCTGCGTCGGCCATTTCACGCCCAGGGCGTGGAGCGGCCTTGAGGGCAGCATCCAGATGTTTGGCGGCTTCAGGGTTTTTGCCTTGATCGGCCAGGAAGTCGGCGTACAAAAAGTTGCTGTCAATGCCTTGCGGGTTCAGGGCCAGGGCTTTTTTGAACAACTCGTCGGCTTTGGCCTTGTCTCCAAAACCCAGCGGCCAGCCAGGTACCTTGGCGTACAGCGTGGCCAGGCTGGTGTAGGCCGAGCCATCAAGGGCGCTGCCGTCAAGCTGAATGGCTTGCTCAAACAGCAATTTGGCTTGTTTGGCCAGTGACAGTGCGCCCAGGCCGCCTTTGGCTCCGGCTTCGCTGGAGACGGCAATACCTTGCCAGATCAGCGGTTCGGCCTGGGTGGGGTGGCTTTCAGCCAATTTGCCAGCAAGTTCTGCCAGGGCGCGGTAAGCGTCAGCGTGCTGCTTGGCATCTTGCTTGTATTTGATCTGGGCCCATTGGTCTTGAATCGGGCGCACCAGCGTGTCGTTGTTGCTGGCAAAACACAGGCCGGCACTCAAAAGCAGGGCAGCCAGCGGGAGGCGGATGAAGGTTTTTTTCATGATGGCAGGGTGTCAGGGTTGAGGGGTTTGGGCATGTTGTTGAATGGTGGCCAGTTTGCCGGCCAGGCCACGGTCAATCAGAGCGGGGGCAAAGCCGTTGAGCCAGGCAAACAGGCGCTCTGGAAAGCCAATGTGTAACTCGCTGCGGTTTTGGGCCAAGGCATTCAGCAGGTGGGTCGCCACGGCTTCAGGGCTGTCACTGGTATTGCCCAGCGCGCGGTTGAGGGCATTGACAGCTGGGCTGTTGAGCGCGGTGTTGATGGCACGCGGGGCGACATGTAACACGTGGACTTGGCTGTTGGCCAATTCCCGACGCAAGCTTTGAGAAAACCCGCGTAGGCCGGCCTTAGCGCTGGAATAGGCAGCAAAACCGGCAAAGGGCAAGCTGCCAAAGGCCGAACCCACATTAACAATGCTGGCCTGTGGCTGGCTGAGCAGGTGGGGCAACAAGGCATGGGTCAGCCGCAACGGGGCCATCAGGTTGGTTTGTATCACCTGCTCAACCGTGTCCCAGGTTTGGTCTTGCAGCAGGCCAAAGGCGCTGATGCCGGCATTGTTGATCAATACATTGGCTTTGAATGTTTGGGCTGCTTGGGTCAGATCTGCAACGCCTTGAGTTTGTGTCAGGTCGGCCACGCAGATGTGGGAGGCACTGCCGAGTCGGTTGGCCAGCGCCTGGAGTTTGGCTGCATCGCGCCCCGCCAGCAGCACATGGGCTCCATGCTGCACCAGCTGTTGCGCCAGGGTCTGGCCCAGGCCGCCGCTGGCTCCCGTGAGGACGACGCGGGCAGAGTTCAGTTGCATGGGGCCACCTGTGTGTCGGTCAAACCCCGGAACACGTCGCCATAGAGTTTGTAAAACACCTTGGCGCAGCGCAGCACTTCCTGCTGGTCTTCGGGGGTCATTTGTTCCAGCAAGACGGCCAGGTGTTTGGTGTGTTCCTGGTCGAGTGTGCCGTGGGAGCGCAGGTAGGAGAAGGCGGTATCAGGTAGTTGCAGCGCGTGCTGAATTTTGTCGGCAGCCATCAGGGCCAGGGCCACGCTGGTGCCCTCCAGCACAAACACCATGCCGAAAAAACCGGCCGGGTTGCCACGGTTAATCAGGTCGTAGGCATAAGCCACCATCAGTTCGGCGGGCAGGTCGGGGCGGCTGGCCCGCACCGCATCGGCATCGCCACCGGCGGCGCTGATGTCATTCAGAATCCATTCTTCATGGCCAATTTCTTCTTCAATGTACTCAGCCACAGCGCGGCGCAGCCAGGCCAGCCGCTCGGGCAAGCGCCCGCCGAGTGACATCAGCAGTGGTGTGGTGTGACGCACATGGTGGTAGGCCTGGCTGAGAAAGGCCAGGTAGTCTTTGAGTTGGGCACGCCCTTGCAAACAGTCAGAAACCAGCGGGGCTGACAGCAGATAGCCGCGGTTGACTTCGGTGGCGCTGATGAGTTGTTCGTAAAACGTCATGAGGTGGTCTCTTCTGTGCTGTAAAGGGAGTCGATGGCCTGGGCAAAGTGTTGGGCAATCGCGCTGCGCATGGGGCGGCCATTGCCGGTGGCCAAACCGTTGGTCAGAGTCATTGGCGCACTGATGAGCCAGCGTTTGACGCGAGCATAGTCAGGAAGTTGTGTATTGGCTTGTGAGATGGCCGCATCAACTTGAGCCTGGGTCATGCCAGGCATCGGCACGACCACAGCCGCCAACCAGGGGCGGGCATCACCCAGGACCACGGCTTGCAGAATCGCGTTTTGCGCCAGCAGCACGGATTCGACCCATTCGGGTGAAATGTTGCGACCAAAGCTGCTGATCAGCAGGTTTTTGCTGCGGCCCATCAAATGCAAGTGGCCTTGTGCATCCAGCTGGCCCAAGTCGCCGGTAGCGAATTCGTGCGAGGCTTGTGCGGGTAAGGCAGGGCTGCCGGTGTAGCCCAGAAAGGCGGATGTCTGCAGGTGAACTTCGCCGTGGTCCAGGCGCAATTGCACATGCGGCAAGACGCGGCCCACGCCCGTGCCTTCATCGCCGGGTTGGTTCAGACTGACCACCGAGCCACATTCCGTCAGGCCATAACCCTCAAAGGCGGGAATTCCGGCGTGCCGCGCCTGCCTGATCAGAGCCGGGTCAACATGGGCTCCACCGACGGCCACAAACCGCAGGCTGTCGGGTGCATGTTGCTGGGTGGCGAGCAAATAAAGTGTCCAGACTTTCAGCAATTCGGGCACCAGGATCATGCTGTTGGGCCGAGCCGCCATGGCGCTTTGCTGCAAGGCCGCAGGGTCAAACCCGGCCATGCCACGCCAGCCCAGACTGGCCAAGCTGGGGAGGTGGACTTGTGAGCCGTTGAGTAATGCGGCATAAATCCCTGCACTGTTTTCCAGCAGCAGGCTCAGTGGTAAAACGGCTAGATGTTTGCCAATGTCCAGGGGGGACAGGGTGGTTTGTATGGCTTTGGCAGTGGCCATCAAACCGGTGGCACTCAGGCAAACGCCCTTGGGGGAGCCGGTGCTGCCGGAGGTGAAAGAGATTTTGGCGCAACCCTTGGGCAAGGCGGGCCGCGTCGCTTGGCGGCACATCAAGCTGAGTAAGCCCTGTGTCCAACGGCATTCAAAGCCTAGCCCCAAGGAGGTGATTCGTTCGGGCTGATCGGTCAACACGGTATCGACACCGGCTTGCGTCAGCGCGTTGACCATTTGCGCCGGGCTGAAAAAAGTGGGCAAGGGCAAATGCACCGCATCCAGATGCAGTGCTGCCAGATCGGCCAGAACCCAGTTCACACTGTTGTCCGCCAGCACCGCGATGACTTGGCAATCAGTGAGTTTGTTGGCCATCTCATGCACCGCTGAGATGACTTCAGCAGCGCTCAGGCTTTGCTCGTGGTCGGACAGGGCCGGGCGGTCGGGTCGTAGCGCCAGCACATCCAGTAGGAGAGAGGTACTCATGCTTGTGCGTTCATGCGTTGCAGGGCGGCTTTGATTCGTCCGGCGGCAACGATGGGCTGGGTGTCGTAATAACTGCCCCAGTTGCTGGCCTGACCGTTCAAACGTTCTGGGTTGGCCGCAGCCAGTGCCAGAGGTGGCAAACCCAGCTTGGAGAAGATGCCCACCAGTTCTTGTGTGGCCGTGGAGGCGACCCACTCAAAGCCTTCGGCATGCAAATAGTTCGCCATGGCGCGAAACAGGAAAATGCTGCTGCCTGGTCTTTGGGCGGCCAGGTGGCCCACTTCCACAATGCGGTCACGACTGATGGGGCTGGGCGCAAGATGCGCCATGGCGTGCTCAATGGGTGTGTCCAGATAACGCTCCAGAAAAAGCGTTGAATCCTTGGCACTGCGCCAGCCCGCTGCTGCAACGATGGCTCCGCGCTGCTCCAGTACCATCAAGTTGGGTGTGAACGAGGTCACTTTGGCGTTGTAGCGGTCTGCAAAGATGCGTTTGATGAAATTTTCAGCTTCCTGCCTGCGTGGAGAATGTTGGTCCACATGGCGTGCAGAGATGGTTGGCATGGGTGCTTGAAAGATCTTGCGTTGGGCGTTGTTCATGGAATAACGTGGGTTGGGTGGACTGAAGCGTTGATGGCAGTCTAAAAAATCATTCTTAAGCTGTTCTTAACCTTCTTTGCGGGTTGAGGTTGATGAAATGTCGGGTTCAGTGCGGGTTAAAATCCACAGTTGACCTATTTCCAGGGGTGGCTGTTAAGGCTGCCCTGTTAAGTTAGCGCGGGTGGCGAAATTGGTAGACGCACCAGGTTTAGGTCCTGACGGTGGCAACACTGTGCGGGTTCGAGTCCCGCCCCGCGCACCACGATGAGAATTTGCTGACTTTGCCCTGTTGAATGGCAACCGGGTAAGAGCTTTTTTGTGTCCTTTGCAGTATGGCCAAGAGTTTTACCGCAGCGGACGCTTGACCACCTATTTAATTTGGAGAATGACCATGGCCGTTGTTGTTGAAACTCTTGAAAAGCTTGAACGCAAAATGACGTTGAGTCTGCCTGTGCAAGCCATTCAGTCTGAAGTGACTGCTCGTTTGAAGAAACTGGCACGTACCATGAAGATGGATGGTTTTCGTCCAGGTAAAGTGCCCATGAACGTGGTTTCACAGCGCTATGGCTATTCGGTTCAATATGAAGTCATGAACGACAAAGTTGGCGAAGCTTTTTTTAACGCTGCCAACGAAGCCAAGCTGCGTGTTGCAGGTCAGCCCAAAATCAATGAAAAAGAAGGTGCACCTGAAGGTGAGTTGACATTTGAGGCTGTGTTTGAAGTTTTTCCTGAAGTCCAAATTGGTGATTTGAGCACGGCGGAAATTGAAAAAATTGCAACTGAAGTGTCTGATTCTGCAATTGACAAGACGGTTGATATTTTGCGAAAACAGCGTCGTACCTTTTCACAGCGTCCGCATGATGCAGCCGCCCAAGATGGTGATCGTGTGACGGTTGACTTTGAAGGCAAGATTGATGGTGAGACCTTTGAGGGTGGCAAGGCTGCGGATTTCCAGTTTATTTTGGGTGATGGTCAGATGCTCAAAGAGTTTGAGGAAGCCACACGCGGTATGAAATCTGGCGAAAGCAAAACCTTTCCCTTGGCTTTCCCGGCCGATTACCATGGCAAAGATGTCGCGGGCAAAACCGCTGATTTCATGGTGACGGTGAAGAAGATCGAAGCTGCTCATTTGCCCGAAGTAAACGAAGCCTTGGCTAAATCTTTGGGTATTGAAGATGCAACGGTGGAAGGTTTGCGTACTGACATCAAGAAGAATCTTGATCGTGAGGTGAAATCCCGTTTGCTGAGTCGTAATAAAGCCGCAGTGATGGATGCTTTGGTTTCCAAGGCTGAGTTGGATTTACCCAATGCTAGCGTTCAGGCTGAAGTGCAACGCCTGCTTGAGGGAGCGCGTGCTGATTTGAAGCAACGCGGTATTAAAGACGCGGATAAAGTAGCTATTCCTGAAGATGTGTTCAAGCCACAAGCTGAGCGCCGCGTACGTTTGGGTTTGGTCGTGGCTGAGTTGGTACGTGCCAATGCCCTGCAAGCTACCATGGATCAAATTAAGGCGCATATTCAGGAGTTGGCTGCTAGCTATGAAAAACCCGCAGAAGTTGAGCGTTGGTATTTCAGCGACAACAATCGCTTGGCGGAAGTGGAAGCCCTTGTGCTTGAGAACAATGTGACTGACTTTGTGCTCTCCAAAGCTAAGGTGAGTGAGAAATCGGTGACGTTTGATGAGCTGATGGCACAGAATTAAGACGGTTTTCTTCCGTTTAAACGGTTAAAAATGGGGCTTGTGCCGGACTTGTAGTCCAGCAAACAAGCCCCATTTGCATTGAGGCCATGTTTTTTAGCTACAGTAGAGCAAGATTTTTGGAGTCAAGATGAATTTTCAAATGAGTGCAATGGCCCCACAAGGCTTGGGCATGGTGCCCATGGTGATCGAACAGTCAGGCCGCGGCGAGCGGTCTTACGACATTTATTCGCGTCTGCTCAAGGAGCGGGTGATTTTTTTGGTGGGCCCAGTGAATGACTATGTGGCTAATCTGGTCGTGGCGCAGTTATTGTTTTTGGAAAGCGAAAATCCTGACAAGGATATTTCTTTTTACATCAATTCACCCGGTGGCTCGGTCAGCGCCGGCATGGCGATTTTTGACACCATGAACTTTATCAAACCCCAGGTGTCAACTTTGTGCACCGGTATGGCGGCGAGTATGGGAGCTTTCTTGTTGGCCGCAGGTGAAAAGGGCAAGCGTTTTGCTTTGCCTAATTCAAAGATCATGATTCACCAGCCCTCCGGTGGCAGCCAGGGGCAGGCCACGGAAATTGAAATTGCCGCGCGTGAGATTTTGAAGACACGAGAGCAACTAAACCAGATTTTGGCTGACCGTACCGGTCAACCGTTGGAGCGTATTGCACGTGATACCGAGCGTGACTACTACATGTCGGCGCAAGAGTGCCAAGAATATGGTCTGATTGACCAGGTTATTTCTAAAAGGGCGTAGTTCTCATGGCCGAAAAAAAAGGCACCTCTGGCGAGAAAACGTTGTATTGCTCGTTTTGTGGAAAAAGTCAGCATGAGGTTAAAAAACTCATCGCTGGGCCATCGGTATTTGTTTGTGATGAGTGTATTGAACTGTGTAACGAAATCATCCGTGATGAATTGCCAGCAACCACTGAAACTGTCGCTAAAAATGAATTGCCCACGCCTGCTGAAATCAAAGCGAATCTTGATAACTATGTGATCGGACAAGAGCCAGCCAAGCGCATTTTGGCTGTGGCAGTCTATAACCATTACAAGCGGCTACGGCACCAGGAAAAATCCAACAAGGATGATGTAGAGTTGTCCAAAAGCAATATCTTGCTGATTGGTCCGACAGGCTCAGGCAAAACATTGTTGGCGCAAACTTTGGCGCGTATGCTGGATGTGCCTTTTGTTATGGCAGATGCCACCACACTCACTGAAGCAGGGTATGTGGGTGAGGACGTGGAAAACATCGTGCTCAAACTATTGCAAAGTTGCAACTATGAGGTTGAGCGGGCGCAGCGTGGCATTGTTTATATTGACGAAATCGATAAAATTTCGCGCAAATCCGATAATCCCTCCATTACCCGGGATGTGTCTGGTGAAGGTGTTCAGCAAGCCTTGCTCAAACTGATTGAGGGCACGATGGCCAGTGTTCCTCCACAAGGTGGGCGTAAGCACCCGAATCAGGATTTTGTGCAGGTGGATACCACCAATATTTTGTTTATTTGTGGTGGGGCATTTGCGGGGCTCGAGAAGGTAATTGACAACCGGACCGAGTCCTCTGGCATTGGTTTTGGTGCAGCCGTGAAAAGTAAGCAAAACCGCAACCTGACCGACGTGTTCAAAGAGGTTGAGCCAGAAGATTTGATCAAGTTTGGACTGATTCCTGAGTTGGTAGGGCGTATGCCTGTAGTGGCTACTTTAGGTGAACTCAGCGAAGAAACTTTGGTGCAAATTCTCACTGAACCGAGAAATGCCTTGGTCAAGCAATACAGTAAATTGCTGTCCATGGAAGGGGTTGATCTGGAGATCAGGCCGAATGCATTGAAGGCAATTGCTAAAAAGGCATTGGCACGCAAGACAGGGGCGCGTGGTTTGCGCTCCATTCTGGAGCAAGCCCTGATTGACACCATGTTTGACCTGCCAAATACGCCAAATGTTGAAAAAGTCGTTTTGGATGAGTCCACTATCGAAGAGAACAAGCAGCCTTTGCTGGTGTACCGTGAGGTGGCCAAAAAGGCCTGATTTGTTCTGCTTATAGATGTGTTTTGTCCTGATAAGGTCAAAATGCATTCAAAATAATTGCCTGCCACTGTCATTGTGGCAGGCGCGCTTCTCCTTCAACAGGTTTAAAGAGGACTTTATATGTCTGATCACACCCTACTGCCTGCTGCTTCGATTGATTTGCCGCTATTGCCTTTGCGTGATGTAGTGGTTTTTCCACACATGGTGATTCCTTTATTTGTTGGGCGGCCCAAGAGTATCAAGGCACTTGAAGCTGCCATGAATGCTGACAGACGGATCATGCTGGTTGCTCAAAAAGCTGCAGCCAAAGATGATCCTGCTGTGTCGGACATGTTTGACATGGGTTGTGTGTCGACTATTTTGCAAATGCTCAAACTCCCAGATGGCACAGTCAAGGTTTTGGTTGAGGGGCAGCAGCGTGCTACGGTGACGCATATTGAAGACGGTGAACTGCTGTTTACTGCTACGGTGACTCCGGTTGAAGTACCGCCGGAATCAGATACTCAGTCGCGCGCCAAGGTCAGTGAAATTGAAGCTTTGCGGCGCGCGGTGATGCAGCAGTTTGATCAATACGTCAAACTCAACAAGAAAATTCCCCCTGAAATCTTAACTTCAATTTCCAGTATTGATGATCCTGGTCGTTTGGCTGACACCATTGCTGCTCATTTGCCGCTTAAGCTGGAGAACAAGCAAGCGGTGTTGGACCTGTCTGGTGTGCGTGATCGTCTGGAAAATCTGTTTGAACAGATTGAGCGCGAAGTTGACATTCTGAATGTGGATAAAAAGATTCGCGGACGGGTGAAACGGCAAATGGAGAAGAATCAGCGTGATTTTTATTTGAATGAGCAAGTTAAAGCCATTCAGAAAGAATTAGGCGAAGGAGAAGATGGCGCTGACATCAACGAAATCGAGAAAAAAATCAAGGCTGCCAAGATGCCCAAAGAGGCATTAAAAAAAGTGGATGGTGAGCTGAAAAAACTAAAACTAATGTCACCTATGTCCGCTGAAGCTACAGTGGTGCGTAACTATATTGACGTGTTAACCGGTTTACCGTGGGCGGGAAAAACCAAAATTAAGCACAACCTGACAAATGCAGAAACGGTACTTAATGAGGATCATTATGGCCTTGACAAGGTAAAAGACCGTATTCTTGAATACCTTGCGGTTCAGCAGCGGGTTGATAAGGTGAAGGCACCTATTTTGTGTCTTGTCGGACCACCCGGTGTCGGTAAGACATCATTGGGTCAGTCTATTGCCAAAGCAACAGGGCGTAAATATGTGCGCATGGCACTGGGTGGTGTGCGTGATGAAGCCGAAATTCGGGGACATCGCCGGACATATATTGGTGCTATGCCGGGCAAAGTGATGCAAAGTCTGTCAAAGGTGGGGACACGAAACCCGTTGTTCTTGCTGGATGAAATAGATAAGTTGGGAACTGATTTCCGGGGTGATCCGTCAAGCGCACTGCTTGAGGTGCTTGATCCTGAACAAAATCATAAATTTGGCGACCATTACGTCGAAGTTGATTTTGATTTGAGTGATGTGATGTTTGTAGCGACATCCAACTCCATGAATATTCCTCCAGCTTTGCTGGATCGCATGGAAGTGATTCGTTTATCGGGTTATACCGAAGATGAGAAAACCAACATTGCGATCAGATACTTGCTGCCCAAACAACTCAAGAACAATGGGGTTAAAGAATCCGAGTTGTTGATCACGGAAGATGCTATGCGTGACATCGTGCGCTATTACACGCGAGAGGCTGGGGTTCGCTCGCTTGAGCGTGAAATTTCGAAAATTTGCCGCAAAGTCGTCAAAGGTTTGCAGTTGAAGCAGTTCAAGCCACAAGTCAAAGTGATCGGTGAAAACCTGAACGAATTTTTGGGTGTCCGTAAATACGACTATGGTCGTGCTGAGAAGAAAAATCAGGTTGGTCAAGTTGTTGGTTTGGCGTGGACTGAAGTGGGAGGGGATTTACTCACCATTGAAGCGGCCATGATGACCGGTAAGGGTGTGATCACGCGGACCGGATCTTTGGGTGACGTGATGAAAGAGTCTGTAGAGGCCGCTCGCACCGTTGTGCGTAGCCGTTCACACCGACTGGGGATCAAGGACGAATTTTTTGAAAAGAAAGACATTCATATTCACGTTCCTGATGGTGCAACACCCAAAGATGGGCCGAGTGCAGGGGCCGCCATGACGACAGCTTTTGTTTCTGCGATGACCGGTATTCCTGTGCGCTGTGATGTGGCCATGACAGGAGAAATCACTCTGCGTGGCGAGGTAACTGCCATTGGTGGGTTGAAAGAAAAGTTATTGGCTGCGCTGCGCGGTGGAATTAAAACCGTGGTGATTCCAGAGGAAAATGCAAAAGATTTGCAAGATATCCCTGAAAATGTCAAAAATGGTCTTGAGATTGTGCCTGTGCGCTGGATTGACAAAGTGCTTGAAATTGCGCTGGAACGTATGCCTACACCATTGCCTGAGGATGATCCTGCTGTGGTTACCTCGGTTTCGACGGAGCTGGCACCAACAGGGTCGGCTGGAACAATTAAACATTGATAAATTCTCGTCAAATTCAGGATGAGCTCTAAAATAACGTTATAATTTAGGGCTTGAAACGCGGGAATAGCTCAGTTGGTAGAGCGCAACCTTGCCAAGGTTGAGGTCGAGAGTTCGAGACTCTTTTCCCGCTCCATAGTTTCTTTTGATGCAGATGTTTATTTGCATTTTGCGGGAATAGCTCAGTTGGTAGAGCGCAACCTTGCCAAGGTTGAGGTCGAGAGTTCGAGACTCTTTTCCCGCTCCAATTATTAAAAAGGGAAGCTAAGCTTCCCTTTTTTGTAAGGTGTTTGGCGCGATAGCAAATCGGTTATGCAACGGATTGCAAATCCGTGGAGCCCAGTTCGACTCTGGGTCGCGCCTCCAGAATTCAGGTTTGTATTCACAATACAAGCCTTGCCCGAGTGGTGAAATAGGTAGACACATCGGACTTAAAATCCGCCGCTTCGTGAATAACGGGCGTACCGGTTCGATTCCGGTCTCGGGCACCATCTGGTTTTTAAATTGTGAAAAACCAAGATGAACCATCATTCAAGGTTCGCCTGCTCATCTTCTTCATTGCCGCATCATGAGCACTTAGCTAGGGCTTACCGGGTTATAAGTCAGCGTGATCCAGTGCCACTTGACATGGCGGCTAGGATGCCAAGCGAGGCTGAGTGATAGGTTTTGCCTTGTCACTGGCTTGACTGACGGGTACGGTTTTTTCTCTTTATGATTGACCAGATGTACTCAATTCAACGCATTTCCAAGAGCGAGTTTGTTCCTATTCGCTCCCTCAACTACCACGTTCGTTGTTGGGGTAGCCCAGCGCCCGGTAAAACCCCGTTGGTGCTGGTGCACGGCTGGATGGACGTGGCTGCCAGCTTTCAGTTTGTGGTGGATGCCCTCCAGGCCAATCACTTCATCATTGCCCCCGATTGGCGTGGCTTTGGGCTGACTGCCTCTGGTGGGGCAGATTGTTTTTGGTATCCCGACTACCTGGCCGATCTGGATGCACTGCTGGATCATTACGCACCGGGCCAGGCCGTGAATCTGGTTGGCCACAGTATGGGCGGCAACGTGGTCATGCTGTACGCTGGGATACGCCCCGAGCGCGTGCGCCGCCTGATCAATCTGGAGGGCTTTGGCATGCCGGCCACCCAGCCCGAGCAGGCGGCGGGCAAATACGCCCAGTGGATGGATGAGCTCAAGCAGCAGGCCCAGGGAGGCATGCTGCTCAAAACCTATGACTCGCTGGAAGCCGTAGCTGGGCGCTTGATGAAGACCAACCGACGACTGACTGCTGACAAGGCCCGCTGGCTGGCCAGCCACTGGTCGGCTGAACTGACACCTGGGCAATGGTCAATTCTGGGCGAAGCAGCGCACAAGATCACCACGGCCCAGCTCTACCGCGCGGACGAGGCGCTGGCCATTTACCGCGCCATCACCGCCCCGACGCTGATGCTGGAAGCCTCGGACGACAGCATGGCGATCTGGTGGAAGGGGAAATTCACGCTGGCGCAACACCATGAACGGCTGAAGTCTGTGGCCAATGTCCAGATCGCCCAGGTCGACGACTGTGGTCACATGCTGCACCACGATCAGCCGCAGGCGGTGGCTGATTTGATCGAGCGTTTCATCGGGTAAGCCTGCCATGAGAAAATCCGCGTTTATTTGTCACAACGCAAGAACAGGATTTCTCCCATGGAAGCAGAACGCATCAACGCCATTGGCAACCAATTGACCGACCTGACGGCCCGCACCCTTGAATTACGGGGGTATCTTTGACTACGATGCCAAATTTGAGCGCCTGAGAACCGTCAACGCCTCGCTGGAAGATCCGACCGTCTGGAACGACCCGAAACGCGCCCAGGAGCTGGGCAAAGAGAAAAAAGCGCTGGACGGCGTGGTGGTCACCATTGATGACCTGCAGCGCGAACTGTCTGACAACACCGAGTTGTTTGAGATGAGCCGCGACGACAACGACGAAGCCGGGCTGATCACCATCGAGGCCGAAGTCGCCAAGCTCGAAGAGATCGTCAAGGGGCTGGAGTTCCGCCGCATGTTCAACAACCCGGCCGACCCGCTGAACTGTTTTCTGGACATCCAGGCCGGTGCGGGCGGCACCGAAGCCTGCGACTGGGCCAGCATGCTGCTGCGCCAGTACCTGCGCTACTGTGAGCGCAAGGGTTTCAAAACTGAGATTGAAGACGAAACCCCGGGCGACACCGCTGGTATCAAAGGCGCATCATTCAAAGTGGAAGGTGAATACGCTTTTGGCCTGCTGCGCACCGAAACCGGCGTGCACCGCCTGGTGCGCAAGAGCCCGTTTGACTCTTCCGGTGGCCGCCACACCAGCTTTGCCAGCGTGTTTGTCTACCCGGAGATTGATGATTCGATCGAGATCAACATCAACCCCAGCGACGTGCGCATCGACACCTTCCGTGCTAGTGGCGCGGGCGGTCAGCACATCAACAAGACCGACTCGGCGGTGCGCATGACGCACATCCCCACCGGCATCGTGGTGCAGTGTCAGGACGGCCGCAGCCAGCACAGCAACCGCGACGTAGCCTGGAAGCGCCTGCGCTCCAAACTCTATGACCACGAGTTGCGCAAGCAGCAGGAAGAGCAGCAAAAGCTCGAAGACGGTAAAACCGACGTCGGCTGGGGCCACCAGATCCGCTCCTACGTGCTGGACAACAGCCGTATCAAAGACCTGCGCACCAACTACGAGACCTCGGCCACGCAAAAAGTGCTGGACGGTGATCTGGATCAGTTCATTGAAGCGTCTTTGAAGCAGGGTGTGTGATGTCAGGTGCTATGCAAAATATAGCTTCTAGCGCTTATTCAACAAGCGCTAAAGGCCAATTTAATGCATTAATCTTCGACATGGATGGCACCATGATCGACTCCATGGGCCACCATGCACACAGCTGGGCAGTTTTCGCCCAACGCCACGGTCTGGCGGTTGACCTGCCAGACTTGATGCGCCGCACCACCGGACGTACCGGGGCCGAATGTATGCGTGAGCTGTTCCAGCGCCCGATGCCGGACGATGAAGCCTGGGTGCTGATTGCCGAAAAAGAAGCCATTTACCGCGAAAATTTTGGCCCGGTGTTTGCCGAAGTGGCTGGCTTCAAGCTTTTTTTCGCTCAAGCACAAGCCATGGGCCTGAGAGTGGGTGTAGGCACGGCGGGCGACCGTCATAACATTGCTTTTGCCATGCAGTATTTGCAACTGTCCGGCGCACCGCCGCCCGTGGTAGGTGGTGACGAAGGTCTGGCTGGTAAACCCGAACCTGCTATATTTTTAGAAGTTGCCAAGCGCCTGAATACACCTGCAGACAACTGTATTGTGTTTGAAGATGCGCCCTTTGGTATTGAAGCTGCCCGCCGGGCGGGCATGCGCGCTGTGGCCATTTGCACCAGTCACCCAGCCCATCAACTGGCCGGCCCTCATGTGATGGCGGCGGCGAACAACTTCCTTGATCTGTTGGAATCAAAATTTTTGGAGACTCTCAATGTTGCAACTGCGTGATTCAACTGGCCCTGCCACCGTGGTACGTCGTGCGGACTACACCGCGCCGGCTTTCTGGATCGATACCGTCCACCTGTGTTTTGACCTCGATCCGGCCAAAACCCGCGTCCTCAACAAGATGACGTTGCGCCGTAACCCCGATGTGCCCGCTGCAGCGCTGCGCCTGGATGGCGACGACCTAAACCTGGCCCGCGTACTGGTCAACGGTGCCGGTACCTCGTTCAAGATGGATTCGGGCCAACTGGTGCTGGAGAATCTGCCTGAAGGCAACGAGCCGTTTGCACTGGAAATTTTCACCACCTGCGCCCCGGTCAAAAACACCAAGCTGATGGGCTTGTACGTCAGCAATGAATCGTTTTTCACCCAGTGTGAGGCCGAAGGCTTCCGGCGTATCACTTACTTCATGGATCGCCCAGATGTGATGGCCAGCTTCACCGTGACGCTGCGCGCCGACAAAGAGAAATACCCGGTGTTGCTCTCCAACGGTAACCTGACCGACAGTGGTGACCTGGACGATGGCCGCCACTTCGCCACCTGGATCGATCCGCACAAAAAACCCTGTTACCTGTTCGCCCTGGTGGCCGGCAAACTGGTGTGCCGCGAGCAACACATCATCTCGCGCAGTGGCAAAGAGCACCTGTTGCAGGTGTATGTGCGTCCCGGCGACATGGACAAGACCGAACACGCCATGCAGTCGCTGATCAAATCGGTGATCTGGGACGAAGCCCGCTTTGGCCTGCCGCTGGATCTGGAGCGCTTCATGATCGTCGCCACCAGCGACTTCAACATGGGCGCGATGGAAAACAAGGGCCTGAACATCTTCAACACCAAGTACGTGCTAGCGAATCAGGCTACCGCCACCGATGTCGACTTTGCCAACATCGAGAGCGTGGTCGGTCACGAGTATTTCCACAACTGGACGGGTAACCGCATCACCTGCCGCGACTGGTTCCAGCTCAGCCTGAAAGAAGGCCTGACGGTGTTCCGCGACCAGGAGTTCAGCATGGACCTGTGCGCTGACCCGTCAGCCCGCGCCGTCAAGCGTATTGAAGACGTGCGGGTGCTGCGCACCGCCCAGTTCCCCGAGGATGCCGGCCCGATGGCTCACCCGGTGCGCCCGGACAGCTACATCGAGATCAACAACTTCTACACCGTCACCATTTACGAAAAAGGTGCTGAAGTGGTGCGCATGATGCAAACTTTGGTGGGTCGCGCTGGTTTTGCCAAAGGCATGACACTGTACTTTGCCCGCCACGATGGCAGCGCGGTCACCTGCGACGACTTCGCCCAGGCCGTGGCTGATGCCAATCCGGATTCGGCACTCGCCAAGTTGCTGCCGCAATTCAAACGCTGGTACAGCCAGGCTGGAACACCTCGTCTCGCAGCCACGGCCACATATGACGCTGAGGCTCACACCTATACCCTGAACTTTGCCCAAAGCTGCCCAGCCACACCGGGGCAAGAGAGCAAAGAGCCGTTTGTGATCCCGGTCAGCCTGGGCTTGATCGGCGCAGCCAGTGGTGCCGCGTTGCCTTTGCAGGTGCATGGCCAGTCCAACGTTGGTGATAGCCACCTGTTTGTCATGACTCAGGCCAGCGAATCCATTACGTTCGAGAAGGTGCTGGAAGAACCCGTACCTTCTATTTTGCGCGGCTTTAGCGCTCCGGTGGTGGTGGACTATGCCTACACCGATGCCCAATTACTGGCCTTGCTGGCCAATGACCCTGACCCCTTCAACCGCTGGGAAGCCGGGCAACGCTTGGCCTTGTTAATAGCTATTAAATATATAGCTTCTGATGCAGGTGGATCAAGCGCTATAGGCCAAAATGATACTTATATTTCAGCTATGCGCGCGGTGCTGCGCCACCCCACGCTGGATGCGGCCTTCAAAGAGCTGGTGCTGACACTGCCGTCTGAGACCTATATCGCCGACCAGTTGGAGGTGATTGACCCACAACGGATTCACGCCGTACGTGAAGCCATGCGTGAACAACTTGCCACCGCGTTGTTTGAAGACTGGCAATGGGCGTATGCGGCACATAGCCAAAATGGCGCTTACCAGCCTGACACCTTGTCCAGCGGCCGTCGTGCCTTGGCGGGTTTGGCATTGAATTATTTGTGCCTGGCAGCCCGCTCCTCAGGTGATGCCATTTGGCCAGGCAAGGCCTATCAACGTTTCAAGGATGCTGACAACATGACTGACCGCTTCAACGCCCTGAATGCGTTGGTTCAAAGCGGGCATGCCCTGGCTACCCCGGCCCTGGCCCGCTTTCACAGCTTGTTCCAATTTGAAGAGCTGGTGCTGGACAAATGGTTTGCATTGCAAGCAGGTTGCACTGATCGCGGAGGCCAGGTGTTGCCAGCGGTGCGTCAGCTGCTGAAGCACCCCAACTTCAACATCCGCAACCCCAACCGGGCGCGCAGCCTGATCTTCAGTTACTGCAGCGCCAACCCCGGTGCCTTCCACCGTGCGGATGCTGCAGGCTATGTGTTCTGGAGCGAGCATGTGCTGGAACTCGATGCCATCAACCCTCAAGTGGCAGCACGTCTGGCACGTGCGCTGGATCGTTGGAAGAAATTGGCCGAACCTTACCGCCATGCGGCCCAGGCTGCGCTGCAACGTGTGGCCGCCAAAGCGGACTTGAGTAATGATGTACGTGAAGTGATCAGCCGCGCGCTGGCCGATTAAACCCCTCTTCCTGAAATTTACAAGGACACATAACTATGCCAAAACGTATCTCCCTGACGCGCTACCTGGTCGAGCAGCAGCGCATGGATGGTCATATCCCATCCCAACTTCGCTTGCTGCTGGAAGTGGTCGCCCGCGCTTGCAAACGCATTAGTCAGGCGGTGAACAAAGGGGCACTGGGCGAAGTGATGGGCAGTGCCGAAAGCGAAAACGTGCAAGGTGAAGTGCAGAAAAAGCTCGATATCA
The DNA here is from genome assembly GCF_019973615.1 of Rhodoferax lithotrophicus. Taxonomy (GTDB): domain Bacteria; phylum Pseudomonadota; class Gammaproteobacteria; order Burkholderiales; family Burkholderiaceae_C; genus Rhodoferax; species Rhodoferax lithotrophicus. The sequence continues at coordinate 3,429,394 of NZ_AP024238.1, read as the reverse complement.
TTGCCAACGAGGTGCTGATCGAAGCCAACGAATGGGGCGGCCATCTGGCCGCCATGGCCAGCGAGGAAATGGAGGGCATCTACGTGGTGCCCAACCGCTACCCACAAGGTGAATACCTGCTGATGTTTGATCCGCTGGATGGCTCAAGCAACATCGATGTGAATGTGAGCATCGGCACCATCTTCAGCGTGCTGCTGAAACCAGAAGGTGTTGGCGTGTCTGAGCAGGACTTCTTGCAGCCTGGGGGCAAACAAGTGGCCGCCGGCTACTGCGTTTATGGTCCGCAAACAACACTGGTGCTTACCGTGGGCGACGGCGTTGCCGTGTTTACGTTGGATCGTGAGCAGGGCTCTTTTCTGTTGACTGAAGAAAACCTGCGTGTGCCCGAAGACACCAAGGAGTTTGCCATCAACATGAGTAATCAGCGTCATTGGGCAGCTCCGGTGCAGAAGTACGTTGACGAATGCTTGCAAGGCAAGGACGGTTCGCGTGGCAAAGACTTCAACATGCGCTGGGTAGGCAGTATGGTTGCAGATGTGCATCGCATCCTGACCCGCGGTGGTGTCTTCATGTACCCTTGGGACAGACGTGAACCCGAAAAACCAGGCAAACTGCGCTTGATGTATGAAGCCAATCCCATGAGCTGGTTGATTGAGCAAGCCGGGGGGGCAGCCACGGATGGCAAGCAACGTATCATGGACATCACACCGACCCAATTGCATGAGCGCGTGAGTGTCTTCATGGGTTCCAAAAACGAGGTGGAACGCGTCACCCGTTATCACAGAGAGGCATGAGCGGGCCGCTATAATCTTGGTCTTTCCAAGCCGGTGTAGCTCAGTCGGTAGAGCAGCTCATTCGTAATGAGAAGGTCGGGTGTTCGATTCATCTCTCCGGCACCAAGCTAAATAAGGGTTTGCTATTATTAAAATAATAGCAAACCCTTTCTCTTTTGCGTGGTTGCAGGCAATCTGTAGGCAAGTTGCCTGCCTCAAGCTGCTGACTTGACTCCGAGCACGGATGCTTCTGCTTTGCTGCCATCTATTCAAAGTGTTGCTTCAAATAGGGAACCTCGACTTGTCGGTAAAAGAACCCACTGCGCATATGCACGGACATACTGATGCACAGTTTGATCCTCCTTGGCTTGGGATAGGGGGAGCCACTGCCATTGGGAATGTTGCTCACTGGGTCCTTGTGGCAGTTGAAGGGTGGTTTCTTCCTCTCGGGTTAATTGCACCCATAACGGGAGGTTGACGTAATGTGTAGAAACCATAGGGTCAAAGGCACTATCCGAGTAAAAATGGTCCCAAGCTCCCATCAGCATTGCCCGCTCCAATGCAGATGCAGGCAAGCCTAGCTCATCGCGTGCAATGCGGAGTTTTGCATGGGCCAATGGTTCATTTTTCCGTATGCGACCTCCTGGAGTGAACCAGAAGTCGCGAGCTGGGGCGTTGTTCCGCTTGCCAAGTAGCAATTGACCATCAACGTTGGTTAACACCAAGTCGATGGACACTAAAGGCAAAGCTGCACAGGCTAGTGAGAATTGGGCTGATGGTAATAGTGGTGCGCTCATTGGTTAGGACAGTTTATTGGATATGCGGTGCTGTAGTCAGATGGCAAACGATGTGCTTAGCTATAGCTGTGGTTGACATGCATGATTGTGTTCGATCACCACGCGCAGTTACCCGGCCTTCACTACACCATGCACCACGGCATTACGCAGCACGGCATTGATGCGGGTTTGTCAACCGTCACCGGATGTCTTGAATGTGTCTATCAGGTCGGCATCCAGACGCCATGTGATTTGTCTCTTGGAGCCATTTCCAAACGGTTGACCAGGGTGGCGTATCCAGCTCAGTTCTAGGCCACTTGGCGCATAGGTAGTGCGTCCCAATGGTGCCAACGGTCAGAGCACCCACCTCGGCCGCAACTGCCGCAATGAGGACGGCTTTTTCTGGTTCTTGCAGACGCTCAAGTTTTCGCGGTTCGTCCTTGCTGCTTTGCACAACCACGGCCAAGCGGCATGCTTTGGTTCGAACAGCTTCAATGCTTCATATCTGCTCACAGCCCCAAATCGCTCAGGGACGGGTGCTCATCCGGGCGACGGCCCAGTGGCCAGTGGAATTGGCGTTCGGCTTGCTGGATCGGCAGGTCGTTGATACTGGCAACGCGCCGCGCCATCAAACCCTGGGCATTAAATTCCCAGTTTTCATTGCCGTAAGAACGAAACCAGTGGCCTGAGTCGTCATGCCACTCGTAGGCAAAACGCACCGCAATGCGCTGCTCTCCAAAGGCCCAGAGTTCCTTGATCAGGCGGTAGTCCAGCTCTTTGGCCCACTTGCGCGCCAGCAGTTGACGAACTTGTTCGCGTCCCTGCGCAAACTCGGCACGGTTGCGCCAACGCGTGTCTTCGGTGTAGACCAAGGCCACGCGTTGCGGGTCTCGCGTGTTCCAGGCATCTTCGGCCAGGCGAACTTTTTGGCTGGCGGTTTCAAAGCTGAAAGGGGGCAGGGGTGGTTTGTTGGGCATCTTGAGTTCCTTGAATTTGGAGATGTAGACAGACTTGTCTACTGGTGATAGTCTATCAGTGGTAGACAGACCTGTCTACAATCAAGCCATGCCAACCACAATACCTCTCGCCGTGCAGAGTCTGCCCGCTCGCGAACGCATTCTGCAAACGGCACACACGTTGTTTTACCGTGACGGTATCCGGGCGACAGGGATCGACCGGGTGATTTCTGAATCGGGCGTGACCAAGGTCACGTTCTACCGACACTTTCCCAGCAAAAGCGATCTCATCCTGGCGTTTCTGGACTATCGGCATCAGCGCTGGATGGCCTGGTTCACCGATGCGTTGCAACGTTATGGTGGCAACGCTGGTGCGCTGATTCCGGCTTTGGCAGAATGGTTTGGTGCAGACCACTTTCGGGGTTGTGCCTTCATCAACAGCGTGGGCGAGTTGGGGCCCAGCCTGCCCGGTGTGGTCGAGATGGCGCAACGCCACAAGCATGACATGATGGTAGCCATTGCCAACGTGCTGGTCCTATCCGAGCAGCGCGAAGCCGTCGCACAAGCCATGGCTCTGGCGGTGGACGGTGCGATCATTCGCGTGCAGATGGATGGCAAACCTGATGCCGCGTTGCAGGCACTGCAGCGGGTTTTGCAGTCATTACTGGCCAGCTGAACCCCGTGCCACCTGGTGTGTGTCGGGTGCCGTGCCATCTGGAAGAACTCGTGTGTCCAGTTGGAGTTGCAAGAACGCCAGATCAAGCCACTGGCCAAACTTGGTGCCAACCTCGGGTAGCAACCCTACCTCCTTGAACCCCAGTTTCTTGTGCAGCGCGATCGAGCCCATGTTCGTCGCCTCGATACCTGCCACCATGACGTGTTTGCCAATAGCCTGGGCACGTTCAATCAGGGTCTTCATCAATGCCTTGCCGATGCCCGCGCCACGGCAATCTTTGTGTATATACACGGAGTGTTCAACAGTGTGCCGGTAGCCGTCAAAGGCTCTCCAGTCACCAAAAGAGGCGTAGCCGAGCACACTTTGCTGCTCGTCAACGGCCACCAGCACCGGGTAGCCTGCCCGTTGGCGATCCGTCAGCCAGATGGCTCGGTTGGCAGCATCCACTAACTGCTCATTCCAGATGGCCTTGGTGTTGGCCACGGCATCGTTGTAAATAGCGAGGATTCCCTCAATGTCGCCCGTTTGGGCATCACGTATTTGCATAGTTACACTCCGGTGTGGTTGTCCACTATGATGGACTTAATTCAAATTAAAGTGGATATTGGTCCATTATATTAAAACAAATGTCTAAAAAAGTGGATGATTTGAGCCAGCGTATCGGCACCAGGGTGCGCATTGAGCGTGAGGGCAGGGGCTGGTCACTGACCGATCTGGCGACCCACTCCGGTGTATCCCGTGCGATGGTGCATAAACTTGAACACGGTGATTGCAGCCCTACGGCCACGCTGCTGGCACGGCTATCGGGCGCATTGGGTTTGAGCATGTCCCAACTGATTGCCCGCGCAGAGATGCAGGAAGGGCGCTTGCTGCGCAAAGCCAATCAACCGGTGTGGATAGATCCCCAAACCGGCTATGTGCGGCGGCACGTTTCACCGCCGTCCAACATGCCGCTGGATCTGGTGCAAATCGAGTTGCCGGCGGGTGCACAAGTGCCAATGCCAGCGCTCACTTATGTCTCTCGGCAGCAGTGTCTTTGGGTGTTGCATGGTTCACTGGTGTTCATGGAAGGGGGCACCCGGCATGAGATGAATGAGGGAGATTGTCTGGCGCTGGGGCCGCCAGCCGATTGTGTTTTCAGGAACGAAACCTCCGACAACTGCACTTATGCAGTGATTGTTTTGAGGAGCACCTGACCAGTTGGCGGGAACATGCCGCACTATCTGGCACACCCAAAAATGCCAGAATTTCTGGGTGTCCTGTCCACGATCTCTCCGGCAAAGTGCCGCGGCGCAGTCTTCTTGCCGCAAGATGTTCTTGGGAGGTAGATCAAAAAACAGACTGTCATGAGAATGCGGCATGAATGCATCCAATGTTTGCATATTGGCGTGAAGTTTGCTGGCTATAGTTACGCGAACTTCCTATATGCGGGGTATCTTGATGATAAAAATGAGTCGTTGTTTCCTGTGGTGCTGCCTGGGTGTGTCAAGCCAAGTGGCGATGGCACAGGCCCAGACACCGGTTTTGAAAAAAATTGCGGCCGGAGGACACTTGGTGCTGGCGCACCGTGAATCGTCGATTCCCTTTTCGTACCTCAATGGTGACAAAAAACCGGTGGGTTACGCACTGGATTTGTGCCTGAAAATCGCCGAAGCAGTGCGCAAAAAAACCAGTATGCCCAACATGGTGGTTGACTATTTGCAGGTGACACCGGCCAATCGCATCGATATGGTGGCGCAAGGGACGGCAGATCTTGAGTGCGGGTCAACCACCAACAATGCTGAGCGACGCCAGAAAGTGGCCTTCACCATTCCCCACTTCATCACCGGTGCCCGCCTTCTGGTGCGCTCTGACAGTCCTATCACGCTGCTGGAGGGGCTTGAAGGCAAGCGATTGGTGTCCACCAAAGGTACAACACCCTTGAAGGCCGCGATTCAGGCCAACCGGGAGCGCATGTTGCGTATCCAGATTCTGGAAGCTTCGGATCACGAAAAGGCCGTTGAGATGGTCGAAAAAGGCGAGGCAGACGCTTTTGTCATGGACGATGTATTGTTGTATGGCCTGGCGGCCAGTCGGCCCAATCCGGCTGGGCTCAAGGTGGTGGGGAAGTTTCTGACCACCGAGCCGCTGGCCATCATGTTGCCGAAGGGTGACCCGGATTTCAAGGCTTTGGTTGACGAAGAAATGAGACATCTGATCTACAGTGGGGAAGCACGCACCATCTACAACAAGTGGTTCATGCAACCGATTCCACCCAAAAACACATCGCTGAGCATGCCGATGAGTTATTTGCTCAAGGATTTTTGGAAATACCCCAGTGATCAGGTGCCTCTTTGAGTCGTAGCACTCAAGGGCGGCCTTGACAGGTAGGCGTTTTGCAGACTCAACGCATCATCAGGTATTGTTGGATGCTTCATTTTTTATAGCTGCTTACGCTTGTTATATAAGCGCTACAGGCAGATTTTTTATAAATATCGGCCATATTGAAACACAAGCGCAGGGTTTTTCCCCCGCCATGTCATGGCGGCGGTTGCTGTGGCGTGACTGGTGCTGGATGTGCACACACAGGTCAGGCTTGCATCAGAACCCCATGCCTGCGGTGCCGATTTGGGTTTCTGGCTCTGATGGCTTGTCGACCCCATTGGTCAGCGACGGCTGACCTGAAATGACCTGGCTGTCAACGCACGGGCAGGGTGTTTGAACACTTGTGAAAGCGGCCCCCAAGGCAAAGCTTTAAACTCAAAAAATCGGCTGCAAGGCCTTTTTTATTGACACCATGAAAACCATTCAACTCGGTACTAGCGATCTTTTTGTCCCCCCCATTTGCCTGGGCACCATGACCTTTGGTGAGCAGGTGGACGAACCCACTGCTTTTGAGATTCTGGATCGTTCGCTGGAGCGCGGCGTGACTTTCATCGACACCGCAGAAATGTATGCCGTGCCACCGCGGGCCGAAACCTTCAACGCCACTGAAAAAATCATTGGCAACTGGCTGGCGCAGCGCCCCGGTGTGCGGCAAAAGCTGGTGCTGGCCACCAAGGTGGCGGGGCCGTCGCGCGGCATGAACTGGATTCGCGGTGGCAGCCCGGATTTGACCGGGGCCGACATCATCGCCGCCTGTGAGGGCAGCCTGAAGCGCCTGAACACCGAGGTGATTGACCTCTACCAGATTCACTGGCCGGTGCGTAGTGTGCCGGCTTTTGGCAACATTTATTACCAGCCCAGGGAGTCTGAGGGCAGTTCCATCCATGTGCAATTGCAAGCCCTGCAAACCTTGGTGCAAGCGGGCAAGGTGCGTGCGGTGGGTATCTCCAACGAAACCCCGTATGGTGTGCACGAGTTTGTGCGTCTGGCCGAGCAATACGCTTTGCCGCGTGTGGCCACGGTGCAAAACAATTACAACCTGCTCAGCCGCACGGTGGAAAACGGTTTGGACGAGACCATGCACCGGCTGAAAGTGTCGCTGCTGGCCTATTCGCCGCTGGCGTTTGGCTTGCTCACTGGCAAGTACGACGCGCAGGGCCTGACCGGGGCTGACGTGCCGGAGCGGGCGCGGCTGAAGCTGTTTGAATCCACCCGCAAGCAGCGCTGGGGCCGCCCATTGGCCTTGACTGCAGCTCAGCGCTACAACGCGCTGGCCCGCGCCCATGGCCTGACCCCAACACAGCTGGCGCTGGCGTTTTGCTACACCAAGTGGCAGGTGGCCAGCACCATTATCGGGGTCACCTCGGTGGCGCAGTTGGACGAAAACATCGATGACTGGGGCACCACGCTCAGCCCCGAGTTACTTAAGGCCATTGATGACATTCGCTGGGAAATTCGTGACCCGGCGCAGTGAGTTGATAGGCTGGGGATACCAAGCCAGTTGACCGAGGTTCTGTCTGACCGAGGTTCAGTTCAGGTGAGTTCGAAAACGGTTCGTTGTAATATGTGACACAAACTCGAGCGGCTTACCTGACGACAAAGGGGGGAGAATGAAAAGAACTTTCGGCAGCAGCCTGGTCGTGCGTACCAGTGGGCTGATCCTCCTGTCCTTGGCGGTTTTTGCTCTGGGTAGTTACCGCTTGGTGGTGATGCCCACTGTCAGTGGTTTGGCGCAAGCTGAAATGGGTCTGGTTTCACAGCAGGTGGATGCCCATATTCAGCGCTTGTTTGAATCCGTGGAAGTGACCCTTCGCAGCAGTCGGGGCTGGGGCCTGAACGGTGATCTGGACCATGACCAGTTGTCGCGTTTTAACGAGTTTTTCTTCCCCATCATCAGCAGTCACACCGAAATATCCTCGGTCAATTTTTCCAACGAGTCGGGTCGTGAGATCCTGCTGCTTCACACGGTTGATGGCAAGTGGATCAATCGACTCAGCAACCCGGTTGTATGGGGCCGCAAGACTTACTGGCTGACGTGGAGCGCAGATCGTGTTTTGGAGAAAAGCGAAATGCGCGAACTTGACTATGACACGCGCAAACGCCCCTGGTTCCAGGGGGCCATGGCATTGCCCAACGACGATGCGGTGTATTGGACTGAGCCGTATATTTTTTTCACCACCCGTGAGCCCGGTATCACCGCCGCCATGCGCTGGACAGGCAAGGACGGTAGCCGCTATGTCATCGGGCATGACGTGAAGTTGCTTGATCTTTCCCGTTTCACGACCGGGCTGCATTTGGGAAGCCGCGGGGTTGCCGCTCTGATGACCGACTCCGGTGCACTGCTGGCGTTACCCCACTCCGAACAACTTGGCAGTGATGAGCAGTTGAAGGGTGCCGTTCTCAAAACAGCTTCTGAGGTTGGACTGACCGGAATTGCCACGGGATATGCCCACTGGCTTGCGCAGGGGCGGCCGGTGGCGGGCATTTCTGTTTTTGAGCATGAGCAGGAAAGCTGGTTCAGCCTGTTTCGTGCAACTGCGCTGGGGCAACGTCAGGTCTGGCTTGCGGTGTTCGCCCCTAAAAGCGAATTTGTGCCGGTGCGCTCTGGTGATGTTTTCCTGTTGCTCTTGATCACGGTGTTGTCGCTGGCAGTCGGCTCCCTGGTCGCCATGCGGGTCGCCCGACGTTTTGCCAAACCCCTGGAAGAGCTGACGCGGGAAAGTGAACGTATTGGCCGGATGGATTTGCTCGCCCCGGTGGCTCAGGGGCCTTTGACGGCGCCTTGGTGTGAGGTGGTGCAGCTTGCGCAGGCGCAGGAAACCATGCGCCAGCATTTGCTGGAGTCCAGTGCCTCATTGGAACAGTCGAACGAGCAGCTTGAGGCCAAGGTGCAGGAGCGAACCCTGACGCTGGCGCACCAGGTGGCGTTCATCGAGGCCTTGCTTGACATCATTCCCAACCCTATTTTTTACAAGGGTGCTGATACGCGGTTCATGGGATGTAACCAGGCCTATGAGGCCAGCTTTGGCATCAGTCGTCAGCAATTCATCGGTAAACGGGTGTCTGATCTGGACTTTCTTCCTGAACCCAAACGCCAAGCCTACCAGCAGGAGGACGAGGCGGTGATTCTTGCGGGTGGTCGCGTATCAAGGAATGAGTCGCTGGTTTTTGCCGATGGGCAATTGCACGATGTCCTGTATTCTGTGACCGGGTTTCGCAATGTTGATGGTTCACCTGGTGGTTTGATTGGCATGATTGTGGATGTCTCAGAGCTCAAGGCGGCTGAGCGTGATGCCCGTGAGGCGCGTGCGCTGGCCGAGGCCGCGTCTTCGGCCAAAGCCGAGTTTCTTGCCAATATGAGCCATGAAATCCGTACCCCGATGAATGCCGTGATCGGGATGACGCAGCTGGCCCTGCAGACTGATCTCACCTCGCGCCAGCGCAACTATCTGGACAAAGTGCATTCCGCAGCCAATGGTTTACTGGCGCTGATCAACGATATTCTGGATTTTTCGAAAATCGAGGCAGGCAAACTGAGTTTTGAGCGCATCGGTTTCAAGCTGGAAACTGTGGTGAGTCATGTGGCCGATCTGGCAAGTGTCAGTGCCCGTGACAAGGGGCTTGAACTGTTGCTCAATATTGCCAGTGATGTACCCGAAGAACTGATGGGTGACCCCTTGCGACTGGGACAGGTACTCACCAACCTGATCAGCAACGCTGTGAAATTCACGGATCAGGGGGAAATTACCTTGTCTGTTTCCTGTGTTTCCAGGCAGGACACAGGTGCAGTGCTTCTCTTCGAGGTACGAGATACTGGCATCGGCATGACGGAGGAGTACGCAGGACGGATTTTTGCAGCCTTCTCGCAAGCCGATAGCTCCACCACCCGACGTTATGGGGGGACGGGTCTGGGTTTGAGCATCAGCAAGCGGATTGTGGAACTTATGGGTGGAAAAATAGGCGTTTCCAGCCAACTCGGGATTGGTAGTTGTTTCCATTTCACAGCGCTTTTCGGGCTGGCAGATGCAACGACTCAGCCCACCGAGGCCTCCCGTCATCTGTTGGATATTCGTGGTATGGCGATTCTGGTGGTGGACGACAACGCTGCGGCGCGTGAGGTGTTTGTTCACATGTTGGTCTCGCTGGGTTTTGAGGCGTTGGCGGTGGACAGTGGGGCGGCGGCGCTGGTCGAACTTGCCCGGGCGACCCAGGCGGGTAATCCTTATCAGTTGGTGCTGATTGACTGGAAAATGCCTGTCATGGACGGGGTTGAAACCTTGCGAAAAGTCCACGCGGCTCTGGGCGAGAGCTGTCCTTTGTGCTTGCTGGCCACTGCGCATGATCGGGATAATTTGGCGCTGGCGTTGGGGAATACACCTGTAGATGGCATTCTGGACAAGCCTGCTACCGCGTCAATGCTGCTGGATGCCATCATGACAGCCTGTCACCGGCAGCCATTGCGGATTGATGCCGCCCAACTGATTCCCCGGCGCCTTGAACTTGCGGATATCCGGGCCGCGTTGCAGGGCAAGCGCGTCCTGTTGGTAGAAGACAACCAGACCAACCAGGAACTGGCCGTGGAGTTGTTGCAAAACGTGGGCATCACGCCCGACCTGGCTGTCAACGGCAAAGAGGCGGTGGACAAGGTGCAGCAGGGCCATTACGCGCTGGTCTTCATGGACTGCCAAATGCCGATCATGGATGGTCTGGAGGCCACCCGTCTGATCCGCATGGACGCGCAATTTGCGCAAACGATCATTGTGGCGATGACGGCCAATGCCATGGCGGGCGAGCGCGAGAAGTGCCTTCAGGTCGGAATGAATGATTACCTGGCCAAGCCGATTGACATTCATGCCTTCTACGCCACCCTGACACGCTGGTTGGTGCCTGATCAGGAGTTTTCAAGCTCCGCTGTGGTGTCCCCACTGGACCCATCTGCTCAGGCAACGGTGACAGATGGTAAGCCGAAGGTTCTGGACAGGGACACTGCATTAAAGCGCATGGGGGGAGATCAAGCGCTTTACCAGCGCCTGCTGGATCGCTTTGGTGAGCGCGAAGCAGATGCCCCGCAGCGCCTGCGTCAGGCGCTTGATTCTGGCGACAACGACGCAGCACGTCGCATCGTTCATAACCTGAAAGGCCTGGCGGCCAATATCGGTGCGGATCAACTGGCTACCGCCAGCCGTCACCTGGAGTACCACCTGGATGGCGGAAAGCCCGTGTTGTATGAGGCGTTGGCCAATTGGGAGCAAAGCCTGAGCGGCATCCTGACCAGGTTGAATGACACCAAGCTGCAAACCCCGGGAGCCCCACTGCCGGATTCACCGGTTTTTGATCGTTTGGCGCTTGAGTCGCTGTTGCACCGGCTGTCAGAAGAACTGCAAAACGATGATGCCAAGGCCAGCCGCAACGCGGCCGAGTTGTCCCGGCTTCTCGCAGACCATGACTGCGCAGACATCGCCCGTGCCCTGGCACGCCATGCCGCACAATATGACTATGATGCGGCGATTCAGGATCTTGGGACTTTGGCCAAACAACTGAATGTAAGCCTGTGAATCCAGGAACTACTTGAGGAGCATTCCCAATGGCTGACCTGCGCCAACGCCAGACTGTGTTGATTGCTGATGATGTTCCAGAGAACATTGAACTTCTAGCAGCCATTCTGGACGAGAGTTATGACATCAAAGTGGCCTCCAATGGCGAGAGGGTCATCAAGATCGTTTACTCAGAAGACCCGCCTGATCTGATTTTGCTGGATGTCATGATGCCGGGCCTGAGTGGTCATGAGGTTTGCCGGCGGCTCAAAGCCAATCCAGACCGGTGCAAGATTCCGGTCATCTTTGTGACCGCCATGAGTACGGTGGAAGACGAGCAGTTGGGGCTTGAAATTGGTGCGGTGGACTACATCACCAAGCCGTTCAGCCTGCCGGTTGTCAAGGCCCGGGTACGCACACATCTGGCACTCTACGATCAAGCCCGTGAGCTGGAACGAATGGTGGATCAGCGCACCCGGGATTTGCTGGTTTCACGCCAGCAAATCATTCGTCGACTCGGGCGGGCCGCCGAGTTCAAGGACAACGAAACGGGCAACCATGTGATCCGTATGGCGCACTATTCCCAGTTGATTGCCGATGCCACGGGCATGGGTTCGGCCGCTCAGGAAATATTGCTGCAGACGGCACCGATGCACGATATTGGCAAAATAGGTATCCCTGACAATGTGCTTCTCAAACCGGGAAAACTTGATGCTACCGAATGGATGTTGATGAAGCAACATCCATTGATGGGAGCCGACATCATTGGCTTGCATGATGACGAACTGCTCAGAACCGCCCGCCAGATTGCGCTGACCCACCATGAACGCTGGGACGGCTCGGGTTATCCCGGTGGACTGAAGGGAGAGGCCATTCCGTTGATGGGGCGTATTGTTGCCGTCGCAGATGTTTTTGATGCCCTTATCTCCGTGCGGCCGTACAAGCCAGCGTTTTCGATCGATGATGCGGTCAAATACATGACGAGCGAGATAGGCCGCCATTTTGATCCCGTATTAATCCCGGCTTTTACAAAAGTGCTGCCCCATATTCTCAAAATCAAGGACACATTTGCCGACGAACTCGGGGCGCAGACGGATACATTGCTTACGTCTTAGCGTTTCCCTTGGCCCTTGCCAAACCTTTTGATTCTGACTTCCATTGTTTATGGCCAAAAAAGACCACGTCTCTGAAACCCCCGCCACCCAGCTGCTCAAGGCGCACAAGGTGGCATTTACCGAGCACCCTTACGAGTACCTGGAGCACGGCGGCGCACTGCACAGCTCGGCTGAGCTGGGGTGGGACGCCTATGCGGTGGTCAAAACCCTGATCATGCAAGACCAGGATGCCAAGCCGCTGGTGGTGTTGATGCATGGCAACCGCAAGGTGTCGACCAAAAACTTGGCGCGCCAGATTGGAGCCAAGTCGGTTGAGCCTTGTGCGCCCGAGGTGGCCAACCGGCACAGTGGTTATCTGGTAGGAGGCACCTCGCCGTTTGGCACGCGCCGCAGCATGCCGGTGTACATCGAATCGACCATCCTGGAACTGCCCAAAATTCTGATCAATGGTGGGCGGCGTGGCTATCTGGTAGGCCTTGACCCCAAAGTGTGTGTGGGGTTGTTGGGTGCCAAGCCGGTGCAATGTGCCCTGGCCGAGGTGCTGACTTGAGCCGCGTGGCTCTGCCACTGGCAAAATAGCCGCTTTTGGCCCAAGTGTTTGGGCTTTCAGGAGTTGATTTGGAATCCCTACAGAGTTTTTTCCCTATTTTGGCGGTTGTAGCCGGTTATCTGGTGGGTTCGCTGTCGTTTGCGGTCATTGTCAGCCGGGTCATGGGCTTGGACGACCCGCGCACTTTTGGCAGCAAAAACCCGGGGGCGACCAATGTGTTGCGCTCAGGCAGCAAGGCCGCAGCCATTTTGACGCTGCTGCTGGATGCGGCCAAAGGCTGGTTGCCGGTGGTGTTGGTCAAGTGGTATGGCTCCGCTTATGGTTTGGGTGATGGCACCATGGCCTTGGTTGGTTTGGCGGCCTTTCTGGGTCATGTGTTTCCGGTGTTCTTTAAATTTGTGGGGGGTAAGGGTGTCGCCACGGCTTTGGGTGTGTTGCTGGGTTTGAGTGGCTGGCTGGGGCTGGCCACAGCACTGATCTGGTTGGGGATGGCGGTGCTGTTTCGCTACTCGTCTCTGGCATCCATCACCGCGGCGGTCATGGCTCCGGTGGTGTATGTGCTGGGGGATGGGGGTTTGTGGTTCACCAGCAAAAGTGTCACCCTGGCTGTCAGTGTGATGGCCTTGTTTTTGCTATATCGCCATGCCGAAAACATCAACCGCCTGATCAAGGGTACCGAGTCCAAACTGGGCAAAAAAGCCAGCCCTGAACCGCTGGCGCATGCCCCTACTCACGGCCACACCAAACATGGCCATCGGCATCCACCCCATGGTGATCACAAAACACCGCATACAAGCGACCACAAATGAAACTCTGCATTCTTGACAACGATTTCCTTGACCCCGCAGTAGAGCCCATCTACAAGGGCTACGGAGCCATGTCTGAGCGCCTGCTGCGCCAGGCCGGGGCTGAGGGGGAGTTTGATATTTTCAACACCGTCAAGGGTGAGTACCCGGACTCGTTTGACACCTATGACGCAGTGTTGCTGACCGGCAGCAAGGCCGACTCGTTTTCACAAGAGCCTTGGGTACTGGTGCTCAAAGAGAAAGTGCAAGCCTTGCTGAAGGCCAAGAAGAAATTGATTGGCATTTGTTTTGGCCACCAGTTGATTGCCTTGTGTATGGGGGCCAAGGTGGGCCGTGCCCCGCAGGGCTGGGGGGCCGGGCGCATGTCCTACGAGTGGACGGCCCCCGAGCTGGCCCAGGCCGAAGGCCGCACCGAAGTGGCCATGCTGGCCAGCCACCAGGATCAGGTACTTGAGCTGCCCAGCGGGGCCAAACTGTTTGCAACCAGTGCTTTTTGCCCGGTGGCGGCTTTTGGTGTGGATGAGCAGGTGTTTTGTGTGCAACCACACCCCGAGTTTGTGGAGGATTACAGCGCGTTTTTGCTCAACAAACGCCGCGCCACGTTTGGTGAAGAAAAGTACCAGGCTTTCACGCAAAGTTTGGCACAAGGGCATGACGGCTTGGCTGTGGCGCGCATGATGGTGGCTTTTATCAACGGTCAATAAGTGGTTCGGATGCCTGAGGGCATCTGGCTGGCGGATCACATCTGTTGTGCCTTGTTTTTACAGCTCGGGCAGTGGCCGCAACAAGCTGGTCAGATCTTCTTCCTCCAGTGGTCGTGCGGTACCAAAACCCGCTACCTGGCGAGCTGCTTTGGGAAAAAATGCGACAAAGCTGAAGTCACCCAGGTGCGTCATGGGTTCCGCCTCTGGAAAGCGTTCCAGATACACCCGGCGGGCCGCCAGCCAGCTTGGGCTTTCGGGCTGCAGCCGTGTAGCCGTACCATCCATGGAGACCCGGGGCAAGGCATGTACCGGCTCGCCAGCTGCTTCGGGTTGCATCACCATCATGGAGACGGCTGGGTTGGTCAGTAGGTTGCGTGTGTGGGGTGCCAGCAAACTCACATGAATCACCAGGCAAGCGGCAACCGGCTCAATGGCATATGGCACCATGGAGACAAATGGCGCACCATCGACGTTGAGTGTGCCCAGGCTGGCCACCCGCTGGGTGTTGAGCATGGCCCGCAAAGCGCGGGTCAAACGGGGTTCGTGCATAGGGGACTCCAGTTAAACAACCCCCTATTTTCTGTCAATGGCTTAGCACGATACTGGCAATGATGCCGGTGGCAATGGCGATCAGTACATAGTCAGAACCGACTTGTACCCATTCCTGGTGGCGTGGAGGTGGTGGCAGGCGGTGGGCGCGGTAGTCTGTCACCACATAGCTGGGGTTACGGTACTCGTGTGGAATATAGCCACCGCGCCTGAACTCAGGGCTGCGGGCGTTGTACTCGGCACGGCGGTCATTCCAGCGTTCGTTGCGTTGGTCAAACTGTGAGTCATAACGATCTGAATGCTGATCATGTCGATGGTTTGCGCGCTGATGACCCCAGTCACCACCACGTTGAAAATCACGTTGGTTTGTCTGGTAGGGCATGTGCTGTTGGTTTTGGGGCCACTCATCGTTCGATCCGTGACGGTCATGGCCCTGTGCCAATGCCACGCTGCCAAAGCTGAGGCTGGCAAGCATGGCTAATGCCAAGGTGGTGGATTTCATGGAGAGACTCCTTCAAGTGAATGAGTTCCGATAGTGAGCCATGGATGTATCGCTTGTGTGAAGTCACGGATATTTTGTGCAACCAGCAGTAACGGGCTTCATGGTGTCTGTAACGCCCGTACCCAGGATAATGAGCGCAGCGTGGGCTTCTTCCCGTTTTTTATTCCTTGATTTCAATCCATTTGATGCACACCCTTGAACAATTGCGCAGTGGCACACTGAATGGCACGCGCCGCCTGAACCTGTCTTGCGGGCTGCGCAGCCTGCCGCCAGAAGTGTTTGACCTGGCGGATACGCTGGAGGTGCTCAACCTTTCAAGCAACCAATTACACAGCTTACCGCATGACTTGCCGCGCCTGCATCAGCTCAAGGTTATCTTTTGCTCAGACAACCCGTTTACCCATTTGCCAGAGGTTCTGGGGGACTGTCCTGCGCTGCAAGTAGTGGGTTTCAAGGCTTGCCAAATCCACAGCGTGCCCGGCGCAGCCTTGCCACCGGCATTACGCTGGCTGATCCTGACCGACAACGCGGTGGCCACTTTGCCCCCCGAGCTGGGCCAGCGCCCAGCCTTGCAAAAGCTTATGCTGGCCGGCAACCAGTTGTGCGACTTGCCAGCGAGTCTGGCCCAGGCGCATGGCCTGGAACTGATTCGCCTGGCGGCCAACCAGCTGGGTCAACTGCCTGGCTGGTTGACCGAGTTGCCGCATTTGAGCTGGCTGGCGCTGGCGGGTAATCCGTTGGGCTGGTCTCGCCCATTGCCCAGGCCTTTGCGGCAAATGGATTGGTCGCAGCTTCGGCTTGACCACAAGTTGGGTGAGGGGGCGAGTGGGCATATTTACCGGGTGATGCAAGACGGCCATGAGCCAGCGCTTGCGCTCAAATTATTCAAAGGTGCACTCACCAGCGACGGTTTGCCAGAGCATGAGCTGGCGGCCTGCCTGGCTGCAGGCCGACACGTTGCCCTGTGTACGCCACAGGCGGAACTGACTGGCCACCCGCAGGATCAGCGTGGCCTGCTGCTGCCTTTGATTGACCCCACCTATATCAATCTGGCAGGGCCGCCCAGCCTGGACAGTTGCACGCGCGATGTGTACCCCGCTGACCTGAGTCTGGCTTGCTCCACTGTGCTGCAACTGGCCCAGACCATTGCCGGGGCGGTGGCGCATTTGCACCAACAGGCGGTGATGCACGGGGACCTGTATGCCCACAACATCCTCTGGAACCCGGTCAATGGGGATGCGTTACTGAGTGACTTTGGCGCAGCCACCCTGTTGCCCACCAATGATGCGCAACAAAACAAGGCTTTGCTGGCGTTGGAGGTGCGGGCCTTTGGCTGCTTGCTGCAGGAGTTGCTGGAGCGCTGCCCGGCGCAAGATGCCGCAACCCGCGGAATGGGTGCCATGGCCCGACTGGCCCAATCCTGTCTTCAAGCCCAGCCCATGGCCCGCCCCACCATGGCCGAGGTGGTGGTTCAACTGACGGCCATCGCCTGATTTGTACCTGGACGAATGGACATCCTTATCTGGCGCGCAGGCCTTGCATCAGTGCACCCAGTGCAATGCCTGCCAGCGCCCACAGCAGGCTCCAGTTGCCAGCACCCAGGCTCGCAATGGCCGGGCCGGGACACACCCCACACAGCCCCCAACCCAAGCCAAACAGCGCAGCACCCACCAGCGTGTTGCGGTTCCAGACACTGGGATGGGTATGAAAATGCTTGTCTAGCAGCGGGTGTTTGAGCAGGCGCGGGGCCAGCTTGTAGTTGAACATCACCACCAGCACTGCGCCGCCCATCACCAGCATCAGGCCGAAGTCCTTGAACTGCAAAAAGCCCAGCACCACCTCGGGCTGGATCATGGTCGATACCGACAGCCCAAAGCCAAACAGGGCACCAGATGCCAGCGTGGCCAATCCGCTGGCCAGGTTGATGCGTGACGCGCTCATGCCAGCCACCTTGCCGCGAGATTGGCCGTCAAAAAGGCCGTGGCCATGAAGGTCAGCACCGCATAGAGCGAGGGCAGTTGCAACGATCCCAGTCCACAAATTCCGTGGCCGGATGTGCAGCCGTTGCCCAAGCGTGCACCATAACCGACAAAAAAGCCGCCGACCAACAATTGCCACGCTGGCACGGCGGTGGCTTGTGCAGCGCCACTGGTAAAACCCAACCGCCACACCAGCGCACCCAGAATGAGCCCACTGGCATACACCAGCCGCCAGCCGCGTGAATCGGTGAAGCGTGCCTGCTGGAAAAAAGGCCGTTGCACCACATAAGACCAGCTGCTGGAAAACACCGTGCTCATGCCGCCAATACGTCCGGTCAGCACAAACAGCAAACCGGTGCCCGCACCAATCAAGAGGCCACCGAGCAGGTAGTGCTGCCAGCCCAAGGGAAACAGGGAAAGGGAAAATGTCATGACATAAAGGAATCTGGTTTATGAGCTAAATATAGCTCTAGTGCTTATTGAATAAGCGCGTAAAGCTATCAAATATATAGTAATAAGTTTATATCGAAAAGCGACGATGATAGGGGCTATGCGAACACTTCATGCCACCCCTGACAAAGATGCCATTGCCCTGCTTGCGCCTTTTGAGCGATTAGGGCTGGAGCACATCACGCTGGTGAGCACGCAGGCTCAGGCGTGTGCGGCCTTTGACAGCCTGACCAAGGCTCCCGCCTGGGGCTTTGACACCGAGTCCAAGCCGACCTTCAAGGTGGGCGAGTTGTCCGATGGCCCGCACATCCTGCAACTGGCCACACCCGAACAAGCTTGGGTTTTTCAGCTGCATGACCTGGATTGCCGCGCTGTGGCCGCTCAGTTGCTGGCCATGCCGGGCATTGTCAAAGCCGGGTTTGGTTTGGGTGATGATCGCAAACGCATCATCCATAAACTGGGGGTGGTGCCGGTGGGTATTCTTGAACTCAACACCGTTTTTAGGGAGCGCGGTTATCGCAAAGACATGGGCGTGAAAGGCGCAGTGGCGGTGCTCTTTAATCAGCGCTTCATCAAAAGCAAAAAAGCTGCCACCAGTAACTGGGCCAACGCGTACCTGACTGAGTCGCAACTGGTCTATGCCGCCAATGATGCTTACGCGGCCATCAGGGTGTATGTGGCGCTAGGGCTTGTCGACAGTGCCACTACCACAGTCTGATTCCACAAAAACTGATCCGCACACCACTGCTTAAAAATAAGGCATCGCCCGGATCGTCAAGCCTGGCGCGGTTTCCGGGGCTTGTGAACACGCTTATCCACAAGCTAGCCCACAGTGTGATGGGGTAACTATTTTTTAAGGTTAGTGGGTGACAAATTCGTAGACCACCTCTTCGCTGTCCACCATGTCCAGAAAATCGTTCAGGGTGTCTTCTTCTTCGGTGCTGGCCCAGGTTTCTTCCGGATTGTTGGCAAACAGAGGTTCTATGGCGATGTCCAGAAACTGGCCGTTGGGCAGTTTGAGAACGGGCGTGCCCTCAGATGTTTCAACCAGTGCCCAATCGTCGGGAACGGACATTTCAAGCTTGAGGGTAATGTGGAGTTTTTTCATGGGTTTTTCCTTTGGGTGAGGCGGGAAGGTTAACTCAAATACACATGCTCGACTAGTCGGCCATTGATCCGACTCGTTTCATGCGGCTTCAGAAAACGCTGCAAAACCCCTTCTGATGAGTGCCTCACTGATCATTGGGGAAACCGGAGTCTTTGGCCAAGCCGAGCCGTGCCGGTTTTATTGGACGGCTGGTTACTCTTGAATTCTCTAAAGATGATTTGGTTCTTATGAATCTATTTATAAGTTGTTTGAGTTTTTAAGGTGGCGCTTTACAGTCCGTACACCTACAACACGGTTGACACCTGTGTGACCCTGTGATGTAAATTTTAATTTGCACGATTTAGTCCTCTCAACCTTATAAATAAAGTGCTGATAGCTATCTGGAAGATAGCGTAAGCCGCCTCAATATTTCGCTTTATGAATGCTTTCTGGAAATTTGGTGCCGTGTCTGTTCATACGGTTGCTTCACCTGCAAACAGCGCACTTTGGGCTTCTGTGAAACGCTGGCCTGACCATGCACAGCTTGCCAGGTTGTCGGCCAACTTGTTATGGGTTTGGGAGGCACTTTGAATTTTCAGCAACTCAAATCAGTCCGGGAGACGGTGCGCAGCGGTTTTAACCTCACGGAGGTGGCGGCCATTCTTCACACCTCACAACCGGGGGTAAGTCGGCAGATTCGTGAACTTGAAGAAGAGCTTGGGGTGGACATTTTTGTCCGCCTTGGCAAGCGGCTGACAGGGCTAACGGCCCCTGGCAGTGCCCTGTTGCCCGTGGTGGAACGCCTGTTGCATGATGCAGACAACCTGAAGCGAGCAGGGCTGGATTTCAGTTCACGTACGGATGGCCCGCTGTCGGTGGCGGCGACCCATTCCCAAGCGCGCTACGCCTTGCCGCATGTCGTGCGCGATTTTCGGGAGAAGTTTCCGCAAGTCACGCTGCATCTGCATCAGGGTTCCCCCAAACAAATTGCCGAGATGCTGATCTCTGGCGAAGCCGATATTGGCGTTGCCACCGAGGCACTGGCCAATTACCCGCAATTGGTCACTTTGCCTTGCTACCGCTGGACGCACAGCATTGTGGTGCCACCAGACCACCCACTGCTGACGCATACCGAGCCGATCACGTTGCAGCAACTGGCACAGTACCCCTTGATTACCTACAACATGGGTTTTACAGGTCGCTCCCATATTGACCGTGCCTTTGAACAAGCCGGTTTGCACCCCGAAATTGCCCTCACCGCCATGGATGCCGACGTGATCAAAACTTATGTGGAGTTGGGCATGGGGGTGGGCATTGTGGCTTCCATTGCGGTGGATGCTGAACGCGACACCGCGCTACGGCTGATTGATGCCCGTCATTTGTTTGAGATCAACCTGACCCGGCTGGCCATTCGCCGTGGAACCTGGTTGCGTGCCTATGCCTACGGTTTTATAGAAACCTTTGTGCCCACCTTGAACCGGGCTGCAGTCGAACAAGCCGTAAGTGCTGCCACTCTGGAAATTTCATAAGTTGCTTATTTCTCAAGGCCGTACCAAAGAAGTCGTGCAGGTAGGCAAGGCGGCAGCGCATGTCGATGACACGTTGGCTGGCGACGGCCACCGGGCTGCCCAAAGAGGTGCTCAGGGTCACCAGCAACTTCAGGCGCTTGGTCACGGCCACCACGCTCGAGGCCACGGCAAAAGGGTCATGGCAACCGCTGCCTGTGGGGATAAGCAGGCCGTCGTAACCCAGGTTGTCGGTAGCCACGGCTACCTGGTTCAGGTAGTCGATGCTCGGCGGACGGCCGAAATCGGACTTGCCAAGGTAACGGGTATCGCCAGAGGTGGGCAGAAACCAGAAGATGTTGAGGCTCAAAATGAATCCTTGAAGAGGCGTTAAACAGACTGAATCGTCAAAGTCACATTTGACGGTCTGATCAGTCACATGCCAACGAATGTTTTCGAAGTTACTTATTCGTTGAATGGTTTCTGTGTGCCTGTGTCCCATGCGCTATTTTTTGCATATCTACATGCGAAATCATTCGAACCATTGTTGGCCTGAATGGGTACGCTTGCCCGATGCCATATGCCTTCGGGCGCTGTGGCTTTAACCTATGAAAGGAACCTATCATGAGCACAAAGCAATCTTCCATCGCCAACATTCACGGTCGCCGCACTTTTTTGCAGACCACCGGTGCGGTGGGTCTGGCCGCCAGTCTGGGTGTGTTGGCGGGTGAAGCCTTTAGTCAACAGAGCAAGGCTCCCACCAAATTGAAAGTTGCCTGGGCGCAAGGTGCGGCCTGCCATTCGCCTCTGGCGTTTGCACAGCACACCGGCATTTTTGCCAAGCACGGACTCGACGTGGAGTTGATTGACTTTCAAGGTTCATCGGAGCAACTGCTGGAAGCCATAGCCACTGGCAAGGCCGATGCCGGTTTGGGTTTACTGCTGCAATGGCTCAAGCCTTTGGAGCAGGGGTTTGATGTCAAGCTGGTGGCGGGAACCCACGCAGGGTGCATGCGTTTGCTGGCTTCCCCCACGGCGGGAATCCAACGTGTGGAAGACTTGCGCGGAAAAACAGTGGCCGTGTCCGACTTGGCCAGCCCCGCACGTGATGCCTTTATTGTGACGTTGGCCAAGGCGGGCATTGACCCGGAGAAAGAGGTCAACTGGAAAGTGTTTCCAGGTGACTTGCTGGGGTTGGCCGTGCAAAAAGGTGAAGCTCAGGCGCTGGCGCACCTGGACCCGGACACCTACCGCTTCATCAAGCAAAACAAGCTGGTTGAGATTGCCAACACCCAAAGCGGTGTTTATGCGGATCGCACCTGTTGTGTGGTTGGAGCCAGTGGCAAATTGCTCAAGAACAACATTGCTGCTGCACGCTCACTGGTACGCGCTGTGCTGGAAGTGCATGAAGCCACCGCCAAGAACCCGACCGCTGTGGCGCAAGACTATTTCAAAAACTTCAAACCAGGTGTTTCAGTACCCGAATTGGTAGAAATGCTCAGCGCCTTGCCCTACACGCACCACCCGATTGGCGAACCGTTGAAGGCAGAGTTGGTGAAGTCGATTGACGATCTGAAGCTGGTCAAAGTGTTCAAGCCATCACTTGACTCCAGCAAGTTGGCCGCAAAAATTTCAGCCAACATTCTGGTCTGATGTACCGCGTGAATGAAGCTCTGGCTGACACTGGCCCACAGTCTGTTCGCTCATGGCCCACCACGTTGCGCCTGGTTTGGCTGACGGGTTTGTTCGCTGGTTTGGCTTGGTTGCTGGCGGCTGCAGCCACGTTGGCATGGCCAGACTTGTACGAGTGGGAAAGCACACGTGAACTTGCACTGGTCGAGCTTGTTGTCGGCGCTGCACTGGTCACGCTGGCCCTATTCGGCAATCGCTTGAACGCACCAGGGTCCAGGTTGCGCTACTGGGGCCCCTGGCTGGTGGTGCTGGGGATTTTCTTGGCCTTGTGGGAAGTGGCTGTGGCGAAGTTCGGCTGGTTGCCACGTCCATTTTTTGCACCACCACAAGGCATTGTGGATGTTTACCTGGATGACTGGGAGCGTTTGGGCACCTGCGTGTTGCATACCTTGCGTTTATGGGGCACAGGTTACTTTTTGGGCATCACGCTGGGAGCTATTGCGGGTACGGCCATTGGGTGGTCGACGCGAGCCGCGTACTGGTTGCAGCCCCTCCTGAAAGTGATCGGGCCGGTTCCTGCCAATGCCTGGCTGCCCATCGTGTTTTTTGTGTTTCCCACCACTTTCAGCGGCAGTGTGTTTCTGATTGCATTGGCTTGCGGCATTCCGGTCACCATCCTGACCTGGTCCGGGGTGGCCTCGGTGGACAAGGCGCTGTATGACGTGGCGCGCACCCATGGTGCTGACAGGCGTTTTCTGGTGCGGCACGTGGCTATTCCAGCTGCTTTGCCGCATGTGTTTGTGGGGCTGTTCATGGGGTTGTATAACTCGTTTGCTGTGTTGGTGGTGGCCGAGTTGCTGGGTGTGAAGGCTGGCCTGGGTTGGTATTTGCAATGGGCTACCGGCTGGGCAGCTTATGGCAATGTCCATGCGGCCTTGCTGATCATGGCACTGCTGTGTTCGGGTCTGGTGACCTTGCTGTTTGCTTTTCGTGACCGCTTGTTGTCATGGCAAAAGGGGTTGGTCAGATGGTGAATAAGAGCACTCCTGGGCACAGCGTGTCCATTCGCGATGTCAGCCATCACTTTGATCTGGCAGCCCAGCGCGTCACGGTGTTGGAGCATTTTTCTCTGGCTATTGCAGCGGGGGAATTTGTGGCCATTTTGGGGCCCTCGGGTTGTGGCAAGTCCACCTTGCTCCGACTGGTGGCCGGGCTTGAGGCACCGCAGGCCGGCAGCATTGTGGTGAATGGCAAGTCGGTGACAGGGCCCGACCCGTCACGCATCCTGATGTTTCAAGACCCTACTTTGTTCCCGTGGCGCACGGTGCGCCAGAACGTCGCGCTGGGGCCACAGGCGCGTGGTGTACTGGAGCAGAGTCAGGACCGTATTGACCAAGCCTTGGCCCTGGTGGGTTTGGACAATTTCGCCAATGCTTTACCGCATCAACTCTCGGGTGGCATGGCGCAACGGGTGGCGCTGGCACGTGCCTTGGTCAACAACCCCCAATTGCTTCTGCTGGACGAACCTTTGGGCAAACTCGATTCGTTAACCCGTCTCAAAATGCAGGGTGAATTGGAATCACTGTGGCGCAGCACCGGCTTTACGGCGCTGTTGGTGACACATGATGTGGAAGAAGCGCTGCTGCTGGCCTCTCGTGTACTGGTGTTGTCAGACCAGCCCGCACGCGTGCTGGCCGAAGTACAGGTAGACCGGCCTTATCCCCGCAGCCGTGACGATGCCCACATCATTGCGCTACGTCAACAGTTGCTTGAGGTGCTGCACATTGGTGCGTTAACCGGGTCGAGTGAACCTGCGTGTGATGACGAGGTGCTGGCCGCATGAAACCGGGATGGTGTCGGTTATTGGGGTTGGCGGGTGGCCTGCTGGTGTTGTCCGCTGTGGCATGGTGGGCGTTGGTGTTTTGCACGGTGGTGGCCTACGACTATCTGAGCCTGACACAAGCCACGGTGTGTTTGGGCCTGTCCAACGGTATTTGCGAACTGGCCATGTCGCTGTGCAGCGCAAAGATTCGCCACTGGCTGGATATCAAATGGTACTCACCCAATTTACTGTGGGTGGGGCTGACTTTGGTGTTTGCTGGCTTGACTTTCTCGTCACGTCGCATTTAAGGAGCATTTTGAGCTGTAGAGCTTTGATTGATTGCGTGGATAGCTATATATTTAATAGCTTTTAGACCCTGCCTGACGACCCCGCATGATGCGGGGTCAGTTTTTTGGCGTGTGTTTTAAGCCGCTGCCAGTGCCTGATCCAGGTCGGCCAGCAAGTCGTCAATGTGTTCAATGCCGATGGACAGGCGCACGGTGTCAGGGCCGACACCGGCTTTGGCCTGTTCTTCCACACTGAGTTGACGGTGTGTGGTGGTGGCCGGATGGCAAGCCAGCGACTTGGCATCCCCAATGTTGACCAGTCGGGTGAAGAGTTTCAGCGCATCCTGAAAACGTGCCCCGGCTTCCAATCCGCCCTGAATACCAAAAGTCAAAATGCCCGAAGGTTTTCCGCCCAGGTATTTCAGTGCCAGGGCATGATCCTTGTGCTCGGGCAAGCCTGCGTAGTTGACCCAGGTGACTTTGGGGTGGGCTTGCAGATGGCGTGCCACCTTGATGGCGTTGTCGGTGATGCGATCCAGCCGCAATGCCAGCGTTTCAATCCCCTGCAGGATCAGGAACACGTTGAAGGGGGAAATGGCTGCGCCAATGTTGCGCAGGGGCACCAGCCGCGCACGGCCAATAAAAGCCGCTTGTTCCAGTGCCTCGCTGAACACCACACCGTGGTAGCTGGCATCCGGTTCTGAAAATTGCGGAAAGCGTTCCTTGTATTTTGTCCAGGGAAACTTGCCCGAATCCACGATGATGCCGCCAATGCTGTTGCCGTGGCCTCCCAGGTATTTGGTGAGTGAATGCACCACGATGTCAGCCCCGTGCTCAAACGGTCGCAGCAGGTAGGGCGAGGGAACGGTGTTGTCAATGATCAGCGGAATGCCGTGGCGGTGGGCAATCTCGGCCAGCTTGGCAATGTCGGTGATGTTGCCCAGCGGGTTGCCGATGGATTCGGCATAAATGGCCTTGGTCTTGGCGTTGATCAGTGGCTCAAAGGTTTCAGGCTCGCTGGCGTTGGCAAATTGCACGCCAATGCCGAGCTTGGGCAACACATGGGCAAACAGCGTGTAGGTGCCGCCATACAAGGTGGTGGCGGCAATGATGTTGTCGCCCGCTTCCGCCAGTGTCAGTATCGAAAAAGTGGTGGCTGATTGGCCTGAGGCCAGCGCCAGTGCACCCACGCCGCCTTCGAGTTCGGTGACACGGCGCTCCAGCACATCTTGGGTCGGGTTTTGAACGCGGGTGTAAATGTGACCATCGGGAACCTTCAGGTCAAACAGGTCCGCGCCATGCTGGGTGTTGTCAAACGCGTAGGAACTGGTTTGGTAAATCGGGACCGCCACGGCTTTGGTTGTGGGGTCAGGGGTGTAACCGCCATGTACGGCCAGGGTTTCAAATTTGAAGCTCATCGGGTTTTTTCCTTTCAAGGTGTGACAACGAAATCAAAACAAATGACGGTGGGTGCGTTAGCGGGTTAGCAAACCCGCGTCGATGACAAATTGCGTGCCGGTGATGTAGCGCCCACGTTCCGAGGCCAGATACAGCACCGCCGCGCTCACATCTTCAGGTTCTATCCACGGCACTGGCAACAGGTTGCCGGCCGAGCGTTCGGCAATTTCAGTGGGCGTGGCACCTTCCAGAAAGGCCAGACCATCATTCATGCCGGTGTTCACGCCCGTAGGGTGAATGGAGTTGACACGAATGCCGTGTGGAGCCAGCTCCAGCGCCAAGGCCTTGGTCAACCCGGTCAGTCCCCATTTGGAGGCGGTGTAGTGCGACAGCTTGGCAAAAGCACGCAGACCCGCCACCGATGAGTTGTTGATGATGACACCTGAGCGCTGCGCGATCAGGTGTGGGATGACCCGGCGCGACACCAGCCAGGCCCCCTTGAGGTTGATGTCCAGCACGGCATCCCAGGCCTCTTCGGTCAGCTCGTGTGCCAGGCCGTAAGCCGCAATGCCCGCGTTGTTGAACAGAATGTCGATACGACCAAAGGCGGCGACTGTCTCATGGACCGCACGGGTGATGTCTGCGTCCACCCGCACGTCACCCACAAAGGCCAGGGCCTCGCTGCCCAGTTCGTGTACCTCTTGCACCAGGCTGTCGAGCTCATCAGATTGGCCCAGGGCGTAGCCTGGGTAGTCCAGCGTGCGGGCAATGTCAAAAGCCACAATGCGTGCCCCCTCTGCCGCCAGTGCCAAGGCGACAGCCCGGCCCTGACCATGGGCAGCACCGGTGATAAACGCCACTTTGCCGGAGAACTCAGCCATGGGCTGCCTCCCCGGCGCTGTAGCCTTGAAGACTCTCATCCAGGTCAATACGCAGCGCATTGTTGAACACGTTGGTGGCGATCATCAACGTGCCGAAGGCGGTGAGTGCCACCAACTGGGTGTCATCAAATGCGGCCCTGAGTCGCCCCCACAGCACATCGTCCACGCCATTGGGATCATCGGCCAGTGCTGCGCCATAGTCCACCACCGCTGCCAGCGGCTCGGTAATGATCAGCTTGGCAGGGTCTTCCCCCGCATCCATGAGCTCGCGGCGGAAGTAGGTGGAACACAACACACAGGCGTTACCGGTGGAGATGGCATGGCAAAACAGGGTGATACCGCGTTCACCCAGAAAAGCCTTGACCTCATCACGCAATGGATACCACTGGAGCAAGGCATGTAAAGACACCGGGGAATGCGCCAGCGTGCGCTTCATGTTGGTGGCGGTGCCATGGGCAGCTTCAATACCCTGCAAAATGGAGAGGTACGGTGCCGAGGCGGTGTTGAATTCAAGTGGGGCGATGCGAGACATGCATTTAGTTAGAAAGTCAGGGGGTTTTGAGCGTAGCCAATCGCGGTTGATTTGCAACGAAGCAATACGCATGTACATATTTGGTTTTCAACAAAAAAACAAAGAAGGTGTGTTTGGGACGGGGTGTGTTGGCGGTGATGGCGGCGTATGTGCTGGCAGGCACGGCTTGGTATAGGAGAGGGTGATTTGTCCCATACCCAAGCCAAGAAGTCATGTTCAAATTGAACTTAAAGCCATGTCATTCAAGTGCAATAAGCTACATTTGGTGTAGCGCCCCAAGATCTAGAACGTCTTTTCAGCCGTGATGGTGATGCGATGTAACTTGCGGTGCTGCGGAAAATAGTCGCCCACGGCGTAATGTTGGGTCGAGCGGTTGTCCCACACCGCCAGTGAGCCCTCCTGCCACTGAAAGCGCACCTGGAGTTCAGGCACTTTGGTCAGGTCAAACAGTTGCCCCAGTAACGCATCGCTTTGCGGGCGTGGCAAGCCTTTGATGTGGCTGGTGAAGGTGGGGTTGACGTAAATGATCTTTTTTCCAGTGATCGGATGCACGCGCACCACGGGGTGCTCCACCGGCGGGTATTTGGTGCGCGCAGCACGCAGCTCTTCGCCACTGTGATCCCTGGCCAGCAGGTATTCCGTCCAGCCACTGATTTCCCAAGTGTGCACCGCAGTGAGCGTTTCGAGGTAAACCTGAAGTTCCCTGGATAGCCTGTCATAGGCGCGGGTCTGGCTGCTCCAGATCGTGTCACCCCCCAAATGCGGAATCACATGGGCATACAGGCTGGTACCCAGAGGCGGCTGTTCACGCCAGGTGATGTCAGCGTGCCAGTTGTTGGCGGCATAGGGTTTTTCTGGTGTGCTCTCGATGACCTCGATTTCCGGGTGCGCCTGCAGACGCGGGAAAAACGCCTTGACTTCGGCCACTCCGCCAAAGATGCGTGTGAACGCGATGTGCTGCTCTGGCGTGAGCGTTTGGTCACGGAAAAAGATCATCTCAAACCTGGCCAGAGCTTGGCGAAGTTCTTCCTGGGTGACCTCATTGAGCGGCTGGCTGAGATTCAGCCCACGAATAATCCCGCCAATGGTCGGGGTGTAGGGTTGAACCACAAAGTGGGTGTAGGGGGTGGTGAGGTCAGTAAGATTTGACATGGCGGGAATCTATTTCTAATGGGGGGGAGGGGTAACCTGGACAATTCAATTCGCAGATCGAGATGACAGCACTTTGCTGAACAGCTGTTTTGACCGTTGGGTGGGTCGCCATGCTGAGCGCTCGGCCAATAAAGCCTTTGCCAGCTTGTTGTTTCCCGCCCCCAAGGCCGCGGCGATCAGGGTTTGACTCAACAAGTCCCGTTGGGCATGGCTGCCGCCGATGCGAATCCATTTGTAGCGAATAGGCCAAAGCAGATCAATGACCCGTTGAAAGTTCTTTTGGCCAAAGGCCACAATGGCAGCAACAATTTGCCTGCCCACATCCTGGCTGATTTCCCGGTTGTCGCCACTTCCTTCGGTGATGTAGTGATTCAATGATTTCAGCAAGGCTTGTTGTCCAGTCGCATCCCGAGCCCCGGTACTGGCCAGCGCAATGTGCAGATCGTTAAAGACCAGCACGTGGTCGTCTGCGTGGGTCAGCCACTGGGCTGCTATTTCTTGCCACCGGTCACCCACATACAACCCCGCCAATTCAAGCCGCCAAAGCAGGGCAGCGGCATCGACCAGATCGAGGATGAAGTCGTCCTTGATCTTCGGGCGAACAAATTCGTCGTACCGCGGCAAGACTTCGGCAGCACGTCCCACCTCGATCAGGTAAACCGCCAGATGCCACCAGTTATGAACCGCCAGCCAACGGCCATTTTTCCAATGAGGACTGGTGTCGTTGAGGAACACAATGCCTTCTTCCTGGCGGCTGGACATCTCCAGCACATGAGCCACAGCGTGCACCGCCCAGGTGTCTTCAGGGTTGATTTCCAGCGCACGCCGTCCCACTTCCTCTGCTTGAGCCAGATTGCCCGCCTCTTCCAGCCCAAAGGCATATTGGCCAAGCACAAAACCATAATTTGCATTGGCGGTGTCCCAGGCTGGCAACACACGGGCGACGGAGTCACGAATGCTGTTGGAGTGGCCCAGGTAAAAGTAGGTGTCGTGTGCAAACCGCAACGCCAGGGCATCGGTGGGGTGATCCAGCAGAATGTCTTCCCAGAGTTCGGCTGCGCGGATACTTTCACCCGCTGCCCATGCTTTGGCAGCATCAAGATGCAGTTGCTCACGCCGCGTGCCATGACCGATCTGCGCCTGAGCCGCCGCAATGGCAGAAGACACCGGCAGGGCATCCCCTCGTGCGCCGTTGAGTAGCAGCAGGGAGGCTACAGCGGTATTGCCAAGGTTGAAGCTGGGGTCGTCTTGTGCGGCTTGTTGCAAAACGCCGACCGGGTCACCTTTCCAGGCGTAGTAATCGTGGATGGCTGCGTTCAACGCAGTCACAGAGGCAGCACTCCCGGTGACCGGCAGGCCTTGAAGATCATGGCTCATGGATTGTTCTCCTGAAACTTGGGCATATCGGTGATGAATTGGCGACCCAGTCAGGCCGCTGCCTTGTCCAGATCAGCCTCGATCAAATTCAGCGTGTCTGGTGATTTGTGTTGGATGTACAGGAAATAGAGCAGTCCAGCAGCAAGCAGACCTACAAACACGTAGGGCAGCAAGTTCAGTGGATACGGTGGCACAGGGTAAAGCACGCCAAAGAGCGGAATCGCCAGCAGCAACACCGAACTGACCGAAAACACGATGTGCCTGGGTTTTAATTCGCCACGGCGTTTCAGGAAGACCGGTGCACCCACGGACACCAAAACGTAAGACACCAGGAAACCGAAGGTGGCGACGCTGCCGAGGTAACCGAAGGCATCCAGCAATCCAATGCCCTGTAACGTTAAAGTCAACGACAGTGTCAGCACAATGGCTGCAGCCGCACTGACGGCTACATGGGGTGTGGCATTGGTATGGTGTGAATCTCCTGCGCGTACGTGAAGAATCCCATGATGAGAGAACGCATAGATGACCCGCGCTGCGGCATTAATACTGGCCAAAGCGGACGCGAAGAAGCTGGCTGCAACTCCCAATGAGACGACGGGTGCAAGAAAGCCAAGGCCCACACTGGCAGCAAGCGCAGAAACAGGTGCATCGGTCTTGCCAAGGTCGGGCACTTGCCCCTGGAACGCGGCAACCAGTGCATACGAACTGAGCACAAAAAAGATGCCGATGCCCAAGACCGTGGTAATCACTGAACGCGGAATCACCCGCAGGGGCTCTTTGGCTTCATGCCCCAGTACGGTGGCACTCTCGAAGCCGACAAAGCTAAAGAAAGCCAGCACCAAACCCAAGCGTGCATTGTCCAGTGTCACACCAGACAGCTGAATTTGAGATTGATCAACCCAATTGCCACTGTGCAGGAAGTAACCAGCAACCACTGCCAATATGGCAACGATGGTAATGCCCTCTACCGTGAGGGACACACGGGTAGATAGTCGGATACTTTTCCAGGCGATATACCATGCCGCAACAAGCAGCAGCAATGAAATCACAACCGAGGCGGCCAAGTCAGAGAAGTCACCGGCAATTTGGTGCAATAACACGAGAAAGTAATACACCGAGCCTGCCACAACGGCTGCGCCAGTAAACAAATAGGCGATCAGCAGTGACCAGCCTGAAACGGCACCCCAGAAAGGCCCCAAGCCTTGCCCGGCAAAGGTATAGAGTGAGCCAGGCGAGGCGGAGCGACTTGAAAAGACGTTGATGTTCAACGACAGTATCAAAAGTGCAAAAGTCGCAAACAGGTAAGCCAGCCAAGTGCCGTTACCTGCGGTGGCAAATACGGCTGGAATCACCAGTGCCGGTGACCCGGACGGCGCAATTGTGCCGACCGCTTGGGCAACAACATCAGAAAAAGATAAATGGCCTTTTTTCAAAGACCTGTTGGCAGTGATTTCCGGTGTACTCATGGCAATGATGTCCTTCAAAAGTAGGGGTGATTAAAAGTTCACAGGCCAATACTAAGGAATATTCACATTGTTATAGATAATAATATTTAATATTGAAATTTATAAATCAAATAATGAATTTGTTATTTAATAAAAAAATAAACAAATGATTATTAAATTTGCAACTTAATAAAAATGATTTCCACATAAGAAATTAACGATGGTTTTTTGAATATTCGTGACGAGCCACACCACTGACGCTACGGATCAGCGCAACAGAACGCCGGCTAAAGAAGGCTTCAGTGCGTCAATCGCTGCGGTCAGGGGCGCAGGGTCAATGAATGTGTCGAAATCAAAAGCAGTTTCCAGCAACCCCATGTCCAACAGGTGCTGGTATTTGCTGCGCAGTAGCGCAACACGGTTCGGCGAAAGTGACACATCGGCCTGTGCCGCCAACCTAGGTGAATATGCAGAGTGCAGTAGATCTTCCGGCAAGCCGGTTTCCCTGGAAAACATGCGGTGTGTCAGGTCTTCATGCGCTACGGCCCAACTGCGCGCCTCCAGCAGACGCTGTATCCAGCGTGTGACCAGATCAGGGCGTTCATCGAGCAGTCCGGATGACACGGTAAGCACGCAGGGTGTTCCAAAGCCAGAATGAGCATCTTCATTGCCAGCGAGTGGCACCACCAGTTGTGCGCCTGTGGTCGCTCGGAGAATGGCGGTGAGCGCACCGTCCGAATAAATGGCATCGACTGTGCCACGATACAGCGCAGCAACTTCTTCACGCTGCACGGCAAATTGGCTGACGGCTCCCCACAATGACTGGCCAGCCGCCTGACCGGCACGGGCATCTGCAATGTATTCGCGCTCAATCACGACATCAACAAGTTCTACGTCGTTCTCGCTTAATAAACCCAATTTGAACAAGGCCTTGATACCACCCAGCACCGAGGCGCGCCACCAATCCACATCGTCATTGACGCGCCGGGGCACAGCCAGTCGTTTGCCCTTGAGGTCCGCAGAGTTGGTGATGCCTGAGTCGGGGAGCGCAAAAAAACCATGAACCCGGTCGTGCCAACTGAGCCCAATCACTTTCAGGTCAGCGCCACGCGCTCGCGAGATCAGCGGTGGGACGTAGCCGCCAAAACGAAATGAGTTGGGCTGACTGTGTCGGTAGTGAGAAAGCTGAACCTGCTTGTCCGCTGACGCTGCGAGTGAACGCACTTTAATCTGATCCCGGGCAAACTCCTGTTCCAGCCAACCTTGCCAGATGGCAATCGATGCGGCCGTTGGTGCCGGGCAGCGGGTGTACCACAATGTGTCGAGACCCATCCAGAATACCGATCAGATGCCAATCGAAGGCGAGGCTTCGATTGATTCAAGCGAGACACCATGTTCAGTTGCCAGCGCCTGGCCTTCCTCTGTGTGCAAAAACACCAGCTGTCCATCGCGCCACAGTACTTCACGGTCAAATGAAATTGTGGCATCAAAGAGCGAGCCGCAGATATCCCCTGGGTCTGAGCCGACCATGTGAAAGTGGGTGTACCGCGGGCTACCAAAGACCACATTGCCCCAGCGCAATAGGTCATCCTTCGCCTGGCCTGCAAACCAGGTGCCAGGGTTAAAACCTGTGTGCCAGGAATTGACGCAGCGCGGGTCACCGTTGACATCTTGGGCAACCCGGTCGAAGTGTTGTTGCGCACGGAAAGCCTGAGCTGTTTCTCCTCCAAACCCTGAAATACGCCCTTGCTCAATGCTGAGCAAAAGAGGGCCATTCAGTGGCAAGATCGGGTCCGGGTAATTGTGGGTGGCCGTGGAGAGTAGCGCCAGTGACAACGCCAGGGTGCCGTTCAAGGTCTGCGCCGAGATAGGTGGCACTACCATCAACGGAAAGTTTCTGACTGTGAACGGCGTAAGTACGGGCAAGTCGGGTGTTATGCCTTTGCGCAGTTCTGCATGCAGATTTGTTCCATTTGCACAAGTGATCCTGTAGCTACTGGAAGCGGAAATTTTCCGTACCAATGCATCATGCACAGCTTGGAGAAAAGCATATGGCAAGGTTGCAAAGGAGGATGCGAGGCTGGTTGGATCGAGTGTGTAACACACGATCTTTGTGCCAACACCTGGAAATTTCAGAAATCGTCCCATCGTACCCAGTCGGCTGAAGAACACCGTGTGGTCTGCCTGGGCAATCAGTTCGAGCAAGTCCAGTGGAAATTTTTCCGGTCCAGTCACCAGCGGCGCAGCAACCACCTGAACATTCAATCCGCGTTGCCTGGCATCATGCGCGAGCTTTTGCCCCAATTGACCTTTGTAAAAAGTCTCATCGGGCTCCACCACAACGAGCAAGTTCTGATTTGCCGAGCTACCAGCGCAATGGGTGAGAAGGTTATCGATGCCTGCGGCCCAAGCTGGCTCTGTACCGTCGCCAGCACCATGTGTGGCGGAGAGTAATGCCGGAGGTAAGCGTGTGATGGGTGCAATAGTCATGCTCGGAATCGTCGCCAGTCCAGCACATCAAAGCAAGCTCAATATTTGCATAAGGTTGCTACCAAATATCACTTGGACAAACACTTGTCTGATTCCAAAATTGAAATATCAGTTTTCTAAAGGACATGAATGAAACGCTTCAAAAATTTGCTTTTGTGCCTTCCGCTGGTACTGGGTGCCTTGCTCTGTGCACCACAGGCTAGTGCGCAACAGGACAACCAGATCGATACGATCAAGAAACGCGGAAAACTCCAAGTCGGGTTTGGCAGCTTTGTGCCATGGGCCATGCGTGACAAGCAAGGTCAATGGGTGGGTTTTGAGATTGATGTCGCCACCAAGGTTGCCAAGGATTTGGGTGTGAGCGTGGAGCTCATTCCGACCGCCTGGGATGCCATCATTCCGTCGTTGATTGCCGGGAAATATGATGTCATCATTGGTGGCCTGTCCATCACCCCAGTGCGCCAGGAACAAATTGATTTCACAGCACCCTACTCCACATCAGGCCAGGGCATTGCTGCTTCCAAACAATTGGCGGCCAAGCTGAAGTGGCCAGAAGACTACAACAGCACCAGTGTCACGTTTGCATGCCGCCGTGGGGTTGCCGGTTGCAAGACCATTGAAGAAAAATTCCCCAAGGCATCATTGCGGCAGTTTGATGATGATGCCATTGCATTTCAAGAGGTCATCAATGGCAATGCCCATGCCGTCATTTCCAGCGAACCCAAGCCAGCCTACACCATCCTGAAAAATCCGGACAAGCTGTTTAACCCCATAGGCGACTACATCACCACATCGTCCGAAGGCTTTGGTCTGAAAAAAGGGAGTTCTGCCGCCGTCAGTTATTTCAACAACTGGATCAGCCAAAACAAGACATGGCTTGCCCAGCGCCATAGCTACTGGTTCAAGACGCAGGATTGGGCAACCTTGGTTCCCTGATCGATGGATTGGCTAGTGTTGTGAATTTGCAGCTGCACTCAAGCCCACCCCGGATGGACCGTCGCTGGATCTGGGGTTGGATCGATACGTCACTGCTGGTTTTGCTCATTGGTGTTCTGACCTATGTGGCTTGGCGTACCCAAGCGGTACTGCAATACCACTGGGACTGGAGCCAGGTTTGGCCCTATGTGTTGCGCTTTGATGTTGAAAGCGCAAGCTGGGTTCCTAACTTGATTGTGGAAGGCTTGCTGACCACTTTGCGCCTGGCCTTGTGGGGGATTCTGGTCGCCAGCGGAGTGGGGCTTTGCATGGCGCTGGCGCGCACCAGCAACAACTTGTTCTTGCGTATGATTGCCACTGCCTATGTTTTATTGATACGCAACATTCCCCCCGTGGTTTTTGTATTTGTTTTTGTCTATTTCATTGCCAGTCAAGTGATGCCATTCCTGCATTTTGGTGACAGTATCGCGACATTGCCAACACAGGTACAAACGGTAATTTCGGTGCTGTTTGCACCAGCCCAGGCTTTTGATAATTTTTTCCTTGGACTATTTTGCCTGTCGGTTTTTTCAGGGGCCTACGTCACCGAAATTTTTCGAGCCGGGCTGCAGTCGATACCAAAGTCGCAGATCGAGGCCGGTGAGAGTCTGGGCTTTTCTCGCTGGGACAACCTGCGCTATGTTGTTATTCCACAGGCATTACACAACGTGCTGCCGCCGCTCGCGGGCCAGTTCATCCAGCTCATCAAGGACTCATCCTTGGTGTCACTGGTGTCCATTCAGGAATTGGCTTTTATGGCACAAGACGTTCAGGTCAGTACCCAGAAAGTGTTCGAGGTTTTTGTGCTCACTGCTGTTATTTATTTTGTTCTGTGCTTTTGCTTGTCGCAGCTGTTTGCCTTTTTGGAGCGGCACGGCAAACGGGGTCAAAAAGCATGAGTGACCGGTCATCACAGACCCCCGCCATTGTCCAGCTGTCGGGTGTGAGCAAGTGGTTTGGAGCTCACCAGGTTTTGAAGGAAGTTGATTTGCAGGTCAGGACGGGTGAGCGCGTGGTGGTTTGCGGCCCATCGGGTTCGGGCAAATCAACCCTGATTCGCTGCATCAACCGGCTGGAAAAACATGATTCCGG
Source organism: Rhodoferax lithotrophicus (assembly GCF_019973615.1). Taxonomy (GTDB): domain Bacteria; phylum Pseudomonadota; class Gammaproteobacteria; order Burkholderiales; family Burkholderiaceae_C; genus Rhodoferax; species Rhodoferax lithotrophicus. The sequence goes on along the minus strand of NZ_AP024238.1, from coordinate 3,393,985 downwards.
GAGCGTAACTGTCGATGGTGTGGAACTCAGCGAAAATACCCGCAACATTGCCGCCATCCGGCGTGAAGTGGGCATGGTTTTCCAGAGTTTCAACTTGTTCCCGCATCTGACCATATTGGAAAATTGTGCATTACCGCAGATTCGTGTGCGGGGTGTCAAACGTGCGCTGGCTGAAGAAAAAGCCATGTCCTACCTGAAGCGGGTGCACATTCCAGAGCAGGCGCACAAGTATCCGTCGCAGCTTTCCGGTGGTCAGCAGCAGAGGGTGGCCATTGCCCGCTCTCTGTGCCTGGAGCCCAAGGTGATGTTGTTTGATGAGCCCACATCGGCATTGGACCCGGAAATGATCAAGGAGGTGCTTGATGTGATCATCGAATTGGCTCAAAGTGGTATGACCATGATCTGTGTCACCCATGAACTTGGTTTCGCCAAAAAAGTTGCCGATTCGATTGTGTTCATGGATGATGGCAGCATCGTGGAAAAGTCGCCACCGGAAGAGTTTTTTACCAATCCGAAAACCCAAAGAACCCGCGAATTTCTGGGTCAGATTTTGGCTTACTGAGGCGGTGATCAGTGTCGGGCACGGTAGCGACGTTCCAGCGCTGTCACGATCAGTGAAAGTGGGATGGTGATGGCCAAGTACAGCGCAGCGGTGGTCAGCCATATTTCAAATGCAAGAAAGGTGTCCGAGACCACGGTGCGAGCCTGGGTGGTCAGGTCATAGACGGCAATCACACTGACGATGGCCGAATGCTTCACCAGATTGACCAATGTCCCGCCCAGGGGCGGCAGCATCAAGGGGATAGCCTGTGGAATCACGATGTCAGTCCAGATGCGAATGCCGGGCAGTCCCAGGCTTTGTGCGGCCTCCCATTGCCCTTTGCGCACGGCTCCCACTGCTCCACGGATGATTTCTGCGACAAATGCGCCTTCATAGCAGGCTAGGCACAACACTCCGGCCCAAAGGCGTGGAATGCCAAACACGGCTGCGATGATGAAATAGAAAATCAGTATCTGCACCAGAATGGGCGTATTTCGAATCAGCTCCACATATAACCATGCCAATGCAGGACCCATGACAGAGCGCGAATAACGCATCAAGGCCACCAATAACCCCACGGCCAGTGCCAGTACGCCAGCCATACTTGCGACCTCCAGTGTCACCCACAGACCTCTCAGCAATGGCCCCCAGACCAGCTCGCCATCAATGACCCGAACCAAATAGCGCGGGACCTTGTTCCAGCGCCATTGATACCCCATACCTTGCGCACCATGAATGGCCAAATAGGCCAGCACACCGAATAAAGCGACAAATTGACCGACCTCCAGGCAGGGCAAGCGTTTTAAATGGGTTCGCCAATTGGGAGAACTATCCGTAAGACTCATTGCAATGTTTGCATCGGGGTTGTCATCAAGATAGACCGGTCTGGTGGACATCAAGGTGCGAGAAATCCGTTGATGCTCAGGCATACGCCTGGCCACGTGCTCCTGCTTTGATGCCATGTGCCTCCAGCACATCGGCATAAAAGCGTTGAGCCACCTCCGGGTGCGAACGCAGTCGGCCTTTGAGCAGGTTGCGCCCGGTGTGAGCGATCAGCGGGTTGTTGGGGTCACGATCCACGCCACGTGCTTTGGCGGCCAACTCGGGTGGTAGCACCAGCTCGGGTAACTCGGCATCCAGCCGGGGGCTCAGGAAAAAGGCGACGGACAGCCGATCCACGTTTTGTGGTGGGCTGATCACCTGGTGGATGTTGGCTCGCAAAAAACCATTCGACAGAATCTCCAGCACCTCACCAATGTTGATGACCAAGGTGCCGGGAATGGGTGGCCCATCAATCCAGCGGCCCGAGCCCTCTGGCGTATCACTGCCGTCGCGTTCCAGCACCTGTAAACCGGCTTGTGTGTCTTGCAGCAACAAAGTCAGGCACCCCGAGTCTTTGTGCGGACCACAGCCTTGGCGCGACTCACCTTCAGCGCGGCCAGGGTAGTGGATCACCTTCAAGTGTTGCACCGGAGTGCCAGAAAAAGCGCTCTCAAAAGTGTTCTCTGGCTGACCCAATGCCAGAGCCAGGGCGCGCAACAGGTGCTGACCGGCCTGGGTCAAGGTGTTTTGCCAGTCCAGCAAGGCCGGTGTGATGTGGGGCAGGGCATCTGGCCATTGGTTGGGGCCTTGAAGCCGGGTCCAGGCCGGACTGGTTGGGTTTTGTTGGATCGGTTCACGCTCGGCACCCACGTCGAGTTGTTCACGCCAGTCGCGCTCACCGCGGGTGAATTCGTCGCCAGCGGCGGTGTAGCCACGAAAGTGCGGCGAGTTGGCCATGTGAATAGCCTGCTTTTGTTCGGGGGGCAAGGCAAAAAAATCACGCGAGGCCTGCAACACCGCGTCAATTTGGGTTTGACTGGCGCCGTAACCTTTCAGGTAGAGAAAACCCAAGGTGAAAGCGGTGTCGCGTAATTGGTCAACAAAGGCCGCGCGTTGTGCAGGTGTTCCTGAAGTGAAGTCTCGCAAATCCAGAATGGGTAAGCCTGGGATTGGGGTATTGGCTGCCACATTGGCAGTGGTGGGCAAAGTGGTTGTGGGCATGTTGGCGTTCTCCTTGAAAAAATCACACCGTTGCAAACGGCGAACGGATATCTGATAAAAATTGTTGTGCGCGAGGATGCTGCGGTGCGTTGAAAAACTCATGCGGCTCACCACGTTCCAGCACCTTGCCCGCATCCATGAACAGCACCCGGTCGGCCACGTCACGGGCAAAGCCCATCTCGTGGGTGACCACCACCATGGTCATGCCGTCGCGTGCCAGTGCCTTCATCACCGTCAGCACCTCGCCCACCATTTCTGGGTCAAGTGCGCTGGTGGGTTCGTCAAACAGCATCAGCGGTGGCTCCATGGCCAGCGCCCGCGCAATGGCCACCCGTTGCTGCTGGCCGCCTGAGAGTTCGGTGGGGTGGGCGTTGGCTTTGTGCGCCAGGCCAACCCGATCCAGCAGGGACAAGGCCTGTTCACGTGCATGGGCTTTGGACAGACCCCGCAGGTGGATCGGGGCCAGCGTGCAGTTGTCCAACGCGGTCAAATGCGGGAACAGGTTGAACTGCTGAAAGACAAAACCAATGCGTGAGCGAAAGGTGTTCACATCCAGGCCGTGTGCGTGGATGTCTTGTCCATCAATGGCAATGCGCCCACTGTGAATCGGCTCCAGCCGGTTGAGGGTGCGAATCATGGTGGACTTGCCCGAGCCCGACGGCCCGCACACCACTACCACATCCCCCTTGTCGACAGACTCGTTCACATCTACCAGCGCCTGGTAGTTGCCAAACCATTTGTTGACGTTTTCAAACTTGATCATGCGGGAACCTCGGTCACAAAAGGAAAGGGGTCGCGCCGTGACAGGTGGCGCTCCAGCGCGTAGGCCAGGCGCGACAAACCAAAACAGAGAAGAAAGTAGGTCAGGCCCAGCGTGAGGTAAATCTGGGTGGGCAGGGTAAAGACCTGGATGTTGATTTGCGTGGCAACAAACGACACCTCGGCCAGGCCAATGATGTAACCCAGCGAAGTCTCTTTGATGGTGGACACAAACTGGTTCACCAGTGAAGGCAGCATGTGCCGCAGTGCCTGCGGCAACACCACCAGACGCATGGCTCGGATGTAGCTCAAGCCCAGTGAACGGGCCGCCTCAAACTGCCCCTTGGGCAAGCTTTGAATGCCCGAGCGCACAATCTCGGCCAGGTAGGCCGCATCAAACACCACCAGGGCGATCAACATGGTGGCGAACTGGTCGGTCTTAACACCGGTGACACTGGGCAAAAAGAAATAAGCCCAGAACACCACCATCAACAGCGGTGTGCCACGCACCACGTACACCAGCGCGGTCACAGGCCAGCGCAGCCAGGCCAACGGGCTCACCCGCCCCAGGCCCAGAACCAGACCCAAAGGCAGGGCCAACAGCAAGCCTGATGAGGCCAGCAACAGGGTCAACGCCAGCCCACCCAAGGGGCCCTCAGGGTAACGGCCTACCAAAAAGTAAAGCCAGTAGTTGTCAATTGCTTCAAGAAAAGTCATGCACGCAGTCCTGTGTCTGTAACGTGTTCATCACACTGCCCGCGCCGGGTAACGGTGTTGGTAAAAAATAGCCAGCCCGGTGATCAGCAGTGACACCGTGAGGTAGCTGGCGGTGGCAAACACAAAGGCTTCGACACTGCGAAAGGTTTCGGTCTCGACCTTGCTGGCTTGGTACATCAGCTCGGCGGTGCCGATCACGGTGGCAATGCTGGTGTTCTTCCAGAGGTTGAGCGTTTGTGAGATCAGCGGCGGCACCGTTACTCGCAGTGCCTGTGGCAATACCACCAACCGCATGGTGGACAGAAAACCAACGCCCAGCGCACGCCCGGCTTCAAACTGGACATGGGGAATGGCGCGGATGCCACTGCGCACGTCTTCCGACATGTAGGCTGCGGTGTAGAACGTGAGCGCCGTTACCGCTGCAATGGCTTCAAAATTGTGGGCGTAAAGCCAATCACGCACCGGCTCGGGCAACAGCTCGGGTGCACCAAAATACCAGAACAACATGTGGGCCAGCAGCGGCACATTGCGGATGGCTTCCACAAAGCACCAGGCTGCGGCGCTGAGCACCCGTAGGCCAGACAAACGCATCAGCGCCACCAGCACAGCCAGAGGCACAGCCAGCAGCAGCGTCACCGCCGTCAACAACAAGGACAGTTGCAGACCCGCCACCAGGATGTCGTGGTAGTGGCCGGAGATGAGCAGGGAAAGTTCAAACGAATGCATAGCGGGATTCGGCAAGACAAAAGCCCATCAGCCATGACCGCGCGAAGACGCTGGCCTGACGAATGGGCTGTGCGGAAAAATCAGCCTTCGATCTTGTCGGATTCGATCTTGAAGTCACGCTTGGGGAACAGCTTGAGCCTGGACTCTGGGCCGTACCACTTCAGGAAAATCTTGTTGGCCTCGCCAGATTTTTCCAGGCCACGCAAGGAGTCATCCACGGCGGTTTTCACGCCAGCCTCGCCCTTCTTGATACCAAGAGCCAGGGGTTCTACATTCAGGTTTTGCGGCAGGATCACATAGTCTTTGCTTTTGTCACCCAGCTTGGCAAAGTCGGCCAGAAGGCTGACTTCGTCATTGATGTAGGCCGTGCCTTTGCCTTGTTGCAAGGCCTGGAAGGCTTGTTGGGTGGACTCAAAGGTCACGATCTCGGCCGTGGGAACCACCTTCAGCAAGTTCGGGCCTTGGGTGCCGCCCTTGACGGTCAGTGCCTTCTTGCCTGCCAGTTCACTCACGTTATGGATGCCACTGCTTTTCTTGACCAGCACTTTAGAGCCGGTCACAAAATGCGTCAGGGCAAAGTCCACTTGGGATTCGCGTTCCTTGTTGTGGGTAAGGGATGCGGCCAATACATCCACATGGCCTTGCTGAAGTTCTGGAATACGCGCAGCCACCGCCAGCTGTTTGAAGACGGGCTTGACCCCCAGGTTTTTAGCGACTGCGGTGGCCAGGTCAATCTCGTAACCCACAAATTCACGGGTTTTGGGATCGACAAAACTGTTGGGCTCGTCAATGCCGAGTACGCCAAAAATGATCTCGCCTTTTTTCTTGATGTCGGCCAGTTGGTCGGCCTGGGCGGACACGCTGGTCAGTGTGATCAGTGAGGCCAGCAGGGCGGAAAGCAGCGTAGGAATGCGCATAAAAAAGTAACTCCAAAAATTGAATGAATAAAAGCCATCATGTGACCTCTGACACCCACGGTGTTCAGGGCTGCATGACAACGAAACCCAAGCTTAAGCAGCATCAAAAAGAAACGGAACGAATGAAATCGAATAAGCAATTTCGGAAAAGTTTGAGTGAGCGGTGACCACCCCAGACGGGCTTTTCTGTTGCATACCTTCAGGGTTAAAACGGCTTTGCAGCAGTTCCGCCATAGTGTCAACCCCGCCCCTTCCAAGGCACCAGCCGTTGCGCCGTCCAGCGCATCAGCAAGTCAAAGCCATAGGCCAGCAAGCCGATGACGATGATGCCCATCACCACAATGTCGGTGCGCAAAAAGTTGGAGGCATTCAGCACCAGTTGCCCCAGGCCCAGTGAGGCGGCCACCATCTCTGCGGCCACCAAGGTGGTCCAGCCAAAACCAATGGCGATGCGCATGCCTACCAGTATTTCAGGCAAGGCCGCCGGCAGGATCACATGGCGAATCACCTGCCAGCGGCTGGCCCCCATGGAGGCGGCGGCGTGAATCTGCTCTTGCGTGGCGGTCTTCATGCCCGAGCGTGCGGCCAGTGCCAGCGGGGCAAAGCAGCTCAGGTAAATCAGCAGCACCTTGGGTAGCTCGTTGATGCCAAACCAGATGATGATCAAAGGCAAATAGGCCAGTGGTGGCAAGGGGCGGTAGAACTCCAGCGGTGGATCAAAAACGCCACGCACCACGCGTGAGCAGCCCATGGCAATGCCCAGCGGAATGGCGGTCAGGCAAGCCAGCACAAAAGCGCTCAATACCCGCAGCAAGCTGGCCGACAAATGCTGCCACAGCGGCTGGTCATTGGCCTGACCGCTGGCGTACAGCACAAACTGTTGCCACACCGATTGCGGCGATGGCAAAAACAAAGGCTTGACCCAGCCAGCCTCGGTGACGATCCACCACAGCGCAAACAGCACCAAGATGGTGACCACGCTGATGGTAACGCTGGAGCCTTCACCCAGCTCATGAAAGGCACTGGTTTTGCCGTGAGACGGAGTGTGGGACGGGGTGGGCGTTTCGGTCACACTGGGGGCTTCCAGGGCCAGACTTTCAGGCATAGAGGGCCTCACGTTGGTGAATCAGGCTGAGCACTTCTTCGCGCAGCGCAATGAATTGCGGCAGTGATTTGACCTTGCGCGCATCGCCTTCGGCAAGGAATAATTTTGAAAACGGCAAGTCTTCAAACACCCGCACAATGCGGCCTGGGCTGGGGCTCATCACCACCAACCGGGTTGCCAAGAACAGAGCCTCTTCCACCGAGTGGGTGATGAAAAACACCATCTTGCGGGTTCGTGCCCAGGTGTGCAGCAGGGTTTCTTGCACCTGCTCACGGGTGAAGGCGTCCAGTGCACCCAGCGGCTCGTCCATCAACAGCACCGCTGGATCGCTGGCCAGCGCCCGCGCAATACCCACGCGCTGCTGCATGCCGCCAGACAGCTCCCAGATCGCGCGGTCACCCACACCCTCCAAGCCCAGCAGGGCCAGCTTGTCTTGTGCCAGTTGGTGGCGTTGGGCCGTGGGCACACCCCGCAGGAGCAACGGCAGGGCCACGTTGTCGCGCACATTCAGCCAGGGCATCAGTGCGTGTTTTTGAAACACCACGCCACGCTCTGGCCCTGGGGCATGCACCGGCACACCGTCCAGCAACACCGCACCGTCAGAGGCGGGCAAAAAGCCCGCAATGCAGTTGAGCAAGGTGGTCTTGCCGCAGCCCGACGCACCCAGCGCCACCACAAAGTCGTCGCCCTGCATGTGCAAATTGACATCGGACAGTGCGCAGCGTTGACCCCCTTTGATGGCGTAGCGAACCGTCAGGTGGCGAATGTCCAGCCCCGACATATTGACCTTACTTGCCCAGCGCCTGGCGCACGTACTGCGTGGTCACAAAAGCAGAGTAATCAGGCTTGACTTCCTGTATGCGGCCCTGCTCCTTCAGGAAGACGGCGGTTTTGGCCAGCGCCTGTGCGGCACCACCGCCCAGCCACTGGGCCGAGTTTTGTTCCTGCAAGGTAGGGAAACCGTACAGCGCAATGGCGGCGGGCACGTCTTTGGGGTCGGCCTTGCTCCACTTGGCAATGGCCTTGATGGGGGCAGAGTCTGCCGTCCATTTGGCGGCGTTCTTGCGGTAGTTGTCATCTGCCTTGGCCAGGGCCTTGACCAGTGCGGTCACAAAGCCTTCGTTGGCCGCAGCCCATTTGGCGTTGATCACCAAACCGTCAAACGTGGGGTAACCTTTTTTGCCAATGCTGCCGGAGGTGGCAATGGCTTTGCCGTTGCTCTTGATTTTGGACAGCACCGGGTCCCAGATGAAGGCCGCATCAATGTCACCACGTTCCCAGGCGGCGGCAATTTCTGGTGGACGCAGGTTCACCACGTTGACCTCTTTGGCATCCACGCCTTCAAGCTTCAGGCCCACCAGCAACTGGTAGTGTGAGGTAGAGACAAACGGGGTCGCCACTTTCTTGCCCTTGAGGTCTTTCCAGCCGCTGATGCCAGCGCCATTACGCACCACCAGCGCTTCAGCGTCGGCAATGTCGTCCAGAATCCAGAACAGCTTGATGTCTTGCCCCTGGCTGGCCGCTGCGGCAATCGGGCTGGAACCCGCCTCACCAATCTGCACATCGCCCGAGGCCATGGCGCGCACCACGTCACCGCCGCCGCCGAACTGGCGCCAGTTGATCTTGTAGCCGGTGGTTTTTTCCAGCTCACCCGACTCGATGATGGTGCGCAGTGGCACCAGCATGTCCTGGTAGGCAAAGGTGACTTCTTTGGTCTGGGCAAAACTGGTGGCTGCAGCCATCAAACCGGCGGCTGCAAGCCAGCGAAACAGGGTGCGTTTGGTTGTCATTAAAGTTTCCTGATGGGGTAAAAAGGATCCATGCTAGGCACGCCAAGCTCTAATGGGAACGACGAATTCCGAGGAACGATAGTTGCAAATCACATAAGCAAAATTCAAAACTCTGGAGAATCAATGCTTCATCGTTGACCACCCGGAGACCTCCTCATGAGCGCATCCCACACCCCCTCCCACCCGGTTCGTAGCGTCGCCACCGGGCGGCAAAAAATGACCCCATCGGAGGCCTTTGTCGAGACCCTGGTGGCCAATGACGTGACCGACATCTTTGGCATCATGGGCTCGGCCTTCATGGATGCCATGGACATCTTTAAACCGGCGGGCATCAACCTGGTGTCGGTGGTGCATGAGCAGGGCGCGGCCCACATGGCCGATGGTTATGCACGCGTCAGTGGCCGCCACGGCGTGGTGATCGGGCAGAACGGCCCCGGCATCAGCAACTGCGTCACCGCCATTGCCGCCGCCTACTGGGCGCACAGCCCAGTGGTGATCGTCACGCCTGAGACCGGCACCATGGGCATGGGGCTGGGTGGTTTCCAAGAGGCCAACCAGTTGCCGATGTTTCAGGAGTTCACCAAGTACCAGGGCCATGTGAACAACCCCAAGCGGATCGCCGAATACACCGGACGCTGTTTTGACCGCGCCTTGAGCGACCTGGGGCCCACGCAGCTCAACATTCCGCGTGACTACTTCTATGGCGAGATCGAGGCCGAGATTCCACTCCCCCAGCGCGTGGAGCGCGGTGCCGGTGGCGAGCACAGTTTGAACGCCGCCGCTGAACTGCTGGCCAATGCCAAATTCCCCGTCATCCTGGCCGGTGGTGGGGTGGTGCTGGGCGACGCTGTGGAGGCTTTGAAAGCCCTGGCCGAGCGCCTGGGCGCACCGGTGGCCACCGGCTATTTGCGCAACGATGCGTTCCCGGCCAGCCACCCGCTGTGGGCCGGGCCGCTGGGCTATCAGGGTTCCAAGGCAGCGATGAAGCTGATTGCCCAGGCCGACGTGGTGCTGGCCCTGGGCTCACGCATGGGGCCGTTTGGCACTTTGCCGCAACATGGGCTGGACTACTGGCCTAAAGAGGCCAAGATCATCCAGGTGGAAGCCGACCACACCAACCTGGGGCTGGTCAAAAAAATCACCGTCGGTATCCATGGTGATGCCAAGGCCACGGCGCAGGCGCTGCTTGGGTGTTTAGAGCAAAAAACGCTTGTAGCCGACAGTACACGTGCGCAACGTGCTATCACAATTGCAGCAGAAAAAGCCGCCTGGGAGCAAGAACTGGACGGCTGGACGCACGAGCGGGACCCGTTCAGCCTGGACATGATTGCCGAAGCCGCCAAAGCGCCCACCTTCAACGGCGGCCAGTGGTTACACCCGCGCCAGGTGCTGCGCGAGCTGGAAAAAGCCATGCCGCCACGTGTCATGGTGTCCACCGACATTGGCAACATCAACTCGGTGGCCAACAGCTACCTGCGTTTTGAGGAGCCGCGCAGCTTCTTCGCCCCCATGAGTTTTGGCAACTGCGGCTACGCGCTGCCGACCATCATCGGAGCCAAACGCGCCGCACCAGACCGCCCAGCCATCGCCTACGCGGGTGACGGTGCTTGGGGCATGAGCATGGTTGAAATCTTGACCGCTGTGCGCCACGACATTCCGGTCACCGCGGTGGTGTTCCACAACCGCCAGTGGGGGGCCGAGAAAAAGAACCAGGTGGACTTCTACAACCGACGTTTTGTGGCTGGTGAACTTGACAACCCCAGCTTTGCCGATATCGCCATCGCCATGGGGGCCGAAGGCGTGGTGGTGGACCGGCTGGAAGACGTGGGTCCAGCGCTCAAACTAGCCATTGACGCACAAATGAACCAGGGCAAAACCACGGTGATTGAGATCCTGGTGACCCAGGAGCTGGGCGACCCGTTCAGGCGCGACGCGCTCTCCAAGCCCGTGCGCTTTCTGGAGAAGTACCGGGATTACGTGTGAGGTGATCAGCCCCTGGCGCCCACAGTCACTCGATTTGTAGGAGCGGTGGCAGCCGCGAACACCGATGAGTTATTACGAAGTTACAAGCCTTTTGGGCCTGTGGCGCATATGAATCAAGCGCAAGTAGCTACCAAACATATAGCAATTATTCCTGAATTTGACTACATCATCGTCGGCGCGGGCTCCAGCGGTTGTGTGCTGGCCAGCCGCCTGAGCGAAGACCCGAGTAAACGTGTGCTGCTGCTGGAGGCCGGGCCGCCAGACCGTTCGCTGTGGCTGCATCTGCCCATTGGTTACGGCAAAACCATGTGGAGCAACACCTACAACTGGCGTTTTGAGACCGCGCCCGACCCGAACATGAATGGGCGGCGTATCTACTGGCCACGCGGCAAAACGCTGGGCGGCTCCAGCGCCATCAACGGCCTGATCTACATCCGTGGCCAGCACCAGGACTATGAGCACTGGGCCGAACTGGGCAACACCGGCTGGAGTTATGCCGACGTGCTGCCGTACTTCATCAAGTCCGAGGGCAACCAGCGCGGCGCATCCGAACACCATGGTGGCAGCGGGCCACTGCGCGTGTCTGACATCGGAGCGAAGCACCCGCTGATCGAGGCTTTCATCAACGCCGCCGCAGAACATGGTGTGCCACGTAATGACGACTTCAACGGTGCGCGGCAGTTGGGGGCAGGCTACTACCAGCTCACCACGCAGAACGGCTGGCGCTGCAGCACCGCCACCGCCTTTTTGAAACCGGCGCGTGGCCGTGCCAACTTGGTGCTTGAAACCCAGGCCCAGGCGACCAGCATCGTGTTTGACCAGCAGCGCGCCGTCGGCGTGTCTTACCGCCAGCAAGGCATCAGCAAAACCGCCCGCTGCAAGGCCGAGGTGCTGCTGGCCGCAGGCGCGGTGCAGTCGCCGCAGTTGCTGCAACTCTCAGGCATTGGCCCACGTGAGCTGCTGGAGCGCCATGGCATTGCGGTGGTTAAAGACGCGCCCGGTGTGGGTGAGAACCTGCAAGACCATTTGCAGATTCGCCTGGGCTTTGAGTGCAGCCAGCCCATCACCACCAATGACCAGCTCAACTCGTGGTCGGGCAAGGTAGGCATTGCGTTGCAATGGCTGTTCAAGCGCAGTGGGCCGCTGGCCGTGGGCATCAACCAGGGCGGCTGTTTCATGCGGGCGCTGCCCGATGAGTCTGACAGACCCGACATCCAGTTCCACGTGTCCACCTTGTCGGCCGACATGGCGGGGGGCAAGGTGCACCCGTACTCTGGCTTTACCCTGTCGGTCTGCCAACTGCGGCCGCATTCACGTGGGCACATTCGCATCCGCAGTGCCGACCCGTTTGAAGCACCCGAGATCACGCCCAACTACCTGGATGCCGAACTCGACCAGCGCACCGCCGTGGCCGCCATCCGATGCGCCCGCGCCATTGCCTCCAACCCAGCCATGCGCCCGTTTGTGAAGCGAGAGGTCAAGCCCGGCCCCGAGCTGAACAGCGATGCCGATCTGCTGGAGTTCTGCCGCAACCATGGGGCCACCATCTTCCACCCGGTAGGCACCTGCCGCATGGGAGCCGACGCACTGGCCGTGGTGGACCCCCGCCTGCGCGTCAACGGGGTTACCGGCCTGCGCGTGGTCGACTGCTCCGTCATGCCCACGCTGGTGTCCGGCAACACCCACGCGGCAGCGGTGATGCTGGCGGAGAAGGCGGCGGAGATGGTGCGGGAGGATGTTGGTTCTTGATAGAGTCGGGTTTGTCAAAATTTTTTTCTTCATATCCATTTATGTACGAGTCGGTCGTTTGGTCAGAAGATGGCATCCCGCACAGCCTACGTTTCAAGGACAGATACCATTCTTGTGCTGGAGGCCTCGCTCAAGCAGCGACGGTGTTTGTGGCGGGTTGCGGTTTGCCGGGAAACTGGCGCGGGAAAACTCAATTCACGGTGCTGGAAACCGGTTTTGGCCTTGGATTGAATTTTCTGAGCACATGGGCAGCTTGGGAGGCTGACTCGCAACGTTGCGATCAACTACATTTTTGTTCCGTGGAAGCTTACCCCGTGAGTTCTACTGACATGGTTCGAGCGGTGTGCGCTTCAGTGTCAAGCGAAACTGACATGGCCGTCCTGGGGCGCATCCAGGGCCTTGCACAACAACTTGCATCGGTCTGGCAGGGTCTTTCACCCGGCATCCATGTGTTCCACTTTGCCCAGGGTCATGTTCGGCTGACACTGGCGGTGGGTGAAGTGGGGCAAGTGCTGCCAACCCTTGACTGTCAGGCAGACGCGGTGTTTCTTGATGGTTTCAGCCCCAGTATCAATCCGGACATGTGGTCTCTTTCCACACTGCAAGCGGTGGCGTTACATTGCCGACCAGGCACAACGCTGGCAAGCTACACCGTCGCAAAAAGCGTTTGTGAAGGGCTGAAACAGCTTGGTTTTTTGGTGAGCAAATGCAAGGGATTGCCACCAAAACGGGACAGACTCGAAGCTGTTTTTCAATCGTCCTGAAGTGTCACCGTTCAGGCCTGAAAAAAATGACTCACTATCGTTCCGTGAAAAATTGATTCCACAGCCCCAGTCAGAACAACACTGCCAAGACCATCCCATTGCACCGTCACCGTTCCGCCGTCACAGGCCACCTCGACGGTATCGTCCAAAAGGCCACGCCGAATCCCGCCGACAACCGCACCACAACAACACGAACCTGATCCGAGTGGAATGCCGCCACCGCGCTCCCAAATACGCAAGCGGATATGCCTGCGGTCAATGACCTGGACAAAATGCACGTTCGTCTTGTGGGGGAAAAGAGGATCGATTTCGGTCTTGGCTCCCATGCCTGCCACATCGACTTGTGTCAGATCATCCACGAAGAACGTGCAATGCGGATTGCCCATGCTGCAAGCCGTGGGGCTTCCGGGCAGCGGCAATAGGTGGGTGTCCATCGCTTGGGCGAGCGGGATATCTTGCCAATGGAGCAGAGGCTTGCCCATATCAACCGAAATGCCTTGCTCTGACACTCGTGTGCATGTCAGCAGGCCCCGGTTGGTTCTGAGCACAACTGAAGACGCTTGGGTCTCGCGCATCAGCATATCTGCAACCCCACGGGTGGCGCTGCCACAGGTGTCGAGCATGGAACCATTGGAATTCCAGAACCGTAAGCGGGCTGCTGCATCGTCACAGTCAAGCAAGACGGCGAGTTGATTGAAGCCAATGCCCCGATGTCGATCTCCCAAGCGCCGGGCTACTTCACTCGTGATTGGATCGACTTGGCCGCGCAGGTCGACAACGATGAAGTCATCGCCATGGGCATGCATTTTTGTGAAGCTCAGGGTCATAGGCTGTTCTGTTTGGATCAATGAATCTTCTGGGCAGGTAATGGATTTTGCCGTCGATATTTCGCTTGCAGCGATGCTGATGTGACTGATGTTAGGGCTTCTGTCGAATGACGCGCTGGATATGGTGAGGGAGGATGGGTTTTCTCAAGCCTTGGGTGCGACTAGCTGTTCGCGAATCTGAACAGTCTTTTGTTTGCTCGCTGCGGATGACATTCATGCAGCGGAAAGCCAACTATCACGAGTGCCCGCTGTGTTTTGCTCCTGACGAAGCGCTTGTTAAACTCACTTTTGGCGTGAATGACATGAATGGCGGACGACCCTCGTCTATAGTCGCCTCAGCATCGACTTTTCATCGTGCGCACTTAGGGTAACCGACCCTTTGTCCTCAGCCCCTGTTGATTAGCGCAGGCCGTCAAGTGTCATGACTAAGACGACGGCACCTGTACGCAAGGCTAATCATCTTCAGCACTATTTTGGAATTCCCACATGGAAATAAAAGTCAACTTTCTCGACAAGCTTCGTCTTGAAGCCAAGTTCGATGACTTCACGGTGGTCGCCGACCAGCCTATTCGCTACAAAGGCGATGGCTCGGCACCAGGGCCGTTCGATTACTTTCTGGCCTCATCGGCCTTGTGTGCGGCTTACTTTGTCAAGTTGTATTGCGACACCCGCCATATTCCTACCGAGAACATCCGGCTGTCGCAGAACAACATCGTTGATCCAGAAAACCGCTATCAGCAGATTTTCAAGATTCAGGTCGAGCTGCCGGCGGAACTCTCGGCCAAAGACCGCCAAGGCATTTTGCGTTCCATCGACCGTTGTACGGTGAAAAAAGTGGTGCAAGCGGGGCCTGAGTTTGTGATTGAGGAAGTGGAAAACCTGGATGCCGATGCCCAGGCCTTGCTGAGCCTGGCCCCGACTTCAGAAGCAAGCACCTATATCGCCGGCAAGGATCTGCCGCTGGAGCAAACCATCACCAATATGTCGGCTGTGTTGGCGGGCTTGGGTATCAAGATCGAAATCGCTTCGTGGCGCAATCTGGTTCCCAATGTGTGGTCGCTGCATATCCGCGACGCACATTCGCCGATGTGTTTTACCAATGGCAAGGGGTCGACCAAGGAAAGTGCATTGGCCTCCGCCTTGGGCGAATACATTGAGCGCCTCAACAACAACCATTTTTACGCCGGTGTATTTTGGGGCGAAGACATCGCCAACGCAGCGTTTGTCCATTACCCGAACGAGCGCTGGTTCAAGCCGGGCAAGAGAGATGCGCTGCCGTCGGGACTGCTGGATGCGTACTGCCGGAAAATTTACGATCCCGATGGCGAACTGCGTGGTTCACATCTGATTGACACCAACTCCGGCAATGTGCAGCGCGGTATTTGTGCGCTGCCCTTTGTGCGCCATTCGGATGGCGCGGTGGTGTATTTCCCGTCCAACCTGATCGAAAACCTGTTTGTGAGCAATGGCATGAGTGCCGGCAATACGCTGATGGAGGCACAGGTGCAATGCCTGTCGGAGATTTTCGAACGGGCGGTCAAACGCGAGATTCTGGAAGGTGAAATCGCCTTGCCAGATGTGCCCGACCACGTGCTGGCGAAGTACCCTGGCATTCTGGCCGGCATCAAGGGACTGGAAGAGCAAGGCTTTCCAGTGCTGGTGAAGGACGCGTCGCTGGGCGGGGTGTACCCGGTGATGTGCGTCACCTTGATGAACCCGCGCACGGGCGGTGTGTTTGCCTCGTTCGGCGCGCACCCCAGCCTGGAGGTGGCGCTGGAACGTAGTCTGACGGAATTGCTGCAGGGTCGCAGTTTTGAAGGCCTGAACGATTTACCTCGGCCCACCTTTACCAGCAACGCCGTGACGGAGCCCAACAACTTTGTCGAACACTTTATTGATTCCAGCGGTGTGGTGTCGTGGCGGTTTTTCAGTGCCAAAGCGGATTTTGATTTTGTCGAGTGGGATTTTTCCGGCAAGGGGGACAACTCCAATGCCGACGAAGCCGCGACCTTGTTCGGCATTCTCAAAGACATCGGCAAAGAAGTCTACATGGCGGTGTATGACCAGTTAGGCGCCACGGCCTGCCGCATCCTGGTGCCGGGTTATTCGGAGGTGTATCCGGTAGAAGACTTGATCTGGGACAACACCAACAAAGCACTGTTATTCCGAGCCGATATTTTGAACTTGCATCGCCTGGACGATGCCAACCTGGAAGCCCTGCTGGAGCGTTTGGAGAACAACGAGCTGGACGAGTACTCTGACATTGCCACCTTGATCGGCATCGAGTTTGATGAGAACACGGCCTGGGGCCAGCTGACCGTTCTGGAGTTGAAGCTGCTGATTCAGCTCGCCTTGAAACAATACGAGGTGGCGCAAGAGCTGGTGGGAGCTTTCCTGCAATACAACGACAACACGGTCGAGCGCGGATTGTTCTATCAGGCCTTGAATGTGGTGCTGGAGGTGCTGCTGGATGATGACCTGGAATTGGACGATTACGTGGTCAATTTCCGCCGCATGTTTGGCAACCCTCGGATGGACGCGGTGCTGGGGTCCGTGGATGGCAGCGTGCGCTTCTTCGGCTTGACACCAACGAGTATGAAACTGGAGGGGCTCGACAGGCACCAGCGTCTGATCGACAGCTACAACAAATTGCACACGGCACGGGCCAGTGTGGCGGCTACTTCCAGCTAGGGTCGCGTGTTTTCCTGCGATCTGACGTTCATCCCGAAATTGCGGGGTGCTCCAGATCCAGGTAAGTAAAAGTGGAACTCTTTTCCTAAGTCTCTTGCTGAGCAAGTCTGCAGCCTATATGCAAGATATATATTCACTGACTGCGGGTGATGTACTGATTTCAAGAATGTATTTGACGACGCGACAGGCCTATTGCGGACAGCGTTTACGAGTATTCAAAACATTGGAAACAACCATTTTTTAGGTGTCTAGGGCATATGAATAAAGCATAAACAGCTATAAAAACAATAGCTTTGCGCGCTGACAAATCCCTCACCTGACCACCACCATGCCCTCCGGAATTTGACTACATCATCGTTGGCGCAGGCTCCAGCGGTTGTGTGCTGGTCAGCCGCCTGCGCGAAGATGCAGCCAAGCGCGTGCTGCTGCTGGAGGCAGGGCCGCCAGACCGTTCGCTGTGGCTGCATTTGCCCATTGGCTACGGCCAAACCGTGTGGAGCGCCACCTACAACTGGCGCTTTGAAACCGTGCCAACTTCAGACTTCCTGATCCGGGAGGATATTGGATTGGCACAAAGGTTCGCTTATTCGTGCGTTGTAGGAGCATCGGTAGGCGCGAATCGCAGCTGCCGGTTCTCCTACAAGTGCCATGGCTGATTTCTGAAAATCAGGCTATTGTCTACATCGGATTAGGAGGTCTGAACTTGGTGGTTGAAACCCAGGCACAGGCTAGCGGTATTGTGTTTGACAACCAGCGCGCCGTGGGCGTGCGCTATCACCAGCACGGGGTCATCAAAACCGCTCGTTGCAAGGCAGAGGTGCTGCTGGCCGTAGGCGCGGTGCAGTCGCCGCAATTGTTGTAACTCTCCGGCATTGGCCCGCGTGACCTGCTGGAGCACCATGGCATTGCAGTCAATCCGATGCGCCCGCACGATGGCTACCAGCCCAGCCATGCGCCCGTTTGTGAAACGCGAGGTCAAGCCCGGCCCCGAGCTGAGCAGCGATGCCGACCTGTTGGAGTTTTGCCGCAACCATAGGGCCACTATCTTCCACCCGGTAGGCACCTGCCGCATGGAAGCCGACGTACTGGCCGTGGTAGACCCGCGCTTGCGCGTCAACGGCATCACCGGTCTGCGCGTGGTCGACTGCTGCGTCATGCCTACGCTGGTGTCCGGCAACACCTACGCGGCCGCGGTGATGCTGGCCGAGAAGGCGGCGGATCTGGTGCGGGAGGATGGGGCACTTTTAATGGGTTTGCCTGTTTGATTCAGTAGGTAGCTTGGATGGCCGAAGGCGCTTTGCACGCCAAGAACCTTGCCCTTCAAGGTAGGCTGGTTTTCAGTGATGCCGGGGCCTTGGGGAGCCATATCCTGAACCGGAGCCAGTGTGAATATGGTTATGCGATTTCATTCCTTGCTGCGAACGTGGCTGATCTTTACGATGAACTCCTGAGCCTAGCCACTCCCATCTTGCCATCCTCACAGGAGACACGCGATGATCAGCGCAGCAAATTTTCGGGCGCAACAGGTGTTGCAGTCCCACCCGTTGTTGAACCCATACACCCACTGCACCCCGATGCTGCTGGGTGACTTTGTTCCGGGTGTGGTGCGGCCGACCCTGGCGCGTGAAGCCAGGTCAGATGTTCAGCCACAGACCAGATCTGGATCGGGTCGTCGCAAACTGTGGGAACTGAGCAGCAACGCTGCTTGTCTGGTGACAGGGGTGTGTTTGCACTTTTACGAAGTGCAAAAGTTGGCCTGCAAGGTTGGTATGGAGGTGGACGCTTGTTCTGAATATGACCTGCACGGCTTGGTGTCGCAAGAGTGTCGTAACCGCTGCGCCTTGGCTGAACTGGTGCAACGAGAACTCGATAGCCGTTTTGCACTGTCTGTCCAACAGTCTCAACGCCTAAAAACCACTGAAGCCCTGGCGCGGTGGTGGGATGATTCTTGCGATGACTCCGACTGGGCTGGGGAGTTTTGGGCTGTGCTGTCACACCCTAGATGTTCATCAGACCTTGAGGATATCGTGTTGGGTCAGGTGCACATGCTGGAACACCGCGCCAGCATGACGGTGCGTACTGCTGCCACTTGGCGCAATGAAATACTGGCTGAAAGACAGCGCTTGGCTCAGGAGCTGGCTTCAGTTCAACAACGTATCCAAGCCCAGGCGGTAGAACATGCCACAGCCGTAGCGGTATGGCAAGCTGAATGCGTGAAGATGCGTGCCAGCGTCATCCGAGCCGAAACCGAGCGTGATTTGGCTCAAACACGGCTGCAGGAGTTGAAGAGTCTTGAGCCTGATGTGCTCACGCGCCAGCGATTGCTTGAAGACAATCAGCGCTTGCAGGCGCAAAATGAAAAGCTGCTCATGCGGGTATTGCAGCGTGAAAATCATGAGGTCGACAAGCCCGTGCTCAAGTCAGTGAGTGAAGATGAGGGCAAGTCCTCGTTGGCTGGCTTATTTAACCCTGCCTTGGATCTGAATGAACGACAGGTGTTGTGTGTGGGAGGTCGCACCTCCAGTATCCCGGTTTACCGAGAGGTGATTGAAGACCGTGGAGCCAGTTTCATGCACCACGATGGCGGTGAAGAAAATAAGGCCAGCCGCTTGGTTAGCCAGCTCCAGGCTGCTGATGTGGTCATTTGCCAGGTAGGTTGCATCAGCCATGATGCCTACTGGCGCGTGAAAGAGCATTGCAAGCGCACTGGAAAACCCTGCCTGTTTGTTGAGATGTCCGGTCGCTCTGCCCTGGAGCGTGCACTGGGTCATAAGGTGGCCGCAGCGCTGTGATGATCGTTTCGCAGGCAGCTGGACACGCTGCCTGCGAAAGAGTCCGTGTCGCGTCAATTCAGCGAACTGGATAGGCGTAAATCAGACCACCCTGGTTCCACTGCTTGTTCAGGCCGCGCGGCAAGTTCACCGCTGATTGGCTGCCTAGGTTGCGCTCAAAGCTCTCGCCATAGTTGCCGGTGGCTTTGATGACGCGGGCCAGCCAATCTTTGTCCAGCCCGAGTGCCTTGCCGGAATCTTCACTGCCGCTGCCAAGCAAGCGTTGCACCACCGGGTCGGTGCTGGTGGCCTTGAGCTGATCCACGTTGGCTTGTGTCACACCGTATTCTTCGGCCTCGAACGTGCCGTAGATCACCCATTTGACGATGGTGAACCAGTCGTCATCGCCGCGTCGCACCATCGGGCCCAAAGGTTCTTTGGAGATCAGATCGGGCAGGATGATGTGGTCTTTCGGGTCTTTGGCTTCTTTGCTGCGGATGGATGCCAGACCTGATGCGTCTGTGGTGTAGGCTAGGCAGCGGCCGGCGAAATAGGCGGCATTGGTGGCTTCAAATTTTTCAAATACGATGGGTTTGAGGTTGAGTCCATTGGACTTGGAAAAGGCGGCCAGGTTCTTTTCAGTGGTGGTACCGGATTGCACACACACGGTTTGACCCTTGAGCTGTTTGGGATTTTTGATTTTGCTTTTGACGGGCACCATGAAGCCTTGGCCGTCGTAGTAGTTGGTGACGGTGGCAAAGAGCCCCAGAGAGGCATCCCGGGATTGGGTCAATGTGGTGTTGCGGGCCAGTACATCGACTTCACCTGATTGCAAGGCGGTAAAACGTTGCTGTGAGGTTAATGGCACGTATTTCACCTTCTCGGCATCACCCAGGGTTGCGGCGGCTAGCCCACGGCAGACATCGACATCCAGGCCCACCCATTTGCCGCTGGAGTCAGCGGCTGAGAAGCCATTAACACCGGTACTGACACCACAGGCGATTTGGCCACGGGCTTTGATGCCGTCCAGTGTTTTGCCTGCTTGTGCAGGGGCTGCTCCAAGTGAGCACAGAGCGGCGATAGCGGCAAGGACACCGAATGTAGGTTTGAAGCGTTGATTTTTCATATGGGATTTCAAGGTGACTAACAAAAAGACCAGAGATGGTCGGGGAACGTGGAGACGGGTCAAAGGGCAAGATGTTGCGTTCTCACTTCTCATCCTGCCATCCATACCACTGGTACAAAATCCGCTGCCCCAGGCGGCGAAACGGGGCCAGCGCGGGGGAGCGCACCACACCAAACAGGTTGGGCGCTTGCAGTGGCGAGTCATAGATGGGCAGCCTGAACACCGCTTGCCCGCCGTCCTGCCCCACCACACGCTGTGCCAGGCGTTTGCCTGCCCAGGTGGAAAACGCCACGCCGTTGCCGCCGTAGCCAACGGCGTACCAGACGTTTTGCGCTGCATCAGGTTGGGTGATACGCGGCATCATGTCGTGGCTGACATCGACCCAGCCCCACCATGAGTAGTCAATCTGAATGCCTGCCAGCGGCGGGAATTTGCGAGCGATGGCATCGGTCAACAGCTTCAGGTGTTTGGGATGTTGCGCATCAGCTCCGTGGATGGCGCTGCGGCTGCCCAGTTGCAGTCGGTTGTCGGGCAGCAGCCGGTAGTAAAAGCGCAGGGTGCGGGTGTCGGTCAGAAAGGTTTTGGAGCGGAACTGGGTGGCCTCCAATTCGGCAGCGGTCAATGGCCGTGTCACCACGGTGTTGGACAAGATCGGCATGAGCTTGTTTTTCAGCAGTGGGTTGAGTTGCTGCCCGGTGTAGCCACCGGTGCATACCGCCACCCGCTTGGCCCGCACCGTGCCGCCGGGTGTGCGCAGGTGGTGAATACCGTTGACAGTTTGCCAGCCCTGCACCGGGCTTGCGGTATGCACTTTCACGCCCAGGGCGCGTGCCTGGGTGATCAGGTCGAAGGTGAATTTGAGCGGGTGAATGCCCACGCCCTCCAACTCCAGCATGCCACCGGCACAGTCACGTTCATCACAGTAGTTGTCGCGAATCTCCTCGGTACTGAGCAGGCGCGGGGCATAGCCAAAGACCTCGCGCCGCACGGTGGCCTCCTGGCGCAGATAGGCCAGCTTTTCCGGGCGATGTGCCAGGTACAGGTGGCCGCCGGGAGTGGCATCACAGTCGATGCGGCGGGTGAGCTGGGTGAAGTTGTCATAGCCAGCGCGCACCTCGCTGTCGAGCTGCTTGGCCACGTCCAGCCCCCAGCGGTCAATCCACTGCGACCGAGTCAGCCGCCCGGCGGCGTTTTGTCCTTGGCCACCGTTGCGGCTGGAGCACCCCCAGGCGATCTGGTTGGCCTCCAGCACCAGAGGGGCCACACCATGTTCCTGTGCCAGATACAGCGCGGTAGAAATGCCGGTGGATCCTGAGCCGATGACCACCACATCAGCATCCACATCGCCACTGATGGGGCCATCATCGGGCGGTGGTGTGCCTGCACTGGCCACCCAATAGCTGGGCGCGTAGTCACTGCCGGTGCCAAGGTCTGCCGATGTCAGGGGATCGTAGTGAGGGTTGTAGGGCTGGGCCACAGTCTTTTTCGCTTGCGATAAGGGGCTCTGATGCTAGGCAGACCGGGTCACGGGGGCAACGAAGGATTTCGAGTTTGGATGTTTGGAAAACGCATAAGCGCAAACAAGCGGCTTGAGCCTGATGCCTCATCCTTAGCCGTTGTGGGAGTCTGATGGAAGACCATGATGTCCACCGTCAAAATTCTGAGTGATGTCGGGGTTGACGGCATGCCTGCTACCAAAGCCGTGTTTGACGACATTCGGGGCACCTGTCACACTGCCGCCGCCTGCCTTCAAACCCCGCCGCGCCGCCGCAAATGCCGCTCCAGTCGACGCAGCAGCAGCGACAGGGTCACGGTGAGCATCAGGTACAGCACGGCCACCACGTTGTAGGTTTCCACCGTCAGGAACGAGCTGGAGGCATAGAGTTTGCCAAGCTGGGTGATGTCGTTCACGCCCAGCACCGACACCAGGGATGAGTCCTTCACCATGGCGATGAAGTCATTGCCCAGCACCGGCAGCACCCGGCGCACCGCTTGCGGCCACACGACCAGGCGGAAGGTCAGCCAGCGTGACAGCCCCAGCGCCTGGGCTGCCTCAATCTGCTCACGCTGCACACTTTGCAGTCCGGCACGAAACACCTCGGCCAGAAAAGCGCTGTAGGCCAGGGCCAGCGCCACGATGCCGCGTGTGGTGTTGGACACGTCGCGCAGCTGC
Organism: Rhodoferax lithotrophicus; assembly: GCF_019973615.1. GTDB lineage: Bacteria > Pseudomonadota > Gammaproteobacteria > Burkholderiales > Burkholderiaceae_C > Rhodoferax > Rhodoferax lithotrophicus. The sequence continues at coordinate 3,371,303 of NZ_AP024238.1, read as the reverse complement.
ACATCAGGCAGCCAGTCTTGGGCAATCCAGCCCTCCAACGCCCATTGGTACAGATTGACTGCCGCCGGTGCACCGACAAAGGTGACGTAGAGCAGGATGACCAGCGCGGGCAGGCCGCGCACCACCTCGATGTAGAAGCGTGCCGCCTGACTCAGCCACACGTTGCGTGCACGGGAGGCCAGCGCCAGCAGTAGCCCCAGACTGGCCGCCAGCGCGTAGGCAATCACCGCCACGTACACCGTCGTCCACAGGCCTTCAGCCAGGGTCTGGAAGATCAGACCATAGCGCCCATCGGCAATGGCCAGCCAAACAAAAGCGGCGCTGATCAAGGCCAGCGCCAGCAGCCAATAGGGCCGCTCTGGCGGCTCCGACTCAATCAACAAAGCCACAGGGCCAACCTTTGCTTCAAGTGAACACTGTGCGCTTTATTGGTTCAGCTTGTAATCGACAAACCATTTCTGGTCGAATTTCTTCAAGGTGCCGTCGGCCTTGAGTTGTTTGAGCGCGGCATTCACGGGTTTGACCAGGTCCGAGCCGGGTTTGAAGATGAAGCCAAATTCCTCGCGCCCCATCGGTTGGCCAACCACCTTGTAGACACCGGGAAAAGCTTTCACATAGCCTTGCGCCGACACACCATCACTGAGCACAGTGTCCACGTCACCGGCCTTGAGCGCCTGCATCGACAGGCCAAAGGTGTCGTACAGCTTGATGCGCGGGTTTTTCTCATTGCCGTCCAGCACTTCGTAGACGGCGGTGTAGAAATTGGTGGTACCGCTTTGGGCACCCACCAGCAATTTGGCGTTGCCCTTGAAGCTCTTGGCATCGGTGAAGCGCTTCTCGTTGCCGCGCACCATCATGAACTGCTCGGACACCATGTAAGCATCGGAGAAGTCCACCTGTTTCTTGCGATCATCCTTGATGGTGATGCCGTCCATGCCCACGTCAAACTGGCCCTTGCGCACGGCTTCGATCATGGTGTCCCAGCTGGTCAGCTTCCAGTCGACCTTGGCGTTCAGCCGCTTGGCGATTTCGTTGAAAACGTCGTACTCCCAGCCCACGCTGGCCCCGGTTTTGGGGTCTTTGAAGTTCAGCGGCAGGTAGGCGTTTTCAGTCACGGCCACGATGCTGCGGCCCTTCAGGTCGGGCAGCGCCGGGTCAGCGGCGTGGGATATGGCGAAATGCAGGCTGGCCAGGGTGACAGCTGTCAGCACGAGACGACGGTTCATGGGCATGGGGTGCTCCGTTATCAAATAGTTGTGCAGTATATGACCTGATAGTTCAGGTATGGCATGGATTATTTGCTATGCAATTAATAGCTTTTATGGCCCGCTTTGATTGCAATTCAGCTGCTTGACTGATGTGCAGTGCACACCATTTTGGCAAGAACAATGTGCTCTTCAGTCAATGACAAAAACCGCATGTACTTATGCGAAATCTTTTGTTGGAAAGTGTGCCCTTGTCCCGCATAGTTGGCGCCAGAACAAGGGGTTCAGCCGCTTGTCTTTCCACCTGAATCACACCCACCACACATGTCAACTTTCAACTTTTCTCTTCGCGCCGTGGCCTTGGCTGCGGCATTGCTGGCCCCGGTACTGGCCGGTGCAACCAATGGGTATTTCTCACATGGTTATGGTGCCAAGTCACAAGGTATGGCTGGCGTGGGGATTGCCTTGCCACAAGATGGCCTGGCTGCAGCTACCAACCCGGCGGGTACTGCAGCGGTAGGCAACCGCTATGACTTGGGTCTGACCTTGTTTGCCCCCAGCCGTGATGCCAGCATCGTTGGCAATGCCTTTGGTGCCGATGCCAGCTACAGCGGCAACAACACCAGCACCTTTCTGATCCCGGACTTTGGCTACACGCGCCAAGTCAACCCCCATCTGGCGGTGGGCTTGGCCGTTTATGGCAACGGTGGCATGAACACCGACTACAGCGCCAACCCTTATGCACGTTTTGGTGCCACTGGCTCAGCGGGCATTAACCTGGAACAGCTTTTTATCTCGCCCTCAGTGGCCTACAAGGTTAGTGATGCCCACACCTTTGGTGCGGCGCTGAATCTGGCCTACCAGCGGTTTGAGGCCAAGGGCATCGGCCTGTTCAGTGGTTTCTCATCAGCCCCCGGCAACGTCAGTGACAAGGGTGTGGACAGCAGCACCGGTGTGGGCGTGCGTTTGGGCTGGCTGGGCAAGGTCACGCCGCAACTCACGCTGGGGGCCACCTGGGCCTCCAAAATTTCGGGCAAGTTTGACAACTACAAAGGCCTGTTTGCTGATGGCGGTGGCTTTGATGTGCCTGAGAACTACGGCATCGGTCTGGCTTTTGAGGCCACACCGGCCTGGACGCTGGCCGCTGATGTGCAAACCATTCGCTATAGCCAGGTGGGCTCGGTGGGAAATTCCGCCGCCAGCCTGTTTGCCGGAACCCCGTTGGGCGTGGCCAACGGCCCCGGTTTTGGCTGGCGTGATGTCACGGTGCTCAAGTTGGGCGTGAGCCACCAGCTGCGTTCTGATCTGATCCTGCGTGGTGGTGTCAGCATTGGCAACCAGCCGGTGGCTGAGTCTGAGACTTTTTTTAATGTACTGGCCCCCGGCGTGGTCACCAAACACCTGACGCTGGGAGCCACCTGGACCACACCGGGCGGCGGCGAACTGACCGGCTTCTTTGCTCACGCTTTTGGTGAAACGGTCAATGGCAAGGGGTCGATCCCACCCGGCAATCCGCCCGGCTTTGGCGGCGGCAATGCCAATGTCACGCTGAAGGAAAACATCATTGGTGTGTCCTACGGCTGGAAGTTTTGACGTATTACAGACATCCGTGGGGTGCAGGGTGTTCTGAAGTATGGCGGCTGAGTCCGTTGCTGCTGGCTGGACGGGTTGTACTGCGCAGAATCAGTCAACACATCTACCCGTATTGCTTGTACCTCACCGCTTTATTAGATGAATAGGTTATTTAGAACTGAATATTCAATCGTTTGAGTTTTCATGCTCTGCCTATAAAGTTCTTTCTACCGCCTGTAGCCACCAAGCGCTGCCAGGCCAACTCATCAAGCGACTGCAAAGGATTTTTTGACCATGACTCTTGTGATTGAAGCCACCTTACTGCCCGAAGTGCTCGAACCCGTGCGCGCTGTGGCCCTGTCCACGGGCCTGTCTTACGCCGGGGGGGTGCCGCCCCAACTGGCCTGGGTGTTGGTCCAAAGTGGTCAAGCGGTTCTGGTGGATGTGCGCACTGCAGAAGAACGCAAGTTTGTCGGCCATGTGCCCGGCAGTGTGCATGTGGCTTGGGCCAGCGGAACGGCCATGACACGCAACCCGCGTTTTGTCCGCGAGCTTGAAGCCAAGACCGGCAAGGATGCGGTGCTGCTGCTGCTGTGCCGAAGTGGCAAGCGCTCTGATCTGGCCGCTGATGCGGCTGCCAAGGCCGGATTCACCCGCGTCTTCAACGTGCTTGAAGGTTTTGAAGGCGAGATTGACGAACAACAACACCGGGGCAGTTTGGGCGGCTGGCGCTCGTACAACCTGCCCTGGGTGCAGGACTGATCCCACCCCGCTTTTTCACTCGCAAAGGAACCACCATGACACAAATTTTTGCTGACAACTCACTTGCCATTGGCCGCACCCCGCTGGTCAAACTCAACCGCCTCACCGCCGGTGCCGGGGCCACCGTGCTGGCCAAGATTGAAGGCCGCAACCCGGCCTATTCGGTCAAGGACCGCATCGGCGTGGCTCTGGTGGCAGACGCAGAAAAGCGCGGCTTGCTAGGGCCGGGCAAGGAAATTGTCGAGCCCACCAGTGGCAACACCGGCATTGCACTGGCTTTTGTGGCGGCTGCACGCGGCATCTCGATCACCCTGACCATGCCCGACACCATGAGTCTGGAGCGGCGCAAGCTGCTGGTGGCCTACGGTGCCAAACTGGTGCTGACCGAAGGGGCCAAAGGCATGAAGGGCGCGATTGCCAAGGCCGAAGAAATTGCCGCCAGCGACCCCAAGTATGTGCTGCTGCAACAGTTCAAAAACCCGGCCAACCCAGCTATCCACGAGGCCACCACCGGCCCTGAAATCTGGAAAGATACCGAGGGCAAGATTGACATATTTGTGTCCGGCGTGGGTACCGGAGGCACCATCACTGGTGTTACGCGCTACATCAAAAACACCCAGGGCAAGGCCATCACCTCGGTGGCGGTGGAGCCCACCGCCAGCCCGGTACTGACCCAGGCGCGTGCCGGTGAGGAGATCAAACCCGGCCCACACAAGATTCAAGGCATTGGGGCCGGTTTTGTGCCCGACGTGCTGGACTTGTCGCTGGTGGACGCGGTGGAGCAAGTCAGCAACGAAGACGCGGTGGACTTTGCCCGCCGCCTGGCGCGTGAAGAAGGCATCTTGGCGGGCATCTCGGGCGGTGCGGCAGCGGCGGCGGCGGTGCGTTTGGCCCAGCGGCCTGAGAACGCGGGCAAGACCATTGTGGTGGTGCTGCCCGATTCGGGTGAGCGCTACTTGAGCTCGATCCTGTTCGACGGCTTGTTTGATGCCGCTGGCTTGGCTGTCAGCGCATGAGCGTCGTTGCATTGCGCCCGGTGGAAGCCAGCGCCCCCCTTTTTGACCTGAAACAGGTCGTGGCCGAGCTGGCCGCTGAGCGCCAGCGCTGGCGCGAGGCACAAAAACGCTCCACCGAACCCGGTGGGCGCGAGCTGCCCTCACGCGACGCGCTGGCACAGATCATTGACGGGCTGCGTGGTGTGTTGTTCCCCATGCGCCTGGGGCCGGCCGATTTGCGCCAGGAGAGCGAAGACTTTTACGTGGGCCACACGCTCGACAGCGTGTTGCACGCCTTGCTGGTGCAGGTGCGTCTGGAATTGCGGTATGCCCAGCGCTTGTCGGAGCAGACCGATGCCCAGGTGATTGAGGCGCGTGCCGTGGCCATCGTGCGGGATTTTTCACGTGCCTTGCCGCAGATTCGCGCTTTGCTGGACAGTGATGTGGTGGCCGCCTTTGAGGGCGACCCGGCCGCACAAGGCGTGGACGAGGTGCTGCTGTGTTACCCCGGCATTCTGGCCATGATCCACCACCGGCTGGCGCACCAGCTCTACACCCTGGGCGTGCCGCTGCTGGCGCGTATGGTGGCCGAGCTGGCGCATGGCCAGACCGGCATTGACATCCACCCCGGGGCCACTATTGGTGCGGGCTTGTTCATCGACCACGGCACCGGCGTGGTGATTGGCGAGACGGCGGTCATCGGCCAGCGCGTGCGCATTTACCAGGCAGTCACGCTGGGTGCCAAAAGCTTTCCGACCGATACCGATGGTCACCCGCTCAAAGGCCTGCCGCGCCACCCCATTGTGGAAGACGACGTGGTGATTTACGCCGGAGCCACCGTGCTGGGGCGTGTGACCTTGGGCCGTGGAGCCAGTATTGGCGGCAATGTGTGGGTGACGCACAACGTGCCCGCCGGTGCCCAGATCACCCAGGCCCGCTCGCAACACGAGGCGGTGGGTGGCTAAGCATGAACCAGATCGTCAGCAGTTTTGGCACCACGGTGCGTCAGTTGCGCGAGCAGCAGGGTTGGTCGCAAGAGCTGCTGGCCGAGCGCTCGGATCTGAACCGCTCCTACATCGGTGAACTGGAGCGCGGGCAGGCGATTCCGTCGCTGTTGACGCTCAAGAAATTGAGCCTGGCGTTTGGTGTCAGCCTGAGCCATTTGCTCAGCCACGCCGAGCGTATTGCACAAACCCGCACGCTCAGAGGCATCGAATTGACGGCTATAGCATGTTGATGGATGACTCCCGTCTGCTGACACTCACTCGCTTATTTCTTTTCAATCACCCGCTACGGAGTTCTACATGACCAAACACATTGCACACAGCTCGCTGGGCGACAACGCCGCACGCCAACTGGCCAACGCCACCAAAACCACAGCGCAACTGTCCACCATTTCGCCACGTTGGCTGACGCACTTGCTGCAATGGGTGCCGGTAGAAGCCGGTATCTTCCGCCTGAACACGGTCAAAGACCCGGAGTCGATCAAAGTCACCTGCACCGCCCGCCAGTCTGAAAACCAGCTGCCCCGCACCTTTGTCAATTACGACGAAAAGCCACGTGAGTTTTTCCTCAACGCCGTCAGCACCATCCTGGATGTGCACACCCGCGTCTCTGACCTCTACAGCAGCCCGCATGACCAGATCAAGGAACAACTGCGCCTGACCATTGAGACCATCAAGGAAAACCAGGAAAGCGAACTCATCAACAACCCAGACTACGGGCTGTTGTCCCAAGTCACTGACGAGCAACGCATCTTCCCGCTCACCGGCGCACCGACCCCGGACGACCTGGACGAGCTGCTGACCAAGGTCTGGAAAGAGCCGGCCTTCTTCCTGGCCCACCCCTTGGCGATTGCCGCCTTTGGTCGTGAAGCCACTCGGCGCGGCACGCCGCCGCCCACCGTGAGCCTGTTTGGCTCGCAGTTCATCACCTGGCGCGGCATTCCGCTGATCCCCTCCAACAAGGTGCCCGTGGCGGATGGCAAGAGCAAGATTTTGCTGATCCGCGTGGGCGACAAACGCCAAGGCGTGATCGGCCTTTTCCAACCTGGCCTGCCAGGCGAACAAAGCCCCGGTCTGTCGGTGCGCTTCATGGGCATCAACGACCAGGCCATTTCCAGCTACCTGATCTCCCTGTACTGCTCGCTGGCGGTGCTGACCCCGGACGCGCTGGCTGTGCTCGACGACGTGGAAATCGGCAAGTACCACGACTACGCTGACACTTACAAATAAGCGGCCGTCATGAGTTCCGCTTTCTCCCTACCTACAGGGGCTTCGCCAAGCTTGGCACCACCGATTGACCCGGCCTTGATCGCCAGCATGGCATCTGCCCTGTTTGGCGCATTTCCCGGTGAGCAGGCGCGTGCGGCTGGCGTGCAAACGCCGGTCAACATCGCGCCCGCCGGTTCACCACTGGTGAGCCCGGCTGGCTTTGGCCCCGGTGTGCCCGGCACACCTGTTCCACAAGGTTTGGTGCCCGGTGCCAACCTGATTCCGGCATCGCCCACACCGCTGGCTTCACTGGCGCACCGTGCACCGGCTTTGGCTCTCCATGCGCAGGCTGGCAATGGCCTGCCAGACAACGTGGTCACGCAATTGCCCGCCTACGAGCCGCGTTTCGGCAGCGGCGTGCTGGGTGTGCCTGAAGCCTCGGGTGCCTCGGCATCTGAAGCCAGTCGCTCACCGCTTGCCAACGCCTCGCCATTTTACTTCTTGAGTGAGGGTTATGGTCACCCGTCCGCCGGTGGTTTGCCGATGACATCGCCCATTAGCGACGGTTTTGCGCAGACCGACTTTGCACCAGAGGCAGCTCGTTCAGCGCCAGCCCCTTCGGGTGGCGCGGCCCCTGTGCCAGCGGGTGTGATCTCATCCGAGCCCAAGTACTACTTTGTCGATTCGGTGGTCTTGCCCAATGGCTATGTCACCCCCGCCAAAGCTGCGTCAGGCGCTACTACTTCTGTAGCTGACAAAGATCGGCATCCGCCCTTTGATGTGAACGCTATCCGGCGCGATTTCCCCATCCTGCAAGAGCGCGTGAATGGCAAACAGCTGGTGTGGTTCGACAACGCCGCCACCACGCAAAAACCTCAGTCAGTGATTGACCGGTTGGCCTATTTTTACGCCCACGAGAACTCCAACATCCACCGCGCTGCCCACGAGCTGGCGGCCCGCGCCACCGATGCGTATGAGAGCGCACGTGAAAAAGTGCGGGCCTTCATCAACGCGCCAGATGTGAATGAAGTGATCTTTGTGCGCGGCACCACCGAGGCCATCAACCTGGTGGCCAAGAGCTGGGGCGGCCAACACATTCAGGAAGGTGACGAGATCATCGTTTCCAACCTGGAGCACCACGCCAACATCGTGCCGTGGCAACAACTGGCATCTGCCAAAGGGGCCAAGCTGCGCGTGATCCCGGTGGACGACTCGGGCCAGGTGCTGCTGGACGAATACGCCAAGTTGCTCAATGACCGCACCAAAATCGTCTCGGTCACGCAAGTGTCCAACGCGTTGGGAACCGTCGTGCCGGTGAAGCAAATCGTCGAGATGGCGCATCGCGCAGGCGCGATTGCTCTGGTGGACGGCGCGCAGTCGGTGTCGCACATGCCGATTGATGTGCAAGACATCGGCGCGGACTTCTTTGTGTTCTCCGGCCACAAGGTGTTTGGCCCGACCGGCATTGGTGCCTTGTGGGGCAAACGTGCGGTGCTGGAAGACATGCCACCCTGGCAAGGCGGCGGCAACATGATTGCCGATGTGACGTTTGAGAAAACCGTGTTCCAGCCCATCCCCAACAAGTTTGAGGCGGGCACCGGCAACATCGCTGACGCGGTGGGCCTGGGCGCGGCGATTGACTACGTGACCCGCATCGGCATGCACAACATCGACCGCTACGAGCACGAGCTGCTGGCCTACGGCATGCAACAGCTCGCCACCATCCCCGGTGTGCGGCTGGTGGGTACGGCCCAGGACAAAGCCAGTGTGATGTCCTTCGTGCTGGCTGGCTACAGCACCGACGAGGTGGGCAAGGCGCTCAACAAGGAGGGTATTGCCGTGCGCACCGGTCACCACTGCGCCCAGCCGATCCTGCGGCGCATGGGCCTGGAGACCACGGTGCGGCCTTCACTGGCGTTCTACAACACCTTTGATGAAGTTGACCAGCTGGTGGCGGTGGTGCGGCGCTTGGCCGCGGCGCGAGTGCACTGAGCGATCCGTTGTCGATGCCCTCTACGCTGATGATTTTTGGCCATCAGGAGCCGTGGAGACTGTTCGAAAGGGGGGTGGCAAACGCTGCTCCCTTGCGCATGGGTCATCGCTGAGTGCATAGGATGTCATTTACTCTGAACGCAACGCATCCACCGGGTTGAGCCGGGCGGCACTGCGGGCTGGCAGCACACCTGCCAGCAGGCCGATCAGTACCGCAATGCCTTCGGCCAGCAGCACAAAAAACCATGGCGTGTGCACCGGCAGGGCGGGCACCGCCAGATGAATGACCTGAGCCAGCCCAAAGCCCAGCGCCAGGCCCATCAGGCCGCCAATCGCCGACAAGGTGACCGCTTCACCCAGGAACAGGCCGAGAATGGTGTTGCGCGGTGCACCCAGGGCCACCAGCAGGCCGATTTCACCAGTGCGTTCACTCACCGCAATGGTCATGATGGTCACAATGCCGACCCCTCCCACCAGCAGCGAAATGCTGCCCAGTGCGCCGACCGCCATGGTCAAAATGTCCAGAATGTTGGACAGCGTGCGCAGCATGTCTTCTTGCGTTGTGATGGTGAAGTCTTCACGCCCGTGGCGCAGGGTGAGGGTGCTTTTGACGGCAGACACGATGCGTGCCGCCGGAATGCCTTCTTCATACGCCAGGTCGATCTTCATCATGCCGTCGCGGTTGTACAAGTCCAGCGCACGGGCGGTGGGAATGTAGGCGGCATCGTCCAGGTCAACCCCCAGGAACTGGCCCTTGGCCTCCAGCACACCAATCACCCGAAACTGCAGACTGCCGATGCGCACCCGTGCCCCCAAGGGGTTGCTGTTGCCAAACAATTCGCTCTTGAGTTTGGAGCCCAGCACCACGAAGGCGCGGGCGTTTTCCAGCGCCTCGTCGGGCAGAAACTGGCCGATCTTGACCTTGATGCTGTAGACCTTCAGCATGTCGGCCCCGACACCGTTGACTGTGGTGCGGCGCAGTCGGCCGTTGGCGGCAACTTCAGTATTGCCCCAGACCGTGGCGGTCATGCCCGTCACATGGGGCAGATGGGCCAGCGAACGGGCATCGTCCAGGCTCAGGGGCCGCACTGAGCTGGGAATACCCGTGGGTGCGGGCCCGGAGGTCTTGACCTTGCCCGGTGAAATGCTGGCAATGTTGGTGCCAAACTGGGTGAACTCGGCCAGTACAAAGCGGTGAATACCCTCGCCAATCGAGGTCAGCAAAATCACCGACGCAATCCCCACCGCAATGCCCAGCAGCGTCAGAAAACTGCGCAGGCGCTGCGCGGTGACGGCCCGCAGCGCGAGGTGGATGGCATCAGGCAGGCGCATGGTGGTTCGCTGGGGTCAACGCTTGGACAGCGCCTGCACCGGGTCGAGTTGCGCCGCTCGGCGTGCCGGCAGCACGCCAAACAAAATCCCGGTCACCAGGGCGGTGGAGAGCCCGGCCAGCACTGCCCAGTCGGGTGGGTAGGCCGGAAAGGTGGGGTAGAGCCAGCGAATCAGTGCCGCCGCCAGTTGCCCCAGCAGGTAGCCCATCACCGCACCAGCCAGCGACAGCATGCTGGCTTCGGTCAAAAAAATCAGCCGGATGCCGCCGCCCGTGGCCCCCAACGCCTTGAGCAGCCCAATCTCGGCGGTGCGTTGGCTGACCGACACCAGCATCACATTCATCACCAGAATACCGGCCACCGCCAGGCTGATGGCGGCAATGCCGGCCACGCCCAGGGTTAATGCCCCCAGCAGGCGGTCAAAGGTGGCCAGCACCGCGTCTTGGGTGATCACGGTCACGTCTTGCTCACCTTCGTGGCGCAATTTGATGATCTCGGTCACTTGGGTTTTGGCGGCTTCGATCGACTCGCGGCCATGGGCTTCCACCAGAATACGAAACAAGGTGTTGCTGTTGAACATGGCTTGCGCCAGTGACACCGGCACAAACACCAGTTCGTCGGTGTTCAGGCTCAGACCCTGGCCGCTGGGGGCCAGCACCCCCACAATGCGAAAACGCCGGTCACCCAGTCGCACCAATTGGCCGAGAGCCGGGGCGCTGCCAAACAGTTCGTCGCGCACCTTGGCCCCAATCACCGCTTCACTGGCTCCCCGATGCCAGTCACCCGCCGTCAAAAAACGTCCTTGCGCCATGGCCATCTGGCGCACCGCGATGTACTCGGCGACTGTTCCGGCCACCATCACCTCGCGTAATTTGCCCCCGACACTGATCTCCGAGGTGCCCACCGTCAGCGGGGCCAGGCGGCGCACGGCGCTGGCGCGTTGCAGGGCCAGCGCATCGTCAATACTCAGGTCTCGCGGGGTGCTGGTGATGGCATTGCCGGGGTTGAAGCCGCCGGTTTGTGAGCGACCGGGCAGCACAATCACCAGATTGCTGCCCAGGCTGGAGAATTCGTTCATCACATAGCGCCGCGCACCGTCACCCAGCGCGGTAAGCACCACCACGGCGGCCACGCCAATCGACATGGCCAGCACCAGCAAGGCGGCACGCAGCGGGTTGCCGGTGGCCGCCTCACGGGCAAAACGAATCAGGTCGGTGCTGCGCATGGGGTGGTTGCCGCTGCGAGCGGGGTGGTGTGGCACTGGTCGTGCTGCAGTGCGCCGTCTTCCATCATCAATTGGCGGTGGGCGCGTGCGCCCAGGGCGCTGTCGTGGGTCACCATGATCAGGGTCACGCCCCGGGTGTTGAGGCCTTCCAGCAGGTGAATCACCTCTTCGCCGGTGGCGCGATCCAGGTTGCCGGTGGGTTCGTCTGCCAGAATCATCGCTGGTTGCATGATGGTGGCGCGGGCAATGGCCACCCGCTGGCGCTGCCCGCCAGAGAGTTCATCGGGCCGGTGGTTGGCGCGGTGTTCCAGGCCGTAGTCTTTCAGGGCTTGTTGCACCCGCACCTCGCGTTGGGCCGGAGCCAGACCGGCCAGCACCATCGGCAGGGCAATGTTCTCGGCGGCGCTCAGGCGCGGCACCAGGTGAAAACTCTGGAACACAAAGCCGATGCGCTGGCTGCGCACCTGGGCTTGTTCGTCGGGCGAGAGCGTGGTCACGTCACGCCCTTCCAGCCGGTAGATGCCGGTGTTGGGCCGATCCAGCAAGCCCAGCAGATTGAGCAGGGTGGATTTGCCCGAGCCTGACGGTCCCATCACCGCCACATACTCACCAGCTGTGATCGACAGATTCAGGTTGCGCAGCGCATGCACTTCGGAGTCGCCCAGGTGAAAGACCCGCTCAATGCCAGACAGTTCAATTTGCGCGGCGCTCATTTGGCGGTTTTGTCGTCAGCCACAAAGGCGATGCCGGCTTTGACCCCCTCGCGATCCAGCGAGGTCACCACCCGGTCACCCACCACCAGGCCTTCCAGTACCTCGGTGAATTCCCAGTTCGCCAGGCCGGTTTTGAGCTGACGCTGTTGCAGCGTGCCATCAGCCCCGGCCAGCAGCACGCGGCCACCTTCCTGCAAGGCCGAGGTGGGCACGCGCACCACCTGCTCACGCACCGCCAGCACCACTTCCACGTCGGCGCTGTAGCCCACCAGCAGGTGGGGCTGGGTTTGGTCAGGATCGAGGGTGGCTTCAATGTCCACCGTGCGGGCCTGTTTTTCAACAGCTGACACATAGGGGGCGACACGCTTGACCTTGCCGGGGAAAGATTGCTTGGGTAGCGCATCAAAGCTGATGCGCACGGTCTGCCCGGCGCTCATCTTGGGGGCATCGACCTCGTCCATCGGCGCACGTACATACAGGCAACTGTCGTCAATCAGGTCAATCGCCGGTGGGGTTGGTACGCCGGGTGGGGAAGGGGTGGCGTACTCACCGACCTCACCCACAATCTTGGCCACCGTACCGGCAAAGGGGGCGTACAGCACGGTGCGGTGTTGCTCGACGCGGGTGGTTTTGACGCGGGCCAGGGTTTGCACCACATCGGCCTTGGCCGCATCGCAGCCAGCGCGCCGCGCCTGGGCATCGGCACGGGCCTGCTCGTCACGCGAGCCTGAGACAAAACCTTGCTTGAACAGGGATTCCTGTCGTGCCGCTTCGCGCTCGGCATTGGCTGCCACGGTGCAGGCCTCGGTGACACGTTGGCGGGCGGTATCGACCTGGGTCAGGGCCAGTGCACTTTGGGCTTGCTGGTCGTCATTCCACAGCTTCATCAGCAATTGGCCTTTTTTCACCTTGTCACCTTCTTTAACGGCCAGCACCTCAATACGTCCACCGATGGTGGTTGAGAGCTTGGTGCGCAGACAGGCTTCTACCGTGCCAGCGCGGGTGTTGGCAATGCTGGACTCGACCCGGCCCTGTTCAATGGTGGCGAGCACAACCGCCACAGGCTTGGGACGCTTGAACCACCAGATGCCTGTGCCCAGAAGGCAGACAACGATCAAAATCAGCAAGAGGCGACGGATCAGGGGGGTGGACATGCGGGGGCTTTCGGCAGAGCGGTTGTTTTATTCTAGGCTGGGCTGTAAGGGTTGGTGCTGCGAGCGGATGAGCCATGGCGTGAGCTGTCGGATTTACTCAATACATGGGTTTGTTGTTAAGGTATCGTTTTGATCCGTCATTTTTCTGAGAAGGAGTACACATGAAACTGGGTTACACCATTTTGTATGTTGAAGATGTCCGGCGTAGCCTGGACTTTTATGCTCAAGCGTTTGGTCAGACGGTTAAATTTCTGCACGACAGCGGCGATTTTGGCGAGCTCGACACCGGCAGCACCAGCTTGGCGTTTTCCTCGCGCAAGCTAATGACCGAGTTGCAGAAAAACCCCAAGCCCGCCAATGCCAAGGCCCCGAGTTTTGAGATTGCTTTCACCACCGACGACGTGGCCGCCGCCGTGGCACGTGCTGTGGCCGCAGGCGCACCGCTGATGCAGCCACCCGAGCAGATGCCCTGGGGCCAGACCGTGGCCTATGTGGCGGATCTGGATGGATTTCTGGTGGAGATTTGTACGCCTATGGCACTGTAAATGCTATAAAATATGTAGCTTCTTACGTAATCCAGACAGGCGCTAGAAGCTTGTTTGTTCGCATATTGAGCGACCAAGTGCCTCTGAGCAAGTACAGATGTGCCAGGAGTGTGGGCTAAAAAATCCAGGCGTTGCCGGTGTGCACCCGTGCCCCCATGCTGCGCAGCATCTGAACCAGTCCCAGATGCGCCCGGTCAAAGTAGGGCAGGTCGGGCGGCACGGCTTGCAGGTGTCTCATCACTTGGCGATGCTCTGCACCTGGGCGCGGCGGCAGGGGGAGCTGGCCAAAGTCATACACCGGGCTGCGAAACGGCAGGCATTGCCAGTCTTGCATGGCTTGTAGCGCAGGCAGCAGCTCGGTAAGAAACACCGCCTCGCTCATGGCCGGGTCGATCAGGCCAAGCTGGCTGTAAGCGGTTTGCAGCGCGGCGGTGTCTTTGGGGCGGCGTAACACGGCGCACCAAGCTTGGGCCAGGTGGCGGCAAAACGCTTGGTCGAGCGTGCGGGTACAGCCAAAGTCAAGCAGTCCGAGCCGACCGCCGGGCATGAACAAAAAGTTGCCGGGATGCGGGTCGGTTTGCAGGTGTTGCAGGCCAAAACTGCTGTGCAGAAACAAGTCAAACAGCAACTGGCCGTAGTGGTCGCGCTCGGCCTGGCTCGGGTGGGTGGCCAGCCAGGTCTCCAGGTGCAGGCCGTCCAGCTTGTGCATGGTGAGCACCCGCGCTGTGCTGTGGCTGGGCACCGGCTGCGGCAGCACCAGCAAGGGGTTGGACAGATGCCGGGCAAACCACTGCAACTGGCGGGCCTCTTGCACATAGTCCAGCTCTTGCGCCAGGGTGGTGCTGATGTCGGCCAGGGTGCGTTCCAGCACCTGTGGGCTGGGCATGGCGGCGCTGTGCTGGCCCAGGGTAGTGAGCAGCAGGCGCAGCAACTGCAAATCGCTTTGCATGGTGGCCGCCATGCCGGGGTATTGCAGCTTGACGGCCACTGCTTCCCCGGTGTGCAGGGTGGCGGCGTGCACCTGGCCCAGGCTGGCGGCGGCAAAGGCCTGGGGCTCGAAGTGGGCAAACAAGTCGTCCGGCCCCTGGCCCAACTCCTGGCGCAGCAGCTTGAGCACCAGCGCCCGGTTCAGCGGCGTGGCCTGGTAGTGGGCGCGCGCCAGTTGCTGGCGCATGGCTTCGGGCAGCAGGCCGATGTCCATACTCAGCAGTTGCGAGGCTTTCAGCGCCACCCCTTTGAGCTGGTTGAGTGCTTGAAACGCAATGCGGCCAAGCGCTTCGTCATGCGCATCGGTGTTGTGGGTGGCTTGTACCCGTTGCCGGGCCGAATGCGCCAGCTGTGCCACGCCTGCCCGCGCCACCGCCACGCCGACCACGGCGCTGCGGGCCAGCTTACCGGTGCGCGGCGCTTGGGGCATGCAACACCTGCTTGAGCATGATCGGCACAATGAGCTGGTGCACCGGCCCCACTACCGCCATGTAGAGGCGGCCCAGCCGGTTGTGGTTGTGCACCACGGTGCTGACCGAGACCATCGGCTGGCCTAGCTCTTGGTGCTTGAACACCGAGACCTGCACCCGCAGATGCTTGTCGTCGTCGCAGACGATCACCTCATCCGCCGTCAGGTGGATCAGGCTGAAGATGCCCACGCGCTCACCCACCTTGTAGCTGCTGGCGGGTTGGGCGCTGGGCGGCAGGTGCATGGCCCCCAGGTGTTTCAGGCCCACCAGCCGCACCGCGTGGTTGCGCACGGCCATCAAAAAATCCATCCAACGCGGCGTTTTGCCCATCACGACCAGGTAGGTTTCCATGGCACTGGCATCGGGGCAGGGGTCGGCAAAACAATAACAGTCGGCAAAGTCTGCGCCAGGGGTCTGGCTGGCAATGTGGCTGTGCTCGGGCAGGGCTTGCCGGGTGATTTGGGTGGCGTTCATGCTTGGGCCTTGGGTTTTGCGGTGGTGGCGTTGTGCAGACCCTGGCGGGCCAGTTGCATCAAGCCGGTGAGTCCGTTGCCGTCTTGCAGCAGGCGGGTGAGCTGGCTGCGCAGCACAAAGCCGCCCAGCTCCAACAGCTTGTCGATCAGGCCGCTGCGCAGCGCAAGCACCAGCACGCCCAGGCCCATGTCGACCAGCTGGGTGGTGTTGGCAAATTGGTCGGAGCTGTCGCGCAGCCAGTGGCTGATGACGGCGTAGACCGAGTCGGCCAGCAAACCCGCCAGGCTGCCTTTGAAACCGCAGGGCGCAAGCTCGCCAGAGGCTTCTGCCGCTTCCAGCATCTCGGCATAAGCGGTTCGCAGCGCTGCTTTGCCAGGCAGCGCATCACTGAGCAGCGACAGCGGCAAACGCCCGACCAGTTGGTAGGCCAGGGCGACAAATTCGCGGTCCGCCAGCAATTCATCGAGCACGCAGTCCATCAGCAACTGCATACGTTCTTGCAGGCCAAAACTCGCCAGCCCCTTGGTTTTGCCCATGCGGGTGAGGGCATCACCAATGGCTTGCTCAAAGTAGGCCAGCACCAGTTTTTCTTTGGTGGGAAAGTATTTGTAGATGGTGGCATCACCCAGCCCCGCCGTGCGGGCGATCTGTTTCATGGTGGTGTCATCAAACCCGTGCTGGGTCATCAGGTCCACCGCCGTGCGGATCAGCAGGCGGTGGTTTTGGGCTTGTTGGGTTTTGGTGGTGCGCATAAACATACTTTACTATTCATTAAATTGAAAGTAAATGCATATTTACGATAGCAAGTTTCTTTTATTTTGACAAAACAGTCTAACCAGCACGTAGAGATGGGGCGGTGAATACGAGCTTTTGGTGGGAAGATGCCACTTTTTCTATTAAAAAGTGGCTGTAGTCCTTGGAATACAAGCGTATGCAGCTATGCTAAAAATAGCAAATCAAGTGCTTCGCTTGGTAGGGTTTTCTTCGTTGGCCAGGGGTGCTGCAGGCTCCCGTGGTTTGTCACGTCGCCAGAACATGCCCATCAGGGGTTTGACGCTGATGCCGTGCAGCAGAATGGACAGCGTCACCACAATCAGCGTGAGCTGAATCAATCGCAGTGCCAGCGATTCGGGTAAATCGTGCTGAATGGCGTACATCAGGTAATAGAGTGAACCGACACCCCGAACACCAAACCAGCCTGCCAGACCTCGAATCCGCCAGGGGGTAGCCGTTCCCATCAAACCAATCAACACACTGACCGGGCGCACCACTGCGAACAAAAACAGTGCCAGGCCGACGGCCTCCCAGGTCCATGAGTTGAGAAACAAGGTGCCGCCGATCAGCAGAATCAGAAGTACTTCTGAAAGGCGCTCCAGATGTTCCTTGAAGACCAGAGCACCTTCACTGACCGTGGGCAATGGCTCATCCTCTGAGGCTGGACGGGTGGTTTTGGTCAGTTTTAACTCGGTTTGACGCAAAGCTACTGCAGCAAAAAAAACCGCCAAAAATCCCCATGCGTCGACCATGACACACAGGCCGTAAACGACCCCAATCAGGCCCAACCCCAGAAAGTCATCCATCAGCTGGTGCTTGTAGGGCTCACGCCGCAGCATCCAACCCAGCCAGGCCAGTGCCATGCCAGCCGCCACTCCAATGGCCAATGCACCAAGCGTGGCCCACACCACTTCCACCATCAGCCAGTGAAAACCAAGGTGACCCAGGTCATGCAAACCCAGCAATCCGAGGCCCAGCATGACGAACGGGAAGGCACTGCCATCGTTCATGCCGGCCTCACAGGTCAGGGTAAAACGCAACAAGTCACGGTCACCGGGATGGCGAATTTGCACATCAGTGGCCAGTACCGGGTCGGTGGGTGCCACGATGGCACCTAACAGCACACCCGCGCCAAGTGGCAAATCCAGCAGGAAATACGCGAACGCTGCAACCAGTGCTACCGTGATACCCATCGATGCAGTGGCCAACAGCAGGGGGGCACGCCACTTCGCCAAGGAAAATGGCACCGGCATTTTGACCCCCGCTGAGAACAACGAAATCAGCACAGCGACTTCAGTCAGTGCCTCCAGCAGTGCCGATTCCTTGAGCGGGTTGAAATGGAACAGGTTGAGCACACTGGGGCCCACCAGAAAACCAAAGGTCAGATAAATGATGGCTGCCGTGACCGGCGAGCGCTGCACCAGTGTGGCCGTCAGACCCCGAGCCAGCAGCAAGGCCCCAATCAACAAAAACCATTGCGGACTTGTCATCAAAACAGCTTGCGTAGGCTCGAATACATGGGCATCAGTGTAATGATGAATGTGTCAAGGTTTGGTGCAGATCGTCAACAAGCAGCCTTTTGTCTGGCATCAAGAGGAAAAAAACCACTTGATGATGGCGGGTCTGCGCTAAAACGATGACCCAGGTTCGCTTAAAAAGGCGATTTCCAGGGCGCTGGAAGCCCGATCCAGAATCTGGTTGCGGTGGGGGTAACGGCCAAAACGTTCAATGATGGCCTTGTGGCGCAGCTCAAAGTCCAGGTTGGTTTCCATGCCGGGTTGCGAAAACAGCGCCACCGCCTGGGTGTGAATCAGCAATGACTCGCTGTGCATGTAAGGCATGTAGGCGAAGCTGCGTTGTTTAAGCGGCAGGCTTTGGTCCAGGCCGCTGGCCACCAGTTCCTGTGCCAGAACCAGTGCCAGCGTGTCTTGGGCAAAGGCGCGGGGGGTGTCGCGAAAAATGTTGCGTGAGAACTGGTCCAGCACCACGATCTCTGCCAATCGGCCTGACGGTGTGGATCGCCATGAAAACAGCTCAGCACGTGTCGCGGCTTCCAGCGTATCGCCAAAGCGCTTACGCATGGACACATCAAGTTCCGGGTCTTTGAGGAAGTGTTGTCTGTCAGTCAACTCTTCAAACCAGAAGTGGAGGATGTCATGGATCGGCATGATCTCCATCACTCTTTAACTCTTGGTAATGACACCACAGGCCATACGCGGGCCGGAATTGCCCGTCGGCTGGGTTTTGAAGTCGTCCGCATCGCGGTGAACAATCAAGCCACGGCCAATCACATTGGTGCTGCCATCACCCACAGTGATGCCGGTGGAGGTGTAGCTGAAACGTGCCACACCACTGGCATCGGCCTTCAGACTTACCAAGTCGCCAGCATGATGATGGTTGCTTTCATGAGCACCATGCGCAGTACCCGTGGGGTTGAAATGGCCGCCAGCGCTCAGGCCGTCGCCGCTGGAACAATCACCCTTGTCATGGATGTGAAAACCATGTTCGGTGTTGGGGGTCAGTCCACGTACTTCTCCGGCCACCAGGACGGCGTTCGCCTGCTGGGTAAAACTGACGGTGCCTGTGACGGCATTGCCTTGGGTGGGTGTTAATTGCACGGTGGCACTTGGACCCGTGGGGTAAGCGGCACACGCACAAACCAGAAGGGCTGCAACAAAGGGAGCACTGCGTTTGATCATGGAAAAGCCTCTTGAAGAGTGGTTGGAAACCGGTGGATGGGTGGGCAGTATTCCACGATTGGCAAAAACGTGTTCCCCGCCTTGTTTTTGCGGCCATGCGTGGCAGTTGAACCGGTGTGCCACCCCGGGCTTCACCAAAACCCATGGTATTGGCAGTTTGGCCGTCCTGGTGCCACTCGTTGTGCTGATTTTTAATAATAAAAGGGCTATAGTGACCGCTAAATAAGCGCAAGTAGCTATTTAAAATGTAGCATTGGCATCCGTTTCAGAGGCCGACAAAAGAGGAGCTGAAAGCCCATAGGCTCAGTCTTCATCCTCCACGCTGCGCCCGTGGCTACTGCGCCAGATTGAGCGCACCAGCCAAAAGCCACCCAGCACCGCGCCCAGGAAACCCATGAAGCCAAAAGCCGGCAGACCCAGCAAGGTGGGGCCACCCTGCACATTCATCACGATGGACGAGCCGATGATCAGCGCCGCAATCACCAGCGCCATCGACAGCCGGTTGGCGGCCCGGTCGATCTGGTCACCCACCCGCTTGAGGTGGGCCAGTTCAATACCCACATGCACCCGTCCACGGCGGGCATTACGCAGCAGGCGGGACAGATCGTGTGGCAGTTGCTCGGCCAGCGCCAGGGCGCGACGCAGCGTTTTCCAGGTGCGCATGGCGATCACTTTGGGCTGGTAGCCTGCGCGAACAACTTCTCGCAACAAGGGGGTGGCTTGTGTGGCCATGTGAAAGTCGGGGTCCAGTTCGCGGCCCATGCCTTCCAGCGAAATAAAGGCTTTGATCAGCAGGGCCAGGTCAGACGGCAGGCCCAGGTGATGGTCGCGCAGGATGGCTGTGACATCCCCGAGCATCTGACCCAGGCTGAGCTGTGCCAGCGGTGTGCCGTGGTATTGGTCGACAAAGGTTTCGATTTCGGTTTCAAGCTGCGCCAGATTCACGCCGTGGTCGTCACCCGTCCAGTCCAGCAGGACATCGGCCACGGCTTGCGGGTTGCGCTCCACCAGGCCCAGCAGCAATTGCAGCAACTCTTCGCGGCGGCGCTGTGACAGGCGGCCCACCATGCCAAAGTCGATGAAGGCCACGCGGTTGTTGCTCAGGTAAAACACGTTGCCCGGGTGCGGGTCAGCATGGAAAAAGCCGTCTTGCACAATCATTTTCAGCACGGCGTGGGCCCCGCGTTCGGCCAGCAGGCGGCGGTCGAAGCCGGCCTCGGTGGTCAGTCGCTCCAGTTGACCACCGGCCACGCCGTCAATGAAGTCCTGCACATTCACGCGTTCACGGGTGTGCGTCCAGTAGACGCGCGGAATCACAATGTGGGGCAATTCCGCCAGGTTGGCGGCAATACGCTCGGCGTGACGGCATTCGGCGGCCAGGTCCAGTTCGCGGCGCAGGGAGCGGGCGAATTCGCGCACCAACAGTTGTGGCCGGTAGGGTTTGAGCGCAGGCAGCTCGGCTTCAGCCAGCGCAGCCAGTCGGCTGAGCAGGCGCAGGTCGGCCTCAATCACCTCGGTGATGCCGGGCCGGCGGATTTTCACGATCACCTCGGTTCCGTCCTTGAGCTGTGCGCGATGCACCTGGGCGATGGAGGCCGCTGCCAGTGGTTCCATGTCAAAGCGGGCAAACACCTCGTGTGTGTCACCGCCCAGATCCTCGCGCAACTGGGGCAGCAAAATTTCGAGCGGCACAGCAGGTACATGGCTGTGGAGTTTTTCAAATTCGGCAATCCACTCGGGGCCAAACAGGTCGGCGCGCCCAGCCAGAATTTGCCCCAGCTTGACAAACGCCGGGCCGAGCTCTTCCAGTGCCAAACGCACCTGCACCGGTGGCTCCAAGCGAGCCAGATCGGCCACATGATCCCAGTGGATGGCATGGCCGGCACGCTCCAGCCGGTCGGCCAGCCCGAGGCGGCGCACGCTGTCGCCAAAACCATGGCGAACCAGCACCCCCACAATTTCGTTCAGGCGACCCATGTCGCGTGCGGCACCCAGGGTTTCGATCAGCATGGGCAGGCAAGGGGAAGTTCGGTTTTTTTCATGGCACATCCTTCAGCGGTGAGGTGACAAGCGTAACCCAAGCTGCGCTGGGTGCGCATCTCAAAGTCATCCAGAAACGGGGTAAAGTCATTCCTGGCTTGCAGTTGCTGCCTTGTCTGACACCATAAGTCCAACCATGGAACCCATGGCATGAGATCCAACACCACGGCTGTTGTCCTCGCCTTCTTCTTGCGGTTCAGTCTTGGTGCCATTGCCCAATTCCAATAGCCCTTCAACAGCCCCCAACAACACACCATGAAGACCATCCACATGCACACCAGCGCTTTTCATTCTTCCCAATGGTTCTGCCCGTTGCCAGCGCATTTTTCAGCACGCATAGCCATGGGTGTGGCTTTTCTCGCCAGCGCCGTCACGATGCCGCTGGCCCAAGCCAAGCTGATCGAAGAGGTCATCAAGATCCCCGTCCAGGTGAGCAACAGTTATGGCAAAGAGAGTCAACAAGACATTGTTGTCACTCTTTTTCATGAGGGCACTGCCCCCACGCCTTACCCCGTGGCGGTGATCAACCATGGTCGTTCCGCCAAAGCTGAGCAACGCGCGGCATTTGGCCGGGCCACATATGGGACCCATGCCCGCTGGCTGGCGCAGCTCGGCTTTTTGGTGGTGGTGCCAACCCGGGTGGGCTATGGTGTGACCGGGGGTGAAGATGTAGAGGACTCCGGCTCGTGTCACAGGAAAAACTACCCTCCGGTCTACGAAGCCGCAGCGGTACAAACCCAGCAGGTGCTGCAACAGGTGCATCAACGCCCGGATGTGGCGAAAGACCGCAGCATCATCATTGGTCAGTCTTTTGGTGGCACCACCGCGATCACCTTGGCGGCCAAAAACCCGACTGGTGTGCAAGCCAGCATCAACTTTGCGGGTGGCGGTGGCGGCAACGCCGAAACCATGCCCCAAGAGCCCTGCTCACCCTGGGCTCTCAAAGACCTGTTTGCCGACTATGGCAAGACTGCACGCATACCCACACTGTGGATTTATACCGAAAACGATCAATGGATGGGCGCCAAGTACCCGCGTGAATGGTTTGATGCCTTCAAGGAAAAGGGCGGTGTGGGTGAGTTTGTGCTTTTTCCGCCCAACGGCAAAGACGGGCACGGGCTGTTTTCCAACGCACCCGATGTCTGGCGAGCCACGGTTCTGGCGTTTCTTCGCGCCAGTGGGTATCCCGACCTGACGATGCCGCAGGGGAAGAAGTGAAGAGGGGCGCACGGCGCAGGCGCTGGTGTGAGCTTTGCCGATACCGGTTTTTGATAAAGCCGAGGTATGCATGAACCTGACCAAAGGCCTGCGTGGTCTGGTTGCCTTTGATGTCAATGCTGATGAACGTATGCACTATGGATATGAGAGCTGTTTGCGAAGTTTTGATAAGCCCTGCAGCTCGATTTCTATGCAAACCATGGGTGTACAAGACGAAGGTGTGCAGTACCAGGCTGGTGCTGGCCGTCTTGGTTTGCCTCACACAAAAATAGCCAATGCCACGGTACTCGATGGCATGGCAGATTCAGGTCCGCATCGCAAAAGACTGCAAATTTTCAGCGTCAAACGGTTCCCTGTTTCCGTCGCAATTGCGTCAGGGTTTTGTCCAGCCACTTGAGCATGTCCGGGTTCTGGCTGGTGGCGATGTTCATGCGCAGCCAGGTGCTGCTGGCTTGCGTGGGCGAGAACAAGGCACCTGGGGCCAGCAGGTAGCCGGCTTCCAGCGCCAGTGCGGCGAGTGTGATGGTGTCCACCCCGGTATCAAACCAGCCGATGAAGCCGGCTTGCGGGCGGCAGAACGCACGCATGCCCATGGCTTCCATGCGCAGGAAGGTGGGTTCACGCAAGGCATCCAGCGCCGTCTGTACCCGTTGGCAGTGTTTGCGGTAACTGCCTTCGGTGAGGATTCGGTGCACGATGCGTTCATTGATTTCGGGGGTGGCCAGTGATGTCAGCAGTTTCTGACTGGCCAGAGATTCGGCCATCTCCGGTGTGGTGGCCAAATACCCGACCCGGATGTTGGGCACCAGCATCTTGGAAAAACTGGCCAGGTAAATCACCCGCTTCAACTGATCCAGGCTGGCCAGGCGGGCGGCTGGTACGCCGCTGGGCAGGAAATCGGCGTAGATGTCGTCTTCCACAATGCGCATGTCATGCGCTTCGGCAATGCGCAATATTTGGTAGGCTGCAGCCGGGCTGAGCACGGTGCTGGTGGGGTTGTGCAACACGGTGTGCAGGATCAGCATTTTGGGCTTGCAACTGGCGGCCAGCTCGGCCAGCGCTTGGATGTCCGGCCCTTGTTGGGTGTAGGGGAGGCTGACCAGCTTGAGCCCCATCATGGCCAGCGCCCCCAATTGTGCAGACCAGGCCGGATCACCCACGATGACGCTGTCACCGGGGTTCAGAAACTTGCGGGCAATCAGATCCACCGCTTGTGTGGCTCCCGAGGTGGTGAGGATCTGCGCCGGTGTGGCGGCAATGTCCATCTCAGCCAGCTTGCGTGTGAGCTGTTCGCGCAAAGGGGCATACCCTTGCGCCAGTGCGGCATGGGACAGCTGCAAGCCCGGTGTGTTGCCCAGCGCGCGTAGCCCCTGCTTGATCAGTTCACCGCCACACAGCGCAGGCGGCAGGTAACCAAAGCCGGGCGACATGTCGGCCGGGATGCCGCTTTGCATGTTGCGTATCAGCCAGCCCATGTCGATGGTTTGGGTGCGCGCGGGTGCGGTCTTGGTGCGCTTGGCAGGTGGGACACTGGGTTCGCGCACAAAAAAACCGGAGCCACGGCGTGCCTGCAAATGCCCGCGTGCCACCAGCCGCTCGTAAGCCTCGACCACCGTGAAGCGGGAGACGGCACGCTCCGTGGCCAACTGGCGTACCGATGGCATACGCATGCCGGGTCGGAAAACCTGATCCCGGATTCGCCGTTCGACCCACTGAACGAGTTGATCTACCAGGGTCAGACCGGCTTCGCGTTGAATACTTGCTGTCATGAAAAGAAAATTGTATGGGTCATTCAACCAGGCCAGTTTTAACAACTAACAGTAAAACTGTACTGGAACTGTCATGGTGCTCAGTTTACATTTTTGGCCATGGCAAAAGCAAGTTCGCAATGCCCGTTGGCCCAGGCCAGAAAGGAGTCCCCGATGCACCAAGTCGAGAGTTTTGAATGGAGTTCCCCGCGTGTTGTTGTGATCAAGCTCAAGGCGGGTTCTGTGATTCGTGTCACGTCGGGCCGCCTGTGGCTGACGCAGCAAGGCCAAACGGATGATGTTTGGCTGCAAACCGGAGCCACCTGGACGGTGCCTGTCAACGCAACGCTGTGGCTCAGTGCTGAACCGGTAACCCAATTCCAGTTGCTGCAAGCCTGGGCTTCGCCAAGCCACACAGGTGTTCCGGCACAAACGCTGGCCTGGTTCAAAAGGGGCATGGGCTGGTTTGGAAAATTCAGTTGGACGGCATACTGTAGGCCTCGCAGCCCTACTTATTTCCGTTCAACGTGATCACCTTTTACAACCATCTCCACGCCCAACACCAGGGCAAGCTTGAAATGTTTCGCGGCGAACTGGTGCCGTGTTTTGAGGTGCCAGCCCGTGCCGACCATGTGCTGGCCGAGTTGCAGCGCCGACACTTTGGCACGGTGCACGCGCCCCAGGGTTTTGACGATGCCGTGCTGGCGCGTATCCACAGCCCACGCTATCTGGACTTTCTGGCGCATGCCTGGGACGAGTGGGTGGCGCTGGACCCGGCCAACGCCCAGCGTGACGCGCTGCCTTCGGTCTGGCCGGTGCGTACGCTGCGCAGTGACGTGCTGCCTGCCAACTTTGCCGCCCGTATGGGTCTGTTTTCCATGGATGCAGGCTCGCCCCTGACCTCGGGCACCTGGGTGGCTGCACGTGCCGGTGCCAACTGCGCCTTGAGTGCGGCGCAAGTTGTGGCACAGGGCGCACGGTCTGCCTTTGCCCTGACGCGCCCACCGGGTCACCACGCCGGGGCCGACTTTTTGGGTGGGTATTGTTTCCTGAACAATGCCGCCCTGGCGGCACAAGCCTTGCGGGATCAGGGCGCTGAGCGGGTGGCGGTGCTGGACATTGACTACCACCACGGCAATGGCACGCAGGCCATTTTTTATGAGCGCGCTGATGTGTACTTCACCAGCATCCATGGTGATCCGCACACCGAGTACCCGTTCTTTCTGGGCTATGCCGACGAGCTGGGGGCTGGGGCGGGTCTGGGTTTTAACCGCAACCTGCCACTGCCACGGGGTTCGGACTTTGTCACCTGGCGCGAGGCGCTGGCGCAGGCCTTGCGTGACATTGGCCGCTTCGGTGCGCAGGCCCTGGTGGTGTCACTGGGCATGGACACCTTTGAGGGTGATCCGATTTCGGGCTTCAGGTTGCGCAGTGAGGATTACCTGAAGGTGGGGGCCGATCTGGCTCAAATGGGTCTGCCAACGGTGTTGGTGTTTGAGGGCGGTTATGCCGTGGCTGAGGTGGGTGTGAACGCTGTGAACGTGCTGCAAGGCTTTGAGGAAGGTGTTAGGGGATCACCGTAAGTGTGATGGCCGGTGGGTTGACTGGATCAGCACGGCAGGCAGTGCTGCCATAATCCCGTCTTCACGTCCAGACACAAAACGATGGCATTCTCCCCCGTTGAGGCTAAAAAAAAATGCACGGAGCTTCTTTGTAAATGGGAAGCTTACCTGAAACTGCCCAGCTTTGAATCCTTTGTCGAGTTTGCGGTTTCACTGTCCAGCTTTTCCGAGTTTCTGCAAGGCAAAAGCCTGTCAGGTCTGCACCGCCTGTCGCACGGCCTGGAGCAACAGGTTCTTGCCTTGTTTGATGCCGCTGACAAGCACCGTATTTCCCAAGCTACCTTGGACGGCTTGCAAAGCCGCATAGAAGCCTTATCGGAACGTGTCAGCCAGTTTGTCGAGAGTAATGGTCAGTCCATGGAGCAGCGCCGCGTGCATCCTGAAACGGATGCCGCATCCGATCAGGCTCCAACCCATCGGGTCTGGTTGGTTTGCAACACCGCCAAACAATGGCAGGGGCTGGCAACCAAGCTGAAATATTTCAATATCCAGGCGGAAATTTATCCATGGAAAGGCCTCCCGGAGAAAGCTGAAGAACCCAGCATTGTGATGCTCGACACACAAGGCATGTCGCCGCAAAAAGTGTGTGAACACATCAAAATCATGCGTGCCAGTTTTGTCGCCAGTAAACTCATTGCGCACCGGTTTCAGGATGACTTCAACCATGTCAAAGAAGCTTTGCGCGCCGGTTGCGACTACTGCTTTGCAGAAACCACACCGCAATCAGTCATTCTGGCCAAGATCATTGAGTTGTGTAGCACAGAGGAAGAGTCACCCTACCGTGTGCTGGTTGTTGAAGACTCACTGACAGCCAGCAAATCCATTCAGCGCACGCTGCAACAAAGCGGCATTGAATCGCTGGCCGTCATGAATCCATCCGAGGTGTTGACCGGTTTACGCAGCTTCCAGCCAGACATGGTTTTGATGGACATGTACATGCCGGACTGCACCGGGGTGGAGGCCACACGCGTCATTCGCCAACATGCCGAGTTTCTGTCTACCCCGGTGGTTTACCTGTCGGGTGACGGTGACATGGCGCTGCAGGTGGATGCGCTGCGCCTGGGTGGCGACCACTTCCTTACCAAACCGTTCAACCCGGTTTTCCTGAATGCTGTGGTCAAAAGCAAGATCGAGCGCTACAGAACCTTACGCCGCTCCATGTTGCGCGACGGCCTGACCGGGTTGTTTAATCATCGCACCGCCAAAGAAAGGCTGGCCACCGCGGTGAATGTTGCAGGCAACACGCATGGACGCTTGGCGGTGGCCATGATCGACATTGACCACTTCAAAACGGTGAATGACAAATACGGCCACCCGATGGGGGATGAGGTCATCAGAAGCCTGGCCTGGCTGCTCAAGCAACGTCTGCGCAAAGGTGACTTGGTGGGGCGTTATGGCGGTGAAGAGTTTTTGGTGATTTTGCCGGGCTCTGATGCGGAGCAAGCCTTTGACGTGCTGGACCGGATTCGTCGTGATTTCAGCCTGATTCGGTATACCTTTGAAGACACTTGGTTTGACACCACGTTCTCCGCAGGTGTGTCCCAATTTTTCCCGTCAACCAATGCAGAAGCCATGATCAAGGATGCAGATGAAGCACTTTACGATGCCAAAAACAGCGGGCGAAACTGTGTGGTTGCACGTGGCTGAATCAGCCAGCGTTTTCTTTGGTTATGCGGGATACCCACACTTGGTGGATGTGCGGCGCATCAATTTTTATAAGAAATAGGCCTGTAGCGCAAGTTTGACGCGCATAAAAAGCTACAAAAAACGGAGCAATTTGTCGGCCATTCTCAGCTGCCCGTGTAGCGTCCAGGCCGGTGATTGATGGCCAGAAACAAGCTCATCACCACAGCCCCCAGCACGGAATACAAGGCTTGCGGCAGGGGCAGCAGAATGGCCGCCAGTGCCAGCACCGCAATGTCAATGCCCATTTGCACCTTGCCTGCCCGCCAGCCACGCGATTGCTGCAGGTACAGCGAGATCACCGTGGCTCCGCCCAGGCTGGCGCGGTGCCGGGCCAGGAACAGGCAACCCGCTCCCAGCAACAGACCACCCAATATGGCGGCATAGGCCGGGTGAAGGCGGTCAATGGCAAACAGTGCCGGTGACCACTCGGTCATCAGGGTCAGCAGCGTGACGGCACCGAGTGTTTTGAGCGTGAACTCGCGGCCCATGCGTTTCCAGGCAAAACCGTAAAACGGCAGGTTGACCATAAAAAACAGCTTGCCAAAACTGATGCCGGTCAGATGGTGCAGTACAAATGCCACCCCGGCCGTGCCGCCAGTGATCAAACCTGCCTGGCCATACAGGATCAGTGCCAGCGAAACAAACAGCGTGCCGGTAAAAACCGCCTGGGCATCTTCAAAAGAGGTGTGTGGTGCGGTGGCCTGGGTGATGGTGCTCATGAGGTAGGTGTAAGCACAAAGCGTACCCGAGCCCTACGTGGCACAGGCTGCCGCTGCGATGTCGAGTGAACGCAGGCGCAGTTCAGGGTCATAGATGTCGCACACCAGCATGAATTCGTCCGCCTGCGTGTCCTGCCGCAGGGTTTTTAGACCTCGGCGCACCTTGTCGGGGCCTCCAATAATGGCGGCGCTGAGGAAATCATCAATCGCCGCTCGCTCCTGGGGATGCAGTTGGCTCATGTAGTGGGGCACGGGCGCTTGCAGCCGTTGTCGATCACCGGTCAGGATGCCCAGCACCCGCTGATAGGTGCTGCTGGCCAGAAACTCGGCTTCGTCATCTGTGGGGGCGGCGATCAGCGGTACGCCGATCATCACGTAGGGCTTGTCGAGCACAGCTGAAGGACGAAACTGCTTCCGGTACATGTCAATGGCCGGGTGCAACAGGCGCGGTGCAAAATGCGAGGCAAAGGCATAAGGCAGGCCGCGTTCGGCCGCCAGTTGGGCCGAGAACAGGCTTGACCCCAATAACCAGATCGGCACATGGGTGCCGGTGCCCGGCATGGCCATGATCTGCTGACCGGGCTGCGCGTCCCCTAGCAGGGCCTGCAGTTCGGTCACGTCACGCGGAAAGTCGTGCTCGGTTTCTGCCAGTCGGTCACGGCGCAGGGCACGCATGGTGATGCGGTCGGTGCCAGGTGCCCGACCCAGCCCCAAGTCAATGCGCCCAGGGTACAACTCGGCCAGTGTGCCAAAGGCTTCCGCGACCACCAGTGGGGCGTGGTTAGGCAGCATGATGCCCCCCGAGCCCACCCGGATGTGTTGCGTGGCTGCCGCCATATGACCAACCAGCACGGCGGTCGCCGAGCTGGCAATACCCGCCATGTTGTGGTGTTCCGCCAGCCAGTAACGTTTAAAGCCCAGTGACTCGGCATGTTGGGCGGTACGCCGGGCGATCGCCAATGCATCGGCAACGCTGCCGCCCTCACGCACGGCCACCAGGTCAAGCATGGAAAGGGGGATGGAAGAAGTCGGGGTAAGTGCGGTCAACATAGGCTCCAGAAGGAAGGTCTGATTTTGCCCCCGGATGCTGATCCGTGGCACCACATGCGCCGAAGCCCTTTGGCCTTTCCTATTAAACCAACAGAAGACTCCGTGCTTTTGATGCAAGTTTGCATCTTTCTGTGCAACAGGTGCGTGCTGGATCTAGGCATGCACCAGCAACCAGCCTGATGGATCGTATGGGTGGTTTTTATGGTGGTTGCTTGTATGAACAGATGGGGGTGGCTATTTTTGATTTTTCAAGAAAAAAATGGTTGTTTGTCCTTGAATCCGCGGCCCAATAAGCAGGGCCGTGCTACAGCGCAAACAGCACCCATAACCAGACCCGCACGATCAAGCCCAAAGGCAGCAAGGCCAGGGTCAGGCCTGCCAGGGTGCGTTGGCTTATGCGGGTCAGGCACATGCGCAGCATCAGGTAGGCAGAGAAACCGGTTGCCAGCGTCAGCAGCGTGGCCCGCAGTGCGGGCACCCAGGACAGGTTGAGGCCTTCGGATTTGAGGTGTCCAATGGTCAGCATGGACAAACCCAGAAACACCCCGGCCCCGGCCATCGGCACCAGGCTCAGCGCCAGCTTCTGCCACGACACCGCCTGATCACGCAGCACCCGTGCTGCCAGCCAGATGCCAGCCCATACCGTCAGACCCAGTGCACCACCGCCGCCCAGGATGAAGGCCAGAATACACAGGCCGTCGAGCCAGGTGAACACATCGTGGGCGTTGGGGTAGTGGGTCAGCAGCCACCAGGGCGCGTTGTCCTGCAGCAAGGCCCAGGCATCGTGGGCCATCAGCCAGTCAGCCAGCGCGGTCTTGCCTTGCACAAAACGCGCGCTGGACGACCAGGTGAATGCGGCCGTAGCGATGCCGATCACCCCCAGCAGCAAGGTCATGGCCTCGCCGGTTTTGGCTTCACGTGGGTCGGTGGCCAGAATTTCGCTCGCCGGTGAACGCAGGCTCAAAGCCACTGCGCCATGTTCGCCACTGCAGCGGCCACAGGCGTGGCAGGCTGAGGCGCTTTTCATGTGCCGGATATTGATCAGCGGGGCGCAGTTGACCGCATGGCCGTGCCGCTTGTCCTGCTGCCAACGCGCTTCGTCCACCTTGAAGTGCAGCGGCGCAATTTTGGCGAGCAGGCCAAACACGCCATTGGCCGGGCACAGGTAACGGCACCAGACGCGGCTGCCGCGGCCATACACCAGGCCCACCAGCACCGCCGCCACGGTGGAGCCGCCCAGCACCAGCAGGGCGGCTTGCGGATATTCGTACACGCTGATCAATTGGCCATACACCGTGGTGCAGACAAAAGCCACAAACGGCCAGCCGCTCCAGCGCAGCCAGCGTGGAATGGGTCGCCCCAGGCCATGGCGGCTGGCCAGTTCGGTCAAGGCGCCTTCCGGGCAAAACACGCCGCACCAGACGCGCCCCATCAGCATGGTGCCCAGCATGACAAAAGGCCACCAGATGCCCCAGAACACAAACTGTGCAAACAGCCGCAGGTTGTCCACAATGCGGGCCTCTTCCGTTGGCAAGGGCATGAGTGCCGGGTAGATCAAGAGGCTGAAGTAAAACACCACCACCACCCATTGCAATGCTGCAATGGCGCGCTGGTGACGGCGCATGGCCAGCCCCCAACGTGCCAGCAGGGTGTGTGGCGTAGCCGCGGCTGGGGTGTTGCGGATCAGGGTGATCGGAATGATGGGCATACTAGCCATGGCGTTGTGCCGGCCGCATGGCACGTGCCATGAGCCACCAGTAAGTGGCAAACACCATCACCAGCATCAGGGAAGGCCGGGCCCGGTAACCGGTCAGAGCCGACAGCAGGGAACCCAGACGGCTGCTGTCATCCAGCACCCAGGCACTGTTCCATAGCGGATCCACCAGCGCTGGCAACAGGCCCGCGCCAATGAAGCGATCCACTGCACTGACCAGCAATGCCGCTGCAAAGGACAGCAGCATCCAGCTGCTGAACGAAAAAAATCGCCGGTAATCCAGAAAGCGCAGACCACGCCCGAGCGCCCAGGCGGTCAAAGCCGCCAGCGCCAGGCCCATAACCGCTGCGCCCAGCAAGCTGTTGGTGTGACCAGGCTCCAAGCTCACACCGTAGAGGAATACGGCGGTTTCGGCCCCCTCACGCGCAATGGCCAGCGCGGTGACGCTGGCAATGCCGAACAAGCCGGAGCGTTCCATGGCCTGCGCCAGGTTCTGGTGCAGGTCTTTTTTCATGTTGGCTCCATGGCGGCGCATCCACAACACCATTTGCACAATCAGGCCCGCCGCCACCATCAGCATGCCCATCTGGAACCACTCCAGCGCCTCACCCGACAACTCGCCTTGTGCAGCCACCATCACCCAGCCTAGCACACCTGCCAGTGCTACACCACAGCCAACCCCCAGCCATAAGGCGTGCAAGCCAGCGCGTCCGGCATGATTGAACTTCAGCCAGGAGTACAGGATGCCAACCACCAGCATGGCTTCCACGCTTTCACGCCAGACGATGAACAATGTGCTACCCATGAGCGTTCTCCTTTATTTGACCAGCAACTGACCCTGTGCGGTGGAGGGATGGAAGTCGCTGAAAAACTTGTAAGTACCGGGTTGGAGTGGCTGGAAAATCAGAAAACTCGATGCTCCTGGTGCCAGCACCTTTTCCTTGCGTAATTCCAGGCTTTCAAACTCCTCCGCCCCTGGCCCCTCGTTTTTGATCAGCAAACGAAACTTGGTGTTTGCGGGCACCTCCAGCGTGACCGGTTCAAAGTGCGCATCACGAATCAGCAGCTTGAAGGTTGGCAGCTCTTGCGCCTGCAGGGATGCTGTTGCCAGTAACAGGCTGGTGGCCAGCGTCAGCGTGGCAAGGGGTTTGAAAGCGGTGTTCATGGTGTGACCTTCTGGTGTGGGGCTCAGTAGCCGCCTTTTTTGCCAATACCGGCGTAGCTGAAATCGTTTTCGACCTCAAAGGCCTTGAACCAGGGCTTCACGCCGGTGAGTCGGTCAACATGGCGGCCAAAATGGGCGTGTGGGTTGTCAGTAGGAGGGGCAATGGTGTATTTCACGTGGTACTTGCCGGGGCCAAACAGCTTGACGTTGTCGCCGTAGTGTGGGCCGTCGTTGGCCACCATCGGCATGAATTCACCACTCACTTTTTGGGAGGTGCCCACTTTGCTGATCTCAAACTTCACCACCAGGTAGGGAATCCAGGCCCCTTCTTCAAAGCCATTGGGGTTGTCTTTCAGGGCCTTGATGTCCGCCTCGATGTGGATGTCGGATTGATCTGCCTTGCGCATCATGCCTTCGGGCTCCATGGCCACCGGCTGCAGGTAGACCGCACCGATTTCCATGCCAAAGTGTTGTTGCGGCTTGCCGATGGGGTACTCGACCGCATGGGCGCTCAAGGCGCTGGTGAGCAAGGCCAGGGCGGCAAGGGGTTTGAGAAGATGCAGCGATGAGGGGAGGGTCATGGTGTTTCCTTGTTGAGAATGGTTCGCGTTTGCAGATGATAACACTTCTCATTTGAAGTTGTAATAAAAATTTCATCGGTTGTCCATGGGTGAAAATCAAGTCTTGCCAGCAACCACACACGATGTGGATGGGGGACTTTGTGGCGGGTTAAGTGCATGTCATTCCGCCAATCCATCACAATTTGCAGCTTGAACGGGGACAACTTGCCGCCATTGCCAGCGCTCATCCATTCGCGGGCAATGGGGCATTCAAAAGAAATGGACGTTGGACCATGGAATTGACAGGTATTGCGTTAATAGAGACCGACGGACAGGTGTTTTTGCACTACGAGCCTATAGAAGGTGCACCTCCGGTAGATCGCGCCATGCTGCATGCTTTGCTGGCGCAACCCGATTACGCCGGGTGCTGGCTGGACGAAGAAGCCATTGCCCAGGCGGGCAATGACTGCAATAGCCAGAGCGCATCTTTTGTGGTGAAGGTGGCGCAGCGGCGTGATGCCGAGATTCATATCGAAATAGCATCGGACGACATGGCGGTGCAAATCACCCTGGAAGCGCCTCGTGGCGGTAAACCTGCCCAGCCGGCAGATGTGTTTCGGGCACTGGCTGAAGCGGGTGTGGTGTTCGGCATTGACGAGGCTGCTGTGGCCCAGGCTTGTGCAGCAGGGCAGATCAGCCATTTCCCGGTGGCCAGCGGTGTTTTGCCAGAAAACGGCAACAACACGGTTTTTGAAAGTCTGCTGCCTCAGACGATAGACCGCGCTCCCAAGCTTGATGCCAATGGCCTGATCGACTATCGCGAACATGGCAGCATCTTTGTGGTTAAACCAGGTGATGCCCTGATGCGGCGAGTGCCCCCAACCCCGGGTACGGCGGGCCATACCGTTCGAGGGCGGGAGTTGTCACCCCGTGCCGGGCGGGACGAGGCGTTTGCAACACAACTCAGTGGCGCGGAAGTTGATAGCCAGGACCCCAGCCTGTTGCGTGCCACCCTGGCGGGGCAGCCGGTGCTGGTGGCCCACGGTGTCAAGGTGGAATCCTTGTTCCGGCTGGCCGAGGTCAACATGGCCACTGGCAACATCAATTTTGACGGCACCGTGCAGGTGGATGGGGACGTGGTGCAAGGCATGAAAGTCAAGGCCAGCGGCGACATCGTGGTGAAAGGCCTGGTGGAGGGCGGTTGGCTGGAGGCGGGTGGCGATGTTCACGTGGCTGGCGGCATCATTGCCCAGGCCCATGTGCAGGCACAGGGCGCGGTGACCGCCCGATTTGGTGAAAACTGCCATGTCAAGGCCGGGACGGTGATTGCCTTGGAAGACATGGCGCTGCAATGTGAGCTGGAGTCGCTCAACCAGATCATTGTGGGTGAAAAAGCGCCGCAAAGAGGGCGTTTGGTGGGGGGCTCCGCCACGGCCATGATGCTGCTGCGGGTGCCCATTCTGGGTTCGGGCAAGGGTGGCGTGACCCGTGTCAAAGTAGGCACCAACCCGGTACTCGAATTGCAATTGCAAAACCTGAAGCTGCGCCTGGAACAGGAAAAAACCAATGAGGAACATTTGCAAAAATTGATGAAGCAACTGAAATCACTGGGGGATCCGAAAGGTTTGATGGAGCGCGTCAAAGCGTCCTGGCAGCAGGCGCTGCAAATTTGGTCCAAGTCGCTGCTTGAACAGGAGGAGCTTGAGAAACAGCTCGCCTTGATACTGAGCGCCAGAGTCGAGGTCAGTGTGGGGGTGGATGGTGCGGTTGACCTGAGCTTTGGCAGCAAAACCGCCCGTTTGCGCACCGAGTGTGACCCCTGCGTTTTTTCCTTCAGCCCGGAAACCGGCATTGTGCTGACCAACCCGTCCGGCAATGTCACGGTGTTGGCGGCGTAGTTGGATGACTGCTGGCGAACTACAACCCGCGCTGCCAGCTTGGGCGAAGTCTGGCTGACTCCGGGTGTTGCATGGCCTGGGTCACCTGAGCCAGCAAGCGCTCTTTTTCCGCCCCCAGCACACCTTTGAGCACCAGCCAGTTGGAGGCATGGTCGCTGCGAAATACGGTACGTTTGAGTTCGAGGGCCTGCAAAAATTGCACCATTTCGGCAAACAGTGCGGGCTGGTCCAGCGGCTCCCATTCCGGGAATCCCTGGCGAAAACGTGCCTCGCCCTGTGGAAAACTCACCACCAGCGTGGCCAGAAATTCGGGCTGAGTCAGGTTGACCAGCCGCGCCGAGTTGGCCGCGTGCTGCTGTGACAACACCGTACCACCCAGCCCATTGAGCAACATTACCGAGCGGGTGATACCTGCTGCGCCCAGCTTGTCCAGCGCCTCGCGGGTGGAGTCGAAGCTTTCGCCTTTGTTGACGCGCTGCAGCACCGTATCATCACCCGACTCTGCGCCCACATAGGCCAGTGACAAGCCCGCTTCACGCAGCTCTTGCAGCTCGGGCACGGTCTTGTTGCGCAGGTTGCGCGGCAGGCAGTAGCTGGAAATGCGCCGTACGCGGGGCAAATGAGTTTGGATGGCCGCAAGCAAGGTCATCAACCGCCGGGTGGACAGCGCCAGGGCATCACCATCGCCCAGAAACACGCGCTGTATCTGGTCGGCAAAATACTCACTGCAGCCACGCAGTGCCGCCAGGGTTTCGTCTTCGTCGCGCACGGCAAACTTCTTTTGCGGTGCGGTGTACATCTCGCAATAGGTGCATTTATTCCAAGAGCAACCGTTGGTGACCGGCAGAATCAGCGATTCGGCCTCGCTGGGTGGGCGAAACACCGGGTTGATGTAACGGATGGGGAAGCTGGGGCTCACTGGCAGGCTTTCAGGTAGGGCGGAGTCAGGATTTCACCACGCCAGCACCCAGCTTGGCATGGAGCTCGGCCACATCGGGTGCAGACAGCACTGTGTTGTGCAGGTGAGTCAACGGGCCACCACCAGGCTCTATGCTGCCCGTGTGGTCGTAGCCCACCGCCTTGAATTTCCAGACCGTACCAATGTGCTTGAGATTGCCAATGTGCGATCCGTCTGCCAAATGTACGCTGTAGACGTTGGCATTCACACAGGTAAGGGTGAGGGAGTTCAAAAGCTTAGCCTGAAATAGGGGAGGAGTTATTAGAGGATAAATTGGCCTCTAGTGCTTTTAAATACTGCATGAGTAGCTATTAAAATTATAACAAAGAGGTCTGAAATTCAGACGTTGAGCGGCTGTGATGCTGCTTTGGCGTGCATCTTGGCGGCGATGTATTCGCCATGTGTCACGTGCAGCAAGCCCGCAATTTTGCTGATCAGGTGGTTTTCATTGGCATCGATGTGACCGTCGGCATAGGCTACCTCCCACATATGCTCAATCACCTGGATTTTTTCCGGTTGGGTGAACTGCTCGTTCATGGCGCTGGTGAAGCGGAAGTAATCATTGGCAGTTTGGGCCGTGTCTTGCGCCCGGGCCAGCAACTGGGCCAATTCTTCTTCGCTCAAGGCGAATTTGCTGCGCAGTACTTGGCGGATGGTTGTGCGTTCGATGTCGGTGAGGTGGGTGTCCGCACGCATGACCTCCACCAGCAGTACAGCGGTGGACAGTTGCAGGCTGCGCGTGTCATCCATGGCACCACCACCATCGGGCATGAAGAATTGGGATAACAGGGCTTTGAGTGGGGAGAGCATGGAGGTTGCGGGTTGAAAGCAAAGTAAAAGTTTAGCTTTGTGATCGTGCTACGGTGCAGAAGTTCAAGTGACATGACACATGGCTGTGTTCATGTCGGCCTGAACGGCACGTTGTCCGACACAGCGGCGCAACACCACTTACGCAGCCTCTGGCTTCATGGGGCGTTGAACTTGGCGTAGTACGCCACCACTGCCGGGTTCTGGGCAATACGTTGGCAATGGGTGTTCAGCAGTGGAGCGACTTTTTCCACCAGATCCGTGGGCACATGATCCATACGCCCGGAATTGAGGCTGGTGACAAACACAAATACTTTCAGGTCGGCAATGGTGAGGCGTTGGTCGGCAAAGTACTCACCGCCGTGGGCTTGCAGTTGTGTTTGCAGCCAGCCCAGATACAGCGGCAGAGGGCCCTTCACCAAGGCGGTGCGTGCCTCCTTGAGGGTATCACCGGTCAGACCGAAGGTGGTGCCGATTTTGACGTTGGCATCCTCCACCGCGCTCAGCACCTCGTCGCACAACAGGGCCTGAAGCGCATCGATGGGGTACAGACCTGCCAGTTTGCCGACGTAGCGGGTGATGGCATCACTCTGGGTGATCTGTACGCCATCCACGTGCAAGGTGGGTACCTGGTTCAAAGGGGTGGACTTGCGCACCTCGGCAAAGTCGGCAAAAGCAAAGCGTTTGTCCTCAAATGGTAGGCCGCCAATGTGCAGGGCCAGACGCGCAGGCTCGCCGCGGCCGCCGTGGATGTCGAAATAGGTGAGTGTGAGTTGGCTCATGGTGGTTTCCTTAAAGGGTGTTGAGGCGCAAAGACTCCAGGTAGCGGGGCCGCCCGCATACTCTGCGGATTCTAGGTGGGTGGCAGTGGTTGTTTGAATTCAAGGGTAATTGGCCTCCAGTCCTTATGAAGCATGCGTAAATAGCTATATTATTAATAGCAAAAAAGTTTGTACGATCAAGCCAGAACAAGTTCACTCAGCATGACTGCCAACCTAACCAACATCCCATGAATCAAGCCCATTTCTACCCTATCGGCACCGCAGGTCAACCTTGGGGGCCGGCAGAGCTGGCGCAATGGCGGGCGCGCCAGGTGCGCCAGCGCAGCTACGCCGATGAGGTGCTCCGTCGCATCGAACACCTGCACGAGCGCTTTGACGTGGCTACCTACGGCGAGGTCGCCTATGCCGATGAACACTTCCCGTTGATGGCCATCCGCAGCCCCCACTGGCAACCCGATTTGCCCACCGTGCTGGTGACTGGCGGTGTACATGGCTACGAAACCAGTGGCGTACACGGTGCACTGTGTTTTGTGGAGGAACAGGCCGCAAGGTATGCGGGCCGGGTCAACCTGCTGGTGGCTCCCTGTGTCAGCCCCTGGGGCTATGAGCACATCCAGCGTTGGAACTTTGATGCCATCGACCC
This sequence comes from Rhodoferax lithotrophicus, assembly GCF_019973615.1. Classification (GTDB taxonomy): domain Bacteria; phylum Pseudomonadota; class Gammaproteobacteria; order Burkholderiales; family Burkholderiaceae_C; genus Rhodoferax; species Rhodoferax lithotrophicus. Next base: position 3,333,582 of record NZ_AP024238.1, on the reverse strand, counting down.
CAACCGTTCTTTTCGCGCAGGCAGTCCGGCGCAGGAGTCTGCCGCCTTGATGCGCCTGGTGGCACCTTGGCGCGGGCAGTTTGTAGCCCACATCGACTTACACGAAACCACCAACACGGATGCCTCTGAATTCATGCCTGTCCTGGCCGCACGTGACGGCAAACCCTTTGAGTCCCACAGCATCCCCGATGGCTTCTACCTGGTGGACGATGCGGCCAATCCCCAGCCCGCGTTCCAGCGGACCATCATTCAGGCGGTGCAGCAGGTCACGCACATCGCCCCGGCGGACGCGCAGGGCGGCATCATTGGCTCACCGCTGGTGGCGCAGGGGGTCATCGAATACGCCATGCAGGCGCTGGGCCTGTGTGCGGGCATCACCGGTGCGCGCTACACCAGCACCACCGAGGTCTACCCCGACAGCGCCCGCGCTACGCCAGCGCAATGTATTGCCGCGCAGGTGGCGGCGGTGTGTGCCGGGCTGGAGTTTGTCGTGACGCGATAGGCGTGATGTGCACACAGTCGCTCAACTTCACGGCTTGGCTGGCGCTCGGTCAAAGGTGTGTTCTCACCCACTGCAGTTGCCTTTGATTAAGCCATGCTGGATTTGGATCGCGGATTCCAGTACAAACCACCCACGATGCAAAGTAACGACTACATCCATCTGACCAATTTTGGTGAGACACGGGTGGCTCAAGGCAGCACCTATTCCCGCGTATCCATTGAGTTGCGGGTCACACGCCCGATCATCAATGCGATTGTGAAAAACGTGTTGCCTATTCTGCTGATCACGGTGGGTGAAGACCTGCCGACCGTGGAGTACCTGACCCTGCTCGACACCCTTTATCCGTACGCTTATGTGGATGGCATTGCCGTCATGGCGCTGCTGATCTACATCACCAAACTCGGCCATGAAGATGCAACGCATATGGCGGCCTCGGTCAAGGCTGACCGGTGGGGTGGCGGTTTGTCGTTGGGTGTGTATCTGATGGCCAGCGGTTTGGTGATTGCGTTGGCCTTGTTGGTTCGGCCCGATTAAGTTGCAACCGTTCACCGGGAGCTTGCCGAAGGGCAACGACCGGCTCAGCCCGAACGGAACATCCAACATTCCTGGCAGGGTATGACAACGCACGGCCTGCCACGTCGCCCCTGGGCCGAAAGATTTGGAAATGGACAAAGTGGAGCTGGTTTTGTGTATCTGGGCCCGCGATCTGGTCGTCATACGGTACACGCCATAAGAAATCCTTAAGAAATTGATAAGAACAGGTGCGTAAAGTCAATTCTGGTTTTCACTAGTTTTTCAATTCAATCAGAGAGGTTAACCATGAAAATACGTATTCTTGTCACAAGTCTTGCCTTGGCGGGCACCAGTGTCACCTGGGCGGCAGTCAACGAACCCATTCAGCCGATCAAGGTCGCCAAGGTCACTGACCCGGCGCTGGTGGAGCTGGGTAAAAAGCTGTTTTTTGACCCACGGCTGTCCAAATCCGGCTTTATCTCCTGCAACTCTTGTCACAACCTGTCCATGGGTGGTACGGACAATCTGAAAACCTCGATCGGTCACAACTGGAACCAGGGGCCGATCAATGCGCCCACCGTGCTCAATGCCAGCCTGAACATTGCCCAGTTCTGGGACGGTCGCGCCAAGGACTTGCAGGCGCAGGCGGGCGGCCCTATCGACAACCCGGGCGAAATGGGCTCGACCCATGCGCTGGCAGTTGAGGTGTTGCAATCCATTCCCGCCTATGTGGCCGACTTCAAGAAGTCTTTTGGTACTGAAAAAATCGCTATTGCGCAGGTCACCAAGGCGATTGCGGCGTTTGAAGAAACCCTGGTCACCCCCAACGCCCGTTTTGACAAGTGGCTGGCAGGTGACAAAAAGGCGCTGTCTGCCAATGAGCTGGCGGGCTACAAACTCTTCAAGGACAGTGGTTGTGTGGCCTGCCATAACGGCCCGGCGGTAGGGGGCAACTCTTACCAAAAGATGGGGGTGGTGGCCCCTTACAAGGCCTCCAGCCCGGCTGAAGGCCGCTTTGCGGTGACTGGCAAGGATGCGGACCGGTTCAACTTCAAAGTGCCAACGCTGCGTAATGTGGAAATGACTTACCCGTATTTCCATGACGGTGCGGTCAACACCTTGACCGAGGCGGTGGACACCATGGGTCGCCTGCAGTTAGGCAAGAAATTCAGCGACGAAGAAAACGCCAAAATCGTGGCCTTTTTGAAGACTCTCACCGGCGACCAGCCCAATTTCAAACTGCCAGCCTTGCCGCCGTCTACCGACAGCACACCCAAGCCGCAACCGTTTGCAGCCAAGTGATCTTCCGCCCTGGCAAAAGCCGGGGTTTTTTTGAGACTGGAGTCCAGGGCTGACGATGCATCATCTGAACCGCAACCCTGGCTGAGTCCCACGTGAATAAAAAGGCACCCCATGCAAAAACAACGCCCGGTTTTTGGGCTTCTGGTCATGTTGGCCATGGGAGCCCATGCCGCCGAGGCACCCGTACAGACGTGTGATCAGATCCGCGAGGAAATCATGGCGGTCAAAGGTTTGGCCGTCACGAGCAGTACCGAGCTGCTGCAAAAAATTTCCTTGCGCAACGACTGTCAATTTACCTCCGCAGAGGTGTACCGGGCAGCTTATGGCGACAAGCCACTGCCTCCACCAGAGTCGTATCGTTCGCACAACAACGAGCACCACGACCATGATGACTGAGCGTTCATTACCCTATTGTTTCAACTGATGTTTTTGATGAATACCCATAACCTGCTGATCATGGCGATACCCGCCTTCGTGGCCCTTGGCGGCGGTGTGCTTGCCGCCTTTTGGACCCCCAACCACCAGACCCGCAGTCTGATTCAGCACTTTGCTGCGGGTGTGGTGCTGGCGGCACTGGCCGTTGAACTGCTGCCGGAGATTAGCCGTGAACATGCTCCTGGCCTGGTTCTGGTGGCTTGTTTTGCGCTGGGCAGTTTGTTCATGTATGGCTTGAAGTTGTGGACGATGAAGCTGGAGCACCGCGCCAGCTTGTCAGGTACCGCCACGGGCTTGAGCACCGGCCTGCTGCTGGCCACCTTTATCGACGTGGCTACTGACGGCTTCATCATCGGCGCAGGTTTTGCGGCAGGAGGTGAAACTGGCACCATTCTGGCTTTGGGACTGTCGGTTGAATTGCTGTTTTTGGGCCTGGCATTGGCTTCGAGCGCCACCCAGGGCCGACGCATTGTCATCATTTCAGGCGCACTGGGCCTGACCGTTCTGGTGTTTTCTGTGCTGGGCAGTATTTTGCTGGCGGGGGCATCCCATGCGGTGATTGGTGGCACCCTGGCCTTCAGTGCAGCCGCTTTGCTGTACCTGGTCACCGAAGAGTTGCTGATGGAAGCACACGAGGTGGAAGAAAAACCCGTCTCAACACTGGTGCTGTTTGGTGGTTTCCTGACGTTCTGGTGTATCCAGTTGATGGGGCAGTGACGCAGCGCCCAGACTGCTGTCAAACCCGCTCAGCGCAAGGCCCGGTGGTAGCCGCGCAGCACCAGGGATGACAACTTGAGCGGCGCGTTGCGCAGCACACCCGGCAGCCAGCGCGGCGCATTCAGAGAAAACCGGGTGGCCCAGCGGGTGTAAGGGCGTAGCCAACTGGTTTTCTCAACAAAACGGTGTTTGTCCATGGCAGAAACCTCAAGATTCAAAGCCTGACATTGTTGCCGCTGCCGAAAAGGTCTGGGTCAACAAGGTCAAATGGACAAGGCCCGCGGCCTTTGCAGGCAGCGGGCCAGAGTCAGATCGGGTGAGCGCTTGGGCTGAAAGCCAAGCCCGCCCAGTTCAAGCCTTTGACAATTTCATCTGCGCCACTTGGCCCGTCAGGTAGCCCACAGCGGCACCTGCCTTGTTGTTGTAGTTGGCCTTGATCAGTGGGTCCAGCGTGCCTTTGACAACGCCGTGGATGCTGCCCCAGTCGCCTGGGTGCTGGAAGTTGCTCATAATGTAAGTCCAGCCGTTGAGTTCATCCACCGCGTGTAGGCCGGTTGATTCGCCACCGGCCGGGATCGACATGATGCGTGACAACACCTTGGTGTCGATGTTGTAGGCCCACAGGAAGTTGTTGACGTGTTGGCCGCTGTCCTCACCAATAAAGAGCGTGCGCATCTTCTCGGAGAACTTGAGGTTGTCCGGGTTGGCAATCTTGTCCGGGTTGGCGGTGTTGCCCAGTGCATCGGCGGTGATGTCTTCGCCGGTGATCAAGGCCTTGGTATCCACTGGCATCCATTCGCTGTTGATGGCCGCCCCCTTGTCGTCCAGTTGGCCCCCTTGAAGGTTCAGCGCCATCACGGCACCTGCCACCAATTGTTTGGCTATGCTGATGCCATTGCCCACGGTGTTCAAGGCGTGGCCCGCCACCATGGAGGCCTGGCAATTCTGCAGGGCCGAATAAGCCACTTTGTCCTTGACGTTGACCGTTGTCCCTTCCATTTTGGTGAAACCCATGGAGGCTCCCACCAACGCAGCGTAACGATGGGTTTCCAGGAAGGCGGCTGCTTTTTCCATGCCAGCGACCAATTTGATCCATTCGGTCTTGCCATTGGCGTTGACCTTGGTGTAGGTGGCATCCAGGGGGTCGGTGGTCTTGACATCCATGATGTCGGTGGCTTTGAGTGTGGTCGCCAGTTTTTTGATTTCAGCACTGGTGGCCGAGCCCAGTTTGATCCAGGTCAGGGGTGCAGCTGCGGCAGCCGGGTCCAGACTGAAGCCCGCGCCAACCTTGGCCACGTACAAACTGCCTGACGACAGGTCTTTTTCCTTGTCAGCCACAAACACAAAATAACCGCTGTTGGTGGCATCGTCGCCCATGAACACCGTGCGGTTGTCCGGCATGACCTGCACCAACTCGTGCGAGATGCGGCCCAGGCAGTAATGTTTCTTGATTGAGCCGGTGCCATCCGTATTGACGGTGACTTCAGGCAGATGACCGTAGTTGTAAGGGTTGGCGGCCGTTGCGCTACCGTAAAGGTTGGTGCTGAAGGCTTTGAACTGGGCATCCGTGGCGGCGGTGAAGGCGTTGGGCTCGTATTCTTCACTCGACAAATGGGTGCCCCAAGGTGACAGGCTGGCACCACAAGTGATCCACAGCCCATTGACTGCAGAGGTGTCCACATTATGGTATTTGACCAGCTTCAATTGGCCGGTCACAGGGTCTTGATCCAGCGTCAGTACCGCGATGGGGGAGGGCAACTTGCCATACATGGGGGTGACACCATCCTGTGCCCAGGTGGTGTATTCAAATTGCACCACGGCAAATACCGTGTTGCCCTTGACCCCCGTGACCTTGGCGTTGGCCACAGTCAGCAGCGAGGTGCCGTCGGGTGAGTCAGAGAAATACTGGCGTGGTGATGTCAGCACCGTGTTGTCGATGATGGGCTGACCGTAAATGTCGTAATAGCCGCCAGCCAGGATGGTGCCACCGCTGCCATCAGGCACCTGGGTGCCGGTGATGAAGAACGGTTGGTAAGTGAGTTTGATGTCGAGCTTGCTGGCATCACTGAAGTTGACCGTCATGCTGGAGCCCACCGTGGTGGTGGCCATTGCTGCGGCATTGCTCAGATTGGGGGCAGCCATGGCGGTAAAGCTCACACCGTTGTAGGTGGCGGGTGCGGCCGTCACGGGGGCGGCAGAGTCGCTCCCACCACAAGCAGTCAACAGCACGCTGGAGGCCGAGAGGGTGCCTGCCAGCGGCAACATGGGCATGCCAGCCAGCATCTGCAGAACACGGCGGCGAGAGGTTTCAGGGGTGGATTTCATTGACGGTCGCTCCAAAAGTAAAAAAAGAATCTGCCCTTGAGGGCAGGCTCCAACGCTTGAGAACGTCAATGATGCGGACTAAATATGTAGCCTTGATGACAGGGCCATGTCATCAAATCCCTGGGACGGTTCGTGCGCCGATCTGGCAGCCATGGCAGAAGCTGGCTTCAGGGTTTATGGGGCGACCCAGCGAATCTCCCCACTGACCAGCTGCTTGACCGCATACTCAAACACACCAAGGCTCTCGGGAATGAAGAGCACCAGCAGCATTGGTTTGAGGCTGTTCGCCTGGCCCAGCTTGTGGGTGACCGGTCCGGGGGAGCTTGGCGACACATCCCCCACGGGAATCTCGTCCAGACTGTTGATCTGCCGGGTGGCGACATACCCCGTGGCTGTCTGCTTGTAGCTTGCAAAATCAGGGCGCTCATCGTTGTTGCCCCAACTCTGGAAACCAGGCTCGGGGTCGTCCCCCGAGAACACAAACAAGGTGGAATCCCTGGGCTCCTCTGCCATGGCCCGCATGGCAGAACGCATCTGCGGCTGCAGGCGATCCAGCACGGCCGCCGTGTTGCGAGTGGTTTCGCCAAGGTCAATGGCCACAGCGGCTACACGTGGCGCACCAACCGCCTCAAACGTGATTGCAAACGGTTTCTTCTTCAGCAAGATGGGTCCCTTGCCTACTTCAACGCGCTGGTTATCCTGGCTGATGAAAGCCCGGAAACTGTTGCGACTTCGTTTCAGCGCTTCAGTGCTTGCCGCTTTGCGAAGCATCTCCAGACTTTGTTCCGATTTCGGCGTATTGCCAGAGGACAGCAGGCTCATGTCGAGTGCTGTTTTCTGCAGTGGCACCTTGCTTTGCGGATCGGTCCAGACGGCAAGCGGGTCCGCGCCGGAGTCCAGCAATGCAGAGATGGCGCGTGGTGATGAGGTACTGCCGGCATACATCAGTGGTGTCATCTTCTCGCTGGAGAGGTGATCAGGAAATTCGCCAGCCTTGAGCAACACACGAATTGTTTCGCTGTTGTCCGCCATGGCAGCAAAGTGGATCGGCGCAATCCCGCTGCTGTCTTCTCGGCCAACTGTCGCCCCTTTTTGCAGCAGCAGCGCAGCAATGGCCCCGGTCTTGTCCGACAAGGCCGCCAAGTGCAAAGGAGTCTGAGACCCACGATCCGGCACGTCAACCGCGGCCCCCGCCGTGATCAAGGTTTGCGCCTCGGTGACCAGTCCGAGTGTGCAGGCCAGCGCCAAGGGCGAACTCCCCGACGCACCTGTGCTATTGACATCGGCCCCCAGTTCGATGAGTCGGCGCAGCACGGGTGCAGACAAGGCTGCCTTGCTGATGTCGTTGTTGAGCAAGGCCTTGTCTCCACCCTTTGATTCAATAGAGGCTATCTGCTTCTTTAACATCTCTTCCTGCTTGGCTCGAACGCTGTCAAAAGAGGCTGGCACATAAGGCCGCGTGCGCAGTACCTTGATCAAGTGCCAGCCAAAAGGTGTTTGCACCGGGCGCGAGACAGTGCCCGGCTTCAGCCCCCTGACAGCCTTGGCAAAGGGTTCAACGAAATCACGTGAAAAATGCCACCCCAAACGTCCCCCCTTGCTGCGGCTACCTGGGTCGGTGGAATAATTTTCAGCCAGACTGTCCCAACTTTCCCCGTCAACCAACCTGCCAGACAAACCACTGGCTGTTTTCTGGTCACTCACCAAGATGTGGCTGACCTCAAAAACCGTTTTTTCAGCAATGGCCACACTGAAGTTGTAAGACTCCCGCACGTCGGTTTCTGTTACCTCATAGGCCTGAACACCCAGCGCTGAAAAAATCGTCGATAGCGTGATACTTACAAAAATTGCCGTAGAAAACCATTTTTTGGCACGCATGACGAGGGATCTCATAGGACGATGGGTCATCCATTCTAAGAACCTGCAAAGCCTTGGGGAGCCCGGCAACCGGACTCCCCAGCCCGTGCGACAGCCGCCACCAGTGGGGTTCTCCTGGCGCTGTATGCGGTACAAAATAAATAGCGAAATTGAACTCTAGAGCATATAAAACAAGCGCAAGAAGCTATAAAAAACAAAGCATTAAAACCTGTACCATCAGGCCACCACAATGGAGGGAACCCTATGGCCACCAACCCCAACCAAAAGCTTGCCGTGCTCATTGATGCCGACAACGCGCAGGCCTCCGTCATCCAGGAGCTGCTGGCCGAAGTGTCGCGCTACGGCACGGCCACCATCAAGCGGGCCTATGGCGACTGGACGACGACCAACCTGAAAGGCTGGAAAGACGTGTTACACACTATGGCCATCCAGCCGATTCAGCAGTTTGCCTACACCAGCGGCAAAAACGCCACCGACTCGGCCCTGATCATTGATGCCATGGACGTGTTACACGCGGGCAGCGTGGACGGTTTTTGCCTAGTGTCAAGTGACAGCGACTTCACCCGCCTGGCCACCCGCATCCGCGAGGCGGGGCTGGTGGTCTACGGCTTTGGCGAACGCAAAACGCCCGAGCCCTTTGTGGCCGCGTGCGACAAGTTCATCTACACCGAAATTTTGCGCACCGAACCCGAAGAAATCAAACCCGACCAGGAGCCGGTGGCCGAGCTGCCCAAGCTCAAACCGATGATCCTGAACGCCTTAAATGCCATCGCCCGCGAAGACGGCTGGACCACGCTGTCCGCCCTGGGCAGCCAGATCAACCGCAGCCACCCCTCATTCGACCCGCGCAACTATGGCGTGGCCAAACTGGGCGAACTGATCCGTCAGCAATCGGCGTATCTGGAGGTGAAAGAAGTCAAGAGCGGCGAGGGGGATGCGGTGCAGACGCATTTGCATGTGCGGCGCAAGGCGGCTGGGGCGAAAGCCTGATGAGCCCTGTGCGTCAGTCGTGGTTTTGGAGTGCCTGCACGGCTTGCAAGAAATAGTGCGCCTGTTTCAATGCCCAGGCAGCGTTATCCAAAGTCACGGGGTCGCCTCTGTAGTCCGCAATCAGACGCAAATCCTCCACCTTGTTCAGGGATCGGCCATGTTCCACTGCAACCAAACCGGGCTTGACCAAGTGCAGGCTGAATGCAGAGATCAAACCGCTGTGTGTGCGTGATACCTCTGACGGGACTGGTGCTTGAACCGTCAGCAGTGCGGCCCTGGCTGCGTCAAACATGGCGTAGTAGGCCCGGTTGCAAGCACCATCCACATCGCCGCTATTCAGTAGCAGTTGGGCAGAAGCCAAGGCACGCTCAGCCTTTGCCATCAACTCTTGCGCAGTCACAGCGCCAAGCCCTCGCGGGCAATGTTTTCCAGCAGGCGCGGATTGCTATAGGCCTCGGGGTGCGCCCATTCTCCTTCCCAAATGGGCAGAGGCTGGATGCGGATGCCAGAGTCCAGCAACACGTCGTAGGCCACGTCGTCCAGCGCCAACTTGGTGGCTACAAAGTCGCCGGGCTTGCCTTGTAACAGCACCGCCACATCGGTGTCGCTGCCTACACGAGCGTTGCCACGTGCCTGGCTGCCGAACAGCATGGCGCTTTGCAGCGGCCAAGCCAAAGCGACCCGGCGCACAAAGTCACGGGCGGCGCTCAAAACGGCGGGAGATTGAGTGGTTTGGCTTGGCATGGGTTGAAGTTTAACGGTGCTAGCCGACTATGTGCCAAATTTGCCTCAAGTCAATACATGGCAAGCGCAGGTAGCTTTCAAATTTATAGCGAAATTGGCACGATCAAAACAATGTCAGAGAGACAAGCCCGCCAAAACCAGGGTCGATACACCGCATACCTTGCGCATCCTCACAGCCGTTTGCGCACCCTGACCCGCACCGGTCTTTACGCCGCCAAATGCGCACCGCGCCGCGACAAGTCGGGCTGACCTGCCAGCAGGCCAGCTACGGAAATATCCTCATCCAGCGCGTCCCAGTGCAGCCCTTCTTTGCTCAACTCAACTTGTGCACGTTGCGCCGGGGTGGCCTGCAGCAGGCGCGGAAACCAGGCGAGCGGTGCGGCAATCGTGCGGCCATCGGCCAGACTTACCCACAGGTTGTCGTCGTCGAAGCGCACGGCTTTAGGCGAAGTGTTCATTCCAGCTCCTTTCGATGAGTTCCTTGTTGGCGGTGACGATGCCGAGCAGTTCGCGCAATGTGCGTGCATCAAAACCGTCACTGTCTGCCAGATAGATGGTGGGAGTCAACCAAAATTTGGCCTCGCCGTCAGCGCTACGGACATGAATGTGCATGGATTCACGAGGATTTCCTTCGTTGGAATAGAAGAAAAACCGGAAAGATTTGTAGCGGAAGACGACGGGCATGGTGGTGATGGTTCCGCTTGACTGGTCTTCGTTCAGGATGGTGAATTTATATGACAAATAGGCCTCTAGTGCTTATTAGATAAGCGCAAGCAGCTATAAATAATGAAGCCATTAGATTTCATCCATCAGCCCAGGCAAAAATCCTGAGGCCACAAAAAGTAGGGGCCAAAGCGGGACTTGGCGACAAACTCCACACCGACTTGTTCACCCTTGGGGCTCACGGTGTGTTTTTCGCCGTCGAACAGCAAGAAGCCTTGTTCGGTGGCGCGATCCAGAAACTGCGCTGTCTTCAAACCCAGCTTTTGCCCGATCTTGGAAGAGGTCAGTTTGTCATCTGCATGGGCGCTGTCCGCAGCCTTGTCGTCCTCCCGGCTGGCCGCCTCGGGTGCACTGGTGACGCGCTCCAGCGAAATGCGCACTTCATCACTGATGCGGATGATGCGCTGTGCCTCTTCATAGGCATCCTTGTAGAGCTGGCTGTCTTCGCTGCGCTGAATCAGGATGCCCATTTCGTTGTTGTTGACCTGGCTGAATTCATACAGATTCAGGCTGGTGATGATGCACAGCTCTTCATTCATGTAGCACTTGGCGTGCAGGTTTTTGCAGAAGCTGGTGCGGATGTAGGTCAGGCCGCGCAGCCATTCAATCTCTTGCGGCTGCAATTCGCTTTTGCCGTAGACGATGCGCACATCGATCTTCAGCCGGTTTTTGTCGGCCAGCAGCTCTTTCATGCGGTCGTTGAGCTTGAGGAAGGGGCTGATCAGGATCAGGCGGTCTGATGCGCCTTTGATCAGTTCTTCGAGGTGGTAATTGGTGCCAGTGGTGGTTAGAAACTTGGCCATTTTTGTGCTCTCCCTCTAAACTGAATGACTCCGGTCTAATCAATTGGAATCTGACCCCGAATATCGTTTTTTAGTCCGGGTGTCTTGTCGACGGATATGTTACTGCTGCTCTACGAGATTTCGAGCAGCGGAGCGCCAACTGTGCGCAACCATTCTTCACAAAGTGGTGACTTTATTGTGCTGTCCCCTTTGGCCGAATGTTGAAGGAGCCAGACGGAGACTTCACAAACATCGCTTAGCTTTTGAAAAATGCTTTGAATCTGCAACAAATGTTTCTCTGCGATCGTCGACGTCACATTGTTACTTCGAACAAAGATCATTGTTTTTGAAATTGAATTTGTGCTCAATCTCTTCAATATTTGCTTTGCCACTTTACCCTTTGTGTTTGCAAGGTTCCAAGTTGCGTTTTTGATAATTCCAAGTTCGCCTACATGCTGTAGCTCAGGAAATCCCCTGGAATTGGCACGCCATGCTTCAGTCAAACTTCCATAAATTGACCGGAACCAAGCCAGTCTTGCTTGCTCGCCCCAATTGTGATCTTTTGCAAATATCAATGCCTCGCCATCAGACAAAATACCGGCAAGGCGCGCGGTTGATGCAGCGTCTGCATTGACAAAGAAAAGACGTTCTATCTTTAAAGATTCAAAAAAACGAGGCGTCACTAGGAATACGCCTTTGTTCGTGGCGCAAATTGGTGGCGCCATGCTGAGTTCAAATTCGACACCATGTACAGACCCGATGGCCTCTGCGTATTCGAAGTAGCTTTTAACGGTCAATTCCTTCGGGGCTTCTACTATCACTTTCTCCATGAATCGCTGCAAGATGTCTCTTCCGAGGAGATCATCAAACCCCATTCGATCAAAGGCAACATTACTACGCTGTAGGTTTATAGGACATATGCCAGAGGGATCATAAATCGCGATCGATGGTCTGATTATTTTGAAGTCTGGCCCCTCGAATTTATTCTCATTGGTAAGAGAAAGCGAATTATTTAGGTATCTATTGATAGTCTCGACACGTATTCCATTGACGACAATTTTTGAATTTGATCTCACTCGGTACTCTGTATCTCCATTTTTCCGATTTTCTTCAGGCGGATGTTGCCAAGCGATTCTCTTGTATGGTTCAGGAGTCGGAAGATCGTTCCATTGAGTATCTGTGTCAATTGGAACTAAGTATTTTTTTGGCGTGAAACTAGCTTCACGCCTCACTTTTCTAGTTGAATTTGTTTCGGTGCTCCACTGTTCCACGAAGCCTGCCCAGTGATATGAAATATTCGGGTTATTCTGAGCAAACCAATCAACCGCATCCCATGTGTCGAGTTCGATTTTTATATTTTCTTCAAATAATTCATGTTCCATGCTTTGCTTAGGACGAAGCACTTTCATTACATCGGGTTGACTAATCCATACTCGAATAGATGTTCCTATTGGAGCCTTCGCCTTTTTCAGCTCAATAACTGGGTCATCGATTTTTGCTGAAAACTCTAGACCATCAGTTTCGCTGCTGTTTGCATGCCTAGTTTTAACACTAATTTCGTCTCCCAGTAGGAAAGCTGCCAGTGCACCTACGCCAAAGCGTCCACCTCTCAAGACTTTGGATTTTCCGTTTGAATCAGTGTGCTGCTGCTTCCAAACATCGCTGTTTCGGAATGAAGCGCCTGCGATCAAAAAATAATTTGTTACTGTATCCAGAGTCATGCCAACGCCGGTATCGGTTACGCAAACCCAACCAGATCCATCAGCGGTTTCATCGATTTCCACAACCACATTGCAATTGCTGTCACCGTTTAGATCAGATCGCTCTTTACATGCATCAATTGCATTTTGCACAAGCTCACGAATACCGATTTCGAATTTATAGTCATATAGCGGGCCAACTAATAGCTTGAGCAATTCCGGGCCGGAGGTGGCAAAGCTTGCTTTGCGTGGAATATAGGAAACAGTGCTTGCAAAATGATGCTGGTCATCTAGATTTGATCGAAGTCGTCGAATGTTTATGCCGAGTTTGCATAGGTCTCCCATGCGACCATAGACTTCCCCAATGGTCGCCCAGCTGTCATCCAATTCACGTTGAATATCTTTAAAAAGGCTAGTCAGCCTAAGATAAGTTTTTACATCTGCAGGTGCTGCGTGCACGAACATTGCTTCAGGGTCTTTGTCGCGGGTTGTCACATCACGAACAGCAAAGTGATTTCGCCACTCTTGACGTGAAATTGGGCTTCTAAGCTCCTTAATGCTTAAAAGCGACTTGATGGCGCGGTCACTTTTTACTTGCACGTAATCCGATATTCGCAGAATCGCCATGAGATAAGGGATCTTGATGTTTCTATATTCGGCAATCCGGACGTACTTATTTTCAATGTAGCTAAATGTTGATCGAATAGACATGCCATGGCTACGAGCTACTAAACCCGCCAAGTCCTTCAAATCAATGTCCAAACCAATAATCTCTAACCCCAAGCCATTTGTCATCGGAACTCTGTCGACTGCTATTTCATGTGCCAGTCTCGCGTGGTGACGTCTCACAAACTCCCCGCACAGCAAGCAGTCCTTTTCAGACAGGTCTGTTAGGTCCAACTGGGAGAAATTGAATGGCTCGGAGTCGCCAAAAATATTATTCAAACGATCTTCGCCAAACCGTGATGCTTCGGATAGAAACTCAGTCCAGAGTTGATTCCACGGACGATCTCCTAAACCAGAGACTAGAGTCGTCAATTTCTTTTGGACCAGCGCACGAAAACCGTCTTGTGTGAGGTGCATTCCTGAGTCATGGAGGAGAACGGCCAGAACCAAAACAGTAATATCTTCGGGACTCAACAATGCATGTGCTTCGTCCGAAATCAAGCTAGATGCAGTTACGAGAACTTCATTGATGTGTCTAGGACTATGGTCCGTAAAACCAGGGAAGAAGGGCATGCCACTCTGTTCAAGCCACGGTTCAAAATGATCCAGAGTTTTCCGAACATCAGCCATCAACTCTGGGTTTTGCTTTAATTTTTCCTCAAAAAGTATCGGTAGGCGTATCACTCTTACTCTCCCAAATCTATTATTCTTGGCTAGAACGCGCTACGTCCCTAATCACACAAACTTACTTCCCCCAACTATCCCTCAACCCCACCGCCAAATTAAACACGGGTTTTGAACCAGTGACATGATCCACCCGATCCGCCACAAAGTACCCATGCCGCTCAAACTGAAAGTTCTGCCCCGGCAGGGCGTTGGCCAGTGACGGTTCCACAATCGCCGAAACCACCTTCAGGCTGTTCGGGTTCAAGCTCTCCAAAAAGTCTTTGCCACCCGCGTCGGGGTGGGCATCGAGGAACAGGCGGTCGTACATGCGCACCTCTACCGTCACGCCATTGGCCGCGCCGACCCAGCTGATGGCGGCTTTGACCTTGACGCTGTCGCTGCCGGGGGTGCCACTTTTGGTGTCGGGCACCATGGTGGCCAGCACTTCGGTAATGACCCCGTTCGCATCCTTGTTGCAGCCGGTGCATTCGATGACGTAGCCGCCTTTCAGCCGCACCTTGTTGCCAGGGAACAGGCGCTTGTAGCCCTTGGGCGGCACTTCTTCAAAGTCTTCGCGCTCAATCCACACCTCTTTGCCGATGGTGAAGTGGCGGGTGGGGCTTTCGACGCCTTCGGGTGGGTGGGGTAGGGCGGGCTGGGTGCAGGGTTCCAGGTGGCCTGCGCCCATGAGTTCGTCCCAGTTGGTCAGCACCAGTTTGACCGGGTTCAGCACGGCCATGCCACGGTGGGCTTTCAGCTCCAGGTCTTCGCGCAGGCAGCCTTCCAGGGTGGCGTAGTCGATCCAACTGTCGCTCTTGGTTACGCCAATACGTTCGGCAAAGGCTTGCAGGGCGGCCGGGGTGTAGCCACGGCGGCGCAGGCCGACGATGGTGGGCATACGCGGGTCGTCCCAGCCGCTCACCTTGTGGTCGTACACCAGTTGCGCCAGTTTGCGTTTGCTGGTGATGACGTAGCTGAGGTTCAGGCGGGCAAATTCGTATTGCTTGGGTGATGGCGCAGCCAGCAGGCCACCTTCGCACAGGCGCTCCATCAGCCAGTCGTAAAACGGGCGTTGGTCTTCAAATTCGAGCGTGCAGATGCTGTGGGTGATTTGCTCCAGCGCGTCTTCAATCGGGTGGGCAAAGGTGTACATCGGGTAGATGCACCATTTGTCGCCGGTGTTGTGGTGGGTGGCGCGGCGGATGCGGTAGATGGCCGGGTCGCGCATGTTGATGTTGGGGCTGGCCATGTCGATCTTGGCGCGCAGCACCATGGCACCGTCTTCGTAGAGGCCGTCACGCATCTGGCGAAAGCGCGCCAGGTTGTCGGTGGGGGTGCGGGTGCGGTAGGGGCTGTCGATGCCGGGTTTGCCAAAGTCGCCGCGATTCACGCGCATTTGCTCGGGCGTTTGCTCGTCCACGTAGGCGTGGCCAGCTTCGATCAAATATTCGGCCGCGCGGTACATGAAGTCGAAGTAGTCGCTGGCCTGAAACAGGTGGCTGGTGCCATTGGCATCCCAGCCAAAGCCGAGCCATTGCACCGCGTCCAGGATGCTGTTGACGTATTCGGTGTCTTCTTTTTCGGGGTTGGTGTCGTCAAAGCGCATGTGGCACACGCCGCCGTAGTCGCGTGCCAGACCAAAGTTCAGGCAAATGCTTTTGGCGTGACCAATGTGCAGGTAGCCGTTGGGCTCGGGCGGGAAACGGGTGCGGATTTTGGCCGGATCGGGCTGGCCTGCGGCGTGGTGCGCGGCATCGCCGGGGCTACCGCCCCAGCGGCGGCTGGCGTAGGTGCCTTTTTCCAGGTCAGATTCGATGATCTGGCGCAAAAAATTGCTGACTTTGGTGGCTTCTGGGGCTGCGGCCGGGGCAGCTGCGTGACGGTTGGCGGGGGTGGTGGTGCTCATGCGGTTCATTTTAGTCGGGCACCACTGGTGCAGGCCTGTATGAAAAACCGCAATCATCGGCGCTGGCTCGGTTTATTTGAGGTATGGTTTGGCTTGAGGAAATACTGAACCGCAGGAAGCCTTTTATGTCGACCGATTACCCCGACACCTTTGCCAGTTGGCAAGCCACCCGATTCGCTGATACCTGTGCCGAAGATGTTTTTGCACCTGGTGTGCGGGTTCAACTCAGCTGGAAAGACCTTGAAGAGGCCGTTGAGCGCGGAGCCATTCTTCCGTCTGAGGTTCATTCCTTGTGGGCTGGGTGGGCCTTTCCCGACAGTCCGCAGCGTTTGGCGGCGCAACCCGATGCTCGCCGTGGCGTGGTGCCCGTTGAGCCGGACGAACCCGAAGCGCCGGAGAGGCCGCAGACTGCGCCCCCCATGACCGGGCCAAAGTTCAGCTTTACCAATACCTTGTATTACTTTGGCGGCATGGTGGCCATTGGGGCCATGTCCCTGTTCATGACGCTGGGCTGGCAGTCTTTCGGGCCATGGGGGCTGACCCTGATCAGCCTGGGCTATTTGCTGGCTTGCCTGAAGGTGGCTGATCATTTAAAAGGCCGCCATTTGCCGGTACCGGCGGGCATTTTGGCTACGCTGGCCGTGGTGCTGGTGCCGCTGGTGGTGTGGGCGGTGCAAAACGGCTTGGGTTGGTGGCCACCGGGTGGCTCCAACAGTTATTCGGCCTACCACACCCACATCAACTGGCGCTGGCTCACGCTTGAATTTGCCACGCTGGCCGCCGGCGTGGTGATGTTGTGGCGCTACCGCCTGCCGTTCATGGTGATGCCAATTGCGGTGACCTTGTGGTACATGAACATGGACGTGGCGCACGCCATCTGGAGCAACACCGGGCAGTGGGACTGGCAGTTCACCCGTGACGTGTCTTTGGTGTTTGGCATTGCAACGGTGTTTATGGCCTTGTGGGTGGATGTGCGCAGCAGGCGTGCCGCCGAGCCTGAATGGCGGCAGGACTACGCGTTTTGGCTTTACTTGTTTGGCACGCTGATGTTCTGGGGCGGCTTGAGTCTGCGCGACTCCCATTCAGAGCTGGGCAAGCTGGTGTATTGCGTGATCAATCTGGTGCTGGTGTTCGCCGGTGCGGCCCTGGGGCGGCGTGTGTTCACCGTGTTTGGCGGCCTGGGTGTGGCTATTTACCTGGGCCACTTGTCTTACAAGGTGTTTGGCGACAGCTTGATGTTTCCGTTTACGCTGAGCTTGTTGGGGCTGGGGGTGATTGGCCTGGGCATCTGGTGGCAGCGCCATGAGGCCGGTATCAATGCCACCTTGGGCCACTGGCTACCCGAAGGTTTGCGCCCGGTATAAGGCTGCTTGCAAAGCCCCTTTTCAGGCCAGCAGGGCCTCGGCAAAGGTGTTGATGGCGTTCACATCCGGCGGCAATAGGGTGTAGGGCAGGTGTTCGCGTTCCAGAATTTCGCGCAGGCCCACATCCACTTCCTTGGCTTGTTCTTCGTCCTGAAAACGTCCGGTGCGCACGTATTTTTTGTCGCCACGTTGCACCAGGATGTTGATGTTGTCGTTTTGGCGGTACCACTCCAGAATCTGCTCACGGGTTTTGGCCACATCACAAATGTTGTCGGCGTAGTTCTCGTTGTAAAACAGCACCTGGGGCAGGGAGCATTCGGTGATCAAAAAGTGCACCTGGCCGTCAATCAGGTTGAGCATTTCATACTGCCGCTGGGCAATGAAATACTGGTTTTTCAGCACTTCAAAATTGCGCTGCCAGACCAGTGATTTGGCGTAGTCGGGAATGGTTTCAACCGTCTTGTTATGCAGGCTCAGGTAAAGAATGATGGCCGCTGAAAACAGTGACTTGTCGCTACCAGGCCCACCAATGATGTTGATCACCTTGGTGGGATACAGCCGCATTTTGGTTTCGGGCAAGTGGTTGATGACGTTGGCGTAGCGAATGCTCATGGCAAATTACTCCTATGAGCCGACACTTTACGTCGAAATGCCGTTGCGTTCCAGCAAATCGCTCACCAGTTCCAGCCGCACCAGCGGGTTGTCCAGTGACATCAGGCGGTTTTTCAGTTCCAGGGGCATCGGCAGCAGCTCGCACCAGCGGTTGGCTACCCAGGCGCAGTCGTCCAGCTGGTAAGGTGGCTGCATCGGCATTTGGTCTGCGGTGGTGCCCTGGGCTTGCAGGGTGGTGATGACGCGCTCCAGCGTTTTGGCTACCGGCTGCAGGTCTTCAGGAATGGTAATACGCTGGTCATCCGGCAACACGTTGACGTTGGCCACCCACAGGCCATGCTTGAGCAGCTCATGCTGGGTGATTTCAAAACGTTGCAGGCCGGTGCACTGGATCAGCATCAAGCCTGGATGGGGTCGGCTCAGGCTGGTGATACGTGCCAGGGTACCCGTAGGGTAGAAAAGCTCCTGGGGTGTGTCGTCAGGGGCGGCGTTGGATGCAGGGGCCTGGCGCACTTCCTGGCCCTTGTTCAAGGTGACGATGCCAAAGGGTGCCCCGGCCTTGAAGCACTTGCCGATCATGTCAAGGTAACGCACCTCAAAAATCTGCAAGGGCAGGTAACCCGCGGGGTACAGCACGGTGCTCAGCGGGAACAGGGGCAGCGATTGGAGTGTGAGAGCTTCAGACATAGGGCTTGCAGGGGTGATCTGGGGCTCCATCATCCCACGGTTGCCCATGGCTTAGGCGGGCGCAGAGGGTGTACTGCGTCGGTTGACAAGGGTTTCACGGCGTACCGGCGGTGCTTGGCACCGTCAGGCTGCAGCTCGTCGCAAAGCAGCAGTGTCACTGCCGCGTGCGCCCTAAAGTTCGTCCCCATTCACCCCCCTGCATTTTTCAAGGAGTATTTGAATGACCGACCTGTTGTTTACCCGGCTGACACACGGCCTGCTGCTGGCCAGCGCCGTGTGCCTGGCCAGCCCTGCCATGGCGGCTACGCCAGCCCAGTTTGACAGCGCGTTGGCCCAGTTTCAGCAAGCCAGAGCGGGCCATGAAGCGGCCATTGGCAAGTCTGCCGAGGCTTTTGAGGCCCTGCTCAAAGCCGAGCCCCTCAACCCGGTGCTGATGGCGTATGCCGGTGCGACTACAACCATGAAAGCCACCACCACCTGGTTGCCCTGGTCCAAAATGTCTTACGCCGAAGATGGCCTGGCCTTGCTGGACAAGGCGCTGACGCTGCTCACCCCGGCGCACAACGCCCCGCAGCAGCACGACGTGCCTGCCACACTGGAAGTGCGTTTTGTAGCCGCCAATACCTTTCTGGCGGTGCCTGGTTTCATGAACCGTGGCGCACGGGGTGCCAAGCTGCTCGAAGAGATTTTGGCCAGCCCGCTGCTGGGGGTGGCACCGCTTGAATTCAGGGGCAATGTATGGTTGACCGCCGCGCAGTTGGCCAGCAAAGAAAACCGCCCGCAAGATGCCCGCAAGTACCTGGATGAAGTCATCAAGGCCAACGCCCCGCAGGCCGAAGCTGCCCGCACCCAACTCAAGGCCATTGCATCATGAGCGCCACCACAACGGCCGTCATTGAACTGCACGGGGTGCACAAAACCTACCGCTTGGGCGAGCATGTGATCCCGGCCCTGCAAGGGGTGGACTTGTGTGTAGAGCGCGGTGAGCTGCTGGCCCTCACCGGCCCATCCGGAAGCGGCAAAAGCACCATCCTGAATCTGTGCGGCCTGATTGACACGCCGGATACGGGCGACATCGTGCTCGGTGGTCAGCCTGTCAACGGCCTGAACGAAGTGCAGCGCACGCTGTTGCGGCGTGATGCGCTGGGTTTTGTGTTCCAGAACTTCAACCTGGTGCCGGTGATGACCGTGGCCGAGAACGTGGACTACCCGCTGTTCATCGCCGGGGTGAGTGCGCCCGAGCGGCGCGAGCGGGTGGCAGCCCAACTGAAAGCCGTGGGCCTGCAAGACCACGCCCACCACCGGCCCGATGCCTTGTCCGGCGGGCAGCGCCAGCGCGTGGCGATTGCCCGCGCGCTGGTCAAACGGCCCAAGCTGGTGATAGCCGACGAGCCCACCGCCAGCCTGGACTCGCACACCGCTGATCAGGTGCTGGATTTGATGCGCGAACGCTGCCACGCCGAAGGGGCCGCCTTTGTGATTGCCACGCACGACAGCCGTCTGACCCAACGCTGCGACCGCGTGCTGGCTTTGCTGGATGGGAGTTTGCTATGAATGGAATAGCTGTTTGCGCAGGTATTGATTGGGCTATAGGCCTAAAACATGTCCAAAAACGCAATGGCTTGGTGGTTGTGGGGTGCGAGGCGGTTGCCGGGATTTCGCCCCTGCTGGCGAGTCACTTTCTTTCGTTTCACCGAAAGAAAGTAACCAAAGAAAGGGCGACCCCACTGTCTGCGACCCGCAGCGATGCTGCGGGCAACCTGAGTTGCGACGGTTGGGCGGGGAACCGCTCGAACTCGCTTCGCTCAGACAATCGCGGTTCTTTTTCCCGCCCAACCGTCACAACTCAGGCGCAACCAGAGGGGACCCAAAACCCCGTGCTCGTGGCGCTGCGCGCCACATTGCACTGGGGTGCGTGGCACACCCCGCGCTGCAATGCCCGGCGCAGCCGGGCGAGCAGTGCTGTCCCCTATGCCGTGGTGCGTCGGCGAGTAGCGCAGGGCTGGGCGGATCAGGGGACGCGATTGTCTGAGCGCAGCGAGTTCGAGCGGCCCCCCGCCCAGACCGAGCAACGCAGCGAACCGGCACGCAGTGACGGCGACGCATTCGGCTCGCCTTTCTTTTGGGTACTTTTCTTTGGCGAAGCAAAGAAAAGTGCCTCGCCCGCCGGGGCGAGACCCGGCCAACAAGCACATCCAAAACAAAAAAAGGAATTGTCATGAACTTCATGTGGTTGAAATTTGCCGTGCAAAACACCTTGCGCAACCGCCGCCGCTCGATGGTCACGGTGTCGATTGCCGCGCTGGGCACGGCGGGCATCCTGCTGGCCGGTGGTTTTGCGCTGTACACCTACGAATCCTTGGCCGAAGCCGCGGCGCGTGACACCGGCCACCTGGTGCTGGGCCAACCGGCCCAGTTCACCCAGGACGAAGAAACCCCGCTGCAGCACGGCATCGACAACGCCACCGCGTTGCGCCAGCAACTGCTGGCCGACCCGAATGTGCGCAGTGTGCTGCCCAAGATCGAGTTCAGCGGCCTGATCAGCAACGGCGACAAATCCGTTGTCATGGTTGGCCTGGGGGTCGAGCCCGACAGTGAATTCGCCATCAAAGGCCCGTTCATGACCGTCAAAGCCGGCCAGGTGCTGGCCAGTGGCTCGACCGAGCCCGAGGTGATGCTGGGTGACGTGTTGGCCCGTAACCTGAAAGCCCAACCCGGCAGCAGCCTGACCCTGCTGGCCAGCACCACCGAGGGCGCACTCAACGCCATGGACGTGCGGGTCAAAGGCATCTTTTCCATTGGCATCCCGGAGATCGACAAACGCCTGATCTACGCCGACATTGCCACCACCCAGCGCCTCTTGAACACACAAAAAGTCAGCACCCTGGGGGTCTACCTGAACCGCATGGCCCAGACCCAGCCGATGCAGGCCCAGGTGGCCCAGGCTCACCCAGAGTTGACGGTGCAAACCTGGGAAGACCAGGCGCTGTTCTACAAGGCGGTGCGAAACCTGTACAACCGCATTTTTGGGGCTTTAGGCATGATCATTGCGGTGATTGTGGTGTTTGTGGTGACCAATGCCATGTCCATGGCCATCATCGAGCGCACCCGTGAAATCGGCACCCTGCGCGCCCTGGGTACGCTGCCCGGCCAGATGCTGCGCACCCTGTCGCTGGAGGGCATGGTGCTGGGTGGTGTCGGCGCACTGGTGGGCGCACTGATTGCCCTGGCCGGGTCAGCCTTCTTGCTGGTGGTGCCCATCGACATGCCACCACCACCTGGGCGCTCGGTCGGCTACCCGCTGAATGTGACGGTTGACCCGATGATGTTCCTGGTCACCATCCTCACCATGGTGCTGCTGACCATGGCCGCCTCGGCCTGGGTGGCGCGCAAGACGGTGAACATGGCGGTGGTGGATGCGTTGGCGCATACCTGATGCTTGTTTTTATTGCGGTGGTGTTGTGCTTGCTTTTGTAATCCCCCCCTCACCCCCAACCCCTCTCCACCCCCGCCGGGGCGGAAAGGGGGGCCTAACAACCGTATTTGGCCGACGCTGTAAACCGAGGTCTTACACGCCGTGGGGCAGTTTGGAGCGTACTGGAGATGCCAACGACTTGTGTGGAACCGACCCGCGTGGAAGCCCTGTACCTGGGCGAAGTTTTCTATCTCCACAGCAATCGCCCAAAGGGCTGGGTTTCTACAGAAAATCAAATTTGATAGCTGCTTACGCATTATTGACAAGCACTAGAGGCCAATTTCATATGCAATAGTCAACATGAACCTACAAAACTCACGCGTTGTCTTGCCACCGTTCAAACCCTCGGCCAAATACGGCTGTTAGCCCCCCCTTTCCGCCCCGGCGGGGGTGGAGAGGGGTTGGGGGTGAGGGGGGGACTACAAAAGCAATGATTGCTACCAAAACAAGAGCTACCAACGCAAACGAATAAAGCGCTACAACCCAATAAACATCTCAAAAGGACAAAAAATGAAACTCACCTACCTCTTGCCCCTGCTGGCAGCCCAAGCCATGGCTCAGGCTCAGGTTCAGGACGTGCAAAGCGTCCTTCAAGCCACCGACAAATTCCGCATGACCGCCGAGAACCTGCAGGTGGACACCCAGATCAACGTGCTTAATGCCGATGGCACACCCGACAAGGAACGCCGCTACACCGTGTTTGCCCAAGCCAAACGCCAGTCCCTGGTGGTGATGCAAAGCCCGGCTGAAAAAGGCCAAAAGGTGCTGATGCTGAGCGACGACTTCTGGCTTTTGATGCCAGGCAGCCAGCGCCCGCTGCGCATCACCCCGATGCAAAAGCTGCTGGGTGATGCCTCCACCGGCGACATTGCCACCATGAGCTGGGCCGACGACTATGCGGGCAAACTGGTGGGCGAAGAACCCTGTGAGGTGGCGGCCAAGCAGACCTGCCTGCATTTGAGCCTGAACGCCACCCGCAAGGGCGTGACCTACCAGCGTATTGAGCTGTGGGTCGGTAAAACCCGCTTTGAGCCGGTGCGGGCCGACTTGTATGTGCTGTCCGACAAACTGGCCAAACAAGCCACGTTTGTGATGGACAAACCCGCTGCCCCGACCATGGTGCTGGAGATGGTGCTGGCCGACCAGGTCAGCAACCACAAAACCACCCATGTGCGCTACCTCAGCCGCAAGGTGCGCCAAGTGCCGCCCGAGTGGCTGAACCCGATGTTTCTGGTGCGTAACCCCGCGCTGGACTAGGCTGTGGCCTCAAAGTTAATCGCCGGGATCATGCTGGCGGTGTGCTGCGCGGCTCAGGCGCAAGACACTGCGCCGCTGGTCAGTGGTCAGGTGCGTTTGCAATGGGACGACGTTCACGCCAATACCGCCGGCCCGCTGGCCGCTAGCCATGCGCTGCAAAGCGGCATCGCCGACCTGCCCGCCAGTGGTGCCACGGTGCAGACAGAGTTGCGCGCCAGTGGCCAAGGCATCACCGCCGTGGTGACTTTGCAGCAACTGCGCAACGAGGGCCAGGCCACCCACAGCCAGGCCTGGGTCAATGAGCTGGTGGCCTCGTATGACGCGGGGGCCTGGCAGTTCAGCGCGGGCAAAAAGATTGTGAGCTGGGACGTAGGCTACGGCTACCGCCCCAACGACATGGTGCAGCAGGAGGTGCGCCGCACGCTGGTCAGTAGCACACCCGAGGGCCGCCCTATGCTGCTGGCCGAGCATTTCATCACCGACACCGCCTGGTCTCTGGTGTGGGTCAACCCCACCGCTTTATCGGACACGCTGGGTGCACAGGAACCCGCGCTGGCAGCACGGCTGTACCAGCGCAGTGGTGCGGCAGACTGGTACGGCTTTGCCCGCATCGGTGCCCACACCGGCACCAGCCTGGGCGCAGCCTTGGCCTGGGTGGCCACAAATGAGCTGGAGCTGCACAGCTCTCTGCGTTATGCCGAGCGGGTGGACAGCACGGTCATGCGCCCCGCAGTCAGTGGCTTGCAGGCCAGCAACCCGTGGCAGTCTGCCAGTGAACCCGATGTCGCGCAACTGCTGCTGGGGGGCACCTGGACGAACGCGAGCCAGCTCAGCCTGCTGGCTGAGGCCTGGTGGGACGGCAGCGCACCCAGCGATGCGCAGTGGCAAACCTGGTCAGCGCGCAACCGCCAACTCAGCAGTCTGGCAGGTTGGGGTGCACCCGCCGCAGCGGTGGCCGGCAACCTGGCCTGGCAGGCGCAAGCCTTGGGGACAGCGGCCAACCTGCAACGCCGCAACCTCTACCTGCGCCTGAGCTGGGACCACGAAGGCTGGCAACCCTCGTTGGACTTGCTCTACCACCCGTTGGATGGTGGCCGCATGCTGACGGCCGCGCTGCTGTGGAAAGGCGACCGGGTGCAAGTGCAGGGCGGCCTGCGGGTGTATGGCGGCCCGGCACAGGCGGTGCTGGCCCAGCTGCCTTCGAGCCGCCAGGCTTATTTGGCGCTGACTTGGGCGTTTTGAGGATCAATGGCCACGGCGGTGTCTGGTTCGTCAAGGTCTATCAGCACCACGCGGTTGCGCCCCTGGTGCTTGGCCTGGTACAGGGCCAGGTCGGCCGTATTGAGCAGTTGTTCGCGCTGGCCGGTTGCATGGAGTGAGGCCGCAGCAACACCCAGGCTGAGCGTGACGATGTCGGCCGTAGGGGAGTCGACGTGTGGTATGCGCGCTGCACGAATGGCCCCCAGGATGCTGTACGCCGTCTCAAGTGCCTGTTGGGGGGTGGCTCCTGGCAAGATCACGACAAATTCTTCACCGCCATAACGCGCTGCGAGTTCACCCGCACGCCGGATGCAGGATCGCAGGATTTCCCCCACGCGTTGCAGGCAGGCATCACCTTGCGGGTGGCCGTAGTGGTCGTTGTAGGCTTTGAAGTGATCCACGTCGAGCATGATCACTGCCAGTGGCGTGGCTTGGCGCAGGGAGCGTTGCCATTCTTCGGCCCAGTGCGTGTCAAAGCTGCGGCGGTTGGCCAGGCCGGTCAGCGCGTCGGTGGTGCTGAGGGTTTCCAACTGCTGGTTGGCCACCTGAAGCTCGGCGGTGCGTTGTAGAACGGTGGCTTCCAGCGCATTTTTGGATTCGCTAATTTCGCTTTGCAGGCGCATCTGCTCGGCCAGCTCGGCCTGCAAACGCCGGGAGTAACGCCAGCCCACCCACAGCAACAACACGACGGCCAGCAAACGCAACACCAAGGTGGCCTGACGCAACTGGTTTTGCTGCTGGGCACTATTGGCCAGCTCGATACTGAGTGCCCCCACGGCAGATTCGCTGTTGATTTCATACAGCTTGAGCATCATGACGTAGTCACCCCCCAGCAACGCCTGGAAAGCGGCATCCCACCGCTGGGCGCGTATCTGCTCAAACGCCTGTTTCTCGAACGAGCGTAAACCGTGTTGCTGGTCACGCAGTGACAGGATTTCACCCGCCAGCGTCATGCCTTGGGTCAGCGCCTGCACCTCTTGCATGGTGGCCTCAAGCTCGCTTTGCAAGGTGTCGTAGCTGGCCGCGCGCAGGCTGTTTTTTTCCACCACCGCCAAGGTGATCGAACTGGTCAGCGACTGGTTGAGCCGCACCATACGCTCCAGCCCAAGCTGGATTCTCAGGTGCTGAACGTGCATGGATTCGCTGCGCAGGTCGGCGTACAGGCCCACACCAATGGTCAGCAGCAAAATCGCCACTGCCAGATAGATGCCTTTCAGAAACCGCATGCCTGTGCCGAATCCATCATTGAATGAGCTTGTCCGCCCGGGCCAGCAAGTCTGGCGCAAGGCTCACACCCTGGGCTCTGGCCGCGCGGGTGTTGATGACCAGGCTGAATTTTTCTACCTGACCCCAGGGCACATCACCCGGCTGAATGCCTTTGAGCACCAGCGCGGCCTTCTTGCCCGCTGAGTAGCCCACCAGGAAATAGTCCAGCCCATAGGCCATGACGGCACCACGCGCCACGCTGTCCACATCACCGGCAAACAGCGCAATTTTGTGCTGCTCACACACCTGGGCAATGGCATCAATCCGGGCCACGGTGGTGTTGTCCGAGGTGATGGTGATGGCCTGCACCTTCTTGGCCAAAGCCGCCGCAGCGGCAGGCACTTCGTCGCCCTTGGTCACGGTGGCCTCGACCAGGGTCAGGCCCAGCTGTTTCGCGGTTGCACGCATGGCCTGAATGTGGGACACCGAGTTGGCTTCGTTCGGGTTGTAAATGGTGCCCCAGGTTTTGGCCGCGGGCAGCACTCGCGCATAGGTTTCAAACTGCAGGCGAACTGGCCACAGGTCGCTCACACCGGTCACGTGGGTGCCAGTTTTCTGGCCGGACGCACTGTTACCCGGCACAAGACCTGCGCCGACCGGGTTGGTGACCGAGGAAAACACCATGGGAATATGACCGCCCGAGCGCATCACGGCCTGTGCCGTCGGGGTGGCAATGGCGTGGATCAGGTCCACTTTTTCGGCCACAAACTCGCGGGCGATGGATTCGGCAGCAGCCATGTCACCCTGTGCGTTGCGCCGCAGGTAGCTCACGTTGACACCTTCCTTGAAGCCCGAGCTGGCCAGACCGGCTTCAAACCCTTTTTCATCTGCGTCCAGCGCAGCATGGGCCACGATTTTGGTCACGCCGATGCGAAACACCTTCTGTCCTTGCGCCATGGCTGCATCGGAAATCAGGGCCAGCAGCAGCCCCAGCAGCAGCCGACGCGCGTTGGGAGACGCATGCGTGAGAGGGAACTTGTTTCCGTCCATACTTGACCAGTCGTTGTTGAGGATCACATCTTGGCGAAGTGTAAGGGGCATCGGCAGACGCTTCGCATGATAGGAGGGGGCAAAAATCCGGAAAATCGGCACTTAATCACAATGATTTTGGCCTGTAGTGCCTGTGGTTGTTGCGTGAAGTGCTATTGTTTTTGTTATTTTTGTGGGCGAAGCAAAGCGGCGTTTGTCGTCGCCGCTTCTGGCTGAGTTCAGGCGGCTCGTGGGCGTACAAAATCTTGTGCATCGGCTGCGATACTCCGTCCGGGAAGCTTGTCTCCAGGCCGAATTCACCCCCCAAAGGAAGTCCACCATGCCCTCATTGCCTACGATTGATGTCAGCTGTTTTGCCACTGGCGTAGCACCTTCTGCCGCACAGGATGCCGCGGCCCGGCTGCTGGACGAGACTTGCCGTGAAACCGGTTTTTTCCTGATCACTGGTCACGGCGTGTTGCCCGAGGTCAAGGCGCGGATGCTGGCCGAATCTGCCTTGTTCTTTGCCGAGCCGCTGGCGAGCAAGAACACCATTGCCATCGCCAGGTCGCCGTACCACCGGGGCTACGTGGGCATTGCCACCGAGGCGCTGGACGAAAGCCAGAAAGGTGACCTGAAGGAAACGCTGGACACTGGAGGTGAAGCTGGCCCGAACCACCCCGATGTGCTGGCGGGCACGCCGTTTTTTGGCCCCAACCAGTGGCCTTCCACCCCCGGCTTTCGTACCGCTTGGGAGGCCTATTACGCACAGGCCAAAGAGGCCGCTTACCGGGTGCAGCGCGCCATGGCCCGGGCGTTAGGTAAACCGGATGACTTCATTGTTGATCAGCCCGGTGAAACCATGTACCACCTGCGGTTTGTCCATTACCCGCCGCAGTCGATCACGCCCTTGGCAGAAAACCAGCTGGGCAGTGGTGTGCACACCGACTATGGCTCCGTCACGCTGCTGGCTGACGACGGTGTGGGCGGGCTGCAGGTGATGAAGCGCAGTGGTGAGTGGATTGCGGTGCAGGTACCGCCGCAGGCGCTGGTGGTCAACATCGGCGACTTGATGGCGATCTGGACCAATGACCGCTGGATATCCAACCCACACCGGGTGGTGAATCCGGCGTTTCAGGATCGCTATTCGATTCCCCTGTTTGTCACGCCGCCGTACCACACCGACATTGCCTGCCTGGACACCTGTCTGCCACCCGGTGAGTTGCCCAAATACCCGGTGCAAAAGGCGGGTGATTACCTCAACAAACGCATCAGTGCCACCCACAGTTACCGCAATCCGCTGCTGGACGGGCGATGAGGGGGGTGGTGTGGATTTTTGCTTGTGAGGCGCTATCGACTAGCGTTGATTTGCGCGAGCACTTCTTCGGCCATTCCTCATACCTTCTCAACAGTTCGCTTTGATGGCGTTGACTTGGGCGTTCACGCAAGGGTCATGGGCCTGTGCTAAAGTGATTTTGTCGGGGTAACAGCTCCCCGGCATCGGGCTTGACAAAGCTCCAAGACGGTGTCCCGTCCAACAGCTGCAACTTTGAATGGATGACCCATGGACACTGCAAAACCGCTTACTTCTTCAAACCTTCCCGCGCCGCTTGACACGTCTGCGGACCCAGCGGCGCAACCATCCGCATGTTCAGGCATGCCGCCAGCCGTGTCTTTTGGGGTGGCTTTCAAATTCTGGCTGCGTCTGGGCTTGATCAGTTTTGGTGGCCCGGCTGGGCAAATTGGCATCATGCACCGTGAGCTGGTGGAGGAAAAACGCTGGATTTCCGAGGCGCGGTTTCTGCATGCGCTGAACTATTGCATGCTGTTGCCCGGCCCGGAGGCGCAGCAACTGGCCACCTACATCGGCTGGTTGATGCACCGCACCTGGGGCGGGGTGGTGGCGGGGGCGCTGTTTGTCTTGCCCTCGCTGTTTATCCTGATCGGTTTGAGTTGGGTTTACGTGGCGTTTGGCAACGTGCCCTGGGTGGCGGCGCTGTTGTATGGCATCAAACCCGCCGTGGCAGCGATCGTGCTGCAGGCGGTGCACCGCATGGGCTCAAAAACATTAAAAAAACCGTCTGAAGCGCCTGTTTTATGGGCGATAGCAGCTCTTAGTTTTATAGCTATTGCGGTATTCAAGCTGCCGTTTCCCTGGGTGGTGCTGGCGGCGGCGTTGGCCGGTTGGCTGGGCCAGCGTTGGCTGCCCGCGCAATTCGCTGCCGGTGGCGGGCATGGCGCGGCCACGGTGGTGGGTGGTACACATCAACCGGCGTTGATAGACGACCACACCCCCACACCACGGCATGCCCGGTTCAAAAAAACCAGACTGGCCAAGGTGCTGGCGGCGGGCCTGGCTTTGTGGCTGTTGCCCATGGGGGTACTGATGGCCTGGCAGGGGTGGGCGGGTGCACTCACACAAATGGGCTGGTTTTTTACCAAGGCGGCGTTGCTGACTTTTGGCGGCGCTTATGCGGTGTTGCCCTATGTGGTCCAGGGTGCGGTGGATCAGTTTGGCTGGCTCACAGGAGCGCAGATGATGGACGGCCTGGCCTTGGGGGAGACCACCCCCGGCCCGCTGATCATGGTGGTGGCCTTTGTGGGTTTTCTGGGTGGCTGGGCCAAGCAGGTGCTGGGGCCAGAGGCGCTGTTTCTGGGGGCCGCCCTGGCGGCCAGCGTGGTGACCTGGTTCACTTTTTTGCCGTCTTTCATCTTCATTCTGGCTGGTGGGCCATTGGTGGAGTCCACCCACGGCAAGTTGCAATTCACGGCTCCGCTGAAGGCCATTACGGCAGCGGTGGTGGGTGTGATGGCCAGTCTTGCTGTGTTTTTTATAGTGCATATTGCTTATGAATCAAGCGCTAGAGGCTATTTTGGCTTGAAGATGGATGTGGCCGCCCTGGGCCTGATGGCCATGGCCTTGTGGGCACTGCTGCGCTACAAACTGGGGGTGATGCCGGTGATGGCTGCTTGTGCGCTGGCTGGCTTGGGTCTGTATTGGATGGCCTGAAGCACCCCATTGATTTTGTCTGTACCATGCATTTTTTCAAGGAGCCAACCTATGCAAAAACGTGATTTTCTCAATGCCAGCCTGCTTGGTGCGGTAGCTGGTGCCAGCGTGCTGCCGACTCTGGCGCACGCGCAAAACGGCCCCAAATCGGCCTCTGGCCCCACTTTGCTGACCGTGAGTGGTTTGATCGGTACGGGTAATCGCGGGGCGTTTGACCCGGCGCTGGATCAGATGATGGGCAAGCAAAAGCTGCAGTTTGCCAAAGCGCAAACGTTTGACTTTGCCGCACTCACGGCCATGCCTGCGGTGACCATCAAGCCTACGCTGGAATACGACGGCAAAGTCCATACGCTCAAGGGCCCGCTGCTGCTGGATGTCATGAAAGCCAGTGGTGTCAAGGTCACCGCCAAGACCGCGTTCTTCCTGCGTGCCGTGGACGGATATGCCGCACAGGTGTCTGCCGCAGATGCTGCCAAATACCGCTTTATCGTCGCCACGCACCTGGATGGCCGGCCGATGGCGCTGGGCGGACTGGGCCCGTTGTGGGCGGTGTATGACGCAGACCGTTTCCCCGACATGATGGCCAAAACCTTGCCCGAGCGTTTCGCCAATTGCCCCTGGGCCACCTACCACATGGAGGTCAAAGAGGGGTGAGGTGGCGAGCACCAGAACGGTACGTTCCGGTGCTGAATCAACGCGCCTGGGCCAACACAATCACGTATTTTTATGCCTTGTGGTGGCTTTGGCGGCACCGAGATGCTGGGTCGCAAAGGTTTCAAACCCGGCAATCGGCAAAGGTTTGCTGTACAGATAGCCTTGGATGTAATCGCAGTGGTGCACCGTGTTGAGGATGTAGCGCTGAGCTTCAGTTTCAACACCTTCCGCCACCACACGCAGTTTCAAGCTGTGCGCCATGCTGATGATGGCGGCGCAAATGGCCATGGCACGGTCTTGTGAATCAATGTGCATGACAAAACTTCGGTCAATCTTGAGCTGATCCAGCGGCAACTGGCTGAGGTAGGACAAAGACGAGTAACCGGTGCCAAAGTCGTCCAGCGAAAAACCGACACCATGCAGCTTCAGTGCCTTCATTTTGCCGACCACATCTTCCAGGTTGTCTATCAGCAAACTTTCAGTCAATTCCAGTTTCAGGTGGTGTGGATTGGGTTGCGTGGAAGCCAATACGTGAAGTACCTGTTCGACAAAATTCGGCTGCAGAATTTGCTTGGCACTGACATTAACCGCCAGGGTCAGATGGGCCAATTCAGGTTGCGTGGCCCAACTTGCCAATTGTCGACAGGCGGTTTCCAGCACCCAAAGACCGAGCGGCAGGATCAGCCCGGTTTCTTCCGCCAAACCGATGAATTCGACGGGTGAGACCATGCCGCGCTGCGGGTGATGCCAGCGTACCAGGGCTTCGGCACCATAAATACCGCCGTTGATCGACATTTGTGGCTGGAAATGTAATTCGAGTTGACCTTGGTTCAGTGCATCACGCAGATCAGACTCCAGGGCATTGCGTTCCAGCAGACCGCGCTGCATGGCCGGATCAAAAAAGTGCAGGGTGTTGCGACCGGCATCTTTGGATTTGTACATGGCCATATCGGCCTGTTTGAGCAACTCGTCAATGGAAGTCTCAAGACCATCGATCAAGGTAGCACCCATGCTGGCCGAGCTGTGGTAATTCAGGTTATCCAGGTGGTAGGTCTGGCTCAGTTCGACCAGAATTTTTTCGCCAATTTGTTTGGTCAACAAGGCGGTGTGATCAGCGGTTTCACCCAGATTTTTTAATATCACCACAAACTCGTCGCCACCCAAACGGGCCACGGTGTCACCCTCCCGCACGTTGGATACCAGCCGTTTGGCGATTTGTTGCAGAAGTAAATCACCTATGTTGTGACCATGGGTGTCGTTGAGGGTCTTGAAATGATCGAGGTCAATGAACATCAAGGCACCGAAGACCTGATTGCGATGGCATCCCGCCACAGCTTGTTTCAGCCGGTCACGCAACAAGGTACGGTTGGGCAAGTTCGTCAGTGGATCAAAAAAAGCCAGTTCGTGAATTTTTTCCTCAGACTTCTTCTGCTCCGTGATGTCATAGTGGGTGCCGATGTAATGTGTGACCTGTCCCTGACGGTCTTTGACCGCAGAAATGGTGAGCCATTTGGGGTAGACCTCACCGTTTTTGCGTCGATCCCAGATTTCGCCTTTCCATACCCCGTCGCGGTTGATCGCGATCCACATGTTGCGGTAGAAGTCAGCATCGTGACGGCCGGAAGCCAGGATGTGGGGGGTGTGTCCAAGGACTTCCTCCGCGCTGTAGCCGGTGATGTCTGTAAAAGCTTGGTTGATGCGCAAAATCACCGCTTTGGCATCGGTCACCATCATGGCCTCTTGCGACTCAAAGGCAGATGCCGCAATGCGCAAATCGGCCTCAACCTGCTTGCGTTCGGTGATGTCACTGCCTACACCCAGGTAGCCGGTGAACACACCTTCTGCATCAAACTGAGGGTCTCCGCTGAGGCTGATGTGTCGTCGTTGTCCCTGTGCATCCAGGTGGACAATTTCAAAATCACGAAACCGTAAATGCGCATCCAAGGTGGCGCGGTGTGCTTGCCAGGCGGCTTCGTCCGGTCCGCAGTAAGGTATCTCCCAGAGTCTTTTTCCAATGAGTGTATTCAGCTGGTGCAAGGGTTGCTCGGATTCATTTTTGCTCAGCGTGCGCAGCGTAAAGTGATGTTCCGCGTTTGTTTCCCAATAAAAATCCGAAGACATTTCACTCAGGCAGCGAAAACGCGTTTCACTTTGTTGCAGTGCCTGGGTGCGTTCCGTGACGCGCTGGTCAAGCGCACTGTTGGAGGCCTCAAGCAGCGCCTCGTTGCCGCGAAGAAGCTTCTGGCTGCGAGCCACCACCAGGATCAGTATCAGGTAAAGCGGTACCAAGACTGCCAGCACGATGGACCAGACCTGCCACAAGGTATGGTCAATGCGTTTAACCAGTAAGGTGACATCCTGGTACACCTCAACCACAGCGCTGACGCGGTTATTAACGGTGATCGGGACATAGCTTGACACCAAATCCACATTTTCCAGAACCCGCTCAAAGGAGCTGAATTGGTTGCGGAACACCAGATCACTGGCAACTTGTCCATGGAGTGCCGCGGTAAAACCAGGGTTTAGGCCTTTGTTCTCACCGATTTGATGGGGTTCGGTGGAGAAAATGGTGACACCTTGTGTGTTGTATATCTTCACCCGGTGGATGCCCGAATCGGCGCTGAGTTGGGCAATTTTGTTGTGCAGGTACCTGGCCTGCTCAGTTGGATTGGGGGGCGCTGTTGGGGGTAAGGCAATCAGTGCGTTAATTTCGGTGGCCAGAAAGGAGCTGAAGACCCGGGTCAGGCTGACGTTGCGGTCTTGCGCGGTTCGCTCCATTTGGCCAATTTCCTGCTGTCGAACCAGCTGGACGAGCGTGACCGCCGCGATGGCCATCAAGACAAAAGCCAGCAGCGAGAATGGGCGAGTTAGGTTGAACCGGCGCATGGTGGTGTTGAACATGAAGACAAGTCTAGACAAGGCTAGGGTGGGAGCAACTCTAGCAGCTTTATGAATAAGCTGGCCGCACTACATCGCCTTGAACAAGTAGGCATACAGGCGGCTGACTGCCAGCCGCTCAGGTCGGTTGCGCAAGTGCAGCCAGAGCTTGCCGGCCTCGTCGCGGGTCACGCTGTCGATGCAGTGGGTGTTGACCACCGTGCTGCGGTGGATTTGCCAAAAGCTGGTCTCCAGCTGGGGTAACAGCTCTTTCAACGGGGTGCGGATCAGCACTTCGCGCTCACTGGTGAGCACGCGTACATATTTGTCGGCTGCTTCAAAGTACACCACTTCGGATACCGGCAGCAAGTGGATGGTGCTGCCCACGCTGGCTTGAATGTGCTGGAGTGGGGCTGGCACTGTACGGCCTGAGCCGATGGCCGGGTTCGCCGTGCCCGGGGTGGTGCTGGTGGCGGCCAGCAAGTGCCGCAGTTGCGCCAAGGTGGACTCCAGTGGGCTGGTATCGGGGGCTTTATTTGCTATGGTATGAATAGCTGCTTGCGCTTGTGCTGCAAGCGTCATCTGCACTTTGGACACTGTTTTTTTCAAGCGCTCGGGTTGCACCGGCTTGAGCAGATAGTCCACCGCTTGGGCATCAAAGGCCTGCAAGGCGTATTGGTCATAGGCGGTGACAAATACCAGGGCCGGGAACGCCGGGCTGCCGAAGGTGGTGGGCCAGGCGTCCATCAGCTCGGCGGCGGCTTCCAGGCCACTCAGGCCCGGCATACGAATGTCCAGAAACAGCACATCGGGCTGCAGCGCCAGCGCTTGTGCCACGGCAGACTGGCCGTCGCCCACACTGGCCAGAAGTTGCAGCTCGGGCCAGGCACGCGCCAGCTCCTGGCGCAGGGCGGCGGCCAGCAGTGGCTCGTCTTCCGCAATCAAGGCGCTGGGGGTATGGGGCTGGTTCATGGCTTTTTATAAGGAAATGTGACTCTCACGCAGGTAGTGCATGCGCTGGTAGCTATAAATTCAATAGTTCCATGAGTACCATACAGCGTGACCAGACGTTCGCGCACCTGGGTCAAACCGAAGCCCGGTGTGGGCTCACCTTCTGGCAGGCCAACACCGCTGTCCTGTACCTCCAGCACCAGTGATGGCGGCTCCAGGCGGGCGTGTACGCTGATGCTGCCGCCTTCAATGTTGGGCTCCAGTCCGTGCTGGATCGCGTTTTCTACCAGGGGTTGCAGCAGCAGGGCAGGCACGGGCGCAGTGGTCAGCTCGGGGGGCAGGTCCAACACGTAACTCAGGCGTGGTCCCATACGCACGGCCATCAGCTCCAGGTAGTCACGCAGGCGGTCAAATTCGGTTTGCAGCGGATGAAAGGTGGTGCGTGATGAACTCAAGGTGGCACGCAGATAGGCCACCATGTGGTCCAGCATGTGTTGCGCCTGCTCGGGGTTGTGGGCCATCAGGGCACGTAAATTGGCCAGGGTGTTGAACAGCATGTGGGGTTCCAGCTGGCTTTGCAGCAGTTTGAGCTGAAACTCGGCCGCCTGGCGCTGTGCCGCTTCGGCCTGGGCCTGGGTGCGGGCCATGGCCTCACGGGCGCTGGCAAGTTGCAGACGGCTGAAGAAAAAATAGGTGATCACACCACCCGCGGCCAGACTGACCAGCAAAAAACCCAGTGCTTTGCGCGGTTGATCCACCCAGTAGTCAAAGCCCGGGTGCGCCAGCAACTTGCCTGCCAGCATGGTGCCCAGCAGATAACCTGTCACCACACAAAGGGGTACCAGCCAGAACAAACGCCGCCATTGACTGGGGTAGTCCAGAATCAGCTTGTATTGCCCCACCTCAATCAGCAGCCAGATGCTTAGCCCAATACACTGGGAATACACCAGGTTGCTGAGGAAGTCATGCTCGCCAAAGACCGTAATGCCCACGGCAATGGCGGTATTGAAGGCGGCGGCTTGAATGCATCGCCGGACGTTGGGGGTTTGGTTCATGGCGCGTTGATTGTGCCGTGGCAAGTGTGTGTATTCACAGATTTGCGACAAAGTGCCCGCCATTGGTGTGAAATGCCTCTAAGGCCTGTTTAAGTGTGCCCAGTGATAATTGCGGCTCTTCAAAAGGAGTTTCTGTGGATATTGTGTTGTTGATCAAGGCCGTCATCATGGGCCTGGTGGAGGGGTTGACCGAGTTTTTGCCAATTTCGAGTACCGGGCATCTGATTTTGGCCGGGGCCTTGCTGGGGTTTGATGACGACAAAGCCAAGGTGTTTGACATTGCCATCCAGACCGGGGCCATCTTTGCGGTGATTCTGGTGTACTGGCAAAAGATCCGCGACACGGTCGCAGACTTGCCCACTGAAAAGCAGGCACAGCGCTTTGCACTGAATGTGGCGATCGCATTTTTTCCGGCTGTGATTCTGGGGCTGGCGTTTGGCAAAGCCATCAAAGCCAACTTGTTTACCCCGGTGGTGGTTGCCAGCACGTTCATCATCGGTGGTTTCATCATTCTCTGGGCCGAACGTCGCCAGGAAAAAGACCCGGCGGTAGCCCGTATCCAGGACGTGGATGCCATGACCGCCATGGATGCGCTTAAAGTGGGGTTGGTGCAATGTTTTGCCATGATTCCGGGCACCAGCCGCAGCGGGGCGACCATCATTGGTGGCATGTTGCTGGGTTTGAGCCGCAAGGCAGCCACGGATTTTTCTTTTTACCTGGCCATCCCGACGCTGATTGGTGCCGGGGCCTACAGCTTGTACAAAGAGCGTGCTCTGCTGTCCCTGGCGGATTTGCCATTGTTTGGGGTGGGTCTGGTGGTGTCGTTCTTCAGCGCCTGGCTGTGTATCCGCTGGTTGCTGCGCTACATTGCCAGCCACAGTTTTGTCGGCTTTGCCTATTACCGCATTGCGTTTGGCCTGGTGGTGCTGGTCACGGCCTGGAGTGGTGTGGTGACCTGGTCTGCATGATGTGATGAACGTGCCTGATCTCATGAAGATCGATCAGCTTCGGGTGGGTCAGCACGTCTTGGAGTCCACACAAGTGGGCTGGTTGCAGCTTTGATGCTGTCGCGATGAAGCACACGGGCAACCCACCATGAGCAGTCTGGAGCAACTCATGCTGGATCACAGCTCGGAGATGCTGATGCTGGTGGACCCTGACACCCTGCGAATTGTTCAGACCAATGCCAAGGTCTCACATGCTTTGGGCTATTCAGCCGAGCAATTGAAGGGTTTGCCCATCACCGATATTGAAAGTGCGCTGCAGGATGTGTTTTATTGGGAAGATGTCAAAAACGGCCTAGACCAGGCGCTTGATCAGCAGGAGGGGCAATACCTGAGTGCCTCTGGTGAGCTGTTGAGTGTCAGCAAGTCGATTCGGTGGCTGCCGCACAACGGCCGCTCACTGATTCTGGTGCAGGCCACCTTGACGCAGGATGTGCAGAAATTGCAGGATGTGCTGGCGCAAACGCTGTCGCAGTTGCGTGCCACGCTGGAGTCCACAGGAAACGGCATTCTGGTGGTTGATTGGCAAGGCAAGATCAATGGCATGAATCGGCAGTTCGGCAGAATATGGGCCATACCGGAAGCGTTGCTCGAGGCGCAGAATGAACAGCAAATCCTGGATTTCATCGCCCAGTCGGTGCAGGAGTCCGTTTTGCTGGGCTCACGTCTGAAGACGATTGTGGATGCCGAGGAAATGACGGACACCTTCACCCACATTGATGGGCGTGTGTTTGAAATCAGTTCACGCCCTCAGTATCTGGACAAGCAGATCATTGGGCGCGTGTTCAGTGTTCAGGATATTACGCAGCGTATGCTGGATGCCCAGGCTTTGCGTGAGTCACGTGATCAATTGGAGCAAAGAGTACGGGCGCGAACGGCCGATCTGGAGGCCTTGAACGGTGTCCTGGTGGATGAGAAGGAGCGCCTGGCGGTGCTGGTCAAGGAACTGGAGGCGGCGCAAGCACAGTTGTTGCAGTCCGAGCGGATGGCCTCCATTGGCCAACTGGCGGCCGGGGTGGCACATGAGATCAATAACCCGGTGGGTTATGTCAATTCCAATATGGGATCTTTGCAGCATTATGTGGAGAATTTGCTGCGTTTGTTGTCAACCTATCAGCACATTGAGGCAGAACTGCCAGAGGCGCAGCGGGCTCAGGTGATGCTCATCAAGCAAGAAATTGATTTTGAGTTCATGCGAAATGACATTGTCGAGCTGCTTGATGAATCCTTGGATGGGCTGAAGCGGGTGACCCGTATCGTCCAGGATCTGAAAAACTTCTCTCATGTGGGCGAATCCAAAAATCAGTGGGCCGATCTGGAGGTTGGGTTGGACAGTACCTTGCGTGTGGTCTGGAATGAGCTGAAGTACAAGGCCGAAGTGGTGAAGGAGTATGCCGGCATTCCGCCGGTGTGGTGTTACCCCTTCCAGCTGAATCAGGTGTTCATGAATCTACTGGTGAATGCCTCCCATGCGATTCAGGAGAAAGGCAAGATCACGGTGCGAACCGGGTTTGACGAGAGCCAGGTCTGGATTCAGGTACAAGACAGTGGCCAAGGCATTCCAGCGGAAAACTTGCAGCGGATTTTTGACCCGTTTTTCACGACCAAACCGGTTGGCAAGGGTACGGGGCTGGGTTTATCCCTGTCTTACGACATTGTCAAAAAACATGCTGGCCACATTGATGTGCTCAGTGAGGTGGGCCACGGAACCACGTTCACGGTTTATTTGCCACGTAAAACGCCAGAGCAAACGGCTGTAACGCCGTAACACGCAGTGGTTTGGCCCGTTGGCCACCCTCAGAAAGCTGATTTGGACAGGTTGAGCAGGGCGGCTTCCATGGTGGCTGCCGTGGTTTGTGGTCTTTCCATGGGAAACAGGTGGCTGCCATCCAGCATCAGAATGCGACCATGTGTGATGCGTTGTGTGGTGGACATGCCCACTTGCTTGATTTCGGCCGATTGTGTGCCGCCAATGAAGGCTACCGGGCATTTCACCGGGCGTTGGCTCAGCAAGGCTTCCATATTGCTTGGCAAGGTGTTGTAGATGGCGGTTTCAATATCGCGCTTAAAACTCAACACCCGTTGGGTTTTTCCGTTGTGCTCGGCATCATGGGTGCCATGGGCAATGTAGTCTTCCAGCACTTGTGGATGCCATTTGGCAAAAGCCCTTTTGCTTTTGAAATGTGCCAGGGCGGCGGCTTGGTCTGGCCAGTGTTCGCGCCGCTTGCGGCTGACCGCGCCGGGTGACACCGATCCCACCAGTTGGGTGCGTTTGGCCAGCCCCAGGGCTGTGGCACGCCAGCCACCCACAATGGGGGAGTCCAGCAGCAGCACGCCACGCACCAACTTGGGGGCCTGGCTGGCTGCCATCAAACTCAAGAATCCCCCCAGTGAATGGCCTACCAGGAACACCGGTGCACCGCCCGTGCTTTCAACGCTGGCTTGTGTGAAGTCCACCAATTGCTGCACCAGATGTGGCCAGTTGTTGGTGACCGGGTAACGCGGGTCATGGCCAAATTTGTCGATAGCATCAACCACCAACCCACGGGCCTTGAGGGCGGCAAAAAGCACGCGGTAAGTGCCTGCGCCATAGCTGTTGGCGTGCGAAAAAACGATGTGGGTGGTTGGGGCTTGGTGGCTTGGCATGGTTATTCAAATGAAGTCATTCGCCATTTTCGGTTGAATCACGCGTCACAGGGTGCAGGGTCTGTCCCTGGCGCGTCTTTGTCCCGGCCAGGTTTTCAGATCAGCTTTTCTTTGGGTGAGGTGATTTTTTTCAGCGGCAGGTTCCGGCCGGTAGGCTGCATCAGCGGTACATCGGTTTTGCCATCGTCCCAGGTAGGGTCTTCAATGCTGTCAAAAACTTCGCGCAGTTTCACGCCCCAGCTGCTGTGCATCATCTTGAAATAGGGGTTGTGTTCGTCAATACACACCACCTTGTCAGTCTGGAACTGGTTGGCCTCGTAGACCACCATGTCCAGCGGCAGACCGACGGACAGGTTGGACTTGAGGGTAGAGTCCATGGACACCAGCGCACATTTGGCAGCTTCATCCAATGGTGTGTTGGGGGTAATCACGCGGTCCAGCACCGGTTTGCCGTATTTGGATTCGCCTACCTGGAAGTAAGGGGTTTCTGGCGTGGCCTCAATGAAGTTGCCTGCGGAGTACACCTGGAACAGGCGCATGCCTTCCCCCTTGATCTGACCGCCAAAAATCAGCGACACGTTGAAGTCCACCCCGGCTTGTTTAAGTGCCGCAGCATCACGCTCGTATACATGGCGAATGGCTGAACCCAGTACGCGCGTGGCATCAAACATGCTTTTGGCATTCCAGATGGTGATGGCTTCGGCGTCTTCTTCGTGGTCTTTGAGTTTTTCAACCTGAAGGATTTCACGAATGGACTGAGAAATGCTCAGATTGCCCGCAGAAAGCAGCACCATGAAGCGGTCGTCAGGCTTCTCGTATACG
Organism: Rhodoferax lithotrophicus; assembly: GCF_019973615.1. GTDB lineage: Bacteria > Pseudomonadota > Gammaproteobacteria > Burkholderiales > Burkholderiaceae_C > Rhodoferax > Rhodoferax lithotrophicus. The sequence continues at coordinate 3,293,824 of NZ_AP024238.1, read as the reverse complement.
ATCATTTTGCGAAAGGTACTGATTTGATCCAGACCAGCGTTGGTACGAGAGTCGGACAGAAACACCAGTCCGGCGTTGAGTTTGATGGCGACGCAATATGTCATAGGGATAGTTGGCAAGGAAGAAAATTTGGCAATGCAGATGCCCTATCGGACAGGCCTTGAAGCCCTGCATTCATAACCGTTATTATTGTGGATAGATTTGGTGAAGATGGGGAACATCACTGGCCCAGAGGCCCATCACGGGAAATCATGAACCATACCATCAAGCAGGATACAAATCCAACGGTTGAACGCGGATTAACCTTCGACGATATGGGCTTACGGGTTGGATTGTCGCTGTACATGCGGCCACGCGACCCCACCCTGGCGCAGGTGCGCCACCAGGTAGAGTATATTGGTGCGTTAAGGGGGAAGAGCTTCCTAACCACGCTGCCCATCTTGCACGACAAGGGTTTATGGATGCAAATTGGGCAGGATTTTGTTTTTCACGCCATGGAAGGCATGCATGTTTATGCCTTCACCAGTCGGGTACTGCGTGCGCGAAACCGCCCTTTTCCCTATGTGCATTTTTCTTATCCCGAAAAAATTGAGGCGCGCCAGGTGCGCAAGTCTTACCGGGTACGGATGCATCGCCCCGTGAGTGTGGACTTTGCGGGGGGCACACCTCAACAGGCCTTGATGCTGAACCTGAGCATGACCGGTGCCCTGATTGAGGCCCCCAATCAGGTCTGGCAACAAAATGAAGCACTCTCTTTTGTGCTGCCCATCCGCATGGAGGAGGTGAGTTGTGAACTGGTGCTGCACGCCACCGTGCGCAGTTGGGAGGAAAAAGGCGCGTTGGCCCACTACGGTGTGGAGTTCGACAGTCTGGCACAGCAGGATGCCTTGTTTTTGCATTACTTTATAGATCACACCCTTGCAATGATGACTCGGGGTTGACGGGGCTCAACTGGCGTTGCTCAGTTTCTTGAGCCGGTACAGCGCCTCCAGCGCCTCGCGCGGGCTCAGATCATCAGGGTTGATGGCCTCCAGCGCCGTATTCACGGCGCTGGTAGCTATGGTTTCTGTAGTGGGTGGAGCCGCAAACAAATCGACCTGGGCCTGGTGCTGGCTGGCTTGCGCCTCCAGCGCTTCGAGTGTGTGGCGGGCGTGGTTGAGCACCGCAGCGGGCATACCCGCCAGCCGTGCCACCTGAATACCGTAGCTCTTGCTGGCCGGGCCGCTCTGGATTTCGTGCAAAAACACAATATCGCGGCCCGACTCGGCAGCACTCACATGCACGTTGATGGCGGCGTGGTGGGTGGCCGGGAACTCGGTCAACTCAAAGTAGTGGGTGGCAAACAAGGTGTAGGCCTGGGTTTTGTCGTGCAACTGGGTGGCAATCGCGCTGGCCAGGGCCAGGCCGTCAAAGGTGCTGGTGCCCCGGCCAATTTCGTCCATCAACACCAGTGAATTCGGGGTGGCGGCGTGCAGGATTTGGGCCCCTTCAAGCATTTCCAGCATGAAGGTCGATTGCGCGTTGGCCAGGTCGTCGGCGGCACCAATGCGGGTGTGGATGGCATCGATGGGGCCAAGGCGGCAACTGGCTGCGGGCACGTAACTGCCCATGCTGGCCAGCAGGGTGATCACCGCAATTTGCCGCATGTAGGTGGATTTACCCCCCATGTTCGGGCCGGTGATGATTTGCATGCGCTGTTTGGGGCCTAGATGGGTGTCGTTGGCAATAAAGGCCCCCGAGCTGGTCTCGGCCAGCCGGGCTTGCACCACCGGGTGGCGGCCTTGCACGATGTCCAGACAAGGCTCTTTGGCAAACTGTGGGGCGCACCAGTCCAGCGTCAGGCTGCGCTCTGCCAGGGCACACAGCGCGTCCAGCGTGGCCAGGGCGCGGGCCAGGCGGGTCAGGGGCGGCACATGGGCTTGCAGGGCATCCAGCACCTGGTCATACAGCCACTTTTCCCGCGCCAGGGCCCGCTCGGAGGCACTCAAGGCCTTGTCCTCAAAGGCTTTGAGTTCGGGCGTGATGAAGCGCTCGGCATTTTTCAGGGTCTGGCGGCGGCGGTAGTCGTCGGGGACTTTGTCGAGCTGGCCTTGTGACACCTCAATAAAAAAGCCGTGCACTCGGTTGAACTGCACGCGCAAATTGGCAATGCCGGTACGGGCTTTTTCACGCCCTTCCAGATCCAGCAAAAAGCTGTCGCAGTTGGTCTGGATGGCGCGTAACTCGTCCAGCTCGGCATCAAAACCGCTGGCGATCACACCGCCGTCGCGCACCAGCGCAGCGGGTTCGGGCGCAATGGCGCGGGTCAACAGGTCGGCACAGCCTGCAGGGGGCTGCAAATGCTCGGATATGTGAGTCAAATAGGCCTCTAGCCCTTGTATGACGGGCGCAAGAAGCTCTGTTTTTTGTAGTGTCTTGTACAAACCCAGCAGCTCACGCGGGCGCACCTGGCGCAGGGCGATGCGGGCGGTGATGCGCTCTACATCGGTACTGCCCTTGAGTTGTTCGCGCAGCGCTTGCCAGAGTCCGGTGGGTGCCCCCGTATGGCTGTTGCGCAGCACGGTAATGGCGCTCAGGCGTTGTTGGGCTTCAGTGCGCTTGCGTTGGGGTTGCAGCAACCAGCTCTTGAGCAGGCGGCTGCCCATGCCGGTCATGCAGGTGTCCAACAGCGAAAACAGGGTGGGCGAATCCTCACCCCGCAGGGTTTGGGTCAGCTCCAGGTTGCGCCGGGTGCTTTGTGGCAGGTCAATCAGTTCACCGGCACGCTGCACCCGCACGCTGTGGATGTGGGTCAGGCTGCGGCCCTGGGTGTGCTCGGCATAGGCCAGCAGGGCGGCGGCGGCGGCATGGGCCAGTGGCCGGTCTTGCGCACCCCAGGCCGCCAGGCTGGCGGCATTCAGGTGGGTGAGCAGGGTGCGCTGGCCCAGTCCGGCATCAAACTGCCAGTCGGGCCGCACGCTGATGCATACGCTGGTGCCCACCGAGCGCAGCCGGGTTTCAAACGCTGGTGTGGCACCGGCGCTGTAGATCAATTCGCCGGCACCAATACGCAGCACCCAGTCGTTCAGGTCGTCGCTGGGGCATTCAGCCAACATCACTTCACCTTGGGTCACGCTCAGCCAGGCCAGGCCGCAGGTGTTGCGCGGGCCCTGGTGCACCGCCAGCAGCAGGGATTCGGTTTTGTCCGCCAGCAGCTCCAGGTCGGTCAGGGTGCCGGGGGTCACCACCCGCACCACTTTGCGTTCTACCGGGCCTTTGGCGGTGGCCACATCGCCCACTTGTTCACAAATGGCCGCCGACTCGCCCAGCTTGATCAGGCGCGCCAGGTAGGTGTCGACTGAATGAAACGGCACACCCGCCATGACGACCGGTTGCCCGGCGCTCTGGCCGCGCTGGGTCAGGGTGATGTTGAGCAGGCGGGCGGCTTTTTCGGCATCGGCATAAAACAGCTCGTAAAAATCGCCCATGCGGTAAAACAGCAGGGTGTTGGGGTAGTCCGCTTTGAGGCCCAGGTACTGGGTCATCATGGGGGTATGTGCTTTATTAAGTTCCGTCATCTTGGAGAGTCTAGCAAGCTCCACCGTAAGTTATGGTTTGGGGTTGCCGAGCTTGAATGTGGGGTAGTCTGGTACCCGTTATCAAGTGGCACTGCACAGGCTTCAGCCTCCACCAGAGGCCGCGTATGTCCAAGTAAGAGGTCGCCGGAGAGGGGCCGTCGAGCCAGATTCAAAGACATGCCTATTTCGACAAACCTTGCGGTAAATCATGGTTCAGTGATTTTGCTGGTGATCCTGGCTTGAATACGGCATAAGGCAGTTTTATAGTTGGTCGGTTCTTACGTTGAGCCAGAGCAGATAAGTGTTCTGCCCATTGGGGCGTCTCTGAATTTTTGCCATTTCATAACCCTGATACCACGTCGCTTTTGGCGTGGGGGTTCATAAGAGCACATGGTCAACTTTTTTGGAGTTTGTCATGGCTACTTTTACGTTCAAGAAACTTGCATTGACAACTGCCCTTGCCGGTTTGTTCATGGCCGGATGTGGCGGGGGCGGAGGGGGGGTTTCTGTGGCATCAAAAACCCTTTCTGGCACTGTGGCGGGTGGCGCGGCAGTGATTGGCACGGTTCTCATCACGGACAGCAAAGGCATGACGAAAACAGCCAATATCGAGGCCAATGGTCGTTACTCCATTGATGTCGCCGACATGACGGGGCCTTTTGTGCTGAAGGCTGCTGGTACCGTAGGTAATACGACGGTCACCTATTATTCAGCGGCCACATCTGCGGATGTGGGGGGGACGGTGAATGTGACCCCATTCACGAATATGTTGGTATCCAACATTGCAGCGCAACTGGCAGAGACTTATTTCAGCAATCCAGCCAATATTGGCAATATTGGTGCTTTGATCACATCAGGCAAGTTGATTGCGGCCGAGACGGCTTTGCAGGCCAAGTTACAACCAATTCTGACAGCCTTGGGTATCAGCGACAGTATTGACCTTTTGCGCTCTTCGTTTGCCGCTGACCACTCTGGCATAGATGCCGTGCTTGATCTGGTCAAGGTGGAGGCTGATACCGCCACCAACGTCTTCACGATCAGAAATGCGTTATCTCAAGCGGTTATTTCCACTGACGATGCCACGGGCAGCGGCGATGATGCCACGCCGGTGGACAGTACCAAGATTTCAGACTTCACACCTGAGAGAGTGACCGATTTGCAGTCGGTCATCACCAAGCTCAACAGTTTTGCCGCATTGTTTGCCAACAGTCTACCCAGCACCGCTGCGATGATGAATGCCGGTGTTTTTGATACCTCCAGCAATTTCATGATGGGTGGTAAAGGGTTCGCTCAATTTGCCACCGAGATGTCTACCCAAGCATCGGCTATTGGCATGAAATTCAGCAGTGTGGCGATTGCGCTTGATGCCTCAGGCCTGTCGGGTACGTTGACTGCCGTGGTGACATCCAATACGCCATCCTTCTCCGAAAAGATTTTGCTCAAGATGGTCAAGTTGAACAATGTCTGGATGGTTCAGGGTGACGGACGAATTGCCGATCTCTCGCTGTACGCACAAGCCCGTCGTAATGAGTGGACCGTGCTACCCGCAGTCAATGGTTTTGGCGGGGCGCAGGGATCATCCATTCAAAGTGGGATCAATATCTGGATTGACCCGTTTGCGTACAACAGCACAGCAGGGCACACCCCAGTGGCTTCTGCTCTGATCACCGGTCCAGGCCTTGGCAATGGCATCACCATGGTTCAGGATACGCAAAATCGTGAGTTGAGGTTGAGTAACTCCGCCAACACAGACACGGTTGCCATTGAATGTGGCACCACTGACGGAAACAATCAAACCGTGACGACCCAATGCGTCAACATTACACAAGCGCTTGACAACAGCGAATACACGGTGATCCTGAAAGACAGCAACGGCAATTCGTTGAATGGAGCGGGTTACAAGCAGATTTTGCCCAAACAACCCATAGTCACCAGTGCACTGACGAACGCGATGTTCCCCAGCATCACAGCGATCACCATTGATGGTGCACCGCTCACACTCAACACGGTTGTTGCAGACAAGAGTGTGGCCGTGAGTTGGACCCTACCCAATGGCTTACAAGCCAAGGATATGAATATCTGGGCGAATACGACCACTGGGGCCAACTACTTCCGTGTTGAGAAAAACCTCTTGCCCACGGACACGACCGCCCTCATTGGTCTGGGAACCCCATTGACCGTAGGAACGGTCAGTAATGCCGGGGTGTGGCTACAGAGTATGGATGCCGTTGGCCGGCGTTTTGGGTTATCCAAGTCAGTACAAAGTCAATAGCCGTCACAGGCTTGTTTGCCACGGTGCTACACCGGCCAATCTGGCTCTGGTTGGCCGGGTGTAGCGCTTGGTGTCAAAAATTTATTGGTATGGGCGGGCTGTCCGCTTGAACAGGGGGCTTCGCCCTGTCAAGTGAACGCATACAGCATGTAAAGTCGGGGCCCATGATTGGCTTGTTCCGCCCTGGAGTGTTTGATGTTTGATTCGCCCGATCGGCATTTGTTTTTTGACCATATTCCGGTTGCGGCATCTCTCAGCCGCGAGAGTGATGGCGTGTATGTGGCTGTTAATGCCGAATGGTCGCGTATGACGGGTTTGAGCCAGCGTGAGGTTGTGGGTTTGAGTTCGGTCGACATCGGTCTGTGGCCCAGTCACACGCGGCGTTTGCAGGCGCTTGCCGTTTTGCATGAAACGGGTGAATTGCGCGGTTTACCTCTCTCCCTGGTGAGACCGGATCAAACCCAGATACGGTTTGAGTTGAGCATGTCCCGGTTTGAGTGGAATGATGAGTCGTATTTGCTGAGCTACCTGAAAGACGTGACTGGTGAGCGGACGGCACAAATTGCCTTGTTGGCCAGTGAGCAACTGCTCAAGGCCACCAACGAGCGTTTAAACCAGCAACTGCGGCTGTTTGAGGCCATGGAGAGCTTGGCCTCAGTGGGGTATTGGACATCAGGGCCGGAGCCTGATCACCTGGTGTTGTCCAAAGGCTTGTACCAGTTGACGGGACTGGAGCCCGGCTCGGTACAGCCATCCTCCGATGGGCGTAGCTGGATTCTGTCTGAGGATAAACCGGCATTCCTTGCAGCGCGTGAAGCTCTGGATGGCGAGACCTTGTACTACCGTTGGCAGCGCCCTGATGGACGGGTGCTGACATTGCGCGGGCGCATGCAGCGGCTCTCGGACAACGCACCATCGGAAATTCACTTTGGGGTGGTGCAGGACATCAGCCGCGAGCGTGAAACTGAACTGGCCTTGCAGGACCGGCTGTCTTTTATTGAAAAAATCACCAGCCGTTTGCCCGGTGTGGTTTTTCAAATTCGGCGCAACGCCGATGGTGTGCTGGAGTTTTTGTTTATCAGTGAACCTGCTAGTCAAATTTACCCAGGTTTTACCGCACAAGCCATTTTGCAAGATGCCTACTGCACTCTGAATTTGCATCACCCCGATGACGTGCAGGCGTTCAAGCTTTCTGTGCGTCAGGCCCTGCAAAGTCTGCAGCCCTGGCAACATGAATACCGGTTGTTGCTGCCCAATGGCCAGGTGCGCTGGTTGCTTGGTCAAGGTGTGCCCGAGCAGGAGGCGGAGGGTGCGGTGGTTATGAGTGGCTTTGTCACGGACATCACCGAGCGCAAGTTGGCCGAAGAAAAAATTGAGCAGTTGGCTTTTTACGATGCCCTCACCGGGTTGCCCAACCGCCGGCTTTTGCTGGACCGCTTGCAACTGGCCTTGCTCAGTGCTGCACGCAGCGAATCCATCAGCGCGGTGCTGTTTATTGATCTGGACAACTTCAAAGACCTCAACGATACCCTGGGCCATGACGTGGGTGACATGCTGCTGCGCCAGGTGGCTCAACGGCTGCAAGGCAGTGTGCGTGAGGCCGACACCGTGGCCCGTTTGGGTGGGGATGAGTTTGTGGTGGTGCTGGAGGAGTTGGGTACCGATGTGCAGCTGGTCACGGCACTGGCGGAAAAAGTCGGGCACAAAATTCTGCTCAACCTGAACCATGCCTATGAGTTGAACAAGCAGGAGCTACTCAGCACCCCCAGTATTGGGGTGGCTTTGCTCTCCAAACAGGTCAAATCGGTGGATGAATTGCTCAAACAGGCGGATCTGGCCATGTACGAGAGTAAATCTGCCGGACGCAACACCATGCGGTTTTTTGACCCCACCATGCAGGCGCTGGTGGCTCAGCGTACGGCTATTGACCGTGAATTGCGTCTGGCCCTCAAACGTTCGGAGCTGGTGCTTTTTTACCAACCGGTGGTGGATGAGCAGGCCCAGATGGTGGGGGTTGAGGCTCTGGTGCGCTGGCAGCATCCACGGCGCGGCTTGTTGTCGCCGATGGAGTTTATTGACCAGGCAGAGCAGTCCGGCCTGATCCTGCCGCTGGGGCAATGGGTGTTGCGCAAGGCCTGCGAGCAATTGGTGCAATGGGCGGCCCAGCCCGCCACGGCCCAGCTCACCATGGCCGTGAATGTGAGTGCCCGCCAATTTCGCCACCCCGAGTTTGTGGAGCAAGTCCTTGAGGTCATGCGCGCCACGGGTGTGGCGGCGCATTTGCTCAAACTTGAGATCACCGAAAGCCTGCTGGTCACCGACATGCTGGAAGTGATTGAAAAAATGCAGGCCTTGCGCACCATGCAGGTGACCTTTTCACTGGACGACTTTGGTACCGGCTACTCCAGCTTGTCCTACCTCAAACGTCTGCCCTTGGATCAACTCAAGATTGACCAGAGTTTTGTGCGTGATGTGCTCACCGACTCCCATGACGCGGCGATTGCCCAGACCGTGATCACGCTGGGGCAGAGTTTGAATCTGAGCGTGGTTGCAGAAGGGGTGGAAACCCATGGGCAGTGGCAGTTTCTGGCCCAGCGCGGCTGCAAATTGTTTCAGGGTTACCTGTTTGGCAAACCCGTGCCAGTGGCTCAATTGCCATTGAGTTGTCTGAGTTGGCCATTGGTGTAAACCGGCTATCGTCTTTTCCTCTGTGAGAGAGGATGTTTGGCACTTTTATTGCTTGATGGGTGAACCTTTATTCATTTAAGCCATCATGACAAACTTCCATTTCATTCGAAAAGCCCTGGCGGTGACCTGCGTCAGTTTTGTGGGTTTGGTTCAAGCGCAAACGACCCCCATCAAGTTTCAGCTCGATTGGCGCTTTGAAGGTCCCAGCGCCTTGTTTCTTACGCCCGTTGCCAAAGGCTACTTCAAGGATGCCAAGCTGGATGTGACCGTGGATGCTGGCAATGGTTCTGGTGGTACGGTGACCCGTGTGGCCTCAGGTGCGTATGACATGGGTTTTGCCGACTTGGCGGCCTTGATGGAATTCCATGCCAACAACCCTGATGCCCCCAGCAAACCGGTGGCGGTGATGATGGTCTACAACGACACCCCGGCCTCGGTGATGGCGTTGAAAAAATCCGGCATCAAGAGCCCCGCTGATTTGAGTGGCAAAAAACTAGGTGCCCCGGTGTTTGATGCAGGCCGCCGTGCCTTCCCGATTTTTGCCAAAGCCAATGCGGTGACCAATGTGACCTGGACCGCCATGGACCCGCCACTGCGTGAAACCATGCTGGTGCGCGGCGATGTGGATGCCATCACCGGCTTCACCTTCACCTCGCTGCTGAATCTGGAAGCGCGTGGCATACAAGCTGCTGATGTGGTGGTGCTGCCATACCCCAACTACGGGGTCAAGCTGTATGGCAATGCCATCATTGCCAGCCCCAAACTTATCAAGGAAAACCCGGCCGCGGTCAAAGCCTTTCTGGCTGCGTTTACCAAAGGTGCCAAAGACGTGATGGCTAACCCGGGTGCCTCCATCACCTATGTGAAAGCGCGTGACGGCATTGTGAATGTGCCGTTGGAAACCCGCCGTTTGCAATTGGCGATTGATACCGCCATCAACAGCGCCAACGCCAGAGCCGAAGGGTTTGGCCAGGTGAATGGCCCGCGTTTGTCGCTGATGGCCAGTCAGGTGTCGGATGCGTTTAATACCAAAACCCGCGTCAACCCGGACACCGTGTGGAACGGCAGCTTTTTGCCAAGCAAGGCTGAGCTGAATATCCTGCCCAAAAAATAAATTTTTTTGCTCTTTTTTTGATAGCTTTTGACGTTTTATAAATAAAGCGCTAGAGCCTAATTTCTTATATAAAAATGCAAAAAACACCCAGTCCCTGGTTTGTGGACTTTAGCGATGTCTGGCTGGCCTATAACGACGACTTGCTGGCACAAAACCAGTTTGCCGTCGAGGCTATTGATCTGAAGGTGCGTCAGGGCGAGTTCATTGCCATCGTCGGGCCGTCAGGCTGCGGCAAATCCACCTTCATGAAACTGGCCACCGGCCTGAAGATGCCCTCGATGGGCAAAATCCTGATCGACCAGCAACCTGTCACCGGGCCGTTGAAAATCTCCGGCATGGCGTTTCAGGCCCCGTCTTTGTTGCCCTGGCGAACCACCGTGGACAACGTATTGCTGCCGCTGGAAATTGTGGAACCTTACCGAAGCAACTTCAAGCAAAAGCGTCAAGAGTACGAGGAGCGTGCCCGCAAACTCTTGCAAAAAGTAGGTTTGGGTGGTTATGAAGACAAATTTCCCTGGCAACTCTCAGGCGGCATGCAGCAGCGTGCCAGCATCTGCCGTGCGCTGATCCATGAGCCCAAGATGCTGCTGCTGGACGAGCCTTTTGGTGCACTGGATGCCTTCACCCGTGAAGAGTTGTGGTGCATTCTGCGCGACTTGTGGACTGAACAGCAGTTCAACGTGATTCTGGTCACACACGATCTGCGCGAAAGTGTTTTTCTGGCTGACACCGTGTACGTGATGAGTAAAAGCCCAGGCCGTTTCGTGGTGAAACGTGAGATTGATTTGCCAAGACCACGCGACCTTGAAATCACCTACACCCAGGAATTTGGTGACATGGTGCATGAGTTACGTGGCCATATCGGTGCCATACGCCAAACCGGTGCAGCCATTCCTCAATAAGGCCCTGTCATGAACAAAAAACAAATGGAAATCTGGTCACCCTGGCTGCTGTTGATGGTGGTTCTGGTGTTGTGGCAGGTGCTGTGTTCGGCATTTGATGTGTCGGAATTCATCTTCCCCAGCCCGTGGCGCATCTGGACGCAGTTTTGGGAATTCAGGGACACCATCGCGGGGCATGCCTGGCGCACTTTTTGGGTGACGATGGTGGGTTTTGGGCTGGCCATTGTGGTGGGTGTGTTGCTGGGTTTTGTGATTGGCAGCTCGCGCCTGGCCTATGCGGCTATTTACCCGTTGATGACCGCTTTTAACGCCTTGCCCAAGGCGGCTTTTGTGCCCATTCTGGTGGTGTGGTTTGGTATTGGTGTGGGCCCGGCCATCCTGACCGCATTTCTGATCAGCTTTTTTCCGATCATGGTCAACATTGCCACCGGTTTGGCCACACTGGAGCCCGAGCTGGAGGACGTGTTGCGTGTGCTGGGTGCCAAACGCTGGGATGTGCTGGTGAAGGTTGGCCTGCCACGTTCCATGCCCTATTTTTACGGCTCGCTCAAGGTGGCCATTACGCTGGCCTTTGTGGGCACCACGGTGAGTGAGATGACCGCTGCCAACGAAGGCATTGGCTACTTGCTGATCTCCGCTGGCTCGTCAATGCAAATGGGCTTGGCCTTTGCCGGACTGGTGGTGGTTGGTGCCATGGCCATGGTGATGTATGAGCTTTTCAGCGTGATTGAAAAACATACCACCGCCTGGGCGCACCGGGGTTCTCAGGGACATTGATCTGATTTTTTCGGCATGGTAATTGCGTATTGTTTGACCGCGATTCGCATATTTTTATTCATTTTTTTTGGAATACAGCATGATGAAAAAAACAATGTTGGCAACGGGCTTGGCCGTGTTGGCGCTGGGTGCTCAAGCACAAAGTACAGTTCAATTGATGGGCCTGGTGGATGCTTATGCAGGCAGCATGCGTATGGCAGGTGATGCCGAGAGCAAATCTGTGGTTGGGAGTGGCGGCATGACCACTTCCTGGTGGGGCATGACCGGTACTGAAGACCTGGGCGGTGGCATGAAAGCCGGCTTTACGCTGACATCTTTCTTTCAAACCGACACGGGTGCAACCGGCCGTTTTGGAGATCCGCAATTCTCACGCGATGCCAACGTGAGCCTGTCCAGCGAACTGGGTACCCTCACGCTCGGCCGTGGCAAAGCGCCCAATTTCTTGCCCACCATCCTGTTTAACCCGATGGGCGACTCGTACACCTTCTCGCCACTGGTCTTGCATTCCAGTGTCCCGGTTGGGCCCTTTGGTGCCTATCGCTGGACAGGTACGGTTCCCGCAGACACAGGTTGGTCAAACCAGATCACCTATAGCTCCCCCACCTTTGGCGGGCTCAAAGGCAACCTGCACTACCAGTTTGGCGAGCAGGGCACCGGAGTCAACGAGAGTGCACACAACGTGGGGTTCAACCTGTTTTACAGCGCCGGCCCTCTGGGTCTGACTGCTTACTGGGAACGCGACGAAATCAACAACCCTTTCCCGCCCAACGCGGTCCTGGCCTCGGGGACACAAACGGCCTGGATGATGGGTGGTACCTATGATGCCAGCGTGGTGAAGCTGTTTGTTACCACGGGCAAATCCAGCAACGCTGCCAACACCATAGACAAGCAAACCACCTCGCTGGGTGTGTCTGCGCCTCTGGGTGCTGGCAAATTGCTGGCCGCTGTTGCTCGCACCAATAATGATGTGGCCAATACAAGCCGCACCACCACCACGGTTGGTTACGACTACACCCTGTCCAAGCGCACCGATTTGTACGCCATGTTGATGAGAGATGAGATCACCTCGTTTGACAGCGGCACCAGTTTGGGTCTTGGTGTGCGCCACAGGTTCTGATCCTTGAAGGTTTATATGCCCTGCTGACATGCGCAGGGCATCCACAAGGCGGGTTTCAGCCGCCTTGTGGGTCAGCAGTATCCGGTTTTCTTCAGCCCTGCATGTTCTTTGCAGGGTTTCCATGTTCCTTGATGGGCTGAAATCTCGCACTTTGCCGTGGGGAGCGGGTGTGTGTCTCATGAAGCCATTGGGCCTCTGAGCCTGATAAGTGGCACGCCCTATGCTTAGGGTTTACCATTATTTAACTGTTGGATGCAAAAAATGCGACTAATTAAACTGATTGCCCTCTGGGCTGTTTTGTTGGGTTTTCATTTTGGTGCGGCTTCGCAGGAACTGGCTAGCGCGCCTAGCGCTGCTGCCAGTGCCATCAGTGCTGCTGTTGTACCCGTTCCAGCGCCTACGCACCCGTCTTTGGCTGCGCAGAGCAGCATCAATAGCGCTGACACGGCATGGATGCTGACCAGCACGGCCCTGGTGCTGTTGATGACGTTGCCTGGCATCGCCTTGTTTTACGGCGGCATGATCCGGCGTAAAAACTTCATCAATACATTGGCCAGCGTGGTGGCGATTGCTGCCGTGGTGACCCTGCTCTGGTTTGCGGTGGGGTATTCAGTAGCCTTTACTCCAGGCAACCTCTGGTGGGGTGGTGCAGACCGTCTTTGGTTTGTCGGGTTGGACTATCTCAAAGATACCGGACAGGTGGCGGTGAGTTACATCGCCCCCAACCTGCCAGAGTCGGTGTTTGCCATGTTCCAGCTCAGCTTCGCCATCATCACTGCGGCACTTGTCGTGGGTGCGGTGGTTGAGCGTATGCTGTTTTCAGCACTGTTGTGGTTCATTGGTTTGTGGTCGGTGCTGGTTTATGCACCGATTGCACACTGGGTGTGGGAGCCGGGTGGTTGGCTGGCGCAAATGGGGGTGCTGGATTTTGCCGGTGGCTCGGTGGTGCACATCAACGCCGGGGTCACCGGCCTGGTGTGTGCCTATGCGTTAGGCCCGCGCAAAGGCTATGGACGTGAACCCTTTCAACCGTTTAACCTGGGCCTCACCATGGTGGGGGCAGGGCTGCTGTGGGTGGGTTGGTTTGGTTTTAACGCCGGTTCGGCATTGGCTGCAGACGGGCGTGCCGGTCTGGCCATGGCGGTGACTCAAATCGCTGCCGCTGCCGGCGCATTTTTCTGGATGATGGGGGAGTGGGTTGTGCGTGGCCGGCCCTCGCTTCTAGGTTTGTGCTCTGGTGTGGTGGCAGGCTTGGTGGCCATCACACCCGCCGCAGGTTTTGTAACACCCCGGGCGGCATTGTTGATTGGTGCGGTAGCCGGGTTGGCCTGCTATTGGGGGACAACCAGCCTCAAACGTATGCTGAATGCGGATGACTCGCTGGACGTGTTTGGTGTCCATGGTATTGGCGGCATCGTGGGCTCTCTGCTCACGGGTGTGCTGGCCAGCAAAAGTATCTCCGGCATGCAGGGGCAGCTGATGGTGCAACTGGCCGGTGTGGTGATTGTGGTGCTGTACAGCGGGGTTATGAGTGCTTTGCTGTTGTGGATCACCAAGGTTTGGGTGGGCTTGCGGGTGGATGAAACGTCAGAGCAAACCGGTTTGGACATTTCATTACATCGGGAACAACTTGGCACTTGATGGGAGTAAAACCATGTCAACCAGTGAAAAAATTGCCCTGGCTGCTCGCATGCATGTCATGCTGCGGCGTAAAACCGGCCGTGTCACCGATACCGAATGGATGGCCTGCAACCGGGAATACGCTGAGGAAATCATTCGGTTTTCCATGGACTATGCCCAAAAAGAAGGCCACGATGATCTGGCCGAGTTGGCGGAAAAATTGGCCGCAGTGATGCTGCCTGCACGCCCGCAAACCACTTACAAAAAGACGGATCTGAGCAACGAGGGGACTGGCCTGATTCGTTACATCAGGGGTATCAGGTAAATTAGCGTCCATGACATGGCACGCCCAACTTAACATTCAGTACACCATCGAGCAGCAGCGCAGTGTGGCACGGCATACCCACAAGGGGCCGCTGCGGGTGTTACAGAGCCTGTACCCGGAAGGGGATGCCATTTGCCATAACGTGCTGGTGCATCCGCCGGGCGGCTTGGTGGGTGGGGACACACTGGACATCACGATTGCGGCCAGCGGTGCAGCACATGGCCTGGTGACCACGCCCGGCGCGACGCGGTTTTACCGCTCGGAAGGTGAACCCGCGAGGCAGTGTACGCAGATCACCCTGGCCGATCAGGCACGTCTGGAATGGTTGCCCATGGAGACTATTTGCTACAACCGGTGTCTGGCCGAAAACCAATTGACGCTGTCCCTGGCTCCACAAGCTGAATTGATCGGTTGGGATGTGACGGCGCTTGGTTTGCCCAGTGCCGACTTGCCGTTTGAGCAAGGCAGCTTTTTGCAGCATCTTGAGATGCCGGGTGTCTGGATGGAACGGGGGCGGGTGGATGCCTTGGACACCCGGCTCATGAATGGCCCGCTGGGCCTGGCCGGGCACCGCTGCATGGCCTCACTGTTTTTTGTCACCGGCTCTGCACTGGCAAGAGGCCGCCGTGAAACCGGTCTTGACCTGGCCCGCCAACTGATCGATGCCCATGGCTTGCGCCAGACCGCGGGCGTGACCTGCCCCAATAGCCAGGTCATGGTGGTGCGTGTGTTGTCGCCTTTGGTGGAGCCTGCCATGCAGCTGCTTAGCCAGATATGGGTGAGTTGGCGGGCCCATTTCTGGCAGTTGCCAGCAGTTCGGCCCCGGATATGGGCAACGTGATGTTCTGCCAAGGCCGCGCCAAGATGGTCCTCCCGGTTATTCATGGCGGGCACTTTTTTCGGGTATGGCCTGAATCTTGCGGCAGTTTTGACCTATGAGTCCCTCTTTGCGTATTGTGGTGGTGGCCCCTGACCTGGAAGTAGCCAGCTCAGACGATGAGGCGCGTTCTCAGGCGGATCGTTCACGCAGCCTGCGCATCGGGCTGCTTGAAAACGGCTTCAACCTGGTGGCCAGTCTGCCTGCCGACGTGTTTCTGACCGAGCGTATTGCCCAGTTGCAGCCTGACATGATCATTGTGGATGCCGAGAGTGATGCGCGTGATGCGTTGGAGCATGTGGTGATGGCCACGCGTGACGCACGCCGTCCGATTGTCATGTTCACCAATGACGATGACAGCAACAACGCCCGTGCCGCCGTGGCCGCCGGGGTGTCGGCCTACATCGTGGCCGGTCTCAAGCCGGAGCGCATCCGCCCGATTCTGGACGTGGCGATGGCACGTTTCCAGCACGAACAGGCCTTGCTGCAAACCCTGGCCAGCACCCAGAGTGAGCGCGATGAACTCAGCGCCGAGTTGCGTGACCGCAAGCTGATTGACCGCGCCAAAGGGCTGCTGATGCAGCGCCAGGGTCTGAGCGAAGACGAGGCCTTCAAGAAAATGCGCAAAACGGCCATGGATAAAGGGCTGAAGTTGGCTGAGGTGGCTCAGCGTATGCTGGATGTGGCCGACTTGATGTCCTGAATTGGTGCGTTGCACAATTGCAGTGCCTTACCGCAGGCAACTATGCATATATTAAAAAAATGGCATGTAGCCCTTTATTTCCTAGTGTAAGTAGCTATTTAATTTGTAGCTATGAAGGGTATTGATCAGGCTGGCATGCCAATTGCATGGTATTCAGGAAGACCAATGATGGTCACTTGACTGATACCTTCCAACGGCGGGTGGTGACGGTCAAAACAGGACAAAGGCGTCCCCACGGGCATACAGCAACTTCGCGGTTGCAGATGGCCACGTGAGGATGCCTTTTTTTATTTCCGAAACACTTGAAGGAACCTTGTCATGACTGATCTTCTTAAATCCAGCCTCAGCCGCCGTGCGGTATTGCAAACTGCCGCAGTGGGTGCGGCAGGCATCAGCCCGGCACTGCGCTCCATGGTCTATGCCGGGGGCTCGGATGCCCCGGAAAAAACCGAGGTCAAGATCGGTTTTATTCCGCTGACCGACTGTGCCAGCGTGGTCATGGCCGCTGAGCTGGGGCTGGACAAAAAATACGGTGTGAAGATTGTCCCTACCAAAGAAGCCAGCTGGGCCGGTGTGCGTGACAAGCTGGTCACCGGTGAGCTGGACTTTGCCCACGTGTTGTATGGCCTGATCTACGGTGTACATCTGGGTGTCAGTGGCCCGAAGAAAGACATGGCGGTGCTGATGACCCTGAACAACAACGGCCAGGCCATCACTTTGAGCAAAAAACTGGCGGACAAAGGCGCGGTGGATGGCCCCAGCCTGGCCAAACTGATGGCGGCAGAAAAGCGCGAATACACCTTTGCCCAAACCTTTCCCACGGGGACCCACGCCATGTGGCTGTATTACTGGATGGCAGCCAACGGCATCAATCCAATGAAAGATGCCAAGGTCATCACCGTGCCGCCACCCCAAATGGTGGCCAACATGCGTGTGGGCAATATGGATGGCTACAGCGTGGGTGAGCCCTGGAACCACCGCGCCATCATTGACGGCATTGGCATCACCGCCGCCACCAGCCAGGACATCTGGAAAGACCACCCTGAAAAAGTGCTGGGTACCACCGGCGACTTCGTCAAAAAATACCCCAACACCGCACGCGCCGTGACTGCTGCCATTCTGGAAGCCGGCAAATGGATTGATGCAGGGCTGCAAAACAAATCCAAGATGGCCGAGACGATTGCCGCCAAGTCGTATGTCAACACCAGCGTGGATGCCATCAACCAGCGTATTCTGGGACGTTACCAAAACGGTCTGGGCAAAACCTGGGACGACCCCAACTACATGAAGTTCTTCAACGACGGTGCGGTCAATTTCCCCTACCTGTCCGACGGCATGTGGTTCCTGACCCAGCACAAACGCTGGGGTTTGCTGAAAGGCCACCCTGATTACCTGGCGGTGGCCAAAGAGATCAACCAGATCGACCTCTACAAACAGGCTGCCACGGCCAGCAAAACGCCGGTTCCCAAGGACGTGATGCGCACCAGCAAACTGATGGATGGTGTGGTCTGGGACGGCAAAGACCCCAAGAAATACGCCGACGGCTTCAAAGTCAAGGCCTGACACCCACCGACCGAGTTCACGCAACGTAGCCGCGTTGCCACTGTTGAGGACCGCTACACACCCTTCCACCGGTGTGCGGCAGCCCTCGTGGTGAGCCCTGCGTGCCTCTCACTCACTTTGATAAGGAAAACACCATGGTCAGCGCCGTTTTTCACTCGCCACAGGAAGCTGCAGGCTCCGAGCCTGTCACTTCTTCTGCACCTCAAAACACTATGAAAAAAATAGCTATTAGCGCACATTCAACAAGCGCTACAGGCCAAAAATATCCTCAAAAACCAGGTTATGACTGGCGTGGCCTGGTGCTGACCGTGTTGCCTCCGCTGCTGGGCCTGGGTCTGCTGATCGGGATCTGGGCGCTGGTCAGCATCAGCACCGCCAGCAGCATCCCGTCGCCCACCGATACCTTCAAACAAGCGGTGGTGATTTTCAGCGACCCGTTTTACCGCACGGGCCCCAACGACCAGGGCGTGGGCTGGAACATTTTGATGAGCCTGGAGCGGGTGGCCGTGGGTTTTGGCCTGGCCGCTGCGGTGGGCATTCCGGCCGGTTTTGCAATTGGTCGCTTTGAGTTTTTAAGCCGCATGTTCAACCCGCTGATCAGCCTGCTGCGCCCGGTGTCGCCACTGGCCTGGTTGCCGATTGGCCTGCTGGTGTTCAAGGGGGCCAATCCGGCTGCCATTTGGACGATCTTCATCTGCTCGATCTGGCCGATGATCATCAACACCGCCGTGGGTGTGCAACGGGTGCCGCAGGACTACATGAATGTGGCCCGCGTCTTGAACCTGAGCGAGTGGAAGATCGTCACCAAAATCCTGTTCCCCTCGGTGCTGCCCTACATGTTGACCGGGGTGCGCCTGGCGGTCGGCACGGCCTGGCTGGTGATTGTGGCCGCTGAGATGTTGACGGGTGGTGTGGGCATCGGTTTCTGGGTCTGGGACGAGTGGAACAACCTGAACGTCAAGAACATCATCATCGCCATCTTTGTGATTGGCATCGTCGGGCTGATTCTGGAATACGCACTGATCAAGATTGCCACGGCCTTTACCTTTGAAGAAGTCAAGAGCTAAGGAAAAACCATGCATGCCAACCAAACCACCAAGTTCATCGACATTGTCAACGTCGAGCAAACTTTCAAGACCAAAAAAGGCCCGTTTTGCGCTCTGCGGGACATCAACCTGACGGTGGCCAAGGGTGAATTTGTCGCCCTGATCGGCCACTCGGGTTGCGGCAAATCGACGCTACTGAACCTGATCGCCGGCTTGACCACCCCCACCCAGGGCCACTTGTTGTGCGACAACCGGGAAATTGTTGGCCCTGGCCCAGACCGTGCGGTGGTGTTCCAGAACCACTCGCTATTGCCCTGGTTGACTTGTTTCGAGAACGTTTACCTGGGTGTCGAGCGGGTGTTTGGTGCGGCCAACAAATCCACTGGCGCAGCGTCCGAGAACAAGGCCCAACTGACCCAGCGCACCAACGCGGCACTGGACATGGTTGGTTTGACCGCAGCGGCGCAAAAACGCCCCGGCGAGATATCCGGTGGCATGAAACAGCGTGTGGGTATTGCCCGCGCCCTGGCCATGGAGCCCAAAGTGCTGCTGATGGACGAACCTTTTGGTGCACTTGATGCGCTGACCCGCGCCAAACTGCAGGACGAGTTGCTGGAGATTGTGGCCCGCACCCAGAGCACGGTGGTCATGGTGACCCATGATGTGGACGAAGCCGTGTTGCTGAGCGACAAGATCGTGATGATGACCAATGGCCCCTCGGCCACCATCGGTGAAGTGTTGTCGGTCAAGCTGGATCGCCCACGCAACCGGGTGGCTCTGGCCGAAGACCGCCACTATGTGCAGTACCGCAAGGCCGTGATCGACTTCTTGTACACACGGCAAAGCCATGTGGAAAAAGCCGCCTGAGCCTGATCGGACAACGCCATGAACAAGAAAACTTTCATCCGCGCGGTTGAATACTGGGTATCCAGTGCCGATGGCGACTTGCTGGAATTTGGCGGTGGTTTGTTTGGGGATGCCCAACGGTTGGAGGCCGCCACCCGTAACCTGTGTTTTGGCAAAGGCGAAGGTTTGCCCGGCCAGGCCTGGGAGGCGGGTCACCCGCTGATGCTCAAGAGCCTGCAGGCCCCTGGTTTCCACCGCGCCGCGGCCGCCAAGGCCGCAGGCCTGACCTGCGCGGTGGCTCTACCGGTGTTCGTTGGCGAGCGTCTGAGCACGGTGGTGGTGCTGTTTTGTGGCGATGATGAGGAGCATGCCGGGGCGGTGGAGCTGTGGCACAACCAGCCCGAAAAATCCAGCGACATGACGCTGCTGGACGGCTATTACGGCACTACCGGCGACACCTTTGAATTTCTCTCGCGCAGCACCAGTTTCAGGCAGGGCACCGGCTTGCCCGGGCGCACTTGGGAGAACCAGGCCCCGGTGTTTATGCCCGATCTGGGGCGGGGTTCCGGCTTTTTGCGTGCTGACAGCGCGGTCAAGGTGGGCATCAACCGGGGTTTTGCCCTGCCCTGCAGTGCGACCGACGGCAACGTTTATGTGCTGGCCTTTTTGAGTGCACTGGCCACGCCGATTGCCAGGCAGGTGGATGTCTGGCAGCCCGATGCCCTGGTCTCCCACTTGTCACACAGCTTCAGTTTTTCGGAATACCACTCGATTGCCGAGCCGATCAGTGACGACCGGCTGGAACTGGGCATGGGCACGGTGGGTCAGGTCTTCGCCAGTGGTGTACCCGCCCTGATGGGTGATGCCATCGTGATGCCGGTGGCATCAAACAACCGGATCACCGCCGTGTTGGCGCTGTCCTTGTGATTTTGTCCTGATAGAGGAGAACCCCATGAAAAAAATGAAACTCGTGATGGTGGGCAACGGCATGGCCGGTGTGCGTACCCTGGAAGAACTGCTCAAAATCGCCCCCGAGCTGTACGACATCACCGTCTTTGGTGCCGAGCCACATCCCAACTACAACCGCATCTTGCTCAGCCCGGTGCTGGCCGGTGAACAAACTCTTGACGAGATCGTGCTGAACTCGTTTGAGTGGTACACCGACCACCACATCACCTTACATGCGGGCTGGCGTGTCACCTCGGTGGATCGGGTCAAACGCCTGGTACATGCCCAAAACGCTGCGGGTGAAACCCTCAGCGCTGAATACGACCGCCTGCTGCTGTGCACTGGCTCCAACCCCTTCATGCTGCCGATTCCGGGCAAGGATTTGAAAGGGGTGATTGCCTACCGCGACATTGCCGACACCCAAGCCATGATCGATGCCGCCACCCAGTACAAACACGCGGTCGTGATTGGGGGCGGTTTGCTCGGGCTGGAAGCCGCCAACGGCCTGATGCTGCGCGGTATGACGGTGAGTGTGGTGCACGTCATGCCCACCTTGATGGACCGCCAGCTGGACGACGTGGCGGGCAAGCTGCTGCAAAAATCCCTGGAACAACGTGGCCTCAATTTCCTGATGGGGGCCCAAACCCAGGCGCTGGTTGGTGGCCCCGATGGCCGCGTGACCGCCATCCAATTCAAAGACGGCACCGAGGTACCCGCCGATCTGGTCGTGATGGCGGTGGGCATTCGGCCCAACACCGAACTGGCCCAGAGCATGCGCCTGCACTGCGACAAAGGTATTGTGGTCAACGACACGCTGCAAACCACCACCGACGCACGTATCTACTCGGTGGGTGAATGTGCCGCACACCGTGGCACCGCTTACGGCCTGGTGGCCCCGCTGTTTGAGCAGGCCAAGGTCGCGGCCAACCATCTGGCGCAGTTTGGCATTGGGCGCTATGTCGGCTCGCTGACCTCGACCAAACTCAAGGTCACCGGCATTGATTTGTTCAGCGCAGGCAACTTTTCCGGCGGCGAAGGCTTTGAAGACATCATCATGAGTGACCCCCAAGGCGGGGTGTACAAAAAACTGGTGCTCAAGGACGACAAACTGGTTGGGGCCTGCCTGTATGGCGACACGGTCGATGGCAGCTGGTATTTCAAGCTGCTGCGCGACGGTCGCCCGATTGCCGACATCCGCGACAAACTGATGTTTGGCGAGAGCAACATCGGCGACGTCGGCCACCAGGGCCAGAACAAAGCCGCCGCCATGAAAGACAGCGACGAGGTCTGCGGCTGCAATGGCGTCACCAAAGGCACCATCTGCAAAGCCATCAAGGAAAAAGGCCTGTTCACGCTGGATGAAGTACGCAAACACACCAAGGCCAGTGCTTCATGCGGCTCTTGTACCGGGCTGGTCGAGCAGTTGCTGATGTTTACGGCTGGTGGTGACTACTCGGCCACACCCAAAACCAAGGCCATGTGCGCCTGCACCGACCATGGGCACCAAGCCGTGCGCGATGCCATCAAGAGCAACAAACTGCTCAAAATCGCCGATGTCTTTGCCTTTCTGGAGTGGAAAACGCCCAATGGTTGTGCGTCTTGCCGCCCGGCGGTGAATTACTACCTGATCAGCACCTGGCCCAAAGAGGCACGAGACGACCCACAAAGCCGCTTCATCAACGAACGCAGCCATGCCAACATCCAGAAAGATGGCACCTACAGTGTGATTCCCCGCATGTGGGGTGGTGAAACCACGGCCAGTGAATTGCGCCGGATTGCCGATGTGGTGGACAAGTACAAGATTCCCACCGTCAAGGTCACCGGCGGCCAGCGCATCGATTTGCTGGGTGTGAAAAAAGAAGACCTGCAGGCGGTCTGGCAAGATATTGGCATGCCCAGCGGCCATGCTTATGCCAAGGCGTTACGCACTGTCAAAACCTGTGTTGGCAGTGAATGGTGCCGCATGGGCACCCAAGACAGCACCCAGATGGGTAAAGATCTGGAGCGCGCCATGTGGCGCATGTACGCCCCGCATAAGGTGAAATTTGCCGTGAGTGGTTGCCCGCGCAACTGTGCCGAGGCGGGTATCAAGGATGTGGGCATCATCGGTGTCGATAGCGGCTGGGAAATGTATGTGGCGGGCAACGGCGGTATCAAGACCGAAGTCGCGCACTTTCTGGTCAAGGTCAAAACTGCCGCTGAGGTGCTGGAATACACCGGCGCGTTTTGTGAGTTGTACCGCACCGAAGGCTGGTACCTGGAACGCACCGTGCACTATGTGAACCGTGTTGGTCTGGATTACGTCAAGAAACGCATTGTGGAAGACGCTGCGGGTCGCCAGGCGCTGTGGGCGCAACTGCAATTTGCGCTGGACGGTGAACCCGATCCATGGTTTGAATTTGACAAGGCAGCGGTGGACACCCGGCAGTTTCACACCATCAAGATAGAAGCGCAGCCAGCTTGAGTCTGCGCCCAACCTACGGAAACCTTTGATGAAACGCAGAACCTATTTGACCGCACTTGGTGCCGCACCATGGGCCCTCTGGTTGGGCACCTCGGCCCACACACAGGTGCTTGACCTGCCGGATGCCATCAACAAGGCCGGGCGACAACGCATGCTCAGCCAGCGTATGGCCAAGGCCTGGTTGGCATTGGTGCAGGGTATCGAGCCTCCCAATGCCCAGCGTGTGCTGGACAAGTCCATGGCCTTGTTTGACCGGCAACTCATTGAGCTCAAAGCGTTTGCGCCCAGCCCGGAGATCAAGCTCACCTACAGCAAGCTGGAGCTGGAGTGGAGTGATTACAAGACGGCGTTGATTGGTGCCCAGCCCGATAAAAGCGCTGCAGCCCATCTGTTGATGCAAGACAGCCAGGTGCTGGCCTTGGCCAACCAGGGAACCGGTCAATACGAGGCCACTCTGGGCAAACCTGTCGGCAAACTGGTTAATCTGGCGGGTCGACAACGCATGCTCAGCCAACGTATGGCCAAGTTCTATCTGGCGGCCCGGCTGGATGTGGGTGCTGCCAGCAGCATCGCCGAGATCATGAAGGCCCGCAGCGAATTTGTCGGTGCCAATGCGGTTTTGTATGACTCACCGCTGGCCACGACACGCATCCGGCAAGAGCTGCAGCAGGCGCAAGGGCAATGGGTGTTTTTTGACAACGCGTTGCAAAAACTGAAACCTGGCAGCGGCACAGACCGATCCATGACGGAGGTGTTTCAGGCCAGCGAAAACCTGCTGACTACGATGGACTCGGTGACCGCCTTGTACTCCGCCATCAAAGTTTGAATATATAAAAAATCAACCTCTAGCACTTATAAAACAAGCTTCAATAGCTACAAAAGGAATAGCAAAATGAACAACTGGACACTGGTTTGCGCCATCGAAGATATTCCCGTTCTGGGTTCACGCCGGGTGAGCCGTGCCCAAGGATTGGACGTGGCGGTGTTTCGCAACGACAAAAATGAGGTGTTTGCCCTGCTGGATCGCTGTCCACACAAAGGCGGCCCGCTGAGCCAGGGCATTGTGTTTGGCACCAGCGTGGCCTGCCCGCTGCATAACTGGACGATTGGTTTGGGCACCGGCCAAGCGGCTGCGCCTGACGACGGCTGCACACCCAAATTCAGCGTCAAGGTGGAAGCGGGTCAAGTGTTCCTGCTGGTTGCCGAGTTGGCCAGTCACGCCATTAATCTGACCCGTCCGGTGGCGGGCCCGACCCAGCATACGGTGTGTGCCTGACCGCGACAGATCAAGACACCTCCAACACACCACGGTTCGCCCTTGCCAGAAATGCTCATCATGACTGAAACACGTTCAACCTGTCCTTACTGCGGCGTGGGCTGCGGGGTGATCATTCAATCCGATGGCAAGCAGATCACCGGCGTGCGTGGTGACCCCGACCATCCGGCCAACTTCGGGCGCTTGTGCAGCAAGGGGTCGACCCTGCACCTGACGGCCAGCAGTGTGGTGACCGGGCAAACCCGCTTGTTGCAACCTTTGCAGCGCTTGCAACGCCATGGCCCAACGCAGCAGATCAGCTGGGATCACGCGCTTGATCTGGCGGCTCAGCGTTTTGCCCGTACCATCACACAGCACGGCCCGGATGCAGTGGGGTTTTACATCTCCGGCCAGTTGCTCACCGAAGACTATTACGTCTTCAACAAACTCGTCAAAGGCCTGATCGGCACCAACAACATTGATAGCAACTCGCGCCTGTGTATGAGCAGCGCAGTCGCTGGCTACAAACAGGCATTGGGTATGGATGCACCGCCCAGTTGTTATGACGATATCGGCCATGCGGACACCATTTTTATCGTGGGTTCCAACACGGCTTATGCGCACCCGATCCTGTTCAGGCGCATTGAAGACGCCCGCAAAACCAATCCAGCCCTGAAAATCATTGTGGTGGATCCGCGCAAGACGGATACCGCAGACATTGCCGATGTGTATCTGCCGATCTTGCCGGGCACCGATGTGATGCTGTTCAACGGCATGTTGCACCTCATGTTGTGGGAGGGTTGGGTGGATCAGGCGTTTATGGCCGCCCATACCAGCGGTTTTGATGCGCTCAAAACCACGGTGCGTGATGCCACACCTGAGTTGGTGGCGCAGATCTGCGGCATCTCACAGGCTGATTTGCTGCAGGCAGCGCGCCTGTTTGCCGGTCTAGACACCCGGGATGATTCAAACTTTATAGCTTCTAGCGCAGATACAACAAGGGCTACAGGCCGAAAACCAACCTTAAGTCTGTATTGCCAGGGGTTGAGCCAATCCAGCAGTGGCAGCGCCAAAAATGCCGCACTGATCAACCTGCATCTGGCTACCGGACAAATTGGGAAACCCGGTGCCGGACCATTTTCACTGACCGGCCAGCCCAATGCCATGGGCGGCCGTGAAGTGGGGGGGATGGCCAATTTGCTGTCGGGTCACCGCGATCTGGGCAACCCGGTGCACCGCAGGGAGGTGGCCGCACTTTGGGGGGTGCCAGAGGTGCCCTCCCAACCCGGCAAAACTGCGGTGGAACTATTCCAGGCGGCGGCCGACGGTGAAATCAAGGCCTTGTGGATTGCCTGTACCAACCCGGCGCAAAGTATGCCCGATCAAGCCACCGTGCGCCGGGCACTTGAGCGCGTCGAGTTTGTGGTGGTGCAAGAAGCCTTTGCCAGCACCGCCACTTGTGCCTATGCGGATCTGCTGTTGCCCGCCACCACCTGGGGCGAAAAAGAAGGCACGGTGACCAATTCAGAGCGGCGCATCAGTCGTGTGCGCGCCGCCATCCGCCCCAACGGAGAAGCTCGCCACGACTGGCACATTGCCACCCATTTCGCGCAGCGTCTGGAAGCCCTGCTCCCCCCGCGGATGCCGATCCCGGAGACGGGTTCACGTACGCTCTTTCCCTACACCAACCCCGAGTCGATCTGGAATGAACACCGTGAATCCACCCGTGGCCGTGACCTGGACATCACCGGCATGAGTTACGCCATGCTGGAGCAAGCCCCCCAGCAATGGCCCTTGAAAGCGGGTGAACAGCAAGGCCAGGCAAGACTTTACGAAGATGCCGTCTTCCCCACACCAGATGGCAAAGCCCGCTTTGTCAGCACCGTCTATCGTCCGGTCGCTGAGCCACGCAGTGCCCGCTACCCGTTTTCACTCACCACGGGCCGCTTGCGTGACCAGTGGCATGGCATGAGCCGCACCGGTACGCTGGGGCGATTATTTGGTCATGCCAGCGAACCTGTGGTGGCCCTGCACCCGCAGGACCTGGCCAAGCTGGCACTCCAGCCCGGTGAACTGGTGCACGTCACCAGCAAGCAGGGCTCCATCATGCTGCCAGTGCAAGCCAGCGCAGAAGTGGCGGTGAATCAGGCCTTTATCGCGATGCATTGGGGTGAAGAGTTTCTGAGTGGCATCAGCGCTACCGGTCAACGGCTGGCAGGGGTTAATGCGCTCACCACATCAGTGTTTTGCCCAGATTCCAAACAGCCTGAGTTCAAGCACAGCGCCGTCAAGATTCTGAAGGCGGATTTGCCGTGGAACCTTTTGGCCGTGGCCTGGCTGCCTGAGGCCAGTGTGCTGACTGTCCTCATGGCGCTTCAGGCATTGTTGCGGGAGTTTGCCTTTGCCAGTGTGGTGCCGTTTTCTGATGGCGCACCTCATGGGGGGGCCTCTGAGTGTTGTGGTTTGCAGTTTCGAGCCGCCCACCACCAGCCTGTGCCGGATGTGGTGCTGGAGAAAATTGAGGCTTTGTTGCGCCTTGACGGTGTAAATGTCTTGCGTTATTCAGATCACAAGCGCGGACAACGGCGGGCCATTCACCTGCGGGAGGGCGACACCCAGACTTCGCTTGACAGCTTTCTGCTGGCGGGTGATACCCGCGCCCAAAGCTGGATCACCACGCTGCTCAAAGACAAGTTGCCCGCCCATTCTTATGGTCGTGCCTTGCTGGTACCGGGCGCCACGCCGCCGCTGCCCGTGGTGTCGCGCGGCACGCCAGTCTGTACCTGTTTTAACGTGACCGACATGGCTATTGCGTCACACCTGAAGAGCTGCACCAGCGAGCCTGGTGACAAACTGGCATCACTGCAATCGGCTCTGAAATGTGGCACCAATTGCGGCTCATGTGTACCGCAGTTACAGCGTATGGTGCGGCAAATGCAGGCTGCCCCCGCGTGAGTTCAAAACAAATATGAGGAGTACGGTGTGAAAAATATCACCACATCTGCAGGGCTCACCCAGGCACATGCCGCATGGGGCCAGTGCACGCTGGTTGGTGCGGGTCCGGGCGACCCTGAATTGCTGACCGTCAAAGCGCTCAGAGCCATTGAGTCGGCGACCCTTCTTCTGGTGGATGACCTGGTCAGCGACGAGGTGGTGGCGCTTGCCAAGCAAGGTACACGCATCATTCATGTGGGCAAGCGCGGCGGCTGCAAGTCAACTCCCCAGCGGTTTATTGAGAAACTGATTCTGCTGGCTGTGCGTGAAGGTGAGCGGGTGGTGCGCCTCAAAGGTGGTGATCCGTTTGTTTTTGGCCGGGGTGGGGAAGAGGTGGAAAATTTGCGCGCAGCAGGTGTCACGGTGACCGTGGTCAACGGCATCACCGCCGGTCTGGCCGCTGTAACCTCACTGGGCGTGCCGCTGACGCACCGCGAGCATGCACACGGTGTGGTGTTTGTGACCGGGCACGCCAAGCCAGGCGATACCGGCATCGATTGGCACGAACTGGCCACCACAGCCCATCGTGTACGTTTGACTCTGGTGATTTACATGGGTGTGACGGGGGTAGCTCACATTGAGCAAGGTTTGTTGTGTGGCTTGCCGCACAGCACCCCGGTGGCCATCATTCAAAACGCTAGCCAGCCTGGTCAGCGCTATGTGGTGTGTAGGCTGAGTGAACTGGCGCAGACGGTCGTCCGTGAAAATTTGGCCAGCCCCAGTGTGATGGTGGTGGGTGATGTGATGCAGGGTTTGCTGGCACTACAAACCACCCAACAGCCTTTGCGTGTGGTTGCCGGTTAAGGGTTTACAACACAATCACGTGTATTTATGCCGGTTGATGGGGCCAGAAATTTCAGGAGCGCGGTTTTCCTGGTTTCTGGACTGGACATGGCTGTTCAGGTTGACTCCACGGGTTCCTGTTTCACCGAAGTCCCTTTGCTTAAAGAGCCAAAACGTCGGTACGATCCAGGTGTACTTCCTGTCCAGAGCTTGAAGGCCCGGTTGAACACACTCTGATTTTCAATACCAATGGACAGGCTGATGTCGGTCACCGATAGGTTGGATTTCAGCAATTGGTTGATCGCCATATCCCGGCGCAGTTCGTCCTTGATGGCCTGAAAAGTTGTGCCTTCCTCTGCAAGGCGGCGCGACAGCGATCTCTTGGAGAAATGTAAGGCCCTGCCAGTGGATTCCAGCGTTGGTTGCTCACCCAAGCGGGTTTCCAGATAGTCCCGCACCCGATGGGTCTGCATTTTTTCGCTGAATGGAACGTAAAGCCAATCAGCCGGAGCATTACGAAGAAAGGTACTGAACGCCCCCATGTTTTTGCGAATTGGTGCCGAGAGATATTCCGAATCCATATAAAGCGCCGTCTGCGTCTTGTCGAAATGGATAGGGCCAGGGAAGAGGTACACATATTCCGATGCCCGCTGCGGCCGGTGGTAGGCGAAGTCTACTTGCACGAGTGGAATTTTTCGATCAATCATCCAGGAGGCCACACCGTGTACCAACTTCAGCATGATTTCGTGCACCAACACGCGCGAGCCTTGGGGGCGCACATGCTCAACCAGGGCGATACGTGTCAAATGACCACTGCGCGTGACCTCAAAACCCATGTCATCAAGCACCAGGCGGAAGTAACTTCTGAAACGATGCAAGGCAATGTCGAGATTGGGTGAGCCAAACATGCCCAGGCACAAGAACTTCAAGCTGCCTTGACGCAAGGGGCGAGAAAAAAAGCCGGGTGTTTCATCATCCAGCAGGATGGCCAATTGGCGGTAAAAGCGCGAAAACTGTTCGATCGATATGCGCGCGCCGGATTCCTGAAACAACTCAGGGGCGATGTTGGCACGCTCAATCACTTTGCGAATGACCTCTTGATCCAGTTCCAGACCTGTCAGTAATTCTGTGGCCAGTGTCATGGGAACGGTGGGAGACAGCGAACCTGGAAGTGCATTCAGCATGATTTTTGATGCGTCCTTAGTTGGCTCGAAATGCAAATGAATAGGCTGCTTTTGTCATAGTGAATTCTAAAAGGCAATCATAGAATCCAAACTTTACAAGTTGCACAACCTTATTCAAGGGAAATTAAGCATCATGAAAGTTAATCGATACATATCCCAATTGGCCTGATATGCAATTTATATGACGTTGCCTGCAAGGTCATGGTCATCAATAGAACCCTTAAACAATAGAACCCTTAAACAACAGAACACACATGAACTTCCAACTGACCGACGAACAACGCCAGATCCAAGATTTGGCACGGCAGTTCGCCGATAAGGAAATCCGGCCCTTGGCCGTGCAGGCAGACCTGCAACAAGAGTTTCCCATGCAGGTACAGGCCAAGGCCGTTGAACTGGGGCTGGTTAACCTGACCTTGCCGGAAAGCGTAGGCGGGGCCGGTCTGGGTTGTATGGAGCTGGTCTTGGTGACCGAGGAGTTGTGCCGTGCCTGTCTGGGCATTGGCACCGCGCTGTGTATCAACACCCTGGCCGCTGAGCCTTTGGTGTTGGGGGGCAGCAAGGTACAACAACAGCGTTACCTTGCCCCCCTTATGGCTGGGCGCTTTGCCAGCTTTGGGCTGACCGAGCCGGGCGCAGGCTCCGATGTGGCAGGTATTCGCACCCGGGCCACCAGGGCTGAAGGCGGCTGGTACCTCCATGGCAGCAAGATATGGATTTCCAACGCGCCTCTGGCTGACTTCTTTGTGGTGTTTGCCAAGACCGATGCGCAAGCCGGCTACAAGGGCATGACGGCTTTTATTGTGGAGCGTGGCAGTCAAGGTTTCACGGTAGGGCCCGCCATGAGCAAGCTGGGTCAACGTGCCGCGCCCACCGCAGAGTTGTTCTTTGACAATGTGTTTGTTTCGGATGCCCAACGCCTTGATGAAGAAGGCAGCGGTTTTGGCTTGGCCATGAAGGTGTTTGATCGTTCGCGCCCCATGGTGGCCGCCTTTGGTCTGGGCCTGATTCAGCGTTGTGTGGATGAATCGCTGGTCTACGCCCGCACCCGCATCAGTATGGGCAAACCGTTGATAGAACACCAGGCCATCGCCCACAAGCTGGCCGAGATGCAGATGCGCCTGGAAGCGGCACGCCTGCTCACCTACCAGGCAGCCTGGATGACCGATCAGGGCCAGCGCTGCACCATGCAAGCCTCAATAGCCAAAGCATTCGCCGCCGATGCCGCCATGTGGTGCGCCACAGAAGCCATCCAGGTTTTTGGCGGCATGGGTTACAGCACCGAATACCCGGTGGAAAAGTTGTTCCGTGATGCCAAGGTACTGCAGATTTACGAAGGCACCAGTGAAATACAACGCAACATCATCGCCAAAGAAATGGCACGCGCCTGAAAGGATTAAAACCATGCCCAACCTAACCAACGAACCCGTGATTCTTGCCGCTGTGCGTACCCCTTTTGGTCGCCGCAATGGAGCCCTTCGGGAAACAAGACCAGATGCACTGCTGGCGGGCATCCTGGCTGCCGCCCTGGAGCGATCAGGTGTCCCTGGTGAAGCCATTGGTGATGTCATCGCAGGCTGCGTTAGCCAGGCGGGCGAACAGGGTGCCAACATTGCTCGCCAAGCCGCACTGCTGGCCGGGCTGCCACCCGAAGTGCCCGGGGTCAGCCTGAACCGGATGTGTGGTTCCAGCCAATTTGCAGTGCATGCCGCAGCACAGGCGATAGCGGCGGGTGACCTGGACTTTGCCATCGGTTGCGGTGTAGAAAATATGAGTCGGGTACCCATGTTTCTGGATCTCACACTGGGTAAACAGGCTTTCAGTGGTTTTGACAACCTTCACCCCGACATCTTGTCGCGTTACCCCATTCCACATCAGGTGGAGAGTGCAGAGCGCATTGCCGACCAGTGGAAGCTCTCACGCGCAGCCTTGGATGACTTTGCCATTGAAAGCCACCGCCGCGCCCATGCCGCCAGGTTGGCCGGTTGGCATCAAGAAATCGTGCCAGTTGCGGGCGTGGACAAGGATGGCACAGCTTTCACACTGGATCATGATGAAGGGGTGCGTGCCGTCATTGACCACGACAAGATGAAGAGCATGGCACCGGTGTTTCGCTCGGCAGAAACCGGCGTGGTGACAGCCGCCAATTCCAGCCAGGTGTCTGATGGTGCCAGTGCCATCGTGCTCGGTAGCCGTGCAGCGGCTGCTCGGCTCGGACTCAAACCCAAAGCCCGCTTTCTGGCACGGGTTGTCGCCGGCTCAGACCCTGTCATGCAACTCACCGGCGTGATCCCTGCGACCCACATGGCACTTAAAAAGGCCGGGCTGACCATGGCAGACATGGACTGGATCGAACTCAACGAGGCCTTTGCCACGGTGGCCTTGTGCTGGGTGCGAGAGTTTCAACCCGATACCGACAAACTCAATCCCTGGGGCGGTGCCATTGCCCACGGCCACCCGCTCGGTGGAACCGGTGCAGCGCTGATGGCCAAAATGCTCTGTGGCCTTGAACACCGTGGCGGAAAGTTTGGCTTGCAGGTGATGTGTATTGGGCACGGCATGGCTACCGCAACCATTCTCGAGCGCCTGGAATAAACCGCGGACTGATCACACATTGACATAAAAATGAACGAGGAGACAAACATCATGACATCGACAATTCGCCGCCAAACCCTGAGTGATGTGCTGCGCCGCACGGCACTCAGATTTCCTTCCAAAACTGCCATCATCTGCGGCAGCACCCAATGGACTTACCAGGAATTTGATGTCCTGGTGTCACAACTGGCAGCAGGTCTTTCCCAACTGGGAGTCACACAAGGTGAACGTGTGGCTGTGCTGGCACGCAATTCTCATGGTTTTGCGGCCCTTCGTTTTGCATTGGCACGCCTGGGTGCCGTGCTGGTACCGATCAATTTCATGCTGAAGGCTGATGAAGTTGCTTATATCTTGCGCCACGCGGGAGCCCGCTTTTTAGCCACAGACAGCGGTCTTGCCGAATTGGCGCACGCTGCAGCAGCGCTGCAAACGCAGGTGCGCGAATTTATCTGGATTCCGTCAGAAGAAGTCACTGCGCCGGTACAAGGGATGCATCACTTTGACGACTTGGCCGCTTGTCAAGATCCGTTACCGGAAACCAGCTTCACGGGAACCGATTTGCTGCAAATTGTCTATACCAGCGGCACAGAATCCAGTCCCAAAGGTGCCATGCTCACCCATGACGCAGTGCTCTGGCAGTATGTCAGTTGTATTGCGGATGCCGAGATTGCCGCCTCTGACATCACCTTACACGCCCTGCCGATGTACCACTGCGCCCAGTTGGATGTCTTTTTTGGCCCCAGCATTTTTGTTGGAAGCACCAACATCATCACCGCAAAACCGGTTCCCGACAATCTGCTTGCTTTGATGGAAAGGTTCAGGATCACCAGTTTTTTTGCGGCCCCCACGGTGTGGATAGCGCTTTTGCGCTCTCCTTTGTTGGATGCCGAGAAGATAAGCAGTCTGGTGAAAGGTTACTACGGTGCCTCCATCATGCCCGTTGAGGTGTTGCGTGAACTGTCCACCCGACTGCCGCTGGTGCGCCTCTGGAATCTGTACGGGCAGACCGAGATCGCCCCTTTGGCAACCCTGTTGGGGCCAGATGATCAGTTGCGTAAACCCGGCTCCTGCGGACGGCCCGTGTTGAACGTAGAGACACGTGTGGTAGATGACGACATGCAAGACGTCATGCCTGGCGAGGTCGGTGAAATCGTTCACCGATCACCCCACCTGATGCTGGGCTATTTTCAGGATGAAGAGAAAACCCGTGCTGCGTTCGCGGGTGGTTGGTTTCACAGCGGGGACTTGGGCATCATTGACGACGAGGGGTACATCAGTGTGGTGGATCGCAAGAAAGACATGATCAAGTCCGGTGGCGAAAACGTTGCCAGCCGTGAAGTCGAAGAAATGATTTACAAAATGCCCCAGGTCAGTGAAGTCGCCGTGATTGGACTGGCTGACCCGCAGTGGGTGGAAGCGGTCACAGCCGTGATTGTGCTGAAGTTCGGCCAAGTGCTCAGCGAAGAAGACGTGGTGTCATTTTGTAGAAGTCAAATGGCCAGTTTCAAGAGCCCCAAACGTGTCATCTTCGTGGATGCGCTACCCAAAAACCCGAGTGGAAAACTGCTCAAACGTGAGTTGCGCAACAGCTATAAAAATGTTGTTTGACCAAGGATGAGATAACACCCGATCCGCTCTAGCCGATCTTGAATCTACGCCGGAAGGCACCATATAGGAACATTGAAGCTTCGGCGTTATTGCTCCGGCATAGGCGCGTATCTGAATGTCTGTTGTTCCCCTTTTTCTGGTTTCTTTCCTTTTGCATGCTTGGGTTGGCTGGTGTCTTGCACCAGACCTGGCCGCTGAGAGTGCGTGGCTGGGCATGGCACTGTGGGTTTTGTTGTTGGTGTCTGCCGGGCTGCTGCCCATGGGGTTTCTGGCAAAGCGCCTGGCCACACCCGTGTTGGCCAGGCTGTTGACCTGGCTGGGACTGCTGTGTATGGGGCTGGGTTCTTCTTTGCTGGTGCTGACGGTGCTGCGGGAAGTTGGGCTGCTGGCTGTGCTTGGTTTTGATCGGTTTGAACCTGCGTTGTTTTCGGTGGCCCACTTTCGAGCAGACAGTGCTTTGCTGGTGCCGGTTCTGGCGCTGCTGGCGACGCTGTGGGGATTCTTCAATGCACGGCGTACCGCTGCGGTGGTGTGGGTTGATGTGCCCATTGCCAATCTGCCCGCAGCGCTTGACGGTTTTTCCCTGGCGCAGATCAGTGACATCCATGTGGGGCCAACCATCCAGGCGGCTTATTTGAAACGCATCGTGGACAGAGTCAACAGCCTGAAAGCCGATATGGTGGCCATCACGGGTGATCTGGTGGATGGCAGTGTGGCTGAATTACGTGGCCAGGTGGCTCCATTGGCGGCATTAACCTCCACGCATGGCACTTTCTTCGTGACGGGCAATCATGAGTATTACTCTGGCGCTCATGGCTGGATTGATGCTGTGCGTGATCTGGGTATCCGCGTGTTGATGAATGAGCATGTGCTGATTCACCACAATCGCGATGCGCAAGACCCTGAACAAGCCATGATGGTGGTGGCCGGTGTGACTGATTTCAGTGCCCATCATTTTGACGAAACCCATCGCAGCGACCCCCATGCGGCCATGGCCGGTGCGCCAGCCCAGGCGGTGTTCAAGCTGCTGCTGGCACACCAGCCGCGCAGTGCGGCGGCGGCCCAGCAGGCTGGCTTTGATCTGCAACTCTCGGGTCACACGCATGGTGGGCAATTCTGGCCCTGGAACCACTTTGTGAAATTTCAGCAACCGTTCACCGCCGGGCTGCACAAACTGCAGTCGCTGTGGGTGTACACCAGTCGGGGAACCGGGTATTGGGGGCCACCCAAGCGTTTGGGGGCTGCTTCAGAGATCACGTTGCTGCGGTTGGTTCGGGCCTGAGGGATCTGACTGCACAGGTATGATCTGTCGCCCAATCAAAACGATGGATCGCATGTTTGCCTGAAAACTTCACCCGGTTTATGCCCCCACCCCAGACGCAGGCTCGCCAGCCCGAACCCACGATCACGATGCTGTTCAGAGCAGCCATCGGGCCCATCAACACCGACTTTTATCTACCGATCTTCACCCGTTTTGAAGCCTCAGGGCGCGCAGGTCTGTCATGGAACTGGGCCGCCAGCCTGTGTACCTTCAATTGGCTGGTGTTCCGGGGGTTGCGGGGCTATGCACTGGGATATCTGGCGGTGCTGGTGTTCCTTCCACTCCTTACTCTGGGCTTGGGTCGCTTGGTGTTGAATTGGTCTGAGCTGGCTGAGCTTCTTGTCGGGTTGAGTGGTCTAGTTTTGCTGTTTGTTTTGCCGGGTATCGGGGGCAATGCCCTTTTTTACCGTGCAACGCGAAAAAATCTGGAGGCGGCTATTGTGGCTTCTGCCAAACTGGAGCAGGCTTGCAAGCTTTTGGTGGGTCAAAGCAGCTCGCGTCAGCGTTTCATCCGAATTTTGGTCGGAAATTTGGCGCTGTTGTGCGTGGTGTTGCCACCGTGTATGCCGCTTTTGACGCGATATTCATCTGAAACTGAAACAACAGCCTCATCCGCCACAGCGCGTGTGCAAGAGGCTCCAGCGTCAGCACCCCTGCCAAGTGCCTTTCCGCCGCTGAATGTTGCATCCTCGCCCCTTCAAAGCGTTGCGTTGGGCACCCTGCCTAGCGACCCGGTGCCTGCGGTATCGATGCCACAACCGGTCGCCTCAGCGCCGAGTCTGGCAGCATCTGTACCTGCCCGCATGCCATCTGAACCTGTTCGTAGGGCATCCGCACCAGTGACCACGGCATCGGTACCGGCCAGCGAAGTGTCTGCACCTGTTACGGTGGCATCTGTATCTGTTCTGTCGGTCTCGTCACCAAAGAGACTTCCATCCAAGCCGGCCAGTGTGGGACATTTTTATGTCAATGTAGGTTTGTTTGCGAACGCCACCAATGCGCAGCGCGTACAGGACAAGCTTCGCAATGCGCGTTTGCCAGTCATCAACCAGCGTGTACATGGTGTCAAAGGGGAGCTGATCCGGGTTCGGGTGGGTCCATTTGCCGGTTTGAACCAAGCGGGTGAAGCTGCCAGAAAGATCAAGGCACTGAATCTGGATGCTGTTGTTGTACGGTTATGAGCATCCTGCCTCTTTTCTCATTTTTTAACAGATGCAACGCAAGTGTCCTGCAAAATCGGTGCCATGAAATTTTTACTCCGTATGACGACGGCTACCCTGGTTTTGGGAGCTTGTATGTATTCACCCATGGTTTCGGCCGATGCACTGCTGCGCTGTGATGTCACCTACGCGGGCAGCACCCAAGTGCTGGAAACTCTGGCGGTCAACGATCCATACACCGTGCCCAGTGTGGACATTGGCGGGCGCTTCTGGTTCAAAGCCGTGATGGTGGGGCATGCGGCACGGGTGGATTACATCAAGCTTTACGCCTACCTGGACACCCGCACGCAACCCTTGCTGATTCAGGAAGCCATTTTTCTACCCCCTTTCAAAACCACTTCCCCTTCCACCCCGTTGACCGGTACACAGCGCCTTTATGCTGGACCGGTGGGCCGGGAATTGATCTACAGCTGCACCCTGCAGGGGGAGCAACCATGAAAACGATGCTGCAACACAGCCTGACCCTGCTTTTGTGGCTGACCAGTGCGCTGGTACTGGCCGCTGAACCCACCCTGCCGGTTACCCTGGTGTTTGCCGGTGACATTGTCCTGGACGACACCGCTGGCGACATGATCCGCCAAGGGGGCGATCCCTTTGCCGATTTTGAAAATGTCTTTCAACAAGCCGACATTCGTCTGGGCAATCTGGAATGTGTGGTGGCTACCACCGGCTCTGCGGGTGACAAGAATTACACCTTCCGTGCCCATCCCCAAGTGTTGCCGGTGCTCCAACGCCACTTTGATGCCCTGGCATTGGCCAACAACCATTCAGGCGATTTTGGGCGTGAGGCCTTTGCTGAAATGCTGGAACTGCTGCCAAAGGCCAAGCTGGGCTATTTTGGCGGTGGGCACAACCTGACCGAGGCTCACACCCCCCAGATGTTTGAGCGCAAAGGCCTGCGCGTTGCTGTGCTGGGTTACAACGAGTTCATGCCGCGCAGTTTTGAGGCCGATTTCAACGCCCCCGGTGTGGCCTGGAGCGAAGATGAACAAGTGGTGGCTGATATTCAAAAAGCCCGGAGTTTTTACCACGCGGATCTGGTGATTCCTGTGATGCACTGGGGTTGGGAAAATGAGCTGGTGGCCAATCCCCGCCAGCACCAACTGGCACGCCTGATGGTGGATGCCGGAGCCGATGCCGTGATTGGCGGCCACCCGCATGTGACACAAGACATTGAGCTCTACAAAGGCAAACCCATCATTTACAGCGTGGGCAACTTTGTCATGAAAGAAACCGACAACCACCGCCAACGCCAAGCCTGGGTGCTGCGCCTGCAGCTCACACCGCAAGGTGTGACCGGTTTCAGCATCGTGGCAACCCGCATCAGCATGGACGGTATTCCGTCGCTTGACAAGGCAGTATCCAGCCCCTGTTGGCAGCAAGGGCAAAGCGATATTCAGGTTTGCCGCGCTGGGGACTGAGGAATGGTTTGCACGAACCTCCCTGTGTAGCCGGGCAGGCATTCATCATGACCCCAAGCCTTCACAAGGACTATTTACCTGGTTCCATCGGCAGAATTGCAGAGCTTCATGCCCGTTATTACAGCGAACTTGTTGGTTTTGGTTTGCCCTTTGAGAGCAAGGTGGCGCGAGAGCTTGCCGAGTTTTGCGAACGGTATGACAGTGAGCGGGACGGGCTTTGGCTGGTGCTGCAAGACGGCCAAATAGAGGGATCAATTGCCATTGACGGTTCCCACGCCGGGCAGGGTGGGGCGCATCTTCGCTGGTTCATCACCTCGGAAAGAATGCGTGGAACAGGAGTTGGGTCAACACTGCTTGCTTCAGCAATGGAGTTTTGTCGGTCAAAGCAGTACCACCGGGCTTATCTGTGGACTTTTGAGGGGCTTGATGCTGCACGGCATCTTTATGAAAAATTTGGCTTTCGCCTGGTGTTCCAACAGCATGGCACGCAGTGGGGCGCAGAAGTGAATGAGCAGCGATTTGAGTTTCAGGCCTGACTTCACCTGTCGGTACATTGGCAACACATCTTTTTTAACAGCGAACCATGTCCCTTACAGAAGTTAAACCAGGCAGCTGGATTGTCCAGATGAACTACCGGAATCGGTCTGTATTTTTCGCCTTGCTGTTTGTGGCGCTCGGCGCACACATGGCGAGCAAAGATTACAGCGTGATGGTGTGGTCGTTTTTCGCGCTGCAGTTTCTGGTTTACCCCCATGTGTTGTACTGGCGCGCAAAACGTGCCAGCGATGCCGGACGCACCGAGCTGAACCATATGCTGCTGGATACCTTGATGCTGGGTGTATGGGCTGCCGTGCTGGAGTTCCCGCTGTGGATCACCTTCATTCTGGTCGTGGCTTCAACCATCAATCTTGCCATGTTTCGTGGACTCAAGGGGGTGTTGATCGCCTTGGCCGTCATGGCTACAGGTGTGTCGATGGTGGTGGCCACCACAGGCTTGCATGTGTCGCTGCATACCAGTGGCCCGGTCACGGCTTTCAATATTGCTTGCATATTTTTGTACCTGATGGTGGTTGCCAGTGGTGCTCACACGCGCACACTGAAGCTGCAGGAAACGCGTGTGCGATTGCGTTCGAGTGAGCAAGCCTTGCAATCCGCCAATCTGATCCTCAAACAGCAGCTTGACGAAATCCATGCCTTGCAGATCAGGCTACGTGAGCAGGCCAACCGTGATGCGCTGACCGGTCTTTACAACCGGCGTTACCTTGACTCCACCATGGCACGTGAGCTTGCGCGTTGCCAACGCGACGGGCAAGCATTGAGCCTGATCCTGATGGACATCGATCATTTCAAGCAAATTAACGACACCTATGGTCATCAAGCGGGTGACGAAGTGTTGAAACATCTGGCCATGATGTTGCAAACACGCGCCACAGACATTGCCTGCCGATATGGTGGTGAGGAGTTTTTGTTGCTGTTACCCGGTATGCAACAAGTGGTTGCCCAGGAGCGAGCCGAACTGTACCGAAAGACCTTTGAAAAAACCGTCATCACGTTTGGTGATTTTC
The DNA here is from genome assembly GCF_019973615.1 of Rhodoferax lithotrophicus. Lineage (GTDB taxonomy): Bacteria > Pseudomonadota > Gammaproteobacteria > Burkholderiales > Burkholderiaceae_C > Rhodoferax > Rhodoferax lithotrophicus. Next base: position 3,255,059 of record NZ_AP024238.1, on the reverse strand, counting down.
GGATTCAGGTCACGTTGTCGGTCGGCATCGCCACCTATCCGGGTCATGGCGTAACGTCTGATGCGCTGTTCAGAAGTGCCGATCAGGCGCTTTACCGTGCCAAGTCAGGAGGGCGCAATCGTGTGATGGTGGCGCAATGAGATCGTCTTCAAATCGCCACCATCTGCCGCACGCCATTCGCTTCCATGGCTGAACCCAAGCCTTGGGCTTTGACGGCTCCGCGCTCCATCACCACGTAGTTGTCGGCCAGCTCTTGGGCGAAGTCGTAGTACTGCTCGACCAGCACAATGGCCATGTCACCACGGTCGGCCAACATGCGGATGACACGGCCAATGTCCTTGATGATGCTGGGCTGGATACCTTCGGTGGGCTCGTCCAGCATCAGCAGTTTGGGCCCTGCAGCCAGAGCCCGGGCGATGGCCAGTTGCTGCTGCTGACCGCCGGACAGGTCGCCGCCACGGCGGTGCAGCATTTGTTTCAACACCGGGAACAACTCAAACAGCTCAGGCGGAATCGGCGTGCGGGCAGGCTTGTAGGCCAGGCCCATGCGCAGGTTTTCTTCGACGGTCAATCTGGCAAAAATCTCGCGGCCTTGGGGCACGAAGCCGATACCGGCTCTGGCTCGCTCATAAGGCGTGGCGTTCTGGATTGACTTGCCATCGAACTCGATGCTACCGGTCTTGATCGGCACCAAGCCCATCAGGCTTTTGAGCAAGGTGGTTTTGCCAACGCCGTTGCGGCCCAGGATGACGGTGACTTGGCCTAAAGTGGCTTGCAGGTTCACGTCGCGCAGGATGTGGGAGCCGCCGTAGTATTGGTTGATGTTTTTGACGTTCAGCATCTGTGTTTATCCTTTTTTATGGCTTTTGATGCGGCTGTTGGCCGGGTCTCGCCCCGGCGGGCGAGGCACTTTTCTTTGCTTCGCCAAGAGAAAGTAAGCAAAGAGAAGGCGAGCCGAATGCGCTGCCGTCACTGCGTGCCGGTTCGCTGCGTTGCTCGGTCTGGGCGGGGTCTCGCTCGAACTCGCTTCGCTCAGACAATCGCGAGCCCTGATCCGCCCAGCCCTGCGCTACTCGCCGACGCACCACGGCATAGGAGTCAGCACTGCTCGCCCGGCTGCGCCGGGCATTGCAGCGCGGGGGATGCCACGCACCCCGGTGCAATGTGGTGCGCAGCGCCACGAGCACGGGGACTTGAGTCCCTTCTATAGGCGCCGAGGAGCGCAGTTGCAGGTGGATCAGGGCACGCGATTGTTTGAGGCGATAGCCGAGTTCGAGCGGGCCCCCACCTGCAGCGAGCACCGCAGGTTGCCCGTAGCGAAGCGAAGGGACGCAGACAGCAGGGTCGCCCTTTCTTTGCTTACTTTCTTTCGGCGAAGCGAAAGAAAGTGAGTCGCCCGCCGGGGCGAATACCCGGCCTACAAACTTATCTTCCAAGATACACCTCAATCACCCGCTCATCCGCCTGCACCTGCGCCAGCGTGCCCTGCGCCAAAACAGAGCCGTCGCACAACACCGTGACGATGTCCGAGATGGTGTTGATGAAGCTCATGTCATGCTCCACCACCATCAGCGAATGTTTGCCTTTCAGAGACAAAAACAGCTCTGCCGTGCGCTCGGTTTCCTCATCGGTCATGCCCGCCACGGGTTCATCAAGCAGCAACAACTTGGGGTCTTGCATCAGCAGCATGCCAATCTCCAGCCACTGCTTCTGCCCGTGGCTGAGGTAACCGGCCTGACGCGACACGCTGTCCGCCAGATGGATGGTGTGTATCACCTCGGCCAGCCGGTCGCTCTGCGTTGAATCCAGCTTGAACAACATCGACGCGGTGACAGCCTTGTTGGTTTTCAAAGCCAGTTCCAGGTTTTCAAACACGGTGAGCTGCTCAAACACCGTGGGTTTCTGGAATTTGCGGCCAATGCCCATCTGGGCGATTTCAGATTCTTTGTAGCGCAGCAGGTCGATGGTGCTGCCAAAAAACACCTGCCCAGAATCCGGGCGGGTTTTGCCGGTGATGATGTCCATCATGGTGGTTTTGCCCGCACCGTTGGGGCCGATGATGCAGCGTAACTCACCGGGGGCAATGTCCAGGCTGAGTTGGTTGATGGCTTTGAAGCCGTCAAAACTCACGTTCACGTCTTCCAGGTACAGAATGCGGCCATGGGTGGTGTCCACTTCGCCGGGCACGGCCAGGTGTGAGAACGCGGCTTCGCGGCCACCCGACTCGGTGCTGCCGCTTTGGCCTGGGTGGGCCGCGCGGTACTGCTCGGCATGGCGGGCGTTTTGCTCCATCAGTTCGGGGGTCATTTCGCACCACCTTTCAGCTTTTTGACCAAACCCACCACACCGTCGGGCAGGAACAGCGTGACCCCAATGAACAGGGCTCCCAAAAAATACAGCCAGAACTCGGGGTAGGCCACGGTGAGCCAGCTCTTGGCCCCACTGACGATGAACGCGCCCAGAATTGGCCCGATCAGCGTGGCGCGGCCTCCCACGGCGGCCCAGATGGCAATCTCAATGGAATTGGCCGGGCTCATTTCACTGGGGTTGATGATGCCTACTTGCGGCACATACAGTGCTCCGGCCACACCACACATCATGGCCGAGATCGTCCAGATGGTGAGTTTGTAGCCCAGCGGGTTGTAGCCGCTGAACATGACCCGTGTTTCGGCATCCCGCACGGCTTGCAGCACCCGGCCAAACTTGCTGTTGATCAGCCAGCGTGCCAGCAGGAAAAAGCCGAGCAAGGTCACACCGGTCATGACAAACAAGGTCATACGCATGTTGGGTGTGGCAATCGGAATGTTCAGAATTCGCTTGAAGTCGGTAAAGCCGTTGTTGCCGCCAAACCCGGTCTCATTACGAAAGAACAGCAGCATGGCCGCAAAGGTCATGGCCTGGGTGATGATGGAAAAGTACACCCCTTTGATACGTGAGCGAAAGGCAAAGTAGCCAAACACAAACGCTACCAGACCCGGCACCGCAATGATCAGAAACAGGGTGGCGACAAAGCTGTCAGAAAACGTCCAGTGCCAGGGCAAGGTCTTCCAGTCCAGAAACACCATGAAGTCGGGTAAAGCGCTTTTGTAATTACCGTCCAGTCCAATCTGGCGCATCAGATACATACCCATGGCATAGCCGCCCAGAGCAAAAAACAAACCATGCCCCAGGCTCAGGATGCCGGTGTAACCCCAGATCAAATCCATGGCCAGCGCACAAATGGCGTAACACATGATGCGCCCGAGCAAGCCCACGCCGTAGTCACTCAGATGGAACAGGCTGCCCTCAGGTACCAGCAAATTCAGCACCGGGGCCACCGCACAGACCACCATCAACGCGAGCAAAAAAGCGGCCCAGCCCGTGCGACTGAGCAAGGGTGCCGGGGCGGGTAAGGAAACAGGGGTCAAACTTGTGTTCATGATCATGCCTCTGCCGAGCGGCCTTTCATGGCAAAAATGCCTTGGGGTCGTTTTTGAATAAAGATGATGATGAATACCAGCACCGCAATCTTGGCCAATACCGCACCGGTCAGCCCCTCCAGAAACTTGTTCAGGATACCCAGACCCAAAGCGGCGTACACCGTGCCTGCCAACTGGCCGACACCACCCAGCACCACCACCATGAAAGCATCCACGATGTAGCCTTGGCCCAGATCCGGCCCCACGTTGCCGACCTGGCTCAGAGCACATCCGGCCAAGCCCGCAATGCCGGAACCCAGGGCGAAGGCGTAGGTGTCAATCCGCGCCGTGTTGACCCCCATACACGAGGCAATCGGGCGGTTTTGTGTGACCCCGCGCACAAACAGCCCCAGGCGCGTTTTACTGATCAGCCACGACACGGCCACCAGCACAAAGAGGGCAAAGCCGATGATCACCAGCCGGTTGAACGGCAGCGACAAGTTACCCAGCACCTGCACGCCACCACTCATCCACGACGGGTTTTCCACCCCTACGTTTTGTGCGCCAAACAGGCTGCGCACCAACTGCATCAGCATCAGGCTGATGCCCCAGGTGGCCAGCAGGGTTTCCAGCGGGCGGCCATAGAGAAAACGAATCACCGAGCGCTCCAGCGCCGCACCCATCAAGGCGGAGGCCATGAATGCTACCGGCACGGCAGCCAGCAAATACCAGTCAAACGCGCCGGGCAGGTATTTTTGAAACAGGCCCTGCACCACATAGGTGGCGTAAGCGCCAATCATCATCAGCTCGCCGTGTGCCATGTTGATCACACCCATCAGCCCGTAGGTGATGGCCAGGCCGAGGGCCACCAGCAGCAGGATCGAGCCCAGACTGATGCCGCTGAACAGTGCGCCCAGTTTGTCGCCCCAGGCCAGCGCAGATTCCACCTGGCGCAGCGCTGCACCCAGGGCGGCCTTGACTTCTCTGTCTGGTTCTTGCGCCAGCCGTGCCAGCAACATGGTTTTGGTGTTGGCCTGGCCGCTGGTGGCCAGCAACTTGGCGGCTTCCAGGCGTTTGGCTTTGTCGGTGCTGTTCAACAGGGCTGCCGCGCGCACCATACCCAACTGCTCTTGGATGCCGGGATTTTGTTCGGTCACCAAGGCTTTCTCAATCAGGGGCAGCTTGGTTTCATCGGCATCACTTTGCAGTTGTTTCACGGCGGCAGCGCGTACCGTGTCGTCTTTGGAAAAGAGTTTGAGTGCAGCCAGTGCCGAATCAATTTCACCACGCATGCGGTTGTTGTTGATCACATCTTCGGCATCGTCGGGCAGAGCCAGTTCCGTGCCGGTAACGGCATCAAAGGCCTTGTCGTCCTTGACCACAAACACCTTGTCTCCTGCGATCTTGACCGCATCGTCAGACAAGGCTTGCAAAAAAGTTGCGGTTTTGTCATCTGCGGTTTGCATGGCTTTGCCGAGTGCCGCAATGCGTGCATCGGTTTCACCTAATGTGATGGCTTTTACCTCTTCAACGCTTATGGAATAAACGCTGGTAGATATTAAAAGTGTAGCAATTAGAAATAGTCTTTTGAACATGATCAGAACCTGTAGGGTGGGTACGGTGGTCAGTGCCCACGCTGCAATTTCTTCAGACTCAAAGGCATCTTTCGTGGTGTGTCGTTGCGGGCCAGGCCCGCAACGACAACTACATGTGACAGACTTAAAGCTTATTTTTTGGTGGGTTCGTCAGGCTTGCCTGCATTGCCTTCAATGTAGGGTGACCATGGCTTGGCCTTCACCGGGCCAGGTGTTTTCCAGACCACGTTGAACTGGCCGTCAGCCTTGACTTCACCAATAAAAACACTCTTGTGCAGGTGGTGGTTTTTCATGTCCATTTCAGACATGATGCCGCTGGGTGCCTTGAACTTTTGGCCAGCCATGGCGGCAATCACCTTGTCGGTATCGGTGCTCTTGGCTTTTTCAACGGCTTGCTTCCACATGTGAATGCCGATCCAGGTGGCTTCCATAGGGTCGTTGGTCAGAGGTTTGTCGGCGTTGGGTAATTTCTTGGCCTTGGCGTAGTCACTCCACTGTTTGATGAACGCGGTGTTGGTCGGGTTCTTGATGCTCATGAAGTAGTTCCAGGCGGCCAGATGGCCGACCAGCGGCTTGGTGTCCACACCGCGCAACTCTTCTTCACCCACGCTGAAGGCCACCACCGGTACGTCTTTGGCCTTCAGGCCGGCGTTGCCGAGTTCCTTGTAGAACGGCACGTTGGAGTCACCATTGATGGTGGACACCACGGCGGTCTTGCCACCGGCGCTGAACTTCTTGATGTCAGCCACGATGGTTTGGTAATCTGAGTGGCCAAATGGGGTGTATTTTTCGTCAATGTCCTTGTCCGCCACGCCCTTGGATTTCAGGTAGGCGCGCAGGATTTTGTTGGTGGTGCGGGGGTAGACGTAGTCCGTGCCCAGCAAGACCCAGCGCTTGGCCGCGCCGCCGTCTTTGCTCATCAAATAGTCCACGGCGGGAATCGCTTGCTGGTTGGGAGCCGCGCCGGTGTAGAACACGTTTTTGGAGAGTTCTTCACCTTCATACTGCACTGGGTAGAACAGCAAGCCGTTCATTTCTTCCACCACGGGCAGCACCGACTTGCGGCTCACCGAAGTCCAGCAACCGAAGATGACGGAAACCTTGTCCTGACCGAGCAACTGCTTGGTCTTTTCAGCAAAAAGTGGCCAGTTGGAGGCCGGGTCGACCACCACCGGTTCGAGTTGTTTGCCAAGCACGCCACCGTGGGCATTGATGTCTTCAATGGCCATCAGCACGGTGTCTTTCAACACGGTTTCAGAAATGGCCATGGTGCCAGACAGGCTGTGCAAAACACCGACCTTGATGGTGTCAGCGGCCTGAACCGGCAGTGCCGACAGGGTGCCGAGCGCGACGGCGGCGGTAAGCGCCTTGAGGGTAAAACGACGTGAATTCAAAGATGACATGTGTGCTACTCCAAAGTTGATGAAACCGTTGTCGCCGGGTGTGGGCCTGGGGTTCACTTCAGGCTTTCAAGCGGCGATGGGGTGACTTTAGGGAAGCACAGAGGTTTGGGAAATACGCCGAGTGGCGTATGGGGTGTGGTGCTGATGGGTGTTGTACTGCCCACCTGCTTGATCGTGTACCCGCTCGGCTGTTTAAGCCGTGACGATGGGTGGTCGTGGGTACCTTCCCTCTTACACGGCAATCACACTTGAAGTTTTGCCCATGATTGCTATATTTAATATAGCTTCTAGCGCTTATTCCATAAGCGCTAGAGACTTAAAATACTCGCAGATTCAACCCGTTGTGGCACGTTGGTGAACGTGCCGCTGGCAAGTTAGACCATCGCCAGCGCTTCTTCCTTTTCGGGAACTTTGTGCTCAGCTTGGGCATTCACGGGCAACATGGACCCGGTCTCACGGAACTTCTGATGCCAGGAAAACGCCTCTTGCAGCACATGGGGTGTTTGTCCACCGCCTTGGTTGGCGCGTTCCACATAGTCGTTGAGCATGGCGCGGTAGGGCTCGGCCACGCAGCGGTTGATGATGACTTGGGCACGTTCGCGTGGGGCCAAGCCGCGTAAATCGGCCAGGCCGACTTCGGTGACGATGATGTCCACGTCGTGTTCGGTGTGATCCACGTGCGAAACCATGGGGACGATGCTGGAGATCAGGCCATTTTTGGCGGTGGCTTTGGTGGCAAAAACCGAAAGGTAGGCATTGCGTGCAAAGTCACCCGAGCCACCAATGCCGTTCATCATGTGCGTGCCCATCACGTGGGTGGAGTTGACGTTGCCGTAGATGTCGGCTTCCAGCGCGGTGTTGATGGCAATGATGCCCAGGCGGCGGATCAGTTCAGGGTGGTTGCTGACCTCTTGCGGACGCAACACCAGGCGGTCTTTGTACTTGCCGATGTTGCCAAACACTTCCCGGCTTTTCTGCGGTGACAGGGTGATGGATGAGCCTGACGCAAAGTCGAGCTTGCCGGCATCAAACAGGTCAAAGGTGGAATCCTGCAACACCTCGGAATACATGGTCAGGTGCTCGAACGGGCTGTTAATGAAGCCTTGCATGACCGCGTTGGCGATGGTGCCAATACCGGCTTGCATCGGCAGCAGGCTCTTGGTCAGACGGCCTTGCGTCACTTCGTTCTTGAAGAAATCCACCAGGTGCGCGGCAATGGCAGCGGTTTCGTGATCGGCCGGGAGGATGTTGGACGCGCTGTCGAGCTTTTCGGTGATGACGATGGCCACGATCTTTTCAGGGGGAATCTCGATCACGCTGGTGCCAATGCGATCTTGCACCGACATCAGCGGCATGGGTTCGCGTTGCGGGCGGTGTTTGGGGATGAAGATGTCGTGCAGGCCTTCCAACTCCAACGATTGGGTCAGGTTGATTTCGACGATCACCTTGTCGGCCAGAATCGCAAAGCTGGCGCTGTTGCCCACCGAAGTGGTGGGAATCAAGGCACCGGTTTCGGTGATGGCCACCGCTTCAATGACGGCGATGTCAATCGGTGCCATTTGCCGGGTGCGCAGCAGCTCCACGGTTTCAGACAGGTGTTGGTCGACAAACATCACGTCGCCGCGGTTGATGGCCGCACGCAGCACCGGGTCGGCCTGGAAGGGCAAGCGGCGCGCCAGCACACCAGCCTCGGTCAGGGTTTTGTCCACATCACTGCCCAGCGAGGCACCGGTCATCAGGGTGATCTTCAGGTCTTCGGTGCTGGCGCGTTTGGCCAGGGCCATGGGGACGACTTTGGCATCACCGGCACGGGTGAAGCCACTCATGCCAATGGTCATGCCATCCTGGATCCACTGCGCGGCGGCTTCGGCTGTGGTCACACGTTCACGCAGTGCGGGGAGTCGGATTCGGTCTTGAAGTTGGTTCTGCATCGTTGGTTTGCTTTCAGGGGGGTGGGTTGTCTCAAGTCAGGCAATAGTTCATAGGAAGCAGTGGCTTGGGCAGGTCTTCGCAGCCCAGGGATTCCAGCAAATTGATTTCAATGGTGCGGCAAATGGCGTTGAGGGGCAGGTCGTTGGCATCCACGCCAAAGGGTTCCTCGATTTCATCACCCAAGGCATCCAGGCCAAAGAAGGTGTAGGCCACGATGGTGACGACAAAAGGGGTCATGAAACCAATCGAGTCCACCAGCCCAAAGGGCAGCAGAAAGCAGTACAAATAGGCGGTGCGGTGCAGCAGCAAGGTGTACGAGAAGGGAATCGGCGTGCTTTTGATGCGTTCACAGCTGGCGGCAGCGGAAGTCATGGCAGACAGCGTGGCATCAATGGCACTGGCCAAGCATGGGTCAAGCCGCTTTTCACGCAGGCAAAGCTCCAGGTCTTCGCCCATTCTTTGCATCAAATAGTCAGGTTGATTGGCGGCCAGGCACAGCCCTTCTAGCTCGGACGACACAAGCAGCCCCTGATATTCCGGCATTGGTGTCTCATCGCGCAGCAGATGTCGCAGCGCGTGGGCGAAGGCAATGGCGCGAAGAACCATGCGTACCCGCACATCGGTCAAGCCCAGATGGATCGTGACAGGTTTCTCCCCGGCGATCAGGCTGCGGCATTGACGCGACAAGCTTCGGCTGCGCAGCAGCACCTCGCCCCACAGCTTGCGCCCCTCCCAAAACCGGTCGTAGGCTGCTGTGTTGCGAAACCCCAGAAAAATGGCAATCGGCAGTCCGATCAGGCTGAAGGGAATGGTGGTCAGCGTGATCTTGAGTGCAAACAGGTCACCGTGGGATACGGTCACCAGGATGGCAATGAGCGTGGTCGCCACCAAGGATGGCAGAATCCTTGGCAGGATAGACCCCCGCAGAAGCAGGAACATCTTGAGTCCAGAAGGGCGGTCTCGGACGATCATCTACGATGTCCTCTTGGGATTACAGGCTTAATTACTAACATGCTAGTCATTTTAATCGCTAATGTATTAGTGTTCTGGGGCGCGCCATGACTTCCCAGGCAAAACCTCGGGTTAGCCACCACAATTTGCCGCAACGCCTCTTAAAAGCCCGCGAATGTCTCATGGGGCACTTTCGGCCGATCCTGAATCACTTTGGACTGACCGAGCAACAGTGGCGAATCCTGCGGCTGCTGGACGAGTATGGACAGCTTGAACCCCATGAGATTTGTGACCAGTGCCAGTTTCACAGTGCCAGCATGGCAGGCATGCTGTCGCGTATGGAAGACTTGCAATTGATTCAGCGCAGTCGCGTGGAAGGTGATCTGCGGCGGGTCTCTGTGCGTTTGGCCACCCAGGGTGACCAGTTGATCAGCAAGATGGCACCGCTCATTGATGCGCAGTACTTGTTGATGGAAGAGGCTTTGGGCAAGGACATGCTTGAAAACCTGTTTAATACTCTCGATGCGTTTATTGGTGCCCAAGAAGGCGTGGTTCAGCGGATTGAACTCCCGGCAGATTGAAGCGGTGTGATGGTTTTTTGCAGCCGCTTGCCGCCTGAGGGCTGGGCTGTCAACATACATGGTGTCAAAAGAACGCTCTATCAAATGCTATATATTTGATAGCTTCTGGCGCTTTATGGATAGGCTCTAGAGGTCGAAAACGTTTAAAAAACCTCTGAAAATGAGCGGTCATTGCCCTGCCGCATTTACATACTGTTGCATTTCTTTAGCAAATTGTCACAAATGGAGGGTGTTGGCGGGTTTATCCTGACGGCTCTACCAGATGCCTTGACGCTTTTTTTTACCAGTGCTGTGCGCAGCCGTCTTGTGAAGGCCATGTAGAACTGAAGAAAAGGAGAGAAATAAGATGAATACATACCCCCAAGCTTCCTCAATGCCTGCCAACCATCAGGAGACCGAAGCCTCGATTGCCCAACTGGTGGGGCAGGTTTATGAGATTGCCCCACCCGCTGAGCGAAGCCGCTTGCTGGAGCACCTGCTCAAACCCCTGGGGGTGCTCTCGTTGATGGCCATTGCCAATGGTATTTTTGCCTCCATCCGGTTTCGCAGTGGCTGGCCCGACATTCACGTTCGGGCGGAAGATGTGCAAAACGTGCAACCAGACGATGTCATTACCCTGGTCAATTACGTTCAGCAGGTCAGTGTTCAGGCGGTAGATGGGCTGGCTGATATGTTGGCGGGTTCAGCGGCCATCGCTGGCTCGGCGGCTGCCATCATGTTGATTGCGCTGCTGGTTCAGCGCTCAAGAAGCCGTCGGGCAGAAGACAACCGCCACTAACCCGGTGTTGGTGGTGGGTGAGCGGGTTCCGGTGTTGTCACCGTGCTGGTAACTTGGCTCAAAATTGGAAGGTACGGTATCCGGTCTTTGCCGTGCGTCAGATTCATGTGGTGGCAATTACCGCCACAATGGCCCTTTTTGGATGCGACGATGGGCGTACTTCCTGCAATCTAAAGAGAGCAATAGCGGATGAAATTGAAATTATTGGGGTTGGCCTTTGCCTTCATCACGGCGGTGCAAGGTGTATCGGCCGTTGTTAATCAGACAACTCCCGTAGCCCTGGCACCCCAGGCCCAGGAGGCAAGGGCGGCCCACGTGGCGGCAGCATTGCTCTCGCGTTACCACTACAAGGCCATGCCGCTGGATGAAGCCTTGTCTGGCCGGATATTTGACCAATACCTCAAGACACTTGATCCAGAGAAGACTTTTTTTGTCCAGTCTGATATCGATCAACTCGCCAAGCGGCGAACCAAGCTGGGCTCGGACATGGTCAAAGACGACCTGAGTGCCCCGTTTGCCATCTTTAACCTGTATATCAAACGGGCCACTGAACGGTTGACTTACGCACGAACACTGCTCAAAACGGGTTTTGATTTTCAGAAGTCCGAAAGTTACCAGTTTTCCCGCCAGAAACAAGCCTGGCCCAAGGATGAAGCCGAGGTGCGTGAGCTGTGGCGAAAACGGGTCAAGAGTGATTGGTTGCGGCTGCGACTGGCTGGCAAGGATGACAAAAGTGTTATTGAGGTACTCGACAAGCGTTATGCCACCATGCTCAAACGTATGGCGCGTATCAACAACGAGGACGCTTTTCAGACTTACATGAACGCCTACACCATGGCGATAGAGCCGCACACCAATTACATGGCTCCGCGGGCTGCGGCGGACTTTGACATCTCCATGAGCCTGTCTCTGGTGGGTATTGGTGCCATTCTGACGGAGCTGGACGATTACACGACGATCCGTGAACTGGTGCCAGGCGGGCCAGCCAGCCTGTCGGGGCAACTGAGCATGGGGGACCGGATTCTGGGTGTGGCCCAAGGCGAAAGTGGCCCCATGATCGACATCATGGGCAACCGGCTGGATGATTCGGTGGCCATGATTCGTGGTGCGCTGGATACGGTGGTGCGGCTCGATGTGCTGCCTGCAGGCGCAGGGCCAGACGGCAAACACAAACTGGTCACGCTGGTGCGCAAGCCCATCAGCCTGAAAGAGCAGGAGGCCAAGTCATCGGTGCAAGAGGTGCCAGACGGCAAGCTCACCCGCAAAATCGGTGTGATCACGCTGCCATCTTTTTATGAGGATTTTGCGGCCAAACAACGCGGTGACACGGCCTACAAGAGCGCTTCCAGAGATGTTGCCCTGCAGATTGAGGAGCTGAAAAGCAAAAAAGTTGACAGCATTCTGGTGGACTTGCGCAACAACGGCGGCGGCTCATTGACCGAGGCGGTGAGTCTCACCGGTTTGTTCATCGGCAAAGGCCCGGTGGTGCAAGTGCGTAACGCCAATGGGCGTGTGGAGCTGGAACAGTCCACCCAGGCGAATGCTGTCTGGAATGGCCCATTGGGGGTTTTGATCAACCGGTCATCGGCCTCTGCCTCCGAGATTTTTGCCGCAGCCATACAGGATTATGGTCGCGGCATGATCATTGGCGAACCCAGTTTTGGTAAAGGTACCGTTCAAACCATGGTTGACCTGGATCGTATGGTTGATAACAAAAAACCGCAATTTGGCGAACTCAAAATGACCATTGCGCAGTTTTTCCGCATCAATGGCGGCACAACCCAATTGCGCGGTGTCACGCCAGACATCAGCTTTCCATCAAGCTTTGATGCGGGTGAGTTTGGTGAATCCAGCTTTGACAATGCGCTGGCCTGGACGCAGATCAAAGCTGCCAGCTACACCCCCAAAGCCGATTTAAAACGCCTGTTCCCCGCCCTGGTGGCCCAGCACGATGAACGCATCAAAAACGACAAAGACTTCCAGTACCTTCTGGAAGACATTGCCCAATTTAATGCGCAGAGAAAACGCAACGAAGTTTCACTCAACGAGGCTGAGCGGCGCAAAGAGCGGGCCACCCTGGAAGCCAGGCTGGCAGCCCGCAAACCTGCGACGGACAGCGGCAAGGGTGCTCAAAAAGATGCGGTCAGTGACCCGCTCCTGCGCGACGATGGCTTGCAGGCCAATGAACGCAACCTGGCTACCGAGCTGGCCGATGAAAAAGCCCGCAAAAATGACAAAGATATTTTCCTGATGGAAGCGGTTCACATCCTGGCAGACGAAGTAGGCCTGCGTGGCTCCAGCCTCAAACTGGCTGCGCGCGCCAAAACTGCGCCCTCACTGACGGAGTGATCGTGTTCCTCAACGCGGGTGCCGAGCAGAGCGCAGTGCCTCTCAATCCCCCAGATTGATCACATGTGCCAGTGGCACGTTGCCCGGCTCCTCATAAGCGGCCAGCACCCAGACCTGTGCTGGGTTGCTGGCAGCGGCGCAGAGCTGTTGCATCACAAACCCAATGGAAGGTTTGTCCAGGGCGGCAAAAGGAACATCCAGTAGGGTCAATGCAGCACCTGCCGCCAACGCCCCCGCCAGCCAGACCTTGCGTTTGGAGCCGGTGGACAACATGTACAGCGGTTTGTGGATGTGTGGCTCAAGTGACAAGCCGCTGATCAATGTATGCAGATGGGGCGCATCAGCAGCCGCAAACCCGGGGTAACGCTGGCGTAGTTGCGCAAAATACTGCAGGGCGGTGATCTGATCGTGGTCAGCGGTGTGTGGTTCTGTCCAGTAAACATGCTGGCGGTACAGCAAAGTTTGGGTGGCCACACACAGACCGTTGAGACGCACTTGCCCGGTTTGTAGCGGCAGCTCACCCGCCAGCAAGCGCAACAGGGTGGTCTTGCCACTGCCGTCACCCCCGCGCACCAGCACCAGCCCACTCGCGATGTGGGCCGAGAGTCCGGCAAACAAGCAGCGTTGTGGGTATTGAAAACCCACCTCATGCAGTTGCAAGAGGGGTGCGCGGGAATTTTCAGAGGATTGCATCAAAGACATCTGCGTGATCATACGAGTGGATGGCGTGGTTTTTTGCTTGGCTAAGATCGTGGCTATTCAGGAGCCTTGTATGGAAAGAGCGGATTTCATTCATTTGGTGCGTTTAAGCGAGCATGCCAGTGCCGAAGACAGCCGGGCTTACCGGCGGCATGTGGCGATGTTTGCCACACTGGGTTATTTGTGGGTGGTGGGCTGTTTTGTTCTGGCACTGAGCTTGTTGGTGGTCGTTGGTCAGGCCATCGTCCAGGGGCACTTCAGAGCCGGGTATGTGTGGCTGCTATTGGCCGCAGTCGGACTGTTTTGGAGTAGCCTGCGATCACTCTGGTGTCCCATGGAAGCCCCCGAGGGCGAGACCCTGACAGCGGCCGATGCGCCCGTGTTGTTTGAGGCGCTGGAGCGTATTCGCAAGAAGATCAAGGGGCCACCGATTCACCATGTGCGGCTGGATGGCAATTTCAACGCCAGCATCAGCCAGCAGCCGCGCTGGGGGCTGTTCGGCGGCGCGGTCAACCACCTGACCATTGGCTTGCCGCTGTTGCTGGCGGTGGATCGGCCGCGTTTTCTGGCGGTGATGGCCCACGAATACGGTCACTTGCGTGGTGAACATGGCCAGTTTGCCGCCTGGATTTACCGTACCCGCCTGAGCTGGATGAAGCTGGAGCACAGCATGCGCCATGATGGTGGTTTGGCGGCGGTGGCCACCCAGGCGTTTTTGCGTTGGTATTTCCCGCGCTTTCTGGCCCGCACCTTTGCGTTGGCCCGGCAGGACGAGTACGAGGCTGACCGCATTGCAGGTAAGCTGCTGGGGCCTGAGGTGGCCGGTGCCGCACTGACCGAAATCGCCATCAAAGGGGACTGGATGGCCAGCAAGTTCTGGCCCTTGCACTGGGCGGCTGCCGCTGACAACACACAAGCACTTGGGCCTTTTACGGCCATGCGCAAACTGCTGAGCCTGCCGCCCGACAGTGACTTTGCGCGCGACGCACTGCGCCAAACGCTTCAACAGATCAGTGACGTGGACGACACCCACCCGGTGTTGCGCGACCGGCTGGAGGCACTTCATGTCAAGGCAGGCTTGCCAGCTTGGTCAACCCAACCGGCACTCGATTTGCTGGGTGCCCGAGCCAGCCATTGGCTTACCCATTTTGACCAACAATGGTGCCGCAACAACACCACCGACTGGCGCTTGCACCACAATTACCTGAACCGGGTACGCACACGTGTGGCCCTCTTGACGACCAGCCTGGCGCGTAACAATGCCAATGAAATGGTCGAGCTGGGCGATTTGCACCGGCGACTGGGCGCGCAGAATCAGGCCCGCACCTGTTATGAACAAGCCCTCCAACGCACACCCGGTCATGCGGCGGGCCTGCGCGGTCTGGTGCAGTGTCTGGAGGCTGGTGATAACCATCTGTTGCGTCTGGACTGCCTGGGGCAGTTGTTCGAGCACAGCCAGGCGTACCGCTGGTGGGCTTGCCACATGGCGGTGCAGACATTTGAGAAACGGGTGGCTGCCGGTGAACCGTTGGATGCCGAACTCAAGTTATGGCGTGCACGGCTCAAACAAGCCGATGAAGCCGAGGCCCGGGCCATGGCAGAAATCACCGACACGCCGTTTTTCCACGCCATCACCCGCCATGACCTCAATGAGTTTGAGCTGGGTGAGTTGCTGGCCGGCCTGACCCGCTGCAAACCGGTGTGGCGTGCCTGGCTGGTGAGCAAAACACTCAAGGAATTTGCTTACCGGCGCTGCTACCTGTTGTTTCTCGACCTGCCTGGCATGGAAGATGAAGACCGCTACCACTTGTGCCGCAGCCTGGAGCGTTCGCTGGACTTGCCAGGGATGGTGCTGGTGTTGTGGGCCGGGCATTCACCGACGCTGAAAGATATTCAGAAGCATGCCTATACGCCGGTTTATACACGTGCAATAGCCTGAACAGGCTGCCTTGCCAAAAGATCATCGCTTCGAACGCGATGGTCATGACATTCAGGTGATTTAGCACACCCCCAGCGCTGTCAATTCCGCCGACAAGTTGACCCACGGCATGTCAAAGCCCGGGCTGTTGCGCTGCGGCGGCAAGGCATTGCTGCGCAGCGCCCAGTGGGCACCGGCCACCACGCTGTCGATGATCGGCACATTGACATAGGGCTGAATGCCCGCCGCCATGCCAGCCAGCCCGGCTCCACCCAGAATCACGGTTTGCACACCCAGCTGGCGCACCGCGTCCAGGCAGGCCTGTGTCAGCAGTTGGCGCGCCGCCACCGGGTCGGCGGCCAGTTGTGCGCCGGTGGGGGCCACGGTGTGAATCCCCGCCAAGGCGGTGGCATGCCCGAGCGACTGCGCCAGCCTTTGCAAAATCGGGGCCCAGCGTTCACCACCGGTCACGATGGCAAAGCGGCCATGGCGTGCGGCCTCAATAAAAGCCGCCTCGGCCAAGCCGGTGACCGGCACCGGGCTGCTCTCGCGCAGAGCCATCAGGCCGGGGTCGCCAAAACAACCGATCAACACCGCGTCCGGTGCAGTCTGTGGGCCGGCCAGTGCGGCGGCCCAAGCATCCAGCGTGGCATGGGCGGCAATCGCGTAGCAGGCTTCATCGGCAATATAAGGTGCACCAAAGCGGGCCGTGACAGAACGCACCGCCACGTGTGAGCCTACGGCGGCCTGCACATGTTGCATCAACAAATCCGTCACATGGGTCGAGGTATTGGGGTTGATAACCAGTAGTTTGCGCATGAATTCATACCCCCGTTCCAAACAAGGCGTTCAAGTCGGGCGCGGCATCTTCCGCCACATTAAATTGCAGCTGCGCCTCTAGCCGAGTCAGGTGGTCACGCATGCGCACGGCCGCTTCGCGCGGGTCACGCAGGCGAATCGCATCCAGCAAGGCGCGGTGCTCGCGGCAGCCGCACGAGGTGGCATCCTCTCGTTCGTACTCATGGGCGGCGCTGTAAGTCATCAGGATCAGCGAGGTGCGCGAGGTCAATTCACGCAGAATGCGCGCCAGCGTCTGGTGTTTGGCGCCTTCGGCAATCAGCCCGTGGAACTCGCCGGAGAGCCGAATGGCGCGGCGCATGTCACCGGCCTGGCGGGCGGCTTCCTCGTCGTCAATACATTGTTTGAGCTGCTGCATGTCGGCCGCACTGGCTTTGGCAATGAACAGCTCCACCAGCGAGGGCTCAATCAGGCGGCGCACTTCAAACACCTCGCGCGCCTCTTGCTCGGTGGGCTGGGCAATGGTGGCCCCACGGTTGGGCGTGAGGGTGACCACCTGCTCATTGGCCAGGCGCACCAGCACCGGGCGGATACGGGTGCGTGACACACCAAACGCCGTGGCCAGCTTGTCCTCCACCAGCTTGGTGCCGGGGGGTAATTTGTGCTCCAGAATGGCTGAAATCACCCGCTCATACATCTCGTTGTCCGTCAACGCAGGCGTTGACGCTGTTGTCTCACTCATGGTGTCCCTTTTTTTGTTTTCGGCTCAAGCCCCAGGCCAATCCCACCGCCACGGCCATCACGACCAAGGATATCAGCGTGGTGACGGTTCCCAGCGCGTAGATCGACGGCGTGGTGACGGTGGTGGTCAGGCCCTGCAACTCCAGCGGCAAGGTGTTGACATCACCAATGGCTTGTGAGGTGCGGGCAATTTCGTCCCAGCTCAGGGTAAAGCCAAACATGCCAATGCCCACCACCGAGGGCGCAATCAGTGGCAGCACCACATGCCGGAAACCCTGCCAGGGCGTGGCCCCCAGGTCACGTGCGGCCTCTTCATACGCCGGGTTGAAGCGGTTGAACACCGCAAACATGATCAGCAGGCCAAACGGCAGCGTCCAGGTCAGGTGTGCCCCCAGAGCGGAGGTGAACAGCCCCAGCGAGGTGCCGTACTCTTCCAGGGTGGTGGTGAAGCCCAAGGCCTCCAGTACCCACTTGATGCCGTTGTCCAGCAGCCGAAACTCCAGCCCAATACCCAGCGAGACAATGATCGACGGCATGATCAAACTCGCCACCACCACATAAAACAAGGCGTTGCCACCTGCCAGTTTTTTGCGAAACGCCAGGCCCGCCAGCACCGAAAACAACACGGTGAACGCCATCACCGCCGCCCCCAAACCCAGCGATCGTTTGAGCGCCGCGCCAATGTCCACCACGCCCAGCCCTTCGGCCAATTTGACAAACCAGTGCAGCGACAGGCCACGCAGCGGAAAGGTCAAACCCCCTTCAGGCCCCTGAAAACTCAGCACCACAATGACCAGCATTGGGCCGTAGAGGAACAGCACAAAGGCGACGAAAAAGAGCGCCAAAAACCAGAAGCCAGCGGTACGGTTGTTGTTCATGGTCAGAGCTCCTTGCGAATATCAACCAGCCGTGTCAGCGCCCAGATGATCATGAGGACGAGCGACAGCAAAATCACCGCATTGGCCGCCGCCAGCGGAAACTGCAGGTACGAGGTTTGCACCTGAATGATCTTGCCCACCGAGGCAATCTGCTGGCCGCCCATGACCCCAATCGTCACAAAGTCGCCCATGACGATGGTGATGACAAAGATCGATCCGATGATGATGCCGGTGCGTGAGAGTGGCACGATCACATTCCACAGCGTTTGCCAGGCCGAGGCTCCACTGTCGTTGGCAGCCTCGATCAGGCTGCGGTCAATACGCATCATGCTGTTGAAAATCGGCACGATCATGAACATGGTGTAGAGGTGCACAAAGGCCAGCACCACCGAGAAATCGGAAAAAAGCAGCCACTCAATGGGTGTGTTCACCAGGCCCATGCCGACCAGCGTCTGGTTCACCAGCCCGTTGCGCCCCAAGAGCGGCATCCACGAGATCATGCGGATCACGTTGCTGGTCCAGAACGGAATCGTGCACAGCACAAACAGCAGCGTCTGCACGCCGCTGGAGCGTACGTAAAACGCCAAAAAATATGACACGGTAAAGCCAATCACCAGCGTGATCAGCCAGACCAGAAAACTGAATTTGAAGGTGGACAGGTAGGTCTTGAAGGTGACGCACATGTCCGTCGTGTTGCCGCAACCGTCAAACACCGAGATATAGTTTTTGAACGTGAAGTCGGGCAACAAGGCGTATTCATTGAAGTCCCAGAAACTCACCATCAGAATGAGCGCCAGTGGGATCAAAAAGAACACCACAAACACCAGTGTGAGTGGTGTTGCCTGCCACCAGGCCGCCATGCTGCGGCCTGGTTCAGGTGTGACAGCCGAAAGGGTTGGAGCCACGCTGGTGTTCATGGTGTTTCTCTTTTATACAAAATAGATAGCAACTAGCGCTTATTTAATGGGCGCTAGAGGCCAATTTCTTATCAAGCAGCTACAAATTCGTTCCATTTCTGGACCATGTAGTTGTTCTCGTCCATCACCGCATTCCAGCAGGCAATGCCGCCCATGCGGGCTTCGTAGCTGCCGCCGTCGCGCACTGCACCGGCTTTGGCCAGCACGTCGCCGTTGGGGCTCTTGATGTCTTGCGTGGCAGCTTTGCCTTCCATCCAGTAAGCCCACTCGTAGGCTTCCATCTTGGACTTGGCGGTGTCCAGCACGGCGCTGTAATAACCCTGGCGGTTCAGGTAAGCACCTGCCCAGCCGTCCAGGAACCAGTTGATGAACTCATAAGCGCCATCCAGCTTGCGGCCCGACAAGGTGGCGGGCAGGCCAAACCCGGCGGCCCAGGCGCGGTAGCCTTCCTTCAGGGGCTGGAAGTTACAGGCAATGCCCTTGGTGCGCACCGCGGTCACGGCGGGGCTCCACATCGACTGGATCACCACTTCACCCGAGGCCATCAGGTTCACCGACTCGTTGAAGTCTTTCCACAGGCTGCGGAACTGGCCAGCCTTTTTGGCCTCGATCAGGGTCTTGATGGTCAGGTCAATTTCCTTCTTGGTCATGTTGCCCTTGTCGGGGTACTTGTAGAGGCCCATGGCTTCCACCACCATCGCCGCGTCCATGATGCCAATCGACGGAATGTTCAAAATGGCGGCCTTGCCCTTGAACTCGGGGTTGAGCAACTCGGCCCAGGAGTCAATCGGGCGCTTGATCAAGTCGGGGCGAATGCCCAGCGTGTCGGCGTTGTAGGTGGTTGGAATCAGGCTCATGAACTGGGTCGGCGCTTTGGCAAACACCTTGCTCTTTTCACCTTCGAGGTAGATCACCTTCTTGGGTGCTGTGCCCTGGTCACCCACCAGCTTGCCAGCGACTTTGCCGGTGGTGAACAGGCTGGTGATCTTGTCGGCATTTTTGATGCGTTTGGTGTCAATGCCTTTGAGGTTGCCGGTCGGCACGATCTTCTTCAGCGAGAAGTATTCGGTATCAATCAGGTCAAAGCTGTTGGGGGCGGTCACGGCGCGTTTGGTCACGTCGTCGGTGGTCACGGCCACGTACTGGATCTTGATGCCGGTGTCTTTCTCAAATTTTTCACCAATGGCTTTGTCCTGGTTCACCGCTGTGCCCAGGTAACGCAACACGATGGGTTCGGCCGAATGCACGGCCGGGAACACACCGGCAGCCAGAATGCCGGCCGTGCCTTTGAGCAGGCTGCGCCGAGGCACTGAAGCGTTGAGCGCGCCGTCGGCAATGCCGCTGGCGATGTCAGTGATTTTTTTGGAAAAGTCAGTCATGGCTAATAACTCCTGGAGGGCTGGTGAAATCTTCTTGCGAAGTGGTTGGGGAAATTTGTTGGGGGTTCATGGCTCACGCGGCCAGCGCATGCGCGGCCTCGGGTGACCAGATCAGCTGCACGCTCTGGCCCAGTGCATAAGGCGCTTGCGCAAAGCGGGCTTCGGGCACCATCACCGACAGCTCCGCAGTGGCACTGGCGGAAACCCTTTCGCCCGGGTTTTGTAAGCCCACCAGCACGTAGGTGCCCTGGTATTCAATGTCGGTGATGACGGCGCGCCGGTTGCCAGCACTGTCGGCCAGGCCAGACTCATCCGGGGCCAGCTGCATGTGGTCGGTGCGCACGCTGATCTTGCCGCTGGCTGTGTTCAGCACGTTGTGGCCACCCATGAAGCGCGCCACAAACTCGCTCACCGGGCGGTTGTAAATCTCATGCGGGCTGCCCATCTGCTCGATCACGCCGTGGTTCATCACCACCATGGTGTCGGCCAGGGCCATGGCTTCTTCCTGTGAGTGGGTGACGTGGATGAAGGTCAGCCCCAGCTCTTTTTGCCAGCGGCGCAACTCGGCACGCATCTGAATGCGCAAAAACGGGTCCAGCGCCGAGAGTGGTTCGTCCAAGAGCAACACCCGTGGCTGGGTGATCAAAGCGCGGGCCAACGCCACGCGCTGCTGTTGCCCGCCAGAGAGCTCAGCCGGTTTGCGCTGCGCCAGGTGACCCATGGCGACACGCTCCAATAAGTCAGCTGCTTGCTTCTGACGGGTGGTTTTGTCGACACCTTTCATCTTCAGGCTGAAGGCCACGTTGTCCAAAGCCGTCAGGTGCGGAAACAGCGCAAAGCTCTGGAACATCATGGCCGTGCCACGTGCGGCGGCGGGCAGGTTGGTGATGTTGCGGTTTTCCAGCAGGATGTCGCCCGTCGACACCGACTCGTGTCCGGCAATCATGCGCAGCGTGGTGCTCTTGCCGCAGCCCGACGGGCCCAGCAGACAGCAATAGCTGCCACTGGCAATGCGCAGGTTGATACTGTCCACGGCAGGCTTGCCAGGGCCATAACTTTTGGTCAGGGCCACCAGTTCAACTGCGTAGGGCTGGGGTGCAGGTGTTTGTGCGTTCATGCCTAGCCTGTTTGCAAAACTTGTGCCAGGATTGCATACACTTTATTTTGAAAATTGCATACAAAGTTGCACGCAAACGGTGCTCAAAGTGTCGAGTGACACCAAATTTGGTGCGCGGTAGGGACGGAATGGGCTGGGTGGGGCGTGAGTGGGGAGTTAATTGGGCGTGAATGGGGAAAACTACACAACTATGAAATAAATAGCTTCTTACGCAAGCAGATAAAGCGCTAGAGGCCAATTTCATTGAGAAAATATGGATCGTTCTGGGGAACCAACAGCCGTATCTGGCCGCGTCTTTAAAGCCAAGCCCTACCAGGCTACGGCCAACGGAGCGCTGTGGGGACGTGCAAATGCCCACGCGGGTACACCGAAGCGCTTGGAAAGTCGGCCGCCTTTCGGTAAAACTCCATTTGCTTTATGCTCTTGCAACAAGGTTCCGACAAGCCAATTTATGTCTGAGGGAGTTTTAATTTGACGACTCAAAAACCAACAGGCCGTGATACTGTCAGGCAAAAACTAGAAGCCTTGACGATATTTCCATTGGCTAATCTTGGGCTAATTCAGGGAAAAACTTGGCGTCCATTTTTTACTGAGATTACTGGACTTTCAGTCGGCCGTATTGCGCAAGGAAATATCGACAAAATCCGCCCTTCCACCCTCAAGCGAGTTCAGGAAAATGTCACAGCGTGGGCCTATGAACAAGGCAAAAAAAGAGGCTGGACAACAGAAGACCTCTCAGCGCAAATGGCGGCCGTACCGAAAAAACTTGACGGCAAAGTTGGCTCCTGGGCTTCGTGGATTAAAAGCATGGAAATCCCCGATCTCATGTACCTTCCACTGACGATTGCTTTGGCACTCAAAGCCGATGAGCTTTTTCAGTCTTTAATCGACGCCTGCAATCAAGATGACATCGAACGATTCAAGTGTGATGTCTGTACGCATCATGGCAGTATCAATCGGACAATCCTGATTGATACTGCCGAATCAGACACAAAGCGTCTTTCAGGCGACCCTAAGTGGGCGGCCATATCAAACTGGGACGAGATCGGCGCGATTCTGATGAGCCAACTTGAATCCATTCTGCTGGACATCTACACGAGTCTCGATGCTGAATGGGGGAACCAATACTTTCAAGCAACGAACCCTGTGCCGTTTTTCCTTTGGATAGCACCACGTATTAATGAAAATTGGGATATTCAATTGGGACCCATTCCATCAAAAAATATGATTCATCGCCCTGTACGACGGCTACTGGAACTCTCTTATGCTGTGGCGCATAGGCACTACCGTAAGCGTTGGCCGTCGGCAGCGGTTGGGCGCAGTGAGCTGGGTAAAGCGCTTCAGCTTTCCGATACGCATGTAGGTAACTATTTTGACGGTACACGAAAACTCAGCCTAAGCACGTACACCACCTACTGGGAG
Source organism: Rhodoferax lithotrophicus (assembly GCF_019973615.1). GTDB lineage: Bacteria > Pseudomonadota > Gammaproteobacteria > Burkholderiales > Burkholderiaceae_C > Rhodoferax > Rhodoferax lithotrophicus. Next base: position 3,232,203 of record NZ_AP024238.1, on the reverse strand, counting down.
GTTATGTGCCAACATTTATCCTCTGCCCGCGACAAGTCCAAAAGTGGCCTACGTTGTCCAACTCCACTGGCTGTGATGGCAATCACCCTTCAAGAAATGTTGATCGTTAATACAAACGAAAACAAATTGAAGTCGTTCACGCTTCTCAGCGAGGACGACTACAAACGCCGATGGGAATGCCATCGGCGCAATTTGGTTATCCCGTCTTCATCGGTTGACGTGGAATGGCCCGTATGGTTGCTTAATCAATCAGTTTCATCTGATTCATTTCGATCGTTCCAGTCTTCTGGCCTCTCGTCTTCCCCGCGAGAGTGCCAATACTCATCGTGATTCGGATTCATTTGGTTGCTGTGGTTGTCATCATCTGATTGCTTTGACATCATGTGCTCCTGAGGTTGATTGGTTTTACTTACTTGGTCTTTTTGGGTGTAGTCTGCCCAGCGACTACACGCTGCAAGCGGCCAACATAATTGCCTTTGGGAATCTGCCCGCCAAGTGGCTTGGCAACAGCGCCTTGGATACGGGCTACATCGCTGGAGCGAATAGCATGTTTGGGTTGTGAAGTGGTTTTGGTCATCGCTAATCTCCTAGATTGATAAGAAGTGACTGAAGCGTCAGCCACGGAGAGACTGTCGATGAATTTGAACTTTCAATTCATCCAGAAATTTTCATTTTTGTGTAGCCAGTTCTCGACTTCACTCGCTTTCGTCGAACGAGTCAAAGTCTGTTGATGTTGGACTGGTTTTCCGTTACCTCTCATTGGTCAATGCCGGGAACTGGTCGACTACGGATGCCCACTTTGACGGAATGGTCGTCACAAAGCCGCAGGGCGAACCCTGGTTTTCAGCGGCTGCAATGGAGCAGGCTGATCGCAAATCTCTAAACCGGACTTACTGCCTTGCGAGCTCAGAATTCGCTCCAAAGCGGGTAAAGGCTTCTTATGGGAAAGTCGAAGTCTTGTCACAGTCCAAAGAAATTGTTGTGGAACATCGTTCCTCACGAAACGTGATGATGAGTCCCTCCATTTGCTTGATCACACTCATCCTCAGCCGTATTTGGCAGCGTCTTTAAAGTCAAGCCCAGCCAGGTCACGGCCAACAGGGCAGGGTGGGGGAGCGCAAAGCTCCGCGTTGCTGCATCGCTGACCAACGCACAAACGCACAGCTGCCACGACCCCACGGATGCCCACACCACCGCGTTGGCCGCACGCCTTGAACACATTCCCTTAAAGCACAAGGCCCAACAGGGGATGCCTGGCACCGCGTTGACCACTCGGCGCTCGTTCCATCCGTGGCAACTTGGCCTGTTTTTTGCAGACAGATCAAGCACTTGATCACACGCCTAAGCCTTGATATGAACCCTACCCAAAACCGCCCCGCCGTTGCCAGCCATCAGCGCTTTGCCTACCAGGCCATTACCCAGCGGCCGGACTTCACTTGGCCCGGCGGGCGGCGGCTGGCGGTGTACCTGGGTTTCAACGTGGAGCACTTTGCGTTTGGTGAAGGCCTGGGGGCTTGCCTGGCACCGGCTTCACCACAGCCCGATGTGCTGAACTACATGTGGCGCGAATACGGCAACCGCGTCGGGGTCTGGCGCTGTCTGGAGTTGTTGGAAGATTTGCAACTGCCCGCCGGGGTGCTCATCAACACCGCGCTGTACGACCATTGCCCGGAAGTGGTGGCGGCCTGCGTGGCACGTGGCGATGAACTCATTGGCCATGGCCACACCAATGCCGAACGCCAAGGCAGCATGGACGAGGCGGCCGAGGCGCAATTGCTGGCCGATTGCCGTGAGCGCATGGCGCGGGAATCGGGCACTGCACCGCTCGGCTGGCTGTCACCCTGGATTTCCGAAAGCCCGCTTACCCCTGACCTGCTGGCCGAGGCCGGTTACCAGTACACGCTGAACTGGTGCCATGACGACCAGCCGGTTCAGGTGCGCACCCGTTCAGGGGCCAGGCTGTGGTCGATTCCCTACCCGCAGGAGCTCAATGACATTCCGATGATCATGGGCCGCCACATGGATGCCCGTGACTTTGCCCAGATGATCATGGACCAGTTTGACGAGATGCTGGCGCAAACCCGGCACCCCAGACACCCGCAGTCGCTGGTGATGGGCATCGCGCTGCACCCTTACATCATGGGTCAGCCCTACCGGCTCAAGCATTTGCGCCGGGCCTTGCAGCACCTGGCCCGCTCGCGGGATGACATCTGGTTCACCACCCCTGGTGCCATTTGCAGCGCGGCAGAAGCGCTTTTGGCGCAGCCAGGCTGATGCCCATGCGCCTTTTCCGGTGGTGATCCGTCGCTGAAGTACGCTTTAGATTGCTATAGACAAAATAGCTGCTTGCGCTTGATGGATAAGCGCTACAGGCCAATTTGTCATATGAACATCAACCCATTGGGTATTCGTAGCGGATGAAGCCCTGGTGGGTGGCCAGGTGGTCATAGAGGATGCGGGCACGGGCGTTGGTGTGGTGGGTCAACCAATACAGCCGGGGTGCGCCGTGTTCCCGGGCGAGCTGTGCCACTTGTTCGATCAAGGCGCGTGCCACGCCTTGGCCACGGGCGGACTCATCCACAAACAGGTCTTGCAGATAGCAGACATCGGCCGACCAGTTGCTGGCGTGAAACAGGTAGTGCGTGATGCCCACCAGTTGGTCCTCCACCCGCGCCGCCAGGCCGTGGACGGTTTGCGCTTGCAGAAGGCGTTGCCAAGTGTGCTGGTAGTCCGACTCGGGCAATTCGGTTTCATAAAAGGTCTTGTAGCCCTGTGCCAGGCGCAGCCACTCCGGGTAGTCTTCGGGGCGCAAGGCATCAATGGTGATGCGTGAGTCGAGTTCGGGGCTGCTCATGAGAGGATCCTTTGTTGTACCAAGCTTGCCATTTGACCTGCCAGCTCAGAGCCTTGGCCCCGCAGCCCGGCGGCAACGCCTTGCTGGTCGGCAGCGGGGCGGTTCTGGCTGACTTTCCATTTGCCGACCCAGCGCTGCACCGGAATCTCGATGGCGACGATGGCTTTCAGCAGGCTGGCGATGTAGTCGGCGGGCGCGTCCGCCACCTGCCAGGGCAGGGCTTGGCTGGCTTCATGCACTTGCGTCAGGCGGGTCACGATGTCCAGCACCCGCGCCGGGTCGTCAATCGCTTGCGGCACACCGTGGGCATGCACCGTGGCGTAGTTCCAGGTCGGCACGGCCTTGCCATGGGCGTGCTTGCTGGGGTACCAGTTGGGCGACACATAGGCCTGTGGCCCGGTGAATACCGCCACCGACGTGGCGCCAGAAGCCAGCGCCTGCCACACCGGGTTGGCGCGCGCCACATGGCCCAGCAGCGTGCCGTGCTCGCCCTGCTGCTCATCCAGCAGCAAGGGGATGTGGTTGACCAGCAGCTCGCCCTGGTGCTGCACCACCCAAGTGGCCAGCGGGTGGGCGCGTACCAAGGCGTGCAGTGTGGCGGCGTCAAGCTCGGCAAAGTGCGGGGGCAGGTAGGTCATGGCTGGGGCTCCGTTGCAAGCATGGGTTCGCACAGCACCTCGGTCTTGACCGAGTTGGCGATAAAACACGAGGCATGGGCGCGGTGGTGCAAGTCTTGCAACTCTTGCAGCGTGGGTTGGTGCCCGGCAAACCGCACCGCCGGGTGCAGCGTCACGCGGGTCATGGCTTGCTGGCCTTGCTCGTTGCGCGCCATCAGGCCCACCGCCTCGTCGCGGTAACTCTCCACCACCCAGCCGGCGCGGGCGGCGATGTCCAGAAACCACAGCATGTGACAACTTGACAGCGATGCCACAAACGCCTCTTCGGGGTCGATGCCCGCCGGGTCGGAAAACGGCAAGGGCACCACGTGGGGCGAGGACGATGCGCTGACCACCGCCCCACCGTCAAACTGCCACGTGTGGCTGCGGCTGTAGCGGTGGTCGGTGAAGGCGGCGTTGTCGCGCTGCCAGACAACGGTGCTGGTGTGCTGGGCCATGGTGAGCTCTTTCGTGTTGAATGCGGGTTTATAAAATGGTTCTTCAGTTTATAAACTTCAAATAATTTTTGAAGGGCCAATTCAACATGATTCAAAGAGCCATTGCCCCCAAGGCACGTGGCGAGACCGTGCGCCAGCGGGTTTACCTGGAGTTGCGCCGTGCCATGGAGCAAGGCACCTTCAAACCCGGCACACGCTTGCCAGCCTCACGCGAGCAGGCCCGCACGCTGGGTGTGTCGCGCAACAGCGTGTTGTGGGCCATGGAGCGCCTGCAATCCGAAGGTTATGTGCTGGCCCGTGTGGGCGACGGCAGCTATATGGCCGACGATCTGGGGGCTTTGCACCCGAGTGCACGTCAGCCGTCACCCCAGCGCCCGGCACGCGCGGCGCTGCATCCCCCGATCAGCGCCAGCCTGTCGCAGCGCGGGCAGTTGATCGCCGATACCGTGTTGCGCTGGAACCCGCCCTTGCAGGCCGCCGTACCGTTTCGTATTGGCGCGCCTGAAGTTGTCACGTTTCCGTTTGGGGTGTGGGATCGGCTGGCACGCCAAGTCAGCAAAGCTCAGCGTATGGCCCAAGCGCAATACCTGGATCCAGCCGGTGCACCCGCCTTGCGTGAGGCGATTGCCCAGTGGCTGTGGGCCTCACGCGGCATCCGCTGCGAGGCGGCGCAGGTGCTGGTGTGCTCGGGGTCGCAGCAGGCCATTGACCTGATCGGCCGTCTGTTGCTGGATGTGGGCGACGAGGCGCTGGTGGAAGACCCCGGCTACCCGGGCATCCGTGCCAGTCTGGCCGGTCACGGGGTCACTGTGCGCCCGGTGCCAGTGGATGACGAGGGCTTTGTCGTGGAACAAGCCGCCACGCGCTGGCCCGCCGCCCGGCTGGCGGTGGTGACACCCACCTCGCAGTTTCCCACCGGTGTGCGCATGAGCCTGAAACGCCGCCTGGCCCTGCTGGACTGGGCCAACGCCCAACAGGGCTGGGTGGTGGAGGACGACTACGACGGCGAGTTCCAGTACGGCCCACACCGCTTGCCTGTGCTGTGCAGCCTGCCACACGCTGAGCGGGTGTTGTACGTGGGCACCTTTTCCAAGACTCTGCACCCCGGTCTGCGCCTGGGTTTCATCGTGCTGCCCCTAGCCTTGACCAGCGCCTTTGCCATGGCCCGCGCCCTGAGCGACCGCCACGCGCCGGGCGACACCCAGGAGGTGCTGGCGCGCTTCATCACCGAGGGGCATTTGCTGCGCCATCTGCGCCGCATGCGCGAGCTGTATCCGCAGCGCCAGCAGGTTTTGATCGAGGCTTTGGCCCAGGCCAGTCGGGGGAAACTGGTATTGCAAGCCAGCGAGCAAGGCCTGCACCTGCTGCATGAATTACCGGCTGGCGCGGATGACCAGAGCTTGTCTGCGCGCGCCCAGGCGGCGGGCATTTTGCTGGCCCCACTGTCGCGTTATTGCATTGAATCCAAGCGCCGCGGCTGGCTGTTTGGCTATGCCGGGTATGACACGGCGGCTTTGCGCGATGCGGCTACCAAGTTGGCCAGGATACTTGAAAATTGATAGCTATTCACGCTTGTTTCTTAAGCTTCTTGGCTCAAAACTGCTTGAAAAATCGTTCCATTCAATGGTTTGATTGCTTGATTCATTTTGGGCGAAAGAACGGTTGACCTGGATGCCTCCGCTGGGTGAGCTCGGGTACGGGAATCTGATGGGTATCAGGGTCGAGGTGACTCTGCCATGCCCTTGCGACTGGGCTGTGAGGCCACCCGCATCGGAGCCTGTGCCTGACGGATGGCTTGACGGATTTTTTCTGGATTTTGACTGCGCAGCCCGTCGGCCAAGTCTCGCGAGGCCTGTGCCCGCTGCAGTGCAAAGGCCTGCAACTGGTTCAAAGTGCTGGCCGAAGGCACGGGAGTGCTGGGCGTGGCCGCCATCAATTGTTCAAAACTGTGCTCATAACCCGCAGTGACGGTGGTGTCGATTTGCCCCGCGAGTTGGTCAAAGCTCAGCCCCTCACGCGGGGCTCTGGCCATCATGTCATCCCACTGGCGGCCAATACGCTGGTTGGCCTGATTGAAATGCTGAATCGCATCACGCACCTTCAGCTCGTCGTGCAAAAGGTAACTGGGCGGGGCGAGGTTCCAGATCAGCCAGCCTGTGCTTGCCATCAGGCAGACCAACGCCAGCAGGGGCCCCCACCGGTGCGGCGGGCTGGCGGCTGTCCAGGGTTTGGCCAATCCGGCGGCCAACAGCGCACCCGCGATCAGTCCCCCGGCGTGCGCGGCGTTGTCAATGCCCGTCATCACCCAGCCCATGCCCAGCATGAGGACGGTAAAGATGCTGGCAATGCCAAATAGCAGCTTGAATTCAGAGCGATCCAGCTGACGGCGTTCGCGCCATAAAAACACCAGCAAGGCGCCATACAGACCAAAAATCGCCCCCGATGCACCGGCTGATACCGACTTGCTGCCCTGTATGGCCAGCGAGGTCAGGTTACCCAGCACGCCGCTGATGAGGTACACCGTGGCAAATCGCCAGGGGCCGTACAAGCGCTCCACCAGACGACCCACATCGCGCAATGCCCACATGTTCATACCCAGATGCAACACACCGAAATGGATGAACATGGCGGTGAACAGCCGCCACCACTGGCCGTCCTGGGTGGCTGGCCCAAAATTGGCCCCCCAGGCCAGTTGCACGCTGCTGTTGGTGTGCCACACCCCGGCTCCCCAGCCCAGCATCAGCACAAACACCAGTACATTGATCAGCAGCAGGCCATGGGTCACAGGTGACCTGGCCGGGCTGCTGCGCATCAGTTCCAGCAGGCTGGGGGGTGGCTGGTGGGTGCGGGATGGAGGTGATGGGGCTGCCATGGTTTAAAAAGGAGCCGCCAGTGGTTCACCCACAAACACACCTTGTGCGGGCCAGGCCACGCTGCGCCAATAAGCTTCCAGCGCAGTGGCACCCTGCAGGTAATTCAGCAGCAGCACTTGAGGGTGTGGAAATTTTTGCAAGTGATTACACGGCTCGCTGACGGTGCCGTAGCTGGCCGTGGCACCGGATTCCAGCCAATCCAGCACACTCATCTGGCCATGACCGTCCATGAGCTGCCCGCCAAACGAGGTCAGGTGATCGGCCAGCGCACCCGGCAGCCATTGCTGGCGGTTGATCTCCCCTAGGCTGACCACACCGGTCTGGAACAGCACCACACCACTCAAAGGGCTGGTGTCGGCACCCTCGCGCAGCAGCACCTGCAGCGCTTTGCCGCGCACCATGCCCGCCGGTGGGAACAGGGCCGCACGGACGTTGCGGTGGGTGTCTGTGGTGCTGACAAACACGGCGCTGGCCGTTGGCCCACCGAGTTTGCCCAGCAGACCATCCGAGGCCACCCCCCGGTCTATCATGGCCTTGGCACTGTGGATGCTGCGTGAGGCCAGCAGCATCGACGGGCGCAGGCCCAGCTCTGTGAAGGGTTTGGCGGGGGCTGCATTGAAGTAGCGCGAGGCTTTATGGAGATCACACGTGTTTTGGGTTGGCGCACATGGCTCAAACCCCAGCGTGACCGCTGCGGTGATGCCGTTGCATTCCACGGCAAAAGGCTGCGTCCAGGCCAGGGCCAGAGCTTGTACCTGCGGCCCCATGTGCGCCCGAATACGGGTGTCGAGCTGCTCAAACTCGGCCTCGCTCAAACTGTTGCGTACCGGCAGCTCCAGCCGCAACACCTGCTCGGGTGGAATGTGGCGTTTTTGCTGGTAATACGCACCCACGGCCACCGAGTAGGGGTCGGCGGTGTTGATCACCAGACCCATGTCCGCTGCCATCAGCTTGCCTTGGATGCGTGGCACGTTGATCCAGTGCCGGGTGGCTGGCTGGCTGGCCTCGGGCGGCGTGGTCGCGGGCGATGGGGTGGTTTGGGCGTGGGCCAGCAGCGCGGCCCAGAGGCACATCACAGAAAAGAAAAATCTCATACGCCGATTACACACCGGCTTCAGTGGAGGGGTCGCTTGTCAGTCCAGCATGCCCCGATGCTTGATAAAGGAAATCACCTCTTCGAGCCCTTGCAGGGTTTTGAGGTTGGTCATGACAAATGGCTTGAGCCCCTTGGCGGTGGTGCGCATACGTTCAGTGTCGGCACGCATCACCTCCAGGTTGGCACCCACATGCGGGGCCAGGTCGGTCTTGTTGATGACAAACAGGTCGCTTTTGGTGATGCCGGGGCCACCCTTGCGCGGGATTTTTTCGCCTGCGGCTACGTCGATCACGTAAATCGTCAGGTCAGACAGCTCGGGGCTGAAGGTGGCGGCCAGGTTGTCGCCACCACTTTCCACAAACACGATGTCGGCGTTGGGAAAGTCCACCAGCATGCGGTCGATGGCCTCCAGATTGATCGAGCAGTCTTCACGGATGGCGGTGTGTGGGCAGCCGCCGGTCTCCACCCCCATGATGCGCTCGGCAGGCAGTGCGCCGCTGACGGTCAGCAGGCGCTGGTCTTCCTTGGTGTAGATGTCGTTGGTGATGGCCACCAGGTCGTACTGCTCACGCATGGCTTTGCACAGCATCTCCAGCAGTGTGGTTTTGCCGGAGCCGACCGGGCCGCCAATGCCCACGCGCAAGGGAGGCAGGGGTTTGGTGCGGTTGGGGATGTGGTGCAAGGGCGTGTTCATGATTTAAATGCTATTAAATAAAGAGCTATTAGCGCTTTATGAATAAGGGCTAGGACCTGAAAAGGCGTGAATATTGCACTTCATGCTGGGCGCTCAGGATCGCCAGCATGGGGGAAAAGGCTTGGCGCTGATCATCTTGCAGCGTGAGCGCATGTTCAACCGCCGCCGGAATCTGGGCGGCAAGGGCCGACAAAATCCGCTGACCGGCACTTTGGCCTAGCGGCACCGACTTGATGGCGGCTTGCACCATGTTTTCGGCCCAGCCAAAGGCGTAGGTCAGCAGACAGTCGCGTAACGGTGCCTGGGTGCAGGCGGCCGCCAGGGCAAAGGCCATGGGGTAGGTGGCTTGCATGTTCGCCAATAGGCTGATTTGTGCAGGGGTTGCCGTGGTGTGGTTGCGCAGCCATTCCAGCAGGCTGCGGCCCATTTGCTCGGTTTGTGCACGCAATTCACTGCTTTCCCGGGTTTGCAACACCCAGGTGTTGAGTGTCTGAATGCGGGGGGTGTCGGCCGCCTGCCAGGCGGCAATGGCTTGCGCCACCAGCGCCAGATCAGAACGCGCCAGGCTGATTTCAAGCTGATCCAGCAGCCAGTCGGATGCTTCTTTTTCTGTAGCTATTCGTGCAGATTCAACGGCGGCTTCAAGGCATTCTGAGTATGAAAAACCACCAATTGGCAGGGCCGGGGAGGCCAGCCACATGAGCTGAAGCAGGCTGGAGTCAAGCATGGCTTGGCGCTTTAATGACCGTGGTCGTGGTCGTGGTTGCAGCCGGGGCCATGTACGTGGGGCGCGGGGGGTGTTGGGCTGGTCGCTGGCCTGGAGTTGTGTTTGTGGTCATGGTCATGCTCATGACCATGGTGGTGTCCGCCAAAGTGTCCTCCGGTGGCATAGGCCCCGTTTTCCGGTTCAAACGGCTCGGTGACCTCGTTCACGATCAGGTGCATGGCACGCAGCATGTCGGCCAGCACGTGGTCAGGCTCGATCTTCAGGTGATCGGGCTTGAGTTCAATCGGCACATGCCGGTTGCCCAGGTGGTAGGCGGCGCGGATTAGGTCAAACGGCGTGCCATGCTCCGGGCAGTGGGTGATTTTTAACACGGCTTGTGGTGCCGCCCATACCTTGATCAGCGAGCCATCGTGCGCCACCAGCACATCCCCGCCGCGCGCGACCGTGCCGCGCGGCAGAAAAATACCGAGCTGGCGGCTGCTGGAGTCGGTGGCATCGAACCGGCTTTTCTGGCGCACATCCCAGTCCAGCTCCACCGTGCTGGCACGTTTGAGCAACACCGAAGCCAGGCCTTTGCCTTGGGGAATGAGTTTGGAGATCTGCAACATGGGTGATGGACTCTGTGAAAGAGAGGGCGTGTCAATGGAAAGATTGATAATATAACAATCGTTATAACAGTCAAGGATCAGGCCATGTCAGCACTCAAACTCACCCAAATCGGCAACTCGGTCGGCGTGATCTTGCCCAAAGAGGTGCTGGCGCGCCTTAACCTGGAAAAGGGCGACACCCTGTTTCTGAGCGATGCCGCCAATGGCATCATGCTCACGCCTTATGACCCTACGTTCGACATGCAAATGACAGAGGCCCGCCGCATCATGAAAAAGCGCCGTGAGGTTTTGCGCGAGTTGGCCAAATGAGCGCCGAGCGCCCAACCTGGGTGTGGCTTGACCCGGCGTTGATTCATGCGGTGCATGAAGAGCAATTGGCTGAACACGGCGGGGGCACAGGCTTGCGCGATGCCAATTTGCCGGGATCGGCACTGGTCCGCCCCGAGCAGCTTGTCTGTTACGGCACACCGGATGTGGCTGACTTGGCAGCGGCTTATGGCTACGGCATCTCACGTAACCATCCTTTTATTGACGGCAACAAGCGCACCGCCTTTGTGGCAATGGAACTGTTTTTGGCACTGAATGGATTTGACCTGTTGGCCAACGATGTTGATTGTGTGATGACCATGCTCGCTGTTGCCGCAGGCGAGATCGAAGAAGCGGCCTTTGCCCAGTGGATTCGGCAGCATGTACAAGCCCGTTAAGCGACGCAGGGCTCAAAACAAAAAGTAGCGCTGTGCCATCGGTAAGCTCACCGCTGGCTCGCAGGTAAGCAACTGGCCGTCGGCACGCACGCTGTAGGTCTGTGCGTCAATCTCCATCTTGGGCAGATAGGCGTTGTGGATCATGTCCACCTTGCGTATACCGCGGATATTGCGCACGGCGCTCACATGTTTATTCAGCCCAAAACGCTCTTTGATGCCCGAGTTTTCACCTGCCTGGGAGATAAAGGTGATTGAGCCGCGTGCCAGTGCGCCACCAAAACTGCCAAACATGGGGCGGTAATGCACTGGCTGGGGGGTGGGAATACTGGCATTGGGGTCCCCCATGGCCGCCATGGCAATGAAGCCACCTTTCAGAATCAGCGCGGGTTTGATGCCAAAAAAGGCTGGTTTCCAGACCACCAGATCGGCCCATTTGCCGACCTCCAGGCTACCCACTTCATGTGCCATGCCGTGGGTCAGCGCGGGGTTGATGGTGTATTTGGCAATGTAGCGTTTTACCCGGTAGTTGTCATTGCGCTGCAGTTGTTCCACGGGCTCACGGCGCTCGGCAGGCGGGGGCAACCAACCACGTTGTGCCTTCATTTTGTGCGCGGTTTGCCATGTGCGGATGATCACTTCACCAACTCGGCCCATGGCCTGGCTGTCGCTGCTCATGATGCTGATGGCCCCCAGATCGTGCAGGATGTCTTCGGCGGCAATGGTTTCCTTGCGAATGCGGCTTTCGGCAAAGGCCAGGTCTTCGGCAATGCCTGCATCGAGGTGATGGCAGACCATCAGCATGTCCACATGTTCGTCCAGCGTGTTGACGGTGTAGGGGCGCGTGGGGTTGGTGGAGGAGGGTAATACGTTGGGTTCACCCACCAGTTTCATGATGTCCGGCGCATGGCCACCGCCAGCACCTTCGGTGTGGAAGGTGTGGATGCTGCGGCCTTTGAACGCGGCCAGGGAGTCTTCCACAAAGCCGGATTCGTTGAGCGTGTCGGTGTGGATGGCCACTTGGGTATCGGTGAGTTCGGCGACGCTCAGGCAGTTGTCAATGGCCGCTGGCGTAGTGCCCCAGTCTTCGTGCAGCTTCAGGCCAATGGCTCCGGCTTCAATCTGTTCATGCAGGGCTTGGGGCAGGCTGGCATTGCCTTTGCCCAAATAGCCCAAATTCATGGCAAAACCGTCTGCCGCCTGCAGCATGCGCTCCATGTGCCACGGCCCCGGTGTGCAGGTGGTGGCGAAGGTGCCGGTGGCCGGGCCAGTGCCACCGCCGGTCATGGTGGTAATGCCGCTGCTTAAAGCTTCTTCAATCAGTTGTGGGCAAATGAAGTGAATGTGGCTGTCAAACCCGCCTGCAGTGACGATGCTGCCTTCGCAGCTGATGATTTCCGTGCCAGGGCCAATGATGATGTTCACACCCGGCTGGGTGTCGGGGTTGCCCGCTTTGCCAATGGCAACGATGCGGCTGTCTTTGAGGCCAATGTCGGCTTTGATGATGCCCCAGTGGTCGATGATCAGGGCATTGGTCATGACGGTGTCCACCGCACCTTCAGCCCGGCTGCGCTGGCTTTGAGCCATGCCGTCACGGATGGTTTTGCCACCGCCAAATTTCACTTCTTCGCCATAGCCGCCTGCGCCCAGCGTCAGGTCGGCTTCCACCTCGATGATGAGGTTGGTATCGGCCAGGCGCACCCGGTCGCCCACGGTGGGGCCAAATATTTCGGCATAAGCACGTCGTCCAATCGTGGCCATGTTGGTTCTTTCTACAGAGCGCCTTGCGTGAGACCACGAAAGCCATAAACGATGCGATCCCCGGCGTAGTCCACCAGCTCCACTGTGCGCTGCTGTCCTGGCTCAAAGCGCACCGCTGAGCCAGAAGGAATGTTCAGGCGCATGCCTTGTGCCGCCGCACGGTCAAAACCCAATGCGCCGTTGGTTTCGGCAAAGTGGTAATGCGAACCCACCTGGATGGGGCGGTCGGATGCGTTCACCACCACCAGGGTGTGGGTACGGCGGCCGGGGTTGAGCACATGCTCGGGGCCATCGGTGAAAAATTCGCCTGGAATCATGGGCATGCCTTTGTGAGGTTCAAGCTTATTGCAGGAGCAGGACGCTGCCAAACACCGCTACCAGCGCACCAACCAAACGAACCAGCCAGACATTGGCAGTTCGCAAAGCCCAGCCCATGCCCAGTCCGGCCAGGTGCAGCAATACCGTGGCCGTCAACATACCTGCCAGCGTTTGAAAGGCGTTCGGGCTGTGGGCCAATTCAAGTCCATGCGCCAGTCCGTGAAAGATGGCAAACACCCCCACCAGCAGGGCCGCCTTCAAGGCAGGCAGTTGCAGACGCGACACCACCAGCAGGCCCAGCACCAGCAGGGATGCTGCAATCATCGGCTCGACGACAGGCAACTCCAGCCCGTTCATGCCGAGCATGGCACCCACCAAAAGCAGGTTGGCAAAGCCCAAAGGTCCCCACAACAGTTCAATACCAGCCCGGCGAGCGCTCAGCGCACTCCACAAGCCCACCGCCACCATGGCAGCCATGTGATCCAGGCCCAACAGCGGATGGGTGAACCCGGTAAAAAAACTGGGGTGCACTTGACTATCTACGCCAGTATGGGCTGAAGACCATGCTGGTAAAGCGCAAGCAGCTATAAAAAATATAGTTTTCAAAAGACTTTGACGCATGATTGAGGACTCCTTTTCATCAACTTTCAATAGCTTGCCGTGGCAGTCCACTGGGTGGATGCGCGAGGCAAACAGCATTACACAATCGGCTGGTGTACGGTAACCAATTTGGTGCCGTCTGGGAAGGTGGCTTCAACCTGAATGTCGGGAATCATCTCTGCAATGCCGTCCATGACATCGGCGCGGGTCAGCAGGGTGCGGCCAAAGCTCATCAGCTCAGCCACACTTTGACCATCGCGTGCACCTTCCATGACCGCGGCACTGATCAAGGCAACCGCCTCGGGGTAGTTGAGTTTCAAGCCACGGGCTTTGCGTCGCTCGGCCAGCAGGCCAGCGGTGAAGATCAGCAGCTTGTCTTTTTCTCTAGGGGTAAGTTCCATAAGCCTCACGATGCAAAAGCCATGCCTGAAACCCGTGGCAGGGCAACTGCGCCAGACCTTCTGAAGGTGTGGCATGAAAACTGCACAACTTTGGTGTGAATACTGCCTCCCTTGAATCCCCAGCCACAGACACCGCGCCTGAGCACCATGCGCCACAGCGCATCACGCTGGTGCGTCGGGACTACAACGCCTGGGTAGCCGCTGAAACGCTGGAAGATTACGCACTGCGCTTCACGCCGCAAGGTTTTCGAAAGTGGTCAGAATGGCGTGTAGCGCAGACAGCACTGGGTGGTGCTGCTGCGTTTTTGATACTGGAGGCGGTGGGGGCCACCTTGCTGGTGCAATATGGCTTTGTGAATGCGTTCTGGGCGATTCTGGCCACCGGGCTGATCATCTTTCTGGCCGGGTTGCCGATCAGCATTTACGCCGCCCGTTATGGTGTGGACATGGATTTGCTTACCCGTGGGGCTGGCTTTGGCTACATTGGTTCGACCATTACCTCGCTGATTTACGCCACCTTCACCTTCATCTTTTTTGCGCTGGAGGCCGCCGTGATGGCTTATGCGCTGGAGTTGGCGCTGGGTATACCACCGCGCTGGGGCTATCTGATCTGTGCGCTGGCGGTGATTCCACTGGTGACTCACGGGGTGTCCACCATCAGCCGCTTGCAGGTCTGGACACAACCTTTGTGGCTGGTGATGTTGGTGGTGCCTTTTGTGTACGTATTGATGCGTAACCCCGGCGCGTTTGTAGGAATTACGCACTACATTGGTGACAAATCAGGTTCGGAAGGTTTTAGTCTGCCTTTGTTTGGTGCGGCTCTCACGGTAGGTGTGGCGCTGATGACACAAATGGGCGAGCAGGCTGACTACCTGCGTTTTATGCCTGTGCGTACCGCCGCAAATACACGCCGCTGGTGGTTCAGTGTGCTGGTTGGCGGGCCTGGCTGGGTTGGTCTTGGGGTGCTGAAAATGCTGGGTGGCGCACTCTTGGCCTACCTGGCCATTCAAAACGCAGTGCCGTTGGACCGGGCGGTTGACCCGAATCAGATGTACCTGGCGGCTTACGAGGTTGTATTTCCCAACTACGGCTGGGCGGTGGCCGCCACGGCGCTGTTTGTGGTGCTGTCGCAGCTCAAGATCAATGTCACCAACGCCTACGCCGGGTCGCTGGCCTGGAGCAATTTCTTCTCGCGTCTGACCCACAGTCACCCGGGGCGCGTGGTGTGGGTGGTGTTCAATACGTTGATTGCCTTCACGCTGATGGAGATGAACGTGTTTGCCGCCCTGGGTGATGTACTGGGGCTGTATTCCAATATTGCCATTGCCTGGATGATGGCCGTGGTGGCCGATCTGGTGATCAACAAGCCGCTGGGCCTGTCGCCGCCCGGCATTGAGTTCAAACGGGCGCATTTGTACGACATCAACCCGGTGGGGGTGGGGGCGATGGCGCTGGCATCACTGCTGTCTGTCACCGCTTATCTGGGGTTCTGGGGGCCCATGGCACAGGCGTTTTCGGCCATCATCGCCCTGGCCACCGCCTTTGTAGCCGCCCCCCTGATAGCCTGGGCCACACAGGGCCGGTATTACCTTGCCCGTCAGGTGGCTAAAGTGGATGAGGTCAGTACCCAGTCGCATCCGCTGCAGACGTGTGTGATTTGCGAGCGTGTTTACGAGGCACCGGACATGGCTCATTGCCCGGCTTATCAGGGGCCGATCTGTTCACTGTGTTGCACGCTGGATGCCCGCTGTGGCGATTTGTGCAAACCTCATGCCAAACTGTCTGGGCAGTGGGAGGCTGCGCTGCGTTGGCTGTTACCCAGGCATGTCTGGGCCCATCTGGACAAAGGTCTGGGCACGTTTTTGATGCTGATGCTGGCGATTGCGCCGTTGCTGGCCAGCTTGTTTGGTTTGCTTTACCAGCAAGAAATTCGTTCGCTGGCGCAATCGGTGTGGGATGCCCAGATGTTGCAGGCTGCGGCAGCGGTGTTGCGGGCCGGCTTCTTCAAGGCCTTCATGGCCCTCATTCTGGTGTCCGGACTGGTTGTTTGGTGGGTGGTATTGGCGCACCAGAGCCGTCGGGTGGCGCAGGAAGAGTCCAACCGCCAAACCCACTTGCTGATGCGTGAAATTGACTTGCACCGCAAGACGGACGAGGCACTGCAACATGCCCGGCAGGTGGCTGAAAACGCCCGGGCTGCGGCCGAATTGGCCAAGCTGGCAGCAGATCAGGCCAATCAGGCCAAAAGCCGCTACATCAGCGCCATCAGTCATGAATTGCGCACACCGCTCAACAGCATTTTGGGCTATGCGCAGTTGATGGGTGAAGACGCGTCCATTCCACCACACCGCAAGCAAGCCGTGAGTGTCATCAAGCGGGGTGGCGAGCACCTGCTTTCACTGATTGAAGGTACCCTGGACATTGCCCACATTGAGGCCGGTCGGCTTACCCTGAACGCCAAACCCATGCCGTTTGCCGATCTGGTGCTTGACATTGCCAGTCTGTTCGAGCTTGAAGCGCAAGCCAAGGGGTTGGTGTTTCATTGTGAGATTACCGGCAGCTTGCCCACTTTGGTGCGAGCCGATGAAAAACGGGTGCGCCAGATTGTGATCAACCTGCTGGGCAATGCCCTCAAGTTCACCCAGCAGGGCCACGTGATTCTGCGGGCACGTTATGCACGGGAAATGGCTTTTATCGAGATCGAGGACACCGGGCCGGGTTTACCGGAGGCGGAAATTGATCGCATTTTTGAGCCTTTTGCACGGGCCCAGAGTGCGGGTTCCAACACGCCAGGGGCCGGTCTGGGGTTGACTATTGCCAAGATGCTGACGGATTTGATGGGCGGCGAGATGTCGCTCACCAGTTCCCCCGGCATGGGTTCGGTGTTCAGGGTCAAACTGTTTTTGCCGGAGGTGCGTCTGGATTCATCCACCGGTGTGTGCGACCCGGTATCCCAACATGCCCATCGTCTGTCTGTGCGCCGCCCGCGTCTGGGCTATACCGGGCCACGCAAGCGTATCCTGGTGGTAGACAACGAGCTTGCTGACCGCGACTTGCTCTTGCAGGTGTTGCACCCTCTTGGATTTGAGGTGCGTACTGCCGCCAGCGGCCACGACTGTCTGGACTTGCTGGCGGCAGGCTACTTGCCTGAGGTGATTCTGATGGACTTGGCCATGCCGGGTATTGACGGCTGGGAAACCATTCGCCGCTTGAGAGAGTTGCTTAAAGACAGTCCACACGTGATGCCCCACATCGCCATCGTGTCCGCCAACGCATTTGACCGTGGGTTGGACAACGATCTGGGTGTGCCATCCGAGGATTTCATCCTCAAGCCAGTGCGCCACGCCGATCTGCTGGATTGGCTGGAGCGGCGCTTGAATCTGAATTGGCTGGAAACTTCATCACCCGTGGTGCCTCAACCACCTGCGGTGACCCAGGCGATGGTGTATCCAGAGCCGCAGCAATTGCAAGGATTGCTGGATCTGGTGAACCTGGGTTTCTACCGGGGTATTCTGAACCAGCTCGACAGACTGGATGCCGCACAACCGGCCTATAACGACTTTGTTGCACACATGCGTGAGCTGGCACGGCAATTTCAGTTTGAAACCATGAGCCAGCAGCTCACCCAACACCTCCACTCACCGGTTCAGGGCTCGTGACAGCCACCTAAAACAACATGCCCCAACTCTTTGCACACAACACCCTTGACCGCGCCAACAGTGATGTGGTGCTGATCGTGGACGACGTGCCTGATAACCTGGCCGTGCTGCATGACGCGCTGGATGAATCTGGCTACACCGTGCTGGTGGCGCTCAGTGGTGTGGCGGCCTTGCAGCGTGCTGCCCAAGCCCTGCCGGACATTGTGCTGCTGGATGCCATGATGCCCGGTATGGACGGTTTTGAAGTGGCGCGCCAGCTCAAGGCCATGCCTCAAACGGCGCACATTCCGATTGTGTTCATGACCGGTCTGACCGAAACAGAACATTTGGTGGCCGCTCTGGAGGCGGGGGGCGTGGACTATGTCACCAAACCAATCAAACCCAAGGAGGTGCTGGCCCGCATGCAAGTCCATCTGCAGGGGGCACGGGAAAAACGTCAGGCCCGTAGCGCCCTGGATGCCTTTGGCTATGCCAGCATCACCGTACGTGTGTCGGATGGCCGTCTGATGTGGCAGACCCCGCTGGCGCGTGCGTGGCTGTTGCGCTACTACGGCACCGATGCGCCCACCACACCGTTGCCGGTGCTGGCCTGGCTGCGCCGCCATGTGGACAGCCAGGACATGCTGAACGAACCGCCGCGCCTGAGTATTGAACACGGCTCCCATCGCCTGACTTTTCGCTTGCATCAGCAAATTGGCGACAGTGAAGGTGGCGGGGACTGGTTGATCATCATGCAGGAGGTGAGTGAAGACAGCGTGATTGAAGCCATCGCCCTGAGCTTCAAACTCACGCCCAAAGAGGCCGAGGTGCTTTACTGGGTTGTCAAGGGCAAGATCAACCGGGACATTGGTGACATTTTGGGCAGCAGCCCGATGACCGTCAAAAAACACCTGGAGCGGGTGTTTGTCAAACTGGGTGTGGAAACCCGCACCGCTGCTGCTGCCATGGCCATGCGCCGGATCAGGCAGTTGCAGCCGCAGTTTGAAGCCTGACCTCTTAAAACGGTGCGTCAGAAGCCGGGTTTGCGGGTGTTGACTCTTCGACTGCTTCAACCGCGGGGCTTGCTTTGGCCATTTCAGCCACCGCAGCACGTACCGCAGCCTTGTCCCCCGCGTCAGCAAACTTGCTGTATTTGCCCAGCAAAGCCACCATTTGGCCATAGATGCGCGGGTTGGCGGCCATACATTCTTTTTGCTCCAAAAAGTTGGCATCGCCCGAGAAGTTGCCCACCAAACCACCAGCTTCGGTGATCAGCAGCGAGCCTGCGGCCACATCCCAGGGTTGCAAGCCCAACTCAAAAAAGCCGTCGGTAAACCCGGCGGCCACATAGGCCAGATCCAGTGCCGCAGCCCCTGGGCGGCGCAGCCCGGCAGTGCGCGCCATCATGTCACCCATCAGGCGCAGGTAGGTGTTGATATCGTCTTCCTGGCGGTATGGAAAACCCGTGGAGATCAGGCACTCTTGCAGGCGGGTGCGTTTGGCCACCCGAATGCGGCGGTTATTCAGGTAAGCACCGCGCCCTTTGGTGGCGGTGAACAAGTCATTGCGGGTGGGGTCGTAGATGACGGCTTGTTCAATTTTGCCTTTGACGGCCAGCGCAATACTCACGCAGTAAACAGGCAGACCGTGAATGAAGTTGGTGGTGCCATCCAGCGGGTCAATGATCCAGACAAACTCAGAGTCTTGCGCACCGTGCTCACGACCTGATTCTTCCGCCCAGATGGCGTGGCCAGGGTAGGCTCCCAGCAGGGTTTCAATGATGATTTTCTCTGAGGCGTGGTCGACTTCGGTCACAAAATCATTGACCTGTTTTTGTGAAACACGAACCGATTCAACGTCCAGTGCGGCGCGGTTGATGATGGTGCCTGCAGCGCGGGCGGCCTTCACGGCCACGTTGACCATGGGGTGCAAGTTTGAAGTTGTCATAGATTGTGAAGTGAGGATGAGCGGTGGGCTGATCTGGCGATGCAGGCAGCGACAATAGTGCCATTTTAACGGCCTCGACCATGCAGACGCGATTTATCCTGATCAACACCAGCCATGCTGGCAATGTAGGTGCAGCAGCACGTGCCATGAAAACCATGGGTTTTGACGACCTGGTGCTGGTGGCTCCGCGCTGGGCCAATGTGCTCAACCGTGAAGAGACCATCCAGCGCGCCAGTGGGGCACTGGATGTGCTGAAAAATGCCCGCATTGTGGACACGCTGGATGAGGCGCTGGAGGGTATGACCCACCTGTGCGCTACGGCCATGACCCCGCGTGACTTTGGCCCACCCACCACCACGCCCCGTCAACATTTTGATTTGCTATTGAAATCAGAGCTATTAGCGCAAGATGGACAAGCGCTAGATGCTAAAAATGCTTGTAACACTGGCGTGGCTTTCTTGTTTGGTTCGGAACGCTTCGGCATGCGCAACGAAGACGTGTACCGTTGCCATGTGTGCCTGAGCATTCCCAGCAACCCCAAATTTGGCTCGCTGAATCTGGGTGCCGCGCTGCAGGTGATTGCCTATGACTGGCGTGAAGCGCTTGCCGCTTATCCGGTGCAGGCCGCCACAGATGCCCCGGTGCTGGCCGATGCTGCGCAGGTGTCTGGTATGTTGACACATCTGGAGCAGGCACTCACCCAAATAGGTTTTCTGGACCCGCAGTCACCCAAAAAACTGATGCCGCGCTTGAATCAGTTGTTTAACCGTGCGCAGTTGACCCAGGAAGAGATTCATATTTTGCGCGGCATGGCCAAGATGATGCTCAAACCGCAATCCCCGTCGACTTCAGGGGTTGACTTCAAAGATTAGACTTGCAGCATGTTTTCAAGAATCAAATCCGACGTTCAATGTATCCTGGAGCGCGACCCGGCGGCGCGCAGTACCTGGGAAGTGCTCACCTGTTACCCCGGTTTACATGCGGTGATCCTGCACCGTTTGGCGCATGTGTTCTGGACACATGGCTTCAAATGGCTGGGGCGCTACACCTCACACATCGCACGGTTCTTGACCGGTATTGAAATTCATCCCGGAGCCAAGATCGGTGAGCGGGTATTTTTTGACCATGCCATGGGTGTGGTGGTTGGGGAAACCGCTGAAATTGGCGACGACTGCACCATTTACCAGGGTGTCACGTTGGGTGGAACTTCGCTTTATAAGGGGGCCAAGCGGCATCCCACATTGGGGCGTGGCGTGGTGATTGGGGCCGGGGCCCAGGTGTTGGGTGGTTTTACCGTGGGAGATGGTGCCAAGGTGGGTTCCAACGCGGTGGTGACCAAACCGGTGCCAGCAAGGGC
The DNA here is from genome assembly GCF_019973615.1 of Rhodoferax lithotrophicus. Classification (GTDB taxonomy): domain Bacteria; phylum Pseudomonadota; class Gammaproteobacteria; order Burkholderiales; family Burkholderiaceae_C; genus Rhodoferax; species Rhodoferax lithotrophicus. Next base: position 3,211,514 of record NZ_AP024238.1, on the reverse strand, counting down.
GACCGCAGTCGGTAATCCCGCTCGCATCATCCAGGCAGATCAAGACATCAAACGTGAGGAAGTGGCCGCCAAAATGGGCTTTTCAGCCTATGGTGTCACCCAAAACGACGACCCGCTCAGCCAGGCCATGCGTGGCTTGATTGACAGTGCCGCCAGTCAGGAGCACCAGATTGCCATGCTTTGGAAAGTTATTGAGCAACTGAACTGTCCGCGCCAAGTGGCCTCTATCGTGCCCGTGGATGCTGCCAAACATGAGCATTTTGAGGCGGATAAGCTCAATCAACTGGTCGGAAAGTAAGCCGCAAGCCTATGGCTCTTGCCCAAATGTGCGGATGGCGGTTTTGGGTCTGAAGGCTTGGCATACCGCTTCATGGGTTTCAATGTAGGGCCCGCCAATCAGATCAACGCAGTAGGGCACGGCAGCAAAAATACCAGGCACTAAAGATTTCCCATCGGTATCACGCAGGCCTTCGAGTGTTTCAGCAATCGATTTCGGTTGACCAGGCAGATTGATGATGAGTGTTTGATCGCGAATCACCGCCACTTGGCGTGACAGGATGGCTGTAGGCACGAAGTTCAAGCTGATCTGCCGCATTTGTTCGCCAAAACCGGGCATGACCTTGTGTGCAATAGCCAGCGTGGCTTCCGGCGTTACATCGCGCAGTGCCGGGCCTGTGCCGCCAGTGGTCAAGACCAGGGCGCAGCCAGCTTCGACCAGTTCCATCAGGGTAGCACTGATGGTGGCTTGCTCATCCGAAATCAGCCGGGGCTCAAATTGCATCGGGTTTTTGACAGCCCGTTTCAGCCAGTTCTGCAGGGCTGGCACACCCTTGTCGACATAGATACCACTGGAGGCACGGTCGCTGACCGAGACGATGCCAATTTTGATGGGTGGAAATGGGTTGACAGTGGGCTCAGCCATGGTTATGAAGCCTCCTTGGCAGGGTTGAAGATGGGTGGGTCTGGTTCGCGTTGTGGTACGTCGCTGAGTGCCTCACGCACCAGTTGAAAAATATCACGGTAGGCGCGGCCATGGCGCACGGCTGCACCGGGTTTTTCAGGCTTGGCATCCTTGCGGGCCTGGCGGATCAGGGCGCGCAGCTGCTGGGTGTCGCAGCCGGGGTTCAGGTTGATCCATTGGGCGGCAGCAGCTTCGTCCGTAATCAGCCGGTCACGCCACACCTCGGCTTGGTGTAGTGCCAGCTTTTCGGCGTTGGAGCCGTTGGCTTGTTCGTCCAGTGCGGCACGTACAGCTTCAACCACCTGGGGTTCCAGTTGACGCATCAGTTTGCCAATAAACTGCATTTGACGGCGTTTGCCCTCAAAGTTGGTGATGCGTTTGGCATCCGCAATGGCATCCTTGAACTTGTCGGACAGTTCAAGGCCTGCCAGCAGGTCGGCACGCAGGGTGAGTAAATCAGCGCCCAGCTTTTGCAGCTCGGTGCTTTCACGTTTGAGGTCGGTGCGGCTTTGTTCATCGGTGCCCTTGAGCTCGGCTTTGAGCTCAATATCGCGTTCGCTGCCTTCGGCCACGAACTCACCGCGTACAAAATAGCCTTTTTTGAGTTTTCTTGACATAGCCAAGTATCATAGCCGCGCTATGAAAAAATCCAACACATCTTCTCGCGTGCGGGCCGCAAGTCGTCCGTCTGCCCCCTCTGCAGCTCAGGCTGACAGGGGTTTTGCCTACAGTCGGGCCTTTTTTGAAGGCTTGGTGGACAGTGCCTTGCAGCATGCCAAGAAACTGGGGGCGACGGATGCCGCCGCACAGGCCTCTGAAGGCTGCGGGCTGAGTGTGTCGGTGCGCAAGGGTGAGCTGGAGAATGTGGAGCGTAATCGTGACAAATCGCTGGGCATCACGGTGCATGTGGGGCAGCGTCGGGGCAATGCCAGCACGTCGGATTTTTCCCAGGTTGCAATTGAGCAAACCGTGCAAGCCGCCTTTGACATTGCCCGTTTTACCGCTGAAGACCCGTTTGCCGCACTGCCTGATGAAGCCGACATTGCCCAACCTCAAGAGCAGCGCACTGATCTTGAGCTGTTTTTCCCGTGGGAAGTCACCAGCGAACAAGCTGCCCAAATTGCATTGGCCACCGAGGCAGCCGCCATGCAGGTAGACAAGCGTATTACCAACAGTGAAGGGGCTGGCGTGTCGGCCCAGCAGTCACATTTTTTCAGCGCGCATACGCATGGATTTCGCGGTGGTTATGCCAGTTCGCGGCATTCCTTGTCCGTCTCGCCTATTGCGGGCAAGGGCGACGATATGCAGCGTGATGCCTGGTACAGCTCGCAACGTGATGCCATTGACTTGGCTAGTCCTGAGGCCGTGGGGCGGTATGCCGCTGAGCGCGCCTTGAGCCGCTTGAGGGCGCGCAAAATTGCCACCACAGAATGCCCGGTGCTGTTTGAGTCTCCTTTGGCCGCGGGCCTGCTTGGCAGCTTTGTGCAAGCCATCAGCGGGGGAGCGTTGTACCGCAAGAGCAGTTTTTTGATGAATAGCCTGGGTAAACAAGTGCTGCCCAAGCATATTGACATTCTGGAAGACCCGTTTGTGAAACGTGGCAAGGGCAGTTCACCGTTTGATGACGAAGGTGTGCGTGTCCAAGCTCGTAGTGTGGTGGAAGCTGGCAAGGTGCAGGGTTACTTTTTGGGTAGTTATTCGGCGCGCAAACTCGGCATGAAAACGACCGGTAATGCGGGCGGCTCGCATAACCTGACCCTGACCTCACGCCTGACCCGTGCCGGTGATAACCTGGATGCCATGCTGGAAAAGTTAGGCACGGGATTGTTGGTGACAGAGTTGATGGGCAGCGGCGTGAACTATGTCACCGGAGACTATTCACGCGGGGCGAGTGGCTTCTGGGTAGAAAAAGGCCGCATTGTTTACCCGGTGCATGAAATCACCATTGCCGGCAACATGAAAACCATGCTCAAAGAAATTGTGGCAGTGGGTGCAGACAGTTACAACTATGGAGCCAAATCCGTGGGGTCGATACTGATCAAACGTATGAAAGTAGCTGGTAGCTGAGGACTATTCAAGCAAGCAGGCGGCAGCGTCATGCCTCATTTTTTCCAGCGTCTCGTGTCCAAAATTTTTGGACATTCGCTTTGGCAGCCCGCAAGGGGGAAGGTGGTGCATCGTCCGTCAGAGCTTTCGCATAGCCTGGAGTCCGGCAAATTGCCAGAGGTCGTGGAAGAGGTTGTGATTCAGACACTCGGGCCGCGGCGGCCATTGATCGCCGCTGATGGCGCCATTGCGGGTTTTGAGTTTTGCATTCACGGTGATGTCCTCCAACGTTTGGTACAACGCGCCGATCAACGCGGCTGGTCGGCTCAGGTGGCCGCGGTGTTGGCGTCGGCTCGCTTGACGGCGTTATCTGGACGAGTGGGGTTTGTCCGCTTGCCAATCAACTGGCTGGTTCATGCGAACGGTGTAGAAGTGTGTCCAGGTATCTGGATTGGCCTGGATAGTGCCGTTGGTAAGTCCGATCTGGCTGGACAGATGCCTGAAGTGTTGCAAACGCTGCAAACCCTGCGTGCCAGTGGCGTGCAACTTGGCTGGGATGTGTCGGTGATGCCAGATGTTTGTCGCGACTTTGTTTTGTTGCATCAAGGCCGCCAGCCCATGGGGCAGCTGCTGCGGGGTATCTCCAGCTGGCCTCATGCATTGCAGAGGCTTGCCGTGCTGGTTACGGATGTTGCTTGCCTGGAGGATCTGGAAACCGCGCTGGAGAAGGGTATCCAGTTTGCTTGTGGAGCGTTGGCTCCCATGGCGGGTGGTCAAGGTCAAGAAGTGCGCGAGTTTTTACCTGTGCCACCAGAAATGCATCGTGTGGCCATGTTATTAAATCAGTTGGTGACCGGGACTGAGACAGCAACCATTGTGAGTAGCATCAAGGGTGACGTGGGTTTGTCACTACGCTTGCTCAAACGCATCCACAGTGCAAGTTACGCCCAACTCAAAGCAGATGCCGACATTGAGCATGCCGTCATGTTGTTGGGCCGCAATGAGCTGTACCGCTGGTTGTCCATACTGCTGGTGCAGTTTGCGGGGTATCACAAGGCATCTTCTGCTTTGCAGGAAATTACCCTGTGGCGTGCGCGTTTGTTGGAGTTGCTGGCACTTGAATGCCATGAAGACACACCGGGTCAGTTTTTTACGCTGGGACTGGCTTCCATGCTTAGCGTGATGCTGAAAATCAATCCGAAGGATGTGGTCACCATGTTGAACCTGCCTGAGCAGGCGCGGCAAGTCTTGCTGGAGCATACAGGCCCTTGGGCTGACTATTTGCAAATCCTTGAGCGGGTTGAGCAGCAACAGCTTGACGCACCCGCGGCCCCCGTGTCACGTTGGGGTGGAGCGGGCCGTGTGTTGACCCTCTCCGATGAAGCCTGGGCTTGGGCGAGTACGCAAAATAAATGGTAGAAATGCCTCTAGAGGTTGATTGGACTGCCTAAGTAGCTATTTTTTGTATAGCTACTTGGAGTTTTTCACGTGAGATTAATGCCCCAAAATTTTTGACAAGAAGTCTTTGCTGCGCTCGTTTTGAGGATTGTTGAAAAAGTCGTGTGGGTTGTTCTGCTCAACAATCTGACCTTGGTCCATAAAGATCACGCGGTCGGCCACGGCTTTGGCAAAGCCCATCTCGTGGGTGACACACAGCATGGTGATGCCTTCGTCAGCCATCGCGATCATCACATCCAGCACTTCCTTGATCATTTCAGGGTCCAGGGCGCTGGTTGGTTCGTCAAACAGCATGATCTTGGGCTTTAAACACAGGGCGCGGGCAATCGCCACACGCTGTTGCTGTCCGCCCGAAAGTTGCAGTGGGTATTTGTTGGCTTGCTCTGCAATACGTACCCGTTTCAGCTGATGCATAGCCTTTTCTTCAGCTTCTTTCTTGGGCATTTTTCCGACCCACATCGGGGAGAGTGTCAGGTTCTCCAGCACGGTAAGGTGCGGGAACAGGTTGAACTGTTGGAACACCATACCGACTTCTTTGCGCACCTGATCGATGGCCTTGACATCGTCGGTCAGCTCAACACCGTCGACGATCAGGTGGCCTTGCTGGTGTTCTTCAAGCCGATTGATGCAGCGGATCAAGGTGGATTTACCTGAGCCTGACGGCCCGCAAATGACGATGCGTTCGCCCTTGGCCACGCTCAGGTCGATGTCGCGTAACACGTGAAAGCTGTTGCCATACCATTTGTTGACTTTGTCGAAGGTGATGATTGGCGGGATGATTTTTGTATCTGACATGGTGTTTCCTATTCAGCTTGGGCTGCGCCACTCATGGGCTCTGCCCGACAGGGTTTTGATGAGTGTTAAATCGGGTTCAGCGCAGCTTGTTTTTATTAACTTGTTTCTCAACCCAGTGGCTGTAGCGCGACATCGAGAAACAGAATACAAAGTAAATCAGGGCGATGAAGATGTAGCCTTCAATGGTGAAGGGGCGCCAGTTGGAGTCAGAGTTGAGTGCCAGACTCATGGCACCGGTCAACTCGTACAAGCTCACAATGGTGACCAGTGAGGTGTCCTTGAAGGTGGAGATGAAGTTGTTCATGATGCCCGGCACTACCATGGCCAAGGCTTGTGGCAGCACAATCTTGCGCTGGGTTTGCCAGTAAGACAGGCCCAAAGTGGCCGCTGCCTCCACTTGGCCCTTGGGAATAGCCTGCAAGCCGCCGCGAATTACTTCAGCCATGTAGGCTGCAGAAAACAGGGTGATGCCGACCAGTACCCGCACCAGTACGTCAATCTTGACATTGGGTGGCATGAACAGTGGGAACATGAATGATGCCATGAACAGTACCGAGATCAACGGCACGCCACGGATGAGCTCCACATAAATAGTGCAAAAGCTGCGAATGGCTGGCAGGTTGGAACGCCGTCCCAGTGCCACCAGCAGCGCGATCGGGAAAGATGCCACCAGGGAGATGGATGCCAGCAAGATGGTCAATGGCAGGCCACCCCAGCGGTCAGTTTCGACTTTGCTCAGGCCCAAGGTGTTGCCATACATCACCGTGAAGAAAATGCCCATCACCACGACCCACAGCAGTGGTAACCAGGCTTTCCAGAACATACGCATGCAGCTGGCCACCAGCAACCCAATCAGCAACGTGGTTGCTACCAGGGGGCGCCAGTGTTCTTCAAATGGGTAACGGCCAAAGATGATGATGCGGTATTTTTCGTTGATCACACCCCAGCAAGCACCGGCACCCTCAGCCCGGCAAGCTTCATAGTTATTGGCCCAGACAGCTTTGATAATCGCCCAGTTGAGAATTTGGGGTAGCAGCCAGAGCAGCACCGCGCAGATGGCAACGGTGGCGAGTGAGGTTTTCCAGTCGGCCAGCAAGTTCGATCTGACCCAGGCCACCGGGCCTTCGGTGTTGATTGGGGCCGGACGTGGTGGAATGGGGCGAAAAGTGGTTGAGTTCATGATGTGGCTGCTTTCAACGTTCTTTGATGGCCGCACGGTTGTTGTACCAGTTCATTAGCAAGGAAGTGCCCAGTGAGGTGGCCAGGTAAACCAGCATCACCAAAGAGATACATTCCACAGCGCGGCCAGTCTGGTTCAGTGCGGTGTTGGCAATGGAGACCACATCCGGGTAACCGATGGCCACGGCTAATGATGAGTTTTTGGTCAGGTTCAGGTATTGGTTGGTCAGCGGCGGAATGATCACGCGTAATGCTTGTGGCAGCATCACAAGCCGCATTTCCTGGTTTCGGTTCAGGCCTAGTGCGGAGGCGGCCTCACCCTGACCACGTGCAACAGACGAAATGCCACCGCGCACCACTTCAGCAATGAAGGATGCGGTGTAGAGCGTCAGTCCCATTAATACGGCCAGGAATTCAGGGGTGAGTGCACCGCCGTTTTCAATGGCAAAGTCACCTTTGATGGGACGGTTGAATTCCGTGGGTGCGCCACCGAGTGCCCAACCTGCCAGGCTGGCAAACAGCATGATGACCAAAGGCATCAAAACCATGCTACCTGGCTTGCCGGTGGTTTCAAATTTGCGAACGGCCCTGCGTCGGTAAGCCCAGCCGAACAGCACGCCTGGCAGCAGGCCATAGGCAGCCCAAAGTTGGCCGGTACTCCAGACCGGGATGGGAAAATTCAAGCCGCCTTTACTGAGGAAAAATGGGCCCAGAGTCCAGGCCTCGGAGGATGCTGGTAAGACCTCGGTCAAGATCACATACCACATCAGCAGTTGCAGCAGTACCGGGATGTTGCGAAAGAATTCAACGTAAGACAGACACAGTCCACGCACCAACGCGTTGCGTGAGAAACGGCCTACCCCTAATATGGTGCCCAGCAATGTGGCCAAAATGATGCCCAGCACGGCCACGCGCAAGGTGTTGGTCACACCAATCAGAAAGGCCTCCCAATAGGGTTGGGCCGAGTCAAAAGGGTAAAGACTTTCTCCAATGTCAAAACCGGCGGCTTGTGATAAAAAATCAAAGCCACTTTTGATACCACGCGCTTGCATGTTGACGAGCGTGTTATGAATCAGGAACCATGTGATGGCAGCAATGGCAACTGCAGCAATCAGCTGATAAACGATGCCTCGGAAGGCCTGACTGCGCCAGGACCAGCTATTTTTTTTGGGAGGAGTTTGTGGGTTCATTGTGCTTGGGTGCCATAAGGCAGCTGAAGAAAACACACTGCTTGCATCTGGTTAGACGCATAAAAAGAAGCGCCGCTTGAATCGCTTGTGACGACATCAGGCGGCGCTTGGCGCTCGGTGCGAGGATTAACGAACAGGGTAGGCGTACATCAGGCCGCCTTTATTCCACAGGTTGTTGACACCACGGGGCAGACCCAGAGGTGATTTGGGGCCAACATTGCGCTCAAAAATTTCACCGTAATTGCCAGTGGCCTTGACGGCATTGGCCATCCAGTCTTTGCTCAGGCCCAACAGCTTACCGGTGTCTTCAGAGGTGCCCAAGATGCGTTGCACCACGGGATCTTTGCTGGTGGCCTTCAGAGCGTCTACATTGGTTTGGGTAATGCCGTATTCTTCAGCTTCGAGCAGGCCATAAATGGTCCACTTGACAATCGCAAACCACTCGTCATCACCGCGGCGAACCATGGGGCCAAGGGGCTCTTTCGAGATCAGCTCTGGCAGGATGATGTGTTCTGCGGGGTCTTTGGCAACCTTGTTACGGGTAGATGCCAAGCCAGAGGCATCAGTGGTGTAGGCGATGCAACGGCCAGTGAAATAGGCGTTTTCAGCAGCTTCCAACTTTTCAAACACAACAGGTTTGATGTTCAGGCCTGCAGCTTTGGAGTAATCGGTCAGGTTTTTTTCGGTGGTGGTACCAGATTGCACACAGACCGTTTGCCCTTTGAGTTGTTTGGCGCTTTTGATTTTGCTCTTGACAGGCACCATAAAGCCTTGGCCGTCGTAGTAAGTGACGGCTGTATCGTTCAACCCCAGCGACGCATCACGTGTCAGGGTAAAAGTGGTGTTGCGCGAGAGTACGTCAATTTCGCCAGACTGCAAAGCCGTAAAGCGTTGTTGCGCATTCAGGGGGACATATTTCACTTTTTCAGCATCACCCAAGGTGGTCGCAGCAATGGCACGACAGATGTCCACATCCAAGCCTGTCCACTTGCCAGCAGAGTCAGCTGCACCAAAACCAGCCAAACCCGTATTGACTCCGCACACAACTTGCCCACGGGCTTTGATGCCATCAAGCGTTTTGCCTGCATGGGCGGGTAATGCCGCAAAGGTGCCAAATGTGGCTGCAATGACTGCCAGTGTTTTCACTTTGTTTATACGCATGCTTTTGACTCCAGTAGATGAAAAATAAAAATGTTGATGGAACAAACTGCAAAATCAACAAGACTGGCACTGTAACAGTGCGTGAGAGTGCCTATCCTACGGGTTTACGCTTGCACTATATGCAATTTGCACATAACTTCATTCGCTCCACTTGCGTTGAAACTACAAGCAGTTATCGTGCCATGTTTGTTGAATTTGTTACAAATGAGATTGCCTATGTCTAATGTGAAAAGTGCCCTTGGAAAGCCACTTGCAGGCTGGCGCACGCAGCTTTACGCTATTATTTTTGAGGCCGATACCCGTGCCGGCAGGAGATTTGATCAGGCATTGATCGCCATCATTTTGAGTAGTGTGACGGTGGTGATGCTTGACAGTGTGCGTGACATCAATGTCCGTTATCACCAGGGGCTCATACTGGCTGAATGGCTATTTACCTTCTTGTTCACTGTGGAGTACCTGGCCCGATTGCTGTGCGTGCGTTACCCATTTCGTTATGCGGTGAGTTTTTATGGGGTCATAGATTTGCTGGCTTTGTTGCCGACTTACCTGGCATTATTGGTGCCAGAAGTTGGTGTGTTGATTGATGTGCGCATCTTGCGATTACTACGCGTATTCCGGGTTTTCAAGCTGACCGCTTATGTGTCAGAGTACCAAGCCCTCGGGCTGGCTTTGCGAGCCAGTGTGCGTAAGATCATGGTTCTTTTGGCAGCAGTGCTGATGATTGTTCTGGTGATGGGCACACTTATGTATGTGGTGGAAGGGCCAGAAAACGGCTTTACCAGCATACCGACTGCGGTTTACTGGGCCATCACCACCATGACCACCGTGGGTTTTGGTGACATTACTGCCAAGACCGATTTGGGTCGACTGATTGCGTCGGTCATGATGTTGCTGGGTTGGGGGACGCTGGCCGTTCCGACTGGCATAGTGACCGCCGAAATGAGCTACGCCCGCCATGCGCCCGCCACGACCCGTACCTGTCAGGAGTGTCTGGCCGAAGGCCATATGCCAGATGCTCATTTTTGTCGCCATTGTGGTGCATGTCTGCCAGATTACGCGCATGAGCGGCCGCAAGTCTGAGTTCCTTAGGTGCCATCATAATCATGATGATCTGAAATAAAAATACCCGATATTTCAGGACTCTAGATCAATAAACATAAGCGCAAAGAGCTATCAATTTAATATGACTTTGAAACTGGTAAATCCGGAAAAAGTGGGGCTTTGTCCACGGCGCACACAGCGACTGATGGACGTGCTGCAAAGTGAGGTAGATAAAAAACGCTTACCTGGTGCGGTTGCTGTGGTGGCCCGGCACGGGCAATTGGCCTTGTTTGACAGTGTCGGGTTGCTTAATCCTGCTACTGGCACCATCATGACACGTGATGCCCGTTTTCGCATCTATTCCATGACCAAACCTATTGTGTCGGTGGCGGCCATGATGCTGATGGAAGAGGGCAAGTTGCTGTTGGCTGACCCAGTGTCACGTTATTTGCCTGAATTTGGTGTGCAGCAAGTGGCTACATGGGTGGATGGCAAGGTGCAATTGCAAGGGGTGGCCAAGGCGGCGACGTTGCATGATCTGTTGCGTCATACTGCCGGCATGACGTATGAATTCCTGGGTTCAACTCCGGTTCAGCGTCAGTACACTCAGTTGCGAATGGGGTCACGTGAGCGTAGTTTGGCTGACTTTTCTCAGCAATTAGCGGGGTTGCCATTGGTTTTTGAGCCGGGCAGCGCCTTTGAATACAGCCGCGCCACGGATGTGCTGGGGCGAGTCATTGAGGTGATTTCCGGACAGAGTCTAGAAACCTTCCTGTATGAGCGCATTTTTGCGCCTTTGGGCATGCAGCACACCGCTTTTCATGTGGCCGAGCAGCATCATGAACTTATAGCTGAGCCTTTTGCGCGCGATCCTGATGGTGGCATTCAAATGAAAGTCATTGATGTGCGTACCCAGACTGCTTTGGCCTCAGGCGGCGGTGGCTTGACTTCTACTGCGATGGATTACGCCCGGTTTTTGCAGTTCATGCTCAATCGTGGTGAGTTGGATGGTGTGCGTCTTCTGGGGGCACGGACGGTTGATTTCATGACCAGCGATCATTTGGGTGAATTAACAGTGTTTAGCGCTGGTTCGCGTGCGTTATTACCTGCTGGGCACGGCTTTGGCTTAGGCTTTGCCGTGCGCAAACATTTGGGTGTGGCCACCGTGCCGGGGTCCGTTGGAACTTATTTTTGGGGTGGGCTGGCCGGAACTACTTTTTTTGTTGACCCCGCTCTGGATCTGTTTGGTATGTTGATGCTGCAAGCCCCCAATCAGCGCGAGTTTTACCGGATGTTATTTCGCAATATGGTGTACGCAGCGCTACTGGATTGATACGTATCGTTGGGAGAATCTGACACCCCTGCAATACGGTGTGCAAAGCCTAAGGGTTTACACTACAATTGAAGGCTGAGCATATAGCTGCAGAGTTATCTGCTTAGTCTTTGTGGGTAGCCACAAATCAATTTCCGGAAATTGTCAATTTTTTAACTGGTATTTCAAATGAATAAATCGCTCGTTTTGATCGCTGTAATCGCCGCTGCTGCCGCTTTGTCTGCTTGTGGCAAAAAAGAAGAAGCTGCTCCTGCACCAGCACCAGCACCTGTTGCAGCACCAGCACCTGAAGCTGCACCAGCTCCTGCTGCTGCACCAGCTGCTTCTGAAGCTGCTCCTGCTGCTGCTCCTGAAGCCGCTGCTTCCAAGTAATCAACGTTTAGTTGATTCGCAAAAGCCACCTTCGGGTGGCTTTTTTGATTTTGCAAGGTATCTGTAATCAAGTCGCAAGTTGAGCAGGGGTCACTTTCATCTTGCTGACATTTCTCTCGAATAGTCAAGTATTTGCTTGATTCCCTGGAGTCCACATGCTTATTGATCCGGCCCAAATAAGTTTGAACTTTCCATGAATTTCGTAGTCAGACGCGCATGGAAAAAGAAAGTGCAAGAAATCAAACCCTGGAGCAACTCCACGAGCGGCGCAAACAAGTCGTGCGATTGCACAAAAAGGCCATCAAGATCGTTGAACTGAGCGGACTGACCTACCCGACGGTACGCGCCACCATTGACCTATTCGAAGAAGGCGGCTGGGCAGCCATACGCCCAGCCCGACGTGGTCGTCCCAAAGGAGACGGTCGAGCCCTCAGTGCTGTGCAGGAAGAGACCATCCAGCGCATCATCATCGACAAGCGTCCTGAACAACTCAAGATGGACTTCTTCCTGTGGAGCCGCGCAGCCGTAGGTCAACTCATTGAGCAGGAATACGGCATCAAACTGCCCGTGCGTAGCATAGGCAAATACTTGGCGCGCTGGGGCTTCACACCGCAAAAGCCCATCAAACGTGCCTACGAGCAAAACCCGCAGGCGGTGCAGGCTTGGCTGCAGGGTGAATACCCCGGCATTGAGCAGCGCGCCAAACGTGAGGGTGCAGAGATCCACTGGGGTGACGAGACCGCCCTGACTAACACCGATGCGCGTGGCAGAAGCTTCGCACCCGCAGGCAAAACACCTGTGGCTTTGACTGTTGGCAGCACCCGCCAAAAGCTCTCCATGATCGCCACCGTCACCAATCAAGGCAAGACCCGCTGGATGATCATTGAGGAATCATTTGACGCTGACAAATTCTGTGAATTCCTGCAAGCCCTAATCAAGGATGCAGGCAAAAAGGTGTTCCTGATTCTGGACAACTTGCGGGTTCATCACAGCAAGGTTGTCAAGGCCTGGGTAGCCGAGAGAAAAGAGCAGATTGAACTGTTTTACCTGCTCAGCTACAGCCCACAGCTCAATCCTGAGGAGCGACTCAATGCGGACCTGAAGCAGGAGATGAGCAAGCGTGTGCCGGTGCGCACCAAAGCCAAATTACGCCAGGCAGCATCAGAACATATGACGATGCTGGAGCAGACGCCCGAGCGGGTCATTGGCTACTTTCAGGATCGGCACGTCAAATATGCAGCTTAAAACTTCATCGGGCCGGATCAATAAACCTGCTGTCTTAGTGGCACGTGCCATTTTTCCCGAGGTGTTGCAGACGTTGCAACAACATTTTGAGGTAACCAGCAATCAAGCGGACGTGTTATGGAATCCAGAGCAGTTGGCGTTTGCTGCAAAAGGAGTTGCTGGTATTTTGACGACAGGTAGCGAGCGCATTGATGCAGCGTTGCTGGCAGCCTGCCCAGATCTGAAAATCTGCGCCAACATGGCGGTGGGGTATAACAATTTTGATGTGGCGGCCATGACAACTGCCAGAGTCGTTGCCACCAATACGCCTGATGTGTTGACCGAGACGACCGCTGATTTTGGCTTTGCACTGATTCTGGCTGCAGCCCGGCGCATGACTGAAGGGGAGCATTTTTTACGTGCAGGCCTCTGGAATCGGTGGCGCTATGACATGTTGGCCGGGGCCGAGGTGCACGGTACGACCTTGGGTATTTTGGGGATGGGACGTATCGGCCAAGCCATAGCTAAGCGGGGCGCACATGGTTTTGGCATGCGTGTTATTTACCACAACCGTTCTCGCTTGGATGCTGTAACCGAAGGCGTGTGTGCTGCCAGTTTTGTGAGCAAACAGGATTTGTTACAGCAGGCGGATCATCTGATTCTGGTCTTGCCCTATTCAACTGAATCACATCATGCAATTGGTGTAGCTGAGTTGGCACAAATGAAGCCTACCGCGACTTTGGTGAATATTGCCAGAGGCGGGATTGTGGATGATGTCGCCCTGGCAGCTGCGTTAAAGGCCGGTGCTTTGGCTGCTGCGGGTTTGGATGTGTTTGAAGGCGAGCCACGTGTACATCCCGATTTGTTGACACTGCCCAACGTGGTGCTGACACCGCACATTGCCAGTGCCACCCTGCGCACCCGTCGGGCCATGGCTCAGTTGGCGGCCGCCAATCTGATTGGCTTCTTGCTGCATGGCAAAGCCCTGACTCCCTTGAATGCGTTGCAGTGAATGTATAGCTGGCTGACATGACCGCAGTGACCCCACTGAGTTCGACAGCGCTGGCTCGTTTGATCGCCGGTCACATCTGTCTGCATGCCTGTATGGCGGGGGTGCGCATGGCGGCCCCATTGATGGCATTGCGTGAGGGTTATAGCGCATGGGCCGTTGGCGTGTTGCTGTCTTTGTTTGCTTTGACCCAGGTATTTTTGGCTTTGCCCGCAGGGCGGTATGTAGATCGGCATGGCTTCAAGCGCCCCATTGGCCTGTGCGTTTTGTCGGCCAGTTTTGGTACTGGTTTGGCTGTGGTCTGGCCGATATTTCCGGTGTTGTGTATGAGTGCTTTGCTGACTGGTGGATCCACCGGGGTAGCTGCAATCAGTCTTCAACGCCATGTAGGTCGATCCGCACAAAGTACAAGCGAGCTCAAACGCATGTTCAGTTGGCTATCGATTGGACCAGCTTTGTCGAATTTTGTTGGGCCGCTGTCGGCTGGTTTGCTGATTGATGCAGGTGGTTTCCGGGTAGCCTATTTTGCATTGGCATTTCTACCATTGATGACTTGGTTATGGGTGCGTCGCACAGTTGAATTACCGCCAGTGGTGATGCCATCGGGAACCCATAAGGCGAGCTCCTGGGATTTGTTGCGCCAGCCCATGATGCGCCGATTGATGTTGGTCAATTGGTTATTGTCCTCATGTTGGGATGTGCACACCTTGGTGGTTCCGGTGCTTGGGCATGAGCGTGGTTTGAGTGCTTCGGCCATTGGTGCAATTTTGGGCGGCTTTGCCCTGGCCGCCACAACGGTCCGGGTTGCCTTGCCTTTGCTTGCCGCACATGTGCACGAATGGGTGGTGGTGACCATCGCCATGTTGTGTACTGCGGTGTTGTTTGGTGTGTATCCTTTGATGCCGTCAGCATTGATGATGGGAGCCTGCTCGGTTTTGTTGGGATTCGCCTTGGGTTCTGTTCAGCCGATGATCATGAGCACATTGCATCAGATCACGCCTGAGGCGCGTCATGGGGAAGCGCTTGGTTTTCGTATGATGGCCATCAATGCCTCCAGCGTATTGATGCCCATGCTGTTTGGTTCAGCAGGGGCGGTAATTGGTGTGTCGCTGGTTTTTTGGGTGGTGGGTGCAGGTGTGGCGGCAGGCTCGCGCTGTGCCTGGCATTTGCGCCCTCCTGTTTTAGTAGCTCACAAGTTGTAAAAGCGTTTGATCACAGCCCAAGCATCTTCTGGGCTATCGACGTAGTGCATCAGCTCAAGGTCTTCCGGTGAAATGACACCTTCTTCGACCAAGACATCCAGGTTGACCAGGCGTTTCCAGTAGTCGCTGCCAAACAGCACAATCGGAACCGGTTGGGCTTTTTTGGTTTGCACCAGGGTGATCACTTCAAATAGTTCATCCAGCGTACCAAACCCGCCAGGAAATGCGACCAGGGCTTTGGCGCGGATCATGAAATGCATTTTGCGCAGCGCAAAGTAATGAAACTTGTAACTTAAGCTGGGCGTGACGTAAGGGTTGGCGCATTGCTCATGCGGCAGGGCAATGTTCAGGCCGACAGTCGGTGCGCCCACCTCGTGCGCGCCACGGTTGGCTGCTTCCATGATGCCTGGGCCGCCGCCGGTACAAATGAAAAGTTGGTGCTTCGGGGGTTGTTGGGCGCTGTGCTGAGCCACCAATTTGGCAAACAGGCGTGCCTGGTCGTAGTGCTGGGCATTTCGCACTTGGCGTTGTGCCAGGGCGATGGCTCGCGTGTCATCGCTTTGTTCGGCTTCTTGCAGCTGGGCCTGGGCTTTTTCAGGGGAGAGAAAACGTGCACTGCCAAACACCACTACGGTGTGGTGAATACCTTGTGCGGATTGCCCCAGATCGGGCTTGAGCATTTCCAGTTGCATGCGCATGCCGCGGGTTTCGCGGCGCAGCAAAAATTCAGGGTCGGCAAAAGCCAGGCGATGCGCATTGGGGTGCAACACGGTGTCGTTGGCTGGGTATTTCAGCACATCGGCCCAAACATCGGCCATGTGTTGTTCGGTCAGCAGGTGGGGGAGCGATTTTGTGTAATCCATGACGTTCCTTGTGGCGAAAAAAAAGGCTTCACCAGGAAGCCTTGGGCGCTATCGGGCCGATTGGCCCGATGGGGGAATCAGACGCGCTTGCGGTATTCGCCCGTGCGTGTGTCAATTTCAACCTTGTCGCCTTGGGCCACAAAAATTGGCACACCGATCTCAAAACCGGTGGCGATTTTGGCGGGTTTCAAAACTTTGCCAGAAGTGTCGCCTTTGACAGCGGGCTCCGTCCAGGTGATTTCGCGTACCACGTTGGTGGGCAACTCGACAGAAATGGCTTTGCCGTCATAAAACACCACTTCGAGTGGCATGCCGTCTTCCAGGTAGTTGAGCGAGTCGCCCATGTTTTCGGCTTCGACTTCGTACTGGTTGTATTCCTCGTCCATGCAGATGTACATGGGATCGGCAAAGTAGGAGTAGGTGCAATCCTTCTTGTCCAGGATCACATTGTCAATCTTGTCATCAGCCTTGAAAACAACTTCGGTGCCGAAGTTGGCGATCAGGCTTTTGAGCTTCATACGCACGGTAGCGGCACCGCGACCGCCGCGGGCATATTCTGTTTTCAGGACGACCATCGGGTCTTTGCCATGCATGATCACGTTGCCGGCGCGGATTTCTTGAGCGATTTTCATAAGAGAGAGTGCAGAGAATAGGCCGCGCATCAGGCGGCGAGGGCGGCCAGGACTTCAGTGAACTCAAGCCTGCGCCGTAAAGCCCAGTATTTTAATGGTTTTTTGCGATGAACCGGATCAACTGGGTCACCAAGTCATCTTGGGCCAGCAAGCGTTTCAGGGCTTGTGCCGCGCACATTTGCCATTCCTGGGGCAAAAAATCGGGCCTGCTGTGCACAGCTTCGGCTGGGGGAATGCCATTCCAATGCATGTGAAAGTTGCACAGAGAAGCTGGTGCCTGGAGCCAGTCCAAAAAAGCGCTGAGTTTCGCCACATGGGCATCATCATCCTGGGGGTAGATGTGCCACACCAGCGGCTTGCCAGCCCATAAGGCCCGCACCAGCGAATCTTCACCACGCACCAAATTCACATCACAGGCCCATAACAAATGGTCAAAGTCGTTTTGGGAGAGTGTGGGTAGATATAAAAATGAGAGCTTATTACGCTTATTCCATAAGCACTTCAGCCTTTTTTCATCTGAAAGTTTGGCATCCAGTGCGGTTTTGGCGCGTCCAGGGGTCACCAGCAAGCAGGTCGGTGGTGAGTCCTGGGCCAAAGCCTCCAGCAAATCGCCCAAACCGGCAGGTTCGTAACAAAACAGGGAGACCAGGCGTTCGCCTTGCCAATTCAACCCTTGTTGCTCCAGCCAGGCTGTACGGTCAAAATTCGCTTGGCGTTCGAGCAGGTTGGTTTCGCGCAGCAGGCCACCCGTACCGGCGGTAAAACCGGGATAGAAAAAATGTTTGATCAAGCCCTTGCCGGGCCCACTCATGACCGGGGAAGGCAGACCGTGGCTGCGCAGCACAAACTTTTCGGCGCTCAGGTATTCCAGGTTGATCCATCTGCATTTTTGGCCTTTAACGCTTATATGGTATGCATAAGCAGCTATGAATTCAGGATTAATCTCGCAACCAAAGGCTTCCACCATGACATCGCCTGGGGTGATGTTGGTCATGTCCAGCGGGCTCGTCCAACGCTTGACTTCGACTCCAGAAGCTCCCTCGGGCGCCATCCAGCCCAACGCAGAGGGGTCATCCACCCACAAACGAACACTTTGGCCGCGTTGCGCCAGTTGGCAGGCCAGTCGCCAGCACACACCAATGTCGCCAAAGTTGTCAATCACCCGGCAAAAAATGTCCCAGCGCAAAAGTGGTGTTTCTGAATACATGGCCGGATTGTCCACAATACGCCCCTATGTCTGAACCTGATCCAACCGCTCACCCGATCCCCCAAGCTGCGCAAAAGCCGGAAAAAACGCACTCTGAGCAGGTGCTCAGTGATGTGGCCAGTTTGCCTGCCTTGCCTGGGGTGTACCGCTACTTTGATGCTCAGCGCAATGTGCTCTATGTGGGCAAAGCCATCAATTTGAAAAAACGGGTGTCGAGCTATTTCACAAAAAACCATGGCGGCACGCGCATCGGGCACATGGTGAGCAAAATTGCCCGGCTCGAGACCACGGTGGTGCGCTCGGAGGCCGAGGCGCTGCTGCTGGAAAACAACCTGATCAAAACGCTGAATCCGAAGTACAACATCCTGTTTCGGGACGACAAGAGTTATCCGTATTTAAAAATCAGTGCGCCAGCGCCCTTGTCGGATGCTATAAAAGAAAGAGCTTCTTGCGCTTTATCTATAAGCGCTACAGGTCAAAAAAGCTCACAAATTGTCAATTTGAAAGCAAATCCGGACTGGTTTCCCCGCGTGTCCTACTACCGGGGTGCGGTGGAGAAAAAGCACCATTATTTTGGCCCGTATCCAAGTGCCTGGGCTGTCAAGGAGGCGATTTTGCTGATGCAAAAAGTCTTTCGACTGCGCACTTGTGAAGACTCGGTGTTTGCCAACCGCACGCGCCCCTGTTTGCTGTACCAGATCAAGCGCTGTTCCGGGCCTTGCGTAGGGCATATCGCTGCGGCTGCCTACGCGCAGGCTCAGGCCGATGCCGAGCGGTTTTTGAACGGTGATGCGCGTGAGGTCATGACCGAGCTGGAAACACGCATGATGGCTCATGCCGACAAGCTGGAGTTTGAACAGGCGGCCGAGTTGCGTAACCAGGTGGCAGCGTTGTCAAACGTGCTGCACCAGCAGTCGGTCGACAACGTGTCGGATCGGGATGTGGATATTCTGGCCGTGAAAGTGCAGGGTGGCCGTGCCTGTGTGAACTTGGCCATGGTGCGTGGTGGGCGGCATCTGGGGGACAGACCGTACTTTCCGGTGCATGTGGAAGATGCGGCTGATCTGGACGACTCCGATGAGACCGATGTGCCCAGCGCCTTGCGCAGCGTCGAGATGCAGGTGTTGGATGCCTTCATTGCACAGCATTACCTGAACGTGCCTGCACCGCCCTCGCTGGTGGTCAGCGTGCCGGTCGACAAGGGTTTGCTGCAGGCTTTGTCTGAGCAAACCGGTGTCAAGGTGAGTGCGGTGCACAACCCGCGTGAGCAGCGCCGGGTTTGGCTGGAAATGGCGCAAACCAATGCCGCGCTGCAACTGGCCAGGTTGCTGGCCGAAGAAGGTTCGCAGCAGGCGCGCACCCGGGCGTTGGTCGACGCACTGGATTTGGCCTTGGACAATTTGGAGGATCTGCGGGTCGAGTGTTTTGACATCTCGCACACCTCAGGCGAATCCACCCAAGCCTCGTGTGTGGTGTTTCATCATCACAAAATGCAGAACGCCGAATACCGCCGTTTCAAAATCAACGACATCACGCCCGGTGATGACTACGCCGCCATGCGCCAGGTGCTGTTGCGCCGCTACGGCAAGTTGGCCGAGGTGCTGGCACAAGCCAAGCAAACCGGTGAAACCCCGGTGGGTACAGGCCGTTTGCCGGATTTGGTGCTGGTGGACGGTGGCAAGGGTCAGGTGGCCATGGCACGCGAGGTGTTTGAACAGCTTGGCCTGGACTTGTCGCTGATTGTGGGTGTGGAAAAAGGCGAGGGCCGGCGTATTGGTCTGGAAGAACTGGTGTTTGCCGATGGCCGCGACAAGGTTTATCTGGGCAAGGATTCGGCGGCCTTGATGCTGGTGGCGCAGATTCGGGACGAAGCGCACCGCTTTGCCATCACCGGCATGCGTGCCGCACGCGCCAAGGTGCGCATGGACGGCGGCAAGCTCGAAGAAATTCCCGGCATTGGCCCCAAACGTCGCGCCCGTTTGCTGCAACGTTTTGGTGGCGTGCGTGGTGTGGCTCTGGCTTCGGAGGCAGACATTGCGCAGGTGGAAGGAATTTCAAATGAGTTGGCGCAGGAAATTTACCGCGCACTGCATTGAGCCTGGCGTTTTCCGAAGGAGCCCATGCCACAATTGACCCATGTTCTGGACTATTCCCACCCTCATGACCTGGGCTCGCATTGTGGCGATTCCGCTGATTGTGGGCGTGTTTTATTTGCCGATTGAACCGAGCAGCCGCAACCTGGTGGCCACGATCATGTTTGTGGTGTTTGCCGCGACCGATTGGCTGGATGGCTACTTGGCACGCAAGCTCAATCAGGTGTCCTCTTTTGGGGCTTTTCTGGATCCGGTGGCCGACAAGTTTCTGGTTTGCGCTTGTGTGCTGGTGCTGGTGCATCTGGGTCGTGCAGATGTGTTCGTGGCATTGATCATCATTGGTCGTGAAATCGCCATTTCTGCATTACGGGAATGGATGGCACAAATCGGTGCCTCCAAAAGTGTCGCGGTGCACATGATCGGCAAGCTCAAAACCACCGCGCAAATGATCGCCATTCCATTTTTGTTGTTTGATGGTGTGTTGTTTGGTCTGATGGACACCCATGTCTGGGGTGTCTGGCTGATCTGGATCGCCGCAGTGATGACGGTCTGGTCGATGGTCTATTACCTGCAAAAAGCCCTGCCCGAGATCAGGTCCCGCGTCAAGTGACGGTGCCCATTGAGCGGCCCTTGATCCGGGCCATGCCAGCCGTGTTTGTGCTGATCTGGAGCACGGGTTTTATCGTGGCACGGTATGGCATGCCGCATGCCCCTCCCTTCAAATTTCTGGCAATGCGTTATGCCTTGTCGATTGCCTGTTTTTTGCTTTGGATCACGCTGGCGCGGGTCAAGTGGCCGACGCAAGGCAGGCAATGGGGGCATCTGGCGGTGACCGGTGTTCTGATGCATGCCTGCTATTTGGGCGGTGTTTGGGCCGCAGTCAAACTCGGTATGGGCTCTGGCTTGTCATCGCTGATTGTCGGTTTGCAACCTGTGCTCACGGCCTTGTGGCTGGCCTCCACGGGCAGCAGGATTGTGCCAAGGCAGTGGATTGGACTGACGCTGGGTTTGATTGGCTTGGTGATGGTGGTGTCGCGCAAGTTTGGCAGTGGTGGTGAGGCCAATGTGCTCAACCTGTCATTGGCTTTAGGCGCTTTGTTGAGTATCACGACGGGCACCCTGTACCAGAAACGCTTTGTCACATCGTGTGATGTGCGCACGGCCAATACCGTTCAGTTGATGGCAGCCTTGTTGGTGACTTTGCCGTTGGCCGCATTGGAGATTGAAGCGGTTGACTGGCATATTGAGTTGATCGGTGCCATTGCCTGGTCGGTATTGGCTTTGACGCTGGGCGGCAGTTCTTTGCTGTATCTGTTGATTCAAAAAGGTGCTGCGGCCTCGGTAACCAGTCTGATGTATTTGGTGCCACCGGTGACCGCGTTGATGGCCTGGATGCTGTTTGCCGAAGCCATCACACTCACCACGATTTTAGGCACACTATTGACGGCTGTGGGCGTGGCCTTGGTGGTGTGGCAGCCCAAAGCGGTGTGATCAACGGGTCATTAAGCGTTTGAATCCTCTGGATTTTTCAAGGAGTCATGTCATGTCAGTGAAAAAAATTGCAGTGATTGCCGGAGACGGCATTGGCAAAGAAGTCATGCCCGAAGGGCTGCGTGTGATGGAAGCTGTGGCGGACAAGTTTGGCATTGGCTTGCAGTTTGACCACTTTGATTTTTCAAGCTGGGATTATTTTGAGAAACATGGCCAAATGTTGCCTGATAACTGGAAAGACCAACTGGGTGGTCACGATGCCATTTATTTTGGTGCAGTGGGCTGGCCAGAAAAAATCCCGGATCATGTCTCATTGTGGGGGTCCTTGCTGCAGTTTCGACGGGAGTTTGACCAGTATGTCAACCTGCGCCCGGCACGGTTGATGCCCGGCATCATCGCCCCGGTGGTGCGGCGAGATGGCACGGCGCGCCAACCCGGTGAAATCGACATGGTGATCGTGCGTGAAAACACCGAAGGTGAATATTCCAGCATTGGCGGGCGCATGTTTGCAGGCACTGAGCGTGAAATAGTGTTGCAGGAAACCGTGATGACTCGCACCGGGGTGGATCGTGTGTTGAAGTTCGCGTTTGAGCTAGCCCAGTCTCGACCCAAAAAACACCTGACAAGTGCCACCAAATCGAATGGCATAGCCATCACCATGCCTTTTTGGGATGAGCGGGTGCTGGAGATGTCCAAATACTATCCCGACGTGAAGGTGGATAAATTTCACATCGACATTCTGACCGCACACTTTGTCCAGCGGCCGGACTTTTTTGATGTCGTGGTAGGAAGCAACTTGTTTGGCGACATTCTGAGCGATTTGGGACCAGCCTGTACGGGCACGATTGCCATTGCACCCAGTGCCAATCTCAACCCTGAGCGCAAGTTCCCGTCGCTGTTTGAGCCGGTTCATGGCTCGGCTCCTGACATCGCGGGCAAAGGTATTGCCAACCCGATCGGCCAAATCTGGAGTGGGGCTATGATGCTTGACTTTTTAGGATTCAAGGCGGCTCATGATGTGATTTTGAAAGCACTGGAGCAGGCGCTAATACCTGATAATGGAGCTCCTAGGACACCGGATTTAGGTGGCAACGCCACAACACAAGACCTGGGACGGGCTATTGCCAAGCATGTCGAGTTGGTTTGACACACTGGCATCAGGCACGATGGTAAAAAATCCTTGGATACGGTCAATCAGCTTGCTAAACCAGACTAGAATCATGGATCGTTGCAAAACATCGCATGAGTGGTCGCTGGCCAAAAGAGCGGGTAGCTTGAAGAAACTGTAAGTCTTTCGAAATATATTTTCACGAGACATTCAAATATAATTTTTAACCCCATGTGAGGTTTTTTGTGAATAAAAGTGAGTTGATTGATTACATTGCTACAAATGCTGATATGTCGAAGGCTTCTGCTGCGCGTGCGTTAGAGTCGACGATTGAAGCTGTTAAAACCACCTTGAAGAATGGTGGGTCTGTTTCATTGGTGGGTTTTGGCACATTTGCAGCGGGTAAACGTGCTGCGAGAGTTGGTCGTAATCCGCGTACTGGGACATCGATTAAAATAAGCGCTGCTAAAGTTCCCAAGTTCCGTCCAGGTAAAGCATTAAAAGATGCTTTAAATTAATGATTAGTTTTAGGTGGGGTGATTAGCTCAGTTGGTAGAGCGGCGCCCTTACAAGGCGTAGGTCGGCGGTTCGAGCCCGTCATCACCCACCACATTGACAAAGGCGAACATCATGTTCGCCTTTTTTATTGGCTTACAGGAGAGTTTGCGCATGTTCGATATCTTTCGAAAACACACCAAGATCATGATGGTCTTACTGTTTTTGTTGATCATCCCTTCATTTGTGTTGTTTGGTATCGACGGGTACAACCGGATGAAAGAATCTACCGTGGCTGTGGCACGTGTTGGAGGGCATGACATTACTCAAGCCGAATGGGATGCGGCACACAAGATAGAGTCGGACCGCTTGCGCGCTTCAATGCCAAACATGGATACCAAATTGCTTGATTCTCCTGAGGCGCGGTTTGCCACGCTGGAGCGTTTGGTGAGAGACCGCGTCATAGCGCTTGCTGCAGAAAAAGCCAAACTTTCTACCAGTGATGCACGTTTGGCCAGATTCTTGCAGGAAGATCCCACGATTGCGTCGTTGCGACAGACTGACGGCAAAATGGATATGGAGCGTTATCGTCAGTTGGCGGCAGGTCAGGGATTGACACCGGAAGGATTTGAAAATCGGGTTCGTCAGGATTTGTCTAGGCAGCAAATTGAAGCGGGTGTTCGAACTTCGGGGTTTGTCGCGCCAGCTGTGGCCGATGTGGCTTTGAATGCTTTTTTTGAAAAACGCGAGATTCAGTTTGTAAATTTTGCAACTGCTGATTACCTTGCCAAGGTGTCACCTACAGATGCGGAGCTAGATGCCTACTATCGAGCCAATCAACCCCAGTTTCAGGCTCCAGAACAAATGCAGGTGGAATATGTGGTTCTTGATATTGATTCGGTTAAAAAGGGTATCCAAATTTCAGATGCTGACTTAATAGCTTACTACGACCAAAATGCTGCTCGTCTCAGTGGTAATGAGGAGCGTCGGGCTAGTCATATTTTGATTAATGCTCCTAAAGATGCATCTGCTGCAGATCGCGAAAAAGCCAAGCGTCAAGTGGATGAGTTGTTGAAGCTTGTGCGTTCAGCTCCGACAACTTTTGCTGATGTGGCGCGAAAAAATTCCCAAGATACTGGCTCCGCTGCCAAAGGCGGTGACCTTGGTTTTTTTGGGCACGGGGCGATGGTCAAGCCTTTTGAGGACGCTGTTTTTGCTTTGAAGAAGGGGGACATCAGTGAGGTGGTGGAGTCGGACTTTGGCTATCACATCATTCAGTTGACTGATGTCAAACTACCAAAACAACGCAGTTTTGAGGAGCTTCGGGCTGGAATCGAGTCCGACTTGAAAGCTCAGCAGGCACAGCGTAAATTCGCGGAAGTTGCAGAAGTTTTTACCAATCTTGTCTATGAGCAAGCAGATAGCCTTAAGCCAGTTGCCGATAAGCTCAAGCTGGAAATCAAGACAGCAGAAAAAATCATCCGCCATCCAGCTTCGGGATCAACAGGTGTGTTAGCAAATCAAAAGTTTTTATCGACACTTTTTGCTCCCGAGTCGATTAGTAAAAAGCGAAATACGGAAGCTATTGAAGTTGCGGTTAACCAATTGGCTGCAGGGCGTGTGGTCTCGTATCAACCTGCAAGAGTGTTGCCGCTAGCGGAAGTTCAGCAACAAGTTCGTGATAAGGTGATTGCAAGCCAAGCAGCAGCACTGGCAAAAAAAGAGGGTGTCGACAAATTGAATCAGTGGAAAAAAGATTCATCTGGTGCGAACCTTCCGCCATCAATTTTTATAGCTCGTGACCAGCCGCAAAAAATCCCTGGGTCTGTACTGCTTGCATCTCTGCGTGCAGATACAACGGTATTACCTGCCTGGATAGGTGTTGACCTTGGTGCTGCAGGTTATGCAGTTGTTCGTGTGAATAAGGTTGTCCCGCGTAATGAGGCTTCGCAAATATCTGCAAAGCAAGACCGTGAGCAGTACTCCCAATGGTGGGGTGCAGCTGAAGCACAAGCCTATTTTGCAGTACTCAAAGAACAGCTTAAGACCGAAATTTTGGCGCCCATGCCGACAACCAAATCGACGAAAAAATCCGATACATCAGAGTAAATGGCAACTTCAGTGTCAGGGGTGTCTCTTTATACGCTATAATTTCAAGTCTACGGTGGCTGTAGCTCAGTTGGTAGAGTCCAGGATTGTGATTCCTGTTGTCGTGGGTTCGAGCCCCATCAGCCACCCCAAGTAATTAAAAGCCGCATTATTAAATTTAGTGCGGCTTTTTTGTTTTGTGCCTATCTTTTGTTCTTGTTAATCATGAGCTGATGAATGTGAGTCAGCTCAATGACACTCGCGATCAAGATAATCGGAACATAAAAAACTCACTGGGTTCCAAAAATTCGATCTCCTGCATCTCCTAAGCCTGGCAGGATGTAGCCGTGGCTGTTGAGTTGGCGGTCGATGGCGGCGGTGAAAATATGCACATCCGGGTGTGCTTCGCGCAGTGCTTTGACACCTTCGGGACAGGTCAGCAGGCAGACAAATTTGATGGACTTGGGCCGGGTTGCCTTGATGCGGGTAATGGCTGCAATGGCAGAGTGACCTGTCGCGAGCATCGGGTCAACCACGACTACGTCGCGTACTTCCATCTCTTTGGGCATCTTGAAGTAATACTCTACGGCTTGCAGCGTAGTTGGGTCACGGTACAAGCCGATGTGGCCTACGCGTGCACCGGGTACCACTGACAAAAAACCATCCAAAATGCCGGTGCCTGCACGCAGAATCGACACCAATGCCAACTTTTTCCCGTCAATGACCCGTCCGGTCATGGTTTCCAGCGGGGTATCGATTTGAATTTCCTGCGTTGGCATGTCGCGTGTCACTTCATAGGCCATGAGCATGGCCAATTCGTTAAGCAGGGTGCGAAAACTGGTGGTGCTGGCAGTTTTTTGTCGCATCAGCGTCAGCTTATGCTGCACCAGTGGGTGGTCAATAACGTGGACAAATGGGTCGAATGGGCTCATGAGTTTTTCCTTGGAAGAGTTTGGAGTCTGTGCGTTGTTTTTAGCAGCTTTGCCAGGTTTGAGCGGTTATGCTGGAATTTTGAATCGTGTTGCGCGCTTAGCGTTTCCCACCAAAAATGCCGCCCAGAACGCCGCGGATGATCTGACGGCCTACTTCTCGGCCAATGGAGCTGGCGGCACTTTTGAGGAGTTGCTCACCTGCTGATGCCCGTCGTCCGCCACCGCCACCCAAAAGGCTGCCTAGACCGGAGCCTAAACTGTCAAGCAAACCGCCGCCGGTGCTTGAGACTTGCGTGGTCTGGTCTGATGTAGATTCTGCTGTTTGGGCACGCTCAACCGTGCGGCCCTTAAGTTTTTCAAAGGCTGAATCGCGATCCAGATGTTTCTCATATACCCCGGCGACTATGGATTCACTCAGCAAGGTTTGCCGTTGCGCTGGTGTGATTGGCCCAATTTGACTGGCTGGTGGCAACACGTAGACACGTTCGGTCGGGCAGGGGCGGCCCTTTTCGTCCAGAAAGCTGATCAACGCCTCGCCCACGCCTAGTTCTGTGATAGCCGCACCGATATCCAGGGGTGGGTTGGGCCGCATGGTGTCGGCAGCACTCTTGACGGCTTTCTGATCACGTGGAGTAAAGGCCCGTAACGCATGTTGCACCCGGTTACCCAGTTGTGCCAGCACGGTGTCTGGGATGTCCAGCGGGTTTTGCGTCACAAAGTACACCCCCACGCCCTTGGAGCGCACCAGTCGCACCACCAGTTCAATGCGCTCGATCAACACCTTGGGTGCATCCGCAAACAGCAGGTGGGCCTCGTCAAAAAAGAACACCAGTTTGGGTTTGTCCAAGTCACCCACTTCGGGCAGGTTCTCGAACAGTTCACTTAGCAACCACAACAAGAAGGTGCTGTACAGCCGGGGCGAAGCCATCAGCTTGTCTGCGGCCAAGATATTCACCATGCCATGGCCGTTGCTGTCGGTTTGCATCAGGTCGTCGATATTGAGCATCGGCTCGCCAAAGAATTTGTCACCGCCTTGTTGTTCGATTTGCATCAGGCCACGCTGGATGGCCCCAATGCTGGCGGCGCTGATGTTGCCGTATTCGGTGGTGTAGCTGCTGGCGTTGTCGCCCACATGCTGGCACATGGCGCGCAGGTCTTTCATGTCCAGAATCAACAGGCCGTCATCATCGGCAATCTTGAACACCAGTTGCAGCACGCCCGCCTGGGTCTCATTCAGGTTGAGCATACGCGCCAGCAGCAATGGCCCCAAGTCGCTCACCGTGGCGCGTACCGGGTGGCCCTGTTCCCCAAACACGTCCCACAAGGTGCTTGGGAATGCTACAAATTCAGGAGCTGCTAGCGCATGTTCTGCAAGCACTTTGGTAAGTTTTGGTGTAGAAACTCCGGCTTGTGAAAGACCTGTCAGATCACCCTTGATATCAGCCATGAACACCGGTACACCCAGGCGCGAGAAACCCTCGGCCATGGTTTGCAGGGTAATAGTCTTGCCTGTGCCGGTCGCCCCGGTGATCAGGCCGTGGCGGTTGGCTTTGTCGGGGTACAGCATGCACTGGGTCTGGCCGTTCTGGGCAATCAGGATGGGATCTGGCATGTCAAGCTCAAAAAGTACAATTGGGCCAATAGCGTAACGAATTTTTAAAGGATTTCCCGTGGCAGGACACAGTAAATGGGCCAATATTCAGCACCGCAAAGGCCGTCAGGACGAAAAGCGCGGCAAGATCTGGACGCGCATCATCCGAGAAATCACGGTGGCTGCACGTGCCGGTGGCGGTGATTTGTCAACCAACCCGCGCTTGCGGCTGGCCATTGACCGGGCCAAGGCGGCCAACATGCCGGCCGACCGCATCAAGTACAACATTGACAAGGCCACCGGGTCGCTTGATGGCATCAGCTACGAAGAAATTCGTTACGAAGGTTACGGCATTGGTGGGGCCGCCATCATTGTCGACACCATGACCGACAACAAGGTGCGTACCGTGGCCGAGGTTCGCCATGCCTTCTCCAAATTTGGCGGCAACATGGGCACTGAAGGCTCGGTGGCGTTCCAGTTCAAACACTGCGGTCAGATCATTTTTGCCCCTGGTCAAAGTGAAGACAAGGTGATGGAAGTGGCCCTGGAGGCTGGCGCGGACGATGTCATCAGTGATGATGACGGCGCACTCGAAGTGATTACCTCGGTGGCTGATTTTGAAGCCGTCAAAAATGCCCTGGAAGCCGCTGGACTGACCCCTGATGATGCCCAAGTCACCATGCGCGCTGAAAACCCGATTGAAGTCACCGGTGATGATGCCGTGCGTATGCAAAAACTGTTGGATGCATTGGAAGACCTGGACGATGTGCAGGAGATCTATCACAACGCAGAACTGGACACCGACGCACTATGAAGATACTTGTTATTGGTGGCGGTGGCCGCGAACATGCACTGGCCTGGAAACTGGCCCAGTCGCCCAAAACCCACAAAATCTACGTGGCTCCAGGCAATGGCGGCACTGCTGCAGATTCACGTTTTGAAAATGTGAGCAGCACCGATGTGCACGCTCTGGCTCAGTGGGCGGTGGCGCAAAAAATAGCCCTCACCGTGGTCGGCCCCGAAGTCCCTTTGGCTGCGGGGGTGGTCGACGAGTTTCGCAAACACGGCCTGCGTATCTTTGGCCCGACCCAGGCTGCTGCGCAACTGGAAAGTTCCAAAGCCTTTTCCAAGGCCTTCATGAAGCGCCACGGCATTCCCACAGCGGAATACGAAACCTTCACCGACCCCACTTTGGCTCATGCCTACATCGACCAGAAAGGCGCACCTATCGTGGTCAAGGCCGACGGCCTGGCCGCTGGCAAAGGCGTGGTGGTGGCCATGACCGTGGCCGAGGCCCATGAAGCGGTGGACTTCATGCTGGTGGACAACACCCTGGGTGTGAGCCACAACGAGGGTGGGGCACGGGTGGTGATTGAAGAATTCCTGCAAGGTGAAGAAGCCAGCTTTATCGTCATGGTCGATGGCAAAAATGTCTTGCCGCTGGCCACCAGCCAGGATCACAAACGCCTGCAAACCGGTGACCTTGGCCCCAATACTGGCGGCATGGGTGCGTATTCACCCGCTCCGGTGGTTACGCCGGATGTGCATGCCCGCGCCATGCGCGACATCATCCTGCCGACCGTGCGGGGCATGGAAAAAGATGGCATACCGTTTACCGGCTTTCTGTACGCCGGTTTGATGATTGATGCCCAGGGCAAGCCGAAAACGCTGGAATTCAACTGCCGCATGGGTGACCCCGAAACACAGCCGATCATGATGCGCCTGAAAACCGATCTGGTGGACGTGATGCTGGCGGCCACTGAGCCGGGTCCGCACGGTAAGCTCGATCAGGTGGAACTGCAATGGGATCGCCGCACCGCCATGGGTGTGGTGCTGGCGGCGCATGGTTACCCGGCCCATCCGCGCAAAGGGGATGTCATCACTGGCATCCCCAAAGAAGCCGAAGATGCCTGTGTGTTCCATGCCGGAACCACTCTTCAAGACGGTCAATTGCTCACTTCGGGTGGGCGCGTGCTGTGTGTGACAGTGCTGGCCGACAGCGTGCGCCTGGCTCAGCAGCGGGCTTATGAAGTGAGCGCCGGCATTGGGTTTGACGGCATGCAATACCGCACCGACATTGGCTACCGCGCCATCAAGAGCGCTACGGCATGAGCACGCTGGACACGCCCGTGCAGCAGGTGAGTGCTTATCTGCGCGGTTTGCAGGCGCGTATCACCACGGCGGTGGCCGAATTGGATGGCACCCCGTTCTTGACCGACCCCTGGGAGAAATCGGCCGGTGAAACATTGCAGGGCTGTGGCATCACCCAGATTCTGGAAGGCGGTGCGGTGTTTGAGCGTGCGGGCTGTGGCTTCTCGCATGTGACCGGCCCCAAACTGCCACCCTCGGCCACGCAACACCGCCCGGAACTGTCCGGTGCGCCATTTGAGGCCATGGGCGTGTCTTTGGTGTTTCACCCGCGCAACCCCTATGTGCCCACGGTGCACATGAATGTGCGCATGATTTCAGCCAAGGCTGCGGATGGTCGCGATGTCTGCTGGTTTGGCGGTGGCATGGATCTGACCCCCTATTACGGCTTTGAAGGTGATGCGGAGCATTTCCACCGCAGTTGCAAAGCCGCGTTGCAGCCGTTTGGCGACGACAAATACCCGCGCTTCAAAACCTGGTGTGACGAGTATTTTTTTCTGAAACACCGCAATGAGCAGCGTGGTGTGGGGGGCGTGTTTTTTGACGATTTTTCGGAGCTTGGCTCTGAGCAAAACCTGGCCATGATGCAGTCGGTGGGCGATGCGTTCCTGAACGCCTATTTGCCCATTGTGTTGCGCCGCAAAGACACACCTTATGGTGAACGTGAACGTGCGTTCCAGCTCTACCGCCGGGGTCGTTATGTGGAATTTAACCTGGTGTGGGATCGCGGCACCCACTTTGGCCTGCAGTCGGGTGGGCGTAGTGAGTCGATTCTGTTGTCCATGCCGCCGCTGGCGAGTTGGGCCTATCAACAAGTGCCAGAGCCAGACACCCCTGAGGCCGAGCTGTACAGCCAATTTCTGGTGCGCCGGGATTGGGTCTGATGCCAGCGTTGATCAAACGTCAGCGCATCGGACTCTTTGGTGGGGCGTTTGACCCACCCCACCGGGCCCATGAGGCCTTGGTCAAAACAGCGATTTCAGAGCTGGCTCTGGATCGTTTGGTCGTGATTCCGACCGGGCAGGCCTGGCACAAACCGCGTGAATTAACACCTGCCTCACATCGGCTGGCCATGACCCGGCTGGCCTTTGCCGATTGGCCTCAGGTAACGGTAGACTCCCAAGAAATTGATCGTATTGGCCCGAGCTACACCATGGACACTTTGCGTGTAGTTGCCGCATCAGAGCCAGAGGCTGAATTGTTTCTGATCATGGGCGGTGACCAGGCTGCAGCCTTGACTACCTGGCGTGAATGGCAGGGGATTTTGCAACTTGCTACAATATGTGTAGCTTTTCGCGCAGATTCAACAAGGGTCAGCACCTTGTTTGAAGCTGAGAAAATGTTTCCCCAGCGGTTTTTGCACTTGAACATGCCCGCCATGCCGCTGAGTGCCACCCAGATCCGCGCATCCTTTATAGCCGGGCAACCCGCAAATACGCTGGTGTCTGAAGCCGTTGCACGTTATATTGCCGACCACCACCTTTACCAATCGAATTGATGACTACCCAAACTTCTGCCAAACCCGCCGCCAAATCGTCTGCCAAAGCAGCAGCCAAATCCACGGCCAAACCTGCCGTTAAGCCCGCTGCCAAAGTGGTCGCCCCAACGACCTCCAGCACGGCGGTCAAAAAAGACGTGCAAAAACTCCAACGTGCCATTGTGGACGGGCTTGAAGATGTCAAGGCTCAAGACATTGTGGTGTTTGATACCGAACACCTGTCTTCCCTGTTTGAACGGGTTATCGTGGCCAGCGGTACCTCCAACCGGCAAACCAAGGCACTGGCGTTCAGCGTGCTGGATGCGGTGCGTGAAGCCGGGTTTCCCAAGCCGCGCATGGAAGGCGAAGCCAACGGCGAATGGATCATTGTGGACTGCGGCCAAGCCGTGTTGCATGTGATGCAACCTAATATCCGCACCTATTACAACCTGGAAGAGCTATGGGGTGACAAGCCGGTGCGCCTGAAACTGGGCGCGGCCAAACCGGTTGTGGCGGCAGAAGCCAAGCTGGTGAAGGCCAGTGTGGCGGCCAAAGAAGCCGCCAAACCCGCCGCCAGCCTACGCCGTTCCAGTGCCGCCAAAAAAGGTGTGGAAGAGGCTTTCCCGTCCAAGGCGCAGCTGCAAAAAGCCGCGCTGGCAGAGGCGGCTGCAGCCAAGAAAGCGGCCGCCAAATCACCGGCCAAGGCGCGCAGTGCCACGGCTGTGGCCGGCACCCCGGCGACAGACAAAGCGGTGGCCAAACCCCGCATCAAAACCCTGGTGGTGAACGCCCCTGGCAAACCCGCTGCCAAAAAAGCGGCGGCCAAGAAAACTGCCAGCAAGGCTCCCGCCAAAAAAGCGCCCGTGCGCAAAGCCTGACCGTGCGGCTGCTGATTGTTGCGGTCGGTCAGCGTGTGCCCGATTGGGCACAAACCGCCTGGGACGATTACGCCAAACGCTTCCCGTTTGAACTCAAGGTCGAACTCAAGGCCGTCAAAACCGAGCCACGCGCCTCCAAGTCACTGGAAACCTTGTATGCCGCTGAGCGCAGCCGCATTGAGGCCGCCATCCCTAAGGGCTGCCGCGTGGTGGCCCTGGATGAGCGTGGCAGCACCCTCACCACCATGGCGTTGGCGGGCAAGCTCAAAGACTGGCAACTCAGTGGTGACGATGTGGCGCTGGTGATTGGAGGCCCGGATGGCCTGGACCCGGCCTTCAAGCAGGCCGCGCATGAGCGTATTCGCCTGTCTGACCTGACCCTGCCGCATGCCATGGTGCGGGTGTTGCTGATTGAGCAGCTTTACCGTGCCTGGTCGATCAATGCCAACCACCCGTATCACCGTGAATAAGCCACTGGGTATGAAAAAATTTGTTTACCTGGCCTCGCAAAGCCCACGGCGCAGGCAATTGCTGGAGCAGTTGGGTGTGGCCTATGAGCTGCTGCTACCTGAGCCGCATGAAGATGCCGAAGCGCTGGAGGTGGTTTTGCCGCGTGAAACCCCGCTGGCTTATGTGCAGCGTGTCACCCAACTCAAGCTGGATGCAGCCTTGGCGCGGTTGCAGCGTCTGGGTCTAGCGGCTGCGCCGGTGTTGTGCTCCGACACCACGGTGGCGTTGGGCCGTGAGATTTTGGGCAAACCCGCTGATGCGGCCGATGCCGAGCAGATCTTGCGCAAGCTGTCAGGCCATACGCACCGTGTGCTGACCGCCGTGGCGCTGGGCACGGCAGATGTCCGTGTGCAGGATGTGTCGATTTCCCGGGTGACGTTTGCACCCATGAGCACTCCACAAATCACCGCTTATGTGGCGACCGGCGAGCCGATGGGCAAGGCCGGTGCGTATGGCGTGCAAGGGCGGGCGGCCGCGTATATTTCACACTTGAGTGGAAGTTATTCGGGCATCATGGGCCTGCCCATGTTTGAGACTGCACAGCTGTTGCGTCAGTTGGGCTGGGATGGTTAATGTGATGCGTAGCTATTAATTTAATAGCTATTTAGGCTTGGTGGATGGGCGCTAGAGGTCAAATTTTGATATAAAAAATATGCAGGAAGACATTTTGATCAACTGGTCACCACAGGAGACCCGCGTGGCGGTGGTGGAAAACGGCGTGTTGCAAGAGTTGCATGTCGAGCGCACGCTGGAGCGTGGGCTGGTGGGCAACGTGTATCTGGGCAAAGTGGCCCGGGTGTTGCCGGGGATGCAATCGGCGTTTATCGATATTGGCCTGGAGCGGGCCGCATTTTTGCATGTGGCAGATGTCTGGCATCCGCCTGCCGAGGGCGAGACCATTTCTGCTGCGCGTAATCAGGCGACCCAGATACCGATTGAAAAACAGGTGTTTGAAGGCCAGAGCCTGGTGGTGCAGGTGATCAAGGACCCGATTGGCACCAAGGGTGCACGCTTGTCCACCCAGATCAGCATTGCCGGACGTATGCTGGTGTTTTTGCCGCAGGATGACCACATCGGGGTGTCACAAAAAATACCGCAAGCGCAACGGGATGCTTTGCGCGCACATTTGCAGGCTTTGGTGGCGGATCAAGGCGGCGGTTTTATTTTGCGCACCAATGGCGAAGATGCTACCGAGCAAGAGCTGGCTGATGACGTGGCCTACCTGCGCAAGGCCTGGAAGCGCATCCGCGAGGCCGCCACCAAGCTGGTGCCAAAGTCTTTGCTGCACCAGGATTTGAGTCTGCTGCAGCGCGTGCTGCGCGATTTGAGTACCGAGCACACCCAGTTCATCAAGGTGGATTCGCAAGAGCAGTTTGCCGTGATGCAGGCTTTTTGCCAGGAATTCATGCCTGCGGCAGCCCAAAAACTGGTGCACTACAAAGGTGAGCGGCCGATTTTTGACCTGTTTGCCATTGACGAAGAAATTGCCAAGGCACTGGGTCGGCGGGTCGAGCTGAAGTCGGGCGGTTACCTGATTGTGGATCAGACCGAGGCGCTGACCACCTTTGATGTGAATACCGGTGGTTACGTGGGTGCGCGCAATTTTGACGACACCATTTTCAAGACCAACCTGGAAGCCGCGCAAGCCATTGCCCGGCAACTGCGCTTGCGCAACCTGGGGGGCATCATCATTGTCGATTTCATCGACATGACCCCGCCGGAGCACCGTGATGCGGTGTTGACCGAGATTCGCAAACAGCTGGCGCGGGATCGCGTCAAAACCATGTGCGGCGGTTTTTCCCAGCTCGGGCTGGTGGAGATGACGCGCAAACGCACCCGCGAATCGCTGGCGCACATGCTGTGCGAACCCTGCCCGCTGTGTGAGGGCAAAGGCATCGTCAAAACCCCGCGCAGTGTGGCTTACGACATCTTGCGTGAAATCCTGCGAGAAGCACGCCAGTTCAACCCGAAAGAGTTCCGGGTGGTGGCCTCGCCCAAGGTGATCGAGCTGTTTCTGGACGAAGAAAGCCAGCATTTGGCGGGCTTGTCCGAGTTCATCGGCAAGCCGGTGTCACTGCAAAGTGAAGCGGCTATGGGGCAGGAACAGTACGACATTGTGTTGTTGTAGAGCAGGGTGCTGATGCTCCAAGACATTTGCCATAACGCGCTGCCAATCCCGATCCTGGTGTATCACCAGATTGATGCCGCACCACCCAAGGGGGCCGCGTTCAGAAGTCTTTACGTGTCACCACAGGCGTTTGCCCGGCAAATGCGTCTGCTGGCCTGGCTGGGCTACCAGGGCTTGTCGATGACGGCTTTGCTGCCGTATTTGCGTGGCGACAAAGTCGGCAAGGTGGTCGGCATCACCTTTGATGATGGCTACCTGAACAACTTGACCCATGCGCTGCCAGTGTTGCAGCTACATGGGTTTTCTTCCACCTGCTACTGCGTCAGTCAACAGCTTGGACAAACCAATGTGTGGGATGCCGCACAAGGGGTAGCCCAAACCGCGCTGATGGATGTCATCCAGTTGCGCCAATGGGTGGCAGGCGGACAAGAGGTGGGGGCCCACACCCGCCACCACGTGAACCTGAGTACCTGCGAGTCTGCGTTGGCAGAGGATGAAATTTTGCTCTCAAAATCAGAGCTGTCTGCGCATGTTTATCAAGCGGTAGAGCACTTTTGCTACCCTTATGGCCAGTACCGGCCAGAGCATGTGCAGATAGCCAGGCAAGCCGGTTTCCAGACGGTGACCACGACCCAGCGTAGCCGGGTCTGTCATGGGGCCGATCTGTGGCAATTGCCACGGGTGCCGGTGTTGCGTTCGACCACTTTGCCCGTGTTCTGGCTCAAGCTGGCCACGCGCTATGAAGATCGGCGCAGCGCATGAGTGAGCCGCTGCCACGCTTGCGTATTGCGGTGCTGAACCGCCAGTTTTCGTCCACCGGCGGCGGGGCCGAGCGTTATTCAATCGCCTTGGTGGAGCAGTTGGCGGCGCAGCATGAGATCCATGTGTTCGCCCAGCACATCGATCACCACTGGCCGGGGGTGACATACCACCGGGTGTCGCAAGCCTTCAAGCGGCCACGCTGGGTTAATCAGCTGTGGTACGCCACGGCCACCTGGTGGGCGACACGCCGGGGTTTTGACGTGGTGCATTCGCATGAGAACACTTGGCACGGCAACGTGCAGACGGTGCATGTGTTGCCGATCAAGTACAACCTGCTGCAGGGTTTGACGGGCTGGCGGCTGGCCTTGCGCTGGTTGAAGATCGTCACCAGTCCGCGCCTGCTGGTGTATCTGGCGTTGGAGCGCAGTCGTTTTGCCCTGCACCCCCCCCGTGCCATTGTGCTGGCTTCACAGGCGCTGGTGCCGCAGATGCGACAGGCTTACCCGGCCAGCCAGGCGGGGTTCCAGGTGGTCACGCCGGGGGTGGAGCGTGTGTTTGGGCCAGCCACTGCGGCAGAAAAAGCGCAGGCCAGAGTCCGGCTGGGCCTGCCCGCGCTAGGTTTTGGCATTTTGTTTGTTGGCAATGACTATCGCAAAAAAGGCTTGGGCACGTTGATTCAAGCCTTGTCAAAGTTGCCGCCATCCTGCTTTTTGGCGGTGGTGGGCAACCCGACGCACGTGCCGCAGTTCAAGGCGCAGGCGGCCGCAGCGGGTGTGGCGCAGCGGGTGCATTTTCTGGGCTCCTTGCCCGATGTGACCCCAGCTTACCAGGCTGCCGACTGTCTGGCCCACCCGACGCTGGAAGACACCTTTGCCATGGTGGTGCTAGAGGCCATGGCACATGGTTTGCCGGTGGTGGTGAGTGGGGAAAAGTATTGCGGAATTGCTGGTGTGTTGCAGCCAGGACGGGATGCGCTGGTGCTGGCTGATCCGCAGGATGCCACCGCACTGGCCGGGGCGCTTGAGCAGATCGTGCGCCAACCCGCCATGGCGGCCGCTTTACAAGCCGCTGGCTTGCGTTTTGCCCAGGTACATCTGTGGTCTGAACTGGCCCGGCAGCAGGCCTTGATTTACCAGCAACAGGCCTCCCGGCTTACATAAGAAATTGGCCTCTGGCGCTGATGTAGTCTGCGCAAGCTGCTATTCATTTCATACTGGGTCGTGTAAACCCAAACGGTAGAGCCGGGCGTACAGACCATCGTGCTGTATCAGTTCTGCATGGTTGCCCATCTCGGCAATCTGGCCATGATCCAGCACCAAGATGCGGTCGGCATGGTGCACGGTGGACAAGCGGTGGGCAATCACCAGCGTGGTGCGGTGGGTCATCAGCCGGTCTAGGGCTTCCTGCACGCTGCGCTCGGACTCGGTGTCCAGTGCCGAGGTGGCTTCATCCAAAATCAGAATCGGCGCATCCTTGTACAAGGCACGGGCAATCGCCAGGCGCTGGCGTTGGCCGCCAGAGAGCTGGGTGGCGTTGTGGCCGACCAGGGTGTCCAGGCCATTGGGCAGGGTTTTGACCAAGGCTTGCAGGTTGGCGGAGATCAGGCATTGCATGACCCGTTCCTTGTCCATCGGCAGGCCTAGGGCCACATTGGCCGCAATGCTGTCATTGATCATTACCACCTGCTGGCTGACCAGGGAAAACTGCGCCCGCAAGGCGGGCAGTTGCCATGCGCGCAGCTCATGGCCGTCCAGCGTGACCTGGCCCGAGTGAATGTCGACAAAGCGCGTCAACACGTTCACCAAGGTGGTTTTGCCGGAGCCTGATGCGCCCACCAGGGCGACGGTTTCACCCGGTTGAATCTTCAGGGAATGAATGCACAAAGCAGGGTTTTGTGCAGATGGATACTGCACAACCAGCTCTGAAAAAGAGAGCATGCCGGTGGCCCGTGGGGTGGCAAAGTTGCCGCTCGATTCATCGGGTGTGTGCTCAATCAAGGCCAGTGCCCGTTCCAGCGAGACCAGGCCGCGGGTGATCGGGCTGGAGAGTTCGGAGAGTTGCCGCACCGGCGCAATGATCATCAGCATGGCGGTGACAAACGCCACAAAGCCGCCCACCGAGGTGCCGCTGCTGGCGCTTTGCACCAAGGCCACCGAAATCACCGCTGACAGTGCCACAGCCGCCAGCATTTGGGTCATGGGGGTCATGGCCGCCCCCGCCACGGTGGATTTCATGGCCAGGTGACGCAGCGACTCGCTCAGGCGGTTAAAACGTTCGGCCTGGGTGGCCTGGGCGGCGTAGAGGCGAATATCCCGGTGTGCCAACACGTTTTCTTCGACCACGTAAGCCAGTTCGTCGGTGGCTTCCTGGTTGGCCTGGGTGAGCTTGTGGACGCGCCGGGTCAGCACTTTCATGACCCAGGCCACCGCAGGGAAGATGGCCGCAACGATCAGGGTGAGCTTCCAGTTCAGGTAAAACAGGTAGGCCGTCAACGCCAGCAAGGTCAGGCCGTTGCGCGTCAGGCTCAGCATGGCATTGACCAGCATGCTGGCCCCGTTTTGCACTTCATACACCACGGTGTTGGACAGGGCGCTGGAGCTTTGTTGTGAAAACAGCCGCAGTTCGGCCGCCAGAATTTTGTCAAACATGGCTTGGCGCATCAGTTGCAAGCCCTGATGGGTGATGCGGGTCAGGCCAATTTGCGACAGGTAGCCCGCCAAGCCACGCACACCAAACAGCAGCAAGAGAGAGGCCGGAACCTCCCATATCTCCAGCTGTCCGCGCTGGAAGCCCCGATCCAGCAGCGGTTTGAGCAGGGCGGGAATCATCGGTTCGGTGGCTGCACCCACCACGGCACTCAGGGCCACCATCAGCCAGATGCCAGGCAAGGTGCCAAAGTAGGGGGTAAACCGCCGGATGCGTTGTAGCAGGCCTTCGGGTGGGGTGACGATGGTGTCGTTGTTGCTGGACAAATCTAGGGTACTCACGCGTTCACTTTCTGTGGGGCTGGCGTGTCTGGCAAGCAGGCCGGGCTTTGATGGCGCACCCCCAAAGCCAGCAAAAGGCCCAAGGTGACACAAAAGAAGTCGCCAATCAGAGCGTCATAAAGTGAAGAGTTGAACGAGCAGCCCAGCACCATGACCGCCACAACGGAAATGAGCGCACGCTGCAATGGAGTCTCGAATTGCATGGCATCACGAACGAGGGCGACCACCAGCAGTATCAGCAAGAGCGTACCGCCCACGCCCAATTCAACGCCCCACAACAAAAATTCCTGGTGCGGGTTGCTGGTGAGTCCATCACCATACACATTGGTGGCTTGCGGCCCTTCGATGCGCTTCACAGTCAGTGTCCAACTGCCAACTCCGTGGCCGATCAGTGGCTGCTCCGCCATGGCCTGAAGCGAGCGGTGCCAGGCGTTCAGGCGAAAACCTGAAGAGCCGACGGCATCACCTTGCTGGCTGTAGCTTTGGCTTTCAGTCATTACTTGGGCTACTTTGCTCTGGAATTTGGCAGAACTGGCGTACATGAGGCCAGCCATCAAGACGGGAAAGACAAGCAGGGCTGTTATTCGCCATTTTGGGGGAATCTCCCACATCACGGCCAAGGTCAGAACCATGAGAGAAGCCAGGTAGCCGGTTTTGCCGACTTGCAAAAACAGGTTGTTGGCAATTGCCGATACCGCCAGCAAGCCCGCTACCCATGGAGCCTTGCGCCATTGGTGGCGTAAATGCCAGAACACCGCGGCCGCTGCGGCAAAAATCAGGGTTTGGTCAAGGTAGGTGGAATACACCACATTTTTGTATTCTGGTACCAACGTATTGCTGGTGGCCCAAGGCACACGGTAACCTGCGGCCATGATCCATGAGCTCAAGATAAGAAAGGCTTGGCTGCCAAAAAATACCAGCAAGGCCAGACGGGCTTCACGCGCATTGCGAATCAGCATCACCAGCATGGCGACTTCCAGTAATTTGCTGTGTTTGATCAATGCCATCAACGCGATATCACTCGGTGCTTTGCTCCAGAACAGGCTCAAGGCAAAAGTAATCAAAATCACCAGAATGAGTCGCACAGACCACAAGGTGTGCGACTCTTGATCACGTGTTTTGTGTCCTGACCAGGCAAAATAGACTAGGCACCCCAGGAAAAGCATCAGTTTGCCCAAACTGATCCAGGCCATGGGCAGGCTAACGGAGGCTGCCACCAAGCAAATCACGAAAAGTCTAAGGCCAGCGGCCCCGCGCGTCAAAGTGTGCATAGATTGAATGTGTTACCCGCTGACTTTACCGCATGCATCACACATGACTTCGGGGTGGCTGAGTCATCTATGATCCCTCTTCTGATTCATTTTTATACACGTCATGCGTTTGTCCGTCATCGTCATCACTCATAACGAGCAGGCCAACATAGGCGACTGCCTTAAAGGGCTGGATTTTGCCGATGAGATCATCGTAGTCGACTCCTCCAGTACGGATCAGACCGCAGATATTGCGCGTCGTTTGGGTGCTCAGGTTCATGTCACGCCGGATTGGCCGGGCTTTGGGCCACAAAAAAATCGCGCTCTGGCCTTGGCCAAGGGGCAATGGGTGTTGTCTTTGGATGCTGATGAGCGGGTGACCCAGGAGTTGCGTCACGAAATTTTGGGCGTTTTGGGTAAAACCAACGGGCCATGCATTTACCGGTTTCCGCGGCGATCAAGTTATTGCGGTCAGTTTATGTTGCATTCAGGCTGGTCACCTGATTGGGTTGTGCGCCTGTTCCGAAGGGGTTCTGCCCAGTTTTCAGATGATCTGGTGCATGAGAAATTATTGATTCAAGGGAAGATTGGTGAGCTGAAGTCGCCTTTGATGCATTTGAGCTTTCCTGACTTTGAATCTGTACTGGACAAGGCCAATCGGTATTCGACGGCGGGGGCCTTGAGCATGCGCACCAAAGGCAAGCGGGCGAGTTTGTGGGGGGCCATAGGCCATGGTGCTTGGGCTTTTTTCAGAACCTATGTGCTACGCCGGGGTTTTTTGGATGGCCAGTTGGGGCTGGCACTGGCGATATCCAATGCCGAAGGCACTTATTACCGTTATGCCAAAAGATGGCTGATGTCTCGTCATGAAATGGGACATTGACGTGGGTGTGACGATTTCCTTTATTGTGCTCACCTATAACCGGGTTGATGCCTTGATTCAGGTGTTGAACGCTTTGACCCCACAGTGTGGAGCGCATCATGAAATTGTGATTGCCGATGATGGTTCTTCCGCGCCATCTGTGGCAGTGTTGCGCCAGCAGTTGCCCGCATTTCGCTGTGCCGTGAAGCATGTTTGGCATCCAGATATTGGTTTTACGGCTTCGAGAGCCAGAAATTTGGGGGCAATGGCAAGTACTGCCGACTACCTGGTGTTTTTGGACGGTGATTGTGTGCCCAATGCCAGGTTTGTCCGAGCCCATGAGGAGCTGGCGGAAAAGGGCTGTTTTGTCAACGGCAATCGGGTGTTGCTGAGCGAGCGTCTCAGCAAGCAGGTGACTTCAGGGCAAGTGGATTTGATGCAAGCCAGCTATCTGAATTGGCTGCTTTGGCGTATCCGTGGGGATATCAATAAACTGGCACACTGGGTGTATTGGCCGCAAGCACCCGGTCGGTATGAGTCCCAATTTCGCTGGAAGCAGATTCGAAGTTGCAACTTTGCGCTTTGGCGTGATGATTTTTGGGCGGTCAATGGCTTTGATGAGTCGTTTGAAGGATGGGGCCATGAAGATGCAGACTTGGTGCTTCGGCTGCATCAATATGGTTTACGCAGGAAAAACGGATTTTTCAGCACCGAGGTTTATCATCTATGGCATCGGCAGAACAGCCGCCACGCGGAAGATACCAACCATCAACGTGTGATAGATCGCAGCAAAGCCACAATCGTGTGTGCTGAAAAA
Source organism: Rhodoferax lithotrophicus (assembly GCF_019973615.1). Taxonomy (GTDB): domain Bacteria; phylum Pseudomonadota; class Gammaproteobacteria; order Burkholderiales; family Burkholderiaceae_C; genus Rhodoferax; species Rhodoferax lithotrophicus. Next base: position 3,170,224 of record NZ_AP024238.1, on the reverse strand, counting down.
GGTATCCGCGATAATTTGCATGCGGAAGATGTCGTGATCACCCCCCTGAACTGAATAACTGGAAACAGTCAAAACTATTTCATGAAGTGTTTTTTTACAAAATTTTGGGTCGCTTGTGCGTTGACTTTGTGCGTGCAGGTCAGTTTTGCACAATTCAGAATTGATGTTGCAGGCGTGGGTTTAACGCAGCTGCCGGTCACGGTGGCACCTTTTCGAGGGCAAGAGGCGTTGAGCCAAAGAATCTCGGATATTGTTCTTGCGGATCTGGAGCGTAGTGGTCAATTTCGATCCATTCTGGCATCAAGCGCCAGCATGGATGAAAACACCAAGCCAGAGTTCTCCACTTTGCGTCAGGCTGGTTCAGATGCCTTTGTTGCCGGTAGTGTTACCAAACTGGCTGACGGCCGGTTTGATGTCCGTTTCAGACTCTGGGATGTAGTAAAGGGCCAAGATCAGGGTGGGGAAAATTTCCCTGCGAGTGCGACCGATTTGCGCATGGCTGCGCATCGAATTGCCGACTATATTTACGAGAAGCTGACCGGGGATAAAGGTATTTTTTCGACACGTATTGCCTATGTCACCAAGGCTTCGCAGCGGTATCAATTGTGGGTGGCTGACGCAGATGGTGAAAATGCTCAGCCAGCACTGGCCAGTCCCGAGCCTATTATTTCGCCTGCCTGGTCGCCCGATGGGAATCAGCTGGCCTATGTGTCATTTGAGTCGCGCAAGCCTGTCATTTACATTCACAACGTGAGTACAGGTAAGCGCAGGTTGATTGCCAATTTCAAGGGCTCCAACAGTGCGCCAGCCTGGTCGCCAGATGGGAAGACTTTGGCGGTGACTTTGAGTCGTGATGGTGGCTCCCAGTTGTTTTTACTGAGTGCGTCCGGTGGTGAACCGAAACGATTAATCCAGTCCGGTAGCATCGACACCGAACCTGTATTCTCCCCCGATGGGCAGAGTATTTTTTTCGTGAGCGACAGGGGTGGTTCACCGCAAATTTACAAAGTGCCAGCAACCGGTGGTGGTGTCGAGCGTGTCACCTTTACCGGGTCGTACAACATTTCTCCAGCGATCAGTTCTGATGGTCGGTGGATGGCTTATATTTCTCGCGTGGGTGGAGTTTTTAAACTGCACGTCATGCAGTTGGCGGGAGGCGTAGTGGCGGCTATTACCGAGACTGCAGCTGATGAAAGTCCCAGCTTTTCACCCAATGGCAAATTGCTGGTTTATGCAACTCAGCAACAAGGTAGGGAGGCTTTGATGACAAGTACGTTGGATGGCAAAGTCAAAGCCCGCTTGAATGGGCCAAGTGGTGATATTCGTGAGCCGCATTGGGGCCCTTTTTTAAAACCGTAAGTTTTGGAGTATCGAGATGATTAAGAAAAAGTTTTTCTGGGTGTTAGTCTGGGTTACTGCAATGTTGTCTGCTTGCGGTACCTCTGTCCCTTTGAGTGATGTGCCGGTGGCAGATGCAACACCAGTAAAGGTGCAAAGCGCTGGCACCAATGGTTCAAGTGTGGTCAGTCAAGGTGTTTCATCTGTGGATATGGGTAAGGAAACTACCCTTGCCAATGCTTCTTCTGCGCCACGTGTTGTGTATTTTGATTACGACAGTTATGTCATCAAAATGGAGTTTCAATCGTTGATAGCGGCCAATGCCCGTTTGGCGAAGGCACAGCCAATGCGCAAGCTTGCCATTGAAGGGCACACCGATGAATCTGGTGGTCGTGAATACAACTTGGCTTTGGGACAAAAACGGGCTGATGCCGTACGTGATGCACTGGCTATTTTGGGCGTGCCTCAAACCCAAATGGAATCAGTCAGTTTCGGCAAAGAAAAACCGGCGGTGACAGGTACAGATGAAGCGGCCTTTGCCAAGAATCGCCGTGCTGAAATTCGCTATCAATGAGTTTGAATGGGTTGCGAAATATGCACTTGAATCTGAAAATTTTCGTTCTACTGGTGTGTGGTCTTTGGAGTGCTTCGTCGTCTCAGGCGGCCTTGTTTGAAGACGATGAGGCACGAAAAGCTATCCTGGATCTGCGTCAGCGTGTTGAAACGATCCGCCAAGAGGCAGATCAATCCCGGAAACTTTCTACCGATGAAAGCACCTCATTGGGTAAAAGTTTGTTGGATTTACAACGGCAGCTTGAGCTTCTAAAAACAGATGTTGCAGCACTTCGTGGTGTTAATGAAAAACTGATGCGGGATTTGGCTGATATGCAGCGCAGTCAAAAAGATCAAGAGCAACTTACAAGTGAACGGTTTGCCAAGTTCGAACCCGTTAAGGTGCAAGTAGATGGTCTTGAGTTTTTTGCTGAGCCAACTGAAAAACGTGATTTTGAAAGTGCCTTGGCCATTTTTAGAAAAGGCGATTTTGTGAATGCTCAAAACTTGTTCGTGAGTTTTATTGGGCGCTATCCAGCCAGTAAATACGTGTCATCTGCCTTGTTTTGGCTAGGTAATGCGCAATACGCAAGTCGTGATTACAAAGAAGCGGTCATCAATTTCCGGGCCTTGATCTCCCGTGATCCCGTGCATTTACGTACACCAGAGGCCGTACTCTCTGTTGCCAACTGTCAGTTGGAATTGAAAGATGCCAAGGGCGCTCGCAAAACGCTCACTGATCTTGTCAAGGCTTATCCTCAGTCTGAGGCCGCCGTTGCGGCTAAAGAACGCTTGTCTACCTTGAAATGACAGATCGGCGTTTTGGCGGAATTGCGCGCTTGTTTGGTTTAACAGCAGCAAAGCACATTTTTAATGCGCATGTGGTGGTGGTTGGTATTGGTGGAGTGGGCTCCTGGGTGGCAGAATCATTGGCGCGCAGTGGTGTGGGTCAACTGACATTGATAGATTTTGACCAGGTGGCTGAATCCAATATCAATCGTCAGATTCATGCCACTCAAGACAGCCTTGGAATGGCCAAAGTTCAAGCGATGCAGGCACGTATCCATTCATTTTTTCCCGAGTGTCAAGTCCATTGTGTAGAAGCTTTTGCAGAGCCTGAAAACTGGCCCAATTTGCTGCCTCCTGGTGTCGCTGTGCATGCCGTGATTGATGCTTGTGATCAGGTTCGTGCCAAAACAGTGATTGCCGCATGGGCTATAAAAGCCAAATGTGACCATGTGATCGTCGGTGCAGCTGGAGGTAAGCGCCACGCACAAGGCGTGATTGTGGATGACTTGGCTGAGGTCACACATGACCCGTTGCTTGCAAAGGTTCGTTATCAGTTACGCAAGGAGCATGGTGCACCACGTGACGGAAAAAAAATGGGCATAACTTGTGTATTTAGCCGTGAACCAGTGACTCCTCTTGATGCATCATGTGGTTTGCAAAGTGACGGTACTTTGAATTGTCACGGCTTTGGTTCTTTGGTGACGGTGACATCGACTTTCGGGCAATGTGCTGCAGGCGTGATTTTGAATAAATTGGCAACAAAGTCTGAAATATAGGTAAAAATTGTTTATAATCTAAGGCTTCCAAGGGATATATTTTTTGGAAGATGGGATGTTAGCTCAGCTGGTAGAGCAGCGGACTTTTAATCCGTTTGTCGTGGGTTCGATCCCCGCACATCCCACCATAATTTCAAAAGACCTGATTGTCATAGATCAGGCCTTTTTTTGCATCTCGATAGCATGATACGCATTGTAAGGATGCAATCTGCCAAACCTATGTTCAGTCATGACATTGTGTTGCACGCTGCTCGACGACTGGACAGTATGCTTTTGCGGTGTCAAACGAGAGAACGGCTGCGATACAGGCTCCCGGTTGAGCCAGTCACTTGATGTGTATCAATGGGTTAATGGCTGAACAATCCTCGGTAAAGCATGTACGCAGCGAGCAAGTACAGCACGCTGGCAAATATTCTCTTTAATCTTTTTACGGGTAATCGGTGGGCTGCACTGGCTCCCATTGGGGCAGTTGTTACGCTGCAACCGGCTATCACGATCAAGCCTGGCAGCCAGATATAACCGAGAGAGTAAGGGGGTAAATTGGATAATTGAGCGCCACTGAATGCATATCCTAGTGCGTTTGCCAGTGCAATCGGAAAGCCCAAAGCGGCCGAAGTGGCTACGGCGTTATGAATGGCTACATTGCACCAAGTCATCAATGGCACACTGATAAAACCACCACCTGCACCGACGAGACCAGACAAAAATCCAATCACCCCTCCGGCTCCAATTAAACCAATTGGGCCAGGGAGCTGTCTACTTGCTGCTGGTTTTTTGTCCAGAAACATTTGGGTGGCAGAAAAGCCTACAAAAAGGGCAAAAAGCAACGCCAGCGAAGAGCCTTTAAGGATTGCAAAGACACCAAAACTGGCGATCGCCGCACCGGCAACGATTCCTGGAGCAAAGGATTTGACGATATCCCAGCGTACTGCTCCACGTTGATGGTGGGCACGTACACTGGAAACAGAGGTGAAAACAATGGTTGCCATTGAGGTTGCAATGGCCATTTTTACCGCAAGCTCCGGGTTGACTTCTCGAGAGGACAAAAGAAGAGTGATAAATGGCACCATGACCATTCCCCCGCCAATGCCCAGCAAGCCGGCCAAAAAGCCAGAACACAAACCAAGCAACGCTAACTCAAGAAACAAAGTAATGTCGAAAGGCATGGGATAAACGGTGAAGGTGCCTGCAGCGCCATCAGACCGTCATCCTGAACCGGGGTTCAGGTGGGCGAGGTCAGTAGCTGTTTTGGGTTCATCTAACGCGAGATGATCACGCCAACAGTACGATGTTCCAAGCCCTGGCTCAATGAGCATTGGTTCAAGGAAATATAAAGCCCAATGAGCGTTGCAGACGCTGCTGATTGTATGCCTCTAAGAACGTGCAGACCATAAATGTTGACGTTATCGTAGTCGTAGTGGGTCACGACGCCGGTCTGTGCTGGAAGAGGGGGGATTTTCAGCTTCGGTGGTTACGTGTTGTGGATCTGTCCATCTGAAAAATTGGCAAATTTCACTGCGCTGACACATCGCGTCGTGGTAGCCCAGCACCATTAATTCCTGGGTATAGCCTTTTTCAAATAGCAGATAACTCGCCAGTGCTGCACCCTTGATATCAGCTGCCTTGGATGACACTCCTAGCCCGTCAAGTACTGTGCGCACAGCTGCGGGCAGTTCGTCGATGTGACGCGCCGCAATTTCGTCAAGTCGCTGTGAGGGTGAAATCAGCAGTAATTCGACATGTCGGAGATTGCTTGCATTGCGCAAATCATGAGGCACCAAGCTCAAGGTTTGATTGATTCGTTGGATACGCTCCACGTCCACCGACAAGGCATCCAAAAAGATGTTGGAAAGTGCGTGTCCCGCAATTTGCGCCAGTGTGGGGTAGCTTCCCATGTTGGGCAAGGTACCTTGCGTTTTAGGTTCGTGCATACGTCCAGCACCAATTACACATATGCGCTGGGCTCCCAGATGAATGGCTGGAGCCACCGGTGCAGACTGGCGCATGGAGCCGTCACCAAAAAATCCAGTTTGACCTTCAATTTCCAGCGACTGAGCGGGAAATATAAAAGGGATCGCACTGGATGCGAGCAGGTGCTGGTGGGTAATTCGATCACGCAAACCGCGGCGCTGGGATCGCACCCAAGTTTGAAGTCGCCGGTCTCCCTGGAAGAAGGTGATGTGTTCGCCTGAGCTATAGCTGGATGCAGTGACCGCCAGTGCTTGCAGGTGACCACTGCGAATCAAGTATGGCAGGCGCTCCAGTGGTACCAGCTGCTTGAGCAATTCCTCCAAGGGTGAATTGTCCAGCAGCGATTTGGGTTTGAGTCGCCGCCATTTGGCAATCAGCCATCCTAGCGATAACAGTGTCATCCACTTGGCACCAGAACGCAGCATGCTGAGAGAATCAACACGGTACACCTGATGTGCTGAGAAATTCCGCCACACATTGCAAATAATGCGTATGGTGCTATCAAAATCATCGCAACCACAGGCTAATGCGGCCGCATTCAGAGCCCCGGCAGAGGTGCCGCCAATGATGGGGAACGGGTTGGGGTCTTGGCCTGCGCCACAGGCTAAGCGCAGATCAGCAATGGCTTCCAGAACCCCTACTTGGTAGGCTGCACGTGCACCACCACCGGTAAGCATCAGGGCTGTAGACGAGGGCATTGCCATCGTAAGTTCAGAAGGTCAAACGGGTCAGGGGCATGAATTCATTATCGACATGTGTACCTGGGCATCGGACTCAAATGCCTACGGATCAACCCTATGGCGGGTAAACCCCGATTTGCCCAGATCAATAAGGTCAAACTTATCTTGGCTAGACTCGGGGCATCTTAGGAGAAAAAAATGGCAGTAGTTGAACAAACAGTGATGGATGCCCTCAAAGGCGTGATAGACCCCAATACCGGGCGCGATTTTGTAACGAGCAAATGCATCAAAAATCTGACCGTGACGGATGGCGATGTGGCTTTTGATGTCACCCTCGGTTACCCAGCGAAGAGCCAGGTGGCCGACTTTCGTAAGGCACTGATCGCTGCTGCTAAAACGGTGTCTGGCGTGGGCAATGTGTCGGTCAATATCAGTACCCAGATCACCGCCCACGCGGTTCAGCGTGGTGTGCAGTTGTTACCCAAAGTGAAAAATATTGTGGCTGTGGCCTCTGGCAAAGGGGGTGTAGGTAAAAGCACCACTGCAGTGAACTTGGCGTTGGCATTGGCTGCAGAAGGAGCTAGTGTGGGTGTGCTGGATGCCGATATTTATGGCCCCAGCATTCCCATGATGCTTGGCATTGAGGGCCGCCCCGAAAGTGAAGACGGTCAAACCATGGAGCCCATGGAAAACTATGGGGTGCAGGTCATGTCGATTGGTTTCCTGGTGGATAAAGACGAGGCCATGATCTGGCGCGGTCCAATGGCCACTCAAGCGCTGGAGCAACTGCTGCGCCAGACCAATTGGAAAGATCTGGACTATTTGATTGTGGATATGCCTCCAGGTACAGGTGACATTCAGCTCACCCTGAGCCAGCGTGTGCCAATGACTGGCGCGGTGATTGTCACTACGCCACAAGACATCGCTTTGCTGGATGCCAAAAAGGGCATCAAAATGTTTGAAAAAGTTGGCGTACCAATTCTGGGCATTGTGGAAAACATGGCGGTGCACGTGTGCAGCAACTGCGGCCAGGTAGAGCACATCTTTGGTGCCGATGGGGGCAAGAATATGGCCATTGAATACGGTATGGACTATCTGGGTGCGTTGCCGTTGAACATGCAGATTCGCCTGCAGGCTGATAACGGTAAACCCACTGTGGTTTCAGACCCTGACAGCGAGGTGGCTGGGCTTTACAAGGCGGTGGCGCGCAAAGTAGCGGTGTCGATTGCAGCCAAGAACAAGGACTTTTCGTCGAAGTTTCCGTCGATCAAGATTTCAAAGGAAACTTGATTCGGCCTACGGCTTTTGTGGCCCATAAGCGGCCATGAACACCGCAATGGCGCGCTGGACGCTGGCGGCAAGCTCCTTGTGACTGGGCTCGTCCAGGGTTTGGCACATGAAGTGCTCAATCCACTCGGCTTCCAGCAGGGCTTTCAGGTGCAGGGCGGCGATTTGTGTGTTGGCACTGTGCAGTATCCCGGCATCCATAGCGTGTGGCAAGAAATTCCCGATTTCCATCCCGCTGCGTTTCGGGCCGAGTTCAAAGCACCTTTTTCCCAAGTCCGAACGGCCAGTTTCGGCCACCACCAGTTGGCGCACGGTCTGGCTGCGGCGAATATAAAAAGGCCGGCAAGCGAGGCATGGTGGACGGCTTATGGGGATGCGCAGTTGAACGCACTGACATGAGCGCCTGGATAAAAAGGCGGCCCAGGAAATTCTGGATGCAGCGGAAAACGTGGCACGTGATGCCGGGGTCGACGTTCACCGGGTGGTGCTGGTGGGTCGCCACCCTTATGCTCTTATGAACTCATCCTCCAGGCCGCAGAAACCCAGGGCTGCGCCCCGATCTTCATGGCTTCACATGGTCGCAACGGGGCCAGTGCCTTGTTGTTGGGCAGTGAAACCAACAAGGTGCTGAGGCATTCCAGGATACCGGTGCTGGTCTGCCGTTGAGTAAATCCGCCGTGAGGGTGCCGGGTTTGATAAGCTCTATGCATGCCTAATCCGATTCCTCCCACGGTGCCGCTGGCCTCAGCCGATCAACTCCGCGCCAGCGCCCAACGCGTCCGGCGTATCAGTCAACTCAAAGGCCGACAGGTCGATACCCAAGCGCTGGCCGATGTACGCGCCTTGATTGGCAGCGTGCCGTCCACAGGCCACCGGCGTGAGCTGCTGATTGAGCATCTTCATGTGCTGAATGACCACTACCGTGCGCTGTTTGAGCGCCATTTGGTGGCCCTGGCGTGTGACATGCGCTTACCCGTGGTTGAGGTATTTGAGGTGGCCAGCTTCTATCATCACTTTGACATTCTGCGTGACGATCAAACCGCCCCGGCGTTGACGGTGCGGGTGTGCAACAGCCAGAGCTGCGCCATGGCCGGTTCCAACCGTCTGTTGAGCGACCTGACGGGAACGCTGGGTGACGCGGTGCGTGTGTTGCCCGCGCCGTGTATTGGTCGCTGTGATCAGGCCCCGGCGGCACTGGTTGGGCCGCATGCCGTGCCGCAGGCCAGTGTCAAGTTGCTGAAACAGGTGGTGCAGCAAGCCCTGAGCGCGTCCCGGGAGGCAACTCCATGTTTTAAGGAAAATAGGTCTGTAGAGCAAGTAAATAAAGCGCAAGTAGCTATAGAAAACATAGCTTACGAAACCTACCGTGCTGCCGGTGGTTATGCCTTGGCGGCGGCCGTGGTGAATGGTGAAGAAGATGCCGAGGCTATCCTCCAGACCATGGAAGATGCCGGTCTGCGTGGTTTGGGCGGCGCAGGCTTTCCGGCGGGGCGCAAGTGGCGCATTGTGCGCAGCCAGCCCGTGCCGCGCCTCATGGTCGTCAACCTCGACGAAGGCGAGCCCGGCACCTTCAAAGACCGCCACTACCTGGAGCGTGACCCACATCGTTTTCTGGAAGGTCTGCTGATTGCCGCCCAGGTGGTTGGTACGGAAGCCTGTGTCATCTACCTGCGTGATGAGTACCACGCCGAGCGTCAGATGCTGCTGCGCGAGCTGAAGGCCCTGCATGCCAACCCGCCGTGTCCGCTGCCGCAGATTGAGCTGCGCCGAGGTGCCGGCGCCTACATTTGTGGCGAAGAGTCGGCCATGATCGAGAGCATCGAAGGCAAACGCGGCCAGCCGCGCCTGCGTCCGCCCTACATTGCCGAGCTAGGCCTGTTTGGCCGCCCGACGCTGGAGCACAACTTTGAAACCCTCTATTGGGTGCGAGACATCGTTGAAAAAGGCCCTACCTGGTGGACCAGCTTTGGCCGTCAGGGACGCCAAGGCTTGCGCAGCTTCAGCGTCAGTGGCCGGGTGGCGCAGCCGGGGGTCAAGCTGGCCCCGGCAGGCATCAGCCTGCACGAACTGGTTGACGCGTATTGCGGCGGCATGCAGGCGGGTCACACGCTGTACGCCTACCTGCCCGGCGGTGCTTCCGGCGGCATCTTGCCCGCCAGTCTGGCACACCTGCCGCTGGACTTTGACACCTTGCAACCCCACGGTTGTTTCATCGGCTCGGCTGCCGTGGTGGTGCTCAGCGAACACGACCGTGCACGTGATGCTGCCCTGAACGCCATGCAGTTTTTTGTCGACGAGAGCTGTGGCCAGTGCACCCCCTGTCGCGTGGGCACTGTCAAAGCCGCCGCGCTGATGCAAAGCCCGGTGTGGGATGTCGCTACGCTGCAAGACCTGGCGCAGGTGATGACCGATGCCTCGATCTGTGGTCTGGGTCAGGCCGCACCCAACCCGTTGCGCAGTGTGCTGACTTATTTTCCGCACGAGGTGGTTTGAATGACAACGCCGACAACAACTGAAACCGGCCCGGTGGTGGACACGACGCAGGTGCCTTTCACGCTCAATGGCCAGGCGCTGACGGCCCACCCAGGCGAAAGCATTCTCCAGACCGCCCAGCGCCATGGTGTGCACATTCCCCACCTGTGTTTCAAAGAAGGTCTGCGAGCTGACGGCAACTGCCGTGCCTGTGTGGTGGAGGTCCAAGGTGAACGCACTCTGGCTCCCAGTTGCTGCCGTAGCGCCACGCCGGGCATGGTGGTGCAAAGTGATTCGGAGCGCGCCCGCAAGAGCCAGAGCATGGTGTTGGAGCTGCTGCTGTCTGATGTGCCAAAAAATAAGTCAAATCAGCCTGTAGAGCAGCTGGATATTGCGCAAGAAGCTATTGAAAATATAGTATCCAACAACCTGCCCGCAAGTCACTTTGGCGAGTTGAGCGACTGGGCCCAAGCCCTGGGTGTCCGCGTGCGGCCCAGTCTGCAAGCGCTGGCGCGCAGCCAACCGGCACCCGACACCAGCCACCCGGCCATGGCGGTCAACCTGGATGCTTGTATCCAGTGCGGTCGCTGCGTGCGGGCCTGCCGTGAAGAACAGGTCAACGACGTGATTGGTATGGCCTGGCGTGGTGCACATAGCCAGATCGTGTTTGACCTGGCCGACCCGATGGGCGCGAGTTCTTGTGTGGCCTGCGGCGAGTGTGTGCAGGCTTGCCCGACCGGGGCGCTCAGTTCCAACAGCACGCTGGGTGCAAGAGCACTGGATAAAACCGTCGACTCGGTATGCCCGTTTTGTGGTGTTGGCTGCCAGCTCAGCTACCAGGTCAAGGACAACAAAATCGTCAGCGTTCAGGGGCGCGACGGCCCGGCCAACCACAGCCGCCTGTGTGTCAAGGGGCGCTATGGTTTTGATTACATCCACCACCCGCACCGCCTGACGCAGCCGCTGGTTCGCCGCAGTGACGTGGCCAAAGATGTGAACGTGCTGCGTGACCCGGCAGACTGGGCGCAGGTGTTTCGCCCGGCCAGCTGGGACGAGGCACTGGCCCTGGCCGCAGGTGGCCTCAAAGCCCTGCGTGATGCCCATGGCCCCAAGGCCCTGGCTGGGTTTGGCAGCGCCAAAGGCAGCAACGAAGAGGCCTACCTGTTCCAGAAACTGGTGCGCACCGGCTTTGGCTCCAACAATGTGGACCATTGCACCCGTCTGTGCCACGCCAGCAGCGTGGCCGCCCTGCTGGAAGGTGTGGGTTCGGGCGCGGTGAGCAACCAGGTCAGTGACGTGGATCAGGCCGAACTGGTGCTGGTGATGGGTTCCAACACCACAGCTAACCACCCGGTGGCCGCCAGCTGGATGAAAAACGCCGTCCAACGTGGCCTGCGTCTGGTCACCGCCGACCCGCGCAGCACCGACTTGTCCAGACACGCCTGGCGCAACCTGCAGTTCAAGGCCGACACCGACGTGGCGCTGATCAACGCCATGATCTACACCGTGTTTGACGAAGACCTGGTCAACCACGATTTCATCGCCGCGCGGGTGGACAACGTGCAGGCCGTGCGTGACGGGGTGGCCAGCTTCAGCCCCGAGGCCATGGCCCCGTTGTGTGGCATTGCCGCGGCCACCATCCGTGAGGTGGCGCGCGCTTATGCCAAGGCCAAATCGGCCATGATTTTCTGGGGCATGGGGGTCAGCCAGCACACCCACGGCACCGACAACGTGCGCGCTTTGATTGCCCTGTGTATGGTGTGCGGGCAGATCGGCAAACCCGGCTCCGGCCTGCACCCTTTGCGCGGGCAAAACAACGTGCAAGGGGCCAGCGATGCCGGTCTGATCCCGATGATGTTCCCTAACTACCAGCGTGTGGACAAATCTGAGGTGCACGCTTGGTTTGAGGCCTTCTGGGGCACGCCGCTGGATGCCACGCCCGGCTACACCGTGGTCGAAATCATGCACAAGGCCTTGGCCCCGGACAGCGACCCACACAAGGTGCACGGTATGCTCATCATGGGCGAGAACCCGGCCATGAGTGACCCCGACCTGAACCACGCCCGCCACGCGCTGGCCTCTCTCAAGCACCTGGTGGTGCAAGACATCTTCATGACCGAAACCGCTTGGGCTGCCGATGTGGTGCTGCCCGCCAGCGCCTGGCCTGAGAAAACCGGCACCGTCAGCAACACCGACCGCATGGTGCAGCTTGGTCGCCAGGCGGTGGAGCCGCCGGGTGATGCCCGCGCCGACCTGTGGATCATCCAGCAACTGGCCCAGCGCATGGGGCTGAACTGGCATTACACCGGGGCCGACCACGGTGTGGCCGAGGTGTACGAAGAAATGCGCCAGACCATGGCGGCGGCCATTGGCGGTATTTCATGGCAACGCCTGCAGATTGGCAGCGTCACTTACCCCTGCGTGAGTGCGCAGGATGCGGGCCAGCCGATGGTGTTTACCCAGCGCTTTCCCACCCCCAATGGCCGGGCTCAGCTGGTGCCCACCACCCTGATCGCCGCCCACGAGCAACCCGATGCCGACTACCCGCTGGTGCTGATCACCGGGCGGCAACTGGAGCACTGGCACACCGGTAGCATGACGCGCCGCGCCAGCGTGCTTGATGCGCTGGAGCCCACCGCCACCGCCAGCCTCAACACCCGTGAATTGTCGCGCCTGGGGCTGACGACCGGCGCACAGGTCAGCCTGCGCAGCCGTCGCGGCGCGGTGCAGGTGACCCTGCGGCAAGACGATGGCATGCCCGACGGGGCCGTGTTCCTACCCTTTGCCTACCGCGAAGCCGCCGCCAATTTGCTGACCAACCCGGTGCTTGATCCGGTGGGAAAAATCCCTGAATTCAAATACTGCGCAGTACGTTTGGAGGTCATGTGATCACCATGGGTTCTGAGATTAATCAATGGAATAAAGCACTTATCCAAAGGGCATTTTGTGATGCAAAATGCCTGGATTCTTCTCAGCCAGTTTCATGAAAATTGCATTGCCCAGACCATTCAGTCGCTTTTCCGAGGGTTCAGAGTCTTGGCGCCGGATCATCGTTATTTTTTTTGGCATCGCCGCACTGAGTACGTATGTGGGCCTGGGCTTGCTCACCCTCAAACAGTCTTATGACCGCGAGCTTGAATTTGTTCGCCGCAGCCAGGAAAATTTTGCCAAAGTGCTGGAAGAGCACGGCAGGAGTTCCATTGAAAAAATAGACACGGTGCTCATGGCCAGCCAACTCAGGCTGAATGAGGCCTTTGCGGGCGAGTCCATGGATGCTGTGGCCATCAATCGGGCGTTGTCGCAGTATCTGGGTTTGATCATCGAGTCGCAGAGTTTGCGCGTTGCAGACAAAAACGGACGCTTTATTTACGATTCTTCCGGCAAAATTTCCTCGGCCACCATTGCGGATCGTGACTATTTCTTACGCAACAAGGCTGACCGCAATGCCAGGTTGATCATTTCCGAGCCCTTGTTGGCTCGCATCACCCAAAACTGGGTCATCACTTTAAGTCGACGCATTAATGACCCACAGGGAGAATTTGCGGGCCTTGTTCAGGCCGCCGTGCGCGCCGATTTTTTCCAGGACTTTTATGCCAGCCTGCATCTGGGTTCGGCACACAGCGTGGCGCTGATGGACAACCAGTTGCGTTTGGTGGCGCGTTACCCGCAGGCACCAGATCAGCTGGGCAAGCCGATCAACAGTCCCAATTTGCGTGAACTGATGAAAACGGGGCAACGACAAGGGGTTTACACCGCCATTTCCGCGCTGGATGGTGTCGAGCGCTTGTACGCTGTGCGTCAAGTCGGGGATTTTCCGCTGTATGTCCTGGTGGGGCATACCACCAGTGACTACCTGGCCAGTTGGCATCGCAACGTGATGTGGGGTGCGGCCAGTACATTGGTACTGGCCGTGGTTCTGGCGGGTTGGATCATCGTTTGGTTACGAACCTACAACGAGGCGCGTCGTCTGGCCAAAGGCATGACCGAGGCCTACGAAACCACCATGCGCCGAACCCTGGCCTTGCTGAACAGTTTGCCGGACCCCGCCTGGCTGACTGACCGGGATCAACGCATGATTGCCGTTAACGAGGCCTATCGGCAACTCAGTGGACGTGATGAGCAACATATCTTTGGCAAAACTGTGACAGACATCTGGCCGGAGTCCACGGCGCAGGCATTCTTGCAACAGGATGCCAAAGCCTTGGCGACCCGGGTGCAGCAACGCCGTGAGGCAACCCAGGAAGTCGCTGGCGGCGGCTTGCGTCATTTTGAGTACATCTCCACCCCGGTGCTGGATGAAAAGGGGCAACTTGCGGGTGTAGCTGGCGTGGCACGTGACATCACCCAGTTGCATGTGGATCAGGAGCGTATTCGTTACCTGGCCGAACATGACATTCTGACCGATCTGCCGAACCGGGCTTTATTGGGCAACCGCATGGCGCTGGCGCTGGCTGATGCCTTGGGTACCCAAGCCCCGGTGGCGGTGCTTTTCCTTGATCTGGACCATTTCAAGTTTGTGAATGACACACTGGGTCACGAAGTGGGTGACCAGTTGCTGCAAAAAGTGTCACAGCGTATGCGCGCCCATCTGGACAACCGTGACACCATCAGCCGTCAAGGGGGCGACGAATTTGCGATTTTGATGCAAGGGTTCAAACACCTTTCACGGGTGGCCATCGTTGCCCAGCGCTTGATTGATGCTTTGAATGAAGCTTTTGTGGTGGATGGGCATGAGTTGCAGGTTGGTGTCAGCATTGGTATCAGTACCTATCCGCAAGATGGCACCGATATCAGTACCTTGCTGAAAAATGCCGATACCGCCATGTACCAGGCCAAGGCGGCCAGGGGGAATGCCTACCGTTTCTTCACGCCGGAAATGAATGCCCATATTTCGGAGCGGGTGGTTCTGGAAAACAACTTGCGACGGGCGATTTTGGCGCATGAATTCAAGCTGTATTACCAGCCCCAGGTGGATGGTGCCACGGGCAAACTGATTGGGCTGGAAGCGCTGATCCGCTGGCATCATCCCGAGCTGGGTGAAATCCCACCCAGCCGTTTTATCCCGATTGCCGAGGAAAGCAGCTTGATCAATGTCATCGGCGAATGGGTGTTGCGCGAGGCCTGTCGACAAAGCCGGGCATGGATCGACCAGGGCTATCCTCCGGTGGTGATGGCGGTGAATCTGTCCGCCGTCCAGTTGCGTCAACGCCATTTTTCGGGTCAGGTGCTGTCTGCCATGACCGAAGCTGGCCTTGAGCCTCAATGGCTGGAGCTGGAAATTACCGAAAGTGCATTTATCCGCGACATTGATCGGGTCATTGAGATGTTGCACAAGCTCCATGCCATGGGAATCAAACTTTCGGTGGATGATTTTGGTACCGGTTATTCCAGCCTGGGTTATCTGAAACAACTGCCATTTACCCGCATCAAGATTGACCAGTCTTTTGTTCGGGAGTTGCCCCGCAACGAGGATGATGCGGCCATCATTCAGGCCATTGTGGGTATTGCGGATAGTCTGAAGAAGGAAGTGATTGCCGAAGGTGTGGAGCAGCCCGAACAACGTGATTTTTTACTCCAGCATGGCTGTCGTTTGATGCAGGGCTATTATTTTGGTCGCCCCATGCCCGCCGAGAAACTGGAGCCCATGCTGAGCCATGGCACCATTTTCCCTGCGAATTGATGGATGCGCAGGGCCTCAGCTCTTGGCATGCTGGCTATACCCTTCGAGTAAACAGGCATGTTGGTCTACGGGCTGATCCGTTACAGTCTCTCGCCCTATGATGTGCCTTACCTATGATGAACAAACGACCCTCGATTGACGTGGCTGTGATCATGCAGCGTATTGCCAATACCGGCCCGTCCGCGCGTTGGCAGTCTTGGCGCTGGGAGCTGGCTGACGTGGTGATGAATGAGTCCGGTTTTGGCACCGAGCCGCGCCTGCTTTATGAAAATGAGAGCACTCAGCGCTGGTTGCACGGGGGCTTGAAGGTGGAATTGTTCAAAGATGATGGTGAAGGTTATTACCTTAATGCCACCACGGATGTGCCCAGCTGGTTTGTGCTGTGGCGCATGGAAGAAGAAGCCTCGGTAGCTGATGAACCCATCCCCCGGCCCATAGTGGTGAGCCTGAGTTACTACGATGCTGGTCGTTGGCTGGATGCCCAGGAAAACGTTGAGCAAGTGCCTGCCCCGGCTGCTGTGCTGGAATGGTTGAACGCTTTTGTGCAAGAACACCATGTCGTGGAGCCCAAACGCCGCAAACGGCCAGAGAGTTTTCGCTCGCTGACGGATCGTTTTGGCAACCCGGCATCCATTACCGCTGAGAAAAAATTTGGCGGTGCTCAGGGTGGTGGACAAGGCAGTACGCATGGCTGACGGTTTTTTAGGCCGTTGGTCGCAGCGCAAACAGGCGGTGCGGGCTGGCCAAACGCTGGAGGAGCCGGGGGGCAAGCCAGCCGTCGAGCCGCCCGTCAACGTGCCCAGCGTATCCATGGCGGTGAACCACTCAGCCCATGCTGACGGTCACGCAGCCCAAGCCCCGCAGCCCACTCCGGCAACACTGCCCACATTGGATGATGTCAAAGCCCTGAAGGCCGATTCCAGCTTTGCCCCGTTTGTGATGCGAGATGTCGCACCGGAGGTGCGCAATGCCGCCATGAAAAAGCTTTTTGCCGACCCGCACTACAACGTGATGGACGGACTGGACATTTACATTGACGACTACAGCCAGCCCAGTCCCTTGTCGACGGCCACGCTGCGCCAGATGGCCAGCGCGAAATTTTTGAATTTGTTTGAAGAAGATCCACCTGCAGCGGATCCCAACGCTGTGCGGCCTCAACCCGAAGGGGTGGATGCCGATCGCCTGCCTGAGCCTGGTGTGGCACAGTCTGCCCCCACGCCGGATGGGCCAGATACTCCCGCTGAGTTTACTTCCGGGCCCGTACCGTCAACGCGCACGGCCCCACTTATCAAAGACACCTTACATGACCACACTGATTTGCGACTGCAGCCAGACCATGCCGCTGGACCCGCGCGCCTTGAGCGCGAGCCTGAATGAAGCCCTGACGCTGCATTCGAGTCTGTGTCGCCGCGAAGCTGCTGAATTTCTCAAAGCCACGGACTCTGGTGAAGAGCTGGTGGTGGCCTGTACCCAGGAATCTCGCCTGTTTCAGGAACTGGCCGAAGAGGCCAACAGCACCGTGCCGATCAAATTTGTCAACATCCGCGAAACCGGCGGCTGGAGTCGTGATGCGGCCAAGGCCAGCCCCAAAATCGCGGCCTTGTTGGCCGCTGCCCATTTGCCTGCTCCAGATCCAGTGGCCACCGTGACTTACCAGAGTGCCGGGCGTGCGCTGATCATTGGCCCGCTGGATGCGGCTGAACGTGCTGCTGAGTGGCTGGGTGATGCGCTTGACGTGACGCTGTTCAGCCAGGGTGCAGGTGATTCAGGTGGTGCGCAGGTGCGACGTTTCCTGGTATTGAGCGGGCAAATTCAAACCCTCACGGGTTGGCTGGGTGCATTTGAGCTGAACTGGCAACAAAACAACCCGATTGATCTGGATCTGTGCACCCGCTGCAATGCTTGTCTGGCCGCTTGCCCTGAGGACGCGATTGCCCTGGACTACCAGATCAACCTGAAGCTTTGTGATGCAAATCGTGCCTGCGTCAAGGTTTGCAAAGTGGCCGGAGCCATTGACTTCACGCGTGCACCGCAGAGTCAGCGTGATAGCTTTGATCTGGTGCTGGACTTGCGCGCTACCCCGGCCTTCACCCAGCATGCCAAACCACAAGGTTATCTGCACTGGGATGGGCGCGACATCAAAGCCCTGTTGCAATGGCGCGATCAGGTGGGTGAATTTGAAAAACCCAAATTTTTTGCCTACAAGCAAAAACTTTGCGCCCACAGCCGCAACGAAAAAGAGGGTTGTACGGCTTGCATCGACGTGTGTTCCGCCAGCGCCATCAGCAGCGACAAGCATCGGCAACAAATCAAGGTGAACCCGAATTTATGCGTGGGCTGTGGCACTTGCAGCACCGTGTGCCCAACGGGTGCCATCAGCTTTGCCTACCCACGTGCCAGCGATCAGGGGGTGCGCTTCAAAACACTGCTGTCCACCTATCAGCGCAGCGGTGGCAGGGATGCCGCACTGTTGTTGCACAGCCAAGGCCAGGGTGCGCAATTACTGGGCGACCTGGGGCGTGCCGCGCAGCTTGAAAAAAACCAGAAAGAAGGCACCCATGGTGTTCCTGCCCGGGTGTTACCGGTGCCGTTGTGGCACACCTCATCAACCGGGCTGGAGTTGTGGCTGAGTGCCGTGGCTTATGGTGCATCCAATGTCTGGGTGTTGTTGACGGATGAAGAAGCCCAGCAATACGCGGCTGCCTTGCGTGAGCAAATGGCCGTGGCTCAGGCGATTCTGTCAGGTCTGGGTTATGCCGGGGTGCACTTCAAGTTGCTGCAGGTGCGTGATGCACGTGACCTGGCCGAGCTGGATCGTCAGTTACAAGCCATGGCAGCCCAAGCTCCTGTGCGCCACGCCAGCTTTGCCGTGCAGGCGGACAAGCGCGCCACGCTGGAATTGGCGCTGGATCATTTGATAGCGCATGCGCCCAAGACGGATGGCGAGCGTATCGTCTTGCCTGCCTGCGGTTCACCTCTGGGTGCTTTGGCCATCAACAAGGACGCGTGTACCCTGTGTTTGAGTTGCGTCAACGCCTGCCCAGCCAGTGCGCTGGCGGATAACACGGCTGCGCCTCAATTGCGCTTTATCGAGAAAAATTGCGTGCAATGCGGCCTGTGTGTCAAAACCTGCCCTGAAAAAGCCCTGAGTTTGCTTCCCCAGCTCAACCTGAGTGCTCAGCGCAAAGAGTCTGTGCTGCTCAATGACATGCCGCCCTATGTCTGTGTGTGCTGTGGCAAACCCTTTGGCACACTCAAGGGCATTGAGGCTATGCTGGGCAAACTGGCTGGTCACAGCATGTTTCAGGGGGCGGCTCTGGAACGCCTGAAAATGTGTGGTGACTGCCGCATCATTGACATTTACTCTGCTGACAACGAAACCAAAATTACGGATATTCCATCATGATGCCCTTGCACGAGCCAAGCACCAGCAGTGCGCTGGATGAAGAAACTGCACGTTCAGAGCTTTATGGGCTTCTAGCCCATGTCTATTATGTGCAGCCTGCTTCTGAATTTATAGCTGACTTACGTCTGGCTGTGACCGATGCACCCGCCGCGGGAGCCTTTCTGGAGGAGCCCTGGCGCGCGCTGGTGGGGCAGGCCCGCCACATGACGGATGCACAGATTGCTGCCGAGTTCGATGCATTGTTTGGCGGCGTCGGCAAACCCGAGGTGTACCTTTATGCCTCTCATTACCTGACAGGCTTTCTGAATGAAAAGCCGCTGGCCCGGTTGCGCACCGAGCTGGACAAGCTGGGGTTGGCGCGTGATGAAGCCATGTTTGAGACCGAAGACCACATCGCCTACTTGTGTGAAGTCATGCGTTACCTGATTGCTGGTGACGATGTGAATGTGGCCAACCTGACGCAGCAGCAAGCTTTTTTTGCCACCCACATCCAGCCTTGGATCAACCAACTGTGTGATGCCCTGGCGCAACATCCCAAAGCCCGCTTCTATGCGGCCGTGGCCGAGCTGACCCGCGCCTTCATGAGTGTGGAAACCCAGGGATTTGACATGTTGACCTGAGTATTTCTGCTTGCATTTTGTTTCTATTTTCAAATTGACGAGCGTACCGGCAGGTCTTAACAATACAGCTCTCTCTGACCATTGGTGCCGTGTCGTGTACGGTGACTGCCATGCCTCGATTTGTTCATTCGCATGCATTTGCACTGTCGCCAGGGCAGGGCAGTGTGCTGCACAAAGCGGTACCGGTTGACGAGCCTTCTGGGGCGGATGCAAGCAGTCGAACTGAGCGGCCAACCCGCGGTCGGCCAGAACCTGAAGGTGATCCGACCGTGACGGACGTAGCGCAAGGGAAAACAGCCACTTTTCCGGTCAAGACGGGGATGCCATTTTTGAGTGGTATCCACTTGGCTGTGCTGTTGCTGTTGCTCACCATTGCGGTGGGCATGTATGTAGATGCTCAAAGTGAGCAGATGCATCGGCAGCATTTGAAGATTCAGACGGGGCTTGAACGCATGGTGCGGCTGAATCAGTCACTCACCAGTGAATTGGCCACAGCGGTGATCGAGAAAAATGGTGAGCGTGCGGCCAGTTACGACAGCCTGCATGGACAACTGGATGCCACCATGCAAGAGGTGCTGGCGCTGACGCAGCACATGGCGCTGGCCGCTGGCATCCGGGCTTTGCATGAGGAGCAGCGCGCTTTGCGCGTGCAAGAGAACCAGGTGTTTGCGCTGATGCGGACCGCGCAGTGGGACCGTGCGTACCAAACCTTGCTGGGTGGTGACTACGTGCTGGCGCTTAAAGTTTATGAAATCAATAGCACAACGGCGGTTGGTACGCTGATGCTTGACCTGTCACATCAGAGCCAGCAGCAAGACCGGCTGCGCCAGATCACGCTGGTACTGAGGATTGTGGCGGTGTTGTTGCTGTTGTGGGCGGGTTGGCGCTATTCCAAACGGTTGAAGGCTGAATTGGCCGAACAGCTGCGTTTGCGCTGGCAGGTCAGCTGTATCAATGAGGCGTTGGAAGAGAAGGTCAGGCTGCGCACAGCCGAATTGCAGGCAGCCAACCAGCAGCTCGAAATCCTGAGTACGACCGACGGCCTGACTGGTTTGGCCAATCGCCGCCGCTTTGACCACTATTGGGCGCAAGAGTGGCAACGTGCGCTGCGCCAAGCCACGCCGTTGGCCGTGATCATGCTTGACGTGGATCATTTCAAGGCCTACAACGACCATTACGGTCACCCGCAGGGGGACGAATGTTTGCGCCGAGTGGGGGCCGTGCTGCAGGCTTCAGTGCGCCGTGCTGGTGAGCTGGCCGCACGTTACGGTGGCGAGGAGTTTGTGGTGGTTTTACCGGGGGTGACACCCCAGCAGGCACTGGAAACGGCGCAAGGCATCCTGATCGCCATGCGTGATGAAAAAATACCGCACACAGGTTCACCGGTGGCGAGTATGGTGACCCTCAGTCTGGGTGTTGCCGCGGGTATTCCTGATGCCACGGATACGCAGGAATACTTGTTAAAAATGGCTGATGAAGCTCTGTACGCTGCCAAGCACAAGGGCCGTAACTGCGTGGAAAAAGTTGCTTGACCTGGTGACCCCAAGAGTGTTCGTGGAAGCCCATGACGTAGAAGAAAAATCAATCTCTATGGCGATTCTGTTTGGCGGGCTTCTGATGTCTGGGCGTGTTCAGCTTGCCAGACAGTAAGGCGTAAGATGGATGAACAGGGGGATCTGTTGAAGTGCGCAATTTTTCGCTGGTATGGGGTGATCGCATGGATTGAAATGGAATAACTTCCTGGCCTTTTTCATTGATCTGTTCGACTTTTTTGTTTTGAATCTTCCATGGCTGTTGCTAGACGTTTCACTGATTTGAGTGGCCTCACAAGCTGGCAACTGGTGGCACGCGCCGTATGGCCACCGAGTTTGCTCGCGTTGATCACTTGGTTGGCTTCCGATGTGAGCTACTTATTCGGGCACAGTCTTGCCGAGCTATTTTCAGTGGTGGTCGCCATGACGGCCCTTTTGGTGGCCACAACATCAAAACACTTCACCCGAAACGATTTTGTGGTGTATGTTGCCGTGGCCATTGGCTGGTGTGCGGCACTGGATTTGCTGCATACGCTGGTTTTCAAGGGCATGAATGTACTGCCCTCGGACAGCGCCAATCCGGCGACCCAGTTTTGGATTGCTGCACGCTCCATGCAGGCACTGGCCTTGGTCACGGCTCCATGGCTGTTGCGTCGAAGTGTTTGGGTGGGGTGGATACATCTGGGTTTTGGCGGCTGGAGCTTGTTGTGTATGTTGCTCATTCTGACCGGCCAATTTCCTGCTGCCTACATAGACGGCCAGGGGCTGACCACCTTCAAGATCGTGACCGAATACATCATTATTGGGCTGCTTGGTTTGGCTTTGTTGCAGTTCTGGCGTGAGCGCGTGCTCATGTCTGCACATTTATTTGCCAGCATGTCGATGGCAGCTTTAGCCATGATGGTGTCAGAGTTTGCTTTTACCCAGTATGTGAGCGTCTATGCGCCATCCAATCTTGTTGGCCATTTGCTTAAAATTTACGCATATTGGTTTGTTTATGTGGCTTTGGTTCAAAGCACTTTGCGTGATCCTTTTGCCATGCTGGCACGGGCAGCAAGTACCTACGATGCCGTGCCCGATCCCACACTGATTGTGGATGAGCATGGCCTGATTCGGCAGGCTAATCTGGCGGCTGCGAAGCACGTGAACTGCCCGAAAGAACAGTTGGTTGGAAAGGATAGCCATGACTTGTTTCACGATAGCCATGTTCCGGCGGTGGAGTGTCCCGTATGTTGTCGATTGAGCCAACGTACCGAAGTCTTCATGCTTGAGCTTGATTTGCCTGAGCATCGGGCAGTCGAATGCAGTTTGGCTCCCTTTGAACAAACCATCAATGCATCCACTTGGGTTCAGGTGGTTCGTGACATCAGTGAGCGTCGTCAGCTGGCGCGTGAGCGTGAAATTTTGCTCAGTAACCTGGGTGAGCGTGTGAAAGAGCTGAGTTGCCTTTATGCGGTTTCTGAACTGATGAAGCAGCCAGATGTGTCTGTTCCAGAACTTCTGACCGCCGTTGTGCAGCGTTTACCTTCAGCGTTTGTATTGCCAGCGCATGTACAAGCTGCGGTGACTTGTGACTGGGGGCATTTTGGTGCCGCCGGAACCCGCATCGCGCCACGTTGTTCTTTGAATGCCAACTTTGAGCTCCACGGTAGCCAGGTCGGGGTGCTGCAGGTTTGGTACCCCGATGATGTCACACCTGACGGTGGACATTTTTTACCAGAAGAACAGGCGCTGGTTGAAAACGTGGCGCAAATGATCAGTGAAAAACTGGACAGAAAGCATGCTACGGAACGGGTGCAACGGCTTTCATATTTTTATGAATTGCTCAGCGCAACCAACCACGCGGTGATTCGTAGTCGTAACCGTGACGAATTGCTTCAGGCTTTGTTCGATGCCTTAAAAGCCAATGACACTTTTTCCATGTTTTTTATTGCCTTGACAGAAAACGGTCAAATGCCTTTACGTCTGCACATGTACCACGGTTTTCCGCCGGAACGTGTTCCTCAACTGTTGCAGGTTTTGGGTGATGAGCATGGTACTTGGGGCGGAATATACGCACAACTTGATGACACCGGAAAGGTGGTTCTGCATGATGTGTTGCCAGTTGTGCAACAAATTGCCCCCCCAAAAAACAACTCCTTTGAGGACTGGTACAACTATTTGCTTCACCGCGATATCAGTCAATGCGCGGTATTACCGTTGATCTGTGAAGGGCACATTCAGGGCGTGGTTTCTTTGTATGCGATGGGAACCTCCGTGTTTGATCAGGAGCAATTACGTTTGCTCAATGAAATGGCCGATGACATGAGTTTTGCCATGAACACCTTGCAGAGCAGGGCGCAGAAACTGGTGGCGGAGCACGAGTTAAAAATGATGGCGACTCGGTTTGAGGAAGTTTTTCAGTTTTCGCCCGTACCTATGCAAATTCATTCGCTGGAGACACACCGGGTGAGGGCGATGAATCGGGCGCATGCGCACTGGCTGGGCTATACGCTGTCTGAAATTACCGATGAAGACGACTGGTTTGCAAAAGCTTACCCCGATGTTGAATTGCGCACCCGGTTGCGTTCCAGTTGGCAGGACAGCGTAGATGTGGCTAGCCAGGGGCAATTGGTGACATCACCAGAGCTTGAAATTCAGTGCAAAGACGGTTCTGTTCGTATAGCTCGTGGAACCATGACGGTGGTTGGTCACGATGCCATCATTGCCTGGACGGACTTGACGGAAATTCGCCACAATGAACGCGCTTTGCGCGATAGTGAGCAGCGCTTCCGAAGCATGGTTGAACAGTCCATCAGTGCCATCTATGTGTACCGTGGGGGGCACTATATTTATGTAAATCCGCGTTATTGTGAACTCATTGGTTGGCCTGTTGAGGCGTTGCTCGGCCAGGAGGTGGCGCGTTTCTGTACCCAGGAACCAGGCAACTTGGAAGACTTGCAATCGGCATGGGATGAATTGCAACAAGGTCGGGCGGCTCAGATTTCTTGTAACGTGATGATGCGCCGCAAAGATGGCGCCGTGATCGAACTGGGACTCACCGTTCAATTGATCACCTGGGATGATGATCAGCCTGCGGGCATTGTGATGGCTCAGGATGTGACCGAACGAGCCCGTAATGAGGCGCGTATTGCAGCTTATGTCAAGCAGTTGGAAGCCTCCATGCGTGGCACCATGCAAGCGGTGTCCAACATGGTGGAAATGCGCGACCCCTATACGGCAGGGCACGAGCGCCGTGTGGGACTGATTGCCAGTGCACTGGCTCAAGAGATGGGGTGGTCACACGAACGTTGTCAAAATCTGGAGTTGCTGGGTTTGGTGCATGACATCGGGAAGATTGCGGTCCCTTCGGAAATTCTGACCAAGCCAACACGTTTGTCCAGGCTGGAAATGGAACTGATGCGGGGCCATGCCCAAGCTGGCTACGATATTTTGAAAGACGTGCCGTTTGCCACGCCCGTGGCAGAGATCATCCGGCAGCACCATGAACGAATGAATGGCACGGGCTACCCGCAAGGCCTGAAAGGTGAGCAGATTTTGCCTGAAGCACGTGTGCTGGCCGTCGCTGATGTGCTGGAGTCCATTTCATCGCACCGACCTTACCGGCCAGCGTTGGGCATCGAGGCTGGATTGGCAGAAATCGAAAATCACCGGGGAGAGCTCTACGATCCCGCCGTGGTCGATGCAGCGGTGCGTTTGATTGAACAAAAATCTTACGTGCTGCCAGATTGAGCTGGTTCGCACAATAAGCAAACTCCAAATACAGCCCCATGGTTATCGTCTCCCAGCTCATGCCGGTTGTGGGCGCTGATGCTGCCACCGTAGCGCTCAACGAGGCCAACACTGATCCACAACCCCAAACCGTTGCCATCGGTTTTGGTCGTGAAAAATGGGCTGAACAGTCGCTCCTTGGCTTGCTCACTCAGGCCGATGCCGGTGTCGCACACCTGGATCAGCACGCCTGATTGGCCAGCGTCATCCTGCTGGTCGCGGCTGCGCAAGGTCAGCGTGCCACCTTTGGGCATGGCCTGAATGGCGTTGATCATCAGGTTGATCAGCACCTGCTGCAGTTCCTGGCGGTTGATGGCCACGCTGTGGCTGGCCTGCCAGTCGCGCTGCACGTGGATGCTGGCCTGGCCCAGCAGGTGTTCCACCAGCACCAGTGAGCTGGCTAGGGTGTCGTTCACATCCAACGCCACCACGTAGCCCGCATAGTCGTTGGGGCGGGCGTATTGCAGCAACTGGGTGACGATCAGGCGCATGCGCTCAATTTGCTGATCCATCAGGCTGATCTCTTCGGCCACTGGGCGGGCCTGCGGCCCCAGGGTTTCGCGCAGCAAGTCCAGATTGCCCTGCATCACGGCAATCGGGTTGTTGATTTCATGCGCCACGCTGGCGGTCAGTTGGCCGATGGCAGCGAGTTTCTCTGATTTGACCAACTGCGCCTGCGCCTGCTGCAAAGACTGGGTGCTCTCTTGCAGCTCCTGGGTGCGCCGCGCCACCTGGGTGTCGAGTTCTTCGTTCCAGCGTTGCAGCCGGGCGGTATTGTCGTTGACGGTGTCCAGAAGATGATCCAGATGGCCGGCCAGCGCCCCCAGTTCGTCTTGCTGGGGCAGCAAGCCGACACGCGCCGCTGCCTGACCTTCTTCAACGTCCTGCATGGTTTGGTTCATCCGCTCCACCGGCTGAAAAATGCTGCGTGCCCAGCGCAAGGACAGCCAGGCCGCCAACACCATGGCCACGCCAAAAATGCCGATCACCAAGGCCAGAAGGCGGGTTTTGACCTGGCGAAACGGGGTTTCCAGGTAGCCCACGTAGAGCATGCCAATGCGCTCACGCTGTTCATTCAGCAGCGGCTCGTAGGCCGAGACATACCAGTCGTTGACCACAAAGGCGCGATCCAGCCAGGTTTCACCGCGTTCCAGCACCGCCTGGCGCACGGCTTGCGAGACGCGTGTGCCAATGGCGCGTTGCTCCTGAAACAGTCGCACGTTGGTGGTGACGCGCACGTCATCCAGAAACAGGGTGGCGGTGCCCAGGCTGCCCAGCGGCAGCGAGCCTTGCGGGTAGACGATCTGGTTGATGTGGTCGATCAGTGGCAGGTTTTGGTTCAGCAGCATTCCGGCCTGCACCCAGGCCAGGGGCTGGCCGTCGGCACCTGAGACGGGGTAGCTGGCCAGCATCATCAGCGCCCGATCTTCCTGGGTACGTTGGCTGGGTGCGGCGTTGGGGGTCGCCACCAGGGGGATGTCCAGCCGTGCCGCCAGGTGTGGTGCGAGTTGCAGTACCTGGGTTTGACTCAGTTTCAGCAGTTGGTTGAACTCAGCAGCCGTTTCTTTAAGCCAAATTGGCCTACTGCCCTTGTCAATCAAGCGTGAGTAGCTATTATTTTTGAGCCAACTGGCCGACAGCAATTGGCCTTGCGGGCTGTACAGGTTGACAAAGTCCAGACTGTGTGTCTGTTGGGCTTTTTGCAGGGTGTGTTCAATCAGTGCCGTGTTGTGCGTCACCAACGCCTGATGCAAGGCGTAGGAGTTGGCGGTGGCCTGGGTGCTGGTGCCCACCTCGGACTGCACTTGCAAAAAGTAACCACGTGCCACCGCCAGGTCGCTGCGCACTTTGGTGATGAGCAACTGGTCATAGGCGGCGTTGCCCCACAGCACCAGGGCGGTCATCAGCAGCGGCAACACCACCACCAGGGGCAGCAAGGCCAGCACCATGAGCTTGTGGCGCACCGACAGGTGCAGCCAGCGCCGCTGCCAGATTTGCAAATTCATGCACTGGCCCAGTCGGCGCAGCGGCGCTCCAGGGTGCGCCGCGAGATGCCCAGCAGCTCGGCGGCACGGGTTTTGTCGCCCTGCACCCGATCCAGCACCGACTGAATGTGCTGCTTTTCCAGCGCCTGCAAATCGGTCGGGTAACGGGCTT
This sequence comes from Rhodoferax lithotrophicus, assembly GCF_019973615.1. GTDB lineage: Bacteria > Pseudomonadota > Gammaproteobacteria > Burkholderiales > Burkholderiaceae_C > Rhodoferax > Rhodoferax lithotrophicus. The sequence goes on along the minus strand of NZ_AP024238.1, from coordinate 3,143,193 downwards.
GCGTCATGGCTTGGGCTGGCGTGCTGCCGTACAGGGCCGACACGTTGAGCTCACCCAGGATCAGTGAGCGCTCGATCAGGTTGCGTAATTCGCGGGCGTTGCCTGGCCAGTCGTATTGCATCAGGTAGTCCATTTGCTGCGGCGAAATGGACAGCGGGTGCAGACCGATGCGCGGGGCCAGTTGCGCCATGAAATGGGCCACCAGGTCGGCAATGTCTTCCTTGCGCTGGCGCAGAGGTTGCAACTGCATGTCGACCACTTGCAGGCGGAAAAACAGGTCTTTGCGAAAGCGCCCGGCCGCCACTTCATCATGCAGCACCCGGTGCGTGGCGGCCATGATGCGCACATTCACCGGGATAAGCTGGTTGCTGCCCACCGGGCGGATTTTCAGATCTTCCAAGGCACGCAGCAACGCGGCTTGCACCGGCAGCGGCAGCTCGGCCACTTCATCCAGAAACAGGGTGCCGCCTTGCGCGTAGTAGAACAAGCCGTCGCGCGACGGGTTGGCCGAGCGTGTAGCTGCCTTGGCCTGGCCAAACAGGGTGATCTCGATTTGCTCGACCGACATGCTGGCGCAGTTCACCGGCACAAAAGGGCCGTTTTGGCGTGGGCTCAAATAATGCAGGGCGCGGGCCACCAGTTCTTTGCCGGTGCCCGATTCACCTTGCAGCAGCACCGTGCTGTCCACTTGCGCCACCCGCGGTAATGAGGCCCGCAGGTTTTGCATGTAGGCGGAGCGCCCGATCAGGTTGATGCCGGTGTCGGTCTGGCGCGACAAGGTGTGTTTGAGCACAAAGTTCTCGCGCGCCAGGCGCGCACACTCAAAGCAGTGCTTGATAGCGTTGAGGATTTGCGGCACCCGAAACGGTTTCAGGATGAAGTCTGATGCGCCAGCCCGCAGCGCTTCAATCGCGGTTTCCAGGTCGGCAAAGGCGGTGATCAGAATCACGCTGCCGCGAAAACCCTGTTCACGCAGGGTTTTTAACCAGGCCACGCCGCTTTGGCCGGGCAGCGAGATGTCCAGCACGATCAAGTCCACATGCTGTTGCAGCAAAAATTGCGCACCGTCTTCGGCACTGCTCACGGCATGTACCGAGTGGCAGCGCGGCACCAATGTCTTGACCAGAAAATTGCGCATGCCGGGTTCATCGTCAACAATCAAAATCGACCAGTTGGGCCAACCTTCCATGGGTTTGGCGGGCGGTGTTGGTATCTCGATAGGCAGAGTCTGGTCAGGCATAGGTGTCTGAAATTCTATCGATAGACCCGACAAAATTAGTCAGGTAAAAATATTTTTGACATGAATCAACGCTTGGGAGACGGAGCGCGTGGTGACGTGTTGATCCACTTGAACATCAGGCTTGCGACAACTTGTCGCAAAGTAGATGGACATATTGACGCATGTGCTGAAAAACCTGGAGTTGGCTGTATGGCAAGCCACAGATGAAATCTCTGTTTGAACACATTCAGAGAGACGAAATGGTGTCTGGCATTTTTTGTGCTTTATGTTTGTGCTACATCTGTTACTGATGGCGATGTGATGGGTATCCGATATAGAAAGCACAACAATGGATCGGGTTTGCCCACTTGCAGGATCGCTTGCGTGGGGTTAGATTCAACGCATTCTGCTATGTTGTTGAGTTCATAAGTATTTCACTTGAGGAGACTATTCATGCCTTCATCCCCTTCCAAATTGTCGCGCCGTACGTTGTTCGCTGGTGTTGGCACTGCGGGTGCATTGGCTGCTGCGGTCAGTGTCATGCCGACTGTGAAATCGGTGACCGAGGCGACAGCGCCCACGCCGCTGGTCAAACCTGAAAAAGGTGGTGGCTACGCACTGACGGATCACGTCAAGCACTACTACAAAACTGCGCTCGTTTGAGCCGTCATTTATTGCGCTTTCTGGAGACTTCTATGTTGTTGACCCCAAAATCTGCTTCTGCAGGCCGTGCGGTGCGCACGCCGTTTGTTCACAGCTTGCGCCGGGGCTTAAGCCAAGCCTTGCCCACCATGGATCGGCGTGCCTTTTTGCGCCGCTCTGGCTTGGGGGTGGGTGTCGGTTTGGCCGCATCACAACTTAGCTTGGTGAAAAAGACGCACGCAGCTACCGGAAATGTAGCGGTGGGTGAGGGCAAGATCGAGATCAAACGCACGGTGTGTACCCACTGCTCGGTGGGTTGCGCGGTGGATGCCGTGGTGGAAAACGGGGTCTGGGTGCGTCAGGAGCCGGTGTTTGATTCGCCCATCAATCTGGGCTCTCATTGCGCCAAGGGTGCTGCCTTGCGCGAGCACGGTCATGGCGAATTCCGTCTGCGTTACCCGATGAAATTGGTCAATGGCAAGTACCAGCGTATCAGCTGGGACACTGCGCTCAACGAGATCAGCACCAGGATGCTGGAGCTGAAAAAAGCCAGCGGCCCGGACAGTGTGTATTTTGTGGGTTCCTCCAAGCACAACAACGAGCAGGCTTACTTGCTGCGCAAGTTTGTCAGCTTCTGGGGCACCAACAACTGCGACCACCAAGCGCGTATCTGCCACAGCACCACGGTGGCCGGTGTGGCCAACACCTGGGGTTATGGGGCCATGACCAATTCGTACAACGACATGCAAAACAGCAAGTGTGCGTTGTACATCGGCTCCAACGCCGCTGAGGCGCACCCGGTCAGCATGTTGCACATGCTGCATGCCAAGGAAACCGGTACCAAAATGATTGTGGTCGACCCACGTTTTACAAGGACTGCTGCCAAGTCTGACGAATATGTGCGCATTCGCTCCGGCTCCGACATTGCCTTCCTGTTTGGTGTGCTCTACCACGTGTTCAACAATGGTTGGGAAGACAAGCAGTACATCAACGACCGCGTTTACGGCATGGACAAGGTCAAGCTTGAGGTTATGGCTAACTGGACACCCGACAAGGTGGAGGAAGTTTGTGGTGTCAAGGAAGAGCAGGTGCTGCGCGTGGCCCGCATGATGAGTGAAAACCGTCCCAGCACACTGGTGTGGTGTATGGGGCAGACCCAGCACAGTATTGGCAATGCCATGGTGCGCGCCTCGTGTATCTTGCAGCTTGCCCTGGGCAATGTCGGCAAGAGTGGCGGTGGTACCAATATTTTCCGTGGCCATGACAATGTGCAAGGTGCGACCGATGTGGGCCCCAATCCCGACTCGTTGCCTGGCTACTACGGCATTGTGGAAGGGGCCTGGAAGCACTTTGCCAAGATTTGGGGCGTGGACTATGAGTGGATCAAAAAGCAGTTTGCAACGCCTGCCATGATGAGCAAGCCCGGTATCACCGTGTCGCGCTGGATCGATGGTGTGCTGGAGAAAAACGAGCTGATCGACCAGGACAGTAATCTGCGCGGTGTGTTTTACTGGGGCCATTCACCCAACTCGCAAACCCGTGGCCTGGAAATGAAACGTGCCATGGACAAGCTCGATTTGCTGGTGGTGGTGGACCCCTACCCATCCGCCACCGCCGCCATGGCGGCCATGCCCGGCAAGCCCGAAGACCTCAACCCCAACCGCGCGGTGTACCTGCTGCCTGCGGCCACCCAGTTCGAAACCAGTGGCTCGGTGACGGCTTCCAACCGCTCGATCCAGTGGCGTGAAAAGGTGATTGAGCCGCTGTGGGAAAGCCGCAGCGACCACATGATCATGCAGCAGTTTGCCGACAAGCTGGGTTTTGGCAAAGAATTGTCCAAGAACTACAAGATGCAAAAGGTCAACGGCATGGATGAACCGGTGGTTGAGGATATCCTGCGTGAAATCAACAAAGCCACCTGGACGATTGGCTACACAGGCCAAAGTCCCGAGCGTTTGAAAGCGCACATGCGCAACATGCACATGTTTGATGTGAAAACCTTGCGTGCCAAAGGTGGCAAAGACAAGGAAACCGGCTACGACCTGACGGGCGATTATTTTGGCTTGCCCTGGCCGTGCTACGGCACACCCGAACTCAAGCACCCTGGTTCTCCCAACCTGTATGACACCTCCAAACACGTGATGGACGGTGGTGGCAACTTCCGCGCCAACTTTGGTGTAGAGCGTGAGGGGGTGAATTTGCTGGCCGAAGACGGCTCCCATTCGCTGGGGGCAGAGATCACTACCGGCTACCCCGAGTTTGACCATGTATTGCTGAAAAAACTGGGTTGGTGGGATGATTTGACCGAAGATGAAAAGAAAGCCGCCGAAGGCAAGAACTGGAAGACCGATCTTTCGGGTGGTATTCAGCGTGTGGTCATGAAGGTGCATGGTTGCCATCCGTTTGGCAACGCCAAGGCGCGTGCCGTGGTGTGGAACTTTCCTGATGCCATTCCCAAACACCGTGAGCCCTTGTATGGGATTCGACCTGACTTGGTGGCCAAGTACCCGACCCATGATGACAAAAAAGCCTTCTGGCGCTTGCCCACGCTGTACAAGACGGTGCAGGACAAGAACATTGCCGACAAGGTGCATGAGAAGTTCCCGTTCATCATGACTTCTGGTCGCTTGACCGAGTACGAAGGTGGTGGTGAGGAAACCCGCTCGAATCCATGGCTGGCGGAGTTGCAGCAAGAAATGTTCATCGAAATCAACCCCAAGGTGGCGGCTGACAAGGGGATTCGTAATGGTGACCGGGCTTGGGTGTCAACACCCACCGGTGCACGCTTGAATGTGCAAGCCTTGGTGACACCACGGGTTGGCCCTGACACGGTGTTCATGCCCTTTCACTTCTCGGGTCGCTGGCAGGGGGCCGACATGCTGGCTTACTACCCGGCAGGGGCTGCGCCCATTGTGCGGGGAGAGGCGATCAATACGTCCACCACCTATGGTTATGACAGCGTGACCATGATGCAAGAAACCAAGACTACGGTCTGCAACATTGAAAAAGCATAAGGGGAACAGCATGGCAAGAATGAAATTTGTCTGCGATGCAGAGCGTTGTATTGAATGTAATGGTTGTGTGACAGCCTGCAAAAACGAGCATGAAGTGCCCTGGGGTGTGAACCGCCGCCGGGTGGTGACCTTGAACGATGGTGTGCCGGGTGAAAAGTCGATCTCGGTGGCCTGTATGCATTGCAGCGATGCACCCTGTATGGCGGTGTGCCCGGTCAACTGTTTCTACCGTACCGACGAAGGTGTGGTGCTGCATGACAAGGATGTGTGTATTGGCTGCGGCTACTGCTCATACGCTTGTCCATTTGGCGCACCGCAGTTCCCCAGTCAAGGCACGTTTGGCGTGCGTGGCAAGATGGATAAGTGCACTTTCTGTGCCGGTGGTCCCGAGGCCAATGGCAGCCAGGCCGAGTTCGAGAAATATGGCCGCAACCGTCTGGCTGAAGGCAAGCTGCCAGCCTGCGCTGAAATGTGCTCCACCAAGGCGCTGATTGCGGGTGATGGTGACGTGGTAGCCGACATCTTCCGCAACCGCGTGTTGCGCCGTGGCAAGGGTGCTGAAGTCTGGGGCTGGGGCACTGCATATGGCTCTAAACAGGCTGGCCAACCAAATACAGCTGCAAGTGCCAACCAAGGAGTCAAATCATGAAAACATTTTTGATGGCAGCTACCTTGGTGGTCGGTTTGACGGCTTGTGGTGAAAAACCGCAAGCACTTGAAACCAACCAACACGACAGTGCTGCTTACACGGGCACTGGCAAGGCCTTTGTGAACAAAGACTGGAATCCGGGAGATAAAGGCAGCTGGGAATCCCATATGAAAGCACGTGGTCAATATGGCCAAAACGACTACACCCGTATGAACTGAGCCGGAGGCATGTTATGAAAAACGCCTTAATTTTGAGTTGTGTACTGGCGCTATGTGCTGGTTCGGTCATGGCGCAGACTGCTGCCGCTTCTGCAACGGCAGCGTCTTCACCGAATACTGCTCAGGTCATGCAGGGTGTCCAAAGCCAGAACATCATGGATGTCCAACCGGATGCCAGCCAAGAACCTGGTTACGCCACTCAAACCAACGGCGAGCGTGCCAAGGTTCAGCCTGGGAACAATGCTCCCATGTGGCGACAGGTTGGATCAGGCGTGGCAGGCTACAGCAGCCTGCCTTTCACTCAGGCACCTGAAGCTGGTGTGTTGATTCAACGTTACGTGCAGTACCCGGGTTCACGCGTTACCAATGCGGGTGAAGCCTGGCGGCAAACCCGGAACAATTGGTTGATTCCCTATGGCGGTTCATTGATTTTGATCAGCGTATTGGCCTTGGCCATCATGTTTTTCACCAAAGGGCCGCTGGGGCATGATTACCCGGTCAACAGTAAAAAGATCGAACGTTTTACTCCGTTCGAACGAGCCGCTCACTGGGCCAATGCGTTTGCCTTTGTTGCTCTGGCCGTGTCTGGTCTGACCATGGCATTTGGCAAATTCATTTTGCTGCCGGTGATTGGTACCACCTTGTTTGGCTGGTTGACCTACTTGCTTAAAAACGTGCACAACTTTATCGGACCGCTGTTTGCAGTGTCGTTGCTGATCGTTATTGCCATTTTTGTTAAAGACAACATTGCCAACGCGGCTGACCTGAACTGGCTGAAGAAGGCTGGTGGCATGCTGGGTGATAAACAAGTGCCATCACACCGCTTTAATGCGGCTGAAAAAGGCGTGTTCTGGTGGGCCGTGACACTGCCTGGTCTGGTGGTGGTGATTTCTGGCCTGGTGCTTGATCATTTGGTGCCCGGTCTGGGGTATTTGCGCAGCGACATGCAAATTGCCAGCATGGTGCATTCGGTGATGGCATTCTGGATTGCGGCCATTCTGATCGGACACATTTACATGGGCACTATCGGTACCCGTGGTGCACTGGAGGGCATGAAAACCGGTTACGTGACCGAGGGCTGGGCCAAAGAACACCATGAACTTTGGTACAACGATGTCAAGGCAGGCAAGATCCCGGCGCAACGTGGGCCAAGCCCGGTGGCGGCTGCGGGCAAGCCAGTTCAAGTTTGAGACGGTTGGAGACACCTCAATGACCTACATGATGAAAACACTCACTGCTGCATCCGTGCTGGCGCTTAGCGCCTCACTGGCCTGGGCCAAGTTGCCTGCGCCTTCTGATGAAGCCAAGGCCAAAGCTGCCGAGGCTGCCGCCAAAACCGCCTGGGCGGGCAAGGTGGATGCGTTCAAGCTTTGCAAAGCCCAGGATGCGGTGGTGGCTCACTACAAAAAAGCTGCGCTCGCCAAAGGGGCTGCGGCCAGCACCTGTGCTGATCCAGGGCCTTTTGTTTATACGCCAAATGTGCCTGCAGCGCTTGCTGCGCCTGCGCAAGCAGCTCCTGCTTCTGTAGCGGTTGCCAAAAAGCCCTGAGAGTCTTGCTGCCCCGATTAACACAAGCTCGCGCACACCTGACGCGCGAGGTGTCGGTGTTCAACGAGTTGGGCACGTATGACACGGTGTCGATTCCCGCTGAGCGTGCACTGACGGTTTACGTGGACAAGCGTGAACTGGTCACGCTGATGACACTGGGGGCGCACCCGGAGCTGCTGGTGCTGGGTTTCCTGCGCAATCAGCGGCTGGTGGCTTCGGTGGACGAGGTCGAGTCCATCACCGTGGATTGGGAGGTGGGCGCTGCCGCCGTCAAGACCCGTCAAGGCATCTCAGACATTGAGGCGCGTACCGCCAAACGGGTGGTCACCACCGGTTGTGGTCAGGGCAGTGTGTTTGGTGATTTGATGGCCGAGGTGGATAGCATCGAGCTGCCTGCGGCCACCTTGTTGCAGTCCGAGCTGTACGGTCTGGTCAACGCCATCCGCTTGCAGGAAACCACCTACAAATCCGCCGGTTCGGTGCACGGCTGTGCGCTGTTTCGTGGGGCCGAGATGCTGGTGTTTGTGGAAGATGTCGGTCGCCACAATGCCCTCGATACCATTGCCGGCTGGATGTGGATGCAAGACGGTCAATACATGAGTGGGGCCGACAAAGTGTTCTACACCACCGGTCGTCTGACCAGCGAGATGGTGATCAAGTCCGCCCAAATGGGGGTGCCGATTGTGGTGTCGCGCAGTGGTATCACCGAAATGGGGTTGGACGTGGCGCAGCGTTTGGGCTTGTGCGCTATTGGTCGGGCCACCAACAAGCGGTTTTTGTGTTTCAGTGGGGCGCATCGGTTAACGATGCAGCCGGAGTTGGTGGGAAGTCCAGCTTTCCAGGCGACTCAAGCCGGTTGAGTTGTTATCCGTGCAGTGGCCGTCTTTGGCGGTCTCTTCATACTGGAGTAGCAGAAATCGTTAACCACTCAAACCAGCCACCTTGCCTGGCCTATCCACCAAGCTTGATGATCGTCCCCAGGTACTAAAGGGCCAACAACCCAAAGCACACATCAAGCACATGCCAACTGCGGTATCGTCCACCCATGACCATTTCTTTTCTGACTTTAGGCCTGCGCTCCCTGCGCCGTGATTTGCGCGCCGGTGAATTGCGTTTGTTGATCGTGGCAGTGACTTTGGCGGTGGCTGCACTGACGGCGGTCGGTTTCTTTGCGGATCGGCTCAAAGGTGGCTTGCAGCGTGATGCGCGCCAGATGCTTGGCGGGGATGCCGTGGTGGTGAGCGACACACCATTGCCGGACTCCTTCATGGCGCAAGCCAAAGCCCTGGGGCTGGCGCAGGTGCAAACGCTGATTTTCCCCACCATGGCGCGTGCGCCTGAAGCCCAAGGTGGGGCCATCAAGCTGGTGGCCTTGAAGGTGGTACAGCCGGGTTATCCCTTGCGCGGGCGCTTGCGTATCAGTGATCAGCCCGAGGGTGCGGGTGCACTGGCCCAAGGCATTCCCAACCCCGGGCAAGCCTGGGTGGATGCGGCTTTGTTGGATGCACTGGGCCTGCAAGTGGGCGCTGATTTGCTCCTGGGCGACAGCCGTTTTCGCGTCAGCCAGATCATCATCAATGAACCGGATCGTGGGGCCGGGTTCATGAATTTTTCGCCCCGGGTGATGATCCATCAGGCTGATATTGAAGCCACCGGTTTGGTTCAACCCGCCAGTCGCTTGCGTTACCGCTTGGCGGTGGCGGGGGATGATCAAAGTGTGCAAGCCTTTGTGGATTGGGCGCAGGCGCAAGTCGAGGCGCATACGGTTCGGGGTGTTCGCGTTGAGGCCCTGGATGGTGGTCGCCCAGAGCTTGGCAGTACATTGGAGCGTGCAGAAAAATTTCTGAACCTGGTGGCTTTGTTGGCCGCTTTGCTTAGTGCGGTGGCAGTCGCCTTGGCGGCGCGTGGTTTTGCAGCGAACCATCTGGATGACTGTGCCATGCTGCGGGTACTGGGTTTGCGCCAGCGCACCATTGCGGCGGCGTATACGCTGGAGTTTTTCTTGATTGGCGTGCTGGCCAGTGCCTTGGGTGTGGGCCTGGGCTTTGGCGTGCACTATGGTTTTGTGGCCTTGCTGTCGGGTTTGGTGGAGGCCAATCTGCCCGCCGCCGGGCCGTTGCCGGTGTTGTTTGGTATGGGGATGGGTTTGACACTGTTGCTGGCGTTTGGCTTGCCGCCAGTGCTGCAACTGGCACAAGTGCCACCACTGCGGGTGATTCGCCGGGATGTGGGGGGGCTTAAACCGGCCTCCATGAGTGTGCTGGGGCTGGGCGTGCTGGGGTTTGCCGCTTTGTTAATGGCTGCCAGCAGTGATGTGAAGCTGGGCTTGATTGCGGTGGGTGGCTTTGCGTTGGCCACCTTGTTATTTGCCGGGATGAGTTGGCTGGCCGTGAAGCTGTTGCGCTGGAGCGTGAACGATGCCACAGCCCCCACCGCGTTGGTGCTGGCGACCCGACAAATTGCCGCCCGCCCGGCCTTTGCCGTGGTGCAGGTGAGCAGCCTGGCCGTTGGCCTGTTGGCGTTGGTGTTGCTGGTGTTGTTGCGCACGGACTTGATCAGCAGCTGGCGTGCCGCCACCCCGTCCGATGCACCCAATCGTTTTGTCATTAATGTCATGCCGGAACAGGGTGAGGCATTCACCCAGGCACTGAAAGCGGCCGGGGTGACAAAATTTGACTGGTTTCCCATGATCCGGGGGCGTCTGGTGGCCGTGAATAATCAGGAGATCAATCCTGAAGATTACCCTGATGAGCGTGCTCGCCGCCTGGTTGACCGTGAATTTAATCTGTCGTACGGCGCCATTCAGCCTGTACAAAACTTGGTGGTGAATGGGCGCTGGCTGGCGAACGAGACTGGAGCCGTCAGCGTTGAAGAGGGCATTGCCAAAACATTGGGTCTGGTTTTGGGGGACTCTTTGACGTTTGACATTGGTGGGGTGAAAAGTGTGTCCAAAATCACATCACTGCGCAAGGTGGACTGGGGCTCCATGCGGGCCAATTTTTTTGTGATGTATCCAGTGGACAAGCTTGAAGGGGTGCCAACCACCTACATGAGCGCTTTTAAGGCACCTGTCACCAGAGGGTTTGACAGCCTATTGCTGCGTCAATTTCCAAATATCACCACGGTGGACATGACGGCTACCATTGCACAAATACAGCGTGTGCTGGATCAGGTGATTGCTGCCGTTGAGTTTTTGTTTGCCTTCACCTTGGCGGCAGGTCTGGTGGTGCTGTTTGCTGCGGTCACTGCAACACGGGACGAACGTGCGCGTGAATTTGCCATCATGCGTGCTGTGGGGGCCAGAGCCAGTTTGTTACGCCAGGTGCAGCGTTATGAATTGGCTGGTGTGGGGCTTCTGGCTGGTTTCCTTGCCTCTGTAATGGCTAGTTTGGTGGGATGGGCACTGGCGCACTTTGTGTTCGAGTTCGACTGGTCTGTGTCGCTGTGGGTGCTGTTATTGGGTTCTCTTGCAGGGGCTTTGCTGGCTTTGCTGGCGGGATGGTGGGGCTTGCGTGAAGTGTTAACTCGGCCAGTGGTTGAAACCTTGCGGCAAACAACGTGATGGGTCTTGTTTGAAATAGATTCTGCTGTGCGTTCAATTGGGTAGGAACGACATTAAGAGCTTTTCATATTGAGCAAGGATATCTGTCCAATAGAAGGCATCTTTGAATCTTTGCTTGGCATGTCCTCGCAAGGTTTCAAGAAGAGAAGGGTTCGCTTCCAATTTGTCAATGCAAAGGGCAAACTCTCTAGCATTACTGAAGTATTTAGCTCCCTGACCCGCAACCCAACGGTTGAATTGATTGTCATGGGCGATGACCGCATTTCCGGCACCCAAAGCCTCGACTAATGAAGGATTTGTACCTCCGACTTGATGACCATGAATGTAGGCCAAGCTGTGAAATCGAAGTGAATGAAGGACATCTTTGTCATAAATGGCCCCAACAAATTGAACTTCCGGACTGGCTGCAGATTTGACGTTTTGTTGATAAGCATTGGTGTCTTCATAGTTACCAAGTACCAAGAGCTTTAATCCGCGTTCTTTAGCAGAGAAACCTTGAACAATCTCCAGTAAAGAATTTTCTGGTTCCGCTCGTGCGATCACTGTTAAATATTTGCTTGGTTCTAGACTAAAAGCCTTGAGCGGCTCGACTGGAGCATTCGTAACCAAATCAGCTCCATACGCAATGGTGGTGATTTTGCTCTCTGGCACTCGTGTTATTAAATGTTCCCTGATTTTGGGGTGATCTGCCACCAAGTGGTTGCCAATCAAACATCCAACCCAGTCATTGATCCAAAACCAAGCTTTGGTTACTACCCCCCATTTGCCACGATGCCACTCAATGCCATCCATGTTGAATATATTGGGAATACCATTAAGTCTCAAGCGTGTACTAAAGAGAGCTGTGTTGTAACCGAGGGTCAGGCATAAGTCTTTATATTGGCAAGCATGTCCGATGGATTTCCAGTCAAACACAACGGCACCTTTTGCACCTGTTTGTGTAACTGAGATGTGCACTCGCTCTACACCTTGCCAGGTGTCTTCAAAGATGGGGCCCGTGCCATTGTCTTGGCAATACACCACCACCCTCCAGCCCTGGGCTACGAGATAAAGCGAGAGGTATTCGGCAAATGTTTCAAAACCACCATAGGCGGCGGGCACACCGCGTGTACCGAGGATGCGAAGGGTTTTTTGCATATCAATGTTTAACACCAAGGCTTGCATACAGCTCTAGCGTAGCTTGTAAATATCTTGCGCGATTGAAATTGCTGGTGACATGATTGCGTGCGTTACGCCCCGCGTTTGCCATTTGTGTCAATGGCATGTCTACCACGCGGGAAAGCAGATCCGTCAACTCCTCGCTATTGCGACTTTCAAAAGTCCAACCTGTTTCGCCTTCAATTAACATTTCTGGAATACCGCCTATTCTCGCACCGATTATGGGTGTGCCCAGCGCAAAGCTTTCCAGAACGCTCATTGGAGCGTTTTCATACCATTCAGATGGCAGCACTACGGCTCGCGCATCGCGGATAAGTGCATGCAGCTCTGAGCCCAATTTGTAGCCCAGGAATTCAATATCGCCTTGAAGCTCAGCCTGTAATGTATGCAACTCAGCCTCGATAGGCCCTGTGCCAGCAATCTTGAGCTTGATTCCGGCAGCTTTGGCCGCTCGCATCAGTGTGGCGATACCTTTTTCTGGTGCGATGCGGCCAAAATACAAAAAGTAGTTGCCTGGGTTATAGCTAGGCTCAAAACGCGTCGAATCTACGAAATTGGGTATATACGCAAACTTGTCACCCGGCCAGCCCCACTCTATAAATTTTTCCATAAAGAAGCGGCTGGGCACCACCACCTTGTCCAGCTTGCCCTGGTAGGTATTTAGCATGCGATGCACGATACTTTCCACCATCACTATGGCACTTGCAGTCAGTGAATCGCGCACACAGCGATGCTTTACTACATTGAGTAAATTCCCCTCTTTACACTTTTCGCACACGCCGGTGTCGTTGAGCATTTTGTAGGCCGGGCATGCAATCTTGAGGTCATGGGCAGTCATAACCACTGGTACCCCTGTATCGCGTAGCGTGGAGATGATGGATGGTGATAGGTGGTGGTAAACGCAATGCAGGTGCGCAATATCTGCCGGAAAGTCTTGCAAAAGTCGTTTGAGTTTGTTCTGCGCTTCAAATGAATAGACCACCTTGGAGGCCATTGCGAGCTTTTGACCTAGGGAATAGGCGTGCCCAAACTCAATCTCATCAATGAAGTACTTAGACCAAAGTGTGTCTAAATTTTTTGAGTGGTTCATGGAGAAAAAGCCATTGATCCAGCCCTGTTCCTCCATCAGTGCGGCGTGATCCAGGTAAACCACATCTGATCCACCACGGCGGTAGTGGTAATTGTTAATACTCAAAATTTTCGGCATACCGTGATTATTAAATAAATTCAAAAGTGAATATATATTATATATTATATTATTTTTATTCAATATTGTGGATTTTTAAAGCATTAACAGAGTAAGCCGGCACTACAAATTCAAATTCACCAAATTGGTTTACGTCAACGTAAACTTCCTTTCGGAGTGGAGATATTTTGTATTGTTCAGAATAGTTATTGCTTTTTGGATCATTGCTGGAAAGAATTGCTGCCTTAATCAGCAAGCGTTTTCCGGCAAGTATGGGCACTAAAAACTTATTAGTCGATGCAGTGCTTCCTCTATTAATTAACCAAATTGAATACTGATTTCGCTTATCATTTGTCATAACAACTGCATTAATGTCATATCCAACACCATTTTTTGCATCATTTAATGTGCTAATAGCAGACACCAAAACTTTATCTAATAGTGTCTCGCGCAAAAGGACTAATGCCCAGTAAACGGCGCTGGGGTAGATAACCCCATCAGTTCGTTTGTGAAATAGTGGCCATGGTCCTTTTGTGCCGTGGAGTGAGTGTATGAACGCCCCATTCGTTTGCTGCGTCTGAGCGATTGAGATCATCATGTCGGCGGCACTTATTGCGGCCGCCTGTCCAGCTGTTTGTGGCCAATTGTTTTTCCATCCCGGATCAGCAGGCGTACCAAGTGGTGCTCTACCGTGCTCTGTTATCCAAAGTGATCCGTTCTGTGAGGCTGACTGAACTGAACTTAAATTCTTACAAAGTTGCTTTATTAGCTTTGGTAAAGGCAAGCCCCATGGTGCACCATCGTAGTACAAATGGCTTGCAAATTCTGTGGTGACTTGACTTAGTGCCGCTGCAATATAGGAGTTGTAATCGACACCGAAAGTGTTGGTACTGGTGTGTGCCCAATCTTGCGACATGCTAACTAACTTGGCTTCATGAAGGAAAGGCTTTACTGCATTGGCGACTTCAGTGGCGACACTTGCATATTTTGAGGCTGGCCAACTGTAGCTCCCACGATCCAGTTCATTTCCTAGTTCCCACCTGTAAATTGCAGGCATGCCTTTTGACCGTTCACTATCGAAAAATGCGGCCAAATTGCCAGCAGATTTGGCTAAATTTTGTGATGTGTTGGGGGTGTTTAATGCTCCATATAGATTTAGCACATACCACGCGGTTCCACCTGTTTGCTTCACAAAACGGAGATACTCACTCGGACCAAATTGGACAGCTTTAGGTTCTTGATAGCCAACTATCTGCTGCGATCTTCGTGCAGAAATAGGACCGATTGCAGCAGACCAGTCAAAGTGATTTGCAACTGTTCCACCGGGGTATCTATAAATCGCACCAGGGAATCGTTGGAGTAATTTAATGACTCCACTTTCAACGCTCCCCCCTTCTGTATTCCATAACGAATTCTGGAATTCAATTAGCTCCAAGTTAAAACCGAAAAATTGCGGGGTCAAAGTTCTGTATATTGAGTCTTGTACAGTAATATTCGTATCACCTCGTATTTTTATTTCTGGCTGGACATTGCATTGGCCCAGTGCAATTGCATGAACGAAGAGTATAAGCACTACAACAGATAGGGATGATCTGATATTCAGCACATTTATCGCTCAACTGTAATATTAGATGTTGCACTTAGAATAGTTTGACTTTTAATTATTTTGTTAGGTGGATATTGTTTTTTAAATAATCCACGTAACAATCCTATTGCATAAAAGTTCCAAGAAAAAACAGAATAAATGCCCATTGGAATAGATTTCTTTCGTAATGACATGACTGCAAACGGTGCAACTGCCAAATTGATAACAACTAACTTATAATTAGAAAATTCAAAAAACCCATAAATCAAAAAAATCCACCATATTATAACAATTGAGTATAGTCGCAACTCTTTGACTTCTATCAAGATGAGTTTTAAGTGTGGTTTCCAGATAGCGCTGCGTAATAGTTCGCCAATGCCTAGAACATATCCACTAGTCCAACGTTTTTTTAGTAGCGAATATGCCTCGATTTGATGACCAAAGTGCGTCACAGATTCGATATTCATGCGCTTAAGTTTCCAACCGGCGGTACGAAGACGGGCTGCCAGTTCATACTCTTCATAAGAATGCAGATTTCTATTGGTGAAATAACCAATACTGATAATTGCACTTCGCCTATAAACGCCGCCACCATCAAGTCGGTCTACTTCGCCAGGTTGTAGATTGACTGGTGCACGCAAGAGCCTGGCGCGGAACTCGAGGCTATCTAAATTCTTCTCAATTACGCGTCCTCCAACTCCGGCGAGTTGAGGTTCATTCTCTAAAGTTCTCAGGGCAGCGGCGAGAAATTCAGCTGAAAGAACCATGTCTCCATCAACAATCCAAATAAATTCACCAAAGGCAGCCTGATAGCCAAGTTGCCCGCCGATGCCGCAACAGCGTTCATCCGGGTTTGTAAGCTGTGTAATCTTTATAGGATATTTTGATGCGATAGAGACAGTTCTATCTGTTGAGTAAGAGTCAGCAAGAATGACTTCTCCACCTACGAATGAAATTGCATGAATTGCACTCACAATAGTGGAACCTATTTTCGCTTCTTCATTGAACGCTTTGATAACGATGCTAACCTTCACTCTTGTATTCATTGTCATAAATTGAAGAAAGTTTTGGGTAGTAATGAGTTTAATATTTTAACTTCTTCCTTACTAAATGCATGCATTGTACGAACTACGAAAATATAAAAACTTCCACCGATAAAAACTGCAATAAAAAGACCTAGTAGAAAAGGAAGCATTTTATTTATCAAAAAAATTAATAAAAATGTCAGAATACCTGAAATTAAAAACACAGTTGCAGCACGTAAATCTGGTTGATAACAATAGCCGGCTTTGCGTAAATAGAAGGTTGCATAAGTGTTGTAGGTCAATCCGCTTATTGCTGAAACTGCAATAGCACCAAGTGGACCAAGTCTTGGTATTAACAATAACGCTATAGGAAAAACAATAGATGATGCTATTCCTGCATAAAGTTGCATTTTATTCTTTTCAAGTGTTCCTGCCAGTAATGACAATATTATCTTATGGCTATTAAATACTAAAATTCCTAGCATTCCAACTAAAAGCCAGTGTGCTTCCTCATACTTGCCATTTGATATTAATGAAAGTAATCTTCCACCATAAACGGCAGCAAAAGCAATAGTGGGCGTTAGTATCAATAAGTTCAATTTCAGAACGAGCTGAGCCAAAGAATTGAGTTGTCCAAAGTCTCCAGTTTTTACATATCTGCTAACGAACACTGGTTTGATGAGTCGAAGCAACAAAACCGTAGGCAAATAACGTTGTACCGTTTCCGCCAAACTATGTGCAAAGCCATAAACAGCTGATTGCAACACACCAAGTAGGCGAGTAACCATCAGTTTTATTACTTCAGCACTGAAAAGTTGAAATACGACCTGTGCAAAATAGTTAAAGAATGCGAAACGTTGAAGTCGTTGCCGATTTTTTTTCACAATCAACCATCCATCGTGCAGTCCTGCCAGAGAAAAATGGCTAAGTAATTGCACAGTGCCAAACAATGCTGCGATGCAAGTGGCTATCAGTTCAATTTGTACCATATATAGGATGTCTATCGTAAATAGATGCCAGCCTAAATACAGAAGCAGAAGCTTCAGAACCACATATATCGACATGCTGGTTTGTGCCGGCCGTTGATGCAACATCGATTCCAAAAGCACTACGGCAAGCCCTAGCAAGCCAGAAAATGCCACAACACCAAGCCAAAGTTTGAAAAGACCGCTATACGCGTTCAATCCGACAATCGCAGTAATGTCGTCTGCAAATAGCCACCCAATTCCTACCATGAAGAATAAAGTGCCGACACGTGCACATAGTACTGCTGCTACAAAGCCAAGTAACTCAAAGTCTGAGTGGTGCATGCGCAATTCCGGCATAAACCGTTCTGCAGTGGTGTCAATGCCAAGATCGGACACTACAAGCAAACTTGCTTGTAAGGCACTGAACGCTATGTAAATGCCGTAATCGGCTGGTGTTAACCAGCGTGCTAGGGCAATCAATGTGACTAGGCTGACAACTGCATTGAGTGCCTTACCAAAGAAGAAGTGAACGAGAGAAGCTTTGACGGCAGATTTGCCGTAATGATTAGCCATAGGTCGTATGGTGGTTCTCGCGCCACCAATATGCCACATAACCTAGGAAAAACATAGCTGCAAACTGCATTGGTGGGCTACTAACGATAGTTACTTCATAAAAAATCGTAAAAGGCATCAAAGCGAAGGCAGCCTCTACGCCTGTCATTGCAGCTCTGTGCCATGGAGGTAATGCTGAATTCGATTTGAGTTTACGGGCACGAAAGAATCCAAGAACAAATATTGAAATGAACACAAGACTACCAACAACACCGGTTTCCCATAGCAATTTTGAAATGCCGGTTACGTCAAGCATTACTGCTTGCGCACGCACAGCTACACCCGTACCAATGATGGAGCTTGAGCTGACTGCACTCGCTAATCCATGTCCGAAGAGTATGGTCAATGGGTTGTCTAGAAGTGCGTGCCTGTCCCACCAAAAAACTAATGACTTAACACGGCCTAAGTTGGTCGTTGATGGCTGAAATTTCGGGTCAAAACTGTAGGCAAAACGATCATACAGTGCATCAAGTAATCCCTTGTTATCGTCTGTCTGCCAGTACAAGTAGTAATAGGCGATCAACAAGCAAGCCATTAAAATTGCCACCGCTATTGATCCGGATATAAAAGCGATTGGTTTTTTGAATGCATATTCTCGGTATACCAAGAAAAAACCTGCAGGGATCATCAATGCAATGATCTTGGATTCCACCATGGCCATTGCGGCAAAACTTGACACAAAGATCAAAAAAAACCAAAAGGTTTTAAGTTGTTCTTGTTTGTGCAGGGCTATAGCCAGCGTGGCCATTAGCGACAAATAAACACCTAAAGAGCCACTTTCACCACCACCAAATTTATCACCTCCAAAAGTTCCAACGATGCTGTCCCAAGCGGATCCAGGGTAATGACCAGCAAGTCTTAAGGGAACTATAAGCAGCTTTTGATATATACAAAAAACCCATTGCACACTTCCAACGGTCAACATAAAAAACAATATACCCTTTAGTAATCGCTCACTCGGGTAGCAGTAAGCAATATAGGCAAACACACCAAATACCGGTAGATAGATTCGTACACCGACCAACCAATCCAGCATCGGTAGGTTATTAGCTGCAGAGCCAAATAACAATATTGCCCACCAAAGTCCAATCAATGCCAAGAAGCCAGGATCTTCTGATGTAGCAATGAACGGTGTAAATGTGTGTTGTAATGCTGCGTAGGCTAACAGCAGGACCCCCAGCCCCGAAAGAATCCACTGAAATTGGCCTAAACCTAAAAAATATTTAATCGTTCCTGCAATGAGCAATGTAAAGGCCGCTAAGAGAGCTAAGCTTATATCAGGACGTTTAAGTACTATGCAAGCAGGTATAAGTGACATCAGCGCCACTATAAGAATATATGAACCAGATCCGACTAAGATGCCTACAAAGAAAGCCAAACAGATTGCAATCAGCAAAATAATAGTGGTATTTTTTAATTTCAATGAAGGTATTTTTATCAAAAAATTCATAATGAAGATATGATCATAAATATTCTTTCTAATCAAGTTCGAATTCTTTTTGGTAGTTTTGATGCTTTGTAGCTATTTTTCTTAATCTTAGAAACCATTTATATATATATAGTAATATCCTCATATTTTTATTAAATAATTTCAGATCAAAACTCGTAGAGTTCAATTGAATTCGCATTGCACTTCTACTCTGAGCACGAATTGATGCTCGAATTCGTTGCTCAAACTTCATCCATATATCGATGGTGGCGCTAGGCAATACGCGTTTTTTCGGGAGGTATCTTGAGTCGCCTATGTGCAAACGATACCGTAATCCGACTCTTCGATGATTAAGGCCACCTCGTTGTGACTCAATAACATTATTTTCAGAAATACTATTTAGTACCAGCATGTCATTGCTTTGGCCAGAAATTAAAAATTGATTAATTAAGTTTGTTCTAGCAATAACAATACTTGTCCCTTTTCCATCACTTATATACGGATCAAGCCAAGCATCCATAACTGCAATGTCCGCAGTTTCAGCAAAGACATCATCGCAAAAATCACATGCTCGCGGTTTAAAAAATCCCATTGCCCAATTTGAACCTATGTCACTATTTTTTACAATTCTTTTTTGCATTTCTCCATTATTTTTTAGAAATTTTCCTTCAAATAAATAATTATCTGCATGGAGATTTTCATCCTTACGACGAAAGCACGCATCAATCAATGGATTGGTTTTGCCAGCTTTGCGATCCAAGTATTCTAAATAGAAAGAACTCTTCATTTGGCCACAAACTATTCCAATCTGCAGTACAACTCTCTGTGCAATAATTGGATTGACAAGTTTTAATTGTCTTAACGCCTTATGAAAACATGGAACTCCAGTAATAGCATATTTGCCAGGATTATCTTGGATATATCTTAGGACGTTGTCATAGCTGACAGGATAGTAAAAAGATGTACCATTTGACTGTAAGTCACATGGGTCTGTGATCACCTTGTATCCAAAAAAACGATCTGAGTCTGGTGTACGCCCAACAACAATGACTGCATCAACAGTTTTATTAGTCAATATCTCCTCTAATAGCCAAGAAACTATGCCACCTGATGATCCAAATGGGCGATGCTTATTTGAGAAGCCTGCCATCAAACCAGTGTAGTAGCCCAATACATCGCTGTAGGTTACGTTTGGTTCAGATTTGAATATCGTTTCTGTTAATATATTCTCATTTGGTGCCGAGTCGGAAAAGGGACAAGTCTTTCCCATTAAATCTAACTCTTGAATGTTTGCCTTGCTTATATCGGCGGTCAGTTCTCCATAATCGTTAAATCGAACAGTTGCAAATTTACTTTGGTTTGTACAGGCGCCACATCCGATACAAAGCCCCTCTTGTATCACCTCTTTGATACCAAAGATTGATTGTTCAGAATCAATATTATGCATTAACTATTTCCCAATCATTTGGTTGATCATTTTTGCGGAAATAGTTGCACTTTCTCGCCAAAGGGGTATACGTTTCGACAGTGTTGAAATGATGTTATCTTTGTTTTCAATTAAAAATTGAAGACTGTCTTGAAGTGAAATAGAGTTAACTTTGGAAGTTTCCAATACAAATTTCTCAGTTTTGAATAGGTCTCTATTTAAGCCTTTAGCTTTGACGCTGTATGCGATCGATATTGTCGGCACAAGACAACTCAAAGCCCCTATTGTGGCGTGAGTGCGTGCACCGATAAAATAGGTGCATTTGGATAGAATGAACTTCAATTGAGCAGCATTCAGTGAGTTCGGCACTATAGCTAGTCGGCTCTCGAAACCAGTGCACATATCTAATATTTCCTGCATGTAATGTGTGTCGCTGTTATTCTTGGCACCATCAAGTGGGTCGACATGTGGAATCAGAACGATGGACATGTCATTGTTGTTCATCGTGTATTTGAGAAAATTAACAATTTCGCGTTGAAGAACCTCTTTGGGTTCTCCAGCGGGTCTGAATTTTTGAATGAGAGGACTAATATTGAAACCTAGGACTGCATTACTGGTAGATATGGGCCAATATGCGGTCGTGTCTACCGGTTCGGGTACCATGACAAAAGCGCCATCTGTGACCAGTACTACATTTTTATCTATACCAATTGATTTTAAATACTGCTCAGAAATGGTTTCGCGGACGGTGGTAAAAACAGTAGATCGTAAGAAGTTCGATACAAATTTTTCAGTAATTGGTTCGCTAGTGAATGGGCCGATAGATGCACCCCAGACCATAACTTTTTTTCCTAAGCGTTGCGCATGCTGCGCGAAGCGTATGTGCCAAATTAAAGACTCCAGACCATAGTCCAATGTTATATTATCACCACCGATAAGTAACAATGCATCGCATGAACGGATATCGTCTTCTATATCTTTGGGAATCGAAAAATTGGGGATATATAAGTTCTTGATGCCAGGAATGTATTTACGTATTTTTCCCCAGACTTTTAAGGAGGTAGGGTAGGGCATAGCACGTACGAACTTACAGCCTGCACTCATCGCATCAGGCCATTGCCTTAAATCTAAATCAGGTCGGTAGCTCGGAACAAGGACCTCTACCTCCCCTAACTCTGCTTTTAGCAATTGCAGGGTT
This sequence comes from Rhodoferax lithotrophicus, assembly GCF_019973615.1. Classification (GTDB taxonomy): domain Bacteria; phylum Pseudomonadota; class Gammaproteobacteria; order Burkholderiales; family Burkholderiaceae_C; genus Rhodoferax; species Rhodoferax lithotrophicus. Next base: position 3,121,754 of record NZ_AP024238.1, on the reverse strand, counting down.
GAGCGAACAAGTGCTTCGCAGCCGCGATTACCAAAGTTATTTTGCCCAGATAGATAGAATCTTTTCATTTGTAAGTTTAAAGTAAATATCCATTTATTCAGAAGTTTATTATTTGGTTAGTTACTATTTTTATTTCCAATGAAGCGTGCTCTATTTTTTAAATCTATTACAGATGCAATTTCCTTGGCGAAACGCTCTTGCAACGCGTAGGCCGAGGTACTGTTCCTATCTATAGAGGAAATTCTGAATAGCATTCCATCTGGCACTCTTCCTTGTATGGAATAGCGAAGTTCCGAAATTTTTTTATTAATGCTTGAAGTGACAACTTGGTCACCAACAATAGTCCAATACGTAACGGGTTCGAATCTATTTCCAAGATTTGTCTCAATTCGCGTCGCGTTAACGGATATTCCCATTAACTTAAGTGTGATTATTTCTTTGTGTAGAAGTTGAAAGCCTTGTGCTGGATAGCAAACCTCTGGCTTATGCAGCGATAGTGAATCACTTTGATTTTTGCCGTATGCAATGGACAGCATTACACGATCCCCTTGTTTGTTGACATAGGTTCTGCTGAGTGTTTGGCTGTAGATTTTGTCTATAACAATTTTTTGTTGAGGGTTAACTACTTGCGCTGTCAAATTTACCTCTTCATGCCACTCACTAAAAGTAGTGGGTACCATGACAGCAAGGTCGATAGGTGGTCGCTCATCAGCCAGACTGATTGTGGGGCGGAGGATTACACTGAGTGTGGCCGAGAGAAGCATCAGGGCTAGCACGACTAGGTTCTTAATGGATAGCATGGCACTATGCGATGGAACTGTTAATTTGTCGCTGCTTGTGGATGTCATCAAACTTGTGCAGTGCAGCATCAAACCCGATAATGAGTAGGAGTGCGCTCAGGAATAGCACCATTCCAGCAAACTTGTGCAAAAAGCCTTGCCCAGCGGCATCACCCCAATGGTAGGTTATGAGGCTCAGACTTATTACGCGGATGACGTTAGCAGTGAATGAGATGGGCACGATTAAAATAGCAAGACCCACATTTCTGAACGGTGAGTCGCGTCTCACCAGATTCAGGTACAGCAAGCCTAGGGCCTCCAGTGTGAGCAGCGTATGCAGTCCTGCACACGCATCAGCAACCAATAACATGTATTGGCCTATTTGCAATATAACTCCATTACGTCCGATGGGATAGCCAGCCCAAAATAGCACTTGCTCTGCCACATAGGATACGGCCATCTTCATGGGCATGGTCACAGTATCTACAACTGTGCCAGGAAGTGGCACCATAAACACCATAAAGAATAGTGCAAACCATTGCACCTTGAGTGCTGCTGTACCACGCTGAAGTAGCACTAAGCCAATTAACAAAAAGATAACCGATCCAATTTCGAACATCAAAATGTCTTGCGACCGACCAAATGTATACAGCAGCAGGCCAAGCATAAAAATAGGCCAACCCCAGTTGCTAGTTTGTCGGTTTTGAGCAGCAAGTTCCATCGCGTGCCAGTTACGCTTGATTAACCACAGGCTGATACCAAGGACGATGGGGCCATGCATTTGTTCATCGCTGCTCCAGATGCCAGTAAAAAGGTCATAAAGACTTGGTAAATACAGTACCGCCAAACCGATGATGAGGGGAAGCCAATGGGTCATTTTTTTATGCATCATTCAACACCGAGCCAATCAAAGACACCCCACTGCTTTGGAGTCGATGTGCGAGGCGAGAAACTTCTGGTATTAGAGTCTGATTTTTGCGACAAACCATCAGCGCAGTTCCTGCACGTGCAGCTATGATTTCAGCATCAGCAAAATCACATCCAGCTGGGGTATCTATCAGAGTAATGTCAAACTGGTGGCTTGCGTTTTCTAATAGATTGCCAAAAGCCAGTCGACCTAAAAGCTCTTGTGGATTGGGGGGCGTTGCACCTGCGGGTAAGACTGCCAAGTGGGGTAGACCTGGAACGAGTTGTGCAACTTCGAGTCCGGCGCGGTTGGCCAAAATGCCAGATAAGCCGAAACTTCGGTCTAACTTGAATAATCTTTGCTGGTTTAGTTCAGGTTCGGATCGCAAATCTGCATCAATCAACAAGGTGCGCTGACCTTGTTGGGCAAACACAATCGCCAGATTAGCTGCTACAAAACTTCGTCCATCTTTTTTGCTGGGGCTCACAACGGCCAGTACATTCTGGTTGGGATGTTTGGCAAGCCAGTGCAAGGTAAGTTGGCTGCGTACAGCGCGCAAGTTCTCGCTCACTTCACCAAAAGGTTGATAAGCGGCGAGCAGAGCAGGGCTCAAGCTGGTGTTGGTGGCGTTTAGATAGGCGTAGTCGTATTGTTGGCTCAACGCAAAGTCGATGTCTTCTTTGGTTAGTAGTTTGAGTGCAATAGCAGCATCACCAAATTGCACGTTTTGTGCTTGTTGGTATTCCAAAATCTGCTTTGCATCTTGTTCGCTTAAGCGACCATTGGCTACCAAAATATCGCCTATGGATTGGCTGGCATTAAAAATGGGTGAAGTTGGAATGGCAATATGGGCTGTCATGTGAGGGCCTTTTTGCCTGGCAATAAGCTGGTAGCTGAGCCAATGATGCCAAGCACTGGCAGGTCAAGTGCATCAAACAAGTCATGGGCAGAGCGAACCTTGCGCTCTTTGAGTTCGAGTATCAATGCGAGTCCCACCCCCAAAAGGGTACCCAAAAAAATGGAGATCAAAGTGTTCAATAAAACACGAGGCTTGGATGGCGTGGTTGGTAGCGTTGCAGGGTTAAGAACGGCAATGTTGGTTTGATTGGTTTGACTCGCAATGTTGGTTTGTGAAGCCCTTTGGCTGACCAACTCAAAAGAACGTTGGGCTGATTCAATGTCACGCCGCAATACATTCAATTCATCACGTTGTTTATTGAGTTTGAGCACGCGTTTCTTTTGCTTTTCAAGCGCATCCAGCAGCTGCTTTTCACGGGCCCGACCAATTTGGTAAGAGGTCTCAATTGAGCTAGTGATTTTCTGGGTCTCACCTTCAAGCTGTGCTTTTAAGCTGTTCAGCTCGGCTTCATAGCGTTGAGTTTGAGGGTGATTTTTTCCCAGGTTGACATTGCTTTCTTTTAACCTGGACTCTAGTCGCGCAATGTCAGCTTTTAACCCGTTGATCAATGGGCTTTGCATCACCTCTGCCACAGTGTCAGTTTTGACATTCAGCCGTTTGCTTTGGCTATCCGTGGTTTGACCCTGGATACCGGTGAGCTGGCTGGATGTTTCGTTCAATTTTGCAGTCTCAAAGTCCATTCGTTCGTCGGCAGATGTGATGCCATAAATTTGCTGGTAATCCGACAGGGCTTGCTGGGCTTTTTCAAGTTTGGCGCGAGCTTCTTTGGTTTGATCATCAAAAAAAGTGGCATATTGCCGGGCTGGGGCTACTTGTAAGTCAAGGTTGACATTGATGTAGGCCTGTGCAAATGCATTGGCTACAGCAGTGGCAAAGTCAGGATCGGCCGCGGTGTAGTTGATGTTGATGACCGTGCTTTCACGTGCGGGTTTGACATCTAGATCTTTTTGCAGCAGGTTGGCTAGCCAGTCAATCAGCTGACCTTCACCTTTTGTGGCTTCTTTCCATTGCTTCTGAATAATTGCACTCTGATCCATCTTCAGCATTTTGACGACGGTTTTTGCAACTCGATCACTGTTAATGATATCGACTTGTGTGGCCATGTAGCCGGGTGCCATCATGCCTTGCAAAATCATGCCGCTGACCATATCGGGCGCTTTGACATCAATCACCACAGCAGCACTGGTAGTGAATTGTTTGGGTAGAAGTAGACTTACTCCTAAACTCGTGGTTACGGTAACCAATAACACCAGCAGTGCAATCTTGTACCGAGCTCGCAGGATCAGCAGAAATTGTTGAAAGGTCATTGTTGAAAACGCTCAGGATTGAGCGGGCTCACGTGGTTCATTGGTTGACAAGGCAAGAACACATCAGAAGATACTTTCCTTGATATAGATGACATCATTGGGAAGCACAGGGTCGGACAAACTCGGTTCGAGTTGTTGTACGGTTCCATTGGATTCTTTGCGATGCAAACGCAGACGCTTTTCACTCCCTCTGGCGGTTGGACCACCGCCTTGAGCAAGTGCTTGCATGACAGTCATATTGCGCTCAATGCGAAAAGAACCGGGACGTTGTACTTCTCCATAAATATAAAACACTGGTGCACGGTGCACGTAGATGGTGTCCCCACCTTGCAGCAAGATGTTATCGAGCAGTTTGGTATTCAAGAAAATTGCTGGAATATCAATTTCACGATGAAATGGTTGGCCGTCGCGCATGCCGGTGACGATGACCATGTCATCACCACTTTGCGTGGCACCACCGGCATTGGCCAGCATGTCGGTCAAGCGGGTGTTGGCGGTTTCAAGTGGAAAACGACCTGGACGAGAGACTTGTCCCAATACTGAAACTTGGTTACCTCGAATTTGCGTCAACACAATGTTGACTTGAGGGTTTTTCAAAAATCCTCCCTGCAGCAAACCTTCACTGATTTTTTTTTCAGCAGCCGCAATTGACAAGCCTCCGAGCTCAACGGTGCCCAACAAAGGGTAGGTGATGGCACCGTTTTCAGAGACACGTGTTTCAAGGGTTAGATCGGGATTTTGAAACACTTGGATCTTGAGTGCATCTCCAGCACCTAACGGATAGTCGACATTGGTTTGAGCGTAGGCTGGCAGTGTCATGCCTGCGAATAAAAAGCAAACACCCAAAATAAAGACGCGCAGGTTGAAAAAGTACTCGCTCATGGTTTTACTCATTGGAGCTATTTCAAACCTGCTACACCTTTTTCAATAGCATTCTGTGCTTTATTTGCAGGCTCTACAGGTGTATTTTCTTTATTATTTATGCTCGTGTTTGGGCTGGGTGTGGCCGTGTCAGATTTGGCAAACTCGCCCATGTACGTAATCGTTGTGCTGGCTCTGAGTTGCTTGATGTCTGCTGCAATGGCTTCGGTTGCCCGCTGATTGCTTAAAAACTGCTCTATACGTGGCAGTGCCGTGACTTGATCCACAGGGGACGATTGTGATGAAGCTAAGCGCAAGTAGGTCACCGCTTGTGGCGTATCTAGCACAATGCTTTGTCCATCTTTGAGGGCATGCACTTTGGCCAGCAGTTCAAGTGGAATTTGCTCAGCAGGCCTGCTAGCGCTGCCGCCATTAAATTTGACATCTTTGGATTTGAGCAGGGCAGCAACCTCATCCATGGACTTTCCTGCTGTGGCCATGCTGCGCAGTTGCTCAACCAAGCCGGGTGACACAGGTGCCACAATTTCCTGAATATTGAAGATGCGTCGTTCAGCAAATAGTTGAGGGTGCTCTGAATAGTATTTTTTGGCTTCGTCTGGTGTCGGCTTGGGCAAAGCGCTGGCTATTTTTTGTAAGTAGGTACGGGCCAGGATGTCCTGCTTAGCAGCTTCGATGGCTGCCACAGTTTCTGGTGCACGATCCAGCTTGTTTTCAATGGCTTTGTTAACCGCCAATTGTTGATCAATGAGTTTCTCCAGTACCTCACGGCTCATGGAGCGAGTCACCTCTGGTGTGGCACCGGTCGTATTGGTTCGGCTCAATATTTGATTGATTTGATGCACGGATATTTCTTCTGAGCCGACTTTCACTGCCACTTGAGTTGCCACAGATTTGTTATCTTTGTTCCCACATGCAGACAAACCCAGCAATAGGATACCAGCGAGAAAATAGTTTTTAAGCGGTGTGTAAGTCATTGTCATGATGTCAAAAGTTAATAACTGTATTGAGCTGAGACCGAAATTTGGTTACTGTTGTAGTCTAAGCCAGTTTGATTTGATGCTCTGCTGGCGTTTTGCAGCGCAGCACTGAAAGTTAGCCGTTGATCGGGCTGCCAGTAAAAAGACAAGGATGTGTCTCTGGTTTCATCGTTGCGTTGATTGGATATTCCTATTCCATTAGGTGCGCCTTGGTAAGCGATATGCGCCCATTCATTTTTTAAAATCACAAGTGATTTTGGGCTGAGTTGCCAGATCGGCGAAAAATACAAACGGTCTGTTTGAGTGTAATTGCTGAGAAACACAGCGTAAGCAGAGACATCGCGAGACTGTCCCAGCTTCACAGAAGATTTACCCGTTAATAGCCAATTTATGCTGGCTCCAGAGTTCAAACCACTGAAATTACGCTGAGGGAAATTTGGATGAGTTTGTGTGATGGCACTTAAATAAAAATCTGCACTGCTGTTGTCTGGCATGACCCATTGTGCACGTAGGTCACTTATTGCTTTTGAGAAATCAGTGTCATATGCTCCTGAGGATGGTAGTACGCGGTTTAAAAAATGACCACTGACCGCTTTTTGACGAAAGCTGATGTTGCTACCGCTGGCAAAGACGTAGCCAAGTCCAGCTTCGACAGTCTGAGTGGTGTGATCGCCTCCCGCCACCAGTGCTTGCTGATTGATTTGTGAAAATTGGGAAACACCAGACAGTACCCGCCATGGGCCATCAACTTCGTATATAGCCTCCATGCGAGTAGTCATTTCTGTCCGTAAGTTGCTTTGGTTGAGGCCTAAATAGTCAGAAAAACTATTGGCAGTTTCCTTGCGGTTACTGCTTAAAATACCGTGCAATTTGGGAGTCAAGCTCCATTTCAACTCAGCGTTGTAGTTGTAGGACGTGTAGTTAAGGTAGCTGAAATTTTGGTACAGGGAATCTGCAATACTTACTGTAAGGTTAATTTTTTGCAAACTCAGTGAGGTGCTGAAATTGAGGCTCAGGGTGTTGATGCCGATTTGTTCTGCGCCACTGGGCTTACCCAAAATGAGTGTTGGATTGGCGGATGCTGGTAACCTGAACAGATTATTGTCGAATGTGAGTGATGTTTCTGCCTTGAGTTGGAGGGAATGGTCTTCGGCCCATGCGGGATGGGTACTGAGAACAGTCCATATGGATATGCTTAAAAGCGCACGAATCTGAAATTCAAATGTCATAGGGGAAAGGGGTGTGAATTTCAGACGGAAAGTGTAGGTGTGTTCATGATGCCAACGGCTTCATCCGTGTTGCTGGTACTTAGCCTGACAAAAATACTTTTTAAGTGATTTTTGACCGTCATGGCAAGAATGCAGCCGATTGTTGCATTGGTTTTTCCACAGGCGGCCCAATCAATATTTCATGCGTACGCTTTGACAACGACTTCACTGGTGACCATTGGGTCATTACGGGAGGGGTTTCTTCATGATGACTTCGCACTTTACTATCTTGTGCAAGAGTGTGCTGAAGGCGAATGGACTCAATGCTTGGCAGAGTAGGTCGGGGTTTACAAGAAGTTCAACGGAGTAAAGCACACTACCACTAAGATGTGTATTGGAATGAAGAGCTGACTTTAGCAAAAAAAAAGGGATTGCAATGCAATCCCTTTTTAAGCCAAGAGCCGTAATACGGTAATTACACGGCCAAACTGGCTGATTTTTCTTGACGGCGACGAACAGACCAGCCGACCAACCCCAAACCCGCCAACAACATGGCAAGTGTTTCCGGTTCGGGAACTGCGGCCACTGGTGAGCCATTAAATGCCACGCCATAGCCGCCACTGCCAGGAACGGCAGTGCCCGAGAGGCTTAGGTGATACACCACACCAGCATTAAAAGTTGTACTCAAACTGTTGGATGAACCAAAATTCAAACCGTTGACACTGGCACTGGTCAGTGTCACGCCCCAAGCAGGGTTTAGACTGGTTTGAATGACACCACCACGGTCGAACGAAATATTAAAAATATCCGAGAACGTGGATCCAAGTGAGGAGCCCGCTGTCCATGAACCACCAATCCACCAAGGGCCTTCGTTATGGATGTTCAAGAGGTTGTACTCGGTCGCTTGAGCATTCGCACAGGCGGCAGAAACCACAACAATGGAAGCAAGTAATTTTGTGATTTTTTGCAGCTTCATAGCAAACTCCTTGAATGGTGAAGATTTCAAACGGGCCCATTCTATGATATTAATACGTTAAATCCATAGACATTTCAGATTAGGTGTTGTAAGTAGGGGCTTTATGTGGGTTTTTGATGTTTCCAAAGCGGTCTCATTCTTTACGAAGTCGAGTTCAAGGATCGAATTCCTTTAATCTGCAGTGGCTTCACGTATGCAAGGTTGAGATGAGTTGGGTTTTTGGGCGGCTAAACGCCAGAGTGAGGTGACTTCTTTGGCACGCGCCTGATGCAGTGCATCTGTGCTGTCTTGTGCTTTGGGGTGCAGGGGTTTTGCATCGATGCGGCTAATAACGCGTAAACCGTTTTGTTCAAAAGCATGCAGCAGCTCCGTGCGACTGCGCAGGCCCAGAAGTTCGGCCAAGTTAGACAAAATCAGCCAACCTTCACCGCCCGGCAGCAAATGGGAGGTCAATCCGGCCAAAAATCCTCGTAGCATCTGACCACCTTCGTCATACACCGCTCGCTCCAATGGCGAGCCAGGTCTGACAGGCAGCCAGGGTGGGTTGCAGACGATCAAAGATGCTTGGCCTGAAGGAAATAAATCTGTTTGCAGCAAGGTGATGTGTTGTGTTAACCCCAGTTGGGTCATGTTATCTAGGGCACAAGCCAGTGAGCGGGGCTCGGAATCTGTTGCAATGACATGGCCTACTCCGCGTTGTAACAACACCGCAGCCAACACACCCGTGCCTGTGCCAATGTCAAACGCCACAATGTCAGCCTGTCCTTTGGCTGGCTTGGGTAGGTGGGCGCTGGCTACCAAACCAATATATTCGCCACGCACCGGGGAATACACACCGTAATGTGGGTGGATGCGATTGTGTGGTGCCGAGCCCAATGCGGCAATCTCAACTCCCACACGCCGCCATTCCGCTGCGCTGGTGATGCCCAGTAATTCACGCAGGGATACCACTGAGTTACTGCCATCCGCATCTTGGGTGTCCTGCATAGATGCTTCGGAGTTTGTCCAAGCTTGGGTGCAAGCATTCACTACATTGGGTGCGCGGCGCAAGGCTATGTGGTAACTGGCATCCATTTCAATGAGTAGCATACCCAGTGTGCGTGCCCGTTGCGCTTGCGCTTGGCGGTGCAGGTTGAATGCTTCGGTAATCGGAATTGGTTGCGCTGCTTTGGTGCGTTTGCGTTTGGGTACTTGGTCAATGCGCCGCGCCATGGCTTGCAGCATTTGACGGGCGTTTTGAAAATCACCACGCCACAAGATACCGGTTCCGGCGCAGGCCAAACGGTAGGCGCTGTCCGCAGTCAGCGTGTCGTCGGCCAACACCACATGTTTGGGCGGCGCACTGCCGCGCTCACTACGCCATAACCCAGAGAATGCTTGGCCAGACACTGCCCAATGGATGCGCGGCAGGCAGGGGCGCGTAGCTGTATGGAGACTAGGAGATGTGTTTGAGGGCATGAGTGCAGTCGTTGATGATGTAGGAAAGCTTGTAACAGATCAGCGAAGAGGCGTATGTCAGGCGCACCCTTTGCTTTTGTACTATCGATGGACAGTCTGATCACTCACTATTGAAAAGGTCTTCAAGATACAGAATATTTTGTGGCTTTATGATTTTTTTGAAATCCAGGATAGTGCTGGCGGTCAGCGTTTGCCGTTACCAACGTCAGGATGTTGTTTTCAGATAACTGGGGTGTATTGCCGATTGTTGCGATGAATGCTATTTAATATATAGCTTCTCATGCCCTTTTTGTATGCGTTAGAGCACTATTTAGCTCAATAATTTTAAAGGCGCTGACAACCTGTTCCAAATGTTCTGCCTGGTCTTGCAAAGATTGCGCTGCCGCAGCTGCCTGTTCAACCAAGGCGGCATTTTGTTGGGTGACCTGGTTCATTTCGTCGATAGCATTGCCAACGCGCTCAATATCTGCAGTTTGATCAGCACTGGCCGCAGTGATTTCTCCCATGATGTCAGTTACATGGCGGATGCTGTCCACAATGTCGTTCATGGTGCTACCTGCTTGCTGCACCAAGTTGCTTCCAGCCTCGACCTTGGTGACCGAATCGTTAATTAGAGCCTTGATTTCTTGCGCTGCATCAGCAGAACGCTTGGCTAGGTTACGCACTTCAGCCGCTACTACTGCAAAGCCACGACCTTGCTCCCCGGCTCGGGCAGCTTCTACCGCAGCATTCAGAGCCAGAATATTGGTCTGGAAGGCAATACCGTCAATCACCGCAATGATGTCCACAATGCGCTTGGATGAGGTGTTGATGGAGGCCATGGTGTCAATAACCCCAGACACCACGTTGCCACCGTGTACAGCCACATCAGAGGCGCTTTGTGCCAATTGATTGGCCCGGCGAGCGTGCTCTGCGTTTTGATTGACTGCGGCGGTCACTTGTGCCATGGAAGCGGCAGTGTTTTCCAACGAGCTGGCTTGTAACTCTGTGCGGTTGGACAAGTCCAGGTTGCCGCTGGCAATGTCGCTGGAGGCATTAAAGATGGTGTCTGTTCCCACACGCACTTGGCGCACGATGCCTTCCAGACTGGCATTCATGTCTTTTAGGGCTTGCTGTAACTCACCCATTTCGTTGTGTGAGTGGATTTCAATGTGTTGGGTCAGGTCACCTGTTGCAATTCCTCGGGCTACGTCCACACTTCTCTCAAGCGGGCTCGTCACAACTTTTCGGATAAAAGGGTAAATCAGCATCAGTACTGGAATGCAGGTAATGAGCGCGGCCAAAATCGACTTCAATCGCTGGTCAGCCAAACTGGCATTAACCTTATCCAAGGATACTTTCATGCTGACAACCCCCAGGACTGTGCCCACGGGCACCACATGGCAACTGGTGCAATCCTTGCCGAGGGAGTTTTTTGAGGCTATGGCCGGGCGAACAACACGCAAATACTCACCATTGGAATCCGATTCCACCTGCACGATGGTCTGACCATTTCGCAGCGTCTGTTGCTCCAATGAGTCAGGTTTGCTGTCGTCTTTTTCAGTGCCCGCTCCAAATACCGAGGTCACAGCTTCAGCCCTGAGTACCCGTAAATCGCGAATGGAGCCCAAATGTTTAACTTGATCCAGAAACACATCTCGCTGGGCAACGGTGCCGGTGACCATCATGCCGGTTAGCCCTGCCATGGTGGCATCGTGCATACTGACAGAAAAATCAGTGGCTTGCTCAAGTGCGGCTTGGCGTGTGACATGTCCTTGCCAAATGACTACGCCAGTCCAAACTACCAATAATGCTACGCCGATGGTCGCTAACAGCTGTATCCAGATTTTGTATTTGGCAGTGTGCACGTTGGTATCCTGAATAAATGAATGACCACAATATACCTTTCAATCGGCTATTGAAAGGTGTTGCTTGAGGGTTGTGGACGCGGGCGATATGAAATTGTTGCGGCAGCATCAATGGCTGTTGATGTTATTGTTAATAAGTTCCAGACACACTGCACGTGACACATGGATCTTGCGTTTGCAAGTCAGTTCAGGTGGCAGCTGATTGGTGATCTTCAGTCATAAAATGAAAGCCTACCCCAATGCACAGATTTTGGGTGTCCATCAGATGGTTGCCGTCTTCACAATGGCGATGAATATCAAGGTGATTTTGGTCATGAGTAGACGCAATGAATCCTGATTTGTCCCTGCGGCTCATGGCTGCTGTTGAGCACATGCCTGCCTTTCCCAAAAGTGTGGAGCAGATTTTGGCACTCACACGTGATGTGTCTTGCTCGCCTAAAGATTTGGTACAGGTGATCAATCGTGACCCGGTGGTCACTATCAAAGTGTTGCGTGTGGTGAATTCGGCGTATTACGGCTTGGCCAAGCAAATTACTTCCGTGGATCATGCGGTGGTTTTTCTGGGGTTCAATACCATCAAGAATCTGGCTTTGAGTATGGCTGCCATTGGCATGTTGCCCAGTAGCCCTTTGTCAGGCTTTGATGGTCAGCGGTATTTGATGCACTCCATGGCGACGGCAGCCATTGCCCGCCAGTTGGCACAGCGTATGCCTGATGCCGATGCCAATGACTGCTTTATTGCCGGTTTATTGCATGATTTTGGCAAGGTGGTGGTCGCGCAATTCATGCCGACTGATTTTCGAAAATCCATGGAGCTTAGCCTTTGGCAAGGGCTCCCTTTGCACCAGGCGTTTCAGGAGGTGATTGGCGTTGATCATGCACAAGTGGGCGCCATGTTGGCCGAAAAATGGCGTTTTCCGCCTGATTTGGTACAGACAATTCGTTATCAGCATGAACCAGAGTCTTCGGACACCCCCATGATGGCTGCGATGGTTGCGGCTAATCAAATCAGCAAACTACTTGGTTTTGAGTTTGGTGGCTGGCTGGTGATCGAAGAATTGGCTGACTGTGTAGCCAACAGGCTGGGCGGTAAACTTGAAAACGTGAAGGCCAGCCTGGGTGATCTTGGCCCGCTGCTGAATGAAGCTCATGTGTTTTCCCATCTTTAGGGGTTTGAATGGCCCAACGGAGTCTCAACCAATATGACTGATACCGGCGCTTTTGGGGTGTCTAACGAGCAAATACCCACTATTTTGTGTGTGGATGATGAGGCTGGTATCTTGTCGGCTTTGCGCCGTCTGTTTCGTGCCAAGGGTTTGGCGGTACAGGTGGCTCAGAGTGGGCAAGCCGGGTTGGCTCTGATGCAAACCCAAGCCTTTGATCTGGTAATTTCAGATATGCGTATGCCAGAAATGGATGGTGTGACGTTTTTGGAGCAGGTACGTCTGCGTTGGCCGGACACCATGCGTTTGCTGCTCACCGGGTATGCTGACATCAATGCCGTGATGGGTGCCATCAACAAAGGTGAAATTTACCGCTACATTGCCAAACCCTGGGATGACAACGACATTTTCTTGGTGGTGCGTGGTGCCTTGCAGCACCGGGCCATGGAAATGGAGCAAAAAAGGCTCCAGGCGCTGGTGCAGCAGCAAAACGAAGAACTCAAGGCCATGAATGACAGTCTTGAAGTCCGGGTGCATACCCGTACCCAAGAACTGCGGCAGGCCAATGAGCGTATGCGCAATAACTTCATTACCTCCATCAAGGTGTTTACCTCTTTGATCGAATTGCGGCACAACAACCTGGCTGGTCATGCCCGGCGTGTCGCTGACATGGCTCGAAGGATTTCCGTGCAAATGGGGCTTGATGCCAAGCAGGCGCAGGAAATATTTGTGGCCGGTTTACTGCACGAAGTCGGTAAAGTAGGTTTTGAAGATGAGTTGCTCAATACGCCAGTGGTGATGTTGAATACCCGGCAACTGGAGGTTTTCCGTAAATACCCCTCCATTGCCGAGACTGTGCTGATGCCTCTTGACGAGCTTAAAGGTGCCGTGGAAATCATCAAGAACCATTTGGAGCGGTTTGATGGTGGTGGCTATCCGCGGCGACTTTCTGAAGAGCAAATCCCGTTGGGTGCGCGAATTTTGTCTGTGGCCAGCGAATATGACAGTTTGCAATTGGGGCTGATTGGGCAGCGCAAGCTCGATGCACGCCAGGCGCATGATGTGATTGTTCAAGGCTCTGGTCGCCGCTTTGATCCTGCGGTGGTGGATGCGTTTGTGGTGCTGCATGGCGGCAAGTCACGCGAACAGCTCAGAAAAGAAAAACAAATCGAGCAAACGGTGTCTTCCCGGGACTTGGAGCCGGGCATGGTGCTTTCGCGCGACATGATTACTCCCAGTGGCTTGCTGATGTTGACGGCCGGTCATGTGCTGGATGATGCGGTGATCCGCAAAATCATTGACTTTGAACGCTCCAGTGAACTTAAACTGACGGCGGATGTCTGGCAAGAAAACTAAACCTGAATGGCACCAAACATTCCAATCTGAAGGAGGAAATATGAAGCTGATGGCCTGGACCCCGCACTTTGAAACCGGATTGGATTTGGTAGATGCCCAGCACCATAGTCTGGTGGACATGGTCAATCAAGCCGCACCTCACTTGGCTTTGAATGATGAAATTGCCAAGTTGGCGGTACGCCCTTTACTTGACAATCTGACGCAATACGCCGCGATACATTTCCGTGACGAAGAGCGCTTGATGGCAGAAAGACAATTGACACAAGACTATCAAGTCCATCATCGTCAGACGCATCAAGTTTTTGTCGATGAGCTGACGCAAATGCGTCAGCAGTACGAGCAGGATGGCACACTTTCTGGCACCGATTTATTGCGATTTTTGAGCAGTTGGTTGAGCTTCCACATCTTGTTGGAGGATCAGAACATGGCGCAACAGATGAAAGACATGGAGGCTGGTCAAACGGCTATCCAGGCGTATGTGCGGGTGAGTCTGCCTCAGGACAATGCCCATGAGGTTTACAACAACTCTTTGTTGGAGTTGTTCACCTTGTTGACCGAGCGGAACCGCAAACTGGTGTTGGCCAACGAATCGGTGCGCCAAAGCCAGGCTGAATTAAAGGCAGCCAATCAATCCCTGGAACGGCATGTGCAAGAGCGTACCCGTGATCTTGAAGCCACGTTGTCCCAGCTGAAACAAACGCAAGGCCAACTGATGCAATCCGAAAAAATGGCGGCTGTAGGCCAATTGGCAGCAGGTGTGGCGCATGAAATTAATAATCCCGTGGGTTTTGTGACATCCAATATGGGGGCACTGTCTGGTTATATAGACCAATTGTTTGGTTTGATCCAGACATACCAGGCCGCCACGGCGAGCCTCCCTGTAGAGCAGCGTCAAGTGGTCGATGCAGCGAGCAAAAAAATTGACCTGGACTATCTGCGTGAAGACATTCCCAATTTGCTGGCAGAAACGCGTGAAGGGCTGGCGCGGGTTAAAAGAATTGTCAGTGATCTGCGCGATTTTTCACACTCGGATGACGGTCAGTGGGCCGAGGCTGATCTGAATCATGTGCTGGAAAGCGCCCTTAATGTGGCTACCAATGAGATCAAATACAAGGCCAAAGTCGTCAAGGAGTTGATGCCCTTGCCAGCAGTGGCTTGTATTGCTGCACAAATTAATCAGGTGTTGGTGAACATGTTGGTCAACGCTGCTCAAGCTATTAATACCCAAGGCGTGATCACGGTTCGCAGTGGGGTACAGGCAGATCAGGTCTGGTTGGAGGTAAGTGATAACGGTTGTGGCATGACTGAAGATGTGCAAAAACGTATTTTTGAACCTTTTTACACCACTAAACCGGTTGGCAAAGGCACGGGTTTGGGCCTGTCCATCACTTGGGAGATCATTCAACGTCACCACGGGGACGTGAGCGTACACAGCGCACCTGGGCAGGGCACCACGTTTCATATCAGTTTGCCAATCAAACCCATCGCCATGTGATGCTTACGCCTGCATCGATCACCCGGTACAAAATCCCAGGGGATTTCTGGGGTGGTTTGGCCTCCATGCTGGTGGCATTACCGGCCTCCGTGGCGTTTGGTGTCACGGTCTATTCTGCGATCAGCCCGGAGTACACCGTCTTTGGCGCACTGGCCGGTATCTTGGGTGCCGCTGCATTGGGCATTATTGCCCCCACTTTTGGGGGGACTGACCGATTAATCAGTGCCCCTTGTGCTCCGGCTGCCGCGGTGCTTGCGGCCTTTGCAATTGAACTTGTGCAACAGGGTGTTGCTGCTTCCAGCATAGTGTTGCTGCTGACTGTATTGGGCATGCTGACTGGGGTGATCCAGATGTTCATCGGTTTCATGGGGGCGGGCAAGCTGATCAAATATATTCCTTACACCGTGGTTAGCGGGTACATGAGTGGTGTGGGACTCATCATCATTGGCAGCCAGATTCCCCGTTTTGTTGGTGCGGCTCCGGGAGTGACCTGGTGGCGTTCACTTTTGGCGCCCCAGGCGTGGGATACACGCAGTCTGGTGGTTGGCATGACGACGGTGCTTGTTGCTTTGTTGGCGCCCAAAATCACCAAGGCTGTTCCCAGCACCATTTTGGGTATTTTGGCGGGCTTACTGGCTTATCTGGGTTTAGCCAATTCGGATGCGTCCATGCTCACCTTGGACAACAACCCACTTGTCTTGGGTGCATTGAATGCCACCAGTGAGGGCTACATTCAGACCATCATGGGACGCTGGCAAGAAATCGGTGAGCTCAAACTCAACCAAGTGGCAACTTTGACCAGCGGTGCGTTGACCTTGGCCGTATTGCTGTCTATTGACACACTCAAGACATGTGTGGTGATTGATCAGAAAAACCGTACCCGGCATGAACCCAATCGCGAGCTGTTGGCACAAGGACTGGCCAATATGACGGCATCTGGACTTGGTGGCATTCCTGGCGCGGGCACCATGGGGGCCACCATGGTGAATCTCTCCAGTGGAGCTCAAACCCGGGTGTCAGGTATTGTGGAGGGTATGCTGACTTTGGTTGCCGGTTTGTTGCTGGGTGCTTATATTGCCTGGATTCCTGTGGCCACGCTGGCGGGTATTTTGATCGTGGTCGGTTGGCGCATGATTGATCTGGAGCCTATGCACTTTCTGGAGTCAGGGGCCACTGTGTTCGATTTTGCGGTGGTCTTTGTGGTGGTAGGCGTTGCTCTGATGGTGGGGCTGATCGCTGCATCAGCCTCTGGTGTTGCCCTGTCCATTTTGTTGTTTGTGCGTGAGCAAGTGGGTGGCTCGGTGGTGCGGCGGAAAACCTTTGTGAATCAGCGCTCATCCACCTGGTGTCGACCTGAAGCAGAGATGCGCTTGATTGCTGAAAAAGGTGATAAAGCGATTATTTTTGAACTTCAAGGGAGCTTGTTTTTTGGAACAACTTATGAGTTGTACGCTCAACTCGAACCTGAAATCAAGGCGCGAGACTACGTTGTTTTGGATATGCGCTGGGTCCAGGCGGTGGATATGACGGCGGCTCATATGCTGAATCTGGTGCGCGACACCCTGCGTGATCGGGGGGCGACGCTGATGCTCAGCCACGTACGGGAGCAATTGCCCAACGGGCGCAATCTGGTGTCGTTTCTGACGCAAACCGGGTTGATGGGAGAAGGTAGTGGTGTGCGTGTTTTTAAAACCCTGGAAGAGGCCATTGAGTGGATCGAAGATCAACTGGTAGGCAATGTAGTGCAAGCCAGTGCCGAAGAAGTGCCACTGCGGTTGGCTGAAATGGATCTTTTCCAGGGACGCAAGGATGACACCCTGGCAGATCTGGAGGCCATGTTGCAGTTACGCACGGTCAAAGCGGGCGAACCAGTTTACCGTTTGGGTGATACGCAGCGCGAGCTGTATTTGATACGACGTGGCACGGTGCGCATCATGGCACCCATCAGCGGTAGTCGCCAATCACATCACATTGCCAGTTTCGGGCGCGGGGATTTTTTTGGTGGTTTGGCATTTTTGGACGATGGCGTGCGCAGTGACAGTGCGATTGCCAGTACCGACATTGACTTGTTTGTACTGTCGCTTGAACAATTTAACCAATTGGCTGAAGGGCACAAAAAGCTGGCGCTGATTTTGATGACCGCCATTTCCCGTACTTTGGCCCAACGCTTGCGTCATGCCGATGGCGAGCGCACCTTGTTGCATGTTTAGTTATTGATTGAAAGCTGACGATGTTTGAATCTGCGGAAATTGGTCACAAATTGTCCAAATCTGACTACCGCGATGCGATTCCCGCGTTGCGTGCAGCTTTGCTAGAGGCGCAAGTTAATTTGTTCGAGAAGCACAAAACCCCGGTGATCGTGCTGGTCAGCGGGCAGGATGGTGCGGGCAAAGGTGAGACCATCAATGTGTTGTATGAATGGATGGACCCGCGATTTCTTTCCACACTGGCCTTTTCTCAGCCCAGCGACGAAGAGCGCGAACGTCCACCGATGTGGCGTTATTGGCGCAGTTTGCCAGCCAAGGGGCGCGTGGGTATTTTCGCCGGATCATGGTATTCCGACCCGATTCGGGAACGTATTGAAGGCAGCATTTCGGTCAAAGAACTCGACGCACGTGCGCAGCAGATCAACCGCTTCGAAGAGATGCTGGTTAATGAGGGTGCATTGGTGCTCAAGTTCTGGTTTCATCTGACCAAAGATGGGCAAAAACAACGCCTCAAAGCACTTTCAGATGACCCCCGTACCGCTTGGCGCGTGACCCAATGGAACTGGGATCGCCTTAAAACCTATGATCAGCTGCAAAAGGTGGCGGGTCACTTATTGCGTGTGACCAACACCGCGGCTGCGCCCTGGGTGGTGGTTGAAGGCACGGATGACCGTTACCGTTCCATGACCGTGGGGCAAGTGTTGCTCAAGGCCATGCAAAACAAATTGGCTGAAGTGGAGCTTGCACGCTCACCCACCGCCCCCATCGTGCGGGTTGATCTGGACGGGCGCAATGTGCTTTCCGAGCTTGATCTGACCTTGGCGCTGGCGGATAAACCCTACAAGGATGAATTGGCCCAATGGCAGGGCCGGCTGTCGGAATTGGTCCGTGATGAGCGCTTCAAAGGTCGTTCGCTGGTTTGCGCCTTTGAAGGGGCTGATGCTGCCGGTAAAGGGGGCGCCATCCGGCGCATTGCAGCTGCCCTGGATGCACGTCAATACCAGGTGACACCTGTTGCCGCACCGACTGAGGAAGAGCGGGCGCAGCCCCACCTGTGGCGCTTTTGGCGGCATTTGCCGCGCCATGGTCAGGTGGCGATTTTTGACCGCACCTGGTATGGCCGGGTGCTGGTTGAGCGGGTAGAAGGTTTTTGCTCAGAAGCCGATTGGCTGCGTGCCTACGGTGAAATCAATGACTTCGAGCACGAGATGATTGAATCGGGCGTGATTGTGGTCAAGTTCTGGTTACAAATCAGCCAGGCTGAGCAGCTTAAACGCTTCAAGGAGCGTGAGCAAATTGAGTTCAAACGTTTCAAGATTACCCAGGAAGACTGGCGTAACCGTGAAAAATGGAACGACTATCAGCAAGCCATCTGCGACATGGTGGAGCGCACCAGCACCGGTGAGGCACCGTGGACGCTGGTGGAGGCCAATGACAAAAACTATGCACGGGTGAAGATCCTGCGCACGCTGTGCCTCAGTCTGGAGGCCGCGTTGAACCACAAGCCGGAAACCAAGTCAGCGCCTGTGCTGCAGGCTGACAAACCAGCTGATCAAAAATCCAAAAAATCAAAGTCCGAAGTCAAAACCAAGTCCAAATCCAAGTGACTGCTACTGCTTGGCCCCCTGTGCCAACGCTGCGGCCTTGGAGGCGGCCAGTCTTGCGTCATTGGGGACTGTCTGGGTGGGCCAGCCTTGCAGATGTTGCTGGGTAATATCACACAGTGCGGTGATCCAGGCTGGGTCATCGTTCAGGCAGGCGATGTAATGGAATTCTTGGCCGCCTGCATGTAAAAAAGCCTCACGTGCTTCCTGGTTGATTTCTTCCAGGGTTTCCAGGCAGTCACTGGTGAAGGCCGGGCAGACCACATCGACCCGTTTTACACCCGCTTTGCCCATATCGATCAAGGTGGGTTCGGTATAGGGCTCTAGCCACTTGGCGCGCCCCAGCCGTGATTGAAAGGTGACTTTGAACTGGTCTTTGCTCAGCCCCAAATGCTCAGCCAACAACCTGGCGGTTTTAAAACATTCACAGTGGTAAGGGTCACCTAAATGCAGGGTGCGTTCAGGCACACCATGAAAACTCATCACCAGCACGTTCGGGCGGCCGTTGTTTTGCCAGTAGCGCTGCACGCTTGCGGCCAGCGCTGCAATGTAGCGCGGATCATCATGGTAGTGGTTGATGAAGCGCAGCTCCGGCAGGTTACGCACCTTGCTGGCCCACAGGTAGACCGCATCAAACAGGCTGGCCGTGGTGGTGGCGGAATACTGCGGGTAAGCTGGCAAGATCAGTATTCGGGTAGTACCTGCGGCTTTCAGCGCATCCAGTTGTGAGGCTATGGAGGTTCTGCCATAACGCATGGCATAACGCACTTGCACATCATGGCCACGTTGGGCCAGCCAGCCTTGCAGCATCTTGGCCTGTTTTTCGGTCCATATTTTCAGCGGTGAGCCCTCAGGCAGCCACACGGTGGCGTACTTGGCAGCTGATTTTGCCGGGCGTATACGCAAAATAATGCCGTGCAAGATCATCAGCCAGAGCAGTCTGGGTATTTCAACCACACGGGGATCACCCAAGAACTCTGCCAAAAAACGCCGTACAGCAGGCGTGGTGGGCTCATCAGGCGTGCCCAGATTGCAGTACAGCACGGCGGTGCGAGGTGATTGGCCGTGGCTGAATGTGGGCTCTTGAGAAAAAGGAGAGGTGAGTAAAGTCATGCCCCATTTTCACCCAGTTACCCTAGCGCATGTGGCCTGTAGGGTTGCCCGTTAGTGGCTGGTGACGGGTACTTGCGCTGGCTTGAGTGTCAGCATGTCATGTGTGTTGGCTTGTACATCTTTGTCGCCAAGGTAGCGCATCAAGTAGCCTCCCACCACATAGGCGGCAGCCTGGTCACTGTAGTGCGGATCAAACAGCACGCCGCTTTGGCCGACCGGGTTGACGCTTTGGGATTTGCCGGCATTGGCAAAGTCAATGATGCGCCGGGTGGACGGGCCATAGGTGACGGCCCAGGGCGCAGGACCAATCGGGGTTGCCAGATTGTTGGGCACTTCACGCCCGCCAGGTGCAGGGAACGGCCCCACATTAAATACCCAGTCCAGCGGTTTCTGGGCGGCCAGTGGGTGAACATGGGTCAGTGTGTGGGCGTTGCCCCAACCCCAGTCGTTGGGGCTGGGGCCAAGGGTTTCTTTCAGGTGTTGGATGGTGGCTTTCCAGGCAATGCGTACGATGTCGCGGCGGCTTTCCACTTTGTCCGTCTTGATATCGTCCCACCAGGGAGATTCTGCATTCGCCGCCAGGCGCGGTAGCGCCAGATCCAGTGCGCGGGTGCCCAGCAAGTTGGCAAATTGCACTTTACCCAACTCGTCGGCCATGGCTGCGCGCGTGAGCTCATACACCAATTGGGTGAACACTGTGGGCGGAATATTGGGCAGGGTGTACTGGCCGTCCCACTGCACCAGGCTGTCAAACACCGAACGTTCCAGCGGGTCACGTACCACGTCACTCAAGTCGGGTATCAGCGGCTCAAGCACGCGCCAGAAATAGGCGGTTTGGGTACTGAGCTGCAAGGATTCGGTGTTGAGCTGATTCCACTGCAAATCGTTGTTTCCCAGTCGGTCTTCCAAGGTCTGTGCTCTGTCATAGGCGTTGTAATAGCCCGGAATAGGGATACCACTGGTGCTTTGAGGCTGATGGTTGGCCGACACAATGTAGCCACGCTGCGGATTTTCTTCCTGTGGGTTGTCGCTGAAGCGGTAAAAACCCAGCTTTTCAGACTCGGGAGAGCCGCCGTCCAGAATAAACGTCGGGTTGACATACAAGGGGCGTACCGGTAGTTTGGCGGCCGCCCACCAGCCGATGTCGCCCGAGGCACTGGCCCACACCACATTCAGACCCGGAGCGTAGATTTTGCTGGCGGCTGCACGTGCCTTGGCCAAAGTATTGGCCCGGTTGAGATCGTAAAAAGCTTCCAGGATGGGGTTGTCGGTTTCAAGAAACGTCCACCACATGGCCACCGGGGCATCCCCCAAAGTGTCTTTGAACGCACTGCTGATGATCGGGCCATGGGGGGAGTGCTGCAGCACGAGTTTGACCGGCTTGCCGCCTTTGACCTGGATGGTGTCTTCGGTGTTTTCCAGGTCAACCCATTGGCCTTCAAACCAGACCTGGTTGGCATTGCGTGGGTTGACCTTTTCGGCAATCAGGTCCATGTCGTCATTCTGGAACATCGTCAAGCTCCAGCCAAACTGGGTGTTGTGTCCCAACAAGGCTGAAGCGTTCAGTGCCTGAAAGTTGCCATACAACTCGAAGCCAGGCATGCTCAAATGTGCTTCGTACCAGACCGATGGCAAAGAAAACCCGATATGGGGGTCCCCCGCCAGCATCGGCTTGCCGCTGGAAGTGCGCTCGCCCGAGATGGCCCAAGCGTTGCTCCCTTCAAACAGCGGGACACTGGCCAGTGTCTGGGCTTCCTGGCTCACTTGGGCCAGTTGATTCAAGGCTTGCCAGTCGGGGGCAGGGTGATTTTGCAGAGGTGAATTCCGGGCCGTTGGGTTGGCCTTCTCAAGCACACCTTGCGGGTTCCATGCCAGATCAAAAATTTTCAAATAGTCTTCGCCCAATTCGTCACGGATATAGGTCAGCAGCGGCTCGGTCTTGAACGCCGCGGCAAAGCTGTAGGCCAGATAACCGGATACCGCCACCGTGTCTTCCAGCGTAAAAGGCCGTTTGGGAATACCCAAAATGTCAAATTCAAACGGGGCCGGATGACTGGCCTGAAACTGGTTGATGCCGTCCAGATAGGCACTTTGTGCCTGAATCGCGGGGCTTTGTCTGTCCATGGCCGCCACTTTTTTCTTGGCGTTGGCACGCAGGCCCAAGGTGCGGAAAAGCCGATCCACCTTGATCAGCTTGGGGCCCAAAATTTCGGCCAGCTCACCTTGCGCCAGGCGGCGCACCATTTCCATTTGAAACAGGCGATCCTGCGCGTGCACATAACCCAGTGCCCGGTACAGATCCGGTTCGTTGCTGGCCTTGATGTGGGGAATACCGTATTCGTCATAACGCACCGTGACGGGTGCGCTCAGGTGGTTCAGCGTGAGCTCACCCGAGCGTTGGGGCTGTTTGGTGGAGATGTACCAGAAAACACCGGTACCCGCAGCCAGCAACAGGCCAAACAACACACCGATAAAAATTTTGACGACGAGTTTCATGGAAAAGTGGTGGATTCGGTCTGCTCAAGGGCTTGATGATACGGTGCGGGTGTTGGCGAGTGTGACTGAGCATGCGGGTTTAAACAAGCTTCAGAGCATGCGCTGCTGCCATGCCACTGCGCACCGCACCTTCCAGTGTGGCAGGGTAGGGGCCATCCACATAGTCTCCACAAGCCAGTAGCCCTGATGTGATGTGTATGGCCGGACGTTGCAAACCAGGCGTACAGGCAAAGGTGGCGCGCTTTTCCACCACGGTTTTCACGGCTTGCAAGTCCAGGCCCAACTGTGTTTGGGCCTGGGCCAGCACCTGGGCCTGCAAGCTGAGCCGCTCGCCGGTTGAGGCACTCACTACAAAGGCCAGCAAACCCATGGGGCCACCCAGTTGACCCCGGTCAAACACAAATTGGGCCGGATGCTGCGGGCTTGTATGCAAAGACAGCATGGCTTGCGCCAGCTGGGCATCGGCGGCCCAGGCATACACCGTGGTGATGGCTTCATAACGCAGAGCCTGGCATTGGCTGGCCCATTGCTGCATTTCAATTGCTATTGATTCAATAGCTGCTTGTGCATTATCCATAAGCATAAGAGCCGAATTTGATGCTGAAGTGGCGAGAATCACGGCATCCCATACCTGGTCGTCAACACGCCAGCTGTTGCCACACTGCTGCACGCTGTGAACCCTGTGCCCCAGGTGCAGTTGGCCACCGTGTTGTTGCACCCAGGTCGCCGCCGCATCGGGGAACAGGGCACTCAAGTCCACTTTGGGCAGCAGCAGACGCGAACCACCCTGCACGCCAAAGAGTGCATCGCGCAGCACCCGTAAAAATACCTGGGCGCTGGCGCTTTCGGCTGGGGTGTTCAGGGCCGACACACACAGGGGTTCAATCAGCTCGGCCGTGACTTTGGGTGTGAGCCCGCTGCACAACTTGGTCACGGTCAGCCCGGGCGGGCAGGTGAACCCTTGGACTTGCCAGCCGATGGCCGCTTGCAGCAGCGCACGTTTGTCACGCACCGACCAGCCACGTGCGGTGAAGATGCCTGCCAGGGCATCCAGCGGGGTTGGCCAGTTGTTGAACTGCAGGCCCAGGCCATCGGGAAACCGCAGTGTCATGGGCAGGCTCAGCAGCACCTTTTCAACCGGAACACCTACCTGATGCATCAGCTTCAAGGTGTTGGTATAAGCCCCAATCAGAATGTGCTGGCCATTGTCCAGATGGACCGGCGTGCCGTCCGGCAGGGTGCAATTTTTCAAGCCTTTAAGGCCTCTAGCCCTACCACCTACTGTGTGAGCTGCTTCAAAAATAGTAGTTTGATGGCCCGCCTGAGTGGCAGTGACGGCGGCAGCCAAGCCGGCCCAGCCAGCCCCGATGATGGCGACTTTCACGGTGTACTTGGTGGGTTCACAGACGGCCCAAGGCCTGCACTTTCCAGGCCAGCCAGAGTTTGCGCAAAGGTGTCAGGCTGATACGTTGGTGTAACACGGCAAAGTTCTCGGCTTCAATTTCGCGCAGCAGCGCACGGTAAATGCTGGCCATCATCAGGCCGGGCTTTTGGGTGCGCAGGTCGGCGGCGGGCAGCAGGGCCAGCGCCTGGTCGTACAAGCCGTGGGCTCGCTGGGCCTGGAACTGCATCAGCGCGGTGAAGCGCTCGGAATAACTGCCGTTCAGAATCTCCTGGGCCGGCACGCCAAACTGTTTGAGATCACTCATGGGCAGGTAAATGCGGCCACGCCGGGCATCTTCACCCACGTCGCGGATGATGTTGGTGAGCTGCAAGGCCTGGCCCAGGGTGTGGGCGTAGGCTGTGGTTTGCGGCTGGGTCTGGCCAAAAATGCGGGCCGCCACTTCGCCCACCTCACCAGCCACCAGGTGGCAGTAACGCTGCAAATTGGGGTAGTCCAGGTAGCGTGACTGGCTCAGGTCCATCTGGCAGCCTTCAATCACCGCTTGCAGGTGGCGCTCTTCAATCTGGAACGATGCAGCCAAGGGCATCAAGGCCTGCATCACCGGGTGGCTGGGGTTGCCGGCAAAGGCTTGGCTCACCTGGGTACGCCACCATTGCAGCTTGGTGGCGGCCACGCTGGGGTCCACCATGTCGTCCACCACATCATCCACCTCGCGGCAGAAGGCATAAAACGCGGTGATGGCGGCGCGTTTGGGCGGTGGTAAAAACAAGAAGGCGTAATAAAAGCTGCTGCCCGAGGCGGCGGCTTTTTGCTGAACGTAGTCTTGTGGGTTCATGTCAGCGCCCGCGGCGCACGCGCAGCAGCTCGTCCAGGATCAGGCAGGTCGCCCCCAGCGTGATGGCGCTGTCGGCCACATTGAAGGCGGGGAAATAGCCGCCCGGAAACATCGGGCTGAGCCAGCTCCAGTGAAACTGCAAAAAGTCCACCACATAACCGTACAGCAAGCGGTCCACCACGTTGCCAATGGCACCGCCCAGAATACAGGCCATGGCAAAGGCGAACAGCTTTTGTCCGGCGTGGGATTTCAGCATCCAGACGATCAAAGCGGCCGCCGCGATGCCAATGCCGGTAAACAGCCAGCGTTGCCAGCCACCGGCACCCGCCAGAAAGCTGAACGCCGCGCCCAGGTTGTGCACCCGCACCACGTTGAAAAAGCTGGTCACCGTGGTGCTGTCGCCCAACTGGTAGTAACCCACCACCAGCACCTTGGTGAACTGGTCGATGATCAGCACGATGAAGGCCAGCGCCAGCCACGGCAACAGCCCGCCGGTGGCGGCGGATGTGAAGCTGTGGCCGGGCTTGGCCCCTGAGCCAGATTTGCGCGCCATCAGGCCACCGTGCGGGTTTCGCCCGCGCCAAACAGGTTGCTGGTGCAGCGGCCACACAGGGTGGGGTGGGCGGTGTCCACGCCAATATCGTCGCGGTAATGCCAGCAGCGCTCACATTTAATGCCATTTGAGGCTCTGGTGCTTATGGACATGGCGTCACCAGCTACCAAGTCAATAGCAGATGTGATGAACACAAAGCGCAAGTCCTCGCCCAGGCTGGCCAGCAAAGCGTGGTCATCCGGGCCAACCGTGAGCATCACATTGGCCTGCAGCGAAGAGCCCACCTGACCATTGGCGCGCAGGGTTTCAATGTCTTTGTTGACCGCGTCACGAATCTCGCGGATACGTGCCCACTTGGCCAGCAGGCCGACATCCACCTCACCCATGGCACTGTAGGTGTCCATGAAAATGGACTCGCGGGTGGCTTGCGGTGTTTTGCCCGCAGCCCCCAGCACGCTCCAGGCTTCCTCGGCGGTGAAGCTCAAAAACGGGGCCATCCAGCGCAGCATGGCCTGGGTGATCTGCCACAGCGCGGTTTGTGCACTGCGTCGTGCCAGTGACTTGGGCGCGGTGGTGTAGAGCCGGTCTTTCAGGATGTCGAGGTAGAACGAGCCCAGGTCTTCCGAGCAGTAAATCTGCAGCTTGGCCACTACCGGGTGAAATTCATAGATTTCAAAATGAGCCAGCACATCAGCCTGTAATTGCGCAGCCCGGCTCAGGGCGTAGCGGTCAATCTCCAGCATGTCAGCCAGTGGCACGGTATCCACGCTGGGATCAAAGTCTTGCGTGTTGGCCAGCAGGAATTTCAGCGTGTTGCGCACCCGGCGGTAGGTGTCCACCACGCGGGCCAGGATTTTGTCGTCACCGGCGATGTCGCCCGAATAGTCGCTGGCAGCCACCCACAGGCGGATGATTTCTGCGCCGAGCTTCTTGCTGGTTTCCTGCGGATCGACACCGTTGCCCGCGCTCTTGCTCATCTTGTGGCCCTTGCTGTCCACCGTGAAGCCGTGGGTCAGAATGCCTTTGTAGGGGGCGCGGCCATACATGGCGCAAGCGGTCAGCAGGCTGGAGTGGAACCAGCCGCGGTGCTGGTCGTGGCCCTCCAGGTACAGGTCGGCCTCCGGCCCGTCTTCATGGCCGGCACCGGCGTGCGAACCTTTGAGCACGGTGGTGTGGGTGGTGCCGGAGTCAAACCAGACTTCCAGAATGTCGCTGCTCTTGGTGTAGTGGGGCGCATCGGCGGCGCAGCCCACTTGGCCCAGAATGTCTTCGGTGCTGGCCTTGCTCCAGGCCTCGATGCCACCGGCCTCGACCATGTCGGCGGCAATGTCCAGAATTTCCATGGTCTGGGGGTGCAGCTCGCCGCTGTCCTTGTGCAGGAAGAAGGGCAGGGGCACGCCCCAGCTGCGCTGGCGGGAGATGCACCAGTCGGGCCGGCCGGCGATCATGTCGCGCAGGCGAACCTTGCCGTTTTCTGGGTAAAACGCTGTGTTTTCGATAGCTGCCAGCGCAATTTTTCTCAGGGTTTGCGGCGCTTTATCCTTGGTGAAAATGCCAACGCCCTCGTCCATGCGGATGAACCACTGGGCGGCGGCGCGGTAGATCACCGGGGTTTTGTGGCGCCAGCAGTGTGGGTAGCTGTGCACGATGTTCTCGGTGGCCAACAGGCGGCCCGCATCGCGCAGCGCGTCAATGATGACTGGGCAGGCTTTCCAGATTTGCTGGTTGCCAAACAGAGGTAACTCGGACGCGTAGACACCGTTGCCCTGCACCGGGTTCAGGATGTCGTCGTAGGCCATGCCGTGTGCCACGCAGGAGTTGAAATCCTCTACGCCATAAGCCGGGGCCGAGTGCACGATGCCGGTGCCGTCGGTGGCACTCACGTACTCGGCCAGGTAGATTGGGCTCAAACGGTCATAGCCCGCATCCACGTGGGCCAACGGGTGTTTGAAGTGAATGCCACCCAGCGCTTTGCCATTGGCGGTGGCCAACACATTACCGGTGAGGCCAAAGCGCTCCAGGCAGGCGGTGACCAGGTCTTGCGCCAGCACCAGCAGGCCACGCTCGGTGTCGACCAGCGCGTAGGTCAACTCCGGGTGGGCGTTGAGGGCCTGGTTGGCGGGAATGGTCCAGGCAGTGGTGGTCCAGATGACGGCAAAGGCTTCTTTTTCGAGAGCGCTTAGCCCAAACGCAGCGGCGAGTTGGGCGGGCTCGTTGCACAAAAAGCCGACATCCAGCGTTTGTGACTTTTTGTCGGCGTATTCAATTTCGAACTCGGCCAGGCTGGAGCCGCAGTCAAAACACCAGTACACCGGTTTGAGGCCGCGGTAGACAAAACCGCGTTCGATGACGCGCTTGAAGGCGCGGATTTCATTGGCTTCGGTCTTGAAATCCATGGTGCGGTAGGGGTGATCCCAGTCACCCAGTACGCCCAGGCGCTTGAAGTCGGCGCGTTGCTGGTCAATCTGCTCGGTGGCGTAGGCGCGGCTCTTGGCCTGCATGTCGTCACGGGCCAGTTTGCGGCCAAATTTCTTTTCAATCGCGTTTTCAATCGGCAGGCCGTGGCAGTCCCAGCCGGGGATGTAAGCCGCGTCCAGGCCCTTGAGCTGGCGCGCCTTGACGATCATGTCTTTCAGGATCTTGTTGACGGCATGGCCCATGTGGATTTGGCCGTTGGCATAGGGTGGGCCGTCGTGCAGGATGAACTTGGGGGCACCTTGGCGGGCTTCGCGCAGTTTGGGGTACAGGCCTTGTTCTTCCCATTGCTTGACCCATTGGGGTTCCCGCTTGGGCAGGTCGCCGCGCATCGGGAACGGGGTGTCGGGCAGATTCAGGGTGCTGCGGTAATCAGCTTTGCCGGAGGCATCGGTGTTGGGGGCTTGAGTGGTCATTTGGGCGCAATAGCAAAGTAGGCACGGGCATCCTGGCAATCTTGAGTGATGCCAGCCGTCAACGCATCCAGGGAGTTGTATTTGAGTTCGTCGTGCAATTTGTGAAGAAGCTCCACGCGGGCAATTTTACCGTAGGCACCCTCAGACCCCAGGTGGGTGGGCCAGTCCAGGCAATGGGTTTCCAGCAGCACACGACCGCCATTCACATCCTTGGGGTCGAGCGAGGGGCGCACGCCCAGGTTGGCGACACCGCGCAGGGGCTGCGCACTCAGGCCATACACCAGCACGACAAAAATGCCGCTGGCCGCAGGTTTCCAGTGGGCAAAACGCTGGTTGATGGTTTTGAAACCCAAGGTACGGCCCAGTTTGCGTCCGTGTACCACATGGCCCGAGATGCGGTAGGGGTGGCCCAGCAACCGGGTGGCATCGGGCATGCGGCCTTGGCCGAGCGCCTCGCGCACGGCCGAGCTGGAGACACGCAGGCCATGTACTTCGTAGCTGTTCATGCGCGCCACATCAAAACCTTGTTGGGTGCCGGCTGCATCCAGCAGGGCATAGTCGCCGACGCGGCGCTGGCCAAAGCGAAAGTCGTCACCCACCAGCACATAACGGGCACCCAGTCCCTGCAGCAAGACCTGGTCAATAAAGGCTTGCGGCGATAAATTGGCCAGATGGGTGTCAAACGGCAGCACCACGGTTTGATCGACACCGCTCTGGGCCAGGTCGCAGAGTTTGTCGCGCAGGGTGCCCACGCGGGCCGGGGCCAGGTCAGGGTTGTGTGTCAGACCAGCAAAAAAATCCCGCGGATGGGGCTCGAAGGTCAGCACGCAGCTCGGGACACCGCGTTGCTGGGCTTCCCCCTTGAGCAGCGAGAGCATGGCTTGGTGGCCGCGGTGTACGCCGTCAAAGTTGCCAATCGTCAGGGCACAGGCTGGTGCAACGTCGGGGTGGTTAAAACCTCTAAAAATCTTCATGGGTTGTTATGGCTTTGATAGCGTTCTGTGCAGATGATCAAAGCGCTTGAAGTCAATTTGACATATAAAAGGGGTATATTGTCTCGCACTTGCTGGTAAACCGCCTTTTATTGAAGGAGTCGTGTTTTGAAAGTCTTGAAGCTGTCAGCCCAAGGGTTGCCCCAATCGTGGATTTCGCTGGAACAGGCGGTGATTCACTACGCCGCCGAAGAGGTGCGTTGGGAGATGGGCCACGAGGTGGCGGTGTTTCATGGCGGCCACAACGCGCTGACGGGCAGGCAGTCGATCATCACAGTCTCCAGCATCATTGGCACCAAGGGGGTGCCCAACATCAATCCTTTTGAGCTCAAGCCTGGTTTGACCAACAGCAAGCTGTTTGCCCGTGACCGCAATATCTGTGCGTATTGTGGTGAGCAGTTTGAGGACGCAGCCCTGACCCGCGAACACATCATTCCGTTTGCCCAGCATGGCGTGGACACCTGGATGAACGTGGTCACGGCGTGTCGCCCCTGCAACCACCACAAAAGCCACCGCACCCCCGAGCAGGCGCACATGCCACTGCTGTACACGCCCTATGTGCCCAGCCTGTGGGAAGACTTCATTTTGCGCAACCGGCGCATTCTGGCGGACCAGATGGAATTTTTGATGGCCCATGTGCCCAAATCGTCGCGGTTGGTGGCGTGAAGACGGTGATCGTCAGCACTTGATGGGTCAATTTTTCGGATACCAACCATGAACTATCGTCCTACCGCGGCCTCTGTGCTGTATTTGACCGGGCTGCTCGGCAGTATTTTTTCACCGGGCTTGGCGACAGCGCTACCCCATGACACCGCTTCCATTCCCGCACCTTCTGCCACCGCGCCTGCGCTGATGCACGCCAAGCTGTGGCCCAGTGACCAAGATCCCAGCGGCTATCTGGTGAGCGAAAAGCTCGACGGTGTGCGCGCCTTTTGGGACGGTCACGTGCTGCGCTTTCGCAGCGGTCTACCGATCGCTGCTCCGGACTGGTTCACGGCAGCCTTGCCGCCGACGGCGCTCGACGGCGAGTTGTGGCTGGGCCGTGGGCGTTTTGACGAGCTTTCTGGCATCGTGCGCCGTCAGGCCCCGGTGGAAGCCGACTGGCGCAGCGTGCGCTACATGATTTTTGACCTGCCCGGTGAATCTGGTGCTTTTGGCGAACGTTCCCAGCGCATCCAGGTACTGCTGGCGCAAGCCAAGCAGCCGTGGTTGCAGGCCGTGGCGCAAGCGCGTGTTTCGGATGTATCCGCCTTGCAAAAACTATTGAACCAGACGACCCAAGCGGGTGGTGAAGGGCTGGTGCTGCACCGTGCCAACGCGTTGTGGTCGCCAGGGCGCAGTGATGCGCTGTTGAAACTCAAACTGCACCCGGATGAGGAAGCCCGTGTGGTGGCACATCTGCCCGGCAAAGGTAAACACGCCGGGCGATTGGGGGCTTTGCTGCTGGAAATGCCGAACGGCCAACGTTTTGCGCTGGGCACAGGGTTCACCGACGCGCAACGTGAAGCACCGCCGCCCTTGGGCTCGATGGTGACTTACCGTTACCGGGATCACACCCCCAAGGGTTTGCCAAAGTTTGCTGCGTTTTTGCGGGTGCGCTCACCGGAGTAGCCTGAACCCTGAGCCAGGTGCATCTACCGCAGACGTGTTCAGGCAAACACCGCAGCTGTGTCCGTCATACGTGCCGACACCTCGCCCAGGTGGTGCAAGGTGTCGCCAAAGCTCAGCTCCAGTTGGGTGAGTTTCTTGAAGTAATGGCTGCCGATGTACTCGTCCGTCACGCCAATGCCGCCGTGCAACTGCACCGCCTGCTGGCCGACAAAACGCATCGACTGGCCCAACTGCACCTTGGCGCGGGCCAGTGCGGCGCGGCGCTCGGCGGGCGGGGCGCTCAGCTTCAGGCTGGCGTAGTAGCTCATGGAGCGGGCCAGCTCCAGCTGCATCTTCATGTCGGCCACGCGGTGGCGCAGCGCCTGAAAGCTGCCAATGGCCACGCCAAACTGCTTGCGGGTGTTGAGGTAGTCGGCGGTAAGAAGCAGCGTCTTGTCCATCACGCCCACACCTTCGGCGCAAGCCGCGGCAATGCCCACATCCACCGCCAGCTCCAGCGCGGCTAGGCCGTCGCGGGTGAGCAGGGTGGCCGGGGCGTGGTCAAACCTCACGTCGGCGGCGCGGCTGCCGTCTTGCGTGCCGTAGCCGCGGGTGCTGACCCCGGCGGCGCTGCGCTCCACCAGAAACAGCGCCAACTGGCCATCCAGCATGGCAGGCACCAGGTAGGCATCGGCCTGGTCACCGGCGGGAACTATGTTTTTGGTAGCTGTTAGCGCATGATTTTCATTGGCTACAGCCGCATTAGCCTTGCAAATGTCGAGTCGGTAGCGATTGCTGCGCTCCTGCTGTGCCAGCACCACCAGCGCCTGGCCTGAGGCGATGCGCGGTAGCCATTGGGCTTGCACGGCCTGCGGCGCAAACTGGCTCAACACGGCGGCGCTGATCAGGCATTGGGTCAAGGGCTCCAGCACCAGCGCGGCCCCCAGTTGCTCCATCACCACCATGGCCTCGATTGGCCCCATGCCCATGCCCTCATGCGTGTCAGGCACCACCAGGCCACACAGCCCGAGTTCAGCCAGCTCGCCATAGGCCTCGCGTGAGAATCCACCGGCTGCCACGATGGCGCGGCGGCGCTCAAAGGTGTAGGCTTTATCGGCCCAGCGTTGCACCGCGTCACGCAATTGGTTTTGGTCGTCGGAAAAGTCAAAGTTCATCAGTGTTCCCCTGTGTTAGCCCAGCACGACCTGAGCCACGATGTTGCGCTGCACCTCGTTAGAGCCGCCGTAAATGGTGGTCTTGCGCAGGTTGAAGTAGGTGGATGCCAGCGGCGCGCAGTGCAGTGCATCACCCGGAAAGCCGAACATCTGGCCGTTGACCTGATCCCCTTGCCAGCCCGCATCCATGGCCTCTTGAATCAGCGGCAGGGCAAAGGGGCCAGCGGCCAGCATCATCAGCTCGGCATAGCGCTGCTGGATTTCGCTGCCTTTGATCTTGAGCAGTCCGGCGATGTCCAGCGAGTTTTTGCCGGATTTTTCGGCGCTGAGCACGCGCAGCACCAGCATCTCCAGCGCAATCACGTCCACCTCCAGCAGGGCGATCTGATCCCGAAAACGCAGGTCATCCCAGACACCTTCCTGCTTGGCAATGCGTTTGAGTCGCTCCAGCTCGCGCTTGCTGCGGTTCACATCGGCAATGTTGGTGCGCTCGTGGCTGAGCAGGTGTTTGGCGTATGTCCAGCCCTTGTTTTCTTCACCAATCAGGTTGTTCAGCGGCACTTTGACGTTGTCAAAAAACACCTCGTTGACCTCGCACTCGCCATCCAGCAAACGGATCGGGCGCACGGTGACACCGGGCGACTTCATGTCGATCAGCAGGAAGCTGATGCCGGTTTGTGGCTTGCCCTCCGTGCTGGTGCGCACCAGGCAAAAAATCCACTCGCCGTACTGGCCCAGCGTGGTCCAGGTTTTCTGGCCGTTCACCAGGTAATGGTCGCCCTGGTGCTCAGCGCGGCATTTGACACTGGCCAGATCCGAGCCCGAACCCGGCTCGCTGTAACCCTGGCTCCACCACACCTCGCCGCTGGCAATGCCGGGCAAAAAGCGCTGCTGCTGCTCCGGCGTGCCAAAAGCCATGATGACCGGGGCCACCATCACCGGGCCAAACGGCACGATGCGCGGCGCACCCGCCAGGGCGCATTCCTCTTCAAACAGGTGCTTCTGGATGGCGTTCCAGCCAGGGCCGCCAAAGGCCTTGGGCCAGCCAAAACCCAGCCAGCCTTTGCTGCCCAGAATCTTGGCCCAGCCCTGCATGTCGTCGCGGGTCAGACGCAAGGCGTGGTGCACCTTGTGGGCGATGTCAGCGGGCAGGTTGGCACGCACCCAGGTGCGCACCTCCTGGCGAAATTGTTCCTCTTCGGGGGTAAAAGCCAAATCCATGGTGTCTCCGGTGGTGGCACACCGTTGGGTGTGCTCGATTTGGCGGCGTTTTTAGCACGGGCGTGCGGTTATGAGTGTCCGGGGGGTGACAGGGAGGTGCTGGACTACGGGGAGATTTGGGGTCGCAGCAGCGGGGTGGATGTTGAGTGCTTGCTTAGAGGCGGCACATGTCCCTCCTATCCTTCCGACATGACCCCTTTGAACGCTAACTCGCAATGATCTGATGCCCTATTCGCTCACAAGGCAGGCCAAGGTCGGCGGGCAGTATGGACGCATATTCACTAGAACTTGCACACATTTTGTAATATGTCAGGTTCGCGAAAAGAGCGCCTCTTCTTTCGGGCAAAACATTCAACCGAGGGATTTTCCGGATTGACCGTCAACACAGAAAAACCTACAGTTTTTCTAGTCAAAACAGGCCTTATTCAATTGGCGCAGACCCCTTTCGCGCACACCAGGACAGGATACAAGCAATGCAAGTGCATCAGCAGGAGCACATCTCAAGGGTCACGCAGATGGTTGCTGGCGGCAGCAGCGGCCATCCAGAGTTTGCAAGCGATAGCATCATTCACGATTCGTGGCGTCGGTGCGCACGGGACTATCGGCTTGACCCAACCCGCATGCAGGAAGCCATCATTCTGCCCAGTCATCGCCTGCGCGAACACCAGGATCGGATGGACGAGTTTTTGCAGATTGCGCGCGATGGCATGCAGGCGCTCTATCAGCATGTGGCCGAGCTGGACTATGTGGTGCTGCTGACCGACGCGCGCGGCATCACCGTCGATTTTCTCGGCGACCTGCATACCGAGCACTCGCTGCGCCGCGCCGGCCTGTACCTGGGTTCGACCTGGAGCGAATCAGTGGCCGGCACCTGCGGCGTGGGCACCTGCATCAGCACCGGGCAAGCCCTCACGGTGCACCAGGGCGACCATTTCGACGCCACCCACATCCCGCTCACCTGCACGGCCGCGCCGGTGTTCGACGGACGCGGCCAGCTCAATGCGGTGCTGGACATCTCGGCGCTGCGCTCGCCACAGAGCAAGGACAGCCAGCACCTCGCGTTGCAGATGGTGACGATCTACGCCCAGCACATTGAAAACGCCAGCTTCCTGCGCCAGTTTCGCCATGACTGGTTGCTGCGCCTGTCGCCCTCGCCGCAGTTTCTGGAGGTCAACCCTGACTACCTGTTGGCGCTGGACGCGGCGGGCCGGGTCATCGGCTACAACCGCCGCGCGCAACTGCTGCTGCAGGATCAGGTGGCCGGACCGCTGATGGGCGCTGCCTTCGAGCGCCTGTTCAACCTCCAGCTTGGCGACTTGGGTCGCTTCATCTACAGCAGCCCGGCGGACCGTTGCGCCATCACCGTGGCTGGCACCAGCCAGCAGCTGTTCCTGCTGGCAACGCCGCCCCGCGCCGCCGCGCGTCCTGCGCCATCGGCCGCCGCCAAACCCGTGCCAACGCCGCTGGCTGGACTGTGCGGTGGCGACCCCGCGCTGACGCGGCAGATTGCACGCGCGGCACGTTTTGTGAATTCGCCCATCGGGCTGCTGCTGACTGGCGAAACCGGCAGCGGCAAGGAGTTCTTCGCCAAGGCGCTGCACGCCAGCAGCGAGCGGCGCGGTCGGCCCTTCGTGGCGGTGAACTGCGCGGCCATTCCCGAGGCGCTGGCCGAGAGCGAGCTGTTCGGCTACCTGCCCGGCAGCTTCTCGGGTGCGGGCACACGTGCCAAGCGCGGCCTGGTACAGGAGGCCGATGGCGGCACGCTGTTCCTCGATGAGATCGGCGACATGACGCTAGCGCTGCAAGCCCGGTTGCTGCGCGTGCTGGCTGAGCGCGAAGTGCTGTCGGTGGGCGCGACGCGGCCGGTGCCGGTGAACATCCGCGTGATCGCGGCCACACACTGCGATCTGGAGGCGCTGGTACGCGAGGGGCGCTTTCGCGCCGACCTGTATTACCGCCTGAACGGCGCGCACCTGGTGCTGCCGCCGCTGCGCGAGCGCACCGATCTGTGCTGGCTGATAGAGCGCCTGCTGGCGAATCCACGCAATGGCGATGAAGCAGCCGCCACGGTGCTTTCCCCTGACGCCCGCGCCCGCCTGCTGGCGCACCACTGGCCGGGCAACCTGCGTGAGTTGCACAACGTGATCGCGTACGCCCGCAGCCTGTGCAACCAGGGCCGGATCGAACTGCACGACCTGCCCGACCACTTGAGTGGCACGCCTGCCCCCAAACCCCTTGCTGTGCCCTCCGCAAGCTTGCCCGCCGCACCCGCCGCGCCCACCAGCGAGGCGGCGCAATTGCTGCAGCACCTGGTCGCCAGCCGCTGGAATGTGGCCGAGGCAGCGCGCCGCATGGGCCTGTCGCGCATGACGCTGTACCGCCGCATGCAGCGATGGGGCCTTGCCTCGCCGAACCAGCGCGACGGCGACCCAACCCGCTGACACACGCGGGCTTCAGGTGTGACAGGTGTCACGCCTGACCCCGTGACAGCCGTCACGCTGTGACAGCTTGCACAGTACGCCGCACGGTGAGCATTTTTATATAAAAAGTGGTTCTAGCCTTTTACCAGCAAGCGCAAGTAGCTATAAATAATATAGTTCTCAAACATATCCCTGTTCCGGCATGTCACTTGCAATAAACCAAACGTCGGCAACCCTGCCGGCGATTTGCAACATAACAAGGAGACAAGACCTATGACCGACACCGTGACCGGCGCGCCCCCGGCGGCCCACCACAGCGCCCTCAGCCCCACTGACGACATCGCCCGCTGGCTCGAACTGTTCGATGCCGCGCTCACGCGCGGCGACGTGCAGGCCGCCACCCAGCTCTTCACCACCGACTGCCATTGGCGCGACCTGATCGGGTTCACCTGGAACCTCAAGACCGTCGAAGGCCGTGATGGCGTGCAAGACTTGCTGACCGCCACGTTGGCCAGCACGCAGCCAACCAACTGGCGTACCGAAGGCCAGGCTAGCCGTGCCAATGGCGTGACCGAAGGCTGGTTCACCTTCGAGACCGCGGTGGCACGCGGGCGCGGTTATGCCCGGCTGAAAGACGGCCTGTGCTGGACGCTGCTGACCACGGTCTATGAACTCAAGGGTTTTGAAGAAAAGAAGGGCCGCGCCCGCATCAAGGGCGCCGAGCATGGCGTGCACAAAGGTCGGCAGAACTGGACCGAGCGCCGCCAGCAGGAAGAAGCCGAGCTGGGCATCAGCGTGCAGCCCTATGTGCTGGTGATCGGCGGTGGCCAGGGCGGCATCGGCCTGGGTGCACGCCTCAAGCGCCTGGGTGTGCCTGCACTGATCATCGACAAACACCCGCGCCCGGGCGACCAGTGGCGCAGCCGCTACAAGTCGCTGTGCCTGCACGACCCGGTCTGGTACGACCACATGCCCTACCTGCCGTTTCCCGACGACTGGCCGGTGTTCTGCCCCAAGGACAAGATCGGCGACTGGCTGGAGATGTACACCAAGGTGATGGAGCTGAACTACTGGTCGTCCACCGAATGCGTCAAGGCGAAGTACGACGAAGAGGCCAAGGAATGGGAAGTGACCGTGCTGCGCGACGGCCAGACATTGGTGTTGCGCCCCAAGCAGGTCGTGTTCGCACTGGGCATGTCGGGCGTGGCCAACGTGCCGCAGATCGAGGGCGCTGACATCTTCAAGGGCGTGCAGCACCATTCCAGCAAACACCCCGGCGGCGATGCCTACAAGGGCAAGAAGGCCATCGTGCTGGGCGCCAACAACTCGGCGCACGACATCTGCGCCGACCTGTGGGAAAACGGCGCCGACGTGACCATGCTGCAGCGCAGCTCAACCCACATCGTGCGCTCGGACTCGCTGATGGACCTGGCGCTGGGCGGGCTGTATTCGGAACAGGCAGTGGAGAACGGCATCACCACCGACATGGCCGACCTGATCTTCGCCTCGGTGCCGTTTCGCATCATGCACACCTTCCACATTCCGGTGTACGAGGAAATCCAGAAGCGCGATGCTGATTTGTACGACCGGCTGCGCAAGGCTGGCTTCATGCTCGACTTCGGCGACGATGGCTCGGGTCTGTTCATGAAGTACCTGCGCCGGGGCTCGGGCTACTACATCGACGTGGGCGCCTGCGATCTGGTGGCCAATGGCGATGTCAAGCTCAAGAGCGGCGTGGACATCGCGCGCATTACCGAGCACTCGGTCATCCTGAGCGACGGCACCGAGCTGCCCGCCGACCTGATCGTGTATGCCACCGGCTACGGCTCAATGAACGGCTGGGTCGAGCGCCTGGTCTCGCCCGAGATGGCGGCCAAGGTCGGCAAATGCTGGGGCCTGGGCTCGGACACCACCAAGGACCCCGGCCCGTGGGAAGGTGAACTGCGCAACATGTGGAAGCCAACGCAGCAGGAGGCGCTGTGGTTCCACGGCGGCAACCTGCACCAGTCGCGCCACTATTCGCGTTACCTGGCGCTACAGCTCAAGGCGCGCATGGAAGGGTTGGATACGCCGGTCTATGGCCTGCAGGAGGTGCATCACATCGCGTGAAGACCGCCGACGCGAC
Source organism: Rhodoferax lithotrophicus (assembly GCF_019973615.1). Taxonomy (GTDB): domain Bacteria; phylum Pseudomonadota; class Gammaproteobacteria; order Burkholderiales; family Burkholderiaceae_C; genus Rhodoferax; species Rhodoferax lithotrophicus. The sequence continues at coordinate 3,083,853 of NZ_AP024238.1, read as the reverse complement.
CTTTGTGGATTGGGTCGCGCCACGGCTAAATATTCAACACTGGAGCGATGCAATTTAATGGGCCCAAACCAGAGGAAGGTCAGGGCTGGGCTCAAAAATTCAAATCACACGGTTGTATGACGGCTTGTGTGCGCGAATCAGATCATGAAAACAGGCCCTGGCCGCGGTTGCCGTTGGCACCGGACTCGGCCTGGTCTGACACACCATAGTCAAAAATCTGCTCAATCAGTTCAGCCGAAATATGCGGGCCGGTGTTGTGGATGGTGACGGTGGCATCAGTTTCGGTGCTATGCAGGGTGATGGCGCTGCCGTACAGGATGCGTACCGCCTGTGGGCAAGCATGCGCTCTGGCGCGAGGGTTCCAAGGGCACGCCAAGCAACTTTGAATTCGTCAATTTGTGCAACAAGCGCCAGGATTCCTGATGTGATGACGTTGTCGGTGATGAGCATACCCACAAAGATACCCATATCTACCCATAAACCCCAGGTGAATCGCGATTCGCAGTTGCTGCCATTTCTGTAGTGCCTTGGAAATCAGCTCCTTGAGTTCCTTTGTTGGCCCTTCGGCCACGCGACATAGCCGTCAGTCTGCACCCGCGTCCGGTGTCACCCCCAACTCCGCACACAGCTTGGCCACGGTGCTGCGCAACTGAGCCACTTCGGCCTCCAGCCGCGCTAGGCGCTCAGTGGTATTGCTGTCCACCGCGCGGCTGGGGCTACCGCTGCCGCTGGCCCATGATGCTTCATCCACCGGCCCACACAGCAAGTGTGCCCAGCGCTGCTCACGTGCGCCGGGGGCTTTGGCCAGCTTGACCACCAGCGGGCCACCTTTTTCCTCTGGGCGGTCTTGCAACTCTTCCAGAAAGCCTTCCACTGAGGAGATGTCGGCAAATTTGTACCAGCGCTCGGTGTTCAGGCGCAGTTCGGCCGAGGTTTGTGGCCCGCGCAGCATCAACACGCCCAGCAGCACGGCCGATTGTTCGGGTACGCCCACGCCGCGTTGAAAGTTGTGCTCATACCGCGCCACGCGGCCGCTGGTGTTGGTGCGCACCAGAGCATTGTTGTGCAAGCTGTCGATGGCGGTGGCCACATCGGCCTCGGTCAAGTCCATCACCGGGTCGCGGGTGGTTTTCTGGTTGCAGCCGAGCATCAGTGAATTGAGCGACAGCGGGTAGCTGTCAGGCACGGTGCGGGCTTTTTCCATCAGGGTGGCGAGCACGCGGGCCTCAATGGGGGTGAGGGGGAGAGAAGCGGTTGAGGGCAAAGTCATAATTCAGCCAGTTATGAAAAACATCGTTATTTTGATCTCAGGCAGTGGCTCCAACATGGCAGCCATCGTGAAAACCTCACTACGCGACCATTGGGCCGATACCTTGGGGGCGCGGGTGGCGGCCGTCATCAGCAACAAAGCCGATGCAGCAGGCTTGGACTTTGCCCGCAGCCACGGTATTGCCACGCAAGTGCTGGATCACAAGGCCTACCCGGATCGGGCTGCGTTTGATGCAGCATTGGCGCAGACCATTGATGCGTTTGATACGCCGCAACAGCCGGTGCTGGTGGTGTTGGCGGGTTTCATGCGCATTCTGACCCCCGGTTTTGTCAACCGCTATGCCGGGCGGCTGGTGAATATTCATCCCTCTTTGTTGCCTGCGTTTGCCGGTTTGCATACCCATCAGCGGGCCATTGATGCCGGTTGCAAAGTCGCTGGTGCCACTGTGCACCTGGTTACGCCGGAACTGGATCATGGCCCGATCCTGGCGCAGGCCGTGGTGCCGCTGCTGCCGGATGACAGCGCAGACACATTGGCGGCACGGGTGCTCACGCAAGAGCATTTGATTTACCCCAAAGCGGTCTATGAATTGCTTCAAAAAAAGTAGCTGCTTGCGCTTGTATATCAAGGGCTACAGATCATTTTTATGAAATTTTCGCCTGACACAGGAAGTCAGCACCATGCCTGACATCTGAAGTATGTGGCAGAGGTAGAGCGTTTCAAACAGGCAACAAAAAAGCCCCGTAACACATTGAGTGACGGGGCTTTTTGCTTGTTTTTTTGGCGGAGAAGGTGGGATTCGAACCCACGGTAGTGTTGCCACTACGCTTGATTTCGAGTCAAGTACATTCGACCACTCTGCCACTTCTCCGCAACTCGAAGCGCGAATTGTACAGTGGCCGACGGGTTGTTTTGGACGGCTTGTTCAGCTGTACCGTGAGAAAGGTTTAGTCACTTTGCAGCTGTTGTACCGCCGCCAAGATGTCGTCTTCCTCAACACCGGTTGCGGCTTGCCAATACACCGACAAATCTTTCAAACCAGCCGGGTTGACGGTGGAAATTTGCCCAATGACCTTGCCCGCTTCACGTGGGGTGTCAAAGCCCTGGCTTTGCAGCAGCAAGCGGCTGTCGGCCGCCATGAGCTTGAAGTAAAACTTGCCATCGGTTTCGCGGTATTGCTTGAAACTGGGTTTGGCAGTTTTCACCGGTTTGTGGGTGGATGATGTGTTTTGCGCATCCAGTTTGCGCAAGCCGACAGCATGGCGCAGCTGGCGCATGAACGGGGTGGCAATAGCGCGGGCTTTGGCCGCACCGGCTATCAAAATGGCTTCAACCTTGGCCGGGTTGTCCATCAGCGCCTGGTAAGTCGCACGCATCGGGGCCAGTTCCTGATCCACGCGTTCAAACACGATGTGCTTGGCATCGGCCCAGGCAATGCCATCGGCATAGGCCTGGCGCAGGGCTTCGGTTTCGCTGGCGCTGGCAAAGGCCTGGTAAATCTGGAACAGGGCCGAACCATCCACATCCTTGGCTTCTCCTGGGGCTTTGGAGTCGGTTTTGATGCTGGCAATGAGTTTTTTGAGCTGCTCACGCGGGGCGAACATTGGAATGGTGTTGTCGTAGCTCTTGCTCATCTTGCGGCCGTCCAGACCGGGCAGGGTGGCCACGTTGTCTTCAATGGCGGCATCCGGGGGCACAAAGTGTTCGCCGTAGCGGTGATTAAAACTGTGCGCCATGTCACGTGCCATTTCGATGTGTTGTACCTGGTCGCGCCCGACAGGTACCTTGTGGGCATTGAACATCAGAATGTCAGCCCCCATCAGTACCGGGTACATGAACAGACCGGCGCTGACATCGGTGTCGGGGTCGGTGCCTGCGGCGGTATTTTTGTCGACGGAGGCCTTGTAGGCGTGGGCGCGGTTGAGCACACCTTTGCCCAGCACACAGGTTAAAAACCAGGTGAGTTCGGGAATTTCTGGCACATCCGACTGGCGATAAAACACCACACGCTCAGGGTCCAACCCGGCGGCCAGCCAGCTGGCGGCAATTTCCAGGGTGGAGCGCTGAATACGTGCCGGATCATCAATCTTGATCAAGGCGTGGTAGTCGGCCAGAAAGTAGAAACTTTGCACACTGTCGGTCAGGCTGGCACGCACGGCGGGGCGAATGGAGCCAACGTAATTGCCCAGATGGGGGGTGCCAGAGGTGGTAATGCCGGTGAGAAAGCGTTGTGTCGTCATGAATCGTCAAGGATCAATAAAAGAACTTCTCTTACCCGACCAACATGGCCAGGGGAGATAAAAGCAGGTGAATCAGTTGGTAAGTCAGGCCCATCAGTGGTTGCATCCACAAACTGCTGACCACGCCAGCCAGCACCAGGGCCATCACAATAAAAAAGCCCCATGGCTCTACGCGTGACACCATCATGGCTTGCCGGTAAGGCAGCAAACCGACCAGAATGCGGCCGCCGTCCAGCGGTGGTAATGGGAACAGGTTGAATGCAAACATCACCACATTGACCAGTACGCCCCCTTGCGCCATTTCAAGCAGGAACGGCTCGGTGACACTCATGGCTTGGTAGATATACAGCAAGGCACCCCACACCAAAGCCTGAACGAAATTGGAGCCAGGGCCTGCCAGAGCTACCCAGATCATGTCCCGCTTGGGGTTGCGCAAATTGCCAAAACGCACCGGCACCGGTTTGGCATAACCAAACAAGAAAGCGCCGGAGGTGGCGATGTACAGAATCAGTGGCATCAGGATCGTGCCCATGGGGTCAATGTGCGGCAAGGGATTCAGGGTGACCCGCCCGAGCATGTAAGCCGTGTTGTCACCAAAATGTTTGGCCGCAAAACCATGCGCTGCTTCGTGCAGGGTGATGGCCAGCAACACGGGAATGGCGTAGAGGGTGACGGTTTGAATCAGTTGTGCAAAGTCCATGACGTGATTTTCTCAGGGCAGTTAGGTGGCACGAGCTGCTTAAAGGCCAAGCATCGCCAATGAGCCAAGTCCTTCGCGGATGACTACCGGGTCACTACCGGTTAAATCCACCACGGTGGTTGGTTCACGCGGGCAAGCTCCTGCATCAATCACGGCCGCAATGCGGCCCTTGTAGCGCTCACGGATTTCTTCGGCATCGTTCAATGGTTCGGTTTCACCTGGTGCAATCAGGGTGGTGGCCAGTAAGGGCGTGCTGTGGAGCGCCAGCAATTCCTGCAGCACTTTGTGGTCGGGCACGCGCAGACCAATGGTTTTGCGTGACGGGTGGCTCAGGCGGCGCGGTACCTCTTTGCTGGCTTCCAGAATGAAGGTGTAAGCACCGGGGGTGGCGGCTTTGAGGCGGCGAAACTGCTGGTTGTCCACACGGGCGTAGTTCGCCAGCTCGGACAGGTCGCGGCACAACAGCGTCAGGTGGTGTTTGTCGTCCACTCCGCGGATTCGGCGCAGCTTATCGGCAGCGGCCTTGTCGTCCAGGTGGCAAACCAGCGCATAGCTGGAGTCGGTGGGTACAGCCAGCACCTCGCCTTTGTCGAGCAAGGCGGTAGCCTGTTTGAGCAGACGGGGCTGGGGGTTGTCGGGGTGAATTTCAAAAAGCTGAGGCATGGCGCTATTGTCGCTGCCCCGTGGCTTCACGTGCCGACAGCAGGGCATTGCCGACTCCGCAGGTGGCAATCACGGCAATGCCAGCCCAGGCAAAAGCATCCGGCACATGCTGGAAAACCAGCCAGCCCATCCAGGTGGCAAAAGCGATCTGGGTGTAGAGATAAGGTGTGAGCACCACCGCACTGGCGCGGTTGAAGGCGCGAATCAGCATCAAATGACCAAACGTGCCCAAAAAACCCACCAGTACAAACCAGTGCCAGTAACGGAACAGCGCTATCGTATTCCAGCTCCACAGCATGATGGGTGTCATGACCACCGTTCCCACCAAGCCGGTGTAAAAGTGTGTGGTGTAAGGGTTTTCGTCACCACTCAGGCGGCTGGTGAGTACCTGAAAAGACGCATAGGTCACCACCAGCAAGACCGGAAACAAGACTGCCCAGCCAAACACCTGTCCGCCTGGGCGCACCACCAGCAGCACACCCAACAGCCCCAACGTCATCAACACCCAGCGCAGGGGAGAGACATGATTTTTCAGCAGCCATGCCGCCATGGCTGTGGCCACCATGGGTGAGAGCATCACCATGGCGGTGAATTCCCCCACGGGTAAAAATTGCAGGCCAAAAAATGAGCAGGCGCTGGTGGTCAGCAACAGTACACCACGCAAAGTCTGAAAGCGTGGGTTGGGGGTGGTGAACAGCTGGTTTTTTTGAATCGGGTAACGCAGTACAAATGTCAGGACGGCCTGAAACGCATAACGAAACCACAGCAACATCAGCACCGGTACCAGTTGCGTGGCGTGTTTGGTCGCTGTGTCCAATAAGGCAAACGACAAGCTTGCCAGGATGATCAGCAAGATCCCGCCGCCCTGGCGACTTGTCCAGAATGACATGTGTGGGTTCAGGCCCGAGTCGAAGCGGCTCGGGGGGCACGTGTAATGCGATCCTCCAGCAGCGCCCAGACCGGGGTGAGTTCTCCCGGCAATACAGGCAGGGCACCCAGTTCCGTGCGGCTTTCTGTTGGGCTGTGAAAGTCACTGCCACGTGAGGCGGCCAGACCAAATTCGAGCGCGGTTGCCGCGTAGGTAACACTTTCAGCTGCCGAGTGGCTCCCGGTGACGACTTCCACACCCTGGCCACCGTGGCCGATGAACTCGGTGAACAGCGCCATCTCTTCATTGGCACTGAATTTGTAGCGTGCCGGATGGGCAATCACGGCCAGACCGCCAGCCTGGGTGATCCAGCGCACGGCATCTTTCAAATGGGCCCAGCGGTGCTCCACAAAGCCGGGTTTGCCTTCGGTGAGGTATTTGCGAAACACTTCATAGGTGTCTTTGCAGATGCCGGTTTCAACCAGGTAGCGGGCAAAGTGGGTGCGTGAGATCAGGTTGGGGTTGCCGGCATATTGGAGGGCACCTTCAAAGCAGCCTTTGATGCCCACACGCGCCAGATCATCGGCCATTTCCTGGGCACGTTGCGCACGCCCACCACGGGTTTGCTGCAGGCCTTCGGCCAATGCGGCGTTGTTGGCATCAAAACCCAGCCCGACAATGTGCACGGTTTGATGCAGGAAAGTGACGGAGATTTCCACCCCCGTCAGGTAGTCCAGACCACAGGCCGCAGCCGCAGCTGCGGCGCGTGCCTGACCACCAATTTCATCATGGTCGGTGAGCGCCCAGAGCTGAACCCCTTGTGATTTGGCGCGTAAGGCCAACTCTTCTGGTGTCAGGGTACCGTCCGAGACAACGGAATGGCAATGCAGGTCGGCGTTCAGGGTGGGGTTCATTGCTGCATTCTAGGGGCGGGCTATCTGCCGCGTGGGTGATGTGGTTTTGCTTCAGCGTGTAATTTGGACAGCCGCCGTGCCACCTTGAGCGGGCGGGGTACATCGCAGAATTTGCGGTAGGTTTGGAGTGTTTTTTGCGCCATCCCGAGAAGGCTGTCGGCCGGATAGTCCTGACCTTGCAGGGTGCCAAAACTGGCCCCCGTGAGTAACTCGATGCCATCGCTGGCCAGGTCAGCGGTGTAGATATGAAACTGCCCCTGGGCCACGGCCTGCACCACGCTGGGGTCAAGCATCAGGTGGCGGCGGTTGCGTGCCGGAATCAGCACGCCCTGTTGGCCATCCAGCCCGAGCAGCTCACAACTGCGGAAATAGCCTTCGATTTTTTCGTTGATGCCCCCCACCGGGAGCATTTCGCCGTGCTGGTTGACAGCACCGGTGACCGCAATCCCCTGCTTCAGGGGCAAGCCCGACAGGCTGGACAACAAGGCGTAAAGCTCGGCACAAGAGGCCGAGTCGCCCTCGACACCGCTGTATTCCTGCTCAAACACAATCGCCGCATCCAGTGCCAGCGGTGCAATGTGGGCAAACAGGGCGGACAGGTAGCTGTGCAGGATCAGCACCCCCTTGTCGTGAATCGGGCCGGAGAGTTTGACTTCACGTTCAATATTGAGCAGGCCTTCATGCCCCGCATAGGTGCTGGCGGTCACGCGCACCGGAAAGCCAAACTGGTAGTCGCCCAGGTCAATCACGGTCAGGCCATTGAGTTGCGCCACTTTTTCGCCGGTGACATCCAGCAGGCGCTCACCATCCACAATGGTTTCCTGCAGCCGCTGCTGTGGGTAGCTGTGGCGGTAGACCCGCGCCTGCATGGCCGCGTACACATCCTGCGACTCCACCAGCGTGGCCCCACGGCTGTGTGCCGAGGCGCTGCTTTCCATCACCAGCGCCTCGGAGTGGCCAAAAATGGCGCTTTGACGCACCTGGTCTTCGGCCTCACGGTGGCTGGCTTCGATCAAGGTGGCCACGGCGGCGGCGGAAAAATGCAGCAAACCCAGGCGATCACAGGTGTGGGCGACAAAAATGGCCGAGGCGTTGAAGGATTCAGGGGTGGCCTTGAAGGTGTCGGCAAAATCCACCTTGCAGCGAAAGCGGCGGGCAAACTCGGGGTCACCTTCCTGAACGGCGTAGTACTCCTCCACCGAGGCAATCAGGACAATCTTCACATCCACATCAATCGGGTCGGGCTGCAGGGATACCGCTGCAATTGGTGCATACATCATGCTGGGCTCTTCGATTTGCAAGCGCCCGCTGCGCAGATAGCGCCGCAATTTCTCCCAGACCGACTCGTCGGCCAACAGGTCGCGCAGGTGCAGCATCAAAAAGCCGCCATGGGCCTTGACCAGACTGCCCGCGCGGATGCGCGAAAAATCGGTGGTCAACATGTCGCCATCGGATTCGTATTCAATGCTGCCAAACAGGTTGCGAAACAGCGGGTTGTCTTCCAGGATGACGGGGGCACCTTTCAGCTCGTGGTTGTCCACCGCCACGTTGACCCGCAGCCGGGACAAGACTTCCAGCAAGGCTTCCAGCCGGACATCTTCTTCGTCTTCACCGGGCTGAAACAGCTCCAGGTTTTCCAGCATGTCGTGCTGAACCTGTTCAAGGTAGCTGCCGAGTTTGAGACTGTCCTTGATTTGTTTGCGCAGCGCGTTGCGAATGGCTTGCAACTCATGTTCCAGCATGGGTTTGATGGCCTGGCGCTTCAAGGTGGCCAGGCTTTCATTCAAGCTGTGCTCCCTGGCCCGGTTTTGCTCAAGATAACGGCTGATCTCGTTGCGCAAGGCTTCTTCGTTGCTGTCAATTTCTACCCGTTGCTGGGCCGTCAGGGTCATGGCTTTGCCGGTGGTCAGGGGTTGCCCTTGAGGATCGCGGAGGGTGAACACCATATTGCCCTGTTCGCGTGTCAGCGAGAAGTTGCGGGCATCGGCAAAGGCCGTCAGGGCGGCGAAGGCGCGGTCTTCCTCCATTTTGTGCTGGCTGCTGAGGTGATCACTCTCGGCTTTGAAGGCCGCCTCTGACAGGCGCTTGGGAATGTCCGATTGCAGATGTTTGGCCAATTGCCCCATCAGTTGACGCAACAGGCGGCCTTCGCCAGCGGGCAGCCGCATGGCACGCGGGTGCTCGGGAGAGTCATGGTTGTACAGGTAGCACAAGTCCGGTGGCGTGGGCCGCTTGGCGGCTTCGGACCGCATCATCTGGCTGATCAAGGTGCTGCGGCCACTGCCGACTTCGCCCAGCACAAACAGGTTGTAGTCGCGCTGGCCCATCGTCAAGCCAAAGCGTGTGGCTTGTTCGGCCCGCTCCTGGCCGATCCAGGGCAAGGGCAGGTGCTTCAGCTCGGTGGTGTTGGTAAAACCCAGTGAGGCTGCATCCACATGGCAGCGCAGTTCAGACGCGGATAGTTTTGAGGTGGTCATGAGATTGCAATCTGGTTCATCAGGCCGATTCTGCCGCTTCTACCAAAAACCGTACTCTGCGTTCACCGCGCCAGCTGTCCACATCCAGCCGAAAGGCCAATATGACTCGTGCTGGCAGAGGTTCGGTGCGGCCAAACCAGATGCCATCGACCGGCTGGCCGCAGTGTTTGAGCTTGAGCGACAGGTGTTTTTCACCCACCAGGCGTTGCGACACCACCTCCAGCTCTTCGCTGAAGGTCGGGGCGGCAAAACCCTGGCCCCACACCTCATGGTGCAGGGTGTCGACCAGATCGGGGCGACGGTATTCGGGTTTCAAGGCACCGTCGGTGTACAGGCGGCGCATCAAGGTGGCCGCATCCAGCCATTCCTTGGCGACTTCGTTCAGACCTTGCTCAAAGGTGTCCAAGTGTTCTTCCAGAATGGTGCAGCCCGCCGCCATGGCGTGGCCACCAAAGCGCAGCAGCACACCGGGGTAGCGCTTGGCTACCAGATCCAGTGCGTCGCGCAGGTGAAAACCGGCAATCGAACGCCCCGAGCCTTTGAGTTCGTGCCCGTGCCCGGTGGCTCCACTGTTGGCAAACACAAAACTGGGCCGGTGAAACTTGTCCTTGATGCGGGCCGCCACGATGCCCACCACACCTTCGTGAAACTCGGGGTCAAACACGCAGATGGCTGGCGGAGTTTCTTGGGCATCTTCAAACAAGGACTCGGCTACCGCCAGCGCCTGTTCGCGCATCGCGCCTTCAATTTCACGCCGTTCGCGGTTGATGGCATCCAGTGTTTGGGCCAGTTCCTGGGCGCGATTTGTGTCGTCGGTCAGCAGGCATTCAATGCCCAGGGTCATGTCGCTCAAACGTCCGGCGGCGTTGATGCGTGGGCCCAGCGCAAAGCCAAAATCAAAGGTGGTGGCGCTTTTGGTTTCACGCGAGGCTGCTACAAATAATGCAGCTAGTCCCGCAGGCTGAATAAGCGCTCTAACCCGTTTTAGCCCTTGAGCCACAAGGCGGCGGTTGTTGCTGTCGAGCTTGACCACGTCGGCCACCGTGCCCAGGGCGACCAGCGGCAGCAGGGTATCCAGCTTGGGCTGGTTGCTGGCATCAAACACACCCCGTTGGCGCAGCTCGGCCCGCAAGGCCAGCAGCACGTAAAACATCACCCCGACACCGGCAATGGCTTTGCTCTCGAAGGCGCAGCCGGGCTGGTTGGGGTTGACGATCACATGGGCATCGGGCAACTCAATCTGACCATTGCGCATGGCGGGCAGGTGGTGGTCGGTCACCAGCACTTGCAGGCCCAAGGCGCGGGCGCGGGCCACGCCTTCAAAGCTGGCAATGCCGTTGTCCACCGTGATCAGCACATCGGCCCCGTTGGCTTTGACACGCTCTGAAATCGGTGGGGTCAGGCCATAGCCGTCTTGCACGCGGTCGGGCACGATGTAGTCCACATGCTGCGCACCCAGCAGGCGCAAGCCCCGGATGGCGGTGGCACAGGCGGTGGCCCCATCGCAGTCGTAGTCGGCCACGATGCAAAGTTTTTGCTTGGCGGCCATCGCATCGGCCAGCAGGCGGGCCGCCTCTGCGGTGCCTTTCATGCTGGCGGGGGGGAGCAGCCGGGCCAGCGCGTCGTCCAGCTCCTGCGGGTTGTGCACGCCACGAGCGGCGTAAAGCTGCGCCAGCAAGGGGTGAATGCCCGCTTGCTCCAATGCCCAAACGCTTCTGGGGGGAATATCTCTTACTATTAATTTCATAGCTGTTTGAGCAAGTCCTGTATGCGCTGAGGGCCAAAAAAGCTTTTAATTTTCTGGCGCAGGGTTAACGGTTGACTGTGCCAGGTTTGGGCGTGACGCTCACCGCACAGGGTAAGCTGAACGGCTTCGCCGCGTGCACTGGCTTGCAGCAGGGTCAAGCCTTCCCGGGCATCCAGCGCGTGCCAGGCCTCCCTCCAGCCACGCCAGTTTTCAAGCAATGCGGCATCGCGCAGATGGGGGATCACCGTGGGCTCCAGGGCTTGAGTGGTGCGGAGAGGGGCTGGCCATTCGCCAGTGCCACTGAGCCAAAAGGCGTTCACGGGCAGAGCGCCGCGCTGTTCACGCAGCGTATTGGTTGGGTGGTTGTAGAGCAGCATCTGCATCTCACTCATCAGCCGGATCAGGCTGTTGGCCTGTGTCGACTGTGGCATCCAGGGCTCCAGATTACGGCCCAGTACGCGGTCGGGTGAGGCGCTGCGCAGCTGGGCAAACACGGCACCGTGGGCCAGCCAGTGCCCCGGCTCCAGCGGGTACAGCGTGATGCCATCCTCATTAAAAAAAGGCTGCATGGTGCTCAGAAACTGGTCTGACTCCGCGGCGTTCAGATCCTTCATCGGAATCTGGCTCATCGTGACCTGGTGGGCGCTGGCCTGCCAGTTGCACAGGGTCACCAAGGCCCATGCGCCGCCGTGAACAGGAACTAGATCCGGGCGTTTTTGGGCTTGCCAGGCGGCCCAGGGAATTTGCCCGTCTTGCACCGGCAGCCCGAGTGGTCTGGCCAGTGCGCGTTCATGCGGGGGGGACAGGCTGAGCTCGTCACCCGCATCCAGCGGCTGGGCCGTCAGACGGGAGAGGAGCTTTTGCAGGTGCGGCAGGTTCAGGCTGGGCAGAATGGCCAGACAGTTTTCGTCATGGCTGGCGGCAAAGGGAATCAACAGGTGCATGGCTTGATTGTCGAGGAAAGCTTTGCCGTATCCACTGGTGGTGTGAAGTCATTTCACGCGCCCAAGTCGGGCACCAATTGCCCCTGATAATTCAGGGCAGGGAGGACTTCAAGATGGTTTTTGATCGAACGGTCAAATGGGGGCTGGTTTTTTTGCTGCTGCTGATCATCATCAAACTGGGCTGGTCACATCGCCATGATGACTGGGTTCAACAATGGTTGGTGCCGCAGGGGCCAGCGAAAGTGGACATTCAATTTGACAATGGCTCCGTGCGCGACAGTGCTTCGCCCAATGATGGGGCTGGCAAAACCATGCCAAAATTGAATACGGTTAAAAATGAGCCCGGTCAGCTTAAAAAATGCCTGATCGACGGCAAAGTGGTTTACACCGATCAGGTTTGCCCGACGGGTGCCAAAGTGGCTGCGGTGGACGGTGGCACGCTGGCGGTGTTGCCAGCTCCCAAGGCAACGGCGGATCACCTCCCGCCAACCCAGGGTGGGCAAAAGCGGCTGCGTGAGGTGCTGGATATTTCGGATGGTCAGGATCAGAAAACCCGAATGATGGAGCGCGTGGTAAACCCCTGATACGGAGGTCAACCAGGCCAATCAGCACATATTCTTCCAGATTGGGCAGGCTGCGGTAAGGGCTGAACTTCAGCCCCCGGTCATTGGCGGCGGTGCTGGGCGAGAGCACTTCAGGCAGCTTGGGCTCGGGTTTGACCATGGCGCTGGCCTGGTTTTGTGCACTGCAAGTCACCAGTCAGTTGGACCTGGCCAAGTCCAGATCAGCCCCATTACGCTCGTCGGTATAGGGTGCACTGGGCCCGGCGTGGCTGCTGTCATAACAACTGACGATCACATTGCTCAGAGGCTTGGACTTGTGCAGCACCTCTACGGCGCAACGCCCATACATGCTCTCAATGGTGGCCAGCAGGTTGCGGGCATAGGGGGTTTCAAGCCGCCCGTCCAATATCAGGTTGATCAGCAACACTCCGCCTGGGGCCAGGGTGCGACGGGTGTCTTGCCAGAATTCACGTGTGACCAGATGGCCGGGAATGGAGGTGTGGCTGCTGAACACGTCGACCACCACGGCATCAAAGCGGCGATCTGTGCTGCGCACAAAGCGGCGTGCGTCGTCCACAATGAAGTCGCCCTCAATCGGGCCTTTCAGAAAACGCTTCTCGGCAATGTCGCGGATTTTGGCATCAATGTCCACATAGGTGTAGTGGTTGCTGGGTTCCTGGTGTGACAGGGTGAAACCACCCGCGCCGAGCACCAGAATCTCACGCTGGTACAAGCCCAGTTCTTCCAGAATGATGTGGCGCAGGTGTTGCACATAACGGGCGTACTTCGGCGGCTGACTGTCGTCCATCAGCGAGGCCAGTGAGTTGTTGATCAGAAACGCACGTGGCTTGATCTGGTCGGGTCGTGTCAGGGGCTGGATGGCGTAATCGGCATAGGCGGTGTCTTGGACTTCGGTGTTGGGCTGTAGGTTGACGACGCTGGCGACCAAGCTCACCGCTATGGCTTTCCCCCAGTTGGCCCAGCTTCTTTGGGACAGCAGCAAACTGCCCAAGGCCAGCAGCACGGCGCAGATCAACACCGCCGCAGACACGCCCAGCCACTGCATCACCACCAGCGACAAACTCACTGATCCCAGAAATGAGCCCAAGGTAGACCAATACAGCGCGTAGCCACTGGCCTCGCCGGTACGCAGATGTTTCATCAGGTTGGTCAGTACCGGCACGGTTTGCCCCAGCAGCCAGGCCAAAGGGCACAACACACCACCAATAAACACCAAATACGCCAGCCAGATCGGCTGTACCTGAGTGAACAACCCATCTACCGTGAGTCGCGCCAGCCCCAGGCCAGCCAGCAAGGCAGAGATTAAAAAATTGCGTGCCACGACCGTGGTGAACCGATCTGACACGCGTGCACCCGAGCCATAACCCAGCGCCAGTGCCAGCAAAAACAGGCCAATGGTGGGTGCGGTGACCACTATCGCGCTGCCTACATGGGGCACCAAACGCCGCAGGGCGATGACTTCGGCACCGAGGGAGCAGAAGCCTTCAATAAATACGATCAGGTAGAGCAGGTGGCGGGGCATGGTGGACTCGGGAAAGTGGAAGCACCATTACACCAAAGGACCGCGGTACTCTCGTCCGGGCTCCTGGGGGCATCAATGACACAATCCACCCATGCAACTTCCCTATGAACTCATCCTTGGCTGGCGCTATACCCGCGCTGGCCGTGCGACCCGGCGCAACGGGTTTATCTCGTTCATCTCGGGTGTCTCCATGCTTGGTATTGCGTTGGGCGTGGCGGCACTCATCATTGTGCTCAGTGTCATGAACGGCTTTCAAAAAGAGGTGCGTGACCGCATGCTGAGCGTGGTGTCCCACATCGAGATTTTTGCCCCCAATGGGGCAGCCTTGCCGGATGTGGCGCGTACGCTGGCCCAGGTCAAGGCCCATCCGCTGGTGGTGGGTGCTGCACCTTTTATAGCTACCCAGGCATTGCTGGCAAGGGGTGAAGACATGAAAGGCACATTGGTTCGGGGGATTGATCCGGCCCATGAAGGTGAGGTGACGGATTTGGCGCTGGAGTTAAAAACCACCGGCCTGAACCGGCTGATTCCCGGTGAGTTTGGTGTGATCCTGGGGGGGGAGCTGGCGCGTTCCCTGGGGGTGGTTACCGGGGACAAGGTCACGCTGGTGGCCCCCAGCGGCCAGGTGACACCGGCTGGCGTGGTGCCGCGCATGAAACAGATGACGGTGGTGGGTACTTTTGATTCGGGGCACTATGAATACGACTCGGGTCTGGTGCTGATGCATATGGACGATGCCGCACGCCTTTTCAGGCTAGAAGGCCCGACCGGTGTGCGTGTGCGGCTATCTGATTTGCATCAGGCCAGAGCCGTGGCCGCAGATTTGGCGAACACCCTGACCGACCAGTTGCTGATTCGTGACTGGACGCGCCAGAACCGCACCTGGTTTTCCGCCGTGCAGCTGGAAAAACGCATGATGTTCATCATCCTGACCCTGATTGTGGCGGTGGCGGCGTTCAATCTGGTCAGCACCCTGGTGATGACCGTCACCGACAAACGCGCCGACATTGCCATTTTGCGCACCCTGGGGGCCAGCCCCGGCAGCATCATGGGCATTTTTGTCGTGCAAGGTGCAATGGTTGGCGTGATCGGTACTTTGGCTGGACTGGCGCTGGGCCTGGGGGTCGCCTTCAACATTGATGTGATCGTGCCTGCCATCGAGCAACTGCTGCACACCACCTTTTTGCCGCGCGACGTGTACCTGATCAGCCGTATGCCCAGTGACCCGCAGCAGGCAGACATCTTGCCGATTGCCCTGATTTCACTGGTACTGGCTTTTGTCGCCACGCTCTACCCCAGCTGGCGTGCCAGCCGAGTTAACCCGGCAGAGGCCTTGCGTTATGAATAATCAAGACATGAATCTGAAGCTGGTGCTGAGCGCACGTGGACTGACCAAGCGTTTCACCGAGGGGCGACTGGACGTGACCGTGCTGCAGGGTGTTGACCTGGATGTGCACGCCGGTGATACGCTGGCCATTGTTGGGGCTTCCGGCTCGGGCAAAAGCACCTTGCTGCATTTGCTGGGCGGGCTGGATGCCCCCACCAGCGGTTCGGTGATGTTGCTGGGGCAAGATCTGGCACAAAAAAATGCCGCCACCCAAGGCCGCTTGCGCAACCAGCACTTGGGTTTTGTCTACCAGTTTCACCACTTGTTACCAGAATTCAGTGCCCTGGATAATGTGGCTATGCCACTATGGATTCGGCGTATGGATCATGCAAATGCGGCGCAAGTAGCTACTAAAATGTTAGCAAGCGTGGGTTTGGCAGGCCGGTTGCAGCATCGTCCGGCAGAACTCTCGGGGGGTGAGCGCCAGCGCGTGGCGATTGCCCGTGCCCTGGTGACGCAACCCGCTTGTGTGCTGGCCGATGAGCCCACCGGTAACCTGGATCGCAGCACCGCACACGGGGTGTTTGATTTGATGCTGGAACTGGCCCGTACCCAGGGCACAGCCTTTGTGGTGGTGACGCACGATGCCACCCTGGCGGCGCGTTGTGCGCGCCAGTACACCTTGGTGCAGGGCAAGTTGTCGGCGGCAGGATCTGTTGTGAACGATTGATTTCTGGTGTTTTCTTAAGGGGTACAAGATGAAGCTGGAGTGGTTGGATAGTTACAAAATGAATGACGTGGAGGTGGATGCCGTTCGAGAAAAACTGTTTGCGTTGACCAACGAGTTTCTGGCCTCCGACGATTTGACGGTGCTGCGTCCGGTGATCGTGGCACTGTGTAAACAAGCCCGGCTGCAATTCGAGCGTGAAGAGGCGTTGATGCGTCGAGTCAACTTTCCAGACATGCAGGCACACATGGCGCAGCACCAATTGCTCTTGGATCACTTGATTGGGCGCAGCATGGATGTGGGCAAGGGTTATATGAACAAACCCGCCATTGCGGAGCTGATGAAAGACTGGGCTACCCGCCATGTGCCAGTTGAAGATGCCGCATTGGCGGCATTTTTAACCCGCTAAACCCAATCCAATCCATCTGAAATTGGGGCCGGGTAAGGGTTAACGCGCACGCCGCTGGACTGGCGCAACCTTATGCTTGCCGGTTGTCTTTTTAGATTGGAAATCCAATGAAGCGGTTGGCAAGCAAGCGTGTGGTGAGTGGATGGTTGTTCGGTTTGGGTTTGGTCATGGCCTGCACCAGTGCCCTGGCGGCTGATCCGGTGCGTATTGGCTGGATCGGGCCGTTGACCGGGCCTTCGGCAGACTTTGGTGTCCCCATGCTCAACGGGGCCAAACTGGCGGTGGATGAAATTAATGCCGCTGGTGGTTATATGGGGCGGCCACTTGAGCTGATCATTAAGGACGACACGGGGGTGCCTGATGTGGGGCTGGCGAGGTCCAAAGAGCTGGTGACTGAAAAGGTCACCGCCACGGTGGGTTTTTGCAACACCGGTGTAGCCATGAAATCACTGGATGTGTTTCAGAATTCCAAAACACCGCTGATCGTGCCATGTGCTACCGGAACCCCCATCACCGAAAAATATCCGGCACCAGAGAGCTACATTTTTCGTACCTCGGCGCGTGATGCCATTCAGGCCCCTTTTGTGGTGGAGGATATCGTCTCGCGCGGCTGGACCAAGGTGGCGGTGTTTGCCGACACCACGGCATATGGAGAGGCCGGCCTGAATGACGTGATCAAGGCGCTGGCCGCCAAAAACCTCAAACCGGCCCATGTGGCGCGGTTTGCTCTGGGTGTCAAAGACCTGAGCAGTGAACTCAAGGCGGCGCAAACTGCGGGGGCGCAGGTGATCTTCAGCTATACCGTTGGGCCAGAAAATGCCGTCATTGCACGTGATCGGCAAGCCTTGGGCTGGAAAGTGCCGCAAGTGGGGGCCTGGCCGCTGTCGTTTCCCTTTTTTATTGACGGGGCCAAAGAGGCTGCTGAAGGAGCCTTGATGGCACAAACCTTCATTGCCGAGCCCAGCAACGAACGTCGCCGGGCCTTTTTAAGTGCTTATGGACGCAAATACAAAGTGACCAGAATCAGCGTGCCGATGGCTGCCGCACAAGCCTATGACACGGTGTATCTCTTGACCTATGCCGTGCTGGGTATTCGCAATGCCGACCTGTCCGGACCTTCCGTCAAGGCGGCCCTGGAAAATATTCCGCGCATCTATTACGGTGTGACCGCGACCCATCAGCAGCCGTTTACCAAAGAGGACAAAGATGCCGTCAGTTCCAACATGCTGGTCATGGGCATGGTCAAAAATGGCGCAGTCACCTTTGCCTACCCGGAAGACAAAACCAAAAATCTGTTTGTACAGCGTAAAAAATAGTGTTTTTTGCCCATGACCAAAGTGATCTGGGTTGACACCCATTGCCATCTGGATGCACAAGAATTTAGGCCTTCAGGGCAAGTGGTACGTGCGCAAGCAGCTATAAATCATGTAGCGCACTGCGTGCTTCCAGCGGTGGAAGTTGCCAACTTTGAGGCCGTGCGCGCCTTGGCCCATGCCAGCGGTGACAGCTATTGCCTGGGTATCCACCCGTTGTACGTGGCGCAGGCCCAGCCGGATGACCTGGATCGGCTGGATGCAGCCTTGACCCAATACCGTGACGATCCCCGCCTGGTCGCGGTGGGTGAAATCGGGCTGGATTATTTTGTGCCTGAACTGTGTGTGAGCCCTTTGCGTGAGCGTCAACAGCACTTTTACCTGACACAGCTCCAACTGGCGCGTCGACATGGTTTGCCGGTGGTGCTGCATTCACGCCGCTCGGTGGATCAGGTCCTCAAGGGCTTGCGCAGCGTGGGCGGCCTTCCAACGCGGAGATCGTCTGCAGCGTCGGCTCAGGTATGGCATGGCATTGCCCACGCCTTCAACGGCAGCCACCAGCAAGCCCAGGCCTTGATGGAGATGGGCCTCAAACTCGGTTTTGGTGGCGCAATGACCTTTGAGCGGGCCCAGCAACTGCGCCGTCTGGCGGCCAGTTTGCCGCTGAAGGCCATGGTGCTGGAGACCGACTCCCCCGACATGCCGCCGCACTGGCTGTATAAAACGGCGCAACAACGTGCTGCAGGTGAAGCGCAGGGCATCAATTCACCCGCCGAATTGCCCCGCATCGGTGCCGAGCTGGCGGCCTTGCGTGGCATCAGCCCAGAGGCATTGGCCGCGGTTACCACGGCCAATGCCCTGGATGCTTTACCGCGGCTGCGTGCACTGCTCCCGATTTGAGCCATGCCCACAGAATCCACCCGCCTGTATGGTTTGCCACCCATCGTGGACAGCCGCACACAACTGCTGGTGCTGGGCAGTTTTCCCAGTGTGACCTCACTGGCACGCCAGCAGTACTATGCCCATCCGCAAAACCAGTTCTGGAAGATTTTGCAAGCCATTTGGCCATCAAGCCCAAGTCTGATAAGCGTAGATAGCTATGAAAAACGGAGTCAATGGCTGCTTGACCATGGCCTGGGTGTGTGGGACGTGTATGCCTCCTGCGAGCGCCAGGGCAGTCTGGATGCCGCCATTCGCAAGCCCGAGGTGAACGACTTTGCCCGTCTGTTGGCCAGTTGTCCGCAATTGCGGGCCATTGCCCATAACGGTGGTGAGAGCTTTCGCCACGCCCGCCATGTCATCCATGGCCTGAGTCCGCTCAGGGCTTCGCATGTTGCCCTCATGGGGGCGGTGGACGCGGAGGCGGCAAATCAGCTGGTTGGTTCAACAGACACGGTGTTGCCGGTGTACAAGCTGCCATCCACCAGTCCGGCCAATGCCAGTTGGGGGTTTGAGCGCAAACTTGAGGCCTGGCGCGCCGTCGTGGCTGCTGCCGGGCTGCTGTGAACTCGCTGCTGCGGGCTTGGCGGGGGTGGTGTGCCATTGGCGATAATCCCCCGCATCTTGAAAAAAAATACCCCCCAACTCCCCGAAGTGAATTTCTCTGATGACGGCCCGGTGCGCCACCTGCACCTGGGTTCCGAATGGATTCAGGGTTCGATGTACCTGGACGCACCCAATGCCTTGGTGCACGAATACATTCAGCGCATGATGGCCTGGCTGCTGTTTGTGCCGCCTGAATCGGTCAAAGACCGACAAGCGCTGCAACTTGGCCTGGGTGCCGGTTCACTCACCAAGTTTTGCCACAAAGAGCTGCGCATGAAAACCACCGCCATTGAGCTCAACCCGCAGGTGCTGGTGGCGTGCCGTGGCTGGTTCAAACTGCCCGCTGAAAACACCCGCATGCAAGTGGTGCTGGCCGATGCCGCCGAGGAAATCCAGAACCCCAAGTGGTTTGGCACGGTGGATGCCCTGCAGGTGGATCTGTATGACCATGAAGCCGCCGCCCCGGTGCTTGACAGCTTGCCGTTCTACAACCACTGTCGCCGCTTGCTCACCCCTGAGGGCTGTATGACTGTGAACCTGTTTGGCCGGGCTTCCAGCTTTGCGCGCAGTGTGGAAAAAATGTCGGCGGCCTTTGGCAAAGAGGCCATTTGGGCCTTCAAACCCACCCGCGAAGGTAATACGGTGGTGCTGGCCCAGCACACACCGAGTCGCCCCAAACGTGAGTTGTTGATGGCGCGTGCCGAGTTGATTGAAACCAAATGGGGTTTGCCTGCCAGCAAATGGGTACGGGTGTTCAAGCCCATGCTGTCATGAGCCACACCGCCAGCCCCAAGCATCACTCCTCTGAGGTTAATGGGCCGCTGGATTGGCGCCGATTGGTGCGTTGGTTGCAGCAAGACGGCGAGATCACGGCCGAGGAAGGGCAACGTATTCACACCCGCTGTGCCCAGGCTGAAAGTGTGCAGCATCCGCTGGTGCGTTTGGCCAGTGTGGTGGTGCACCGTGCCAGTGATGACAAGCCGATGGACATTGACGCACTGACCCAGTGGTTGGCCAAGCGTTGTGACCTGGGTTATTTGCGTATTGACCCGCTGAAGGTCGATGTGGGCAAGGTGGCCGATGCGATGAGCGCGGTGTATGCGGAACGCCACAAAATCCTGCCGGTGCAGGTGACACCTCATGAACTGGTAGTGGCCACGGCTGAACCGTTTTTGATTGACTGGGTGGCCGAGGTCGAGCGCCAAAGTCGGCGCAGTGTGCGCCGGGTGCTGGCCAATCCGCAAGACATCACTCGCTATACCGCCGAATTTTTTGCCTTGGCCAAGTCGGTGCGCGCTGCTGCTAAAAGTGGCAACAACGCGGGCTCTAGTTTTGAGCAGTTGGTGGAGTTGGGCAAGACCAACAAGCAGCTGGATGCCAATGACCAAAGCGTGGTGCAGGTGGTGGACTGGCTCTGGCAATACGCTTTTGACCAGCGCGCCAGCGACATCCACCTGGAGCCGCGGCGCGAGCAGGGGGTGATCCGTTTCCGTATTGACGGTGTGTTACACCCGGTTTACCAGATGCCCATGGGCGTGCTGGTGGCCATGACGGCCCGCATCAAGTTGCTTGGGCGCATGGACGTGGTGGAAAAACGCCGCCCGCAGGATGGCCGCATCAAGACGCGTAACCCTGGTGGTAATGAGATCGAAATGCGTATCTCGACCCTGCCTACGGCGTTTGGTGAAAAGATGGTGATGCGTATTTTTGACCCTGACACCACCGTTAAAGACTTAAGTGCTTTGGGCTTCTCGGCCCATGACGCGCAGCGCTGGGAGGCTTTGGTCAAGCGTCCCAACGGCATTATTCTGGTGACCGGCCCGACCGGGTCAGGTAAAACCACCACGCTGTATTCCACCCTGAAGCGTGTGGCCACCGAAGAGGTGAATGTCAGCACGGTGGAAGACCCGATCGAAATGATCGAACCCTCCTTCAACCAGACTCAGGTGCAGCCGCAACTCGACTTTGGTTTTCCTGAAGGTTTGCGTGCCTTGATGCGGCAAGACCCCGACATCATCATGGTGGGTGAAATCCGCGACCACGCCACGGCTGAAATGGCCGTGCAGGCGGCCCTGACCGGGCATCTGGTGTTTTCAACCCTGCACACCAATGATGCGCCGAGTGCCGTCACGCGTTTGCTGGAGCTGGGGGTGCCGTCTTATCTGATCAATGCCACCTTGTTGGGTGTACTGGCGCAGCGCTTGGTGCGTACCCTGTGCAAGCAATGCAAGGTGGCTGACCCGGCAGCCACACGCGAGGCGCTGGCCGAGGTGGTCAAGCCCTGGCAGCTCAACGGCCCCTACAAACCGTTCAAAGCCGTGGGCTGTGTGGATTGCCGCATGACCGGGTTCCAGGGACGCATGGGTTTGTATGAGTTGCTGGTGGTGTCGGAGGCATTCAAGGAAAAAATCACCCGGGAGCCCAATGCCGATGCACTCAAACGGCAAGCCATCCACGACGGCATGCGCCCATTGCGCCTGGCCGGGGCCTTGCGGGTGGCTGAAGGGCTTACCGTGCTGGAGGAAGTTCTTTCCAGCACACCACCTTTGACTTGAATCACGTGTTGGCTTGATGAAAAATACCAAAGACTTTTACGCAGGTTTGCTGTTTGCCCTGCTGGGTGGCGCTTTTGCCTGGGGGGCCATTGACTATCAGGTAGGTACCAGTGCCCGCATGGGGCCAGGTTATTTTCCGCTGTTGCTGGGGGTGTTGTTGGCCTTGCTGGGCGGCATCCTGATGCTGCGTGCTGTGCTGGCAACTGACAAGGGGGAGGCCATGGGCTCCTGGGCGTGGAAGCCTTTGGTGGCCATTATTTCGGCCAATCTGCTGTTTGGCGTGTCGCTGGCAGGCTTGCCGGTGTTGCATCTGCCACCGTTGGGCTTGATGGTGGGCATTTATGCGCTGACCCTGGTTTCTTGCCTGGCCGGTGAGCAATTTATTTTGAAAGAAGCGCTGTTGCTGGCCACCGCATTGGCGGTTTTGAGCTATGGGGCGTTTGTGTTGCTGTTGAAATTGCAGTTGCCGGTGTGGCCGGTGCTGGGAGCTTGAAGATGGAGTTGTTCAACCATTTGGCTCTGGGTTTTGGGGTGGCTTTTACACCGGTGAACCTGATGTATGCGTTTGTTGGTTGCCTGTTGGGCACCCTGATTGGGGTGTTGCCCGGTATTGGGCCGCTGGCCACCATTGCCATGCTGCTGCCAGCCACCTATGCGTTACCACCTGTGGCCGCCTTGATCATGTTGGCGGGGATTTACTACGGCGCGCAATATGGTGGCTCCACCACCGCCATTCTGGTCAACCTGCCGGGTGAAGCCTCATCTGTGGTGACGGTGATTGATGGCTACCAGATGGCGCGCAAGGGCCGCGCCGGCCCTGCTTTGGCGGCAGCCGGCATTGGCTCGTTTTTTGCGGGTTGTGTGGGCACCCTGGTATTGGCCGCATTTGCTGTACCGCTGACCGAGGTGGCGTTTATGTTTGGCCCGTCCGAATACTGTGCGTTGATGGTGCTCGGACTGGTCGGGGCAGTGGTACTGGCATCGGGTGACCTGCTTAAGGCGTTTGGCATGATCTTGCTGGGCTTGTTGCTGGGGTTGGTGGGCACCGATGTGAATTCGGGCATTGCCCGCTATAGTTTTGATATTCCCGAGCTGACCGACGGCATCGGTTTTATTGTGATTGCCATGGGTGTGTTTGGCTACGGTGAAATCATCAGTAATCTGAGCCACCCGGAGAGCGCACGTGAGGTTTTTACCGCCAATGTGCATGGCCTGATGCCCACCCGGCAGGATTTCAAACGCATGTGGCCGGCCATTTTGCGTGGCACGGGTTTGGGGTCCGTCCTGGGCATTTTGCCCGGTGGTGGTGCGGTGATGGCCTCTTTTGCAGCCTACACCTGGGAGAAAAAAACCAGGCTCCACCCTGGTGAAGAGCTGTTTGGGGAGGGCAATATCCGCGGTGTAGCTTCGCCCGAGGCGGCCAACAATGCGGCCTCGCAAACCTCGTTTATTCCACTGCTCACCTTGGGTATTCCACCCAATGCGGTGATGGCGCTGATGGTGGGGGCCATGACGATTCACAACATCCAGCCCGGTCCGCAGGTCATGACCAGCAACCCTGAGTTGTTCTGGGGCTTGATTGCTTCGATGTGGATCGGCAATGCCATGCTGGTGGTGCTGAACTTGCCTTTGATCGGCATCTGGATCAAGCTGCTTTCGGTGCCTTACCGCTGGCTGTTTCCGGCCATTGTGCTGTTTTGCGCCATTGGGGTGTACAGCACCAACAACAATGTGTTTGACATCTGGATGGTGGGGCTGTTTGGCATCATCGGCTACCTGTTCATCAAGCTTGGTCTGGAGCCAGCACCTCTGTTGTTGGGTTTTATTCTGGGACCGATGATGGAAGAAAACCTGCGCCGTGCCTTGCTGCTTTCGCGCGGCGACTGGACTGTGTTTGCCACCCGGCCACTGTCCGCCGGGCTGCTGTTGGCAGCGCTGACCTTACTGGCCTTGGTGTTGTTGCCCGCTATTCGCAAAACCCGTGAACTGGCGTTTGTGGAAGACTAACTCAGGCGAATCACCGTACACCAAGTTGCAAGATCAGATGATGGTTAATGTGTTCTTGTACGGCAGCGGCTGGTAAAGCCTTTTTGATGCGCGGACTACCCTCAAAGGTGTGATGCAAGGTGGGTGGGTTGACCTTTTGACCACGGCTGTTGAGCACAATGGCGACATCCGGCAAGTTGGAATGCTGGCTGTGTTGAATCACCACGGCAACCTTGTCATCATCCAGTTGGACAAATGTGCCAGGTGGGTATTGACCAACCAGGCGCACCAGCGTTTTCCCTACCAGATGGTTGTTAGAGTTCTCCCCACCCACGATACTTTGGGCAGATTCTGTTGCACTGCGGCCTTCGCGTGATTGCCGTGGGCTTATCATGGCCGCGTATCGGTCAACGACCTGTAAAACCAGTGCCAGACGGTGGGGTGGTGTGAGTTGATGCAGGTTGGCTTGGGATAAGCCTTCCTTGTGGTGCAGGTCGACAGTGCTCATCCACAGTTCATTGTGAATGCCTAATTCACGCAGAACCAAGGCGCTTTTGGTGGCATGGGTATGAATAGCCACCTGTTGTTCGTGACTGGGTTTCTCCACTTGTGTTGCCAATTGGTCTTGCATGTGGGTCATGGCAATGTTCATGGTGAACGCGGCCAGTTCCAGGCTGTTGCATTCGTGCTGGTTCAGGGCCAGTTCAGGGCCGATCAAATGGCACAACACGGCACACACCAAGGCGTGTGATGCGCTGTAGCCCACCGGGGATTGGATCGCCAGCTGAAACAGCAGGTAGAGCGCCAGATGGGCATCGTGGGCGATCAGGTCCTGCATCCATCGGCCGTACTGGTACAGGCGCGCCTCGAATTCCTGGGCGCTGTTGGGATAAGCCAGGATCACCCCCAGACTTGCTTCCAGGTCAGACCACTGACCCAGCAGGTCTTCATAATCGTCTTCGGTTCTGAGGATCAGGCTCATGCGTCAGCAGGATAAGGCGTGCCAGTCGATCAGCTCCGGTAGTTGTCAAAGTTCAGCGGTATATCGGAGATTTCCTTGCGGATCAATGCCTGGGTTGCCTGAAGGGCATCGAGATCTTTGCCTGTGACGCGCAGTTTGCCGTCCTGAATGGCAGCCTGCACCTTGATTTTGCTGTCCTTGATGATGCGCTGGATTTTTTTGGCCAATTCTGTCTCAATGCCATCACGCACTTTGATGAGGACTTTGACCTTGTCCCCCCCCATTTTTTGTACATCACCTTTGTCCAGAAAGCGCACATCCACATTCTGTTTGGTGAGTTTGTTGCGCAAGATGTCTTCAATCTGGGTGAGCTGGAAGTCGGCGTTGCCGATCAGGGTGATTTCTTTCTCTTTGAGTTCGATGGCAGCGGGTGTGCCTTTGAAGTCAAAACGGGTGGTGATTTCTTTGCTGGTGTTTTCAACGGCGTGTTTCACGTCCACCATCTTGGCTTCGCAAACAGTATCAAAAGAAGGCATAGGAGGTCTCTCAAAATAATCGACAATTCTGCCATGTTAGTCGAGAAAAATGTCCCACTTCAGCCGCTGAACTCTTTGCACATCGTGGCCAAGGCACAGGCGCTTTCGCGTATTCACAGTCAGGCCGATGTACTGGCACTGCTCAGAGATCCCGCATGGGCACAAGTGCCCAAATTTGTACTGGGCGGTGGCAGTAACCTGGTGCTGACGGGTGATGTCAAGCCCTTGGTGCTTAAGGTCGAGATCAAAGGCCGCAGGCTGGTGGCTGAAACCGACAAGGTGTTCATTGTGGAAGCTGGTGCAGGTGAAGTTTGGCACGACTTTGTGGCCTGGACGCTGACGCAGGGTTATGCCGGGTTGGAAAACATGGCTTTGATTCCCGGAACGGTGGGTGCAGCGCCGGTACAAAACATTGGCGCTTATGGGGTGGAGCTGCAAGACCGGTTTGATTCTCTGGATGCCATTGACCTGCAGACCGGGAGGATATTCACACTGAATGCGGCGCAATGTGCCTTTGGCTACCGCGATTCCATTTTTAAACACAGCAGTACCGCCAACCCTGAAGCGGGGCAACAAGCCCTGGGTCTGAAAGACCGGGCGCTGATTGTGCGTGTACGCTTTGCCTTGCCCAAGTTGTGGAAGCCGGTTCTCGGCTATCTGGATATTGACAAAAAAATGGCAGAACACGGCTGTAGCCAACCCAGCGCACAGCAGTTGTTTGACTGGGTGTGTGAGATTCGCCGTGCCAAGCTACCCGACCCGGCAGTGATTGGCAACGCTGGCAGTTTTTTCAAGAACCCCACGGTGACTCCTGAACAATGCACTGACATCATCGCCCGTGATCCCCGGGTGGTGCATTACGTGCTGGCTGATGGGGCCGTCAAGCTGGCCGCTGGCTGGCTGATTGATGCTTGTGGCTGGCGCGGCAAATCGGTCGGTCAGGCCGGAGTCTATGAAAAGCAGGCCCTGGTTCTGGTTAATCGTGGTTCAGTTCATGGGGCTGATGCCGCCACAGGAGGCGAAGTCATGACCCTGGCCAAGGCCATTCAAACCAGTGTGTATGAGCGTTTTGGGATTATGTTGGAGACTGAGCCGGTGGTGATTTGACCCCTGAATCACTCGGCGAACGCATTTGGGCGCATCATCGCTCCATGAAAAAAATACTGATCCTTGGTGGCACCGGCTTCGTTGGTGCACATGTGTGTGAAAAACTGATTCGTGAGGGCTGGCAGGTGACTGTGCCCACGCGGCGCAGATCCAATGCCACGCAGGTGCAGCATTTGCCAGGCCTGACGGTGCAGGAGTTCAGTGTGCATGATGAGGCTGCGCTGACAGCAGCCGTGGCGGGCCATGATGCGGTGGTGAATCTGGTGGCCATTTTGCATGGTGACCAAGCCACTTTTGAGCATGTGCATGTGGCTTTGCCGAAAAAACTGGCACGGGCTTGTCTTGCCGCTGGTGTGAATCAGGTGGTGCATGTGAGTGCTCTTGGGGCAGATTCTTTGCAACCCACCAAAGCACCTTCCATGTATTTGCGTACCAAGGGTGAGGGTGAAGCTGTGCTGTTGCAGGCTGCCGTGGGCGGGAGTGCGGGTGCGGCGGCTGACAAGGGTTTTGATTTGAGTATTTTGCGACCCAGTGTGATTTTTGGGGCGGAGGATCATTTTTTGAACCTGTTTGCCAGGTTGCAACGGGTGTTTCCGGTGATGCCATTGGCTGGTGCTGCGGCCCGGTTTCAGCCGGTGTGGGTAGAGGATGTGGCTGCTGCTGTGGTGGCGTGCCTCAAAGGAGTTCATACACAGCCCTCACCACGCATCATTGAGCTTGCCGGGCCGCAGGTCTACACCTTGAAAGAATTGGTGCAACTGTCAGCGCGACTCAGTGGTGTCTCGGGTGGTTGGGGCCGCTCGGTGCTGGCTTTGCCGACGTGGATTGGCAGAATACAGGCCACCCTGATGGGGCTGATGCCGGGCGAACCCTTGATGAGTCTGGATAACCTGGATTCCATGAAGGTGGACAACGTGGCCAGTGGCAAATGGCCAGGGTTGGCTTCGCTGGGTATCAAGGCCGCCGCCCTGATACCGATTGCCCAAACCTACCTGAAACGCCCATAACAGGGATCGGTGTGGCTTGGCGCATTCGTGTGGCTGGCCCTGGAAGCCAGTTGGCCGCGTTTTTAGCCTTGTTTGGATTCGCCCGTCAAGCTGAGCAAATCACCTGCCCCGCCCAAAGACAACAAGCCTGATTTGGCATAAATGCCCAGTTTGGCACGGGTGTCCACAATGTCCAGGTTGCGCATGGTGAGCTGGCCAATGCGGTCAGCCGGTGAAAAAGGCGCGTCTTCCACTTTTTCCATACTCAGGCGTTCGGGGGCGTAAGTCAGGTTGGGTGACTCGGTGTTGAGCAGCGAATAGTCGTTGCCGCGGCGCAATTCAAGGGTGACCGTTCCGGTGATGGCGCGGGCCACCCAGCGTTGCGCCGTTTCGCGCAGCATGATGGCCTGGCTGTCAAACCAGCGCCCTTGATAAAGCAGGCGGCCCAGCTTGCGGCCGTTGTCGCGGTATTGCTCGATGGTGTCTTCGTTGTGGATGCCGGTGACCAGTCGCTCGTAGGCGATGAACAACAAGGCCAAGCCGGGGGCTTCGTAGATGCCACGGCTCTTGGCTTCAATGATGCGGTTCTCGATCTGGTCGCTCATGCCCAGACCGTGGCGGCCACCGATGCGGTTGGCTTCCAGGATCAGGCTCACCAGGTCGGGGTACTCCACGCCATTTAGGGCGACCGGGCGGCCTTCTTCAAAGCGCACACTCACCTCTTCAGCCTTCACGATGCAATCGTCCTTCCAGAACGGAACACCCATGATCGGGTTGACGATTTTGATGCCGCTGTTGAGGTTTTCCAGATCCTTGGCCTCGTGGGTGGCCCCCAGCATGTTGCTGTCGGTGGAATAGGCCTTTTCGGCACTCATCTTGTAACCAAAGCCGTGTGCTGTCATAAAGGCCGACATTTCGGCACGTCCACCCAGTTCATCAATAAACGCCTGATCCAGCCAGGGTTTGTAGATCTTGAGAGACGGGTTGGTCAGCAAGCCATAGCGGTAAAAACGCTCGATGTCATTGCCTTTGAAGGTGGAGCCATCGCCCCAGATGTTGACATCATCCTCACGCATGGCGGCTACCAGCATGGTGCCAGTGACAGCGCGGCCAATCGGGGTGGTGTTGAAATAAGTCACGCCAGCGGTGGAAATATGGAATGCACCACTTTGCAGCGCCGCCAGGCCTTCGGCCGCGAGCTGTTGCCGGCAGTCGATCAGGCGGGCTTTTTCAGCACCATATTCCATCGCTTTGCGCGGAATTTCGTCGTAGTCCGCCTCGTCGGGCTGACCCAGATTGGCTGTGTAGGCGTAGGGCAGGGCCCCCTTGAGTTTCATCCAGTGCAAAGCCGCGCTGGTGTCCAGTCCGCCTGAAAACGCAATACCGACTTTTTGACCGGCGGGAATGTTTTGAAGAATTGTTGTTGACATTAAGTTGGCCTCTTGTGCTCGTAAAATAAGCCTGAGCAGCTATTAAAAAAGTAGCAATGAAGGAATCGATTCAACCGAAGTGGCAGATGTAGTGATAAGGCTCTGTGACGCGGATTTCAAAGCTGGAATTGCCTGGGATGCTGAAGCGTTCACCCGGTTTGGAGGTCAACCAGACATCAGAGCCTGCCAGTTTGTAGTCGCAACTGCCAGCCACACATTCCATGATTTCAGGTGCACCGGTGTTGAAGGTCAGGGTAGCGGGTAACACCACACCGACGGATTTTTTGGTGCCGTCAGCCAAGGTAATGCCATGGCTGATGCATTTGCCGTCAAAGTAAACGCTGGCTTGGGTGGTAACGGTAACAAGGTCAATGTGGGTGGTGGTCATGGTGAAGTGGTTTGCGGGCGATGAAAGCGTTGGATTTTAGGCGGCTTGAGGCCGGTGTGGTTTGGCTTGGCCTTGCCAGCGCGGTGCGCAAGGCAAGGCCTATGAGCGGGTGACGATTGCGGGTACCCCCGTATGGGCAGTGGCCCATAGACCCTGCCCTGAAAGGGTGGCAGTGGGTTGTCACGCTTTTGTGGCCGCGCTCTATATCGCGATTCGAGACTTGAACACCTCGGCATCAAACCCGACGCTGATGCTGCCATCACCCCACACCACCACCGGGCGCTTGATGACGCTGGGGTGTGCCAGCATCAGGGCGGTGGCTGTGGCATCGTCCACCACGGACAGGCGGGTGGCTTCATCAAGCTTGCGCCAGGTGGTGCCTTTGCGGTTCACCAGGGTTGGCCAGCCCGTGGCAGCCAGCCAGTCAGCCAGCAACGCGGTGGGTACACCTTGCTTTTTGAAGTCATGAAATGTGTAGTCCACGCCCTGCTCAGTGAGCCAGGTGCGAGCTTTTTTGACGGTGTCGCAGTTGGGAATGCCGTAAAGGGTAGTCATGCCTCTGATTTTGCCACCGCTCAAGTGGTGTTGCGCCGGTGATCCCATCAATGGGATACTTGCGAATACCGCAGAGATCATTCGGTGAATGCGATGATTTGCTGAAGATCCTGCGCAGTACTTGCGCCACATTTTTTCGGAGGTTGTCCAAGATGACTGCCACAAAAAGCCCCCAATGGGTGGATGGGTTCAAAGCGGATTACGACAAGCTTTTTGTCAAAAAGTGGTCGTCTTACCTGGGGGCAGTCTTGTTGATGGTGGTAATTTTTGCCCTGATGATCAACGGCATGGTCTGGGGCGTGTTTGGTGGGGTGAAGTTTTGGGGCAATTGGCTCAACACCGCCATCGGTCTGGGGCCTTGGCTGGGTTTGCCCGCAGAGAGTGGCCCCATATGGATGCACAGCATGTCGTTGATGAACATCATGCTGGTCATGGGGGCTTTTTGTGCGGCGCTGCTGTCGCGCCAGTTTGCCCCACTTCGCCCGCCCAAGATCGAGTACCTGTGGGCTGCGCTGGGTGGCACCCTGATGGGGATTGGTGCCTCACTGGCGGGTGGTTGCACGACTGGCGGTTTTTTTAATCCGGTGTTGCATGCATCACCTGCGGGCTGGGCCATGTGGGTCGGTTTGCTGGCGGGCGCAGCGGTGGGCTTCAAGATGCTGCTCTGGACTCTGGAGCACGTCGAGTGGGGCACTCAGGCTCCTGCGGTTTGGCAGCTTCCCAAGGGTGTGACGATGGCCTTGCCCTGGTGGGGCGGGATGGTGGCATTGGGAACGTTGGTTTTGGCAACACTCTGGTTTTATTCAGGAAACGCTCCGCTGGTGTACCGTGCCCCTATTGTGTTGGCCGGGTTTGCCATTGGTTTCATCATGCACCGATCACGCCTGTGTTTCGCGCGTGCTTTCCGGGAGCCTTTTGTGACCGGTGAGGGTGAAATGAGCAAAGCGGTTATCTTGGCGCTGGCCATTGGTTTGCCTGTGGCTGCGCTGTTGTTCCAGAAAAAGGTGATTGATCCCTATGCGGCCATCCCGGCCACGTTCTGGATCGGCTCCTTGGTGGGAGGGCTCATTTTTGGCATGGGCATGGTGTTTGCCGGTGGATGTGCATCCGGTTCGCTCTGGCGTATGGGCGAAGGACATATCAAATTGTGGGTGGCCATGTTCTTTTTCGCCTGGAGTGGCTCCACGGCCAGTGCCTTGTTCAAGAAATACGGCCTCACGGCCATTGTCGAAGACGGTACGGATACTTTTGATCGTACCGCTTTAGGTTTTCAGGCCTTTATGCCAGAGCTGTTGTCAAGTTGGGGTTGGACCCTTTGGGTATCGGGTGGACTGCTGTTGCTTTGGTACGCCCTGGTGCGCTACAACGAATCCACCGAAAAATTCACCTTGATGTAAGGGCAATTCGCGGGTATGGCTGCTGCCGTGAAACCGTTGGCTGGGGCTGTGGGCGACAATCCGCGCTGCTATGACACATTCTTTTCAAACTCTTGACGACTGGCTGGCCCACTGCGAGCGCCTGCACCCCATCACCATTGACCTGGGCCTTGAGCGCATTCGCACGGTGGCTCAACGCATGGGTATCCGCTTTTCCTGCCCGGTGATCACTGTGGCGGGCACCAATGGCAAAGGTTCCACCTGCGCCATGCTCGAATCCATTCTGATGGAGGCCGGTTACCGTACCGGTGTCTACACCTCTCCTCACCTGGTGCATTTTGAAGAGCGCCTGCGGCTTAGCGGCCATTCTGTGGATGCTTCTGAATTGATAGCTGCTTTCGCTCGTGTGGAAAGCGCTAGAGGTCAAAATGATGCTGAAGAAGTCACGCTGACCTATTTTGAGTTCACGACACTGGCCATTCTGGATGTGATGGCCAGATCCAAGCTGGATGTGGTGATTCTGGAGGTCGGGCTGGGTGGCCGTCTGGACGCGGTCAACATCATTGAGCCTGATTGCGCCATCATCACCAGCGTTGACCTGGATCACATGGCATTGTTGGGTGAAACCCGTGAGGCCATTGGCTACGAGAAAGCCGGCATCATGCGCACGGGTAAACCGGTGGTGGTGAGTGACCCGCTGCCACCGCAGAGTGTGCTGGATCGTGCGCTGGAGGTGGGGGCGGATTTGTGGCGCGTCGGGCAAGACTTCAACGTTTCGGGTGACAAGCTTCAGTGGGGCTGGGCCGGACGAGGGCGGCGCTACAGCGGCATGGCGTATCCGGCGTTGCGCGGTGCCAACCAACTGGTGAATGCGGGTGGCGTACTGGCAGCGCTGACCGCGTTGCGCGAGGTGTTGCCGGTGACGGCTCAAGCGGTGCGCAACGGGCTGGTGTTTGTGGATTTACCGGGGCGTTTTCAAATTGTGCCGGGTCAGCCCAATCTGGTGCTGGACGTGGCCCACAACCCGCATGCGGTGGCTGCCTTGGCGGTTAATCTGGATGCCATGGGCTTTTTTCCGACCACCCATGGGGTGTTTGGTGCCATGGCGGACAAAGATGTTGCGGCACTGATCAGGCGCATGAATCCGCTGATAGACAAGTGGTATTTCACCGATTTGCCGACCAGTCGCGCGGCATCGGCGGCCGAGTTGTTGCAGGTCTGGCAAGGGCAAAAAACCCGCACTGATGCCACAGCCAGCGTACATCCAGACCCGGATACCGCCCTGAAAGCCGCCCTTGCGGCCTCAGACCCCGCTGATAGAATTGTTGTCTTCGGCTCGTTCTACACCGTAGGCGGTGTAGTCAGAGATGGCATTCCCCGTCTGCAAGCCAAACATCTGCCAGGCTCCTGATTTTTCTGACATCTACCAACTGACCCCGCATGGCTTTCTTTAAGTTCCGTAAAGCGGCTGACGAAGCTACCAGCGCCCCCAGGCCACCACAAAGTATTGAGGCTATGCGGCAGCGCGCCAAATACCGGTTGGCCGGTGCCAGCTTATTGGTTCTGGTAGGGGTGATTGGATTCCCATTGCTGTTTGACAAACAGCCGCGTCCGATAGCGGTTGATACACCGATAGATATTCCTGATCGCAGCAAAGTGCTGCCGCTGACTTTGCCTGCGCCTGCTGTTTCGACCCCCGTACAGGCCGTGGTACCACCCGCAGCGGCTGCATCAGTGGCCGCTCAGCCTGAAGTGGTGAAACCAAGCCCAGCCAAACCGGTATCTGTTGCCGTGACCAGTGAAGCCGGAGTGATCACCGAAATTGAAGATAAAAATGCACCTGTAGCGTCCGTACATAAAGCGCCAATAGCTATAAAAAGTGTAGCAAAAGAACCTCCCGTCACGCCCAAACCCGTAACCAAAGAGCCAACACCCACGCCAAAACCTGTGGTCAATGCAGTTGTCAAATCAACTGAATCAGCCAAAGTCCAGGCCTTGCTGGAGGGTGGTGCAGTGACTGCTGCACCGGTCGCTGTGACTGCGGGTCGTTTTGTCGTTCAGGTTGGGGCTTTTGCTGATGCTGCTCGTGCCCATGAGGTGCGACTCAAACTGGAGCGTGCAGGTCTGAAAACCTATACCCATGTGGCTGAAACCAAAGACGGCAAACGTATTCGGGTCCGGGTGGGGCCCTTTTCTGAAAAGGCTGATGCTGAAAAATCGGCAGAAAAAGTCAAAAAACTCAATTTGCCAGCTACATTGCTGACCCTCTGAAAACCAGATCATGGCCGCGCTGGACTGGATATTTTTTGGGGTCTTGCTGACCTCCCTGTTGTTGGGGCTGTGGCGTGGCTTGGTGTTTGAAGTGTTGTCATTACTGAGCTGGATCGCTGCTTTTGTGCTGGCGCAGTGGTTGGCACTGGATGCCGCACAGTATTTGCCGATGAGTGGGTCTAGCGACGTGATGCGTTATGCCGCCGGCTTTGTGCTGGTTTTTGTGGCTGCCGTGATGTTGGGCGGTTTGGTGGCGGTGGTGGTTAAAAAATTGGTGTCGTCGGTCGGATTAAGTCCGTTTGATCGGGCACTGGGGGCCATGTTTGGCACGGTGCGTGGTGTGTTGTTGTTGTTGGTCGCCACACTTTTGGTGGCCATGACACCTGTGAAGTCAAGTCCCATTTGGCAGGAGTCGATTGGGGTCAGGGTGGCTGAGGTCATGCTCAAAGGCCTCAAGCCCATGTTGCCGCCTGATTTTGCAAAGTTTGTGACAGTTTGAACAAGTCGTTGAAAAGATTGGATATTTATGTGTGGAATTGTGGGTGTTGTGAGTAACGCACCGGTGAACCAGTTGATTTACGATGCCCTGCTGCTGCTGCAGCATCGGGGCCAGGACGCGGCTGGTATCGTGACCCAGCAGGAGCGCAAATTTTTCATGCACAAGGCCAAGGGTATGGTGCGTGATGTGTTTCGTACCCGCAATATGCGCTCTTTGCCCGGCAATTGCGGCTTGGGCCAGGTGCGTTATCCGACGGCGGGTAATGCCTTCAGCGAAGAAGAGGCACAGCCTTTTTACGTGAACGCGCCGTTTGGCATCGTGCTGGTGCATAACGGTAACCTGACCAATGCGCATGCCTTGAAAGCTGAGCTGTTTAATGCCGATCATCGGCATATCAATACCGAGAGTGACTCAGAAGTCTTGCTCAATGTGTTGGCGCATGAGCTTGGTGAAACCACCCGTGGTCTGCCATTGACTCCTGCCGATGTGTTTGATGCGGTGCGCAAGGTGCACAAACGTATCAAGGGTTCTTATGCGGTAATTGCCTTGATTGCCGGGCATGGTGTGCTGGCGTTTCGCGATCCTCATGGTATTCGGCCCCTGTGTCTGGGGCGCACGGGTGATACCTGGATGCTGGCCAGCGAGTCTGTGGCGCTGGAGGGCACACTGCACAAGTTTGAGCGCAATATTGATCCGGGTGAGGCGGTGTTTATTGACCTGCAAGGTCAGATTCATGCCGCGCAGTGTGCCGATGCTCCGGTGCTTAATCCCTGCATTTTTGAGTTTGTTTACCTGGCCCGCCCGGATTCGGTGCTGGACAATATTTCGGTTTACCAAGCCCGTCTGAATCTGGGTGAAACACTGGCCAAAAGGGTCATTTCTACCGTACCGCCCAATGAGATTGACGTGGTAATCCCCATTCCCGAGTCGAGTCGCCCGAGTGCTGCGCAATTGGCGCAATTGCTGGGTTTGCCCTACCGTGAAGGTTTTGTCAAAAACCGTTATGTCGGGCGCACCTTCATCATGCCGGGGCAATCGGTGCGTAAAAAATCGGTGCGCCAAAAGCTCAACGTGATTGCCAGCGAGTTCAAAGGGCGCAATGTGTTGTTGGTGGACGACTCCATCGTGCGTGGCACAACGTCCAAAGAAATTGTGCAAATGGCGCGTGAGGCGGGTGCCCGCAAGGTTTACATGGCCAGCGCCGCCCCACCGGTGCGTTTTCCGAATGTGTACGGCATCGACATGCCGACACCCCAGGAGCTGGTTGCCCACAACCGGACGGTGGAAGAAATTCGCCAGTTGATTGGCTGTGACGCATTGATTTACCAGGACGTAGATGCCATGAAGAAAGCCATTGGCTCACTCAATCCGGCCATCAAAGGCTTTGATGCGTCGTGTTTTGACGGCGTGTATGTGACCGGTGATGTCACGCTGGAGGACATTGTTCGCCTGAATTCGAATCGTGTAGGGGGGGATGAAAACCAGGAAGACACCTCCCGTCTGGCGCTGCCCAACCACGAGGATTGACCATGACCGCAAAACATCTTCCTGACAATCTTCATCGCGATACGTTGGCGGTGCGCATGGCCACCGAACGTAGCCAGTACGGAGAAAACTCTGAGGCCTTGTACCTGACCAGTGGCTATGTGCAGCCCAGTGCTGAAGCCAGTGCCCGGCGCTTTGCCGGTGACGAGGATGGCTTCACTTATGGTCGTTATGGCAACCCCACCGTGGCCAGCTTCGAGCAACGCCTGGCGGCTCTTGAAGGGGCTCCTGCGGCTATTTCCACCGCGTCGGGTATGTCGGCTATTCTCATGATGTGTATGGGGCTGTTGAAAGCGGGTGACCATGTGGTGTGCTCGCATTCGATGTTTGGCTCCACCATCAAGCTGATTGGTTCTGATCTGGCCAAATTTGGCGTGGAGTCGACCTTTGTGCCGCAGACCGATGTCGGTGCCTGGACGGCTGCCGTCAAACCCAATACCAAGCTGTTTTTTGCTGAAACACCCACCAATCCGCTGACTGAAGTCTGTGACATTCGTGCGCTGGCCGACATTGCCCACCATGCCGGAGCCTTGCTGGCGGTCGACAACTGCTTTGCTACACCTGCGTTGCAGCGCCCGATGGCGTTTGGAGCAGACATCGTCATGCATTCCGGCACCAAGTATTTGGATGGGCAGGGTCGTGTCATGGCTGGTGCACTGTGTGCCAGCCAGGAACTGGTCACCGAAAAATTCTTGCCGGTGCTCAAGAGCGCTGGCATGACACTGGCACCATTCAACGCCTGGGTTGTTCTCAAAGGTCTGGAAACGCTCGACATTCGCATGCAGGCGCAGTCGGCCCGAGCCTTGGCGCTGGCACAATGGTTGCAAGACCACCCGTCGGTGGCTCGGGTGCATTACCCAGGCTTGTCCAGTCATCCTCAGCACGCATTGGCCATGGTGCAGCAGTCCAATTGCGGAGGTGCAGTATTGTCATTCGAGGTGAAGGCCTCGGATGAGGAGCAGGCGCGTCAACGCGCATTCCATGTGCTGGATTCGCTGACCATTTTGTCGCTTTGCACCAACCTGGGGGACACCAAAACCCTGCTGGCCCACCCCGCCAGTACCTCGCATGGCCGCTTGACCCCGGCCCAACGTCAGCTTGCCGGTGTGAGCCAAGGGCTGATCCGCATGGCCGTTGGCCTTGAACACATTACTGACATTCAGGCCGATCTTGACCGTGGCCTTCTTTCCTTCTGACATGAACGCACCACTTCGCACTCGTACCCGTTTCGCCCCGTCGCCTACCGGTTTTATTCATCTGGGCAATATCCGCTCGGCCTTGTACCCATGGGCATTTGCTCGCTCGACGGGGGGGGACTTCATTCTGCGCATTGAGGACACTGATCTGGAACGCTCGTCACAAGCGGCCGTCGATGTGATCATCGAGGGCATGGCCTGGCTGGGGCTGGATCACGATGAGGGGCCGTTCTATCAAATGCAGCGCATGGATCGCTACAAGGCGGTGTTGGCTGAAATGGTGGCTTCTGGTCACGTCTACCTCTGTTACATGAGCATGGCGGAACTGGATGCCCTGCGTGAGCGTCAGACTGCTGCCAAAGAAAAGCCGCGCTACGACGGCACTTGGCGGCCTGCGCCCGGCAAGGTGTTGCCCGCCATTCCTGAAGGTGTACAGCCCGTGCTGCGTTTCAAGAATCCGCAAGGTGGTTCAGTCGTGTGGGACGATAAGGTCAAAGGCCGCATTGAGATCAGCAACGACGAACTTGATGACCTGGTGATTGCCCGTCCTGACGGCACGCCCACCTACAACTTCTGCGTGGTGGTGGATGACATGGACATGGACATCACCCATGTGATCCGTGGAGATGACCATGTCAACAACACGCCGCGTCAAATCAATATTTTCAAGGCTCTGGGCAAAGAGCCGCCGGTTTACGCACATTTGCCCACCGTGCTCAATGAGCAGGGTGAAAAGATGAGCAAGCGCAACGGTGCCAAGCCGGTGACGCAATACCGGGACGAAGGTTACCTGCCCGATGCCATGGTGAACTACTTGGCACGCCTGGGCTGGAGCCATGGTGACGATGAAATTTTCAGTCGGTCACAGTTCATTGAATGGTTTAACCTGGATCACTTGGGCAAGAGTGCCGCGCAGTTTGACGAAGCCAAGTTGCGATGGGTCAATGCCCAACACATCAAAATCACCGCCGATGACGTGCTGGCAAATTTGGTTGCAGCAAACTTGCAAAAACGCGCCATTGCAACAGATGAGCGCTTGCCTCGTATATGCGCCTTGTTTAAAGACCGTTGCGACACCACCTTAGCGTTAGCAGATTGGGCGGCCGTGTTTTATGCAGAGGCTCAGCCTTTGCCCGCTGATATTGCCCAGCATGTGACGGATGCGGTCAAACCGGCGCTTGCCTTGTTGGCTGATAAATTGGCGATTTGCACTTGGGATAAAGCCAGTATTGCGGCAGTGATCAAGGAAGTGTTGACTGTGTGTGGTCTGAAAATGCCGCATCTGGCGATGCCTGTGCGCGTGTTGGTGGTGGGGAATACACACACCCCCTCATTGGATGCGGTGTTGGAACTATTTAATCGAGAAAAAGTTATTTCGAGATTGAAAACAGCCTAAATTCATGTCTATAATTCAAGGCTTGGAAACAAACACTGATTCCAGTAAGCAGTGTTTTGAGGGGGTATAGCTCAGCTGGGAGAGCGCTTGCATGGCATGCAAGAGGTCAGCAGTTCGATCCTGCTTATCTCCACCAAAGTTAAAAGTGACGGAAGTCCAAAGGTTATGACCCCATCGTCT
Organism: Rhodoferax lithotrophicus; assembly: GCF_019973615.1. Classification (GTDB taxonomy): domain Bacteria; phylum Pseudomonadota; class Gammaproteobacteria; order Burkholderiales; family Burkholderiaceae_C; genus Rhodoferax; species Rhodoferax lithotrophicus. The sequence goes on along the minus strand of NZ_AP024238.1, from coordinate 3,045,636 downwards.
AGAGGCCTAGGACATCACCCTTTCACGGTGAGTACCGGGGTTCGAATCCCCGTGGGGTCGCCAGATTATCGAAAGATAACGAGGTGCAAGTTGTTAACGGTTTGCTTGAAAAAGCAGATAACTTGGCTCGAAAGAGTAAATGTTAATTACCAGGAGTGGTAGTTCAGTTGGTTAGAATACCGGCCTGTCACGCCGGGGGTCGCGGGTTCGAGTCCCGTCCGCTCCGCCAAAACTTGGTTGTAAGTAGTTGATTGTTAATGTGTTTTGCATTGATAGTTTGATACTTTTAAAGCAACCGTCAAAAGCCGTAACGAGTAATCGTTACGGCTTTTTTCTTGTCCGCCATAAAACAGCCGAATTTTATTTTTTCGGGGTATGGGGTCATGCTGGAAACTCTCAAGCCATGGTCGCCAAGGGTGTGGATGTCACGGATGTTGCTTTGGCCCACATGGCTAGAATACACAGTGTTGGTGCTCGCGGCATGGTTCACATGCCGCAGTTCAACGGGAAGCAGGGGGGTGCTCAGCGGAGCAAACCTAACCTGCGCTGCCCCCGCAACGGTAAGTGAACGCGTCGCAAGACTGCGCTTCCATCACGGCCACTGAGCGTTTGAATGACGCGCTTGGGAAGGCGATGGAGGTTGATTTCACCAGCCCGGATACCGGCCAATACGGTGGTTGTACGCCTTTGACGTGCAACCGTGACGCTCATGTACTGTCGGGGACGACGGTAAGAGTTTTAGATGGTTACGGCTCTCCCAATGAAAACTTGTGTTTATTCCCGGCGTGGTTGTATTTCTGCGTGTTTTCGCACGTCTGTCTTGACCGTGATGGTCGCTTTCCCGACACTGGCACCAAGTCAGCCCGTGATCTTGAACGAGGTGGTGGTGACTGCCAGTCGCGTCCCGGTACCCGTGACGGATGTGATTGCGGATGTCTCCATCATTGACCGAACCGTGCTGGACTTGGCTGGGCAAAGCAGCTTGCGTGATGTACTGGCCCAGCTACCGGGTGTGCAGTTGTCCAGCACGGGCAGTTACCGCTCCAGTACCAATGTGTACTTGCGTGGTGCGGCCAGCTCGCAAGCCCTTGTCCTGATCGATGGTGTTCGCGTGGGCTCGGCCACCTCTGGCAGTGCGGCATTCGAGAATTTGCCGCTGGATCGGATTGAGCGTGTGGAAGTGTTGCGGGGTGCTGCATCGGCCCTCTATGGCCCGGATGCGGTCGGTGGCGTGATCCAGATTTTCACCCGTGATCCGGTCGATACCTTGCAGCTGTCAGCCAACACGGGTGCTGGCTCTGACGGGCAATTTCAGGCTGGGGCATCGGTGCGTGGGCGAAATGGCGCCATCGGCTATAGCCTGGGATTGTCAAAAGAAAAAGCCACGGGAATCAATGTGGCCACCAACCCGGCCGCCAGCAGTTACAACCCCGACCAGGACAGCTTTGATGTCAACAGTGTGGATGCCAAGCTGAGTGTGCAGTTGTCTTCACAGCAGGCACTGACGCTCGGTGTTTTGCAAAGCAAAATGAATTACCAGTTTGATGGCACGATCACCCCCAATCCTTTGGGCCTGACCAAATGGACCACTGATGCCTGGCGGCACGCAACACTTCGGCACGCCAGTCTGAAATGGGATGCGCAATGGTCAACGCGCTGGAAGTCGAGCCTGATAGTGGGCCGCAGTGACGATGTATCGGTGAATGAATACTATCGCCTGGCCGATGGGGCGTTCAACGGTCGTAACCAGTTCAACACCCGGCGCACACAAACCACCTGGCAAAACGACATCAACCTGGGCACGGATGTGCTGACAGCGTTGCTGGAAAATCGCACCGAAGCCATCGACAGCACCACCAACTACAGCGTGAAAGAGCGCGATGTAAGCGGTGTCATGCTTTCCTATGCACTGAACCGCCCCGGCTGGAACGCCTTAGCGGTGCTGCGCAGTGATGACAATTCACAGTTTGGCCATTACAGCAACTGGGCACTGTCGGGGGGCTACAAATTCACAGCGGCATGGCGGGCGGTTGCCAGCGTGGGCACCAGTTTTCAGGCACCAAGCTTCAATCAGCTGTATTACCCCGGCTTTGGCTCCCCCACGCTGCTGCCGCAACAAAATCGTGCCAGCGAAATGGGGTTGAAGTACCACCATGGGGCCATGTCGATGGCCGCAACCCTGTACCACAACGAAATCCAGGGCTTTATCAACCCCGTGACCAATGTTCAAAACAACCTGGCCGTATTACGTGGACTCACGCTGGACATGCAGGCCCGGCGAGGCCACACCCGCTACGCTGTGACCTACGACTATGCCGACCCGCATACCCAGCCCGATGGCCTGCGCTTTGCCCGTATTGCGCAAAACATGCTCAACCTCAGTGCCCACCATCGGGTGGGTTTGGCTGAACTATGGGGTGAGCTGAAGTTTTCCAGTGACCGTGAAGATGCCAAGCTTGTCGGTACTGGGCGCGATGTGCTGCCCGGCTACGGCTTGCTCAATCTGGGGGTGAACTGGAAAATCAGCCGAGACCTGAGCGCATTGGTGCGGCTCAACAACGTGAACGACACCGCGTACGTACTGGCCAACGGCTATTCCATGCCCGGGCGCAATGTGTTGGCATCCCTGACCTGGTCTCTGTAATCCCAAGCTCTTGAGTGTTCAAAGATGACCAAACCGATTCCTTGCCCCGCACTTCTGATTGCTGCCCCAGCCTCTGGCCAGGGTAAAACCACGGTGGTATCTGCATTGGCCCGGCTGCATACCCGTCAGGGCAGAAAAGTCCGGGTTTTCAAGTGTGGGCCTGACTTTTTAGACCCGCATTGGCATCAGCTCGCCAGTGGTGCGCCGGTTTACCAATTGGATTTATGGATCAATGGTGAGGCCGAGTGCCGCGCCCGTCTGGCGGCCGCAGCACAAGAGGCCGATCTGATTCTGGTGGAAGGTGTGATGGGTTTGTTTGACGGAAAGCCCAGTGCCGCTGATCTGGCCCAGCGCCTGAACTTGCCGGTGATGGTGGTGATTGATGCCGGCTCCATGGCTGGCACTTTTGGGGCGTTGGCATGGGGGCTGCAAAACTACCAGTCGGGGCTGCCGTGGGCGGGTGTGCTGGCCAATCGGGTGGCCAGTTCATCGCACGCTGCCATGCTCCAGGCCAGCGTACGCGAACCCGCGCAGTGGCTGGGTGCCCTGATGCGCAACCCGGCCATGGTCTTGGCAGAGCGCCATCTCGGCTTGACGGTGGCCAGCGAAGTGCGTGATGCGCTGGCCCGGCTGGATGCCGCAGCCGATGCCCTGGCGGAGACTCCCTTGGGGCAGATGACGGTACAAGACTTGCAGCGCTGGCAGGTGAACTTCGCCCCGATACCGGTGACTGTGCCACAGCCGAAGTCATTGAAAGGGAAAACCATTGCGGTGGCGCGCGATGCCGCGTTTTGCTTCATTTACGCGGCCAATCTGGACTGCTTGCGTGATCTGGGCGCTGAGCTGGTGTTCTTCTCTCCCCTGAACGATGCCCGCTTGCCACCTTGTGATGCGGTCTGGTTGCCGGGGGGATACCCCGAATTACATGCCGCGCAACTGGCCGCCAACACCACACTGCGTGACAGCCTGGCGGCACATGTGGCGCAGCACAAACCGGTCTGGGCCGAGTGTGGCGGCATGATGGTGTTGTTTGAAAGTTTGCTCACCCTCGACGGCGAGGTGCTGGCCCAATGGGGTTTGTTGCCCGGTGCCGTGTGTATGCAAAAGCGTCTGGCTGCCCTGGGGCCGCAACAACTGGCGCTGCCAGAGGGGCTGCTGCGTGGGCACACCTTCCATTATTCGACCTGTACCACCACGTTGGAGGTGGACCGACGTACCGCACGGCCAGACTGTGAACCCGTCGCCCATGCAGGTGAAGCACTCTACCGGCTGGGTTCGATTCAGGCCAGCTACTTTCATGCCTGGTTTCCATCCAGCCCGGCGGCCACGGCAGCGCTGTTTGGCTTTGCTGGCGAGGTGAAGCCATGACGCTGGCCCGCAGCGAATTGATTCTGGGTGGCCAGAAAAGCGGCAAGTCGCGTCGGGCCGAGGCCTTGGCGCAGCAGTGGCTGGCGCAATCCGGCCAGCACCATGCGCTGCTGATCGCTACCGCGCAGGCCTGGGACGAAGAAATGTGCCAGCGTATTGCCCGCCACCAGGCCGACCGCGCCCAGCGTGTACCTGGCATGCGCACGCTTGAAGAGCCCCTGCAGGTGGCGCAGGCCATTTGCACACACAGCCGTGCCGACACCTTGATCGTGCTGGACTGCCTGACCCTGTGGCTGACCAACTGGCTGATGCCTGCCACCCCTGAACCCGAGGCCACATTGACCGATTCAAAAACCGATGCCGTACCGGATTGCCAGGATGGGAAATATATGAAAAATCAACCTCCACCGCTTATGAATAAAGCGCAGATAGCTCATCTTTTGGAAGCGATCAGCAAGGCACCAGGCCCATTGGTACTGGTGGGCAACGAGATCGGCCTGGGCGTGATTCCGCTGGGCCGCGAGGTGCGCGCCTTTGTGGATGCGCTGGGCCAGCTGAACCAGGGCGTTGCCGCCACCTGCCAGCGGGTCACGCTGATGGCCGCTGGCTTGCCTCTGACCCTGAAAGACACGGTATGAACAAACCCGTTTTCAGCTGGTTGCTGGCCGCGTGTGCCTTGGGCATCAGTGCCGCACAGGCCTATCAGGTGACAGATGACCGGGGTGTCCGCATCACCCTGACCCAGCCGCCGCAGCGCATCGTCAGCCTGCTGCCCTCATTAACTGAGACCGTCTGTGAACTCGGCCAATGCGCCCGCCTGGTGGGAGTTGACCGTTATTCAGACTACCCGGCCAGCGTCCAAAAGCTGCCTCAGGTTGGCGGCGGGCTGGACCCGAACATCGAGGCCATCGTGGCCCTCCAACCCGACGTGGTGCTGATGGCCACCTCTTCGCGGGCTGCCGAGCGCCTGCGCGCCCTGGGCCTGAAGGTGCTGGCCCTGGAGCCCAAGACCCATGCCGATGTGAAGCGTGTGCTGGAAAAAATCGGCCAGGTGCTGGCGGTGCCGGATGCCGCGCGCATCTGGCGGGTGATCGACGCGGGCACGCAGGCTGCGGCTCAGTCGTTGCCCCCAGGTGTGGCCTCTCTGCGGGTTTATTTTGAAGTCAACCCCGGCCCTTATGGTGCGGGAGAGCGGTCTTTTATTGGCGAAACCTTGACCCGCCTGGGTGTGAAAAACATCATTCCGGCCAAGCTGGGGCCGTTTCCCAAACTCAATCCCGAATACATCGTGCGCGCCAACCCGGATGTGATCATGATCGGCCAGCGCAGCGTTGACAACATGGGGCAGCGCCCCGGCTGGCAGAGCATGCGTGCCATCCGCCAGCAGCACCTGTGTGTGTTCACCACCAAGCAGTCCGACGTGCTGGTGCGCCCCGGCCCGCGCATGGCCGAAGGTGCACGGCTGATGGCGCAGTGCTTGTCAGACCAGGCGGTCAAGCGCACTTCGCCCCATGCGGGGCGCAGAGCACACACCAAAACACAGGATGCTGATGCCTGAGCTGTTAACCCTCCCGCTGCAAGCCTTCACCACCGGATGTGCGCTGTGCCTGGCATTGCTGATAGACCGTTACTGCGGCGAACCGCCGGTGCGCCTGCATCCGGTGGTGTGGATGGGGTATTGGCTGCACTGGGCTGGGCAACGGGTGCTGCGCATCACGCTGCCAGCGGGGCACACAGATTTCAAGTCATTTTGGCTTGCAGCCCTTTATTGGTGTGCCGGAGCAGCTCTTTTTTCAGGAGCGGCTTGGGTATTGCAGGCCGCCCTGACAGGATTGTGGTTCGGGCTGTCTGTCTTGCTGATGGCACTGCTGCTCAAACCTTTGCTGGCCTGGGCCATGCTGCACAACGAAGTGCAGGCGGTCGAGGCGGCTCTGGCCCAGTCGCTCGACGCGGGGCGTGAACGCCTGAGCTGGCTGGTGAGCCGCGACGTGTCCGCCCTGAGCCAGGCGCAGGTGCGGGAGAGCGCCATCGAGTCGCTGGCCGAGAACCTGAACGACTCGGTGGTGGCACCAATTTTCTGGTTTGTGCTGTGGGGGTTGCCCGGTGTGGCGCTGTACCGCTTTGCCAATACGGCAGATGCCATGTGGGGCTACCGAGGTGTCTACAAAGGCCAGAACTGGGAATGGGCGGGCAAGTGGGCGGCACGTGCTGACGATGTGTTGAACTGGCTGCCTGCACGCTTGACCGGCTGGCTGCTGGCGCTGTGCTTGGGGGTGCCCTTACACCCGCTGCGGTTGCAGGCCCAACGGACACCTTCGCCCAACAGCGGTTGGCCTATGGCCGCGATGGCACTGGCATTGAATGTTCGACTCGGCAAGCCAGGGGTCTACACCCTGAACGCTGAGGGCCATGAACCGCAGGCGGAACATGTGGCGCGTGCCTTGGTTTATGCCTCAAAAATGCTTCTAGTGCTTATTCCAATTGCACTGATAGCTCTGTATTTTGTAGCATCCATGGGCTTGGGCAACACATGATGTCTGCACGCACACATGGGGGCACGGATGCGTTGGGGGTGCCCACGCATGATTTCTCGACCAACAGCAACGCCTGCGGCCCTTGTCCACCAGCCTTGCTGGCGCTTCAGCAAGCCGATGCGGGGCACTACCCGGATGCCCGTTATGTTGATTTACGTGCGCGTCTGGCCGCATTTCATGCGGTGAGTGCTGAGCGCATTGTGCTGGCGGGCAGTGCCAGCGAGTTCATCTTTCGCATCACGGCCTGGGTGGCGCGTCGTGCCGGTGCCGCCTCTGTGCCCACCGTGCATTGGCCTGCCCACGCCTACGGTGATTACGCCCAGGCCGCACACGCTTGGGGTTTGGCCCAGGCTGAGCGGCCCGCTGCCGCGCATCTGGTCTGGGCCTGTGAACCGTCCAGCCCCTTGGGCCAGGCGCATGTGGCTTGGCCTGTGGATCTGGCCGGGCGGCTGGTGGTGCTTGACCGGGCTTATGAGCCTCTGCGTTTGAGCGGTGCCAGCAGTCTGACGGCCACCCAGCTTGACCAGGTCTGGCAACTGTTTACCCCCAACAAAGCGTTGGGGTTGACAGGGGTGCGCGCTGCATATGTGATAGCGCCTTATGTAGATCAGGAAAGGGTTCAAGGGCAAATTGATGCCACGGTTTCTGCCTTGAACCAGCTGGCCCCCTCCTGGCCTGTCGGGGCACACGGTGTGGCCATGCTGACGGCGTGGGTCAGCCCGCAGGTGCAAGCATGGCTGGCTGAGGCGGTGTCGGTGTTGCGTGTTTGGAAAGCCAGACAAATCGACCTGTTGCAAGCCATGGACTGGCAGGTTCAGCCCAGCGACACCAACTTCTTTTGCGCCAAGCCGCCACAGCCCCTGGACGGGCAGGCCTTGCGCGCCGACCACGGCATCAAGCTGCGTGATGCCACGTCATTTGGCTTGCCCGGCTGGGTGCGGCTCGGGGTGCTTGGGCCACCCGCGCAGGATGCGTTGAGGTGTGTCCTGCACGGCTGATCTGGGTCCTCTTTAGAGGGCCCGCGGTCATGTCACGCTACGTGCGCAAGCGTACAGACCGGGCCTTGACTTCCTTTTAACCTGAGTCCTTCGCAGCCAATTGGCTGGCGATGTCACTCTCACTTCAAGGAATCTGCATGCAAGTTCATCACCTCAAGTTCAGTTTGCTGGCTTTGGCCGCCAGCTGGATGCTCGCCACCACCGGTTTTGCTCAAACCATGTCGTACAGCGACTATCAAACGGGCAAGACCAAGATCAAAACCGATTACTCGGCCGAGAAAAAATCCTGCGCTTCGTTGGCCAGCAATGCCAAAGACATTTGTGTGGCCCAGGCCAAAGGCAAGGAAAAAGTGGCCGTGGCAGAGCTGTATAACGGCTACAAACACAGTGCCAAATCGCAATATGAGGTGCGCTTAGCCCAGGCCGAAGCAGTGTATGAGGTGGCCAAACAAACGTGTGATGACTTGGCTGGCAACCCCAAAGATGTCTGTATCAAAGAGGCCAAGGCGGCCCTGATTGCGGCCAAGGCCGATGCCAAGGTGCAAATGAAAACCTCGGTGGTGAATGCCACCGCCAATGACAAAACAAGTGCCGCCAAAGCCAAGGCCAGCAGCGAAGTGGCCGAGGTGCGCCGTGATGCATCTGCCGAAAAGCGTGAAGCGCAATACAAACTTGAAAAAGAGAAATGTGATGCCTTTGCATCCACCACCAAAGACAACTGCTTGTCTGATGCCAAAGCCAACTTTGGCAAGCCTTGAGCTTTTGTAGAACTCCCCTGTTTCATTTCACTATCCTGAAGGATTCCCCATGCACTTTAATAATTCCGACCCATCCCCCAGCAGCCTGCTTGAGAAGGCCGAACAAGGCGCTGACAAAGCCCTCCAATCAACCGAGCAAGTGGCCAATGACGCGCTGAAAATGCTCACCGATGCCATCCACGACCTGCGGCTGCAAACCTTGCCGCTGGCAGCGCGTACCGGTGAACAAGTCAGCGCGTTGGCACAGCGTGGTGTGGACAGTGTGCGTGAGTCCTCTCACCAACTGCGCCTCAAGGCCGAACATGCCTCGGAATGTACGGTGGCCTATATCAAGCATGACCCGGTCAAGTCGGTGCTGATTGCGGCAGCCACCGGGGCGGCACTCATGGCGTTGATCAGCCTGTTCAGCCACAGCCGTCACCGCAGTTGATGCACCGCTGCTAGCTCCTTATGCACCCCCTGCTTGTCTTGTTGGCTACCCGGCCACAATTGTTGGTGGACCATGCGCAGGCCTATGCAGCACTTTGCCAGGAAGATTTTGGCCTGGCCCGTAGTGCATGGCTCAAACAGCTTGTTTGGCAGGCCGTGGCCTGGTGTGGCCTGATCACCGCCGTGGTGCTCGGTGGGGTGGCCGTGATGTTGTGGGCGGTCACGCCCCAGATGCCAATTCATGCGGTTTGGGCGCTTTGGGTGACCCCCCTCTTGCCGCTTGCCATCGCCGTGCTGGGCTTTGTTCTGGCGAGCCAAAAAAATCAGACGCAGGCGTTCTCCAACTTGAGTCGGCAAATCAATGCTGATCTGGCCATGCTTCGCGCTCTGGACCCGCCATGAGCACCGAACTGACGGCCAATGAGCGGCTGATCGCATCGCGCGAGCAATTGCGCCATGCGCTACGTCTCATCGATGCCCGGTCTGAGCCGGGTTCTGGCCTGAGTTCGGAAACCTTGGCAGCCCGCCTGCGGGCCGACCTCAAGAGCAGCACACCAGAGGCCCAGATACTGCTGGAGCTGTTTCAGCGCTGGTGGACTGGCCAACCTTTGCGGGTTGCCTGGCTGCTGCTGGCGGACACCGCCACGGCGGTTTTGCAGCCTGTGGCCCAGCGTCATCCCTACAGGTTGGTGATGGGTGCCGCTGTCGTTGGCGCGGTGCTGGTTGGGGTGCGCCCATGGCGTTGGTTCAGCACTTCGGCTTTATTGGCCGGGGTGTTGCCCAAGCTGATGTCTGAAGTGATGCTGCGCCTGACACCGCAGCCGCACGAGGGGCATCCCCCAGGATCACGATGATGGCTGATCCTCATCCTGCCATTCCACCCGCCTCACGGAAAAACCGGGCGCTTCCGCTACTGCTGGTGGCGGCCGCTCTGGCGCTGGGGGCCATCCTGCTGCCGTTTTACGGGGCCATCATGTGGGGGTCGATCATTGCGCTGCTGTTTACGCCGCTCTACCGGTGGTTGCTGCCCCGCGTCAGCCACCGGCCCACCGTGGCGGCCCTGATCACGCTGCTGACGGTGCTGGTGATTGTGGTGCTGCCACTGGCACTGGTAGCCTCTTCCCTGGTGCGTGAAGCGGCCTGGATTTACCAGCGCTTGCAGTCGGGTGAGCTCAACCCGGCACAGTATTTTCATGGCTTGTTTGATGCACTTCCGAGTTGGGTCACCCACATACTGGATCGTTTTGGCCTGGTCAGCTTTGACACCTTGCAACGCCGTTTGACGGCTGCGCTCACCCAGGGCACCCAATTTATTGCCACCCAAACCTTCAGCATCGGGCAAAACACGTTTGAATTTGTGGCCAGTGTGTTCATCACGCTGTATCTGGCTTTTTTCCTGATTCGTGATGGCAATGCCGTGGTGCATGCGTTGTGGCAGGCCGTGCCGCTGGCCCCGGAACACAAAAAGGCGCTGCTGGAGAAATTCACCACCGTGATTCGTGCCACCGTCAAAGGCAACCTGCTGGTGGCGGCCATCCAGGGGGCCTTGGGTGGCCTGGCGTTCTGGGTGTTGGGGGTCAGCGGCGCATTACTTTGGGCGGTGCTGATGGGCTTTCTGTCATTGTTACCCGCCATTGGCGCTGGCCTGGTGTGGGTGCCGGTGGCGCTGTATTTTTTGCTGGCTGGCGAGCTGGGTAAAAGCCTGGCACTCACCGCCTATGGCCTGCTGGTGATTGGCTTGGTGGACAACCTGCTGCGCCCCATTCTGGTGGGCAAAGACATCCGCATGCCGGACTACATCGTGATGATCACCACCCTGGGCGGCATGGCGGTATTTGGCATCAATGGCTTTGTGCTTGGGCCGGTGATTGCCGCCATGTTCATGGCCGTGTGGCACATCCATGTCAAAACGCAGGGCCACCTTGAGTGAGGCCCTGGCGCCGCACGCTCCAACCGCGTAGCGCCTGGATGTGAACCCGGACATTTGTGTGCAGCAGCACACAGACCCACAGGGCGCTGCCCCCTATAACCGAAGACATCAAAAGTAATTTCACGTTTGATATTGAGCTCACTGGAGATAAATGATGACGACTTGTTCAAAACCCTGGGCCCTGGCCCTGTGTGTGGTCACCCTGGTACTGACTGCTGGCTGCAGCAGTTTAAAAACACCTGCAACGGCGGATGTGGCCGTGTCCAAGGCCGCGGTAGACAACGCTGCCGGTGCCGATGGCGCCGAGTTTGCACCAGCTGAAATGGCCGGGGCTCGCAGCAAGCTGGCACTGGCCAACAAAGCCATGGCCAGCAAAGATTACAAGTTGGCCATCGACCTGGCAGCCCAGGCACAAGCCGATGCCAAGCTGGCACAAAGCAAAGCCAATTCTGCCAAGGCGCAGGCTGCCGCAGATGCCCTGCAAGACGACATCCGGGTGTTGCGCGAAGAACTTGACCGCAACATGCAGTAACCCGCCCCACCTTTCTTCCCACTTCAAGATTGACCATGATGAAACACATTTACACCACCCCCGTTCTGCTGGCCATAGCCGCCCTCATCAGTGCCTGCGGCTCCATTCCCAACACCACCACCTTGCTGGATCAAACCCGCAGTGACTATCAACAGGCCCAGAACGATCCCACGGTGGCACGTTACGCCCCCATGGAGCTGAAGCAAGCCGGTGATGCCCTGGAGCAGGCCAACACTGTGGCCAACCACAACGGCAGTGTCGACAACATCGACAAGCTGGCTTACCTGGCCAAGCAAAAAATTGCCCTGACGCAAGAAGTCGCCAAACAAAAAGCGGCTGAAGCAGAAGTGGCCAATGCGGGCAAAGCACGCGATCAAATCCGGCTGGACCAGCGCACCAACGAAGCCAATGCTGCCAACCTCAGCGCTGACCAGTCCAAACAAGCCGCATTGCTGGCCCAAGGTGCGGCGGCCCAGGCACAGCGTGGAACCGAGATCGCCCAGGTGGATGCCGCCATCGCCCAGCGCCAGGCGCAGGAAGCCAATGCCCGCGCCGCGCAATTACAAGCCCAGTTGACCGATCTGGCGGCCCAAAAGACCGAGCGCGGCATCGTCATCACCCTCGGGGATGTGTTGTTTGGCACGGATCTGGCTCGCCTGAATGCGGATGGCATCCGCATGGCTGAAAAGCTGGCCACGGTGCTGCAGCAAAACCCCAGCCGCAATGTGCTGGTGGAAGGCTTTGCCGACAGCACTGGTGCCGCCGCGCACAACCAGGCCTTGTCTGAACGCCGCGGCAACGCGGTGCGCAGTGCGCTGCTAGACCTGGGGGTAGCCCCTGAGCGCATCGCCATGCGTGGTTATGGCGAGTCTTACCCGGTGGCCGCCAACGACACCGTTGCCCACCGCCAGCTGAATCGCCGCGTCGAAATCATCCTGTCGGACGACAGCGGCAAGCTGATGGCCCGCTAAACCAGAGCCACCGTTTGTTCACACCCATTTCTTCATTCAAGGAGTTATCCCCATGACCACCCCCCACAATGCTTACATTGAAGCCATGAAAACGCAGCTTGATGAGCTCAATGCCAACTTGCACAAAATCGAAGTCAAAGCCCAGGAGGCCAAAGGTGATGCACGGAATGCCTACTTTGAAGAAATGCGCAAGCTGCGCCATCAATCCAAGCTGGCGCTGACCAAGTTTGAAGAAATCAAACTCGCCAGCGAAGACACCTGGGACAACATGGTGACCGAGATGGACAAGGTGCGAGATGCCTTTACCCATTCGTTTCACTATTTCAAGTCGCAGGTTTAAGCCGAGCAGATTCCACAAGCTCAGTCCCCAAGATGGTTCGGGCTGAGCATGTTGAAGCCCGGCATCAGACTCTGATGTTGTCCAGACGCTACAAAATAAATAGCTTCTAGCGCTTTATTGACAAGCGCTAGAAGTTAATTTTTCATATAAAACTCAAGCCTGGTATGGGCCGGAACTCATTGGGTTGCCGACTCTGTTGCGCGCTTGTATTGGTCGTAGGAAATACCGGCATCCTTGAAGCAGCGACTTTGCCGTTCCTGGTCGGGTTGTTTCAAACATTCTGTGCGTTGAGCATTGCGGCCTGCCGCATAAAGCTGCTCGGAAGAGCAGCCCGTGGTGAGACACAAGGTGAATGTGATGACCATCATCCATGTGGTTGGGTTCATGATGCCTCCGGTGTTGGGTGCTTGGGATAGTGGCCGCCAGTGTATTGCCGGGCCACGCCTGATGGGTAGTGATTGAACTGAGCCGCCTGCGTTGCTGGTGATACGGGTTTGCAAGTTTCCCTCATGAGCACCCGGGTGAAACGCGGGCAACGGGGTGAATGCTTGTGCTGCCACCGTTCTTGTGAATTTTCCCAATAACCGTTCCATACACATGCATGTCGCCGCCTTCGTTCACGAGCTCGCCAGTGACCAAGCCGTACACCATAGCCATGCCCCCTGACCGGACCGTGATGGACGCAGCGCAAGTGCCAAACAACATGAGTTGCCCGCCGTTGTGAACCGTGATGGGGTGGATGCTTGGCCCAAAAATGGCCAATCTGGAGTAGATGTGAAGATCGTTCTCTGCCGGTGTGTATTGGCAGAGGAATCCCTCCAGCGAGTGCGTGGGTGTGACGGAGGCAGGGAGCACGGGAACCACCCCTGCATCTCTGCGGGACACCGCTGATTCAGGGGGCGCTAACTCAGGCTTTTGCGCACGCCTGTGCCTTGAAAATCTTCTGACATCCCACTTGAAGCTGAAGATTACCAAGGCAATTGACACCACGAAGATGAGTGTCGAGGTGAGTGATGTGACAACGTCCATAAGCTATCTTGGCACCTGCATGGGGGGGGCGATGAGGGTTGATCGTGTATCCACCGTTGGTGGCACCGGATCATAACGGGGCAAAGGCCTCCATCTTTCAGAAAACCGCTATGTCGAGCCCTGCATCAGGATCTGGAAAAGTGCACCAAGCGCTACAAAATAGATAGCTTCTAGCGCTTGATGAATAAGCGTTAGACGGCAGGTGGTTTTCTCGACCCCAGCACATTCGCATACACCCAGGTGAATTCGGCTCCGATCAGGAAAATCTGTGCGGAGTAATACACCCACAGCAACACCACCACCAGTGAGCCCGCAGCGCCAAAGCCCGAAACAATGCCACTGTGGCCAATGTAGGCACCAATCAGGGTTTTGCCCAGTGTGAAGAGCAGGGCGGTAAACACCGCACCGACCCAGACATCGCGCCACTGCACATGCGCGCGTGGCATCACTTTGTAGATCAGTGCAAACACGGCGGCCACCAAAAAGAAGCCGGTAATGCCGTTCACGATGCCGGCCACCATCAGCCAACCGCCAAAAAAAGGGCTCCACCAGCGGCCCATGGTGGCCAGTACGGCACTTAATACCAGCGACACCATCAGCAAAAAGCCGATGGCCAGAATCATGCCAAATGACAGCAGCCGGGTGCGCAGCAGGTTGACCCAGCCATTGCTGGTATGGCGTATGGGGGCGCGCCAAATACGGTCCAGCGCGTCTTGTAATTCACCAAACACGGTGGTGGCACCTACCAGCAGCAACAACAGCCCCAGCAGTGTGGCGGCTGCGCCTTTGGCAGGTTGGTCCACACTGACCAGCAAGGCCTGCACCGCACTGGCCCCTGACGCCCCCATCAGCGTGCGCAACTGCCATTCAATCTCGCCACGCGCCGCATCCTGGCCAAACACCAGCCCGGCCACCGAGATCACGATCAGCAGCAAGGGGGCCATGGAAAACAAGGTGTAGTAGGCCAATGCTGCACCCATGCTGGGCACATAGTCGTCCAGCCAGGCTGTGGTGACTTGTTTGAGCAATGCCCAATACAGCGTTAAATCCAGTGGCATCACAGTGTTTGGGTTGTTTCAGAGCAGCGTTTGCTGACGTGTGTGCTCGGCACGTTTCATCTCAAGGTAGGCTGGGCGATCCATTTCATGCAGCTGGCGCGGGTAGCGCTCCACTGCGGTGAACCAGCCTTGCAAACGTGCCTCAAACTGCTGCGCAGGTGGCAGGCTTTGTGCCGCCAGGACGCTGTCAATGGCCAGAAAATAGCGCATGGCATTACGCTCCACCACGCCCAGCACGCCATCCACCCACTGGAATTGGCCGTCACGCCGCTTGCGTATTTGGGTAAACCCCACTTTATCCGCCCCTATCGTGGCCAGATAAGTCTGCATGGCCATGCGCCCCGCAAAACCCATGCCGTAGGAATAACCCAGATGCAAAAACGTCTTGTTGCCAGGCAAAGCCACGGCTTGTAAGCCTATCCGGTAATCGCTGGTGCCCAAGGGCCCGTCTTCGGCGCTGAGTGCAACCGCAAAATAGTTGGCGCTGGCGGCCACTTCGCTGTACTGGAAATCCATCCGCGTGGCAGCGGCCAGGTTTTGCGGCGTTTTTTTGCCTATGTGAACGCGCAAGGTGTTGCCTTGCGGCCCGTCCGTGGCGTGGCAGTACTTGGTGTTGATGTGCAGAATCATCACCTCACACCATTTGTCGGCCGACTTGAGGCTGCTGCTGACGGTGCTTAACGGGTAGGCCATCACGGCATAAATGTCGCCTGTCAGGCCACTTGCCCCCTCTGATGAAAACAGTACCAGTGGACGGCCAAATGGGTTGTGCTGAAGTTGCCCGGCCAGTTGGGTGTGCTGCGCCAGCAGCGCCAGGCCAGCCGAGTCATCGACGGCGGCCCAGGTATTGCCCGCCAGCCACATGGCACCTGCCGTCAGCAGGCAAGGCACCGCATTGGTCCAGCCTGCTTTGCGGTGCCCCGGTTTCATGGTGTACGCCGAGTTTTTTTCAAGGTGTACGGGTAATCACACCCGCGTTGACCTTGACTTTGTCACCCACTTTGAAGCCGGGATCGGTGGCAAAACTCACGGTTTGGGCGCTGCCATTGTGCAAACGCACCACCACTTCAAAGTGCTGGGTACTGCGTGACTTGGCTTCCAGTGCACGCCCGGCATAAGCTCCACCCACGGCACCGGCAATTTGTGCCACGGTGCGGCCCGTGCCTTGCCCAATCTGGTTGCCCAAAATGGCTCCCACCACACCACCACCGATGGTGCCCAGGTAACTGCCTTCACCTTTGACATCCACTAGGTTCACCGATTCCACCACGCCACAGGTGGCGCAGACCCGGTTGACTTGCAGTGCCGCCGGTGCACTGTCACTTTGCAAGGGTTTGCCCAATGTGGCGCTGCTGACCCGCTCACCCAGACGCATGTTGGCGGTGACGACGCTGTTGCGTGTGACGTGATCCCGGTTCTTCAGGGTGTAGGTGTTGGCATATTCGCCGCTTTTCACCTCCGGCAAGAACACCTTGCCCCGGACTCCGGCAATGGTCAGATCCACCTGGGCTCCCGGCGTGCCAAAGACCGAAAAATACAGCTCGCTGCCCCCCACCAGCGTGGCCGCCGGGTCCACATTGAAATGCTCAATTTGGGGTTGTGGCCCTGGTGCCACCTTGGTTTGATGTACCCCAACACCCATTTGCAGGGATTCGTTCAGCAGCACGCTGGTCACCTGGTTGCCAAGGCGCAAGTTGGCCGTGACCGCGCTGCCTGCGGCAATCTTGTCGCGGCTGCTGATGGTGTAGGTGCCTGTGTAGTGGCCACTTTCAACTTCTGTCAGGGTCAAATTGCGGACCGCACCGGCAATGCGCAGCGTGGCTTGGGCCGCGGGTGTGCCGTCCATCTCAAAATTCAGTTCCACACCGGGGCTGAGTCGTTTGACTTCATCGACATAAAAACCGTCAATACGGGGCGGTGTTTGTGCGGCGTTGTACGTTTGGGCCTGTAACGGGCCTGACCCAAAGGTCAGGGGCAGCAAGAGGGCTGCGAAAGCCATCAGCTGGATAAGTTTGTGCAGGAATTTCATGGGTGACCTTGTGGATGGAGGGCTCGGGTAACTGTGTTCACGCATGGATCACTGCGGATCGTGTGCGCAGTGATCCATGCGTGTGATGGACGCAGGCTTACTTTTGCTTGGTCACTTCGTGGCCAATCACACCACCTACAGCGGCACCTGCGGCGGTGCCCAGCAGGCCACCGCCCATCACATTACCTGCCACGCCGCCAATGGCAGCGCCGGTGGCGGTGCCTTTTTCCTGCGCGGTCATGCCTGCACAGCCACCCAGGCTCAAGGCCGCCAGCAGCACCAGGGCGGGGAAGGTGGAAAGTTGTTGTGTCGTTTTCATGAGGATGTTCTCCAAATCAATAAAGGGTCAAATCGTGCGGATGTGGTTTGAATCAGCACGGGCGAACAGTCATTGTTGGTGGATGTTGGGATTGACTCTGTGCGCCAACGTACAGATACCCAACTCATTCATGCCAAGAATAGGCGTATAAGAAGAGCGCGTCAGTTCAACCTTCGGCATTTCCGTTCGGTCTGATTCACTTTTCAAGAAACCGAGCGTGTTCATGACTCCTATCCCCGACAAAAAAACCTTGCACAAGCCCCAGATGTGGATGGCTGCCCTGGTCGTACTGGTCAGTTGTGCTCTGGGGGCTTTGTTTTGGTCATTCAGCCAGGTTGAACTCGGCATACATGCTTTCAGGCAAGGTATGGGGGGGCTGGACGATGTGGCCATGCAGCGCCTGTTCAATGTCATGGTGGGCGTGAGCCTGCTGGCCATGCTGGCCACGATGTGGGTGCTCTGGCAGCTGTACCGGGGCCCGCATCAGCACCTCCACCACAGGGTGCACCTTGAAACCCAGCACTCACTGCAAGACCGGGAAGCCATCAACCTGCAACTGCAACACACCAACCAGATGTTGCGGGTGAGTGAAGAAAAGCTCACCGTCACGCTCAACTCGATTGGTGATGCGGTGATTGCCACCGACGCTGCCGCCTGCGTGACCCTGCTCAACCCGGTGGCGCAAGAGCTGACGGGCTGGACACAGGCCGAGGCTTTGGGCCGCTCGATTGACGAGGTTTTCAAAATTGTCAACAAAGATAGCCGCAAGCCCGCCACGATTCCGGTGGCGCAGACGCTGGCGCATGGCACGGTGCAGGGCCTGGCCAACCACACCGTGCTGCTAGCCCGTGATGCCCGGGAGTTCGACATTGCCGACAGCTGTGCCCCGATTCGTGACGCGGCAGGCCTGGTGGCCGGGGCGGTGCTGGTGTTTCGCAACGTCACCGAAGAATATGTGGTGCAGCAAACACTGCGCGACAGCGCGGCCCTGGTGCAAACCATTCTGAACACCGTGGTGGATGGCATCGTCACCATTCACGCCCAGGGCGGCATCATCGACTCGGTGAACCCGGCCATTGAAGCCATGTTTGGTTACAGCGCCGCAGACCTGGTGGGTAAGCCCCTGAGCCAACTGATCCCGGAGCTTGACCAGGATCAGCGCAACGTGTCGCTGGCTTATTTCGGCGTGAGTGATGAGGCCCGAGCCATGGGGGTGGGCCGTGAGGTGAGGGGGCGGCGCAAGAATGGCCAGGCGTTTGAGCTGGAGATTGCGGTGAGTGAGATGACGCTGCGTGGCCAGCATTACTTCACTGGCATTCTGCGTGACATCAGTGCCCGCAAGCAGGCCCAGGAAGCCTTGCGTGAGGCCGGGGCCTTGCAAAGTGCCATTTTCAACAGCGCCAATTTCTCCAGCATTGCCACCGATGCCAAAGGCGTGATCCAGATTTTTAACGTGGGGGCCGAGCGTATGCTGGGTTATGCCGCCACCGAGGTTATGAACATCCGCACCCCGGCCGATATTTCAGACCCGCAAGAGGTCATTGAGCGGGCGCGTGCCCTGAGTATGGAGCTGGCCACCGAAATCACCCCCGGTTTTGAGGCGCTGGTGTTCAAGGCAGCACGTGGCATTGAAGACATTTACGAGCTGACCTACATCCGCAAAGACGGCAGCCGCTTGCCGGCCGTGGTGTCGGTGACGGCCTTGCGTGACGAGGCTAACGCCATCATTGGCTACCTGTTGATTGGCACCGACAACACCGCCCGCAAGCAGATCGAGGCCGAGCGCACCCGCCTGGAGCAGGTGCTGCAAAACAAAAACATCGAGTTGGAGGGCGCGCGCCAGGTGGCCGAGACGGCCAGCATGGCCAAGTCAGAATTTTTGTCGAGCATGAGCCATGAGCTGCGCTCCCCGCTGAATGCCATTCTGGGCTTTGGCCAGCTGCTGGAGTCGGGTGTTCCCCCACCCACACCGGCCCAGTTGGCCAGTGTGGGCCAAATCCTCAAGGCTGGTTGGTATTTGCTGGAGCTGATCAATGAAATTCTGGATCTGGCGCTGATCGAGTCTGGCCGCTTGTCGCTGTCGCTGGAACCCACCTCGCTGCACGACGTGTTGCAAGACTGCCAGGCCATGATCGCCCCACAAGCCGAGCAAAAAGGCATTGCCCTGAAGTTTGCGCCGGTGGATGCAGACTGCTTTGTCAACGCCGACCGCACCCGGCTCAAGCAAGTGCTGATCAACCTGCTCTCCAACGCCATCAAATACAACCAACCCGGCGGTAAGGCCGAAGTGAGCTATGTGCGCCAGCCTTCAGGTCGCTTGCGCATCAGCGTCACCGACACCGGGCTGGGCTTGACCCCGCAAAAAATAGCCCAGTTGTTCCAGTCATTCAACCGTCTGGGCCAAGAGAGTGGGGCGGAAGAAGGCACCGGCATTGGCCTGGTGGTGAGCCGCCGCCTGGTGGAGTTGATGGGTGGTGAAATTGGCGTGCAAAGCACCGTAGGCGCAGGCAGTGCGTTCTGGTTTGAACTGGACGCGATGGATGCCCCGCAATGGTTGCCAGAGGCCCATGCCCCGCTGGGGACCGAGCCCTTGCTGGCACAGGCCGGCACGGTGGTGCGCACGCTGCTGTATGTGGAAGACAACCGGGCCAACATGGAGCTGGTGGAGCAGCTGATTGCCCGCCGCCCTGAATTGCGCCTGCTCGGGGCCCAGGATACCATGCGTGGCATTGCCATGGCCCGGGCCCACCAGCCGGATGTGATTCTGATGGACATCAATCTGCCTGGTATCAGCGGCATGCAGGCCCTGCAAATTTTGCGCGACGACCCGACCACGCGCCATATTCCGGTGCTGGCGCTGAGTGCCAACGCCATGCCACGTGACATTGAAAAAGGTCTGGCCGCAGGCTTTGTGCGCTACCTGACCAAACCCATCCGGGTCAGTGAATTCATGGCGGCGCTTGATCAAGGCCTGTTGCTGGCCAAAACCCGTTCGGACACGGCGCTTGGCAAGGTGGAAGCGTGATGCTCAGTGAAGCCGCGGTTCTGGCTGCACACATCCTGATCGTGGATGACCAGCCAGCCAATGTGCTGCTGCTGGAGCAGTTGCTGCGCCAGGTGGGTTATACCAATCTGAGCAGCACGCGTGACCCGTATGCCGTGTGTGAATTACACCGCAACCAGCACTTTGACCTGATCTTGCTGGACTTGCAGATGCCGGGCATGGACGGTTTTCAGGTCCTGGCTGACTTGCAGCAGACAGAAGATCAGGGCTATGTTCCGGTGCTGGCCATCACGGTACAACCCGGCCACAAGCTGCGGGCACTGGCCTCGGGGGCCAAAGATTTCATTGCCAAACCGTTTGACATGGTGGAGCTCAAGGCCCGCATCCACAACATGCTGGAAGTGCGTCTGCTGTACACCCAACTGGCGCAAAGTAATCTGGCACTCAAAGCCTTGGCCCTGCATGACCCTTTGACCCAGTTGCCCAACCGCCGCTTGCTGCTGGATCGTTTGCGACAAGCGCAACTCAGCTCGTCACGCACGCACCGACACTGCGCCTTGATGTTTCTGGACATTGACCATTTCAAGCAGCTCAACGACACGCTCGGTCACGATGCCGGTGATGCCTTGTTGCTACAGGTCAGCCAACGGCTGCTTGGCAGCGCCCGATCTGGTGACACCGTGGCGCGTTTGGGCGGGGACGAGTTCGTGGTACTGATGAACGCCTTAAGCACGCGCGTTGCCCTGGCGAGCAAGCAAGCCCAGGCGATGGCTCGCAAAATGCACAAAACACTGCGCCAAACCTACCGCCTGAACGGGCAGGCCTATCACACCTCATTAAGCATTGGGGTGGTGATTTTTATGGGGGATACTGAGAGCATCAACAACTTGTTGAAAAAAGCCGATCAGGCCATGTACCAAGCCAAAGCCGATGACAGCCAGGGGGTGTGTTTTGATGTTCCAACCCCGGCCACGACATCCGTATGAAGCTGGTATTTTGTTTGAGCTAAATAGGGCTACAGTGCTTGTCCTTATTGCGTAAGTAGCTATAAATTAAGGAGTATTTAGCATGCCCACAAAGCACACGCCGAGCCTGGTGCAGCCAGCGGCTCTGCCTGTCACGACGCAGCCGCCAGCGGCTGCTGAGCGCCGCACGTTTCCGATTGTGGGTATAGGTGCCTCGGCTGGCGGGCTGGCCGCCATCGAAGCCTTTTTTTCGGGCATGCCTGCCGACACCGATCCCAACATGGCCTTTGTGCTGGTGCAGCACCTTGACCCCGATCACAAAAGCCTGCTCACCGAGCTGATTGCCCGGCGCACCCGTATGCAGGTGCTGGAGGTGACAGACGGCATGCCAGTGCAAGTCAACTGCGCCTACATCATTCCGCCCAACCGCGACATGGCATTTTTAAATGGCGCGCTACAGCTGCTGGAGCCCGCCGCCCCGCGGGGCCACCGCTTGCCGATTGACTTTTTGTTTCGTTCGCTGGCGGCTGACCTGCATGAGCGGGCCATTGGTGTTGTGCTTTCGGGCACCGGCAGTGACGGCACGCTGGGGGTACGCGCCATCAAGGCCGAGGGCGGTATGGTGATGGTGCAAAACCCGGCCTCCAGTGAATTTGACGGTATGCCGCAAAGTGCCTTGGCCACCGGTTTGGTGGACTATGAGTTGCCCCCGGCGGAAATGGCCACCCAGCTCATGGCTTATGTGTCGCGCGCGCTGAATCACCCGCTCCACCCGGCCAGCAGGGTCTCACCCCAGAGTGAAAACGCGCTGAAGAAGATTTTTGTATTGCTGCGCAGCCAGACCGGGCACGATTTTTCGCAATACAAGCCCAGCACCATTTGCCGGCGTATTGAGCGGCGTATGGCGGTGCACCAGATTGCCTCCATGGAGGACTATGTCAAATACCTGCAGCAAACCCCGCTGGAGGTACAAGCACTGTTCAACGATTTGCTGATTGGTGTGACCCATTTTTTCCGCGACCCCGAGGCCTTTGCCGTGTTGCAGGCGCAGGTGATCCCGAAGCTGTTTGCGGGCAAACCCAGTGGCAGCGCGGTGCGGGTGTGGTGCACAGGATGCTCTACCGGTGAAGAGGCGTATTCCCTGGCGATCTTGCTGCAAGAGCAGTTGGAAAACCTCAAGGCCAGCTACAAAGTGCAGGTGTTTGCCACCGACATTGATGCCCGGGCCATTGCGGTGGCGCGTGCCGGGGTGTACCCGGCCAGCATTGCGGACAACATGACACCTGAACGCCTGGCGCGTTTTTTCATCCAGGAGCCCGATGGCAGCGCCTACCGGGTACACAAAGGGATTCGCGACCTGCTGGTGTTCTCCGAGCAGGATGTCATCAAAGACCCGCCGTTTTCCAAGCTTGACCTGATCAGCTGCCGCAACCTGATGATTTACCTGGGTGCCGAGTTGCAGAAGAAGCTGATCGCGCTGTTTCACTATGCCCTGCAACCCGGCGGGGTGTTGTTTTTGGGAACCTCCGAGACCGCGGGTGAACGGGGTGACTTGTTTACCGTGCTGGAACGCAAGGCCAAGATTTACCAGCGCAAAGAAGATTTTCAGGGTGCCCAGCGAGCTGCGCTGGGCCGGTTTTTACCGCCCCTGATGGAGCGTGATCTGAACCAGCCCGAGATGGTGGGCAAAACCGCGCTGGCACCCAAGCTGTCATTACGTGAGTTGACCGAGCAAACCCTGCTGCAGCAGCTCTCGCCTACGGCGGCACTGGTCAACGGCAACGGTGACATCCTTTACCTGCATGGGCGTACCGGCATGTACCTGGAACCTGCGCCGGGTGAGGCGGGTATCAACAACATTCTGAAAATGGCCCGTGAAGGCTTGCGCCGTGATTTGACGGTGGCTTTGCACAAAGCTGCCAGCAGCCGGGACACCATGGCCGTAACCCATGTGCGTGTCAAAACCAATGGCCACCACACCCTGGTGAACCTGAGTGTGTGCCCGGTGTTGGGTGGCCCTGCCGCCGCGCTGGAGTCACCGCTGTATCTGGTGATGCTGGAGCCTGCGCCAGACACGGCCAGTCCATCCTCAGCCACTTTGCTCGCGCCTGCACTGCCCACCCGTGCAGATAAATGGACACCGGAAGTCAGTGACCAGATTGCCGAACTTAATGAAGAGTTACAAGCCAAAGAAGAATACCTGCACGCGGCCAATGAAGAGCTGGAAACCACCAACGAAGAACTCAAGTCCAGCAACGAGGAAATGCAGTCGGTCAACGAAGAGCTGCAAAGCACCAACGAAGAGCTGGAGACTTCCAAAGAAGAAATGCAGTCGATCAACGAGGAGCTGAGTACCGTCAACACCGAGCTGCAAACCAAAGTGCATGATTTGTCACGCGCCAACAACGACATGAACAACCTGCTGGCTGGCACCGGCATTGGTACCGTGTTTGTCGACCACCAATTACGCATCCTGCGCTTTACCCCGGCCGCCAGCCAGATCATCAATCTGATTTTGAGCGACATCGGTCGCCCGATGGCACATATTGTCAGCAACCTGGTGGGTTACACCAGCCTGGTGGCCGATGTACAAGCCGTGTTGAAAACCCTGATTCCCAAAGAGGTAGATGTACAAACTCATGAGGACAAGAGCTACACCCTGCGTATCTTGCCCTACCGCACGCTGGACAATGTGATTGAGGGCGCGGTGATCACCTTTGTGGAAAACACTGAAGTCAAGCGCACGCGCGAGGCGCTCAAAAAAGCCAATGCCCTGCTGCGTCTGGCGGTGGTGGTGCGTGATGCCCACGATGCCATCACGGTGCAGGAACTCGACGGCCGCACCATTGCCTGGAACCCCGGTGCCGAGCATCTGTACGGCTGGACCGAGGCTGAAGCACTGCAGATGAATGTGCGCATGCGGATTCCTCCCAAATTACAAAACAACGCCTTGGCCCAGGTGCAGCAACTTGGCCTGGCGCACACGCTGGCCCCTTTTCAGACCCAGCGGCTGACCAAGGACGGCCGGGTGCTGGACATCTCACTCACGGCGACAGCATTGCTGAATGAGCAGGGTCAGGTGTATGCGATTGCGACGACCGAGCGTGAGTGCAATGTCAACACAGAACCTGCTGTGACCCAACCTCCATGAGTACCATCAGACAACCCCAGACGCACGAGACCCTGCCCAGCCTGCGGCCACCTGTGTCCACCAACGTGCTACGCCAGCGTGCCCAAATCGAGTTCAACCGCACCTATAAGCTCCAGCCGCAGGAGGACGGGGAGCCCTTGCCCCAAGCTGCTCAAAAACTACTGCATGAGCTGCAGGTGCACCAAATTGAGCTGGAGATGCAAAACGACGAGTTGCGCCAGGCCCATGAGACGCTGGAGCACACCCGCGCACGTTACTTTGACCTGTATGACCTGGCCCCGGTAGGTTATGTCACGCTGGCTGGGAGTGGTCGAATTCTGGAGGCTAACCTGACGGTGGCCACCATGCTCGGGGTGCATCGGAGTGCCTTGGTGGAGCATTTTTTGCACAGTTATGTGACGGCGCAATATCAGCAGGCCTTTTACCTGCTGCAACAACCGCTGCTTGAGGGTGACAGCAACCGCACGTGTGAGGTGCAACTGATGTGCCCTGATGGCCGTCTTTTGTGGGTGCAACTCCAGGCCAACCATGCCTCGGACAACGGCACACCGGTGCTGCGTCTGGTGCTCAGCGACATCAGCCAACTCAAATCAGCGCAGCAGCGGCTGGAATACCTGGCCCATTACGATGACTTGACCGGTCTGCCCAAACGCCAACTCAAAGCCGATCAACTCCAGCAAGCCATCGAGAAGGCGCGCCAAAGTGGCGGGCGTTTGGCGGTGGTCTATATTGATCTGGATGGTTTCAAACGCATCAACGACCAGTATGGTCACGATGTGGGTGACAAGCTGTTGATTGCAGTGGCGCACCA
Source organism: Rhodoferax lithotrophicus (assembly GCF_019973615.1). Lineage (GTDB taxonomy): Bacteria > Pseudomonadota > Gammaproteobacteria > Burkholderiales > Burkholderiaceae_C > Rhodoferax > Rhodoferax lithotrophicus. Next base: position 3,020,766 of record NZ_AP024238.1, on the reverse strand, counting down.
AATGCAGCAGGCGCTGCGCCCTGGCGACAGTCTGGCCCGCCTGGGGGGCGACGAGTTTGTGGCGGTGCTCAACAACCTGAATGACACCAGTAGTTGCCACATGCTGTTGCAGCGTTTGCTGGATGCCGCAGCCCTTCCCTTGGAATTTGAGCATCAACAACTGCAAGTAACCGCCAGCCTGGGGGTTACTTTTTACCCACAAGCCGAAGAGGTTGGTGGCGACCAAATGCTGCGTCAGGCTGACCAGGCCATGTACCAGGCCAAATTGGTGGGCAAAAACAGCTACCATTTTTTTGATGCTCAGCAAGCCCAGTCTGTGCGTGACCGGCATCTTGACCAACAACGCTTGCAGCACGCGCTGGCCCAGCATGAACTGGTGTTGTATTACCAGCCCAAAGTGAACCTGCGCCTGGGACGGGTGATTGGGGTTGAAGCCCTGATTCGCTGGCAACATCCCGAGCGGGGTTTGCTGGCCCCGGCGGCATTTTTGCCGGTCTCTGAGGACCACCCACTGGCTATCCACATTGGCGAGTGGGTCATGCACCAAGCCTTGACACAGATTGAGCTTTGGCAGGCCCAGGGTTTGGAGATGGTGGTCAGTGTGAATGTGGATGCCTACCATCTGCTGCAAACCGATTTTGTGGAGCGATTAAAAGGGCTGTTGGCCCTTCACCCTACCGTCCAACCCTGGCAGCTGGAGCTGGAAATACTTGAAAACAGCGCCTTGCAAGACGTGGGCAGTGCCTCCCAGGTGATTGAAGAGTGCCAATCGCTCGGCATTCGCTTTGCTCTGGATGACTTTGGCACCGGCTATTCGTCTCTGACCTATCTGAAACGCCTGCGGGTGGCCATACTCAAAATCGACCAGAGTTTTGTGCGTGACATGCTGGTTGACCCGGACGACCTGAGTATTTTGGAAGGTATTCTTGGTTTGGGCCGGGCCTTTCATTGTGAGGTGATTGCCGAGGGCGTAGAAACCCCGGCACACGGTGAATTACTGTTACAGCTGGGTTGCGAACTGGCGCAGGGTTATGGCATTGCCCGGCCCATGCCGGCACAAGCCTTGCCGGACTGGATTACAAATTGGCAACAAAATATGCTTTTGAGGCAAGCACTGATTGCGTGAGCAGCTCTTATTTATATAGCAAGGCGGTCATCATCAACGAATCCACACACACCACACAACTGATGCACGATTTGCAAGTGCACCAGATTGAGCTGCAGTTGCAAAACGAAGAGTTGCGCCGGGCGCAGCTGGCACTTGAAGTGTCCAATGCGCGTTACTTTGACCTGTATGACCTGGCCCCGGTGGGCTACCTCACGGTCAGTGCTCAGGGCTTGATTCTGGAGGCCAATTTGTGTGCGGCCAACCTGCTGGGGATGGCGCGCAGTGTGCTGGTGGGTAAACCTTTGAGTTGTTTTATTGTCAAAACGCAGCAAGACAGTTATTACCAATGTCGCCGGGCGCTGCTGGAAACCGGCCAGACGCAAACCTGTGAGCTGCAGTTGCTGCAAAGTGATGGGCTGTTGCTGTGGGTGAGACTCAATGTGAGCGCAGTGCCTGAAGACGCACCCACACCGGCGCTGCGTGTGATTGTGAGTGACATCTCCGAGAGTAAACGTCTGGAAGCGGCTCTGCTGGAAAGTAACCAGAATCTGATTCAGGCCCGTCAGAACGCCGACCAGGCCAACCAGGCCAAGTCTGACTTTTTGTCCAGCATGAGCCACGAGTTGCGCTCACCCCTGAATGCCATTCTGGGCTTTGCCCAGCTCATGGAGTCGGGCCAACCTGCACCCACCCCAAGCCAGCAAGGCAGTCTGACGCAGATTCTCAAAGGCGGCTGGTATTTGCTGGCGCTGGTCAATGACATTCTGGACCTGGCCTCCATCGAGTCAGGCAAGGTGGCGTTGTCCATGGAGCCCGTGCCACTGGCCCTCTTGCTGCAGGACTGTCAGACGCTGATTGAACCATTGGCCGCCAGCAACGCGGTGCTGCTGCATTTTTCAGAGCTTGACCCGGCGTGTAACGTGCAGGCCGACCCGATCCGGCTCAAACAAGTCATCATCAACCTGCTGTCCAACGCCATCAAATACAACCAGCCGGGGGGGACGGTCACGGTGTCCTGCCGCCCCATTTCGCTACAGCGCCTGCGTATCAGCGTGAAAGATACGGGCGACGGTTTATCCGAAGACAAGCTGGCGCAATTGTTCCAGCCCTTCAATCGGTTGGGTCAGGAACTCGGTAACAGCAAAGGCACCGGTATTGGCCTGGTGGTCAGCCAACGGCTGGTGCAGTCCATGGGGGGGGAGCTGGGGGTACAAAGCCAGGTGGGGGAGGGCAGCGTGTTCTGGTTTGAGTTGAATGTGGTGTAGTCCACGGCCTGCGGCATTGCGCCTGGGCACCAGTGACAGGGCGTTGCCGTAGCCGGTTACAGGCCGCCACTGGTTGGCTGCCACAGTATGTTGGCTGGCGCACCGACAGCGCGCCTGAACAAGGTCAAAGTGAGGGTGTTACCGAGATTCATTCGGTGATGGGTCAGTGTTTTCCTGACCCCCTTGATCTCTCAAAAGGACAACCCCATGTCTTCAAACAACGCACTGCGCAGCGTTCCAATACGTCCGTCTGGCTTGCACCTGTTGTGGCAGGCTTGTTTGACCTGGTTGGATGTATCGGCTTGGCCGGGCCTGATTTTGATGGTGGTCGCTTTGGGCTTGTTAGGGGCTTTCCATCAAGTCACAAGCGGTATCGTCAAACAAAATGAGCTGCGTTTGCAAAGTGTCAGCGCGTACAACAAGGCGACTTGGCTTTGCAACAACTTGAATGACAGACCTGCTCGCGAAAATTGCCTGCTGCAGCGCCAAGTGATTAAAAGCGACATGGCTGCGCACCTGCCATGAGGGGACACCCGCCATGACGTTGAGCCAACGCCCGCTACAGTCCGCCGCCACCCCGCAAAAGCCCGCCATGCTGGAGCGTGTGGGTCACAGGGCAGACGCGGCATGGGTGCAGACCCTTGCGCTGCTCGGCTTTGTGGGTGAGAGCGCTATGGCGCTTGTGGGCTGGCTGGCGCACCCGGCGCGTATCCGTTGGCGGCCGATTCTGTTCAATCTGCGCAGCGGCGGCTTGGATGCCTTACCCATCGTCGGCACCCTGTCATTCCTGCTGGGCATTGTGGTGGCTTACCAAGGGGCCGACCAGTTGCGCCAATACGGGGCCAACATCTTTGTGGTGGATCTGGTGGGGTTGTCCATGTTGCGCGAGTTTGCACCTTTGATGACGGCCATCATCATCGCCGGGCGGTCCGGCTCGGCCTATGCCGCGCAGATTGGCACCATGTCGGTGACTCAGGAAATTGATGCCATGCGCACCATCGGCATCGCGCCGCAGGAGATGCTGGTGCTGCCGAAGTTTCTGGCGCTGCTGATGGCGCTGCCGCTGCTGACGGTGTTTGCCGACCTGCTGGGTGTAGGGGGTGGCATGTTGATGGCGCGGGCCCAGCTGGGGGTGGGGTTTGCCGAGTTTCTGGAACGTTTTTCCAAAGCGGTCAGTGTCACCTCTTACCTGGTGGGGCTTGGCAAGGCCCCGGTGTTTGCCGCCATCATTGTGTTGGTGGGCTGTTTTCAGGGTTTTCGCACCCGCGGTGGTGCCGACAGTGTGGGCCAGCACACCACACAGGCGGTGGTGCAGTCGATTTTTGGGGTGATCGTGGCCGATGCGCTGTTTTCCGTGGCCTTCAGTGTGCTGGATTTGTGACATGCCCAACCCACCCGACACCCCTCATACCGTGCTGGAGATGCACCAGGTGGAGACCCGTTTTGGCTCCCACGTGGTGCACGATGGGGTTGAGCTGGAAGTACGCCGGTCCGAGATTTTTGCGGTGATTGGCGGCAGTGGCTCGGGCAAATCCACCCTGTTGCGCGAGATGATTTTGCTGCAAATCCCGAATGCGGGCCGTATCAAGGTGCTGGGCGTGGATCTGGCCCACATCACCGATGACGCTGCCCTGGCACTGCGGCAACGTTTTGGCGTGTTGTTTCAGCAGGGCGGGCTGTTTGGTGCGCTGACGGTGCTGGAAAACATTGGTTTGCCCCTGCGCGAACATCGCCACCTGAGCGACCCCGAGGTGGATGCGCTTGCCGCCAAGAAGCTGGCCGAGGTCGGGCTGGATGCGGCCGTGGCCAGCCAATACCCCTCGGAGCTCAGCGGCGGCATGCTGAAACGTGCCGCGCTGGCCCGGGCGCTGGTGCTGGAGCCTGAGCTGTTGTTTCTGGACGAACCCACTGCCGGGCTGGATCCGCAAAGCGCCGCAGGTATTGATGCCTTGGTGCTGAAACTGCGCCAGCAATCCGGCCTGAGTATTGTGATGATCACCCATGACCTGGATTTGCTCTGGCAGGTGACCGACCGTGTGGCGGTGCTGGCCGACGGCAAGGTGCAGGCCATTGGCTCCATGGAGGAGCTTTCCAAGATGGACAACCCGGCCATCCAACCCTTTTTTGACGGCCCACGTGCACGTGCAGCCGAGGTGCAAGCCACAGCCCAACCCAAGGAGCCATCATCGAAACCAAAGTGAACTACACCCTGGTGGGTGCTTTTGTACTGACCCTGGGTGCCTTGCTGGTGGCCGTGGTTCTGTGGCTGGCCTCTGGTGGGGCCTGGCAAACCAAATACGACGTGTACCAGGCGGTGGAAGAAGAGTCGGTGGCAGGCCTCAACCTGAATGCGCCGGTCAAGTACAACGGGGTGGATGTCGGCAAGGTACAGGCCATCGAACTGGATCATGCGAACCCCAAAACCGTGAACTTGTTTTTTGCCATTGAGCGAGGTACACCGGTCAAGGAGGACACCATCGCCATCCTGAAAACCCAGGGCCTCACCGGCATTGCCTATGTGGAACTCAGTGGTGGCAGTGTCAGCTCGCCGCTGTTGCGCGTCAAAACCGGGGCGCGGTATGCGGTGATTCAAACCGCGCCCTCCCTCTCGGCCCGGCTGGAGAATGTGCTCTCCAGCGTGCTGGCCAAGCTGGACGACACCTCCAACAACATCAATGCCATGCTCAGCAAGGAGAACCAGGCGGCTATTCGCAGCGCGCTGGCCGACATCGCCGTCATTGCGCGTACCGTTGCCACACGCAAGGACAGCATTGATGCCGGGCTGCTGGATGCTGCCAAGACCTTGAAAAACACCGCCAAAGCCAGTGCCAACATCGACCAGCTGTCAGAGCGCATCGGGCGCGCCGCTGACGCGGTGCAAGCCATGGGTATCGAGGTTGCCAAAACCAGCATCAGCACAGGCAAGGCGGTGGATGGGATGGGCACCGATGTCAAACGTTTCAGCACAGAAACCCTGCCTGAACTGGAGCGCTTGCTGGGTGAGCTGAGCACCTTGAGCAGTTCGCTGCGCTTGTTGACCGAGCAGACCCGGCGCGATCCGAAAGGGCTTATTTTTGGCCATACACCGGTGCCAGCCGGCCCAGGTGAATCAGGGGAAAAACCATGAGCATCTTCACTGTCCAGACCGTTGCGGGATGGGCCAGGGGACTGGCGGTTTCGTTGAGTGTTTTGAGCCTGTGCGCCTGCAGCGTGCTGGGCAAGGCCTCGTCACCGCCACCGGCGTTTTATGCGCTTGATGCGGTGCCTGGCCCTGCCACCCCGTCCGTGCCAGGTGCAACGCCAGACGCATTGCTGACACTCATCATCAGCCCGCCCCGTGCCGCCTCGGGCTTTGACAGCCAACGTATGGTATATGTGCGTGAAGACCATCAGCTCGAATACTTTGCCCACAGTGAGTGGGTTGATCCACCGGCGCGTATGTTGGGGCCCTTGCTGGTTTCGGCAGTCCAGCAAACCGGGGCTTTTGCAGCCGTGGTACTGGCTTCGGGCTCAGCGGCGGGTGACCTGCGGCTGAACACCGACATCCTGCGACTGCAGCACAATTTTCAGATGAGCCCGAGCCGGGTGCAATTACGTCTGCGTGTTTACCTGACGGATGAAAAAACCCGCAAAGTGTTGGCCTGGAAAGAACTCAGCGCTGAAGCTGTGGCGGCCAGCGACACCCCGCAAGGGGGCGTGGTTGCGGCCAACCGGGCGGTGCAGGAGGTGCTGACGCAAGTGGCGCAGTTTCTGGTCAACCGGCCGAAGTGAGCGCAAGAAGTTGCCTTTGCAAGCGTCAGGCGGCGATTCTCTGTCTTCTTGTGAGTGCTATTAAGTTGATAGCTGCTTGCGCAATCCATACAAGCACTGCAAGCCCAAAAGGCATAAAAATCCGCACACATTCAAGCCCCGTAGGTCGGGTTAGCTGCAGGCGTAACCTGACACCTCTGATCTTTGTTGGAAATGAGCTTGGGTGGGATGGCTGATTTTCGTAATCCCCCCCTCACCCCCAACCCCTCTCCACCCCCGCCGGGGCGGAAAGGGGAGCCAACAGCCGTATTTGGCCACGTCTCTTCACTGAGGCCAGACAAAGCTTCGGCCAACGCGGCAGTGTGAGGACTCGGAAATGCCCGCGCTGATAAACCGCTCCACAACGCTCCAGCGCATAGACTTGCTATGGCTGACGTACACCCTCACCGTTGCGTTGGCCATTCGCGTTGTATGCCCTCCGTCAATACACAAGGCCAAATACGGCTGTTAGGCTCCCTTTCCGCCCCGGCGGGGGTGGAAAGGGCGGGGGGATAGGGGGGGACTACAAAACTATCAATTCAATAGCTACCTGCGCAATCCATACAAGCACTACAAGCCCAAAAGGCATAAAAATCCGCACACACTCAAGCACACAGGAAAAGCTATTTTGCTATTCAAAATGTAGCTTTAAGCACATGTGGATAAAGCGCTAGAGCCTCATTTGTTACATTTTTTCTTCCACTTCCCGTGCCCCTTGGGCGTAGAGCCGCGCTTCGTCCGGGGCAAGCTCATGCAGCAGGCGCAGGAACTCCCCGGCGTGAACCAGCTCTTCGTCGGCAATTTCCTTGAGAACCTTCACCGCTAACGGGTGATCCGTGGACTCGGCGAGCTGCACATACATCTGGGTGGCTTCATACTCGGCGGCCACCATAAAACGGATGGCGCGGATGAGTTCCGACTCTGTGAGCTTCTTGTTGTGGGCCAAGCCTGAAAAGGGTGATCCGAAATCTGGCATATCAAAACTCCTGGGTTGGTGAGTAAAACATGGTCATTCGATACATTCAAACTGACCACGCTGCAGATTAAGGGCCAGCCTGGCAAAGGTCTGTTCGATAACGAACCCACACGGGAATGAAGGGCGGCCTGCGCTCGGCGGGCAAGGGTCAACCCATCAGAACGGTTAAAACATTTTCTGAATTTGCTACAAATAAAATAGCTTCTTACGATTGATTTATAAGTGCTAGAAGCTTGTTTGGCTATAAATCCTGGGCTCGCACACGCCACACCACATTACCCACGTCGTCGGCGACCAGCAAGGCCCCCCGTTTGTCAAGGGCCACACCCACCGGGCGGCCGAAGGCTTTGCCGTCCTCACTCAGAAAACCGGTCAACACGTCCAGCGGCAAACCACGCGGTTGGCCCTCTTGGAAGGGTACAAAAATGACTTTGTAGCCGCTGTGTGGTTGGCGGTTCCAGGAGCCGTGTTGGCCAATGAACATGCCGTTGGCAAAAGCCGGCGGCAGCGTGTTGCCCTCTGACCAGGCCAGGCCAAGCGAGGCGGTGTGTGCCCCCAGCGCGTAATCCGGCACCCGGGCTTGGGCCACCAGATCAGGCCGTGGCGGCTGCACCCGTTTATCCACATGCTGGCCAAAATAACTGTACGGCCAGCCGTAGAACGCACCGTCTTGCACCGAGGTCAGGTAGTCGGGCACCAGATCGTTGCCCAGGTTGTCACGCTCGTTTACCACTGTCCACAAGGCAGCGCTGCCAGGCTCCCAGGCCAGTCCGTTCGGGTTGCGCAGGCCGGAGGCATAGACACGGTGGCTACCGCTGGCGATGTCCACTTCCCAGATGGCGGCGCGTTCGGCTTCAACCGCCATACCACGTTCGGCCACGTTGCTGTTGGAGCCCACCGTGACAAAGAGTTTTTGGCCATCTTTGCTGGCGATCAGGTTCTTGGTCCAATGGTGGTTGATGGCACCGGCCGGTAAATCGACCACCTTGACGCCAGCGGAGGTCAGTTGGGTGTCGCCATCTGCATAAACAAAACGGTGCACCGCATCGGTATCGGCAACAAACAGGTGTTGACCCACCAAGGCCATGCCAAACGGCGAATTCAAGCCCTCCAGCAAAACCGAACGCACATCGGCGACACCGTCCCCATCGGTGTCGCGCAGCAAGGTAATGCGGTTGGCACTGGGTACACCTGCCCCGGCGCGTTTCATCACCAGACCCATGACCCAGGCTTGGATGCCTTGGGTTTGCGCAGTTTGACGCGGCGTGTTGGTTTCTGCCACCAGCACGTCTCCGTTGGGCAACACATACAGCCAGCGCGGGTGGTCCAGGTCGCGGGCAAACGCTGTGACCTGTGTGCCTGGTGTACCCCGAGGTGAGCCGCCCTCAGGCCAGCCGATGGCTGGCGCGATGTTGACGGTAGGAATCAGCGAGGTTTGGGGCGCGGGCAGTGTGGGCAGCGCCCCGAAACCAGGTATTGGCGGTGTCGATGCCGTTTCTGCACAGGCGGTGAATGCCAGCGTGAATACGGCTGCCAACGATGGTGCCCTGCGCATCAGCTGCTCCTGAAATGAGAAGGGTCTGACGAACTTCAGTTCGCTGGAGCGGAGGCGGGGGGCACAACGATGACAGTGGTTCCACTGCCGGTTTTGCCCGTGTTGCCCTGATTACCCTGGTTACCTTGCAGGCCCTGGTCACCCGCGTTGCCCGTTGCGCCCTGTCCGCCGGTAGCGCCTTGCCCACCCGTTGCGCCGGTAGCACCGGTTGCGCCAGCGGGGCCGGGCACCGCGACTGGGACAGGCACGTTGACGACGGTGGCACGTTCACACGCAACCAGGCTGAGGGTGGCCAACAGCGCGGAGATCAATAAGGTGTATTTCATGGTTTTTCCTTTAAAACTGCAGCGTAAACGCGATGAGATGGTTCATCCGTTCGCTGGCGAACACAGGGGGCCAGTTAAGGCGGCCGTGTGTTGTTTTCACAGCGTTGGGGCGGATGGGCCCAACATCTGTGCCGGGTTGACCCAGGCATCAAACTGCGCGGCGGTCACCACACCGCAGGCCAGCGCAGCTTCGCGCAGCGTACAGCCATGGGCCTGGGCATGTTTGGCCATCTGGGCGGCACGGTCATAACCTATGTGGGGGGTCAGGGCCGTGACCAGCATCAGGGAGCTTTGCAGCAGGGCATCCACCCGTGCCTGGTTGACCCGCAGACCTGTTACGCAGTGCCGGGAGAAGCTGCGCATGGCATCGGCCAGCAGGCGCAGGCTGTCAAGGGTGTTCAGGGCGATCAGGGGTTTGTAGACGTTCAGCTCGAATTGCCCCTGGCTGGCGGCAAACCCAATCGCCACATCATGCCCCATGACCTGGGCACAGACCATGGTCAGGGCCTCCACCTGGGTCGGGTTCACCTTGCCCGGCATGATGGAGCTGCCGGGTTCGTTTTGCGGCAGCATCAATTCACCCAAACCCGCACGTGGCCCGCTGCCCATCAGGCGGATGTCGTTGGCGATTTTGGTCAGGGCAATGGCCAGCATTTTCAAAGCACCATGAAACGCCACCAGCGCTTCGTGACCAGCCATGGCTGCAAACAGGTTGTCGGCTTGGCTCAGTGGCAACTCCAGCCGTAACGCCAGCGCGGCGGCCACCCGCTGACCAAACTCTGGGTGGGTGTTGAGCCCGGTACCCACGGCGGTGCCACCAATGGCCAGCGTGTGCACCGCTTCCAGCGCCAACAGCAGGCTGCGTTGGCAGAGCCGGAGTTGTGCCGCGTAGCCGCCAAACTCCTGGCCCAGCGTGACGGGCGTGGCATCTTGCAGGTGGGTGCGGCCAATTTTGATGACGGACTCGAACGCCAGCGCTTTGGCATCCAGCGCACTCAGCAATTCTTCCAGCGCGGGCAACAGCGCCAATTTGGCCTTCAGACTAACGGCCAGGTGCATGGCAGTTGGAAACACATCGTTGGACGATTGGCCCAGATTGACATCGTCGTTGGGGTGCACCGTTTGAGCGGCATCGGTTCCCTGCGCCAACGCCTGGGACGCCAGGCTGGCAATCACTTCGTTGACATTCATATTGCTTTGGGTGCCGGAGCCGGTCTGCCAGACGGACAAAGGAAATTCGGCATCCAACTCACCAGCCACCACCCGATCAGCGGCAGCGGCGATGGCTTGTGCCAGCGCCGGTTTCTGCAATTGCAAATCGCGGTTGACACCAGCGGCCGCCCATTTGATCAAGGCCAGTGCGTGAATGATGTCCATGGGCATACGCTGCTCACCAATGGCAAAAAACTGCAGGCTGCGTGCGGTTTGGGCGCCCCACAACACATCGGCGGGCACGCTGACCGAGCCAAAACTGTCGGACACGGTGCGTGGACTGTCCGTGTGAATGGCACCGGATGCTTGTAGGGGTTTGATGGTTTGCATGGACCGGGGTCTCCTTTTGCAGTTAAATTGAGCTTGAAAATTCATGTTGAAGCCCCCCATGGAGGTCGTCAGTGCGCTGGCACACCCTCTCACGCGGCTATGACAGACGGTATCGCACGGTACGTTCGTTAGCGCACGGTGAACCATTACATGTTGGCGCACCATGCCCCTTTTTGGAGAAAATCATGAACCAGTTTCACATAGCCGTTCTCATTGGTAGCCTTCGCCGCGATTCCTTCAACCGGAAGCTGGCCGATGCCATGGCCAAGCTTGCGCCTTCTGATGTCACCTTCAAACAGCTCAGCATCGGAGATTTGCCGCTGTACAACCAGGACGACGATGCCCATCAAGCAGACACTGTGCTTCGGCTCAAAGCGGACATCAAGGCTGCGCAGGGTTTGCTGTTCGTGACACCGGAGTACAACCGATCCATTCCCGGTGTACTCAAAAACGCCATTGACCATGCTTCTCGCCCCTACGGCCAAAGCGCCTGGTCTGGCAAACCTGCGGGTGTGCTGGGGGTGTCAGTGGGAGCCATTGGCACTGCGCTGGCACAACAACACTTGCGCAATATCCTGGCGTACCTGAACTGCCCGACGCTGGCACAACCCGAGGCCTTCATCCAGGCGAAGGACAATTTGTTTGATGAGCACGGTGAGATTGGTGCCGCCAGCAAAGAATTTCTTCAAGGCTGGATGGATCAGTACGTGGCCTGGGTCAAAAAACACAGCGTCTGATCAACCCACCTACCGGAGGCAATACCATGGACAAAGCCATTCACCACTTTAGCGAGTTATTTGCGCAGCTTGGGTTGCCCGATGATGCCGAAAGCATTGCCGAATTTCTGGCCAAACACACGGCCATGTCAGCTTGCATGAGGTTGCCGGATGCCCCCTATTGGACACCTGCGCAAGCCCAGTTCCTCAGGGAATCGCTGCTGCAGGATTCCGACTGGGCAGGTCTGGTGGATCAACTCAGCAAGGCGCTGCAGGCTGAAGTCCGGTCTTGATGCTCTTGGAGCCGCAGGGATGGCATGGCGGTATCAGCGATCTGCCTGCCGTCGATCTCCATCCTCGAAGAAACGCACTGCGTTGAGCAACTCGGGAAAGCTGTAAATGATGTAGTCGGGTTTGGTGCGGCTTTTGTCTTGCGGCATGTCGCCTGACTGGAAAAAAACCGTCTTGATGCCGAGTTTCTGTGGGCCATGCACGTCACGGTACAAGTCATTGCCCACAAACAACACTTCCGACGGGGCCAGCCCCATACGGCTCAAGGCGGTCTGAAACAAGCGCACATCGGGCTTGCGGTAGCCAAAGTCACCTGACACGATGATGGGGTCAAAAAAAGCTGTCAAACCCACCGTGTTCAACTCGGGCACGGCATAAGCGCTCTGTGCATCGGAAATGATGGCGAGTGCGTAGCGTTTGTGCAATTGCTGGAGGGTGTCCTGCACCCCAGGAAAAAGCTGCAGGCGCTCCCGCGACGCAGCCCGGTGAACCTCCGCAAGAAACCTTGGAAGCTGTGCGCGTTTTTCCTGCGGCAGCGCCCGGGTGACATCACTTGCGTGTTGCGCAACGATTTGGTGGAAGATAGCCACAACATCGAATTCCGCCTGGCGCTCACCGCTGGCCTGTTTTTGCTCCTTGATCGTCCTGAAAAACAGGTCTTTGACTACGTCAGGATTGAGTTTTACGCCCTGGTAGGACAACACATTGCTGATCACGCGGTACACGTCGTCGTGCCATTCGTTGGTGTGGATATCAATCAGCGTGCCGTTGATATCAAAAATAAGGCCTTTCAGACTCATCTAGTCACTCCTTAGGCAGGCCTTGGCCTCATGGATCAATTGATGGCGATAGTTGTGATCGACCCAACTGTTTCGTGCAATACGCAGCAGCGTCATGCCCATGTAAAACGGTGTCCTGCCGGTAATGGATGCAAAGGCGCTGTTGCGATCCGGGAAATGGCAGGCATATTCCCAAAGAAAGTGACCAATAAAAGGCTCGGCGGCATGTTTGTCGCCAGTGGCCCACATGAAAAAATGTTTCAACTCGCCGGCGATACGACCCGTATCAAAAACACGGTCTGCCCGCTTGCTGCGCTCCAGGTCAAAAGCCATGACATCCAGGCCGGTGCCAAACATGAAGTTTTCAGGGGTCGCATCTCCATGCACAGTGACTTGCTGGTCTTGCCACATTTTGGGCAGATGATGCCACTGGTCGCGCAAGCCATGCCATTCTGAGACCTCATGGCCGCTGATGGCTTTGACAGCCAGCAGGCGAGCGATCAGGGTATCCAGATAGTTGCAGTCCTGCTGAAAATCGACCCCTACCCCGGTGGCGGTTCGATTGTGAAACTGCGAGAGAAAGTAAGCCAGCGCAGTCAGCTTGGCATATAGCTCAGCCGAGTCCCCGCTGTGAATTGCGTCCAGGATGACAACGCTGAGCAACTTTCCCTCAAAACACTCGGTGATCAGCAAGGCGTTCAGCGCGTGGTTAACCCCCAGTGGTTTGACGACGTTGTGGGGGCTGCCGGTCAGGCCGGTGTTACGCATCATGCAAAGACTGTCGAACTCGCGCGTCAGATGCAAGTTCGCCTTGGCCGCATCCGGCTTGCTTGATGTCTGAAAGAATTTGCCAATCAACTTCTTGCCCGTCGTGCGGTCTTGGTACAGGTAGACATCGTTGCTGCCATTAAGTTTGAAGACCCGGTAAGACGAGGTATCCGTGGCTCCCTCAATCTTCTGTTGCAGGTCATGCTGCAGAAAACTCAGCACCGGGTCGTTCTGGGCCAGATGGCCGATGTAGGTTCCAGTCATGCTTGTCTTGAACTCCAGCTCTGGTGCTGATCCGTGTGTTCACCCTTACGCATCTTGTTGCCTCTCCAACTCTTCTGATTGCGCCGGGTCTTCATGGGCTTCCGGGAAATCTGACTCATCAGCCGCAGGAGAAACTTCCGGCAAAGGACGTGCAACACATGGCTCCAGAATATCAGCGTCAACGTCAACGTCAACGTCAACGTCAACGGCTGAAGGGCTAGTCCCTTCCATCAGGACGACTTGCCGAACCGTGCTTCTTGTCGATGCCTCTATAGCGGCTATGGCGGCAAGATGTGCCGCGGTGGAGTGTGTGTGCTGCATACACCGTATTGACGCTGGGAAAGGCATGGCGTGTCGGTTCGACAGCGCACAGACACCACACGTCAGCGAGGCCATAGTCCACATATCTCACCTGCTTTCCTTGGGAACGCCGCTGATGTTTGCTTGACCTCTGGAGTCCACCTTAATGAATCACGCCATGAACCCATCAGGCCCTTCGGCTCCACCGGTACACCTTGCCTGCGCCGTGTGTATGAAGGAAATTCCCTTGTCCGAGGCCATCGTTCCTGAGGCCAAGGACTATGTTGTGCATTTTTGCAGCCCGGATTGTTATCAGAAGTGGCACCAGCAGAAGGGTCTGATGCCACCCGAAAAAACCGTCTGACGCTCAGTGGCAGATAAAGATCTCAGCGCCAGCGATCTGGCGCAGATGTTGGGCACGCTGGACGCACAGGCCGAGCTGGTGCAAAAACACCTGTCTTTGATCGCCCTGCTGGACTGGATTCGCGGCGACGCAACCAGTGCACCGTCTTGTGTCGCCCGTGTCGAGTTGCTGCTCGATGTTCTGCAGAGCCGCCCCGACCTTCTGGCCAGCCTGCACCTGTGGTGGCAGCAACTGGTGCGGGCACTGGATGGCAGCACGCTGTTGGCCGACTACGGTTTTGCATCCCGCAACGCTTTGTTGAGTGAGTTCATCCAGCGTTTGCACCTCAAGCTCTTGCCCATGTCGCCCGAGACTGCGGATGCATCGGAGCTGTTTGCACTGGCCTTGTCCGGTGCGGTGGATGCCCAGTGGATCGCGGCGCTGCCGGATGCCACCCTGCGGCGCTTGGCCGATTTGTTGTCCGCACCAGCCCATCGGCACCATGCACGACTGACACCCCATTTGACCTATTGGCAGTGCACCTTGCTGGATGCGCTGGCGTTTTGCACCAGCCAGGTTCAGTCGGCGGGGTTTTCACCGGAAATTCGCCTGCGCATGAGTGCCTCAGAACTGGAGGCCAGCCCTTTTCATGTGCTGTCGTCCAATTTTCTGACCTTGCGTGAGGCCTGGCTGGCGGGGACACATACCGACGAGGCTGCGCAGCAATTCAAGGCACAACTGGAGTCTTGTCGCGCTTTTGCCGCCACTGTCTACACCCATCTGGATACCCATGGTATTTCAGTTGATGTGGTGTTTCGTCTGCGCCAATTGCGTGAGCGGGTGTTGCGTATTCGCAGCCTGCTGGACTGCCTGTTGTGTGATCCAGACTATCGCCACAGCGCCCGGTTGCTGTCACAGCTGGTGCTGGTGGGCCAGGAGCGCGCCAGCATCGGCGCACTCCTGAGAGTGAGCGCCTCGCTGCTGGCGGCCAAGGTGGCCGAACGCAGCTCGGTCACGGGGGAGCACTACATCACCCGCACCTCTGCCGAGTACCAGGCCATGCTGCGTCAAGCGGCTGGTGGCGGGGTGTTGACGGCCTTCACCACGGCCCTGAAGTTTGCTGTCATGGCCATGGGCTTGGCCAGCTTCTGGTTTGGCTTCTGGTCAGGCGTGGTGTACGCGGCAAGCTTTGTGGTCATTCAATTGATGCATTTCACCTTGGCCACCAAACAACCCGCCATGACCGCACCCGCCATGGCCGCCAAGCTCAAGGACATGGGCGAGCCGCAGGATGCCGAGGGGTTTGTTGATGAAGTGTCCTGCCTGGTGCGCTCGCAAGTCGCTGCCGTGGTAGGCAATGTGCTGGCGGTATTTCCGGTGGTGCTGGCGCTTTCCATGCTCATACAAGGGGTAACCGGCGAGCCAATGATCAACGCGTCCAGCGCCCACTATGTGCTGCACTCGCTCACGCTGCTGGGGCCCTCACTGCTGTTTGCCGCATTCACCGGTATCTTGCTGTTTGCCAGCAGCATCATTGCCGGTTGGGTGGAAAACTGGTTTGTGCTGCATCGGCTGGCATCCGCCCTGCGCTACAACCCCCGTGTGACCCGCTGGCTGGGGGTGGAGCGGGCCAACCGTTTTGCCCATTTCATGCTGTACCACATCTCGGGTTTTGCGTCCAACGTGTCGCTGGGTTTTATGTTGGGACTGGTACCGCCGGTGCTGGCGTTTCTGGGCTTGCCATTGGACGTGCGGCACGTGACCTTGTCCACCGGGCAATTGGCCGCCGCCTGTGCCTCGCTGGGCTGGGGCGTGCTTCGCGAGCCAGCCCTGTGGTGGGTCATAGCCTGCCTGCCCTTGATTGGTGTGCTGAATGTCGGGGTGAGTTTTTACCTGGCGTTTCGTGTGGCCCTGCAAGCCCACAGCATTACCGGGGAAGGACGTGACGCCATTGTGCGCGCCATTGGGCGGCGACTTGTCAGCCACCCAGGCGGTTTCTTCTGGCCACCAGTCCAGCAACCTCAGCTAGGCGATGGGCCTGGCTGAAATTGTGGAGACTCAACTTAATGACCGGGGCGGAATATCGCCCAGGCCACATGGGATTTATCCCTTCTTGCCATCGTTTGAACTGTCTTTTTTCTCATGCTTAGCTGTAGATGCAGCAGGCTCGGGAGTTTGAAAAAGTGAAAAAAACGAATGCGTCAAGGCATCATGCATTTTTTCCATGTCGTTGACCATACCTTTCCAAGAATCTACGCTGGCTGTTTTTAGTTCTTCAAGTTTGGCGGCTGCAATTTTGGACTGTGCACGCAACTTGCCCATTTCATCCTTGTATTTTTGACGGGCTTCTTCTTTCGCTTCCTGTGCTGTGGTTTCAAGCCCTTCCATTTTTTTATTCAACTTATCGAGTTGAAGTTCCATCTTTTCAATGTATTCGGCGCGTTGTGCCATGGTGATATTTCCTTGCTGTTGTAAAGTAAATCGATGGGATGGTTCCCCCTTCAAGGACCCGTGATTTGATGTTTGTTCATGATGGATTCCCTAAAAAGTGGACAACTTGCATCGCAAGCAAGCAGTTGCTTACTCGGTACGGAAGGTTAATGAGTTGACGCGAGTTCATCTGTGTGTTTGCGTACGATGCCGCAGCACTCTTTGGCCGGGATTGAAGCCTGTGTTCGCCAGCACACCGACCAACCTGGTTTTAAAAATTAGGCTCAGGGCTCGACCAACACCCATGGTCACACTCTGGAGAATGAACATGACTGAATACAGGCATCCCGTATCGGGTTTTTTTGCCAAGAGCGGGCAGGTGGTGCGGGTGGCCCGGACACACAGCAAACAGGAAACAGCTATCGCCCAGGATGTCATCAAGGAGGCGGTAGGCGATCTCAAGGATATCCGTACAGCTTGAGCCAGACCACCCGTTCAGCCATGTACCTTAGCGGCATCGGCACAGCTACCCCTGAAGCGCGCTACACCAAGGCCGAGTGCCTGGTGGCGTTTCAGGCATCCGACTGGTACGCCCGGCTTGATTCACGTGCGCACCTGATTGCCCGCACCGTTTTGCAGCGTGACAACGGCATTGAGGCTCGCCGCCTCGCCGTGGACACCTTGGCCGAGGTGTTCCACATTGACCCGAACACCTTGGCGCAACGCTTTGTGACACACGCGCCCACCTTGGCTGCGGATGCGGCCCGGCGTGCACTGGCCCAGGCCGGTTTACAGCCAGGTGACATCGACGCGGTGGTGGTCAGCACCTGTACCGGTTACCTGTGCCCAGGGCTGTCGGGTTATGTGGTGGAGTCTCTTGGGTTGCGCGGCGATGTTCAGGCCTTTGATCTGGTCGGTCAGGGCTGTGCGGCAGCGCTGCCCAACTTGCGCCTGGGTTATGCGTTATTGGCTTCCAACACCTGCGACCACGTGTTGTCGGTTTGTGTGGAAGTCAGCAGCGCCGCCATGTACCTCGACAACGACCCCGGTGTGCTGATCAGTGCCTGCCTGTTTGGCGATGGTGCGGGAGCCGCCGTTTTGTCACGCCATGCCACCCCAAGCCGTCGGCGTATCGAATGGGTTGACAGCAGCTCTCTGACCATCCCAGCCCAGCGCCAGGCACTGAAGTTCGAGCAACGCGACGGCATGTTGCGCAACATCTTGTCGCGCGAGGTGCCTGCGCTGGCAGCGCAATATGCGCAGCAGGTGCTGGCCACGGTGCTGGGGCGGGCCGGTTTAAACACGGACGACATCAGCGCCTGGATCCTGCACGCGGGCGGGCGCGACGTGTTGCTGGCCGTTGAGCGCGGTCTCAAGCTCAAGGCTACCGACTTGCGTTACAGCGCGGCCATGCTGCGCGAGTACGGCAACCTGTCCAGTGCCTTTGTCTACTTTGTGCTGGAAGCGGCGCTGGCCGACGACGCACCCGGTGGCTGGTGGTGGTTGTCGTCTTTTGGTGCCGGGTTCAGTTGCCACGGTGCCTTGTTGAAGGTTGATGAATGATGCCCAGAGTTGTATCAATGGAAGTGCTTGACGGTCTTCCCCCAGACCACCCCGATGCCATACGTTCGCGCAGGGATTTGCGACGTGTTCACCATGCCATGGGGACGCGCGGCATTGTGCTGAGAGGCTTGAGGGCCATGACCGCCAGACACCCCAAAGCGCGGCCACTGCGGGTGCTGGAAATCGGCGCGGGTGATGGCAGTCTGATGCTGGGGGTGGCTCAGGCCCTTACACCCAGCTGGTCAGGGGTTGATCTCACCTTGCTGGATCGCCAGGCGCTGATCGACCCGCGCACTATTGCGCACTACAGCGAAGTGGGTTGGGCCGTGACTCAGGAGGTGGGTGATGTGCTCGACTGGGCTGCCGACCTGGGTGGGAACGCGGTACATGCCCCCTGGGACTTGATCGTGGCGAATCTCTTCTTGCATCACTTTGAAGGGGCTCAACTGGATTCGATCCTGCGTTTTGTTGCCCACAAAAGCCTTGGATTTTTTGCCTGCGAGCCCCACCGCAACTGGCTGGCACTGGCCGGGAGCCACCTGATTGGCGCGATTGGGGTCAACCATGTGACCCGTGAAGATTCGGTGCTGAGCGTACATGCCGGTTTTAACGGCCATGAGCTCAGCGCCCTTTGGCCACACCAGGGCAAACTTTGGAACGTACAGGAATATTCTGCGGGTCTTTTCAGCCATTGTTTGCGTGCCGAGCGCACTGGGTTAACTGGGTTAAACGGATGAAAACCCACTTCGATGCCGTCATTGTGGGTGCTGGCCCCGCTGGCTCCAGCACCGCCATCTGGCTGGCCCAGGCGGGTTGGCGTGTTGCCCTGATTGAGAAGCAAATGTTTCCTCGCCGCAAAATCTGTGGTGAATGTCTGGCTGCCAGTAACCTGCCGCTGCTGGAAACGCTGGGGATCGGAGCTGCATTTGCTGCCCTAGCCGGCCCTGAACTGCGCCAGGTGGCACTGATGCGTGGCAGCCGCAGCGTGGTGGCCGAGTTACCACCGGCGGACGACGGCATTTTCCGCTGGGGTAGGGCGCTGGGGCGCGAAACGCTGGATACCTTGCTGCTTGAGCAGGCTCGAAGCAACGGGGTGCAGGTGATGCAACCCTGGACTTTGCAAGGCTTCTACGGTGGCCCAGGCAAGTGGCGCTGTGAGGTGCGCAGTGTCGATACCAAAGCACTCCTCACCTTGCATGCACCGGTGGCGGTGGATGCCCACGGATCCTGGGAGCCGCTGCCATCTGACCGGCTGCAACATGTGTGCAACGTCAGTGACCTGCTGGCCTTCAAGGCCAACTTCTCTGGCGCGTCGCTCCCACCGGGTTTGCTGCCGGTGCTGTCCTTTGAGGGGGGCTATGGCGGCATGGTGCTGGCCGACCAGGGCCTGTTGACGCTGGCCTGCTGTATCCGCCGTGACCGCTTGACCGCACTGCGTCAGGCTTCTCCCGGCACATCTGCGGGCGAAGTGGTGGAGGCCTTGTTGAAACGTGAGTGCGCGGGTGTCCGGGCGGCATTGCTGAGTGCCACGCGCGTCGGGGCGTGGCTGGGCACTGGGCCACTGGCAACGGGCATCCGCCTGCGTGCAGACGACCCGGTCTTTCGTATTGGCAATGCGGCCGCCGAGGCGCACCCGATCATTGGCGAAGGCATGAGCATGGCCTTTCAGTCGGCATGGCTGTTGTGTGCCCACCTGATTGACGCAGGTGTTCAACCCACTCTGCGTGATGTGACATGGCAGCGCGCTGTAAGTCATGCTTATGCCAAAGACTGGCACCGGCAGTTTGCGCGCCGTCTGCGCCTGGCATCGGTATTGGCGCACCTGGCGATGCGCCCCGCATGGGCCGCGCCGCTGATGGCGCTGGTTCGAGTCTGGCCCGGGCTCTTGCCACTCGCGGCGATATGGGGCGGAAAAACACGATCTATGACCATCAGGAGCACACCATGACAACGACCTTCGAGCGCTTGCGCACCATTCTGATCAAGGACTACATGTTCACACCCGACCTGCTGGTGCTTGACGCGCCACTGGAAGAGTTGGGCATTGACTCACTCGGCACGGCTGAGCTGCTGTTCAATATTGAAGATGAGTTTGGGGTGACGTTGCCGCCGGATGCGGTGCAGCTCACCACGCTCGGTGATGTGGTTGGTTTTATTGATGGGCTGATCGTGGCTCAGCACAAAAGCAAAATACAGACCGACCCTATCGCTGACCTTGTTTTACCCGCTGTATGAGGCGTGTTGCTGTCACCGGCATAGGGGTTGTCTCGCCCCTTGGCAACAGTGCGCAAGCCGCGTTTGAGGCCGCGCGTGATGGCTGCTCAGGCATTGGCCGCATCAACGCACCATTTGCCCAACGGCTGCTGGCCCCGATTGCGGCTACGGCGCAGTTTGACGGTGCTGCACATTTTGAGCCTTTGAAATTACGCATGCTGGATCGCGTCAGCCAGTTGGCCGTGGTTGCCGCCAACCAGGCGCTGGCCCATGCCAACATCGACTGGGCCCAGGTCGACCGCAGCCGGGTGGGTGTGTTTGTGGGCACCGGCATGGGCGGCACACTGAGCAATGACGAGGGCTACAAAACACTTTACGCAGAGGGCTCAGACCGCATCAAACCGTTCACCGTGTTGGCCGGCATGCACAACGCCCCCGCCGCCTGGATCGGTCTTGAGCATGGCTTGTCCGGCCCGAACCTGACCTATTCCACCGCCTGTTCGTCGTCTGCTGTGGCCATCGGTGAGGCCTGGCTGCGGGTGGCCAGTGGCGCGGTTGACATGGCGATTGCCGGTGGCTCTGAAGCGCCCTTGTCCTTTGGCTCCATGAAAGCCTGGGAGGCGTTACACACGCTGGCGACCGTGGACGCCGATGCACCGGCCACCTCATGCAAACCGTTTTCTAAAAATCGCAGCGGCATGGTGTTGGGCGAAGGGGCCGCCCTGCTGGTGCTGGAAGCCTGGGACAGCGCCATGGCACGCGGCGCAAGCATTCAGGGTGAACTGCTGGGCTACGGGCTGACGACAGATGCCGGCCACATCACCCGGCCCAGCGTGGTGGGCCAAGCTGCCGCCATGTCTGCGGCGCTGAACTCCGCCGAAATTGACCTGACCGCAGTGGATGCCATCAACGCCCATGGCACCGGCACGCTGGCCAATGACGCGGTGGAGACCGCTGCCATCAAGACGGTTTTTGGTGAGCGGGCCTACCAGATACCGGTCAGCGCCACCAAGGCGCTGCATGGGCATTTGCTGGGTGCGGCCGGGGCACTGGAATGTGCCTTGTCACTGCTGGCGATGCAGCACCAGGTGGTTTTGCCCACCTTGCATTTGCAGTTACCAGACCCGGAATGTGATCTGGATTACGTGCCCAACGAAGCGCGCAGTCAGGATGGCGTGCGCACCATGTTGTCCAACTCGTTTGCCTTTGGGGGCACCAACGCTGTGTTGGTGCTGCGCACTGCGACAAGATCGTTAGTCAGCGCTCAAAGAATCACCACTTCGGGCGGTGTGGTGCCGTAGTAGGTGTGGACATCCTTGGCCCAGTTTTGATCTGACATGTTGGGCCAGTTGTCCTTGTCAAAGCCGGGGGCACTCTCCAGCCGGTCTTTGGCCACATCCAGGATGAAGCGTTTGTTGTCGGTGTCAAGAGTCAACGCTTCCCAAGGAACGGCAAATAATTTTTCACCCATACCGAGGAGGCCGCCGAACGACAGCACCGCATAACTGATGCGGCCAGCGGCCACATCGAGCATGATTTCCTTGATGTCACCCAGGTCTTCATCCTGGCGGTTGAACACGTCGTTGCCCATCAGGGTGTCAGCACCCATCAGTCGTGGACCTGGTCCGTTGCTGTCAGACACTGCGTACATGCCGTAATTGTCTTGTTCTACATAGTTCATGAAAATTTCCTTAGCGTGGTGAGTGAGAAAGTGAGTGGGTATCAAACATGCGATTTCGTGGTGTTGTGCGCGGCATGACGGGCATCTTTGACCGCCTCTTTGACATCGCCATAACCCTTTTGGACTTCGCCTTTCACTTGCAGCTTGATGCCTTTAACTTCCTGCGATTTACTGTCTACCAACTTGCCAGTGGCTTCTTGTACCTTGCCAGCGATGTTTTTGATCTGGCCTTTGACTTGATCTTTGTTCATGAGATTTCCTTTGGGATGAAGTGAATAAATGCAATCACGAGCCTGATTCAGACTCGCCTCGCAGATTAGCCAGCGCCAGACGTTTGGTCGGTGCGCTTGCATACACAACCACCCTTAAGAGGCTTTGGCTTCACTCCGCGCAATATGCACAATTTCCTTGGCAATGTCTTCTGGCGACAGCACAAAGTCAATGCAGCCGGTGTTGATGGCGCTCTCGGGCATGTCGGGCTGGCTGGCGGTTTCCAGCTTTTGTGCAATGGTGATGCCCCCCACCTCTTTGATGCCGCACAGGGCGGCCGCACCGTCACCGTCATAGCCCGAGACAATCACCGCAATCAGTTTGCCGCCCCAATACGCGGTGAGTGACTTCAAAAAAACGGTGATCACGTCGGGCCAGCCGCGTGGCTTGGAAATCGGCTTCAGATGAAACACGCCGTCTTCCACATGTAAATCCCGGTTGGCCGGGATGATGAACACATGATTGGGCTCAATGACCAGGTTTTCAGTGATCAGTTCGACCGGCATGGGTGTAAAACGCGGCAACACCTCATGCAGTTGGGTCGGCATGATGGTGATGTGGTTGACGATCACAATTGCTACCCCCATGTCGGCGGGTAGGCATTTCAGCAGGCGGATGTAGGCATCAAGCCCGCCTGCTGAGCCCCCTACACAGACAATAGGAAAATTTTCCATGATGCGGGGGCCTGTATAACGTGCTGGTCAAGCCCATGGGCCTAGGGCTCACGGCCCGTCAGTGGACAGCGCGTAAGGCACATGCTGCGGCACCACCAGCAGACCTTGCTGGTTGGGAACGGCTTCGATCTGGATCACCGGGGCCGAGCCTTGTACATCACCAAAGATGGTGGCAAAGGCCGCATCGGCGGCATCCCGGCCGGTACCAAAGCGCAGAAACCCCATGGGAATGGCCACGCCTGAGGCATCAAAGATGTACCAGCGCCCATCCAGATAAACCTCCACATAGGCATGGAAGTCGGTTGGCCCCAGGATGGGGGATGCACCATAGTCGATGCCCGTGGCAAAACGCGCTGGAATGTTCACCGCCCGGCAAAGTGCAATCATCAGGTGGGCAAAGTCGCGGCAGACACCAACCTCTTCCACCAGCGTATCCACCGCGGTGGTGTTGCTGTTGGAGCTGTTCGGCTGGAAGGTGACGCGGTTCAACACCCAGTCGCGGATGGCTTGAACCCGGCTGTAACCCCGCCACAAGTGACCAAACTCCTTGATGGCCAGACGCACCAGCCGGTCAGACTGGCAGTAGCGGCTGGGGTAGAGAAATGGCAGCACATAACCGGGCAACTCGGCCACAGGCAATTCACCCAGCTTCTCAGGCTGTTCACTGTAGTGGTGCAGGTCTACCGTGGCGGCGTAGTGCACCCTGAGGGGGCCTGTGTTGGCCTTGATCCGCAAAAAGCGGGTGTGTGTTGTGGGGTCTGTGTAGAGACTTTGCAACAGGGGCTGATTGATCACCAGCATTTCACTCACCACGCTCTGATGGGCTGTTTGCGCGGCGTGAATGCTGAAGATGAAATCTGCATCGGGCTGCGAGACGCTGTAATTCAGTTCAATCGAAAATTTCAGGCGGATCATGGGGGGCTTTCAATCGGCCTGTGTTGAATGCACAGTCGCCGAACAAACCATAACACCCTTCGTCTTTGGGAGCTGCTGATCCGCGTAGGCGAACCGTTGTGAGGTAGCAGTGCGCATCATGGGCCGTCCTTACAAGCGCCCGGTCAACAGCAGCACCACCACCACAATCAGCACCAGCCCCAAGCCGCCACTGGGCCCATAGCCCCAGTTCTGGCTGTGGGGCCAGGTGGGTATGACACCAATCAGCATCAAAATCAGCACGATCAACAGTATGGTTCCCAAGCTCATGGAGGGCTCCTTCAAAAGGGTTTAAAACAGGTCAGACTCAAACGCAGCTTAGGCGTAAGCTTGCTCAGGTTCTGTGTGCTGGCGTACCCAGGCGCGGGCGGGGCGGTTTTTCTATCTTGGCATCAGGCTGCGTACGCCAGCGCACAGAGTTGAAGCCCTGCCCACAGGCATGATGCCGAGCATGACGCTTGCAGGCATCAGGCCCGGATGTGAAGGTATTTTTAAATATAAAAATGCCTTCTGATGCTTGTCAATCAAGCGCTAATAGCTATTATTTATATAGCTAAATAGCCCTTTAAAAACAACCCGAGGAAACCATCATGCCCATGACGGTCGAAATTCACAAAGCCCGCATCCTGATCGTGGACGATCAAGCGGCCAATGTGCAACTGCTGGAGCAGTTGCTGGCGGAGGCGGGCTACACCCAGGTGAGCTCGACCATGAAGCCGCAAGAGGTGTGTGCGCTGCACCGCAAACATCCGTATGACCTGATCCTGCTGGACTTGCAAATGCCCGAGATGGACGGTTTCCAGGTGATGGAAGGGCTCAAAACCAACGTCACCGACGCTTACCTGCCGGTGATTGTGCTCACCGCCCAGCCGGGCCACAAACTGCGCGCCCTGCTGGCCGGGGCCAAAGATTTCATCAGCAAGCCGTTTGACCTGGTCGAGGTGAAAACCCGCATTTACAACATGCTGGAAGTGCGCCTGCTGTACCAAAAACTGGCCGACTACAACCGGCTGCTGGAAGCCACCGTGGCCGAGCGCACCGCCGAATTACGCGAGAGCGAGGCCCGCTACCGCAGCCTGACCGAGCTGGCCTCAGACTGGTACTGGGAGCAAGACGAAGACGGGCATTTCACCAAGGTGTCCGGCCCGGTGCTGGAAATGCTGGGCCTGCAGGTGGAGCCGTTACGTGGTGAAGCCGATCCGGCAACGCTGAGCGGCTGGAATGAGACCGAGCGTGACACCTTGCGCGCCACCATCGTGCAGCGCCAGCCGTTTCTGGACCTGGTGTTTCACCGCACCCTGGCCGACGGCAGCCTACAAAGTTTTCAGGTCAGCGGCGAGCCCATGTTCAACAGCAGCAGCCGCTTTGTTGGCTACCGGGGCATTGGGGTCGAACTCACAGCCAAACCCTAAGCCGCGATCAGGGAGGAAAAACAACATGCCTGCACTTCATAACCCCAATCAAAACCATCTGTTGGCGGCTTTGCCGACCAAAGATTTTGAGCTGCTGAGCCCCCAACTGGAATTGGTGCCATTGGCACTGGGGCAAATGCTGTACGACCCCGGCACACAAATGCGCCACGCCTACTTTCCCACCACCGCCATCGTGTCGTTGCACTATGTGACTGAGACCGGGGCTTCGGCCGAAACGGCGGGCGTGGGCAACGAAGGGGTGGTGGGTATTTCGCTGTTCATGGGGGGCGACACCACCTCCAGCTCGGCGGTGGTGCAAACGGCAGGCCACGCTTACCGGCTGGATCGCCATGTGCTGAAAACAGAATTTGACCATGCCGGGGCGTTGCAACATTTGCTACTGCGCTACACCCAGGCGCTGATGACCCAAATGGCGCAAACCGCCGCCTGTAACCGACACCATTCGGTAGAGCAGCAACTGTGCCGCTGGCTGCTGCTGACGCTGGACCGCATGCCCGAGGCGCGTGAGCTGGTAATGACACAGGAGCTGGTGGCCAGTATGCTGGGCGTGCGCCGCGAAAGCGTCACCGATGCTGCCGGGCACTTGCAAAACATGGGCTACATCCGCTACCGCCGGGGCCACATTGCGGTGGTGGATCGCGCCGGGCTGGAGAAAAGCGCCTGCGAATGTTATGGCGTGGTCAAGAAAGAGATTGACCGCCTGCTCTGTGACGTGCGTTTGCGCCAGTAGCGGGTGCCATGCCGGAACAGACCGGCATGACGGGTTTGCCTATTTCTTGATCGCCATGTCGTTGCCGACCTGGGTCACCCCTTCAATGCTGTGGGCCACTTCGATGGCCCGGTCGATCTGCGTCTGGTTGTCTACAAAGCCGCTGAGCTGTACACGGCCATCACGTGTCACCACGGCAATGTCGGCGCTTTTGACCGTGGTGTCGGCCATCAATGCCGTTTTGAGTTTGGTGGTGATGACACTGTCGTCAATCTTGGTGCCAATGGTGGTTGCGCCGCCTTTCAGGCTGACTTTGTTGTCCACGGATTTGACACCGGCTACCGCCTTGGTGATAGCCACGGCCCGGTCGATCTGACCCTGGTTTTCCACAAAACCGCTGAGCATGACCTCACCTTTGCGAGTTTCCACCTTGAAGTCAAAACTCTTGACCTCCATGCTGTCCATCAGGGCCGCTTTGACTTGGGTGGTCAACAGGGTGTCATCCACTTCCGTGCCGACCGTGGTGCTGGGCACAGGCGTGGCAGCCGCATCGTCGGTCTTGCCACAGGCCACCATGGAGATGGTCATCACGCCGGCGATGGTGGTGGTCAGAATGCGTAGTCCGAGAGGGGTGTTCATAAATAAGTCTCCAGTTGATAGGGGTAAATCCGGCATCCACTGTGGCTTGAATGGAGCGGTTTCTCAGTGCGATAGCGAACACTGGGGCTGGAAAGATATGTTTTCGGTGTTTTTATATAGAGAATTGGCTTCTAGGGCTTATATTTATTGCGTAAGTAGCTATTTAATTCATAGTGATGTAATCCCCCCCTCACCTCCAACCCCTCTCCACCCCCCGCCGGGGCGGAAAGGGGGGCCAACAGCCGTATTTGGCCGAGTGTTTTGACGGAGGCCATACAACGCGAATGGCCAGCGCAGCGGCAAGTGTGTCAATCTGATGTGGGGAATCAATGCGCTTGAGCGTTGGCGGAAGGTTTATCAGCGCAAGCATCACCGCGTCCCCACACCGCCCCGTTGGCCGAAGCGTTGTCTGGCTTCAGTTCAGAGACGCGGCCAAATACGGCTGTTGGCTCCCCTTTCCGCCCCGGCGGGGGTGGAAAGGGGTTGGGGGATAGGGGGGGATTACAAAAGTCAGAAATCCACCAAAGCCAATTTCCAGAGGCATTCCCAAATGCCTCCCCTAAAGCAGCCGCTGCCAAAACTGAGCCAACCATTCCTTCAGCTTGAACTCCATCGGCCGATCTGCCCAGCGGGCCGGGTCAATGGCTTGCGAGGCCCGCAGGTCTTGTTCAAACATGGCTTGCATTTGCAGGGCAAAGGGGCGGCCCAAAATCACCGCGTTCACCTCGTCGTTGTCCAGGAAGCTGCGCCAGTCCAGGTTGGTCGAGCCCACGGTGGACCATACCCCGTCAATCACCACCGTTTTGGCGTGTAACAAGGCATCCTGGCGCTCAAAAATCTGCACTCCGGCCTTGAGCAGGCTGGCGTAATGTGCCCGCCCGGCGTGAAACACCAGGGCCGAGTCTGAATGGCTGGGCAGGATCAGCTTGACTTCAACCCCGCGCGCTGCGGCGTTGGCCAGGGCGCTGAGTAATTGCGGGTCTGGCACAAAATAGGCGTTGGTGATGTGAATGTGTTTTTCCGCATTGCCAATGGCCGAGATCAGGGTCAGGTAGATCAGGCTGTAGGGGTCGTCTGGTGTGCTGCCGATAGCCCGCACAATGTCCTTGCCTTTGGCGGGAAGGGTGGGGAAGTAGGCCTTGGATGCCAGTGGCGGGCCGTGCTGTTTGTCCCAGGTTTGCAGGAACAGTTTCTGAAATTCGGCTACCACCGGGCCCTGGATTTGCAGGTCGGTGTCACGCCAGGCTGCGGCGTTGGTGCTGGCCTTGCCCCCAGGGTGCAGCACGGAGCCCGAGGCATACACGCTGCTGATGTTGATGCCGCCCAGAAACACCGTGTGGCCATCCACAAGGAGCAGCTTGCGGTGATCCCGGTTGTTGATCAGCCACGGCCCGCGTGCTGCCAGCGGGTTGACCGGGTTGAACTCCAGCACCGCCACCCCGGCGGCCTGGAGCCGCTCAAAAAAAGCGCGTGGTGTGTGGATGCCGCCCACACTGTCATACATCAGGTTCACCTGCACCCCCCGCGCCTGCGCCGCCAGCAGTGCCGTGGCGAACTGGTGGCCGGTGGCATCGTCTTCAATGATGTACGACTCCAGGTTGATATGGTCTTGCGCCTGCGCCATGGCCGCCAGCATGGCCGCATAAGTGGCTTGGCCGTCTTGCAGCAGGGTGGCCTGGTTGCCCAGCGTGAGCGGGCTGTCGCTGACGGCTTGCTCCAGGGCAATCTGCTTGTCCAGAATGTCCAGGTCGCCCGACCTGCGCTTGAGCTCCGCCACGATGGCGGCACTTTTCTGCATCGACACCGGGCCACGCGCGTTCTCAAACCGGGCCGCCTGGGCGCTGTGCCGCGCAATCAGAGCCTGGGTATCGGGCAAGCTGGCGCAGCTTGTCAAACCAAGCATAAGCACCAGCGCCAGACTGGCCCGATGCAGCATGGCAAGCCGCGGGCTCATCATTTCCCCTGCAGCCACGGTTTGCAATCACTGTCCTGGCCGGGGCCGGGGTCAATCAGCGGAAGCAGCATCAGCAGCGGGTTGATGGTTCCCAGTGCCAGTGCCCCCAGGGCGCGCATCGTCATGCGGGTTTTATCCACCTGAATCAGCGGCTTGGCAAAGTTGCCGCGCACGTGAATTGGGCTGCGCAGGGCCAAGGGGCTGGTGTTTTTGGTTTTTTGGTTGAAGGTCAAGTCCAGTTTTTCCTGCGCCAGGCTGATGTTTCCGCTGCCTAAAAGTGTGGTCACCTGGGTGTCGAGCAGCAGCACCTTGGCCTGCATGTCGCCGGTGTGAACCTCAAAGTTGGCCACCGCGCAACGCAGCTTGATGGACTTGTCACCCGTCAAACTCAAGCGGAACATTTCCCACAAGTGCAAGCCGGCTTTTTCCATCACCATCTGGCTGATTTCGCCGCCTGACACCAGCAGCGCCACGTTGCCATTGGCATGGGCCAGCATGTTGCCCACTGAATTACCGCTGCCCGCCAGTTGAATCTGGCCACCGATCTGGCTGGCGCTGGTGGTGCCCATTTTGTCGGCCGGTAACAGCTTGGCCAGCGCCAGTCGGCGGATCTGCACCTTGGCCGTGGCTTGAATCGGGTTGTGGCGGCCATCCAGCGTCAAGACCGCGTTCATTTGCCCCCCGGCAATACCAAATTGCAACGGGTCTAGCCTGAGCACCGCATCTTTCAGACTCAAATGGGTGCTTAGCAGCGCCAGTGGCAGGGTGGTGACTTGGCGCAGCGACTGGGCGCGAAAGTCCACCTCGGCATCCACGCTGTTCCAATGCTCAAACTTAAAAGGCAAATCAGGCATGACCCGTTGGCTGCTGGGCGTGGCCCCCGGCGCTGGCCCGCTTTGCACCACCGCCTTCTGGGCGGCTTTTAAATGCCCTGGGCGTGCCCCGATGACCGGGCCCAAGTCTTCCAGCATGAGCTGTTGTGACACCAGCTCGGCCGTCAGCAGCGGCCTTTTACCCCCGGTTTTCACCTGTACCCAACCCGCCAGGTCGCTGGTGCCGATGCGGCCGGTGAAGTTCTCATAACGCCAGGTGTTGGCCTGGCGTGTCAGGTGCCCCTGTATCACGTAATCGTGGGTGCTCAGCATGGCCAGGCCGGTCAGGGTGAACAACTCGTTCAGGTTGTTGCCGCTGAGTGTCAGTTGCATATCCATGGCACTGAGCTTGGCCAGGTTGGTGAGATGGCCTTGCGCCTGAATCTGTGTCGGCCCCACCGTGGCATCCACTTGCAAACCATAGGGCGTGGCCGCGTTTTGCAGCGCCAGCACCGAGTCGCCCGTGCCCTTGGCCCGCAAGGGCTGGCCCTTGAATTGCCCGCTGGCGCTGAATGCCACACCTGCCGCTTGGGTACTGCCGGTGTGTACGGGTAAAGATGAGAGTTCAGCCCGAAGATGGGTTTGGCTCAAGGCATCGTCAAAGCTCAAGACACCCTGGTCAAGCGTCAGCCGGTTGATGACGAAGCGGGCGTTGTCATCTTGCTGGTTCACATCCAGCAACCAGTTTTTGCGGCCACCAGTGCCCAACTCCAAAGACACGGTTGGGCGCACCAGATGCAGGTCGGTCAGCACCCATTTTTGCGCCAGAACCTGTGGCAGAAGTTGCGTGAGGTTGACAGAAAAAGACACCTCGTCGGCGGTCAGAAGTTGTGCATGGGTGGCCCAGGCGGGGTTGGCAAAGCTCACCTTTTGCGCCCGAAGTCGTGGCCATGGCCAGCCCCATTGCACCTCCAGATTGCCCCCAATCACCAGTGTGCGCCCCGTTTTCTCGAAAGCCATGCGCTCTATTGGCGCACGTAGCCAATTCCAGCCCAGCAACGCTACGGTGAGGGTGATCAGCAGCAGTAAGGCCAGCAAAACGCCGGTGATCCACTTGACGGAACGAGGCAGGCTCATGGTGATATTTTTAATGGGGAGAGGAGGTGGGCCAAGCGTGCTTCATAGTCGGACAAGACTAGGGCGTTTGCGCACCCCAGTCGGTACGCAAACGCACCGACTGGGCTTCTGTCAACCGCGAACATGGCGCATTTAACCCCAACTGAAAGGTTTGTATGAAGCGTTATACGATGGTTCGAGGTTTGGTGCTGTCTTTGGCACTGATGGCGGGCAGCGCAGCCTGGGCACAGATCAACTTCAACATTGTTGTGGCACCCCCTGCGCCGATGTTTGAGGCCGTGCCCATGATGCCGCCGGGCTATGTGTGGGCTCCGGGTTATTGGGCCTGGAACCATGACCGCCACATCTGGGTGCGCGGGCATTCCATCATGCAGCGCCCCGGCTACCGCTGGGAGCCTGACCACTGGGAGCAACGCGATGGCCGCTACGCCCGCCAAGCCGGTTACTGGGCACGTGAGGACGCACGGCCCATGCCGGGCATGACCATGGGAAAACCCATGCATGACAACGGCAATCGTCACAACGGCAAGAAGGACAAGAAAGACAAACGCTGGAAAGATGAGCGCCAGGACTCGCGTGGCAATGGGCGCTGAAGCGGGGTGCTGAGCGGGGCGTTGAATTGGCGTTGATGCAGCGGCGGCGTTGGTAAGATCAAGTCGGTCTTAGCCTCTCACTTTCATTCTCGCCAGCGCAGCGCCTTGGCGCATGAAAGTGGTTTCACGTTAACCGCTGCTCATTGCACCCCCATGCTCGACGACATCAAAAAAACCCTGTGGGCCACCGCCGACAAATTACGCGCCAACATGGATGCCGCCGAATACAAGCACCTGGTGCTCGGCCTGATCTTCGTCAAATACATCTCTGACACCTTCGCCGCACGCCGTGCCGAACTGGTCATGCGCCTGAGCAACCCGGCAGACGAGTATTTCTACCACGATGCCCAGCCCGGCGACATTGAGGCCGAGCTGGAAGACCGCGACTATTACAAAGAAGTCAACGCTTTCTGGGTGCCTGAACCCGCCCGCTGGGAGGCGCTGCGCAATGCCGCCAAGCAAGCTGACATTGGCAAATGTATTGACGAAGCCCTGACCCAAATCGAGCAGGAAAACCCCAAGCTCAAAGGTATTCTGGACAAACGCTACGCCCGCGCCCAGCTGCCCGACGGCAAACTCGGTGAACTGGTGGACCTGGTTTCAACCATCGGCTTTGGTGACAACCCAAGCACGGCGCGTGATGTGCTGGGCCAGGTCTACGAATACTTTCTGGGCATGTTTGCCAGTGCCGAAGGCAAACGCGGCGGCCAGTTTTACACCCCGGCCAGCATTGTCAAAACCCTGGTGGCCGTGCTGGCCCCGCACACCGGCAAGGTCTATGACCCCTGTTGTGGCAGTGGTGGCATGTTTGTGCAGTCTGAGAAATTCATAGCTGCCCACGGAGGAAAGACGGGCGATGTCGCCATATTTGGCCAGGAAGCCAACCCCACCACCTGGCGGCTGGCGGCGATGAACCTGGCCATCCGTGGCATCGACTTCAATCTGGGCCGCGAGCCGGGCGACACCTTCACCCGCAACCAGCATGCTGATTTACGCGCCGACTTCATCCTGGCGAACCCACCCTTCAACATCAGCGACTGGTGGCACGGCAGCCTGACGGGTGATCCGCGCTGGGTCTATGGTGACCCGCCCCAAGGCAACGCCAACTACGCCTGGTTACAGCACATGCTGCACCACCTCAAACCCACTGGCCGGGCCGGCATTGTGCTGGCCAACGGCTCCATGAGCAGCAGCCAGAACTCTGAGGGTCAAATCCGCGCCGCCATGGTCGAGGCCGATGTGGTTGAGGTGATGGTGGCGCTGCCCGGCCAGCTGTTTTTCAACACCCAGATTCCCGCCTGCCTGTGGTTTCTGGTCAAGCAGAAGCAGAAACGCAAGGGCGAAGTGCTGTTCATCGATGCCCGCAAACAAGCCAGCATGATCAGCCGGGTGCAAAGTGAGCTGACCGATGCCGTCATTGAGCGTATTGCCGCCACCGTGGCGGCCTGGCGTGGCGAGCTGGGTGCTGGTGAATACCAGGACATTGCTGGCTTTTGTCGCAGCGTGACCCTGGCCGAGATTGCCCAGCACGGCCACGTGCTCACCCCTGGCCGTTACGTGGGCGCGGAAGAAGTCGAAGACAAGGACGAAGACTTTGCCACCAAAATGCAGCAGCTCACCGAAAAGCTGGGTGAGCAGATGGCCAAGGGGGCGGAGCTGGATCAGTTGATACGGCAAAAGCTGGGAGGGTTAGGATATGAGTTCTGAAGCAACACCAAGGAGCCTGAGTCATGATGCAAACCTATGAAGCTGTATTGCAGCCCAACGGGCATCTTCAATTTCTGGACTTGGCAGCCGTGGCACATCTGACACCCCGGCGCGTGCTGGTCACTTTTACTGAAGAACTCGAACCGACTGACACCGCGCTCTGCGGTGCAACTCTGAGTGAATCCGCTCTGGCACAAGATTGGCAGCGCGTTGAGGAGGATGCCGCATGGGCACATTTGCAACCCGCCAAGTAGTTTTGCTGCCATTTCCGTTTTCTGACCTCACCGCAAGCAAACTGCGCCCCGCCCTGGTATTGGCAAATGCCGGCAAAGGTGACTGGGTGCTGTGCCAAATCACCAGCAACCCTTACGCAGATACATCTGCTGTTGTCATCACTGATGCAGATTTTGAGCAAGGCAGCCTGCAACGTATGAGCTACGCCCGGGCCAGCAAGCTTTTTACCGCGAATGAAAGCCTGTTCCAACGTGCAGCCGGGCAACTCACGCCCGAACGCCATAGTCAGGTGGTACAGGTCATTGTGGAGTTGCTGCAGGCCGGGGGATAAGTTTTGAACCCCAGCGAAAATCCGAAACTGTCTATAAAACTGTCGATAACGGCAATAAGCCAACAGCCTGTAGGCCGATTTGGGCAACAGGCCGTTGCCCAAATACTCTGCAGCCCGCGTGGTCACGCGATAAGTACAACTACAGGAAGTGTCCCATGACCGACAACCTGCACCAATTGGCCGGACAAATATCGGCACTGTTCCACCAAGCCATCCAAGCCGCCAACGAAGAAGTGGATGCCATCATCCAAAGCGGTGCGCAAGACACCCGTCGCATCGAGCATCAGCTTGACCACATGCTCGGTTTTTGCTGCGACCCGGACATGCTGCTGGTGTTCAAACGGCTGTGCCGCTATTACTACGGCATTGATCCAGCGGCTACGGCTGACTATGTCTATGCGTACCGGGAGATGTGGGACACGCCCGATGAAGCTGAACACGAAAGCGCGTCCGTATGAGCACAAGCAAAAACAAGGCGGTTGAGAAAGCGCCGACAACACCCGCACCATTGGCAGCGACGCAGCCAAACGCGGCAAAGCCATCCGGTTACGCTGACTTTTTGCGGGAAGTCAAAACCGAAATTCGCCAGCGCCAGCGCCAGGCATTGCGGGCTGTCAACAGCGAGATGCTGGCGCTTTACTGGTGGCTGGGTGAAAACATCAGCCAACGCCAAGCCACATTGGGCTGGGGCAAAGCCGTGGTGGAGAATTTGGCGCGGGATTTACAGGCAGAGTTTCCGGGGCGCAACGGGTTTTCAGCACGCAACATTTGGAATATGCTGAACTTTTTCCGTGACTATGCCGACAAGCCAAAACTGCAACCACTGGTTGCAGAAATCAGTTGGGCCAAAAACCTGCTCATCATGGCACGCTGCAAAGACGACCTGGAGCGCGAGTTTTACCTGCGTGCCACCGCCCGCTTTGGCTGGTCAAAAAACGTGCTGCAGCATCAACTGGACAACCACAGCTACCGCCAATACCTGCTGGGGCAGACCAACTTTGACGCAGCCGTGCCTGAGGGCATCAAGGCGCAGGCCATGCTGGCCATCAAAGACCACTACACCTTTGATTTTGTGGGGCTGGCCGAACAGCATTCCGAACGCGAACTGGAGTTATCACTGGTGGCCAACCTGCGCGGTTTTCTGGCAGAAATGGGTGGTGCGTTCACCTTTGTCGGCAACCAGTTCAAGCTGGAAAGTGATGGCCGCGACTACTTTATCGACCTGCTGCTGTTTCACCGGCGGCTGCGCTGCCTGGTGGCGATTGAATTGAAGATTGGCGAGTTCAAACCCGAGCACAAGGGGCAAATCGAGTTCTATCTGGATCAGCTCGACCAGCATCACCGCGTGGATGGCGAAAACCCGCCCATTGGCATCGTGATTTGCCGCAGCAAGACGCGCACGATGGTGGAATACGCTCTGCGCACCATGACCCGCCCGCTGGGCATTGCCACCTACACCGTCACCCCACAACTGCCCGCCAACTTTCAGGGCGAGTTGCCCAGCCCGGAACAGATCGCGGAACGTTTGGCAGGCTGGGCGTTGGAGTCGGATGGGTTTGAGGGGGAGGGGGTATGAGTGCGGAGTGGGTCACGCTCACCATCGGTGAATTGGTGCGTAAGGGAGAGGCTACTGTTCAAACTGGCCCATTCGGCTCGCAGTTGCATAGCCATGATTACGTTACTGCAGGTACTGCGGTGATCCCGACAGAAGCCATCGGGCGCGGACGCATTCTCGACATTGCAGTGCCCCAAGTGGATTCAATGAAGGCCGCTGGACTCGCAAGACACCGCCTACGACTCGGAGACATTCTGTTTGCCCGTCGCGGCGCTCAAGCTACCGGCCTGTCCGCAATCATTGATGAGCGATTTGAGGGTGCGCTTTGTGGCACTGGCGCTTTATTGCTGCGAATTCAAAGCCCGCGAGTTGACCCCAACTACCTAGCGATGTTTCTGTCCAGCGAGGCCGCGTATATCTGGCTGAGAACACACGCGGTTGGTGCGGTCATGCCGAATCTAAACACGGACATTATCAAAGGGCTTCCGATTACGTTGCCGGGCATTGAAGAACAAAGAAGTCTCGCTCGTCTTTTTGGAACCCTCGACGACCGCATCACCCTGCTGCGCGAAACCAATGCCACGCTGGAAGCCATCGCCCAGGCGCTGTTCAAGTCGTGGTTTGTCGATTTCGACCCGGTACGCGCCAAGCTGGAAGGCCGCGCCCCCGAAGGCATGGATGAGGCCACCGCCCGGCTGTTTCCCGACAGCTTCGAGGAATCGGAGCTGGGCTTGGTGCCGAGAGGGTGGCGGGTTCTGCCAATTGGCGATGCGGTTGAAGCTGTCGGCGGCGCAACCCCGGACACCAAGAACCCCGCCTATTGGGAACCGGCAATCCACTGCTGGACAACACCGAAAGACCTGTCGGGCATTGCTGCGCCGGTGCTGCTGGACACTGAACGCAAACTCAGCGATCAAGGCCTAGCCAAGATCGGTTCTGGCGCGCTGCCCATTGGCACTTTGCTTTTGTCATCCCGCGCACCCATTGGCTATCTGGCGTTGGCGCAAGTCTCGCTGGCGATCAACCAAGGCTACATCGCGATGCCGCCCGGCGGCTTGTTGCCGCCTTTGTACATGCTGTTTTGGTGCCGTCAAAACATGGAAAACATCAAAGGCCGCGCCAATGGCTCGACTTTCATGGAGATCAGCAAAAAGGCGTTTCGGCCTATTCCGGCATTACTGCCGTCGCCAGAAGTGGTGCAGGTATTTGCAACCGTTGCGGGTGCTTTGTTTGATCGGCTGATCGAGAACGAGAAACAAGCCCAAACCCTAGCCACCCTGCGCGACACCCTGCTCCCGCGCCTGATCTCGGGTCAGTTGCGCCTGCCAGAGGCGCAGTCCGCCGCAGAGGATGCGCTGGCATGAACCCAGCCTCCACAATAACTATGTATTTAATAGCTGCTTGCGCACATTCAACAAGGGCTACAGGCCGATTTAATGAACAAGCGCCTAGCCAAACCACCAGCCAAGCAAGACGAATAAAGAGAACCTCATGACCACAAAACCAGGCACCCAATACGCGCTTTTTGAAGTGGCTGAGACTTCTCCGCTAGAAAGCCCACCGACAGACAACCCAGAAACACGATTCAGTGATTACGTGGTCTATGTAGACGAAAGCGGCGACCATTCACTGGCCAGCATCAATCCGGACTTTCCGGTGTTTGTGCTGGCTTTGTGTGTAATTCATAAACGGCACTATGCCGAAAAAATTATCCCTGCCGTCGAGAAGTTGAAGTTCAACTACTTTGGTCACGACAGCGTGGTGCTTCACGAGCATGACATTCGCAAGCAAAAGGGTGAGTTTGCTTTTCTGAACCGCTTGCCCATCCGGCTTGAATTCGTAGGGCAACTGTCGGCCATCATGGATACCAGCAATTTCATCCTGATTGCCTGTGTGGTGGACAAGGCGCGCATGGGCAAAAGCGAAGGGGCATCGACCAATCCGTATCACATTGCTTTGGATATTTGTCTGGAGGCTTTGCGGGGATTTTTGGCAGAGAAAAAGCAAGACCATCTGCTAACGCATTTGGTGGTGGAGTGCA
This sequence comes from Rhodoferax lithotrophicus, assembly GCF_019973615.1. Classification (GTDB taxonomy): domain Bacteria; phylum Pseudomonadota; class Gammaproteobacteria; order Burkholderiales; family Burkholderiaceae_C; genus Rhodoferax; species Rhodoferax lithotrophicus. The sequence goes on along the minus strand of NZ_AP024238.1, from coordinate 2,983,834 downwards.
GAGGCAAAAAGGAAGATAGGGAGCTGGAATTGGAGTTTCGTAGGATTCGCGATGGCAGCGCTCTTGGAAGCAGACGACTTCCATTCGATATTGTTTTTGCTGACAAGAAGACCAATCTGGCGGGCTTGCAGTTGGCAGACTTGGTAGCTAGGCCCATTGGACTGAATTACATTCGCCCGGCACAGCAGAACCAGGCGTTTGACCTGCTGAAGCGCAAGTTTTACTGCGATGGCGGGCGTGCACACGTGGGCAGTGGTTTTGAGAACGTGGGCTTGATGGTTTACCCACCCCAGAAAGCGAAAAGCCCCGATGAACCCACCGAGGCTATAACGCCGATCGAGAACCCCCAATCCACTTGAGCATGAGTTTAACCCAACGATGATCAACCGATGGAAGTATCTTGTACAAACTATGTTTTTAGTAGCTGTTAACGCATATAAAAAGAAGGCTACAGACTAATTTATGCACAAATACAGAAGCAAACATGGCTGGAGGCATATTGATGTTTGATTTGAAGACCGTGGAAGACTTGTCGCTACTGCGTGAGTCCGTTGCTATGGAATGTAAGCTGGCCCAAGGTCAGAACGGCCAGGGCGAAATTCCCAAAGACTTCTGGTCTAGCTATTCCGCCATGGCCAATGCCCACGGTGGTGTAGTGTTGCTGGGCGTGCGCGAGAAAGACGGCGCGTTCAGTATGGCAGGTCTGAGCCATGCCGCCAAGCTGAGGACTGACCTGTTCAACAACCTGAACAACCCGGCCAAGGTCAGTGTCAATCTGCTGAGTGATGCTGACGTGCAAGAGTTGGTGGTGGACGACAAGACCATTCTGGCCATCACTATCCCCCAAGCCACGCGCAAGCAAAAACCGGTGTTCTTGCACGGCCAGCCCTTGGGCAACACTTACCGCCGCCTGAATGACGGCGACCGCAAGTGTGACGACGAAACGGTGAAGCGCATGCTGGCCGAGCAGATGGAGGACAGCCGCGATGCGCGAATTCTGGACAAATTTGGCATGCGCGACCTGGATGCAGACAGCTTGCGCGCGTACCGCAATGCCTTTGCCGTGCATCGGCCCGGACACCCATGGCTGAACGCGGACGACGACGAGTTTTTGCGGCTGATCGGCGGTTGGCGCGAAGACCGCGCGAGTGGTGAGGTGGGCTTGACTGCTGCCGGGCTGTTGATGTTTGGGCAATGGACTTCGATCACAGAGGCGTTTGGGCTCTACTTTCTGGATTACCAGGAGCGCCCAGCGGATGCGCAGTCGCAAACCCGTTGGCTGGATCGCATCGTGCCCGATGGTGCTTGGTCGGGCAATCTGTATGACTTCTTTCGCCGCGTGATTCGCAAGCTGACCGAAGACCTGAAGGTGCCTTTTGTGTTGCAGGGTGGGGAGCGGGTGGATGACACGCCTGTGCATCAAGCCCTGCGTGAGGCTTTGGTGAACACGCTTATCCATGCGGACTACACGGGGCGGGCCTCGGTGCTGGTGGTCAAGCAGCCTTCGGGCTTTGTGTTTCGCAACCCCGGCATGATGCGCGTGCCGGTAGCACAAGCTTTGGCGGGTGGTGCAAGTGACTGCCGTAACCGCACTTTGCACCAGATGTTTCTGTTCATCAATCTGGGGGAACGGGCGGGCTCTGGTTTGCCCAAAATTCGCTCGGGGTGGGAGGACATGGGGAATGCGGTGCGTCTGGCGGATTCGTTCGAGCCGTTTGAGCAGACCACACTGGAGATGAACTGGGGGCGTGGTTTCAGTGGCGTTTTGACCGAAACGCCAGTGAAAACGCCAGTGAAAACGCCAGTGAAAACGCCGGAGCAAATTCTCGAAGCGATGAAAAGCAATGCAGAGATCACCGTGCAAGAGCTGGCTGCACTGCTTGGAAAGTCCGAGAGCGCCATCCATCGTGCCATCCGAAAACTACGCGATGCAGGCCAAATTGAACGGATAGGTGGCGACAAAGGCGGGCACTGGGAGGTGAGATCATGAGTCCAATGTCACCAATAGCTATGTTTTTAATTGCTTATTTCGCAAATCCCACGGGAGCTAAAGGCCAATTTGATGCATAACGTTGCGCGATGGCATCAGACCATTGGCAATCTGTATAAAAAATCGCATTTTCTATACACATCGCAACTATCATGTAAAGAATTTTTTAATAGCTATACACATAAGCCTTTCAAAGTTCGCCCATGTCCGCACTCACGCCGCTTGAACAACTCAACCCCGCCCGGTTCGAGACACCGGCCATCCTCAAAAAGCTGGCCAGCAGCAGCCGCAAGCTGGCTGAGTTGAAGGGTGTAGCGGCCTCCATTCCCAATCAGGGCATTTTGATCAACACGTTGGCGCTGCAAGAGGCCAAGGACAGCTCCGAGATTGAGAACATCGTCACCACCCACGACGAGCTGTTCAAGGACGATGTGCTGCCTGAGTCGTTTGCCAACCCGGCCGCCAAAGAGGTGCTGCGTTACCGCCAGGCCTTGCGGGTCGGGTTTGAGCAGGTGCAAGGCAGTGGCTTGCTCACCTGCAACCACATCATCCAGATTCAGGGCGAATTGGAGCGCAACAATGCGGGTTTTCGCAAGCTGCCAGGCACGGCGCTCAAAGATGGTGGTGGCCAGACCATTTACACCCCGCCCCAAGACCCGGCAGAGATCATTGAACTCATGCGAGGTTTGGAGCGCTTCATCAATGAGGCCGAGCTGTTTGATGCTGACCCCTTGATCAAGATGGCGCTGATCCACCACCAGTTTGAGAGCATCCACCCGTTCTACGATGGCAATGGCCGCACCGGGCGCATTGTGAATGTGCTGTATCTGGTCAAAGAAGGCTTGCTGGACATCCCCGTGCTGTACCTCAGCCAACACATCGTGCGCCACAAGGCAGACTATTACCGCTTGCTGCAAACCGTGCGTGATGAAGACACCTGGGAAGACTGGGTGCTGTACCTGCTGGAGGCCGTCGAAGTGACCGCCGGGCAGACTATCGCCACCGTGCAGGCGATCAAGACCACGCTGTTTGACTACAAGCAGCGCATTCGCGCGGGCTACAAGTTCTACAGCCAGGACTTGATCAACAACCTGTTTATGCACCCCTACACCAAAATCGAGTTTGTGCAGCGGGACTTGGGGCTATCGCGCATCACGGCCACCAAATACCTGGAAGCACTGACGGAGGGTGGGTTTGTGCAAAAGCAAAAAATAGGTCGCAGCAACTACTACGTGAACATTGCCTTGAACGCGCTCTTGCAGGGCCAAGCCCCAGTGAGGCCCTGACCGCAATGACCGAATCTCAACTCGAACAAGAAACCCTGGCCTGGCTGGCCGACGTGGGCTACACCCACCTCTATGGCCCGGACATCGCCCATGACGGCCCCCAGCCCGAGCGCAGCCACTACCGCCAGGTGCTGCTGCCGTTTCGCCTGCGTGAAGCCATCCTCAAACTCAACCCCGGCGTGCCCACTGCCGCCCGTGAAGACGCTTTGCGGCAGGTGCAAGACTTGGAGCACCCGGCGCTGCTGAGCGCCAACCGGCACTTTCACCGCCTGCTGGTCACGGGTGTGCCGGTGCAGTACCAGAAAGACGGCCAAACCCAGGGTGATTTTGTGCGGCTGGTGGACTGGGCCAATCCCGGGCGCAACGAATGGCTGGCGGTGAACCAGTTTTCAATCAAAGGCTCGCACCACACCCGCCGCCCCGACATCATCCTGTTTGTCAACGGCCTGCCACTGGTGCTGCTGGAGCTGAAAAACCCGGCAGACCTGAATGCCGATATCTGGAAGGCGTTTGACCAATTCCAGACCTACAAAGACCAGATCCCCGACGTGTTCCAGTACAACGAGGTGCTGGTCATCACCGATGGCACGCAGGCGCTGATGGGCTCACTGTCAGCCAATGCCGAGCGTTTCATGGCCTGGCGCACCATTGACGGCACGCTGCTCGACCCGCTGGGTGAGTTCAACGAGCTGCAAACACTGGTGCGTGGGGTGCTGGCTCCCGCATACCTGCTGGACTACCTGCGCTACTTTGTGCTGTTTGAGGACGATGGCGGCATCGTCAAGAAAATTGCCGGTTACCACCAGTTTCACGCCGTGCGTCTGGCCATTGGGCAGGTGGTGGCTGCATCCCGTGCCGGTGGCACGCAAAAAGGTGGTGTGGTCTGGCACACCCAGGGCAGCGGCAAGAGCATCACCATGACCTGCTTTGCGGCTCGGGTGATGCAAGAGCCGGAGATGAAAAACCCGACCATCGTGGTGATCACCGACCGCAATGACCTGGACGGCCAGTTGTTTGGTGTGTTCAGTCTGGCGCAAGACCTGCTGCGCGAGCAGCCGGTGCAGGCCCGTACCCGCCAAGAGTTACGCAGCTTGCTGGCCAACCGGCCCAGCGGCGGCATTGTGTTTGCCACCATCCAGAAGTTCATGCCGGGTGAAGATGAAGACCTGTTTCCGGTGCTCTCAAACCGCCACAACATGGTGGTGATTGCAGACGAGGCGCACCGCACGCAATACGGCTTTGCGGCCAAAATAAAAACCCGCCAACAAAGTTATAAGCAAAATAGCCCTCTAGCACAGGTACAGAATGCGCAAGCAGCTATAAAAACAATAGCTACTGGTGAGGGTTTGCTCACTCCGCACCGGGTCGAGTTTGAGGCACCAGCCTACGCAGTGTCCTCTGCGCAAGCCAGTGAGCGCTACCTGGCCGGTTACGCCCAGCACCTGCGTGATGCCTTGCCCCATGCCACTTTTGTGGCCTTTACCGGCACGCCCGTCAGCAGCACCGACCACGACACCCGCGCGGTGTTTGGCGACTACATCCATGTGTATGACATGCAGCAGGCCAAGGAAGACGGGGCCACGGTGGCAATTTATTACGAATCGCGCCTGGCCAAACTCAGCCTGAACGCGGCTGACCTGGCGCACATCGACGACGAGGTGGACGAGCTGACCGAAGACGAGGAGGAAAGTGACCAGTCGCGCCTGAAAAGCCACTGGGCTGCGTTGGAAAAAGTCGTGGGTGCCGAACCCCGCGTGGCCAGCGTGGCGGCTGACCTGGTAGCGCATTTTGAAGAGCGCAACCAGGCCCAGACCGGCAAAGCCATGGTGGTGGCCATGAGCCGCGACATTTGTGTGCACCTGTACAACGAAATCGTCAAACTGCGCCCGCACTGGCACGACGCTGACCCGGAACAGGGTGTGGTCAAGATTGTGATGACCGGCTCCGCCAGCGACAAGGCCTTGCTGCGGCCCCACATTCACAGCCCTCAGACCAAGAAGCGGCTGGAAAAGCGCTTCAAAGACCCGACCGACCCGCTGCGCCTGGTGATCGTGCGCGACATGTGGCTCACCGGCTTTGATGCGCCCTGTGTACACACCCTGTACGTGGACAAACCCATGAAGGGCCATAACCTGATGCAGGCCATTGCCCGTGTCAACCGCGTGTTCAAAGACAAACAAGGCGGCCTGGTGGTGGACTACATCGGTATTGGCAATGAGCTCAAGGCCGCCATGAAGGAGTACACCCAGTCCAAAGGTCGGGGCAAGCCCACGGTGGACGCTCATGAGGCCTACAGCGTGCTGATGGAAAAGCTCGATGTGCTGCGCACCATGCTGCACGGTTTTGATTTCAGCGGTTTCCTGAACGGTGGCCACAAAACCCTGGCCGGTGCGGCCAACCATGTGCTGGGCATCCAGTCTGGCACACCCGGCAAAGGTCAGCGCGACGGTAAAAAGCGCTTTGCCGACGCGGCCTTGGCCATGAGCCGTGCCTTCACCCTGTGCTGCACGCTGGATGAGGCCAAAGCCGTGCGGGAAGAAGTGGCCTTCATGCAGGGTGTGAAAGTAATCCTGACCAAGAAAGAGACCTCTGCCCGGAAACGCACCGACGAGCAGCGTGAGCTGGCGATTCGCCAGATCATCAATTCAGCCGTGGTGTCCGAGCGGGTGGTGGACATTTTTGACGCGGTCGGCCTGGACAAGCCTAACATTGGCCTGCTGGATGACGAGTTTCTGGCCCAGGTGAAAGCCTTGCCGGAGAAAAATCTGGCGGTGGAGTTGCTGGAGCGACTGCTGGAGGGCGAAATCAAAAGCCGCTTTGCCAGCAACGTGGTGCAGGACAAAAAGTTCTCAGAAATGCTCTCCAACGTCATCACGCGTTACCAAAACCGAAGCATCGAGACCGCGCAGGTGATGGAAGAGCTGGTGGCCATGGCCAAAAAGTTCCGCGAAGCCGCTGCGCGGGGTGATGAGCTTGGCCTGACCGAAGACGAAGTGCGCTTTTACGACGCACTGGTAACCAATGAATCCGCAGTGCGCGAGCTGAGTGATGAAACCCTGAAAAAAATCGCCCATGAGCTGACCGAAAACCTGCGTCAAAACCTCACGGTGGACTGGTCAGAGCGCGAAAGTGTGCGCGCCAAGTTGCGGCTGATGGTGAAACGTATTCTGCGCAAGTACAAATATCCGCCGGATTTACAGGATGCGGCGGTGGAGCTGGTGTTACAGCAGGCTCAAGTGATGGGTCAGGCTTATACCTAACCCTTTTCAAAATAAGAAACCCCGTGATCCGATAGGCGAATCACGGGGTTTCGAGCTTTTGAGGTCAAGCTCAGGCGCAAAGATAGGTGCGAGCTGGTTCTTGCAGTGGCCGGGTCAAGGACGAACGGCAATTTCGTTACGAACTGACTTCACGTTGTTGACACCCCGTGCAATGCTTTCTGCGGCGGCTTTTTCCGAGCTGCTCTTGGCAAAGCCTGACAGCATGACCACACCGTTGAGCGTTTCAACGCTGATGGATGAGGCGCTGACAGCTTTACTCTCGGCCATGCGGGATTTGACCAGTGTGGTGATGCCGGCATCGTCCACATAAGCGCCCACGGTTTCCTGGCCGCGGCTTACCGCACAACCGGCGGTGGTTAACAGGGCGGCGGCCATCATGGCGGCGGTAAGAAGAGTTTTGATGTTCATGGTGAATCTCCAAGGGTATTGATGGTGAAAGCCCCACCACCGATGGGCGAAAAGCTGGAATACCCCAGCCGATGGGTGGACTTTAGGTGCTTACCGGGCTGGTGTCGGTGTGCTGGCGCACCAAGGGCAGGGGAATGACAAAGCAGCTTTGCTCGGGTAGCTCGGGCCAGTGCAGCGGCTCGTTGGGGCGCAGCAATTGGGCTCCCCACTGTTGGGTGTGCTCCAACGCCTGTGCTTCGCTGGAGCGCATCAAGATAAAGCGCATGTGGCGTTTTTCCCGTACCAGCGTGATTTCGGCTTGTGACCAATGTGCAGGCAGGCAGGGCTGAAACACCAGAGTCTGGGCTTGTTGGCTCAGACCAAACAGCGATTCAATGGCAGCGCGGTGTAACCAGGCGGCTGCACCGGTGTACCAGCTCCAGCCGCCGCGCCCGACATAAGGGGGCTGGCTGTAGACATCACCGGCCATCACATACGGCTCCAGGCCATAGACCGGGCCATGGCTGGGATGGCTGGCCCGGTGTGCCGGGCTGAGGTAGGTGAAGTAACGGTACACCTTGTCCCCGGCGCTTTCGGTGGTTTGATCGCTTGGGGGGGGGCTGTCTTCGGTGGTTGCGCCGGCGGTTGACCGGGCCAGCTCAGCCTGCGCCATCAGCGCCCAGATGCCCGCGTGGGAATACTGGCCACCGTTTTCGCGCACCCCGGGCGGGTAGGCTTGGATGTAACCCGCGCTGGGGGTGGCGTTGACCAGCGGTGGGGTCAGCAGCTGGATCAAGCCCGCCTCAGTGTTGACCAGATGGGCATCCACTGCCGTCATGGCCGCGCGCTGCATGGCCCATGGGGCGGCGTGGGACAGCACCGACCAGGCCTGGGCAATCAGGTCGATCTGGGCTTCGGGGTTGTCATGGCTACCCAAGGCTTGGCCATTGTCAAAAAAGGCGCGTTTGAACCACGCCCCATCCCAGGCCGGGCCGAGCAAGGCGGCTTGCCAGCCTACGGCCGCGTGTTCCCAGCGCAAGGCGCGCACGGCATCACCACGCTGGTAGGCCAGAGGGGCAAAGTCGGCCACCAACTGGCACAAAAACCAGCCCAGCCAGACGGATTCGCCCCGGCCTTCAATGCCCACCTGGTTCATGCCATCGTTCCAGTCGCCACTGCCCATCAGCGGCAAGCCGTGGATACCTACCTGCAGGCTGCGGTCAATGGCCCGGGCGGCATGTTCATAAACCGATGCCCGCTGCGAGCTGACGCTGGGGGTGAAGTAGGCATCTTCGGCCCCGGCGGCAATGGCGGGCCCCTCCAGAAACGGCACCAGTTCGCTCATCAGTGACACATCGCCGGTGCTGCGCAGGTAGTGCACGCAGGCATGCGCCAGCCACAGCAAGTCGTCAGAAAAATGCGTGCGCACGCCGTTGCCCAAAGGGGAGTGCCACCAGTGTTGGACATCACCCTGCTCAAACTGGTGGGCGGCGCATAGCACAATTTGCGCCCGCAGCAGCTTCGGTGCGGCCCAGCTAAGGGCCATGGCATCTTGCAGCTGGTCGCGGAAACCGGTGGCCCCACCGGCCTGGTAAAAACCGGCCTTGGCCCACAAGCGGCACGACAAGGTTTGGTAAAGCAGCCAGCGGTTCACCAGGGCATCCAGCAGGGGGTCCGGGGTGGTGACGGTGGTGGCCCCTAGCACATCGTTCCAGGTTTTTTGCACCTGTGCCAGGCGAAGGTCGGCCGTGGTTTGGGTAGCCAGCGTGACCAATTGGCGTGCGCCGTCCAGGGTGGCGGCGTAGCCCAGCAGATAGGTGTGCTCAACCGTTTCACCGGGGCTGAGCATCAGGTGGGTGGACAAGGCGGCGCAAGGGTCGAGCCCGTCGCCACTGTGCTCACCCAGATAGTCGGGGATCACCATGCGGCCACGGGCATCGAAAAACTCACGCCGGTCACAAGTCCAGGGTTGTGGGTTGTCGCTTTGGCCAACCATGCCAAAAAAGGCGCTGCCGCCGCCAAACCCGGCAGAGCTGTCGCGCTGCGTACACAGCAAGGCGGTCAATTTGTCTGAAGAAGAGGGCAGGCGTTGATGGAGCGCGCTGGTGCGCACCGTGGCGCGGTCGCTGCGGTTGGCACCCATCAGCCATTCCACCATGCCGATCAGGCGCAATTTTTGGGTTTTGCTGCCGTGATGGGTCAGCGAGACATGAATCTGCTTGACCGCCGTGGCCGCATCCACACACCAGGTGAGTGAGACTTCCAGCGCACCCCGCAGATGGCGGATGGTGGTCATGCCTTGGCCATGTGTGGTTTGGAAGGTGGTGCCTTCTTCGACCCCGGCGCTGGGGGTTAGCCGCCAGACCTCACCCGTTTTGCGGTTTTGCAATAAAAACCACTCTGAAGGCGGGTCGCCCACCGCGTCATTGGACCAGGCGGTGAGCTGGTTCAGGCGGCTGTTGACGGCCCAGGTGTAGCCGCCACCGGCTTCCGAGATGTGTGCGCCAAAGTTGGGGTTGGCCAGGACGTTGATCCAGGGCCGCTGAGGCCGCTGGGTGGCACTGACCTCAAAGCTGAAGTCTGCGCTGGTGGCCGCAAAAGTGCCTTGCGAAGGGGTGCACGCCAAGGCCACGGTGGCCATGGGCAGGGGGGTGGTGTCGGTGTCCAGGCGCAGCTCTTGGGCCAAATCGTGCAGGCGATTGAGCTCTTGCACATGAAAGGCCAGGGGGCGGCCATCGGCATGGATCAACACCCTGGCAAGGCTGTGCAGGGTGCTCAGCTCTGCGGTGGAGAGTTCATGGCTGGGCAGCAAAAGAAAGCCGGTGCTGGCCGGTTCTCCGTGGGCTGCACAGTCGGCGTTGTGGCGATCACGCAGGGCGGTGATGTCGCGCTGCAGCGGCATCAAATAGGAACTGGGTTCGGCGTTAACCACCACCAGATCACAGGCCAGCCGACTCCATGACCACAGGTTCAACGCTTGGGCCAGCGCCCGCAGCAAACCCAGGCCCTGGGGAACACCCGCCAGCACCAGGATGATGGGGCGGTCGCCTGAAAGACCGAAGCGCCACAGCAGCTTGCGGTCACATACTTCGGTGGCCGCGCTCTCTGGCCTGACACTGCGGGCTTGCACACGGGTCAAGGTTTGGGTCAAGGTGCTGGTGAGGGTTTGCATGGCCGAAAAGTTCTCGGCATTGAGCCGCAATGCCCGCAGGCGGATGCCGGTCAGGGTGGCGGACATCAGGGAAGCCCGTTGCACGTTGCCCGATTGGCGGTATTTGTCCACCACGGCATGCAGCGTCTGGCTGCTGGGGGATGCGGCGGTGGCAAACGTCAAGCGTGCTTTGGCACCCGGTTTAATGCGCAGGGTGACCGCCAGGGCGCAGACCGGGTCAAGCCCGGTATCCAGCGCCACGGCCTGATTTTCCTGGCTTTCCTGGGCGTTGGGGGCGGCCATCAAGTCGGCCAAGGGCTGGTCGGCACTGTGGTTGCGCCCTTGCCAGCGCTGGCGGTTGGTGCAGAGCCGGATGCTGGTGAGGGGTGTGCTCAGGTCGGTGAGGAAATGCGCCATGCTCAGACCTTGCTCACTGGCCAGGCGTGGTTTGCGCTCAAACCACAGGGCCTGTTGGGAGGCCAGCCATTCGGCGGTGACAAACAAATTGGTAAACGCCGGGTGGGCTTCATCGGCACGCGGGTCAGACAGCGTGACTTCAAAGGCCGAGGTGAGTTCCACATCGAGGGCGTGGTCACTCAGGTTGCGCAGCTCGACTTGCCGGAATTCGATGTCGTCTTCCGGGCTGATCCACACCGTGGTGTGGGCCTGTATGTCGTTCCACTGCGCATCAAAGCAGACCCGATCTGCATGGAACTGGCTGTGGTAGTCCGCCGCAGGGTCGGGTGCCGGGTGCTGGGTGATGGAGCAGGCTTGGGGCTGCCCCGTCCATTGCAGGTAGAAGAAGCTGCCATAGGCATCGCGCAGGGCATCATCGCGCCAGCGGGTGATGCCGCTCTTTTCCCAGCGGCTGCTGCCTGCCCCATTGGCACGCAGCAATACGCTGTAGCGACCATTGGACAAGACGTGGGTGGGCTCAATAGCGCTGGAGCCCGCCACTAATTCGCGCAAAAAGCCGGGCGCACGCTTGCGCCGGTCTTGCAATTGATGTGCCACCGGTAGCGTTTTCAGCAGCGGAATTTCACGTGGCACACGTTCATGCAACAGTGACGATACCGCCTGCACATGGGCATTGGCCATGCCCCAGCGCTGTACCCTGCCGCCCAGCAATACATTGGCCAATGCCACGATGCTCATGCCCTGGTGGTGCGCCATGTAGGTGTGTACCAGGGTGAACGGCTCGCTGCCGGTGCGCCCGGTGGTGGAATAGTCCAGCGCTTCCATAAAACCATAACGCCCACGTGCACCGAGGGCTTGTAAGGCCTCAAAGTTATGCAGGGCGAGCTGTGGTGAGAGTTGGGCGGCCAGGGCGGTGGCATAGGGTGCAATCACCAGCTCGTCAGGGGGTGTACGCCGCAGCGCCAGCCGGGGTACACCGTGGGGTGCGTACTGGTAAGCCAGCGTGAAATCGCTGGCCGCATAGGCCGACTCTGAAATACCCCAGGGCACACCCTGTACTTTGGCAAAGGTGGCTTGTTCGCGCAGTGCGGCGTGGCAGGCCTCATGCAACACGCTGCCATAAGGCTCGTCCAGCACCACGCTGGGCATGAGGTATTCAAACATGGAGCCGATCCAGGAGCGTAATCCGGCATGGCTGCCCACGGCAAAAAATGGCCGTCCCAAAGCGCTCCAGTGGCGCACCGGTACATCACCTTTGGCAATGGCCAGCAAACTGGTCAGGCGCGACTCGGAGGCCAGCAGGTCATAAAAACCAGCATCACGCTGTTGCTCGGCGACCCGGTAGCCAATGTGAAACAGATGGCGGCGGTGGCTGTAGAGGAAGCTGAAATCGGCTTGCCAGGCCAGTTGCTCCAATGCATGCGCCAGCGCGAGAAGACGTTCCGGCATGGCGCTTGTACTGGGTGCTTGCTCAATGTGTGTCTGCACATCCAGGTTGGCCGAGCGCAAGGTGTTGCGATAGTCGGCCAGCAGCCATTTGAGTTCTGCGCGCTGGGGCGCAGCCAGGGTGCTGCGCTGTGCCAGCAAGGGGTGCAGCCGCCGTTTTAAATCGTTGAGCGCTTGCAAACCGGCTTGGGTGTCAAAAGGAGCCTGCGCCAGTTCGCGGCAAGCCTGGGCGACGGCCAATAAATGGCCGCTCAGGTTGCCACTGTCCACGGTAGAGACATACATGGGCAGCAGGGGCTGGCCATTTTGGGTGTCGTACCAGTTCATGAAATGACCACGGTGGCGCTGCAGCGTGAGCAAGGAACCCAGCGTGGCTTCCAGCCGGGTCAGCATGTCCTGGGTGCCGATCCAACCCAACTGGCGTGCGCAAGCTACGCCCAGTAGGTACAGGCCGATGTTGGTGGGTGAGGTGCGGTGCGCCAGCATGTCATGTGGCGAGGTTTGCAGGTTGTCGGGCGGCAGGTGGAGGTCATCCGGGCCGACACAACGCTCAAAAAGCCGCCAGGTATCACGCGCAATGCCGCTCAGATAAAGCTGCTCGGGTGGGGTCAAGGGCAGGTCCTCGTCTACCGGACAGACTCGGCTGACCCACCAGGTGCCCAGTGGTGAGGCTGCCCACAGCAGACACAGGGCCGCCGCCAGCCAGGGGGCTGGGGTGGGTGCCCCCAGCAAGGCAGCCAACAGCAGTAAGGCCAAAAGTGGCTCAATGCGGTGCTGGCGCAAGATGGCTTGGAATCCGGTTTGGGCTTGTGCCTGGGCGGTGGCCGCCGTGGTCCATTGCAGCAGGTGGCGGTGGCTCACACTCATGCGGTAAAGCGCCCGGCCAATGGCATCGAGCGCCAGCCGCGACTGTTGCATCAACTGGGCCAGTTGCCATGCGCCGCCACACAGCGCACGCGCCAGGTCCATCAGGGCTGCATGGTAGAAAGGCCCCTTGGCGACATGGCTGCGGCTGGGGGCAAAACCGACCAGCGCCCCCATCACCGGCCCGGCTGAGAAGGCTGCAAATATCAGCGCCAGGGCCACCCAGGGTGACAGCACCCAGCCCATCAAGCTACTCAGTAGCAAGGCCAAAGACAAGGGCGCGACGAGTGAGCGGCGCAGGTTGTCAAGCATCTTCCACAGGTGAATTGGTTTCAGGCTGTAATGGCCTGGAGACCCGATGAAGGGTAGAAGTTGCCAGTCGCCGCGTGTCCAGCGGTGCACCCGTGAGGCCGCCACATCGGCGTGAAAAGGGGCTTCTTCTACCACGGCCAGGTCACTCACGGCGGCGCAGCGGGCCATGGAGCCTTCCAGCAAATCGTGGCTCAGCACCTGGTTTTCTGGCAAACGACCCGACAGCACCGCATGCAGGGCGCGCACGTTGAGCAGGCCTTTGCCAGTGAAAGAGCCTTCTGCAAACACATCCTGATAAATCTCGGAGCTCGCGGCGCTGTAGGGGTCTATGCCGCATTGCCCGGCAAACAGCCAGTGGTAGAGCGTGAATTCCTTCACCGCAGGCAGCGGCGTGGCCACGCGCGGCTGCAAGATGCCATAGCCGCCCAGCACTGTGCGGCCATCGGTTGACAGGCGGGGTAGGTTGTTGGGGTGCGCGGCCACACCGACCAATTCACGCAGTCGCCCTGGCGGCAACTGGGTGTCGCTGTCGAGCGTGACCACGTACTGCGTGCCGGGCGCAAGGGTGCTGGCTTCACCCAGATCATGGAAGGCGGTACTGTGGCCCTGGGCCAAGGCGGTGATGAGTAATTCCAGCTTGCCGCGTTTGCGCTCCCAACCCATCCAGCACTGCTCGGACTCGCAGTAGTGGCGTGGCCGGTGCAAGAGGATGAAACGTGGTGTGGGGTTGGCTTCGTCTTCGCGTCGGGGGTATAGGGTGTTGAGTGTGCGTATGCCTTGCAGGGTTTGTGCCAGAAGCGCCGCATCGGTGTCGGTCACGGCGGTTGGGGCATCTGCCCAATCGCTCAGCAAGGCAAACTGGGCCTGCGGTTCGGGGTTGGCCAGGTAATGCAGTTGCAGGCGTTTGACCAGTTCCTGCGTGCCGTGGAGGCTGGTGAGCATGCAGGGAATCACCACCATCACCCGATGTTCGCTCGGGATGCCATGGGCCAGGGCCAGGCGTGCCAGGTGTTGCGGATGAACCGACTCGCTGATCAGGCGGTGGATGACGGCGACGACCGCCTCGGATGCGGGAAGCAAGGCCAGCAGCAGCACCGCCAGGGTCATGCCCAAGGGGGATCCACTGCGATGCAGCAACAGCCAAAGCAGCAGGCTCAGAAAGCCCAGTAATGCGCCCAGATACGCAGGCAGGATCAGATGGTGGGCCAGAAATTGCCGTACTTTCACAGCCCGGCTGGAGAGCCCCAAGGCCTGCCACAACTGGGGCTGGCCGCGACCCTGTAACCAGTGGGCAGCCACCGAACCCACATCGTTGGTTGCCTCGGGGGTGGTCATGAGCGCCAGCAGGGTGTGGGCCACGGCCAGCTCGGACTGCTTGCAGCGCAGTGCCAGCTTTTCGATGGCGTGCAGGGTTTGGTCGCGGGTGAGGGTGGCCTCGGCCTCAAAGACGGGGGACGTCAGCATCAGGCGCATCAGGGTGCTGGTGCGGGCAATGATGTCGGGCCAATCGGCATCCCCAATGGCCCGCAGCGAGGTGATGGCATTGCTGACACTCAGATTGTCAGCGGCCTGGTCAACCCCTTGCTGCAGTTGCGTGCTGGCGGGGTCAGGCAAGGCCTGTTGAAGCCAGTCCTGAAACAGGGTTTGTTCGGGGGATGGCTCGGTCAGCCGCAGGTCTTGCAGACGCAAGGCCAGTTGCACCAGAAAAACACGCCCGACACCCCGCGCATTGAGCAACGCCAGCAAGGCTGAAACTGTGTCCAGTCCGGTGTGGCCAAGTTGGTCAAAGCAGAGGTTGGCGGCTTCGCGTGCAGCCTTGTTGGCGGCCACCTGCTCGGCCAAACGGCGCAGATTTTCGATCAGCACCACCCGCAAAGTGGTGGGAAAGGCCCACATTTCACTTAAATTCAGCTCGCAGACCTCTTGGTAGGCGCACAGAAATTGCGCCAGCATGGCTTCGTCAAACGCGCCATCGGTGTGTGCCACAAAGGCCCAGGCGATGCCATAAACACGCGGCAGGCCGGGCAGGGGTTCATCGATCAGTTTGGGTAAGGCCGAGAAGTAGCTGCGTGGCAACCCGGCATGGATTTCGCTGAGTTGGGCTTCAATCAGGTGAAAGTTGTCCAGCAGCCACTCGGCTGCGGGGCTGATGTCGTAACCGGTGTTGGCCTGAATGCCAATGTAGTGGTGCGCTTCGCGCAGCGTGCTCAGATTGTTCTGCAGGCGTGGGAAAAAATTGGCCCCGTGTGATGAAACCCGTGTGGCGCGATGTGTTTGTCCCAGGCTGCGGCCATGTTGTGCAAAGCGCTGGGGGCCAAAAATCTCAGAGCGTATGGGGCCTTGGATGACACCGTGTGCGCTGTCCAGAATCTGGCACAACGCGGGTGGTGCGCTGGGCAGCAACGAGCGTAAGGTGGGTCGCGCCATGCGCGTTAAAGCACCCAATAGACGAGTCCCAAAAGTGTTCCCAAGACCACTAAGGTGGTGACGAGTCGGGTAGCCACAAATCCGTGAATAGAGGCACCTGCGCCATACAAAGTCAATAAATGACGATGGACTTGCGGACAGCCGTTGAGGTGAACCCCCAAGCTTGCCAAATCTGCGTGAAAACAAGCTGTTGCATCACTATGAGCGGCGGTACACCAGGTGTGATGAGTTGTGGGTGTTGGGTTCATGTCAATGCTCCACCCGACTGGCTTTGATGTCAGGCAGGCATGGGGTTAAGGTTGTCAAAACAACTTATTACGGCGGTTTGACAGGGTTGTTTGGCACAAGCCCGATGGGTATCGTGCAAGACAAATTGAGTATCCATACAGATGAAGGCCAGGTCTGTGCGCTGGCGAACGGTTCTGAAGGGATGGGTTGAAACGCTGCGCCTGACCCACATGGGCTTCACGTTGTTTCAAGAGGGTTAGCCAACGCACAGACCTTGTTGCCGTGCTGCGCCTACCGTAGGGTTCTTTTTAAGGATACACCCATGCCCATCACCACCTTACCAAGGTCTGAGTTGTCGCCAAAAGCCTGGGGCGCATTGCCCATGCCAAGCGCTGAAAGTTATGCCAGTCGGATGGCTCAGGAACGTGTGCGAAACAACCAATTTGTGGCACTGCTCAATGCATTTCGGCACAGTGGTGGCTTGGCACGGGCGCAAGAGGTGGCAGCCCGATTCAAGCGGCAAGGCGTGGGCGACATCTCCCCATTGGCTGCCTGGCTGGTCAAGCGGGAGGTGGTCAGTATTGAATGGCAATCCAAACTCTGGTTGCCCTTGTTTCAATTTCATCCGGTGGGCATGACGTTGCGCACTGGTTTGAGCAACGTGCTGGCTGAGCTGGTAGGTGTTTACAACGATTGGGAGATGGCTAGCTGGTTTGCCCAACCGAACCCGTGGCTGGCCGATAACACACCTGCGGATTCATTGGCTGTAACTGCAGATCAAGTATTGGAAGCGGCTCGTGCAGAGCGATTTGCTCAAGCCTGAGTTGGTAGGTGAGTTCAAAAACAATAGCTGTGCACGCTTATCAAATAAGCGCTATAGGCTAAAGCTTTAAGAGGATGCAACTGCAAAGTGGACTTTGACACCGCGGACAGTTGGGGCTACCGCTGATGGTGTGCCTAACTGAACCACCCGCCGACGTATGGGTGTTGAAGCCACGGCGTTTGAAGGAAACTTCCCACATGGGTGAGTTGGCACACACACTGTGTACGCCATAGCACAGATACACCCGCATCATCGCGCGCAGACTGACTTACCGCCATCTTCAGTCCTAGGCTCCCCCTGGGGCAATCGTCATGAAAATTTCCAATTGCTTGTCTATTTCAGTTCTCGCATTGAGTTCTGCTGCCATGGCCGCGCCGCCGCCAGTGACTGGAGGGGCATTGCAGCCGCTGCAGTCTCCTGAGGCGATGCCCGCGCCACCTCCGAAGGTCGATATTCAGCATGACAGTGTGCCGAGCCCTGTGGCGACTGAACTCGACTTGCTGAAAATTGTGGTCAAAAGCTTGCAGGTGACTGGGTCACAGGCGTTTGCCGAGGCTGATTTGATTGCGCTGACAGGTTTTCAGCCCGGCAGTGCGTTGACACTGGGCGAACTGCGAGGCATGGCCCTGAAAATTACCCAGTATTTCCAGGTCAACGGTTACCCGGTTGCACAAGCCTACCTGCCGGCACAGAATATCAACGATGGTGCCGTGACGATTGCTGTGATTGAGGGGCGCTACGGCAAAATTCTGGTGCGTAATCAGACCAACATTGCGGGTGATGTGATCACCGATCTGATGGAGGGACTGTCCGTGGGTGACACGGTGAGGGCGGAACCACTACAGAGCCATTTGCTGTTGCTATCTGATTTACCGGGTGTCAAGCTGAATTCGACGCTGGTGCCTGGCGCGGCTTACGGTACGACGGACTTGTTGGTCGATGTGTTGCCTGGTCGGCGCGTGACCGGCAGTATGGATGCCGACAATGCCGGCAATTTTTATACCGGAGAGACCAACATTGGGGCCACCATCAGTCTCAATGAGCCCGCGGGGCAGGGCGACGTGGCAACCCTGCGTTTATTGACTTCTGGCGAAGGGCTGAATTACTTTCGCGCCTCATACCAGTTGCAAGTTGGCAAGATGCGGGTGGGTGCGGCCTACAGCAGTCTGGAGTACACCTTGGGCCAGGATTTTGAGAGCTTATTGGCCAACGGCACGGCAAAGACCACCAGTTTTTACGGCAACTATCCCTTGATTCGGTCGCCCAATCGCAACCTGTATGTTGGCTTGTCTTATGACAGCAAGCGGTTCCAGGATCGGATGGATTCAGTGGGCTCGGTGAGCGACAAAACCTCACGTGGTCTGACGGCCAGTGTGAGTGGCGACCACCGTGACAGCTTGGGTGGTGGTGGCGACAACAGTTATTCTCTCTCGCTGACATCGGGCACGATCAACATCCTCACGGCTGGCACACGGGCTTTTGATGCGGCAGCGGCGCAAAGCAATGGGCGCTTCAACAAGCTGGGGTTCAGGGCGAACCGACTCCAACGTGTGAGCAATTCCTTGGCTATTTTTGCCGGGATTCGTGGGCAATTTACCTCCAAAAATCTGGACATCTCGGAAAAAATGGAGCTTGGCGGCATGTACGGTGTGCGTGCTTACCCCGAGGGCGAGGCCTTTGGGGACCAAGGCTATTTGCTGACGCTGGAGGGCCGATACCAGTTGCCGCATGGGTCGCTGCGCTTGCCGGGTCAGATGCAGCTGATTGGTTTTGTGGATGTTGGCAGTGTCAAGCTCAACGCCAACCCCTGGACGCTGGAGCCCAACCAAAGGACTCTGCGTGCGCTGGGGGGCGGCTTGAATTGGTGGGTGACCAGTGACTTTGTGCTGCAAGCGATCTATGCCCATAAGCTGGGCACAGAGCCTGCACGCTCTGCGCCCGATGCATCGGGTCGCTTCTGGCTGCGGGCGGTGAAGTTTTTTTAAAAGACCGACCGACCTCGCGCATTCGCCGAGCCAAATTTTGTGAAAGTTCAGGAGCATCTTATGCACCACATCAACCGAATTAACCGGAATCACCAAACGAGCGTGACGAGTTGCCCCACGCGTGACCTCATTCCAGGGCGTTTTCCCCTCAAGGTGCTGACGGTGTGCATCTTGCTGACGCTCATTCAGGCGGCTCAGGCTTTGCCGGTTGGCGGCACGGTCAACAGCGGTAACGCCAGCATTGCCAAAGGGCCTGGCAGCATGACCATTACCCAGACCAGTGCCAACACCCTCATCAACTGGCAGAGCTTCAGCATTGGACAGCTGGAATCGGTGCAGTTTTTCCAACCGAGCATCCGATCTGTGGCCGTCAACCAAGTGCTGGGTGCTGACCCGTCGAGCATTCTGGGGCGACTCTCAGCCAACGGCAACCTGTTCCTGATCAACCCCAATGGCATTGTGTTTGGTCAAGGTGCATCGGTGAATGTGGGCGGCTTGGTGGCCTCTACCTTGAACCTGACAAGCAGTGACTTGACTGCTGGCACCTACCAGTTCGCTGGCGATAGCCGGGCCTCTGTGGTCAATCTCGCCAACATCAATGCCGCAAGCGGCGGTTACGTGGCCTTGTTGGGGGCCAGTGTGGCCAACCAAGGGGTGATCGTAGCCAAGCTCGGCAGCGTGGCACTGGCCGCTGGTGGCGCGGTGACCATGACGAGCGCCGCGGACGGTTATTGGGATGTCAAAGCCAGTCAAGGTGTCGCGCAAGCCAGTGCCACCAACAGTGGGTTGATTCAGGCCGATGGGGGGCAGGTGCTGCTCACCACGCTGACCAACGGTGGTACACCTTACAACGCCATCAACAACACCGGGGTGATTCAGGCGCAGACCGTCGAGAAGCACAACGGCAGCATTCGCCTGATGGGTGACATGCAAAGTGCCACGGTAAATGTGGGCGGCTTTCTTGATGCCTCGGCCCCATTGGGGGGCAATGGCGGCATGATTGAAACATCGGCAGCGCATGTCAAAGTGGCTGACAACGCAGTCGTCACCACCCGATCCGAGCAAGGTCATTCAGGGATGTGGTTGATCGACCCCAACGACTTTACTGTGGCAGCTGCGGGAGACATCTCGGGTGCCGCCTTGAGCGGCAACCTGGTGACAACCAATGTCACTTTGCTGAGCAGTAGCGGCACAGCAGGGGTGAACGGCGATGTATTGGTCAATGAGCCTGTCACCTGGACGGCATCGGGCGCGCCCACGATCTTGACATTGAGCGCTTTTCGTGATGTGGTCATCAACGCAGCGATCACGGCCACCAAGGGCAGTCTGGTGATGGATGCCGGACGTGATGTCAACGTGCTTGAGGCCATCACCACCACCAACGGCAGCGTGAGCTCTACTGCCGTGCGTGATACCAATGTGGTGAAAGATGGCACGCACACTCTCACAGCCGTCACCACGACGGACGGAAATATGAGCTGGGTCTCTGGAAACAGTGTGAACATTGCGACCGCGGCACTCACCTTGACCCGGGGCAACATGGTGCTGAGTGCTGGCAACGACGGCATGGGCACCGGAAACGTGATCTTCACACCTGGCACACCCGCAGCGGCGGTCACCGGACCGGGTGCGGTCAGGATCTACAACCCGCTGTCCTACACCGCGCCGACGGACTACACCGGTAACTTCACTCTGAGCAGCGGCGCGACGCTGTCGCAATACGAGTTGGTGTATTTGCAGGGCCTGACTGGTGCGACAGGCGCTACTGGAGCCACGGGGGCAACTGGTGCAGACGGCATCGCAGGTGCTATTGGGGCAACCGGTGCGATTGGTGCAACTGGTTTGACGGGTTCAGTGGGAGCCACTGGTGCAACCGGACTAACTGGCCCGGGGGGAGCCATTGGCTTGACGGGGTTGATGGGTGTTGCAGGTCCAATTGGTTTGACAGGGGCTACCGGTGCAAACGGACTAGCTGGCTTAGATGGAGCGATTGGACTTACCGGTGCTACGGGGTTAACTGGAGCTGCTGGCGCAGCAGGTGCTTCGGGTTTGACGGGAGCAAAAGGCGATAAAGGCCTTGATGGTGCAATCGGTTTGACAGGTTCAGCAGGAGCAACTGGAGCAGTCGGTGCAACTGGATTAGCTGGGACTGATGGAGCTGAAGGTGCAACTGGGTTAACGGGAGCAACTGGTGTAGCTGGACTAGTTGGAGCGACTGGTTCAACAGGAGCGACGGGTTTAACTGGAGCTGCTGGTGTTGCAGGTGCAACTGGTCTGACGGGAGCAACTGGCATGATCGGATCGACCGGAGCAGTAGGGGCTGTTGGTGCTACAGGATCAACAGGAGCAACCGGACTAGCTGGGACTGATGGAGCTACAGGAGTAACTGGAGCTGCTGGTGCAGCAGGAGCAACTGGTTTAGCCGGAACAGATGGAGCTGCAGGTGCAATTGGTTTAACGGGAGCGACTGGCTCAACAGGAGCAACTGGACTAGCCGGAACTGATGGAGCTGCGGGACTAACTGGGGCGACGGGGTTAACTGGAGCTGCTGGTGTTACAGGTGCGACTGGCCTGACGGGAGCAACTGGCTTGATCGGATCGACTGGAGCAGTAGGGGCGGTTGGTGCTACAGGTTCAGTCGGAGCAACCGGACTAGCTGGAACTGATGGAGCTACAGGATTAACTGGAGCTACAGGATTAACTGGAGCAACTGGACTAACTGGACTAACTGGAGCTTCTGGCACGACTGGCTTGACGGGAGCAACCGGTGTTGCTGGTCAAGATGGCGCAACCGGTTTGACAGGTTCAGCAGGTGCAACTGGAGCAGCTGGCTTGACCGGAGCAGTAGGTGCAACTGGTTTAGCCGGAACAGATGGAGCTGCAGGTGCAATTGGTTTAACGGGAGCGACTGGCTCAACAGGAGCAACTGGACTAGCTGGGACTGATGGAGCTGCGGGACTAACTGGGGCGACGGGTTTAACTGGAGCTGCTGGTGTTGCAGGTGCAACTGGTCTGACGGGAGCAACTGGCTTGATCGGATTGACCGGAGCAGTAGGCGCGGTTGGTGCAACTGGTTCAACAGGAGCAACCGGACTAGCTGGGACTGATGGAGCGACAGGATTAACTGGAGTTGCTGGCGCGACTGGCTTGACGGGAGCAACTGGTGCTGTAGGTCAAGATGGAGCAACCGGTTTGACAGGTTCAGCAGGTTCAGCAGGTGCAACTGGAGCAGCTGGCTTGACCGGAGCAGTAGGTGCAACTGGTTTAGCCGGAACAGATGGAGCTGCAGGTGCAATTGGTTTAACGGGAGCGACTGGCTCAACAGGAGCAACTGGACTAGCTGGGACTGATGGAGCTACAGGATTAACTGGAGCTGCTGGCGCGACTGGCTTGACGGGAGCAACCGGTGTTGCAGGTCAAGATGGCGCAACCGGTTTGACAGGTTCAGCAGGTGCAACTGGGTTAACGGGAGCAACTGGCTTGATCGGATTGACCGGAGCAGTAGGCGCGGTTGGTGCAACTGGTTCAACAGGGGCAACCGGACTAGCTGGGGCTGACGGAGCTACTGGATTAACTGGACTAACTGGCGCGACTGGCTTGACAGGAGCAACAGGTGTTGCCGGTCAAGATGGAGCAACCGGATTGACAGGTTCAGCAGGAGCAACTGGTTTGACCGGAGCAGTAGGTGCAACTGGATTGGCCGGAACTGATGGAGCTGCGGGACTAACTGGGGCGACGGGGTTAACTGGAGCTGCTGGTGTTACAGGTGCGACTGGCCTGACGGGAGCAACTGGCTTGATCGGATCGACTGGAGCAGTAGGGGCGGTTGGTGCTACAGGTTCAGTCGGAGCAACCGGACTAGCTGGAACTGATGGAGCTACAGGATTAACTGGAGCAACTGGACTAACTGGAGCTTCTGGCACGACTGGCTTGACGGGAGCAACCGGTGTTGCTGGTCAAGATGGCGCAACAGGTTTGACAGGTTCAGCAGGTGCAACTGGAGCAGCTGGCTTGACCGGAGCAGTAGGTGCAACTGGTTTAGCCGGAACAGATGGAGCTGCAGGTGCAATTGGTTTAACGGGAGCGACTGGCTCAACAGGAGCAACTGGACTAGCTGGGACTGATGGAGCTGCGGGACTAACTGGGGCGACGGGTTTAACTGGAGCTGCTGGTGTTGCAGGTGCAACTGGTCTGACGGGAGCAACTGGCTTGATCGGATTGACCGGAGCAGTAGGCGCGGTTGGTGCAACTGGTTCAACAGGAGCAACCGGACTAGCTGGGACTGATGGAGCGACAGGATTAACTGGAGTTGCTGGCGCGACTGGCTTGACGGGAGCAACTGGTGCTGTAGGTCAAGATGGCGCAACCGGTTTGACAGGTTCAGCAGGTGCAACTGGAGCAGCTGGCTTGACCGGAGCAGTAGGTGCAACTGGTTTAGCCGGAACAGATGGAGCTGCAGGTGCAATTGGTTTAACGGGAGCGACTGGCTCAACAGGAGCAACTGGACTAGCTGGGACTGATGGAGCTGCGGGACTAACTGGGGCGACGGGTTTAACTGGAGCTGCTGGTGTTGCAGGTGCAACTGGTCTGACGGGAGCACCTGGCTTGATCGGATCGGCCGGAGCAGTAGGGGCGGTTGGAGCTACAGGTTCAACAGGGGCAACCGGACTAGCTGGGACTGATGGAGCTACAGGATTAACTGGAGCTGCTGGCGCGACTGGCTTGACGGGAGCAACCGGTGTTGCAGGTCAAGATGGCGCAACCGGTTTGACAGGTTCAGCAGGTGCAACTGGGTTAACGGGAGCAACTGGCTTGATCGGATTGACCGGAGCAGTAGGCGCGGTTGGTGCAACTGGTTCAACAGGGGCAACCGGACTAGCTGGGGCTGACGGAGCTACTGGATTAACTGGACTAACTGGCGCGACTGGCTTGACAGGAGCAACAGGTGTTGCCGGTCAAGATGGAGCAACCGGATTGACAGGTTCAGCAGGAGCAACTGGTTTGACCGGAGCAGTAGGTGCAACTGGATTGGCCGGAACTGATGGAGCTGCGGGACTAACTGGGGCGACGGGGTTAACTGGAGCTGCTGGTGTTACAGGTGCGACTGGCCTGACGGGAGCAACTGGCTTGATCGGATCGACTGGAGCAGTAGGGGCGGTTGGTGCTACAGGTTCAACAGGGGCAACCGGACTAGCTGGGGCTGACGGAGCTACTGGATTAACTGGACTAACTGGCGCGACTGGCTTGACAGGAGCAACAGGTGTTGCCGGTCAAGATGGAGCAACCGGATTGACAGGTTCAGCAGGAGCAACTGGTTTGACCGGAGCAGTAGGTGCAACTGGATTGGCCGGAACTGATGGAGCTGCGGGACTAACTGGGGCGACGGGGTTAACTGGAGCTGCTGGTGTTACAGGTGCGACTGGCCTGACGGGAGCAACTGGCTTGATCGGATCGACTGGAGCAGTAGGGGCGGTTGGTGCTACAGGTTCAACAGGAGCAACCGGACTAGCCGGAACTGATGGAGCTACAGGATTAACTGGAGCAGCCGGACTGGCTGGGACTGATGGAGCTGCGGGACTAACTGGGGCGACGGGGTTAACTGGAGCTGATGGTGTTGCAGGTGCAACTGGACTGACGGGAGCAGCTGGCTTGATCGGCTCGACCGGAGTAGTAGGCGCGGTTGGTGCTACAGGTTTAACAGGACCAACCGGTGTTGCAGGACAAGATGGCGCAACCGGTTTGACAGGTTCAGCAGGTGCAACTGGAGCAGCTGGCTTGACCGGAGCAGTAGGTGCAACTGGTTTAGCCGGAACAGATGGAGCTGCAGGTGCAATTGGTTTAACGGGAGCGACTGGCTCAACAGGAGCAACTGGACTAGCTGGGAGTGATGGAGCTGCGGGACTAACTGGGGCGACGGGTTTAACTGGAGCTGCTGGTGTTGCAGGTGCAACTGGTCTGACGGGAGCACCTGGCTTGATCGGATCGGCCGGAGCAGTAGGGGCGGTTGGAGCTACAGGTTCAACAGGGGCAACCGGACTAGCTGGGACTGATGGAGCTACAGGATTAACTGGAGCTGCTGGACTAACTGGAGCTTCTGGCACGACTGGCTTGACGGGAGCAACCGGTGTTGCTGGTCAAGATGGAGCAACAGGTTTGACAGGTTCAGCAGGAGCAACTGGTTTGACCGGAGCAGTAGGTGCAACTGGATTGGCCGGAACTGATGGAGCTGCGGGACTAACTGGGGCGACGGGGTTAACTGGAGCTGCTGGTGTTACAGGTGCGACTGGCCTGACGGGAGCAACTGGCTTGATCGGATCGACTGGAGCAGTAGGGGCGGTTGGTGCTACAGGTTCAACAGGGGCAACCGGACTAGCCGGAACTGATGGAGCTACAGGATTAACTGGAGCAGCCGGACTGGCTGGGACTGATGGAGCTGCGGGACTAACTGGGGCGACGGGGTTAACTGGAGCTGATGGTGTTGCAGGTGCAACTGGACTGACGGGAGCAGCTGGCTTGATCGGCTCGACCGGAGCAGTAGGCGCGGTTGGTGCTACAGGTTTAACAGGACCAACCGGTGTTGCAGGACAAGATGGCGCAACCGGTTTGACAGGTTCAGCAGGAGCTACTGGCTTAACCGGAGCAGCAGGTGCAACTGGATTGGCCGGAGCAATAGGTGCGGTTGGTGCAACAGGTGCAGCCGGTCAAGTCGGAAATGATGGAGCAACTGGATTAACCGGTGCTACAGGCTTAACAGGAACTGCTGGTATTGCAGGGGCAAATGGCTTGACGGGTGCTACAGGTGCTGCAGGTCAAGATGGCGCAACCGGTTTGACAAGTTCTGCGGTCCCGATTGGATCAATAGGCGTGACGGGTTTGGTGGGTGCGACTGGAGTTACAGGCGATGTTGGCACATTGGGTACTGACCACAACATTGATGAAGACAAACTGACGGTTACGTCAGAGCTTCCTGATACACCTCAACTCACACTACCTGTAGCGGTTCCAGAAGTACCCCTGGAGATTGCACCCATCGTGCCGCTCTCAGAGTCTCCCACAACGCCAGTCACACCAGTGATTGCTCCTTCTGAAATGGATCAACAAATGAAACATCTGCCCAAGCAAGACCGTGGCTAAAAACCCCCGTCAACGATGCCGCAGGGCCTATCCTTGACAGTGTGGCTACCGTGAGCGTGCTGGATGGGGCTTGGTCTTCCGTTTTGAACAGATTTGAGTGGAGTGTTGGAAGCTATAAGACTTATAGCTTCTCAGGCATTATTCATAAGCTCTAGAGGCTAGAAAACCTCAAAATCAATGACAAAACATACGCTCGATTCTGCTCACTGTTATTCCATAAAAAAAGAGTCAAATTGGCCTCTAGCCCTTTATCGGAAAGCGCAAGAAGCTACATTTTTGATAGTTAATGCTGTTTTGTTTTGTGTGTGTCATTTCTTGACCAGGCCGTATTTCAGTGGTGGATCTCGTCGGAACCGGTTCACGCTGATGTACCTCCGCATGTTTCTCCTTGCGTGTGCCATCACACAGACGACTATTCAAGCGCTGACTATCCTCAAACAGCGCATAGAACGCGTGTGATTCATTAACTACATCCAAGCAAAGAACTGACCATGAAAAAATTTTCAACCCTCTACTCTCGCCTATTCATCGCTGCAGCCATGTCTACCGTTGTGATGGGGGTACAAGCCCAAAGCAACTCATCCAGCCTCTATGCCCCTGGCAGTACCTACATTGAATTCGGTGTTGGGCAATCTGACTACTCACTGGGTAATGGCATTGGGGTGTTTGGCTCTGATCAAGGCGACACTGCCTACAGCCTTCGTGGCGGTGCATTTTTCAACAGCAATGTGGGCATGGAATTGGGTGTGACAAACTTTGGCACGGTCAACCGTGCGGGAGGTACAACCAAAGCCCAAGGTATTAACCTGAGTTTGATTGGCAAGATGCCGGTGAACGCCAATTTCAATCTGTTGGGCAAGATTGGTACCACTTATAGCCATACGGAAGTTTCATCTAATCCGGCTTCTGGCATCGTGGCGGGTACACAGGACGACTTTGGTCTCTCTTACGGCATAGGTGCCGAATATCTGTTCACACCGCAGTGGTCGGGTGTTCTGCAATATGAGTCACAAGACATAAAATTTGCGGGTGATCGCACTGACCGCGTTGGAGTTACAAGCTTGTCAGCGCGCTATCGCTTCTAAAGCGCGATAAGCCCTTCTCTATTGGCGTGGTGATGGTGACGACGACGTGGCCAGAAGCACAACCTGACGTGGGAGTACACGCTCAACTGAGCTGCCGATGAGTTTCCCTCTGCGTCAAGAATTGTTCATCCATGGCCACCACAGCACCTTGTCGTCAAGTAGCCAAGGTAAAAGTCGTAGGCCCGAATTGGGCAAGTACGGATCTGTGCAGGGGGTGCCCAGTCATGGGTGGGTGGCCGATAGAGCATGGGCCGCAGGGGAGGCTGGTTTCTGAAAACCGAAATGCCAGCTGTTATACTCGACAGGCTTGAGAAAGTGTTTTATCAAGCATATCCGCAAACTAGCTTTAACAAGGTGTGTTGCACTCTTCTGAAATGATTCAAGGTAGTGCCGCAAACGAGCTGGATTTTAGACTTAACCTTTGGAGTAATACATGGCAATTACCATGCGCGAAATGCTGGAAGCAGGTGTTCATTTTGGTCACCAAACTCGCTTCTGGAATCCCAAGATGGCCCCTTTTATCTTTGGGCATCGTAACAAGATTCACATCATTAATCTTGAAAAATCCCTGCCTATGTTCCAGGAGGCTGCGAAATTTGTTCGTCAAATTTCCGCTAATCGTGGTACGGTGTTGATGGTTGGTACCAAGCGCCAAGCGCGTGAAACTATTGCGCAAGAAGCTCAGCGTGCTGGTGTTCCCTATGTGGATCAGCGCTGGTTGGGTGGTATGTTGACGAATTTTAAAACAGTCAAGACTTCCATCAAACGTCTCAAGGATATGAAGCTTCAACAAGAAGCTGGCTTGGATAGTATGAGCAAAAAAGAGCAATTGATGTTTGCTCGTGAGCTGGAAAAGCTGGAAAAAGACATTGGCGGCATTCAAGATATGGCTGTTTTGCCTGATGCTATTTTTGTGATTGATGTGGGATATCACAAAATTGCAATCGCTGAAGCGCGTAAATTGGGTATTCCATTGATCGCTGTGGTGGACTCCAATCATTCGCCAGAAGGGGTTGACTACGTGATTCCGGGTAATGACGATTCATCCAAGGCTGTGACTTTGTATGCGCGTGGCATTGCAGATGCAATTCTGGAAGGCCGTGCTAACGCTGTTGATGATGTGGTCAAGGCAGTTGCCGCAGAAAATACCGATGAATTTGTGGAAGTCAATGAGGCAGTTGCCTGAGTTGTCTTTCACCCCAAAAAAGGGGGCTTTGTTGCCCCTTTTTTTTAATTAAATTTTTAAATAATTGAACTGAATCTGGAGAATAAAAATGGCTGCAATTACCGCAAGCATGGTTGCTGAACTTCGTGGCAAAACTGATGCGCCAATGATGGAGTGCAAGCGCGCTCTGACGGAGGCTGAAGGTGACATGGTCAAGGCAGAGGAGTTGCTGAGAGTTAAATTGGGCAGTAAAGCGGGCAAAGCCGCTGGTCGAATCACTGCCGAAGGCGTTGTGGTGAGTAGCCTCAGTGGTGATATTGGTGCATTAATGGAAGTTAACTGCGAGACGGACTTCGTAACCAAGAACGATAGCTTCCTGGCTCTGGCCAATGCGGCGGTTGAACTGGTTGCAAAAAATGCACCGGCTGATTTGGAAGCTCTGGGTGCCTTGCCATATGCTCAAGATGGCTTTGGTCCAACGCTGGAAGATGTCCGTAAAGGATTGATCGGAAAAATCGGCGAAAACATGAGTTTCCGTCGGTTTAAACGGTTTGCTTCCGGTGCCAAGCTGGCCTCTTATCTCCATGGCACGCGTATTGGTGTTGTAGTGGAGTTTGAGGGTGATGCTGCGGCGGCCAAGGACGTGGCTATGCACGTGGCGGCTATGAAGCCGGTAGCTTTGTCAAGTGACGACGTGCCTGCTGAATTGGTCGCACGTGAGCGTTCTGTTGCAGCTGCCAAAGCGGCTGAAGACGCTGCTGTGGCTACCGCTGCTGGTAAGCCAGTTCAATCTGCTGAAATTGTGGCAAAACGGATTGAAGGGGGCGTGCAAAAGTATTTGAAGGAAGTCTCTCTGTTCAATCAGTCATTTGTTAAAAATGACAAGCAAACCGTTGAACAAATGTTGAAGGCCACGAACACCACTGTCAAAGCATTTACGCTTTATGTCGTGGGCGAGGGGATTGAGAAAAAAGTGGATGATTTTGCGGCTGAAGTTGCTGCGCAAGTGGCTGCTGCCCAGCAGGCTGCTTAATTCATCTGTTTATTCCCCCTTCATTTCACATCATTTCCTCAGGAGCATTACATGACTACTTCCAATCCTGCTTACAAGCGAATTTTGCTGAAGTTGTCAGGTGAGGCTCTTATGGGGGACGATCAATTCGGTATCAATCGTGACACCATTGTGCGGATTGTGAATGAAGTTGTTGCGGTGACTCGTCTTGGTGTAGAAGTGGCGGTGGTGATCGGAGGGGGCAATATCTTTCGTGGAGTGGCTGGTGGATCGGTCGGGATGGATCGTGCTACTGCTGATTACATGGGCATGTTGGCTACAGTAATGAACTCTTTGGCATTGGGTGACACCATGAATAAGGCGGGTCTGACTGCGCGTGTGATGTCTGCTATTGCCATTGAGCAAGTGGTTGAACCTTATGTTCGCCCCAAGGCCTTGCAATATCTGGAAGAGGGTAAAGTGGTTATTTTTGCTGCCGGAACAGGCAATCCTTTTTTTACCACGGATACTGCAGCCGCTTTGCGGGGGGCTGAGATTGGCGCGCAAATTGTGCTGAAGGCCACCAAAGTAGATGGCGTGTACTCGGCAGATCCCAAGAAAGACCCAACGGCAACGCGGTACAGCAAAATTTCGTTTGATGAAGCTATTTCCCAAAATCTGGGCATCATGGATGCGACGGCATTTGCATTGTGTCGTGATCAAAAATTACCAGTGAAGGTTTTTTCGATCTTCAAGCATGGGGCTCTCAAACGTGTGGTGATGGGTGAAGATGAAGGAACTCTGGTGTACGCCTGAGCGTCTCAAAATTCTGTTTTCAGAGTTAAATTGAACGTTGTGTAAGGGGAATTTATGCCGATTGTTGATATCAAAAAAAATGCTGAAGCCAAGATGGATCTGTCGATCGAATCTTTTAAGCATAACCTGACAAAAATCAGAACTGGCCGCGTCAATCCAAGCATTCTTGATGCTGTGCATGTGGACTATTACGGCGCAATGGTGCCGGTCAGCCAAGTGGCGAACGTGTCTTTGCTTGATTCCCGTACGATCAGCGTACAACCCTGGGAAAAAGGCATGGGGGCCAAAATTGAAAAAGCCATTCGTGACAGTGATTTGGGTGTTAATCCCTCATCCATGGGGGATTTGA
Source organism: Rhodoferax lithotrophicus (assembly GCF_019973615.1). GTDB lineage: Bacteria > Pseudomonadota > Gammaproteobacteria > Burkholderiales > Burkholderiaceae_C > Rhodoferax > Rhodoferax lithotrophicus. The sequence goes on along the minus strand of NZ_AP024238.1, from coordinate 2,953,697 downwards.
TTCGTGTTCCGATGCCACTGATGTCGGAAGAGCGGCGTAAGGAACTCACTAAACTGGTTCGCAATGAAGGTGAAACTGCCAAGGTGGCTGTGCGGAATCTTCGACGTGATGCAAATGAGGCCGTTAAGAAGTTAGTGAAAGATAAATTGGCTTCCGAAGATGAGCAAAAACGTTGCGAAACTGATGTACAAAAAGTAACAGACAAACATATTGCTGCCATTGACCAGTTGGTGGCAGCCAAAGAACATGACATCATGGCGGTTTAAGCCGTCATGAGTGTCCCACTTGTTCCCCATCACATTGCCATCGTGATGGATGGTAATGGTCGTTGGGCCAAGAAGCGTTTTTTGCCGCGAATCGCTGGCCACAAGCAAGGTGTTGATTCGCTTAAACGCTGCGTTAAAGCCTGTGATGCGCGTGGCGTGCGTGTTCTGACTGTATTTGCCTTTTCATCTGAAAATTGGCAACGCCCTGTTGATGAAGTGTCGGGCATCATGGATTTATTTGCCATAGCGCTTGCTCGTGAGGTGCCGCAACTTAACAGAGATGGTGTTCAGCTGCGGTTTATTGGTGAGCGAAAAGGCTTATCTGCCAGAGTTTTGAAAAGTATTGAGCAGGCTGAAGCTTCCACTGCATCCAACCATCAGTTGGTTTTGAATGTGTGTTTCAACTATGGTGGACGTTGGGATATTGTCCAAGCTGCTGCGAAATTGAATGCAATGGGTTTGCCCATCACGGAAGAAGATATAAATCAAAACTTGGCTCTGTCTCATGTGCCCGACCCTGACTTGGTGATTCGTACTGGAGGTGAGTTGCGCATCAGTAATTTTTTGCTGTGGCAGTCTGCCTATGCAGAATTTGAATTTACGGAAACTCTTTGGCCGGATTTTGATGAAGCGGCATTGGATGCTGCCATTGCAGTTTATGCAGGGCGTGAGCGGAGATTTGGTAAGACGTCAGATCAGGTCAAGCCAGTCAATTCTGTTGCCTCATTGACTTGATACACACCATGCTAAAACAACGTGTCATTACCGCTTTGCTGCTTTTAGCGGTCTTGTTACCGGCCTTGTTTTTTCCTGAGCCTTGGCCCTTTTGTCTTTTGGCACTGATGTTTATTGCTGCTGCGGGATGGGAGTGGGCAAAAGCCAATGGTTGGAGCCAATCTGTGTCCGTGCTTGCTGGCATGGTTTGTTGTGGGGTTTGTTCATTCATGTGGTGGGCAGGATGGTTGTACCAAAGCACGCCACGACTGTGGCTCGTGGTCAGTGTGGCGTGGGTTTTGGGAGGGGCTTGGATACTGAAGGCTGGTGTCTCAGCTTGGGCTCGTTATTCACGGTATTTGCGTTTGGTTAGTGGAATTTTGGCGTTGTCATTGACTTGGTTGGCCATTGGCCAAGCCAAAGTGATTGGATTTAACTTCCTGTTGTCTGTGCTTGCGCTGGTTTGGACGGCTGATATTGCGGCTTATTTTGCGGGGCGAACCTGGGGTGGGCGATGGAGTCGCAGCAAGCTGGCTGCAACAATTAGCCCGGGCAAAAGCTGGGAAGGAGCTTGGGGTGGCATGGTTGGTGTCATGGCGTTGGCTTGGCTTTGGCGCTATGCAGATCAATTTATTGGTGCTGATGCGCCCAGTCTCTACACCTACATAGGTCAAAAAAGCCTAATACTTTTGGTTGTCTCAGTTTTGTTTCTGTCTGCCATGAGTGTTGTGGGGGATTTGATTGAATCTCTGGTTAAACGCAGTGCAGGCATCAAAGACAGTAGTAGTTTGTTACCTGGTCACGGTGGTGTGCTTGACCGAATTGATGCAATGCTGCCTACGTTACCGCTGGCCATGATGTTGTATTCGTTATAAGGTTTTTATGACCCAGCAAATTTATACAAGTCGACAGCGTGTCGCAATTTTGGGGTCAACCGGCTCTATTGGGGTCAATACCTTGGAGGTCATGGCGCTTCATCCTGAGCAATTTGAAGTATTTGCGCTCAGTGCCTCGACGCAAATCGACAAATTGCTTGCCCAATGCGTTCAATTTAAACCTACCTTTGCGGTGATGGCCAGTGAGATGCATGGTCGTGAATTGGCACAGAAGTGCGCCAATTTGGGGTTATCTACCCAAATTTTGTCTGGCAGCGCAGCCATTACGGAGATTGCGCAGCACGAGCAGGTTGACATCGTTATGGCAGCCATTGTGGGTGCTGCTGGTTTGGCCTCCTGTTTGGCTGCTGCACGGTCTGGGAAGCGCCTGCTGCTTGCCAACAAAGAAGCATTGGTGGTTGGCGGTGATTATTTTCTGCAAGCGGTTGCATCGGGGGGGGCTAAGCTTTTGCCGATCGATAGTGAACATTCGGCTGTTTTTCAATCACTTCCCAATGATGCCGATGTGTGGTCAACCCAGATTGACAAAATTATCCTGACCGCTTCGGGAGGCCCATTTCGTCGGCGGGACCCGGCAACTTTTGCGGCCATTACTCCAGAACAAGCCTGTGCGCATCCTAATTGGGTTATGGGAAAAAAAATCTCGGTGGATTCAGCCACGATGATGAACAAGGCTTTGGAGATTATTGAGGCTCGCTATCTGTTTGGTGTTCAACCTAGCCAGATTGAAGTGGTTATTCATCCGCAAAGTGTGATTCACTCTATGGTGCAGTATCGCGATCATTCAGTAATGGCTCAACTGGGCACGCCTGACATGAAAGTCCCCATCGCATATGGTTTGTCTTGGCCAAACAGAATGACCTCAGGTGCCAGTGCACTTGATTTCAAAACCATGGCCGACTTATCATTCGAATCCGTGCAGGACCATGGTCACCCTGAACGCTTTCCAGGCCTCAAACTCGCTTGGTTAGTGCTTGAGGCTGCACCAGGTAGTACGGCGGTGCTGAACGCAGCCAATGAGATTGCGGTCGAAGCGTTTCTTGCAAAGCGCATCAGGTTCGATCAGATTCATGCCGTGAATTTGGAAACTTTAGCGGCTCTGAGTCCAAACCCACCGCAATCATTGGAGGATTTGCTAGCACTTGACCATCAGTCACGCCAATGCGCCAGTGACGCTGTTACTCGCTTGAGTCACTGATCAATCATCTGTCTTATTACTATGTTGACCTTGCCAGCGTTCATCTTGGCGATCGCATTGCTGATTGCCGTTCATGAATATGGCCATTACCGCATGGCGTTGGCTTGTGGTGTGCAAGTGTTGCGGTTTTCTTTAGGCTTCGGCAAACCGATATACCGTTGGAAAATTCAGAATTCGGACACCGAGTTTGTATTGGCGCTTTTTCCTCTCGGTGGATATGTCAAGATGCTCGATGAGCGTGAAGCTCCTGTGGCAGCTGAGTTGCGGCATCTGGCATTTAATACACAACCCTTGAGTCGTCGTGCGGCAATTGTGGCTGCAGGTCCATTGGCCAATCTTGGCCTGGCAGTTTTGCTCTATGCCTGTGTCAACTGGCTGGGTGTTGAGCTACCCGCACCAGTTTTGAGTCGGCCTGAATCTCAAACTCTTGCGAGTCAAGCGGGTTTGATAGGAGGGGAACGTGTGCTTCGCGCAGGATTCGTGGGACAAGCGTTGTTGCCTGTTCAGTCGTTTGAAGACTTGCGCTGGACATTGACCCGTGGCAGTCTTCAAGCTGAAGATATTCAACTGGTGGTTAATCCTGCCAATTCCAAGGATGAGCGCGATGTGATACTGCGCCTTTCCTCGTTTCCTCAGGCTGAGGTGGATACACACCTGTTTTCCAGGATAGGCATTCTGGGCCCGTTCAGTCGCCCCATGATTGGCCAGTTACTTGCTGATGGTGCAGCCGAACAGGCAGGTCTGAGGGATGGTGATGAGGTCATCCGCGTCAATGATCAGCCTATGGTGGATGGTCAGCAATTGCGTCAATGGATTCGTCAATCCGGTGCGAAGGGTTCCGTCACCGTGCAGACATGGGAAATTTTGCGAAATGATCAAATTCAGCATCTTTCTGTGACACCGCAGGTCGTCACAGAGGGTGGCCAGTTGATAGGGCGTATCGGCGCATATGTGGGAGCCCCCCCTGAGATGATCTTGATTCGATATGGGGTACTTGAGGGTATAGGGCAGGCGGCCGTAAAAACATGGGAAGTCTCTGCTTTGACACTGAAAATGATGGGCAGGATGCTCATCGGCGAAGCTTCTATCAAAAATATCAGCGGCCCTCTGACCATTGCAGAATATGCGGGCAAATCTGCGGGTTTGGGATTGACGCAATATTTGATTTTTTTGGCTCTGATCAGTGTCAGTTTAGGTGTTCTGAACTTGTTGCCATTGCCAATTTTGGATGGTGGACACCTGATGTATTATCTTTGGGAGGGAGTTACCGGCAAGCCGGTCTCCGAGGCATGGATGGAGCGTCTTCAACGGGGTGGCATGGCTGTGCTGATGCTTATGATGCTTATCGCTTTGTTCAATGACATTTCCCGTCTATTCGCTTTTTGAGTCAGGATACGTGAGGTATCGACTCGTTTACTGGTTTTAAAAAAATGCAATTTGATAGCTTTCATTTAAAGATGCTTTCCAAGCTCGTAGCTTTGACTTTGGTTGCACAGTCAGCTTGGGCCGTAGATCCATTTACGGTGCGTGACATTCGCATTGAAGGACTGCAACGTGTGGAACCAGGGACAGTATTTGTGTCGATGCCGGTCAGGGTCGGGGATTTGTACAACGATGACAAAGGCTCAGCGACCATCCGTTCGCTGTTTGGCTTGGGTTTATTCAAGGATGTGCGCCTTGAAGTTAATGGTGATGTGCTGGTGGTTGTGGTTGAAGAGCGCCCAACGGTAGCCAATGTCGAATTTGTCGGAACAAAAGAATTTGATAAAGATGTGTTGGTTAAGTCATTGCGTGACGTGGGCTTGTCAGATGGCCGTCCTTTTGACAAGGCGCAGCTTGATCGGGCAGAGCAAGAGCTTAAGCGCCAGTACATCAATCGCAGCCTCTATGCTGCACAGGTTGTGACCACAGTGACACCAATAGAACGTAATCGTGTGAACCTCACCTTTACAGTGATAGAAGGCGAACCAGCCAAAATCAGTGAAATTCACATTGTGGGCAACAAGGTATTTGATGAACCTACATTGCGCAAATTGTTTGATCTTGATACAGGTGGTTGGTTGAGTTGGTATACCAAATCCAACCGCTATTCACGAGCCAAACTCAATGCAGACATTGAAACATTACGCTCTTATTACCTGACCCGTGGTTATTTAGAATTTCAGGTGGATTCAACACAGGTCAGCATCTTGCCTAATAAAACCGATATCGGCATCACGATCAATGTGTCAGAGGGTGAGCGTTTTGTGGTTTCCAGCATTAAATTGGCTGGTAACTATCTTGGAAAAGACGATGAATTTAAATCTTTGGTGACGATCCGCCCTGGGCAAGCCTTTAATGCCGATGAGGTAGCCAAGACCACGAAAGCGTTTACTGATTATTTTGGTAACTTTGGTTACGCCTTTGCCCGTGTTGAGTCTAAGCCCGAAATTGACCGAGTGAATAATCGTGTAGCTTTGGTGCTCCAAGCGAATCCTTCAAGGCGCGCTTATGTACGCAACATCAACGTGGCAGGAAATACTCGAACGCGAGATGTGGTGGTGCGACGCGAGTTTCGTCAATTAGAAGCCTCTTGGTACGACGGTGACAAAATTCGTTTGTCTCGTGATCGGGTTGATCGTTTGGGCTACTTTGGTGATGTCGCTATTGAAACCCAGGAGGTTCCAGGTTCGCCTGATCAGGTCGATTTGACGATCAACGTCACTGAAAAACCCACAGGCAGCTTGAGTTTGGGGGCTGGCTTTTCAAGCGGCGATGGTTTGGGGCTGTCTTTTGGCTTGAAACAGGAGAATGCTTTTGGTTCAGGTAACTCTCTGGGCGTTCAGTTAAATACCAGCAAAGTGAACCGTGTGGTGGTGTTCAATACCACTGACCCCTATTTCACAGAGGATGGTGTGTCTCGTACCTACGATCTGTACCACAAGACCAGCAGCCCCTACCAGGATCAGAATTATTACCAGCTTGTAACTTCAGGTCTGGGTGTGCGTTTTGGTGTGCCTTTTACCGAAATTGATACGGTGTTTTTTGGTGCTGGTCTTGAGCGAACCACGATTGTTCCCGGCACTCTATTACCCACCTCTTATCAAGTTTATGCCAATGAATATGGCTACACCAGTACCGCAGTACCGTTTACGGCTGGGTGGGCGCGTGACAGCCGAGATAGTTCCTTAGCGCCGACACAAGGTCGTTTTCAGCGTGTTAATGGTGAATGGTCATTTGCTGGTGATGCCAAGTACCTGCGTACGACCTACCAATTTCAGCAATATGTTCCTTTAAGCAAGCAATACACGGCAGCCTTGAATGCAGAGGTAGGAGTGGGGAGTGCTTCGGGTGGACGTTCATTTCCGGTATTCAAAAGTTTTTATGGCGGTGGTCTTGGTTCTGTGCGGGGTTTCGAACAAGGTAGCTTGGGGCCCAAAGACGTGAGTGGCACCGTGGTTGGTGGCTCCCGCAAACTGAATGTCAACATGGAGGTCTTGGCTCCCTTCCCTGGTGCCGGCAATGATCGTACCTTGCGTATGTATGGTTTTTTTGATGTTGGTATGGTGGGTGGACCCGATGGAGGTCTAGCTATCAATGCAGATGCCAGTAGCCTGCGTTCATCTGTGGGGGTTGGCATCAGCTGGATTTCTCCGGTGGGCCCATTGCGTCTGGCTTTTGCCAAGGCGTTGCGCAAGTTCGACGGCGATAGAATCCAAAGTATGCAATTTCAAATTGGGACAAGTTTCTGATGAATCATTTTCTACATCGTTTTTGTGCTCTGCTTGTGCTGGGCTTTTACCTTTCAGCTGCACATGCTCAAGAGGTTCGTTTGGGTTTTGTCAGTACCGAGCGGGTTTTAAAGGAAGCCAGTACGGCCAAAGCGGCACAAACCAAACTTGAGCAGGAATTTTCAAAACGCGAAAAAGAGCTGGTTGACCAAGGGGCCAATATCAAGTCCATGGCGGACAAGCTGGAGCGCGACGCACCTACGTTGCCTGAAACTCAGCGTCAAACACGCCAAAAGCAACTATTGGAACTGGATCGTGATTTCCAGAGAAAGCGCCGTGAATTCCAGGAGGACCTGAATGCACGTAAAAATGAAGAATTGCAGTTGGTCATTCAACGTGCCAACAAGGTGATCAAAGACATTGCTGTGGCAGAGAAGTATGACTTTATCTTTCAAGATGCGGTGTATTTCAATCCACGCAATGACATTACGGACAAAGTCATCAAAGCTCTCAACGCATCTGCTGTCAAGTAAAGGCAAGTTTAGGCGGTTGGTGCTTATCCATGCGTTTGTCATTTATTGTTGATGCCTTGGGTGGTGAGTTGTATGGAGACCCCGCCCTTCTGATTGAAGGCTTGGCTCCGCTTGAAACTGCCCATGCTGGGCAGTTAAGTTTTTTGAGTCACCCTAAATACCAGCATCAACTAACCTCAACTCAAGCCTCTTGTGTCATTGTCAGTGCAAGCTTTGAATCGGTAGCCCGTGCCCGCGGGGCATGCATCGTTACAGATCAACCTTATTTGTACTTTGCGCGGCTCACACAACTGTGGAAAAAAAACTTGCCAGTGCATGACAAACCGCAATGTCATCCGAGTGCAGTGATTGACCCTTTGGCCACCATTCATCCGAGTGCCCGTATTGGCGCGCTGTGTGTGGTTGAGGCGGGAGCGGTTATTGGGGCCTATACCGAGCTTAAATCACGCGTGACTGTGTCCGAAAATTGTGTGATTGGTGAGCGTTGCTTGTTGCACCCCGGTGTAGTGATTGGTGCTGATGGGTTTGGTTTTGCCCCCAACGCTGGGGCATGGGAAAAAATAGAGCAGCTTGGGGCCGTGCGCATTGGTAATGATGTCGAAATTGGTGCCAACACCTGTATTGACCGTGGTGCCTTGCAAGATACGGTGATCGAGGATGGTGTCAAGCTCGACAACTTGGTACAGATTGGCCACAACGTGCACATTGGTCAGCATACAGCCATGGCGGGGTGTGTTGGTGTGGCCGGCAGTGCTCATATTGGGGCGCACTGCACCGTGGGTGGTGGGGCGATTGTGCTGGGACATTTGACGCTGGCTGATGGTGTCAACATCTCTGCAGCAAGCGTAGCTACACGCTCCATCCGTCAGCCAGGCCATTACACCGGCATGTTTCCGATTGATGACAATGCTACCTGGGAAAAAAATGCCGTCTCACTCAAGCACCTAGCTCAATTGCGTGAGCGTGTACGTGCGCTTGAAGCTCAATTAATTGATTTGAAACACTAAAAAAGAACATCGTTGTATGGATATCTACAAAATTCTCACCAAACTTCCGCATCGTTATCCCTTTTTACTGGTTGATCGTGTACTGGAAATTGACAAGGGTAAAACCATCAAGGCACTGAAAAACGTCACCATCAACGAGCCTTTCTTTCAAGGACATTTCCCCTATCGCCCGGTGATGCCCGGAGTTTTGATGCTTGAAGCCTTGGCTCAGGCGGCGGCCCTGTTGGCTTTTGATGCCATGGAATCCGCTGCTACCGACGATACCGTTTATTACTTTGCGGGTATGGAAGGCGTGCGTTTCAAGCGGCCAGTGGAACCAGGAGACCAGTTGATACTTGAAGTTGCGCTGCTACGTATGAAAGCCGGTATTTTTAAGTTCCAATCGCGTGCTTTGGTGGATGGAGACGTGGCGGTGGAAGCTGAACTCACATGCGCCATTCGCAAAATAGCCTGAGGTCAGGGCTTTGACAACAATTCACGCCACCGCTTTGGTTGACCCTGCTGCTGAACTTGACAGTTCGGTCACAGTGGGGCCGTACACCGTGATTGGTCCACACGTCAAAATTGGCGCAGGAACCACGGTTGGCCCGCATTGTGTGATTGAAGGGCATACCACCATTGGGCAAGACAACCGGATTTTTCAGTTTGCTTCCCTTGGGGCCATTCCTCAGGACAAAAAATACGCGGGTGAACCGTGTGAACTGGTCATTGGCCACCGCAACACCATCCGTGAGTTTTGTACTTTCAATATTGGTTCACCCGGTGATGTGGGGGTAACCCGTGTCGGTGATGACAACTGGCTGATGGCTTACGTCCATCTGGCCCATGATTGTCAGGTGGGTAACCAAACCATTTTTGCCAACAATTCGCAGTTGGCTGGTCATGTGCATGTGGGTGATTGGGCCATTTTGGGCGGTTTCACCGTGGTGCACCAGTTTGTGCGGATTGGGGCCCACAGCATGACTGCCATGTGTACGTTGCTGTTTGCCGACTTGCCGCCTTTTGTGATGTGCCAGGGGCAGCCTGCAGCGGCACGTTCCATGAACTTTGAGGGCTTACGCCGACGTGGTTACTCGCCAGAGCGCATCAGCGCCGTCAAGGCCATGCACAAGGCGCTTTACCGCGATGACCTGACCTTGCAGGCAGCTCGTGAGCGCATTGCGGAGTTGGACGAAAACTGCCCTGAGTGCACACCAGATGTCCAGATGATGCTCACTTTTTTGGAGCAATCTTCGCCGCAGCGCGGCATTGTCCGCTAACCTTGGCTGACTTCATGAAATTGGCTGCGCTGGTCGCGGGTGAAACTTCTGGCGATCTTCTTGCAGGCTTGCTGCTTGACGGCTTGAAGCAGCAATGGCCAACGTTGTCCACGGCCGGAATTGGTGGCCCACAGATGGCCAAACGTGGTTTTCAGGCCTGGTGGGCACACGACACACTCTCGGTACATGGTTTTGGCTGGGAAGTCTTGCGGCGCTACCGCGAGATTGTGGGTATCCGCCGCCAGCTGAAAGAGCGTTTGTTACAGCACCACCCGGATATTTTTATCGGCGTAGACGCACCGGATTTCAACCTTGATCTGGAAGCTGACCTGAAGGCCCAGGGCATCAAGACGGTGCATTTTGTTTGCCCCTCCATTTGGGCCTGGCGCCCCGAGCGGGTAGAAAAAATCAAACGCAGTGTTGACCATGTGCTGTGTATTTTTCCGTTTGAGCCTGAATTGTTGGCCCGGCACGGCATTGCGGCCACCTATGTCGGGCATCCTCTGGCCAATGTGATCCCTCTGCAGCCTGATCGGGTAGCAGCGCGTGCCAAGCTGGGTTTGACGACGAATGACCCGGTGGTGGCCATTCTGCCAGGTAGTCGGGAATCCGAGATACGGCATCTTGCTTTAAGGTTTTTTCAGGCGGCAGCCCTTATAAAACAAGCGCAATCAGCTACAAAGTTCATAGTACCTGCCATTCCTTCACTGCGCCAAAAAATTGAGGCCGCTGCCCGCGCCAGTGGTCTGGGGGATGATGTTTTACAAGTGATTGACGGGCAATCACATACCGTGCTGGCCGCTTGTGATGTCACCTTGATCGCCAGTGGAACCGCAACGCTGGAAGCGGCGTTGTTCAAGCGCCCGATGGTGATTGCCTACCGCATGGGTGCTGTATCCTGGCGCATCATGCGACGCAAAAAACTGCAGCCCTGGGTGGGTCTGCCAAATATCCTGTGCCGTGACTTTGTGGTGCCCGAGCTGTTGCAGGATGTCGCTACTCCGCAGGCCTTGGCGCAAGAAGTTTTGTGCTGGCTTGGCGCAATCAACTCAGAGCCTGAGAAAATAGCTGCTCTTGAACAACGATTTACCGCGCTGCATCATGAGCTGCAGCGTGACACTCCCAAGCTAGCTGCCCATGCCATCGCGCAACTCCTCCAAAATTAAAGTGACCATCGTCAAGCCAACTGTCACACGCGCGCTGCGAAAAGGTGTGGTGGTGCAGGCCAGCATGCAGCAAGTGGCTTTGCAGTGGGGTGCCCACGGCCTGATTGCTGGCGTTGATGAGGCTGGGCGCGGCCCGCTGGCGGGTCCGGTGGTGGCGGCTGCCGTGATCCTGGATGAGCTGCATCCAATCAAAGGCTTGGCAGACTCCAAAAAACTCACCGCGCGGAAACGGGAGCAACTGTTTGACGAGATTCGAGCCAAAGCGCTTTGTTGTTCTGTAGCGCAGGCTAGTGTGCAGGAAATTGATGAGTTGAACATTTTGCAGGCCACTTTGTTAGCCATGCGCCGTGCCGTTCAGGGTTTGCGTCTGTCACCCAAACTGGTTCTTGTCGATGGCAATCGCTTGCCTGTTTTGCCGATGCGGGCCGAGGCTGTGATCAAAGGTGATGCGTTGGTGGCAGCGATTTCGGCGGCCTCCATTTTGGCCAAGGTCACTCGTGACCGCTGGTGTGAGGACTATGACCAACAGTTTCCGGCTTATGGCTTTGCCAAGCACAAAGGTTATGGCACTGCGGCCCATCTGGCAGCTTTGAGTGAGCAGGGGGCTTGCCCGGAGCATCGCACCAGTTTTCGGCCGGTGGCCGAAGTGTTGGCTAAAGGCTTGGCATGAACGCCCCGTTGTGGATCAGTTCGCGTGACAACGCATTCGTCAAGGATTTGAAGAAACTCGCCCATGGCAGCACCGAATACCGCAAGCAGCAGCGTGTCTGGGCAGAGGGTGATCATCTGGTGCGCGCCGCCATGGCGCGGGGAAAACAACCCGCAATTGGCATTTTTTCAGAGTCTTTTTGGCCTCTAGCGCCCATTGAATATGCGCAAGCAGCTCTTAAAAATATAGTAATCTCTGATGTTTTGTACGATTCAATAAGTGCACTGGAGTCGCCCTCAAGGATGGGATTTCTGTTTGATATGGCTCAGGTGCCAGCAATCCAGTCTGGTGTGGCCACGGTAGTGCTGGATCGTGTGCAGGATGCTGGCAATGTGGGGGCGATTTTGCGCAGTGCCTCGGCCTTTGGTTTTAAGCAAATTATTGCGTTCAAAGGAAGTGCTGCACTTTGGTCGCCCAAAGTCTTGCGCGCCGGCATGGGGGCCCACTGGGGTTTGCAATTGATTGAAGGTGCGGATCTGCGCTGTTTGTCTGAACTCCGGTTGCCGTTGTTGGTAACCAGCTCACATCGTGGTCACTATTTGCATCGGATGCTCTCAAATGGAGAGCTACCGATGCCCTGTGTGTGGGCGTTGGGGCATGAAGGTCAGGGTGTTGGTGCCGAACTGGAGGCACTTGCCAACCTGCATGTGCGAATTGCGCAGCCCGGTGGCGAAGAGTCTTTGAATGTGGCCACCGCTGCCGCCATTTGTTTGCACGCCAGTGCCACGGCACACTTGGGCTAAGGCTGTTTAAGGGGCACCGTGGGGGTGATATAGGGTTGCCCCTAGGCTATAATTTAGGGCAATTTTGCACCCGCGTACGCTCACAGCAGCTGTCCTTGCCCAATCCCATTTTGTCGCTACTTCAGGAAGGAATTCCTGTGTGCTTGGGCGTACCCGTAACCATTTCGGAGAACCCAGTGCTTTTGTCTCTCAAGGGAAATACCCCACCAGCCATTCTGGCGCTCGCAGACGGCACGGTCTATCAAGGCAATTCCATTGGAGCCACGGGCTCCACGGTGGGCGAGGTGGTGTTCAACACCTCCATGACCGGCTACCAGGAAATCCTCACAGACCCGAGCTACTGCCAGCAAATTGTCACCCTCACTTACCCCCATATCGGCAATTACGGTGTCAATACCCAAGATGTCGAGTCTGACCGCGTCCATGCGGCTGGCCTGATCATCAAAAATCTGCCGCTGCTGGCTTCCAACTTTCGCTCAGGTCAGCCCTTGGATGCCTATTTGCGCGAACAAGGCACAGTGGCGATTGCCAATCTTGACACCCGGCAGCTGACACGCCAGTTGCGCACTCAAGGCGCACAAAACGGCTGCATCCTGGCATTGGCTGAAGGTGAAGTGGTCACGCAGGCGGTGATAGACCGGGCGGTGGCCCTGGCCCAATCTGCGCCCAGCATGTCTGGCCTAGATTTGGCTCAGGTGGTGAGCGCCAAGGCTGGTTACCCATGGACACAAACCGAGTGGTCGTTGTCTTGTACGGAGCAGGATGGCCAACCTGGCTATGGTGAGCAAACTGCTCCGCGTTTTCATGTGGTAGCCTATGATTTTGGTGTCAAGAAAAACATTTTGCGCATGTTGGCGCAGCGTGGCTGCAAGGTCACGGTCGTCCCCGCCCAAACGCCTGCGGCAGAAGTGTTCAAACACCAGCCTGATGGCATTTTCTTGAGCAATGGCCCGGGTGATCCTGAGCCTTGTGACTACGCGATTGCTGCGGCAACCGAGCTGATCGAGTCCGGCATTCCCACTTTTGGCATTTGCCTGGGTCACCAGATCATGGCCTTGGCCAGTGGGGCCAAAACTTTCAAGATGAAATTTGGTCACCATGGGGCCAACCATCCGGTCAAAGACCTGGATACCGGCCGCGTCAGTATCACCAGTCAGAACCATGGTTTTGCGGTCGATGAAAAAACCTTGCCGACCAATTTGCGTGCCACCCATGTCAGCCTGTTTGACGGCACTTTGCAAGGTTTGGCTCGCACCGATAAGCCGGCATTTTGCTTCCAGGGTCACCCGGAAGCCTCGCCCGGACCGCATGACATCGGCTACCTGTTTGACCGGTTCATCACCTCGATGGAGTCACGCGGATGAGCTTTTACGGTGTCACCGACCTGTGGACTTACGTGATTGGTGCCTTTGGCATCATCTTGTTGCCTGGGCCAAATTCACTGTATGTACTGTCGGTAGCCACTGCGCGCGGAGTGCGGGCCGGATTCCAGGGAGCTTACGGTGTGTTTGTGGGTGACACCCTTTTGCTGATTTGCACCGGATTGGGCGCGGCGGGTGTCTTGCGCACCTACCCAGCCATGTTCATGGTGGTCAAGTACTTTGGCGCGGCTTACCTGACTTGGGTCGGATTGAACTTGCTGCGTTCGGCCCTGAAGGGTTGGCGTGTTCAGGCCGATGTGGTGGAGACGGTGGCCAGAATCTCCACTCCAGAAGCTTCATCTGCTGTGACCAGCACCACACATTTGCAACAGCCGTTCCGGCGTGCCTTGGTGATCAGTTTGCTCAATCCAAAAGCGATTTTGTTTTTGCTGTCGTTTTTTGTGCAGTTCATTGACCCCAGCTACGCGCAACCTGAAGTGCCGTTCTTGATTTTGAGCGCCATCTTGATGATCTTTAGCGCCTTGTACTTGTCGGCACTGATTTTTGCCGGGGCCAGGTTGGCGCAAGGCTTTGCCCGGCGCAAGAAGCTGTCAGCCAGTTTGTCTGGCATGGTAGGTGGTTTGTTCATGTGGTTCGGGGCCAAATTGGCCACCGCCAGCCTGAATTAATTTATTTGAAATTGCAGCTTGCGCTGCGTGTAAAACTAGAGAGCAGTTCTTCAACATGCCAAAACGTACCGACATTCAAAGCATCCTCATCATCGGCGCGGGCCCGATCATCATTGGACAAGCTTGCGAGTTTGATTATTCTGGCGTGCAGGCCTGCAAAGCCTTGCGCGAAGAGGGCTATAAAGTCATTTTGATCAACAGCAACCCGGCCACCATCATGACCGACCCGGCGACGGCCGATGTGACCTACATTGAGCCCATCACCTGGAAGACGGTTGAAAAAATCATTGCCAAAGAGCGCCCTGATGCCATTTTGCCCACCATGGGTGGTCAGACCGCGCTGAACTGTGCGCTGGATTTGTGGCACAACGGTGTGCTGGCCAAATATACCGGTGCGGCGACCGGCAAACCGGTGGAATTGATTGGCGCCAAGCCTGAGGCCATCGACAAGGCTGAAGACCGCCTCAAATTCAAAGATGCCATGACCAAAATTGGTCTGGGTTCAGCCCGTTCCGGCATCGCACACAGCATGGAAGAAGCCTGGGGTGTGCAAAAAACCGTGGGCTTCCCGACCGTGATTCGCCCCAGCTTCACCCTTGGCGGCACGGGTGGCGGCATTGCCTACAACCCGGAAGAGTTTGAAGTCATTTGCAAGCGTGGCCTGGAAGCCTCGCCCACCAATGAGCTGCTGATTGAAGAGTCGCTGTTGGGCTGGAAAGAGTATGAGATGGAAGTGGTGCGCGACACCGCAGACAACTGCATCATCGTTTGCTCGATTGAAAATCTGGACCCGATGGGGGTGCACACCGGCGACTCCATCACCGTGGCTCCGGCGCAGACCCTGACCGACAAGGAATACCAAATTCTGCGTAACGCCTCGTTGGCGGTGTTGCGTGAAATTGGGGTCGATACCGGGGGCTCCAACGTGCAGTTCTCCATCAACCCCAAAGATGGCCGCATGGTGGTGATTGAGATGAACCCACGGGTCAGCCGCTCGTCTGCATTGGCCTCCAAAGCCACCGGCTTCCCGATTGCCAAGGTGGCGGCCAAATTGGCGGTGGGTTACACGCTTGATGAACTCAAAAACGAGATCACCGGCGGCGCGACTCCGGCCAGTTTTGAGCCCAGCATTGACTACGTGGTCACCAAGGTGCCGCGTTTTGCGTTTGAGAAATTCCCAGCCGCTGACAGCCGCTTGACCACCCAGATGAAGTCGGTGGGCGAGGTCATGGCCATGGGCCGTACCTTCCAGGAATCCTTCCAGAAAGCTTTGCGTGGCCTGGAAGTGGGCGTGGATGGCATGAACGAAAAAACCCAGGATCGTGAGGTGCTGGAGCGCGAATTGGGTGAACCTGGCCCGGATCGCATCTGGTATGTGGGTGATGCCTTCGCTGCCGGTTGGAGCGTGGATGAGGTTTTCGAGATCACCAAAATTGATCGCTGGTTCCTGGTGCAGATTGAGCAGATTGTCCAAATTGAGCTGGAAATTGAGCGCCTGCCGCAGCCTGCTGTAGGCACGGCGCTGGATGCGATTGATGCCGCCACGCTGCGTGCGCTCAAGCAAAAAGGTTTTTCAGATCGTCGTCTGGCCAAACAATTCAAAACCACCGATGTCGCCGTGCGTGCCCGCCGCCATGCCTTGGGGGTTCGCCCGGTCTACAAGCGTGTGGACACCTGCGCGGCCGAATTTGCCACCAACACTGCCTACCTTTATTCCACCTATGAGGCAGAGGGCTCAGAGTGTGAATCGGCCCCTTCCGACAAAAAGAAAATCATGGTGCTCGGTGGTGGCCCCAACCGCATTGGCCAGGGCATTGAGTTTGACTATTGCTGCGTGCATGCGGCACTGGCCATGCGTGAAGATGGTTATGAGACCATCATGGTCAACTGCAACCCGGAAACCGTTTCGACCGATTACGACACCTCTGACCGCCTTTACTTCGAGCCCCTGACGCTGGAAGACGTGCTGGAAATTGTCGATAAAGAGAAGCCCTATGGTGTGATCGTCCAGTACGGTGGTCAAACTCCCTTGAAATTAGCGCTTGATTTGGAGGCCAATGGCGTGCCCATCATCGGCACCAGCCCCGACATGATTGATGCGGCTGAAGACCGAGAACGCTTCCAGAAACTGTTGCATGAATTAAAGCTGCGCCAACCGCCCAATGCCACCGCCCGCACTGAGCCTGAGGCCCTGGAAAAAGCCGCAGCCCTGGGTTACCCCCTGGTGGTGCGCCCCAGCTACGTGCTGGGTGGCCGGGCCATGGAAATTGTGCACGAGCAGCGTGATCTGGAGCGTTACATGCGTGAGGCTGTGAAAGTGTCACATGACTCGCCTGTGCTGTTGGATCGTTTCCTGAACGATGCCATCGAGTGTGATGTGGATTGTGTGCGTGATGCCACTGGCCAGACCTACATCGGTGGGGTCATGGAGCACATTGAACAGGCCGGCGTTCACAGCGGTGACTCAGCTTGCTCCTTGCCTCCGTACAGCTTGTGTGCTGCAACCGTCACCGAGATCAAACGCCAGACCGCAGCCATGGCACATGCCCTGAATGTGGTAGGCTTGATGAACGTGCAGTTTGCCATTCAGCATCTGGACGGGCAGGATGTGATTTTTGTGCTGGAGGTGAATCCGCGTGCCTCGCGCACCGTTCCCTTTGTCTCCAAAGCCACGGGGGTGCAACTGGCCAAGGTGGCGGCCCGCTGTATGGTGGGGCAAACCCTGGCCGCACAAGGCATCACCCGCGAGGCCAATCCGCCTTATTTCAGCGTCAAGGAAGCGGTCTTTCCGTTTGTGAAGTTCCCTGGGGTTGACACCATTTTGGGCCCGGAAATGAAGTCCACCGGCGAAGTCATGGGGGTTGGCAAGACTTTTGGTGAGGCTTTTGTGAAGTCACAATTGGGGGCTGGTTGCAAACTGCCGCGTCCATTCACGGCAACAGGTGAACCTTCCGGGAAAGTTTTCTTGTCGGTGAAAAATAACGACAAAAACCGTGCGATTGAAGTTGCACGTGCATTAGTAGCTATGGACTTTGTAGTGATTGCCACCAAGGGAACCGCTGCGTCCATCAATGCTGCGGGGGTGCCCTGTGGCGTGGTCAACAAAGTCACTGAAGGTCGTCCGCATATTGTGGATATGCTCAAGAACAATGAGATCGTGCTGGTCATCAACACGGTCGAAGAGCGCCGCAACGCCATTGCCGATTCGCGCCAGATTCGTACCTCTGCGTTGCTGGCTCAGGTTACAACCTTCACCACCATAGCCGGAGCCGAAGCTGCGGTGGAAGGTATGCGTTATATGGATCAGCTGGATGTGATTTCGGTTCAGGAAATGCATGCACAACTGCTGAGTACCTGATCAGGGTGTTGATTGGGTGAATTTGCCGTGTGAATCACGGCATAATTCACACCTGCCGCCGGACTTGAACGTTCGGCGGTTTTATTTTGTAGACCTAATTTTCCCGGAGTTTCAAGTGGCGACCCTTCCAATTACCAAACGCGGTGCCGACAAACTCAAGGCCGAGTTGCATCAACTCAAGGCGTTTGAGCGTCCGGCAGTCATCAGTGCCATTGCCGAAGCGCGAGCCCAAGGTGACTTGAGCGAAAACGCGGAATATGAGGCCGCCAAAGACAAGCAAGGTTTTGTCGAAGGCCGGATTCAGGAAATCGAAGGCAAATTGTCAGTGGCGCAGATCATTGATCCATCCGAACTGGATGCCGGTGGCCGTGTGGTGTTTGGTACCACGGTAGAACTCGAAGATGAAGAAACCGGTCAAAAAGTCACCTACCAAATTGTGGGAGAAGATGAGGCTGATCTCAAGCTTGGGTTAATCAATATCAACAGCCCGATTGCACGCGCCTTGATTGGCAAGGAGGAAGGTGATGTGGCTGAAGTTCAGGCACCTGGGGGCTTGCGTCGCTATGAAGTGATTGTGGTTCGGTACTGCTAGATTAATGAAGCTAAACCTGCCAGATGTGAGTCTTTGGATCGTTGCTCTTTGGTGGGGAGCTTTGACAGTTGTAGGCTTTGGCGTGGTTCCCATGCTGTTTGCCAACCTGTCCACACCGGCAATAGCGGGTGCCATGGCAGCTAAATTGTTTTCTGCGTTAAATTGGCTAACGGTGATTTGTGGTGTCTTGCTGATGATCATTTTTAGATCAAATCAGCCTGCAGAGCTTGAAAATAAAGCGTATCCAGCTATTTTTTTTGTAATGATAGGGATGCTGACGGCACTTTTGCTCGAGTTTGCGATTGCGCCACGTATTGTTGCTCGACAGGATTTGCGCTTGTGGCACAGCGTAGGTACGGGACTTTACGTATTGCAGTGGGTTTGCGCCACGGTCACATTCAGAAAAATTTCCAGTAGATCTTAAATTGTAGAGCGGGGCAGAACACCCCGTCTGTTTGGATACCGCTCAGCATAAAGATGCTGCAATCGATTTAATCCTGATTACGTTTTTTGATGCTGACAGGTTTGCGTTTGGCTCGCTTGATTTGTCCACCTGTGGTGAGGCGCTGGTTGCCCAATACCCGCAGGGTTTTGACTTCTGGGCGTTGACCACCCCGTTTACTGAACTTGAGTACCTTGACATCCCTGGGGGCGGGCATACGGTCTTCATCGATAGCCTTTTCGCGCTCGGGTTGGGGACGCCATAACACCAGCAATTTGCCGATGTGTTGAATGGGGGCTGCATTGAGCTCGTCGGCCAGTGTTTGAAACATGGCTTCGCGGGCCACACGATCATCTGAAAACACACGAACTTTGATGAGTCCATGTGCATTCAGTGCCGCGTCGGCTTCTTTTTTAACGGCGGCGGTCAAGCCGTCGCCACCCACCATCACCACCGGGTCAAGGTGATGGGCTTCGGCGCGGTGGACTTTACGTTGGGCTGGGGTCAGGAGTATTTGAGGCATGCCAGTATTATCGGTGAGACTTCCACTTTGTGGTCGGCCACCATTGTTTCGCGTTAAGCGAATGAAATGGATTGCATCCCAACACGTTAAATAACATGAAATCAGCAGTTAAAAGCAGCAAAGTCAATCGGGCCTGGCTTAATGACCACGTCAATGACACCTATGTCAAATTGGCCCAGAAAGACGGCTACCGGGCGCGTGCGGCTTACAAGTTGCAAGAGATCGACGAAACCCTGCATTTGATCAAGCCAGGTCAATTGGTAGTCGATCTGGGGTCCACACCTGGGGCATGGAGTCAGTATGTACGGCGCAAGCTGTCGCCCAGATCCGCCACGGGTGGAGGGGCTGCAACCGGTACGCTCAACGGAAAAATCGTCGCTTTAGATATTTTGCCGATGGAACCTATTGATGGCGTAGTGTTTATTCAAGGTGATATTCGGGAAGCGTCTGTGCTGGCTGAATTGGCTGAAAAAATTCAAGGTGAACGAGTAGATGTGGTGATTTCAGACATGGCACCCAATTTGTCGGGCATCAGCTCGGCGGATGCCGCCAGAGTGGAGCACTTGGTGGAGCTGGCCCTTGAGTTTGCACAAGATCACCTTAAACCGGAAGGTGCGTTGGTGGCCAAAGTCTTTCATGGGGGCAGTTATGACACTTTGTCCAAACGCTTCAGGGAAACTTTTGTGATGGTCAAACGCATCAAACCGAAAGCATCTCGTGACAGGTCGGCAGAAACCTTTTTAATTGGCATAGGCTTGAAAAATGGGTGAATTCCTTGCAAATGCTGTGGCTGAAGTGATCAACGGGCTGAGCGAACAGATTTGAAAAGCCTAAAATTCGCCTCAACTTGTCATCTTTTGTGTTGCTTACCTGTCTCTATTGGAGTTTCGCTTGAACAATCCATGGTTTTCAAAAATTGCGGTCTGGCTGGTGATTGCGATGGTGCTTTTCACCGTCTTCAAACAGTTTGATTCGCGTCCTACAGCCGGGGCTGGTTATCTGGGCTATTCTGATTTCCTGGAGGAGGTGCGTGGCAAACGCATCAAGAGCGCCATCATTCAGGAAGGTCAAAGCGGCACGGAAATTGTGGCCATCACCAGTGATGACCGCAAGGTGCGTACCACGGCCACTTACCTTGACCGTGGTTTGGTGGGTGATTTGATTGCCAATGATGTCAAGTTTGATGTTCGTCCGCGTGACGAAGGTTCCCTTTTGATGACACTGCTGGTGAGCTGGGGGCCCATGCTGTTGTTGATTGGTGTGTGGATTTATTTCATGCGTCAGATGCAAGGTGGTGGCAAGGGTGGTGCGTTCAGTTTTGGTAAAAGCAAGGCGCGTTTGTTGGATGAAAACACCAACACAGTGACTTTTGCCGATGTGGCTGGATGTGATGAAGCCAAAGAGGAGGTCAAAGAAGTCGTTGACTTTCTTAAAGATCCCTCCAAATTCCAGAAGCTTGGTGGTCGTATTCCTCGGGGTTTGTTATTGGTAGGGCCACCCGGCACCGGTAAAACCTTGTTGGCCAAATCGATTGCAGGCGAAGCCAAAGTACCCTTTTTCAGCATTTCTGGTTCGGATTTCGTGGAAATGTTTGTCGGCGTGGGCGCATCACGTGTGCGTGACATGTTTGAGAACGCCAAGAAAAATGCCCCATGCATCATCTTTATTGATGAAATTGATGCGGTCGGTCGCCAGCGTGGCGCTGGTTTGGGGGGCGGTAACGACGAGCGTGAACAAACCTTGAACCAGATGCTGGTGGAGATGGATGGGTTTGAGACCAATGTGGGTGTGATTGTGGTGGCTGCTACCAACCGGCCCGACATTCTGGATGCTGCTTTGCTGCGTCCAGGCCGTTTTGACCGCCAAGTGTATGTAACCTTGCCGGACATCCGTGGTCGTGAGCAGATTTTGAATGTACACATGCGCAAGGTACCTTTGAGCCAGGACGTGAATGCGGCGGTGATTGCTCGTGGTACTCCGGGCATGAGTGGTGCTGATCTGGCTAACCTGTGTAACGAGGCGGCTTTGATGGCTGCACGCAGAAATGCCCGTACGGTTGAAATGCAGGATTTTGAAAAAGCCAAAGACAAAATCCTGATGGGGCCGGAACGCAAGAGTATGGTCATGCCTGAAGAGGAGCGTCGCAATACGGCATACCACGAGTCGGGTCATGCCTTGATTGGCAAACTGCTTCCCAAATGTGATCCGGTGCATAAAGTGACCATCATTCCGCGTGGGCGTGCCTTGGGTGTGACGATGAGTTTGCCCGCGCAAGACCGCTACAGCTATGACAAAGATTTCATGCTCAACCAGATCAGCATGTTGTTTGGTGGTCGTATTGCTGAAGAAGTGTTCATGAACCAGATGACCACCGGTGCCAGCAACGACTTTGAGCGTGCCACTCAAATTGCACGTGACATGGTGATGCGTTATGGCATGACGGCAGCGCTTGGCCCGATGGTGTATGCCGAAAACGAAGGCGAAGTGTTTCTTGGCCGTTCGGTCACCAAGACTACCAACATGAGTGAGGAGACCATGCAAAAAGTGGACTCCGAAGTGCGTCGCATCATTGATGAGCAGTACGCTCTGGCGCGGCGTTTGATCGAGGAAAACAGCGACAAAATGCACACCATGGCCAAAGCATTGCTTGAATGGGAAACCATTGACAGTGATCAGCTGGATGACATCATGGCTGGCAAATTGCCACGTCCTCCCAAGGACTGGTCACCCCGTATTCCCCCAGCGGGTTCTGATAATGGTTCTGGCGGTTCTCCGGCCGTGCATGCCGAGGCAGCACCCCGCGCAGCTTAAGCAGCTACATCCATCAACGGGGCGCGAGCCCCGTTTTTCTTTTCCGAGAGAAGACACATGATTTGGCGAACCAGTCGTTTTGAGATCGACCTGAGGGAACCCAGAGTCATGGGGATCGTGAATGTTACCCCTGACTCTTTTTCTGATGGTGGACTTCACGGGTCAACTGCTTGCGCCCTGCGTCATTGTGAACAACTGCTGCTCGATGGCGCTGACATTCTGGACATCGGGGGTGAGTCATCACGCCCTGGAGCCCAACCACTGGGTGTTGAAGATGAGCTGGCCCGTGTGTTACCGGTGGTGCGTGATGCCGTCACACTCGGTGTACCCATCTCCGTAGACACCTACAAACCACAGGTGATGCAAGCCGTGCTGGATCTGGGGGCTGACATCATCAATGACATTTGGGCCTTGCGCTGGCAAGATCCTTGTTGTTCATTAAATGCTCAGCAGGTCGTCGCTGCTCATGCCCGTTGTGGTGTCTGTTTGATGCATATGCATCTGGAGCCGCAGACCATGCAGGTGCAGCCCATGCACGGTGATGTGGTGTCTCAGGTGCTCACATTTCTAGAGCTATCTGCGCTTGATTTACAAGCTCTAGGTGTCGAAAAGACCAGAATTATGCTAGACCCTGGTATTGGTTTCGGCAAGACCGTGGGCCAGAACTTTGCTTTACTCGCACATCAAACAGAGCTGCTGGAAATCGGTTACCCCTTGCTGGCCGGTTGGTCACGTAAATCGTCTTTGGCGGGTATGGGCGTTCATTCAGAACAAGGCGAAGAGTTGTCAGTACATCAGCGATTGGTGCCTAGTGTGGCTGCGGCATTATTGGCTGCTGAGCGTGGCGCTTCGGTGCTGCGAGTGCACGACGTGAAAGAAACGGTGCAAGCCCTGCATGTGCTGGCGGCCATACGATAATTCATTATTTATAGAAAGCCGTTCAAGGGAATACACATGACGAGACAGTTTTTTGGCACTGATGGCATACGTGGTACGGTTGGACAATCGCCCATTACGGCTGATTTTGTACTCAAGTTGGCTCATGCCGTGGGGCGTGTCCTGAAACGTACCGAGGTTAAACCTACCGTGTTGATTGGCAAAGATACCCGCATTTCAGGCTACATGCTGGAGAGTGCACTGGAGAGTGGGTTCAATTCTGCAGGTGTTGATGTGGTGCTGTTGGGGCCACTGCCAACCCCAGGTGTGGCCTATTTGACTCGGGCACAACGAGCTTCGTTGGGCGTAGTGATCAGCGCCAGTCATAACCCATTTGAAGACAATGGGATCAAGTTCTTCAGCGCACAAGGCACCAAATTACCCGATGCCTGGGAACGTGATGTGGAAGCTACCTTGCTTGAGCCACCGGTGTGGGTGGATTCCGTCAATCTGGGTAAATCGCGTCGACTTGAAGATGCTGCCGGACGTTATATTGAATTTTGCAAAAGCACGTTTGCCCATAATCTCACCCTCAAGGGTTTGCGCATTGTGGTGGATGCCGCCAATGGGGCCGCTTACAACATTGCCCCGAAAGTGTTCCACGAATTGGGTGCAGAAGTGATTGCCATTGGCTGCGCCCCGGACGGGTTAAACATCAACAAAGGAGTGGGTGCTACCCACCCTGAGGCGCTGATAGATGCGGTTAAAGCTCACCGAGCAGATCTTGGAGTGGCGCTTGATGGTGATGCTGACCGCTTGCAGTTGGTAGATGCCAAAGGGCGTCTGTTCAATGGTGATGAGTTGCTTTATCTGATTGTGGACGACAGACTGCGCCGCGGTGAACCTGTACCGGGAGTCGTTGGCACTTTGATGACAAATATGGCCGTTGAAGTGGCACTGAAATCACGGGGTGTTCAGTTTGTTCGTGCCAAGGTGGGTGATCGCTATGTGCTGGAAGAGCTTGAAAAGAACCAGTGGTTGCTAGGCGGGGAAGGATCTGGTCATCTCTTGGCACTGGACAAGCACACCACGGGTGATGGTTTGATTTCTGCGTTGCAAGTATTGCAAACCAGTGTACGCAGTGGCAAAAGCCTAGCTGATTTGCTCAACGATGTGGTGCTGTTTCCCCAGACGCTGATCAATATACGCTTGAAACCTGGGCAGGATTGGAAAAATAACCCCAACCTGGAGTCAGAAACACATGCTGTTGAGGCTGAGTTGGGGCAGAGTGGCCGTGTGTTGATCCGTGCCAGCGGAACTGAACCTTTGGTACGCGTGATGGTGGAGGCACGGGATGGGGCACAAGCCAAGGCCTGTGCTCAACGCATTGCCAGAACCATCAGTGCCTAAAGGATTGATGAACATGGTTACTCCGTTGAAAATTTGCCAAGCCGACTATGCCAATGTTCAGCATATGAATGCCTTGATTCAACTGCTTGATGGTTATGCACGCGACCCTATGGGTGGAGGCGAGCCCTTGTCTGAAGTTGCACGAACCAACTTACCCACTGCATTAGCAAGCCGTCCTTTCATGTTTAGCGTGCTGGCTTTTGATGATGCCCAAGGGGGTATGCCGGTAGGTTTGATCAATTGTGTGGAGGGTTTTTCAACCTTTGCTTGCAAACCCTTGGTCAACGTACATGATGTGGTGGTGGCATCCAGTCATCGTGGTCAACGCGTGGGCGAGCAGATGCTCAACTTTGTTGCACAGTTGGCGCGAGACCGTGGTGCTTGCAAGCTCACTTTGGAAGTGCTTGCTGGCAATACATCCGCCCAAAAGTTGTACCGGCGTGTGGGGTTTGAGAACTACCAACTTGATCCACGCATGGGTGAAGCCAAGTTCATGCAAAGGTGGCTCTAATCAAGTTGTTGGGTAGAGGCTGCTTAAAATGAATCTATGAATTGGCTTGGAAAGCTCCCCGGCTATCAGCGCACACCTTATGGCGTAGAGGTGCGTCTGTTGCGCATGTTGCCCAGCGGGTTGCTTGCGGGTGTGGTTTTACCTGCATGCATGTCGGCTCTCGCCAGACTGGTGTTCAATCAGGGAACCTCCGCCGAGATTGAACACAACCTCCAGACGTTTGATTTTGTAATGGTTGGCTTGGCTGTATTTATCTGGATTGCTTCCTTGACAGTGGCCATTGGCTGCGTCATTGTGTGGCTGATGAAAGGCCCTGCTTATGTGGCCGATGGCTATAACGTTTCGGACAGCGATAAACCCAAGATCTAATGTATATTTTTTAATTCAGCTCCAGCGACCAAGGCGTTTTTTGCCAGGATAGACTTTCTTCATTCAGTAGATAGGCTGATTGTGGGTGTGCCTTGGACCATTCTTCCGAAATCTTTAGTGTGAAACGTCGATTGTTTTTTGGATCTTGGCGCAGGTTGATACCTTTGAGGTCAGGGTCGCGTCGGGCATGGCAAAGTGCGACTGCCAAGCGCAACACCATTAGTTGCTGAATGAACAAGGCATCTTCAAAGTTGGCTTCCAGCTTGCGTAATTTACCTCTGTGTCCTAGCACTAGCAAACTGAGTTTGTGAAGCTCAGTCAGTGCGAAACCCATGACATCCGTGTTGTCGAGAATATAGGCTGCATGTTTGTGGCTATCGCTATGTGAAATGTGGCTGCCAATTTCATGAAGTTGTCCTGCCCAAGTGAGTTTTCGGCTAACACGTTCATCGATAACTCCTTTGGTCATTTGCTGGAAAAGCACGTTGGCGGTATGTCCAACGCGCAGGCCATGTGCAGGCTCAGCACCAAATTTGGCTGCCAAGCGTGTTACGGAATGGTCTCTTAAATCAGTGTGCACTTGCCCATTGCCCAACAAGTCTTGTAATAGTCCGTGGCGCAAACCGCCGCTGGCTTGCTCCAGGCGTTTAATTCCCAGCAATTCAAACAATGCGCGCAACACACTTAAGCCGCCGCCAATGATGGCTTTGCGGTCTTCTCTCATGCCTGCGAGTTTCAGTCGCTCAGTGGTTTGAGCAATCAAAAGCTTCTCCAGCAACCAGTCCAAACCCTCTTGACTAACCGAGCCCTCGGGCCATCCGGCAGCTACCAGTACATCTGCTACGGCGTTGATGGTCCCGGCTGAGCCGTAGGCGACATCCCATTGATCAGGGGGATAAATTAGCAGAGCCTCGTCAAGAACTGCTTTGGCGGCTATTTCAGCAATTTGAAATGAACGCTTGGAAAATTGGTTTTCAGTAAAGTAGCGCATCGACCAAGCAATGCTGCCTACTCTGTAGGACTCCATTTGCAGGGGTTCTCTCCCATTGCCCAGAATAATTTCGGTGGAGCGCCCGCCAATGTCGATGACTAGGCGACGCTCCGGGATATTGGGCAACGCTTGAGCAACACCTTGGTAAATTAAACGTGCTTCTTCCCGGCCAGAAATCACATCAATCGGAAAGCCTAGTTTGAGCATGCCTGGCCCCAAAAAATCGTCTCGATTACGGGCTTCACGCAATGTTTGTGTGGCTACGGCACGTACCTCAGTTTCAGCAAAACCAGCTAATCGCTCACCAAATCGGGCAAGGCAGTCCCAACCACGTTGCATAGCTTGCATTGTCAGGTTGCGGCTGTCATCCAATCCATTGCCCTGACGTACGGTTTCTTTAAGGTATTCGGTGCGGTAGAACTGCCCATGTTCAATGCGCCCAATTTCCAGCCGAAAGCTGTTAGAACCCAAATCAACGGCAGCCAGACGTGTTGTGTTTTGCATGGTTGTGCATGTGTCTTTCAGTGCTGTCAGCATAGCATTTCAACCGTACCGAACTGTCAGAAAACCGCATAGGGCGAGGAATTTTTATGACGGATTGATTTGTAGTGTGCGTAATGATGACGTATTGTTAAACAAAAGATGAATGTCACATGTTTGTCATATTAATGTCTTAAATTAACGCTTGTTGAGCCAAGACGGTTCTACAACCTGGTTTATTAAACAAAGGATTCCTTATGACGACATTTGCATTTAAATCCATCTTGGCGACTACCGCCGTCGCTTTTTGTGGCATCACGGCGTTGAGTAATGTGGCTCAGGCGCAGAGTATTACCGGTGCTGGTGCTTCGTTTCCTGCGCCTATTTATGCTAAATGGGCTGCTGAATACAACAAGGTGACAGGTGTAAAGGTTAATTACCAATCTGTGGGTTCTGGTGCTGGTATCAAACAAATTGACTCCAAAACAGTTGATTTTGGTGCCTCTGATATGCCTCAGACGGACGAGGTATTGGCTAAAAAAGGTCAATTTCAATTTCCTACAGTGATTGGTGGCACTGTGCCTGTGATCAACATCAAGGGGATTGCACCCGGCCAAATGAAGCTCGATGGTCAAGTGCTGGGTGACATATATCTAGGGAAAATCACCAAGTGGAGTGATCCGGCCATCAAAGCTTTGAATCCTGGTTTGGCTTTGCCTGATGCTGACATTGCTCCGGTGCGTCGTGCAGATGGTTCGGGTACAACTTTCAACTTCACCAATTATCTGAGTCGAGTCCATTCGGAATGGAAGACCAAAGTGGGTGAGGGTACTGCGGTGAATTGGCCAGTAGGGGCTGGTGGTAAGGGTAACGAAGGTGTGGCCTCGTTTGTTAATCGTTTGCCTAACTCGATCGGTTATGTTGAATATTCGTACGTCAAACAAAACAAAATGACTTATACCTTGATGAAAAACAAGGATGGTGTATTTGTCGCTCCCAGTGAAGAGGCTTTTAAGGCTGCTGCCGCTGGTGCTGACTGGAATAAGTCGTTCTACCAACTGATCACCGATCAGCCAGGCAAGGCTACATGGCCCATTTCGACTGCAACATTTATCTTGATGCATTTACAACAGGATAAGCCTTCCCAGGCCACTGAAACTTTCAAATTTTTTACATGGGCATTCAAAAGCGGAGACAAATTGGCATCCAGTCTGGACTACGTCGCTTTGCCTGACAGTGTAATTGGCAGCATTGAAAAATCTTGGGGCAAGGTCAAGGATACTGCTGGCAACCCAGTTGCACTGAAATAAGTTGCCCGACAGGGTCTGATTTTTTGAAATGGAAAGCTTGTGATGTCCACTACACTTTCGGCCAGAAAACTATCGTTGAATTCATCTGAAACATCTGTTGGACGTGTTATGACCCAAGCTTCTTCTGTCAAGCAGGCCCCGTCAAGTCCCTGGGCGGATCGCATTTTTTCATGGCTTGCCAAAAGTGCAGCGTTGTTAACTTTGGGATTATTGTTTGCTATTTTGGCTTCGCTGACCGTTGGTGCCTGGCCAGCAATTAGCAAGTATGGACTTGGTTTTTTGACCACTGCCACATGGGATCCTGTAAAAGAGGAGTTTGGTGGTCTGGTAATGATTTATGGCACCTTGATGACTTCCTTCATTGCGCTACTAATTGCCGTGCCGGTGAGTTTTGGTATTGCCATTTTTTTGACTGAATTGTCACCAGGTTGGTTAAAGCGCCCCTTGGGTACGGCTATTGAATTGCTGGCGGCCATTCCTTCTATCGTCTACGGTATGTGGGGGCTACTGGTGTTTGGTCCCATTTTGGCCACTTACGTCCAGCAACCGTTGCAGGGTGTGTTCAAGAACGTGCCGTATTTTGATGCATTGTTTTCTGGTCCGCCAGTGGGCATCGGTATTTTGTCGGCTGGCATCATATTGGCGATCATGATTATTCCCTTTATCGCCGCTGTGATGCGTGATGTATTTGAGGTGACACCTACTTTGCTTAAAGAGTCTGCCTACGGCTTGGGTGCGACTACTTGGGAAGTAGTGTCAATGGTTGTTCTGCCGTATACCAAGGCGGGTGTCATTGGCGGCATCATGTTGGGATTAGGTCGTGCCATTGGTGAGACCATGGCGGTGACTTTCGTTATTGGTAATTTCAATCAACTAGATTCGCTTAGCCTGTTTCAAGCAGCTAATAGCATTACTTCTGCGCTGGCCAATGAGTTCGCCGAGGCGGGTGAGGGTTTACACCAAGCTTCATTGATGTATTTGGGGTTAGTGCTATTTTTTATTACCTTTGTGATTCTGTCTTTGTCAAAGTTATTGCTGTCGCAACTGAAAAAAGGTGAAGGAGCCAAGTCATGAGCACCAGCGAAATTTTTATACGTGATGCCGCGCTAGCCCAGGTTCGTGAGCAACGTTATGCCCAGCGTAAGCTGGTAAATCAAACGGCCTTAATGTTGTCACTGATGGCCATGGCATTCGGTTTGTTTTGGTTATTCTGGATTCTGTTTGAAACCGTGCGTCTAGGTATCTCGGGTTTAACGTTGTCCGTGTTGACCGAAATGACACCGGCACCTAATGACGACGGTGGTTTAGCCAATGCTATTTATGGTTCGTTCCTGATGGTGTGTCTGGCTACCTTTGTTGGCACACCGATAGGTGTGATGGCCGGTATTTACTTGGCAGAGTTTGAACCCAAGAGTTGGTTGGCGGGAACTACTCGGTTTGTTAATGACATTTTGTTGTCGGCACCGTCCATCGTGATTGGTCTGTTCGTTTATGCGATTGTTGTGACCCGTTTTAAAACGTTTTCTGGTTACGCTGGCATTGCAGCTCTGACCTTAATCGTGATACCGGTGGTAATTCGTACTACCGAAAACATGTTGCAATTAGTTCCTCCGGGTTTGCGGGAGGCTGCTTATGCGCTGGGGGCACCCAAGTGGAAGGTTATTTTGAGTATCACCATGCGATCTGCCCGTGCCGGTGTTGTCACCGGGATCTTGCTTGCTGTGGCACGTATAGCCGGAGAGACTGCGCCGTTGTTGTTTACGGCCTTGAGTAACCAGTTCTGGACATCCAACCTTGGTGAGCCGATGGCGAGTTTGCCTGTCACTATTTTTAAATTTGCCATGAGTCCATATGAAAACTGGCAAAGATTGGCTTGGGCCGGCGTATTTTTGATCACACTGGCTGTGCTGGCGCTTAATGTGTTGGCACGGGTATTGACCCGTACTAAAGTTTGAAACTAATTGTTGAATATAAAAGGGTTATGAATGATTGCTGCAAATACCAACGAGAAAAAAGTACCCTCCAAAATCACGGTAAATAACCTTGATTTTTTCTATGGTAATTTCCATGCCCTGAAAGGTATCAATCTTGAGATTCCTGAGAATAAGGTAACAGCCTTTATTGGTCCTTCAGGATGTGGAAAATCAACTTTATTGCGCGTGTTCAATCGGATGTTTGAGCTTTACCCTGAGCAGCGTGCACAAGGTGAGGTCATTCTGGACGGTGAAAACCTCTTGACCAGCAAACAGGATGTGGCATTGTTGCGTGCCAAGGTAGGTATGGTGTTTCAGAAACCCACACCGTTTCCGATGTCCATTTTTGACAATATTGCTTTTGGTGTGAAGTTATTTGAGAAGTTGAACGTGTCTGACATGGAAGAGCGCGTGGAGTGGGCCTTGCGCAAAGCAGCTTTGTGGACAGAAGTCAAGGACAAACTTAAGCAAAGTGGCTCCAGCTTATCTGGTGGTCAGCAGCAACGCCTGTGTATTGCACGTGGCATAGCCATCAAACCCGAGGTGTTGTTACTGGATGAGCCATGCTCAGCGCTTGACCCGATTTCTACGGCCAAAGTTGAAGAGTTAATTATTGAACTTAAAGCGGATTACACCGTTGTGATTGTGACCCACAACATGCAGCAGGCTGCTCGCTGCAGTGACCACACTGCGTACATGTATCTGGGAGACTTGGTCGAGTTCGGTGCAACTGAACAAATATTCTTCAAACCCAATCGCCAGGAAACTGAGGACTACATTACCGGAAGGTTCGGTTGATCCGTGTATCTTGTCCCTATTTTTTGCATTGATTTGATTTAGTATTCTTTCAAGGAACCGCGCATGACTGAAAAACATCTCTCTTCCCAGTTCGACAGTGAACTGGGTTCTGTTTCCTCCCGTGTCATGGAGATGGGTGGGCTGGTGGAGTCGCAAATTCGCCAAGCGATTTATGCATTGTCGCAATTCAGCGTGGATGCTGCCAATGATGTCACCACTACGGAGAGTAGAGTTAACGCCATGGAAGTGGAAATTGATCGGGAACTCTCAAGCATCATTGCCAGACGCCAGCCAACTGCACGTGATTTGCGTTTGTTGATTGCCATCTCCAAAACCACGGCTAACCTAGAGCGGGTAGGGGATGAGGCGGCAAAAATTGCCCGGATGGTTCGATCCATCATTCAAAGCGGTGCAACGCGTTCCTTGCCTTCTATGGAGTTGCGTGTGGCCTCTGACTTGGCCTCTGGTTTGCTGAGAAAAGCACTTGATGCATTTGCCAGGCTCGATACCACTACGGCTTTGGCTATCCTGAAAGAGGATGACTTGATTGATCAGGAATTTGATGGATTTGTGCGCAAACTCATCACATACATGATGGAAGACCCCCGCATGATTTCACCTAGTCTGGATTTGTTGTTTTTGGCCAAAGCGATAGAACGTATTGGCGATCATGCCAAAAATATTGCTGAGTTGATCATCTATATTGTGAAGGGAGCGGATGTTCGTCATTCGTCCATGGAGCAAATTGAGTCGGTGGTGAAATGAGGCGCATGCCGGGTGTATTGATTGTTGAAGATGAGCCAGCCATTGCAGAGCTTATTTCAATTAACTTGAAGCACAGTGGTTTTCGGCCAGTTTGGGCAATGGACGGAGCGACGGCACAAGCAGAGCTTGATGACGTGCTGCCGGATGTTATTTTGCTTGACTGGATGCTTCCCAGCGAAAGTGGGTTGATGTTGGCTAAGCGTTGGCGAGCCCATCCACGAACCAAGTCTGTACCCATCATCATGCTGACGGCTCGTGGCGATGAAGTGGATCGGGTCGCAGGCCTGGATGCTGGGGCTGATGATTACATGGCTAAACCCTTTTCAACCAAGGAACTGTTGGCACGTATTCGTGCCGTGTTGCGTCGACGCGCTCCTGAGCAAGATGCAAGTGTGATCACAATAGGCGACTTAAGTTTGGATCCCAGTACTTATCGCGTGACGTATTGCACTGAGGCATTAAAACTTGGGCCAACTGAGTTCAAGTTGCTGCATTATCTGATGACGCATGCCGAAAGGGTTCATAGTCGGTCACAGCTGCTTGACAAGGTCTGGGGTGATCATGTTTTCATTGAAGAACGAACGGTGGATGTACATGTCAAACGTTTGCGCGAAGCCTTGGGTTTGGCTGGGCAAATGGTAGACACCGTGCGTGGTGCTGGCTACCGGTTGACTGTTCAAGGTGCACCCATCAAACAGGCCTAAAACAATAAGTGCATGTTGAATCGATTCATTCTTCTCGCTAGTTATTTGTTCCTCGGTGGATTGTTAGGGATTTGGATCAACAATTTTTGGCCTAACACCCACGCTCTTACGTTGATGCTTGTTTTGGCTGCATTGATTTGGCTGTTGCTGGACAGTTTGAAAATTGCGCAGTTATTGCGTTGGTTGCGACTTGATTCATCCGCTGACGGGGGCCTTGCATCTGGGCTATGGGGTGAAGTCGAGACTCGTGTTAGACGTATGTTGCGCGAACGTGAACGAAAAAGTCAGGAATACAAAGTCCGCTTGCAAGATTTTTTATCTGCGTTGCAGGCTTCCCCCAATGGTGTGATGTTGCTTGACGGCGATTCGCATATTGAGTGGTGTAACCAGACATCTGCTTCACATTTTGGATTGGATGTTCAGCGTGACCTCGAACAGGCGATAGGTAATCTGGTACGTGACCCCGGATTTACGGCCTATTTGGCTCATGGCGATTATCAAAAAGAATTGACAATGCCAGGGCGTGAAAGTACGCCTTCCAGACCCGTCACACTGTCTGTTCAGCTTCATCCCTATGGGCGTGGCCGAAAGTTGTTGTTATCACGTGATGTCACAGCACTGGAGCAAGCTGAGGTAATGAGGCGCGATTTTGTAGCGAATGTGTCGCATGAAATTCGAACACCTCTTACGGTTTTGGCTGGCTTTGTCGAGACCTTGCAAACACTTGATTTGCAAGAGTTTGAACGCCAGCATTACTTAGGCCTAATGGCGCAGCAGGCAGATCGCATGCAAACGCTGGTCAGTGATTTACTCACTCTGTCAAAGCTTGAGGGTAGCGCTCTTCCTGGATTGGAGTTGCGAGCTTCTGTGTCAAAACTCATGCGCCAGCTTGAGGCGGATGCCATGTCTTTGTCTGAAGTCATCGGGGCCAACCATGAAGAAAATCATCATTTTGAATTTGACTGTAGTTTTGCCGGGGAGTTGGTTGGAACTTTCAGTGAGATCCTCAGTGCCATGAGTAATTTGATCAGCAATGCAGTTCGCTACACCCCAGTTGATGGAGAAATCAAAGTTCGGGTACATCAACTCACGGATGGGCGTCTTGAGTTTTCTGTAGCTGACACAGGACCAGGCATTGCTGCTGAGCATCTTGGCCGCTTGACTGAGCGTTTTTATCGCGTCGATCGGAGCCGCTCTCGTGAGACCGGTGGTACAGGTTTAGGTTTGGCTATTGTGAAACATGTTGCGCAGCGGCATGGTGCGACCTTGTCAATTAACAGTACGGTCGGCCAGGGTTCGGTATTTAGTTTGATCTTTCCGGCTTCACGGGTGGCGTGAGGTGAGGTGAGGTATTGTCTGTTTCTCAAACAAGGCTAGGGTTGTTTTCCTTTCGGCAGGATGCTCTAACGTGCGTCGGAATTGCCATTGGAAGTTTTGCGAAGAATCTGCGTGTTTTTGCATCAGTGTGATGTCTGCAATCGCC
Organism: Rhodoferax lithotrophicus; assembly: GCF_019973615.1. Taxonomy (GTDB): domain Bacteria; phylum Pseudomonadota; class Gammaproteobacteria; order Burkholderiales; family Burkholderiaceae_C; genus Rhodoferax; species Rhodoferax lithotrophicus. Next base: position 2,920,050 of record NZ_AP024238.1, on the reverse strand, counting down.
CATTTGCATGAACTATTTGTATGCCAAGTTTTGAATTCCAACTTGCTATGAAACTGAAAGGCTGCAATCTGACTACGATCCAAACCCATAATTGCGACACAACCTGGATTGGTTGGCAAACTGGCTGTGGCTTGTTGCACCAAGGGTTCATAACTTCGGGCAAAGTCCAATAAGGGCAACCATAGAGTCATCAGGAGTAGCCAGCTTAGGGCAGATCCTCCGGCGGGTAGAATCAAGCTTTTCCAGATTGCTGACTGGTGTTTTCCTACTCGCCATTTAACCAGCCAAGCCCATATCAGACTTGCACTAATAGCTACTAAAAATGGAGCAATAGAAAAGCTGTGAATAAATCCTGGAGCCAGTCGTTCCACATTGGCAGCTGGCTGTGCAGGAATACCGGTTTGTAGGGAAATCCAGACAATCCAGATCACCATGGCACAACCGGTGAAAAAAATCAACGTAAACCAGTCGATCAATGCACTTACGCTGCGGCTCAAGGTGGGTAATGCAAACGCTGCCAAAGCTGCTAGAGCTGGTAGCGCAAGAAGAAGTGAACGGTCTGCTGCACTGGTAGTTAGAGTGGCAAAACTTGCGACGATTACAAACAGAATTGGTAGCCAAAGGTGCAGGCTTGTGAAACGCTCACCCACAAGTTGGCGACGCCAGCACCACAGGGTCCAGAAGCTCAGCGGCCATGTGGGCCAAGTGAACCATAAGAAAAGCCGTCCCAAGCTTTGCCATTCTGTCCAATCTGCTTGGGGCAGATCAATGCGCCAGCGCCATAAGTGCAAGGCCGTTGAGACAAGGGCTGTGGCCAGTGTCATGGTCAGCAGTCCAGCAGCCCGTAGTTTTTTATGGGACGCTGATGGCTCAATTGATGCAGGAGCAAGGAGATAAATGGCTGATGCCCCTAGCCCCAAAGCCAAAGCTATGGATGGTGCACCAGAGAGTGCAAGCCCAAGCAATGCCATTCCTGCGCTTAAGCCAGGTGTCCAGGGACGATAAGGAAGAGCTGCTGTAGCGTAGAACAGCCATGCACAAAAGCACAGTTGTGCCAGTGCTGGTGTGGTTTCATGGCCAAGTTGTGCCAAACCTAAGCAAGAAATGAATGCCAGCACACCGCCATCAGCGATGGCGCGCGCATAGTCCTTGGGCTGTGCTTCTCCGCCAAATGCAAATGCGATAGGTTGTGCTGTAGGGCTGCGGGCTAGATAGTACGTACCATACCAAGTAGCCACCATGGATAGCAGCAATAACAGCATAAAAGGTATCCGGGCAGCAAGGTCTGACGGTACCCAAGTTGGGGCCAGTTGGATACACCAGGCTCCCAACCAGTAAGGCAGTAAAGCATCTACTTCAGGTGGCATACCAGCTAAAGTGGGGTTCCACCAATTGGTCGCGCCACGAGCAAGTTCTGCCATGTAGCCAAATGAAGTGATGTCATCTGATTTCCACGGACCACGCCCCCAAAAGCCTGGTAACACATAGGCTAGGCAAAACAGTAGCAACGCCAAACGTGGGAGGCGTTTGACGGCTTTCTGGCTGACGATAGCTGGCGTGGGGTGATTCACAAAATAAGCTGCTTGAAGTGAAGCAAAGAAAAAGGCAGCACGGAATGACCCGGCTGCCTTTGACAGGGTGAGTGAGGTAGCTTACTTGGCAGCAGTTTTGCCGAAGCGATTGCGGAACTTCTCAACTCGGCCACCCATGTTGTCCACAGATTTTTGTGTGCCTGTGTAGAAAGGGTGCGACTCGCTGGAAGTTTCCAACTTGAAGAGAGGCAGTTCACGGCCATCTTCCATGGTGATCATTTCCTTGGCATTGGCGCAAGAACGAGTAACGAATTTGAAGCCGTTGGACGAGTCCAGGAAGCAAATTTCGCGGTAGTTAGGGTGAATGCCTGCTTTCATGATTTCTCCATCAGTTGCGTTAGCCGCGACAGCCCTTGCACAACCCATTGTGCAATTCAAAACTGCTCGTACTTTTCGCTAAAAGGGCTAATTATAGAGTGGTCTACTACCCTTGATCATTGGGCTTGTGGAACACAGCTACAAAATAGGTGACGATCACCATACACGTTGTCGATGCGGCCTACCGGCACCCAGTATTTGGACTGCTTCAAGCCGGGCACCGGGAAGGCAGCCAGCTCTCTGCTGTAGGGCTTGTCCCAGGCCTCGCCCAGCAGTGCCGCCGCTGTGTGAGGGGCGTTGTGCAAGGGGTTGTTGTCCTGCGGCCAGACACCTTGTTCGACCTTGGCAATTTCTTCACGGATGGCGATCATGGCGTTGATGAAGCGGTCCAGCTCGTCGATCGTTTCGCTCTCGGTGGGTTCGACCATCAATGTGCCAGGCACCGGAAAGCTCAGCGTGGGGGCGTGAAAGCCATAGTCCATCAGGCGTTTGGTCACGTCTTCGGCCGACACACCATTGACACCACCGCTGCTTTCTTTCAGTGGGCGCAAATCCAGAATGCACTCGTGGGCCACACGCCCCGGCTTGCCGTCTTGCGGCAGGCTGGTGTAGAGCGTGGGGTAGTGGTCTTTCAGGCGCACGCTGATGTAGTTGGCGCTCAGGATGGCGACTTCGGTGGCCGATTTCAGGCCCTCGGCACCCATCATGCGGCAGTACATCCAGCTGATTGGCAACACGGCGGCATTGCCCAGGGGGGCCGCAGATACAGCGCCTTCACTGGCCCCTGGCAGATACGGTACCAGGTCGGCCACGACACACACCGGGCCGACACCGGGGCCGCCACCGCCGTGCGGGATGCAAAAGGTTTTGTGCAGGTTCAGGTGGCTCACGTCGCCACCAAATTCACCCGGTGCGGCCAGGCCGACCAGGGCGTTCATGTTGGCACCGTCCACATAGACGCGCCCGCCATGGCTGTGCACCAGGGCGCACAGGTCTTTGACGCTGGTCTCGAACACGCCGTGGGTGCTGGGGTAGGTGATCATCACCGCGGCCAAGTTGGCGCTGTGTTGTTCACACTTGGCTTTCAGGTCGGCCAGGTCCACGTTGCCTTGCGCATCGCAGGCGGTCACGACCACCTTCATGCCGACCATGGTGGCGCTGGCCGGGTTGGTGCCGTGGGCGCTGCTGGGGATCAGGCAGATGTTGCGGTGGCTTTCACCGCGGGCGGCGTGGAAGCGGCGAATCGCCAGCATGCCAGCGTATTCACCTTGCGAACCCGCATTGGGTTGCAGACTGATGTCGGCGTAGCCGGTGGCCTGGCACAACCAGGTGCGCAGTTGCACATCGAGTTCAGCGTAACCGGCGCGTTGGTCGGCCGGGCAGAACGGGTGGATGTTGGCAAACTCGGGCCAGGTGATGGGCATCATCTCGCTGGTCGCGTTGAGCTTCATGGTGCAACTGCCCAGCGGGATCATGCTGCGGTCCAGCGCCAGATCAAAGTCGCTTAGGCGGCGCAGGTAGCGCAGCATGCCGGTCTCAGAGTGGTGCGTGTTGAACACCGGGTGGGCCAGGTAGCTGCTGGTGCGCTCCAGTGTGCTTGGCAGCAGGGTGGTGCTGCCCGCTTCCATGTCGCTGAAGCTGGGAGCGGCTTTGCCAGCGCTGGCAAAGAAGTCCCACAGCGCTTGCACGTCGGCGCGGGTTGTGGTTTCATCCAGCGACACGCTCAATGAATTATTTGAAACAAATCGCAGGTTAGCACCCGTGGATAGTGCGCAAGCAGCTATTGAATTTGTAGCGTCTCCGGTGGCGATGGTGAGCGTGTCAAAAGCGCTGCCATTGGCCACGCTGAAGCCCATGGCTTGCAGACCCCGCGCCAGCACGGCGGTGAAGGCGGCCACGCGCTGGGCGATGCGTTTCAGGCCCTTCGGGCCGTGGTACACCGCGTACATGCTGGCCACCACGGCAGGCAGAACTTGTGCTGTGCAGATGTTGGAGGTTGCTTTTTCGCGGCGGATGTGTTGTTCGCGGGTTTGCAGCGCCAGCCGGTAGGCCGGGTTGCCATGGGCATCGACGCTGACACCGACCATGCGGCCCGGCATGGAGCGTTTGTGCTCGTCGCGGCAGGCCATGTAGGCGGCGTGCGGGCCACCGTTGCCCATGGGCATGCCAAAGCGCTGGGTACTGCCCACGGCAATGTCGGCACCGAGTTCGCCGGGTGGCGTGAGCAGGGTCAGCGCCAGCAGGTCGGCGGCCATGATGACGATGCCGCCCTTGGCCTTGTAGGCTTTGATCCATTCGCGGTCGTCGCGCACCACACCGCTGACACCAGGGTATTGCAGCAGCACGGCAAAACTGTCTTCGTTCAGGGCTTCGTCACCCTGGCACAGTTTGATGGAGAGGCCCAAAGGCTCGGCGCGGGTCTGCAGCACGGCCAGGGTTTGCGGCAGCACCTCACTGTCCACAAACAAGGTGGTGGATTTGGACTTGCTCACGCGCAGCGCCAGCGTCATGGCTTCGGCGGCGGCGGTGGCTTCGTCCAGCATCGAGGCGTTGGCCATCGGCATGGCGGTCAGGTCCATGATCATGGTCTGGAAATTGACCAGCGCTTCCATGCGGCCCTGGCTGATTTCAGCCTGGTAGGGGGTGTAGGCGGTGTACCAGGCCGGGTTTTCCAGGATGTTGCGCAGGATCACGCCGGGGGTGTGGGTGCCGTAGTAGCCCTGGCCGATGTAGCTTTTGAAAATCTTGTTTTTGGCGGCAATCGCCTTGAGTTCGGCCAGCGCAGCGGCTTCTGTCACCGGGGCCGGGATGTCCATCGGCTGGCTGCGGGCGATGCTTCGCGGCACGATGGCATCGATCAGCTCGCGGCGGCTGCTGGCCCTCACGGCCTGGAGCATCAGGGCTTCATCGGCGGCATCAATGCCAATGTGGCGGGCGATAAATTCAGAGGAGTTTTCCAGTTCGGAAAGAGACGGGGTAGTGGACATGACAGGCTCGATCATCCGTTCGCCCCGAGCCTGTCAAAGGGCCAGCGAAACAGGAAAAAGGGGAGGGCTTCGACAGGCTCTGCCCGGAGGTGGCGGCGCGCCGGGCACGCCGCTGTAATGCTTAGTGGCTGTCTGCCGCGAAGCTGGTGTAGCTGGTTTCGTCCATCAGGGCATCCAGATCAGCCGGGTTGGCCAGCTTGATCTTGAAGAACCAGCCCGCGCCCAGCGGATCGGAGTTGGCCAGCGAGGGGTCGGCGCGCAGCGCTTCGTTGACTTCCAGCACTTCAGCATTGGCCGGCATGTACACGTCAGCGGCGGCTTTGACCGACTCGACCACGGCGGCGGCATCTTTGGCGGCGTAGGTTTTGCCGACTTCGGGCAGGTCGACAAACACCACGTCGCCCAAAGCGTCTTGCGCGTGGTGGGTGATGCCAACGGTGGCGATGTCGCCGTCAAGCTTGATCCATTCGTGGTCGGGGGTGTATTTGATGCTCATGATGGGTGTTTCAATCAAAGGTTGGAAAAAGGAAAAAAGCTTAACCGCGGAAATAGTTGGTGGGCACAAACGGCATGGCGACCACTTCCATGGGCACGGCTTTGCCGCGCACGATGGCGTTGACGCGGCTGCCCAGGGCGGCCAGCTCGAGTGGTACATAACCCATGGCAATCGGTTTGTCGATGGTGGGGCCAAGCAGGCCGCTGGTGACCTCGCCAATGCGCTCGCCCGCCAGGTTTTGCAGCTCGGTGTGTTCACGCACCGGAATTCGCTCCAGGGCCACAAGTCCTACACGTTTTTTGCCTGTAGCCGCCGCTTCATTCGCGAGTTGCGCTGTGATTTTTGTAGCGCCTGGGTAGCCGCCTGCGCGGGCACCACCGGCGCGGCGAACTTTCTGGATGGCCCATTGCAGTGCACCTTCAACCGGTGTCGTGCCAGTGTCGATGTCATTGCCATACAAGGGCAGGCCAGCTTCCAGGCGCAGCGAATTGCGCGCCCCCAGACCGATGGGCTTGACTTCGGGTTGCGCCAGCAGGGCGTTGGCCAGGGCCAGGGCATCGGAGGCGTGCACAGAGATCTCGAAACCGTCTTCGCCGGTGTAGCCGCTGCGGGTCAGGAACACGTCGATCTGTTGGGTGCCGGTGTTCACCGTGAAGTGGCCGCCGGTCATGAACACCAGTTTTTCCACGCCCGGTGCCAAGCGTGATAGGGCGGTCACGGCTTGCGGGCCTTGTAATGCCAGCAGGGCACGCTCAGGCATGGGGATCACCTCGCAGCGGGAGCCGATTTTTGCCTGGATGTGGGCAATGTCGGCCACCTTGCAGGCACCATTCACGATGACAAAGATGTCGGTGCCCCGGTTGACAAACATCAGGTCGTCCAAGATGCCGCCTTCGTCATTGAGCAGCAGGCCGTAGCGCTGTTTGCCCACCGGCAGGTCGATCACGTCGACCGGAATCAGGCTCTCGAAGGCAGCGGCGGCATCGGGGCCGACCAGTCGCAACTGGCCCATGTGGGACACATCGAACAGACCGGCGGCGCTGCGGGTGTGTTTGTGTTCGGCAATCAGGCCGACCGGGTATTGCACCGGCATGGAATAGCCAGCAAACGGCACCATGCGGGCACCCAGGGTGATGTGCAAGTCGTTTAGGGGAACATTCAGAAGGGATTCAGGGGCGGACATCAGGTCTCCAATCGAGCTAAGGGGCTAACCATGTTCCATAACCTGGCGGTGAGCCAAGTCATGGGCTGCCCCCACTGTCCGCTTTACCTGAGAGATTCACCTGGCGATGCAGGTTTGCTCCTTCGGTGGACGGCATTGAATGCCGCCTCTCTCCAGTTGGGAAACGCCTTTTGCAAGGCGTGTGTCAGTCCTTTTGCCTGAGCGTTCATCGCCAGCAAAGCTGGCTCCTGCGCCTTCGGCGGCACGGCTTGCAAGCGGTGCTCTCTCCTGAACGAGTGGATTCTAGCTGCAGCTTGTGAGGCCGAAATGCCGGAATCATGACTGATTAAGCATATTGAGAGTCATTTTTTGCTCGAGCCAGCTCTTCATCGTTGAGCAGATATCACTCTGTGTGGTGCCGCCGGGCTTCACCAGAAATTCAACGCCATAGGAGTCCGCACTGGCTTACATCGCCGAATAATTAGGCCCCCCGCCGCCCTCAGGCGTGACCCAGACGATGTTCTGCGTCGGGTCCTTGATGTCACAAGTTTTGCAATGCACACAGTTGGCGGCATTGATCTGCAGTCGATCTGTGCCGTTGTCATTCTTCACAAACTCATACACCCCGGCCGGGCAGTAACGTGCCTCCGGGCCCGCAAACTTGGCCAGGTTGATGTTGACAGGTACTGACGCATCCCTCAAAGTCAAATGCGCAGGCTGGTTCTCTTCATGCGCGGCACTGCTGATGAACACGCTGGAGAGGCGGTCAAAGGTCAGCTTGCCATCGGGTTTGGGGTAATCAATCGGTTTGCATTCTGCGGCGGGCTTCAGGTACGCATGGTCAGGCTTGTCACGGCGAATGGTCCAGGGCATGTTGCCTTTCAGGCCAAACTGCTCCAGGCCATTCATCAAGGTGCCCACGCGCAGGCCATGTTTGAACCAGGCCTTGAAGTTGCGTGATTTGTTCAGCTCGGTATAGAGCCAGCTGGCTTCGAACGCTTCTGGGTAAGCGCTCAACTCATCCTGTGCCCGTCCGGCTGTCACCGCTGCATAAGCCGCTTCTGCACACAACATGCCGGACTTGATCGCCGCATGGCTGCCCTTGATGCGGCTCACATTCAGAAAGCCCGCATCACAGCCCACCAGTGCCCCACCGGGGAACACGGTTTTGGGCAGGGACATCAAGCCCCCGGCGGTGATGGCGCGTGCGCCGTAGGCAATCCGTTTGCCAGTCACTTCACCCTTCTCGTTTTCCAGGTACCAGCGGATGTTCGGGTGGGTCTTCCAGCGTTGGAATTCCTCAAACGGGCTGAGGTACGGGTTGGTGTAATTCAAACCGGTGATGAAGCCCATGGCAATCTTGTTGTCTTCCATGTGGTACAGGAAAGAGCCGCCATAGGTGGCGTTGTCCATGGGCCAGCCGGCCGTGTGCAGCACCAGACCGGGTTGGTGGCGTGAGGGTTCAGCCTCCCACAGCTCCTTGATGCCGATGCCGTAGCTTTGGGGGTCACAACCCTCGTCGAGATTAAATTTGGCAATCACTTGTTTGCCCAGGTGGCCGCGTGAGCCTTCGGCAAACACGGTGTATTTGCCCAGCAGCTCCATGCCAATCTGGAAGTTGGGGCCGGGTTCACCTGACTTTTCCACGCCCATGTTGCCGGTGGCGACCCCTTTGACGGCACCGGTTTCGGTGTACAGCACTTCAGCGGCGGCAAAGCCGGGGAAGATTTCCACACCCAGGTTTTCCGCTTGCTGGGCCAGCCAGCGGGTAAGTGCCCCCAGGCTGATGATGTAGTTGCCGTGGTTCTGGCTGCATGCGGGCAGGAACATGTTGGGGGTGCGGTAGCCCGTGGTCTCGCTCAGGAACATCATGGCCTCATCGGTCACCGGCTGGTTCAGTGGTGCACCGTCAGCTTTCCAGTTGGGCAGGAGTTCGGTGAGGGATTGCGGGTCAAGCACCGCACCGGAGAGGATGTGGGCTCCTGGCTCGGAGCCTTTTTCCAGCACCACGACCGAGATCTCCTGGCCTTTTTCAGCAGCCAGTTGTTTCAGGCGAATGGCGGTGGACAAGCCAGCCGGGCCACCCCCGACCACGACCACGTCGTAGTCCATGGATTCACGTGGGCCGTATTGGGTCAGAATTTCTTGCGGGGTCATGGGGTTCCTCACTGAATGAACATCACGGCAGAGACCAAAGCATGGAAACAGAAGGCTTTGTTCTACCGTCAACTGATTAAACTCAAGCCAAGGTGAAGTTGTCTTGAACTGAAAGTGAATTGTCTTCGACAAATCCAGATTTTAGGTAATAGATTCACCATAATAGAACGATCGTTCTATTCATTTTGGAGAGATAGCCATGTCTTACAACATTGATTTGTCAGGTCGGGTGGCCTTTATTACGGGGGCTTCCGGTGGATTGGGGGCACAGTTTGCTCGCACCTTGTCCAGTGCGGGGGCTGCAGTGGTGCTGGCCAGTCGCCGGGTTGAAAAACTCAAAGAATTGCGTGCCCAAATTGATGGCGAGGGCGGCGATGCCCATGTGCTTGAATTGGACGTGATGGATCAAGCCTCTATCCGATCTGCCGTAGCGCATGCAGAGACTGAGGTTGGTTCTATCGATATTCTGGTGAATAACTCAGGGGTCAGTACCACCCAGCGTATTCAGGATGTCAGCAGCGGTGATTTTGATTTCGTATTCGATACCAACGTCAAAGGTGCATTTTTTGTGGCTCAGGAGGTAGGTAAGCGCATGCTGGCACGCTCCCAGGGGGCTGCTCCTGGAAGTTTCACGGGTGGGCGCATCATCAATGTGGCCAGTATGGCTGGTCTCAAAGTGTTACCCAAAATTGGTATTTATTGCATGAGCAAGGCGGCAGTGATTCAAATGACTAAAGCCATGGCTTTGGAGTGGGGCAAGTTTGGCATCAATGTGAATGCAATCTGTCCGGGCTACATTGACACCGAAATTAACCATGCACATTGGCAAACCGATCAAGGGCAAAAACTTGTCCAAATGCTGCCACGTAAACGCGTTGGACATCCACAAGACTTGGATGCATTGTTGGTAATGTTATGTTCGGATCAGAGCCATTTCATCAATGGAGCTGTGATTTCTGCCGACGATGGATTCGGGGTCTAATGTTGTAACTCGGACTGCGACGGTTTTCAGACCAATGATAGGAATGTTCGATCTGAACATGTATGGTTTTCGGGTTTCCCGCAAGGTGCGTCAGGCATGAGATGGCTGAATTTTTCTTCAGTACGCGGTACTTTGCGATGCTGGTTGCAAGCTTCTGGCTCTCTTAGTGCGCGGTTGGCGTTCACTGGAGATGTGTTCAGTGTTCAGGTGTTGTCGCAAGGTCGTCAACCGCTGTCTGCAGATGAGGCCCAAGGTCTTGGTTTGAGAGCTATGCGTGTGGGATATGCGCGCGAGGTGTTGTTGTGTGTGGATGGTAAACCGATGGTGTTTGCCCGCAGTGTGACAACGTTCCTCGATTCTGTTGGTCCTTGGCGATCAGTTCGTGGATTGGGTAGCCGTCCATTGGCAGATGTGTTGTTCAACCGAATTGGTATTTCACGTCAACCGCTGGAGTTCAAAATTTTGCACCGACAAGGGATGGTGCAACGTAAAGTGGTGCAACACTGGCAAAAAGCAACTGGCATTTCTCAGAGGTCGCGAGCATTACCTGCCCGTCGATCCGTGTTTACACGTCATGGCGCAGCACTGCTGGTGATGGAGGTTTTTGCAGCGAACACCTCTGACTGGCATTGCCCGAGCGGTTTCTCGATGAAAACCTCAAAACGAAGGAGTCGCTCATGAAATTTGAATTACCCGAGCAAAAAAAACTGGTTTATGAGCTGGTCATTCCCATTCGCTGGGGTGACATGGATGCCATGGGGCACGTTAATAACACCACCTATTTCCGATACCTGGAAAGCTGCCGCGTGGACTGGATGCACGCTGCAGGGTGCATGCCTAATCCCTTGGGTCAAGGACCGGTGATCGTGAATGCATTTTGTAATTTTTACAAGCAGCTTGAATATCCAGGTGATGTGCTGGTCAAGATGTTTACCAGTGACCCGGGCAGGACTACCTTTGAAACGTGGGCCACCATGGAAATGGTGGATCAGCCTGGTGTGATCTATGCCGCAGGCGGAGCCACTACCATTTGGGTAGATTTCCCGAAACAAAAGGCGATCAACTTGCCCGACTGGATGCGCGCAATAGTCAGTTAATTAAATTGACCACTTGCAATCAGGCGATCAACTTCCAGTTCTGCCGCAATCCAATCCTCAGCAGGATTCCCTGGAGCAAAACCTCGACGCTCGGCAATATAGAAAGCGGCCACTTCCACATAGTGTTTTCGTTGTTCCGGACTCAGTGATGGTTTTGTCTTGTCTTGGACTGTTGGGGTTGTGCCGGTTTTGGGTTTTGCTTCAGATTTTGTCTTTGTGGATGGTTTTTTGACCGTTTTGCTTGGCTCTGCAACCACAGCAGGTACTTTTTCGATCACCTCAGAAACGTTTGATTTTTTGGTGACCGTTTTCTTCACTGCCACGGTTTTAGCAGCAGGTGGTGTCGCCACTGCGGCAGGCTTGGATGTACTGGTTTTTTTGGTTGTGACCATGGTGTGTGCTCCTTGTGAACGGATTAAAGAACTTTGGATTGTGCGACAAGTTGCACAATCCATTTTTGACTTGCGTCATGTTCCTGACGCGATGGAGCACATCATCCGGCCATCAGTCTGTGAACCAGGTCGCCAGTGTTGGAGGCTTTGTATTTTTTCATCAATTTGGCGCGGTAAATTTCAACTGTGCGATGGCTGATATTGAGCAGGCGACCAATTTCTTTGCTTGTCAGGCCATTCATTAATTGTGTAGCCACTTCACGCTCACGGGCCGTAAGTTCTGCTTTGACCGGGCGGTTGGCACTGAGGTCTTCAAAAGTCCAGATACCTGCCTCGTGTGGTGTTGCCTGGTTCAAAGCCCGGCCGGTGACATGGCACCAAAAGGTTTCGCCTTTGAAGCGGCCATCCAGCCGCTTCATGATGCGGTCATCTGCATAGGTGCCATGCCGGTTTAACAGGGGGGCAATACGTTCACCTGTGCGTTCAAATTCACTGACGCTGGGGTAAAGAACCTGAAAAGATTGGCCGATGAGTTGCTCCGGGCTTGCGCCAAACATGTCGCACAGGTGGCGATTGCAATCGACCATGGTGCGATTGCGCGATAAGGCAAGCCCGATGGGTGCCATCTCAAAAGCCAGTCGGTAGTTAATGTCCATGCGGTGTTTTTTGTGATCTTAGGGTTTGCCCTTTAAGAAAAACTACGTATCCTATTACGTAGTATCGTTCGACTGTTATTTATTTCCAAGGAGATTTCTCAGTGAACAAAATTTACCTTTCAGCAGCGGATGCGTTGCACGGTATCGTCAAAGATGGCCAATTGTTGGCTGTTGGCGGTTTCGGTCTTTGCGGCATTCCAGAGGCTTTAATTGATGCTTTGCGTGACACAGGAGTGAAAGACCTTACCGTGATCAGCAACAATGCCGGTGTCGATGGTTTTGGTCTGGGTAAGCTCCTGGAAACACGCCAGATCAGCAAAATGATCTCAAGTTATGTGGGCGAAAACAAAGAGTTTGAGCGCCAATACCTGGCTGGTGAATTGCAGCTTGAATTTACCCCGCAAGGCACACTGGCTGAAAAATTGCGGGCTGGTGGCGCAGGCATTCCCGCGTTTTACGTGCGCACTGGTGTGGGCACACTGGTGGCCGAAGGTAAAGAAAACCGGGTGTTTGATGGTCACGTCTATATTTTGGAGCATGCATTGGTGCCCGAGGTGTCGTTGGTCAAAGCCTGGAAGGCTGACAAGAGCGGTAATTTGCTGTTTCGTCGTACTGCGCGTAACTTCAACCCGGCCGTAGCCATGGCAGGCAAGATCACCGTGGTGGAAGTTGAAGAAATCGTTGAAACGGGTACCTTCGATCCCGACAGTGTGCACTTGCCCGGCATTTATGTGAATCGCATCGTGCTCAATGCCACGCCTGAAAAGCGCATTGAGAAAAAAACTATCACCCCAAAAGCAGGAGCTTGATCATGGCTTGGACACACGACGAAATGGCCGCTTTGGCTGCCAAAGAATTACAAGATGGTTTTTATGTCAATCTGGGCATCGGCTTGCCCACATTGGTTGCCAACTTTGTACCCGATGATATGGAAGTCTGGCTGCAAAGCGAAAACGGCATGCTTGGCATTGGCCCGTTTCCGACCGAAGATGAAGTGGATGCTGATTTGATCAATGCTGGCAAACAAACCGTGACCACCATTGCCGGCTCCAGCATTTTTGGCAGTCACGACAGTTTTGCCATGATTCGCGGCGGCAAAATCAACCTGAGCATTTTGGGTGCCATGCAGGTCAGCGAAACCGGTGATCTGGCGAACTGGATGATTCCAGGCAAGATGGTCAAGGGCATGGGTGGTGCCATGGATCTGGTGGGCGGTGTCAAAAGCGTCGTGGTGCTGATGGAACATGTGGCCAAAAAGAAAGATGGAACGATCGATCTGAAGATTTTGCCCAGTTGTACGCTACCTTTAACAGGTGTTGGTGTGGTGGATCGCATCATTACTGATTTGGCCGTCATGGACATCACGCCGCATGGCATCAAAGTGGTGGTGCTTGCGCCAGGGGTGACCATGGAAGAGTTGCAGTCCAAAACGGGTGTGCCCTTGCACTGAAATGGCTTGTTGATCACCTATGGGCAGAACGGGTGGCAGGCAAGTGACTGCGTGCCACCTTTCTGAGTAGTGTGACCAGTCCAAGTGCTGCCACCGTCAGCCCCACAATCAGCGAGATCCAGAAGCCCTGTGCAGCCATGGGCTGAGCAGGCTTCCAGGGCATCCACTCGGGTGCCAATCCCAGTGTGATACCCAGTGGCAAAGCGCAAACCCAAAAAGCGGTCATATGAATAATCATGGGTGCGCGGGTGACCTTGTATCCTCGGATGGCGCAGCTGGTGATGACCTGGGTGGCATCCGAGAGTTGAAACAGTGCTGCCAGTAAAAGTATCTGGGCGGTCAGTGTTATTACCGCCTGGTCTGTGGTGTATGCGCCAGCAATGTCATGCCTGTACAGTGCCATGAGCGTAGCGGACATGATGGCGAGGCCCAGGCCCAGGCCGACACCGACCCAAGCTTGGTAACGCGCCAGCACCGGGTTTCCTGCCCCCAATGAATGACCCACCCGGGTCAGCAGCGCCAGCCCCAAACTCAGCGGTACCATGAACACCAGTGAAGAGAAATTCAGCGCAATCTGATGCGCCGCCATCTGGGTGCTGCCAAACTTGGCGATCAGCAAGGCAACCAGACTAAAAGCACTGGTCTCGGCAAAATACGTTACCCCAATGGGCAGGCCCAATTTCAGCAAATTCCGGATGCTTTCCCATTGTGGTGCTTCACCATGCGCAAAAGGCCAGGTAGCCTGAAAAGCGCTTGAGCGACGCATCCACCAGATCAGTGCCAGCAGGTTAAACATCACCGTCGCCAGCGTGGCCCAGGCACAACCCACGCCACCAAGACGGGGAAAGCCTGCATGCCCAAACACCAGCAACCAGTTCACCATGATGTTGATTCCCAGTGACAGCAGTGAAATCACCATCAGTGGTTTGGTCTGGTTCAGGCTGGTGCTGTAGCCGTACAACACACGGTAACAGGCAAACATGGGTAGCGCCAAACTGGTGACCCGTACAAAATTTTTGGCAATGTCATGGACATGTGGCTCCAGTTGCATTTGCTCAAACAACAGCACGGCCAGATTGGCCAGCAGGGTGCCGATAAATCCAACCATCAAGGCCTGCCACAACGCCTGCCGCACCATGTGGGGCACTACATGAAATTCTTTGGCTCCTACGTGGTGTGCCACGATGGGATTGATAGCCATCATGATGCCCATGATGGTGAGCATCAACATGTTCCAAATGGAGACACCCAGTGACACGCCCGCCAGATCCTGCGCCGAAGCATGTCCGGCCATGGCGACATCCACCACGGCCATGCCCACGTAGGCCAGTTGCCCAACCAGAATCGGCCAGGCCAGTTGCCACAGACCGGTTATCTCAGTCCCAAGCCGGGAGCGGGCAGCAGGGTAATGGAAAAGATGTGAAAGTGGGCGTAGCAAAATTCAACCATGTTGTCGGGGGGCGATAGTGTCTCACTGATTGGGTACCAGGTTATGGCTTGTTATGGTGCGTTCAGAATCAGGCACACTTGGCAACTTTCACCACGGAGCTTGCGATGGATGTCACACCGGGTATTGATTTCGCGGAATTTGCCAAAGCGTTGATTCATTCGCGTCAGCATGTGGCACCACGCCGATTGGTCGAGCCCGGCCCAAGCAAGGTGCAAATGCAGGACATTCTGTCGGCAGCGGCAGCGGCCCCCGACCATGGCCAACTCCTGCCTTGGCGTTTTGTGCAGGTTCCGGTTGATAAACGCGATTTGCTGGCTGAGGTGTTTGGTCAGGCCTTGCAAGACCGTGATCCCCATGCAACACCGGAGCAAATTGACAATGCCCGCGACAAGGCCTTTCGCTCGCCATTTTTGATGTTGGCCATTGCCCGCCTGGTGGGCAGTACACCGCAGCAGGATGCTCGGCGTCAGGAAGCGGGTGAACTTGCCGTAGGTGATGCGGAGCGCTTGGTGTCTTTAGGGTGTGCTATCCAAAACTTGTTGCTGGTGGCACATGCCTTGGGTTTCGGCTCGGGTCTGACCAGTGGCCAGGCTCTGTTGTCGCCCCGGTTACGTGCCTTGTTTCAGTTGCAAACTTTCGAGCAAGCGGTGTGTTGCATCAACATTGGAACAGTGTCCAAAGCCAAGCCTGCACGTCTACGCCCTAATGTGGCGGAATTTGTCACCAGCTTGTGAGGTTTTATGCGGTTGAATGAGTGCAAAATTACATGCATGCATATTGCCTCCGCCCCAGTTTTACCTGCATCCGCATCGACGTGGCTTCCCCCCGATGATGCACTTCGCTCTGAACTGCACAATGAGGTGCACGCGCGCCCTTCAGCGCGCATTCGTCTGCCTGCCCTGATTGTGTATGTGGCTGTACTCAATGAGGGGGTGAGCCGCCAAGCCGAATGTGAGCACTTGCGCCAGTTGCCAGGTCAGGCAGATTTGACGCTGGAGCGAATGCAAGGCAACTTTGTGCGCCTGCGCCTGGACGGTTTGACCGTCAAGTGGGAGCGCCACACCGAATTTACCCGCTACTCCATCATCCAGCCACTGCCCGAGTATGCTGGTTTGGGTGCAAGTGAGCCTGATTTGCTGGGTTGCCTGGCCTTGCCGCAATACTGGTTTGCTCAGATACCTGGACGCACTGTGGCAGCGATTCAACTGGCCATGGTGAATGCACCACTGGATGAGGCCACCACCTTGATGGCGCAAGCTGTGGCCTGGCTGGGTGGGCGTACAGTGGTGGCCTCCCTCATGGGCAGCAACCCAAGCCAATTGGCCGGGCCACTCGCTGAACCACCCAACCGGCATGGGTATGGTCACCCCATGGGGCATTCCTGGGCGCTGACACAGTTCCGGCTGCAAGCAGATGGATTTGAACGCATGCTGGTGATTGCGCCAGAGGGTACCAGCCAAACCCGTGCCGGGCGTATTGCAGCACGTTTGCTGGAGTTGGAAACCTACCGGCTGATGGCGTTGCGCGGACTACCCGTGGCCAAGGCGCTGGGGCCGATGCTGGCGCAATCCGAAGCAGCTCTGGTGCGTATCACGGCGCAGTTGGAGAACAAATCGGCCTCTGACCAGGAACTGCTGGACACCCTGGTTGCATTGGCGGCAGGTGTGGAGCGCGCCACTGCTGAAAACAATTACCGCTTTGCGGCCACCCAGGCCTACCACACACTGGTGAGACAACGTATTGCCGAGCTGCGCGAAAAAGCCATTCCGGGTACCCAGACCATCGGTGAATTCATGCAGCGGCGCTTGTCTCCGGCGATGGCCACCGTCGCCGCCACCGGGCAGCGCCTGGCATCCTTGTCGGAACGGGTCGCGCGAACCAGCGACTTGCTGCGTACTCGGGTGGACATTGCCACAGAGATGCAAAACCAGCAATTGCTGGAAAAGCTGACACATGGCCAAGAGACGCAGTTGCGCTTGCAAAGTACGGTGGAAGGCTTGTCGATAGCGGCGATTTCTTACTATGTGATCAGTCTGCTGTTGTACGGCGGCAAGGCACTCAAAGCGCTGGGTGTGCCGATGAATCCCGAAATGGCGGCTGGTGCTTTGGTTCCGGTGGTGTTGTGGGCTGTGTGGCGCACCACCCAGCGTATTCATGCCAGGCTGCATACGGCGCACTGAGTGTTGATGAATTTATAAGAAATTAGCCTCTAGCGCTTATCAATAAAGCGTAAGTAGCTATTTAATTGATATCAATTTAAGGAGACAGACATGAAGGCATTTCAAGAGTATTACCCCGAAAACCTGGCACATTGTTATGGCTGCGGTGCCAAAAACGAACATGGTCATCGCATCAAAACCTTCTGGGATGGTGACGAAACGGTGACCCGTTTTACCCCTGAGCCATTTCATACTGCAGTTCCGGGCTTTACTTATGGTGGCCTGCTGGCCAGTCTGATTGACTGCCATGGCACCGGTACGGCAGCCGCCGCCATGTACCGGCAAGAGGGCAGGGCCATGGACACGCTGCCTGCATTTCGGTTTGTTACCGGCTCATTACATGTGGACTATTTAAAGCCAACCCCGATTTCTGAAACGCTGGAGATTCGTGGCCGAATCAAGGAAATCAAAGGTCGCAAAGTGGTGGTGGAGGCCACTGTCTATGCCGCGGGAGTGGCCACTGCCCGGGGTGAAATTGTGGCGATTCAGATGCCGGAAAATTTTGGTACACCCGTTAGCTGATCACTGCTGACTTCATGGACGTATAAGGATATTCAAGGAGGGACTTCATGAAAAATGATCAACAAGACCGTAGAGCAAGTCACCACACACAAGACTCGCGTTTTGTCAGCCAACTCACACGCAACACATTTGCCCTGATTCTGGCGGGTGGGCGTGGCAGCCGTTTGCATGAGCTGACCGACTTTCGGGCCAAACCCGCCGTGCCATTTGGCGGCAAATTCCGCATCATCGATTTCACGCTCTCCAATTGTGTCAATTCTGGTGTGCGCCGGGTTGGCGTGGCGACCCAGTACAAAGCACAAAGCCTGATCCGTCACCTGCAGTTGGGTTGGAGTTTTCTGGACGGAAGGCTGAATGAGTTTATTGAGATCATGCCCGCGCAGCAGCAATCTTCAGGGGAGCACTGGTACCAGGGGACGGCCGATGCGGTGTACCAAAATCTACGCGAAATTCGCCACGCCAGGCCTGAATACGTGCTGATTTTGTCGGGTGACCATATTTACCGGATGGATTATGGCCAGTTACTGGCTGCACACGTCGCTAAAAAGGCAGACCTGACGGTTGCTTGTATTGAGGTTCCCTTGAATGAGGCACGAGGTTTTGGTGTGATGTCGGTAGATGCCGAAAGCCGCGTCACGAATTTCACTGAAAAGCCGGTCGAACCACAACACATGCCTGGTGATCCTGACAAAGCCTTGGCCAGCATGGGTATTTATGTGTTCAACACCCGTTTTCTGTATGAACAACTGCTGCGTGACGCGGATGATCCTCAGTCCAGCCACGACTTTGGCAAAGACATCATTCCGCACTGCGTTAAACGCTACCGTACTTTTGCACAAAATTTTGCCGACAGTTGCGTGACAGAGCCTGGTAAACCGGCTTACTGGCGTGATGTGGGCACGCTGGATGCCTATTGGGCAGCCAACATGGACTTGGTGCAAGTGACCCCTGACCTGAATTTATATGAAGAAAACTGGCCTGTTTGGACTTGGCAGTCGCAAACACCACCGGCCAAATTTGTTTTTGACGACGACACCCGACGTGGCAATGCGATGGATTCCATGGTGGCTGGCGGGTGTATTGTGAGCGGTGCAACGGTACGTCGGTCCATGCTGTTCAGTGGGGTTCGTGTGCATAGCCACTCAAGCATTGAAGATTCCATCATGCTCCCGAATGTGGAGGTTGGCCGTCACTGTGTCCTGAAAAAATGTATTGTGGACAAAAATTCCAGAATACCCGAAGGCACGGTGATTGGTGTTGACCCAGCTGAAGACAAAAAACGCTATCGGGTGACAGATTCGGGAATTACCCTCGTGACCAAGGAGATGTTGGGTCAAGCCGTGCCGGGGATTCGCTGAGCATCCTGAGCACCCCACGCATGTGACTTGAGTCACAGACAGTGCCCGTTGTCTTCTGGCCCAATTCACCTTTTGCTTTTACAAAAGGTTTTTCATGAATTCCAGGCTTTTTCAGGTTGGTCAAATGGGTTTGACCGTTTTGGGTGTGGCTTTAGGGTTGAGCTTGCCAGTGTTCGCGCAAGACGATGCTCAACTGGCCGATGCCCGCAAAGTGGCGGGTGCGGTGCCGCCCAAATTGCTGGAAGCGCTCAATGCCCAAATCGCCAAGGAAGGCCCCGCCTCTGCGGTGACCGTGTGTCATGAAAAAGCCCCTCAAATGGCCAAAACCGCATCCGAACAAACCGGTTGGGCCATTCGCCGCGTCAGCCTGCGCAACCGCAATCCCAAGGCGTTGCCTGATACCTGGGAGCGCGCCGCACTTGAAGAATTTGACCGCCGTGCCGCCGCTGGTGAAAACCCTGCCACGCTGGAAAAATACGCCATGGTGGAAGACGCTGGCCGCAAGGAGTTTCGCTATATGAAGGCTTTACCCGTACAGCAGGTCTGCCTGGCCTGCCACGGTGCCCCCGACAGTCTGGCACCCGAGGTGTCCGAGCGCCTGCACACGCTGTACCCCGACGACAAGGCAGTTGGCTACGCCTTGGGCCAGATCCGCGGTGCCATGACGATTCGCAAGCTGCAGTAAACAAAGGAACGGTGCAGGCAGATCAGGGCGGTGTGGTGCGTATTTTTAATGCAAATGACCTTCTAGCCCTTTATTTTCCTGCATGAGCAGCTCTATTTTTAAGAGCTGGAGAAAGTATTTTGCTTGCAGGGTTTGGATGGGCTTGGTACTCAGGTAGATGCCGCTTGCAGTTGCATGGCCTGCCCCATGAACCGGCGCAGTGCGGGTGTGATCTGCTTGTCCTGATGCACCACAAAATAACACTGCCGGGTCATGGGGGGCAGTGGTGTACTGACCTGCTGCAAGCGTCCGGCCGCCAGGGCATCGTTCACCACCCATCTGGACAAACAGGCCAGACCAAGCCCTTCTGCGGCGGTTTGCTTGATCGCCTCAGAGCTTCCCAACACCAGACTGCGCCGGTAGGAGCGCAGATGTGGCAGCAGAAAGTGGTCCGTGGTTTCGCGGGTGCCCGAGCCCAGTTCACGCAGCAGCCACACGGCTTCACGCAAGGCATTCAGTGACAGGCCGCCCAGCTCTGCACCAGAAGGCGTGAATGTGTTCTGCGGGGCACACACCACAATCAATTCGTCTTGCAGCCAGGGTGTCATGGTGAGGGTGGGCTGGTGCGACGGGCCTTCGATCAGGCCGATGTCCAGGTCAAAGGTGGCCACGGCATCGCAGATGGCTTCGGTGTTGCCAATCACGATGTTGGACTGCCAGGCCTGACACGTGCTCTGCAAGGTGTCACCCAGAAACTGGCTCAGCAGTCTGGGTAATACATAGTTGCCAATGGTGGTACTGGCCCCCATCCGCAGGGTGGGCGCTTGTGCTGCGCCATCACGTGCCGTTTTTTCCATGCTGTTGGCGCTGTCGAGCATGGCCAGCGCTTGCGGCAACAGGGCTCGGCCGTTGTCGTTGAGCAGCAGGCGCTTGCCTACCCGGTCAAACAGCGGCTGGGATAGCAGTCGCTCCAGTTCGTTGATGGCAGCACTGGTAGCCGACTGTGACAGGGCTACTTCACCACTGGCGGCCATGGTGCTGCCACAGCGGGCGACTGCCACAAAAATTTGGAGTTGACGCAAGGTCAGATGCAAAACGGCCATGGGGAAAATTGATTTGATAATTATTAGATAGGTAGATATTACATAAACAAACTGTTTTACAGCTTGTTTGATGCGTCATAGAGTCACGGCCGTTGTATTCAAACGGTCAAAAAATGACACATTCCCAGTCTTTATCAACCAGCCTGACAGGCGCAGCCTTCTTTTTTGAACGAGCACGCGGGGCACTTTGGCGCAGCTTGCCTGGACTGATGCTCAGCGCTGTTTTGGCCGCTGGAGGTATGACGCTGGGCAGCCTGCGCTGGCTACAGCACTACGGCTTGAGTGCACTCACCCTGGCGATTCTGTTGGGCATGGTGTTGGGTAACACGGTGTACCCACGCGTGGCAGTGACGTGTGGGGCAGGTGTACAGGTTTCCAAACAAAACCTGCTGCGTCTGGGAATTGTGTTGTATGGCTTTCGCCTGACTTTGCAAGACATCGGGCGGGTGGGCATGGCAGGGGTGCTGATTGACACCCTGGTGCTGTGTTCGAGTTTTGGCCTGGCCTACCTGCTGGGCACCCGCTGGCTCAAGCTGGACCCGAAGACCACAATGCTCATTGGTGCCGGCAGTTCCATTTGTGGTGCGGCAGCGGTCATGGCCACCGAACCGGTGTTGTGTGCCCGCGCCGAGCAGGTCAGTGTGGCCGTGGCCACGGTGGTGGTGTTTGGCACGCTGTCGATCTTTCTGTACCCGGTGTTGTTTGAACTGAACCAGCATTGGCATGTGCTGGCTGATGGTGGCAACGGTTTTGGCATGTACATTGGTTCAACCGTTCACGAGGTGGCTCAGGTAGTGGCCGCCGCCCAGATGGTGGGAGCACAGGCGCAGGACACAGCGGTCATCACCAAAATGGTCCGTGTGATGATGCTGGCCCCGTTTCTGCTCATGCTGTCGGCCTGGGTGGCGCGAAATCGGGCCAAGAGACATCCAGACCAACATCACACCGGTGGCACCGCGGAAAAAAGCACCATCATCTTGCCGTGGTTTGCCTTGGCTTTTGTGGCGGTGGTGGCGTTTAATTCCCTGCACTGGTTGCCGACCTCTGTCATAGAGGCGGTGACCACCATCGACACCATGGCGCTGGCGATGGCCATGGCGGCTTTGGGGCTTGCCACACAGGTGTCAGCGGTGCGGCAGGCAGGCATCAAACCCCTGTTGCTGGCCTGGATATTGTTTGGCTGGCTGGTGGTGGGCGGGGCGCTGATCAACCGTTGTGTTGTTGATTGGGTATATTAGCGATCTTTGATGTATTGTCGCTTTTCTTGGGTCTCCACCCCAAGCTCCACACCATGAACTTCTGGGATCAACGATTTGCCGGGCCTGACTACAAATACGGCACTGAACCCAACACCTTTTTGCGTGAGCAGGCTACACGTCTGCCTCCGGCCAGCCAGGTACTGGTACCTGGCGACGGCGAGGGGCGCAACGGTGTCTGGCTGGCCCAGCAGGGGCATACCGTCACATCGGTCGACGCTTCAGCGGTTGGCTTGCAAAAGGCCCGCGATCTGGCCGCCAGCCGGGGTGTGGCCTTGCACACCGAGCTGGTGGACTTGGCCGACTGGGCGCCACAGGCCAGCAGCATGGACGCGGTGGTGTTGATCTACACCCACTTGCCCAGCACGTTTCGCCAGCAGGCACACCGCCGTTTGGCGCAAGGCCTGCAATCCGGTGGCTGGCTGATTCTGGAAGCCTTTCACCCGGCGCAACTATGTTTTGACACCGGTGGCCCCAAGGATGTCGACATGCTTTACGAGCCCGACCAACTGAGTGCAGATTTTGCAGGCTTGTGCACGCCGTTGCTGGCCTGGCACGGTGAGACCTCTTTGTCTGAAGGCAGTGGCCACCAGGGGCTGGCCCATGTGACTCGCTGGATAGGACAGAAAATTTGATAAAAATGGCCTCTAGCCCTTTATTTACTTGCGTAAGAAGCTATTTATTTTGTAGTAATCTAACCTGGAGAATCTGATGAAAACTGCCCATGACCTCGTCGCTGCTGCCAAATCCCGCGTGCAGGAAGTATCTGTAGACCAAGCCGAAGAAGCCATCCGTGATGCCGATGTGCTGGTGGATGTGCGCGAAGCCGACGAGTACGCGGTGGGTCACCTGCCCGGTGCGGTACACATCTCGCGCGGCATGCTTGAATTCAAGTTCAGCGCCAATCCGGCCCTGCAGTCGCGTGACCTGCACATCGTGCTGTATTGCAAGACCAGTGGCCGTGCCGCGCTGGCTGCGCTGGCCCTGCACGACATGGGTTATCTGAACGTCAAGTCCATCCTGGGTGGTTTTGATGCCTGGGCGGCGGCTGGCAAACCCGTGGCCAAACCCGAGACACCGTCGTTTGAGTAAGCGTCTGGAGCGCTAATCCAGTGCCCGGCCTTCACCCGCTTCCTCCACTGTCTGACCGTCCCGGATACGGTAGATGCGCTTGAAGGTCGGAATGATTTTCTCGTCATGGGTCACCACGATGATGGCCGCCTGAAACTGGCGCGCCATCTGGTTCAGGATACGCATCACGCCTAAAGCGCGTTCGCTGTCTAGTGGTGCAGTGGGTTCGTCGGCCAGAATCACCGGTGGGCGATTGGCCAGTGCGCGGGCAATCGACACCCGCTGCTGTTCTCCACCCGAGAGTCGGGACACTTCCGCCTTGGCGCGGTGTTGCACATCCAGCGCGGTCAGCAGCTCCAGTGCCCGTTCACGTGATTGGGCGTTGGTAACCCCGGCCAGCATCGGCAGCAGGGCCACGTTGTCGATCACGTCCAGAAATGGAATCAGGTAGGGTGCCTGGAAGATGAAGCCAATGCGGTCGCGTCGTAGCGCGCGCAGGTCGGTCACTTTCCAGGCATTGTCATAAATCACATCGTTACCCAGTGTCATGCGCCCGGATGTGGGCTCAATGATGGCCCCCAGGCATTTCAGCAGCGTGCTTTTGCCAGAGCCAGAAGGGCCGACCAAGCCAACCACCTCGCCCGGGGCCACCGCCATGTTGACATTCTTGAGCGCTTGTACCGCGCTGTCGCCTTTGCCGTAGACCTTGCGCAGGCCTTCGATGTGAATGCCACCAGCGGCAAGGTGTGGGGTTGTGATCGGCTTCATCCTATAGCCTCTGCGGGGTCAATCTGGAGTGCCATGCGTATGGACAGCAGGCTGGCCAGAGCGCAAATCAGTAGCGTGGCGAGCAGGCCCAAAGCGGCATCACGCGGCAGTAGCAGCACGTATTTGGGAAACACCGGTGCCCAGGCTGTGGCCACAATTTTGCCCACCGTGAAGCCGATCAGCCCCAGGCCCAGCGCCTGCTGCAAGATCATGCAGGCAATGGTGCGGTTGCGTGTGCCAATCAGCTTCAGCACCGCAATCTCGCGGATTTTGCCCAGTGTCATGGTGTAGATGATGAAGGCCACAATGGCCGCACTGACCACCGACAGAATGGCCAGAAACAGCCCAATTTGCCGGGCCGAATTGGCAATCAGCTTGGCCACCAGAATCTCTTGCATTTCTGGGCGGGTGAACACCTGCACATGTTTCCAGCGCCGCAATGGTTCTGCTACCCTCTCTGGTTGCCAGCCAGGTTGCAACTGCACCAGCACGGCGTTGACGTTGTGGCTGCTGGTTTGTAAACCCTGCACGGCTTCCAGCAGGCCGGGCACACCGGGGCGGTTGAAGGCCGGGTTGGCGGCGGTGCGGGTGCGGTCATTCTGAATGGCATCGTTATCTTTCAAAAACTGCGCTTCCTGCGCGTCTTTGAGCGGGATAAAGACCATCGGGTCACCCCCGGAGGACACCATGCGCTGCGTCAGTCCGACCACCGTGTAGTTGTGACGGCGCACCTGCATCTGTTCACCCAGCTGAAAGCCGGTCTTGATATCGGCCACGGCTTCGTAGTGGTTGCGGGTAAGCTGGCGGCCGGCTATCAGGTAAGCCGGTTCGCCGGGCTGGCCGGGTTCGATGCCAACCACCATCACCCGCACCTCGTCACCGTTGGTTTTTTGTACTTGCTGCGTCAGGTAAGTCACGTTGGCGGCCTGACCCACGCCGGGCATGCCGCGCACACTGCGCACCACGTCGTCCTTGATGCTGGAGGCCTCGGCATAGGGACCCTGGGTGTCTTTCTGCACCACCCACAAGTCGGCACCGCTGTTGCTCAGCAGGGCTTGCGCGTCGTCCACCATGCCACGGTATATGCCTGCCATGCTCAAGGTCACACCAATCAGCAGCCCCAATCCGAGGCCCGTCAGGGTAAATTTTCCCCAGCCGTGCAGGATGTCGCGCCCGGCCAGGCTGATCATGGCTTGCCCGCCAGGGTTGCGGCGGCCAGGGCTGTAACCACTTTGACGCGGGCACCGGGATTGAGCGCTTTTTCGCTGTAAACCACCACGCGGTCGTTGTTGTCCAGCCCTGTAAGCACCTGCACCAGTCCATCCAGGCTGCTGCTACCCAGTTGCACCGGGGTAAATTCCGGCTTGTCGCCGTTCAGTCTCCAGACCCCGGTTTGGCCCTGTTGGTGTTGAATGCTGGCGTTGGGCAATAGCAGGGCAGGGGTGGTGGTGGGCAGTTGCAGGGTGACTTCGGCCATTTCACCTACCGACACATTCACGGGCATCTGCATGAACGCCACTTGTGCAATGCGCTCTTCGGTCACGCTGTCGGCCAGCAGCTCCATGCGGGCCACTTGGCCGGGGTGGGGTGTTTGGGGTTGCGAGCGCAGCACGATCTGGCCCTTGAGCCCAGGGGCCAGTCCGGCAGAGCGGCCCTGATCCACCCGCAGTTTGACCCACAGGCTGCTAGGGTCGATCAGCCGTAGCACTGGCTGGCCCGCCACCACGGTGCTGCCCGCTTCGGCATCGCGGCTGGTGACCACGCCGTCAGCCGGGGCCAGCAGGCGCACGTTGCCGCGCTGCTGCACCAGACCGGCGCGTTCGGCTTTCAGACGGGTACGGTCTTGTTCCGCACCGCTCTGGTTGGCACGAGCGGCTTGCAGCGCGGCTTCGGCAGAGGCTTGCTCTTGCAGCCGGGCATCCAGCGCGCCAGGGCTGATGAAGTTTTGCCGGGCCAGATCCTGGTTGCGCTGGGTGTTGGCGGCGGCCAGCGCGTGCCGGGCGTTGGCATCCTGCACCTGAGCCTGGGCGCTGAGCTGGGTGCTGCCGGCCCGCGCCAGGGACGCATCCAGTGCGGCCAGACGCTGATCCAGATCCACCGGGTCCATCTCGGCCAGTAATTGCCCGGCTTTGACGACATCCCCCACGTCGACATTTACACGTAACACGCGGCCTGCCACCGTAGGGCCGACCATCCAGCTACGCCGCGCTTCCACTGTGCCAATGCCAAAAATGGCTGGGTTCAGGCTGCCCTGCGTCGCCTGTGCCACCGTGACCTTGATCGGGGCCAGAGGGCCTGTACGCAGGAAGACAAAAATCACCGTAACGATCAAGATCAAAGCTGCTGCAACCAAGGCCAAGCGGCGTAAAACGAGAGGGTTGGTTTTCATGAGAAGCACTTTCAAGATCAAAAAGAAGGACGTTTATCAAGCATCCCGTGCTCGAAGATGGCAAATACGCCAGATGCTTGCTGTGCCATAGCGGCCAAGTCGCCAGAGATCATGGCCTGCATCACCAGTCCCTGAATCGCACCAATAAACAGCACTACAGCGGCTTGCAAGTCAGCATCAGGAGCCACACGACGCTGTTGTACCGCTTGCTGCAAAAGCTGCATGATCAATTGGCGGTAACGTTGCATCAGGCTCTGCACACGCAATTTCAAAGCTGAGTCGCCGGGGCTTTGTAGCTCCTGAAAAATGATGCGTGGAACACCCGGATAGGTCATGACGAAGTCAACATGCGCCATAAAGACGGCTTTTAATGCAAGGAGCGCAGACAGGGGGGGCGTTTCCTCTGCGTGAGGCACCATCGCACAACGCCCATGTATTGCTTGGTGACTCGCATCTCCCTGCAGGGCAGCTGCCTGTAAACGCGTGATCAATGTGCTTGTGGCCCAGTCGATTACGGACAGCCAGATGGCTTCTTTGCTGGCAAAGTGCTTGAACACCGCTCCCTGACTGATGCCTATGGCCTCTGCAAGGTCACCCGTGGTGATTTCTGCCGGACTGTGTTTTGCCGCCAATTGCAAGGCGGCTTCGACCAGACTGGCTTGCCGGACTTCAGTACGTTGTTTGGGGTGCTGCAAGCTAGGATTCATATTAAGTAATTAATGAATTACTTTGATTATGACCTCATGAACACCAATCCACCAGGAAAAGTTGCCTGAACACCACATGGCCACACGGATTTGTGTCGTCTGTTGTCTCCTGAAAACAGATGCCACGCTTGCGTCTGCACCATCCACTATTTAATCGCTTAATTCTTAAATAAGAACATGCAGAATCATTGATTTAAATCAGTATTGAATCAACGCAGCGAATTAGTATTAACCCTGATAGCACTGCCAGTTCACCACTGAATCTGGGCAGGAGTGCTTACACAGAGCAAGGAGTTCATGATGCGAAGTCGGTATTGGTTGGTGGCTGCAGCAGCAGCACTTTTTTTTGTGACGGCGGCAATAGCAGCTACTGACACGGCCCCGATAAAGTTACCCAGAACAACCGCTGACCATAGCAAGTTCAAGGTTCTGGATCAAGACTTTGCCTCCGGTCCAGAGGTCACTAAAGCCTGCTTAACCTGTCATACCGAGGCTTCCAAACAAATTCACCAAACCCAGCACTGGAAATGGGAGTTTGTGAACCCAGACACCAAGCAGGTGCTGGGTAAAAAAAATGTGGTTAACAACTTCTGCACTTCAGTCAAATCGAACGAGGCAGCTTGCAACAGTTGTCACATTGGTTACGGCTGGAAAGATGACACGTTTGACTTCACTTCGCAAGAAAATGTGGATTGTTTGGCCTGCCATGACCATACGGGCAAGTACAAAAAACCATCCGGTTTTGCCGGTAACCCGGTCACCAAAGATACCGAGTTTCCAGCCGGATCGGGCAAGATCGTGCGTGGGATCAACCTGAAGGAAATTGCCCAGAAGGTCGGGCCTACTCAACGCAGTACTTGTGGTGCTTGTCACTTCAACGGCGGCGGTGGTGATGGTGTCAAGCATGGTGACTTGGATACGTCGCTTGAAGCGCCAGACAAAGCTCTGGATGTACATATGGCCGCCGACGGCAACAACTTCACTTGTGCCACCTGCCACAAGACCGATGGGCATCAAGTACCTGGCAGTCGGTATGCCCCTACCGCCAAAGACAAGGAGCCCGCTCATTTGCGCGGCAAGGTGGACACCCGCAACCCAGCTACCTGCCAATCGTGTCACGGGCAGGCCCCACACCCGGTGGCCCGCTTGAATGAACACACGGCCAAGATTGCTTGTCAGACTTGCCACATTCCAGCATTTGCACGTGGTGGTCAGCCCACCAAGATGTCATGGGACTGGTCAACTGCGGGCAAGCTCGACAAAGATGGCAAACCCATGACCGTCAAGAACGACGATGGTTACGACACCTACATGACGATCAAGGGCGACTTTGTCTGGAAAGAAAACGTGATCCCCGAATACGTCTGGTTCAACGGCACGGTCAAGTACACCTTGCAAAGCGACAAGATTGAAAAGGGTGACAAGCCGGTTCAGATCAACCGTTTTGAAGGCAGCGCCACCGATGGCAAGTCAATGATCTGGCCGATCAAGATGTTCCGTGGCAAACAGGTCTATGACTCTGTCAATAAACAACTGGTGATCACTCACCTGGCCGGCAATGACGACACTGCCTTCTGGAAGAACTTCAACTGGGACAAAGCGGTTGCCGCAGGCATGACCACCGCCAAGCTGCCGTTCTCTGGCAAGCTGGACTTCATTGAAACCGAAAGTGCTTGGCCGATCACCCACATGGTGGCACCCAAAGAGAAAGCCTTGGGTTGTGTGGATTGCCATGCCAATGCCGGTCGCCTGGAAAAAGTGGATGGCGTGTATATGCCGGGGCGTAGCCGTGACCACATGGCCGGTCTGGACAAAGTGGGCTGGACGGTGATCTTGCTCACCCTGCTGGGGGTGCTTGGCCACGGCTTGATTCGCATCGTCACCCACAAACGCAATCCCAAATAAGGAGAACATCATGGCACGCGTCTATCTGTTTAAAGGTTTTGAGCGCTTCTGGCACTGGAGCCAGGCTGCACTGATCATTTTCATGCTGCTGACTGGCTTTGAGGTGCATGGCACTTACAGCGTTTTCGGTTTTGAAAAAGCTGTCAATTTCCATACGCTTGCGGCATGGACATTGGTGGGGCTGTGGGTATTTGCGATCTTTTGGCATCTGACGACCGGCGAATGGCGGCAATACATTCCGACCACAAAAAAAATCATGGCTGTGGCCCAGTTTTACTCATCCGGCATTTTCAAAGGTGAGCCACATCCTTTCAAACCCACTCCCAGCCATAAGCACAACCCCATGCAGCTGTTGACCTACCTGGGTGTGCTCACCTTGCTGAGTCCGTTGATTTGGGTGACTGGCTGGCTCTACCTTTTTTATGCTGACTGGGCAGCCTGGGGTTTGAGTGGTTTGCAACTTCAATGGGTTGCGACCGGCCACACCATCGGCGCATTTTTGATGTTGGCATTTTTGATTTCGCACCTGTACCTGGCCACCACGGGTCACACGGTGACTGCGCATCTGAAATCCATGATTACGGGTTGGGAAGAAACCGAGGAAGACGAACCGGCAGGCAAGCGTGCTTGATGCCAAACAAATTTTTATGTTCGATTTTTAGGAGAAGATGATGGACAAGAGGTTTAAACAAAAGCTGTTGGTCGCTTTGATTGCTGGCATGTTGCTGCCTATGGCTGCCATGGCCACTGAGGCGGAACTGTTAAGCCGCATCGAGGCGATGTCACGCGAGCTGGAAGCACTCAAGGCACAGGTCAAGGCCAATGAGGCCAGAACGACCCAGACTGCTGAGCAAGTCAAGGCCGTGGCAGCTACGGCGGCTCAACCCGATGCAAGCGCATTGGAGGATCTGAAGAGTCAGGTGGCCAAGCTCGAAGGCAAATCGCTAAGTAAATGGTTGACTGTGGGTGGCGACTATCGTTTCCGTTACGACTACCTTGAAGGACAAACCAAAACCTTTACCGATGTGAATGCGACTTTTGCCAACGCGCAAAGCACACTTCAATCAGAGTTTTTTGCCAATCCGGCAGCCGCTTCCAGCCTCAATCCTGCATGGACCAGTGCACAAGCCTTGACCGGTTTGATGGGTTTTGCACAAGGCATGAGCCAGGTTCAGACGATTGACCAAGCCAACGCTTTTTTAGGAGCCAACGCCGCGATGGTGGGGGCCATGGGCGCATTTGCCAAGACCGTGCCCGCCTATAAACCGAAAAACACCAGCCTTTACAGCAACCGCTTTGGCTTGGACTTGAATGCCAAGGCCACGCAAGACATCAGCGTGAGTGCTCATCTGAATATGTACAAGGTGTTTGGCTCGCAAAATGACGGTTCCGTCACCAACAGTGGCAGTGCTCCCTTCTTTGCAGACCGTGTGGGTGTTTTTGATGGCACGCTGGGCCATGTGCCGTCCACCAGTTACCTCAATGTGGATCGGGTGTATGCCACCTGGAGCAATATCGCTGACAAAGAAATGTGGTTCTCGGTGGGGCGCAGGCCCTCTACCGGTGGTGCCCCCAGCAACTTGCGCAACAACACCGCCGTGCGTCCTGGCAATGGCGGCACGCCAGCCTTGTTGGTGGACTACGCCTTTGATGGCATGACTTTGGGCTATGCGCCAGAAATTGATTCCTTGCCCGGAGCCTATGCCAAGTTCTGTTATGGCCGTGGCCTGGAAACCGGCTTCACCAACTCCAGCGGCAACTCATTGGCAGACACCGACATGGTGGGTATTTCGCTGGTACCCATTGACACTGATCCGCTGCGCGTCTGGCTGCAATGGAACCGGGGCATGAACATCTTTGATGCGCCGACCATGAACAACACCTATTTTGGCAACACTGTCGCCAAAACCAATTTGGGTGACATTGACTGGCTGGGTGCTGGTTTCATGACCACGCACAAAAATATCGGCCCTGGCACTTTGCAAGTCTTTGGTGATGTCGCCATGAGTGTCACGCACCCGAACAACAACGTGTCGTCTCAATTTGGCTTTCAGGGTTTGATGACCGGAGCCTTCTTCCAGCCTGAAGCGCCTACCAGCAAGACCGGCACGGCGTTTGCGCTGGGTGTACGTTATGACTTGCCGTCCAAATCCAAGTTTGGATTTGAGTGGAACCATGGCTCCAAAAACTGGATCACTTTTGCCCCGGCCGCTGACGACATGTGGACCGCCAAAGTGGGTACAAGGGGTGATGTTTATGAAGCCTACTGGATTCAGGAGCTGGATCGTCAACCGATTTCGTCTTATGTCAGCAAAGCTTTCTTCCGGGTGGGTGTGCAGTACTACAAATTTGACTATACCGGCAGCAACAACTGGGTCGGTGCACCTGTGGCTATCAGTGCTGTCAATGGCGACATGATGACCACGACACCACTTGAGAATGCGGTCAACCTGTACGCCACGTTTGAGGTCAAGTTCTGATGATTGATCCCTGTCATTGATGGTCTTGACCGCTTTTAATGCGCATTTTTCACTTTATTCATTGCCAAAGGAGCACAAAATGAAAACCAAACTCTCTACCCTGATGGTCTCACTTGCCGTCGCCTTGTCGGGCCTGGCTTATGTGGGCAACGCTGCTGCAGAAGAAGGCAAGATGGTTGGCCCTGTCACCAAAATCACGCTGGCTGCAGGTGGTAAGTCAGCCACTGCTGTGCTCAAGGACAGCAAAACAGGCGAGTCTGTCACGCTTACCATCACCGATGATCTGACGCTGGACAAGTTCAAAGACAAACGCATTCAGGAGGGTGATGAAATTCGTGCCCGGTTTGAGAAAGATGGCAAAAACACCAGCAAGTCATTCAAGAAAACTGCGGGCTGCTGAATCACTTTTAATCCCACCACCGCCCACGTCTCCTGCGCGGTGGTGGGTGCCATTTGATGGGAGACACCATTCTCATACTCAAGGAGCGACGTGATGAGACGCATTCTTTTGGGGCTTGCACTGTCCGGTGCATTGGCTTGTGCTGCCCTTGCGGCAGATGTTAAGGTTGAGGCTGACGAGGTCATTAATGACCAAATGGTGGGCTTTTATGAACAAGGCTCCATTGGCAAGAACGTCTGGGTGGTGGACAGCCGTCCTGTCGGAAAGTTCATTGCCGGGCACATTCCGGGTGCAGTAAGTTTGCCATTGGATATGCTCAAAAAAAATCCAAACAGCGCGGAAAAATTGGGTGCACCCAAAACCGGCAAGCTGGTGTTTTACTGCTCTGGTCGTGAGTGCACATTGTCGGTGGATTCTGCAGCCATGTTCAGAGAGATGGGTTACACCGATGTCTGGGTTTATCGCAATGGTGTCCCAGGCTGGAATCAAAAAGCACAGCCTTTGTTGGCTGAAGCCGACTTCATTCAAAAAGGCAACTTGGTACTGATTGATACCGCACCCGGTCAGGACACCATTTCTGTGGCCTCCAATAAGCTGGTTCAATTGACTCAAGCTGACCTCAGGAGCGCAAAGGGGCATAACGCTTTAGCGAACCTGTCTAAAAATGCGCCCATTATGGTGCTGGATCGTGGTGATATGGGTCTGGTCAATGGTGTTCTGGAGGATTTACGTGAACAAGATTTTCGACGACTGGCTTATTTTCCGGTGAAAGCCTGGAAAGGTGCCATGGCAGCGGCACCCGCCCTCACGATGATTACATGGGCACCCATCTACGGGCCTGGGCAAATTGCTCCCAAAGACTTTGAGGCTGCGGTTGCTGCCAACAAGTTCATCTTGGATGTGCGCCCCACTGCAGACTTTGTAGGTGGACATTTCAAAGGTGCAGTCAATCTTCCGATAGAAGACATGGAGCGGGATTTTGCCAAGATTCCCAAGGACGTTCCAGTGTTTGTGAACTGTGCCACGGGTGCCAAAAGCCAGAAAACCTACGACATTCTGGGGCGTAAGGGCTACACCAATGTGTCGTATCTGGATGCAGAGATCGCCTGCAAAGGCGAGTCATGCACGATCAAAGAATGAACCGATGGATCGCTTTGGCGTTGTTGACTGCGCTTGGCTGTCTGGGCGTGCAGGCGGGTGAGAACCCGCCACTGCGCATCACGAAAGAGAGTCATGAATTTGTAGTGCAGACTCCCAGGGGCCCGTTGGTGATTACCCGGGTCAAGACGGCATTTGGCATTGACAAAGGTTATATCCAGCCCTTGGTGCCGCAGCCCGGTGTGACACCTGTCACGGAAATTGAAGTCATGAAGGCGCTCAACGATCCTGCAACCTTGGTCATTGACATGCGGGACGAAGATGCGCCCTTGAAAACAACCATTCCTAACACCTACCACATTCCCTACAACGAGCTGGAAGATCACATGGCTGAGCTGGGCTGTGCATCGATCGGCAAAAACCAGTGGAATTGCGCGGATGCCTACAACCTTGTGGGTTTTTGTTATGGTCCGATGTGCGTCCAGAGCCCGGCAGGCATCGCCATCCTGGTGCACATGGGTTTTCCTGTCAGCAAAATTTCGTACTACCGTGGTGGTATGACCGACTGGGTGGCGTTGGGTTTGACCACGGTCAGCGGCAACCGGCCTCTATCCAGCCGGGTCAAACTCCCAGTCCACTCTCAGTGATCCAACCAGTGAGCCATCCAGAGGGCAGTGTGGCGACCGTTGGATGGGAGGAGCTGCCACTGGCCCATGTGTCAGCCGCGTTCGTACCATCTCTTGCTGCGGTTGACAATGTTCACCACCAGCAGCATCACCGGTACCTCAATCAACACCCCCACCACGGTGGCCAGTGCCGCACCGGAATGAAAACCAAACAGGCTGATGGCGGCGGCCACGGCCAGCTCGAAAAAGTTGCTGGCACCAATCAGGGCCGAAGGGCAGGCAATGTTGTGCTTTTCACCCACCACCCGATTCAGCCAGTACGCCAGCGCTGAATTGAAAAACACCTGAATCAAAATCGGCACCGCCAGCAGCGCGATGATGAGCGGTTGCTGGATGATGGCCTCACCCTGAAACGCAAACAGCAGCACCAGCGTGGCCAGCAGTGCGGTGATCGACCAGGGGCCGATCTTGTCCATGGCGCTGTCAAACGCTGCCTGTCCCTTGGCCAGCAAGGACTTGCGCCAGCCTTGCGCCAGCAGCACCGGAATGATGATGTACAAACCAACCGAGATCAGCAGCGTGTCCCACGGCACGGTGATGCTCGACAAGCCCAGCAAAAACGCCACCAGCGGGGCAAACACCACCACCATGATGCTGTCGTTCAACGCCACTTGTGACAGGGTAAACAGCGGGTCACCCCCGGTCAGGCGGCTCCAGACAAACACCATGGCGGTGCAGGGCGCGGCGGCCAGCAGAATCAGCCCGGCGATGTAGCTGTCAATCTGGTCGGCAGGCAGCAGCGGTGCAAACAGCGTGCGAATGAACAACCAGGCCAGAAATGCCATGCTGAAGGGCTTGACCAGCCAGTTGACAAACAGCGTGACCCCAATGCCCCTGACATGCTGACGCACCTCACCCAGGGCAGAAAAATCCACCTTGACCAGCATCGGGATGATCATCACCCAGATCAACACCCCCACCGGTAGGTTGACCTGCGCCACCTCCATGCGGCCAATGGCTTGAAACACGCCGGGCAAAAACTGGCCCAGCAAAATGCCAGCAACGATGCACAAGGCCACCCACACGGATAGGAATCGCTCAAACACACTCATCGGTGCGCCAGCAGCGCGTTTGCCAGTCACTTCACATTGGGCACTCATGGCTTACTCCTTGGCCAGGTCGCGGGCGGTGTTTTGCAGCAGGGTTTTTTCCAGCTTGGCGGTGGGCAGGCTGATCAACAGGTCCAGGCGGCGTTTGAAGGCCAGCAGGGTCTGGCGAAACGCTTCCAGTTTTTCAGCATCGGTGCCATCCCCGGCTGAAGGGTCGGGGTAGCCCCAGTGGGCGGTGGCGGGTTGGCCGGGCCAGTAGGGGCAGACTTCACCAGCCGCGTTGTCGCATACGGTGATCACCAAGTCCATGCGCGGCGCATCGGGCAAGGCAAATTCATCCCAGCTTTTGCTGTACAGGCCTTCGGTGGAAATACCAGCATGTTGCAGCACTTGCAGCCCTAGCGGATTGGGTTGCTGGTTGTCACGCGGGCTGCTACCGGCGGAATAGGCCTTGAAACGGCCACCACCGATATGGTTCAGGATGGCTTCGGCCAGGATGCTGCGGGCCGAGTTATGCGTGCACAAAAACAGCACATGGAGGGTTTTGTCAGTCATGTCCAATTTCCTGAGGTGAGTTGAGTTTGGGGGAAGGGCTGGTCAGTTGCAAAAGGCGTTGAACCCCCACGGGTTCTTCTTGTCTGAGCGGCACCAGCGCATAGCGGCTGGCGTGTTGCTGGGCCACGGCATCGATTTCACGCAACTCGTTGTGGGCGCGGGCTTGCAGCAAGGGTGAGCTCACCTGGGTGGCAGCCACACAGTTGTTCAGCACCCAGGCCCAGGGCTCAATGCCAGCGCGGCGCAGGTCGGCTTGTAAATTGGCGGCTTCCAGCACCGGTGTGGTCTCGGCCAGGGTGACGATCAGCACCTTGGTTTGCCGGGGGTCTTGCAACTGCATCATGGGTGTGGTGAAGTGCGCTTGCGGACCCATTTGGCGGGCGATGTCGCGGTGGTAAGCCCCGGTGGCATCCAGCAGCAGCAAGGTGTGGCCGGTGGGGGCGGTGTCCATCACCACAAACTTCTTGCCGGCTTCACGAATCACCCGGGAGAAGGCCTGAAACACCGCAATTTCTTCGGTGCAGGGCGAGCGCAAATCTTCTTCCAGCACGGCGCGGCCAGCCGCATCCAGTTGCGCCCCTTTGCTGGCCAGCACCTGGGCGCGGTAGGCCTGGGTGACTTCGTGCGGGTCAATGCGGCTCAGCGTCAAATGGTCTAGCGTGCCATCCAATGTTTCCATCAGGTGCGCGGCTGGGTCAGAGGTGCTCAGGTGCACCGGGTAGCCGCGTGTGGCCAGTGCCACCGCCACGGCGGCAGCCAGCGTGGTTTTGCCAACACCACCTTTGCCCATCAGCATCACCAGGCCGTGGCCGTCCTGGGCGATCTCGTCTATCAATGAACTCAGGCTGGGGGCGTGGGGCGGTTGGATTGGCACAGTTTCGGTAGCCAACTCGGTGCTGCGGGTGTGCGCCAGCAATTGTTGGAGGGCCGCCAGCCCCACCAGGTTAAACGCCTTGAGTTCAATCCGGTCCGTGGGCAAGTCGCGCAAAGCCTGTGGCAAATCGGCCAGCACGGCCTGTTCACGCGCAAAAATGGCTTGGGCCAAGGGGTCATGTGCGGCCTCAAGCGCAGGAAACACGCCATTGATCACCAGATACTGCTGGCTCAGGCCAATGCCTGCCAGTTCGTCGTGGGTGCGGGCTGCTTCATTTAATGTAGCGGCTTGCGCACGTGCCACAAGCACCAGACGTGTTTTTTGGGCATCAGCCAGGGCCTCCACAGCGGCCTTGTATTGGGTGCGCTGCTTTTCCAGCCCGGCCAGTGGGCCCAGGCAGGAAGCATCGCCTTTGCCGTCTTCCAGAAAACCGCTCCAGGCTCCGGGCAGTTGCAGCATGCGAATGGTGTGACCGGTGGGCGCAGTGTCAAACACGATGTGGTCAAAGTTCTGGGTCAGGGCGCTGTCGGTCAGCAAGGCGGTGAACTCGTCAAACGCGGCAATCTCGGTGGTGCAGGCCCCTGAGAGCTGTTCTTCAATGCCCTTGACCACACTCTCGGGCAACAGGCCACGCACCGGGCCGACGATGCGGTCGCGGTAGGCCTGGGCTGCCGCTTGCGGGTCAATCTCCAGCGCGCTCAGATTGGGCACAGCCGCCACCGGCGTGATCTGGTTGCCAATGGCCATGCCAAACACCTGGCCCACGTTGGAGGCTGGGTCGGTGCTGACCAGCAACACCCGTTGGCCTGCGGCTGCTAACTGCACTGCGGTGGCGCAAGCGATCGAGGTTTTGCCCACGCCGCCCTTGCCGGTGAAGAACAGAAAGCGTGGGGCCTGCTGCAGGAATTTCATCCGCAGCACTTTCCACCGCTGCAGCATGCGCCACTTGTTGGCGCGGGGGTGTCTGTCGGCGTGCCGATCCAGCGGGCCAGATCGTCCCGGCTGGGGTAACGCCCGGCAAAGGCCACTTCGCCATCAACCAGGGTGATGGGCAAGGCGGCTTTGCCAGAACGCTCCAGCAAGCCCTTGACCGCAGCATGTTCGGCAAAGGCCATGGGTTGCTGGGCTAGGTTGAAGCGCTCTATGCTCAAACCCTGCTGCTTGGCCCAATCGACGTTGGCCGAAAAATCAACCAGTTTCTGGTCAACATCCGTGCCACACACGCCGCTGCTGCAGCACAGGGCGGGGTCAAAGACTTGGACTTTTTTCATGGTGTGTTTCCTTGGGTGTAGGGGTGAAAAAATCAGTTGTGGACTGTGGGTTGGCACAACTCGGCGCATTGTTCGGGGTGGCCACCGCAGCATTCGGCGGTCAGATAGCCAATCAGCTCCTGCATCAGCGACAGGTTGGCTCGATAGCGTTGATAGCGACCCTCTTGCACCACCGATACCAGTTGTGCATGGGTCAGGGCTTTCAGATGGAACGACAGGTTGGTGGGTGGCACGCCCAAGGCGCTGCCAATTTCACCGGCCACCAAGCCTTGCGGCCCGGTTTTCACCAGCAGGCGGTAAATGTCCAGCCGCATGCCGGAGGAGAGTGATTCAAAAATGGTGGTGGCAAGGTTTTTGTTCATGTTTCAATGATACAACTTTATTTGAATCATTGAAATAAAAAACAGAGAACCCGCTCACAGCATTGGAACCCGTTTTAATTTGCTAGGTAATACCGATCTAGCCGGGTGAAGCTTTTGGTTCTGTTCGGACTGTGAGCCTGTTGTAGTCCTTCAACTGGCTCATGACGAGAGGCCCAAACTTAATTGGGCCGAATCACCATTAACCGCACTGACCTACATAACCACAAGCGGTGCAAAAATCACAGCCGTCTTTGTGGATCACCGTGGGGTTGCCGCATTCCGGGCAGGTTTTTCCAGCCATGGTTTTGGTTGTTTCACGAGTTTCCGGGGTGTCGAGCACACCCATGTCGCGCAGCGGGTAGCCTTCTTCATTCAAGATGCCTAGCATGGCATAGCGGTGAATGATCAGCCGGGCAATGTAGGCTACGGTGGATGGCCAGGTTTGTTGGCGTTTTTCGCCGTTGGGCAAACCCGGCACAAAAGCCATGAAATGGCCCAGGGGTTCGGCGTAGTTGAGTAGCTTGCGCAGTTTCATGCCAATCCATGCGGGGTCAATCACCCGCATGTCCAGTGACAGCAGGCGTGCTAAGCCGTCCATGGCTCTAGGGTAGTTGCCGCTGAACCCCACAGCGCAGGGGCGTGTCACCATATTGCCATCTGGCCCAGGCAGATTCACTTCTTTCAGGGTCACGGTAAAAGATTCGCTGGTGGCAGGGTTATCCACGTCTACCGCCCAGGCCAGCGTGCCTGAGGGGCCGGTAATGGGTTCGTTGCGACTGAACATGGCATCCAGGACAGGTGTGGCAGCGGCCGAAGAGTCCGCGGCTTTTTTGCCAGACTGTGCAGCGAGTTGGTCGCAGCGCCAGCGGATCACCGCTGCGGTGGCGGCGACTACGCCCGGGAAGGGGCGTTTTTCGCCATGTGGCGGAAAAGGCATCTCAAACGGGTGTTCTTCTGTGACGGTTGCCAGTGCATCAAGCTTGAGAGCCAACCAAGCTGGGTCATTGGCACGCAAGTCCATGGACAGGGTTTTGGCCAAGGCACCCAGACCACGTGGTTGCTCAGCCCCGTTGACCCAGACTTCAAAGGGTTGCAGGCCGCATCCATCTTGTGCAGGAAGCTCACCAATAAATAGCGCAAAGTCGCCAAACGGATGGTGCACCATGAAGGTCCAGGCAGTGTTGCCCCCGGGCAGGGTGGGTCGACCAGGCCAGCGCAGGCTGGATAGCACGGCGGTGGGTAAGCGGTCTAGCTTGAGGCGGTGGTTAGTGCCGTCAATTTTCAGTGGCTTGGCTGGGGTGGTGGTGGGTGTCACACTCAGCACTGAGCCAAGCACCGAGTTCGGGCGGTATGTGGCCAAGCCTTTCAGGCCCGACTGCCAAGCCTGGGTGTACAGCCCTTGGAAATCTTCGTAGGGGTAGTCGGCAGGGACGTTGACGGTTTTGGAAATGGCCGTGTCAATGTAGGGGGCTACCGCGGCGACCATTTCGGCATGGGCTTGGGCGCTCATCTCCAGCGCAGTGACGAATGCATCCGTCAATGGTGCGTTGTTGCCCTTGAGGTGGCGGTACAGACGCCAGGCGTGGTCTTCTACGGCGTATTCTTTGAAGCTGCCGTCAGGCATGCGTTTTTTACGGTTGTAGGTCCAACTGAAGGCTGGTTCGATGCCGTTGCTGGCGTTGTCGGCAAAAGCCAGACTGATGGTACCTGTGGGGGCGATGGACAGCAGGTGTGAGTTGCGCAGGCCATGTTGTCGAATTTTTTTCTTCAGAGTGGCTGGCAGACGCGAAGCGAAGGACTGGCCGTTGAAGAACAGATCGGCATTAAACAGTGGGAATGCACCGCGTTCTTGGGCTAAGTCGCTGGAGGCTTGGTAAGCGGTGTCTCTCATCAATACTGAGATTTCCCGCGCCATGTCACGTGCTGATGCGGTGTCATAACGCAAATTGAGCATCACCAGAGCATCCCCCAAGCCGGTAAATCCCAAGCCGATCCGGCGCTTGCTGTTGGCCTCTGCTTGCTGCTGTGGTAAGGGCCAAACGGTGGCGTCCAGCACGTTGTCCAGCATTCGTACCGCTACGCGCGCTACTTTGACAAAGGCTTCTTTGTCGAATTTGGCAGCCTCAGAGAAGGGCTCATGGATAAAACGCGTCAGATCGATCGAGCCCAGGCAGCAGCAGCCGTAAGGGGGGAGTGGTTGCTCCGCACAAGGATTGGTGCTGGCGATGGTTTCGCAGTACGCCAGGTTGTTGTCGCGGTTCATCTGATCCAGAAACAGTACGCCGGGTTCAGCATGGTCGTAGGTGCTGCGCATGATTTGGTCCCACAGCGTACGTGCTTTGAGTTTGCGGTAAACCCACATACCTTTGTTTTGATCATGGTATGAGCCAGACTCTTTTTGGGCCGCACCCGGTTCGGCTTTGTGAACCAGGCAGAAGTCGGCATCGGCTTGCACAGCGTTCATGAATTCATCTGATACGCCGACCGAAATGTTGAAGTTTTTCAGGTCACCCTTGTCTTTGGCATGGATGAATTCTTCAATGTCAGGGTGGTCACAACGCAACACGCCCATTTGCGCGCCACGTCGTGCTCCAGCGGACTCTACCGTCTCGCACGAGCGGTCAAACACACGCATGTAGCTGACCGGGCCAGACGCGCTGCTTTGGGTGCTGCCCACCCAAGCACCCCGCGGGCGAATGCGTGAAAAATCGTAACCTACGCCACCACCTCGGCGCATGGTTTCAGCGGCCTCGGTAAGGGCGGTGTAAATGCCGGGGTGGCCGTCTTCCACATGTGCAATCGAGTCACCCACGGGCTGTACAAAGCAATTGATCAAGGTGGCTGCCAGATCAGTGCCTGCGGCGGACTGAATGCGACCGGCAGGTAAAAAACCGGCCTCCAGTGTGGTTAAAAAACTGGCTTCCCACTGTGCTTGCTGCTCGGGTGCTTCCACTTTAGCCAAAGCGCTGGCAACACGTTGGTTTACGTCGGCAATGGTTTTCTCAGTGCCTTTACTGTATTTTTCAAGCAAAACTTCTGTGCTGATGGCTTGTCCTGGCAATGTAGTCAGCGGGGAAATGGTGGTGGATTGGGGCATGGTGGCTTTCTGTGAAAACGGGCTGCGATCGTAGGCTTGAGCCATCTGCGCATTATTGATGTATCGCAAAACAAAAGTATTGAAATGCAAAAAAACACTATAGGTAGTGATGTAATTGATTATTGTAACTAAATGTAGATTGCTTTGACTGGATGCCAGATCGCCGTTACGGTTAATATGCCATGAAAAAAATAGCGCCTTGCACCCTATTTATAAGGGTTCAAGGCGCTATTTGTACTTGAAACTGCGGTATCTGAAACTTGGAACTGTTTTACAGATTGTCCGTA
The DNA here is from genome assembly GCF_019973615.1 of Rhodoferax lithotrophicus. Classification (GTDB taxonomy): domain Bacteria; phylum Pseudomonadota; class Gammaproteobacteria; order Burkholderiales; family Burkholderiaceae_C; genus Rhodoferax; species Rhodoferax lithotrophicus. The sequence continues at coordinate 2,879,190 of NZ_AP024238.1, read as the reverse complement.
AAGCTGCGCAATTTGTCGGAGCGGCTCGGGTGCTTGAGTTTACGCAGGGCCTTGGCTTCGATCTGGCGAATACGCTCACGCGTCACGTCAAACTGCTTGCCGACTTCTTCCAGTGTGTGGTCATTGGTCATCTCGATACCAAAACGCATACGCAGCACCTTGGCCTCGCGTGGTGTCAGGCTGTCAAGAATGTCTTTGACCACGTCGCGCAGGCCAGCCTGCATGGCGGCTTCCATCGGGGCGGTGTTGGCACCGTCTTCGATGAAATCACCCAGGTGGCTGTCGTCATCGTCACCAATCGGTGTTTCCATGGAAATCGGCTCTTTGGCGATTTTCATGATCTTGCGGATCTTGTCCTCGGGGATTTCCATGCGTTCGGCCAGTACCGAGGCATCGGGTTCGTAGCCGAACTCCTGCAGATGCTGACGGCTGATGCGGTTCATCTTGTTGATGGTTTCGATCATGTGTACCGGGATGCGGATGGTGCGCGCCTGGTCGGCAATGCTGCGGGTGATGGCCTGGCGAATCCACCAGGTGGCATAGGTCGAGAACTTGTAGCCGCGGCGGTATTCGAACTTGTCGACTGCCTTCATCAGGCCAATGTTGCCTTCCTGGATCAGGTCAAGGAACTGCAGGCCACGGTTGGTGTACTTCTTGGCAATCGAGATCACCAGACGCAAATTGGCCTCGATCATTTCTTTCTTGGCCGCACGTGAGGCGTATTCGCCTTCGTTCATGCGTTTGTTGATGTCTTTGAGGTGATCCAGGGGCACCACCACCTTGGCTTGCAGGTCAATCAGGCGCTGCTGCAATTCTTGTACCGGTGGAATGTGGCGGCCCATAGCGGCACTCCAGGGTTTGCCTGCGGCGGATTGTTTTTCAATCCATTTCAGGTCAAGCAGGTGGCTGGGCACCTTGTTGTGATGTTTGTCACGACCACTGAATTCTGCGATGAACTGGACTTGTGGGTAGCCACATTTGTCCACAATGATGCGGCGTAGTTCGCGCTCTTTTTTTCGCACATCATCTACCTGGCCACGGACCATGTCACACAGCTTTTCAATGGTCTTGGCGGTGAATCGAATCGACATCAATTCATCAGACAAAGCACGCTGGGTTTTGACGTAGGTGGGTGTGCCGTAACCTTCTTTTTCATAAGTTTTGTGAATCTTTTCAAAGTATTCACGCAAGCGGTCAAAGCGGCTCATGGCCTCTTTTTTCAACTCTTCGAGCTTTTTGGTGAGTGCCTTGGAGCCACCTTTGCCATCGTCGTCGTCGTCCGCATCAAACTCGTCAAAGTCTTCTTCGGCCACATAGTCGTCGGCTTCGTTGGGGTTGGTGAAGCCGTCCACAATGGTAGTAATAACGACTTTGTCAGAACGAATGTCTTCGCCCAGTTGCAGCACTTCGGCAATGGTGGCGGGGGATGCTGAAATGGCTTCCATCATGGCCATCAGGCCACCTTCGATGCGTTTGGCAATTTCAATTTCGCCTTCACGGGTCAACAACTCGACCGTGCCCATTTCACGCATGTACATGCGCACCGGGTCGGTGGTACGGCCAAATTCGCTGTCGACGGTGCTGAGTGCGGCTTCGGCTTCTTCTTCCGCCTCTTCTTCGGTGGCTGCGGTGGGGCCATTCTGGTTGAGCAGCAGGGTCTCGGCATCAGGGGTGTGCTCGTAAACTGCCACACCCATGTCGTTGAGCATGGAGATCACCACTTCCAGCGTTTCGGCATCGACCAGCTTGTCGGGCAGGTGGTCAGAAATTTCGCCGTGGGTCAGGTAGCCACGGGTTTTGCCGAGCTTGATCAGGGCTTTCAGACGCAGGCGGCGTTTGGCCAGATCTTCTTCAGACAGAACGGTTTCGTCCAAACCAAACTCTTTCATCAAGGCACGTTCTTTGGCCTTGCTGATTTTCATGCGCAGGGGTTTGACCTTTTCCGTTGTAGCTTCTGCAACCTCGGGTTCACCAACCAGGTCGTCCTCAATGTCAGACATGTCCAGATCGTCTGCGTCATCTTTTTTAGCGGCCTTGGCTTTGGGACCACGCTTGGCCCCTGTAGCGGGTTTGTCAGCAGTTTTTGTTGATTTCGTAGCCTTTTTCTTTTCAACAATTTCAGCACCTTCAACAATAACTTTTTTGTCTTCAGCAGGAGCTTTTATTTTGGTCTTGGCAGTGGTCACAGGGGCGGCTTTCGGTTCAATAGAGTTACTGGCAGTCTTTTTGGCAACGCTGGCTGGCGCTTTTGGCGCGAGATCTTTTGGGGGCTTGGTAGCGGGCATGGAGATACCTTAAAACAAGGAAACAACAAACAGATTCACGCTTTTCAGGCCAGCGTTGGGCAGGACGAGGAATTCACCTGGTCTGACAAGATGGATGGGCGAACATTTGGAGTGCAGTCCTTGCGGATGGTTGGCCAGATGGGTGATGTGTCATCTGTTGGCCGGGCCCGGAGGTGCTGCTGTCGCTCTTGTCTGATCGAAAAACCGTGGATTATACCTTTTTGATGTCTGTGTCTAGCCTGGATTGGTGGCAGATGCCAGCACCTTGCGTCGATCGAACAGCTCGCGGTAGCGTTTCAGGGCGCTGGGATCGGTTTTGGATGCAACAATGGCCAAGTCTTCTTCGATTTTCAGTTGATCAATCAACATGCGGTTGAGCAGGTGGCGCAGTTCGGTGAGTGATTCGGCACTGTCTTCGTCCGTACCCAGTTCGTAGCCGGACATCAGTTGCAGGGCATAGGTTTCACTCGGGGTTTCCTGTAAGCCTTCGCGCAGGGCCACCCAAGGCTGTGGGCCGTGCTCATGGAACTGGCGCTCCAGCCAAGCAAACAAGGGGCCGTGCGGCGCGGGCAAGGCGCATAGCATGGCATGGTCCTCGGCTGACAGACTGGCCAGTGTGGCCATGTTGTCCAGCAAAATTCGGGCGGCGTGATCGGCTCTGCTGGCGGGTAGGCGGCCATGGCCTTGCATTTTTGCAGGTGATTTTTTTTCAGAATATTTCTTACTGAAGCCTCCGTATTCATTGCGTGAGTCACTCTCATTTTTATAGTTTTCAGAGCGTTTTCCAGCTATTTTCTTGGCGCTGGGATACCAGACGTTCATGAGTTCGCGGTTGGACAGCTGGATCAAGTCGGCTATCTCGGCCAGTAGTTGTTGCTTCAATGCACCTTCGGGCATCAGTTCCCACAGCGGTTTGGCGTTGCTGACCATGTGGGCGCGACCTTCGGCGCTATGGAGATCGCAACCATCGCGGGCCACATCAATCAAGAACCGGCTCAAAGGAACAGCTTCGCTCACATAGCGCGCAAATGCGTCTTTACCATGTGCACGGATAAAGCTGTCAGGGTCGTGCTCAGGTGGCAGGAATAAAAATTTGACAGAGCGCACGTCAGTAGCCAAGGGCAGTGCAGCATCGAGTGCCTTGCGGGCGGCGCGTCGCCCGGCGCTGTCACCGTCAAAGCTGAACACCACCACATCGGTGAAACGGAACAATTTCTGGACATGCTCAGCCGTACAAGCTGTTCCCAATGTGGCAACGGCGTTGGGAAAACCCAATTGCGCCAGAGCAACCACATCCATGTAGCCTTCCGTGACCAGTGCGTAGCCCTGCTCACGCAAGGCAGCACGCGCCTCAAACAGGCCGTAGAGTTCGCGTCCTTTGCTGAAAACTGGGGTTTCTGGAGAATTCAGGTACTTGGGCTTATCGTCTCCCAAGACACGACCGCCAAAACCAATGTATTCGCCCTTAATGTTTCGAATCGGAAACATCACGCGGTCACGGAACCGGTCGTAACGTTTGACCTCCTGCCCTTCTTCTTCATGCAGGATGACCAAGCCACTTTCCACCAGCAATGGATCTTCGTAGTTTGGAAACACACTGGCCAAGCTGCGCCAGCCTTCTGGTGCATAGCCCAAGCCAAATTGCTTGGCGACTTGGCCAGACACACCTCGCCCTTTGAAGTACGTTACGGCCCGTTCAGAGTATTTCAGGTGTTTTTGATAGGCTTGGCAGGCTTTTTCAAGCACCTCGTTCAAGGTGGATTGTTTTTCGCGTTGTTGTGCGGCCTTGGCACGGTCTTGTGGACTGGCATCATCTTCGGGAACATTCATGCCAAATTGCTGGGCCAGGTCTTGCACCGCTTCCACAAAGCTCATGCCAGCATGTTCCATTAAAAAACCAATAGCGTTACCTGTTTTGCCACAGCCAAAGCAGTGGTAAAACTGTTTGGTCGGGCTGACTGAAAACGAGGGTGATTTTTCACTGTGAAAAGGGCACAGTCCCATGAAATTGGCTCCGCCCTTTTTGAGAGGGACGTAACGACCCACAATCTCAACCACGTCAGCACGCGCAAGAAGTTCCTGAACAAAAGTCTGGGGAATGGACATGGCTGAATTGTAGAAACCCCATGCAGGGTTTCGAAAATCTGCGGCTAAACGCCTCCCAAGCTTTGTTGCGGGCAAGGCTTGGGAGGGTTAAGGTGTCGTGATCAATTAGCGTGGAGCCAAGCGAATGGCACCGTCCAAGCGGATCACTTCGCCATTGAGCATGTCGTTTTCGAAAATATGGACAGCCAGTTTGGCGTAGTCTTGTGGTGTGCCCAGTCTGGAGGGAAAAGGTACGCTGGCAGCCAGTGCATCTTGCACTTCTTGAGGAAAGCTGAACATCATGGGCGTACCAAAAATACCAGGGGCAATGGTCATATTGCGGATGCCATTGCGTGCCAAGTCACGGGCAATGGGTAATGTCATACCCACAATACCTCCTTTGGATGCGCTGTAGGCTGCTTGACCAATCTGACCGTCATAAGCCGCTACCGACGCGGTAGAGATCATGACACCACGCTCACCTGTGGATTCTGGTTCGTTTTTGCTCATGGCATCGGCACACAGGCGAATCATGTTGAAACTGCCAATCAGATTCACGGTGATGCATTTGTTGAACACAGACAGTGAGTGTGCACCTGATTTTCCTACCGTTTTTTCAGCGGGAGCAATGCCTGCGCAATTAACCAACCCCATCAGTTTCCCCAAACTGCATGCAAGGTTGACGGCGGCTTGAGCATCACTTTCGTTGCTGACATCGCATTTCACAAAGGTGCCGCCAATGCTGGCTGCAACAGCCTCCCCTTTTTCAATTTGCATATCAGCAACCACCACCTTGGCACCTTTGCTGCTGAGCATGCGTGCAGTGCCTTCGCCCAAACCTGACGCTGCACCTGTCACGATGAAAACTTTTCCTGAAATATCCATGAGTTTCTCCAAAAAAATTGACGTTAACGTTAACGTCAATTATCACGTATGAAAGAAAAAACAGATTTCTTACGACTCCTTTGGTTAAGGTCGTGAATATTACCGCTATACTCTCGGCTTCTCGAATACTCCTAGGCGCGTAGCTCAGCTGGTTAGAGCACCACCTTGACATGGTGGGGGTCGTTGGTTCGAGTCCAATCGCGCCTACCAAGGTTTTCTGAATATAGCCAGATTCAGTTCTCAAGAACCTCGGTATTTTCCTTCGTTTATTTCAGTCAGTTTTTCCGTTTTTGGAAATGGCTTTTAGGCCGTTTTCCGATGTATGGGTGCGTGCTGCGACTACTTACAATCTGTTGCAGCACAAAACGACAAAGCACAAGGGGCTCAATGGGAGTCCAAGGACTTCACATGAACACCGCCATGGCTCAGCAGAGCGAATCTCATCAACGCATCATCAAAAAATATCCTAATCGGCGTCTTTATGACACCGATACGTCGACCTACATCACCCTTTCGGAAGTCAAGCAATTGGTGATGAGTCGCGTGAGCTTTGAGGTTCGCGATGCCAAGACGGGTGAGGACATTACCCGCAGCATTCTTCTGCAAATTATTTTGGAAGAAGAAGCTGGAGGGCGCCCCATGTTCACAGCACCGGTGCTGGAGAGTTTGATCCGTTTTTATGGTCACGCTATGCAGGGATTTTTGGGTGGCTATCTGGAAAAAAATATTCAATCCCTGATTGAAGTGCAAACTCGTTTCGCTGAGCAGTCCAAGGGATTTACTCCGGAAATGTGGAGCCAGTACGCAGCCATGCAGCCTCCGGCATTACAGGCTTTGATGGGTGGTAGTTTGGAGCAGTCCAAGGCCATGCTGGCTCAAATGCAGGAGCAGGTGCAAAAACAAACTGATCAAATGCTGGGTGCATTTGGTATCAAAAGCGCTATTTGAGTGCCTTTTCATCATTTACGTATGAACCAACATATTTCAGAAAACGCCAAATCTACTTCAGCTCCCAAGGTCGGATTTGTCAGTTTGGGGTGCGCGAAAGCGCTTACGGATTCAGAGTTGATATTGACGCAGTTAAGTGCTGAAGGTTATCAAACCGTTAAAACCTTTGCAGGTGCTGACTTGGTGATTGTCAACACCTGTGGCTTCATTGATGATGCGGTCAAAGAAAGCCTTGACACCATTGGCGAGGCGTTGGCAGAAAACGGCAAGGTCATTGTGACGGGCTGTTTGGGAGCTAAAGCGGGTGAGGGTGGGAGTAACTTGATACGTCAAATGCATCCCAGTGTGTTGGCGGTCACTGGTCCACAAGCCACTCAAGAGGTGATGGATGCGGTACATGCCAACTTGCCCAAACCGCATGATCCATTTGTGGATCTGATTCCGAATGCCTTTGGCTCGGCTGGCATCAAACTGACCCCCCGGCACTACGCGTACATCAAAATCAGCGAAGGCTGCAACCATCGCTGCACGTTTTGCATCATTCCGTCGATGCGTGGTGATTTGGTTTCCCGTCCGATTGGAGATGTGCTCAAAGAAGCGCAAGCCTTGTTTGAAGGCGGTGTCAAAGAGTTGCTGGTGATCAGTCAAGATACTTCCGCTTACGGTGTTGATGTGAAATATCGCACGGGTTTCTGGAATGGGAAACCGATCAAAACCCGCTTGTTTGAATTGACGCAAGCCTTGGGTGAGATGGCGCAAACATATGGAGCTTGGGTGCGTTTGCACTATGTGTACCCCTATCCAAGTGTGGATGACATTTTGCCGCTGATGGCTTCAGGTCTTGTGTTGCCGTATCTGGATGTGCCGTTTCAGCACAGTCACCCTGAGGTGTTAAAACGCATGAAGCGTCCTGCCAGTGGTGAAAAAAATCTGGAGCGACTGTTACGTTGGCGTGAAATGTGTCCAGAGATTGTGGTTCGCAGCACGTTTATCACAGGTTTTCCAGGTGAAACCGAATCTGAGTTTGAGCATTTGCTGGATTTTGTACGTGAAGCACAAATTGATAGAGCAGGATGCTTTGCTTACAGCCCTGTCGAGGGTGCAGCGGCGAACGAATTGCCTGGCATGCTCCCTGAGGTTTTGCGTGAAGAGCGCCGTGCCCGTTTCATGGAGGTTGCTGAAACGGTGTCATCCAGTAAATTGCAAAAACGGGTTGGGACAACCATGCAGATTTTGGTTGATGCAGCCCCAGGTTTGGGTAAAAAAGGTGGGTTGGGACGATCTTATGCAGATGCGCCTGAAATTGATGGTGTAGTGCAATTACTTGCGCCTGAAAAAATCAGCAAGACCTTGCGGGTAGGTGAATTCACCAAGGCTAAGATTGTGGCTGCGCGTGGGCATGATCTGGTGGCACAACCATTCTGAGCTTGGCCATTGAACAGTCTCGCAACATGGAAAAAGGCAATAAAAAAGCCGCTGCAGTTGCAGCGGCTTTTTATTCAAAAACATCCGGTTTCTGACATAAAAATGAACCGGAATTCATTTATATTGGTGCCCAGGAAGGGACTCGAACCCCCACGAAGTTACTCGCTAGTACCTGAAACTAGTGCGTCTACCAATTCCGCCACCTGGGCATCTCAGGAAAGAAAGGTATTGTATCAAAAATATTAAGCAAACCAGCGTTTTGCTGGAAGAAGTTGAAGGAATTGTTCAAGGACATCGTGATGGTCATGGTTTTGTGATCCGGGACGATGGTGAAGCGGACATTTATTTGCCACCCAATGAAATGCGTGCGGTGCTGCACAAAGACCGTGTCAAGGCGCGTGTGGTTCGCTGTGACCGCAAGGGTCGGCCCGAAGGCCGTGTCGTTGAAATTGTTGAGCGCAGCAACCATGTGATCATTGGTCGCTTGTTGTGTGAAAGTGGTATCTGGATCGTGGCCCCAGAGGACAAGCGTTATGGCCAGGATGTGATGATTCCAAAGGCCGCCACGGGAGCGGCCAAAGCCGGGCAAGTGGTGGTGGTTGAACTGACTGAGCCTCCTGCGCTGTTTGGTCAGCCGGTCGGTCGTGTCAAGGAGGTACTGGGTGAAATAGATGACCCCGGCATGGAAATTGAAATTGCTGTGCGCAAGTACGATGTGCCTCATGTATTTTCTGAGGCCTGTATTGCGCAGGCACGCGGGCTGCCGGATGCAGTCCGCTTGACAGACAAGAAACATCGTGTCGATTTGACGGACGTTCCGCTGGTCACCATTGATGGTGAAGACGCACGCGACTTTGACGATGCCGTTTATTGCGAGCCCGCCAAAATTGGTCGAGGTAAGTCAGCGGTTTCAGGCTGGCGTTTGCTGGTGGCGATTGCCGATGTCAGCCACTATGTGGAAAACGGTTCGCCCATTGATGTCGATGCCTATGATCGTGCCACCAGCGTTTATTTTCCGCGCCGGGTGATTCCGATGCTGCCGGAAAAATTGTCCAACGGCTTGTGTTCACTCAACCCTGAAGTCGAGCGTTTGTGTATGGTCTGCGACATGATGGTGAGCCCGGACGGGGAAGTGACGGCTTACCAGTTCTATCCGGCCGTGATGTGGAGCCATGCCCGCTTTACCTATACCGAGGTGGCTGCCATTTTGGCCAACACTCGGGGGCCTGAAGCGATCAAACGCAAAGAGCGTGTCACTGATTTAATCAATCTGCATGATGTTTACCGGGCATTGCTGAAATCGCGTGAGCGCCGAGGTGCGGTGGACTTTGAAACCGTTGAAACACAGATAGTTTGTGACGAGGCAGGCCGCATTGAAAAAATTGTGCCGCGCACCCGCAACGATGCTCACAAGTTGATTGAAGAAGCCATGCTGGCGGCCAATGTGTGCAGTGCTGACTTCATTGCGCAAAGCAAACATGCGGGTTTATTTCGCGTGCACGAAGGGCCAACACCTGAAAAGGTCGAACTGCTCAGAAACTTCCTGAAAATGACCGGCGTGCCCCTGAGCATTGGGGACGACCCGCAACCGGCAGATTTCCAAGCCATTGCCAAAGCCACCCAGGGGCGGCCTGACACCCAGCAGATTCAAACCATGTTGCTGCGCTCGATGCAGCAAGCCATCTACACCCCGATGAACAGCGGCCACTTTGGCTTGGCGTTTGAGGCTTACACGCATTTCACCAGCCCGATTCGGCGTTACCCGGATTTGCTGGTGCACCGGGTCATCAAGGCGATTTTGGCCAAATCCAAATACCAGTTGCCGACCTTGCCGATACCGGGTGAGGCGCATGCCAAACTGTCCAAAAGACTCGAAAAAAACCTGGCATCACGCGTCGCCCAGCCGGGGCAAAAACCGCGCAAGCTCAGTGTCGACATGCAAGCTTGGCAAGCCGCTGGCCTGCATTGCAGCGCCAACGAGCGGCGTGCCGATGAAGCCAGCCGTGATGTCGAAGCCTGGCTGAAATGCAAGTACATGCGGGAACACCTGGGCGAAGAATACAGTGGCGTGGTCAGTGCCGTGACCAGTTTTGGTATTTTTGTGACCCTGGATGCCATGTATGTGGAGGGCCTGGTTCACATCACTGAACTGGGAGGTGATTACTACCGCTTTGACGAGGCCCGCCAGGAATTGCGTGGCGAGCGCACCGGCATACGTTTTGCGCTAGGTTCCCGGGTGCGGGTGCAGGTGAGCCGGGTCGATCTGGATGGACGGCGTATTGATTTCCGCCTGTTGTCTGACAATGAGGGCTTGAGCACACGCAGCTCAAAAGAGCGCGACACCTCCGGTTCGTCTGAAGACAAAGGGCAAAGAACGCCAGGTGAGGCGATCAGGGCAACTCAACCAGGCCGCCGTGAGCGGCAAACTGGCGAGCCCAAGCCGCGCGTGAAGTCCTCCAAACGTGCAGTCAGCCCCAAAGCGTCTGAACCGGAAAAATCCAAAACCCGAAAACCACGTCGACGCAGTTGAGCACATCCCTACTTATCAAATTGAACTCATGACACATTCAAAAAAAGTTGCTTTGGTCACTGGCGCGGGCTCAGGCATTGGCAAGGCGGTCGCACTGGCGTTGTTGGCTGACGGTTGGTGCGTGGTTTTGGCTGGCCGCAGGTTGCAAGCCTTGCAGGAGGTTGCGGCTTTGTCCGCTGCCCCGGATCGTGCCTTGGTTGTTTCGGCCGATGTGTCCCAGGAGGCGGCGGTGGTGTCGCTTTTTGACCAGGCACTGGAGAAATTTGGTCGCATCGATTTGCTCTTCAACAATGCAGGCATCAGCGCCCCACCCGGCGTGTTGATTGAAGACCTGACACTGCAAGCCTGGCAAGGCGTGGTTGATGTCAACCTGACCGGCATGTTTTTGTGCTTGCGCCAAGCTTTTCGGGTGATGAAAGCGCAAACCCCGATGGGTGGGCGCATCATCAACAACGGCTCGATTTCAGCCACCACACCTCGCCCCAACTCGATTGCCTACACCGCCACCAAACACGCGGTGACCGGGCTGACCAAAACCGCCTCGCTGGATGGCCGTAAATACAACATTGCTGTCGGGCAGATTGACATTGGCAATGCCGCCACCGACATGACGCAACGCATGCAGGCCGGCATTTTGCAAGCCAACGGCAGCATCGCTGTGGAACCGGTGATGGATGTCAATATCGTCGGCCAATCCATCGTCTACATGGCCAATTTACCCTTGTCGGCCAATGTCATGTTTCACACCGTCATGGCCACGCAGATGCCGTTTGCGGGGCGGGGCTAGGTCAGAATAACAGCTTTCTTGAGCTTGAAAACTGTCGCTCGATGCCACTTACGGGGTCGGTAAATACCAGCTCTTTGGCCAGCAACTGCAAGGGTTTGGCGTAGTCCAGTTGCCCCTCGGGCGTGAGTGTGGGATACAGCCCGTCGTGCAGCAGCGGCAAGCCCAGGCCGAGCATGTGTACGCGCAATTGATGCCGCTGGCCGGTCACCGGCTTGAGCTGGTAGCGCGCCAGGTCACCGCGTACTTCAAGCACATCGATGTGGGTGATGGCGTTCACCGGCCCTGCCACCTCTTGCTGCAGCATGAAATGTCCGGCTGGCCGGATGCGGCTTTGGCGGGTTAATGGCAAGCTCAGGTCAGCCCGCCAGGGCGCAATGGCCTCATAGGTTTTGCGCACCGCATGCTGGCTGAACAGGGCGCAGTAGGCGGCACGGCTGGCCGGTTGTTTGGAGAACATCACCAGCCCAGCGGTGTCACGGTCAATGCGGTGGATCGGCACCAGATCATCCAGCCCTAGCCGGTTTTTCAGGCGCACCAGCACCGTCTCAGTCAGGTAGCCGCCTGAGGGCACCACTGGCAAAAAATGCGGCTTGTCGACCACGATCAGGTGCGCATCTTCAAACAGCAGCACCTCATCAAATGGGATGCGTGGCTCGTTGGGCACCTCGCGGTAGTAAAACAGCTTTTGATGCGCAGGGTAGGGCGCTTGGCTGGCTATCTCAGAGGTGACGGGTTCGCCGGTTTCGCTGAGCACGTCGCCGCGTGCCATGCGTTCTAGCCAGGTGCTGCGGCTGATGTTGGGAAAGCGCGCTGCCAAAAAATCCAGCAAATTGGGCCATGGACCCGGCGGGAAGGCCACACAACTTGGCCCGATGCCGTTGCGGGTGGGGGGCTTAAACCCGTTCAAACACCACGTCCCACACACCGTGGCCGAGTTTGAGACCCCGGTTTTCAAACTTGGTCAGGGGTCGGTAATGCGGTTTGGGGGCATAACCCAGCAGCTCGGGGTGGGCGGTCAGTGCGGAGTTTTTCAACAACGGCTCCGCGCTCAAGACTTCCAGAATCTGCTCAGCATAGGGCTGCCAGTCGGTGGCGCAGTGGATGTAGCCCCCGAGCTTCAGGCGGGCTGCCAGCTTGGCGATCAGTGGGGCTTGGATCAGGCGGCGTTTGTTGTGTTTCTTTTTGTGCCAGGGGTCGGGGAAAAAGATGTGTACACCGTCCAGGCTTTGCAGCGGCAGCATGTGGTCAATCACCTCGACCGCGTCATGGGCGCAGATGCGGATGTTGTGCAGGTTTTGTTCGCCAATGCGTTTGAGCAAGGCACCCACACCGGGTTCATGCACCTCGCAGCACAGAAAATTGGTTTCGGGCAGCAAGGCCGCAATGTGTGCGGTGGCCTCGCCCATGCCAAAACCAATTTCCAGAACCACCGGGACATTTTCTAAGCCATTTAGGCCTCTAGCCCTTGTTGCATCTGCGTAAGCAGCTGCAAAGTCGATAGTGCTTGCCTGGTACGGCAGCAGGTATTGGGGCCCGAGTTCTTCAAAGGCTTTGGTTTGCCCGGTGGTCACGCGCCCGGCGCGGCGCACGAAACTTTTGATGGTCTTGGGGTAGGCCACACCCTCCAGCGAGTGTGGGCGGATGCGCGGTGTGCGGGCCTGTTCAGGCGCTTTGGGGGGGGTATGGGCGGTGTCGTTCACGGGGGCAGATTGTAGAGATGCTGACAGTGCACAAGTCATGGAAACCGCTGGCCCCATTGTGCTGTCCAGTCCTGCAGTGCCTGAGGGATTGAACTGGCGCTGGATGCGTCCAGCCCCAGCCTTTGAGCCGCTTGGCCCAGGGCTTGGCGTGCCGCCTGAGGGGTGGCTGTGTCCATGGCTTGTGCACCGTTTTGTTTGCTGAGTTTTTCACCGTTGGCTCCCAGCACCAGCGGGGTGTGCAGGTAGCGCGGGGTGGGCAGGTGCAGGGCGTGTTGCAGCAGGATTTGACGGGCCGTGTTGTCGCTGAGGTCTTCACCGCGGACCACGTCGGTGATGCCTTCGGCCGCGTCATCGACCACCACCGCCAACTGGTAGGCAAAGCAGCCGTCGGCGCGTTTCAAAATGAAGTCGCCGACTTCGGCGGCAACATCCTGCGACTGGGACCCCAAGCGGCGGTCTTGCCAGTGTAGTTGCTTTGGGGCTGGTGCTGTTTGAATGGGTTGTGCAGGCCGTTCTTTGGGTGTTTTATTTGCTATTGAAATAATAGCTTCTTGCGCTTTATTATCAAGCACTACAGGCCAATTTTTCATATAAAAATCAGTTTTAAAGCGCCATGCACGCGGCGCTTTGCCATGCAGGCCATCACGGCAGGTGCCCGGATAAATCAATTCGCCGTGGCGCGGTTTGCGCTGGCCTGAGCGTTCCAATGCCAGCTCAATGTCACGACGCGAGCAGCCGCAGGGGTAGGCTTGCTGGCTTTGGATCAGCTGGTTCAAAGCCTGTTGGTAAAGCCCGCTACGTTGTGATTGCACCAGCACGGGCAAGTCGCTGTGTAAGCCGCAGGCGGCCAGCTGTTGCCGGATGACTTGATCCATGCCTGGCAGGCAGCGTGTGGTGTCCACGTCTTCGATACGCACCAGCCATTGGCCAGCGTGTGCCCTGGCATCCAGCCAGCTGGCCAGCGCCGCCACCAGCGAGCCGGCATGTAATGGCCCGGTGGGTGAGGGGGCAAAGCGGCCCCTGTAAGGCGGTGATGTCATACACACTGTCTGCAGGAGCCTGGCCTCTGGGCAACTGAATGTTCGACCCGTGCCAAGGTGGCTTGGGCCCAGGGGGCTGGGCTCTTGCAGGAAAAACTGTCTGGCGGCTCAGAGTGCTGCCAGGGCCAGTTCCAGCCCTGACACGAAGGCATCTTCCACGCGGTGACCAATACACCAGTCACCCATCATGCCCAGGCCTTTTTTGGCATCCCACAAATAGTTTTTGCCCAGGGGTTTCAGCGTTTTGGCATACAACCAGCGCTGGCTGTCCACATGGGCTGGTTCGGCGTGAATGCCTGTGACTTCGGTGAAGGCCTTGATCAGTTTGGCCTGGGCGCGCTGTGGGTCGTCGTGCAGATGCTCTTGTGACCAGGCGGCACTGGCCTGAATGGTCCAACGCTCAATCTGGTCACGCCCTGGCTTGCTGGATTCGCGGGCCAGCCAGGCCATGCGGTGGTGGGTGCTGCGGGCAGCGTTCCATTGCGGGCCAAAGGTGGACATACCGGGTTGCATGGCTTGCGGGAAAGCCAGCATCACCGTCCAGCACGGGGCTACCTTGACCTGTTCAATCTGCTTGACCCAAGCCGTCTGCAGCTTTGAATTTTGGAGCAGGCTGTGCGCTTGTGCACTGGGTATAGCAGTTAAAACACCGTCAAAACCGGAGAATACATGCTGTGTGCCGTCCAGGCTTTCGGTGCGTAATTGCCATTGTTTGGGTTTCAGGGCATCGGGTTCAATGTGCATCACGCGGGTTTGCATTTGGATCTGCCCTGCGGCCTTGAGTGGCTCGGCCCAGCCGGCCACCAGTGATTTCATGCCAGGTACGCCTACCCAATGTGCGTCGCGGGTGGACAGGCCGGGCGCGCTGACGTGGCCCAGTTCGTCCAGCACTTGCACATTGTTGGCGCTCCAGCGTTTGCACAGGCTTGGCGTGGTCTCCAGCACCTGGATAAAGCGGGCATCGCGGGCGGTGAAGTATTGGGTGCCATGGTCAAACGAACCAAAAGCGCTGTCGCGGGTAGCCATGCGCCCACCGAGGCCGCGGCTTTTCTCAAAAACGGTGACGCGGTGACCTGCCTGCACCAGTGTGCGTGCACAGGTGATGCCGGCCATGCCAGCGCCAACGATGGCAAAGTGTTTGGATTTTGTTGCGGTTGTACTCATATTTTTCTCCATTGAATATGACCGACTTTACACGCCCCGGTGACGCTCCAGCAAAGCGGTGCGTGTGGTGGGGCTCTCCAGCTGGGTCAACCACCACTGCAAAGCCTTGCCTTGGTTGCTGTTGGGGCTGGTTCGCCAGGCGTAGTTGACCCGTACCGAACGTGCCGGGCGTTGGGTGGTTTTCACCACCAACCGGCCACTGTCAATGTAGGGCCCGGCCATACATTCAGGCACCGAACCGCAGCCCAGGCCGCGCAGTTGGGCATCCAGTTTGTCTTGCATGGTGGCCACGGTGAACACGTCTTGCCCGCCCAAAAGGCCAATCGTGACACCTGTGCCGCGGCTGATGGTGTCGGCCACGGCGACTGCACGGTGTGCGCGCACGGCCTCATCCGTCAAGGGGTCGCTGACCAGGGCCAGCGGGTGGTGGGGCGCGACAGCATAGACAAAACGCACATCACCCAAGGGCCTGGCCTGGATGGCGCTGGTGGGAATCAAGTCCGCCACCCCCAAGGCTAGATCAGCCTGGCCGCTGGTCAGGGCTTCCAGGGTGCCGGACAGGGTTTCGTCGCGCAGGCGAATGCGGGTAGGCGGGTTTTGCGCCAGAAAACTATCACACAGCTCCATCACCGTGGCTTTGGCAATGATGCTGTCTACCGCAATGGTGAACTGCGGCTCCCAGCCGGTGGCCACACGCTTGACGCGGTTGGCCACCGCATCCATATCCAGAAGCAGGCGCTCAGCCTCGCGCAGCAGCTCCAGCCCGGCTTCGGTCGGTTTGGCCTGGCGTGAGCTGCGGTCAAACAGCAGCACATCCAGCGCGTCTTCCATTTGGCGCACCCGGTAGGTCAGGGCGCTGGGCACCATCCCCAGGCTGCGGGCAGCGGCGGCAAAACTACCTGTGCGGTGGATGGTCTGCAGCATGGTCATGGCATCGGGGGTTAAAAAATGGCTTGTAGTTTGCATTGTTTGGCTTTGAAAATTCAAATAAATTGAATGATGCCATCAAATCACCTGCGCCGCAGCACCCTGTGTTGGGCTCAAAATTCAACCATCCGCCAAACATTCCAAGGAGCAAAACATGGTGACTCTCAGACCCTCCCAAGAACGTGGCTATGCCGATCACGGCTGGCTCAAGTCCTTTCATAGTTTTTCATTTGCTGGTTATTACGACCCGGCACACATGGGCTGGGGTAATTTGCGTGTCATCAACGAGGACTGGATTGCGTCTGGCAGGGGCTTTGGCACACACGGTCACCGCGACATGGAAATTGTCACCTATGTGCTGTCGGGGGAGCTGGCGCATAAGGACAGCATGGGCAACATCAAGGCCATTCCGCCGGGGGATGTACAGCGTATGAGTGCCGGCACCGGTGTGCAACACAGTGAGTTCAACCACGCGCCTGGTCAAACCACGCATTTGCTGCAAATCTGGATTGAACCCAGTGAGCTGGGCGTGCCCCCCAGCTACGAGCAAACCAGCTTTTTACCCGAGGCCAAACAGGGGCGTTTGTGCCTGGTGGCCTCACCCGATGCGGCGCAGGGTTCGGTGAAAATCCATGCCGATGCGTGCCTGTACGCAGGGCTTTTTGAGACTGGACAAACTGCGCACCTGCCTTTGAACCCAGGTCGCAAAGCCTACGTGCATCTGGTGCGCGGGGCTCTGCAGGTGAATGGTGTGGCGCTTGCCACGGGGGACGCGGCCTTGCTGGCTGAGGAGTCTGAAGTGGTGCTGTCAGGTGCAGATGCGGCAGAGGTGCTGGTGTTTGATCTACATGCCTGAAAAAACTGGTTGGTTTGTTTGTGTTGGTTTCATTTTTATTTTCATAAGGAGTTTCGTCATGGCCAAAGTTGCTGTTGTTTTTCATTCTGGTTACGGTCACACCCTGCGCATGGCGCAGTCGGTGGCAGAAGGTGCGGATGCCGATCTGGTCACCATTGACGGCGAAGGCAATGTGTCCGAAGACGGCTGGGCCACCCTGAACGAGGCTGATGCCATCATCATGGGCAGCCCGACCTATATGGGCAGCGTGAGCTGGCAGTTCAAGAAGTTTGCCGATGCCACCAGCAAGCCCTGGTTCAGCCAGGCCTGGAAAGACAAGGTGTTTGCCGGCTTTACCAACAGCGCCACCATGAATGGTGACAAGTTGTCCACCTTGCACTATCTGTTCACCCTGGCCATGCAACAAGGTGGCATTTGGGTGGGAACCGGCATGATGCCCAGCAACAGCAAGGCTGCACAGCGTAATGATGTGAACTACGTGGGTTCTTTCAGCGGAGCCATGGCGCAATCACCATCGGACTCTTCCCCTGCTGAAATGCTGCCGGGTGACCTGGAAACGGCGCGTTTGTTTGGCCAACGTGTGGCTCAAACCGCGGCCAAGTTCAAGGCTTGATGGCATGTGCCCTCGGTAATTCAGCGTCAACCGGGGTGATTTGGTAGCATCCACCATGACCCGGATGTTCCGGGTTCATGGAACCTCAAAGGGGATGGATGGACGCTGAGTTTGCTTTGGAAGAGCGGGCACGCCATGTGCGTGTGGCCAGTACCATCGGCTTGGTCGTGGGCGGGCTGTTTGCAGTGTTTAATCTGTTGAAACCCGGGCAACTGGTTTTGGGGTTGATCGAGCTGGCGGCGGTGCTGTTTTTGGTGATGCCGTCGGTGGTCTTGAGCCGCCAATCGGGCCGGGTGGAACGGGCTGAAACCCTGTTGCTGCTGGCATCCGGTGTGATTTTTGGAGCCTTGATCGTGACGGGTGGTACGCAGGGTACCGGGCTTTTTTGGATTTACACCGTTCCTTTTCTGGCTTTCTTTTTGAAGGGGCAACGCCTGGGCTGGGTGTACAGCCTGGGATTTCTGGTGGTGGTGACGTTGTACCTGCTGGGTCTTCAGCCCCATTGGACCTTGGTGTACCCACATTCGACCGAGGTAGCGATTCACTTTTTGCTTTCCTTGAGTTTCTACACGTTGGTGGCTGCGGCTTTTAACCAGATACGCAGCCGCTATGAATCACAACTTCAGCTGGGTAAGGCCCAGGCTGAAGCGGCCTATCAGGCCAAATCGCGCTTCCTGGCCGCTGCCAGCCACGATTTGCGCCAACCCGCGCATGCTTTGGGCTTGTTTGTGGCGAGTCTGAAGCAGTTGCCGCATGATGCCCACAGCGCCGAGCTTGTCAGGGGCATCGACACTTCGGTTCGGGCACTGCAGGATATGCTGAATGCATTTTTTGATTACTCCCGCCTGGATGCACCCTCATTACAAATCCAGACCAAGGCCTTCCCTGTCAGCCAGTTGTTTGAGCAATTGCGCACCAGTTTTTCGGTGATGGCTGCAGGCAAAGGTGTGCGCTTGCGTATTCGCCCATCCAAACGCTGGCTGCAAACCGACCCGGTGCTGTTGCAGCGGGTGTTGCTCAACCTGGTCAGCAATGCGTTGCAACACACCTCGCACGGAAGTGTGTTGGTAGCTTGTCGTTCGGCCCGTGGCGGTGCAGCTGCACGTATTGAGGTGTGGGACAGCGGCATTGGTATTGCACCCGAGCATCACAGCAAAATTTTTGAAGAGTTTTACCAAGTGGGCAATCAGGAGCGTGACCGCACCAAAGGCCTGGGGCTGGGTTTAAGTATTGTGAAACGCACTTGTGGCTTGCTGGGTTTGGGCTTGCAGATGCGCTCAAGCCTTGGTGATGGGTCACGTTTCAGCATCGAAGTGCCCAAGGCAGAGGTACCCAAGCTGCGCCCGCTGGTGATCGTGGATGAAGGCTCTGGCGCAGCTGACTTGAGCCAACGCCAGGTGTTGCTGATTGAAGACGACGAACTCGGCAGTCTGGCCTTGACTGGTGTGTTGCAATCCTGGGGCTGTCGGGTGACCCGTGTCGACACCGCTTTGGCGGCTTGTGAACAAGTGCACCGCGGCCTGGTGCCTGATGTGCTGGTGAGTGACTTGCGTTTGCGTGGTGACTACAACGGCCTGGATGCTGTGCAAATGGTGCGGAAGGTCTTGGGGCAAAACGTGCCAGCTTGCATGATCAGTGGAGACACGGCCAACGAAGTGCGGGCGCAGGTGCAGGCCGCCGGGTTGTTGCTGTTACAAAAGCCAGTGCGTCCAGCCAAGTTGCGCAGCGTGTTGCGCCATGTTTTGCGCGACAAGTCCGTGGGTGCGCTGGGCCTGGGTGAGGATTGATGCTAACGCTGGATCGATTAAATGCTATGTTATTTATAGCTATTTGCACATATTTTTAAAGGTCTACAGGGTGATTTTGTTATGAATATTGAAGAAAAATCCGCGTTTGCCACCCCCTTTGAGTGGATCGGTGGTGAGGCCAAGGTACAGGAACTGGTGACGCGGTTTTATGACTTGATGGATCTGGAACCCGCCTATGCTGGGCTACGTGCCGTTCATGGTGCGACCTTGGACGATGCGCGGCAAAAGCTGTTCTGGTTTTTGTGCGGCTGGCTGGGTGGCCCCCAGCATTACACCGAGCGTTTTGGCCACCCGCGCCTGAAACAGCGGCACATGCCGTTCAAGGTCAACCTGCTCGGACGCGACCAGTGGCTGGCCTGCATGGCACAAGCCATGGCCGAGGTGGGCGTGCCCGAGGGCTTGCAAGCCAAACTCAAAGCCTCGTTTTTGCAAACCGCCGACTGGATGCGCAACCAGCCGGAATAAACGGTTTCAGCCCCGGCTGGCCATCAGGAGCACCACCAACGCTCCCGCGCCACCGTCGGCAGGTTTGGCCTGCACAAAGGCCAGCACCTCGTTTTTTTGCACCAGCCAGCTGTGCACCCGGCTTTTCAAAATCGGCGCTTTGCCGGGTGAACCCAGGCCTTTGCCGTGCACCACACGCACACAGCGAATGCCACTCTGATAGGCCTCGCGGATAAAAATGCTCAAGGCCTCGCGGGCATCGTCGCGGCGCAGGCCGTGTAAGTCCATCTGACGCTGAATACTCCAGTCGCCCCGGCGTAGCTTGCGCGTCACGTCCGGGCCAACACCTGGGCGGCGAAAACTCAGGTGTTCGTCCACCTCCAGCAGGGTGGAGACATCAAACTCGTCGCTGATGGCTTCTTTCAACACCGCTTTTTCATCCTTCTGGTACTGCATTGCCACGGGCATTTTTCGCTCTGCTTTATGTAGCACCTTGCGCTTGTCTGGCAATGGCTGGACGGCTCCAGCGGCCCTGACGAATAAATCTTTGTCGCTGGCTGCCTGTTTGACTGCCTTGGCTTGTGCCGTTTGCTGCTCAATGCGTTGTCTGGCCTGTTCTGCAATGGCTTTTTTGACCTGTTTGAGCTCGCTCAGGGCGCTGACTTTCACCGTGGCTGCCGCTGCGGGTTTACGCGGGCTCATACCAGCCCCCGTTCTGCCATGCTCAAGGCAACGCCCGGGGCCACGATCACATGATCCAGCACCCGTACATCAATCAGCGCCAGCGTGGTTTTCAGGGTTTGCGTCAGCATCTCGTCGGCCCGGCTGGGCTGCACTGTGCCGCTGGGGTGGTTGTGTGCCAGCACCACGGCACTGGCTTGGTGGTGCAAGGCGCGTAACACCACTTCGCGCGGGTAAACGCTGGTTTGGGTCAATGTGCCTTTGAACAGCTCTTCCATCGCAATCAGGCGGTTTTGCACATCCAGAAACAGCACCGCAAACACCTCATGCTTGCGGGCCGACAGGTGCAGTTGTACATAGTGTTTGACCACATCAGGTGTGTCAAACACGGTACGCTCCTGCAAACGTTGCGCCATGGCCCGGCGTGCCAGCTCCAACACCGCCACCAGCTCGGCACGTTTGGCCGGCCCCAGGCCTTTGACACGTTTCAGGTCATCCGCCGTCGCGTTCAGCAGACCGGCTATACCGTCAAAACCGGCGGCACCATCGGCTGCGGGTTTGATCTGCAGCAGCTCTTGCGCCATTTGCAGCACACCTTTGCCCTGGATGCCGGTACGCAGCAACAGCGCCAGCAGCTCTACATCGCTCAGGGCACCAGGGCCACGGGCAAGCAGTTTTTCACGTGGGCGGGCATCGGGGGGCAGGTCTTTGAGAGGCATTGGGCGGTGAACGGGCAGGCTTTTACAATGGTCAGCAGTTTATGCGCCCCGACTGGCAACGGCTTCATGTGAGGTTTTGCTGCGCATCTGTCCATTTTGACCGTACCTACAGGATTCTCATGACTACCCCCCTCATTACTTCCGGTTCTTTTTTAACCCTGCATTACCGTCTGAGCGGCCCAGCTGGTGATGTGGTCAACACCTTCAATGCGGCTCCCGCCACCCTGACACTGGGTACCGGTGAGTTGGCTCCCGCCGTGGAAGCCCGTTTGATCGGCCTGGCAGAAGGTACACACACCACCCTTGAGCTGGCTGCTGGCGAGGCCTTTGGCCCGCGCAGCCCCGACATGCAGCAGTGGCTGGCCCGCCAGGCGCTGGATGATCTGGGCGGCGCAGGCGAGACTTTTGAGGTGGGTGAGGTGGTCAAGTTCCCCACACCCGATGGCAATGGTGAGTTTGCCGGTGTGATTCTGGACTTTCGCTCGGACGACAAGGGCGATGCCGTGTTGTTTGACTTCAACCACCCGCTGGCAGGCCAGCCGGTAACGTTTGAAGTGCAAGTGATTGGTGTGCTGTGAGCAACGCGGCCCCCGCTCACACCGTGGCCACGCTGGACGTGCTGCTGGCCGAGCCACGCGGCTTTTGCGCCGGGGTGGATCGGGCCATCGAGATCGTTGAAAAAGCCCTGACCAAGTTTGGCGCACCGATTTACGTGCGCCATGAAATTGTGCACAACACCTATGTGGTGAATGATTTGAAAACCAAAGGCGCTATATTTATTGAAGCGCTTGACGAAGTACCTGCGGGGGCTACACTGGTTTTTTCTGCCCATGGTGTGAGCCGCGCGGTGCAGCAGGAAGCCAGCCGTCGGGGTTTCCGCATTTTTGATGCCACCTGCCCACTGGTGACCAAGGTGCATGTGGAAGTGGCCAAGCTGGCCAAAGAGGGTTATGAATTCATCATGATCGGCCACAAGGGCCACCCCGAGGTGGAAGGCACCATGGGCCAGCTTGATGGTGGTATTCATCTGGTCGACAGTGTGGCCGACGTGGCCCGTATTACCCCCGCGCAGAGCGACAAACTGGCGGTGGTCACCCAAACCACCCTGAGTGTGGACGATGCGGCTGACATTGCCGCCGCCATCAAGGCACGTTTTCCCAAAGTGCGCGAGCCCAAACAACAAGACATTTGTTACGCCACGCAAAACCGCCAGGATGCCGTCAAGCTGATGAGCCCGCAGGTGGATGTGGTGGTGGTGGTGGGCAGCCCCACCAGCTCTAACAGCAACCGCTTGGCCGAAGTGGCTCGCAAGCTGGGCACGCCGGGCTACATGGTCGACAGCGCTGCCGACCTGCAAGCCCAGTGGCTGGAAGGCTGCCAGCGTGTGGGCCTGACCGCCGGGGCCTCGGCCCCCGAGATTTTGGTGACGCAGGTGATTGAGCGTCTGAAAGCGCTGGGGGCGGTGTCGGTGCAGCGCCTGGCCGGTGACCCGGAAAACGTCAAGTTTCCGCTGCCCAAGGGCTTGCGGATGGACACCACCGAAGAACTTTAATTACTATAAAATAGATAGCTGTTTACGCAATCAAAACGGGCGCTAGAGCCTCATTTTTCATATAAAACTTCATCATGCTAGACCTTACCCTGCTGCGCAAAGACCTGGCCCAAGTGGTGGCCCGCCTGCAAACCCGCAAAAACCCGCAAGCCTTTCTGGACGTGGATGCCTTCAGCGCGCTGGAAGCCGAGCGCAAAACCATTCAGGTGCGCACCGAAGCCCTGCAAGCCCAGCGCAACGCATCCAGCAAACAAATCGGCCAGCTCAAGGCCAAAGGCCCGGCGGGTGCTGCCGAGGTCGAGGCGGTAATGGCGCAAGTGGCCAGCATCAAGGACGAGCTGGACACATCGGCCAAACGGCTGGATCAGATTCAGCTGGAAATGCAAACTCTGTTGCTGGCCGTGCCCAACCTGCCGCATGAAAGTGTGCCGGTGGGTGAAGATGAGCATGGCAACCTGGTGGTGCGCACCTGGGGCACACCACGCAGCTTTGACTTCGAGATCAAGGATCATGTGGACGTGGGCAACCCGCTCGGGCTGGACTTTGAGATGGGGGTCAAGCTCACCGGAGCCCGTTTTACTGTCATGAAGGGCCAGATCGCCCGCCTGCACCGCGCCCTGGCCCAGTTCATGCTGGACGTGCAAACCCAGGAACACGGCTACACCGAGTGCTACACGCCCTACATCGTCAATGGTGAAACCCTGCGCGGCACCGGCCAGTTGCCCAAGTTTGAGGGTGATTTGTTTGCCGCCAAAAAAGGTGGGCAAGAGGGTGAAGAGCAACCCGACCACACTGCGCTGTATTTGATTCCCACCGCTGAAGTGCCTTTGACGAATTTTGTGCGCGACGTGGTCGTCGCTGAATCCGAGTTGCCGATCAAGCTCACCGGCCACACCCCGTGCTTTCGCTCGGAAGCTGGCAGCGCCGGTCGCGATACCCGTGGCCTGATCCGCCAGCACCAGTTTGACAAGGTCGAGATGGTGCAAATTGTCCACCCCGAAAAAAGCTACGAGGCGCTGGAAGTGATGACCGGCCACGCCGAAGCCATTTTGCAAAAGCTCGGCCTGCCGTACCGGGTGATGAGCCTGTGCTCCGGCGACATGGGCTTTGGCGCCAGTAAAACCTATGACCTGGAAGTCTGGCTGCCTGCGCAAAACACCTACCGCGAAATCAGCTCAGTGAGCAATTGCGAAGCCTTCCAGGCGCGCCGTCTGCAAGCCCGCTTCAAGAACGCCCAAGGCAAAAACGAGCTGGTGCACACCCTCAACGGCTCCGGCCTGGCGGTCGGCCGCACCCTGGTGGCGGTGCTGGAAAACTACCAGAATGCCGACGGCTCGGTCACCGTGCCCGAAGCGCTGCGGCCTTATCTGGGTGGCCTTGAGGCCTTGAAAGCCTGACACCACACGCCAGCAGGCCAGTGAGATGATGACACCTCAACTCATTGGCTTGATCGGTGCCGAATGCACCGGCAAAACCACTCTGGCAAAAGCCCTGGCCGCCCATTTTGGTGGTTTGTGGGTGCCTGAATTTTTGCGGACGTTCTGTCTGCAACAAGGCCGAACCCCCAGGGTGGATGAACAGGGCTTCATCCTGCGCAGCCAGTTTGACCTGGAAGAACAGCGGCTGGCCCAGGCCCGGCAAACCGGCTGCGCGCTGGTTTTTTGTGACACCACACCGCTGTTAACCGCCATTTACAGTGCCCATTATTTTGCGGATACCTCGCTGCTCGATTCGGCACATGTGTTGCAGCAGCGCTATGCAC
Source organism: Rhodoferax lithotrophicus (assembly GCF_019973615.1). GTDB lineage: Bacteria > Pseudomonadota > Gammaproteobacteria > Burkholderiales > Burkholderiaceae_C > Rhodoferax > Rhodoferax lithotrophicus. The sequence goes on along the minus strand of NZ_AP024238.1, from coordinate 2,854,979 downwards.
TGAACCTGGTGTTGCGCCCCGACCTAGGGTGGGAGCCTGACGGCGGGCAGCGTGACGGTGCGCAGGCCCGCGCGGCGGTCGATGCCCTGGTGCTGCACCAGCTGCAAACCCGGCGTTACCCGCACATTGAAGTCTCTGGTCAGGGCCCGCAACGGGTGCAAGCCGCCATTCTGGCCGTGGACACCCTGCGTCTGTGAGGCCATTGCCACCGTGGCCAAGCGGTAGTGTCCGGTAAATGCTTCACTACAATCGCGCCCTCACCGGGGGTGTCTGCTGCAAAGCAGGCTGAGACAGTCCCCTTACCTGATCTGGATCATGCCAGCGTAGGGAGCGTGATGGATGGCATCTGCCCTGCATGGGCGGACTTGTATCCCGACGCTTGTTGCATTGGCGCATTAAAAGGCCTTGCCATGAATCGTCGTCACTTTGCCTGGGCCGCCACTGCGCTGGTCGCCCTGACCCTGTCCACCCCAAGTTTTGCCGCCGATGAACTGCGTGTGATGGTGCACAGTTCATTCGCCTTGCCCAAGCCGCTGCTGGCGCAGTTTGAAGCCGAAAACAAGGTCAAACTGGTCATCCTCAAAGGCGGTGATGCCGGTGAAATGCTCAACAAGCTGATTCTCACCAAAGCCAAGCCGGTGGCTGACGTGGTGTATGGCATTGACAACACGCTGGTGGGCAAAGCCCTGGCCGCTGGTGTGCTGGAAACCACTGGTGTGCCCAACGCGGATGCCCATCTGGGGGCTGCGCTGGCCGCAGTGGACTATGGTTTTGTCAATCTCAACTACGACAAAGCCATGGTCGCCAAGCGTGCCGTGGCTTTGCCTAAAACCTTGCAGGACTTGACGCTGCCAGCCTACAAAAACTGGCTGGTCACCCCCAACCCGGCCACCAGCAGCACCGGCTACGCCTTTTTGCTGGCCACCATCTCCAGCATGGGCGAGGCCAAGGCCTTTGAATGGTGGGCGCAGATGCGGGCCAATGGCCTGAAAGTGGTCAAAGGCTGGAGCGAGGCTTACTACACCGAATTTGCCCGCAACAAAGGGGCGTACCCGCTGGTGGTGAGTTATGCCACCAGCCCGGCCGCCGAAGTGTTTTACAGCAAGGACAAGCTCACCGAGTCACCCACCGCCAGCCTGAACCTCAAGGGCGGCGTGTTCCGCCAGGTCGAAGGTGTGGGGCTGGTCAAAGGCGGCGCACAACCAGCGGCGGCTCTGAAGTTTGTCGAATTCATGCGTTCTGCGCCAGTGCAGGAAACCTTGCAGACCGAGATGTGGATGTACCCGGTGCACACCGGCACCCCACGTGCGCCGGTCATGCAACACGCCGCAGAACCCACCGAGTTTGAAAGTCCGGCAGCCCCGCTGATTGCCCGCAAAGGCAGCGAGTGGGTGGCGCGTTGGACCAAGGTGGTCCTGAAATAATTCCGCCGCTTCGCCCGGTTGCAGACCAGTCCCTGGGCGAATGAATTTAATGCCTCCATTGACCCATCGCCAACCAGGACTTCAGTCAAGCGTATGGCATAGCAGCTTCTGGCTCGGGCTGCTGCCTGCCGCCGCCTTGCTGGTGCTGCTGATCGCCCCTTTGCTGCGTTTGCTGCTGGCCGGCTTCACGGGTGAAGTCGGCTTGCCGGGGGCTGTGGCGGATGTTTCCCTCTGGCAGCCCTGGCAAGACGATTACCTGCGCTGGCGCGTGCTCTGGTCGCTGGCACAAGCGGGCATCACCTGTGTGCTGGCCTTCGTGCTGGGCTTGCCCTTGGCCTGGGTGCTGGCGCGTTTTGAATTTACCGGGCGCAGCCTGGTGCTGCGTTTGTTGATGCTGCCGTTTGTGGTGCCGACATTGGTGGCTGCTTTGGGCGTGTTGGCGCTGTGGGGGCCGCACGGGGTGTTGAGTGGCTGGCTGGGCATCCACCTGCAAGGCACACCCTGGTTGCTGTTGTATGGCAATCTGTTTTTTAACCTGTGTCTGGTGGTGCGAGCCGGGGTGGATGCCCTTGGCCAGGTCAGTGCCCGCCAAGTGGCGGCGGCACGCTCGCTGGGGGCCACGCCGTGGCGGGCGTTTTGGCGCATTGAGTGGCCAGCCATTGCGCCGTGGCTGATGTCGGGCCTGTGTCTGGTGTTTTTGTATTGTTTTGCCGGTTTTGGCTTGGCACTGGTGCTGGGCGGTCAGACTTATGCCACGGTCGAGGTCGAAATCTACACCCTGGTGGCGCATGAATTGCAGTTGGGCCAGGCCAGTGTGCTGGCGCTGTGGATGTTGTGGCTGACCGGGGCTGTGGCGCTGGTTTACGCCTGGCTGGAGAAGCGTTTGGCGGCTCCCACACGGGTTGAGCCGGTGTTGCGCAAGGCTCCGCAAGGCCTGTGGCAGTGGCTGGCTTTGCTGGCTGCGCTGGCTGTGTTGGTGCTGGTTTGCCTGTTGCCGATCGGGGCGATTGTGTGGCGTGCGCTGGCAGCCGATGCCTGGGCCACGCTGTTGGAGCCTGATGTGCTGGCCGCTTTGGGCAACACCTTGCGTTTTTCGGTTATCGCCTTGGTGTTGGCGACGCTGCTGGGTGTGTTGCACGCGCTGGCGGCGCAGCACTCGGTGTGGTGGCGTGCGGCTGCATTTTTGCCGTTTGTGGTGTCGCCGGTCACGGTGGCTTTTGGGTTGCTGCTGCTGTACCCGAGCTGGACGGCCAGCTTGCCTTTGCTGCTGGCCGCCTATGCGCTGCTGGCTTACCCGTTCGTCACCAAAGCCTTGGCGGCCGGCTTGGACAGCCTGCCCCCGCATGTGCTGCAAGCCGCCCGCACCCTGGGGGCCAGCCCGTGGCGCAGTTTTTGGCGTGTGACCTGGCCGCTGCTGCGCCCGGCCTTGCGCCGGGGCATGGCGTTTGCCGCAGCCACCGCTTTGGGGGAATTTGCCGTGACGCTGTTTTTGTCGCGCCCCGAGTGGACCACCCTGACCACATTGATCTACCAGCGCCTGGGTCACCCCGGGCAGACCAGTCTTGACCAGGCTTTTGTGCTGGCGTGCTTGTTGATGCTGCTAGCGTTGCTCTCATTTTTAATGATTGAGTGGCCCGCCCCAGGTTTCGAGAATTCACAGCAAGTTGCTGGTACAGATGTACGCCCCAAGGCCCACAAACATGCTTGAGTTGCACCATCTTCGTCAAAACTATGGCCCACGTGCCTTGCTCAAAGATATCCATTTATCTGTGGCTGCTGGTGAGATCGTGGCATTACTTGGGCCTTCGGGCAGCGGTAAAAGTACGCTGCTGAGTATCGTGGCAGGTTTGCAGGCACCCTTGTCGGGCAGTGTCTGGTTTGAGGGGGATGACATCACCGCCTGGCCACCTGAGCAACGCCGTTTCGCCTTGATGTTTCAGGATTTTGCGCTTTTTCCCCATCTGAATGTGCTGGACAACGTGGCTTTTGGTCTGGTCGAGCAACGTATCGGGAAACGCTACGCCAGAGCCCAGGCGCTGGACATGTTGCGCCTGTTCGGACTGGACAGCCAGGCGCAGCATAAAGTCTGGCATTTGTCGGGTGGTGAGCAGCAACGTGTGGCGCTGGCGCGTGCCTTGATCACGCGGCCAAGGGCCTTGCTGCTGGATGAGCCTTTTTCTGCGCTGGATGCGGACTTGCGTGCCACGCTGCGTGATGAATTTCGTAGCCGTATCCAGGCTGCGGGTATTCCCACTTTGCTGGTGACCCATGATGCGTCAGAAGCCCAGGCCATGGCGGCTAGGGCTGTGCGGCTGGTGGATGGGGTGCTTGAACGGCTGTGGTGAGCAGGTCAAGCAATCAATGCAGGGGGAGGGCGTAGCCCTCCAGGGGACTCCGCTTAGCCGCCGCGGCGCATCATGTCGAAAAATTCGCTGTTGTTTTTGGTGGCACGCATTTGCTTGAGCACCATCTCCATGGATTCAATTTCGTCCATGTTGTACAGGAATTGACGCAGGATGCGGGTTTTTTGCAAGATTTCGGGTGCCAGCAGCAATTCTTCACGACGGGTGCCGCTGCGGTTGAGCTGGATCGATGGGAACACGCGTTTTTCATACAAACGGCGATCCAGGTGGATTTCAGAATTGCCAGTGCCTTTGAACTCTTCAAAAATCACCTCGTCCATGCGGCTGCCGGTGTCGACCAGGGCCGTAGCGATGATCGTCAGTGAACCACCTTCTTCGACATTACGCGCTGCACCCAGAAAGCGTTTGGGGCGTTGTAATGCATTGGAATCCACGCCGCCAGTCAGCACTTTGCCGGAGGAGGGCACCACGTTGTTGTAGGCGCGGGCCAGGCGGGTAATGGAGTCGAGCAAAATCACCACGTCTTTTTTCAATTCAACCAGACGCTTGGCGCGCTCGATCACCATTTCGGCCACGTGCACGTGGCGGGCGGCCGGTTCGTCGAAGGTGGAGGCAATCACCTCACCCTTGACGGTGCGCTGCATTTCGGTCACTTCTTCCGGGCGTTCGTCCACCAGCAGCACCATCATGTGGCTGTTGGGGTAATTGGCCGAGATGGCGTGGGCAATGTGTTGCATCATCACCGTTTTGCCGCTCTTGGGCGGGGCTACCAGCAGGGCGCGCTGGCCTTTGCCAATCGGGGCAATGATATCGATGATGCGCCCGGTGATGTTTTCTTCGCCCTTGATGTCGCGCTCCAGACGCATCTGCTCTTTGGGGAACAGCGGTGTCAGGTTTTCAAACATCACCTTGTGTTTGTTTTCTTCCGGGCCACCACCGTTGACTTTTTCCAGCTTGTTCAGGGCAAAGTAACGTTCACCGTCTTTGGGGGTGCGCACTTCACCTTCAATCATGTCACCGGTGTGCAGGTTAAAGCGGCGCACCTGGCTGGGGCTGATGTAGATGTCGTCGGTACTGGCGGTGTAACTGGTGTCAGGGCTGCGCAAAAAGCCAAAACCATCGGGCAGGATTTCCAGCACGCCGTCGGCAAAAATTTGCTCACCAGCGCGGGCACGTTTTTTAATGATGGCAAACATCAGCTCTTGTTTGCGCATGCGGCCCGTATTTTCAATCTCAAGATCTTCAGCTTGCTTGAGGACTTCTGACACGTGCAGTGCCTTGAGTTCGTTTAAATGCATGAAATGACTCAGTGAATAATGAAATCTGCAGTGGGAAGTGATTTGGCGCGACAGACTTGTGAGGATTCAAGTCGCTCTGGGTTTTGCGCCTCTGACTCAAGCTGACTCTGTGTGGGAGCCAGCGAGTGGGGTGAATTATGACAGGAAAAACCCCGGTACAGAACGTCCGGGGCTCAAGCAGGTGCGAAGCACCTGCAAAAAATGGTTCAAACCAGTTGTTGATCAATAAAAGCGGTGAGTTGCGCCTTGCTCATGGCACCAACTTTGGTGGCTGCCAATTGGCCGCCTTTGAAGAGCATGAGGGTAGGAATGCCACGAATGCCAAACTTGGCTGGAATATCGCGATTTTCATCGACATTCATTTTGGCAATCTTGAGTTTGCCGTCATAAGCCGTCGATACTTCGTCCAGGATAGGTGCAATCATTTTGCAGGGACCACACCATTCAGCCCAGTAGTCCACCAACACGGGCAGCTCGGCTTGTAAAACGTCGCTTTCGAATGTGGCATCGGACACATGTTTGATCAATTCACTGGCCATTGTTTTTCCTAAAGGTAGAAAGTTGGAAAGAATTTAAGTTGGGAAATTGTGACAGAAACCCAAAAGGGATATCAGTGCATGGTTGTTTATGGGGTTGCTTGCGCAAAAAACAATCTGTTTGTTGCATTCGGGGTATTCCAAGGTGTGGTGTGAATTTTTGAAAAAAGCAGAGGTCAAATTATGAAAAAAGTGGTTGTTGTGGGTGCCGGTCCGGCCGGGTTGATGGCGGCTGAGGTCTTGTCCAGCGCAGGTGTCGCTGTGGCTATTTTTGATGCCATGCCCAGTATTGGGCGCAAATTTTTATTGGCAGGCAAAGGGGGGTTGAATTTGACGCACTCAGAGCCTGCGGACCTGTTTGCTTCACGTTATGGACAACGACGCGCTCAAATTGAAGCGCTTTTCAAGACCTTTGATGCTGCCAGTGTGCGCAGCTGGGCCGCTTCATTGGGTATTGAAACTTTTGTCGGTAGTTCGGGGCGAGTGTTCCCGGTGGATATGAAAGCTGCGCCTTTGCTGCGGGCTTGGCTGGCGCGTTTGCGTCATCCCCAAAACGGAACTCCTGTTGAGTTTTTCATGCGTCACCGCTGGGTTGGCTGGCACCAGCCTTTGGTCTCCAGCTCTGATCAGGGTCAAGGGGCCCAGGCCATTGAATTGGATTTTGAAACACCACGTGGTTCCGTTCAGGTGTCAGCCGATGCTGTGGTACTGGCCCTGGGGGGGGGCAGCTGGGCCCACTTGGGGTCCAACGGTGCGTGGGTTCCGTTGCTGCAAGCGAAGGGCGTGGCTGTGACCCCCTTGTTGCCGAGCAACTGCGGGTTTGATGTGAAAAATGGCTGGACCGAGCACTTTGCCAGCCGGTTTGCGGGTCAGCCCTTCAAGTCTGTCGCTATTTCTTTCACTAATTCCGATGGGGTCGTTTTTGTCCGCAAAGGTGAGTTTGTGGTCACACAGACGGGGGTAGAGGGCAGCTTGATCTACGCCGCGTCCAGTCTGATGCGAAATGAGATCATGGTGAATGGTCAGGCTATCTTTCAACTGGATTTGCTACCTGATTTGTCCCAGGAGCGTGTTCTGGCTGAGGTGCTGCATCCGCGCGGCACACGCTCACTCTCCAGTCATCTGAAAAGTCGGCTTCATATTGAGGGTATCAAGGCGGCCATCCTTCACGAATTGTTGAGTAAAGAACAGATGCATGATCCGGTGCAATTGGCACAGGCCATCAAGGCTTTACCCATTGTCTTAAAAGCCGCTCGTCCCCTGGATGAAGCCATTAGCAGTGCTGGTGGTGTGTTGTTTGAGGGTATGACCGAGGGCTTGATGCTTGAGCCTTTACCCGGTGTCTTTTGTGCTGGAGAGATGCTTGATTGGGAGGCACCCACCGGGGGATATCTGCTGACAGCGTGTTTGGCAAGTGGTGCACATGCGGGACAGAGTGTGGCTGCATTTCTTAATAAGAAATAGGCTTTGAGCACTTGATTTAGGTCTGTAATTAGCTATTAAAAATATAGTAAATATATTTCTCTTGTCTTCTCATGGATGATCTTGATTTGTAAGGTTTGTCAGCTTTTTAGAAGTGTCTGCTTGGTATATTTAAAATTTTTTAGGGAAAACCCGTATGTCTGTGATGAGTGATTACGCCAAGAAAAAAATGTCCGCAGAGGATGCCATTTCTTTGGTTCGTGATGGAGATTCCATTGTTGTGCCTACAGGGGTAGGTGAGCCACCTGCCTTGTTGACTGCCTTGTCAGCGCAGCGCAAACGCCTGCACGATGTGAAAGTGGCGCAAATTCTGGCCATTCGAAAATTTGGCTATATTGACCCTGAAACCGTAGAGCATGTACGCCATGTGGCACTGTTTTACGGTGCTGCTACACGTGCCGGTGGTCAGTCGGGCTGGATTGACTTCATACCCAACTATTTCTCGGAAATTCCGAGTCTGATTGAGCGGGGCCAGCTGGCTTCGGATGTGGTGTTCAGTATGGCTTCGCCCATGGATGCCCATGGCTACTTTTCGCTCAGTTTGGGCGCTGACTACACGATGGCGGCCGTAGCCAAAGCACGTGCGGTGGTGCTTGAAGTCAACCCCCATGTGCCTTTTGCCTATGGCAACTGCCATGTGCACATTTCGCAAGTGGCCGCTTTGGTGGAAAGCAGCGAACCGGTGCTGGAAGTGGGCTTGCCCAAAATTGGCCCGGTGCAGGAAGCCATCGGCAAATATGTGGCTGACCTGATTGATGATGGTGCCACCTTGCAAATTGGCTATGGCGGTATTCCTGATGCGGTGGTGATGCAACTCACCAATAAACGTGATTTGGGCATCCACACGGAAATGATCGGCGACGGTATCCTGACCCTGCTGGAAAGTGGGGCTGTAACCAACCGGCGCAAAAATTACTTGCCGGGCAAGATGGTGGCCACATTTGCATTGGGCTCATCCAGGCTCTACAAATTCATGGATCACAATCCGGCACTTGAGATTCACCCGGTCGAATACACCAACGCACCCAATTTGGCCGGATTAAACGACAACCTGGTGGCGATTAACGCCACACTGCAGATTGATCTGCTGGGGCAATGTGGTTCAGAAAGCCTCGGGCATTTGCCTTACTCGGGAACGGGTGGGCAAGCCGATTTTGTGCGGGCAGCCAACCTGTCCAAAGGTGGCAAGGCATTTATTGTGTTGCCATCAACTGCCAAAGATGACAGCATCTCACGCATTGTGCCCATGCTCTCACCAGGCACCCATGTGAGCACCAGCAAAAACGATATCAATTACGTGGTGACCGAATTTGGCGTAGCGCAGTTGCGTGGCAAATCTGCGGGCCAGCGCGCGCGTGAACTCATTGGTATTGCCCATCCCAATTTCCGCGCGGAATTGACCGAACAGGCCAAACGGATGGGTTTGTTTTGAGTATGAATAGGGCTTAGGCCCTGATGTAGATTGTGCCAACTGCTGCAGAAATTGCAGCAGTTGGCAGAAATGAGGTTGACGAGCCTTGACCCCGGCACTGGCTCCACAGTTAGGGCTGCTTGGTTCCCCACCTGACCCGGTTGGCCGCTTCACCATGCGGGAAGGCCCGTCAGCGTAGATTGTAAGGGCTGAAAAGAAGTTTTAAAGAGCCTCCCTTTAGAATCAGTGGCTATGTCTTACCTTGTGCTCGCTCGCAAATACCGCCCCCGCAATTTCACAGAAATGGTGGGGCAAGACCACGTGGTACAAGCCCTGACCAATGCCCTGACCACCCAGCGCCTGCACCATGCCTACTTGTTCACCGGCACACGCGGGGTTGGCAAAACCACGGTGTCGCGCATTTTGGCCAAGTCGCTCAACTGCCAGGGCCCAGACGGGCAGGGCGGTATCACGGCTACCCCTTGTGGGGTCTGTCAGGCCTGCAAGGATATTGATAGCGGCCGGTTTGTGGATTACACCGAGCTCGATGCGGCTTCCAACCGGGGCGTGGATGAAGTGCAAGCCCTGTTGGAGCAGGCGGTGTACAAGCCGGTGCAGGGTCGCTTCAAGGTCTTCATGATCGACGAAGTGCACATGCTCACCAACACGGCGTTCAACGCCATGCTGAAAACGCTGGAAGAGCCGCCCGAATACTTGAAATTTGTGCTGGCCACCACCGACCCGCAAAAAGTGCCGGTGACGGTGTTGTCGCGTTGCCTGCAATTTAATTTGCGTCCCATGGCCCCGGACACCATTCGGGAGCACTTGCAAAAAGTTTTGCTGACCGAGCAGGTTTCAGCCGATGTGCCCTCGCTGCGCTTGCTGGCGCGGGCGGCGCGCGGTTCCATGCGCGATGCCTTGAGCCTGACCGACCAGGCGATTGCGTTTGGTTCAGGGGTGCTGGCAGAAAACCTGGTGCGCCAGATGCTGGGTAGCGTGGATCGCTCCTATGTGTTCCGGCTGCTGCAAGCGCTGGCGCAAGGGGATGGCAAGACGGTGGTAGAAACTTCCGAGGCGTTGCGTACCCATGGCCTGAGCGCCGCCTCAACCCTGGAAGAAATGAGCAGTGTGTTGCAGCGTATGGCGGTGTTGCAGGCGGTACCCGGGGTTTTCATGGATGAAAGTGATCCTGAAGCGGCAGACATCGCTCAATTGGCGGCCTTGATGCCGACCGATGAAACCCAGTTGCTTTACAGCATTTGCCTGCATGGACGTAGTGAACTGGGCTTGGCGCCGGACGAATATGCGGCGCTGACCATGGTGTTGTTGCGCTTGCTGGCGTTCAAGCCCGGCACGACTGAGGTGGCTGGACAGGAAAAAAAAACTCTGAGGCTTGCCCCCCGACCTCTGCCTGATGTCCCGACGGCCTCGCTGGCGACCACCGTTCCTGCGCCACCACCGCTTGCAACACCGTCTGAAAAAAATAAGCTAAATCAGGCTGCAGCGCTTGTCCATCAAGCGCAAGATGCTCCTCATACAAGAGTGCCAGAGGAGCAATCATCGGTACCCGCTGATGCACCAACTGCCCTGGTGTCATTACCCGAAGGCCAGCGTTTGCCCGTGCGCGAGATGTCCAAGGTGGCGGGCAGTGCAGCAACCTTCGGTTCGGACACCGGGGCATCTGAGGTACCACCACCTGCTTCAAATTTCAAGCCAAATCAGCCTCAGGTGCATGTTTATCAAGCACCAGTAGCTACGACTATTGAAGCGGTTCAGGTGCATGTGCAGCCTGAATCCCGGCGTGATGTGCCGGTGGCTCAGGTGAGTGCTGCGATTTCGCCCAACCCGGAAGGGGATTTTTGGTATGCCACAGTGCAGTCGCTGATTGCCAGCGAGGCCATCACCGCCATGGTGCGTGAGCTGGCGCTGCAGGCCCAGCTGGTGGCCCGTGACACCGATCAATGGCTGCTGCGCGTGGAGCGCGAATCGCTTAACCATCCGGGTAGCCGCGATCGTTTGGCTGCGGCGCTGGAGAAAGCCGGTTATCCGGTCAAACTGGTGGCGGAAATCGGCCGCGTGACCGATAGCCCGGCCAGGCGCAACGCAGCTATCGCGGCGGCGGCACAACTGGTGGCCGAAAAAATCGTTTTTGACGATCCCCTGGTGCAAACGCTGATGCAGGATTTTGGGGCGAAAATCGTGCCTGGAAGCATCAAACCGGGTGTGTTGCCCAAACCGGTTTGAACGGATCAACAAACTGAAGCCCGGGTGGTTTCAGTGTCTCCCATCCCATCATTTGATTCACTCACAAGGAAAAACCCATGTTCAATAAAGGACAACTCGCCGGCCTCATGAAACAAGCCCAGGCCATGCAGGACAACATGAAAAAAGCCCAGGACGAGCTGGGCAACATCGAAGTCACCGGCGAGTCCGGTGCCGGTCTGGTCAAAGTGCTCATGACCTGCAAACACGATGTGCGCCGCATCACCATTGATCCCAGCCTGCTGGCCGATGACAAAGACATGCTGGAAGATCTGGTGGCCGCAGCGTTTAATGCCGCGGTGCGCAAGGCTGAAGAAACCTCGGCCGAAAAGATGGGCAAGATCACTGCCGGCATGCCGGGTTTGCCAGGCGGCATGAAATTCCCCTTCTGATACTTTTTAGCTTCCCATGTCGGATGCCAACGCGCTTGAGGCGCTGATTCAGGCGCTGCGGCGCTTGCCGGGCGTGGGGGTGAAGTCGGCGCAGAGGATGGCGTTTCATCTGCTGCAGCATGACCGCCCTGGGGCGCAAACCTTGTCTTACGCACTGGCCAATGCGGCCCAGGCGATTCAGCATTGTGAGCGTTGCCATACTTTTACCGAGGCGACGGTGTGTGCCACGTGTCTGGATGAGCGCCGTGATGCCAGCAAGTTGTGCGTGGTGGAAACCCCGGCAGATCAGTCCGCACTGGAACGCACCGGGGCTTACAAGGGGCTGTACTTTGTGCTGATGGGTAAACTCAGCCCGCTGGATGGTGTTGGGCCGCATGACATTGGTTTGAAAAAACTGTTTGACCGGGCGCTTGATGGCACGGTGCAAGAAGTGATTCTGGCGACCAATTTCACGGCCGAGGGAGAAGCCACCGCCCATGTGATCAGTGAGGGCCTCAAAGCACGTGGCTTGCACCTGACACGGTTGGCGCGGGGTGTGCCGGTGGGCAGCGAGCTCGAATATGTTGATCTGGGCACCATTGCCCATGCGCTGGTGGATCGGCGCTAACCCGAACTTTGGAGTGATGTCATGACAGTTACCCACTTTACCCTGGCCTACTGGTGTGTCTTGGTGGCCGCGTTGCTGCCTCTGTTGTGTGCGGTGATTGCCAAGTGGGGGGGCTTGGGCAAATCCCGCAAGGATGGTGGTTTTGACAACCACAACCCACGTGCCTGGCTGGCCCGACAAACTGATTGGCGGGCCCGTGCCAATGCCGCGCAGGCCAATAGTTTTGAGGCCTTGCCTTTTTTCATCGGTGCGGTGCTGATTGCACACCAGCTTGGGGCTTACCAAACCCGCCTGGACTTGCTGGCTTTTGTGTACGTGGTGCTGCGTGTGGTGTACATCCTGATGTACGTGGCCAATCTGGCCAGTTTACGCAGCCTGGTTTGGGTGTTGGCTTTGGCCATCAATGTGACCATTTTGTTTGCGGGTTACCGCTGATTAATCACGGTACTTGTAGCTTCAGCCCAAGGGTGATTGGTATGACCTGATCACCCCTTTGTGACTTTATTTTTGGGCAAACCGTGTTGATTTTTTACTTGGAGCTATCTTTCGATTGGCCATTGCGCGTGATTTTGTGCTCACTTTTTGGGTGACTCCAGCTTTTGCCGGCAAATACAACACCACTTGCTGACCTTGCTTGAAGGATGCGCTGGGGCTTATCTTGTTCCACTGTGCAATCGATTGGGTGCTGACCGCAAAACGCTTGGCCAAACTGGCTACATTGTCTTTTCGTCCCGCCTTGACGTTGGTTTTACGCAGTACCACTTCGGGTGACAGTGAGAGCTGGCCATTGTCTGCAATGTGTTCTGAGACATCGACGTTAAGACCGGCAGAGCGACGCACCAGCAAGGTGGAGCCTGCTTTGATCAGCATATGCGGCGGGATATTGTTCATTGCCCGCAATTCCGACTCGACCATGCCAACCCGTTTGGCTGCATCGGCGGTGCTCAGCGTTGCTGGTGCAATCCAGGCTGTCCAATTGGCCAATTGAGCACCGCTATACGCTTCCAGATTAGCTTGAAAACGCTCTGCATTGTCCCATGGCAGCAGAATTTGTGAGGTGCCAGAGGCCAGTAAAACGGGTTTGTTCACAGACGGGTTCAATGCTTTGAAGTCGTCAAGCGGTACTTCAGCCAGCTCCGCAGCCAGAGCGACATCAATGTCTCGGTCAATTTCCACACTTTGAAAATAAGGGTGGTTAGCAACGTTGGGCAAGCTCACCCGGAACGCTTCAGGGTTGGCCACCATGTTTTTCACGGCTTGTAGTTTGGGGACATACATACGTGTTTCCATCGGCATGGGCAAGTCAGGGTAGGCCGTGCTTTTACCTGCTTTGGCAGCCTTCTCCATGGCGCGCTTGACGCTGCCTTCGCCCCAGTTGTAAGCGGCTAGTGCCAGATGCCAGTCACCAAACATGCCATAGAGTTTTTGCATGTAGTCCAGCGCTGCACGGGTGGACTCAACAACATCACGGCGGTCATCGCGAAACAGATTTTGCTTGAGTTCAAACTGCTTTCCGGTGGCTGGCATGAACTGCCACATGCCAGCCGCTTTGGCGCTGGAGACGGCCTGCGGGTTGAAGGCGCTCTCAATAAAGGGCAACAGTGCCAATTCACTGGGCATGTTGCGTCGCTCCAGTTCTTCCACAATGTAGAACAGGTATTTGTTGCCCCGCTCGGTCATGCGGGTGACATAGTCCGGCCGGCTGCTGTACCAAAGCTCGCGCTCGCGCACCAGATCCGTGTCCAGGTCAGTCATGGCAAAACCACGGCGAATACGCTCCCACAGATCGACAGGTGGTACTAACGCGTGCACATATTTGGAGCCCAATTGTGTGCTGGAAAGGGGTTTTAATCCTCCTGCTGGGTAATGCAGAAGAGTTGCTCCAGACGTGGGATGGATTGAAGCTTGTGCATCAGGTGTTGTGTCGATAGCCTCGGCGGATGGTTTAATCCCACCAGGACCCGCGCAGCCAGCCAGCCATACGGTGGCCACCAGGACACCCAAACGAAGAAGGTTTTTCAAAATTGATCTTTCCAGGTGCGCAGGGCCGCAAACACACTGACGGGGTCGTGGGCTTGGGCAAAACGCTGCTGCACCGCATTAGCCACATCAGGCAAATGGGTGCGTAAAAAAGGGTTCACACGCTTTTCAAGCGCAATGCTTGAGGGCAGGGTGGGCTGGTGGGTTTGTCGCAAGGCCTGCGCACGTTGTTGGTAGGCCATAGTTTCCGCATTGTTAGGCTCCACAGCCAGGGAAAAACGCAGATTGCTTAAGGTGTATTCATGGGCGCAGCACACCCGCGTGGACTCCGGCAGGGCCGCCAGTCGGGTTAATGAGGCCAACATTTGGGCTGGGGTACCTTCAAACAAGCGGCCACAGCCGCCGCTGAACAAGGTGTCACCACAAAAAAGCACCGGGGTTTCGTCTGGAATCATTCCAAAGTAAGCCACATGACCAGCGGTGTGGCCAGGCACATGCAGGACTTCAAATGACAAACCTAAGGCTGTGATGATGCTGCCATCGGCCACTCGCTGCAAAGGCTCGGGCATGGTTTCCTGCACCGGACCCCATACTTGGGCATTGGTGCGCTCACGCAGTTCAGACACACCACCGATGTGGTCGTTGTGATGATGCGTGACTAGAATCGCCTCCAGCGTCAGCCCGCTTTGCTTTAGCGCAGCCAGGACAGGTTTGGCATCACCCGGGTCGATCACCAACGCTTGATGTTCGTTATGCAACATCCAAATGTAGTTGTCGTTGAAAGCAGGTATTGGAATTAACTTCATGGGCGATCAAATTATAGGGATGCATGACTGGCTGGCAACCCCGCCGGGGACTTACCTGCTGGAATGGGAACATGCGCAGATGGCGGCAGCAGTGGCGAATGTGTTTGGTTTTCATGCTTTACAGTTGGGTTTGCCTGAGCTGGATGCCCTGTCTGCCAACCGAATGCCTCACCGTTGGCTGGCTACAGAAACACCGCATGAAAAAGCGGCTTTCATGACCGAATTTTCAGCGTTGCCGTTTCCAGCCAATAGTCTTGATCTGGTGGTTTTGCCGCATGCGCTTGAGTTGACGGCTGACCCGCATGCCGCCTTGCGTGAGGTTCACCGGGTTTTGGTACCGGATGGTCGGGTGGTGATTTGTGGCTTCAACCCCATGAGCTTATGGGGTTTGCGCCAATACCGTGCACACCTGTACCAGCGACTGGGTTGGAATCATCCATTTTTACCAAATACAGGTGAATTTCTGGGGTATTTACGCATTCGTGATTGGTTGCGCTTGCTCGGCCTGGAGCTTGAGTCGGGTGCGTTCGGTTGTTATCGGCCCGCCTTGGCCAACCCACATTGGTTGGAGCGCTTTGCCTGGATGGATCGTCTGGGAGCACGCTGGTGGCCGATACTCGGGGCCGTTTATTGTGTGGTGGCTGTGAAACGGGTGCGCGGTATGACGCTGCTCAATCCGAGATGGAAGCCTTCCATTCGACTTTCCGGTGCTCCTGTTTCTGTAGCTGGTCGTACTGGTAAATCAGGCTCTACAGGCTAAAAACTCTTCAAAATTGAAAAATGAGGTCATGAATTTGAATCCAATCGACATTTACACCGATGGTGCTTGCAAAGGTAACCCCGGCCCTGGAGGATGGGGTGCTTTGCTGAAATCGGCGGATGCCCAGAAGGAATTGTTTGGTGGAGAGTTGGGCACGACCAACAACCGCATGGAAATGATGGCGGTGATTGAAGCCTTGGCTGCCTTGAAGCGCCCCTGCAAAATTACGCTGCATGTGGATAGTCAATATGTGCTCAAAGGCATGACCGAGTGGCTGCCTGGCTGGAAAGCGCGAGGTTGGAAGACTGCCACCAAGGCACCGGTGAAGAATGTGGATCTGTGGCAGCGCCTGGATGCCCTGGTCAACAGCGGTACACATCAGATTGAGTGGCGCTGGGTGCGTGGCCACAATGGTGACCCTGGTAATGAGCGGGCAGATCAGCTGGCTAACCAGGGCGTGACTCTGGCGTTGGGGCGGCGCTGAGTTGTCGCTCAGGAAGCGTGGGGCGAATTACCGCCTGGACTCATCAGACAACTTTAATCCAGTGACCCTATCATGGTGATCCGCTCCAGGGCGGATGTTTTGATGCCGGGCCATTCTTGGGGTTTGTAAAGACTTTGCAAAGATCCATGCTCTGTTCAGGTGTTCTGTAGCAGGCCGTTACATTTACGCGTGCTTCACAGGATGCGGCCCGTTGGCGTATTTTTTTCATCAGGATTTTTTCACATGGCGAGCAAATTCAAGTACTGGGTCATGGCTGTTCTGGGTATGGTCATCGCAACAGGTGGTGCGTGGTGGCTGCAGTCCAAGCCGCAGGGACCCAAAGACATGGTTGCTGTGGATAAAAACCAGGCTGGCGGGCCAGCTGCGCCCAAAGTGGCAGGGGTTGAAGCGGTGAAGGTGCTTGCGCAGCCTTTGCGGGATGATGCCCAGGCGGTTGGCAGTCTGCGTGCGCGTCAAAGCGTGATGCTGCGCCCGGAACTGGTTGGGCGCATCACGGCACTGAACTTCAAAGACGGCGGCCCGGTGCGAAAAGGGCAAATCATGGTGCAGTTTGACGACTTGTTGCAGCAAGCCGATGTGCAGCAAATGCAGGCCCAGTTGGCCATTGCGCAGGCCAATTTCAATCGCACCAAAGAGTTGGTGGCAGCCAACTTCATGTCCAGGCAAACCCTGGATACGGGGGCTGCCAATTTGCAGGTGGCGCAAGCCCAATTGGTATTGGCGCAGGCGCGTTTGAGTCGCATGGCGGTGCGTGCGCCATTTGATGGCACGGCAGGTATCCGACTGGTAAATGTGGGTGACTATGTCAAAGACGGGGTGGATCTGGTGTCGCTGGAAGATACCCGTCAGATGATGGTCGACTTTCGCCTGCCTGAGCGCCTGGGTAGCAAACTCAAGCTTGGACAAAGTGTGGAACTTAGCCTGGATGCTTTGCCGGGGCATCATTTCAAAGCGGTTGTGGAGGCGGTGGACCCGCTGCTTGATGCCAACGGTCGTTCGATTGGCGTGCGGGCTGTGTTGCCCAATGTAAGCAAACCCGGTGAAGCGCAGCCTTTGCGCACAGGCATGTTTGCCCGGGTTACCACGGTGTTTTCGGTCAACGAAGCCGCCCTGGTGGTGCCGGAAGAGGCCATCGTGCCGCAGGGTAATCGTCAGTTTGTCTTCAAACTGATTGCGCCTGAAGCAGGTGCCAACCTGCCGCCAGACACCAAGTTTGTCTCGCAGCGCCAAGAGGTGACCCTGGGCGTACGCAGCCAAGGGAAAGTCGAAATTGTGCAAGGTTTGAGTTTGGGTGAGACGGTGGTGGTGGCTGGCCAGCAGCGTTTGCAAAAAGATGGTTCACCCGTGCGTTTGGTGGAGTTGGGCAGGCCCGCAGGTCCCAAAACGGCAGCTAGCCAATAATTTGCCAGGGAACTTCTGATGCAACTGGCTGAAACCTCCATCCGTCGCCCGGTCTTTGCCACCGTGTTGTCGTTATTGATCGTGCTGATTGGCGCGGTCTCGTTCAACCGCTTGTCGGTGCGTGAATATCCCAAAATTGACGAACCTGTGGTGTCGGTGACCACCACTTTTGCTGGGGCCTCCAGTGAAGTGATGGAAGCCCAGGTGAGCAAGGTGCTGGAAGATTCGCTCTCTGGCATTGAAGGGGTGGATGTGATCACGTCCACCAGTCGTCCAGAGCGTAGCCAGATTTCAGTCCGTTTTGTGTTGAGCCGTGATGCGGATTCTGCCGCAGCGGACGTGCGCGACAAGGTGACCCGCGTGCGCCAGCGTCTGCCGCAAGGTATCGATGAGCCGGTGATTGCCAAAGTGGAGGCCGAATCGTTCCCAGTGATTTTTCTGGCCTTGAGTTCGGACACCCACACTGCGCTGCAACTTTCCGAGATGGCCAATACCCTGGTCAAACCGGTGTTGCAAACCGCACCGGGTGCGGCTGAGGTCAATATTTACGGTGAGCGTAAATTTGCCATGCGCATCTGGGTTGACCCGGACAAGCTTGCCGCCTACAAGCTCACGGTGCAAGACCTTGAAGATGCCCTGCGTCGATCCAACCTGGAGGTGCCGGCCGGGCGGATCGAAAGCACCCAGCGCGAGTTCAGCGTGACGGCGGCAACCGATTTGCAGCGTCCGAGAGAATTTTCCCAGGTGGTGATTCGCAGTGTGGGTGGCCAGTCGATTCGCATTGGCGATGTGGCACGTGTGCAGGAGGCACCCGTGGATGAACGCTCGTTTGTGCGTTTGAACGGACGTGATTCTGTGGGGGTTGGGGTGGTGAAGCAATCAACCGCCAACCCGCTGGAACTTTCCAAGGGTGTGATCAGTTTGCTGGATAAATTGCGCCGTGATTTGCCGCCAGGTGTGCAGATTGAGGTGGCTAATGACAACTCGGTGTTTATTGACCAGTCGATCAAAGCGGTGTTCAGGACCATTGTGGAGGCTGCCGTGTTGGTGGCTTTGGTGATTTTTGTTTTTTTGCGCACATTACGTGCCTCGCTGATTCCGTTGGTCACGATTCCGGTGGCACTGATCGGTACATTTGCGATGATGTCCTTGGCGGGTTTCAGTATCAACACGCTGACTTTGTTGGCCTTGGTGCTGGCCATTGGCCTGGTGGTGGATGATGCGATTGTGATGCTGGAGAACATCTACCGCCACATTGAAGAAGGTTTGCCGCCGTTTCAGGCCGCTATCCGGGGGGCGCGTGAGGTTGGCTTTGCCATTGTGGCGATGACCATGACGCTGGTGGCGGTGTATGCGCCGCTGGCGTTTTCGCCTGGGCGCACCGGGCGCTTGTTCACTGAATTTGCGCTGGCACTGGCGGGTGCGGTGGTGATCTCGGGCATAGTGGCACTGACTTTGTCGCCCATGATGTCATCTTTGTTGTTGCGCCATAACCCGCATCCGACCTGGTTTGATTCGCACATGGAAAGCCTGCTGGAGTGGGTCACTCGAACATATGGTAGGGCGCTGGCCTGGTCATTGAGTCGACGCTACCTGGTTTTGTTGGTGATGTTGGTCAGCGGTTTGGTGACTTGGTGGACCTTGGGGGATATCAAGCGTGAACTCTCCCCACTTGAAGACCGCGGTGTGGTGCTGGCGCGTATCAATGCGCCTGACGGTGCAACCCTGGCCTATACCGACCGTTATGCGCGTGGTATTGAGCGTATCGCCGAAGACTACCCCGAGTTTGATCGTATTTTTTCTACTATCGGCAATCCCACGGTGTCTCAGGGGAACATCTTTTTTCGGGCCAAACCTTGGGAGGATCGGGAGCGCACCACGCTGGAGATGGCGCGAACCATGACACCGCGTGTGTCCAGCCTGTCGGGTGTGACGGCGACAACCATCACGCCGCCTTCTCTCGGGCAGAGCTTTAGCAGTCGGCCTATCGAGTTTGTCATCATCACCTCTGAAAGCTATCAGAACCTGGCGAAAACCGTGCGCGACTTTCAGGATGAGTTGGCGAAAAATCCGGGATTTGTCCAGGTGGACACTGATTTGCGTCTGAACAAGCCGGAGATCAAGCTGGAAGTGGATCGTGAACGAGCTGCTGACATGGGGGTGAGTGTGGACCTGATTGCGCGGGCCATCGAGACCATGCTGGGTGGACGCAATGTGACGCGTTACAAGCGCGGTGGCGAGCAATATGACGTGATTGTGCAAACCAATCCCAGTGGGCGCAACACGCCGGATGATATTGAGAAAATCTTTGTGCGTGGCAAGGGCACGGACCTGATTCCTTTGTCTGCTTTGGTCAAAATTCGTGAAGTGGTGGTTCCACGTGAGCTGATTCACTTTGGTCAGCGTCGCTCGGCCACCATCACAGCCAACTTGTCAGCCACTTATTCGGTAGGTGAGGCGCTCAATTTTATGGATGCTACGGCGCAAAAAGTGCTTAAACCGGGCTACACCACGGACCTGAACGGCATCAGCCGTGAGTACAAAAAATCGTCTGACTCGTTAACGCTGGTGTTTGCGTTGGCGCTGTTGTTCATCTTTTTGGTGTTGTCTGC
Organism: Rhodoferax lithotrophicus; assembly: GCF_019973615.1. Taxonomy (GTDB): domain Bacteria; phylum Pseudomonadota; class Gammaproteobacteria; order Burkholderiales; family Burkholderiaceae_C; genus Rhodoferax; species Rhodoferax lithotrophicus. Next base: position 2,835,140 of record NZ_AP024238.1, on the reverse strand, counting down.
GCAGTTTGAGAGTTTTGTGGATCCTTTTGTGATTTTGTTCAGCGTACCGTTGTCCATGGCGGGGGCATTGCTGGCGCTTAAATGGTCTGGTGGCACGTTTAATGTGTTCAGCCAGATTGGTCTGATCACGTTGGTGGGCTTGATCACCAAACACGGTATTTTGATTGTGGAGTTTGCCAATCAGTTGCGTGAACAAGGTATGGACATGATGAGCGCCATTCAGCAGTCGGCTGCACAGCGTTTGCGCCCGATCATGATGACCACCGGTGCCATGGTGCTTGGCGCGGTGCCGCTGGCCATCGCCAAGGGTGCTGGTGCAGAGAGCCGTCATCAAATTGGCTGGGTGATTGTGGGAGGGATGAGCCTGGGAACGCTGTTGACGGTGTTTGTGGTGCCCACCATGTACACCTTGCTGGCGCGCAGGCATGCGCCTGGGCCCAAAAAAGAACCCGCTTTGACCCATTATCCGGTGATGTAGTGGTTGGCGGGGCGTTTCTGAGGTGGGGTTTACCACTGTCCGTCGCGTAATTTTTCAGTGTCGCGGCGCTCACGTTTGGTCGGGCGGCCTTGTGTCAGGGCCAGGGCTGGCTCGGGGGCCAGACGGCGCTGCTCGGCAGCGTGTTGCCGCAGCTGAACAGATTCAGCGGTTTCCTGGTACAGCCAGGCGGCTTGTGGTGCTGGGCCGCGTTTGTCACTCAGGTCAAGTACGGTCACCGTGCGCGTCACCGGGCCGTTGCGAAGCTGCACGCTGTCACCGCGTTGGAGTTCGCGGGCGGGCTTGACCACGGCACCATTCACCTGCACGTGGCCCTTGTTGATCTCTTCACTGGCCAGGCTGCGGGTTTTGTAAAAACGGGCGGCCCAGAGCCATTTGTCAATGCGAAGTCGCTCCATGGCTCAAGTCCAAGACATCCGGTGCAAGTTGGTTGTCATAGCGCCTTGTTGATGGCCGAGACCAAGCTTTTGCTTTGCGGGCCGGTCAGACTGCTGAAGCTGTCGACCACTTTACCGTTGCGGTCAATCAGGTATTTAAAAAAGTTCCATTGCGGTGCTCTGCCGGTTTCTTTGGCCAAAGCCTGGTACAGGGGATTGCTGTTGGGGCCTGACACCACGGATTTGGAAAACATGGGGAACTTGACCGCATAGGTGTTGAAGCAAAAGTCGGCAATTTCCTTGTTGCTGCCAGGTTCCTGCTTGCCAAAGTCGTTGGATGGAAAACCCAGCACCACCAAACCTTTGTCTTTGTAGCTGGCATACAGTGCCTCCAGTCCTTCATATTGACCTGTGAAGCCGCAGTAGCTGGCGGTGTTGACCACCAGAATCACTTTGCCTGCGTATTGGCACAGGTTTTGTGGGGCTTCGTCTTGCAAGCGGTTGAAGGTGTACTTCAGGATGCTGGGGCAGGCTTCAGGTGTGGCACGGGGTGTTGCATCGGCGGGGGCAGCGTGAGACAGGGCACTGGCTAGCAGGGACAGCAGCAGTCCTGTGCAGCGCAAGGTGAAGGTGTGAATATGCATGTAGTGAACTCTTGGGAAGGCCGATCATGCGTTTGAGTCTAGCCTTTAATGGTTGGCGCTGCCGAGCCGGGGTGGTGTGGGGATGCTGGATTCGCAGAGTTGATGGAGTGTTGGAAATAGCCGACACCACGAGTCGTTGAGCGGTGCTACCTTCTGCCACTCTTCATTTTTGCAGAACACACCATGCCCAAAACACTGATCGAACCGTTTCGCATCAAAAGTATCGAACCCATCCGTATGACCACACGCGAGGAGCGTGTGCAACTGCTGGAAGCCGCCAAGCTCAACGTCTTCAAGCTGCGCGCAGAAGACGTGCTGATTGACTGGTTGACCGACTCCGGCACCGGTGCCATGTCCAGCCGTCAGTGGGGAGCCATCATGGAAGGTGATGAAAGTTACGCCGGAGCGCGCAGCTTTTACCGCCTGGAAGCGGTCATCCAGGCCATCACCGGCATGCAGTTTTTTGTGCCCACCCACCAGGGCCGCGCGGCTGAAAAGGTGCTGTTCACCGCTGTCTGCAAAAAGGGCGACGTGGTGCCCAACAACTGCCACTTTGATACCACCCGTGCCAACCTCGAATACTTGGGGATCGAGGCGCTGGATCTGGTGATTGCCGAGGGTTTGCAGCCGTCATTGATTCATCCCTTCAAAGGCAATATTGATCTGGAACGGGTTGAGGCGCTGCTGAAAGCGCGTGGCGAGCAGATTCCGTTTGGCATGATCACCGTGACCAACAACACCGGGGGTGGCCAGCCCGTGTCGATGGCCAATATTCGCGCCTATGCGGCGCTGCTCAAGCAATATGGCAAACCCTTCATCATGGATGTCTGCCGCTTTTCTGAAAATGCGATGTTCATCAAGATGCGTGAACCGGGCTATGAGAACACGCCCATCCGCGACATCGTGCGGGAAATGTTTTCTTATGCCGACGGTGCCACCATGAGTGCCAAAAAGGATGGCATGGTCAACATCGGCGGCTTCATCGTGCTGCGCAGTGAGGAGTGGATGGATGCGGTGCGCAATGTGCTGATCATGACCGAGGGCTTCCCTACCTACGGCGGTCTGGCCGGGCGTGACCTGGAGGCCCTGGCCGTGGGTCTGGAAGAAGGCATGCAGGAAGACTATTTGCGTTACCGTTTGCGCACCGCCGAATACCTGGGTGAACGGCTGGAGGCGGCTGGCGTGGGCTTTGTCAAACCGACCGGGGGGCACGCGGTCTACATTGATGCGCGCACCGTGCTGCCCGACATGCCGGTGTCGCACTATCCGGCTTGGGCGCTGTGTAATGCGCTTTACCTGGAGGGTGGCATTCGCGGGGTGGAAATTGGTTCGGTGATGTTTGGCAAGCGCCTGGCCGATGGGACGGAAACCTTTCACAGCATGGAGCTGGTGCGCCTGGCTTTTCCGCGGCGCATGTACACCCAAAGCCACTTTGACTATGCGGCAGAAGTGATTGCCGAGGTGAAGGAAAAAGCCGCCAGCATTCGCGGTGTCAAGATCACCAAGCAGCCGCAGTTTTTAAGGCATTTCACGTGCGAGTGTGCTTGGGTGGATGTCTGACGGGGTCATAAGCTGTTTAGGCCTCTAGCGCTTTTATTTCAAGCGCTTGTAGCTATTTATTCAATAGCATATTCCCCGTTTTTTAAGCTCAGAAGGACGGTTAAGGCCTATTTCACCGTATTCAACCGCTTAACCCCAGCCACAAACCTGGTCAATGTGTCTGACAACACGCCACGTGGAAGGGTGACTTCAATCAGTTGGAATTTGCCGCGTGTGGCCATCGCCTGATCCAGCGCAGCTTTCAGCTCGGCGCGCGTGCCCACGCGCACGCCGTCACCACCCATGCCTGAAGCCATTTCGGCAAAGCCCCAGTGATCCAGGTTGTTGAAGCCAGACTCGGGTTGGAAGGTGCGCAGCATTTCCCAGCTGGCGTTGTTGAACACCAGCACAATGGGATCCCAGCCGTAGCGGCGGCAGTTGCCCAGCTCCCAGCCGGTCATCTGGAAAGCACCATCACCCACCAGAATCAACGGGCGCTCGCCTGTGGCTGCCTGCAGGCCCAGCCCGGCAGGCACACCAAACCCCATGGTGGCGTAGTAGCCAGGGGCCACCAGCGCGGTGTGTTTGATCTCCATGGCGGTGAACAGGCAGTCGCCCATGTCGGAGGCAATGGGCATCTTGCCGTGTCTGGCCATCAGGTCGTTGACGGCGGTGGCAATGTCGGTGGGCGTGATGCTTTGGGCATCCCGTGGCAAATCCAGCGGGAACACCTGGGGTGTCACGCTGAAGGCTTTGTCCGGCCCGCTCACGCGCTCCAGCATCCGGTTTACCACGGCAGCCAGAGGCAGTTTTGCGTAGGTGTGGTAGCCAATGTTGACCTGACCATTCAGTGCCTGGATGGTTTTGCGCATGTCGATTTTGGTCTCGGACACAGCAAAGTTGGTATCACAAATGATTTCACCCAGCAAAAACAGGCTGTCCGAGTTTTCCACCAGATGTGTTATTTCGGGGAAACCGGCCACGCCCATGTAGGTGCCAACCAGCGGCGAGTCTTGTTCGGACAACAATCCCCGCCCCATGAAGCTGGTGACCACGGGTAACCCTAGCCGACGCGACAAGGTGGCCACGGTGTCTTCCAGCCCGTAGCGGCGCACTTCCACCCCGACCATCAGAACCGGTGATCTGGCCTGGGCCAGGCGTTCCAGAATTTCATCCACACAGGCATCCAGCGCGTCGGGGTCGACGGTTTGCGGAGCTTCTGGCAACACATCGGCACAAGGCATGGCGACCATGTCGCGTGGAATCTCGATGTACACCGGTTCTGAGTGACGCAGGCAGCTGGCCAGCACACGGGCAATGTCGGCCGGGGCACGCTGGGCATCGTCCAGACGGCATTGGTCGCAGGTGATTTCCTTGAAGATTTGAAACTGGCTGTCGAGGGTTTTGGCCTGGTGGTGCAGCAGCAGGCCGGAGCGTGATTCATTTTTGCCTGGCCCACCCGAGAGCACTACCAGCGGGGATTTTTCGGCAAACGCTGCGGCCACCGAGTTGATCATGTTCAGCGCACCTGCCCCGTAAGTGACCGCAGCTACGCCCAGGCTGCCATTGATGCGCGCCGAGGCATCGGCGGCAAAACCCACGCCGGGTTCGTGCGACAAGGTGTAGAGCGGCAATATCTTGGACTCTTCAATGATGCGGAAGTAGGGCAGGGCAAAGTCGCCGGGGATGCCAAAAATCTGCCGTGCACCGTGCTTTTTGAGCGCGTGCAGCAGTTGTTCGGTGAGATTCATGTGGAATGTCTCCTAGTTGGGGTGGGTAAATTATCCCAGTCTGGCTGTGTTTGACCTGGCTGGTGTGTCAGGATGTGGCGGTTCTGAAAACGCTAACATGATGGGTTAATTTTTTAATGGAGTTTTCAAGATGAGTATCACGACAGTGGGTATTGTTGGCGCAGGCACCATGGGCAACGGCATTGCGCAGGCATGCGCGGTATCCGGCCTGAATGTGGTGATGGTGGACATTTCAGAGGCGGCTGTGGCCAAAGGCATCGCCACCGTGTCTGGCAGCCTGGACCGTTTGCTGAAAAAAGAGAAGATCAGTGCCGTTGACAAAGAGGCTGCGTTGGCCCGCATCAAAGGCAGCACCCACTATGGCGACCTGAACAGTGCCCAGTTGGTGATTGAGGCCGCTACTGAAAACTACGATCTCAAGGTCAAAATCGTCAAACAGCTTGATGAAATGCTGGCCCCTGAGGTCATCGTGGCCACCAATACCTCGTCGATTTCCATCACCAAGCTGGCTGCAGTCACCTCCCGTGCAGATCGTTTTATTGGCATGCATTTCTTCAACCCGGTGCCAATGATGGCGCTGGTGGAAATTATTCGTGGCCTGCAGACCAGTGATGCCACCCACGCGGCGGTGCATGCCATGGCCACAGCTTTGGGTAAAACCCCGATCACCGTCAAAAATTCCCCGGGTTTTGTGGTCAACCGCATTCTGGTACCCATGATCAATGAAGCGTTTTTTGTGCTGGCCGAAGGCCTGGCCAGCCCCGAAGACATCGATGCCGGCATGAAGCTGGGTTGCAACCAGCCGATTGGTCCGCTGGCGTTGGCTGATATGGTTGGGTTGGATGTGTGCCTGGCCGTGATGGAGGTGTATTTGCAGGAGTTTGGCGACAGCAAATACCGTGCTTGCCCGCTGCTGAAAGAAATGGTAGCCGCTGGCCGTCTGGGGCGCAAAACCGGGCAAGGTGTTTATAGCTATTAAAAATGTAGCATTTAGCGCTTTATAAACAAGAGCTACAGCCACTTTTTTTATATAAATTAAAAGCTTTGTGGCAGGTTGTCGTCAGCGCTGATTCAGGCTGCGACAATCCACATCCCTTTTTGAACCGTGCCGGGTTTGAGTCCGGCCTTTTTTTGCATGTCTGATTTCTCCATCATCGAAGTACGTCCCGCCAAAGAGCGTGATGCCCAAGCAATAGCCCAAATTCAGGCCAGCGCAGCCCAAGCCGCGTTCAAGGCACAGTTTCCCGGCGAAACCATGCCGGAATTTGACAGCCTGAAAAAAAGCCAGGCTTACTGGCGTGAGGCCATCGAGTTTGGTGACCCGCAAGTGTTGGTGGCCGTGATGGACGGCGAGGTGGTGGGTTTTGTCGGCTTTGACCGTTCTCGTGACCCCAAAACGCCGGCCACCATGGGCGAAATCTGGGCCTTGTATGCCCGCCCCAGCCATTGGGGCCAGGGGGCTGGGTTGGCACTGTGGGACGGTGCCCGTGAAGGCCTGATGGAGGAAGGCTGTACCAAGGTGACTGCCTGGGTGCCGCTGGGGTATGAACGTGCCTTGCGCTTTTTTGACATGGCTGGCTTCAAGCGTGAAATGACCAGCATCAAAACCGTGCAACTGGGTTTGACGCGAATTGAAGAGATTCGCTTCAAACGCGATTTGAACTGAGCGCGGCAGGCATCCGCATGCAGGTATGGATGAGCCATCCCTGACAATGCGACTTGGTGTTTTTATCAGGGAGTGATGTGATGGCTGGAAGTCTGTTGCTGCTGTTGGACGATATTGCCACGGTGTTGGACGATGTTGCCGTGTTGACCAAAGTGGCGGCCAAAAAAACCGCAGGCGTGCTGGGAGATGACCTGGCTTTGAACGCCCAGCAAGTTTCCGGCGTGAGTGCGGATCGCGAGTTGCCGGTGGTGTGGGCAGTGTGCAAGGGATCGCTGGTCAATAAGGCGATTCTGGTACCGGGCGCACTGGTGCTCAACGCGCTGGCTCCCTGGTCCATCGTGCCGCTGTTGATGGCCGGTGGTTTGTTTCTGTGCTTTGAAGGTTTTGAGAAGCTTGCACACAAGTTCTTGCACAGTGACGCGGAGGCAGCACACGAGCACGCGGAGCTGGTAAAAGCACTCAGTGACGCGTCTGTTGACTTGGTTGCCCTTGAGAAAGACAAGATCCAGGGCGCGGTGCGAACCGATTTTATTTTGTCTACGGAGATCATCGTCATCACCCTGGGCACCGTGGCCACCAGCAATTTTTTGACCCAGGTAAGTGTGCTCAGCGGGGTGGCGTTGCTAATGACCCTAGGCGTTTACGGTTTGGTGGCTGGCATTGTCAAGATTGATGATCTGGGCTTGTACATGAGCCATCGCCCAACCCGGTTGGCGCAGACGGCGCAACAGGCTCTGGGGCGTGGCTTGCTGCGTGCCGCACCTTGGCTGATGAAGGGTTTGACCGTGGTGGGCACGCTGGCCATGTTTCTGGTGGGCGGCGGCATTCTGGCGCATGGCTGGCATACCGTGGGGCAGGGCATTGAACAACTCAGCGCTGCGGCTCCGGGCCTGTTGCAGTCAGTGGTCTCGGTGAGCCTTAACCTGATGGTGGGGCTGCTCGCTGGCGGGGTAGCGGTGGCAGCAACCACATTGTTTCAGCGTCTTAAAGCCAGGTTTTAATAAGGTTTAAGCCTCTGGAGCTTATGAATAGAGCGTAAGAAGCTATCAATAAAATAGCTTTGTGATGCCTGCGGCAAACTTGTTCAGACTTCACCACCAAAGTGCTGGGTGAGGTTGTCAAGGTATTGCTCCACCATTTTTTCAAATTCGGATTCGACCACCGGGGCTACCACCATCTTCATCAGGCCAGGCAAGGGCAGGGTGAGTTCACCTTTGGATTGAAAGGTGATGTGGGTTGATTTTTTCTTGTCCACGATCTTCCAGCTACCCGACACCAGCGCGTTGCCTTCGTCTGGGATGGGGGTCCAAACTACCGTGCCTTTAGCTTGATCGCTGACGTACCTGGAGGCATAAATGGTTTGCAGATTGATTTGGGCCAAGCCAATTTTTTCCATCTCCCAGCGGTAGGCACCGTTGCCCAAGTCAACTAATTGATTGACCTTGGGGAAAAAACTGGCTGACTTGGGCACGTCGCTCAGCACGGCAAAGACGCTTGCATAGTTGGCTTTAACGTTTAACTCATATCCCAAATCGATCGTGACGGTGATAGCCATGTGCGTCTCCAAGGTGTTAGGTGAAAGGGTGGGTACAAATTCAGAAGCAAGTCAGCAGGCTGTCAAAGTCAAATTCGGATTTGCCAGCACAATACCGCTCCTTCATTATTAAACCATCATGATCTTGCTTCTTGCCCCCATGGAGGGGTTGCTGGACTTTGTACTGCGTGACATTCTGACCCGTGTGGGTGGAGTGGATCGGTGTGTCTCAGAGTTCATTCGTATCACCGATCAGCTGTTGCCCGAGCGCGTGTTTATCCGCGATGTGCCTGAGCTGTTGCAGGGCAGCAAAACTGCATCTGGTGTGCCGGTACGTCCCCAGTTGTTGGGCTCTGATCCGCTGTGTTTGGCGGATAACGCGGCTTGCCTTGCGGGTTTGGGGGCCGAGGGCATTGATTTGAATTTTGGTTGTCCGTCACCCGTGGTGAACCGTCATCGTGGTGGATCGGCATTGTTGGAAGAGCCCGAGGTTCTTTACCGCATTGTGCTGGCTGTCCGTCGGGCCGTGCCTGGTCATTTGCCAGTGTCGGCCAAGATGCGCTTGGGTTTGCATGATGATCGCCGGGCTGAAGAGTGTGCCTTGGCGATTGAAGCAGGCGGTGCGAGTGAACTGGTGGTGCATGCCCGAACCAAGACCGATGGCTACCGACCACCTGCTTATTGGGAGCGTATTGCCGATATTGGCTCCGTGGTACACCTGCCATTGGTCGCCAATGGTGAAATCTGGACGGTGGCGGATGCCCAGCGTTGCCGCGAGGTGTCGGGCTGCCAGAGTTTGATGTTGGGGCGTGGCATGGTGGCCAACCCGGGGCTGGCCCAGGCCATTCGTGCAATGGATGCACAACATTGCGAGCCGGTTGTTATGACTTGGCCGGTTCTTTTTGAATTGATTGATCAGTTCTGGTGGCTGGTGGTCGAGCATCTGGATCGGGATCAACAAACCGGAAGACTCAAGCAGTGGTTGAACCTGTTGCGCCGCGTCTATCCCCAGGCGCAGGCGGCTTTTATGGCGGTGCGACCCTTTCATAACCCGGCAGATGTGGTGAATTGGCTGAAGGGGCAACGCCTCAGTCTGGATGTTTAAGGGGTATTGACCTTGAATTCTGTGGAATCGGTGCCATGTCCAGATCTAGTTGCAGGTCCAGCCGAGCCCGATAGAATGATTTCATGGTCACAAAAACTCCCAAAATTAACCTGCCCAAACCACCTCGGGTGGTTGAAGACGATAGCGACGGCACTGTGGTGCTGGAACGCCGTACCCAAAAAACACGCCCACCGTCCATGTATCAGGTGGTGATGCTCAATGATGACTACACACCGATGGAGTTTGTGGTGATGGTGATTCAAGAGTTTTTTAGCAAAGACCTTGAAACCGCTACGCAAATCATGCTGAAAATTCACCTGGATGGTCGAGGTGTTTGTGGTGTGTATTCGCGTGATGTTGCTGCCACCAAGGTCGATCAGGTGATGGATGCTGCCAACAAAGCAGGGCATCCATTGCAGTGTGTCAGTGAACCGGTGCAACCCTGAAGTCAACTTATTCCACTTGACCGAACCTGAATTAGAAATCAGATTACAGTCAAGTCTCACTACAAAGCTATCAAAAGGAACTCTATGATTGCCCAAGAACTGGAAGTCAGCCTTCACATGGCGTTTGTCGAGGCGCGTCAACAGCGCCATGAATTCATCACTGTGGAGCATTTATTGCTCGCTTTACTTGACAACCCCAGCGCTGCTGAGGTTTTGCGGGCGTGCTCAGCCAATATTGATGACCTGCGCAAGTCGTTGGTCACCTTCATCAAAGACAACACACCGCAAGTGGCGGGCAGTGATGACGTGGACACACAACCCACGCTGGGTTTTCAGCGGGTGATTCAGCGTGCCATCATGCACGTGCAGTCCACCGGCAGCGGTAAAAAAGAAGTCACCGGAGCCAATGTTCTGGTAGCCATTTTTGGTGAAAAAGATTCGCACGCGGTGTATTACCTGCATCAGCAGGGTGTGACGCGTCTGGATGTGGTGAATTTTATTGCCCACGGCATCAAAAAGAGTGATCCACCTGAACCGCCGAAATCTGGTGACGCGCCAGCAGAAGCAGAGGATGCTTCTGCCGAGAAGAATGAGAAAGCTTCTCCTCTTGAGCAATATACCCAAAACCTCAACCAGATGGCTAAAGACGGCAAGATTGACCCGCTGATTGGGCGTGAGTACGAGGTTGAGCGCGTTATCCAGATTCTGTGCCGTCGCCGCAAAAACAACCCCTTGCTGGTGGGCGAGGCCGGGGTGGGTAAAACCGCCATTGCAGAAGGTTTGGCATGGCGCATCACGCAAAAAGCGGTGCCGGAGATATTGGCTGAATCCACGGTGTACTCTCTGGACATGGGAGCTCTGCTGGCCGGAACCAAATACCGGGGTGATTTTGAGCAACGTCTCAAGGCTGTGCTTAAGGCCTTGAAAGACAAGCCCAATACAGTCTTGTTCATTGATGAGATTCACACCTTGATTGGTGCGGGGGCTGCATCCGGTGGGACGTTGGATGCTTCCAATTTGCTCAAACCTGCGTTGAGCAACGGTGCACTCAAATGTATTGGTGCGACCACGTTCACCGAATACCGTGGCATTTTCGAGAAAGATGCTGCGCTGTCTCGGCGCTTCCAAAAAGTGGATGTGCTTGAACCCACGGTGGAAGAAACCGTTGAAATTCTCAAAGGGCTCAAATCCCGCTTTGAAGAACACCATAACGTCAAGTATGCGGCTGCCGCGCTGCAGGCTGCTGCAGAGTTGAGTGCCAAATACATCAATGATCGGCATTTGCCCGATAAAGCCATTGATGTGATTGACGAAGCCGGCGCAGCACAGCGTATTTTGGCTCCTAGCAAGCGCAAGAAGATTATCTCTAAGGCCGAAGTGGAAGAGATCGTGGCCAAAATTGCCCGCATCCCACCCGCCAATGTGTCCAATGATGACCGTGGCAAGCTTAAAACCCTTGAGCGTGACTTGCGCAATGTGGTGTTTGGGCAGGACCCGGCATTGGACAAATTGGCCTCGGCCGTCAAGATGGCGCGCTCGGGCTTGGGCAAAGGCGACAAACCGATTGGTTCATTCTTGTTCAGTGGCCCTACTGGTGTCGGCAAAACAGAAGCTGCCAAGCAACTGGCCTACATCATGGGCATTGAACTGATCCGCTTTGACATGAGTGAATACATGGAGCAGCATGCGGTGAGTCGTTTGATTGGCGCGCCTCCGGGCTATGTGGGTTTTGATCAGGGTGGACTGTTGACCGAGGCCATCACCAAGAAGCCGCATTGTGTGTTGCTGCTTGATGAAATTGAAAAAGCCCATCCGGCGATTTTTAATGTTTTGCTGCAGGTGATGGATCACGGCACACTGACCGACAACAATGGACGCAAGGCTGATTTCCGCAACGTCATCATCATCATGACTACCAATGCGGGTGCTCAAACCATGAACAAGGCCAGTATTGGCTTTACCAACCCGCGTGAAGCCGGTGATGAAATGGCGGACATCAAACGTATGTTTACACCTGAATTCCGCAATCGCCTGGATGCCATTGTCAGTTTCAAGGCATTGGATGAAAACGTGATTATGCGGGTGGTTGACAAATTCTTGCTCCAGCTTGAATCCCAATTGGCAGATAAGAAGGTGGAGGTTACCTTTACGGACAAGCTGCGCAAGCATCTGGCCAAAAAAGGGTTTGACCCTATGATGGGCGCGCGGCCCATGCAGCGCTTGATTCAGGACACCATTCGCCGTGCCTTGGCTGATGAGTTGCTTTTTGGTCGTTTGATTGACGGTGGGCGCTTGACAGTTGACTTGGATGACCGTGATGCGAACAAGACGGAAGTCTTGTTGGATATTCAGCCCTTGCCTAAAAAAGAAGGCAAGGCTAAACCTGAATCACAGGAAGCCAGCACTATTTGAAACCGATCAAAATCCAGCATGCGCCGGATTTTGATCTCGCTTATGTCCACCTCATTCATATTGAGGGTTCAGGCGTTGAGCTGTCCAAAGTACTGGGAATGTAGCGTGGTGTTGGAGCGTTTGGCCCGCTGTGCACTTGTTTGTGCTATGTCATTCCGCCAGAAACAGGATGCGATGCGTGTGGTTTGGTGCGTGTAAGAATAATCACGGCGCTCATCGAACAACTTTACCTAGATTGTCGGCATGGGCTCTGCATGACACAGAGATGTCATTGTGGAACACCCCCGACTTTAATGTATTGCAACCATCTGTTGGCTTCTTCATTGTCCATGGCGAGATGTGTCATCTAGCAAAATGAAGTGATTCATCACAAATAAAAAGTCGCTTATCTTAAAAAAGGAATATCGGTGAATCGGCAATGTTGTATTTTTTTGGCGACTTTTTTATTGGTCGGTTGTTCGAGTGTTCCTACGGAAAACAGACCGCATGATCCCGTTGACAAGGTTGCTGTTGTTACGCCTAAAGCACCGAAGGTCGCTCTGGTGTTGGGGGGGGGTGCTGCACGAGGTTTTGCTCACATTGGAGTTATTCAGGCACTTGAAGAGTCTGGTATACCGATTGACATGGTTGTGGGAACTTCGGCTGGAAGTGTGGTGGCCGCACTCCATGCCAGTGGTAAAAGTGGAACTGAGTTGCAGCGGATAGCTCTCTCAATGGAAGAGGCCTCATTTTCGGACTGGCGCTTGCCTTTGTTTACACCAGGAGTTATCAAAGGTGAAGCATTGGCCAGATTCATTCGGGCTCAGGTGGATGCCAAGCAAATTCAGGATTTGCCGATACGTCTTGGCATTGTTGCGACAGATTTGCAAAGTGGGCAGGGGATTCTTTTTCAACGTGGTGATGTGGCAATGGCAGTACGCGCATCAAGTGCCATTCCTGCTGTCTTTCAACCGGTGTCCATCTCAGGGCATGAGTACGTTGATGGTGGTTTGGTGGCTCCTGTTCCTGTGAGTTATGCACGACAAATGGGGGCTGAAGTGATCATTGCGGTCGATATTTCGGCAGCACCTCAGGCGAATGCATCACAAGACTCTTTTCAAATTTTGATGAAGACTTTCGCCATCATGGGAAGCAGCATCAACAGGTTTGAGCTTCGTGATGCAGATGTGGTGGTTAAGCCCTCGCTGCAAGGCTTGTCCAGCACCAGTTTTTCTTCAAGGAAAGAAGCGATAACGGCTGGGTACCAGTCCATGCTATCCATGCTTGGCAAACTGCGTAATGCGATTCAGACCAAGCGTCGATAAAAATGGATAAAAAAAGGGCTGATCTTACGATCAGCCCTGAAGGGATCCCTGAACCTGAAGGTTTCGAAAGGACCCGAGGAGACAACCAGCAGAAACCAAAGGTTTCAATAAAAGGTAGGTGAGTATCTCAGGGTTTTCCCTTGTACTTTAGAGTCAATCACCTGAATTTTGCAAAAAAAATACGAGACGGTGAATTTTCTTTGAAATTAACGTTTCTTGGCCGCAGGTTTGACGGCGCTGGAAGCGTTTGTTGTCACAGCTTTGAAATTGGCTTCTGCAACATCAGTGGCTTGTTTGACAGCTTTTTGAACTGATTCGAGTGCATTGTTAGCTGCAGCTACAGCACTTTTCATTACAGCGACGGCTGATTCAGTGCCTGCAGGTGCATTTTGGGTCGCAGAGTCAATCAAACCTGTAAATTTTTCTTGCACTTCACTGGCTTGATTTTCCAAAGCCTTTGTGAACTCGCCGCTTGTGCTTGTGGCGATCTCGTACAGATGACGGCTGTATGCAGCAGTTTTTTCAGCCAAGGGCTGCAACAGGCTTTGTTGCAGTGCAATCAGTTCTTGTGCATCTTTAACATTCAGCAAAGCTTTGGCGTTCTCACCAGTTTCACTCAAAGCTGCTTTGGAGGCGCTTAGATTCAGTTCAACAATTTTTTCTACACCTTCAAAAGCTTTGGATGTAAGGCCCAACAGGGTTTCTACATTGGCTTTTTGCGCAGCGAGGATTTGTTCAACGGTCAGCATATCAATTACTCCATGATGTTAATAAAGTGGTATCTGCCCAGTAACTGCGTAAGAACTCGCCGGTTGTTGCAGTGCAGCATGGTTTGAATTATAGGGTTATCCCGATACTTTGCAAGTTATTTTTGTTGCATTGCAGCAAATTCATATAAAAATATTTTCCATTGGCAGTTGTACTGTTGAAAAGTAGCTGGAGATTGAAAATTTGACAAGTCATCTAAGATGAATTTCACATAGAGTGGTCTTTATTGTGCTCACAATGCCCGTTTCTAGATCCTAAAAATAGGAGATGCTCGATGACTTCACATGGCTTTCTCAAACGCAATTACCCCTCCAAGCCTTCTGATGTGTATCTTTTCTCAACCTGCTTGATTGATCAATTCACACCGCAAGCAGGCTTGAATACGGTAAATCTGCTTGAGAGAGAGGGTATTCGTGTTCATTTTCCTGGGCAACAAACCTGTTGTGGTCAGCCTGCACACAGTAGTGGTTACCCAAGTGAAGCACGTTCAGTCGCTTTGGCTCAACTGAATTTGTTTGTCGAGCCATGGCCTGTTGTGGTGCCTTCGGGCTCTTGTGGCGGCATGATACGCAGTCACTACCCACACTTGTTTGCCCATGACCCTGAACTGTATGCCAAAGCGGTGGCATTGTCTAATCGGGTATATGAGTTAAGTGAGTTTCTGGTTCACGTGGTTCACTTCAGTCACAGAGACCAAGGCACGCCTTGCACGATAGCTTTGCACACCTCATGTCATGCACGTCGTCAAATGGGTGTGCATGACACCAGTGCTGCGCTGTTGGATAGTCTGGAAAATGTGCAAGTGAAAGAGCAGGTGCGGATCGATGAGTGTTGTGGTTTTGGTGGTACCTTTGCCTTGCTCTATCCTGATATTTCAGAAGCGATTGCAACTGATAAAGTGGCCGCTATTAAAGCCACAGGAGCTTCATGTGTGGTCAGCGCGGATTGTGGGTGCTTGCTCAATATTACGGGTCGTTCAGCCAAACAAGATGAGTTGGCGGGTTGTCAAGTGCCAAGTTTGCCGGGCGAGCATTTGGCTACTTTCTTGTGGCAGCGTACCCACGGGGGGCCAGTATGAGTGCTCGTGAACATATTTTGGCTCGCTTGCTGCAATCTAAGGTATCTGTTTATCCTGATTTACCGGATGTCGCCAACTGGTTCAAAGTGCATCAACGTAGTGAGGGTATCGTGCAGCGGACTGAACGCTTGCGGGCGGCTCTTGAGGCTGTGCACACAGAGATACATGAAGTGACGCATGCCAATTGGACTGATGTATTACTTCATGTGGCATCTTGCAAAGGTTTACGTCAATTGCTGATCGGATCGAATACGCCACATGGATTTGCGTTGCAGTCTTGTCAAACAGGTGGTTTGCAGCTAATTTCTTATGACAAGCCAATCGATACTTGGCGCGACTTGTTGTTTGATGGTGTTGATTCGGCGTTGACCTTTGCGCGTGGTGCGTTAGCTGAAACCGGTAGCCTGATTCTTTGGCCCAGTCCTAGCGAGCCGCGTTTGATGTCGTTGGTGCCTTCCACGCATTTTGTGTTGCTGGATGTAGACACCATTTACGCTGATTTTTACGCAGCCATGACGGCAGAAGGTTGGGCAAAAGGTATGCCAACGAATGCCCTGCTGGTATGTGGACCGTCCAAAACTGCAGACATTCAGCAAACCTTGGCCTATGGTGCACATGGGCCTAAAGAGTTGGTGGTGCTGTTGCGTCAAACTTTGAAGGGTGCAGCATGAGCAAAGCAATTCAAATTCAGTCGATCAAAGCTTTCAAAACCCGCAGTAAAGCGGTGCTGGACAACCCAGGGCAACGTAAAAACTTTCGTGGTGCAATGGACTTTTTGCAAGCCAAACGGCGCGCGCAATTCACTGATGAGGATGAGTTGCAAAGTTTGCGTGAACTTGGCGCATCTATAAGACGTTATAGCTTGGCCAATTTGCCACGTTTGCTAGAGCAACTTGAAACTCAATTGACTGCGAATGGTGTGCAGGTACATTGGGCACAAAACTCGGATGAAGCAAATGCAATTGCCTTGAGTATTGCTCAGCGCGTGCAAGCTAAAAGCATTATCAAAGGCAAATCCATGGTAAGCGAAGAGGTGGGTTTTAACCATGCCATGGCGGCAGCTGGTATAGAAGCTTTTGAGTCGGATATGGGCGAATATATTGTGCAGTTGGCAGGTGAAGCCCCGTCTCACATCATCATGCCAGCGATTCACAAAACCAAGCAAGAAATTGCTCAGTTGTTTGCGGATGAAGTACCGGGTGTCAGTTATACCGAAGACGTGGATGCGTTGATTCAAATTGGTCGACGGGTATTGCGGCACAAGTTTGCAGACGCAGATATCGGTTTGTCGGGTGTTAATTTTGCTGTGGCCGAAACGGGTACGTTGTGTCTGGTTGAAAATGAAGGCAATGGCCGGATGTGCACCACGGTACCCAAGGTACATATTGCAATCACAGGTATTGAAAAAGTAGTCGAAAAGCTTGAGCATGTGCCACCGCTATTAAGCTTGTTAACGCGTTCTGCAACGGGTCAGTCCATAACGACCTACGTCAACATGATCAGCGGTCCACGTAAGGTGGATGAGAAAGATGGTCCGCAAGAGGTTCATCTGATTTTGCTTGACAACGGACGAACCCAAGCCTATGCAGATGACGAATTGCGTGCTACTTTGCAGTGCATTCGCTGTGGTGCCTGTATGAACCACTGCCCGGTCTATGCGCGTATTGGTGGACATGCTTATGGCACTACTTACCCAGGGCCAATTGGTGCCATTATCTCGCCACACATGCTGGGGTTGGATATGACTTACCCGTTAGCCTTTGCTTCGACACTATGTGGTGCTTGCAACGAAGTGTGCCCAGTCAAGATTCCTATTACAGACATTTTGGTGCGCTTGCGAAATGAAGCGCAAGCCAAACCTGAGACTGAAGAAGCCACCTTGCGCGGCAGCGGATCTGCGCGCACAGTAGCCGCTTCGGCGGTGTGGAGTATGTGGTCGCAGGTGTATAGCAGGTCTGGACTTTACAAGTTAGCGTCTTGGTTCATGAGCCGAGGCAGATCCTTATCACCCTCTGAACAAGGTGCCTGGACGCGCAGTCGTACACCATTGGTTCCCGCGCCCAAGCGTTTGCGTGATTTGATGAAAGATCGTCAACAGTAAATTGTCCTTATGTCAGCGCCATGTGGTGATGACGCTGGCAAAATGGTTCACCATGAGTGACCCAAAAATGACAAGCGGGCTGTCTGCCAAACCACAGCCCGAACCTCGCAGCGCTTATCGGCTATTTCAAACGATTACCACCCGCTGGATGGACAATGATGTGTATGGTCATGTTAACAACGTGGTCTATTACAGCTGGTTTGACACTGCGGTCAATGCTGAACTGATCAAGCAAGGTGTGCTGGACATGGCGCGTGGTGACACCATCGGCCTGGTAATCGAAACTCAATGTAATTACTTTGCGCCATTGACTTTTCCTCAGTTGATTGAGGCAGGTATCCGTGTTGCACACATTGGAAATTCCAGCGTACGTTATGAGGTTGGTCTGTTTGCGCAAGGTGAAATGCAAACTGCAGCCAAAGGGCATTTTGTTCATGTCTATGTGGATCGGCATTCGCGCCGCCCAGTGCTTTTGCCCAAAGTATTCAAACGTATTTTAGAAAATTTTTTATGAACCAAACTCAATCCATAGATCAAGCGGTTGTGACCGCTGCTGTAGACGCAACGATTACTTCGCGCAGATCGATTCGAGCATTTACCCAGCAGCAGGTGCCTCGCGAGACAATTCAAGAGATTTTGCAAGTAGCCAGCCGGGCTCCATCGGGAACCAATACTCAGCCTTGGAAGGTTTATGTCTTGCAGGGGCAAAGTAGGCAAACACTGGTAGACAAAGTTTGCGCAGCCCACAATGCCCTGCGAGCTAACCCTGCCTTGATCAGCGAGTTTCAGGAGGCTTATGACTACTATCCTGAAAAATGGGTGAGTCCGTACATTGACAGGCGCCGTGAAAACGGTTGGAGCCTGTATGGTTTATTGGATATTGGCAAGGGTGACAAGGACAAAATGCATTTTCAGCATCAGCGGAATTTTCAATTTTTTGATGCACCAGTTGGTTTGATGTTCACTATTGACCGCATCATGGGCCGTGGTTCCATGTTGGATACGGGCATGTTTTTGCAAAATGTCATGCTCGCTGCACGAGCCAGGGGATTGCACACTTGCCCTCAAGCAGCTTGGAATGGGTTTACCAGTATCATCCTGCCGCACATCGGTGCAGGAACTGATGAAATGCTTCTTTGTGGGATGGCCTTGGGATATGCTGCAGAAGCAGATAAAGTAAATTCATTACATACGCCGAGAGAACCAGTGACGAAATTTACGCGTTGGCTTGAATAAGGCAGATGAATGGTTGATGTCCAGCCTAAAAGAGGGTTGCTTATCAACATGAGCTTAATTTTCAAGAGTACTAATTTATTGGTTTTATGTAAAGGATGTGACTATGCGAACAGATATGTTTCAACAATCGCTGGAGGACCTTAATGGTTCTACGGCGGACATTGAAGCCTCAGCTTTGATTTCTACCGATGGACTGATGATCGCATCAGCACTGCCTCATGGTATGGATGAGGATCGGATTGGCGCGATGTCTGCCGCTTTGCTATCTTTGGGTGAGCGTACTGCACGTGAATTGGCGCGGGGTTCGTTAGAACGTGTGTTGATTCAAGGCGAACGTGGCTACGTCATCATGAGTTCAGCCGGTCCTGAAGCAGTATTGACTGTACTCGCCAAGTCCAATGCAAAATTGGGCCTCATTTTTCTGGACATCAAGCGTGCTGCTGAGACGCTGTCCAAATTGATTTAACGGGGTTCTTCATGAGGCTTACCGATATGGCTCAACCTGCTGAGCCTTCAAAACAAAGCAGACTAACTTATTTCGATGGTTCTTCTCGCATTGTTTATGTAACTGATCTTGAGGTACCGTTTCCGCAAGGACGGTTAATCGTATCAAGCACCGATCTAAATGGCATCATTACCCATGCGAATGATGCTTTTGTGGAAATGAGTGGCTACTCTCGGGATGAGTTAATCGGTGCACCACACCATATCCTCCGCCACCCAGACATGCCCAAAGTTGCGTTCAAAGGACTTTGGGATGATGTGGCAGCGGGTAAAAAATGGCACGGTTACGTGAAAAATCTGCGAAAAGATGGCTTCTATTATTGGGTATACGCCACTGCCGTGCCCAATATTCGTAACGGTGTTATTGTGGGTTATACCTCAGTACGTCGCAAACCTTCTCGAACCCGTATCAATGAATTAATACCTCTGTATAAGCAGTGGCTTGATCAGGAAAGATCTGTATCATGACAATCACTTTTTTGATTGCCCCCGATTTTTCTCCAGAGCGTTTTGCGGGCTGGCATATGCTCAATACTGCTTTGCAACGGCGCTCAGGCGTTCACCTTCACTTGGTGACCCCTGCTACTGCTCACGAGCAATCTGAAGTCATGGCAACTGGTCAAGCCGACTTGGTGTACGCCAATCCTTTTGATGCGGTGGATATGATTCGTACTCAAGGTTATGTCCCCTTTGCTCGTCCGGCACAGCGTTTTGATGAAATGGTTATTGCGACAGGTTCCGAGTCTGGTGTAGCGACAGTGGAGGATTTGCGACCTGGTTGTCGTATTGCATTAACTGAAAACAGGGATGTGAAATTAATCGGTTTGCGCTTGCTGGAACCTGCTGATCTGGCGGAGTCTCATATTGAATGGGTTCATGTTGACAGTTACCAAGCTGCGGCCCGTAAAGCAATCAAAGGCGAGGTGGAAGCTGCTTTTTTTCTGGCGGATGCATATGCCTCCTTGACAAAGTTGACGCGTAGCCATCTGCGTGTGCTGGTTGAGAGCGCCATTCACGATATTTCCCATGTGCTTCTAGCTCATCCGCGTTTGGCTGGCGATCTTGCTGCTATTGAAAAAGCATTTTTGGGCATTGGTCAAATACAGGGTGATGTTGAGCTTCTGGATGCGCTTGGTTTTCCTCATGGATTTGAAGTCATGTCACAAGAGCAGGCGGAGTTCATGATTGACTTGATGGACACCTTGTTAGATTGAGGTGTGAGCAAGTGACTACACCTGTATTTAATAGTATGGAGACGATGCGCAAGGAATTGCGCCGTCATGCACGCAGCATCATGCGCGAGACCAGCAATGTCAGCGCTCATTTGGGTCGCTTGCATGCAGCTTTGGCTTTAACTGGGGCTGAGCCAGCCCAAGGGGCATTGGCTGACATGTTTGTTGCTTTTGGTGAATCGCAATCGGTGCTAAAACGCGCCGGACTTGAATTGGTGCGAGACCGTTTGTCAGAGCATGTGTTGCGTTGGTTTGAGTCCCAGGTAGATGCCCCAGCGCTTTATTCAATCACACCATTGGCTACTCGATGGAGTGTTCTTGCAACATCTTCTGCCGATATTTCCACACGTGCAAGGCGGTGTAGTGTTGATGATTCCCGGTTATTGGCCGCTCAAGCTATTGCCGCTATTGAGCGCGATGACCAAAAATCCTTACAAGCCTTTTTGCATCACTGTGTCACCTGTCATGACAATTTGGCTTTCATGTTGGCACGCCGGGCCATGTTACGTTTGGGGGCGAGCCTTCCTCCTGAGTGGGATCTGACCAGTAAACAGTTGGAGCAATCCATGGAGTTGACATGAAATTGACAGTGCTGGGCATGCCGTCTAGAGATGCCATAGCTTTTGACATGTTCATGCAAAAATCCATGACGGGGTGGACCTGGGAACATATGTTGGCGACGCATGCCGATCAACGTATCAATGCCGACATTTTGGTAGTAGACATGGCAGCACATGGTTGGGCTCAAGGAAATGATGCCAATTTGGCTCAGTTGAGGCAGCTTGTGGGTCAGAATTTTGCAGTATTACTGGTTTCTGCGCAGGATCACACTTGGGCAAAGTTGATGGCCGCTTTGCCTATGCCTCAATGGATATGGTTAGGCAAGCCCTATGGGGCTCATCGTATGCGCGAGGTGTTGGCTCAGTTTGCGGCCCACGCCCAAAACACCCCACATTCGACCACATCGCTACGCAACAAGTCAGCTGTACCTGTCAAGACGGTGGGGGCGGATGTGCATCCAACGAGACAGCTCAAGCATGCTGGATCACCTTCTGCGCCGACATTAAGTCCAGATATTTTGGCTGCTCAATTGGCACTTGCTCCGCTTGAGAGATACACCTTGTTGCGGCAAATGCTGAATGGAATCCAAACCCGGATTCCTTTTGAGATGCGTTTTACCGTTCAAAACTCTCTTATTGTGAACCCTGAGGAAGCTTGGGTGGCGACCAACACGCCCTTACCGGTGATTGCACGTGTGTGTGATAGCAGTGCATTGGCGGCAGCAGTTTCTGTTCGCGCACTGGAAGCAAGTGAGGCTGAAGAACGGGCGCACCGACTGGGCATGGCGTTTAAGGATATGTATACCTTTTTGCATGAAATTTCAGCGGGACTAAGGATGTCGAAAACAGACAACTAGGTTGTTTTCGCCATTCTCTGCATTCATTTTTAATTTTTCTTGAAACATCATGACACACCCAACATCTGACTGGTTCATGTTGACACCCTCAGGTGTCTTGCGCGCTTTTGGTTCGATCAAGCCTGACACCACTGCTCTTTCGATGCAGATTTTGCTCACAGGGGAGTGTGCACTGGAACAGGCCAATTGGATGCAACTTGGAGAGTTGGATGCAGTGCAAATTGCCGAAATGCAAGTCCAAGGTTGGGTGCAAGCCCTGCCACGCCCATTACAAGGGCCCGATGCCAAACTGGATGACTTTTTGCAACACGTTATTGCGTCGCTATCTGCCGAGCGCCGAGCGGTACTGGCTTCGCAAGAGGGGTTTTGCTTGGGTCGCAGTGGCTTAACTCAGGATGAGGCCGATGTTCTCAGTGCTGCAGCTGCAGATTTTTCAGAATTTGCATTGCGTCAAGCTAAACGCGGCTGGCGCGGCGCTTCCGGCTACGTGGCTTTTCACTCGGATCCTGAGTTTTTGTTGCCAGATCACTCTTTTGTGCCATTTTGGGTTGATGGCACGGGATATTGGCTCATTTTGTTGGGTGAGCCACTGCTCAATAATCCGGCTCTCGTGGAGTTGCTCTGGGGAATCAAGCAGGCCGGAACCCGGTTCTCATCAGGCAGGTAAAGGTTTTACGCCGCCTGATGTTGTTTTATTTCAGATCGTCTGCAATCACCTGAACAATGCGCCGGGCTTGTTCAGCAGGTGCAGTCGAGCCATCTGCATTTTGTACAGAAACCGTCGTGAGATTACCTTGACTCAGCACTGCGATACGGAATTTTTGGGGAGCATTGTCTTTGGGAGATGAGCTGAACAAATTGCTGAAGAACCCTGGTTCAGCCTTGTCCGCCACAGAAGCTACATAACGCACAAAGTAAATGCCTTTACTGCGGTCACGGTCTTCAACGGTGAAGTTGGTTCGATCCAGAGACAAGCCGACGCGACGCCAAGCACGGTCAAAACCATCCTCAATCTGAACCACTGGCTGGCCATTCACCTGGCTGATTTTTGCACCATTTTGAGCCACACCTGCAGCCACGATGACTTTGGATTGCTCTTGAGTCACACCAAGTTTCACCATCAAACGACGCAAAAATTCAGCTTCGAGCTCTGGATCTGCGGCACGTGGTTGCCAAACGGTTTGGTCTTTACTGGCGCTACTGTAGACCTCCATCATGCCTCGATGGCTGATGAAGATATCTGTACCGCCATTGGCGTTACGTTCCAGTCGCGTGCGGAATTTGTCGCGTTCACCCGTGGAGTACAAGGAGTCAAATACCTTGCCGATGGTGCTGCGAATGATATCCTGGGGAATCTTGGCCCGATTTTCAGCCCAGTCGGTTTCCATAATGCCCAGATTGGCTTGATCCATAGCCAGCAAAAAACCGTTCTCTTGCCAGAAGTCCTTGACTGGTTCCCATAGCTTGTCTGCCGGGCGATCAATCACCAGCCAACGCTGATTGCCTGCCCGTTCAATTCGAACATCGCCCAAGGCTGTTACGGCGGTTGGCGTTGTCTGAACGCTGGTTTGACCAAGCTGAAAGCTTGATGCAGTCACTGGCGCGCCGGGGGCCGCGTATCGTGTTTCGCGGGAAAGTTGGGTTAAATCCGGGGGAATATCCAGCGGTGGGGCTTTCCCCGCACTTTTGTAATCCACTTTGTCACCCTGCAGAACCGAGCAGGCTCCCAGAGTAAGGCTCAAGCCAAGAAGTGCAAGTTTGGAAAAATGATTCACGAAAGTCCTTTGGGTCAATATTCAGAACAGCGTCGGGCTCAAATCAGGCCAACAGCCTGCATGGCAGCTTCAACCACAGGCTCATTGGCCGATGTCAATTCGGTTAAAGGCAAACGCATGGTGCCGCCGCACAGGTTCATGCGAGCGACAGCCCACTTGACCGGAATAGGGTTGGCCTCCACAAACAAATTTTTGTGCAGGGGCATCAATTTAAACTGGATATCCATGGCGCGTTTGACATCACCAGCCAGAGCCGCCATGCACAGTTCATGCATCAGTCGTGGCGCTACATTCGCAGTCACACTGATATTGCCATGACCACCACACAGCATCAGCGCGACCGCAGTGGGGTCATCACCCGAATAAATCGCAAAGTTTTCCGGTGCTTGTTTGATGAGCCACTGAGCGCGGTCAATGTTGCCGGTAGCTTCCTTGATGCCCACAATGCCTGGCACTTCTGCCAGACGCAAGACCGTTTCGACTGCCATATCCGCCACCGAGCGTCCTGGCACGTTGTACAAAATCAAGGGCAGTTCTACCGCTTCAGCAATCGCTTTGAAGTGTTGGTACTGACCTTCTTGTGTGGGCTTGTTGTAATAGGGAACAACCTGAAGTTGGCTGTCTGCCCCCACTTTTTTGGCGAATTTAGCCAGTTCAATGGCTTCAGCTGTGCAGTTGGAGCCGCAGCCTGCCATGATCGGTATACGTCCTGCTGCCTGCTCAACCGCAACCCTGATGATTTCACAGTGTTCCGTGACGCTGACCGTAGGTGATTCACCCGTGGTGCCGACAACACCTACGCAATCAGTGCCTTCGGCTACGTGCCAGTCGATCAACTTTCGCAAGGCGGCGTAGTCTACGCTGCCATCGGCAAGCATGGGGGTAACCAAGGCAACGATGCTGCCGGTAAGGATGCGCTGAGGAAGTGTCATCTTGAGTTCTGGTGAAGAAAGTAACTGATTATTCTAGCGAGAGTAGGTGGCGTTCCGGTATCTGTCCTGATTCTGTCGTGGCTATAGGCTTAATGGCCGCAATGCGTTGCACAAAACGTGCGGGGCGAGCCAGAAAACCATCTTCAAAAGCAATCACCTGAAAGTTTTGGCACCATTGCAGCAACTCTGCTGGTTTTAACAAAAAATCGGGGCGAGAGGGTTTGCCAACAGTTTCATTACCATGGGCAAAAGTTTCATACAGCAGCAAACCGCCAGGCGCCAGGCTTGCCAACAGGGTTGGAAACAAAGGTCGCCAGAGATAGTTGGTCACGATGACCGCATCAAATGTTTGTGGCTCGCCTTCGCAACTGAATGGCCATGGTCCGTTTTCAATATCGGCCTGTAACGCTGTACCGTACCTGCTAGCCGACTCAATCGCTTGCGTTGAGCGATCAATACCTACACAGTGGCAGCCTTGCCCGGTCAACCATTTCATATGTCGGCCATGGCCGCAAGCGATGTCGAGAACGCTGGCACCGCCGGGCAACAAGTGTGTCCAGCGTTTCACCCAGGCAGAGGGTTCGCTCGCAAGATGATGCTGATGCACATCCATCAAAAACACCCCCACACCTGATTGGCCAGCGTCAACATGAAGTCAGGCCGCGTGTACATGGCAAATACCAATGCCAAGGTACAAGCCAAGACCAAGTACCACATCGACTTATGGTGATGCTTCATGTTTCAAACACCTTGTTGAACAGGTGTGCGCACCAAGGCAGCTTCTTTGATGGGCAAATTCAGCAAAGCTGCCAACACCCCCAGTCCAATGGCGATATACCAAACCAGATCATAGCTACCGGTGCGGTCATACAAAAAACCACCCAGCCAGACACCTAGAAATGAACCGATTTGATGGCTGAAAAACACAAAGCCACTTAACATCGATAAATGCGCCACACCAAAAATCTGAGCTACAGCTGCATTGGTCGGAGGCACGGTGGACAACCACAACAACCCCATCACGGCAGAAAACACATACACACTCATGGGGGTCAAAGGCACGACCAAAAACACGCTGATCACAACTGCGCGAGCAAGGTAAATGAAGGCCAGGATAAATTTCTTTTCGACCTTTTGACCCAGCAGGCCGGAAGCGTATGTACCCAATACATTAAACAAACCAATCAGCGCCAGTGAATAACTGGCCACTTGGGGCGCAAGGCCCTGGTCTTTTAAGTAGCTTGGCATGTGTACGCCGATAAATACCACCTGAAAACCACAGACAAAATAGCCTGCCATCAGTAACTGAAAGCTGCGGTATGGGAAGGCCTCCTGAAGTGCCTGCATGATCGATTGATCCCTGAAATGTCCGGCACCGTCACGAAAATGAGGTTCACGCAGTCCTCTGGCCAAAGGAATCATCAGCAAGGCCGCCGCGGCCAATGCCACCAAAGCCTGTTGCCAGCCGATGTTGTTGATCAAGAAACCTTCTGTAGGCACCATTAAAAATTGGCCAAATGAACCCGCCGCAGCAGCAATGCCCATCGCCCATGAGCGCCTGTTGGCGCTGATATTGCGCCCAATCACGCCGTAAACGATGGCATAAGTGGTGCCCGCCTGCGCCATGCCAATCAAGCCGCCAGCGGTTAGTGAGAACACGAGTGCAGATGTGGCGTAGGCCATGCCAATCAAGCCCATGGCGTACAAAATGGAGCCAGTCAGAATCACCCGGAAAGCACCAAAACGATCTGCCAGCATGCCAGCAAAAATACCGGAAACCCCCCACACCAGATTTTGAATGGCAATGGCGAACGCGAATGTTTCGCGACTCCAGTTCTGCGCTTGTGTGATGGGCTGAAGCCACAAGCCAAAACCGTGTCGAATGCCCATGGACAGGGTCACAATGGCTGCGCCGCAGATCAAAACCTGCTGGATGGAAAGTGAATGAGGTCGATGTGTCATGTAGGGAATATAACGAATCGTCTTATCACCGTGTTCAAGTCAATTAATTCCAGTTGGATACTGGTTTTTAATACAGCTGTTTGAGGCCTACCTGATTACAATGCGCCGCTATGGCTACCAAACCCAACTCCGAATACTCCGAAGGTTCCATTCGCGTCCTGAAAGGACTGGAGCCCGTCAAGCAACGCCCGGGCATGTACACCCGTACCGACAACCCGGCCCACATCATCCAGGAAGTGCTGGACAACGCGGCAGACGAAGCCCTGGCCGGGCATGGCAAAAAAATCAAGGTGATTGTTCACGCCGATGGCTCGATCACGGTCGAGGATGATGGCCGCGGCATCCCGTTTGGCATGCACCCCACTGAAAACGCCCCGGTGATCGAACTGGTGTTCACGCAACTCCATGCCGGTGGCAAGTTTGACAAAGGCAAGGGCGGTGCCTACAGCTTCTCGGGTGGACTGCACGGCGTGGGTGTAAGCGTCACCAATGCCCTGGCCTTGCGCCTGGAAGCCACCACTTACCGCGAAGGGCAGGTGGCACGCTTGGTGTTTGCCGGTGGCGATGTGATTGAGCCGCTGGTGGTGCGCCCCGCAGCCGAGGGCGACCGCAAATCGGGCACCACGGTGCGGGTCTGGCCGGATGGTCAATACTTTGAATCACTCACCTGGCCCATGGCGCTTTTAGAGCACCTGTTGCGCAGCAAAGCCGTGTTGATGCCTGGTGTGACGGTGACCCTGGTGCAAGAGAAAACCAAAGAGACCCAAACCTGGGTCTTCAAAGGCGGCTTGCGTGACTATTTGACGCAGACTCTGCCGGTTGATCCGGTGATACCCCTGTTTGAAGGGGACGGTTTTGCCGATGCCCATAACGACAGCTTTGCCGAAGGCGAAGGCGCGGCTTGGTGTGTGGCTTTTACCGACGAGGGGCAACCGGTACGCGAAAGTTACGTCAACCTGATCCCCACCAGCGCTGGGGGTACCCATGAGGCCGGTTTGCGCGATGGCTTGTTCACCGCTGTGAAAAGTTTTGTGGACTTGCATTCTCTGCTGCCCAAAGGAGTCAAGCTGCTGCCTGACGATGTGTTTGCACGGGCCAGCTTTGTCTTGTCCACCAAAGTGCTCGATCCGCAGTTTCAGGGGCAAATCAAGGAACGTTTGAATTCGCGTGATGCCGTTCGGCTGGTCTCCAGCTTTGTTCGCCCGGCCCTGGAGCTGTGGCTGAACCAGAATGTGGAATACGGCAAAAAGCTGGCCGAAATGGCCATCAAAGCCGCGCAGAGCCGTCAAAAAGCCGGTCAAAAAGTTGAAAAGCGCAAAGGCTCCGGCGTGGCCGTGCTGCCCGGCAAGTTGACCGACTGCGAAAGCCGTGACATATCTGAGAACGAAGTGTTTCTGGTCGAAGGTGACTCCGCCGGTGGCAGCGCCAAAATGGGCCGCAACAAGGAAAGTCAGGCGATTCTGCCATTGCGCGGCAAAGTGCTGAACACCTGGGAGGTGGATCGCGACCGCCTGTTTGCCAACAACGAAATTCATGACATTGCCGTGGCCATCGGGGTTGACCCGCATGGCCCAAGCGACACGCCTGACCTGAGTGGCCTGCGCTACGGCAAGATTTGCATTCTGAGCGACGCGGACGTGGACGGCTCGCACATCCAGGTGCTGCTGCTGACCCTGTTTTTCAAACACTTTCCCAAATTGATTGATGCCGGCCACGTGTTTGTCGCCCGCCCACCCTTGTTCCGGGTCGATGCCCCGGCGCGTGGCAAAAAACCGGCCTCCAAGTCCTACGCCCTGGATGAAGGCGAGTTGACCGCCATTCTGGACAAGCTGCGCAAGGAAGGTGTGCGCGAAGGGGCCTGGACCATCAGCCGCTTCAAAGGCCTGGGCGAAATGAATGCCGAGCAATTGTGGGACACCACCCTGAACCCTGACACCCGTCGTCTGTTACCGGTGCAGCTGGGTGCGCTGGACTTGCTGCAGACTGCCGAATTGATGAACAAGCTGATGGGCAAGGGTGAGGCCGGTGCACGCCGCGAGCTGATGGAATTGCATGGCGACTCGGTTGATCTGGACGTGTGACGTGAGTCAATCCGGCCATGTGCATCAACAATCTTCATAAAACAAGCCTTTGGCGCTTGTCTTTGCTGCTTGTAATGCTCATGTTTTTGAATCAGATGGCTGTTGCCGATGTGTGGACGTTCATTGATGAAACAGGGCGGGCCCACTTTGCCAATACCCAAATCGATGCGCGTTACGAGGTGTTTTTCCGCGACGCAGCGGGCAGCGAATCCGCAGGGGGACAGACCACCGGGGCAGAGAATCCTGCGACTGCGCCTGCCGGAACATCCCGCGTGGTGACGTATTTTGAAATTTCGCCACAGGTGAAGGCGGTGAAACACCATTTGCGTGAGGCCGCGCAAAAACAGCGCATTGATCTGGAATTGCTCCAGGCCATTATTGCCACCGAATCGGGCTTTGACCCTCTGGTGGTGTCACCCAAAGGCGCTGTTGGCCTGATGCAGCTGACCCCCGAGACGGCTTTGCGCTTTGGTGTTCAGGCGGATGCCAGAACATCGATTGAGAAAAAGCTGACCGACCCGCACATCAACATCCAGGCTGGCAGCCGCTACCTGGCCTACTTGCTGGCACTCTTTCCGGGTGAAATGGAATTGGCGCTGGCTGCCTACAACGCTGGCGTTGGCGCCGTGATGCGGGCGGGCCGACGCATTCCCAATTTTCAGGAAACCCAGCGCTACGTCAAAACCGTCATGCAGCTTTATCTGGCGCTCAAACCCCCGGCACAACTGGCGAGCCGCAAAGCGGACATCAGGCCCGGCAATGGGCGCATCCGGGTCACCATGGGGGGCGCGGTCAACCGTGGCAACCTGCCCCCCATGCCGGTGCAGCCGGTACCGGTGGATATCTTCAATTTTTAGTTTTTAGTTTTTTTGTGTGCCTTCATGACTGACCAACCGATGATCGATTTCCCTGCGCCACCCGAGCGCGACCAGCCCGACGACGAGCTCAACCTGGCCAGCTACGCCCAGCGCGCCTACCTGGAATACGCTTTGAGCGTGGTCAAGGGTCGCGCGCTGCCCGACGTGTGTGACGGCCAGAAACCGGTGCAGCGGCGCATTTTGTACGCCATG
The DNA here is from genome assembly GCF_019973615.1 of Rhodoferax lithotrophicus. Classification (GTDB taxonomy): domain Bacteria; phylum Pseudomonadota; class Gammaproteobacteria; order Burkholderiales; family Burkholderiaceae_C; genus Rhodoferax; species Rhodoferax lithotrophicus. The sequence goes on along the minus strand of NZ_AP024238.1, from coordinate 2,805,710 downwards.
AGCCGCATGGGCCTGGGCTTTGGCGGGGCCAATGGCAACACCGGGGCCAAGCCGGTCAAATGTGCCCGGGTAGTCGGTGATGTGCTGGGCCGTTTTCACCCGCACGGCGACTCCTCTGTGTATGACGCTGCGGTGCGCATGGCGCAAGACTTCTCGCTGCGTTACCCGCTGGTGGACGGCCAGGGCAACTTTGGCTCGCGCGACGGCGATGGCGCTGCCGCCATGCGCTACACCGAAGCCCGCTTGGCCAAAATCACCAGCCTGCTGCTGGATGAAATTGACGAAGGCACGGTTGACTTTGTGCCCAATTACGACGGCAGCACTGAAGAGCCCAGCCAGTTGCCCGCCCGCCTGCCGTTTGCCCTGCTCAACGGGGCCAGCGGCATTGCCGTCGGCCTGGCCACCGAAATCCCCAGCCACAACCTGCGCGAAGTGGCCGATGCCTGCATCGCTCTGATCAAATCCCCTCAGTTGACCGATGACGAGCTGTACGCCCTGGTACCCGGCCCGGACTTCCCCGGCGGTGGCCAAATCATCAGCAGCGCCACCGACATTGCCGACGCTTACCGCACGGGCCGTGGCTCGCTCAAATGCCGCGCTCGCTGGAAGATTGAAGAACTCGCCCGTGGCCAATGGCAACTGGTGGTGACCGAGCTGCCCCCCGGTGTCAGCACCCAGCGCGTGCTGGAAGAAATCGAGGAACTCACCAACCCGAAAATCAAGGCCGGCAAAAAAGCCCTGTCGCTGGAGCAAAACCAGCTCAAGGCCACCGTGCTGTCGGTGCTGGACGGCGTGCGCGACGAGTCCAGCAAAGACGCTGCCGTGCGCCTGGTGTGTGAACCCAAAACCAGCAAAATTGGCCAGCAAGAGCTGATCAACACCCTGCTGGCCCACACCAGTCTGGAAACCTCCAGCCCGATCAACCTGACCATGATCGGGCTTGATGGTCGGCCCACGCAAAAATCCCTGCGCCAGATGTTCACCGAGTGGATTGCCTTCCGGCAAAGCACCATCGAGCGGCGCACCCGGCACCGTCTGGGCAAGGTGCTCGATCGCATCCACATCCTGGAGGGCAGGGCGCTGGTGCTGCTCAACATTGACGAGGTGATTGCCATCATCCGCCAAAGCGACGAGCCCAAAGCCGCGCTGATTGCCCGTTTCCACCTCTCCGAGCGGCAGGCTGAAGACATTCTGGAAATCCGCCTGCGCCAATTGGCCCGGCTGGAAGCCATCAAGATTGAACAAGAGTTGGCCGGTCTGCGTGAAGAACAGCACAAGCTGGAAGACATCTTGGCCAACCCCAGCAGCCTGCGCCGCCTGATGATCAAAGAGATCGAGGGTGATGCCAAAACCTTCCAGGACGCGCGCCGTACCCTGATCCAGGCCGAGAAAAAAGCCGTGCTAGAAATCAAGGTGGTGGACGAACCGGTGACTGTGGTGGTCAGCCAAAAAGGCTGGGTGCGCACGCAAAAAGGCTGGGCCAGCCGTGACCGCCAAGGCGCGGCAGAGGCCCCGCAATACGCCTTCAAGGCTGGTGATGCGCTGTTTGCCACCTACGAATGTCGCACCGTCGACACCTTGCTGGCCTTTGGCTCCAATGGCCGGGTCTACTCGGTGGCGGTCTCGCTGCTGCCCGGCGGCCGTGGTGACGGCCAGCCCATCACCAGCCTGATCGAGCTGGAAGCCGGCACCCAACTGCTGTCCTACTTTGCCGGCCCGGTGGAAGCCACGCTGCTGCTGTCGAGCTCGGCCGGTTATGGTTTCACCGCCACCGTGGCCAACATGATCTCGCGGCAAAAAGCCGGCAAGGCCTTTGTCACCATCAACGAAGGCGAAACCCTGTGCCAACCCTCGCTGGTGGTCAATGCCGCCACCGGCGTGCCTGCTGCCACCCATGTGGCCTGCGCCTCCACCGGCGGGCGGATTCTGACTTTCGAAATCAGCGAACTCAAAACCATGGCCAACGGTGGCCGTGGCCTGATGTTGCTCGATCTGGAAGACAAAGACAGCCTGGCCGGAGCCGCCGCCTACACCCGCAGCGTGCGTATTGACGGCATCGGTCGCGGTGGCAAAGAGCGCGACGAAACCCTGGAAATCCGCAGCCTCAACAACGCCCGCAGCGCCCGGGCGCGCAAGGGCAAGCTGGCCGACCTGGGCTTCAAACCCGTCACCATCCGCCGGGTCGAATAAACCTGCTCAGGCAGCCTTGAAAGGCGGGCTGCATGCGGCTCTGGAAATGGCTTGAATCACCGCCCTGCATACCTGCCACAACGCTGGGGCAGGGCGTTTGTGGTGGGTAATTGCTGGTTTATTGATAGCTGCTTACGCAGGTAAAACAATGGCTAGAGGCTTATTTTGATACATGAAAAATAGATTTCCTGAACCCGGTGCATCAACCGGTGCAGTTTGAGCGCGATTAGCGTTCCTGGATGGCCAGGCGCAATCCGAGTGCGATCAGGATGCCGCCTGACAATTTGGACTGACAGGCCAAAAAACGGCTGTTGCTCAACAGGCGCTTGCGCATGCGGAGAAACGTGGCGACGAGTGCCAGTTCATAGAGTGTGTCGAGCACGGCCATGGTGGCCCCTAGAAGGAGGAATTGGCTCATCACCGAGCCACGGCCTGGGTCTACAAACTGGGGCAGGAAAGCCAGGAAGAAGAGGGCCACTTTGGGGTTCAAAATGCCCGACAGCATGGCTTGAGTGAGTGGTGATGGCGACAAGTGCGCGGTGCCTGCAGCCGGGGTAGGCTGCGGCTTGGCGCGTAATGCCTGAATTCCCAGGTACACCAGGTAGGCGGCTCCGATGTACTTCACCACGGCAAATGCCAGCGCAGAACTGGCCAGCATGGCCGACAAACCCAGTGCCGCAGCCATGGCATGGAATAGCGTGCCGATGTTGAGTCCAATCGCAGTCAGTGCACCGGCACTGCGCCCGCCTACCAAGGTATTGGCCAATACCAGGGCTTGTGCAGGGCCCGGCACAAGAATGAGCGCAGTGCATGCGGCGATAAATGTGGCATAGGAAACAAGGTCGATCATGAGATTTCCATTTCTGAAAAAGCGGTTTCAGTGACCGGTTTAGCTTACACCCGTCTCAAGCTCGCCGCCATCAGTCCTCTCAAAACGCCCAGCTGCCCAGCTCAAACCAATCGAATCCGCTGCTGCGACCGCCCAGGCAGCGGCCCAGAAAGTCTTCGGTTTTGCGGTAGTAGCGCAGGTTGTCACTCCACTTCTGGTTGCCGTGGCCGGCCCCTTTGAACAGCACAAAGTCGACCTCTTTGCCCGCATCGCGCAGCGCCTGCACCATGCGGGTGGACTGGTCAAGTTTGACGCGCGGGTCATTCGCGCCATGCAAAATCAATAGCGGCTGGCGCACATCTTTGGCGCGGTACAGGGGAGATTGGCTGTCCATGCTGGCGCGGTCTTGGGGCTTGGCCGGGTCGCCCACGTAGCGGATCCACCAGGGTTTGGTCAGCGCCCAGTACGGTGGTGCGTTCTCAATCAGACTGGCCAGGTCAGACATGCCCACCAGGCTGATGCCGCAGGCAAAGCGCTCGGGGGTGAATGTCATGCCGACCAGGCTGGCATAACCGCCGTAACTCGCGCCCATGATGGCCACCTTGGCCGGGTCGGTGGTGCCTTGGCGGATCAGCTCATCCAGGCCGTCCAGCAGGTCATCGTGCATCTTGGCGGCAAACTGGCCCTGGGCGGCTTCCTGAAAGGCACGGCCGTAGCCGCTGGAGCCACGGTAGTTCACCTGCAGCACGGCGTAGCCCCGGTTGGCCAGAAAGGCGGGCATGGGGTCGCCATCGTTCCACATGTCCCGCGCCCAGGGGCCGCCGTGCACATACAGCACGGTGGGCAGGTGCTTGCTGGGTACATCGGCGGGCAGTGTCAGGTAGGCGTGCAGGGGCAGGCCGTCGCGGCTCTGAAAGGCCAAGGGCGTTTGCTGCGGCAGCGGGCTGAGGGCTTGCATGCGGCTGCGTGAGGATTCACCCAGCACGGTGATGTCGCCAGTGCCGAGGTTCAGCAAAATGTGTTGGCCAGCGTGTTCGGTGGTGACGGTGGCGGTGATCAGCTGGCCGTCCCGGCTGATGCTGGTGAGCTGCAGGCGCAGATGGCCCGGGTGTTGGGTTTGGAGGCGATGCAAAGCCGCTTGCAGGCGCAGGTCGAAAGCCTTGCGTTCCTGGTAATCGGGGTCCAGCGTCAGCAACAGCGGTTGACCGGTTGCGTGGCTGATGGTGGCCTGGCTGATGTCCACACGGGGGTCGGCGTACACCACGTCTTCTTGTCCGCTGCTGAGGTCAATTTTGACCAGCGCCAGCTTGTCGCGGCCCCGGTTGGACAAGGCCCAGACGAACGTGTTGTCCGTCCCCACCTCAAGCGGGTGCACGGTGTCAAAGTAGCTCAGGCTGAACAGGGCTTGCCAGTTTGGGCCGGCGGCGGGGGTGTATTTTTCATAAACCCACAAGGCCTCTTGTTTGCGCACCCGCCCGAGCAGTTGGCCTTGCGCATTGGTCAGCCAGATGGCCACATCACCCGGGTTTTGCGCCAGCAGCTTGAGTTTGCCGGTGGCGTGGGTGTAGTGGTACAGGTCAAACACCTTGGGGTCGCGCCGGTTGTTGGTGATCAGCAAGTCGGCGCTGTCTTTGATACGGGTTTGCAGGCCCGAGGTGGAGCCGGGAAACGGGGTCAGGTCTTTGGCCGGTGCGCTCAGGTCAACGCTGTCGAGTTGGAAGATGTGGGTGTTTTCGTCCCCCGCGTGGTCGGCCATCAACAGAATATGGCGGCTGTCTTGCGCCCACAGCGGGTAGGCCCGTGTGCTCAGGCTTTGTACCTGTCCGGTCTGCAGGTTTTTGACAAACAGGCCAGGACCCAGGCCCTTGCGCGCCATCCACATCAATTGCTTGCCGTCAGGTGAAATCTGGTAAAGCCCGTTGCCGTCCCAATCAGCCACGTATTGGCGCACGGGCATCAGCGCTGGCAGCGTTGGTGCACCGCTTGCGGTAGCCTGCAAACTCGGGTGAACGGCGGGGGTGCTGCAAGCGGCCAGAGCCAGGGTCAACAGCAGGGTGAGGAGGGTTTTGAGGCTCATGGTGCGGCGGGTGGGGCAGAGTGAAATTCCAGAATGTCGCCGGGCTGGCAGTCGAGCACGGCGCAAATGCGTTCCAGCGTGTCAAAGCGCACGCCCTTGACCTTGCCGGATTTCAGCAGCGAAATGTTTTGTTCGGTGATGCCGACTGCGGCGGCCAGATCGCGCGAGCGCATCTTGCGCCGCGCCAGCATCACATCCAGGTTGACGATGATCGGCATCAGACAAACCCCCGGTTTTCTTCGGCAACGTCCACCGCCCAAGTGATCAGGTAGGCAAAACACAGGATCACGCCACACAGCATGCTGCCGAGCAGGTCTTGCGGGTAAAAGGCCCATTTGAAGACCTGTTCGGTCGCTGGCAAATGGGCCGTCATCAGTGCACTTTGCAGCGGGCGGATCAGCAGCGTGAGCCCCTGGCACAGCGCCCCCAGCCAGCCCGCCCAGGTGAGCCGCCGCGCCATCGGGTGAGAAAACGTGTGCTCCTTGAGCAGGTATGTCAAAGATTTCCAGCAGCACACCACGGCCGCCAGCAGCAACAGCCAGGCCGCCAAGTCCATTGCCATGGCCAGCAGGCGGGCACTGGCAGGCAGGCCAGACAGATCCTTCGCCAGGAACAAGCCCATGTTTTTGAGCACCCGCTCGGAGTCGGTCCACCACTGAACAATGCGCACCAGCACCCAGGCGGCGTAAGAGCCGCTCAGCACCCGCAACAACTGCGCCAACCAGAACAACTTGGTTTTAGCGTTGCCCAAAACCGCTCCGTGAGCCGGAGAAAAATCACCGCTTGCAGTCGCCATGTTGCATCCTTGGAAGTATCGTCAAGGATGAAGAGTTTACTGTAAAACAGTAAAAAATAACTGTTTAATTTGTTTTTTTGGCGGGAGAAGAAACGTTTTTGCGGACGCTGAGTATCAGGGGAGGCCGGGCACGGTGTGCCGGAATATGCTGATTTTCGTCATAAATGCTATTATTTAAATAGCTGCTTGCGCTTGTTTTATGAGCGCTACAGGCCAATTTCTTATTTAAAACTGGTGTAAATGCTGTTGTAGGCGGCCAAACCATTGTTGCTGCTGAAAGCGGTGTTTTGTTGGCTGGCGAATTGTTGAAGGGAGGCCAGGGCCGCTTGTTGCTCGGTCTGGCGGGCTTTCAAACTGTTCGACTGGGTGGTGAGGGTTTTCAGGGCGCTGCCCAGGTTGCCGTTGTCGGCCAGTTCGCGGGTGGCCACGGCCTGGCTTTGCTGGCCGAGTTTGGTAACGGTGGCGCGCAAGTCTGCGGCATTGGTTTTGATCGCCGACTGGAATTTGCTGGTATCCAGGCTCAAACTGCCGTCTGATTGCTGGGTGATGCCGACACCTTTGAGGCTGTTGCTCAAGCTGCTGTCGCTGCCAAGCACCCGGCGCAAATCGGTTTGTGCACGGCGTGCGCCAATGATTTCCTGGGCGGAGGTGGCTTGGCTCGGGCTGGTCTGGGTGGTTTTCAGGGTGGCGTTGAAGGCTTTGATAAAGTTGCTGGCGGCTTGGCTGATGTCGGCATCGGTGGCACCGGCTTTGGGGGCGCTCAGGGCTTTGGCGGCATCCTGCACATCCGAAAACGCTGATTTGAGTTTGCCAAATGAGGACAACTGGGCACTGGTGACATCCAACTGCTGCTGAACCCGCTTGTCAGCCTGCGAGAAGGCTTGGCTGAGCGAGTCGGTGGCGGTGGTTGATGAACTGGTTGCAGCCGTCGCCGTGGAAGATTGGCCGCGCAGCATGGCGTAGGCTTTGACCGAGTTGGTCATGTCAGAGATGTTCATGCACGTACCCTGCGGCTTTCTTGGGTGGTTCCAGCGCACTGTAGCACTCGCCATGTGTCTTGGCTAGAAGATTGCACCGGCCTGCTTGGGTAATAGATGCCTATACAGCCCAAACGCAGGGCAGACTTGTTTCTCGGGTCCTTGGCCTCGCAAGCCCAACGGCTGACAGCCCAGCTTCAAAATTGGCCATGACCAAGTTAAGGCGAGCCAAGCTTGGCCATGACCGAAGCCAGTTTTTCCTTGGTACTTGGATCGGTGCGGATAGCCTCGTTGAACGCGGCCATGGAAAGATCGTCTTTGCCAGTGTGCAGGTATGCAAAGCCCAAACCTAACCAAGCCTTGGTATTGTTTGCATCCAGCCCGATGGCATGCTGATAAGTTTCAATACAGAGTTTGAACTCTTGTCGCGAGAGTTGGAGTCCGCCCAATTTCATCCAGGCCGCTACAGACTTGGGATCGGCTTTAACGGCTTCTTTAAATGTTTCTTGAGCCAGATCAAGCTGGCCGATAGCCCACAGAGAGTCGCCTTTTTTGATCAATTCCGTAGGGGGAAGAACTTGCGCTGAAACAAGGCTACATGCACTTAAACATGTGAAGCAAGCCAGGAAAATACGTTCTCGTAAATGGATTGGCATGATGGCTGAAGTCCTTGGAAGAATGGGGTGAAAAAACGGCTCTATCAAGTAGAGCCGTTGATGGGTCAGTTGCTTGCCAGGATCACTTCAAGGAACCTTTTCCGTATCGTTCTTCGTAGCCTTTTCGAACTTTTTCAATGGCATCTTTACCCATGCCATTAAAGAACCAGTCATGCCCGGCGATTGGCTTGAAATATTTGTCCAGAAGTTCATCGGCAAACTTTTCGTTGCCGTCTTTTTGGCGCACCACCTCTTTAAGTTCAGGAATCCACTTGAAGTAGGTGTTCTGGCTGACCTCGTAAATACCGTGCCACCAGGTGTAGTCAGGCCCGCTCATGGCCGCTCCGTGACGCGCACGCCGACCTTCGTGGTGCCAGATTTCAAACCATGTCCATTTGATCTTGGCATCCATCGGTTCGCGGGTCAGGTAACCCTTGTCTTCAAGCTCCTTCATTACTGCTGCAATCGGTTTGGCGTACTTGTCGTTGTACAGCTCGACCAAATCATCAAACTGTTTGTAGTGTCCCGCCACAGTATTGGCACTGTGACAAGTGCTGCAGACGTTTTTCATTTTGTCGCGGCGCTGTTTCCACGTCAGGATCTGGGTGACTTTGGCACCTTTGACTTCGTCACCGATTTGCGGAAGTGGCTTACCTTCGGGTTGGTCAAACTCATCACCATTGCTCAAACGGATCATATTGAGTTTGGTTGAAACCGCAGGCCGCAGTGTCCAGGAAATACGTTCACCCACGTCATGTGTCACTTTTTGTTCCCTTGTTGCACTCATGTGGCATGTGGCACAAGTTGGTGCGGCGGTGTAGTCATCTCCAACAACCCACTTCTTGGAATCCAGGTTCATCTTGCTGGTGTTGGCACGGTACAGGATGCCGTGTTTGGATTCGTTGTAGATTTCCAGTTGTGGGTGGTCTGGCCCCAGATGACACTTGCCGCAGGTTTCTGGTGTGCGTGCCTGAGCCGCTGAAAAGTTATGACGGGCATGGCAGGAGGAGCATGACCCCAACGAGCCATCAGGGTTGATCCGTCCAATGCCCGTATTCGGCCAGGTTTGTGGAGTGGGGCGCCCTTTTTCATTCAGGGCCACCGTACTGCCGTGGCACTGGAGGCAGCCAGCGTTCACCGCAGCAGGCCCACCGATGACTTCGCCCAGTAAATTGTCCAGAGAAGCCAGGATGTTGCCAGCTTTGGCATGGTGAGAGCGTTGCTGCTGTGCCACCTCGGCTTCGTGGCAATTGGCACAGGTACGGGGTGTCACAACCACTTGAATGAAGGCACCTTCGTGTTTGAAGGCGGCCTTTTCACCCTCTTTGGCTTTGTGGCAGTCATAACAATCGACATTTCTCGATGCGTGAGTGCTTTTTTTCCATTCGCCGTAGGTACCTGCGTCATTCTCTTTGTCATGACAGGAAAGGCAGTTTTTGCCAATGGCTGCCTCGGCTGCAGACTTTTTATTCATGCGATCAGGTACCGCTTGACTCTTGTCCAGGCTGACTTTCTTGGCAGGAGTGCCAGCTGCAAATGCTGATCCTGCAAAAACCAATGCAAAAAGACAGGCGAAAACCCATAGCCAATGTGAACCAAATTGAACTCTTCGCAACATGATTTTTCCTTCGTTGGGCAAAGTGACACCGGATTCTATGGACGATGATTTGAAAAGTTCCCCACAAAATTTCGTGAAAGTTATGACAGATTAAGAAAATTGAAAATATTAATTTCCTAGCTGGAACTCAATGCGCGATTCCCGTTTTCAAGCATGGGCGTTCATCGTTTCAACTGGCTGATAAATTCAAAAAACAAAGCTGATCACGTCCTTTTCGATCTCACGCTCTCTCCGAATTGGCGCAGAATCACTTGTATGGAGGCTCCCACATGACCAAGCGCTCTTACCCCCTGTCCAAGGTTTACGGCATTCTGGAGCCGGGGCCGGTGGTGCTGATGACGACCGCACACAAAGGCAAAGTCAACGTCATGCCTCTGTCATGGCACACCATGATCGAGTTCGAGCCACCGCTGGTGGGCTGCGTCGTCAGCGGCAACGACTTCAGCTTCAAAGCCCTGACAGCCACACGCCAATGTGTGCTCAACGTGCCCACCGCCGAGCTGGCGGCACAGGTGGTGGGCTGTGGCAACACGCACGGCGACCAGGTGGATAAATTTGAAGCCTTTGGCCTGACACCCGTGAAAGCCGATGACATGGAGGTTCCGCTGATTGCCCAGTGTTATGCCAACCTGGCTTGCCGAGTAGTGGACACGCGCTTGGTGAATCGCTACAACTTTTTTGTTCTGGAAGTGTTCAAGGCCTGGCTGGACCCGGCCTGCAAGAACCCCCAGACGCTGCACCACCGGGGGCGCGGGGTGTTCATGGTGGCGGGTGAGGTGATTCGCTTGCCGTCGAAGATGAAGTAGCCGTGTCTTCTGCGTGCGCCGCCGTGGCACGGCGGGTTCGCTGGGTGGTTTTTGGTGGTGCGTTTCGTCAAGCGGCGTAACTTTGCACGGCAACAAAGTGGCACATGGTGCCCATGGCCACAAAGCCGTGCCAGACGGTATGCGAGTAGCGAATGCGCGAGTCGAGTACGAAGAAAATCACGCCTACCGTGTACGCCAGCCCGCCAGCCACCAGCCACATCACACCTTGCAGGGGCACACGCTCAAGCAACGGTACCGCTGCCACAACCACCAGCCAACCCATGGCAAGGTATAGCCCCGTGGACAGCCACGGGTGCGACAGCCGGTCAAAGGCCTTCAGCGTGACACCAATGGCCGCCAGTGACCACACCACGGCGAAAAGGCTCCACCCCCAGGCACCATGGAGGGCCCCCAGGGCAAACGGTGTGTAGGTGCCCGCAATAAAGAGGTAGATGGCACCATGGTCAATCTTGCAGAAAACACGTTTGGTACGTCCTTCTGGCATGGCGTGGTACAGCGTTGATGCCAAGTACAACAACACCATGGTTGCGGCGAAGACAAGGGTACCAACAAAACTGGCTGAATTCTGGTGGCTGGCCGATGCCACCAGATAAGGCACGCTGACCACAGCGGCAATGCAAGCCAGACCATGACTCACACTGTTGGCGATTTCCTCGCCCAAGGATTGCGGACGTTTGCTCATGCGGCGCATTGTGCATGGTCGATATTTCATTGGGATACCCAAGGGAATAGCTGATCACGACTGTGCTTGCGCAGCATCAATGGCAAGCACGCGGTAATCATCACATCGTGACCCCGTGTGATGCCCCAAAGTTGGATGACTCGCTAGGTCGTAGAGCGTTGTGAGGCAATACAAAAGGCTACTGTTTGGCGAGTAGCTACTGGCAACCATTGAATAGGGGGCTACACGCGTAAAGCAACTACCTTCAACGAATCTTGATGTGATAGGCATCTAAGCCTGAAAGCCGTCATCGGTTATGACTGCAAAAATCACTTGGACCGCATGAACTTCAGCACACGCATGAGGATTTCACTATCCCATGACCACATGAAGGAATGCCCCATCTCAAGGACTTCAAACTGAGCGTTTTTGATGTTCGATGCCAGATATTGCCCGTGCGCGAGTGGCAGCAACGGGTCGTATCGTCCATGGACAACCAACGTGGGTACAGCAATGCGGGTTATCAGTTGCAAACGGTCGGGTGAAGCGGCAACCGCCAAGCCATGGTGAAAAGCGGCTGCGATGTCAGGAGCGCGTTGCAGCGCAAGGTGCAAGGCACGCTCCACTTGCACCTTGGGGTAGGGGCGCGGCCCGCCATAGGTCACCCTCCAGCCCTCGCTCATACTCTGCAAGATGCTGCTCAGCGTTTGCGGTGGGTTCACACTGGCTGCCATCACGCAGTCCAGGTAGCTTTGTTCAGGGCCGGGAAGTGAAAAGCCCGCGGTGCTCTTGCCCATCGTGGCCGCCATGTAGGGCCGATGGTCGGCTGTTGATGAAATCAGCACCATGCCGCCCAGAACATCAGGATAGCTTGTCGCCAGCAGTTGCGCGATGTAACCGCCCATGGATAGACCAATCACCGTAGGCCGACCCAGCCCGTAGCTGCGAATCACATCAACCGCGTCATCTGTCAACGAATGGAGGTCATAGGGGTTGGTTTGAAAATCAATTCTTGACGATTTCCCCGTGTCACGGTGGTCATAACGCACCACGTAAAAGCCCGCCGCAACCAGCCCTTCGCAGAATTCATCCGGCCAGAAAATCCCCTGGTTCATCGCCCCCATGACCAACAAGACCGAGGGGTTTTCAGGCCTCCCAAATGATTGGGTCCAGAGGGTTACACCTCTTGATGACGCTATAAGTTTCTGCATGAGTGAATGACCTTTGACAGTTGTTTGACCATCAATGATGGCATTTCTGGCAGTAGGAGCGCTGCCTTTGAATAGCTGCTTGCGCTGAATTTTCATGGTCTATAGGCTGATTTATTACGCAGATTCAAGGCGGTGAGCGTCCGAAAAACCCACAACCGGCCTTCCACAAATCTTGATGCGATGGGCTTCTGAAGACCCATAGACGACTGAGATCCCATGGGAGTGACCTGGGGTCTGACTTTACCGCTACACAGTGGGCGTTCGGCAAGTACCATTGGGCTAGCAGGTAAACTGTGAACCGGCGATTATTCGCCCTCCACACCATGAAACGTCGCTACGCCCAATTCAATCCCAAACGAAAACTACTTACGCCAGCTCAAGCGGAAGCTCGCGAGGACGAGCTTGGGAAGTTAGCCAATCGTGCTCGCTATGGCGGCAACCCAGAGCACAAGAAGAACCCCGGCGACTTTGGACTCACGCCGCCTTCCGATCCACGGCAAGGGAAATCGCTGTGTGATATCGCTAAGATTTTTAAACGTGACGAAGCAGAAAATTTGCTGCGCGCGGGGCTGCGCAAGGGCCTTGTGAGCGAGCGGATGGCAGGAGACTGGCCGAGGAACGTCTGGTCAGTCACTGACAACGGCTTTGCCATGGAGGCGCAGCTTGAAAACCCCGATTTGGGGACTTACCACGGCTACCCCATGCCCGAAACTGACCCGCTGTCGCAGGAAGTGATTCGTCGTTGGGAGCTCATCAATGGCTGAGTTGCGCATCAACGCGAAGTGGATGGCAGCGGCATCGGGAGAGCCGGAAGTCACAGCCACAGCCGCCCTGATCGACATGTCTGTTGACAACATCAGCCTAACCCGGAACCAGGATATCTGGGCGGAAACCGTGCGTGACAATGTCTTCGTGTCTGCTTACCCGCTAGCTATGTGGTTTGCGAGTTCATGGTGGCGTCTCAATCATGAGCCTCTGCCACCGCAGCAGCCTGGCAACGACTGGCGCATGGTTCATGAACTCGGTGCAGCCAATCATGGCTTCGTCTGGCCGCGCGTCATCTTTGTCCCCGATGGTGAGGCGATTCACGTCTGGGCCGGGGCGTCGACAACGCCAGACCAGTCGGTTCAGTACCTGCAAGCGCTGGAGACGCCGAAACTCATCACGTTGGCTGGCTTTCAGCAGAGCGTCGAGCGCTTTATGCACAGCGTGCTGGCACGTTTGGATGCCAAGCAGCTCGCTGGGTCGAGTCTGGCGCACTTGTGGGCCATCGTGCAGGAAGATCTCGCAGATCCCGAGGCGGTTCGCCGAAGGAAGCTGGAAGCCGAATTGGGATTCGACCCTGAAGAGTGCCCGGAACAAGCGCTGAACGCCGCCCTGCAGTGGGAGAGCCAGGTCGGAGATGTGGCGCTGTCAGAACTGGCACCGGCGATTTCCGCGTCGGGAGCAACCCCAGATTTGGCAGTCATTGGGCGGCTGGCCAGCGCTGACGGAATTCTTGGTACTCCCGAGATATCGCCTGACAGCATTGATCACCTGGACCATGGGGCACCCTGGGAGCGCGCGATTCATGACGCTCGTGCGCTTCGTCACAATATGGGCAATGTCAGTGCCCCAGTTTCTGACCGCAGTCTGCATGACCTGCTTGGCATGAGCAGTGAAGCCGTTGCCAATTGGTCCGCGCCAGCAGGACGGTCGCCAGTCGCGGTTGCGATGCCGATGAATGATCACCAATTGAAGTTCGTTCCGCGCAGGCACAGCCCTGCCGGGAAACGCTTCGAGTTGGCACGCTTCTTGGGCGAGTACCTGCGTCCCTCAACTTGCGAAGCGCGCTGGCTTGCATCAACCGACCTGGCGACTTCCCGTCAGAAGTACCAGCGCGCTTTTGCCGCTGAGTTTCTTTGCCCCATCGATGCATTGACATCCTTCTTGGGCAGTGATTTTTCTTCATATGCCATCGAAGAAGCCTCCACCGAGTTCAACATCAGCGAGCAGACGGTAACAAGTCTTTTGCTCAACAATGGCTACATTCACCAGCATTGGACAGGGGGCATGCCGTATCGAATGGCGGCCTGATCGCCAAGTTCTATTTGGGGCTCTGCTCAGGCCAATTCACTTCTACCGTCCAACGCGCAGGACGACTTGTTGGACTTTTTGGACATCAGCCACCGCACCCTGTCCAGTCCAGAAACCTATGCCACCGCCCTTGACTTGGCCCTGCGCTATCAGCACCACCTGTTTGACACGCTGTACCACGCTGTGGCACTGCACACCCCTGGCGCTGTGCTGGTCACTGCCGATGAGTGCTACTACAACAAAGCCCGGCATGAGGGACAAATCAGCTTGCTGGCAGATTTCAGGCTCTCGTGACTGGGGCGGGGAAGTGATTTTTAGGAGTTTGGATGCTATTGTTTAAGTAGCTGCTTGCGCATATTGCATAAGTACTACTGGCCTAAAACATTCAAGACATCGGTCTGAAATCGGGTTATGCGGTATCAGGCGGGCGGCGTGGTTCGCGTTCTCCGGTCTCCTCTAAAACAGTCGTCTAAATATAGGCTGGGAGGTTGGCAATGTGGTACTGATTTCATCAAACTCAGTATTGGAAATCAGACCACCAGTCGGCTATTCATTTGGCATCCCAGCCATTCAAATGGTGGGGTTGCACCGAAACCGGCATGACAGGCTACACGAGCAAATCGGTTGTTTGAGATGGCAATTACACGACTGGCTTTACCAGCACCAGAGGAGGGGTGATGTATGTTGCCGGACTATTACAGCAACTAACTGCCAAATCGGACGGTTGGCAGGTGGCCTCCGAAATACCCAATCAACACCACGGCCATTTCCTCTGTCCTTTCAGGGTGGAAATAGAGTCGGAAACCAGTGCCACCACTTAGCTTGGTATGGTCGCTCCAGCGACGTGGTATGAAGCCATTGGGCATGGAAAAATCGCGCAGAGGACCATGGTTCCCATGATTAAGCGTAGCATTGGACTCTCGGCTCCATGTGATTGCTCCAGCCGGGGAATATGGTGTATCAGGCGGCCATGATGCTGCGCCCTGGTCCAAAGCTCGAAGATGACGGAATAATTGGTGGAATACTGGTTCGCTTCCTGTAAGCGCACCAATCTGCTCCACAGCCCTAGGGCCGAAGTGCAGCCGAGGAAATAGTTCACAGGCGCGCGCAAGCAACTGGTGGCCGTCAACTACTGAACCCTCGATGCCCAGCTTGATTGGTCCACTTTGCCCGAGAACATCATCTTCGGTCACCACACAGCAGACTTGGACTACCTCTTGAATATTTTCTTCAACATCAAGCGTAGTGAGATCGACTTCGACAGACTCACAGCGAGGCAACTCTGTGCTTCCGAGAGCTACGCTGGCATTGCCGGTTATCGCGGCGAATGCCAGGCCAACGACCGTAACGCCGCGTACGCTACCTTCTATGGCGCGCTCGCCTTCAACCGCAGCGAACAGCCCGTCTGCTCCATCGATGAACGGCTGTTTACCCAGGCGCTGGGCAATGAACATTCCCGCATCGCGATTGGTTTCCTTGTCGAAGCACCATCCTCGCAATCCGCGTCCTTGGCCAATATCCTCGTCGGCTGCGGTACGCACGGAACGCAAAACCCGTGCGCATCCCAATTGATCTAGTGCCTTAAGAGTCAATGCCATGGTCTGGATGCGCTGGGAGGGACTCCAGCCATCACAAGGAGCAAGACTGGATTCGTCGAGAATCACATCCATGGGTGTCCTACATCAATTCAGAAAGGGCGATATCGAATTGGTCGAAAAATCCCTCCGGCCATGAATCAAGCCGTCCGTCATCATCCATCATTGGGGACTCGGGGGCGGCGGCTTGACCCGGCCGATGGGAGAAAAAGTGGACGCGAACGTCCGCCGCCGGGAGTTTTTTCTGCTTCACGGCTAGTCGTACGCCATTGAGAACATGGTCTGAGTGCGTTTCCAATATTACCTGCACTCCGCTGGCAGCTGTTTCCGCTAGTAGCATGCCAATCTCTTGTTGTGCGCGCGGATGGAGATGAACTTCCGGGTTTTCAATGAGCAGCACATCATCAGCCTGAGCAGCTAACAAGGCAACGATGATTGGAAAAAGTTGAGTGAGGCCAAAGCCTACGTTTTGTGGACGCTGGAAATCAGAGCGGGAGTCGGAACGCAAACGCAAGCTGATGGCGCTCACTCCATCTATAGGAGAAACACGGAGGTCACAACCGGGGAAAAAGCGTTGCATATACCCCCGGACTTGATGGAACAACGTGGGGGGCGTATCGGGCAAACACATAGCCGAATTTACTTCGTCCTCGCCACGCCAATACAAGAGACCAGCAGCCATTTCCCCGTGATGGCCTACACGAGCATGACCATCAGCCACCCTCAATGGTAGCAATTCTCTGGGACCAGTTCGCTCGGCGGTAATCCAACTCAAGTGTCGCAGGGCCGCGATGACAGGCGAGGCAGCTGCTTCGTCTGGGGGCATCAGCCAGCGCGTGGCGGTCCCTAAAGGAACCAACGCTCCGTTCACTTCCACCTGCTCTAATTCGATGGATAGTGCCCGCCGATCCTCGGCCTTAAACAACCACTTCACCTTCTGCTCATCGGTGGTAATACCCATAGCCAAACTACGACGTGCAGAGTCCTGGTTGATCACATCTGCCACATTGCCCAAGGACAGACCGGGGCCTTCGAGCAGCAAGGAGCTCCCCCATTCCTGCTGGCTAAAAGTCTGAGACAACAGCATTAGGGCCTGCATGACAGAGGACTTACCGCCGCCATTCACCCCAGTCAGTAGGGTAAGTGACCCCAGGGGTAAGTCCAAGGTGTCGAAACACTTGAAGCTGGATAGATGTATTTCACGCAGCATCAAACACCTCTCTAAACATAGAGTTCGCGATCCGGAAACGGGTACGTACCTGGCCAGGACCATTGGGGCCATAGGTAATGGCCTTGATGAACTCATCGTTTTCCATAAGTTCAAAGAAGTTTTGCCTGAGCACTTCAGCCTTCTCCTGCACTCTGGATTCGGAATACCTAGCAAGGCCGGTACTCATTACGTCGAACAGAGAGGCGTTAAGGACACTCCGCCTCTGGTTTTGACTTAAGTGTTTTCTAAATGCTTGACGGTCGAATACGACATGGTTGTTCGTCATTGCTCGTCGGAATCGGCTACGTAACTTGTCCAATTCCTCCGAACTGGCTTTGTTCATGAATTCCAAGCCCTTGGCAAGCCACTCGTCCATATCACCTCTGTAGACATCCAGATCCAGCAGCCGGAAAGAACAGAACCGATTAATCATTTCTCGATCTTGCATCTTGCCTGCATTGAGACTGCCGCCCGTAGCCGCACGGAATAGTGCTGTTTCGGCCTCTTCGCGAAGGAACGTGGTTGCTGGACCGTTGTACAGGGCGTTGCGCATCTGCTGGCGGCTCAACACCTCGCCGCCGTTGACTCGTTCAAAAATGTCTAGTCGTGCTTGCTCAGGCACTGATCGATCAATGATGTAAAAAAGTAGCTGGCAATCTTCCACCCGATTCTGTAAGCGCACGTCCAAGCCATCGAAGCGTTTACCGTCCAGTTCTGGTCTGTCTTTGAGTTGGAGAGCAAGCTTGTTGTTGAGAAAATGCAATAACGTGGTGAGGCGCTGCCGCCCATCCACCACGATCAGCCGCCCATCTTTGTCTTCCGCCACATAGAAAACAGGCAAAGGAATACGTAGAAGAATCGATTCGATTAGTCGACTTTGCTTGTCTTTATCCCAAACGAACCCTCGCTGGAAATCCGGATCGAGGACGAATCGATCATTCTTAATACGCCGGACAACATCTGATGTTGTCCGGCGTTCATCCCGGATTGCCAACTCGTCCAGCGGATAACCCTCCCAGCCGCCAGGAGCAGGGGGTTCGTATCCATCAAGGACTTCTTCGGCCTGTTCGTTAGTCGGTTTATTGTTGATAGTGTTGATTGCCATGCATACTCCGTACAAGCTCAAGCCGCCGACGATTCTGGCATAGGAAGTGCCACACCGGAAGTGTCACCTGAGATTGGTTGCATATTTATCTGAGCGCTTGGTCAAGCCGCCACTGCGGATTACATCAGCAACAGACCTACAGTTCGTTGATCCTCAGCAAGCATAGAAAACCAACACATCACCACCAGAGATTAGTCCATTGGCCCAATCTCTGCCAGCGTTACAGTGAAGCTGCGTATGGAATTTTGGGTTGCAGGAGCGCGGCGTTATGGCATCAAAACGCTATTAAGTAAATAGCTGCTTACGCATATTCTATAAGGGCTATAGGCTGATATCTATATCAAAAAAAGCTGTGAATGCCAAACGCACTCCACAGCCCTTGCCCCAGCCTCACTTGACCAATAACCCCGCCAACTCAACCCCCAAATCCCCCGCCTGCGCCACCGTAGGTGACACCCCTGCATCCAGCAGCTTGCGCGCCAGCAGGTGGTCTTTGCTGGCGTTCACACTGTCCACAGCCAGCAGGCGCTCGCCTTTGAAGTGGTAGACGCTGAACGAGCCAGCCGCCATATCGCCGCGCACCGCCCATTGGTCAGCGCCCATCGACAAGCCTGCCATTTGCAGCTTCTTGTCGTACTGGTCGCTCCAGAACCAGGGTGTGGCGGTGAAGGGTTTTTCCAGGCCAAGCAGGGCGGCGGCGGCGGATTTGCCTTGCTCGGTGGCGTTTTGTACCGACTCCAGGCGCAGCAGGCTGCCGTCTGGCAGGCGGCGGGCGGTGCAGTCGCCTGCGGCCACGATCGCCGGGTCGCTGGTGTGGCCACAGGCATCGACGACGATGCCGCGATCACATTCCAGGCCAGCAGCTTGGGCCAGTTGGTCGTTGGCGGCCACGCCGATGCCGACCACCACCAGGCCTGCGGGGTAGACCTGGCCGTCGGCCATGCGCACGCCGGTGACGGTGTTTTGCGCGTCGGTCTCAATGGCGGCGATGCGTGCATCCAATACCAGCGCTGCGCCGTGGCTGCGGTGCAGGTTGGCATACCAGTCGGACAGCACCGGGGCCAGCACGCGGCCGAGCAGGCGCGGGGCGGCTTCCAGCACGGTGGTGCTCAGGCCTTTTTTGCGTGCGGTGGCAGCCACTTCCAGCCCGATGAAGCCACCGCCGATGACGATGACGGGTAATTGTTTTTCGATGCACACCGCCATGCGCTCGGCAATGGCGCTGGCATCATCGCGCGAGCGCAGCGCAAACACGCCTTGGGCATCACCACCGGGCAGCGGCAGGCGGCGTGGCGTGGAGCCGGTGGCCAGCACCAGGCCGGTGTAGGGCAGGCTGCTGCCATCACTCAGGGTGACCAGTTTTGCAGTGCGGTCAATGGCGCTGACGGTGACGTTGGTGCGCAGCTCGATGGCTTTGCGTGCCAGCATCTCGGGCGCACGCATGACGAGTTGGGCGCTGTCCATCTCACCGGCCAGCCAGGCTTTGGACAGCGGCGGGCGATGGTAGGGGCCGTAGGCCTCGTTGCCCAGCAGGGTGATGCTGCCCGCAAAGCCGCCTGTGCGTAAGGCCTCGGCGGTTTGCACGCCAGCTTGTCCGGCACCGATGATGACGATGGCTGCGCTCATGGTTTATTCCTGGGTGGCTGGCAGGTGGATGATCAGGCCTTCCAGCGCGGCGCTGGCTTTGATCTGGCAGGCCAGGCGGCTGTTGGGGCGGCGCTCGGCGGCCACATTTTCCAGCATATCGAGTTCGCCTTCAGAGGCGGCGGGCAGGTCGCCCAGGCGGGCTTCGTCTACGTAGCAGTGGCAGGTGGCGCAGGCGCAGGAGCCACCGCATTCGCCCAGAATTCCGTCGATGCCGTTGGCGGTAGCCCCTTGCATCAGGCTCCAGCCGTCATTCAGGCTGACTGTGGTGCTTTGTCCTGATGCTTCGATGTAGGTGATATTGGCCATGAAAGAGGTCTCTTGAAAGTTAAAAAGCGCCGCCTGATCAGGGCGGCGCGTGGTGGGTGGTCTGCGTAGATTACGAAACGGCCAATTCCAGCACCAGGGGGCTGCGGAACGTGCTTGATGGCATCCACGGCAATTGGTCGGCGACGCGGTGGTAGTTCGGCACCACTTTGTGGAATTCGTCAAACGCAATCTTCACGGCAATGCGGGCAATCGCCGTGCCCAGGCAGGCATGCAAGCCGCCACCAAAACCCAGGTGACCGCGTGGTTTGCGACTGATGTCGTACACATCGGGGTTGGGGTACTGGCGCTCGTCGCGGTTGCCGGAGCCATAGGCCAGGCAGACAAAGTCGCCTTCCTTCATGGTTTGGCCATGCAAGGTCACGTCTTTCATCAAACGGCGGCGGAAGCGCTGGGCCGAGGTGTTGAAACGCAGGCTTTCTTCAATCGCGTCGGGCAGCAACTCGGGGTTGGCCACCACGGCGGCTCTAGCTTCGTCAAAGGTGGCCATGTTGTAGGCAAACATCATCATGAAGCCGCCCAGCGATTCCACTCCTGCCATGATCAGCGTGGTGGTGGTCAGCAGTACCTCACGGTCGTCCAGGCGGTCGCCGTCAATTTCGGCCAGCGCAAAGTTGCTGATCAGGTCATTGCGGGGTTCGGCCCGCCGGGTGGCGATCACCTTGGCGGCGTATTCCTGCATCCAGTTGTAGGCGGCAATGTGCTCAGGGCCTTTGGCGCGGGTACGGGCATCACTTTGCACCATCAGCACGGCGTTGTCGCGCACTTCGGATTCGGGCACGATGGCCTCATCACCCATGGGCAGGCCCAAGGCCGCCATCAGCACCTTCACGGTGAACTGTGAGGACACTTCCTTGAAGTCAAATTGCTTCACTCCTTGGAGCTGACCAAACACTTGTTTGGCGATGTCGCGGATGGGTTCTTCCAGCGCCATCAGGTTGCGCTTCATGAACGCGTGCTGAATCAGACCACGCAGGCGATCATGTTTCGGTGGATCTGAGCTGCCCAGCGTGGCACCGGCGCGGCCAGGCAGTTCGGTCATCAGGTTGCCGCTGGCGCTGGAATAGGTTTGCCAATCCTGCCCGGCGGACACGATATCGGTGTAGCGCGTCAGCACCCACATCTGGGCCTCGGGGCTCCAGAAGCAGGGCGCTTCATCACGCAGATGTTTGTAGTACGGGAACGGGTCCGCGTCTACGGCTGGCGAATAGGGGTCAAAACTGAACATGCAATGTCTCCTGTGTGGTTGTTGTTCGCGTCGTAACTTTAGGGGCTGGCGGCCTGAATCACACTGTAAAAAGGCGTGCCATTGCTGGTACTTTTCGTTCAAAATTGATCTATGACAAAAATTGCCTCACGATCAGCATCTACCCGCCTGGCCAGTGCCATTCCCCAATTTGCCTTGTATGGCGAAACCGCTGTGGCTGGGCAGGATTTGTTGCATGTGGAGGATGTGGAGTCGCGCAGTGCGCGCTACCAGTGGGAGATTGAACCCCATGTGCATCACGGCCTGTACCAGGTGGTCTGGTTGCATCAGGGGTCAGCACAAGTGCTGCTTGACGAACACCGCGAAACGGTTGAGGCACCGGTAGCCTTGGTCGTGCCACCCGGTGTGGTGCACGGCTTTCGTTTTGCGCCAAACACCGACGGTGCGGTGTTGACGCTGAGTGCACGCTTTTTGCTCGAAGGCGAGTTTCAGGCGGTGGGGGAGGCTTTTCGGGCTTTGTTCCTGTTGCCCAGCGTGGTTCGGCTGATGTCTGAGGACAGCACCAGCCAGCGTCTGAGTGATTTGTTTCGCAGCTTGCTGGCTGAGTTCAAGATGCCAGACGCTGCCGGAGCACCGGTGACGGTGTGGTTGGCTCGGGCCGTGGTGTGGCGCTTGTCTCAATCAAGTGCCCAGGGGCAGTTGGCGCAAGGCCCACGCGGGCAG
The DNA here is from genome assembly GCF_019973615.1 of Rhodoferax lithotrophicus. Lineage (GTDB taxonomy): Bacteria > Pseudomonadota > Gammaproteobacteria > Burkholderiales > Burkholderiaceae_C > Rhodoferax > Rhodoferax lithotrophicus. Next base: position 2,783,981 of record NZ_AP024238.1, on the reverse strand, counting down.
AACCATCAGGCACTTTTCACACGTTTTGTACTGCTGGTGGAGCAAAATTTTCTTGAGCATTGGCCACTGGAGCGTTACGCCTCGCGGCTGGGTTTGTCCATACCAAGGCTCAATCGCCTGGTGCGTTCGGAGCGTGGCATCAGTGCCCTGGAGCTGATTCATGAACGGCTCACGCGCGAGGCCTGCCGCAGGCTGATCTACATTGCCGCCCCGGCTGCGCGGCTGGCTGCTGAGCTGGGGTTTGACGACCCGGCGTATTTCTCGCGCTTCTTCAAACGCCGCATGGGGGTGAGCCCGCAAAGTTACCGGGCAGCGCATGGTGAACAGGATTGAGAAGGGTCACCCTGCGGGGTATTGGCACAAGGTTGGGAACCAATTGGCGGCACTTGTTACTCACGCCGGGTAAGCCCATTTTTTACCTTCTCAAGGAAATCTATATGACTTTATCCGTGACCACGCTTTCCCAACTGCAACAAGTCATGACGAATGACCAAGGTTTACAAATCAAGTTGAAAGGCATTGTGGATACTCAGCAAGCTGCCGCCATCGTGGCTGAGGCCGCCGCCCAACACGGTATCACTGTGACGCAGGCCGAACTTGTCCAGCATTTTGCTGAAAGCCGCAATACCCTGGCTGACCAGGTACTGAGCGATGCAGAGCTGGATGCGGTTGCGGGCGGTTTCTCGCGTGACGAATTCATTGCCATTTCGGTTTTTAGCCTGGGGATAGGATGTCTTTGGATCAGCGTCGATAGAAACCGATCCAAAGCCCTCCCTTCCGATGATCCCATGAGGATGGGACTGGGTACGGTGGAGTTTTGCGTCGGCTGAAGTTGGCCTCGGCCCCGAGGCCCTTAGCCGAGGCTGGTCTGAACCTTGTGCGCTACCTGATCCAAGCCCTCGCGTATCCACTGGTGAGCCGGATCGTTTTGGTAGCGTCTGTGCCACATCATGTACATCGGCATCGTCGGGCAGTCCAGCGGCACGGGCGCGCTGGCCAGGTCTTTGAACAGGTGCTGCTGCAATAAGCCAGGGGCCGTGGCCAGTAGCTGGCTGCCGCGCACAAAGGCGGGCAGGGCGGCCATGCCGGGCACCATGACCTTGAACTGGCGCTGCACGCCGCGCCCGGCCAGCCATTGATCCAGGTCGAGTGCGCGCTTGGGCTCGTACACCACGGTGATGTGCTCGGCGGCCAGGTAGTCGGCCAGGCTTTGCGGCGCGTCACGCTGGCTGGGGTCGTAAAACACACGGTAGCTGTCTTCAAACAGACGTTTTTGCATCACGTCACCCCCATCGGGTGGGCGCGGGCTGATAACCAGTTGGCAGTGTTCCTGGCGCAGCATCTCCAGGCTGGGGATGTTGGACGGAATAACCCGCAGCGTCACGCCCGGCGCTTGTTTGCGTAATTGAGCCATCAGCGGCGGCAGCAAAACGTCACGCTGAAAGTCGTTGGCGGCAATGGTGAAAGTGCCGCGCCAGCGCGCCGGGTCAAACGCGCCCGACATGGCAAAACCTTCCATGGCGGCCAACAGTTCGCGGGCTTTGACAGCCAGCTGCTCGGCATGAACGGTGGCCACAATGCCCCGGCCGGATTTGACAAACAGCGCATCACCGGTGATGGCACGTAACTTGTCCAGCAAATGGCTCACCGCCGATTGCGTCACGCCCAGGCGCTGGGCGGCTCCGGTGATGGAGCCGACCTCTACCACCGCCACCAGGAGTTGCAGCAGGTGGCCGTCAAGGTCGGCGTAGTTGAACTTTGTCATAGGGTTGATTCATCGAACGGGCTCATGTGTTGGATTGTGATTCATCTGGATATTTTGTTGGATGTTCATGAGTGATCCACCTCCACCTCCACAGCCACAGTCCGCCAGTGGATAAGGTGATTTTTAAAATACAAATTAGCCTGTAGCGCTTGTTATACAAGCGCAAGTAGCTATTTATTTTGTAGTAAAAATTTCCTTTAACGCATTTGGAACAGTTCCTGGTGGAAGTGTTCGCTACCAAGCCCCAGGCGGCCAAAGCCTTCGCGCAAGGCCGATCCAAACCCAGCGGGGCCGCAGAACCAGACATCACCCTGAGCCCATGACGGCACCAACGTGGTGATGCGTTGCGCGGTCAGCGGGTCGTTTTGGCCGTCGCGGATGATATGCAAGCGCACCTGGGCCTTGTCTGCATTGGCTTGTACCCGGCGCAAGGCTTCATCTTCCAGCACGCGCACGGACCAAAACAGGTCTACGGGCTGGTCATGGCCTTGCTTGGCCAGGGCCTGCATACGGGCAATAAAGGGGGTGATGCCAATGCCCCCGGCCACCCAGATCTGGCGCGGCACGTCGCTGTTGAAGACAAAGCGGCCATAGGGGCCTTCCACTGTACACAGCTCCCCCACCTTCAGTTTGGACGGTAGCGTGCTGGTGTAGTCGCCACCTTCCTTTATCAGGAAAAACAGATGGCCGTCGTTGTGCCAGGCCGATGAGATGGTGAACGGGTGCTGGCCTTCTGCGTCGTCAAAAGTGACGAAGGCGAATTGCCCAGCATCGTGCCCGTCCCAACGGTCTTGCAGGCGTACATCCACGCGCAGCACGCCGCTCTCGGGGTGGTGCTCCAACGCCTCAATCACGCCCACTGCACGGCGGTGGATGCCAACCCGGCGCAGCAGCGATACCACCGCCGCCGCACTGCCCAGCACCATCAGCACGGCGCTCAGCGGGCCCACGCCCTGGTTCCAGAAGCTGAACTTCATCAACACCACGGCATGTACCACCAGCACCAGGTACACCACGGCCATCCAGCGGTGGGTTTTGAAGAAATGTTTGTACGGAAAGCGCTTGATCAGTGCCAGCAGCAGCAGGGCGCACAACACGTAAAACGCGTATTCGCCCAGGGTCTCGGCCAACTTGCGCTGGCTTAAAAAGAGGCCCTCCAGGCCTTCTGGCAGCGGGCCACGCACGCGTGGCCCTGGGCGCTCGATCCAGCCCAGGTCAATCAGATAACGCGGTGATTTGGCCAGCGCCCAGTGGGAAACGGACAAAACCAGGCCGGTAATGCCCAGCCACTTGTGCAGGCGGTACATCTTGTCCAGGCCGCCCAGGTGTGGCTCTACGCGAATTGGGCGTACCGACAGGATCATGCCCACACTCATCGCCACCATCCCCAGCAGCCCGGTCCAGTTGGTGAAGGCCGTGCGCCAGACAAAGTAGTTGCTGCTACCGAGCCAGGCCGAGTCGGCCCACAGCCAGAGCAAGGTGAATGTGACGATCAGCCCCAGGTAAAAGCGTTGAATGTGTTTCATGGTGTTACTTATAGAAAGCGTGTGCAAGCAAGTATCGGCCGCACCCACTGACAGAATGCAGACCGCTTGCTGACAGCTTTGTCAGCCAACACCTGCCAGGGCTCTGGAACAATCGGCGTTATGAAACTCCTCATTGTTGAAGACGACCGCCGGGCCTTGAGCTATTTGCAAAAAGGCCTGCAGGAAAGTGGCTGCACCGTGGACACCGCCGAAAACGGCATTGACGGCTTGCACCTGGCCCGTACCGAAGACTATGACGTGATCGTGCTTGATGGCATGTTGCCTGGGCTGGATGGTGTGGATCTGGTACAGGCCCTGCGCACCACGCACCGCACGCCGGTCATCATGCTCACCGCCCGCGACAGTGTGGCAGACCGTGTGCGTGGCCTACAAGCCGGGGCGGACGATTACCTGGTTAAACCGTTTTCATTTGTTGAACTGCTGGCGCGTTTGCATGCCCTGGTGCGCCGCAGCGCGCCGCTGGACGACGGCAAGCTCAACGTGGCCGATCTGGTGTTGGACCCGGTGGCGCAACAGGTCACCCGCGCTGGCAAACGCATCCACCTGACGGCCAAAGAGTTCCAGTTGCTAACCACGCTGATGCGGCGCAAGGGGCAGGTGCTGTCCAAAACCGCACTGGCCGAGCTGGTCTGGGGCATTCACTTTGATTGCGACCTGAACGTGGTGGAGGCCGCCATCAAACGCCTGCGCAGCAAGATGGATGAGGACTTTGCCGACAAACTGCTGCACACCGTGCGTGGCATGGGGTATGTGCTGGAGTGGCGTGAGGGCAACCCCGTATGAAGCTTCACCAACGTCTGTCCATTGCTGGCCAACTGGCTTGGTTGTTTGCATTTTTTGCGCTGCTGGTGTTTGGCATCTGTGGTGCGGCGTTGCTGTTTTTCCTGGACAAATCCCTGCAACACGAACGCCAGCATGTGCAGCGCACCAAACTTGAAGTGGTGATGCAAATGGTGGCACGCACCCGCGCTGGTGGCCGCGTGAGTGACCAGTGGCACAGCATTGAAGAGCATCTGAACACGCTGCACCACTCGGATCGCTCCACCTATTACTGGGTTTTTTGCCAGGAGGCACAAGGAAAAGCCTGTAGCACTGGCAACGACACCATGCGCGCCGTTGCACAGACGGCTTCTCAGACAAGGGGCTGGCAAAGGCTGCGCTTTGACGCAGCGGGTGTTCAGCCCATGGGAGCGGAATCCGGCGAGTACCTCCAGGTATTGGGGCATGCTGTGAAGGGCCTGCCACCGGGAGACCAGGTGCTGGTGATGGTTGGCAGTGATGGTGCGCGAGCGCAAGCCACCTTGAGCGACTTTGCCTGGCTGGTGACCGCGGTGGTGGTCTGCGGTGGCCTGGCCACGGCGCTGCTGGGCTGGGCACTGGCGCGCTGGGCACTGCGCCCTTTGCGCGAGTTGTCGGATGCCGCCCGCACGCTGGGGCCTGATCGGCTGGCACAGCGTCTGGACTTGCCGCCCCAACCCACGGAGCTTTACCCTCTGGTGCAGTCTTTTAATGCGGCCCTGGATCGTATGGAAGCGGCTTTCCGGCAGCTTGAAACTTTCAACGCCAATGTGGCGCATGAGTTGCGATCCCCCCTGGCCACCCTGATTGGCGCGACCCAGGTGGCCTTGTTACACCCGCGCAGTGCCGAAGCCTTGCAAGAGGTGTTGACCGACAACCTGGAAGACCTGGAGCGCTTGGCCGCGGTGGTGCGTGACATGCTGTTTCTGTCCCGCGCTGACCATGGTGAACGCGCCGATGCCACCCTGCCGCTGGATCTGCGTGTGCTGGCTGAGGAGATGGCTGAATTTTTTGAATCCCTGCTGGCAGAGTCCGGCACGCAGCTTGACATTCGCGGCAATGTCACACTGGAAGGTAACGCTGGCTTGCTCAAGCGCGCATTGTCCAATTTGCTGATGAATGCCATGCAGTACGCCCAAGCCGGAACACCGATCCAGATCACGATGGGTATCGAGCATGGGCAATGTGAACTGGCGGTAGTGAATCAGGGGCCCGCCATTGACGAGGCCACCCGTGCACGCATGTTTGACCGCTTCTACCGTGCCGACGGCGTGCGTACCCGTGATGCCGGCCACGTCGGGCTGGGCTTGGCCATTGTGCGTGCCGTGGCCAAAATGCATGGTGGCGGCGTGTTTGCCAGCAGTGCGCAGGGGGTCAACCGGATTGGTATGCGCCTGCCGCTGACGCAAACCTTTTCTTGAAATCAATCGAATTGGCTCATGTATTCCATCGTGATTGATCGGTTTATTTTGTTGGAAGAATGGCGAATACTTCAACCCGTCCATTCTCTCAATATGACAAAACAGGAGATTCCCCGTGGCATCACGCACCCCCTTACCGCAAATTCCGGGCACCAACCCGTTTGATGGCGAATACGCCAAAAGAGGTTATGCGCTCAACAAAATGTGCTTTTCGTTCAACTCGGCCGAAAACCGTGCCGAGTTCCTGAAGGACGAAGAAGCCTACATGCGCAAATATGGTTTGACCGAAGTACAGGCCGCCGCCATTCGTGCCAAAAACGTGTTGCAACTGCTCGATGCCGGGGGTAATGCCTATTACCTGGCCAAGTTTGCCGGTATTTTTGGGCTGGACATGCAAGATATCGGGGCCCAGCAAACCGGCATGACCAAAGATGAATTCAAGGCCAAGCTCGTGGCTGCAGGCAAATAGATCAGGAGAACAAGCATGGCAAAAATCATCGGTGGCCTCGGCACCTCCCACATTCCCGCCATCGGCGGCGCGATCCACAAAGGCCTGCAGCAGGACCCGTACTGGAAGCCGTTTTTTGACGGTTTTCCCCCCATCCACGAATGGCTCAAAACGCAAAAGCCCGATGTGATGGTGATCTTTTACAACGACCACGGTCTGAATTTCTTTCTGGACAAGATGCCTACCTTCGCGGTCGGCGCAGCTCCGCAATACGTCAACTCCGACGAAGGCTGGGGCATTCCGTCACTGGAGCCGCTCAAGGGTGAGGTGGACTTGTCCTGGCAAATCATCAACCATCTGATGGACAAGGAATTTGACATCACCACCTGCCAGGAAATGCTGGTCGACCACGCCTGTTCCTTGCCGTTGAAGCTGTTTTTCCCCGAGGGCGACTATTCGGTGACCGTGGTGCCGGTGTGCATCAACACCGTGCAGTTCCCGCTGCCCAAAGCCCACCGCGTGTATGCGTTTGGCCGTGCCGTGGGCGAAGCCGTGGCGGCCTGGGACAGCAGCAAGAAAGTGGCCTTCATCGCCTCTGGCGGCCTGAGCCATCAACTTGAAGGCACACGCGCTGGCTTCATCAACAAAGACTTTGACCTGAAATTCATGGAAAGCCTGCTGACCAACCCCGAGTGGGCCACCCAGTTCAGCATCCACGAATTGGTGGAAAAAACCGGCACCCAGGGCATCGAGCTGCTGGCCTGGCTGGCCATGCGTGCCGCGTTGACGGTGGGTGATCAGCCGGGGGTGCGCAAGGTGCACAGCAACTACCACATCCCGATTTCCAACACCGCTACCGGCTTGCTGGCGCTGGAAAAGGTGAGCTGATACCGGTGCAACCACCACCCTCCCGGTGGTGGTTTGTTTAAGCCGTAGCATTCCCCTGGCTGTACCAGTCCACCTTGCGGGTGCCGAGCATGACCGCAGCCAGGAGCAGGAACAGCAGCACAGAGCCCAGCAAGAGCGCGTTCTGCTCGAACTGCAACAAACCAAACAGCGCGGCATACAGTGTTGCCATGGCCGCACTGAAACCAAGCGCACGCCCCACCCCGCGCAGCACCGAGGCCAGGTACACGCCAACCAGCAGCACGGATGCACTGGCAGCCGCAGCATAGGCCCAGGCAAACGCCATGTGTTCCGACAAGCTGAGCAACAGCAAAAAGAACACTGCTTGAACCAGGCCCACCAGTCCATATTGAATCGGATGGATAGGCAAAGATTTGAGTTGCTCAAACACAAAAAATGCCGCAAAACTCAGCGCAATGAACAGAAAACCGTATTTCACCGAGCGTGTGGCCTGTCGGTACACATCCACCGGCTCAATCAAACGCACCTGAAAGCCTTGTGGCTCCTTGGCACCGGTGGAGGCCAGTGCCGTGGTTCCCCACTGGGCGCTAAAACCACTGTCTTGCACGCTGCGGGTGCGTGGTAAAAAGTCACCGCTGAAGCTGGGGTGTGGCCAATTGCCAGACAGCTCTGCTGTCGATACCGTGCCTACAGGCACAAAGCCAAAGGCGCTGGTACCCATCAGGCGCAGGGTTACCGCAAAGGGCAAAGTTCTGGCGCTGCCGTCGAGTTGCACGGTGCTGGCGATGCCGTGAAAACCTGTTTTGAAGTCGGCCAGGTCGCTGCCGCCGACGATCTCCATGGGGGTATCAGCCAGCGTGGCGATGGGTGCACCCGCAATGCCACGTGTGTCGCCTACCCCAACCGTCAGCACCGGCACGCCCCATTTGAGTTTGGCGTTGGGACCCAGGGGCGGCAAGTCTTTCACTGTGGGGGCAACATAGTTGCCACTGAGTGTGGCGGTCAGCTCAAAAACCGGTGTGCTGAACAGGCCCAGCTTGCGCAGCTCTACCTCCATCTTGCCTTTCAGGTCGACGGCTGCAGGCTTGACCTGCACCGTGTGTTTGCGAACTTGCCGCTTGCTGCCTGCCACTTCACCAGCTTTAGTCCAGCCGGTTACGGTTTCGTCATACTCTTCTTCCACGCTCACTGTCAGCACTGGACCCCAGAGTTTTTGCTCCCCCGCCGAGCTGGCCGCAATGGCACTCACCGCTTCATAGCGGTAGCTCGTTCGCGCCTGGATGGTGTTCTCGATCATCAGCAGCGGTATCCACAGCAAAACCGCCAGTACCAGCACCAGCGCAGCTTTCCATAACAATGTGTTTTTCACGTCAGCTCCTTGTTGTTGAATAAGCTGGCAGTGTCCGCAGGCTGTGTGATGTGGGTGTGATGGCGCTGTGCGCACAAGGTGAAGTCTGGGTGAATGATGCGGCGCTTGGCTCGTGCTGAGCCCAGTCACCGCGCAATTCCGTTCAATACAAACCGGCGCTGGCCTGTCAGACTTGCGTTTTATCTATGCAGTCTGAACAGGAGGCACCGTTTGATTTCTTCTTTACTCGCCATGAGTACATTTGCCCTGGTGGGGGCCATCACACCGGGGCCGGTCAACGTGCTGGCCTTGAGTCATGGGTCCACCAAAGAGGCCGGGCAACCCCTGGCCTTTGTACTGGGGGCCAGTGTGAGCTACGCTTGGGTTGTCATGCTGATGGGCACAAGTGCCCAGCATGTGCTTATTGGCCATCCCATGCTGGTCAGTGCCACGCAGTGGCTGGGCTGCTTGTATCTGCTGTTCCTGGCCTGGAAAATGGCCAGCGCGCCTACATCGGCACTTCAACCCGTACCAGGCGATTCACCGACACACCGCTGGCAGGCCTTTGGCAGTGGTATTTTGATACAGGCGCTTAATCCGAAAGCCTGGCTGGTTGCGCTCTCGGGAGTTGGTCTGTTCGTTTTGCCGCAAGCGGATGTAGGAGCCTATCTGTGGCTTTTTGGTGGTGTCTCCTTGCTGGCCTGCCTGATCGGGGTTGGCACCTGGGCCATCATGGGCAGTGCATTGGCGCGTTGGCTCGAATCACCTGTCCGCCAGCGCCACCTCAACCTGGCATTGGCTGGCACACTCGCACTGACGGTCGTCGGTATGATTCCCGCCATCTCGCCCTGAACCTCCTATGCACCTGCCTGGCACTCATCACGTACACCGCCACCCGGCCACTCCCTGGGCCGAGTTGCGGGTAAGTGCGCGTTCAGCCGACTGCTACCGCATGCACACACATGCCGAATATTCCATAGGCATCGTGGATGACGGTGAGGCCATGTTCCATCATCCCAGCGGCCCGCAGAAGGTTCAACGGGGTTCTGTGGTGTTGATTGAGCCCGATGTCATCCATGCCTGCAACCCCCAACAACGGCAAGTTTGGTCTTATCGCATGCTCTTTGTGGAGGCAAACTGGTTACACGACCGGATCGCTGCGCAGCAAAGCCGTTTGGAACCCGTCACGGCGCTGCACTTTGCCTCACGTACCCTCAATGACACCGCTACTTCCGAGTGGGTGGATCAACTTTGCCAACCCTTGGGCAGCGATGCGGCTGCCACGCAGCAGATCCAGCAACTTGTCCAATGGCTGGCCCCCCTTCTTTTGCCTGGTGCCCCGTGTGACCAGCCGCCATACCCGTTGTTTTTGGAGCCCGCCTTGCAACGCCTGCATGGTGGCCTGGACATGGGGGTGAGTGTGGGAGAGCTTGCACAAAACTGCGGCATGAGTCCCTCGCAATTCACGCGCCGTTTTAAGGGGGCAATGGGCGTGGCCCCGGCGCAGTTTCTACAGAACCTGCGTGTGAATGGTGCCCGGCGCTTGATTGCCGGTGGTGCTTCGCTGGCCGAGGCCGCACACGCCATGGGTTTTGCCGATCAGGCCCACATGCAGCGCGCGTTCAAACTTCGACACGCCATGACACCGGGCAGCTATGCACCGCACCGGGCTGAGCCCATGCCAGGCCGGGTGATCAGTCCTCGCCCAGACCGATGGGTGCCGGAGCATGGTTCACGATACGGGTGAACAATTGCTCGAACACTGGATCCAGCGGGTATTTGCCGGTGAGGGGGTCGCAATTGGTCTCGAATGCGGCATCGATCTCCTTCCAGTCCTCAACACTCAGCACTTTCAGGGCGGCGGGCAGGATCACGTTTTCTTCAAGTCGCATGTGTTCCAGGTAAAAGCCAAGGTAGCGCTTGGCGGCTACCGCAAAGGGCTCACGGCGTGATTCACCCAGCAACTCCCAGGCCAACAGCAAGTGCTGCAGCTTGCGTACATTGGACTCACCCAGTTCGTGTTCCTTGTCCAGCTGGGCGATCAACGCTGCCGTCTCGGGCACCCGTTCGGCCACTTTGGGGAACAGCAGCTCGGTTTCTTTGGGGTGGTGCAGGCGCTCAGGAAACTCGTCGATGTAAAACAGCATGGAGCGTAATACGTCGAAGAAGTTTTGTGGATGTGCGCCCGGCCCACGATCCACCATCATGCCCAGTGAGCGCAGCATGGCCGCCAGGGCAGTGTGTTCGTCGCGAATGATGTGAATGCTGGAGGGTTCCATGGTCGGGTCTTTGGGTGAAGGTTAAAGGTCATTTTTTAAGCATATTCATGCCTGTAGAGCACGTGGAATATGCGCAAGTAGCTATTATTTAAATAGCAATTAAGCTCAGCGGGCCACACCCAGCAGCTTGTCCAGCAAGACAGGTTGCTCCTGCAGGCTGCGGGCAGTGCCGGTGTACACCACGGTGCCACGATCCAGCACGGCGGCGGTGTCCGAGATGGCCAGAATCGCCTGCGGGTGTTGCTCCACGATGATGGCTGACAGGCCTTCGTCACGGGTGATGCGCCGAATGGCGCGCAGCAGCTCCTGCACAATGATGGGTGCCAGGCCTTCGCAGGGTTCGTCCAGCAGCAGCAGCGTCGGGTTGAGTACCAGCGCGCGACCCAGCGCCAGCATCTGCTGCTCGCCACCTGAGAGTTGTGTCCCCAGGTTGCTCTTGCGCTCGGCCAGTCGGGGAAACAGCTCGTACACACGCTCGGGTGTCCAGGGGCGCGAGGCCCGGCCAGCACGGGCCGGGCGTGCCACGGCCGTGAGGTTTTCGTGCACCGTGAGGGACTTGAAAATGTTGCGCTCTTGCGGCACCCAGCCAATACCGGCTGCGGCGCGTTCGTGGGAGGGCAGCTTGTGCAGCGTCACCGCTGTGGTGCCAGCACCCAGGCTGATGCTGCCGCCGTGTTGGCGCGTGGCCCCGGCCAGGGTGTTGATCAGTGTGGTTTTGCCGGTGCCGTTGCGCCCCAGCAGCGCCAGCGTTTGGCCCTCATTGATAGACAGCGACACACTGTGCAAAACCACGGCTTCGCCATAACCGGCACTTAAATTGTCGACTTTGAGCAGCTCACTCATGGCGTACGCCTCCTGCACCTGCGTTCATGGCATCAATGCCTTCGTTGATTTCATCTCCATGGCCCAGGTACACCGCCTTGACTTGTGGATCGTTGGCAATCTGGTCCGGGTCACCCTCGGTCAGCACCGTACCGTTGACCAGGACGGTCATGCGGTTGGCAAAACTGAACACCAGATCCATGTCGTGTTCGATCAGCAAAATGGACACGTCGGCAGGTAATGCCGCCACAGTTTGCAGCAGCTCTTCACGTTCACCTGCGGGTACACCGGCAACGGGCTCATCCAGCAGCAGTACACGAGGCTCGCAAGCCAGGGCAATGGCAATCTCCAGCAGGCGGCGTTTGCCGTAGGCCAGTACACGGGTTTCCTGTGCCATCACCATTGTCAAATGAAACTGCTCCAGCAACTGTTCACAGCGCTCGGTGACCCGCTTTTGCGAGCCCAGCGCCTGCCACCATTTGCCACCCAGCCCTTGCTGTTGCGACACGACCATGGCCAGGGTTTCAAGCGGGGTCAGGGTGTCAAACAGCTGGTTGATCTGGAATGTACGCACCATGCCACGGCGCACCCGTTGGTAGGGGGCCAGGTTGGTGATGTCTTGTCCCTCCAGGGTGATCTTGCCCGAGGTGGGTTGCAACACACCAGTGAGTAAATTGATCAGTGTGGTTTTGCCTGCGCCATTGGGGCCGATCAAGGCGTGGCGGGCACCTTTTTTTAAATCCAGCGTGACATTGTTGGTGGCGGTAATACCGCCAAACTTCATCACCAGGCCTTGGGCTGACAGTACGGTGTTACTCATGCTGCACCTCCTGTTTTGCGTTTACCGAGCCAGGTCCAGGGGCGGAACAGGCGTTCACGCCCCACCAGCACCAGCACCACCAGGAACAGACCAATCCAAAAAGTCCAGTACTGCGGCGTGATGCTGGAGATGGCATCCTGCATCAGTTTGAACACAATGGCACCCGTGATGCCGCCATACAGCCAGCCGACACCACCCACGACCAGGATCAACATCACATCGGCAGAGCGGTGAAACTCGAACAAATCCAGCGACGCAAAACCGGTGGTCTGCGCCAGCAAAGCCCCGGCAGCTCCGGCCAGGGCGGCCGCCACCGTGTAAACCAGAACCAGGCGGCTGTTGACGGCAATACCAATCGCCATGGCACGCAGCCGGTTGTCACGAACCGCTTTGAGCGTGGCACCAAATGGTGAGTTCACCAAACGCCGTGTCAGTACAAACATCACCAGCAACACAGCCAAGGAGTACCAGGCTGCCACGCGGCCATAGAGGTCAAACTCAAACTGGCCCAGCAAGGGGCCCATCATCACACCTTGCAGGCCATCGGCACCACCGGTCAACCAGTCCATCTTGTTGGCCAGCTCCCCCAGAATCAGGGCCACGCCGAGCGTGACCATCAGTCGGGTCAGATCGGTGCCGCGCAAAATGGTGGCGCTGCACAGCGCACCCAGCACGGTGGCGCTGGCAATCCCAACGGCCAAGCCAACCAGCGGATCAGGCATGACCAGTTTGGCAAACAGGGCCGCCGAATAGGCTCCCATGCCAAAAAAAGCGGCATGACCCAGCGAGACGATGCCAGTAAAGCCCAAAATCAAATCCAGCGACAGGGCAAACAGCGCCACGATGGCGATTTCGTTGATGATCAGCGCATGCTCCGGTAACACCAGGGGTAGAACCAGTGCCAGTAGCCACAGCGGGATTTCCCAACGCTTCCAGCGGCCGGTCTGGCGCAGCAGGTTTTGTGTATTGCTCATTATTTACCCCCTTTGCGCACAAACAGGCCTTGTGGTCGCCAGATCAAAATGGCAATCATCAGGCTGTACACAATGAAGCCGCCCAGTTTGGGGATGTAGTACTTGCCTGCCACGTCGGCAACGCCCAGCAACAGTGCGGCCAGCAGCGGGCCGGTGATGCTGGAGGTGCCGCCCACGGCGACCACGATCAAAAAGTAAATCATGAATTTCAGCGGAAAGCTCGGGTCCAGCCCCAGCACTTCTGCACCCAGTGCTCCTCCCAGCCCAGCCAGACCGGAGCCCACGGCAAAGGTGGTCAAAAACACCACGTTGACGTTGATGCCCATGCCGGCAGCCACGCGCTGGTCGTCTACCGAGGCACGCAGGCGGCTGCCGAATCGGGTTTTGGTCAGTACGTATTGCAGCGCCACGGTGAGTGCCGCACACACGGCAATGATGAACAGCCGGTAATGCCCCATGCCCAGCATCCAGGCCCCATCACCCAACTCAGTGCGTCCCTTGAGCCATTCAGGCAACTGGACGATTTGCTGACCAGAGCCAATGAAGTAATCGGCACTGGCTACCGCCATGAAGGTCAGGCCAATGGAAAACAGCACCTGGTCCAGGTGGGGTTTGTGGTACAGCGGGCGGTAGAGCGTGCGCTCCAGCACCGCGCCCAACAGCGCCGAACCCAGAAAGGCCAGCGGCAGGCACAACAAAAACGGCACGTCAAATTGCTGCATCAGCAGCACGGTGATGTAGCCACCCACCATGGCAAAGGCACCGTGTGCCAGGTTGATGAAGTTCATCAAGCCCATGGTCACGGCCAGCCCTACAGCCAGAATGAACAACAGCATGCCGTAGGCGATGCCATCAAAGAGGATAGTCAGCATGAGAGGTTGCGTGAGTGAATATAAAAAAACAACGTAACAATAAACGGCAAGCGTATCGGTTGGAGGCTGTGATTGGGTAATACGAACGGGCTTCGGGGTGAAGGGCGCGGAGGCAAACTTGCATTCACCCGCAACGGCTCCCGCGTGATTTCACCTCGAAACCGCATGCGTATTGCCCAGTCGCCGCCCCCAACTGCAACAGTCGCTGCGTCCAATCACCCCATCCAAGAAAGGTCTTGCAACAAGGGTGACCAGACTTCTGTGTCGCTTACTTGGCCTTACCCGGGTCTTTCACGTCTTTGATCACGTCAAATTCCACGTTGTAGAGCTGGCCGTCTTTCTTTTCAACTTTGCGCAGGTAGATGTTGTGCACCACGTCACGGGTTTGTGCGTCGATGAACATCGGGCCGCGTGGGCTCTCAAAAATCTGGCCCTTCATGGCTGCCAGCAAGGCATCCCCACCGCCTTGGCCTTTGGTGGCTTTGAGCGCTTCGTATATCACGCGCATGCCGTCATAACCACCTACGGCCATGAAGTTGGGGCGCAGGCTGGGGTTGGCTTTGGCAAAGGCATCAACAAACTTCTTGTTCACGGCAGATGGGTGGGCCGTTGAATAGTGGTGTGAGGTCACCACACCCAGCGCGCCGTCACCCATGTCATTGAGTTGGTCATCATCGGTGATGTCGCCCGTGCCAATCAGCTTGATGCCAGCCTTGTCCATGCCACGTTCAAGAAACTGCTTCATGACCGCAGCGCCTGCGCCAGAGGGCACAAAAACAAACAGCGCATCGGGTTTGATATCACGTACTTTTTGCAGGAATGGTGCAAAGTCCGGGCCGCGCAAAGGCACACGCAAAGACTCGGACACTTGCCCACCGTTGAAGACAAAACGCTCTTTGAAGTACTTTTCAGCATCAATGCCGGGACCGTAGTCGCTGACCAGCGTTACCACTTTCTTGATGCCGTTTTTGGGAGCCCAGTCCCCCATAGCCACCGCAGCCTGTGCCAGTGTGAAGCTGGTACGCACCACATAGGGTGAAGCCTGAGTGATGCTGGAGGTGGCCGCAGCCATGACCACCATGGGTGTTTTGGATTTGGTGGCCAATGGGGCCGTGGCCAATGCGGAGGGGGTAATGCCAAAACCTGCCAGTACATTCACCTTGTCACTCACGATCAACTCCTGCGCCAGGCGTTTGGTGACATCGGGAATGCTGGTGTCGTCCTTGACGATCAATTCCACCTTTTTGCCTGCGACCGTGTCGCCGTTTTGCGCCATATAAAGTTTGGCGGCGGCTTCAATCTGGCGGCCGGTGCTGGCCTGCTGCCCGGTCATGGGCAAAATCAGGCCAATTTTGAAGGTGTTGTTTTGAGCTATTGAATTGCTAGCGGCCAACGATGCTGCAGCAAGGGCTACGGCATGAATGAATAGTCTTTTGTTCATGGGTTGTCTCCAAGGTGGTGGGAAGGTTCGCTTTCTTATTAATGTGCAGTCAAATCGAGCTGAGCGCAAGAGCGATTTCCGACTCTTAGCTATAACACTTTGAAATAACCCGGGCTGGAGTTTTCAAGCTGCTCAATGGCATCCGCACCGGTATGCTGGCCTGTGTTGCGGTGAATGGATGGCAGGGGGTGAATTTGGCGGTCAGGTCTTCGTCAAGGCCCAAGTTTGTCCCAATAGTGTCACTTTCTGAGCACCTTCCCGATCTCAAGCTGGCATGATCGAGGTAACCTGATCTAAGCTAATCAGATGCCAACCAAGTAGATAGAGACACCATGCAAACCCCTTTGATGATTGATTCCATAGATGCCTGCGTAGACCACGTGCTGGATACAACCCCCGGCGACATTGTGCTTGGCATTCCGCTTGGTGTTGGCAAGCCCAACACCTTTGTGAACGCGCTCTACCACCGCATCAAGGCCAACCCCAGCCGCAAGCTCAAGATCATCACGGCGCTCTCACTGGTCAAGCCGGTCGGCAAAAGTGAGCTGGAGCGGCATTTTCTGAAACCCCTGGTGGAGCGTGTGTTTGCCGACTACCCGGATCTGGAATACGTCAAGGACTTGCGCGGCCCCGGCCTGCCGCCCAACATCGAGGTGAGCGAGGTGTTCATGAAAACCGGTGATTACCTTGGCAATCATGTGGCACAGCAAAACTACATTTCCAGCAACTACACCCATATTGCCCGCGACATGGTGTCTCAGGGCATGAACGTCATTGCACAGGCGGTTGCATGCCGACAAGACGGTGAAGCGCTGAGTTTGAGCCTGTCAAGCAACCCGGATGTGATTCTTGAAGTGATGGAGATGTACCGTGCATCAGGCAACAAGATCACCGCCATCGGCGTGGTTAACCAGCAGATGCCCTACATGCCGAATACGGCTGAAGTCCGCCCCGATTTCTTTGACCTGCTGGTCACCGATCCGGCGGGCACACACACCGTCTTTGCCCCACCCAATGGCAAGGTGAGCGTGGCGGACTATGCCATCGGCCTGCATGCCTCCAGCCTGGTGGCCGATGGTGGAACTTTGCAAATTGGTATTGGCTCGCTGGGTGATGCGATCAGCCAGGCGCTCATCCTGCGGGATCGGCACAGCGTTGAATATCGGCATATCCTGGAAGCCATCTGCCCCGATGGATTGGAGGGGCGCAACCTGGACCGCTTCAACGAGGGTCTCTATGGTTGCTCGGAAATGTTTGTCAACGGCTTTCTCAAGCTGATCGAGGCTGGCATCATCCGTCGCGAGGTGTTTAACGATGCGGTGTTGCAGCAATTGCTGAACAAGGGCGCCATCCCTGACGCAACAGTCACCTCCCAAACGCTGCGCGCCTTGTTGGATGCCGCTCGTGTGCGCTCACCGCTGGGCGCAGAAGATTTTGCGTTTTTGCAGCGTTTTGGTGTACTGCGCCCGGAGGTCAGCCTCAAAGGTGGGCAACTGGTCATGGGCAATCTGCACTGCAGCGCCAACCTGCTAGATGAATCTGCCTTTGAGACGGTATGCCAGCACATGTTGGGCTCGCGCCTGCTGGGTGGCATCACCATGACGGGCGGTTTTTTCCTGGGGCCGCGCGACTTTTACGAACACCTGCGGACCATGCCTGCTCATGAACTGGCCAAGATCGACATGACGCGCATCGACTTCATCAACCAGCTGTATGGTCAGGAAGAGCTCAAACGGGCGCAACGCCGCAAAGCCCGGTTCATCAACACCACCATGATCATCACCTTGCTGGGCGCTGCCGCCAGCGACGCGCTGGAGTCCGGCCAGGTGGTCAGCGGCGTGGGTGGCCAGTACAACTTTGTGGCCATGTCGCATGCGCTGCCCGATTCGCGCCTGATCATGATGCTGCGCGCCACCCATAGCCACAAAGCGGGGGTGATCAGCAGCATTGTCTGGAACTATGGGCATGTCACCATTCCGCGCCATTTGCGTGACATCGTCATCACCGAATACGGTGTGGCCGAGTTGCGTGGTCAGCCCGATGGGGAAGTGGTCAAGCGCCTGATAGCCATCGCCGATTCCCGTTTTCAAAATGAGCTGCTCAAGCAGGCCAAGGCACATGGCAAGCTGGACGCAAGTTACCAGATTCCAGAGCGCTACCGAAACAACTTTCCCGAAGCCTTGCAGCAGAAACTCAAACCCTGGGCGCAGGCCGGTTTGCTGCCAGACTTTCCCTTTGGCACTGACCTGACGACGGAAGAACTGCACATGGTGGGTGCCCTCAAGAAACTGAAACATGCCAGTGAGCACCCAGCCCAGTTGCTGTCGCTGGTCGTCAAGAGCTTCTGGGAGAACAAAGAGGTGCCGCAGGCCTACCTGGAGCGCCTGGGCCTAGCAGATTCCAGCAGCCTCAAGGATGCTTTGGTACGCCGCCTGCTGGCGGGGAACCTGTAACCAAGGGATTCATTTTCCCGAGCAGCTCAGCGGCAGGGCGCTTCAGGCTGAATTTTGAGAATGAATTGGCCCTGCGGTACGCGAGTGCTAATGCAGCACGACACTGAAGAGGCTGTCGATATCGACGGTCTGGATCAGGAAGTCGCCACCATTGGCTTTGATGAACTGTTTGACCAGTCGGCCGTCGGCGCGCTCGCCAAACGGGGTCGGCATGATTTGCTCGGTATTAAACTCCGGCACCCCATGTAATGCGTCCACCAGCAAGCCAATGAAGTGCTCCTGGCTGCGAACGATGATCACCTGACTGCTTTTGTCAATATTGGAAGTGCGCCCGTTCAACAAGTAGCCCAGGTCAAAAACCCACACCGAGCCGAGGTTCAGCTCGTTGCGTTGCAGGCCCAGCAGGCCGATGCGGGCCTGCCGTTGACCCCGGGAAACAGAGGATATTTTTGATGCAGGCAAGGCCTCCAGCACATGCTCGGCGGGCATGGCGAACAACACGCCATCGACAAAAAAGGTGGCAAATTCGCGTCCGTCCATGGCGGACAGGTTGGATTGCAACACCGTCTTGCTTTTGTGGCTGGATCCGGCCCGTTCACGCACCTCGCCAAACGAATCAAAGACCACCGCCAGCACATCCTCGCGGTAGCCATCTGACACCTTGAATTCCCGGTAGCCCCGGGACACCGTGCAGCCCATGATGGCGTAATGCCCATCGTGGATGACGATGCGCGAGGTGCTGCGGCCATTGGGCAGCTTCAGCAACGCCGGGTCTAACGGCAGGGTGGAGCCGACCGGGCGCGTCGGGTCGGTGCTGGCGATGATGTTGCCAAGCCGGTCCACAAACATCGCGTTGACCCCGGTTTTGCTGCCCAGGCCACCGCGCAGCATGGCATCAAACTCCGGTTGGGCATCGAACACAATGCCGATGCCACCAACGATGGTTCTGGCATCTTCTGGGTGGCGGATGGCCGCGTGGTAGATGTAGGTGTGTTTTCCGCCGTACAGCATGCTGGGAGCAAACGGTGTGACGTGGTAATCCTGCTCGCTGCGCAAATTGCGAACCTGGACCAGGGTGTCGGCATCTATCTGCATGCCCAGTACGGTGCTGCTGTCCTGTTCCAGATGGGTGCTGGCGATGATGACACCGTTGGCATCGTAGACAAAGATTCGCGTGTAAACGGTGTACAGGCGGTTGATGTACTCCAGGATTTGCGTGATCTGGGCAATCTGCTCCCGCTGGTGTGTAGGTTGGGCCAGCGCGGCCTGTAACTCGGGTGTCAAGGCCCACCAGCGGCAGTCGTCCGAGCGCTCATACAGGTTGCGGTCCAGCAGGTCAACCAGCAGATTGGACACAAATTCCGAATCGCGCAGGCTGGATGCCAGCACGGTTTCATACAGATCACCAATCGATTTGGAAAACAGCTCGTTGCTGCGGGCACCGGTTTCGCTGATCTGGTCCAAAATAGTTTTCAGTTTGGCCTGCTCTCCTCGCTGGCCAGTGGTCATGACCTGGCCGTTCCACACCACGCGCTGGATCGTCTCGGCCGCTGTCATGATTTCGTAGAGTGGTGGCGAGAACGACTGCGCGTGCGACAGCAACCCGGCGGCAATGCCGGGGTCAAGCTGCGACAGGGTGTCCATACCGTTGTCGGTAAAGGCCACATCCACCGGAATCATCACCTGACCCTGCCAGCCGTGTGGTCCCGGGTAGCCTTGATATCCTTGGGCCTGAAAGGTGCGCACCAGGTATTCACGGCCAGCAAACATCATCAGCCTGGCGGTGGCACCAGGGTTGACCGGTACCACGGCACCAGGTGGAATCCACAGGGCATCAGCACTTTCAATCACCCGGTTGTGACCATCCAGCAGCATCATGTTGGAGCGTCCGCCCGGGTCGCGGTGAGACTGGAAGATGCCGGCCATTTCCTGCTCGAAGTTGAAGCACAGGCACAGCACCCCGGCCACCGCGCCGGTTTCAGGATGCAGCATGCGGCGCGAGTAGATCAGTGCCTGCTTTTTGGCCGGGCGTAAATCGGTGGCGCGAAAGGTTTCCACATAGGTGTCGCTGGCCAGGGTTTGGGCCAGCAGAGGGTCGACGCTGCCTTCCAGTGGCGTGGTGTCGTCAATCTGCACCAGTACATTGCCAACGCTGTCCAGCAGGATGATTTCGTCATAGACGGTGTATTTGCTGCGGTAGGCGCGCAGTCGCAAGCGTATGGCATCCTGGTTGTCGGTCAGCCCGGCGACAAAGTTGCACAGCTCGTTGTCGGTGGCCAGAAAGCCGACATCGGCGGTGCGCTCGTACAGGTTGCGCACCACGATGTCGATCACGTATTGCGCCTTGGTGCCAATGGCATCCAGCACGGTGGACACCTTTTCGTTCACCAGGCTGACCACCAGTTCCTGCTCAAGCCGGTTGAATCCCTCACGCGTGGCGGCCATGGTGGGCAAAATGGCTTTGGCCTCGACCGGGCAGTTCATTTTGGCAGACGACTCGATCATGCGCCACACCAGGTTCAGCTCGTGCAGCGACTGCTCGCAGCGCACCACGTCGCGCATGTACGGCAGATAGGTGTCAATGGAGAGGGGGGGCTTTGTGTTCATCCTAAACCTCCGGTGGACGGGTGACATGAGCCGGTGTACTCATCAGTTCGGAAAGGGTCTGCGGTTTTCCCAGCAAAAAGCCTTGCAGCAGGTGACAGCCGAATTGGTGCAGGTACAGCAATTGGGCATCGGTCTCGATGCCTTCGGCAATAACCTGCAGGTTCATGTGGTGGCCCAAGTCAAGAATGGTGCGCACCACGGCACCGTCACCCCGGTCGTGCGGCAGGCCACTGACAAAGGATCGGTCAATCTTCAGCGATGAGATTGGCAGGTTTTTCATGCGCGACAGCGAGGAATGACCCATGCCGAAATCATCCAGACTGATCTTGAAGCCCATCTGGCGCAAGGCTTTCATGACCGGCACCACTTTGTCGGGCTGTTTCATCACCAAGCCTTCCGTCAACTCCAGGCACAGGTATTGCGGCGCGATACCGTAGGCCTCGGTCAGTGTCAGCAACTCGGTGGGCAGGTTGGCATTGTCGAACTCCGGCGCAGCCATGTTGACGTTGACTTGCAGGCCGGGGTAGCCGTGGTGGTGCAGCTGCGTGAGGTCGCTGCAGGCTTGGCGCACCACCCAGCGGCCAATTTGTACGATCAGGCTGCTTTGCTCGGCAATCGGGATGAACAGATCGGGGTGAACCACCTCGCCATCGGGTCGATGCCAGCGGATCAGCGCTTCGACCGCTGTCACATGGGCTACATCGCGATCAAAAATAGGTTGGTACATCAGGAACAGTTCGTTGTTCACCAGGGCGCGCTGCAGTTCGGCCTCCATCGTCAGCTTTTTGGCCAGGCAGGCGCGCAGCTCGGTCATGGCCTGTGGTGTGCCACTGGAGAAAAAGTTCAGCCCGTTGCGCCCGGCGTGTTTGCTGCGGTACATGGCGGCATCGGCATTACGCATCAATTCCGAACCGGTGGCACCGTTGTGGGGAAAGAGGCTGATGCCAACGCTGGCTGACACGGTCAGTTTTTCGCCTTCAAACTGGAACGGCAGCCGCGCCGCCTGTAGCACCTGCTCACCCAGGGCATGCAGTTGCACCATGCTGCCCGTCGGGGCCACCAGCATGGCAAATTCGTCACCACCGAGTCGGCCCACGGTGGCCAGTTTGGGTTTGAGTTTGTGCAGGCGTTCGGAAAACTCGCGCAGCACCTGATTGCCGGCTTCGTGCCCGAAGGCATCGTTGATCTGCTTGAAGCGATCCAGGTCAATGTTCAAAACCGCAAAAGAACCACCGTTGGCGGTTGCGTGCAGACATTCGGTATCGAGCAAATGGTGAAAGTGCTTGCGGTTGGCCAACCCGGTCAGGTCATCCATCTGGGCCAGTCGCTCGATCAACGCCTGTTGCTCCAGCCGCTGTACCGTCTGTGCAATCAGTGCACCAATGACCTCGGCCAAGCCAGGAAGCTGGGCTTCGCGTTGGCGTGACAGGCGGCTGTAGAACTCCAGCACACCATGGCTGTGACGCCGACCCTCCATGGTGACGTAAGACACCGGAAAAGCGTAACCGGACTGCAGTCCACAAGTCTGGGCACTCAGGCATCGCAAATAACCAGGGTCGGTGGCCATGTTTTCCACCCAGGCGGGGCGCATCGTGCTCCAGACTCCCCCGACCAGACCTTGCCCTGGTGCCATCCGAAGCGTGAGGGTTTGCTCAAGGAAGGATGCCAGCGGGTACTCTGGCTTGTGCCATTCAAACAGGCAGGCCAGTCGGTGCTCGCCCATCTGCGACTGCGGTTCGGGCGACCAATAGGCACCACATTCCCACCCCAGGTTTTCACACACCAACTGAATCACCTTGGTGGCGGCTTCGGCCAGTGTCGGGGTGTTGATCAACAGTTGTGTAGATTCAAAACAGAAGCGCTCGCGCATGGCGGCCAGCCGTGACGCGGTGACATCCACCACCACCCCACGCTGCAGTGCTGGCCTGGGCTGTCGGCTGGGTTCAGCGGCCAGGCGCAACCAGCGCAAACCGGCAAACTCGTTGATGATGCGAAATTCACAGTCAATGTTGCGCCCCGCTTCGCCTACCGTGTCCAGCAGATGCAGGACATCGTCCGGGACAACTTGCTCAAAACAACTGGCGGCGCTGGCGTGGAGTCCGGTGTTGGCATCGAGCAAACTGGCGGCCCCGGCCGACAAAATCCATTGGCCGGTTTGCGGTTCGCACCACCATCGGCCGAATAAGCCCATGGATTCTGCGCTGTCTGGCAGGTTTGCTTGTGTCAGTGCCGATGCCAGGCTCTCGGTCTGATCGGTGTCGCTGATCGGCGGCGGCTCGACATGAAAGAACAAAGAGGGGTTACGCATGGCTGTCCAACTTTCTGTTTTTCGAAGAATGCCGTGCCATTCATGCAACTTTGGTGCCAGAGGAAATCGCTTTGGTGAACCCTTGGCTCCGTTATTTTTTTCAATAAGGGCATCAACCTAGGGTTTATCCGCTGGTTGGGTTACCCCAAAAGGGGTAATTCGCACCATTGCGATGCGGGGCGATGTCAATACGGAGCGTGTGGGTGTTGATTGGCGTAGATTTTTTCAGGGCCACACGATGGCCATCCCGCTCACGCCAAAGTGCCCGGCGTGATATTTGCTTGCATATTTCTCACGTAAACAACAGCGCTTGTCATTTTGGACAAGCTTGTTGGGCTGCTGTGTTGGCGAAAGATGTAACTTTGGGGTCGCAAGCAAATGGGGACAGAAAAATCTTTCGAATTGGCCGTGCACCGTCATGACGAATGTATTGCTGAACTTGGCCTGGATATATGGGTAGGGTCAGAGCCCACTTTTACGGACCGTGAGTCTCAGGCCCCTTTTTGGCTGCATGCGGCCCTGGGGGGTGACAAGGAACAACGTGCACAGGCTTTGCTGCGAAATTTAAGCGGTCTGATGGAAGGTGGTTTGCTCTTGCGAAGCATCGGACGGATGTACCCCGGAGAAAAGTTGCCCAGGTGGAACCTGGGTTTGCTGCGGTATCGGGATGGCAGACCCGTATGGGGAGGTCCTTCCGATCCGCTGATGATGACAGTGACAAATTCCGGTGACCTGCCAGACATAGGCTCACTGACTGGTGCCTTGTCTGACACATTCAAGCATCAGGATTGGTCAGCCCAATGTACACAAGCCATGGAGAGTGAACACGAGTCGGCTTGGCAGGTCACTGTCCAAATGGGCGATACCGAGGAGGATTCCCTGACCTTTTTGTTCCATGTTGTGGAGCTTGATGGGGTCACCGCGGCAGACCGGAGCCGCTGCGTTGCGCTTGAACTCCCCGCGATTGGTCATGTTGCGCTTTTTATGTCTATCTTGGCCTGTATCGAACAGGTGGCACTTTCCATAGGCTTGCCTGCGCTGGTGTTCACTGGTGCAGCCCCACCTGTGGATGAAACTTTGGAGCTCACAACCATCACGCCTGACCCGGCAGTGATTGAAATCAACACCGCACCCAGCAAAAATTGCACCGAGTTTCTTGGGCGAAGCCGGCAGGTATATGCCGCTGCGGCAGCTTTAAAACTCTCGCCTTATCGCCTCTATTTCAATGGACAGGTGGCGGACTCTGGTGGTGCGGGCCAGATCACCTTCGGTGGTGTTACGCCTGCAGACAGCCCGTTTGTGAAATACCCCCAGTTGTTACCAAGATTGGTACGGTTTTTGAACCGGCACCCCGCATTGAGTTATCTGTTTGCTCACGACTATGTGGGCGGCAGTGGTCAGTCGGTTCGCCCCGATGAGCGTGGCACGGATGCCGTTGATGATTTGCTGCTGGCATTGGTGCTTCTTGAGCGCCAACAAGAGGTTTCACCTGAGTTGCTTTGGAAAAGCCTTGCCTCGTTTTTGTGTGATGCGGTGGGCAACAGCCATCGAGCTGAAATCAATATTGAAAAATTGTGGAATCCTTTCCTTCCCGGCAGGGGGTGCCTTGGCTTGGTGGAATTTCGCTCGCTAAGGATGCAGCACACACCGCAGCGAGCCACGGCCATTGCCTGTTTGTTTCGGACATTGATAGCCATGCTGGCTTCCCGCCCCTACACCTTGCCGCTGATTGACTGGGGTCGTGAGCTTCATGATCGTTTTGCCCTGCCTTTCTATTTGAGTATGGATTTGGATGCCGTGCTGGCCCAACTGGAGGGTGCCGGACTCGGGTTGGAAAAGGAAATATGCCGTGTTTTGCGGCAAAACGAGTACCGGTTTTTCGGCAAGGTGGACTTGCCTTTTGGCACACTTGAGCTGTGGCGTGGTCTTGAGTTTTGGCCACTGGTGGGTGATGCGGCCAGTCCTGCGCAGACGGGGAGTTCCAGAATGGTGGATGCCAGCACAGCACGAATTGAAGTGAGATGGCGACCGCCATCAACAGAGCCGGGTGACACGGCAACGCTTGGGAACTGGCTTGACTGGGGTTTCTACGTGGGCGAAACCCGTTTGCCCATGCGCCTTGAAAGTGATGCTGGTGGTGCGCTCAAGGTATTTGGTGTTCGCTACAGCAGTTTTGTCCCCATGGCCGGTTTACATCCCATTCTTGGGGTTCAGGCACCATTAACTTTGACGCTGCGCCATAGGCAGTTTGAAACCCAATATGTCATCAAGCTTCATGAGTGGCAGCCCGACGGTCTGGCTTATCCATGCCTGCCCAAGGATATGGAAGACGCGCGTGAGCGTCGCTCGAACCGCATCACGGTCATCCAAGAAAATCGTCCGCATTCTTTGCATCCCCCTGAATCGGGCGCTGAGAAAGCCCAATCCAATCTTGGCCTGACGGATTACTGCCTGGACATGCGGTACCACCCGTAGTGGGTGAGGTCAGGCCACTGACCCACGGAGAAATCAGCTAGAGAAGCATGTTTGCCACGTAGGCGGGTGTAATCTGCCTGTTTGGTGGGCAGTGTCTCAAAACCCGCATGAACAGAGGCTTTGGCGGCTTGTTCTGGTAGAAGTCCACAAACTTATCCACAGAAAATGTGAATGCTCAGTCAATGAAGATGTCTGCGGATAGGCTTGCTTGGCAAGACCACGGGCAGCTAAAACAACTAGCACAAAGCGCTGAAGAAAAATTGGATTGATGAAAAATTTATACCAATTATCCTTGTAGTGCCCGTTTTATATGCGCAAGTAGCTATAAAAAACATAGTTATATAAAAAGAAACTTATCTGAGGATGAGCACTTGCCTGCAAAACAGGCAGTCCGTCGCAACCCGCATGAATACTGGGTTTGGCGACTTTTCCTAAGGCTGCTCCCCAGACTTGTCCACAAAATTTGTGGGTTTGCCATCAGCAGGGTGGTGTGCTTCTGGCTCAGGCTTTTTTGACCCAGGACGAGCACCAGCCCTTGGCCACCACCTGTTTGCCTGCGAAGATCGGACAAGCACCGCTTGCCTCACCGGCTTTGCCTTGATAGAGCGCACAACTGCTGCAGGTGCTGGCGGCTATGTAGTTTTTGAACTTGGCCTTGTCGACCCGGCTGGCATCTTCCACGTAACCGAGGGCTATGGCCTGGGCATCCTTCTCGCCCACCATAGGGGCAACGGCTGGCGTGGTGCTTGTGGTTGGAGCAGAGGCCGGAGCTGGTTCGGCCGCTGGTGCCGCTGCTGGAGGTGGTGGTGCCACATCGGCAGGTGCGGGCGGTGCAGCAGGGGGCGCTGGCGGCGTTGGCTCGGTTTTGGGTGAGCAGGCTGCCAGCAATGCCATACCAGCAAAAGGTGTGATTTCGATAAAACGTCGGCGGGTGGTGGAGGGTGTCATGGCAATTCCTTTGGGCGGATGGAGTCGGGGGGGGCGGTTTGAGCAATGATGCTGATCGCACATTCGCCACGGGTCTGTGCGCTCGCGCACAAGAGTCTATGCCTGTTTGGCAGGCACCGTTTGGAAACCCGCATAAACAGGTGCTTTGGCGGCTTGTTCAGGTACAAATCCACAAACTTATCCACAGAAATTGTGGATGTTGCCCAGAGTCTGCTCAGCTTTGATGTGGCCACGCTTCAGGCAAGCAGGAGTCAAAATTGCCTAGCACAAACTGGAGCTGGACTTGTTCAGATGTATTAAATTTTAATTAAATTTCCTTGTAATGCTTGTTTTATAAGCCTTGGCAGCTATTTATAGCGTAGCAATTTAAAAACATGCCAATCACTTGTTGTCCACCTGCCTGCGAAATAGGCAGTCCGTTGAGACCCGCATGAATGCTGGGTTTGCCGACTTTTGCCTGCTGTCCTCCCCAGACTTGTCCACAAAATTTGTGAGCTTTGTAACAGACTGCATTGATTGCGATAAATTGGCTCTGAGTCCGTTCACCGGGCCGGTGTTGAAGAGGGCAATGTTGCTTGTTGGCGCTTAACCCAACTCAAAACTGGTGATGCCGTAGATGTGTGACAGCGCCAGATCTGGCGCGGCTTGGGTGTACATGCGGGCGGTTTCAAACACCCGGTGCATACCTCTGGCTTCGGCAAGCACCACCGCAGCGGGATTCGACTCTGGCACATCCAAAAAAATGGGCGCATCACTTGCCACATCGATACACAGCGCGTCCAGCAACGCTGTTGCCAGTTCCGGGCGGTTGGCAAACAGGGGGCCCATCTTGTACCCCGTGCGGCAGCTGCGCCGCACACCGTAGCCTTGCAGTCCCTGGTCACTCACAACCCCAAGCGCCAGACTTTGTGGCTGGCTGATCCAGCGGCGCAAAAAATCGGGCCGGGCTGCCGGGAAAAAGTGGCGGTCAAAGGCCGACAGTTCCGCCAGTGCCAGCGTGTTCAAGGGGATGATGCGAGCGTTGCTGGGCAAGGTGGCTTGTAGTGGCGTTGTTGCAGCGGTGCCTTGGTAGCGGACATTGCGGTACGCCAGCTGGAAGCCGCTGCGCCGGTAGTTGTCCTGCTGCGCCGTAACACCATCCAGCCCGACATTACGCGTGCCCAGATGCGCCATGGCTGCTTGCCAGATGCGCCAGCCGTAGCCTTTTCCGCGGTAGGCGGGTTTGACGATGTAAAAGCCCAGAAAGCCGAAGGCCGCGTCATACCGCACGGCAGAAATCACCGCCACCGGCTCGTGGCCCAGCAGGCCAATCAGCAGACCTTCGGGGTCGACCGAGAAAAACGGCTCGGCATCCATCAGACCCGGGTTCCAGCCCTCTGCTGCGGCCCAGTCCAGTGCCAGATTAAATTCAATGCGGCTCATGGGCCGAATGGTGAAGTCTGCATGTGTCATGGATATGCCCCGGTCAGAATGGAACTTTCATGGTAAAGCAAGACACTGGTGTTGCCCAGCACCAGGGGTGGTGCTTTTCGTCAGAACGCCAAAACGCACACGGTCGTTATTATTGGCCGCTACCACGTCACGCCTGACCTGTGGGGTGGAAGGCGCAGTGGCTTTTTTGGAGAAATGCAATTGAAGAAACAAATCGCCCTCGTGGCACTGTGGATCGCCTTGGCGGGCTGCAGCAAAATCACGGCAGAAAACTATGCCAAGTTGCAAACGGGCATGCCACAGACGGAGGTGAATGCCATTCTGGGCAAGCCTGACTCTTGTGATGACGTGCTGGGCTTCAAAAGCTGCCGCTGGGGTGACGATAAAAGTAATGTGACGGTGCGCTTTGTCGCCGACAAGCTGGTGCTGCATGAAGCGGTGAATATCCGCTGAGAGGGAATATCCGAGAGGCCGTTAATCAAATTGCCGTTTGAAGCGCTTCAGACCCAGTGCCCCCGCCAGCGTTCCCAGTACCAGGATGCCGAGCACAGAATCCCATAACAGGTTCAGGCCCGCACCTTTGAGAATGATGCCGTAGGCCGCGTCGATGTAGTAATACAAGGGAGAGATGTACATGCCCCAGCGGGCCAGCGCCGGCATGGCTTCGGGCGGAGTCCACACGCCTGACAGAAACATCATGGGTGCCAGCACCAGAATGGCCAGCATGCTGGCTTGTGCCAGATTACGGGTCAGGGTGGCAATAAACAGCCCGATACCCGAAAGCGCAAAGATATACAGCGTGGTGACCAGATAGAACAGCACCACGCTGCCCCGAAAGGGCACACCAAATACGGGTCCAAGCACACCCAGCAGCGTTAATGTGGTTCCCGCCAGAATCACCAACGTCATCGCCAGCACTTTGGGAAACATCACCTGAAACGGGGTCAGTGGTGAAACGATGAGTTGTTCAATGGTGCCACGTTCCTTCTCGCGCACCATGGCCGCCGCAGGCAACAGAATGGCAAACACGGTGATGACGTTGAGCAACTCCGAAATGGACATGAACCAGGCATCGTTCTCATTGGGATTGAACCAGACGCGTTGCTGGTTGTTGATCATGGGGACGGCAGACATACTTTGCCCCCCCAGCCCGGCGCGCAAAAGTCCGGCTTCCAGACCATAACGGGCGACGATTTGTGTGGCGTCGCTGTAGGCAAGAAACCCTAGCACCGAGTTGCTGGCATCAATTTGCATCTGCAACTGTGTGCTGCCTCCGCGTGCCAAGGTCTGACCAAATTGAGGTGGGATGTCCAGCGTAAACAGGGCTGCCGAGTCATCAAGCAGGCGCAAACTTTGGCGCTCGCTGCCGACCTCTCCCCGATTGTTGAATCGTGGTGGCAGGAACCGCCCCAGCAGCTCACGTGATGCGGCACTGCGGTCATGATCCTGGAAGACCATCGCTGCATTGTTGAGTTGCAGCGTGACACCTGAGCCAGCGTTGTAAATATCCATGCTGAAGGCGTAAACAATCAGGAACAGCAACACAGGATCGCGCCATAGTTGCAGTAACTCCTTCAGGCTCATGGCCCGCAGCCGCATCCACCAGACACTCAAGTCTTGCCCCGAGATCCAGCCCTTCATGATTTCACCCGTTTATGAAATAGCAGATAGCCCAGTGTGAACAAGGTTGCGGCATACAAGGCCAGTACCACCATGTTGCCCCACAGACCACGCCAACCAACCCCTTTGAGAAAGCTCCCCATCACGATGTCGGTGTAATACATACCGGGAAGTAAATGAGCAATCAAACTGGCTACCTCAGACAGTGATGAGATGGGTATCAGTACCCCGGAATACAGCACCGCGGGCACCACGGTCAAAATTGCAGTGCCCATCATGGCGGCCACTTGAGTACGCACTGCCACCGACACCAGCAGCCCAATGCCAGTGGTACAGGTCACATAAAGCATGGAGGCCAGCGCAAAGAACAAAAAATCACCCTTGAAAGGCGCACCAAACAGCAGTGTGGCTATCGCCCATAACAAGCCAACATTCAGGGTTGAGATGGCCACATAGGGAGCGAGCTTGCCGATCAAAAATTCGCTACGCAGCACGGTGGAGGCATAGATGTTGTAGATGGAGCCACTTTCTTTTTCGCGCACCACCCCAAGCGCTGTCAGGAAAGGTGGCGAAATCATCATGATCGCCATGATCAGCTTCGGTGCCAACGACCAGATACTTTTGACACTCTGGTTGTACAGATAGCGCACCTGCAGTTGCACCGGTTGAAGCATGGCGCGTGCGTGGGTTAAAGGAATTCCCGCAGAGCGGGCCAAAAAGTCCGACACCACATCCACGTTCATTGACGCATTGATGGCTTCTACATAACCTTTGGTGGTCAGCGCCCGGAACGGAAAAGTGCCATCCATCAGGGTCTGAACCTCAGCCGGATGCCCTGCGAGCAGGTTTTGCTGAAAATGCGGGGGAATCACGATGACTGCACGCAACTTGCTGTCACTGAGTGCATTGGTGAGCTGACGCTCGTCATCTGCGTAACCCTGAAAATGGAAATAGCGCGACCCAATGAAGCGGTTGGCATATTCGCGTGAAAGGGCTGTACGGTCGTGATCCACCACAGCCATCGGAATGTTTTCAACATCCAGCGAGAGGCCATAGCCAAACAACACGGTCAAGGCGGCGGGAACAACAAAAGCCAAGGTAAAAAACAGCCGGTCGCGCACAATTTCGCGCCACTCCTTGCTGGCCACTGCCGCAATGCGACTGAAGTTCATGGTTTTACCTCCTGGTGTGCTGTGTCACGGTTGGCTGCACGCTCGCGGGCTTCAATGTCTGTCACCCGGTAAACAAATACATCTTCCATCGTGAGTGCGCGGGGCTGTACCCGGCTCACCAATACACCTTGTGCGGCGAGCCAGGTCGCCGTTGCCACAGGATCACTCAGACCAGCGGGCGGCAGGCAATGCACTTTGCGCCCAAACAAGGTGACATGTTCAAAACCCAGTGCCTGCAGTTGCTCGGCGGTGTGTTGTGGTGTTTCGGTGCTGATCTCAAAAAGTCGTCCCGCTTCACGCTCCACAGCCGTCTTCATGCCTGCCGGTGAATCGTCCGCAACCACACGCCCGGCATCCATCAGCGCCAGGTGGTCGCAATGTTCGGCCTCACTCATGTAGTGGGTGGTGACAAGCACCGTCATGCCTTGTTCGCGTGACAGGCGAAACAAAATGTCCCAGAAGGTACGCCGACCTACGGGATCCACACCCGAGGTGGGTTCGTCCAGAAAGACCACCTGCGGTTGATGTACCAGGGCACAACCCAGCGCCAGACGCTGACGCAGCCCCATGGGTAAGCTGGCGGCGCGTGCACCTTGGCTTTCGCCCAGGCCAGCCATCTCCAGCACCCAGGCCGTGCGCTCAGCGGTGCGCCGTTTGTCCAGTCCATAAATACCAGCGTACAAATGGATGTTTTCAAGCACCGTCAAGTCCATGTAGAGTGAAAAGGCTTGTGACATGTAGCCAATGCGCTCTTTGATGGTGAAACCTGCCACACGCATGTCGGCACCGGCTACCTGCCCTTTGCCCGAACTCGGCGTGAGGATGCCGGTCAGCATCTTGATTACCGTGCTTTTACCTGCTCCATTGGCCCCCAACAAACCAAAAATCTCGCCTTGCGGTACTCTGAAACTCACTTGGTCGACCGCCCGGAACTCGCCAAACTGGCGCACCAATTGATCGGCCTCAATGGCCAGTGCTGTGCCACTGCGAGGGGCAGAAAGACGCGTCTTTGGCAGTGCTGCCGGGCTCATGGTGACCAACTGGCGGCGGCGCAGCATGGCAATAAAAACGTCTTCCAGTTCTGGATCAAAGGTCTCCAACTTCAGGCCATTGTTTGCAGGGTGCAAAACATCCCGAACACTGGCTATGGCCGCGGCCTCGTTCAGGTCGTCCACAAAAACCCGTATGGCCGGGCCCATGGCCTCTACCTGGGAAAACCGGGTGCCCAGCAAGCGCAGGCTGTTGACCTGGTCGCCGCCCGTGACCGACACCATGGTGCCTGTGGCAAGGCGGCGAATATCTTCAGGGCTGCCACTGGCCAGCATACGTCCGGCAAACAGCAAGGCGACACGGTTAAAACGGCTGGCTTCGTCCATGTAGGCGGTGGAGACCAAGGCGGTGGTGCCATTTTTGCGTAGCAGGCTGGACAGGATGTTCCAGAAGTCGCGCCGTGATACCGGATCAACACCCGTCGTGGGTTCGTCAAGAATAATGAACTCGGGTTCGTGAATCAGTGTGCAAACCAGGCCGAGCTTTTGCTTCATACCGCCTGAGAGTTGTTTCATGGGACGGTTGCGAAATTTGTCCAGCCTTGTCACCGCCAGCAGTTCCTGCTTGCGCTGCTTCAGCACCTCTTCTGGCACCAGCCGCAGGCGGGCAAAAAAATCAATGTTTTCCTCAATCGACAGGTCGCCATACAGGTTTTGTCCAAGGCCTTGGGGCATCAGGCCGATGCGGCCTTTGATACGTTCGGCCTGCCGCTCGCTGGTCAGCGGCACACCAAACACCTCCAGTTCGCCGCCTTCAAAACTCAGCACACCCGCTGCGGCCTTCATCAGACTGGACTTGCCAGCACCGTCAGGCCCGATCAGACCAAATATTTCGCCTCGGCCAATGTCAAGATCCAGACCATCCACCGCAACATGGCCACCATAACGCTTGACAAAGCCACGTGCATGCAGAACCGTTGATGTATCCATGGTTACCACCGGGGACTGCGCCACTCAACATCGTCTTTCCAGCGCACCACAGCATCGGCAGGAACCCCTGGTGTGAGCTGATGGGCAGGGTTGCTGTCAAGGTACAGTTTGACCGCGTAAGTGAGTTTGACGCGTTCGTCTTGCGTTTGAACTTCTTTGGGTGTGAACTCGGCACGTGAACTGATCATGCGAACCGTTGCTGCGAAGCTCTTGTCCGGGAATGCATCGGTGTGAATACGTGCCGGCAAGCCCACCCGCAACTTGCCAATTTGCAGTTCAGGTACATAGACCTTGACATAAAGCCGGTCCAGATCGACCAGTTCAAGCACCGGGCTGCCTGCGGCGACGATTTCACCAGGTTCGCGTACACGCATCATCACCACGCCAGCACTGGGTGCTTTCAGACTCAGGTCAGCCAGCACACTTTCAACTTCAGCCAAGGTGGCTTGCGCCTGAGCCAGCTGGGCTGTGACGGCTGCCAATTCGCTTTCTTTCGCACGAACACGATCCTGGCCCAAGCCAGCTTGGGCCGCCAATGCTTGCGAACGTGCCAATCCTTGGCCAGCTGCCGCGACATCTGCGGCCGCAGCAATGGCCGCTACACGGGCCAGTTCTGCACGTTGGGCGGGCACTGACCCGCGCCGGGCCAGGTCATCCAAGCGTGCGGCATCACGTCTGGCCTGTGCGTCTGCGGCGCGGGCCTTTTCCAGCATGGCATCAGCCTGGCCAATACCGGTGTTTGCACTGGCCTGTTCCAGTGGAACCTGTTTGCGCAGGGCTCCCAGTGCGGTTTCGACCGCTTGACGTTGCGCAGCCACAGCCGCCACTGCCGCTTTGGCCTGGTTGACTTTGGCCTGTACTTGCGCATCATCCAGCACGGCAAGCACCTGACCAGCCTGCACACTGCTGCCTTCGCTGACCTTGATCTGGGCAATACGTCCAGAAATTTTGCTGGCGATCGTGATCTGGTCACCTTCAATACGGCCATTGGCCTGCAATAAACCTTCGGGTAAAGCACGTTGTGCCTGGTTGTGGTTGTAGGCCAGATAGCCGACGGCAGCAAGTACAAGTGCCACAGCAATCAAGAGGGTGGGTTTTGTGATCTTCATGGCTAACACTTTCAGGGTTCACAGTTCGCCGTTGGCGCGTTTGAGGCGTTGTACAGCGAGCACGTTGTCGTAAAGGGCGTTGAAGTAATTGCTGCCACTTTTGATTCGCAGCGTTTCGGCATCCAGAACCTCGGTGTGGCTACCCACACCAGATTGGTAGCGGTCACGTGAGACACGCAGGTTTTCTTGCGCTTGCTCTACGGCGGTAGCTGCCACCGGGATCCGGCTGGCACTTTCCTGGCGCATCAAGTCAGCCGCCAGCACCTGAAACGCGATCTGGCTCTCAAGGTCACTGCGCAACGCAGAAACTGCAGCCGCACGCGCGGCCAGGGCATCTGCCTGGCGGCGGTGGACATTGCCATCAAACAACTCCCAGCGCACCCCGACACCCAAGTTCCACAACTGTTCTTTGTCCAGGTAGCGGTTCTGCAACTGGTTGTAACCCGCATTCAGAACCACTTGTGGCAAGCCCGCTGCGCGTGTTGCTGCCGACTGAAACATCAACGCATCAGCTTGGTGCGCCAGTCCGACCAGCTCCGCACGCGGTGCTGGAGTGCCCGGTGCCTGGGGGGCGCTGGCGGTGTGGACGGCGGGCTGCGCCAAATCGTCAATCACCACAGGTGTTGTCATTGGCCGTCCAAGCAAGCGGTTGTAATGGGCCTGAGCAATCTCCAGGGCGGTAGCCGCACGCATCTGGTCTTGCCTGGCTGAAGCCTCTGCGGTGCGGGCGGCAAGGGCATCACTGCGTGCCACCAGACCATGTTCAAGAAACGCATTCACATCACGCAGGTGAGCCGTCAGCGTGACCACGCCGCTGTCAGCCAACTCCAGCAAGCGCTGTGCGCGCAACACGCCGACATAAGCTTCGGCCACACTGAGCTTGATGTCCTGACGGGTGCGCTCCACATCGGTGTGTGCGGCAGACAGTTGTGCATCTGCGGCTTTGGCAGCGTTGGTAAGCCTGCCACCGGTATACAAGGGCAGGGTTACACCCGCATGCAACAGCGTACTTTCCGCCTGGGCAAACGGTAGTACTGTGGCTGGCAAGGGGGATATGTGCACCCTAAAAGATGGTTCATCAGAAAACCGGTTGTACAGCGCCTCTACCGACATTTGGGGTTTTGCCTGCCCTTGGGCCGCAGCCAGCCCGAATTCGGCTGCTGCCACCTGGTGGTGGCTGGCTGATAGTCGGGCATCTTGTTGCAGGGCGGTGTCAAACGCCTGTTCAAGGGTTTCCGCGTTTCCACCTACGGTAAAAGCCGTGAGGCTGAGCAACATGAACATGCGCGGAATCCATGTGGCACGACTCCGATGATTCAGATAAGGAACATTTAGCGACACCATGGCAATCGGGATGTATCAGGCTATGAAGACCTTTTTGCATCAAGAGTAATAGTTGATCCCAAGAATAAGGGTAAACCCTGATGATGGTGCTCAGTTTTGACGCGATTGAAAAATGAGCCACCGTGTGCTGGATGATGAACCCAAAATTCACCTCTGTACGTGGGGTGAAGCCAGGTTATCCCTCCGCAACTGACAAAATACCTGAGTGTCCATGTGTTGCTAAAGTGCAAAATTCAACTTGATTGATCAGAGAGTTTCAGTTTTCATGACGGACAAACCCACGCGCCACTTACGCCATAACAAGCCCACTCCTGAGGGGGAACGTACATCGGCACAGTTGCGAAAAGCCCCCAACCAGCACCGTGCAGCACTGACCATTCAAATTTTGTTTGAAGCAGCCGCACAGATCATGGAGTCTGAGGGCTTGGCAGGCCTGACGACCAACCGGATCGCTGAGCAGGCGGGGTATGCGGTAGGCACGGTCTACCAGTACTTCAATAACAAAGAAAGTCTGCTGCTGGCCATGGCCATGCATGAGCTGGAGGACGTGGCGCAGACCACTCGGGAAGCCATGGATCAGGCGGCAGTGCGTTCACTGGACGAAACCTTGCGTGCCACCATTCACGCTTGGATCAATGCCTTTGGCGGACGGCAACGGGTTCAGTTTCTGTTAATGCAGGCGGTGATGGATCATGGCGCGTTCCCTGAGTTTCATCGCCGTATTACTGAAATTGCAGACTTTTTGGGGCAAAAGCTGGCAGTTTTGCCTGTGGATGGGGTTCGATCCCTGACTCCGGCGGGCCAGTTTGTCATTACACGTGCATTGCTTGGTGCCATTCGTTACGGTGTGGTGGAAAACACGTCTTTGCTGCACCAAACATCGCTGGAGACAGAGTTGATCCATTTGATGCGTGGCATGTTGTTAAACCCAGCTGAAGCGCCGGGCCATTAAGTTATTTCATAAAAATGGCTTGTAGAGCAAGCAAAATAAGCGTGAGCAGCTATTTATTTGATAGTTTTTTGCGTTGAAAATGACTCGGAGCCTTGCCCATGGCTTGTTTGAACATGGCGCTGAAGGCACTGTCACTGGCGTAACCACTGGCGGCAGCCACCTGGGCGATGGAGAGGCCGCGGGTCAGTTGGGGCAGGGCATGGGCCAGCACGGCTTGCAGTCGCCATTGCTGGAAGGTGGTGTCCAGCTCATCGCGGAACAGGCGCGCCACGGTACGCTCGCTGGCACCCACTTGCTTGCCCCAATCGCGCAGCTGCGATTTTTCTGCCGGGTTGCGCAGCACCGCTTCACACAGGGTGCGCAATCGCTTGTCACCATGCTCCGGGTGGGGCATGGGTACACCCAGTGCCTGGGTGTCGGCGCGGGTGATTTCATCCATGGCCAGCGCCATGAGGGCATCTTCCCGGGGGCCCACTTCGGAGCCTTCCAGCGCGTGGATCAACTCACGCAGCAGCTTGCTCACCACCAGCACGCGGCACTCGATCCAGTCGGGTGGCAGCACGGCGGGTGCAATGTCCACGGTGCGTAATTCAGCAGCTTCGAGCACCACCACGTTGTGTTGCACATGCGGCGGTAGCCAGACTGCGCGGGTAGATGGCACGATGAAGGTGGTTTGCACTTCGCCTTGCGTCACGGTGACCTGCATCAAGCCGCTGGCGCAGTAGGTGAACTGTGACCAGGGGTGTTGGTGGGGTTCAATGTGGGCATCCATGGCCAGTGATCTGGCGCGGCTACGCACCGGTCGTGCGGCACTGGGCGGGCGGTTGGCGGAGGTGTCAAACGACACCGGGGTGAGGGCGGTTTTGCGTTTCATGGCGGGAATTCGACGATTATTGTCTTTTTGCCGTATTTCTGCATACCGCAGCTGCCTCTACCATTGAAGCATGACAAGTACCACCCTTCATCCTTCTGCGGCTTCGGTGCCGCTTCAGCAAGATGCCAGCATCATTGCCCTGGTCGGCATGGCACATGCCGCTTCGCACTTTGGCCATTTGTTATTGCCGCCGCTGTTTCCGGTGTTCATGAAAGAGTTTGGCCTGAGCTTTTCTCAGTTGGGGGCACTCATGA
Organism: Rhodoferax lithotrophicus; assembly: GCF_019973615.1. Classification (GTDB taxonomy): domain Bacteria; phylum Pseudomonadota; class Gammaproteobacteria; order Burkholderiales; family Burkholderiaceae_C; genus Rhodoferax; species Rhodoferax lithotrophicus. The sequence continues at coordinate 2,747,053 of NZ_AP024238.1, read as the reverse complement.
GCGTGTTTTTTGTGGTGTCCGGCCTGGGGCAAGCCAGTGCCGGGTTTGTGGTAGACAAGCTGGGTGCGCGGCCTTTGCTGTTTATGGCCATCAGTCTGTTTGCCGCCGCTGCACTTCTGGCTTCCAGTGTTACCGATTACAGCGGTTTGATGGTGGTTGCAGCGCTGGCGGGCTTGGCCAATGCCACCTTTCACCCGGTGGACTTCACCATTTTGAATCAGCGGGTGTCCGCACCGCGACTGGGGCATGCATTCAGCGCACATGGTTTGACCGGTAATTTGGGCTGGGCGGCGGCCCCCGTGTTTTTTGCCACACTCACGGCGCTGAGCAACTGGCGCACCGCTTACCTGGGGGCTGCGGCTTTGTATGGGCTGGTGCTGGTGGTGTTGCTACTCAACCGCGACAAGCTCAGCACCCAGATCGTGGCGCACCACCCGGATGCGCCTGTTGAACACAGTCTGGCGTTCATGAAGCTGCCGGTGGTGTGGTGGTGTTTTGCCTTCTTTTTGCTCTCGACCATGACCCTGGCGGTGATTCAGAGTTTCTCGGTGTCGATCCTGAAGGCCATGCATGGCATCAGCTTTGAGGCGGCCACGTTGACACTCACGGCCTACATGTTGTGTGGTGCGCTGGGCATGTTTGTGGGTGGTTTTGTCGCCGCCTATTCACGCCACAGTGACCGTGTGGTGGCGATGGCCATGTCAGCTGCGGCGCTGTTGCTGGCCTTGTGTGGCACCGGCTTGTTTGGGGCCACGTTGACCATGGTGGTGCTGGCGGCCACCGGTTTCGCCGTGGGTATTGGCGGGCCGTCGCGTGACATGATGATCAAAAAGGCCACCCCCAAAGGGGCTACCGGGCGGGTGTATGGGCTGGTGTATTCGGGGCTGGACACCGGTTTTGCCATTTCGCCGCTGGTGTTTGGCGCGTTCATGGATCGGGGCTGGTACAGCGCCACGCTGATAGGGGCCGCAGCGGTCTTGCTGCTCAGTGTGGTGGCTGCGCTGGGGGTGGGGCAGCGCACCGGGCGGCAGGCTGTCAAGGTGGGCTGATACCAAGTAACCTGTCAGTTTTTGCTCCCAGGCTTTCATTGCACAATGCGCTCATGAAGACTTCCATTTCCCCCCAAATTGGTGGCCACCTGCTGGTGCAGTGTTTGGTCGAACAAGGTGTGACCCATGTCTTTGGTGTGCCCGGTGAGAGTTATCTGGCGGTGCTCGACGGCTTTCACCTGTACCGCGAGCAGATCCAGTTCATCATTAACCGGCAGGAGGGTGGCGCGGCGTTCATGGCCGAAGCCCATGGCAAGCTCACCCGGCGGCCCGGCATTTGTTTTGTGACGCGCGGGCCGGGGGCCACCAATGCGTCGATTGGTGTACATACCGCGTTTCAGGACTCTACCCCGATGATCCTGTTTGTGGGTGATGTGGCCAGCGACACCCGCGACCGCGAGGCGTTTCAGGAGGTGGATTACCTGAGCTTTTTGGGCCCCAGCACCAAAGGGTTTGCCAAGCGGGTGGAGCGCATTGATGATGTGGCTCGCATTCCCGAGTACGTGGCACGGGCTTTTGCCACCGCCATGAATGGCCGCCCCGGGCCGGTGGTGCTGGTGTTGCCTGAAGACATGCTGACGCAATCCCTGAAACAGCATTCAACCAGCGGTGTATGGCCACAAGCTTTGCCTTATGTGGCCAAAGTTGAGAGTCATTTAGGCCTCAAGCCCTTATCAGATGTGCGTGAGCAGCTCTTAAAAGCGCAGCGTCCTATGGTCATTGCCGGTGGCAGCGACTGGACACCTGAGGCCGCGCTTGCCTTGCAGAAGTTTGCCGAACATTGGCAATTGCCGGTGGGTAATGCATTCCGCTTTCAGGATACGTTTGACAACCAGCACCCGCTGTACGCCGGTGACGTGGGTATTGGCATCAACCCCCAACTGGCCGCTCGTATCAAGGCTAGCGATTTGATTCTGGCGCTGGGTCCGCGCCTGGGCGAGATGACCACGGGGGGCTACACGTTGATAGAGGCACCCTGTCCAAAACAAACCCTGGTGCACATCCACGCCAGTGCCGAAGAGTTGAACCGGGTTTATCAGGCGCATCTGGCCATTCATGCCAGCCCGGCACAAGCGGCTTTGTCCCTGGCCGAGTTGCTGCCGCCCGATGTGTTGCCCTGGGCCGCCTGGGCGCAAGCCTGCCATGCCGACTATCTGGCCAATCTGCTGCCCACCCTGATCGCTGACCTGCCGCAAGATAGTTCGCATGGCCTGGTCAACATGCCTGCTGTGGTGGCAATGCTGCAACAACATTTGCCAGCGGACACGGTGGTGACCAATGGTGCAGGTAACTTTGCCAGCTGGGTACACCGGTTCTGGCGTTATCAGGGTTTGGCCAAAGGCGTGAAGACCCAGTTGGCGCCAACCAATGGGGCCATGGGTTATGGCGTGCCCGCAGGTATTGCGGCGGCCATTACCACGGGTCGATTGGTGTTCACGATGGCTGGGGATGGTGACTTTCTGATGAACGGGCAAGAGTTGGCCACTGCCGTGCAGTACGCCGCCAAGACCATCATCGTGCTGCTCAACAACGGTATGTTTGGCACCATTCGTATGCACCAGGAGCGCGAGTACCCGCAGCATGTGTCCGGCACCCAGCTGGCTAACCCCCATTTTGCGGCTCTGGCACAGGCCTATGGTTATGCCGGTGTGCGCATCACCCGCACCGAAGAGTTTGAGCCAGCGTTGCTGGCAGCCATAGCCCGACCGGAAGGTACCCTGATTGAGATCATGTTGGACCCGCAAGTGATCAGCACCCGCGGCACGTTGAATGCCATTACCCAGGCAGCGTTGGCGCGGGAAGAAGATTGCCGGTAAATTTTTAGCTATTTAATTAAGAGCTTTTCACGCTTGATTGATAAGCGCTAGAGCCTAATTTTGCATATAAAAAAGCCAGCTTGCGCTGGCCTTTTTTCTGGGATTCAAACTTGTTTATTTGGTCAAATCCACGCCATAAAACACGTGAGAGCCAAACGGGCTGATCTTGAAGTCAACCACTTCTTTGCGCACTGGTTTTAAAGCCACCGCATGGGCAATGGTGAACCAGGGTGCTTGCTCCTTGAAAATCACCTGGGCTTTTTCGTAAAGTTTGGTGCGCTCCGCCTGGTTGGAGGTGACCTTGGCTTTCTGGATCAGGTCTTCAAACGGCTGATAGCAGAATTTGGCCACGTTGGAGCCGTTGGACTTGGCAGAAGCACAGCCCAGCAGCGTGTTCAGGAAGTTGTCCGGGTCCCCGTTGTCACCGGTCCAGCCCAGCATGCCCATCTGGTGTTCGCCGTTTTGCATGCGCTTGCGGTATTCGCCCCACTCGTAGCTCTTGATCTCGGCCTTGATGCCCACCTTGGCCAAGTCCGCCTGCATCAGCTCGGCAATACGTTTGGCGTTGGGGTTGTACGGGCGTTGCACCGGCATGGCCCACAGGTCGGTCGTGAAGCCGTTGGCCAATCCAGCCTCGGCCAGCAGTTTTTTGGCGGCCGCCACATCATAGGCGTCGTCTTTCACCGTCTTGTTGTAAGACCACATGGTGGGTGGAATCGGGTTGGTGGCGGGTACGCCAGTGCCCAGATAGACCGCATCCACAATGGCTTTTTTGTTGATCGCCATGTTCACCGCTTTGCGCACGCGCACATCGTCAAAGGGTTTTTTGGTGGTGTTGTAGGCCAAGTAACCCACATTCAGGCCAGGTTGTTCCAGCACGGTGACTTTGTCGTCTTTGCGCATGGCGGGCACGTCGGCCGGATTAGGGTAGGGCATGACATGGCATTCACCCTTTTGCAACTTGGCCCAGCGCACCGAGGCATCCGGCGTGATGGCAAACACCAGGTCGTCAATTTTGGCTTTGCCGGCCCAGTATTGCGGGAACGCTTTGTAGCGGATGATGGCATCTTTCTGGTATTGCACCAGCGAGAAGGGGCCAGTGCCAACGGGTTCCTGGTCCAGCTTCTCGGGCGTGCCAGCTTTCAACATGGCAATGGCGTACTCTTTGGACTGCACGCCATTGTGTGGCATGGCCATGTTGGCCAGGAAGGGTGCTTCTGGGGCATTCAGCGTGATCTTGACGGTGTATTCATCCACTTTATCGACTGACTTGAGCAACTTGGGCATGGCCATGTCGTCAAAGTAAGAGTGGTTGGAACTGGTGACCTTGAAGTAAGGGTCTTCTTTTTTCCACTGACGCTCAATCGAGAAGATGAAGTCATCAGCGTTGAAGTCACGCGAGGGTTTGAAATTCTTGTTGGACTGCCATTTCACGCCTTTGCGCAAGTGGAAGGTGTATTCCGTACCATCTTTGGAAATGTCCCAGCTGGAGGCCAGTGCTGGCAAGACCTTGGTGCCGCCGCGCTCGAACTGCACCGGGGTGTCATAAATCTGGATGTTGGCATCAAACGAAGTTCCTGTGGTGTTGATGCCTGGGTAGAAGTTTTCCGGACTGCCTTCCGAGCAATACACCAATGTTTTGGCACCGACTTGGCCCATGGCCAGCAATGCGGGCAGTGCCAGGGCGCACAGCGCGGTGCGCTTGAAGGTGAATGTGCGCTTTGATTTCGGAAAAGTCATCTTGTGGACTCCTTACGGGTTAATGCTGCGTTGCAGCAGGTTGAGAAAATCAGTTCAAACCGATTAAACGAATTGTTCAGCCAAATGGCAAGCAACTTGCCTGCCAGCCAGTTCTCGCAAGACCGGGCGCTCGCTGGTGCACTGCGCCGTGACATGTGGACAGCGGGTTGAAAACACACAGCCGCTGGGTGGGTTCAGGGGGGAGGGCAGCTCACCCGTCAGCACAATGCGTTTTTGGGTTGCGCCCGTGCCCACAATGCCGGGGGTGGATGCCAACAGCGCCTGCGTGTAAGGGTGCAAGGGTTGCGCAAAGATGGTTTTTTTCTCACCTTGTTCAACCGCGTGACCCAGGTACATCACCAGCACATCGTGCGCAATGTGGCGCACCACACCAAGGTCATGCGAGATGAACAGATAAGCCAGATGCATTTCTTGCTGCAAGTCGGCCAGCAAGTTGAGCACCTGAGCCTGAATGGAGACATCCAGTGCCGAGACCGGTTCATCGGCCACGATCAGGCTGGGTTTGAGCATCAGGGCGCGGGCGATGGCGATGCGCTGGCGCTGACCGCCCGAAAACATGTGGGGGTAGCGGTCGAAGTGTTCTGGACGAAGCCCCACCAGAGTCAACATGGCACGGGCTTGTTCGGAACGTTCTACATGATTCAGTGGGGTATTGATCTCCAGCGGAGACTCCAGAATGGAGCCAATTTTCTTGCGGGGATTGAGTGAGCCAAACGGGTTTTGAAAGACCAGTTGAACTTTTCGGCGCAAGGCATGGCGCTCTTGGGTACTGGCCTTCACCACATCCACCCCACCGAGTGACAACTCACCAGAAGTTGGGGTCTCAATCAAGGACACCATACGCGCCAGGGTGGACTTGCCGCAACCGGATTCACCCACGACAGCCAGTGTTTTACCCGCCTGCACAGTGAATGACACGCCACTGACCGCCTGCAAATGGTCGGCAGCATGCATGAAGCCGCGGTTGATTTTGTAGACTTGCTTGAGCTCACGAGCGACCACCACGGGGTCGATGGTTTTTTCTGGGGGCGTATGGATTGGGTTCATACGCTGTCCCCTTGTAATGGGTAGTGGCAACGCACCATGCCGGTTTGCCAATCCCGCAATTCAGGGCGCTCGGTGCGGCAATGCTGCGAGGCATAGGCGCAACGTGGCGCAAACAGGCAACCGCTGGGTCGGTCAAACAGGCCGGGCACCATGCCGGGAATAGTGGCCAGACGGGTTGCACCGTCGCTGCGCTCGGGCATGGCTGCCAGCAGTGCTTCGGTGTAGGGATGCTGGGGTGACTCGAAAATGTCGTGAGCGCTGCGTGTTTCCATGATCTGGCCGGCATACATCACGGCCACACGTTGCGCCATCTCGGACACCACACCCATGTTGTGGGTGATCAGCACCAGAGCCATGTTCAGATCTTTTTGCAAGGTGCGCAGCAAGTCAAGAATTTGTGCCTGGATGGTCACGTCAAGCGCGGTAGTAGGCTCATCGGCAATCAGCAGCTTGGGGTTGCAGGAAATGGCCATGGCAATCATCACGCGCTGGTTCATACCGCCTGACATCTGGTGCGGGTAGACGTTCAGGCGGCTTTCGGCAGCAGGGATACCCACTTGCTCCAGCAGTTCAATGGAGCGCTTGCGTGCGGTCTTGCCATCCATCCCCAGGTGCAGCTTGAGTGATTCGGCCAATTGGAAGCCGACGGTAAAACAAGGGTTCAGGCTTGTGGTGGGGTCCTGAAAGATCATGGCCACATCTTTGCCGGTGAGCTTGGCACGCGCGCTGCTGGAGAGCTGCAACAGGTCATGCCCGTCAAAACGTAGTTTGTCGGCGCGCACTACACCTGGAAAAGACACCAGCCCCATCAGCGCCATCATGGTGACACTTTTACCCGAGCCGGATTCACCCACAATGCCCAGCACTTCACCTGCATCCAGTGACAGGCTGACACCGTCCACCGCGTGCATGACGGCCGTTTTGGACGGAAACCGTACAGACAGATTTTCTATTTCGAGAAGAGCCATAACATTATTTTTTTATCGCTTGAGTTTGGGATCAAACGCATCACGTAAACCATCACCGAGCAAGTTGAACGCCAGCACAGTGATCAAAATCGCCAGGCCAGGGAAGGTGACGACCCACCAGGCACGCAGCACAAATTCACGCGCATCGGCCAGCATGGTGCCCCATTCGGGCGAGGGGGGTTGTGCGCCCAGACCCAGAAAGCCCAAGGCAGCAGCATCCAGAATGGCCGCTGAAATGCCCAGTGAGGCTTGCACAATCAGCGGTGCTGTACAGTTGGGCAGCACCTCGTTGAACATCAGCCGCCAATGGCCCGCACCGTTCATGCGGGCGGCGGTGACGTAGTCGCGGCTCATTTCGGTGATGACGGCAGCGCGGGTGATGCGCACGTAATGCGGCAACACCACAACAGCCACCGCCAGCATGGCGTTCATCAAACCGGGGCCCAGAATTGCCACGATGACGATGGCCAGCAACAGACTGGGCAGGGTCAGGATGATGTCCATCAGCCGCATCACTGCAATTTCAAACAACCCACGGAAATAGCCTGCCGTCAACCCCAGCACCGTGCCCAGCACCACCGAGAGGGCCACCACGGCCAGACCAATGGCCAGGGACAAACGTGCGCCATGGATCAGGCGCGACAAAATATCGCGGCCAATCGCATCGGTACCCAGCCAGTGGGCACTGGAGCCGCCAGCTTGCCACGCTGGTGGTGTCAAAAACACGCTGGGGTCGGTGTCATTGGGCGAGTAGGGCGCAATCCAGGGGGCCAAAGCGGCCATCAGCAGCACCAGCAGCACGATGACCAGGCCCGCCACGGCCCCTTTGTTGGTTGAGAAATAGTCCCAGAATTCGCGTAACGGGTGCGGTGGTTCAAAATGGGGGGTGTTGTCGGCAAGGGTGGTCATAATGTTCAGTGCCGGATGCGGGGGTTGATGATGCCGTAGGTCACGTCTACCAGCAGGTTGACGATCATGACCATGCCGCCCAGCAGCAGCATGCCGCCTTGCAAGACCGGGTAGTCACGTCGGCCAATGGCTTCGATCATCCATTTGCCAACGCCTGGCCACGAAAAAATGGTTTCAGTCAGGATGGCGCCAGTGAAGAGCACACCTACCTGGAGACCGATCACAGTGATGACTGGAATGAGTGCGTTGCGCAGGGCGTGTAGCGCGACTACGCGAAAGTTGGACAAACCCTTGGCACGCGCCGTGCGAATGTAGTCTTCACCCAATACTTCCAGCATGGCTGAGCGGGTCATGCGGGCAATCACTGCAAGCGGGTTGGTACCCAGCACGATAGTGGGCAATATCAGGTGGGTGAGTGCTGACCAGAATGCATCTTTGTCACCCGCCAGCCAGGTGTCAATCAATAAAAATCCGGTGACGGGTTCAATGAAGTACTGCACGGCAATACGTCCAGACACTGGGGTCATGTCGAGTTGCACCGAAAACAGCAAAATCAGCAACAGGCCCCACCAGAAAATGGGCATGGAATAGCCCGTGAGTGACACCCCCATGACACCGTGATCCAGAATGGTATTGCGTTTGATTGCGGCCAGGATACCCGCCGGGATGCCAATGATCAGAGCAAAAAGAATGGCGCACACAGCCAGTTCAATGGTGGCGGGGAACAAGGCCAGAAACTCGTTGAGAACGGGCTCATGGGTGATGATGGATGTGCCCAGATCGCCTTGTAACACCCGGCCAATGTAGATGCCGTACTGCACCATGACCGGGCGATCCAGTCCATAGGCTTTGAGCAATTCAGCATGGCGAGTGGCATCAATGCCGCGCTCGCCAGCCAGCGTTTCGATGGGATCACCCGGCACCAACCGGATAAGGAAAAAGGCCACCAATGTCATGCCGATGAAGGTCGGGACAATGAGGCTCAAGCGGGTAAGGAGAAAACGCAACATTTACAGTGTGTAATTATTTTGTAATTGTCGGCATGATGCCACAAACAAAAAGCCGACTTGCGTCGGCTTTTGAAGTGATGGCTCTTAAAAATTATTTCAGGTGCTTGCCAATCAGTCCCGCCATTTCAAACATGGTGACCTGGGCTTTGCCAAACACGGCTTTGAGCTTGGTATCGGCATTGATCATGCGTTTGTTTTCTGTATCTTGGAGTTTGTTGGCTTTGATATAGACCCACAGCTGTTTGACCACTTCGGTGCGGGGCAGGGCTTTTGCGCCCACCACAGCGGCCAATGCAGCGCTGGGAGTCAGGGCTTTCATGAAGGCTGAGTTGACTGCACGCTTGGCAGCAGGTGCTGGGGCAGCTGCGACTGCTTTTGCTGTTGCTTTGGCGGGAGCGGCCGTTTTTGCGGGTGCCGTCTTTTTGACTGGGGCTGCGGCTTGGGTTGCTACTTTTTTGGCAGGCGCTGCAGCTTTGGCGGGAGCCGCTTTTTTAGCAGGAGCTGCTTTAGTGGCGGGGGCGGCTTTTTTTGCTGGAGCTTTGGTTGCAGTTGCCATATTCGGATGTCCTTTTCAAGTTAAGTGAATCGCCAGCTGCGCACAGACGGGCTGGTTGGGTCGAATCCTACTGGAGAAATTAACCCTTTCCAAGGGGGATGACACGAATTTCACCGAGTGGTGCATCGTTTTACGCCATGTTTTTGCTGGTTTTACAATTTTTCCTCTACTCCAACATCCAAAGGAATTTTTATGACTCTAAGTTTTGCCACCTGCGATCTTTGTGATACGCATAAAAATGCTGCACCTGAGCAGTTTCGGGTGCTGCCACCAGTCTTCAAAGACTTTGGTGCACAGCGCGTGTTTTGTGGTCCTGTGGTGACGGTCAAATGCTTTGAAGACAACACCTTGGTCAAAGCCGCGGTTGATTCATGCGGTTTTGAAGAGTCGCCCGAGGGGCGTATTGGCAAGGTATTGGTTGTGGATGGTGCAGGCTCATTACGTCGGGCACTGCTGGGTGGCAATCTGGGCGCGGCTGCAGCCAGAAATGGCTGGGCCGGTGTGGTGATTGATGGTTGTGTGCGTGATGTGGCAGAACTTGCACCGCTCCATGTTGGTATTCGTGCCCTGGCCAGCATGCCGATGCCAACCGAGAAGAAAAACCAGGGCTTGAAGGACTTGCCCGTGCAAATTCAGGGTGTTTGGGTGAATCCGGGTGAATGGCTGTATGCCGATGCTGATGGCATGGTGATCAGTACTAACAGACTGGTTTGAGTTTTGTTTTCATCTGCGGCTGGGCAGGGTAGCCAGCACAACCCCCACCAGGCACAGACCAAAAGCCAGCATCTGCATGGTGCTGAGGCTCTCGCCCAGCACCCCAACCCCCACCAGTGCGGCAGAGATCGGCAGCATCACGGTGAACACGCCGGCACGTGCAGCCGGAATGGTTTTTAAGCCGGTCATCCACAGCCAGACGGTCCAGACACTGGCGGCCAGCGCATAAAACACCAGCAGTAGCCACATGCTGGGTTGAATGGATGAAAAGTCAAAAGCCCAGGCTGCATACAGCCCAAACGGGGTCATGAGTGCCAGCCCCCACAGGTTGATCAAGGCGGTGATACGTTTGGGGGAGATACTGCCGGTGAGCTTTTTGCCAATCACTGCATACGAGGCTTCACATACCACAGCGCCCAACACCAGCAGATTGCCGAGCCAGGCATTTTTATGTAAAAAATTAGCCTCTGATGCTTGTGGATCAAGCGCTGATAGCTCTTTTTTTGATAGTGAAAACAGGGCGATGCCAGTTACTGCAAAACCGATGGCCAGCCATACTCGCGGACCAATGCGCTCACGCAAAAACACCCAGCTGAGCAGTGCCACTGCCGTGGGAATGGCGGCCATGATGACACCGGCAGAGACTGCCGTGGTCATGCTCACGCCAAACAACATACACACCGTGAACAAAAAATTGCCCAGAAACGACTCCAGAAAAATCAGGCGTTGGGTGGCTGGGCTCAAGGGTGGTTCATCTGGCGGTTTACGCAGCCAGTGTGGCATGGCCAGGGCACCCAGGCCAAAACGCAGCCAGGCTAGTAAAAATATGGGTATGGCCGCCACCAGGGGTTTGCTCAAGGCCACATAGCTGCCTACCAGTGACATGCTTAAAGCCAGTAAACCATAGGCCAGCCAACGGGGTGGGGCATGAAGGACGGAGAGATGATTTGGCTTCAAGATGGATGTGTGTCGATGGTGCAAAACATAGATGATGCCTGAAACACAACAGCTATTGGCCCCAGCAGTTTGTGCTGAACTGGTGCGCTGGTGACGGGTATGGAGGGTTACCATGGTTGTCTCTGACCCCCTGTAAGGATCACTTATGACGCTTGGACATTTTGCCTATGCCAACAACACCAACCGCTTTCTGGGTGCCCCAGAGCTGGATTGCCAAGCTTTTGCTATTGCGGGTGTGCCATTTGACGGTGCGGTGACCCATCGTCCAGGGGCCCGTATGGGGCCACAAGATATTCGCCGAGCGAGCTTGATGCTGTGCGATGGTATTCATCCTCATTTTGGGGTGAGCCCGTTGGGGCATTTGGGTGATGCCTATGACATGCACTTGCCCAATGCCTCGCCACTGGCCGACGTGCGTGCGCATATCCAGCGTCAGGCATCGTTGCTGATGGGGCGACATCACTGTGTGTTTTTGGGAGGCGACCATTCTGTGACGCTGCCCTTGCTCAGGGCCGCACACGCCTTGCATGGTGAGTTGGCCTTGGTGCATTTTGATGCGCATTGCGACACCTGGACAGATCATTTCGGCGAGCCTTCCGGCCATGGCACCTGGACTTACGAGGCGATGGCCGAAGGTTTGGTCAGCCCCATGCATACGGTGCAAATTGGCCTGCGTTCCAGCGGTGAGCGCGCTGCCCGTGAGTACGTGCAGGACCAGGGTGGGTTGATTTTTACCGGCCGGCAGTTGCGCGGCTTGGATGGCACGGCACTGCAGCCGGTGATTGCTGAAATTGTGTTGCGCCTGAAGGGGCGGCCTTGTTACATCACACTGGACATTGATTGTCTGGATCCCGCCTTTGCCCCTGGCACAGGAACGCCAGAGCCAGGTGGCCTGAGCAGTTCGCAGCTGCTGACGTTCATGGAGGAGTTGTCGGTGCTGGACTGTATTGGCATGGACTGCGTGGAGGTGGCTCCGGCCTATGACCACGCGGAGCTCACCAGCACGGCAGCGGCGACCCTGGTCTGGACCTACCTGTGTGGACAAGTGGCCAAACATCCTTGAATTGTGAAAAGGCGCAACCTGTATGCTGCTTGACTCTGACACCCAACTCAATCAACAAAGTTATTACGAAGCCAGTGTGGTTCGCCCCCCATTGCAGCCCCCTTTGCAGGGAGCGCTGAATACCGATGTACTGGTGGTCGGCGCGGGTTATGCCGGCTTGTCGGCGGCTATTGAGTTGGCACGGCGTGGCTACCAGGTGGTGGTGCTAGAGGCTGATCAGGTGTGTAGTGGTGCGTCTGGACGCAACGGTGGCCAAGCCATTGCCGGTTTTGCGTGTGGGCAGGGGCTATTTGAGCAGCAATTGGGCAAGACTTTGGCGCGTCAAGCGTGGGACATGTCCATGCAGTCGATTGACTTGATCGACGAGCGCATCCGTGAGTTTGATATTGCCTGTGACCGGGTGAAGGGTTATATGTATGTGGCCGATTCGGCACGCAAGGCACGAGCTTTGGAGGCAGATTGCATGGCCATGCAGCGTGACTATGGTTTTGCACATGAATTTGTCACCGGTGCGCAGGTGCAGGATTACATCCAGAGTCCGCGTTACTGTGCTGCAGCATTCGAAACATCTTCAGGTCATCTGCATCCCCTGAAGTTTGGCCTAGGTCTGGCACAGGCGGCCAAGTCGCTGGGTGTCCAGATTTTTGAACATTCAGCGGTGACCTTGTTGGAGAGAGGTGCAGTCTTGAGTGCGCAAACCGCCCAAGGACAGGTGCGCGCTAAATTTGTAGTGCTGGCAGGCAACTGTACCTTGCCTGAATATGGTCCGCGTGTAGCGCCCGAACTCACGCCACGTGTCATGCCGGTGGGCACTTACATGATCAGCACAGCACCGCTGTCAGCAGACTTGTGTCGCCAACTGATTCCGAGCAACGCCGCTGCTTGCGACAATAATTTTGTATTGGATTATTTTCGTTTCAGTGCCGATCACCGCATGTTGTTTGGTGGCCGCGTGAGTTATTCCACCCGCACGCCGATGAATCTCAAAGCCGTGATGGCCAAGCGCATGGAGATGATTTTTCCGCAACTCAAAGGTGTGCAGATTGAGCATGTATGGGGTGGGTTTGTCGACATCAGCATGAACCGTGCGCCTGATTTTGGGCGTTTGGGTGACAACATGATTTACCTGCAGGGCTTTAGCGGGCATGGTGTTGCATTGACCGGACTAGCTGGTCAACTGGCTGCGCAAGTGGTAGCCGGACAAGCTGAGCAATTTGATGTGTTTGCCAAGTTGCAACATCACCATTTTCCGGGCGGAGCCTTGCTGCGTACACCGAGCCTAGTCTTGGGTATGTTGTACCACCGACTCAAGGATGTCCTGTAGGAGGCGATTTTCCGGGGTGCAAGTGTGCGGGACTACTTGGCGCTGGATGGATAATTTCGTTTTGATTTGGAGTCGAGATGCCAATTTACGAATATAGCTGCGGTGATTGTGGACATGAATTTGAAGCACTGGTTCGCTCTGACACAACGCCGCAATGCCCAATATGTCATTCAGGAAAGCTTGAAAAATTGTTGTCTGTGTTTGCAACGACCGCAGTTTCTGAGCGGAATGCACAGGTTATGCCAAGCCCGTGTGGTTCATGTCCCAACGCGAGTCGATCAGGATCTTGTACTTTCGATCATCAGTGAGTTCATCCGCAGATATTTCAAGCCGTTGACTGGGTTCCTTTGACCCAATCATTGGCTTCGCGAACTGTGGGGAAGAAACCGATTTCAAGCTTTGTGATTTCATTGAAGGCTCTTGTCATTGAGCCCATGGTTGTATTTGTAGAAACTACGGCCGGACGCACATGCGGATTGGTAAATCTGGCACCCAACTCATGCGCAACAATCCGCGTCATGTCAACTTCAGAAAAGTCCAGTTCAGCCACATTTGTCATGTCATGTATGACGTAACTGATGACATCATAGTTTTCATGGGCATGGATGGCCAATATTGAACCCATAAACTCTTCAAACGTAACGCGATCTGAGTAAGTGACGTTGCAACCGTGTGAAATCCAGGAAACAGAATAAGACATAAATTCCCCTTCCGCAAATAGCAGAACAACGTGACACAACTACTTGTGTTCGACGAGCATTAATTCGTTCTGATCAAGTTCAACGTAATTTTTCTACCGACCCAAGAGACAGTTTCAAAAAAATGAACTCCAAACCTCACAAGACCTGATCAATAAGAGTTCATCATATGAACTTGTGGTGTGACTGGGTATCCCCCATTTAGGGGATTTTGGGTAGCCGATGGACGATGCTGGTCCATGTTCGAAAAATTCAGAGCTTGACGTGTAAGGTTTTGGCGATCATGGCCAACGATTCTGGACTATCCCATTCCTTGGCTCCAATAAACTTTGCAAGTACCCGGCCCTGCGCATCGATCAGTAATGTGAGAGGAAGGCGGTCGGCGCCGAGCATGTTTTCCAAATAGAGTTGACTATCGATGAAATTGGGAAAGGTGACATCATTCTGTTTCAAAAATAGAGTGGCTCGGTCAATGTAGTCGTCAGTTGAGATACCAATCACATTAAATTGCCGTCCGTTGTAGCGCTTTGCCAACCGTTGAACCGATGCCATCTCTTGCTTGCAGGGACCACACCAACTTGCCCAAACGTTAATGATCATTGGTTTGCCTCGAAATGCAGAAAGTTTCTGATTGGGCACCAGCAAACCCTGCATGTGTGCTTCACGTAATACAGAGCCAACTTCGACTTCACCTGGTGTCTTGGCATTAACAAAACTAAGGACACCACCCATAAAAAACAACAAGAACGTGATGATTATTTTCATAGAAGCTGACTTTATCCACTTTCTGAACATGAGCCTGATAGTTCGGGTGGAACCTCACTGCTGAATTTGGATCAAGAAGTTTGACATGGTCCAAGTTAATACAGTTGGTATCCCCTCTTGCCAATCCTCATTTTCTAGGCCAGCTTATTAACCGCTAATCGTTGGTGTTGCCAGTTATAGCCAAGACGCTGACAAACAATATCTTCACAATTAACCAAGTGGCCGTTACCAAAATCCAGGATTTCCAATTTGAACGAAGTCTATTGAGCTTGTTCTCAGCCATTGTGAATACGAATGCACAGACTGAGCCGAATATTATTCCAATAATAAATTGAATTGATTTTTGTTGCCAGTATGGCTCATTAACATTCGAAATAGGCTGGAACAGCTGGACAATGATTCCGAATAATAGCCATCGGACGGTGTAACCGCGCCACCTGTACCAAAGGCCGCCGTTGGTGCTCGTCCATTGAGTTTTTGTTGTAACTGATGGCTGCATACGCTATGTATTTGTGAGAATAGCTGATTGTAGAAGCCTGTTGAACTTGGATTTGAGAGCGCCGGTATTTCCTGCCCTCATCGGACTCTTGAGTTCATAACTTGCGGTATGAGTAGTTTTGTTATGGTGTCTGCACGCTTTGGAATATTGGTAACTTGTTGGGGTCTATAACAAACACCGCTTCGGTGTGTGGCCGACTGTCGTGAATGAATCCGCTTATCCAGGGGGCCTCTGGGTTAGTTCCCCCGGGTGGGGCCTCTGTGGAGGCGCATTCAATCACATCAATTAGCCGGTCTACGATCAGTGCTGCTGTCCTGCCTCTGTTGCGCAGGACTATGGCTACAGCTTGTTCTGGGTTGGCAATTGGTGCTTGTCCTGTCAACTTGCAGGTATCGTAAACCGGCAATATGTCGACATGCCCGTTTATGGAAAATTTCAGCATACCGATTGAATCCGACTGTATGACAGGCGCGGACATATTGCTGGCTGATACCGCTGCAACCACATGTGTACTTGCCAGAGCAAGCAACAGCGAGCCACATTGAACAACCCCGTAACGTGTACTTGATTCGGAGAAGCCAAGGTGCGGTTGGGGCAGTACAAAGCCATCTTCTAACGCCGGGCTGGGGTTGACTGCCGTGAGCATCACCGATTGCACGTCGTCCCGATAACCATCAGTGGTTTTGAACTCCCGATATCCTTTGCTCTTTGCGAAACCCACCAGAAAGGTTTTCCCTTTCCATATGCACCAGGGTTTTTCTGTATATCCCCCAGCTATTTTCGACAGGCTAGGGGAGAAGTCAGGGCAATCTCCCACCGCAATATCCAGATCAGTGCTGGCCAGTACCCGACCATCATGGTTTAAAAAGAACCCAAGCGTGGTGCCTCCAGTAGGCAACGAATCATTCAGCATGGCAGTTAATTCATCGGTGCAATTAAATGCCAGAGCAACACCTCCTAGAGGTTGATCTTCGCCAATTTTGCGGATGGGGGCGCAGTACAGGTAGGTAGCTTCACCATCGGCAAGTGCATGTGGCACCATGCTGGAAACGGTGTAGGCTTGGGTTCCCTTTAGTGCAAAGGTGCGTTGCAAGAGGGCCGCAGGAATTTCAGTATTCTCGGCAAGGCTCTGAGCGTCTCTGGAGACAGCCACAACGCGTCCTTGACGGTCAAACAAGGCTACCCGGCGATATACGGTGTACAGGCTGTTGAGGTGAGCCAATATTTCACTCGCCCGCTGTAGGGTGGTGTCTGAAGGTGAAACTTGCAGGGTTTGGAGCAAATCAGTCAACTCTTCCGATAACACCCACCACCGGCAGTCATTTGCCCGCTCGTACAGATTACGATCCATGATATCCACCGCCAATGTGGCATGAGAAGTCAATTCGACGCGCTTTCCAAGTAACAAAAGACTTTTTAACTCCAAAATAGCGGCATCAAAGGCTGCAATGGTTTGCTTGCTGGTTCGGCCTATCTCTGAAAACACCGGACTGAGGGCAGAGCCAGGAACGTTACCTGACTCATTGAGCTTACCGTTCCAGATAACTCGATTGAGATCATTTCCTATGGTTCTGGCACGAGCGACGATTTGTTGAAGTTCAGCATGTTCCAACTCAATCTCGATTGATGTGTCAGGTATTTTTCCCTGAGTTGATAGTGTGTTATTGCGTGATGATTCAAATGCCTCATCCAATCTGACAAGTGCAAGTGCTGTCCAGCCTGGACCGCTATAACCTTGGTAGCTACGCGTGCCACAGTGTGAAAAAAGATAGTCAACACCTTTGTGATGTATGGTCTGTGCGATGGACTGCTGTCTGGCCTTTGGCAGTCGAACAGTCTCAAGAGGAGCAAAGCAATCGGTGTCACTGCTGGTCACCACGCGGCTATGTTCGTCCAGCACAGCAATGACACTACTTTCATGTTGCAATGCCTTGAAAATGGACATTAGCTCTGACTGCAAATCAAATTTGAGAATCACGACACCACACGGGTATCCATCGTCGGCCACGATGCGATGTGAATAGATCAGCACATTCTCAGCAGTGTTAAACAAGCCGCTTCTTCCATAACACTCTACATATCCTTGTTTGGACAGAACCTCAGACCACCAAGCAGGTGTCACTATGTCTTGTCGGTTGTTGGGTTTGAGTGATAACAACAACTGTGCTGATGCATTTAGAACCAAAATGTCGTCATATACCGTGTATTTATTGCGATATTCAGTTAACCGTGCGTGCAGTTGCGTGCGTAGTTGTTCGTCTGGAGCCTGGACAAATTGAACCAAGGGGCCATCGGTTGCAATAAAGCCCACATCTGCGGTCCGCTCAAACAGATTACGAACCAGGATATCAATGGCCACTTGTGCTCGTGAAGTTAGATCATGATTGCAGTTGGATAAATAAGTGTGTGCAATTTGGTCCACCATTTCCGCTGCCAAGTGGCTAAATGCAGCCCGTGTGTGTTCAAGCGTTGAGATAAATGCCGCTGATTCCGGTGGGCTGACAACTCGTGCGGTGGTCTCGATGACTTTCCAGCTCAAATCCAGCCTTTTGAGGGACTTTTCCAACTTTTGCAATGCTTGCATGCGAGGTGCAACAATTTGTTTGGCGGTATTCATATCTGTCTTGATCTGAGGGTGTTAACTCAATGCAAGCAAATTGCGCACCATGATGAAGCCAACTTGTCAACCGATGCCGATATGTGTTTTGTTTGAATATGCGGACTGCCTGTTTGCCGTTATGCAGCAACTTTGCTTCTTGCCAGGGCAACCGATATCTACCCCATTGTGTGGGACGCATCGGCTTGTAACGGTGCATCAAAGCGATAGGCTTTTCTGCGTCGAGAATGGTGACACTCATTGCCCCTGTGCTGAACACCATTGAAATGGTGTTCAGGAGATCATGGATGCTGATTAGAGTTTGCCAGATACATCAATGTCAACCCGGCGATCAGGTTGCAGGCATGTAATCAAGGCCGGAGTCGCCTTGTTGCCCAGGCAGTCGCCGGGCTTGGTCACCGGATCTGAGCCATTGACCCCCTTGGCACTGATCTTGTGCGCGGGTATGCCGCCAGATTGCACAAGGTAGGTGTTGACCGCCTCAGCGCGGCGTGTCGAAAGCTTTTGGTTATAGGCATGTGAGCCAATGCGGTCAGTGTGTCCGGTGACGTTGATCACATCAAAGTCCACGCCACGCAAATCGGTTGCCAGCTTGTCCAGCTCCAGACGACCGGCAGGCTTGACTGCGGCATTGTCAAAGTCAAACAGCGAATCCGCAGAAAAAGAGACTTTGACAGGCAAGGGTATGGGAGGGGGAAGCGGTACAGGTGGTGGCAGGGCGGCCTCAACTGGTACCGCCACCGCTGGCGCAGGGGCCTGGGCCAACACCACCGGTTCTGCAGTGTAAGCGCGGGTCACAGGGGTGGGTGTTGGCGCGCCAAAACGGTAAACCAAGCCAACGGACACCAAGTCCACATCCCCCTTGTTGCCTACCGCGTCATCTATGCGGTAGCGCTCGATCTCACCACGCAGCATCAGTGCCGGGGCCAGCGCATATTGCAGCCCCAGACCCACTTTCAGGTTGGTGTCACGCGAGCTTGGATTGGGGTTGAGTACATTCACCGCACCTGTGCCCACAAACGTATCATTGGTTTGCATGTGAGTTACCCCCAGGCGGCCAAAGGCCGAGAACTTGTCGGTGATGGGCAGGATGCCCACCGCGTCCAGGTTCACCCCTTTGAGGCGGATGTTGCCGCTTAAGGTGCCCAGCGGGATGGTGCTGGTGTTGAAGCCAAACTGCCCCAGGTCAAAGTAGCCGCCTTCTACGGCGAAGTTTTTATTGAACTGGTAGCCTCCATACAGTTTGAAACCAAGATCACGGTGAATGTCGTTGATCGGCCCCGCTGTGAGACCATTGGCGAGCAGCCCACTGGCGATGCGGGCATCATCAATCGTGGCTTGGGACTGGCCGATATTGGCCCCGCCATACCAGAACGGGGTGTCTGCCATGGCGAAAGGGCTGGCCATGAGTGCCAGTGTGAGCAAGCTGAAACGGCCTGCGAAGCTGAAAAGTCTGCAATGTGTGCGTGTCATGTCGTACTCCGGGTGTTGGTTTAGGGGGCTGGCACGTTGATGACGGTGTCGACCAGCGTGACCGAGGCTCCCAGAGAAAGGGCCCGGCCTTCCAGTGTCACGATATTGACGTTGCCTGCAGTTGAAAATGATGTGCCCGCTTGCGAAATGATCGTGCCCACCATGGTGCCGCCACCGGCGGCGTTGATGGTGGCAAAGCTGCCCACTTGCCAGAACACGTTTTTCGGCAAGGCACCGCCAGCCAGGATGATGCTTTGCGGAAACGCCGCACCAGGCCCGCCCACGGTGAGGGTGGTGGCCATCTGGAACACCCAGGTGGCATTGGCATCACCTTGCGCGTCCAGCGTCAGGTTGCCGCCTTGAATCATGAACGAGCCGCCAGGGGCTACATAGGTTCCTGGCAACAGGGTCAAGCCAGCCAGGTTGGCACCCGGGGCCGGACTTGCGCCACCCACCGGTTTGGCCACCAATGCCAGGTAGGCGGTTTGGGCATCCAGGCGGGCCTGGGTGGCAATGGCGCAGTTGGGGACACTGAAGACGGCTGAGTTGGGGCCGGTGGTGGCGTTGGTGCAGGTGTAAATCCTGCCGTTCACCGCACCGATATTGGCCGGGCTTTCGGTGTAAATGTCACCCAGCGTGTCGTGGAAACCCGTCACCATGGAGGTACCGGTGGCAATCGTGCCAATGTCACCGTTGACTTGGGTGAGGGTGCCGGTGTTGGTCATGCCCGCCGTGCCGCCAAAAGTGCCATACGGTGCGGCGGTATTGAGGGCAATGACCGGTATCACGATAGGAATCGCCGCCGTGGTGAAGCTCCAGACCTTGTTCAGTGCCAAGTTGTTGCCAGCCAGATCAGTCACGCCGGTGGTCACAGTGGCGGTGTAGATGGTGCCTGCCGTCAATGCGGCATTGGGCGTGAAAGTGGCGATCTTGGTGAGTGCATTGAAGCTCACACTGCCTGCCACACCGGTGACACCGGCCAGCGTGAAGCTGGCATTGCTGATGGTCAAGGGGTCTATGGCTTCATTGAATGTGGCATTCACTGCGGTGCTGGTGGCCACATTGGTGGCCAGGTTGGCCGGGCTGACCAGGGTGACCAGGGGTGCGGTGACATCCGCTGCCACGGTTGTCCAACTCCACACATAGTCCACCGCCATCGGGTTGGCTGCCAAATCCTCCACCCCCCCTGCGCCGCCCTTGAGTGTCATGGTGTATTGGGTGCCAGGAGTCAGCGCATTCAGCGGGATGAACAAGGCATCCACCCCTGAATAACTGGTGGTGCCCGTAACGGCCGCACCGCTTACGGTTTGCTTCATCGAGAAATTGATATTGGTCAGGGTCAGCGGGTTGAGGGCTTCGCTGAAGGTGGCATCAATGCGGGTGTTGACGGGCACATTGATGGCATTGTTGGCGTGCACGGTGCTGATGACCCGGGGTGCGGTGGTATCGGTGGCCAAGGCGGTGGTCCAACTCCAGATGTAGTTGCTGACCAGTGCCAAGCCCGTGCTGTTTTTGGCTGCGGTGGTGATCGTTGTAGTACACACCGTGTTTACAGGGAGCATCGTACCCACCGGCAAGGTCAATGTGGCAATTTTGCTGGCGGCGACATAACTCACTGCGGCACCTGCGATGGGGGTGGTGGTCGGGCAAGCCAAGGTGAAACTGGTGGTGCTGAGTGTGGCGGGATTCATCGATTGGCTGAATGCAGCGCTCAGGACTCGGGTGTTGATCGCCACACCCAAGGTATTGGGCAAGGGTGAAACAGCCGTGACCGTGAGCGGCACGACAGGCACCGGGCTGAGGCTGCCAGCCCCCAATATGGGTGACTGTCCGCCACCGCCACATGCGGTGACCAAGATGCTCAGAAGCATGGCCATGAAGCATGGCAACCTTTTTGAATTACCCGCGATTTTTTTCATTCGCCGACCTCTTTGATGGATACAAAAACTTTTGAAATCCAAGACAGCAGACGGCTGACCTGGGTGACTACGTTTTGCACAAGCGCAGAAATGCTGTGCATCACGGGTTTCAGTATCAAGAGGTGCAGCATCTGTGTCCGTGCGCTGGGCAACATAGGTGGCACGCCGAAGAGCTGTTTTGCCTTCACCGGCTGCTGAAATGCGGGGTCTGACGGCCCAGTTTCCAGTAAAGTAATTGACTCTTCAACAATTCAGGCGCAGAATTTCCCCGTGACCGAGTCCCTATTCTCGGTGAAGGAGCCCCGTAGATGACCATGGAACATACATACGCACACACTTGACAGGCGGTTTACCGTCATAACGCTTTCCATACCTGAGAAAGCACACTGAAGGGTAGAGTTCGTTACGAGCTTTGCCCTTTTTCATTGGAATTGACCGAAGACCTTTTGGGCTAGCGCCGCATCCTTATCGCTAAGGCTGCCCCCCACCACCCCGCGTAACCAATCGCAATTCCGACGCAATCTGCCACCCAGTCCTGCAAATCCCCATGCCTCCAACCCGTCAGCCATTGTGCGACCTCAATGCCGATGCCAAACAAGGCCAGGCTAAGTAAAACTGCTCCGGTACGAACCGGGTAAGCTATCAGCCCCAGAAAACCCAGTCCAGCAAAGCCTGCTGCATGCTGCGCCTTGTCCCAGAAGTGAAGGCCTTGGGGCACCTGTTCAGACGGAATAAGTGATAACCACAACGTAACCAGCACCAAGCCCCAGAAAGACCAGCGCCAGAACGGCGAAGCTGAGCGCAACAACAAAGCGAGATTCATGCCGCACAATCAATCGCCACCGGGAATGACCGCGTCAGCCACCGCGCCTACCGCCTTGGCAGTGACCTTAACCCCGGTGGCCACAACGGTGACAGCAGCATCTGCAACAGCCACCACAGCGCAGGCATTTAGCGTCAGTATCGCCACGATACCGGCTACAAAGCGCAGGGTTGTTTTCCAATTAGATGGTGTCATGTTGGAGAAGAGTGGTTTCATTCAAATGATCTTTCAAAAGGCACTCCACCGAACCAAAGTAGAACTGAGCAAGTCCGAATAGTCCAATCCGAACATAAAAAAAGCCCACTACGATTTCTCGTAAGGGCTTCATTCACTAGCGTATCTTTGGCTCCTCGACCTGGGCTCGAACCAGGGACCTACGGATTAACAGTCCGGCGCTCTACCAACTGAGCTATCGAGGAACAAGTCCTATATTATAGACAGGTTTTTTTGCTGATTTAAGTAACTGTTCTTTAAAAAGCATAAATATTCTTTTAAATCCAAAGCGGGTTAAATCTCTGTTCTGTGGGACGTTAGAAAAACTACTGTAGTTGAGGGCACTGTAAAACGAAGACGAGTCGCAGGGTATGTGAGTTGTAGTGCAGCCAATACCCGTCCTCTCAAGGCTGGAAGATTTGTTATTTTTTCTTAAAAAGATAAAAATGTATGGCATAATTTCAGTCTGTTACCGATAAGGGAATGGGGCGGTTAGCTCAGGGGTAGAGCACAGCATTCACACTGCTGGGGTCGGAGGTTCGAAGCCTCCACCGCCCACCATGATTTTAGAAAAAGACCTAGATTTTCTAGGTCTTTTTTTGTCAATTTTGTTCAATTTGCATAGTGATCATGGCAAGAAAATCTGAACGACCTTCGTTGGCGCTGTCAGAATAACAGCGCGCCATACCCCAGAGTTTTTAGCTTCGCAGGTGGCATACGTACGAGATGTGAATGCGTACCAAGATGATGGCATTTTGATCACCAAACCTCAGCAAAGTTTTGGTTTTAGGCTGCCAATGATTCTCCGGTGTGTAGATAGGGCGACTGTTGCAGCATCAGTTTTATTGCGTTGTTCAAGCAACTCGACAAGTACTAACCTCAAGGGTGCTGTCATTCAGGTAATGTTGGATAGCCACTCGTCCTAGATATCCAAAGAGACCATAACCTATCCCTGCCCCCGTTATGGATGTTTCGAGTATGTTCATACATCCAGGCATGGTTCATGACTTAACTTGATCAAGTGCACCTTTTCTAGGATGGCGTGTACATTCCAGCGACACATCCGGGTTACATCCAATGACGATTTGAAGCAGCACATCTTAAAAGGCAATGCAGAGATCACGGCATTGACCAGTAGTGTTTTGTTGGAAAAAACTCGACCTTGGATTGATTGGATGTGCTCTTTCTGTAACAAGTTGCTAGCCCTCGTGGAGGTTAACCATGGATCGAGTAGATTGCGTAGTTGTTGGCGCTGGTGTTGTCGGTTTGGCTGTTGCACGCAGCTTGGCGTTAGCTGGCCGTGAGGTTTTGGTGTTGGAAACCGCTGGTGCAATTGGTACAGCGACCAGTTCACGAAACAGCGAAGTCATTCATGCCGGAATTTATTACAAACCTGATTCGCTGAAAGCGCACCTATGTGTTTTAGGTAACAAGATGCTGTACGCCTACTGTGAAGCCCGTGGCATCGCTCATCGTCGTTGCGGGAAAATGATCGTTGCTACCGATTCAGATCAGAAGGCCAAGCTTCTGAACATTGAAGAAGCTGCCAAACGAAATGGAATTACAGATTTGGTATGGCTTGATCGGCAAACAGCCTTGAAATTAGAACCCCAATTGGTTTGTGATGCCGCTTTGTTATCTTCCAGCACGGGTATTGTGGACAGTCATGCATTGATGTTGTCATTGCAGGCGGATATTGAAAATGCAGGGGGCACAGTGGTGCTTCATAGCACCTTGATGCAAGCCAAACTTGAACCCAATGTCATTGAATTAACCATGAAGGATGGCACCCGACTGGCGTGTAATGTGTTGGTTAATGCAGCAGGATTAACGGCATCGAGTTTGGCTAGAAATTTTTCAGGCTTAGGCCATGAACATATTCCCACCACTTTTTATGCCAAAGGCAATTATTTTGCACTCTCGGGTAAAGCGCCGTTCACGCATTTGATTTACCCAGTCCCAGAGGCTGGGGGCTTGGGCGTACATTTAACGATTGATTTAGCTGGACAAGCCAAGTTTGGCCCAGATGTGCAGTGGGTTGACTCTGTTGACGACCTTGTTGTTGATGCTGAGCGCGGAGATGCGTTCTATGCTGAAGTTCGCAAATACTGGCCAAGTTTGCAGGATGGCGCATTAATGCCAGCATATGCAGGTATTCGACCAAAAATCAGTGGCCCGAATGAGCCTGTTAGTGACTTTGTCATTCAAGGTGCCAACGTTCATGGACACCCAGGCTTGGTCAACCTTTTTGGGATTGAATCGCCTGGCTTAACCAGTTCGTTGGCAATTGGAGAAGCCGTTATTCAGTTACTTGATAATTAAATCAATAGCAGTGTATTCACTATTTATAAGCACTGGAAGGTCTTTTTTATTAGAGATGCAGTCTCGGACACCAGTTCTGGGCCTTGATAAATCAAGCCACTGTAAATTTGCACCACATCTGCGCCAGCACGGATTTTGCTCACGGCATCTTGCGCACTCATGATGCCGCCCACGCCAATGATTGGAAAATTCTGACCCAAGCTGGCGCGTAATTGTGAAATCACCCGGTTGCTCATGGTCAACACGGGAGCCCCAGAAAGTCCACCCGCTTCTTGCGCGTGCTCCATGCCTTGAACGGCATCGCGGCTTAACGTGGTGTTTGTGGCGATCACTCCCCAAGCATTGTTCACTTTGCCTTGAGTGTCTTTCCCATAACGTTGTAGTGTTTGGGCGATGACCGCAATTTGTGTTTCATCCAGATCGGGGGCGATTTTCAGAAAAATGGGAACGCGCTTGCCAGATGTTTGGGCCAACTCTTCACGTCGTTTGGAGATGGCTCCCAGCAAGGCATCCAGTGCATCATCATTTTGCAGAGTGCGCAGATTTTTGGTGTTGGGACTGGAGATGTTGACAGTCACGTAATCGGCATAGGGATAAACACCGTCAAGGCAAATCAAATAATCATCCGTGGCACGTTCCATAGGTGTCGCGGCGTTTTTACCGATGTTCAACCCTAACAACATCATAGCGGGTTCAGCCGGGTGGGTGCTGCGCTGCTGGTAAAGGCGAGATTGTTGGACGTTAGCAATAAAAGCATCCAGACCATCGTTGTTGAAGCCGAGTCGGTTGATTAATCCCATGGCTTTTGGCAAGCGAAACATGCGTGGTTTTGGGTTGCCACTTTGGGCCAATGGGGTCACCGTGCCTACTTCCACAAAACCGAAACCCATCGCCCCCAGGCCGTCAATACAGCGAGCATTTTTATCCAGTCCCGCAGCCAACCCCACACGGTTTGGAAACGTGAGCCCCGCCAACTCAATGGGGTCACAAACTCGGTTGCCTCGGTAAGCCCAATTCAGGAGTGAGTGCTGGGTACGCGCCAGGGTATTCAGAGTCAATTCATGAGCCGCCTCAGGATCCATGCCAAATAAAAACGGACGGGTCAACGCGTAAGGAACAAGAGCCATTGGATAATTGTTTCGTTAAAAATGCGTCCGATTTTCACCTATACATCTTAGAAAGGCCAACAACATGTCCACACTCTCGCAAGACGATCTCAAAACCCTGGTTGGGCATGCTGCATTGAAGTATGTGGTACTGGGTGAAGTTGTCGGTGTGGGTACGGGTTCAACGGTAAATAAGTTCATCGACGCGTTGGCCACCATCAAAGAACAGATCAAGGGCGCGGTGTCGAGTTCAAACGCCAGTACCGAACGTCTTAAAGCTTTGGGCATCCCGGTCTTTGATTCCAATGAGGTGGATGAACTCGCGGTTTACATTGACGGCGCGGATGAAATTGATCGCCAGGGTTTCATGATCAAAGGTGGTGGAGCTGCGCTGACACGTGAAAAAATCATTGCATCCCAGTCAAAGCAATTTGTGTGTATTGCCGATGAGTCGAAATTGGTGACCACCTTGGGCCGGTTTCCATTACCTGTTGAAGTAATACCGATGGCTGCTCAGCGCATCATCAGGCAGTTTCGTGCCATGGGTGGGGAGGCTCAAATACGTTTGCGTGACGGTCAACCACTGGTGACTGACAACGGCCAACATATTGTGGATGTAACCGGGCTGCAAATCACCGATCCGCTGAAGTTTGAGACCCAGGTAAGTCAATGGCCTGGCGTGGTGACGGTCGGTGTATTTGCCTTTCAGAAAGCACATGTGTGCTTATTGGGCACCGCACAAGGTGTCCAAACACTCACGTTTTAAGGGGAAACCCAATACGGCTGTAGCACAAGCTCTTTTCAACAAACAGGCAGGTAGCAAACGGCCGGTAACCAAGACCGGAGCAGGGCAGTGGGGCGCATCGCTCTCTTTTACCGGTTCTTTGCATGACCTGCATGTCGCATCCCTTTCCAACAAAACGGTGCGTGGTCGCTCAGTGCGGACAAAAATCCCGGATCATCCTGGCAGCTTGGGTATGGGTTTTCTGTGGCAGTGGAACTCGCGGTACAGCGTGAGAACATGGGATTGGGCATCTGGCCAACTCCGATAATCGTTCAGAAATTCAGGCATGTCATGCCTGTCGAATAGCTGGCATTGTGATCAGACAAGTCAGTTTAGACGGAAATCAGGCACGCAAGGCCTCCAGGGATCGTGCCAGTTTGGCCTCTATAGGCCAAGGTTCAGCACCCATGCGGGCAACCAACAGCTCAGCACACAGTACAGAGAAGCTCAATCCACGTGAGCCCATGCCGGCACATATCCACAAACTGGGTTGATCTGTGGCATCCAATGGCCCCACCACGGGTAGTCGATCTGCGGTGATGCAGCGCGTGCCTTTCCAAGCGTGAAGTGTGCCCGCCTCAAAGACGGGTGCCAGCTTTTGAGCTAGTGACGGAAGCAATTCCTTCAAATGTTCCAAGTTCCGAAGATGGTTTTCTTGGTCGCTGCGCTCCAGTTGAGCATCGGGTTGGTACGAAGACCCCATGAACCACGTTAGACCGTTTTCCGTAGGAACACAGGACACGATGCTGCCCGCACCATTGACCGGAAATGGTGCAAACCTTGCTTCCTCAGGTTCGGCATGCAAAGCCCAGCTGAGCAAGCCAAGCATTCCTTGTTTTGAAGGTAAATGAGACTCTTGTGCTTGTGTATCAAGCGCTGAGTGCTTCATTTTTTGAAGCAATTCAAAAGCCCCGTTCGCATTGGCAAACACCACACATTCGGCTTCACAAAGCATCTCACTTGAATTATTGCTCAGCACCCATGTGGGCCCTTGGCGGCGAACATCTGTCACTGCGGCATTGCCCAGAAAAGTAATCCCTGGTTGATTAAGCCAAGCCTTGACCAAGGCGGCAGGTTTGATCCAGGCACCCTTGGGATGCCAAAGTCCTGAGCCCAAAGCCACGTCACCATCAGGATGCCCATTGGCTGACCATTGTGTACCTTCAGATGACCAAGTCAAAGGCAATTTTGGGGTACCTCCGATTTGACGCTCAAACACACCGCTAGGAGCCCAGTCCCTGTTCACGTTCAGCAATTCACTAACTTGTTGCAGCATCATCCTGACACCTGCGCGTGACAGGCGTGACAGTGTGCAATCGTCACTTGAAACATGGGGGAGTACCAAGCCCACAGGCAGTCCGGATGCACCTGCGGCAGGTGTCTCGGCTTGATCAAGCACCGTGACTTGCCAGCCACGCCGGGCCAATGATGTGGCAACGGCAGCTCCAGCCAAGCCAGCGCCAATGACGGCGCACCTTAATACGGGTAAGGGGCCCGTTTTTGTCGTTGGGCGTGTCCTTTGGAGTGTCCAGGCGGGATCAAAGTAACCGGAAAATGAGCTTGGCTTTTGGCGATATGAGTCATCGCCATCCGATTTCATCGGTTCCAACGTGAAGCCACATTGGGTCAGTACTCTTGGCCATCCCGGAGTTTCAGCGGCATCAGCATGACGCATCACCAGGCGAGTTCCACGCCGACAGCAATGGGCAATGGCTTTCAAAAACCAAGACAACTCGTCCTGGCAGGTATGAGGCAGCGTGAGTTCGATGGCATCTGCTTCAAATTGCTGTGCTCTCAGCATCGGCAAAGGCTCACCCACACACAGGGTCAGCACAACTTGGCCTTGCTCAAGTAAAAAACGATGAAAACCTGGCAACAGTCCAAACCAGTGATGACTGAGCTCAAGCGCTAGCGATGCAAGTTTGGGGTGAGCCTCGAAATGCTTGATCAGCTCAGAGGCACTGCATGGCTGTTGACACACAGCCACGTAGTGCAACAAACGCGGGTGATCTGCGTCTTCAAGCCATGTGAGCCAAGTGGCTAGAAAAGTGTTGCCTGAGCCAAATTGCGTGTCAAGAATACGCCAATCAGGCTGTTTTTGCCAGGGATGCCCTTGGGGGCTCAAAGCATCACCTCAGGCTTTGGGTGGCACATAACCCTGCGCAGCGTCCGCTCCACCACCAAAGAAATGATTTTCCATTTGGCGTGCCAGATACTGACGGGCCCGGGCATCTGCCAGATTCAGGCGGTTTTCATTAACCAGCATGGTTTGATGCTTGAGCCAATCAGCCCAAGCTTGTTTGCTAACACTCTCCCACAGACGTTTGCCGAGTTCGCCAGGGTAGGGGGCAAAATCAAGCCCTTCAGCTTCAATACCCAGTTTGATGCATTTCACAGTGCGTGCCATAAATACCCTTTGAGAGAACGTTCAAAAGGGTTAACTTTAGCAAGCTTTTCCGTAGTCGGGCTGACTGGCGTAAAATCTACCCCTATGGCAAAAGCAGATACCAAAACTAAAATCGTGGCCGATGGCCTTCGTTACAAATCCAAAGTGTCGGGTTCTCCCTTCACAGCGGCAACTTCTTTTGGTGCCGCCACCATGTCGTGCTTTTTGTGTGGCAAACACAGAGCACGTTCACAGATGGTGTCCAAAAAAATATTGGGAAAATCTCAGGCGGTGTGTTCTCCATCCTGTAAAGCGCTGGACGAAGCTTCCAAATAATCCATGGTTTCTGGCATGGTCTGTTTGGAGGAAATGCGATGAGCTTCGGATTGGCTTTGCTTGATCAGAAACCAAGACGTTTTTTTGTCCTGGTTTGTGTTGCTTGTCTATCCATGCTGGCCTTTGGTTTGTACTTGCAACAAAGTGTTGGCCTGAATCCTTGTCCAATGTGCATTGTTCAACGCTATGCACTTATTTTGATAGCTGTTACGGCTGGTCTTGCAGCGCTTGGCGACAAAAAATCTCTACACATTACAAGCGCTTTTCTGATGCTTGTTGAGGCCGGTTTTGGCGCTTTTGTGGCTGCGAGACAAAGTTGGTTGCAATGGTATCCCCCCGAGATCGCCACTTGTGGGCGCGATTTCTACGGCATGATTGAAAACTTCCCAATCAACCGCGTGATTCCAATGATCTTTAAGGGCAGCGGCGACTGTTCTGCTGTGGACTGGACATTTCTTGGCGGTTCTATCGCCAATTGGTCTTTTGTTTGTTTTTTCTTGATTGGCGTACTGGCCCTGTTGCTGATCTGGCAACGGGCCTCACACCACTGAGTTTGTTACAGCAGCACGCTACCAGGGTGCTCGCCGCGTTCGTACACTACATGAGCACGCCCCACCAGCAAGGTGTCGAGCGTGCCGATGTTGGTCACATCCTTGTTGGTATACGGTAGTTTATGCAACACATAGCGCATGGCATTGAGTCGGGCGCGTTTTTTGCAATCTGATTTGATGACTGTCCAAGGGGCATCGGCGGTATCGGTTTCAAAAAACATCGCTTCTTTGGCCTTGGTGTAGTCGTCCCATTTGTCCAGAGAAGCCAAGTCAATCGGACTGAGTTTCCATTGTTTCAGCGGGTGTAGCTCGCGCTCTTTGAACCGGCGGCGCTGCTCTTTGCGGCTCACTGAAAACCAGAATTTGATCAGATATACCCCGCTTTGCACCAACTGACGCTCAAACAAGGGGGCCTGGTGAATGAATTGCTGGTACTCAGATTCTGAACAAAACCCCATCACACGTTCAACCCCGGCACGGTTGTACCAGGAGCGGTCAAACAATACGATTTCGCCAGCAGTGGGCAAATGCTGCACATAGCGTTGAAAGTACCATTGACCACGTTCGGCTTCTGAAGGTTTTTCAAGCGCTACCACACGGGCACCCCGGGGATTCAGGTGCTCCATAAAACGCCGAATGGTGCCCCCCTTGCCCGCCGCATCACGTCCTTCAAACAAGATCACCACACGTTGACCTGTTTCTTTGGCCCAGCTCTGCAGTTTCAGCAATTCAACTTGCAACTTGTATTTTTGGGCCTCATAGCGTTTGCGTGACATCAGGTTCTTATACGGATAACCCCCGGTGCGCCAATCGCTGGCCAACTCTTCATCAGGCTGCGAGCCCATACCTTTGGGGCTCACCTGGCTTTCCAATAACATTTGCCGAATGGCTGCGGCATCATCGGGTGAACTGCCTTCAAGCAAGGTTTTTAGTGCGTCCAGTTTGCTGGTGTGAACCGACATGATGTCTTTCACTGCATTGATCTTGCTGCCTTGCGCTGCATCTACGCTGGCCTGGATCGCCTTGCGCGAAACGCCAGCTTGGGTTTTTGCGCCCGTAACGTCGCCTCGCCCAACGCTACGCACCTTGACTATCTTGGGTTGAGATATTGATTTTGCGGCTAAGTTGCGACTGGGCTTACGGTGTGTTGGATTCAGTACTGCCTTTTCAGCATGATTGATTGTGGAAGAGGGAACTTCAGGCTCATTCATGTCAAACTTTCGATGATTTTTATTCATGAATTTTGTGACGCACCTCATTCAATAGGCTTGATCTGAATCAATCAAACCTATTTTTCGCGGCAGCCGCAAGGCTTCAAAGTGTCAAAGAATCAAGTGATTCGTAGCTTTTTTTAAGCCAATTTTTTACACGTTGGCGCTCCAGCATACCGAGCGCATCGGGTTCTGAACGCTGGTGAATGGCTGCCCAGAAGCTGGCGTTTTGTCGATCAATTTTCCGCATGCTGGCTTCGTGTAACTGCCCCAAGCTGATCACCGTGGCACCCAATTCAAGCGCTTTGGCCATGGCTGCAGATGTTTCCAGCTGAGAAAAATCGGTCCCTCGGCCCTGATTTTTCACAATGATGTAGTTGGCTGCACTGCCATAGGTTTCTAGCAATCGCCCAAGCAAATCCACCGAGTCTTTGCCAGCGTCTGCGACATGCCAGAAATTTACCCGCACACCCAAGTCGGCCAGCAAGCTCAGCAGGTCAGAGTCCTGAATCCAGCGAGCCAGGGGGGATGCGGTTTGCGCTGCCAGATCCACGATCACGCGGGGCAGCTCACCCTGTTCTGGTGCAGACTCAAAAACACTCACGACCCGATCCAGGCCTTCATAACTGTCAACCAGCACCGGTGAGGCGTAGTCCGCGTAAAAACGAGTGAAAGAGGTGTGCGAGCGATCTGTGTCAAAGCCAATAAAGGCCTTGTCCTGATCAATGAAATACTGGGCCAAAACCCGCGCAAGCACAGATTTACCCACACCACCTTTTTCGCCGCCGATGAAATTGAGAGAGCTCATAAAATTTTCCTGTATGAAGTAATTAAATTGAAACCTAGCGGTCTGTCCATAAAACAGAGCAAGAGTCGTGCTCGAAAATAGCTTGATGATGAGCTCAGGTGATTTTTTTCACCAGTACCTGGCTTTTGCGATCCCAGTTGTATTTGCGTTTGCGTGCCTCGGGTAACCAGTCGGGATCGACCTGCACAAACCCGCGTTTGATGAACCAATGCATGGTGCGTGTGGTCAGTACAAAAATACTCTCCAACCCGGCCAATTTGGCACGCTGCTCAATACGTTTGAGCACACGCTCGCCATCACCCTGGCTTTGTACTTGAGGCGACACAGTCAGCGCTGCCATTTCTGCGGTGCGTGCCTCCGGGTACGCATACAGGGCTGCGCAGGCAAAAATCACACCGTCGTGCTCTATCACGGTGTACAGACCTACATCGCGCTCGATTTCGGTGCGACTACGCTTGACAAGGGTGCCATCTTTCTCGAACGGTTCAATCAGCTGCAAGATGCCACCGACATCGTCCACGCTGGCTTCGCGCAGGCTCTCCAGCTTTTCATCCACCACCATGGTGCCAATGCCGTCGTGCACATAAACCTCCAGCAAGATGGAGCCGTCCACCATAAATGGAATGATGTGACTGCGCTCTACGCCACCTTTGCAAGCCTTGACACAATGTTGCAGATAAAAAGCAGTGTCGCTGGGTTTGTCTGCAGCGGGTAAGTCGCGAAGCAATTTCTCGGCAGCAGCCAGCGGCAATTCGGTGTCAATCGGGTTGTCTTCGCTGACCGGTTGATGGATGTCGGTGGCAATACCGTGGACTTCGGTGACAAAAATGAGCTTGTCGGCCTGCAAGGCCACAGCCACTGAGGTCGCTACTTCTTCCATGGTCAGGTTAAAAGCTTCCCCCGTGGGGGAGAAGCCAAATGGCGACATCAACACCAGTGCCCCCATGTCCAGTGAGCGCATGATCCCGGCTGTGTCAATCTTGCGCACTACGCCCGAGTGTTGGAAATCGATGCCATCCACAATCCCTACTGGTCGTGCAGTTAAAAAATTGCCAGAAATCACCCGCACCGTAGCTCCGGCCATGGGGGTGTTGGGCAGGCCCTGGCTGAAAGCGGCTTCAATTTCGTAACGCAGTTGGCCCGCGGCCTCTTGGGCGCAATCCAGTGCCACCTCGTCGGTGATGCGAATTCCCTGAAAGTAACGAGGTGAATGGCCTTTGGCTTTTAGCTGCTCATTCACCTGTGGACGAAAGCCGTGCACCAGGACAACCTTGACCCCCATACTTTGAATCAGCGCCAAATCCTGAGCCAGATTGGGCAATTTGCCAGCAGCAATAGCCTCTCCGCACACCCCGACAACAAAGGTCTGGTGGCGAAATTTATGAATATACGGTGCCACCGAGCGAAACCAGGGGACAAAGGTGAAGTTGAAAACAGAGGGCATAGGGCAATAGGGGCTTGAATACAGGTGAATCGGATGCAAAAAGTGTATCAGTCAGCACGTTGCAACATACAGCCCCCGCCACTCCTTCAAACCACTCGTCTGTACGACGCTCAACGCCCGCGCAAACGGTCCAATTGCACCTGCAAGGCGGCAGCATTGAGCATGCCAAAGTGGGCATCCACGCGTTGACCCTTGGCATTAAAAAACAAGGTGGTGGGCAACCCTCGCGAGCCAGCAGCTGGCCCCAGGCGGCTGGCCGGGTCCAGCCACACATTGGCCAAGGGTAAGCCGGAACGCTGCAAATACGTTGCCACCGTGGCGTTGGACTCGCCCTGGTTCACAAAAACAAACGCCACCTCAGGTGAGCGCTGCTGGGCGGCGGCCAGCGTGGGCATCTCGGCACGGCACGGCCCGCACCAGGTGGCCCACAAGTTAACCACCGTTGGCTTGCCCGCGATGAGCTGGGACAGTCCCCGTGTGCGTGTGCTGTTCAACTCGGTCAGCGTCACATCGGGCACCTGTTGCTGCATGGGTTTGGTTTCAGCTACCCACACCATGGCCAAGCCAGCCGTCCAGATCAGGGCAACGCCCAAGGCTGCCAGCCCCAATGCGCGGCGAAGCACTGGCCGCTGCCAGCCGCGCCTAAGCAGCCACGCGCTGGCAACTGCCCAACCTGCGGGTGCAAACCAGCCCCCATCACGCACATCCAGCAAGGCCCACGGGGTAGCAAAGTAGGCATCGGCATAACGCAACACATGGGTCAGACGGGCCGCAAGCAGGCCTAGGCCCGCCGCGCTCCACACCATGTTTTCAGCAGATTGACCCAATTCCGTGGGGGCCAAGCGTCGCGCCAACGTGGCTGCAATCCACATTGCCAGCATGAGTACCAGGGGTGGAACAGGCAGCGCCAAAGGGCCGAGGGAGATGGAGAGCATGGATTGGAAATCGGTTGATGTTTTTAGCTATCAATAAAATAGCTGCTAGCGCTTTTTCTGTCTGCTCTGGAGGCTATTTTTAATGGATTTTGCGTTGTGGGGTACTGTGGCGTGGTGTAGGCCAAGGTCTTTGTAGCAACCACCTCAAGCCACACCTGAACTTCAGCCCACCGAGGTGTTAACGACTTCGCGAAGCTGGGCCGCTACCTCATTGGGATTGGCTTGACAGACCCACAAGCCGATGTGTTCAAACCCGCCGGTCAGTTGTGTGCTGGCCAGCAACTCCAGATACACGCCAGCACCGGGTCCGTTGTTGACATTGATGTTGTAGGCAGGTGCCTTGCCCATTTGCGGCATGATGGTGATGATCGCCTGGATGGCGGCCACCATGGCCTGAACCAGATCCCGGCGTTCATCAGGGCTCAACTGGTGGAGGTACTGTTTGTGGTGATCTTTGAGCAGCACCAGCATGTTGTAGGGCCGCTTCATGAAATACGGCACGATCAGCACCGCATGACCAAAATCCCGCACCATCAGCCGCTGCGGGTTCTCGCGCAGCATGTATTCTGAAAACGTTTGCCTGTTGCGCTGCATGAAGCTGAAATTGTTGAAGTAGCGCTGCGGCATGATGTTGCTGAAGCCAATTTGCTGGTGTCCGTGCGACAGCGATGCACCGGCAGCGTGGCCAAAGTTCTTGATGATGGAGACGTAACCATAGGTCTTTGGCCCACTGATCATGTCCGCTTCACCTGCGCGGTGCGGCATTTTTTGCAGCACCCGGTCTGAAGCCGGCATGAACCCTTCGGAGTCGGTCAGCAACTTGTGCTCCAGCGCCGCCAGCCGGTCAAAACAGATCAGACAGTCTGCCAGCGGCATGTTGTGCCAGTCCCGGTCATGAATCGAAGAAGTCCACTGCAGCAAGTGCATGCCATATGAACTGCGGCCGTGGTGAAAAGGGTCTGGATACAGTGGCAGACCCTTGTCATCTTCCTGCGGATGCTCGACCGGGTGCAGGATCGGATAAAGATTCTTGTTGATGAAGGTAAAGCCTTCACTCAGCGGCTGCAGATCAATCACCCCGGTGCTCTTGGCGGCGCAGATCGGACATTGGTCGTCATGGCTGTCAACCGGTGGTGTGGCGGCGGTGGTGTGCAAGCGGGTGGCGCGGGACGAGTTGTAAACAATCACATCCCCGGTTCGGGGATCAATCTGGCACAAGGAGTCGGGTAGGAAAGCCGCCATCTGCTCGTCGTCCAGAATGTCATCCATGATCTCGCGGATCGACAGATCATCAACATTGCGGGCGCTGATCAGCGCTTCAATGGCTTCCAATTGGAGTTGCTGTGGCTCGTTCATCGTGTGAATCCTACCGTATCGGTGGTGGCGGGTGAACGGCACCGGCGTGTCAGGGAGCCGCGTGAGAGCACATTGTTGATAAGACAAGGTGCCCACCGCATTCATTTGATCACAACCGTGGCCCAAACGATGTGCACTGTTTCTGTCGTTCGATATGTCATTGGTGCAGATGGGGGGTACCCATTTGCAGAACGCGGTGATTCTGGAGATTTCTTGAGTTCACAGGTTTTGTGTGTTTCAATAGATTCATATCACATGCATCTATTGATGGGTGATTCAGTATCCGACACTGAGCTGCCTTTGGTGCAGTGCACTTTGAAAGGCTCCTGTATGAACATCGACAAATTCAAACGTCAACACGTTGAGATCATTGGCTGCATCGCCGCATTACGGAAAGCCAGCCAGGCTGGTATTCGCGAAAATGCCGAAGAAATTGCCCGACTCATCATTTCCATGAGTTCGATCATTAAGCTGCATCTAGCCGTGGAAGACCAGGTTTTGTATCCTGCATTACGCAACGGGAATAACGCCGTTCTGGCGCGAATGGGCACGAAATTCCAGAACGAAATGGGCACCATTGCCACGGCCTATATGGTGTTTGCAGAACGATGGAACCACGCCGACAAGGTGTCAAGGGATCCAGATGGTTTTCGCTCGGATGCCAACTCGGTTCTCAAAACGGTTCATGCCCGGATGCAAAAGGAAGACTCGGTCTTCTATCCAGCCATTGAGGCACTTTGACGAACGGACACAGTCTGAATATCCAAATGGCGATGAAGGCACGACCACCACTGGATGAAATTGACGTAGAGCTTTTCAGTATGGTGCTCTGTTTTTCCAGAGCGATCGAGTTTCTTCACCCGAAGATTTCTGAGCATCATCTGCGGGTCGCCTACGTGGCATCCTGCCTGGCCGAAGAACTCGATCTGGGTCAAGAAGAGATTCAGGATGCGCTTATCGCAGGTGCTCTGCACGATGTGGTGGCCGTGTCGTCTGCCATGCACTTCGACTTGTTCGATGATGCATTGACCCGCAGTCACTCCAGCGGCAGGTGGTTTCCTGAGAACCTGCATCAGCATGGATGGGAAGGCTACCTGTTGCTGCGCGACTTTGCACCTTTCGCCAAGGCGGCATTGGCGATCCGTTTCCACCACGTGAACTGGGATTTTGGACACGGAAGTGAATTCGATGGACAGCCGGTACCACTGATCAGCCACATCTTGCGTCTGGCGGATCGCATTTCGGTCATGCCGGAAAACGAACACAACGTTCTGGCACAGGCCAGCGGCATCCGTCTGGCGATTGCTGCTGAAACCGGGCGCTGTTTTATGCCGATGGTGGTGGCGGCGTTTGATGGAATTTCAGAGAAAGAGTCATTCTGGCTCGATCTGACGAGCCCACACAAGGAAGAAATAGTCAGATGCCGCTTTGGCAACTCGAAACTCAGCCTTGGTCTGGACGGGCTTTACCAGTTGGCCAGAGTCTTCGGAAAAATGATTGACTACCGCAGTCCCTTCACCGCGACGCATTCGAGCGGAGTCGCCGCAACGAGTGAGGAATTGGCCGCACGGCTTGGCATGTCGCCCAACGAGACAACGTTAATCGGGGTGGCGGGAAACTTGCACGACATTGGAAAACTTGCGGTATCGACCGAGATACTCAACAAGCCCGGACCGCTGACACCAGCTGAGATGTTCATCATTCGTCAGCATCCTTACTACACACATCGGATTCTTTCGATGGTGCCCGGTCTGGAAACCGTCAACACCTGGGCTGCGCTGCACCATGAACGTCTTGACGGAAAGGGATACCCGTTCCGCTCACGCGAGCTCACACTCGGCTCACGTATCGTTGCAGTGGCGGATGTTTTTACCGCCATCACCGAAAACCGTCCCTACCGCAGCGGCATGGCGCGCGCGCAATGTCTGGCCGTACTCGACGAACTGGTCACGGATGGGGCGATCAATGGTGATGTGGTGGCGGCGTTGCGCGGAGATTTTGAACAGATTCATCACATCCGCTGTCAGTCGCAGCAGGCGCATGTGCATACCTGCAGCGTAAGCGTATCCGCAAGCCCTGGGGCTTAGTGCGCATGTCGGAGCAGGGGACAACAGAAATTTGACCGGGAGCAGGCTTTCTGCGACCGATAGCCACTTTTTTGCTGAATTTCCAGAAAGCGAGTATTGAGGCAGTTGGCTGATGCTGCAACGTGGTTATCTGTTCCGTCATCGATTGATCTCTTGCCTTCTGTCTGTTGGAGTTCAAAAGTCGTTCCAGTAGCCACATCTACAGTGCATCACCAAGTCTTTGGTCATTGCTACGTTGTTAATAGCTGTTGACGCTTATTTAACAAGCTCTAGATGCCAATTTGATCAAAAAAATAATCCGCTCCGCCAGCCATTCCCCACCGCACCCTCGATAATCTCGCCCCAATGTCAGAACACTTGAAAATCGAATTCCCCGAAGACCTGCCCGTCTCCGCCCGCCGCGAAGAAATCATGGCGGCGATGGACAAACACCAGGTCATCATCGTGTGTGGTGAAACCGGCTCAGGCAAAACCACGCAGTTGCCCAAAATCGCCCTGGCTCTGGGGCGTGGGTTATGTAACTACCCCAAGACCTTGCCCAATGGCAACCCCGCGCCGCGCGGCAAGCTCATCGGCCATACCCAGCCGCGCCGTATTGCCGCAAGCTCGGTGGCCAAGCGCATTGCCGAAGAGCTGCACACGCCGCTGGGCGATGTGGTTGGCTTCAAGGTGCGCTTTCAGGATCGCCTGAGCAAAGACACGTCGGTCAAGCTGATGACCGACGGCATTTTGCTGGCCGAAACGCAGACCGACCCGCTGCTCAAAGCCTACGACACGATCATCATCGACGAGGCGCACGAGCGCAGCCTGAACATTGACTTTTTGCTCGGCTACCTGCGGCAGATCCTGCCGCGCCGCCCGGATCTGAAAGTGGTGGTGACTTCGGCCACGATTGATGCCCAGCGTTTTGCCGACCACTTTGCCTCTGTCAAAGGCCCGGCGCCGATCATCATGGTCTCCGGGCGCATGTTCCCGGTGGAGCAGCGTTACCGCCCGTTTGAAGAAGCGCGCGACTATGACCTGAACAACGCGATTGCCGATGCGGTGGACGAGCTGTGGCGTGACGTGCACAACAGCGGCGACATCCTGGTGTTTCTGCCCGGTGAGCGCGAAATCCGCGAGGCTGCCGACCACTTGCGTGGTCACCTGAGCCACCAGCCGGTGTTTCGAAACGCCGAAGTGCTGCCGCTGTTTGCCCGCCTGAGCCAGGCCGAGCAAGACCGCATCTTTGACGGCCACACCGGGCGGCGCATTGTGCTGGCCACCAACGTGGCCGAAACCTCGCTCACCGTGCCGGGCATCCGATACGTGATCGACGTCGGTACCGCTCGCATGAAGCGCTACAGTTTCAGAAGCAAGGTGGAGCAGTTGCTGGTGGAGCCGGTCAGCCAGGCGGCGGCCAACCAGCGGGCCGGGCGCTGTGGCCGGGTGGCCAACGGCATCTGCATCCGGTTGTATGACGAGAAAGACTTTATCGGTCGCCCCAAATTTACCGATCCCGAAATCCTGCGCAGTTCCCTGGCCGGGGTGATTTTGCGCATGAAGTCGCTGCACCTGGGTGTGGTGGAAGACTTCCCGTTCATCGAAAAACCCTCGGGCCGCGCCATTGCCGACGGCTACCAACTGCTCAACGAACTGGGCGCGGTGGACGATGCCAACGAACTCACCCCCATGGGCCAGGAGCTGGCCAAACTGCCGCTGGACCCGCGTGTGGGCCGCATGATTCTGGAAGCGCGCTCTAGAGAGGCGCTGGACGAGGTGCTGGTGATTGCCTCGGCCCTGAGCGTGCAAGACGTGCGCGACCGCCCGATGGAAGCGCAGCAGCAAGCCGACACCGCGCACAAAAAGTTTGATGACGAAAAAAGCGAGTTCACGGGTTACCTCAAGCTGTGGAAGTGGATTCATGATGCGCGTGGTGTGTCGTCAGCCGCTGTCCCGGGAGTTGGGGTGGCCGGGCGTTCTGCGCAGGTCAAGGAGGAGCCCGCAAAGCGGGCGGGGGACACGGAGCAGAGCGCCCGGCTGCCCCAACTCCCAGCGCACACCACACCCCA
Organism: Rhodoferax lithotrophicus; assembly: GCF_019973615.1. Classification (GTDB taxonomy): domain Bacteria; phylum Pseudomonadota; class Gammaproteobacteria; order Burkholderiales; family Burkholderiaceae_C; genus Rhodoferax; species Rhodoferax lithotrophicus. Next base: position 2,707,494 of record NZ_AP024238.1, on the reverse strand, counting down.
CAAACTCAGCAACCGCCAATACGAACAACTGCTGCGGCAAAACTTCATCAGCATCCGCCGCGTGCGCGAGTGGCGCGACATCTACAGCCAGCTCCATACCGTGGTGGCGGAACACAAATGGCGGCTCAACACCAAGCCCGCCAGCTACGAGCAATTACACCTGTCCATGCTCTCGGGCCTGCTGGGCAACATCGGCTGCAAGCTGGAAACCGAAGGCTCGGGCGGCGAATACCTGGGCGCACGCAGCATCAAGTTTTACCCGCACCCCGGCGCACACCTGGTCAAGAAGCCGGGCCGCTGGATCGTGGCCGCCGAGTTGGTCGAAACCACGCGCCTGTTTGGCCGCGGCATTGCCGCCATCGAGCCGCAGTGGCTGGAGCAGGTCGGCGCACACCTGTTAAAGAAGCAACTGCTCGACCCACATTGGGAAAAGAAAGTGGCCGAGGTCAACGCGCTGGAGCGCGCCACGCTCTACGGCATCGTCATCTACAGCGGCCGGCGCGTCAACTACAGCCGCGTGGACTTGCCCGGTGCGCGTGAAATCTTCATCCGCGAAGCCCTGGTCGGCGGCCAGTGGGAGACCAAGCTGCCGTTTCTGGCCGCCAACCAAAAGCTCGTCAAACAGGTGGAAGACCTGGAGCACAAAGCCCGCCGCCAGGACGTGCTGGTGGACGACGAGCTGATCTACGCCTTTTACGACCAGCAGCTGCCTCCCGACGTGTGCAGCGGCTACAGCTTTGAGCTGTGGTACCGCGAGGCCGTCAAAATCAACCCCAAGCTGCTGCTGCTCACCAAAGAGGAGCTGATGCGCCACGAGGCCGCAGGCATCACCAGCCAGGCCTTCCCGAAAACCGTGCGCTTGGGCGGCGTAGACTGCGCGGCCACCTACCTGCATGAACCCGGCGACCCCAAAGACGGCCTGACCGTGACCGTGCCGATTTTTGTGCTGAACCAGGTCAACGAAGAGCGCTGCGAATGGCTGGTGCCCGGCATGCTCAAGGACAAAATCCAGGCGCTGCTCAAAACCCTGCACCAGCGCCCACGCTCGCGCCTGGTGCCGCTGCCCGAATCGGCCAACAAGATGGCCACCCAGCTCAACGAGCCCGCGCTGTTTGGCCACGGTTCCTTGACCGATGCGGTGCAGAAGCTGGTGCGCCTGGCCACCGCGGTGGACGTGGTGCGTGCCGACATCAAGGTCGACATGCTCAGCCCGCACTTTTTCATGAACTTCCGCGTGGTGGACGAACATGGTCGCCAGTTGGGCCAGGGCCGAAACCTGGGCGCGTTGAAGGCCGAACTCGGTGCCCAAGCCCGTGGCGCATTCCAGGCCCTGGCCGGCCTCAAAATGGCCAAAACCGGTGCTGGGGAGTCAGGTAGGAGCGGCGGAAGCCGCGAACCCGTGCCAAATAGCACTGTAGCCCCCGTCAATAATGCGCAAGCAGCTATAACGAAAGTAGCAAATTCAGCAAAAACCAACCCCGCCGGTGTCAAACACACCGCCTGGACCTTTGGCGAGCTGCCCGAGCTGCTGGAAATCCAGAAAGGCGGCCAAACGCTGATCGGCTACCCCGGTCTGATCGACGTCGGTGATGCCGTCACCATCGAGGTGTTTGACGAACCCGACGTGGCCGCCGCCAAACACCGTGCCGGCCTGCGCCGCTTGTTTGCGCTACAGATCAAAGACGCGCTCAAGTACCTTGAAAAGAACGTCCCAGACCTGCAAAAAATGGCCGTCACCTACATGCAGGTGGGCAAGAACCCAGACGGCTCAGGCACTGGCGGCACGCTGGAAGAGCTGCGCGAACAGATCATCAGTGTGGCGCTGGACCGCGCCTTTCTGCTCGACCCCCTGCCCACCGACGAATTCGCTTTCAAAAAGCGCGTGGACGAGGGGCGAGGGCGCTTGACCCTGATCTGCACCGAAGTCGCCCGCCTGGCCGCCACCATCCTGGTGGAATATGCGGTGGCCGCGCGCAAGATCAAAGACACCAAAAACGCCCCGGATGCCACCACGGACGCGGCCCAGCAACTGGCGCGCCTGATGCCCAAAAAGTTTCTCAGCGTCACCCCCTGGGGCAGCCTGCAGCACTTTGCCCGCTACCAAAAAGCCATCACCGCCCGCCTGGACAAATACCGCGCCGACCCCGCCCGCGACAGCGCCCGTCTGAAAGAATTACAACCGCTGGAGCAGCGCTACTGGCGCCTGGTGGCCGAGCGCAAAGGCGTGGTCGACGACCGCCTGCAAGAATTCCGCTGGCTGCTGGAAGAACTGCGCGTGAGCTTCTTCGCCCAGGAGCTGCGCACCCCGCAGCCGGTGAGTGTGAAGCGGCTGGAGAAGGCTTGGGGGCAGTTGGGGTGAGGCGGGTGGGTATGGTTTGTAAGGTTATTTGGCCTGTAGAGCTTATGTGATTTGCGTAAGTAGCTATAAAAAATGTAGTTATATGGAGGCTTGCAGTGCTACAACAGGCGGTTTTTTAATGGGAGGGTGACCCACGGTGGAGATGCTCAAAGGCTCTCAGCACGCGCACATGAAGGAGTTGAGGTTTGCCATGGGTCGGTGAGGTTTGGAGAGTTGCTTTCGCGTTTGACCCAGAGCGGCAGGGCATTTTGCTGATCGAGGCCATAAGGGTGGCGTGGATCAGCACCGCTTTGGGAAACGGCTGATGGCCGTGGTTTAGCAGGGCACACTCCAAAGCGCAGTGACGTGTTGCTTCCTACGGTGCAGTGGTGTGTACTGGCTTCGGAATAAGCGGTTTTTGCTATAAATTTGGAAGTGTTTTTTTGTACAGTTTCCCAAGGTTGGGTGCATAAAATAAAGAGAATCTCTTAATGCGCGTTACCGGTGGCCTCAACGCCGAAGGTTAGCTTTTTATTCCATGACTACAACCATTCACCCCGAGACACCGTCAGACGAAGAGGCCATTGAGCAAGTGACTCGACGAGCTTTTCGCTCTCATCCTTACAGCCATCAAACTGAGCAGTTCATCATCCGCGCCCTTCGGGCAGATCATGCTCTTTCAGTCTCGCTCGTTGCCAAAGATGCCAGTCGCATCGTCGGGCACCTTGCGCTTTCCCCGGTCACTATCAGCGATGGTTCTGCTGGTTGGTATGGGCTTGGCCCAATTTCAGTCGAACCCGAGTGGCAACACCGTGGTATTGGGCGAGCGCTGATGGAGCGTGGCCTTGCCGAACTCCGCGAGATCGGTGCCCATGGGTGTGTGCTCGTTGGTGATCCCGCGTTTTACACTCGTTTTGGGTTTGCAAATCATCCCGCTTTGGTGCTTGAAGGTGTTCCGCAAGAATTCTTCCTCGCGCTATCCCTTGGTACTTCTTCTGCACATGGCCATGTCCAATTTCATCCGGCATTTCAAGTCAAGGGGTAATGTCTTGCTCCACCGGGTTCCGTGGTCATGAAATCGCTGCTGATTCAGCAGCACATGCCCTCCACAAGGCACACCATGCGGTGTTTGTCTGTGATGTAACAGCAAGATTTTTGTCAGTCTACAGAATTAATACGTCATCACAATCGCGCATCCTCACTTGGAAGCGTTCAAAAATGAGCAATATACAAATAGCGGGTGGTGGTATTGGCGGCTTGGCTGCCGCATTGGCGTGTGCCAGATCTGGTCATGCCGTGACCGTTTGTGAACGCGCAGCAGAGGTTTCTGAAGTGGGGGCGGGTGTTCAACTCGGGCCGAATGTGGTCAAGTTGCTGCAAGGCTGGGGGCTTGAGTCGGCACTGCGGCAGGTCGCTGCTTATCCTGCTCAGCTCCAGGTGCTCAGCGCCACCACCGCCAGCCAACTGGGGCGTTTGCAGTTGGGGGCGGCGTTTGAACAACGTTATGGCGCACCTTATCTGACCATCCACCGCGCGGATTTGCATGGCTTGCTGTTGCAAGCTGCACGAGAGGTGCCCAACATTGCGCTTTATTTTGATGCCACCTTGACCGGTTTTGCGCAAACCGATGAGTTGGTCAGCGCCGAGTATTCGAACGACCTGCAGGTTGAAAGCGATATTCTGGTGGGTGCAGATGGTGGATGGAGCACTGTTCGCAGACTGTTGTTGGATGATGGGGTGCCACAGCCTACTGGTCATTTGGCTTACCGTGCCATGGTGAAACAAAGTGATTTACCTGCTTATTTGCGTTCAGATCAGGTGACGGCCTGGCTGGGGCCCCGACTGCACGTGGTGCAGTATCCGGTGCGGGGTGGTACGTGGCTTAATGTGGTGGCTATCGTGCATGGTCAGGTGCAGGGAGAGATGTCACATTGGGATCACAGCGCCAATGCCACTGATTTGCAGCAATATATGCAAGTCGCCTGCAAGCAACTGCGTGATTTGATTGGTGCCATTGGGTATTGGCGTTTGTGGCCGCTGAGCATTCGCCCGCCGATGCAAGGCGCACACGAACATGCCAAGGAGCGTGTTGTTTTGCTGGGTGATGCAGCACACCCCATGCTGCCCTATCTGGCTCAAGGTGCAGGCATGGCGATAGAAGATGCATCAGCGCTGGCCTGGGCATTGGCTACACCAACAAACCAGCCCAATGGTGTAGCGCAACAGTTACAACGTTATGCCCAAGCCCGTTGGCAGCGCAACGCCCAAGTGCAGAGACGTGCCATTCGTAATGGGAAAATTTTTCATGCAACTGGCCTGCTGCGCTGGGGACGTAACACGGCCATGAGGCTGTTAGGTGAACGCCTGCTGGATTTACCTTGGCTTTATGGTGGGGCTTACCGCTAGACCACATAAAAAAGGCCCCTTATCAGGGGCCTTGATCTGCACAAAGTGGCGTTAAGCCAGAATCAAACGGTGTGCTTTTGGCTGCGGCGGCGCTTGGCAGCCCAGCCCACAGCAGCCAGGCCTGCCAGCATCATGGCGTAGGTTTCTGGTTCTGGAACAGCGGCTATGCTGCCATTAAACGCCACATCATTAACCTGTGTCGGGCCGGACCAATTGGCCACAATGACCTGCCCGTTGATCACACCGTGGGATGAGTTAAAACTTGCCAGTGGTGCCAAAAATGAAGCATTGATGCCGCCTGAGAAGGTGATTTGGGTGGCTTCTGGCAGATTGAACAAAACACGGCCATTGGCAAAGTTGTCGTATCCATGGGCACCAAAATTAACACTTTGACCATGGACATTGATCACAACGGTGGTGTTGGCTGCCAGGTTGTCCAGGCGCATGTTGCCATTGATATCACTGCTGTTCAGGTCAAACACTGCCAAACTGGCACCGTTTGCATTCAGGGCCAATGTTCCCCAGTCATTGACAGCGCGACCGGTATTGCTCAATGCATCAAACGTTTGAGTCAAGTTGGTGGTGCGTGCTCGTTCAGCAGCAAAATCAATACCGGTTTGAATGCTGCCAGGGGTGACTTGCACTGCCGCTGGGTTTTGGTAAGGATTCAGCCCTGAGGTAGTTCCTGCGTAGGTGATGGAGGTGGCCGAAATCCAGTTGTTGTTGGCGCTTAAATTCCCGCCAACGATCAAATTTTCAAAACTGCTGCCACTGCCAATCGACAGGTTGCCACCCACAATGGTGTTGCCATAGATAGCACCACTGCTAAAACTCAGATTACCGCCAACCACCAAACCAGTGCCACTGTAAAGTGCACCAAAACCCTTGGTATTGATGGAATAACCACTGAAGCTGGCATCACCACCAATGGCCACACGGCCCTCCACATCAGAACTGGGTGCCGTGAAGCTGCCAAAGGAAAGCAGGTTCAAACCATTGGATAGCCCCAAAGGGTTGGCTGGGTCATAGGCCAACGCCAAGGGTGACGCACACAAGGACAAAAGCAACAAAGCACCTAATGTGGCACGTTTGAAGGTTTTGTGAACTGTTGTTGAGTTGGACATTTGGAAAATCAAATCGATTGAATGATGTTCCAATTATCGAAGAGTGGCTCAAAAACTGTAAGTAAAGGTAACTAGTGTGAGTCTGGTTTTGTCAATAATTTCACAGTTTGCTTATCTATGCTTGCGAATCGGCGAATCATTGCTGATACCCCAGGAGCCGTCTGGGGGGGCACCTTCAGGCGTATAAGTGTTGTATTTGGCGGTGAAATACAGCCCCAGGCCAAAAAAAGCGATCAGGGCGATGGCACCAAGTACCAGTTTCAGCACAGTGATCCAGAATTTGGGTTCCTTGTCGTCATCCATGTTGACTCCTTGTGCCAGTCAAGTCAGTGCTGCCAAGCCGTGGCGGCTGCGGGCGCGCTGGCAGGCATCACTACCCTCGGCAAATTCACGGCAAGGTGAGGGTCGCCATTCGTAGATGCCACACGCCACCTTCTCGCCCAGTTTGCCGGTGAGCGCAGCGCAGCGCACCGGGTGGTAGTCCGTTCCCCGCATACGGCAAGTGCTGCCATTCACATCGACCGTCAAACCTTTGGGAACACGACCGCCTGCATCATCCACTTCGTACATCGAAAAATCAACCCGGAAACTGGCGCAGCACGCGCCACAGGTGATGCAATCACTCATACCTGCACAAACTCCTCAAGACAAACGACCCAGCAGCAGGTATTCCATCAAGGCTTTTTGCACGTGCATGCGGTTTTCAGCTTCGTCCCAAACCACACTTTGTGGCCCGTCGATCACGTCAGCATCCACCTCTTCGCCACGGTGGGCCGGCAGACAATGCATGAACAAGGCATTGGGTTTGGCCACTGCCATCATGGCGGCATTGACCTTCCAGGCGGCAAAGGCCTGCTTGCGCACCTCGTTTTCCGCTTCATAACCCATGCTGGTCCAGACATCGGTGGTGACCAGATCGGCCCCTTCGCAGGCGGCCATGGGATCACTATAACTTTGATAGTGCTCTGCGCTTATTTCACCTGCGCTAACGGCTATTTTTTCATTCACTTCGTAGCCATTTGGGGTACTCACGTTGACCTTGAAATCCAGCAACTTGGCAGCCTGCAACCAGGTGTTGGCCATGTTATTGCCATCACCCACCCAGGCTACCGTTTTGCCTTTGATGGAGCCACGGTGTTCGATGTAGGTAAAGATGTCTGCCAGAATCTGACACGGGTGAAACTCATTGGTCAGGCCATTGATGACGGGCACGCGTGAATGGGCAGCAAAACACTCGATTTTGGTTTGCTCAAAGGTGCGAATCATCACCAAATCCACCATCCGGCTGATGACTCGGGCACTGTCATCAATGGGCTCGGACCGGCCTAATTGGCTGTCACCGGTGGTCAGGTGCACCACACTGCCACCAAGTTGGTACATACCCGCTTCAAAACTGACACGGGTACGGGTGGAGGCCTTCTCGAAAATCATGGCCAAGGTGCGATCCACCAAAGGCTGGTGTTTTTCATAAGCCTTGAACTTTTTTTTGATCAGCGAAGCGCGGTCAAACAAGTAGGCATATTGACTGGCGGTCAGATCGGTGAATTGCAGGTAATGCTGGAGGGTTGTCATTTTTCAGTCCAGAGGGTTACAGGCTTGGCTCAGGCTTGCAGCAGTTGTTGAATCAGTGGGCTCAGAATGCTGACCACTTCATCAGCATCTTGTTTGGTGAAAATCAGGGGTGGAACCAGTCGTATCACGGTGTCTGCCGTGACACTGATCAGCAGACCATGGTCAGCACATTGTTGAACCAGTGCACCACATGGTTTTGCCAACTCCACGCCAATCATCAGTCCTTGACCACGAATTTCCCGCACCGCGCCACGGGCCAGTTCTGCGGCCAGCGCATCAGCCAATGCCTGGCTTAAGTGGGCACCAACGTTGGCAGCGTTGTCCAGCAAACCTTCTTCTTCCATGATACGGATCGTTTCCACGCCTGCGCGCATGGCCAGTGGGTTGCCACCAAAGGTAGTGCCATGGTTGCCAGGCTGGAAAATATGGGCGGCTTTCGGGCCAGCCACCACCGCGCCCACCGGCACACCGGAGCCCAAGCCTTTGGCCAGTGGCATCACATCAGGCACGATGCCTGCCCATTGGTGGGCAAACCATTTGCCGGTGCGACCCATGCCACATTGCACTTCATCAATCATCATCAGCCAGTCGCGCTCGTTGCACAGGGCTCGCACTTCGCGCAGGTAGTCCAGATGCATCGGGTTGATACCGCCTTCGCCCTGAATGGCTTCAAAAAATACCGCCACCACATTGGGATTACCGTCCGTGGCAGCTTTCAAACTTTCGAGGCTGTTGATGGGCACACGGATAAACCCCTCGACCAGGGGGCCAAAGCCCGCTTGTACCTTGGGGTTGCCAGTGGCGCTCAAGGTGGCGATGGATCTGCCATGAAAGGCTTTTTCATACACCACAACTTCAGGGCGTTCAATGCCTTTGTCATGGCCAAATTTGCGTGCCAGCTTCAAGGCGGCTTCATTGGCCTCCAGCCCGGTGGAGCAGAAGAACACATTGGTCATACCGGAGAGCTCAACCAGTTTTTTTGCCAGCACCTCTTGATTGGGTACGTGGTAGTAATTGCAGCTGTGAATGATTTTGCTGATCTGATCTTGCAGTGCCGGGACCAGCTTGGGGTGGTTGTGCCCCAGCGTGTTGACGGCAATACCGCCCAGTGCATCCAGATACGATTTGCCATTGACATCCCAGACTCGGCAGCCTTGGCCATGGCTGAGGGCGATGGGTAGGCGGCCATAGGTATTCATCACGTGGGGTGAACTGGCTTCAATCAATGGGCTCTGGGCTGTCATGGCGATGCGTCTTTCAAAAATTTTTCGAGAAGGGCAAAAAACAAAGCGGCCCAACGCAGGTTGGGCCGTTGAAAGGTGATTTTAGACGCATCAAAATCAACTGGAAAATATGTTCAATAATCTGCAGAATCCTTGTTTTTGATCAAGGGTTTGAAACACCGCGAGTCTTGTATAAGACATATGATTCGACTAGAATCTGGGCACGTTGCCGCAACCAGCTGGCAGCCATCAATCAACCTCTATCCGATGGTTACACACACTTCAAAAAAAGTTTACATCTTGGGTGTCACGTTAGCGGGCCGCGCATTTCGCCCCAGTGATTGGGCTGAGCGTCTGGCCGGCGTGATGAGTCAATTCCGCCCAGGCGGTCAAGCCCAGGGTAAACATCTCACCTATTCCCCATGGTGCATCCCGACCAGTGTGAACAATGTGCGCTGCGTGATCGTGCATCATGATTTGCGCGACTACAACGTGATGGCTTGGGATTTTGTCATGGGCTTCGCCAAAGACAATGAATTGCAGGTTCATCACGGCGAACCCCCGCAGGCCCATCCGCATGGGCATCACCACAAACATTGATTTGGGCCAAAGGCTTTGTTCACCAACAAAGCCTCAAAGCAAAAAAGCCGTCTGATGACGGCTTTTTTGCTTTTGCTGACAGCGCACCCGTTACAAACGGCGAACCTGTTACTTTTTTAAAAAATCACAGGTTCGTGCGATTTGCCTAATGAATTAGGCAGCGAGGGCCAGGGCTTTTACCTTGGCAGACAGGCGGCTCTTGTCACGAGCTGCCTTGTTTTTGTGGAAGATGCCTTTGTCAGCCACGGTGTCCACCACGGCTTGCATCTTGGCAAACAATTCTGCGGCCTTGGCTTTGTCGCCGCCCAGAACTGCTTTTTCCACGTTTTTCACCGCAGTGCGGTATTTGGAACGCAGCGAAGTGTTGGCTGCGTTGATTTTGATGTCCTGACGGACGCGTTTACGGCCTGATGCCAGGCGGGGGTTCTTTTTCTTTGGTTTTCCAGATGCCATGATGAATGTTCCTTGAGTCTGTGGATGTTGTCAGCAAAGCCTGCGATTCTAGCAGTGTTCAACCTATACGCATCTCCCGGCTACACTTCGCGGCGTGAGCCTCTTTAAATCTGCCTCTATCGTCTCGTTATTGACCCTGTTGTCGCGCATCTCAGGACTGGTGCGTGAGCTGCTGATCGCCTCTACCTTTGGTGCGTCCGCCATGACGGATGCCTTCAACGTGGCGTTTCGTATTCCCAATCTTTTCCGGCGCTTTTTTGGCGAGGGTTCTTTCAGTCAGGCTTTTGTACCCGTATTGGCGGCCAGCAAAGCCCAGCAGGGCGAGGCCGCAACCAAGCTGCTGATCGACCATGTCGCCACGGTGCTGGCCTGGGCCTTGCTGGGGTTGAGTGTGATGGGTGTGCTGGGTGCGGGTGGTTTGGTCTGGGCCATGGCCAGCGGCATGCAGCAAGACCCCCATGGGTACCACGTGGCCGTGGTGCTGACACGCTGGATGTTTCCCTACATTGCCTTCATGTCGCTGGTGGCGCTGGGGGCCGGTGTACTCAATACCTGGAAGCGTTTTGCCGTGCCCGCCGCGACCCCGGTGTTGCTGAACCTGTGCATGATTGGCGCGGCCTGGCTGGGTGCGCCGTGGTTCAAAGCCATGGGGGTGGAGCCGATTTACGCGCTGGCGGGCGGGGTGTTGCTGGGGGGCGGGACACAACTGGGTGTGCAATGGCTGGGCCTGAAAAAACTGAATCTGCAACCCAGAATGGCCTGGCGTTGGTCTGAACTGAGGTTGGCCTGGGCTGACCCAGGCACCCAGAATATTATGCGTTTGATGGGGCCGTCCCTGCTGGGCGTGGGGGTGGCGCATATCTCAATGCTGATCAATACCCAGATTGCCTCCCATCTGGCACCTGGCAGTGTCAGCTGGATCACTTATGCCGACCGCTTGATGGAATTCCCCACCGCCATGCTGGGTGTGGCTTTGGGGGTGGTGCTGATGCCCCGGCTGGCGGGTGCGCGTGCCAGCCATGATGCGGTTCAATATTCCGCCATGCTTGACTGGGGTTTACGTTTGGTGGTGGTGCTGTCGGTGCCGTGTGCCGTGGCACTGATGGTGTTTCCAACCCCCTTGGTGGCGGTGCTCTACCACTACGGTGCCATGACCGACTTTGATGTGCGCCAGGTTACCCATGCCTTGATGGGCTGGGGTGTGGGCCTGATTGGTTTGGTGGCGCTGAAGGTGCTGGCCCCAGGCTACTACGCCAACCAGGACACCAAAACCCCGGTCAAAGTGGCCGTGGTGGTGCTGGTCATCACCCAGCTGCTCAACTATGCGCTGGTGCCTGTTTTTGCCCATGCGGCCCTGACCTTGTCGATTGGCATCGGGGCCATGATCAATGCACTCTGGCTGTTGCTGGGTTTGCTCAAACGCGGCAGTTACAAACCGCTGGCTGGCTGGGGGGTGTTGGGTTTGCAAGTGCTGGCCGCCTGTGCGTTGCTGGCGGTGTTCCTGATGTGGGCCAATGGCAGTGTGGACTGGGTTGCTTTGCGTGCCCATAGTTTGAAGAGAATTTGGCTTCTAGCGCTTGTAATCATTGCGTCAGCAGCTATTTACTTTGTAGCATTGTGGGCAGCTGGCATGAAATTGCGGCAGCTGGTTCGCCGCTGACACTTTCTTCCATGCCACGCTGAGTGACAATCCGGCCCATGAAGCTCAGTTTGAACGTCCCCACTCCTCTGGAGTATTTTGCTGCCCTGGTGCAGGCGGATACCGATTTTCCGCTGCTGGAGGCCGCCATCACGTTGGCGCAAGACGAATACCCCGAGCTGAATGTGCAGCAAGTGCTGGGTGATGTGGATCAGCTGCTGGCCCGCCTGACGCGCCGTTTGCCCACCGATGCCGGGCCGCTGCAACGCCTGCGTACGCTGAACCAGTTTATCTACCGCGATCTGAACTTTGCCGGCAACTTCAACAACTTCACCGACCCTGACAACAGCTTTGTGCATGTGGTGTTGCGCACCAGGTTGGCGATCCCCATCTCCATGGCGGTGATCTGGCTGGAACTGGCGCAAGGCATCGGACTCAAGGCCCGTGGGGTTGGTTTTCCTGGCCATTTTCTGGTCAAGGTGCATCTCACCGAAGGCCAGGTGGTGATTGACCCGCTGACTGGCCAGTCGCTCAGTCGTGAGGAATTGGCTGAACGGCTGGAGCCGTATCGCCACCTTTCCGGTCTGGACGATGAACTGGATGCGCCGTTGGGCCTGTATCTGCAAGCGGCCCAGCCGCGCGACATCATTGCCCGCATGTTGCTCAACCTGAAACAAATTCATGCGGTGCAAGAAGATTGGGCGCGTTTGATTGCCGTGCTGGATCGGCTGATTGTGCTGTTGCCGCAAGACTGGACGGCCTACCGTGACCGTGGTCTGGCTCAAGCTGAAATGGGACGCACCGGCCATGCGCTGGAAGACCTGGATACCTACCTCGCCAACACGCAGAGTGAAGCCCACTCGGGCCTTTTCCCGGATCGTGCTGCCATTGCCCGGCGGGTGGCCGACTTACGCCGTACCATCAACGGTTTTTGAGCAAAATAAGCCTCCAGTCCCTGATAATCAAGCGTGGATAGCTCTTATTTTTGATAACTTTGGGGCTGTGATGGGGTGCCGGTTTCACCCAGCTGATGCCAGGCTCGGCGCAGTTGGGTATCGGAGCTGAAACCCGCCAGCGCCGCCGCCTGTGTCACGTTGTGGCCGGATTGCAAAGCTGTTTGTGCCACGGCCAGGCGGATGCGGCGCAGGTAATGCAGCGGGGCGATACCCGCATGTTCCATGAACAGCCGCGTCAGATGCCGGGGTGAGGTGCAAGCCACTGCGGCCATGCTGGCCAGATGCCAGACCGACGTGGGTTGGCTGCTCACTGCATCCTGCACGCGGTGCAAGGCCGGGTGCAAGTGGTTGCGGTAGCTCAGAAACGGTGACAGTTGTGGGTCATGCGGGCCACGGCGCAGGGCCACCACCATGGACTGCGCCACCTGTGCCGCCACCGGTTCGCCGCAGAGCTGCGCAATGCGGTGCAGCATCAGGTCGATGCCGGTGCTGACCCCGGCACTGCTGTATACCGGCGCATCTTCCACAAACACCCGGTTCTCAACCACCTGGCAGCGCGGCTCGGTGGCCTGCAATTCGGCCAAATGGTGATGGTGTGTGGTAGCGCGATGCCCGGCCAGCAGTCCGGCATGCGCCGCCAGCACGGACCCGGCGCACACCGTCATCAGCTCCAGCCGCTGGCGTTGCAGGCGCAGGCCGCGCAGCCAATGCAGCAAGGCCTGAGTGGCATCGGAGTGCACCGGTATGGTGTCCCCCATCTGACCCACCAGCACCAGCCAGGTGGGTTCTGACAGAGCCTGCGGTAAAGGTTCCAGGCCACTGAGCTGAAGTCCTACCGAACTGCGGGTTTCTGGCTGGGGCCCGACGAAGCGCAGCACAAACCGTGGTGGCTGTCCTTGTGTTTGTAGCACCTGGTTGGCCATGCGCAAGGCCTCTGCCGGTCCTGCCCAGTCCAGCGCCAGGCTGTCGGGCAACAAGGCGAACAACACCTCAATGGGGGTGCCGGATGCTGGCGCGTGTTGGGCTTTGGCTGCGCTCGTGTTGGCCGGATCAGGCTGGCTCATCGGCTCTCCATGGGTAATCCATCTGGCGTGCTGTGTGTTGGGCCAGCTCAGACCCGGCCAGTCGCGCCACCAGATGCAGGCACATGTCGATGCCTGCGCTGATGCCCGCCGAGGTGACGAGTGCGCCGTTGTCGATCCAGCGCGGCCCTGTCCGTACCGTCAGCGCCGGAAAACGCGCCCGCAGGTCGGCCACATCTTCCCAGTGGGTGGTGACTTCGCCGCTGCGCAGTACACCACTGGCGGCCAGCAGAAAAGCACCGGTGCAGACCGATGCGGTGATCTGCGCCTGGGCGGCCGTGTGAGCCAGCCACTGCAGTGTGTGTGGGCAGGTCATGGCCGCATCCACCACCCCACCGGGGACGATCAGCAGGTCGCAGGGCGGGTGGTTGGCAAAGCTGTGTTCGGGCAACACGCGCAAGCCTGCCCGCGCCTGGATCGGCTGGCCATCGCGTGAAATACAGGCCACGTCAAACAGCTTGCCTGCGTCAGGCGTGCGCCTGCCAGCCACCCGGCTGGCGGTGGTGAATACCTCATAGGGGCCGGCAAAATCCAGCGCTTCCACCGCATCAAACACCAGGATGCCGACGGACAGGGGGCGTTGCGCCGTCATGCGGATACTTGGGTGGCGCGTGCCAATGCCTGGGCCGGACTGCAAATGCTGGCAAAGCGGTCTTTCAACACGGTGGCGGTACGGGACTTGATGTCGGCGGCGCTCAGCGTGCTACCGTCGAGCTGCTGCATGTCCCAGGTCAGGGTGGCATCCAAGCAGAAGTCCACCGTCCAGTCCAGGTCCGAGGCATGGCGGGTGGTGGTTTCGCAGCATTGCTCGGTGCGGATGCCGCTGACGATCAGACGCGTTATACCGTGCTGCGTCAACCACACGTCCAGCCCAGTGCCCACCAAGGCGCTGTGGCGGTGTTTGTAGAACGTGGCTGCAGGTTCAAAGTGGTGCAGTTCCGCCAGCGCCTTGACGTGGCCGGATTCCTGTGCAAATGGATTGTCTGGGGTTTGGGGGCCATCCACATGAAAGATGCGCACCATGGGAATGCCTTGTGTCAGGCAGCCATCGATCAGTGCGTTTTGTGCCTCCAGATAGGCGGGCAGGTCGGTCGCCGTGAAGTAGGGGCGCTGGCGGAATGACTCTTGTGCATCAATCAAAATCAGACATGTTTTCATGAATTTATCCTGGAGTTGAAAAGCCTAATGATGCAGGTTTTATCTGCGCCAGACCATTGCATCAAGGACAAGTATCGATCAAATCAGGACATCATGAATGCCGCCCGATCATGGGCGGACGCAGGCCCAGCAGTGCCAGGGCCGCGGTGGCAAAGCCAATGCCTGCCAGAAAGGTGGTGGTGGCCCCAAAGCTCTGCCATAACCAGCCTGCCAAGCCGCTGGCCAGCAGCATGGCGCTGCCGCTGAGCAGGTTGAAAAAACCGTAACCGGTGCCACGCAAATCGGCCGGGGCCGTGTCGGCCACCATGGCGGCCAGCAGGCCTTGTGTCATGGCCATGTGCAAGCCCCACAGTGCCACCCCGGCCCAGAAGAGGGGGCCACTATGGCTGTGGGCCAACAGCGCGTCAGCGCCGATCAGCATCACCAAACCGTAGCCGAGCAGGCGGGTATGGCTGAGCTTGTCGGCCAGTTTGCCAAAAGGGTAGGCACAGATGGCGTAGATGGCGTTCATGCTGATCAGCACCACCGGTGTCCAGGCCAGCGCCAGCCCACCTTCACTGGCGCGCAGCACCAAAAAAGCTTCGCTGAAGCGTGCCAGGGTGAACACCGCACCAATCCCGACCACCCACCAATAAGCCGGACTCAGGCGCGCCAGGTTGGCGCGGTTGATGGGGTTGATGCGTGGGGCCGTGGGGGCTCGATCAGGTTCATGCACACCCCAGATCAGCAACACCACGCACAAAAAAGCGGGCACGCTGGCCACCCAGAACACCGCACGAAAATCGTTTTGCCAGAGCAGCATGAAGACCACCGCCAGCAGCGGCCCGAGGAAGGCACCCACTGTGTCGAGTGACTGGCGCAGGCCAAAAGCGGCTCCGCGCAATTCAGGGGGCGCAATGTCAGCCACCAGCGCGTCGCGCGGCGCACCGCGAATGCCTTTGCCGACGCGATCAAGCAGTCGGGCGGTAATGATCCAGCCGCTGGAGCTGGCCAGGGCAAACAAGGGTTTGGTGAGCGCCCCCAGGCCGTAGCCCAGCACCGCCAGGGGTTTGCGCTTGCCCCAGTAATCGCTCAAGGCACCGGAAAACACCTTGACGATCAGCGCCGTGGCCTCGGCGGCCCCCTCAATCAGTCCGACCACCAGCACGCTGATGCCCAGACTGGTGACCATGAAGACCGGCAGCAGGCTGTGGATCAGCTCGCTAGACACATCCATCAGCAGGCTGACAAAGCCCAGCGCCCAGATACTGCCCGGGATTTGACGCAAGGTGGCAAACCGTGTGGGCATTCAGACTTTAGGAAAAATCAGCCTCTGGCGAAAGAAGCGTAAGCGTGAGTAGCTATCAAAAAAGTAGTTTTGGCGTATCAGGCCACCACCACTGCCGCATCTTGTCCACGTGGCGCAATGCTGCCAATGGTGTAAACCGTTTCGCCTTGTGCCCGCAAGGTGTCAGCGCAGGCGGCAGCCTGGGTGGCATCAATCACCACCACCATGCCAATGCCGTTGTTGAAGGTGCGGTTCATCTCGAAGTCGTCAATGCCTGCGGTGGCTTGTAACCAGGCAAACAGCTCGGTTTGTGGCCAGCTGCCTTTGACCAGGTGTGCGGCCGTGCCTTCGGGCAACACGCGGGGAATGTTTTCCAGCAAACCACCACCGGTGATGTGGGCCAGCGCCTTGATCGGGTGGGCGGCCAGCGCAGCCAGCACGTTTTTCACATACAGGCGAGTCGGCTCCATCAAGGCTTGTTTGAAGGGTTTGCCGTCCAATGTGGCGGGGGCGGAGGCACCTGCACGTTCGATGCACTTGCGCACCAGGCTGAAGCCGTTGGAATGGACACCGCTGGAGGCCAGGCCCAGTACCACGTCGCCGGGTTTCACATCGGCACCGGTCAGAATCTTGGATTTTTCGACCGCACCCACGGCAAAACCCGCCAGATCGTATTCGCCTGCCGGGTACATGCCGGGCATTTCAGCGGTTTCGCCGCCAATCAGTGCGCAGCCAGACAACTCGCACCCCTTGGCAATGCCACCCACCACGGCCGCCGCGGTGTCCACATCGAGCTTGCCGCAGGCAAAGTAGTCCAGGAAGAACAGGGGTTCAGCGCCTTGCACCAACACGTCATTGACGCTCATGGCCACCAGGTCGATGCCCACGGTGTCATGCATTTGCCATTCAAACGCCAGCTTGAGTTTGGTGCCAACACCGTCGGTACCACTCACCAAAACGGGTTCTTTATAGCGCTTGGGCACTTCAAACAGGGCACCAAAGCCGCCAATACCGGCCAGCACGCCTTCACGCATGGTTTTTTTGGCCAGAGGCTTGATGCGCTCTACCAGTGCGTCGCCAGCGTCAATGTCAACGCCAGCATCTTTGTAGGAAAGGGCGGTCGAGGGGGTGTTGGATGAGGTCATGAGAGGGTCATTCAAGTGAAAACGGGGAGGATGCGGTTTGCGGGTCGTTCATGATGGGCATCAAAAGCGATAGACAAGCCCGATAGAATTTGGGCAGATTTTAGTTGCCGCCTCACGAGCTTCGTCCGGCTTGACTGAAACTTTGTTTGACCGACCCGGCTTTTCGCCCATTTCATGCAATTTACTTCCACACAAAAAAGAGCTGTTTCCTGGCTGGCGCTGCTGCTGGGCCTGGTCACGCTGCTGTGGCTATTGGCCCCGGTGCTGACCCCTTTTGTAGTGGCCGCCATCCTGGCCTACGCCCTGACACCGGTGGTGGATTGGCTCGACGATGTGGGCCGTGGTCGTATTCCCCGCCTGCTGGCGGTGGTGTTGGTTGAGGTCATCTTTTTGCTATTGCTGTTGGCTCTGATGCTGCTGGTGGTGCCGATTTTGATCAAACAGTTGCCGCAGCTGCGTGAGCAGGTGCCGCCCATGCTGGATCGCCTGAACGGGTCGCTGCAACCCTTTTTTGCGCAGTTGGGGGTGCATGTGTCGCTGGACGTGGCCGGACTCAAGGCGTTTGCCATGGAACACCTGAACACCAATTTTCAGGATGCCCTCGGGCGACTGCTGGCTTCGGCCAAACTGGGCGGCAGTGTGGCGTTGTCGGTGGTGGGTAATGCGGTGCTGATTCCGGTGGTGTTGTTTTACCTGTTGATGGAGTGGCGCCGTTTTATGGGCCTGTTGCTGGATCTGGTGCCGCCGCGCCTGCGCTCGGCCGTCGATAGTTTCACCACCGAGGCTGATGACGTGCTGGGCCAGTACCTGCGTGGGCAGATGTTGGTGATGCTGATGCTGGCGGTGTATTACAGCGTAGGACTGGCGCTGTTTGGGCTGGATCTGGCATTGCCGATTGGGGTGTTCACTGGCCTAGCCGTGGCGATTCCGTATCTGGGCTTTGGTCTGGGGCTGATTTTGGCTACCCTGGCCGGTTTTCTGGAGTTTTCCGCGCAGACCGGGCATGTGAGTGTGCTGGTGATGGTGGCGGTGGTGTATGGCTTGGGGCAGATGCTGGAGAGCTTCTTTTTAACCCCCCGGCTGGTGGGTGAGCGTATTGGCCTGCACCCGCTGGCGGTGATTTTTGCGTTGATGGCGTTTGGTCAATTACTGGGTTTTGTCGGGGTGCTGATGGCCTTGCCCTTGAGCGCGGTGCTGCTGGTGGCGGTTCGCCGTTTGCGCAGCGCTTACCTGGACAGTGCGCTTTACCGGGACGGTGCATGATGCAACAACTGGTCTTGGACATGGGGCTGCCGACCGGCCCGAGCCTGGATAACTTTTGCGCCGGGCCCAATGCGGCGGCGTTGGCGCATTTGAAACTTTGGCTGGGAGATGGGGCAAACAGCTTGCGCTCGCCGGTGCCCATTTATCTTTGGGGTGGCAGTGGTTGTGGCAAAACACATTTGCTCAAATCGCTCTGCGCGGCGCTGCAAGAGCAGGGCGCACAAGTGGGCTGGCTGGATGCCAATACCCACAGCCCGGCCGAATTTGACGAGCGCTGGGCCGCGGTGCTGATGGATGACGTACACGCCTTCAACGCAGGCCAGCAGCAAGCCGCTTTCAACTGGTTTGTGAACGCCCAAACCCGCCCGATTGCCGTGATTGCTGCAGGCAGCTTGCCACCCGCCGACCTGAAATTACGTGACGATTTGCGCTCCCGCCTGGGGTGGGGCCATGTGTTTGCGTTGCAAACCCTGAGTGATACCGAGCGCCGTGCCGTGTTGCGCCAGGCAGCCGAGGCACGCGGCATTCTTTTAAGTGATGAGGTGGTGGACTTCATGCTGACCCGTTTTAGCCGTGATCTGGGTTCATTGATGGAGCTGCTGAACCTGATGGACGGCTATGCCCTGCAAACCCAGCGCGCCATCACCATCCCCCTGATCAAAACCATGATGGACAACTCGTGACACTCAAAATAGCTTTGTTTGACCTGGACCATACGCTGATTCCGATGGATTCAGACTATGAATGGGGGGTGTTCACCACCGCCTTGGGCTGGAATGATCCGGCCGAATTTACCCGCCGCAACGAGGTGTATTACCAGCACTACAAGGCTGGTACGCTCGATATTCATGACTATGTGCGTTTTGCCACTGCCGCCATTCGCCGTGAAGGTGCTATTAAATCAGAAGCTGCTCACGCCCAATTCATGAGCACAGTGATTCAAAAAGCCATACAAACCCAGGCGTTGGCCCTGGTTCAGCAACACCAGCAGGCGGGTGATGTGGTGGTGATCGTCACCGCCACCAATGAGTTTGTGACCCGCCCGATTGCGCTGGCTTTTGGTGTGCCCGAGTTGATCGCCATCAACTTGGCGCGTGACCCGGCCACTGGCTGGATCACCGGTGAAATTGAGGGCACACCGTCTTTTCGTGAAGGCAAGGTGACCCGGGTCGAGCAATGGCTGGCAGCCCGCGGTCTGGGCTGGCATGATGTGGAGTGCAGCTTTTACAGCGACTCCATCAATGACTTGCCGCTGCTTGAAAAAGCCACCTGCCCGGTCGCCACCAACCCAGATGAGCGGCTGCGTGCCATTGCCACCCAACGTGGCTGGCGCATACTCGACCTTTTTTAAAAGGCAGCGTTCACACGCACGGATAAGCCTTCAGGATAACCATAATGATCAAAACATTCATCAACAAGTTGCTCGGCAAGTCGGGCCCAGCGTCCAAGTCACGCTTTGGCAAACGCATGGAAATCGGCCCAACCGAGCACGGCATTAACCCCAAACTGGTCGATGAGCGGGCCCTCAATGTGGTGCGCACACTCCAACAAGCCGGCTTTGAGGCCTACATCGTGGGTGGCGCGGTGCGCGACCTGATGCTCGGGCTGGCCCCCAAAGACTTTGACGTGGCCACCAATGCCACACCGGAGCAGGTCAAAGGCTTGTTCCGCCGGGCTTTCATCATCGGTCGACGTTTTCGCATCGTGCACGTGGTGTACGGGCGGGGCCGTGAGCATGAAGTGATTGAGGTTTCCACCTTCCGGGCGTTTCTGGACAATGCCGCTGCCGAGCAGGTAGCGGGCAATGAGAAAACCAGCAAGAGCGAGCTGGCTGGCATGAAGCACGCGGTAGACAGCACCGGGCGGGTGTTGCGTGACAACGTCTGGGGCCCGCAGGATGAGGATGCAGCGCGGCGCGATTTCACCATCAACGCCATGTATTACGACCCCGAGACGCAAATCGTGGTCGATTACCACCACGGCATCAAGGATGCCAAAGCCAGGGTGATCCGCATGATTGGTGACCCGGTGGCACGTTACCGTGAAGACCCGGTGCGCATCATTCGCGCCATTCGTTTTGTCGCCAAATTGCACGGACTGGGCTTCAAGCTGGAGCCCAAAACGGCTACACCGCTGGTGAAGTCACGGGCTTTGTTGACCGAAATCCCGCAAAGCCGCTTGTTTGATGAAATGCTCAAACTGCTGCAAACCGGCCATGCGCTGGCCTCCATCGAGCAGTTGAAAACGCTGGGCATGGCGCAGGGTATTTACCCGCTGCTGGACGTGGTGGTGGAGCGTGCCGAGACTCCGTTTGTCCAATCCGCCCTGCAAGACACGGATCGCCGTGTCGGCGAGGGCAAACCGGTAGCGCCGAGCTTCCTGCTGGCTTGCGTGTTGTGGGCCGATGTGCGTGATGGCTGGGCGGCCCGCCTGAAAAATCAGCACCCGCACCCGGCGCTGATGGATGCCATTGACGATGTGTTCAATGCCCGCATTGGCGACGTGTCTGGCCGGGGCAAGCTGGCCGGCGACATGCGCGAGATCTGGATGATGCAGCCGCGTTTTGAAAAACGGGTGGGCAGTGCGCCGTTTGGCCTGGTGGAGCAGCCACGTTTTCGGGCGGCGTTTGACTTCATGCGCCTGCGTGCCGAAAACGGTGAGCTGGAAGAAGTGTTGTCCGACTGGTGGGAAGAGTTCAGCCTGGCCGATGACAACCTGCGCAACGACATGGTTGATGCGGTCAAGCTGGAGCAACAACAACGCACCCGCCCGGCTCGGGCCCCACGTTCACCCAGGGTTCACAAAGTACCGGCCAGCAATGCCGAAGTCGCAACCAACCCTGACAAGGCTCCAACAACCGCCGACGCGTTGGTCACCCCGGTGGAAACCACGGAGGCTTCTGCCCCCAAAAAACGCCGCCGTCGCCGTCGCCCCACTGGCAACACTGGAGGTGACGCAGCAAATCAGGGTGCACCTGAGTGAGCCTTGGTACGGCGCAGGTCATGCGTGTTCCCTTCATTGCCCGGAGTTGTCGGCTTGAGGGTAAACATGACTGAATCCACGTGCCCGGAGGTTGTGGTCTACATCAGCCTGGGGGCCAATCTGGGAGACGCGCAGGCCACGCTGAGTTCATGTATTGATCAGTTAGGGCACTTGCCAGATTGCCATTTGCTGGCGTGTTCAAGCCTGTACCGAAGCGCCCCGTTTGAAGCTGTTGGTCCAGATTTTATCAATGCCGTTATTGGCTTGAAAACAAGTATGGATGCGCATGAGTTGCTATTAAAATTGCAGCATCTTGAAAATCGGGCGGGACGCCTGCGCCCCTATCAGAATGCGCCCCGCACGCTTGATCTGGATATCTTGCTGTACGGTCAGGCGAGCATCCAAAGCCCCACGCTGGTGGTGCCGCATCCTCGCATGTGGGCGCGGGCTTTTGTGATTCTTCCGTTGGCCGAAATTGCGCCACACCTGGTCAGCCCGGCCCAATTGGCCGCAGTTGCTTCACAATCAATTGCCCGCCTGTAACCGCGCTAAGATGCCTGTCCGCCCGTTATTGAATTGGAACTGTCTATGAATTTGCAAAACCTTCGATTGGCTTCCAAACTGTGGCTTTCGGCATTACTCATTGTGCTGGGTATTGGTATGGTGGTGGGTTACACCGCGGTGCGTTCGGCGAGTGATCGAGCGCACAGCACGGCTGAACTCGACGCACTCAACCAGCGTGTCAAACTGGCTCTTGCCTGGGCTGGTCATACACAGACCAATGCTGCACGTTCTCAAGCCGTGTTGCTCAGCAATGACCCTGCCGTGGAGAGTGGCCTGAAAGAGGCCATTGCGGCGACTTCGGCCGAGATCGGCAAGCTTCAAAAAGCCATCGACTCAGAAAACCTCACACCGGCTGACCGTACCCAGCTGGCAACCATTGCCAACAACCGTCAACGTGTTCTGGAAACACGTGCACTGGCCATGAAACAGCGTGCCGATGTCATGGCTGTCACCAATGCAGCCAAGCCGTCAGGGGACGCCACAACCCAATCTGCGGAGGGTGCAGCTCAAGTTTCGGCAGAGGTTACCCAGACGTTGAAGACACAGTATTTCCCGGCCATGGCGACGTACCAACAGTCGCTTCGTGATTTTGTGGCCATACAAGAGCAGTCTTATGAAGCCACGCGTGCCGGATATGCCCAGCGGGCCAATGACCTGATCATGTTGTCCAGTAGTTTGATGCTGCTGTTGGTGCTGGGTATTTTGGCCGGTGCGGCGTGGCTGATTCGCACCATCCGTCAACCTTTGATGCAAGCCAATGAAATAGCGGCATGTATTGCCAAAGGTGATCTCAGTGTCCAGGTTGACACGCATCGGGGTGACGAATTTGGTGACCTGATGAAATCGCTGGCGAGTATGGGTCAATCTTTGGGGCAGATGGTGAACCAGGTACGCCACAGCACCGATAGCATTGCCAATGCCAGTACGGAAATTGCTGCTGGCAACAACGATCTGGCTCATCGCACAGAGCAAACCTCAAGCAATCTGCAGTCCACCGCCTCCAGCATGGATCATTTGACCCAAACGGTGCATTTAAGTGCTGACAATGCGCGCCAGGCCAGCACACTGGCCGCTGCTGCATCCAATGTGGCCGAGCGGGGTGGCTCGGTGGTGCGCCAGGTGGTGAGTACCATGGAAGACATCAATGTCAGCAGCCGGAAAATTGCCGACATCATTGGTGTGATCGACAGCATTGCCTTTCAAACCAATATTCTGGCGCTGAATGCTGCGGTTGAAGCAGCCCGCGCGGGCGAACAGGGCAGAGGGTTTGCCGTGGTTGCCAGTGAAGTGCGTTCTTTGGCCGGGCGCAGTGCCGAGGCGGCCAAAGAGATCAAGCTGTTGATCAATTCATCGGTCGAAAAAGTGGCTTCCGGCACGCAGTTGGTGTCTGATGCTGGCATCACGATGACCGACATCGTGAACTCGGTGCGCAAGGTGGCTGAGGTCATTGGCGAAATTACCGCCGCTTCGGGCGAGCAAAGTGCTGGTATTTCGGAGATCAACGCAGCGATTGGCAACCTGGATCAAATGACCCAGCAAAACGCGGCTTTGGTGGAGCAAAGTGCTGCTGCCGCCGAGAGCCTGCGTGATCAGGCTGATCAGTTGGCGCGTGCCGTGGCGGTATTCAAAACCAACGGCTCGAGCTTGACGCTTGCGCAACGTCCGCCACGTGATATTACGCCCAGGCCACAACGAGTGGCTTACCGCAGCCCCGTCAAGCTGTCTGCGCCCAAGGCGAAGCCCGCGCTGGCTCCCCAACCTGCTGCCAAACAGCTGGGGAGTGCACTAAAGCCCACTGCTCACAAGGCGGCCTTGAGTCATCCGGTGCTGGCCAAGACGGCCACTTCCAAAAGTGTCACTAAACCAGCAGCAGACTCAGACTGGGAGACTTTTTAATCCAGACGTGGAAGGACTCATGGCAGTGTCAACGTGCCATTGAGTGTGATGGACGAAGTGGTAGGGGAGATGCCGCTCAAGCTGGCGGTGCTGAAGGTGACAGTCTTGGCGCTTGTATTGACGTTGACGGTTGCTCCCGCATCCAGAATCCTCCAGCTTGGCCCAGCTGAGTTGGTCAGTGTCACAGTTTTTAAGCCGCTGGAATAACTGTCAAGTTGAATGCTCACCCCTTTACCACCATTCCATGTGTAGATGTTTTTGGTGGTTGATCCGAGCAGGAAGGTCTGCAAGCTGGCTGAAGGTGCATCCAGTCCGGTACCCGCCGCATGGGTACCCGTGCCGGTGATTGTCACGGCGGAGCCAGTCGCTGGCGGAACATTCAGTGTGCCGTTTAATGTCAGTGTTCCGGTTTGAGCCACTGAAAATGGAGGCAGTGAGACATTGGTAAAGGTGATGTGGCCATTGGGCAGGTCAAAAGATACACCGAGTGACTCCACCCCAGCCAGAACGACTTGTTTTTGCCAGGCTCCAAATGCACTGCCAGATGTCACCACATGGCCATTGATAGATATGTACCATGGGGTTGCACCTCCTGGCATGCTCCATGACACTGCCGCAGTGGGGTGTGTGCCGTAAGCCGTTGGGTTGAACGCAGAGGGAACGGCGGCACCCGCGATACCCACCGGATTTCCACTGATGGCCAATGATCCCAAAGATGTATTGCCGCCACCTCCTGAATAGGCAGCGTCTGTGACGACCTTGCCTGCACTTGTATAGCCAGACCATGCACCGCTTGTCTTGAGGTCAAAATGGCTCATCGCTCCCGCATGGATAACCAATTGAGTGCCTGCACTACCTGTTAATGTCTCCAGACAGTACGAGGTGGGTGTGTAGTTGTCGCCGTTGTAAGTTGCCGTGCCGTTGACATTGAGCACCAAAGTTGCGCTGCCAGTGGCCACAAAGGAGTCACCTGGGTTGGGGCCGTAGCTGCCTTCACTTCCTGTGTAAGTACGGGCGAAACTGGCCAGTTGTTCTGCGGTGGGTGTTGTCACCGCCGCGCCGGGTCCAAATTGGCTGGTATCGCAAGTCAGGCCAGAACCGCCACCACCACCATTGGCTGTGCTGGTGGTGGCAGACACTTCTGCAGAGCCCAAACTGACGGCCACAGAGTTTTTAGCCACTACTTTGTAGAAATAGCGGGTACTGGCGGACAACCCGGTATCCGCATAACCACCGATGCCCGTGACGGGTGTGGTGGTGATCTTGTTGCCATCAGTGATCGCAATACCACTGGTGTTAGCCCGATAGATGTTGTAGCCGGTTGCCCCTGCAACAGCCGTCCACGTCAGCGTGATTTGACTGGCGCTGTTGGCCGTGGCATTGGGGTTCGCTGGAACATTCAAAAATGCCGGCACAGACGAAGAGATACCGATGTTTCCCTGCGCAGCTGGGCGCAACTGTGCCACGGTCTGGCCAGCGGCATTCATTGCCGCGCCCAGAGCTTCAAGGATCTCGTCATCTGCGTCTCCTACTGAAAAAGCGCCTGTCAGCAAATCTTTTCCAAAGGTTGAACCGGTAATGTCACTCAATTGCTGGTTGACATAGGTTTTGGCTGCCTTCAAATTGGCTTCAATGGTTTTGCCATTGGCCGGGCTAAACGTGTTGAAATTTACGTCGGGGTCTGTACCCAGTGCACGTGCTACCACCAAATCAGTGGCAGGGGTGATGTTGACCCGGCCTGATGCCTGTGCAAAGCTGTAAAGCGTCACGCTAGGGATACCCCCGGATACTTTCAGCATGCAGGGAAGCGTTCTGTCCGTACCCAGCGTTAAGGTGAAGACACCATTCCCATCGGTGGTCCCGGTATATGGCAGGCCAGATGCACAACGGACATTGACAGTGCCATTGGCAATACCAGCCCCGGTAGCCGCCAATCCGGTGAATGTGACCGAACCTGTTCCTGCGGTGCTTGCAGAATCTGTGCCGCCGCAGCCTGATAAGGAGAGTGCAAGAGCCAAACTTCCCATCAGTGTTGTACGGCTCAATAAGTCTGAATACATAAGTAAAACCTCCGTGGATACAAAATGTTGGCGCCGATCTTAGGCAAAGGCTTTGGGTTTGTGACCCCCTAGTTCATGGGGGACGATCTCTGTTCATGGCACCCCTGGAAATTGGGGGAGACAAGCGGAATCTGGTCAGTTAAGCTTGTTGGGCTATTCAAAACAATACCTTGTGTTACACACCATTTAGTTATGCCAGAGCCAACCCATTCGCTGTTTGAGCGCGCACTGATCGTTGAAGACCTGGATGAGCCGCGTGAATGGCTGGCCGACCTGTTGCCAAAAGCCTTGCCCGCAGTGCAGCAGGTGGATACTGCAACCACATTGGCCCAAGCCAGGGAGCGCTTGTCTGAGCATCGTTATGGCCTGGCCTTGGTGGATTGGGGGTTGCCCGATGGCACCAGTGAAAGCCTGATCCAGGAATTGGTGGCTGCCAGGCCTGGCGCGGTGGTGATTGTGGCCACCATCCACGATGATGATGCCCATGTGTTCCCCGCCCTTCGTTCGGGTGCGGCTGGCTATATCCTGAAATCGCAGCCCGCAGCGCTGGTGATGGCACAGTTACAACGCATCGAAAAGGGTGAGCCTGCGTTGTCGCCCTCGGTGGCAGCGCGTATCTTGCGCCATTTTCACAGTGGGCCGCTGTCTGCCACTTCATTTGACTCATCCCAAGTGGCTTTGTCTGATACACCTCTGACCGAGCGCGAGATCAGCGTGCTGCGCTTATTGGCGAAAGGTTATAAGGCCAGTGAAATTGCCGGATTATTGGCACTGAGCCAACACACCGTGACCAGCTACATTCGCGATATTTACCGAAAATTGGAGATTTCCAACCGTGCAGAGGCCACCATGGAGGCCGCACGGCGCGGTCTGGTCGCCTAAGTCGGCCAAGGCAGCCATAACCTGACACAACAACCATTGTCCGGTAGTGGCGGAGGTTCAATGGCCAGGTAAGCGCCAATTTGTTTCGCTCTGAAATGCATGTTGGCTTTACCTCGGCCATTTTTTGAAGAGCACGTGGCATCCACGCCACGCCCGTTGTCACGTACTTCGATGTACAGCATGGGCCCTTCAGGCACCTCGGTGCATCGTGCCGTCAACCAGATATGGGTGGCATTGGCATGTTTGATGACATTGGTGCAGGCTTCTTGCACCACGCGCAGCAACTGCAGCGAGGTGTCACCGGGCAGCACAATGTCGTCGATATCGTCAGATAGTTGCCAATGTAATTGGAGTCCGAGCGAGGTCAAGCGCGCATCCCATCGGTTGCGCCAAGCGGCCAAGCGGTTGGTCAGCGTGGCTTGTGGGTCGGCGTTGTCCATCAGCATGCGTAAATCGTCCAGACCATCTTGCAAGGCGTGTGAAATGGCCTCTTTGTCCAGCATGCCGCGCTCCAGACCACGCAAGGCTGTCATCAGTTGAGCCCCCACGCCATCGTGCATGTCGCGCAACAGTCGCTCACGCTCCTGGACTTGGGCCTGGATCAGCTCTATAGAACGCAGCTTCTCATAACTTTTCTCCAATGCCCGGGTCTTTTCCCTGACGCGTGTCTCCAGCAGCTCATTACTGGCCTCGGCCTGGTTCAAGGTAAGTACAACAAAGTGGACGCAGATCACGGCGTAGGCTATCAGCAGGACGGTAAAACCGTGCAGGATCAAGGAGTTTCGATCTGCTGACAATTGACCAGCAACGGCCAAAACATCGTGAATGCCACTGGCCTCCAAGGCAAAAAAGCCAAGCATAAAAGAGGCTGTTCGCCATGAACCCAAAATGGAACGATTGCGCCAGATCGTGATGTGTGTAAGCGTCAGTATCAGCAATCCAAAGCCAAATGACAACGCCTTTATCAATAAGGCTCCCCATCCAATGGCGAGGCTCAGGGAAAAGGCAGTGACAAAAAACACAGCAATGCCCAGTAAGCCCGAGCGCGCCTTTGGCGTGTCTTTGTCAAAAATCAGCAAAGTGGTTCGATAACAGGCCACCGCAAACAGACTTACTGTCATGGGGTTGAGCTGCTCGAACAACAGGGGTGGTAGGTTGACCAGGTCACTGGCGTAAAAATACCCACGTATACCCCACAGCAAACACATATAACCAAACCAGAGAATGAACAGATCACGTTTGCGCGTGCGCCATAGGGCAATGGCGGCAATGCCAATCACAAAAGTGACCAGTGACACCAGGCTCATGCCACCTGCTGCGTCGGAATAAGCCTGCATCTGCTTGGGAAACATGTTGTCAAAAGACCCATGTTCGGCCCGGGATATCCCTGTTGGAATGTAGGGTAGCGTTTGCAGTTCCACACTCACTTGGTGCGCACCGTTGGGAATTCTGAACAACATGGGTGAGCGGCCGTTGAACGTGAGTGTGGGAAGGTCGGTCTGCTCTTGCCGGGTGAGCTCAATGAAGGGATGAATGGGCAAGGTGGGGTGGCCTTGCATACTGAGCTGATACGGCCCACCCACCCGCGGTAGCCAAAGTGTTTGTTCAGCCGCTTCGCTGCATTCGCCCACATCCAGGGTGTAGCGAATTTTGATGCCTTCGCGCCGCCAGGCAATAGCCAGTTTGTCCGGTATGCTGACGGTGGCCTGGTCAATGACGCGGCCGTTGAGCGTCACCTCTCGTTGTGCCTGGGTAATGTGTGTGGGTGTGTCGCAGACGCTGGCCGAGGCAATGGGTGTCCCACCGAGCCACACCGCCAGAGCAAGTATGCAAAAGCTGGCCAACCGGTGCAAGCTGATCCGCACCGCGTTGGCATACAGAACTTCGCCCGGCATGTCTGGCTGAAAGGCGCTGATGACCTCGCGTTGGATGAAAGGCTGGATTAAGCTATTTCGGCAATCAGTTCAATTTCAACGCAAGCACCCAGCGGTATCTGAGCGACACCAAAAGCGCTGCGGGCGTGGGCTCCTGTTTCAGTGCCAAACACCTCGCCAATCAATTCACTGGCCCCATTGGTCACCAGATGCTGTTCGGTGAAGTCGCCGGTAGAGTTCACCAGTGACATCAATTTGACGATCCGTTTGACGCGGTTGAGGTCCCCCACAGCGGCGTGTAAGGTGCCCATCAGGTCAATGGCGACGGCGCGGGCCGCAGCTTTGCCTTCTTCGGTGCTGATGTTGTTGCCAAACTGGCCAACCCATACTTTGCCGTCTTTTTTGGCAATGTGACCACTCAGAAACACCAAATTGCCGGTTTGAACAAATGGCACATAAGCCGCAGCGGGTACCGCGACGGGGGGGAGGGTGATGCCGAGTTGGGTGAGTTTGGCGTAAATGCTCATGAAAGCTTCCTTGGTAAAGAATGAGTAATAAAAAAGGCTCTAGCGCTTTATATATAAGCGTAAGCAGCTATCAAATTTGATATTTTGACAGAGGCACATTTTAAACTGCCGAGTTGCTTTGGCTTTGGCTTTGGCTTTGGCTTTGAGATTGTGAGGGGTGGTTGCCATCTGGTTCGGTCATGGGCTCCACCGTCACCCCCACATGCAACGTGTGGCTGGCACCGCCGTGAATCACACCGCGCAGGGGTGATACATCGGAGAAATCACGCCCAATAGCCAGGGTTACGTAATCTTCACCCGGTGAATGCCAGCCCGCACGGTCATTGGTGGGGTCCAGGTCAACCCAGCGCTGGCCTTCGGGCAGGTCTGGCAGATACACCGAACCCCAGGCATGTGAGGCATCGCTGCCTTTGAGTTTGACCGTACCAGGGGCTGGCTGTGTCAACAAATAGCCACTGACATAACGTGCGGCCAACCCCAGGGAGCGCAGGCAGGCGATCAAAATGTGGGCAAAGTCCTGGCAAACACCTTTGCGTTGATTCAGTGCTTGCAAGGCTGGGGTATTGATCTCGGTGCTCAGGCTCTCATAAGTGAAATCGGCAAACATTCGGTGCATCAGGTCAAGTGCGGCGGCCAGCAGGCTGCGTCCAGGGGTGAAGCTGGGGCGGGCGTACAGGGCAAATTCGCTTAATCGCGGCACCATGGGGGAAGCAAAGACAAACTCACTGGCGGCATCAAATGTTGCACCCGCTTGATAGCGCAGGCATTCACGTACGTTTTCCCACGCCACGGTGCTCGCGGGCAGGGTACTGGGTTGTGTGCTCACCTCGCTGAATGCCAGCACGCGCAACTGACGGTGAGGTGTCTGCAAGGCAAAAAAACTGCGGGTGTTGCCATACACGTCGATCGTCTGGCACAAATTCGGCGGGCTGGGGTGCACTTCAATCCGGTGGCTGTGCAGTTTTTGCGACTGGGTTTGCAGCGGGGTCAGGTAGGCCATGTGCTGGGCGGTTTCGACCATGGGCCGGTAGTCATAGACCGTTTCATGCGTGATGCCCAGTTTCATGCTGCCCCCACGCTGTAATTGACCAAGCCACTGTGGGTGAAGTAAGTGGTGCTGATGTCTTCGGAAACCTCGTAGGCCGCCTGGCTGCACTCGGTGAGCACCTGCGTGAGCAAGGTGGTGTCGCACAACTGCACCAAACCCAAGGTATTGGGGTTGGGTACTTTCAGTGCCAGTTCGCTGAGTTCTTGTGGTGCGCAGCCCGCCAGTTTGGCCAGGCGGCCGCGCAGGGTGTGCGCCACCCAGGCAATCGAGCGCGGGTTGTCACGGTCCAGCACCAACAGATCAATCAGGGCAGCGAGGTCATGACTTTGCTGAAACTGGGCATGAAAGGTGATGGCGTTGTCAAACAACTCCAGCATGGCATCAAAACCACTGTCGGTTTCCAGACTGCCACAGGCCAGTGCCCGGCGTAATGCGTTGGACAGAAAGCCCAGGCGTTCAATATGCCGCCCAATGCTGAGCAAGCGCCAGCCGTCATCGCGGGTCATGCGGTCCGTTTGGGCACCAGTGATGGCGGCCATGTGGTCGCTGGTATCTTTCAGGATTTGGAGTGCCTTCAGACTTGAGAAGTCGGCTTTTTGGCGGGCACTTGCAAAGCGGTCAAACAGGTCTTCCTCAGCTCGGGTAATGATGCGCCAATGCTCTTGCGACAAGCGTTCACGCACTGTGGAGGCGGCCATTTTCAGGGCCCGCAGGTAGTAACCTACGCTGGTGGCTGCCGTGGTGGAGCCCAGGCTGTCAATCAGGGAGCGCTCAAATACCCGCGGTGCCTGTGTGGGTGCTGGCACACCAGGCAAAACCAGTGTATTGGCTTGAGCCATCTGTCCGAGCCAGACCAGCAGGCTTGGGCTGGAATCTTCTTCACCGTGCAAACATTCCAGTGTCAGGCGTGCCAGGCGAATGGCGTTTTCGGCACGCTCGGTATAACGCCCCAGCCAAAACAGGTTTTCTGCGGCGCGACTGGTTACCAGGCGTTTGCGCTGCATCAAACTTTCAGGCGACAAATGGGGTGCCAACAGCGTGGTGCCATCGACTTCACCATGCGTCAGGGTCCAGACATCTGCACTGCTGCCGCCACGTTGCATGGAGGTGATGTCTTGCCCTTTGCTGGCGACCCGTGCCAGCCCACCAGGCAAGACGCGCCAGCCTTGAGCGCCATCTGAAATAGCAAACACCCGCAGCATGACGGAGCGGGCCAGCATTTGGTTACCCGGTGCTGCCGGGGTTCCTGATGTAGTTGGTGCCTGAGCCCAGGTCGGCATTTGCGACAGCGGTGTATGGGTCTGAATCGTGTGTTCTTGCGGGTGGCGCATGATACGTCCAGCCCATTCATCCAGCGCATGCTGGTCTAGCTTGTTTCCCAGCACCGCATCAAAACTGGCATGAATGTCCGAGCCAGGGTAGGTGGGTTTGATGGCACAGGTGGGCAGGTTCTGCAGGGCTTCTTCCATGGCCCCGCGTTCACCGCACCACCAGGTGGCCAAAGCGGGAAGTTTCAGGGGTTCCCCCAACAACTTCTGTGCCAGGGCGGGTAAAAAACCCAGCAACGCTGGCGACTCCAGAAACGCCGTGCCTGGTGCATTGGCCACCAACACATTGCCCGCCCTTATGGCTTGCAGCAGGCCTGGCACACCCAGGGTGGAGTCAGCGCGCAGTTCAAGGGGGTCCAGATACTGGTCATCAACCCGTTTGAGCAAGCCGTGCACTGGCACCAGGCCCTTAAGAGTTTTCAGGTACAGATGTTCGTCGCGCACCAGCAAGTCGCCACCTTCGACCAAGGTCAAACCCAGGTAGCGTGCCAGATAAGCATGTTCAAAATAGGTTTCGTTGTAGGGGCCTGGTGTAAGGAGTGCCAAATGGGCTTCATTACCCATGGGGCTCAAGCTTCGCAGGCTGTCCATCAATGCACGGTAAGTACCGGCCAACCGCTGCACCCGCATGCTGTCAAAAGCCGGGCTGAATTGCGCCGAGATGGCCAACCGGTTTTCCAGCAAATAGCCCAGGCCGGAAGGTGCCTGGGTGCGCTGTCCCTCCAACCACCAATTGCCATCTGGCCCGCGCGCCAGATCAAAGGCAGCAATGTGAAGGTAGCGCCCCCCCACAGGTTGGACTCCGTGCATGGCTCGTAGGTAACCGGGGTGGCCGTGTACCAATGCGGGTGGTAAAAAACCTTGAGTCAGCAAGGTTTGTGGCCCATACACATCGGCTAACACGTGTTCGAGCAAGCGCACTCTTTGCAGCACGCCAGCTTCAATATGATGCCAACATTTAGCCTCAATCAGCAATGGAAACAAGTCAAGTGACCAAGGCCGTTGCGGGCCATTTTCATCCGCATAGACGTTGTAGGTGATGCCGTTATCGCGTACCTGGCGCGCCAGATTGATCGTGCGCTGATCCATGTCGGCTGCGCTATCGGTAGAGAGATATTCAAAGAATTTCCCCCAGGAGCTTGTTAAATCAGCGCGGGATGCTCCTGAAATTGATAGTGAGGCGGTCAATTCGTCAAAATGCCCCACTTCGGCCAAGCCCGATTTGGGTAGGATGGAAGGTGCATCCGAAGCCTGAAACTGTGTTTGGCTTTGGCGTTGACTTTGGCTAGGGGAGACAGGGGCTTCACTCATCTTTCAGAGTATGCCAGCGAAGCATCGGTTTGGTTGACAATCGCAGGTTATCTCAACTGATATGCCACACATGAACGACACAAATACCGATGCAGCAATCGAAGTAATGGAAGTTGCTGATTCAGCAGTCAAAAGCAAACGGAAAAACCGCTTTGAATCTGCCCAGCCTGTGCTTGAAAAGTTGTTTGAGTACTACCCACATTTGTTTGGGGAACGTTTTTTGCCCCTCAAGCTGGGTATTTTTCAGGAACTGATGGCAGCTCACCCGGAAGTTTTTAAACGCGATGCCCTCAAGACCGCCTTGGGCGTTCACACCCGCTCGACCCGCTATTTGCAAAGTGTGGCGGCTGGCCTCAAACGCCACGACCTGGAAGGCAAGCCGGTAGAAGACGTGGCCCCGGAGCATGTCTTCCTGTCGATTATGGAAGTGTTTCAGCGCCGCCAAGCGCGCTCCAAGGACGACTTGAAACCCAAGCTGCGCGCACAGTTGGTGGCGGCTTACGAGGCATCAGGCCTGTCCCGGCAAGATTACCTGTCACGGTTACCGCTGCTGGATGAGGCCATTGCCAGCCAACTGGACGATGCCATTGCCGAGGTGGAGCAGCAGCGCGCCCGACGGGCTGCACTGGTCATGGCCTATGAGAGTAGCGGTAAAAGTGTGGAGGAATTTTCTGCATCGCTGGGAATGGAGGTTGCACAGGTTCGTACAGCCTTGAAAGAGCGCCGGTAACTATTCCTGCCCTGGAATCTTATGTCGATCTTGCAAGCCAAATCGAACGCTATTTCCCTGCTTGACATCCATGATGTCACTCTGCTGCGTGGCTCATGCAAAGTATTTGATGCGTTGACACTTCAGCTCAACGAGTCGCGAATCGGGCTGATTGGCGACAACGGCGCAGGCAAGAGCAGTCTCTTTCGCATGATTTGTGGCCTGGATACACCGCAGTCCGGCAGCGTGCGGGTCCGTCACATTGACGCGCATCAAGTCAATTCCAAGCGTCCCGGCATGGTCGGCATGATGTTTCAGAATCCGGATGACCAGATCATCTTTCCGACAGTCGAGGAAGAGCTGGCGCTGGGCCTGAGCCCTAGCGGCATATCGCGCCGTGAGGCTATCACCAGGGCACGTGATTTTTTGGCCTCCAGAGGCTTGGCACATTGGTCAGAACGAACCATTGGCAGCCTGAGTCAGGGGCAGCGCCAACACGTGTGCTGGCTTGCCTTGATGATTGCTTCACCCGAGTTGCTGCTGCTGGATGAACCTTTTGCCAGCCTTGACCTTCCTGGACAGGCGTTGCTCGGCATGGACATTGCCAAGGCCAGCCAGCAGGTGATTGTGTCGACACATCTGTTGCACCATGTTCGCAGCTTTGAGCGTGTCATCTGGCTGGATAAAGGTCAGGTGCGGGCGGATGGTTCCGGTCAAAGTGTTTGTGCTGCCTACGAATCAGATGTGGCAGCGCGCCTTGCCGCACAGGCCCTGTCGTTTAATGACGGTCTACCTGATAGCCCCGAGTCAATTCGCTGAGCGCACACAGGACCATACGCCGTGGGAAGTCTTTACAGTGAACATCAAACCTGGTTGCATCGGGTTCCGGCCGCCATCAAGTTGATTTTTTTTGCCGTACTTGGCTCAGTGCAGTTTCTGTTGGACAGTAGCAATGTGCTCATGGTCAGCGCATTGGCGTGTAGTCTGCTGTTTGCCTCACTCGGGCGAGCCACTTACCCGGCGTTCAAACTGGTGAGGGCCGTTCTGCTGGCCGGTCTTTTGATCATGGTATTTCATGCCTACATGCATCAACCTGTGCTGGGTATGGTGAGTGCCCTGCGACTCTTCAGTGCGTCGCTGCTCGGGATTGCGCTGACCTTGACCACGCGCTCCAGAGATTTGTTGAGTGTGTTTGAGAGCCTGCTCTCACCGCTGCAGCGTGTGGGTATCAAGACCGAGCGACTTGCTTTGCAGTTGGCCATGATGTTGCGCTTCACCGAACATTTTTTCGTGGTTTGGAAGCGACTTGATGATGCACATCGCATCCGCACCGGGAAAGCCGGTGGTCTGACGATCCTGGCACCGCTGACCATCAAGATGCTGGTCTCCGCGCGCCGGGTCGCAGATACACTCGAATTGCGTCTGGGTGAATGATGCCGTTATGGCCGTTCACTTTTTTTTGAAACATTATTGCTCTCATCATGAAGTCATCCCGTTCTCTGGCCCTTGTCTCCTTGTTTGCCGCATTGATGGCTGTTCTTGGCCTTGTTCCCAAAATTGATTTACCTCTGGGGGTACCGATCACACTTCAGACACTTGGCGTGATGCTGGCAGGTTGTCTGTTGGGTCCCAAAAGAGGTTTACAAGCCATGTTGCTGTTTTTGTGTGCCTTGGCTTTGGGGTTGCCGCTTCTGTCCGGTGGGCGTGGTGGCTTGGGTGTGTTTATGGCACCTTCAACCGGTTATTTGATTGGTATGCCCTTTGGCGCTTTTGTGACCGGCTGGATGATGAGCCTGCTTCCGTGCGGCACACCCGGGCGTACCGCAATCAGCGCCTTTATCGCGTCCAGTTTTGGCGGTTTGCTCACCGTACATGCCCTCGGCGTTGCGGGCTTGGTGAAGATAGCCCATTTGACGTGGACACAGGCCTTCTTGGGTACGCTGGTCTTTGTCCCCGGTGACTTGATCAAATGTGCGCTGTGTGCCATGGTGGTGCACACAGTAGCCCGTGGTGTGCCAGATTGGCACTTTGGAGGCCGTGCGCTGAAATGAACCAGGGAGAATGGGGCAACCTGGTGCATGCGCCTCTGGCAGACTGGGCCCATTCGCGCGGTGATGCTGTGGCCATTCAGAGTGGGGTGCAGGGACTTACCTTTGCACAGCTTTATGCGGCTGTGACACAGCGCTGTTGCGACATCGTGCAGGCGCGTGCACCGGCAAAGCTGATGGTGAATGACGCATTACCGGTGATGGATCGGTTGGTGGACTTTCTGGGCATCATCGCCAGTGGTCGTTGTGCGGTTGTTGCAAACCCGGATTGGCCAGCAGTTGTTCGTCAGACAGTATCTATGTCCATGAGCACACAGGCCACTGATCTGTCTCAGCCGCTGCCTGCATCAGCTTTCTATGTGGGGTACACGTCCGGCAGCACCGGGTCACCCAAGGGTTACATGCGGGACCACCAATCGTGGACCAGCAGCTTTCGGGCCTGCCTGAACGAGTTCGGGCCTGACGCTGGCAGCTGCATTCTGGCTCCTGGCAAAGATTCACACTCGCTCTTTCTGTTTGGCATGCTGCTGGGACTTTGGACTGGCGGGGGTGTCGTGGTGCAAGAACATTTTTCGGCTGCCCGTGCACTGGACACTTTGCGTGCTGGGCTCACCCCTTGCCTGGTTGCCGTGCCCAGCCAGCTGATGCTGATGGTAGAAGTCGCAAGGCATCGGGGCTCTGCCCCGATTGAAGCCGTCAGACTCATTTTGATCAGTGGTTCGCGCTGGATTCGTGCTCGTACCGCAGAACTTCGTGCTCTGTTTCCATGTGCACGCATCATCGAGTTTTATGGGTCTTCAGAGACCAGTTTTGTTGCCTGGATGGACACCGATGACACGCTGCCCATGCAGGTGGTGGGCCGCCCATTCAATAACGTGGAGATACAGGTGCGTGGCAACACCAACGCAAACGACAGCTCCTTCACCATTGGTCACAATGAACACGTGGGTTTGATCTATGTGCGCAGTCCCATGGTTTTCATGGACTATGTGGTGGCGGGTGATGACAACACTGCGGCCATCCGAGACGGTGACTGGCTGTGTGTACGCGACCTGGGATACCTTGATGCGCAGGGGTATCTTTGCCTGGCGGGTCGTCAAAACCGCATGATCGTGACCAAAGGGAAAAACTTGTTTGCGGAGGAGCTGGAGGCTATTCTGGAGATGCATCCCGCCATTGAAAGCGCTTCCGTGCATGGGGTGGAGGATCCGCTTCGTGGTTGTCAGATTGTCGCTATTCTCAAACTGCAACAAGCCCCGACAACGGTGTGGCCTAGCCCATTGCAGCTTTCCACTTGGTGTCGTCAAAGTCTGGAGGCCTACAAGTCGCCCCGGCGCTATTTTGTCTGTCAGGACTGGTGCCTGACGGCCAGCGGCAAGACCGACCACCGAACGCTGGCGCAAAGTCTGCACAATCACCTTGAGTCGACGGTATTACCAGGGTTGCCATGTCTGACCCCCTTGCGCTGATTGCAGCCTGGGCACGTAGCGCCGTAGCGCCCCATGGAGGGGCGTTTGGCGCTTTGCAGCCGCACGAGATTGCCGCCCCGGTGTTGCGCGTGCTGTTGCAGCGTGCCGGTGTACCTGCACAAGCGGTTGATGCGGTTGTGATCGGCAATGCTTTGGGGGCAGGTGGCAACCCGGCCCGGATGCTGGCGCTGGCCTCAGGCCTGCCAGACGGTTGCGCGGCCTTCTCAATAGACACACAGTGCTGTTCCGGGGTGGATGCTGTCTCCATGGCTGTGGGCTTGTTGGCGTCTGGCCAGGCCTCTGTGGTGATTGCTGGCGGCGTGGAGGCCTGGAGCCGATCACCGATCCGGCAAGTACGACCGATGTCTGCCGACGAGCCCGCCGTTGTGTATGAGAGACCCGCGTTTTCCCCCGATCCTTCGCGAGATCCTGATTTGCTCGTGTCTGCCGCAGACTATGCGCAGCAGTACGGATTCAGCCGGGTTCAGCAAGATGCCTATGCGGTACTCAGTCATCAACGCGCCATGACACATCGGGTAGCACTGGCTACTGAGATCGTGCCAGTTCACGGCCTGCAACTGGATGCGTATCCACGGGTAATGGATCTTTTGCGGGTTGCCCGGATGCCCGTTGCGGTGCAAGCGACGGCCATGCAGAGCGTGGCCAAGCCATGTGAAGACCCACCAACGGATTGCTCGGTCAGCACCCTGGCCATTGCGGCGAAAGCCGATGGTGCCGCGCTGGTATTGCTGGCTACCCCGCAGGCTTGCAAGGGACTTGGTCTTTCCCCATTGGCAGCTTGGGTAACTTCAGCATCGGTGGGGGGGGATTCGGGCACACCATTGGTCGTTGCGGAAAAAGCTGCGATGGCGGCACTCTCACGTGCCGGGCTGGAGTCCATGGAGCGTATGGGGGTGATTGAGTTGCATGATGCCTTTGCGGTGCAGGGCTTAAGTTTTTGCAAGGCCTTCGGGCTTGACCCGGCACGTATCAACCGGCGTGGTGGTGGTTTGGCGCGAGGCCACCCCATTGGCGCTTCCGGGGCCATTTCAATGGTTCGTATGTTGTCTGACTTACACCGCGATGAAGCCTCTGGTGCTTGTGGGCTGGTCGCCGTTGCGGGTGCCGGTGGTATTGGCTCTGCCGCAATTTTTAAACGACTCTGAGTTGGCACAAACCGACTTGCCGCCTCGGCACCTGCATTCAGGTGATCACCTGGAAGAAGTCATTCAGCTCACAACGTGTAGTTTCTGTCCGATTCACAGGGGCGGTCGGATCAGCATACCCAAGTGCCAGTCCGCAGACAATGGCGCAATCAGCCTCCAACTGGAGGCTGTGGCGCACCAGATTGGGGTAACTTGCAATGGCACCAATGGCGCAAGTGGCAAGACCGTGGGATTGTGCGGCCAGCATGAGCCCATAAACGGACATGCCCAAGTCCATCAAGGCTCCGCTGCCAAAATCACGATGAATCGTGACCAGAAGCGCCACGGGTGCGTCAAAGAAGTGGAAATTGCGCTCAAACTGGGCATCGCGCCCCAGTCGGTCTTCGCGGGCAATACCCAGTGCGCCGTACAGAGCTTGCGCCGTTGCGACTTGTCGCCGCCGCATGGTCATTGGCAAGGGGCGTGGGCCATATGCATAGTCCTCTACCTCTTGCACCTCATGTTGCCATGCTTCCATCAGGGCATTGGAAAGCCGTTGTCTGGCATGGCCTTGAATGGATAGAAAAGCGCCAGGTTGCAGATTGGAGCCACTGGGTGCGCGGCGCGCATCCCTCAAAACCTGCTGAAGCAGGGCATCAGGAACCTGTTTCGGCAAGTAGGCCCGAACAGATCGCCGCTGTGTCACAAGTTTGGTCAACAATTCAGGGTCTGAAGGAGTCACAAGTTTGATACTGGAGAAAATGAGTGTGTAATTATCTTCCGGGCGGCCAACGCCCCGTACCCAAGTGCCTGTATCAAGCGCTCCTGTGACCTGAATAATGAGCATCAATTTCAGAACACTGAAAAACCGGCAGTTTGAAGACGTGCGCCACCGTTATGGGGCCACAGACAGCATGTTGTATGCGCTGGGTATTGGCATGGGGACGGACCCAAGCGACTTGGATCAGCTGCGTTATGTGTATGAGCAAGCGCTGCTTGCTGTGCCGACGATGGCGGTGGTGTTGGGTTGTCCAGGCTTCTGGATGCGCTCGCCTGACACTGGGCTTGACTGGAAAAAGATCCTGCATGTTGAGCAGGAGCTCAACATGCACCAGACATTACGTCCAAGTGGCGAGGTTATTGGAAAGACGGTTATTGAAAGCATCGTAGACAAGCGCTCGGCAGGTGCGTTGCTCACGACCCGCCGTGATGTCGTTGATGCCGCTACATCCGAAATTGTCGCAAGTACCCGGTCCGTTATTCTGTGCCGTGGCGATGGTCATTTTGGCGGCGGAGACCCGGCGAGTCCACCCTCGCGTTGGTGTCCCCAAGGGCCACCAGACAGAACTTGTATCTTGCCAAGCTCTGCGCAATCTGCATTGATTTATCGCCTCAGCGGTGATGACAACCCGTTACATGCCGACATCCGGGTGGCACAAAACGCAGGCTTTGAGCGCCCCATTTTGCATGGCCTGTGCACGTTTGGCATGGCCGGGCACGCGGCACTACGCACGCTGTGTGCCTACGATCCAGCTCGACTGAAAAAATTGAAGCTCAAATTTTCTTCTCCGTTTTATCCGGGTGAGTCCTTGAAAACGGTGTTCTGGACGCATGGCCATGGCAGCGCTACATTTCAATGCTATTCGCTACAGCGTGATGTCATGGTTATCCATCACGGTGTCGTCGAATATATTGAATAGCGCCATCCAGGCGCCAACCCTGATTTACACCCGACGCAAATCCAGCGTAAAAGGAAACTCACGGCTACCTGGCAGGTTGATGGTGGCAGGTGGTACATACATCAAACCAGGCGTGTGACCCATGGCCAAAAAGCGGGACAGACGGCGGCTCTCGGCCTCAAAGGCGTTGACCGGCAGCGTTTCGTAGCTCAGGCCGCCTGGGTGTGACACGTGGTATTGACAGCCACCCAAAGAGCGCTTCATCCAGGTGTCCACAATGTCAAACGTCAGCGGGGCATGGACACCAATGCTCGGGTGCAAACTGCTGGGCGGGTTCCAGGCTTTGTAGCGCACCCCGGCCACGTATTCACCCACAACACCCGTTGGCTGCAGAGGCAGGGCATGCCCGTTACAGGTGACCACGTAGCGGCTTTGGTTCATACCCGTCACGCGCACTTCTATACGTTCGAGGGACGAATCCACATAACGTGCCGTGCCACCAGCGGTGTTTTCTTCACCCATCACATGCCAGGGCTCCAGCGCGTTGCGCAGGGTGAGTTCAATGCCAGATGAGCATACCGAGCCAATCAAGGGAAAGCGGAACTCGATGTGTGGCGCAAACCAGCTGTCATCAAAGGCGTAGCCTGCTTCGCGCATTTCCTCCATCACATCTTTGAAATCGGCTTCAATAAAGGCCGGCAGCATAAAGCGGTCATGCAACTCGGTGCCCCAGCGGGTGGCAGGTGTGCGGTAAGGTGTTTTCCAGAAGCGGGCAATCAGGGCGCGTAGCAGCAACTGCTGCGCGCTGCTCATGTGCGGGTGGGGTGGCATTTCAAAGGCACGCAGCTCCAGCAAGCCCAGGCGGCCAGTGGCCGAATCGGGCGAATACATCTTGTCGATGGAGATTTCGCTGCGGTGCGTGTTGCCGGTGGCATCGATCAGGATGTTGCGCAGCGTGCGATCCACCAGCCACGGCGGCATGCTCTGACCATGCAGCTCGCGGTTTTTGTAAATCTGTTCAATGGCAATTTCAAGCTCGTAAAGCTGGTCGTTGCGTGCCTCATCCACCCGTGGTGCCTGGCTGGTTGGACCGACAAACATGCCGCTGAACAGGTAGCTCAGTGAAGGATGGTTGTGCCAATAAAGCAGCAAGCTGGCCAGCAGCTCGGGTTTGCGCAAGAACGGGCTGTCTTC
Organism: Rhodoferax lithotrophicus; assembly: GCF_019973615.1. Classification (GTDB taxonomy): domain Bacteria; phylum Pseudomonadota; class Gammaproteobacteria; order Burkholderiales; family Burkholderiaceae_C; genus Rhodoferax; species Rhodoferax lithotrophicus. The sequence continues at coordinate 2,666,552 of NZ_AP024238.1, read as the reverse complement.
AGGCGTAGCCCCACCCATGACAAAGTGATTGCCGCCACCGGTGCCGGTGTGGCGACCATCGGTCATGAATTTTTCGGCCGACAAGCGTGACTCAAACGCCGCGTTGTACAAGAACTCGGTGTTGCTGACCAGCTCCTTCCAGTGGGTGGAGGGATGAATGTTGACCTCAATCACGCCGGGATCGGGGGTAACGCTGAGCAATTTCAGGCGTGGGTCACGCGGTGGCGGGTAACCTTCCAGCACCAGTTGCATGCCCAGTTCTTGTGCGGTAGCTTCTACGGCAGCCAGCAAATCCAGGTAATGTTCCAGTTTTTCAAGGGGCGGCATAAATACATACAACACGCCCGATTTTTCGCCAATGGCTTCAACTTTAGGGCCGCTGGCGCGGCGTGGGTCACGCACCTCCACACACAGAGCTGTGCGGGTAATCCAGTGGGCAGATTCTTGTGGGCCGGGCACACGGGCAAAGTCGCCGGGTTCAGACTGGCTGTCGCTTTGTGCATTCACGGCTGAGCTGGAAGCAGTTGCCGTTCCGGTCACGGTTTGCATCTTGCGAACCGCTTCTGCCTGAGGGCCGGTGCCTGCCAAAAAGCTGCTGGCCGCCAATGGCTTGTCTGTTGCCAAGGATGTGCTAGCCCCAGAAGCTGCAGCTGCTTCTGCTGCAGCCCGACGAGCCGCCTGGCCCAGCGCCAAACCCGCTGTACCCGGCGCGTATTTGGCTGCTATGGTGTTGTAAACGGGCAGAGTACCCACCAGCACAGATGGGTCTTGCTCGATCAGGTAAGGAAAGTCAGCCTCACTGACCCAGGGCAGCGAATCCAGCGGCAGGCGCAGACCCATGGGGGAATCACCCGGCATCAAGTACATCCGTTCGTCCCGCAAAAACCAGGGGCCGGTGGTCCAGGCAGCGCCATAACTGTCGTCGTAACCTGTGACCTTGATCGGCAACACATAACCTACCGGGGTATCGAGTTTTTGCTCGAACACCCGGCGCAACCGGGCACGCTCCATTTCATCGTCCAGTTTGGAGTTGAACGGGTCGACATTCACTGGCAGGCGGCGTTCACGCCACAGGTAATACCAGCTGTCTTCAAAAGCGGTCTGGATGTATTTGCCGGTGACTCCCAACTTGCTCGCCAACAGGCTGGTGAAGCGCTGTGCGTCTGCCGAGGTGTAGTGAGTGGGCGAACGTTCATCGGTAAAGAGCGCCGGGTTGGCCCACACCGGTTGGCCGTCCGCGCGCCAATAAATGTTCAGTGCCCAGCGTGGCAACTGCTCACCTGGATACCACTTGCCTTGACCAAAATGCAGAAAACCGCCTTGGCCGTATTCGTTGCGCAGTTTATGCACCAACTCGGTGGCAAACCCACGTTTGCTAGGGCCGAGCGCATCGGTGTTCCATTCTGGTGCATCACGGTCGCTGTTGGCCACAAAAGTGGGCTCGCCACCCATGGTCAGTCGTACATCACCGGCCACCAGTTCGTCGTCCACGGCGAGGCCCAAAGCCATGATATCGGCCCATTGCTCTTCGGTATAGGGTTTGGTCACGCGGGGTGATTCATAAATGCGTGTCACCTGCATGTGGTGGGCAAACTCCACCTCGCATTTGTCGGAGCAGCCTTCAATGGGGGCTGCACCTGAGGGCTGTGGTGTACAAGCCAGCGGAATATGGCCTTCACCGGCCAGCAAACCTGAAGTGGCATCCAGCCCGACCCAACCCGCACCGGGCAAATACACCTCGCACCAGGCGTGCAGATCGGTGAAGTCCACCTCGGTGCCGCTGGGGCCATCCAGCGCCTTGACATCGGGTTTCAACTGAATCAGGTAACCCGAGACAAAACGTGCCGCCAGGCCGCAGTGGCGCAGCAAATTGACCATCAGCCAGGCTGAATCACGGCACGAGCCTGAACCCAGTGTGAGAGTTTCTTCAGGTGCTTGTACACCCGGCTCCATGCGAATGGTGTAGCTGATGGCGTGGTGCACACTCTGGTTCAAGTCCACCAGAAACAGCACGCTGCGGCGTTTGGTGCGGTCGATTTTGTCCAGGTAAGCCTGCACCAGGGGTGTGACCGGCTCGGGGATCAGGTACGGAGCCAGCTCTTGTTTCAAATCGGTGGCATAACTGAACGGAAACTCTTCGGCCTCGGGCTCCAGAAAGAAGTCAAACGGGTTGTAGACCGACATGTCCATGACCACGTCCACCGTGACCTTGAATTCTTTGGTTTTGTCGGGGAACACCAGCCGTGCCTGGTAGTTGGCAAACGGGTCTTGCTGCCAGTTGATGAAGTGCACCGGTGGCTCGACCTTGAGTGAGTAAGAAATGATCTTGCTGCGGCAATGGGGTGCCGGGCGCAAGCGCACCACCTGTGGGCCAAGGTTAACCAGCCGGTCATAGGTGTAGTGAGTGATGTGATTCAGTGCTGCGTGTATGGACATGTGGGTGTCTCGATGATTGAAATGAACCAGGCATTGCTTTGGGGTGAATAAGCAATGTTGATGCCAGAAGAGGTTTTACGAACCTGGCAAGGTTCCGTAAAAACTATATTATTGATAGCTTGTTGCGCATATTTTACGGGCGCTATCGGTCAATTTGATGAAAAACAAGTGACTGGATGCTTGCTCACATGGCCTGGCTCAACATCTGTCGATAGTCATCAGCCGTAGCGATACGCGGATTGGTCTTGTGGCAATGGTCGGCCATGGCCCCGGCGATGATGGCCTCAAACTGATCTTCAGTGACCCCCATGGCCGCCAGACCGGTGGGTAAACACAAACGGGTGTTCATGGCTTGGATGGCTTGCCCAATATCACTGGCAGAATCCAGTCCCATGGCATGCGCCATGCGCGCAAGACGCTTCTCTTTTTGCAGTGATTCGGCCGCCGCATTGAAGGCGATCACAGCGGGCAAAAACAGGGCATTGAGCGTACCATGGTGCAGCCGGGGATTGACACCACCCAAGCTGTGGCTGAGTGAATGCACGCAGCCCAGCCCTTTCTGGAACGCCATCGCCCCTTGCATGGAGGCACTCATCATGTTCAAACGTGCTTCGCGGTCAGCGCCGTTGCGGGTGGCACGCTCAATGTGCGCCCAGCCACGCGCCAGGCCGTCCAGTGCGATGCCATCGGCAGGCGGGTTGAAGGCTGGGGCCATGAAGGTTTCCATGCAGTGGGCAATGGCATCCATGCCGGTGGCGGCGGTCAGCAGGGGTGGCAGGCCCAGTGTCAGTTCAGGGTCACAAATAGCGGTTTTGGGCACCAGATGCCAGCTGTGGAACCCCAGTTTGCGATGGTCATCGACGATGAGGATCGCCCCGCGCGCCACCTCGCTGCCGGTGCCTGCCGTGGTGGGGACGGCAATCAGCGGCGCAACCCGCTCGGTGATGCGTGCGGAGCCGCCCTCAATGGTGGCGTAATGGCTCAACGGCCCGGTGTGGGTGGCCGCAATCGCCACCCCTTTGGCGCAGTCGATGCTGGAACCACCACCCACCGCAATCAAACCGTCGCACTGCTGCTGGGTGTACAGCGCAGCGGCTGCGCGTACCGCAGCCTCGGTCGGGTTGGACGGGGTTTGGTCAAACACCGCCACCGTCATGCCGGTCAAGGCATCCAGTGCTTTTTGCAAAATACCGGCGGCTTTGACTCCGGCATCGGTCACGATCAGCGGGCGGCTGATGCCCGAGCGCTGGCACTCGGCTTGCAACAGCTGAATCGCGCCAAACTCAAACTGAACTTGCGTCACATAGTAAATCAGGGCCATGGGTGTCTCCGGTATCGTTAGGGCTCGTAAAGTAATAAGTTGGACAATTTGACGGTCATATTTGGGAGGCAGTGCTAGGCGCAAAGCGTGCCGTTTAGCTCTGCTAAACAAGCGATTTGCAACGACGCAATGCGCCCAAAGATGACCAGTCAAAGGTACAAATTATTGCTTTGCGAGCCCTTATTATTGGCCGCTGCACTTTAACAAGACATTGCTCTCCATGCCCCATCGAAACCCGCGAACTTTATTGACCCCCGCCATGCATGGCATTCTGGAGCGCATGGCGCGGGCAGGGCAAATGCCATTACATGCCCTGACACCCAGCCAGGCCCGCGCCGCCTATGAGGTCAACGCCGGCGTGCTGGACTTGCCGCCCACCAAGCTGGAACGTGTGGAAAGCTTCACCGTGCCCACCCGCGACGGCTTTGACCTGCCGGTGCGGCTGTATGCGCCGTCAAGCGAACCCCTGCCGGTACTGGTCTACCTGCATGGCGGTGGTTTTACCATTGGCAGCATCGCCACACATGATGTGTTGTGCCGCCACTTGAGCCATCTGGCGCACTGCGCCGTGTTGTCGGTCGGCTACCGGCTGGCCCCGGAGCACCGTTTTCCGACGGCTTTTGAAGATGCCTGGGATGCGGTGCATTGGGTCGCCACCCTGGGACATGAAAAAGGGCTGGAGAACTCCCGCATCGCGGTGGGGGGAGACAGTGCCGGCGGCACTTTGGCCGCAGCTTGTGCCCTGCAGGCGCGTGACCTGGGAGTGGATTTGAAGCTGCAATTGCTGTTCTACCCCGGCACCACCGCCCATGCCGACACACCCTCGCACAAAACCTTTGCCCATGGTTTTGTACTGGAAGCCGCGCACATTGATTACTTTTTTGATTTCTACATTCCCAACCGGCAAGACCGCGAAGACTGGCGTTTTGCCCCCTTGCTGGCGCATGACGCAGACGGCGTGGCCCCGGCCTGGTTTGGCTTGGCCGAATGTGATCCGCTGGTGGACGAAGGCCTGGCCTATGCCGACAAGTTACGTGCGGCAGGTGTGGCGGTCGATTTGGAAATCTACCGTGGGGTGACGCATGAATTCATCAAAATGGGCCGCGCCATTCCTGAGGCTGGCCGTGCCCATGCCGATGCCGCGCGTGCATTACGTCAGGCGTTTGAAACACACCCGGTTGGCCAGGCAACGACGGAGTCCTTGACGGTGAGCGTGGGTGATTGGGCCCGTTTGGGTGAAGCTGCACGTGCCGTGCGCCTGGCGGTGTTTGTGCAAGAGCAGCAAATACCCCTGGCGCTTGAGCAAGACCAGGCTGATGCCCGTGCGGTTCACGTGCTGGTGCTCAACCCGCAGGGCAAACCGATGGCCACCGGCCGCTTGCTGCAAGTGGCACCCGGTGTGGGGCAGATTGGCCGCCTGGCGGTGATCCGGGAACATCGTGGCAAAGGCCTGGGACAGTTAGCACTCAAAGCCCTGGTCGATGCCGCCGCCCAGCGTGGTGATCATGAGGTCAGGCTGCACGCCCAGGCCAGTGCGAAAAGTTTCTACGCTGCGCTGGGCTTTGTGCCGCAAGGTGAACCGTTTGTCGAGGCTGGCATCGTGCACACCGAAATGCTCAAGTCTTCGTCAGCACGTTGACACGGCTAGCCATGGATCAAATATCGGCCAGCAAAGGGTAGGGCGCAGCGGTCAAGCTCAGCAGGGGGCCATCGGCGGCCAAAGCCCGCACGCCACCGGCCTCGTATGCGCTGATCTGCATCGACACAATGGCATCAAAACCACCGGTGGGAGCGGCAGCGGCTTGCACCACCAGGCCACAGGGCTGGCTGGCATCTTCTGCGGCAAACAGCTCCTGACCCGCTTGTAAAGGAGCATCCGCATGCGCCAGATAGGCCCGGCGTTTCAGCGTGCCACGAAACTGGCTGCGTGCCACCACCTCCTGGCCGGGGTAACAGCCTTTTTTGAAATTCACGCCGCCGACCGACTCGTAATTGAGCATTTGCGGCACCAGTGCTTCAAAAATCGGCTGGCTCACGGTGGCAATGCCGCTGCGCACCTCGCCCCAGGCCCAAAGTTCGGGGCTCAAAGCTGCGCCTTCTGGTGCAGGGGCTTGAGCCGGTGTAATCAGCAAGGCCCGCGATACACCGTCTGCCGGGTAGAGGTTGACCAGATTTTGATCATCAAAATCGGCTTTTGACCATGTATTAGCTGCGTAAGAAGCTATTTTATTCGTAGCATTTGTCAGCGCAGATCCGGCCAATCCGTAAACGACAAAATCAGCGCTGGCATCACTGAGCTTGACCTTGGCCCGCATCACAAACATGCTCAGGCGCTTGAGCGTGGCAGCCAGAAGGTCTGGGCTGCACAGCAGCAAGATGTCGGTTGGACTGCGTTTGAAGCCAATAAAACTGGCCTGCAAACGGCCTTTGGCATTACAAAAGCCCGCCAGGCGGGCCTCTGACAATCCCAAAAGAGCAAAGTCGTTGGTCAATTGCCCGTGCAGAAATTTGGCGGCATCGTCGCCTTGTGCACGGATCAGCCCTGAATGATTCAGCCGGGCCACGCCTTGAAGAATGTTTTGCATGGCTGAATTATCATGCGCGGTTCATATCTTGGAAGGCAGTAGGCTTGTGCGTCGATTGATCCGGTTGATTGTGGTGTTGGTGGTCGTCCTGGCTGGCTGGGCTTTTGTGTGGGTGAATCAGGATCTGGACCTGACGGCTCCCAGTCTGGACTTGTCGATTGAGCCCGGAACCAGCCCGCGTGGGGTGGCTCAGGAAGCGGTCAACAGTGGTGTGCAAACCTCGCCCGTCTTGCTGTACTGGTGGTTCCGCTTGTCTGGCCAGGCCCGGCAGATCAAAGCTGGCAATTACGAACTGGAGCCCGGTACCACCCCGCGCAGCTTGCTGGCCAAGCTGACGCGGGGTGAAGAAGCCTTACGTTCAGTGACTCTGGTCGAAGGCTGGACTTTCAAACAAGTCCGTGCAGCACTTGCAAAATCAGAGCATCTTGCGCAGGATACACAAGCGCTTGATGCTAATTTGATCATGCAAAAGCTGGGTCAGCCGCAGCACCCCCCTGAGGGCCGTTTCTACCCAGACACCTACACCTATGCCAAAGGCAGCAGCGACCTCAAAATCTTGCAGCGCGCCATGCGCGCCATGGATCACCACTTGCAGGCCGCCTGGGAACAGCGTGCTCCCAACTCACCGCTGAAAACACCCGACGACTTGCTGACGCTGGCCAGCATCGTTGAAAAAGAAACCGGCCGGGCCAGCGACCGGCCCATGATTGCCTCGGTGTTTACCAACCGGCTGCGCTTGGGCATGTTGTTGCAAACCGACCCTACCGTGATTTATGGCTTGGGCGACAGGTTTGATGGCAATCTGCGCCGCCGCGATTTGCTGGCCGACACACCCTGGAATACCTACACCCGTGCTGGTTTGCCGCCCACGCCGATTGCCATGCCGGGCAAAGAGGCGTTGCTGGCAGCGGCACAACCTGCCGCCAGCCGTGCCTTGTATTTTGTGGCGCGCGGGGATGGCAGCAGCCAGTTCAGCGATAACCTCGACGCGCACAATCGGGCCGTCAACAAATACCAGCGTGGCCAATAAGGCCCATCCAGTTATGACCCTACGCGGACTTTTCATCAGTTTTGAAGGCATTGACGGTGCCGGTAAATCCACCCATATCGATGCGTTGGCACAAGCCTTTCGGGCGCAGGGCAGGGCCGTGACGCTGACCCGCGAACCCGGCGGCACCCCCTTGGCTGAAAAACTGCGCACCCTGGTGCTGAACGACCCAATGGATGCCATGACCGAGGCACTGCTGGTGTTTGCGGCCCGGCGTGACCATCTGCAGCAAGTGATTGAACCTGCCTTGGCCCGTGCTGAGGTGGTGCTGTGCGACCGCTTTACCGATGCCACTTTTGCTTACCAGGGTGGCGGGCGTGGGTTCGACCTCAATACGCTCTCCTATTTAGAGCAGCTTGTGCAGACCACACAAGCACCAGAGGCTAATTTTGTTCGACAACCCGATTTGACTATCTGGTTTGACCTGGCCCCGGAAATTGCAGCACAACGGCTGGCCGGTGTGCGCGTGCCGGACAAGTTTGAGGCACAACCGGCGGATTTTTTCGCCCGTGTACGGGCGGGCTACCTGGCCCGCTGTGAAGCCCATGCCCAGCGTTTTGCCCGCATAGAAGCCGACCAAAGCCGTGAAGCAGTCTGGGCAGATGTGTTGACGGTCTTTCAAAAACAAGGCTGGCTTGGCCAGGTCTTACCCGCATGAGCGGCATCACACCACCTGCCAGTATCGCGCCCTGGATTGCGGCCCAAACCCAAACCCTGCTGGCCCAGCGCGGCCATGCCTGGCTACTGGCCGGGCCATCCGGTCTGGGTCAGTATGAGCTGGCTTTTGCCTTGGTGAGCGCCTGGTTATGTGAGCGCCCCAGCGCCCAAGGGGCCTGCGGCAGTTGTGGCAGTTGCCACGCCATTGAGGTGCGTGCCCATGCTGATTTGTGTGTGCTGATGCCTGAGACGACCATGCTGGACTTGGCCTGGCCACTCAACGAAAAAGCCCAGGATGAAATTGAGAGCAAAAAGCGCAAGCCCAGCAAGGAGATTCGCGTCGAAGCCATGCGTGATGCGGTGGAGTTCGCGCAGCGCACCAGTGCCCGTGGCCGGGGCAAGGCGGTGCTGGTATTCCCCGCCGAGCGCATGAACGTCTACACCGCCAATGCGTTGCTCAAAACGCTGGAGGAACCGGCGGGTGATGTGAAATTTGTGCTGGCCTCTGATGCAGCGCACCAGTTGCTGCCGACGATCCGCAGCCGTTGCCTGGGTCACACCATGCTGTGGCCCGATCAGTTGAGCGCCATGAACTGGTTGCAGGCGCAAGGTGTTGCAGAAAAAAAAGCCCGTGTCATGCTGCGCGCCGCCGGCGGGCGGCCGCAAGATGCCTTGCAATTCGCGCCGATTTCCGATCTGTGGCCACGCCTGCCGCGCGCTGTCCAACAAGGTGATGTGGCGGTGTTCAAAGACTGGACACCCGCACAAACACTGGATGCCCTGCACAAGCTGTGCCATGACTTGCTGGCCCTGCGCAGTGGTGCCAGCCCGCGGTTTTTTGAAGCGGCTGATTTGCCGTCAGCTGGCAGTTGGCACAGTTTGACCACCTGGAGCAAAGCCTTGTCACAGGCCATGCGCACGGTGGAACATCCTTTTAATGCCGGTTTGATGCAAGAAGCCTTGGTCAGCCAGGCGCAATTGGCTCTAAACTCAAAATCATGAACAAAGCCCCTCATCACGTACACGCGGTGCATCCTCATGCTGCGCCACGGCCAAGTGTCATTCAGCTCGCCATCAAAGAAAAATCTGCTTTGTATGCCGCCTACATGCCTATTTTCGCCACGGGTGGTTTGTTCATTCCCACCAACCGCGACTACCAGTTGGGTGATGCGGTGTATGTCTTGATCAGTTTGCCCGATGACCCGCAGCGCTACCCGGTGGCCGGAAAAGTGGCCTGGGTCACACCAGCCAAGGCAGCGGGTAACCGTACCCAAGGTGTTGGCATTGTGTTTCCCTCCGACGAGAAATCAGTTGCACTCAAATTGCGCATTGAAGAAATTCTGGGTGCCCAGCTGGGCTCAGAGCGCGCCACCCAGACTATTTGAACCTGTCAGCGCCCAGGTTGGCTTACCAGGATATCCGCATTGATGTTCACCGATTCGCATTGTCATTTGAATTTTCCCGAGTTGCTCACGCAATTACCCGCCATTCGTCAAGCCATGGCGCAAGCCCAGGTGGGCCGCGCCTTGTGCATCAGCACCACCCTGGAGGAATTTCCGGCAGTCCACCAATTGGCTCTTGCTTATGACAATTTCTGGGCAACGGCCGGTGTCCACCCAGACAACGAGGGTGTCCAGGAACCCAGTCTGGACGATTTGCTGACTCTGGGCGCATTGCCCCGTGTGGTGGGTATTGGCGAAACCGGCCTGGACTATTACCGTTTGAACGGTCGCAGCCTTGCCGACATGCACTGGCAACGCGAGCGCTTTCGTACTCATATCCGCGCTGCGCGGCAACTGCACAAACCGCTGGTGATCCATACCCGACAAGCTGCTGCCGATACCCTGCAGATTTTGCGGGAGGAGGGCGAAGATGGCTCAGTGGGTAGTGCCGGTGGCGTATTTCATTGTTTTACCGAAGATGCACAAGTGGCCCGCCAGGCGCTTGATCTGGGCTTTTACATTTCGTTTTCGGGCATTTTGACTTTCAAAAGTGCACAAAACCTGCGCGAAGTCGCTGCTTTGGTACCCCTTGATCGCTTGCTGATTGAAACCGATAGTCCTTATCTGGCCCCTATGCCTTACCGCGGCAAAACCAACAACCCGTCGTATGTGCCCTATGTGGCAGCTCAATTAGGTCAAATCAAACAGGTGGCGGCAGAGGAGATTGGCGCACTCACTAGCCATAACTTTGATGTCTTGTTCGCTGGTGTGACGGCCTGATACGGTGGATTTATATGCTTATTCATCACCTTAGAAAATTCTTTTATCTTTTTGTTTTTGTAGGATTTTCATCAGTTTTTGCAGGCTCTTATGATGATTTTTTTACCGCCATTATCCAAAACAATGAGTCCAAGATAGTCACACTTTTGTTGCGCGGCTTTGACCCCAATACCGTCGATGCCGATGGCAACCCCGGTTTGTTGTTGGCCATCAAAGCCTCGTCTTTTGACGTGGCCATTGTTTTGGCGAATGCGCCGGGTAGCAAAGCTGAGGTTCGGAATGCGGCCGATGAAAGCCCTTTGATGCTGGCAGCGCTCAAAGGTGAAATGAGTCTTTGCCAGTTGCTGATCAAAAAAGGTGCGGATGTCAATAAACCCGGTTGGGCTCCCTTGCACTATGCGGCTACCAATGGCCATAAAGACATCATGAATTTGCTTTTGGAGGAAAACGCTTACATTGATGCGGCGTCACCCAATGGCACCACGCCTCTCATGATGGCCGCACAGTACAGTGATGCGGCCGCGGTGAAATTACTACTAGAGGCGGGGGCAGATCCGACACTTAAAAATCATCAGGGTTTGACCGCCATGGATTTTGCCTATCGTGGTGGTCATCAGGATGCCGTCGAGATGATTTCGGCATTTATACGTGGTCGACAGCCTAAAGGCACTTGGTGATACGGTCAGCGTGTATCTTTTGACTTATTGCTCTGAAGTCACGGATGCATGCGTATTATTTTTGTGACTGGATCATTTTCATAGCAGAGCTGATCAGTGTGGACACTTCCGTCATGTTGCTCGGAATCACCAGTGTTGTGGTCGCATCAGCGGCTACTTTGGAATAGGCTTCGACGGCTTTTTCAGCTACCTTGAGTTGAACGGCTTCTGCCCCGCCAGGCTGACGAATCGCCGCAGCAATTCGCTCAATGGCTTGTCCTGTCGCTTCGGCCACTGCCAAAATTGACTGTGCATCACCTTGGGCTTTGTTGATCACGGCTTGTTTTTCACCTTCTGAGCGGGCAATAAAAGCTTCGCGCTCACCCGTGGCAATGTTGATTTGCTCCTGGCGGCGACCTTCAGAAGCGGCAATCAATGCCCGTTTTTCACGCTCAGCCGTGATTTGCTGCTGCATGGCGTGCAATATTTCTTTCGGGGGGGTCAGATCCTTGATTTCATAACGCAAGACTTTCACGCCCCAGTTCAGTGCCGCTTCGTCAATGGCTTGTACCACCTGGGCATTGATGATGTCACGCTCTTCAAAGGTTTTGTCCAGTTCCAGTTTGCCAATCACCGAGCGTAATGAAGTTTGTGCCAATTGCGAGATCGCCATGATGTAGTTACTGGAGCCATAACTTGCTCGCATAGCATCGGTCACCTGAAAGTACAGGATGCCATCCACCTGCAGCTGGGTGTTGTCGCGTGTGATACAAACCTGACTGGCAATATCCAGCGGTACTTCCTTGAGTAAATGTTTATAGGCCACCTTGTCGATAAAAGGCATCAAAAAGTTCAATCCCGGTGTGAGGGTACCGTTGTATTTGCCAAGGCGTTCAACCACCCAGGCGTGTTGTTGTGGGACGACCTTGACCGACTGGGTGATAAAAATCACGGCAATCACAAATAAGACGACGGCAATAACCATGGGAACTCCAGAAGTTAAGAAGAGTGAGATTTTTTGAGTACGAGCCGATTGCCGACAATTTCGGCAATCACAAAAGTGCCACTTTCTGCGGCCTGACCCTCTTGCAAGATGACATCCCAGCGAACGCCACGGTATTTGACGTTGCTGGTATGGTCGTCAAGCCAGTGATCCACATGGACAGTTTCTCCAATGTCCAGATTCACATCATGATTGGCTTGTGCTGGAGCCGATTCAGGTTGGGTGTGCTTGTAAGCACGCCAAACCAAAACGGAGCCGCCACCCATCACTGCTGCACATAGCCATTGGTAGGGCATGGAAAGACCCGCATGCGCCGATAACGCCGCCGCAGCGAGTCCAAGCGAAATCAGCAACAGGTAAAAAGTGCCAGAAATGAGTTCTACCGCAATCAGGCCGCCTGCTGCGAGCCACCAAAGTGTTGATTCGGCCATATGAGAATGTCCTACTGTGTTGCGACCACGACATTTTCAGGCGAAAGCCATCCGATAAACGAGAAGCGACATGTTTAGTCCTTACACTTCGCGCCTATTTCATCTATTTACCGTGTGTCGCTGGAGCTTGCCATGAAATTTCGCTTTCCAATCGTCATTATTGACGAAGATTACCGCTCAGAAAATACCTCCGGGTTGGGTATACGTGCCTTGGCTCAAGCGATCGAGTCGGAGGGCTTTGAAGTGCTTGGCGCGACCAGTTATGGCGATTTAAGCCAGTTTGCCCAGCAGCAAAGCCGTGCCAGCACGTTCATTTTGTCCATTGACGATGAAGAGTTCACGCCTGGCCCTGATCTTGACCCTGCCGTGGTGAATCTGCGCCACTTCATCGAAGAGGTGCGACGCAAGAACCTGGATGTACCAATCTACATTTACGGTGAAACCAAAACCAGCCGTCACCTGCCGAATGACATCTTGCGTGAACTGCATGGCTTCATCCACATGTTTGAAGATACCCCTGAGTTCGTCGCGCGGCACATCATCCGCGAGGCCAAGAGTTACCTGGAAGGGGTGCAGCCACCGTTTTTTAAAGCCTTGCTGGACTATGCTGAAGATGGCTCCTATTCCTGGCACTGCCCAGGCCATTCGGGTGGCGTGGCCTTTCTGAAAAGCCCGGTGGGGCAGATGTATCACCAGTTTTATGGCGAGAACATGTTGCGCGCCGACGTGTGCAACGCCGTTGAAGAACTGGGTCAGCTGCTGGATCACGATGGTGCCATCGGTAAAAGTGAGCGTAATGCGGCCCGCATTTTTAACGCTGACCACTGCTTTTTTGTAACCAACGGCACCTCGACCAGCAACAAGATGGTGTGGCATCACACGGTGGCACCCAATGATGTGGTGGTGGTAGACCGCAACTGCCACAAGTCCATCTTGCATGCCATCATCATGACCGGGGCGATTCCGGTGTTTCTGAAGCCTACACGCAACCACTTCGGCATCATTGGCCCGATTCCGAAGAGTGAATTTGAACCTGCCACCATCAAAGCCAAGATCAAAGCCAATCCGCTGATCAAAGAGCATCTACCAGACCTGGATGTCAGCCAGATCAAGCCCCGCGTGCTGACCCTGACGCAATCCACCTACGACGGCGTTTTGTACAACACCGAGACGGTGAAAAACATGCTTGATGGTTATGTGGAAAACATCCACTTTGATGAAGCCTGGTTGCCACACGCCGCTTTCCATCCGTTTTATGGCAGCTACCATGCCATGGGCAAAAACCGTGCACGCCCTAAAAAGGCCATGGTCTACGCCACCCAGTCGATTCACAAACTGCTGGCAGGTATCAGCCAGGCCAGCCATGTATTGGTGCAAGACTCGCAAACGGTCAAGTTGGACAAGCATCTGTTCAACGAGGCTTATCTGATGCACACCAGCACCTCGCCTCAATACAGCATCATTGCCAGTTGTGACGTGGCTGCGGCCATGATGGAGCCGCCTGGCGGCACCGCGTTGGTGGAAGAAAGTATTGCCGAGGCGCTCGATTTCAGGCGCGCCATGCGCAAAATTGACGATGAATACGGGGACGACTGGTGGTTCAAGGTCTGGGGGCCGGACAAGCTGGCCGAAGAAGGTATTGGCCGCGCCGATGACTGGATCATCAAAGGGGAGTCCCGCACCAACAAGAGTGGTGTTCACTGGCACGGCTTTGGCAAGATGGCTACCGGTTTCAACATGCTGGACCCCATCAAATCGACGATCGTGACACCTGGCATGGATTTGAATGGCAAGTTTGCCAAAACCGGTATTCCGGCCAGCATCGTGACCAAATTCCTGGCTGAGCATGGTGTGGTGGTGGAAAAAACCGGGCTGTACAGTTTTTTCATCATGTTCACCATTGGCATTACCAAAGGCCGCTGGAACAGCATGCTGACCGCCTTGCAGCAATTCAAGGACGATTACGCCAAGAACCAGCCGATGTGGCGTATCCTGCCCGAGTTTTGCCAGAAATACCCCATGTACGAAAACATGGGTCTGGCTGATTTGTGCCAGCATATCCACCAGCTTTATGCCCGCTACGACATTGCCCGCTTGACCACTGACATGTATCTGAGTGATCTCACACCGGCCATGAAACCTTGTGATGCTTATGCCCACATTGCCATGCGCAAAACCGAGCGGGTGGAGATTGACCACCTGGAAGGACGTGTCACCGTAGGCTTGGTGACTCCTTATCCGCCAGGCATACCTTTGTTGATTCCGGGCGAAGTATTCAACAAAAAGATTGTGGACTACCTGAAGTTCTCACGCGAATTCAACACCCAGTGCCCAGGTTTTGAGACGGACATTCATGGTTTGGTGGAAGAGCCTGGAGCCGATGGCAAGACACACTATTACGCCGATTGCGTGGCTCTTTGATGCTATAAAAATTATAGCTTCCAGCGCTTTATTGACGGGCGCTAGAAGCTATTTTTGTATCAAGGATGAGGTTCAACAATGGCCATGGCTGTCTGGCTCACACCACAGTCCACATACGAGATCTGACCGGTCATACCTGAAGCCAGGTCACTGAGTAGAAAAGCAGCCACATTGCCCACTTCTTCGATTGTGACATTGCGTTTTAAGGGGGAGGCTGCTGCCGAGATACCCAGCAACTTGCCAAAGTCCTTGATGCCACTGGCGGCCAGGGTTTTGATGGCCCCTGCACTCAAACCATTCACACGAATACCTTTGCTTCCGACGGCATCCGCCAGGTAACGCACCGAGGATTCGAGCGATGCTTTGGCCAAGCCCATGGTGTTGTAGCTGGGCACCACGCGCACGCCTCCCAAATAGGTCAGCGTCAACAAAGATGCCGTGTTGTTCAGATAGGGCAGGGCCGCCTTGGCCATGGCCGGAAAGCTGTAGGCGCTGATGTCGTGGGCAATACGGAAGTTTTCACGTGTCAAACCATCCAGAAAATTGCCGGCAATGGCCTCACGTGGGGCAAAGCCAATGCTGTGCACAAAGCCGTCAAACGTCGGCCAATGGGCTGACAAATCCTTGAACAGCTGGTCAATTTGTGCATCATCACTCACGTCACAGTCAAAAATCAGTTTGGAATTGAAGTCAGCGGCAAACTCGGTGATGCGATCTTTGAAACGTTCACCCACATAACTGAATGCCAATTCGGCTCCTTGCGCATGGCAGGCCTTGGCGATGCCGTAGGCAATGGAACGGTTGGACAACACACCCGTAATCAGAATTTTTTTGCCAGTCAGGAAACCCATATCAACCTCTTGTTATGTTACGTCTTTGATGCCACTGCAGAAACGGCTCGTGGCCGGGGAAGCGCCGTGACAAATGATGCAGAATTGTCGCATGCGTAGTCTGTTGATTTTTTTGGTTTTGAGTTGGGTCAATTCGGTCTGGGCTGCGCACGGCTATGCCTTGTGGGGTGATCTGAAGTATCCATCCGGCTTTTCGCACTTTGATTACGTCAACCCTGCGGCCCCCAAGGGCGGCGAGCTGCGTCTGGTGAGTAATCTGCGGGTGTCCACTTTTGACAAATACAACCCATTCACCATCAAGGGCTCAGCGCCAGCTTATTTGTCGGATGTGATGTTTGACAGTTTGCTCACCGGGGCGTTGGATGAAACCGGTTCAGGTTATGGTTTATTGGCTCAGGATGTCGTCGTGGCTGCCGATGGTCTGAGTGCCACTTTCAAGCTCCGGCCAGAGGCACGCTTTCACAATGGCGATGCCGTGCTGTCGGCAGACGTGAAGTACAGCTTTGACATGCTGATGGGGCCGTTTGCCTCGCCAGCTTTCAGGACGCTGCTGGATGATGTGGCTGGGCTGGATGTGCTGGACGAACACACGTTGCGTTACCGCTTTAAAAAACCTAACCGTGAACTGCCTTTGACCGTGGGTGGTTTGCCGGTATTCAGCCGTGCATGGGGGGCTGAGCACAACAAGCCCAAACGCTTCGATGAGATCGTGACCGATATTCCCATTGGCAGCGGGCCTTACAAAATAGGCCCGGTACGTTTTGGCAAAGACATCACCTATGTGCGCGACCCCCAGTACTGGGCGAAAGACTTGAATGTGCGCCGAGGCTCCGCCAATTTTGATCGCATCACCGTCAAGATTTACAAGGATGGCACGGCCCGGCTGGAGGCTTTGAAGGCCGGGGAGTTTGATTTGATGCGCTTTTTCTCGGCCGGTGACTGGGCGCGTCGGGTGAATGGCAAGCGTTTTGATACCGGTGAATTGGTCAAGCGTGAATACCGTCACCGCCTGCCCACGGGTTTTCAGAGTTATGTATTGAACACACGTCGGGATTGGTTCAAGGACGTGCGGGTACGTCAGGCACTGGGGTTGGCGCTGGATTTTGAATGGATGAACCGGCAAATGTTTTACAACGCCTATCAGCGCGTCAACGGCTTGTTTGGTAATACCGATTGCCAGGCCTCTGGGTTGCCGTCCGCGCAGGAACTGGCTTTGCTTGCGCCTTGGCGCAAGCAACTTCCTCCAGAAGTGTTCGGCCTGATGACGCTACCGCCCCGTACCGATGCACCTTCGTCTTTGCGTGCCAATTTGCGCCAGGCGCAGGCCTTGTTGAAAGCTGCTGGGTGGGAGGTACATGACGGCCAACTGCGCAATGCGCAAGGAAAGGCGTTTGAGATCGAATACCTTGACAGCAACGAGAGCAGCGCCCGAGTCGTCACCCCTTGGGCGAGGAACCTGGAAAAGTTGGGTATCACGTTGAAATTCCGCCCAGTAGACTTTGCCCTGTACCAGCAACGACTGCAGAAGTTTGAGTTCGATATCACCTCTTTGGCCTATGGCGGTACACATAATCCGGGCCAGGAATACGCCGATCTGTTTGGCTCCAAAGCAGCCGACCAAGAGGACTCTGGCAACCTGTCAGGTTTGAAAAATCCGGCGGTCGATGTCTTGATCTCGACCATGACCCGAGCCAACACCAAAGCCGATTTGTTGCCAGCCTGCCGGGCGCTGGAACGTGTGATTGCCCATAGCCATCTTCTGATTCCGCAATGGTCAGCACCCACGCATCGCATGGTTTTTAATGATTGGCGTTTGGCTCAACCAGCAAGTATGCCGCCTTACGCCCAAGGTGAGAGTTGGGCCATCGACACCTGGTGGGCCAAACCACTGAAAGCGCAATAAACCATGGCCAGCTATATCCTCAAACGCCTTTTACTGATGATCCCCACGCTGTTGGGCGTGTTGCTGCTCACTTTTGTGGTGATCCAGTTTGTGCCTGGTGGCCCGGTCGAGCAGTACCTGGCAGAAGCCAAGGCCGGTGTGGGCAAAGGTGCTGCGGCTGAAACCGGGGGCTTGAGTTACCGGGCCGCGCAGGGCGTAGACCCCAAGCGTATCGAGCAAATCAAGGCTTTGTATGGCTTTGACAAGCCAGCGCATGAACGGTTTTTCCAGATGCTCGGCCAGTTTGCCCGATTTGATTTGGGGCGCAGTTTTTTCCAGAACAAAAGCGTGGCCGAGTTGATGTGGGAAAAGCTGCCGGTGTCGATCAGTCTGGGTTTGTGGACGTTTTTTATCAGTTACCTGATTGCCGTGCCTCTGGGGGTGGCCAAAGCGGTGCGTGCCGGATCGCGTTTTGATTTTGTCACCACCTTGCTGGTATTGCTGGGTTATGCCATCCCCGGTTTTGTGCTGGGGGTGGCCTTGCTGGTGATTTTTGGCGGGCAATTGCAATGGTTTCCGCTGCGCGGCCTGACCAGCAGCAACTGGGATGAACTCAGCTGGGGGGCACGTGTGGTGGATTACCTCTGGCACATCGCCATGCCTGTCACGGCCATGGTGCTGGGCAGTTTTGCCGTGACCACCATGCTGACCAAAAACGCATTTCTGGAAGAAATTCGCAAACAATATGTGGTGACTGCCCGGGCCAAGGGGCTCGATGAGCGCCAGGTGTTGTGGGGCCATGTGTTTCGCAACGCGCTGATTCCCATCATCACAGGCTTTCCAGCAGCCTTTATCGGTGCCTTTTTCACGGGCTCGTTGTTGATCGAAACCCTGTTTTCGCTGGACGGACTGGGGCTGTTGAGCTACGAGAGTGTGATTCGGCGTGATTACCCGGTGGTGCTGGGTACGCTGTATTTTTTTACCTTGATCGGTTTGGTGACCAAGCTGATTTCCGATTTATCGTATGTTTGGGTCGACCCCCGTGTCAAATTTGACTAAGCCTATGGCTCTCAGCCTCAGTCCATCCAAACGTGCCTGGCTGCGCTTTAAACGCAATTGGCTGGGTTACTGGAGTTTGCTGATTTTTTGCTGTTTGGTGGGCCTGAGTCTGGTGGCTGAATTGATCAGCAATGACCGTCCACTGTTGGTGCGCTATCAGGGCGAGCTGTACTTTCCCATGGTGAAAGATTACTCGGAGAAAACCTTTGGTGGTGACTTTGACACCTCCACCGATTACCTGGACCCGTTCATCCGTGAGCGTCTTGGGCAAAACGGCAACTGGGCACTGTTTGCCCTCAACCCTTATGGCCCGAAAACGCTGAATTACTTTGCCAAAGCGCCTAATCCATCGCCTCCCAGCGTTGACAACTGGCTGGGTACCGATGACCGGGGGCGTGATTTGCTGGCGCAACTGATCTATGGTTTTCGCGTCAGCGTGCTGTTTGCACTGGCGTTAACGTTCACGGGAACTTTGTTGGGCATCATCACCGGGGCGATCCAGGGTTTTGGGGGTGGCAAGATTGACTTGGCATTTCAGCGTTTGATCGAAATTTGGGGTTCCATGCCCGAGTTGTACCTGTTGATCATCTTCAGTGCCGTGTTTGCCCCCAGCCTGGGTTTGCTGTTGATTTTATTGAGTTTATTTGGCTGGATGGGTTTGTCAGACTACGTGCGAGCCGAGTTTTTGCGCAACCGTCAACTGGATTACGTGCGGGCTGCACGCTCGTTGGGCGTGAGTAATTGGCACATCATCACCAGGCATTTATTGCCCAACAGCATGACTCCGGTGGTGACGTTTTTGCCTTTTCGCATGAGTGGTGCGATCCTGGCCCTGACCTCGCTGGATTTTTTGGGCTTGGGTGTGCCTCCCGGCACGCCGTCGCTCGGTGAGCTGCTCTCACAAGGCAAAAACAACATTGATGCTTGGTGGATTTCACTGGCTACCTTTGCGGTGCTGGTCATCACCTTGCTGTTGCTCACATTCATGGGGGATGCGCTGCGTGACGCGCTTGACCCCAGAAAGGCCGACCAGTGAGCGCATTGTCAGCATCCATAAAAACGCATGACACGCCTTTGCTGGAGGTTCGGGGTTTAAGCGTGTCTTTTGCGGGCAAGGAAGTGGTACACGACATCAATTTTTCCATCGCTGCGGGGGAAAAAGTAGCCTTGGTGGGAGAGTCAGGTTCTGGCAAAACGGTCTCTGCCCTGAGCTTGTTGCGGTTGATTGACAATGCAAAAATCAGCGGTGAGGCATTGTTTAATGGGCGTGACTTGCTCTCATTGAAGGAGCAAGATTTGCGACAGATTCGTGGCCGCGATATCGCCATGATTTTTCAGGAACCCATGACGGCGTTGAATCCCTTGATGTCAGTGGGTGATCAGATTGCCGAAGTTATCAGGTTAAAACAGGGTCTGACGCAGGTGCAGTCTGCACAAGTAGCTATAAATTTATTAGCGGATACTGGTATCCCCGAGCCAGAGCGTCGAGCCAAGGCGTACCCGCACCAGCTGAGCGGGGGCCAGCGCCAGCGCGCCATGATCGCCATGGCCTTGGCTGGCCGCCCCAAGCTGTTGTTGGCAGATGAGCCAACCACTGCGCTGGATGTAAGCCTGCGCGGACAAATCCTGGATTTATTGACCAACTTGCAGCAGCGCCATGGCATGGCGGTGTTGATGATCACCCACGACCTCAACCTGGTGCGCCGTTTTGCGGAGCGTGTGGTGGTGTTGGAACAGGGGCGGGTGGTTGAGCAAGGCACCACACGGCCTTTGTTTGAACGGCCACAACATCCCTACACCCAACGACTGATGGCCAGCCGACCTGAGCGGGATGTTGCAGTTTCTTCTTCAGTGGCAACTGAACAATCTGGCCCCGTGATCTCTGCGCAGGGCTTGTATGTCAGCTACAGCACCCCTTTGCCGGGTCTGCGCGGGTGGTTTCGGCGTGGCGAGTTTGTGGCAGTTCATGGCGCTGATTTCGAGTTGGTGCGTGGCCAGACCTTGGGTGTGATCGGTGAATCCGGTTCGGGCAAGTCCACTTTGGCGCTGGCGGTGTTGGGTTTAATACCTTTTAAAGGGTGTTTGCAATTGATGGGTACGGCATGGAGTGCCGATACGCGCCAAAACCAGGCCTTGCGGCGGCAGGTTCAGGTGGTGTTTCAAGACCCGTTTTCGTCGCTGTCTCCCCGAATGACAATTGAAGCCATTGTGGGTGAAGGTCTTGGCGTGCATGCGGCCCACTTGTCGTTGGTTGAGCGTCGCTCACGTGTGCTGCAGGCGTTGAAGGATGTGGGGCTGGCGGCGCAGGACGATCAAGAGGCAGGGGATCTCTTGTCGCGTTATCCGCATGAGTTCTCCGGTGGGCAGCGTCAGCGTCTGGCAATTGCCCGGGCACTGATTATTTCGCCTCAGGTGCTGGTGCTGGATGAGCCGACCAGTGCGCTGGATGTGACGGTACAAAAACAGGTTCTACAGTTATTGCAAAAATTGCAGCGTGAACGCGGTTTGAGCTACTTGCTGATTACGCATGACGTAGCCGTCATTGCGGCCATGGCACACAGTGTGTTGGTGATGAAAGACGGCTTGGTAGTGGAGTCTGGCCCAGTGGATAGTGTGCTGCTCAGCCCAAAGCACGACTACACACGTGTATTGATCAGCGCAGTCTGATAAATCCTTACAAATCAATGGCTTTAAACGCTTTATAGGTTACAATCCGTTGCTTCACGACCAAACGGGCGAGTCACTTCCGCCCGTTTTTTTTGGTCGATTGTTTTTGATGCATCCAAATTTTGAGCAGGGAACCTGGTGGCGCTTAAGGAAATTGTTGAACAAATTGTGACTGGCTTGGGTTATGACCTGGTGGAAATTGAACGTTCCGCCGGTGGTTTGCTGCGTGTCACCATTGACTTGCCTTGGGTTGCGCCTGTTGTCGATGCGCCAATTGCCGAGCAATTTGTGACGGTGGAAGACTGTGAAAAAGTGACGCGCCAGTTGCAATTTGCTCTGGAGGTTGATCAAATCGACTATCGTCGTTTGGAGGTGTCTTCTCCTGGTATTGATAGACCACTGCGCCATACGCAAGATTTCGAGCGTTTTGTCGGATACACCATTGATGTGACTTTAAAGCAGCCGCTGGGTGCGGCTGCGGCGGGTCAGGTGAGTGCCAATCGGAAAAAATTCCGGGGTGTATTGGAGCGTGTTGAGTCGCTGGCAGATGCTGCGCAGCTTGTATTGGCGGAGCCCTCCTGGCAAATCGTCTGGCGTGATGAAATCGTTACCAAGCCCGGACAAAAAATAAGTAAAAAACGGGCGCTGCCACCTTTGCAGGCGCTTGGTTTTGTGTTGAGTGAACTCAAGGAGGCGCGTTTGGCGCCCATCGTCAGCTTCAAAGGCCGCACCCCCGCGCAGCAGTTGGATGAGTCTGAACCCCATTTGAATTGAAACAGGAGAGTCATGGCATGAATCGCGAAATGTTAATGTTGGTCGATGCCATCTCACGCGAGAAAAACGTTGAGCGTGATGTGGTGTTTGGTGCTGTTGAAGCCGCTTTGGCGCAAGCCACCAAGAAGCTTTATGCGGGTGAGGTGGATATTCGCGTGTCGCTGAATCGTGACACGGGGGTGTATGAAACATTCCGCCGTTGGCATGTGGTGCCTGACGAAGCTGGTTTGCAGATGCCTGATCAGGAGATTTTGCACTTTGAAGCCAAGGATCAAATTCCTGACATCGAGGTGGATGAATACATTGAGGAAACCATTGAGTCCTTGCCGATTGGCCGTATTGGAGCCATGGCTGCCAAGCAGGTTATTTTGCAAAAGATTCGTGATGCAGAGCGCGAAATGTTGCTCAATGACTTCATGTCGCGTGGTGACAAAGTGTTTGTCGGCACGGTCAAACGCATGGATAAGGGTGATCTGATTGTGGAATCAGGGCGCGTGGAAGGTCGTCTGCGTCGTGGCGAGATGATCCCGAAGGAAAACTTCCGTACCGGTGACCGTGTTCGCGCCATGATCATGGAAGTGGATTTGACTCTGCGTGGTGCGCCGATTGTGTTGTCGCGTTCGGCTCCTGAATTCATGATCGAATTGTTTCGTAATGAAGTGCCTGAGATTGAGCAGGGTCTATTGGAGATCAAGTCCTGTGCCCGTGATGCAGGCTCCCGTGCCAAGATTGCCGTTTTGTCACATGACAAGCGTGTTGATCCTATTGGAACTTGTGTGGGGGTGCGTGGCACACGTGTCAATGCCGTTACCAATGAACTGGCTGGCGAGCGTGTCGACATTGTGTTGTGGAGTGAGGATCCGGCCCAGTTTGTGATTGGCGCTTTGGCTCCTGCCAATGTCAGCAGCATTGTGGTGGATGAAGAACGTCATGCCATGGATGTGGTGGTAGATGAGGAAAATCTGGCCATTGCCATTGGCCGTGGCGGCCAAAATGTTCGTTTGGCCGCCGAGTTGACGGGCTGGAAAATCAATATTCTGGATGCGGCTGAATCTGCCCAGAAGCAGGCCACAGAACTTGATGCCAGCCGTCAGCTGTTTATGGAAAAGCTTGATGTCGACGAGGAGATTGCAGATCTGTTGATCGCTGAGGGCTTTGCAAGTCTGGAGCAGGTGGCTTATGTGCCACTGGAGGAAATGCTCGAAATTGAAAGCTTTGACGAAGATACCGTCAATGAGTTGCGTGCACGTGCCAAAGATGCTTTGTTGACCATGGAAATTGCCAACGAAGAAAGTGTTGGCAGCGAGCCACATCAGTTGCATGATCTTGAAGGCTTGACCGCTGATCATCTGGCCAAGCTGGCGGAAAATGGTGTCCATACGCTTGACGACTTGGCTGATTTGGCTGTTGATGAGCTGACCGCGTTGACAGGTCAGTCTGAGGATGAAGCCAAAGCGACAATCATGAAGGCGCGCGCGCATTGGTTTACCAATGACGCTTCTTCACAAGAGTCTTGATCATGAAAACACAGTTGCTGTAAAGACTGAGAAGCGCCCAGAAGGCGTGAAAGTCGGAACTAAAGGTTACCCAAAAAATGTCCAGTATGACCGTCGCCGAGTTTGCATATGAACTCAAAAAATCCACCGGTACGTTGCTTGAGCAACTGAAATCGGCAGGTGTGGCTAAATCAGCCCCTTCTGACACGCTCACAGAACCTGATAAACAGCGCCTGTTGAGTTATTTGCAAGCCAGCCATGGCACAGTGACGGGTGAGCGCAAAAAGATCACCTTGGTCAAGAAATCAACCACCGAGATCAAGCAGGCTGATGCCAGTGGCAAAGCTCGAACGATTCAGGTGGAGGTGCGCAAAAAACGCACCTTTGTGCGCCGCGACGATGCCCCAGATGCACCTGTGCCAATGGATGAGGTTGAGGTTCATCAGGATGAAGCGGCGGTCGCAGATCATGCCGAGTTAACCCGCCGCGAGGAAGAGGCAAGCCGTCAGGCTGAGTTGATTCGTCGCCAGGAAGAAGAGTTGGCAGAACGTCGTCGTCAGCGTGAGGCTCAGGAGGCGGCTGCTCGTCAAGCGGCTGAGCTGGCTGCCGCACAAGCTGCGCAAGCCGAACGTGCAGCCCAGATTGAGAAAGCAGCTCAGCAGGCCAAAGCTGCTGCACAGGCGGCACAGCAAGCGCCATCAAACACAGCCAAGGATCGACAACCTTCGGCCCTGGAAACTGCATTTCACGCTGAAAAGCAGGCCGCCAAGGCTGAAGAAGAAGCCCAGGCTGCCGCCAAGGTCAAAGTGCAACTGCAGGCTCAAGCCGAGGCTAAAGAAAAAGCCGCTGCTGAATCCCAGTCGCGTCTTGCCGAAGAGCAAGCACGTGCGGCCGACCTGAATAATCGCAGGCGTAAAGCAGAGGAAGAAGCTGCAGCCATTCGTTTGATGATGTCGCAACCCGGCAAAAAGCTGCCACCGGCGAAAAAGCCCGAGGAGCCCAAGCCTGTTGTGAAGCCTGCTGATGCCGCCAAAGCGGGTCTCAAGGGTACATTGCATAAACCACCAGGTGCACCAGCCGCCAAACCAGCAGCGCCAGCAGCACCTGTAGCGGGTGCTCCGGCGGGACCTGGCAAAGAAGTTAAATCAGCCAAATTGTCCAGCAGTTGGGCGGGTGATCCGGCCAAGAAAAAAGGTATTCCGACACGGGGTGACACCAGTGCCGGGGCTGGACGCAACAGCAATTGGCGTGGTGGGCCACGCGGTCGCCGTGGCAGCAATGACCGTGACCGTGATGACCACCATACACAAGCCGCTCCAGTGGAAGTCCGTGTGCTTGAAGTACACGTGCCAGAGACCATTACGGTGGCCGAATTGGCTCACAAGATGTCGGTCAAGGCATCTGAAGTGATCAAGCACTTGATGAAACTTGGCCAGATGGTCACCATCAACCAGCCGTTGGACCAAGACACTGCCATGATTCTGGTGGAAGAAATGGGTCACAAAGCCATTGTGGCTGCACTGGATGATCCAGAAGCCTTTACCGATGATGAAGTTCTGCAACAGCATGCAGAGTCGTTGCCGCGCGCACCTGTGGTCACCGTGATGGGTCACGTGGATCATGGTAAAACCTCATTGCTGGACTACATCCGGCGTACCAAAGTGGCCTCTGGTGAAGCCGGTGGCATCACTCAGCACATTGGGGCTTACCATGTAGAAACCGCGCGTGGCGTGGTGTCGTTCCTGGATACCCCTGGTCACGAGGCATTTACTGCCATGCGTGCACGTGGCGCACAGGCCACTGACATTGTGATTCTGGTCGTTGCGGCCGATGATGGTGTG
Source organism: Rhodoferax lithotrophicus (assembly GCF_019973615.1). Classification (GTDB taxonomy): domain Bacteria; phylum Pseudomonadota; class Gammaproteobacteria; order Burkholderiales; family Burkholderiaceae_C; genus Rhodoferax; species Rhodoferax lithotrophicus. The sequence continues at coordinate 2,641,202 of NZ_AP024238.1, read as the reverse complement.
ATGCCTCAGACCAAAGAGGCCATCAAGCACGCCAAGGCGGCAGGTGTACCGATTGTGGTGGCCATTACCAAGATTGATAAACCTGATGCCAATGCCGAGCGCGTTAAAAACGAGCTGGTGGTTGAAGAGGTGATCCCTGAAGAGTTTGGTGGTAACTCACCTTTTGTCGGCGTTTCTTCCAAATCTGGTCAAGGTATTGACGAGTTACTGGAACAAGTGCTTTTGCAGGCTGAAATTTTGGAACTCAAGGCTCCTGTGGATGCCATGGCCAAGGGCTTGGTCATTGAAGCCCAGCTGGACAAAGGTCGCGGCCCGGTCGCCACCGTGTTGGTGCAGTCTGGTACTTTGAAGACCGGTGATATTGTGTTGGCAGGCCAAACTTTTGGTCGGGTTCGTGCCATGTTGGATGAGAATGCCAAATCCATCAAATCTGCGGGTCCATCCATTCCGGTTGAAATTCAGGGTTTGACCGAAGTTCCGCAAGCTGGTGATGAATTCATGGTTCTGTCTGACGAGCGTCGTGCACGTGAAATTGCCACTTACCGTGCTGGCAAGTTCCGCCACACCAAGTTGGCCAAGCAACAAGCCGCCAAACTGGAAAACATGTTCACCGACATGACTGCGGGCGAAGTCAAGATGGTGCCGATCATTGTCAAGGCTGATGTGCAGGGTTCCCAAGAAGCTTTGTCGCAATCCTTGCTCAAACTCTCAACAGATGAAGTCAAGGTGCAACTGGTTTACGCCGCAGTGGGCGGCATCAGTGAGTCGGATGTGAATCTGGCCATTGCAGCCAAGGCGGTCATCATTGGTTTCAACACCCGTGCCGATGCTGGAGCGCGCAAACTGGCTGAAAACAATGGTGTGGATATTCGTTATTACGACATCATTTACGATGCTGTGGATGATCTCAAGCTGGCCATGTCAGGCATGCTGACACCGGACAAAAAAGAAGAAATTATTGGTACTTGCGAAATTCGCCAAATCTTCAAGGTCTCCAAAATTGGTTCAATTGCCGGTTGTATGGTCACCTCAGGGGTTATTCGCCGTGCAGCGCGCTTGCGTTTGTTGCGCCAGAACACCGTGGTCTACACCGGGGAGCTGGAGTCGCTCAAACGCTTCAAGGATGATGCCAAGGAAGTGCGTGAAGGCTTTGATTGCGGTTTGAACATCAAGAACTACAACGATATCCAAGAAGGCGATATTCTGGAGTTCTTCGAGATTCGCGAAGTGGCGCGTACGCTCTGACCATTGGATGTGACCTGTGCCAAAAAAATCAGCCACACCCAATCGGGCATTCAAGGTTGCCGATCAGATCCAGCGTGATCTGACCGAGTTGATCGCCCGTGAACTCAAAGACCCACGCGTGGGCATGGTGACCATTCAAGGTGTTGAGGTCACGCCTGACTATGCCCATGCCAAGGTGTTTTTCAGCTTGCTGGTGGGAGATGTCAAAGCCTGCTCTGAAGGGTTGAACCAAGCGGCAGGTTTCTTGCGCGCTGGATTGTTCAAGCGCCTGCATATCCACACCGTGCCAACTTTGCATTTTATTTATGACCAAACGCCTGAGCGGGCGGCGGATATGAATGCACTGATTGCCCGTGCGGTGGCTTCCCGCGCCAAGGACGATTAAGCCATGACCACAGCGCCACGTGCACGGGTTGCCAGGCGCCCCGTGCATGGGGTGCTATTGCTGGACAAGCCTTTGGGCTGGTCCAGCAACGATGTCTTGCAAAAAGTCAAATGGCTGTTGCGGGCCGAAAAAGCGGGCCATACCGGCACGCTTGACCCGTTGGCCAGCGGTGTTTTGCCTTTGTGTTTTGGGGCGGCCACCAAATTTAGCCAGCTGCAACTGGATGCTGACAAAACCTACGCTGCAACGCTTCGCCTAGGGCAGAAAACCAGCACTGCTGATGCCGAAGGTGAAGTGATTGAAACCCGGCCAGTGGCTGTTGAGTCTGCCGATGTGGAGCGGATTAAAGCGCAATTTACCGGCCCCATTCGCCAGGTACCACCGATGCACAGTGCCTTGAAGAAGGACGGCAAGGCTTTGTACGAATACGCCCGAGCGGGCATCGACGTGGAGCGGGCTCCGAGAGATGTCATAATTCATGAGCTTAATATGGCTCTGATACTTACAAATAGTGCGCAAGCAGCTATAGATATAATAGTAAAATGCAGCAAGGGAACCTACATTCGCACTTTGGGTGAGGATATTGGCGAAGCTCTGGGCTGTGGTGCGCATTTAAGTGCATTACGTCGCATCGGTACGGGTGATTTCACCGAGCAGCAATGCGTCACATTGGAGGCTCTTGAGGCCATGACTGAAGTGCAGCGCCTGGCGTGTTTGTTGCCCGTTGACAGCTTGCTGGCTCACCATTCTGTTGTCACACTGGATGCCGATAATGCTGCCAGATTTTTGAATGGTTTGGCCCGTCGAGGTGCTTGGCCAGATGCGCCACAAGTCGCGGTGTACGAAGACAAAACCCATGCGCTGCTGGGCACAGCCCATGTACAAGCAGGCGAATTGATCCCCGGGCGGCTGCTCAGCCCGACAGAAATTGAACAGATTTCAAATGCATCCCGGACTCAGGTGTATGCCCATACACCAGAAGTCCAACCTATTTAAGAAAGAGAACCATGGCCCATAAACAAATCCGAAACATTGCGATCATTGCTCACGTTGACCACGGCAAAACTACCATGGTTGACCAATTACTGCGTCAATCCGGCACTTTTGCCGAGCATGAAAAAGTGGTTGATACCGTGATGGACAACAACGCGATTGAAAAAGAGCGTGGTATCACGATTCTGGCCAAAAATTGTGCAGTGACCTGGGAAGGCACCCACATCAACATCGTGGACACCCCTGGTCACGCTGACTTTGGTGGTGAAGTGGAGCGTGCCTTGAGCATGGTGGACGGTGTGGTGTTGTTGATCGATGCCCAAGAAGGCCCCATGCCACAAACCCGCTTTGTGACCAAAAAAGCACTGGCCCTGGGTTTGAAGCCCATTCTGGTGGTGAACAAGGTGGACAAACCCGGTGCGCGTCCTGATTTTGTGGTCAATGCCGCCTTTGACTTGTTCGACAAGCTCGGTGCGACTGATGAGCAGTTGGACTTCCCGGTGGTCTATGCCTCAGGTATCAACGGCTGGTCATCACTGGTTGAGGGTGGTCAGGGCGAACAGTGGGGTCCCGATATGTCGGCCCTGTTCAACACCATTTTGCAACACGTGCCACACCAACAGGGTGACCCAAAGGCACCCTTGCAATTGCAAATTTCGGCACTCGACTTCTCCACCTTTGTGGGGCGAATTGGTGTGGGTCGCATCAGCCAGGGAACGATCCGCCCGATGATGGATGTGGTGGTCATGGAAGGTCCGGACGGCAAAGCCGTGAAGGGTCGTATCAACCAGGTGTTGACTTTCCAGGGACTGGAGCGCGTGCAGACCGACGAAGCTGGCCCCGGCGAAATTGTGCTGATCAACGGTCTGACGGACATTGGTATTGGTGTCACCATCACCGACCCGGTGACCCCCGCGCCGCTGCCCATGCTCAAGGTGGATGAGCCTACCCTGACCATGAATTTCTGCGTCAACACCAGCCCCTTGGCTGGCCGTGAAGGCAAGTACGTCACCAGTCGCCAGATCTGGGATCGTCTGCAAAAGGAACTGCAACACAACGTGGCCTTGCGTGTCAAGGAAACTGACGAAGAAGGTATCTTTGAAGTCATGGGCCGGGGTGAACTGCACTTGACGATTTTGTTGGAAAACATGCGTCGTGAAGGTTACGAGCTCGCGGTTTCCAAACCCCGCGTGGTGTTCCGGGATGTGAATGGTGAGCGTCACGAGCCGATTGAAATGGTCACGGCGGACATTGAAGAGCAACACCAAGGCGGCGTGATGCAAGCCCTGGGTGAGCGCAAGGGTGATCTGGTCAACATGGAACCCGATGGCCGTGGTCGCGTGCGTCTGGAATACCGCATTCCTGCGCGTGGTCTGATTGGTTTTACCAACGAATTTTTGAACCTGACACGTGGTTCGGGCCTGATCTCCAACATTTTTGACAGCTATGAACCTCACAAAGGCGAGATTGGTGGCCGTAAAAATGGCGTGCTGATTTCCATGGATGCCGGTGAAATTTTCAACTATGCGCTGGGTAAATTGGATGACCGTGGTCGTATGTTTGTCACCGCCAATGATCCGGTTTACGAAGGCATGATTGTGGGTATCCACAGCCGTGACAATGACCTGGTGGTGAATGCCACCCGCACCAAACAGCTGACCAACTTCCGCGTGTCCGGTAAGGAAGATGCCATCAAGATCACCCCGCCGATCCAGTTGACGCTGGAATATGGCGTGGAATTTATTGAGGACGATGAGCTGGTCGAAATCACGCCCAAGTCGATTCGCCTGCGCAAACGCCATCTGTCTGAGCATGATCGTAAAAAGGCCAGCCGCAACAACTGATCGGGTATGGTCGTAGTAAGACTCCCTTGCTGCCGGGAGTCCTGGGCGTTGCCATTTCAGTGTTGAAGTGGCAGCGCTTTTCTAATTCCGAGGCAGTTCTGCTTGTTATGAAAGTTGGCTGTGAAGCTCTCACATCACAAAGCCCTATGGTTGATGGTGCTGGTGACTCTGCTGTGGTCTACCGCCGGTGTGGTGTCACGCCACCTGGAGCATGCCCAAAAGTTTGAAGTGACCTTTTGGCGCAGTTTTTTCACCGTGTGCAGCCTGCTGGTGATCTTGCCCCTGTTTCAGGGCCGTCAGGTGTTTGGCCGCATGCGGCACAGTGGGGCCGCCTTGTGGTGGTCAGGCCTGTGCTGGAGCGGCATGTTCACCTTTTTCATGGTGGCCCTCATGCTCACCACGGTGGCCAATGTGCTGGTCACCATGTCACTCACCCCCTTGCTCACCGCTTTGGCCACTCGCATTTTTATTGGTCACCGCATTCCCTTGCGCACCTGGTTGGCGATTGTGGTGGCGGGTGCTGGCATTGCCTTCATGTATGCCAGCCAACTGGGGCAGGGTATGAGCCTATTGGGCACGCTGGTGGCCTTGTGTGTGCCGATTGCCGGGGCGGCCAACTGGACGATTACCCAGCATGCCCATGCCCAGGGCAAAGACATTGATCTGATTCCTGCGGTGTTGATTGGGGCCGTGTTGTCCTCGCTGGTGACCTTGCCCTTGGCCTGGCCGTTTCAGGCTTCAGCCTGGGATTTGGGTCTGCTGTTTGGGCTGGGTCTGGGGCAGTTGGCCGTGCCCTGTGTGCTGGCTGTTGTGTGCACCCGTGTGCTCAAAGCGCCTGAAGTGGCCTTGCTCGGGCTGCTGGAGGTTATTTTTGGCATTTTGCTGGCCTGGGTCGGGGCCGGTGAAGTGCCTGGGCACGATGTGTTTGTCGGCGGCAGCCTGGTCATCGGTGCGCTGGTCACCAATGAACTGGTAGCCTGGCGACTCCGGCAGTGACTCTCAGGAGGTATTACTGATGAACGATGTGATCACAGAGGTGCGGGGCCGGGTGGGCTTCATCACCCTGAACCGTCCGCAGGCCCTGAACGCCTTGAGCTTATCGATGATTCGGTCTTTGACCGCGAGTCTGCTGGCCTGGCAACAAGACGATCAGGTGCAAGCCGTGGCAATTCGGGGTTCCAACAAATCCGGCCCATTTGGGGCCTTTTGTGCCGGTGGGGATATCCGTTTTTTTCACCAGGCTTTGCTCAGTGGCGATCCGTCCACCGAGGATTTTTTCACCGAGGAATACAGCCTCAACCACCTCATTCACAGCTACACCAAGCCCTTCATCGCGTTCATGGATGGTGTGGTGATGGGCGGTGGCATGGGCATAAGCCAGGGCGCGTCACATCGGCTGGTGACGGCTCGCACCAAGATGGCCATGCCCGAGACCACCATTGGTTTGTTTCCCGATGTCGGTGGCGGCTATTTTCTGAGCCGTTGCCCCGGTGCTGCGGGCGAATGGCTGGCCTTGACCGGCACCACTCTGGGGGCGGGTGATGCCATTGCGCTGGGTTTGGCTGACCACTGCATCGATGTGCCACAGCTTGAGCAGGCGTGGGATGCCCTGGGCCAATTGGGCCTTGTTGATGCGCCCCATATCGAGGCCTTGATTGCTACATATTCAATAGCTTCTTGCGCATTGTTAACAAGCGCTAGAGGCCAAATTGATCATTGTTTTTCATTGCCCACGGTGACGGACATGGTAAAAGCCTTGGAAACCGATCCGTCTGACTGGGCTCAGCACACCGCAGCCTTGTTGCGCCAGCGTTCACCCTTGATGCTGCATGTGAGCCTGGCGCAGATTCGGCATGCCCGCTCAATGACCGTGGCGCAAGATTTACGCATGGAGCGCGACATGATTCGCCATGTATTTTTTCCGGCGCACTTGCAGCGCCGTGCTGGCCAGACCGAGGCGGCAGAGGGCATTCGGGCCCTGGCGATCGACAAAGACCATGCGCCACAATGGCTTCCCGCGCGGATTGAAGTGGTCACACCTGACATGGTGTTGCCGTTTTTTGACAGCCCGTGGCCGGAGCACAGTCACCCGCTGCGGACGTTGGCCTGAGGACGGCGTGTGGTTCAGAGCAACTGGCGGTAGACGTTGTTGGCCAGCTTCATCAGTTCTGCACGTGGCAGCTCACCCGCCAGTGCGTAGCCAAAACCTTGATCCATCCAGTAGAAGCTCGGTACGCCAGCTTGTGGCTCGTAGCGAAAAGCCGTTTCTTGCCTGGGCAAGTTCGGCTCGACCACTTGGTTCAGCGCCCCCAGGTACAGCGTGATCCGTTGTCCCCTGGTGTTCTGGAACATGAATTGAGCCCGTGTACCCGTGTCACCGGGAAGCAGCCGTCCCCCCATCAGTTCAAAACCTTGAGTTGTTAAATCTGGCACTTTGAGGGTCTTGCCCAAGCGTTTGGACAGCCATTGCAGCAAATGCGCTTGTTCCTGCGCGCTGACTTCGACCGGATGACGCACCTCGGGCACAAACACGCGGTGGGCCAGGCTGGCTTGGTGCACAAAATTTTGTTCAAACTGCGCCCGCGCCACCGTGGGCGCAGACAAGTTCTGCATATCAGAGGTTTGCCAACGGCTGTTGGCCAGCCAACCGGCCGCAAAGGCCATGACCACGCCAGCGGCCATGCTGCCGTAGTGCCTGATGTGCTGTGTGGTCTGGCGTGCACGCTGGGCTCGTTGGGCGAGTTGTATCAGTGCGTGAGGCGGTACTTCGTCTTGCATCTTGCTGTGCAGGTCATGCAGGGCATGGCGCTGCTTTTGCCACTGGGCCAGCCGAACTCGCCCAGCCGGGTCATCGGTCAGCTTCTCTTGGAGTGCTGCCAGTTGCGCAGGCGTGTCTTGCCCATCCACCAGGATGTGCAGGTCGTCATCGGTCAGTGAGGGGCGAGTGTGATGGGCCATGGCTTCAAGGGCTTATTTCAAACGGTGCAAGATGGCGACGGGCGAAGAAGGTGCCTGGGTGGGTGCATCCAGAAGCTCCTGCAAGCGAGTTCTGGCGCGTGACAAACGTGACATGACGGTACCCACCGGCACACCGGTGATTTTGGCCACCTCGGCATAGCTCAGATCCTGCATGCTGACCAGCAGCAGCACCTCGCGCTGTTCAGATGGCAAACGCATCAGGCAGCGTTGCAGATCCAGCATCTGGCTTGGGTCTGAGTCGGTGGCGGCCAGTTGATCAGCGAACTCGTCCACGTCAACCAGCGTCATTTGAGAACGCCCGGAGGATTGTCGCAACTGGTTGACAAACACGTTATGCATCACACTGAACAGCCAGGCGCGCAAATTGGACCCTGCCAACCACAGGCGCCATTTGTTGCAGGCACGCTCCAGCGTGTCCTGCACCAAATCATCTGCGGCCCAGCTATTGCCGGTCAATGCACGTGCATAGCGGCGCAACGATGCAATTTCAGCTACCAGGAGTTCTTGGGTCATGGGGTCAAAGGCCAGGTTTCAGGCCGTGTGGCATGTGAGGGGCACGGCACACTAGCTCTAATCTGTTCAGGGCTTGGCGGTGTGCCAGACTTTGTTGAAGCCATCACCGGTCATGTCACCGGGCTTGTTGTCCTTGGCCCAGTAATACAGCGGTTTGCCCTTGACAGCCCATTGTTTGCTGCCATCGTCACGCGTGATGATGCTGAAGTCTCCATTAGCGGCATCATTGGGTCTGGCCATCAGTGGTGGCCAGTTGGTGGCGCAGGGGCCGTTGCAGACGGATTTGCCACTATCGGCTGTATCTTTGTCAAAGGTGTAAAGCGTCATGTCGTTGGGGCCAACCAGCGCGCCGTAAGACACCTTGGCGGGTGCATTTGACATGGAGGCACAGCCAGCCAGTGCGGCCAGTGCAACAGACGATGCAATCAAGGTGCGGGACAAAAAAATCATGGTGATCTCCGGTAGTGATGAATGCAGTGAAATGCCTGCACCTCCATAAACACGGTTGACCACAGCTTTATTCCATCGGCATACGAAAAATTATCGACGGTTGTTTTTCATCACCCGCTCCACCTCGCGCTTGCCTTCGCGGTCTTTGATGGTGTCGCGCTTGTCATGCTCGGCTTTGCCTTTGGCCAGGGCGATCTCGCATTTGATCTTGCCAGCTTTCCAGTGCAGGTTGATCGGCACCAGGGTGTAGCCTTTTTGATCAACCTTGCCAATCAGGCGTTTGATTTCCTCCCGATGCATCAGCAACTTGCGGGTGCGTTGTTTGTCAGGAGTGATATGGGTGGAAGCGGTGCCCAACGGATTGATTTGCAAGCCGATGATGAACAATTCGCCATTACGCACCACCACGTAGCCATCGGTGAGCTGCACTTTGCCTTCGCGCAGGGACTTGACTTCCCAGCCTTCGAGCACGATGCCGGCCTCAAAGCGTTCTTCAAAAAAATAATTGAAGGCGGCTTTTTTGTTGTCGGCAATACGGGTGGAGGTGTCGGGTTTTTTGGCCATGGCGTGTGTTTGGAGTTATTTTTGAATGCGAACCAGGCTTGACTACAATCCCGCGCACCCCTCTATTCTATGAAAACAGTCAAAAAATCCGTCTTGATTTGGTACAGCCCTGCTGAGATGTACCGTTTGGTCACCGATGTGGACCACTATCCCCAGTTTTTACCTTGGTGTGACAAAGCACGCGTGGTGTCCTTGGAGGAAAACGGCATGTTGGCTGAAATTGGCATTGCATTCTCTGGTATTCACCAGACTTTTTCCACCCGCAACAAACACATTGAGAACCGTCAGGTCATTATCGATTTGGTAGATGGCCCCTTTTCCAAACTCGAAGGTGAGTGGAACTTCTTGCCTTTGGGTGACGAAACACAACGTGCTTGCAAAGTAGAGTTGAATTTGACCTACGGTTTTGACAACACCCTAGGCCGCTTGATCAGCCCGGTGTTTGACAAGATCGCTGGCAGCATGGTGGACGCCTTTGTGAAGCGTGCCAAGCAGGTGTATGGTGAGTGATTCGGTTGTACACGTGACTCTGATGTATTCACCCCAATCACGAGAAGTACAAGAAGTCAGCCTTCAGGTTGCCGCTCCGTGCACCGTTTTGCAAGCTTTGCAACTCAGTGGCTTGCTTGAGCGGTTTCCTGAAATTGATAACCTTCACACCCCCATTGGAATTTGGGGCAGGAAAACCAAACTGGATGAATGTCTGCGTGATAAAGACCGAATAGAGGTTTACCGGCCTTTGCGCGTTGATCCCAAAGTGGCGCGCCGTGAGCGTTTTGCTCGCCAAGGTAGCCGTGGCACAGGCTTGTTTGTCAAAAAGCGTGATGGAGCGAAGGCTGGTTACTGATGAACGCGCTGGTTGTCGGCCTGATTTCGCCCTAATGGCAGTCGCTGGTGATAATCGACTCAATGCGTTTGGACTCCACTGCACGTGCTGCATCATCCATCACTTCACGTTCACCCTGGCTGTTCATGCGGGCAATCCGCATGCCTGAAGTCAGTTGCTTTTGAGCGAGTTGGGCACGTTGGCAGCTTTCGGCCTTGCCTTTTTTGATGCGCTCCTCTTCCGCTGTGCGCAGGGCGGCTTGGGCCAGATCATCTTTCTTTTTGCGTTCAGCCAAATCTTTATCGATGCCCGTCGCCATTGAGGTTGCCGCAACTGGCTTGACGGCTACTGCAGGCGGCGCATTGGAGTCAGCCATACCCGTATTGGCAGCAGCTTGCCTGGGCTCGCTGTTGGTTGCAGTGGCCGGACGCTTGAAAATGGCTTTGTCAGGGATGTCTGCAGCCGGTGGACGGTCGCTGAAAACCTTGTGACCTGTCTGGTCGATCCAGGCCCATTGTGCGGTTGTGACCAAGGGCAGCATGCCTGAAAAGGCGAAAAACAGTCGAAGTACGATTTTCATGCGGGAAGTTTATGTCAAGCAAGTTGATTTCGGGCAGATACAATCGAGAATTTGGAGCTCACACTTATGCGCCTGATTGGTAAAGCGCTCACCTTTGACGATGTGTTACTGGTGCCAGCATACTCCCAAGTCCTACCCAAGGACACCTCCCTCGCCACCCGACTGACCCGCAACATTGCCCTGAACTTGCCCTTGGTGTCTGCCGCCATGGACACGGTCACCGAATCCCGCTTGGCCATTGCCATTGCACAAGAAGGTGGTATTGGCATTGTTCATAAAAACATGACGGCCCAGCAGCAGGCAGCCAAAGTAGCTAAGGTCAAGCGTTACGAGTCTGGCGTGCTGCGTGATCCGGTGGTGATTACACCGCAGCATACCGTGAGTCAAGTGATGGAGTTGTCCGCCCAATTGGGTGTCTCCGGTTTTCCTGTGTGTGATGGTGGCAAGGTGGTCGGCTTGGTTACTGGGCGTGATTTGCGCTTTGAAACACGTTTTGACTTGCCTGTCAGCCACATCATGACACCGCGCGAAAAATTGGTGACGGTTGCAGAGGGCACCACCATCACCGAGGCCAAGGTGTTGCTGAACCAGCACAAGATTGAGCGTTTACTGGTGGTCAATGATGCGTTTGAGCTCAAAGGCCTGATCACGGTGAAAGACATCACCAAACAAACCAGTTTCCCGAATGCTGCGCGTGATGCTCAAGGCAAATTGCGTGTCGGTGCTGCCGTCGGGGTGGGCGAGGGCACGGAAGAGCGTGTCGAGTTGCTGGCCCGCGCCGGTGTTGATGCCATCGTGGTCGACACCGCGCATGGTCACAGCAAGGGTGTGCTGGATCGGGTGCGCTGGGTCAAACAGAACTTTCCGCAAGTGGAAGTGATTGGCGGCAACATCGCCACCGGCGCTGCCGCTTTGGCGCTGGTGGAAGCCGGCGCGGATGCGGTCAAGGTCGGCATTGGCCCTGGCTCCATTTGCACCACCCGCATCGTTGCGGGTGTCGGTGTGCCGCAAATCATGGCCATTGACAGCGTGGCCACGGCGCTCAGAGGCACCGGTGTGCCACTGATTGCCGACGGCGGCATTCGTTTCAGCGGCGACATTTCCAAAGCCATTGCCGCCGGTGCCAGTACCGTCATGATGGGCGGCATGTTTGCCGGTACCGAAGAAGCCCCCGGTGAAGTGATCCTGTTCCAGGGCCGCAGTTACAAGAGCTACCGGGGCATGGGCTCCATTGGGGCCATGCAGCAAGGCAGTGCCGACCGTTACTTCCAGGAATCCAGCACCGGCAACCCGAATGCCGACAAACTGGTGCCCGAAGGCATTGAAGGCCGCGTGCCGTACAAAGGCTCGATGGTCGCTATCGTCTACCAGATGGCCGGCGGTTTGCGTGCCAGCATGGGTTACTGCGGTTGCGCCACCATCGAAGAGATGCAAAACAAAGCCGAGTTTGTGGAGATCACCACGGCAGGCATCCGCGAAAGCCATGTGCACGATGTGCAAATCACCAAAGAAGCGCCCAACTACCGCGCAGAGTAACCGCTACCTTTGAGCCAACATGCACCAAAAAATACTCATCCTCGACTTTGGTTCACAAGTCACCCAGTTGATTGCCCGCCGTATCCGCGAAGCCCATGTGTTTTGCGAGGTGCACCCCTGTGATGTATCTGACGACTGGATTCGTGCCTATGCCCGCGATGGCAAGCTCAAAGGCATCATTCTGTCAGGTAGTCACGCCAGCGTTTACGAAGACACGACCGACAAAGCGCCGCAAGCGGTGTTTGAGTTGGGGTTGCCGGTACTGGGCATTTGTTATGGCATGCAAACCATGGCGCACCAGTTGGGTGGTTTGGTGACCAGTGGACATCAACGTGAGTTTGGCCATGCCAACGTGCGTGCACATGGTCACACCGCGCTGCTTGATGGTATCCAGGACTTCACTACCCCTGAAGGCCACGGCATGTTGCAGGTCTGGATGAGCCATGGCGACAAGGTCACCGAGTTGCCGCCGGGCTTCAAGCTCATGGCCAGCACCGACAGCTGCCCAATAGCCGGCATGGCTGATGAAGTGCGCCGCTTTTATGCGGTGCAGTTCCACCCCGAAGTCACCCATACCAAACGTGGTGCAGCCATCCTGGAGCGTTTTGTCCTCGACATCTGCGCCACCCGTGCCGACTGGATCATGGGTGACTACATCAGCGAGGCGGTGGAGGCCATTCGTGCTCAGGTGGGTGATGAAGAGGTGATTTTGGGCCTCTCGGGTGGTGTGGACTCCTCTGTGGCGGCCGCTCTGATCCACCGTGCCATTGGTGACCAACTGACCTGTGTGTTTGTTGACCACGGCCTGTTGCGCCTGAACGAAGGCGACATGGTGATGGAGATGTTTGTTGGCAAGTTACACGCAAAGGTGATCCGGGTTGATGCATCAGACCAGTTCCTGGGGCAGCTCGCGGGTGTGAGTGACCCGGAAGCCAAACGCAAGATCATTGGGCGTGAATTTGTAGAGGTTTTTAAGGCTCAAGCCCTTGCACTGACTGCGTCAGGCGCTAGCACTAAGGGAGCAAAGTGGCTGGCTCAAGGTACCATCTATCCCGATGTGATTGAGTCCGGCGGGGCCAAAAACAAGAAAGCTGTGGTCATCAAAAGCCACCACAATGTGGGTGGTTTGCCCGAGCAACTGGGCTTGAAGCTGCTGGAGCCCTTGCGCGAATTGTTCAAGGATGAAGTGCGCGAACTGGGTGTGGCGCTGGGCTTGCCCTACCACATGGTGTACCGCCATCCGTTTCCCGGCCCCGGTCTGGGCGTGCGGATTCTGGGCGAGGTTAAAAAAGAATACGCCGACCTGCTGCGCCGGGCCGATGCCATCTTCATCGAAGAACTCAACAACTTTGTTGATGAAGCCACTGGCAAGACCTGGTACGAACTCACCAGCCAGGCCTTCACCGTGTTCCTGCCGGTCAAGAGTGTGGGTGTCATGGGTGATGGCCGCACTTACGACTATGTGGTGGCTTTGCGTGCCGTGCAAACCAGTGACTTCATGACCGCAGACTGGGCCGAGCTGCCCTATGCGCTGCTGAAAAAAGTATCCAGCCGCATCATCAACGAGGTGCGTGGCATTAACCGCGTGACCTATGACGTGAGCAGCAAGCCACCGGCGACGATTGAGTGGGAGTGATCCCACCTGATTGCCGACCATGACCCGGACTACGCTGACCAATGGCACATGGGTGCAAGGTGAACTCTGATCAGCGCAGGGCGGGGCGCAGGCCATGAGCCTTGACGCGGTAGAGCAAGACGCACAATGGATGCGTTTGGCTTTGGCTCAGGCACAGTCAGCCGCTGATGCTGGAGAAGTACCGGTGGGCGCGGTATTGGTTTGCAACGGTGAGTTGGTAGCCGTAGGTCGAAATGCACCCATTCACACCCATGACCCGAGTGCCCACGCAGAAATGCTGGCCTTGCGTTCTGCAGCCGCCAGTCTGAAAAATTACCGTCTGAAGGATTGCGAATTGTTTGTGACGCTGGAGCCTTGCCCGATGTGTGCCGGAGCGATGCTGCATGCACGCCTGAAAAGGGTGGTGTTTGGTGCTGCTGACCCAAAAACCGGCGCGGCCGGGTCGGTGCTGAACCTGTTTGCTTATAACCAGCTTAATCATCAAACGCGGGTGCAGGGCGGTGTTCTGGCGCAGGAGTGCGTGGCGGTGTTACAAGGCTTTTTCAAGTCCAGACGCCAGGCGCAGCAATCGACAGCTAATCCCTTGCGAGAAGATGCATTGCGCACACCATTGAGCCGATTTGAAGGTCTGGCTCCGATGCCCGGTCTATCACACTACATGAACAATTTGCCTGCTCTACAAGGCCTGCGCCTGCACTATGTGGATGCAGGGCCAACGGATGCAGGGCAGGTCACCTTGTGTTTGCATGGCAGCCAGAGCTGGTCGCAAGCTTGGCGCAGCGTGATGGCTGAGCGTGTGGCGGCTGGTGAGCGTGTCCTGGCGCTGGATTTGCCTGGTTTTGGCAAGAGTGACAAGCCGAAAAAGCAGACTTTACATACCCTGCAATGGCATACCCAAGTGGTTTTGGAGTGGCTGCAACGGCTGCGTTTGCCAACGGTGTTGTTGCTGGAGTCACAAGCCGATGCAGTGCACTTTCCGTCTTCAGCCGATGCATCGGGTTTGACCACACGGCAAACTTTGGGGGAGGCCTTGCTGAACTTGGCGACCCCCAGAATTGTTCGACGAGAATCCTGCTTGCTGAGTACCATGAGCTCCAGTGAAATGAATGCCCCTTACCCAGACCAAGGTCACCGAGCCGCTCTGCGTGCCCTGAGTTTGACGCTGACAAAAACACCATGAAAAAACACATCTATATTTATTCACCATCTGGTGCGGTTCGGGATAAAGCGGCCTTCAAACGGGGCATTGCCAGGTTGCAAGCTTTGGGACATGAGGTGGAGGTTGACCCTGATGCCCTGACCAGTCACCAGCGTTTTGCGGGTGATGATGCCACCCGGCTGGCTGCCATTCACCGTGCTGTCGACAGCGGTGCCGATGTGGCATTGATCTCGCGCGGTGGTTATGGTCTGACGCGTATCCTGCCTGGCATTCACTATAAAAAGGTGGCCAAAGCCGTCGAGAACGGCATGGCTTTTGTCGGCATCAGTGATTTCACCGCTTTTCAGAATGCTGTATTGGCGAAAACCGGGGCGATTACCTGGGCTGGGCCCGCCTTGTGCGAGGGGTTTGGGGCCAGTCCGGAACCCGATGAGATCATGGAAGCCTGTTTTGATGACTTGTTGCAGGGCCAGGGGGAGGGCAGTGGCTGGCGGCAAACTTTGGATCGCCGGAAGAATGCTATGGATAATGAAGCTACTGGTGCTTCATTATCAAGGGCTACAAGCACTTTTTCCATTCAAGATGCAGTTTTGTGGGGTGGTAACCTGACGGTGCTGACTTCATTGTTGGGAACGCCGTATTTTCCAGAGATCAAAGGTGGAATTTTGTTTTTGGAAGACGTGGCAGAGCATCCTTATCGCATAGAGCGTATGTTGACGCAGCTTTTGCATTCGGGTGTGCTGGCCAGGCAAAAAGCTGTTCTGCTGGGTCAGTTTACTGATTACAAACTGCTCAGCCATGACCGTGGGTTCAAATTGCAAACCGTGATTGACTGGTTGCAACAACACATCCAAACCCCCATCCTGACCAACTTGCCTTTTGGTCATGTACCCACCAAAGTGTTGTTGCCGGTAGGCGCAAAGTCTGATCTTGGGGTTGAGGGACGTGATGTGATGCTGGTTTGGGGACATGTTTAATTTTTGTCCCCCAACTTACCCTAAACTCAACCCACTACACACAATCATTTCTTTTCATGGGCATTCAATCCACAGTTGTTTTTGCTGATCTGTACGGCAGCACAGGTGTGTTTGAGACGTTGGGGAACGCCAAAGCCACGGTCGCCGTGACTGAAATCACCACTTGGCTGGCGGATGAATTCATGGCAGGTGGCGGGCGTGTGGTCAAGTTTCTGGGTGATGGTGTGTTGGTCACATTCAAAGAAAAAAAACTTGCTGTGGCGGCCGTGGTAGAAGTTCAGCGCGTTTATGCCCAACGTTTGGCCCGCACACCATCTGAGACCTATATGCCCTTGCGGATTGGTGTAGCGCATGGCGATGTGGAAATGGTGGATGATGATTGTTATGGCGATGCCGTCAACATCGCCGCTCGTCTAAGTGAACTGACCGGGGCACATCAGATCTGGGCCAGCAGTCAGGTGTTGGATGATGTCAAACTTTTGCCAGGTGTCCGCACCCGTTATTTGGGGCCGATCCATGTCAAGGGCCGCTCAGAGGCGTGTATTGTTTATCAGATTGAATGGCAAGAAGATCTGGATTCTGATCTCTTCACCATTCAATCACCAAACCTGGATGGTCTGAACGAGGCTCAGCCAGGGGAGGCCGTGATTCAAATTGAATTGACCTGGCTGAACTATCACAAGACTTTCAAAACTTACGAGTTACCGATCCATATCGGGCGCATTCGTCAGGCTGATTTTGTGGTGAGTGACCTGCATGTTTCCAGACGGCATGCCCGTCTGGATTGGCGTAATGGCAATGTGGTGCTGACCGATGTCAGTACCTATGGCTCATGGGTACGGTTTTTGGGTGGTGGCTCAGACCTGTTGCTCCGGCGTGAAGAGTGTGTGCTTCATGGCCGAGGTGAAATTGCACTGGGGACAACTTTCAGTGATCTCAGCGCACCAGTGGTGAGTTTCTGGGTTCATTCTCAAGGCTGACTGGCAGGGGCTCGGGTGACAGTGTCAGTATCCGGCGGGCACCGTCAAAGCGGCGGTGCCAATACGACAAGTCCATACTTTCGACGCGTACTTCAGCCCCAGGTTTGGGTGAATGAATAAATTTGCCTTCACCAATGTAAATACCGACATGGCTGAAGGCGCGGCGCATGGTGTTGAAAAATACCAGATCACCCGGCTTGAGATCGGCTTGGTCTATCTTCTGAGTGGCTGCAGCTTGTTGCTCAGCCTTGCGCGGCAAAATGAGTCCAACAGTTTGCTCATACATGGCTTTAACGAAGCCACTGCAATCAAAGCCGGTGTCCGCAGAAGTACCTCCACGCTTGTAGGGCACGCCTAGAAACCCGAGGGCATTCACCACCAGGTCAGATGTCTTGTCGGTCATGGATTGGCGAACCTGATCAATATGACCTAAAAGTCCTTTGCTCGCGGCCAGGGTGAGCAACTTCGGTTCATCGGGATTTTCTGGAGGAGCGGCGTGAACACTATGAATAGCGTGCAAAAGCAGCAAGCACACAGAAAATACAAGGGTTCGCAAGGGTTGTAGCATTGCAAGAGTTTAACGGTTTTGATAACTTGAAGTGATTTCTTGAAATGTCATATAACGTTTTGATTTTTATGTAATTTAAGGTTTCTATGTTTAAAGCTTTACTTTTGGACAATGCGCCAAACTTTCACGCCAGCATCATGCAACTGGATGAATCCCGTTTGCCATCAGGTGATGTGACTGTGGCGGTAGCTTATTCCACGCTCAATTACAAAGACGGCTTGGCGATCACCAACAAAAGCCCGGTGGTGCGTTTGTGGCCCATGGTGGCTGGTATCGATGGGGCAGGCAGGGTGATCGAGTCCAGTCATCCAGACTGGCAGGTGGGTGATCAGGTGGTACACAACGGCTGGGGCGTGGGCGAAACCCATTGGGGCTGTCTGGCTGAAAAAGCACGGCTCAAAGGCGACTGGCTGGTGCGCTTGCCTTCAGCGTTCACGCCACGTCAGGCCATGGCCATCGGTACGGCGGGGTATACCGCCATGCTCTGTGTGTTGGCACTGGAGGACCATGGTGTCAAGCCTGGCAGCGGTGAGGTGCTGGTGACCGGTGCCACGGGTGGTGTGGGCAGTGTGGCGATTGCCTTGTTGTCCAAGCTCGGCTACCAGGTGGTGGCAGCCACTGGCAAAGCCAGCGAAGAAGACTACCTGAAAACCCTGGGGGCCAGCAGCGTGGTGGATCGGGCCACCTTGTCAGCGCCCGGCAAACCCTTTCAAAAAGAGCGCTGGGCCGGTGTGGTGGATGCGGTGGGTTCCCACACGCTGGCCAATGCCTTGGCACAAACCCGTTATGGCGGTGTGGTGGCTGCCTGTGGTTTGGCTCAAGGCATGGACTTGCCCACCACCGTCATGCCTTTCATCTTGCGTGGAGTCAGCTTGATCGGAGTTGATTCGGTCATGGCCCCCTTGAGCAAGCGTCAGCGTGCCTGGGATCGCCTGGCGCGTGATCTTGATCCCGCCTTGCTGGAGCGTATGGTGATGGAGGTTTCGTTGCAAGACTGCGTGGCTCAAGCGGCGGCGTTGATGGCTGGCCAAGTGCGAGGCCGGGTAGTGGTCAGGATTGCCGACTGACGGCTTGACTGGTGGGGTGGATTCACCTATCGCCTCAGTGACAGGCTTGGGTTTTGCAGTACAGGTGTTCCTGCAAAATTGTTCAGTTCTATTTTTGAAACACAGGAAACTTTGGCCATGACCCGTACTATCCAGCAACTTTTTGACTTGCGCGGCAAAAATGCCCTGATCACCGGCGGCTCGCGCGGGTTGGGCTTACAAATGGCGCAGGCCTTGGGTGAGGCTGGTGCTCGTGTCATGCTCTGCGCACGCAAGGCCGATGAACTCGAACAGGCTTGCGCCACATTACAAGACGCGGGTATAGATGCTCGCTGGGTCGCGGCAGACTGCGCGGTTGAAGCCGACATTCAAAAGCTGGTCACCGAGACACTGCACCGCATGGGTGACATTGACATTTTGATCAACAACGCCGGAGCCACCTGGGGCGCACCGGCGCAAGATCACTCGGTGGCCGCCTGGGACAAGGTGATGAACCTGAACGTGCGTGGCTATTTTTTGCTCAGCCAACTGGTGGGTAAACACAGCATGATCGAGCGTGGCGGGCGCATCATCAATGTGGCCTCCATCGCCGGGCTGGGCGGTAACCCGGTGGGGTTGAATACCCTGGCCTACAACACCAGCAAGGGTGCGGTGATCAACTTCACCCGTGCGCTGGCCTGTGAATGGGGACAGTACGGCATCAATGTCAACGCCATTTGTCCGGGGTTTTTTCCCAGCAAAATGACGGCGGGCACGCTGGCCGCATTGGGTGAAGAGCGTCTGGCGGCACTGGCCCCCCTCAAACGACTGGGGGACGATGAAGACCTCAAAGGCATCACGCTGCTGCTGGCCAGTGCGGCTGGCAAACACATCACCGGTCAGGTCCTGGCGGTGGATGGTGGTGTCAGCGCCTTGGTCGGGGGCTGAGTATGACATCCACCTTCACGCTTCCGACCACCGATTTTGGCAAGACCAACCCTTTTATTGCCCATCTGGGTTTTGTGCTGACCGTGTTTTCGGGTGGACAGTCTGAAATCCACTACACCGCCAAACCCGAGCATTTAAATTCGTATGGTGTGACACACGGCGGCGCGGTCATGACGCTGCTGGACGTGACCATGGCCATGGCGGCGCGCTCTGATCTGGAACACGCTGGTGTGGTCACCGTCGAGATGAAAACCAGTTTCATGCGCCCATCACACGGCCCCCTGATCGCACTGGGCAAGGTGTTGCACCGCACCGCCACCCTGGTGTTTACCGAGGGCACGGTGTTTGATGAGCATGGCAAAGCCTGTGCCCATGCCACAGGAACCTTCAAGACCATCAAACGTTTGCCTGTGGGGGGTAAAAAAGTGCATGACTTCAACAGTCCGTCCCTGCAGAACGATGCCTGAAGAAACCGCATGCAAAATGTGATTTTTATATAAGAGATTGGCCTCTGGTGCTTATATTTAAAGCGCAAACAGCTATTAAAAATATAGTATTTTTTGGAGAAATTCACATGCCGTTCAACACCCAGATCCTGCTTGACAACCGCCCTGTTGGTGAAGCCGTAGCCAGCAACTTCAAGTGCATCACTGTGGAAACCCCGGCACTGACGGATGGCCAGGTGTTGGTGCGCCACCACTACCTGAGCCTGGACCCTTACATGCGTGGCCGCATGAACGACAACAAAAGTTACGCGGCCGCCCAACCTTTGGGCGAAGTCATGATCGGCGGCACCGTGGGTGAGGTGGTGGAAAGCCGCCACCCCAAATTTGCCCCCGGCGACAAGGTGGTTGGCATGGGCGGCTGGCAGCAGTACAGCGTGGTCAATGCGGGCGAACCCGGCGCATTGCGCAAGGTCGACACCACCCACATTCCTTTGAGTGCCTACCTGGGTGCCGTCGGCATGCCGGGTGTGACCGCCTGGTACGGCCTGGTGAAGATCATCGCCCCTCAAGCTGGTGAAACCCTGGTGGTGAGTGCCGCCACCGGTGCTGTGGGCAGTGCTTTTGGTGCATTGGCCAAGGCGCGTGGTTGCCGCGTGGTGGGTATTGCTGGCGGACCCGACAAATGCGCTTACGCGGTGGACGAGTTGGGCTTTGATGCCTGTATTGACTACAAGGTACACCCCACGGCGCTGTCACTGTCCAAGGCGCTCAAGGCGGCCTGCCCAAATGGCATTGACGGTTATTTTGAAAATGTGGGTGGCATCGTGCTGGATGCCGTGCTGAGCCGCATGAATGCCTTTGGCCGCATGGCCGTGTGCGGCATGATTGCGGGTTACAACGGCGAGCCGTTGCCCATGGCCAACCCGGCGCTGATCCTGATTAACCGCCTGAAAGTGGAGGGTTTCATCGTCAGCGAACACATGGAGGTCTGGCCAGAAGCCCTGAAAGAACTCGGTGCTCTGGTGGCCAGTGGCCAGTTGCGTGCCCGTGAGAGTGTGGCCCATGGGATTGAGTCCGCACCTGAGGCCTTTCTGGGCTTGCTTAAAGGCAAGAATTTCGGTAAACAGTTGGTCCAACTCTGACGTTGGAAAATGCTCAGGGACGGCAAGCCAGTGCTTGGTTGAGACGTTGGCAGCTTCCCCTTATGATGAGCCGAATCTCTTCATTTGATACGGAGGTCAGCGTATGACATTCAAACTTTGGTCGATCGGTGGTTTACACAACAAAGAAGTCAACCAGGCCCCGGTGTGGCGGCTGATGGCTTTTAACGACTTGCGTAGTTTCGAGTTGTATGAGTTGCTGCGCCTGCGCAGTGAGGTGTTTGTGGTGGAACAGCAATGTATTTACCAGGACATGGATGGGCATGACCGCGAAGCCATGCATTTGTTGGGTGTCCAACGCAGTGAGCTGCAAGCCTATGCCCGTTGCCTGGCACCCGGAGCCAAGTTTGCCGAAGCCAGCATTGGCCGCGTGCTTACTCGCAGCAGTTGCAGAGGGAGCGGGTTGGGCCATGCGTTGATGGAGCAGGCTGTGCTGGCGATTGCTCAGGTCTGGGGGCCACAAGCCATTCGTATCGGTGCCCAGGCGCATCTGGTGGGGTTTTATGCACGACATGGCTTTGTGGAAGTGGGTCAACCTTATACCGAAGACGGTATTGCCCACATAGAAATGCTGCGCCAGGCCTGAGCTGAATTTGACGGAGGGAGGACCTCATGCAAGGTCGTCATCCGGGTGACCCGTTTGCCCACAAACCCGAGTTGGGGCAGTCGCTCAAAGCCGCATGGCGTGCTACCTGAGTCAATTTTTTTGCAATGTCAACAGCAGAGCCTGTTTGGGCATCGGTTTGAAGAAATAAAAACCCTGAATGGTGTGGCAACCCGCTTGTGCCAAGGTGCGCAGCTGGGTTTCGGTTTCAACACCTTCGGCAACCAAGTGCAGATTCAGGCCTTTGGCCACCGAAATGATGGCCATGACCACGGGTGAGATGCTGTCATCGGCATGAATTGCCATGACAAATGAGCGGTCAATTTTCAGGGTGTCCAAAGGTAACTTGTGCAGGTAGGACAGTGAAGAATAACCGGTGCCAAAGTCATCAATGGCTATACGTACCCCGAGTCGGCGAAGTGTATGGAGCTGTTCAATAGCGTTCAAGGGATTACGGATACAAATGTTTTCTGTGACCTCCACCTCAAATTGAGCGGCAGACAGTCCATGGCGCCGCAGTACGTCCTGCAGTTTTTCAACAAAATTGCCGCGATCCAGATATTGTGGAGGCAGGTTGATGGACATCCGCAGCGTCTGTTTACCGACCTGGTTGAAGGCTTTCAGGTCTTTGCAGACGGCCTGCAGCAGCCAGTCGGTCATGGGGATGATCAGGCCGGTTTCTTCGGCCAGGGGTAAAAATTCTCCGGCACCCAGCAAGCCGCGCAAAGGGTGGTTCCAGCGCATCAAGGCCTCTGTACCCGTGATTTGCCGGGTTTGTGCATCCACTTGCGGCTGGTAATACATTTCCAGCTCACCATGGGTCAGTGCCAGGTGCAGCTCATGCTCCAGCATCATGTGCTCAGCACCCATTTGGAGCATGGGTGTGTCAAACATCACCACACCGTCTTTGCCGTTGGCTTTTTGGTGGTACATGGCCACGTCGGCGTGTTTGAGCAGCTCGTCGGCCGTGTCGCCGTGTTCCGGGTACAGGGCGATGCCCAGGCTGGCTGACACATGAATCACCTGGTTGTTCAGGGTAATGGGTTGGCGCAGACAGGCTTGGCACTGGTTGGCAAGTTGGGTTGCGTCTTGCGATGTGGTCAGTTCGGTCAGCAGCACGGTGAATTCATCACCACCCAGGCGTGACAAGGTGTCACTGCCGCGCAGGGCGGCCTTGAGTCGGTGGGTAATTTCTACCAGCAAGATATCGCCCAGATCATGGCCCAGGGAATCATTGACCAATTTAAAACGGTCAATGTCAAGCACCATCACCGCCAGCATGTCGTGGTGGCGCTGTGCGTTGAGCAAGGCCAGAGTCAGTCGATCCTTGAACAGGGCACGGTTGGGCAGGCCGGTCAGGATGTCATGGTAGGCCTGGTGTGCCACCAGGGCGTCAATGCGCTGGTGCTCGGTCAGATCGTGCGCGATGCCATAGGTGCCCCAGCGCGGTGATGTGTTGGGGCTGTCGTCGGCCTTGAGTGGCAGTGTCATACGCATCAATTCATGGCTGAACAACCGCATGCTGCTGTCTGCATGGCGTGACTGCATGCGCAGTTCCACATTGCGTGTGGTTTGGAGTTTTTCGGTGCTCTGGCGCAGTGCGTATTCGGCACGCCTGAGGTCACTGGGATGAATCAGCTGCGTGTAGTGTTGGCCAATCAACTCTTGTGCCCTCCAACCCAGCAAGGGCAGGATACGGTCATTCACATAGGTCAGGTGGCCTTGCTCATCCAGGGTGTAGATGATGTCAGGGGAACTATCCAGCAGGTAGCGGTGAATTTTTTCAGAAGCCTGCAGTTGTTGATTCAGTCGTTGGTTGTCTTGTGCCAGCCAGCGTTGACGCAGGGCATGGTCAACCGTTTTAAGCAGCTCTTCCTTGGGAAAGGTTTTTCGCAAAAAATCAAATGCACCGCGGTGCAGGGCACCAATGGCATTGTCAATGTTGGCGCTGCCGCTGATCACCACCACACAGACATCCATATGGTGTTCGTGCATGTAGTCCATCACCTCCAGTCCGCTGATGTCTGGCAGTAACAGGTCTAGCAATACCAGATCAAACAGGCTGGTATTGAGCAGGCGAACGGCCTCCAGTCCACAATCTGCGGTTTCGATGATGTACCCCCTACCGGCCAGGATGTTTGCCAGGCCACTGAGTACCAGTGGGTGATCGTCGACGATCAAAATCCTGGCTTGGCTTGGCTGGATGTGTTGGGGGAAGGTCAAAACCTCAGCCTTTCTTGGGTGTGTTCCCGTGACGGGATGTGTTGTCAGCCGTGTACGGCGGGCAGCAAAACTTCAAAACTCACGCCCTGAGGGCTGCTGCGGTAGCGTATCTGCCCCTGCATTTTTTGCACCAATTGTTGCACCACGCTCAGGCCCAGGCCACGGTTAGGGCCATGTTTGTCACTGGTCACGGGGTGAAACATCCGGCTTTGTTGCTGGGCATCCAAGCCAGGTCCAGTGTCACTGACGCAGATTTGAATGAACGGTTTGTCAGCCTGTTTGATCATGGCACCGCCACTGACCACGATATGGCCCCCGTCAGGCATGCTTTCACGGGCGTTTTTGATCAGATTGATCAAAATCTGTTTCACCATGTCGGCCGATCCCATTACCTGATGGGTGCTGGCAGGCCATTCGCATTGAAGCTTGATGTCTGCCGGAAAAAATCGGCTGGCTTGTAATAAAAGTACCAGTTCGCGAACCACCCGTGCCATATCAATGGGCTCCAGCACCAGCGCATCTGCGCTCAGGGTGAATTGCTCAATGATGTGACCAACACGTTGAACCTCACCGCTGATCACGGACAACTCAGCACGTTCCGGCTGTGTTGCTGGAATTTTTTCATCCATCAGGCTCAAATAATTCTGGATGATGCTCAACGGGTTTTGCACCTCATGAGCCAGCTGGCGTGCGTTGATCAACTGCTCGCGCTTGAGGTTGGCAATCTGTGCGTCAAGTGCCTGCACGGATTGCAGATGGCGCGACAGGGCTGATCCGGCATGTAGCCCAAAAGCCTGGAGAAACCGGGTTTGGCTTTGCAACTGGGCCAACTGTGTGTCTGACACGGCAGACACCAACAATCCCAGAACCTGCTTGGCGGTTAACAAAGGCACCGCCACCACATGCTGCGTGGAGAGCAAGCGGCAAATTTCGGTATTGCCTGCGGTTTGGTCATCGGATACCGAAAGGGTTTTCTGCTGCAGGCAGTGCATCAACACCGGGTGTTGGCGGCTGTCAACAGACAAGACGGCCAGATTAAAGTGCTTGGCCGAGACCGATACACACGCCAATGAGTGGCTGTCTTCACCCAGCAGCATCACCAGTGTGTCATCCAGTCCGAGCAACAAGGCCGCGTGTTCGCGCACCGCTGTCAGCAGCGTGACCACAGAGTTGTGCTGGGCCAATTGTTGACTCATTTCATTGAATAGGCTACGGGTTTGTACTTCTTGTGCCAGCTGCTGTTGTGCCGGGTTGGCGATGTATGGTGCTTGCACCGGAGAGGCGATCGGCTCGGAAATATCTATTCCCAGGTCATGTGCGGTGCGCAAGACCTGGTGGCTGGCATCTTCAAGCAATTGCTGCATGGTTTCACCATCCAGTGCGCCACCCGTGTCCATCTCAGGCAGATCTTCAGAGTTTGCGGGCACCCATTGCTGCAACTGGTGCGTCAAACTCAGGATGCGTACCAAGGGACTTGATCCACTGAGCTGACTGACTGGTTCATGGTGGTGCAGCACGGCCTCGGCTACTTCCGCCGACAGATGCCACTGATTGATCAGCCAGGCACCGACCTGTGCATGTGTAAAACCAAGCTCTTGCTGCTCGGTGGCACAAAGCGTTTGATCATCCGAAGTTAAAAAATGGCCTTGGCAGGTTAGAGGTGAGCAGTTCATCAAAGCCAGACGGCCCACGTCGTGTAACAACCCGGCCAAGTAGGCATCGTCCGCAGCCGGGTAGTCCTGCTGCTGGGCGAGCGCCCTGGCCAGCATGGCTGCGGTCAGGCTGTGTTTCCAGAACGGGCGCAAATCCATGTTGCCGGGCGAACCAAACGCGGCCAGGGTCTGAATCACCGATTCGGAAATGGCCAGCACCTTGATCATGTCCGTGCCCAGCGTGTTGGCCGCTTGCAGCAGGTTAAGTTGTCCATCCCCCCGGTGGTAAGCCGCACTGTGGGCCACTTTGAGTAGTCGGCTGCTCAATGCTGCGTCGGTGGCAATGACTTCGGCCAATTCAGCCATGCCCGCATCATCAGACTGGCACAGGGCCATCAGTTTGATCAGGGCTTGCGGCAGGGCCGGTAAACGGGCGGCCTGCAGAAGGGTTTGAATGGTTTCTGGCAGATGTGTCACGCCGATGATTATGGCAAACTCAGTCCTTTGTTTTGACCCTTGAGCCAGTTGAAAACTGGCTGTTTATTGACTTATGCACAAAATCATCGCGCAAATTGCGCAAGAAATCCGGGTTCAAGACCGTCAGGTAGCCGCCGCTGTGGAGTTGCTGGACGGTGGTGCCACCGTGCCGTTTATTGCCCGCTACCGCAAAGAGGTCACCGGTGGCCTGGACGACATCCAACTGCGCGAGCTTGAGGCCCGCCTGAGTTACCTGCGCGAGCTGCGCGACCGTTTGCAAACCGTGATCAAAGCCATTGACGAACAAGGCAAGCTCACGCCGCAACTGCTGGCCGCGCTGCATGCGGCAGCGACCAAGCAGGAGCTGGAAGACCTGTACCTGCCGTTCAAATTAAAACGCCGCACCAAAGGCCAGCTGGCCCGTGAGGCCGGGCTCGAGCCGCTGGCGGATGCCTTGTTGGCCAACCCCATGCTGGTGCCCGCTGATGAAGCCTTGGCTTATGTGATACCGATGCGCCCAGTGGTGGAGGGGGAAGACAAGCAGCCTGATTTTTCAACCGTGCCAGCCGTGCTGGACGGTGTGCGCGATCTGCTGAGTGAGCGCTGGGCCGAAACACCCGCACTGGTACAAAACCTGCGTGAATGGCTGTGGGAGCAGGGTCTGCTGCAATCCAAACTGGTCGAGGGCAAAAACGAGACTGACCCCGATGTGGCCAAATTCCGCGATTATTTTGACTATGACGAGCCCATTGGCCGCGTGCCTTCGCACCGGGCGCTGGCCGTGTTTCGTGGCCGCAGCCTGGAAATTCTGGAGGCCAAGCTGGTTTTGCCAGAAGCCCCTTTGGTACCCGAAAAATCAGCGCAAAACAAGCCTCTAGCCCTTGATAATCAAGCGCAAGCAGCTACAAAAACAAAAGCACCTGCGGCGGTTTCCCTGGCCGAGGCGCGTATCGCACTCCAGTTGGGCTGGAGCCATCAGAGCCGTCCTGCAGATGATTTGATCCGCAAATGCATCGCCTGGACCTGGCGTGTCAAACTGAGCCTGTCCACCGAACGTGACCTGTTTGCCCGCCTGCGTGAAGCCGCGGAAGGGGTGGCCATCAAGGTGTTTGCCGACAACCTGCGCGACCTGCTGCTGGCCGCCCCGGCCGGGCCGCGTGTGGTGCTGGGGCTAGACCCCGGCATTCGTACCGGTGTGAAAGTGGCGGTGGTCGATGCCACCGGCAAGCTGGTGGATACCAGCACGGTTTACCCGCACGAGCCGCGCAAAGACTGGGACGGCTCGCTGCACATTCTGGGGGCACTGTGCCAAAAACATGGCGTGAACCTGATCGCCATTGGCAATGGCACGGCCAGCCGCGAGACTGACAAACTTGCCGCTGATCTCATTAAATTAATGGCAAAACAGGCTGTAGCGCAGTCAGGACAAGCGCAAGCAGCTATTGAAAAAGTAGTGGTCTCGGAAGCCGGTGCGTCCGTCTACTCGGCCAGCGAATTCGCCAGCCAAGAGATGCCCGACGTGGACGTGAGCCTGCGTGGTGCCGCCAGCATTGCCCGCCGCCTGCAAGACCCACTGGCCGAGCTGGTCAAGATTGACCCCAAGAGCATCGGTGTGGGCCAGTACCAGCACGATGTGAACCAGAGTGAGCTGGCCAAAACCCTGGAAGCGGTGGTGGAAGACTGCGTGAACTCGGTTGGGGTTGACTTGAACATGGCCAGTGTGCCACTGCTCAGCCGCGTCTCGGGCCTGTCCGGCAGTGTGGCCAAGGCGGTGGTGCGCTGGCGCGAGGCCAACGGGGCCTTTGCCAGCCGCCAGGACTTGCTCAAGGTTACCGGCCTGGGGCCGAAGGCGTTTGAGCAAAGCGCTGGCTTCCTGCGTATTCGCGGTGGTTCCAACCCGCTGGACATGACCGGCGTACACCCGGAAACCTACCCGGTGGTGGAGCAAATCATTGCCAAAACCGGCAAACCGGTGGCGGAGTTGATGGGCCGTGCCGACATGCTCAAAACCCTGCGCCCAGAGCTGTTTGCCAACGAAAAGTTTGGGGTCATCACCGTCAAGGACATTCTGGGTGAGCTGGAAAAACCCGGCCGCGACCCGCGCCCGGACTTCAAGGTGGCGCGGTTTAACGACGGCGTGGACGACATCCGCGACCTGAAAGAAGGCATGGTGCTGGAGGGCACGGTCAGCAACGTGGCCGCTTTTGGTGCCTTTATTGACCTGGGGGTGCATCAGGATGGGCTGGTGCACGTGAGCCAGCTCAGCCACAAATTTGTGACGGATGCGCGTGAAGTCGTCAAGACCGGCGATATTGTCAAAGTGCAGGTGGTGGAGGTGGATGTGGCGCGTAAACGTATTGCCTTGACCATGAAGCTGGGGGCCGCACCCGCACGCAATGTGGGCGACAACCATTTTCAGGCGGCCAATACACCGCAGCGTGGCCGCTCGGGTGGGGCGGGTTATGCCGGGCAGGGTACGCGCCAGGCGCAGAGTGCGCCACCATCGACCGCCATGTCCTCTGCATTCGCCAAACTCAAAGGCTTGGGGAGTTAACGCACCATGGAACTGGCCACGTTGCTGAACCAGCGTTTTGTCATGCCGAGCGTGCCGAAAGTGATGGCTTTGCTGATGAGTGAGCTGGTTGGGTCGCGGCAGGATTTGCGTCGTATTGACCTGCTCCTGGGCCATGACCCGGCGCTGACGACCCGCTTGTTACAGGCCGCCAATGCGCCCATGTTCAAGCTGGCCGGGCAGATTCACAGTGTGGCTGAAGCGCTGGTGGTGCTGCGTTTGGGGCAGGTGCATGCCATGGTGAGCCAAGCGGCCAGTCAGGCTTCATTCAAAACCGTGCCTGGCTTGTTGTTGCCCAAATTCTGGGCCTACAGTCAGGACACGGCCCGGGTGTCGCGCTCTTTGGCAGGTTTGCTGCGTTTGAATCAACAAGCGGCCACAACCTGTGGTTTGATTCACGCCATCGGTGAACTGTCGATGCGTCTGGCCATACCCCAAGCGGTGGAGCTGGATGTGGTCTGTTCCCCATTGGATCTCCGGCGCGAACGGGTTGAAATCCAGGCACTGGGTTTTGGTTATACCCAGGTCAGCGCCGGATTGGCCTCTCTTTGGCATTTCCCGCAAGTGATGGTGAATGCTTTGCAATTTGCGCATGCACCGTTTGACAACGATGCCTATGAGCCCATGGCCGGTGTGCTGCATTTGGCCATTTGGCGTGCCCGGGCCAAACAAGCGGGCCTGGATGCCAAGGCGTTGGCGGTGAGCTTTCCGTCGCCAGTGGCTGAAGTCTTAGGGGTAGACATTGACATGGTTCTCCAGCAGGACCCGATTGATTGGTCCAAACAAGTGCCTGGCAGCCGTTTTGCGGACCTTGTCTACTGAAATGAAGGCGCTGCAGATTTACGCGGGCCCCAAGGCTATGGCGCACCTGGGGCGGTACGGCTTGCGTCCACAGGATGTCAGCACGATGGCTGCCGCAGCTGGTGGCCCCAAAGGGCTGATTCTGGGGCCGCTGGATCGCTTTATTTTTGGCCAGTGGTTGCCACAATCCAGTCAAGCCGTGCATTTGGTCGGGGCCTCCATTGGTGCCTGGCGCATGGCTAGCGCTTGTTTGAATGATCCGGTTGCGGCTTTTGAGCGGCTGGAGCGTGAGTACATTGGTCAGCATTACGACTTGCTGCCGGGTGAGAAACGTCCACCAGCTTCACGTGTGAGCGCTCTGTTTGGTGCGAATTTGCAGGCGTTTTATGACGGACGGTTGGCAGAGGTGTTGCAGCATCCGCGTTACGCCTTGCATGTACTGACCTCGCATGGACGCGGCTTGCTCTCACGTGAACGTCATGGGTTGACCGCGCTGGGTTATGTGGGCGCGTTTCTCAGCAATTTACTGGCGCGCCGGGCCTTGGGGCCGTGGCTGGAGCGGGTGGTGTTTTCCAGCGGTCCAGGCACAGGTTTGCCCGATTTGCCTTTTGTTGCGCATGATTACCCGACGCAACAGGTGGCCCTGACCGAGGCAAATTTTCAGGCCGCATTACAAGCCAGTTGCTCCATTCCTTTTGTGCTCCAGGCGGTGCATGACATTGCCGATGCGCCAGCGGGTGCGTATTGGGATGGCGGGGTGACCGATTACCACTTGCACCTGGACTATGCCGGTGTTCAGAATGCTCTTGATTCAAGAGCTACTCAGGCTTATTCCATAATCGCTACAGAGCAAAATCATATAAAAGATGCCAGGGCATCCGATCACACCGCTGGCTTGGTGCTGTACCCGCATTTCCAGCGTAGCGTGGTGCCGGGCTGGCTGGATAAACATCTGTCGTGGCGCCACGGCAGTACGCCATTTTTGGACATCATGGTGTTGCTGGCTCCGAACCCGGATTGGGTCAAAACCCTGCCCAATGGCAAGCTGCCTGATCGGGGTGACTTTATGCACTATGGCGCTGATTTGATTGCCCGCATGAATGCCTGGAACGCTGCCGTGAGTGCCTGTCACCAACTTGCTGACGAATTTGCCGCCTGGCTAGAGCAGCCTGACCTGAGTAAGGTCAGGCTGCTCTAGTTTCATGAAGGTGCGCAAGAGGCACGGAATGGACCCGACGAGCCACGAGGTGCTTGAACCTCAGTGGGTTGGATACACCCATGCGGCATCACATTGCCAGTGTTTGATCCAGTCTGGAACGTGATGTGCAGGCATGGGGCGCGCAATACCGTAGCCTTGGGCCAGATAACATCCCATGGCCAGCAGGCGTACGCCGTGTTCAGTGGTTTCGACACCTTCAGCAATAGCCTCCCGGTCAAATGCCTGGGCAAGCCCGATCACACCTTGCAAAATGGCCAGATCATCAGCATCAACCAGCATATCGCGCACAAAACTCTGGTCAATTTTTAAAGTGGTCACGGGAAGCCGCTTTAGATAAGTGAGTGACGAATAGCCGGTACCAAAATCGTCCAGCGCAAAAGTCACCCCCATCTGACGGCATTGTTCGATGACATGGCTCACCATCGTCATGTTTTCCAAGGCACTGGTTTCAAGCACTTCCAGTGAGAGCATGCCGGGTTTCACCAAAGGGTGGTTTTCCAGCAGGGTACGCAACCGATCCACAAACACCGGTTGCTGCAATTGGCGTGCACCCACATTCACACTGACAGGGATGTCCAAACCTGCGGACTGCCATTGCTCGATTTGGCTGAGAGTGGTTTCAATCACCCATTCACCTACCTCTACAGCCAGCGGATGATCTTCGATCACCGGCAAGAACAGGGCCGGTGCCTGCAGGCCAAGCTCAGGGTGTTGCCAACGGATCAGGGCTTCCAGACCAATCACTTTACCGCTGCGCATATCCACTTTAGGCTGGTAGTACAGCGCCAGCTCGTTGTTTTTCAGGGCTTGCCCAATACGTTTCAGGCTTTCATGGTGTGTACGCAGACCACTGTCTTGTACCGCATCAAACACGTGGAAACGGTTTTTACCAGCCAGTTTGGCCTGGTACATCGCCTGATCGGCCTGGCGGATCAGCTGATCCGCATCTATGTCGCTTTCCTGGGGGTAAAAACTCACACCAATGCTTGCCGATACTTGCAGGTGTGAGCCATCCTGATCAAATGGCATGGCGGCCGCTTGCAGCAAACGCAGCAACAGGGAGTCACTGGTGGTTGTGTTTTCCAGATCCATCAGTACGGCAATAAATTCGTCACCACCGGTGCGTGCAAGCGTGTCACCTTCACGTAGCGCCAGTTTCATGCGGTTGGCCAGTATGCTCAGCAGTTGGTCTCCGACCCCGTGACCAAAGTTGTCGTTGACGGTTTTGAAACCATCCAGGTCGAGGAACACCACGGCCAGGTGCTGGCCGCGCCGAAGGGTCTGTGTCATGCCTTGGCGCAGGCGATCAGCAAGCAAGACCCGGTTGGGCAAACCTGTGAGCATGTCGTAGTGGGCAATGTGATCCAGCTCTTGTTCGTGTTCTTTCTGTACCGTGATGTCGGAGAACAGTGCCACATAGTTTTGGATCTGGCCTTGAGCGTCACGCACCGAAGAGATATTGAGCATTTCTGCATACAGCTGGCCCCCTTTACGGAGATTCCAGAGCTCGCCATACCAATGTTCCTTGGTGGCCAGTTGTTTCCACATGTCAGCGTAAAAATCCGGGGTTTGTTTCCCAGAATTAAGCATCATTGGCGATTGCCCCACAACTTCTGCGCGGCCATAACCAGTGATGCGTTCAAAAGCCTGATTCACTTCAACGATGATGCCATGTGTGTCGGTGATAAAAATGCCTTCACGTGCAGATGAAAAAACGCTTGCCGCAAGCTTCAGTTGAGCTTGTGCCTGTTTCAGCTCGGTGAGTTTGGTTTCCAGTTGCTGGCTTTTGATTTGCGCTTGTTGCCGGTAGTGTTCACGGTCGAGCAGGTTGCGAATGCGTTGCCGTGCGGTCTCAACCTGAATCGGCTTGGTGATGTAGTCCAGTGCACCGAACGAAAGACCTTTGATTTCAGCGTCGACAGTCGCCAATGCGGTGATGAAAATCACCGGAATGTCTTTCAGGCTTGGCTCGGCCTTGAAGCGTTTGCAGGTTTCAAACCCGTCCATTTCAGGCATCATGATGTCGAGCAAAATCAGTTCCGGTGGCTCTTGTATGGCCAGCCTAAGCCCTTCTGCACCCGAGGTAGCCAATTGCAGGTCGAAGTCTTTTTTGAGTGAAGCACCTAATGTGAACAGGTTGGCTGGGGTGTCGTCAATGGCCAGAATACGTGGTTTGGGCGCTTTGATGAAGGTATTCATGTGTCGCTTTGGCTTGTATGTGAGGCGGTCGTGGGTAGTTGACTCAGCAGGGCCAGCGCTTGTTCAAATTGCAAGTTATGAATCAAAGGGCCGATGGTTTTCACCTGCTGTGCCAGTGGTGTGTGACTCGTCAAGGTCACAAGCTGTTCAAAGCAGTCGAGTGCATCAAATTGATGGTGCTTCAACATGTTGGACAACTTGGCGTGTAACTGGCTTACTTTCGGCCAGTCTGGCTCCAATCCAGGTAGTTGCGGAATGTTCTGGACCTGGTTCATTGGGGTGGCGCTGTCAGGCTGCTTGGGTAGCCAGGGTGCGAGTGCTTTGAGCAAGTCTGCTTTGGCTATCGGTTTGGTGATAAAGGCATCCATACCCACCGAAAGACAACGTTCACGATCTTCTTGAAACGCATTGGCAGTCAGGGCCATGATGGGAAGACGCGGACGCGCGTTGGCACGCTCCCAGGCCCTGATTTTTTCGGTGGCGATGTAGCCATCCATCACCGGCATTTGGAGATCCATCAGAATCAGTGCGGGCTGGGCCCCCTGGGTGATGAGATCAAGTGCCTGTTGGCCGTTTTCAGCGGTTGTTACGTGCAGCTTAAATTGTTTGAGAAAAGTTTCTACCACCATGCGATTGACGGGATTGTCTTCCACCAGCATGACTTCTACCGTTGATGGGGTGGTCTGGGGCGAGCCCTTGAGTGTGGGTGGTTTACCCTCTATGCGGTGTTGTTTACCGGGGTCATATTCATCTGCCGCTGATGGACACTGCACACTCACCTGAAACCAAAAAAGGCTACCCAGTCCAGGGGTACTTTCCACGCCCACCTGACCCCCCATCAAGGTGGCCAAGTGGCTCACAATGGATAAGCCCAAACCGCTGCCACCGTATTCCCTTGTGGTGCTGTTGTCCGCTTGGACGAAGGGTTGGAAGATACGGGCAACTTGCTCGCTTGTCATGCCTATGCCGCTGTCTTTGACCGAAATTTTCAGCACCGCAACATCTTCCAAACGGTGCAGTTCGCTGCCTTGAATGTGTATGTGGCCCTGATGGGTGAATTTGATCGCATTGCCCACCAGATTGGATAACATTTGGCGCAACCGGTATACATCACCACGGTAGCGAGCGTTGACAGGCCCGCTCCAGTCGTGTGTCAGGGTCAGGTTTTTCTGAAGAGCCACACTTTCAAAGAGCAACTGTGATTCATGCAGCAGCTGGGCCGGCTCAAAGATACTTTGTTCAAGCTGAAGTTTGTTGGCCTCAATTTTGGACATGTCCAGAATGTCGTTGAGCAGGCTCAATAGGGATTGACCCGAGTTCAAGACGGTGCGGGCATAGTCCAGACGCTCATGTTCAGAGAGTTTGGGCTCAAGCAGAAGCTGTGCCATACCCAGAATGCCATTCATGGGTGTTCTGATTTCATGGCTCATGGTGGCCAAGAAGCGGCTTTTGGCCAGATTGGCCAGTTCTGCGGTTTGACGTGCCGCCACCAGTTCGGCCACACGTTCGTTCACCGCACGCGACATGGCATTAAACGCTGCCCCGAGTTGGCCCAATTCGTCGTGGCCTTCCTTGATGGGGGCCGGACTCAGGTTACCCATGGCTACTTCTTGGCTGGCACGTGTCAGGTCAATCAAATGGCGGGTCAACCACCACACCAGAGCAGTTAATACGAGAAAGGACAGCAGCAATTCAATCAAGGCAATCAGCAAGCCTTGATTCCTTAAGGTGTTTTGGGCCAAAAAAATGGGCGACAGGTCCAGTCCAAAATGCAAGACCCCCAACTTTTGACCAAACATGACGATTGGTTTTTGAACGTCGTAGGAGCTGTCAGTGTCATGACCAACGTTGTTGATACTGGTGTCTGGCTGAGGCAGCGAAACATGGTCTTCAATTCCGCTGCTGGCCATGCGTACACCTTGAACATTGCTGACGGCCAGGTAGCGGATACCTTGGCCACTGCCTTTGCGGCTTTCATCAAGCACCGACTGCACGGTGGCGTAGTCACGCTGTGCCAGTGGCGCTACCAGTGCGGCAGTCAGAATGGGGGTGATTTGATTGGCATGATCTTCAAGTTGCGCCGTCATGTAGGTGTTCATCAAGCGCAAGCTGTTACTTACCAAAACTGTCAGCATCACCGCTTCAACCGCCAAGGCTACCAGCAGCAAGCGGGTGCGCACACTTTGAAACAGGTGCTTCATTTCAGGGTTTGACGCACTTCAGCTGCAAAGGGGTCCATGGCTTCCAGTTCTTTGGGTTTGAGCATGCGATAACCATCAAGCTTGTATTTGACAAAGTAGCTTTTGCCCGAGTCGCTTTGCGCAAAATTCTGCAAGGCACTGTCGAGTGTGCTTTTGAGTGCCAGTTGTTGTGGGTTGAGCATGTACACACGTCCAGCCATCGGCTCGCTGATGGCCAAAAAACGCAGTTTGGATTGCAGTTCCCGCGGCAGACTTTGGTAGTTGGCCAAGGACGCAAATCCAGCAGCAGCCTGATTCTCAAGAATCAGATGCGCCACACTGTCAGAGGCACTGATATAGCGCAGCGGTTGGCTCAAGCCATTACTTTTAAGCCAATGTTGACCCCATAACGTGACCAGTGAGGTGGATGACAAACCCAGCACCTGTTTGCCTTTGAGGTCGCTAATCTGTTTCACCTTGCTATCGCCGGCTACCAAGGTCACGGCCCTGAAATCAGCAATGTAGGTGATCAGTGGTGTGTATCCTGCATCTGTTTGGGCAAGGCGTGCCTGGTGGCCTGTGGTGATCGCCAGGTCGTAGTCCAGGTGCATCATGCGTCGCGCAAATTCCGTAAAGTCCGGGGCTGTAACCACTTCTACGGGCTTGCCCAAGGCTTGTTCAAGATGAAGGCGAAGGGGTTGGTACATCTCAAGGATCACACGGGCGCTTGTGTGTGGCGCAACACCCAGACGAAAAGGCTGAACGGTTTGAGCCATAGTCTGACCACTGGCCCATGCCGCCAAGATCAAAACAAAGGTTCGGCGCATACATGTGAGTGGACTGAATGACATATGGACTTTTACGAAATCACATTCAAAATGTGTGAAAAAATGCCGTCATTGTAGGAGGCCAATTCTTTGTACGAACCTTGAATTGGCACTGCAAACCAATGGCCAATCATCCAACCACTCTAGGCGGAGCCAGTCGCGATGGCGTTGTCAAACGTGAGTGGCGGACATTCACGGCATGACGGCTATCCCCAGTTTTGAAAAACGCCACAGACTGTTGAAGCTGTTCGGCTTGACCAGACAATTCTTCGCTGGTGGCCGCCAGTTCTTCTGATGCACTGGCGTTTTGCTGGGTGGCCTTGCTTAGCTGATCCATGGCTCCACCAATGTGGGTGATGGAGCCGCTTTGTTCACTGGATGCGGCGGTAATTTCTTGCACTAATTCTGAGGTTTTCTGGATGCTGGGTACGATTTCATCAAGCAACTTGCCAGCACGCTCGGCGGTGGTGACGCTTTGGCTTGCCAGCTCACCAATTTCTTTGGCAGCCTCCTGACTACGTTCGGCCAGCTTTCGTACTTCTGCTGCCACAACGGCAAAGCCTTTGCCATGCTCGCCAGCGCGAGCAGCCTCGATGGCCGCATTCAAGGCGAGCAGATTGGTTTGGTAGGCGATGTCATCCACAATACCAATCTTGGCTGCAATTTGCTTCATGGCCACTACAGTTTGGCTGACTGCATGGCCACCATCACTGGCCTCGGTGCTGGCTTTGGTGGCCATGCCATTGGTGATACGTGCGTTGTCGCTGTTTTGGTTGATGCTGGCCGACATCAGGCTGATGCTGGACGTGGTTTGTTCCACACTTGATGCCTGCTCACTGGCAGCCTGGCTGAGCGCTTGGGCTGTGGCTGACACCTGATTGGCAGCACCTGTAAGGGCATCGGCAGCGGCACGAACCTCTTCCATGACACGTGTCAGGTTATCGCTGGAAGTGTTCACACTGTCTTTGACCTTGCCAAACAGGCCTTGATAGTCCCGGCGGATACGGTGGGTCAAGTCGCCCTTTGCCAAGGCACTCAGGGCATCGGCCACGTCGGTCATGACGCCTTCGCTGGTATCCAGCAACTGGTTCATGCCATTGGAGAGGTTGGCAAAAAAACCGTTTTTACCTTCCAGGCTCAAACGGCCACTCAAGTCACCACACGCGGCGGCTTGAACCGCTTTGTCAATGTCTTCCTCGGCGCGGAGTTGTTCTGTGACATCTTGCCACTGACCCACTGTGCCCAAGCGTTCACCTTCAGCAGTGTTCACCGGCGTTGTGGTGAGGTCATACAAGCGTCCCCCCAGATTCAGGCGCGAATGGGCGACAGTCGTCAAATTGCGCAAGCGTGTCACTGCCGCCTGTGGTTCAGCGTAAAACATACCTATGCTGCCGCCAACCACTTTTTCAGTATCAAAGCCAGGAATTTGTCGACGGAAACCCGCTGCATTTTGCCGCAGGGTGGTTTGCAAGGCGTGGTTGATGTAGATCACCGTGCCATCGACATCCGCAATACGCACCGGCAAGCTGACGTTATCCAGCGCGGTTTTGACTCGGGCATTAAAACGTGCTGCGGTGCTGGCTTGTTGCAATGCATATTGCACTTTATCAACTGCTTCGCTGATACGCGCTCTTTGGCCGGGCAGGCGCGCCATGGCGATGTCGAGTCGCCCTTCTGCGTAACCAGTGACCACATCCACCACTTTCATCTTCACTTCAATGTGTGATTGCACCAGCGTATTGATGCTTTGCGCCATTTCGCCATATGCACCTGGCAGGCTCACGGCAGGCATCACATGGTCAATGTTTCCAGCGTTATGCTGGTGAGCCATCTCGGCTTGTGCTAATTGAAACTGGTTAAGTACGGTTTCCATTTTGCCCATGGCCAAAATCAAATGGCCGACTTCGTCCTGGCGATCTGTCACCAATGTGGTGCTCAAGTCGCCTTGGGCAATTTTTTCAGCAGCGGCGGTGACCATACCCATGGGACGCACCACCATGCGCCGAATCAACAGCAGCCAGATGCCTGTGATGACCAGCACAATCAGCAAGCCAGCGATGGCATACATGTTGCGCAAGCGGTTAATTTCAACGGTGTATTCATCCACATACGTGCCGCCAGCAACGACCCAA
Organism: Rhodoferax lithotrophicus; assembly: GCF_019973615.1. Lineage (GTDB taxonomy): Bacteria > Pseudomonadota > Gammaproteobacteria > Burkholderiales > Burkholderiaceae_C > Rhodoferax > Rhodoferax lithotrophicus. The sequence goes on along the minus strand of NZ_AP024238.1, from coordinate 2,603,502 downwards.
TCCCAGTTTTTAAGATACGCAAAGGCCACCACTTTTTCTCGTGGAACGGTCTCGCCCAACGCCGGGTTGATCCATGGGTAGCGGATCTGACCGTTCTTTTGCGCCAGAATATCCTTGATGAATTCGCGACCGTTGGCATCTTTGGTCGCCAACAGGTTTTTGCCTTCACTGGCGGGGTGGATGATGAGCTCACCGAGTTTGTCACCTGGCTTGGCGTTGAGCACGTAAAAATAGCCCGTCTGGCCAATTTTCAGACCTCGCACCGAATCCTTGAGGGCGGCGAGGTAGTCAGAAAAATCCAGTCCGATAAAGCTTAATCCTACGATGCGCCCTTGTGCATCTTTGATCGGGTTGTATTGCGTCATGTACTGACGACCAAACAGCGTGGCAAGGCCTGTAAAGCTGACCCCCGCCATCGTGGCTTTGTATCCGGGGTGGGCGCGGTCGAGCAAGGTGCCGATGGCGCGTTCTCCCTTCTCGTTTTTGAGGGAGGTGGTGATACGTACAAAATTGTCGCCTGACTTGGCAAACACGGTGGCCACGGCCCCGGTCATGTCTGTGAAGTGGTCAACCAACGTAAAGTCAAGGTTGACGGTTTTGCCATCCAGCTTCAAGGTAGGGGTGGCCTGACCTTTGATGTCGATGCTGGCAGGGAACATCTCAAACGTGCCTTTGAGGTTGCCTTGAAAGGCTTTGGCTAAGGCGTTGGTGCGTACTCTCAGATCGCGGTCGGTTCCCTCAATCAGGTTGATGAGCATTTGGGTTTTGTCCGCTACTTCGGTGGTGGCGCGGTTCTCAATCGTTTGTGAGATGGAGTAGCCAATGGCCAGCACACCCAAGGTCAACACCGCGGCAACTAAAACAAAGTTGCTGAGAGCCAGTTTGGCACCCAAGCCAATGCGATGCCAACTTGTCAATGATGGGGTCATGTTGTTGAAGCTTTCTGAAAATGAGATAGTGTCCACAGATCGCCATGATTGTGACCCGGATCAGGATGCTCACAAGGCGCTTAGGAATTCAATTTATGACATTGGTTTTCTCTCTAGCCCTTGTTTGGTAAGGTCTAGAAGCTCTGATTTATAGAGCGATCATGAGCGTGACATGTCCTTAAAACGTCTCCCAATCCCCATCATTACTGCCACTGGCCTGAGTCGCAGGTTTAGGGGCTGGCTTGGGGGCCGGTGCTGCCAAAGGGGACGGTGCTGCGCTGGGGGCTTTGGCCGGGGCTGGGCGGCTGGAAGGTGCGCTGTGGCCACGGGCTGCAGCCCCCTTGGGGGTGCCGCTGGCCCGGCGATCCGGCCCTTTGAAATGGCTGACCTTGGGTGGGTGTGCGCGCACGGCCGCCGTGGGCACCACCGTGTGGGTCACATCACCGGTGCCCAGCTTGAACACCGCCACGGTTTGTACCAATTCCTGCGCCTGGGATTTCAGGCTGCTGGCTGCGGCAGCCATTTCCTCCACCAGCGCCGCATTCTGCTGGGTCACCTGATCCATTTGGGTGACCGCTTCACCCACCTGGCTGACCCCCTGGCTTTGCTCGTTGCTGGCCGCGCTGATTTCGCCCATGATGTCGGTCACCCGGCGAATGCTGTTGACCACTTCCTGCATGGTGGTGCCCGCCTGATCCACCAGCGTGGTGCCTTGTTCAACCCGCTCGACACTGGTGTTGATCAAGGCCTTGATTTCCTTGGCGGCTTCGGCACTGCGCCCGGCCAGTGAGCGCACCTCGGAGGCCACTACGGCAAAGCCACGGCCTTGCTCACCGGCACGGGCGGCTTCCACGGCGGCATTCAGCGCCAGGATGTTGGTCTGGAAGGCAATGCCGTCTATGACGCTGATGATGTCGCTGATCTTGCGGCTGGCCTCATTGATGCCTTTCATGGTGTGCACCACCTGGGACACGACTTCACCACCTTGCACGGCGACGCTGCTGGCATTCATGGCCAGCTGGTTGGCCTGGCGGGCGTTGTCGGCGTTTTGTTTGACGGTGGAGGACAACTCTTCCATGCTGGCGGCGGTTTGCTCCAGGGCGCTGGCCTGGTTTTCGGTGCGGCTGCTCAAGTCCTGGTTGCCTTGGGCGATCTCAATGCTGGCGGTGGCGACGCTTTCACTGCCGTGACGTACCTCGCCAACAATTTTTGCAAATCTGTCACGCATCAGTGCGATGGAGGCCAGCAAGCTGGCCTGTCCCGGATTTTTGAGTGAGATATTGATAGCCAGATTTCCCTCGGCCAGTTGTTGTGTGATGACAGCGGCTTCGTTGGGTTCACAACCGAGTTGGTTGAGGATGCTGCGGGAAATGTACACGCCAAGGGCTAGCAAGATACCAATCAAGAAGGCCGTTCCCAGGGCAATGCCGATGGCCCGATTAAACACGGTGGCATTGACCGTATCCACATACACACCTGAGCCAATGACCCAGCCCCAGGGCGCAAAACCTTTGACGTAGGAAACTTTGGGTACCGGTTCCGTACTTCCGGGTTTGGACCACATGTAGTTCACAAAACCGCTGCCGCTGGTTTTAACGGTGCGGACAAACTCGGAAAACAGATGCAAACCAGTGGGATCTTGGATATCCATCAGGTTTTTCCCCTCCATTTCTGGCTTGATGGGGTGCAACACCATGGTGTTGTTCATGTCATTGATCCAGAAGTATTCGTCACCGCCGTAGCGCAGTTGTCGGATCGTATCTTTGGCAAGCTGTTGCGCCTCAGTCTCTGACATTTTTCCGGTGGTGGCCAGTTGCTGATAGTGCGTCACCAGGTTATGAGCGATTTCGACCGTTTGTCGCACCGCGTTTTGACGTTCATTCAAAATCAGGGTACGTTCAGAATACAGAAAGATGGTCGTTAGCAGGACGACTCCCAGCACGGCAACAGAAATTAACAAAGCCAAACGCCGAGCCACTGTCATGGTTGAAAAACTAGACATAAGTAACCCCTTTCATATTTCATTTCTAAACTATTTGTGATCAAGCATCCAGTAACAGCAACACGGATGATTTAGAAATGGAATCAGTTTGTATTTCTTGTTGCTGATGCTGATGAGTTAGGCTTATTGAATATGAATATAGGCGAATTTAAAGATGTACAGGGGTTGGCGCAAGCCGAATAGCCATTCTTTTTCTTGTCTTTGTTCAATGTTTGATTTTGCGCAACTCCAGCGGCCAGTTGAAGCAGGAAAAGCTTTTGCCGAGACTATCATTTATGCCATGTCACCCCCCTTGAACTTTGGCCAATTCTTGACTTCATTCTTGTTGCTCATGGCATGAGACTGGATGTTCTGCCCCCTGTGTTGCTGGCCTCGGTATTGGGGGCCGGTTTGCAGATTGCTCAGCCGCAATTGTGGGATGCTTCATCTTATGGGCTTTTTATGGCTGTAGCGCTTGTTCTAATTGCGCTGGCAGCTATCAAAAAAATTGCACCCTGGATGCGCATGAGTGCTTGGGTGCTGGCTGGCCTGCTGTTGCTCTTTGGCCTGACAGGTTGGCGCGCCCTGATTTTTGAGCGCCAGACTCTGATGCCTGAACTGGAAGGGCGTAACCTGGTCATCACGGGGGTGGTGTCTTCCATGCCGCAGCGCAATGAAGCGGGTCTGCGTTTTCGCCTGGCGGTTCAGACGGCGCAGCAGGACGGTCAAACCGTGCGCGTGCCGCAAAAGCTGGAGCTGGCCTGGTACAGCGGTGTGTTTGCCAAAGGGGATGGCCCAGGCGAATTGCGGGGGGAACTGCAACGTGTACCCGCAGCCTTGCAGGCGGGAGAGCGTTGGCAAATGACAGTTCGCCTGAAAGCACCGCACGGGGCGCTCAACCCTCACGGCTTTGATTACGAGCTTTGGCAGTGGGAGCAGGGCGTTCAAGCTACCGGCTATGTGCGCGCTGGCCCCAAAGATCCGATACCTGAATTACTGGGCATTACATGGCGCTACCCGGTGGAATGGGCACGCGGCCAGGTTCGCGAGCGCATCTATGCCCATGTGCCTGATGACCCCCATGTGGCGGGGCTGCTGGCCGCACTCGTCGTGGGTGATCAGGCCGCCATTGAGCGCAGTGACTGGGATGTGTTTCGTGCCACCGGTGTGGCGCACCTGATGAGTATTTCTGGCTTGCACGTGACCATGTTTGCCTGGGGTGCCGCACTGCTGGTGGGGTGGTTGTGGCGGCGCTCAAGCTGGCTGTGCTTGCGGGTGAGTGCCCCCAGTGCGGCATTGGTGGGAGGCATCATTTTGGCGCTGGCTTATGCCTTGTTCAGTGGCTGGGGGGTGCCGGCGCAGCGCACCGTGCTGATGCTGGTCACTGTGGGTGTATTGCGTTTGCTGGGTTTGCGATGGCCATGGCCACTGGTATGGTTACTGGCTTGCGCTGTGGTGGTTCTGATGGACCCGTGGGCGTTGTTACAGGCCGGTTTTTGGCTGAGTTTTGTGGCGGTGGGTGTGTTGTTTGCTACAGATTCTGGAGCTTTTAGCGCAGGTAAAACGGGTGCTAGAGGCCAATTTGTTACCTTGATGCGTGAGCAGTGGGTGATCACGCTGGCACTCACACCCTTGAGTCTGTTGTTGTTTGGTCAGGTTTCTTTGGTGGGACTGCTGGCGAATGCGCTGGCGATCCCGTGGGTCACTTTGTGCGTGACCCCTCTGGCTTTGTTGGGTACGTTTTGGCCAGCACTTTGGCAGGTTGCGGCTTGGTCGGTGGCGTTGCTTACGGCATTTTTGAGTCAGTTGGCCGCCTGGCCTTGGGCAACCTATGCCAGCGCCCAGGCACCAGTGTGGGCCGGCATTGCAGGGGTATTGGGCGGGGTGTTGTTGGCTTGGCGTTTGCCCATGAGTTGGCGGCTGCTGGGTGTGCCACTGCTGTTGCCGGTGTTGCTGTGGCAGGCTCCCCGCCCCCCGATGGGGCAGTTTGAGCTTTTGGCGGCAGACATTGGTCAGGGCAATGCGGTGTTGCTGCGCACTGCCCATCATGCTTTGTTATACGACGCTGGCCCACGCTTTAGCCGTGAAAGTGATGCCGGACACCGTGTACTGGTACCCCTGTTGCGGGCTTTGGATGTGCGACTGGATACGTTGGTGCTGAGTCACCGGGATAGTGACCACACTGGTGGTGCACAGGCGGTGCTGATGATGCAGCCGCAAGCCCGTTTGCTGAGTTCCATTGAGCCGGAACATGAACTGCAACAGGTACGACTCGCCGAGCCCTGTGCAGCCGGGCAGCATTGGCAGTGGGATGGTGTGTTTTTTGAAGTGCTACACCCCCAAGCCGCTGATTACACCGGTGTGCGCAAAACCAATGCCATGAGCTGTACCCTGCGCATTTCCAACGGGACACAAACCGCACTGTTGGCAGGTGATATTGAGCAAACTCAAGAAACCCGGTTGGTGGCCAGTGGTGCGCCGTTGGCGGCTGATGTGTTGCTGGTACCGCATCACGGCAGCAAAACCTCCAGCAGTGCCGCGTTTCTGGATGTGGTGCATCCCCGTATGGCGCTGGTTCAATCGGGCTACCGAAACCGCTTCGGTCACCCAGCAAGCCCCGTTTTGGTGCGCTATGCCGAGCGTCACATCACTGTTGTGGATACGCCTCATTGTGGTGCGGTGCGCTGGCAATCATGGCAAGCCCAGGGGGTGACTTGCGAGCGTGAGGTGCAGCGCAGGTATTGGCATCATCAGGTGCCTTGATTCTTTTGCCTCACTCCCCCAGCCCGCTCACCCCGCCAGGCGAGAGGGTGCCTAACAGCCCTATTGGGCTTTGTGTTGCGAGGGTTGCAAATTCAAGCTGTACGGACGACACAGCGATGAGGGTATAGGCCTGCCATGTAAAACCTGTGTGATTGAGCGTTGACGAACGGGTTATCGGCGCGAGCATTTTTGTGCTTTCATTCCGCCCAGTTGGCCGATGCCTGGTAGCACGTCTCTTAAAAGACGCGGCCAAATAGGACTGTTCGCCCCTCTTTCCGTCCCGGCGGGGGTGGAAAGAGGTGGGGGTGATAGCGGGGGCTACAAAAGAATGAAACTTCAAAACACAAGAAAAATGCAAACCGGAAGATCAGAAAAAAGAGAAGATGGCCCAAAGCTTGCTAAGCTGTACCCAGGAGTGAAAATGATGCAGAAATTTGACGAGATGTACACCCAACTGCCCTATGAGTTTTTCTCTGGAGGCAAGCAGATTCGTGATCACTACAAAATCTACGATGAATGGCTAGCCCGCCAACCGGGCGACATGATGGCCAAGCGTCGTGAAGAGGCCGAGATGATCTTTCGCCGTGTTGGCATCACCTTTGCGGTCTATGGCGAAAAAGACGAAGACGGTGCGGGTACCGAGCGCCTGATTCCGTTTGACCTGATTCCGCGCATCATTCCCGCACACGAATGGCACAGCATGGAGCGTGGTCTGGAGCAGCGTGTCACTGCCTTGAACCGCTTTCTGCATGATGTCTACCATGACCAGGAGATATTGAAGGCGGGTCTGATTCCCCGCGAGCAGATTGAAAACAACGCCCAGTTCCGACCACAAATGATGGGGGTGGATTTGCCCAACAACGTGTACTCGCAAATCTCCGGCATTGACATCGTGCGTGCGCCTGATGCCAAGGGTAATGGCGAGTACTACGTGCTGGAAGATAACCTGCGCGTGCCCAGCGGGGTGAGCTACATGCTGGAAGACCGCAAGATGATGATGCGGCTTTTCCCCGACCTGTTCAGTGCCCACCGCGTTGCACCGATTGCGCATTACCCTGATTTGCTGCTGGAAACCCTGCGTGAAAGCAGCCCGGCAACAACCGCTGAGCCGACCGTGGTGGTGCTCACACCCGGTATGTACAACAGTGCTTATTTTGAGCATGCGTTCCTGGCGCAGCAAATGGGTGTGGAACTGGTTGAGGGGCAGGATTTGTTTGTCAAAGACAACTTCTGCTACATGCGCACCACCCGTGGACCACAACGTGTAGACGTGATTTATCGTCGTGTAGATGATGATTTTCTGGATCCAAAGGTATTTCGTCCGAACTCCACACTCGGTTGTGCGGGATTGCTGGATGTTTACAAGGCGGGTCATATCAACATCTGTAATGGCGTAGGCACGGGAGTTGCCGATGACAAGTCGATTTACCCCTATGTGCCCAAGATGATTGAGTTCTACCTGGGTGAAAAACCCATTTTGAACAACGTGCCAACCTATATGTGCCGCAACAAGGATGACTTGGGTTATGTGCTGGCCAATATGAAAGACTTGGTGGTCAAAGAGGTGCACGGTGCTGGCGGCTACGGCATGTTGGTTGGCCCTGCGGCGACCAAAGCCGAAGTGGAGGATTTTAAAAAGGCTGTCCAGGCAAACCCTGGTGGCTACATTGCCCAGCCGACCCTGAGCCTGTCCAGTTGCCCTACCTTTGTCGAGAGTGGTATTGCCCCGCGTCACATTGATTTGCGGCCTTATGTGCTGACCAGCAAATCAGTGCAAATGGTGCCGGGTGGTTTGACCCGTGTGGCACTCAAAGAGGGTTCACTTGTCGTCAACTCGTCACAGGGTGGCGGTACAAAAGACACGTGGATTCTGGAAGATGATGTCAATACAAGCCAAAGCCAAAGCCAAAGCTAATAGCAAAGTGCAATTAATTTAGTGAATATCGGGCTATAAGGCTCATGGAATAAGCGTTATGCGCTATTAATATCGAGGATATACAGTATGTTGTCACGCACCGCCGACCACCTTTTTTGGATGAATCGCTACACCGAACGTGCCGAAAACACTGCCCGGTTACTTGATGTGAATTACCAAACTTCTTTGCTGCCGCAGTCTGATGCAGTTGCAAAGGCAGGTTGGCAAGGCTTGTTGTCCATCAGTGAGCTGTTGCCCACCTACCGAGAGAAGCATGGGGATATCACGGCTAAAGGTGTGATGGACTTCATGGTTAAAGACGAAAGCAATCCTTCCAGCATCGTGTCTTGCCTGAGTGCGGCCCGCGAAAATGCCCGTGCTGTGCGTGGCACGCTCACCACCGAGGTGTGGGAAACCCAAAACCAGACTTGGCTGGAAGTCAAACGCATGCTTAAGGCTGGTGAGTTTGAGACCGACCCGTCCCAGTTTTTTGAGTGGGTCAAGTTCCGCTCACATTTGTCACGTGGGGTGACGGTGGGCACCATGCTGATGGACGAAGCGCTGTATTTCATGCGCTTGGGTACTTTTCTGGAGCGGGCTGACAACACCGCCCGCTTGGTGGATGTGAAATTTCACGCGGTGGAAAGTGATTTTTATGGTACCGCCAATGTGAAAGATCAGGAATACGACTTTTACCACTGGAGCGCCATTTTGCGCAGTGTCAGCGGCTTTGAGGTCTACCGCAAAGTCTACCGTGATGTGATCAAGCCTGAGCGTGTGGCTGAGTTGCTGATTTTGCGACCTGACATGCCGCGTTCTTTACATGCCAGTCTGAACGAAGTGGTGGGCAATTTGAAAATGGTGTCGAATGACCAATCGGGTGAAACACAGCGCCGTGCCGGCAAATTGCGCGCAGAGTTGCAATATGGCCGTATTGACGAGATTCTGGCTACCGGATTGCATGCGTATCTGACGCAGTTTTTAGACCGTGTGAACGATTTGGGCGCGCATATCAGCCGGGATTTTTTGGTGCCTTCAGCGGTTTAAATTCAACCCTGGGTAGGTTGCGCAGAGCAAGCGATGCATTTTTTTAAACCCTTTGTCAACTGGCTGGGGCGCTTGAGTGTGAGCCGCAAACTCACACTGATTTATTTGTTGGATTTGACCACGGTCATCTACATTTCTGGAATTTTGGTTCACGAGAAATACTTGGCCATTGATTTCACCCGCAAAGAAATCGTTGGCGTGGCTTACTGCGACAGCGTACGCGATTTTCTTTTTCCTGCACTGATCGGAAATGCAGCCCAATCAGCCCAAACCTTGGAGCGGTTTAATAAGTTTGATGCCCAGAGAGTGCTCAGCGATGCGACCCTTAAAACGACCGAAATATCCCAGTCGGTAGCGAGCGCATGGCAAGTTTATGTGTCGCCTAACAGCTCCGAAGAGTCTGGGCGCAAGGAATTGATCAGCCAGGCGCGTACCTTGCTGACGACAGTAGGTAATCAGTCCAACCTGATTCTGGATCCTGATCTGGATAGCTACTACAGCATGTCTTTGGTGGTGTTGCGATTCCCCGAGTTGCTTGAGGTGATGAACGAGGCTGCAGTGGCTATGAGTCAGGCCAGTCGCACACCGTCAGCGGCCAGTTTGCAAGCATCCACGCTGCTTATTCTTGCCGGTCGACTCGATGCTATTTTGCAAGGTATCAGCTCTGATTACCTGCAGGCATTCACCGCTGGTTCTCCCGTCTTGAAAACACGTCTGGAAGGCGCGAATCAGGAATTGGTGAAGCATATTGAGTTGATTTTGAGTTTGGTGCGGGATGCTGCGCAAAAAGATGCCATCCACATCAATCTGGAAGACTTTAATGCCGTTCATCAGCAAGGTCTGCAGACTTTGGATAAAACATGGCAATTGACATCTCGTGAGTTGGATGTCTTGTTGAGGCTGCGAGTGGATGGGCTGTTTGCCCGCATGTGGTTGCATCTGGGAACAGCATTGTTGTTGCTGGTGGGGATTTTGAGTCTGGTGTACACCGTGGCACGACAGATTTCTAGTCCACTCAAACAATTGGCAAGTGTGGCCGAGAAAGTGCGTCAAAGCAGTAACTATGCATTACGTGCGCGCTGGGCCAGTGAAGATGAGATTGGTCACTTGGTCACCACATTCAACGGCATGCTGGCGCAATTGGATCATGATCGGGAGGTACAACAAGAGTTGGCTGCCAGTGCGCGTGCGGCCCAGGCGCAAACTGAGTTAGTGGAAGCCATGCCTATTGCCATGGTGGTGACTTCCATTCCTGATCACCATGTGCTGCATGCCAATGAACCCGCCAAACCATGGCTGGAGGGGCGCAGTGCCGACCCGTGGCGATATGGTCTGGAACCCGGTGTGCGAGCCCGTTTTTTCCAGCGCCTGGCTGACCATGACAGGGTGGATGAGTTCGAGGTGCGCTGGTTGGGTGGAGCTGAACCGTCATGGGCGGTGTTGTCGGCAAGGCGCGTTCGGTTTCAAGGTGTGGACGCAGTACTGACCAGCTTCACGCCCATCAACGTGCTCAAACTTATGGAGCAGCGCTTGCAGTTGTGGGCCAAGGTGTTTGAAGCTTCGTCAGAGGGCATCATCATCATGGATGCCCAGCAAAAAATACTCAGTGTGAATCAAGCCTTCTGCAAGGCTACTTCTTATGATTTTTATGAAGTGCTTGGGGAGCAGCTCTCCAGCCTGTTGACCAGTTTCCCAGATGCGAACGGGTTTGAAATTGGTCAGGAAATTGCGATAGCCATTGAGCGGCGCAATGAATGGCAGGGAGAGGTGCGTTTGACCACGCGAAGTGGTCAAACCTATCCTGCGTTACTAATGATTTCAGCGGTACGTGATGCCACCCGGCAGGAGGTGGTGTCGCATTACATCGGGATTTGTATCGATATCACTGACCGTAAAAAGGCCGAGGATCGGGTTAAATTTTTGGCTCATCATGATGTTTTGACCGAGTTGCCCAACCGTTCTTTGTGTATCGAAACATTGGATGCGGCTTTGGCCCAGGCACGTCGCACCGGAGAGTGTATTGCCGTACTTTTTATCGATCTGGATCGGTTCAAACTCATCAATGACACCCTGGGCCATCACATCGGTGATGGCTTGTTGCGTTCGGTGGCTTCACGCTTGTTGCAGGCCGTGCGTAGCGGAGACCTGGTGAGCCGCTTGGGCGGTGACGAATTTGTGGTGATTTTGCGTGGACTCAAAGATGTAACCCAGGCCCACCAACAAGCCGAACAGCGCATCATTCCATTAATCAGACAGGTTCATCTGGTGGAGGGACAAGAGCTCAACGTGTCATGTAGTGTGGGTGTCGCCACCTATCCGCAAGATGGTACGGATCGTGACGAATTGATGCGCCGTGCCGACGCTGCCATGTACAACGCCAAATCGAGTGGCCGTGATGCAGCTTGTTTGTTTGATGTCTCGATTGATCAAGTCGTTCATGAACGTCAAATGCTGGAGCAGCATCTCAAGTCGGCCTTGGAGCATCAGGAGTTCACACTGCTGTATCAGCCCAAGATAGATGCACAAACTGGCCAGATGGTGGGCGTGGAAGCGTTATTGCGCTGGTACAACCCTGAGCTGGGTCAGGTGCCTCCGTCCCGGTTTATCCCTGTAGCGGAAGAAACCGGGCTGATCAAACCCATTGGCACTTGGGTTTTGCAACAGGCTTGTGCGCAATGGTCTGCTTGGCGTGATGCCGGGTACGGCCATTGGGTCATGGCCATTAACCTGTCGGCTGTGCAGTTGGCTGATCCGGGTTTGCTAGATTTGCTGCGCAGCTACATTGTGCAATATCGCTGTGAACCAAGTCAGCTCGAATTGGAGATCACGGAGTCGCATTTGATGCACAACTCGCACTTGGCGGTTGGCACTTTGCAAGCCATCAAAGAGTTGGGGGTGATGCTGTCTATTGACGATTTTGGTACAGGCTATTCCAGTCTGGCGTATTTGAAACGTTTTCCGATTGACAAGCTCAAGATTGACCAGTCATTTGTGCGCGATATGCTGGACGATCCTGCAGATATGGCCATTGTGCGTGCCACAATCGCTCTAGGGCACGAACTGGGTTTGCGTCTGGTTGGGGAGGGTGTTGAAAATCAGGGACAGGCCCAACAACTGACGGCGCTGGGTTGTGAAGAGTTGCAAGGTTATTTCTTTGCTCGACCACTTGATTCAAACTCCTTGGTGCAATGGGCTGGTGTGCAGCGCCATCTGATCGAGCGCAGAGCGTAAAGCTGAAGCTATATTTGCAGCAATAATCCACGGGCAGGAGACCCATGCATGAATGCCCAGGACATTAATCGCGAACTTGATCACGTCAGAGAAGCTGGCCCGGTCAAAGACATTGTTATTCCACCATGCCCGCAATTGTTGGTGCAGTTGCAGGCCGAGCTCAATCAGGCTGACCCTGATCCACAGGCCATTGCGGCCATTGCGGCCAGCGATGTGGCCATGACGGCGGCACTGATTCGCATCGCCAACAGCCCGTTGTATGCCCGGCGTGAGCCCGTGAGTTCAGTGGCGCAGGCGGTATCAATGCTGGGTATGCGGCCGACCGCATCCTTATTAACCGGTTTTTTGCTGCGTCACGCCATTCGTATCGACCCCACGCTGATCGAGCATTTCTGGGAGTCTTCCACACGTCGCTCCATGGCCATGGCACACATTGCCCGGCAAATGTATGGCGTGGACGTGGACGTGGCCAAGACCTGTGGCTTGTTTTTTCATGTCGGAATTCCTGTGATGCTGCAGGGCATCCGCGGCTACAGTGGCACCCTGGTGGAAGCCATGGCACGCCAGGATCGCACCTTTATCCAGACCGAGAATGCTGCGCACCGAACGGATCATGCGGTGGTCGGGGCCATCGTGGCCAGAACTTGGCGCTTGCCCCAGGTCATTGCCCATGCGGTGCGACTGCACCATGACTTTTCAGTGCTGCATGATGCCGCCGTAGCCATGGACGTACGCCAACTGGTTGCCATTGCCGCCATTGCGGATCATTTGGTGGCGCGCCATGAAGGGGTCAAGGATCAGCGCGAGTGGCTGCGTCATGGGTCTGAATGCCTGGCCTTTTTGCAGATCAGCGAGGCAGAAGTTGATACATGGGTGGATACGCTTTATCCCATGTTTGAAAGCGTGGTGGTGGCATGAGATGAGTCGTTCAAGTTGTGCAATGTCTGTGGATTTTCTGCCTGTTCCAATGCCAGTTCACCTGATGGACAATCTAAGGTTTATTCCGATTTGATCCATTTACCGAAAGCTTGTCATGTTGCTTGATGTTGAAGTTTCCCAATTGGTTCTGGTTGATTACCAGTCCCGATTGATGCCCGCTATTTTTGAAGCTCAGTTGGTGTTGACCAATGCGAGCATATTGGCACAAGCAGCCAAACAACTACAGGTTCCGGTGTGGGGTACCGAGCAAAATCCATCCAAACTGGGTGAAAACCCACCAGAGTTACGAACCTTGTGTCAGCGCACGTTAGCCAAGATGCAATTCAGTGGTGTTGAAGAAGGTTTGGGAGAGTGGTTGCGGCCCCCCCTGAAAGCCCCTGTGGGCAATGCGCGCAGTTTGCCTAAGCATTTACAAAAACCATCCAATACGCCCACCGAGCGCAACAATATCGTGATTGCGGGTTGCGAAGCACATGTGTGTTTGTTGCAAACAGCATTGCATTTGCTTGAAGATGAGTTTGATGTATGGGTCGTGACCGATGCCTGCAGTTCTCGAACCGAGCGCAATCGAGATGCCGCATTTGACCGGTTGGCGGGCGCTGGTGCCGAATTGATGACCACGGAGATGGTAATTTTTGAATGGTTGCGCAGTGCAGAGCATCCACATTTCAAAATAGTGCAGAGTTTGATCAAATAGCTATGTAGCCCTTGTCTGATAAGCGCAGACTGCTATCAAAATTTTATTTCAACTGGTTTAAGTGAAAAATTGCCCTGGCCAATGTCTCTGGATGAATTCTTTTGAAGAAGACATTTTTTCCGAGTCAGGGTATTGCAAGTTCAACGTTCATAATTATGAATTCAGTTTATCTATAAACATTGGAGACCGCCTATGACCACGTATGCCGCATTTCATCAACGTTCTCTCACTGACCGTGACGGTTTTTGGGGTGAGCAAGCCCAATTGGTGGATTGGAAAGTTCAACCTCAGCAAGTATGTGATTACAGCAATCCACCTTTTGCAAAATGGTTTGTCGGTGGTATCACCAATCTGTGCCACAACGCTGTGGATCGTCACCTGAAAGATCGTGCTGATCAGGCTGCATTGATTTTTGTGTCCACTGAGACCAATCAGGAAAAGGTGTATTCCTACCGTGACTTGCATGCTGAAGTCCAGCGTATGGCTGCAGTTCTGAAAGAGTTGGGGGTGCAAAAAGGTGATCGCGTATTAATTTACATGCCAATGATTGCCGAGGCTGCCTTTGCCATGCTGGCTTGCACCCGTATCGGTGCCATTCATTCGGTGGTGTTTGGCGGTTTTGCCTCGGGTTCTCTGGCTTCGCGCATTGAAGATGCCGAGCCCAAGGTCATCATTAGTGCAGATGCAGGTTCGCGCGGTGGCAAGGCGGTGGCCTACAAACCTCTGTTGGACGAGGCCATCAACCTGTCCAAATACAAACCAGAATCCGTGCTGCTGGTGGATCGTGGTCTGGTTCCCATGGCCTTGGTGGATGGGCGTGACAAACTGTGGGCACCGTTGCGGGACAAGAATCTCAATACCGTGGTCGAATGCGAATGGGTGGACTCCACCCATCCCAGTTACACGCTCTATACCAGTGGTACGACCGGCAAGCCCAAGGGCGTACAACGGGACACTGGTGGTTATTGTGTAGCACTTGCTGCCAGCATGAAACATATCTACGCGGGTAATGCTGGTGAAACTTACTTTTCCACAAGCGACATTGGCTGGGTCGTAGGACACAGTTACATCATTTATGGTCCGTTAATTGCAGGGATGGCCACCATCATGTATGAGGGGTTGCCAATTCGTCCCGATGGCGGAATTTGGTGGAGCCTGGTCGAAAAATACAAGGTCACCGTGATGTTCAGTGCACCCACTGCCATCCGGGTGCTGAAAAAGCAAGATCCGACCTTGCTCTCCAAATATGATCTGTCCAGCCTGCGTGCACTGTTCTTGGCGGGCGAACCATTGGATGAGCCCACTGCACAGTGGATCAGTGATGGCCTGGGTAAGCCCATCATTGACAACTACTGGCAAACGGAAACTGGCTGGCCCATTTTGGCGCTGTGCAACGGCGTGGAAAAAGTGGTCAGCAAGTTTGGCTCGCCCGGCAAAGCGGTCTATGGGTATGACGTGAAGTTGCTGGACGATCAAACAGGTGAGGAGCTTACTGGTCCGAATCAAAAGGGTGTGGTGGCTGTGGAAGGCCCACTGCCGCCAGGTTGTATGCAAACAGTGTGGCGTGATGATGAGCGCTTTGTGAACACCTACTGGAAGAGTGTTCCTGGCAAGCTGGTGTACAGCACTTTTGATTGGGGTGTACGTGATGCCGATGGCTATTATTTCATTCTCGGACGTACCGATGACGTGATCAATGTGGCGGGGCATCGCTTGGGCACCCGTGAAATTGAAGAGAGTATTGCTGCACATCCGAACATTGCGGAGGTGGCTGTGGTTGGGGTAGCCGATCAGCTGAAAGGTCAGGTGGCGATGGCGTTTGCCGTGGTTAAGGATGCCAGTCTTGTGGCAGACGAAACCAGTGCACTTAAACTGGAAGCGGAAATATTCAAACTGGTTGACCGTGACCTGGGTGCTGTGGCGCGTCCGGCACGCGTGCGTTTTGTCACCGTGTTGCCGAAAACACGCAGTGGCAAATGTTTACGGCGTGCCATCACTGCCGTGTGCGAAGGTCGTGACCCTGGCGACTTGACTACGATGGATGATCCGGCAGCTTTGCAACAAATCAAGGATTTGGTAAGCGCCAGATAATTTTGAGGTTAAATTTTTCTTGTAAGAATTGTGCTGCTTTCTGATGGCACAATTCTTTTTGCAATCGGCCCTTCCAACGCCACTGTCGCATCCGCCAAACGGTCAAGCCGTGACGCGGGAGGTTAATCAACCATCAGCTTTAACCAGCTAAAGTTTCCCCAAGGGAAATGAAAGTCAGCGAAACATGAGTGAGACAAACACGGTTTATCAAGCCTACCAGGCGAATACCTACCTTTTTGGTGGGAACGCCCCGTACGTCGAAGAGATGTACGAAAACTACCTAGCCAATCCGGGCAGCGTGCCAGACACTTGGCGCGATTACTTTGATGCCTTGCAGCACGTGCCCGCCGTGGACGGCAGCAATGCCAAAGACGTTCCCCACCAACCCGTCATCGATGCTTTTGCACAACGTGCCAAGGCGGGTGGTACCAAAGTTGTGGTGGCCAGTGTGGATGCAGAGATGGGTCGCAAGCGTACCTCTGTACAGCAGCTCATAGCTGCTTACCGCAATGTTGGTGCCAGCTGGGCTGATCTGGATCCATTAAAGCGCACTGAGCGTCCTAACATTCCTGAGCTCGATCCCTCGTTCTATGGGTTCAAAGACGCTGACCAGGAAATCGTGTTCGACACCAGCAATACGTTCTTTGGCAAAGACAAGATGCCTTTGCGTGAGTTGTTGAACGCCTTGCGTGAAACTTATTGCAGCACCATTGGTGCTGAATACATGTACCTGACGGATCAGACGCAAAAACGCTGGTGGCAACAAAAACTTGAAAGTGTGCGCAGCAAGCCGAATTTCAATGCTGATCAGAAAAAACACATTCTTGACCGCCTGACCGCCTCTGAGGGGCTTGAGCGCTTCTTGCACACAAAATATGTGGGTCAGAAGCGTTTTTCATTGGAAGGTGGCGAAAGTTTTATTGCCGCCATGGATCAATTGATTCAGCAAGCTGGTGGTTTGGGTGTGCAAGAAATTGTGATCGGTATGGCTCACCGTGGTCGACTGAACGTGCTGGTGAACACATTGGGCAAGATGCCAGCAGATTTGTTTGCCGAGTTTGACCATACAGCTCCGGAAGATTTGCCCGCAGGTGATGTGAAATACCATCAGGGTTTCAGCTCGGATGTAACCTCCCCTGGTGGCCCGGTGCACTTGAGTTTGGCGTTTAATCCTTCACATCTTGAAATTGTGAACCCGGTCGTTGAGGGCTCGGTGCGCGCCCGTATGGACCGTCGCGCTGATCCAACGGGTCGTCAGGTCTTGCCCGTGCTGGTGCATGGTGATGCAGCTTTTGCTGGGCAAGGGGTTAATCAGGAGACCTTGGCATTGGCACAAACCCGTGGTTACACCACGGCTGGTACGGTACACATCATCATTAACAACCAGATTGGTTTCACCACATCTGACCCACGTGACTACCGTTCCACGCTGTATTGCACCGACATCGTCAAGGGTGTAGAGGCTCCGGTGATGCACGTGAATGGTGATGATCCCGAGGCCGTCGTTATGGCCATGCAGTGGGCGCTGGAATACCGCATGGAGTTCCGCAAGGACGTGGTGTTGGACATTATTTGCTTCCGCAAACTGGGTCATAACGAACAAGATACCCCAGCGCTGACTCAGCCGCTGATGTACAAAAAGATTGCCCAGCATCCCGGTACCCGCCGACTGTATGCCGACAAACTGGCCGCCCAGGGTCTGGGTGCGACTTTGGGTGATGACATGGTGAAAGCTTACCGTGCCGCCATGGATGCGGGCCGCCATACGGTGGACCCTGTCCTGACCAATTTCAAGAGCAAATATGCGGTGGATTGGACGCCTTTCCTTGGGAAAAAATGGACCGATGCGGGAGATACCTCCATTCCAATGGCTGAGTGGAAGCGCTTGGCTGACAAGATCACGACGATTCCGGCCAGTGTCAATCCACATCCACTGGTGAAAAAGGTCTATGACGACCGTGCTGCTATGGGCCGCGGCGATATCCCGGTGGATTGGGGTATGGGTGAGCACATGGCTTTTGCCTCGTTGGTGGCCAGTGGTTACCCCGTGCGTCTGTCTGGTGAGGACTGTGGTCGTGGTACGTTTACCCATCGTCACGCAGTCATTCATGATCAAAGCCGTGAAAAATGGGATGTGGGCACCTATGTAGCGTTGCAAAACGTTGCAGAGAATCAGGCACCCTTTGTGGTGATTGACTCCATCTTGTCCGAAGAAGCTGTGCTTGGTTTTGAATACGGTTATGCCTCCAATGATCCCAACACCCTGGTGATTTGGGAAGCACAGTTTGGCGATTTCGCCAATGGTGCCCAAGTGGTGATTGACCAGTTTATTGCTTCAGGTGAAGTGAAGTGGGGCCGTGTCAACGGCTTGACCATGATGCTTCCGCATGGCTATGAAGGCCAAGGCCCAGAGCACTCTTCTGCCCGCGTGGAGCGCTTTATGCAATTGGCAGCCGACACCAACATGCAATTGGTACAGCCCACCACAGCCAGCCAGATCTTCCACGTGTTGCGTCGTCAAATGGTGCGTAACCTGCGCAAACCGTTGGTAATTTTCACACCCAAGTCTTTGCTTCGCCACAAGGATGCCGCATCGCCTTTGTCTGAGTTCACTAAAGGCAGCTTCCAGACGATCATTCCTGATAACAAGGCACTCAAGGCTGAGAAGGTTAAGCGGGTGGTTGTGTGTTCTGGCAAGGTGTTCTATGACCTGTCCAAGAAGCGTGAAGAAAAAGGCTTGGACGATGTAGCGATTTTGCGAGTGGAGCAGCTCTATCCATTCCCGCACAAAGCCTTTGCAGCTGAGCTCAAAAAATACCCCAATGCCACCGAAGTGGTTTGGACACAAGACGAGCCACAAAACCAGGGTGCCTGGTTCTTTGTGCAACACTACATTCACGAGAACATGCTTGAAGGGCAAAAGCTGGGTTATTCCGGTCGGGCAGCTTCAGCTTCACCGGCGGTGGGTTATTCACACCTGCACCAGGAGCAGCAAAAGGCATTGGTTGATGGTGCTTTTGGCAAGCTCAAGGGTTTTGTTCTCACGAAATAAAACTACCCACTGAATGCATCTTTTGCGGTGGTTGGTTTACCTACCGCAAACCCCCTCAAGATTATTTTTGAAAGAATTTTTATGGCAATCGTAGAAGTCAAAGTCCCGCAACTGTCGGAATCTGTGGCAGAAGCCACTTTGTTGCAGTGGAAGAAAAAGGTTGGCGACGCTGTCGCTGTGGATGAAATCCTGATTGATGTGGAAACTGACAAGGTGGTACTGGAAGTGCCAGCACCCTCGGCCGGTGTGATCGTTGAAATTGTGCAGCCAGATGGCAGTACTGTTGCAGCGGACCAACTGATTGCTCGTATAGACACCGAAGCCGTCGCTGGTGCTGC
This sequence comes from Rhodoferax lithotrophicus, assembly GCF_019973615.1. Classification (GTDB taxonomy): domain Bacteria; phylum Pseudomonadota; class Gammaproteobacteria; order Burkholderiales; family Burkholderiaceae_C; genus Rhodoferax; species Rhodoferax lithotrophicus. The sequence continues at coordinate 2,584,519 of NZ_AP024238.1, read as the reverse complement.
TGCATCGGCCCCTGCTCCTGCGTCAGTCGCTGCCGCACCCGTTGTGGCTGCGTCTGTTGCAGCTGCTGCTGGAAACAGCATGGCTGGTGTTGCCATGCCTGCTGCGGCCAAATTGATGGCCGATAACAACCTGGCAGCTGGATCTGTGCCAGGTTCTGGTAAAGATGGTCGCGTGACCAAGGGTGATGTCCTGGCTGCTGTGGTTGCACCTAAAGTTGTAGCTGCTCCTGCAGTTCCGGCAAGGGCTGCAGCCCCATTGTTGCCTCAAGTAGCAGCGCCTGTGGGGCGCTTGGCTGAGCAATTGGCGGGACGCCCAGAACAACGTGTACCTATGACACGTTTACGTGCTCGTGTGGCCGAGCGTCTGTTGCAATCGCAGTCTACCAACGCCATATTGACCACGTTCAACGAGATCAACATGGCCCCTGTGATGGACATGCGCAAGCGGATGCAAGATCGTTTTGAAAAGGAGCACGGTGTCAAGCTTGGCTTCATGAGTTTCTTTGTCAAGGCTGCCGTGCATGCCTTGAAGAAATTCCCGGTTCTTAATGCGTCAGTGGATGGTAACGACATCGTCTATCACGGTTATTTTGACATTGGTATCGCCGTGGGTTCTCCGCGTGGTCTGGTGGTACCGATTTTGCGCAATGCAGATCAGATGAGTTTTGCTGACATCGAGAAGAAGATCGCTGAGTTTGGTGCCAAGGCACGTGACGGCAAGCTGGGTATGGAAGAAATGACCGGTGGTACGTTCTCCATCAGCAATGGTGGTACTTTCGGTTCGATGATGTCCACCCCCATCATTAACCCGCCACAAAGTGCGATTTTGGGCGTACATGCGACCAAAGACCGTGCGATGGTGGAAAACGGTCAGGTAGTGGTGCGTCCCATGAACTATTTTGCTCTGAGCTATGACCACCGCATTATTGACGGGCGTGAAGCCGTGTTGGGCGTGGTAGCCATGAAAGAGGCTTTGGAAGATCCGGCTCGTTTGTTGTTTGACATCTAAGTTGGCTGATTGCACCCACCCGAGGCAGACCACCTGTGTGTCTGCCCTGGTGGGTTTTTTTGAATGGAAATTTCTTTTGGGTGGTTCAAACTGCAGGTCATAAGACCGTTTGATCCCCTAGTCATTAAGAGGTAAAAAATGAGCAAGCAATTTGACGTGATCGTGATCGGTGGTGGCCCGGGTGGCTACATTGCGGCTATTCGTGCAGCCCAGTTGGGCAAGAATGTGGCCTGTGTGGATGAATGGAAAAATGCCAAGGGTGGTCCCGCACCTGGTGGAACCTGTACCAATGTCGGCTGTATTCCTAGCAAGGCATTGCTTCAATCGAGTGAGCATTTTGAGCAAGTCAGCCACCACTTTGGTGATCATGGCATCGAGGTCAAAGGTCTGAGTATGGATGCTGCCAAGATGGTGGCACGCAAGGATGGGGTGGTTAAACAAAATAATGACGGCATCTTGTACTTGTTCAAAAAGAACAAGGTGAGCTTCTTCCATGGCCGCGCATCATTTGTCAAAGCGGTGGATGGTGGCTATGAAATCAAGGTGGCAGGAACTTCTGAAGAGACACTGCTGGGCCAGCAAATTATTGTGGCCACTGGTTCAAATGCCCGTGCCTTGCCTGGTACGCCATTTGATGAATCCATGGTCTTGTCCAATGAGGGCGCACTGGCCATGACTTCGGTGCCTAAAAAGCTGGGCTTGATTGGTTCAGGGGTGATTGGCCTTGAAATGGGTTCGGTGTGGCGTCGTTTAGGTGCAGAAGTGACTATTTTGGAAGGTTTGCCAGACTTTTTGGGCGCGGTGGACCAGCAAATTGCCAAAGAAGCCAAAAAAGCTTTTGACAAGCAAGGTTTAAAAATTGAATTGGGTGTCAAGGTTGGTGAAATCAAAGTTGGCAAAAAGAGTGTGAATGTGGCTTGGACGAATGCCAAGGGTGAAGCCCAAACACTTGAAGTGGACAAACTGATTGTGTCTATTGGTCGTGTGCCCAACACCATTGGTCTGAATGTTGAAGCCGTGGGGCTGAAGGTTGATGAGCGTGGCGCGATTGTGGTGGACGGTGATTGTCGAACCAACCTTCCTGGTGTCTGGGCAGTTGGTGATGTCGTGCGTGGCCCGATGCTGGCTCATAAAGCCGAAGAAGAGGGTGTTGCCGTGGCTGAGCGTATTGCGGGTCAGCATGGGCATGTCAACTTCAACACTATCCCATGGGTGATTTACACCAGCCCCGAGATTGCTTGGGTTGGCCGCACAGAGCAGCAGCTGAAAACTGATGGCGTGGCGTATAAGTCGGGTACTTTCCCGTTCCTGGCCAATGGCCGTGCACGAGCTTTGGGTGATACGACGGGTATGGTGAAGATGCTGGCTGATGCCACAACTGATGAAATTCTGGGTGTGCACATTGTTGGCCCAATGGCCAGTGAACTGATTGCTGAGTGTGTGCTGGCTATGGAGTTCCGTGCCAGCAGCGAGGATATCGCCCGTGTTTGCCATGCACATCCCTCCCTGAGTGAATCTACCAAAGAAGCTGCTCTGGCTGTTGATAAACGCACGTTGAATTTCTGATTTATATGAAAAGTGCCTCTAGCGCTCATAGACTAAGCGCTAGTAGCTACTATAAACAGAGTAAGTGAGTATTTGTGACAGTTCGAAAAATCTACCAGGATGAGCTTGCAGCTCGCGGTTACAGTGCTGACCCAGCGCAGTTGCGAGCGGTGCAGGTTCTGGAGAGCTGCGCGCGAGAATGGTCAAAGTATCGTGAGCAACGTTCCAATGTCATCAAAAAGCTGATCAACCGTCCTCCTATACCGCGTGGCGTGTATATGTATGGCGGGGTAGGGCGGGGCAAGAGTTTTTTGATGGATTGTTTTTTCAGCGCGGTACCACTCAAGCGCAAAACACGCTTGCATTTTCATGAGTTTATGCGCGAGGTTCACCGTGAACTTGCCAATTTGCAAGGCACTGTCAATCCGCTGGATCGGTTGGCCAAGCGTATCGCTGAAAAGTACCGATTAATCTGTTTTGATGAGTTCCATGTATCGGATATAACCGATGCCATGATTTTGAACCGCTTGCTGAACGCTTTGTTTGCTGAAGGTGTGGGCTTGGTAACAACTTCCAATTTCAAGCCTGATGATTTATACCTCCATGGTTTGAATCGCGACCGATTTTTGCCTGCCATTGCATTATTGAAGAAGCATTTCCATGTGATCAATGTGGACAATGGAACAGACTATCGCGGCCAAACTCTGGCACAGCTGGAGTTGTATCACACCCCATTAGGGGAAACATCTGAAGCGGCCATGAAAGATGCATTTGAGCGTTTGGCTGAAAGTCAGGATGAAGATCCAGTGCTGCAGATCGAAGCTCGGAAAATTTATGCACTTCGCAAGGCTGGTGGTTTGGTGTGGTTTGATTTCAAAGCTTTGTGTGGTGGGCCTCGTTCCCAAAACGACTATCTGGAAATTGCCACGCAGTTTCACACTGTATTACTTAGCAATGTACCGCAAATGGCACCACGCATGTCCTCCGAGGCGCGGCGTTTTACTTGGTTGATTGACGTGCTCTATGATCGCAGGGTCAAATTGATCATGTCGGCCGAGGTGAGTGCCCCTCTGCTGTATACGGAGGGTTTGATGGCCAATGAATTTGTACGCACGGTGTCGCGCATTCATGAAATGCAGTCCGCTGAATTTTTGGCGCTTGACCGCAGAGATGTTGACACGAGCTTGTCGACATGACTCTTTTTCGTATCCTTGTCCAATTGGGCCTGTGGATAGCTTTTACCACCCAAGCTTCTGACGTAGCGGATACAACTTTTGATGTGACAGCGCAAAGAGCGCGTATTGCTGCTCAACGAGCAATACATGAATCGAATTTTTCAAAAGCTCAACAAGTATGTTTTGATCGTTTTGCTGTCACCGATTGTTTGCGCGAAGCCCGCCATGTTCGCCGTGTCGCCATGGATGAGTTGCGTCGTCAGGAAGTTATTCTGAACGATTTGGATCGACAGACCAAGGCGGTGGCTGAGATCAACCGCATTGAGAGCAATGTCACGCCTGAACGACAACAAGAATTGGCGAAAGAGCGCCAGCAGGCTTTGCAGGAAGCCAATGATCGTCAACAACGCAGTGTTGAAAAAAAATCCTCAGCGCTTCGTACAGATTTAAAGTCGAAAGAGGTTGATAAATCTGATGCGCATGGCCTCACTTCTGCCGAAACTACTCGACAACAACAAATTTACGATGAAAAGGTTCAGCAATCCCTGCAGCGTAAGGCAGATAAAGTCAAAAGTTTGAACGAAAAGGATCAGCGCTTGGTCAAGCCACTTCCATTACCTGCCCAGTGAAACTATGAGTAGCACAAAAATTTTAGAAGCATAGGCTTGTGTGCCAACTCTGCAGTTTTCAAAACAGGATCATCTCAGCAAGGGATCAAACTTGACGATAACCAAAGACAGGTTGTCCCCGCTTCCTTTGGCTCGTGACCGGGCTTTGTCGATTAAAAACTCGCTGGCCTCACGTGGCGAAAGTGAGAGCAGCACGGAGCCTAGCTCTGTTTCATTAAAGTAGTGCCAAACCCCATCACTACACGCCATCAGAGAGTCTCCTATCTTCATGCGAGTAATAAAGTGGGTATCAATTTTGGGCTCATCATCCGTACCCAGACACCCCGTCAAAATGTTGGATTGCGGGTGAAAGTTGGCCTCTTCTGCTGTCAGTTCACCACGGTTAACCAGCGTTTGAACATAAGAGTGATCCAATGTGCGTTTGACTAATTGGTTTCCATGAAAATGATAAATACGAGAGTCTCCGGCGTGCGCCCAATAACAATCGCCACCAGGGTTGATCAAATAGGTTGCAACCGTGCTATGGGGTTCCTCTTCGGAAGAGATGGCCGTGAGCTTAATGACAGTATGTGCTTCCAACACCAGTTGCTTAAGTGTTGCAATGGGGTCGTCTGTTTCGGGTGAGTAACGTTCAAATAATTGTTGAGCCGTCAGCATAACTTGGTCAGAAGCTTTTCGCCCCCCACTACGGCCACCCATGCCATCCGCCAATACTGCCAGGATACATCCTTTGGCTCGTGGATGACTGAGCAATGTCACCTGGTCTTGCTGATAGTCCCGGTCACCTTTGTGAATACCTGTGGCTGCATTCAGCCGGTAACCCTTGGTTTTCATCAATTCACCAGATCTTCCACCAGGGATCATTTCTAGATTTGAAGCCCTGTGAAAGATAGTGGGTTTGGGGGTAATTTTTCGTCAGGATGCGTTGCGAGTCGTCACGCAAATCACTCATGCCCAGTGCATCGTACGACTTGACCATAATGAACAACGCTTCCTCTTGTGCGGGAACCCCAGAATAGTCACGAACGGCAGTTTGCGCCCGGTTGATGGCTGCCAGATATGCACCACGTTGAAAATAGTAGCGTGCAACGTGAACTTCAGACTGAGCCAGTGAATTGACGATGTAATTCATTCGCGATGAAGCATCTGGTGCATAGCGGGAATCGGGAAACCGAGTCACCAGTTCCTTGAAAGATTCAAATGAATCCTTAGCCGCTTTTTGGTCACGTTCAGCTAAATCCTGTCGCGTTAAACCTGAAAACATACCTAAGTCATCGTTGAAATTGATGATGCCTTTAAGGTACAGGGCGTAATCGATAGCTGGGCTTGCAGGATGCAACTTCATGAATCGATCAAGTGTTGCAATGGCAAGAGCCGGCTCACCAGCTTTGTAGTGTGCATACGCCTTGTCTATTTGAGCTTGTTGCGCAAGCGGGGTACCTGCTGCTCTACCTTCAAGTTTTTCAAATAAAGGAACAGCCTTGTCATAGGCACCCGTGTTGAGCTCGTCTTTAGCCTCTGCATAAATTTTATTCGGGCTCCAGCCAGTGGTGGGGTCCTTGGGCGTGGAAGAGCAACCATTTAATAAAGCCCCACATGCCAACACACAGGCGTATACAACGGATAATTTAAAACTTGGCATAAGGAATAGCTTTCTTGGAAAACACCAAAACAATTATATCGGCGGCCCTAGAGGGTGAAGATGTTGACCCTTTGGTCGAATCACAAGGTGATGCGGAAATTCGCCAGTTTAGTTTTTCCGTGGCTCAGCATGGTATGCGACTTGATCATGCCTTGGTGGACATCGTGCCAGAATTTTCCAGAAGCTACTTGCAGCAATTAGTTGAGTTGGGGTTTGTCCGTGTCAATGGTCAAGTCGCTCGTAAACCGTCCCAAAAAATCAAAGCTTTTGAGTTGGGTTACATTGAACTCAGGCCTACGCCTCAAAGTCAAGCGTTCAAGGCTGAAAATATGAGCCTTGATATAGTTTATATTGATGAGCATTTGATGGTTATCAACAAGCCTGCAGGCTTGGTCGTTCACCCGGCACCAGGTAACTGGCGTGGTACTTTGATGAATGGTTTACTGGGATTTGATTCGCAAGCTTTCAATTTGCCACGTGCCGGAATAGTTCACCGACTTGATAAAGACACCAGTGGTTTGATGGTGGTGGCTCGAAAAAGAAGTGTTATGGATGCCTTGATCAAGGCGATTGCCGCAAGGGATGTAAAGCGCCAATATCTAGCTTTGGCCCATGGCAGATGGTTAGGTGGGCCGCATCGGGAGGTAAATGCACCAATTGGCCGAGACCCAGGCAACAGGCTCCGTATGGCGGTGGTCGACCTCGATTTGCACACAGGGAAAACTGCACAAACCGACGTAGACTTGCTCGCCAATGGTGCACATGGTTGCTTAGTCAAATGCACTTTGCACACGGGAAGGACACATCAAATCAGGGTTCATATGGCATCATTGTCACATCCATTGGTGGCTGACTCGAGCTATGGCGGGATGATTGCAGCAGGCATGCAGCGTCAGGCGCTACATGCATTTCATTTGGCTTTTTTACATCCTGTGACAGCTGAATCGTTGAGATTTACGACTCAGTTGCCCATCGATTTTTCGCAAGCGCTTGATTGTTGGGGTCTCCAGTACAATCAGCATATTTCGCAGATGAACACCAAATTAAGCTCAGCTAAGAACTGAGGGTGTACTTGCTTGCCCTTAGGCACCACTCCAATCTCTTTGGCACTTCTTTGTGCCTTTTTACATGGTGAACCATGAATACGCTGGATGCCAAGCGCGTCCTTGAGACGGCACTTCTTTGTACGCAACAACCTGTGGCGATAAGTGATATGCGCACGTTGTTGGGTGAAGAAATTTCGACTGATGCGATTCGGGTTCTTCTGTCAGATTTGCAGAATGAGTGGTCAAATAGTGGAGTTGAATTGGTAACTTTGTCTAGCGGCTGGCGCTTTCAAAGTCGACCGGAAATGCGGGTGTATCTGGATCGGTTGCATCCGGAAAAACCACCACGGTATGCCAGAGCTACTCTTGAAACCTTAGCTATCATCGCTTATCGGCAACCTGTGACACGTGGTGACATTGAAGATATCAGAGGTGTGACCGTCAATTCGCTGACAATCAAGCAACTTGAAGATCGAGGTTGGATTGAAGTCATCGGTCATCGTGATACGGTTGGCCGACCTGCTTTGTTTGCAACAACCCGACATTTTCTTGATGATTTGAAACTCGACTCTCTGGATCAATTGCCGCTTTTAGATTCACCAACAATGGCATTGGAAACGTTTGATGTGTTTCTGAATGCTGATTCTGAGCGGGGTCTTGATGCACCGCAAAGCGGCAGCCAGCGTTCCACGATGGCATCGGATATTAAAAGGTCTGAAGACAGTTCTTCAGATATTGCTAACCAACAAGTGTCCCTATTAGGGGATCAAACATGACTACTTCATCTGATAACCCGCAGTCAGTATCGCCTATTTCTGATGCCATCCGTTTCGAGGATGTTGTGTCGGGTCAGTTTGATGTCGAGGAGTCTATAGATATTGCGATTCCTTTGAAAAGGGTTCTGTTGCCACAACCTGAATCACCAAAATTGCACAAAGTACTGGCGCAGGCTGGAATGGGTTCGCGTCTGGAAATGGAGCAGCTGATTATTGAAGGACGTATTACTGTTAACAATGAACCTGCACACATTGGTCAGCGGGTGCAGTTTGGAGATCATGTTAAGGTCAATGGTAAGCCCATTCGCTTTCGAATTGATCCTCCGCCAGCACGCGTTATTGCCTATCACAAGCCAGCTGGTGAAGTTGTAACGCATGATGATCCGCAAAATCGCCCCACAGTTTTTCGTAAGTTACCCAAACTTTTTCAAGGTAAATGGCAATCTGTCGGGCGACTTGACCTGAATACGGAGGGACTGTTGCTGTTTACAAGTTCAGGAGAATTAGCCAACAATTTGATGCACCCCAGGTTTGGGTTGCAGCGTGAGTATGCTGTGCGCGTTTTGGGAGGACTCAATCCCGATGAAAAACAGAGACTACTATCCGGTGTTCAGTTGGGTGACGGTATCGCTCAATTCGGTTCGATTGAAGATGGTGGTGGTGAAGGTTCTAATTGCTGGTATCGAGTTACTATCTCCGAGGGGCGCAACCGTGAGGTTCGACGCATGTTCGAAGCTGTGGGGCATGCCGTGAGTCGTTTAATTCGCATCCGGTATGGAGCCATGGTGTTACCACGTGGTTTGAGGCGGGGTTCTTGGATGGAGCTTGATGCAACAGACATTGGTTTGTTAATGCGCGCGGTTAATGATCGGTCTGTGCGTGAAGGAGACATCCAGGACGGTGATGTTAAAAAGGAAAATGTCATACGTCGGCCACGTAACACTGGCATACCCATACGAGGCAAACGTCCTAACGCTCGACCTGCATCCCTGGGGCAGGCTCAGCCTGACCCGATGAAAACATCATTGGGTTACATTGGTGTGGATAGTTTTTCGCGACAACGGGAAGAGGCTGGAAAAAAACGAGGTGGCGGATCGGGTTCTAGTGGCGGCCGACGTATGTCAGGTCGTAATCGATGATCATTTGACTTATTCCTCTGTTTGCAACTACCGGTAAATGCATATGGGTGAAAGTGAGCCCAGTTCGGGTTAAGATCAAAGGCTTTGACAAAAGTGTCAAATGTCTATGTATTGTTTAGGAGAAAACTTATGACTATCGAATGCACTCTTTCAATTATCAAGCCAGATGCCGTGGCGAAAAACGTTATTGGCCAGATATATGCACGTTTTGAAGCCGCTGGCCTGAAAATTGTGGCTGCCAAAATGGTTCACTTGTCACGCGGCGAAGCCGAAGCTTTTTACGCAGTTCATAAAGAACGTCCTTTCTTCAAGGATTTGGTTGACTTCATGATTTCTGGCCCTGTCATGATTCAAGCGCTTAAGGGGGAAAGTGCCATTGCTAAGAACCGTGAGCTTATGGGTGCTACAGATCCTAAAAAAGCAGCATCTGGGACTATTCGTGCTGATTTTGCTGACAGTATTGATGCCAATGCGGTGCATGGTTCTGATGCGCCTGAAACTGCTGCGGTGGAGATTGCCTTCTTCTTCCCCGGCATGAACGTTTACGCACGTTAATTACAATATGACGGTCAACCTGCTCGATTTTGATCTCGAGAGCTTGGCCGTTTATTGTGAGCGGCTGGGTGAAAAACGTTTTCGTGCGGTTCAGCTCTTTCGTTGGATTCATCAAAAAGGTGTCCAAAAGTTCGAAGATATGAGTGACTTGGCCAAGTCATTTCGAGAAAAATTAGGGGGACTGGCTTGCATCAAGGCGATGCCTGTTGTCTCTCAGCACATTTCGATTGATGGAACGATCAAATGGCTTTTTGATGTGGGTGACGGCAATGTAATAGAGACCGTATTTATTCCAGAAGATGATCGTGGAACACTTTGCGTTTCATCTCAGGCTGGTTGTGCAGTGGGGTGTCGCTTCTGTTCAACAGGTCATCAAGGTTTTAGCCGAAATCTGACTTCCGGGGAGATAGTTGCTCAGCTTTGGTATGCGGAACATTTTCTTCGCAATTATCTGCACCGCGATGAACGTGTTATTTCCAATGTGGTAATGATGGGAATGGGCGAACCTTTGCAGAACTACAGTGAATTAGTTCCTGCTTTGAAGGTGATGCTTGATGATCATGGATATGGTTTGTCCCGCCGTCGTGTGACGGTGTCGACTTCGGGTATTGTTCCCATGATGGATCGACTGTCTCAAGACTGTCCTGTAGCTTTGGCTGTTTCTTTGCATGCACCAAATGATGCATTACGGGATCAATTGGTTCCTCTTAATTTGAAATACCCGTTGTCCCAATTAATCGCTGCATGCCACCGTTATCTGGCTTTTGCGCCACGTGATTTCATCACTTTTGAATACTGCATGCTTGATGGAGTGAACGACACGGATGCATGTGCACAGCAATTGATCCAAAGGATCAAAGCCCATCCTGGCGCATGGTGCAAATTCAACTTGATACCTTTTAATCCGTTTCCAGCATCAGGTTTATTGTGTTCAAAACCGGATCGTGTTCAGTCTTTTGCGCGTATTTTGAATGATGCTGGCATCATTACTACAGTACGCAAAACACGGGGTGACGATATCGACGCTGCTTGTGGGCAACTCGCTGGAGATGTCAAAGACCGAACACGTGTGGCTGATCGTATGGCTCGTCAAAGGACCATTCATATTCATCCTGTTGTCAGCGAAGATAGCACTCACAAAAGGTCACTTCAATGATTCGGTTTACAGGCATCTTAAGTTTGCAGAATGTTCATCGATGGTTGTTTTTGTTGACGTTCGTTTGTATTTTTGCAGGTTTTGGTTCTGGATGTTCGACGCAGGCGACTATAGATGGTGCATCTATTGGCCGTGCAGAAGTCGTGACCGAGTCTGATGAAACGAATGAACGTAAGAGAGCGCGCATTCGTATTGAGTTGGCAATGGGTTATTTTGAGCAAGGTAAAACAAGTATTGCTCTCGATGAGTTGAAGCAGGCTATTGCTGCTGATCCAACATTTTCTGATGGCTACAGTATGCGCGGTTTGATTTATATGCGGCTTAATGATTTTGCTTTTGCCGAAGAAAGCTTCAACAAAGCACTGTCTTATAAGCCTAATGATTCAAATGTTCTTCACAATTTGGGCTGGTTAAAGTGTCAGCAAGCGCTTTACCAACAGTCGTTGCAGTTTTTTTCGCAGGCACTAGCAAATCCAATGTATGGTGCACGTGCTAAAACCCTGATGGCACAGGGACTTTGTCAGGTCAGGACTGGTATGTATTCAGAAGCAGAGGCTAGTTTGCTTAAATCATATGAGTATGACGCAGCTAACCCAGTGACTGGTTACAACTTAGCCAGTTTACTTTACCGAAAAAAAGACTTTGTACGTGCGCAGTTTTATATTAGACGATTAAATAACAGTGAGCTGGCAAATTCTGAGTCCCTATGGCTAGGGATCAAAGTTGAAAACCGATTAAATAATGCTGAGGCTATGAATCAGTTAGCTGCACAGCTTGAAAAAAGGTTTTCACAATCAAATGAAGCTGCTTTATATCGCCGTGCTGCATTTAACGAATAAACGTGTGTGATGGATGAACCTAAGACTGAGAGTATCCAGACTGGCTCAACTGGAGCCGGTGCATTGATTCGAACTGCACGAGAATCCCAAGGGTTGCACATTGCTATGCTGGCTGCATCACTCAAGATACCCGTCAAAAAGCTTGAGGCTTTAGAAGCTGATCGATACGACTTATTGTCTGACACTGTGTTTTTACGGGCTTTGGCTTCAAGTGTATGTAGAGCATTGAAAATTGATGTGGCTCCAGTTCTCGCCGCTTTGCCCCGCAATGAACTTCCGCGGATTAAAACTGATGAGTCGGGTCTAAATACTGTATTTAATGATGCAGCAAGCAAGTCGGCTAACTCTTTGTTTACTCAGATCACTCGTCCATTTGGCATTGCCATGATCGTGATTGCAAGTGGGATTTTTATTGTTTTTTGGGGACAACCTAATTCTTTTACCCCAAAGGTAGGGACAGTTAATACAGATCAAACCGAGTCAACTACGCCAATTTTTCCTTCACAAGCGAGTGCAATTGAGAGAAAACAGTTAAAGGATCCAGATGTATTGATGGAAGCAGTTACTCCTGATGCAGCTACTTCAATTCCTCTTATCGGTCAAATGCAAAATGTTTTAGCAGGTTCAGAGGCACCTGCTAAAACTGTATCTATGCCAGTTGAGGTCGCTGCAAATAATCCGAACATACTCCATTTGCAAGGCCATGGGTCGAGTTGGGTGGAGGTGATAGATGCACAGGGTGTTGTGCTGCTTCGCAAAACACTGAACACAAATGAGAAGATTTCAGTTTCTGGTAAGTTGCCATTGTCTGTTGTACTAGGAAGATCTGATTTGGTTGTGGTGACGGTCCGCGGTCAATTATTTGACACAGCCCAGGTAGCAAAAAATAATGTCGCTCGTTTTGAGGTGAAATAATGGATTTATCAATGCCTGTGAGCCCTTCTTTTGCAATTGCCAGTCGATCCCGGCAAGCGAGTTTGGTTTGGGGTAGCCGTCGTGTAACAGTCGGTGGTGGTGCACCGGTTCGGGTTCAGTCTATGACTAACACCGATACAGTTGATGTGATTGGAACGGCCATTCAAGTCAAAGAGCTTGCAATGGCTGGATCTGAAATGGTGCGACTTACGGTTAATACACATGAAGCAGCAAAGGCGGTTCCGCTCATTCGTGATCAATTAGATCGAATGGGCATTGATGTGCCCTTGATTGGTGATTTCCATTACAACGGGCATCGACTCTTAACTGAAATTCCTGAATGTGCGCAAGCCTTGTCAAAATACCGGATTAATCCTGGAAACGTAGGAAAAGGGGATAAACATGACCGCCAATTTGCGGTGATGATTGAGGCAGCTATTCGATGGGATAAGGCGATTCGGATTGGTGTTAACTGGGGTAGCCTTGACCAAGAATTGATGGCCAATTTAATGGATCAAAACAGCCGACGTATACATCCGTGGGATGTCAAGTCAGTTATGTACGAAGCCTTGATTTCATCGGCGATCAGTTCAGCAACTCAAGCTGTTGAGTTAGGAATGAATCCTGATCAAATCATTCTCTCATGCAAAGTCAGTGGTGTACAAGATCTGGTCTCTGTCTATCGTGAGTTGTCAAAGCGCTGTGATTATGCGTTGCATTTAGGGCTTACAGAAGCTGGTATGGGCACCAAAGGAGCTGTTGCTTCGGCAACCGCTTTAGCGATATTGTTGCAGGATGGTATTGGCGACACGATACGCGTTTCATTGACTCCTCAACCGGGCGAATCCAGGACCCAGGAGGTAGTAATTGCTTCAGAAATATTACAGGCACTTGAATTACGGTCTTTTGTTCCGAGTGTTACAGCTTGTCCAGGTTGTGGTCGAACGACGAGCACCACATTTCAAGAGTTGACGCAGCAAATAGAGATGTTTTTGCGAACACAAATGCCACAGTGGCGAACGAAGTATCCCGGGGTTGAACATTTGAAGGTCGCGGTGATGGGGTGTATCGTTAACGGCCCGGGTGAGAGTAAACAGGCTGATATTGGTATCAGTCTACCTGGGACTGGCGAAGCTCCTGCTGCCCCTGTGTTTATTGATGGAGAGAAATGCATGACACTTCGGGGAGATTCAATCGCCCAAGAGTTTCAAGTGATTGTTGAAAATTATGTTGAAAAACGCTTTGGTATTCCATTGGGTAACCGTGTTTGAATTGAGATTTCATGATTGATCAAGTTATTCCTGAAAAAATTACGAAATTAACTGCCGTTAAAGGCATGAATGATGTGCTTCCACCTGATTCAGCAACAGTTGAGTGGTTAGAGTCCAAAGTTCGCGTGTTGATGAGTCGCTATGCCTACCGAAATATTCGCACGCCTATTGTTGAACGAACCCCATTGTTTATTCGTGGATTAGGTGAAGTGACTGATATTGTTGAGAAAGAAATGTACTGTTTTGAGGATCGTCTCAATGGTGATTCGTTAACGCTTCGTCCTGAGGCTACTGCGAGTGTGGTTCGTGCAGCGCTTGAACACAACATGCTTTATGACGGAGGTAAGCGTTTGTATTACATGGGGCCGATGTTTCGTCATGAGCGTCCTCAAAAGGGGCGCTATCGCCAGTTTGATCAAATTGGAGCTGAAGCGCTGGGCTTTTCTGGGGCAGAGGTAGATGCCGAATTAATATTAATGGTCAATGCATTATGGAAAGAAATTGGCCTGATGGACGTTCGTCTTGAACTGAATAGTTTGGGGCAACCGGCAGAAAGGCTTCAGCATCGCAAAGCCTTGATTGGCTATTTGGAAAAACATCATGAATTGCTAGACGAAGATGCAAGGAGGAGGTTGTACAGTAACCCTTTACGCATTCTTGATACTAAAAATCCCCACATGCAGTCTTTGGTTGAAGCAGCGCCAAAGCTGATGGATTTTCTGGGTGAAACATCACTCGCGCATTTCAAAACACTGACTTCCATCCTGGATGCCAATGCTGTTGTTTACACAATCAACCCACGTTTGGTACGTGGTATGGATTATTACAACCTAACTGTTTTTGAATTCACTACAAATCGATTGGGTTCGCAGGGAACAGTCTGCGCAGGGGGGCGTTACGATTATCTTTTTGAGCAATTGGGAGGCAAACCGGCACCAGCTGTAGGCTGGGCATTAGGTGTAGATCGTGTTCTTGAGCTGGTTAAGAGTGCTGGTTTGAAGAATATTGAGCCAATTTTAGATGCCTATGCCATTGTGACGGAGGTGACGGCATTTCCTTTTGTGCACAAGATCATTCAGGGGTTACGAGAGGTTGGGTTAAGCGTTCAAATGCATACCAGTGCAGGCGATGGTGTGGGGAGCATGAAAAGTCAGTTTAAACGTGCGGATAACAGTGGTGCGCGTTTTGCCTTGATCTTCGGAGCAGATGAAATTGCTAATAGACAGGTAACCATCAAATCTCTACGCGACATATCGATAGGCCAACAGACATTGTCTTGTGACCAAATGAAGGAATGGGTAGCAACCCTACAATCAGCAGATTAACTGGATAATCAAATGGCAAATCATTTAGATCTTGAAGAACAAGAGCAACTTGATCAAATCAAGCACTTCTGGAAACAATACGGGAATGCCATCACTTGGGCGTTGGTTGTTGTGTTGAGTGCTTTTGCGAGTTGGAATTTTTACCAATATTGGCAACGCAATCAAGCGGTGCAGGCTGCTGCACTTTTTGACGAAATGGATCGTGCTA
Organism: Rhodoferax lithotrophicus; assembly: GCF_019973615.1. Classification (GTDB taxonomy): domain Bacteria; phylum Pseudomonadota; class Gammaproteobacteria; order Burkholderiales; family Burkholderiaceae_C; genus Rhodoferax; species Rhodoferax lithotrophicus. Next base: position 2,569,289 of record NZ_AP024238.1, on the reverse strand, counting down.
TTCAATTGTCTGATGTTGAACGTATTGACCGGGTTTTTAGCGATATGAAAGATCGCTTTTCATCCACGACCTATGCCCAGCAGTCTGGTCTTCTGGTTGCTAAACAATATGTGGTTTTGGGTAAGCATGAAGCGGCTGAGAATGCCCTGATATGGGTAGCTGAAAAATCATCTGATCCGGGATACCAAGCTGTCGCCAAATTGAGGTTAGCCGCTGTTTTTATGGATGTTAAAAATTTTAATGCGGCTTTACTTCAACTGGACGGCCGGTTTCCTGCTAGCTTTGAGCCTCTCGTTGCTGATCGCAAAGGAGATTTATTTGCGCTTCAAGGTAACCGTAACAAAGCTGTGCTTGAATATCAAAAAGCTTACCAATTGTTTAATGCAAATATTGATTATCGTCGTCTGGTTGAAGTCAAACTCAATGCTTTAGGTGTAGATGCACAAGTCCAAGCTGCGACTACCATCGTGGCAGTGAAGTAAAGCGATAAGGCAAATATGTTATTGAACCGATCTTTTCGTTTTGCGTTCGTTGGATTGCTTATCGGGGCGATTTCGGCTTGCGCCAGTGGGCCGGAGATTCCCAAACCAGTCGATTTAGGACCCAATCCTGCTTTGTTAAGTGTACGTTTGGCATGGTCTACTAAATTAGGGACAGTCGATTTCCCTCTGCAAGTCAAGGCTGCTGGAGGATCAGTTTCAGTTGCCAGTTCAGATGGAAGTTTGGTGGCTTTAAATGCCCGTACAGGCGTTGAGATTTGGCGGACGCACGTAGGTGCCGCAATTTCTGCGGGTGTTGGTAGTGACGGCCGTTTTGCTGCGGTGGTCACGCGCAGCAATGAATTGGTAGTTGTTGATGGTGGTCAACATCCATGGCATGTACGACTGACATCACAAGTCTTTACTGCCCCGTTAGTTGCAGGTGAGCGTGTGTTTGTCTTGGGTGCTGATCGGAGTTTGAGCGCTTTTGATGCCATGACAGGTCAAAAGCTTTGGCAAACCCAAAGGCCTGGCGATGCCTTGATTCTCCGTCAACCGGGAGTATTGATGGCAGTTGGTAATACGTTGATTGCAGGCTATTCGGGCCATTTAGTTGGAGTGAATCCGCTCAATGGCAATGTTATTTGGGATGCACAGATAGCAACACCACGTGGTACCAATGACATTGAGAGACTGGTTGATCTGGTTGCTGGTGTGGCTCGGCAAGCCGATACGGTCTGTGTACGAGCTTTTCAAGCGACAGTCGGATGTGTGGATGCGGCGCGTGGAGTAGTAAATTGGAAAAAATCTGCATCTGGCTCAGTAGGGCTGCAAGGTGATGAGTCTCAGATTTATGGCATTGAAGAGGATGGTCGTTTGATTGCATGGAGACGTGCTGATGGTGAATCAGTATGGTCCTCAGACCGATTGCGTTATCACAAACTTAGTGCACCGTTGGTGCTTGGCCGTTCTGTTGTGGTGGGTGATGAGTCTGGTTTTGTGCACTTGTTATCTCGCACAGATGGTTCGTTTGTGACTCGATTGGTCACTGATGGCTCACCGATTGCCGTGACACCTGTGGCTGTAGATGAAACTCTTGTGGTTGTTACACGTAATGGCGGTATTTTCGGATTTCAACCGGATTAAAGCCAAATATTTTCTTTTTTTACTTTGGATATTATTTAATGAAACCTGTTTTGGCTCTGGTAGGCCGTCCCAACGTCGGAAAGTCGACGCTGTTCAATCGGTTGACCAAGTCGCGTGATGCCATTGTTGCGGACTTTGCAGGTTTGACTCGAGATCGTCATTATGGCAATGGCAAGCAGGGCAAGCACGAATACATAGTGATTGACACAGGTGGTTTTGAGCCTGACGCAAGCAGTGGCATTTATATGGAAATGGCTAAGCAAACACGCCAAGCAGTTGCTGAGTCAGATGTTGTCATTTTTGTGGTGGATGCGCGGGCAGGTGTATCTGCGCAAGATCATGATATTGCCAATTACCTCAGGCGCTTGGGCAAGCCTTGTGTGCTGGTAGCCAATAAAGCAGAAGGAATGCTGGAGGGAGTTCAGTTGGTTGAGTTTTATGAGCTGGGTTTGGGGGACGTATATCCCATTTCTGCAGCTCATGGTCAGGGAATTCGTTCATTGATAGACTTGGCACTTGCCCCGCTTCAGTTGCTTGACGAAGAGAAAGATGAAGCGGAACAGGCGGGTGTGATCAAACTTGCTGTTGCAGGTCGTCCCAATGTCGGTAAATCTACTTTGATTAATGTTTGGTTAGGCGAAGAGAGACTGGTTGCATTTGATTTACCGGGTACCACACGTGATGCCATATCCGTGCCTTTTGAGCGTAATGGTCAAAAATTTGAACTGATTGATACTGCAGGGCTCAGGCGGCGCGGCAAGGTTTTTGAAGCCATTGAAAAATTCTCGGTGGTCAAAACATTGCAGGCTATTGAGTCGGCACATGTAGTGCTTTTACTAATTGATGCCACGCAGGGTGTGACAGATCAAGATGCGCATATTGCCGGATATATTTTAGAGAATGGTCGTGCCGTAGTTCTGGCTGTGAATAAATGGGATGCAGTTGACGAATATCAACGCGAACTGGTCAAGCGGTCAATTGAAACACGTTTGCCATTTTTAAAATTTGCCAATATGCACTTGATTTCTGCGCAAAAACGTCAGGGCTTAGGACCTTTATGGAGCTCTATTGCGCAGGCCTCTAAGGCTGCAAATTGCAAAATGTCCACCCCAGTTTTAACTCGCTTGTTGCTTGAAGCTGTGCAATTTCAAAGTCCCAAGCGAGCAGGAATGTTTCGACCAAAATTACGTTACGCACATCAAGGTGGTATGAATCCGCCTGTGATTGTGATTCACGGGAATTCTCTTGAGCATGTTACTGAGGCCTATAGGCGCTTTCTTGAAGGGCGTTTTCGGAAGGAATTTGATCTAGTGGGCACTCCACTTCGGATTGAGTTCAAAACTTCTGCCAATCCATTTGTTGAGAAATCACAGTAATTTTGACGGCTTTTCCTCTACCTATGCTAACTTTATAGTCAAATTACGCGAATAATGCATTTTCATACGATGTGCTGTGGTATCGTAACCTCTTCTTAAATTTCCCGAACACGGAGAATATCGTGAGCAATAAAGGCCAACTTTTACAAGATCCATTCCTGAACACTTTGCGTCGGGAGCATGTGCCAGTATCTATTTATCTGGTGAACGGGATCAAACTTCAAGGCCAAATAGAGTCGTTTGATCAATATGTTGTCTTGTTACGCAACACCGTTACACAGATGGTCTATAAGCATGCCATTTCAACCATTGTTCCAGGTCGCGCAGTGAATTTTTCTGTCACTGAGGGTGATCAACCCGCTTCAGTTGGTTGAATCTTCTAGAACGCCTACTTTGCTGGTTGGGGTAGATTTTGGTCTGCCCCATTTTGACAGTAAGTTAGAGGAATTGGGTTTGCTTGCGCAGACAGCTGGATTAGATCCGGTTGCGAGAATGACTTGCAAACGACGTGCTCCTGATGCCGCACTCTTTATTGGGTCAGGTAAAGCCGATGAAATCAAAGAGCTTGCGCATCAACTCGGCGTGCAGGAGATTTTGTTCGACCAAAATTTAAGCCCGGCACAGCAGCGAAATCTTGAACGTCACCTGGAACTGCCGGTGAACGACAGGACATTGTTGATTTTGCAAATTTTCAGTCAGCGCGCACGTAGCCATGAAGGTAAATTGCAGGTTGAATTAGCACGTTTGCAATATTTAAGCACGCGTCTCGTGCGGAGATGGTCGCATTTGGAGCGACAAAGTGGGGGTATTGGCATGCGAGGTGGTCCAGGTGAAACCCAAATTGAACTGGATCGTCGAATGATTGGCGATAACATCAAGCGAATTAAAGAGCGCTTGGTCAAGGTGAAGCGTCAACGTCAAACTCAGCGTCGTCAACGTGATCGTCGCGATGCTTTTAACATTTCATTGGTAGGTTACACCAATGCAGGCAAGTCCACGCTATTCAATGCCTTGGTGAAAGCGCGAGCTTATGCTGCCGATCAATTGTTTGCCACTTTAGATACCACCACCCGTCAGCTTTATTTGGGAGAGGTCGGACGGATGGTCTCGTTGTCTGACACAGTGGGTTTTATTCGAGATCTGCCACATGGGTTGGTTGACGCTTTTCAGGCTACTTTGCAAGAAGCCGTGGATGCAGATTTATTGTTGCATGTCGTTGATTTTTCTAGCCCTGATCATGTCGAGCAAATTGCCCAAGTACAACGTGTGCTTGCTGAAATTGGTGCCTCAGAGATTCCTCAAATCTTGATATTCAATAAATTGGATGCTGTTTCAGATGATGGGCAGCCTGTAGCACTGCAAGATATGTACGACCTTGAAGGCATTCAGACTCCGCGCGTGTTTATTAGCGCGCAAAAGGGTTTAGGACTGTCTTTGATCCGTCAAATGCTTGTTGATCATGTTCAGTCGGCAAAATTGCTCAACTTGGCAGATGATAATTTCCCTTTAAGCCATGAGGCTGGTGCGTGATTCGGCACAATCAATCCTGTCAACACAAGAACTGATTCGATGAAACTTCAATTTTCTATTTTTAGCCTAGCTGCAGTGCCGCAGCGTTTGCGTGGAATGTTCAATCTTAATGATCCACGTTGGGGTCGTAACGATGACAAGCCTACCGAATCCCCTTCTGCTGACAAACCCGAAATCAGGCCTGATGAGACTCCAGCACCCAATCCAGAAGATCGCAGTCCACGTCATAACCCTACTCAAGGGCCGCCAGATTTAGATGAGCTTTGGCGCGACTTTAATCGTAAATTAGGTGGTCTGTTTGGTAATGCAAAAAACGGGGGCCGTCGTGGTGTACCACCAAGTGGTGGTAGTGGGTCAGGTGGAGGTGGATTTCAACCAGATATGAAAAGTGCTGGCATTGGCGCAGGTTTAGTGGTTGCTGTGGCGCTTCTGATCTGGCTTGGCACAGGATTTTTCATTGTGCAAGAAGGTCAACAAGCTGTAATTACACAATTTGGTAAGTATCACTCGACCGTTGGTGCTGGTTTTAATTGGCGGTTGCCGTACCCTGTTCAGCGTCATGAACTGATTTTTGTGACACAAATTCGATCAGTGGATGTTGGGCGTGACGTGGTGATAAAGGCAACAGGGTTACGTGAGTCAGCCATGCTTACCGAAGATGAAAACATTGTGGAGATCAAATTTGCAGTTCAATACAGATTGAGTGATGCTCGCGCTTATTTGTTTGAAAGTAAAGACCCTACTGGTGCGGTAGTTCAAGCTGCTGAAACCGCGGTGCGTGAAGTCGTTGGCAAAATGAAAATGGACAGTGCCTTGTCAGATGAGAGAGATCAGATTGCACCAAGAGTACGTGCTTTGATGCAGAAAATATTGGATCGATACAAGGTGGGTATCGAGGTGGTGGGTATTAATCTTCAACAAGGTGGTGTTCGTCCACCTGAACAGGTTCAGGCTGCTTTTGACGATGTTCTTAAAGCTGGTCAAGAGCGTGAGCGTGCCAAAAATGAAGCACAGGCCTATGCGAATGATGTAATACCGCGCGCAGTTGGAGCCGCCTCCCGTTTGAAAGAAGAGTCGGATGCTTACAAATCGCGTATTGTGGCGCAGGCGCAAGGTGATGCCCAGCGTTTCAAGTCTGTGTTGACTGAATACCAAAAAGCGCCACAAGTTACACGTGACCGCATGTACATTGATGCCATGCAGCAAATCTACAGTAGCGTTACCAAGGTGATGGTCGATTCCAAGCAAGGCTCAAATTTGCTGTACCTGCCTCTTGATAAGTTGATCCAGATGACGAGTCAAGTTGCCGCTGAGACTGCAACGGTGGTTTCGCCAGTCTCTGTGCCAAACTCGGACGGTTTAAACAACACGTCTAACTCTACTGATGTTCGTGCACGCGATGCAGCGCGTGCTCGTACCCGCGAAACCCGATAGGAGCCAAGTATGAATCGGCTGGGATTTATTTTTTCAAGCATCCTTTTCTTTCTGGCTATTGCCAGTTCTACCTTATTTGTGGTGGATCAACGCCAATTTGGCGTAGTCTTTGCATTTGGGCAAATTAAGGATGTGATTACTGAGCCAGGTTTGAACTTCAAACTTCCGCCCCCTTTCCAAAATGTGTCTTACATTGATAAACGCTTATTAACACTTGACAGTACTGATAATGAACCTGTTCTTACTGCAGAAAAGCAGCGTGTGGTTATTGACTGGTACGTACGTTGGCGCATTTCTGAACCAACAGAGTACATACGCAACGTCGGCACGTCCGAGGCGGAAGGTGCCAACCAACTCAATCGTGTGGTACGTAATGCGTTCCAAGAGGAAATCAACAAACGGACAGTAAAAGAGTTGCTTTCAGCCAAGCGCGAGCAGCTGATGGATGATGTTAAAAACGAAGTTCTTTCACAGGTTCGTGGTGTAAAACCTTGGGGTGTGGATGTGATTGATGTTCGCATCACCAGAGTGGACTACGTGGATGCCATTACAGAGTCGGTCTATCGTCGAATGGAAGCAGAGCGAAAACGTGTCGCCAATGAACTGCGTTCAACCGGTGCTGCTGAAGGTGAAAAAATTCGCGCTGACGCGGATCGTCAGAGGGAAATTACGGTGGCCAATGCTTACCGCGATGCACAAAAAATCAAGGGTGAAGGTGATGCAGAGGCATCCAGACTATATGCAGAATCTTTTGGTCGAGATCCTCAGTTTGCCCAGTTTTATCGCAGTCTGGATGCTTACAAAGCCGCGTTCAATAAAAAAAGTGATGTCATGGTGCTCGATCCTTCCAGCTCTGAGTTTTTTAAATCCATGCGTGGTGGGGCGCTATTGCCTGTCAAAAAATAAACAGGAATATCCTTGGATAGCACCACTTTCTGGACTGCCATGGCTTTGGTGCTGGTAATCGAAGGGTTTATGCCCTTTATTTCACCAGCTACTTGGCGGAGGACATTTGTCCAAATTTTGCAATTATCAGATGGTCAACTGCGTTTTTTTGGATTGGCTAGTTTGTTATTTGGGTTGGTGTTGATTTGGTCGGTTGTTTGACTGAAACTACGATTTAGCCCGGTAAAATCACGGTTTTAACAGCCTTCCAAAATCACATGTCTGCTTGGGTCCTACCGGATCACATTGCCGATGTCTTGCCGTCTGAAGCACGGCACATCGAAGAATTACGTCGAGACTTGCTGGACATGGCTCGTTGCTATGGCTATGAGTTGGTTATGCCGCCATTGCTTGAGCACCTTGAGTCTCTGTTGTCCGGGGCCGGAGAGGCTCTTGATCTTCAAACTTTCAAACTTGTTGATCAATTATCAGGGCGCATGTTGGGCTTGCGTGCTGACAGCACGCCGCAGGTTGCAAGAATCGATGCCCATTTGTTAAATCGCGCCGGAGTGACTCGCTTGTGTTACTGTGGGCCCGTGCTTCATACACTCCCAAGTGCGCCGCATGCTACTCGTGAACCCATGCAATTTGGTGCTGAGATTTATGGTCATGCGGGACTTGAAGCTGACATCGAAATTTTGTCTCTCGCTCTGGATAATTTGCGTGCAGCGCAACTGGCTGATCCTAGTATCGACCTAGCAGATGCACGGTTGCTAAAGGCTTTATTGGCGGGTGTTTCGTTGACTCAGCTTCAGATGAGCCAGTTACATTCGGCTTTGGCAGCTAAAGATAGTGCTGAACTAAAAAATCTTGCCAAGGATTTCCCCCAAGATGTTCGTCAAGGTCTACTTGCCTTGGTTGGGTTGTATGGTGACCAAACGGTTTTGAAAGAAGCTAGAAAAGTCATTCCGGCCTTGCCTGGTGTACATGAGTCGCTGCAAAATTTGCAGTGTTTGGCTGATCATTTGCAAGGTGCTAAGTTGACGTTTGATTTGGCCGATTCACGTGGTTATGCATACTACACAGGCGTACGTTTTGCCATTTATGCACATGGGGCAAGTGATGCGCTTGTCCGTGGTGGTCGTTACGATCAAGTGGGTGCAGTGTTTGGTCGCAATCGCCCGGCGGCAGGTTTTAGCCTGGATTTGAAGGCCTTGGTACGTGTTGTCAGGCCCAGGTCGTTACAAGCAGCCATTCGTGCACCGTGGCGTGATGATGGTCAGTTGAACACGGCTATAGCTGCATTGCGTTCGCGTGGCGAGATTGTGGTTTGTGTGTTGCCAGGGCATGAAAATGAAGTGGACGAATTTTTGTGTGACCGTGAATTGATCAAGGTAGCGGATCAGTGGGTTGTGCAGTCGGTTTAATGAAACATCAAAGCGAAGCAAGAAAATGAATGCAATCAAAGGTCGTAACGTAGTCGTTGTAGGCACCCAGTGGGGTGATGAAGGCAAAGGCAAGTTGGTAGATTGGCTCACTGAGAGTGCGCAAGGTGTGGTTCGCTTTCAGGGTGGGCACAACGCTGGCCATACCTTGGTGATCAACGGTGTGAAAACAGCCTTGCATCTGATTCCGAGCGGAATCATGCGCCCAGGGGTGAAGTGCTATATCGGCAACGGTGTCGTGTTATCTGCCGCCAAATTGTTTGAAGAAATTGCTGGATTGGAAAAAGTGGGTGTGGATGTGCGCTCGCGTTTGCGCATCAGTGAGGCCTGTCCCTTGATTTTGCCATTTCATGCTGCCTTGGATGTGGCGCGCGAAGCTGCTCGTGAGCAGGGTGGAAGTGAGAAAATAGGCACAACGGGACGCGGTATTGGTCCAGCCTACGAAGATAAAATTGCCCGCCGGGCCTTGCGTGTGCAAGACCTCAAGTTCCCAGAGCGTTTTGCCAGCAAACTGCACGGTTTGTTGGACCTGCATAACCATGTTTTAACCACATTTTTAGGATCTAAAGCGTTTGACTTTGGACCTACGCTGGCACCCTATATGCTTGACGGTGAAGTCCAGTTTCAGGCTGTGTATGACGAAGCCATGCGTCATGCGGAATTACTAAAGCCAATGATGGCCGATGTGTCACGCGAGCTTAATGATGCACACATTAAGGGTGAAAATCTGCTGTTTGAGGGAGCACAAGGTACTCTGCTTGACGTAGATCATGGTACCTACCCCTTTGTGACATCCAGCAATTGTGTGGCGGGTAACGCTGCAGCTGGTGCTGGTGTGGGCCCAAATTTGCTGCACTATATTTTAGGTATCACAAAAGCCTATTGCACTCGCGTTGGCGGCGGTCCGTTCCCAACCGAGCTTGAATGGGAAGTCCAAGGTACACCCGGTTGGCACATGAGTACAGTTGGTGCAGAAAAGGGAGTCACCACAGGACGCAGTCGTCGTTGTGGCTGGTTTGATGCGGCGTTGCTCAAACGAAGTGCCCAGGTGAATGGTCTGACCGGCTTGTGTATCACCAAGCTGGATGTGCTCGACGGTTTGCAGGAACTCAAGCTCTGCACCGGATATGAACTTGATGGCGCAGTGACAGACATTTTGCCGATGGGAGCAGATGACATTGCGCGTTGCAAACCTATTTATGAAACACTTGAGGGTTGGAGCGACAGCACTGTGGGTGTCACTCATTACGATAAATTGCCGACAGCTGCACGTTTGTATTTACAGCGGATCGAACAAGTCACAGGCGTGCCGATTCATGTGATTTCCACCAGTCCTGATCGTGATCACACCATCATGATGCGCCATCCTTTTTTGGCAGATTAAAGTTATTGACTAATTTGACCTCTAGTGCTTGATAAGTCTGCACTAGTAGCTATTCATTCAGGAGTACTCTAATGTTGACAGAAGACGGCAAGCATTTGTATGTGAGTTATGACGAATACCATAATCTGATCGAAAAATTGGCGATCAAGATTTTTCAGTCCGGTTGGGAGTTTGATAATATTTTGTGTCTGGCGCGGGGTGGCATGCGTCCAGGAGACATTCTTTCGCGCGTGTTCGACAAACCGCTGGCGATCATGTCCACTAGTTCGTATCGCTCGGAAGCCGGTACGGTACAAGGTAATCTTGACATTGCTCATTACATCACCACCCCTAAAGGTGAAATCGCTGGCAGAGTGCTGCTGGTGGATGATTTGGCTGATTCTGGTCACACGCTCAATGCTGTAATCCGGCAGTTGAAAAACAACTACCAACCTATCACTGAGTTACGCAGTGCGGTCATCTGGACCAAAGCCGTATCAACTTTTTTGCCGGATTATTGTGTGGATTTCTTGCCTACAAACCCTTGGATTCACCAGCCTTTTGAAAGTTATGACAGTCTGCGCCCGCAGCAGCTGCTCTCCAAATGGAGTGTTTGAATTTCGATATTCCAACTCATGACTGACTCAATTACCTCACTGATCCACCATCCGTATCAACCGCCAGCTGGTTTTGCTGCGCCACAACCTGGGGTTTTCAAGGCCTCTACGGTGTTCTTTCCAAATGTGGCGGCCATGCGTGAGTTTGATTGGAAGGACAAAACCGCTTACACCTACGGCCTGCACGGTACACCAACCACCTACATGCTGGAAGAGCGCTTGTGTGTATTGGAGGGGGGGCGACAATGTTTGTTGGTCCCCAGCGGTTTGGCTGCCATTGCTACCGTGGCTTTAGCGTTGCTCAAATCGGGAGACGAGGTCTTGATTCCTGACAACGCGTATGGCCCGTCCAAAGCTTTAGCCGAAAGCGAGTTAATGCATTGGGGCATCACGCATAGGTATTTTGATCCTATGAATCCTGCCGATTTGGCCGACAAGATCACATCCAACACCAAGTTGGTATGGCTGGAGGCCGCAGGCTCTGTCACACTGGAATTCCCGGATCTGTGTGAACAGGTCCGTCAGTGTAAGGCTGCAGGGGTGTACTGCGCACTAGACAACACTTGGGGAGCTGGACTGGCTTTCAAGCCGTTTGATCTAGTGCCGGGTACACAACAGCCCTTGTCCGTGGATATTTCTATCCATGCTTTGACCAAATACCCCAGTGGGGGCGGTGATGTGCTTATGGGAAGTGTCATCACGCAGGATGAGTCGTTGCACATGAAACTCAAGCTTTGCCACATGCGGCTCGGTTTAGGTGTTGGTGCGAATGATGCTGAGCTGGTGCTGCGCTCTTTGCCCAGTATGACCTTGCGTTACCGTGCGCATGACGAAACTACCCGTGAGTTGGCACTTTGGTGTGAGCAACGCCATGAATTTGCCCAAGTGTTGCATCCAGCCTTGCTCAATTCCCCTGGTCATATTTATTGGCAAACACTGTGTCGCAATGACGCAGGTGGTGCAGCTGGCTTGTTCAGCGTTATTTTTAAACCTGAGTTCAGCCAGGCGCAGGTAGATGTTTTCTGCAATGCTTTGCAGCTGTTCAAAATCGGCTATAGCTGGGGTGGCCCGATCAGTTTGGTCGTGCCGTATGAGCTTGCCAACATGCGTCCAACTTGGCCAAGCTATTTGCAGCGGGGCATTTTGGTACGTTTTTCAATTGGATTGGAATCCTCTTCAGATTTACAGGCTGATTTGTCAAAGGCTTTGTCAACCTTACGCTAAGCGCAGCGATCATTGGCTACTTTAGTTGGGTCTCAAGGAACCGAGTGTCTTGCCGGGTAAAATCGTAGTCTTAACTTGAAAGCATACCTTGGCAACACCTAATTACGGCTACGAAAAACGTCAAAAAGAACTGGCGAAAAAGAAGAAAAAAGAAGAAAAACTCAAAGAAAAAGCCCAACGAAAAGTGGGTGAGGGTACAGGCGATATCCCTCCAACAGCAGAGGAGTCGTCGGTTGTTACGGGTTCTGATTAAACCATCCGACGTTTAATCGCAGATATTCAAGGGCCGCTTGCTATACGTGGTCTGGTTCGCCAATCCCTTGTTTGCTCAACAAGCAACTTGCCAATTTATGCATGGCCTGGACTGAGCGGTTGTCGGGAGTCAGCATCCGCATTTGGGTGAATTGAGCAAAGTTGCGTTGCATGGACTGCAAGTAGGCAGGGTCATAGTGCTGTTGGAGAAGGTCCATCACGACCGGAACAAATTGTCCGGCACGCGCAAGCTTCTGCCAGGCTTCAACCACAGCCCGGCCTTTCAGCGGGATCAATACAGCCAGGCGTTCACAAAAATAGGACACATCGCAGACCATGTGACTGTAGTCTTCCAACAGCAATGCCACCCGCTCCTCGTCATTCAACTGAAGATTCAGGCATGGGCTGTTGCGTATTTTCTCCATCAGGCTGAGCGGCACACTCAGATTACCAACCTTTTTGCTTTCGCTTTCCACAAACACAATTTTGTCGGATTTAAAGTGGCGCAGTTTGTCCCAGATAAGAGTCTCGAACCGTTTCTGAGTGGGCTGTTCCAGTCCGGGAATGGCACCAAGCACAGAACTTCGATGTTTGGCCAGATCCTCTAGATCAAGTACTTGTGCATCTTGTTCAGACAAGGCATGCAGAAAGCGGGTTTTACCACTGCCCGTTGGGCCGCAAATCACTTTGAAATTCAGCCGGGCCACTTGTTGGGCTGTGTCTTCTACCAATGCAGCGCGAAAAGCCTTGTAACCGCCTTCGAGTAAGGTGACACGAAATCCAATCTGACTCAAAACCAGTGACAGTGAGCCACTGCGCTGCCCGCCACGCCAGCAATAGGCAAGAGGCTTCCAATCGCGGGGCTTGTCCAACACGTGACGTTCAATGTGTGTTGCGATGTTGCGTGCAGCCATGAATCCACCGCGCTTGCGCGCTTCAAACGGATTGACCTGTTTATAAAGTGTGCCTATTTCAATCCGTTCCTGATTATTCAATGTGGGCCAGTTAATCGCGTTGGGTAAGTGATCCAGTGCGTATTCGGCTTCGCTTCGGGCATCGATGATGGTGTCGAACTCGGTCAGATGAGCAATCAGCTCGCTGGCAGATAGAGGAGTCAGGCTCATTGCAGACCTTTTTTAATTTGGGGCCAGACGTTATTCAGGATGATCGGATGGGCTTCTTCTTTGGGGTGAATGCGATCAGCCTGAAACCATTTCAGACTATCCGGCACATCGGCAATACCTTTGAGGAAGAAGGGGAGCAATGCTGCATGGTTTGTCTGGGCGGTTTTTACATACATTTCAGCAAAATCTTCAGCATAACGATGCCCATAGTTGGGAGGGACCTGCATGCCCAGCAGCAATACGCGAGCCTTGGCTTGCTGCGCAGCATGTGTCATCGAGGTCAGGTTGTCCTGGGTTAATGCCAGAGGCAGGCCGCGCAGGGCATCATTACCGCCTAATTCAATCACTACTAAAGTAGGTTGATGCTGAGTCAGTAGTGCAGGCAATCGAGAGCGACCACCAGACGTGGTGTCGCCACTGATACTGGCGTTGATCACCGTTGCAGATATTTTTTCAGCCGTAAGTTTTTTCTCCAGCAAAGCAACCCAGCCGCTGCCACGTTTGAGCCCATACTCGGCACTCAAAGAATCACCCAGTATCAGGATGCTGCGTGCCTGTTTTCCTGAATTGGTGGCACCAAAAGCGACGGGGTTCAACCCTACAAGCATGGGTATAACGCTCGTCGCGATAAAGTGACGTCGATTAACTTGCTGGTTTTCATTAAAGGAATTCATGTCTGATTACATTATTTCGGTAGAGCATGTGTTCAAAAGTGTGACCGACTCCACCGGTTCGCTCGACATTTTGCGTGATATTGATTTTGCCTTAGCACTTAAGGAAACAGTGGCTATTGTCGGTGCGTCTGGTTCCGGTAAAAGCACTTTACTGTCGATCATTGCAGGTCTGGATACACCTAGTCGAGGCACGGTTCGTTTGGCTGGTCAAGACATGTTTGCCATGACAGAGGATCAGCGTGCAGCGCAAAGAGCGGAAAAAGTTGGTTTTGTGTTTCAAAGTTTTCAATTGCTGGGCAATTTGACAGCACTTGAAAACGTGATGCTGCCGTTGGAATTGGCAGGGCGACGCGATGCTCGCCAAAGCGCAACCGATATGCTTGCCCGCGTGGGTCTGGCACAGCGTCTTGGGCATTACCCTAAAGTGCTCTCGGGAGGAGAGCAGCAGCGCGTGGCGTTGGCGCGAGCCTTTGTAGTTCAACCAGCGTTGTTGCTGGCTGATGAGCCTACGGGCAGTTTGGACTTTGCAACGGGCGAGAAAATTATGGAGTTGATGTTTGAGCTGAACCGCGAACTTGGTACGACCCTGGTTTTGGTGACCCATGACCGGGCCATCGCTGCACGCTGTCAACGTGCCATCACGATTGAGGCGGGATGCATCGTCTGACTTGAGCAGCTCACCCCCGATAATCGGGGCATGTCTACCTCAAAAAACCTGTTCGGCTTTCATGCCGTGGGTGTGCGGCTGAAAACCGCGCCCCAATCCATTCTTGAAATTTTTATTGACCCCAGCCGTCGTGATGCCCGCATGCGCCAGTTTGTGGAGCGTGTGCAGGAGGCTGGAGTGCGCATTCAGGAGGCTGATGGCGTGCGGCTGGCCCGCCTGTGTGGCAGCCATGGCCACCAGGGTGTTGTCGCCCGGGTACAAGCCATCACCCAGGTGCATTCGCTCGATGAGCTGCTGGAAAACCTGGAAGCCGCCAACCTCGATGTGCCGCTGGCAGAACGCATCCAGCCGCTGATTTTGGTGCTCGATGGTGTGACCGACCCGCATAACCTGGGTGCCTGTTTGCGTGTGGCCGACGGTGCCGGCGCACACGCCGTGATTGCCCCCAAAGACCATGCGGTCGGCATCAATGCCACGGTGGCCAAAGTGGCCAGTGGTGCGGCAGAAACCGTGCCGTATTTCATGGTGACCAATCTGGCACGTACCTTGAACGAGCTCAAGGAGCGCAACATTTGGGTGATTGGCACCAGCGATCAAGCCAGCCAGACGCTTTACCAAGTTGACCTCAAGGGCCCGGTGGCGCTGGTGTTGGGGGCTGAAGGTGACGGCATGCGTGCACTCACCGCCAAAACCTGTGACCAGCTGGTGAGTATTCCGATGCGTGGTGCGGTTGAAAGCCTGAATGTTTCAGTGGCCAGTGGTGTCTGTCTGTATGAGGCGCTGCGCCAGCGCTCTGCGGCCCAGCCCGCGTAAGCTTACCGTCCACTCAAGGAGAATTAGCTATGAAATTAAGAGCTACTCGTGCTTTATTAACAAGCGCTACAGCCATTTTTCTTTTAACAAGTTGTACCCAGGAGCAACAAAACAAGATCAGCCGTGACATTCAGAACTGGACGGGTACCAACGGTGTGCTGGAGTTTTATGCCGGTGACAAAGTGGTGCGGCGCTTTATCAAAATCGACAAACTCTCCACCGCCATGGGCACGCAAGACAACTTGCCGCGCCCGTACCGCTTTGGCTACGGCATCATGGACGAAAACCTCAATTTCATGGCTGATCCGGGCGAGAAGAAGGTCTATTTCGAGATCAGCGACTACGCTTCCAACTACCTGTTTTTTGAAAATCCGCACTGACATGTGTTGGGGTGATTGGGGATCAAAAAATGCTTTCCTGGCCTGTGCCAAAACATGAAAGACCTGGTTCAGGCGGCTGACTTCCGGCCCGACATCAATGCCCTGCGGGCCTTTGCCGTGTTGGCCGTGGTGGCCTACCATTACGGCATGCCGGGGGCGCAAGGTGGTTTTGCCGGAGTGGACGTTTTTTTTGTCATCTCGGGTTTTCTGATTGGCTCGCATATTCTGGCTGCACACCAGCGGGGTCATTTTTCATTTGCCGGATTTTTCCGGGCCCGACTTCGACGCATCTTCCCGGCATTGGCGGTGATGTGTGCGGCCTGTTTGCTCTGGGGCTGGTGGTTTGTGCTGCCTTATGACTATTTGAAAAGCACCCGCCATGTCATGGCAGCCTTGTTTTTCTTGTCGAATCTGGCCTTTACCGGTGAGCAGGGCTATTTTGATCTGGCCGCCCATGCCAAGCCTTTGTTACACACCTGGTCGCTGTCGGTCGAAGGGCAGTTTTATGCGGTCTTGCCGGTGCTGATGGCGCTGGTGTGGCGTTGGGCGCGGCAGCATCTCAGGCTTGTTCTGGGGCTGCTTTGGCTGGCTTCGCTGCTCTGGGCTTTGTGGGCTGGGCAAACTCATCCGGCGGATGCGTTTTATGGTTTGCTGACGCGCGCCTGGGAATTTTTATCGGGCTGTCTGCTGGGGGCTTGGAGACCCGTCTGGAAGCATCCGCGCTGGTGTAGCCCGGCCTCGGCGTTGGCCTTGCTGCTCTTGCTGGGAAGTTTTGCCGGGCTTTCTCCAGCCATGAACTGGCCGGGGCCTTGGACACTGCTTCCTGTGGGGGCGGCCGTGCTGTGGATGGCTGCGGGTGATGCACCTGTCACCGCCCGTATCTGGCGCAGTTGGCCGTTACAACGCCTGGGTGATGTGTCGTATTCGTTTTACCTGTGGCACTGGCCAGTATTGGTATTTGCTCGCCAATATGTGCAAAGTCCTTCGGGTGATCTGACCCGCGGGATGCTGCTCGAGCTGGTGGCTTTGTCCTTAGTATTGGCCGTATTGAGTTGGCGTTGGGTAGAGCAGCCCACCCGCTTACGAACTGGTTGGTGGACGGCCCGTCGATTATTAGGTGGCGTGCTCACCGTGTGGCTGCTGGTGCTACTGTTTGGGGTATTGGTCATCAAAACCCGTGGGGTACCACAGCGTTTACCGGATTATGTGCAACGGGCTTCTGCCGCAGTATTTTTCAATACCCCGCGTGACGAGTGTTTCCGCCGTGGTGATTCGACCAAGGACGCACCAGAGCCGTTCTGCCATTTTGGAGCGGGTTCAAGTGCCCATCCGCAGTTGTTGTTATGGGGCGACTCACACGCCAATCAATACCTTTCAGCGTTGACTGATGCTGCCTTGGCACTAGGGCAGGGCGGTTTGATCGCCACCCAGAGTGGTTGTCGTGCCACACTGCCTGGTCAAGTTACGGGCCTGCCGGAGTCCATTGCCCAGACCTGTGCCGGGTTTAACGATGAGGTCAACACCTTGCTGGTCCAAACGCCGTCGATTCACACCGTGGTACTTGGACGCTTGTGGAGTTCGGATGCCAGTTTTAATCGTACGGTGGCACTGGTCCAGCAATTAGCAAGACACGGGAAAAGAGTGCTCTTGATTGGTCCCTTGCCCGAGCCCGGTATGGATGTGCCTCAAAACTGGTCCGTGCAGCAACTCAAGGCCGGGCATGCCATTGACAAACTCACCATACCATTGAGCAGTCAAGCCAATGCCTTGGCCATACGCACCAGATTACGTGTTGAACTGGCAGATCAAGTATGTCGGGGCCAAGTGGTGTTGCTTGACCCTATCGGCAGCTTGTGTGACGATAAAGTTTGTCGTCTGGCGCAAGGGGGTGAAGCTAATTTCAGGGATGTCTCACATCTATCCCAGCAAGCTAGCTTGCAATTTACGCAACCGATACAAGTGGCACTGTCAGCGTTGAACTCAGCAAGGGTGGCAACGTGCTCTACGCTACCGTAGGTAGTGGAAAAATCATGAAAAAAAAACGCGGCCATCAGCCGCGTTTTTTAATACAAAGTCAAGAAAGAAGATTTATTCAACTTTGGCTTTGCTGCGCAGTTCGTTCTGGTATTGAGCCAGTTTTTGCTGTTGCAGTTGTTGTGACACTTGGGGCTTGACATCTTCCAGCTTGGGCAACTGGGCATCACGCACGTCGTCCAGGCGTATCACGTGGTAACCAAATTGTGATTTCACCGGAGTGTCGGTCAATTGACCTTTTTTGAGTGTGGTCAAAGCCGTGGCAAATTCAGCCACGTAGTTGCCAGCAGGTGCCCAGTCCAGGTCACCACCCTTGGCACCGGAGCCTGGGTCTTTGCTGGATTTTTTAGCGATCTCATCAAACTTGCCACCTTTTTTGAGTTGGGCAACGATGGCCTTGGCTTCAGACTCTTTTTCAACCAGAATATGGCGGGCACGGTATTCCTTGCCGCTGTTGGCTGCGACAAACTTGTCGTATTCCGCTTTGATCTCATCATCCGTCACGGCGTGGGTCTTTTGGTAATTGGTGAACAGCTCGCGGATCAAAATGGTTTGGCGGGCCAGTTCCATTTGGGTTTTGAAGTCTTCAGAGGTGTCCAGTCCCATTTTTTGAGCTTCCTGGATGAATACTTCACGGGCAATCACTTCGTCCTTGATTTGTTGTTGCATCTCGGGAGTGACTTGACGACCAGAGCGTGCCACTTGTTGGCTCAGAGCCTCCACGCGGGCCATCGGAACAGCTTTGCCATTCACAACGGCCACGTTTTGAGCAAGTGCCGCTGCAGACAGGCTACCCATCAGGGCAACTAAGGCAATATTGGAGACAAGTTTGTTTTTCATGCAAATTTCCTGCAGTTCAAAAATAAAAAAGAGTGGGTTGGGGTTTCTGCCCGAAGCCGTCAAGCCGTGGGTGTTTGGGCTTCAATGGCCAACGCGTGCAGGCCTTGATCCATGAAATCTTGGAGCGCATCATACACAAGCCGATGTCGTGCCACTGGGGTCTTGCCGACAAAAGCCCCGGCCGTGATGCGCACTCTGAAATGGCTGCCCACACCCGAACTGTTGGCCCCGGCATGGCCGCTGTGCTGATGGCTCTCGTCAATCACTTCCAGCCGTGTGGGTTGCAATGCTTGCTGCAAGCGTTGGTGCAGCAAGGCTGCGGTAGGTTCAGGTGTGTTCATGGCGTGGGCGCTTTGGGTTCGTCAGATACCAAATAGCGCGAAATGTAAAACCCTTGGCCGACAATGAACACCAGCGGGAAGGCATAGCCCCAGAGCTTGAAGTTCACCCAGGCCTCGGTGCTGTAGTAGGCCGCCACATAGGCGTTGATCAGGGCCATGAAGGCGGTGTAGCCAACCCACCAGACGTTCAGCCGCATCCACACCGGTTCTGGCAGGGTCAGCTGGCTGCCCAGCAGCATTTTCAAAAAGTTCTTTTTGTACACCCACACCGCTACGGCCAGCGCAATGGCCATGGCGGCGTACAGCACAGTGGGTTTCCATTTGATGAAGCGGTCATCATGCAGCACCAGCGTGAGCGTGCCAAACACCAGCACCAGCGCCAGCGTGACCTTGTGCATCATTTGCAGCTTGCGGTCGATGCCGTAGATCAGCGCCATTTGCAGCACGGTAGCCGCCATCAGCACGCCGGTGCCGATGTAGATGTCGTACATCTTGTACGCGCCAAAAAACAGCAGGATGGGGAAAAAGTCGATCAGTATTTTCATGTAGGGGTGAAGTTTAACGAAGCTGAGTTCATGCAATAGCGCAGGCCGGTGGCGGTCGGGCCATCATCAAACACATGGCCAAGATGGGCTCCACATTGGCTGCACACCGTTTCCACCCGGGTCATGCCGTGGCTGCGGTCGGTGATTTCAGTGATGGCCCCCGGCACAGCCTGCGAGAAACTTGGCCAGCCGCAGTGCGCGTTGAACTTGGCTGCAGCGTCAAACAGCGTGTTGCCGCAGCAGATGCAGTGGTAGCTGCCATCGGCCCAGTGGGCCTCGTATTTGCCGGTGAACGGGCGTTCAGTAGCGGCATGCCGGGTGACCTGAAAGGCACCAGGTTCAGCACACTTGTCCGCCAGCAGAGCTTGCCACTCAGCGTCTGTTTTGGTGATGGGAAAAGGCATGGTTAACTCCGGTGAGGTGTGCAAAAAATGATCTGATCAGGAACTACAACTGATGGCAATGCTGGCCGCCCAGTCAGGCGGCGAACCGGCCCAACTCTCAAAGGCTGGATGTTCGTCGAACG
The DNA here is from genome assembly GCF_019973615.1 of Rhodoferax lithotrophicus. Classification (GTDB taxonomy): domain Bacteria; phylum Pseudomonadota; class Gammaproteobacteria; order Burkholderiales; family Burkholderiaceae_C; genus Rhodoferax; species Rhodoferax lithotrophicus. The sequence goes on along the minus strand of NZ_AP024238.1, from coordinate 2,549,594 downwards.
GATGCTGCAAAACTTTCAATAAATCAGCAACCACTGAGAAGTCTTTGGTTTTTGCGGCTTGGATCGCTTTTTCACCCAGATAGTTCCGCAGTACAAATTTAGGGTTTGATTTAAGCATTAAATCGGCTTGTAGCTCTTTATTTATAAGCATCAAGCGCTCTTTGTATTGTAGTAACCAGTGGTCAAACATCGGTCGGTCAAGAAACAGATCGCGTACTGCTTCAAAGTGCTGGCTCGCCACGGCTTGGCTTAAGCGTCGCCAGAACAAGGTGTAGTCCACCCTGTCAATTGCCAGCAATTGAAGCAGCTCGGTTATCAGTTGCTGGTCGGCTAATGTAGGGTCTGATGTTTGTGAGGCTACATCCATGAGCCCCAACTTGGCGCACATCAGCTGATGAAACTGGTGTTTAAAAGTGGGCTTGAATGTGCCAAGGGCTGCCAGAGCCTGAGCCTGATCCGCAATGAGTGGCATCAAGGCTTGACCCAGTGCGTACAGGTTCCAGTGGGCAATGTCGGGTTGCTGATCAAACGCATAACGACCACCATGGTCGGAGTGGTTGCAGATATGGCCAGGATCAAAGGCATCCATGAATTGAAACGGACCAAAGTCCATGGTCAGGCCAAGTATGCTCATGTTGTCGGTGTTCATCACGCCATGGCAGAAGCCAACCGATTGCCAGTGCGCCACCATCACGGCAGTGCGCTCCGTTACGCTTTGCAGCAGTTTGGCATAGGCGTTGCCCGACTGTGTGCTTGGTGTCAAACACGCCGGGTAATACCGTTCAATCACATAGTCGGCCAATTTTCTCAGTGGGGACAGTTGCTGACGTGCGGCAAAGTGTTCAAAGTGTCCAAAACGGATAAAACTCGGGGCTATACGCGTCACTACCGCAGCGGTTTCCGGTGTTTCTCGCCATACCTGATCGTCGGAACCCGTGACGCACAAGGCCCGCGTCGTCGGTATACCCAAGCCGTGCATGGCCTCAGAACACACAAACTCGCGAATGCTGCTGCGCAATACGGCGCGGCCATCACCCATCCGGGAATAGGGTGTCAGGCCCGAGCCCTTGAGCTGCACCTCAAAGCCATTGGTTTCGCCCAGCAAAATTGCTCTACCATCACCCAGTTGCCCAGCCCAGCTGCCAAACTGGTGGCCACTGTAGACACTTGCAAGTGGCTGCGTGCCTGTGATGGGCCAATTACCAGCCAGGGCCTGTAGCAGATCCTCGGTGTACAACAGGGATGGTTGAAGTCCCAACAGGTTGGCAACAGCTTCAGATCGGCCCACCCAATACGGTTCTGTCAGTGCTTGAGGGGCCAGTGGGGTGAAAAAATCTGGGCCCAACTGATGAAATCGGTTATGCCAGGCCAAATCCGTCTGGACCAATTGAGGGGAGGAGCGGTCTGTATTCATGGGTGAATTGTCTCGCTGGATGGTCAAACCCATGGTTTACAGGGGCATGAGAAACAATCTTCACCTATTCACTTAACATGGCGGCTCTATTTCGCCAGTGACCTATTTCATGTCAAAGCCTGACTTACAGCCGCAGTCGCTCAAAACCCGCGTTACGTTGATGACGTTGCTGATTGTGATGTTGTGTTTTTGGACCCTGGCTTTTTTTTCAAACCGGGTATTTTTACGTGATGAAATCAGGCTTTTTGCGGGTGAACAACAACGATCAGCCCTGAATTTATGGGTCTATGAGATTAATCGCAACCTTCAAACTCGGCTGGATGCATTAGATTTGGTGATCAAACGTGCAGGAACAACGTTTGTAAGCAATCCTGCAGCCTTCCATGCGTCCTTGCAGGAGCATCTTTTTATGGCAGGCTTCTTTAATGCCGGGCTGAGGGTTTGGGACAAGCAAGGTATCTTGCAAGCCAATGTGCAGTATTCCCAGCCAGAATTTCCAGCCCTGGGTTTGAATAAATCGGAGTTGGCAACTGTTTTGAATGAGGGACGTACCCTGATCAGTGGGGTGCGCCCTTACGGTGAAGCTCAAATACGTGCTTTTGCCGTGGCTGTGCCGATTCGCAATACCCAAGGAGCCATCGTCGGAGCGATTGCCGGTGTGATTCGCCTGGATCAGACTAATTTTTTAACCGACATCATCAAACTCGACTACGGCAAGAGTGGTCACTTATTCTTGGTCGAATCAGCCCAGAGACTTATTTTTGCCACCTCGGACCAGTCGCGCTTACTGGAGGTATTGCCTGATGCTGGGGTGAGTCAATGTGTGGATAGCTTTGTGCAGGGGTTTGAAGGGACTACCCAGCTTGTTAATCCGCATGGTGAGGAGGTTTTGGTAAGCGTTCAGCAAATTCCCTTGGCGCATTGGTATGCCACTGTCACGTTGCCGACTGACGAGGCTTTTGCCATGATCAAAACCTTGCGTTGGCGGATTTGGCCAGCTGCTTTTGTAACGCTTTTGCTGTGTGGTGTGCTGATTTGGCTGATGTTGCGCCGTGAACTCACCCCCATGCTGACGGCGGTCAACATTCTGGATGGTTATGTGCGTCGTAACCAGGCTCCACAAGCCTTGCCAGTTGTTCGCCAGGACGAGGTCGGGCAATTGGTTGGCGGATTTAACCGCTTGCTCGAAACCTTGGGCCAGCAGCAAAAAGTGCTGCATGAAAGTGAACTCTTCAAACAAGCCGTACTGAACTCCATGACGGCCGAAATCGCAGTGCTGGATCAGGATGGCGTGATTTTGGCGGTTAACGAAGCCTGGGAGCGATTCGCGCTCGAAAACACAGCATCTGAACTGGTGCAAAACCCGTCGCATACAGGTGTCGGTGCCAACTATCTGGCTGCTCGCGAGCTGTCAGATTTTGAGCCAGGCAACACGGAAGCGTTGCAGGCGCACCAAGGTATTCGTGCAGTTTTGGATGGCCACTTGCCGCAGTTTTATGTGGAATACCCTTGTCATACACCGCACAGGCAACGCTGGTTCAGCATGAGTGTGACACCGTTGGTACGTGGTTCGCAGAAAGGGGCGGTCGTCGCACAACAAGACATCACCGAGCGGGTTCAGATGCAAAACCAGGTGCGCGCGCTGGCTTTTTACGACACGCTCACACATCTGCCTAACCGCCGCCTGGCTCTGGAGCGACTCACGCAACAAATGGCACGTGCGCGCCGTACCCATAAACACTTGGCATTGTTGTTCATTGACCTGGACAAATTCAAGCCGATCAACGACGAATTGGGGCACGAAGTGGGTGACTGGCTGTTGCAAACAGTGGCGCAGCGTATCCTACGCTGCTTGCGTGAGTCCGATACCGCCGCGCGTATGGGGGGTGATGAATTTGTAGTCTTGCTGCCCGATTTGCTCGATAGTGATCAGGCCATGATGGTGGCTGAGAAAATTCGCAGCTCGTTGGAGCAAGAGTTTGTGACTGACCAGGCGGCTGTCTTGAATATTTCCTCAAGCATTGGGGTTGCGATGTACCCAGACCATGGCGCAGATGAAAAAGAATTGATGCGCTTGGGTGATGAAGCCATGTACAAGGTCAAAAAAAGTGGCCGTAACGCGGTATACCTGTTCCAGCCATCACTTGCCGAGACTGAAACTGCACCTGTGGAGCCTGCGACATCCTCTTATGTGCACTTGCGCTGGAAAGCTGCTTTCAGCAGTGGCAATCCACAAATTGATCAAGAGCATGAAATGATGTTTGAACTGGCCAACACTTTGCTTGATCAGGTGGCTTTACGTCATCAACACCCCCAGGAATTTGACCGTGCTTACCAGGCTCTGTTCACGCATGTAGAGGATCACTTTGCGCATGAAGAAAAAATCTTGCAAGAGCTTGGATTTGAGCGTTGGGCAGCCCACGCGCAAAAACATCAAGCACTGTTGGCGCAGGCTCGTTGTCTGTATCAAGAACTCAACGAGAGTACACCACTTGCTGACACGGAAGGACGATGGGTCAAATTCATGGCAGCTGATTTGATTGCAGGTCATTTGCTACTGGCTGACCGGGAATTTTTCCATCTGTTTACCAAGCCTGTTTAGTGCGGCTCAATGCCGTCACCTAAGTGACTGATGGCCATTGACTTGGTTTTTTTGGTATTACGATGCGTTTTATTTAACACCCCGAAGAGGAGACACTCATGCTCGGTTTGATGCAAAACCAACAACTCTCAATTTCGTCCCTGATTGAATTTGCCGAACGCCATCATGGCGAAGGTGAAATCGTCTCGCGTCGGGTAGAGGGGGATATCCACCGCTACACCTACAAAGAAGCGGCTCAGCGTTCGCGTCAATTGGCAGGCATGCTGGATACGTTTGGCTTGCAACAAGGTGAACGTGTCGCCTCGATTGCTTGGAACGGTTATCGCCATCTGGAGATGTATTTTGGTGTCAGTGGCTCGGGCCGGGTACTGCACACCGTCAACCCGCGTATGGCTCCGGAGCAAATTGCGTGGGTGATGAAGCATGCACAAGACCAAATGGTATGTTTTGACATGACGTTTTTGCCTATTGTCAAAGCCATTCACAGCAAATGCCCCAGTGTGAAACATTGGGTGGCACTATGTGATGCAGACAAAGTGCCCGCCGACACCGGTATTCCCAATCTGTTGAGTTATGAGGCCTTGTTGGCTATACAGCCCACGAGTTACACCTGGCCCGAGCTGGATGAAAACACTGCGTCAAGCATGTGTTACACCAGCGGCACCACCGGTAACCCCAAAGCCGCGCTGTACAGCCATCGTTCCACTGTGCTGCATGCGTATGCAGCTGCTCTGCCGGACGTGATGTGCCTTTCGGCACGTGATTCGATCCTGCCTGTGGTGCCCATGTTTCACGTCAACGCCTGGGGTATTCCCTATTCTGCTGCACTCACTGGAGCCAAGCTGGTGTTCCCAGGGCCAGGCATGGATGGCAAATCCATTTACGAGCTGATCGAGTTGGAGCAGGTCAGCTATGCCGCGGGTGTACCCACCATCTGGCAGATGCTGCTGGGCCACATGGAGCCCAATGGACTGCGTTTCTCCAGCCTCAAGCGCACGGTGATAGGGGGCTCGGCCTGCCCACCCGCCATGATCACCGCCTTCAACGACAAGTATGGTGTGGAAGTGTTGCATGCCTGGGGCATGACCGAAATAAGTCCGCTGGGAACTTTGTGCACTCTGAAAAACAAACACCTTGCCTTGTCCGAAGATGAAAAAATGAAGGTACGTCTGAAACAAGGGCGGGCCATCTACGGTGTTGATATGAAAATTGTCAATGGCAGCGGCGACGAGTTGCCTTGGGATGGCAAAACCTATGGTGACCTGATGGTCAAGGGCCCCTGGGTGGTACGTGAATACTTTCAGGGTACAGGGGATGCCGAGGCGATCAAGCCACTGGTGGACGGCTGGTTTCCTACAGGCGACGTGGCCACCATTGATGCCGATGGCTACATGCAAATCACTGATCGCAGCAAGGACGTGATCAAGTCGGGCGGAGAGTGGATCAGCTCCATCGACATTGAAAACATTGCGGTGGCGCACCCGGCGATTGCCATGGCCGCGTGTATTGGCATCGCACACCCCAAATGGGATGAGCGCCCGATTGTTGCGGTAGTGAAAAAACCTGGTGCCGAGGTATCACGCGAAGAATTGCTGAAGTTCTACGAGGGCAAAACTGCCAAGTGGCAGATTCCTGACGATGTGGTGTTTTTAGAGGGCATCCCGATGGGCGCTACCGGAAAAATGCAAAAGACCAAGTTGCGTGAAGTGCTCAAAGACTATCAACTTCCCGATCTGCGCTAAGCGGCGGGCGGCTGCAACGCTTGAATACGCGCGGATTGGGCGCGTTTTTGAGCGTTTCGTGCTGCACCCATGTCTTTCCCTGCCGATGCTTGTGTGAACCTGCTGCCACACTTGCGTCTGCTACGTGCCCTGGCTGCGGTTACACAAGCGGGCAGTAGCCAGCGAGCCGCGGCTCTGTTGCATGTGGCTCAGTCTTCGGTGACACGTGCCGTAGTGCAGCTTGAAAACCAGTTGTCCTGCCGGCTGTTTGAGCGCAGCGGGCGGGGCATGTCTCCCACAGCGCAGGGTGACCAATTGGCCTTGCGTGTCACGCGGGCCTTGCAGTATCTGGCGGATGCCGACCGGCACCGCACGCGCCATGCCGTCCCCGCCTGGCATGGCAGTCCGCTGGCTTTAGGGGTGACCGCACGCCACCTGCAGGTGCTGCAAGCCTTGGTTGATACGGGTAGCGAGGGGCGGGCCGCGCTACTGCTGGGGATAAGCCAGTCGGCTGTACACCAGTCGCTCCAGCAACTTGAACACATGACCGGCAGCCGCTTATTCATCCGCTCCCGTTCAGGCATGCGCCTGGACGATGCGGGTGAAAGCTTGCTGCTGGCCTGCCATCTGGTGCAGGCAGAGCTGCGCCAAGCCACCGAAGAATGGCCCACGCCAGGGCTGGCCATGCAAGGGCAGTTGGTGATTGGCACGCTGCCGTTTTCCACCACCATGTTGCTGGCACCTGCTGTGGAGCAACTGCTGAGGCATCAGCCCGAGGTACGGGTGGTAGTGATTGACGGCACGTTTGACGCGTTGGTGACCCAGCTGCGCCATGCCAAGCTGGACTGCATTGTGGGTGCGCTACGCAGCCAGTTACCGGCGACAGATGTGATGCAAGAGCTGCTGTTTGAGGATCGGCTGGCGGTCATCGCCCGCGCCGGGCACCCGCTGGCGGTGCGCCACGGGTTGGATTGGCCCGCATTACACACCGCCCAATGGGTCATGCCCATGCCCAACACCCCGGCAGAGCTGGCGTTTACGCAAATGCTGAATGCCGCTGGCCTTGCACCACCGGCCCAGCAGGTGCGTGCCAACAGTGCGTTGATGATGCAGGCCATGCTTTGCAACAGTGACCGGCTGGCCCTGATGTCGCCGCGGCAGGTTGCGCGCGAAGTGGCTGCGGGACTGCTTACCGAACTGCCGTTGCCGGTGCAGCACACCCGTCGCCGGATTGGTGCCATGTGGCGCAGCGGTTACTTGCCCACACCAGCTGCCGCACAGTGGCAAAACATCTTGCGGCAAGTCGGGCAAACGCTTGATGGTTTGACGCTCGTATAAGCAGATTGCATTAATCAGCAAGTCATTGCATTGGACGCTTTCTCTGGAAGATTGCACACTGCCGGTTGTACAACAGCCCGTAGCGGCTTTGGCACCAACGCCTACAACACCTGGAGACAAAACATGCATAAGCGAAACTTCATCCGTACGCTGGCGGCTACTACACTGGCCGTAGGCTTGGGTACCGCCTGGGCGCAAGACAACAGCTTCAAAATCGGTTTGTTACTGCCTTTGACCGGGCCTTTTGCCTCAACAGGCAAGCAGATGGAGGCGGCAGCACGTTTGTATATGGCGCAAAACGGCGACACCGTGGCAGGCAAAAAAGTGCAGCTGATCGTGAAAGACGACACCGGCGTGCCCGATATCAGCAAGCGCCTGGCGCAAGAACTGGTGGTGAACGACAAGGTCCAGGTGCTGGCAGGCTTCGGGCTCACCCCTCTGGCCGTGACGGCGGCCCCGATTGCCACACAATCCAAAACACCGATGGTGGTGATGGCAGCGGCCACCTCCAGCATCACCGAGGCCTCGCCCTACATTGTGCGCACCAGCTTCACGGTGCCGCAGGTAGTGACCATTCTGGCCGACTGGGCCAGCAAAAACGACATCCACAAGGTGGTCACCCTGGTGAGTGACTATGCTCCGGGTGTTGACTCAGAGGCCTATTTCAGCCAGCGCTTTGTGGCACAGGGTGGGCAGGTGATGGAATCCCTGCGGGTGCCCTTGCGCAGCCCGGACTTCGCACCTTTCCTGCAAAAAGTGCGGGATGCCAAGCCTGATGCCCTGTTCACCTTTGTACCAGCCGGTGTGGGGTTGGCGTTGATGAAGCAGTTTTCCGAGCGTGGTATGGACAAGGCCGGTATCCGGGTGATTGCCGAAGGCAGCGTGACCGATGATGACATTCTGGGCAGTATGGGGGATGTGGCGCTGGGAGTGGTCACCGCCCACCATTACTCAGCGGCGCACAACTCGGCCCTGAATAAACGTTTTGTCGAAGCCTTTGGCAAGGCCAACGCAGGCATGCGTCCCAACTTCATGGCGGTGGGGGCTTATGACGGCATGCGTGTGATTTATGAGGCGGCCAAAGCCACCCAGGGTGCCGGCAAGGACGCACTGTTGCAAGCCATGAAAGGGCAGTCTTTCGAGAGCCCGCGGGGCCCGGTCAGCATCGACCCGCAGACCCGTGACGTGGTGCACAACATCTATGTGCGCAAAGTCGAGAAGATGGGTGGACAGCTCTGGAACACCGAAATACAAACCTTCACCGCCGTGAAAGACCCCGCAAAGGCAGGTAAATAAACCATGACTTCATCGACGCTGATTTTGCTGCCTGGGCTGATGTGTGATGCGGATGTCTGGATGCCGCTTTACCCACAATTACCTACCCGTCACACCCCATGGGTACCGGACTATGGTCTGAACAACAGCCTCACTGCCATGGCGCAACTGGTTTTGCAGCAAGCACCCGCTGATCGGTTTGCACTTGCAGGCCACTCCATGGGGGGGCGGGTGGCACTGGAAGTGGTTCGATTGGCACCGCAGCGTGTCACCCGCCTGGCCTTGCTGGACACCGGCCACCTGCCACGCCCCGGCGGTGAAGCTGGTGCACAAGAGGCCAGCAAGCGCCACGCCTTGCTGCACATCGCTCAAACCCAGGGCGTACGGGCCATGGCCCAGACCTGGGTGCAAGGCATGGTGCACCCGGACCGCTTGATGGATGTGGTGTTGATTGAGGCCATCGTCGGTATGTTTGCACACAAAAGTGCCGACGTGTTTGCCTGCCAGATTGAAGCCCTGCTGGCCCGACCCGATGCGTCCGACGTGCTGCGCACACTCACACTGCCGACACTTTTGTTGTGTGGTGCCCAAGACAGCTGGTCACCCCCGGCCCAGCATGAGGCCATGCGTGCGCTGGCTCCCCATGCGGTGCTGGATGTGGTGGCCGATGCCGGGCACATGACCCCCATGGAGCAACCCGAGGCCGTGGCGCAAAGCCTGTCGCGCTGGCTACGCGATGGATCCGACCTGGGTAGTTCCATCTGAATGGGGCCAGATTTACAGGCGCTGGCATGCGGGCCATAAGGTGGAAATTGGCCGGTTGAATGTGTCTGCGACATAGGCGTTTGGTGTCCGTTTTGACACAGTTCTGCAAACGGTCATTTCTGCTATCGTCGCCCCCCATGATGCCTTCTACCGAGACCTTTCGCGTTCTTGTTGTTGACGATGATGCCGACATCCGAACCCTGTTACTGGGTTACCTGAGCAAGCACCGTATGCAAGTCGATGCCGTACCCGATGGAGCCAGCCTGCGGGCCTGGCTGGTATGTCATCAGGCAGATGTGTTGTTGCTGGACTTGATGCTGCCCGATGACGATGGCCTGAGCTTGTGCCTGTGGGCCAAACGCACTTACCCGGCCATGTCGGTGATCATGCTGACCGCTCAGGGGGACCCCGCCTCGCGGGTGGTGGGCTTGGAACTCGGGGCCGATGACTATTTGCCCAAGCCCTTTGAGCCGCGCGAGCTGGTGGCCCGCATCAAAGCCGTGTTGCGGCGTGGCGGGGGCGCAGCACCACACAGCCGCCCGGTGGTGCGTTTTGCGGGCTGGGAGTTTGACCGCTTGCGCCACGAGATGGTGGCCGCCGACGGCACCATGGTGGCGCTGTCGGCGGCGGAATACCGTTTGTTGTCCGCATTTGTGGATCATCCCGGGCGGGTGCTCAGCCGCGACCAGTTACTGGATCTGACACGTGCGCCAGGCGTGGTGGTGAATGACCGCAGCATTGACTTGACGGTGTCTCGCCTGCGCGCCAAATTGGGCGACGATGGACATCTGGAGCGTCCACTCATACGCACCGCTCGGGGGGCCGGCTATCTCTTTGATACGGGTGCCAAACCATGAACCTGAGACGCTTTGACACCTTGTTTGTGCGCTTGTTCTTGCTCATGTGGTTATCTCTGGCGGTGAGCCACCTGGTGGCTTTTCTGACCGTCACCCATTCAGAGTTTGCCATGCCGCCTGGGTTTATTGGCGGGCCAGGCCCGGCCATTGGGGCCGGCCCCGCGCCTCATTGGCCAGCCATTCCCTCCTTGCCCCCCGGCAACCCCCTGACAGTAGGCCAGCCCGCAGCGGGTCAACTGCCCGCTTTGCCCGCCCATGCCCTCTGGCTCGACTATGGGTTGCGGTTTCTGGTGATCGGTTTGGGGGCCTTGTTGGGAGCCTACTGGTTGTCGGCTCCCATGCGCCGTCTGGCTGCTGCGGCCGATACCCTGGCTGAGGGTCTGCACCCGCATCGGCCACCTCCGGTGCTGGATGAAAACGCGGGCACGCGCGAGGTGCGCCGAACCGCACGGGTGTTTAACCACATGGCCAGTCGGCTACAGGCTCAGTTTGATGCGCGGGGTTTGCAGATGGCGGCGTTGTCACATGATTTGCGCACGCCATTAACACGGTTGCGCTTGCGCCTGGATGCCATGCCGGCCCCCATGGTGCAGTCTGCGGTGGGTGACATCCAGGAGATGAACAGCATGATTGAAGGCGCACTGGCGGTGCTGCGTGAGCAGCAGGAAGGCGGTGATGCGCGGGTGATTGATCTCACTGCCCTGATGCAATCGGTGACCGACGACATGGCGGAGCAACACCTGCCTGTGACGATGCAAGACGCACCACCCGTTCGGGTGCGTGTGCACCCGGCCGCGTTGCGCCGCATTGTGGACAACCTAGTCAGCAATGCGTTGCGTTATGGCGTGTGTGCTCACCTGAGTGTGAGCTTGCACGGGCAGCAGGTGCACATGGTGGTGGATGACGATGGCCCAGGTATCGCGCCTGAACACATGGACAAAGCGTTTCAGCCCTGGGTTCGGCTGAGTCCGACCCATGCCCGCGCAGGTCATGGGCTCGGGCTGGCACTGGCGCGTGAACTGGCCCAGCGTGACGGTGGTGACATTGTGCTCAGCAACCGCCAGCAGGGTGGCTTGCGCGCCGAGCTGGTTTTGCCGCGGGTGTAGTCATGTCTGTGGGCAGGCCGCAGCAGTGATTTGCCAATCATCATTACTGCTGGTGTGTTTGTTTTTTCCCATCAGTTGACGCTAATTTGTAACAAGAGGTTATTGGCTTCTGGCTGAGTTGTTACCTCGCTAGTATTCTCCGCACTGAACACCGCAAAGACGGTGTTACACATGCTTACAGGGAGTAGGGCGCAATGACAACGAGCCACAACGGCCACACCAACACCATCCATCTGGCATCGGCCAGCATTGATTCAGCTGCCGCGGCAGCTTTTCCAGCTTCATCCATTTCACCAACTGCTCTGGCCTGGGCTCTGGGCTTTGAGGCCAAACTGATGGATCTACCCGCCAGCGAACTGGCCGACGCACCAGCCCCCCTGATCTTGCTGATGAACGCCCAGCCAGAGCTCGGCCTGCTGATGCAAGCCAATGCCACAGAAGTCACCTGGGTCGCGGCCAACACGCAAGACCCCGACCAACCAGCCCTGGGCAGCTCCAAGACAAACCCTGCCTTTGACTTCAAATGGTTTGTGCCAGAGCTGCTCAAACACCGCAAAGTCTGGCGCGACGTGTTGTGGGCCAGTCTGCTGCTGCAACTGCTGGCCTTGGGTCTGCCCCTGTTCACCCAGGCCATCATTGACAAAGTGGTGGTGCACCGCACCCAAAGCACCCTGATCGCCATTGCCATCATTGTGCTGGCCACACTCAATACGTTGCGCACCCCATCCACCAATGGCGATAGCACCGTCGATGCTGCCGCCATGAATCTGGCGCAGAAGGTGTACCTGGCTGTTGCCAACCCCATCACGCCCACCTACACCTTCAACGGCGCAGGTGTGGGCCAAGTCAATACGGGCCATACGCTGAGCGACATCAGCGCAACGTTTGCACGCCAGCGCAGGCGAGATGCCTTTTTTGATTTCAAGAAATTCAATGATCCACAGCCAAAGACGTGCAAAAGCAGGAATAAATCACACTGCAAAAAAATAGCTGCCTGAGCACATTCAACCTGATGTACAGGTCATTTTTGTATGTGACTGCAAAGGAAGTGCCAACATGCTGACGCTATCCATCATTGACGTGCTGATTGCCGCCGCAGGCAACCTGTATGTGCTGCTGGCACTGATTGGCGTGTGCATAGCCGTGTGGAAAGGGAAGACCTGGCAACACCAGTTGCTGATGTCTGGGCTGATCGTGGTGGTGTTCGGAGTGCTTGCATCACCGGGAATCTACCGCAAGGCGAAGCTAGCAGGGGCCAAAGCAATGTTTGCTGAACGCTGCAAGACGGCGGGAGAAAAAATCTACAAGACCGTGGAGAACGTGGAGGGCATCTACTTGATGAAGATCCGCCCCGGTGACATTAACTTTGGGGATCAGTTTAAGTTGGATGATCCGTATGGGCACGATTCGGGTGGCGAAATGTACCTGCTCAATTTTTTACGAGGTTTCCATCATCAAAGTTCTATTACGCAGGGGCCTGGTTTCCCTCCGCGAGAAGGCTACGCCTTTGTCGAAGCCGTTGAGCCTAAAGACGGACAGCGATATCGATACACGGGTCGCATTGACCAACCTAGTTTGACCGATAGCAGCTATTCGGCGGACTACAAGCGGTTTGTGATGGACAGAACGCTAGCTCCTGGCAAACAACCTCGCTATGGCGTGACCTACGACGACATCTCCACCCTCGAAGAGCGCGAGTACTGGATTGCTGGCAGCTCACTCAAAGTGGTCGATCTGCAAACCAATGAAGTGATTGCCGAACGCATTGGCTATATGGTGGACTGGGCTCAAGGTAGCCAGGCTGGAGGGCGGTCACCGTGGCTGTTTGCTGCAGACAACGCATGCCCAGATTTCAATAGGAACCGATTGCGACGTGTGCCTGGCCCAGGGTCATCAGCACAAGCTGGGCAATCCCTCGATTTCGTAGAAAAAGTTTTGAAACCATCCAAGTAATTTAGGAGAAAAAAATAGCAACACCACAACAGCAGAACTACTGAAGTACGCTGACTTGCAAATGGCAGCGGAAGCCTTCCTGGTACAAGATGAGGCGACAGGACAACTCAAATTGGATTTAAAAACAGCCCTCAAAGAAGGCAACAACCACAACAGCAAATTCACCGATCCCCAAGCCGACAAATTCCTAGCCCACTGGCAAGTAGTCGCCCAAAAGCCCAACACCACCACCGGCTTCAGCGGCACTCTATTCAAATGCACAGTGGACGATCCCGCGACTGGAGCCAAGGTCGGCGAACTCGTCATGCCCATGCGCAGCACCGAATATAGGTGGCGCAAGAGTCTGCGCGGGAGCGTTGAGTGCACCACCTTTGCAAGGTTTATTCAAGCCATGGCACTCAGTGTTGTACCGGTGGATGGCTGCGTTGCGGCATTGGCGATTTGCTCATAGGCCTTGGTGACCAGTTCTGCCAGATCTATGCCGTCCGTGCTTGTGCCGGATTCCAGTTGTGCTGACAGCTTGTCCATGAAGGCACCAGTCTCGGCTTCGCTGATCTGCTGGTCGTTGTTGGTGTCCATGGTTTTGAGCAAGGTGTCCACCGCATTGGTTGACGCGCTGGAGGTGCTGCCCGCCAGTCGTTCAGCCAGAGAGACCGTGCCGTCCTGATTGGTGTCCAGCGGGTCATAGGTGGTACTGCTGCTGGCCGCACCACCGCCACCACCAGAGCCTCCAGGTGGTGGCGGTGGTGGCATGCCACCCGCAGCCTGTGGCCCACCGCTGCCTTGAGGTGCGGCAGCGCCCTGAGGCCGCGCCGACTCGAATTCAGTTGTGCTCAGGCTGCCGTCACTGTTACTGTCAATTTTGGCAAAGCTGTCGCTGCTGAAGTTCATGCCCATCTTGTCCATAAGTGTGGTCATCTCGGTTTCACTCAGGGAGCCATTTCCGTCGGTGTCGACTTTGCCAAACAGATCGTCGCTCGCCGCACTGTTGCTGCTGGCTGAGCTGTTGCTGTCACTGCGTGATTGGGCAAATTCCATGGTGGTTGGTGGTGGAGGCATGATGCTTTTCAGGCCTTTGCCCAGCTCGTCGCTGGACAGGCTGCCATCGCTGTTGGTGTCCATCTTGGCAAACAGCTCTTCAGAGCTACTGCTGTTGGTTACACCGGTTTTGCTGGCTACGTCGCTAAGCAGCTTGTCAAGCTCGGTTTTGTCAACACTGCCGCTGCTGTTGGTATCCACTTTGGCAAACATTTTGACTTGCATCTGACTTCGTTGGGCTTTCATGCTGGCCCAGGCATCGCCTGAGCCACTTACCCCGCTGATGGAACTCATGATTTTTCCTTTCGATTTCATGATGGAGTAAAAAAAAACGCATTCGCTCATGAAACGATTTGCGATCTGCCCATTTTTGAGTGGAGGGGGTAAACCAAGCGTGTTGGCTTTGTGTCGTGGCTGACACAAAACGCCGTGATAAACGCAGAACAGGGGTGCATTGACAAGCTTGTTTCTGCCTTTGCTTCTTTGCATGGGCTGCGGCCACGTAGCAGGTGTTAGTTTATTTTTGAAAAAACAACCTGTAGAGCTTGTAGATATTGCCTAAGTAGCTCTTTATTAAATAGCATTTGTAACCCTCTTGAGGGAGGTTTTGAGCTTGTATTTACAATACTTCAGTTAATGCTTATTGACTATTGACTTCGGACCAGCACACTCAAGCTCTTTCAATTCCTGAAGAAAATTCACCATGTCACGACCTCTAACACCCGGTTTTAAAACGGCATCTTTAGCCGTGGCCCTTTTATTCGGTGTTGGGGCACCCGCCGCCAGTCCGGTGACGGATCTCATGCTGGCTGCCAATGCGCCGTATCGCATGGTGCTTTACAAGACCCATGGTCATTCTCAGGATGAGGCACAACAAGCGCCTGCCGAACCGAAGAACAACCCCGAATTTAATGGCTTGCTCAAAGCCGTGAACCAATCCGTCAGCAGCCTGGAAGCCACGCTGCTGAATCAGGATATGAGCGCTGTCAACGAAGCCACCAGCAAGCTGAAGGGCTCGTACAGCAAGATGTTTGCCAAATTTGGTTAATTTTTTATTGGAGGAAAGTTATATGAGTTCGTTTGATTCCATTGGTTTGATGAAAAGCATCAACGACAACCTGGGGCCTTTTCGCAAGTCACAAAGTGAAACCATGCTGGGATTTGGCCAAATGGCCAAGTCCGCGATGGCCGAGGGTGTGGTCAGTGCCAAAAACAAGGAACTGATTGCCTTGGCCATTGGTGTCACGCAACACTGCGCGGGCTGCATTGCCTTCCATGTCAAAGCATTGCATCGCCTGGGTTGCACCCGGGCTGAGCTGGAAGAAGCCATGGGCGTGTGTGTGTACATGGGTGGTGGCCCGGCGCTGATGCTGGTAGCCGAAGCGCTGGCCGCGTTTGATGCCATGACTCCCGCTTGATTTATATAAAAACTGGTCTCTGATGCTTGTATTACAAGCGTTAGTAGCTATTAAATTTATAGTTATTAGGTGCTAGGCAAGTTGGAGTGCTTTCAGCTTGCGGTACAGCGAACGTTCGCTGATACCCAGTTGCATTGCAAGCTCAGCGCGGCTGCCGGTGTGTGACAGCACCATGCTTCTCAGGGCAGCCAGTGCGGCAGAGTTCAGTGCACCGGGTGTGGCCACCGGTGTAGGGTCTGAATGGGTTTGTGGCATGTGGGTGATGCCCGGTGAGGGCAAAGACAAGGTGCTCGAAGACAGCGGGGTCGGCTGAGTTGATGCGGCCATCGCTGTGCTGCTGCGTCGGCCGGACTGCAGGGCTTGCATCACATGACTGGCTTCCAGTGTGTTGCCATCACACAGCAGGGCAGAGCGTTCCAGCAGGTTGCGTAATTCACGCACATTGCCGGGGTAGTTTTGTGCTTGCAGCAGCTGCAAGGCACTGGCGCTGAAAGACAGTTTGCGTTGTGGCGCTACACGGGCCAGTAAAGCGGTGCAGAGCAGGCTTACATCATCACGGCGCTCGCGCAGCGCCGGTAGATGGATGGGGAAGGTGCTCAAGCGGTAATACAGGTCTTCCCGGAACTTGCCTTGCGCCACCATCTGATCCAGATCGCGGTGGGTGGCGGACACCACCCGAATGTCGGCATGGCGTTGCTCGGTGCTGCCCACACGCCGGTAGGTGCCGGTTTCCAGCAGGCGAAGCAGCTTGACCTGCATGGTGAGGGGGATGTCACCCACCTCGTCCAGAAACAGCGTGCCGCCGCTGGCAGCTTCCACCAGTCCGCCGCGTGCGGTGTTGGCTCCGGTGAAGGCTCCACGTTCATGGCCAAACAACTCGGATTCAAACAGGTTCTCTGGCAGACTGGAGCAGTCCACCGGAACCAGCGCTTTGGCGGCACGCTGGCTGGCTTCATGCACCGCCCGCGCCACCAATTCTTTGCCGGTACCGGACTCGCCCAATAACAGCACCGTAGCTTGGGAGGGGGCGACTCGCGCCACCAAACTGAGCATGTCCATAAACGCCGGGCTGCGGCCAATCAGGCCTTGGGCTACAGACTGTTCCTGTCCCACACGCAAAGGCTCCATTTTTTCCACATAAAAAGCTTGTTGGCCACTGGCATCAAGAAGAGGCACAAGTTCAATATTGACATATTCCTCGCCTTTGGAGGTGTGGTGCAGATGCAGCACACGCTCACGTTGGCCGGATTCGCGTGAACGGACCAAGGGACAGGATTCGCCCGCCTGATCGCAGGGGGTGTTGAATCGGTGCGACACCTCGTAACACGTGCGTCCCACCACGCTGCGGTCAGGGCTGAATTGCCGCCGATAAGCCGCATTGGCCGCCAGGATGCGGTACTGCGTGTCAAACAGGATATGGGGCTCAGGCATACCTTCCACGAAGGACATCAGTTCTGGCAGGGGTTTCATGGTGATTTTTCCTGTGACAAATTGCTGCCAATTTTGGCATACATGGCAGATTTTCGTTTTCTTGTCCTTGACCAATTTTTGAAAAACCAAGTCATTGAACACACCCCCTGTATATGCCTTCATCTTGCCCATTGTTGTTGAAACGTTTGGGGATCGCACGGGTTATCAAACTGACCACCTGATGCATACAGATCAGCACCCAAGATGCCCAAGTTGACTGGTTAGGTGGCCCAACATGACCGTGTGCACCGGTGTTTTTTCGACTGACTTTAGGTTTTCCCCCGATGACCGCAGGATGTAAAGGACGCAAGTTATCATCAAGTGCTTGACCAAGTCCAAAATTTGGCCACCTTTTGTTATCTTCAGTTTTTGTTTTAGCCATCTGTGCGTCTCAACTCCATCAAGCTTTCCGGGTTCAAATCATTTGCTGAGCCGACCAATTTTTTATTGCCAGGTCAGCTGGTAGGCGTGGTAGGGCCCAACGGGTGTGGCAAGTCCAACATCATGGATGCGGTACGCTGGGTGTTGGGGGAGTCCAAGGCATCAGAACTGCGTGGTGAATCCATGCAAGATGTGATTTTCAACGGCACCACCACCCGCAAACCCGCCAGTCGCGCCAGTGTGGAACTGGTGTTTGACAACGACGACCATCGGGCGGGTGGTCAGTGGAGTCAGTTTGGCGAGATTGCTGTCAAACGTGTCCTCACCCGTGACGGCAACAGCAGCTACTTCATCAACAACCAGGCGGTGCGCCGCCGCGATGTGCAAGACGTGTTTCTGGGCACCGGCTTGGGGCCACGCGCCTACGCCATCATTGGTCAGGGCACCATCAGCCGCATCATCGAAAGCCGGCCCGAAGAGTTGCGCCTGTTTCTGGAAGAAGCCGCTGGTGTCTCCAAATACAAAGAGCGCCGCCGCGAGACCGAAAACCGCCTGACCGACACCCGTGAAAACCTGACCCGGGTGGAAGACATTCTGCGTGAACTCAATGCCAATCTTGAAAAGCTGGAGAAACAGGCCGAGATTGCCCAAAAGTACAACACCCTCCACAGCACCGTCAGCCTGAAACAGCATCAGCTCTGGTTTTTGAAACGCGCTGAAGCCGAGGCTGATCAAGCCCGCATTCGCAACGAATCCCTCGGTGCCATCAATGCGCTGGAGAGCCGCATGGCCGACCTGCGCCACATCGAGTCCGAACTCGAAACCGTGCGCCAGGCCCATTACGCGGCGGGTGACCAGGTTAATCAGGCGCAAGGCCTGTTGTATGAAGCCAGCACCGAAGTCGGCCGTCTGGAAGCCGAAATCCGTTATGTGGTGGAAAGTCGCCAGCGCGTCGAGCTGCGTTTACAAACCCTCAAGGAGCAATCCGACCAATGGTCAACGCGCAGTCAGGATGCCCTGGCTGAACTTGAAAACCTGGCCGAACTCGAGCTGTTGGGAGAAGAAAAAACCGAATTGCTCTCAGCCCAGGTTGAAGAACAGGCACAAGCCTTGCCCGACCTGGAAGAAGCCTTGCGCAAAGCGCAGCGTGCCGCGACTGATCAACGCGCCAGTGTGGCCCAGGTGCAGCAACATCTGGGGGTTTTGGCGGCTGAACAACGCAGCATGGACGATCAGACCCGCCAGCTAGGCACCCGTCGAGAGCGCCTGCTGGCAGACCGCAACACCCTGAAAGCCCCCGATGAACAGCGCCTGATCGACCAGCAAGACCAGTTGACCCAAGCCACCGAGGCGGCCGAAGAGGCCCAAGCCCGCTTGGCCGATCTGCAAGACAGCTTGCCGGAGCAGGATGAGCAGCGCCGCCAGCAGCAAGCTCTGGTCAACACGGAGTCCGCCCTGTTGGCGGACTTGTCGGCCCGGCTGGAAGCGCTCAAAGCCCTGCAGGCCAAAGTCAAAACCGATGGCAAATTACAACCCTGGCTGCAGCGCCACGGGCTGGATCATTTGCAAGGTTTATGGAGCCGCCTGCACATTGAACAAGGTTGGGAAAACGCGCTGGAAGGTGCCCTGCGTGAGCGCCTGGGAGCCCTGGAAGTCAGCCGTCTGGAACTGGTGCGGGCGTTTGCCCAAGATGTGCCACCGGCCAAACTGGCGTTTTACAGCCCCCCTGCGGCTGCCGTTGCGCCAGCCAGCCATGGCTTGCCGCGTCTGGCCGATTTACTCCAAACGCACGATACCAGCCAGAAAGCCGTGCTGGATGACTGGCTGCAAGGTTGCTTCACTGCCGCCAGCCTGGAAGAGGCCCTGGCCAGCCGTGAACACTTGCAGGCAGGTGAGCTGATTTACGTGAAATCCGGCCATGCGGTGGGCCGCCACAGCGTCAGTTTTTACGCCCAGGATTCCGAGCAGGCTGGCTTGCTGGCCCGTGCGCAAGAGATTGAAAACCTGGAGAAACAACAGCGTGCCCAGGTGCTCATCACCGAAGAATCCCGCACTCGTCTGGTACGTGCCGAAGCCGCTTATGCCGACCTGTCGCAACGGCTGGTGAGTGCGCGTCGTGAGGCGGCGGAGTTGCAAAAACGCAGCCATGAGTTACAGGTGGAAACCCTGCGCCTGACCCAATTGGCCGACCAGGCACGCAGCCGCAGCGCGCAGATTGCCAGTGATCTGGGGGAAGTGGATGCCCAACTGGGTGAGCTGCAAGAGCGCCGGGTTGAAGCTGAAGCTCGCTTTGAAGAGCTTGACATGCAACTCGCCGACACCCAGGAGCGCCATGCCCAGCTTGACGACCAGGTGATCCTGTCCGAGCGCAAGCTGGCGGAATGCCGTGAGCAACAGCGTGGCCTGGAACGCCAGGCTCAGGAAGCCACGTTTGCCCTGCGCAGTCTGGGGGCACGCCGCGCAGAACTCTCACGTGCTATAGAAACAGCAGCGCAACAAGCAAGCAGCGTCAGCGCTGAAGCCCAAAGAGCCCATGATGAACTGGCCCGCCTCAATGATGCGGCAGCGCAAGGTGGTCTGCAGCAAGCTTTGGCCACCAAGCTTGATCGCGAGAAACACCTGGGAGCCCAACGTAGCCAGTACGACGACCTGACCGCCAAGCTGCGTGCCAGCGATGAGCGCCGCCTGCAACTTGAGCGCGAACTCGACCCCTTGCGCGCCCGCATCACCGAATTCCAACTCAAAGAGCAAGCGGCACGCCTGGGCTTTGACCAGTACCACCAGATGCTGGCCGATGCCAAGGCTGATCTGGAGGCCCTGGCCGCCTCCGTGGCCGATGGGGCGGTGCGCCTGCTGGGCTTGCAAAGTGAAATTGACCGGCTGAACCGTGAAATCACCGCCTTGGGCGCGGTTAACCTGGCTGCACTGGACGAGCTAACCGCGGCGCGTGAACGCAAAACCTTTCTGGATGCCCAAAGCACCGACCTGGTGGAGGCCATGACCACACTGGAAGATGCCATCAAAAAAATTGACAACGAAACCAGGGACTTGCTCTCGGGGACCTTCAACCAGGTCAACACTCACTTTGGCAAGATGTTCCCGGAGCTGTTTGGTGGCGGCAATGCCCGTCTGGTCATCACCGGGGACGAAATCCTCGACTCCGGCGTGCAAGTCATTGCCCAGCCGCCGGGTAAAAAGAACCAGAGCATCGCCTTGCTTTCCGGCGGCGAAAAAGCCCTGACCGCGATTGCCCTGGTATTTGCCATCTTCCAGCTCAACCCGGCCCCGTTTTGTCTGCTTGACGAGGTGGATGCGCCGCTGGATGATGCCAACACCGAGCGTTATGCCAAACTGGTGGCCAGCATGAGTGCCGACACCCAGTTTTTGTTCATCAGCCACAACAAAATTGCCATGGAAATGGCCAAACAACTCATTGGTGTCACCATGCAAGAGCAGGGTGTCTCCCGCATTGTGGCGGTGGATATGGATGCCGCCCTTTCAATGACCAAGATGGAATAAGACATGAGCCAATTGCAATTGGGTTTGATCATCGCTGGCGCATTTGTGTTGCTGGGTGTTGTGCTGCAAAACTTCTGGCTGGCCCGGCGCAACCGGCCACGCCAGGGCACCCCGTCGGTTTTTGGACCCCATGACGAGCTTGCCAATCTGGAACCCACGCTGAATGAACCGGGTGGTGACGGATTTGCCTTGCCGGTGTCCGAAAAAAAACCGACGCTGGATGCCCTGATTGATGTCATAGCCCCTATCGCATTGGAAACCCCGGTCACCGGGGAGGCCCTGCTGGCCGCCATGCCGCCGACCCGGCGCGTCGGCAGCAAACCGTTCACCATTGAAGGCCAGACACAAGGCCAACAGCGCTGGGAATTCCCGGTTGCAGGGCGCAGCTATACCCAGTTGCAAGCCGGTATTCAGCTGGCCAACCGCTCGGGCGCGCTCAATGACATCGAGTTTTCTGAATTTGTCATGAAAACCCAGACCTTTTGCGACATCGTGGGCGGCACCCCCGATTTTCCTGAGATGCGACAGGAGATCAGCCGTGCCCGCGAACTGGACCAATTTGCAGGCGACCATGACGCACAACTGAGTTTTGTGCTGCGGGCCCGGCGTGCCGCCTGGAGCGCCAGTTACATCCAGCAAACAGCGGCCAAGCTTGGTTTTGTACCAGGCTCCATTGACGGGCGTATGGTGGTACCCGCCAGCCAGGCCGGTTTGCCGCCCGTGCTGAGTTTGTCATTTGATGCCCAGGCGGCGCTGGCTGAAGACCCCACGCAATCTGCCCTGCGCGAGGTGAGCCTGGTGCTGGATGTAGCGCAGGTTGACCGCAACGAGCGGGCTTTTGAGCGTATGCGCGAGGCGGCTTTGACCCTGGCGCAGGAAATGGATGGCCTGGTCACCGATGACAACGGTGTGGCCTTGCCAAACGAAGCCCTGGACGTGATTGGCTCCGAGCTTGCCCACCTGTATGACACCCTGGCCCAGCGTGAGCTGGCTGCTGGCTCCGCTCTGGCCCGGCGGCTGTTTTCCTGAGCCACCTGCCATGTTCACACCCGATATGTTTGCCCCAGAGGCTACCAACACGGCGGATGCCCAGCTGATCACCCAGCTGCGTGAAACCCTGCATACACACGCCCACAGCTACTACGTGCTTGATGCCCCCACCGTGCCGGATGCCGAATACGACCGCTTGTTCCGGCAACTGCAAGACCTGGAAGCGCGCCACCCTGAACTGGCCTCGCCCGATTCCCCCACTCAGCGTGTCGGTGGCAAAACGCTGGACCAATTTGCCCAGGTGCGCCATGCCGTGCCCATGCTCAGCATCAAAACCGAGACCGACACCCGCGCCAGTGGGGCGGAGAATTTTGATGCCCGTATTCGCCGTGAACTGGGCCTGACCGAGGTTGACCCGGCCATCGAGTACGTGGCCGAGCCCAAGTTTGATGGCCTGGCCATGAACCTGCGTTATGAACACGGTGTGCTGGTGCAAGCCGCCACCCGGGGCGATGGGGAAGTGGGTGAGGATGTGACGCAAAACATCCGCACCATCGGCCAAATTCCCCTGAAGCTGCCCGCAGGTGTGCCCGAGGTGCTGGAAGTGCGGGGCGAGGTTTACATGCGCCGCGACGACTTCGAGGCCTTGAACGAGCGCCAGCGCCTGCGTATTGCGGCGGGTGAGCGGGGTGAAAAAACCTTTGTCAACCCACGTAACGCCGCCGCCGGTGCGGTGCGCCAGCTTGACCCGGCCATTGCCGCCCAGCGCCCTTTAAGCTTTTTTGCCTATGGCCTGGGTGAGATCAGTCCAACCGGGCAGGGTGCCGCGCAGTGGTCTACCCACTACGCCTTGCTGCAAACCCTGAAATCTTGGGGTTTTCCGGTCTGTGCCCTTGTCAAACAAGCGCAAGGAGCTATTGAATTGATAGCGTTTTACGAAACCATTGGGCAGCAGCGTGATGGCCTGGGTTACGACATCGACGGTGTCGTCTACAAGGTCAACAGCCTGGCACTGCAACGGCAACTGGGTTTTGTCACCCGCGAACCACGCTGGGCCGTGGCCCACAAGTTTCCGGCGCAAGAAATGCTCACCCGCGTGCTGGCGATTGACGTGCAGGTGGGCCGCACCGGCAAGCTGACCCCGGTGGCCAAACTGGCCCCGGTGTTTGTTGGCGGTGTCACCGTGACCAACGCCACCCTGCACAACGAAGACGAAGCCCGCCGCAAAGACGTGCGGGTGGGCGACACGGTGATCGTGCGCCGCGCCGGCGATGTGATTCCCGAGGTGGTCAGTGTGGTGCTGCCAGAGACCCCAGTGACGGAATCCGGCGAAGCCGTGACCCCACGCGGCCCGATCTTCACCATGCCCCGAGCCTGCCCGGTTTGCGGTAGTGTGGCGTTGCGCGAAGAAGGCGAGGCCGACTACCGCTGCACCGGCGGCCTGTTTTGCAGTGCCCAGCGCAAGCAGTCGATTCTTCACTTTGCCCAGCGCCGCGCGGTAGAGGTCGAGGGGTTGGGTGACAAACTGGTCGATCAAATGGTTGATGCCGGCATCATCCACACCTTGCCTGACCTCTACAAACTCGGGTTCACCGCTTTGGCCAACCTGGATCGAATGGCTGACAAATCGGCCCAAAACATCGTTGACGCGCTGGAAAAATCCAAGCACACCACCTTGCCGCGCTTCTTGTTTGGTCTGGGCATTCGCCATGTCGGTGAAGCCACCGCCAAAGAACTGGCACGCCACTTCGGCAAGCTCGATGCCATCATGGCAGCTTCTGAGGAGCAGTTACTGGAAGTGACCGACATCGGCCCCATCGTGGCCCAAAGCCTGCGCACCTTTTTTGACCAGCCGCACAACCGCGAGGTGGTCGAGCAATTGCGTGCCTGCGGGGTGACCTGGCCTGAAGGTGAGCCTGCGCAGCGCGCACCCACCCCATTCAGTGGCAAAACCTTTGTGCTCACCGGCACCTTGCCCAGCCTGGGCCGCGAAGAAGCCAAAGCCCTGATCGAAGCCGCCGGTGGCAAAGTGGCTGGCTCGGTCAGCAAAAAAACCAGTTACGTGGTGGCTGGAGCCGAGGCGGGCAGCAAGCTCGAAAAAGCGCAAGAGCTGGGCATCACCGTGCTGGATGAAGCCAGCTTGCTCAAACTGCTGGCAGGAGAAGACTGATGAGCGTTCGTGACATCCTCAAAATGGGCGACCCACGCCTGCTGCGCGTGGCCCAGCCAGTGACGCAATTCGACAGCGATGAATTACACCTGCTGATCACTGATTTGCTGGACACCATGCATGCCGCTGACGGGGCTGGGCTGGCTGCGCCACAAATCGGGGTGGATCTGCAAGTGGTGATTTTTGGCACGGGTACCCCCAACCCGCGTTACCCGCAGGCCCCGGTGGTACCGCGCACGGTGTTGATCAACCCGGTGATCACCCCGCTGGCCGGGCCGGAGGGTGCGCCGCCTGAAGAAGTTGAAGACTGGGAAGGTTGCCTGTCGGTACCCGGCTTGCGTGGCAAGGTGCCGCGCTTCCAGACCATCCGCTACACCGGGTGGGATCAATTTGGTGAGCCGATAGATCGCACCGTGGAAGGTTTCCATGCCCGCGTGGTGCAGCATGAGTGTGACCACCTGATCGGCAAGTTGTACCCGATGCGGGTGCGCGACTTTTCGCAGTTTGGATTCACCTCGGTGCTGTTCCCCGAGTTGGCCGAGTCGGACGATTGATGCTATCTAAAAAATAGCTTCTAGCGCTTGTTGTATAAGCGCTAGAGGTCAAAAATGCCTGTAAAAATAGGGTTTCTCAGGCCAGCGCTTCGAGCAACTCGGTTTCAATCTCGATCTGGTCACGGTTGTGCTGCAGCGCCGCACCCTGAATCAGAAACGTGTCTTCCACCCGCTCGCCCAGGGTGTTGATTTTGGCCAGGTTCAGGTCAATTTTGTGGCGTGCCAACACCAGTGCCACGCAATAGAGCAGGCCCATGCGGTCGCTGGCCGAGATGTTGAGCAACCAGCGCTGGGCCTTCTCATCAGGTTTCAGACTGACACGTGGTGTGATGGGGAAGCTCTTGACCCGGCGTGACACGCGGCCACGACTGGGGGCTGGCAGCGGGCCCGCTTCGGCAATCACACGGGCCAATTCGGTCTCAATCATGCTGATGAGTTCGCGGTAATGCTCGGTGAGGTTGCTGGAAATAACCTGAAAAGTGTCCAGTGCATAGCCGTTTTGGGTGGTGTGAATACGTGCATCCAGAATGCTGAACCCGCTGTGATCAAAATAACCACAGATACGCGCAAACAGGTCTTCCTGGTCCGGGGTGTACACCAGCACCTGCAAACCTTCACCCACCGGGGATGGCCGGGCACAGACGACCGGCTGCTTGGACCCCAGATGGCGCGACAGCTTGCGTGTGTGCCAGGCAATCTCCACGGCATCGTGTCGCATGAAATAACCCACGTCCAACGTGGCCCACAGGGCTTTGTGGGATTCAAACGGCTGGGTGTGCAGCGCCAGTTCAACCAGCGCATCACGCTGACGCTCCTGCACTTCGGTGTGCAGGTCTGGCTTATGGCCGCCCAGTGCACGTGATGTGGCACGGTACAAGTCTTCCAGCAACTTGCCTTTCCAGGCATTCCACACCTTGGGGCTGGTACCACGCACATCGGCCACGGTAAACAGGTACAGCCCGGTCAAATAACGCTCGTTGCCTACTTTTTGGGCAAACGCCGTGATGACATCGGGATCACTCAGGTCGGATTTTTGGGCAATCCGGCTCATGGTCAGGTGTTCACGCACCACAAATTCAATCAATTGGGCATCTTCACGGGCAATCCCATGCTGCTTGCAAAAACGCCGCACTTCCATCGCCCCCAGCACCGAGTGGTCGCCGCCGCGGCCTTTGGCAATGTCATGGAACAGGGCCGCCACATACAGTTGCCAGGGTTTGTCCCAGCCACCGGCCAATTGTGAGCAAAACGGATATTCGTGTGCATGCTCGGCAATAAAGAAACGCCGTACGTTGCGCAGCACCATCAGAATGTGCTGATCGACCGTGTAGACATGAAACAGGTCATGCTGCATTTGCCCGACGATTTTGCGAAAGATCCACAGGTAACGCCCCAGCACAGAAGTCTGGTTCATCAGCCGCATGGCATGTGTGAGGCCGTCCGGTTGCTGCAATATTTGCAGAAACCGGGCACGGTTGACCGGGTCATTGCGGAATTTGCCCGTCATCAGGTGGCGGGCGTTGTACAAGGCACGCAGCGTGCGGGCGGACAAGCCCTTCAGCCCCACATGGCTTTCAAACACCAGAAAGGTTTCCAGAATGGCGTGGGGATCACGCTCGTACAAGTCGTCACTGACCACTTCGACCATGCCCGCCTTGTACAAAAATTTGTCGTTGAGCGGGTAGGGCGTATGGCTGGACGGACTCAGGCGCTCTTCAATGTTGAGCAGCAAAATCTGGTTGAGCTGCGTCACGGCTTTGGCTGCCCAGTAGTAGTGACGCATCAGCTCCTCGCTGGGGCGCACAAAAGAGCGGGAGTCGGTGTTGGCATCCGGGGCGACATAACCGAACGATTTAGCCACGGTGGTTTGCAAGTCAAAGACCAGACGGTCTTCACGGCGGCCGGTCAGCAGGTGCAGGCGGGCGCGAATCAGGTACAACATGGCTTCGTTGCGCTTGATCTGTTTAACTTCAAACGCGGTAGCCAAGCCGTTTTTAGCCAGTTCGTTCCAGTTTTGACCAAACCCGGCCGCCTTGGCGACCCATAAGATCACTTGCAAATCGCGCAAGCCACCGGGAGATTCTTTGCAGTTGGGCTCCAGTGCATACAGCGTGTCTTCATGTTTGGAATGGCGCTGCTGCATTTCCAGGGTTTTGGCGATGAAAAAGGCCTGCGCGTCCATCGACTTGAAAAAATCTTTTTGAAACTGCGCAAACAAGGATCGGCTGCCGGTGATCAACCTGGCTTCCAGCAGCGAAGTTTGCACCGTGATGTCTTTGGCCGATTCGCTCAGACAGTCACTCACGGTGCGCACGCTGGAGCCAATTTCAAGCCCGGCATCCCAGCAACTGCCAATAAAACCTTCTAGCTGAGACTTGAGGGGGGTATTTTCATCCGGTGCCTGGCCATCTGGCATCAGTAGCAGGACATCCACATCCGAGTGTGGAAAAAGTTCGCGCCGCCCAAAACCACCTACCGCAGCCAGGACAAAAGTATCGGTCAAGCCGGCACGTTGCCAGAGGGTTTTGAGCAGGTCATCGGCCAGGGTGGCGAGTTGGCGCAAAGCCGTATGAACCCCGCGTATGGAGGCACCACTGGTCGCCAAGGCGGTCATCAGGGTGGCCTTGTCGGCACGGTATTGGGTGCGCAAAACGCTCAACTCGGTCATGGCAATGTCTTGAAGGCGGCTGGGTACGGCATCAGGCCGAGGCGGTCACAAACGCCGGAATCGCCGGACTGTGGTCTGAGAGGGTTAGCACTTCATAACCGGTAGGGGTCACCAGCACGGTGTGTTCCCATTGGGCAGAGAGCGAATGGTCTTTGGTGACAACGGTCCAGCCATCGCCCAGTTCCTTGATTTCCTTGCGGCCGACGTTGAGCATCGGTTCAATGGTGATGGTCATCCCCGCCTTGAGCTGCTCCAGCGTGCCAGGTTTGCCGTAGTGCAACACCTGCGGGTCTTCATGAAACTTGGCACCAATGCCGTGGCCACAAAACTCACGCACCACACTTAACCCCTGGCCTTCAGCAAAAGTCTGAATGGCGTGGCCAATGTCACCCAGGTAAGCGCCTTCGCGTACCTTCATGATGCCTTTCCACATGGCCTCATAGGTCAGGTTGCACAGGCGTTTGGCCGCAACCGACACCTCACCCACCATGTACATGCGGCTGGAATCACCGTGCCAGCCGTCTTTGATGATCGTCACGTCCACGTTGACGATGTCGCCTTTCTTGAGTGGCTTGTCGTTCGGGATACCGTGGCAGACTTGGTGGTTGATGGAGGTACAGATCGACTTGGGGTAGGGGTCGTGTCCGCCTGGGGCGTAGTTCAACGGGGCTGAAATGGCGTTCAACACCTGGGTGGTGTAGACCTCGGCCAGGCGGTCAAGTTCGTTGGTGGTGATGCCGGGTTTGACAAACGGAGCCAGGTAGTCCAGCAGTTCAGCGGCCAGGCGGCCCGCTATGCGCATGCCAGCAATGCCAGCGGAGTCTTTGATGGTGATAGTCATGGGTGCGGATTATCCCATTGGCAAAATGCCTGCGTCACTGCAAGGTTCATCCCCGAATCGGGGTTTGTGCCGCTGGTAAAATCTGCTGCCATCGCGGCCAGGCCCAGTCAGCGCCTGGCTGTGAGTCCATTTTCAACCCCGTCAGCTCATCATCAGGCCCCCACCGTGACCCTGCATCTCACCCCATTCGAGGGCGGCAGCGCTCTCAGCGCCTTCCGTGTTCAACAACTTTTGCCCAGCCTACAAGCCGTGCACGACAAAATCAGCGGCATTGCCGCCCGGTTTGTGCATCTGGTGGCCTTTGATGCCGAACCCTCGGCTGAATTGAAGGCCCAATTGGCCGCCTTGCTGACCTATGGCGAGCCCTACACCGGCCCCCAAGACGGCGCACTGATTGTGGTGTCGCCGCGTCTGGGCACCGTGTCCCCCTGGGCCTCCAAAGCCACCGACATTGCGCACAACTGCGGTCTGGCGGTGCACCGCGTCGAGCGGGTGGTGGAATATCACATCAGCCTCAAAAGCGGCCTGCTGAGCAAACCCAGCCTGAGCCCCGAGCAACTCGCGCAAGTGGCCGCCTTGTTACACGACCGCATGACCGAAAGCGCCTTGTTTGACCGCTCTGCCGCCCTCAAGCTGTTTGACCATGTGCCAGCCGCCCCGATGGCCCATGTGGACGTGCTCGCTGGTGGCAAGGCCGCGCTGCTGGCTGCCAACACCGAGTTCGGCTTGGCGCTGGCTGCGGATGAGATTGACTACCTGGTCAACGCCTTCACCCAGTTGCAGCGCAACCCGACCGATGTGGAGCTGATGATGTTTGCCCAGGCCAACAGCGAACACTGCCGCCACAAAATCTTCAACGCCCAGTTCAGCATCGACGGCGTGGCGCAAGACCACAGCCTGTTTGGCATGATCCGCCACACCCACCAAACCCACCCGCAACACATGCTGGTGGCGTATTCGGACAATGCGTCGGTGATGGCTGGCAGCCAGGTTGAGCGGTTTGCAGCAAAATCGGCCTCTAGCCCAGGTAATGTAAGCGCAAGCAGCTATGAAAAACAGAGTTCATTGCAACACATCCTGATGAAGGTGGAAACCCACAACCACCCCACCGCGATCTCGCCATTTCCCGGTGCGTCGACCGGCGCGGGCGGTGAAATTCGTGACGAAGGGGCCACCGGCCGCGGCTCCAAGCCCAAGGCCGGGTTGACCGGTTTCAGCGTGTCGCAACTCTGGCCCAACGTCGGCGAGGCTGGCTACGGCAAACCGGGCCACATTGCCAGCCCCTTGCAGATCATGATTGAAGGCCCATTGGGTGGTGCGGCGTTCAACAACGAATTTGGCCGCCCTAATCTGCTCGGCTACTTCCGCGAATACGAGCAGTCTGTCACCAGCGATGTCGACACCCAGCAGCGCGGCTACCACAAGCCGATCATGCTGGCTGGTGGCCTGGGTGTGATCGACGCGAGCCAGACGCACAAGATCCAGTTTCCGGCTGGCACGCTGCTGATCCAGTTGGGCGGCCCGGGCATGCGCATCGGCATGGGTGGCGGTGCAGCCAGCTCCATGACCACCGGGGCCAATGCGGCGCACCTGGACTTTGACTCGGTGCAGCGTGGCAACCCCGAGATTGAGCGCCGGGCGCAGGAGGTCATCAACCAATGCTGGCTGCAAGGCACGGCCAACCCGATTCTGGCGATTCACGACGTGGGCGCGGGTGGTTTGAGCAATGCTTTCCCCGAGCTGACCAACGATGCCCAGCGTGGAGCCTTGTTTGATCTGCGCAGCGTGCCGCTGGAAGAATCCGGCTTGGCCCCCAAGGAAATCTGGTCGAACGAAAGCCAGGAACGTTATGTGCTGGCGATTGCCCCCGAATCTCTGGCCAGCTTCAAAGCCTTGTGTGAGCGCGAGCGCTGTCCGTTTGCTGTGGTCGGTGTGGCTACTGAAGAACGCCATCTGGTGGTGGGTGATGTGGACTTGGCCCAAACCAAGGTTGAATCCAGCGATTTACCCGTCAACATGCCGATGAACGTGCTGCTGGGCAAGCCGCCCAAAATGCACCGCGATGTCAAAACCGTGGCCCGCCAGTTCGCCCCGGTGAACCTGACCGGTGTGGCCTTGCAGCAAGCCGCCATCGACGTGCTGGCCCACCCTACGGTGGCTTCCAAGCGCTTTTTGGTCACCATTGGTGACCGTACCGTGGGTGGCCTGAGCCACCGCGACCAGATGGTCGGCCCTTGGCAAGTGCCGGTGGCTGATTGCGCCGTGACCCTGGCCGATTTCAAAGGTTTTGCCGGTGAGGTGATGGCCCTGGGTGAGCGCACCCCGCTGGCCACGGTGAACGCCGCCGCCTCCGGGCGCATGGCGGTGGCCGAAAGCCTCACCAATTTGCTGGCGGCCCCGTTTGAGTTGGATCGCGTCAAACTGTCCGCCAACTGGATGGCCGCCTGTGGCGAGCCGGGTGAAGATGCCGCGCTGTACGCCACCGTGAAAGCCGTCGGGCTGGAGCTGTGCCCGGCTTTGGGCATCAGCATCCCGGTTGGCAAAGATTCGCTCTCCATGCGCACCCAGTGGAAAGACGAGCAGGGCGTTGACAAAAAAGTGACTTCACCGGTGTCCCTGATCGTGACCGCCTTTGCCACCCTGGCCGATGTGCGCGGCACCTTGACACCGCAGCTCAACGCGACGGAAGACACCTCGCTGATCCTGATCGACCTGGGTCGGGGACAAAACCGCATGGGTGGCAGCATCCTGGCGCAAACGCTCGGCCAGATGGGCGACGTGGTGCCTGATCTGGACTACCCGCAAGACCTGGTCAACCTGATCAATGCAGTCAACACCCTGCGGGCCAGCGGCCACATCCTGGCCTACCACGACCGCAGCGACGGCGGCTTGTTTGCCGCCGCCTGTGAAATGGCTTTTGCCGGTCATGTGGGCGTGGCGCTGAATGTCGACATGCTGGTCACCGAGGGCGACGGCATCTCTGACAGCCGCATGGACTGTGGGGATGCCAAAAACTGGGCCGGCCAGATCAGCGGCCGCCGCGATGAACTCACGCTCAAAGCCCTGTTCAGCGAAGAGCTGGGGGCGCTGTTGCAAGTGCGCACCGCCGATCGCACTGCGGTGCTGCAAGTGCTGCGTGAGCACCAGTTGAGCGCCCACAGCCATGTGGTGGGCAAAACCCGCCCGGCCAGTTCTGAAATTCAGGCCGGTGTAGGCGAAGTGCAAGTCTGGCGCGATGCCAAAGCCATCTTCAGCGCCAGTTTGTCCGACCTGCACCAGGTGTGGGATGCCACCAGTTGGCAGATTTGCCAACGCCGCGACAACCCGGCCTGCGCCGATGCCGAACATGCTAGCGCCGGAGTACCAACTGACCCAGGTTTGCATATTTATATGCCAAATGAGGCTGTATCCCTTATCAATCAAGCGCAATCAGCTACTGAAAAAATAGCTGCTCCGGCGCTTGTGCTGGCACGCCCCAAAGTGGCCGTGCTGCGCGAGCAGGGTGTCAACTCCCACGTGGAAATGGCCTACACCTTCACCGAGGCAGGCTTTGAAGCCTTTGACGTGCACATGACCGACCTGCAAACGGGTCGCGCCAAGCTGTCCGACTTCAAAGGTGTGGTGGCTTGTGGCGGCTTCTCTTATGGCGACACCCTGGGCGCAGGCATTGGCTGGGCCCGCTCCATCACATTCAACCCGGTGCTGGCCGACCAGTTCAAAGCCTTCTTTGGCCGCGAAGACACCTTCGGCCTGGGCGTGTGCAACGGCTGCCAGATGTTTGCCGAGCTGGCCGACATCATCCCCGGCGCACAAGACTGGCCGCGCTTCACCACCAACCTGAGCGAGCGCTTTGAAGCCCGCCTGAGCATGGTCGAAGTGCTGGAATCGCCCAGCCTGTTCTTCCAAGGCATGACCGGCAGCCGCCTGCCCATCGTGGTGTCGCACGGCGAGGGTTACGCCAACTTCAAACACCGTGGCAACGCCGACCAGGCCATCGCCGCGCTGCGCTTCACCGACAACCATGGCGCAGCCACCGAAGCCTACCCCTTCAACCCGAACGGCAGCCCTGGCGGCCTGACGGCAGTGACCACCGCAGACGGCCGTTTCACCGCCATGATGCCGCACCCCGAGCGGGTGTTTCGTAATGTGCAGATGAGCTGGACGGATCAGGATGTATCCGGTTTCAGCCCGTGGATGCAGTTGTGGCGTAATGCGCGCAAGTGGGTGGGGTGAGAGGGTTAAAGAGCTGGCCGTGCTGCACGGTGCTGTAACTCTTTGAGTGATGGTTCTGACCAGAGCGCATATCTCAACCGTCTCGACTGGGTGATGTTGACGGGACCGACAAACTGAACGATGCACCCAATGGAAAGGCCGCTTATGCGGCCTTTCGTCTTTGTTGTTATGGCTTAAGACCATTGAGCAGAAAGCTCAAGAAGCTATCAAATTGATAATGGCCATCTATCCCAGAGAGGTCCATGATGTTTCCCCAGAGTCGTCAACGGCGGTCGCCTATTGTTGGCAGCGTTGACCTGCGTCATTCCGCAGCACATCGGCCAAGACTTACACTCCTTCTCACCAAAACGAAGCTGCCAAACAGGCTGATGTTGCCGATTCTGCAGCTGGCCTGTCAGACCTCGGTTTTGGCTTTTACCTGTAAAGAGGATCATCTCATTGCAAGGGGGTAAGAAGACATGAAACAAGCACATCTGCGGCGCGCCATGTTGTTGGCCGCATGCTTCGCACCGGTCATGGGTTATGGGCCTGGCCGTCATTCACAGCAGGTGTTTGCTGCTGAGACCAGGACTTACAGTTTTGGGGTTGTCCCGCAATTCGAGCAGCGCAAGCTGTACGCCATCTGGAAGCCCATCATCGAAGACTTGCAGAAGCGAACCGGGTTCCAGTTCAAACTGGTGACCACGCTCAAGATTCAGGATTTTGAGAAGGCTTTCATGCGGGGTGAGTTTGATTTTGTGTATGTCAACCCGTATCACGTTTTGCAGGTTCAGGATACACAAGCTTATTTGCCCCTGGTGGCTGACATGGTTCCCTTGCGCGGTATTCTCGTGGTGCGCCAAGGTGGGCCGATTGAAAAACCGTCAGACCTGAATGGCAAGAGTGTGGCCTTTCCTTCGCCCAATGCCCTGGGTGCATCGTTGATGGTTCGCTCCGATTTGGAGCAGGTTCACCATGTCAAAACAACACCCCTGTATGTCACGACGCACAGCTCGGTTTACCTGCACGTGATCAAAGGCCTGGCGGCAGCCGGCGGGGCGGTGGAAAAAACCTTGCAGGAGCAGGACGAATCTATCCGCTCGCAATTGCGAGTGATCTATACCACCCGATCATGCCCGTCGCACCCGGTAGTCGCTCATCCGCGTGTGCCAAGGGCGGATCAGGAGAAGGTTCGCCAGGCATTGCTCGACATGGGCCAGAGCACGCAAGGCAAGGAAATGCTGAAAAATGTGCCTGTCCAGCAATTTATTCCCGTGAATTTCGACGATTACGCCATCATGCGCAGCTGGGGTCTGGAAAAATATTGGCAGTCGATTCAGGGAGAATGAGTTTTTTATGAGTTTGCGCACCAAAGTTCTGTTGCCATTGGCCTTCTTCAGTGTTTTGCTGATGGGCTATCTCTATGGCTACTGGATGCCGCAGGCCCTGGAAAATAGTCGGGCCGAATACCGACACGCTACAGAGCGCCATCTGGACAGCGTGGTCGTTGGGTTGACCCCTTTGCTGTTGGGGCATCAGCTTGATACGATTTACGAAAATCTCGATGCTCTGAAAGACAAGAATCGCGACTGGATTGACATTGAGCTTGATGATGCACAGGGCCAATCGCTTTATCCCTTGCTCAAACCCAAGACTCAGGCAGGGGAGCCGCACGCAGCTGAGGTGCATCTGCTGGAGAAGCCGATGGACTACCTAGGAATGAATCTGGGGACTTTGCGCGTGAAGGTCGATTTTGTTCCATGGCTCACCCACATCGAAGCACAATTTCATACCTTGCAAGTGGCCATGTTTGTGATGATCATGGCCTTTGTCCTGAGTGCCTGGTTTGTGCTGGAGCGACTTGTGATCCGGCCGGTGGATGCACTGAGCAAGGCCGCCAGTGATCTGGCGCAAAACCGGTTTGAAGGCCCGCCTCTGGAAAAGAGCGGTGACGACGAAGTCGGCCATCTGGTAGACCGCTTTACCGAGATGCGCGCCGCCATTCATGACAATCAGGCCGCCTTGCAGCGCTATAAAAATCAGCTGGAAGAAACCGTTCAGCAGCGAACCTCAGAGCTGTTGCTGGCGCGTGATGCGGCACAGGCGGCTAACAAGGCCAAGAGCGCGTTTCTGGCCAATATGAGCCATGAGTTGCGCACGCCGCTGAATGCCATTCTTGGGTTTTCGAGCATGATGCGGCGCGATCCTGACGTGCCTGCGCTTCAGCATGCCAATCTGGACATCATCAACCGCAGCGGCGAACACTTGCTGACCTTGATTAACGATGTGCTGGAGGTGGCCAAGATCGAAGCCGGACGTATGCAGCTGGAAATTGCATCGTTCGACCTGGGTAGCATGGTGCGTGATGTTGTCGACATGATGCAGATGCGGGCGCAAGAAAAAGGACTGCAGTTGCTGATCGACCAGGACTCCGAATTTCCGCGCTATATCAAGGGTGACGAGGCCCGCTTGCGCCAGATTCTGGTGAATCTGGTCAGCAATGCGGTCAAATTCACCGAGCAAGGGGGCGTGACCCTGCGTCTGGGGGTCAAGCAAAATAGCCGACAACATCTGTTGATCGAGGTTGAAGACTCTGGCCCAGGTATTTCTGCAGAGGACCAGAAGCGCTTGTTCGAGCCTTTTGTACAACTGGCCGAAGGAAGCTCGCAGCGTGGCACGGGCCTGGGGTTGACCATCACGCGCCAGTTTGTGGAGTTGATGGGTGGTGAGGTCTCCATGGACAGCACCGTGGGCAAGGGCTCTCTTTTTCGTGTCAATCTGCCGCTTGAACTGGCAAGCATGGCCGATATTCCCAAACCGCAAAATTTGCAGCATGGCGAGGTCATAGGTCTTTTGCCGGGGCAGTCGGCGTACCGCATCCTGATTGTCGAAGACCAGCCCGAAAACCAGCTGTTGTTGAAACGGTTGATGAGCCGTATCGGGCTGGAAACCAGGGTGGCTGAAAATGGCGCACAAGGCGTGGACATTTTCAGTCAATGGCATCCGCACCTCATCTGGATGGATCGGCGCATGCCGGTGATGGACGGCATCGAGGCCACACAGCACATTCGCCAGTTACCTGAAGGGCGCACAGTCAAAATCGTTGCCGTCACGGCTTCAGCCTTCAAGGATCAGCAGCAGGAAATGTTGGATGCCGGTATGGATGACTTTGTGCGCAAACCCTACCGCTTTGAAGAAATCTACGACTGTCTGGCGCGGCAGTTGGGCGTGACTTTGGTCTACCAGACCGATGTGACACAACGGCCCTTACCCGCACCGGTTGCACTGACACCTGCCATGCTGGCCGCATTGCCTGCCGCCCTGTGCCACGAACTCCAGGATGCACTGGAAAATCTGGATGACGAGCGCATCACCACCGCCATTCGACAAGCGCAACTGATTGACCCGGAGTTGAGCCATGCCCTGAGCAGTCTGGTGGAATATTTCAATTACCCGGCTATTCTTGAGGCACTTCATGATGCGGCCAGCTATCCAACGAATTCCTTATGACAAGCAAAGCTTACATCCTCGCAGTGGACGACACACCGGCATCGCTGCGGCTGTTGACCGACATCCTCAAGGCCGAAGGTTATGAGGTTCGCTCGGCGATCAGCGGAGAACTGGCCTTACACGCTGCAGCGGTTCAAGCGCCCGAGTTGATCTTGCTGGACATCAGCATGCCGCACATGAATGGATTTGAAGTCTGCCAGCAATTGAAAAAACAGCCGCAGACGCGGGATGTGCCGGTGATTTTTGTCAGTGCCATGTCGGAAACCCTGGAAAAGTTGAAAGGTTTCGAGCTGGGTGCAGTGGACTATGTCACCAAACCCTACCAGCGCGAAGAGCTGATGGCACGGGTGCGCACCCATCTGGAATTGCACCGGTTGCGCCATAGTCTGGAGGGCATTGTGGAAGAGCGCACCCGTTCTTTGGTTGAAAGCGAGGCGAAACTCAGATCCACGTTGCTGGACACCATTTCTGCCATTGCCGCGACCGTGGAGATGTGCGACCCCTACACCGCAGGCCACCAGCGCCGCGTGGCGCAAATTGCCAAGGCCATTGCCGAAGAACTGGGCCTGCCGCCACAGCAGATCGAAGGCATTTACCTGGCGAGCGTGGTTCATGATGTCGGCAAGGTCAAGGTTCCAGCGGAAATCCTGAGCAAGCCTGGCAAGCTGACAGAATACGAGTTTCCATTGATCAAACAACACCCTCAGGCCGGGTATGACATCTTGAAAGAGGTGAGTTTCCCGTGGCCAATTGCGCAATTTGTCTTGCAACACCACGAGCGCATGGACGGCTCAGGCTACCCACTGGGTCTGAAAGGCGATGACATTCTGCTGGAGGCCCGTATTATTTCTGTCGCCGATGTGATTGAGGCGATGGCTTCTCACCGGCCCTATCGCCCCGGACGGGGGATTGAGGCTGCGCTGCAAGAAATCAGCGACAAACGCAATGTGTTATTTGACTGCGTCGTAGTCGACGCTGCACTGCGGCTGTTTCGTGAGAAAAATTTCACGTTTTGAGCATATTACCGAAGCGCAGAGCACTGACTCTGGTGAGACTCCGCTGGAATCAGGTCACCATGAAGCTGTTGCCACTCCCCGGCAGCAAATTTGCCAACCTGGCCAATTCGTCTGCCTGCAGCGGCTCCAGCACGCGCATTTGCTGTGCCAGCACTTCCAGTGTGGCATCGGACGCATCGTGCGCCAAGGCGTTGCGGGTCTGAATGCGTTCGGCCAATTGTTCGGGCGTGGCCTGTGGGGCCAGAATCTCAAAGATCGCATGGTGCTCTTCGGCCAGTGCCTGAAAGCTGTCGCGCTGGCTGCGTTGGAGAAAGGCCGCATCCACCATGACGGTTCCGCCCGCGGTCAGCAGCCTATGCGCCAGATCGCGCAGGTGGGCATAGGTCTGGTGGGTGGTTTCCCTGGAATAAATGCCGGTGTCCGGCGCAGACACCCGGTGCTCGGTGCTGCGTAACCCGAACAGGCGCTTGCGCTCAACGTCCGAACGCAGGCGAAGGGTGTTGGCCAGCGGATCGTTGAGCAGGTAGGTGGATGAGGCATAGGTTTTGCCGCAACCGGAAAGACCATGGGTGATGATCAGCCGTTTGGGGGCGGGGGCTGCCAGACGCTCGGCCAGCGCCAGATAGGCCAGCACGGGTGCATCATCGTTTTGCGCACCTTTGCGCTGAAGCGCGGCCACTTTGGCCCGGATCAGGGCTTTATAGACTGCGTAAAAACGCAACAACAGCGCGGCTTCATAGTCGCCACTGCGGCTCAGCAGCTCATTCACAAACCAGTTGGCCAGGCCCGGCTGCTGGTGTTCCAGCAAGTCCATGTAGGTGAAGGCGATTTCGTTGGCCACATCGATCCAGCGTAACGCTTCGTTGAACTCAATGCAGTCAAACATTCGCACCCGGTGGTTGATCAATACCAGGTTGGCCAAGTGCAGATCACCATGGCATTCACGCACCCAACCCGCTTTTTTGCGTGCCAGCATCAAGGGTTCGAGCTGCGTGAACTGGGCTTCAGTCCAGATTCGCAGGGCTTGTAACCGGGCTTGGTGCTCCTGCTGCGGCAGAGCCAGCAGCAGGTCGTGAAAGTTGTCGCGCGCCAGCACCATCCAATCATCAGGTCGGCCAAAGCGCGAATCTGCCGGTGCCTGCGCGGCCTGGGCGTGAAAGGTGGCCAGCGTGTCGGCCAAGTCAGACAGGTGGGTGGATTGCAGCTCACCACGTTGGCAGAGGTGGTCAAGTCGTCCGGCTTCATCAAAGCGTTTCATTCTGACCGCGTATTCAATGGGTTCGCCGGTGCCACGCCAGGATGGATCTTGCGGGGTATTAAAAATGCCGACAACATCCAGGTAGATGTCGGGGGCGAAGCGTTGGTTCAGCCGCAACTCATCCTGGCAACACGCATGGCGACGTGCCAGTGTGCTGAAATCAAGAAATGGCAGTTGAACAGGTTTTTTGATCTTGTAGGCGAATTCACCGGCCAGCAAAATCCAGGAAATATGGGTCTGAGCCAGTTCCACCTGCTGTACCACACCGGGGTAGCGGTGAGGGGCCAGCAAAGCTTGGATGAGTGGTGGCAAGGGGGTGTTCATGGACTTCATCATAGGCGCGGTTTGCGACAACGCCAAGACGGGCCATGACAGTGTGCTGGTGCCATGCCGTTTAAACTCCAAAGCCAATGCGTATTGGGTTTCTCGGCAACAAAGGGTTTTTATGGCAATTGGCTGGCTCACGGTTTTGAAAATGGTGCCTTGGGGCGATGTGATCGAGAACGCCCCCAAGGTGGCGCAGGGGGCCAGGAAACTCTGGAGTACGGTGGGTAAAAAGTCACCGCCCGATGTGAGCGACGCTGCCTCGCCGGACGATACCGCTCAGACCACGCTCAGCGCGCAAGAGTCGGCGCTGGCAGGATTGCAAACCCAGGTCACCACGCTGCAAATTGCCACCGCAGAGCTGCACCAGCAGATGCTTGAGTCCAGCGTATTGATCCAGTCACTGGCCGAGCAAAACACCCAGCTGATCCAGCGCCTGGAACTCACCCGCAAGCGTATGCTGGCACTTTTTTTGCTCACGCTGGTGTTGGGCATGATGCTTTTAAAGCTATATTTTTGGTAGCTACTAGCGCTTGTTTATTAGGCGTTGTAGACCTTATTTACTTCTGATCAGCTCTCAATGGCTGAGCGCACCTTGATCCTGACCACGTATGTTTGTTGCAAATCCGGTTGAATTTGGTTTTTGGCATTTCGTCACGCGCCTGGGCGAGCTGCAGTTGTTGCTGCCTGTTGCGTTGTGGGTTTGTCGGGACTTGATGCGGCAAGAGGCTTCGCGCTCATTGGCTGTGCACTGGCTGTTCTTGCTGGCAATGGCCGTGCTGCTCACCTTGGCCTCCAAAATAGCCTTCATCGGCTGGGGCGTGGGCATTGCTGCATGGAACTTCACCGGCATTTCCGGCCATGCCATGTTTGCGGCGGCCGTTTTCCCGCCCTTGATGGCCACACTGAGCAGTCGTCTGTCACCCGGCGGGCGGATGATGTTGCTGGTGTTGGGTGTTGCGTTGGCGGCCATGGTGGCGGTTTCGCGCATCGAGGTGGGGGCGCATTCGCTGTCTGAGGTTTTGGCTGGCCTGTGTGTGGGCGGTATCGTCAGCGCCTATTTGATTTTTGATGCCAACCACACGCGTGTGCGGCTGAGTCTGTATGTTCCGGTGCTGGTGATCGCCTGGCTGATCATTGTCCCGACGCAAGCCCCGCAATTGCCCACCCATTCGCTGGTGACACAGTTGGCCTTGAAGCTGTCCGGGCATTCCCATGCTTACACTCGCAGTGAGCTGCTGCGCCACAAACCCCCAGCGCCCGGCATGCCCACATGATGGCGGCTTGTTGTAATGCACCGTCTCTTTACCCAATCTTTGCGGTCCGCCCGCAGAAAATGGGTCGCCGCCTGCGTATACTGCCGCTCCTTTCAACAACTGCCCTACATCATGGATTCAGAGAGTTCCGGGCCTTCAGTTGGACTGATGCGTAACTAACAGCATGGCTGTAACTCCCGCTTGTCAGACCAGCACGAAGGCCATTGCCCAAAGTGCCTGGCAAGCGAAATGTGTGCTGCGGAGGACTCCCGTGGCCTCATCTCACCCCCAGGTTTTTTTAAATTGGATGCTTGTCCAAGCATCACCGTGCTGCCTTCTTTTGTAGCAGCGTATGGGGTTTATTCATGGTCACCCAAACCGCAAAAATATTCGTTCGTCGACTCGGCCCAGGCCTCATCACGGGTGCAGCAGACGACGACCCAAGCGGCATTGCCACCTACTCACAAGCGGGCTCCCAGTTCCGCTTTGCGTTGGTCTGGCTGCTGCTGATCACCACACCGCTGATGATCGGTATCCAGATGCTGTCGGCCCGCATTGGCTGGGTGACCGGGCAGGGGCTGGCAGCCAACATCAACAAAATGTGCCCGCGCTGGCTGACCACCTCGCTGGTGAGCCTGCTGGTGGTTGCCAACACCATCAACATTGCGGCGGACATCGGGGCCATGGGCGAGGCCGTACGGCTGTTGGTGGGGGGCCCCTTGGCGCTGTATGTGGTGAGTTTTGGCGCGTTTTGTATTGCAACACAGGTGTTCTTCTCTTACGAGCGTACCGTGCGTGTCCTGAAGTGGCTAACGCTGGGCCTGTTTGCTTACGTGGCGGTGATTCTGATGGTGCATGTGCACTGGCAGCAGGCTCTTAACGAATCGCTCTACCCCTGGCGCTTCTTTCCCAAAGACGTGTCCATCAAGGACTACGCCGCCATGGTGGTGGCGGTGCTGGGCACTACCATCAGCCCCTACCTGTTTTTTTGGCAAGCCGCCCAGGAGGTGGAAGACAACGCCCGCAGGCCTGATGTCAAAGCTCGCCGTGCCAGCCGCAGGTACGCGGCCAAGCACCTTGCGCGTATCAAGGCCGACACCGTGGTGG
This sequence comes from Rhodoferax lithotrophicus, assembly GCF_019973615.1. Lineage (GTDB taxonomy): Bacteria > Pseudomonadota > Gammaproteobacteria > Burkholderiales > Burkholderiaceae_C > Rhodoferax > Rhodoferax lithotrophicus. The sequence goes on along the minus strand of NZ_AP024238.1, from coordinate 2,508,831 downwards.
GCATGACGTTTTCCAATGTGATTGCCCTGTGCATCATGATGGCCACGGCGGTCACCCTCAACGAACAAGGCATCACCGACATCCAGACCTCGGCGCAAGCGGCCCAAGCGCTGCGACCGGTGGCTGGCGAATTTGCCTTTGCCCTCTTTGCGTTGGGCATTGTCGGCACCGGCTTGCTGGCCGTGCCGGTGCTGGCGGGTTCTGCGGCCTATGCCGTGAGTGAACTTTATGGCTGGAAAGCCGGGCTGTCGCAAGGTTTCCATGAAGCCCGTGGCTTTTACCTCATCATCATTGCAGCTACCGGCATTGGCACCCTCATGGGTTACCTGGAGGTTGATCCGATCAAGGCACTGGTCTGGAGCGCCATCGTGAATGGGGTTATTTCGGTGCCAATCATGGCGGTTCTCATGTGGATTGGTCAATCCAAACGCTTGATGGGCCGCTACACCATCTCCACACGCCACCGTGTGTTTGGCTGGCTGGCCACAGCAGTCATGGCGGCTTCGGTGCTGGGTATGCTGGTCACCAGCTAGTGTGGTGTTTGATACTTGCCGGCACATTAAAAACCGATGGATTGGGCTAGGCGCAGACCACAGCGATACCTGAAGGTATTCGGTGGCTATGCAACGCCATCATGGCCCCAGAGACACAGTTTTACGTGATGGATAGCCCGAAACACCACATCAGAACCCAGGCTTGACCCGGTGCCTTGGGCGGGGGAGAATGTTTGCGGGAAGGCACTCCGTATCCACATCCATCATGAGTTTGTACACAGCGCATGACGCAGACCATGGCCCGGCCAGTCAGGATCGCTACGCCCAGGCGCGCCAGGGCATGGTGGAGAACATCCGGTCCATGGCTGCGACCAACCATTGGGGGGCACGCCCGATGGCTGAAAACGTGCTGCTCGCTCTGTCCAAAGTGCCGCGCCATTGCTTTGTGCCACCGGATCTGCGGGCGCACGCTTACGGCAACCACCCCTTGCCCATTGGCAATGGGCAAACCATTTCACAACCCTACATCGTGGCGCTGATGACCGATTGGCTGGCGCTGGACAAGCAGCACCGCGTGCTGGAAATCGGCACCGGCTCCGGCTACCAGACTGCGGTGTTGTCGGAGTTGGCGGGCCAGGTCTACAGCCTTGAAGTGCTGCCGCAACTGGCCGCATCGGTGGCCAAGCTGCTGGCGGACCTGGGCTACCGCAATGTGCATGTCAAGGCGGGAGACGGCTGTGCTGGCTGGCCGGCGCATGCACCTTATGACCGCATCATCGTCACCGCCGCGGCCCGACACATCCCGCAGCCGCTGCTGGATCAACTCAAACCCGGTGGGCGCTTGGTGATTCCGGTGGGTGGCCTCATCGACGTGCAGCAATTGCAGCTCATTACCAAGGATGCCGCTGGCCAATTCCACCGCGAGGACATCGAATCGGTGCGTTTTGTGCCGTTCATCGGGGCGGATTAACCTGCTGAGTGCAGCGCCTCAAGACCCCACACGGAGCTGGCTACGTCCGGGATAGCTTCCTACAATGAGCCGAAGAACTGTGTTGATCGGATGGAGGGAGGCGGTATGGCCATGCGTTTGACGACCCGATGTTTGCTGGTCTTGTGGCTGACGCTGGTTTCAGGCTGGCTTGGGGCCGCATCACAGGCCTCCAGCGAAGAACCCGCCAGCTCCGACATTGAAGCATTTGTCCGCACTGGTTGCCTGCACTGCGCCAAGGCCGAGGCCTTTTTGGCCCGGTTGCAGCAGGAGCAACCCGCGCTGCACATCGTGATCCGCGATATCAGCCTGGAGCCTGCAGCCATGGCGCGTTTGCAGCAACTTGTCGCCAGCCATGAGCAGGTGAGTGTGCGTGTGCCGGCGTTTGCCGTCGGCGGGCAGCTGATCGTTGGCTACTCCGAAGAGGCGGCCACTGATCAGCTCATACGCGCCAGCCTGGCGCATGCCGCCAGCGTGCAAAACCCTGTCGCAGCCGGTTGCGAGGTGGCAAAAACGGACGTTTGCCGGCGGGATGCCAGTGAGCCCGTGCCCCAGCCGGAGGCCTTTGCCATCCAGTTCTTTGGACAGACGCTGGCGTTGGAGCAGATCGGTTTGCCGCTGTTCACCCTCGCCATGGGGCTGCTGGACGGCTTCAACCCCTGCTCGATGTGGGTGCTGTTGCTGATGATCTCTTTTCTGGCTCCGCTGAACAACCGCCCGCGCATGCTGGCCATCGCTGGCACCTTTGTGGCGGTTGAAGGCATTGCCTACTTTTTGTTCATGTCGGCCTGGCTCAATCTGTTTTTGTGGGTGGGCCTGTCACGCGCCTCGGAAATCATCATTGCCACACTGGCCCTGCTGGCCGGGGCAATCCACCTCAAGGACTTCTGGCACTTGGGCTGGGGCGTGTCGCTCTCCATCCCTGCGTCCGCCAAGCCCGGCATCTACGCCCGCCTGCGGCGCATTTTGCAGGCCGAGAACCTGAGTGCAGCGCTGATCGGCACGGTGATTCTGGCGGTATTGGTGCAGATTGTTGAATTCATGTGCACCTCGGGCTTTCCGGCGCTGTTCACCCGCATCCTGACGCTGCGCCAGTTGGACAGCCTGAGCTACTACGGCTACCTGCTGCTGTACGACGCGGCTTATATGCTGGACGACGTGATCATCCTGACCATTGGTGTCGTCACGCTCAGCCAGCACCGTTTGCAGGAAAGGGAAGGGCGCTGGCTCAAGCTGCTTAGCGGTCTGGTGATGGTGACGCTAGGCCTCTACCTGCTGTGGGCTGCACCATGAGGCTTCATCCGCCGTATTGGCACAGCACCCGGTAGCGTTGCGCCTTGTCCCGGGTGGACTCCACCAGCGCCAACCCCCGCACCGGCCACAGCACCGGCTCAGCCATGCTGGGCGGGATGGCCGCTGCTGCATGCCGCGCCAGCGTCACATGGGCTTGGTAGGGCCGGGTCTCAAGCGCCAGCCCCAGTTCACTCAGCGTCTGCCCCAGCTGCGCATGTAAGGCTTGCAGTTCGGCAGGCAGTTCTTGCGCACACAGCACCGCCAGGCCATGGGGCCACAGCTGGGGCTGATCCAGCCGCAGCTCAAAGGGTGGGCACGGCAGGTTCACTGCGGCGGCAATCTCTGGCACCCGGTCGGCATCCACATTGCCGAGAAAATGCAGGGTCACATGCCAGTCTTGCGGGCTGTAGCGTGTACACCCATTGGGCAAGCGCCATTGATCCGCATGCGCTGCGATCTGCGCCCGAACACGCTCATCGGGCCAGAGCGCCAGGAACAGGCGCTGGGTTGGAGGAGAAAACGGTGCGTGGGCAGACATGGTGTAAGTGGTCTTTCAAAATCATGGGCAAGCCTTCAGCTTGATTTCTGATAGCTGCTTGCGCAGGTAACATCAGCGCCAGAGGCCTATTTTGCTTAAAAATCAAGAAACCACATTTCCCCCCGGCTTCATGGTGCTGCACGGCAACCGGCTGGAAGACCTGCGCGACCTGTTGACGCAGGTGCTGCAAGCCAATCCGCTGAGGCCCCTGGAGCCCGAAGTCATCCTGCTGCAAAGCAACGGCATGAAACACTGGCTGGAGCTGGCGCTGGCCGATGACGCTGCTCTGGGCATTTGCGCCGCCACCCGCATGGAGTTGCCCGGCGGCTACCTGTGGCAGCTTTACCGCGCCGTGCTGGGGGCGGATGCCGTGCCCGCCCACATGCCGTTTGACAAAACCAGCCTGCTGTGGCGGCTGGTGCGCCTGCTGCCTGCGCTGTGTGACAGCCAGCCGGTCTACGCACCGCTCAAGCGCTATTTGTCAGGCAGCAACCCGGCACGCAAGCTCTACCAATTGGCGGTGCAAGTAGCTGATGTGATCGACGGCTACCAAAGTTACCGCGCCGACTGGCTGGCCGACTGGGCGGACGGGCAAGACCAGTTGCGTGACGAAAAGGGCCAGGCCCAACCGCTGCTGGACGACCACGCCTGGCAGGCGCAACTCTGGCGCGACATCCGCGCCGATGTGGGTGAGGCGCTGATGGAAGCCTCTCGCGCCAGCGTACACGCCCGCTTCATGGCCGCGCTGGAAGATTTGAAGAACTCTCAAAATGAGAGCGCCTTGCGCAGGTGTGGATTGCCTCGGCGGCTGATTGTGTTTGGCATCTCGTCGCTGCCGATGCAAACCGTGCAAGCCCTGGCCGGGCTGGGCCAGCATTGCCAGGTGCTGATGCTGGTGCAAAACCCGTGTCAGTATTTCTGGGGTGATCTGGTCGAAGGCCATGACCGCTTGCGTCAGCAGGTGCGCCGCAGGCAGCAGCTCAAACCCATGGACACCGCCACCGCCACCCACCCGCTGCTGGCCTCCTGGGGCAAGCAGGGGCGCGACTATCTGCACCTGCTCGACGGTTTCGATCAGCCCGAACAGTACCGCGCCCACTGGAGCCGGGTCGATGTGTTTGTCGACCCCGCTGCCGATGGTGAACAACCCACACAACTGGCCCAGTTGCAGTCCGCCATGCTCAACCTGAGCCCGACACCCCCCGAGCCGCAGCCCCAGCCCGACGACGGTTCGCTGGTGTTTGTCACGGCGCACAGCGCACAGCGCGAGTTGGAGGTGTTACACGACCGCCTGCTGGCCTGGCTCGATGCCGACCCCAGCCTGCTGCCGCGCGACGTGATGGTGATGGTGCCCGACATGCCCGCCTTTGCGCCGCACATCCACGCCGTGTTTGGCCGCTTTCGCCCTGGGCAGCCGCGCTTTATCCCGTTCTCGGTGGCCGACACCACGGCGCGCACCTCGCCGCTGGTGCAGGCGCTGGAGCAGTTGCTGAACCTGCCCACTTCGCGACTGTCACTGGCCGACTGGCTCGGCCTGTTTGAAGTGGCCGCCGTGCGCCAGCGCTTCAAGCTCGATGAAGCCGGTGTGGATCAGATTCAAACCTGGCTGGCCGCCGCCGGGGTGCGCTGGGGGCTGGACGCGGCCCACCGCATCCAGTGGGGCCTGCCTGCCACAGCCGAGGGCCTGGCGCAAAACACCTGGGCCTTTGGCCTGCGCCGCCTGCTGCTGGGCTATGCGCTGGGGAGTGGGGCAGGGGACGAGCCCGTCGCCTTGTGGCAGGATACGCTGGCTCAGCCCGCCCTGAGCAGCCTGGATGCGCCCCTGGCCGCCGGTCTGCTCGACTGGCTGGACGCGGTGGAACAGACTCTGCCGAGCTTGCAGCAAGACCAGACCCCTGTTCAGTGGGGTACAACTCTGCAAGCGCTGGTGAGCCGCTTTTTCGCCCCGGCAGACGATGCGGATGAGCGTGCGCTGGCGCGCCTGCTGGAGCCGCTGGAGGCCTGGTTACAAGCCTGTGCCGATGCCCAACTCACTACCGCCTTGCCGCTCGAAGTGGTGCGCGAACACTGGCTGGCGCAGATGCAAGACAGCGGCCTGCAACAACGCTTCTTCGGCGGCGGCGTGCAGTTTGGCACCCTGATGCCGATGCGCTCCATCCCCTTCAAAGTGATCGCCCTGCTGGGCATGAACGACGGTGCTTACCCCCGGGTGCAAGCCGCCCGTGACTTCGACCTGATGGCCAGCAGCTGGCGCGCCGGTGACCGCTCGCGCCGTGAAGACGACCGCTACCTGTTTCTGGAAGCCATCCTGTCCGCCCGGCAAACACTCTACGTGAGCTGGCAAGGACACAGCGCCAGCGACAACAGCCCACGCCCGCCCTCGGTGCTGGTGGCGCAACTGCTGGACTATGTCAACACCTGCTGGACACCTCACCGTGAGCCGCAAGCCCAGCCACTGCAACCCTTCTCCAGCGTTTATTTCGAGGCGGGTTCGGGTTTTGCGACCTACGATGCCGATTGGGAACGAATTCAGCCTGTAGCCCAGGTAGAACCTGCGCAAGCAGCTATTGAAAATAGAGTGAACTTGGTTGTGCCAGTCAGCACCCTGACGCTGGCCGACCTGCAACGCCTGCTGCGCCAGCCAGTCGAGGTGTTTTTCCGCAACCGCCTGCAACTGGAATTTGACAGCCTGGACGAGCTGGACCAGACCGACGAACCCTTCGCCCTCAACGCCTTGCAGCAGCACAACGCCGGTGTCGCTTTGCTTCAGTCCCCCAGTGGTGCACAGGCCTTGCAGCAATTGCACGGCGCAGGCCAGTTGCCGCTGGCCGGGTTTGGCCAACAGCTTGCGCAGCAACTGCTGGCCAAGGCCGAGCACGTGCGCAGCGCCCAGGCGCTTTGGCTGCAAAGCTACCCCCAGCCGTTGGCGGCACAGCCGGTGGATTTGACGCTGGACGGTGGCATCAACCTGAGCGGCACGCTGGCCAATTTGTGGGGCCAGCCCGATGCAACGGGCACGCCGTCCAGCCCCTGCCTGCAACTCGCCGCCCGCACCGGTGCGGTGTTGCAAGGGAGCAAAAACGCCACCGCCGCCCGTGGCCATGTGCTGGTCAACCTGTGGGTCAACCACCTGGGGGCCTGCGCCAGCGGCCTGGCGCTCACCAGCGTGCAACTCGGTGTGGACGGCCAGGTGGTGATTCGCCCCATCGCGCAAGATGAGGCGCTGGCCACCCTCAACCGCCTGGCCCAGGCCTACGCCAGCGCCTGGGCGAGTCCGTTGCCGGTGGCTTGCCAAACCGCCTGGGCCTACCTGCAAGCCGAAAAACAAAACCTGCTGCTGGCCCAAGCCGGTAAACCCGCCAAAGACCCGCACGAAGCCGCCGAAGATACGTTTGAAGGTGGCCAATACGGCGGTGAACTGGCCCAATCCGCCTACCTGCAACGGGCTTTTGAGCGCTATGCCGATCTGGCTGCCGGGCTGCCGCATTGGGCCCAGGCAATCTACGGCGATTTGGCTGACAGTGTGGATGTGTCGCAAGAGGTGTTGTCATGAACGCTGTCCTCCACACCCTCAACCCCCTGACCCTGCCGCTGGCGGGCATGCAATTGATCGAAGCCTCGGCCGGCACCGGCAAGACCTGGACGCTGGCCGCGCTCTATGTGCGGCTGGTGCTGGGCCACGCGCCGGGGGCTGACACTGCCGTCCTTGGGCCAGGCCTGTTCCCGCCGCAGATTCTGGTGATGACCTTCACCGAAGCCGCCACTGCCGAGCTGCGAGAACGCATCCGCGAGCGCCTCGCCCTGTCCGCCCGCTACTTCCAGACCGGCGCACCCGAGCTGGCCGATGACTTTTTGCGCACGTTGCGGGAGCAAATCGCACCCGGGCAATGGCCGGATTGCGCCTGGCGGCTGGACATGGCGGCGCAGTGGATGGACGATGCGGCGATTTTCACCATCCACGGCTGGAGCAGCCGCATGCTCAAAACCCATGCGTTTGACAGCGCCAGCCTGTTCACCCAGAGCCGGGTCGAGGACAGTGAGCGCCTCAAACTCATCGCCGCGCAAGACTACTGGCGGCACTGGTTTTACGCGCTGGATGCACAAACGTTGCCCGCCCTCAAAGCCATCGGCGACACCCCGCAGGCGCTGTTAGACAAGCTCCAGGCCTTGTGGCGCAGCGCCGAGCGGGCTCCCCGCGCCGATGTGCCCGACCCCGAGTCGCCCGATAGCCTGCTGGCGCGCTGGTCACAGTGGCAGCGGCGGCGGGAGGCACTGGAAGCGGCAGCGCGCCCCGGCTGGACGGCAGAGGTCATCCAAAGCCTCCAGGACGTGGCCGCCGCCAAAACGCTCAGCAACTACCGCGCCAATTGGCTACCGGGCTGGCTGGCGCAGATGGCCGACTGGGTGCAGGGGGACGACATTGCCCCCGACACACTGGCACGTTTCACCCTCAGCACGCTGCAAGACAAAGGCTGGGCCGCCGCTGCCAGCTGGCCGGTGTTTGCGCAACTGGAAACTCTGTACGACCACCTGCAAACCGAGCCCGATGTGGTCACCGAGCTGCTGGCCCACGCCGCTGTGGCTGTGATGCGTGCCTACCAGGCTGCCAAGGCCCAGGCCGCGCAGTTTGACTTTGCGGATTTGCTGCAAAACCTCTACCGCGCCCTGCAAGCGCCCGACGGCCGCCTGGCCAGCGCCATCCGCACCCAGTACCCGGTGGCGCTGGTCGACGAGTTTCAGGACACCGATCCCTGGCAGTTTGGTAGTCTCATCAAAATTTATAGCGGCTTGCGCAATGTGGATAAGAACTACGAGCCTGTTTTATGCTCAAACGCAGCCCTGCCAGCCCTGATCATGATCGGCGACCCCAAGCAGGCCATCTACAGCTTTCGCGGGGCCGACCTGGCCACCTACCTCACCGCGCGTGATCAGGCCCAGGGCATCTACACCCTGCCGGGCAATTACCGCTCCACCCCCGGCGTGGTGGCGGCAGTGAACCAGGTGTTTGGCCAGGCCGATGCGCCTTTTGGCAGCGTGCCCTTTGTGCCGGTGCAGGCCTGCAACGCCAAGGTCGTGCCGCTGCAAGTGGCTGGGAACGTGCAGACCGCCATGACGGTGTGGCACTTGCATTACCCCAAGCCGCCCGCCAAAGACCTGTTCCTGTCCGACATGGCCGCCGTGTTTGCCACCCGCATGGTGGCGCTGCTGCAAAGCGGCGCGGCCCAGCCCGGCGACATGGCCGTTCTGGTGCGCGACTGGCGCGAGGCCCAGGCGATTCGGGATGCCCTGTCGCAGCGCGGCGTGCGCAGCGTCTACCTGTCCGAGCGCAACAGCGTCTACGCCAGCTGCGAGGCCAGTGACCTCTGGCGCATGCTGCGTGCGGTGGTCAACCCCGGCCACAACCGGCTGGTACGCGCCGCCCTGGCCACCCGCACCTGGGGCCTGAGCCCACAGGCGCTGGACGCGCTGTTTGCTGATGAAGCGGCGTGGGACGGCGTGGTTGAACAGTTCATGCAATGGCAGCGTGTCTGGCGCATGCAAGGCTTTTTGCCCATGCTCTACCGCCTGTTACACGACCAGGGTCTGGCCGCGCGCTTGCTGCAAGCCACCTCGCAAGGCGAGCGCAGTCTGACCAACCTGCTGCATCTGGGCGAACTGCTGCAAGCCGCCAGCCTAGAGCTGCAAGGCGAGGGCGCATTGATCCGCCACCTGGAAGACCAGTTGCGCCGCCCGCAAACCAGCGGCGAGGCCGGGCAACTGCGGCTGGAAAGTGACGCGCATCTGGTGCAAGTGGTCACGCTGCACAAATCCAAGGGGCTGGAATACCCGCTGGTGTTCCTGCCCTTTGTCTCCAACTACCGCGCAGAAAGTAAAGACAGCGAGCGCCCCGACGACGAGCGTCTGAGCGAAGACATCCGCCTGCTCTACGTCGCCCTGACCCGCGCCAAACAAGCGCTGTGGCTGGGCGTGGCACAGCTCAAGGGCGATGTGGAAGGCAAAACCCCCAGCGTCAAAAGCGCCTTGTCCGCGCTGCTGGGGCGCAGCACGCCGGGCGACTTGTGGGAGCGATTGCAAAGCTGGGCCTGCGAGCACATCGCCGTGCTGAGCGCCCCCGAGCCGGATGATGCGCGTTACCAGCCCCCAGCCGAGGCCAAAACCCCGCAAGCCGCCAAGCTGCCCCAGCGTGTGTTAGAGCGCGGTTGGTGGAGCGCCAGCTTCAGCGCCCTGACACGCGACCTGGCGCATGGCGCACCGACCACGCCGCTGTCGAGCGAGCGCGACGAGCATCAGTTGGATGCCCAAGTCGATGCCGCGCTGGACGACACCTTGCTGGCGTCCTCCGAGGCCCCGTCACCGGCCACCGACCTGCTGAGCACCGAGCCACCGCTGAACGACTTTCCCACTGGCAGCCGCTATGGCACGCTCTTGCACGACTTGCTGGAGTGGCAGGCCCAGCACGGCTGGCCTGCGGATGATGCCGAATGGCAAACCCTGCTGGAGCGTCAATCGGAGCGCCTGAGCCTGTTGCCCGAGCACAGCGCCATGCTGGACGGCTGGATCAGCGCCGTTATCAAGCAAAAATTGCCTCTAGCCCTCGTAAAACCTGCGCAAAAAGCTATTGAATTGAGAGCGATTCACGCCAGCGATATGTGGCCAGAAATGGGCTTCTCGTTGCCCGTGCAAGCCCTGGGCAGCCAGCAGCTGGATCAGCACATCAGCCAGCACATCTGGCCGCAGCAGCCGCGCGTGGCGCTGGAGCGCCGCCAGTTGGAAGGCATGCTGACCGGTTTCATGGACCTAGTGCTGCTGCATGAAGGCCGCTACTACGTGCTCGACTACAAATCCAACCGCCTACCCGACTACAGCGCGCCCAGCCTGCAACAGGCCATGCTGGCACACCGCTACGACGTGCAAGCGGCGCTCTATCTGCTGGCGCTGCACCGCCTGCTCAAAAGCCGCCTGCCGGGTTACAACTACGAGCAACACATCGGCGGTGCGCTCTACCTGTTTCTGCGTGGCGTTGATCAGCCTGGCTGTGGCATGCTACATCTGAGCGCGCCGGGTGGGTTGGTGGAGGGTTTGGATGAGGCGTTTTCGCGCGGGCAAGCAGGAGATGAGATGCGGTGAATTTTCTGAGTTTCTTTGGCCATGTTCATCGTTTGAAGGGCATTGGGAGTGTTACAGGCTTGTAGCACTCGTTGACACCCGGGGATTCGTCAAGAAAATCGATGGGGCTCAAAAAATTTGAACGGATCTCGCCTAAAGGCGATACGGCTGGCGTTTTAACAAGGAAATCATGGGTGAAAATTGGAGTCGCTGCGAGATTTCACCGGGCGCTGCAGTGGCTGCAACATGGTCATGTTAGGGGGGCGTTTGTCCATCCTAGAAAATGAACTATGCCAGTTGCATGGCGACCCTTCTTTTAAAAGTTAATTTATGCCAACCAAGCCGACCACCACGCTAAAAATCAAAGCTCTGACGCTAACGGCGGTCATTGTTTTGATTGCGTTCACATTGACCATTGGGTTGCTGACCTACCAGGCCACCACCATGCAAAAAGAAATGGTTCTTCAATACACAGGACAACTCGCCAAAACCCAGGCCAGTCAGGCTGCTGCGCACATTGAAGTGGCGCTCAATGCGGCCGACACGTTGTCCAATACATTGAGTGGAATCAAGTCCGTCAATTTGACCAGTCGAACAGCGGCGGATGCACTGCTGAAAAGCGTTTTGGAAGGCAACCCCAGTTTTCTGGGCGTTTGGACCTGCTGGGAACCCAACGCGTTCGACGGCAAGGATGCCGAGTACGCCGATAAACCAGGCCACGATGCGACGGGTCGCTTTATTCCTTACTGGAACCGGGGTGCAGGAAGTACTGCGGTTGAAGCTCTGGTGGACTACGACAAACCAGGCGCCGGTGACTATTACTTGCTGGCCAAACAGTCTGGCGAGACCACGTTGATTGAGCCCTATGTCTACAAGGTCGGTGGCAAGGATATTGTGATGACCACGGTGGCCGTGCCCATCAAGGTCAACGGGAAGTTTGTGGGTGTGGTGGGCATTGACCTGCCTTTGGACGGTTTTCAAAGTGTGATCAGCAAGATTCGCCCATACGAAACGGGTTTCGCCTCGTTGATCTCCAACAGTGGGCTCTATGTCGGTGATGTTGATGAAAAAAATGTAGGTAAAGACATGGGAACTTCCGAGCGCGCGGTGATGGTAAAGGCGGCCATCAAAGCCGGGCAAGAGTATGAGGCGCACTACTTCAATGAGCAGCTGCATACCGATGTGACGAGTATTTACGTGCCGGTGCATATCGGTGCACTTAAATCAGTCTGGTCTTTTGCCGCCACAGTGCCCGATGACAAAGCCTTGGCAGGTGTTAAAAAACAGCGCTATGTGGCTGTTCTGCTGGGTCTTTTGAGTGTCATTGCTGTGTCGGTAGGTTTGAATTTCCTGATATCCAGGCTGGTGCTGCGTCCTTTGGGCGGGGAGCCTGCTGATGCTGCAGCCATTGCGGCTCGGGTGGCGCAAGGGAACTTGATCGGTACCATTCAGTTGGGCAACAACGATGCCAGCAGCTTGATGGCACAACTCAAACACATGCAGGACAACCTCGCACGGGTGGTCACGACCGTGCGCCAGGGTTCGCATGGTGTAGCCACTGCCAGTGCTGAAATTGCGCAAGGTAACCAGGACCTCTCGGCCCGCACCGAGAGCCAGGCCAGCGCGTTGGAGCAAACTGCCGCCTCGATGGAGGAGCTCAGCGCCACCGTCAAACAAAATGCGGACAATGCACGCCAGGCCAATGAACTGGCCAAAAGTGCCTCGTCCATTGCGGGTGAAGGCGGGGAAGTCATGGGCCAGGTGATCAACACCATGAAAGGCATTAATGACTCTTCGCGCAAGATAGCCGACATCATTGGCGTCATCGACGGCATCGCTTTTCAGACCAATATCCTGGCCCTTAATGCAGCCGTAGAGGCGGCACGCGCTGGTGAGCAAGGCAGGGGATTTGCGGTGGTGGCGAGTGAAGTTCGCAGCCTGGCTGGGCGCTCGGCCGAGGCCGCCAAAGAGATCAAGAGACTCATCAATGACAGCGAAGCACAGGTTGATCAGGGATCAGCGCTGGTGGATAAGGCTGGAAGCACCATGGTGACGCTGGTAAGTGCCATCAAACGGGTGACCGACATCATGGGTGAAATCAGTGCCGCAAGCAGTGAGCAGGCGCAGGGTGTGGCCCAGGTCGGTGAAGCCGTGACCCAGATGGATCAGGTGACCCAGCAGAATGCGGCCTTGGTAGAGCAAATGGCGGCAGCAGCCAGCAGCTTGCAAAACCAGGCGAATGAGTTGGTGAATTCGATGGCGGTCTTCACCGTCTCGGATGACTCAGGGTCCGGACTCACGGCTTCTGCGCCTGTGCCGGTTCACCTGCTTGGGCGTAATGTGTGACAGGAAGCCACTGCCAACCTGGCCCTAAGGGGATGCAGACTCCTGGCCATTCCCCATCTCCAACACCAAACGTCCTCGGGCTGCTGGAGGGGCTGTGTGCCACGCAAGCTTTGCCCTTCACCACGCTAGACCTGGCCTTTGCCCGTTATCTGCAAAGCGCCCAGCCCAGCGGCGACCCGCATCACGACTGGCTGGCGGCGCTGGTCAGCTACCAGTTCGGGCGCGGGCATGCCTGTCTTGACCTGGACTTGTTGCGTCACAGCGGCGTGTCGGCCCTGGGCTGGGACAGTCGCTTGCAAGCCGTGTTGCCGGATGATCTGGCCGCAGCGGCAGCCAGCCTGCCGTGGGCGAAGGGCGCAGGCAGCCCGCTGGTGCTGGACGGCCCACGGCTCTACCTGCGGCGCAATTGGCAGGCAGAACAAGCCATTCGCAACTCCATCCTGGTGCGCCTGAGCCAACCTTGCCCGGTGCCCGACACACTGGCGCAGGCACTGGATAGTCTGTTTGCCAGTCCCGCCAAGGGTGATGACAGCACCGCGCCGGACTGGCAAAAGGTGGCCTGTGCGCTGGCGGCACGGCAGCGCTTCACCCTCATCACCGGCGGGCCAGGCACTGGCAAAACCACCACCGTGGTGCGGCTGTTGGCGTTGTTGCAATCGCAATCCACACGCCCCTTACGTATGGCGCTGGCTGCGCCCACGGGTAAGGCGGCAGCGCGGCTGGGTGAGTCGATTGCGCGGGCGGTGCAGCAGTTGCCGCGTGTCATGCAGTTACATATTCCCACCCAGGCGCAAACCTTGCACAAACTGCTGCAAGTACGCGCCGCTGTACAGGCCACGCCACCACCCGCACTGGCACTGGATCTGGTGGTGGTGGACGAGGCTTCGATGATCGACCTGGAGCTGATGGCCCGCCTGCTGGCCGCGGTGCCGCACTCGGCCAGTCTGATCCTGCTGGGTGACAAAGATCAACTGGCCTCGGTTGAAGCCGGGGCGGTGATGGGGCAGTTGTGCGAGGGCGCAAGTGCGGGCAATTACCCGCCCGATACGGTGGCCTGGGTGCATGCCGTGACGGGCCAGGATATCAGCGCCTGGGCGGGCAACGGGTCGGCATTGGCCCGGCAAACCGTGATGCTGCGTCACAGTCACCGGTTTGCCGCTAGCAGTCAGATTGGCAAATGGGCTGCAGCGGTGAACGCGGGAGATCGCCCGGCGGTAGCCGGGTTATGGGACACCACGCCGCCCTGGCATGCCCAGGTGGTGCAGAGCGTGACCCGGCTGGAGCCGCAAGGTTTTGATGCACCCTTGACCGCGTTGGTGCGCGCCGGCTGGCTGGACTGGCGCATGCAGTTGCAGGTCCTGGGTGAACAGGTGTGTAGCGACACCCAAGCGCTGACGCTGTTGCAGGCGTTAGCCCATTTTCAAGTCTTGTGTGCGCTGCGCGAAGGGCCTTGGGGCGTGCAGATGTTGAACCGTGCCATTGCGCGTGCGCTGGGTTTTGCCACTGAGGGCTGGTACGCCGGGCGGCCGGTGATGGTCACACGCAACGACTACAACCTGAAGCTGATGAATGGTGACATTGGCCTGTGCCTGCCCACGACCAGCGGGCTGCGGGTGGCGTTTGCGACGGCCAGTGCAGACGGCAGTAACGGTGTGCGCTGGGTGTTGCCGAGTCGGTTGGACGCGGTGGAAACCGTGTTTGCCATGACGGTGCACAAGTCGCAGGGCTCAGAGTTTGAGCATGTGGCGCTGTTGTTGCCAGAGCGTATTGCCCCGGTGCTGACACGCGAACTGCTCTACACCGGCATCACCCGTGCGAAAGCTCAACTGACCTTGGTGGTGCCGCAAGCTGGAGTGTTGCGACAGGCAGTGGCGCAGAAAATTTTGCGCAGTGGTGGCTTGGGGGATGCTTTTCTGGCCAGTGAATGTGACCCGATGGCATGAACCTGTGGCGAAATGTGCCGTGGAATGGCTGAATGGCGTGAGATTCAGCGGGCAATCTGGACGTAAATCTCGTCCGTTTTGATCATGCCCAACTCCATGCGGGCTTTTTCTTCAATCATCTCCAACCCCTCTTTGAGATCACGCACTTCGGCGGCCAATTGATCATTGGCGAGTTGGGTTTGGTTGTTTTGCCGGACTTGTTCGGCCAGTTGGGTTCGCAAATGGGCCACATTGGACACGCTGCCCCGCCCAAACCACATCTGCGCGTGAAGGATCACGAGCAGAGTGAGCAGAACGACGGGAACAGCGCGTTGGCCCATTCAAACGAATTAACGCAGGTTGTAGAAGGCTGCACGACCAGGGTAGGTGGCCACATCACCCAAGTCTTCTTCAATACGCAGCAACTGGTTGTACTTGGCCATGCGGTCAGAGCGGCTCAGGGAGCCGGTTTTGATTTGCCCGGCATTGGTACCCACGGCAATGTCGGCAATGGTGGAGTCTTCGGTTTCGCCCGAGCGGTGGCTGATGACGGCGGTGTAGCCAGCCTTTTTGGCCATTTCAATGGCGGCAAAGGTTTCGGTCAGGGTGCCGATCTGGTTGATCTTGATCAGGATCGAGTTGGCAATACCCTTGTCGATACCTTCCTTGAAGATTTTGGTGTTGGTGACAAACAGGTCGTCACCAACGATCTGAACGTTTTTGCCCAGTCGGTCGGTCAACACTTTCCAGCCATCCCAGTCGCCTTCGGCCATGCCGTCTTCGATGCTGATGATGGGGTATTTGTCAACCCAGGTGGCCAGCATGTCCGTCCATTGCTGGGCATCCAACACCAAGCCTTCACCTTCCAGGTGGTACTTGCCATCTTTGTAAAACTCGCTGGCAGCGCAGTCCAGACCAATGGCAATGTGCTCACCCGCCACATAACCGGCTTTGTCGATGGCTTGCAGAATCAATTGAATCGCGGCTTCGTGGTTTTCCACGCTGGGGGTAAACCCACCTTCGTCACCCACGGCGGTGCTCATGCCTTTTTCGTCGATGATTTTTTTCAGGGCATGGAATACTTCAGCGCCGTAGCGCAGAGCTTCGCGGAAGCTGGGGGCACCTACCGGGATGATCATGAACTCTTGCAAGTCCAGGCTGTTGTTGGCGTGGGCACCACCGTTGATGACGTTCATCATGGGCACTGGCAATTGCATGCCACCCATGCCACCAAAATAGCGGTACAGCGGCAGGCCAGATTCTTCAGCAGCAGCGCGGGCCACGGCCATGGACACGGCCAACATGGCGTTGGCACCCAGGCGGCTCTTGTTTTCGGTGCCATCCAGGTCAATCAGGGTCTTGTCCAGAAAGGCTTGTTCAGACGCATCCAGGCCGAGCACGGCTTCGGAAATTTCGGTGTTGATGTGCTCCACCGCCTTGAGCACGCCTTTGCCCAGGTAACGGCTCTTGTCGCCGTCGCGCAGTTCAATGGCTTCACGGCTGCCGGTGGATGCGCCTGAGGGCACAGCGGCACGGCCCATGGTGCCGCTTTCCAGCAGCACGTCACATTCCACCGTGGGGTTGCCACGGGAGTCGAGGATTTCACGTCCGACGATGTCTACGATTGCACTCATAGTTCTCTTTCAGTTAAAACAAAGTTAAAAAACAAAAAATCAAAGCTCTGGGTTCAGGCGGAAAAATTGTCTTCCAGGAAAGCATGCCGCTTGGTGACCTGATCCAGGGCCAGCAATGTCTCCAGCAAGGCTTTCATGTGTTTCAGTGGCACGGCATTGGGGCCATCACTCATGGCTTTGGCGGGATCTGGATGGGTTTCCATAAATAGTCCGGCCACACCCACTGCAACGGCGGCACGGGCCAGCACCGGCACCATTTCACGTTGCCCGCCACTGCTGGTGCCCTGACCGCCAGGCAACTGGACAGAGTGGGTGGCATCAAACACCACCGGTGCACCGGTTTCACGCATGATGGCCAGTGAGCGCATGTCACTCACCAGGTTGTTGTAACCAAAGCAGGCACCGCGTTCGCAGGCCATGAAGTTGTCTTCATCCAGGCCTTTTTCTCGGGCGGCAGCACGGGCTTTGTCGATCACGTTTTTCATGTCGCCAGGGGCCAGGAACTGACCCTTTTTGATGTTCACTGGTTTGCCCGATTGCGCCACGGCACGGATAAAGTCGGTTTGACGGCACAAAAAAGCCGGAGTTTGAAGTACGTCTACCACGGATGCCACTTGGGCAATTTGCTCTTCGCTGTGAATGTCGGTCAGCACGGGCAGGCCCAACTCACGCTTGATCTTGGCCAGAATTTCCAGACCTTTTTCAAGACCGGGACCGCGGAAGGTGCTGCCACTGGAGCGGTTGGCTTTGTCGAAACTGCTTTTGAAGATGAACGGGATGCCCAGGCTTTGGGTGATTTCTTTCAGGGTGCCTGCGGTATCCATTTGCAGCTGCTCGGATTCGATCACGCAGGGGCCTGCAATCAGAAAAAAGGGCTGGTGCAAGCCAATGTCAAAACCGCAGAGTTTCATCAAACCACCGCTTTCGTATTTGCGGGCTGGCTCTGGTGATCCAGCGCTGCGCGGATGAAGGCATTAAACAGCGGGTGACCATCCCAAGGTGTGGATTTGAATTCCGGGTGGAACTGCACGCCAATAAACCAGGGATGAACGTCTTGCGGTAACTCGACAATTTCGGTCAACTGCTCGCGCTGTGTCAGGGCAGAAATAATCAGGCCAGCCTTGCGCAGGGTGTCCAGGTAGTGGACGTTGGCTTCATAGCGGTGGCGATGACGCTCGGTGACCACATCGCCGTAAATTTTGTGGGCCAGGGAGTCTGGGGTGACATCCGAACTTTGCGCCCCCAGGCGCATGGTGCCGCCCAGGTCAGAGTCTTCGTTGCGGGTTTTGATGGTGCCGTCTTCGTCTTTCCATTCGGTGATCAGCGCGATCACCGGGTGGGGGCTGGCCGGATCAAATTCGGTACTGTTGGCATTTTGGAGACCAGCCACATGGCGGGCAAATTCGATGGTGGCGACCTGCATGCCCAGGCAAATACCCAAGTAGGGGACTTTGTTCTCACGGGCAAATTGGGCGGCACAAATTTTGCCTTCAACACCACGGATACCAAAGCCACCGGGCACCAGAACCGCATCAAACTTGGCCAACTGCGCCACGTTGTCGGCGCAGATGGTTTCAGAGTCGATGTAGTTGATTTTGACGCGTACATGGTTTTTCATGCCGGCGTGGCGCAAGGCTTCGTTCAGCGATTTGTAGCTGTCGCTCAACTCGACATATTTGCCGACCATGGCAATGTTGACATCCCCTTGCGGGTGTGCAGTTTCATAGACCAGGTCATCCCAGCGCTTGAGATTGGCCGGTGGGGTGTTCAGGCGCAGCTTGTCACAGATCAGGCCGTCCAGGCCTTGCTCGTGCAACATGCGAGGCACTTTGTAAATGGTGTCCACGTCCCACATGGAAATCACGCCCCAGACCGGGACATTGGAGAACAGCGAAATTTTTTGCCGCTCTTCGTCAGGAATAGGCCGGTCAGCACGGCACAGCAGGGCATCGGCCTGAATGCCAATTTCACGCAACTGTTTGGCGGTGTGCTGGGTCGGTTTGGTTTTGAGTTCCCCCGCTGCCGCAATCCAGGGCACGTAACTCAAATGTACAAAGGCGCTGTTGTTGGGGCCAAGTTGCAGGCTGAGCTGGCGCACCGCTTCGAGGAAGGGCAAGGACTCAATGTCGCCCACCGTGCCACCAATTTCAACAATGGCCACGTCCACGGCCTCAGGGGTGCCAAAACCGGCACCACGTTTGATGAAGTCCTGGATTTCATTGGTGACATGGGGAATGACCTGCACCGTTTTGCCCAGGTAGTCGCCCCGGCGTTCTTTTTCAAGAACACTTTTGTAAATCTGGCCGGTGGTGAAGTTGTTGGCCTTTTTCATGCGCGTTTCAATAAAACGCTCATAGTGGCCCAAATCGAGGTCGGTCTCGGCACCGTCGTCGGTGACAAATACTTCGCCGTGTTGAAACGGTGACATGGTGCCAGGATCCACATTCAAATAGGGATCAAGCTTGATTAAAGTGACTTTGAGGCCGCGCGATTCAAGGATCGCTGCGAGAGAGGCGGAGGCGATTCCCTTGCCCAGGGAAGACACTACACCGCCGGTGACGAAGACAAATTTGGTCATGTCAGAGAGAGCTTTGAGCTCGGGGAGCTGGTAAAACGAGATTATAGAGGGGTAGGTTCGGGCAAATGACGGGCTCTGTTACATTGCAGCGCATGAAAGATTTAGCTGGAAAACACATTGTTTTGGGTCTCAGTGGCGGCATTGCCTGCTACAAGTCTGCCGAGTTGTGCCGCTTGTTGATTAAGGCTGGGGCCACGGTGCAAGTGGTGATGAGTGCTGCAGCAGAGCAGTTCATGACACCGGTGACCATGCAGGCACTGAGCCAGCGCACGGTGTATGGCTCCCAGTGGGATAGCCGTGAACCCAACAACATGGCTCACATCAACCTGACGCGTCAGGCGGATCTGTGTTTGTTGGCTCCGGCCAGTGCCGATGTCATTGCCAAACTGGCGCAAGGGCGGGCCGATGATTTGCTGAGTTTGATGTGCCTGGCGCGGCCTATTGAGCACGTTCCCTTGCTGATTGCGCCAGCCATGAACAAGGAGATGTGGCAGCACCCGGCCACCCAGCGCAATCTGGTGCAGGTGGCACTGGATGGCGCACAGGTGCTGAGTGTTGGCTGTGGTGAGCAGGCCTGTGGTGAAACCGGTGATGGCCGCATGTTGGAGCCCGCTGAGATTCTGGACGAGGTGATTGCCTTTTTTCAGCCCAAGCTGTTGCGGGGCCAGCATGTGTTGGTGACGGCTGGGCCAACCTTTGAGGCGATTGACCCGGTACGGGGTATCACCAATCTGTCCAGCGGCAAGATGGGGTTTGCCATTGCCCGGGCTGCCCGTGAGGCTGGTGCTGACGTGACGCTGGTGGCTGGGCCGGTCAGTCTGCCGACCCCGCGTGGGGTTGTGCGGGTGAATGTGAAATCTGCATTAAATATGCTTGAAGAGGTTGTGGATAAAGCGCAAAATGCTACAGTATTTGTAGCAACTTCGGCGGTAGCTGACTGGCGACCTGCCTCCATGCTGGATAGAAAAATCAAAAAAGATGCCACGGGGTTGCCACCCACCTTGCATTTTGTCGAGAACCCGGACATTTTGGCCACTGTGGCCCAGTCTGAGCGGGGCCACAGTGGAGCGCTTTTTTGTGTGGGTTTTGCAGCCGAAAGTCATGACTTGCTGGCCAACGCCCAGGCCAAGCGTTTGCGCAAAGGTGTTCCGCTGCTGGTGGGTAACATTGGCCCTGACACGTTTGGGCAGGATGACAATGCCTTGGTCTTGATCGATGAGACCGGTGTGCGTGAATTGTCGCGTGACAGCAAACTTTCGCTTGCTCGTAAATTAATAGCTACTATCGCTCAAAAAATAAGCGTTGGAGATCAAAATGATGAAAATTGATGTAAAGGTGATAGATGCGCGCATGGCCAATCAACTGCCGCATTACGCTACGCCGGGCAGCGCCGGGCTGGATTTACGGGCCTGCCTGGATGCGCCCTTGACCCTGCAAGCCAATGCCTGGCAATTGGTGCCGACGGGGATTGCCATTTATCTGAAAGATCCAGGCTACGCTGCGATGATCTTGCCGCGCTCCGGTCTGGGCCACAAACACGGTATTGTGCTGGGCAATCTGGTCGGGTTAATTGACAGCGACTACCAGGGGCAGTTGATGGTGAGCGCCTGGAACCGCAGCGACGTGCCGTTCACGATTGAGCCGATGGAGCGCATTGCCCAACTGGTGATCGTGCCGGTGCTGCAGGCCCAATTTAATGTGGTGACAGACTTCCCCGCCAGCGTGCGCGGGGAGGGCGGTTACGGCTCAACCGGCAAGGTCTGAAACCGTTTTCCGCTCCAAATGTCCTATTGAAGAAAGTCGCTGCCGGGGGCCATACTGTGTATCGGCGTGACCTTGAAAAAACCGGTGCCGGCACTGCCGCAGCCGATTTCAGCCTCGGTGGCTTCACGCACGGCACGCACTTGCACGGTGAGATGCAAGGCAATACCAGCCAGGGGGTGGTTGCCATCCAGTACCACGTGATCCGGGTAGATATCGGTCACGGTGTAGAGCGCGTCCTGCGGCATGTGGGCGCTGCAGCCCGCAGGCAGGGCCACGCCTTCAAACGTCATGCCTTCTTCAAGCTCAGGAGGAAACGCTGAGCGCGGCTCCAGAAAAATCAGTTGATCGTTGAATTCACCAAACCCTTGCTCGGGTTCGATGTGTAAATTGACGGTGGCTCCGGTAGTGTGTCCTTGCAGCGCGGTTTCGATGACCTCAAAAAGATCATCACCACCGACCAGAAATTCCACCGGTTCGTCCAGCACATCCAAAACTTCGCCCAAAGAGTCTTTGAGCGTCCAGGTTAAAGCGACCACGCATTGTTGAGTAATTTCCATGATGGAATTGTCGCAGACCAGCCGTTGTCACTTGCCGATGGGCTTACAACTGCTGAAGTTTTTCCAGGGCAAGTTCAAGGGTTTCGGTTTTTTTGGCAAAACAAAAGCGCACCACGTGCTGGTCAAAGCCGTTGCCATAAAAGGCTGAGGTGGGAATGGCCGCCACACCGACTTCCGTGGTCAACCATTTGCAAAAATCAGCTTCGCCCAGGGCACTGACTTCAGAAATGTCCACGCTTTGGAAATAAGTGCCTTCACAGGGCAGGAGTTTCAGGCGGGTTTGCGCGAGACCGGCACGAAACAGGTCACGCTTGGCCTGGTAAAAATCAGAC
This sequence comes from Rhodoferax lithotrophicus, assembly GCF_019973615.1. GTDB lineage: Bacteria > Pseudomonadota > Gammaproteobacteria > Burkholderiales > Burkholderiaceae_C > Rhodoferax > Rhodoferax lithotrophicus. The sequence goes on along the minus strand of NZ_AP024238.1, from coordinate 2,487,278 downwards.
AAGCCCAGGTAGGGCGCTGGGTCGCGCATGTAATCGGCCAGCGCATGTTGCACCGGAGTGTTGACGGTGAACACGTTGAACTGGTGGACTTTGCGAAACTCCTGGCTGAGCGCCGCCGGGGCGGCCACATAGCCGACTTTCCAGCCAGTCACATGAAAGGTTTTGCCAAAACTTGACACCACGAATGCGCGTTCAGCCAAGCCGGGGAAGCTGGAGGCACTTTGGTGCTGCTGACCATCAAACACCATGTGTTCGTAGACCTCGTCGCTGATCAGCAGAGTTTGGGTCGGTTTGAGCAGCGCTTCAAGCTGCTGCATTTCAGCCGCAGTCCAGACCGTGCCACTCGGGTTGTGTGGCGAGTTGACGATGATGGCGCGGGTTTGGGGGGTGATGGCCGCTGCGATCCTGGCAAAGTCCGGGCGAAACGTGCCTGGGGTTAACGGCACCCGTACCGCGATGCCACCGGCCAATTCGATGTTGGGCACATAACTGTCGTAGCAAGGCTCCAGGACGATGACTTCGTCGCCCGCGTGCACCACCGCCAGAATCGCCGTCAGGATCGCCTGAGTGGCACCGGCGGTGATGGTGATTTCGGTGTCAGGCGAGTATTCATAAGCGTAAAGCGCTTGGATTTTTGTAGCTATTGTTTCGCGCAAGGCGGGCACACCGGCCATTGGGGGGTATTGGTTCAAGCCGCTTTGCATGGCCTGGGTGACAGCCTGTACGAGCTTGGGGTCACAGTCAAAGTCAGGAAAGCCTTGACCCAGGTTGACTGCTTTTTTCTCAGCCGCCAGCGCAGTCATGACGGTGAAGATGGTGGTGCCCACGTTGGGCAGTTTGGAGGTCAGCAAAGGGGTGCTCATGGGTTCACAGTTCGTAGTCGTTGATGTGTCCGGTCATGGCGCGCGCGACCAGATGGCGCTCCAGGCGGCTGCTGACCAGCTCGGCAAATTGGTAGACAAAATTGCGCAGGTATGCGCCGCGTTTGAAGGCAACACGGGTCACGTTTTGGCCAAAAAGCTGACCTGCCGGGCGCACCACCAGACCGGATTGGGCTTCGTTGTCGATCACGTCACGCACCGACATTTCAGCGGCGATGCCAATGCCCATACCCAGTTTCACATAGGTTTTGATCACATCGGAGTCAATCGCTTCCAGCGCAATACGCGGGGTGAGTTTGCGGATGGCAAAAGCCTGGTCGATCCTGGTGCGGCCAGTGTAAGAAGGGTGGTAGGTGATTAAGGGCTCTTTGGCTATATCTTCAAGCGTAATATGCTCTTTAAAACATAGCGGATGACCGCTCTGAAAAACCAGTACATGCTGCCATTCATAGCAGGGCAGGGTGACCAGATCGTCATAACCCGCAATCGACTCGGTGGCAATACCAATTTCAGCCACTTCTTCAATCAGCATCCGGGCTACCTGGTCGGGCGAACCCTGATGCAGGCTGATATTAACCTTTGGGTAGGTTTGACGCAGTTTGGCAACGGGCTCTGGGAGCACGTAGCGGGCTTGGGTGTGGGTGGTGGCAATCGACAGGGTGCCACTGTCTTCAGCACTGTATTGTTCACCAATACGTTTGAGGTTGTTGATCTCGCGCATGATCACGTCAATGCTTTTGATCACTTGTTGACCAGGCTCGGTGATACGTTTGAGGCGTTTGCCATGACGGGCAAAAATTTCAATGCCCAGCTCTTCTTCAAGCTCAATGATGGCTTTGGAAACCCCCGGTTGGGAGGTGTGCAGCGATTTCGCCGCTTCAGTCAGGTTGAGATCACGGCGTACCGCTTCTTGAACAAATTTGAATTGATGCAGGTTCATGTGGGGGTGCTTAATACAAGCGCTGGATGCCAGTTCTCAAAGCTCAGAGAGGGATAGTTTGGCCAGCATCTCGATGACACGAGGATCTTCACCAACCGATGGGCGCAGAACAAAAGTAACCGCTGGGTAGGTCTGCTGCAAATGATTGACCAGCAGCGGCAAGTCTTCACGAGCATGTCGGCCGACGCCCAAAAACATCGGCACGATGGTGATATGGGTGACATCCATGTTCACCAATTCGTCTGTAACACTGGCCAGGTCTGGGAGGGTGAGCTCCAGAAAGGCACAGCGGACGCAGCTTTCAGGACTGAGTTGGCGCATGCTTTCTGCAATGCTGTCAATCGGCTTGCGCCACACAGGGTCGCGAGAGCCATGACCAAAAAGAATGGTTGCGTGTATGTTCATGGCCTTTAGGTGAAGAAAAAAATGTCCAATGCGATATCTACCGTCTGAGCACCAGCCAGCCAAAGGCTGTCAGCGAAATAACGGTGTAGATCAAGCCAGGCAACGCTGCGGTGAGCCAAGGCTGCCAATTTTGCAGGTTGCCCATGTAGCCAAACACATTGTTGAGTAAAAAGAAACTGATGCCTGCCATAACACCGCCAAATACATAAGTAGTGATGCTGCCAGAGCGAAAATGCAAGTAGGCAAAAGGCAGGGCCAGCACCACCATCACCAGGCAACTCAGTGGATAAAAGACCTTTTTCCAGAACTCAATCTCATAACGTTGAGCTGTCTGGGCGTTGTTTTGCAGATGCTGGATGTACTGGAACAGGTCGTAAGTGCTCATGCGCTCAGGTTTGAGCAGGGCGGCAGACACCATTTCTGCGCTGATGCGGTTGGGCCAATGCAAGGTATCAAGTTCAGCGCGTTCAACCGACTCCTCGGGTTTGTCTGATGCGGGAAATTCGGTACGTTGCACGTGATGCAACTCCCATGCATCTGACTCGGCCAAGGTTGCGCTTTCGGCCAACATCATTGACAGCAGCAGTCCCCGATTGTCGAACTCAAAAATGCGAATACCTTTGAGGTTGCCATCAGCGCCAAGTTCACCCACGTTGACCGAAAATTGCCCGTAGAGTTGTTTTTCTTTCAGCCATGCCCCTGTTTGCCCGACGGTGATGCGTCCGGTGTAGCGAACTTTGAGCAATTGTGCGGTGCGATCAGCCGCCGGCGAGATGTAGTCTCCAATGGCAAAGGTGAATACCACAAAGGCCAGACCCAGCATGAGCAATGTTTTGAGCGCGCGCCAGGGACCCAAGCCACTGGTTCTCAAAATGGTGTATTCGGAGCTTTGTGCCAGTCTTGACATCACAAATATGGTGCCAATCAACACGGCAATGGGCATTAATTCATAAAGGTGACTGGGGATCATCAACGAAACATAACCCAGCGCGTGTACCAAACGATAACCTGTCGCGTAATGTCGGCCAACAGACTTCACTTCTTCGACAAAATCAAAGAAGAAAAAGAGTGCCAGAAATCCTAGAGTCACGAAGGCGACGGATTGAATCACCTCGCCATAAATCAGCCGACGCAATGTTTTCATGCAGAGGCTCCTGGTTGGGGGGCAGTGCGCCGTTCCCATAGTTGTCGCCATTGCCAGTTGTTGTGTCCTTTGGCCAGCCACAACACGGCCAGCACAAATACCCCTCCATGCAAGCCCAACATGTAGGCAGGGAAGGTTGTTTTACCTGAATAAATCCAGTTTTGCCCAAGATTCAGCAAATTGAAATAAAGTACAAAAGTGAACATTGAGAACACCAGATTCAGGCTTTTCCCCACTCTTGGATTCACACTGGAGATAGCAATACCAATGATCACAAAATTCATGGCCGCCAAAATCAATCCGAAACGCCATGAGAGTTCACCCAGTGCGGCAGGTGAAGGTGTTTGGATCAGATTCAGAGTAGGGTGTGTGTTGATAAACGCTGAACTGGTGTCAACCATCGGATCTGTTGTGATGTGCGAACCGTAGGTTTCAAATTCACTGACTTTTAAATCGGTGGTTCCCTTTACCGTTTCCAGTCGCTGGCCATTGTCAAGCATCAAAAATTGACCTTGTGACATGTGCTCTATGCGCCCACGGTGTGCGGTCGTGATAGTTTCCTTGCCGAATTCTGTGGTGGCAATAAATACATTGGTGCCGCTGGTTTGTCCAGGCAGATTTTTTTCCACAAAAAATACCTTGGCACCATTGGCGGATTCCTGAAATTGTCCTGGTTCGATACGTTCCAGATCACCACGCTTTTCATACTGGTTTTTCAAATCATCGATACGCATGTTGGTCCATGGTAGTACGAGCAGGGCCAAGGCCGCAATCACAGCAAAAATAGGTAAAGAAAACCGGAACAAAGGACTGATCAGAGATGAAAGTCCCTTACCACTGCAAAACCAGATGACCATTTCACTTTCGCGGTACATGCGTGACAAGGTTGCAATGATGGCAATGAACAAACTCATACTGAGCAAAGTGGGGGTATAAGCAAGCACGGTGTAGCCCATGACCAATGTCACGTCTGATGGGCTGAACGTGCCGCTGGATGCCAGGCCCAGTGTCCGTATCAGGGTCATGGTCATGACCACGGTGATCAGCACAACCAAGGTAGCCCCGAAACTGCGCGAAAGCTCTTTACGTAGGGAAGAATGGAATAACATTGCTTGAAAAGGAAACCGCCAATTATGAACTTTGATCTCAATATTTTTGTCCCAGCAACTGTATCCACTGAAAAAACCGACGTTTCTCTGGTGTTCGTTCCCAACAGCTTTCAATCGGGCAAAGATGCCTTGTCTGTTCTGATTGCCAAAGCACTTAAATCGGGCGATCTGATTGCAAAAGCTGGACAAGTATTGGATGTTTATCGACCTCTTGGTTTTGCTGCTACCCATGTGGTGCTTGTGCATATTGCAGATGGCTCACATGGAGATATACGAAAAGGCGTGTCTGCAGCCATGGCGGCTGTGAAGTCATCCAAACCCAAACATGTGAGCTTGAATTTCTTGCTCCAACCCAATGCTCAGGGGCTTCGCGCTGCACTAACTTGTTTGGCCGAGTCTACTTACATGTACCAAACCACCAAGTCAGACGCTCAGGGTCGATCAATTACCCAGGTATCTGTGGCCGTGCCTGATGACAAGTTGTTAGAAGCCGTCTTTAAGCGAGCAGTTGCCGCAGTGAATGGCATTGAACTGGCCAAAGAATGGGGTAATCGACCAGCCAATTACGCTACACCGACCCATTTGGCAGGTGTAGCCAAGGCGTTGGCCAAGTTTGCTCATATCAAGGTGGAAATATTGGGTCCCAAAGAAGTTGATAAATTGGGAATGGGCGCTTTTCAAGCGGTAGCCAAAGGCTCTGATGAACCCCTGCGGTTTATCGAGTTGCGCTATCAAGGAGCCGCCAAGACCGAGGCACCTGTGGTATTAGTGGGCAAAGGCATCACCTTTGACAGTGGTGGTATTTCCATCAAGCCTGCGGCGGAAATGGATGAGATGAAATACGACATGTGTGGTGCCGCCAGTGTGCTGGGTGTATTTCGTGCGCTGGCTGAGCTGCAACCCGAAATCAATGTGGTGGGCTTGATTGCCTCATGTGAAAACCTGCCCGGTAGCCGTGCTCTAAAACCAGGGGATGTAGTCACCAGCATGAGCGGACAAACCATTGAAGTACTCAATACGGATGCAGAAGGGCGTTTGGTGCTGTGTGATGCACTCACATATGCCGAGCGCTTTAAACCCAAGGCTGTTCTGGATATTGCGACATTGACCGGCGCGTGCGTGATTGCTTTGGGAGGCGTGCGCAGTGGGTTTTTTTCAACCAATGAAAACTTGTCGAAGGCCTTGTTGAGTGCCAGTGAGTCTTCTCTGGATCTATGCTGGCCCATGCCTCTCGACGACGAATATGCGGAAGGACTAAAAACCAGCTTTGCCGATGTGGCAAATGTTGCAGGTCGAGCGGGTGGGGCCGTCACCGCGGCGAAATTTTTGCAGCGTTTTACATCCAAATACCCTTGGGCCCATCTTGATGTGGCAGGTACGGCCTGGAAGAGTGGTGCAGCCAAAGGTGCCACCGGGCGTCCCGTAGGTCTGTTGCTTGACTTTTTACTCAACTACGCCGCCGAGGGAGCAGTTGTTTGACCGACATTGCATTTCACTTCAATGTGCCAGATCGCTTGGGCTACGTGTGTCGATTGCTTCGCAAAGCGGTTACGGGTGGCGTGAAGGTCGTTGTGACGGGGCCACAAGATGAATTGAGTCAACTGGATACTGATTTATGGGCACTTTCCACCACTGATTTTGTAACACATGTTGGTCTTGATGCGCCAAGGTCTGTATTGGAAAAATCGTCGGTTGTGTTGGCGGATGTACTTGACGGTATCAACATTCACTCGGTTTTGGTGAATTTATGGCCTTTGGTACCGGATGGTTTTGATCGGTATGAACGTGTGATTGAAATCGTGAGTCAAGATGAGACTGACCGTCAACAAGCGAGAAGACGATGGAAATACTATGCTCAAACCGGGTTCCATCTGGTTCGTCATGATCTGCAGAAAGTCAACAAATGAATCCAGCTCAAAGGCCTCAACCACGATTTGTTCCAACCCTGACAGAGGTAGTGGATCCAGCCAGCCTGACTCGCACGGCATCTCATCAGCAACCACAAGTACAAATGATCGTGGATCAAGTTCTACAGCAGATCAAACCAATCTTTGAGCGGCGTATGCAAGAGGAGATGGATCGTGTGATGCGAGCTATGGTGGCAAAGCAGTGGTCAGATCTGAGCACCAAGCTCCAAGATGAGATGGAACTGTTTGTTCGACAAGCGGTTTTGGATGTACTCAGTGAGCAGAGTGAATACAAAACTCAAAAATAAGAGCAATTTATGGTTCATAAGTGCGTTCTGTTGGTGTCTACCCTAAGTGTCTGGCCCAAAAATTGCGTTATCGTTTGGGTTGCTGAATAATTCAATTCACAATTTTTTAACCTGGAGTTGTCTATGCAAATGAAATTGAAAATTACTGTCGCTGCTGCCATTGCCGCCGTAGCTGGTCTGGCTTCTGCTCAAGACATGGTCGTGAAAATTGGGCACGTTGCACCGATGTCTGGTGCGCAATCACACTATGGCAAGGACAACACCAATGGCGCTCGTATGGCCATTGAAGACTTGAATGCTCAAAATATTGTCATTGGTGGCAAGAAGATCAAGTTTGAACTTCAAGCGGAAGATGATGCCGCTGATCCAAAACAGGGCACAGCCGTAGCACAAAAATTGTGCGACAGTAAAGTTGCGGGCGTAGTCGGTCACCTGAATTCAGGTACCACCATTCCAGCATCCAAGATTTACCACGACTGTGGTATCCCCATGGTCACAGGTGCTGCAACCAACCCCAATTTGACCAAACCTGGTTATAAGACAACCTACCGCATTATTGCCAATGACTTGTCATTGGGTGCTGGTTTGGCTATCTATGCTGCTGACGTGTTGAAAGTCAAGTCAGTCGCCATGATTGATGACCGTACAGCTTATGGTCAAGGCGTAGCGGAAGTGTTCAAAAAAGTTGCGCTGACTAAGGGCATCAAAGTGGTTGACGATCAATTCACCACTGATAAAGCCACTGACTTCATGGCAATTTTGACAGCAATCAAGGCAAAGAAACCAGATGCCGTCTTCTTCGGGGGTATGGATCCTCAAGCAGGTCCGATGTTGCGCCAAATGGAATCCTTGGGCATGGGTGGTTACAAATATTTCGGCGGTGATGGTATCTGTACCTCCGAGTTGGCGAAACTGGCTGATGGTGCAAAGATTCTTGAAAATGTGGTGTGCGCAGAAGGTGGTGCTTCACTGGCCAAGATGCCTGGCGGCGAAGCCTGGAAGAAGCGTTACGATGCAAAATACCCTGGTCAGTTCCAGGTTTACAGCCCATATACCTATGACGCGACTTTCCTCTTGGCTGATGCAATGAAGCGTGCCAATTCGACAGATCCCAAGGTTTATGTGACTAAATTGGCTGAATCCAATTTCAAAGGCGTGACCAATACCATTGCATTTGAGCCATCTGGCGAAATGAAAAATCCAGCGATCACCTTGTCTACATACAAGGATGGCAAGAAAACTGCTTTGAACTGATCAGTTTTCAGCTTTTTCAAATTTAAAAGCCACCCAAGGGTGGCTTTTTTTATGAAAGATACCCAACACAGACCGATCTTCCGAAGAAACAAGTCATAGCTCGGTTAGAATTTCGGGCTTCGGAGCGGTGGATGAGTGGTTTAAGTCACACGCCTGGAAAGCGTGCGGGGAGTAAAATCCCCCGGGGGTTCGAATCCCCCCTGCTCCGCCAGATAGTTATGAAATCCTCTTTAAATCAATGATTTATAGAGGATTTTTTTCGTCTGTACGTTTTCTAGCGCGTGACGTGCAACATTTTCCCGCTGGATCCGGGATTGAGTCCCAGATCGGTCAGCATAATTTTCAGATGCGGGCAAACAATATACGATTTGACGTTCACAACACTAAAGTTGACCCCAGTTTTAGGGCCAACTTTACTTGTGTGGATTTGTGACGCGTCCTGACTGGTTTGCTGTTGGTTGTATATAGTTTTATACGATGTATATTATGTTAATAAACATGAGCCGTTACGAAATGCCATGTCATAATTTGAAAGTCAAATCCGTTGACCATGGCTCGCACAACCACGCTGATGCGGCACAAGCTCAAGATCGAAGGCCAGGAGAATCTGGTTGCCGTGGCTGCTGCCGAATTGGGCAAAAACCACTACACCAGCACCCAGGAGAAGCTGGCTCTCTTCCTGCTTGGCCGAAACTTCACCAAAACCACTGATGGTGAAACCGGCTGAGCAGCCGCCCACGCGGGTGGTGGGGTGTGCTCATCACCCTGCTGCTGTTGGCTGCGCTTGACCATGTGTTTCCGCCACCGGTACCAGGCCGTGATGCACCCAACGCACTGCTTATTGTTGCTCGTGACGGAGCACCATTACGCGCCTTTCCGGACCGCGACCACGTCTGGCGACACCCGGTTGCATTGGAAGATGTTTCACCACTTTATCTACAAGCCCTGGAACACTATGAGGATCGCTGGTTCCGCTGGCATCCGGGCATCAATCCACTGGCCCTGGCACGCGCCGCATGGCAATGGCTGCGTTACGGACACATCGTCTCCGGGGGTTCTACCTTGACCATGCAGGTTGCACGCATCATTGAACCCACACCAAGAACACTGTTTGGCAAAAGCCGACAAATCCTGCGCGCCCTGCAACTCGAATTGCATTACTCCAAAGACGAAATCCTGGCCATTTACGTGAACTATGCGCCGATGGGTGGTGTCCTGGAGGGTATTGAGGCCGCCAGTCGGGCCTATCTTGGTAAACCGGCCAAACGCCTGAGTCACGCCGATGCAGCCTTGCTCACCGTGCTACCCCAAGCCCCATCGCGCCTGCGGCCAGATCGTCAGCCCCAACGCGCCCGACTGGCGCGCGACAAAGTACTGCACCGAATGGTCGGTATCTGGTCTGACAACAACATCCGTGATGCCTATCAGGAACCCATCATTGCCCAGACCATGCGCCCCCCCTGCTCGCCCCCTTGCTTGCCGAGCGTCTGCGCAAACAAGCGCAGGGTCAACAACGCATCGACACCAGTATTGATGCACAAACCCAGCAGACGGTTGAACTGCTGCTGACCAGCCGACTTAGTGCCCTGCCGCCACGTGTCTCCATGGCGGCCATGGTAGTGGACAACAAAACGTTGGAAGTCCGGGCCTATGCCGGCTCGGCTGACTTCGGCGATACAGACCAGCATGCCGCTGATTCATCGCCTTACCGAAACAGGGCGTGTTGACATTACGGTGATGGACGAACAGGGTCACTATGACCGTATCAGCATCAGTGTGCGTTAACCCCATCCCAAATAGTGTCAACAATGTGCAGAGGTTGATTCCTTTTTTGCGATCAAAATAGCTACTAATTATGTAGCTACTTGTGCATATATTACGGTCTATACAAGTCATTTTCATGCGCAGGGCTTGTTGGGATCGGTAACCATGCTGGTCATGCTTGCGGCGCAATTCGCGGCTGATGCATGTTTTGTAGCGCCATAGAAGCGCAGCAATTTCACTTTGGTCGTACACCTGTGGCGTGTGGGTAATGTCATACCAATTTAAAAACCTGGTAGTTCCGGCAGTTCAAAAGGATAGTTTTTTCAAATCAAACATAGTGGCTCGATAAATGCGTTGCTTGTTGCAACCATCCAATCGAGCGAATTTGCGCGAGGGTGGCATTACCAGGAAATGACATGACCACCACCAACACATCCCTTGCTTTTCAGCGTCTTGAGGCCGAAGGCCGACTGTTGAAACCGGCACTCCATGGGCCGACCCATGTCACTGGCCGTTTCGGCTTTCGCGGCGAAATCGCTCTAACTATTGAGCCCCGCGTGATGCTTGAAGCAGCCTTTGCCACCGCTGCCGACGACGACGAAACCCTGTCTTTTCTGGCAGGTTCGCTCACAACCTACAAACACCTTCCTGCGCTGATCGAGACGCTGGGCAGCAACATCAAGGCCGGTGGCAAATATTTCATCTACGTGTCCGATCTGGATCGTGCCTCGCGCTATCAGATCGAATTCAACGGTGTTTCGTTTTACGTGCTGCCGATTGACGACACCTCGGTCTACAACGAGCTGATCGACTTCCTGTACCTCGACAAGACCAAAATGAAGAAGATGGATACGGCAGAAAAGGTCGATGCCATTGCCGATGCCGCGCTCAAATACACCCAGACCTACGAAATCATCAGCTTTGAAGAAGGCCTCAAACGGCTCTGACTTAAGCGCACCGGTGTCGGGTTGACGACGCACGCCACGTCGCCAATCCCGACAATTGAAGAGAAGAGGCCAATTTGAGGGGCTGTCCGACACGTTGGTACGCATCTGGATGTCGACGTTGATGAGGCCTCAGTCCGACACGGCCACACCGGCCTTGTCGGCAGCAATCTTCTTGCCATTGGGCGTGCGGCCTACGGCTTGTAAAACCAGGTCGTAGGTTTGTGGCTCGGGCACTTTCACGCCCTCCTCTGCTGGTGCAAACGTGACCTTGATGCCTTCGGGCGTGGCTTCAGCCGCAACGGTTTTGGTTTTGAGCATGATGTTGTCATCATGAGAGGAGAATGCGCACGGTCTGGCTCTCTGGCATCCATAGGCATCACGCCTTCTTGACTGAAAACGCACACGACATGGGTCAAGTGCTTGTAGTTCATGGTGCTCCCTGAGACTGGTTGGTCGCAAAGAGCTCATCCTATTGGCTCTTGGCCCAACCGTTTATCAAATGGTGCACTTCGTACTTGAATCCGCGACCTATTAAATACTGGAAAAAACCTGGACACGCCGATAACGGGCAAGTTATGCTAGCCACAATTTCATTATGCAAAACCCACGAATGGCGACATGACGCATAAATTTGGCTTGAAAGGCTTGCTGCAGCTGATGTCTGCCATCGGCATCATTGGCATGCTTGGTCTTTCAGTGCTGTTTCTGTCGGAATTCCACTCCTCACTGGTGGCCAGCAAGCAACTTGAAGTTCGCGAGCGGGTCGAGATCGCACTGAGTCTGATCAATGATTTCCATGCACTTGAAATCCGTGGCACGTTGACGCGCGTCGAGGCGCAGACAAAGGCCAGGGAAACGATTCGCCAGATCCGCACAAGCCAAAATGATTACCTGTGGATCAACGACACCCAGCATTTGATGCTCATGCATCCCATCATGCCGGAACTGGAAGGAAAAGACCTCTCCGATTTCAAGGATGCGGAAGGGAAGAAATTTTTTGCGGACTTTGTTGACACGGCTCTGCGTCTGGGCAGCGGCTATGTCCGCTACGTTTGGCCCAAGCCAGGGGCCAGCTCCGTACAACCCAAGCTGTCCTATGTCAAATTATTTGTACCCTGGCATTGGATCATCGGCTCGGGGGTCTATATGGACGATATAGAGGCCACTTTCCGCAAGCAGCTGTGGTACCTCATCAGCATCATTGGAGGCTTGGGGCTGCTTTACATCTATATCGGATTCAGGCTGCGCACTTTGGTACTGCACCGAGTCGGCGGCGACATGGACAAGGCCGTCACCATTGCCACCCATCTGGCGAGTGGCAATCTTGACACCCCCATTTCCTTGCAGGCCACGAACGGTCCGATATCCCGCCCCGCCCGCTCCGGGGTACTGGACCGCCTGATGCAAGTTTCCGCAACCCGCAAGCGGGTAGAAAGGGTGAACCGGCGGCTCGGCGAAGCGCTCAAACAATCGCATGAAGCGATCTCGTTGGTGGAAGCTGATCTGCATTTTTCTTATATCAATCCGGCCTTTACCCGACTGTTCGGCTACCAGTTGGAGGAAGTCATTGGCCAGCCCATCAGCCTGCTGGAAGTCACTGGGAACGAGGCCGGCAGTCCGCAAGACGCGATCCAGATGGCGGGCCAGTCCGGCTTGTTCCATGGTGAAGTTCTGCGGCGGGCCAAGGATGGCCGACTTATTCCGGTTCTCACCAACATTGCCCCGGTGCTGGACGAACACCGCATCATCTCCGGCTATGTGGCGACCATGATCGACCTCACCGAGATCAAGCGGGTCACAGAACAACTGCGCGAAAACGAGGAGAAATTTCACGCCATCTTTGACCAAGCCTTCCAGTTCATCGGCATTCTGAGCCCCGATGGCATGCTGCGTGATGCCAACCAGACCGCCCTCGATGCCTTGGGCCTCCAGCTGGCGGATGTGGTTGGCAAGCCGCTCTGGACAACGCCCTGGTGGCAGCACTCTGCTGCGCAGCAGACGAAGCTGAAGGCGGCGATAGCGCAGGCGGCCCTGGGTAATTTCGTTCGTTTTGAAGTCTCTACGCAGGGCGGCCAGGGTTCGCTGCGCCATATCGATTTTTCCCTCAAGCCGGTGCACGATGGTCATGGCCGGGTTGAACAGTTGATTGCCGAGGGACGTGACATTACCGAGCGCCAACTGGCGGAGGATGAAGTGCGCACAGCCATGGTCGAGGTCAGCCGGATCAACACCGAACTGCTGGCCTCAAACCACAAGCTGGAGCAAGCCCAGATCCAGCTGCTGCAATCAGAAAAAATGGCCTCCATCGGCTTGCTGGCGGCGGGCGTGGCGCACGAGATCAACAACCCCATCGGCTTTGTCTCGTCCAATCTGTACGCCCTGGAAAGGTATGTGAAGGAGTTGCTCGAATTGCTAGACGCCTATGAGCAGCTGGAAACGCTCGTGCACCCCAGCCAGCCCGGCGCAGAAGCACTCGCCTCCTCTGTGGTGCCACTGCTGGTTGGGTTACGGTCGCTCAAGGAGCACATCGACCTGCAGTTTCTGCGCGAAGACGCTATCAACTTGCTGTCCGAATCGCACGAAGGCACCGCCCGGGTCAAGAACATCGTCCAGAGCCTGAAAGATTTCGCCCATGCCAGTCACGAAGATGACTGGGACTTTGCCAACATCCACACCGGCCTCGAAAGCACCCTGAAAGTGGTGTGGAACGAACTCAAATACAAATGCGAGGTGGTCAAAGACTATGGTCAGCTCCCACTAGTCCAGTGCCTGTTGTCGCAGTTGAATCAGGTGTTCATGAACCTTCTGATCAATGCCGCCCAAGCCATCGAAGAAAAAGGCATCATCACCATTTGCACGGGCACGCAGGAACAGGAAGTGTGGATCGACATTGCGGACACCGGCAAGGGCATTCCAGCAGAGCAGCTGAGCCATATTTTTGACCCCTTCTTCACCACCAAGCCGATCGGCAAAGGAACAGGACTGGGCTTGTCGGTGTCCTACAGCATCGTGCACAAACACCATGGCCGGATCGAAGTCCACAGTGAGGTGGGCAAGGGCAGCACCTTCCGGGTGTACCTGCCGGTCACGCAGCCCCCCACCGAAGACACATCGGCGCATCTCCATGGCAAGGGGGACCGGGCGCAATAACGCAACCTCACAGACTCCGTCAACCACGCAGACCTGGAAGTGAACATGCTCGTTGAGGCTGGAGCCAAAACAATGGATGAAGGCCACCGCAACAACGAGCACAGCGAGCGGGCGCAAAGCCATGGGCGAAGATGCACATTCGAGGTATTTGGGGAACGCTCGTTGGACGCAGATCCATGTGCACCTGTCAGACAGCAAAAAGCCCGAACCGTTGCCAGTTCGGGCTTTGCGTTGGAATCAGACTCGAACTACTTGCGCGCTGGCGGCACGTCAGTACAAGACCCATGCGCCACCTCCGCCGCCATACCGATGCTTTCCCCCAGCGTCGGATGCGGGTGAATGGTCTTGCCGATATCGATGGCATCCGCACCCATCTCAATCGCCAGCGCCACTTCGCCGATCATGTCGCCCGCATGAGTGCCGACCATGCCGCCGCCCAGGATCTTGCCGTGGCCATGGGCTTCGGGGCTGTCGTCGAACAGCAACTTGGTGACCCCTTCGTCGCGGCCATTAGCGATGGCGCGGCCTGAGGCGTTCCAGGGGAACAGGCCCTTCTTGACCTTGATGCCTTGCGCCTTGGCTTGATCTTCGGTGAGGCCAACCCAGGCCACTTCGGGGTCGGTGTAGGCCACGCTGGGGATGACGCGGGCGTTGAAGGCGGCGGCTGCCAATTCCTTGTTGCCTTGTAATTCACCGGCGATGACTTCTGCGGCGACATGCGCCTCGTGCACCGCCTTGTGCGCCAGCATGGGCTGGCCGACGATGTCGCCGATGGCGAAGATGTGCGGCACATTGGTGCGCATCTGGATGTCGACATTGATGAAGCCACGGTCGGTGACGGCCACGCCAGCCTTGTCGGCGGCGATTTTCTTGCCATTGGGTGTGCGACCAACCGCCTGCAACACCAGATCGTAGATTTGCGGCTCGGGCACCTTGACGCCCTCCTCTGCCGGTGCAAACGTGACCTTGATGCCTTCGGGTGTGGCTTCGGCGGCGACAGTTTTTGTTTTCAACATGATGTTGTCAAACCGTGGCGCGTTCATCTTTTGCCAGATCTTGACCAGATCACGGTCAGCACCTTGCATCAGGCCGTCGAGCATTTCGACCACATCCAGACGTGCGCCCAGGGTGCTGTAGACCGTGCCCATTTCCAGGCCGATGATGCCGCCGCCCAGGATCAGCATGCGTTTGGGGACTTCTTTCAATGCCAAGGCACCGGTGCTATCCACCACACGTGGGTCATTGGGCATGAAGGGCAGGCGCACGGCCTGGCTACCGGCGGCGATGATGGCGCGCTTGAAGGCGATGACCTTCTTGCTGCCGGTTTTTTCTTGCGCGGTGCCGCTGGTTTCTTCGACCTCGACATGGTTGGCCCCGACAAACGCGCCGTAGCCGCGCACGATGGTCACCTTGCGCATCTTGGCCATGGCGGCCAGACCGCCGGTCAGTTTCGCAATCACCTTCTCTTTGTGGCCGCGCAGCTTGTCAACGTTGACCACCGGTTTGCCAAAGTCCACACCCAGGTCGCCCAGGTGGGCCACTTCGTCCATCACGGCGGCCACGTGTAACAGCGCTTTGCTCGGGATGCAACCGACATTCAGGCAGACACCGCCCAGGGTGGCATAGCGCTCCACCACCACGACCTTGAGGCCAAGGTCGGCGGCGCGGAAGGCGGCGCTGTAGCCGCCGGGACCACCGCCCAGGACCAGTAGGTCGCAGTCCAGATCAGCCGTGCCGCCAAAGCTGGCGGCATTGGGGACGGGGGGTGCAGCGGGAGGTGCTACAGATTGCGTAGCTGCTTGCGCAGGTACAACGAGGGCTACAGGCTGTTTTTGTTCTGAAATGGGAGCTGCAGCATCACCTGCAGCCTCCACCACCAGCAGCAGCGTGCCTTCGGAAACCTTGTCGCCGAGTTTGACCTTGAGTTCCTTCACCACGCCGCCGTGGCTGGAAGGAATTTCCATCGAGGCTTTGTCGCTCTCGACGGTGATCAGGCTTTGGTCGGCTTTGATGGTGTCGCCGGGTTTGACCAGCAGCTCGATCACGGTGACTTCGGCGAAGTCGCCAATGTCGGGGACTTTGATGTCGATGATGCTCACAGTAAAACCCTCCGGAAGTCGCCCAAAATTTGGCCCAAATACACATTGAAGCGGGCGGCTGCCGCGCCGTCGATCACGCGGTGATCCCAGGTCAGTGACAGGGGCAGCATCAGGCGCGGCTGAAAGGCTTTGCCGTCCCAGATGGGTTCCATGGTGGAACGGCACACGCCCAGAATGGCAACCTCAGGGGCGTTGATGATGGGCGTGAAGTAGCGCCCGCCAATGCCACCCAGGCTGGAAATCGTGAAGGTGGCTCCAGACATTTCAGCCGGACTCAGCTTGCCGTCGCGCGCCTTTTTGGCCAGATCACTCATCTCCTGGCTGATCTGGAAGATGCCTTTTTTGTCGGCATCCTTGATCACCGGCACCATCAGGCCATTGGGCGTGTCTGCCGCAAAACCGATGTGGTAATACTGCTTGTAGATCAGCGCGTCGCCATCCAGGCTACTGTTGAACTCGGGGTATTTCTTGAGGGCTGCCACGCAGGCTTTGATCAGGAAAGCCAGCATGGTGACCTTGACACCGCTCTTCTCGTTCTCTTTGTTGGTCGAGACGCGGAAGGCTTCCAGGTCGGTGATGTCGGCATCGTCATGGTTGGTGACAGCCGGAATCATGATGGCGTTGCGCAGCAGGTTGGCCCCGCTGATCTTCTTGATGCGGCTGAGCTCTTTGCGCTCGATCGGGCCGAACTTGGCAAAGTCCACTTTGGGCCAAGGGATCAAGCCCAGGCCAGCGCCGTCGTTGGCGGCTGCCGTTGATGCTGCGGGTTTGCTGGCTTGCTGGGCGGCAATGGCCACGGTTTGCACCGCGCCACTCATCACCGAGCGGGTGAAGGCTTGTACGTCGGCATCCGTGATACGGCCTTTGAGGCCGGTGCCTTTGACTTCAGCCAGTGGCACGCCCAGTTCGCGGGCGAACTTGCGCACTGAGGGCGAGGCATGGGGCAAGCCCAGTGTGTTGCCACCAGGCTGGTGGGCAGGTGCAGTCAACACAGCGACTGGCGCTACAGAAGGTGTAGCTGCTTGCGCTTGTTCTACCTGCGCTACAGGCACATTGGGTACAGAAACTGCGGCAACGGGTGCGCTGGCTGGCAAGGCGACTGCCACCGGGGCAGCGCCTTCCAGAATGGCCAGCAAGTCGCCAATGTTGACCTTGTCGCCGAGCTTGACCTTGAGTTCTTGGATGATACCGGCAGCACTGGAGGGGATTTCCATCGACGCTTTGTCAGACTCGACGGTGATCAGGCTTTGCTCCTGCTTGATGGTGTCACCCGCCTTGACCATGACCTCGATCACCGTCACGTCTTTGAAGTCGCCAATGTCAGGCACACGTATTTCAATCAGGCCACTTGCTGCAGAATTTGTAGCTGCTTGCGCTTGTGGGACAGGCGCTAGAGGCTGATTGGATGTGGAAGTTGGCGCTGCAGCCGCAGGCGCTACAAAAGTAGCAGCTGTCTGCGCTTGATTGACGGGCGCTACAGCCTGATTGGGTACGGAAGCCTCAGCCGCCACCTCCAGCAGCAGCACCAGGCTGCCCTCACTCACTTTGTCACCCAAGGCCACCTTGAGTTCTTTCACCACACCAGCGTGGCTGGAGGGGATTTCCATTGAGGCTTTGTCGGATTCGACGGTGAGCAGGCTTTGCTCGGCGCGAACGGTATCGCCCGGCTTGACCAGCAGCTCGATCACTGCCACTTCAGAAAAGTCGCCAATGTCGGGGACTTTGATTTCAATAATTGCCATGTTGTGTCTCCTGATTTGGTTCAGGACAGCGCAACGCCACGCGCCACACGGTCCTGCAAGTGCTTGCTTCTGTGCTTAGGCGTAAAGCGGGTTCACCTTGTCGGTGTTGATGCCATATTTGGCAATGGCTTCAGCCACTTTGCTCACGGGCACCACACCGTCTTCGCTCAAGGCTTTCAGGGCGGCTACCACGATGTAATGGCGGTTGATCTCGAAGTGTTCACGCAATTTGGAGCGGAAATCGCTGCGGCCAAAACCGTCGGTGCCCAGCACTTTGTAGGTACGGCCCTTGGGGATGAAGGAACGAATCTGCTCGGCATAGGCCTTGATGTAGTCGGTGGAAGCTATCACCGGGCCAGCGTGTGCCGCCAACTGTTGGGCCACAAACGGCACTTGCGGCTCGGCCGTCGGATGCAGCAGGTTGTCACGTTCACAGGCCTGGCCGTCACGGGCCAGTTCGTTGAAGCTGGGGCAGCTCCACACGTCTGCCGTGACACCCCAGTCCACCGCCAGCAGCTTCTGCGCTACAAAACTTTCGCGCAAGATGGTGCCCGAACCCAGCAGTTGCACACGTGGGCCAGCAGAGCCTTCTGCACCCGGTTTGCACAGGTACATGCCTTTGATGATTTGCTCTTCGGTACCAGGGGTGAGGCCGGGCATGGCGTAGTTTTCGTTCAGCAGGGTCAGGTAATAGAAGACGTTGTCTTGCTTCTCCACCATGCGTTTGAGGCCGTGGTGCAGGATCACACCCACTTCATGGGCAAAGGTCGGGTCGTAGCTGATGCAGTTGGGAATGGTGCCAGCCAGGATGTGGCTGTGGCCGTCTTCATGCTGCAAGCCTTCGCCGTTGAGCGTGGTGCGCCCGGAGGTGCCGCCCAGCAGGAAGCCGCGCGCCTGCATGTCACCGGCCGCCCAGGCCAAGTCGCCGATACGCTGAAAGCCAAACATCGAGTAGTAGACGTAAAACGGCACCATGATGCGGTTGCTGGTGCTGTAGCTGGTGGCCGCCGCAATCCAGCTGGCCATGCCACCGGCCTCGTTGATGCCTTCCTGCAGGATCTGGCCCTTGACATCTTCCTTGTAGTACATGACCTGGTCTTTATCGACCGGGGTGTACTGCTGGCCTGCCGGGTTGTAAATGCCAATCTGGCGGAACAAACCTTCCATACCAAAGGTGCGCGCCTCGTCCACCAGAATGGGGACCACTCGCTGGCCCAAAGCCTGATCACGCAGCAGTTGAGTGATAAAACGCACATAGGCTTGGGTGGTGGAGATTTCACGCCCTTCGGGTGTAGGCTCCATCACTGCCTTGAAGGTTTCGATGGAGGGTACGGTGAACGACTCATCTGCCTTGGTTCGGCGGTGCGGCAGGTAGCCACCCAACGCTTGACGGCGTTCGTGCAGGTAACGCATCTCGGGGGTGTCATCAGCCGG
Source organism: Rhodoferax lithotrophicus (assembly GCF_019973615.1). Lineage (GTDB taxonomy): Bacteria > Pseudomonadota > Gammaproteobacteria > Burkholderiales > Burkholderiaceae_C > Rhodoferax > Rhodoferax lithotrophicus. The sequence goes on along the minus strand of NZ_AP024238.1, from coordinate 2,468,194 downwards.
TTTGTAAAACGGAATGCTGGCCAACTGGCTGTCAGGGATCGGAATGTTGAAGCGGTCGCGGAAGGCTTTGATGTCATCATCCGTGAGTTTTTTGGTTTGGTGCACGTTGTTTTTGCCTTCACCACTCTTGCCCATGCCAAAACCTTTGACAGTTTTGATCAGTAACACGGTGGGCTGGCCTTTGTGGTTGACCGCCGCATGGTAGGCGGCGTAGACCTTTTGCGGGTCATGGCCACCACGGCGCAAGTTCCAGATGTCGTCATCACTCATCTTGGCCACCATCTCGGCGGTTTTGGGGTCGCGGCCAAAGAAGTTTTTGCGCACAAAAGCCCCGTCGTTGGCTTTGAAGGCCTGGTAGTCGCCATCCAGCGTATCCATCATGACTTTGCGTAATGCGCCGTCTTTGTCTCGGGCCAGCAGTGGGTCCCAGTTGCTGCCCCATAGCAGCTTGATCACGTTCCAGCCGGAGCCACGGAATTCGCCTTCGAGCTCTTGCACGATCTTGCCGTTGCCACGTACCGGGCCATCCAGGCGTTGCAGGTTGCAGTTGATGACAAAAATCAGGTTGTCGAGTTTTTCACGCGCAGCCAGACCAATCGCCCCCAAGGATTCGACCTCGTCCATCTCGCCGTCGCCGCAGAACACCCAGACCTTGCGGTTTTCAGTGTTGGCAATACCACGGGCATGCAGGTATTTCAGAAAACGCGCCTGGTAAATCGCCATCAGCGGGCCCAAACCCATCGACACCGTGGGGAACTGCCAGAACTCAGGCATCAGTTTGGGGTGTGGATAGCTCGACAAGCCCTTGCCACCGGTTTCCTGGCGGAAATTCAGCAATTGCTCTTCTGTTAAACGGCCTTCCAGATAAGCGCGGGCGTAAACACCGGGAGCCACATGGCCCTGGATGTAGAGGCAATCACCGCCGTGGTTTTCGCTCTCAGCATGCCAGAAGTGGTTAAAACCCGCGCCAAACATGTGGGCCAGCGAAGCGAATGAACCGATGTGGCCACCCAGGTCGCCACCATCTTCGGGGTGATGGCGGTTGGCCTTGACCACCATGGCCATGGCGTTCCAGCGCATGTAGGCGCGCAGGCGCTCTTCAATTTCGATGTTGCCGGGGCAGCGTTCTTCCTTGTCGGTTTCGATGGTGTTGACATAACCAGTGTTGGCTGAAAACGGCATGTCGATGCTGCTTTGACGGGCGTGCTCCAGCAATTGTTCCAACAAGAAGTGGGCGCGCTCGGGGCCCTCACTCTCAATGACGGCGCTTAATGCATCCATCCATTCACGGGTTTCCTGTGTGTCCATATCTAGCGGGGTTGGCGCTGAAGGGCTTGCGGGTGATGCTGACATGCTTGTCTCCGTTGTTGTAAAGCGGTTTGATGTTAGGCGAAATAGCCCTTTTGAAGGTTGAAATTATTTTATAACCATTCTTATGAAATTTCAAATTGTGTTTTTATTATTCACAATATGAAATTATGTGTGCTTTACAAGCATCTACACTTCATGAATGCCATTGATACCCCTGTTCGCCCCACTGGAGCACCTCAAGCAAACACCCGCAGCGCCCATCAAACGTTGGTGGGCCAGACAATCGCCGCAGCGTCAGGATCGTTTTGCGGTTTTGGCCCCGTTGGCTGCGGTGGTGCTGTTTCTGGTTGCCATCCTGTCTGCTTTTGCCTATTTGCGCCTTGAAGAAGTTGCGCGCGAGCGCGAGGCGGTGAACCGCGATGTGGAATACACCCAGCAGCGTCTGCGCCTGCGCTTGTTAGAGCAACAAGAACAATTGATGCGTTTTGCGCGTGAAATTTCCAGCCGGGAAATCAGCCATGCCGACTTTGCAACACGGGGCGAAGCTCTGGTCAACCTGTTTCCAGAGGTGCAAGCACTGACCTGGATTGATGAGCATGCCAAGGTGCGTGTCAGCTATCACACCGCCAGCGCTGCGCCGCAATTTCATCTGTCCAAAGGTGATTTCGTGAAAGCCAATGACACACACACCAACTATGAAATGGCGCGTGATTTGTTATTGCCGATTTACTCCACTCCCAAGGCACAACCAGACCAGTCAGCGGTCTTGCAATTACATTTGCCGTTGATTGACAAGGCCCGCTTCAAAGGCGACTTGCTCATCGAATACTCCATCGATGCCATTTACCGCTACGGGGTGCCGCAGGAACTCACCTCCAAATACGCTTTGTCGTTTCATGATGCCGCGGGCAATTTGCTGGCGGGTGCAACCGTCTCGGAAAGCCAGCTCAAACGGCATTTGTTACCCTGGTCCAGCCCGGTCAACACCCATGAGATGCCGTTGTCACCCGTCGGTAATGGCATGACCGTGCGCGGTTTGGCGTACCGGACCTCGCTGGGGGTCATCGGCAGCGGCCTGTTCTGGCTGGTGATGGTGCTCAGTGCCATCACCGCCTGGTTGTTGCTGGCTAATTGGGGCCACACACGTAAACGTATCAAGGCACAAGATGCCCTGGTGCAGGAAACGGCATTTCGCCGTGCCATGGAGAGTTCCATGCTGACCGGTATGCGGGCTTTGGACATGCAGGGTCGCATTACCTATGTCAACAATGCGTTTTGTCGTATGACTGGCTGGGCTGAAGAAGAACTGGTTGGCAAAACAGCCCCCTTCCCCTACTGGCCAGATGAAGACTTCGACATTCTCAAAATGCGCTTGCGCGAAGAAATTGAGGGAAGGATTCAGCCTGGTGGCATCCAGTTCAGGGTCAAACGTAAAGACGATTCACTGTTTGACGCACGTTTGTATGTCTCACCGCTGATTGATGCCTTTGGACAGCAAACCGGCTGGATGACCTCCATGACCGACATCACCGAACCCAATCGGGTACGCGACCAGCTAGCGGCATCCCATGAACGCTTCACCACGGTGCTGGAAGCGCTGGATGCGTCCATCTCGGTTGCCCCCTTGGGTTCGGATGAATTGCTGTTTGCCAACAAGCTCTACCGCCTGTGGTTCGGCACACAAGCGGGCGGGCATTTGCAACTGGTAGAAGAAGCAGGCGTGCCCAGTCCGGTGGCCAGTGATGAAACCAAAGATGCGGTGGACGCTTTTGCGGGCCTTCCCACCGATCAGCTGTCAGACAAAGAAACTGAAAGTGCCGAGGTGTATCTGGGCAGTCTGGGGCGCTGGCTGGAGGTACGCACCCGTTACCTGAGCTGGGTGGATGGCCGTCTGGCACAAATGGTGATTGCCACCGACATCACCGCCCGGCGGGTGGCGGAAGAGCAGTCCGAAATCCAGGCCGAGCGTGCCCAAACCTCCAGCCGTCTGATCACCATGGGCGAAATGGCCTCCAGCGTGGCGCATGAACTCAACCAGCCGCTCACCGCCATCAACAACTATTGCAACGGCATGGTTTCACGCATCAAGGCTGATCAAATCACCAAAGAGGAGCTGCTGGGGGCACTTGAAAAGACCGCGCGTCAGGCCTTTCGGGCAGGTCAGATCATTCAGCGCATCCGCTCTTTTGTGAAACGCAGTGAGCCCAACCGCACCATTGCCAATGTGGATGCGTTGGTCTCAGAGGCGGTGGAACTGGCAGAAATTGAGCTGCGCAGGCGCAATGTCAAACTGACGCAATACGTGGCACCAGGCATGCCGAGCTTGCTGGTTGATCCGATTTTGATTGAGCAGGTGCTGCTGAACCTGTTGAAGAATGCGGCCGAATCGGTGGATACCGCACAAAGACCAACCGCTCAAAGAATTGTCAAATTAAGTGTTGCACCAGCTGAAGTATCCGGCAAGCGGGTCATTGAATTTATGGTGAGTGATTCCGGTGGTGGTATTGCGCCAGAAGTCATGACGCGCTTGTATGAGGCTTTTTACTCCACCAAAGCAGAAGGCATGGGTATCGGGCTGTCGTTATGTCGCTCCATAGTGGAGTCTCACCTGGGCTGGATGAAAGCGGAGAACATCTACAATGGCGAAGTCATAACGGGCTGCTGCTTTACCTTCTGGATACCGATTGCAGACCCCCTTTCGGCTACGCCCACAAAGCGTTCTGAACCACACACATTGCAGGTTGCACCATGAGTTTGATCCCCAAAAAAGGTACGGTTTACGTCGTTGATGATGATGAGGCGGTTCGCGATTCATTGCAATGGCTGCTTGAGGGCAAGGATTACCGCGTTCGTTGCTTTGACTCTGCCGAGTCGTTCCTGAGCCGCTTTGATGCCCGTGAAGTGGCTTGTCTGATCGTGGACATCCGCATGGATGGCATGACAGGCCTGGAATTGCAAAATCGTCTGATTGAAAACCACTCGCCCTTGCCATTGGCTTTTATTACCGGTCACGGCGATGTGCCCATGGCCGTAGACACCATGAAAAAAGGTGCCATGGACTTTATCCAGAAGCCTTTTGACGAACAGCAATTGCTGCCCTTGGTTGAGCGTATGCTGGAACAGGCCAAAGAATCTTTCGCTGAATACCAGAATGCCGTCAACCGCGATGCCCTCATGGCTCGTCTGACATTGCGTGAATCGCAAGTGCTGGAACGCATTGTGGCGGGCCGTTTGAACAAGCAAATTGCCGATGACCTGGGCATCAGCATCAAAACGGTGGAGGCGCACCGCGCCAACATCATGGAAAAACTCAGTGCCAACACAGTCGCAGACCTGCTCAAAATCGCATTGGGGCCCAATGCCGTCAAAGGTTGAATATTTGCTTTATTTAACATAGCTGCTTACGCCCGCCCCATAAGGACAAGCGGGCTTTTTTATTCATGAAATTTGTTGGAGCCAACATGACCACACTCTCCCAAACCGCCCAGATCATTGATGGTATTGCCCTCTCCAAACAATTGCGCACCGAAGTCACCGAACGCGTTCAAACGCTCAAAGCACGTGGCATCACCCCCGGTTTGGCCGTGATTTTGGTGGGTGAAAACCCGGCTAGCCAGGTCTATGTGCGCAACAAGGTCAAAGGCTGTGAAGACTGCGGATTCCACTCGGTAATGGAAAAGTACGATGCCAGCATGACTGAAGCTGAGCTGCTGGCACGCATCGACACCCTCAACAACGATCCCACCATCCACGGCATTCTGGTGCAGTTGCCGGTGCCCAAACATATTGACGCCAGCAAGGTGATTGAAGCCATCTCGCCAGCCAAAGACGTGGACGGTTTTCACGTGGCCAGCGCCGGGGCCCTGATGACCGGCATGCCCGGCTTCTGGCCTTGCACACCTTACGGCTGCATGAAGATGCTCGAATCCATTGGCTACAACCTGCGCGGCAAACACGCGGTGGTGATTGGCCGCTCCAACATCGTCGGCAAACCCATGGCCTTGATGCTGCTGGAGAAAAACGCCACCGTGACCCTGTGCCACAGTGCCACGCATGACCTCAAGGCCATGACGCTGCAGGCCGATGTGATCGTCGCCGCCGTCGGCAAACGCAATGTGCTTACCGCCGACATGGTCAAACCCGGTGCGGTGGTGCTGGACGTGGGCATGAACCGCAACGATGAAGGCAAACTCTGTGGTGACGTGGACTTTGAAGGCGTGCGCCAGGTGGCGAGCTACATTACCCCGGTGCCGGGCGGGGTTGGCCCCATGACCATTACCATGCTGCTGGTCAACACCCTTGAAGCGGCTGAACGCACCACCATCTAAACTTTGCGGGACAGACCGCAGTACACGCAGTGAACCCGCTCTGCCCTCAACTGATTAAGAACATGACCAATCCCCTCCTCTCTTTCGACGGCCTGCCTCGTTTTGACCAGATTAGTCCTCAGCATGTTGAACCCGCCATCGATCAGCTTCTAGAGCAAGCCAATGAAGCACTTGAAACCGTGACCGCTCCCGACTTTGAGGCCAGCTGGGACACCATTGCCCAAACGCTGGATGTGACCATCGAACGCCTGTCGCGTACATGGGGCACGGTCAGCCACTTGAACAGCGTGGCAGATACGCCCGAATTGCGTGCCGCTTACAACGCGGCCCTGCCGAAGGTTACCGAGTTCTACACCCGCCTGGGTGCTGATGAGCGCTTGTATGCCAAATACCGTGCCATTGACCCGCAAAGCCTGAACAGTGAGCAGCACCAAGCCCTGAAAAATGCTCTGCGCAACTTTGTGTTGGGGGGGGCCGATCTCCAGGGCGCGGATCGGGAACGCTTTGCCGCCATTGCCGAGCGTCAAGCCGCCTTGAGCCAAAAATTCAGCGAAAACGCGCTGGATGCCACGGATGCCTTTGGCTACTACGCCCAAGCAGATGAACTCGATGGTTTACCTGAGGATGTCAAACACGCAGCCCGCAGTGCAGCGCAAGCTGATGGCCAAGAGGGTTACAAACTGACCCTGAAAATGCCCTGTTACCTGCCGGTGATGCAATTTGCCAGCAGCAGCGCTTTGCGTGAAAAACTTTACAAAGCCTATGTCACCCGCGCTTCTGAACAGGCTGAAGGAGACAGTGCCAAATTTGACAATTCCGCCATCATCAACGAATTGCTGGCCTTGCGCCTGGAAGAAGCCAGGCTACTGGGTTACGCCAACTTTGGTGCCTTGTCGGTGGCTCCCAAAATGGCGGAGTCACCACAACAAGTGATTGACTTTTTGCGTGATCTGGCCAACCGTGCCCGGCCTTTTGCCGAAAAAGACCTGGCGGATCTGCGTGCATTTGCCTCCGAACACCTGGGCCTGAATGATCCCCAGCCTTGGGATTGGCCTTATGTGAGTGAAAAACTCAAGGAGGCGCGCTACGCATTTAATGAGCAAGAAGTCAAACAATACTTTCCCTTGCACAAAGTGCTGGCGGGACTGTTCAAAATTGTCGAAACCCTGTTTGAGGTCAGCATCCGTGAAGACCATGCCCCGGTCTGGTTTGAGTCGGTGCGTTTCTTTCGTATCGAACGCATGCAGCCACAAGGTGCGCCAGAGTTGGTGGGCCAGTTCTACCTGGACCCGGCGGCGCGTAATGGCAAACGTGGCGGTGCCTGGATGGATGATGTGCGCGCCCGCTGGCTGCGCCCCGACACCCACACCCTGCAAACCCCGGTGGCCCATTTGGTGTGCAACTTTGCCAGCGGGGTCGATGGCAAGCCTGCCCTGCTGACGCATGATGATGTCACCACCCTGTTCCACGAATTTGGCCACGGCCTGCAACACTTGCTGACACAAGTCAACGAGCGTGATGTGTCGGGCATCAGCGGTGTGGAGTGGGATGCCGTCGAGTTGCCCAGCCAGTTCATGGAAAACTTCTGCTGGGAATGGGATGTGCTCAAAAACATGACCGCCCATGTGGATACCGACCAGCCCCTGCCCCGTGCCTTGTTCGACAAAATGCTGGCCGCCAAAAATTTCCAGAGCGGCATGCAAACCCTGCGCCAGATCGAGTTCTCGCTGTTTGACATGCTGTTACACACCGCGCATGACCCGGCGCTGGACATCATGCCGCTGCTTGACCAGGTGCGAAAAGAAGTCGCCGTGCTGCAACCACCCAGCTGGTCACGCACTGCGCACACCTTCAGCCACATCTTTGCCGGCGGTTATGCCGCTGGCTATTACAGCTACAAATGGGCTGAAGTGTTGAGCAGCGATGCCTACGCGGCTTTTGAAGAGACCGTGGGATCGGATGGTTTGCCCAATGTACAAACCGGGCAAAAATTCAGGCAAGCCATTCTGGAATCCGGTGGCAGCCGCCCAGCCATGGAATCTTTCAAGGCATTTCGAGGTCGTGAACCAACCCTGGATGCCTTGTTGCGTCATCAAGGTATGGCTGTACCGGCCTAAAGGAACACACATGCTCTTGCAACATCTCTCCCGAAAACCCATAAAGGCCCACATACCGCCTCAAGTAAGCTCTTTGTTGACCTTGGTTTGTACCAGCTTGCTGTTGAGCGCGACCACGCTGCATGCACAAACCGTTTACCGCATCGTTGGTCCAGATGGACGCGTCACTTTTTCTGATAAACCAGCGGTGTCACCCTCCAACAAAGTCACTGCTGTTGAGAAAGCTGAACCCGCCGCAACATCCAGCACGGCGACATTGCCTTTTGAGCTACGCCAGGTGGTGGGCAAATACCCCGTCACGCTGTACAGCGGCAACAACTGCGCACCGTGTGGCAGTGGTCGCAACATGCTCACTGGCAGAGGTGTGCCTTTTACTGAAAAAACTGTAACCACGGCACAAGATGCCGAAGCATTAAAAAGCTTGAGCGGCGCTACTGCCCTGCCTTTTATGACCATTGGATCGCAACACCTGTCGGGGTATTCATCGACCGAGTGGACACAATACCTGGATGCAGCGGGTTATCCGGCGCAATCCAAACTCCCTGCCAGCTACCGCGCTTCAGTGGCCACACCACTGGCAGCACTTCCAATACCTGCAGCGGTTGAAAAACCCGCACCTACTGTGCCCGCATCAAGTCCGGCTGTGATCCCGGCAGCTCCCAAAAACAACCCGAACAACCCTGCGGGTATTCAGTTTTAACCTGCTGTTAACCAACGCACCTGAGAAAAAAGCCCCGTTTCGCTGACGCGAGCGGGGCTTGGGTATTTTCAGATGCCGCGGTTCAAACCGGCAAGGCCACTTGGTGATCCACGCTGAATTGGTAGTCTTTGAAAATGTGCTCGGCACTGAGTGTTTGGTAAGTACCATCATCATTGCGGCGTGTGGTGTCTTTCAGGCGGTAGGTGTAGTGACCACAGGTCCACAGCTTGAAGTTGCGCATTTGGGTGCACAGACAGGTTTTGTCTTGCACTGAAATGTTTTTGCCATCCGGGTGCAGCGCCAGCTCACGGTTGTATGCAGTGATGTAAGCGCAATTGCCATTGCCGTCGAGCAGATAGCCATAAGACTCACAATTGGGGCGAATACCGTCACCAATGGCTGGCGAACCCTTGAGCATACGCATCGGGTAACCGGTAGGCGAAATGGTGTTGACCACGATGTCATCTTCATTGGCCCGGAAGTAATCCTGCTTCACCGCTGTTGGCAGGCCGCATTCATCCGCCACGGTGAAACGGGTTGCCACCTGAACGGCAGCGGAGCCGGTCTCCAAAAACGACACCGCGTCAGTGCCGGTAAATATGCCGCCTGCGGCAATCACCGGAATGTTGAGTTGCTCATCCGCCACGTATTTGATCACCTCGGCAATGATGGTAGCCAAGTCATATTGCGCCCAGTCCAGGCCAAAGCCCAGATGACCACCGGCCAAGGGGCCTTCCACCACCACAAAATCTGGCAAACGGTTCAAGCGGGCGTTTTTGCGCAAAAACAGCTGCAGTGCCCGTACGCTGGAGACGATGATGCCCAGCTTGGCATCACGAAAGCGTGGGTGGTCGGCAATCAGGCCAAACGAGCCCAGGTGCAAGCCCGCACTCAGGGTAATCCCGTCAATACCAGCATCCAGTGCCGAGGCCATACGCACCTGCAAGGTTTCACGCGGGCCATTCATGGTGAGCTTTTCCATGCAGTTCACAAACACCAAGCCATCACCCTTCTTGGCCTCCATGGTGGCCCCGACATGGCGGCGCGTGGCCTCTGCCAGGATGTCCAGGTCAAATTTGACCTCGGACTTGTCCGCATTCAGGATGTTGTGTTTGTACTGCTTGGTCTTGTCTTTGACAAAACTGGTGTCAAAACGACGGTCAGACACATCGTTGACCATGGCATCTGAAATATGCCCAATGCCCCCCAAGCGGGCGGCTTCCAACGCCAGTTCAGCGGTTGAAATATCCACACCCATACCGCCAATCATGATCGGCACATACTCTTTTTGACCGAACTTCAGGCGAAAATCATCGACACGTTTCATGAAAATCCTTGAGCCGTTTGACTTCTTGTGCAGCACTCAACGGCTGGCCTCTGAAAAGTGCATAGAAGAAAAAAACACAAGACAAAATGATCTTGTGCAGGCCTGGATTCTACCCGTGGCCCCTGATGGATTTGGCTGCTCGCAAATACCCCTGTCAACGCACCAGGCGCACAAACCCCGTGGCGGTGGAGCGTGCCACAGGGGTCACGCTGCCATCCAGAAAGTCCACACTCCAGGCCTGATCACTGCGGGCATTACCGGAAATCACCACCGGTGTGGCGCTCCAGAAAGCCCCGGCAGGTGATGCGGCAAAAACTGTCGTATCAATCGACGGGCTGTACAAACTCTCATCGGTCAGACTGGAGAGTTCTTTCACATTGGGCAAACGCCAGGTACTTTGCGATTTGGCCTGCACCATGGCGCCTTCATGGGTGTAAGCACTGACAGTGCCTGTGCAGGTGCTGCCATTCCAGGTTTGCCCTTCACTGCACCGCCGCCAGATCAGACCCGTGATGGCGTCGGTGACTTCCGTGCCATCTGACGAAGGCGTGAAACGTGTGGCTGGTGCCGTGATGCCACCGGAAACCAGCCGCACCTGAACGGCACCAGCACCTGCGCCCGATAGCGTCACGGTGGCACCCTGCGCAAAATTCACCAACCAGGCGTTGTTGGCAGAGTTGGGCTGGTAAACCGAGCTTGAAAAATAGGCATTGGGCAAAGTGGCCGGGAACCAAGCCATATTGGTTGCACCACTTGCAAAAGGTGCATTAAACAGCACCAAACTTTGCAGTTCCAGCCGGGTGGGCACACGCCAGTTGGTCAGCCCGCACAAGGAACTGGTATTGGCTGCTGTAGCCAATTTCACCGATTCATCGCGGTATCCGGTAGGCAAGGCGCTGGTCAAAGCGGTCGATGCACGATCCCAGACCAAGCCGGTCACCTGGTCTTTCACGCAGTTTGTCACCGCACCAGGAAAAGCCAGGCTGCTGCCATTCACCCCATCCGTTTGATCCGTGAAATCCACATCCCGTCCGACCATGCCGTCCTGCTTGTCATTCAGCGCGGTGGCGGTAGCCAGGGTACAGCTGATCAAATTGTTGCTGCCACTTTGGAAACACTGTGTAGCGGAAATACCCGTGTCATTCAGGGGCATCAAACTGGTTGCGGCGGCCACCGTCAGCGTCTGCTGGCCCAGCCAGTAACCACCCGAAGCCTGAGGTGCTGACCACACCGTGGCCGACTGTGCGGTGGATGAAGTGGGTGTGCAAACAATAGAAAACCCGGTGGCGGTGTTGTTGGTAGGGGATGCACAGGAGCCACTGGCCAGTGTCAAGGTAGCGGTCAGCGGCAAATTGGTTCCCGTCACGGTCAGCGTTGAGGCCACACCAACCTTCATAGACGCGGCAGTCAGGCTGCTGAAGGCTGGCGTGACCGCACTGTTGGCCCCCACAATGGACTCGCCCCCACCACAACCCGCCATGACCACAGTGGCACCAACCAGAGCAAGCCAACGGACAAACTGGGGGCACGGCTTTGGCCCATATGCGGCGATCAATTTCATAAACATCTTTCTGCAGTCAAAGTGGTTCGGTGGCTGATGCCAACTTGCCTATGATAAAAGCAAAGCCGCATCCCTGGCACGACACATCCACCCGTCCCTCTCAAACTTTGGCAAAGCATGAAAAAAAACCGACCCCAAGCCAGCCGCAGCCTCAAGGGTGTGCGCATTTTGAGCCTGAGCCTGAACCTGCCTGGCCCCGCTGCCTTGCAACGCCTGCGCCAGATGGGAGCCAGCTGCCTGAAAATTGAACCCCCTGCACCCGCAGGCGCAACCGGGCAAATGACAGGCGACCCGATGAGTGCCTACAGCCCCAGTGTCTATACGGCGCTGCACCAGGGTATTCGCGTCAAGGTCAACAACTTAAAAACCGAGACCGGTCAAAAAGCCCTGCAGCGCGAACTGGCCAAGGCCAACGTGTTGCTGACCTCGTTTCGCCCCAGTGCCCTGAGCAAACTGGGCCTGAGCTGGAAAAGCCTGCGCGCCCAGCACCCGCACCTGAGCCTGGTGGCCATCGTTGGCTCCCCCGGCGCGGCGGCCGAAGCCCCCGGCCACGACCTGACCTACCTGGCAGAAAACGACCTGATCACCGGCCTGGACTTGCCCGCCACGCTCTACGCCGACATGGGCGGCGCACTGATGGCCACTGAGGCGGTCTTGCAAGCTGTGCTGTTGCAGCGCCAAACAGGCCAAGGCAGCTTTTTCGAAGTAGCCTTGTCCGACGCAGCCGCCCACCTAGCCCTGCCGCGCAGTTGGGGCCTGACTTTGCCCGGTACCGTGCTCGGCGGTGGCCACGCTGGTTACCACGTCTACCCTTGCCAAGACGCCCGCCTGGCCCTGGCCGCGTTGGAACCGCACTTTGCCAAATCCCTGTGCGCCGCCATCGGCCTGGCCTGGACCGGCCCGGCCATGATGCTGGAGCCCGCTACCCAGCAAGCGATTGCGAAGTTTGCTGCCAGCCGTAGCTGCCAGCCGTAGCTGCCAGGCGCTAGAGCAGCTGGCGGCGGAACATGACATACCGCTGCATACACTATCAAAATAAGAGCTACTTACGCTTATTTTGATGGCGCTAGAGCCTATTTTTATTCATTTTTATGCCCCTGTTGGGACGGAAGAAGCCATGATGTGCGCCAGCCAACGCTCCTGCAACTGCCACAGCCACTGACAGTTGTTCATGCCTTACCCTGCATTCACTACCAAAAAAAGAGCATCTTACGCTTATTCCAATTGCGCTAGAGGTCGATTTACCTTGAAGAAATCAGCAACACCACAGCCCGCGCCTCCATCGCTTGACCCTGCCCTACCGGCCCCATTTTTTCAGCGGTTTTGGCTTTCACGTTGACCTGATCCAGCGCCAGCCCCAGTGTCTGGGCCACCCTGGCGCGGATGGTGGGCATGTGGGGCATCAGCTTGGGGGCTTGGGCGATGATGGTGCTGTCGACGTTGCCGATCTCAAAGCCTTTTTCGCGCACGCGCCGGGCGGCCTCGGCCAGCAGCACGCTGGAGTCTGCGCCTTTGAAGCGTGCGTCGGTGTCGGGGAAATGGGTGCCGATGTCGCCCAGGGCGGCGGCACCCAACAGTGCGTCGGTAATGGCGTGTAACAACACGTCGGCATCCGAGTGGCCGAGCAGGCCCAGGTGGTAGGGCACTTCGATGCCGCCCAGAATGAGTTTGCGCCCTTCGACCAGCGCGTGAATGTCCCAGCCTTCTCCGATTCTGAAGTTCATGTTGTTTTCCTTGTCATGCGGCTATGCAACACCGCCTGCGCCAGCTCAAAATCCTCCGGGTAAGTCACCTTGAAGTTTTGCGCACTGCCCACCACCAGCTTGGGCGACAGGCCCATGGCTTCAATGGCACTCGATTCATCGGTGACCGCGTCACCCGCCAGCTCCAGCGCTTCCAGCAGGCTGCCAATGCGGAACATTTGCGGGGTTTGCGCCAGCCATTTGTCGGCACGCGGCAAGGTCGCGGCCACCCGGCCGGCGTGGGCGGTTTTCAGGGTGTCGGGCAACGGCAGGGCCAACAGGCCACCGACTTCGTCATCCAGGCAGGCATCGAGCAACTGGTTGATTTGCGCCGGGGTGATCAGGCAGCGGGCGGCATCGTGTACCAGCACCCAGTCATGATCGACTGCGCCCTCGGTCAGCAAGGCATTTAAACCATTAAATACGCTTGCAGCCCTTGTGGAACCTCCGTAAGCAGCTATTAAAAATGATGCATTTTCAATTTCAGAGGTTTGAAAGAATTTGTCGTCCGGTGACACCACCAGCAGGGTTTGGTCGATGCGCGGCACTTCGGCAAACGCCGCCAGGGTGTGCATCACCATCGGTTTACCTGCCAGCACCTGGTATTGCTTGGGGCCTGCCGCGCCAGCGCGAGAGCCGGTGCCGGCACAGGGGATGAGGGCCCAGCAGCGCGGTGTGGTGCGGGGTGTGAGGGTGATGTTGTTGAGTTCAGTCATGGTGTGTCTTGCATTCTAGAATCGCCCTCATCACACCCTGCCCACCGTTGCGCAGGGTGTTGGCGTTTTGGCCCCACCCAGACTCATCCAGATTACCCCCACCTGCCCCCATGGACTTACCCAAACTCACCCCCGGCAAACGTTACACCCTGCCCCGCCCAGTTGGCTCGGCCGATGCCCTGCTGCTGGCCCAATTGGCCATGCGCGACAAAGCGGCCGGCAAGGTCACGGCCATCGTCACGGCACAAGCGCCCGATGCCCAGCGCCTGATTGACGAGATGGCGTTTTTTGCCCCCGAGCTGCGCTGCGTGCTGTTCCCCGACTGGGAGACGCTGCCGTTTGACACCTTCTCGCCGCACCAGGATTTGATCAGCGAGCGCCTGGCCACGCTGTGGCGCATCAGCCAGCACGACAAGGACACCGGGGCCGATGTGGTCATCGTCCCGGCCACCACTGCGCTCTATCGGCTGGCCCCGCCGAGCTTTCTGGCAGGCACCACTTTTCACTTCAAGACCAAGCAAAAGCTCAATGAAGCCAAGCTCAAGGCCCAGCTCACGCTGGCGGGCTACAGCCATGTGACCCAGGTGGTGAGCCCCGGCGAATACGCGGTGCGCGGCGGGCTGATCGACCTGTTCCCCATGGGCAGCCCGGTGCCCTACCGGGTGGATTTGTTTGACGACGAGATTGACAGCATCCGCACCTTTGACCCCGACAGCCAGCGCAGCCTGTACCCGGTGCCCGAGGTGCGCCTGCTGCCTGGGCGCGAGTTTCCGATGGACGAGGATGCCCGTGCCCGCTTTCGCAGCCGCTGGCGTGAGCTGCTGGAAGGCGACCCAACCCGCAGCCGCATCTACAAAGACATCGGCCAGGGCATTGCCACCGCCGGTATCGAGTACTACCTGCCGCTGTTCTTTGAAGACACCGCCACCGTGTTTGACTACCTGGGTGATGCCGCCACGGTGGTGTTGCATGGTGATCTGGAGCCCGCCTTTGCCCACTTCTGGCAAGACACGCGCGAGCGCTACCGCCTGGTGCAAGGCGACCCGGAGCGCCCGGTGTTACCACCCGATGCGCTGTTTTTGAATGCCGAGCAGTTTTATGCGCGGGTGAATCAGCATGCGCAACTGGCGCTCAGGCCGAATACCCTCGCGGCTGCCGCCGCTCCTACGGGGGAACACACCTCGGCTTATGCGGAATTTGAGGTACTGCCCCCACTGACCGTGGTGCGTGGTGCGGAAGACCCGCTGAGCAGCCTCAAATCTCACATCCGCAACACCCAGCAGCGTGTGCTGGTGCTGGCCGAGAGCGACGGTAGGCGCGCCAGCCTGCTGGACTTTCTGCACAGCAGCCAGTTTGATCCGCCGACCTTTGATTCTTTGAAAGAGTTTTTGGCCAGCGACGAGAAGATCGGCATTGCCACCAGCAGCCTGGCCACCGGTTTTGCCTGGCTGGAAAGTGGTGTGGACTTTGTCACCGAGACCGAGCTGTTTGCCGCCAGCCACACCACGCGCAAGCGCAAAAAGCAGGAGCAAGTCAGCGATGTGGAGGCGCTGATCAAGGACCTGAGTGAACTCAAGGTGGGTGACCCGGTGGTGCACAGCGCCCACGGCATTGGCCGCTACCGGGGCTTGATCAACCTCGACCTGGGCAACAAGCTGCCCAATGGCGAACCCGAGATTCAAGAGTTTTTGCACCTGGAATACGCCGACAAAGCCGTGCTCTATGTGCCGGTGAGCCAGTTGCAACTGATCAGCCGCTACACCGGCGTCAGCCCCGACGAAGCGCCGCTGCACAAGCTGGGCAGCGGCCAGTGGGAAAAAGCCAAACGCAAAGCCGCCGAGCAGGTGCGCGACTCTGCCGCCGAGCTGCTCAACATCTACGCCCGCCGTGCCGCGCGTGAGGGCCACGCCTTCCGCTACAGCCCCAATGATTACGAAACCTTTGCCAACGACTTCGGCTTTGAAGAAACCGCCGACCAGAAAGCCGCCATCCACGCCGTGATTCAAGACATGATCAGCCCGCGCCCGATGGATCGGCTGGTCTGTGGCGACGTGGGCTTTGGCAAGACCGAAGTGGCCCTGCGTGCTGCCTTCATTGCCATCACCGGTGGCAAACAGGTGGCCTTTCTGGCCCCGACCACGCTGTTGGCCGAGCAACACTACCAGACGCTGGTGGACCGTTTTGCCAAGTGGCCGGTGAAAGTGGCCGAGATGAGCCGTTTTCGCTCGGGCAAGGAAATCACTGCGGCGCTCAAAGGCGTGGCGGACGGCACCATCGACATCGTGGTCGGCACGCACAAGCTGTTGTCAGAGTCCACCCATTTCAAGGATTTGGGCCTGCTGATCATCGACGAGGAACACCGCTTTGGCGTGCGCCACAAAGAGCAGATGAAAGCCCTGCGTGCCGAGGTGGACGTGCTCACACTCACCGCCACACCGATCCCGCGCACGCTGGGCATGGCGCTCGAAGGCCTGCGCGATTTGAGCGTGATCGCCACCGCGCCGCAGCGCCGCCTGGCCATCAAAACCTTTGTGCGCTCAGAGAGCAACGGCGTGATCCGCGAGGCGGTGCTGCGCGAACTCAAGCGTGGCGGGCAGGTCTACTTTTTGCACAACGAGGTCGAGACGATTGAAAACCGCCGCGCCAAATTAGAAGAGCTGTTGCCCGAAGCCCGCATCAGCGTGGCCCACGGCCAGATGCCCGAGCGCCAACTGGAAGCCGTGATGCGCGACTTTGTCGCCCAGCGCAGC
The DNA here is from genome assembly GCF_019973615.1 of Rhodoferax lithotrophicus. Lineage (GTDB taxonomy): Bacteria > Pseudomonadota > Gammaproteobacteria > Burkholderiales > Burkholderiaceae_C > Rhodoferax > Rhodoferax lithotrophicus. Next base: position 2,451,642 of record NZ_AP024238.1, on the reverse strand, counting down.
AATGTGCTGCTGTGCTCCACCATCATCGAGACCGGCATTGACGTGCCCACCGCCAACACCATCGTCATGAGCCGCGCCGACAAGTTTGGCCTGGCCCAGTTGCACCAGTTGCGTGGCCGCGTGGGCCGCAGCCACCACCAGGCCTACGCCTATTTGATGGTGCCCGACCTGCAAGGCCTGACCAAGCAGGCGCAGCAACGGCTGGACGCGATTCAGGCCATGGAAGAACTCGGCAGCGGCTTCTACCTGGCCATGCACGACCTGGAAATTCGCGGGGCCGGTGAAGTGCTGGGCGAAAACCAGAGCGGCAACATGCTCGAAGTGGGTTTTCAGCTCTACAACGAGATGCTGAGCGAGGCGGTGCGCTGCCTGAAAGCCGGCATCGAGCCCGATTTGCTCAGCCCGCTCAACGTCACCACCGACATCAACCTACACGCCCCGGCGCTGCTGCCCGACGACTTCTGTGGCGACGTGCACCTGCGCCTGAGCTTCTACAAAAAGCTCGCCACCGCCAAAAACACCAACCAGATCGACGCGCTGATGGAAGAAATCATCGACCGTTTTGGCAAGCTGCCCGCCCAAGCCCAAACCCTGATCGATGTGCACCGCCTGCGCGTGCTGTGCCAGCCCTACGGCGTGATCAAGGTAGATGCCGCCCCCAGCGTGATCAGCATCACCTTCAAGAAGGACCCACCGATTGACACCATGAAGATCATCCAGTTGATCCAGAAAAACAAACACATCAAGCTGGCCGGCAACGAAAAACTGCGCATCGAGCGCCCCCTGCCCGATGCCACCGACCGGGCCAAGATGGTGCGTGATGTGCTGAAGAATCTGGGACAACCCATCGTTGCAGGTGTGGCAGCGGGATAGATTACATCTCAAATTTTTTGGGGATCATTTGGGGCTATGTCTGAATTAGCTGTTGCAGTTGCTTCTGCCCCAGGGAGACCATTCAACCCTGCTACTGGGAAGCCCCCGCTTTCAACAGCTAACTGGTACATAGCCTCATTTGGACATCTAGAGCTTATATATCAAGCGTCAATAGCTATTATTAATATAGCTATTAAAAGGCTGCACACATGTCCCTGTGACCTGTTGTACTGACAGAGTTTGACAAAATCCATCTGTGATATGCAGAACTTACAGTCTGTTACCGCAGGTATATATCCATACATCCATGTTCACAAATATTATCAAGGCGAGTCACCAAACCGCTTAGCTCACGACCTGTGCATGCACTTGGTTGAATGACTCAGGAGGCTGCAGCAGCCGTAGCCGCAGCGGAGTTCATGAAAACCAAAGGAAACAAAATGAACAGAAACATGCAGCGCATCATGCGCCTCGGTTTGAGTTGGGTGGCGGTTGCCGTGCTTGCGGCATGCGGCGGCGGAGGTGGCAGTGCCGACGGTACGGTGGCTACGTCATCGACGCAACTCGCACGCAGCGAAAGCCCGAGCACACAGAGTGCCAAAGCCAGCGAAAACTCCAAAAGCAGCAGCGACAAGAAGAACAGTGACAGCAAGAATGACAGTGACTCAAAGTCAGGGGAAAGTCATCACAACGGTGGTGGCTCGACACCACCGCCCCCTCCTGCAACCGCCACGACCGGCTACACCCTGCTGGCCTGGAACGACTTGGGCATGCACTGTGTGGATGGAAAAGACTATTCGGTGTTCTCCATCTTGCCACCTTATAACAACCTGCACGCCCAACTGGTGAACTCCGCCAAGGGTGGTTTGGTCACCAGCGGGGTGAACCTGACCTATGAGGCCATGGCTGATGCAACGGGTTCCATCAACACCACCAGCGTGGCCAAAACCAATTTCTGGAGTTGGGTGAAGTCTTTGTTTGGTGCAACCCTCAGCGCAGACGTTGGGCTCAAGGGCAACGCCATGACCTCGGCGGCTCCCCGTCCCTTGACCTACAACGCGACGAACAAGTGGTTTGAGGCAGAAGGTATCCCGATCACCCCCTACGATGACCAAGGCAAAAAGAACTTTTACCCCATGGTCAAAGTAGTGGCCAAGGATGCCACGGGCAAGATATTGGCCACCGCTCGCACCGTGCTGCCGGTCAGTGACGAGATGAGCTGCAAGTCTTGCCATGCCTCCAGCACCGTCAGCAGCGATGCCAAGCCTGCAGCTGGCTGGGTCAAGGATGCGGATGCTGAAAAGGACTGGAAGAAAAACATTCTGCGCCTGCATGACGAACGCAAGCTCGCCAACCCGGCCTTCACCGCCGCATTAACCAAACTGGGCTACAACCCGTCCGGGTTGATGGCCACAGCTTCTGCCGGGCAGCCGGTGTTGTGTGCGGCCTGTCACAGCTCCAATGCCTTGCCGGGAACCGGTGTCGCGGGTATCACGCCGCTCACCCAAGCCTTGCACACTTTGCACGCCAAGGTCAAAGACCCGATCAGCCAGCTGACGCTGGACAGCAGTACCAACCGCACCTCGTGCTACATGTGCCACCCTGGTTCGGTCACCCAATGCCTGCGTGGCCCCATGGGCAATGCGCTGGATCTCACCGGCAAACCCGCCATGAACTGCCAAAGCTGCCACGGCAGCATGACGGCTGTGGGTAACAACGCCCGCACCGGCTGGCTCAACCAGCCCACCTGCCAGTCTTGCCACCATGATGGCAAACGCGAACTCAGCGGTGTCACAGCGGCTGGGGTGCCCAAGGTCTGGACAGATCAGCGCTTTGCCTCCAATGCCAATGTGCCGGCTGCCGGCTTTAACTTGTACCGTTTCAGCAGCGGACATGGTGGGCTGCAATGCGAGTCCTGCCATGGTGCGACCCACGCGGAATACCCCAGCTCGCATGCCAATGACAATGTACTGAGTACCGATGTACAGGGTCATGCGGGCACCATCAGCGAATGCACCGCTTGCCATGCCACCATGCCCAATACCATCAACGGAGGCCCGCACGGCATGCACACCACAGGAAATGCCTGGATTTCAACCCACAAGGATGTGGCCAAGGGTGCCAACACCAGCTCGTGTGCCTATTGCCATGGTGCGGATTTCAGAGGAACCGCACTCAGTCAGGTCAAGATGACCAAAACGCTCACTGTGGAGCACGGTGTGAAAACCTTCACGGCGGGGCAAAACATCGGCTGCTACGAATGCCATAACGGGCCCAAAGGCGGTTAAATCGGGCCCATTCAGTGTTCTGCCGCAATGACGTGGAGGCTCAGCCATGCTTACGGCAGAAGCTGTTTGAAAGCATTACACACACCCGCTGGCCAATCGCCCCAGCGTCGCCAAAGCCTCCTCCATACGTGCATCCCCTGGATAGCCGTAGTTGATGCGTAAACAATTTTCAAAGCGCTTGTCTGCTGAAAACAAGTGCCCTGGCGCGATGCTGATCTGTTGCGCTGCGGCCAGGCGGTGGAGTTGCAGGGCATCCACATGGGCGGGCAGTTCCAGCCACAAAAAGTAGCCCCCTTCGGGCCGGGTGACCCGTGTGCCCGGCGGAAAATGCGCCTCAATCACCTTCAGTGCCCAGGCTTGCTGCAGCTCTAGAGTTTGGCGCAACTGGCGCAGGTGGCGCTCAAAATGCCCGCCTTGCAAATAGTCTGAAATTGCCAACTGTGACGGGATAGCGGTGGACAGTGTGGTCATCAGCTTCAGGCGCTGCACCTGCTGCGCATAACGCCCAGCGGCCACCCAGCCTACACGGTAGCCGGGGGCCAGGCATTTGGAGAATGAACTGCAATGCAGCACCAGCCCCTGGCGGTCAAACGCCTTGGCTGGCAAGGGGCGGCGCAGGCCAAAGTACAGCTCGCCATACACATCGTCCTCAATCAGCGGCACCTTGTGGCTAGCCAGCAGCTCGACCAGAGCTTGTTTGTGATGCTCAGGCATCAGGCTGCCCAGCGGGTTCTGAAAACTGGTCATGAACCAGCAGGCTTTCACCGGGTGCTGGGCCAGCACCTGCGCCAGCGAATCCAGGTCCACGCCATCACGCGGGTGGGTCGCCACCTCTACCGCACGCAGGTTCAGCCGCTCCAGCGCTTGCAAGGCCGAGTAAAACGTGGGCGACTCCACCGCCACCACATCACCGGGACGGGTCAGCGCTTGCAGGCACAGGTTCAGGGCCTCCATGGCACCGTTGGTGATGACAATTTCATCCAGATCCACAGCGGTATTGTTCATGGCATAACGCAGGTTGATCTGGCGGCGCAGGCGCTCATGGCCCAGGGTCAGGTCTTCCACCATGCGCTGGGGTGTCAACTGCCGCATCGCCGGTGTCAAGCTGCGCGCCAGCTTGTCCAGCGGAAACAAGGCCGGGCTGGGAAAGGCCGACCCCAGTGGCACCACGTCGCCCTGGCGGGTGGAGTCGAGCACCTCAAACACCAGGTCACTGATGACCACCTCGGTCGACTGGGCGCTGATCACCGCCGTACCCGGCTCGGCCTGCATGGGTTGGCGGGTGGCATTCACGTAGTAGCCCGAACGTGCCCGCGCCTGAATCAGCCCACGGGCCTCCAGCAGGTAATAGGCGGCAAACACCGTGGCCGGGCTGATCTTGCGGCTCATGCTGGCCTGGCGCACTGAGGGCAAGCGCTCGCCCGGACGCAAAGCCTTGGTTTTGATCAGATCGGCAATTTCCTGCGCATAGGTTTCGTAGCGTTTCATGAGGGCGCAACTGATATGGTTTTTTTGAGAATATCTGAATCTACCATTTCAGATGAAGCTGCGGCACAGTCATGGCCATGAACTCCAAAACCATTCCCATTGCCGTTGACGGCTCAAGAACCGAACCTTTGATACAGCTTGAGCCCAAAAACAAAATTTATGTGCGTGCAACCTCGGGCCGCTTTGCCGCGTGGCGCTGGGCCATGGTCTGGCTCACGCAATTGGTCTTTTACGGCCTGCCATGGGTGACCTGGCATGACCGGCAGGCGGTGTTGTTTGATCTGGCGCAGCAACGTTTTTATCTGTTTGGCCTGGTGCTGTACCCGCAAGACCTGATTTACCTGACGCTGCTGCTGGTACTGGCCGCGTTGGCGCTGTTTTTTGTGACCACGGTGGCTGGGCGCATCTGGTGCGGTTTCTCCTGCCCACAAACGGTGTACACCAAGGTATTTGTCTGGGTAGAGCACCTGACCGAAGGCAAACCACACGCTCGCAAGGCGCTGGACAGTCGCACCTGGGGTACAGAAAAAATACTGCGCAAAGGCAGCAAACAAGCCCTGTGGCTGGGCATCAGCCTGTGGACCGGGTTCACGTTTGTGGGCTATTTCACGCCCATCCAATCACTGGCAAGTGCTTTACCCGACTTGTCGATGGGGCCGTGGGACTCGTTCTGGGTGTTGTTTTATGGGCTGTTCACTTACCTCAATGCCGGTTATTTGCGAGAGCAGGTGTGTAAACACATGTGCCCCTACGCCCGCTTTCAGTCAGCCATGTTTGACCGCGACACCCTGATCATTGGCTACGACAGTGCGCGTGGGGATGCACGCGGGCCACGCGCGCGGTCGGTCGATCACAAAGCCATCGGCCTGGGTGACTGTACGGACTGCACCCTGTGTGTGCAGGTATGTCCCACCGGCATTGACATTCGTGACGGTTTGCAAAGCAATTGCATTGGCTGTGCCGCCTGTATTGACGCGTGTGATGGCGTGATGGATCAGATGAAATACCCACGCGGTTTGATCCGCTACTCAAGCCTCAACGGGCTAACTCATGGCTGGGACAGCGCCACCTTGCGTCAACGGGTGTTGCGCTGGCGGGTGCTGGCTTATGGCCTGCAGTTGTGCCTGCTGACTGCGGCGCTGGTGATCGGCCTGAACCAGCGCAGCCCGTTTCGCCTGGACGTGATCCGCGACCGGGGTGTGATGGCCCGCACCTTGCACGACGGCAGCATTGAAAACGTCTACCGGTTACACCTCATGAATGCTACAGAACAGGTACAACACTACCGGGTGGAGGCCCTGGGCTTTACCGGGTTATCAATGACCAGCCCAACGCTGGTGAGCCTCGGACCCATTGAGGCTAAAACGATGACGGTCAATGTGCAGCTGCCTGCGGCAGAGGCAATGGCAAAGCCTGGGAAAACGCTTCACATGCAATTCAAGGTAACTTCAATGGGTGACAACCACGATGTGGTGCAAGTTCTGGAAAACTCCACTTTTTATGTTCCCATGTGAGCCATTTGTGCAAATCTGCAGCTTGGGTATCCGCAACCGATCTACTGAAATAGCTTGTCAACCCGGAAAATAGTGAGCAAACCCATGACTGCAAAGATGGCGGCAGCCATGGAGTGAACCAGCTTCATGGGTATCTTGGCTGCAAATTTGTTGCCCACAAATACGGCGGGTACGTCGGCAATCAACATGCCCAGAGTGGTTCCGGCAATTACCAGCAAAGGAGCACCGTAATTCGCGGCCAGCGCCACGGTGGCAATTTGTGTTTTGTCACCCATTTCCGCCAGGAAAAAAGTGACTACGGTTGCGCCAAACACCCCCAGATGTTTGGCCACCTGGGTTTCTTCCTCCTCAATTTTGTCGGGAATCAAGGTCCAGATGGCCATTCCAATAAACGATCCACCCAGCACCCAGCGCATGATGTCCGGGCTGACCACTGAAGTGATCCAGGCCCCCAATGCACCAGCCAAGCCGTGATTAAACAAGGTCGCCACGAGAATTCCCGCAATAATGGGCACGGGTTTTTTGAAGCGGGCCGCCAGAATGAAGGCCAGAAGTTGGGTTTTGTCGCCAATTTCAGCAAGGGCAACAACACCTGTAGAGATAAAGAGAGCTTCCAAGATAGATTCCAAGGCCGGACAAAAAACAATGACCACGAAGCCTCCCCGGCCAAACCGGAGGCAACATGGTCAAAGGTCTTGTCAAGTTTGAAGCCGCTTGTACCATGGCCGAACGACCAAGTATGTTGACACAAGCCCCTTCGGTTGACCCGAAGGGAGACTACTCCCCAGTGACATGCTCAGTTTAGCAGACGGATTTCACCCTGCGAGGGTTCTCAAAGTCAAACTCTACAGCACAATGCTGCACCCGCTTGAACATCCCACTCCACCATGAACCCAGTTGATTCCACCGCCGCCCCGCTGGTGTTGCGCTGCAACGCCAACCACGTAGTTACCCTCACACTGAACCGGCCACAGGCGCGCAATGCGCTGTCCACCGAATTGATTGCTGCACTGCAAGCTGAACTGGATGCCATTGCCATGGATACATCCCTGCATGTTGTCGTGCTCGCTGGTGCGGGTTCAGCCTTCTGCGCCGGACATGACCTGAAAGAAATCCGGGCTGCGGGTTACGCTCCAGAGTATGCCGAGGCCTTGTTCGAGGCCTGCTCACAGCTCATGCAACGTATTGTGTCGCTCCCGCAACCGGTGATTGCCCGCGTGCAAGGTATCGCCACGGCAGCTGGTGTACAACTGGTAGCCAGTTGTGATCTGGCGATTGCGGCAGACACAGCGCGCTTTGCCACACCTGGCGTGAATATTGGTCTGTTTTGCTCAACCCCGATGGTGGCCTTATCTCGGAACATCAGCCCCAAACACGCCATGCAGATGTTGCTGACCGGGGAGTTGATGGATGCAGCCACCGCGCTGCGCTTTGGCCTGATCAATACATTAGTTCCCGCAGCTGAACTGGATGCGGCGGTGGACCATCTGGCCAACAAGATTGCATCCAAATCACGCCACACACTGACGATGGGCAAAGCGGCGTTTTACCGTCAAGCCGAACTGCCCTTGGCTCAAGCCTATGACTACGCCAAAGATGTGATGGTTACCAACCTGCAAATCCAGGATGCCCAAGAGGGTATCGGGGCATTTATTGACAAACGTACCCCGATCTGGTGCCATGGAGCTAACCCATGAGTGACATCGATACCTTGCGCCGCGTCCTGCGTGACAGCCACACCATTGCCGTAGTGGGCCTATCGGCCGAGTCGGACCGACCGAGTTTTATGGTGGCCAGGTACCTTCAGGAACACTGCTTCAGAATCGTCCCGGTCAACCCCAAATACTCGAACATTCTGGGTGAAACCTGCTACCCCGATCTGCTCACCATTCCCTTCCCCGTGGATATGGTGGATGTGTTTCGCAAATCGCAGGATTGCCTACCCATCGCCCAAGATGCCATAACGATTGGAGCCCATACGCTGTGGTTGCAGATAGGTGTGGTCAACGAAGAGGCCCGTGCCATCGCCGAACAAGCTGGCCTGACGGTGGTGATGAATCGATGTACCAAAATTGACCATGCCCAGCTGGTAGGTGATGGTTTCACGGGATCATGTGCCTGATCGCCTGGAACTGGCAACCTGCCAGCCCCACACCGCTGCTGCTGATCGCCAACCGTGACGAGTTTTACGCACGCCCGACGCTGCCATTAAATTGGTGGGAAGAGGCCCCCATTCTGGCAGGACGTGATTTGCACGCGGGCGGCACCTGGTTGGGGGTAAGCCGCGATGGGCGACTGGCTGCGCTCACCAACTACCGGGATCCAGCCCATATGCGTGCGAATGCACCTTCCCGCGGCGAACTGGTCAGCACCTTTTTACAAACCCAACACAGCGCAACTGACTATCTGGCCAATTTGGTGAAACACGCAGCCGATTACAACCCGTTTAACCTGCTGGTGTTTGATGGACAAAGTTTGATGGGATTGGAGAGTCGCCATGCCAAGGTGATCACCTTGAAGCCTGGGTTGGGTGCCGTATCAAATGCTGATTTTTTAACACCCTGGCCCAAACTGACGGGTTTAAAAGATGGCTTGCAAGCCTTGCTGATACAAGATCATCCCCGTGATGAAGACTTGATGGCTTTGCTGCACAACCCGCATCCAGCCGACGATGCCCGGCTGCCTGCCACGGGCATCTCATTGGAGTTGGAACGTGCGCTTTCAGCGGCTTTTGTCTCGCTACCCAACTATGGCACCCGCGCCTGCAGTGTGATTCGTTTTGAAGTGAATCAGATCCATTTTCAGGAGCAGGCTTTTGATGCCCAAGGACACATTGGCACGCGCAAATTCACTTTACCGTGGGGCTTGCAGACTGGCTGATTTTTGCGCGGATGTAAGACAGGGCTTCTTCCACCTGATCCACCAGTATCAGGCATAAATCGCCCTCCTCCAGTTTATCCATGGCCGTATCAATGGCCAAAAATTCACCGGTGATCTCAGCAATACCTTGCGTGCGGGAAGCACCGGCCAGGCCTTCGCGCAACAGCGCAATCACCTCGCCGTCAGATCGACCACGTTGGCACTGATCCTGGTACAGCACCACTTCATCAAAGGCTTGCCCCAGGATCTGGGTTTGCTGGCGAATGTCTTCATCACGTCGGTCACCTGCACCACTGATCACCACCGTACGTCGTTTTCCGGGCATGTTATTGACGGCTTGCACCAACGCTGACATGGCATCCGGGTTATGCCCGTAATCGGCAATTACCGTGGCACCGCGGTAAGTGAACAGGTTAAAGCGGCCAAGTGCGTTGTCACTGTCATTTTCAAAACTGGCCAGGCCAGCACGTATCACGGCCCAGTCCAGACCCAGTCCCCACACCGCCGCCACGGAGGCCAGAACATTTTCCACCTGAAAACCAATCGTGCCATGGTGTGTGATCGGCACAGCAGATAGCGGAATTTCGTAGCGATTTGCCCCTTCTGCAGCAACCAGACACCCGTTTTCAACGTAGATCCCACGCTGCCCTTGCGCCAGATGAGCTGCCATCAAGGGTAGACTTTTGGATTGTGCAAAAAATGTTACTGCGCCCGTGCAATGTTTGGCCATAGCTGCCACAGCGGGGTCAGCGGCATTGAGAACAGCCGTTCCCTTGTCCGCAATGTTCTTCACAATGACACGCTTCAACACGGCCAGGTCTTCCACTGTGGTGATGTAGTTCAGCCCAAGATGGTCACCTGTACCAATGTTGGTCACAACCGCCACATCACAACGGTCAAAGGCCAAACCTTCACGCAACATGCCACCACGCGCAGTCTCCAAAACAGCGGCTTCCACATCGGGGTGTTGCAACACATTACGGGCACTTTTGGGGCCACTGCAGTCGCCGGTGTCAATACGCTGACCCGCAATGTAGACCCCATCGGTATTGGTCATCCCAACTCGCAGACCACTCTGCGTTAACAGATGCGAAATCAATCGCACCGTAGTGGTTTTGCCATTGGTACCCGTCACAGCGACCAGGGGTATACGGCCGTTGCCACGGTCACCAAACATAAACTGAATGATGGCCTCACCTACAGCGCGACCCTTGCCAAAAGACGGTGCAATGTGCATGCGCAAGCCTGGTGCAGCATTCACTTCCACCACACCACCGCCAGTCGTTTCAAGGGGGTGGTGAATACTATCCGTGACGACATCCACGCCGCACACATCCAGCCCCACCATTTTGGCGGCCTCCACCGCACGGGCAGCCACCTTGGGGTGCACATCGTCAGTGACATCAGTAGCAGCACCGCCAGTGGACAAATTGGCATTACGCCGCAAGGTCACACGTTGGCCCAACTCCGGGACAGACTCAGCCTGAAGTTCCTGATCAGCCAGACACGCCAAGGCAATGTCATCAAACCGAATTTTGGTAAGTGATGTGGCATGACCTGACCCACGCCTGGGATCAAGGTTCACAAAATCAACCAATTCACGAATACTGTGCTGGCCATCACCCACCACATGAGGCGCTTCGCGTTGAGCCGCTGCCACCAACTTATTGCCAACGACCAACAACCTGAAATCATGGCCCGGCAAGAAACGCTCCACCAAAACATGCGACCTGAAGCTCTTGGCTGTGTGATAACCCGCGATCAGCTGCTCTTTCGTCTTGATATTGACGGTCACGCCTTTTCCCTGATTACCATCCATGGGTTTGACGACCACCGGCAGACCAACTTCAAGCGCTGCAGCCCAGGCATCCTCCACACTACTGACTTCACGACCACGCGGTACAGGCACGCCAGCCGCAACCAATAATTTTTTAGTAAGTTGTTTATCTTGCGCAATACTCTCGGCAATGGCACCCGTTGTATCTGTCTCGGCAGCCTGAATCCGGCGCTGTTGACTGCCCCAACCGAATGACACCATGCTACCTTCTGTCATACGTCGATAAGGAATTTGGCGTGCTACAGCAGCATCCACAATCGCACCGGTACTGGGGCCAAGCCGCACATCCTCATCCAGATCCCGCAGTTGAGTCAGCGCATGTTGCAAGTCAAAAGGTGTGTCTTCCAGGGCAGCGATACACAGAGCTTGGGCCAGCTCTAAAGCCAACCGCCCCACCGCCTCTTGGGTGTACTCCACAATCACCTGAAAAACGCCCGCTTCAAGCGTAGGAGTGGTGCGCCGAAAAGTGACGGGGCAACCCGCTTGTGCCTGAAGACCCAAGGCAGCCAACCCTAATACATGGGCCAGACAAACCGGATCAGTTTGCCCAACGGATTGCAGTGGAGCAATGGCAGGAAAGCGGCTGCGCAATCGGCTCTCAAAACCCGGCAAATCTGTAATGCTGCAAAGTTTCGGAGAACAAGTCACCACCACCTCAATCGCCGTGTGATGTGTCCAGAGGTTGGGGCCACGCAGGGCCCGAATGCGCGATAGCTTCATATCTCAACGATGTTTTTGTATTGTTTGTTCAAAGGTGCGAAGACCAGCACCCATCAATTCGGCAGACATACCCAAAGCCCAGGCGGCGGCTACTGCAGCCAGCACCCATTCCGCGGAGCCTGGCAAGTCTACCCAATGACCATTCAAATCGATCTGTGTCACTCTGGTGTCACCTTGTGCCAGCACCAGGCCACCCTGCTCAGAAAACACCACCCGCTGTCCGCTGGCTCGGTGAGCCGCCAGAGCAGGCAGCTCAGGGTCAAGGCCGTAAAAAATCACATCCCCATCACACAAGGATGCCATTTCAACCACCTGTGGGTCGGCGGCATTCAGTACCGCCGTACCATGCGCAAGCACAACATCTACCTGGGTACGCTCCACGTTGTAGAGCTTGTCCAAACTGTCAATGTAAAACTCAGACAAGGTTTCAAATCCGCTGACATCGGTCACAACACCCACGCGACATTTGTCGTAAGCCAAGCCCTCACTCAAAATAGTTTGGGGGTTGTGTTCAAAAACAGCCACGTCTATCGAGCGATTGATCAACAGGTTTTGCCCTCGTTCCCAACTCGTGTAGTCGTGTGGGTCCACACAACGCTCACCCAAGTAAAAACCGTCCTTACAAGCCAAACCCACTTTTTGACCTTGTGTATAAAGCATCCAGCTCAATAAACGTGCAATGGGCGTGGTGTTGACTTGCCCGGTAATACCCACGATATCCATGCGCCCATTTTGCATGGGGCCAAAAAGATGCGCCACAATGGCTTGGCCAATCGGTCTGGCGTGACCACTGGCGGGTTTGAGGTGCGCCAGCAAACCAGGACTGGCATTAACCTCAATCACGGCAGCCCGTTGTGCGCTCAAGGGACGGGTAGCATCTTCCAACACCATGTCAACACCTGCAATATCCAAGCCCACAGCCCGCGCGGCCAAGGTAGCCATGGCCGCCACACTGGGGTGAACCTCATCCGTGATGTCAAAAGCCACATTGCCATTACGCTGAATCAACACTTGCTGACCCATGGCTGGAACCGAATAAGCAGTCAGCCCTTGACGCTGGAGTTCCAGAATGATTTCTGCGCCCTCATGTGGAGCCAAGACGTTCAGCGGCGCATCTTCAGTGATACCGCGACGCGGATCGGTGTTGAGTTGCCGGTCCACCAGCTCAATGATATTGGACTGACCATCACCAGTGACCCAAGCAGTTTCACCTCGGGCTGCAGCCACAACACGCTGACCAACCACCAGTAAACGATGTTCGTTGCCTGGAATGTACTGCTCAACAATGATGCTGCCGCCCCCTTTGCGCTTGGCAAGCGCAAAAGCGGCATCCATGTCCTGGCGATTGTTCAGGTCAAGCGACACACCACGGCCATGGTTGCCGTCATGGGGTTTGATCACCACTGGCAAACCTATGTCTTGCGCCGCCGCCCAGGCTTGTTCGGTGGTTTCAACCAACTCGCCCTGAGGTACCGGCACACCGCAAGATTTCAGTAAAGATTTGGTCAAATCTTTATCACTGGCAATTTCTTCGGCAATAGCGCTGGTTTGATCAGTTTCAGCGGTCCAGATACGGCGTTGCTTGTTGCCATAACCTAGTTGCACCAAATTGCCCGCCGTAAGACGAATGTGGGGAATGCCGCGTTCGGTAGCTGCTTCCACAATATGAGCGGTGCTGGGCCCCAGGCAATACTTGTCAGCCAAGTCGCGTAATTGGGCCACGGCTTGGGTCACATCAAAAGGTGTATTGTGGATCGCAGCATGCACCAATTCGCGCCCCGCTTCCAGAGCAGCTCGACCCACTTGCTCTTGCCGGGTACGAAATGCCATCTTGTAAACCCCGCGCTGGGAGGTTTGCCGGGTTTTACCAAAACCGGTGCGCATACCCGCCATGTTTTGCAGTTCAAGCACCACATGTTCCAGGATATGTCCGGCCCAAGTGCCTTCGCGCAAACGCTCCAAAAACCCCCCGGGTTCACCCACGCCACACCGGTGCACCGCCAGACCGGGCAACATGGTGGTTAAACGCTCATAAAATCCGACTAAGGTGTTGGAAGGGTAATCTTCCAAATCGCCGATATCGACCCAAACCTCAATGACCGGACGGTACGTCCAGATGTTGGGGCCCCGTAAGTGGGTGACACGCAAAAATTCAATACGCTTGGTTGTCATAAATGTGTAGAAGTCGACCATTGAGTCGCAACGTGAGATTTTCAGTTCTTTTGTTCTTAAGTCATACGCAAGCAGGCTTGTGCAACACAAATATTTATTGACCCGGACACACCGTATGACAAATCAAAGTAACGCATCAGCCCCTGTTTTAGATGACATCCCAGCTGAATTTCGTTCAGAAACGAGTTCCAGGCTACGTGCCCATGAACATATTGTGGCCACACTCGTGTTCGATCTGGATGCACAACTTCATTTTGTCAGTGGCCTTGTGCTGCTGACCAACCAGCGCCTGCTCAGTCGCGAACCTGACGGCCAGTGGCGTGAGTGGTCTTTCCAATCAGGATTAAAACTCCAACTGCATGACCATGCGGGCGTTGGCCATCTTGAATGGGTCACTCCCCAAGAGCGGCTGGCCATATGGCGCTTCACGCTGGCCCACAATCTGCACGCCATCAAGCTGGTAGACCAGTTTCAAATTTACCTGGACAGCCACCTCACTGGCCTGCCACCGGTACTGCCCGAAGGTCACCGGTGCCCCAGTTGCAAAGCCCCGCTGGAGCCAGACCAGGACGAATGCCCCATTTGTACCAAGGTCATTCATACCCCGCCTTCAACCTGGACACTGTTCAGATTGTGGCGCTTCGCCAAACCCTATCAAGGCCAGTTGCTGGCAGGCTTGATACTGACTTTGTTGGGTACCGCCGCCAGCCTGGTGCCGCCGTACTTGACCATGCCCCTGATGGACGAGGTGTTGATCCCGTTTCAAAACGGTCAACACATCGACCCCATGCTGGTGACCAAGTACATGGTTGGCCTGTTTGGGGCAGCTTTGCTGGCCTGGAGCTTGTCATGGGCCAAAACCTATATCCTGGCACTGGTGTCCGAGCGCATTGGCGCTGATTTGCGCACCACCACCTATGACCATTTGCTGCGTATGTCACTGGAATACTTTGGCGGCAAACGCACCGGTGACCTGATGTCGCGTATTGGCAGCGAAAGCGACCGTATTTGCGTGTTTTTGTCGCTGCACCTGCTGGACTTTGCCTCCGATATCCTGATGCTGATCATGACCGCAGTGATTTTGGTGTCCATCAATCCGATGCTTGCGTTGGTCACACTGGTGCCATTGCCCTTTATTGTGTGGATGATCCGCTCAGTGCGTTTTCGCCTACAAACCGGGTTTGAGAAAATTGACCGCGTCTGGTCAGAGGTGACTAGCGTACTGGCCGACACCATTCCAGGTGTGCGTGTGGTCAAAGCCTTTGCCCAGGAAGACCGTGAATCAGCCCGTTTCAAGACTGCCAACCAGCACAACTTGGCAGTGAACGACAAGATCAACAAAATCTGGTCGTTGTTCGCCCCTAGCATTTCACTGATGACCGAGTTGGGGCTGCTGGTGGTCTGGGGCTTTGGCATCTGGCTGGTGTCCAAGTCTGAAATTACCGTGGGTGTGCTGATGGCGTTTATTGCCTACATCAGCCGGTTTTATGGCCGCCTGGACTCCATGAGCCGAATTGTTTCTGTGACCGAAAAATCTGCCTCGGCGGCGAAACGCATTTTTGACATTCTGGATCACGTCTCCAGCGTGCCCGAGCCCACACAACCCGTCAAGCTCGACCACGTCAAAGGCCGCATCGAGTTAAGCGAGGTGAGTTTTCGCTATGGCAACCGCGAGGTCAACAAAGGCATCAGCCTGAGCATTGAACCCGGTGAAATGATTGGCCTGGTGGGCCACAGCGGCTCGGGCAAAAGCACGCTGGTGAACCTGATCTGCCGGTTTTATGACGTATCGGAAGGCTCCATCAAGGTTGATGGTGTGGATGTGCGCTCCTTCCCGGTGGCCGATTACCGCCGCCACATTGGTCTGGTGCTGCAAGAGCCCTTCCTGTTTTTTGGCACCATTGCCGAAAACATTGCCTATGGCAAACCCCACGCCACCCGCGCCGAGATCATTACCGCGGCCCGCGCTGCCCATGCCCATGAGTTCATCTTGCGCCTGCCGCAGGGCTATGACTCGATGGTGGGTGAGCGTGGTCAGGGCTTGTCAGGCGGGGAACGTCAGCGCATCTCGATTGCCCGCGCCTTGCTGATTGATCCACGCATCCTGATTCTGGATGAGGCCACCTCCTCCGTGGACTCCGAGACCGAGAAAGAAATCCAGAATGCCCTGGAAAACCTGGTGCAAGGCCGCACCACCATCGCCATTGCCCACCGTCTTTCCACCCTGCACCGCGCCAACCGGCTGGTGGTGATGGATCGCGGCCAGATTGTGGAAGTGGGTACCCATGACGACCTGATGGCCGCCCAAGGCGCGTACTACAACCTTTACCAGGCCCAGGCGCGCAACATGGATACCGATATGGATGATGAAAAAGGTGAGCAATGAACGCCATGAATACTGAAGTTTCCAGCACTTTTGAACTCCAACGCAACCCGTTTGGCAAACTGGTGCTCACCACCCCTGAGGGGCAAGTGGTTGAAGGCGTGGTGCCGATTCGCGCCTTTCCGATCCAATCCCCCGAGGCGGGCATCTCCCTGGTGCACACCGATGGCCATGAAGTCGCCTGGATCGACCAACTCGCCGCACTGTCCGAGCCCGCCCAAAGCCTGATCCGCGAAGAATTACAGGGCCGCGAATTCATGCCCGCCATTTTGAGCATCCACAGCGTCACCAGCTTCTCCACCCCTTGTACATGGCATGTCAAAACCGACCGTGGTGACACCTCCTTTGTGTTGCGTGGCGACGAAGACATTCGCCGCGTGGGCCCCACCATTTTGTTGGTCACCGACTCCCACGGCATTCAGTTTTTGATCCGTGACCCAGCCAAGCTCAGCAAGGAAAGCCGCAGAATTCTGGACCGGTTTCTTTGAGTAACCCCATTTCTGAATCGTCTGTGGCGGTGTATCGAGCTGCAGACATTACAAATGCAAGGCGAGACCACCCCCACACGGCTGATTTAGAAATGCAATGACATGCTCACCAATCTGACGCTCGCCACGCTGGCCCTGCTCGCCGCCCTGCTCTTTCGCCCATGGCAACTGCTGACAGGGGGGACGCGACTAACGCCACTTTTGGCCACACTCACGCTGGTGCCCTGGCTGTGGGCCATGCCCAGTTTGCACAAAATGCCGCTGCAGTTGCAGGGCTCGGCTGCCTGTTTGGTGGTGCTGATGCTTGGCTGGCCGCTGGCCGTACCGGTCTTGTGTGTGGTGGGTGTCATGGCCGCGCTAATCTCACCCATGTCATGGAACACCGCGCTGGATCTGACCGTGTGGCTGGGCCTGATACCCGCCACTTTGGCCTTGGCCATGGGTGCTGCGGTGCGCCGCTGGATTGGCTTGCACCTGTTTGTTTATGTGTTGGTGCGCGCTTTTCTGGGCACCGCCGTGTGCGTGTTTGTCGCCGGTGTGCTGGCCCAGTGGATGGGGCACAGCATGCCAGGTATTGACGACAACCTGAGTCTGGTTGCGCATTGGCTGATCGCCTGGGGTGACGCTTTCATGACCGGCATGCTCACCGTCCTCATGGTGGCCTTCAAGCCTGACTGGCTGGCCACCTGGTCTGACAAGCTGTATTTGAAGAAGTAATCCGCCTATCTGAACAGAGCCATAATTTTGCACAAATTGGCATGGAGAGCTTGTAGACATCGCCTATTGAGGCACTTCGCGCACAAGGCACACCGGTTGAATTCCATACCAAACTGAACCACGAAACGCTGACACAAATTATTCATAAAATCAGCCTCTAGCGCTTATGTATTAAGCGTGATATGCTACACAATCAATAGTAAAAATGACTACCCCAAAAGAACATCACCCCGGCCTTGTCGTGCAAAATCTGCCCGCAAACCTGAAGCTTTCAAACTTCAAACTCATCGCCTTCGACATGGACTCCACGCTGATCAACATCGAGTGTGTGGACGAAATTGCCGATGCCGTGGGTCGCAAGGCCGAGGTGGCTGCCATCACCGAGGCTGCCATGCGTGGTGAGATCACCGACTACAAGGAAAGCCTGCGTCAGCGCGTGGCCTTGCTCAAAGGGGTCACGCTGGCTGATCTGGAGCAGATTTACCAAGAGCGACTGCAACTCAACCCGGGTGCGGCCGAACTGGTGGCCACCTGCAAACAGGCCGGGCTGAAAGTGCTGCTGGTGTCCGGTGGCTTTACCCACTTTACCAACCGCATTCGTGACCGGCTGGGCATTGACTACACCCGCGCCAATGTGCTGGAAGTGGCCGACGGTGCGCTTACCGGCGGCATGGTTGATCAACCCTGGGGCGACATTTGTGACGGTGCCGAAAAACGCACCATGTTGCTGGAAACCTGCGCCAAGCTGGGTATTGACCCCAGCCAGGCGATTGCCATGGGTGACGGTGCCAACGATTTGCCCATGATGGGTGTGGCAGGCCTGTCGGTGGCCTACCACGCCAAGCCCGCAGTGCGTGTCCAGGCCCAAGTAGCCATCAACGCGGGTGGGCTGGATCGCTTGCTGGAAATATTGGCATAAAAACCGGCTTGCAGCAGGGTTTGAGCAGCGCTTCAATTCCGTTTTGGCCCACCTCAAAAGGCTGGAGAACAATACCTTTGGAGCCTCAGCGGTTGAAGAAGTCCCACATGATGTCATTGGCCGAAATAGCCTGTGATGGCTCCTCTTGACGGCCCGGCTTGTGACCACCGGGCCAGGAGTGTCCACCGGACTCGGTCACACACAACTGAACCTGAGCCTTGCCCGTACAGGGTGCATAGCGCTCGCAATAAGCACCGGGTTTGCTCAAAATACGTTGCGGTGCTGCGGTGCAACCATCTATCTGCGTCCATTTTGAAACCGTAGCGGGCACCGACACATAGTTGGTGACGGCGGACTGCCTCACCGAATCTGGCCCGGCACCTCCGTTAAACAGCACATGGCGATCATCTTGAGCATGAATATGCAGCACGGACACCGCTTTTGTCGGCTGACAGACGCGGGTGTTGTCAGTGCCCGCCACTGCCGCAATCGCCGTGAACACATCAGACATCTCGCAGGCCAGGCGGTAGGACATCATGGCGCCGTTGGACATGCCGGTGGCATAAATGCGTTGCGGATGGATGCTCATCTGGTGGGTGATGCGGCTCACCATCTCGCGGATAAAACCCACGTCATCCACTTGTTCGTCACGTGCCGCAGCGCAGCAATTGCCCGCATTCCAGGTGGCGAACTTGCCACTTTCCAAACGGCTGTAGCCATTGGGGAACACCACCACAAAGCCTTCGCGCTCAGATTGGCTGATCATGCCGTATGTGCTGTCGTCGGCCTGGTAATCCAGGTTGCCGCCACCGCCGTGCAAGGCCACCAACAAGGGCACGGGTGTTTGTGGTGTGTAGCGATGGGGCACGTGAACACGGTACATGCGCCTCAAACCATCATGCATCAGCGTGAACCGGTAGTCACCCGGCTGGTTGATGGCGGTTGGTGAAGCCGCTGTGTCTGCGGCCTCAAGCTTGGCCTGTTGACGCTGCTCCAGGCGGTTTTTCAGTCGTTGTCGAAGCGAGCCGTCTTGCGCTAGGCTCTGACCTGAGGCCAACACCAGGGTACCAGCCAGCAGCGCAGCAGAAATTCTTTGAAAAGGCATACCCAACCTCCTGTTCACTACCGATGAAATCCCAACCAAGCCAGCCCCATCAGCAGGCCCATCAGCACCGGCTGGTGCAGCATGTAGTAGCTCAAACTCCAGCGCCCCAGAGCCGCCAACGCCAGACCCGCACGGGGCAGCGGCTGCTGCAACACGCCTTGGGCTCGGGATAGGGCCCACGCACCAGATGCCGCACCCCACCACATCACGCCCAGCCAGGGGAACAGCGGTGCGTAATCCTCGGTCACGGGTTTTTGTGTGATCCAACCCAGCCAATTCATCGCAGGTGAATTCATAAATGCAATAAATTGGCCACTAGCGCTTGTTGATATTGCGTAAGCAGCTATAAATTTAGAAGCAATCGCCAATACCCCCAGCCACCACAGCCAACGCCCCCAGTGGGCAGTGAGCCGCACCACCACCAGCATCAGCGCCATGCCGTGCAAGATGCCAAAGTAAATGAAGGTTTGTGGGTACATCAGCCATGACCCGGCGCTGACCAGCACGGCGCAACCAGCTACCTGCGCCCAACGCTTCCAGAACCGGGCCCAGCTTTGCCCCTGTGCACTGGCCACGGCTTGCCCAAAGCCGGCGCAGAACAGAAACAGGCTGACGATCAGCACCCGCTGCCACGTCCAGAGCGGATCACGGTAAAAATCTTGTTGCGTCCAGCCAAAGTGGTTCAAGTCAAAACTGAAATGGAACACGGTCATCCACAGCATGGCCAGGCCACGCAAGGCATCCAGGGCATCAAAGCGTTGGTTTTTCATACGGAAAGTGTACTGAGCAAGGGATAGTTGGCGCTGCGCCCGGCATCGGCCAAGTGCTGCAAGGACAAAGCCAGCTCTTCGCGCAGCCAGGCTCGAAAAGCCAGCAGGGGCGGCCAATTTTCCAGCTCAGGCGGGAACACACACCAGTAATGCGCGTAGGCCGAATCGCCGGGCAAGGCCGTGGGTGACAAGCGCAGCAAGCGCCCATCGCGCAGGGCATCAGCCGCCAGCACTTCACGCGCCAGGCCAATGCCAATGTCTTGCTCCACCGCCTGCAGCAGCAAACCGGCATCGTTGAACGTGGCCACTGGGCTGACGGCATTGCGCCAACCGCCCAGGGCAAACCAACGCTCCCACAGCTCGGGGCGGCCCAGCAAAGGCTCTTCGGCCAGTGCCTTGATGCCGCAGCCGTTCAAACGGTGCGCCGCAGCGGGTGAACCCAGCACCACCAGCGGCGAGTCCACCAGTTGTTCGGCTTGCAGGCCACGCCACGGCCCCTGCCCCTGGCGCAGGCCAGCGTGATACCCCTCGCGCAGCAGATCCACCAACTGCTGCGAGGTGTGCAGCTCCAGATGGATGTCAGGATGGCGTTCACGCCAGCGCGGCATGCGCGGCAGCAGCCAGCGTTGCGCAAACGACGGCAGCAGCGTCAGCCGAATGCGCTGGGCCTCGCCCTGTGCCGTTGCGGCTGCGGCACGCAAGCCCTCGTCAAGCCGATCCAGCGCGGGTTCCACCGCTCGCTGCAAGGTGGCCCCGGCGGTATTCAGCACGATGCGCCGACCCCGGCGCTCAAACAGTGCAAAGCCCACCTGCTCTTCCAGCAGCTTGATCTGCTGACTGACCGCACTGTGGGTCAGGTGAAGCTCCTGCGCGGCAGCCCGCAGATTGCCCAGGCGAGCCACCACACGAAAGGCTGGCAAAGTATTCAAAGGTAATCTGGACATGGATTGGTAAGTATCAGTGAACGGTTTATGCAGAAATTAACGATATTCAAGCACGTAAACAATGGATAAGCTTACCAGCATCCTCAATCACATACAGGAGTCCGCCATGAACACCGCTTGCAATCCCTGCACCACCAGCCCCTTGACACCGCTGCAGACACGCCGATTTGTCAATACCTGGGTTGCTCGCACACGCGCCTGGTGGGCACGCTGGACGGCTCCACGCCATGCCCCACACACAGAAAGCGAACTGACCGCCCTGGACGGTTTGACGGCCGAAACACTCAAGGACATCGGCGCGCCAGAATGGCTGCAGGCGCGTGCACTGCGAACCCAGGAACGCGCCCGGCAAGGGGGCTTGTTTGAACGGGATTCGCTGCACTGGCGTTGAGGATGCGGCAAGCCGTGCAAGCAATTGGAGGAAGAATGTCCCCTTCGCCAATTGCCTGCGGCTCTTCAGCGTCGGCGCACTACTGCCAGTTGGCCGCCAGCACCGGTGCCAGCGTGGTCTGGTAAGCCGCAGTCAGCGTGGTCTGCCCCGCTGCCGGTGGCGCAAAGCCTGCCATGGCACTCACCAGGTTTTGCACCTGGCTGTCCAACAGGGTTTTGCCGTCGCTGGTTTTGAACTGCTCCACGTGGTACTGGCTGCCCAGATACCAGTCTTGAATCACCAATTTATCGTTGCTGCCCACGATGCTGATCTCAAGGTCGCTGGACACATGGCGAAACCATAGCTGATTGGCCGCAATACCGCCCCCAAATTCAGCCACATCGGTGTTGCCTTTGGATGAATCCTTGTCAACAACGGTATCCGCCCCGCAACCACGCACTATGCGATAGTGGTCATCGCCCTTGCCACCATCCAGAGTATTGCTTTTGCCATTTCCGCTGCCGTGATCACTCTTGTCGCTGTCGTCGCTGAGACTGACGCGATTTTTGGACTTCTCATCGCTACGCTGATCACCTTCACCATCACCTGATCCATCCGATTTACATTCTTTGGTCGAGCCCGCATCCTTGCTGTGTGACTGATCATTGGATTGAGTCACTTTTTTGCAGTCACTGCTGCGATCATCCTTGTCATCCTTGTCATCCTTGTCGCTGTGATCTGAGTCATCTTTTGAGCTCTTATCCTCACGGTCATCCTTATCTTCTTTCGACGAGCCACATCCAGTACCTCCACCCGTTGCCGCCGAGGTGACATTGAGTAGAAAAGTGTCCAATGCCGTCGCCCCCATGGTGTCAGTTGCAATCACATCCACACTCAGCGCCCCAAGATTTGCAGCAGCGGGAGTTCCTGTAAACGTGCGCGTGGCCTGATCAAATTTCAACCACGCTGGCAAGGCCAGTCCATTGCTCAAGCGTGCCTGGTAAGACAAGACATCGCCCGTATCCACATCGGTAAATGTCGATATGGGCAACTGATAGTTCAACGCCGTGCCAGCCTTCACTGACTGGTCAGACATCGGCACACTGACGACTGGCGCATCATTAAGCCCGCTGACATTGACCGTCAGCGCAGAAGACACACTCTCTACCCCATCTGTCACGCTGTACGCGAACACATCCGCCACACTGGCCCCTTGTGTCAATGACTGCACCGCCACTGCGTTGTTGTTCAGCGTATAGGTGTAGCTGCCATCTGCACTCAACACCACACTGCCGTAATTGCCGGTAAATGTTCCCGCATTGACCAGGGTCAAAACGGTTCCAGCATCCACATCACTGTCGTTGGCCAACACATTCCCGGTGGCTGTCAAACTCATATCTTCCTGAACCTGCGCCGTATCCGCACTCGCCACCGGGCCATCGTTTGTGCCTGTAATGCTCACCGTCAATTCACTACTGGAACTTGCCAGTCCGTCGGTCACCTCGTAGCTGAATTGATCACTGACCACCTGTCCCTGTGCCAGGGACTGCACACTTTGGCTGGTATTGTTCAAGGTGTAGTTGTATTGACCATCAGCCCCCAGATCAAGCACGCCGTAGTTTCCTACTACCGTACCGGGATTCACCACAGTAAGTGTGTCGCCTGTATCAACATCACTGTCGTTGGTCAGCACATTGCCGATGGCTGTCAGGCTCACATCTTCCTGCACCTGTGCCGTATCCGAGATCGCCCCTGGGCAGTCGTTTGTGCCTGTGATGCTAATATTGAGCTCACTGGTCGCAGTGGCAATGCCGTCACTCACCTCATAGCTGAATTGATCAACCACCACCTGACCTTGTGCCAGAGACTGCACGCTTTGGCTGGCATTGTTCAGTGTGTAGGTGTACTGACCATCGGCCCCCAGATCAAGCATGCCGTAGTTCCCAGCAGTTGCGCCCGTATTAACAACAGTGAGTGTGTCTCCAATGTCCACATCACTGTCATTGCCCAGCACATTGCCTGTGGCTGCAACAATGCCATCCTCCACAACAGCTGCCTCATCGTTCAACACAGAAGGCCCGTCATTGACACCTGTGATCGTCAGGGTTACCTTGGCCGTGCTGGTCGCGCCATAAGCATCACTGACCGTGTAAGCGAATGTGTCGGTTGCTATCTGGCCCTCTTGAAGGTGCTGAAATGCAGTACCCATTTCGTACAGCACCTCTTGCCCAACCTGCGTCACTGCTGCCCCCGATTCTGCCTGGCTGACCTCTAGCAAACTCAGCACATCACCGTACACAGAATCAGCATCCGTATCGTTACCCAACAGGTCTACTGTGGGTACAACCACCACCCCGGCATCTTCATCGGTGCTCACAGCATCATCTTGTGCGACAGGGGCCACATTGGCAAGGGTTTCAATAGCGAGCCGATCCAGGGCCGCACTATCGCAAAACTCAATCCGGCTCACTCCCCCACTAGTTTGCGCAAACCATTGGTTCAATGTCACGCTATCTTGGGTATTGCCAATACTCAGCATCAAATCATCATTGACACGTCTTGCATGAAGGTCAGCAGCGGTGAGATCATTGCCAAAAAACAAAGTATCCGAACCCTGCCCATCGTCAATCACATCGGCAGCGCCCCCCAGGCGGATCACATACCGGTCATCACCTTCACCCCCAGCAAGCCAATCGTCACCCGCCCCACCCACCAGCTTGTCGTTACCCGCAAAACCCTCCAAACGAGCCCCAACATCACTGCCCACCAAAATGTTGTCGGCAGAATTTCCCAGACCCGAATCGGCATTGCCCAGCAACGTCAGGTTTTCCAGATTGTCACCAAGCTGATAGCTCACATAACTCTGCACCGTATCGGTTCCCGCATCAGCCTGCTCAACAACGAGATCACCCAATTGGTCAACCGCATAAGTGTCATTGCCCAAGCCTCCGATCAAGGTATCGGCACCTGCACCACCATCCAAACGGTTGTTGAGTTCGTTACCCACAATGACGTTGTCCAGCTCATTGCCGACACCATCCTGACCATAAGCCACCAAGTCTGCGCCGTACTGGGCATGGGTACTTTGCGTGGCAGTGTCAAATACCAGACGCAACTCTTCCACGTTATCGGTCAGCGTAAAACTGGCGCTGCTCACCACAACGTCATACCCTTCATCGGCAGACTCAAGCACGGTGTCTGTCGTCCACTCAAGGCGCTCAACAGGCACACTGTCACCACAGTCATTCAGCTCGCTACTTGCCACCTTGGTGTATTGACCATCTACCACATAGACATCGTTATCCATACCACCTGTCAGCGTATCGAGGCTCACCTCGCCATCCAGGTATTGGGTATCCAACGCCAGTGCCGGTAAAGCCCAATTGGGTGTCTGACCGCCATCCAAACTTACCGTGGCTGAGTAAGTGCCGCCAGAATACGCATAGTCGGCAGGGTCTCTGCCCGCCACCGGGTCAAACGGATCAACCGGCAAATTACCGTCGTAGTCTGAAATCCCAAGGTAATATGAGCCAGTGGCTGTCACCGTAAAAGAAATACTGGAGTCCAGGTCATTCAATGAGCCGCCCGAACCATTGGCATCGTCATTGAACACCACCAAATTGCCACTTGCGTCATACAAGCCCAACACCGTATCAAACTCCGTAAACAGAGAAGCGTTCACAACCTGCCCGACCGTCAACTCGCCTAGGTTGTAAAAATCGTAATCCCAGCCAAACCCAGAGGCCGCATACGGGCCATCCCCAATACTCCCCTGAAGCACGTAACTGCTGGAACCGGCCAGCAAATTGGCCGCCGTCATAGAGTCGTTATCCTCCGTTGAGGTAACTATCACAGGCGTGGCCAGCGGTGTTGTCGGGCTGGCTAAATCTGAAGAGCTTGAAATAGCGCCAATCTGCTGCGCCGTCCAGCCCAAATGGCTGCTGTACAGAACATCGTTACCCTCCCCCCCGACAACATCATCAACCCCACCCCCCACCCATCAAAACATCATTGCCAGAGCCACCATCCATTAAATCGTCGCCCCCGCCACCTAGAACAACATCATTACCTTGCTCTCCATAAACTTCATCATTACCGTCACCACCATCGATGAAGTCATCATCGGACATGTTCACCAATGAGTCTGACCCTGGATCGTAGTAACGCGAACCGCCACTATCACCACCATAAATCACATCATTGCCCGCACCGCCCAGCAAGGTATCTGCACCAGACCCACCATCTATCGCGTCGTTGCCGTCACCACCAGTTATTTGATCATTGTTGGACAGGGTATCACCCCCTTCGGCACCATCATTGCGACCGCCAAAAAGTGTGTCGTCGCCACTGCCGCCCATGATCATGTCATCACCGGAGCCACCATCAATCGTGTCATTGCCCGAGCCACCGTCTATCGTGTCTGCGTTTCCAAAGAGCGTGTTGGACCCACTCTCCACAAAATCATCGTGCCCACCAAACAGGTTGTCATTGCCATCCCCACCCTTTAGCACATCATTGCCAGCAAAGCCATCCACCACATCATCGCCAGCGCCAGCGTCCAAAAAGTTGTCAGCAGTGTTGGCCAGAATCTGGTTATCACTGTCATTACCGATGCCAACCACTGCGCCATCCAGCAAACTCAAATTCTCAACATCAGCTGTCAAAGTGATATCCACCGAGCCATACACCAAATCAACACCTTCCCCTGCCTGCTCCACCACCACATCCCCTGCATCGTCAACCCAATACGTGTCGTCCCCCGCACCACCGGCCATGGCATCGCTGCCCAAACCACCATCAAGACGATCATTGCTATCGCCACCAGCAAGCACGTCATCCCCCGCACCACCGGCCAGAGCATCCTCACCCCCAAAGCCCTCAAGCACATTGTTGGCATCATTGCCATTGATCAGATTGGCCAAATCATTGCCACGGCCATCAATGTCGGCAGAGCCGGTCAAATCAAGCTGCTCCAGGTTCGAGCCAAGCACAAACGATACCGACGAATTCACTCGGTCGTAATCAGACCACCAACCCTTCTCAAACCCTTGATCTGATCGACCCCAATACCAAGAAGTGCGCATTTCACCAGCCGTTGTGTCAATCACTTGATCAGCCACGTCATCCACGTAATACACATCGCTGCCCGAACCGCCATCCAGCACATCCGCGCCCACACCACCATCCAGCACATCGCTACCCGCCAAACCAGACAAGATGTTGTCCCCACTGTTGCCGGTGATCACGTTGTCCAATACATTGCCCGTACCCCTCAAGTCATCTGCCCCAAGAAGATTGAGGTTTTCCAGGTTTTGGCCCAGCGCAAAACTTACTGACGCATTCACCGTATCGGCTTCAGGCAACTGAAACTCCCCATTCCACCCGTTGGAGTAAGTTGGCCCCACCCAGTCTTCAATCGTCCGGTCGTTCACATTGTCCACAAAATAGACATCCTCCCCCAGCCCGCCGCGCATCTCATCAGCGCCACCACCGCCATCCAGCGTATTTGCCCCACTGTTGCCAATGATCGCGTTATCCTGCGCGTTACCCGTGCCAGAGATATCAGAGTTTCCGTTCAATATCAGCTTTTCAACATGGTCTGACAGGCCATAACTGACTATGCTTCCGACAGTATCCAATCCTTCACCCTCGGCCTCAACAACGACCGTGTTGGCATCCTGCACCAAATAGTAGTCATCGCCGGTGCCACCGATCAAAGTATCACGCCCCCCCAACCCAAAGAAATCGTCGTTGCCCGCGCCGCCTTGCAAAATATTATTGCCACTGTTACCCCACAATTGATTGTTCAACTCATTGCCGATGGCATCAATGTTTTCAGTGCCAGTAAGTTCGATGATTTCAATGTTGTTACTTAGCGTATAGCTGACCGAAGCGTTCACAACATCATTGCCTTCCCCGGCATTCTCGATGACCACATCAGCGGCGTTATTCACCGTGTAATTGTCATTACCACGTCCGCCAATCATGGTGTCTGTGCCATCGCCGCTGACAAGCACATCATCGTCGGCGTTACCTATCAGCGTGCTGTTACCCGCACCCCCATACAAATAGTCGCGCCCATAACCACCCATCAGCGTGTCATTACCCCCGCCACTTTGCAAGCTGACCCCGTCAACCGTTGCCGAAGCATCAATACGGTTGTCCAAAGCATTGCCTGTTCCTTGATACGCCGAGCCCACCAGCGTCAGGTTCTCCACGTTGTCACCCAAGGTGTAGCTGACACTGCTTTGCACCGTGTCCACCCCCTCGCCTGCCAGTTCAATCACCGTGTCTTCCGGGCTGCTGACCACATAGGTATCGTTGCCCGTGCCACCACTCAAGGTGTTGCTGCCTGCGCCACCTGCCAAGGTGTCGTCCCCCGAATTACCCAGAAGGGTGTCGTCTCCCTCGCCGCCGCTGATGGTGTCGTTGCCCGCACCACCGCTGACTGTGTCATTGCCCGCCAGGGCATCGATATGCTCACCCAGCGGTGTACCTTGCAGCACGTCGTCTTGCGGTGTGCCGGTGATGTCTGGTGCTCCCAGGGCCAGGAGTTCAGGTAGGGTGAAGCTACGGTCTTCGAAGATGAATGTGTCCACCGCGCAGGAGTTGATCGGGTCTTCCGGGTCAAAGCCGTCTATGTGCAGCACATCACCATCGGCAAAACTGAGCTTGAGTGAGCCAATGCCCAGCACCAGGCCGGCACTGGCAAACGAGCGGTAAAACTGCACCGTGTTGCCGCCACCACTGTCAGAAATGTGGTTCACGCCTGAGCCAGGTCTGAAGGCATAAATATCCCGGCCTGCACCACCGTCCAAATAGTTGCCACCAGAGCCGACAAGAAGGACATCATTGCCCTCACCACCCAGCAAGGTATTGTTGGTACCAGAGGTAATTTCCAGACGGTCGTTGTCCGCACCACCCATCAAGGTATTGTTGGTACCAGAGGTAATTTCCAGACGGTCGTTGTCCGCACCACCCATCAAGGTATTGTTGTTACCGATGACAAAAAACCGGTCATTACCTTCCTGGCCGTCCAGGGTATTGCCATCACCGCTGGTCATATCAAGCTGATCGTTACCCGTGCCACCTAACAGAGTGTTGTTGTTACCAGCGACAAAAAGCAGGTCGTCTCCGTCTTGACCATCCAGGATGTTGCCATTACCGCTGGTGACATCAAGCTGGTCGTTATCCGCGCCACCCTGCAGCGTGTTGTTGTTACCAGTGACAAAAAGCTGGTCATTGCCATCATCCCCGTTGAGCATGTTTTGCTGGCCACTGGCTGTTTGCAATTGATCATCACCCAGTCCACCCGACAACACATTGTTGTCCCCCGTGGTATCGAGCAAGTCATCACCCTGGCCACCATCAAGCTTATTGCCGTTGCCGCTGACAATGTTCAAATAGTCAAGCCCATCCCCCCCAGCCAGAGAGTTGTTGTCCCCCGTCACAAACAGCCGGTCATTGCCGTCTTGCCCGTCTAGCAGGTTGTCATTTCCGCTGGTCACCAAAAGCTGGTCATCACCCGCCCCACCCAGCAAGATGTTGCTATCCGAGCTGACCTCAAGGCTGTCGGTGTCATCACCCCCATCAAGGTAGTTGTTTCCCAGGCCACCTTTAAGGGTGTCGTTGCCCGTGCCTCCGTACAGGGTGTCGTCTCCACCACCACCGTCCAGGTAGTCATTGCCGTCTTCACCATCCAGGATGTCGTTGCCTTGGAACTCAGCGGCTACTCTGGAGAGTTCATCATCGCCAAACAGCTTGTCATCGCCCGCACCGCCGTACAAGGTATCGTCCCCGCCACCACCTACCAGCTGATCGTTACCGTCTTCGCCGTCCAGGTAGTCATTGCCGTTGTATGGCCCTTGCAGCACGGCGATGTTTTCGTCGCCATACAGGTTGTCGTCCCCCGTGCCGCCAAACAGGGTGTCATCTTTGCCGCCACCCACCAGTTGGTCGTTGCCGTCCTCGCCGTCCAGATAGTCATTGCCCCACAGCAGTGCGTTGTCAGCCGGGTTGGCAACGTTGTCCGCACTGGTGTCGCCCCAGAGCTGGTCGTTGCCTGCACCGCCATACAGCGTGTCATCTTTGGCTCCACCTTCAAGGTAGTCGTTGCCGTCTTCACCATCCAGGTAGTCATTGCCCTGAGAAGCCAGACTCACATAAGTGGGCGCATCGGTTAGGCCACTACTGTCGCCCCAGAGCTTGTCGTCGCCTGCACCACCGTACAGGGTATCGTCTTTGCCACCACCCATCAGCTGGTCGTTGCCGTCTTCGCCATCCAGGTAGTCGTTGCCGTGCACACCTTCCTCCAACCCGCGTTCTGAGTTGTCCCCGAACAGTACGTCGTTGTCCACACCGCCATACAAGGCATCGTTACCACCCCCACCCACAATCATGTCGTCGCCAGCGCCACCGTCCAAAAAGTCGTTGCCGTGCTCGGCTGCGCTGGTGAATAGAGCAGGGTCCCATGTGCCTGATGCGTCGCCGTCACCAAAGATGATGTCGCCCCCATCACCTGCGGTAATGATGTCGTTGCCACCACCGCCCCAGAGAGAATCGCTGCCCAACCCCCCATCAATGCGGTCATCTCCACGCCCGGTCACTACGGTGTCGTCGCCCGCACCGGCATTCACCACATCGGGTGCGTCATCTTGCGCCAGTGGGCCCAGGTAGCTGGGGTAGTTGGTGCTTTGCGAGGTTTTATCTACTGCGTAGCCCCAGGTGCTGCCCTGGATCACCAGGGTTTGCCCGGCGGGCATTTTCCATGTGTCATCGGCTTTGATGCGCTGGGGCACATTCAAATCGAGTGCGCTGAAGATGATGTCATTGCCTGTGCCGCCGTTGATGTTGTCCGAGCCCCCGCCACCGCCTATCAAATCGTCACCGCTGCCGCCATCCATATCGTCATTACCCGCGCCTCCATTCAGTGCGTCGTTGCCGCCCAGGCCCGAGATTTTGTCAACGCCTGTGGTGCCGCTGATGACATCGGCAAAGTCGGCCTCGGCCACGCCTGCGGTGAGGGTGCCGTCGGCGGCCCAGCTGGTTTCTCCCCATTTGTAGTAACCAGATGCGTTCAGCTGGGCGTGTTGGTCGCCGGTGAATATCCGGATGCCGGTCTTGGGGTCAACGGGCGCTTGCGCGTTGTCAAGCACGATGCCCAGCTGGTTGCCACCATTGCTTTGCCAGTTGCGGATGGTGATTGTGTCGAGGCTGGAGCCTTTGCTGATGACCAGGTCACCGCCGCTGGTGAGCAGGTAGCCCCATTGTTTGTCGGCGCTGATCCAGTAGTTGTCGTCGGCCTTCTTGCCGCCGGTGAGTTGCGTGCCATTCACAGTGATTTTTCCGTTGCCGTCGCTGTCCTGGATGACATCAAAGAGTTCACCACTTTTGAGTTGGTAGGTGTCTGAGCCTGCGCCGCCGTAGAGCCAGTCGCCACACAGGCCACCGTTGAGGATGTCGTTGCCTTCGCCGCCGTAAATACGGTCAAGGCCTGCTCCGCCGTTCAAGGTGTCGGCTCCATCAAGGCCCGCCAAAACATCGTCACCTCCCCCACCATTGATAGTGTCAGCTGTGTTGTAGCCAATCACCACATCTTCACGGGCATCGGCATTGAAGTCGGCTGCCAACGCATTTGCACCGCTTTGCAACGTCCAGCGGGCGTAATGAGCATGAGGCACGCTATTGCCTTCATCACCCAACAGCAGACCCAACATGCGGTTGAGTTCCACTTCAACCTTATCGGCCTCTTTGTTCAGGGTTTGCAGGTCAGCGGTCAGGCCACCAGTGACTGATCGCAGCAGAGTGTCGAATTTTCCAACGAAGCCTTGCTCTGGTGCCCTTGTTTTGCCTTGCGCATACAAATTCGCCAACACCGCGTCCATCAATATGGCAGCGACATTGTTCATGCCTTTGCTATCCGATCCGGGCAGGTCTTTGAGACTGGTCAGGCCCTCAGTGCGGTTGATCTTGTTGACATCGACTGCCAGCGCACCGAGTGCGCCTTCACCCCGGTATTCGCGCTGCACCAGTAAATCGGTGAGGTTGGCGTTGATTTTGTTTTTCGGATCGTTCGCATATAGCCCAGAAAACATCCTCGGCAGCAACTCTGGGTATGCCCGCACCACCGACAAGAAGTCGGGGCTTTGCAAAAAGCCAGCCAACAGGGTGATGGAGTGCAAGGTGACCGGGTCGCCACTGGTTACCGTGTAGCCCCATGCTGTGGTACCCCAGTCCAGAACGGTTTGGGCATGCGGATCAATTTCAATCTCACTGCCACACACTTTGTCTACCCCCGCCCCCAGCATCCACAGTTTGGGACTGATCAGGCCCAAACCCGCGGAAACAAAATTCAACATGGTCGTGCTGGCCAAGGACAGGGCTTCGCCTTTGGTGTAAATCTGGGTGACCTGTTCATCACGGGCTTGACGAGTCGGGCTGGGGATCAGCGCGCCGGTGGGGTCCAAAGCGATATAGGAGGAAAACGTGCTGGGCAAGGTGTAGCCCGCAGCAGTCAATGCGTTCTTCAGCGCGCTGACCACGGTGGAAGAGTCCGCGCTCTTTTGAAATGGGGCCTGGTCAAACACCACGGCGGGTTTGTCAAAGTACACCGCCATCAGGGATGCCAGACCGCCACCCATGGAGTGCCCGGTAAAACTGATGTTGCTAACGCCGGGGTTGTTCTTAACCACATCCAGATAGAACTTGGCGGCATCGGTAATTTGAGGGGCGAGATAGCCAGCGCTTGCCCCGGGAACGTTGCCGGTCAGCCAGTCCATTGCGTCTTCGTTTGTGGTGCCGGCATAGGAGATAACGATTTCGCTGCCCTTTTGGTAGGCGCGGGCCATGAAGCCATCTGACAGAATGACCGGTGTTCCTATGGGGTCCCAGCCGTCGGGTATTGGAAGGGTGTTCTGTTCGTATCGCACCAGAGGTGAGTTGCCATACACATTGGCGGAGAAGAGCGCGTATTCAAGATTGGTTGTCATGATTGGTTCTCAAAAAAATCAGAATTTATAAAGGCAGGTTATTTCTTTTGATGGAGTGAGCACACGCGGTGATATCCTTCGAAGAAGCTCTTTACGGTTTCGCCATCGTTGCCACCGGTTCGCTTACCCTCCCAAGGAATTAGGCCTTTGGCGTCATCCTTGGCGGTGTGACCCCAATAATCGCTGGACAGATTGAGAAGTGCCTTGTCAGAGGGAAAATCGACCTGTGGGACCTCCGTCCATGCCCCACCAGACCATTTCAAAAACTGGGCCAGATATTGAGTTGGTGGTTTGTCTGCACAAAACAAAAGAGATCGATCACCAACATAGAGAACAAGATAAGCAACACCATTGAAAATCTCGAATGCAATTGGGTGGCGGATACTGACATCACTCATCTCATGCTTCCAAGTTATTCCCATAGGTTCATATTTAAATTCCGTAGAAATGTCACTGCCACGGGACGCATTCGGAAACCCACCCGCGTACGCGGTGGCCTTGCGCCTAACAATGACGGTGCGGCCATCAAATAGCCGGACTTCTTCTTTCCATTCGGCGATGTCGATCTTTTTACCGTTGTGCGTTACTTGAGTGGATAGGGTTGGTTGCATGGCATTGACGATTTGTGGGGTTCTGTCGCAGCCGACGCTTGCGAGTGCGGCGACGCTGCATAGTGGGATGAGCCATTTAGACATTTGAAAATTCTCCGTTGTCGGTGCTGGAATGACGCCGCACGCTATTCATGCGGAACCCCAATTCTTTGTACCTCATCAGCCACATAGAACCTGCGTGATCGCCTTTAATGTTTAAGTGTTTACGTCGCCGTCGTAAACACGGTTCTTCGCCCCACAGCTTGTCTGTACCATCACCTCCGAGCAAGATGTCATAGCCCCCGCCGCCCAGTAGCGTGTCATCACCCGAGCCACCATCAAGGTGGTCATTGCCGTGGAACGCTAGGGCCAGTTGCGCCACCTCCGCATCGCCCGACAGGACATCGTTGCCGTCTCCACCATCCAGGTAATCATCAGCGTGGAATTGTCCGGCCAGATACGGTGTGTCCATGTCACCCTGCCCGCCGCGTAGTACATCAGCACCTGCACCACCAATAGCCAAGTCGTTGGCGACGGTGCTTTCCTGCCAATTCATGGCTCCGCTGCCGGTTTGCACATGCCAGGCTGTGGCGTTGGCGATTTCTGATCCGCCCACAAAGGGGTCGTCACCGGTTGCGGTGCTGGAGGCGGCTGTTTTAAGGAGTGGCAGGCTTTTGAGCGTGGCGGGGTTGATGTCTTTTAGATCGAAGTAGATGGCACCCGATGTCAAGGTGAAGAATTGCTTGGCGTTGGTTGCCTCCTTGTTGTTGTTGTAATCCATGGCAGTCACTGTCAGGGACTTTTGCCAACGGGCATTGGCTATAGTCCCGTCCGTGGACGTCATACGCCCGAGATCAGCTACAAATTTGTCCAAAAATCTCGTACTGGACGAAGTGGTCTGCACACCCGCAGCGCCCAGTTCCTGGCGCAGCAACCTTTCAATAAAATTTTGATCTGGCGTGTCACCCATGCCGTCGATCTGGTCGTTGTCCAGGCCGCCTTGCACGCGGTCATCACCGGCGCTGGCGATCACGCTGTCGGGCTCCACAATCACATCGCCCTCGTTATCCACAATGCAAGTGTCGTCAGTCCGTCTTCTTAAACATCGTTTTAACCTCTCACAAAAAAATCCCCCTCTAGCGCCCAATGGATGCGCACAACCAGCTATTAAATTCATAGTTTTTAATCTCCTGTAGTTAACCGTGTATCCGCGCCCCATGACACCTACTACCGCTCCCGCAAACTCTCACTCCCCGCCCTCTGCACCGGACTCAGCAGGTACTCAATGATCCGTCTCTGCCCGGTCTTGATCTCCGCCGTGATGTTCATCCCCGGGCTCAAGGGAATGCGCTTGCCGTCGATCAGCATGTCGCGCTGACTCAGGGTCAGAATGGCCGGGTAGTAACTGCCCTTCTTGTCATCGGTCACCGCATCTGCCGTGACCACATCCACCCTGGCATCAACCGTGCCGTACTTGGTGTAGGCAAAGGTCTCCAGCTTCACCGCAGCCAGCTGGCCCGCATTCACAAAGCCAATGTCCTGGTTGGCAATGCTCACCTCGGCCGTCACCGTGGGGCTGTCGGGCACGACGATCATCAAAGGCTGGGCGCTGGTGACCACCCCACCCACCGAGTGCACCGCCAGTTGCTGCACGATGCCGTCCACCGGGGCGGTGAGCTGGGTTTGGCGTTCACGCTGCGTGGCTTTGGCGGAGTCGGCTTGCAGTTGGCTGTGTTTGCTACTGGCCTGGGCCAGGCGTTCGCTTAAGGATCGCTGGGTGTCGGTTCGGTAAGCGGCTTTGGCTTGCTCGGTCTCTGCGGCAGTGGACTGCACTTCAGCCAGCCGGGCGCGTTGCACGGCCAGGTCGCGCTCCAGTTCGATGCGATCCCGGGTTTTGTCCTGGGTGGCGTGGCCGGACATGAAGCCTTGGGCGACCAGGGTTTTGAAGTCCGCCTCTCGCGCTTGCGCCATGGGCAGGGTGGCTTCCAGTTTGGCGATGCTGGCTTTGACGGTAGCCATTTCGGCCTGGCGGCGGTTCGCTTCGGCATCAAGCTTGGCGAGTTTGGCGCGGATGTCTTGCCATTCGGATTGCAATTGGGCCTGGATGGATGGGGCCAGTGTTGGACTGGGTTTATAGGCTAAATAGGGCTCTAGCGCAGTATTGATCTGCGCAGGAAGCTCTGAATTTGAGAGTGCCTTGAGCAGGGCTCTGGTGCGCATGATTTCCGAGGCCTGGGTGTGCAGCTGTTCTTGCACGTTGGCACTGTCGGCGCTGGCCATGGTGGGATCCAATTCGACCAGCACTTGGCCTGCGGTGACCCTATCGCCGTCTTTGACCCGTACCTTTTTGACGATGCTGGCTTCCAGCGGCTGGATAACTTTGGTGCGCTCGCTGACGATGATGCGCCCAGGGGCCACGGCGACGATGTCAACCTGGCCAAAGTAGGCCCAGACCAGGGCGATGACAAACAAGGCCATCAGGCCATAGGCAAGGCGGCGCGGGGCTGGGTGCACCGGGGTTTCCACCAGACTCAGGGCGGCTGGAAGAAAAGCGACTTCATCAGCCAGGCGGCTGGGGCCCGCCAGCTCGGCGCGGTGGACCCAGGCATGCTGGAAGATGGCTTTGTAGCGGGAGAGGAGTTCGCGCAGGGGGTGTTGGGTCTTCATGCGCTGACTTCTTCTTTCTCTTCTTCGGTAGGCCGCCCGCCATCCTGCATGCGCCACAGGTGGGCGTAGAGGCCTTGGGGGTGTTTGACCAAGGTGTCATGGGGCCCGGCTTCGACTATTCGGCCTTTGTCCATGACGATGATGCGGTGGGCGTGGCGCACGGCAGACAGGCGGTGGGCAATGATCAGCACGGTGCGGCCTTGGCAGATGTGGGCCATGTTCTTCTGGATGATGGCTTCACTCTCGTAGTCCAGGGCGCTGGTGGCTTCGTCCAGGATCAGGATGCGCGGGTTGGTGAACAGGGCACGCGCGATGGCGATGCGCTGGCGTTGGCCGCCACTTAAGGAGCCACCCTGTTCACCGACCACGGTGTCATAGCCTTCGGTGAGTTCGCTGATGAAGTCGTGGGCACCTGCCAGTTGGGCCACGCGCATCACCGCTTCAATGGGGGCTGCCGGGTCGGTGATGGCGATGTTCTCCCGCACACTGCGGTTGAACAGCAGGTTTTCTTGCAAGACGACACCGACTTGGCGGCGCAGTTGTGCGGCATCGATCAGGCTGATGTCGATACCGTCCACCAACAGCCTGCCGCCCTCTGGCGTGTACAGGCGCTGCACCAGCTTGGTCAGGGTGCTTTTGCCCGAACCTGAGCGGCCGACGATGCCGATGATTTCACCGGGCCTGATGTCCAGGCTGACGCTGTTCAAGACCGGGGTGCTTTCAGGGCGATAGCGAAAGCTGATCTGGTCGAGGGTGATGCGGCCTTTGAGGGCCGGCAACTGGGCGGTGCTGCTGGGGGGTACTTCGGTGCGGGTGTTGAGAATGTCGCCCAGGCGGGCTACCGAGATACCGGTTTGTTGAAAATCTGTCCAAAGTTGGGCCATCCGCATGATGGGTTGCGACACTCTTTGGGCAAACATGTTGAAGGCGACGAACTGGCCGACCGTCAAACCGACACCGGTGACGACATCGTTGTTCATCACCAGGTGGGCGCCGTACCAGAGGGTGGCGGCATTGACCAGCTTGCCAATCAGGTTGACAGCTTCGTGGGCCACGGTGGCGAGGTTCTGGGTTTTGAAGCTGGCAGAGACATAGGCGGCCAGCTGGTTGTCCCAGCGTTTGCAAAAGGCAGGCTCCAGCGCGGTGGCTTTGACGGTCTGGATGCCCGTGACGGTTTCGACCAGCATGGACTGGTTCTCGGCCCCTCGGGCAAACTTGACATCCAATCTGCTGCGCAGGATGGGGACAACTGCCAGGCTCAGACCAAAGTACAGCGGCAAACTGACCAGCACGATGAGTGTCAGCGGTACGCTGTAGAAGAACATCACCCCAATAAAGACGATGGAGAAGAACACATCCAGCAGCACGGTCAAGGCATTACCGGTGAGAAAGCTGCGGATGTTCTCCAGCTCGCGCACCCGGGCCACCGAATCCCCCACCCGGCGGGTCTGGAAGTAGGCCAGGGGCAGTTGCACCAGGTGGCGAAACAAGCGGGCACCGAGCTCGACATCGATGCGGCTGGTGGTGTGGCTGAAGACGTAGGCACGCAGGGCATTGAGCACACTCTCGAAGATGACGACGATGACCAGTCCGATGACGAGCACGTCCAGCGTGGTCATGCCTTTGTGGACGAGAACTTTGTCCATGACCACCTGGAAGAACAAAGGCGACACCAGGCCAAAGAGTTGCAGCATGAAAGAGATCAACAGCACTTCACCGAGTAGCTTGCGGTACTTGACCAGCGCGGGGATGAACCATGAGAAGTCAAACTTGGCCAGTGCACCGGCCAAGCTGGCGCGGCTGCTGATCAAAATGAGTTGGCCGGTCCACTGGCTGGCAAAGACTTCAACCGGTTCGATGGTCGGACGACCAGTGCTACCTTGCGCAAAATCCTGGAGCAGCACCCGTTTGCCGTCGCTTTGGGCCAGTACCACCACTCGCAAACTATCGTCATCCGAACGCATCAGGGCCAGTGCAGGCAAGGGAATCAGGGCCAGACGCTCTGGTGTGCTGCGACTGAGCTTGGCTTTGAGGCCAAGGTGCTGGGCGGCTTGCAGCAGGTCAGGTGTGGTGAGCGGTTCACTGCTGGAGAGACCCAGCTGGTGCGCCAGGGTGGCCGGGTCAGCGGCGGTTTGGTGCAGACGAGCTATGGCGCACAGGGCATCCAGAGCAACACCTTCATTTTTTGCTTTTGCTGTCACTAAATCATCCCTGAAGTCCCCGCATTTGCTGGGCTGCTTTAAATTATTAAAAAATGTAGCAGGCGTAACAATGTGTGACCATCCCCCAAACGGGGGATATTTGCGCATCAAATCATTTGAAGTGATCTTGGCTGGAGAAATGGTGTGCCTTGTGAATGTATGTCTTGGGACA
The DNA here is from genome assembly GCF_019973615.1 of Rhodoferax lithotrophicus. GTDB lineage: Bacteria > Pseudomonadota > Gammaproteobacteria > Burkholderiales > Burkholderiaceae_C > Rhodoferax > Rhodoferax lithotrophicus. The sequence continues at coordinate 2,413,556 of NZ_AP024238.1, read as the reverse complement.
GTTGACCAAGGCGGGGATAATCCCGCCCCATGTCACTCCTCCCCCACCAACTTGAACTCCTGGCCCCGGCACGTGATGCCGCCATTGGCATCGAAGCCGTCAACCACGGGGCCGATGCGGTCTACATTGGTGGGCCGGGCTTTGGTGCCCGCTCCAGTGCCGACAACAGCGTCGAAGACATTGCCCGGCTGGTGGCACACGCACACCGCTTCAGCAGCCGGATTTTTGTCACCCTGAACACCATCCTGCGTGACGACGAGCTGGAACCGGCCCGCCAACTGGCCTGGCAACTCTATGACGCGGGGGTGGACGCGCTGATCATTCAGGACATGGGGCTGCTGGAGCTTGATCTGCCACCGATCCAGTTACACGCCAGCACCCAGTGCGACATTCGCAGCCCCGAGAAAGCGCGTTTTTTACAGGATGTGGGCCTGAACCAGATGGTGCTGGCGCGGGAGCTGACGCTGGAACAAATTGCCGCCATTCGCGCCGCCACCGACCCGACACGCAGCACGCTGGAGTTTTTTGTGCACGGTGCGCTGTGTGTGGCCTACAGTGGCCAGTGCTACATCAGCGCCGCCCACACCGGGCGCAGTGCCAACCGGGGCGAATGCAGCCAAGCCTGCCGCCTGCCCTACCAGGTGGTGGACGACAAGGGCCGTTTTGTGGCGCATGACAAACATGTGCTCTCGATGAAAGACAACAACCAGAGCGCCAACCTTGCCGCACTGGTGGATGCGGGCATTCGCAGCTTCAAGATCGAGGGCCGCTACAAAGACATGGCCTATGTGAAAAACATCACCGCCCATTACCGCAAGCTGCTTGATGAATTGATAGAAGAGCGCCAGCACGGTGACAACCCGCTGGCCCGCGCCAGCAGCGGCCACACCACCTTCACCTTCACGCCCGACCCCAACCAAAATTTCAACCGCGAGTTCACCGACTATTTTGTCAATGGTCGCCAGGACGATATTGGCGCGTTTGACACGCCCAAAAACCCAGGTCAGTCGATTGGCTATGTCACTCAGCTCGGCCCCAACTGGGTGGAACTGGAGCTCAGCCACAAAACCACCGAGCTGCACAACGGCGATGGCCTGTGTTACTACGACTTGCAAAAAGAACTGGTCGGCCTGGCCATCAACCGCGCCGAGCTCCTGAGCGCCCGCAAAGGCCTGTGGCGCGTGTTCCCCAAAGATGCCCTGGCCACACTGAAAGACCTGCGCAAAGGTGTGGAAGTGAACCGCAACCGCGACCTGAACTGGCTGCGCGCGCTGGACAAAAAGAGCAGTGATCGGCGCATCAGCGTGTGGGCGCACCTGCAGGTGCTGGCCGACACGGTGCAACTGACACTGACCGATGAAGACGGCCACAGCGCCACGGCCACCACGCCTTGGCCGAAAAGCGAACGCCAGCGGGCGCAGGATCAGGCCGAGGCCTTGGCCCACATCCGCAGTCAACTGAACCGCCTGGGCAATACGATTTTTATAGCTGCTTGCGCAGATGGATCAAGCGCTACAGCCGATTTTGATCATTTATTTTTACCCGCCTCTCTGCTCAACCACCTGCGCCGTGATGCGGTGCTGGCGCTGGAGTCTGCCCGCGCCAGCGCCCTGCCCCGGCTGCCGCGTGCGCAGCCGATTGAGCCGCCGGTGCCTTATTTTGAAGATGCCTTGAGCTATCTGGCCAATGTGTTCAACCGGGCCGCCCGCACGTTTTACGCCCGCCATGGGGTGAAGGTGATCGATGCGGCCTATGAGTCGATTGAAGCCACCGGCAAGGTCAGCCTGATGATCACCAAACACTGCGTGCGCTTTTCCTTGAGCCTGTGCCCCAAGCAGGCCAAGGGCGTGATTGGTGTGCAAGGCCAGGTGCGGGCCGAGCCGCTGCAACTGATCAACGGCAAAGAAAAACTGACGCTGCGTTTTGATTGCAAGCCGTGTGAAATGCATGTCATGGGCAAGATGAAACCGGCGGTGGCCAAACAATCACGCGCCGAGCTGACCACGGCCCGCGCCCAACTGGCGGCGGGTGTGTCAATGACTTTCTACAAAACCCGTCCGGTCGACAACCCCATCGAGTTTGGGCACTGAATTGGGGCTGTCATCGACCACTGCGCGGTTACGACCCAGCGTTTTGGCTTGGTAGAGCCGCGCATCAGCTTCACGAAACAGGTCAACCACCTCGCCTTGCGCCGGGTTTTTCAGCGCACCCCCCACTGAAATACTCACCACGCCCCAGGCTTCATTCAGTTCATGGGCAATTGCCAGGCCATACACCGCCTTGACGATGCTGTTGGCCACTTTGAGGATCGACTGCGGGGTGGCGCGCGGCATGATCACTGAGAACTCTTCGCCCCCGTAACGGGCGGTAAACGCCCTGTGGGTCATGCCCAGTTGATTGGCATGGTGGATGGCGGCATCAATGGCATGGGCCACTTGGCGCAAACAATCGTCACCGGTTTGGTGGCCGTAGTGGTCGTTGTATTTTTTGAAATTATCAATATCAAGCATCAGCAAGCCAAAGGGCTGCTCACGGGCCTGGGCCTCCAGCCAAAGCTGGTCGGTGCGCACGTCCATGCTGCGGCGGTTGCATAAGCCTGTCAAACCGTCCTGGCTGGCCAGGTCCTGCAATTTTTGGTTGGCCTGGGACAGGCTTTTACGCAAACCGGCAATGCGGCTCATGGCCTTCATCTTGGCCTGCAACACCGGTTCCGGCACAAATTTGCTCATGAAATCGTCGCCGCCCGCCTCAATGGCAGTTACCAGGTTTTCCACCGTATCCGACGAGGTAAGAAAAATGACCGGTGTCCAAGCCCACTGTTTGGTGGCTTCAAAGGCTCGAATCCGGTTGGTGGCCTCAAAGCCATTCATGACGGGCATTTCAATGTCCATCAGCACCAGGTCTGGTGCGGCGCTGGCAAAAGCCGCTACCGCCTCTTGACCGTTGGCGGCATGCACCACGTCATAGCCGTAGCTGGCAAGGCGAGAAGTCATCACCATGACCACCGAGCGGGCATCATCCACCAGCAAAATTTTCATCCAACGTCCTTTATTTTGTAGATTCACCCTATCCAGCGGGAACGATAGGTATTGAAAAAACCGAGCCTTTTAATTTTCACATTGATACACCAGCAGTGCGTCAAGTTGCGCCAGTAAAGTGTCACGCAAACCATGTAATTCCGGCAACATGGCCAGTGCCTGGGCATTCCGTCCATTGGCTTGCTCGGCCACCATTTGAGTCGCCAAAGTGTGTACCTGCTGGTGCAAATCTTCCAATCGGCCAAACATGGGTACCCGATGAAAGTGATCCTTCCCAGGGCCATTCAACCATTGCCCAAAGTGGCACTGACGCGCATCCAGCGGCGGTGGGGCCAGACTTTCACCGCGCAAATGTGCGCCCATGGCTGCAATCCAGGCCCGGTGCTCGACGCGCCCATAAAGTACCGGCAAGGCTTCTTGCACAATCACCCGCTGCATGAGCCATTCAGTGGCCGGATGCCAGCTCTTTACCCAGTTGGACATCTCATGGGCTGGCATCGGTTTAGCGATACCGTACCCTTGGGCCAGCTCACAACCCAGTTGCAGCAACAAGGTGCCATGGGCCACGGTTTCGACACCTTCGGCAATGGCTTCGCGGCGAAAGGATCGGGCCAGACCAATGATGCCCTGCAAAATAGCCAGATCGTCGGTATCGCCCAGCATGTTACGCACAAAACTCTGATCAATTTTGAGCATATGCACCTGCAAGCGGCGCAGGTAAGTCAAAGATGAATACCCCGTGCCGAAGTCGTCCATGGCAAACATCACACCCAGTTTGCGGCAGTCTTCAATCACTTGCGAAACCCGCACCAAATCCTCCAGCGCACTGGTCTCAAGGATTTCAATGCCAAGGCTTGAGGGTGCTACCCCGGGGTGTTCAGCCAGAATGTCTTGAAGGCGGCTGACAAAACCTGATTGCTGCAGCTGGCGAGCGCCCACATTCACACTGACCGGCAGGTGCAAACCTTGGGCTTGCCAGCTTTCAATTTGATGTAAGGCCGTGTGAATGACCCATTCGCCCAACTCCACCGCCAAAGGATGGTTTTCAACCACAGGCAAAAACAAGTCCGGCACCATCAAACCGTCTTGTGGGTGTTGCCAACGAATCAACGCCTCGGCACCCACCACCGCACCGGTGCGCATATTGACTTTGGGCTGGTAAAACAACACAAATTCATGGTTGTCCAGCCCTTGGCGCATGCGCTCAATACTTTCGTGGTAGCTGCGAATGCCGTTGTCTTGTGCTGCATCAAAAAAGCTGTAACGGTTTTTGCCTGATACCTTAGCCTGGTACATGGCCTGATCAGCCTGGCGTAACAATTGATCGGCATCCAACTCCTGATCCTGGGGGTAAACCGTGACGCCCAAACTGGCAGAAACCTGCAGCACCTTGTGGTCGACCATCAGGGGCTGAGAGGCCGCGCTGAGTAATCGCCGGAGCATGGGCACACTGGCCTGGGCATCGTCAAGTTCACCGATTACCGCTACAAATTCATCACCACCAATCCGTGCCAGGGTGTCCCCTTCGCGCAGCGACTGCTTCATGCGCGAGGCCAAGGAGATCAATAATTGATCACCCGCCTCATGCCCATGGGTGTCGTTGACGGTTTTAAAACCATCCAGATCCAGAAACACCACTGCCAGTTTTTTCCCCCGGCGCTGCTCTTGCAACATGCCCTGATGCAGCCGGTCAGCCAGCAGCACGCGGTTGGGCAAATTGGTCAGCGCATCAAAGTGGGCGATGTGGTCCAGTTGCTCCTGGTGTTCCTTGATATCCGTGATGTCAGAGAACAGGGCCACGTAATGTTCAGGTGCACCGTGGGCATCACGCACCGCAGAAATGGTGAGCATCTCGGCAAAAAAATCACCATTTTTACGCCGGTTCCAAAGCTCGCCATACCAATGTCCCTTCTGAGACAGTTGCTGCCACATGTTGTTGTAGAACTCGATACCTTGGCGACCCGAACTCCAGATGCGCGGATTTTGGCCCAACACCTCTTCGCGCTGATAGCCTGTGATGCGGGTAAAGGCATTGTTGACATCCACAATACGGCCGTCGAGTTTGGCAATAAAAATACCTTCGCGTGCATGGCTGAACACACTGGCCGCCAGATGAATTTTTTCATCTGCCTTTTTTTGCCGTTCGATCAGTTTGATCTTGTGCAGCGCCATGTTGACTTGCCGACTCAATGCATCCAGGAAATCAAGTTCTTGTCCGCTCCAGTGCCGAAGATTAAACACCTGATTAAGAACCAACAGGCTATAGCCGGTTTCATCAAAATTAAACGGATACCAAAGCAGGCTCTTGATGTGTAATTTTTGATGCAGCATGTGTGCAGAACCATCCGCCTGCAAATGAGGACTGACATCGTCAAAGTGACTGATGATGGCTTGCTTGCTACGCTGCAAGGCCAGGTCTGCACCGATAAAGAATGACAAAGGGTAGCTGCCAAGACTTGATGTGAGCTCAGTCTGTAATGGATTAAGCCACTCACATAAACCCGTCACGAGTTGTTTGTCAAAAGAGACCTGGTAGATCAGGACTCGGTCAAGCGACAGTGTTTGTCCAACGACCCGGGTGGTGGCCTGCAAGATGGTCGCATCATCGTCATTCTCAAGAATAGTCTGTGCCAGAAGATTAAGCGCTTGACCAAATTGCAGTTGCTGTTTGAACGCCTGTTCAGTCTGCTTGCGTGACGTGACATCACGGGTCACCGCCAATTGCACTGTTTGGTGGCCGGTCTGCATGGGTACGGCATGTGTTTCAAGCCAGCGTCGCCCGCCCTTGAGACCCAAAACTTCAAATTCCATTTCAACGGATTCACCCGCAAGTACCCGTTGGTGCATTTTGTAAAACGCCTCACGGTACTCCGGTGCAATAAGATCCTGCACCGGCTTACCAACCACTTGCTCTTGATCATCGGCCTCAATCATCTTCAAGCCAGCCGGGTTCATTTGAGTCAAAAGACCCTCTGCATCCACAATCTTGATGCATTCCGGTTCGTTGAAAATGATGGCACGAAGGTGTGACTCACTTTCTCTGAGCCTGAGTTCCATTTCCTTGCGCTCGGAAATATCAGTGTGGCTGATGACCGCTCCGCCCCGAGCCTCTATGCCCAAGGGAGATACCCGCATTTTGAACCAGCGTTGCTGTGTAGGTGAATGGCATGGATACTCCATGCTGAAAGTGGGTAAATGCCCCTCCAGCACGTCGTGAATCCCCGTCAAGGCCTGTCTCGCGCCACCGGCATCAGGTGAACTCAAGTCGCAGACCCTTTGGCACACCTCAATGTAGTTGCTTCCTATATCAATGCTTGTCGGTAAAGCCCCATTAACCAAGCGATTTTCATTGGCAAAGCGTATCCATGGCTTATTGACGGCCAGGATCACCCCGGTGCGATCAATCACCACAATTTCAGCGACCAGCGAATTCAGGATAGTGCGTTTAAGTGCTTCGCTTTGTATCAACGTGCTTTGCGAATGCAGCAATTCATTCTTGGTTTGATCAAGCTCATCCAGGCGACTTTTAAGTTGGTTCCGTTGAGCGATCACATCCTTGCGCAAAGCATCGCGTTCAAGCAGATTGTGTATACGTTGGCGAGCTATTTCAACATTGATGGGCTTGGTAATAAAGTCTGCAGCGCCCAATGCCAAGCCCTTGGATTCAGACTCGATTTCGGTCAATGCACTGACAAAAACCACTGGAATATCTTTTAGCAACACATGTGCCTTGATCTGTCGACATGTCTCAAAACCGTCCATATCGGGCATCATGATGTCCAGCAGGATCAGGTCAGGCGGCATTTCAAGTGCCAGCGTCAAACCCATGGCCCCAGAAGTGGCAATTTGCAATTCAAAATCCGGCTCCAGTGCCATGCCCAGTGTCAATAAATTGGCGGGGCTGTCGTCAATGGCCAGAATGAGAGGCTTTGGATTAAGCATAGGGTATTCTGATCAGCATGAAGTAACACATTACTTCATGGATATCGGCTTCCAACCAGGCTCCTTGTATCAGGGCATTTGAGTTCTTGCAATTTGGCATGTGCCTTGGACTTATTGTGAATCAACAAGGCTTCACTTCACTGACACATGAAACAAATTGTGGCTGATAAAGCGGACTGAAAGTGGGTACAAAAAATTGCCCCTAAATTGCACCCACTTTGGGGGATAGATGAGCTGTTATGGAGCAGCGACTTACAGTTCGGAATTCAGGTTTTCCGCACTGACCAGACTCCCTGCCATTTGATTTAACCGTGTTTGGACAAATTCAAACCGCATGTCTTTGAGTGCCAGTTGCAAGGCATGAATATCATCTGCAATAGTTGTTCCCGCCACAAGCGGAATCAGTTTCTCAAAACAAGGGATAGCGGCAAACTTGTGTTGTTCCAGCAACGGTATAAGTTCTGCCACCACGGCCTTAAAGGCTTTCACATCCAGGATGTGATGACTTGCGAGTTCCAAGCACTTTCGCGTCGCCGTTTTGCTCGACAGGTAATTGTCAAGGGCCGCCACCAAGTCCGTCATGGCAATCGGCTTGGTCAGAAACCCGTCCATACCCACATCACGGGAACGCTGGCGGTCTTCTTCAAAGGCATCGGCAGTCAAAGCAATGATGGGTAAACGAGATTGACCGGACTCGTACTCCCATTGACGGATTTGCTCAGTGGCGGCGTAACCATCAAGCACCGGCATTTGCAGATCCATCAAAATAATGTCAGGTTGCTCACCTTCACGAATAGCTTGTACTGCTTGCTGCCCATTGGAGGCAACCGTGTGAGTCAGGCCCAGTTGTGTCAAAAGTGCACCAATCACCATGCAATTCACCGGGTTGTCTTCAACGACCAGCACTTTGCCATGCAGCTGATGCGCTTGAGTGGGTGCCCGGTTTCCGGCCATCATGCTTACAGCACTGGATAGAGCCTCTTGCTGTGGCTCAAGCACTTCAACATGTACACGAAACCAGAAACGCGAACCTTCCCCCAACTTGCTTTGCAGACCCACATCCCCGCCCATGGCATGTGCCAATGTGCTCACAATCGACAGTCCCAGGCCCGTACCACCAAATTCTCGGGTGGTCGAGCTGTCGGTTTGGGAGAACGGTTTGAACAGCAAGTCAAGCTTTTCAGGCGCGATGCCAATCCCCGAGTCACTTACCGAAAACTCCAGTAAGGCCGTGGCGGTATCCCGCTCAATCTCAGAACACTCCATGGAAATTTGACCTTGCCTGGTGAACTTGATGGCGTTGCCAACCAGGTTGGACAGCATTTGGCGCAAACGGTGTGCATCAGCTTGGTAGATTTGTTCGGCGGCACCATGCCACTGATTTTTCAACTGTAAATCTTTGGCGTGTGCAGCACCTTCAAACAACGACTGTATTTCAGTCAATAACGTGTCGGGTTTGAAAGCAACTCTTTCCAGTTGAAATTTTCCTGCTTCAATTTTGGATAAATCAAGAATGTCGTTCAGCAGACCAAGCAGGGTTTTGCCACTGGACAAAATGGTTTGAGCGTAATCCTGCTGCTTTTGGGGTGAAAGATTGGGCATCAGCAGCAGTTGTGCCATGCCCAAAATACCATTCATAGGGGTGCGAATTTCATGGCTCATGGTGGCCAGAAACCGGCTTTTGGCCAGATTGGCTGCCTCGGCATGGGTCTTGGCCAGACCCAACTCCTGTGTGACTTTGCGCTGAATCTGGAGTGCCAGCAGGTGATTGTTGTACCCCTGTATCAGTTGAAAAACCTCGTCTTTTGCAAGCCCGGTAGGCAACAGATCATGGGGTTCATCCGGGTTTTTGGCGATGGCCGCAAAACCATCGGAAACAGCCCTTATTGGCCAAACCACCGTTTTGGCAAAGTACCAGGTCAATATCCCCATGGCCGAAATGGCCAGCAAGACCAAACCAAAGGTGACCAAAGCCAGTTGGTTGATCTTTTGGGTCAGGCGTGCGCGTGGCGACAAAGTGATCAGCCAACCTTGTTGGGCTGTGGGTTGGACAGCCATGAGCATCTCTTGGCCATCCAATACCAAGCGGGTTACCGGCTTGGTTGATTTCACCAAAGCCAACATGGCTGGTGTCAAGGGCTGCCCAAAACGCTTGGTGTCCGCATGCAGCTCAATTTGCCCCCTGCGATCAAGCTTCATCAGTTGTGTGCCAGGTGCGAGTGTTATTCCTTCCAGATACCGGCGCATGATTTCGTCGTTAAGGTTGATCACCAGCAGGCCAATCACCTCTGATTTGCCACTGGAGGACGAAAAATAGTGAATGGCGCGCACCACACTGATAACCTTGGACTGGGCCGCATTCTGGTTTAAATTGGCATCAATACCGCGCCACAGAATCGGCGTTGGCGCAGACAACGCTTCTTGTAAAAGAGCATCTGCCACCGCTTTTTGAACCGGGCTAAAGTCCAGCGTCTGCCCGGCCTGGAAATGTGCACCACCGACAGAAAAAAGATGAATGGAATCAAGCCCTTTCACACGCACAAAGTTGTTCAGGATGTACCCCATTTGGGCACGCATCTCGAGTGCACTGAACGTATTGGACGCTGCAGCATCAACCTGCACCAAGGCCTGACCAATGGCTGGATCGCCCGCCAGATTGGTGGCCATGTCTTCAATCTGGCTTTGGTAAAGGCGCAAATACGACGAAAAACTGGCCAGTAAACGCGAGTTGTCTGATTCAGCCTGCTCAATCAGCACCTGTTTTGAAATGCCAAATGCGGTCAAACCCAATAAGACCAAAGGCAGTACACCTGCCAGAAGCAAAAAGGCCAGCATCTTGGCCGTTAAGTTAAAACGCCACGTCATCACTACAAACCCAACCACGCTACCCAATCAGGGGGCCGCGTGAGCGGTAACCAATCGGGTGTCAATCAGGGTCACTTCAGGTACCGTACTGCCATGTGCCAAACGATTGGCCAACGCAATGCCCTGGTAGCCCTGCTCGGCAGCCTGCTGGTCAATGGTGGCCAGCAAACGGCCGGATTTGATTTCAACCAGGGCCTCATCCAACGCGTCATAACCAACTATCTTGACATGGGTTCGACCACTTTCTTGCAGAAATTTGATGGCACCAATGGCCATCATGTCATTGGCGGCAAAAACCAGTTTGACATTGGGATGTGTGGAAAAAATAGCTTTGCTGACGCTGTAGCCTTCATCGATTTTCCAGTTGGCGGTCTCGGCAGCAACTACCTTGACCCACTTATTTTCTGAAAAAGCCCGACGTGCCCCTTGCGAGCGCTGCTGCGCATTGTCTGCGCTGCGAATGCCCTCAAGCATGGCCAATTCAGTGGGCACAGTGATGCCCTTCACCAGAAATTGCCCAACCTTGTAAGCACCGGCTTCATTGTCCACACTGATGAAGGGTATCGGTTTCAACCCGGCTTGCTTAACAGCCTCCTGATCCAACCGGTTGTCGATGTTGACAATTTTGATTCCCGCATCAACCGCTTTTTTCAGAGCCGGCACCAAGCGTTGTGAGTCTCCAGGGGCAATCACAATGGCATCTACCTTGTCAGTGATCAAATCGTCAACCAGCTGGATTTGCTGCTCGATGGAGGTTTCCTGTGCTGCTGTTTTAACCTTCAGGGTAATACCCAGCTCTTTTTCAGCCCGCCGAGCGCCTTTTTCCATTTCGACAAAAAATGGGTTAGTCAAGGTTTTCATGACCAATCCGATTTGTTTTTGAACTTTGGCGGGGGCCACTGCTGCGGGCATCTGAGCTGCCGTGGTCACGCTGGGAACGCTGGACTGTTCACACCCCTGCAAACTCAACCCAATAACAAGCGCAGGCAGAAAATGCAAGGGTTTCATGATGTCTCCAGAGAGTGTGAGTGATGAATTAAGACCAAGCCAATATAGCCAATGTTGTCTATCTGGTAATTGACTTGCATCATCTTTCCATGTCATCAACTCTCCTGATTTTTTACCACTTGAGTCCAAGTGTTGGCACTGACACCTGGGGATATTGGTTATCGCAATAATCGATCCCTCCAAACCGCTTGAAGCACACCTAGTCATGAATCAACCCTCCAGCGCAGACAAGTCCAAAGCGGTCGCACACTTCAACCCCAAAACCATTAAACCCACTGACGAGCAGCAGGCCATTCAAATCAGCCCGGCGCGGGTAGTCCTTGTGGAGGCCAACGCCGGTGCTGCTAAAACCACTGTACTGGCGCTGCGTATGGCCGAGGCCTGGACCCGGCGTACCCGGCCCGAGCAAATTTTGGCGCTCACCTACACCGATGCCGCCTGCCAGGCACTCAAAGCTGCCCTGAAAAAGCTCGGCCTTCCGGCAGTCGTCATTCATCAATTCAGAATCCAGACCTTTGAGGCTTTTTGCACCCAGGTGCTGCGTGAGCTGGAAGACCGCGCCGCCCCGGTGTACACCGAAGCCGACCAACTCAGCCCGGTGTTGTGGCAGGCGGTTGAGCGCGTGGCCGACGACCCTGGTGAACGCTGGCCGGACCACTTTCTGATGCCGACACCGGGCGACTACGGCATGGTGGATGTGTTTGTGCAGCAAAGTGAATACCTCAAGGGCACGATGCTCGACGTGCTGGAGCGTAATGACCAGCCCGTGACCCCCGACTATGCCGAGACCATTGGCATCGAGTACACCCAGCTCAGGATTTACCTGGCGTTTGAAAAAATCCGCATGGCTGACCCGCAACGGCCACTGTTTCGCGGGGCCACGGATGCCACTTACGACCTGGCGCATCTGCTGTTTGAGGACGGCGAAGTCAGCACCTGCCACAGTTGGCCCAGCCATGTGAAAGTGGTGGTGGTGGATGAGATGCACGACATGAACCGCGCCATGTTCAGCGTTCTGCAAAAAGTGCTGACCACCAACCGCTGCTTCTTCTGCGGCGTGGGCGACGTGGACCAGGTGATTCACAAAGCCAACGGGGCCGATGCCCGCTTCATGCGCGACGAACTGGCCGAGCTGAGCACCCACGCCATCGTCAGATACCCGCTGACCCACAGCTTTCGCTTCAACACCAGCGTGGCCCGGCTGGCCGGCAAAGTCGCCAACAAACGCTACGCCTCCAAAGCACCCTACCCCAGCCAGGTCAGGTTCTCACCTTACAACAGCGTAGAGGCCTGCGCCGCCCAAGTGCTGGCCGATGCCGAAGCCTTTCGGGCTCAACACAAGTCCAAGACTGCCAGTTGCGCGATTTTGCTGCGCCACCCACACCAGTCGGTGCAGATTGAAAACGCGCTGATCGAAGACGGCATGCCCTACGAGACGCTCGGTTTCAAAAGCTACGTGCTGCGGCCCGAGGTGCTGTTTGTGCGTGGCCTGCTGGCCGTGGCCACCGACGACCTGCGCAGCGTCACCGAAGTCAAAACCCGCGAAGAAGTCATGCGTGCGCTGCTGTTTTTCTCAGGCTCCAGCATCGTGGTGGATGGCCGCGAGCATGAATCGCAACAGGATTTGCTGGCCTCGGCGATCCGCAGCGTCACCGACAACCCGCTGTTTTTGACCTCGTTTTTTGAGAATCAGGTGCTGCGCAATGCGCCCGCCAGCATTCAGAAGCGCCTGCTGGCAGCGGTGGACATCATCCGCAAGCCAAGTGGCCCGGACATGTTGAGCGCCCTGCTGAAAGCGCTGCACATCCAGACTCTGCTGGGTGATGCCCTGGTGTCACAGCGCCGCAGACTGGAGGCTGAATCGAATTTGCGCTGGCTCTCCCACATGGCTGAGCGTTTTGACAGCCCGGCCCACCTGTTCCAGAGTCTGAACGCCACCGAGCAAAAACAGCAGAAGCAAAAAGCCAGCAAAGCCGAACCCCTGCTGCTGGCCAGCATTGCCAGTGTGAAGGGCCTGGAATTTGACGCGGTGCTGCTGCCCTATCTGGCCCAAGGCGAGTTTCCCGACCCCACGGCGGATATGGCCGAGGAGTTCAACACCTTGTACGTCGGCCTTACCCGCGTGCGCAAAGAGCTGACAATTTACCCCAGCACAACATCCCCAAGCCTTTTCATGAAAAGTCTGGGGTTGACCGAAGCTGAGGGAGATGCTGCGCTGGCAGACATTCGCAAGGAATAAAGTCTTAAATAGCTATCAAATATATAGCTTCTTGTGCAGATGGTACAAGGGCTATATGCTCATTTGTTCAAAATATACCGCTACAACACCGCATCCAGCGCCTCAAGCAACTGCGTCATCTCATCTTCGCTGGTGTAGTGCACAAAAGACAGACGCAACACACCGGCATCCGGGTCCAGCCCCATGGCCTGCAACAAGCGCACCGCGTAGAAGTGGCTGCCCCCGCAAATGATGCCCTTGTCGGCCAGGCGCTGGGCGACTTCTGCCACCGAGTGGTTTTGGGGAATCAGCGACACGGTAGCAGCCCGCTCAGCCACGTTGGCAGGCCCCAGCAAGCGCACGCGCGGGTCGTGCTGGCAAAAATCCAGCAACCTTTGCAGCAAGCCCACCTCAGCCGAGCGCAGCAAGCCACTCACCGCATGGCTTTTTTTCTGCCCCGGCGTACCTGCTGGAAAGTGGTGTGCGTAGAGTGCATCAAAGTAGTCCACCACCCCGGCGCTGGCCGCCACCTGGGCGTGGTCCGGCCCGGCAGGTACAAACCATTTGTGGATGAAGGCCTCGTTGAAATAGTGCGCCTGGTTGCCCAGGAACTGCGCCGTGTCCTGGCGGATCACCATCAGCCCCTGGTGCGGGCCAAAGGTTTTGTAGAGCGAAAACAGGTAGATGTCGGCCCCCAGTTGCGGCACATCCACAAACCCATGCCCGGCGTAAGACACACCATCCACCACGGTTCTGGCCCCCACCGCATGCGCCATGGCACAAACCTCGGCCACCGGGTTGATCTGCCCCAGGATGTTGGAGCAATGGGTAAACGCCACCACCTTGGTGCGCGGGCTCAGCAGGGGCTCAAGCGCTGCCACCTGCAGCTGGCCGGTGACGGGGTCGATGGGCCATTCCTTGATGACGATGCCCTGGCTGGCCAACCGCCGCCAGACCCCGCTGTTGGCTTCATGGTCCTGGTTGGTGACGATGATCTCATCCCCCGCTTGCAGCCGCTTGGCAAAGGCCTGCGCCAGCACATAGGTGTTTTGCGAGGTGGATGGCCCCAGGTGCACCTCTTGCGGCAGCACCCCCAGGTACTCGGCCAGCCTCTCATGGGCGCTGTCCATGGCCTGCCCGGCGGCGCGTGAAGCGGGGTGCACGCCATAGGGCTGCAGCTTGGTTTGCCGGTAATACTGATCCAGCCGCCCAATCACTTGCTGGCAAGCATAGGAGCCCCCCGCATTGTCAAAAAAAGCCTGCCCCGCCAGGGAGGGCTCCTGGAAGGCTGGGAACTGCTGCCGTACAAAATCGGTATCCAAAGTGACTGCCATGTGAGAGCCTCGTTGTGGTTGGAATTTTTATTCTAGGCAAGAGGTGGCGCAATGTGCTTTCATTTGAAGCATAAAAAGGTATAAACATGCAATTAAATTGCGCCACCACCTCACATGGAAAAAATCGATATCGACTCACTCGACAGCAAGATCATTGAAGCCCTACGCCAAGATGGCCGGGTAAGCAACCTGGAACTGGCATCGCAGATTGGGCTGTCACCCTCGCAATGCCTGCGCCGGGTGCGCCGCCTGGAAGAGGCTGGCGTGATCAAGGGCTACACCGCCTTGATTGACGATGCCAGTCTCGGGTTTGACATTGCCGCCTGGGTGGTCATCACCATCCGCAAAGGCACCACGGGCAGCCGTGAGCGGGTGATACATCTGTTGCAACTGCACGCTGCCGTGGTCACCTGCCATGGCATCACGGGGGATGTCGATTTTTTGGTGAAAGTGCGTGCGCGCAACATGGCCGAATTCACCCGTTTTCTGGTGGATGAGCTCAATGGCCATCCCGACATCCTCAGCACCCAGTCGTACATCTGTCTGGATACGGTGAAGCCCGAACCATCGCCCAGCATCCGGTCAGAATAACGACTCACCCTCCGGGCACCGAGCAAGCACTTTTCAAAAGGATTCTCCATTGACCACTGCAGTCACCATTCGCCTTGCCACCGAGCAAGACATTCCCGCTGTCGCACGCCTGTTTGACGCTTACCGCCAGTTCTACGAACAGGCACCCGACTTGGCATTGGCCACCACATTCATTGGCGAGCGTATGGCCCGTAAAGAATCGCACATTTTGCTGGCAGTGGATGAGCAAGGTGAAGCCATGGGTTTCTGCCAGCTGTACCCATCGTATTGCTCGGTTATTGCACAGCCCATCTTCACGCTCTATGACCTGTACGTCGCCCCCGAAGCTCGCAAGCTCGGTGTAGGTAAGGGCTTGCTGCAAGCTGCAGAGGAACTTGGCCGCAGCCACGGTGTCGCTCGTCTGGACCTCACCACGGCCCGTACCAACAACAACGCCCAGTCCATTTACCGCGCCATGGGCTGGGCGTTAGACGAAGTTTTTTTGGCCTTCAACAAAAAAGTGCTGTAACTCCTGCAGAACAAGAGGTTCAGCTACCTGATGCGCTGGCCGTTTGCGCGGCTTGAAACTCCCGCGTCAGGGGTTGAATGAGTCCGTTCAGGTCACCGCCCTTGATTCCAATTTCGTTGAGTACGGCATCCAGTATCGGTTGCTGGGCGCGGTAAGTGAGGGCTGCAGCTACGGCTTGTTCGGCCAGATTGCCTCCGCCAGGTGCCGCACCGGCCGTACCTGATGCGCCATGACTGCCACGGTTGAGCCCATCCACCTGCACGATCTTGATGCCGTCGATTTTCTCCATCGGTTTGACCGAGGCTTCGATGATGGACGGCAACACTTCGAGCAAACGCATTTTGACTTGCATGGCGATTTGCTCGGCGGCCAGGGTGTTGAGCGCGGCGTTGCGCATTTCAATGCCTTTGGCCTCCACCTGGTATTGCACCTGTTGTGCTTCTGCCTTGATCTTCACGGCTTCGGCCAGGTTTTGGGCCGCATCTTTTTCGGCTTCCGCCGAGACGCGCACACCAATGGCTTGTTGCTGCGCGGCCTGCTCGGCGGAAACAAGGGCAATTTGTTTTTCGCGCTCAGCTACCGCCACTTCGCGGGCGGTCTTGACTTGCTCTTCCGCGCGTGCGGCCAGGGCTCGGGCTTCATTGGCCTGGGTTTCAGCCTCGGACTGCGCTTTAGACCGCTCGGCAATGGAAATCAGCTTGTCCTGATCGGCCAAGGTGGTGCGCTTTTCTTGTTCGATCTTGGTCACTTGCACATCGCGGTCAGCCTCAATCTGACGCTGGCGGATGGCGCGGTTTTTCTCCACATCGGCCTCCTGCACCAGACGCTCGGCATCAATGCGGGCCTGCTGGGCCTCGCGGTCGCGTTGCGCGGTGATGCTGGCGATTTCGGCTTTTTGCTGCACGTTGCGCGTGGCTACTTCTTGTTGCTGGTGCAGGGTGGCAAAGGTCTGGTCTTTTTCAATGTTGAGCTTGAGTTGTGATGCCTCAAAATTCTTCTTGGCAATCGCCACCGAAGTATCCTGCTCAATCTCATTGCGTTCCCTGGCGCGTTGCTGGGTTTGCTGCGTGAGCTTGGTCAGACCTTCAGCATCAAAGGCGTTTTGTGCATCGAAGAATTTGATTGGGGTTTGATCCAGGCGGGTCAGGCTCACCGACTCCAACTCCAGACCGTTTTTCAACAAGTCTTCAGACACCGCGTTTTGTACCGCCTGGATGAAGTCGCCGCGCTTGTCCAGCAACTGGTGCATGCTCATGGAAACCGCGGCGGCACGCAGTGCATCCACAAACTTGTCTTCCACTAGCTCTTTTAAGGAGTCGGGATGCATGGTGCGCTGGCCAAGGGTTTGGGCGGCATTGGCCACACCGTCCACACTGGGGCTGACGCGCACGAAAAATGCCGCCACGGCATCCACACGCAGGCGATCCAGCGTGATCAGACTGTCGGCACCGGAGCGCGAGACTTCCAGCTTGAGTGTGTTCATGTTGATGCTGACGCACTCATGAAAAATGGGCAGCACGATCGCACCACCATCCATCACCACTTTTTGCCCGCCCAGGCCAGTGCGCACAAACGCCAGCTCTTTGGATGAGCGGCGGTACAGGCGGGCAAAAATCATTCCAATGGTCAGCAGTCCAACCAGTACAACCGCCGCCACCACGCCCAAACCCAATAATTGATCCATACAGTTCCTCCTTGTGATTAAAGAATGTCGGGCTGCGGATTGGCCATAGCGAGGAACCGCGTCCCGGAAATTTGTTTGATGAGCAGCACAGAATCCCCTGCCTTAAATTCACCATGCTCGGGTTCAACACGCACATACAACGTTTGACCCTGCTCGGTTTTCAACTTGGCCTCAGCGGGATAGTTGGCACGCGCTGTGCCGTTGATCACCACCGCCAGTTGACCCACCAGTGTCTCCAGTGCCACGGCAGAGGTTTCGTCGCGGGGAATGAGGCGGGCAATCACCGCACCAGAGACATGCACCACAGGCAGTGCTGCAACCAGACTCAGCGGCACGGACAACAAAGGGAAGGGATAAATGCCAAACAGACTGAAGCTCATGGCATTCAGAACCAAGCCGATCAGCGCAAAGGCCGTCAACAAAATCACCAGCAATACCAGTAAAGGGGCTTTGCCAACATGCAGCCACCCCAACCAGGAGTCGGCGGCCCCGTCCAGACCATCAGGTGACCAATTGTCCAGCCAGCCCGAGACGCTCATCCCCGCCATCACGGCGACGGCCTCGGTGAGGCCAATGAACAGCACCAACAAGGCAGCAGCTACAAAAGGCAGCGACTGCGGTACAACAAGAAATTCCATATTCCCCACCTGAGTGTTGCAGCAGTATTGCCGCATGGATGGCTTCATTCGGCCAATTCTCTTCATTTTCAGGCAGCAACATCCCGGTTTTCATGGTGTTGCCGACGCAACACGTAAAAAAATCTCGGACAAGCGACCATTCATCACAACAATCATCTTGCAGCGGTCGCTCCAGGCATGGCTCATAAGCAAAAAGGGCCGGTTTGCACCAGCCCTTTTTATTTCAAACCAACCCAGCAGAATTACTTCACATCGGTCACAAAGTTGTCGCGGTCACGACGCACTTTTTGCAGGCTCACCAGCCAGTCGCCTTCATCCGCACGGTAACCCAGCGGCACGATCACCACACTGCGCAGACCACGTTCCTTGAGGTTCAGGATTTCGTCGAGCGCCTTGGGGTCAAAGCCTTCCATGGGGGTCGCATCAACTTGCTCTTCGGCAGCGGCAATCAGGGCGGTGCCCAAGCCGATGTAGGCCTGGCGTGCGGCGTGCTGGTAGTTGACCTCGGCATCGCGCGGCACGTAGGTGCTGAGCAGCATCTGGCGGTAGTTTTCCCAGCCTTCGCTCTTGAAGCCGCGTTGCTCGTTGACCAGGTCAAACATCATGTTGATGCGCTCGGCGGTGTAGTTGTCCCAGGCAGCGAAAACCAGCAAGTGCGAGCAGTCTGTGATCTGCTCCTGGTTCCAGGCGATGGGCTTGATCTTCTCACGCACATCTTTGTTGGTCACAACAAAAACTTCATACGGCTGCAGACCACTAGAGGAAGCCGTCAGACGCACTGCTTCCAGAATACGATCCACTTTCTCCTGAGGAACGACTTTGGCAGGATTCATCTTTTTGGTGGCATAACGCCATTGCAGTTTGCTAATCAGGTCAGACATGAGATCACTCACAAAATGGATAAGACTTCAAATCTTGGGGGGCTTGCAAAAATTGCAAGAGCAGCAGACACAATTCAAAGACGACTCTGTCCAAAGCATCTTCGCAACCATCAAGGTACGAAGAAACAGCCCATCATATTGCTGGCTGTGGTTGAAGTGGCGGGTGTGGCAGCACATCGCGACCTTACCAAAGATGAGAAGTATGATACGAATCTACATCATATTTGACGCGGAGAATTCCCAATGCGTACCACAGTCACGATTGACGACACCCTCTACGAAAAAGCCCTGGAGGTGGCCGACCCGGATATGGACAAGGCCGACATTTTCCGGGAAGCCATCAAGACTTTTGTGCGCGTGCAAGCGGCCAAGCGTCTTGCCGCCTTAGGCGGTTCGAAGTCTGAAATAAAGGATGTACCGCGCCGCCGGGAAGAGCCCGCTGCGTCATGAGCGTGCTTATCGACACCTCGGTGTGGATAGACCACTTTCGAAACAGTAACGATGTGTTGATTGACCTGATCGGGCAAGACCTTGCGCTCACGCATCCCATGGTCATTGCCGAAATCGCCTGCGGAACACCACCGGCACCACGTGCCCAGACGCTGAGCTACTTGGGCCTGTTACAGCCGTGCAAGCAGGCGAGCCTGAGCGAGGTCATGGCTTTCATCGAACGCGAAAAGCTGTATGGGCTGGGCTGTGGGCTGGTTGACATGACCTTGCTCGCATCCACACTCATCACGCCGGGGGCTGAGTTGTGGACGCTGGATAAACGCCTGGCGGACTTGGCTGGGCGGTTTGCTGTGGCCTATCGGTCGATGCTGCATTGAGGCTGAGGACTGCAGCGCAAAGACGCAATCAGATGTCTCGACGCAACATCCCCCACCCCTCCAGAAAACTCGTAACCAGATGAGCCAAGTCATGGATACGCCATCCCACCACGCGAGTAACGGCTACTTGAGCTTATCCAACCCAGAACGCTGGCGAGCTTATCTGCGTTTTTTGGGAATATTCCTAGCCGTTTTCTTGCCAGTCTACGTAGGCTCAGGACATCTACTTACGCAGTTGCCAGACCGATCCGTTCACCTGCACTTTGAGTGGGAAAAAAGCATTCCCTTGATACCTTGGATGATTTGGCCTTACCTATCTCTCTTTTCGCTATACGCACTCCCCTTGCTTCACATGAGCGAACACGATATGAAGCAACTCTCCAGACAGTCGGTTGTGGCCATATTGGTGGCAGGCATTTTCTTTATCTCCATACCAACCAAAATCGGCTTTTCCCCTGAAATCGTCACGGGCTTGCACGAGCCAATATTTCGTTTGATCGCCAGTGTTGACACGCCATTCAATCTCGTCCCATCACTGCATGTCGCCGGTGCAACACTTATCGTTCTGGGATGCGTCAAGCGGGTGGGTATTGGGCTAGCTCGGATATATCAGATCTGGCTGGCAACCCTCATGATATCCACCGTGCTGGTTCATCAGCACCACATCATCGACGTGATGGCCGGGTTCATTTTGGCGCTCACCATTCGACGTGCCATACCGATCAGTGTGCCTGTAACTGACGACGCTTGAGTAGCCAGCCGCCCAAGAAACCGAACAACAAGCCAACGCCTGCACCCCCTAAGCCAAACCAGATCACACTTTTTTCTATCGCATTCAAAACAGGGTTATCCAGAAAATTGACCCCAGAATGAAAGACCAGAAGCTTCCATGAGCCGTCATCTTCCTTGATGGAAACTGCCGTCCACCGACCTTTTAAATCGAAGTTGCGTCCATCGTCCATTTGATAATGCTCCGTCGTCGCCCCTTTTGTCAAAGCAAAAGTCCCGGTGTATATCTGCGACAGATCATCTGCCACAGGCGTGATGGACAAATCTTTGATACGCAAGGTGCTACGTGTAAACAAGCCATCAAAGTAACTTTTGAGATGCGCCAAATCTGTGAAACTCTCCTGCGTAACGACAGTCGCCATGAATGGTTGATGTAAAACTTTTTGCGCAACGTCAAAGTCACGTTTGGATACCGCCTGGGCCAAATCGTCTTTTAATTTACGAAGAGCAATGTGTTCATTCTCAGCATCGGCTTGAACCGAACCTGAAAAAACACCAAGCAAGACAATGGCAGTTGCCAAAAAGATGCGTCGCATAGGGAACCTTTCTTGAGGGTAGGCGTTAGGGTAAAGGGCTGGGACCTGGACCTATGGGGGCTTTTCGTGCACCCAGCCAAAGTCTCAGATAAATTGACCAAAACGAATGATTCGCATCGGTGCTGCGTACCAATTTTGGAAGGTAAATCCAGGGCACGCTGGGCTCACGATGGTGAGCCAAATGAAAGTTGTAGTTCAAAAACAGCCATCTGGCGACGGGCCAGAATCGCAAATTCCAAGCACCTTCAATCACATCGCGTGGACTGCCCGCGTGATCACTGTATTGCACTGAACTCCAGTTCAACCCGAACGCCCAGTAACACGCCAGCCACCCCACAAAACTCAGGTCAAAAACAACAAATAAGGCTATTTGCAACAGTAAAGACACCACACCTTCCAGCCAAACACGGGCAATAGGCGCTTGGGCGATATCGCATACAAAAGGTCTGAACCCCCACCAACGGGCCGGGCCATCCTGGAACCATTTGGATTGAAATGCCCAGGGCCATATCACGTAGAGCAGTGCGGCAACGGGGATGATGGCCCAGTAAAAACCTGTCAGCAAACAATAGATCCAGTAGGTTTTGAGTAGCCATGACTGATGTGGCAGGTAATAGTCATACAGCTCCTCATCGGTGCGGTTGCGCCGGTGGTGGCCTAAATGGCTGATTCGTTGAATCGAAAAAATCGTTGGAAAAAAGCCTGCCAGCAATACACCTGCCACATCGTTGACTCTGGGATTCGGGTGGAACACGCGATGTGCAGCCTCGTGGTGCAATGAAAAAAGCGTATTGTTGGTATACGAAAAGACGACAGCAGCCACCAGCATCCACCACCCGTGCGCAGCGTGACTGGCAACCCACAGGCAAGCGATGGACACAGCCGCTGCGCTCACGGCAATTAGCAGATTTCTATGACCTGGAATCGGGTAATTCATATTGCTTCTGACTCAAATTTTCGACGCGGCCATTCCCCAAAAGGCGCAACACGGCGCCCGCTGGGTAGCAGGTGACCGGCACGCAGAATGGCCCCAGGCCCCAAACCCGCATAGCCCCCCAAAATCGCCTCAGCTTCAACCGTCGGCGCAGCCACCACCACCACATAACGCCCTTGTTGGTTACGAATCACCATATGGGCAGCCAACGCACTCTTGAATCCCAGCACGGCCCCACGCTCCACATGAACCAAGTAGCGATCAGTGATCACCACACCTGGCCCCACGTAGGCGAAGGGACTCAGGTGTCCACCCCATAGCCCTATCCAGAAGGCATAGAGGCCTGGCACCAGGCGCAACACTTCCTCCAGCCACGGCAAGCGATTAAAAAGCGTTTGACATTGGGTCAAAAACCACCACACACGATAACCACGTGTATCTTGTGTGAGCTGACCCGCCGGAGTCCCGTATACGGCTAAGGTGCACCGAGCAACCAGTGGCGGGAGCAGGTAAATCCAGGCCAAAACAAAGGCCACGCGCTGGCCTCCCGTATCCAACCCGGCAAACATGAGTCCACCTCCCGCAGAAAGATGTGCAAACGGCAGAATGTTCAGCAACAGTGAGAATCGATCTGGTTTTTCCAGTTCTTTATCGTCGGTCATAACCTGCCATCTCCTCACCCAGATTTGCCAACGCATGGCATCGATCAAATACACGAAATGCCGTCGGCATGATGCGTCGATTAAACAAACTTACCTGAAAGGCCCTATTGTTCCTTAGAGCCAGGAGCGCATCGACCATCTCATCTTGCCTGCATGCGAGCTCGGGTAAGTCCCGTACCAATTGATGAATCACTTTCACACCGGAACCACCGCGAGTTGGCCGCACCACACCTACCAACATACGCTTGAACAACCACGCGTTGGCAGTCTCCCACCGTCGCTCAAGACATCGTTCAATCAGGATGGCATCAATGTGCAGGTGTCTGGTTTCATCCTTCAGATGCTCATGATGCACACGAACAAATGCTTGATCCAACACGCCCAGTGTCTCAGTTGCGGGCCTGACAACCATGTCCTTGGCCAGAGTTTTAGAAGACTCTTCCATCGCCATCAAAAACCACAACGCAAAAGGCAAGTGTGCGGACAGCAGGCCCACCACACCAAACATGGCCTGGGTCCACCAGGGCAGCACCGAAAAGAAACGATCAGCTCCAGGCGGGTACAAATCGGGGCGACAAGCACGGTTTAGCGCAGCAAACCCGCGAAAGTGACGCTGTTCCTCATGCATCATCGTGTTCAATGCCAGTAGCAAAGCTTTGTCACCTGCCACTTGAGGATGATG
The DNA here is from genome assembly GCF_019973615.1 of Rhodoferax lithotrophicus. Classification (GTDB taxonomy): domain Bacteria; phylum Pseudomonadota; class Gammaproteobacteria; order Burkholderiales; family Burkholderiaceae_C; genus Rhodoferax; species Rhodoferax lithotrophicus. The sequence continues at coordinate 2,390,419 of NZ_AP024238.1, read as the reverse complement.
CAGCAGAGGCGGAAGAAGTCGCTCAATCAAATCTGCTTCCAGCATCATGATGTATTCATTGATGCGCAAGGCAGAGAGTTGGTTGTAGTGCAAGCGCTGTTCGCGACTCAAGCTTGCATAAACCGGTGTGTAGTAAAGCTGGGTGTAATCCTCCGGGACATAGGGCTTGGACAAATCAAGCTGCAAAGGCATGTCCATCTGGGAGCACTGCTTGGGGTCAGCCGACAATTCATTGATGTGCTCAGGAGTCAACCACCGTGTCATGGCAACTCTCCATCGACATGGTTGATGTTGACCGGTTGAATCGGGCGTGTGCCGGCATGCCCATAGAGTCGCCTGGAGCGCGCCATGTACCCCAAGGTGGGCACCGCACAGGCCAAAACCAGTGCTACCGACAACACCGCACCAGTGCGAAACCAGGTACTGAGCCATGTCGAGTACTGCTCGACCAAGCCAATGACCAAACCGTAGACAGCACCAAATCCAGCAAAGAACCAGGGCGCATAGTCCATGGCAACTGCGGCCTCCCCTTTTCCGTCAGCCCAAGGCTGGTTGTACACTCGCAAGATACCAAGCTCCAGCACCTTGATGTCATAGAGCAAATTCCAAAACCCAAGCACTGAGGCCAGGACAAATGCTTGACGCAGACTGTCCGTCAAACTCTGTGCCGCCGAACCATGTACCAGCCAAGCCAGCATGGCAGTGGCCGAACCAAACACAAACCCGTGCTGTGGTCGAAAACGCCCAAGACGCCAACGTACATCGAACTCCCAGACCTTCAACACATTGGTGCCAATGGCCGGGACGATGTAAGACCACAAAATCGGCAAACCCCAAACGATCAATACAAGTTTGGAATCTCCCCCGTATTCGTCTGACCACAACCACCATGCCAATGGTGCCAAAACCAAAGGTGCCAGATAGGGATAGACAGAGAGCAAAAATTTCATTTCAAAATCAAATCAATGCATTCCAAAACGCATGCCATGTTTTTTGTAAAGCTCTTTACGAAATATCAGTGTGTAGTACCAATATGCGCCCATGCGTGCAGCGGATCGCAAATGGGTTTTGGGGTCTGCAAACCTGCGTAGCAATGACGGAAAACTATTAAACCGGGTGCGTGCATCATGGCACGCCGCTGTGAGCTCATCGGGGCTCATGCGCTTTGGAATGTACGCGGCACTGTTAAAGCGGTACTCCGGGTGCAACCACCACTTGCCGTCATACAGGAGCCGACCTTCTTCCTGCAACTTGCGATACAGCGGGGTATTGGGATAGGGCATGAGGATGTTGTACGCCGCAAAGGTGAACTTGCTCGCCAACGCAAAGTCCACCGTAGCTGCGATGGACTCAGGTGTATCGTGGTCATAACCGAGTGTGAATGCGGCCCAGCTTTGCATGCCGTGCTCTCGCAGAATGCGCACCTGATCCTGGTAGCCCGCAAACCCGGGAATATTGGGCGACTTGCGCGTTTCCCGCAAGCTGTCAGCGGTGATCGACTCAAACCCCATGACATTGCCCCAATTACCAGATCTTTGCAGCAAATCCATCAAGGGCAAATTGCGTGTGATGTCCAGACTGGCTTGGCTGATCCAACTGACTTTCATGGGAATAAGCTCCCGACACAAATCAGCCAAAGCCTTTTGATCACTCGCAATATTGTCGTCAATGAAAAAAATAAAGCGGCGATCCTGCGCTTCTATCTCTCGTAGCACATCATCAATTGCCCGAACATAATGCTTGTGATCGAAGTATTGGCTAACCGCGCAAAATCGACACGCGAAGCGACATCCTCGGATGTACTGCATCAAGGTCATGGGCAGGTAACCCTTGCCCTTGAATAAATCACGACGCGGCATCACACCGCCAATTTGCGCCACGCCAGGCGGGCCGTTGTAACGTGACTGCAACCGGTGGCGCCGCGCGTCTTCAACGACTTGAGCCCACGCAGTCTCCGCATCACCCAGAAAAATGCTGTCCGCATGCGCGACTGCCTCCTCTGGTAACAAGGTCACATGCATGCCACCCAAGATGACAAGAACACCCCGAGCACGGTACTGGGCAGAAATCTCATAGGCTCGTCTTGCGGTGTAGGTCTCCACCGTGATGGCAACCAGATCGGTGGCTTCATCGTAGGGAATATCTTCCATCCGATCGTCATACATCACACATTCGACATCCGGCGGCGTCAACCCCGCCAGCACCGCCAGCATCAGTGGCTCCATACGACCTTGATCCACATAGAGACTGTGTTCCATGCGGCCAATATTGGGTTTGATGAAGGTGACTTTCATGGTGCTTTCTGATTCACTCGCCCAGCAGACGATTGTGCTTCTTAAATATTTCCCGCCGAGAAATGACGTTGGCAACCAGAGTCATCGTCATGCGAAATGCAGAGAACGATGCTTCGCTCAACATGGCTCGACTGGCAATAGAACGCCAGCTATAAAAGCGCTTCCGGGCGGCAAAAACCCCTTCAGCCAGTTCAGAAGCACTCATGCCCCGAGGCTCAAAAATAGAATCTCCATAGCGATACGCCGGATCCAGCCACCACGTTGGAGAAATCAACCGCCCTTCGTCCAAAAGTCGGTCATAGAGAGCAGATCCAGGCGTCGGCGTCAGCGCGTTGAAGTTGGCAATTTCGAGCTGGGCCTCCAGCGCAAAATCCACCGTCCGCTCAATGGTGTCCGATGTGTCGGCGTCATAGCCGAAGACAAAAGTACCGTAGATACCTATTCCCCGTGCATGCAAGGACCGCACGACATCACGGTACGCGCCGCTCACCTTGTTCCAGGGCTTGGCCATTTGCTTGAGATTGTCCGGGTGCAAAGACTCAAAACCAATCAGTACAAACCGACACCCGGCTTCAGCCATGCGATCCAACAATCGTGGATTACGGGCGACATCGATGCTGATTTGACAAGACCAACGACGTTTCAGGGGGCGCATCGCGTCAAGCAATGCCAGCAAATCTGCTTCATTGGAAAAGAGGTTGTCATCGACAAAAAACAGAAGTCGCTGCGAAGGCAGTGCCTCAATCTCCACCAGCAAACCGTGGAGCGGTCGAACGCGCACACTGTTGCCATAAAAGCTGTGGATGGAACAAAAGTCACAGGCAAAACGGCACCCTCTTCCGTATTGCACCAACTCAACCGGAGCGTAGCGTTTGCCCCAGAATATTTCACGACTTACCCGATAGTCACCAAGAGGTGCGGTGCGGTCACCCCTGTACCTGGGTTGCAGTCGACGGTGCAAAAAATCATCAAGCAAACGTTCCCACGCGCCCTCCGCATCGCCAATCACTACCGCGTCAGCATGCTCCAAGGCTTCGTCTGGCAAGAATGTCGGGTGGTATCCGCCCATCACCACCGGCACACCACGCTGCCGATACGCATCCGCTACGGCATAGGCCCGACGTGCGGTAAAGGTTTCGACGCTCAAGGCCACAAGATCAGGTGCGTCATCCGTGGGAAGAACTTCCACCTTTTCATCAAAAAAACTTATCTCCCAGCCTGGTGCACGTGCCGCCAGAATACCCAAGGCCAAGGGAGGCATCGCGTCCGATGAACGGTAGTCGCCCAGATTCGGGCGTATCAGTGTGAGCTTCATAACAAAGCCACTTCTGGCTGCACAGGGCGGCCATCCAGTTGTGCTGCCGAGTCAAACTCAACGGCATAAACCTTGGCGCAGTAGGACAGCGGCTTGAAGCTGCTTACTACAGGTATCAAAGGGTGCCCAGACCTTAGGCCCAGCGCAGCCACTGGTGTCTGGCAATGGGAAAGCAAATCAGACAACAGGTTGCGAACAAAATCCAAGCGCTCTTGAACCGATGGCTGCATAGCAAAAAATGCGATAAATGATTGGGCTAAAGCCTGACCAGGCAAAGGCAAAACCACCCGGTGCGTTAAATGCGCGAAGCGGTTGTACAAGGGCAAGCCCCAACGCAAATACCGGTGATAACTCTGCGCCACCACTTGCTTGAAGAGGCGCTGATCCCACAGGGCAGCCATGGCGACTATTTTGGTGCCCTCACAGTGAAGCCAAAAACAGTGAAGCCCAATGCGTTCCACTAAGCTTGCAGACAAGACCGGCGTCAATTGGGCATGTGGGGCGTGCCGTGCGTGAAATGCCAGCATTGCGGCCACATCATCCACCTGCGCAGGTCGCCACAAACCATGGTGCCGAGCTCTTGCCGTAGAGATTGCGTAAGTCGTCAAATCACCCAGCGGTTGGTACCTGGGCATTCCCTTTAAGCCAGCTTCCAGGACGCGCCTGGCTCGGGTATTTTCTTCGGCAATCACGGTAAACCACCACGGCAACTCTGGCAACACAGGGGCAAGCTCACGAATTGAGGCGTAGCCATTACGCAGATGGCGAATTCTCTGACGCTCAGAAGAGTGCACACGCAGCCCACCAAGATACCCTGCACTGATGGCCTTGCCGTTGACATGCAGCGGAACCGCTGCTGCAGAGTACATCCCAAAGGGACGGCCATTCTCTAGCGCAAGCACTGCCCAGTCATGCCCATACATATGGTGCGCCGCAAAGTAGGAGGGCTCACGTTCCATGCTCATCTCCACCCAGGAAGGCATACCGTTTTCTCTTAACAATTGCCGCAGTACGGCATCGTCTTTGGTGGTGGCGATGCGAAACTCAGTCATTGCGCTTCCAGCAAAGAGCCGCTCCAGGCTTCGTCACCCAGGGGGTAACCGTTGCGCAAACTGATCTCGTTACGGTGCATCGCATTGACAAGAAAAAAATTGCGCAACACAAAAGAATCACGCCAATGGTGAAGACTGCGGCGCAGAATATTCGGCCATCCATAAAAACGCTTGCGTGCCGCAACACAGCCTAGCGTGACATCCTGTGGACTCATGGCTTTGGGTAGAAACGGCAACTCGTTGTAGCGATAAGCCGGATCAAGCCACCACGCGTCATAACGCAAGCGCCCTTCGGTTTGAAGGCGCTGATACAAAGGTGTTCCAGGAAAAGGGGTGAGATGGTTGAAGGCGGCAATGTACATGCCCTCCTCACTCGCAAAGTCCACGGCCTGATCAAATGATGTCAGCGTATCGTGCTCGTAGCCAAAAACAAAGGTGCCATACACAAACAACCCGTGTCGGCGCAAATTCGCCAGCGCCTGCCGATAGCCACCCCCCATGGTATTAAAACGTTTGTTCATCAAACGCAAATTGGCTTCATCGAGACTCTCGAAACCAATCAGCACGCCACAACAGCCTGCCTGGCGCATCTGTTGCAAGAAGTCTTCGTCATGCGCTGCATTGATGCTCATCTGGGTAATCCAGCGAACTTTTTGTTTAGCCAATTCTGCAAGCAAGGCACGTCCGGCCTTCATATCACCGGCAAAGTTGTCATCCACAAAAAAGAACAACTTCTTTTCGTGTTTGATGGCAGCAACTTCAGCCACTACATCTTCCACGGGCCTGGAGCGGTAGGTGCGCGAGAAAAAAGTCTGTATCGCACAGAACTCGCACGGAAACTTGCAACCACGCCCGGTTTCAATCAAACCAATCGGCAGGTAACGCTTGCCTTGAAATAGCCGTCGATCTACGCGGATTTGCGCCAGATGACGCTGCTCACCGTGGTACCGCCGTTGCAACCGACCATGCCGAAGATCATCAATCACCTCTGACCAGACCGCTTCAGCCTCGCCAGTGACCACGCCTTCGGCATACCGAGATACCTCATCGGGCATCAGCGTCGCATGAAAACCGCCCATGACCACCGGCACGCGACGACGGCGGTACTCACTGGCGATTTGGTAGGCTCGCGCCGCGGTGTAGGTCTCAACCGGTATGGCGACCGCATCAGTGGGCTCATCAAATGGAATCTTCTCCATTCGGTCGTCATAAAAAGTCAACTCGATATCAGACGGTGTCAAGCCAGCCAGCGCCGCAATCGGCAAAGACTCCATCTGCCAACTGCGAATGTAGCGCTCACCCAAACGATGACCAATGGCCGGATGCACCAGGGTCAGCCGCATACGGTATTGCTTTTGGTTTTAATCGGCACCATGCTTGGCAAATTGATCGGCGTACCCACCGACGACAAATGCCAATCACAGTTGTAGAAACGATGCAGGTTATGCGCGTAGAACCTATAGCCCAAGTTGGCTCCAATGGCCAGCGGCTCCCAGGCACGCGCTTTCCACAAGCGGCGAACGATGGCCGAAGGCCGGTACACTGCCTTCCAGGCACGCTCGTGACCCGTAGCGAGTTCCTGAGGCGACATATTCATAGGCTGAAACACCACATGCTGCCCGTCGTACAACTCCCAATCCAGCGTAAGCAAGCGGTTCTGCTCCTTCAGCCGGTGGTGCAGCGGTGTCCCCGGGAAAGGGGTCAACAGGGCAAAACGGGGTAAATCAATCCCCGTGTCAATGGCAAACTGAACCGTCTCATCAAACACATCAGTGGTGTCATGGTCTAGACCGAAAACGAAACAGCCCTGAACAGCAATGTCCAAGGCGTGTAAGTCCCCAATAAGACCGGCGTAATCCACCGAGCCGTTGAACTTCTTGCGCGCATCACTCAAGCCCCCTTTGTCCAGCGTTTCCAGCCCCAAAAGCAAGCCACGACAGCCCGAACGGGCGATGAGCTCCAACAATTCTGGGTCATGCGCAATGAGTACGGTAGACAGACCAAACCATCGAATCTTCAAAGGGATGAGCGCAGTAAAAAGCTCTCGGGCGTATTGCCGGTCAGACACCAAGTTCAAATCAACGAACAAAATGCGTTTTGCCCCAACGCGTCGTATGTCATCAATCACCCAAGATACCGGTTTTTGAAACTGTTTTCTCCCCCAGGCACTTGGTGCGACACAGAATTCACAGTCGTGCGCACAAGAGCGCGTCGCCTCAAAAACCGCTTGTGTGAGGTACTGCTTGGAATCAAACATATCCCGCCGGGCGAATGGCATATCCGGTCTATCCAGAGAAAAGTCTGGGGCTTGGCAATACAAGGCTTGCAAACAGCCTGCCGAAAAATCGCGCAACAACTGCGGCCAAGTATCTTCCGCGTAGCCGGTCACGATGGCATCCGCATGTGCCGCGGCCTCTTGCGGTACCAATGTCACATGCGGCCCGCCCAAAACAACCGTCTTGCCTTGGGCACGGTATTGATCCGCCAATTCATAGGTACGTCTGGCGGTACCGGTAATCACGGTTAAACCGATCAAATCTGCCTCAAGGTCACTGGGAACGTCTTGGATGCCCTCGTCAAACAACATCACTTCAGCATGGAGTTCTTCTGGCACCAAAGCGGCCAGGGTGGTCAAGGTTAATGGCTGATACCGAAGCGACTTCCCGAAAATCCCGGCACGATGCCGGTACAAAGGCCCTTTGGGGGAAATCAATGCAATTTTCACTCTTAGGAACTCCTAATCGATCCAGGAAAAATTGGGTATCAGAGCAACAGGTTTTACGTCTGCGAGTCGCACACCCCGGTCGACTTGAGTCGACACATAGCGGTCATATAACTGGCGAACCGGTCGGTGCTGCAGCGGCTTGAGTTGTCCCAAGGCACGTGCATAGGCGTATTGCGGATTGACACACAAACGGGCTTCTATGTCAGTCAAATCTACAACAGCATCTTCGTCTGTCACAAGCACATAGCAAGAGGCTTGCCGTATGGGAGTCAAGAACCGGAATCCACGGATACCGCGCAATGCTTCACTGACAAAAGCTTCTGTCAATTTCTCACCCACCAAGTCAGACGCAATACCACTTCGCCCTTGAAATTCCAATATGGGTTGCTTTGACTCGGTATACCCCTTGCACAAAACCATATCCCCAGTTCGGTAACGGTACAGGCCGCTCGCTGTTGTGGCAATGACGGTGTAACTTGTGCCCGGGATGAGTTCATCTCTCAAAAAAAGACCCTGTGGGTTTTCAAACTCAAAAAAACCATGGTGGGTAAGTACGGGCAGATCCGGCTCATCCGGGACGGTCACTACACACTCGGTAGAAAGCAGTCCTTTGGGTTGAAGTTGTGCGTGGCTTAACCGCGCTTGCAGTTCCGCTGCAGGTCCACTCGATTCAGCGGACGCCCAACAACTGATGAGCTTAAGCTTGGGCCACAACTTGTCGGCCGCTGGCAAATCATCCAACAAGCGCAGAAAGAAGGTAGGGCTCCATATGGAAATCATCTCCAGATCATGGGCTGCTCGCAAACTCGCAAGGGTCTTTTCTCGCCACACATCCACACTAGGCTCTGCCATCAGTGCAAGGGGAACGGCACTGCGCTGCGCGATCCATCGACCCCATTGCTCACCAAGGTACGCCCCATCAGGTAAACCTACCGGGATGCCGTTGATGTGCTCTGATTTCCTAGTTGCCGGACTGGTCGCCAGATAGACAAGACCCGTGATGCTGCGGGTAGACACCACACTGCCAAGCCAGGGATTGATGGCTGCCTGAAAGTCAAGCAGGCCCCAAGTAGAAAAGGGAATCAGCTTGGCTCCACCACTGCTGCCACCGGTACGCTCGTAGGCACAAGGCAGGCCGTCAAAGAGTACGCTGGGCTCACCAGCAAGCACTCGGGGCAGCCACTGAGCTTGCAACTCTTCATAACTCGTCAATGGCACCTGCTGGCGAAATGCAGCCAGATCCTGCGGTGCGCCGTAGGCTTTTAAATAGGCCGTGCGCGTGTTCCGGGCCAACATGGCTTGTAACCATGCAATGTCATTGAGCTCAGGCTTCTTCTGTACAGCGTCCAGATCAGGCATGACATCCTTGGCGAAACAGCCTCAATGTTAAAGGCTTCATGTTGCTCTCATCAACATCGCAAACACAAACCAACTCGTGCCCTTGCCGAAAGCCAGGATTTTTTTGCAAGAAAAAGTCAACCCCCGGCCGCCCCAACTCATCGACCCGAGGCTCGGCAAGCTCATGCCGCAATTGCCCACGTGAAGGGGTGAATTCAACAACACCGCTTTGTGGGTTGTAGTCGCTGGGAAACTGCTCTTGAGCCAGATGTATTGCCAAGTCAGAGATGTCGTCTGTAACTGGCACCTTTTCGGGATAAAAATGCCGCGCAAAAACGTGAAGATAGCGATAAGTCCGGTGCCCCTTCACCAGCAAAAACCAAACCAGACGCTGCTCGGGGTGTCGTCGCTTGATCTGCCCCAAGTGCCGAACCCAGGCAAATGACAGCGCGTGCTGGCCCCAGTGCAGACGGTCTACCACCGTGTCGCCCGAATAGAGCACTTGAATAAAATTTCCGCGCCAAAGACAGGGATAGACCTTGAGTGTGGTGAAGCCCACCAATTGCGCATTGAAATGCAGCAGCAAAACCTCGTCTTTACTGGACAAGTCCTGCTCAAAAACTGTTGCGCTGGTCGCTTCGTAGACGGCAAGATACAGCGCAGCCATCGCACTACGGGTATTTTTGTCAAGCAACTGCACACTGACAATGGTGCAACGGTAGGCACGGTCTATATCCACAAACCCCCCTTTTTTAGGGCATTGTAAAAGCTCAATCGTCCATCGCTGGGCGTTGCGAGCAATCAACCACGCGCCAGATCACTCGGTGTCGAATCGGCGGATGCTGAATGTTGGCGGCACGCCACTGTCAATTCCCATACCCCCATACCCATTACCAACCGCCCCTCAATGGCGATCAACCCAAGCTCTACTCCTTCAACTGCAACTCCAACCCATGCAGCACCTGGTAGCAAGGCAGCACACTCGCCACTGAGCTGTTGGGTTCCCTGCCCTCCTTGATCGCTGCAAAAAACTCGCGGTCTTGCAGTTCGATGCCGTTCATGCTCACGTCCACCTGGGACACGTCGATTTTTTCTTCCTTGCCATTGAACAAGTCGTCATACCGCGCAATGTAGGTGGCGCTGTCGCCGATGTAGCGAAAGAAGGTGCCCAGCGGGCCGTCGTTATTGAAGCTCAGACTCAGCGTACAAATCGCGCCATTGGCGGCCTTGAGCTGGATGCTCATGTCCATGGCAATGCCCAGCGTCGGGTGGATCGGGCCCTGGATGGCGTTGGCTTTCACGATGAGGCTGCCGCACTGGTAGGCGAACAAATCGACCGTGTGCGCAGCGTGGTGCCACAGCAGGTGATCGGTCCAACTGCGGGCTTGGCCCAGCGCGTTCATGTTGGTGCGGCGGAAGAAGTAGGTCTGCACATCCATTTGCTGGATATTGAATTCACCCGCCGTGATTTTTTTGTGCACGTACTGGTGGCTGGGGTTGAAGCGGCGGGTGTGGCCGCACATGGCGACCAGGCCGCTCTTGGCCGCGACTTGCACGACTTCTTCGCCGTCGGTGAGCACATCGCACAGCGGAATTTCCACCTGCACGTGTTTGCCTGCCTTCAGGCAGGCCAGGGTCTGGCTGGCGTGCATTTGGGTGGGGGTGCACAAGATGACCGCATCGACTTCTTTCAGCGCCAGGCTGTCCGCCAGGTCGGTGGTGACGTGGTCAATGCCGTATTTGGCAGCCACTTCACGGGTTTTATCCAGGTCACGGCTGATGAGGGAGACGACTTCAACACCGTCGATGTTCTTGATGCCGTCCAGGTGTTTGATGCCGAAAGCGCCAGCACCGGCTAGCGCCACTTTGATGGTTTTGCTCATTTCAGGAATTCTCCAGGATAAGGTGTCCGACTGCGGTGTTGCTTGCCGGTACATGATAAAAACGGTGTCTAACGCTGACAGAACGTGCGCTGTCAGCTACATCTTGCATAGCACCCCGGGCAATCAGCCACATCACCAGCTCCACGCCTTCACTGCCCGCCTCTCGTACATATTCAATGTGAGGGGTTTGCGCACAAATAGCAGGATGGCTGATCATCTTATCCAGCCAGGCGTTGTCCCACTCGCGGTTGATCAGGCCAGCGCGGGCACCTTGCAACTGGTGGCTCATGCCGCCAGTGCCCCAGATGTGCACGTTGAGGTCTTCGTCGTAACTCTCCACCGCTTTGCGGATGGCCTGGCCCAGGTTAAAGCAGCGCTGGCCGCTGGGCACGGGGTATTGCACCACGTTGACGGCAAACGGAATCACCGGGCACGGCCAGGCATCCGGCTCACCACACATCAAAGAGAGCGGCACGGTCAGGCCGTGATCCACCTCCATCTTGTTGACGATGGTCAGGTCGAAATCTTGCTGAATCACCGAGTGGGCGATGTGCGATGCCAAGTCCGGGTGGCCGATGACCTTGGGCACCGGGCGCGGGCCAAAACCCTCGTCCGCAGGCGTGAATTCGGCTGCCGTGCCGATGGCAAAGGTGGGGATCATGTCCAGGCTGAAGGCGGTGGCGTGGTCGTTGTAGACCAGAAAGATCACGTCGGGCTTGTTGTCCTTCATCCACTGTTTGGAAAACTCGTAGCCCTTGAACAGCGGCTGCCAGTACGGCTCTTGCGTCTTGCCCAGGTCGATGGCCGCGCCGATGGCGGGCACGTGGGAGGTGTAAACAGATGCGGTGATACGGGCCATGATCAGGAAACTTTCCGGCCAGCCTGGCCTTGCGGTTGGTGTTGCGGCTGGGCGCTGCCGTCTTCGCCCAGGTGGCGGTTGCCTTCAATGGAGCGGCCACCGGCGAGCATCATGGCGCGGTATTCTTCCTCGCTCATGCCGGTCATGCTGCCTGCCATCTGCTGAAAGCTCAGGCCATGGGTGGCGCCGATCTTGGCCAGAAAGTAGATGTTGCCGCCAAGCTGCATGGCGCGGTTCAGGTCCATGTCGAGCACGGCCTGCTTTTGCTCTTCGCTCATCGGCCACTCGTCCAGATAGGCACGCTGATCCAGCTTGAAGCGCTCGCGGTTGTTGGCCTTCATCAGGCTCATGCAAAACTGGTTGAGCCAGTAGCCCTTGCGGCTTTGATCGGCATCAAAAATGATGGTGCCGGGGATGTCTTTGTAGGGTTTGTCGAGTGCCATGGTGTTTTAGGTAAAAAGTGCCTCTAGCCCAGGTATGACCTGCGCAAGCTGCTATGAATTCCAGTACAAACGATTCGGGTTATCGACCAGCAGCTTACGCTGCAATTCAGCCGTGGGCGCAATGTGCGGGATGAAGTCCACCAGCAGGCCGTCGTCGGGCATGTGATCCTTCAGGTTCGGGTGCGGCCAGTCGGTGCCCCACAGCACGCGGTCGGGGAACTCTTCAACAATGGCCTTGGCAAACGGAATCACGTCTTGGTAGGCGTTTTGCTCACCGTCCAATGCCTTGGGGCCGGTCACGCTCAGGCGTTCGGGGCAGCTTACTTTGCTCCACACATTGCTGTGTTCCCGCATGAACTTCTGGAACAGTGCAAACTGCGGCCCGTCCACCGGCAGCGCCACATCAGGCCGGCCCATGTGATCGACCACCACGGTGGTCGGCAGCGCGGTGAAAAAGTCCCACAGCTCGGGCAAGTCCACCGCCTCAAAGTAGATCACCACATGCCAGCCCCAGGCCTTGATACGCGCGGCAATCTCCATCAGCTCGTCCTTGGGTGTGAAGTCCACCAGGCGTTTGACAAAGTTGAAGCGCACACCACGCACACCGGCATCGTGCATGGCCTGGATTTCGGCATCGCTCACGCTGCGCTTGACGGTGGCCACGCCGCGCGCCTTGCCCTTGCTGCTCTGCAACGCATCCACCAGCGCACGGTTATCCGCCCCGTGGCAGGTGGCCTGCACGATGACGTTTTTCTCAAACCCCAGGTGGTCGCGCAGCGCAAACAGCTGGGCCTTGGACGCATCACAAGGCGTGTACTTGCGCTCTGGCGCGTAGGGGAATTCAGCGCCTGGGCCGAACACATGGCAATGCGCGTCCACCGCGCCTGCGGGCAACTGGAAACGCGGCTTGCTCGGGCCGCTGTACCAGTCCAGCCAGCCTGCGGTTTTGGTGAAATCACCTGAAGTTGGTTTGCTCATGGGGTGCTCGTGCCAGGGAAGAAGTTGTGTTGGCTGCATTGTCAGCAGCCAGCTCAACCTTGACTATGTGCATAAGCGGCTAGCTGGTATGCCGGGATGGGATAGCTTGGAGCATTCACAAGAATCGAGAGAAATTCCACGGCCAAGCGTGCGAAAACGAGGAGCGGCAAAGGCCCCCTCTCTTGCGTGGTTATGATCCATTTCAACCCACTGGGAAGTGCTTTTAAGCCCCCCTACCGCGACCGTCTGAGCAGGCGGTTCAGTCCAACTTGATTGAAGTGAATACTCAGCATGGAAGTTGCCCCCCTGAAACCTCGTCAATTTGGTTCTACCCACGGCAAGCTGGTCGTCTATTTCCACGGTGCCCCCGGTGCGCCGGAGGAAGGTCAGCTCTTCGACCTGGAAGCCCAAAAACACGGTTTGACGGTGCTTTGCCTTGACCGGTTTGCGATCCCTGCCGCCCTCACCGGTGAGGCGTATTACCGGTTTCTGGCGGAAGAAATTGCCAAAGCATCTGGCGAACAACCCGTCGATTTCATTGGGTTTTCCATCGGTACGTTCATCGCCCTTCAAACTTGTCGGTACATGCCCAACGGGGTCAGAAGCCTGCACCTGGTGTCTGCGGCAGCGCCTTTGGAGGCAGGGAACTTTCTGCCAGCCATGGCGGGCCAACAGGTGTTCCGGCTGGCCAAGGCTGCGCCGGCGTTGTTCATGTTGTTGTCGTACTGGCAAAGCTTGCTCGCCTGGCTGGCCCCTAAAGCCTTGTTTCGCCTGCTGTTTGCCAGTGCCGCAGGTGCTGACAAGGCCCTGGCCGCCGACCCTGAGTTTCAGGCCCGCATCACCCCCATATTGCGCTCATGCTTTTGGGGCCGCGTGCGGGGCTATGTGAGAGACGTTGAGGCCTATGTGCAGCCGTGGAGCGCCATACTGGCCGACATTGCCGCGCCCACACACCTCTGGCATGGTGATGCGGACAACTGGTCGCCGCCGCAAATGGCGCACTACCTGGCCTCGGCGATACCGGGCGCAGCCGCAACCCCAAGCTTCAGCGGGCTGTCGCACTACTCGTGCTTGTACCGGGCGGTGCCTGAAATATGCCGGGGGTTGGGGCGGGGCTGACGGGGCCACCTGCATCAAGATCGTTTTCGCATCAAAAGTAACACATGTGTTACCATTAATCATGGCAATCAAAGTCGAAGAGTACATCCGTGAGGATGCATCCAACCCTTACAAACAATGGTTTGATAGCCTGTCATCGCAGGCTGCAGCCAAAGTGACCGTTGCCAAACTTCGTATGGAATTGGGCAATACCTCCAGCATCAAGTGGTTTGACGGCCTGGGTGAATACATCATCGACTGGGGACCCGGTTACCGAATCTACCTCGCCAAAGATGGCGAAACGCTCATCGTTCTGTTTGGCGGCGGCACCAAGCGTGGCCAGCAACGAGACATCGATAAAGCCAAGGAACTGTTGGCCGAGTACAAGTCACGCAAAAAGGCAATGACTGCAAAATCAATCAGCAAGCACAAGGGGTAAATGCAATGGCACTGACCAGAAATTTCAAAGAAACCGTCATCCAGCGTGTCCAAAGCGACGCATCATTTGCGCAGGCCCTGTTGGATGAGGCCGCGACTCTGTTCCTCAACGGCGAGCCAGAGACAGCACGCCTGATTCTGCGTGACTTGGTGAATGCCACCATCGGCTTCGAGCAACTCGCAACACTGACCTCCAAGCCCAGCAAGAGTTTGCACAGGATGTTGTCACCTACCGGCAACCCCAGCATGGACAACCTGGCAGCCATATTTCGAGCCGTGCGCGAACGGCTGCAGGTCAGCCTGTCTGCACACTCGGTCGCAGCCTGAGGCGGTTGACCAATCCAATCTCAGTCTGCTCGGTCAGGTCGTTTGGATACAGATCATCTGTAAGTTGGGGGCAACATCTACTTTGACGCGGGGAGACCGCGCCAGCATTGCGGAGCTGCTGGGTAGTTTTGAGCGAGGCCCTGACCGCCGGGTGGTGCTGGCTGGTTTGCTGGCGAGCCAAGACTTGGCAAATGCCAGCAGCAAAACCGAGGCCCCGGCACAGTCTTGCCGTTCAGGCGGCGGTTGAACACCCCCATAATGGAGGATAGTCAGCCAGCATAGGCAACAAGGCAATTTTTACAAGGAGAAAACATGCACGATTTCATAGCCAAAGTCGCCAAGCACATCGATCACGTCAAGAAAGTGGGCGAGCACTGCACCACAGAAGAGACCACCAAGCAGGCGCTGATACTGCCCCTGCTGGAGATTTTGGGCTTCAACCCTTATGACCCTACCAAAGTCAGGGCCGAGCACGCATCAGACTTTCCAGGGGTCAAAGTGGGTGAGCGGGTGGACTAGGCGCTGTTTTGCAACAACGTACCAGTCATGTTTATCGAGGCCAAGGGCTATTCAGCCAACTTGAACAACCACTGCCCGCAACTGTCGCGTTATTACAATGCGACCCCTGAAGTGACCGTGGGTGCTATCACAAACGGGCGCGAATGGCGCTTCTTCACCGACTTGGTGAATAAAAATATCATGGACAGTGAGCCGTTTCTGACGATCAAGTTTGATGGATCGCCCCAGGATGCCTCTCACCAATTGGCCCAATTTCATCACGATAAATTCCAGCCCGAAGCCTTGCGTGCACTGGCCGAGGAAAACATTTACCTCAACGCATTCAAGGCTTCCATTACCACCGTGTTGCGCGAGTGTGATGCCGATTTTGTGAAGTACATCGCGGGCCGCGCCAACATCCAACGGACCTTCACCGCCAAATTCATCGAAGGCGTGCAGCCCATCATGAAACAGGCCCTGGCTAAGGCGATCAGCGACATGGTGACCAGCTCGCTTTCGACACCGACACCTGAGGAGCCGCCACAGATCGCTCCAGTTGTATTGATCGATCCCGCTGCGCCCACCATCGATCCCACCAACTCAAAAATTATCACTACCGCCAATGAGCGCCGGGTGCTTGAGATTTGCCAGGAGTTATTACCGGACGAAGATTTACACGGCAAAGACACCGAGAGCTACTTTACCGTGCTCTACCAAGGTAAAAGCAACCGCTGGATGGTGCGCTACTGGGGTGACAAAAAGCGGTCGTCCGTCGCCTTTTGCATGCCTCTGACCGACGCGCACCGCATCGAGATCAAGCGCTCAAAACTGGAAATTGGTGCGGGAGACACGATCATGCTGGATCGGCCAGAACACCTGCTGCGGCTGACCGGCTTGCTGGACGATGCCCTGGCGTTTAGCAAGAATGATGACAACTTCAAGCGCGGTGCAAGCGCCAGTGCAGCAAGTTGAATCGGGCCATACAGCCGCACTTCGGGTGGGCTTTTAAGCAAGCACAAACAGCCTGCACCTGGACAATAACAGACACCCTGTTGATGTAGTAACATACCTACATTATTCAAACATACGAGGTGTCGCCATGACCATCACCACCTTAACCAGCCGCGAGTTCAACCAAGGGGCCAGCGAGGCCAAGCGGGCTGCCAATAACGGGCCGGTGTTCATCACGGATCGAGGCCGACCGGCTCATGTGCTGATGAGCTTTGCGGACTATCAGCGGCTCACCAAGCAGCGGCGCAACATTGCCGATGCACTGGCGATGCCGGGTATGGCCGACATCGAATTTGATCCGCCGCGCGTGACCATCGAAGCCCAGCCGGCTGATTTCTCATGATGTTTGTACTTGATACCAACGTAGTGTCCGAACTGCGCAAGGTGCGGCTTGGCAAGGCCGATTTGAACTTTGCGGCATGGACGCAAAGCGTTGATGCCGCTGACCTCTTTGTGTCTGCCATCACCATCATGGAACTGGAGCTTGGCGTTTTGTCGATTGAGCGAAAAGATGCCACCCAAGGGGCCATGTTGCGAGCGTGGCTAGAGCAGCACGTGTTGCCTGAGTTTTCCGGGCGCACGCTGCCAGTAGATACCGCCGTGGCACAACGCTGCGCCCGCTTGCATGTACCCGATAAGCGCGGCGAACGCGATGCACTCATCGCAGCAACTGCCCTTGTGCATGGCATGACGGTGGTCACTCGCAACGTCGCTGATTTCAAGCCCACCGGAGTGAGCATCGTCAATCCGTGGGAGGCCCCAGCAGCGACACGCAGCAAGAAACATCCCGTTTGATTGGCAGGAGTCTCGCGGATGCCTACGGAGTCAAAGGGCGCGCTCTCACCTGAGCCAGCATCCGATCCGCCTCCACCCGCCAGTCCGCGCTGCGGGCAAATTCGGACGTGCCCTTTTCACCAAACCAGCCCTGGTCAGCGCCGTCGGCCACCCAGGCCTGGCGCTCGGCCGTGCCGCTGGCCGACCAGGGGGTCAGGCCGGCATCACGCACGGTCTCGGCCACTTCGCGCACTTCTTCGCTGCGGCGGCGGCCGTGTTCGATGACGCGCTGGAAGAAGTAGGCGGCCTGTTTTTCCCAGTCGATGCCGGGGAAGGTTTCATACAGGCTGGCGATGACTGCGTCTTCCACGCCGTAGTGGCGGGCGGTGGTGAAGCTCTCGATCACCATGGCCTCCAGGCCCTTGATCATGACGCTGCGGCACATCTTGGTGGCGCTGGCCACGCCCAATTTTTCACTGGCAACTTTGGCGGCAAAGCCCAGGCTGTTGATGAGTGGGGCCAGCTCGGCGGCAAAGCCACCGCCCAGCAGCAGCGGCACCTTGATGCGGTAGGGTGGCACGCTGGTCATGACTGCGCCTTCGACGTAGCGGCCCCCTGCCCCGTCGATCAGGCTGGCGGCGCGCTGTTTGGCACCGGGCGATGCGGAGTTGAAATCCAGAAAGTAGGCGCCTATCTGCAGCGCAGGCGCGCAAGCCTGGGCTACCAATACGGTTTGGCTGGCAGTGACGGCGCTGATGATGAAGTCAACTTGAGCGGCCAGCGCGGCACTGCTGGTGGCCAGTTGCACGCCGTGTTGTGTGGCGTGGGCTTGCAGGGGGGTGGCGGTGGCGGGGTTGTCGAGCTTGATGTCGTAAGCACTGACGGCGACACCTTGGGCGCGCAGGTCTTCGGCCAGGATGCGACCCACTTCGCCGTAGCCGACCAGGCCGATGTGCCAGTGTTGGGGGATGGTTTGCATGGGTTTAGCGTTATGAATTTGCAGCTTGGGGATGCCCCGCAGAATGGGGCTTCATGGCATTTAGTGCTCTAGCCCAGGTAACACCTGGGCAGAGCGCTTCAATCTATATAGCGCAGACCCGCTTTGGCCAGGCCTTCACGCATCTTGTAGTAGTCCAGCCCCAGCACGCCAGAGGCGAAGATGGCGCGTTTGTCACCTTCGTTGGCTTCGCGGGCTTCTGCGGCATCGGCCACTTTTTGGGCAATGGCTGCGGGCACAACGACCACGCCGTCGATGTCGGCAATGACCACGTCGCCGGGGTTGACCTGGGCTCCGGCGCAGACCACCGGCACGTTGACCGAGCCCAGCGTGGCCTTAATAGTGCCTTTGGCGTGGATGGCTTTGGAGAACACCGGGAACTTCATCTCGGTGAGGTCTTTCACGTCGCGCACGCCGCCGTCAATGATCAGGCCGACCGCACCACGCGCCTGGAACGAGGTAGCCAGCAGGTCGCCAAAAAAGCCGTCGGTGTTGTCGGTGGTGCAGGCAGCCACAGCCACGTCACCGGGCTGCAACTGCTCAGCGGCCACGTGCATCATCCAGTTGTCGCCGGGTTGCAGCAGCACGGTGACGGCTGTGCCGCAGATGCGGGCATCGTTGTAGATCGGGCGCATGTAGGGCTTCATCAGGCCGACGCGGCCCATGGCCTCGTGGATGGTGGCCACGCCGAAGCGCGAGAGTTTTTCTACTGCAGCCTTGTCGGCGCGATTGATGTTGCGTTTGACGATTCCGAGGTTGTTCATTTCACTTCCTTTGTTTTCAACAAGGCATCCAGCCGTGGGAACACGCGGCGGGCGTTGCCTTCATAGATTTGTTGACGGTCTGCGTCACTGAGGATTTTGCTGGCCTCGATGTAGCGTTTGGTGTCGTCGTAATAGTTACCGGTTTCGGGGTCGATACCGCGCACCGCGCCGATCATCTCGCTGGCAAACAGCACGTTTTTCACCGGGATCACGGTGTTGAGCAAGTCAATGCCGGGCTGGTGGTAGACGCAGGTGTCGAAGTAGATGTTGTTCAGCAAATGCTCTTGCAGCAGCGGTTTTTTCAGCTCTTGCGCCAGGCCACGGAAGCGGCCCCAGTGGTAAGGCACGGCACCGCCGCCATGTGGGATCAGGAACTTGAGCGTGGGGAATTCCTTGAACAAGTCGCTGGTCAGGCACTGCATGAAGGCGGTGGTGTCGGCGTTCAGGTAGTGTGCGCCGGTGGTGTGAAAGCAGGCGTTGCAACTGGTGCTGACGTGAATCATGGCGGGCAGGTCGTACTCCACCATCTTCTCGTAAATCGGGTACCAGTGCTTGTCACTCAAGGGTGGTGAAGTCCAGTGGCCGCCGGATGGATCGGGGTTCAGGTTGATGCCGACCGCGCCATATTCCTTGACGCACTTTTCCAGCTCGGGGATGCAGGTGGCGGGATCGACGCCGGGGCTTTGCGGCAGCATGGCCACCGGGACAAAGTTCTCGGGAAAGAGTTGGCTGACGCGGTAACACAGCTCGTTGCAGATGGCCGCCCAGGTGCTCGACACGTTGAAGTCGCCAATGTGGTGCGCCATGAAGCTGGCGCGTGGGCTGAACAGGGTCAGGTCGCTGCCGCGCTCTTTCATCAGGCGCAGCTGGTTGCTCTCAATGGTCTCGCGCAGCTCGTCGTCGCTGATTTTGAGGTCAGCTACTTTGGGCATGACGGCGGGGTCTTTGATGCCCGCAATTTGCTGGTTGCGCCACGTTTCCAGCGCCTTGGGGGCCGTGGTGTAGTGGCCGTGGCAGTCGATGATCATGGTTAAACTCCTTTTATAAGTGTTTTAAGCCTCTAGCCCTTATCAATCAAGCGCAAGAAGCTATTAAAGTAATAGTATTCAGCGCACCAGCTCAGCAAAATCGAGCGGCAGGCCCACGTAGTTTTCGGCAATCGACAAGGAACCGGCGTGGGAATGGATCAGGTAGTCCAGCTCGGCCTCTTGAAACTTGGCGGTGATCGGGCCGTCGTCCGGGAAGCGGTGCATCAGCGAGGTGAACCACCACGAGAAGCGCTCGGCCTTCCAGATGCGGCGCAGGCAGCGGGCCGAATACGTGTCGATGCCCTCCTCGCTGCGGTTTTGGTAAAAGTCCACCAGCGCATTGCAGAGGTACTTCACGTCGGTGGCGGCCAAGTTCAGGCCCTTGGCCCCGGTGGGCGGCACGATGTGGGCCGCGTCACCGGCCAGGAACAGGCGGCCAAAGCGCATCGGCTCGGTAACAAAGCTGCGCAGCGGGGCAATGCTTTTCTCCAGCGACGGTCCGGTGACCAACTGGGCGGCGGCTTCGGCATCCAGGCGCAGGCGCAGCTCTTGCCAGAAGGCATCGTCGGTCCAGTCTTGCAGGCGGTCGGTCAGCGGCACTTGCAGATAGTAGCGGCTGCGGGTTTTGCTGCGCTGGGAGCACAGGGCAAAACCACGCGGGCTGTTCACGTAGATCAGCTCGTCATGCACCGGCGGCGTGTCGGACAGCAGGCCGAGCCAGCCAAAGGGGTAAACCTTCTCGAATTCTTGAATCGACTTGCGCGGCACGCTGGCGCGGCACACGCCGTGAAAGCCATCGCATCCGGCGATGAAATCACAGTCCAAGGTCACAGCTTTGCCCTGGTGGGTGAAAGTGACACGCGGGTGAGCGGTGTCAAAGTCAAACACCTGCACCTCAGCCGCTTCGTAATAGGTGGGCAGACCAGCCGCAGCGCGGGCGTCCATCAAATCATGCGTGACTTCGGTCTGGCCGTAGACCATGACGTTTTTGCCGCCGGTCAGCGCGTTCATGTCGATGCGGTGGCGCTGGCCGCCGTAGAGCATGTCAAAGCCGCCATGCACCAGGCCTTCGCGGTGCATGCGTGCGCCGACACCGGCTTCATCCAGCAAGTCCATCGTCACCTGCTCCAGCACACCAGCGCGGATGCGGCCCAGCACATAGTCGCCCGAGACACGCTCGACGATCACCGCGTCAATGCCGGCCTTGTGCAGCAACTGGCCCAGCAGCAGGCCGGATGGCCCGGCACCAATGATGGCGACTTGGGTACGGATAGAAAGGCTCATGGTGACTCCATTTATAAGTGTTTTAGGCCTCTAGCCCAGGTAAAACATGCGCAAGCAGCTATTAAATTCATATCAAACAGGATCCATGCCCTGGCGCTTCTTGGCCTGTGCCGTCGCCGGTGAGGCCATGAACTCCAGCAGCGCTTGCACCTCAGTCGGCCGGGTGCAGCCGGTGGTCATGGCGGCTGAAAAGGTGGTGGTGATCTGGATCTCTGGCGGCAGCGGGCCAACGATGGTGATGCCGGGCTGGTGGATCAGTTCGCTGAGCTGCTGAAAGCCCAGCGCCACCTCCCCCTTGGCCACCAGACTGCCCACTGGCACGCCGGGTGGTGCGGTGACGATGCGGGGTTGGATCAACTCGGCAATGCCCCAGCGCTCAAACAGCTTGGCCAGCGCCACACCACTGGGGCCAGTGGAATAGCCCAGCGTGGGCGCGGCCAGCACGGCCTGGCGCACCGCCTCTTCGCTGCTGATGTCGGGCACCGGGCTGCCTTCCGGCACCGCCACATCGACACCGGAAAACACCAGCGGGGTCAGGCTGTCAGCACGCAAATGGCCTGCGGCGACCAGTTTGGCCATGGCATCCGAGGCCAGAATGACCAGGTCAAAGGCCTCCCCGGCTTGCACCCGCCTGGCCGCATCCACCCCGCCGACCGATTCGATGGCCACGGTCTGGCCGCTGCGCTCGGCATAGGCCTGGGTAAGGTCGGCCAGCAACAGGCGCGTGGCCATGGACGAGATGCCGGTGGGCGGCGCAACAGGGGGAAGGGCAGAGTTTTGCATGACCCCAATTCTGGGTTTTGCCCATGCGTGGGGAAAGCACCACCGGGCACTAGCAGTTATTTCAAATAGGCATAATGGCCGCCTAGTTATTCCCAATGACCACCATGGACCTGAAACAACTCGAATACTTTGTGCGCGTGGCCGAACTCGGCAGTTTTACCCGTGCCGCCATTGCGCTGGACGTGGCCCAGCCTGCCCTGAGCCGTCAGGTGCGCCTGCTGGAGGTGGAGCTACGGCAAAACCTGCTGACACGTAATGGCCGCGGGGCCCTGCCCACCGAGGCAGGCAAGTTGCTGCTGGCGCATGGCCGCGGCATCCTGCACCAGGTGGAGCGTGCGCGGGAGGAACTGGGCCGTATCCGTGGCTCGCTGGCCGGGCGCGTGGCGGTGGGGCTGCCACCCAGTCTGGCGCGTATTCTCACCGTGCCGCTGACACGGGCTTTTCGGGCCGAGTTGCCCGATGCCACCATTTCCATCAGTGAAGGCCTGTCGGTAGCCATGCAGGAGTCGCTGGTGGCCGGACGGCTGGACATTGCCGTGCTGTACAACGCGCAGCCAACCGCCGAAACCGAAATTGCGCCGCTGCTGGAAGAGGATCTGGTGCTGGTACGCCGCCGTCCACCCGGACTGCCGGAAGATCCGCCGCCCGGCCCTGTGACCCTGCAGGCCGTATCACAACTGCCATTGGTGATTCCCAGCCGCCCCAACGCCATTCGCATGCATGTGGAGTCCGAAATGGCCAACCTGGGTTGTCGGCTGAAGATTGCATTGGAGATTGACGGTGTATCTGCCATTCTGGATCTGGTGGCCGACGGTGCCGGGTGCGCGGTGCTGTCACGCCACGCAGTAGCCAACTCGATCCGGCCCTCGGCATTCACCGTACAAGCCATCCATGAGCCCTTGCTGCGCACCAAGGTATCGCTGGCCACCAGCTCGCTACGCCCAGCTACCCTGACCCAGCAGACCACGCTGGCGCTGATTCGGCAAACGGTGGGGAAGATTGTGAAGGCGTGAGGGGATGATGACGCACTGTTTGTGCTTTGGAGTGTGCAGACTCTGAACCCAAGTGCGTCAGCACGTCAACGCATCGCACCCCTGGTTGGCAACACTTGGCCTTGCCGCTTGACTACTTGTAAATCTTCTTCAGCAGCTTCATCAGGGTTTTGCGTTCTTCAACAGACAATTTGGATGTGGCCTGCTGCTCCAGCTGAACCGCCGTTTTTTCGGCATTACGCATCATTTTTTCGCCCACTTCTGTCAGATACAAACCCATGGCGCGACCATCATGAGGATGCTGCAGACGCTTGATCAGGTCACGTTTTTCCAGTGTATTCACCATGCCAACCAGATTCGGTGCCTGGATACCCAGGGTGTTGCAGAGCTGCCGTGAGGTGATGCCAGGGTTGTGGGTGATCAGCGAGAGCACCGAAAAATCCACCGTCCGCAGGTCATAGATCGCCATGCGCTCCATGAACTCGCTGATGATGACCAAAGCTGCCCGGCGGGCGTTGTAGCCCACCAGGGTTTCAAGATAGCGGGTGTTGACTTTTTCAACAAACGGTGTGGTGACTTTTTCATCCATAAGATTCGACCAGAAAATCACCCGAGCATACCGAACTATGGGAGCCTGGCTGAGATGATCTGCACGCGCATGGCAAACTCTGGCAGTATCCAGTGCTGCAGCGCTGCCTCAGGGTGCTGCCAGCGGGCTGACTCTGGGCCTGAGGTATCACCTGTAGGTGTCTGCCGGATTTGTACCCAGGCCCATGCCAACAAGGTCACGGCTACGGCGCGCAGGTAGTCGTCTGCCACCCAGTACGGCAACTGTTGATCCAGCGCACTGGCCTGTACCAGCTTGCCGGTCAGCGCACACAACACCGTGACCTGTGTTTTGAAGGTCTCGGCAGCAACATCCGTACCCACCAGCTTGTCGGAAAGCTCCTGCAGCAAGGTAGTTAACCCTGCCCCACCATCAGGCAACACCTTGCGTACCAGCAAGTCAATCGCCTGGATTTCGTTGGTGCCCTCGTAGATCATGCTCACACGTGAATCCCGCACGATCTGCTCAATCCCCCATTCACGCACATAACCATGGCCGCCAAAAACCTGCATGCATTCACTGCTGCCCTTGAAGGCCTGCTCCGTCCAGGCCGCTTTGAGCACCGGTGTCACCAGACTGCACCAGCGCTCTGCCCTGATCCTGGGTTCGCTTTCAGGGTGATGTTTGATGATGTCAAGTTCCAGTGCCGTGGTGTAGGCCAACACACGGCCCCCGTCAATCCAGGCGCGCTGGGTGTCCAGAATACGACGCATGGCCGGGTGCTCAATGATCAGGCTGGCCTCCATGCTGGATTTGTCACGCCCCGGAGCACGCATCTGACGGCGCTCCTGGGCGTAGGCATGGGCCTTTTGCCAGGCAGCATCAAGCAAACCAATCCCTTGCAGCGCCACGTGCAGCCGGGCGGCATTCATCATGACAAACATGGCATTCAAACCACGCCCAGGTGTCCCAACTATCCAGCCAGTAGCCTCATCAAAACGCATGACGCAGGTTGCGCTGCCGTGTAAACCCATTTTTTCTTCAATACGCTCACACAGCGCCGGGTTGCGTGCGCCATTGGGCATGTATTTGGGTGCCAGAAACAGTGACAGGCCTTTGGGGCCGGGGGGAGCATCCGGCAGGCGTGCCAACACCAGGTGGATGATGTTGTCGCTCAGGTCATGCTCAGCCCCTGAGATAAAAATTTTGGTACCACTTAAGTGGTAACTGCCGTCCGTTTGTGGCACAGCTCGGGTGCGTACCAGTCCCAGGTCGCTGCCCGCATGGGGTTCGGTCAGGCACATGGTGGCCAGCCATTCCCCGGTGGCAACTTTTTCCAGGTAACGCGCCTTGAGTTCATCGCTGGCATGGTGTTTGATACATTCGTAAGCACCATGCAACAAGCCTGGCGCCATGGTCCAACCGTGGTTGGCGGCACTCAGCATTTCATACAAAACGGCTTCAAGAACGCCAGGCAAACCCTGGCCACCGTCCTCAGGAGCACAGGCCAAAGCGGGCCAACCTGCCTGCCAGAAAGCCTGGTAAGCCTCCTTGAAACCAGGCGGGGTGGTCACTTGGCCATTGGCAAACTGACAGCCCACTTCGTCGCCGGTGCGACTCAGGGGTGCAATGACTTCACCGACAAATTTACCGGCTTCATCCAGCACCTGGCGCATCAGGTCAGCATCCACCTCGGTGAAAGTGGGCAACACCTGCAACCGGGCCGGTGCTTGAAGCACCTCGTGCAGAATAAAGTGAAAGTCGGACAAAGTGGGCTGATAGTTCATGTCAAACGCCTTGTGCTCAGAATGTGTGGTTCACGCCGAACATCATGCCCGTCTGGCTTCCACCCGCCACTGGATTGCTACCTGCTGCGCCACCACTGACGGACACGGCCGACAGACTGTCGTTCTGGATCGAACCCATCTGGGCATAAAGAGTGGTGTGCTTGGACATTTTGTACAGCGCACGCACTGCCAGCAAGCTGGCATCGTAGTTACTGACATCCTTGTAGCTCAACTTGGCATAGGTGCCGTCGAGCGTCCAGGCCGCCGTGAGTGGGTAGGACGCACCAAAGTACCAAAGATCGCTCTTGGGTTTGATCACACTGCCATCGTTGTTGCGACGAATCAGGCCTGCCGCCACTTTCATGCTGGACAACTTCATATAACCATTCACCATCAAACGGCCATCGGTTTGGGCACTGGTGGTCAGGTTTGCCGCAGCCCAGGAGCCTGCACCACCATTGATCGCGTCATAGGCCAAAGCAGCGCCCCAGCTTGGGGTGTCGTACTTGACCATGGCCGACCATTCACGGCAAGCCTGCGCATCGGCACCGTTTTCACCGGCACAACCGGTCGCCGCAGGGTTGCCCCCAGTCACGGTATCACGGCCCAAACTGTAGGTGCCGCCCACCGTGACATTGCCAAACTTGCCTTTGTATGCAATCGAGTTGTCAATACGTGAGTTGGGAATGTAGTTGTCCAAAGAACCAATACCATAGACCGCAGGGCCAACAATGTCCGAATCCAGAACAGACCAGAACAACATGGTCCATTGGCGCCCCAGCGTGACCGCACCCCAATCACCACTGAAACCCACGGTGGACTGGCGACCAAACAGGCGACCGCCCTGCCCTGACGCGCCGGTGTCTGGTGCAAAGCCCATCTCCAGTGTGTAGATGGCGCTCAAGCCACCCCCCAGGTCTTCCTTGCCACGAAAGCCCAGGCGCGATGGAATGATGCCGGTGTTGGACGGCATACGCGTGAGGCTGCCACCCGCAGCGGCAACATTGTTCAGGGACTCAATGCCAACGTCCATCATGCCGTAGATGGTGGCGCTCTGCGCATAAACAGCACTGGTAAAGACCAGTCCGGTTAAGGTAACTAAGTTTGCAATTTTCATGGTGTCTCCAAGGTAAAAGTCATCGTTATTGACGGTGCACAGTCTTTGAAATCTGTTGTATTGAGCAACTGAATCTTTCAGCGGATTCGTGTCATTCGGAGGATGTGCCTGTCTTCTGGCTGCTGAAATGGGTAGGGGCTCCATCGCCACCGGTGTTTTTTTTGCGCGCCGCGCCCAGGTAGGTATCGATCACACGCGGATCGGTGGCCAGATCCTTGGCCGGGCCACTCAATGCGATTTCACCCATTTCCAGCACGTAGCCGTAGTCGGCCGTCTCCAGTGCCGCACGGGCGTTTTGCTCGACCAGCAAGGTAGTCACGCCGGTTTGGCGCAAGGCATCAATGGTGCGAAAAATCTCCTTCACCACCAGCGGGGCCAGACCCAGACTGGGTTCGTCCAGCATCAGCAGCGTGGGGCGCGACATCATGGCCCGGCCCACCGCCAGCATCTGACGCTCCCCACCCGACAAAGTCCCCGAGGCCTGTTTGCAACGCTCTTGCAGGCGTGGGAAAAGCTGGTAGACCACGTCCAGTTGATCACGCCACTTGGGGTTGTTCAGTCGCACCTGACGAAACGCCCCCAGTACCAGGTTGTCTTCCACACTCATGCTGCCAAACAACTCGCGTTTTTCCGGCACCAGGGCAATACCCAGCATGACACGCTCTTCCAGCGACAGCACATTGATCGGCTGCCCCTCAAATTCAATCTGGCCTTGCGCGGGCAGCACACCCATCAAGGCATTCAGAAAGGTGGATTTGCCTGCCCCATTGGGCCCAATCACCGTGATCACGCTGCCCTTGGGGGCTTGCAGGTCAATACCATGCAGAACTTCGGCGCGGCCATAACCAGCGCGCAAGCCTTTGACGGTTAAAACAGGTTGATTCATGGTGTGACTTTCAATGTTCCACGCCCAGGTACGCTGCACGTACCTTCGGGCTTTGCTGTACTTCTTCCGGCGTGCCCTGCATCAGCAGGGTGCCAAACTCCATTACCACAATGTGGTCGGTCACGTCCATCACCAGGTCCATGTCGTGCTCCACCAGCAAGATGCTCATGCCCTCGCTGCGCAGCTGGCGCAGCACGGCGGCCAGGGCTTGTTTTTCCTTGTGGCGCAGACCGGCGGCGGGCTCATCCAGCAGCAGCAGGGCCGGGTCGCTGCACAGGGCGCGGGCAATTTCCAGCAGGCGCTGTGGGCCCATCGCCAGGTTGCCTGCCAGCTCGTGCATCACATGGCCCATGCCAATACGTTGCAGTTGGCGCGCCGCTTCACGCAGTAGACTTTGTTCTTCGGCACGATCCAGACGCAACATGCTGGAGATTGCACCTTTCTTGCCGCGCAGTTGTGCACCCAGCGCCACGTTTTCCAGCACGGTCATTTCAGGAATCATCTTGACGTGCTGAAAGGTGCGGCTCATACCCCGCTGGGCAATCTCACGCGAAGACAAACCGCTGATAGTTTGGCCCCGAAACTTCACCACACCCGAGGTCAGGCCCAACACGCCGGTGATCAGGTTAAAGGTGGTGGACTTGCCCGCGCCGTTGGGACCAATCAGGCCGACGATCTGCCCGGCCTGGATGGAAAAGCCAATGTCTTTGACGGCAATCAGGCCACCAAACTGCTTGCGAATGTCCTTGACTTCCAGTACCAGATCACCCAGAGCCGGTTTGACACGCTCAGGCAAAGGAGCCGCCTTGTGCCAATCTTCCACCCGACGGGGCTTGGGTAACCAGCGCCCAACCAGTGACCAGACACCGTCAGGCAGATATTTCAGCACCAGCACCAGCACAATGCCAAACACAATCACCTCGTAGCTGCCGCTGGTACCCAACAACTTGGGCAGCAGCACCTGCAGCTCGTCTTCCAGCAGCTTGGTCATGACTGCACCGCTGATGGCTCCCCAGACATAACCGGCACCGCCGAGTACCGTCATGAACAGGTACTCAATACCCATCTTCAGGCCAAACGGCGAAGGGTTCACCGTGCGCTGAAAGTGCGCAAACAACCAGCCAGAGAGACTGGCAAACAGCGCCGCAATCAAAAAGATGCCCACCTTGTGGCGCAAGGTGTCCACGCCCATGGCTTCGGCCATCAGCGTACTCGCACGCATGGCCTTGATGGCGCGGCCGGTACGCGAATCCATCAGATTCAGCAACGCAAACGCGCCCAACAGCACCATGCCCCAGGCCAGCACAAAGAAGCTGCGCCCCCGGCTGATGTCCCAGCCCCAAACGGTCAGCGCGGGCACACCCAGAATGCCGTCGTATTTGCCCAGTGCATCCAGATTACCCATCAGGTAATACAGCGACAAACCCCAGGCAATAGTGGCCAGCGGCAGGTAGTGGCCCGACATACGCAAGGTAATCCAGCCCACCACCAGCGCACTGATGCCGGTAATGAACAGACCGGCAAACACCGTCAGCCAGGGTGACCAGCCCATGTGGACGGTCAGATAAGCGCTGGTATAAGCCCCGATGCCGACAAACGCCGCCTGACCAAACGAGGTCAGTCCACCAATACCGGTGAGCAGCACCAGGCCCAGAATCACCAGGCTGTAGAGCGCAATGTAGTTGAGCTGGGTAATCCAGAAATCAGGCACGGGGGACACCGCATACAACAGCATGCAAGCCACCACCAGCACGCGCTGAATCTTGGCATCGTGCGCCCAGTGTTGAAGTGTGGAGGGAAAAGACATCTCAATGTTCCTCGGAATGGCCGCCAGCGACCGAGCGCCAGAGCAGAATGGGCAGCACCAGGGTGAACACAATCACCTCTTTGAACGCGCTGGCCCAGAATGAACCAAAAGACTCCACCAGGCCCACAAACAGCGCACCCAGCGCGGCCAGCGGATAACTCTGCAAACCACCCATCACCGCCGCCACAAAGCCTTTGAGACCAATCAGAAAGCCGGAGTCGTAAAACACCGTGGTGGTTGGGCCAATCAACAGCCCCGACAGCGCACCAATCAGGGCGGCCATGGCAAAGGTGGCTTGCCCGGCACCATGGGTGGAGATACCCATCAAGCGTGCACCCAGCCGGTTCACCGCCGTGGCCTGCAAGGCCTTGCCGTACAGCGTGCGGCTGAAAAACTGGTACAGCAAGACAATCAGCGCCACAGAGGTCAGCATGATGATCAGCGCCTGCCCAGTAAGGGCCAAGCCACCAAACTCCATGCGTTCATCCCAGAACGAGGGGTTGCGAAAGCCCTCTGCCCCAAAAAACAGCAGGCCCAGGCCAGTCATGGCAAAGTGCACCCCCACCGACACAATCAACAGCACCAGCGAACTGGCATCGGCCAGCGACTGGAAGGCCAGCCGGTACACCAGCGGCCCAAACGAGGTGACGATGGCCACCGTCAACAATGCTTGAACCAGCAGCGGCAATTGGTGTGGAGCCGCCCAGATCGATAAAAGGGAAACCACCAGAGGCCCGGCCAAAGTGATCAAACCGGCTTTCAGCGCGCGCCGCACGTCACCGGTGTGTTGCCAGCTCAAACGCACATCCATCACCGCCGCCAACACCGCCATGATCAGCAGCATCCAGACCGTGCCGGGCACTTTGCCAGCCTGAAAGATGGCCAGGGTCAACGCGCCATAGGCGACAAACTCCCCCTGCGGAATAAAGATGACCCGCGTCACAGAGAACACGAGCACCGTGGCCAAACCCAGCAGGGCGTACACCGCCCCGTTGGTGATGCCATCGAGCAGCAAAATGCTGGCAATTGAGAAGTCCATGATGGGCCCAGTAAAAATAGAAATCACCCCAAAGGCGGCCCTTCCCGGGCAGCCTTTGACCTCGTACAAGCAGAGGTGTGAGCAGGAGGCTGCTTACTCGACTTTCCAGTCGCCATTCACCACCTTGAGCATCACACCGGTCTCGTTGGTGTAGCCCCAGTGGTTGTCATGCGTCCAGTTCAGCACGCCATGTGACACCACGGTGCGGCCCATGGTTTCCATGGCATCACGCAAAGCGGTACGGAATTCCTTGGTACCGGGTTTGCCTTTTTTCAGCGCCATGGGAACAATTTTTTCCAGCACCAGCACCGCGTCATAACTGTGCCCGGCGAACTGGTTGCGTGAAGCCGGGCCGTAAGCTTTTTCGTACTGCTGCACAAAGTCCATGGAGACCTTTTTGGACGGATGGCTGTCAGGCAACTGCTCGGCAATCACCGCCGGGCCAGACACCACATAGGCACCTTCCACCGCTTTGCCGCCCACACGCATCAGGTCACGCGAGGCAGCTGCGTGGGTCTGGTAAATCTTGCCCTTGTAGCCACGGTCCACCACCGCCATGTGGGGCATGGCTGCACCGCTGCCGGAGGCCACGATCAACATGGCATCCGGGTTGGCTGACACCAGCTTCAGGGCCTGGGCTGTGACACTGGTGTCCGAGCGGGCAAATCGCTCGGTGGCAATCAGTTTGATACCGCTGGCGGTGGCGGTGGTGGTGAAATCCTTGAGCCAGCTTTCGCCATAGGCATCGGTGTAACCCAGGAAACCGACCGTCTTGACACCCTGTTTTTTCATCAGTGCAACCATCGCATGGGCCATCACATCGTTGGATTGCGGCATACGAAAGGTCCAGGCATCTTTGCCGGGAGGAAGTACCGCAGGTGAAAATGCCAGTTGCACGGTTTCGGCTTCAGCGGCCACAGCGGCCATGGGAATCGCCACGGGTGTCGCAGCTGAACCCATGATGATGTCGGCCTTGTCTTCAGTCACAAAACGTTTGGCGTTCTTGACACCATTGGTCGGGTCGGTGGCATCGTCCAGCACGATGACCTTGAGCTTTTCTCCTGCGATTTCCGTAGGCCAGAGTTTGATCTGCTTGCCCATGGGAATACCCAGACCCGAGGCCGGACCAGTCAGCGGCAGACTGATGCCGATGGTGATCTCGGCCATGGCGGCACCGGTGGCCAGGGCTGTGACAGCGGTGGCGATAAGGGTTTTAAAAATTTTCATGGTTTAGTCTCCAAGTGGTTTTATGGCAGGTAGCGCGGGGAAAACAGGGGTAGCTCAGCAAAACAGGGTCAAGCACACAAAGCCTTGATGTCGGCGGGCACCGGAATGGCTTTGATACGGTCAGGGTTGTCTGGCAGGCGCATGCAAAAGGCACGCACCTCGGTGCCTTCACACAGCAACTCGTCACCCCGCTTGATGATGTGGCGGTGGATGAATACCTTGTCGCGCCACTCTTCAATGCTGGTGTGCACCTGCAGCGTCTCGCCATAGGTGGCCGGGCGCTGGAACTTGGTGTTGATCTCCAGCAGCGGTGTGCCGATGATGCCGGTGGTTTTGACCAGCTCACGCCAGGGTGGCACGCCGCACTGCATAAAAAAGTTCAGCGACGAGGCATCCATCCACTTGGCAAAGTTGGGAAAGAAAACGATGCCGGCCGGGTCACAGTCGCCAAACATCACGTTCACTTCGTAAATAACAGTTTTGCTCATGGCCGGTCTTTAGCGTGGCGCCAGGCGCAGTGCGCCATCCAGGCGGATCACCTCGCCATTGAGGTGGCCGTTGCTGACGATGTGCGCAGCGAGCTGGGCAAATTCTTCAGGCTTGCCCAGACGCTGCGGAAACGGAATGCTGGCCGCCAGCGACTGTTGCACCGTTTCGGGGAGCGTGGCCATCAGTGGCGTGGCGAACAGCCCCGGTGCGATGGTGCAGACCCGAATACCGTGCTGCGCCAGATCACGCGCCATCGGCAGCGTCATACCGGCCACACCGGCTTTGGAGGCGCTGTAGGCCTGCTGGCCAACCTGGCCATCAAAGGCGGCCACCGAAGCGGTGAACACCATGGCACCCCGCTCGCCGTCTTCCATCGGTTCCAACTTCGCGCAGGCGGCGGCAAACAGGCGGGCCACGTTGTAGGTGCCGATCAGGTTGACGTTGACCACGCGCACAAAGTCTTCCAGCGGGGCCGGTGAGCCGTCACGGGCGATGATGCGTTTGGCGGTGCCAATGCCTGCTATTTGCATCAGGATACGCGCCGGGCCGTGGGCGGCGCTGGCGGCATCCATGGCGGCTTGTACGCTCTCGGGGTTGGTCACGTCGCACAGGCAGGCCACGCCGCCAATCTCGGCAGCCACTTTCTCGGCGTTGGCCAGATTCACGTCCAGAATCGCCACTTTGGCACCCAGGCGGGCCAACTCACGGGCGGTGGCTTCGCCCAAGCCGGAACCACCACCGGTGACCAGCGCTGCTTGTCCTTGAATGTTCATGTTGAATACTCTTGTGTGTGAGGTTAAATACTATTAACTTTATAGCTACTAGCGCTTGTTTTATAAGCGCTAGAGGCCACTTTTTCTTATAAATTGTGAGTCTTCAGACGGCTTGCGGGTTTTCCAGCAGCAGGGCAATACCCTGACCGCCGCCGATGCAGGCACTGGCCACACCAAAGCGTTGGCCGCTGCGTTGTATTTCACGCGCCAGCGTCAGCGTCAGGCGCACGCCGGTGGCCGCCAGGGGGTGACCCAACGCAATGGCACCGCCGTTGACATTGAGTTTGTCCATGTCCAGCCCCAGCTCACGCCCCACCGCCAGGGTTTGTGCACCCTGGGCTTCGTTGATCTCAAAGCGGCCAATGTCATCGAGTTTCAGGCCGGTGCGCTCCAGCAGCAGGCGAATCGCCGGGGCCGGGCCAATGCCCATGATCTCGGGTGGTACACCCACCACCGCTGCGGCCACCACGCGAGCCAGCGGCTGCTTGCCCTCAGCTCGGGCGTAAGCTCCACTGGCGACCACGGCGGCGGCGGCGGCATCGACCAGCGCCGAGCTGTTGCCACCGGTTTGCACACCACCAGGGTAGATGCTGCGCAGTTTGGCCAACACCTCCACCGGGGAGGGGCGTGCGTGCGTATCCTGAGCCACCACAGCGGTCTTGCCTGGCAGCTTGATGGCGCGGGTGGTGTAGCCCGCCAGTTCAAAGTTTTCGCTGATCACTGGGGTGATTTCACCGGTGTGAAAACCACTTTCCTGCGCCGCCACTGCTTTAGCAAAGGAATTGGAGGCAAAGGCATCGACTTCCTCGCGGCTGATGCCGTACTTTTTGGCCAAGTTCTCGGCGGTCTGGATCATGTTGACCGAGGCGGTAGCATCGTTCAGGCATTCCCACAAAAAGTCCTTGAACTCCACCGGCGCACCCAGCTTGAAGCCGGTGCGGTGGGTGAACGAGGCAATCGGGTTGCGTGTCATGTTCTCGGTGCCGACCAGCAGCGCCACGTCGGCACAGCCGCTCTCAATTTGCTCCCCGGCCTGGCGAAACAGCTCAAAGCCGGTGCCGCAGATGCGTTGTGCCATCAGTGCAGGAACCTCTTGCGGCACCCCGGCGTACAGGCCAATGTGGCGCGGCAGCATGAACTGCTCAAAGTCGCCGGGGGCCATGTTGCCGGTCAGCACCGAGTTGACGTGCTCGCCCGGCACAGCCGTGTGCGCCAGGGCAGCACGGGCCGCTTTGATGCCCAGGTCAGTCGGGGAGATGTGGCCAAGTGCGCCGCAGTAGTCCACCATGGGGGTGCGCATGCCACCCAGCATCCACACGTCTTTGAAAGCGTTGAAGAATCCTTTAGTTGCCATGTTCATGAGCCCTCAGACAGCCAGTGGTTTCAGAATCGTGTGCAGCGTGTCGTCATGTAACGCCGCTACGGTTTCGGCACGGTGGGCCAGCACTGCACGCTGGTTGATCGAGCCCTTGTCGGTGACCTCACTGCGGTCAATGGTGGGCGGCTCGGCCAACAAGCACATGCGGGCAATACGACCAGCACTGCCGGTAGCCGTTTTAGCCAATTCATCCAGCACACACTGGAATTGCGCCAGCACCGGTGCACTGCACAACACATCCGCCATGGGGGTGTGATCAGGCAGGCCGCTCAAGACCCGTACCGCTGGTGTCGGGAACACCATGGCACCCACTTCCTTCAAATTGAGGCCGGTGAGCACCACATCCTGAATGTAGGGTGCACCAGCGGCAATGATCTTGGCACGCAAGGGGCCCACACTGACAAAAGTGCCGGTGGCGAGTTTGAAGTCTTCGGCAATACGGCCATCAAATTTCAGGCCCTGGTGGACATCGGTTTCGTCAATCCATTTGACCGCGTCGCCCGAGCAGAAAAAGCCTTCTTCATCAAAGTGTTCCGCCGTCTCGGATGGGGCACGCCAGTAGCCGGGGGTGATGTTGGGGCCGCGGTAACGCACCTCGGTCTTGCCGTCCATGTCGACAAGTTTGAGCTCCATGCCGGGTGTGGGTACACCCAGGTCACCGGCTTTC
The DNA here is from genome assembly GCF_019973615.1 of Rhodoferax lithotrophicus. Taxonomy (GTDB): domain Bacteria; phylum Pseudomonadota; class Gammaproteobacteria; order Burkholderiales; family Burkholderiaceae_C; genus Rhodoferax; species Rhodoferax lithotrophicus. The sequence goes on along the minus strand of NZ_AP024238.1, from coordinate 2,355,821 downwards.
ACATTCGGGTTGGTGACAAAAATCGCAAACGGGCCAGACTCGGTCATGCCCAGGCCGGTAGCCATGACGATGCGCTCGCCAATTTCTCTTTCTTCGGATTCAAACAGGCTGTCCCAGATCGGCTGGGCCAAAGCTGCACCGGCGTAGAAGAACATCTTGACCCGTGACAGCAGGTTCTTGCGCAGCTGGTCATCGGTCTTCATGGCGTTGGCAATCGCCTCAAAGCCGGTGGGCACGTTGAAGTACACCGTGGGCGCAATCTCGCGCAGGTTGCGCAAGGTTTCACCCATCAGCGCCGGGGTGGGCTTGCCGTCGTCAATGTAGAGCGTGCCGCCATGGTAAATCGCCATGCCAAAGTTGTGGTTGCCGCCAAAGGTGTGGTTCCAGGGCAGCCAGTCCACCAGCACCAGGGGCTCTTCGGCCAGCACCGGCATACTTTGCGCCATTTGCTGCTGGTTGGCGCACCACATGCGCTGGGTATTGATCACCGCCTTGGGCAGCTTGGTAGAGCCACTGGTGAACAAGAATTTGGTAATGGTGTCCGGCCCGGTGGCGGCCATGGCCGCATCAACCTGTGTCGTGGCTGGCGTGGCCAACAACTCGGCAAAGGTGGTGCAGCTGCGCCCCTCTATCTGGCCATTCGTCAGGACCACCTCGATGTCGGAGCTCAGCGTAGCGCTGATGGCCTTGCCAAACAACGCCGCATCGGCCGCAAACACCAGACTGGGGGAGACTGTACGCAACACATGGCGCAGCTTGTCATAGTCCTGACTGATCAGTGAATAGGCTGGCGAGGTTGGCACATAAGGCACTCCGGCAACCAGACAGCCCAGAGCCAGCAAGGCGTGTTCCAGGTCGTTCCCCGAGAGAATCACCACCGGGTTTTTGGAACTCAGACCACGCTGGATCAGTGCCTGCGCAATATTGCGGGCGCTGGCCCAGGCCTGGGCATAACTTACCTTGACCCAATCGCCCGTGCTGCCGTCAGCGAGTTTCTCGCGCCGTGCCATGAAGATGCGATCCGGCGCGGTTTCTGCCCAATGTTGCAAGCGGTCGGTCATACGTGCCGGGTAGTCATTTAATGGCTGCTCGGCGCGCAAGTAATGCACACCTGGTTGCCCATCCTGTATGGCCACACGGGTGACACCAAAGGTCATCGGTCTATATTTATGCTCTGTCATGGTTTGTCTCCATCGGATGTGTTTTTTTGTGCGTAGCGCGGAACGATCAACCCCCATGGGGGCGCAGACCTCAGCGGATCAGGTTTTTTTGACCTTGTCAGCCCGGCCTTCGAGGAAGGCGCGCACACGCTCCTTGGCCGCCGGGGCACTCTGGGCAATGGCGGCCATCATGGCTTCGGTCATGAAGCCCTGATCAGCAGGCTGATCCGCAATACGCGGCAGCACATGGGTCAAGGCGTAGTTGGTCATGGGGGCATTGCCGGCAATCCGCAGCGCCAGTTCACATGCCTTGTCAAAGGCCGTGCCCGCAGGCACCAGGTATTGCGCCAGACCAATACGTTCGCCATCTTGTGCGTTGTAAACCCGCCCGGTCAGCATCATGTCGGTCATACGAGCGGTGCCGATCAGGCGCGGAATACGTACCGCACCACCGCCACCCACAAAAATACCGCGTGAACCTTCAGGCAAGGCATAGAAGGTGGTGTCATCGGCCACACGGATATGGCAGGCACTGGCCAGCTCCAGGCCACCACCCACCACGGCGCCGTGTAATGCCGCAATCACCGGTACCGGGCCGTATTGAACGTGTTCGAGTGCGGCATGCCACATGCGGGAATGAAACACCCCCTGACTGGCATCACGCTCTTGCAACTCACTTAAATCAAGACCGGCACAGAAGTGTTCACCTTCACCGTCAATGACCGCGGCACGCACACTGGCAGGCATTTTTTCGAACAAATCACGCAAAGCCAGAATCAGGCCGTCGTTGAGTGCGTTGCGCTTGGCAGCGCGGGTAAGGCGAATGATGCCAACTTCATGTTGTTCGCCGTAGAGTTCAAAGTGAATGTGTTTTTTGCTCATGGTGTCTTTCGTTATTGGGTTCAATTATGGTTATAAACAATAACTGTTTCAATCCTAAAATTCACTCATTTCGTCGGTGTTTACCCTAGTGCCGCGTTGTCTTTTTGCAAAAATAGAAAAGACCCAGGGAGATTTGGCAAAAGCAAAAAAAAGCCCTGACGACACCGTTGGGTGGCGTCAGGGCTTTCAAGGTTTTCAGTGGCAAAACGAAGGCGTGACCTCCATGCCTAAAACCAACTCGCGCGATGACAGGTCTTGCAAGATAAGCGGGTTTTCAGACCCCCAGGTAGCTTGCCAAGGCCGGGCTGTTGGCCACGTCATCCGCCCTGCCCTGCAACACCACTTGCCCCTTTTGCAGCACCACGGCGTGATCAGCATGGGCCAGCACACGGCGGTAGTCGCGGTCGACAATCAGCGTAGCGATGCCGCTTTGGCGAATCTCGCCAATCACGCGCCAGATGTCGGCGACGATCAGTGGGGCCAGGCCTTCGGTGGCTTCGTCCAGCACGATCAGCTCGGGGTGGGTCATCAGCGCGCGGCCGATGGACAGCATTTGCTGCTCGCCGCCGGAGAGTTGCGCGCCCAGATTCGTCAGGCGTTCCTGAAGGCGCGGAAAGGTCGCCATCACCCGCTCAAACGACCAGTCATTTCGACCATCAACCCCCCGGTGCGCGGCCATCACCAGGTTCTCGCGCACGGTCAGGTTGGGGAACACGCCGCGCCCCTCGGGCACGTAAGCCACACCCAGGCGGGCCACCTGGTGCGGCTTGAAGCGCGAGGCATCTTTGCCAAACAGCGTGATGTGACCATCGCGCTGTGCCACATGGCCCAACAGCGTGCGAATCAGCGTGCTTTTACCCATGCCGTTGCGCCCAAGCAGGCCAACGGTCTGGCCGCGGGCAATCTGCAGGGACGCGCCGTGTAACACATGACTGGAACCGTACCAGGCGTGGATGCTGTGGGCATCCACAATCAAATCGGCCGCCTCGGGGGACAGAGAGCGAACGGGAACGTGAGGGTTGGTGTGTGTCATCTCAATGTTCCCCCAAATAAGCGATGCGCACTTCGGGGCTGTTGCGCACAAAGTCGGGTGTGCCACAGGCGATCACCGCACCGTTGACCATCACCGTGATGCAGTCCGCAATACGGAACACGGCATCCATGTCGTGCTCCACCAGCAGGATGGCGTGGCTGGCTTTTAACTCGGCCAACAGGGTGAGCATACGCTCGGTTTCTTCGGCCCCCATGCCGGCCAGCGGTTCGTCCAGCAGCAGCACCTGTGGTTTTGTGGCGAGGCACATGGCAATTTCAAGCTGGCGCTTTTGGCCGTGTGACAGCAGCCCGGCCTCTCTTTCCAGCAAGTTGTCCAGCCCGGCACGGCTGACCGATGCGCGGGCACTGTCCATGCTGGCGCGGCAACACTGTGCATCACTCCACCAGGTCCAGGGCTTTTGCACGTTGGCTTGAGCCGCCAGGCGGCAATTCTCCAGCACGGTGAAGCTGGGATAAATGGTGTTGCGCTGGTAGCTGCGCCCCAGGCCTGCGCGAGCGCGCCGAGGTTGTGACCAGCGGGTCACGTCCTGGCCCAACAGCGCCACTTGGCCACTGGACGGCGGGATTTCGCCGGACAAAATATTGATCAGCGTGGACTTGCCTGCGCCATTGGTGCCGATCACGGCATGCACCGTGCCACGTTGTAATTCCAGCGACACCTTGTTCAGCGCCAGCAAGCCGCCCCAACGGCGGGTGATCTCGTGCCCACGCAGCAGTATTTCAGACTCAGCCATGTGACACCTCCGTCAGCGCATCTTCACGTACCCGGCCAGAGCGGCCGCGCAGGCGCGTGATCACCTGATCGGGCACACCCACCAAGCCACGTGGCAGCAGTGCTACGCTGGCAATGATGGCGAGGCCCAGGCCCAGATGCCAGTGTTTGGCAAACTCGCCAAAAATCGCCTCGGATTTGAAAAACTCCTGCAACAGCGCAAAGGCAAAGGCCCCGATCAGCGCGCCGCGCAAATGCCCCAGCCCACCCAGAATGATCATGATCAGCACCTCACCCGAGAGATGCCAACTGATCAGCTCGGGGTTGACAAAACCATCCTTCACCGCAAACAAGAAACCTGCCAGCCCAGCGATGCCGCCAGAAATCACAAACGCCGCCAGCTTGTACGGGTAGGTTGAAAAACCGGTGGCGCGCATGCGCTGCTCATTGACGCGAATGCCGGCCAGGGCTCGGCCAAAGCGCGAACGCAGCAGCAGTGTCAAAAAGCCAAACACGCCCACCAAGCAGGCCAGCGTGAAGCCGTAGAAGGCCTGTGGCTTGTCCAGGTCCAGCAGCGTGCCCAGCACCGGTTTGCTCATCAGGTAGATGCCATCGGTGCCGCCACCCAGCGGGGTGTCATGCACCACGTAATAGGCCATCTGCGCAAAGGCCAGCGTAACCATGATGAAGTACACGCCCTTGGTGCGCAATGACAGGGCCCCCACCAGCAGCGCGTAGAACGCCGCCAGCAACACACAGGTGGGCAACAGCCACAGCAGCGAGGGTGCTCCGTCTTGCGGGGTCAGCAGCACGGTGGCATAGGCCCCGATGCCAAAAAACGCGGCCTGGCCAAAACACACCAGGCCGGTGCTGCCCACCAGCAGCTCAAGGCTCAGCGCAAAGATGGCAAACACCATGATCTTGGTGACCAGATCCACACCGTATTGGCCCGCCATCAGCGGCCACAGGGCCAGCAGCGCAAACGCAGCGGCAACGAATAGAAATTTGGAAGTTTTCATAGAGGTTCAGCCGGCCTTGAACAGACCATCGGGCTTCCATAGAAGGATCAGCGCCATCAGCACATAGACCAGCACACCAGAGGCTTGGGGCAGCAGCACCTTGCCAAAGGTATCGACCACACCAATCAGCAGCGCGGCCAAGAGTGCACCGCGAATCGAACCAATGCCGCCAATCACCACCACCACAAAGCAGATGATCAGCACCGTGTTGCCCATGCCGGGGTAGACCGAGGACACTGGCGCGGCGATCATGCCGGCCAGCACCGCAATGGCGACACCAGCGGCAAACACCACGCGGTAGAGGAACTTGATGTCAATGCCGAGCGACTGCACCATCTCGCGGTTGCTGCTGCCGGCGCGGATCATCATGCCCAGCCGGGTGCGGGTGAACACCCAGTACATGGCCAGCGCCAGCGCCAGGCACACGCCGGAGATAAACAGCCGGTAGACCGGGTAGGTCATCAACTCACCCAACGGCAGCGTGCCCGACAAAAACTCGGGTGGTTGCACGCCGTGCACATCGTCACCCACCAGCAGGCTGCGCAGCTCCTCAAACACCAGGATCAGGCCGTAGGTCATCAACACCTGTTGCAAGTGGTCACGCTCGTACAGAAAACTAAAGAACGCCCACTCCAGCACATAGCCCAGCAGCACCGCCAGCACCAAGCCGACCAGCAGCGTGGCAAAAAAGCCGCCACCGAAAGTGCCGCCGACGATGGGTGCCAGCGCATAAGCCATGTAGGCCCCGATCATGTAGAAGCTGCCATGCGCCAGGTTGATGACACCCATGATGCCGAAGATCAGCGTCAGGCCAGAGGCCACCAGAAACAGCAGCAGCCCATACTGCAATGCGTTCAGGCACTGGATCAGAAAGGTGGAAAAGTCCATGAAAAATCCGTCAAAGAGATGCCATTTATGAGGAAAACAAGCCTCTAGCGCTTGATGTACATGCGCAAGCAGCTATGACTTTAATAGCTTTTGATGGTATCTGTAGGAGCGGCGGCAGCCGCGAATAGCGCGCTCATCCAGCGCTCCTACGGAGTCAAAGCTGGTTTACAGCTTGCAGCCGCGCCCCGGATCAGCCAGCGCCTTGCTGGCGATGTTCACCAGCTTGTTCTCTTTGCCACCCACCTGGCGCAGGTAGATGTCCTGCACCGGGTTGTGGGATTTGGACAAGGTGAACGGGCCACGCGGGCTGTCGATCTTGGCTTTCTCAATCGCGGCGGTGAACTCGGCCTTTTTGCCCATGTCGCCCTTCACGGCGTTCAGGCCCACGGCCAGCATTTGCGCCGCGTCATAACCTTGCACCGCGTACACGTCGGGTTGCAGTTTGTAGGTCTTGGCGTACAGCAGGCGGAAGGCGTTGTCGCGCGGCGTGTTCAGGCTGTCGGCATAGTGCAGCGTGGTCAGCAGGTCTGCCGCATCCGCACCCTGGGCATCCAGCGTGCCGTCGGTCAGGAAGCCTGCGCCATACAGGGGCACGGTTTTCTTCAAACCGGCTGCGGCGTAGTCCTTGACAAACTTGACCGCGCCGCCACCGGCAAAGAAGGTGTAGACCGCATCGGGCTTGGCGGCGGCAATCTCGGTCAGCAGCGCCTGGAATTCCACGTTGGGGAAGGGCAGGGTCAACTCTTTCACCACCTTGCCTCCGGCTTTCTCAAACGACTCCTTGAAGCCACGGATCGACTCATCCCCGGCGGCGTATTTCCAGGTGATGGTCACCACTTTTTTATGCCCCTTCTTGGCCACCACTTCACCCATGGCGTAGCCAGGTTGCCAGTTGGAGAACGAGCTGCGGAAGATGTTGCTGGCGCACATCGGGCCAGTCACCGCATCGGCACCGGCGTTAGGCACGATCAGCACCGTGCCGGTGTCTTTGGCGACCTTGGCCATGGCCATGGCCACGCCGGAGTGGACTGAGCCAATCAGCACGTCCACGTTGTCACGCTTGATCAGCTTGTTGACGTTGTCGGTGGCTTTGGACGGGTCGGACTCGTCATCCACTTTGACAAACTCGATCTCGCGCCCGGCCAGCTTGCCGCCTTGCTCGGTGATGTGCAGGCGAAAGCCGTTTTCAATGGCGTTACCCAAGGCGGCGTAAGTGCCGGTGTAGGGCAGCATCAGCCCCACCTTGAGTTTGGGCAGGCCCTGGGCCAGGGCCGGGAGGGCGCTCAAGGCAGACAGGGCTAGCGTGGCAATGGCGCGGCTGATCAGGGTGCGGCGGGATGGGTTCATGGTTTGTCTCCTGTTTGTTGTGTGATAAAAGCGCTGGCAGTAGCAATCAGACGGTCAGCCTGATCACGGTGCGGGGAGTGACCACAATCGCTCAATTCGAGCAACTCGGTGTGTGGCACGCGTCGGGCGATGCCGTGAATTTGTTCCAGCGTTCCGTATTCGTCGTCCAGCCCTTGCACCGCCAGCAGCGGGCAGCGGATGGCCTCGATCTCGGCCTCAATCGACCAGGCACGAAACGGCGGGTGCAGCCAGATGTTGTTCCAGCCCCAAAAGGCCGAATCGGGATCGTCGTGGTACTTGGCCAGGCGTTGGCGCAGGTCGGTTTCAAGATAAGCGGTGCGGGCTTTTTCAATGCTGGTGACCGACAAGTTCTCCACCAGAATGTGCGGGGCCAGCACGATGGCCCCGGCCAGCGCCTGCGGGAACTGCGCGGCATACAGCAGCGTGATGGAAGCACCATCGCTGTGACCCAGCAGCCAGGGCGGCTGCGCCACCGGGTCAATGCCGACCGCGCGCAAAAAAGCGGGCAGCACCTCATGGGCCTGCTGGTGCATGAAGTCCAGGCCCCAGGCCTCATCTGCTGCACGTGGTGTGGAGCGGCCATAACCGGGGCGCGAGTAGACCAAGCCACGGCAACCCACCGCGTCACACAGGCGCTGCGGAAAATCCCTCCACATCGCCAGTGAACCCAGGCCCTCGTGCAAAAACACAATCAGTGGTGTCGACTTACGCTCGGGGGCGATCCATTGGTGTTCGATACGCACCATGCGCCCGGCCCAATCAACCTCAACAAAAGCCACAGCTTGACTCATGGGTGGGTGGCTTCCAGTTCACGCAGTTTGAAGCGCTGGATCTTGCCGGTGGCGGTTTTCGGCAGGTCGTCCACAAAGGTGATCTGACGCGGGTATTTGTAGGGGGCCAGCTTGTCTTTCACAAAGCTTTGCAACTCGGCCTCGGTCGCCTGTGCGCCGGTTTTGAGTACCACAAAGGCCTTGGTTTTGGTCAGGCCCTGCGCATCGGGCACACCAATCACGGCGGCTTCCAGCACCGAAGCGTGTTGCACCAGCGTGGCCTCGACCTCGAACGGCGACACATAGATACCGCTGACCTTGAGCATGTCGTCGCTGCGCCCACCGTAGGTGTAGCTGCCATCCATGTTGCGCACGTATTTGTCGCCGCTTTTGGTCCAGCCACCCTGGAAAGTTTCGCGCGTTTTGGCGCGGTTGCCCCAGTACATCATGGCCGCCGACGGGCCACGGATGTACAGGTCGCCAGGCTCGCCGTCGGGCACGGCAGCGCCATCGTCACCGCGCAGCTCAATGTCGTACCCAGGCACTGGCCAGCCAGTGGTGCCGTAGCGCACCCGCTGTGGCGTGTTGGACAGAAAGATGTGCAGCATCTCGGTGGAGCCAATGCCGTCCACAATGTCCACGCCAAAGTGGCGCTTGAAGCGCTCGCCCAACTCGGCTGGCAAGGCCTCACCGGCGGACGACACCAGGCGCAAGGCCACGTCACTGCGTGCAGGCAAGTTGGGTGAAGCCAGCATGCCGGCAAACCCGGTGGGTGCCCCGTAGAACACCGTGGGCTTCACACCGCCCACCTGGCCCAGCCAGCGTTTGAAGGTGGCGTCGGGCGTGGCGCGTTCACCCATCAAAATGGTGGTGGCCCCAACACTCATCGGAAAACTCAGCGCATTACCCAGACCATAGGCAAAAAACAGCTTGGCGGCAGAAAAACACACATCACGCTCGGTCAGGGCCAATACCCCTTTGCCGTACAACTCTGCTGTCCAGTACGGGTTGCCGTGGGAATGCACCGTGCCTTTGGGGCGGCCAGTGGAGCCCGACGAATAAAGCCAGAAACCGGGGTCGTCCGGGCTGGTGGCTGCAGGTTTGTTCAGCAGCGACTGGGCTTGCACAAAGGTTTCAAACTCCACCTCAGCCGGGTGCAAGGGTGCCACCGGATGCGAGACAATGACCTTGCCCACCTCGTGGTCCGACTTGGTCATGGCGGCGGTGAGTGCAGGCAACAATGCGCCCGACACCAGCACCGCCTGGGCACGGGAATGCTCCAGCATGTAGGCGTAGTCATCGGCGGTCAGCAGCGTGTTCACCGCCACCGGCACGATACCGGCATACATGGCCCCCAGAAAACTCACCGGCCAGTCGTTGCAATCATGCATCAAGAGCAGTACCCGTTCTTCGCGTTTGATGCCCAAGCCACGCAGGCCTGCAGCCACACGGCGCACCCGCTCGTCCAGATGGCCATAGCTCAGCATGCCGTGGTCGTCAATGAACGCGGCTTTGGCGGCGCGCTGGCTGTTACACACCAGCAGGTGCTGGGCAAAGTTGAACACCTCGCCCGGAGGTGTGACGTTGGGGATGCTTGATACGTTCATGCTGTTGTCTCGCTCGTTTTTTAAAAATTGACTTGATGTGCTGCGTTTCAGCCCCAAGAGATTCCAGATTGTTTTATTGAATAAATTGGCCTGTAGCGCCTTCCAAATAAGCGCAAGTTGCTATTATTTTTGATACAAACAGGCCCATCAACCATGGTTCAGGTGTTGAAGGTGGACAGCACCGCCGTACTGGCCTGCACCGCACTGCACCGGTGGTAGAAGCCCAGGGCTCGCAAGCCCCCCAGTTCCTCCCCTCCCCCCGCACGGCCCGGCCCGCCATGTAAGGACTGCGGCATCACGTTGCCGTGGCCGGTGTGCAACTGGCCCACGTCCGGCGAGATCACATGCACACGGCCATGGCTGTCGGCCAGTTCCAGCGCCGCAGCGCCCAGGCTGGCCGGGTCGCTGCCATAGAGGGAGGCCACCAGTGAGCCCTGGCCACGACGCACCAAGGCCAGTGCATGGGCGGTATCGCGGTAAGGCAGCAGCGTGGCGACCGGACCAAACACTTCGGTGTCATGTACCCGGTCTGCGCCATCGGCATCACGTGCGCCCAGCAAGGTGGGGCCGACGCAGCAGGCGATGGCCGGGTCGGCATCCACCAAGGCATGGGTGGCACCGTCATGCAGGGTTTCGGCTTGTTGCTTCAGATAGTCCAGACCTTCGCGCACGCTGGCCAGTTGAGCGCGGTTGACCAACGCGCCCATGCGCACCGATTCGTTGCGCGGATTGCCCACCGTGGTTTTGGCAAGCCGGGCAGAAATTGCTTGGGCGGCGGCATCAAAGCTGGCCTCAGGCACAAAGATGCGGCGAATAGCCGTGCATTTTTGCCCGGACTTGACCGTCATCTCACGCGCCACTTCTTTCACCAGCAGGTCAAAGGCTTCGGTGCCCGGCGCGGCATCGGGCAAGAGCAGCGCCGAATTCACGCTGTCGGCCTCGATGTTGACGCGCACAAAACGCTGCGCCACCGCCGGGTGCGAGCGGATGACAGCGGCAGTCTCTGCCGAGCCGGTGAAAGACACCACATCCAAGGGCTGCAAGGCATCCATCAAGCCTGCCGAGCTGCCGCAGATCACTGACAGTGCGCCGGGTGGGAAGATGCCCGCATCGACCACGTCCTTGACCATACGCTGGGTCAGCCAAGCGGTGGTGGTGGCGGGTTTCACAATCACCGGCACGCCGGAGAGCAAGGCCGGGGCAGCTTTTTCCCACAAGCCCCAGGCCGGGAAGTTGAAGGCGTTGATGAACAGCGCCACGCCGCGGGTCGGCACCAGTACATGTTGCGACTGGAACAGCGGGTCTTTGCCCAGTCGGGCCGCTTCACCGTCCAGCATGAAGTGCCGGTCACCCAGAGCATCCCCCAGCTTGGCGTAGCTGCCCAGCGTGAAGATCGCACCGTCAATGTCCACCGCAGAGTCGTTCTTGACCGTACCGCTGTTGGCGGTAGCAATTTCATAGTAGGCATCGCGGTTGGCTTGCAGCACCTTGACGGCGGCTGCCAGCATGGCGGCGCGCTCACGGTAGCTCAGCGCTCGCAGCGCCGCGCCGCCTTGGTTGCGGGCAAAGGCAAAGCCTGCGGCCAAGTCCAGGCCGGTGGCATCCACCCGCACCAGCTCGGTGCCGAGCACGGGGTCCAGCAAAGTGGTGCCAGTACCGCTGCCGGTTTGCCATTGGCCCGCCAGAAAATTGGAAATCAGTTCAGTCATGGTGGTGGGATTAGCGGGTAAAAGTGATGCTGCCTTCAGGCAACAGGTAAAGCACCAGGGCGCGGCCGCCGGTGACGGTGGGGCGGTGGGCGCTGCCGGGTGGGCACACCAGCCAACCGGCGGGGCGGCCATCAAACTGCGCGCCTTCGTCCAGCGGCATGATCAGGTCAATCTCGCCGTTGGGGTGGGTGTGGTGCGGCCCTGCAATGTCAGTCATGTCCACCACATCGACTGAGAAGCCGTGTATGTCTGGGGCGGGTTTGAAAATGCGGCCGTAGCGAATGCCGCCGCCTTCGCGATCACACAGCCAGCCTTCGCTGGCCCCGGCTTGGCAGCTTTTTTTCAACTCTTCATAGGTGGTGCTGCCCACGCCGTGTTGGGCATTCAGCCAGTCATCCAGATGGGCATCAAGGGGGCGACCGGCCAGTTGGGCGCTAAGCTGCGCGATCTGGTCACGAAATTGGGTGGGTGACATGTGTCAGTCTCCGTGGTTACATTATTCTGCTTGCACCATGCAATAATATGAATTATTGTGCAAGTACGAACCATAAATCGCATTCACCCCTATGTCAAGCACTATATTGCATAAATCCGGGTTAACACCTACTGCAAACCCTTCCGATCAAGATGCCTTGCAGGCCCTCATCCATCACCCCGAGGGGGAAGAAGGAGATGAGAAAAATCCGTTTTTGGCCGCCCTGGGTGAGCGTGTACGTGCCTTGCGAGCGCGCCGCGGCATGACGCGCAAAGCCCTGGCACAGGTAGCCGATGTGTCTGAGCGGCACTTGGCGAATCTGGAATACGGCGTGGGCAACGCCTCGATCCTGGTGCTGCTGCAAGTGGCAGGGGCGCTGCAATGCTCTTTAGGGGAGTTGATTGGTGACGTGACCACCTCGTCCCCTGAGTGGTTGATGATCCGCGAACTGCTGGAGCAGCGCGACGATGCCACCTTGCAACGGGTGCGTATTGCCATTGGTGAGATGCTGGGCACGGGCGGTGGCAATGCCGCCTTGAGCCCACGTATTGCCTTGATTGGCCTGCGCGGCGCGGGCAAATCCACACTGGGGCAAATGCTGGCGGAAGACCTGGGTTTTCCCTTTGTCGAGCTGAGCCGCGAGATTGAAAAATTTGCCGGTTGCAGTGTCTCCGAAATCCAGGCGCTCTACGGCGTGAATGCCTACCGGCGCTACGAGCGGCGCGCGCTGGAAGAAGCCATCCAGATCTACCCCGAGGCGGTGATCGCTACGCCCGGCGGTCTGGTGTCGGATGCGGCGACCTTTAATGAGCTGCTGGCGCACTGCACCACCGTCTGGTTACAAGCCGACCCCGAAGACCACATGAAACGCGTCACCGCCCAGGGTGACCTGCGCCCCATGGCCGCCAGCAAAGAGGCCATGGAAGACCTCAAAGGCATCCTGCATGGCCGTGCCGCTTTCTATTCCAAGGCGCAATACAAACTCGATACCAGCGCCCAGCCCTTGGGCCCCACGTTTAATGCCTTGCGTGACATGGTGCGCAAAGTTCTGCAACTTCCGGTCTGAATCTTTTTCAAAAAGATGCAACAAAGTGCTTTACTTCGATTCAAAACATGCATTATGATGCGTGCATTGAAATCAATAACTGCATTTTTATGCTTCCAACCCGAGGAGAACAGAACGTGAGCCAAGCCAACCGTGTCGAATACCAAACCACCCCCGCCCAGTACAAGCACTGGAAACTGGAGTTCAACGGCCCGGTGGCCACGCTGAAAGCCGACTTTGATGAAAACGCCGGCCTGCGCCCCGGCTACAAACTCAAGCTCAACAGCTACGACCTGGGAGTGGACATTGAACTCAATGACGCCATCAGCCGCATCCGCTTTGAGCACCCCGAAGTGCGCACCGTGGTGGTCACCAGTGCCAAAGACCGGGTGTTCTGCTCAGGTGCCAATATCTTTATGCTGGGTGTCAGCAGCCACGCCTGGAAGGTGAATTTCTGCAAGTTCACCAACGAAACCCGCAACGGCCTGGAAGACTCTTCCGAATACAGCGGCCTCAAATTCCTGGCGGCCGTCAACGGTGCCTGCGCCGGTGGCGGCTACGAGCTGGCCCTGGCCTGCGACGAAATCATTCTGGTGGATGATCGCTCCAGCGCGGTGAGCCTGCCTGAAGTGCCCTTGCTCGGCGTGTTGCCCGGCACCGGCGGCCTGACCCGCGTGACCGACAAGCGCCATGTACGCCATGACCTGGCCGACCTGTTCTGCACCAGCGCCGAAGGCGTGCGTGGAGAGAAAGCCGTGGCCTGGCGCTTGGTGGATGCCGTGGCTAAACCGGCAGTGTTTGCCCAGAAGGTGCAGGAACGCGCCCTGGCGCTTGCCGCCCAGAGTGACCGCCCAGCCGATGCCAAGGGCGTGGCCCTGACACCCTTGGAACGCACACTGGAAGCCGAAGCACTGCGTTACACCCATGTCACCGTCGAGATTGACCGCGCCAAGCGCACCGCCACCTGGACGGTGAAAGCCCCCACCGGCGCACAACCCAGCGACATTGCCGGGATTGAAGCCGCGGGAGCCGCCTGGTACCCGCTGGCCATGGCGCGTGAGCTGGAAGATGCCATTTTGCAAATGCGCACCAATGAGACCGAGATTGGCACCTGGCTGATCAAGACCGCAGGTGACACCGCCGCCGTGCTGGCACTCGATGCCACGCTGCTGGCGCACCAAAACCACTGGCTGGTGCGCGAAACCATCGGCCTGCTGCGCCGCACTTTCAGCCGCCTGGATGTGTCCTCACGCAGCTTGTTTGCGCTGATTGAAGCGGGCTCCTGCTTTGCCGGTACCCTGTTGGAACTGGCCCTGGCCTGCGACCGCAGCTACCAATTGATCTTGCCCAATGATGAGACCGCCACACCGCGCATCACCGTGACGGAAGCCAACTTTGCCCTCTACCCCATGGCCACCACCCAAAGCCGCCTGGGCCGCCGCTTCTACGACGAGCAAGGCGAGCTGGATGCCGTGCGTGCCAAGATCGGCCAAGCGCTGGATGCCGATGCCGCTTTTGCGCTGGGCCTGGTCACTTCCAACCCCGACGACATCGACTGGGCTGACGAAGTGCGCATTGCGATTGAAGAACGTGTCTCGATGTCGCCCGATTCCCTGACCGGACTGGAAGCCAACCTGCGCTTCAACGGCCCGGAAAACATGGTCACCCGCGTCTTTGGCCGCCTGACCGCCTGGCAGAACTGGATCTTCCAGCGCCCCAACGCCGTGGGTGAGAAGGGCGCACTCAAGGTCTATGGCAAGGGTGAGAAGGCGGTTTTTGATTGGAATCGCGTCTAGCCCTTATGTACATTGCGCAAGCAGCTATTAAATTTATAGTTAATATTTCCTGGAGAACAGCATGAGTTCAATCACCTACGGCGACAAGATTCCCAACAACGTCAACCTGAGCGAAGACCGCACCTTGCAACGTGCGCTGGAACAGTGGCAGCCCAACTACCTGAAATGGTGGGGCGACATGGGGCCGGACGATTCGCAGAATTTTGATGTCTACCTGCGCACCGCCATCAGCGTCGATCCGCAAGGCTGGGCGCAATTTGGCCACGTGAAGATGCCCGACTACCGCTGGGGCATCTTTCTGAACCCGGCCGAGAAAGACCGCAAGATCCACTTTGGCGACCACAAGGGTGAAGATGCCTGGCAAGACGTGCCCGGCGAGTACCGCGCCAACCTGCGCCGCATCATCGTCACCCAAGGCGACACCGAGCCCGCCAGCGTGGAGCAGCAGCGCCACCTGGGCCTGACCGCGCCCAGCCAGTACGACCTGCGCAATCTGTTCCAGGTGAATGTGGAAGAAGGTCGCCACCTGTGGGCCATGGTCTACCTGCTGCACAAGTACTTTGGCCGTGATGGCCGCGAGGAAGGTGAAGCACTGCTGGAACGCCGCTCGGGTCAAGAAAACAACCCGCGCATCCTGCAAGCTTTCAACGAAGAAACGCCGGACTGGCTGAGCTTCTTCATGTTCACCTACTTCACCGACCGTGACGGCAAGTTCCAGCTCTGCGCCTTGGCTGAGAGCAGCTTTGACCCGCTGGCGCGCACCACCAAGTTCATGCTGACCGAAGAAGCGCACCACATGTTTGTGGGCGAGTCCGGCATCAGCCGTGTGATCCAGCGCACCTGCCAGGCCATGAACGAGCTCAAGACCGACGACGTGACCAAGCTGCGCGCCGCCGGGGTGATTGACTTGCCGACCATCCAGCGTTACCTGAACTTCCACTTCAGCGTGACCATCGACCTGTTTGGTGCGGACGAGTCCAGCAATGCCGCCACCTTCTACAACACCGGCCTGAAAGGCCGCTATGAAGAAGGCAAGCGTATGGATGACCACCAGCTCAAAGGTGGCACTTACAAAGTGCTCAACGCCGTGGGTGGTCAATTGGTGGAAAAAGAAGTGCCGATGCTCAACGCATTGAACGAAGTGCTGCGCGACGACTACATCAAGGACTCCATTGGTGGGGTCGAGCGCTGGAACAAGGTCATTGAAAAGGCCGGTATTCCCTTCAAATTGAAGGCGCCGCACAAGGCTTTCCACCGCAACATCGGTGCGCTGTCCCAGGTCAAGGTGTCGCCCGAAGGCCGCGTACTCAGCGAGTCTGAATGGAAGGCCAACGTGGACAACTGGTTGCCCAGCGAAACCGACCGCGCCTTTGTCGGCAGCCTGATGGGCCGCGTGGTGGACACCGGCAAGTTTGCCAACTGGATTGCCCCCCCGATGCTGGGCATCAACCGCCAGTCGACTGACTTTGAATATGTGCGGTTTAACTGACCTGGTTTCTTGTGGCTGTTTGTGCTGAACCCGCAGCGGGCCAGGGGCGCGTACCTCCGCTCATGTCCCCCGCCCTGAGGCGGATGCCTCAGGGCTCCTCCTTGACTTCGCTACGGTACACCCCCCTGACCCACTGCTAAACGGCATGGCTTGCTGGCGATCCAAAACACGCTGCAGATCAGGTGGCTGGGGTGTACTGCGCAGTGAGGTCAAGGAGGAGCCGCAGGCGGGGGACACGAACGGAGCAGTACACCCCAGCCGCCTGATCCCACCCAACACAGCCCCAAAAGCCACAAACAACACACAATACGCAGGCTATCCAAGAAAAGAGAGACAACACCATGACAGAAGCCGTCATCAAACAGCACCTGATCGACCCCGAAATCTGCATCCGCTGCAACACCTGTGAGGCGATTTGCCCGGTGGCGGCCATCACCCACGACACGCGCAATTACGTGGTCGATGCCGCCAAGTGCAACCTGTGTATGGACTGCATCTCGCCCTGCCCTACCGGCTCCATCGACAACTGGCGCAACATGCCACGGGCCAAGGCCTACAGCGTGACCGAGCAATTAACCTGGGACGAACTACCCGCGGAATTGACGGCAGAACAACTGGCCGAGCTGGGTGTGACCGCTGATGCAACGCCGGTGGAAGCGCCCATCACGTCATCGTCTTCGGGCACAGAAGACAGCTTCAACAGCGCCCAGTACGGCTCCACCTTGCCGCCCTGGTCAGCCGCACACGCCTACACCAACCTCTATGGCCCCAAAGCGGCCGAGAAGACCATCACCGCCACCGTGGCCGGCAATGTGCGCGTGACGGCAGTGGGCCATGAGTACGACACGCACCACATCGTGCTGGACTTCGGCAGCCTGCCGTTCCCGGTGCTCGAAGGCCAGTCGATTGGCATCATCCCGCCCGGCTTGGATGCCAGTGGCCGCGCCCACTTTGCGCGCCAGTACTCAATTGCCAGCCCGCGCAACGGCGAGCGCCCCGGCTACAACAACCTGTCGCTGACCATCAAGCGGGTGCTGGAAGATCATCAAGGTAACCCCGTGCGTGGTGTTGGCTCCAACTACATGTGTGACCTGAAGGTGGGCGACAAGGTGCAGGTGATGGGCCCCTTTGGTGCCAGCTTCCTGATGCCAAATCACCCGCGCTCCAACATCGTGATGATCTGCACCGGCACCGGCAGCGCCCCCATGCGGGCCATGACCGAATGGCGGCGGCGCTTGCGCCAGTCTGGCAAGTTTGAAGGTGGCAAACTGATGCTGTTCTTTGGCGCACGCACCAAAGAAGAGTTGCCCTACTTTGGCCCGCTGCAAAACCTGCCCAAGGATTTCATCGACATCAACTTTGCCTTCTCGCGCACACCGGATCAGCCCAAACGTTATGTGCAGGATCTGATGCGTGAACGCGCCGCTGATCTGGCCGCCCTGCTGGCTGACCCCAACACCTACTTCTATGTCTGCGGCCTCAAAAGTATGGAAGAAGGTGTGGTGCTGGCGCTGCGCGACCTGGCACAGCAAGCTGGCTTGTCCTGGGAAACGATTGGCGCGGCACTCAAAGCCGAAGGCCGTTTGCATTTGGAGACCTACTGATGACGAACTTGTCCGCCCCTGTCTACAGCACACTCACACTTCACTTGCGAGCCCCCGGCGTGGCCCAGGTCACGATGGCACGCCCGGCGGTGTTCAACGCCTTTGACGAAACCATGATCGCCGAGCTGGACGCGGTGTTCACCGAGCTGGCAAACGATGCGGCTGTGCGCGTGGTGGTACTGGCCGGTGACGGCAAACACTTCAGCGCAGGTGCGGACTTGCAGTGGATGAAGCGTGCCAGCACCGCCTCCACCGACTGGAATTTGCAGGACGCACGCCGTTTTGCCGCCATGCTGGCGCGTATTGAAAACTGTCCCAAACCCACCGTGGCCCGCATCCAGGGTGCGGCGCTGGGCGGTGGCGTGGGCTTGGCCTGCGCCTGCGACATCGCCATCGCCAACAACAACGCATCGTTTGCAGTGAGCGAAGCCAAATTCGGCATCCTGCCTGCCGTGATTGGCCCTTACCTTGTCAACGCAGTCGGCAAACGCCAGGCCAAGCGGCTGGCCTTGACCACCACCCGCATCCACGCGACCGAAGCCCTGGCCATCGGCCTGGTGCAGCAAGTGGTAGAAGGTGAAGCACTGGACGCGGCGGTGGATGCCACAGTGAAAGAGCTGTTGGCCGGTGGCCCGCAGGCGCAAGGCGAAATCAAGCAGCTTTACGCCCAACTGGAAGTTGGCCCGATCAGCGCCGAGGTGCTGGAGTTAACAGCCCAAACCATCAGCCGTGTGCGCGGTACCGACGAAGCCCGCGAAGGTTTTGCCGCTTTTCTGGACAAACGCCCCGCCAACTGGATTCCACAAACATGACACAGACATTGAAAGACGCAAGCGTTCTGGTGGTAGGCGCGGGCATCATGGGCGCGGGCATTGCGCAGGTGGCTGCCCAGGCGGGCCACAGCGTGCGGCTGTTTGACACCCGCGAAGGCGCTGCCGCACAGGCCAAAGACAAGTTGACCCAGACGCTGCAAGGCCTTGCGGCCAAGGGCAAGCTCAGCGCCGAAGCTGCTGAGCAAACCCTGTCACGCATCATCGCCATCACCACGCTGGAAGAAGCCACCGGTGTGGGCCTGGTGGTGGAAGCCATCGTGGAAAAGCTCGATGCCAAGCGTGGCCTGTTTCAGCAGTTGGAGGCCATCGTGGCGGCCGATTGCGTGCTGGCCACCAACACCTCGTCGATCTCGGTGACAGCCATCGCCAACGGCTTGCAGCATCCGCAGCGGCTGGTCGGCATGCATTTCTTCAACCCCGTGCCGCTGATGAAACTGGTGGAAGTGGTGTCAGGCTTGCAGACGGACGCGGCGGTGGCGACAGTCATTTTTGACTTGTCCAAAGACTGGGGCAAGGTGCCGGTGTATGCACGCTCCACACCCGGCTTTATCGTCAACCGCATCGCCCGCCCCTATTACGCCGAGACACTGGCGCTGCTGCAAGAGCAGGCGGCCAAACCCGCCGTGCTGGATGCCTGCCTGCGCGCTGCAGGTTTCCGCATGGGGCCGTGTGAGCTGATGGATTTGATTGGCCATGACACCAACTTCTCGGTCACACAATCGGTGTTTGAGGCCAATTTTTATGACAAACGTTTTGTACCCTCGCTGGTGCAGCGCGAGCTGGTCGATGGTGGCTTGCTGGGCCGCAAATCGGGGCGCGGTTTTTACGACTACGCCGAAGGCGTGAGCACCCCGGAGCTGGAAGCCGTGCAACCCGTGGAGCTGCCCACCGCGCAGTTGCTGCGTGTGCACGGTCAGGGGCCAGTAGCGGATCGTCTGGTGGCCACCCTGCTGCAAGCCAAGCAGGCCTTCTTGCGTGTGCCAAGCAGCGACTGGGTCGGTCTGTGCGTGGAAGGCGCGCAACTGCGCCTGACCGATGGGCGCACTGCCAGCCAGCTTGGCGTGGAAGTGGCGGTGTTTGACCTGCCGCTGAACCCGGCAGCAGATGCCACCCTGGCCTGGGCCCCCTCGCTGCGCGCCTCCCCCGCCTGGAGGCGCGCCGCCCCGCGCTGGCTGGCCACGCTGGGCTTCAAGCCGCTGCGTGTGGCCGACACCCCGGCGCTGGTGGTGGCACGCACCCTGGCCATGCTGATCAACGAAGCCGCCGACGCGGTGCAGCAAGGGGTTTGCACCCAGGACGGCGCAGACGCGGCCATGAAGCTGGGCGTGAACTACCCCGCTGGCCCGTTTGAGTGGCTGGCGCAGTGGTCTACCCCCGCCGTGCTGGGCGTGCTGGACGCGCTGGATACCCACTACCGCGGCGAGCGCTACCGCGTCAGCCCCTGGCTGCGCCAACGTCCGTGGATGGACATGGAGTCCACATGAAGTTTGCAGATTTTTATGTCGGCCAAATCATCCAGGCTGGCCCGGTGACGGTCAGCGAAGCCGAGGTGATCCAGTTCGCCACTGCCTACGACCCCCAATGGTTTCACACCGATCCTGATGCCGCGCAACACAGCCGCTTTGGTGGCCTGATCGCCAGCGGCTGGCACACCTGTGGCCTGGCGATGCGGCTGGTGGCCGATGCGGCGCTGCATGGTTCCGAATCCTTTGCCTCACCCGGCCTGGCCTATGTGAAGTGGCCACACCCGGTGCGCCCTGGTGACCAGTTGTCGCTGACGGCCACGGTGCTGGAGTCGCGCCGCTCCAGCGGCAAATCGCACCTGGGCATCTTGCGCTGGCGCTGGCAGCTTTTCAACGCCGCAGGCACCGAGGTGCTTGACCTGGAAGCCACCAGCCTGTTTGACCTTTCCAAAACACCAACACCATGACCCAAGCTTATATCTGTGATGCCATCCGCACCCCCTTTGGCCGCTACGGTGGCGCACTCTCAAGTGTGCGCACCGACGACCTGGCTGCCATCCCGCTGCGGGCCTTGATGGCACGTAACCCCAACGTGGACTGGGCGGCGGTGACCGACGTGCTGCTGGGCTGCGCCAACCAGGCCGGTGAAGACAACCGCAACGTGGCCCGCATGGCCGCGCTGCTGGCCGGGCTGCCGCAAGAAGTACCCGGCTCCACCATCAACCGCCTGTGTGGCTCCAGCCTGGACGCGGTGGGCACGGCGGCACGGGCCATCAAGAGTGGCGAGGCACAACTGATGATCGCCGGTGGCGTAGAGAGCATGAGCCGCGCCCCGTTTGTCATGCCCAAGATGGATGCCGCCTTCAGCCGCAGCAACGCCGTCTACGACACCACGATTGGCTGGCGCTTTGTCAACAAACTCATGAAAGCCCAGTACGGCGTGGACTCCATGCCCGAGACCGCCGAAAACGTGGCCACCGATTTCAAGATCGAGCGCGAGGCGCAAGACCTGATGGCCCTGCGCTCCCAGCAAAACGCCCTGCGTGCCCAGCAGAGTGGCTTTTTCGATGCCGAAATCACCCCGGTGTCCATCCCGCAGAAAAAAGGCGACCCGCTACAGGTGACGCAAGACGAACACCCCCGCGCCACCACGCTGGAATCCCTGGCCAAACTCAAAGGCGTGGTGCGCCCGGACGGCACAGTCACCGCAGGCAATGCTTCAGGCGTGAACGATGGCGCTTGCGCCCTGCTGCTGGCCAACGAAGCCGCAGCCGCCCGCCATGGCCTAACGCCCAAAGCCCGCATTGTCGGCATGGCCGCCGCTGGTGTCGCCCCCCGCATCATGGGTTTCGGCCCAGCCCCGGCCACCCGCAAGGTGCTGGAACTCACGGGCTTAAGCCTGGCGCAAATGGACGTGATCGAACTCAACGAAGCCTTCGCCGCCCAAGGCCTAGCCGTGCTGCGCGACCTTGGCCTGCCCGACGACGATGCCCGTGTCAACCCCAACGGCGGTGCCATCGCCTTGGGTCACCCGCTGGGGGCCAGTGGAGCACGGCTGGTGACGACAGCGGTGAACCAGTTGCACCGCAGCGGGGGGCGTTATGCGCTGTGCACCATGTGTATTGGGGTGGGGCAAGGGATTGCGCTGGTGGTTGAGAGGGTGTGAGGTTGCGTTGTCAAGCAAGCCCAATCCGGCGATTAGCGCGGGGGATTCAACCGTACCCCGCACATGGTTGGACAACGCGAAGTGGTCATGCCATCAAATGCTACAAACTCAATAGCTTCTTGCGCTTAATGCATAAGCGCTAGAGGCTAATTTTTTATATAAAAATCAAACCTGCCCAGTGCTGCTGCAGGTGAATTCGGCCAAGATGGTCAAACAGCGCTGGATTAGCTGCCCCAAATGTGCTCTTCAGCCCTGAGTCACTGAATGATCGAGACTTGCTGGCTTGGGCTTGGCTGTGGTTTATATCTTGGCTTCGCCCGATCTAACCTTAGCCGTTGGCGATCTACCCGACACTGCCCGGACTCCAAGCCAAAGAAACTTTATATTTAGTTAATCGATCTGAAAAAAATATTTACAAAGTTACTTAAGAGAGGTTGTAGACATCACTCAACTACAAAATCTCTGTATATTGCTTGCCAACGACTCCAGATTCTCAAAATTTGAAATGAAAGTGCACAGCTCTCTTAGATATACATCCTCGTTGTGTCCTTGCTCAACGGCGCATGCCTTTAATACCATTAAAAGACCTTTCCCGTTATTATCATTGGCTGACTTAGGATCGTTTTTATAGTCACTTACTATGTCAGGTAAGCTACGTACACGATAAAAGGTATCACCGAGATCCCTGGCGAAAGGGTCGCTAGGCTCAGTCACTAGCATTTTCTTTAGATATTTCTCTAGGCTCAATATCGGCAGAAAACTTTTTTTAAGTGCAGCAAATGGCGTTCCTGAAGGATATTTCCTATTGCACGCATCTTGAATATCACCATCTAATATTGATATAACCGTGCACCCTGCTCCAGCTAGTCTTGAATTTTGAATTTCATTTTGAAGCTCAAGTGTCTTTTCCCATCCACCGCAAGGCAAAACCTTTATAAGCCTACTGATTTGAAGCCGACAGTCTCGTATTGATTTCTCTACAAGATTTTTTGCGAGGTTATCCTCTACAAGCAATATAAAATCAAAGCCATCCGGTGTATACATGCAGCGTGTCGCATACGCAGGATAGCAAGGATTTATCACTTCTATAGCGCCACTAATTCCAGAATCAAGGTGAAATATTTTTTCTGCTCGCACATTGCTTAATATTTGTATACTGTGGGTGGCAAAGTATATGCAAAAGTTATACTGAGATGAAATCTTGTTTAAAAAAATTGCCAATCGATCTTGTGCCGAAGGGTGCAGCGCCAACTCAATCTCATCCAAGAGGATTACACTAGGCTTAGATATACTTTTTTTTGAGGTATATATAATTCGTTCATGGATATAGTGCAACAAACCAATTAACACAAACTCACCAGAACTCATTTTGAATTGATGTATTCGAACTCCATCCCTATCTATCAAGTATGGTACCCCCGAGAAACCAAGCTTTTGTGCTATTACTTTCGTTTTGACACGCTTGAGATCGGCGTAGTAGGTTTCATCATTTCGTAGAATTTTTCCTAGATTTTCTAATACAAATGGTTCGGCAGCACAAATATTTGAATCTGTAATATGGCTTGCTGCCGACATTCTTGATGTATGGGCATCTGAAAATCTATTTCCATAGATTAAGCTACCTTCATATATGCCATTTACGAATATTTCATCAGCTTCTGGATTTTGTCTTTGCCAGCCGCTCTGTCGAACCCAAATATTCTCCAAATCATTCAGGCGGTATGAAATTTTTGAGTGTGCAGTTCCATCATTCTTAAAGTAATTTTTCAGAGCGCCTCTATACACCACTTTGGAAAGTGCGCTGAATATTGTGCTTTTTCCAATTCCATTGACACCTGTTACTGCATAAAGTCCCTGAAAAAAAGGAAGAGACAGTTTTAGTCTACTTATATTTCGGACATTTTCAATTTCTATTTCTAGCATTTTGATCCCCATTTTTTTCAACTTACGAAACTTTCGTCACTTCTGACAATCAGCGTTTACAAGTTGCTCTGCAATGCTTAGAAACCATAAACACCTCCTGCGGCGGATAAATCATGTTGAATTGAACCGCTTGTGTTGGCGGTGGCGATAGGGGATTGCAAGCTTCACCCCATTTGTGGCATCAGATCATAGCGAGGCATCAGCACCAATCCCTCAGCCAGCCACCTCGTGCACATACAAAATGCTCCCGCATGGATGCCAGTCAGTCCAGCTTTTGAAGCCCACTGAGGGCTTTGCCGACGTAACGCGCATCTGGGCGGTGCAAGTTCTGCTGCGTCACTCGTATGTTTCCACCACAATGATGAACACCCATGTGTTCAAGATGGCTGCGGGTGGCACGGTCAGTCCGCTGGATGCACTCAGCAGCCCGGCGGGCCGATGATGGGCTTGGGTAAACGAGTGCGGACCTTCACAGATCGCGAAGCCATGCCCCTGCACCATGCGCCCAATCAGATCACAAGCGCTACAAACTCAATAGCTGCTAGCGCTTGATGGATAAGCGCTAGAGGTCAATTCTTCATATAGAATGCATCGACTCAGGTCACCAACCCCCGTCCATCCTGAGCTTGACCAGAACGGCTTGAGGCGCTGAGTTACATAAAAAGAAGTGAAATGGGCCTCTAGTCCTTTATTCACCTACGCAAGAAGCTCTTTTTTAGATAGCAAACATCCATTGATGAAAAAGAAAAAATGGGGCTAACAACCCATGCCCAGCTGTTTCCAAGCTGGCGCTATCGACTATTTCGATCAACTATGGCCCAGCCCTATGGGCGCAGGAGCCTCTGACACGATGCGGCTAAACAGGCGCTCGTAAACCGGGTCACGTGGGTATTTGCCGGTGAGTGGGTCACAGTTGGTGGCAAAAGCGGCATCCAGTTCGGCCCAGTCGGCGGCGCTCAAGACCTTTTGTGCTACGGGCAAAATTTCGGTTTCTTCCAGACGCATGTGCGCCAGATAGAACGACAGATACGCTTTGGCGGCGGCATCGAACGCGGCACGGCGTGTGTCACCGATCAACTCCCAGGCCAGCAGCAAGTGCTGCAGTTCACGCACGGCAGCTTCGCCTCGGGCGTGGTCTTTGTCCAGCTGTGCAATGGCCGGTGCGGTTTGGGCTGCCAGGCGTTTGATGCGGGGGAACAGCAGCTCGGTTTCCTTGGTGTGGTGCAGGCGCTCGGGGAATTCGTCAATGTAGAACAGCATGGCCCGCAGCACATTAAAAAAGCCCTCGGGCTCATTCCCCGGGCCACGCTCCACCATCATGCCAATCGAGCGCAACATGGCAGACAAGGCCTCATGCTCGTCGTGGATGATTCTCAAACTTTCATGCAGCATGCGGCATGTCTCCGGTTGATCAACAAAATAGGCAACGGTCTGCACATGGGCCACAAACATACTGGTGGCCCATGCGCTGGCATGAGGGGTGGCCTCATGCCGTCAGCGTGCCTCAGGAATGTTCGATACGCACGTACTCAAAGTCCTTGGGCTGGTTGTTGATGCCCACGCGCGGGGGCGCAATCCAGCTGGCGTATTGACCGGGTTCCATGCAGGGCTTCATCAGCGAGTTGATGAAGGCGTGGTCTTCGTCGTTGCACAGCCATTCACCTTGGCTGGCAGCCCAAGCCTCGTCAGTCAGAAGTTCACCAGCCGGGCTGACGTTCACTTCGGCAAATTCGCCAATCTTGCGGTTGAAGGCCTTGTGCGGTTGCTTGAACTGGAAGGCGATGCCGGACTTTTCGATCACCTTGTTCCAGCGGTCAATACCGCCTTGGCAGTCGGTGATGTAGTCGTCCAGCAGGCGGCTGTTGATGGCGCGCAGGGCGGGCACGTCTTCGGTGACGAACTGGCCGTCGATCACGCGCAGCACTGGGTAAGTGGCGTTTTCCAGTTGGTGGTCGTCGTTGATGGCGGTTTCGTTGAAACGGCCTTTGAGGCCGGTGCTGAAGGCGCTGGCGGCGTTGGACGAGATCTCGGAGCCAAACAGGTCGCGTGTGACGGACATGTGGAAGTTGGCTTTTTTCTGCAGCGTGGGCAGGTCGATCACGCCGAGTTTGCGGATGGCTTCCTTGTCGTTGGGGTCGGTGATGCCCGCAGCCTTCATGGCCAGGCAAGTAGCCTCAATGGTACGGCCCACGCCGGTTTCACCCACAAACAAATGGTGCGCCTCTTCGGTCAGCATAAAGCGGCAGCTGCGTGACAAGGGATCGAACCCCGACTGCGCCAGCGCGGCGAGTTGCATCTTGCCGTCGCGGTCGGTGAAGTAGGTGAACATGAAGAAGCTCAGCCAGTCGGGTGTGCGCTCGTTGAACGCGCCCAGGATGCGTGGGTTGTCTTGCTGGCCGCTGCGGCGCTCCAGCAAGCCTTGTGCTTCTTCACGGCCATCGCGGCCAAAGTATTTGACCAGCAGGTAAACCATGGCCCACAGGTGGCGGCCTTCTTCGACGTTCACCTGGAACAGGTTGCGCATGTCGTACAGGCTGGGTGCGGTGGCGCCCAAAAAGCGTTGTTGTTCTACGGAGGCTGGTTCGGTGTCGCCCTGCACCACGATCAGGCGGCGCAACAGCGAGCGGTATTCACCTGGCACTTCTTGCCAGGCCGGTTCACCCTTGTGGCGGCCACAGGGAATGGTGCGGCCTTCTTCCTTGGGGGCCAGCAAAATGCCCCAACGGTATTCGGGCATCTTGACGTGGCCAAACTTGGCCCAGCCGCTGGGGTCCACCCCCACGGCGGTGCGCAGGTAGACATCGGCGTTCTGGAAGCCCTCTGGCCCCATGTCTTTCCACCAGTCAATGTAGTTGGGCTGCCAGCCTTCCAGCGCGCGCTGCAACTGTTTGTCAGACGACAAATCGACGTTATTGGGAATCAGGTCGTCGTAGCTGACGGCCACAAAGTCGTCGCTCTGGACGGCGGCTACGTCTTCAACAAGTTCAATGGTTTCGCTCATGGTGTCTCCTGCAAGATGGTGGAATGTGGATATCAAATTCATGCAGTATTTTGCTTTTATTGAATTCGATAGCTGCATTTTGCTGCATTTATTGGTCTGAGAGTTTGATCTAACGCAAACTCCATTAGCAATATGATGCATATTTTGAGAAAAATGATCACCATGAAGCTTGAAATGTGCTCTGGACAGTTGAGCGCAGGCATTTTTGAGGGCTTGATGATGGTTATGTCTGATAACTATAATCAGGCCCGGATCAGGCTCATTTCAAGTGCCTTCCCTCGTCCATCAAAATTACAGGAGACTTCCATGGACCATCAAAACCTGGTTGCCATTGACATCCACACCCACGCCGAAGTGAGTTGCTGGAACCCGTTTGACAGCTATGGCGAGGAGTACGACCGCGCGGCCGACAAGTACTTTCGCAACAGCCGCAGGCCCACCATTGCCGAAACCATTGCCTACTACCGCGAACGCAAGATCGGCCTGATCATGTTCACGGTGGATGCTGAAACCCAGATGGGGCGCAGGCGCATTCCCAATGAAGAAATTGCCGAGGCTGCCAAAGCCAACAGCGACATGATGATGGCCTTTGCCAGCATTGACCCGCACAAGGGCAAGATGGGTGCCCGTGAGGCACGCAAGTTGATTGAAGAATTCGGCATCAAGGGTTTCAAGTTCCACCCCACGGTGCAGGGTTACCACCCCTACGACAAGATGGCCTGGCCAATTTACGAGGTGATTGCCGAATACAAAATGCCAGCCATCTTCCACACCGGGCACAGCGGCATTGGCAGTGGCATGCGCTGCGGCGGTGGTCTGCGCCTGGCGTACAGCAACCCGATGCATCTGGACGATGTGGCGATTGATTTCCCCGACATGCAAATTGTCATGGCGCACCCCAGCTTCCCCTGGCAGGACGAGGCGCTGAGCGTGGCCACCCACAAGCCCAATGTGTGGATTGATTTGAGCGGCTGGAGCCCCAAGTATTTCCCCAAGCAACTGGTGCAATACGCCAACACCCTGCTGAAAGATCGCATTCTGTTTGGCAGTGACTACCCGCTGATCACCCCAGACCGCTGGATGAAAGACTTTGAAGAAGCCGGCTTCAAGCCTGAAGTGATGCCAGGTATTTTGAAAGGCAACGCGGTGCGACTGCTAGGACTGCAATAGAGAGTGGCCGCCTGAGTCCAGACACGCCAACACGGCCTCTCTTCAAGCGCTGAACAACAAGCGCTTGCGGATCAACTCAGGTTGCAAACACCCCCGCCCAGGTGGCAAAACCCTTGACCTCAATCGGGTTCCCCGATGGGTCCAGAAAAAACATGGTGGCCTGTTCACCCGGTTCACCTGCAAAGCGGATGCTGGGTGGTAACACAAAGGCAACTTGCAGCGCCTTCAGGCGATCAGCCAGCGCCTGCCATTCCGCCATTTGAAGAATAACCCCCAGGTGTGGCATGGGCACCATGTGATCCCCCACCTTACCGGTGTTGCTGGTGGCAAAGGGTTCACCAAGGTGCAGGGAAATCTGATGACCGAAAAAATCAAAATCAACCCAACTGTCGGTACTGCGGCCCTCGCGGCAACCCAGCACCGTGCCGTAGAAGTGGCGCGCCGCTTCCAGGTCACGCACGTGGTAAGCCAGGTGAAACAAAGATGACATGCTGATCCTTTCTGAATGTCTGCAAGGTGATACACCCCATGTCCGCACAAGCTCGCAGTATCAACCCCAATACACCACCAAGCCATTTGAGCGGGCGCTGATAGTAAGCCGTCATATCAGCCCGGGCAGGCTGGCCCTTCATTCACCCTGGCCTGCACTGGAAATTATTTCGCCATCAATGCGTCTGCATGCTGGGCCAGCCACACTGCAAAGGGCTGGGCGCTCACGCCCGTGAGTTTCTCGAAATCATTGGTCAGCTCAGCCACTCTGCCTGCGGCCGTGTTGGTGTCAAACGAGGCAAACACCGTAGCCAGTGGTTCAGGAAAACCCGCGCCCACCATGCCCTGAATCAGGCCCGCCAGCGGCACATGCACCACTTGCAGTGGCTTGCCCGTGGCTTGCGACACCTGTTGGGCAATTTGCTCGGTGGTGAAGGCCTCGGCACCACTCAGGGTGTACGTGTTCTTGCCGGTGTCTTTGAGCAATGCCGTAGCCGCCGCAAGTGCCAGATCATCACGGGCAATGTGGGCTATCTTGCCCTGCTCTGCTGCCGAGTACCACTGCCCCATGGCCAAGGCGCTTGGCAGCGACATGAACAGGTCTTCAAAATACCAGTGGTTGCGCAGCACCGTCCAGCCCTTGAGCGCACTGTTGGCTAGCGCCTTCTCGGTGCCTGCGTGGTCGGGAGCAATCAGCAGGGGGGAGTTCTCAGGCAAGGGCATCGAGGTGTAGACCACGTGGCCCACACCGGCTTGCTCGGCGGCGGCTACAGCGGCCTGGTGCTGTTCCAGACGACGACCGGGACGGTCTAGCGCGTCGGTGCTGATAAGCAGCAGGCGATCTGCCCCGGCAAACACACTGCGCAGTGAGGTGGCATCGTCAAAGTCGGCGGCGCGCACGGTGATGCCTTTGGCAGCCAGGTCTTTGAGGGTTTCAGGCTTGCGCGTGGTGGCAATGATGCGTTGTGGGGCCACTTTCAGCGTTTCCAGCAGATGGTGAATCACGCGTTGACCCAGATGGCCGGAGGCGCCGGTCACAAGCAAGGTGGAAGTCATGGGGATGTCCTTTAAGTTGAAATAAAACAAAATTCGCAGCGGCATGACATGGTATTTATTTAATACCAATATTCACTTTGTTCGTTGCTAATGCTATGGTACGAAATGAGGAAAAAAATACAAGAAGGGTTCTGAAAGTCACCAGGTTCCCTGAAGGTAACCATCCACCCCAGTTGTCACCCTGTTGCAAAGGAAAAGCCATGGCCGTACACAAATCAAAAGTCGATTGGGCCGAGCGTTGCCCAATTCGGGACGTGCTCGAACGTATGGGCGACCGCTGGAGCATGCTGGTGTTGTTCACACTCAGTGAGCACCAGAGCCTGCGTTTCAGTGTGCTCAAAACCACCATTGGGGACATTTCGCAGCGCATGTTGTCGCAAACCCTGCGCCGCCTGGAGCAAGATGGCCTGGTGCTACGCACCGCCCATGCCACCGTACCGCCCCGGGTGGACTATGAATTAACCACGTTGGGCCAGTCTTTTTTATTGCCCATGCGTCAACTTCTGCATTGGGCCGAGCAGAACCATCAGCAGGTACGTGATGCACGCGCCGCCTATGTGCCACCACCCCGACATGAAGCCTTGTGAGCCCCATACTTACAAGCCAAATTCGTCTTCAGAGCAATAGATACTTGCGCAAGTAGCTATTATTTGGATAGCATTTTTCAAGACTTGCGCAGAGGGCAACCCCATCCGCTTGTTTTTGGAAAAAACCCTTGGGGCAAAATCCTGCCATGACCCAAGCCACCCCCCAAGCGCCCGCCTTCCAGCTTCACGACGAGCCCGGCCACCTGATTCGCCGCGCCCAACAAATTGCGGTGTCCAAGTTCCATGAAGTGCATGGACGCCATGTCACACCGATCCAGTACGCCATCCTGCGCACCTTGTATGAATCGCCCGGTGTCGATCAGGTGACACTGGCCCAGCTGATTGCGCTGGACACCTCCAGCACGGCGGACATCGCCACCCGGCTTGAAGCCAAGGGCTGGATTCTGCGCGAGGTGCTGCCGCGCCGCCAGCGCCGCCTGTCACTCACCCCGGCGGGTGAGGCCATCTTGCAAGGCATGCGCTCAGGCATCGAGCAGATGTACCTGGGCATGATGGAC
Source organism: Rhodoferax lithotrophicus (assembly GCF_019973615.1). GTDB lineage: Bacteria > Pseudomonadota > Gammaproteobacteria > Burkholderiales > Burkholderiaceae_C > Rhodoferax > Rhodoferax lithotrophicus. Next base: position 2,325,538 of record NZ_AP024238.1, on the reverse strand, counting down.
AGCCTGGACGGCACCGAACAACGCGAGTTCATGCGGCTGCTGCGCAAGTTTGTGCATTTGAACGACCAGCAAAACAAACCGGTGGATACCCCAACCAAGGGTTAACACCAATCAAATGGGGCTGGTGCTGCCGCTAGTCATTCCGTACAATGAATCACATTCAGCATACTGAATGAAATTGCCGCAGCCGCCCATGCCTGCCAAGTTGCATGGACTATTTGAACCAACGAGGTCTCCATCATGTTCCCCAAAAATACCTGGTACGTTGCCGCCACCCCTAACGAAATTGACGAAAAACCGCTGGGCCGCACCATCTGCGGCGAGCGGATTGCCTTCTACCGTGGCGAGGGCAACAAAGTCGCCGCCGTCGAAGACTTCTGCCCGCACCGTGGCGCACCTTTGTCGCTCGGCTATGTGTCCGAAGGCAAGCTGGTGTGCGGCTACCACGGCCTGGAAATGGGTTGCCAGGGCAAAACCATTGCCATGCCGGGCCAGCGTGTGCGCGGTTTTCCGGCCATCAAGGCCTACCCCGTGGCTGAGCGCTACGGCTTCATCTGGGTCTGGCCCGGTGATGCCGCCCAGGCCGATGAAGCCAAAATTCCCCACATGGAGTGGTATGACAACCCCGAGTGGGCTTACGGCGGTGGCCTGTACCACATCAACTGTGATTACCGCCTGATGATCGACAACCTGATGGACCTGACGCACGAAACCTATGTGCACTCCACCAGCATCGGCCAGAAAGAGATTGACGAAACCCCGTGCAAAACCACGGTCGAAGGCGATACGGTGACCACCAGCCGTTTCATGAGCGGCATCCTGCCCCCGCCGTTCTGGAAAGCCGCACTGCGGGCCAACAACCTGGCGGACGACGTGCCGGTCGATCGCTGGCAAATCTGCCGCTTCACGCCCCCCAGCCATGTGATGATCGAAGTCGGCGTGGCGCACCAAGGCCACGGTGGCTACGACGCACCCAATGACAAAAAGGCCTACAGCGTGGTGGTGGACTTCATCACCCCCGAGACCGAAACCTCGATCCACTACTTCTGGGGCATGGCACGCAAATTCAACCCGACCGACAAGGCCCTCACCGCCACCATCCGCGAAGGTCAGGGCAAGATTTTTGGGGAAGACCTGGAGATGCTGGAGCGCCAGCAGCAAAACCTGCTGGCGCACCCCGAGCGTGCTTTGCTGATGCTCAACATTGATGCGGGTGGAGTCCAGTCGCGCAAGATTCTGGAGCGCATCATGGCGCAGGAAAAACCAGCCGCTGGCACCACCAGTGCCAGCGTTTGAGGGGTAAAACATGAGCAGCACCTCCACCCTGTCGGTTCGTGTGGCGCACAAAACGCCGGTGGCCACCGACATCTGCACTCTGGAACTGGTAGCCACACAAGACGGCACGGCGCTGCCAGGCTTCTCGGCGGGTTCACATGTGGACGTGCACCTGCCCGGTGGCCTGACCCGCCAATATTCGCTGTGCAACGACCCGAAGGAAACCCACCGTTACCTGATTGGTGTGCTGCGCGACCCGGCCTCACGCGGCGGTTCACAAGCGGTGCACGACCTGGTGCAAGAGGGACAGGTGTTGCAGATCAGCACGCCCAAGAACCACTTCCCGTTGGCACACGATGCCAAACGCAGTTTGCTGCTGGGAGGGGGCATTGGCATCACGCCTATCTTGTGTATGGCCGAGCGTCTGGCCGTGATGGGCGCAGATTTTGAGCTGCATTACTGCACCCGCTCCCCTGAGCGCACGGCGTTTCGGGAGCGTATTGCAGCATCCGGCTTTGCCGACCAGGTGCGGTTCCATTTTGACGACGGTGCACCCGAGCAAAAACTCAACCTGGCCACACTGCTGAGTACGCCACAGGACGGCTGCCACCTCTATGTCTGTGGCCCCAAAGGCTTCATGGATGCGGTGCTGAAAACAGCACGCGACCAAGGCTGGCCCGAGAGCCAACTGCACTACGAATTCTTCGCCGCCGAGGTCACAAAGTCCGAGGCCGATGCCGCTTTTGAGATCAAACTGGCCAGCTCCGGGCGCATCATCCCCGTGGCCAAAGACCAGACCGTGACCAAAGCGCTGTCAGCCGCCGGGGTGGAGATTCAAACCGCCTGTGAGCAAGGCGTGTGCGGCACCTGTCTGACCCGCGTGCTCGAAGGTGTGCCGGACCACAAAGACCAGTACCTGACCCCCGAAGAGCAGGCGAGCAACGACCAATTTTTGCCCTGCTGCTCACGGGCCAAGACTGCACGACTGGTACTGGATCTTTAAGCAGAGAATCCCGCCTGCGCCTGAAGCACACCACGCCACAGGCACAGGAAAGGGGACATCAGCGTGCTCCACGCTTCATGCTGGTGCACACCGCACCAGAAAAGGCAGGGGTTTCCATGGGCGTATGACAGAATTCCGAATCACCATATTCAGTAGAAAAACCCCATGGCTTCATCTTTTGATCGATTACGTTGGCTTGAGGCCCTGTCACCAGGCAATTTTGCATTGGTGATGGCAACCGGCATCATCTCCTACGCCTTCGATAAAACAGGCTCTCCTGCGCTTGCCCAATTTTTGTTTGGTGTGGCGGCCTGTGCCTGGGTAATTTTGGTCATTCTCAGTTGCTGGCGGGTGATCAGGTTTCCGAATGCTGTTCGCGTTGACCTGTTGAATATCCGCCGGGTATTCGCCTTTTTTACCTTGGTAGCGGCAACCGATGTGCTTGGACTTTTGCTGAACCGTTATGGGCAAACTTATTGGGCCATTGCCTGCTGGGTGCTGGCCTTCGTGGCCTGGTCCCTGTTGCTTTACCTCAGTTTCAGCGTACTGACCTTTCTGACCCATGAGCACAGCGTTAATGTCGTGCATGGCGACTGGTTGACCTCAATTGTCGGAACACAGTCGCTGGTTTTATTAGGTGCCACCATTGCGCCCCAGCTTGGTCAGTATGGCGGCTACATGATGATTGAAATTCACATGCTTTGGGGCCTGGGGCTGATTTTTTATGGAATATTTATCACCCTGTTTTGTTACCGAATTTTCTTTCTCACCTTCAAACCGGAGGACACTTCTCCGCTGCTGTGGGTCATCATGGGTGCCGCTGCCGTGAGTGCCAATGCAGGTACAAGCCTGATTGTTTCCGATATACAAATGCCCTTTCTGACGGCCTTGCGCCCATTTATTGATGGCGTCACACTTCTGCTTTGGGCATGGGCTACTTGGTGGATTCCGATGCTGATCATTTTCGGTGTATGGAAACACCTTGTTCGCCGTCGTCCCGTTCAGTATGAAGCAACTCTTTGGAGTATGGTGTTCCCGCTTGGCATGTATGCGGTGACCAGTTTCCGCTTTGGCTTGGCCGCAGACTTTTTCCCGCTTGAATGGATTTCACGCGTCATGGTCTGGGTGGCTTTTGGTACCTGGTGCCTGGTGATGACGGGAATGTTGCACCGGACGATGGGTGCCTTAAGACACCCAACTTGAACCGTGGGTGTGTACATGGGTTGTCTATTCAGCCGGGGAAAGTACAAACCGCTTCCCCGGCTGAACAAGTAGCTCAGTGCGCCACGTGCCCGAAGCTGAACTGCCCCGGTGCGCGAATCGGATCCACATCCACCGCAATATTGTCCTTGGGTGCAAACTTGCCTTCCAGCAACAGCTTGGAGAGCGGATTCTCAATGCGTTGCTGAATCGCACGTTTCAACGGCCGGGCACCAAACACCGGGTCAAAGCCCACCTTGGCCAGCTCGGCTACAGCGTGCTCACTGACCTCCAGCCCCATGTCCATATGCGCCAGACGCGCTTTAAGCACCGCCAACTGAATCTTGGCAATGTCGGCAATATGGCTGGCATCCAGTGAATGGAACACCACAGTTTCGTCAATCCGGTTCAAAAATTCGGGCCGGAAGTGGTTTTTCAGTTCGTCCGTCACCGCATCTTTCACATCCTCATAGGGCTGCCCCACCATGTTCTGGATCATTTGGGAGCCAATGTTGCTGGTCATCACAATCACCGTGTTTTTGAAGTCCACGGTGCGGCCTTGGCCGTCGGTCAGCCGGCCATCGTCCAGCACTTGCAGCAACACGTTGAAGACATCCGGGTGAGCTTTTTCCACCTCGTCGAGCAACAACACGCTGTAGGGTTTACGCCGCACGGCTTCGGTCAAATAGCCCCCTTCTTCATAACCAACATAACCGGGAGGCGCACCAATCAAGCGTGCAACGCTATGCTTTTCCATGAATTCACTCATGTCGATACGCACCAGATGATCTTCGGAATCAAACATGAACCCGGCCAGCGCCTTGCACAATTCGGTCTTGCCGACCCCCGTTGGGCCAAGGAACAGAAAGCTGCCGGTGGGCCGATCCGGGTCACTCAAACCGGAGCGGGAGCGGCGGATGGCATTGGCCACGGCACTAATGGCTTCGTCCTGCCCGACCACGCGGTCATGCAACTTGGTCTCCATTTGCAGCAGCTTGTCGCGCTCACCCTGCATCATTTTGCTGACCGGGATGCCGGTGGCACGGCTGACCACTTCGGCAATTTCTTCCGCGCCCACTTGGGTACGCAGCAAGCGTGGTGCAGCGCCTTCAGCCCGGTTGGCCTCCTTGTCTTGTGCTTCTTTCAGGCTTTTTTCCAGCACAGGCAACTTGCCGTATTGCAACTCGGCAACCTTGTTGAAATCGCCCTTGCGGGTGAACTCTTCGATCTGGAACTTGAGCTTGTCGATCTGTTCACGCAAGTCACCACTGCCCTGGGCACTGGCTTTCTCGGCTTTCCAGATTTCGTCCAGGTTGGCAATTTCCTTTTGCAGACTGGTGATTTCCTCGTTGATGAGTTCCAAACGCTTGAGGGAGGCCTCGTCTTTTTCTTTTTTGACCGCTTCGCGCTCAATCTGCAACTGGATCAGGCGGCGATCCAGCTTGTCCATCACTTCAGGCTTGGAATCCATCTCGATCTTGACCTTGCTGGCGGCCTCGTCGATCAGGTCGATGGCTTTGTCGGGCAAAAAGCGGTCAGTGATGTAGCGGTGGCTCAGCTCGGCGGCGGCCACGATGGCCGGGTCAGTGATGTCAACATTGTGGTGTTTTTCGTAGCGCTCTTTCAGGCCACGCAAGATGGCAATGGTGGCCTCGACCGAAGGCTCACCCACCAGGATCTTCTGGAAACGGCGCTCCAGCGCAGCATCTTTTTCAATGTATTTGCGGTACTCGTCCAGCGTGGTGGCACCCACACAATGCAACTCGCCCCGCGCCAGGGCGGGTTTGAGCATGTTGCCGGCATCCATCGCGCCTTCAGCCTTGCCGGCGCCGACCATGGTGTGGAGTTCGTCAATGAAGACGATGGTCTGGCCTTCGTCCTTGGCCAGGTCTTTCAGCACGTTTTTCAGGCGCTCTTCAAACTCGCCGCGGAACTTGGCACCAGCCAGGAGTGAGGCCATGTCCAGGCTCAGCACCCGTTTGCCTTTGAGGGACTCAGGCACTTCACCGGCCACAATACGCTGCGCCAAGCCTTCCACAATGGCGGTTTTGCCGACACCGGGTTCGCCAATCAAGACCGGGTTGTTTTTGGTGCGGCGTTGCAGCACCTGGATGGCACGGCGGATTTCATCGTCGCGGCCAATCACCGGGTCAAGCTTGCCCATGCGGGCACGCTCGGTCAGGTCAATGCAGTATTTTTTCAGGGATTCGCGCTGATCTTCGGCATCGGCACTGTCCACATTCTGGCCACCACGCACGGCATTGATCGCGGCATCCAGGCTCTTGCGGGTCAGGCCGTTGGCACGGGCGATGTTGGCAATGTCCATCTTGGCATCGGACAAGGCCAGCAAAAACAGCTCGGCGGCCACAAACTTGTCGCCACGTTTGATGGCTTCTTTCTCAGCGGCTTGCAGCAGCGTGACCATGTCGCGCCCGACCTGCACCTGCTCCTGCCCGGTGACCTGGGGCAGTTTTTTGACGGCGGCTTCGGCAGCTGCCAGCAACCCGGTCACATTGACCCCGGCGCGTTGCAGCAAGGATTTGGAGCCGTCTTCTTGTTTGAGCATCGCCACCAGCATGTGGGCGGGCTCGATGTAGGCGTGGTCATTACCCAGCGCCAGAGACTGGGCATCGCCCAGGGCTTCCTGAAATTTGGTGGTGAATTTGTCGGCACGCATGGAAAACTCCAAAAGATTTTTGAACTGTTGGTTACATGGGGTGCGTGGGGAGGCTTTCAAGCGGCTGCGCGGGATGGCGCTCAAATTTGCACCGGGGAAATCTGGCCCCATCGGCATCAGGTCTGTCCACGCCCTGTGGACCCCGTGAACAGCGGCCGACTGATGTCCTGTTTCTGACGGAGATCATTTACATTTCAAACCATGCGCACTTTACCCCGCCCCGACACGCTGGAATCCATGTCTCAACGTTATGGCAGTCGCTACAAGTGGCTGGTTCTGCTGGTCGTCGGTATGGGTATGGTTGCGGGGGTGCTGTCCACCTCCAGCTTCAACGTAGCCGTACCAGCGCTGACCCGGTATTTTGGCCTGGGCCAGGACCAGGTGCAGTGGTCGGTGACCGGCTTCATGGCGGCCATGACGGTGGCCATGTTGCCCACTCCCTGGCTGCTGGAACGTTTTGGCTTCCGTCGGGTTTTTCTGCTGTCCCTGGTGATTCTGACCGCCGCCAGCGTGGCCGGTTTTCTGGCACCCACCTTCCCTCTGGTGGTTGCTGCGCGCATTTTGCAAGGTTTGGCCGCCGGTGTACTGCAGCCCATGGGCCCGCTGGCCTTGATGCGGTTGTTCCCACCGGCGAGCCAAGGCCGGGCGATGGGGGTGATGAGCTTCAGCATTGCCTTCACACCCGCCATTGCACCCGCATTGGCGGGCTTCTTGCTGGATCGGTTTGGCTGGTCGTCCATTTTTTTGCTCAATCTGCCGTTTTGCGCCGTGGCCATCGTGACCGCCTTTTACCTGCTGCCCCTTCCTAGCAGCCGCGCGTCCAAGCCATTCGATTGGTTCGGTCTGGGTTTGCTCAGCCTGGCCACCATGGCGCTGGTTGAAGCGGTCACAAGCCTGCAGCATCGTGGCTTGCTCGCCCCCTGGACTCTGTGCCAGTTCAGTGTGGCCATCGCGGCCATGCTGCTCTACATCCGGCATGCCAAACACAAGCCTGCGCCCATCATCGGCTTGGGCCTGCTGCGCCAGCGCACCTTTGCCATGGGCAGCATCGTGGCGTTTGTCTATGGTTTTGGCGTGTACGCATCGGTTTACCTGATCCCGGTGTTTTTACAAAATGCGCTGGCCTATTCCGCAAGTTCGGCCGGCATGGCTTTGCTGCCCTCAGGCATTGCGCTGGTCGTCACCCTGCTGGTGGCGGGTCGTCTGGCAGACCATTTCCCGCCTAAATGGTTGACGGCGGTGGGTTTGGCGGCATTCGGGCTGTCGTTTCTGTTGTTTGCCTGGTGGGGTGGCCACATCAGTTACGCAGAACTGATCGGGGCGACAATCTTTGGCCGGATTGGCCTGGGGCTGGTGATGCCAGCGCTGAGCCTGGCCACCATGCAACACCTGCAGCCGCATGAGCTGAGCCAGTCCTCGGTCATCAGCAGTTATGCACGCCAGCTTGGCGGTGTGATGGGGGTGGCCATCGTCGCCGTGTTCCTTGAATGGCGGGAGTCGGTCTATGGCCGGATGGCACCAGGCATCTACACCGCCTATGTGCAGGGCTTTCTGCTGCTCAGCGCGGTCTTTCTGGTGGCTTTCCTGGCGGCCTACCGGATGGAGACACCTGCTCGACCGGGTGAACCGCAGAAACCGGTCACCCACTGAACCCCGATCAACTCAACAGTGCGCCGATGTCATCAGGCATTGCTGGCCGTGATGCCCCACTTGGCCAGCGCGGCATCGTCGCTCACCCGCGCATCCACCCAGTGTGCACCCTCGCGGGTTTGCTCTTTTTTCCAGAACGGGGCCTGGGTTTTGAGGTAATCCATCAAAAACTCGCACGCTTGAAAACTCTCACCCCGGTGGGCTGAAGTGACCGCCACCATGACAATCTGGTCCAGCGGCTGCAACAGGCCCACACGGTGGATCACGCGTGCACCAAAAATGTCAAAGCGCTTCATCGCTTCATCGATCATGGCCTCGATCGACTTTTCGGTCATGCCGGGGTAGTGCTCCAGCTCCATACGCTGGACCTCGCCGGTAGGGCCTGAATTGCGATCTCGCACGGTGCCGATGAAGCTGCAGACCGCACCGACACGGCCGTCTTGCGCACGCAAGGTGGCAATTTCGGCGTTCAGGTCAAAGTCTTGGGTCTGGATGGAAACGCGGGGAAGTGGTGTGGGGCTCATGCCTGAATTGTGGCACTGCTGCGCATGGGTTGCCCAGCAGGCTGCTAGACTCAGGTCATGCTGGTCACCCTACTCCACTCCCGCACCATGGTCTTGAGCCATGGCGGATGTGGCATTGTGCTGGCATCCAAATCCAAAAAACCCAAGCTCATCTGACCGGAGCTGTGGTTCCGTCCTCAGATGAGCGGCGGAACTACCAAAACACCCTTTTCCCTTTTTTGGTTTTCGTGCGTATCTGATGGCGGTTTTTCCATCGGTCTTTTTTTTCAAAAAAGGAATGACACATGCCAAACTCCCCCGACTTCACGGGCCTCTGGATTCCCCTGATTACCCCGTTTCACCACGGTGCCGTCGATCACCCGGCCTTGACCCGCCTGGTCAACCACCTCGTCGCTGAGGGTGTCACCGGCTTTGTCGCCTGTGGTTCCACCGGCGAAGCTGCGGCGCTGGACAAAACCGAGCAACTGGCCGTGCTGGACACCGTGCTGCAAGCCAGCGCCGGGCTACCGGTGGTGATGGGCCTGTCGGGCTACCACATGGAGCAGACGCTGAGCTGGGTGAAAGAACTGAGCCAATACCCGGTGGTGGGTCTGCTGGTGCCTGCACCACACTACATCCGCCCCTCACAAACCGGGTTGCAACACTGGTTCAGTACGCTGGCAGATGCCGCCGCCCAGCCGCTGATCATCTACGACATTCCCTACCGCACCGGCTCCCAGTTGACGCTGGAAACCCTGCTGGCGCTGGCAGCACACCCAAACATCCGGGCCATCAAAGACTGTGGTGGGGATGCCCACAAAACCCAGGCGCTGATCAACGATGGCCGCCTGCAGGTGCTGGCCGGTGAAGACGCACAGATACTGACCACGCTGACCATGGGTGGTGTGGGGGCGATTGCCGCCAGCGCCCATCTGCGGACTGCGCAGTTTGTGCAGCTGCTGGATTGTGTGCGTCATGGTGAAAATACCCAGGCACAACAGCTTTGGGAGCCGCTGTCCACCCTGGTGCAAGCCGTGTTTGCCGAGCCGAACCCGGCGCTGATCAAGGCCGCGCTGGCGCATCAGGGGCTGATGCACAACACGCTGCGTTTGCCCATGATGCCTGCCAGCGCAGCGGGTGAAGAAGACCTGTTCGTCCTGCTGAACGAAGCCTAGCCACCAGTCACGGGTGGAAAGAAAGCCACCTCGGAGCCATCGCTCAGGGCCACCGATTCGTCAACCATGACCTGGTTGAGGGCCAGGCGCACAGCTTTGCCACGCGCCAGGCTCTCGGCATGTACGCCACCCAGGGCAATCAGCTCGTCACGCAAGGCGGCAAGTGTTGATGCTGCGGTTTCATGCACCTCTTGCGCGACACCAATGGCCTCGCGGATGCCTGCAAAATACTTCACTGTGACGTTCATGCCAGCAACTCCGAAAACGGGATAAAACGCACCACATCACCGGGGACGATGGTTTGCCCAGGCGGGTTGTCCACCAGGCCATCCCCCCACACCACCGAGGTCAACACACCTGCACTTTGGTTGGGAAACAGCTCCAGGCCATCATTGACATGATGTCTGGCACGCAAAAATTCACGACGTTTATCACCTCTAGGCCAGGTAAAGTTTGCGCAAGCAGCTATTGATTGGGGAGCAACTTCGGTCACACCTTGTAACTTGAGCAAAAAGGGCCGCACCAGCATCAGGAAGGTCACAAAGCTGGATACCGGGTTGCCTGGCAAGCCCATAAAGTGCGCACCGGCCCCAGATGACTCCGCAGAATCCCCCCCCTGCCCGACCCAGCCATAAGCAAACGGCTTACCCGGTTTGATGGCAATTTGCCACAAGTCCAGATGCCCCAGGCTTTGCACCGCGGGTTTGATGTGGTCTTCTTCCCCTACCGAAACACCGCCGCTGGTCAAAATCAGATCATGGTTTACCGCCGCGCTGCGCAGGGCTTCCACAGTGGCCGCACGCTGATCGGGCACGATGCCCAGGTCACTCACCTCGCAGCCCAGACGGATCAGCAAGGCTTTCAAAAAGAAACGGTTGGAGTTGTAAATGGCCCCCGGCGGCATGTCTTGCGGAGCCACCGTGCCGGGCATCACCAGTTCATCACCCGTCGAAAACAAAGCCACTTTGGGGCGACGCACAACCGGCAGCAGGTTCATGCCAATACTGGCTGCCAGGCCAAGCGATGCGGGCGTAAGGCGCTCTCCTTTTGAGAGTACCACAGCACCGCGTGTGACATCTTCACCGGCCCGGCGAATCCATTGGCCGGGCTGGGGGGTGGCCTGAATAAGCACCGCACCATCCGCTTGCACCACGCAGTCTTCCTGCATCACCACCGCATCCGCACCTGCCGGAATGGGGGCACCGGTAAAGATACGCGCCACCGTCATGGGGGCCAAGGCCGCACCCGAGCTGCCTGCCGCAATACGTTGTGACACTGGCAAGGCTGCTTGAGTGCCTGTCAAATCAGCGCAGCGCACGGCATAACCGTCCATCGAGCTGTTGTCCTGCGGGGGAACATGCAGGCTTGAGACCACGTCTTGCGCCAGTACCCGGCCATCGGCTTCAAACGTGCTCACTGGCTCCATACCACCCAGCGTTTGCGCAAATCCCAGCAGCTGAGCCAGCGCATCGTCGAGTGACTTCATGGGTTTGGGAACTTGGCGCGGAGTGTTCATACGTAATTCTCGCAACGGTAGTCAAAACGCTCCCCTTGAGCCAGCAGCCAGTCGGCCACCGCCACGGGGTCATTCAAGTCCAGCACGGGCAAACCCGTGGCTTCAGGCAATTGGTCAGGCGAGTCGGTGGCCACGGCAATGATGAAATCGTCATCCGCGTAACGTGCAGGTTTTCCTGACTCGGCACGCCAGACTTCAATTTTTTGCAGGTCGGAGTCTTTGAAGCCTTCTACCAGTACCCAGTCCACGCCTTCATACAGCTCAGCCAGCAAATGGTGCACGCTGGGACGATGAGGTACCTCAAACTCACGCATCAGTGCCAAGCGTGTATTGGAGGCCACAATCACCTCAAAAGCACCCGCTTCACGGTGACGGTAGGTGTCTTTACCCTCGTGGTCAATGTCAAAACGGTGGTGCGCATGTTTGACCACGGAAACACGCAAACCCTTGCATTTGAGTGCCGGGATCAACTTCTCGACCAGCGTGGTCTTACCCGAGCCGGAAAACCCGGCGAATCCAACCACTTTCATTGTCTACTCTCTTTTTAATAGCTTTTTACGCTTATTTAACAAGCGCTAGAGGCCAATTTCATTCACAATTTTCGGCAATAAAGGTCTTGATGGCACGGGCATCCGCTGCCATGCTGATGACACGCTTGGGCAAGGCTTCAATGCCGATAAATTTGGCCGGTCGGTCTGGCTCACGTCCGGTGGCTTCGACGATGGTGGCAGCAAATTTGATCGGCAGCGCGGTTTCCAGCACGATCATCGGTACCCCCGCTTGCAGGTGCTCACGCGCCACTTTCACACCATCAGCGGTGTGGGTGTCGATCATCATGCCATGGCTCTCCCAGGTGTCCTTGATGGTGGCCAGACGGTCGGCATGGGTGCTCTTTCCGCTCACAAAACCGTAGCGGCTGGCGGCCTGGCTGAAGGCCGGATGAGCCTCCAAATCAAAGAAACCCACGCGGCTCAAGGCATCACCAAACAAGGCTTTGGTACGGACTCCGTCGCGCCCCAGCAGATCAAACACAAAGCGCTCGAAGTTGCTGGCCTTGGAGATGTCCATCGACGGGCTGGAAGTTTCATGGGTGTCGGCGCTACCGCGCACGCGGTAGACACCAGTTTTGAAAAATTCGTCCAGCACGTCGTTTTCATTGGTGGCCACCACCAGGCGGGCCACCGGCAAGCCCATCATGCGCGCCACATGGCCGGCGCAGATGTTGCCAAAGTTGCCGCTGGGCACGGTGAAGCTGACCTTCTCGGCATTGGTTTCGGTGGCCTGAAAGTAACCGGCAAAGTAGTACACCACCTGGGCCAGCAAGCGGGCCCAGTTGATGGAGTTGACGGTGCCAATTTTGTACTTCCGCTTGAAGTCCAGGTCGTTGCTGACGGCTTTGACCATGTCCTGGCAGTCGTCAAACACGCCGTCCACGGCAATGTTGAAGATGTTGTCGTCCATCAGGCTGAACATTTGTGCCTGCTGGAACGGGCTCATGCGGCCAGCCGGGCTGGTCATGAAGACACGCACACCCTTCTTGCCGCGCATGGCGTATTCGGCGGCGCTACCGGTGTCGCCGCTGGTGGCCCCGAGGATGTTGAGCTGCTCGCCGCGGCGGGCCAGCTCATACTCAAACAGGTTGCCCAGCAGCTGCATGGCCATGTCTTTGAAAGCCAGCGTCGGGCCGTTGGACAGGGCTTCGAGCCAGATGTTGTTTTCAAGATGGCGCAGCGGCACGATCTCACCGGTGCCAAACACCTCGGCGGTGTAGGTTTTGGCGCACAGGGCTTTGAGATCAGTCGCGGGAATGTCGTCGATGTAGAGCGACAGAATTTCAAACGCCAGCTCGGCATAACCCTGTTTGTGGTAAATCTCACGCCAGCGGGCAAGCGTTGCATCATTAACCTGCGGGTAATGATCCGGCAGGTACAGGCCACCATCGGGGGCCAGGCCTTCGAGCAGGATGTCGCAAAAGTGTTTGGGGCTTTGGTCGCCGCGGGTGGAGATGTAGTTCATATCAAGCCAGTTCTTCCTTGCGGATACGGGTGATGGGCTCCAACACGCTGGGCAGGGCCTGCATCTGGGAGATGGCGGCGTTCATCTTGGCCTCCATGCAGTCATGGGTCAGGATGATGACATCGGTTTGCGGCACGCCGGAGTTGCCAGCAACTTCATCAGCTTCGCGCTGCAGTACCGCATCAATGCTGATACCGGCTTCTGCCAGGATACCGGTGACTTTGGCCAGCACGCCGGTTTCATCAGCCACGCGCAAGCGCAGGTAATAGCTTGTAACGACCTCACTCATCGGCAACACGGCCAGATCACTCATGGCATTGGGCTGGAAGGCCAGGTGTGGCACGCGGTGCAAGGGGTCAGCCGACTCCAGGCGGGTGATGTCGACCAGGTCAGCAATCACCGCACTGGCGGTCGGCTCGGAGCCTGCGCCCTTGCCGTAATACAAGGTGGTACCAACAGCATCACCCTGCACCACCACGGCGTTCATGGCGCCTTCGACATTGGCGATCAGGCGCTTGGCCGGAACCAGGCAGGGGTGCACGCGCAGTTCAATACCATCCTGCGTGCCTTTGGCCACATCACCTGCACGACGTTTGGTAATACCCAAAAGCTTGATCCTGTAGCCCAGTTGCTCGGCGTATTTGATGTCGGCGGCACCCAGCTTGGTGATACCTTCCACATAAGCCTTGTCAAACTGCACTGGTACGCCAAACGCAATCGCACTCATCAGCGTGGCTTTGTGGGCAGCATCCACACCTTCGATGTCAAAAGTCGGGTCGGCCTCGGCATAACCCAGGCGTTGCGCTTCTTTGAGCACCACACCAAAGTCCAGGCCCTTGTCGCGCATCTCGCTCAGGATGAAGTTGGTGGTGCCGTTGATGATGCCGGCAATCCACTGGATGCGGTTGGCGGTCAGGCCTTCGCGCAGCGCCTTGATGATCGGGATGCCACCGGCCACGGCGGCTTCAAACGCCACCATCACGCCTTTGGCTGAGGCGGCGGCAAAAATCTCGGTGCCATGCACGGCGAGCAAGGCTTTGTTGGCGGTCACCACGTGTTTGCCTGCGGCAATCGCCTCCAGCACCAGCGCTTTGGCAATGCCGTAGCCGCCAATGAGTTCGATGACGATGTCAATGTCGGGGTTGGCAATCACTGCACGGGCATCGCTGACCACGGTCACGTCGGGGCCAACCAGTTCCTGGGCGCGCGCCACGTTCAGGTCAGCCACCATGGTGATTTCGATGCCACGGCCCGCGCGGCGCTTGATCTCTTCCTGGTTGCGCTTGAGCACATTGAACGTGCCAGAGCCCACCACACCGATGCCCAACAGACCAACTTGAATAGGTTTCATAAAGATATACAGATAAATATGCCTCTAGTGCTTGTCAATCAAGCGCTGATAGCTATTGAAAAAAGAGTAACTCAAGTGCTGTGCCGTTTGCGATAGTTTTCCAGAAACTTGGCCACACGGCCAATGGCTTCACGCAAGTCGTCTTCATGCGGCAAAAACACAATGCGGAAATGATCCGGTGCTGGCCAGTTGAATCCGGTACCCTGTACCAGCATAACCTTGGTTTCCTGCAACAGTTCCAAAAAGAATTGCTGATCATCTTCTATCGGGTACATGGCCGGGTCCAACCGGGGGAACATGTACAAGGCGGCCGTTGGTTTGACACAACTCACGCCAGGAATGGCGGTGATCAGCTCATAAGCCAAGTCGCGCTGGCGACGCAAACGACCACCTTCACAAACCAGATCATTGATGCTTTGGTAACCCCCCAGCGCAGTCTGGATCGCCCATTGACCTGGAACGTTGGAACACAGCCGCATGTTGGAGAGCATGTTCAAACCCTCGATGTAATCCTTGGCCGGTTTTTTATCCCCTGACACAATCATCCAGCCAGCCCTGTAACCACACGAGCGGTAACTTTTTGACAACGAGTTAAAAGTGAGCGTCAAAACGTCGTCACTCAAACTGCCCATAGCCGTGTGCTTGATGCCGTCATACAACACCTTGTCATACACCTCGTCGGCAAAAATCACCAAGCCATGTTCACGTGCAATCTGCACCAGGGCTTTGAGCAAGTCATCAGAATACATCGCCCCAGTGGGGTTGTTGGGGTTGATCACCACCAGGCCTTTGGTACGAGGCGTGATTTTGCTGCGCAGATCGTCTAAATCCGGCATCCAACCATTGGATTCATCGCACAAATAGTGCACCGGCGTGCCCCCCGACAAGCTGGCCGCCGCCGTCCACAGCGGATAGTCAGGTGATGGCAGCAAAATCTCGTCACCATCGTCGAGCAAGGCGTTGGTGGCCATGACGATCAACTCGCTGGCCCCGTTGCCCAAGTAAATATCATCCAGAGTGACACCCCTGATGCCCTGCTTCTGGGTTTCATGCATCACCGCTTTGCGGGCCGCAAAAATGCCTTTGCTGTCCGAGTAACCGGCCGAATTGGGCAGGTTGCGGATCATGTCTTGCTGGATTTCTTCAGGAGAGTCAAAACCAAACACCGCCAGGTTGCCAATGTTGAGTTTGATGATTTTGTGCCCTTCTTCCTCCATCTGGCGCGCCGCATCCATGATCGGACCACGGATGTCATAACAGACGTTGGCCAGTTTGGCTGATTTGCGTATGGTTTTCAAAGTCCCTCCGGGCATGGCTGCTGAGTAGCGAAACCTATAATTTGAACACAAGTTTTGCCCAACCCAGCAGATCGCTACGCCACCTCATTTTTAAGCCTCCAGGGGCATTCACCCATGAAATTTCACCCCGACACCATCTCTGTTCAATCAATCCGGTCTTACGGGCCAGGCTGGGTTCAGGTGGGTGACGACCGGCTGATTCACAGTGTGGTGATCTCCTCCAGTGGTGCACGCTTTGATTGGAACTGCACACGTTTTGAAGACCTGAGCTGCGCACATTTTGAGCAACTGGCCGAGCTAAAGACCGAACTGGTTATTTTTGGCAGCGGACTGAAGCTGCGCTTTCCATCACCCAAGCTGACGCGCGCCCTGATCGATCAACAAATTGGCCTGGAAACCATGGATACCCAAGCAGCTTGCCGCACTTATAACGTGCTGGCCGGTGAAGGTCGGCAAGTCGCGGTGGCATTACTGATGGAAGTCTGAACCGCATGGAGAATGAGTGCGCCAGATATGACCCGCTGATGCGCCTGCCAATGGACCTATTGACCTGACAAAACAGGGTAAAATACGATACTTACGGTCGAGGGCGCACACGCGCTTCAAGAGGATAGTGTCCACGACTTGAGTGAACGACGCATCCTGTCACACTAGATTGAAGAAACATGGCGATTGTTGTCAATAAACCCATCCCAGAATTTGAATCCAATGCCACAGGGGGTATTCGGGTCACCAACACCTCTCACATGGGACAAGTCATCATTCTGTATTTTTACCCCAAAGACAACACCCCCGGTTGTACCACTGAAGCCATGCAGTTTCGTGATAAATACAAGGATTTTGTCAAAGCAGGAGCCACTGTGTTTGGCGTGTCACGCGACAACATGAAATCCCACGATGAATTCAAAGCCAAGCTTGAGTTGCCCTTTGAGTTGATCGCCGACACTGAAGAAAAAATGTGTCACATGTTTGGCGTGGTCAAAAACAAGATCATGTACGGCAAAAAAGTTAAAGGCATCGAGCGCAGCACCTTCCTGATTGGCGCAGACGGCACGCTGAAAGAAGAATGGCGCGGTCTTAAAGTTCCCGGCCATGTCGAAGAAGTTCTACAAGCTGTCAAGGCACTGAAAAAAACACCCGCACTGGCTTGATGTGGTGTCAACTTCGTTGATGCACTTTGGTCAACAAAAACCTTTAACCGCGCTGTCATAAAGGCTCATGCATAATCAATTGCATGTTGAAGATTTGCCGCATCCGTAGAGACAAAGCCGCCTTGGTGACATGGCGGCTTTGTCGTTTGAACCCCACCCCTTTCAAGCTCTGAGAGCAACACATGCCTTTGCCAACCGCTCCAAACAAACGTGCCGCCCTGCTGTCCTTGCAGGAATTTGATGTACCCGCAGCACGCTCAAAAACAACGACCAAAGCAACTCGTGAAGATGCAAGCACGGCAGAGGTGGTGCCTCAGGTTGAAATGACTTCAAAACCAGCATCTGTCGTCACCAGAACCCCTGCCAGCAAAACAAAACCAGAATCGGCAAAGAGCACCAAGCGCACATCATCTTCAACACCAGCTGCATCAGCTAAAGTTTCCAATCAAAGGGCGACAGGTCCAACAAAACTTTTTGTGCTTGATACCAATGTGCTGCTGCACGACCCCAGTTGCTTGTTCAGGTTTGAAGAACACGATGTATTTCTGCCAATGATCGTGCTAGAAGAATTGGATGCCCATAAAAAAGGCATGACTGAGGTGGCTCGCAATGGGCGTCAAACCAGTCGCACACTGGATGCGCTGGCGGGGCATCTGGGAGGTGACATCACCCAAGGTTTACTTTTGAACACCACTGGCCATATTGAAGCGGGTGGCAAGCTCTTCTTTCAAACACAACTGCTCAATTACACCCTGCCCAGCAGCCTGCCTCAGGGCAAAGCCGACAATCAAATCCTGGGCGTGGTTGAGGCCTTGAAACAGCAACACGACCCGCGTGAAGTGGTTTTGGTTTCCAAAGACATCAACATGCGCGTCAAAGCACGGGCGTTGGGTCTTAGTTCTGAAGACTATCAAAATGACAAAACTCTGGAAGACGGCGACCTGCTGTATTCCGGCGCTCTCGCTCTGCCCGTAGATTTTTGGGGTACTCACGGAAAATCAGTCGAAAGCTGGCAGCAAGGAGCACAAACGTTTTACCGCGTCAGTGGCCCAGTGGTTCCTCAATTGATCATTAATCAATTTGTCTATTTTGAGGCACCAGGTGAACCCAGCTTGTATGCCAAAGTGATTGAGATTCGTGGCAAAACTGCGGTTTTCAAGACGTTGCGTGACTTTACACATTTGAAAAATTCGGTGTGGGGAATCACTACTCGCAATCGTGAACAAAACTTTGCCATGAACCTGTTGATGGATCCTGAGGTTGACTTTGTCACTCTGACCGGCACAGCAGGAACAGGCAAAACCCTGATGGCACTGGCATCAGGCTTGACACAGGTACTGGATGAACGACGTTATACAGAGATCATCGTGACACGCGCCACGGTTAGCGTCGGTGAGGACATCGGTTTTTTACCAGGAACTGAAGAAGAAAAAATGGGACCCTGGATGGGTGCTTTGGACGACAACCTGGAGGTTCTGGGTAAAACTGACACCTCTGCAGGCGAATGGGGCCGTGCTGCCACCAATGAATTGATCCGCAGCCGCATCAAAATCAAAAGCATGAACTTCATGCGTGGCCGCACTTTCCTGAATAAGTACGTGATCATTGATGAAGCGCAAAACCTGACTCCGAAACAGATGAAAACTCTGATCACCCGTGCAGGCCCCGGCACCAAAATCATTTGCATGGGAAACATTGCTCAAATTGATACACCCTATCTGACCGAAGGCTCTTCTGGCTTAACTTATGCTGTGGATAAATTCAAGGGCTGGCAACACAGTGGGCATATCACGCTTGCACGTGGTGAACGCTCACGTTTAGCTGATTTTGCGAGTGAAATCCTATAACTTATCCCATGACATTTTGCTATAGAAAAAAGAGCTATTAGTGCTTATTTCAAAAGCACTCTAGCTTCTTTTTGCATCAAAAATCGCCAGTTCCCCCTGTCGCCAGAGACTCAAACTTGGTGATCCTGTTCAGGAATGCCAGCTTGACAGTACCGGTAGGGCCGTTACGCTGTTTGGCAATAATGACTTCAGCCACCCCCGGCTCCTTACAGGCATCTTTGGTGTAATACTCATCGCGATAAATGAACATAATGATGTCAGCATCTTGCTCAATGGCACCAGACTCACGCAAGTCACTCATCATGGGTCGTTTGTCTGGGCGCTGCTCCACACTACGGTTCAACTGAGACAAGGCAATCACAGGACATTTGAGCTCCTTGGCTAACATCTTCAAACCTCGGGAAATTTCTCCCAATTCAGTAGCACGGTTTTCGCCATTACTTCCACTGGAACCGCTCATCAACTGAAGGTAGTCGACCACGATCAACCCCAATTGCCCACATTGACGTGCCAGACGACGCGCGTTAGCCCGTAACTCACTGGCCGTCAGGCCTGCAGTTTCGTCAATATGCAGCGAAATGGTACGTAACTTTTCAATCGCCTCAGACAAGCGTGGCCACTCATCATCGGTCAATTTTCCGGTGCGTAAATGGCCCTGATCGATTCGTCCAATAGAACCAACTATACGAACAGCCAACTGGGCTGCACCCATCTCCATAGAAAAAACCGCAACTGGTAGTCCCTCATTCAAGGCTACATGCTCAGCAATATTGATGGCGAAAGCAGTTTTCCCCATGGAGGGACGCGCTGCCAATACAACCAAATCACCCGCTTGCAATCCCGCAGTCATGCGGTCCAAGTCATAGAAACCTGTGGGTACACCCGTGACATCATTGGCATTTTCTGCCATTTCCTGGACCCGATCCAGCAAATCAACCACCAAAGTGTCCATGGCTTGAAAACCTTGTTTGGTTCTCGCGCCTTCTTCCCCAATATTGAAAATCTTCTGCTCTGCCTCATCCAGAATGGAGGCTACTGGCCTCCCCTTTGGATTAAAGGCGTTGGCCGATATTTCTTCACTAGTCGAAACCAATTTACGCAAAATCGAGCGTTCTCGAACGATTTCCGCATAACGACGGATATTGCCAGCGCTGGGTACATACTGTGCGAGCGCATTGAGATAACTCAGTCCGCCAATCTCTTCAGCCTTGCCAGAACTCTGCAACTGCTCATACACCGTGATGACATCTGCTGGCTTGGATCCGTTGATCAGCACACTCATAGATGCAAACACCGCTCGGTGCTCATAGCGGTAAAAATCCTGCTCAGTTAATACGTCACTAACCCGATCCCAGGCAGCATTGTCCAATAACAGGCCGCCGAGCACACTGGATTCAGCTTCGATGGAGTGTGGTGGAATACGTAGTTGGGCGACTTGGCGATCCACGCCAAAGTCATTCGCCTGGGTGGAGGGTACAACAGACATGATAATTTCCTTGTAGCTTCAAATGCTACGATGTACGGCTTCAGGTGTCGAGTGAAAGGCTGGTGAAAAGTCTTGTACAAGTTGTGCACAAGCTGTGTAAATGACGCAAAGTCACTGATAAAAAAACAAAAGCCGCCAAGGCTTTCGCCTGGCGGCTTTATATTTACAACTGAAAATTAAGCTGTTTCGCCGTAAACAGATACGGTGATTTCAACCACTACATCCGTGTGCAAAGCCACACTTACCGTGCTGTCGCCAACAACCTTGATGGGACCATTAGGCATACGAACTTGTGCTTTTGTAACAGCAAATCCTGATTTTGTAAGCTCTTCAGCAATGTCAGCATTGGTTACTGAACCAAACAAACGACCATCCACACCCGCTTTTTGTGTCAGCTTACAGGTGGAGCCAGCTAACTTTTCACCAACAGCTTGACATTCAGCCAATTTGACTGCAGCAGCTTTTTCAAGTTCAACACGACGTGCTTCAAACTCTTGCTTAGCAGATGCAGTAGCACGGCGAGCGCGACCAGATGGGATTAAGAAATTTCGGGCATAACCGTCTTTCACACGAACGATTTCACCGAGGTTACCAAGGTTAACAACCTTGTCGAGCAGAATGATTTGCATGATTTTTTTCCTTAGATCTTGTGCTGATCGCTGTAGGGCAACATCGCCAAAAAGCGTGCGCGCTTGATAGCAGTGTTGAGCTGGCGCTGGAAAATAGCACGTGTGCCAGTCAAACGGGCTGGAATGATTTTGCCGTTCTCAGCAATGAAATCACGCAATGTGTCGATATCTTTGTAATCAATCTCTTCAACACCTGTCACAGTGAAACGACAAAAGCGTTTGCGTTTGAAGAGTAAGTTTTGAGCTGGGCGCTTTGGGCGCTTATCTTTATTATTGAAACGTTTTGGTCCGGCCATGATGGACTCCTTAAATATTTAGGAAAGCTTTAATCTTTAACGAATTCTTGAATGTGAAACACGAGCTGTTTGGTGCCGAGTGGGGTTGCCAAGAAACCTTTGAATATCCAACTGCTGCCAATGTCCTGATGCGCCAACCGCTCCGCGATTGAAGCAAAACTCACCGACCTCACAAGTGCTTTAACTTGCCTAACTTGACCAGCCTCAGTTACTTCCGAAACATGCTCAAGCCTACAATTTAGCGCAGGAACTCCAGAGGGGGTGTATCGCAATACATCAATTTCAGCCAAAACAGCTGCCAAGGTCAGTTTATTGGACTCCGCACTCACCACTCACTAACGCGCAGACAATCAAGCCTGGTATTCGGCTTGTTGCGTCTTGCGAGCATCTTCACGTTCAACTGTTTTCATCATTGAAGAGGGGCCAGTCTCAGCTTTCTTCTTCAACACTGTCAAATGGCGCAACACAGCGTCATTGAACTTGAAGGCGTGCTCAAGTTCAGCCATCACAGCTTGGTCAGCTTCAATGTTGACACACAGATAGTGAGCCTTAGCCAGCTTGTTGATCATATACACCAATTGGCGACGACCCCAATCCTCAACACGGTGTACTTTGCCGCCACCAGCAACAATCATGCCTTTGTAGCGCTCTAGCATAGCTGGAACTTGTTCGCTCTGATCCGGGTGGATCATGAGGATGATTTCATAATGACGCATTAAAACTCCTTCTGGATAAACCTCTATTGAGGCAAGAAAACCACCCTCAGCGTCTCATTGAGGTGCGGTAAGGTAAGCCGGTTATTATAGCTTTTTTATCGAACCAACTCAAACCCTGGGAGCATGAGACGTAGGGGTCAATAGGCTGACCAATAACGTAACGATCAAACCAGCACCAACTCCAAACACGCCAGCAGACACAGGCTCAATATCAAACCACAAACCAGGGCCACGCAGCCCTAACATTGACCTCACCACTGGCGCGTTGATCATCATGTAATAAAGCGTTAAACCCAAACCAGTCAACATGCCACAGATCGCACCTTGACGTGTAGCTTTAGACCAAAAAATCCCAAGAGTCATTGCCGGAACAAACGCTGCTCCTGCTAATGAAAATGACGCTGAAACTAAATAAAGAATATCGGCTGGCCTTTGAGCCGCCACATAAGCCGCCAACAAGGCGACCAATAACAACGCAAACTTCGACAACATCACGCGCCTGACGGCATCAGAGCGGATACTTTCACCTTTGTAAAACAAATCATGCGCCAGGGCATTTCCAATAGTTAACAACAAGCCATCTGCAGTTGACAGGGCTGCAGCCAAGCCGCCAGCAGCAACCAAACCGGATACCACATATGGTAAACCAGCAATTTCTGGAGTCGCCAACATCACAATATCTGCACCAAGCTTGAGCTCAGCGAACTGCAAAATATGATCCCCATTAATATCGCTGACTGAAATCAGTGTGGGATCTACCTTGGCCCACTGCATGATCCAAATGGGCAATTCATCAAACCTCTGTCCTACTAAATTCCCCATGATCTCAAACTTCACCAAGACAGCTAAAGCTGGTGCAGCAAGATAAAGAAGCGCAATAAAAAACAACGACCATGTCACCGAGTTTCTGGCTTCAGCCACGTTACGTGTGGTGTAAAAACGTGTTAATAAATGCGGCAAACCTGCTGTGCCAATCATCAAACAAAACATCAAAGCAAGAAAATTACGTCTCGAAGTATTGAATAAGTACTGATCGTTTTCCGAGCCTTTTGAATCACCTGCAAAAGGGCGCGTGTGTTCAGGCATACCAGCCAAAGGTTGTGCACGCTCCATATTCTCAAGCATGGCCCGCGTCCAGCGATCACGTGCAATCTCTTCGTCGCGTGGCATGTTGGCCAATTCTCGACGCGCAGCAACAATAACAGACTCATCTGCATGCGACTCTGTCAGGCGTTTGATTTCTTCTTTACGAAGTTTTCTTTCAGCTTCAAGCGAATCAGGTACGTTGCTTAATTTGAGAGCGAAGTCTGTAGAGCGTTTTGCATATTCATAAATCACATCCTGTTCGGCCGTTGATGCCATTAATTGGCGTTCTAATGCGGCAATTTTGTGTAACTGTTGACCATAAACCAAGGGGGCAAGGGGATTTCCCAACTGTTTATATGCAAGCCACGATACTGGGATTAAAAAAGCCAAGATCAATACAACATATTGTGTTACTTGGGTCCAGGTCACGGCACGCATACCGCCCAAAAATGAACATACCAACACCCCGCCCAACCCTAGCAAAATACCAATTTCAAATTGCACACCGGTCAAACGCGAAGTAATTAAACCTACACCGTAAATTTGGGCAACCACATAAGTAAAGGAACACAAAACTGCTGCCCATGCTGCAATAATTCGCGGCCAGCGGCCCCCATACCTCACACCAAAATAGTCAGGTACGGTGTATAAATTCATTTTGCGCAGATGTGGTGCTACCAACAAGGACACGAGACAAAACCCGCCCGTCCACCCCAATACATAAACCAGACCACCAGGTTGAGAACCAGATCCTGAGAATCCCTGCAAATAAAGCCCCCCAGCCATGCTGATGAATGAAGCAGCACTCATCCAATCAGCCGCCACGGCCATACCGTTGTACATTGCAGGAATGCGCCGACCTGCTACGTAATACTCAGAGACAGCTGACGTACGACCATAAATACCCACTAACGCATAAAAAAACACGGTGGCAAATAAAAAAATGGCACCTACCCAAATTTTTCGCAAACCGGATTGCTCAGCCAGCGTTAGAACCGCTAAAAATATCAAAAAAAACAAAACAAATAATGCAAATCGCTTGTGAATGCGCCAAACATACCGTTTATAGGCTGGATCTGGAACTTCGTCTACGCCCTCCAGCCGATTGGCAAACCATGCAAACAGTGCTACCACCAAAATAAAGATCAAGACACTGCCTTGTGCAGCAAACCAGTATGCCAAAGGCCATCCTGCGACGATTTGCTGCAGGTCTTGAGCAAAAAAAACCAGCCCAAATGAGGCCAAGAACCAAAAAAACAAAAGCCAGCCTCGCAAGCTTGACACACTTGCGAGAGGCTGGCTCTGCGGCTCGATTTTATCTGGGTTCATCATCGAAAGATGATGGCACCCACTGGTGCCACGTACTATAGGTGTTTTCTATTGCTTGGCAAGATTTTGCCAAGTTGCCACCACAGTATCTGGGTTTAATGAAATTGAGGAAATACCCTCTTTCATGAGCCAATGAGCAAAATCAGGATGATCACTGGGACCTTGACCGCAAATGCCAATGTATTTGCCCTCTGCTCGGCAAGCGCTAATAGCCATACTGATCAACGTAGTCACGGCAGGATCACGCTCATCAAAATCTTTGGCTAAAAGCTCCAAACCTGAATCGCGATCCAAGCCCAGAGTAAGTTGAGTCAAGTCATTAGAGCCAATCGAGAAGCCATCAAAATACTGTAAAAAATCCTTAGCCAAAATAGCATTACTCGGAATTTCACACATCATGATCAGCTTGAGGCCATTTTCACCACGCTTGAGACCTTGTGCTGCCAGCAACTCAGTCACCTTTTGAGCTTGACCCAATGTTCGAACAAAAGGCACCATCACCTGGACATTGGTCAGCCCCATATCCTGACGAACACGTTTAAGAGCTTCACATTCCATGGCAAAAGCTTCGCCAAAATCCTCACTCACATAACGTGCAGCACCACGGAAACCCAGCATTGGATTTTCCTCTTCGGGCTCATAACGGCTGCCCCCAATGAGCTTGCGATATTCGTTACTCTTGAAGTCTGAAAGACGAACAATCACGGGTTTCGGCCAAAATGCAGCAGCAATGGTTGCAACACCCTCGGCAACTCGATCAACATAGAAGGCACGTGGAGATGCATGGCCTCTAGCCACAGACTCCACTGCTTTTTTCAAATCAGAATCAATGTTGGGATAGTCAAGAATAGCCTTCGGATGCACACCAATATTGTTATTGATGATGAACTCCAACCGAGCCAAGCCAACACCCGCATTGGGCAATTGACAGAAATCGAAAGCCAATTGTGGGTTACCCACGTTCATCATGATCTTGACATCAATTTCGGGCATGGAACCACGCTGAACTTCAGTCACTTCCGTTTCGAGCAAACCATCATAGATAAAGCCAGTGTCACCTTCAGCACAACTTACGGTGACCAACATGCCGTCTTTAAGAATTTGGTCAGCATTGCCACAACCGACGACAGCAGGAATGCCTAACTCGCGCGCAATAATGGCCGCGTGACACGTACGACCACCACGGTTAGTCACAATGGCAGAGGCACGCTTCATCACAGGCTCCCAATTCGGATCTGTCATGTCTGTCACCAATACATCGCCCGCTTGCACGCGATCCATTTCGCTTATGTTGTGCACAACTTTGACCGGGCCAGTGCCAATTTTTTGTCCAATCGCTCGTCCCTCGACTAATACAGCACCTTTGCCTTTGAGCTTGTAACGATGCTCTACTTTGCCTGCAGCCTGGCTTTTCACCGTTTCAGGACGCGCTTGCAAAATGTACAACTCACCATCCAAGCCATCTTTGCCCCATTCGATGTCCATGGGTCTTCCATAATGCTCTTCAATCACCAACGCATAGGATGCGAGCTTTTGCACATCTGCATCAGTTAGCGAATAACGGTTTCTCAACTCGGTTGGGACATCTGTGGTTTTAACCAACTTACCTGTCGCTGCCTTTTCTTCAGGCGTAGAAAACTGCATCTGGATCAATTTAGAGCCCAAATTACGCCGAATCAAGGCTAAATTTCCCGCCTTGAGCATCGGCTTATGGACATAGAACTCATCCGGATTCACTGCACCCTGCACCACCGTCTCACCCAAACCGTAGCTTGAAGTAATAAAAACGACTTGATCAAAACCAGATTCCGTATCCAGTGTGAACATCACGCCCGCAGCACCCAGATCGGAGCGGACCATACGTTGAATTCCAGCACTGAGCGCTACATGTTCATGCGCAAAACCTTTATGAACCCGATAACTGATAGCACGGTCGTTATATAACGAAGCAAACACCTCACGAATTTTGTGCAGCACATCCTCAATACCTGTCACATTGAGGAAAGTTTCCTGTTGCCCAGCAAAAGAAGCATCTGGCAAGTCCTCCGCAGTGGCGGAAGATCGAACTGCGAAAGAAGCCTGATCACTGCCACCAGATAAAGTGGCAAAAGCCTTGCGAATTGCTTGTTCAAGATCAGCCGGGAACGGTTGGCTTTCTAGCATTGCACGAATTTCTGCACCAGCCACAGCCAAGGCATTTACATCGTCAGCATCAAGCAAACTCAAGCGTGCATTGATTTTGCTGGCCAAATCACCAAATGCTAAAAATTCACGAAAAGCATGAGCAGTGGTCGCAAAACCTGTAGGTACTTTGACACCAGTCGGTAAATTGGAGATCATTTCACCTAAGCTAGCATTTTTACCACCAACCGAGTCCACATCGGTCATCCTAAGATTTTCAAAAGGAACGACCAAATCGGTCGGTGCGAAAAGATCAGACATTACAAGACTCCAGAAGTTAAAAAAACTGGCTTGCCAGACAAACCGCAGCATCAGCTAGCCTGGACAACGAAAACCGCTTACTTTTGAATTGTGTTGTTGAGCCGGTTACCGTTAGATAATTGGTTGGATAATTTAATATTGTAGAGCTTGCAAATAGCCCCAGGCTGCATCAAATTCACCATAAAGATGCGCGGCCTTGCGCCCAACAGTGCGATTCATTTGACCAACCTTGATATTTATATGCCCAACCGCACCGTTTTTTTTGTATCTGATGGCACCGGCATCACGGCCGAAACATTTGGCGGAGCCATACTTGCCCAGTTTGAAGCCAACTTGCACCGTGTTCGATTGCCTTTTGTAGACACGGTAGATAAGGCACACCAGACCGTCAGACAAATCAATCAGGCTGGTGCTCATGACAATAAACGGCCCATTGTGTTCACAACATTAGCCAATGATGAAGTTCTCAAAGTTATCTCGGACGGATGCAATGGGATGCTATTGGACATGTTCAGTACTTTTGTTCACCCCTTGGAAAAAGAACTGGGTATCAAATCCAATCACCGAATAGGCCGGTTCAGCGACTCCAGTAAAAGCAAGCAATACCAGTCACGAATTGATGCTATAAATTTCTCACTGGATCATGATGATGGTCAATCACACCGCGACCTGGCAAGTTCTGACGTGATATTGGTAGGAGTCAGTCGTAGCGGGAAAACACCCACATCCCTTTATTTGGCAATGCAGTATGGACTGAAGGCCTCTAACTACCCACTGATCCCAGAAGACTTTGAGCGTCAAGATTTACCTCCAGCCCTCAAACCACATCAAAAAAAACTATTTGGTTTAACGATCCAACCAGAGCGATTAAGTGAAATTCGCAATGAACGCCGACCGAATTCAAAATACGCATCGCTTGAAAATTGTCGCCATGAAGTTCAGCAAGCAGAGGCAATGATGCGTCGTTCCGGCATTCGCTGGCTATCAACCACAACCAAATCAATTGAAGAAATATCTGCGACTATTCTTCAGGAGTTGCGTCCAGAACAGCTAGCTTTTTGAATTCTGGTTGGCTTTGGCTAAAGTGAGTTGACCTACGTGCTGGGTCAACGCGATGGAATTAAACAGGATATGGAATTTAACGTGCTCATCAGCTTTACGCTGTATTGGTCAATGTAACCTTAACCTGATCAAAGCCCCAAGGCTGCAATACCAGCACGTGCAATTTCAGCATCTTCGATCGACTTCACGCCGCTGACCCCCACAGCGCCCAAACAAAAACCATCTTTCATGATCGGCACACCACCTTCAAGCATGCCAGTGATTACGGGGGCACTCAAAAAAGAACTTCGCCCACCATTGATCATCTCTTCATAAACCTTGCTCTCGCGACACCCCAAAGCGGCTGTATGTGCTTTTGCAGGTGCAATGTGAACTGAAATAGCTGCAGCACCATCAAGCCGCTGTAACCACAGCAAATGCCCGCCATCATCCACGACAGCAATCGTGACCGCCCAATTGTTCTGGGTTGCATGAAGCTCTGCAGCTTGTGCGATGATTTTCACATCTACGAGTTGAAGCATTGGTTTGCTTTGCATAATGAATTGCCTTGATCTTGATTAAGAAGGATAGGATCATCAAGCATACCGCGCTACAGCATTTGTATTTCCATCAACCCGGTCACAGGTATCCTCATAAAAAGTAGGAACTGGATCAATGAATATTTCTTGAAAATGACTGCTCAACCCTAAAATGTCATCTGTTTTAGTCTTTCCCCTTTTATAGGAGTTCATCAATGACCCAACGAATTCAATCCATTGAGCCTAGATATGGTTATGGTTCAGAGGTACAAGAACGCAATAAAGTATTGCGCAACACCTACTGGTTGCTGGCCATGAGTCTTGTGCCTACGGTACTAGGTGCGTGGCTGGGTGTCGCTACTGGAATCACCCAATCTTTGACGGGCGGACTAGGAATGATCGTATTTTTGGGTGGTGCATTCGGATTCATGTATGCCATCGAAAAAACCAAAAATTCAGCGACTGGTGTTCCTGTTTTACTGGGTTTTACCTTTTTCATGGGGCTGATGCTTTCGCGCATGATTGCCATGGTGCTGGGTTTCAAAAACGGCTCTGACCTGATCATGACCGCTTTTGGCGGTACGGCTGGTGTATTTTTTGTCATGGCCAGCCTCTCCAGTGTAATCAAACGCGACCTATCCGGCATGGGCAAATGGCTGTTTGTGGGTGCGCTGGCCATCATGGTCGGCGGCATCATCAATGTGTTTGTGGGTTCCACAGCAGGCATGATGGTGATTTCAATGATGGCCATTGGAGTGTTCAGCGCTTACATGCTCTATGACTTGAAACAAATTGTGGACGGCGGTGAAACCAACTATATCAGCGCCACATTGGCACTGTATCTGGACATCATCAACGTGTTCCAGAGTTTGCTGGCACTGTTAGGTATATTAGGTGGCGAACGCGACTAATCCCTTTGTAACTCCTTGAAAAAGGGCCTCTTGAGGCCTTTTTTCTCGCCTTAGATATTTCCCTACGTCAACACTTAAGACACATAATTTAACCAATTGTTTATCTTTGAGTCTTTGCGAACTATGTCCAAACACCTGCTGATTATATTTACAGCACTGTTGCTGTCAGCATGTGACCTGCTAGGTCTAGGGCCTGACCCGCGCATTGCACAAAAAGAAGCTGAAGCCAAAGCAATTGGTGGAGCTTGTCGCTATGGATTGCGAGGTATCGAGGATTGCTACACTCTAAATAAAGGCATCAACAAAGCCGCTATTTTTGACGGCTGGCGGGAAATGGATGCCTATATGCGTGAAAACAAAATGGAAGGTGCAAAAACTGAAATTGCACAGCCTGCACCACCAATACCAACGACTATTCCGGAGGAGGAAGTCATTTCGGAATCGAAACCAAAGGCAAAAAACAAGGCTGCAGCGCACTAATTCAAATTAAACCCGTGTATTCAAATACAGCCATGCTTTCCACGTGTGCCGTGTGAGGGAACATATTAACCACACCAGCGGCTGTACAACGGTAACCTGCCTGATGAACCAGTAAGCCAGCATCTCTGGCTAAAGTGGATGGATTGCAACTCACATACACAATACGTTTGGGTGGCTGCCAAAGCTGTGCACCTGGAGTTACAGGCACATCTGAATCTCCCAGCTTTTGCTGATGTAAATCAGCCAGGGAACGCACCAATGCAAAAGCACCTTCTCGCGGCGGGTCAACCAGCCACTTATCGGAAACACCGTCTTGAATCAACACATCAGGTGTCATTTCAAAAAGATTTCTAGCTACAAATTTTGTAGCTGCCAACGGTTTATTAACATACGCTATAGCCTGATTTTTTATAAAATTCTCACAAGATCTGGCAACCAGCGTCTCACTCCCTTCTATACCCAAGACCTCCCCGGCACGCGTCGCAATAGGCAGGGTAAAGTTACCCAAGCCACAAAACCAGTCAATCACGCGTTCATGTTTTTGTGCATCTAGCAGACGCAAAGCACGCGACACTAACACCCGGTTGATCTGCGGATTCACTTGGGTAAAGTCAGTGGGCTTAAATGGCATGATGATGCCAAACTCGGGCAAGGCATAAGTCAACAACTCCCCCCCCTCATCAAGCAAACGCACTGTTTCTGGCCCCTTGGCTTGCAACCACCACTGTACGCCCGCATTTTCTTGGGCAAAAACACGCAATTTAGTCAAATCACCCGAGGTAAGCGGTTCAAGATGCCGTAACACCAACGCCGTCACCCGATCACCACAAGCCAACTCGATTTGTGGGCAGGTCTCCACCGCATCCAACGAGGCAATCAACGCTCGTAGCGGCATCAGCATGGCACTCACATTCGAGGGCAACACCGGGCAGATTGACATGTCGGCTACATAACGACTCTTACGCTCATGAAACCCCACGAGAACAGTGCCCTTTTTACGCACAAAACGTACCGACAAACGGGCCCGGTAGCGGTAACCCCAATCAGGGCCTTCGATCGGTCGCAAAATCATGTCAGGCTTGACTTTGCCCAAATGCCAGAGGTTATTTTCCAGGGCACGTTGCTTAACAGCGATCTGGGCACTGGGATGAAGATGCTGCATCTTGCAACCTCCACAAGCCCCTGTATGCAAACCAAAATGCGGACAAAACGGCTCTACACGTTGCGAAGATGCCTGATGAACTTGAGTGAGAGTACCCTGCTCCCAATTGTTTTTGGTACGGTTGATGTTGGCACTAACATATTCAAAAGGTAATGCGCCTTCAATAAACACCACCTTGCCGTCAGCCTTGTGTGCAACACCTTGAGCATCCAAATCCAAGGATTCCACATGTAACCAGTGATCAGGCACAGCAGATGCGGAGGCCGTCTTATCTATAGATTCAGTCATGAGTAAAAAATGAGAAAAACCCAACTGAACGCCGGGTTGGCTAAACCTGTTTTAGCGAGATGGCAAATATTTGGCTGGATCTACGGGCTTGCCCTGACGACGCACCTCAAAATGCAACTTGATACGATCAGAATCACTGTTGCCCATTTCTGCAATTTTTTGCCCTTTTTGCACTGATTGATCTTCTTTGACCAACAGTGTCTGATTGTGTGCATAGGCAGTCAGAAAAACGTTGTCATGCTTGAGAATGATCAAGTTACCGTAACCACGCAGGCCAGCGCCCACATACACAACACGTCCATCCGCTGCGGCGAGCACCGGTTCACCAGCTGCCCCAGCAATATCAAGTCCTTTGTTTTTGACCTCATCAAAACTGGTCAAAACAGCCCCGTTGGCTGGCCAAATAAAGTGGATATCACCTTCAGCGACAGCAGGTTTCGCTACCGTATTACTGGAAGATGCACTTGCTGGTGCACTAGCGGCAGTTGTCACGGTTGCAGCCATCACAGTGGGTTTACTGACAGGCTTAACCACCACATCACTTACGGGCGGAACCACACGTAAGACTTGCCCAACTTCAATGCGATTGGGGTTTTCCACCTGACTCCAACGCGCCACATCTTGCACACTTTGACCATTTTCCAATGCAATTCGAATCATGGTGTCACCAGGCTTAACGGTGTAGTAGCCAGGTTTGCCAGCATTCTCAAATCCTGGTGGCTGCTTAACGGGAATGATCGGCGCTGGTGTGCCAGGGTTACCGGCCCGAGTTAGACGCTCTTCTACAGGTGCGTGATTCAAACTCGTGCTGCTACAGCCCGCCAAGGCCAGTACCAATGTGGTAGAAATCAAAACCAATCTTGGATTCAAAACAGTCATACACATCCCTTTAGTCAACCCCAGATTTTAAGGGGACGAAGTGCACTGCCTCCATCACCGTTTGGCGCAGCCCCTGCGATGTTTTGTCGATCACCACCAGCGCCTGACGCGCCGGGCTCGTGGCACCAGCAGACACAGGGGCCACAAGTCGCCCACCTACTGCCAATTGATCAATCCAGGCCTGTGGCACGGCATCACCGCCTGCAGCCGCAATGATGCCAGCATAAGGAGCGCCTTTGGCATAGCCTAGCATGCCATCACCAAATAAGAGATGCACATTAACTAGCCGGAAGTGCCGCAAATTTTCTCGAGCTTTATCATGCAGACCACGAAGACGCTCTATGGAATACACCTCTTTGCACAAATAACTCAACACTGCGGCCTGATAGCCACACCCGGTGCCAATCTCCAAAATCCGCCCTAACTGCCCCGCATGGCCTTGATATAGCAACTCAAGCATGCGCGACACCACTCCAGGCTTAGAAATGGTTTGACCCAAGCCAATAGGTAAGCTGGTATCCTCATAAGCTTGATTGACCAAAGCTGTATCCACAAAACGATGCCGCTCTACCCGTCCCATGGCTTGCAGCACGCGCGGGTCTGCAATGCCTTGCTGGGCCAGTTTGGCCACCATGCTGAGCCTTACAGCACTCGAGTCCATACCTAAACTCTGTGGCACAAGCGCAGGCTTTGAAAGAAAAGACCGAGACTGCTGCACCACCGTAGGCTGTAACGTGGGATCCCCAGCGCGTGACATATCCAGCCTAGCAGGAAACCCAGGGCGAGTTTTGCTTTGAGAAGGCCTGTGCAAAGTCATGAAGCAGGTCAATTCTGGCCGGACAACTTGGGCATGTTTTGCGCCCAGTAACTCAGGTGATCATGATCGGTCAAATCAACTTTCAAAGGTGTCATTGCAATATGTCCCTGAGCTGTGGCATAAAAATCTGTTCCCTCAGCCTCGTCTTTGGCTGGGCCTGCAGCACCAATCCAATACATGGTTTCACCGCGCGGGCTTTGTTGTGTAATAACAGCCTCTGCGGCATGTCGTCGTCCCAGACGACATAACTTGAGGTGACCCATCTGATCTAGTGGCAAGTTGGGAATGTTCACATTTAATAACCACGGTTTGGTGCTAATCATTCCTTGTCGAGACATCTGCAGCACCAGCTCACGCGCTTTGTCTGCCGCAACATTTAGGTGCAGCCAATCGCGTTGAACTTGGGAAAACGCTATGGCTGGAATGCCAAACAAATACCCCTCCATAGCCGCACCCACTGTCCCAGAATAAATAGTGTCATCCCCCATATTGGCACCATTATTGATGCCGGAAACTACCAAATCAGGCCGATAGTTCAGCAAGCCGGTAAGCGCAATGTGCACACAATCAGCCGGAGTGCCATTCACATACCTGAAGCCATTGCTTGCACGCTGCACATACAAAGGTGTATGCAGGGTAAGGGCATTGGACTTAGCGCTATTGTTGTGTTCGGGAGCCACCACTTCAACATCTGCCACGTCTTTCAGCGCTTGATAAAGCGCCTCAATGCCAGGAGCCCGAAAGCCATCATCGTTTGAAATCAAAATTTTCATCTTGCCGCCTGTCGTTTATTGAATTGTAGGGCGAGCACACCGATGAAAGACTATTTGACCAAGGAATTGCTTTCCCACCTTCCTTGATAGTGACAACACATCTACACCCTGATCTATATCAAGTAACACTTTCAAAAATGCTTATTCAGTCGGCCCTGCAAAATTCATCTTTGAAATTGCAGTCAGAATTAATCGACTCAAATCAAGGTTTCAAGTTCCAAACGAACAGCCAGCCAGATGGTTCGATTGCCCAGATCAGTGGTGCATAGTGGCGCACAGGCCCATGCACTGGTGACAGCGTTGCCTCCAACAGACGCAAAAAACAGGCCCAATGCCCAGACGGGCAATCACCCGCATTAGCCAACGCAGGTTGTAGCCCGCAGCACAACTGATCGAATGCAATGCATCACCCAGGGTACCCTACAGCCAATAACGATCCATGCTGTGATCAGACTTCAAGTGCCCGATGGCAGGCTCCATTGCTGTTCTGCGTTTGAGCCATCCTTTTTGCTGTTTGCTCAATGACTTGAACTTGCCACGGTGAATGAGCTCTTTGCCAGGGTTGTCAGCATCGACCCCACCAAAACCCAGATCGACCACGATGTGTTTGAGCTTGAAGGCAATGTCTTGTGTCAGGTTGGTGGCCTGCTTCAGTACGGACTCAGGATGTAGCCGTCATAGGGATCGCCGGGGAAGGTGCGTGCACCCAGCACCAGGCCGTGTTCGTGTGATACCGCCACGGCGCTCTTGACACAAAACTCATAGGGTTTTCTGGCTTTGCCTTTACCGATGCATTCGACTTGTTGCGCCTCCCGGATGACGAAGCCCAGGATGATGCGCTGGCGTTTGAGCGCGCGCTGAAGACGGCGGAACTGTTTGGCATGGACGTAGCCTCCTGCCATCCAGCGCAAGGCCTTGCCTTCTTTGGCAAAGGTCTTTTGAGTTGGATGCCTGCGCGTTTGGCGGCACTGACGATCTTATGACGGGCAATCTCCAGCAGACGGCTGTCCATCGGGTTGGCAATAGCTTTTTCCTGCACCGTGGTGTCAACGATCATCCACTCCAGGTCCTGGGGTCTGACTGCTTCGATGGCGACAGCGGTGTCGATGGTGGCTTTGAGCAGCAACTCTATGCCGTCTTCGCCCAAGGCTTTTCGGAAGTGGCCGATCTGTGTGGCATCGCAGGGCAGGCGATGCTCGTAGTAGTGCAAGTAGTGCATGCCGCTGAAGTATTGCCAGACGATGTTCTCACACCAGCGCGTCACCAACTCTTCGTCACTGAGGTTGAAGCTGTTCTTGAGGTACAGCAGACTGACCATCAGGCGAATGGGCAGTTTGGGCCGACCGGCGTTGCTGCGCCCACCTCCGACCACAACCACACTGATGCCAAACATGTCATCGGATTTGAGGATTTGAGGGTTCGAGCGAAGCGGTTCTGGTGTTCGAACTTGGCCGCAATAGCCGCTTCGATTTGACTCCAAGGAAACCATGTGGACAAAACCGCCAGCGGGTCGCTCAAATTGATTATGAGCATCAATTCGGCTACTGAAAAAGTCAACGGACTGCATGTCCAATCCATCAGAAAGTATCCCCGCTATTAGTCTGGCATCAATGTGTAATGGCTTTGTGTATGCGAGTTGACCTGTTAGCGGATTAGCGTTTGTACCCCGCTATGATCTGATGCCACAAATGGGGGAGCATTCAATCCTTCATCACAACCATTTAAGTAGGCAGTTCAGTCCAACATGGTTTACTTGCCGTGAAAGTTGGCATGGATTTTTTTTCAGCATTAAAACGCGGAGTAGAAGTGCCGATTGTTAACGTGAAGTCTCATGTTTGGCACATATGCTCAACGTCATTCTCGTCAAAAATGGCAGATTGATGCATCAAATAACTGCCAATATTGTCAGTTATGTTTAACATTGCAGGTTTGGGGTTTGACTAATTTTAATGTAACTCTATGAATTTAATAGAATAAATTTATGTATATTGATTTGGCATGAAATTTGATTGGTATCTGTCAAATTAGTGAGAACTGCCATGACAAATTTTCAATTTATTGTCGCTAATACACTTGGACTACGGCGTGACTAACATGTACTTTCGCATTCTGAACAATGAAATCAGCGGTGAATTGACGTATTTACTGGCTGATCAAGATGTCCGTGAAGCGGTACTCATTGACCCATATGCGTGTGATTTGCCAGTACTTTCAGCGTTACTTGCAGAGCGT
This sequence comes from Rhodoferax lithotrophicus, assembly GCF_019973615.1. Classification (GTDB taxonomy): domain Bacteria; phylum Pseudomonadota; class Gammaproteobacteria; order Burkholderiales; family Burkholderiaceae_C; genus Rhodoferax; species Rhodoferax lithotrophicus. The sequence continues at coordinate 2,289,770 of NZ_AP024238.1, read as the reverse complement.
GATCTGCGCCTGCGCTGGGTGTTGCGTACACACCAGCATGATGAAATTCAGGTAAATGAGCGTGCTCAGCTAGCATATCTTGGCGCACCCTTGGTTCAAGGTAGCGAACTTGCACAATGGTCATTGGAAGATGGTTCATTTTTGCCGTTTGGTAATGAGGTGATGCACCTACTAAAGACCCCTGGACACACGGTAAATTGCCTGAGTTTTGGCTGGCGGGATCGCCTTTTTTGCGGAGGATTGTTTGCCATAACGACTTGTCCACACCAATCACATCCCGCTGCACCAGAGGCCTTATGGGACAGTGTGACACAGCGGATATTTACCATGCCGGATGAAACCCTTTTATTTGTCGGCCATGAAAACCGCGCACGCGCCGTCAGCACCGTACAGGAACAGCGACGTTGGCATCCATTTTTTGCCAGCCTCACACGCGATGAGTTTTTGGCACATATGTCAGCTTTGGTTGAAAAAAAATCATTTGAATCAAATTTTTAAGGAATCCATAATGACTATTAATAATAAAGAAATTAAAAAGGTAATACCTATTGCAGTAACGGAACCAAAAGAAGAGCTAGTGTCTTTGTATGCCGCTCATCAAAAAATTTATCCACGTAGCGTATCCGGGATTTTTTCAACATGGCGCTGGATCATGGTTTGGGTCACACAGATTGTTTTCTACGGTTTGCCATGGATTGAATGGGGTCAACGCCAAGCTGTATTGTTTGATTTGAGTGTGCGTCGCTTCTACATTTTCGGTTTGGTTTTATATCCACAAGACTTTATTTACCTTACCGGCTTGATGATTATTGCGGCCTTGTCGCTGTTTCTGTTTACGGCCGTGGCTGGACGTTTATGGTGTGGCTATGCTTGTCCACAAACGGTTTATACCGAAATATTTTTGTGGATAGAAAAAAAACTGGAGGGTGACCGTGCTGCACGCATGCGTCGTGACCAAAGTCCAATGACAGCTGAAGGGTTTATTCGTAAGGCTGGCAAGCAATTTTTGTGGATCGCTTTCGCTTTCTGGACGGGTTTCACATTTGTTGGGTACTTCGTTCCAATGCGTGAGATGGCCGATGCATTTTTGGGAGGCAAATTAGCTGCTTGGGAATTCTTTTGGGTCTTTTTTTATGGCTTTGCTACTTACGGTAACGCTGGTTTCATGCGTGAACAAATTTGCAAACACATGTGCCCTTATGCACGCTTTCAAAGTGCCATGTTTGACAAAGACACTTTGATCGTGACCTATGATGAAGCGCGTGGTGAACCGCGTGGCGCACGTTCTAAAAAAGCCGATCTAAAGCAACTGAATTTAGGAGCTTGTGTAGATTGCAGTTTGTGTGTGCAGGTGTGTCCAACCGGGATCGATATTCGGAAAGGCTTGCAGTACGAGTGCATTGGGTGCGGAGCCTGCGCAGACGTTTGCGACACGGTTATGGACAAAGTTGGCTATCCGCGCGGTTTGGTTAAATACTCGACTGAAAACGCGATGAAAGGTCATTGGACAAAAGAACAAACCATTAAACGTGTGCTTAGGCCACGGGTTCTTGTATACACATCGATTCTGATGGGGATTATTTCGGCAATTTTTATAAGTTTGGCGACGAGGACACCATTCAAAGCAGACGTGGTTCGTGACCGTGGCGTGATGGCTCGTGTAGTCGATGCTGGCAAAGTAGAAAACGTCTACAGTATTCAAGTGATGAACGCAACTGAATCAGCTCAGCGTTACAAGATATCTGTTGAGGGTTTGCCTGGTATCAAAATCATGTCAGAGGACACGATCAGCTTGGATGCCACTAAAGCTCGTTGGGTACCTGTTCGGGTGCAAGTACCTCCTGAAACTGAAAAACCAGGATCACATGAGATTCATTTCATTATTGAGTCGCTTGATAGCCCTGGTCAACTCCGAGAAGAATCTAAATTTATGATCCCCAATTGAGGGTTGTTGGTTTGACTGTAATTGAGAATTGGTGGATGGCTACTTTTAAAGATTGCCATGTCAAATATGCAGCTTAAAACCTCATCAAACTAGATCAATAGTTCAAACGCCCATGCGCCAGTTCCATAACCTGTTCAGGAGAACAGGTTCTAAGTTTGTGGTCACTCCAAACCTGCCGCCAGCGCCTTGATCCAGGTAGTCCGTGTCGTAAACCCAGCATGTGACGCGCAATATTGGTCCACGGCGTTCCGTATGCAGCCTGCTCACGCTGCATATAGGACACCATCTGTTGCTCAACCAATTCGTGCGAAAGTATGGTGGGTATAGATTCGTGGTTGGTATATGGTTCGGATTGATAAACCTCCGCATCCCATTGTGCTATCCACCAAGGGTTCTGATAGGCTTCACGGCCTAACATGACACCATCCACATGAACCAGATGTTGATGCAATTGCTCAGTGGTGGAAACCCCTCCATTAAGCACAAACTCCAATTGAGGAAAATCACGCTTGAGTTGATAAACCATCTCATAACGTAAGGTTGGCACTTCTCGATTGTCTTTCGGGCTTAAGCCTTGCAACCAAGCATTACGTGCATGAACAATGAAAGTTCCACACCCAGCTCGACTGATTTCACCCACAAAGTCGCGTACAAAAGCATAGCTTTCAACTTTATCAATACCAATACGGTGTTTCACAGTGACCGGGATACTAACTGCATCCAGCATCGCTTTAATACCGTCAGCAACCAAACTTGGCTCCTTCATAAGGCAGGCACCAAAAGCACCGCGCTGCACACGCTCACTCGGACAACCGCAATTCAAATTAACTTCGTCATAGCCCCATTGTTGCGCCAGACGAGCGCACCGGGCTAAATCAGCTGGCTCGCTGCCTCCAAGTTGCAGCACTACTGGATGCTCTTCTAGGTTAAACATCAAATGGTGTGCAACATCTCCGTGAATGAGCGCACCGGTGGTGACCATTTCCGTGTACAACAATGCCTGCTTCGACAATAAACGATGAAAGTACCTACAGTGTCGATCAGTCCAATTGAGCATCGGCGCGACGGAAAGTCGCCTGCGATTTGGTGAAGATGTCTGAAAACTTGGCATACAAGGATTATCCTCATTCAACCTGTCCCAGACTTGATCTTGCCGTCGAAAAACGTACTCAATAACATCCCCAACCCCGTAAGCGATCCAAGTGCGCTTAAAGAAACAAGAGGTAATGCCCGCGCCTTTGGGAAATCACCATGCAATCTGCCAAAATTTTCGCAAGAAAACGAATAACCACACCGAAATGACCAAGACAGCATTAGTCGATAGAAGGTGTCGAATTTGATTCACTCTCACAAACGGGATGCACATCTTTGTGCTCACCAATGTCCCGGGCCATGCTGAGTGGTAAGCTCATTGAACAGTGCCCGTCATCACTGTGAGCGCGGACTTCTTGATAGTCAGTGGTCAGTGCTTGCAAAATCCCCGTGTGTTTCTGGTTGAAGCTGAAGAGTGCTGAAATGGACTCCAAATCATTGACCGTGACGGCCTGATACTGACGACCAAATGCACGCCTTGCGAAATATTGGCATGGCTGACCTTGAGACGATGACGCATCACGCGATATAGAATCAGCGCTATAAAGCAAATCGATGCGTGGACGTGAGTCCGATCAGGCAAGCGGTGGTGAATCGGCCCAATCTTGATCTCAGACTTGAGCCTCCGAAACCCGCGTTCAATGTCAGCCAATGACTTACCGATCAGGGCGCGATACACCACGGTGCAGCATCATGAGCGAAGGCCATCCAAAGTGCCCACGAAGAGCTAACAGCCAGCGCAAAACCCGCTAGTCGGATACCCCAGTCACCAGAGCCATTACCTTTCATGCGAAGCCACAACCACGGCCCTAACATCATGGATACACTAGTGCCCAAGGCAAATAAAGCCATCACCAGAGCACCATCAAGCGCATGGCCAGTCAAACCTGCGACCAATAATGCAGAATAAAGCAAGCCACAAGGCAAAAAAGTCCAAAGGATACCAACAACCAAGGGAGCCCCTCTTCCCTGCCCCATAGCCAGTCCTTTGGCGCTCATCCATATTTTTCGGCCAGCTTGCTCCATCCAGATCGGTTGTTGCGCTTTCAGTAGCAGTACAAAACCTAACGTGACCATGGCCACGTGAAACATAGTCCAAACGGGACGTAGCGCAGAAGACTGTACTGTCAGCCACCCCAAGCCTTGCATGGAGGTCGCAGCCAAGGCCCCCAAGCCAGCATACCCAATCACGCGCCCCAACTGAAACATCCACATTGCAGTAGCTTTATCAGACCCAGCAGCTTGACCAATACCCGCGCATGCGGCACCGCACATGGCAATGCAGTGAGGGCCGCCGGCTAAACCCATCAAAAGTGCGGTGGTTGCAAGGGTAGTTTGCATCCGGGGAATTTAGAGAATTTTAGAAAATTTAGCGCGAGTACGATCAGATTGCAAATAACGATCAAACACCATGGCCACGGCCCGCACAAAGAACCATCCTTTATCAGTGACCTTAATTCCGCTTTCTTCGATTTCAACCAACCCTTGCTCTACTTGAGATTGCATGATTTCCATCTCTTTGACGAAATATTGTCTGAAATTGATCAAATAAGCCAGCTCAATAGACTCAAAAGATAAGCGCCCCTGGCACATCAAGGCCATGATGACTGCCCTGCGCACCAAATCATCACGCGTCAACGCCAACCCGCGCACAACAGGGAACAGCCCTTGATCCAAATAGTCGTAATAGTCCTCAAGGGTTTTTGCATTTTGACTGTACGTTGCTCCTACACGACCAATAGAAGAAACACCTAAGCCAATCATATCGCAATCGGGTTGGGTACTGTACCCTTGGAAATTGCGATGCAATCGACCCTGCCGTTTTGCCACTGCCAAAGAATCATTGGGTAATGCGAAATGATCCATCCCTATGTACACATAGCCAGCAGCTATCAAGGCTGCCATCGAATTAGCCAGCATGGAAATTTTGGAGGCTGCAGTAGGAATTTCAACCGATGAGATGCGGCGCTGCGGCTTGAACCTTTCCGGCAAATGAGCATACGCATAAAGTGCTATACGGTCAGGTTTGAGCTGGTTAATTTGTGCCAATGTGCGATTAACAGATTCTATGGTTTGCTCTGGCAAGCCATATATCAAATCCACATTAATGGATTCAAAGCCACGCTGGCGAGCGGCTTCTACCAGGGTGAATACCTGTTCTGCAGGTTGGACACGATGAACTGCTTTTTGTACAACCGGATCAAAATCCTGAACACCAAAACTCAGACGGTTAAACCCCAATTCAGCCAGTGCGTCTAGTCTTGACGCATCAATGGTTCGTGGATCAATTTCAATAGAGTATTCACCACCTGGTGTCAAAGTAAAATTGCGCCTGAGCATGACCATCAGTTCGCGCAGTTCACTATCTGACATGAAAGTAGGCGAACCTCCACCCAAATGTAACTGTGAAACAACCTGCCCCACACCCATATGCTGAATGTGCAAGTCAACCTCACGACCTAAGTATTTCAAATAGGCAGCAGATCGATCATGATGCTTGGTGATAATTTTATTGCACGCACAGTAGTAGCATAGCGATTCGCAAAATGGGATGTGGATATAGAGAGATAGCGGCAATACCATGGCCGCAGCACCGGAACGGCGTTGTTCAAGCGCTTGAATGTAATCTTGAGAAGTAAAGGCCTCTACAAAACGATCAGCTGTCGGATATGACGTATATCGAGGCCCAGAAACATCATATTGACGAATCAGACTCTCGGAGATGGGCTCGGCTGCACTTTCAATCATGAATATTCCTTTACAGTGCGGCTTAATGTGCCAAAAAAACAACTAGCTATTCTTGATCTTGATCAACAAAGCTACAAAAACAGCTCAAATGAAAATTGACTTAAATCAGAACAAAGGCTGAAACAATGTCAAAATCTCAACCATGAACCATGAAACCATCAAAATAGCATGCTCAGACTGCAACATGCGTGAGCTATGTATGCCCGTAGGCCTGACAGATGATGAACTCGACCGCATTGATGGAATCATTGGCTCGCGACGGAAAATCAAACGCGGCGAGAGGGTTTTCCACAATGGCGACAGATTTACCAATCTTTATGCCATTCGAACTGGTTTCTTCAAAACCTGTATTACTTCCGAAGATGGGCGTGACCAGGTGACTGGCTTTCAAATGGCCGGGGAAATCATTGGATTAGATGGCATCGTGCATGATCAACATACCTGTGATGCTGTAGCTCTTGAAGATGGTGAAATTTGCGCCATGCCTTTTGCGCAAATCGAAAATTTATCAAGAGAAGTGAATGCACTTCAGCACCATGTACACAAAATAATGAGTCGAGAAATTGTGCGCGAACACGGAGTGATGTTGTTACTTGGCAGCATGCGAGCTGAAGAGCGCTTGGCTGCATTCCTCCTGAATTTAGCTCAACGTCTTCATGCCCGAGGCTTCTCGCAGTCAGAGCTTGTTTTACGTATGACTCGTGAGGAAATCGGCAGTTTTTTGGGCCTCAAACTTGAAACCATCAGTCGAACATTTTCAAAGTTTGTAGATGATGGCATTGTGGAAGTCAAGCAACGACATGTTCACATTTTGAACACGGATGCCTTGCAAGACATTGTGAATCCAAAATAATTCATTTATTCATTTATTCATTTATTCATTTAGTCATTTAGTCGGAGGAACAATCCCAGTTGCAGCGTGATTACGACCTTGCATTGCTGGTGCTTCTCCGCTTTCTTTTCTTCGTGCTTCAATCGACTGATCAGACTGTCTTTGTGGTCTGTAAGACTCATCGCTAATGATCTCGTTGGGTCGACTGATTGCCAAATATAGAGTAATGAAACTGGCTACAACCACAATAGCTGGTCCGGCAATCACCAACCAGACAAACTTATGCCTCCACCACGGAAGATCTGCTGCATTTTTGAGACTGACATTCATAAGATTCTGAGTTTTTCGAAAAAGTAAAAAGACTTGGCCTTCAAATGTGAAGACCAAGTCTTGAGCGGCAGAGTCAAATAATTACTTGTTTGACAAACCCCAAATATAAGAAGTCAATACGTGAATCTGTGCTTCCGTGAGTCGTTCAGCTTGAGCAGGCATCACATTCACTTTACCATTATTGACCATTTCAATAATGGCTTTCTCACCAAACCCATGCAACCAAATATTGTCAGTCAGATTGGCTGAGCCAACTGCTTGCATGCCCTTACCGTCAGCACCATGGCAAGCGGCACAAACTGCAAATTTTTCTTGACCTAAAGCAGCACGAGCTGAGTCGTGTGGACTACCCGATAAACTTAACACATATTGAGCTACGTTTTTGACATCTTCAGCAGACCCCACAGCCGCAGCCATGGGTGGCATATTGCCAATACGACCACCCGTAATGGTTTCCTTAATTTTTTCAGGCGTACCACCATGAAGCCAGTCGCCATCTGTCAAATTAGGAAAACCTTTGTTACCACGAGCATCAGATGCATGGCATTGTGCGCAATTGTTTCCGTATAAACGCTCTCCAATGGCCATAGCTTGTGCATCTTTCGCCACATCCTCTGGCTTCATAGACATGAACTTGGCATAAATTGGCGCAATTTCAGCATTACCCTTAGCAACCTCATCAGCGTGCAATTTGGCCGAAGACCATCCTAAAGTACCTTGGTAACTCCCCAGTCCAGGATAAAGCACTAGATAAACCAGTGAAAAAATCACGGTAAAAACAAACATATAACTCCACCACCTTGGCAGAGGATTGTTCATTTCGCGCAGATCACCATCCCAAACGTGACCTGTAGTATTGTCGGCCGCTGTTGTGGCCTTCATCTTGCCGGTAATAACCAACAAAATCAGACAGGCCACAATGCCTACCAAAGTGATGCCGGAAATATATATTTCCCAGAAATTACTTGTGAAATCGCTCATTATTTTTCCTATTAGGTGTGAGGGTCAATCTTGCTCAAAAGGCAAGTTGGCAGCTTGTTCAAATTCAGCAGAATTTTTGCGTGAAAAAGCCCACACAACAACTCCAATGAAGCACACAAAACTAACCACTGTGGACAGTGAGCGAAGGGCGTTGACATCAAACTCCATGAATGCCTCCTAATTACTTCGATGTCGTACCAAGAACCTGCAGGTAAGCTACGACAGCTTCCATTTCAGTCTTGCCTTTGAGCTCCTCCACAGAAGCCGCAATTTCAGCATCTGTATATGGCACACCCACTTTACGTAAGGCCGCCATATGCGAAGGCATAGTCGCTGCATTAACTGGCGTATCTTTCAGCCAAGGATATGCTGGCATGATCGACTCAGGAACCAAATCACGCGGATTGTTCAAGTGCGTGATTTGCCACTGGTCACTGTACTTGCCTCCTACACGATGCAAATCAGGACCGGTGCGTTTGCTTCCCCACTGAAACGGGTGGTCATATACAAACTCATTCGCCTTGGAATAAGGACCATAGCGTAGTGTTTCGGCACGGAATGGGCGAATCATCTGCGAATGGCAGTTGTAACAACCCTCCCGAGTATAGATGTCACGCCCAGCCAACTGAAGTGATGTATAGGGCTTAAGACCAGGTGCCGGGATCGTGGTTGTCTTTTGGAAGAACAAAGGAACGATTTCAACCAAACCGCCAAACAGTAACACAATTAACATCAACACAATCATCAAACCATTATTGGTTTCGATTGTTGAATGCGACATGCCGCCACTTTGATTAGATGTAGACATAATTTATTTTCCTCAAGCGTGAGCGACAACAGCAGGGATATTGACGGTAACAGAGCGCCCAGCTGTGGCCGTCTTGATGGTGTTCCACAGCATGATGATCATGCCAGAGAGGTACAACAAACCACCAGCCAAACGAAGCACATAAAAAGGATAGCTAGCTTTGACAGATTCAACAAAAGTGTAGGTCAAAGTTCCATCAGCGTTGATGGATCTCCACATCAAGCCTTGCATCACACCTGCAATCCACAGTGCTGCGATATAAAGCACGATACCTATCGTAGCCATATAGAAGTGCACCTCAACAGCCTTCATGCTGAACATTTGTTTTTGACCAAACAAACGTGGAATCAAGTAATACATGGAACCCATGGTTACCAACCCCACCCAACCCAAAGCACCAGAGTGCACATGACCTACAGTCCAGTCTGTGTAGTGAGACAGAGCATTCACAGTCTTGATGGCCATCATGGGGCCTTCAAAGGTAGACATACCGTAGAAAGACAATGACACGATCAGAAAACGCAGAATCGGGTCATCACGCAGTTTGTGCCATGCACCAGACAAAGTCATGATGCCATTGATCATGCCACCCCAACTTGGAGCTAACAGAATCAGTGAAAAAACCATACCAAGAGATTGCGTCCAGTCAGGCAAAGCTGTGTAGTGCAGATGGTGAGGACCCGCCCACATGTATGTAAAGATCAATGCCCAGAAGTGAACAATTGACAGGCGATAAGAGTAAACCGGACGGCCTGCTTGCTTGGGAATAAAGTAATACATCATGCCCAAGAAGCCAGCCGTCAGGAAGAAGCCCACTGCATTGTGACCATACCACCATTGCACCATTGCATCTTGCACACCAGCATACGCCGAATAAGACTTCATTGGGCCAGCCGGGATCGCTGCACTATTGACTATGTGCAAAAGCGCCACCGCCAAAATAAAAGCACCAAAGAACCAATTGGCCACATAAATATGCTTGACTTTACGCGTACCCACAGTGCCGAAAAAGTTGATCGCGTAAGCTACCCAGACCACCGTAATCAGGATGTCGATTGGCCACTCCAACTCAGCATACTCTTTGCCTTCAGTAAAACCCAAAGGCAAAGAAACCGCAGCAGCAAGAATAACCAGCTGCCAAGCCCAAAAGGTAAATGAAGCCAGTTTGTCACTGAACAGACGTACCTGACAGGTCCGCTGCACCACGTAATATGAGGTAGCAAACAAACCACAACCACCAAACGCAAAAATTACCGCATTCGTATGCAAAGGCCGTAATCGCCCAAATGACAAAAACGAAATACCCAGATTGAGCTCCGGCCAAGCCAACTGGGCGGCAATGATCACGCCAACCAGCATGCCCACCACACCCCACACCACTGTCATGATGGCAAACTGCCTTACAACCTTGTCGTTGTAAGTTGTTGCCTGCGAATTTGGAAATGCCATGTTCACCTCTTTTCAGTTTATACGCCTGCTAGTGTGCACGCTTCAGCGCGTGCGCCATTTGATACAAATCAACTCAAATCAATAAATTCTTATCAATCCTTAAGAATCCGCTCCCCCTCTTGCTCAAGATCATCAAACTGGCCGCTAACGATTGCCCACCATACACCGCCAATGATAAAAAAAACCAACACAACTGATAGTGGTACCAGCATATAAAGAATATCCATCAGTTTTTCCGTTTAAATTCAAAGTTTTTTGACAATTTCAAGGCGTTAAGAACAACCAACAAAGAACTTCCTGCCATGCCCAAACCTGCAAGCCAAGCTGGTAATAAACCTAAAACCGCCAGTGGAACACATACTGCGTTGTAAACGGCAGCCCACCAGAGATTTTGACGTACCACAGTCAAGGTTCGCCGGGACAACAACAAGGCATCCACCACATGGGTCAACCGGCTGCTTGAAACCAAAAAATCTGCTTGTGCCTGGGCCAATGGCACGGCTTGACCAAAAGCAAAAGAGACATGCGCACCGGCCAACACTGGACCGTCATTCAACCCATCACCAACAACGGCAACTCTATGCCCTTGCACTTGAGCGTCCCGCAAAAAATCAAGTTTGTCCTGTGGGGAACAATGTCCTCTGACTTCCGTGATACCGACTTGGGCGGCTACACGATTCGCAGCATCACTGGCATCACCAGAGAGCAAATTCACGCGAATCCCTTCGTGTTGCAAAGCAGCCACCGTATCAGAAGCATCTGGTCGAATATCCTCCTGAAATTCAAAACTTGCCAGCCAGCCATCTTCATCGCTCAAATGAACCTGTAGCGCATCAGTATTGGATGTAGTCACACCACAAAAATCAGCTGAACCAAACCGTAAATATCTACCCAAAACAGATGAGTCGACTGCACGGACAAACCCGAGAATGCCCTGCCCGGAAATTTCTGAAACTTGATTGACGATCCATTTTTCATGCGAGGCCGTCAAATTGAATGCAGATTCAATGGCTCTGGAAACCGGATGCAATGAATACTGAGCCAAAGCTGCGGCCATAGATAACGCATGCTGCTCAACAATACCACTTCGAACGCTCATCCGTGCCAGCACCATAGCATCCCGGGTCAATGTACCAGTTTTATCAAACATCACCGTATCGATTGCAGCCAGCGACTCAAAAGCCTCCAGTCGACGGACCAAAACACCACGTTTTGCGAGCGCACCGGCTGCAGACAACATTGCCGCCGGTGTAGCTAGAGACAAAGCACACGGACAAGTCACCACCAAAACAGATACGGCGACCATCAAGGCCTTTTCAGGATCGGTCTGCCACCAATAGGCACAGGCCAAACCTGCAGCAATCAATACCCCGATCAAAAAGGGCTTCGCAATGGTATCGGCCAAGCGTGCCAAAGCGGGTTTGGTCGTGGAGGCACTTTCCATCAAACCCACAATTTGCGCAAAACGGGTTTCCGCCCCCACCTTGTTGACACGAATTTGCACTAAACCAGATAGGTTATGACTGCCAGAAATAACCTCATCCCCAATACCTCTTGAAAGAGGTCGCGATTCACCAGTCAACAGAGATTCATCGACAGATGTACTACCCTGCAGCACGATGCCATCAGCAGCAAAAGACTCTCCTGGCAATACCCGTATGACATCGCTCACCCGTAGCCGCCGAACCGGCACACGCTCATAACTACCGTCTTCCTTGAGTCTGTTGACGCTGTCTGGCAATCGATTCATAAGTGCTTCAAGTGCCCCAGCTGTTTTGTCGCGTAAACGCAGCTCCAACCAACGCCCAAACAGTAAAAAAAACACAAACATGGTGAATGAATCAAAATACACCTCAGCGCCAAACATACCTTTGGGTTCAAACGTACCAGCTGTACTCACCGCAAAAGTGATCAGCATGCCCAAGGCAACCGGCAGATCCATGCTGACACTCCGATGCAAAACATCTCGCCATGCATTTTTGAAAAAAGGTCCGCAAGAAAAAATGAGCACAGGCAAACTCAAAACCCACGATGCCCAGCGAAGCAACTGCTCCATCTCAGCAGAAAGATCACCTGGTCCAGCTGAATAGGCAGGATAGGCATACATCATGACTTGCATCATGCACAAACCCGCCACCATCATGCGCCAAAGCGCCATACGTGCCTGTGTTTGACGACGTTCGCGGGCAAAAGCATCATTGGCCGGCACTGCTCTGTATCCAGCTCGTTGCACCGCTTGCATCCAGCCAGAAGGCACTACACGGTCAGATGCCCACACCACCTTTGCGCGGTGACTGCCTGCACTAACCTCTGCATTAAGCACACCTGGTACGGTTTTGAGTGCATCTTCAATCGAAAGCGCACACGCTGCACAGTGCATGCCTTCAATCAACACATTGGATTCCCAACAACCCTGCTGACTGGCAGACGCTCGGCTGAAGGCAGTCCATTCCTGTTCATCATCCAGCAATTGGAGCGTATCCAAAGCATCTGGTTTGGCTTGAAGCGCCATGTGATCAATTGAATTGAATTCTGTCTGTAGTTGATCTGCGACTGGCAAACTGATGGATCGAAGTGTCATTTCACAAGATTAACCGAGGAGAGGTAGAGTTTGCCTGACATAAATCAAGAACTGCGCCTAGTGTAAGGTTATGCTGCAGCTTTCAACCTAATGGAGAGACGAGCATGTACGACAAAATTCTGGTAGCCACCGACGGCTCAACCTTGTCCAAAAAAGCAGTCACCAGTGCCATTTCATTGGCCGCATTAACGGGTGCCAGTTTGGTGGCCCTCAAAGTAGTGCCTCGTTACCCCCAAAGCTATTTTGAAGGCGGTTTGGCGCTGCAAGCTGCTGAGGTGGGTCGAATTGAAAAACAATGGGCAGAAGAAGGCCAAGCCGTGGTTGATGAAGTCAAAAAAACGGCTGAATTGCAAGGTGTCAAAACCCGTGCACTCACCATCAAGTCAGATGTTGTTTCCGATGCGGTGATTGCTACCGCCAAAAAACACAAATGTGATTTGATTGTGATGGCATCTCATGGCCGCAGAGGTGTCAAACGATTGTTGCTCGGCAGCGAAACCCAACAAGTTCTAACTCACTCGCATATTCCCGTTCTGGTCTTAAGATAAGAATGGCCTCAAAAACCCTTCTAACGCTTAAAAAATAAGCGTAAAACGCTATATTTTATATAGTGCTATGCGCTTTCTCGTGATCTTGAAAACGATGCCGAATTTCGAGAACCTGATCCCAGTTTGCAAATAGCGCTTCAACACACTTTGGATCAAAATGGATGCCAGCACTCTCCCTGATGTGCTCAGCAGCCCGCTCCAGTGACCAAGCTTTTTTATAGGGCCGCTCCGACGTTAAGGCATCAAATACATCTGCCACAGCAACAATGCGACTAAATATGGGAATATCTTCCCCCTTCAAGCCATTGGGATAACCCGATCCATCAAACTTTTCGTGATGTGCACGCGCAATTTCAGCGCCAGCCTGCAACACTCTGGATGAACTACCCATGAGGATTTCATACCCAAACATGGCGTGGTGCTTCATCACCTCAAACTCTTCAGGCGTTAATCGACCAGGTTTAAGCAATATGTTGTCAGCAATACCCACCTTGCCAATGTCATGCATGGGAGAAGCTTCAAGCAACAGATCCTGATCAGCCTGGGAGAGACCTAACCCTCTGGCAATCAATTCAGAATAATGAGCCATGCGCAAGATATGAGCCCCCGTTTCAGGGTCGCGATATTCTGCAGCTTTGGACAAACGAATCACGGTTTCACGTTCACGCTGCACAATCTCGGCAGTGGCTTTGCGAACTTCGCTGGCCAGCCATTCGGCGCGGTTGGCCAGTGCCTTGCGACTGGCACCCAACAGCAACATATTGTTGGCACGCGCAATGAATTCCACTTTATCAACCGGCTTGGTTAAAAAGTCTGTGGCACCTGCATCCAGCGCACGATAACGGATTTGTTTTTGATCATTGGCAGTGATCATCAGCACAGGAACATCTGCCTTACCGGCAGTGGCACGCAACTCCGAGATAAATCGAATACCGTCCAGCTCGGGCATCATGTAATCCACAATGATCAGGTCGACATCATGACTTTGAGCCCAAGCCAATCCATCCGGAGCGCTGGAAAAGGTTTTTGAGTCGCTATTCCCCATCCGCTTGATAAGTGCATCAAACAAAATCAGGTTAATTTCAGCATCATCAACAATCAACACTTGGTAAGTCATAGTCCAATACTTCCATCATCAAGGGGCACACTATCCACCCAAAAGTACAGATCAATGTGCTTTACCCACTTTATCACTGACACTTTAGTTTCAAATCGAATGATTTCGCAAAGCTGCCAATAATTGTTCAATCTGAATTTTCAAATGATCCAGCTTCAGCTTCATAGCTTCCAGCGTAGAAGATGAGGACGTGGTTTTGGCCTGCCCCGCCATGACCTCAAGCTCCGAGGCCAATTGCGTAGCCGGCCTTGCACCAAACAGACCCAGGGTGCCCTTCAACGCATGTGCGGTATGCAGTAATGACGAATAATCGCCTCCGCGTAGCGCTTCCATCATCTTCGTCAAATCAATCGGCCATTGTGCCAAGAACACTTCCTGCACAATCTCCACTACTTCTTGGTCAGATGCCGCCAATGCTTTGACATAGTCAAAATCGTTAAAAGGCTTGATATTTACATCTGCCATTGATCCGTCGTCGGACACGGGTAAGCACAGATTTGTGGAAGCTGCTTTCACCTTCGTCGGCGCAAATTTGGTTAACACACGCTGAAGTTCAGCCAACTCAATAGGTTTTGAAATGTAATCATCCATTCCAGCCTGTAAACACCGCTCACGATCTCCCAGCATGGCATTAGCGGTCATGGCCACAATCGGCACATGTTGCCCATCAAGTTCACCGGCACGAATACGTTGGGTAGCCTCCAAACCATCCATCACGGGCATCATCATGTCCATCAAGACCACATCAAATCGATGCTGGGTCAACAGCTCAAGGGCAATTTGACCGTTATCAGCCACTGTCACGTGATGCCCCCATCGCCCAATTAACGCCATCGCCAGTTTCTGATTGATCACGTGGTCTTCCACCAGCAAAACCTCCAATACCGTCTGTGATTCCTTGATGACGTGTCGGGTGATCAAATCTGACGGTGTATCCGTGGCCCTATTTATCACCCGGTTCAGCACCTGCGCCAACTCATCACGGGTAAAAGGTTTTGACAGGTATGCCGAAAAACCGACTTCTTTGGAGTGCTGCGCATCCCCCTTCAACCCAGCCGAAGAAAGCATCACCAGTGACATAGCCGCGCCATTGGGCAAAGCCAGTATCTTTCCAGCCGTGGTGAAACCATCCATGACCGGCATGTGTGCATCCAACAGTACAAAATCAAAGTGTTGACCCGCAGACAAGCTCTGTTGCAACAAAACCAACGCCTGCTCACCAGAGTCGGCTTGGGTGGTAAGCATGCCAAGACTTTGCAATGTGCGAGAGATCACCACTCGGTTAACTTCGTTGTCATCCACCAACAACACCCTCAGGCCAACCAATCTGATGGATGTCTGAGATAGCACCGCATTTTCTTCATCCAGCTTCAACACCACTGAAAAATCAAACTGACTGCCTTTGCCTATATCGCTTTTTACTGAAATTTGTCCCCCCAGCGCTTCAACCAATCGGGCCGAAATAGATAGGCCCAAACCAGTTCCCCCAAAACGCCGTGTAATGCTGCTGTCTTCTTGCGAAAACGCTTCAAAAATACTGTGCAACTTGGATTCAGGAATACCAATACCGGAGTCTTTCACTGAAAATTTGAACACAGGCAACTTTTGTGCAGTTTGCTCAAACGACACACTCAACAATACCTGCCCTTGTTCGGTAAATTTGATGGCATTGCCAATCAGATTCATCAAAATTTGGCGCAGACGCCCAGGATCCCCGATCACCGCCAATGGCAAATCCGGGTCGATATCGCATACCAGTTCAATGCCCTTGACATGCGCACGTACGGCCAACGTCTTGAGTGTCTCACTCACCACGCCATTGAGATTAAAAGGAATTGTTTCAATCATCAGTTTGCCGGCTTCGATTTTTGAAAAATCAAGAATGTCGTTGATAACACGCAGCAACGACTCCGACGACGACTTGACAATTTCAAGGTATTCACGCTGCTCATCCGTCAAATCGGTGTCCAGCGCCAGCTCCGTCATGCCGATCACACCGTTCATGGGGGTACGGATTTCATGGCTCATGTTGGCTAAAAAGTCCGATTTGGCCCGATTGGCCACTTCTGCCGCCTCTTTGGCTCGGTGGAGTTCTTCAGAGGCCTCACGTTCACGCGAAATGTCGGCAAGATAACCGTTCCAGATCACCCCACCATCCACCGCCGTTTTAGGCATGGATTCGCCATGTACCCAAATCACCTTACCAGTGCGTTTGTGAAAAATACGAAAATCCAGCGAAATTCGCACCAACGACTTGGCCGAAGCCACAAAGGCCTGTTCAAACGCCTCTTGGTCAACGGGGTGAACTTGCTGGAAAAACACCGCAGCATCGTTCATGATCTCTTGCGCAGACAAACCACATATTTGTTCTGCCACCCGGCTACAGAATGGAAAGTTTTGCCGCCCATCAGCCCACAAACGATACTGAAAAACCACCACAGGAATACTCTCACTGACCTCAATCAGCCGCTCACCAGCCTCTTTAAGCTGCGTCACATCCTGCCAGATGCCGGTAAACACCGTATAACCCTCTGCAGACAGATCCGCATCCGGGTTGATTTCAGAGCGAATCCAGCGCAGACTGCCATCGGGCATACGCACCCGGTAATCGCCTTGCCATGCGGTGCGATTTGCACCCGCAGCCAAGATTTCGGAAAAACACCGGCTGCGATCTTCATCCACAATTTGTGTATAGGCCAACTGACCATCCGCCAGCAAAGCCGCCCGACCCAGCCCACGAATCTCCTCCAGACGCTCACTCACAAAGGTATACCGCACCTGACCCGCTCCAACCTCGCATTGGTACACAACCCCTGGCACGGCGTTGGTGATGCGCCGCACCCGGCTCTCGGCCAAAGCCACAGCCGCTTGCATTTGCTTGCGTGCGGTGATGTCGGTGCGAATAGCGATGAACTGCTCTGGCAAATTGCGTTCGTCCATCAAAGGCACAATGGTGGCCTGCACCCAGTACACGGCACCATTTTTGGCACGGTTGCAAACTTCACCATGCCACACCTTGCCGGACAAAATAGTTCGCCACAAGTGACTGAAAAACTCCTGGGGATGTGCCTTGGCATTGATCAGGCGATGGTCCTTACCCAGCAGTTCATCACGCGTATAACCACTGATCTTGCAAAACTTGTCGTTTGCATAAGTAATGCGGCCAGTTACATCGGTCATACTCACAATCGCGTGCTGATCCAATGCAAATTTCTGTTTGGCCAGATCAGACAACGCGGCCTGCAGATCATGCTGGCTGATTTCGCGCTGATGAACCAGTTCCGACATAAGTGTCGACAAAGACTCCAGACTGTCGTACTGCGACACAGGCATATCTGCATCAACCGTTTTCAGCAGACTATTGGCCGTTTCACGCAAGGAGTCTATGGCACGGGTGCGACTGTCTAGCTCTTCTCGCAAGCGATCATTGGTATGTGACAACTCCACCGAGCTGAGTTGCAAACTGCGTGTTTTCAGATCCAGGTCACGATCATTTTGTGCATAAGCTTCCTCCACCCGTGTCAGGAACGCTGACACCCCCGCAAGCAAATGCGCGGCTCTCTCAGACACTGCCGATGACCTGGCCAATTGCTGCAACTCCTCCAGCACCGCGGGAAGCTGATCCTCCTCAACCCCCAGCAAGCGCCGTATTTGGCGCGCAAGCAACTTATGCATGATTCAAATACTCAAGGGTTAGTGTCGGTATCCAACTCCATCAGATGGGTGATGGTCATGGTTTGATTGTGGAGCTTACAAGACACATCACCAGTCAACGGACTGATCTCACCATAAGAGTAAAAACCCGTCAGTACCGTGGTCTGGCCCAGCACATCCGCCACGGCCTCAACCTCTTCTTCAACCCTGCCACCCATGACCAGTTTGCGCCCCACACAGCTCACCAGCAAAGCCAAGCCTTGTCCAGGGTTCTCCATGACCAGTTTGGCGGCCTGCGCGGCCTCCTCGGCACCATCCACCAACGCATCGGTGCTGGCATGCATCAAACGCAGATAACCATCAGGGTCAATGTCACCGGCAAGAGTCAAGGAACCACGGGTCTCATCTACCGCCAAAATGGTTCGGATCAAGCCTACATCGGCTTGATCACGCCCCAGCATCGAGAAAGGAAACAAAAGTCCTGCCGCAGGCAAATCTTTGGCATGTTCACCCAAGTAACGCTTGTACACCTCCAAGGCGGGTTCACCATCCAACTCAAACAGCACATTACGATCACAGTGGGTAACTTTGCGCACAGGGCCAAAAGGCATCCAGCCGCCAAACGAGCCGTGCGTCACACGGACACCCGAGCCATACAGTCCAATACAAGCCACATGATGGGCATGTACACCGCTGTCATCCATCACCCAGGTCTGCCTGAACTGGGCACCATCTCCAGCCAAACCACCAGTCATCAACACCTCTGGCCCCAAGACTGCAGTCAAGCCACCAATCAACGCACTGCCGTTGATGTTCACCCCCTGCCCCAGCACCAGAACAACACGCAAACCTTGCGCAGGTAAACTCTGCGCCAAACGCTGGCCCGCCGCAAATGAATCATCCATACCCTCAAGATGCGTATGGGCGGATTGCACCGCAGTATGGTCAAAGTGCACCGCAGTCACCACGCAAGTGCCATCGGTGACACCTTGACCTGAAATCTCTCCCGCCGTAGAACAACCCAATCGGTAAGCCTTGGGAAAACGCTCAGCCAACACTGGCTGCACGGTTTGTAGCCAATCCCCCGAGCCAAACAACAACAGTAACTGGGGTGCTATGGCGTTCAAAGGCTCCAAAGCCTGCATGAAGTCCGAGCGATTGTGCAACAGGGTTTGAGCAACTTGCATCAGAAGAGCCTCGTTAAAAAGAGTCTGAATGCTAACGGTTGTCGGCACTGGCAAACTGTTGCCGCAACAGGTTTTTTTGTACCTTACCCATGGTATTACGCGGTAAATCAGCCACCACACGGCATTGTTTGGGCACCTTGTAATTGGCCAAAGTGGCTTTGAGCTGATCCAGAATGTGCGTGGCATCAAGCTGCACACCAGGTCTTGCCACCACAACGGCCACACCCACCTCGCCAAAATCCGGATGCGGTACACCCACCACCGCACTCTCCGCCACCCCAGGCAAATCGTTGATGAAACTCTCCAGCTCGGCCGGGTAAACGTTGTAGCCACCGCTGATGATCAAGTCTTTGCTGCGCCCGACTATCGTCACGTAGCCATCCGCATCCATCTTGCCCACATCCCCGGTTTTGAAAAAACCGTCTGCAGTGAACTCCTCTGCGGTTTTCTCAGGCATGCGCCAATAACCGGCAAACACATTCGGGCCTTTGACCTGAATGTCACCGATCTCGCCACAGGGCACCGCCGCGCCCTGCCCGTCCACCACCCGCAAATGCACCCCAGGCAGCGGGAAACCCACCGTGCCACCTTTGCGCTCACCCCGATACGGGTTGGAGGTCAGCATGATGGTTTCACTCATGCCATAACGTTCCAGAATCGTGTGCCCGGTGCGCGCCTGCCAAGCCTTGAAGGTGTCCAGCAGTAACGGGGCCGAACCTGAAATGAACAGCCGCATGTGCCCAGCCACTTCAGGGGTCAAGCCCGGCTCATTGAGCAGGCGCACGTACAAGGTCGGCACGCCCATGAACACACTGGCCTGGGGCATGAAACGCAACACGGTCTTGGGCTCGAACTTGGCCAGCCAGATCATCTTGCTGCCATTGATCAGCGCCCCATGAATCGCCACAAACAAGCCATGCACATGAAAGATCGGCAAGGCGTGGATCAGCACATCCCCACCCTCTGCGGCACTGCGCCAACCCCAGTAGTCTTTCAGCACCAGCGCATTGCTGAGCATGTTGCCGTGTGTCAGCATGGCTCCTTTGGAGCGGCCCGTGGTGCCACTGGTGTAGATGATCACCGCCACATCGTCAGCTTGTTTGGCAGCCACCTCATGCTGGTCAGAGGCGTGGGCTGCACGCTCCAGCAGGGAGCCGGTACGGTCATCGTTCAAGGTAAACACCCAGCGCGTCCCCGCCTGAAACGCCAGTGTGCTGACCCAGCCGAAGTTGGCTGTGCTGCACACCACCACGGCAGGCTCGGCGTTACCAATGAAATAGTCAATTTCGGCACTTTGATACGCCGTGTTCAAAGGCAAAAACACATAACCGGCGCGCAAAGTGGCCAAGTAGAGCATCAGCGCCTCCACCGACTTGTCGACCTGCACCGCAATACGCGAGCCTTCAGGCAACTCCAGTGATTGCAAAAAATTGGCCAACATGGCCGTGCCACGCTCCAGATCACGCCAAGTGTAAAACTGGCCAGCATCGGTTTCAACCGCACACGCCTCCAGATCAGCCGGAAACGCTTGGCACAAATGGTGGTAAAGATTGGCAGATGCATCAGGCATAAGAGTCATCCTTGGCAAAGTTGGAGTTCAGGAAAGCCCTGGCGCGCGGACCACAACGCCAGTCAATACGCCCGGCCCATCGACATGGTCTCAAAACCGTGGGGCACGTTTTTCCAGAAAAGCGGTGATGCCCTCACGTTGCTCAGCGCTGTCGGCATACGTATATGCGGAGTCAAGCAGATTTTTCAGCGGATCATGATCAGCTATTTCTTTTGTAGCTGTTTGCGCTTTATTGACAAGCTCCAGAGGCCAATTTAATGCTCTAAAAGTTTGTTTATTCAAACGCGCTGCCTGGGGCGCAAGCTGGCTGATGCGCTGCACCGTGGCCCGCGCCAAGGTGGGCAAATCCACGTCAGCCACCACGCGGCTCAAAAAACCGCGTTGCAGCATCTCGGGTGCACTGAACACCGCCGCCTCCAACAGCATTTGCCGCGCTGTGACCATGCCCACCTGCTGGGACACCAGCGCCGCTTCACGCGGGGCCATCGGGAAACCCAACTTGGCAATCGGTGCACCAAACTGGGCCGATTCGGCGCTCAGGCGAATGTCACAACAGCTGGCAATCTCCACCCCGGCCCCCATGCAATTGCCGGTAATCTGCGCCACCATGGGCACGTCGCAGGCCAGCATGGCGCTCAAAGCCCCCCAGACATCGTTTTCATGAAAGTCACGCAAACTGTCTTCCTGAAAACGAAAACCCGTGTATTCAGAAATGTCACCGCCGGCACAAAAATGTGCGCCTGATCCTGAAATCAACACGCAGCGCACGTCTGCAGAGCACTGAATGCTCTCAAAACAAGAGCGCAATTGCCGCCACATGGCGCGGCTCATGGCATTGAAGCGTTTGGGGTAGTGCAAGGTGACATGAGCCACACCTTCGCGTTGTTCAAAATGGATGGATGGCGGCATGCTTCAAAATCAACTTTAACTACAAAATAGATAGCTTCTTACGCTTGTAAACAAAGGTCCAGCGGCCAATTTTGGCCTAAAAACTCAAACGATCAGACAGGCCATATTGAGGCCTTCAGGATGACCTGACCTGAATGTAGGTGCGCCTATTGAGCCACAGCCACAAACCTGCCCCCCCCACAATCATTGGCACACACAACCACTGCCCCATGCTCATCCCCATGCTGAGCAGACCCAAAAAGGCATCTGGTTCACGGAAAAATTCAGCGGTGAAGCGGAACACGCCGTAACCGAACAAAAACGCTGCAGCCACCTGCCCCGGCACACGTGGTTTACGCGCGTACCACCACAGCAGCACAAACAGCAGCATGCCTTCCATCAAAAACTGGTAGACCTGCGAAGGGTGGCGCGGCAGATCACCAGCCCCCCGAAACACCATACCCCAAGGCAAATCCGGGCTGGCTAACCTGCCCCACAGTTCACCATTGATAAAGTTGCCCACCCGACCCATGGCCAACCCGGTCGGCACGCAAGGGGCGACAAAATCAGCCACCTGCAGCAAGGGGCGTTTGCGCGACCAGGCAAACCAGATTTCGGCCACAACGACCCCCAACATACCACCATGAAAACTCATGCCCCCTTGCCACACGGCAAAAACTTCCAACGGATGGGCGGCGTAGTAAACGGGCTTGTAAAACAGGCAATAACCTATGCGCCCACCCAGAATCACCCCCATCACACCCAGAAACAGAATGTCTTCCACATCCTTGCGGCTCCAGGCCTGCGCACCGGTGAGGGAGGCAAATGGTTCGTGGCGCAAGCGCAGGTTGGCCAGCCACATGAACAAGCCAAAAGCAGCCAGATACGTCAAGCCATACCAATGCACAGCCAAAGGCCCCAAGTGCACGGCAACAGGATCAATTTGAGGATGGATCAGCATGGATTTGATAAAAAATGCACTTCAGCGCCAGCAGACTCACTGGCCGGTGAAGTGCATGGGTGGATTCAGACAAACAAAAACTCAATCGTCCAACAGGGATACATCACGCACGGCCCCCTTGTCAGCCGACATCACCAATTTGGCATAGGCTTTCAATGCAGCAGACACTTTGCGCGGTCGTGGCTGGACAGGCTTCCAACCCAGCGCATCTTGTTCCACCCGGCGCCGAGCCAACTCCTCATCCGACACCAGCACGTTGATGGAACGATTTGGAATGTCGATACGGATACGGTCACCCTGACGGATCAGGCCAATCGCACCACCCGCAGCAGCTTCAGGGGAAGCATGACCAATCGACAAGCCAGAGGTGCCGCCAGAAAAACGGCCATCGGTCAACAAGGCACAGGCTTTGCCCAGCCCTTTGGACTTGATGTACGAAGTGGGGTAAAGCATCTCCTGCATGCCAGGGCCACCTTTGGGGCCTTCATAGCGCACGATCATCACATCACCCGCCTTGACCTTGTCACCCAGAATGTCGGCTACCGCCTCATCCTGCGACTCTGTCACATAGGCTGGACCCTCAAACACCAGCAGAGATTCATCCACCCCAGCGGTCTTGACCACGCAACCATTCAAGGCAATATTGCCTACCAACACGGCCAGACCACCTTCTTGCGAGTAAGCGTTGTCCACTGAACGGATACACCCCTCAGCGCGGTCAATATCCAGGTTGGGCCAACGGGATTTCTGGCTGAACGCCACCTGCGACGGCACACCCGCCGGGCCAGCCCGGAAAAAGGTCTGCACCTCAGCACTCGGGTTACGCACAATGTCCCACTGATCCAGCGCGTCTTTCAGCGTTTTGGCATGCACCGTGGGTACATCGGTGTGGAGTTTGCCAGCCCGGTCCAGTTCACCCAGAATGGCCATGATGCCGCCGGCGCGGTGTACGTCTTCAAGGTGATACTTTTGGGTGTTGGGTGCCACCTTGCACAACTGCGGAACCGTACGTGAAACCCGGTCAATATCCGCCATGGTGAAGTCAATGTCGGCCTCTTGAGCCACTGCCAGAATGTGCAAAATGGTGTTGGTGGAGCCACCCATGGCAATGTCCAGCGTAATGGCATTCTCAAAGGCCTTAAAGCCAATCGAGCGCGGCAACACCGTGGCATCGTCTTGCTCGTAATAGCGTTTGCACAGATCCACAATCAAATGACCCGCCCGTTTGAACAGTTGCTCGCGATCAGCATGGGTCGCCACCACCGTACCGTTACCCGGCAAAGACAGGCCTAACGCTTCGGTCAGACAATTCATGGAATTTGCGGTGAACATGCCTGAACAGGAACCACAGGTTGGGCAGGCAGAACGCTCCACCTCAGCCACTTCTTCGTCGGATACGTTGGGGTCAGCGGCCATCACCATGGCATCGATCAAATCAAGTTTGATCACACCCAGCTTGGTCTTGCCCGCTTCCATCGGGCCACCAGAGACAAACACCACGGGAATGTTCAAACGCATGGCAGCCATCAGCATGCCAGGGGTAATTTTGTCGCAATTGGAGATACACACCATGGCATCCGCACAATGGGCATTCACCATGTATTCCACCGAGTCGGCAATGATGTCGCGGCTCGGCAACGAATACAGCATGCCATCATGCCCCATGGCAATGCCGTCATCGACCGCGATGGTGTTGAATTCCTTGGCGACACCACCCGCAGCCTCAATCTCGCGCGCCACCAATTGACCCAGGTCTTTCAGATGCACATGACCAGGCACAAACTGGGTGAAAGAATTCACCACGGCGATGATCGGCTTGTCAAAATCGCCATCTTTCATACCAGTGGCGCGCCACAGCGAGCGAGCACCCGCCATGTTGCGGCCAGCAGTGGTGGTTTTGGAACGGTAAATGGGCATGATGAGGGTCACTCAAAGAAGGTTTAAAACAGAAAAAAACAGAAGCGTGATTATGTCCCAGCGTCCCTCTGCAGACCGCTGCAAGGTTGTTGTTGTCATCCCGGTCAAACAGCGGCTAATGGATTTACCGGCGATTTCGGTTGATGCTGCCCAAGGCTTCCTTGGTACGTTCACGGCGTGCATCGCGTTTTTTATCCTCACGCTCCATAACTTTGCGTTTGGTGTAACCACTGCTGTCCGCCCACGCCCACCACGCCACGGCCAACACAAACGGGGCTCCGACCCACCACCAGTCCAACCCGGCCATCGGCCCCCAGCCCAACACCTTCATCAGCAACAAAACCAGCCCTAATCCAAGTAAATACATCACAGCCCTTTCAAATTCGTCCAGCAACCCCACACGCATCGACAGGTCAATTGGCTTACCTACAATGACGTTCAAGCGACTCTACTCCACTTTTCAAGGACAACACCATGAAACGCTCTCTCGTCGTACTGCTGAGTTGCGCCTTGATCGGCACTCCGGTGTTTGCCGATCAAGCCTTGGCACAAAAGAAAAATTGTATGGCTTGCCACACCATTGAGAAAAAGGTCGTGGGCCCTGCCTACAAAGATGTGGCTAAAAAATATGCCGGCCAAAACGTGACTGCCAAGCTGGCAGACAAAGTGATCAAGGGTGGTTCAGGCGCATGGGGGGTTATTCCCATGCCGGCCAATCCGCAAGTCAGCCAAGCCGAAGCAGAAACCCTGGTCAAGTGGGTGTTGTCACTCAAATAAATTGTCACAACCACTCAATAAGAAAGCCCGCAATTGCGGGCTTTCTTATTCAAACCATGACTGATAAAAAAGAGCTCCATCGCTTATTGATTAAGCGACGGTAGCTCCTCTTTTCAGAGCATCAGTACGTTTGACCCAATTGACCCAAAATAGCTGGATTTTCCAGCGTTGAGGTGTCTTGTGTGATGGTTTCACCCTTCGCCAAAGAGCGCAACAGGCGACGCATGATCTTGCCTGAACGTGTCTTGGGCAAGTTTTCACCAAATCGAATGTCTTTGGGCTTGGCAATCGGGCCAATTTCCTTGGCCACCCAATCACGCAATTCCTTGGCAATTTGCTTGGCTTCGTCGCCAGTGGGTACGCCGCGTTTCAACACCACAAAGGCACAAATAGCTTCGCCCGTCAGATCATCAGGGCGGCCCACCACAGCGGCTTCAGCCACCAGGTCGGTCTTGGCGACCAAAGCCGATTCAATTTCCATGGTGCCCATGCGGTGACCTGACACGTTCAACACGTCATCAATACGGCCGGTGATGCGGAAATAGCCACGGTCAGCACTGCGCACCGCACCGTCGCCAGCGAGGTAGTAAGTGCCGCCCATTTCTGCGGGGAAGTAGCTGGTTTTGAAACGCTCTGGGTCGTTCCAGATGGTACGGATCATCGACGGCCATGGGCGCTTGATGACCAGCATGCCACCAGAACCATTGGGCACATCTTGTCCGGCTTCGTCCACGATGGCGGCCATGATGCCAGGCAGCGGCAAGGTGCAACTGCCGGGAACCAGCGGCGTGGCACCTGGCAGCGGCGTGATCATGTGACCACCGGTTTCGGTTTGCCAGAAGGTGTCCACAATCGGGCACTTTTCTTTGCCGATGTTTTTGTAGTACCACATCCAGGCTTCGGGGTTGATGGGTTCACCCACCGAACCCAGAATACGCAGGCTGGAGAGATCCGAGCGGTCAGGATGGACTTTTTCGTCAGATTCTGCAGACTTGATGAGTGAGCGAATGGCTGTAGGTGCCGTGTAGAAAATGCTGCATTTGTGGCGCTCAATCATTTGCCAGAAACGACCCGCATTCGGGTAAGTGGGGATACCTTCAAAAATGATTTGTGTGGCCCCGGCTGCCAGCGGCCCATAAGCCACATAGGCATGCCCCGTGATCCAGCCGATGTCAGCGGTACACCAGAACACATCGTCTTGTTTCAGGTCGAAGGTCCAGTCCATCGTCAGCTTGGCCCACAACAGGAAACCACCTGTGGAATGCTGGACACCCTTGGGTTTACCGGTAGAACCAGAGGTGAACAAGATGAACAAAGGATGCTCCGCACCCACCAACACGGGTTCACATTCGGTGCTTTGGCCAGCCAGTGCTTCAGTAAAGGTAATGTCACGGCCAGCCACCATGTTGCATTTGGATGCCGTACGCTCAAACACGAAAACTGTCTTGATGGACTCACAACCACCCAAGCCCAGACCTTCGTCCACAATACCTTTCAAGGGCAGCTCTTTGCCACCACGCAATTGGTAGTTGGCGGTCACAACGGCCACGGCCCCTGCGTCAATGATGCGTTCTTGCAAGGCTTTAGCAGAAAAGCCGCCAAACACCACACTGTGGGTAGCGCCAATACGTGCGCAGGCTTGCATGGCCACCACGCCTTCCAGACCCATGGGCATGTAAACCAGAACACGGTCACCCTTGTTAATGCCGCGTGCTTTCAGGGCATTGGCAAATTGTGAAACCTTGGCCAGCAGTTCTTTGTAAGTGGTTTTAGTGACTTCGCCACCATCCGCTTCAAAGATCACAGCCGTCTTGTTCTCATTCGGTGTGCCCATGTGCTTGTCAAGGCAGTTGGCAGAGGCATTGAGTTCACCGTCTTGGAACCATTTGTAAAACGGTGCGTTGGACTCATCCAGGGTCTGGGTAAAGGGCTTGTTCCAAACCACGTTCTCACGTGCCAAACGGGCCCAGAAACCCTCAAAATCTTTTTCTGCTTCAGCGCACAGGGCGTTATAGCCTTCCATGCCCTGAATGCGAGCGGCCTTGACAGTAGCCTCGCTGGGGGGGAAAACACGGTTCTCAACCAATGTGGATTCAACAGCAGTATTCGGTGTGGTCACGGATAAGTCTCCTCTAGTTAAACAAAGTTCGCCCATTAATGTCACGGCTGGCACTTACATGCTACTGACTGTCACGCGGCTGACATGCCCCCCCGTAGAATGCCCTTACGTTTCTGAAAATTGCACACCTCTCTATGTCTGAACCTACGCCCAAGCTACAGCCCTTGCGTCCCATTCCACGACTGATTTTTGCCAGCCGCTGGTTACAGCTACCGCTTTACCTGGGGCTGATTGCCGCACAAGGGGTTTACGTTTACCACTTCTTGTTGGAATTACTGCATTTGATGCAAGCCGCCTTCGGCAGCCAGGCAGCCTTGGCCGCATTGATCGAAAGTATTGGCTACAAAACCGATGTACAGATTACCCATTTGAATGAAACCGTCATCATGCTGGTGCTGCTGGCCTTGATTGACGTGGTGATGATCTCCAATCTGTTGATCATGGTGATTGTCGGAGGCTATGAAACCTTTGTCTCTCGCATCAATCTGGATGGTCATCCAGATCAACCCGAGTGGCTGGATCACGTCAACGCCTCCGTGTTGAAAGTCAAGTTGGCCATGTCCATCATCGGCATCAGTTCAATTCACCTTCTCAAAACATTCATTAATGCAGACAACTACACCGACAAGGTGCTGATCGCCCAGACCGTGATTCACATCACGTTTTTGCTGTCTGCCATTGCCATCGCCTATACCGATAAGTTGATGACCCACACCGCCGATGCCTCGCATTGAGCCATCAGCCTTACTTGCAGCCACACACGGATCAACAACTGCAGCGTGATGGTGTAAGTCCACAGCAACCTGATCATGCGTCAGCAGGCTGAACAGTCAGCCTGTGTTGGTCGGCTTGGTTAAACTTGCCAGCTACCGTGACACATGAAATTTCAACCTCTTTAAGGCATCCCACCATGAGCACCGCCATTCGTCAAGCTGACCTGATCGAATCCATTGCCGCCGCCCTGCAATACATCAGCTACTACCACCCCGCCGACTACATCGCCCACCTGGCCCGCGCCTATGAGCGTGAGCAAAGCCCTGCTGCCAAA
Source organism: Rhodoferax lithotrophicus (assembly GCF_019973615.1). Classification (GTDB taxonomy): domain Bacteria; phylum Pseudomonadota; class Gammaproteobacteria; order Burkholderiales; family Burkholderiaceae_C; genus Rhodoferax; species Rhodoferax lithotrophicus. The sequence continues at coordinate 2,261,218 of NZ_AP024238.1, read as the reverse complement.
GATGCCATTGCACAAATTCTCACCAACAGCAAGATGAGCGCCACCGGCCACCGCCCGATTTGCCAGGACACCGGCATCGTCAACGTGTTCCTGAAAGTGGGCATGGACGTGCGCTGGGAAGGCTTCACCGGCAGCCTCGACGATGCCATCAACGAAGGTGTGCGCCGCGCCTACAACTTCCCCGGCAACACCTTGCGCGCCAGCGTGGTGGCCGACCCCGAGTTTTTGCGCAAGAACACCAAGGACAACACCCCGGCGGTCATCAACACCGAAATCGTGCCCGGCAACACCGTGGAAGTCACCGTGGCGGCCAAAGGCGGCGGCTCCGAGAACAAGAGCAAGATGTACATGCTCAACCCCGGCGACAGCGTGGTTGACTGGGTGCTGAAAACCGTGCCGACCATGGGTGCCGGCTGGTGCCCGCCGGGCATGCTGGGCATTGGCATTGGCGGCACCGCCGAGAAAGCCGTGCTGATGGCCAAGGAAAGCCTGATGGACGACCTCAACATGTACGAGTTACAAGCCAAAGCGGCCAGCGGCGCGGAACTCAGCAGCGTGGAGAAACTGCGCCTGGAGCTGTATGAAAAAGTCAACGCCTTAGGGATTGGCGCACAAGGCCTGGGCGGTCTGACCACCGTGCTGGACATCAAGATCCAGATGTACCCGACCCACGCTGCCAGCAAGCCGATTGCCATGATCCCGAACTGCGCCGCCACCCGCCACGCGCACTTTGTGATGGATGGCAGTGGCCCGGTCTACCTGACCCCGCCCTCACTGGACACCTGGCCCGATGTGGCCTGGACACCCGACTACGTCAAGAGCAAAAAGGTCGACCTCAACACGCTCACGAAGGAAGAAGTCGCCAGTTGGAAGCCCGGCGACACCCTGCTGCTCAACGGCAAGATGCTCACCGGCCGTGATGCCGCGCACAAACGCATCCAGCAAATGCTGGCCAAGGGCGAAAAGCTGCCGGTGGACTTCACCAACCGCGTCATCTACTACGTCGGCCCAGTCGACCCGGTGGGTGATGAAGCCGTCGGCCCAGCCGGCCCGACCACCGCCACCCGCATGGACGGTTTCACCGAGATGATGCTGGCCGAGACCGGCCTGATCGCCATGGTCGGCAAGGCCGAGCGCGGCCCGGTCGCCATTGAAGCCATCAAGAAACACCAGAGCGCCTACCTGATGGCCGTGGGCGGCGCAGCCTACCTGGTCAGCAAAGCCATCAAGACCGCCAAGGTGGTGGGCTTTGCCGACCTGGGCATGGAAGCCATCTACGAATTCGACGTGGTCGACATGCCGGTCACCGTGGCGGTGGATGCCGGTGGCACCAGTGCCCACATCACCGGCCCGGCCGAGTGGCAAAAACGCATTGCCTCGGGTGAATTCAAAGGCATCAACATCAGCGGTCAATGACTTGACACAGCGACCGTTCAGCGAAAAGATCAAACACCCGATTGGGGTGTTTGACAGTGGTGTTGGTGGTTTAAGTGTGCTCAAGGCGCTGCGCACTGAGCTTCCGTTTGAAGACTTTGTGTATGTCGCTGACAGCGGCTACGCGCCCTATGGCGAGCGCAACGAAGCCTTTGTGATTGAGCGCTCACGCCACATTGCCAGCACCTTGCAGAGGCATGAGCATCTGCGCATCCAAGCGCTGGTGGTGGCCTGCAACACCGCGACGGCTGCAGCAGTGCACTTGCTGCGCCAAGATTACAGTGCATTGCCCATCATTGGTGTCGAGCCAGCACTCAAACCCGCTATAACGATCAGTCAAACCAAACGCATTGGTGTCATGGCCACCCGTGGCACGTTGAGCAGCCAAAAGTTCAACGCTTTAAAAAGCACCCTAGCGAGTCAGGCTGAATTCATCTGCCAGCCTTGCGATGGCCTGGCAGATGCCATTGAACGCGATGACGAATCAAAAATAAGAGCGCTCTGTGCAGAATATACGGGCGCTATAGGTCAATTTGGCATCCAATCAGGGGAAATTGACACGCTGGTGCTGGGCTGCACACACTACCCCTTTGCCAAGCACCATTTGCGCCAACTGCTGGGGCCTGAAGTACGATTGGTCGATAACGGTGAACCGGTAGCCCGGCAAACCCGACGCATGATCACACCGACTTCGCTGCACAGTGAACCAGGTCAACTCAGCCTGTTTTCTACCGGTAATCCGGCAAGCCTGACGCAAGCAGCCAAACGCTGGCTCGGCGTTGAGACACAAGCTCACGCCCTGTAGTGTTGCGCTGGGGAACTAGCCGCAGCACCGGCACAGCCAATGTCAGGGCTCAGACCAACACACCACGGGGAATAAGTTTCAGCATCAGTTCCATGTTCACATTAATCTTGACCGCCGTGGCAGCCAAGGTGTTTTGAACACCAAAACCTTCTCGTGAAGAGTCGCGCAACTTCGGCTCTGCAATCAATTGTCCGGCGCGATTCAGCACCACAGCCACCCAGGGTTCGGCAGGTTTAAGGCCTCGGCGCACGACCACCGCCGTCTCCCCATTGGCCAGCGTCACGTAAGTACCCGGAGGGCTCAAACCCAGCAATTTGACCAATGACGTGCCCACTTCATCGTGCTTGGTTTCCCCGACAGGCAGCACTACACAGCGCACCGAATCACGCGCGGTTCGACCAGAGCGGGATTTGCGCGGACTCATGGCAGCGGTGTAACGGTCGACGGTTTGCAGAATCTTCACCAATCTGGGCAAGCGAGGCCATTCCAGCAGTTTGTCCGGCCCACTTTGGGGGCTGTGGTGCAAGGCAACCACCTTCAGCCAATCGTCATCGGTCACACCCACCTTGGCCAACTGAACACTACCCACCGATGCATGGGTGTCAATCACCTTGCGTTGTACCGGGCTGGGAGGTGTTTTTTGCTGGGCCAGCAAATCCTGCAGATGCGTCATGGCCAGATTCATCGTCAACGCTGCACAGGCCAGACTGCGCCGCTCTTCATTGGTGAGCGAAAACGTGATTGCCAAATCATTCACCAGTGCGGCGCACAGCAGGGAATGCAGCACGCTATAGCCTTCAAAGTGGGTAATGGAACGGTTAAACAACAAAAACTGCGAACCCGTTGGATCTTGATTCAACAGCCGGAGAATGACCTGATCCAGTGCATAAATTTTTTCCTGAAAGTCGCTGGTGGTGTCAAAACTGGCCAACAAACCACCCAATTTGGACTCCACATCACCCCAGCGCTGGCTCAAGGTACCGGTTTCTTTTTCAACCACCTTGCTGGCCTCTTTCACATTCAGGAATTTGTAAAAATCCTTGATCGGCGCATCCACCCGGTTGAGTTCGCTCAGGCCAGCCATCACGGCGCGCACACCCTCACCCGTTTGCTCAATTTCAACAAAAATTTTGGGACGGTTGCGCATACCTTGCAGTTGCAGCTGAGTCTCTATCTTTTGGCCTTTGGCCAGCAGTATTTGCCCGCCTTCATCCCGCAGTGTGAAGGGCAAGGACATCCCTATGAAGAGGAGTTCTTGTCGAAATTCAATCAAATCCATGGCACATGCCGACGGTGAGCAGCAAGAGGTAATGTGAAGCGCCGTACTCTACCGGATAATTGCCCCCATGAATTCTTTACTTTCGCTCTTGAAACCCTATCCGTTTGAGCGGCTGCGCCAGCTTTTTACGGATGTGACCCCCAACCCCGCTTTCAAACCCATCAGTTTGGGCCTGGGTGAACCCCGCCACGCCACCCCCCAATTGATCGCCGATGCCATGATGGCGGCCATCACCCGCACACCCAGCGGATTGGCCAGTTACCCAGCCACGGCTGGTGAGCCCGCCCTGCGCGAGGCCTTTGCCCAATGGCTGACACGCCGCTACAGTCTCCAGCTTGACCCGGCCACCCAAATGCTGCCGGTGCTGGGCTCGCGCGAAGCCCTGTTTGCCCTGGCTCAAACTGTGGTCAATCGCCCGGCCAATGCCGCAGACCCGAAACCGCTGGTGGTCTGCCCCAATCCGTTTTACCAAATCTACGAAGGCGCGGCGCTGCTGTCGGGTGCTGAACCCTATTACGTGGCGAGTGACCCGGCTCGCAACTTTGCCCCCGATTGGGCCAGCGTGCCCGCTGCCGTGTGGCAGCGCACCCAGCTGCTGATCGTCTGTTCGCCCGGCAACCCTACCGGCGCGGTGATGCCGCTCTCAGAATGGCAAATGCTGTTTGAACTCAGTGACCAATTCGGTTTTGTGATTGGCTCGGACGAGTGTTACAGCGAGATCTATTTCCGTGACGAGCCGCCTCTGAGTGGCCTGCAGGCCGCAGCTCAATTGGGTCGCCACGACTTCAAAAACCTGATCGCCCTGACCAGCCTGTCCAAACGCAGCAACGTGCCCGGCATGCGCAGCGGTTTTGTATCGGGTGATGCGGCACTGATCAAATCCTTCCTGCTCTACCGCACTTACCACGGCAGCGCCATGAGCCCGGTGGTACAAGCCGCCAGCATTGCCGCCTGGCAAGACGAAGACCATGTGGTGGAAAACCGGGCGCTGTACCGCACCAAGTTTGCCCAGGTTACCCCCCTGCTCTCTCAAGTGCTCAACGTGGCCTTGCCGGATGCCGGCTTCTACCTGTGGGCTGATGTGGCTGGGGACGATGCCACCTTTGCCCGGGAGCTCTATGCTCACTACAATGTCACGGTGCTGCCGGGCAGCTTTTTGGCCCGCACCGCGCAGGGCAGCAACCCTGGTCTGGGCCGCATCCGTATGGCACTGGTGGCCGACACCGCCGAGTGCCTTGAAGCCGCCCAACGCATTGTCGAATTTGTCAAAGCCCGCAAAGCTTGACACGTCGCAACACCATTCGCAGCTTTTTCTCCTCTCATCTCACACCCTTTGACCATGACTCAACAACTGCAAACCATTCTTGACAACGCCTGGGAAAACCGTGCCAACATTTCTGCCTCCACTGCACCCAAAGAGGTGGTTGACGCGGTGGAACATGTCATCAGTGCGCTCAACAGCGGCGATTTGCGCGTCGCCACCCGCGACGGTGTTGGGCAATGGACCACCCACCAGTGGATCAAAAAAGCCGTACTGCTGAGCTTTCGCCTGAACGACAACGCCATCATGCATGCCGGTGATCTGGCGTTTTACGACAAAGTGCCAACCAAATTTGCCCACATGACCGCCTCCGGCCTGCAAGCCACCGGCGTGCGTATCGTGCCGCCCGCAGTTGCACGCCGTGGCAGCTATCTGGCCAAAGGCGTGATCCTGATGCCCTCGTTTGTCAACATCGGTGCCTTTGTCGACGAAGGCACGATGGTCGACACCTGGGCCGCTGTCGGTTCCTGCGCCCAGATCGGCAAAAACGTGCACCTGAGTGGTGGTGTCGGTATTGGCGGTGTGCTGGAGCCGATGCAGGCCAACCCCACCATCATTGAAGACAATTGCTTCATCGGAGCCCGCTCGGAGATCGTCGAAGGGGTCATCGTCGAAGAAAACTCGGTGATCTCCATGGGCGTCTACATTGGCCAAAGCACCCCGATTTATGACCGTGCCACCGACAGCGTGAGTTATGGCCGCATTCCGGCTGGCTCCGTCGTCATCAGCGGCAATCTGCCCAAAGAAGGCGGCAAATACAGCCTGTATGCCGCCATCATCGTCAAGCGGGTAGACGCGCAAACCCGCGCCAAAACCAGCCTGAATGATTTGCTGAGAGATTAAGCAAGCTAGTCATCCCTCCAGGAGCGCCCGGCCCCTGGGCGATTGCCCCGAACGCCAGCGCATCCACCCATCTATCTAACCGCACACCTTTCAACCTATGGCCACCAGCAACCTCCCCATGGGCACCATGGAACGCATTCTTCGGCTGATGGCCGAAAAGCGTGCCTCGGATGTGTATTTGTCTGCTCACTCACCCACCTTGATTCGCATCAACGGGCAATGTGTGCCGGTTAACGCCCAGGTGCTGCCGCCCGATGCGCCGCTGAACCTGCTCAGCGAAATCCTGCCGCCCGACCGTATTGAGGAACTGCTTGACCTGGGTGAGCTCAACATGGGCTGGTCAATGGCGGGGGTTGGACGTTTCCGTATCAGCGGCATGCGCCAGCGTGGCTCCATTGCAGCGGTGATCCGTTTTATTGCCAACGACATCCCGGCACTGGCCTCGCTCTCGCTGCCACCGGTGTTGTCTGACCTGATGCTGGAAAAACGTGGTCTGGTACTGATGGTGGGTGCCACCGGTGCCGGCAAAAGCACCACGCTGGCCTCGATGATTGACCATCGCAACGCCAACATGTCGGGCCACATCCTGACCATTGAAGACCCGGTGGAATATTTGTTCAAGAACAAACGCGCGGTGGTCAACCAGCGCGAGGTCGGCAGTGACACCCAATCCACCCAGATTGCCCTGAAAAATGCCCTGCGTCAGGCCCCGGATGTGATCTTTATTGGTGAAATTCGCGACCGCGAGACCATGTCGGCCGCCATCGCCTATGCGCAAACCGGCCACCTGTGCCTGGCTACCATGCACGCCAACAACAGCTACCAGGCGCTCAACCGTATCTTGTCGTTTTACCCGGTGGAGGTGCGTCAAACCATGCTGGGTGACCTGGCCGGTGCGCTCAAAGCCATCGTCTCCCAACGCCTGCTGCGCACCATCGCAGACACCCGGACCCCAGCGGTCGAGATCATGATGAACACCAAGCTGGTGGCCGAGATGATCGAAAAAGGCAAGTTTTCCGACATTCTGGATGCCATGACCAACGCCATGGCCGAAGGCAGCCAGACCTTTGAGCAAGACATTGCCCGCCTGATCACCGCTGGTATCGTTGATCGCAAAGAAGGCCTGGCCAATTCCGACTCACCCACCAACCTGATGTGGCGTCTGCAAAACGACTTTGCAACACGCACCAAAGCGCAAAACCAGCCCAAGGCTGAAGACCCGGACGACCAGCCCACCTTCACCGAAATCACGCTCGACGTGAACCACTGACTCCCATCTTATGACCTCAACCCTTGACCTGGCCAAGCAACTGATTGCCTGCCGCTCTGAAACTCCCCAAGATGCCCAATGCCAGCACATCATGGCGCAGCGCTTGAGCGCCGTGGGCTTTGAATGCCACACCCTGGTCAGTGGCCCGGTTGATTTCTCCGTCACCAATTTATGGGCAAAAAGGCCTGCAACGCTTACCAATCAAGCGCAAGTAGCTACAAAATTAATTGTATTTGCGGGTCACACCGATGTGGTTCCAACCGGCCCCATCAAACAGTGGGAAAGCGACCCTTTCACCCCCACCGAACGGGACGGCAAGCTGTTTGGCCGGGGTGCAGCAGACATGAAAACCTCTCTGGCCGCTTTTGTGGTGGCCACTGAAAACTTTGTCAAAGCACACCCTGAAACACCCTTGTCGATTGGTTTTTTGCTCACCAGTGACGAAGAAGGTCCGGCACTGGATGGCACCGTCAAAGTCTGTGAATGGCTGCAGGCCCAAGGTGAAACCCTGGACTATTGCATCGTAGGTGAACCCACCTCAGTCACACGCACGGGCGACATGATCAAGAACGGCCGCCGTGGCAGTTTGAGCGGCAAGCTCACCGTCAAAGGTGTGCAAGGCCACATTGCCTACCCCCATCTGGCCAAAAACCCGATCCACCTGCTTACACCCGCACTGACTGAACTGGTTGGTATGGTGTGGGATCAAGGCAACACATTTTTCCCGCCAACCTCCTGGCAAGTCAGCAACATCCATGGCGGCACCGGGGCAAGCAACGTGATCCCCGGCACGGTGGTGGTGGATTTCAACTTCCGCTTTTCGACCGAGTCGACACCAGAGACACTGCAGCAACGCTTGCAAGCCGTGCTGGACCGCCATGAACTGGCTTACGACCTGACCTGGACGCTGGGCGGCTTGCCCTTTTTGACCACACCGGGCACACTGGTTGACGCAGTGGTCACGGCCATCCAGACCGAAGTTGGCCTCAGCCCTGAACTCTCCACCAGCGGCGGCACCAGTGATGGGCGTTTTATTGCCAAGATCTGCCCACAAGTGATCGAGTTGGGTCCCCCCAACGCCAGCATCCACAAAATCAACGAACACATTGCGCTGGCCGACATCGAACCACTGACCCGCATTTACCAACGCGTCCTTGAAAACCTGCACGTGCAGTTGCTGGCATGAGTGACATGGCCCAACACCCGCAACCCATGACTTTGCTGGCATGCGTCAGCGCGGCTGCAGAGCAGCTTCAGCAAGCCGGTGTGGCCTTTGGCCATGGCACCACCAATGCCTTTGACGAAGCGGCCTGGCTGGTGTTATGGCAACTGGGCTTGCCGCTGAACACGCCTTTGCTGCCGGACGACGGGGAAGAGATTACAAATGATGCACAAAAAAGGCTTGTAACGCCCGAAGAACAAGCGCAGATAGCTACTCTTTTAAGAGCACGCATCGACACCCGCAAACCCGCCGCCTACCTCACCCACGAGGCCTGGTTACAAGGTGTGGCGTTTTATGTGGACGAGCGTGCCATCGTGCCACGCTCGTTGATTGCCGAGGTGCTGGTTGAAGGCGGCCTGGACTATTGGCTCAGTGAATCCACCCACCGCGTGCTGGATCTGTGCACCGGCAATGGCAGCCTGGCGGTGATTGCCGCCATGGTCTACCCGGACGTGGTGGTGCAAGCCAGTGACATCAGCACCGATGCCCTTGAAGTTGCACGCATCAATGTGGATCGCCATGGCCTGCATGACCGCATCATCCTGCGTCAGGGCGATGGCGTGCCCAAAACAGGCTCCCATTACGACCTGATCCTGTGCAACCCGCCCTATGTCAATGCCCACAGCATGGCCGCCCTGCCGCCGGAATACTTGGCCGAACCCGCGCTGGCGCTGGATGGCAATATGGCTGGAGGCTCCGATGGCATGGACTTCATCCGCCAATTGCTGCGCGACGTGCCAGCCCAGATGTCCCCGGATGCCATCCTCGTGCTGGAAATTGGCCATGAGCGTGCCCATTTTGAAGCTGCGTTTCCGCAACTGGAAGTGATCTGGCTGGAAACCAGCGCGGGTGAAGACCAGGTACTGCTGGCGACACGTGAGGCGCTGTTGTCGCTCAACGAAAGTCATCCACAATGAGCGAAACCAGCCTCCCCGCAAATTTTCAGCTGCTTATTGCCACAGACCCCGCACATTACGACAGCTTCAAAGGCCTATTGCAGGAATACGCCGAACGCGACCTTGCCGACCCCAAGAACAGCAGCATCTGGCGCGACATGGCGCAGTTGCCGGGTCGTTACGCACCACCGCATGGTCAGGTGCTGCTGGCTTACCGCGACGGTGAACTGGCAGGCTGCGGTGCCTTTGTGGCCTCACTCACCCCGAGCCTGGCGGAAATCAAACGTATTTACATCCGCCCCCACTTTCGCCGCCAAGGGCTGGCACGGGTGCTGACACTGGCACTGGCCGAGCAGGCCCATCTGCACTCCTTCCAGACGGCTGGCATCTGCACCTGGGCGCACAATGCGGCCGCTCTGGCGCTGTACCAAGACCTCGGCTTTGAGCCCATTGAATCGTTCCGAGAGCCCGATAAGGCCCACCTCGTCTTTCTGGGCTTGCCACTGGCACAACCCGACTAACTCCTCAACCGGCCCGACCGGTATGGCTTGCAAATGATCACCTTAAAAAACGTCACCCTGCGCCGCGGCGCGAAAGTCCTGCTTGACGGCGCGTCCGTCACCCTCAACCCCGGCGAAAAAGTTGGCTTGGTCGGGCGCAATGGCGCGGGTAAGTCCTCGCTGTTTGCGCTGTTTAATGGCAATTTGCATGAAGACGGCGGCGAATACTACATTCCGCACCAATGGCGCATGGGCCAGGTTGCCCAGGACATGCCCGAGACCGAGCAGTCCGCCACCGACTTTGTGGTCGATGGTGATGTCACCTTGCTAGCGGCACAACAGGAGGTGACCGCCGCCGAGGCCACCGAAGACTACGACCGCATGGCCCACGCCTACATGGCCCTGCAGGATGCGGGTGCGCATGATGCTCCGGCGCGCGCACAAGCACTGATCCAGGGCCTGGGCTTCAAAACCACCGAGCTGACCAACCCGGTCAACAGCTTCTCTGGCGGCTGGCGTATGCGCCTGCAACTGGCACGCGCGTTGATGTGCCCCAGTGACTTGCTGCTGCTGGACGAACCCACCAACCACCTGGACTTGGACGCGCTGGTGTGGCTGGAAGGCTGGTTGAAAAAGTACGAAGGCACGATGATCGTCATCAGCCACGACCGCGAGTTTCTGGATGCCATCACCAATGTCACCCTGCACATTGATGCCGCCAAACTGGTGCGCTACGGTGGTAATTACAGCAAGTTTGAGGACATGCGTGCCGAACAGATGGAGTTGCAACAAAACGCCTTTGCCAAGCAGCAAGACAAGATTGCTCACCTGCAAAAGTTCATTGCCCGCTTCAAGGCCAAGGCCAGCAAGGCCAAACAGGCACAAAGCCGGGTCAAGGCGCTGGATCGCATGGAGAAAATTGCGCCGCTGCTGTCCGAAGCCGACTTCACTTTTGAGTTCAAGGAACCAGCCAACCTGCCCAACCCGATGCTGTCGATGACCGGCGTGAGTTTTGGCTACCCACCGCCCGATGACGCACCCGAGGGCACACCACCCACGGTGATTGTGCGCAATGTCAGCAAGTCAGTGCTGGCTGGTCAGCGCATCGGCATTTTGGGAGCCAACGGCCAGGGTAAATCCACCGTGGTGAAAACCATTGCGCGTGATCTGGCCGCCATCGAGGGCGAAATCACCGAAGGCAAGGGACTTAACATCGGCTACTTCGCCCAGCAAGAGCTGGATGTGCTGCGCCCCGATGAAACACCGCTGGAACACATGATCCGCCTGGTGAAAACACTCACTGCACAAGGCAAGATCATTGGCCAGGCCACCCGTGAGCAGGATTTGCGCAGTTTTCTGGGCACCTTCAACTTCAGCGGCGACATGGTCAAACAAGCCGTAGGCAGCATGAGCGGTGGCGAAAAAGCCCGCCTGGTGCTATGCATGATCGTCTGGCAGCGCCCCAACCTGCTGTTGCTCGATGAGCCCACCAACCACCTGGATTTGGCTACCCGTGAGGCACTGGCCATGGCGCTTAATGAGTTTGAAGGCACGGTGATGTTGGTCAGCCACGACCGTGCGCTGCTCAGGTCGGTGTGTGATGAATTCTGGATGGTCTCGCGCGGTGGGGTCGAGCCGTTTGACGGTGACCTGGACGACTACCAGCGCTACCTGCTGGATGAAGCCAAGCGTCAGCGTGAAGCCATCCGGGAAGCCAGCAGCGCCGCGGCCAAGGCCGAGCGCAAGGCACAGGCCGAGGCGCTGGCTGCGGCCGCCAAGGTCAAAGCCAAACCGGCACCCAGCGGTTCCCTGAAACGCAAATTGGCCGACATTGAGTCCCGCATGGCCACGCTGCAAACAGAAGGAACCCAGCTGGAAGCCCATCTGTGCCAGTCTCCACCGCCGTCAGACTTTGCGAACCAGGGTAAACGGCTCAAACAGGTCAACGAAGAAATCCAGGCGCTGGAAGAGCAGTGGCTGGAACTAACCACAGAAATGGAAGCTGGTTGAAACTTTCGCCAAGGGGGAGCTGCTGGCGGCCATGGGGTCAGTAGAATTCCGGCACATTTATTGAACGGGAGTTTTTATGATCTTGGTGACTGGCGGCGCAGGCTTTATTGGTGGAAATTTTGTTCTGGATTGGCTCGCCCTGCATGACGAGCCGGTCATCAACCTTGACAAACTCACCTACGCGGGCAACCCGGAGACGCTGCAAAGCCTGCAAGGCGACCCTCGCCACACCCTGGTTCAAGGCGACATCGGCGACCGCGAACTGGTGGCCCAACTGCTGACCCAGCACCAACCACGCGCCGTGATCAACTTCGCCGCTGAAAGCCATGTGGATCGTTCCATCCACGGTCCGGGCGAATTCATCCACACCAACATCGTTGGAACTTATGAGCTTTTAGAGGCTGTCAGGCAGTACTGGCAAGCGCTGAACGCTACTGAAAAAGAAGCATTCAGATTCCTGCATGTCTCAACCGACGAGGTGTATGGCAGTCTGGCCAAAGGCGACCCAGCCTTCACCGAACAAAACCACATCGAGCCCAACAGCCCGTACAGCGCCAGCAAAGCCGCCAGCGACCATCTGGTGCGCGCCTGGCACCACACCTACGGCCTGCCGGTGCTCACTACCAACTGCTCCAACAACTATGGCCCGTACCACTTTCCTGAAAAACTCATTCCGCTGATGATCGTCAATGCGCTGGCTGGGAAGGCTCTGCCGGTGTACGGCGACGGCCAGCAAATCCGCGACTGGCTGTATGTCAAAGACCATTGCAGCGCCATCCGCCGCGTGCTCGAAACTGGCCGCTTGGGTGAAACCTACAACGTGGGCGGCTGGAACGAAAAAGCCAATCTGGACATCGTGCACACCGTCTGCAGCCTGCTGGACGAACTGCGCCCACGCACTGACGGTAAATCGTACAAAGATCAAATCACTTTTGTGACCGACCGCCCCGGCCACGACCGCCGCTACGCCATCGATGCCCGCAAGCTGGAGCGTGAACTCGGCTGGAAACCGGCAGAAACCTTTGAGACCGGCATCCGCAAAACGGTGCAGTGGTATCTGGACAACCCCGACTGGGTGGCGCATGTGCAAAGTGGTGCGTATCGGGACTGGGTGCAAAAGCAGTACGCATGAAAATCCTCCTTCTAGGAAAAAACGGCCAGGTCGGCTGGGAATTACAACGCAGCCTGGCTCCTTTGGGGGAACTCATCGTGCTGGATCGGCACAGCACCGAACATTGTGGCGACATCAGCAAGCTGGCTGAGTTGGCTGACACGGTGCGCAACGTTCGCCCAGATGTGATCGTCAATGCCGCCGCCCACACCGCTGTCGACAAAGCAGAGAGCGAGCCCGAGCTGGCGCGCGCCCTCAATGCCATCGCCCCCGAGGTGCTGGCCGTGGAGGCCGCCAGGCTCGGTGCCTGGCTGGTGCACTACAGCACCGACTATGTGTTTGACGGCAGCGGCATCACTCCCTGGCTTGAAACCGATACCAGCGGCCCGTTAAGCGTGTACGGAGCCAGCAAGCTCGAAAGCGAAGCGTTGATCGCCAAGCACTGCCCCAAGCACCTGATTTTCAGAACCAGCTGGGTCTACGCAGCACGCGGGGACAACTTTGCAAAAACCATGTTGCGCCTGGCACAAGAGCGCGACAAGCTCACGGTGATCAACGACCAGTTTGGCGCACCCACCGGGGCAGATTTGATTGCAGACATCACCGCCCATGCCATTCGCCAGGTCAGCACCGCCAGTGCAACCCAGGAGTTGGCCGGCATCTACCACTTGGTGGCCAGTGGTGAAACTACTTGGTTTGACTATGCAAAACACGTTATAGCGCAAGCACAGAAAGCGCAACCAGCTATCAAAATAAAAGCAACTGAGATCCAGCCTGTGCCGACCAGCGCCTTCCCGACACCGGCTAGTCGACCTCACAATTCACGCCTGAGCACACACAAACTCCAGCAAACCTTTGGTCTGATGCTGCCAGCATGGCAAGCTGGTATCAACCGGATGCTGGCTGAAATTCTTTAACACTTGATGGACTCAACATGACACAACGCAAAGGCATCATCCTGGCCGGCGGCTCCGGCACGCGGCTTTACCCGGTGACCCAGGCCGTCAGCAAGCAACTGATGCCAGTGTATGACAAGCCAATGATTTACTACCCCTTGAGCACACTCATGCTAGCGGGTATTCGGGAAGTTCTGATCATCTCCACCCCGCAAGATACCCCACGCTTTGCTGACCTGCTGGGCGACGGTAGCCAGTGGGGCATGAGCATCAGCTATGCGGTGCAGCCTTCCCCCGACGGCCTGGCTCAGGCCTTCATCATTGGCCGCGACTTTGTCAACAAACAACCCAGTGCGCTGGTGCTGGGTGACAACATTTTTTACGGACACAATCTTGGTAAGCAACTGAGCAACGCTCACTCACGTGAAAGCGGTGCCAGTGTGTTTGCCTACCATGTAACCGATCCTGAGCGTTATGGGGTGGTAGCGTTTGATGATCAAAAACGCGCCATCAGCATCGAAGAAAAACCCAAGTACCCCAAGAGTAATTACGCGGTAACCGGGCTGTATTTTTATGATGAGCAAGTGTGTGACATTGCCGCCAGTATCAAACCATCAGCCCGTGGCGAGCTTGAAATCACTGATGTAAACCGGGTGTATCTGGAGCAAGGCCAGCTCAGTGTTGAGATCATGGGCCGCGGCTATGCCTGGCTGGATACCGGCACGCATGACAGTCTGCTGGAAGCCGCCAGCTTCATTGCCACGCTGCAAAAGCGTCAGGGTCTGCAAGTGGCCTGCCCTGAGGAAATTGCCTTGGGCCAAGGCTGGATAGATGCCGCGCAAGTCCAGAAGCTGGCTGCGCCATTGGCAAAGAATGGCTATGGCCAGTATTTGCTGAGTTTACTGAAATAAAAAAACATTCATACAGCCCCAAATCACTCGCACCATGCCTTACACCGTTACACCAACCACGCTGCCCGATGTCCTGATTCTTGAACCCAAGGTGTTTGGTGATGCCAGAGGCTTCTTTTTTGAAAGCTTCAACGCCCGTGACTTTGCCAACGTCACTGGACTTGAAGTGCAATTTGTCCAAGACAACCATAGCAAATCAGCCCAAGGCGTGCTGCGCGGTTTGCATTACCAGATACAGCACCCGCAAGGAAAACTGGTACGTGTCACCCAAGGTGAAGTGTTTGACGTGGTCGTGGATTTACGCCGCAGTTCGCCAACCTTTGGCAAGTGGGAAGGCGTGGTATTGTCTGCACAAAACAAGCGCCAGCTTTGGGTGCCTCCTGGCTTTGCTCACGGTTTTCTGGTTACCAGTGAGAACGCAGAGGTTCTATACAAAACTACCGACTACTACCACCCTGAGTTTGAGCGCAGCTTATTGTGGATTGATCCCACGGTGGGTATTCAATGGCCTATTCAAACAACGCCACTGTTAGCGACCAAAGATGCTGCAGGAACACCGTTGGGTCGGGCAGAGAGTTTCTGCCTGTAAAAGTCCAGCCCTTGCGGAATTCGCCCACCCGCCCCTGCCCCTCTAGCGAAAATCCTCATACCGAATGCAATCACCCAAAGGACTGTGCACCTACACGTTGAGGACGATGGACTGTCAGTTTCACAAAAAACTTCCCCTTATAATGACTAAAAGCCAAGACAAAGTATCTGGCCCATCAACTTACTGTCACGCCATTGTTTCACTTCTGACTCATTACACATGTTTATATTTGCTGTTCGGCCTGCAGGCATTCTTTTACTAACGGCAGTGCTTAATGGCTGTGCCTTTGCTCCTGGCATGTATGTGGGCAAAACCAACAACGGCACCGTCGGCCAAAGTAGCTCGTGGTTCAGCTCCAAACCAGACCAGACTGACGATACCCCGCCTGCTGGGCGCGTGATTACCATCACCCCTAGCCTGATTCGCGAGCAACGCACTAGCAAACCGACCGATGTGTCGACGGATGTCAAAAAACTCTTTGATTTGGCCAAACCCTACCAGATTGGCCCCAATGACGTGCTCAATATCGTGGTGTGGGACCACCCTGAGTTGTCAGTGCCGGCAGCCGGTGGATTGGGCACCGATGCGGGCAGTCTCTCTGGCATTGGCAATGGTTTCAATGTCAGCCCCCAGGGTTTGATTCAGTTTCCCTACGCAGGTACTATCAAATTATCTGGCCTGACCGAATATGAAGCCCGTGATTTACTCACTACCAGGCTGGCCAAATACATTAAAGACCCCCAGGTGACGGTGCGCATCCAATCATACCGCAGTGGGAGGATTTATATTGATGGTGAAGTCCGCACTCCTGGGCTACAGCCTTTGAATGAAGTACCTATGACCCTGCCCGAAGCCATTGGTCGTGCGGGCGGTATCACGGCTTTAGGCGACCGGTCTGCCATCGCCATCACCCGTGATGGCCAAACAGTGGTAGTTAACATGCCCCAGTTGTTGCAGCACAACATCGACCCCAACAATATTCTTCTACGTAACGGCGACTTGGTGCAAGTGATGGGCCGCGAAGAAGCCAAAGTGTTCGTTATGGGGGAGGTGCTGCGCCCCAGCACGCAAACCCTTCGTAATGGGCACTTGACGCTGAACGAAGCGTTGGGTGATGCCGGTGGAGTGAGCCAAACCACCGGTGACCCACGACAAATATTTGTAGTACGCGCGGCCAATACCGATTTACCAGAAATTTACCACCTTGATGCTCAGTCCCCCACTGCGTTTGCATTAGCTGAGGGTTTTGCGTTGAAGGCGCGCGACGTGGTCTATGTCGACCCCGTGCCTTTGGTTCGCTGGAACCGCGTCATCAGCTTGATCTTACCCAGCGCAACGGCTGTAACCAGCGCGAACTCTTCATTCAAAAACTGATGAAGTTCATTTTGACGCTTTGCATTGGCAACATTTGCCGCAGCCCATTAGCACAAGGGCTGTTGGCTCAGCAATTACCCAATCACACTGTGTGGTCAGCTGGTCTGGGTGCATTGGTAGGGCAACCGGCTGACCCTCTATCTATTCAGATAGCTGCCTCCAACGGAGTTGATATTAGTTCCCACCGCGCCCAGCAAATCAATAGTTTCTTGTGCCAACAGGCTGAGCTGATTTTGGTAATGGAGCAAATGCACAAAACTCAGCTGGAGCAGCTGTTTCCAAGCGTACGCGGTAAAACTTTCCGCTTGGGGCAATATGGTAACTTCGACATTGACGACCCCTATCGCCAACCTATTGAAGCCTTTCAAACTGCCTATGCATCCATAGCCCAAGGAGTAGCCGACTGGGTACCCCGCATCCGAAAGCTGAGCTGATATGAAGACAACACGTAGTAACCCTGCCCAATACGTAATACATTCTTCCCAAGAGCTGGACTCCCACTAAATATAAAAAAACTGATTGATTTCGCATGAATTTACCCAGCAACGTTTCAAACACTCCCTTGCAACCCATGCAAGGCATGTCACCTATGCAATCCATGCAAGACGACGAAGACAGCATCAACCTGCTGGATCTGTTGGACGTGGTACTAGACCAACGCTGGCTTATCGCCAGCGTCACCGCTGTTGTGATTGCTCTGGGAGGCAGTTACGCCTTTTTGGCCACCCCCATTTATGAAGCCGATACAGTCATCCAGGTCGAAGACAGCAAGGCCGGGAGTGCGGGTAGTCTGCTCGGCGACATGGGGAGCCTGTTTGATATTAAAAGCCCCGCATCAGCAGAAATCGAAATTCTTCGAAGCCGCTTGGTAATTGGTCAGGCCGTTACTAACTTGCGACTGGATATGAGCGTGCGCCCCAAATACCTGCCTATTTTGGGTAAATGGCTGGCGCGCCGAGCCACTGAATTATCAACCCCCGGTTTTATAGGTTTAAGTGGTTATGTCAGTGGCACTGAAGACCTGCAGGTTGCCAGCTTTCAAGTGCCCAAAGCACTTGAAGACCATCAATTTCAGGTGGTGGCCAGTGCAACTGGCTACACCTTGTTGGGTGCAGATGAGAACACCTTAGGCCAAGGTCACATTGGAGAACCGCTGGCATTCACACTTGACGGCCACAAGGGTGAATTGCTGGTGAGTAGCCTTGCTGGCAAGCCTGGTGCAGCCTTTAACCTTGTTAAATTATCGCACCTTGAAGTAACGGAGCGGCTGCAAAAAGATCTGAAAATTGTCGAACAAGGCAAACAGTCTGGTGTGATCAGCTCTACCTTGCAGGGGTCCGACCCTTTGCTTACAGCAACTATCTTGAATGAAATCAGCAGCTTTTATGTGCGCCAAAATGTAGAGCGAAAAGCAGCTGAAGCTGAAAAATCTATCAGCTTTCTCAACACCCAATTGCCTGAACTTCGAAACCAACTGGAAAGCTCCGAGAACAAGTTCAACAAGTTCCGAAACCAGTCTGGCACATTTAACCTGAGTGCTGAGGCTCAAGGTATTCTGGACCAATCAGTAAGTTTACGAGTCAAACTGCTAGAAGCCCAGCAAAAACGCAAAGACCTTGAATCCCGCTTTACCGCCCAGCACCCCAGCGTGCAAGTGTTAGATGCACAAATCAAACAACTGAGTACGCAAATTAATGCTATGGAGGGCAAAGCCAAAAGCTTCCCGAATGTTGAGCAAGACCTGCTGCGCCTGACGCGTGATGTCAAGGTGAACAGCGATCTGTATACCAGCCTGCTCAATAGCTTTGAACAGCTGCGCCTGGTGAAAGAGGGTAAAGTCGGCAATGTGCGCGTAGTAGATACCGCTGCGGTACCGGAGCGCCCCATCAAACCCCAAAAAGCCATGATCTGGGCACTGTCTGGCGTGCTGGGTGTGCTGGCTGGCTTGGCCTTGGCCTTTTTGCGCAACAGTATGCGCCCCGGCATTAGAAATGCGGACGACATTGAACAACATGTGGGCCTGCATGTGTTTGCCACTGTGCCACATTCTGGCGACCAAACTGAGTTGACCACCAACAGCAAGTCCAAACAAACCGGCATGCACCTGCTGGCCAATGTGCTGCCCAACGACCCATGTATAGAAAGCTTGCGCAGCCTGCGCACCGCACTGCAGTTTGCCATGCTTGATGCACCCAACAACATTGTGCTGATGACCGGCCCCACCCCAGGCATCGGCAAGTCATTTACCAGCGCCAATTTTGCAGCAGTGCTGGCAGCAGGTGGTAAACGGGTGTTGCTGCTGGATGCTGACATGCGCAAGGGTCATATCCATGAGTCTTTTGGCATGGAGCGCGGCCACGGTTTGAGCGAGCTAATCAGCGGAACACAAACGCTTGACCATGTCATTCACAAAGAAGTGTCACAGGGACTAGACTTTATTTCTACCGGCCCCATGCCGCCCAACCCTGCCGAGTTGCTAATGAGCCCTGCCACGGTGCAACTTATGCAAACACTGGGGGAAAGTTATGATGTGGTGGTCATCGACACCCCGCCCGTTCTGGCTGTAGCAGACACCCAGGTCATCGCCCCGTTAGCCGGCACCGTATTCATGGTAGCCCGCGCCGAGATCAGTACGCTGGCAGAACTGCAAGAGTCTGCTAAACGTCTGGCCCGCTCTGGCGTGACTGTGCGCGGTGTCATCTTTAACGACCTGAATCTGTCCAAACGCCGCTATGGCTATGGCTATGGTTATGGCTACAAATACAGCCGCTACCGCTATGCCCAGTATGAGTATGGGCAAAACAAGTCTGCAATTAAGTAACCCATGCAATACCAAGCTGTCTTATGAGCGTTTCACCAAAAATCTACGTAGCCGGCCACCGTGGCATGGTAGGCAGCGCCATAGTTCGCGCCCTGCAATCCTCCACCCTCTGTAGGAGCGGCGCCCCCGCCGCGAACATCGTCACCCGCACCCATGCCGAACTAGACCTAACCAACCAAGCCGCCGTTAACGACTTCTTCACACAAGAAAAGCCAGATCAGGTCTACCTAGCCGCTGCCAAAGTAGGCGGCATTCACGCCAACAACACCTACCCGGCAGACTTCATCTACCAAAATCTGATGATGCAAGCCAACATCATCCAGGCCGCGCACCAACATGGTGTGCAAAAAATGCTCTTTTTAGGTTCAAGCTGCATCTACCCGCGCATGGCCCCCCAACCCATGACCGAACAAGCCCTGCTGACCGGCCTGCTGGAGCCCACAAACGAGCCCTATGCCATTGCCAAAATAGCCGGCATCAAACTCTGCGAGAGCTACAACCGCCAGCATGGCCGCGACTACCGCAGCGTCATGCCCACCAACCTCTATGGCCCCGGTGACAACTACCACTTTGAAAACAGCCACGTTATCCCAGCACTGATTCGGCGTTTTCATGAAGCCAAGCTGGCAGGCGCGCCCCAAGTGGCCATTTGGGGCACCGGCACCCCAAAGCGAGAATTTTTGTACGTTGACGACATGGCCGCTGCCAGCGTGTTTGTGATGAGCCTGCCGCTAAGCACTTACCAAGCAAACACCGCCCCCATGTGCAGCCACATCAATGTGGGTTTTGGCAGCGATGTGACCATAGCCGAAGTGGCGCACGCTGTAAGCCAAGCGGTAGGCTACCAAGGCCAAATTAGCTTCGATGCCAGCAAGCCAGACGGCCCCCCCAGAAAGTGGATGGACAGCACCCGCCTAAACACACTGGGCTGGCAAGCCCAAGTAAGCCTACAAGCAGGCCTAAACTTTGCTTACCAAGACTTCCTGACCTTGTGGGAGCGCACCCCCCGCCGCGAAGGTATTAACCCCGAAACGTAATTCGCGGCGAGGCGCCGCTTCAACAAATAACAAAACCCATGACCTCTCAAAAAGTCGCCCTAATCACCGGCATCACAGGCCAAGACGGCTCGTATCTGGCTGAATTCCTGTTAGAAAAAGGCTACATCGTCCACGGTGTCAAGCGCCGCGCATCTAGCTTTAACACCACCCGCATAGACCACATCTACCAAGACCCCCACATCAACAACGCCCACTTCACCCTGCACTATGGTGACCTGAGCGACAGCAGTTGCCTGACCCGCATCATTCAGCAAACCCAGCCGGATGAAATTTACAACCTGGGTGCGCAAAGCCATGTAGCCGTAAGCTTTGAAAGCCCCGAATACACCGCAGACGTAGACGGCATGGGTACCCTGCGCATTCTGGAAGCCATCAGAATATTGGGTCTGCAGAAAAAGACCCGCTTTTACCAAGCCAGTACCTCAGAGTTGTATGGCTTGGTGCAAGAAATACCGCAGCGTGAGACCACCCCGTTTTACCCCCGCAGCCCCTACGCCGTGGCCAAGCTTTATGCTTATTGGATCACCGTAAACTACCGCGAAGCCTATGGCATGTATGCCTGTAACGGCATCTTGTTCAACCACGAAAGCCCTCGTCGTGGCGAAACTTTCGTCACCCGGAAAATTACTCGTGGCCTGGCCAACATCGCCCAAGGTCTGGAACAATGCCTGTACATGGGCAACATGAGCGCGCTACGCGACTGGGGTCATGCCAAAGACTACGTGCGTATGCAATGGATGATGCTGCAGCAAGACAAGCCGCAAGACTTTGTCATCGCCACCGGTGTTCAGTACAGCGTACGCCAGTTCATCACCTGGACAGCCAATGCTCTTGGCCTCAGTATTGAATTCAACGGCGAAGGTGACCAGGAACAGGCTGTTGTTACCGCCATCACTGGTGACGGTGCTCCGGCTCTGAAAGTAGGCGACATCATTGTCAAAGTTGACCCCCGCTACTACCGCCCCACTGAAGTTGAAACCTTGCTAGGCGATCCATCCAAAGCAAGAAAGGAACTTGGCTGGATTACAGAAATTACAGCACAAGAAATGTGTGCGGAAATGGTCTCCAACGACCTGGCCGAAGCCAAGAAACATGCCCTGCTAAAGCAATACGGCTACAGCGTAAACGTAAGCATCGAGTAGAAATTATGAAAATCACCATCGCCGGCACCGGCTACGTAGGCCTAAGTAACGCCATGCTGCTAGCCCAGCACAACGAAGTGGTTGCGATTGACATCGTCCCAGAAAAAGTGGACATGCTCAATGCCAAGCAAAGCCCAATTGAAGATCCCGAAATTGAAGACTTCTTAAAGCACAAATCGCTTAACTTCAAAGCCACACTGGACAAGCGTGAAGCCTACAGCGGCGCAGACTACGTCATCATCGCCACCCCCACAGACTACGATGCCAACACCAACTACTTCAACACCAAGTCAATTGAATCGGTGGTGCAAGACGTGCTGGCCATCAACCCCAGCGCGGTGATAGTAATAAAAAGCACAGTCCCCGTAGGCTACACAACCAAACTCAAAGCAACTCTGTCGACCTCTGTTGGAGCGGAGCCCCCACCGCGAACCCCAAACATCATCTTCAGCCCAGAATTCCTTCGCGAAGGCAAAGCCCTCTACGACAACCTATACCCATCCAGGATCGTCATAGGTGAAATCAGCGAGCGCGCCCAAACCTTCGCCGCCCTCCTCCAACAAGGAGCCGTCAAGCAAAACATAGATGTACTGTTCACCGGCAGCACCGAAGCCGAAGCCATCAAACTCTTTGCCAACACCTATCTCGCCATGCGCGTGTCCTACTTTAACGAGCTAGACACCTACGCAGCCATGCACGGCCTGAATACCAAGCAAATCATCAACGGCGTTTGCCTAGACCCCCGCATTGGTAGTCACTACAACAACCCAAGCTTTGGCTACGGCGGCTACTGCCTGCCCAAAGACACCAAGCAAATGCTGGCCAATTACAACGATGTGCCACAAAACCTCATTCAAGCCATCGTGGAAAGCAACTCCACCCGCAAAGACTTTATTGCAAACAGCATACTCGCACGTAATCCCAGGGTGGTTGGTATCCACCGGTTAGTCATGAAATCCGGCTCTGACAACTTCAGAGCAAGCAGCATTCAAGGCATTATGAAGCGCATAAAGGCCAAAGGTGTAGAAGTTATCGTTTATGAGCCAGCGCTAAAAGAAGACAAGTTTTATAACAGCCGCGTAGTCCGCGACTTGGCACAGTTTAAACTTGAATCTGATGTTATCGTCGTCAACCGACTAACGGATGATTTAAACGATGTCGTTAACAAGGTATTTAGTCGAGATTTGTTTGGCAATGATTAAGTGCTAGCTCGCATTAAACACTTGGTACATCGCGCCAGCAGCCATGCGGGCTTTCGGCGATATGCAGCCAACACATCATGGATGTTCGCAGAACAACTGTTGCGCATGGTCGCTGGTTTGCTGGTTGGTATCTGGGTTGCACGCTATTTGGGGCCAACGCAGTTTGGGGTTTTTAGTTATTCAATTGCGTTTGCAGCACTATTTGGCAGCTTAGCCAAATTAGGGCTTGACAGCATTATGGTGCGTGACCTAGTGCGAACTCCAGAGCTTAGTGATGTTTATCTTGGCACCGCATTTTGGCTCAAAATAATGGGTTCAGTGGTAATGCTAGCTGCCATGGTACTGGCTGTGCGTTTCACTTCAAATGATGCGACCACCAACTTGTACATATTTATCATTGGCAGCGGAACGTTGTTTCAGTCATTTGAAGTAGTAGACTTTTATTTTCAATCGAAGGTCTTGTCTAAATTCGTTTCGATGTGCAAACTGACACAGCTTTTCATTTCCTCACTGATAAAATTATATCTAATATATATCAAAGCTGAATTATTTTTATTTGTATTAGTTAGTTTGATCGATCAAATCACATTGGGGGTGTCTTTATATTTTGCCTATCGACTTCAAAATCTTAACAACTTCTATCAATATTTTGATATTAAAATAGCCAAAAAATTACTCAAAGATAGCTGGCCATTAATATTAAGCGGCATAATAATAGCTATTTACATGCGTATTGATCAAATTATGATCAAAGAATTTTTGGATGTTAAAGAAGTAGGTCTATATTCTGCTGCAGCTAGAATTAGCGAAATATGGAACATCATACCCATTCTCATTTGCAACTCACTTTTTCCATCAATATTAAATGCAAAAAAAGTAAGTCTAGAACTTTATGCTGCAAGACTCCAAAAACTTTATTCACTGTTAGTTTGGTTAGCTATTATTGTTGCGCTATCGATGACTTATTTAAGCGAGAGAGTGGTTGTGTTTTTATATGGTAATGCCTTTAGTGATGCCAGTGATGTTCTGATGATCCATATTTGGTCTGGGATTTTTGTGGGATTAGCGACAGTGAAAGGTAAATGGCAGGTATCTGAGAATTTAAACCATTTATATCTTTATGGTGCTGGAATTAGTGTTACCTCAAACGTTATATTGAATTACTTTTTAATTCCTAATTACGGCATAATTGGTGCTGCGTTTGCAGCACTCATGTCTCAAATTATTTCAGGATATTTAATAAATTTCTTTTTCAAAGAATTACGCTATCAAACAACATATATTCACCGGACCTTATTTTTCTGGAGACTTTTTAAATGAAGGCAACAATTGCCATCAACAATTACAATTACAGTTCATTCTTGATAGACTGCATAAATTCAGCATTAAATCAAACGTACAAAAATATTGAGGTATTAGTTGTTGATGACGGCTCTACGGACAATTCTTTGGAATTGTTAACAAGTCAGTTTAGTACGAATAATTTGGTAAAAATTATCTCAAAGAAAAATGGTGGTCAACTATCCGCCTTTAACGAAATATTAAGATATGTCAGCGGTGAACTGATATTTTTTCTTGATTCTGATGATCTATACAAAGAAAATTATTTAACCGAAGTTATATCGATATATAAAAATAATCGTGATATAGACTCAATTTTTTGTGCGCACGAAAGAATATTTTCAGATCGAAATGTCGAACTGATTAGCAAATACACCTCCAACAAAAGTCTTGGTTACGGTGTATTAAGTAGCTATTTAAATCGAGAGTGGATCGGCAGTGTCACATCAACTATTTCAATGAAAACTTCTGTTTTTAGAAGTTTTATGCCTATTAATCTTGAAAAAGACTGGATTACTAGAGCAGATGATTGCTTGGTATGGGGAAGCTCAGTTGTAGGTGCAAAGAAATATTTTTTATCCAACCCTCTAGTTTTATATCGAGTACATGGAAAAAATAATTATTACAATGTTAAATTCTCAAACGATTATTTATACAAAAGAGAAATTTCCATAAATAAACTTTTTAAGCACTTTTCAAATGCATCATGCATTGATTTTTCCAATATAAATGTATGCGAATTAGAATATAAATCAAGAAATGATATCAGCTTTTCAACATTTAAAAATTATTTATTGATAAATTTTAAAATGCAGAAGAGTAGCTTTTTAAAACTGTTAACAATGTTTAAATTGTCACTATTTTATATTAAATGCAATATTAAACTATCGAGATAACTTTTAATTCCGTTACCCAAATCTGTAGATCTATGAACAAATCACTCATCACTGGCGGCGCAGGCTTCCTCGGCTCTCATCTCTGCGACAGACTTATCAAAGACGGGCACGATGTCTTGTGCGTCGACAACTTCTTCACTGGCAGCAAAGCCAACGTAGCGCACCTACTGAGTCACCCGCGGTTTGAACTGATTCGCCACGACGTGACATTTCCTCTATATGTTGAAGTTGATCAAATCTACAACCTTGCTTGCCCCGCCAGCCCTGTCCACTACCAGCACGACCCCGTACAAACCACCAAAACGAGCGTGCATGGTGCAATCAACATGCTCGGACTAGCGAAACGCGTTAAGGCACGTATCTTGCAGGCATCCACCTCTGAGGTGTATGGCGACCCTGCGGTACACCCGCAAACTGAAGACTACTGGGGCAACGTGAACCCCATTGGCCCTCGCAGTTGTTATGACGAAGGTAAACGCTGTGCCGAAACCCTGTTTTTTGACTACCACCGCCAAAACAATGTAGACATCAAAGTGGTGCGCATCTTCAACACCTATGGCCCTCGCATGCACCCTAATGATGGGCGTGTGGTGAGCAACTTTATAGTCCAGGCGCTCAAAGGGCAAGACATCACCATTTATGGTAACGGCAGTCAGACCCGTAGCTTTTGCTACGTGGATGACCTGATCGAAGGCTTTGTGCGCATGATGGGTACCGAGGCTGGCTTCACCGGCCCAATCAATATCGGCAACCCTTTTGAATTCACCATGCTGGAACTGGCCGAGAAAGTGATCAAAACTGTTGGGGGAAAAAGCAAATTGGTCTTTATGCCCCTGCCCACAGACGACCCTAAACAACGCCAGCCAAATATCACCCTTGCTAAAGACAAGTTGGGTTGGCAGCCCACTGTGCAATTAGACGACGGCTTGAAAGAAACCACGGCGTACTTCAGGAAGCTGCTTAATGCATGAATTTGGCCGCCGTTCAATGCTTCACAGGATATTCAATTTGGCTTAAAAATAGCCGGTAACCCATATGGAACAAGCGTAACCAGCTATGAAAAGTGCAGTACTCTTTTTGGTGTTTAATCGGCCCGACACCACACGCCAGGTTTTTGAGGCCATCCGCGCTGCGCAGCCACCCCGGCTCTATGTGGCCGCCGATGGAGCACGCCCACAGCGGGCGGGTGAGGCCGAGCGTTGTGCCACCACCCGCCAAATCGCCACAGAGGTGGATTGGCCGTGTGAGGTGATTACCCTTTTCCGTGAAGAAAACCTGGGCTGCAAACGCGCGGTCAGCTCGGCCATTACCTGGTTTTTTGAGCACGAAGAGCAAGGCATTATTCTGGAAGACGATTGCCTGCCGGCACAGAGTTTTTTTGGATTTTGTGATGAGTTGCTGGAGCGTTATAAAACCGATACACGAATTTGGCAGATATCGGGCTCAACATTTTTTCCAGCAGCTATTACTAAGTCAAACGCTGATTATTTTTTTACACGCTACGGCCCAATTTGGGGTTGGGCTAGTTGGCGACGTGCTTGGCAGCACTATGATCCTGATCTAAAAGATTGGCCAGAAATGTCACAATCAGAGGTGATGGACAATGTTTACCCTTATAAGGCCGAGCGAATTGCAAAACTTAGTCTAGGCACAAAATTGTTTAATTCCGAGATTGATACATGGGATTATCAATGGGGGTTTTCGAAAAATTTTAACCACGCATTAACTATTGTGCCGAAGCTCAATCAAATTGTCAATATTGGTTTTGGCAACGATGCCACTCATACACTAACAATAGATAGTAACTCACAAAAAGAATCATTTGATCTAAAGGGATCACTACGTCATTCTAATTTTGTTGTGGAAGACGTTGTTTACGGAGCTGTTTTTTCCTTAAAAGCCTTCAAAAGTAATTTATTTAAATTAGCTTTAAATAAATTTTTAAAGGGATAGTTCTTGTGGCAAGAAATATATTATATAGAACCCTAAAAAAGTTTGGTTTCAAAAAAGAAAAGTCCAACGATATAAATATCAAATTAATTGGTGGAGGTAGGCCAACAATAACCATTAATGAACATACATATATAAATAAGGCCAATCTTTATTGCTGGCGAACCGGCCTAAAACTTGAAATTGGTTCATATTGTTCATTTGCTGAAAATGTAGATTTTATTCTGGGCGGTGAACATGATACAGAATGGGTTTCAACATTTCCGTTTATTGAGAGATGGCAGCTTAGCGAACTTAAAAGTAAAGTCACACCAAAATCACGTGGTGATATCACTATCGGGAACGATGTATGGATTGGTCATGGTGTAACAATACTCTCTGGCTCCACTATTGGCACTGGTTCAATTATAGGTGCTGGTGCAACCGTTAGGGGTAATATACCTCCATACTCCATAGCTGTAGGACTACCCGCTAGGGTTATAAAAAGGAGATTTTCTACTGAAATTTGTGAGTCTTTGCTTAAATCAAAATGGTGGCTTTTGCCTCAGAATAAATTAAAAGACTTTGTTATTTATATGGATGATCCAATAATTTTTTTAAGAGAATTAAATAATGCAGGCTTAACCAATGACTAACTTATCCATCATCACCACAGTCCGCCACAACATCGGCGACGACTTCGTCCGCGAAGGTATCCTGTCCATCATTGGCGATGTTGCAAAATTCGACCAAGTCGAATTGATCCACAAACACTCTCCAGTCACCACAGCTTATGGTTATGAAGGTCTACGCAGACTGCGGATTTCACGTGTGGTTGAGCCAGTGCTGCGGGTGTTGGGAACCAAAGACCGCGTAGCAGATGCAGACCTGTTAATCCAAAGCGGCGCCCCGGTATATTGGTGTCACCCGGGTGGTCCGCATTGTGCTGACAATGAATGGTTTGACCCACTCATCCGCAAACGCTTTTTAAAAGACCGCCGTAGTCGCAAGTTACTGAGTATTGCCGGTGGCAGTTGCCAGCGGTATCACTCTGATGGCAGCGAGGTCACCAACTGCCCCAAGTGCAAGGCCTATATCGCCGAATTTTTTGATGCCTGTGACTTGACGCTCCTGCGTGACAGCCTTGCTCAACGCATGTTGCAACTTTCTGGGCGCGACGCAATGGTGTTGCCATGCACCTCGATATTTGCGCGGGATCATTTCAAAATTACACCGACCAAAGGTGGCTACATCGTCGTCAACTTCATGGAGTCTGGCGGACATTACACTTTTGGTCAAAACATTGATGCTGATAAATGGCGTAAAAACTTTGGTGAGATTGTCGACAAGCTTCAGCCTCATGGGCGCGTGGTAGCAGCCTGCCACACTGTGGCTGAGGAAACGTTAGCCAAGCAAATCGTGCCAGACGTTGAAACCTACATCGTGCCAGATGAGCATGTGGCTTTCATGAACTTTTACGCAGGTGCCAGGTTTGCAGTGGTGAATCGTGTGCATGCTGGCTTCATGATGGCATCGTTTGGCAAGCCTGTCGCAGTGATTGGCAACGACAGCCGCGCTTTGATGATTAAAAATCTCAACCTGACACCCCATTATGTGGAGGATGTCACCAGTGCCAGCATTGATCAAATGATTGCTGCACTGCTTTCGCGCGAGCACTCGTACCCGGATGAGATCGAGGCAATTCGCACTGCCTCTCGTCGCGCTTATGTGGAAGCACTTTCTAAGGTGTTGCTAAATTGATCAAACGCGTGCTTGAGGTGATCATCACTTGGGTCATTCTCAAGGTTGATGTGCTGGTGTTGAAGTCAATTCCGCGGGTTGGTCAGGCGGGCATTGCCCTAATTCGTCTGGATGCAATCGGTGATTTCATCATCTGGTTAGACAGCGCCAAAGAGTATCGCCATTTGTACCCCAACCAGAAAATCACCTTGATCGCCAACTCTGCCTGGGCGGATATGGCCATACAGCTACCTTACTGGGATGAGGTCTGGCCCATCAGTACCCGCCATCTGGACGTGCGCCATCCGCTCAAACGCTGGCAGCTGCTGCGACGCTTTCGTAGGGGCGGGTTTTATACCGCTATACAACCTACATTTTCACGCTCCGTATTGCATGGCGACAGCGTGATGCGCGCTACTGGCGCTACATATCGCATTGGCTCTGCGGGCGACTTGGCCATCGCTACTGCGGCAGGGCAAAAGATGAGTAACCGCTGGTACACCCAGCTATTACCCGCCAACCCTAGCCCGATGATGGAGCTGCTGCGCAATGCAGAATTTGTGAGCCATTTGGCAGGAGTACCCCATCAAGCCGCTTTAGC
Source organism: Rhodoferax lithotrophicus (assembly GCF_019973615.1). Lineage (GTDB taxonomy): Bacteria > Pseudomonadota > Gammaproteobacteria > Burkholderiales > Burkholderiaceae_C > Rhodoferax > Rhodoferax lithotrophicus. Next base: position 2,232,027 of record NZ_AP024238.1, on the reverse strand, counting down.
TCAGCTGCCTCACCTGGCTAAGTTGCCAATCGCTCTGCAACCCACCGCACCATATTTCATCGTGTTCCCTGGTGCGTCATGGTCTGGCAGGCAATGGTCTGTAGCACAGTTTGCAGGTGCGCTGTCTGCTCTTCAGCGCCGCTACGGCTGGAAACCGGTGTTGTGTGGTGCGCGAAATGAGGCTGCGCTATGTCAAACCATTGCAAATGCAGCAACCGTCAACTGCATCAATTTGGCTGGCCAAACCAATTTAAGTGAGTTGGCCGAGGTCATACGCGGTGCGCAATTGCTTATCGGCAACGAGACATCTGCGGTGCATATCGCTGCCGCAGTTGGCACCCCGGCGGTGTGCATTTTAGGCGGAGGGCATTACGGTCGATTCATGCCATACCCAGACACAGTGCCTGGCATCAAGCCCGTTGCGGTAGCGGTGCCCATGCCCTGCTACCGCTGCAACTGGCTCTGCAACCAACCGCATGACCCAAGTGACCCGGTGCCGTGCGTAAGCAAGATATCAGTCGCCTCGGTGCTGGCTGCAGCACAACAAGCGTTGGATGCTGCTCAGGCACCCTATGCAATACCGACGGTCAGCCATACCGGTTAATAGCCTTCTTTAGTCCAAACACACCTTCACTATCTTTGCCCATGAATTCTATTTTTGACACTCACATCAGCCAGCATTTGGCTGCGCTACAAAGCCTGACAGCAATTAAACCCGCCATTGAAGATGCTGGCCAGCGAATTGCCGACTGCCTATTGCGCGGCAATAAGGTCATGTTGTGCGGCAACGGCGGCAGTGCAGCCGACGCGCAACACATTGCAGCCGAGTTGGTGGGCCGCTTCTTGACTGAGCGCAAGGGTTTGCCCGCCATGGCTTTGACCACCGACACCTCCATTTTGACGGCGGTAGCCAATGACTACGGCTACACAGAAATTTTTTCCCGCCAGGTGCAAGCGCACGCACGCCCCGGAGATGTGCTGATTGGCATCTCCACCAGCGGCAACAGTGCCAATGTCTTGACAGCTATGGATGCGGCCAAATTCTTGGGCTGCATCACGATTGGCCTACTGGGACGCGAAGGCGGACAATTGAGCAGCTTAGTTGACCATGCCATTACCGTACCAGCACCCCAAACCGCAGCCATACAAGAATGCCATATCCTTATCGGCCACCTTTGGTGCGCCATGGTCGACGCTGCGCTGGCGACAAAAGCATGATCACGCTGCCGGATTTTTCTAAGTCGCGTGTGCTGGTGGTGGGTGATGTGATGCTAGATAGCTATTGGCACGGTTCCACCACCCGTATATCGCCCGAGGCGCCTGTGCCTGTGGTGCTCGTGCAAAACCAAGAGGTGCGCGTGGGTGGTGCGGGCAACGTAGCCGTAAATGGAGCATGCTTGGGCGCGCAGGTTGATCTGCTTGGCTTGGTGGGTGAGGATGGAGCCGCCACCCAACTAGAGCAATTGTTACAACAACATAAGGTCACATCTAGTCTGCACCGCGTGCAAGGCGGCCAAACTATCAACAAGCTGCGCGTGTTCAGCCGTCATCAACAGTTGATACGCTTGGACTTTGAAGATCATTTCCCAGCCTGGGAACCCGGTTTATTGTTGGAATGCTTCAAACGCGTTGCAAAAACGGCACAGGCAGCTATCTTTTCTGATTACGCCAAGGGCGCGTTGCGCGGCGTACAAACCCTGATAGCCCACGCCCGCAGTTTGCAACTACCCGTAATTATTGACCCCAAGGGCAATGACTTTGAACCCTACCGAGGCGCGACGCTGCTCACACCCAATTTGTCGGAATTGGAAGCGGTAGTGGGACACTGCAGCTGTGAAGAAGACATCACCACACGCGCCGAAAAGCTACGTCAGTCGCTTGGCCTGCATGCCCTCCTGGTAACGCGTAGCGAGCAAGGTATGTCGCTTTTTGTTGAAAACCAGCCACCTTTAAGGCTCCCCACGAAGGCGCGTGAAGTGTTTGATGTGACGGGCGCAGGTGACACGGTCGTTGCGGTTATTGGGGCTGGGTTGGCATCTGGTATACCGTTGGTTGATGCTGTCAAGTTAGCAAATGTAGCGGCTGGCATTGTGGTAGGGAAGATGGGGACCGCAGCGGTGAGCCCAGAGGAATTGCACGCAGCGTTGATTTGAAATAGGTGAATCTATGAAATTTCTAACCCACCAATCACACCAGGAGATGCGCCACCATGCCATGCGGATACGTGATGATCTGCAACTAACGTGGAAGGAAATTTCCAAAGCGATGGGTGTGACTCTTGGCATCGCACTGGCATGATCGCCGCGGTAAGCATTGCGCGGTGAAGCCGGTATGGAATCAAAAAAGTCCAGGCAAACGTACCTAACTGGTCGAAGACTCACATTAGCGCAGGAACGGGCTTTAGGCTACGGAACCGCCGCGCCATCATGCAACTCTTCTCATGACACTTTGATATCTGGATGCCCATTCTCACAACTGATACACTGGGATTGCACAACGCGATGCCGCATTAAGCGAGCGCGGGCGCTAAACCACATGAAAGTTGAACAGTGGGTGCGTGGTTATGCACAGACGGGCCAGAAACCAGTGCTGCAGCAGTGCAGCAAACGTTACAGCCTCACGGAGGTCTCAGCCATCAGCAACCAGGGGTTAGTGTGTTTTGAATTCCTGAAAGCATCGGCAAACACACAGCGGGTAGACGACTTGGTCCCGAAGTCGTCTACCCGCAGACCTTTTCGCCGTAGAGCAACCTTGATGAGTACCTTGATCGAGATACAAAAACCCAGTTAGATCATGCCAACATATCAGCAGTCCAGACGCATAATTTGCAAAATACGCAGCTTGAATTAATTATTTTGAAATTAATTATATTAATAACGAATAAGTAGTACAAATTAATGAACAATAAGCTATTATTAAAGATATTGCTAGCCCCAATGTTTCTATTATCCTTTGGTACGATCCAGCTAATAAATCAAAATGGTGCTCAAGATCAGTTTTCACAATTCACAAATGAAAATATATTCCCAGTAGATATATTTAAATTATGGTTAGCTCTAATGGCAATATTTATAATATTGTATAAAATTATTTTTTTTAGGAACACGCTGAAAATTCCAAAAATAATTATAGTGTATTTCTCATATCTTTATTTTATTTCCTTGAAAAGCGAACTGCCATATCAATCAATAATTCAAACAAGCGCTATCGTGCTTGCATACATCGGAATTGCACTTCAAGTTAACTATCTTAAATATAAAAATACAACAAAATATTTAAATAAAATTTTCTTAGCATTTATATTTTTATCGTATACATGCATAATATTCATACCTTCATACGGAATTAGTATTGGTGAACATCTTAATAAATGGCAGGGAATTACAACCCATAAAAATACCCTTGGAAATATATCATTATTTATTTTGTTTTTTTATTTATGGATATTTAAATTTAAAACTTTTCCCGCTAAAATTATAACAACATTTTCCGTCTTAATATTAATAATTGGTAGCCAATCATCAACAGCAATTATTTTGGCAATACTAATTATTGTTACTAATATTTTTTCATCGAAAAGCAGTTTTTCAGATTTTTTAATAAAAAGAACAACTTATATAATAATAGGTGTATTAATAATATCCACTTCGACAGCGATAATTTCAACGTATTACCAAGACCTTCTCTCACTAAGTAATAATTTGGTCGATACATCGTTCACCGGACGAATAAACATATGGTTATACTACATAAATTCAATTAACGAAAATCCATTTTTTGGAGTCGGGTTGAATCAAGTGATGAGCGATAAAACTTCTTTTAACAGTAATATGACTGACTTAATAGGGTATTTTTCTGGCTCCGCTCACAATGGTTTTTTGGAATCCATATTCACAACAGGTTTTATTGGATTTATCTTATCAATATTATATATAAAATCCATTTACCATAAAAATAATTCAACCAAAAATAAATTAATATTTTTAATATTTGTATTATTATATATAATGGTTAATACATTTGAATCCTATAGCATTAACTTCAATTTATATACATTTATTTTATTTTATATAGAAAGATTATCAATAATACCATCAACACTTCACAATACTTCCGCTACTCGAAAATTTGAACCAACAATATTACAGCAAAATAATTTTGCTCACCGATACTAAACCCGGGTGTTTAGCTCATACACCTGGAAAACTCACAACCAGACTACTTTTGATTTACAAGGAATCATTTTTTCATGGGTTGTGATTTTTGCAAAAAACGCGCATGAACTGTCACATTTTTAGAAGTTATGAAAAAAATCGTTCGAGTTTCAGTGATAACCCCTACATTTAACAGTAATGCAACTATCGAAAGGTGTGTCTCATCAATAAAGGCCCAAACCTATCCAGATATTGAACACATTGTAATCGATGGTGGTTCTAATGATGGAACGGTTGAATTATTGCATGATTTAGGTGTACGGTATATTTCAGAGGAAGATGCGGGTATTTATCATGCGATGAATAAAGGTGTGAGATTGGCATCGGGAGAGATCATTCATATTCTAAATTCTGATGATTGGTACACGGATTCCAATGTAATATCTATGATGGTAGAAGTGATGGAGTCTGGTGGATATGATTTATGCCATGCGCAAATTGCACAAGTCAATATGCTTGGCTATAAGGTATGCATTAATGGAGCCAGTGTCGAGAAAGCTCAATTACTGAGGAAAATGAAAGTTGCGCACCCATCATGTTTTGTCCGTACATCTGTTTACAGGCGTTATGGTGATTTCAGCCAGGGTTTTCGCGTTGCCGGGGACTATGATTTTATTTTACGAATATGGGATAAGATAAACATTGCTTTTGTACCAAAGCAGATTGTGCAAATGCAAATCAATGGAATAAGCAGCAATAACCCTATTCGCAGCTATAAAGAGTCGATGGCTGTTACTCTTGTTCATGGAAAAGGCGTAATTCCAGCATTATTTATTTTTTGTTATGAATGCATTAAGCATTATGTTGTTATGTTTTTCCGCAATAAGCAATATCAAAGTTGAACAACATGTCGAAAAAAATGACGGTGCCAAATTCAAGGGTAGGATTTCACCTTTCTTTTTTTCAGGATTGGCGAGCAAATAAGGGCAATATTAAAGGCCAATTGATTATGCTTGCCTTTCGTGTAGCTAATTTTTTTTCATATCTCCCGCGTCCATTCCGCTTACTGGGATATCCCTACGTCATTTTGTATCGAGTAGCCGTTGAATGGATATTGTGTGTTGAATTACCGTGGAAGTTAAATGTCGGTAGTGGGCTACGTCTCTATCATGGACAAGCCTTGGTGGTTAGTGATCGTGCAGTTATCGGACGGAACTGTATATTACGACATTCAACAACGATTGGAGTTGCAAGAACTTTTGCAGATTATGGCGGAGCTGCCCCTATTATTGGAGATGATGTGGATATCGGTTCTAATGTAGTTATTTTGGGTGAAATCACCATCGGTGATAGAGCGGTAATTGGCGCAGGTAGTGTAGTTATCAAAAATGTCGAGCCAGGCCGCATTGTGGTGGGGAATCCCGCTCGCGTAATTAGAGTAATACCTAAAGTGGATTTAAATTAGTATTTTTGCGATGAAAAAAATTCTTGCTATTGGTTTAAGAACAAATCAGAAGTTAAATATCTTCTCAGGGCAGGCCATGATGTTTGATGCATTGGTGGATTTCCTAGTTGCCAACAATTTCACAGTAGGTGTTATTGATTTGACATCCGAATACACCAATATTAAGATTGGAAAGTTTTCACTTATACGCACACTTGAATATTTAAAAATAATTATCGGATCAATCAATAAGTTTATTAAATATCGTGGTGGGCTTTTGTATATAAATACAGCCCAAACTAAAGCAGGTTTTTTACGCGATCTTTTTTTTGTCAATTTGGCTTGGCTGTTTAGGTATCGAATTTTGATGCAGCAGTTTGGTTCAAATTTTGGTAATTTTTACTCCGAACTCAGTCCATGGTTCAAATACCTAGTTAGAACTAATTTTAACAAAGGACACTTTATTATTGTAGAGGGAGAATTCACCAAGTGTCAATTCTCCATGCTGTACAATTATCAAAACAAAGTTGTTTCTGTTAGTAATGGTTTACCAGAGCGGAATTTATTAATTACCAACAAAGGAAAGATTTACAACCCCAATCATACTTTTAATCTAATTTATCTGAGTTATATGATTGAGAGCAAAGGATATTGGGACGTTCTTAAAGCTTTAAATATACTAGTTAACACCTATAATATGAATGTTCATTGCGTATTTGCTGGATCATTTAAAAATTCAGTTGATGCAGTATTGCATATCAACGAGCTAGAAGCAGAAGAAGCCTTTAAACTTTATATATTAAAAAATAATTTACAAAATCATGTAACCTATTATGCAGGATTGATGGGAAATGCTAAAGCACAAGCTTTTTTGAAGGCAAATATTTTTTTATTGCCAACATATTTTAAGTTCGAAGGTCAACCGGTTTCTGTATTGGAGGCAATGGCTTACGGTGCCGTCCCAGTCGTAACTAATTATCGGATGATTCCAAATATGGTTACACCTGAAGTAGGATTATTTGTAGACCCCAGATCACCCGATCAAATTGCCGAAAAAGTGTTATTTTTAATAAAAAATCCAAAAACTTATGCAACCTACTCTCAAGCATCAGTTGATAGATTTTTAGAAAAATACACATTAGATAGCTACAGTAAAAATATTTTAAATCTTATCAAAATGACACTCAAGGAGCAAAACTTTGAATAATAAAGAGAGAGTTTTAATTACTGGCGCATCTGGCTTTATTGGTACCAACTTGGTTGACGCGCTTGAAAGGCAAAATTATATTATTTGTAATTTTGATAAAGCTAAGCCAAATAAAAAAAATCATGATAAGTTTTGGTTTCAGGGTAATTTGTTGAAAATTACCGATATTGAAAAGGCGTTTCACGACTTTAAGCCTTCTGTGGTTATCCATTTGGCTGCGCGTACTGATACGCTGAGTGACAAACTTGATGACTATATTGACAATACATTAGGAAGCGAAAACCTTATTAATTGTCTAAAAAAAACTGAAGGGTTGAATCGGATAATCATTACGTCTACGCAATATGTTTATAAATCCGAAAAAAAACCGTTACCTACCCGTGATGATGAATATATGCATTACACTCAGTACGGCCAAAGCAAGGTAATTACTGAGCAATTGACACGTGAAGCAAATCTGAATTGCTGCTGGACGATTGTACGCCCTGCAAATATATGGGGGCCGTGGCATCTTCGCTACCCTATTGAATTATGGAAAATTATTGATAAGGGTTTGTATATTCATCCGTGCAATTCTCCGGTATTACGAACTTATGGTTATGTAAACAATGTGGTTCATCAAATCGTGAAAATTATTCAAGCCGATGTAACCAAAGTAAATAGACAAACCTACTACTTAGGTGATATTGAAATAGATTCTTATGTTTGGTTGAATTCAATTTCTCGGAATTTAACGGGAAAATCTTTACGGCGAGTGCCGAGTATTTTGTTTACTATACCTGCTTTTATAGGTGACTTGTTACGTAAAGTAGGAATTCCTTCCCCGCTCTATACTGCCCGTTTTAAAAATATGATCGAAAATTATCCTGCACCCACAGCTAAAACTGTTTCTGAGTTCGGGGTAGCAAATTCTAATTTGGACGAAAATGTTAGGGAAACCATTCATTGGATAAAAACGGATGGTAAAGATTTGTTCGAATATTGGAAGAATAAATCTGTATGAAAGCACTAGTTATTGGTGGTAATGGGTTTATTGGTTCCCATGTTGTAGATGCTTTGCTGTTGTCAGGACATAAGGTAAGGGTTTTTGATCGTGGGGCTGAGCTATATCGTTCGCCCTTAGTTGATGTTGATTATCGCTTGGCGGATTTCAGCGATGTTTCAGCTTTGGCTGAAGCGTTAGTGGGAGTAGATAGTGTTTACCACTTCGTGAGTACAACGGTTCCTTCGACTTCAAATTTAGATCCAATTTCTGATATTAAAGGAAACTTGATTAATACTGTTCGTTTATTACAACTAATGTTGCAAAATGGAGTTTCAAGAATTGTGTACCTTTCCTCGGGTGGGACAGTTTATGGCATTCCAGATATATCTCCTATACCGGAAAAGCACCCCCTTAAACCCATATGCTCTTATGGCGTGGTAAAGGTTGCTATAGAGAACTATTTGTTCATGTACCAATCTTTGCATGGAATAAAACCCGTCGTTTTGCGTGTATCTAATCCTTATGGTGAAAGACAAGGACATTCGGGGGTACAGGGGGTAGTTGGTACTTTCTTGCAGAAAATTAAGAACAATGAACGGATCGAGATTTGGGGTGACGGTTCAGTAGTGCGTGATTTCATTTATGTTTTCGATCTGGCGCGCTCATGCGTATTGGCTGGTGAGAGTGAATATTGCGGTATATTAAATGTGGGGAGCGGGGTTGGAAATTCCGTGCGTGATGTGTTGGATATTTCAATGGAAGTTTCAGATTGCACAATGAAGCCGATGTATAAAACAGGGCGGGCATACGATGTGCCCAGCGTTGTTTTGGATGTATCTAAGGTACGCGATGTATTGGGTTGGCAGCCACGTATTGGTTTAAAGGAAGGTGTGACAAAAACTTGGATTTGGTTGAATTCTCTCTAATTTTCACTGATGAATACCGGATTTGTCATGGTTGTACTCAAAGTATTTATTGCCTCTATCTTGAGTGTAGGTGTTATGTCCTCGGTCGGTGCTGATAGTTATAAGGCGAATTTTCCTGTTGACGCGAAATACTTCGGGCAACACATGCATCAACTCCTTGCATCTAGCAATCCAACACCTTGGCCGACTGTGAAATTTGGTACCTTACGGCTGTGGGATGCTTATGTTCAGTGGCCGCTGCTGGAGCCGACAAAAGGCCAATGGGATTTCAGCAAACTCGACAAATATGTCGAAATGGCCGAATCCCACGGAGTGGAGATTCTTTTGCCATTAGGGCTGTCACCAAGTTGGGCATCCGCAAGGCCGAGCGAACAGTCCGCCTATGCGGTTGGCAATTCTGCTGAACCGGCCAGTATGGTGGATTGGCGAAATTACGTGCGTACAGTGGCAACAAGGTACAAAGGTAGAGTGCACTGCTATGAACTCTGGAACGAAGTGAATTTACCCAAGTTTTACTCCGGTTCACCCGAAAAATTAGTTGAGCTTGCGCAAGAAATGTATTCAATCATAAAGGAAGTGGATTCGACCAATACGGTGGTTTCCCCTTCGATTACAGGTGACAGCACGAATGCAAAACAATGGCTAAGCAGATATTTGGCGGCGGGTGGGGGTAAGTTCGCTGATGTCATCGGATACCATTTTTATGTTACGGCTATGCCACCTGAGGTATTGCCCAGTTTTGTGTCAGAGATAAAGGCCATTGTGGCTAAGTATGGATATTCCAAGCTGCCATTATGGAACACCGAAGCAGGGTGGCGCATAGCCAATACGGACGGCACTTCTGAAAAGGGTGCACCTAGCGCTTGGAAAAGGTTAGAGCCTGATGAAGCAGCAAGCTACGTTGCCCGTGCACTAGTTTTGACAAAGGCAAGTGGAGTAGAGCGGTTTTATTGGTATGCATGGGATGACGGATATATGGGCTCAATCGAGCCAAAGACGAAAGTGATCAAACCCGCTGGGCGAGCATTTGGGCAGGTTTATGAATGGTTAGTTGGAAGCTTTTTGAAGCAATGCGTTCAAAGCGAGGCGTTGTGGACCTGTCGTATTGTGTACCCAGACGGAAAGCAAGGATTCATTGCATGGACAACAGGAAATGAAAAAAACTGGCTACCTCCGGAGCAATGGAAAGTGCAAAAAATTCAAATGCTGGACGGGAGGTGGCTGGCTATAACGCCAAATGGTGTCACTTTGACGCACACCCCTGTTTTATATGTGCAGTAGTTTAAATCTTGGCTATGCGGGTTTATTGCTAACCATGTAATTTGATGAGTCCGATTGAGACGCATACAAGAAAGTAGGGAGAGATGCAACAACGAACGAGAGCCATGGTATTGAATACAGCCATCGACTTGATGGATTGGGACACTGCCGTGCACCGTCTAGTGACCAAAGGGCAGGCTCGCCAAAGCGCTGTGGTATGTATTTGCAATGTGCACATGACAGTCACGGCCAACCGGCATCCCGCTTTGGCGCATGTGCTTAAGCACGCTGATATGGTCACCCCAGACGGTGCGCCAGTGGCTTGGGTACTGCGGCGAGCGGGCTACCGCGACCAGCAGCGCATCAATGGGCCCGACCTAATGTGGCGTTACCTAGCCCAAGCTGAGCGACTGGGGCAGATTGTGTCTTTCTACGGCGGTACTGAGGCCACTATGGACAGGCTGTTGGCGGCTATGCTGCATACGTTTCCCATGTTGAAGTTGGGTTGCATGGTGATACCACCGTTTCGCACGCTCACTGTAGATGAAGATCTTGACTATGCCAACAGGATCAACCGCTCAGGCACCAATGTGTTGTTTGTGGGCTTGGGCTGCCCCAAGCAAGAGGTGTGGATGGGCGAGCACCGGGGCATTGTGCATGCTGCCATGGTGGGCGTGGGGGCAGCATTTGACTACCACGCAGGCACCATCAAGCGAGCCCCGCTGTGGATGCAAAACTCTGGTCTTGAATGGCTGCACCGCCTTTTTGCCGAGCCACGTCGGCTATGGCGGCGTTATTTGGTAACCAACACGCTGTTTATTACTGGCATGGCAAAGACCGGCTTCAAGGCATCTCGGATGGACGATTGAAGCCAAATGATGGGCCAAGCCAGCCACTGGCCTATCACCAAAACTGAGGCCGAATTGGTCATTCATCAACTCAGAAAGTACCTCGGATACAAACCTCACACGAAGTCATTTTGGAGCAGTTACAACTGCATAATCAAACTGTTGCATTTCGTACTTGAGTCCGCCGAAAAGGTCAGCTACATCGACAACCCAAGCATTTAAACCACATGTCGCTATTTACTATTCGCAAATCCTTTTTGTTGACTGATTTTATTGTTCAAGCATTTGATTTCATTGCTATTTGTGTGGGTGGGTGGCTTGCTTATCAGTTCAGATTCGCCACTGAAGGAACTTGGGTATCTCTTCGCCCGCAAGAAAATTTGCTTATGTTTATATGGGCCCTATTTTCCTCATTTTTTTTCAGCAGAATTTATAAATTATGGAGTGGTGGTGCACTGGCAGCAATGGTGAGTCGGGTCACATTGGGCTGGTTGATCAGCTGGTTGGCGCTGCTGCTTGTTTTGACGTTCACAAAAACTACCGGGATGTATTCCAGAACCTGGCTGGTTACGTGGCTGTTGTTCAGCATTGGCACACTCGGGCTTGGGCGCGCTGCCTCTTTTTTTCTAATGGCCAAAATGCGTCGTTCCGGTTACCAACACAAACGGGTATTGCTTGTGGGTGAGTCTGCATTGATGGACACCGTGCAGCACCGCGTACAAAGTGCGACCTGGAGTGGTTTTGAAATTGTGGGCACAGAGTGTGCTTCCAAATTTGCTGAGGTAAAACGACTGGATACAGAACTGCGGCCAGACGAAATATGGATTGGCCTACGCATGCAAGATCACAATTTACTGGATGGTTTGACGCAAGCGCTGAACCAGTCCATGGCCAACATCAGACTCTTGCCTGATTTGATGATGTACCAGATTTTGAACCACGGTATGAGCGTGACGCTGGGTATTCCTATGGTGGATATTTCCGTTTCACCTATGGCTGGCTGGCAAAGGCTTGCCAAGGCAACTCTGGACATCGTAGTGGCCAGCGTAATTTTGATACTGATTACGCCTCTACTGGTGGTGATCGCCATTGCAGTAAAGCTCTCGTCACCTGGACCGGTGTTATTCAAACAAAAACGCCATGGCTGGAATGGTGAAGAAATTTGGGTTTACAAGTTTAGATCTATGGTGGTGCACCAAGAGGCTGCAGGTCATGTAACGCAAGCTAGTCGTAAAGACCCTCGGGTGACGCGTGTTGGCGCATTTTTGCGCAAAACCAGTCTCGATGAGCTACCTCAGTTCATCAACGTCTTGCAAGGTCGGATGTCAGTAGTCGGGCCCCGCCCTCATGCCTTGGCACATAACCAGGAATACATGAAAAAGATACCGTTTTATGCACTGCGCCATAAAGCCAAACCTGGTATTACTGGCTGGGCTCAGATTTGTGGTTACCGGGGAGAAACAGACACATTGGACAAAATGGAAGGGCGCATCAAACACGATTGTGACTTTTCGAATAAGATGCGACAATGACTACCATAAATCAACAACTTAGCTGAACATTTTTTGAATTCAATGCGATACTGTTACTAACATTCAATGCGACTGCATTCTACTTTATGCAAATTCAATGCGACTCCGTTAAACCGAAGCAAACCCGCAAGATAAAACCGACTCGTCGAAGCGTGTCTGGCACCTATCCCTTTCGTGGTGAAACAGCAATTCCCTACGAATCGACTGTAGAACGCGACTTTTTAATCCGCAAGGAATTCAGCCTTTACGTGCTTGACATCATTCCCCAGCCTGTCCAGATTCCGTTTACATCCAAAAAATGAACAGACTTACACCTACACACCCGATTTCCTAGTCTATTACCGCACTCACAAAAAACGCTTCGTTTGCAGCCTGCCAAAAACCGATGTTGATCGAAGTGAAGCCGGAGTCAGAGTGGCGAAAACATTGGCGTGAATGGATGCCAAAGTGGAAAGCAGCCTATCGATATGCCAAAGAGCAGGGATGGGAGTTCCATATTCATGACGAATCCAGAATAAGGGATGTCGTTTTCGACAACATCGGTTTTTTGTCCATTTACCAACGTATGAACTTTGCCGTTGAGGAGACAAAGTGGGTTCTTGAGAATGTCCGCGCCATGGGTGTTGCGCCCTATCACTACATCCTAGCCAGGCATTTCATGGGAAGTATGTTTGAGCGCCAAGGAAGAGCACACATTTGGCACTTGCTGGCAACGAGGCAATTGGATTGCGACATGACTCGTCCACTGGATGATTTCACTGAATTATGGATACCAACGAATGAGTGATTCAGGCGATATGCAAAATCCAGAGTTTGAAGCATCCAGGAAGCGTCTGGATGTTCAAGTTGGTGCTCTGGTCAAAAGTGAGAATGTGATCTACCGCATTGAGCAAATCATTGACTTTGAATCGGTCGTTGGCACTGCGGTAGAAACAGGTAGAAGCAGGCCATTGAGAATCCTCGAACTCCAGCCAGTTGGAGACAATGGCGCTGCGGGCAAACATGATTCTCATAGTGATCTTGCAGAAATTGGTGATTCAGATTGGAAAGTGGCTGAAACGCGGTTCGCTGCAATTCAACCTTTGATAGTTGCTTTTTTCACCAGGTCGCCGTGAAGTTGAGTTGCGAGCCAAAGAAGTCGGTGTAGACACAGCCACCCTATATCGTTGGCTGCAAAAGTACAAGGGAATGAAAACCGTAGCGGCTCTTATTCCCCAAAAAAAGCGGCTGGACACAAGGCAGAGGCCGGATACCCATTCAGGCAGAAGCCGTCGTTGCTGATGTAATCAAAAAAATACTATCTCACGCCACAAAGGCCTACAGCCACAAAAACCGTTGAAGAAGTGCTTCGGCAATGCCAATTGCGAGGAGTTGAGCCCCCTCACCCGACGACCATCAGATCAAGAATTGCTGACGTTTCTGAAAAGGAAAGACTTCGGGGTCGTGGCTTCAAAGAAAAAAGCGAAAAAATAAATTTCTTCCGGTTCCTGGCCATTTTCCGAATGCGGACTTTCCGCTTGCAGTCATTCAGATTGACCACACCCCTGTGGACATCATCCTTGTCGATGACACCTACAGAAAGCCAATTAATCGGCCTTGGATTTCATTGGCAATGGACATCAATAGCCGGATGATCACAGGGTACTACTTGTCCTTTGATCCACCATCAGAAACCTCTGTAGCGATGTGTGTAGCTCATTCAATTCTACCGAAAGACGATTGGCTTTTGTTGCACAAAGTGGACGCAACATGGCCGGTTTGGGGTGTACCGAAAAAAATCTATGTTGATAACGGCGCTGATTTTCGCTCAGATAATTTTCAGCAATCATGCACGATGTACGGAATCAACTTGGAATTCCGACCTGTCAAAACACCCCGCTACGGGGGCCACATTGAACGCGTGCTGGGCACATTTATGCGTGAGGTTCATGAACTGCCAGGTACAACGTTTTCCAATATCAAGGCGAAGGAGGGCTACGACTCAGAAAAACAAGCTGCAATGACAAAGTCCGAGTTTGAAACCTGGCTGGTGACACTAATTTGTAAGGTCTATCACCAAAAAATGCATAGTGGTATCGGGATGACACCAATGCGTAAGTGGGAAATAGGCGTGTTTGGCAATGCAAGTGTTCAAGGAATTGGCATTCCCCCCCCATTCCATCAAATCGACAAACGGTCTTGCTTGACTTTCTTCCACACTTCCTCCGAACCATTCAAGCTTTTGGTGTCACCATCGATGGAAGGATCTACTATGCAGACATCTTGAGGCAGTGGGTCAACGCTGGCGATCCAGTTGATAAGACAGAAAAAAAGAAAGTTTATTTTCAGACGCGACCCAAGAGACATCAGTTCTGTCTCGTTCTTTGATCCAGAAATAAAGCAATACTTCAAAGTCCCATTTGCTGATCAGTCCCTCCCACCAATGAGTATCTGGGAACACCAGCAAGTTATCGGCGCGTTGCGACGGGAGGGCAAAAAAGAGCGTCAACGATCATCAGCTTTTGCACGCGCTCACCGACATGCGGGCTCAGGTTGACGAATCGAAAGAACGCACCAAGAGAGCACGCCGCCAAAGCCAACGCCGCAAGGAACACGAAAAGAAGGTGTCACCCGCTACACCGCTACCACCACCGATTCCCCCCTCGATAACTTCAATCTCGGCAAGTTCAGGCCTGGTTGATGGTGACTTGGATTCCTTTGGAGATATCGCATGAGCGCCACGACCAAATACGAGCACGTACATCCTGATTTCAGGCACATCATAGGAATGACTGACAAGCAACGAATAGAGTTCATGGATCAGCCCCGTTGGATCAGTTACCGTCTGGCACAACAAATTCTTGATAACTTGCAAGGTTTGATGCATAAACCGTCAAAACCTCGAATGCAAAACCTGTTGATCGTAGGTGAATCAAACAACGGAAAGACAACTCTGGTGCGTAGATTCAAGGACTTGTGTGGTCAAGGTTCTGTTGATGAAAACTCTGATCCAGTTAAACCCATCATCGTCGCAGAGGCTCCACCAAGCGCTGATGAAAAAGGGTTGTATATATCCCTGCTGGAATGTTTTTTTTACGCCATACAGGGCGACCGATCCAGCTTCAAAACTGCGATATCAGGTCATCCATCTTTTTCGGCAATGCCATGTCAAGTTACTGATCATTGATGAGTTTCATTCATTGCTTACAGGTACGCCTGTCAAACAGCGCGAGGTCATGAATGCGATCAAGCTTTTGTGCAATGAACTAGCAATTCCAATCGTCGGTGTTGGCACAAGAGAAGCCGTTCGTGTGCTGCACACTGATCCGCAGCACGCTAGCCGCTTTGAAGTTATGAACTTGCCATTGTGGGAGCTGAACAAAGAATTTCAACAGTTGTTGGTGGGCTTCGAGAAGGTGTTGCCACTGAAAAAATCCTTCAAAACTTCATACTCCCGAATTGGCTAGTTTGTTACACACCATTTCAGAGGGCAACACTGGTAATCTGCATCAGTTGCTGATCAAGTGTGCCACGGAGGCAATTACAAGCGGCAAAGAGCAGATTGACAAGGCCATCATTGAGGGCAAAGCTTGGCTTCGTCCAACTCGGGGCATTAGAGAACTCGTGTTGTGAATTCACGTTGGGCTGTTGTAGCGTCAACGCAACCTGATGAAATCATTTCCTCATGGATGGTTCGTACTGCATTGATGCAGGGTTGTGATCCGATGACGCTCACCTTCGCAGTTTGGCCGAGGTGGCGGATTTGGACGCATGATGCCGATAGGTTTGCCAATGAGGACAGGCTTGATAGGATTTGTGTTCTATCTGGAATAGAAAAAAGGCACGTTGCGAGCAGCAAGTTTGTTTCCAATTGCAAAACAAATCTATGGCAGAACACCACCTGAAAAAAGCGACTTGGTCTTGGATTGTTGCTCCTGGTGCAAGAAACACTAAACGCCATAGCGGCATTCAATACTGCCCTGCCTGTTTGAAAAATGATGTCCGACCGTATTTCCGCATCCATTGGCGTTTTGCATGGCACACGTGCTGCAAAGTACACGGCCATGCCCTACTTGATCGATGCCATGCTTGCAATTCTCCAGTTGAATATCACCGACTGGAGGCGGAAGACGAACTGATAACGGTTTGTGCGACATGCAAGGCTGATCTGCGTACAGCAAGTTCTCGCGGTTGTGTATCGGATGCCTTGAAATTTCAGTTAGTGGCTGACGATGTTTTGTTGAACGGCATTGGGACGTTTCAGTCCAGTGCCATGAGCATATCGCCATGGTTTGAGTTAGCTGATTACTTTGTGTCGCTTATTCGTGTTGCACAGAGAGGTGAGAATCAAACCTTGAGCGAATTCTTGAAACTGATTGGTGTTCAATTGCCTATGAGCCCGCCGATGCAGCCAGGAAACCATCTTGAGACACTTCAAACACATGACCGCGAAAGATTGCTGGCTGCACTGTTGCCAATAATGTCGGTCAGCAAAGATAAATTCGATGGGGCGCTTCAAAAATCAAACATTTCAAAACAAGGTCTTGCAGGTCACGGGCTAGTTTTACCTGCGTGGATCAAGAATACTTCGGCCTCGTTGCCTCGCACTCTTCGCGAAAAGTCAACGCGCTTAAGCGCACGAATCGATGGCCCACGGCCAAGATATCAGGTGAAGCGAATGATGGCTAAATTGCAGCGAAAACTTGACATGGCACACCGATGACACAGCAAGCACATGATTTTCAGATGTGTGACGAATGCGGCAAAGATGTAGCCAAAATTTGGCGCGTCCACAAAGGCCACAAATTTTGCTCCACCTGTTACGCACGAGTTTTCAAACGCCGCATGTGCCCTAAGTGCGGCAACTTTGCCAAGCTTCCAAAAAAATGATGCTGACGCTGTGTGCATGAGTTGCCAGGTTGATAAACCATGCGCAAGGTGTGGAGCCATTGATTACATAGTTGGAAAAAATCACGCAATATGGCCCTGTGTGCAATAGTTGCGCACCGTATTTTCGGATCAAAGAGCCATGTGAAATTTGTGGCGCTCTATCTAATAGGCTGACCCGTGTTTCACGCTTCGACCACGACAAGCGCGTCTGTCAAAAAATGCGCCCGTTCTGACCATGGGAATTGTGGTGCATGCAATCGTCACCGACTTCTGGAGAAGTCACCTGATGGACGAATGCTGTGCCATGCCTGTCTAACCGTTGGTGAAATATCTTGCCCTAAATGTAGCCAGTCAATGCCCGCTGGACGAAAAAAACAATGCGAGCCATGCTACTGGAAAGAACTGTTAGGCAAACGCATAGCGATAGACAGTGCTGGATTTTCAGTACCTTCCATGGGTTTACACTTTTCCAATTTTGGCGCGTGGTTGGGCGAACAAGTTGGAATACACAAAGCATCAATTACGATCCATCGGTATTTATCTTTCTTCCTGGACATTGAAAAAGCAGTGGCAGGCAATTCCTGAGTACACCATTTTGTTGAAGTATTTTGGGACACCAGGACTGCGAAAAGTGTTGCTGCCGATGAGATGGATGATGGAAACAGGTTTAGTGGTGATGGACGCAGTGGCAAAAGCTGAAGACTCTGAACAACGCCGGGTTGCAGCTACTTTGGAAAAAATTCAAGACTGGAACTGCGCAGAGGGCGATCCTTGATGGCTACCATGATCAACTGCTCACCGGGCAGAAGGAAGGTAAAACAAGCTGGAGATCAATACGACTGGCTATGACTCCTGCTGCTGCGTTGTTGCTTCAAGCTGCAACAAAAGAGGTTTGTCCGCCTGATCAAAAGATGCTGGACGCATACCTTGGCACGACTCCAGGGCAACGTGCTGCTGTTTCAGGCTTTGTTGGGTACTTGCGTGACGGCCACAAGGTAAACATCACGCTTACACCAGCCTACGACAAAGCGAAAAAGACAAAGAAAAAAGCGACTGGAAACTGAATTGCTACGGCTGTTGGCAGAGAATGATAGGAGTCAGTCCGAGCAGTTGCAGTTGCTTGCTGTGGCGATGGCCTATTTTCATGGGGTGGCGCAGAAGGAAATCACAGCGGCGGTTATGAAAAGCGCTGTTGCGTCCACTGATAATGCGGGAGACACATTTACTATAAATGGGGGTAGATTACTGGCTACCGTCTGAATTTAAACGCAAAAAAAATGACCTTGCCTTGGATTAAGTTCATTTCAAGAATACCGATCCTCAGAATCAAGTCCAGACCTGAATCCCTGCTTCCGCGTGACAGTACCAGGATACCGAGGACGTATTCCAATCAGGAATGGATCAGTCCTTAAATCACCTTGAATTGTTTGAATATCTTCTTCATCAAGTCCAAGAGCCTTACCTACAACCATATCCAATGTGCTCAACGCATCTTCCATCTCAGAAGCGATCATGCTCAGCTGATGATCAAATATGACCTGATTCCAGGCTGTAATTTCAGTCGCGGCAACGGGAATTTCCATATTAAGAATTTCAGATTTTCCAACACACTCCCCGATTTTTTTGTTCCAGAGCCATTGCCAATCCAAGTGAAATATCTTGTTCGTTACACTCAACCCAATCAAAAAAAATCATTTGAAATCTGTACACGCCACATTGTTTCATGTTGAGTGACTGATAAATTTCCAATGATTACCTCATGTTTCGGAATTGAAAAAATTATCACCCCATGCAAGCAATGCATCATTATTATCACGAAGTCTATTTTTTAAATGTATCCAACCCTAGGAGATTGAGATTTGATTTAATTGATTCGGCAGCATTGAAGCGACGTACGCACGCAGAAACTATTTTTTCCACGCATTGCTTCAATGTTTTCACTAACTTCTATAAGATTATTATTCCATGGAAGGAAAGCAAGATTTGTTGGATAGATATGGCTTCGTTGCGTATCTAGAACACCCATTCGACCAGCCAATGCATAAAACCATACGTAAATATTTGACAGTAGCAAAAGATCAAGTGGAAATAATGCAACTTCCTCCCGCGGAAAGAGAATAGTGACGGTATTGGTAAACGTCAATTTTTTTTGGATCGAACATTACACCATTTGGACAGTGAGCTACTGAGGCTACAGCCAATCCTTGCGCTGGATGAATTGATGAGTATTTCCATAAACCAATATCATCAATTAATCCCATATCAGCCTGAGTCAATGCGGGTACACCTTGAAGTTCAGCAGCAACGATATTCTCTCCTTTATAAACATCCATGCCATCATTGCATTGTGGCTTCGAACCTCTAAAAGCAATGCCACCTGAAATCATGGTTCTTGATTCCCAAACTCCATTAATGGGTTTTACATCAACCCAATCAACTATTCTTGAACCATCTTTCCGAACCCAAAACTCTTTGGCGATATTAGCAAACGTCTCTGCCGATTGAAGTTTATTTAATATATTCACTCGTGCTGGAGTCATTCTTGTAAGAATCCTTCCGTCGGGCGAAAACAGGTCTTCATAAGGTACTATTGACTCCTTCAGTGATCGAATATCAAATTCAGGAACCGAATCTAAATCAGTGATTTTTTACGCATGAATAATCAGCAAATCTTATTGAAACCGTATCAGAAGTAATGGCCGGTCTATTTTCCGCAATAAAAAATAGCTGTTATGGCCTTAGCATCAAAAAACAGATTTCCAAATAATCTCCAAATCAACTATTTCGCATATTCTCCAACGACCACCTATTTCAAACAATTTTCTTAACTGTGCGGTGTCATTACTATCAAAAAGGGATACGGGTAGGATAAAAGCAACTTTTCCAGCATTTCCATTTTCATCAATTGATCTACACCACCTGTCCAGAGCACGGTATAGGAAAAGTGCATACGCATTCAGTTTTGATGAAACACCAGGAAACCCGCTTTTCGGTCGCTCAAACTCTAGGCACGATCTTTTGTCAAGTGCTTGTGAGCTTCTCTCTGCTCTTACATATGGTGGATTGCCAATCACAATGTCAAACTTGGTTTGATCAATCTCAGTAAAACGACTCAGGGATTCCCAATGATCACTTTCAACAAGTGAGTTAACCTTTGCTGTGATCAATAAATCTGGAAAACCGTGAATCTCAATGTCGCTTTTCAGAGAGAGAATCTGCCAAAGAATCTGAATTTGCGCCAAAACAGCAGAGAAAGTATTGAGATCGTTTCCGGCGATACGCTCAAGCACAGATACAACGTCAGAATATTCAGCCATACCACGATCAAGGTCATTACCCACCATGTGCCGATAAATCTCGATTGGGAAAGTACCTGACCCACAGGACGGGTCAAATGATCTAGTTTCTCTTGTGACGGCGAGCCTACTGATCATGTACCTTGCAATTGAGGGAGGACTGTAAAATTCACCCAGTTTTTTTTCCGTTGCTCTCGATCCATGAATCGGTCATAAATACCGGTGAGGATGTCACCCTTAACCGTTTTGAAATCGAATTGCGCAAATCGGAAAAGTGTCAGCTCTATCGCACTTGATAGGGTCGAATCTGACGATCCAACGATCCAATCAAGTTCTGTTTCATCAAATGCAGATGCGTAGAGCCGACTGCCCTCTTGATAAGCTTGCTCCAATAGCTTTGTATAGCTGGACTTGAAGTAGCTGCGCATTTTTTGAAAGGCATCCACACCGCCATTACATACATACTTCAACTCACCAAAGAATTTGTGATCTTCAAAAAAACCTGAGTAGTAAAACCCTTGCAAGAATCAAATTCGCAGTTTCTATTGAAAAAAAGCTCCGCGAGCTTTGCGTCGTCAACGCCTGTTCGCGCCTGAAATTCATTCAATCCACTAATCGCCAAGCGTGCAATATGGGGATTTTTTTGCGAATTCTCGTCTCAACCGTGCTGATTCCTTGTCATGTTGGCGGCTTTGATCAGGGCCACTTGGCTTGCCATGCAAACTAAGTGAGTGCTGGTCAAAGCAGGTATCGGCCTTGTCAAAATCCTGCCAAAACTTGTCTGCCATTTCCTGAAATTTCTGAATTTCTGGAACAAGCCGTCCCATCGCGCCACTCACCGCACTTTGTAAATGTTGGGTGGTCTGCCTAATTTGTTGAAAAAAATCGTCTTCGATTCAAGGTGATTCGGTTGTTTACATGCTCACTTGGTGTGCTTGCAGCGTCAACTGAGAGCTTGTCGATGGCGATTAGCGAAACATCTCCTTGCCTGAATCTGTTTAGCCGTTCTGATACGCCTGCCTGAGAAGCCATAAGGACACTGGCTTTCGTTTTCATATCCTGCTCAGTCAAGCCAGCCAAGGGAATACAAATATCGGCGTTGCTGGTCAGTGTTACCCCCAGCAACTGGACGTATGACCCACGCATCAGGCTCCACCATCACAAACCAAGCGGTATCAGCAGTTACGTATTTGGATTTTTTGACCAAAAAATTTTTTTCACGGTACTTCGCACTCATGAAGCAGCCGCGTTCATCTTTGGCTTCCACTACCACCCAATCTATTTTCATTGGATTGTCTCTGCTGTCAACAAAACCAGATGGAGCCCTTGCTGTTACATCCGGTCTGCCACCTTCTCCAGCAGTATCAATGTCAACATCGGATGCAATATATCCAAATACTTGTATGAAAATGTCTCGGATTGGCCCATACATGGAGGCCTCTTTGCCCGCCGGGGTGGCTTTGAGCTTTTCGATGGTTTCGTCAAATGAAAATTTAGCCATTTACGTTTTTGTTTGATTTCACTAGCCCGTCACCATATCACTCTCTGCACTGTCTCAGATTGCTCATTTCAAATAACTTCAGCATACACACGATTTTCCAGCCATGCGATTGCACTCGGTGTCACTGCTTGCCGTTTTATCCCATGTTCCGTGACGACTTATGATCTACAAACAATGACCCGAATTCCACAGTTCATCCCCGATTCCTACATTGGCCGTGAGCAGGCATTGGTGAAGCACAAGTTGCTTGAGTCGTACCTTGAGAAGCTTATCCTCATTATCGGCATGAGCGCCAAACGTCAGCGGAGTGTTGAAATCGGGTACGTTGACTGCTTTGCAGGCCCGTGGGGGTGATGAGTCAGAATCAATGGCAAGCACTTCGATTGCCATTTCGTTGCAGACAATGGATTCGTGTCGGAAAAAAACTTTTGAGCCTGGGTGTTCAAGCAAATATTCGAGCCTTGTACATCGAAAAGAATCTAAGCGCATTTAAGCGACTGTCTACATACTTGCAATCCTCCACGCCAGAGTGTGTGAGTTCAAAATGCCTCCAAGGAGATTTTTTGAACCTCCGCGACGACATCTTGACTTGGTGTGGGCGTGAATCTTTCGTTTTCTTTTTCATTGATCCGAAAGGCTGGAAAGATGTCGGGGTGGATCACTTGCGTCCGTTGCTTCAAAGGCCAAAATCTGAATTTTTGATCAACTTCATTTACGACTTCATCAATCGAACAGCGGCGATGACCGAATGGGAGGCGGACATTGCGGTTTTTCTCGGTGCATCTCGTGACGTGGTTCAAGCACTTGACGGCCATTTGCCGCATGAACGAGAAAAGTTGCTTCTGGATAGCTACCGCGATGGCCTCAAGAGCCGCGTGCCGCCGTCAACGAAAAAAGAATTTCGTCCTCGCACTGCTTACGTTCGAGTGATGGAGCCGAGTAAGGAACGCCCAAAATACCACTTGATCTACTTGACCTCTCATCCCAAAGGTTTGATTGAGTTCATGGAAATTTCGCAGGGCGTTGATTTGATTCAAAAACAAATTCGTGCTATCAAACAACTTGATAAAAGACAGGAAAAATCACGCGTTCGTGACATGTTTTCAGACGAACCAAGCACCGACATTGAACCGTCATCAATTAACGAAGCAGCCGTTGATACTTACTGGTTGAATTTTCTGTCCACTGGTATTCAAGCAATTGATCAAAATACATTTGCAGATATTGTGGAAACAACAGACTGGTTCCCAAACACGCTTCAAACTTCTTTGGCCCGTTTAATCGCCAATGGACAGATCAACAATTTGGATTCCAAAACCAAACGTCCTAAAAAAACCACTTCATTTTGAAAAAAGCCGAAAGGCTGCAACTAACTGAATCCCTCTCAAAATAGAGAGATTAAAGACATTTGAGGTGACCGCTCCAGAATATCGTTTGCTTGCACAGAATGGCCTTTGGCCCTTTTTACACCGTTCATCGACCTGACCAAAATATCACCGCAACGAATCGCTGGGTCGATAGCGTCTCGAATCATGTCAGCCGTGGCGGGTGTCAGGCTTCCCATTGAGTTCAGCAATTGAGAAAATTGTGTCGGATTCCCATCATAAATGGCAGGCACCAATTTTTTCCGTCAGTCCCGTTTTGCATCGACTGGCTGCTAACGCATCAAATTGATGACATTCCCCCCAGTTCAAGTGCATCCTGCCTGGTGACGTTTCGATCAAGGTTTGCCTGATACCCCAGTGTAAAAATATCTGGTTCCAAATAGTGCGAAAAAATGGTTGGCTGACTGCCAATGGAGTTCCATCATGACATCTCGCGCCTTGGCACTGTTTGAAAGATGTATGAACCAATACGTCCATGACGTATTACCCATTGGTGTGATGTAAAAAAATGGTGAAGTTTTTTTGCACCACTGGCCGCGATCAGTCCCTTTGCCAGATTGCGCTGAATGGCTGCTCGCCAGGTGGCAGAAGGTGCTGATCTCAAAGCTTCAAGTGCGCTCCAATCAATATGCGCGTCCATTCCCATTTGGGACAACTTTGCACGGCTTGCCTCGTTATCAGCAAGAAACGAAATAAGGGAATCAACGGCGAACGTCAGGATGACCTCGGCACCCTTCACCTCTGAAAAAAATAGATTTCAGCATTGGCCCCGTGACTTGATCATAGGCATATTGGTCAAGTAAGAAAATTGCTCTCTCACCCCCCCCGCGTCGGTGGATGTCAGCAATGATTCCTTTCGCCTTTTCCTGAAATGTGCCTTTCAGCATCTCAATATCGGTGCCAAATCTTGACGCAGGAAATCGTGCTCGCAACAGTTTGTCAAGGTAGTTGAAATTTGACGCTACTTTTTTCGACAAAGTAATACTTTGCATCAACCTTTCTAGGCTTTGAACGGCCAACATTCAATTCAGCTTCTTTGGCTGCAATGGTGGTCAATGCGATTAGCGGCGACCCTTCGTGAAATTGAGAGCTATCATCGGAAGCATATTCGCCACCGCCTGCAAATCCATCAACAATCGAAAGCGTAAGCTTTTCCATGTTGTAGTTGCTCATCAATACCTGGATGTAGCGCTCCAAATAACCACGCACGATCTTGTGCTTGACCAAGCTGTGGGGATCGATGGGCGGTGGCAAACTGCCGACTTCCCAGCTGTATTTGTCTGAACGTTTGACCATGGGTGTGCTGATAATTATTTAATTTAGCAAGCCCCCTGCCCATCCTCCCTGTCAGTCAAGCTTGCATATGCATACCTACATTCTCAGGCATTGCGTCCCAAGTTCGGCCATTCAATAAGCGGCCATTTGCAGCTTTTGCCCGTTTTTTTACCATCGACACCCCAACCACCCCATTGTTTGAAGAAAAACGCCACGCCTTGCTCTTCACACTGCTCGCGCACCGAATCCGCCCATTCTTGCTTCATCGGACGGGCCTTTGGCCCCGATTCGCCGCCAACGATCACCCAGTGAATGTTTGTCAAATCAAGCTCACCAACGTCCTCCAATAGCGGCTCCACAGACAGGAAGCGAATATGTGCAGGCACTTTTCTCAAGTGGGTGATTCGTGGAACACCTTGTTTACGGTTTTCTACTGAAACACCCAACCATGCATTGGTCGGCGCTGGGCGTGTTTTGAAGTAGCGAGCCATTCGTGCCGCACGTTTTGTCAAAATTTGATATGTGTGATGAGGCGTTTGCTGAATCACACGAAAGACAGCATCAATGTGTTCATCAGGAACCAGGTCATGAAACAAATCCGACATTGAGTTGACGAAATATGTTGTCGGCTTTTTTTCGCTTTAGCGGATCGTCCAATCGCTGCGGAAGGACAACCAACTCAAACCCTCTTTCGTATCCTGGCGTGCCCATCGCCTGCAATCGGTGCGCCATGGCTTCGGCGTAACAGTGTTTGCATCCTGGGGAAATTTTGGTGCATCCAACCGTTGGATTCCAAGTTTGCTCTGTCCATTCGATCCGACTTGTCGCTGTCATGTCGTTGCTCCTGTTGTGGATGTTACTTGCATTGGCTTAGTTGCTCCGTAGTTGCGGACGATGCCTTGGACAATGCCGAAAATTGATAAATCTGCTTTTGGGTAAATTGGTGAGTAGGCAGGGTTGTGCGGCATTAGTACGGGTCGCTGGTTTTCATATTTCAACTCTTTCAGAGTGAATTCACCGTCCACATTAGCGACCACAAATTGCCCTGCATACGCAGTCTGCGACCTTTCGACTACAGCTAAGTCGCCATCAAATATTCCAGCATCACGCATGGAGTCACCCCTAATTCGAATCACCACTGAGTTGGATGGTTTTCCAAACAGGAACCCCTCAAGAGAGAACGTCTCCTTAGCCCAAGTCTGAGGATCAATCGCATCAGGCACGCCAGCCCGAACGTGCATGTCCATCAGTGGCAATTCAAAAAAATCGACGTAATGGAACCACTTTGCCGCCATCAACGATTTTTTAAGTACCCGTTGTCTCTTAACCTCCGAACAAGCTGGACTGCTGCGTTTTTTTGCTGTAAAGCCAAGTAGACGGCTAATGCTCGCATACGAAGGGATGCACTGGCTGACTGCGAACTGATCTTTCAACCGCATGAGATGAGTTTCGTCATTGTTAGGGCGTGCCATTCTTATATTTTAATGTACGAACGTACACTAATTTGATTTAGCATGCGCTCACAGCAAAGTCTGAGCGACTTGGTGTTTGATAAACAGGTGATGGTGGAATCCTCCAAAACAGACAAGTACTGTTGATGTTCAGAAGGTTTTGAACTTTTATCACCGAGTTTTGAACTCAAAGCGGAGTTGGTGACCTTGGCTGAAAAGCTCAGAGGGGCAGACACGCATGCCACACATCACCCTTGTTACGACAAACAAGTCAATTTTGCATATGCTCAAAGCCAATTGGCACAAGGAAGTTTTTTATGACTACAGCACCATTGGCAAAGGGAACCCCTGACGAGCGTGTCAGCCGCATCGGTGTTGGGTGGCGAGCCTGTGCTGCACGCCTTGCCTTGCTCAGTTCTTGAATGGATTGCGTTGGTGCGCCAGGGCATTTCAGCAAGTGCGGTAGATGCGGTTGTGCGGGTGATGGGCATTGGCCAATCTGAGTTGTCACGGGCGCTGGATATTCCTGAACGCACGCTCGCAAGACGCAAAAAAGAAGGCGTTTTAAGCTCCGATGAGTCGGGAAAAATGGTGCGCTTGGCACAAGTGATTTAGCGTGCTGTAGAGGTGTTTGAGGACGAACAAGCCGCAATGAGCTGGCTAAAAAGCCCCAATGCGGCACTAGGCGGCAGCAGCCCTCTATCACTATGGCTATGTCACCGTTAATTGTGGAAATTTTCCAATAGCCATAGCCAGAACATCCTGGCGAGAGTTGGCGTGATGGTTGTCCAATGAGCGAAACCAGCCCAAGTAGTTCTCCAGATAATGGGTGGCGACACCGTGAAAACGATTGATCCACTGTTTGAGGCGACCATGATAGGCATTAACGTTCCGGATATGAACTGCCCCCCTTGACTCGTATGCCTGCGCTCAGAATGATGGAGTCGTGAGAAATATGAGCATCCTGCGCAAAGTAGTGGTAGGTTGGATTTCCATCGCTGACGAGCAAGACATCCGGTGCAAGAACCGGCTCCAATGCGCCTGCCAGTTGGGCTTTGGTCATCTGCCCATGTCCGGTCACCCAATCCAGGGTTTGCCCGTTACGATCACGTGCCACCAAAACGCACACCTGTTCATTGGATAGGCCCGCTTTGCAGGCTTTCCCGCCACGTCTGCGCGGCGCACGATGGAGTTGGCGACAACCCTTGTCCGATTCGAGGAAATAGGTTTCATCGGCCTCGGTAATCCCCTGCAACGCTGTTGCTCGGCAAATCTTGATGCTGCCCAAGAAACGGTGGCGCCAACGTAGAGTGGTGTTGCGATGAACCTCCAGTGCACTTGCAGCTTGGCGAAGCGTTCTCGATTGAAGTAGCGCCTCGCTGAAATCGAGCCATTTTTCCTTTTTACGCAAATGCGCCAGTGCCGTACCGGTCAGTGCGTTAAAGGTCCGTCTGCATGCCTTGCAGCGGTAGCGCTGCAATCCACTGACTTGACCATGTCGCTCAAGAGCTGTGTCATGGCAGTGTGGGCAGCAACGTATTTGTATCGCAGTTTGTGACTCGATGATCGCAATCCCCCTGTTGCTGAGCATCCTGATCATCAAGGCGCTTCTTGAGCTGATCGCGTTGGCGTAGTGTGAGTCGGGGCACTTGTCCCATCAAATCATTAAAAATGCGCGCTTGCATGGCGACCTCCTCGTGCAGGTTACCTCTTCACTCTAGCCATTTGTCGATCCTCGGTCAAATTTCCACAATTAACGGTGACATAGCCATCACTATTGGATACCGAGTTAGGCTCAGTGGCCGTAGTAAGCACCTTGGGACGAATTGAGCACGGCGTATTTGCCTAATGCAAGCAGTAACTCGCCCTGTGTGGCGCATCACCACACACCGTTTTGTTGATCAGGCATTTTCTGGCGAAGGCGCAAGGCTGTATGGCGGGCTGTGGAATCGGGTGGGCCAACCTGTGATTTATACCGCTGAAAGCCGATCTTTGGCACTGCTAGAGATGCTGGTGCAAGACGAGCCTTTGCGTGCCCACTATGTATTGATACCGGCCCATCTGTCCGAGAACGTCAGCATGGAGATATTGGGCACGACTAATCTGCCAACGGATTGGCGTACCCATGCTGGCCGCGAAGCCTTGCAGAACCTTGGTGGCGAGTGGCTGCGACGCTCGCGCAGTTGTGTGCTGGCTGTGCCCAGTGCGGTGATGCCTGCTGAACTCAACTTTTTAATCAACTCCTTTCATCCCGATTTCAAGCACATCTCGCTGGGTGAGCCGGAAACGCTGAATACGGATATGCGGTTGCGCTGAGAGACGTATCTCCCGGTGAAAATTCAAAACTTGCTGATAAATCCACGGGAAAGTTCAAAAGGCGCAATCCGCCCCCCCCGCGAACGCAATGGGGACTCTTTTGGTCACATCTCCGCAGAGCAGATTCTTGAAGTCAACCAAACACACCGTCAGGGAAAACAAAACACTTTTCTATCAGGTAAAAAGCTAATCGGAGTTATGTCCGGTCGCCAAGGAAGAAAATTGGAATGTCCAAATGGGCAGTATGAAACCGAAGTCCACCGGGCAGGAAATGGGTCTTAACGGTGTGGATAACCATCGCAATGGCTTACCGGGTCTTATATTCCGCTTTCTGCGCCGACTACCACTGGCCAATGCGATCTTTGGCAGCAGCCGCTGCAGGCATGTCCCGGCATAGGCCCAATTACCAGTGCCACTGGCAAGACGCGCCACAAGACAATGACGCTGGAGCCTGAGGAGTTCATGCGGCGTTTTCTGTTGCATGTGTTGCCCAGTGGCTTTCAAGACGGGTGGGTTTGTTGTGCATGGTGCATTGAATCGTTGAATCGGCGAGGTAGCGGCACACTACAAATGTCTTGATCAGGACACCTACTTTAAGAGGGTGTACTAAACAGTGGTTTCCAGAATGCGCGAATTCACAGCAGTGCAGACTGGCTGTGCCATCAACGCCAAATTGCCAATGAACGCCGAAAATCGGTGATCAGCATAGGAGCTGTATATACCAAACGCCATCGTAGACTTTCACTGGAAAAAACCACCCGCTTCGTACGCATGGAGAAGCGAATGGGATACGTTTGTGCTTGCACCGAAGATCAGTTCGCCCGCGGTTTTGTCCCTGGATCAAAACCCGAACGTACCACCACCTCGGCATGCCAACCGCCTGAACGGGTGGAATATATGCGTATGAAAAAATACATGTTCCTCAGCTTGTACCAAAAAACTGCCTGTGCAATCCTGGTCACGTGAATACTGAAACTCACCAGTGGCAAGCATGGCACAGTTTTGGGGAACAGAGCGTGCAGGAATTTCGTTCACCTCAAAGAAACTGCTGTTGTCAGGAATGCTTTGCGCGACAACGCCCAGTGGAAACATCAGTGCCACCGTGTCTTGAAGGTTCATCGAATTCTCCTCTGGGTTGTTGACCTACAGTTTTAGACCAGTGCTCATCTTCGCGGTGATACTCGTCATAGTATTAAAATGTTGCACTGCAGCATAACCCAAATTCACAAACTCGGTTGAGTTCGTTTCCGTGCACAGGAAACAGTTGAAAAGAGGAACAGGCTACTCACAGAAACCGTTATTAGGTCAGCCTATCAATAGGGCAATGATGCCAACGTTTTTTTGAGGCGGTCAGTTGGTGTATGTCGTATGGATAAATTTCAGAAAAACAAGGATAAATAATGAAGTTGGGTGAAGCAAAAGTCATGGTGATTGATGACGATCCCGTCATGACATCGTATGTTGTCAATATGCTTAAGCGTATGGGTGTGGGTCAAATCATGGAAGCTGGCAATGGTGTCACTGGATTGGCATTGGCCATCAGTGCAAAGCCCAATGTCATCCTGTCTGATATTCACATGTCACCCATGAATGGGTTTGATTTCGTACGCAACTTACGAAAACACCCGGTGACTGAAATTCGTAAAACTCCGGTTTTGATGATGAGTGCTGACGACAGTAGCGACAAACTCAATGAAATGATCCCTTTGGGGATTGCAGGATACATTGTCAAACCACCCAACATTTCCATGTTGAAAGTGAAAATCGAACACCTTTTAAAGTTTCTGTAATGCCACGAGTTTTGTTGCACGAACGCATTACCTTCCTGGTCAAACATATATGTCTGGCCATGATGATGCCTTGGCGCAGTATTTGCCTTGCAACGTTTCGACCAAGTGCTGAGGCACCAAATGGCGACATGCCAATCAGACCCTGCCTTTTGTCAATAAAGTCTCGATAAACAAGATATTTATCAACTACAAAACGGCGAAAAAACGACCAAAATGCCAATGAAAACTCAAAAGAAGCGTTGGCACAATCTCTCGCAACATCATGCCAGACAACAAGTCAAACCAAAAAAAGTGACCAAAACGAGTGGCTATGGCAGTTCTCAGTTGCTGCACTCTATTTACTGCTGGGTCGTGCTGTTCACCATTACATCATCAATCACGGTATCGTCAGTATCTTCTGGCCAGGTAGCGGTTTAGCACTGGCGGCAGTGTTGCTTGGTGGCAAGCGCTATTTGAGTGGCGTTTTTTTTGGGGATCGTTACTCTTGAATGCACTCTCGAACGATTCACTGTGGGCAATCGTCGGAATTACCCTTGCCAATGTACTGGAGGCACTGTTGGGATGGTGGCTATTGGTACGCAACGATTACACCACTAAGTTCTTTGACTCACTGACCAGCTATCTTCGCTTCATTGGATGGGCAAGCCTGGCCTGCCTTGCTGGAGCCATCATTGGCCCTTTGTCTTTGCTATTGGCTGACATCATCAGCCCGGCTAACCTGAAAAGCAGTGTCGTTATTTGGTGGATGGGAGATACGCTCGGCGTGGTGCTGATCACGCCTTTGATTTTGGCGTGGCGGACAGATACGTCGATGCGTCCCACGGCCGCTATCCGTGCAGAGGGGCTATTTTTGCTTGGCGCGACGTTTCTGGCTGGACAAGCCGTTTTTCTGAATTGGTTTAGCTCATACCTGACCGAGACACCAAAAGGATACTGGATATTCCTCTTTATTTGTTTTGTCTCCTTGCGATTGGGGCCACGTGGCTCTGCATTTGCTGTGCTCATGGTGTCCATACAGGCACTTTTCGGTGTCTATCGGAAGATTGGCCTTTTTGCCAATGATGTTGCCCGTACCGATCTGGATAATTATTGGACATATATATTGATTCTGTCAGTGACCGCCATGGCGATCACGACCAGTGTCAAAGCCAGCAAGGATGCACTGAGGAAACTGCGGTTGAAGGACAGTGCGCTTAACGCTATGGCAAACGGGATTGTCATCACGGACGATACGGGTCGAATTGAATGGATCAACAACGCAGCCAGCCAACTCACGGGATACAGTTCCAGAGAAGCTATTGGTCAAAACCCAAGAGATCTGTTGAAGTCTGGTGAACACGGGAACGACTTCTATAAGTCCTTATGGGACACCATTCTGTCCAGAAAGGTATGGCATGGTGAAATCATTAATCGACGCAAAGATGCATCGCAATATCACGAAGAGATGACGATCACGCCTTTGGTTGATGAAGACGACCGGATCACCCATTTCGTTGCGGTGAAGCAAGATGTCACGAAGCGATTTCTGGCACAGCAACAGCTTGCCTATAGCGAAGCCTTATTTCATGGTTTGTTCCAGAACATGAGCAGTGGCGTGGCAGTCTACACAGCAGTGGATGATGGCCAGGATTTTTTGTTCAAGGACATCAATCGTTCGGTTGAAGTCCTTGAAAAAATTAATCGTTCCAATGTGATTGGCAAACGATTGACAGAGGTTTTCCCTGGGGTCAAAGAGTTTGGTCTGTTTGCCGTTCTGCAACGGGTGCTCAAAACGGGAAAGTCCGAGCGATTTCTGGTTACGTTCTATTCCGACCAGCACATACAACACTGGCGCGATAACCATGTCTATCGCTTACCCTCAGGTGAAGTGGTTGCCATCTACGATGATGTGACGGCGCAGAAGCAAGCCGAAGCAGCAGTGCAGGAGTCACATCAAAAACTTTTTTCACTGCTGGACTCTATGGCCGAAGGGGCCTATGGCGTTGACTCGAATGGAGACTGTACCTTTGCCAACAGTGCATTTTTACGGTTGCTTGGATACGGTAGTCAAGACGAAGTATTGGGAAAGCATACCCATGAACTTATCCACCACTCGCACGCGGATGGTTCGCACTATCCGGCTTCTGAATGCAGGATGTATATCGCCTATCAAAAGAACCAATCAGTACACTGTTCAGACGATGTCTTTTGGCGGAAAGATGGCACATCGCTCCCGGTGGAGTACTGGGCTAGGCCAATTCTTTCCGACGGAATCGTTACAGGTGCTATTGCCACCTTTGTCGACATTTCCGAGCGCAAGAAGGCCGAGGTAGAAATACGCCAACTCGCGTTCTATGATGCGCTTACCAAATTGCCCAACCGACGATTGCTGAATGATCGCCTGACTCAAGGCATTGCTGTCAGCCAACGCACAGCCTCCCATGGGGCATTGCTAATTCTTGATTTGGACAACTTCAAGTCACTCAATGACACACAAGGTCATTTGGTCGGAGATCTCCTTCTCAAGGAGGCAGCCAGACGCTTGGTGAGTTGTGTGCGCGAAATTGACACTGTGGCTCGTTTTGGCGGTGACGAGTTTGTGGTGTTGCTGAATGATTTGGGCTCAGATAAGCGAATGGCCCTTGCACATGCTTCCATGATTGCCGAGAAAATACGCGAGAGCCTTTTGGCACCCTACCTATTGAATATCAGCCATGACGCATTGACGCAGACGATCATAGAACATCGAAGTTCAGCAAGCATCGGTGGCACGGTTTTTCTTGGTGATGAAGCCACGTACGACAATATTCTTAAATGGGCCGATTCAGCCATGTACCGATCCAAGGATGCTGGACGCAATGCGGTTCACTTTCACGAGATTGAGAACCATAAAGCCCAAACCGTACCCTTTACCAAAACGAGCAATGATTAATCACCGGAGCAAGAGTGCATGTCAACATTGATGAACGAGATTTGACTCGCCAGGTTGGGTCTTCGCGTACCTTATTTCGTTTTCTGAGGCGACCCATTGAAGGCCAATTTCACTTGCGGAAACTACCCGTGTTGATATTCTCCACACCCAGTTTACCCCTCCTGACAGCGATGCACGGACTTAAGTCCCACCCCTTGTAAGCCATGCTCGGATGTGGTTTGACATGCTGATTCGGTCTTAGTGATTTCCGACCTAGTCTACGTTGGTGTGAGTTTGCACTAAGCAATCCAAATGCCTTCCCCAGAAAGGCCATCACCATCTTTGGCAAAAGCCGCTGCAGACATGTCCCGATATAAGCCCGATTACAGTGTCGATTGTTCGCTGCCAAATCAGCAGCCTCAACAAACAAATGTCATAGACTAAGAAAGTCTGGTTCATAAATGGCCTCTGCAGGAATGATGCAGTGCTGAGCCCTCCTCCAAGCATCCCTAAAACTTGGCTTTTTCTGCAACGGTTTCACTTCTGGCGTTGTACGTGTTACTGCGGAACGTCACTGCACTTTAAATCCGACCCCCCCCTGTAATCTGTTGATTCTTCAGTACCCGAGAAATGATGCGCCATTGGTCATTCCACTGATGTGCCTTCCAACATTCCCTTTTACGGGTTTCCCGCCATTCAACTTTCCCCTTTTCATGGCCATGGGACTGCCGCCTTACCGAGTGCTGTCGACTTTCTGAGGCCAGGATGGCTGTTTCTCGCGCAAACCGGCGTTCACGACCCAATGAGGGAACGACCAACGGCATCTAGTGGAATGTTCAGTGCCATTGTCGATGCCCGCAAAATTGCACAGTTGCTTGTTTGTGAAATCAATCAATTGCAAAGAACATTCGGCTGAATTTTGAACAAACATTGCACCAAGTTTTGAACTTTCAGCCTGTCGTATCACGGAGTCTTGAATTTACATCCCCGATGCAATGCCTGTCACGGTGGCAAACGGTATAAACAACTTCAACGGTTGGCAGGGTAACTCCACCAGTCCATGATGCTTGTAAAAAGCTGCTGCCGAGTCGTCTTTTGCATCAACCAACAATGCGTATGCCGCAATTTCAGAGCGTAATGACCGTGTGAGTGCGTCGGCCAGTAAAGCACCACCCAATCCGATCCCCTTAAATTCACGGTCAACGGCCAATCGCCCCATTCGTATCGCAGGAACCGTTGGATAGCGCGGCAACCTTTTGCTCAATGCTATCGGCAAGTCCGAAAGCAAAACGCTGGCCGATGCCAGTGTGTAGTAGCCCGAAATTCGCTGATTGGCGGTCAGCGCAACGTAGCAAGCCGTCACTCGGCGGCGAACGTCCTGTGAAACTTGTTGTTTGAGATAGCTGTCCAGTGATTCTGACCCACTATGAAACGGGGATCGCTCGTGGCTGTTTTCAAGTCGTACAACTTGAAAAGGAGGGTTGATCATGCTGACTTCAACAGCTTTTCGCGTTTCGCAAAGGCACGAAGCATGGCG
The DNA here is from genome assembly GCF_019973615.1 of Rhodoferax lithotrophicus. GTDB lineage: Bacteria > Pseudomonadota > Gammaproteobacteria > Burkholderiales > Burkholderiaceae_C > Rhodoferax > Rhodoferax lithotrophicus. Next base: position 2,197,361 of record NZ_AP024238.1, on the reverse strand, counting down.
GGCGCAGGCTCAGGCGGGTTGAGCAGGGCTTGGGCAAAGCACTGCTGATCAGCCAAGGACATACGGATGACCTCGGCTTGTTCTATGGCTTTTTGTGCAGCCTCTTGGACAGCACTCACCACAAAGTCGGTCATGGTGCGCCCCCTGAAGTTCAGCCGCACGCTTGAGAGTGGCATGGAGATCAAAGCTGATACGTGCCTCAAGACGTGCGGTGGTTGCGGTTGCTGACATAAAGGCTCCTTGGTTTATATACGGCATTCTGCCGTATTCAAATGAAACATGCAAGAAGGCTTTGTGTGAGTTCAAAACTTGGCGATCAAAGTTCAAAACCTTTTAAGCATCGACACTGAGTGGAAAGTTAAGTGGCACAAAGTGGAGGGTCCAGTGTCATTCCGCAGTTACGGCTGATCTGGGTGTCAGTCGCCCAGTGTGGCACTAAACCAAACAGGCCATTGAGCGCTTCATATTTCGGCACAGCATCATCACCCAAGTCTGCGTGTGGATGGCGGCGAATAGAACTTCCCAAGTACCCCGGCCATAGATCAAGTTTGCCGGGTTCCGGTGGCGGCATCACGCCAAAGTGGCTTTGATAGCGTGTGCTCTCTTTCAGGGCTTGGTAGTGGCTGCACATAGGTGAATCGTAGCGTTAAGGCTGGTGAAATGGCTTATCGCAACTATACTGGATGTATGAACAGTACATTGATTGCCGACATTCCAGTACCCGTATCAGTGCTCCCCTATTAGCGTTGTTGATCAGTAACCGGGTGTGTGCGGGTTTTCCGTCTCCCGCTGAAGACCTGGGGGGCGCAACGGATCGACCTGACTCAGATGCTGATTGTTCATGCGCAGGCCACCTATTTTTTGCGCGCCAGAGGCACGTCCATGGAGGGTGTGGGCATCTTCGACAACGATATCCTGGTGGTCGACAAGGCCATAAAGCCCCGCCACAACCATATTGTCGTGGCGGTGGTGGATGGTGACTTCACAGCCAAATGCCTGTACCAGAGAGCGGGTCGAATCAAGCTCAGGGCGGCCAACCCAACTTTCGCAGACATTGTTCCCAAGGAAGGTCAAACCCTTGAAGTCTGGGGCGTGGTCACCAGCAGTATCAAACAGTTCAAGGTTTGAGTGATCATGTATGCACTGGTGGATGGCAACAACTTTTATGTGAGCTGTGAGCGGGTGTTTCGTCCCAGTCTTAATGGCCTGCCTGTGTGCGTACTTAGCAATAACGATGGTTGTGCCATCTCCCGCAGCAATGAAGCCAAGGCCCTGGGAATTACCATGGGAGCTCCTTGGTTCAAGATCAAACACCTAGCAGAAACAGACGGCCTGGTAGCGCTGTCTGCCAACTTTGCCCTCTACGGTGATCTGAGCGACCGCATGATGAGTCTGGCCGCCGGTCTTGGGCCACATCAGGAAATCTACTCCATTGATGAAAGCTTCATTGACCTGAGCGATGTTGCGGGAAATCTCACCGAGCGCAGCCACAAAATCCGCAGCCGCATCCTTCAATGGGTCGGTATACCCTGTGGGATCGGAATCGGCTCTACCAAAACACTGGCAAAGCTGGCCAACCATGTTGCCAAGTCTGCCGAACGCAAGCCCGGCAGTTACCCAGAACAGTTGGCACAGGTCTGTAATCTGGCGGTGCTGACTCCGAGTGAACTGGATGCGGTGTTTGCTGCCACGCCGGTCAATGAAGTGTGGGGTATTGGTCGGCAAATATCCAAGCAGCTCATAGACGGTGGTGTGAAAACGGTGTTGGACTTGGTGCGTCTTGATCCGGCCATGGTCAAGCGCCGCTGGTCGGTGGTGCTGGAGCGTACCGTGCGGGAGTTGCAGGGCATCAACTGCGTGGAGTTGGAACACTCCCCCCCCAACCGAAACAGGAAATCGCCTGTACCCGTTCTTTTGGTCACCCAGTTACGGAGTTGGCCGATCTGAGTGAAGCGGTGACCGAGTTTGCCAGTCGTGCTGCTCAGAAGCTGCGCAAACAAAGCAGTCTGGCCGGTCAGGTGCTGTGTTTTATCCGCACCAGCCCCTTTCGCCGGGAAGAACAGTACAGCCGGTCAGTGACCATACCCCTGCGACGACCAAGTGCGGACACGGCGATCATTGTGGAGGCAGCCTTGACAGGGTTGGCTGCAATTTACCGGCGTGGGTTCAAGTTGGCCAAGGCCGGTGTGATGTTGCTTGATCTCCAACCTGACACGGTGCAACAGCAGGAATTGGCGCTGGAGGATGATGGTTCGCATGACCGTAGCCGTTTAATGAGCACCCTGGACGACCTCAACCAACGCTACGGAAGAGGAACGATTCTGTTGGCCAGTGCGGGTTTAGCCGGTGATCGGCGTGCATGGAGCATGAAACAGGAACGGCGTACCCCTGGCTACACCACATGTCTGGACGATTTGGCAGTCGCTCATGCATGAATCGCCATGGATGACGTTCTAACTTTCATGAATCCAGGCCGATGCCCCGGATGATGAAAGAAACTTGAGAGTGGAGGTGCCGAGGTAGATGCCGAGAAAATTCTTTTGGGGCTGCCACCCCGATATCTAACTTGGCGCGCCTTCACCGACTCGTACCCCGAATTGACTCCATCGGTTGCCCGATGAGATATCACGTTAAACAGGGCTGCTGAGCGTGAGCTCAGACAAGCAATTTCGGTGGGGCACCCCAGCACCTCCAGTTCTTGAGGTACAGCAGACTGACCATGAGGCGAATGGGCAGTTTGGGGCGACCGGCGTTAGAGCGCCCAGCTGCGACAACAACTTCGCTTGTGCCGAACATGTCTTCAGATTTGAGGATTTGACCGCTGCGATTCTCCCTCTCAAATTTTGCCGCTATGGCGGTTTTAATTTGGCTGCCAAGGCAGCCGGGTGGATAACACCGCCAGCGGGTCACTCAAGTTGATCATGGCATCAATTCGGCTACGGAAAAAAGTCAACGGACTGCATGTCAAATCTCTCAGAAATTATCTCCACTATTAACGTTTCTTGAGGGATTTGGCGGACATTTTCGCTAATTTATTCAACGTTTACAACGGGTTACGCGTATTTCAGGCCCGACCACTTACACTCAGGAAGTGTCGAACTTGTGGGGCCTGGAGCGCAACGCTGTGATGAGTCTGGCTCTGGGTGAGTGGGTAAATGCCGTGCTGATCACCGGAGCCACCGGAGCCACCGGCGCTGGCGTGCGCTATCCTAAATACCCACAGAGACGTACCAGCCCCCCGCGTCAGCAGGCGCTTGTCATTACTGCTGAAGTTGATCTGCAACACCTGTTGCACATTATCGAGGAACAGGTCGATGTTTCTCTCGACCAGGGCCAGGTCGTTTCGGTTGGCAGCGTCCTCACTGATCTGTAAAAGCGCTTTCACCCCACTGGAAAGCAAAGATCGCTGCTCGGCGGTGAAACTTCTGCCGCTTACATTGGCGAAGCTATCGATCAGGTCTTGTATCCTTTGCTCCTGATTTCCAGATACATTGCTCAGCAGTGATCCAGATACCTTGCTCAGCAGCGATGTGTATGCGACACCTGTGCTTGCCAAAGCGGTCAACATATCATCACTCACGTTGCCCGAGGTGGGCGTGAATGCCGTGGTGATCGGGTTAGTGACGCTGAGCGAGGTTAGTGCGGGTAGGGCGGTACTCAAGTAGCCGAGAGCCGTGTTCACTTGCGTTTGGGTGATATCGATGAGTTGTGCGTTTCCGTCACCAGTGAGGGTGATGGCTGATCCTAGCGCTGCAGCGGTATACCCTGGAGGTGGATTGCTGCTAGTTATAACGGCATTGATAGTCGTGCTGTTGGTTAATGTGAATGTCAGAGTGGCAAATGGAGTATTGTTAAGATACTCATTAACTGAAAGAATATTCCCACTTACTGTACCACTATACGTAATTCCTGCAGTTGGGTTATTACCGATGATAGCAATAGAGCTTCCCGTCTGATTAATATAAAAAAACAAGAGGACTTCCATTGTAATTACCTGTCCATCTTCCTGTGAATGGTGTGCTGTCCAACCTAGTGAACCATGTGCTGGGGGGTTGCCGAACCTGTCAGATTAGCAACCAGCAGATCAGTGAGAGGAGTAATGTTCACAGTGCCTACTGTGGTAGCAATGGATTGGTAAGGCGTGGTGTTGGCGGCACCGTTAATAGTGCCACCAGCTACCTGTACCGCACAGGGTAGGGCTTGACCGTAGAGGGTGACTGAATAAAAGCCATTGCTGTCCGTTGTGGTGGGTGTAAGCTCACTACCTGATACGCAAATAACGCTGATGTTCCCACCAACAATTGGCGTACCGACTGCTGCAACACCGCTCAGGGTACCAGTTGTCGAAGCGCTACTTCCACCGCCACACGCGGTCAGTAATATTGAAATCAGGAGCAGCGCAGTAATCTTTAATTGTGCAGTTAAACGCATTTAATTTTTTTTCACCCGATCTTTATATTAAGGCTACGAATTTAGCTTCGACGAGTAACATGAAGTTGATACGTCATATCTTAACTTCTGGAGTGGGAAAACTGGATGCATCGGCATCGGCTTTCTTTTTGGCTTTCGAGAAATCCCCCAATAGGCTGTAATGCATTGATACGAAGCGGAAGCGGAATTATTACTGAGATCCTGACCTCATAAGTTCGTCCATTACTCCCACGTCGTGCCACAAAAGGAGTGCAAGCGCGCTAAAGGGGCAGGTATTAATAACGATTGAGCCAACCATTTAGCGTGGCAGCCACAACTGCACACGCAACACTTTCAGACATTCAACGTTCAGAGCCACGAATGGACTTCCCAATTCGGTGGTGCTCAATGAACAGCCCTTTACCTTTTTCCAGCAAGTCTACGCATGCATCATTTTTACCGTCCAGCCATTGCTGCACTCCTTTTTACATCGGCCACAGTCAGCCATGCTGCCGAGAATTTTTCAGCGTGTTTGCAGTTTTTCGCACATGCAAAGCCACCATCGCTTACACAGCATCCCACAGATCGGGCCTTGTGTTACGACGCTTTTGCAGTGCTGCACTCCGGGGAAAGCAAAACCCCGGTGTTCGTAGCCGAAAAGTTGAACCGTTCCTCCGTCATGGACGCGCATGAAAAACGCACGAACCGTTTCTTTGCCGATGCACGACTGCGTGCGGCGGAAAGAGCGGAATTGGACGATTACAAGGACAGTGGGTTTGATCGTGGTCACATGGCACCAGCGGGCGATATGCCTACTGCGCAGGCCATGGCACAGAGCTTTTCTCTGGCCAATATGGTGCCTCAAGCCCCCGAACATAACCGAGGCGTTTGGGCAAAGTCGGTCGAGGCGGCTACCCGCAAATATGCGGCACGGGCTAGTGGTGACATTTATGTCATCACTGGGCCGGTGTTTGTGCCCAATATTGCAAAGAGTCCCAGCATTGGGTCAGGGGTGCATGTGCCGACCTATCTTTTCAAGCTGGTATACGACCAGGACAAGAACAGGGCATGGGCCTATTGGCAGCAGAATGACGATTCAACCCGTGGGTCAAAGCCCATCAGCTATGGAGAATTGGTCAAGCGAACCGGGATTGAATTCTTGCCGGGGGTGCAGCCTAGGGGGTGACTTAATCGTCCGCAATCAGATCGTCAATGCTGGCAATGCGCTTGTTGCTTGCTGCAATGAAAGCCATCGCGCCGTCAATTGCAGAGTCCGCTCGATCTGCTGCACCTTTGGCTGCATCTGCAAGTGTGCCCAATTCTTGATCCAGCCTCGTTAGTGGCAGCCGACATTGGAGCGAGATAGATAATTTGAGGAACAATTTTCACCGGCCCATCACCAGTCGAAGCCACCAGCGAAATGACCGCCTGGTAGGTTCCTATCGGTGGCACTCCACCAAGAGTTTTCCGCATCGCTCTCGGAAAGAGCAGTCGGCCCACACTGGATACGTTAGCCGTCCTAAAACGCCATCTGACCTTGACCTCAGCCCGCCGAATCGTTAACGTTATGAGGAATCGTTACCAACAAAATACATGCTGAACCTGGCTTTCGCACATGGCAGCATCACAGACAATATGATTGCGATTGCCTTCAAATCCTATCTCAATGCAAGCTCAGCTTTACCCCGGAACAGCTACCTCTGACAGTAGCTCACCTCGGAAGACTTTCAAACCCACTTGGCGCGTCGTCCTTGGCCGTGCAGCCTGGTCTAGGTACACCTATGAGCGCCCCGAAGGCGGTGATCTCAAGCTACTGGGAAGCGTGAGCAAGGGGCTGCAGGTTGGTGCCCTGGCCATGACTGATGCAGGTGAGTACGTGCAAGTGGTTGGTGACCACCTGACACCGCTCAAGACCAAAGACATCGCCAAGGCGGTGGCCAATGCGCCCAAGGAGTTCAGCCCGAGGTTTTCGAGAGGGGATTCACGAGAGTCGCTTTGGAAGGAGACCCGAAAAGATACGCCGCCACCGGTGGTCATCGTGAAGAAGCGGCGGTTGGTGCCTGTTCCGGCTAGCTAGGAATGGTCGTATAACCATTGCCGCATCTAGCAATGGGTAGGTCAAAACCTTCATTGATAAATTTCTGAGATGCCCATCAAACAATCTGCTGTGTGTCTACTCTGTCACTGTTTGTAAGGGTGTGTATCACGCGTCAACGCAAGCATTCACACGCCGTTGTAGGTACAAGCTGGAACGAAATTCTGGCTCGCTTATGACAGTTGGAGCAAATGCAACTGTCGCTTTATGAGTGAGTTTTAACCATGTCAATTATCAAAAAATCTGATCGCTACTGCTTTGTTTACCAGCGTTGCTGCTGTCTCGTTTGCCCAGGCTCCTGCAGCCCCCCAAAGATGCAGTTCCGACCACCCCTGCTGCTATGAACGCACCAGCGGTCAAAGTGACCACCAAGCATACGGTTAAGAAAGTAGAAGAACCCAAGGCAAAAGATGCTGCGGCAGTCACACCGACAGACGCGGCTTCAAAACCAGCACACACGGCAAAGAAGGTGCATAAGGCCGCTTCCACGAAGAAAGCAGACAAGGCAGCACCTGCTGCTTCTGACACCAAATAAACAATTGGAGTTATGACTATGGAGGGGCCGGTATTTACCGGCCCCTCCATTTTGCTCAAAAGTTGAAACAGCAAGCACGTCGTCAGATTAACGCAAGCACAGAGTTGCATGCTGCACTGCAACATAATCAAATCATTGATACCCAGCTAAGGCTTGAAGACTTGCTCGCAGATATGCACTTTGCACGCAAACACGACCAGCTTGGGCGACTGGCCTTGCTGGCTTATTGCGAGGTCAAAGGATGGGCTCGCTGGGCGGGTAAATTAGATGTGGCTGACACGGCGTTGCGAATGTTCTCTGAGAACCCGTGCCTCATCAAGGAGGAATTTCTTACCAACATTGACAAGCTGGTTGCGTTATTGGAGTTGTACGAACACGAGTACCAGCGAACCAATGCGTGCTATGCCATGAAGGCATCGACTATGCGCCCAATAGTACGAACTTAAGCCTCACCTCTTGTACGCCATGCTCGGATGTGACTTGACATGCCGATTGGGTCTTGGTGATTTCCGACCTGGTCTACGTTGATGACCTGCTAGACAGCATGTTGGCTTGGCATCAAGCCACCTAAGGGTTTATGCCAGGGTAAATTTGTTCTCTCGACACCTCTAGGGGGGAAACAGATCATTAGTTTCACTTTTCAAAAAAAAGTCCAAAAAATTTAATGACGTGAAGCATGCGGGCTAAATCAAGAACTCGCTTTCAACCTTGGCGCGCCACGCAGGAAAGCTGGTCGGGATATCGGGCTGCAATTCCTGCGCTATCAGCAACACCAGCGTGTTCAACTCATCCGCCATTTGCGAGACCGCAGTGACATCAGCCGCGGACTGCACGATCTTCCTACTTCCGTCTACAGTGTCCAGTCCTCTCAAACGATTTTCGTCATGCGCAAGTGTGTAAAACCAGTTTTGCAACGAGGCGACGATCTTGCCCTCGCAGTATGACAAGTGCACTAGGTCGGAATCTTGCATGGCATAGACCAGAGACATGATGTTGAAGCTGGACAGTGCAATCGAAGTATCGGAATCCTCTTTCATGTTTTTTTAGCAAGCGAATGGCCTTTTTTGCAACCGCCGCCAGTACGCACCTCCTTCGCATTGATCAAGGCTCGCACTTTAAAGGGGTAGTTCGTGATAAGTTCATTCGCCTTTTTGTCGTAGATTTGAACACCTCTGTCATCGTCATTGTTCGTTCTTTGATGGGTCGCCGTCTTGTACAAAACAGATGGAACAACATCAATCTCACGGAGAAGAGAGCCCTCCGACACCGTGATGCACTTTGCCCCAGAATCGTCAACCTTCGCGGCAGGAAATGCAGATCGAATCACCGAGCAGCACTCGGAACGCAGGGAGGTTATTTCAGAAGCAGCATTGCTCGTGCTGATGGTGTAGTTGGGGGCGGAAACCCCAGAGCTATCAAAGACGAAGAATCTCCACGGCCATACGAGCATATCGACATCGCTCACGCGCCTCAAATGCACGTTCAATGGCAGCGATCCTTGGAGTTCGACTGTCACCGTCTTTCCGAGTCTCAGAAGTCCTGAATCAATTTGCTTCGCAACTCTTTCGGCCTCGCGATAGCTGATGGCTGTGTATTGCGCTTCAACTTCCTGCATGGACACCAAGGCGTACTGAAAATTCTTGGATCTCGTCTTATTCCGATAGCCTTCGGTCACGAAATCCCGGAAAGCACTATCCTCAGCGAACGAAGCACTTTTACTAAGACTCGCAACAGCGGTGTTGTTGCGCCGGGCGTTAACGCGGCCGATGCGGTTTGAGTAGTCAGTCGCCACGTGTTTTCCTTGTAAGTTTCATGCGGCCACCTGTATAGCGACCTCCACCGTTGAAGTAGGTTGCATCAGCGGAAGACCCATCAGCAGCGATGTGCCATTCGGCATAGCCGTGGTGAGCCTTCAGTTCGGGTTCACCAGGACGCGGTTCGTTGCGGTAGCTGTACATCAGGATATAGCCGACATCTTCTTCCACCACGATAGACGCGGCAACACTCCGAGAACGCGAATGTTCCGTTTGGGAGTAAATCCTGATCTTTTCCCAGCCTTGCGAAATCGTGACTTCCGCAGTCCAGTTGTACTTTATTGCTCCGGTATCGGGATCAATAGTTTCACCGACACAGTCCCATTTACCACGCAAGTCAGGAATAGCCAGAATGCGATGAACCAACCAGGTTCGCCAGGCCCACTTATCAAAAGCCAAGTGACCCAAGGTGTAGAAAATTGCAGCTGTTAGTGGCAATTTCCAATATGCGCGGGCATCTAGAAATCCCCAACTTTCTGCATAAGTTATCCCGGTGGCGATTCCAACAGCCAAACCTGAACTGGCCAGTCCTGCCGCGATGCCGAGGAATCGTCCGACCGTCGCGCGGCTATGGCCGATTACCGCATATTCATGATTTGAAGCCAAAGTTGTTCCCGTTTTGTTAATTTACCAGCCCTGGGCAATATGCAAACACACTGAACCACCAATGACCTTGCCTGTAACAAACACAATGCATGCACGTGTATTTGGACTCATGACTTGATCCCTTCAAAGATACTTATTGAACTTTTTTGGCGACCAACTGTGCGTAAACGCCACAACAAAAAAGCACGAGCAGCATAAAAAAATGCAGATGGTGATTCAGGTATGCACCAAGTGGGAAGCCCCGGATACAAACTGGCAAGTGTCATATCACCTCCATCGATCTTGGCTTTACTGCGAATAATGTCTGCTGCGACGATCCCAATTCGCAAATACAGACCAATCACGATGAGCCCTGTACTTACACCACTCAATAGTGCGCCGCACATTCGCAGTCTGCTTGGCGGATTAATCAGAAATAAAAAAAATGCTTTCAACCATACCAAGATCCTTTGTTGTCATGTGCCGCAGTCACAGCATGGTTGCTCTGATTGGCCGTTGCTCATGACATTGATTCCTATAAAAGCTGGTGACATGCAAGTGAACTTGCATTCACCCGAAGACAAGGGCAACGACCCGCAACCAACAAGATTCATTTGTTGATCCGTAATGTAACTGAAAATCGGCTTATTGCAATACTATTTATGACCATGTTGTTTTTTTATCACGTTATACATTTTCGCATGACAAGTACAATAAAAAGCTTTAAAAGGATCAAGCATGAACAAACAAGTGCATGACATTCAGGATGAACGCTTGTTTTACCTGGAGTTTTTTGGCACTGTTTACAGGCCAAGTAAGTCGTAAAGACCTTGTCGTCAGGTTCGGCATCAGTGAACCGGCTGCAACAAAAGACCTTTCGCGCTATGCAGAGCTTTCTCCCAACACATTACGTTATGACCTAAAGCGTAAGTGCTATGTGCTGTCAGATTTTTTCGCACCATTTCAGCCACGACATTGAACAAGCTCTACACGCACTTGCGGGCGCACGGGCTATTGCTTTAGATTCAGAGCATGGGAAAAAAGCTTCCCAGCTGGATCAACTGTGACATCAAACGAGCGCTCTCTTTGCCACTTGTCGCAACGATTACTAGATGTATTCACCGCAAGCGGACAATGTCTGCAATGTACTGGTCCCACACAAGCGGAAATAAGGAGCGTCAGCTCTCGCCTTTGGCTTTGGTAAATGATGGATTACGCTGGCATGTACGCTGCTTTGATCATTTGGACGACAAAATCAAAGACTTCAACCTGACACGTTTTGAGTCGGCAACTGAGGGGTCTGCGTCAACAAAAAAGTTTGAAGGATGACGCGGAATGGAACACACTAGTTCAAATAAAACTTGTGCCACACCCAAAATCCGAATTCCCGAAAACTACTGCGTTCGACTACGAAATGCAAAACGGAGTCAAACTGGTTGAACTCAAAGCATGCTTGGTCGGCTACTTTCTTAGACATTGGCACGTTGATTTCACCGACAAGGCCACTGAAAACCCGAAAGCACACCAACTCTTTCTTGCAAACAAGAGTGAGTTGATTGAACGCGGTGTGGACAAATGGTCATTGGCAAACTAGCAACAGAATTTGTTGAAGCTTGAAACATTCCTAGTTTCACAAGTCACCTCGGCAATCATGCCGGGACGAATCCAGAATGCATTCCTAAGACAGAATCTTGATAGGAGAAACAACCAGATTTGGGTTGATTCGAAGTTGAACCTTTTGAGCCAAGTTCTGTACACGCTTGAACACAATTTCTCGCACCTTCCGCTTACTGTCAGGTACAGGTTCGACGCTAGTTGCCGCCATTAAAAAGTCTTCAACAAATGCAAATGATCTTGCAACAACGAGTTGGCGACTTAGCAATTTATTCTGCGTCTGGCACGACAATATCAATTTTGATATTTCGAGTGGCATTAGGTCAGCGCCTGCGGCCCATTTCCTTATACGAGCCTGCGTGATCGGGGCTGCATCATTTAGCGGCAAGTGATTTGCTAACTCGTAGTAATCCTTGCTGCCAAACCCCTTCATCACTTCGCACAGCCAATTCGCCATAGGATGTCTGGTTCGGGAAACCATTGAACCTATTTCCAAATCAAATGTCCGAATTTCATTAGATCGGAACAACAATACATGCCCGAGAAATCCCCCCAACGACGGCTTGTAGCAGTCGCTCCGCAAACATGTATTCCGGTCGATTCCAACGTATGGTTTGAACTTGCCACCATGGGTCTTCATCGGATAGTAGATTTGCTCCGCAATGGGGACAATTCACCCTGTGTGACATAAGTGATCTAAATATGAGAAATGGCAAGCCTTCAACAATCCTGAACGCCCGCAGTGCCTCGGGGTACAACTCTTTGTTATTCCCAACACCGGCAAGTGATCTCAAGAACTCTCCTGGGAGCCCCAGTTTTTTTTGATAAATCCTGGATCGTCCGAAGTCTTGTTACAGAATTGCCCAGCAGCAAGTTCTCCAAGTTTTTGAATTCTTCCCCGGCCATTGCACGAAAAAAAGGCTCGGTGCGATCTGTAGGGTGTCAATAAGCGAAACAAAAAAGTCTGTACTTGGATTAGCCGCGACGTTAGGCGTTAGCCCGAGTGCATCTTTGAAAAGAGCCATTTCACGGAGAAGCGTGACCGGCCAGAAGTCTGGCGCGAGCCTTTCAGAAACGGTCTTGCCATTTACTGCCAGCGCATCAAAAAAAGGTCGTCATGACCGAATTTTCCATTTCACGGAACTTTGAGATTGCCAAGTTCGAAAAAAATGCTGCTTGTGGAGAAAAGTTCTTCACGCCGAGATACATATCTCGTTGATTACCAAATTAATGGAGAGCAACATGAACCGTTCAGTGCTGAAGTCTAATATTCTTTCTAACAACCCAAATTGGCCGAGTCGAGTTCCAAATGTACCGTCGGGCGGGGGGGGGGCGTGGAAATAATCCGCCACGTAGCCGCTAGAAAGGGATCTGACCCCCCACAAAAACTGTGGGGGCCATTCAGCCGGATTTGGCTCCAAAACCACGGAAAAATTTCACCACAACGCTGAATCACACCTCAAATCTAATTGCCGATGCGCCCGTTGTTGTTGAAATCTGAACGCAACTGCGCCACAAAATACAAACCCCAAAGACAGAAGCATCAGTTCTATTTTGTCAAAGTTTGAGGCAAATAATTCCAGGGAATCCAGCAGTAAACCACCAATCGTAATTACTGAAATAGCCCGTTTTCGCTTGCGGGAATTCATTGCGCAAATCTCCAAAATGGGCTGCCTTTAATCAAGGCGTATCCCCATTTTCCCAAGCGCGTTAACAGCCGCAGCCTGGCAAGATATTTCATCGCTACCCGATGACTTATGGCTAAACGTGAGCGCCTTACCCGAAATTTCCCCTGTGATATTCCGAATGACCCCTCGAACCGCTCTAATTTCAGACAGCAACGTGACCAAGACTTTTTCAAGTGTCGGCTCTTCGTCCAAAATAAAGGCTAACCCTTTGAATGCCTCTTCTGACTCTTTTGTCACTCCAACATCGTCTTGCTTTTGACGGGTGCGTCGTTGAATTTCAACGATAAAAACAGTTTTGAACCCAACTCTCAATCTCGCAACAAAGACGCCACGGGGCACTTTCCTGTCAACGTCAAGGTACAGCCAGTGACGTGTTTTGGTATCAACTGTCTCGTCATCATCCTTATATGGAGTCAATGCAATAAGTTCTGGTTCCAGGTCTTTACAAAACCCTGACTCAAAAGTAAACCACTCAACAGACTGAATCTTCGTTGGATATTGCTGCTTTAAGTACAACATCGCATTCCACATGTCCCTCAACATGCCATGGGACTCCATCACCTGCTTTGCATGAATTAAGGCTTGTCCAACACCTTTTCCACGGCCATAGGGATCGCCTCCAGAAACAACCGATGGCGGTGTGACACTACTTCCACCTCTCTGTCCCGCGCCACTTTTTTGCACGATCTCGCCTGACATCTATCACAACCCGCCGCTTGCCAACCACTTCAAATTCGGTGTCCAAAATTTCCGTGGAGCCACTACCAAAATCTGGCTCTTCACCCCCCTGTCAGGTCAACAATGAATGGTGTTTTTTTTAAATCTGCGAACATGACCGCCTGCCTGGACATCACCACCCGAACCGTCAATGTCAAAGCCATCAAATTTCTGCAATTCTTCTCTGTCACGTTCGATTGCTTTTCCCTCTGGGTCACTGCATCCAACGATTTGCAATGCGAGAAATGAACCATCATTAAGCTGAATCCCCCCTAACTTTGAGTGTTGCTTTACCCTGATGCCAGGGTTGTATTTCTAGGAAGACATTAGGCGCATACCTTGCATCGTGACTTGACTCGATTTGGCTATAAATTCTTCGTAAGACTCGCTCGGTGTACGGTTCGTACTTTGCATGCGCCAAAAGAAGCACGTCATCCAGAACCAACCTTTTTTCTCAACTTGACCTTCCACTTGTTCACTTCCTCAAGCTCGCCTAGTTCCGCATAAAGTTTGCTTAAATGCGACTCATTTGATCCATACCAGGGATAAGTTGTTAGTACACGCTTGATCTCTGCTGATCGCCCGTAACAGCGATAGAAAAAATTCAAGACACGGAACTACAAGCCTGCGGCCACCTTTTAAGGTGAACTCAAGAAATTGGTTTTTGTCTAGCTGGTAGTCTAGGGGGTAGCTTTTCCAGTCATACGGTGGGTTTTCTTTTTTGCTAAAAGATGTAAATCTCCAACCATCTTCTGAAAAATTAACTTCAAAGTTAGCTTCTTTGAAAACTGCTTGAGAGCGACAAAAACCATCTTTCCAAACACCGCCAATGCGAAGTTGACCTAATGCTGTGATCGGGGCATCTTTGTACACAATGTAATCAGACAGTTCACTAGATGAAACCTCCCGGAAAGCAACCCTGACATTCGGCTGCGAGTGGGCTCTGTTATTTTTGGTGATGTGCGTGTGAAGCCAAACCATTAATGTTCTTGAATCATTCTCAAAGACATTTTTAAGACTGACTTGCTTGGTTGCGCGAGCTAATTCGAAGTTAAAAGGTAATCGCATCTCAAACTCCAAAATAAGAAGGGACATCCGTGCAATGCAGGGATGTCCCAATCTTCTGGGATTTTTGAGCTATTTTGTCGCAATTATTCCGAAAACGTCGCAACGATTTCGAAAAGTCACAACGATATTTATTACCTTGAGCACTGGTCCGTCTGGATGGATCTGAAAATCATTTTTCTGACCCCAGTGGCCTTGATTCAAAACAAAAATGTGTTTTGAATCAAGGCAGATATAAAGTTTCAGGCCTCAGCGCCCATACACATCCTCAAAGCGCACGATGTCATCCTCCCCCAGGTAAGAGCCGGACTGCACCTCGATCATTTCAAGGGCTACCCGCCCAGGGTTTTCCAGCCGATGGGTGGTTCCCAAGGGAATAAAGGTGGACTGGTTCTCCGACAGCAAAAAGCTCTTGTCGCCGCAGGTCACCCGAGCCGTACCACTCACCACAATCCAGTGCTCAGCCCGGTGGTGGTGCATTTGTAAGGACAGCGTGCCACCCGGTTTGACCACAATGCGCTTGACCTGAAAGCGCTCACCCGCATCCACCCCGTCATACCAGCCCCAGGGCCGGAACACCTTGCGGTGAATACTCCCCTCAGAGCGGCCTTGCGCCTTGAGGGTGTCCACAATCTTTTTCACATCCTGGGTCTTGTCCTTGTGCGACACCAAAATCGCATCGGCAGTTTCCACCACCACCAGATCACTCACCCCCACGCAGGCAATCAGGCGCCCTTCGGACAATACCAGGGTGTTTTCACAGTCCTGCAGCAGCACATCACCCTGCGACACGTTGCCACGTTCATCCTTGGGCAACACTTGCCACAAGGCATCCCAGGCCCCCACGTCAGACCAGCCAGCACTCAAGGGCAGTACCACACCTGGTGGCAAGGTGATGGTGTCTTGGCCTGAACCACTGGCAAGTCGCTCCATCACCGCGTAGTCAATCGAGTCGCTGGGACATTGGGTGAAGGTGGTCTTGTCTACCCGCACAAACTCTCCATCGGTTTGGCCTTGTTCCCAGGCGGCCTGGCAGGTGGCCAGAATGTCGGCACGGCAGATGCCCATGGCAGACAACCAGACCGAGGCACGCATCATGAACAGGCCACTGTTCCAGGAGTAGCTGCCCTCGGCCAGGTAAATTTGCGCGGTCGCCAGGTTGGGTTTTTCCACAAAGCGGGCAATCAGACGGGCGGTGTCGGCCTCGCCATAGGGTGCACCCGCCTGGATGTAGCCGTAGCCGGTTTCTGGCGCATCCGGTGTGATGCCAAAAGTAACCACGGCCCCTTGGTCGGCCAGCACAGCACCTGCACTGACGACTTTTTGGAAGGCGGCCACATCGGTAATCACATGATCTGCTGGCATCACCAGCAGCACCGGGTCAGATCCGTTTTTGATAGCTGACAGTGCAGCCAGTGTCAGCGCTGGAGCCGTATTTCTGCCACATGGCTCCAACACCACGGTGCCACTCAGGTGCAGCAGGCGCAGTTGTTCGGCAATCACAAAGCGGTATTCTTCGTTACACACCACCATGGGGTGGGCCAGTTCCACACCTTGCAGGCCTTGGACGCGGCGCACGGTGGCTTGCAAGAGGGTGTCGTCCCCCACCAGGCTGAGCAATTGTTTGGGGTATTTTTCGCGGGACAGGGGCCACAGGCGGGTGCCTGAGCCACCGGACAAGATGACGGGTTGAAGAAGGATGGGACTGGTCATGGTCATCAAAGATCAAAATTTAAAACTGGCGGTTGCTTACGCTTGGCATTTGTAACGGATCAGGCTCAGGCGGCTTGTTCAGGCGCGGGCATCACCCCAACGTAATTGGGCAGTTTCGTCCCCACGGTAAAGGGTTTCACCGGTACGGTCAACGCAGTAGTCGGGCGAGACGATCATGTCGGTGAAGCGCATGTCTGCCGCAATGCGGGTGTATTCGAACAGGATGCTGCGCACCACCCGTGCACCGGTGCGGATGTGGCTGCCGTGACCTATCCAGCAGGGGCCAATGATGCTGGCTCCGGGCTCAATACGCACGCTTGAACCGATGTACACCGGGCCTTCAATGCTGACGTGGTCCCAGGCGATGTTGGTGTTCAGGCCGACCCAGATGCCGGGTTTGACTTCGCGCCCAGGCATGTTCATTTGCGCCACTTCACCGCGTATCACTCGTTGTAGTACCGACCAGTAGTCGCTCACCCGGCCGATGTCGATCCAGTTGAAGAAGCGTTTCTGGGCATAGAACGGTAGTTTTTGTTCTACCAGTTGGGGAAAGAGTTGTGCGCCGATGTCGTAGATCGTATTGGGGGGGGGGATCAGATCCAGGGCGGCGGGCTCAAAAATGTAGATGCCGGTGCTGGCCAAGGTGGATTTGGCCTCGGAGGGTTGGGGTTTTTCCTGGAAGGACTGGATTTGGCCGTTTTCATTGGCCACCACAATGCCGTAGTTGGATACTTCGTTCAAGGGTACGTCCAGCGTGACGACGCTGGCCAGGGCTCCGTCGATTTTGTGTTCATGCAGGGCCGCACCAATGTCCAGGTCAATGATGGCATCACCGCAGAGAACCAGGGTGGTTTGGTCAAAGAATCCGCTGAAGTCCTGGATGCGGCGCATTCCACCGGCTGATCCAAAGGGTTTGGGTACCACTTCTCCTTGTTCGCGTATGCCTTCGTAGGCGTAGCCAAGTTCTACGCCCCAGCGGTGGCCATCCCCAAAGTATTGCTCGATTTTGTGGTGGTTGTGGGCCACGTTCACCATGATTTCGGTGATGCCGTAGCGGGCAAGATGCTCAATCAGGTATTCCATCACCGGTTTGCCCATGATGGGGATCATCGGTTTGGGTAAGTATTTGGTCAGGGGCCGTACCCGTGTGCCTTGCCCGGCGGCCAGAATCATGCCTTTAGCCATGGCTTGTTTCCCTTGTCGTCATTGTTTTTACTCCCGAATGCAGTGTTTGGATCAAACGCTACTGTAACCCAGCGGGTTTTGGCTTTGCCAGCGCCACGTGTCCTGGCACATGGTTGCCAGATCACGTTTAGCTTGCCAGTTCAGCAGTTCTGCGGCCAGTTTCGGGTCGGCAAAGTAGCTTGCAATATCACCGGCACGTCTGGGGCTGAACTGGAAGGGAATTGGCTTGCTGCAGGCTTGCTCAAAAGCACGCACCATATCAAGCACACTGTAGCCGATACCTGTGCCTAGATTAGCAGTCAAACATTGGGCTTGCGTTTGTAACCGATTAAGTGCCGCCAAGTGGCCCAAGGCAAGATCGACCACGTGAATGTAGTCGCGCACGCCAGTACCATCGGGAGTGTCATAGTCGTTGCCCCAAACATTTAAAAACTCACGTCGACCAACGGCAACCTGAGCCACAAAAGGCATCAGATTGTTGGGCGTACCTTGCGGGTCTTCGCCAATCAAACCACTGGCATGTGCACCAACCGGGTTGAAGTAGCGTAGGATGCCAATGTGCCAAGCGGTGTCACTGCGATAGAGGTCATGTAGCATGTGCTCAACAGTCAGCTTGGTTTGCCCGTAAGTGTTGGTCGCTGCCAAAGGATGGGCTTCGGTGTAGGGCAAAAACTTGGGAATACCATACACCGTTGCTGATGAGCTAAAAACAATGGTTTTGATGCCACAGGACATCATGGCTTGTAGCAGCGTGAGCGTGCCTTTCACATTATTTTCATAGTACTGCAAGGGGTGCTCTTCCGAATCACCTACGGCTTTGAGACCCGCAAAATGGATCACTGCATGTGCCCCGCTGATTTGCAATGCATGTTTCATTTCGGCCAGGTTGCAAATATCGCCCTTGATCACATGGAGTTGTTTGCACGTAATGCGCTCAACCCGGCGCAGTGCTTCCGGCTGACTGTTACAGAAGTTATCAAAAACGGTGACATCATGCCCAGCGTTGAGCAATTCAACGCAAGTGTGAGAACCAATATAGCCAGCCCCACCGGTTACAAAAATCATAGGCATACATTTGGGTTAGGTTGTTGATGCAGAGCGCAAGCAAATACAAACGGCGTTTTAGCTACTCATCAATATCGGAAACAGGAAACTTACTTAAACCGGTTGCTCATGAAAACCCTGCACACACACATGTAATACAGCTCGAATACCCACATCATCTTCAGCCTCTGCAGCCAGCATCAGCTTCTTTAGTTCTTCTTGCAAATTTTCCCACGGCATGAATGTCTCATGGGCTTTCATAATACGCGGATGGACTGTTGGCATAGGGTTATCACCAATCAGTAGCTCTTCATATAGCTTTTCGCCTGGACGCAGGCCAATACAGTTGATTTCTATATCACCGTCAGGTTGTTGTGCATCACGTACTTGCAAGCCTGAAAGCTCTACCAGTCTATAGGCCAAGTCCAGTATCTTGACAGGGTTGCCCATTTCCAAAACAAACACCTCACCACCTTGAGCCATGACAGCAGCCTGCAAAACAAGTTGCACAGCTTCTGGAATACTCATGAAGTAACGAGTCACCTCAGGATGTGTTACTGTTAGCGGGCCACCTTTGGCCAGCTGTTCACGGAATAGAGGTATCACACTGCCACTGGAACCAAGTACATTTCCAAAACGCACCATGCTGAAGCAGGTCCCGCTATTTTCCGGTTGACTGGCAAGCGCTTGTAGAACCAACTCTGCCATACGTTTGCTGGCTCCCATCAGATTAGTGGGACGCACAGCTTTATCGGTTGACACAAGCACAAAACGCTTGACACCTGCAGCGATGGCCGACTGAGCCATCTGCAGTGTGCCCCACACATTGTTGATAATGCCTTGTGATGGATTACATTCGACCATAGGCACGTGCTTATAAGCCGCAGCGTGATAGACAATGTGCGGTCGATAGGTGGCGTAAACCCAGTCCAGTCGTCTGCGATCAACCACTGAGGCCAATAGCGGCACCAACTCTACCTGCACAGCGCTGTCATGACACCAAGCCTGTAGTTCGCGATGAAGGTTATAGAGTGCAAATTCGCTGTGCTCCAATAACAGGAGCTGCCGGGGCTGCTGCTTCAATATTTGCCGGCACAATTCACTGCCTATGCTGCCGCCCGCCCCTGTAACCATTACGGTTTTGCTCTCAATACAATTAGCCAGCAAATCTGTCTGCAACTTGACGGCTTCTCGCCCCAACAGATCATCCAAATCCAGTTCATGCAAATCCTGCACCGTCACACGACCACTGGCTAGATCAGACAAAGCTGGCAGCGTGCGGGTGTGCACATGCAGCGCCCGTAAGGTATGGATGATTTGATTGCGCCGGTCTCGCCCAGCATTAGGGATAGCCAGCAATACGTCCGTAATGCCATATTTATGAATGACTTCTGCCAGTTTAGTCGGAGAAAAAACAGGCAAACCATTGATCGTTTGACCAATTTTTCCGGGGTCTTCGTCAACAAAACCATACGGCCTAAGCCTCCCCGCAATACCCAGGGAAGATGCCGTTTGCACCCCCACAGTACCCGCGCCATATATCAATATGCGCTCTTGATCAAAACCTCTGCCAAATCCGACACCAGCCAGCCAAAACCGGGCCACAGCCCGACTAATACCTACCAGCAGTAAAAACAAGATAGGCTGTAAGACTCCCAAAGTGAGTGGAAAAACAGGCCACAACACCCACTGCAAAAATACCAGATGGATGACGGCATAAAGACCCACGGCCAAGCCTGTAGTGACCAAAGCATCCAGCCCTGTATAGCGGAATATGGCACGGTACAAACCCAGCCGTATAAAGATGGGAATGGCAAAAGCTGGCCCCGACAAGTAAATCAACCACTGCACACCCTGCGGCCAGTGAAACGATTCTTCACGGAGTGAATAGGCTGCCCAAGTGGCAAATAAAGCCAACAAAATATCCACCGCCATGACCAAGGCCCGTTTAGCGGAGCGAGACAGTCCTAACAAACGTTGATTAACAGCACTATCAGCTTTCATTATTTGAAAGACCAATCAGCCTTGATTGAGTTTGGCGTGACGGAAAACTTCACATCCTTAGGTGACTTGGATTGGTTACCAACCAATGTACCAATTGCATAGCCCATCAGACCAGAAGCCACCGTGTCTGACAACCAATGCTCACGGCTCTGAATTCGACCAAAAGCACTGAGCGCGGCTGCACCATAAAGCCAAGGCATATTTTGCTGCTGAGCAAAAGGTGTAGCCACAGCAAACGCCAGCGCAACGTGGTTCGACGGGAACCCGGATTGAAAGGCTGATGAATTAAAACCATCAAAATTGGTAGACCCCATACCCTCATAAGGACGACTGCGGCCAACCGCAAAACGGGTCAGCGTGGCCGCACCAATGGTATACAGGCCAGCTTTAAGGGATGTTTCGGCAGTACTGGCCATGCCCTCACCCGCAATACCGGTGTAGAGAAAACCTGCACCCAGTGCCATAGCCAAGGGTAAATTGTTGCCCAAACTGCCCACTCGATTCCAGCTATTGGTCTGGTGGTTTTGGGCCCAATTGTCAACTTTTTTGTCTAACAAACTGGAAGCCAGCACCGCACCACCGGCCCACAGCCATGTGGAGGCAGGAATATCTGCAACTTGCTGACCCAATGAGGTACCACTGCGACCCACACGCTGAAACAGATTAGGCGCAGGCTCTGTCAGGATGTAATTGGTGTCTTCGGCGGCTTCGTAACCAGCAGGCTTGCTTTCTCGCCATTTGAAAGCACGTGGATCACGCGTTTTGGTTAAGTCAAACAGTGTGAATGCACGGCTAAGACGTGCGCCTCCATCACGGGTTAGTGGATTCCAGACAATGTTGGCGGTACCAGGCGACGATTTGGGCAACATGGCATCAAAAGGAATGTTGAGGTAGATACCTTTGTCAAAACTGCCTTCACCAAACTGCTCAGCCGACACATTTGTTTTGGTAGCCCAAGCACCAACTGCAACGCCATTTTGAAAAACACGCTTGACATCTAATGTTGCCCCAATGTCGCCAGCCAGATAACGGCCCGCACTGAGTTTGACCTGGAGATCATTCCAACCGGTGTCCCAATACAAAGTAGCATGCCCGGTGCCAATGGTATAGGTTCTGAACGCCAGGTTTTGAGCGAAATCACGTTGCCGCACATAATTGACATCAACCCCAAAAGCTGTGCGCCCCTGCCATGGACGGTACAACCACTCTGCCCCTACGCCTCCATACATTGACTCCAACAGACCACCATAAGCGCTCAGGTATTGGCTATTACCAATGTCCCGGACATGCGTGAGTTGCATCAATGGCAGGGTAAACCGTGAAGTAGTGGTGTAGCGACGTGCATCTGTGCGCACACGAGGCATGTTGCTTGGACCGTCGTATACAAAATTGCCATAGTTGTCGATCAGACGCGCATTTGCCGTTGCGCTGAGCCAAGTGCGGTCGTTAAAGCGCTTTTCCAGATTGGCTTGCACACCTGCCTGGTACAACAAGAAATTGTTAGGCCCCCCTAAAATTTGGTTGTAACTCGGATCAAGGCTATAAGAAAAGCCAGTGGAGCCCGAAAACCATGACCTAGAACCTGTCGGCTGGCGATTTAGATCCGACTGACCAGAAGAATACAAGGGCAAAACTTGTTGCTCGGGTAAACGCACAGCAGGAGCTTCTGCAAGGGTACGCTTACGTACCCACTCCGCCCGGTCAACCTCCACCTCAGTTAACGGCAAACCACGTTCTTGCAACTGAATGGCAAACCGATGAATAGCAAAAGGCATATCCCGGTTAAGGACAGCCACGGTACGATCCAACTTCTCTTGCAAATACAGTGAACCATCGGACTCTATCAATAACCTGGAAACTCCCGCTTCTTCAACAATGGATCGAACATTCCAACCAGTGTAGATATTGATGTTTTCAGCCGTTTTACCAAGTCCTGCCGGGGGTTGCACGTTCTGGATACTGCTGGTGATTGGTGGCAGAGCCCGATCAAGAATCTTCGGCGAATAGATTTGATCCAGTGCGCCATGCACGGTCAAGCCGAACATCCAACTGTTGCCACGCTCCAACGCAAAACTCAGGTCAACATTGGGAGAGTAGGTATAAACCGCTCCAAAGTTGAATGAACTTTTAACGATTTGATTATTGCCTTGTGGTTCCTTTTGATAAGCATTGCCATCCAATTCAAACTTCAACGTCCAGGGACTTTCCGGTTTTTGCCACTGCACACCGCCAAACAAAGCGGTAGAGCCATGAAAAAGCGAAGACGCATTGAGATTACCAGCAGCAGCTACCGCACTGGTAGGCAATGCCCGGTCATTAAAACCAGAACCCAAAATAGACAGTGGGTTTTTAAGATTACCACGCGTACCCAAATACCCCCAGCCCAAGCCCAAGCTGGCATCCCAATTACCCCAACGCTTGCTGGCAACCAAATACTCACCGGAAAAAAGACCGGTACCACCAATGTCACGCATACCTAAAGCAATTTGCGGCAAGACATGTGTTTCTTCCAGCAGCCGCAATTTGATGTCAATGGATTTATCTTTGTAGGTTTGATCTCCAGCAATAACCGGGCCATACAAACGATTCGATACATCGGTATATCGAAAACCAGCCTCAAGCCAATCTAATGGCTGAAACATAACCGTTCCGCGGGTATAAGGTGCCACGCGGCTGAGCTGGAAACGCACTGCCCCATTTTTTTCCATCCGGGCCGTTGGTGTCTGAATAAGGCCAATTTCGCCCCAATCACTGGCCTTTAGCTGAGTCGACTTTGGTGTTTCTGATTGCAGTGCTACAAAAGCATCTGGATCATATTTGGCCCACACCGGATTAGCAGGAGCAGGTGATTGGGTGGCAAAAAACCGAATCAAATTGTCTGACACACTCTCAGGAATGGCCACTGTACGGCTCGGAGCCCAAATCCAGGCACCTGGCGCTGGAGAAACTTGATCCTCCTGGTTCCAGAGTGCAATACCTGCACGGCTGGTTCTGCCATCCGGTTGGGCCAACCATGCAGTATCAATGCCTTGTACGGTATCTCCAGACAGGCAGGCATGAAGGTAATCCTTGATCAAAGCTCCTGAGCGGAACCTAGCCAAACAAGGTTGCCCACTTTCAGTCACCACAACCACATCAGTTGGGCGTGGATACAAAACGACCTGATGCCCCTCCTGAAGCACCGGATTGTTTGCCTTACCATTTTCCAGCCAGCGTGGGTCTGTGGTTGAAAGATTAACCCGGCCAGTAAGAGGCAAGCTACCCAGCCATGTTAGTAGGTTTTGCTTTTGTACAACAGGAAGATTGTCTGGTGACAAGGCGCGCACGCTGTCCAACACCGAGTTGCGCAAACGCTCTTGCGCCGGAATTTGAGACAACACGCGCCAATGCAAGGCTGTGGTGTCAGCATTAGGCCCTACGTTTCTAATCAACCAATCTCCCAGACGCTCGCCAGATTTGACGGGGGCATTCTGGACTTGCGCCATTGCGCTGGCAGGTGAAATTGCACAGCAAGCCAAACACAACACACTGGCGTAAGCCACTTGGGTACGCTGAAATTTCACGGATGGATTTCCTTCAAGGGCCAGCGTTGCAAGCTGAAACATAAATCTGGGGTGATGCACTGCTCGGAGTATTCAACTGTTTCAACGCCATTTTGACTTGAAACGGCAAACCAGGCAGCAGGCAATTTGGAGAATTGACCATCAGATGACTGCTCTACGTACCAGCGGTAAGTTTTGGCCACAGACAGTGGCAAAGTGCTGGAAATAGAGTGTGGCGGTAAGCCTTGCCATTCACTGACAACAAGCCTATCAGAAACGCCGTATTTGTAGCCAGGGGACTCATCACGGGTACGCGTCCACTGCACATCAGTGCTAATACCTGACCATTTAAAAGGTGCTTTGGAGATGTCAACTTGCTGCCAATTGCTGGTCAAACCGGCCGTACCAACAATGCGGCCATTTTGAATTTTCAGAACTTCGCCAGCAGCTGAATACCAAACTTCAACTGGGCCTTGTAAATGATGATCTTCATAACCCAATACCAAAATGGTGGGTTGCCCACCCTTTAGATGAACCCGCAGGTAATAGTCTGAAGCAACCAAAGGCAGATTTTGGGTATAGTCTTCCGTTTTTCCAGTGGAATTGGCATATACAGCACTAGTCACATCTCTCAAAACAGAATCACCAGCGCAAGCTCCGAGCACTACCGGGATACAACAGATTAATACCAAATCGCGTAGATTCATGTAGCCCCAGTGATTGAGTAGAAACAAATTTAGGCAAAAAAATAAGCGCAATCATGCGCTTATTTTTACGAATAGGCAGGTTGTAGCCGTCAGACTGTCACAAGAAAATCAAATTGTGCCCGTTGTGGCGACAGTACCAGAGGTAGATTTGGTGCCCGTGTAAACCACTACACCCCCAACCACAGCAGCAGTAATCAACAGGCCACCAGCCGTAATGGAGCCACCAGGCACCAGCAAAGCGGCTTTCTGTGCGGCAGTCAACACCACTTGCTGAGTCACCACATTTGTTCCCGTCCCTGCAGTACCACCTTGAACTTCGACTGTCACGGTCTCTTGAGCCGAAGCCATTTGCACAGAAGTAGCAATCAAAAGTGTTATGGCAATTTTAGAAATCAATGACTTCATGACTTTCCCTTTCAATAAAATATAAGAGCCTCGAATTTAGCATAAATCAAAACAAGACAAATACAAACCTATGTTTTATGGCTAAATTCCAACAACATGGCTTGGGCCATGTTGAGCATCAGCCCATGTGCAAACCACCATTCACCGAGAACTCGGCCCCCGTCGCGTAACCACCTTCGTCGGATGCCAGCCAGGCAATGATGGACGCAATCTCACTGGGTTCACCCAGGCGCTTGACCGGCACCGTACCAATGATCTTGTCAAGCACTTCCTGGCGGATAGCTTTCACCATGTCGGTACCAATGTAACCAGGACTCACGGTATTGACTGTCACGCCCTTAGTGGCCAGTTCTTGGGCCAGGGCCATGCTGAAACCGTGCATACCGGCTTTGGCTGCCGAGTAGTTGGTTTGACCAGCTTGACCCTTGACACCGTTCACTGAGGAAATGTTGATAATGCGGCCCCAGCCCTTTTCAACCATATCACCAACCACTTGTTTGGTCACATTGAACATGGAATTGAGGTTGGTCTCGATCACGGCATCCCAGTCTTCGCGGGTCATTTTCAGAAACATGCGGTCACGGGTGATACCCGCGTTGTTCACCAGCAGGTCAATGCTGCCGTGCTCGGCTTTGGCTTGGGTAAAAGCTGCCACGGTGGAGTCCCAGTCGCCCACATTGCCGGCAGACGCGTAAAACGTGTAGCCCAAAGCGGCTTGCTCAGCCAACCACTTGGCGTAGTCACGTGTGGGACCGCAACCGGCGATGACCTTGAAACCTTCTTTGCTCAAACGCTGGCAAATGGCGGTACCGATACCACCCATACCACCGGTGACATAAGCTACTTTTTGACTCATAAACTTCTCCTCTTTGTAAATACGAAACAGATTTAAATAAACCGTCTGGTGTTTGAAACACCCTAATGGGTTGATGTCAGATTATGCGGGCTAAATCAGCGCTCAATGGTTAGGGCAACCCCCATGCCGCCACCAATACACAGGCTAGCAATGCCTTTTTTAGCATCACGGCGCTGCATTTCGTGCAGCAGGGTCACCAGGATCCGGCAACCAGATGCGCCCACCGGGTGGCCAATGGCAATGGCTCCGCCGTTGACGTTGATCTTGCTGGTGTCCCAACCCATTTCCTGGTTCACTGCACAGGCTTGAGCAGCAAAGGCTTCGTTGATTTCCATCAAATCCAGGTCCTCTGCCTTCCAGCCCGCACGCTCAAGTGCTTTGCGCGAAGCCGACACAGGGCCCATGCCCATGATGGCTGGATCAAGGCCACTGGTGGCAAAACTGGCAATGCGGCCCAGCGGAGTCAAGCCGAGGGCGGCAGCCTTCTTGGCGGTCATCACCATCACGGCGGCAGCACCGTCATTAATGCCAGAGGCATTACCAGCCGTGACACTGCCAGCCTTGTCAAAGGCGGGGCGCAGGCCAGCCAAGGCTTCGGCATTGGTTTTGCGGTTCAGGAATTCGTCCACATTGAACACCACAGGGTCACCCTTGCGCTGGGGAATGAGCACGTCAACAATTTCGTCCTTGAATTTGCCAGCATCTTGCGCCGCCGCAGCTTTCAATTGGCTGTTCAAAGCCAATGCATCTTGCATTTCACGGGTGATGCCGTACTGCTTGTTGACGTTTTCCGCAGTGATACCCATGTGGTACTGGTTATACACATCCCACAAACCGTCAACAATCATGGAGTCGACCATTTTCCAGTCGCCCATACGTTGCCCATCACGCGAACCCATCAGCACGTGCGGCGAGGCACTCATGTTTTCCTGGCCACCAGCAATCACAATGTCGCTGTCACCATAGGCAATGGACTGGGCCGCCAGCATGACCGACTTGAGACCGGAACCACACACTGCATTGATGGTCAAGGCCGGGGTTTCTTTGGCAATACCACTCTTGATCAAGCTCTGACGAGCAGGGTTTTGGCCTGAGCCTGCAGCCAACACCTGACCCATGATGACTTCACCAATTTGGTCAGCACCCAAACCTGTGCGCGCCAACAACCCCTTGATAACGGTGGCACCCAGTTCAGGAGCGGCAATTTTGGCCAATGAACCACCAAATTTGCCCACGGCTGTACGAGCTGCTGAAACGATAACGATATCTTCCATGTAATCTCCTGTGACTTGTTAAGAATTGAGGTGAAAAATCAGGCTTTGGCCTTGACGTAACTGCCAGGTGCTGGCTCGATAACCTTGTGTTTACCTTTGCCATACGACTTCGGTGCAGCAATTTGTTTGCCAGCTTGCGTGGCCAGCCACTCAGACCAATCAGTCCACCAGCTACCTTTGTGTTCGGTTGCGCCAGTCAACCATTGATCAACTGATTTGGGCAGCTTGCCATCTTCACGAATCCAGTGGCTGCGCTTACCTTTGGCGGGCGGGTTGATCACCCCTGCAATGTGACCAGATGCACCCATGACAAAGCGTTTTTTTCCGGGTAGATACTGGGTGGACGCGTAGGCACCACCAATGGGCACGATATGGTCTTCACGTGAGCCGTAGATGTAGACCGGCATGTCGACCAGATTCAGGTCAATCTGCTCACCACAAACGGTTGCGTGACCAGGCTTGGTCAGCTTGTTTTCAAGATACGTGTTGCGCAGATACCAGGCGTAATAGGGGCCAGGTAAATTGGTGCTGTCACTGTTCCAGTACAACAGGTCAAACGGCGGCGGCGTTTCACCCTTGAGGTAGTTACCCACCACATAGTTCCACACGAGGTCATTGGGGCGCAAAAAGCTGAAGGTCATCGCCAGGTCTTTGCCCTTCATCAAACCACCCTCGCCCATTTCCTTTTCCCGGTATTTGACAAAGGCTTCGTCAATAAACACGTCCAGCACACCCGTATCCGCAAAGTCGAGCATGGAGGTAAGGAAAGTAGCACTGGCGACTGGTTTTTCACCCCGTGCAGCCAACACAGCCAACGCCGTACCCAGCATCGTGCCACCCACACAGAAACCCAAGGCGTTGATGGTTTTGGCACCTGTGATGTCTTGCGTGACATGGATGGCTTTGATCACCGCATCCTCCACGTAATTGTCCCAGGTGGCTTTGGCCATGGAGGTGTCCGGGTTACGCCAGCTCACCACAAAGGTACGATGGCCTTGCTCTGTGGCATAACGGATCAGCGAGTTCTCGGGCTGCAAGTCAAGAATGTAGAACTTGTTGATACAAGGCGGCACCAACAAGAAAGGTTTTTCATAAACCTTCTCAGTCAATGGTTTGTATTCAATCAACTGGAAATAGTCATTCTGGAACACCACAGCACCTTCGGTGGTGGCAACGTTTTTGCCTACTTCAAAAACGCTCTCGTCGGTCATGGAGACATGACCCTGCTGAATGTCATGCAACAGGTTTTGAATACCTTTGGCAATACTTTCGCCCTGGGTTTCCAGTGCTTTCTTTTGTGCTTCAGCATTCAAGGCCAGGAAATTGCTGGGTGCGGCGGCAGCCGTCATTTGCTCGATGGCAAACTGAATGCGGGCACGGGTCTTGGCATCGGTTTCAACGGCATTGGCCATTTCCGTCAGCGTCTTCGAATTAAGCAGATAAGCGGCAGCCGTAAAGGTGGCCGCCGGGTTGGCAGCCCAGGCCTCATTGGAGAAACGCCGGTCAGTGACTTTGGCTGAACCCTGCAGGCTTTGATTCCACAGCTCGGTGGCTTCTGACAGGTATTGCTGCTGCAAAGCCTGGAGCTTTTCCTGAGAGAATTTAATTTCTGGCGGCTTGGTGGTAGGTGCCAGCAGTTGGGTGCCTGCGGCCCCCAAATCCATGTTTTGAAAAGACTCAAACGTCTTCTTCAGGCTATCTGCCATGGTTTGCTGGAATTGCTGGGCCGTTTGCAGCCAAAGTTCTTGTCCATTGTCTTTCATTCTTAGCCTTGTTGGTCATCATCAGAAACAGATGTGGTTAGTATCTTAGGTCAAGCCCTTCGAAAACCTGACATTATTCAAAAGTCCCTTAAAAATACAAAACAATTCCATGTATATCGTTCCTATTGCCTGGCTGTATGTGGCACTCATGATGGCGCTTGCCGAAGCTACCAATACCACCGGCACCATACTCGGCGGCATCCTTACTTTTGTGTTGTACGGACTGCTGCCGGTAACACTGGTGGTGTACATCATGGGCACACCGGCACGCCGCCGTGCCATCAAAGCCCGGGAACAAGCCGAATTGGCCGCCGCACAAACCACCATTTCATCACTCCAGCCAGATGCTGACGGCCAAACGACCACTGACACGGTCACGCCGGTGCGAAAAGAACCGTGAGCTCTGGCTGACGGTACACCACGCCGGACTGCTGTTGTTGCCATGAATCCGGGTGATGCCCAGTGCACGCAGACGCAGGCGGGCCAGCCCGGCCAGATCAGCCAGCCATTTGCCACCCGGACGTGGCTCAAAACAGGCTTGCGCCTGCACATCATGGGTAATGAATGCCGCGTGCACCTCTGCTCCCACCTCAAACGCTGTGGGGCCAATACACGGCCCCAACCACGCTATTATTTCAGTAGCTTCTAGCGCTTTATTATCAAGCGCTAGAGCACTAAAACGCTTAAAAGTTTCCTCCAAAATACCCACCCCACCCGGCCCAGCCAGACTGCGCCAACCCGCATGGGCAGCGGCCACCGCCGAGCCCTGAACATTGGTGAACAGCACCGGCAAACAATCGGCCACCATGATGGTGCAAGCCACACGGGGTTGAGTGGTCAGGCAGGCATCGGCCACCGTGGCATTCGGGGTGTGGGTATCCAGCGTTACCACGTCTGTGCCATGCACCTGGTTCAAAAACACCGGGCGCACGCCCAAAGCCGCTTGGAATCTGGCCCGGTTGGCCGCCACACAGCCCGCATCATCACCGACATGGTCACCCAGATTCAGACTGTGATAGGGTGCGCTGGAGGTTCCACCTGCACGGGTGGTACACACCGCCCGCACCCCGGTTGGTGCGGGCCAGTCTGGCATCAGCCAATCAGGATGCATGGCAGACTCAATCAAACAAAACCATGAATCTTGTCGTATGCCGCCCACAGCTTGTGGTGCATTTCACAGCCGTCCATCGCCAGGCCGGGAGCACTCAGACCCATGAAGCGGTCTTCCTGCATGATGAGGGCATGGGCCTGCGCCAAGGGGCCAGCACCATACAGCAAAGCCAGGGTGTCCAGATACGGGCCGCTGTCACCCATGTCGGCCAGGCGAATCAGGTTCTGGATGCAGGCGTACACGCGCTTGCGCTCGGGGTTGATCTGGTCAAAGTTCAAAATCCATTCGCAGCCTTCCAACGTGGCGGCTTCGTCGCCGACAGCCAGGGCCAGCAGGGTTTTGAGTTCACCCAGACGCAGGTCACTCCAGAACGAACCGGCATCGGCCGCCATGCCAATCAGCCCCGGCACCGGGCGGTGGTCGGCAAGGTTGGAGTCGTTCAAGGTGTCGAGCAGGTCGGCGCATTCCTCGTCGTCCAGATCGGGCAAATTCAGAATGGCCTCGCGGAAGTCATTGGCCACGCTGTTGTTCTCGAACTCCAGGTCGTCAATGGGGTAAATCTCTGACAAGCCGGGCACCAGCACCCGACAGGCATAGACCCCGAACTGGGCAAAGTCGGCCACATAGACCTGGTGACCATCCTGATGCAGGCGGTCCAGACACCAGGCGTAGTCTTCGGCGGTGGTGCTGCCGAAGTTCCAGTCGACAAACTCGAAATCAGGCGTGTCACCCAGGAATTTCCAGTGGATCACCCCGCTGGAATCCACAAAATGAATCTCGATGTTGGTGGAGCTGGCGGTTTCCTCCAGATCAAAGCCGGGAGCCGGAAAACCCGCCAAAGCATCCAGTGCGCGGCCTTGCAGCAGCTCGGTCAAGGCCCGCTCCAGCGCCACTTCAAACTGAGGGTGCGCCCCAAAACTGGCAAAACAGCCCTGATCTGCCGGGTTCAGCAGGGTGACATTCATCACCGGGTACTGGCCGCCCAAGGACGCATCTTTCACCAGAATGCCAAAACCCGCCTCGCGCAGGGCAGCAATGCCACGGGCAATGCGTGGGTAGCGGGCAATCACCGCCTCGGGCACGTCTGGCAGGCACAGGCCTTCGCTGATGATGCGGGCTTTGATGGCACGCTCAAAAATCTCCGACAAAGCCTGGGTGCGGGCTTCCGTGGCGGTGTTGCCCGCCGACATGCCGTTGCTGACATACAGGTTGCCAATGATGTTGACCGGGAAATACACGGTTTGACCATCACTCTGGCGCACATAGGGCAGCGCACAAATGCCGCGCTCGACCGCACCGGAGTTGAAATCGACCAGACTGCTGGCATCGATGTTGCCTTCAGGGTTGTAGAGCTGGTGCAGTTCTGGGCTCAGCAGCTCAGCGGGCCAGGACTCGTCTTCAGGCACGTCAAACCAGCGCTCTTGCGGGAAATGCACATGCGGGCGCTCGGCCACCTCGGGCCCCAGGTAGAAATGCGTCCAGAAATAATGGGTGGACAAGCGCTCAAAAAACTCGCCCAGGGCGCTGGCCAGACAAGCCAGGCGGCTGGCCCCCTTGCCGTTGGTGAACAGCAGCGGGCAATCGCGGTCACGGATGTGCACCGACCAGATGCCATCAACCGGGTTGAGCCAGCTGCGTTCTTCAATGTGAAACCCCATGTGTTGCAACTTGCCTTGCAGCGTGCTGATGGTGATTTCAAGAGCGGCATCTTTGCCAGGGATAAAAGTGGTGTGTGTCATTGCCCCAGCATACCTCATGGATTGCGGGGCACCGGAATTGGGCCATGCTGAAAACGCTAGACTCATGACTTTGTCGACCAGCCCACCCTTTGCGGAGACCTTGATGATTCTTGAACTTGCCGATTTTTCCATCCATGCCGGCCAAAACGCCGCCTTTGAAGAAGCCATTGCACGTGGTATGAGCACCGTGATCTCTCACGCCAAAGGCTTTGAAGGCTTCAAGCTCAACCACGGCATTGAAAACCCGCAGCGCTACGTGCTGCAAATTTTCTGGACCACGCTGGAAGACCATACCGTGGGTTTCAGGGGCTCCCCGGCATTCACGGAGTGGCGCGCCATTGTGGGCCCGTTTTTTGCAGCCCCTCCGGTGGTTGAACACTTTGAATTAATCGGCAAATCGGCCTGACAGAAGGCCCCTATGCAGTACGTTTTCACCCCCAGTCCGATGGTTTCTGTGCCGATAACAGGCAGCGACGCGGAGTTTCCGGTGCACCGCATTTACTGCGTGGGCCGCAACTATGTCGAACATGCCCAGGAAATGGGCCACAGTGGGCGCGAGCCACCGTTTTTCTTCATGAAGCCAGCCGATGCCGTGCTGGTGGCCGCCCCCGGCAGCCCCACCGCCCTGCCCTACCCCAGCCTGACGCACAACCTGCACCATGAAATTGAACTGGTGGTGGCCATTGGCAAAGGCGGCCAAAACATTCCGGTGGCGCAAGCCGCCGAGCACATTTTTGGCTATGCCGTCGGCCTGGACATGACCCGGCGCGACCTGCAAAACGACATGAAATCACAAGGCCGCCCCTGGTGTATTGGCAAAGGATTTGACCATTCTGCCCCGATTGGCCCGATCACCCCCAAGGCAGCTGCAGGTGATATCGATCACGCCAGCATCAGCCTGCAGGTGAACGGCACAGTCAAACAGCACAGCACGCTGGAGCAACTGATCTGGAATGTGGCCGAGACCATTGCACAACTCTCCAACGCCTGGGTCTTGCAGCCGGGCGACCTGATCTACACCGGCACACCGGCAGGCGTGGGGGCAGTGGTTCAGGGCGACACATTGGTGGGCCGTATCAGTGGGCTGGTCAGCATGGAGTTGAAAGTGGTGTGAGCCCGGCACGCCACACTGCACATGATCAACGGTCTGCACCAGACGGACCATCACCACGCCCATTTACACTCTGACCATGCAACGCCCACCCATCAAACACTGCAGAAACTGCGGCATTGCCGTGGTCTACCGATTACCTGACGATGGCGACACCAAACAGCGTGCGGTGTGCCCATCCTGCCACACGGTGCACTATGAGAACCCGCTCAATGTGGTGGGCACCATTCCCATGTGGGGCGACAAGGTATTGCTGTGCAAACGCAACATCGAACCCCGCTTCGGCAAATGGACCTTACCCGCAGGCTTTATGGAGCTCAACGAAACGGTGAGTGAAGGTGCAGCACGTGAAACGCTGGAAGAAGCCGGTGCACAGTTCGAGATGGGTGATTTTTTCTCGCTGGTGAATATTCCACGTGTCGGCCAGGTGCATCTGTTTTACCGTGCCCAATTGCTCAGCGACCAGTTTGCCCCCGGCTTTGAAACCATGGAAGCCCGGCTATTTGATGAAGCCGACATTCCCTGGGACGAAATCGCTTTCAAAACCGTAGGTGAAACCCTGAAACGTTATTTTGCCGACCGCCGTCTGGGCCACTTTACTACCCATGTTTTTGACATCCCCTGAGCTTCACGCCCAATTTGAATTCTGGTTTTACCGTGTAGGCACTTATCTGTTGACCAATGTGCTGGACGACCCCGCCTGGCTGGCCCTCATGTTCTGCTGAAAATTCAAGCATTTTTAGCCTCTAGCACCCGTCAATCAAGCGCGAGTAGCTCTTCTTTTTGTAACATCTTCAAACCTCTATGTTGCCCTGCTATGTGTTGCTGGATCTGGAAACCACGGGCGGCAGTGCGCAGCAAGACCGCATCACCGAAATTGCGGCCGTGCGGGTGGAACAAGGCGTGGAGGTCGCGCGCTGGAGCACCCTGGTCAACCCCGGGACACCCATTTCTGGCTTTATTGAAAAGCTCACCGGCATCAACGATGCCATGGTGGCCCATGCACCCCGTTTTGCCGAGGTAGCCAGCCAGCTGACAACGCTGCTTGATGGCGCGGTACTGGTGGCCCACAACGTACGGTTTGACCATGGTTTTTTACAGCACGAACTGGCTCGTACCGGCATCACGCTACGGGCCAAAACCCTGTGTACCGTGCGCCTGTCACGCCTGCTGTACCCGCAGTTCAAGAGCCATGGTCTGGATGCCATCATGCAACGCCATGGCCTGAGCAGCACCGCCCGGCATCGCGCCATGGGTGATGTGGAGGTGATGCAACACTGGCTTCAATTGGCCTGCGCCGAGCTGGGTACCGAGTGTGTGCAACGCCATGCGCAAACCTTGCTGCAAGGCAGTGCCGCCCTGCCGCCACAACTGGACACGCCCGTATCGGACATTCCCGACACGCCCGGCGTGTACCTCTTTTATGGTGAAACCTCTCTGCCACTGTATGTGGGCAAAAGTGTCAAACTGCGCAGCCGGATCATGTCGCACTTTCAGGCAGCCGGACGCAACCCACGTGAGATGCGTATTGCACAAGACATTCGCCGTATCGAATGGACTGAAACGGCAGGGGAACTGGGTGCACTGCTGCTGGAGGCACGGCTGGTCAAGGAATTACAACCCCTGCACAACCGCCAGTTACGCCGTGAAAACACCTTGTGTGCCTGGCGGCTTGAGGCCAACCCGAACAGCCGCCCGCTGCTCACCCTGGTGCGGGGCAAAGACTTGGCCCCACAGCAGTTTGGCGCACTCTACGGCCCTTACCGCTCCAAAAATCAGGCGCTATCACATCTGCGTGAATTGGCCGACACCCATGGTTTGTGCCTGCAGGCGCTGGGGCTGGAGTCCGGCAAAGGCCGCTGTTTTGGCCACCAGACAGGTCACTGCAAAGGCGTGTGCTGTGGCGAAGAAACACCTGAGCGGCATCACCTGCGGCTGCAAATGGCATTGGCAGAGCACAAATTACACGTCTGGCCCTATACCGGCAAAGTAGGCCTGCGTGAGCACAATCCGCGCACCCAGCGCACCGACATTCACCTGTTTGAGCAGTGGTGCCATCTGGCCACCGTACATTCGGACGAAGAACTGACAGATGCCCTGCAAACCCGCCAAAGCCAGGCCTTGGCGTTTGACCTGGATACCTATCGCCTGGCGGTGAAGCATTTGCTGCCTGGCAAACACACCGGACTGGAACGCCTTATTTTTTCCTGTTTTACCTATGAAATAAGCCTCTAGGCCATGTCTGGCAAGCGCAAGCAGCTATTAAATTTGCGGTGAATTTTTAAAAGGGAAGCGTCCTGTTTGAACGATGGGTTACGCATAGCAACAAAGACCCCCAAAGAAAAACAGATGTCCACTTCATAAATCATGTTCAAGACGGTGACGACCGCCTGTTGCATGACTTTGCAATACAACAAAAAGCCACGCTGGCTAACGCCGATGTTCTCGCCGACCTCATCCCCAAATGCATGCCGCTGCGCGGCGATTGCGCAGTTGTGAGCTGTCGCTAAGTCAACGCAAAAAGATTACTCGATGCCGCGTTGCAGCAGCGAAAGCCGACGTGAACGCTAGAGGTAGCCACTCAGGTGGCTTTTCTCAACTTGTACACATAGGCTGGACGATCCGGATCCCTGGAATCCAGCACCTGATGCAAGTCGAACAGTAGATAAGTGGTTCCAGTGGCATCGGCCAGCTTGTAGATCGCCCAGCGATGCAGCGATGAAGGGCCGGTATCTGGGCCTCCCGCTGGCGATGCCAGCAAGGCAGGAAAACCGGCACCGTATGAGGATGTAATGTTACCGTTTACCTGCACTGCGACCGATGCATCCGCATTGAAAGAAAGGGTGCTGCCAGTAACCCTGTCCGCGCCTTGCACACCGCAACTGATACCGGTCATCGTGGTGCCTGCCAACTCTGACAGCGCCGCTGCCGTCATGTCCGATGTCAACAGTGCAATTTGAAAGCCAGTACCAGTGGCGGTATCACACAGCAAAAAGACTTTGCCGGATGCCAGCGGTGAGCAAACCGAGACATCACTACCGGTGCCGAAAGAGCAAGTATTGGAGGCCGGGGAATACTGCAGGGTGTACACAACACCATTGACCTTAATCCCACCATCTACATCAAACGGAAAGCTCAGGGTGGCAGTCCAACCTTCTCCGAGAGCGCTGTAAGTCACGCCAGGCGCCTTGCCGGTGGTGGTAATACCAGTGGGAGAAAGCGGCACCGAAGCAGCGCTTCCGCCACCACCGCCACAGGCAGTCAAAAAGGCTGACAGCACCAAAGACATCGTCAAAGCCGACGCGCGCCACTTAACAAAAATAGGATTCATTGGGTAACTATTTACGTAGAGCAGGGAATTGTACGTACGTAAACCGCATGGACTTTGGCGGGACTTTGGAGTCAGGTCTTGTATTGCAATATTGCCATTCACCGAACCAGCGAATGGATGAGTATTAAAAAACGGCTATGTCTGAATTAGCTGTTGCAATTGGAATCTCCCCATAGCCTCACTCAGACAAATGGCTGGAGACATGCTTTGGCAGTAGCGCTCCAACATGCGCCGCCAGCCAAGATAGTTTTCTAGATACTTGGTAGCCACCCCGTGAAAGCGTTTCATCCACTGCTTGAGGCGACTGTCATAAGCGTTGACATTTTGGATATGGAAAGCCCCCTCAATGACGTGTATGCCCTTGTGAACATTGATGGCGCGATGGGTCAAGCCCATATTGCGGGCAACCTTTTGATAAACCCGCGCACCATCCGTACACAGGATGGCATCCTTGTCCACCAAGGGGCCAAGCACGTCGGTGATATGGGATGCGTCGATTTTTTTGTAGCCGGAAATCAGCTGTTTGTCCGCTGCGATCACGTACTACCAATACGGCAATGTGCTCCCACGCAGCACCCACCCCAGCACGTTTGCGTGCGCACCGGGGCAGCTTGCGTTGTCCTTTGAAGGACTCCAGAAAGAAGGTCTCATCAGCCTCGACAATTCCGCCTTCATGCGCGGGGCGATGTGTGGCAGCGGCCTGCAGAAAGCGATGCCGCCAGAGAAATGCGGTGTTTTTATCCACGCTGCAGCATTGGGCGGCCTGGCGCACGCTCACGCCCTCAATCAATGTCTGCGCATAGCCAAGCCATTGTTCGCGTTTGCGCAAGTGTGCCAAGGGCGTGCCGGTGAGCGCATTGCAGGTTTTGCCGCAGGCGTGGCAGCGCAGGCGTGGCAGCCCATGGCTGTGTCCCCAAGGTCGTAGTTGTTCGGCTGGGGCCTGACAGTTGGGGCACACGTTGGGGCCCTGAAGTACGCCAGCAATGGCTGCACCTGACGTATGGGGAAGCCCTTTGAGGGTTTCTCGTACCCTTGCCAGCTGCTTGGTGCTCAGAGATTCCAGCTGACTGAGAAGTTTGGCAAAGTCGCTAGGGTTCATGCTGCTCCTCCATGACTACTCTTCTCCTTCACTTTAGGCTGAACTCACATATCTTTCAACAGCTAATTCAGACATAGCCTAAAAAACCCATGAAGTAGCCGCCATTAGTTCGTAGACAGCTCCATTATTCATAGCAATTTTCATCAACGATCTCCATCTACGCGGATGTCACATTGCGTTTGAGTTCACGCGATATGGTTGTGCGATGGCGGCAAAGTTCTGCTGCGATACGTCCAAGCTTGATGCCTTGACGCTTGAGGGCGTGAATTTGGTATCGTTCTTCTTGGGTCAAGTGTTTGTAGTTCATGGTGCTCCTTGAGACTGGCTGGTCGCAAAGAGCTCATCCTATTGGCTCTTGGCCCAACCGTTTATCAAATGGTGCACTTCGTACTTGAATCCGCGCGAAGAACTAGCCTCTAATGCTTATAAAACAAGCGTCAACAGCTATCAATTTTGATATTTCAGCGTGGTGGATCGATACGTTTAGGCTCCACATCGGTCACCACCGAAACATCCCTGGCCTGCACGTCCATCACTTCCTCACGCGATGACGCTGCGGTGTGACCAAACCCCTCACCACGGCCAGGCTGTTGTTGCCAGGGCGGGCGACGGTTGAACCGAAACACCCAGGGCTGCACGGCTTGGCCAGTCAGCCTAGCCCACAAGGCACGCATCAACCAGATCAACAACAACACCATGCCAGCGGCCAGCAGGCTGGCAAAAAACACCAAACCGGCCAGCAACAGGCCTAAACGGATGATCAGTCCCAACAGTGATCTCACCAAATCAGCCATGCAAACTCCTTTGTAACGCGCCATTGTGTCAAATCTGCCCCTTGCAGGAGCCCAGCCTTCTGGGTGATAAACTTTTTTGCAAAGGGAAATTCACCCTGGGGCTGAGCTTCTGCAAAGACAAGGACAAAAGTCACCTGGGGTTTGAACGGCGTGACACCGCGTAGGGCGGCAAGCCTTGCAGCATGCGCCGTCCATAAGCCATGCTCAGCAGCCGTTTGTCATAACAAATCACCCGCGCCTGGTCGGTCTCACTGCGGATGGCGCGGCCGGTCCACTGCAACAGCTTGATGCCGGTGGCGGGCACCACCAGTTCAGAAAACGGGTCACGCCCGCTGCGTTTGAGCCAGTCGGCCCGCGCCTCTTCGACCGGGTCACTCGGCGGGCTGAATGGCAGTTTGGTGATGAACACGGTTTCGCACAAGGCCCCGGGCAAATCCAGTCCTTCGCCAAACGACTGCAAGCCAAAAATCACCGATGCTGCCCCGGCCTCGATCCGCGCCTGGTGGATGCCGAGCAACTTGCCGCGTGCCATCTGGCCTTGCACCAGCACAATGTCTTCCAGGCGGGCATCGAGCGCGTTCACCGCCGCCTGCATTTGCACGCGCGAGGTGAACAGCACCAGTGCGCCGCGTGGCACGTCACGCAAATCGGCCAGCAAAGCGGCCACCACCTCGGCGGTGTAGGCATCGACCTGCCTGGCATCGGCCCGCGTGTCGGCCACGATCAACTGGCCCTGGGTGCGGTAGTCAAACGGGCTGTCCACCGCCAGGGTGCTGACCTGCGGCAAACCCGCCAAGCCGGTTTCGGCCAAAAAATAGTCAAAGCTGCCGCAGGTGGTGAGTGAGGCGGAGGTGACCACCGCCCCCCGCACTTGCTGCCACAGGTGCTGGCGCAACAAGTCCCCCGGCACGATCGGGCAGGCATGGGCGCTGAGCTGCACCAGACCCGAGCTGGTGTCGGATTTGAGCCACTTGGCCAGAGGCGGCTCACTCTCAGTCAACCACTGGGCGCTGGTGGCCACCACGCTGTTGATTTTGGGGGCGAGTTGGCCCAGCTTGGCGTACTGCACCGAGCAGTGTGCGGCTTGTGATGGGTCTTCTTTGGCACGTAATTTGAGTTCTTTGCCCAGCGCTTCCAGGGCATCTGACAAGGCGCTGGCATGGCCGTGGATCAGCTTGAAGGGCTCCAGCATCACCTCGGGCACCACGCCTTCCTTGAAGCGGTGCACCACGTCATAGCTGCTGGCCACGCCACGCAAAAACTCCATCGCCAGGCGGCTGGCTTCGAGCAGCGCGGTTTTGAGCTGCTGAGCCAGGGTGGTGACATCTTGCACCAGCACAAACCCCATTTTTTCAGCCACTTCGAGCAAGATTTTGGGCAATTTGTCCAACCAGCGCAGGCCGCTCAAATCCATGGCGCTGGAAAACTGGTCAAGAGCCACGGCGGGCAGGTGGTGGCCTTCGTCAAACACCACCAGACAGTTGTCCAGATCGGGCAAGGCTTTCATGCCCAGCGAGGCCAGCACCAGGTCGTGGTTGGCCACAATCACTTGCGCCTGGGCCAGTTGCATGCGCGCCTGGTAGTAGCTGCACGTACCAAAACGTGGGCAATGCCGCGCCGTGCAGGTGTGGCGCTCAGCCGCCACCGTGGCCCAGTCAGAGGCTTCGGGTTGCTCGGCCAGGCTGTCGCGGTCACCATCCCACTTGCCGGTGGCCAGGCTTGAGGCCAGGGTGTCATACATCTGCATGCGCCGCTCTTGCGGGTCTTGCCAGACCCCGCCTTTGGTGGGTTTGGCGGCTTTGGGGGGTGCGGGTACGGGGGCATCTTCATCGCCCTCGAACATGTCCAGCGGTTCACCATCACTGCCCGCCAGGCGCTCCAGCTTGAGTTTGCAGACGTAACGCCCACGCCCCTTGGCCAGGGCAAAGACAAACGGGGTGTCGAGCACGGCAGCCAGCGCGGGCAGGTCTTTGCTCATCAACTGCTCTTGCAGCGCCACCGTGGCGGTCGACACCACCACCCGCGTTTTACGCGCCAGGGCCATGGCCACGGTGGTGGACAAATAAGCGGCGGATTTGCCGACACCGGTGCCGGCCTGAATCACTGTCACTGCGCTGTGCGGCTCGTCATGTTCACCCAGGTCGACATCGTGCAGGGTGCTGGCAATACGCTCGGCCATGTGGCGCTGGCCCAGCCGCGAGCGAAAGCCCGGCGTGGCCGCCACCATCTGGTCAAACGCCTGCAATGCCACCGAGGTCAAATCAGGTTTTTTCAATCAGGCACCTGCCAGAAACCAATGGGAGACATCGCACAAAACCACTCCGAAAAATGAAAAAGGGTTGAAAAGCATAATGCTTTTCAACCCATGAAACCACACGAATGAAGGGCCAAAATCTGCATAAAGATGCATGGCATTGTCACATAGGGCTTGGCCTCATTCGGCAACTGCGCTGCTGCCGCCGATCCGTGGGCAAGCTCAACCAAAGCATACAACCGCGGCCTTGGTCAAGCCAGACGATCAGAACCGATGGCTGTACATGAATTGCCAGTTGGTTTGCGCGTGTGAAATGGCCACACCAGAGCCACTGTTGACATTGACCGATGGGGCCATGGTGACCGACATATTGAAGTCCCCCGCTTTGGATACCTGGTAGCCCAGGCCCAGCGTGACGTGATCACGCACGGTGGCTGGAAACAAGGGGTTGACGAATTGATCCGGGATAGGGTTGTCGGCCAAATTGAGCCCGGCACGCAAAGTCAGCGCCTCATTGGCTTTCCAGGCCATGCCCAGATTCAGCACGGCCTGGTCTTTCCAATCTTGCTGCATGGCAAAGTTGACGGAGCCCCCCATTTGTGCACTGTCATAGCGCATTTTGAAACTCTTCATGGAGTCTGCCCAACCAATGTACTTCACGTCAGCAGCCAACAGCAGTGAAGGGGAAGCTTGCCAACTGGCCCCAACGGCCAAGACCGAAGGCATCTGAAAATCAATGACGGTGATTTTCCCGTTGTCCAGAAACCCAGGGGCACTGATGCTGGCGGCACTTGCGGCCGTTTCCATGTCGTTGAGCGATGACTTGAGCTGATAGGACGCGCCCATGGTGACATCTTGGTTGAGCTTGTAAGTCATGCCCAACGCTGCACCAAACCCAGTTGATTTTGCGGCACCGGTGAATTTGTTGTCATCGGAAAAACTGAGTCTTGCAGTTGGTGCACCCGCCAGTGCGGGCAAGGCAGCCGCCAGATTTCCAGTGGGAGCAAT
Source organism: Rhodoferax lithotrophicus (assembly GCF_019973615.1). Classification (GTDB taxonomy): domain Bacteria; phylum Pseudomonadota; class Gammaproteobacteria; order Burkholderiales; family Burkholderiaceae_C; genus Rhodoferax; species Rhodoferax lithotrophicus. The sequence goes on along the minus strand of NZ_AP024238.1, from coordinate 2,155,898 downwards.
CCCCGAGGCCTGTGCCAAACCCGCCAACTGCGCCCCGGTGGCGGCCATCTGCAAGTCCAAGGAAGACCACATGAACTTGAAAGTGGCTCCCACGGTTAAATTCGGATTCACTTGGTAGGCCACCGGAAAGATTACATTTCCAACACCCAACTCAGATCTGGCAGGTAAACCGGTACCGCCCGCCATGAACGACGTTGCGTCATATTCCGTCCCCATTCCACCCTGCGCAAACATGCCCACACCATAGGTCAAGGCACCACTGCGGCGGGTGTAACCAAATGCCGGCATGATGTAAGAAGTGCCACCGGATTTGGCGGTCATCCCGCCAGCACTGCTGCTGACATCCGGCCCCAAAATCCCCAAAGCCACATCCAGACGTGCGGTACCGTCCGCCATCATGCCCAAGGTGGCCGGGTTTTGCGCCATGGCGGCATTGCCATGGTCAATGGCTTGTGACGCACCGCCCATGCCGGTGGAAATGGGGCCATAACCTTCCATCAACATGCCATTGGTGGCATGTGCCGCCCCAGCGGCCAGTAACGCGGCGCACAAGGGCGTAAAGTAAAAAAGTTGTCTGGATGCTTTCAATGTTGTCTCCGGTTGTTGTCATAAGGGAAGCGCGGTTTTTCACTCAAGGGTGATCGGTCAGGTCAAACAAAGCATCCGGTGGCGTTTTGGGGCGACAGCTTTACCAAAAAGCCAGCAAGCGACCTTTGACCACTTTGGACTCCATACGTTGGAGTCCGGTATGGCCTTTTTTGATGCAGTCGCCACTTTTGGCATCAAACTCCCATTGGTGTTTGGGGCAAGTCAGCGTGGTGCCCTTGACGGCCAATTGGGTGATGTCGGTGCTCTGGTGCGGGCAATGGCTGTCATACACTTGGTAGGTTTTTTTCTCGCGGTAGATGAACAAGCCGCGCCCGTCATGTTCGGTGCGCAAGACCTCGCCATCAGGCACATCTTTGCTCGCCATCACATCACGCCACTGGCCAACCGGCGGGGCCTTCTGCGTGATGACATCGGGCGCAAAACCGGGAATGTTCATGTCCAGAATAATGTCTACCGCCCAGGTGATCTTGGCCAGACCGAGCGCCGGAAAGGCCATCAGCAAGGCATCCAGCACCTCCATCGGGCTACAGCCCTCACGCAGTGCACGTCCCAGATACTGGCGAAAACCACGGTCGGTTTGTGAATGAACTTTGGTAATCACCGAGATCAGGTTGCGGGTCTTGGGATCCAGGTGTTTACCGGTTTCTTTCAAAAAAGCGAAGTAATGACCCAAAGTTTCCGGGCGGGTCTTGATCAAATAGTTCAGTGCATCACTCACAGTACAACTCCAATAAAAAATTTAAATATGCAAAACCATGACAGGGACATCCGCGAGCCCCATCACCTTTTGGGCCACGCCGCCAATCAGCGCACGGCCAATGCTGGCTTCGCCTCGGCCGCCCATCACCATAAGATCAGCTTGGCATGCCTCTCTGGCGGCAAAAATCTCGGTATAAGGCTTGCCCACCCTGACTTCACCTTGGGCGGCAACACCTTGCGCTTGCGCCAGCTTGAGCATCTCGGTAACAAAGGCATCGGCCTGAGCGCACAAGGTTTGTGCAGCCACCACACAAACCAGGTGTATGGGCAAAGCACATTGGGCAGCAACGGCTACCGCAATGGCCACAATCTGTTGCCCCTGTGCCGTGGCTTCAGCAGCCACCAAAACACGTTGCTGCCACATACGCGCCTGGCGCGGCACGATCAACACATGACAAGGTGCGTGCGTCACCACCTTGCTGACCATTTCACCCACCAGCAAATTGGCAAAAAAACTGCGCTTGCCACGCCGGCGAATGATGATCATGTCGCTGCCCAGCGCTTGGGCCTCAGCCACAATTTCCTGATAAGGCTCCTCACCGCGGCGCAAGCGCAAATCCATGTGGACCCCTTGCGCACTGGCTTGCTCACGCAACTGGATCATCTTGCTGGCGGCTTCGCGCTCTGCCTTCACCGCAATCTGAGGTGCCAATGCCTCATATTCAGGGTTGCTGACCAGCGGCAGCACCGCGGCCAGTGGCAACTGACAGCGTTGTGCCAACGCAAACGCCATGGCCTCGGCACCACTGTCGTAGTCGGTGTGCTCGGTTGCCAGCAGCAGGCGTGTAAATAGTTGAGTCATGCTCAGTGACCTCCTGTTAAAACACCGGATGCTGCCAGAAACAAGACCAACAAAATCACCGCACAAATACTGACGTAAACATAGTCCTTGCGTTTGGCATAAAGCACGATCACCCCGAACAATGGTGCGATTGAGCAACCAGACAACAAAGCAATACCAATCAAATTGGCAAAATCACCTTGACGGACCAGCGCCAGCCAACCCCAGCCTTTGGGACTGGCTGTACGTTGCAAATAGTCACTGACCGGCAAGCTCCACAGGTTGGGCAATTGATCCAGCGGCACGTGTGGAGTCCAAATACCCAGCACATAAGCGGCAAAACTCACGAGCAGCGCCAATACACCCAAGCGCGAGCACCAGTCGAGTAAAAACGCATAACGCAAGGCTTCAGCCTGCTGCGACTGATGATTTGTTGTTGAAGTGCTCATATCGGTAGGCCCTTAATTCCACACACCCAAACCTTTGAACAAGGCACGCAGGCCAGCAAACAGCAAAAGGCCAATCACCATCTTGCGAATGACCGAACCATTCAGCACATTCAGCAACTGCGCCCCAAGGCGTGCGCCCAGCATCATCCCGATGACAGAGGGAACGGCGATCATGGGAAGCACCGCACCTTCGTTCAGGTAGTACCAACTCGCCGAAGAGCTTGCCAGAGAAAGTATGAGTCCAGAGGTACCGGCGGCCACCTTCAGTGGTACCCCCATCAACAAGTTGAGCACGGGTACGTTTGCCCAGCCTGCACCAATACCAAACATGCCACCCAGTAACCCAATGCCCAAAAAAAGCAACAGTCCCAGAGGGGTTCGGTGTACCTGCCACTGATTAACCTGTCCAGAAGCTCCATCCGTAAAGATGCCATGAATACCAAGCGCCAGGGACAACCGATCAGGCTGAGCCACTTGTGGAAACTCTGATTTTTTTGACACCAGCATGAGTGTGACGATACCCAGCACCATCAACCCCAACGTTGTCTGAATGGCTGCTGGCGGCAGTGCCAGCCCCAACATGGCACCAAAGATGGAGCTGATACTGGCCATCAACGCCAATGGCAGGGTCAGCCGCAAACTGGATAGCCCGCCACGCAACAACATCGGCCCAGCAGCCAAGGCACTTGCCAATGCCACCAACAAACCAGCACCACGGACAAAGTCCAGGTGGAAAGGGAAAAACCCGCCAATGATGGGCACAAACAAAGTACCACCACCAATACCCGCAGGCACAGCCACAAGTCCAATCAAAAAACAGGTGACAAAAAGCGCCAGTGACCAAAACCACCACGGCATGTTGGAGAGAGGCCCGGCGCTGTCAGCGGCATGTGCAGGCATCGTCAGCAGCAGAAAAGCTGACGCAATAAACAACTTCCGGTACAAGCGTGCCATCCATAACAAGAACAAGAGTAAAGGCTGCTTGAGCATAGGAAATTTCATTAAGAAATGGTCTGGTAATACAGGTTTTGCGGATGATTGGCCTGCGCAAAAAAGAACCAGCGCTCGGCCAACAGCCCCATATACTGAATGACAAAAGTCATGATCAGTAGCACTGTTGAGGCGGCACTGACACCCATCGCCAAGCCCAGCAAAGGCAGCGGGAAAACCATCAGCAAAAACGCCCACTTGACCGAACGCAACATCTGTGCCGTGCGACCATGGAAGAACTCACGTGTGTTGAATGATCCCCCCATAAACCCTTGTGACTTTTGAACAATGCGTGGGTGTTTGATGCCAATGGCGCTTTGCAACGTGGATTTGGGCTTGAGCCGGGCATTACGCAGCAGCGACGCACTGCGCGTGACCCAGGCCAGGGCGGTACACACGGCCGCCGCCAGGGCATACGGCGTGACCAGCATGCTCATGCCCAGGCCTGCGGCCAGCAAAGTCGCCAGGGTCAACCCTGACGCACAACCCAGCAGAATGTAATTCACCAGCGTCAACGGACTGGCCCATTCCTGCAAAAACCGTATGGAGGCGTAGATCATGCCGGTGGCCACAAACAGGCCCAGACAAAGCAACACCGTCACAGCCCCTATCCAGCGCGTGGCACCCAAACCCAACCCATGTGCAGCGCCATAAACAGTCAGCCCCGCCATGAACAGCGGCAAGGCAATCACTTCACGCGACAACCAGGAGGTGCGCCACATGGCGGCTGAGCGCCAGGCGCGCTCCGGGTGTCCCAGGTGAAAAAACGAGGCCAGCAAGCCCAAACCGGTGAACAACAGCGCCACCAGTGTGGCCTTGGCCAAAAATGGCTGAAGTTCAGCAGCAGAAAGCGCCCCCCATCCACTGATTTCCGTGGCATAAAGTGTCAGGAAAAGCCCTTGGGCAGCACCGATCAGCGTGGTCAAAAAAATTACAGAAAAAGCAGGTTGCATAGTGAGTCTGGTTCAGTTTCAGGTAGCAAAGTCTTCACGACCCGGTTCGCGGTGGGCGTATTCGGGTTGTTTTCCGTCGAGCTTCAGTGGGTTGTCCACACGTTTCAGGTCTTCAGGGTGAATGCGCATTTCCGTCTTGCGCCGTGGCAGGTAGTGGTTGGAGGGGCGGGTTCCCCATTCAGGCATAAGCTGGTACCCCCCCCGCTCGGCAATGGCTTTGGAAACCACCGATTCGGGGTCATGCACATCACCAAACAAACGTGCATTGGCCGGACAAGCCAGGACACAGGAAGGTTTGCGCTCAGGCTCCGGCAACTTGGTATCGGTGACACGATCCACACACAGCGTGCACTTGGTCATAACCTTGCGCTCTTCATCAAACTCCCGTGCACCATAGGGGCAGGCCCAAGTGCAGTACTTGCAGCCAATACATTTGTCGTAATCCACCAGCACAATGCCGTCTTCGGCGCGTTTGTAGCTCGCCCCGGTGGGACATACAGGCACACAAGGCGGGTCTTCACAGTGCAAGCACGATTTGGGGAAGTGTACCGTTTGGGTATTGGGAAACTCCCCCACCTCAAAAGTTTGCACCCGGTTGAAAAACGTGCCGTTGGGGTCTGCACCATAGGGGTTCAGATCGGTCAGGGAACCGGCTGTGCCCGAGGTGTTCCATTGCTTGCAACTGGTCACACACGCATGGCAACCCACGCACACATTGAGGTCAATCACCAAAGCCAATTGCGTCATTTTTTGGCTCCCTTGCCTGCAAAATAGGCTTGCCAGCGTGGCAGCATCTGCTGCATGCCCGGCGCTGCCGACACCGTTTTGAATTGTGGAAAAGTTTGCTCAGGCTCGCCCTCGGCCGCCTTGTAAATGCGCACCCGCACGTCGTACCAAGCGGCCTGGCCGGTGATCGGGTCAGAGTTGGAGACCTTGGCTCCGCTGGAGTTCAAGGGCAGCTCTTCAGAGATCAGGTGGTTGAGCAAAAAGCCGCGTTGGGACTCATTGGCATCCGGGGTCAGGTTCCAGGCCCCACTGGATTTGCCAATGGCGTTCCAGGTCCAGACCGTGCCGGGCTCCACTGCCTCAGAGTAACGGCACATGCAGCGCACCTTGCCCCATTGCGATTCCACCCACATCCAGCCGCCATCGGCAATGCCTTGGGCCTGGGCGGTTTTGGGGTTGACCATCAGGTAGTTGTGCGTGTGGATTTGACGCAGCCAGGCGTTTTGCGAGTCCCATGAGTGGTACATCGCCATGGGTCGCTGGGTGATGGCGTTGAGCGGGTATTTGGCGATGTCGGTGGCCTGCTCTTCGAGCGGCGCGTAGTGAAACGGCAGCGGGTCAAAATAGGTTTCAACCCGTTTGCGCAAATTGTCTGGTGGCTGCTTGCCGACCCGTTTGCCCTGTGCGGCACGGCGAAAGCCTTGCAGAAATTCAGAGTAAATGTGAATGATCACCGGGTCTTTGTCGCGCCGGATGCCCACTTTTTGCGCCCACTCCATGTAACCCAGGTTCCAGTTGCGCATGTACTGGTGCTCGGGCGGAATGTGGTAGTGAAAAACACAGTTGTTCTTTTCGTACATTTCCCATTGCTTCGGGTTGGGCTCGCCGCGCATGGATTTTTCGCCACCCTTGCCGCGCCAACCGGCCAAAAAGCCAATGCCCGAGCCGGGTGCGGTTTCGTAGTTGACGATGAAGTCGGTGTAGCCCTTGAACTTGCGTGTGCCATCCGGGTGGGTAAAGGCGGGCAACTTGAGCCGGCTGGCCAGCTCCACCACCACCTCTTGAAACGGCTTGCATTGGCCCTTGGGGGCCACCACCGGAATCCGCACCGAGTCCACCGGCCCGTCGAATTCTGAAATCGGCCGGTCCAGCATCGACATGGTGTCGTGCCGCTCCAGGTAAGTGGTGTCGGGCAAGATCAGGTCGGCAAACGCGGTCATCTCTGACTGGAACGCATCACACACCACCAGGAAAGGAATCTTGTATTCGCCCGCCTTGTCACCATCCACATGCTTGTCGTTGAGCATGTGGCGCACCTCAGAGGTGTTCATGGTGGAGTTCCACGCCATGTTGGCCATGAAGATCAGCAAGGTGTCAATCGGGTACGGGTCACCGCGCCAGGCGTTGGTGATCACGTTTTGCATCAGGCCGTGGGCTGACAGCGGGTGTTCCCAAGAAAAGCCTTTGTCAATACGCACCGGTTGGCCCTGGTCGTCCACAAACAAATCGTCCGGGCTTTCCGGCCAGCCCAGCGGTGCGCCGTCCAGCGGAGTATTGGGTTTGACGGCTTGCGGCCCTTTGGGCGGACGCGCATTGGGCGGCACGGCACGCGGGTAAGGCGCTTTGTGACGAAAACCACCGGGCCGGTCAATCGTGCCCAGCAGCGACATCAAAATCGACAGCGAACGAATCGTTTGAAAGCCGTTGGAGTGTGCCGCCAGGCCGCGCATGGCATGAAAGGCCACCGGGTTGCCGGTGACAGTTTGGTGACGCTTGCCCCAGCAATCCGTCCAGGCAATTGGCAGCTCGATCTTTTGGTCGCGTGCGGTGATGCCCATCTCGTGGGCCAGGCGGCGAATGGTGTCGGCAGGAATACCGGTAATGTCTTCGGCCCATTCAGGCGTGTAGGGTTTGACACGCTCTTCCAGCAACTGGAAGGCGGGTACTGCGGCTGTGCCATCGGGCATTTTGAAATGCCCCAGCAGTGCCGGGTCCGCCCCCTCGGCATGGTCGGCCACGGCTTGGTCGGTATGGCGATCCCACCAATGGAAATTGGCCGGGCGTAATGGATTGGCAATGTCGCTGTCAGGCTTGCGCAGAAACATGCCGAACTCGTCGCTGCTGCAGTCCTGGTTGACCAGTTGACCGGCATTGGTGTAGCGGGCCAAAAACTCGCGGTCGTACAGGCCGAGCTTGATCAGTTCGTGGATCAGGGCCAGAAACAAGGCCCCATCAGTGCCCGGCTTGATCGGAATCCATTCGTCCGCAATGGCCGAGTAACCAGTACGCACCGGGTTGATCGAGACAAAGCGCCCTCCCCCGCGTTTGAACTTGGAGAGCTCGCGCTTCATCGGGTTGGAGTGGTGGTCTTCGGCCGTGCCAATCATCACGAACAGCTTGGCCCGCTCCAGATCGGGGCCACCAAATTCCCAGAACGAGCCACCAATGGTGTAGATCATGCCCGCAGCCATGTTGACCGAGCAAAAACCACCGTGAGCAGCGTAATTGGGTGTACCGAACTGGCGGGCAAACAGGCCGGTCAACGCCTGCATCTGGTCGCGCCCGGTGAACAGGGCAAACTTTTTGGGGTCGGTGGCACGCAGGTGTTTGAGCCGCTCTTCCAGCATGGCAAAAGCGGCATCCCACTCAATTTCTTCAAATTGCCCGTCACCACGTTCACTGCCGGGTTTGCGCAGCAAGGGTTTGGTCAAACGCGCAGGCGAATACTGCTTCATGATGCCCGAAGAGCCTTTGGCGCAAATCACGCCTTGGTTCAACGGGTGATCGGGGTTGCCTTCGATGTAGCGCACCTCACCGTTGCGCAGATGCACGCGGATGCCGCAGCGGCAAGCGCACATGTAGCAGGTAGTGGTGCGCGTCTCAACGGTGGCATCGGCCAGCGGCGGGCTCAAGGGGTCGTGAATCGGTGTGGCAGACATGCGGTGGGTGCTTTTATTTCACTGGATCAGTCAACATACGGGAAGCTGCAAGTTGTACCAACGAATTGTGTCCATACAGAACTTGCAAAGTGACCCTATTACAAGCAAGGACTCACCGTGCGTCTATCACCGACAAGGGTGATTGGAAGTAGCCCAAATGGGTAGCATCTTCAAAATATGTTGTCAAACCTCGGGTTTTCCCAATACATAAGTCTTTCGTAATGTCTTACGATGAAGCAAATCGATTCACCGTATGACTGTCGTAACCACCCACCCTGCCGCCCTGCCCAACCAATCCTCTTTTGAATCTGAACTGGTGGCCAGCATGCTGGCCTGCAACCTGGCCAAGCCTGAAGATTTAGAAGCCTTATTGGGCCGCTTTTTAAACTCGATCATTCCCTTGGCCGGTGCGCAAGGCGGTGCTGTACGGGTGCTGACAGACGACGGCAAATCCATGCGTCTGGTCGCTCAACAGGGCTTGCCCGACGATGTGGTGCAAACCGAGCGTCTGGTGGATCGCCAGTGTGGCGTGTGCGGCAGTTCAGCCAGCTCCGATGTACTGACCTGGGTGGATGATTTGTCTGGCTGTGCCCAGCACGGCAGAACCCGCTATTTTGGGCTGCAATGCAAGAGCATGCTGGCCATCTCATTGCCCCATGGGCAAGCCATTCTGGGGATTTACAACCTGTTTTTTGATAGCAACCGACCTGTCGATGTCCCTATCCAGACCCTGCTGAGACTGGTCGGACAGTTGCTCGGTTTGACGCTGCACAACGCGCGTATTGAACGCGAACGGCTGAGAGTGACCGTCTTGAAAGAGCGTCAGGAAATGGTCAATGAAATGCATGATGCACTGGCGCAGACCTTGGCCTATGCGCGTATGCGCCTGCCACTGCTCAGTGATGCCATCGTGGCACACGATGAGCCCCATGCACTGAAATACCTGGCTGATTTGAGAACCGCTGTCACAGAAGTACACGACAACCTGCGTGAGATCATGACCTACTTTCGTACACGGATGGACCCACTGGGCCTCTTGCATGCGCTGGGAACGATCTCGGACAGTTTCTTTAGCAAAAACGCCATCGCCCTGGAAATTCGCAACACCGTGCCCAACCTGAATCTGAGTGATGAACAAGAGGTGCAGGTGTTCTACATCATCCAGGAAGCCTTGGCCAACATCGCCAAACACTCCATGGCGCGCCATGCCGTGGTGGTGATCAGCTCAACACCTCAACACCTTGAATTCCTCATTGAAGATGATGGTCTGGGCATGGATGAGCCTTCTGTAGCCACCATCGTCACGTCTGCCCGGCCCTTGGTTCCTTCGACTCATTTTGGACTGGACATCATGCAAAGCCGGGCCCATCGGCTCGGTGGCCGGTTGGAAGTTGGCAGCAAAGACAGCGTGGGAACCCGCGTGCGCCTGCGAATTCCCCACCAGACTCCTTCAGCCAAGGTGATGTCATGACCCAGCCAACCCGCATCATGCTGGTGGATGACCACTCCCTGTGCCGCAGTGGTTTGACCGAACTTCTGGAACATCGCGGGGGCATGTCAGTGGTCACCGCCACCGGCAACCCAGATCTGGTGGTGCCGCTGTTGCGCGAGCACCAACCCGATTTGCTGGTGCTTGATTTACGCCTGGCCCAAACCGATGGCCTGAGTGTGCTGCGCATGATTCGCGCTGAAGGCTGTGACACGCCGGTGGTCATCCTGACCATGAGCGACAGCGAAGACGACATGTCGGCCGCCCTGCGTGCTGGCGTCAAAGGCTACCTGCTCAAAGACATGGAGCCCGAAGAAGTGATTGATGCCATTGCTCGCGCAGCCCGGGGTGAAATGGTGGTGGCCTCGGCCATGATGCTGAAGTTTGCCCAAATTCTGCAAACCGGCCCCAAAGGCTCCGCCATGGGTGACCTGGTCGCCACCCTGACCGAGCGCGAACGCCAGGTGCTCGACCATGTGGCCAGCGGCCAAAGCAACAAGGTGATTGCCAAAGCGCTGGACATCAGCCACAACACCGTCAAACTGCATGTGCGCCACATCATGGACAAGCTCAACCTGCGCTCACGGGTGGAAGCCGCAGTGTTCTCGTTTGAATACCGCAGCTCGCCGGACAAACCCAAAAACCATTTGTCTTGAGCACACGGATGGGGCTATAAGTTTTATAGCTGCTTGCGCTTGATTGACAAGGGCTAGAGGCCAAAATCTTATAAACCTCAAGGCAGATCAACGGCCTACTCCAACGCAATCCATTCAACACAGCTACAACTTCAATAGCATCCAGCGCTTACTGATCAAGCGCTAGAGGCTAAATTTTTATAAATTTTTAAACCAAGGCAACGACCTGCGCGTCAGGATGAAACCAGGCCAGCTCCTGGTGCAGCTTGACCACTTCACCAATGATGGTCAGGCAAGGTGATTTCAGCTTGGCTTGGGCCACGCGCTCAGCCATATTGGCCAAAGTGCCGGTGACCACCTTCTGGGTGGGCAGGCTGCCGTCTTGCACCACGGCAATGGGCAAATCCGGCGACGCACCATGGGCCACCAACTGGCGGCAGATTTCGGGCAAACCGCCCAGGCCCATGTAAATCACCACGGTTTGATTCAACCTGACCAGGCTGGGCCAGTCCAGATCCGCCGTGCCGTCTTTCAGATGGCCGGTGACAAACATGCAGCATTGCGCGTAGTCACGGTGCGTCAGCGGAATACCTGAATAGCTTGACACCCCTGAAGCTGCCGTCACCCCTGGCACCACCTCAAAGGCCACACCAGAGGCAGCCAGCGTTTGCATTTCTTCACCACCCCGGCCAAAAATGAACGGGTCACCCCCTTTGAGACGCACCACTTGTTTGCCCTCGCGGGCCAATTTAACAATCAACGCGTTGATCTGTTCCTGGCGCAAGGTGTGTTCATTGCGCCGTTTGCCCGCATAAATGCGCTCAGCCGCCGGCGACACAAACTCAAGCACGCCCGGCGACACCAGGTTGTCATAGACGATGACATCGGCTTTTTGCAGCAGGCGTACCGCCCGCAGCGTCAGCAACTCAGGGTCACCCGGGCCCGCGCCCACCAGGTAAACGCGGCCCCCTTCGGAGGGCAGGTGTTTGACATCAGCTTTCAATGGGTTGCTCCTTTGCTGCTGCAGCTGCCACAGCCACCACTGCCACAGCCCCCGGTGGTGACACCCTGGCTGCCACAGGCAGGATGGCTGCTGGGAATGAAGACAAAGTTGAATTCGCCCGGATTCAACTCAACAAAATCCAGCACAGTGTCCAACAACAGCACCTGGGATTCGTCGTTGATGACCACGGCCACACCTTCCAGATCGAGCTTCATGTCTTCATCTTGCGGGTCATCGAAGCCCATGCCGTAGTGCAATTCACCGTCGGCATCTTTTTTGGCCGCAATCCGCAAGGCCATTTCCACAGCACCGCTGGCTTGAGCCGCTTGCTGGATTTGCGCAGCCGCAGCAGGGGTTAAATTAAACATAGGGTGAACTCCTGTTGATCCATTAATGTTCGCCTTTGGTCTTGAGCAGACCAGCCAGGCGATTACCTTGCTTTTGCGGCCCCCCCACGGGGAACAGCGTATGTAAGTGGTGGTTGTTGCCCAACTCAGTTCCCCAGATTTGGGCAAAGTGCCAGATCATGGCGCGCACCTGGGCTTGCACCCGGTGCTCTTCAAAATAGGCACGCAAATACGCAATCACTTGCCAATGGGCTTCGGTCAGGGTCAGGTTTTCGGCTTCTGCCTGAACGCGGACAAAGTCCTCACTCCAGTCGTCCAGGTTTTTCAGATAACCCTCGGAATCCGTGGCAATCGGTTGACCGTTGACCAATACAGTGCGTTCACCAATGGATGAATGCGATGAATTTGACATTTTGATTTTTCGAACAAAGTTGACAAACTGCCCGGCCCATTCAGACCCTGCACCACCGCGAAGATGCGCATAAGAAGCCAGCACATTGCGGTACACCAGGCCATCCTGCTGGCCATCAATGCCATAACCACGCAACACCTTGTAGGCAAACTTGGCATCGGGCGGAATGTTTTCCAGGCTGGAATAGTGAAACTCGTGGCCTTGCAGCGTGTGCGCTGGTGCACTGCCTGCTTCCACCCAGGGGGCATCGGCGGTGGTTTGCAAGCGAACATAACCACGCCCAACCGGACGCTCGTGCATCAGCACATCCACCGGCAAGGCTCCCACCATGTCAGCCACGGTGTCTTTCCAGCGCAGGGTACGGGCCAGGTACATCAGCCCGCCGCACTCGGCATAGACCGGCAGGCCAGCTTCAATCGCTTGCCGAATCGCCTGGCGCATGGCCTGGTTGGTTTGTAACTCGGTCATGAAGACTTCAGGGAAACCACCGCCAATGAACAAGCCATCGACCTCTGGCAATTGCGCGTCTTGCAAGGCATTGATCGGCACCAGCTCGGCACCGGCTGCTTGCAGAGCCAGCAAATCGTCCGGGTAGTAAAAACCAAACGCCTTGTCTTGCACTATGCCCACACGCAGGGCCGGGCTGCGTTTGCCCTCTGACAACGGCAAAGCAGGTGATGCCGCTGTGGGTGTAGCCAAGGGGGCGACACTCTGCGCCAATTGCACGATGCGGGCCAAATCCACTTGCTCGGCCACACGCTGACCAATGGTGCACACATGCTGCGCGGCATCGTCGGTTTCCTGGTTCGGCATCAAACCCAAATGACGCTCAACCAAGGCCAGTTGCGGGTCATGGGCAATGGCGCCCAAGACGCTGACATCGGTGTAATGCTCAATCACCGCGCGCAATTTGGCTTCGTGGCGGCTGCCGCCGAGCTGGTTCAGGATGACACCGGCAATACGGATGCGCTTGTCAAAAGCCTGGTAACCCAAGATCAGCGGAGCAATACCGCGTGTCATGCCGCGTGCGTCGAGCACCAGCACCACCGGCAAGTCCAACAACTGGGCCAGTGCTGCATTGCTGTTGCTGCCATCCAGGGCCAGGCCGTCGTACAAGCCTTTGTTGCCTTCCACCAGACTGATGTCTGCCAGCGCAGCATGGCGGGTAAAACTCGCCGTGATCTGCTCGGCGCTGGTCAGATACGGATCCAGATTGAAGCAAGGCCGTCCGCTGGCCTGGGCCAGCCACATCGGGTCAATGTAGTCCGGCCCTTTTTTGAAGGCTTGCACGCTCAGCCCCTGGGCTGTCAAGGCCGCACACAAGCCAATGCTGATCGTCGTTTTGCCAGAAGACTTGTGGGCAGCAGAAACCAGAAAGCGTGACATGGCGGCCCCTCACTCAGGCGGCAGAATGGGCTGAATGTGCTGCACTGTGCGGGGCAAACGCCGCATCATCCAGTCGCTCCGGCAAAAAGCCGATGACCTTGAGCGCCAGCATCACCATCAGCCCGGTGGCGGCCACACCACTCAAGCCCAGCAACCATTCCGGCAGGCTGGAAGCATAGTTGGCCGTGACACCATCAAAGAAACTGCTGCTCACCTGGTAGCCGGGGAACAGCACCAAACCAAACGCCTGACCACCAATGATGGTGACATACATTTGCGCCAAGCCCCCCAACATCACCAAGCCAGCACTGGCCGCCACCCGGCCACGCAAGGCCCCAATCTGGGGGTGCAGCAACATCACCAGCGGCACCACACAGCCCAACACCATTTGCCCCAACCAGAACAGGGTGGTGTAGATGCCACCTTCAAGCAAGATGAAGCGCTCAAAGTCGTGGTGTTTGGTGAAGTACAGGTTGGTCAGGTGGTAAACCAGCACAAAGTAAAACCCGGCAGCAATAAAAATCACCTGCAAACGTGCCAAACGGGCTACCAAGGCATCGCCCAAAGGCCGATCCCCGGCGTGGCAAGCCAGTATGAGTACCCAGATGAACACGGCCAGACCGTAGCTCAGAGAAATGGCAATGAACAGCGGGGCCAGCAAGGCCGAGTCATAAGCCTGGCGGGCCACCAGAAAACCAAAAATCGAACCGGTGCCGGTGGTGAGGGCCATGCGCCAGACAAAGGCGAAAAAACCAGCCAATGGCGTGAAGTGGTTCATGCGCCGCTCCAGCATGGTCCACAAATAGGCCACCACAAAGCCCACAAAGCCAGAATACAAAAAGATATTCATGGCAAAAATTGACTTGAAATTCATATGGGTCAGGGTCACGATCAAGCGGTCTGGCCGCCCCAAATCGAGCATCAACACCATCAAACCGCCAACCAGCAAGGCCATCGCCAACACTCCAGACAGCGGGGCCAAAGGTTTGAATTCGGTCTTGCCAAACACCGAGGCCATCGAGGCCACATTCAGTGCCCCCGATGCCGCCACCACCAGAAACACGGCAAACACATGCGGCAAGCCCCAAACCACCTGGTTGCTCATGCCGGTCACGATGTGGCCGTGGTGCTCCATGTAGCCCACGGCGCCCAGGCCCAGCAGCAGCATGAAACCAAAACCAGCCAGCAAGGCATTGAAGCCAAAACCGGTGTCTTTCAAAGGGCGCAAAACAAATTTCATGGCCAAGGTCTTTCTTCAAATGCCGCTGTACCGCACGCCGGTGTTCAAGTTGAGGTCTTCCCGGATTTGCCGTGACGGGTAGCTGGCCACACGTTTGGCAATGTCGCTCTCAGGGTTGTTCAGGTCACCAAACAGAATGGCGCCGTGCTCTGCTTCGGCACACGCGGTGACACAGGCGGGCATTTCACCGCGATCCACCTTGTGCACACACAGGGTGCAGCCTTCCACCGTGCCCATACCCCGTGGCACATCGGCCTTTTGGTCATGCAGGGGCTCATGCACAAACGAGCGAGCCTTGTAGGGGCAGGCCATCACGCAGTAGCGGCAACCAATACATATGTGCTTGTCCACCAGCACAATACCGTCGGCCCGTTTGAATGAGGCTCCGGTGGGGCACACATCCACACAGGGGGGCTCGGCACAATGCTGGCACATCATCGGCAGCGACTGGGTCTTGCCGGTGCGAATTTCCTTGATCTCGATCTTGCGAATCCACTGCGAATCGGTGGGTAGCTTGCCACCTGACAGGCCGTTTTCAGTGTTGCAAGCGGTGACACAGGCGGTGCATCCGCTGGCGCATTTGCTGCTGTCAATCAACATGCCCCAGCGCACCTGTCTGCTGGCACCGGTTGCGGCAGTGAGTGGCGCGGCCTGGGCAATTTCTATCAGGCGAACGCCAGGAGCCAGCATCACACCCGCCAAACCAGCCGCAGCAACGCCCAAAAAGCCACGCCGACTTGGCACAAGGGCACTCCGTGTGTTTTGATCATGACTCATGGCTTGGCCTTTTCCTGAACCAGCATCTGCTGCATTTGTGCAATCTGGGCTTGACCCACGCCCGCAGGCTGTTGCGCCAAGCCGGATGGCACCTCTTTCACCGCCGGTTTGTTGGCATGGCACTCAAAACAATCGATCTTGACGGCCGCATACGTATGGCAACTCTGGCAAAAATCACCAGCCGACGCATTGACACTTTGGGTGCTCTGGCTGGCATGGCATGACACACAGGCTTTGAGCGAGTATTTGCCTGTGCGCACACCGCCACGCAAGGTGTCGTCGCGCTGGTGTTTCAGCAGCTTCATGTGGTTACGCCGCATGAAAGCCGCGTCTTCCACACACTGCCCTCCCCTGGCCTTTTCAATCAGAGGTTGCAGTCCTTGAGGCTTACCAGCCGATGCGGCAGCACCCTGGGCCGCAGCGATCATGCTGGCCGTCAAAACAAGCCCGACACAGGCTGCCTGCCACCATCGAGCGCATGTCATCCCAAGCATGGGTCAGTCCCCCAAGCCCATCTGGATGTAGCCGGTTGGGCAGACATCCGCGCAAATGTGGCAGCCAATACATTTGCTGTAGTCGGTGTCCACATAACGCCCGGTGGTAGCTTTGGCCTTGGGCACTTTGAACACCGCCGTTTGCGGGCAATACACCACGCAGTTGTCACACTCAAAACACTGACCACAACTCATGCAGCGTTTGGCCTCTGCCTGGGCCTGTGACTCCAGCAAGGGTTGCAGACGCTCATCAAAATTGTTCAGTGCCTCTTGTGCCGTCAAGGACACAATGCCGCGTTTATTGCGCGGGGCAAAGGGGAAATGCCCCAGAAACAGCTCTTTGTGGGAGATCACATAGCGGTCTGAGCGATTGTCATAGTTGTGAATGGCCGCCGTGCTCTTGTCCGTACCACGGGTGGGCTCATGCACCTCGGTGAACGTCAAACCTTTCTCCAGCATCTTGCGCTTGAGGTCAAACGCATGCACATCAATCTTGGGGCGTTTTTCCAGTGCCTCGCTGTGCAGAAAGCGGTCAATGCCATCGGCCGCAATGGCCCCATGACCAATGGCGGTGGTCAGCAAATGGGGGCGAACCACATCACCACCGACAAAGAAACCGGCTTGCCCTTGCACCTGGTAATTCTTGTCAGAGTTGATGGCACCTTTGCCGTTGTTGAATTCTTCAAGACCGGTAAAGTCCACGGTTTGGCCAATGGCAGATACGATCAGATCGGCCGGAATGTCTTCTTCAGTGCCCTCCACGTTTTTGATCTCCAGGCGGCCCCCCACCATCTTGGCTTCGCAGCGCATGATGCGCAAAGCCACCGCACGGCCATCTTCACCCCGGATCACCGCCACAGGAGCCATACCGCCCCGGATGGTGATGCCTTCAGACAAGGCGTGCTCGACCTCGTGTTTGGAGGCTTG
The DNA here is from genome assembly GCF_019973615.1 of Rhodoferax lithotrophicus. Classification (GTDB taxonomy): domain Bacteria; phylum Pseudomonadota; class Gammaproteobacteria; order Burkholderiales; family Burkholderiaceae_C; genus Rhodoferax; species Rhodoferax lithotrophicus. The sequence goes on along the minus strand of NZ_AP024238.1, from coordinate 2,138,982 downwards.
CATCTTGTCAATGGCAAAAACCGTGGTCAAAGTGACCTCTGCACCTTGACGAACCGAGGCCTCAGCCACGTCATGCGCCACATGGCCGGCAATCGCATGCTCAGGGCGATCTGACTCATTTACCTTGTCGATATGGCCCAAGCGACGTGCCACCGTGGCCACGTCAATCGAGGTGTCGCCGCCGCCAATCACCACCACCCGTTTGCCCACATGGCGCAGGCGGCCATCGTTGAACGCTTTCAGGAATGAAGTGGCTGTGACGCAGTTCGGCGCATCCGCCCCCTCCACAGCCAAGGCGCGGCCCGCCTGAGCTCCCAAGCCCAAAAACACGGCATCAAAATCCTCACGAATCTGCGCCATGGTGATGTCGGTACCAATGCGGCAATTCATGCGGGCCACTACACCCAGATCCAGAATACGCGCAATTTCAGCGTCCAGCACATCCCGTGGTGTGCGGAAACCGGGAATACCGTAGCGCATCATGCCGCCCAATTCGGCCCGCTCGTCAAAAATGGTGACCGAGTGGCCTTTCAAGGCGAGTTGGTACGCAGCCGACATACCGGCGGGGCCACCACCAATCACGGCCACAGTTTTGCCACTGAGTTGTTCCGGCTTCTTGAACGCCAGCTTGTTCTTGATGGCGTAGTCACCCAGAAAGTGCTCCACCGAGTTGATGCCGACAAAGTCTTCCACCTGGTTGCGGTTGCAGCCCGATTCACACGGTGCAGGGCAGACACGGCCCATCACGGAAGGAAATGGGTTGGCTTCGGTCAGGCGGCGAAAGGCGTATTCTTGCCAGACCATGCCTGCGGGTGGTTTTTCAACCCCGCGAACAATGTTCAGATAGCCGCGAATATCCTCACCGGCCGGGCAACTGCCTTGGCATGGGGGCGTGCTTTGAATGTAAGTCGGGCATTTGTGAGAGTGCCCGGCATCAAAAATTTGCGCCTGCCAGGTTTTGACTTTGGATTCACCGTCTTTAAAACGACGAAACGTGAGGGGTTTGACTTCGATGGCTTCGGGGGTCGCAGACATGTTGGAATCTCCTGGTTTTTTGTGCTTTAAGGGCTGAAAGACGGGGCTATTTGTCGCCCAGACGAATGGCCTTGCTGACCAATTGGTGGACACCGCCCACCATGCTCATGTTGAATCCGTAATACGGCAGAACCTTGGTGAACTGGGCTTTGCAAATGGCACAGATCGTGGCCATGAAGTTCACACCGTGGTCGTCCACCACATGTTTGAGGGACTCCATCCGGGGCAATGCACCCTTGACACGCAATTCCATCAAGTCATCGGTCAACAGGCCACCACCACCACCGCAGCAAAAGGTGCTCTCGTGAATGGTTTCATGGGCCATGTCATGAAAATGATTGGCCACCGAGGTGATGATGCGCCGGGGAATCACAAACTGCCCACCCGGCATGTCGCCCATGCGTGAACCCCGCGCGACGTTGCATGAATCATGGAAAGTAATGATGCGGTTGTCGTTGGCTTCCTTGTCAAACTGCAGCGCACCGCGTTGAATCAGGTCATCAGTGAACTCACAAATGTGCTGGGGCACCGGGTAGCGCTGATCCAGGTAATCAAACGGGCCAATCAAGGTATTCCAGAAGCTGTAGGCCACACGCCAGGCGTGACCACATTCACCCACCACAATGCGTTTGACACCGAGCTCCAGCGCGGCCTCTTTGACCCGCATGGAAATGTTGCGCATTTGCTCATAATTGCCAATGAACATGCCAAAGTTGCCGGCCTCGGAGGCATGTGAACTCAGCGTCCAACTGATGCCAGCGGCGTGAAACACCTTGGCATAACCGATCAGGCTCTCGACATGAGGTTCTGAGAAGAAGTCTGCTGATGGCGTGATCAGCAGCACTTCTGCGCCCTTCACATCAATCGGGAACTTGACATCCACACCGGTGTCGTCCTTGACATCTTCTTCAAGACCTTCAAGGGTGTTGAGCAAGGCCGGGCCGGGTAGCCCCAAGTTGTTGCCGATGCGGTGCACCTTGCCAATGATTTCATTGGAATATTTTTGCCCCAGGCCCACCGAGTCCATGATTTCACGGGCTGCCATGGTGACTTCAGCGGTGTCAATGCCATACGGGCAGAACACTGAACAGCGGCGGCACTCGGAACACTGGTTGAAGTAGCTGTACCACTCGTCCAGCACCTCGCGGGTGAGGTCAACCGCGCCGACCAGTTTGGGGAAATATTTGCCAGCAAAAGTGAAATAGCGGCGGTAAATTTTGCGCATCAAATCCTGGCGCGCCACTGGCATGTTTTTGGGATCAGCCGAGCCCAAAAAGTAATGACATTTGTCGGAGCAGGCCCCGCAATGGACACAGGCATCCATGTAAACCTGAAGCGAGCGGTATTTGCCCAGCATTTCGCCCATCTTGGCGATCACTTTGTCTTGCCAGTCTTCCACCAAGCCCTCGGGAAAACCCAGGGCTTTCTGGATGGGGCCAGCAGCCGGGAACGACTTGATATGCGACATGGCCCCGACTTGCACCAGGGGAATGACCGGATAACTCTTCAGCTTGGGGGTTTCAAATGCAGCGGTGGCCATGGTATGAATGCTTAGGCTTTTTTATCCAGAGCGGCTGCCCAAGCCGAAATGTGGCGAACTTCGCGGGCGTTATCCACTTGATTGCGGGTCGGGCTGAAAAACAGGCCGGGTGCATGCAAGAGTTTGCTGATTGGAAAAATAATCATGAGAACCGCCACCAGGCCCAAGTGCACCAACAGCACCGGATCTGCAGGCAAAGGCTGTACGTTCAGGCGCATCAGCCCCAACACAAAGGCCTTGAGCGCCACGATGTCGGTGTGGGCCACAAAACGCATGGCCAGTCCACTCAAGCCAATGGCCAGCAGCAGCACCAGCATCAGGTGATCCGAAGGCGTAGAGATGTAGCGCACCCGATCCACCAGCCAACGCCGGGCCCACAAGCCACCCAGCGCGGCCACCATGGCAAAACCGGCGTAGAGACCAAAGGGTTGAACCAGCACCACAGGCCACCAAACCGGCTCCTGAAAGTAGCGCAGATGGCGCAACACCACCAGCAGCAGCGCTACGTGGAACAACCAGCCAAAAATCCAGGTCCATTTGCTGGACTTGAACAGGCTCTCGAAAAAAACCACTTCACGCGCCATGCGCCAGCGCACGCCACCCACGGTGGTGGGGGCCGGTGTGGTGGGGATTTTTAAAGGCGCGGGTGTTTGAGCATAAATCCGAATTTTGCGAGCCACCCCAACAACGAAGATGAGGGTGGCAAGGTAGAGCAACACCGCATAAACAATGGTCAACATGGTCATGGTCTGGCCCGCAAGTTCGTGGATGTCAGCTCAGATACAGCCTGTGGGCTTGGGCAAGCCAGCAATCTTGCAAGCTTGTTTGGCCGGGCCATAAGGGAACAGGTCGTACAGGTACTTGCTGTTGCCTTTTTCTTCGCCAAATTTCTTGCCAATGGCCTTGGTCAACACACGCACTGCGGGTGCAATCTGGAACTCGTTGTAATACTCACGCAAGAAGTTGATCACTTCCCAGTGGTTGTCGGTCAAGGGTACTTTTTCTTCTTCTGCCAGGTGAACCGCTGCGTCAGTGGTCCATTCGGCCAGGTTGATCAAATAGCCTTCTTCGTCAGTTTCATAGGTCTTGCCGTTGATTTCAAAGCTCATCTTGTGCTCCTAGTTGTAAATATTGAAAGGGTTTGCGGCTTAGAGCCAGGAATGGGAGGTGTCGTATTTCTCGACCAGATCAACAAATCCGCCGTAGTCCACCAGGTTGACACCCGGCATCAATTTGGCCGACATGCCGCGTGCGTCCAGATCAGGTTGCAACACAAACACGCTCAAGTTGGCGCAAGCTTGTGTCATGCGCTCCTGTGCGGCGCTTCCCTGTGTGGCGGCATAAATACCGTCTTCGATCAACAACAAGGCATGCCCTGGCTGGGCCAGGCGCAAGCAGGTATCGAGCGTGTTTTTTTCAAAAGGTGATTTGTTAATGATGTGCAGCATGTTCGTCTTTCTCTTTAAAAGCTCAGGATCACGTCCTGTTGCGCCATCAGTTCACCCATTTGTTTGGCATCGAGCACTTCCACCGGCACCAGCAGATCACTGGCACTCAAACCACGTTGATCCAGAGAGTCCTGATCGACGTAGAGTTTTTCAACGTCATAACCGTCCAAGGCCCGATAACTTGGCGAAAAGTTCTTGATGCCAATGCCCTTGGTTTGCTGGCCCTTGGCCAGCTCATACACACCATCGTCGATAAACACCAGGCTCACGTCCTGGTCAAAGGTGGCGGTGATCAACACCACTTCCAGGCTTTCAAGGGCGTAGATGGTGCCGTAAGGGGCCTTGCGGTTGACAAACATGAATTTCTTCACTTTGGGGCCGCTGGCTGCAGTTGTTGCTTGTTCACTCATGGTGTGTTCTTCTCAAGGGGTTAATCACCAAAGGTCACCAGGCGGTCGGCCTTGATGCCACTGTCCACCAACTGGCCCAGACCCGAAATGCGAAACCCGGGAGCCAAGACTTCTTCTTTGATGCCCCGGCGCAAGGCCGCAGCCACACACACCACCAGATCAACCTTGTGCTCAGCGGCCAGGCTAGACCAGCGGTTCACCACATGGCGGTCATCTTGCGGAGGCTCGGTGAGCCGGGTCGCGTTGTTGACCCCATCGTGGTAGAAAAACACACGTTGAATGGTGTGGCCTTTGCTCAGTGCCGCCACCACAAACTGGTAAGCGCTGTCTGACGCCTGGTGCGTGTAAGGGCCTTCATTGACGAGTACGCCAAATTTCATGGTAAATCTGTGCTCCTGATTTTTGCGGGACAGAGCTTGAGCTCTGTCCTCAACGGTTTGTCGGATGTGGGTCGTTCTTAGAAACGAATGTGGGTCGAGGCGTTCAGGCTGGCACGAGAACCACGCCAGTCATCAATCAGGTACTTGGTAAAGGGCAAGTCGCATTTTTCAAAGAATGCGGGCCAGCCAATACGGTCAATCCAGTCGGCCATACGTTCCCACGAACGGGCATCGGCCTTGTAGGTGGTCAAAATTTTCTTGACCATGGCCGAAACCTCTGGCCACCGCGGCGCGTTATTGGGCAAGCCCGAAGCCACCATCTTCATGAAAGTTGGTTTGCCACGCGCGTTGGAATTCTTGCCACCCACCCAGATCGCCAGCTTGCTGTTTTCCGGGTCATTGATTTGCATCGGGGGGCAGGGTGGGTAGCAAGCGCCGCAGCACATACATTTGGACTCGTCAATTTCAAGTGACGGTTTGCCATTGACCATGGCCGGGCGAATCGCCGCCACCGGGCAACGCGCCACCACGGTGGGGCGTTCACACATGTTGGCTACCAAGTCGTGGTTGATCTTGGGGGGTTTGGTGTGTTGAACAATGATGGCAATGTCAGCCTGGCCGCCGCAATTGATTTCGCAGCAAGAGGTGGACAAGTGAACCCGGTTGGGCATTTCTTCCTTGATGAATTCCTCATGTAATTCATCCATCAATGCCTTGACTGCGCCAGAGGCATCGGTACCTGGAATATCGCAGTGCAACCAGCCCTGGGTGTGGGCAATGGCAGATACCGAGTTACCGGTGCCACCGACCGGAAAACCGTTGGTGGTGAGCGCCTCGATCAAGGGCTCCACACGGGTCGGGTCAGACACCATGTACTCAATGTTGGAGCGGATGGTGAAGCGCACATGGCCGTCGGCATAGGTATCGGCAATGTCGCACAGCTTGCGGATGGTGAACAAATCCATCTGGCGCTGTGTGCCGGCACGCACCGTCCAGATTTGGTCGCCGCTGTGGGCCACGTGGTGCAGCACACCGGGGCGTGGCCGATCATGGTATTTCCAGTTGCCGTAGTTACGGGCCATCAACGGGTGCAGGTATTGCTTGTTGTCGGGTACGCCGCTCTCAATGGGGGTGCGCATAGTTGCCATGGTGATCTTTCTTAGTCAGTTATCTAGGACAAGCTGGTTTCAGGCAGCGGCTTTGCGGGCGTTGATCTTGGCGACCTCGTCATCCCAGCCATCGGTACGAACGTAGGGGTTGGTGCGGGGTGTCGACACCATGCTGGGGTCAATCTCCAGGCCAATACCTTCCAGGAAATTGATCAGGCCAATACGCTCAATCATTTCCCCGGTGCGCTCATGCTCCAGTGCGTTCTCGGCAAAGAAGTCAATCGACTTTTGGCCGATTTCAACCAGGGCCTCATAGTCTTCGTCCGTCTTCATGGGCAAGAACGGAACCACCACTGTGCCCATCAGGTCACCAATCTTGAGGGTACGTTTGCCGCCCATCAAAATGGTGACCCCTTTGTCAACGCCCGTACCCAGCGCCCCGGTCATGACGTTGATGCAGTGCATACAACGCACGCAATTGCCGTTGTCAATTTCCAGTGAGTTCGTGTCGCTGACCGCCACCGACGAAATTTTGGCCCCCCGGCACACATCTTTGCTTTCCTTCAGCATGATGGCTTTGGTCGGGCAGCGGCTGACCACGTCATTGACCAGCTCGGTCATGCCATGCTTGTCAAACCATTTGCGAGCCAGCGCTTCATCGGTACGGATGTTGTCGCGCCAGGTGCCAATCACCGCCATGTCGGCGCGCTGGATGGAGTTCATGCAGTCATTCGGGCAACCCGAAAACTTGAACTTGAACTTGTAAGGCAAGGCCGGGCGGTGCATATCATCCAGGAAGGTGTTGAGCACTTGACGATGCGCACGGGCTTCGTCATAACAGGACTGCTCACAACGGGCAGCCCCCACACACGACATGCTGGTCCGCACGGCCGGGCCGGCCCCCCCCAGATCAAACCCCAACTCGTTCAACTCATCAAACGCCCCTTGCACATTGGCAGTGCTGGCCCCCTGGAACATGATGTCACCCGACTGGCCGTGAAAAGCGATCAGGCCTGAGCCATGTTTTTCCCAAATGTCACACATTTTGCGCAGTACATCGGTGTTGTAGTGCATGCCAGCGGGTGGCTGAATCCGCAAGGTGTGGAATTCTTTGGAGGCGGGAAACATCTCGGCCACTTCGGAGAAACGTGGAATCACCCCGCCCCCGTAGCCAAACACACCAACCGTGCCGCCCTTCCAATACCCTTTGCGGGTTTTGTAGGAGTGTTCCAACTGGCCCATCAGGTCAGTCATGTACTCACTGTCTTTGGCCAGGCGTTTCAGGCCTGTCACAAAACTGGGCCACGGACCGCTTTCCAGCTGGTCGAGCATGGGGGTGTCATGTTGCTTCTTGCTCATCGAGTGTCTCCTGTCATGGGGCGCAAGGCTTGCGCTGATCGGTCGAACCGGGCGTTTTGGTCAATCACACTGGGCAGTGCACATTGATCAAATCTGGGCTAAATCGTAGGAGCCAGCGCCACAGTTCACCATCCCCCTCGTTGGGTATTTAGGGCTACCCATTTGGGCTATACCTCCCCACCCGTCCCGGTAATAGACGATCTACCCCTCTATTGCGCCCAATAGAGGCCTAGGCAATTTGCTTGGCATTGAGCCTGACAAATGTTGACTGATCTCACCCAACAACCCATGAACACCCTCACGCCCCTTGCCAAACTGACCATTCCCATCGGCGGGCAAGTCATTGAATTGCAGCAACTCGACTACGAGGCCGGTGGCATGAGCCTGCTGCGCACCCGCATTCGCGAAAAAAGCCGCTTCACCGTGTTTGACATTGACCCGCAGTCGGCCCAGCTCTGGGGCGAGGCCTTGCTGCGCTGGGCGCAAGCACAAGCCGCAGCCATGCCGGATGCGGAGGTGTCTTCATGAGCTTGAACCCAGTGCTTGAGAGCACATCGGTCGATGTGGTTTTCCCTCTGGAAGGGGCGTTTCTGCCGCGTGATCACGCCCAAGTGCTAAAAGATGCGCTGTGCCACCAATGGCCGTTTCTTGAACAGGAAAGCCAGGTTGGCATTCACGCCGTGAAACTCGTCAGCGGCTGCGATGAACCCGCCCTGCTGTCACGTCGCACCAAGCTGTTGCTGCGCGTCCCCACCCAGCTGGCCGCTGAATTGATGGCCACACAAGGTGTTGATGTGCAGTTGCAAGGCCAAACCCTGCACCTGGGCCAGCCTCATACCCGCGAATTGCAGCCCCATGCCACCTTGTACGCCTACCAGGTGGCCGCCAGCAGCGCCGATGAAATGGCCTTCATGGCGGATGTGACACGCGAGCTGGCGAGCCTGGAGATTGCGGGTGAACGTGTCTGCGGCAAACACCAGCACATGACACTGAGCGGCGCTGTGCTGAACACCTTCAGCCTGATGCTGCATAACTTGCGGCCAGAACAATCCTTGCGTGTGCAAGAGCACGGCATTGGTCCCCACCGGCTGTTGGGATGCGGGCTGTTTATTCCTCACAAATCCGCAGCAGCGGTGTGAATTTTTCAATTTTTTCAACTGACAAGGAGACAAGACATGGGTTACAGCATCAATGGCACCGAGGTTGAGGCCGACGAGCAAGGTTTTCTACTGGAGCCACTGTATGACGATGAAGCCGTGCGGGTGATTGCGCAGGCCGAAAACATCAGCCTGACCGATGCCCACTGGGAAGTGGTGAACTACCTGCGCGAAGAATATCGCGAGCACGGCCACACCCCCAACTTTCGCAACATGCTCAAGGGTTTTGCCGAAATTCACCCCGGTGTGGACAGCAAATACCTGTATGACCTGTTTCCGATTGGCCCAGCCAAACAAGGCCCCAAAGTCGCCGCCCTGCCGCAACCGCTGGGCAAAGGCGGCTATTAATTCGAGATAAGCATGGCCAACATCAGAATCAAAAACCAGTGGTTTCGTGATGGCCCGGCCAAAACGCCACAGCAAAACGCCAGCGCCATGGCCTTCATCACCTGGCGTGTGGCACAAAACACGCTTAAGCAAATGCGTAGCGCCAGCTTTGACATTGAGATTGGGCCGCAGTACTTTGCCTTCACCCGTGAAGTGCTGGTGTTTTTGATTCAGGTGATTGACCGTCTGGCTCATGAGCGCATGGCTGCTGATTTGCGGGCTGAATTCATGACCGCGCTGGTCATCCGCGTGGCAGAAGTCCTGCAAGACAACGAAGACGGTCTGCTCGGCCCCACTCTAGCCGGACAAGCCAGCTCCAGAGATCAATTCATTGACCTGTTCAACGAATTGGCCGACCACTATGCAGACTTTGGTTTCAACACCGATGGCCCGGACTTTGCCTTTATGCGCTACCTGGGCCACCGCATTGAGGCCCTGATGCCGCAAAAAGATCAGCGCTGGGTGGTGGATCAAATCATGGCCAGCGAAGTGCCCGATGCCTTTGGCATGATCAAGCGCGGCCTTCACGGTGTGTTGTCCACCGAGCCACGGCCGCAACGCGCAGTACGTGCAGTGGCCTCGGGTGATTAGCCATGCCCTTTGACCTCGCCCAAACCACAGCCTACCAGCGCTGGCGCGAAGCCAAGCTGGCCAAGCTGCCGCGCCAGGCCAGCGACCTGATCGTCGATGTAGCCGACCCCAGATCACTACAAAAAGAAGAGCTGCTTGCGCTTATTCAACGCTGCTCAGAGGCCAATATGGCCATATATCGCAGCCCGATCAAAGACGAAGACAAGGCGATTCCCCTGCGCCTGGGTCAGCAATTGGGCCTGCACCGGCTCGACGGCAACTGGCTGGCCGATGAAGATGGCGTGTCACCCATTGCCGTGGCCGCCCCGGTAGGGGATCGCCCGGCCTTTATCCCCTACACCAACCGCCCGATCAAGTGGCACACCGATGGCTATTACCAGCCCCCTGAGCGCCTGATCCGTGCCATGGTCTTGCATTGTGTGCGCCCGGCCAGCAGTGGTGGCGATACCGCGCTGATTGATCATGAGATGGCCTACATGGCCCTGCGTGATGCCAACCCCGAATGGGTTCGCGCCCTGATGGCAACTGACGCCATGACCATTCCCGAGCGGCTGGACGACGATGGTATTGCCCGCCCGGCACAGACCGGCCCGGTGTTTTTGGTTGATGCCCAAAGTGGTGAATTACACATGCGCTACACCGCCCGCACCCGCAGCATCGTCTGGAAAAACAATACCGCCACCCAGGAAGCCATCGCCTTTTTGACCGAGTTTCTGGCCAGCGACAGCCCCTGGGTGTGGCGTTTGCGCTTGCAGGCTGGCATGGGGCTGGTGTGCAACAACGTGCTGCATGACCGCAGCGGTTTTGTCGATGACCCGCTGCACCCCCGGCTGTTGTACCGGGCTCGCTACCTGGATCGCATCAGTTCTGCGGAAATTTATAACAAATCAGCCTCTAGCGCTTTATTAACATGCGCAAGCAGCTATTAAATAGATAGTAACACCATGACCCACAAAGTCAGCATCTGGCGCGCCGCACAACTACTGGGGATTGCACGTGGGGTGTTGCAACAGCAGGTGCGAGAAGGCACGCTGGTGCTGGAAGATGGCTGGGTGTCCACCGATGTGCTGGCGCAGCTCTACCCGCATGCCCAACTGGAAGAGTCCGGCATGCTGGAGCGGGTGAGCCAGATTCGCGACGAAGCGTTTGGCAAACGGGTGCGCGAGCGCCTGTTGCCCAGCCAGGAGGTGTTGGCGCAGCGCATGTTTGCCCAAAGCCAGGAGCTGGCCGACTTGCGCCGCCATTTGCAGCGCTATCACACCCTGGTGATTGAGTTGCAGCAAAAAATCCGCCAACAATGCCAGCAGCAACCCAGTGCCGTGGCCTGGCTTGAACTGGAACAACAAATCACCCAGGGCTTGGCCCAGGCCCTGGCGACCGAGCCAGTCGGCATGCTGGAGGTGATGGACGATATGCTCAAAATCATGACGGCCCATGTCACAGTGCGCCCCAGCGGGCACGAATTCTCGGTCGAAGGCCACGCCAATCTGTTGCAAGCCGGTTTGCATTCCGGGCTCAAGCTCAATTACGGCTGTGGCAACGGCAGTTGTGGCATGTGCAAGGTGCGAGTGATTGACGGCAAGGTGGCCCCGACCCAGCATTCAGACTACATTTTTTCAGAGGCCGAAAAAGCCCAGGGCTACACCCTGATGTGCTGCAACACCGCCGCCAGCAGCAGCCTCAGGCTGGAGCTGCTCGAAGCCAGTGGCCCACAAGACATTGCACAGCAACTCATTGTGAGCACGGTGCGGGCCATCACCCCCCTGGGCCCGGACACCTTGCTGCTGCACCTGCAAACCCCACGCACTCACCGCTTGCGCTTTCTGGCCGGCCAGTCCGTACAGCTTGGCCTATCCTTGCCGGGGCAAGGCGACATGTCGACCATCTACCCGGTGGCCAGTTGCCCGTGTGATGACCGGAACCTGCTGTTTTTTGTGACCCGCAACCCGGCTGATGCCTTGGCCAGCCAACTGTTTGCGGGTCATGTCAAACACGGCACCAGCCTCACGGTGACGGGCCCCAGCGGTGAATTTGTGTTGTCCGCAGGTCACCGGCCGTTGGTTTTTGCGGCTTGTGATGAAGGTTTTGGCCCCATCAAAAGCCTGATCGAATACGCCTTGTCACTGGATGCTGCGCCATCACTGTCCCTGTTTTGGCTGGCCACCCGCAGCGACGGTCACTTTTACAGCAACCAATGCCGTGCCTGGTCTGACGCATTGGATCAGTTCGAGTTTGAGTTGGTCACCCAACCCGATGCTGCCATGGGAGCCTGGCAAATTGCCCAAGCCATGCGGGCAGATTTGTTTGACATTGACTGCGACTTTTACCTGGCCGGGCCGATGAACTTCATCCAGACTTTGCATGATGAATTACGCACCTCGGGCGTGGCCGAATCACAAATTTTTACCCAACTGCTTTGATGCCGTTGCGCTTACCCACTTTTTTGGCCATGCAAACACCTTCAGCACACACCACAACATTACCCACCGGGGCAGAAACCCATTCGCAGCCGGTTGCCAACAACATGGCTCTGCCCGATTGCGCTGGTGGCGAGTCTTTTGCCCTGATGGTGCACGGCCAAAGCATGGTGCCCGAGTTTCAGGAAGGTGAGATCATTCTGATCGAACCCGAAGGCCTGGCCAAAGAGGGCGCGTATGTGCTGGCCTGGCACCAGGACGAATGGACGTTCAGGCAACTTTTGCGCAACACTGAGGGCTGGTTGCTGCACGCCCTGAACCCGGCGTTTGCCGATGAAAAGCTGGCTGATTTATCGGCCATCAAAGGGGTCATCATCCAGAAAGCCTTGCCGGGCAGACGACGCGCTTCCAAGTTTTATGTCTGATGTCATACAAGCCCCCCTCACAACGCCACCCTGAAACACCATGCCTTATTACATTTACCGCGTCAAACCCTTTGGTCAACTTGAGCAGCTCAGTGTGTTTGACAATTTTCCCGATGCCTCGAAACAAGCCAAAGTGCTGCGCCAGCAGCTTGACCTGCCTGCCACAGACAAGGTGAAGGTGATTTTTGCGGACGATCCTTTTCAAGCAGAAGACCTGCTCTGCCAGGTGCGCGTGGCGGGGCCCAAAGGTGATGATTAAGCCCAATGCGCGGGCATCTTTCAGCCTGAAGATGTGGAAACACCTCGCCACCCTTCTACTGCTGGTCGCCGCCCACACAACGCAGGCCATCGAGCCGATCTTCAAAACCGTGAAAGTCACCGACCGGGTCTATGCCCTGGTGGGGGAATTGACCCAGCGCTCGCCGCGTAATCTGGGCAACAACATGACCTGCGGCTTCATCCTTGCCGATGATGGCGTGGTCGTGGTGGATTCAGGTGGCTCAGCAGAAGGGGCCAAGGCGATTGTCCAGGCGATTCGTGCGGTCACAGACCAGCCGGTGCGCTGGGTCATCAATACCGGTGGACAAGATCACCGCTGGTTTGGCAATGATTATTTTCAGCGTGTGATTGGGGCCAAGGTGATTGCGTCCGAGCCCGGCGTGCTGGACATGAAAGCCCGTGGGCTCCAGCAATTGGAAGCCGCCCGTACCAACCTGGCCACACATTTTGCGGGCACCGTGCTGGCCTACCCGGATGTCACGTTCAGCAAACGCCACAAACTGGCCGTACGTGGCATCCACATTGAGTTGATGGAATCCGGTGGAGCCCACACCCAAGGCGACCTGTTGGTGTGGTTGCCCCAAGAAAAACTGGTGTTCTCGGGCGACGTGGTGTTCACTGACCGCCTGCTTGGCATCATGCCCGGTACGGGTTTGAAATGGATCACCGCCCTGACCTATCTGCGTGATGAATTACACCCCGCAACCGTCATCCCTGGGCACGGCAACGTAACCACACTGGAGAAAGCCATGAAAGACAGCCTGGGTTACCTGACCCTGCTGCGCGATGGTGCTGCACGGGCATTTCAAAATGGGGCCTTTGACCCGGTAGAGGCTTCGCAGCAGATTGACCAATCACCCTATGCGTACCTGGAGAACTTTAGCGATACCCAGTTTCGCAGCAACAACGCCATTCGCATGGCCGAAGAAGTGTTTGCGGGCATGCGCTGAAGCGATGGATTGGCAAGCACTGCGCATGAAGGCCCCATGGCCGTGGCATGCGCCTTGCTTATCAGCCCACGCGCACTGCCCCACGCCATGCTCAAATTTGAAAGACCCGTCATGCACACCAAAGACCATTGGGAAAACGTTTACAGCCACAAACTCGCCACCGATGTCAGCTGGTTTCAGCCTCACGCAGAACAATCCCTGCGCCTGATTCGCAACACCGGCGTGCCAGAATCAGCCGCCATCATTGATGTGGGCGGTGGTGCCTCCACGCTGGTGGATGATCTTTTGCAGCACGCCTTCACCAATCTGACGGTGCTGGATCTTTCAGCTGCAGCGCTTGAGACCGCCCGTGCACGACTCGGTACACAAGCCCGCCAAGTGCAATGGCGGGTGGGCGACATTACCAAGGTAAGCTTGCCCCAGCATGCTTTTGATGTCTGGCATGACCGCGCCGTGTTCCACTTTCTGACCGATCCCCAAGACCGCCAAGCCTATGTGGACTGCGTGTTGCGCAGCGTAAAACCCGGTGGCCACGTCATCATGGCCACATTTGCCAGCGATGGCCCGCTGCAATGCAGCGGCTTGCCAGTGATGCGCTACGAGCCCGAAGCCTTGCACGCCGAATTTGGCGCGCCTTTTGTCTTGCTCAGCCATGAGCGCGAAGACCACCACACCCCTTTTGGCACGGTGCAAAAGTTTGTTTACTGCTATTGCAGAAAGCAGCTCTCGTGAGTTTTCTCTAATTCAGAAACAACTATTTTTGATAGCTGCTAGCGCTTATTCAATAAGGGTTAGGAGCCAATTTCATATAAATTATTGGGGGGGGGGCAGACACCCATTTCGCTGCCGCGCAAATCTTCCTGATCGGGGCCGAATTCACCTGGGTATGCGAACACATTGGGGTCAAGAAAACCGCCCAGTGATGCCGACCGCCAAAGGCTGGCTGGCTGGCTAGCTGGCGATGGCATGGCTTGACATTGCGCTGCGGGGTGAGTTTGCATACAAATTGGCCTCTAGCCCTTTATTGACCTGCGCAAGTAGCTATATATTTTGAATAACTTGACGTTTTTTCATGCAGGCTTGAGTGTGGGCTGATTTTTGATGCATTTTTGGCTTGTAGCCCTTGTCTACATTGCGCAGACAGCTATTGATTGAATAGTTTTTCAGCCCTCTATCTACCCGCCTCTTTCCACCCGCACCGCGGCGCAATGAGGTATCAACACTCAATCTCAAGCGCACCCAGTACAAATCAACCTTCTCGGTGCTGAGGCTAAGGTGCATGTACCGAATGCGCTGGCGCAACTGATCTAGCAGGCGGGTTGATTGCAAGGATGGTGTGCCGTGTTTCAGGGAAAATTTAGACTTGGTTACGTATCCACCGTATCGGCCTGCAAGCTAGACTAGAAGCCACTTTCAGGAGAATTTCATGACCAAATTAATACGCAGCGACCAGAATATTTTGCATGTCTTGCGATGGACATTACGTTGAACTCACAGCCACCTCCTCTACGAGTTCTCCAACAATGGATGCAAAACCGTACACCAAGACACTGCAAGACGAACTCGACTGGAAGCTTCTGGACCAGTTGTCGGGTGTAGTTAGCCAGATCAGCAGCTTCTGCTTTGAAACCAAGAAGTTCTGCGTAACCACACTCTTTGTCGTCATGACCCTCATAGTGAAGTTCACCAGCGACAAGTTGGACGATTCGATCTTTGTCGCCGGTCTTCTCATCCCCCTCTGCTTCTGGTTTCTCGACTCTACGGGTTACTTTTATCAAGTCAAGCTCAGAGGAACGATGGAACAAATACGTTCTCGACTCGCCTCAAGAGACCTGCGCCCACTGGTCGCGGCCGATGGCACAGGAATTATCGCGAAAGACAGGGTAAACATTCCCAACTACCGCAAAGTCCTGGACGCTGCTCTCAATCACTCGATGTGGCTGTACGCTGTCCTTGTCATTGCCAATCTTGCCGTCTGGGCGTTGTTCAGCATTGGAAAGATCAAGTGAAGGTTTTTGTTAGCTACTCTCGCCGCGACGGCGTGGTTACGAAGCCCATGCTTGAACTACTGGACAAGCACCTCCGGGAGGTATGCACTCCATTCATTCATTGTTTACACGGTTCGAACCGGCGCTGGGAACAGCTACACGTCGTCAGGGCACTCTTGGCTTCGCACACGCTACTTCTGGTCGAGTCGCCTGCTGCTGAGTCGTCCCCGTGGGTCAGGATGGAGGTATGGTTGGCTCGGCTTCTGTGCAGGCCAATGATTCGGCTGCGCGCAAGCGATATCGGAGTTGTCGTCGAGTGAGGCCTAATCGGGTAGCCAGGAGCTTCTAACTCCCAGCCCCCACACCACCCACCGTGCGGGTCCTTCGTTTAGCGGTTCAACAAGTTGGCACGCTCGACGAAGTCTTCCTCTTCTTTTTTGCCGTGTAACCCTGTGCCTTGCACCACAGGTCTTTAGTTCCGGCATAACTTGAGTACAAGTTAGCCTTCTCCGAAACTTCGTTTTCACACTGAGCAAACCTTGCTCCTTTAACCACGCGTTGAAAATGGCTTGGTTGATGACTGGGGTTCTGGACATCTGCCAGTAGCTGTTGCTACTGCACCCGTGTTGAATTGCCGACTTCAAGCTCACGCCCAAAGCCAGCAGATTCTTGATCTTCGTGCGTGGCCAGCCCCAGGTAAGAACGCGAACTGCTCTAGGCACAAACACCGCATTTACCCTAAGCACCGAACCGGTGGGCTTTGCTGTCATGTGCCAGCTTGCCTCGACTCCCTCGGCCTTGACTATGCGGTTTCTGTCCGTCGTCTCGCACATTTGCACTCGGGCTTCCTCCAGACGGGCCTTCACAGAACCGCCCCTCCGTGCTCGTCGGCAGACGAGTACGGACACGCCGTCGGCTGGTGGTTAAGATTGCTCTCTATGAGTCCAATTCGGTTCTCCCACAGGGGACTTTCACCCCATAAGTTCGCGCCCATGCTGGGCGCACGCAGGTTCGTCGAATGGACCCACAACGGCGGCCACGTGGTCGTCATTCTTCAATGCTGAGTGCGCCGTTGCGGCCCATTCACGGCCGACGTTAGGCCGCACAGACTGTGCATCATGACTGAATTTTCTTCACGCCACCTTGAGGCATTTCGGCGATTTTTGAGTCTCTTGCCTCATGGGAAAGACCCGGAGTTAGTTCTCCTGAAAGGGCACTTGCTCATTGAAGAACAGATCCGCGCTCTTATTGACTGTCGGCTTCAGAACCCTCAAGCACTGAAGGAAGCCAACGCAAGATTGGACACGCATCAAGCAATACAGCTTGCTAAGGCGTTCTTCCCTCCAGGTCATATGGTCGAGATATGGCGGGCTGTTTCGAAGCTCAACACCCTGCGTAACAACATCGCACACAACCTGGTGGAAAAAGGGAGCCTTGCGGACAGAATTGAAGCCTGGGTACAGAGCCTTCCAACGGGAGCCAAAGATTTTGACGACTCGACTACAAGGTTCGAGATCACATTGTGGGCGTTATTCGAAGCCGTCTCTTCTCTAGTCGATGATTCAGGCACTTGGGGGTTCGACAAAGAATCGTATGGAGAATCCGAAAGTGCGTCCTAATCGGGTAGCCAGGAGCTTCTCCCCCGGCCCCCACACCACCCACCGTGCGGGTCCTTCGTTTAGCGGTTCAACAAGTTAGCACGCTCGACGAAGTCTTCTTCCTCTTCTTCTTTCCCGTATAGCCCTGTGCCTTGCACCACAGGTCTTTCACACTGAGCAAACCTTGCTCCTTTAACCAGCCTTGCAGGCCGCACCCACGCCACAGGCGTGGCCTCTTCGCGCTGTCCAACAGTGCGCAGGCACTGTTGGAGCCGCAGCGCTCAGCGTTGGAAATGGCTCGGTTGATCACCGAGGTTCTGGACATCTGCCCGTAGCTCTTGCTACTAACACCGAGCTGAATGGCCGACTTCAGGTCACCCCCAAAAGCCAGCATATTCTTGATCTCGGTGGCCGGGTTGGTGTTTGGCCAGGATGCGGCACGCGGCGCGATCGAATGACAATTGCGCACCCTGATGGGCGAGTCAGGGGCCAGCGCAGCACAGGCCTTGCTCGCCAGTGTGAATCAACAAATTGACTTCTAGCCCTTTATTTACCTGCGTAAGTAGCTATATTTTGAATAGCTTTATGCGGCATTTCAAATCTGGCTGTTGTGGTCATTGGCGCGGGCCTGTTCGACTTTCTTGCTGTCAAATGGGACTGCGCTGTCACAAACCTCCAAGTCAGGGCCTAAACACAACCAGTAGGTTTGGGCAGACCACCATACTTGGTGATGGGTTTCATCGGGCCGGTCATCCACAGCTTGAACACGGCGTTTTGATCTTCCTCGATGTATTTGGCAAATTTTCGGATCGGCGGCACGCTGCCGAATTCTTCGTAATAGGCCCGCGCTTTCAGAATTTGTGACCACTTGAGATCATCCAGTTCAAAGCTGTCAGCCTGGGCCATGGCACGGCCAATGTCCTCTGTCCAGGTGGCCATATCGGTCAGGTAGCCATCACCATCACGCTCGGGAAGATTCATTGGGCAGTCTCTTTCTTGGTTGCTGATCAGGTTAAGGCCTATTCGGCCATGGTCGATGCGCTCAGATGGGTTTGATCCGCATGCTGCGCCATCAGTTGATCCAGAAACCGGCGCAAAAAGCCTTCGGTTTGTATGCTGTGAAAACGGTCGGTCACCATGCCATGGCTGTAGGCGATCACGGTTGGAAAGCCTTTGGCCTGATGCCGGCCAGCAATGCGCATGTTTTCATCGGCATCCACTTTGGCCAGGATGAACTGACCGGCGTATTCCACGGCCAAGCGTTCCAGCAAGGGGGTTAAAACCCGGCACGGGCCACACCATTCGGCACCGATATCCAGCACAACCGGCACGCTGTGCGAACGCTGAATGACACGTTCCTCAAAATCCGCCTCTTCGACATCGATGATCGACTTCATGGCCTTCACGCACGCCAGTTTTGGTAGTGCATGGTGGCCACAGACCCCGCCATGATGCTGGCCAGTACCAGAAATGAGCCCACCGCCAGCGTCGAGACACCCGACAAGCCTTGCCCAACGGTGCAACCCAATGCGGTCACCCCGCCAAAGCCCATCAGCACAGCACCCAACAGTTGGGTGCGCAAATCATCCACCGAAGCAAAACCTTCCCAACGAAATTGGCGCGAGCTGACGGCATAAACCCATGAGCCCAGCACCACCCCGATGGCGCTGGCAATGCCAAAGCTGATCAATAAGGATTTGTCCGTCCAAAGCATCAACAACTCCAGACTGAAGGCGGTGGGGGCCACAAAACTGAAGGACTCCAGCGTGCGGGTGTTGGTGGCAAAGTAAACCATCTCCATCGTGTCAGGGTTTTCGCCGTAGCCAATGTGACCCGTAAGGTACCAGGCAGCCACCACCAAGCCCCCCAACACGATGCCCCCCACCAACTGATTGGTATTGCTGCGAAAGCGCTTGTCTTTCAATGCAAAGACCAGCAAGGCCAGGCTCAGCACCGACACACTGGCCAGCACGGCCACTTTGTCCGCCAAACCCGTAACTTTGGCGAAGATCAGTGGCAGGGTTTGCCCCGTGAGCCCCCAGCGGGACAAATCCAGTGTCACCGGGTCCAGAAAACTGGCACGCCACTGGCCGAACAAGCCTTTAAGCGTCATGTAGGCAGAAATGGCCACAAACACCAGCACCACCAGCGAGCGCAAGCTGCCGCCCCCCACACGCACCAGATTTTTGTTGACACAGCCCCCGGCAATCGTCATGCCGATCCCAAACAAACCGCCCCCGATCAACAAGGACAGCCAGGGCAAGCTGGGCCGCACATAGATGGATTTGGACAGATCAATCAACCCCTGCACATGAAGCACCTGAGTGCCCACCATGGCCACGGCCATAGCCAACAGCCACATTCGCATGCGCCCCCAATGTTCCATGTTGACCACATCAGAAATCGCCCCCATGGTGCAAAAATTGGTTTTGTTGGCCACTACACCAAACACGAAGGCCAACACAAAGCCTCCCCAAACAACCCAGGCAGACGGATTCATGGTTTCAGTCATGTCACAACTCCAAGTGTCCTTAGGGCCTAATTGCCGGAAGCGCCAGAACTTGCCAAACGCACCAATGTGTTCCGAATAGCTTCCGGCGCATTGATGATGCCCATGAATTGCCCCATACCCAAAGCTGGCCAGGCCAGTGCGATGCGGTACCGCGCATAAAGAGCGTAAACCTTGTGATCCACAATAAACAGCTCATAGGGCAACGCAGCCGGAAAATCTGTACCAATCTTGTTGACCCACCAGGCTTCACCGTCGTTGCCACTGTTCATGGCCACACCAAACACCGCCATTTTCTGAGCCGGCATGACCACTTCGTACACCCGCTGGGTATCCCCCACACCTTTGGCCAGGTTGCCTTGAACCGCTTTCAGGGCTTCATCAAAATTGGCAAAACTGCCAATCTCGCTGTTGGCTGAATCAAAGCGCTCCATGCCAAACATATAGCGGTAATCGGTCAGTTGCCCCTGGGGTACATCACCCCCAAAACCAGTCCCCTCGCCCAACGCTTTGCTCAAACGCAGCTGGACAGATTTGACCGCTTCCTGAGCACCAGAAAATTGGTTGCGCAAATAAGCCCGATACCAGTAGTCCGGTGTCATGTAAGAAACACTGCCATCCGCGGAAATACCCACACGCAGGCCCGCCGCAACAATGCTGCTACTGGTTCCAGTGGTACGAATCAATTCCAGCATAGCGGGGTCAGAAACCACCACACTGGCCTGACCCGCAATGCCTTTGGGCATGTGATGCCCCAGCACCGTAAAGCCCTCGGCTTGCAGTTTTTTCTCAACCTGAGCCAACTGGGTTGGCAAATCAGCACCGGATATCTTGCCAGCGTGTGTGTAAGGTGCCAGAGCCAGGCTGAGTTGCGCCGCACACAGCAGGGCGCAACCCATGAGCCATTGTTTCATCATGGCTCAGATGAACAGGCAAACATCAGACTCACCGGCGAACTTCATGAAGGTGGCGGCCCCGCCGTACTCCACATCCTTGATGAATTCGCTGGTTTCAAACTCAAACAGGTCCACCGTCATCTGGCAGGCGACAAATTTGACATCAGACTCCAGGCAGATGTCACGCAGCTCTTGCAGCGATGCCACCCCCTTGGACTTCATCTTGTTTTTCATCATCATGGTCGCCATAGACTCCATGCCAGGCAGCATTTGCACCATCACCGGCATCGGCACCGGCATCGGCATGGCCGGATTGGCCAGTGGACTGATCTTGATGTCATCAAGGCTTTTGCGCAGCAGTTGCAGCCCGTAAAAGGTGAAAAATATCTGGACATCCCAGCCCAACGCCGCTGCGGTGGAGGCCAAAATGAATGGCGGATACGCCATATCCAAGGTGCCTTTGGTGGCGATCAGTGCCATTTTTTTGCTTGCCATGCGAGCGCTCCGGGTGTGTGGTTAAGTGTGGTCAAACTGGAAATCAGGCTTTCTTGAGAAAGAACACAAACTTGCTGTTTTCACTACCCTGCTCCAGCAAGGTATTGCCGGTTTGCTCCGCAAAAGCGGCCATGTCACAGACCGAACCCGGATCTGTCGCAATCACCTTCAACACTTGCCCGGAACTCATGTCGACCAAGGCTTTCTTGGTGCGAACAATAGGCAGCGGGCAAGAGAGTCCAGACGCGTCAAATTCTTTGTTAAATTCCATGAGATGTCTCCGTAAATTGATGATTGAAAGCAGACTTTTTCAATAAATACCCCTATCGGGATACTCAAAAAGCTGTCACGCTGCAACAATTTTCAAGGCCAGCGCCGCCAACGTCCATCACCGCGAAGGGTGGCCCGGGGTAGCCCATATGGGTTATGTCCTGAGCGACCATGGCTCGGAATCTTCCATGACTTGTGTCACCAGGAGAAATACCCGTTGTCAACGGACACAGCTCAACGCCACTCCGCCCCGCTTTGGGGTCAACTGACTTCTTTTTGATCGACTCAGGGCTTGAGATAGGCAAAACCCTCTTTGCTTTGAAGTTTTGCAGCTTCGGCCACCCCTGAGGGCACCAGCTTGGTCTCCATCAACAACTTCCCAGGATCGATATGGCGAGAAGTGAGCGTGTTGTTACAGACCCTGAACTCCACACCCTGACCTGCCAAATCACTGACCAGTCCTGAGAATTCACGGCCTTTGCTGTCTTTGGCATCCGCAATCAGAAAATCAACCCCTGGCCCATTGGTAACCACCACAATTTTCGCTTTGGGGTCAGCATGGAGGTGATTCTTGATATTGTTCAAAGCACCCACAGCCGTATCAATTCCGGTGGTGATGTGATAAACAACCTTGGTGTCTTGGGCGTTGGCCACCATGGCACACAAAGCCAGAAAAATGGAAAGTAAAAGTTGTCGCATGATTTGTCTCCTGTTGAATGGGTTGTAGAAAGGTTGGATGATGAAGCGAATGACAAAAACCTCGGGTTTATCCGGTCATCGACATACCGCTGCACACAGTACCATTTGTATATCCGAAATTATTTATGGATTTATTCGGATCAATTAACCGTGCCAACCCAAGGTCTTTGGATTGGCCGTCTCAAGGAGTTCTCTTGAAAACATTCTGCAGATTTTTCTCAGGCCTGGCACTCGCCAGCCTTTCCACTTGGGCGAGTGCCGATGCCTTACAAGTACGCAGTATGGCGGCCTCATGTGCTGCTTGCCATGGGACGCATGGCTTGGCCCAAAAGGGAATGGAATCCTTGCGTGGCAAAACCAAAGATGAATTGTTTTCAAAAATGCAAGACTTCAAGTCGGGCAAAAAACCAGCCACATTGATGCACCAAATTGCCAAGGGGTACACCGATGTCCAAATCGAGCAGCTTGCCAGTTACTACTCATCACTCAAAAATTAGGGATAAAGATCATGTTACGTCGTCAATTTGTGAGAACTTTGGGTGTCGGCTCAACAATGGGAGCACTGGGTGGGTTAAGTCTGCTGTCGGGCTGCACCACCACGGGTGCAGGTAATGGACTCAAAGTGGTTGTGGTGGGGGGCGGCTTTGGTGGAGCCACCGCTGCCAAGTATGTACGCATGTGGTCTGACTATGGCATTGAAGTCACCTTGGTAGAACCCAATGCAAATTTCATCTCTTGCCCCATTTCCAACCTTGTGCTTGGTGGCACCAAAACCATGGCTGACATCACCACACCTTATGATGGTTTGGTCAAAAATCATGGCGTGAAACTTGTGCATGACACCGTCAGTGTCATAGATGCGGACAAACGTATCGTGAAACTGGCTAGTGGTGGCGCGTTACCTTACGACCGACTGATTTTGTCGCCTGGCATTGATTTCATGTGGGATACCTTGCCCGGCATGGCCAGCGCAGGTGCCAAAGACAAGGTTCTGCATGCCTGGAAAGCAGGTGCACAAACAGTAGCCTTGCGAAAACAACTTTTAGACATGCCCGATGGCGGCGTGTTTGCACTTACGATTCCTCTGGCCCCCTACCGTTGCCCCCCCGGCCCCTATGAAAGAGCCTGCCAGGTGGCTCACTACTTGACCCAGACCAAACCCAGATCCAAGGTGCTGATTCTGGATGCCAATGACGATGTGACATCTAAAGGCCCGCTGTTCAAAAAAGCCTGGGCCGAACGTTACAAGGGTATGGTTGAATACCGCAGCAAACATGCCTTGGCCGACGTGGATGCGGCGAGCAATACCCTCAAGTTCGAGTTTCAGGATGATCTGAAGGCGAACGTGCTCAATGTTCTGCCACCCATGCGGGCGGGTGCCATCGCGGTGCAAACCGGCCTGGCCACGGCCAACCAGCGCTGGTGTGAGGTCGACTTTTTGACCTTCGAGTCCAAGGCTGTCAAAAACATCCACGTGCTGGGGGATTCCATTCAAGTGGCACCTGCCATGCCTAAATCCGGTCACATGGCCAATCAGCACGGCAAAACCTGCGCAGCAGCCGTGATTGCATTACTGACAGGCCAAACACCAAACCCCTCACCCATCTACAACAACACGTGTTACAGCTTTGTCAGTGCGGAAGATGCCGTGCATGTAGCCAGTGTGCACACCTACGATCCCGTGCACCAAACCATGATCGCGGTGGCAGGCTCAGGTGGTGTGTCCAAAGCGGCCAATGAACTTGAAGGACGTTTTGCCTTGTCTTGGGCGCAAGGTATTTGGGCTGACACCTTGATGTAAGTACAAACCATGCCATACGGAAAAACTTTTACAGCTTCACTGCTGGTCTTGGCACTGGGTTCAGCCTGGGCCCAGGCTGACCAGGCACGTGCTGTCAAAATTGTGTCGGGGTCATGTTTTTTGTGTCACGGTGAAAACGGCGAATCATCCAGTGAAATATTTCCCAAACTTGCTGCACAACACGCCAATTACATTGCCAAACAACTCGCCAACTTCAAGTCTGGTCAGCGTAAAAGTACAACCATGGCAGACATGGCAGCACGCCTCAGCCCGGATGAGATGTTGGCCTTGGGGCAGTATTTCGAATCCAAAAACTCTGAGAAAGAATTGGTCAAAGATCCAGATCTGGCAAGCGTAGGACGCTACATTTTTAATAGTGGCAACAAGTTCAGTGGTGTCCCCGCCTGTGCCAGCTGTCACGGCAAAGAAGGTTTGGGCAACGCCAACTTACCACGTTTGGCCGGGCAGTATGCGTCTTATATTGAAACGCAACTCAAACTCTTTAATCAACGTGAACGCACCAATGACAATGCCGTCATGCATTCAATTGTCAGCAAAATGACACCGCTCGAAATGGCGGCTGTTGCGGAGTACATCAGCAGTAAATAAGCTGGAGTCTTCAAGTCTTAAGTGCACCCTTGGAGCCAACGGTAGTTGTTCAGGGTGCTTTATCACCTACGGCGGCATGAACCGGGGTAACGCAACCGGAGGACGAATCAATCAGGCGGTCAGTCACCCCGGCTCCAACCCACATTCCAGCCAAAGCCAGCCAGGCCGTCAAGGCGAAAATGGAACCTCCCGTGATGCCGGCACCCACCGCACAACCGCCTGCCAGCATGGCACCAAAACCCATCAGCATCGCCCCAGCAATATAGCGGCGCATGCTGTAGCCGTCTTTGAAGCCCTCTAACGCAAAGTCTTGGCCCACCCATGCCCCAAGGAATGAGCCCAAAAAGACACCCGGCAACATTCCAAAGTTGAACCCTATTTCGGGTGCTGGCGAAGCCACCACACGCATCAGCCATTCGGCAGAAGGACCGCTGAATGTAAGCCCTTGTACCGGCACCACCTCGAAGGAATTTTTCGACACCCAATAATTAAAGCCCCAGGCAGCGGCAACCGCCAGACCAGCCCCCACACCACCAACCCATTTCCAAACGCCCCAACCACTGCGGACAGAGAAATACAAAGCAGCCACAAACCAGATCAAGCCAAAAACCAGGCCACCAAAATGCCCGGCACCCACAATGGCCAAAAGGTTTCGCGCACTTCCGCCATCCACTGTCCACCATCCGCTAATGACTTCTCGCCAGGGAGCGAGTACGCCACCTAAAGCAGCTTGTGCCGTGACTGCAAATATGAGCCCCGACAACAAGGCGCGCAAATTGCCATTGGCTGACAAAATCAACAGCCGACTGGCGCAGCCACGTGCCAGGATCATGCCCGAGCCAAACAATAGTCCTCCGATGAGTGCGCCAGAGATACTTCCGGTAGCGGATATTTGCCGGGTGACAGCAACATCCATGTGTCCCGTCAGGATCAACAACTGAACACCGATGACTGCGCTAGAAAAGGCCAGTAACCAGACAGAAATTTTTTCACCAAAGTTGTGATGCCAGAACTCCAGCGTAGCCGCACGCAAACAAAATTTGGAGCGTTGTGCAAAAAACCCAAACATGAGCCCAACGATCAGACCGCCCCAAGCCAACACGGTTTTTTCGCCGTAGCTTTCAATAATGGCCACAATATTCATTGAGTCTCCATGTAATTTACTTTTGGCTTATATTACAGACTCAAGAATAAGCCACAACATTGCTTTGGAGACTTCATTGAAAAAAATAATTAGTGTGTCGCTTTTAAAAAGTCTGTGCCTAAGCCTGCTGCTTGGCTGGTTGGGCATGGCCCATGCGACGGATGAGCCCCTTATGGAAATCCATCAGCTCTCTCCTTCCACCTGGTATGTTCAGGGATTGTCTGCATTGGGCTCCCCTGCCAATCAAAATTTTATTTCGAATGCAGCATTTGTGGTGACACCAGAAAGTGTGGTGGTCATTGATGCGCTGGGTTCCCCCGCTTTGGCAACCCGTCTTGTAGACGAGATCAAAAAAATTACCCCGAAGCCTATCACCCATGTATTGGTTACGCACTACCACGCAGACCATATTTATGGTTTGCAAGTCTTCAAAGCCATGGGGGCCAAAATTGTTGCGCACCGTGCTGCTTTAATTTACCTCAACAGCGAAACCGCACGTCTGCGCATGGAGGCATCACGCGAGCAACTCTTCCCCTGGATTAACAATCAAACCCACTTGGTAGAGGCTGACACATGGATTGACGGCAACCAGGAGTTGATGATTGGTGGAATGCTTTTTCAGGTCAAGCAAGTCGGCCCAGCACACACACCCGAAGATTTGGCGTTTTATCTGCCATCAGAAAAAGTGCTGTTTGCTGGAGACTTGGTCTTCAGAAGCCGGATTCCGTTTGTTGGCCAGGCGAATAGCCAGCACTGGATCACTGCGCTCGACCAATTGCTGGCCTTTGACACCCAGGTGATTGTGCCGGGGCATGGTCCCGTGTCGCACGAAGCACGCCAAGACATGCAGCAGACTCGTGCATATTTGGTTTATTTGCGAACCACCATGGGTCATGCCGCTGAAGCCATGGAACCCTTTGAAGAGGCTTATAAAAACACGGACTGGACACCATTTGAACATTTACCCCTGTTTGGAGTAGCCAATCGCATGAATGCCTACAACACCTATTTACTGATGGAACAAGAGGCCAAACCATGAGCCTTGTCCATGTGGGGATCCGCCGCCGAAATGCTTTGGTGATGGGGCTAGCAAGTAGTTTGGCAGGCATGAGTTATGGCGCATCAGACACATTGCCTGTACCAGGCTCACTCCCCGATGCACTGAACACCGCTTTGAAAAGAGGTAGCCCCCTGGTGGTCATGGTGAGTCTGGAGGGGTGCCCTTTTTGCAAAATAGCCCGTGAGAATTATTTGTTGCCGATACAAGGGCAGTCAGGGCTGTTTATTGTCCAAATGGATATACGCAGCCACCAGATGGTGTTGGGCTTTGATGGTGTCAGGCAAACTCAGGATCACCTGATCAAAAGTTGGCGGATCAAGGTTGCACCTACGGTACTATTCTTGGGGCAAGGTGGCAAGGAGGTCGCTGAACGCTTGGTCGGCGGCTATATTCCAGATTTTTATGGCTCGTATCTGGATGATCGGTTGCGTGTGGCCCGCGCAGCGGTGGTGGCTGAAGGAGCAATTTGATGATTCCAGTTAAAACTGAATCAGCTTGGCGAGGTATTTCAGACTGTCGCCATTGTGGCATTCGTGAAATGGTACTTTTTGCTGACCTGAATGAGCATGACTTTGCACACATTCATGCACCCATTGACGATCTGGAATACCCACACGGCGCAAGTTTGTATGCAGAAGGTAACCAGGCCCAAGGGATTTTTACCTTGCGAAGTGGCATGGTGAAGCTGGTGCGCAATACGCTCGATGGCCGTCCTCGCATCGTGCGTGTATTGCGCCCAGGCGATGTGATCGGGCTGGAGGTTTTGAGCAACACGCACTATGACAATGATGCCATTGCGCTAAGCCCAATCACGGTCTGCCGCATTCCACTGGAAGTTGTTCAAAAATTGGCCGCAAGCAGCCCGCGCTTGCTTGCACAATTAATGCATAAATGGCAACACACACTCAAAGATGCAGATGACTGGCTAGCTGACATGAATTTTGGTTCGGCCCGCCAGCGTGTTGCCAATTTGGTGTTGAAAATGCGCAGCTCAAGCAACCACGAAATCTCCGTACTTTTTTCTCGCGAAGACATGGGTGCCATGTTGGATCTGAAGCTTGAGACGGTCAGTCGGGAGATTGGCCGCTGGGAACGAGAAGGTGTGATTGAACCCATGGACAAACAGAGACGTATCTACCGCGTCCATCAGCCAGAGCGCTTGCTCGGCCTCTAATGTGCCGGTCATCAGGGTATATCCTGATATTCAAAACAACTTATTTAACAGATCATTGATATAAATCAGATCGGCATTCATCGCGAGTTCTTTTGAATTCATGGTGGCAGCCTTCTAGATGACATAAGCTTGTTCCACCCTCACCGGATTTTTGATGAAACGCCTCACCTTGGTCTGCCTGAGTTTGATTGCAACAGTAGCTTGTGCCCAGAAGGTTCCTGCGCTTTACCAGGATGCGGACTTGAAACTGGGTGCGAAATTGATTGAGAACAATCAGTGTGATGCCTGCCACATCCGTAATGTCGGTGGTAACGGACACAGCATTTATCGCCCTGCAGGACGTGTCAACTCACTCTCGTTATTGCGTGGACAAGTGGAGGCATGCAACACCACATTGAACTTGGCATTGTTTCCAGATGAGGTGACATCCATTGCTGCTGTTTTGAATCAAGATCACTATCACTTTGAGTGAGGGTCCGCACAAAATTTTCGGTTTTTTGAATTATTTATATTTGTTTATTCTTATATAAGAAATTGTGTTTTTATCGTAATTACCAGCAATTCATCACTTGCTTAAGAGGAGTTTTTTGAATGCACCAACGTGACAATTCAGGTCGGCTAATCAAAGCGCCTGAGAATTTTCTGACACAAAGCGGGATCAAAACCGTTTTTGCAGAAGCGAAGAAAGGCCGTCGCGACTTTATTCGCCATGCGTTTGCGGCGGCAGCAGCAGGTGCTGCCGTACCCGCAGCCATTGCACAAGGGAACCCGGTGCCCACAGAGGGTGGTGACCCTAATATTTTGAATTTGCCAGCCCACAGCACGGGCTTGGGCCAAGGTGTGGCACAAAACGATGGTTATGGCAAGCCGTCCCAATACGAGTCAGCGGTACAACGCCGTCAAAGCCCGGGACTGACACAGACCACGCAGGCTTCGGTTTCATTTGCCCCCTTGCAGTCTCTGTTTGGCATCGTCACCCCGAGTGGCTTGCATTTTGAGCGCCATCACCAAGGCTGGTGGGACATTGATCCATCCAAACACCGTTTGATGATCAATGGCATGGTCAAAGCAGCCAAAGTGTTCACGCTGGATGAAATCATGCGCCTGCCATCGGTATCGCGCTTTCACTTCATCGAATGTGGTGCCAATACGGCTGTCGATTGGGGTAATGTGGCTGTGCCCACCGTGCAATACACCCATGGCATGGTGTCCTGCAGTGAATTCACCGGCGTGCCGCTGATTACCTTGCTGGAGCTGGCTGGGGCTGACCTGAAAAATGGCAAATTTGTCCTGGCTGAAGGTGCTGATGGCTCATCCATGACCCGCACCATTCCGATGAGCCTGATCAAATCTGGCGAAGTGTTTGTCGCCTACGGTCAAAATGGAGAGATGCTGCGCCCCGAGCAGGGCTACCCGCTGCGATTGATCGTGCCAGGTATCCAGGGTGTGAGTTGGGTCAAATATCTGCGCCGCATCGAGGTGGGCGACATGCCTTACGCCACCAAAGATGAAGCGGTTCACTACATCGACTTGTTACCCAGTGGTCAGCACCGTCAATACTCGGGCTTGCAAGAATGCAAAAGCGTGGTCACGACCCCATCTGGGGGACAAGTGCTGCTGGACAAGGGCTTTTACAACATCACCGGTTTGGCCTGGAGCGGCAAAGGCAAGATCAAGAAGGTGGATGTCTCCGTCGACGGTGGTCGCAACTGGCGTACCGCCAGATTGGAGTCACCCGTATTGTCCAAAGCCCTGACCAGATTCAATATCGACTGGATATGGGACGGCAAACCGGCCATCATTCAAAGCCGGGCCATGGATGACACCGGCTTTGTTCAGCCAACTTACAAACTGCTGCGCGCTGTTCGGGGCACGCGTTCGATTTATCACAACAACGCCATTCAGTCGTGGTTGGTACAAGAAAATGGCGAGGTGAAAAATGTTCAGGTTTCGTAAAGCCATTCTGGGACTGGCATTGCTGGGACTCACTGGAGCTGCTTTCGCTCAAGCATCCATCAAGATCACTGGCATTGGTCGTAATGCAACCCCAAAAGAAATTGCAGCTTGGGACATTGACGTGCGCCCAGACTTCAAGGGCTTGCCTGTGGGTTCCGGCACTGTGGACAAAGGCCAGGAAATATGGGAAGCCAAGTGCGCCCAGTGCCATGGCTTTTTCGGCGAATCAGGTGAAGTATTCAACCCATTGATTGGAGGAATTCAACCCAATGACATGATCACTGGACACGTCGCAAATTTGACCAACCCGAATTTTCCAGGCCGCACCACCTTCATGAAAGTGGCGACGATTTCAACGGTTTGGGATTTCATCAACCGTGCCATGCCCTGGAATGCCCCCAAAACCTTGAAAACGGACGAGGTTTATTCGGTTTTGGACTTCATGCTGAACATTGCTGGCATCGTTCCAGAGAACTTCATCCTGAATGAAAAGACCATGCGTGACGTGCAAGCACGAATGCCCAACCGCAATGGCATGACAAGTAATCACGCTTTGTGGCCAGGTCGAGAGTTTGGCGGAGCCGCAAAACCGGACACGCAAAATGTGGCTTGCATGTCCAATTGCACACCCGAGCCCAAAGTGGCCTCTCTCCTGCCAGACTTTGCCCGCAATGCACACGGTAATTTGGCAGAACAGAACCGCATGGTAGGTGCGCAACATGGGGCCGACACCTCTCGACCGGAACACCAAGCGGGTGACAAGCAAGCCGCACCATCGACACCCCAACCAGCAGTTGAAAAACCGGTGTCATCTGCAGATGCAAGCAAGCCAGATGCCAAAAAAGCGGTTTCCTTGCTGCAAAAAAATGGCTGTTTGGTGTGTCATGGCTTAAACAACAAAATTGTTGGACCTGCCTATACCGATGTAGCCCAAAAATATGTCGGTCAAGTTGATTACTTGGCGGCCAAGATCAAGTCTGGAGGTGTCGGTATTTGGGGCTCTATCCCCATGCCTCCTCAAACCTTGAATGCTGCAGAAACCCGGATCATTGCGGTCTGGTTGGCAGCTGGGGCTGGCAAATGATGCCCCGCATAGTTAGATTGGTGTCCATTTTCAGCATGAACTTAAAGAAGGAGATTTCAATGCAAACTCGTCGCGAAACACTTAAACACAGCGCCATGGTGGCTGGCCTGTTGGCCACCACTGGACTGTTCCCCCAATATGCGCAGGCCTATAACAAGTCTGCTTTTGAAGCCAAGTCCGTGGCGGATGTGATCAAGGCCCTGGGTGCCAGCGCCCCGGTTGAAAGCAAGGATGTCACCATTGGCGGGCCAGACATCGCGGAAAACGGTGCCGTCGTGCCGTTGACCACCAGCACGACTCTGGCGGGTGTGAAACACATGCTGATCCTGGTTGAGAAAAACCCCAACACCCTGGTCGCCCAATTCAACGTCACGGACAGTGTCGAGCCCAACTTTGCCACCCGCTCCAAAATGGGCCAGTCTTCAGATGTCTATGCCGTTGCCATCATGAACGATGGCAAAGCATTGTTTGCCAAAAAAGAGGTCAAAGTCACCTTGGGCGGTTGCGGCGGTTAAGCCGATTAAAACCTCGCATGACCCCACCTAGCCAAGTTCTGGCAATCCCCGTTTATCGAATCAATACAGGAGTTTAAAAATGGCAGATCCTATGCGCATTCGCGCCAAAGCAGAGGGTGGCAAAGCCACCGTACGTGTCTTGATGAGCCACGAAATGGAATCCGGTCAACGCAAGGATTCAGCTGGCAAGCTGATCCCCGCGATGCACATCACAGAAGTCAGTGCAAGCCTCAATGGCACCGTGGTTCTCACGGCAGACTGGGGTTCGGCTGTATCCAAGAACCCGTTCCTGCAATTTAATGTGAAGAATGCCAAGGCTGGTGACAAGATTAGCGTCACCTGGAAAGACACCAAGGGTGACACCCGCACCGACGAAGCCACGGTTTCCTGAGCTGTAGAGGCCGTGGAAAAAAGAGAGTGAAAAAAGCTCACTCTTCTTTTTTCACGATGAAATCACTGATTGAGGAGACAAAAGTTATGAACAAAACAATGGTATTGCTGGTCTTGGGCAGTTTGGCAATGGCCTCAGTCCATGCCCAAAAATCTGCAGCCGTCCAATCCATCGAGGAATACCGTGCCATGCTGGCCGACGGTAACCCGGCCGAACTGTTTGAAGCCAAAGGTGAAGACCTCTGGAAACAAAAGCGCGGTCCGAAAGCGGCCTCACTGGAAAAGTGTGATCTGGGTCTGGGCCCTGGCGTGATCAAAGGTGCATTTGTGACCCTGCCACGTTACTTTGCCGACACCAACAAGGTACAAGACCTGGAGTCCCGCCTGCTTACCTGCATGGAAGCCCTGCAAGGCTTCAACAGTGCAGAGATTGCCAAAACACCGTTTGGCAAAGGCGAGCAAAACAACGTCACAGCTATGGCCACCTGGATAGCGGGTGAATCACGTGACATGACCTTCAACCTGCCTCAGGCCCACCCACAAGAGCAAATCGCTTATGAGGTTGGCAAGCGCCTGTTTTTCCAACGCGGCGGTCCGCATGACTTCTCATGCGCCTCCTGCCATAGTGGCGATAACTGGCGCATTCGCCTGCAAGACCTGCCCAATCTGACCAAAAACCCAGGTGACGGTGTCGGCTTTGCCGCCTGGCCAGCCTACCGCGTCTCCAACGGCCAAATGTGGGGCATGCAACAACGTCTGAACGACTGCTACCGCCAGCAACGCTTCCCCTACCCGGGTTTTGCCAGCGATGTTACGGTCGCGCTGGGAACCTACCTGGGCGTGAATAGCCAGGGCTCCAAGTCCATTGCCCCGGCCCTCAAACGCTAACAAGTCCAGGAGAAATGCATGAAAAAGCAACATCAAATCGCCCTTTCCCTGATCGCTGCGGCTGTCGTCGCTGGATGTGCCTCAATGCCTGGCTCGGCTGAACTGGACAAACTGACTGCAACCATTGTCAAAAGCTCATTCCGTGACCAAGGCATTGTCAAAGTCTCGGTACTTGACCCTCAAGACATCCTGACGGCTTGCAGCGCGGCCGATGTGGCAGGCAAGCCCATCGACAGTGATCTGGCAAATACACTCCAAAACGCCCAACTCAAAACCATCAAGTGGCCCGCTGACGGCAACTATCTGGGTGACTGGAAAAAGGGCGAAGCCCTGGCCCAGAGTGGCCGTGGTTTGACCTTCACCGACGATGCCAAAACCCCCAGTGGTGGTAATTGCTACAACTGCCATCAGCTCGATCCCAAAGAAATCTCCTTTGGCACCATTGGCCCAAGCCTGACCGGCTATGGCAAGACACGGGGTGTCATTGCGGATCCAACCAGTGCGGCCTCCAAAGCCATCATTGAGTACACCTGGGGCAAGATCTGGAATGCCAAGGCTTACAACGCCTGCTCTGTCATGCCGCGTGCTGTCCACAATGGGATCATCACAGAAGCCCAGGCCAAAGACTTGATGGCCTTGTTGCTGGACCCCAAGTCCCCGGTCAACCAGTAATCCACTTACGTGTTTCGTCGCCCGGCCTGCCCGGGCTTTTTCATTTCCTAACGCAGTCGTCTCCAAACAATGAACTTGACCAAACGTGAATTTATGCAAGTGCTGGGTGCTGGCACCATGGCAGGCATGGGACTCAGTGCCTACGCGCAGACAGATATCGCCACTGCCGCGAATGGCCTGTATGACATTCCCACATTCGGCAATGTGTCGTTTCTGCACATGACCGATTGCCACGCGCAGCTCAAACCCATCCACTTCCGGGAGCCCAGCATCAATCTGGGCATTGGCAGCATGAAAGGCCATCTGCCACATCTGGTCGGTGAGCATTTGCTCGAAGTCTCCAAAGTGCGCCCTGGTACGGCCGAAGCCCATGCCCTGACCTATCTGAACTACGAACAAGCCGCCAAACGTTACGGCAAGGTAGGTGGTTTTGCACACTTGGCGACCCTGGTCAAGCGCATGAAAGCCAGCCGTCCGGGTGCCTTGCTGCTCGACGGCGGCGACACCTGGCAAGGCTCCGGCACCAGTCTGTGGACCAACGGCCAGGACATGGTGGATGCCTGCAAATTACTGGGTGTGGACGTGATGACCGGCCACTGGGAATTCACCCTGGGCATGGAGCGTGTCAAGGAAATCATTGAAAAAGATTTTGCCGGCAAAGTGGACTTTGTGGCACAAAACATCAAAACCAATGACTTCGGTGACCCGGTTTTCCAGCCTTATGTGATCCGTGAAATCAATGGCGTGCCCTGCGCCATTATTGGCCAAGCCTTCCCCTACACCCCGATTGCCAACCCGCGCTACATGGTGGCCGACTGGGCCTTTGGCATTCAGGACGAAAACATGCAGAAGATGGTCGACGAGGCCCGCGGCAAAGGTGCCCAGGTGGTCGTGGTCATCAGCCACAACGGTATGGACGTGGACTTGAAAATGGCCAGTCGTGTCAGTGGCATTGATGCCATCATGGGCGGCCATACCCACGACGGCATGCCAGTGGCCAGTGTCATCAGCAACAAGAGTGGCAAAACCCTGGTCACCAACGCTGGCTCCAATTCGAAGTTTCTGGGTGTACTGGACTTTGAAGTCAAGGATAAAAAAGTCACTGACTTCCGCTACAAGCTGCTGCCGGTGTTTGCCAACATGTTGCCGGCCGACCGGGAGATGGACACCCTCATCACCAAAATTCGCGCACCCTATGAAGCCAAACTGGCCGAGAAACTGGCTGTGACCGAAGGTACGCTGTACCGCCGCGGCAACTTCAACGGTACAGGTGATCAGTTGCTGGTGGATGCGCTGATGGAGGTGCAAGGGGCTGATCTGGCCTTCTCGCCGGGCTTCCGCTGGGGCACAACCCTGCTGCCAGGTCAGGCCATCACCCGCGAATGGCTGATGGACATGACCGCAACCACGTATTCCTACGCCACAGTGACCGAGATGACCGGTAGCACCATCAAAACCGTACTGGAAGACGTGTGCGACAACCTGTTCAACCCAGACCCCTACTACCAGCAAGGTGGCGACATGGTACGTGTCGGCGGACTCTCCTACAGCTGTAGCCCGCTTGAAGGCATGGGCAAACGCATCGGTGACATGCGCTTGAACGGCAAGCTGATTGAAGCCGACAAAAAGTACAAAGTGGCAGGCTGGGCCCCTGTAGCCGAAGAAGCCAAATCTGCGGGCAACCCGATGGTGTGGGATGTGGTGGAAACCTGGCTCAAGGCACGTGGTGGCAAGGTGTCTACTCGCAAGCTCAACGCCCCCAAAATCATGGGAGCGTTGCCCAATCCGGGCTATGCGTCGGCTTGACGCATCAATCACCGTCCTGATTGCAATAAATTATAGGAAAATAGGCTATAGCGCTTTAAATACAAGCGTAAGCAGCTATCTATTGAATAGCACTCAACGGCACTTGTCTCAAGTGCCGTTTTTGCATTTTTGGGGGGCAAGAATCAAGTTAACTCCATCAAACAAGGTGTGCAGCACCTTGTTCTCAATACAACTCAACGAGAGCACCAATGTGCTCTAGCGCACCGACTTGGCAATGACCAACACGCAACATGGCCCTCTAGAAAAGTTTGCACCGCAAGCTTGTACCGAAAGAGACCATGTTCAACTCCCAACTGATTCCCCTAGCCCTGCTGGTTTTGAGCCCGGCAGTCTTTGCACAGGTCCCTCTGGGAGCGGGTGGGCAGATGCAACAAATCCCGCCCATACCGACCACGCCTACGGCCCCCCCGGCCATTGAGATCCGGGCGGGTACACCACCGCTGCAATCCGCACCAGACACGGCAAAAATCACGGTTAATCGTCTGGAACTGACTGGAGCCACCATTTTTCCAGATGCCAGCTTGATTGCGCTAACAGGCTTTGTGCCTGGCAGCCTGCTGAGTTTGGCTGAGCTGCAAGGCATGGCCGCCAAAATCACCAGCTTCTACCGGCAAAACGGCTACTTTGTCGCCCAGGCCTATCTGCCAGCGCAGGACATCAACCAAGGCGTGGTGACGCTGGCCATCATCGAAGGCCACTACGGTCAGGTGACGCTGAACAACCAGACCCGGGTGTCCGATGCTTTGGCGCACCGCTTGCTGGGCGGCCTCCAGAGTGGTGACACCGTGGCCACCGCCCCGCTAGAGCACCGTTTGCTGCTGCTGTCAGACTTGCCCGGTGTCAAAGTCAGCTCGACCTTGGTGCCGGGTGCGACACTGGGCACCTCTGACTTGATCGTTGACCTCAAGCCAGGACCGTTCATCTCAGGCAGTGTCGATGCCGACAACGCTGGCAACCGCTACACCGGGGCCAACCGCATCGGGGCCACCGTCAACTTCAATGAGCCACTCAGTCATGGTGATGTGGCCACGTTACGGGCGCTCACCTCCGGTGCCGGGCTGAACTACCTGCGTGGTTCTTATCAGATGCAATTTGGCAAAGCCACCGCAGGCGTGGCCTACAGCGCACTGCGTTATGAGCTGGGGCAAGAATTTGCCGCCCTGCAAGCCCATGGCACGGCCGAGGTCGCCAGCCTTTACGGCAGCTACCCGCTGGAACGCACGCGCAACGCCAACCTGTCGGCCGCACTGGTGCTGGATGCCAAACGCTTTCAGGACATAGTGGACACCACCGCCAGCGTGGCCGACAAAAAAGCCCAGGTGCTGACCGCCAGTATGAACGGCAGTCTGCGAGACAACCTAGGCGGCGGCGGCTTATCGGCCTATTCGCTGGCCTGGTCGGCGGGCAACATCGACCTGCAAACCCCAGCGGTTCAGGCGCTTGATGCGGTTACTGCGCGGAGTCAGGGCCACTTCAACAAACTCGGCGCTACCTTGTCGCGCCAACAACGGGTGAACGATGCGGTGTCCTTGTCGGCAGCCATCAATAGCCAGCTGGCATCGAAAAACCTGGATGTCTCCGAAAAAATGGAACTCGGTGGCATGTATGGCGTGCGGGCTTACCCCGAAGGGGAAGCCTATGGCGACGAAGGCTATGTCTTGAACCTGGAAGCACGCTGGCTGTTGCCCAAACTCAGCGAACGGATGCCAGGACAGGTGCAACTGGTCGGGTTTGTAGACACCGGACGCATCATCCTTCACAAAAACCCGTGGTCTGCCGGGCCAAACTCGCGCAGCCTGAGTGGGGCTGGCATCGGGGTGAACTGGTTCGAGTCCGGCAACTTCATGGTACGCGCCTATTACGCCTTCAAGTTAGGCAGCGAAGCCGCCACCTCTGCACCCGATGCCGACGGGCGCTTCTGGATTCAAGCGGTGAAGTATTTCTAGGCCACCTGCGCCTGATCTCTCCTGCTGCCTTCGTCAACCCCATTTGGAACCCATCATGAACTGCTCTTACCGATCTCTCTGGAATGACCGCACCGGCACTTTTGTCGCCGTCTCTGAAAACGCCTGCTGCCAGGGCAAAAAAGTGTCTTACGGCATCACCGCCAGCGGCGCTGGCATCCGCTTTGCATTGCAAACCCTGGCCTGGTCTGTGGCCCTGTCGTTTGCAACCCAGGTGCAGGCCTTGCCTGTAGGCGGGATGGTTGCCGCAGGCAGCGCCAGCATCAGCACGGGGCCAGCCAACACCACCATCACCCAGACCTCTCAAAATACGGTGATCAACTGGCAGAGCTTCAACATTGCGCAAGGCCAGTCGGTACAGTTTGTACAACCCAATGCACAAGCGGTAGCACTCAACCGGGTGCTGGGCGCTGACCCGTCCAGCATTTTTGGCACGCTGAGTGCCAACGGCAAAGTGTTTCTGGTCAACCCCAATGGCGTCTTGTTTGGCAAGGGTTCGTCTGTCAATGTGGGCGGCTTGCTGGCCTCGACCCTGAACATTACCAACAGCGATTTTCTAGCTGGCAACTACCAGTTTTTAGGAGCGGGTACGGGGGCGGTGCTGAACCAGGGCACGCTTAACGCCGATAGCGGCTATGTGGCGCTGCTGGGAGCCAACGTCAGCAACCAGGGGGTCATTTCGGCACAACTCGGCAGCGTGGTATTGGCCGCAGGCAACGCCATGACGCTGGATGTAGCCGGTGACGGCTTGCTCAACATCGCCGTGAACGAGGGTGCGGTCAACGCGCTGGTGCAAAACGGCGGACTGATCCGCGCCGACGGCGGGCAGGTCTTGTTGACCACCCAGGCGGCAGGCAGCCTGCTGAACAACGCGGTGAACAACACCGGGGTGATTCAAGCCCAAACGCTGGTCACAGGAAAAAGCGGCAGCATCAAGCTGATGGGCGGTATGCAAAGTGGTACTGTGAATGTGGGGGGCAGGCTTGATGCAAGCGCCCCCAACGGTGGTAACGGCGGCTTCATTGAAACGTCTGCGGCACATGTGAAGGTCGCAGACAACGTCACCATCACGTCCCAAGCGGCACAGGGCACGGCGGGTACTTGGCTGATTGATCCGGTTGACTTTACGGTTGCGGCAGGTGCCGACATTGCAGGGACAACACTTTCTGCCCTGCTGGTAACCACCAGCGTGAACATCAATACCGCAGTCGGAGTGGACACCACGGTAGCCGGAGCACCGCCGGTGAATACACTTTATTCAAGCACTCCTGGTCTAGGCAACATCAACGTCAACGAAGCGGTCACTTGGACGGCTTCTTCGACGGCGACGACGCTGACCTTGAACGCCTTTAACGATGTCAACATCCAGGCCCCAATTACCGCTACAACCGGAAGCCTGACATCCATCGCTGGACGTGATGTCAATTTGAATGCAGCCATTACAACCACCACCGGAAACATTACATCGAATGCCGGACGCGATATCAATGTGAATGCGGCCACAACGACGACCACTGGCGACTTTATTGCCTGCTGTGGTCGCGACATCAATATCAACGCCAATATGACCACAACCTCCGGCAATGTTTTGTTGCGCGCTGGCAGTGATGGCAGTGGCAACGGGGTTGCCGGCGTTGGGGGCACGGTGACTTTTGCGCCCGGCATAACCTACACCGTCACCTCGGCGGCCCCCAACACCGTCGTGGTTGACTACACACCAACTTCCTACGCGACCCCGCATGATTATTCAGGCAACTTTACCGGGACTGGTGCCGCACTCCTGACACAGCACATGCTGGTGTTCGCCCAAGGGGTCAACAAAGTTTATGACGGCAACACCAGCGCCACATTGGCCCTCAAAGGCACGCCAAGTTTGGGCGGTGTGGTGACCCTGATTCCAGGTACAGCCACGTTCGACAGCAAAGATGTGGCTGCCAACATCGGCATCACCTACACCGGCTATAGCCTGGGTGGTGTGGATGCGGGCTTGTTCGCCTTGTGGATGTCCTGTGTTCCAGGCATTGAGAGAACCAGCGCGGCGATCACCCCAAGACCGATGAGCATCCTGGCGGACTCGGCCAGCAAGGTCTATGGACAAACCTTCACTCCAGCAAGCAGTGCATTCACCACACCGGTCGCCCCCGTTGCGGGAGAAACTGTGCTCAGCGTGACAGAGACCAGCACTGGCTCGGCCGCCGGGGCCAGTGTGGCGGGCAGTACTTACCCGATCATCCCAAGTGCAGCGCTTGCCAATGGGGCATTTCTGCCCAGTAATTACACCATCAGCTACCTCAATGGGGCCCTGACCGTGACACCCGCACCCTTGACCGTGACGGCCAATGATGCGTCCAAGACTTATGGGCAAACCACCGTACTGCCGACTACGGCGTTTACCTCGACCGGCTTGGTTAATGGTGACACGGTAACGGCTGTCACCGAGGTCAGTCCTGGCACCGTGCCGACGGCGGCTGTCGCGGGTAGCCCTTATGTGATCACGCCCAGTGGCGCTACGGGAACCTATGTGCCCAGCAACTACACCGTGGCTTACATCAATGGCGCGCTCACCATCATTCCTGCGCCCTTGGTTGTAACAGCCAATGATGCCTCCAAGACATATGGGCAAACCATCGTGCTGCCACCCACTGCTTTCACGTCAACGGGATTGGTTAATGGTGACACGGTAACGGCAGTCACGGAGGTCAGTCCTGGAACCGTACCCACCGCACCTGTGGCCGGCAGCCCTTATGTCATCACGCCCAGCAGTGCCACCGGGACGTTTGTGCCCAGCAACTACACCGTGGCTTACATCAATGGCGCACTCACCATCATTCCTGCGCCCTTGGTTGTAACGGCCAACGATGCGTCCAAAACTTATGGCCAAACCACGGTGTTGCCAACTACGGCGTTTACCTCGACCGGTCTGGTCAATGGTGACACCGTAACGGCTGTCACCGAGGTCAGTCCCGGCACAGTGCCTACTGCACCGGTTGCCGGTAGCCCCTATGTGATCACACCCAGTGGTGCTACGGGAACCTATGTGCCCAGCAACTACACCGTGGCTTACGTCAATGGCGCACTCACCATCATTCCGGCACCCTTGGTTGTAACAGCCAACGATGCGTCCAAAACTTATGGTCAAACCACGGTGTTGCCAACTACGGCGTTTACCTCGACCGGTCTGGTCAACGGTGACACCGTAACGGCAGTCACGGAGGTTAGTCCTGGAACCGTACCCACCGCACCTGTGGCCGGTAGCCCTTATGTGATCACGCCCAGCGGCGCTACGGGAACCTATGTGCCCAGCAACTACACCGTGGCTTACGTCAATGGCGCACTCACCATCATTCCGGCACCCTTGGTTGTAACAGCCAACGATGCGTCCAAAACTTATGGTCAAACCACGGTGTTGCCAACTACGGCGTTTACCTCGACCGGTCTGGTCAACGGTGACACCGTAACGGCAGTCACGGAGGTTAGTCCTGGAACCGTACCCACCGCACCTGTGGCCGGTAGCCCTTATGTGATCACGCCCAGCGGCGCTACGGGAACCTATGTGCCCAGCAACTACACCGTGGCTTACGTCAATGGCGCACTCACCATCATTCCGGCACCCTTGGTTGTAACGGCCAACGATGCGTCCAAGACCTATGGCCAAACCACCGTGCTGCCAACAACGGCGTTTACCTCGACCGGTCTGGTCAACGGTGACACCGTAACAGCTGTCACTGAGGTCAGCCCCGGCACGGTTGCTACTGCACCTGTAGCAGGTAGCCCTTATGTGATCACCCCCAGTGGAGCCACCGGAACCTATGTACCTAGCAACTACACCGTGGCGTACATCAATGGGGCACTCACCATCATTCCGGCTGCTTTAGCTGTGACAGCCAACGATGCATCCAAGACCTATGGTCAGACAATTGTTCTGCCGACTACGGCGTTCACGTCAACCGGCTTGGTCAACGGTGACACCGTAACGGCGGTCAACGAAACCAGCCCAGGAACTGTTCCCACTGCACCGGTTGCCGGTAGCCCCTATGTCATCACACCCAGTGGTGCAACCGGTACTTACGTGCCGGGAAACTACACCGTCAAATACGTCAATGGTGTGTTGACAGTCATTCCTGCCGTGGAACTTCCTGTAGTCGTACCTCCAGTCAACCCGCCGCCCGTGACGATCCCGCCTAACGTGGTTCCTCCCGTAATTGTTACCCCACCCGTCGCGCCTCCGCCAGTGTTCATTCCACCACCCGTGATCGTGCCACCCATTGTTGTACCTCCTCCAGTTGTCACGCCTCCGCAGTTCATTCCACCTGCTGTCGTGCCACCTGTCATAGTGTCGGTTCAGACTCCACTGGTCAGTGATGTGGCTCCAACGCGCACACGCAAGCAAGATCGCA
The DNA here is from genome assembly GCF_019973615.1 of Rhodoferax lithotrophicus. Classification (GTDB taxonomy): domain Bacteria; phylum Pseudomonadota; class Gammaproteobacteria; order Burkholderiales; family Burkholderiaceae_C; genus Rhodoferax; species Rhodoferax lithotrophicus. The sequence goes on along the minus strand of NZ_AP024238.1, from coordinate 2,097,559 downwards.
ACTGATAACACCAGCAATGGCTGCTTGGGTGACTCCAAGGTGGGCATTTCCCGATTCAACATTGTGAAAAGACTTTGCATTGGGTTGATGATCATCGGTGCTAGCAACTGCCAGGCCGAGGGGGGCAACACCTTGCCCCCCAAGCCACTGAAATTGGCTCAGTTCGACCATGAAAGTCCTTCAGCGGATGCCCGGCAGATTGCCAATTGGGTGGTTGACACAAACGACAACGCCGGTTTGCCATTCATCATTCTGGACAAGAAAGAGGCCGAGGTCTTTGTGTTCCACCCAGACGGAAGACTGCGTGGGGCTGCCCCGGCCTTGCTCGGTCTGGCCATAGGAGACCATTCAGTTCCGGGCATTGGAGACCGCAAACTTTCTGCCATTCGACCTGATGAACGCACCACCCCGGCAGGGCGTTTTGTTGCGTCTCTTGATCGCAATATACATAACAAGGAAATTCTATGGGTGGATTATGACGCAGCCATTTCTCTACACCCCGTGATCACTAGCAATGCTCAGGAACGTCGCGCCCAACGTCTGGCCACCCCGACACCACTGGACAACCGAATTTCCTATGGATGCATCAATGTACCCGCCGATTTTTTCCAGCATGTGGTCAGCGCAGCCTTTGCAGGAACCAACGGCATTGTTTACGTGCTGCCAGAAACCCGCCCGGTGAAGCTATTTTTTGGAGCACGCGACGTGATCAACCCAGGGCAATAGCTACCAGGTACGCCCTGTTTCTGGTGTCGAGCAACAACCTCGTTTTGACGGGCGACACCCACCGCAGGATATTGCTGGCGCGGCTGGATGCGCAGATTGAAACGCCGTTCAAACGCGAGTTCGCGTTTGACCCACTCACCGAAATCTGCAACAACCGCCAAGTCCTGATGGTGGCCGCGCTGACCATTGCCCAGGCCTACATCACCGCTGGCCACCCCCAGGTGGGCAAAGGGCGCGCCGACGGCTGTGCAACCGACTCCAGCGAAGGCCACTTTGCATAACGTCTGTGGCCTTCACCCGAAGGGCGCGCAGCGGTGACCGGCACCAAGCGGAGCTTTAGCGCAGCGACTGGTGGGCACTGAGGGCAATGCGCCGTTATGTAAAAGGGGTAGCCGTATAGCGGGCGAGTGCCACAGCTACCAGACACACCACGCAACAGCCTCGTGGTTCTTGGGTTATCGCACGCCCCATGAGGTCTTTTATGGTTTGGAGATGTGTCCGATTAAACTACCCACTGATGCACTTTGTAGTTGAATCTGCGTCATGGCATAGCACGCATTGGTTCGCTGGTACTCGTGTTCGTGCAACGCCAATAACGCAATCAGCTTGTCAATGTTGGTAAGGAATTCCTCCTTGCTGAGGCACGGGTTCTCAGAGAACATTCGCAACGCCGTGTCAGCCACATCTAATTTACCCGCCCAGCGTGCCCATCCTTTGACCTCGCAATAAGCCAGCAAAGCCAGTCGCCCAAGTTGGTCGTGTTTGCGCGCAAAGTGCATATCTGCGAGCAGGTCTTCAAGCCTTAGCTGTGTGTCGATGGATTTGATCATGTTGCAGTGCAGCATGCAACTCTGTGCTTGCGTTAATCTGACGACGTGCTTGCTGTTTCAACTTTTGAGCAAAATGGAGGGGCCGGTAAATACCGGCCCCTCCATTAGTCATAACTCCAATTGTTTATTTGGTGTCAGAAGCAGCAGGTGCTGCCTTGTCTGCTTTCTTCGTGGAAGCAGCCTTATGCACCTTCTTTGCCGTGTGTGCTGGTTTTGAAGCCGCGTCTGTCGGTGTGACTGCAGCAGCGTCTTTTGCCTTGGGTTCTTCTACTTTCTTAACCGTATGCTTGATGGTCACCTTGACCGCTGGTGCGTTCATAGCAGCAGGGGTGGTCGGAACTGCATCTTTGGGGGCTGCAGGAGCCTGGGCAAACGAGACAGCAGCAACGCTGGTAAACAAAGCAGTAGCGATCAGATTTTTAATGGTTGACATGGTTAAAACTCACTCATGAAGCGACAGTTGCATTTGCTCCAACTGTCATAAGCGAGCCAGAATTTCGTTCCGGCTTGTACCTACAACGGCGTGTAAATGCTTGCGTTGACGCGTGATACACACCCTTACAAACAGTGACAGAGTAGACACACAGCAGATTGTTTGATGGGCATCTCAGAAATTTTTCAACGAAGGTTTTGACCTACCCATTGCTAGATGCGACGAATGGTTTCGTACACCTCAAGGTGCACAGAACTACTGCATCTTCCACTCCTATTGCGCCACCACGCACAAGCAAGGGCGTAATATTTTTGAGTCCCTTGTCAGTGCATTCAAGGGCTCAACAGCTCAGCTTCGCCTGAATCCAGTCAGATTATCTAAACTCGGGCTGAGTAGTTACGAGAAAAATGCACTCACCAATCCAATATCGTCCATAGCCATCCAACCACAGCTTTTGAGAAACGGCAACCAGAACAAAAAAATCAGAGACAAAGAAAAAGGACTTAGCTCATTTCTAAGCTAAGTCCTTAATTTTATTGGTCGGTGTGAAAGGATTCGAACCTTCGACCCCTTGCACCCCATGCAAGTGCGCTACCAGGCTGCGCCACACACCGAAGACATAAATTATAACCCGAGACTCGGTGTTTTTAGCTCTTGACAGCAAGCAAATCACGAATGGACAGTAGTTCCCGACGAACCTGTGTCCACGAGTTCAACGACACATCAGCCGCATTCAGGACATCTATCGACTCAAGACCTTGAGCCATAGATTCACTCATCTCAATCACTTCAACACCAGACAGAAACACCTCATCCGAAGATGGATGTACACGCCCTTGTTCCAATAACTCCTGCATTTTGTTACGGGCCCCACTGATGGTAAAACCTTGGTCGTAGAGCAAATCACGAATCCGGCGAATCATCAACACTTCATGATGCTGGTAATAACGCCGATTCCCACGCCGCTTCATCGGGCGAAGTTGCGTAAATTCCTGCTCCCAATACCGAAGCACATGCGGTTTTACCCCACATAAATCGCCCACTTCACCAATAGTGAAGTAGCGTTTGGCGGGAATAATGGGGAGCGGATTCTCCATAAAAGTCAACAAATTAAGCTAAAGGGTTCGAAGGTTACGCTAAGCCAGTCAACTTTGTAAAGGCAACTTTTTTCACAACTTGTATTCATCTTGACTCTGATCAAAAGCTCACAGAAGTGTTGGAACTCTGATTTTGAATCTGTTCTTTGAGTTTCTGACTGGCATGAAACGTCACCACGCGGCGAGCCTGAATTGGAATAGCTTCCCCAGTTCGAGGGTTACGCCCAGGCCTGGGTGCTTTGGTTCGGATTTGGAAATTGCCAAATCCTGTCAGCTTGACATCATTGCCGTCAACCAGACTGGTCGCAATCAAGTCAAAAAATGCGTCAATCATGTCTTTGGACTCGCGTTTGTTCAAACCTATTTTCTCGAACAACAAATCCGCCAACTGCGCCTTGGTGAGCGCAGGTGTTTCAAGAGACTCCACCGTGATGTCCATCGATATTTCGCTTTCAGGCAAAGTTTTGCATCGTGATCAAATACGCTGACGCGCACCTACTTTTTCAGCCAGACTGAGCACAACAGCAGCCACTGTGGCCTCAATTTGCTGCTCAGTCAACGCGGTATTTTCCGAATTGAGGCTTAATCTCACAGCCATACTTTTTTCTGTAAATACCGTTTGTTTACCACTGATATCCATTGCTTGGGGCCGATAAATGTCAAACAGCAATGCATCACGTAACACACCTGACGTTTCGGCTGACCAAATGGCTTTCATCAAGGCATCATGTGTTACGGCTTCATTAACCATCACGGCAATATCGCGCTCAATCGACTGGAAACGCGGTACAGACGTAAATTGAGGCACTTGACGGTTCAGCACCGCATCTAAATCCATCTCAAACAACACAGGCGCTTGCGTCAAATCATAGGTTTGTCGCCATTTAGGATGCAATTCGCCCACAAACCCAACAACTTTGCCAGCACACACGACTTGAGCACAACGACCTGGGTGCATGGCCGGATGTTGAGCTGGCTCAAACGTTAACCGGCTTGGGGCCACCAAAGTTTCCAAATCACCCTTGACATCAAAGAAGTCAACGGCACGCTCTTTGCATCCCCACGCTGGGGTATCCACGGAGCCAACCGTCAGCCCAGCCACCTTCATGGGTTGATCAAAACCTTGCACGGTAGTGTCGGTGCTGATAATGGATGCATCACGCAAAAACACCCGACCCAATTCAAAAACCCTTACTCGCTGTGCTTTACGATCCTGATTAAATTTTAAAACTTGTAGCAAAGAACCAAGCAATGACGAGCGCATCACGCTCATTTGGCTGGCAATCGGATTGAGCAACTTGATTGGATTCGGGTTGCCCGCGAGCTCATTCTCCCAGCGTTCTTCGACAAAACTAAAGTTGATGGTTTCCTGGTAACCCAAACCTGCCAATGTACGCCGCACAGCAAAACCGGAACGCTGATTTTCAGGGCGGATCTTGGCAGTGATTGGTGCACTGGGTGGTGTTTGCGGCAAATGGTGAAAACCGATCATCCGGGCCACTTCTTCAATCAAATCCTCTTCAATTTGCAAGTCGAAGCGGTAGGACGGTGCCGTCACCTCCACCACACCCGCCCCCTCTACAACCGGCAAGCCCAGCCCGGTGAGTGCTTTCACACACTGCTCCTGGGTTAAAGGCATACCAAGTACTTTGGCCGCACGTGCCACGCGCATACTCACTTTGCAGACTGGCGGCATAGCAACTTTTTGGTCATCCAAAGGACCACAAACAGTGTCAGGCGTCCCGCAAATCTCCAGAATCAATTGGGTAATGCGTTCAATGTGCTCTACCGTCAACTCAGGATCCACCCCTCGTTCAAACCGGTGTCCTGCATCGGTGGAGAAATTAAAGCGGCGCGAACGCCCAGCAATGGCTTTGGGCCACCAATACGCGGCTTCAACATAAATGTTGGTGGTGTCGTCTGACACTGCTGTCGCATCACCACCCATGATGCCCGCCAAGGATTCAACCTGCACATCGTCTGCAATCACGCCTACCTGGGTATCCACTATCACCGTATTGCCGTTGAGCAACTTGAGCTGTTCACCCGGCTTGCCCCAACGCACATTCAGACCACCATGAATCTTGTCCAGATCAAAAATATGACTGGGGCGACCCAACTCAAACATCACATAGTTAGAAATATCAACCAACGCCGTCACACTGCGTTGACCGCAACGGGCCAATTTGTCGACCATCCAGGCTGGCGTGGTGGCCTTGGGATTCACACCCCGAATCACTCGCCCGGAAAAACGTCCGCACAAATCAGGTGCACTCACTTTCACCGGCAACACGTCATCCAGCGCACAAGCGGCCTTGGGAAAAGTCAGCGGCTTCAGGGGTGCACCGGTCAAGGCGGCCACTTCACGCGCCACACCATAGACACTCAGGCAATGTGCCAGATTGGGTGTGAGCTTGAGTGTCAGCAGGGTGTCATCCAACTGCAAATGCTCGCGAATATTTTGCCCCACTGAGGCGTTAGAGGCCAGCTCCATCAAGCCACCATGCACTTCTGAGAGCTTGAGTTCGCGTGCCGAACACAACATGCCAAAACTCTCCACGCCACGAAGCTTGCCAACCTTGATCAAAAACGGTTTACCGTCCTCTCCAGGTGGCAACTCTGCACCAACCAAGGCACAAGGCACTTTGATCCCCACGCGGGCATTGGGTGCACCACACACAATAGTCAGCAACTCGGCCTGACCCACATCCACCTGACACACGCGCAGGCGGTCGGCATTGGGGTGTTGCACGGCTTCTTTGATTTCACCCACAACGATGTGGCTGAACGGCGGTGCTACGGGTTTGAGTTCTTCCACTTCCAAACCTGCCATCGTCAAGGTTTCAGAGAGTTCAGCAGTGCTCAAAGGTGGGTTGCAAAATTCACGCAACCAGGATTCAGGAAATTGCATAGTCAATCCAACGGGTTCAGACAATAAGGCGAGTCAACGGTACAGTTTCGCGGTTTACCGAAACTGCGACAAGAAGCGAATGTCACCATCAAAAAACAGACGCAAATCGTTCACACCATAACGCAACATGGTTAACCGATCTGGTCCCATGCCAAAAGCAAAACCAATATACCGCTCTGGATCAAGACCCATGTTACGAATCACATTAGGGTGCACTTGACCAGAACCAGCTACTTCAAGCCAGCGCCCGGCCAAAGGGCCACTGGGGAACTGGATGTCAATCTCGGCACTGGGTTCTGTGAACGGGAAAAAACTGGGACGAAAGCGCAGCACCAGATCAGGATTTTCGAAAAAAGTGCGGCAAAAATCGGTAAACACGAACTTCAAATCCTTGAAACTCACGTTCTCTCCTACCCACAAGCCTTCACACTGGTGGAACATGGGCGAATGGGTGGCATCGCTGTCGACCCGGTAAGTACGCCCGGGCGCAATAACACGAATCTCCGGCATGGCACCTGAAAAAAGTGCACCTTCTGCAGTGATTTCTTTGGCGACTGCACGATGTTTTTTGACATGTTGCACCGCATGCCGAATCTGCATTGGGCTGGTATGGGTACGCAGCAAATTAGGGGCATGCTCGCTGCCGCCTTCCACATAGAAGGTGTCATGCATGGAGCGCGCAGGGTGATCCTCAGGGGTATTGAGCGCAGTGAAATTGAACCAGTCCGACTCAATCTCAGGGCCTTGTGCAACTTCAAAGCCCATCGAACCAAAAATAGCCTCAATGCGTTCCAGCGTCAACGACACCGGATGCAGGCCACCAGTACCTCGCTGACGACCCGGCAAGGTCACATCCAAAGCTTCAGCGCGAAGTTGCACCTGCAGCTCCTGCTCAGCCAAAGCTTGACGGCGTGCATTCAAAGCCGCCTCAATGCCTTGTTTAGCCACGTTGATGGCAGCACCGCGCGATTTTTTCTCGTCAACGGGTAGCGCTGCCAAACCTTTCATCATCTCAGTGATACGACCAGATTTGCCCAAAAACAAAGCCTTGCTGTTTTCCAACTCCGCAGGTGTAAGGGCCAACTCAAATGCCGTACGGGCAGTTTCAACAACGGTGGTTAAATCGTTCATAAATTCTCTTGAAAACTCAAATCCAAGGAAAAAGGGCTAGCGCCTTTTCAAGCTCTAGCCCTTATCAATATTGCGTTAGAAGCTATAAATTAAATAGCAATTGACCTAACTCAAGCTGCCAATTTGGCCTTGACTTGTTCCACAATACCAGCAAATGCGGCCATATCATGAATGGCAATATCGCTCAAAACCTTGCGGTCAATTTCGATACAGGCTTTTTTCAGACCATTGGCGAATTGGCTGTAGGTCATGCCGCACTGACGAGCAGCGGCATTGATACGGGCAATCCACAACTGACGGAACACACGTTTTTTGGTACGACGGTCACGGTAGGCATATTGCCCAGCTTTCATGACCGCTTCTTTGGCGACCCGGAAAACATTACCGCGACGACCACGGAAACCTTTGGCAAGGGCTAAAACTTTTTTATGGCGGGCGCGAGCCGTTACACCACGTTTGACGCGAGGCATGTGAGTACTCCTTGTTCGTCGTTAATTAAATACCACGGCCTGGCAGCATTTGCGCCATGTGACCCATGTTGGTCTCATGAACAGCAGTCGCACCACGCAATTGGCGTTTATTTTTGGTGGTCTTCTTGGTCAGAATGTGACGTTTGAAGGCTTGACCGCGCTTGACGGTGCCACCTGGACGGACGCGGAAGCGTTTCTTCGCCGCGCTCTTGGTCTTCATTTTGGGCATTTACATGCTCCTTTGACATTGTGCTCGTGAGGCGTCTGCAAACTCTTTGCAGCCTTGATGGCCCCGAGCCACTTGGTGTGACAAGCCAAAGCCTGTCACATTTCAGGTCATAAGCTCCGAAGAGCACATGACCTAACCAGTTAGATTGAATGCCGATGCATTCAATCCAAATCAATTTGAATCCAAACTACACAAAAATGTGAGAGTCTGAAATTCATTAAACTACTGCTGAGTTTTCTGTCACTATCGGCTTCGCTGCACCCGGTTTTTTACGACCTGGCGCAATCATCATGATCATTTGCCGACCTTCAAGCTTGGGAAACTGCTCTACCACAATCAAATCAGCCAATTCGTCACGGATGCGGTTTAACAAAGCCATACCCAAGTCTTGGTGAGTGATTTCACGCCCACGAAACCGCAGGGTGATTTTGCACTTATCCCCTTCCGCCAAAAAGCGCTTGATATTGCGCATTTTGATGTTGTAGTCACCATCATCAGTACCAGGGCGGAATTTGATTTCCTTGATTTCAATCACGGTCTGCTTGGCTTTGGCTTCTGCAGCTTTTTTCTGCTCTTGGTACTTGAACTTGCCGTAATCCATTAAACGACAAACTGGTGGGTTGGCCGTAGCAGCAATTTCCACCAAATCCACATCCAACTCACCCGCCATGCGTAGCGCTTCCGACAAGCTAACCACACCCAAGGGCTCATTTTCAACACCAGAAAGGCGAACCTCTGGCACCATGATTTCCCGATTTAATCGGTGTTTGCGTTCTTCGCGTTGACGGCGATCACGAAATTCGGTAGCGATGACTTAATCCTTCACAAAGATTACCACCTTGAAAGTGGCACAACTGCACAACGCAACGCATTTTCAGCGGTATCAAAAATCAAATACTTGATTTACAGGAAACGTCAGCGGACAACTTTTGCATAAATTCATCAACCGACATGACTCCAAGGTCTTGACCACCCCGAGCGCGCACTGCAACAGCACCAGATACCATCTCCTTGTCACCAATGACGAGCAAATACGGCACCTTTTGCATTGAATGCTCGCGTATTTTATACGTGATTTTCTCGTTACGCAGGTCTAACTCTACCCTAAACCCTTGATTTTGCAACGTTTTGGCGACATTTTGAGCATATTCAGCCTGTGCATCGGTGATGTTGAGCACCTTAACCTGCACTGGGGCCAACCAAGACGGCAAAGCACCAGCGGTTTCTTCAATCAAAATGCCGATAAAACGCTCAAGGCTGCCAACAATGGCGCGATGCAGCATGATCGGACGATGACGGGCACCGTCTTCACCGACAAACTCAGCCTCCAGCCGCTCCGGCAGGTTGGGGTCGACCTGGATCGTGCCACATTGCCACGGGCGACCAATCGCATCTTTCAAGGTGTATTCAATTTTGGGGCCGTAAAAAGCTCCCTCACCCGGCAGGTAATCAAAATCACAACCAGAAGCACGCAGGCCTTCGGCCAGCGCATTTTCGGCGCGATCCCAGCTCTCCTCTGAACCAATACGTTTGTCAGGGCGGGTCGACAATTTGTAAATGATCTTGGTAAAACCAAAATCTTTATAGACTTTTTGCAGCAAGGTAGTAAAGGCCACCACTTCGGACTGAATCTGCTCTTCGGTACAAAAGATGTGGCCGTCGTCTTGCGTGAAGGCGCGCACCCGCATGATGCCGTGCAAGCCCCCGGTAGGTTCGTTGCGGTGGCACTGGCCAAATTCACCAAATCGAAGCGGCAAATCACGGTAACTCTTGATGCCTTGCTTGAAGATCAGAATATGCCCAGGGCAGTTCATCGGCTTGAGCGCGTAATCACGCTTTTCACTCTCGGTGACAAACATGTTTTCACGGTACTTATCCCAGTGACCGGTTTTTTCCCACAACCCCTTGTCCAGAATTTGCGGGCCTTTGACCTCTTGGTAACCGTTGTCACGGTACACCTGGCGCATGTACTGCTCCACTTGCTGCCAAAGTGTCCAACCCTTCGGATGCCAAAACACGGTGCCTGGGGAGTGCTCATCAATATGAAACAAATCCAGCTCACGCCCGAGTTTGCGATGATCGCGCTTTTCGGCTTCTTCGAGCATCGTCAAATGCTGCTGTAAGTCGTCTTTGGTGGCCCAGGCAGTGCCATAAATGCGCTGCAACATTTCATTTTTATGATCACCACGCCAATAGGCACCAGCGACCTTCATCAGCTTGAAATGCTTGAGCTTTCCGGTACTGGGCACGTGGGGGCCACGACACAAGTCTTCAAACTTGCCTTCACGGTACAAACTCACATCTTCTCCGGCTGGAATGCTGCCAATGATCTCGGCCTTGTAATGCTCACCCAGCGCTTTGAAATACGCCACAGCCTCATCACGCGGCAGCACACGGCGTACCACAGGCTCATCCAGTGCAGCCAAGGCGTTCATTTTTTTCTCAATAGCAGCCAAATCCTCCAGCGTGAACGGACGTTTGTAGGAGAAATCGTAGAAAAATCCGTGTTCAATCACCGGCCCAATCGTGACCTGTGCATCCGGAAAAAGTTCTTTAACGGCATAAGCCAGCAAGTGCGCGGTGGAATGGCGAATGACCTCCAGCCCATCCGCATCTTTGGCCGTGATGATCGCCAAAGTGCTGTTTTTGTCAATCACAAAACTGGTATCCACCACCTTGCCATCAACCTTGCCGGCCAGGGCAGCCTTGGCCAAACCCGTGCCAATGGACGCAGCCACTTCTGCCACTGTGACAGAAGAAGCAAAATCGCGTTGAGAACCATCAGGAAGCGTGATTTGAACCATGGTGATGAAAGATGAGAGTTTGTAAAAAAAAACGCGGAAGACTCCGCGTTTGATATGAATTCAAGAGCATTCAGTGCACTAGGCACGCGGACAACGGCCTCAGTGAGGTGACAAACCTGCCGGAGTCGTTCGCGGTGTCATAACCCATGCGCCTTTCTTGCTCTTGAAAAATCTGTTTATGGATTTTACCTCAGGAGCACAATAAAAAAGGCTGGCTGCCCTTTGACAGAGCGCCAGCCTTTGTCTCCTCAGGTCTCGATCAGTGGAACTGTTCTTCTTCGGTAGAACCGGTCAAGGCTGTCACGCTGGACTTGCCGCCCTGGATCACGGTGGTCACTTCGTCAAAATAGCCGGTGCCCACTTCTTGCTGGTGCGACACAAAGGTGTAGCCACGGTCACGGGCTGCGAATTCAGGTTCTTGCACTTTCTCAACGTAAGCCGACATGCCACGAGCCACGTAGTCTTGTGCCAGGTCGAACATGTTGAACCACATCGAATGGATGCCTGCCAAAGTGATGAACTGGTACTTGTAACCCATGGCACCGAGTTCTTTCTGGAACTTGGCAATGGTCGCGTCGTCCAGGTTTTTCTTCCAGTTGAAGGAAGGTGAGCAGTTGTAGGCCAACAATTTGCCAGGGTGCTTGGCATGTACGGCTTCTGCGAACTTGCGGGCAAATTCGAGGTCAGGCGTACCGGTTTCGCACCACACCAGGTCAGCGTACTCGGCGTAAGCGATGGCGCGGCTGATAGCCTGGTCAATGCCCTTGTTGGTTTTGTAGAAGCCTTCAGCGGTGCGCTCACCGGTCAGGAAAGGCTTGTCATTGGCATCGTAATCACTGGTCAGCAAGTCAGCCGCTTCAGCATCGGTACGGGCAATCACCAAAGTGGGCACGCCGCACACGTCAGCCGCCATACGGGCTGCAATAAGCTTTTGAACAGCTTCAGCGGTAGGCACCAACACCTTGCCGCCCATGTGACCGCATTTTTTCACCGAGGCCAACTGGTCTTCCCAGTGCACGCCTGCAGCACCGGCTTTGATCATCGCCTTCATCAATTCAAACGCATTCAACACGCCACCGAAACCGGCTTCAGCGTCAGCCACGATGGGGGCGAAATTGTCGATGTAGCCCTTGTCGCCGGCATCAATCCCTTTGGAATGCTGAATTTCATCGGCACGGCGGAAGGTGTTGTTGATGCGCTCGACCACGGTCGGCACAGAGTCCACCGGGTACAGCGATTGGTCAGGGTACATGGAGGCGTAAGAATTGTTGTCGGCAGCGACTTGCCAGCCTGACAAGTAAATAGCCTTCACACCCGCTTTGACTTGCTGCATGGCTTGACCACCGGTCAATGCGCCCAGGCAATTGACATAGGGTTCGGTGTTCACCAGGTTCCACAACTTTTCAGCACCACGGCGGGCCAGGGTGTGCTCGATCGGGAACGAGCCACGCAAACGCACCACATCAGCCGCGCTGTAACCGCGTTTGATGCCCTTCCAGCGTGGGTTGGTGGCCCAGTCTTTTTCCAGAGCGGCGATTTGTTGTTCGCGTGTCAATGTTTCAGTGGTGTATTTCGGCATGAGATCACTCCTAAGTTAATGAAAACGATGGGCATTTAAAGCGATTTGCTTACGTTGCCACAGTGATCATTCTAAGTCTTATAGAAGACTAAACTCAAATCTTATGTCTTATACAAGACTTTTTTTAAATCAATTAAAATCAACAGCTTACGGAGCATATTTCGCAATAAGAAATGTATTTTCCTGATTTAAGACAAATTTAATGACCCATCTAACATCTCAATACCACAATGCAAAATGCAATTTTTACATTGCGAAATCAAAACGCTTGCGCATAACGAGCAAACTCCCATGAACTGACAGATTGACAGTAGTCGTCCCATTCGTGACGTTTCAGCGCAAGAAATTGCGCGCAAAACTCAGATCCCAGCGCATCCTTCAACACGTTGTTCCGGGACAACGCGCCAAGAGCTTGACCGAGATCACGTGGCAACCGATCAGGCATGAGATCTCCAGCTGAAAAACGTTCATACAAATCCTCATGACACGCTGGTGGTGCCTCAAGCTGATGATCCATGCCATCCAAGCCTGCTGCCAAGGTAGCTGCAATGGCCACATACACATTACAAGAAGGGTCAGGCAAGCGCCACTCCAAACGTCCAGCCACACTACGAACCAAACAGGTACGGTTGTTATCCCCATAGGTTTTCCAGACCGGAGCCCAGGTGGTGCCAGAAGCACTCTCACTACATGCCAAGCGTTTGAAACTATTCACAGTCGGCGCACAAAGTGCACTCAAGGCATCGGCATGGTGCAATAAACCGGCTGTGAACTGGTAGGCGTGTTCACTCAGCAACAAAGCATCATCTGGCGCATGAAACACCGCGTTGCCATCGGCATCAGTCAAACTCATGTGAAAGTGCAAACCACTACCTGGTGCATCGGCAAAAGGCTTGGGCATACAACTGAACACACTGCCATGGCGCTCGGCCAACACATGCGCGGTCATTTTGAACAGCATAAACCGGTCTGCGGCAGCCAATGCCTCGTCAAACTTGTAGTTGATCTCATATTGACCGCGAGCATCTTCATGATCCATTTGCTGCAAATCAAAGCCCAATTGCGTCAGCGTTTGACGCATATCGTCAAGAAAATCCCGGTTGCGGTAAATCGCCTTCAGATCATACGAAGGCTTGTCCAACTGATCCTGCTCATCGGCACTACACCACTGGCCATGAACATTCTGTTTCAGCAAGAAAAATTCAGGCTCAATACCCACCCACAAGGTCATCCCCCTGGCTCGCAGCCTGCCTAACTGAGCTTTCAGCAGTTGCCTTGAGCACGTCTCCAGCGGCTGGCCACCCGCGTACCCATCACACACCGCATGGGCCACACCGGGCATGAAGGGCAATGGCCGCAAGGAATCTATTTGCACCCGGCCGTAATACTCACTGCGTGCGCCAAATCGCCCAAGCCCTGTCCCCCAGATGCTCGGACCAGCAAAACCAGCCCCATACTCGACCCATTCCTGCAGTGCTCCCAGCGGCACCAATTTACCCTTGGCTACACCATGCAGATCACAAAACTGAGTCAGGATCGAGTGAATGCCCTTGGCTTTCAGGTCAGCCATGACCGTTTGGTATTGATTCATGATGTTTTAGCCTTCTAGCGCTTTTAGAACAAGCGCCAATAGCTATAAATAAAATAGCTAAACCCAACCTATTGCGACAGCAGAATCTTTCAGTGATGCTTGCCCAGCGTGATCAAAGAGGGCTATCGATACGGATCCAGGTGGTTTTGGTCTCGGTGTACTTGTCAAATGCGTGCAGCGACTTGTCACGCCCGACACCACTTTGTTTGTAGCCACCAAAAGGCACGGTGATGTCATCCTCGTCATACTGGTTCACATGCACCGTGCCCGCACGCAGCGCCCGCGCCACACCATGTGCCTTGTTGAGGTCACGCGTCCACACCGCTGCCTGCAAACCGTAAACACTTTGGTTGGCCAGCCTGACCACTTCAGCCGCATCGGTGAACGACAACACCGAGAGCACCGGGCCAAAAATCTCCTCGCGGGCAATCGTCATGTCGCCGGTCACTCCCGCAAAAATAGTCGGCTGCACATAGCAGCCTCCGGTTTCACTCAAGGCCTGAGCACCACCGGCCAGCAAAGCAGCACCTTCTTTTTGCCCAAGATCAATGTAGCGCAACACCGAGTTCATTTGGGTCTGATCCACAATCGCACCCATCACGGTCGCAGGATCCAAAGGATTGGCGGGGGCATAACCCGGCACCAAAGCCAGTGCTTTTTCCAGGAATTGATCGCGAATACTGGCCTCCACATACAGCCTGGAGGGCGCGTTACAGCTCTCTCCCTGATTAAAAAAGATACTGCCCACCGAAGCAGCTACGGCTTTATCCAGATCAGGGCAATCGGCAAACACAATATTGGGTGACTTGCCTCCGAGCTCAGTCCAGGCCCGCTTCAAATTGCTTTGACCGGCCATCACATGAATTTGTTTGCCGACCCGGGTGGAACCGGTGAACGCAATACAGTCCACATCCATGTGCAACGCCAGCGGACTACCCGCCTCTGGGCCATAACCAGGGACCACGTTAAATACACCCGGCGGAATACCAGCTTCCAACGCCAGTTCGGCCAATCGTAGCGCGGTTAAAGGCGATTTTTCACTGGGTTTCAAAACCACCGAATTACCTGCTGCCAACGCCGGAGCGATCTTCCAGGCGGCCATGATCATCGGGTAATTCCATGGCACGATGACCCCCACCACCCCCATGGGTTCACGCTGGATAAGTGCCAACGCTGTGCTGGCCGTGGGCGCAATTTCGTCGTAAATTTTGTCAATCGCCTCGCCATACCAGCGCAGGCAATTAGCCGCACTGTTGACATCCACCGAGCGGGCGTACTTGATGGGTTTACCCATGTCCAGGGTTTCCATGAGCGCAAGTTCGTCCGCATGGGCCAACAACTGGTCAGCAAACTTGATCATCACCCGCTTGCGCGCAGCAGGAGCCATTGCGCACCATCGACGGTCTTCAAAAGCCACACGGCCAGCAGCCACAGCGGCATCCACATCCACCTGCGAACACCGGGCGACCTGTGTCAACACACGGCCATCAACCGGGGAAATGCACTCAAAAGTTTGCCCATCTGCGGCTGCCACACGCTTGCCATTGATGAGAGCCCGGCCGTCATATGAAGTGGTTGTCATGGTAATAATTTCAAAAAGAAGAGCTACTTACGCAAGGAAATAGAGCCCTAGAGACCTAAAAGACGTATAACTTAACTGGTTTGCAAGGCCGCCAGTTCGGCTCGCGTGGCCGCAGCAATTTCACGTTCACGCTTACGGGTTTGCCGTGCCACCCAGATGCTGTAGACCACCACCACCAAGGTGACAGACGTGATCAGCAGCGTTGCTGCGGCATAAATGGTGGGATTGATACCGCGCCTGGCATAGCCAAAAATCACCTGCGGCAAAGTGTTGACTCCAGGACCGGACAAAAATTCGGCAATCACCACATCGTCAAACGACAAGGTAAAGGCCAGCAAATAGGCGGCAAAAACTGCTTGCAAAATATTCGGCATGGTGATCAAAAAGAACACCTGAAATGGCTTGGCACCCAAGTCCATGGCCGCCTCTTCAATAGAGCGATCCATCTCCAGCAAACGCGACTGCACCACCACCATGCCATAGGCCATGCCCAATAAAGTGTGCCCCAGCACGATCGTCAGCATGCCACGTTGCGGCCAGCCGAAGGCGTTCTGCACCCCCACCATCAAGAGCAACAACGACAAACCGATCACCACCTCAGGCATCACCAAAGGTGCGTTGACCATGCCTGAAAAGAGCGTGCGCCCAGGAAAACGCCGGTAGCGCACCAGCACAAAAGCTGCAAATGTTGCCAACACGGCGGAGGCCACACCTGCAGATGTAGCCACTTTGAGTGAGAGCCAGAAGCCTTCGACAATTTTGGTATCACGCGTGAGTGCCTCATACCAGCGTAACGAAAATCCGGTAAACACCGCATCTTGCCGTGTACTGTTGAATGAAAAAACCACCATAAACATCAGCGGCAGATATAAAAACAGATAGGTCAAACCCATCCATACCTTGCCAAAATACCGATTCAAAGACTGTTTCATGGTTTTGTCCTCACTTCCTGGCCTCGGCAGGGTCGCCGGTATAGTGGTAGTAAATGGCGAGGGGAATGACGATCAATCCGATCATCACTACCGCCAGCGCAGAGGCACGCGGCCAGTTGTTGCTGGTAAACATCTCATCCCAGACCACACGTCCGATCATGATGTTCTCCGGTCCACCCAAAAGGGAAGGAATCACAAATTCACCCACCGATGGAATAAACACCAACATAAACCCGGCAATGATTCCGGCTTTGGACAAGGGCACCGTCACCAGCCAAAACGCCTTGAAAGGCGATGCACCCAAGTCATGCGCTGCTTCCAACAGCCGAAAGTCCATCTTGACCAAATTGGCATACAGCGGCAGCACCATGAAGGGGAGGTACACATAGGTCATGCCCACCAACATCGACACATTGGTGTAGAGCATTTGGATCGGCTCAGTGATCACGCCCAGCGCCATCAGCACCTGGTTAACCACACCTTGGTCAGCCAAAATACCTTTCCAGGCATAGACCCGGAGCAAAAATGAGGTCCAAAACGGCAGCATCACCATCATCAACAAGGCCGGACGAATACTGGGTTTGGCCCTGGCAATGAAATAGGAAAAGGGATACCCGATCACCAGACACAAAACCGCTGTACACAGTGCGTACCAGATGGAACGCAAATAAGCTTCGATGTAAATCGTCTTGAAAAGACCGCTGCCGTCGGCAGATCGGAAAATCGACCAATAATTTTCATACTTCAGGTGGAGCAAACCCGTCTCGGTGTTCCAAATGGGTTTGAATGGCGAAATATCATTGCCCATATCCACAAAGCTGATGTAGAGCAAGATCAAGAACGGCAGTAAAAAAAACAATACCAACCAGGTGTACGGCACACCAATCACAAAACGTTTGCCTGGGAATGGGATTCGCAAGTTCATCATGATGTGCCCTTCAGTCGCGTAACACCACGCCTGCGCGGTCATTCCACCAAAAGTAGACATCATCCTCCCAGGTGATGTGGCTCAGGTCATGGCGCGAGGTGTTGGCTTCGGTGATCTTGACGCGTGTGCCATCGCTGACCATCACGATGAAGGTGTTGTAAGAACCGAAGTAAGCAATTTCCTTGACTTTGCCGGTAAACAGGTTGTGATCCACATTGGGGCGGTCCTTGCTGATTTCGATTTTCTCAGGGCGGATGGCCATGGCCACAGGCATATTCAGGGCCCCACTGACACCATGTCCGACCTGGATTTCGCCAATGCTGGTTTCAACTGCACAGCGATCCGGGTGGTCTACGCTCAGTTTGCCATTAAACAGATTCACATTGCCAATGAAGTCCGCCACAAAACGGTTGGCAGGGTGTTCATACACCTCTTCTGGCGAGCCGACCTGCAGCACCCGACCTTTGCTCATGACGGCAATACGGCCGGCCATGGTCATGGCTTCTTCCTGATCATGCGTGACCATGACACAGGTCACGCCCACTTTTTCAATGATGTTGACCAGTTCAAACTGAGTCTGCTCGCGCAGCTTTTTATCCAGCGCACCCAGCGGCTCATCCAGCAACAAGACCTTGGGCTTTTTGGCCAGACTGCGCGCCAACGCCACCCGTTGTTGCTGACCACCTGAGAGTTGATGCGGTTTGCGTTTGGCATAGGCACCCAGCTGAACCAAATCCAGCATTTCACCCACCCGCTGCTTGATGTCATTGCCCGGTAAACCTTCGCGCTTCAAGCCAAAGGCAATGTTTTCCCAAATATCAAGGTGAGGAAACAAGGCGTAACTCTGAAACATCATGTTGAACGGCCGCTCGTACGGAGCCAACTTGGCCACATCCTGACCCCCGAGCAAAATTCGACCGGAGGTGGGGGTCTCAAACCCAGCCAACATGCGCAACAGGGTGGACTTGCCACAGCCCGAGCTACCCAGCAAAGCGAAAATCTCGCCCTTTTTGATGGACAAATTCACTTCATCCACCGCCACAGCTTCATCAAACCGTTTGACCAATTTCTCGGTCACGAGGTAGTCATTCTTGGAGTTCACATCAGCCATGGTCCAACCTTTGCTTTAAACACGTTCATTCAGACACAAAAAAAGGGCTGTTCATACCGTACGTACAAACAGCCCTTGTTACTTACTCAAGCTCAGTTTTACTTGCCTTTTTTGAAACCGTTGTAAACGGTTGCCATGGATTCACGAGCTTCATTGGTGAAGCTTGAGGGAGGAATCATCTTGGCAAAGTAGTCAGCATCCACAAAAATTGTCTTGTTTCCGGCAATTTCAGGTTTGATTTTCTCAATAGCAGCTTTGTTGGCGGTTGGGTAGTTCATGGTGTTGGTCATCAACGCCGCATTTTCAGCACGCAAATAGAAGTCAATAAACGCCATGGCATTGTTCGGATGTTTCGCATCTTTGGTGATGGCCATGGTGTCAAAGAAAATGAGTGCGCCCGTGCTTGGCAGCAAGGATTCGATCACGTCTTTGGACTTGTTCTCAACCGCACGACCCGCCGCAATGTTGATGTCACCAGACCAGCCGATGGCCACGCAGGCCTTACCACCGGCAATATCGTCAATCATGGTCGAACTGAAGATACGCACATCTTTACGCACCTTGGCCAACATATCAGCCGCCAGCTTGTAGTCAGCCGGATCATTGGAATAAGCGTCTTTGCCAATGTAGTGCAAAGCCACGGGGATGATCTCGGTGGGAGAATCCAGGTAAGCAATGCCACAGGATTTCAGCTTGGAAGTGTATTTGGGGTCAAACACCAGATCCCAGGCATTTTCAGGCATAGGCATTTTGCCCAAAGCTTTCTCTACCTTGGTTTTGTTGATGCCCACCGTCGTGAAACCCCAAGCCCATGGCACCAGGTATTTGTTGTCAGGATCGGTCTTGTTTGCCAGCGTGGCCATGATGGGAGCATCCAGATTGGCCAAGTTCTTGATCTTTGCTTTGTCCAGCGGCTGGAACATGCCACCTTCAATTTGCGGCTTGGCAAACACCGAGCCAGGCACCACGATGTCATAACCTGTGTTGCCAGCCACCAATTTGGCATGCAGCGCTTCGTTGGTTTCAAAAGTGTCGTAGTTCACTTTGATACCGGTTTCTTTCTCAAACGCTGCAATCATGCCCTCAGGTACGTAATCGGGCCAGTTGTAGATATTGAGCACCTTTTCCTCGGCAGGAACAGGGGCCGGGGCACTGGCCACTGGCGCAGGTACCGCAACGGGTGCTGGCGGCTCTTCCTTTTTGCCGCAACCAGCCAAAACCACAGCAGAAAGTGCAAATGACCAAAGGTATTTTTTCATCATAAAAAAACTCCGTTAAAGAGAAAAACGCTGAAGGGAACGTTAGTTTAAACCTAGCAAATATCAAGCCAGAGAAAACAACAGCGCACAGGTCAAATCAGCCCTTTTTGGGTCAGTTCCTGCAGCGTTAAATCCAGCGCCTGCCGAATCAGGCGCATCATTTCGTCGATATCGGCATGCGTCATGGTCAACGGTGGTGCAATGATCATGCGGTCCCCCACCGCCCGCATGATCAGGCCGTTCTGGAAACAATGACGGCGGCACATCATGCCCACACCCAGGTTTTCATCAAACCGCTCACGGCTGGCTTTGTTCTTGACCAGCACCAGGCCCGCAGTGAAGCCGCAGGTTTCGGCAACCCCAACCAATGGGTGCGTACCAATGGCCTCAAAACAGCTCGCCAAATACGGGCCGATGTCATCCTTGACCCGCTGGGGCAATTGCTCCCGCTCCATGATCTCCAGGTTGGCCAGTGCCACCGCACAGGCCACCGGGTGGCCGCTGTAGGTGTAGCCATGGTTGAACTCACCGCCTTTTTCAATCAGCACCTTGGCCACACGATCACCTACCATCACCCCACCGAGCGGGATATAGCCACTGGTGACCGCTTTGGCAAAGGTCACCAGGTCGGGTTTGTAGCCAAACTTCTCGTAGGCAAACCAGTGTCCCAGACGGCCAAAGGCACAAATCACCTCGTCGCTGATGAGCAGAATGCCGTATTTGTCCACAATACGCTGGATTTCTGGCCAGTAGCTGGCCGGCGGAATGATCACACCACCAGCGCCCTGAATCGGCTCGGCAATGAAGGCGGCCACCTTGTCCGGCCCGACTGCCAGTATCTTGTCTTCCAGCCAGCGTGCAGCCCGCACACCAAATTCATCAGCGGTTTCACCGGGCAAGGCATTCTCAAAAAAGTACGGCTGGTCAATGTGGGTGATATTGGGAATAGGCAAATCACCCTGCGCATGCATGCCACTCATGCCACCCAGTGAGGCCCCGGCCATGGTACTGCCGTGGTAGGCGTTGTGGCGGCTGATGATGACCTTGCGCTGCGGCTGTCCCAGCAAATCCCAGTAGCGGCGCACCATGCGCACATTGGAGTCATTACTCTCGCTGCCGCTGCTGGAATAGAACACATGCTCAAAGCTGCGCTCACCCACTTTGGGGGCCAGAGAAGCCAACTTGGCGGCGAGCTTGACGGCGGGCACGTTGGTGGTCTGGAAGAAGCTGTTGTAAAACGGCAGCGTCATCATCTGGTCAAACGCCGCCTGGGCCAGTTCCTTGCGGCCATAGCCAGCGTTGACACACCACAGGCCGCTCATGGCGTCGAGGATTTTTTCGCCTTCAGAGTCCCAAATATAAATGCCTTCTGATTTCACAATCACCCGTGAACCGCGTGTTGCCAAATCGGCATGGTCGGTGAAGGGGTGAATGAAGTGGGCACTGTCCAGGGCTTGAATGGCCTGTGTGCTCAGCGGATTTGGCGTTGTCAGTGCGTTCATCTTTCTTTTCCTAAAAAATGGATAAAAATGACCTTTAGTGCTTATAAAACAAGCGTAACTAGCTATACATGTAATAGCAAATGTTCACGTTCCCAAGGTGAAATCACTTTCATGAATTCATCAAACTCCAGCTCTTTGATTTCCGAATAGACGGTGATGAATTCTTTGCCCAACACCTCGTGTAATTCGGATTCGCGGCGCAACCAGTCCAGCGCTTCACCCAGGCTGCGCGGTAACGCATAAGGAGACAAATAGGCATCCCCCTTCATTTCAGCCTTGGGTTTGATCTTGTTTTTCAACCCCAAGTAGCCACAGGCCAGTGTCATGGCCAGTGCCACATAAGGGTTGGCATCGGCCCCGATCACCCGGTTTTCCACCCGGCGCGCGGCCGGTGATGAAATCGGCGAGCGAATACCCACCGTACGGTTGTCATAACCCCACTCGATGTTGATGGGTGCAGCGGTATTTCGGCTCAAGCGACGGTAGCTGTTCACATACGGGGCCACCAGCACCATCGCCGCCGGAATGTAGCGTTGAAGTCCACCGATGTAGTGCATAAAAGCATCTGATGGGGTGCCGTCTTCGTTGCTGAAGATGTTCTTGCCAGTGGCCTTGTTCAAAATACTCTGGTGCACATGCATGGCGCTGCCCGGCTCACCGGCAATCGGTTTGGCCATGAAGGTGGCGTACATGTCGTGACGCAGGGCGGATTCACGCACGGTGCGTTTGAAGAAAAACACCTCGTCGGCCAAACCCAGTGGCTCGGCGTGGAAAAAATTGATCTCCATCTGGCCAGCACCAATTTCGTGAATCAAGGTGTCCACATTAAGTTCCATCTTGTCTGAATAGTCGTAGATTTCTTCAAACAAGGGGTCGAATTCGTTGACCGCGTCAATGCTGTAGGCTTGGCGCGAGGTCTCAGCACGACCACTTCGGCCAATCGGCGCGCGCAGCAGGGTGTTGGGGTCGGTGTTGCGGGCGGTCAGGTAAAACTCAAGCTCTGGTGCCACGATCGGCTGCAGCCCTTCAGCCGCAAATAAATCACAGACCCGGCGCAACACAGTGCGCGGCGCAAAAGGCACCAGGTTACCTAAATGGTCAAAGCAGTCGTGAATCACCTGTGCAGTAGGGTCACTGGCCCAGGGCACGATACGCACGGTAGAAGGGTCCGGGCGCAACTGCATGTCTTTGTCGGTGGGGTCAATCACATCGTAATAGGGGCCGCTCTCAGGAAACTCGCCGGTCACCCCCATGGCCACCACCGATTGCGGCAAGCGCATGCCACGGTCTTCGGTGAATTTGACACGTGGCAAGATTTTCCCGCGGGCCACACCCGTCAAGTCGGGAACCAGGCACTCTACTTCGGTGACACGCCGATCATTGAGCCATTGCTCCAAATCGTTGAAATTCATTGACTTTTTATCATTCATATGGTGCTCCAGAATCAAACACAGGCGAAACACCGTGTTTGTTCATAGCCCATTGTGGCGGGTGAATTGGTTCACAATCAGGGCCATTTAATGCAAACACGTGGTGCCACTTAAGCACTGCCTGAAGCCATGCTATCCGAACTTCTCTTGACCGAAATCGCGGCTTTGTCTCAAAGCAGCAAGCTGCCACTGCATCGCCAACTCTACGAAGCACTTCGCCGTACCATTCTGAACGGCAAACTGCAAGCGGGCGAACGGCTTCCCTCCAGCCGCGAACTCATGCACGACCTGAACCTGTCACGCAACACCGTAGTGGCTGCGCTGAACCAGTTGGCCGTAGAGGGCTACCTGATCAGCCGGGTCGGCAGTGGCACTTATGTCAACCAAAATGTGCCTCAAGTGATCCAGCCACGAGGCCGGCCGGTCAGCATGCAGCCTGAAAAACTCTCACACCGAGGCCAAGCATTGAGCAACACCTTTTGCGCGGTTGATCTGGAGGTGCAACCCTTTACCCCTGGCATAGCCGATTTCAGTGCTTTCCCGGTGGCCTTGTGGCAACGTCTGCAAAACAAGCACTGGCGTATGACCTACCCCGACATGCTGGATTACAGCAGTGCAGGCGGATATGGGCCACTGCGCCGTGCGATCACCGACTATTTGCGCGTATTTCGAAGTGTGCCCGTGGATATTGAACAAGTTATTGTGACCAGCGGCACTCAAGAATCACTTGGGCTTTGTGCTCAACTACTGGCTGACCCCAACGACACCGTCTGGCTGGAAGACCCGGCTTACTGGGGGGCGGTCAAAGCCTTCATGGCTACCGGCTTGCGTCTGCATGGCATTCCCGTAGACAAACAAGGCATGGTCCCCCGGCCACAAGACAACACGACGCAACCCAAGCTGATCTACGTGACTCCGTCACACCAATACCCCACCGGTGCGGTGATGTCGCTGGAACGCCGCCACCAGCTCCTGTCTTTGGCCCGTCAGCACAAAGCCTGGGTGCTGGAAGACGACTATGACAGCGAATTCCGTTTCAGTGGACCACCCATTTCATCCTTGGCCGGACTGGATACACATAGCCAAGTGTTGTACATGGGTTCATTCTCCAAGGTACTTTACCCGGGGCTCAAACTGGGTTATCTGGTGGTGCCCAAAAATTTGGCAGCCGCATTCAAACGCGCTCATTACGACCTGAACCGCCCCGGACAAATGCCAGTACAAGCCGCTCTGGCCGAATTCATTGATATGGGCCACTTTGCCAGCGCTTTACGCCGTGCCCGGCAAAGCTATGGCCAGCGTCGCCAGTGCCTGCTGAACGCCCTGCAACCCTGCCTGGGTGAGAACGCACGTATCACGGGAGCCGAGCAGGGGCTGCATCTGTGTATGCGTCTGCCAGATCACTTTGACGACAAAGCCCTGGCGCTGCAACTGCGCCAAACTGGTCTGGTGGTACGCCCCCTGTCAGCCTATTGCCTGAGCCGCCAAGACCTGCGCGGACTGGTCATTGGCTATGGCTACGCGCCGCTGGCAGAAATAGAACATTTTGGCCCACGCCTTGCCCAGGCGCTTGCCAAGTCCTTGCAATAATCAAGCACACTGATGCCCATTGCACAGATTTTCAAAAAAAAATTTCAAACCTGCATGACACACTTTCCCGCAATTTCTCCCATGCCAAGCATGACAAAGTTCAGGCTGACACGTCGTCAAATCTTTATAGCCGGCCTGCTGAGTGGCTTTGCGATGACAGCTTGCAGTTCGCCAAGCAGTGATGACAATTCGGTGTCACTGGAAACCGCCCGTGCCGAACTGGAGGCAGGCCACGTGACGCTGATCGACATTCGTGAACCTGCTGAACAAGCCACCGGTGTAGCAAAAGGTGCCAAACTATTGCCCATGAGTCAACTTGGCTCCCGGTTGGGTGAAATTCCCACTGCCACCGACAAGCCTGTTTTTTTGATCTGCAACACACAAAACCGCTCCAGCAAAATACTCAAAGCCTTGCGTGAACGTGGTTACCCTCATGTTCGCTTTGTGCGAGGCGGCATGAGTGAGTGGTCGCGCCGAGGCTGGCCTGTTACCAAGCCCTGATATCAGCCAATCTGCATGCAACGCAGATAGTCCCCATCCGTGTATTCACCTTACTTGGCCATGCGTTTTCCCACAAAAGCAAAGGCAAATGTGAGAGCCTCCGCTAACGACTCTTCAATCTGGTGACGCTCCTGCTCGGTCAAGTAAAACATCATGTCAACATCATGCCGCACGTATCGGGCTGGCAAACGATTGAGGGTGACACACGCCACATCAGCCAAGTTATCGGCGCTGTAGTCCGGGTGTGAGGAGGACATGCCAGCCACAGCTTCAAAGACCAAGCGTTCGTAATAGTTGTGAACCTGCTCAAAATTAATGACCATAGGATGCCTGCTGAATAGAGATAAGTTGATAAAAATGCTCTCAGACCATAGCATTCTGTACGTTTAGTCGCAAGAAAATTTCGGTCGCTCATCATCAAATTTTGATTTCAAAGCTATGAAACATGTAGCACAAGATCAATTTGCGATATAGTTTCAACTGCTCGCCGGAGCATTAGGCTAAGAAGGACTTGAGATCCCGCCCCTAAGCTTTTTGCGATATTTTTACGCCTTTTAGGAGACCCCTGTCTATGAGTACCAAAGAAAATGCAGCCATCGGCCCTTTGTTGAGTCTGCTCGAATCCCGATATGCCCTCCGCGTTTTGTGGGCCCTGAAAGATGGTCACCCCCAAACCTTTCGGCTACTTCAAGACAGCGTTGGAGGCATCACACCTAACACACTGAACACACGTATCAAGGATTTGCGTGAAGCCAGCTTGCTTGATCACGGCAGCAATGGCTATTTTGTAACCCCCATGGGTGCAGACCTGCTCAAACGCATGGGTGACTTGTCAGCCTTCGCCACAAAGTGGGCAGCAAGTCAAGCCAAAAAAGGCACCTGATCCATCATTTACCTTTAACTTCAAGAAAATTTCATGACTACCACCGCATCAGGCCTCAACTACGAAGACACCGTCATTGGTGAGGGCGATTTAGCCAACAAGGGGCAAAGTGTCACCGTGCATTACACCGGATGGCTTTACCAGGATGGCCAACAAGGCAGCAAATTTGACTCCAGCAAAGATCGGCGCGACCCGTTTGTGTTCAGTCTTGGCGCGGGTATGGTGATCCGGGGTTGGGACGAGGGTGTCGCCGGTATGCGCGTCGGCGGAACACGTGTCTTGATCATTCCACCCGCATTGGGGTACGGGTCACGTGGTGCAGGCGGAGTGATCCCGCCTAACGCCACGCTGAAATTTGAAGTTGAGTTGTTGGCAACAAGGTGAATCGGGTATTGTTTTCGGCTGATCCCACCTCTCCATGAAAAGCGGGCTGTTCACGTGCCCGCTTTTTTCTGCCCATTTGATGCCATGGCTGATCACCAAGAAACAATTGCTTCAAACATCTCTTGAAATTTGCAGACGCAACCCCACCTCCTGGCATCGCCGTTTACTTCATCCCGCAAATCGAATGACTGACACCACTCAAGCCCAACCCAACTCATCGGCCACAAACACACCCGAGTCACACCACGCTGACGACATTGGTGCAACTGTGGCTCAATTTGAAAACGAGGCATTGGCAAAATGCCAGGCAGATCTCGCCGAGCTGAAAGCCAAAAGCGCCGAATTGGCAGATCAATACCTGCGCGCCAAAGCCGAGGCCGAAAATGCACGTCGTCGGGCTGAAGATGAAATCTCCAAGGCTCGCAAATTTGCCGTTGAGGGCTTTGCCGACAGCTTACTTCCTGTGCTTGACAGCCTGGAAGCCGGCCTCAACATCAAAGATGCCTCGCTGGAACACATTCGAGAAGGTGCTCAAGCCACGTTGCGTCAACTCGTGTCAGCCCTGGAGCGCAACAAGGTGGTGGCCATCAACCCTGCGGCTAGCGACAAATTTGACCCCCACTTGCACCAAGCCATCAGCATGGTGCCCTCAGAACAAGAAGCCAATACGGTGGTCAGTGTGCTACAAAAAGGCTACCTGATCGCTGAACGTATCTTGCGCCCTGCCCTGGTCACTGTGGCCGCTCCAAAATAATTCGCTTGAACGACTTGAAAACAAGTCACTTATCCGCAACTTCATTGCAACTGAATCACAAACAAACTCAAGACTGATCAGCACTCGAATCAAAGCTGCAAGGTCTCCAAACTTTAAGGAAACATCATGGGAAGAATCATCGGTATCGATCTGGGCACCACCAACAGCTGCGTGGCCATCATGGAAGGCAATGTGCCCAAAGTGATTGAAAACGCCGAAGGTGCCCGTACCACACCGTCCATCATCGCCTACCAGGAAGATGGCGAAGTGCTGGTCGGTGCATCGGCCAAACGTCAGGCCGTCACCAACCCCAAAAACACGCTCTACGCCGTCAAACGCCTGATTGGTCGCAAGTTCGTGGAAAAAGAAGTACAAAAAGACATCGACCTGATGCCTTACAAAATTGCCGCGGCCGACAACGGTGATGCTTGGGTAGAAGTCCGTGGCAACCGCATGGCTCCCCAGCAGATCAGCGCCGACGTGTTGCGCAAGATGAAAAAAACCGCCGAAGACTACCTCGGTGAAACCGTGACCGAAGCCGTCATCACTGTACCCGCGTACTTCAATGATGCCCAGCGCCAAGCCACCAAAGACGCTGGCCGTATCGCGGGCCTGGAAGTCAAGCGCATCATCAACGAACCCACAGCCGCTGCCTTGGCCTTCGGCATGGATAAAAACGAAAAGGGTGACCGCAAAATCGCCGTGTATGACCTGGGTGGCGGTACGTTTGACATCTCCATCATCGAAATTGCCGATGTGGACGGCGAGAAACAGTTTGAAGTGCTCTCCACCAACGGTGACACCTTCCTGGGTGGCGAAGACTTTGACCAGCGTGTGATTGACTTCATCATTGCCGAGTTCAAGAAAGAACAAGGCGTTGACCTCAGCAAAGACGTGCTGGCCTTGCAACGCCTGAAAGAAGCTGCTGAAAAAGCCAAAATCGAACTCTCCAGCAGCGCCCAGACCGACATCAATCTGCCCTACGTGACCGCTGATGCCACCGGCCCGAAACACCTGAACATCAAACTCACCCGCGCCAAGCTGGAAAGCTTGGTGGAAGAGTTAATTGAGCGCACCATTGCGCCCTGCCGCACAGCCATGAAAGATGCCGGTGTCGCCGCCGCTGATATCAATGATGTGATTCTGGTTGGAGGCATGACCCGCATGCCCAAGGTGCAGGAAAAAGTCAAGGAACTCTTTGGCCGTGAACCCCGCAAAGACGTGAACCCTGACGAAGCTGTGGCTGTAGGTGCTGCGATTCAAGGTCAGGTGCTCTCTGGCGACCGCAAAGACGTGTTGCTGCTGGACGTGACCCCCTTGAGCTTGGGCATTGAAACCTTGGGTGGTGTCATGACCAAGATGATTGCCAAAAACACTACCATTCCGACCAAGTTTGCGCAAACCTTCTCGACCGCCGATGACAACCAGCCTGCAGTGACCATCAAGGTGTTCCAGGGCGAGCGCGAAATCGCCGCAGGCAACAAAATGCTGGGCGAGTTCAATCTGGAAGGTATTCCACCCGCAGCACGTGGCACACCGCAAATTGAAGTTTCATTCGACATTGATGCCAACGGTATCTTGCACGTGGGTGCCAAAGACAAGGGCACTGGCAAAGAAAACAAGATCACCATCAAGGCCAACTCCGGTTTGTCTGAAGCCGAAATTCAGCAAATGGTCAAAGACGCTGAACTGAATTCAGCCGAAGACAAAAAGAAACTTGAACTGGTGCAAGCTAAAAATCAAGCCGATGCCAACCTGCACAGCGTCAAGAAGAGCCTGACCGAATACGGCGACAAGATTGATGCTTCAGAAAAAGCAAAAATCGAAGAAGCTATCAAGCACCTGGAAGATGCCATCAAAGGTGACGACAAAGCGCTGATTGAAGAAAAGAGTACATCCCTGATGACGGTGAGCCAAAAACTCGGCGAAAAAATGTACGCTGACATGCAGGCCAAGCAAGCTGCTGAAGGTGCACCCGCTGGTGATGCCGGACAAGCAGGTTCAGCTGGCTCGCAAGGTGGCGCACAGCAAGCCGACGACAATGTGGTCGATGCTGAAGTGAAAGAAGTCAAGAAACCCTAAGCTCTTGTTTCACAACGGCTTACTCAACAGCTGATCCGCGCCGCGTTGGACCTTGAAAGTTCAATGCGGCGTTTGCATTGAAACCAGGCACTGAATACACATGGCAAAAAGAGATTACTACGAAGTTCTGGGTGTTCCCAAAAACGCCACAGACGAAGAAATCAAAAAAGCTTATCGCAAGCATGCGATGAAGCATCACCCTGATCGCAACCAGGGTGATGCCGCCAAGGCAGCAGAAGAGAAATTCAAGGAGTCCAAGGAAGCCTATGAGATGCTGTCCGACCCGCAAAAACGGGCCGCCTACGACCAGCACGGTTTTGCCGGTGTAGACCCCAACATGCGTGGTGGCCCCGGCGGAGCGGAAGCCTATGGTGGTTTCGCCGAAGCGTTTGGTGATATTTTTGGCGATATGTTTGGCCAACAGCGGGGGCGTGCCGGGGGTGGACGCCAGGTATACCGTGGTAGCGACCTGAGTTACGCCATGGAAGTCACCCTGGAAGAAGCCGCCAAAGGCAAAGATGCCCAAATTCGCATCCCCAGCTGGGACAACTGCGATGTGTGCCACGGTAGCGGTGCCAAACCAGGCACACAAGCCAAAACCTGCGGCACTTGCAGCGGCACAGGCTCGGTGCAAATGCGTCAAGGCTTTTTCAGCGTGCAGCAAACCTGCCCCACCTGCCGCGGTACCGGCAAGGTGATTCCTGAACCCTGCACCGCGTGCCATGGCCAGGGCAAGATCAAAAAGCAGAAAACGCTAGAAGTCAAAATCCCGGCAGGCATTGACGGCGGCATGCGTATCCGCAGTGCCGGCAACGGCGAGCCAGGCACCAACGGTGGCCCGGCGGGCGACCTGTACATTGAAATTCGCCTGAAAAAACACGACATCTTCGAGCGTGATGGTGACGATTTACACTGCTCGGTGCCCATCAGCATCGTCACTGCCACACTTGGTGGCGAAATTGACGTGCCGACTTTGGCGGGGAAAGCTGCCATCGACATCCCCGAAGGCACCCAAACCGGCAAGCAGTTCCGCCTGCGCGGCAAAGGTATCAAAGGCGTGCGCGCCAGCTACCCTGGCGATTTGTACTGCCACATTCTGGTGGAAACACCGGTCAAACTCACCGAACACCAGCGCAAGCTGTTGCGCGAGCTTGATGAGTCCCTGAAAAAAGGCGGCGGTAAACACTCCCCCACAGGAGACAGCTGGACAGACCGGCTGAAAAGCTTTTTCAGTTGAAATAGCGCCTTCTTTTCTCTGAGATTTCCATCAAAATAAACCACGCTGTTACCCCCTCACAGCGTGGTTTTTTTATGCTCAACACAACTCACGGAGACAACAACATGAGCGTCAACATCACTTTCCTGGGCGGGTCAGGCACGGTCACCGGCTCCAAATACTTGGTGCGCCACGACGGCAAATGTGTGCTGGTGGATTGCGGTTTGTTTCAGGGCTACAAACAATTGCGGCTGCGCAACTGGACACCGTTGCCAATGGCCCCCAATCGCATTGATGCGGTTTTGCTGACCCACGCCCACCTGGATCACAGCGGCTACCTGCCCTTGCTGGCCAAAGAGGGTTTTTCAGGTCATGTGTGGGCCAGCCAGGGCACCCGTGATCTGTGCAAAATTTTGTGGCCAGACAGCGGCCACATCCAGGAAGAAGATGCCCTGTTTGCCAATCGGCACGCCTTCAGCAAACACAGCCCCGCCCTGCCCCTGTACACCCGGCAAGACGGGCTCGATGCGTTGCCTCTGATCAAGGGCGTTGAGTTTGGCAAGATCATCACGCCCTTGCCCGGCTGGAAAGCCAGCTTCAGCCCGGCCGGGCACATTTTGGGGGCCTCCAGCATCCTGCTGGAAGTGGCGGGTCGACGCATCTTGTTCTCGGGCGACCTCGGTCGCCCGGACGACCTGATCATGAGCCCCCCAGACCCCGCCCCGCAAGCCGACACGGTGCTGATTGAATCCACATACGGCGACCGCATTCACCCGCAGGAAGACATCTTGTCTGAACTGGCCCCGGCCCTGGCCCGCGTCGCCAAGCGCGGCGGTGTGGCAGTGGTTCCCGTGTTTGCCGTGGGCCGTGCCCAAGCCCTGCTGCATGCCATTCACCTGCTCAAAATGAAAGGTGAAATACCCTCCTCATTGCCGGTTTTTCTGGACAGCCCAATGGCGGTACACACCACCCACCTGTTTGAAGAGCATCTTGGCGAACACCGACTGAGCCGCCAGGATGCCCATGCACTGACACGCAACGCCACCATGGTCAACAGCACCGATGAGTCCAAAGCCCTGGCCAGCCGCCATGGCCCGATGGTGATCCTGTCGGCCAGCGGCATGGCTACCGGCGGACGTGTCTTGCACCACTTGGCGCATTACGCCGACGACCATCGCAACATGATCATCCTGACCGGCTACCAGGCCCCCGGCACACGCGGAGACACCCTGGCCAATTCGGCCAAGTCGGTGCGCATCCATGGCCGCGACGTGACGGTCAATGCCGAAGTGGTACAACTCCAGTCAGCTTCTGCCCACGCGGATGCCAACCAATTGCTGGCCTGGTTGCGCACCATGCCCGAGCCACCCGGCCAGGTCTATGTGGTACATGGGGAACCCGGCCCGGCAGATACCCTGCGTGGCCGCATCACCCACGAACTGGGTTGGCGTGCCACTGTGCCGGAACACGGTTCCACCTGGCCCACTTGATTGCTATAAATAATGTAGCTTCTAGCGCTTACGTTATAAGCGCTAGAGCACTATTTTTCATATAAAAACCACAACCAACTCAAAGATAAGTAGACACCGGCTCATGGGAATGGCGCATATGCAGAGACAAGCCCAGAGCGGCCATGTGATTGGCATTACGCCCCAGAATGGTGGATGAGAGGGGCAGAAACGCTTGTTCCTCAAACTCGGCATGGGCCAGGTACTGAGTCACCAGGCGCTGCACCTCCTCGGTATCCACCTCGTCAAAACGACCCTTGGCCACCTTCTTCAAACCCGATTCGATGCGTTTCCACAAAGTCTCCAGTTCGCGGTGCTCATCGGTCAGACGTTTCACCATGGTTTTCACCTGTTCTTGTTCAGCGCCCTTTTCGGCGTGTGCCAGCACAACCGGAAACAGCTCACGCTCCTCATCCAGATGATGCTCAAAAAATGGCTTCCCGAAAAAAAGCCAGCGAATGCTCGGCAATCTGACGGGCACGCTCTGCCGGGGCCAGCAACGCAGGCAACTCCCCCCAGCAGGTGAAGCCGTTTGACAATACCTGCATGGCATTGCGAGAAATCCTGGATCGGCGCATCGCCGTCGGCAGCAGGAAAAGAGGTGGTCATGTGGACTTCCTTGATCATTCAATAAATGGGAGATACATCACATCGACCGCACCAGCCACAAAGAGATGGCCGGAAACGCGATCAAAAAAGCCGATGCGCATGAAGTCCGAAGCCAGAAAAGGCATCACCCCCCTTGGCCGTTTCCATGTAGGGCACATCTTTGGCCAGCTTCTGGATAATGAACAGATTCATCCCCACCGGCGGGTGCACCAGACCAATCTCCACCACCATCAACGCCAAAATGCCAAACCAGACCGACTTGTCGGGCACACTCATGCCAAAGAAGTCCAGCCCCATCACCATCGGGTAAAAAATAGGGATGGTCAGCAAAATCATCGCCAGCGAATCCATCACACAACCCAGCAACACATAGATCAGCAAAATGGCGATCAGCACCGCCATCGGTGGCAGCCCACTGGTCTTGACCCATTCAGCCAGTTCGGTCGGCAACTGGGTGATCGCCAGGCCCGAATTCAGCAAGTCAGCCCCCAGCAGCACCATAAAAATCATGGCCGTGGCGTAAGCCGTGCCCATCAGACTCTCCTTGATACCCTTCCAGCGCATGCCACCAGAGATGATGGCCAGGATGCCGCAAGCCGCAGCCCCAATCGAGGCCGCCTCGGTCGGGTTGGCCCAGCCACCGTAGATACCCACAATCACCACCGTAAACACCCCCATCACCGGGAGCACCGCCAGCGTGGCCGTCAGGCGCTCGGTCCAGCTGTGTTTCTCACCCGCCGGGCCGGCCTTGGGGTCAAGCGTGACCAAAATGCGGATCACCAGCATGTAACCGGTCATGGCCATCAAACCCGGGATGACGGCGGCCATGAACAGCTTGCCAATCGACTCCTGCGTCAGCACCGCATAAATCACCAGTGGCACCGAGGGCGGAATCATGATGCCCAACGTGCCCGCCGCCGCCAGCGTACCGGTGGACAAGCGCCCGGAATAGCCATGCGCACGTAACTCAGGCAAAGCCACCTGGGCCATGGTGGCCGCCGTGGCCAGGGAGGAGCCGCAAATGGCCCCAAAACCGGCACAGGCACCAGTGGCGGCCATGGCCAGTCCACCGCGCCAATGCCCCATGAAGGCAGCCGCGAACTTGAACAGTGATTTGGACAGGCCACCGTGGGTGGCAAACTGCCCCATCAGCATGAACAGCGGAATCACTGCCAGGTCGTAATTGGACAGGCGCGCATAGGCCAGGTGGTTCAAGGTAAACAGCAGTGAGGACGGGTCCCCGCCGTTCATGGCCAGGAACCCGGCCGAGCCACCCAGCAGCATGCCGATGCCCACGTGAATGCGCAGGGCCAGCAAGACGAGCAGGCCGGCAAAGATCAACAGTCCGATGGTCATACCGCTCATGGCTGGGCTCCGAGTGCAAGCTGGGTTGAAACGGTCAGCCGGTAAAGGGCTGCGGCGGCCAGCAAGGCAAAGCTGGGCACCATCAACACCACGGGTTGCCAGACCGGCACCAGCAAGAGGGCCGAGACTTCCATGTTCTCATGGCATTCGATGGTGTAGAGCAGCGTGCGCCAGGTGATGACTGCCGCGGCCAGCATCAGCAGGGCGTGGGCAAGGGCATCCAGCGCTGCGCGGGCACGCGGGCTCATCCAGGTGGTCAGGGCATCGACCTTGATGTGGTGGTCGTGCATTTCACACACCGGCAAAAAGGCGGCCGAGCCAATCGCCGCGCCCATCATCAACAGTTCCATATCCCCTTCAATGGGCGAGGAAAACAGTTTGCGCCCGACGATGGAGACGATGGACATCACCACCAGTGCCACAAAGACGAAGCCACCAGACAGCGCCCACCAGGTCACCACGTTGTCAAGCTGGCGCACCAGTCCCTTGCGCTGAGGGTGGATGACGCGGTCGTCGTCGGGTAAGAGTTCAGCCATGGCAAATTTCTTTCGAGATTAAAAACAGCCTGCTGCCGCAGCATGCAGGCCGACAAGAGGGCAGGTGGGGTGCCTGCTCCTGTACAAGCGGGTTTATTTGGGTTGGTATTTTTTTGCCCAGTGCATGCACTTCAGCGGCCAACTTGGCGCCATCCAGGCCCTTGGCGTTGGCTTGTTTGATCCAGTCGGCTTCGACGGCAGCACCCGCAGGTTTCATGGCGTTGTAGTCTTCATCCTTGATGGTGAGGATTTTGTTGCCCTGTGCGGTTAATTTCTTCTTGGCGGCTTCGCTGCCGTCATCCCAGACTTTGGCGGCGACTTCCGACAAGGACAGGCCGCTGTGTTTGTCGATGACTGCTTTCAGCTCGGGGGTGAGTCCTTCGTATTTGGCCTTGTTCATCAGCACGGCGAAGGGTGTCTGGGTGAAGCCGGGCTGGTTGGCCTGGCCTTCCATGTGGTATTTGGTGACTTCGTCAATCTTGACGGCGGGTAGTACTTCCCAGGGGGCCATGGCCCCGTCGATCACGCCTTTGGAGATGCCTTCGGTGACTGCCGCCACGGGCATGTTCACCGGGGTTCCCCCCAAGCCGCTCAGAAACAGGGAGGCGTAGCGTGATGGGCTGCGTAATTTGAGTCCTTTGAGGTCTTGGGCAGAGAGCACTGGTTTCTTGGCGGTGCTGATGACTACGTTGGAGCCGCTGAAGAGGGCCAGTACTTTGAAGTCTTTGTAGTCTTCCATGCCGAATTTCTGGGTGTACTCCCACATGGCGCGGGTGCCTGCCAGGCTGCTTGGGGGCAAGGAGAATGGCAATTCCAGGGCTTCGGTGCGTGGGAAGCGGCCGGTGGCAAAGCTCGGTGATGTCCAGGCCACATCGGCTACGCCATTCTTCACCTGGTCGGGCAGCATGGCGGGTGTGCCGCCAAGCTGCAGTGCCGGATAGATCTGGCATTTGAGCTTGCCTCCTGAGTCTTTCTCGATCGCGTGGCACCAATACTCCGCCACACCTTTGTGAAAGTTGTGGGTGGGAGCCAAAAAGTGGGCGAACTTGAGGGTGATCGTCTGCGCCTGGACGGCCGCAGTGCCCAACACCAGTGGTGCAGCAAACACCAGGCTTTTCAGTACGTTGAAACGGATGATCATGCAATGTCTCCAGAAATACAGTTGAAAGTTGCGCAATTCACGCAGCGTCTGGCTGCGCAGCAGGGGCCGCACGGCGGAAAGCGTCCAGCCCAGCACAGGTCTTGTCGATGGCTTCGATGGCGGGCCAGCGGCTGACATCCACCTTGAAGCGGCGCGCACTCTCCACTTGGGGGATCAGGTACACATCCGCCAGCGTCGGTGCATCACCAAAGCTGAAGCGCCCGCGCTGTGGGTCTGCCGCCAGCAGCGCCTCATACGCATCAAACCCGGCACTGATCCAAGTGGCACACCAGGCATTCACGGCGGCTTCGTCGGCCTTGAACTGGTGGCGCAGGGTTTCCAGAATACGCCGGTTGTTGATGGGGTGAATGTCACACCCGACGATGGCGGCCAGAGCCCGCACCCTGGCGCGATCCAGCGGCGAGGCTGGCAACAAAGCGGGTGTGGGGTAACTTTCTTCCAGCCACTCGATGATGGCGGGGGACTGGATCAGCACCGCGCCATCGTCCAGCGCCAGTGCGGGCACCAACTGTTGTGGGTTGATCGCTTTGAAGGCATCCTTCAGGTGCTGTTCGGTGCGCAAATCCACCGCCACATAGTCAGGAGTCAACCCTTTGAGGTTGAGTGCAATACGCAAGCGGTGCGAAGTACCGCTGCGAAAGAAGTTGTAGAGCTTCATGGAGGGCATGGGTAGCTTATTCAGCCGCGCTGATAGTCAAGGCCACCTCGGCCACACCTTCCACCCGACCCGTGATGGTGTCACCCGCCACCACCGGGCCGACACCTTCGGGTGTGCCGGTGTAGATCAGGTCGCCAGGTTGCAGGTGGTAGAACAGCGAAAGATCCGCGATGAGTTCGCGCACATTCCAGATCAGTTTGTCCACATTGGAAGACTGTTTGGTTTGCCCATTCACTTCCAAAGCGATAGCACCTTGCGCAATAACCACCTGCTCCATAGGCACAATTTCTGTACAAACCGAGGACTGCTCCACGTCTTTACCCAAGTCCCATGGGCGGCCCTTGTCACGCGCCACCAGTTGCAGATCGCGCCGGGTCATGTCCAGACCGGCGGCGTAGCCGTAAATCAGCTGATGGGCATCTTCAGCCGCGACACGGAAACCTGCCGCACCAATGGCCACCACCATCTCCATCTCAAAGTGGTAGTTGGCGGTGCCGGGCGGATAAGCGATGGTGGCACCACTCTCCACCAGGGTTTGCGGTGCTTTGGTGAAGTAAAACGGACGTTCGGCCGACTTGTCCACCGGGCGGCCCATTTCCACCGCATGAGCATGGTAGTTGCGGCCAACAAAAAACAGGCGGTTGATCGGAAAGCGCTCGGTCTTGCCGCGCACCGGCAGGGATTGAACAACGGGAGGGTTCCAGAGGTAAGAAGTCATGGGGTTTCTTGAATAGGGTGGGCGCTTAACCGCGGTTTTCGTACACACCGAGCTTGCGGTGCAGGGGAGATTCGTCAGCGATGAAAACAAAAGACGGTTTGTCAGCCAGTTGGTTCGTCAAGCTCACTTTTTCATAGCCCGGAGCGCAGCAGGTGTCAGCCTCAGCCAGGATAAATGTACTGTCCACGATCTTGGCCGCTACACGGCCTTCAATCAGATGGAACACCTGTGCAGGTGAACGTGCCGGCAAGGTCAATGTCTGGCCAGGGCGCAACATCAAGGCATAAAAACCCAAGATGTTTTCGGCATCCCCGCCGGTTTCAGGGTTGATATACGTGACCTGCACCGACTCCAGTTCGGGTTGGTCTTCGGCCAAGGACAACAAAGCGGCACGGGCATCCGCCCAGGGGTAACGCAACACCGGGTTACGCTTGTTGGTGCGCTCGAACACCGGGCTAGGCACCACACCTGCACGTGTCCAGGCACGGTCACCGCGGCTGGTTTTTTGCTCCTGACGCTGGCCTTCGGTGACGTAGGAGGCTTCCAGAAAATACACAATGGGCAAATCCAGCACATCCAGCCAGACCACCGGCTGGTCACCGTCATGGCCATGCTCGTGCCACAGCCCGGTAGGGGTCAGGATCAAGTCCCCCCGCGCCATAGGGCACTTTTCGCCGTCCACCGTGGTCCAGGCACCCTCACCTTCCACAATCATGCGCACCGCATTGGGAGTGTGTTTGTGGGATGGGGCCCATTCGCCTGGCAGCAGCAACTGCATGCCCAGGTACATGGCGGCGCTGGCCTGCATTTTTTCCAGACCATGGCCAGGGTTGGCCAACACCAGGACACGGCGTTCGGCCTTTTCCATCGGGGTCAGTTCACCGGCGCGCAGCAACAAGGGGCGCAAAGTGGCGTAGGACCATAACGTTGGTTGCGTTTTACGCGCCGGAACGTGCGGCGGCAACACCGCGCGCAAGCTGGGCCACAAAGGCACCAGATTGAGTTGTGTCAGATCATCACGGTAGTCCTGCGGCAGATCTTCCAGGCGGCCTAATTCATTCATGGTGTGTTCCTTTAATCCTAGGTTAATGCTCAATCGCTGGCCAGACAGTTGCCCACATTCCAGCCATACAGCCATTCCATCGCGTCATAAAAACGCTCAGGCGTGCGGCCTTTCCACAAGCTGTTACGCACCAGCCGCTCCACGCCAGCAGCGTGGTAGAGACGACCCATTTCACGCCCCGAGAGCACGATGCGGGCAGTACGCGCCACGCGGGAGCGCTGGTACAGCGCCAGGGCCTTGGTCCAGTCATTACCATTCACGCGCAGGGCTTCCCCCAGCGTGACCGCATCTTCCAGCGCCATACACGCCCCTTGCGCCATGTACTGGGTAGTGGGGTGCGCGGCATCGCCCAAAATGGTAGCGCGGCCAAACACCCAGGTGCCAATCGGCTCGCGGTCAGCGGTGGCCCAGCGTTTCCAGCTCTTGGGCAGGTCGATCAACTGGCGGGCTTTCGGGCAGATGTCGGTGAAGTAGCTTTGCACTTCTTCCTTGCTGCCCTCGGTGACACCCCACTCTTCCTGCTGGCGGCTGTGGAAGGTAACCACCACGTTGTACTGCTCGCCCCCGCGCAGCGGGTAGTGCACCAGGTGACATTTGGGGCCAACCCAGATGCTGGCGGCGTTCCATTGCAGGTTTTCAGGAAAGTCTTTTTTGTCAATCACCGAGCGGTACACCACATGGCCGGTGATGCGCGGCGGGTCATTCACATACTGCTTGCGCACCACGGATTTGCCGCCATCGGCACCAATCAGTGCTTGCCCCGTCCAGGCCTTGCCATTCTGGTCATACACCGTCACGCTGCCCTCGGATTGTTCCACGCGCTCAATACGGGTGCTGGTGTGAAATTCCACCTTGCCGGTTTCTTGCGCCCCTTCAAGCAACGACAAGTGCACATCCACCCGGTGAATCACGGCATAGGGGTTGCCAAAGCGTTTTAGAAATGCTTCACCGGTCGGGATTTTGCCCACCTGGTATTCATCAATCGCATCGTGCATGACCATGTAGTCGGTGTAGACCGCCCGAGCCCGCGCTTTATCCCCCACCCCCAGCGCATCAAAGGCATGAAAAGCATTAGGGCCGAGCTGGATGCCAGCACCAATTTCGCCAATTTCTGCAGCCTGCTCAAACACCTGCACCTTGAAACCCTGGCGCACCAAGGCCAAAGCAGCGGCCAGGCCACCAATGCCACCACCAGCCACCAAAACGGGTAAATCTATTGCTTGCTCGGTCATACGGAGGACTCCTCTGGATTAAAAGACTTGCGATACATCAGAACTTAGCATGCTGATTATCAGTGTACTGATGATAAGTGTAATGATAAAATTCAACCCACAAATCAGGGTATTCCCTAAACTTGAAGAAAAAATCATGATCCCAACTGCCGTACACGTCGACCAGATTCCAGGCCATGCCATCCGCCGACTGCAGCAAATTGCGGTGGGCATCTTTCACCAGGAAGCGCAAGAATTCGGCATGACACCGGTGCAGTACGCGGTGTTGCAAACCGTGCACAACCACCCTGGCACGGATCAGCGCACGCTGGCGGGCCTGATCGCGCTGGACACCTCCAACACCGCCAGCGTGGTGGATCGACTGGAGGCACGCGGCTTGATCACCCGCCAGGTGTCGCCACAAGACCGGCGCGTGCGGCTACTGGAATTGACGCAAGAGGGGGAGAAGTTGTTGCAAGACGTGATTCCGTGTATGGAACGTGCCCAGCAGCGTATTCTGGAACCCTTGAGCCCAATCGATCAGATCGAATTCATGCGTTTGCTCAACTTGCTGGTCAGCGAAAGCAAAGACTTCAGCCGGGTGCCCAGTGAGGCCGGGAAAAAAGAAAATTAAGCGAGCAAGCGCTGCCGCGCCGCGGCATATTCCCGTTTGAGCCGCGCCACCAAATCCGCGGTGCTTTGCACCTCGGTGATGAGGCCAATGCCTTGACCACATCCCCAGATATCCTTCCAGGCTTTTGACTTGTCACTGCCAAAATTCATTTGCCCCGGATCACTCTCAGGCAAATGCTCCGGGTCCAGGCCCGCGGCGCGGATACTGCAGGCCAGATAGTTGCCGTGTACCCCGGTGAACAGGTTGCTATAGACAATGTCATCCGAATTGCTGTCCACCACCGCCTGCTTGTAGGCCTCTGCTGCACGGGCCTCGTGGGTGGCAATAAAGGCGGAGCCAATATAGGCAAAGTCGGCACCCATGGCTTGTGCTGCCAGCACCGCGCCACCGCTGGCAATCGAGCCACTCAGGGCCAGCGGGCCATCAAACCACTGGCGAATTTCCTGCACCAGGGCAAACGGGCTCTTCACCCCGGCATGGCCGCCAGCACCCGCCGCCACGGCGATCAGGCCATCGGCCCCCTTCTCTACCGCCTTGTGGGCGTGCTTGTTGTTGATGACATCGTGCAGCACCACACCACCGTAACTGTGCGCCGCTGCGTTGATGTCTTCGCGTGCACCCAGACTGGTGATGATGATCGGCACCTTGTACTTGACACACAGCGCCATGTCGTGTTCCAGCCGGTCATTACTTTTGTGCACGATCTGGTTGATGGCAAACGGGGCGGCGGGCTGCTCAGGGTGAGCTGCGTTGTGGGTCGCCAGGGCTTCGGTGATCTCGATCAACCACGCTTCCAGTTGCTCAGCTGGCCGTGCGTTCAGCGCTGGCATAGAGCCCACTACACCAGCGATGCACTGGGCGATCACCAATTTCGGATTGCTGATGATGAACATGGGCGAGCCAATCACAGGAAAAGGCAGCTTGCTTAACCGGGCAGGCAGTCGGGTCATGGTGTCCTCCTCACTCATCAAAGAAAAATAGGCTTCAAGTCCTTGTGAAACAAGCGCAAGCAGCTATCAAAATAGTAACATCTATTGGCCAGACCAACCACGCAGACGATCAAGCACCGCCCACACTGGCAGCAAAACGCTGCCGCCCAGGTGCTTGGAGCGCTCGCCGTTCCAACCCACGTGTGAATCAGGCCAATGGGCGTTGTCCTTGAACGGCATCTCTATCGTGAAGGCCAAGCAGTCAAACTGCTGACCGATCCAGTTGGTGGCCAGGGTCATGTTGGCTTCGCCGTGTTTGCCGCGCGGGTAACCGTATTCCGTCTGAAAATCCGGGCTGGCCGCCAGCCAGCTGGCTTTGAAGGCCTCTTCCAGAGCTGCGATACGCGGGCTATAACCCGGCGTGTCTTCGGTGCCGGCAACAAAGTTGTAAGGCAAGCCTTCGTCACCGTGGGCATCCAAGTTCAAATCAACACCAACCGCCAGCATTTTCTGACGCACCCAATACACCTCAGGCGATTTCTCCAGGCTGGGCGCGGTCCATTCGCGGTTCAGGTTGGTCCCGGCTGCGTTGGTGCGCAGGTTGCCACGCACCGCACCGTCGGGGTTCATGTTGGGTACAACGTGGAACACACATTGATCCAGCAACACCCGTGCGACCGGATCCGCATCGTCCAGCAGGCGCTCCAGAAAACCCTCAACAAACCACTCGGCCATCGATTCACCAGGATGCTGGCGGGCCATCAGCCAGATCTTCTTTTTCTGTGCCAGCGGTATCGCGCTTTGGGCGTGGGTGATGCGCAACAGCGTCATGTCCCGACCGTCCAGTGTGCTGCCCAGGCGCTCCAGCGTCACATGTGCCGAACTGGCCGCAGAGCCGATCAAATCCAGATGCCGTTCGTACGAATACGGCTCAAAGTAGGCGAAGTAGACACTGTTGCTCTGGGGTATGAAGTCCACCGTCATGACCTGGCCGTCAAACCCGGTATCCGTGCGAAACCAATTCTGGTGGTCGTAGCTGCAGGCTATCCGGTAGCCATCCCAACCCTTGGGATAGGCACTTTGGCCCGCATTCAAAAACCGCAGGCGCACCGGCACACCAGCCGCCCCGTGCAAGCAGAAGTAAAACCACTGGGCAAAATCGCTGGCGTTGTCGTGGCGGATGTTGAGCTGAATGTCTTGCGGGTCTAGCAGACTCACCACATCAATGGCACCGGCATCAAACTGGCTGGAGATATGGAGCAAGGTCATGGTGAGAACTCCTGGAAAAGCCTGATTGAAAATGGCAGAGGTTGGCGGCCATCCATGCATCCAAGTCCGTTCGGAGTCGGCACCAACAATCTTCAAACAAAATAGCCTCCAGCGCTTTTTAATCAAGCGCAGGAGGCTATGTAATCAATAGCAAAAAGACAGCTAGCCGCAAAGGTTAGCACCAAACTGGCAGAAACCTGCCATACAGCCGAATACGTCGGGGATCAGAACGCCTCCAGCGCCAAAGCCGTGACACAGGCCGCACCTTCCACAATGCTGTCACGCAAGCCCGGCACTTTGGTCAACAAATGATCCGCATAGAAGCGTGCGGTGATGATCTTGGCCTGCATAAAAGCCACATCCTCACCCTTGGCTACTTGCTCCTGTGCCACCAACAAAGCCCGTGCCAATTGCCAACCAGCCATCAGATTGCCGGTGAGCATCAGGTAAGGCACGCTGCCCGCAAACACATCGTTCGGATGTGCCTTGGTGTTGCCCGCCACAAAGTCCACCACGTCAATGAAAGCCAGGCGGGCCGCTTTCAGGCGGCGTGCCATGGCAGCGGCGTCCGCACTGCCACTTTGCAACAAATCGGCTTCGCAGGCTTCAATTTGACCGGCCAGCGCCTTGGCAGTTTGACCACCATCGCGGCTGGTCTTGCGACCCACCAGGTCGTTGGCTTGGATGGCGGTGGTGCCTTCGTAGATGGTCAAAATCTTGGCATCGCGGTAATACTGGGCGCAACCGGTTTCTTCGATGAAGCCCATGCCGCCGTGTACCTGCACACCCAGGCTGGTGACTTCCAGGCTCATCTCGGTGCTGTAGCCCTTGATCAGCGGCACCATGAACTCGTAGAAGCTCTGGTTTTGCTTGCGGGTTTCAGCATCTTCGTGGTGGTGGGCTGCGTCATAGGCGGCAGCGGCCACGCTGGACAGCGCCCGGCAGCCTTCGGTGTAGGCACGCATGGTCATCAGCATACGTTTCACATCCGGGTGGTGAATGATCGGGCCTGCGGCGGGCAGCGAGCCATCGACCGGGCGGCTTTGAATACGCTCTTTGGAGAATTCCACGGCCTTCTGGTAAGCCCGCTCCGCAATCGCAATGCCTTGTACACCCACACCGTAACGGGCGGCGTTCATCATGATGAACATGTATTCCAGACCCCGGTTTTCCTGGCCAACCAGGTAACCGACCGCGCCACCGTGGTCACCGAATTGCAGCACTGCGGTGGGGCTGGCCTTGATGCCCATCTTGTGTTCGATGCTGACGCACTGCACATCATTGCGCGCACCCAGTGAGCCGTCGGCATTGACCATGAACTTGGGCACCACAAACAGGCTGATGCCTTTCACGCCTTCGGGGGCACCGTTGACGCGGGCCAACACCAGGTGGATGATGTTCTCGGCCATGTCATGCTCACCCCAGGTGATGAAGATTTTGGTGCCGGCAATCTTGTACGTGCCATCGGGCTGGGGTTCGGCCTTGGTGCGCACCGCCGCCAGGTCACTGCCAGCCTGCGGTTCGGTCAGGTTCATGGTGCCAGTCCATTGGCCACTGACCAGTTTTTCCAGATAGGTGGCGTTAAGTTCTTCGCTGCCAGCGGTCAGCAGGGCTTCAATCGCACCGTCGGTCAGTAATGGGCACAGGGCAAAACTCAAGTTAGCCGAGTTTTGCATTTCACCCACGGCAGAACCAATGGTTTTGGGCAGGCCCTGGCCGCCAAAGTCCACCGGGTGTTGCAGGCCTTGCCAACCGGCTTCGGTGTATTGTTTAAAAGCATCTTTGAAACCGGGCGTAGCCGTAACCACACCATCTTTCCAGCTGGTGGGGTTTTTGTCACCTTCCCAGTTCAGGGGGCCAAGGACGTTTTCATTGAATTTGGCGGCCTCTTCCAGCACGGCTTGGGCGGTGTCAAAACCGGCATCTTCCATGCCAGGCAATTGGGCAATCTGGTCAATGTTGGCCAGGTATTTCATGTTGAACAACATGTCTT
The DNA here is from genome assembly GCF_019973615.1 of Rhodoferax lithotrophicus. Classification (GTDB taxonomy): domain Bacteria; phylum Pseudomonadota; class Gammaproteobacteria; order Burkholderiales; family Burkholderiaceae_C; genus Rhodoferax; species Rhodoferax lithotrophicus. Next base: position 2,053,949 of record NZ_AP024238.1, on the reverse strand, counting down.
TGACGGGGGCTTTGTAGCTCATGACGTTTCTCCAAAAATGTTCAAACCAGTCGAGCTGGTGCTCAGACGAAAAAAAAGGGCATCCAGATGGATGCCCACAGGAGTTGGCTTTTAAAGGGCAGCCACCAGTTCAGGCACAGCCACAAACAGATCAGCCTCCAGCCCATAGTCCGCCACGCTGAAGATCGGGGCTTCGGGGTCTTTGTTGATGGCCACAATCACCTTGCTGTCTTTCATACCGGCCAGGTGCTGAATCGCACCGCTGATGCCCGCTGCAATGTAGAGCTGGGGCGCAACAATCTTGCCGGTCTGGCCCACTTGCAAATCGTTGGCAGCGTAGCCTGCATCCACCGCCGCACGGCTGGCTCCAATGGCCGCACCAAGCTTGTCGGCCAGCGGTGTCAATACTTCGGCAAACTTCTCTTGTGAGCCCATGGCACGGCCACCGCTGACGATGATCTTGGCTTCGGTCAGTTCCGGGCGGTCATTCTTGGCGATTTCGCTGCCCAGGTAGGTGGTGCTTGCGGGTACTGCCACGGCAGCTACAGTTTCAATAGCTGCTTGCGCTTGTGCAGATTGCGCTGCAGCATCAAAACCTGTACCCCGCACGGTGATGACCTTGATGGCATCGAGGCTTTGTACTGTAGCGATGGCGTTGCCAGCGTAGATCGGGCGCTCAAAGGTGTCAGCACTGATGACTTTGGAGATGTCAGAGATTTGTGCCACATTGAGTTTGGCCGCCACGCGTGGGGCAACGTTTTTACCGGCTGGGGTGGCAGCAAACAGCAAATGGCTGTAGCCGGAGGCCAGGGCAACAATCTGGGCAGTCAGGTTCTCAGCCAGACCGTGGGCCAGGGTGTCGGCTTCGATGTGCAGGACTTTGCTGACACCGGCGATCTGGGCCGCTGCTGCTGCGGCGGCTGCGGCGTTGTGACCAGCTACCAGCACATGCACGTCACCACCACATTGGGTGGCTGCGGTCACGGTGTTGAGGGTGGCGGCCTTGAGGCTGGCGTTGTCGTGTTCGGCGATTACGAGATTGGTCATTTTGTGTTCCTCAGATGACTTTGGCTTCGGTCTTGAGCTTGGCAACCAGTGTGGCCACATCGGGCACTTTGATGCCGGCACTGCGCTTGGGCGGCTCGGTGACTTTGAGGGTTTTGATGCGCGGGGCGACATCCACACCCAGGTCTTCAGGCTTGACCACTTCCAGCGGCTTTTTCTTGGCCTTCATGATGTTGGGCAGTGTGACGTAGCGGGGTTCGTTCAGGCGCAGGTCAGCGGTGATCACAGCCGGCAGGCTGAGGCTGAGTTTTTCGCTGCCACCATCGACTTCGCGCGAGGCGATGAGTTTGCCGTCCACCACTTCGACCTTGCTGGCAAAGGTGGCTTGGGGCAAGTCGGCCAGGGCGGCGAGCATTTGGCCGGTCTGGTTGCAGTCGTCGTCAATGGCTTGTTTGCCCAGGATGATCAGGCCGGGTTGTTCTTTGTCAACCAGGGCTTTGAGGAGTTTGGCTACCGCCAGGGGCTGCAGGTCTTCGTTACTTTCCACCAGGATGGCACGGTCGGCACCGATGGCCATGGCGGTGCGCAGGGTTTCTTGGCACTGGGTGACGCCGCAGGAGACGGCGATGATCTCGGTGGCCACGCCTTTTTCCTTCAGGCGCACGGCTTCTTCGATGGCGATTTCGTCAAACGGGTTCATGCTCATTTTGACGTTGGCGGTGTCTACACCCGTGTTGTCCGACTTCACTCGGATCTTCACGTTGTAGTCCACTACACGCTTGACGGCGACCAGGACTTTCATGTTGTCTCTCTCCAGAAAAGTTAAAAAAATAAGCAACTCTTGCCTTGTGACACCGTCAAAATGATTGACGTGCACGTCAACTAAGCATTCTATTCGGATGCCTTTGCAAGGCTGGATTGTCACCATGACATTCCGCAAATAAATCAATAATAGAACGACCGTGCTTTTAATTATAGGCACGAAAACTGCCACCCGGCTACTTTGGAATTTGATGGATCACTCGCTGCGGAAAAGGTATTTCAATACGATGTGCACGCAGCAAACGCAAAATCTCCAGATTGATGAGGGAACGCAGGTTGTCACTGCCATTTTGCGGGTCACCAATCCAGTAGCCCAAGCGGAATTCCAGACCGTCAGCACCAAAAGCCATCAAGCCGACCGAAGGTGCAGGAGTAGTCAACACACGGGCCTGCTGGGTAGCGGCTTGCAACAACAAGCGCGAGACCAGGTCAACATCGCTGTCATAACCCACCGACACGTTGGTGGATTGCCATATTTGGGGGTCCGCCAACGAGAGGTTCTCAACCCGGCTGGTGATCAACATCTCGTTGGGCACAATGGACTCGCGCCCGGCCAGTGATCGGATCACGGTGTAGCGCGCATTAATTTCGGTAATCACCCCATTAAACCCATCGACCTGTACGCTGTCGCCAATACGCATGCTGCGTTCGGCCAGGATGACAAAACCACTGACGTAATTGGCGGCCAGTTTTTGCAAGCCAAAGCCAATGCCCACACCAATGGCCCCGCCCAGCACCGACAAAGCCGTCAAGTCAATCCCGACAGCAGACAAAGCCAGCAACAAACCAATGAACATCAGCAATGCCCGGGCCGCATTGCTGAAAGCCTTGCGCAAACTCAATTCACCACCGGTGGCACGGCGCAGCAACCTGGACTCGATCGCCGAAGATATCCACAGCGTAATGATCAGCACCAAGCCCGCAGTCAGCGTGCCCTCAATAATCTTGCGCACCGACAGGGTACTGCCACCAACCTTCCAGCTGATTTGATCCAACTCATCCATCACCAAGGGGAGAAAACCGCTGACCCACAACACCATGGCCAACCAGGCCACCCATGAAATGGTGCGCTCCAGCAGCCGGATGAGCGGGGTCTCGCTGAAAGCCGCTTGCAGCACCTTGACACCCAGCCGTATCACCAGCAGTGACAACAGCACCGGAATTGCCAGATTAAACAAAGCCAGCGGCACATGGTTGTGCATCAACAATTTGCGCGCCACATAGGTCAGGCACAACCACAGCGCCGGGAACAACACACCGTCCACCACACGCCGGCCAAACATGATGGTGTTGTTTCCCGGCTCAACAAACGACTTGCTTAACAGCCGGGTGAGCTGCCAGGCCAACAACACACACATGGCCAGAACACCCAGCTCCAGGAGAACACTGGCCTTGCTCAGGGCTTGCAGCCAGCCCTGCAGGTCCGTAAATACCGGCTCAGACATCAGCCAGTACCCGAATGTGCGCCTCCACACTGCGCGCCAGCGGGCTCATCACATACCCCCCTTCCAGACAGCTCACGATGCGCCCTTTGGAATGGTGACGGGCCACATCCATGATGCGACTGGTGATCCAGGCGTAATCCTGTTCGACCAGTCCAAGCTGGCCCATATCGTCTTCACGATGGGCATCAAAACCGGCACTGATAAAAATCATCTCGGGCTTGAACTCCTCCATGCGCGGTATCCAGCTGGCCTCGATCAGCTCGCGGATGGCCATGCCTTTGGTGTAGGCCGGTACCGGCAGATTCACCAGATTTTTGGCATTGGAATGGTTCCAATCCGTCGGGTAAAACGGGTGCTGGTAAAAGCTCACCATCAAAATACGCTCGTCACCTTTGACAATGTCTTCGGTACCGTTACCGTGGTGCACATCAAAGTCCACAATCGCCACACGATGCAGGTTATGCCGCTCCAGCGCATATTTGGCAGCAATGGCCACATTGTTGAAAAAGCAAAAACCCATGGCTTCGTTGTGGGTGGCATGGTGGCCCGGTGGGCGAATGGCGCAAAACGCATTGGGCATCTCGCCAGCCATCACCGCGTCAGTTGCATCAATGGCCGCACCCGCCGAATGTAGTGCAGCATTCCAGGTGTGCATGTTGATGCTGGTATCGGGATCAATTTGCAAATGGTCTGCGCCACCGGCATCAATCTGTTCTTTCAGTTCGGCATTCAGGCCACGAATCGCCGCCACATACATACGGTCATGCGCCAGTTCAATGTCTGAAGTGGCAGCAGCCGTCGCCGTGCGGTGCTCCAGGGCAATGCTCAAACCGGAGGCCATCAAACGGTCATCAATGGCATCCAGACGCTCCGGGCACTCAGGGTGTCCCGGACTCATTTCATGTTTGCGACAGCTGGGGTGGGTAAAGTATCCGGTCATCGTCATACGCAGTCATCTCCTTCGAAGTAATTTTGGTAAGGTTAGCCCATGAATACACAACAAAAACTTACAGCGCTTGTCAGTCAGCTTAACACGGTGATCGTGGGCAAGCTTGACCAAACGCAAGACTGCGTGGCTTGCCTGCTGGCCGGTGGCCACCTGCTGATCGAAGATGTTCCCGGTGTCGGCAAAACCACCCTGGCCCATGCCTTGGCACGCACTTTTGGCCTGCAGTTTTCACGCGTGCAATTCACCGCCGACCTGATGCCCAGCGACCTCTCGGGCGTGTCGGTGTATGAGCGCGGGCAGGAAAAATTTGTCTTCCATCCCGGACCGCTGTTTGCCCAGGTGCTGCTGGCCGACGAGATCAACCGCGCCAGCCCCAAAACCCAAAGTGCACTGCTGGAGGCCATGGAAGAAAAACAGGTCACGATTGAGGGCGAAACCCGCCCCCTGCCCACACCGTTTTTTGTCATTGCCACCCAAAACCCGCACGACCAGCTGGGCACTTACCAGTTGCCGGAATCACAACTCGACCGGTTTTTGATGCGTATTTCATTAGGCTACCCCAACCGCATGGCTGAGCGGCAGCTGCTGACCGGCGCGGACCGGCGCGAACTGGTGGATCGGCTACCCAGTTTGCTGAGTCTTCCTGAGCTACAAAAATTGCAGCAGCTTGTGCTTGAAGTACATGCCTCAGAGCCTCTTTTGGACTATGTACAAGACTTGATTGAGGCCACCCGCTCGGGCCGCTGGTTTGTGCAAGGCCTGAGCCCACGAGCCGGCATTGCGGTGCTGCGTGCGGCCAAGGCCCGTGCCCTGCTCAACGGACGTGATTTTGTCGCCCCAGACGATGTGCGTGCCATTCTGCCGCAAACCATTGCCCACCGGCTGGTGCCCGTGGCCGATGCCGGACGGGGGGCAGTTGCCCAGGTCAGCGCCATGCTGGATGCGGTGGCCATTTCCTGAAGCGGCGTGCGCCATGCGTTGGCTCCATCCCCTGCGTTTTCTGAAAAACCGCTTTGCCAAGTGGCTGCAAAACCGCATGCCGCTGGCTGACCGCATCACACTGAACCAGCGCAACGTCTACATCATCCCGACCCGCGCCGGGTTGATGCTGGCGGTGACGCTGATGGTGTTGCTGCTAGCCTCCATCAACTACCAGCTCAATCTGGGCTACCTGCTGACCTTTCTGCTGGCTGGCTGTGCGCTGGTGGCCATGCATGTCGCACATGCCACGCTGCGTGGACTCACTATGCATTTGGAAGCACCTGACGCTTGCTACATGGGCGCTACAGCCCAATTTGTCATACATCTTCAAAACACCCGCAAAAGCCCACGCTTTGGCTTGTCAATGTCGGTGCAAGACACCGGACACTGGGTTGACACCGATGTGGGTGCCCAGGCCAGCGCCACGGTACAACTGGCGTTCAAACCGCCCCGGCGCGGGCTGCAGCACTTGCCCACCCTGACGCTACAAACCTTGTTCCCGCTGGGCACCTTCAGAGTCTGGGCCATTTGGCGGCCTGCGGCCCAGGTGCTGGTGTACCCGGCCCCTGAACAGCATGCCCCCCCACTCCCCACCCACGGTAGCGAAGAAGGTCATCAAGCCAGCCCGGCCGTCCACACCCTGGGCGAGCCCGATGGTCTGCGCCCCTACCGACGGGGTGATGGCCTGAAAACCATCGTCTGGAAAAAAGCCGCCAAAACCGGTGAACTGGTCAGCCGCGAACATACCAACCTGCAAACTCGCACGCTGGTGCTGGAACCACAACTGACCCAGCTTAGCCAGACCGAGGCCCAACTCAGCCGTCTGTGCGCCTGGGTCTTGCTGGCGGAAAAACAAGGCGTGCGTTACGGCCTGCGCATTGGCGGCCACAACCTGGCCCCAGCCAACGGTTTAACCCATCAACAGCGCTGCCTGCAAGCGCTGGCCCTGGCATGATGTGGCGCGCCCTCACCCGCCTGCCGCGAGACGGCCGCGACACGCTGTTTCTGCTGGCCGTGATCACCTGGGTGGCGCTGCCGCTGATCCAGCAGGTGCCTCTTTGGTGCAGCCTGATGGGCGCAGCGGTGATTCTGTGGCGTGGTTCGCTGGCCTGGCGGGCCCTGCCGCTGCCCGGCACCGCCTGGCGTTTGGGCCTGCTGGCGCTGGCCGTTGCGGCCACCTGGATGAGCTACCGTACCCTGCTCGGGCGTGATGCGGGCGTGACCCTGGTGGTGGTGTTGCTGACCCTGAAAACCCTGGAGTTGCGTGCCCGCCGGGATGCGTTTGTGGTGTTTTTCCTGAGCTTCTTTCTGATGCTGACGCAGTTTTTCTACTCACAATCCCTGCTCACTGCCACCGCCATGTTGCTGGCGCTGTGGGGGCTGCTGACGGCGCTGGTCAACGCCCACATGCCGGTGGGCAAACCGCCGCTCTGGCAAGCAGCACGTATGGCGGGCCAGATGACCCTGCTGGGCGCACCGATCATGCTGGTGCTGTTCATGCTGTTTCCACGGCTGGCCCCGCTGTGGGGCTTGCCTGGGGATGCGATGACCGGGCGCAGCGGTTTGTCCGCCAGCATGTCGGTGGGCAACATTGCCAGCCTGGCGCTGGACGACAGTGTGGCCATGCGCCTGCGTTTCACAGGTCAACAACCCGAGCCGACCCAGATGTACTTTCGTGGCCCGGTGCTGACACAGTTTGATGGCAAACGCTGGACAGCCATGCCGTGGCCGGATGCTGACCTCCACCCAATGCCAACCCAGCTGGTGGTACAGGGTGAGCCACTGAACTATCAAATCACCCTGGAGCCCAACCAGCAACCCTGGCTGCTGACGCTGGATGCCACGCCCCAGCCCCCCAAAGTGCCCGGCAGCACCCCGCGCATGACCCATGATTTGCAATGGGTGTTGACCCGCCCGGTGACCGAGTTGCTGCGTTATGAGGCCACCAGTTACACCCGCTATCTGGCCGATGTTGATGCGCCACGTACCCAGCTGCGCCCCAACCTGAGGTTGCCCCTCGGCTTCAACCCACGCACCCAGGCCTGGGCCCAAGAGTTGCAACAAAGCCACCCCGACCCCGCAGCACGTGTACAAGCCGTACTGCAGCACCTGCGCACCGGCGACTACCTCTACACCCTGGAACCCGGCTTGTATGGCCGTGACAGCGCCGACGAATTCTGGTTTGACCGCAAGCTAGGGTTTTGTGAACACATTGCGGCGGCCTTTGTCATTGTCATGCGCGCCAGCGGCATTCCAGCACGGGTGGTCACCGGCTACCAGGGTGGCGAGCGCAACACGCTGGACAATTTCTGGACGGTGCGCCAAAGTGATGCCCACGCCTGGGCCGAAGTCTGGCTGGCAGGCCGGGGCTGGGTGCGGGTTGACCCCACGGCCGCGGTGGCCCCTGGGCGCACTGGCAGCTTGCAACGCCTGCAAACACCACGTGGTGCCCTCACCAGCGCCTTGTTGGGCAGTGTCAGCCCGGCCTTTGCCCTGAATATGCGGGCCGCCTGGGATGCGGTAAACAACCGCTGGAACCAATGGGTGCTCAACTACACCCAGCAACGCCAGCTGGATCTGCTGAAAAACCTGGGCTTTGAATCGCCCGGCTGGGAAGACCTGCTGTACATCCTGTGGAGCATCGTGGTGGTGGCCAGTCTGGCCAGCGCCGCCTGGAGCGCCTGGGAACGCCAGCGCCAGGACCCCTGGCTGCGTCTGCTTGTGCGGGCGCGCAAAGCCTTTGCCCACGCCAAGTTGCAGCTCCCCCCACAAAGCACGCCGCGCCAGTTGATAGAGCTGTGGCGCCAACACCCCAGCCTGCAGGCACGCTATCCTCAATTACGCACCTGGTTGCTGCAACTCGAAGCGCTACGCTACAGCCAGCCCAAGCCCCAGCAAGCCGCATCATTCAAACAACAGTGCCATGCCCTTGGGCGGCAACTCAAGCGCATGGGACGCTGAAACATGCATGATTTTTGGCCCCCATGGCTTCACCCTCAGAATTCAGCCCCCGAAATGCCCCAAAATCCGTGCAGGTTGGCGACGTGCACCCACCTACTGAAAAGGACTGCCCTTGCCATCTTTTGAACTCCGCTGGCCCCAGCGCCCTCGTTTTATCCCTACCCTGACCAGCCTGCTGCTGGCCGCGGTCTGCGCCAGCAGCCTGGCGGCGACACCCACGGTGCAGAAAACCAGCGCAACCAAGCACAAACACAAGCCAGCCAAAGCCAAACACCGCCTCGCTGCCCCCTCACCGCTGCCCGGCCCCAGCTACGCACAACGCGCCGATGTCATGCTGGCCGCCGAAGACATGGCCCAGCGCCGTAACCTGGACCCGGCATGGGTGCGCCAGACCCTGGCGCAAGCACACTACATACCGGCCATTGCCAAAGCCGTTACCCCGCCCGCCGTAGGTGTGGCCAAAAACTGGCAGGCTTACCGCAGCCGCTTTGTCGAGCCCATTCGCATCCAGGCGGGGGTGGCTTTCTGGCACACCCATCGTGACGAACTGGTGCGTGCACAAGCCCAAACCGGCGTACCGGCCGAAATCATCGTCGGCATCCTCGGGGTGGAAACCCTCTACGGCCAGCAAAGCGGCAACTACCGCGTGATCGACGCCTTAACCACACTGGCCTTTGACTTCCCCACCAGTCACCCGCGCGCGGCCCAGCGCAGTGCCTATTTCAAAGACGAGCTGGAACAGTTTCTGAGCCTGTGCTCACGCAGCAGCCGTGACCCACTGGGCATCAAGGGCAGCTACGCCGGAGCCATGGGCTGGCCACAGTTCATGCCCTCCAGCTGGGTCAAATACGCGCTGGACTTTGATGCCGATGGCGTGGTCGACCTGATGAACAGCCCGGCCGATGCCATCGGCTCGGTGGCCAACTATTTCAAGGCCTACGGCTGGCAAACGGGTCTGGCCACACATTTCCCAGTAGCCTTGGATGTGTCCAGACTCGACATGGATGCGTTGCTGGCCCCCGATATCCTGCCCACCTTCAGTGTGGCGAGTTTCCAGGCCAAGGGCGCGGTACTGACTGGCGAAGCCCTGCAACACACCGGCAAGCTGGCGCTGATCGAACTACAAATGGGCAACGCGCCGCCGATGTATGTGGCAGGCACCGACAACTTTTATGTCATCACACGCTACAACTGGAGCAGCTATTACGCCATGGCGGTGATTGAGCTGGGGCAAGCCGTCAAGCAGGCCATGAGTGCGGCGTCCGGCCATTAAGACTGCTATATCATTCATAGCTTCTTACGCTTATTTATAGGGCACCAGAGCCCATTTTTATATCCATTTACCATTCACCATCCAACAGCGCCTTCGCAGGCCATTTCGCTGCGAGAATCAGCCTCTCTTTTGACCTCAAGGCATTGACCCACATGAACATTCACCTCAGTCTGACACCCCTGATCTCTCTCATGGCCGGTATTCTGGTGCTGGTGATGCCCAAACTGCTGAACCTTATCGTGGCCATCTACCTGATTGCGGTCGGGCTAATTGGTTTGTTCGGTCTCGGGTCGTTGCGCATCTCCTGATGTCGGCATCAACTCGAAGCGACTCAGCTCAGAGGCATCGGCCCAACAAAAGCGGCCACGACCATCCACCTTGGCGCGGTACATGGCTTGATCGGCGGCATTGAGCATTTCTTCTGCTGAACTGTAGCCATTCCTCACGGCCAAGCCTATGGACACCCCAAGCGTACGGGTCTGCCCAGCCACCCTGACCGGGGTTTTGAACACCTCAAGACATTTGCCAGCCACACATTCAGCCACCGATTTGGCGTTGTCATGCAGGTCAGACAACAACACCACAAACTCATCGCCCCCCACACGGGCCACGGTATCCACCCGGCGCAAGGTGCTCGTCAAACGGCTGGCAATTTCACGCAGGGCGGCGTCCCCCGCCTCGTGCCCAAGCCCGTCATTGATGGCTTTGAAACCGTCCAGATCCAGGTACAACAAGACCACTTTGTGCTGATGACGCTGGGCCCGATCAAAGGCCGCCTGCATCTTCTCCGCCAGCAGCTGGCGGTTAGGCAAGCCGGTGAGCTTGTCGTGATGCGCCAGGTATTGAAGCTCTCCACGGCTTTCGATCAGCTTGGACAAGACGCGGTTGAAGGCGACCGTCATGTGACCAACCTCGTCATTACGAACCACGGGCAAAGGTTCCAGCGGCAATTCCCCCTGCGTCATACGGTCAGCATGCTCGGCAGCACGGCGCAACGGGCGCAGCAGGTAACGCAACACTACCATCATGACCACCACAATAAACGCCAGCAGCACCAGCGAATTCACTTTCATGAAATGCTGCAGGCGAGTCACAGGCGCAAATGCTTCCTTGGTGGGCTGGTGCGCCACCACTAACCAGCCACTAAGAGGTACCACCGCAACAGCAGTCAACTCTTCCACACCAGCTGGGCTGATGCCGATGCCCGAAAGACTGCGGTTGGCTGGGTCATGCTGCTGGTACAGACCCTTGCCTGGTGTTGCCATCAAGGCGGTATCACTGTCCGAAGCCCCCACAATCAGCTTGTCACGCGGTGAAACCAGCACCAGACCCCCGGTGGTGCCGATATGGATAGCATGCAGTGCTTCCAAAAAATTACGCGACTCCAGGGCCGACACGCCCACCAGCACACCAGTGACCTGACCAGCAGGGTTACGCAACGGCAGCGCCATCGGCAGTACCGGCACCTGCGAGGACGGGGCTTTGAAAGGACGGCCCACCACAAACTCACCTTTCACCGCCTGCTGAAAGAAATCCTCATCCGCCAGATCATGTCCCAACTGCGGTGCCATATCTGGCTGTCGTGACAGCGCCCGCCCTTGTGGATCAATCACCAGCATGCCCTCTGAAAACAGCCCCCCGATGTGTTGGCGTTCTTCCAGCCAGGCCTCCAGTTGTGGCGCGTTTCTGAGCAGCTTGTCGGGAATACGGCTGGCAGCCCGCTGCAGAAACTCACGCCGCTCCATCAGGTTGTGATCCACTTCACGCGCAGCATAGTTGGCAAGTGTGACCAACTGCGCGCTGGACTGCGCCGCAATGTCCTCACGCAAGTAATTGCCCAGAAAAACAATTCGCCCGATGGTGGCCATCGCCAACAAAGCCACGCCGATCAAAATCAGGCGCATGGTGATGCTTTGAAAATTCAGAAAGCGAAACATACGTATAGTTTTAATTAACAAGCCGCACAAACAAGAAAGATTGAGTATCTGTAACGCTTTGTAAAAAAATTCGCATAAGCTGAAGTTTACCTATCGAAATGACTCACCCGGTACTGAATGGCTTGCCCTTTAAGTCAGACGCTGGTTGTCTGGCCGTTCGCGCATGATGCTCACGCATCATGTCGGTACGGGTGTAGGGTTTGGCGTGTCCAGACAATTGCAATGCCGACCAGGTCACCAGTGAATGTGTGGGAAGTTGGGGGGTTTGGAAGGGTGCAAGCACCAGCCATGCCAGCACGACCATAGGCACATACTGATTCCAGCTCCCTCGCGGCAGGCCTTTGTGCGCGATGGCCATGGCGCTTGCCGTGCTGCCCAGCAAAAGGCCCGCGATCACCTCAGAGGCCGAATGCGCCCCAACCGCTACACGCGATACACCAACCAGAAGCACCAAGGCAAAACTCAAAAACACGGCCAGCTTTTGCCAGCCTTGCGGAAAACGCGAGGCCAGTGTCGCCACCAACAGGGGAACGATAGACGCTGCAAACATGGCGTGCCCAGAGACACCGGTGAAGTTGAATCGGGCACTGCCAATTCCCCAGCCAATAAACGCGATCTTGGAGGCCAAGGTAATGAACGCTGCGATCAATAACGTCTGTAGCCACCTGACGGCCAGCAGCCGTGTGCCATCAGACCGGATCAACACCAGACAGACCCCTAATGCTGCGGGCAGCAGGTATTGCACCTCCCCCAAGCGGGTAATAAGGTGCCAATAATTCGAAAAAAATGGAATGCTCACAGACATGGCATAAAAATTTTGCAAGATGCTCCCGCAACATCACTTCAGTGTGCAGCAACTACGGTATTCACCGGCCCGCCCCAAGCATGACAGAGATTTCAATTTTTTCGACCTGACCTGGCGCTATACCCACATCGTTCATTTTGGTAATTCAAGGGGTGGGCACACGCACGGTCTGCCGTTGCACACTTTGTTGACAGACAACATCGCGTAAACTTCGCCCCGCCCGGGGTGCGCTGTGATGGCGCTGAGATGGTCAACCAAACCCGCGAACTTGATCCGGTTCATACCGGCGTAAGAAGAGCCAGACGTGTGTTGTATTGCCTTGCCCGGTCACCCGGAGTTTCACGGGCATCGAACCGTCCACCCTGTTCTCCAGGTTTGCTGACGTGATTGACTGTTCTTCGGAGCTGTTTTTCAATCTTTCAGGAGACCTTGCCATGAATGCCCCCGACAAATTCAGCCAGTTGATGCGCTTGACGCGCGAGCCCTTGCCCGCCTCGCGCAAAATTTATGTGCCCGGCACGCAAGCCGACATCCGGGTGCCGATGCGTGAAATCATGCAAAGCAACGGCGAGGCGGTGCGGGTCTACGACACCTCCGGCCCCTACACCGACCCCAGTGCCGAGATCGACGTGCGCCAGGGCCTGCCGCTGGTACGCAGCCGCTGGATCGAGGCTCGCGGTGACGCCGAGGCCTACCCTGGGCGCACACCGTTTGCGCTGGACGATGGCCTGAAACATGGCGAGTCCGAAACCCTGGCTGCGCTGCGTTTGCAGGCTGCCGGGTTGCAGCGCACACCGCGCCGCGCCAAGGCCGGGGCCAATGTGTCGCAAATGCACTATGCCCGCCGCGGCATCATCACGCCCGAGATGGAATATGTGGCCATCCGCGAGAACCAGCAGCAGGCCTGGATGGAACCCTACCAAGGCAATGCTGAGCGCGAGGCCCGGTTGGCCGGCAACAGCTTTGGAGCCAGCATCCCGAAGGTGATGACACCGGAGTTTGTGCGCGACGAGGTGGCCCGTGGCCGTGCCATCATTCCCGGCAACATCAACCACCCCGAAGTGGAACCGATGGCGATTGGCCGCAACTTTCTGGTCAAGATCAATGCCAACATCGGCAACTCGGCGGTCACGTCGAGCATCGAGGAAGAGGTGGAAAAACTGGTGTGGTCGATGCGCTGGGGCGCTGACACCGTGATGGACTTGTCCACCGGGCGCAACATCCACACCACGCGCGACTGGATTTTGCGCAACAGTCCAGTGCCGATTGGCACGGTGCCGATTTACCAGGCGTTGGAGAAGGTCGGCGGTATTGCCGAAGACCTGACCTGGGAGATCTTCCGCGACACGCTGATCGAGCAGGCCGAGCAGGGGGTGGACTACTTCACCGTGCACGCCGGTGTGCGGCTGGCCTTCATTCAGCTGACCGCCCAACGCATGACCGGCATCGTCTCGCGCGGCGGCTCGATCATGGCCAAGTGGTGCATTGCGCACCATCAAGAGAATTTCATCTACAGCCACTTTGATGAAATGACCGAGATTCTGAAGGCCTATGACGTGAGCTACTCGCTGGGCGACGGCCTGCGCCCCGGCTCGGGGGCCGATGCCAATGACGAGGCGCAGTTTGCTGAATTACGCACCCTGGGTGAGCTGACGCAAAAAGCCTGGCAGCAGGATGTGCAGGTGATGATCGAAGGCCCTGGCCATGTGCCACTGCACATGGTGCAGGCCAACATGACCGAGCAGCTCCAACACTGCCACGAAGCTCCGTTCTACACCCTGGGCCCGCTGACCACCGACATTGCGCCGGGCTATGACCACATCACCAGCGGCATCGGCGCGGCCATGATCGGCTGGTTTGGCACCGCCATGCTGTGCTATGTGACCCCGAAGGAGCACCTGGGCCTGCCGGATCGCGACGACGTAAAGGTCGGCATCATCACCTACAAGATTGCCGCCCATGTGGCCGACGTGGCCAAAGGTCACCCCGGCGTGCGGGCGCGGGACGACGCGCTGTCCAAGGCGCGTTTCGAGTTCCGCTGGATGGATCAGTTCAACCTGTCGCTCGACCCCGATACGGCGCGCAATTTCCACGACGAGACGCTGCCCAAGGACTCGTCCAAGGTGGCGCATTTCTGCTCAATGTGTGGCCCCAAGTTCTGCTCCATGAAGATTTCGCAGGAGGTGCGCGACTACGCCAAAGCCGAGGGGGTCAGCGACACGCAGGCGCTCAGCGCTGGCATGCAGGCCAAGTCACAGGAATTCAGGCAGCGCGGCGGAGAAATCTACATTCCGGTCAAGGCCGTGCCATAACAAGCCGTTGACGAAAATCACAACCCCTTGACCCTGTGCCCCTGGGCATGACCTGGGGTGCTCTTGAGCGGTCAGAACGCGTTTTCGTCCACTTGTGTACACGTCCAATCACAGCGGGTCACCACCTGTAGCCAGACACCTGTCTTGGGTAATTCATAGTGATAAAAATAGGCTGTAGCGCTTATTCCACAAGCGCTATAAGCTATTTAAAAAATAGCAAGCTACCAAAGCACAACCTGTGCCATGGCCAATTGATTTCCTGACACCATTGGCTGTGCCAGCTTTCGGACCTCGGAATCAACATTTCCAGCAGTCGCTGTGCTTCACTTCTGCAGCCGAACACATATTGCAAGCCGCATTCGAGCTGGCCCACCCAGTTCGCCCACATCACCAAGTGGATTGGTGTCCGGACATGAAACTTCGCCATGCGCCTGAAGGAGGTGGGACACACCCGCTGCAACGGATGCACGGCATGAGCGACCAAAGGGTATGTGGTTGACTCAATTCAAATCCATAAAGTCACACAACTGCAATTTTTCACACATAGCATTGACGCACCTGACCCAGTAACTGCGGCATGCCAACACACCCTCATCTGTCGTCGCAAACGTCCTTGAGCGGTGGTATCCCTTGTCTCGTCGTGCCTGGTTGGGTTTGTTTTGTCACCACATTTTGGATGCTCACTATGCACATCTCTGAATCCCCCATTCCCAACCATCACGCAGGCAGCACTGCCAGCCACCCTTATGCCAACGCCGCCAAGCGTGGCACCCTGATTGTGGTCAGCACGTTGCTGATGTGCCTGACGCTGAGTGCCTGCGGCGGCGGCAACAACATCAGTGCTGACGGTGCCAGCAACAGCAAGCTCGGCTCCGAGAACAAGACCCGCGAGGTGCGCTGCGCGCGCTGACCTGCTCATCTGGCCCTTTCATATCCATTGCCGAAAACCACCATGACATTCAATCGCAGAAACTTCTTGCGCTCCGCAGCCACCACCACCGGATCTATTGCTGCGCTCAGCCTGTTCCCACCCGCCATCCAACGTGCTTTGGCCATTGATGCCAATAGCGCGACAGGCACCATCAAAGATGTTGAACACATCGTCATCTTCATGCAGGAGAACCGCTCCTTCGATCACTACTTTGGCACACTGAACGGCGTACGCGGTTTTGCTGACCCGTTTCCGATTCCCATGCCAAATGCCAACGGCATCACAGGCAAGAACGTCTGGTCACAACCCAATGCCACGGCAGGTGCCACACCCTCGGTGATTGCCCCCTTTCACCTCAACACAGTGCAAAACTTCAATGTGATGCGGGTACAAGGCACACCACACAGCTGGGGTGATGCGCAAGGTGCCTGGGACAACGGGCGCATGACTTACTGGCCGCAGTACAAGCAAAACCATTCAATGGGTTATTTCACCCAGGAAGACATGCCATTCCAATATGCGCTGGCCAACGCGTTCACCATCTGCGATGCCTACCACTGCAGTTCGCAAACCGGCACCAATACCAACCGCCTGTTCGCCTGGACGGGCACCAACGATGGCTTGGCCAAGCACAATGGTCCCGCCACCTACAACGATTACGACTGGTTTGACTCCAATCCAGGCAACGATGGTGGCTATACCTGGATGACCTACCCGGAGCGGCTCGAAGATGCCAATATCACTTGGCAGGTCTACGAAAACATGGATGACAATTTCACCGACAACCCGTTGGCAGGTTTTCATACTTTCCGTGCTGCCTGGAACAAAACACCTGGTTATTCCGAGGCCTTGCTCCAGCGTGGTATCAGCACCCGTGACCTGGACAAGCTCAAGGAAGACGTGTTGGCGGGTAAGCTGCCACAGGTCACCTTTATCGTGGCCACCGCCGAGGGCTCGGAACACCCCGGCCCGTCCAGCCCCGCTCAGGGAGCCGACTACACCGCCAAGGTGTTGGATGCCCTGACATCCAACCCTGATGTCTGGAGCAAAACCGTGCTGTTCCTGAATTTCGACGAAAACGATGGCTTCTTCGACCACGTGCCACCACCAGCTCCGCCCTCTTATGTCAGCTGGGATGCCGATCCCACCAAGGCTCAGCTGGCCGGTGCCAGCACCGTGGCGACTACTGCCGAATACCACGAACATATCCAAAGTTACAACACCGCCCCGTACGAACCCCTTCTGTTGCACCGCCCTTACGGCCTTGGCCCACGCGTGCCGATGTACGTCATCTCGCCATGGAGCAAAGGCGGCTGGGTCAACTCGCAGGTATTCGACCACACCTCGGTTCTGCAATTTGTTGAACGGCGTTTTGGTGTCAGCGAGACCAATATCTCGGCTTGGCGTCGGGCTGTGTGTGGCGACATGACCTCAACCCTCAACTTCGCCGACCCGAACAACACCGAGTTCTTCAAGAGCCTGCCCGATACCACCGCGTTGGCCACCCGCGCCCGCGCCCTGCCAAGCAAAACCACACCGCTACCACCCAACGTGGCCACCATGCCGGTGCAAGAAAAAGGTACTCGCCCCTCACGCGCCCTGCCTTACGAATTGCACACCAGCGCGGTGATCGACACGAGCGCACAGACCGTCAGGCTGAGCTTCGACAACACCGGCAAGGCGGCTGCGATATTCCACGTCTATGACCGTCTGCATCTGGATGGCATTCCGCGTCGCTACACCGTTGAAGCGGACAAGAGTCTCACAGGAAGCTGGTCACTGGCTGCCGACAACGGCGCTTATGACTTGTGGGTGCTGGGCCCCAATGGTTTTCACCGTCACTTCACCGGCAATGCCAAGACTTTGGCGGCCGCCAGTCAACCCAATCCGGAAGTGCAGGTTTGCTACGACATTGCCAACGGCGACCTGATGCTCACTTTGAGCAACACCGGCAGCGTGGCATGCGGTTTCAGTGTGGTGGCGAATGCCTACTTTCCCAACACAGCGCAAACACTGACCGTCGCAGCCGGCAAAGAGGGTGCCCTGAACTGGGCACTCAAGAGCAGCGGTTATTGGTATGACTTCACCGTGTCAGTCCCCGCACTCAAGGGCTACACCCGGCGTTTCGCCGGGCGGCTGGAAACCGGTAAACATTCGATCAGCGACCCCGTGCTGTTTGGCACGGCACTGAGCGACCAACTGGTGATCAATGCCTGATTGATTCAGCGATTGATTCAGCAAGCGTTGAGGCATCACACAGCGCTTGCCGAGCCAGATGGAGTTGTTTCTAAAATGGCACGCCAGCTTGTGCAGGCGTGCCATTTCTTTTTCATGAGTGCTGTTTCACATGCTTCCAGACCAACGCTACCAACGCATACGGGCACTTTTAGCCAACTTTCAGCAGGTCAGCACCGATCGCATTGCCACCGACCTGGATGTCTCGCGTGAAACCGTGCGCCGTGATGTCGCGGTGCTGGAGTCCCTGGGCGAGTTGCGTCGCATCCACGGTGGTATCAAACGCCCTGAGCCCGAGCCTGAGTCACCCCTGGATGTACGTGCCAAAGCCTATTGCAATGAAAAGCGTGCCATCGTCCGGGCCGCAGCCAAGTTGTTACACCCCGGTCAAGCGGTGTTCATTGATGCGGGCAGCACGGTATCCCTGCTGGCCGACGAGTTGACCTCACTGCGAGGACTCACCATCATCACCAATTCATTCGATGTTGGACTCAAGCTCAGTGCCCCCGACGGTCAAGGCCAGCAGCGCCACTGCGTACACGTGTTAGGCGGAAGACCCACCGTAAGCATCGCCGCCAACTACGGTGATGCCACAGTGGCTGAAGTGATGCGCTGGCGGGTGGACTGGGCCATGCTTTCACCCGTGGGCATCACGGCCGACCAGGGTGCCAGCAGCTATGAACCTGCGGAAGCGCTGCTCGCACGCGCCATGTCGACCCAAGCCCGACACACGGTGATCCTGGCTGACCACAGCAAAATTGGTCAAAGCAGCCGGGTCAGTTTTTGCAGCGTGGACAAGATTTACCAACTGATCACCAATAAGCGAGCCCAGCATCTTGCTCACCTGGCAACCCTGCGCGATGCAGGCTGCAAAGTGGTTTTGGCCTAGCGCCCAAACGCTGCTGTCAAAACTCATCCTCATCCATCTGTGCGCAAGTCAAGTCAGCCGCCTTAACCACCTGCAGCCAGGGAACGATTTTCGGCAACTCATAGCGATAAAAATAGGCTGTAGCGCTTATCCTGCCTGCGTAAGAAGCTACTGAAACAGTAGCATTCCGGCTACCGGATCGATGGGTGTCTTGTGGTGGCAAAAATGAGAAACATGTGTCAGCCACTATTCGGAGTGGGAATCAGGCCGACGGCGCGCTCAGCTCCGCGGCTGTTCCCCGCCCTACGGGCTCCTCCTTGATGTGGCAAAACCCCACGTCCACGCTACGTTGAGCACACCGCCGACCTGATTCCTGGAACTGTTTTGGATTTCATGCCCCGAATACCGCCCAAGTGTCGACACCGTTGACGCTGGGGCGGATGGTGCAGCGGCATCAAGGACGAGCCCCAATGCGCCAGCGTTTGGGCGGGGGACAGCCGCGCAAGCATTCGCCCCAGTGTCAATGGTGTATACGCAAAATCCACCGTAGCCCACGTTTTACATAGGCCAAGCGCTATCAAATTACAAGACTTCAAACACCCCACAAGCCCCCATGCCGCCACCGATACACATGGTGACCGCCACACGCTTGGCACCACGGCGTTTGCCTTCGATCAGGGCATGGCCGGTCAGGCGCTGGCCGCTCACACCGTAGGGGTGGCCCACGGCGATGGCACCGCCGTTGACGTTCAGACGGGCGTTGTCAATGCCGAGCTTGTCGCGGCAATAAATGACCTGCACGGCAAAGGCTTCGTTGAGTTCCCACAGGTCAATGTCGTTGACTGTGAGGCCCAGGCGGCCCAGCACCTTGGGGATGGCAAACACCGGGCCAATGCCCATTTCATCCGGCTCACAGCCGGCCACGGCAAAGCCCAAAAAGCGGCCCAGCGGCTGCAAGCCCTTGCGCTGCGCGACTGCTTCGTGCATCAACACCATGGCACCCGCACCGTCGGAGAACTGACTGGCATTACCCGCCGTGATCAGGCCACCGGGCATGGCAGAACGCAGACCGCTGATGCCCGCCACGGTGGTGCCAGCGCGAATACCTTCGTCCTGGCTGACCGTCACCTTTTTGGTCGTCAGACCCATGACTTTGTCAGCCACACCCATGGTGACGGTGATCGGAGCGATCTCTTGCGTGAACAAACCGGCTTCCAGCGCGGCGCTGGCTTTTTGCTGGCTGGCGGCACCGTATTCGTCCATGGCTTCGCGGCTGATACCGTAGCGCTTGGCAACGTTTTCGGCGGTCTGCAGCATGTCCCAGTAAATTTCGGGCTTGTTTTTGAGCAACCACGGATCGGTGATCATGTGTTTGTTGAGCTCCTGCTGCACGCAGGAAATACTCTCGACACCACCGGCCACATAGGTGTCACCCTCACCGGTGATGATGCGTTGGGCAGCCAGCGCAATGGCTTGCAGACCGGAAGAGCAAAAACGGTTCAGCGTCATGCCCGACACCGTGACCGGGCAACCACCCCGCAAGGCAGCCTGGCGGGCAATGTTGGAGCCGGTCGCGCCCTCAGGCAGGGCGCAGCCCAAAATCACGTCTTCGACCTCGGCAGCGTCAATACCGGCGCGCTGGATGGCGTGTTCAACTGCATGACCACCCAGCGTGGCCCCGTGGGTCATGTTGAAAGAGCCCTTCCAGCTTTTGGCCAAGGGGGTGCGGGCGGTGGAAACAATTACGGCGGATGTCATGGTGATCTCCAAAGTGTGGAGGACAACGCTGGCCCCGTTTCTAGGGCTGCGGCTTGTCCTGCAAATTTTCAAAATTGATAGCTGCTTGCGCTTGATTTGTCTGCTCTGGAGGCAGTTTTAACCAAATATTTTGCCTTCAGAAGCCAACTTGGCCAGCAGCGGTGCGGGTTGCCAGAACTTGGCATCGTCCAGCGGGTTCTGGGCAAAGCGCTGCATGGCTTGCACCACGTTGAACAAGCCGACCTCATTGGCATAGTTCATCGGGCCACCGCGGTACACCGGGAAGCCGTAGCCAAAGATGTAGACCACGTCGATGTCGCTGGCCTTGTTGGCAATGCCTTCTTCCAGGATGTGAGCGGCTTCGTTGACCAGGCTGAACACCAGGCGCTGGACAATTTCTTCGTCCGAAATCTTGCGCGGTGTGATGCCTAACGCAGCGCGGTGGTCTTCGATCATCTTGACCACCTCAGCGTTTGGAATCGCGTCCCGCTTGCCGGGCACGTAGTCGTACCAGCCGGCACCGGTTTTCTGGCCAAAGCGGCCTTTTTCGCACAGCAGGTCGGCGGTCTTGCTGTACTTCATGTCAGGCTTTTCGGTATAGCGGCGTTTACGAATGGCCCAGCCAATGTCGTTACCGGCCAGGTCGCTCATGCGAAACGGCCCCATGGCCATACCAAATTTCTCCATGGCCTTGTCCACCTGCGCCGGGGTGCAGCCCTCATCCAGCAGGAAGCCGCCCTGGCGGCCGTATTGCTCGATCATGCGGTTGCCAATAAAGCCGTCACACACGCCCGACACCACGGCGGTTTTCTTGATCTTTTTGGCCAGGCTCATCACCGTGGCCAGCACGTCTTTGGCGGTCTTTTCACCGCGCACCACTTCCAGCAGCTTCATGACATTGGCCGGGCTGAAGAAGTGCAGGCCGACCACGTCTTGCGGGCGCTGGGTGAAGCTGGCGATTTTGTTCACATCCAGCGTCGAGGTGTTGGAAGCCAGAATCGCGCCGGGCTTCATCACGCGGTCAAGTTCCTTGAACACGGCTTCTTTCACGCCAATGTCTTCAAACACGGCTTCGATCACCAGGTCGGCATCGCTCAGGTCGTCGTAGCTCAGCGTGGTGGACAGCAGGGCCATGCGCTGCTCGTACTTGTCTTGCTTGAGTTTGCCTTTGCTGACCTGGGCTTCGTAGTTTTTGCGGATGGTGGCCAGGCCTCGGTCCAGCGCTTCTTGCTTCATCTCCAGCATCTTCACCGGCACACCGGCGTTGAGGAAGTTCATGGCAATGCCGCCGCCCATGGTGCCTGCGCCGATGATTGCTACAGCATTAATAGCGCGTTGCGCCGTATCTGCGGCAACATCCGGTATTTTGGAGGCTGCACGTTCGGCCGTGAACAGGTGGCGTAGCGCACGGCACTCGGGGGTCCACATCAGGTTGATGAAGGTTTCACGCTCCAGTGCCATGCCATCGTCAAACTTGCGCTTGGTGGAGGTTTCCACCATGTCAACACACTTGACCGGGGCCGGGAAATTCTTGGCCATGCCTTTGACCATGTTGCGCGCAAACTGAAAATAAGCGTCGCCCTGCGGGTGGCGGCTGGGCAACTGGCGCACCTGCGGCAGGGGGCGCATATCCGCCACTTCAGCGGCATAAGCCACCGCTTCAGCCAGCAAGGTCTCGGCCGAGGTAGCCATCCTGGTGAACAGCTGCTGGCCGGGCACCATGGCCAACAGTTCACTCTTGACGGGTTCGCCGCTGACAATCATGTTCAGCGCAGGCTCCACACCCAGGGCGCGCGGCAGGCGCTGTGTGCCACCGGCACCGGGAATCAGGCCGAGCTTGACTTCGGGCAACGCCACATTGCAGCCGGGGGCCGCAATGCGGTAATTACAACCCAGTGCCAGTTCCAGCCCACCCCCCATACACACGGTGTGCACAGCGGCAATCACCGGCTTGGTGGCGGCTTCGACCGCCAGGATAACGCTGAGTAAATTGGGTTCCTGGTAGGCTTTGGGCGAGCCAAATTCGGTGATGTCGGCCCCGCCCGAAAAGGCTTTACCCGCGCCAGTGATGATGATGGCCTTGACGTTGGCATCCGCATGGGCTTGCGCCAGCCCATCGGTAATGGCCAGGCGCGTGGCCAGTCCCAGGCCATTCACAGGTGGGTTGTTCAACGTGATGAGGGCAATATTGCCCTGCACGGTGTATTCAGCGGTCATGGCTCTTTCCTTTTAAAAAAATAGAACGGTCGTTCTATTTATTGTAGAAAGAGTTGATGACCGCCTGACTACGGGTAAGCCCTAGGTTTGTCGCGAAGGTGATAACAACATCAATCGCGTACCACCAACACCGGCAGTTTGGTGTGTGACAACACGGCTTGGGCCACGCTGCCCAGCACCAGTTTTTCAAACCCGTTGCGGCCATGGGAGCCCATCACTATCAGATCAGCCTTCAGCGACACCCCGGCCTCGACAATGCCGCGCCAAACAGTGTGGGCTTCAATGATGGAGCTGTCTACCGTCACGGCGGCGCTGGCAAAAGCTTCTTTGGCCGTTTTCACAGCGGCATTGGCTTCGGCTGTGGCCGCACTCAGGTATTCGGCCTGGCCGTAGGCAAAATCAGTGCCCACACCGGTAAAGGGGTACGGGTCAATCACATAAATCACCGTCACCTGGCTACCAAAGGCTTGTGCCAGGCCAATCGCTTTGCCCACAGCCAACTGCGCGGTGTTTGAGCCATCAACGGGCACCAGAATATGTTTGAACATGGTTTACTCCTCGTAAAAATATCGGACAAGCTGATTGTGAACCAGACCCTTCAAGACTTGGCACACAATTCACCAATTTCATGCCGCATCATCCTGAAACCCATGGGCTCTGAGCGTCACCACCAGCGTATCGCGAAAGCAGGCCAGGGGTGAGGCCCGTTCAGGCACCAAGGGCTGAATGGGTGTGGACTCATGAATCACACGGGCATCATCAAGCAACAAAACCGACCAGGGTTGCGCCAAGGTAAAACGCTGCCCTTGAGGGCCATCAGCCTCAAACACCCGGGATTCGCCACCCTTGATGCCCTGGCGGTTCACCATGAACACCGCCACCATGTCCACCCCATCACGATGTGCACCCTCTGGTGTGGGCCGCCCAATGCCATCGGTGGTGTCAATGCGGAACTGGTGTGCCTCAATAAACCAGGTTTGCACCCCTTTGAGCGCCGAGCAGACTGAACCAGTCCACACCAGCAATTGCTGCCAGTCCGACTGCTCAGCCACGCTGGGTAACACGGGTTCAAACCAGCGCTGCATACCGCCATGCAGTGCGTTGTATTCAAGGGGTTGCCAGTGGGCGCGGTGCGGCACCTGGCGCAAGTGGCCCTGCTCCAGCACATAGCTGGCATGGCGACGCCGACGGTAATGACCACCGTCTTTCAGGTAACGGTCTGGCGGCAAGTCAGCCCAGGTTTGGCCCAATTCATGCAGGGCATTTTCGGCGCAGCCACTTAAGGATCGCACGCCTTGAGCATCCAGAACGGCAAACCCTTGCTGGAGCAAGGTACGGGTACAAGCGGCGGGCTCAACGACAGGGGGTTGGGAGGTAAATACATTCATGCCCCCAACTTTAGCGCCTGAACCCGCCTGTTTGGACTCAGGCCGGGCTCAAATATCTTCCGGCACCATCTTGATGGCCCCACAAGGGCATTCAGAGACACAAATGCCGCAACCCTTGCAGTAGTCGTACTTGAATTCAAAGCCCTTGCCGGGGCCAAGTTTGACGACGGCGTTGTCCGGGCAGACACCGTAGCAGTTGTCACACTCAAAACAATTGCCGCATGACAGGCAGCGCCGCGCCTCGAACAAGGCGTTGCTTTCATCCAGCCCGCCCTGCACTTCTTCAAAAGTGGATTGACGGCGGATGATGTCCAGCATGGGACGCACGGTTTTGGGGGCGTCGCTGTAGTACCAGGTGTTGAGCTTGTCAAAGGTGGCGACCTCGGTCTTGGGTGCAGGGGTATACACACGGCCACTGAGCCAGGCATCCATATACCGCGCCGCCTTCTTGCCATGCCCAATCGCCACCGTGACATTACGCTCGGCCGGCACCATGTCGCCCCCGGCAAAAATGCCATCGTGGCCGGTCATCATCTGCGCGTTGACCTGCACCACACCATCATTCACCACCATGCCGGGCACACCGTCAATCAGCGACAAGTCCACATCTTGCCCCAGTGCCAGCACCACCGAGTCAGCCTCCAGGGTTTCAAACTCACCGGTGGGCTGCGGGAAACCTTTGTCGTCCAGCGCCATTTTCTCCACCGTGATGGAGGATTCGCCAGCTTGTTTGATGGTGGACAGCCACTTGATCATCACCCCTTCTTGCAGCGCCTCTTCCACCTCAAAGTCATGGGCGGGCATTTTGTCGCGGTTGCGCCGGTACACAATGATCGACTCGGTTGCACCCAAGCGTTTGGCGGTACGCGCCATGTCGATGGCAGTATTGCCACCGCCGTACACCACCACCCGGCGGCCCAACAGGGGTTTGTCCTCGCCCTCCATGGAGCGCAGCACCGACACCGCATCCAGCACCTTGGCCGAGTCACCGGCCGGAATGTAAGCCCGCTTGGCAATGTGGGCGCCAACGGCCAGAAACACCGCGTCAAAGCCCCCATCCTGCTTGGCTTGCAGCACATTGGTGATCTTGGTGTTGTAAACCATCTCAACACCCATGTCGACAATCCGTTGCACTTCGGTATCCAGTACCTGGCGGGGCAGGCGGTATTGCGGAATGCCAAAGCGCATCATGCCGCCAGGCAAGGGGCCAGCTTCGATCACCGTCACCGCATGCCCCATGCGAGCCAGATGGTAGGCCGCCGACAGGCCTGATGGCCCGGCCCCGACCACCATGATTTTTTTGCCGGTCGGCGCTGCCGGTGGTGGCAGCTTCCAGCCCTGGGCAATCGCCTGATCCCCCAGAAAATGCTCCACCGAGTTGATGCCGACCGGCAAATCCAGTTGAGCCCGGTTGCACGCGCTTTCACAGGTGTGGTAACACACCCGGCCCATGATGGCCGGAAACGGGTTGTCTTGCACCAGGGTGTTCCAGGCGGCCTCGTAGTTGCCGGATTCGGCATGAAACAGCCAGCCCTGGATGTTCTCACCCGCCGGGCATTGGTGGTTGCACGGCGGTTTGCGGCTCAGGTAGACCGGGCGCTCGGTGCGCCAGGAACCGGTGTGGTTAGCCAGCGAACTGCCGACATCGAGTGTGATGGCAAATGGTTTTTGCATGGTTATTCCCCCAACAAACCAAAACGGCGAATATTGCGGTCTGCCCGCGCTTGCAAGCGGGCCAGCGTGGCTACATCGGGCTTTTTGCCAAACAGATGAGCAAAGCGCTTTTGCGGGCGCAGGTAGTCTTCCACCGGAATCTGGCGGCGGATTTTCAGCACCCCGGTGACCTCACCACGCTCGGCCTCAAACACCGGAAATACGCCACTTTCCACCGCCAGGCGCGACAGTTTGATGGTGTCATGCGAGGCCGCGCCCCAGCCCAGCGGGCAAGGCACAAAAATGTGGATGTAGCGTGCCCCGTGGATCGACATGGCCTTGGTCACCTTGTATTCCAGGTCACGCAAATCGGCCACCGTGGCGGTGGCCACGTAGGGAATCTCATGCGCCATGGCGATCAGCGGCACATTTTTGCCCTGACCAAACTCATTGCCGGGGTGGGGGCCCACCGACATGGTGGTGGCGGTGCGGGCCGCCGGCGGCGTGGCACTGGAGCGCTGCACGCCGGTGTTCATGTAGGCCTCGTTGTCGTAGCAGATGTAGAGCACATCGTCGTTGCGCTCAAACATGCCGGACAGGCAGCCAAAACCGATGTCGGTGGTACCACCATCACCGCCCTGCGCCACCACCCGCACATCGCTGCGGCCCTTGGCTTTCATGGCCGCCGCAATGCCGGTGGCAACCGCTGCGGCGTTGCCAAACAAGGAGTGCACCCAGGGCATTTGCCATGAGGTTTCAGGGTAAGGTGTGGAAAACACCTCCAGACAACCGGTGGCGTTGGCCGCAATCAACTGGCCGTTGGTGGCCGCCATAGCGGCATCAATGGCATACCGCGCGCCCAGCGCCTCGCCGCAGCCCTGGCAGGCGCGGTGGCCGGAGTTGAGGGAGTTGCTGCGTGCGGCACCGGCCTGCACACTGCGTTGCTCGGGGGCGAGCAAGCGGTTACCGACGGTGAAGGTGCCGGTTTGGTAGAACTTGACCAAGGACTGTTCCATGATGTTTCTCTCTTGTCAGTGGGCCATCAGCCAATGTGGGATGACACCGTGCCAATGTCGCGCAAGATGCCCTCGGCCACCGGGCCGGAGCGGCGATGCGCTTTTTCACGCTCCAGCACACGGTTGACCACGTCCCAATCCAGGTCCAAAAATGTGAGCAGCTCAAGCTTGTCTGCAATGGCCTGCAACAGCAATTTGTGCACAGAATATTTGGTAATGGCACGGCCACCAAGACCGGCAACCACCGTCAGCACCGGTTGCGGGCGGTTGCGCACGGCACTGCGCACGTCGCGCGACACAATGCCGCCAATGCCTACTGCAAAGCACTTTTCAATCACCACAATGCGTTTGGCATGCGCCGTGGCATCGCGGATGGCGGAAATCGGGAAGGGTCGGTAAGAGGTGATGCCCAGCACCCCGACCTTGATGCCCTCAGCACGCAAATCGTCCACCGTGTCTTTGATGGTGCCCAGCACCGAGCCCAGCGCAATCACGATGGTCTCAGCATCTTCTGTCAGGTAAGTCTTGATCAGCCCACCCGAGTCGCGGCCAAAAATCGCTTTGAATTCTGTAGCAACCTGCGGAATCAAATCAAGCGCCTGCATCTGTTTGGCATGAGCCAGGTAGCGCACCTCGGTGAACGCCTCGGGGCCGACCATGGCACCGATCGTCACCGGGTCATTCGGGTCCAGCACCTGGCGTGGCTCATAGGGCGGCAAAAAGCGGTCAACCTGCGCCTGATCCGGCATATCGACCCGCTCATAGGCATGGGTCAGGATGAAGCCGTCCATACACACCATCACCGGCAGTGACAGCTCTTCGGCAATTCGGAAGGCCTGGATGTGCAAGTCCAGCGCCTCTTGGTTGGTTTCGGCAAACAGTTGCAGCCAACCGGCATCACGCATACTCATGCTGTCGGTGTGGTCGTTCCAGATGTTGATGGGGGCACCAATGGCGCGGTTGGCCACCGTCATCACAATCGGCAAGCCCAAGCCAGAGGCGTTGTACACCGCCTCAGCCATGAACAGCAAGCCTTGGCTGGCGGTGGCCGTGTAAGCCCGCGCCCCGGCGGCGGAGGCCCCAATGGCCACACTGAGGGCAGCAAATTCAGACTCCACATTGATGAACTCGCAAGGTGTCAGCTCCCCCGTCTTCACCAGCTCACCCAAGCCTTCGACGATGTGGGTTTGTGGGGAAATCGGGTAGGCACAAATCACCTCCGGGCGGCTCAGCGCCACCGCTTTGGCTACGGCATGGGAGCCTTCGCATTGTTCAAGCATGATGTGCCTCCTGTTTGGCCTCTTCCATGACGATCTGGTAAGCCTCGGCGGCTGCGGCCTTGTTGCCCTGTGCCACCGCGCCCTTGAATTTTTCGTCAATGGCCTTTTGTACCGCCTCCAGCGACACCAAGCCACCCAAAGCCGCAAAAGCGCCGAGCATCGGCACATTGGGCACGGCCCGGCCGACATGTTTCATGGCCAATTCGGAAGCCGGCACGGTCAGCAAATGGGTTGGCTTGAAGCCTTTGACAAAGTCACCAATACCCAACTCTTCAAAACTGCGGGTGGTGTTGATCAGGATATAACCCTCTTTTTTCAGGCCACTGAACACATCCACCTGATGCAGCAGCGTGGGGTCTTGAATGATGATGGCATCGGGCTGCATGATGGGCTCGCGCAGACGAATCTCTTTGTCGTCCATGCGGCAGAATGCCACCACCGGTGCCCCGGTGCGCTCCGAGCCAAAACTGGGAAAGGCCTGGGCATGGCGGCCACCCAAAAAAGCGGCGATGGACATCATCTCCGCACCGGTCACGACCCCTTGGCCGCCCCGTCCGTGAATGCGAACCTGAAACATGTGTGCTCCTCCTGGTTGTGCAAGGCCTACCAGACGTAAGTGTCTGCGGTCTTTTCAACAGGCGCAATGTTGATCCATCATGAAAAATCAGTTTTGACCTACATCAAACAAACTGCTTGCCCAGAGCTTACAAAAAAGACATCACAAATTCATGACCTGCATCAAATCAACTGATGCAGTCAGTCGGTATGCTTCGCGCCTCTCTTTGAAAGGAATCTGGTATGCCCACGCTCGAATGGTCTGACACACTGGCTCTTGGTTTGCCCGTGATGGATGACACCCACCACGAATTTGTCGACCTGCTGGCCAAAGTGGTCAGCGCCCCGGATGCAGATCTGCTGCCACTGTGGCGCGACTTGGTCTCCCATACCGATGAACACTTTGCCCGCGAAGACCGCTGGATGAAAGACACCGGCTTCTCCAGCACCAACTGCCACACCACCCAGCACCAGGTGGTGCTGCAGGTGATGCGTGAAGGCGACAAACGCGGCACGGCCGGTGATCTGGCCGTAGTCCGCCAAATGGCCGATGAGCTGGGTACCTGGTTTCCCATGCATGCCCAAGCCATGGACGCCGCACTGGCGCTGCACCTGCGGGGCGTGGGTTACGACCCGCTGACCGGCCAGGTCAACATGCCACAAGCCCTGCCGACTGAAACCATTCATGGCTGCGGTGGCTCGACCTGCTCACCTGCTGAAGCACCAGCCCAAGAAGAAGCCAGCTTGGCCTGAGGCTTTCAAAGTGATCCAAATGCTATTTATAACATAGCATTTGACGCTTTACTGACAAGCGCTAGAAGCCTATTTTTCATATATTACTGAAGGTTGAGACTCCTCCTGAAGCCTTTTTCTAATTGTGAAACGCATGTATCCACAAAAAAAATATCACTTGGTTTTTTCGTTGGTTATGGGAGCCATGATGGTGTTTTTGATGACCTTTGTGATCACCCTGGCCAATTTGGGCTGGGTCGAGCACTTTATTTTGGCCTGGGCCAAATCCTTCACCATTGCCTATGTGGTGGCCGTCCCGGTGATTTACTTTATTGCCCCGGTCGCGCGCAAAATCACCCACCAAATTTTGGGCATGCCCTCGGTCTGAGACCCCAGACTTGGCGACCGAATACGTCCCGCTGGTTGACTGAGGCAGAATCCACGCCTGTATGACCCCTACCCCCACCCCAACGCTGCCTTTGACCACCGCCGAGGCCCTTAACCGCGACTGTTTTTGCCGCACCCTGAACACCGAGCGCCTGCGCGAGCAGCTGGAAAGTGACGACAGCCTGAGCGGCATGCTGAGCGACATTCTGCGCACCCGGCCCAACCTGTTTTCCAGTACGGTGGTGTTTATCTCCAGCGAGATGCAACGCCAGATCAGCGCCACCGTCGCCGCCATCGAGCGAGTGGCCACCCTGCCCGGCTACCAGGTGCAAGCCCTGTCCCGCGCCAGCTCTGCCGCACAACTGGATCACGGGCCACGCAGTGTGTGTATGGGTTACGACTTTCATGTCAGCGCCCAGGGTCCACAGCTGATTGAGATCAACACCAATGCCGGTGGCCTGCTGCTCAACGTAGCACTGGCGCGGGCCCAGGAAGCCTGTTGTGATGAGCTGGACTGGGCTTTCCCCTCCCACGCGCGGCGTGACACCCTCAGGCAAAGCATTTTTGACATGTTTGCATCTGAATGGCAGTTGCAGCGTGGATCGCTGCCTTGGCGCAGCGTGGTGATTGTGGATGAGGCCCCGGCGGAACAATACCTGGCCCCAGAATTTGAGCTGTTTCGCCAACTGTTTGCGCAGCACGGCATGCGCGCCGCCATTGCCGACCCGAGCGAGCTGAGCTGGCAACACGGCCAGCTGATGCACCAGGGCCAGGCCGTGGACATGGTCTACAACCGGCTGACCGACTTTGACCTGACCGAGCCCGCCAGTCTGCCACTGCGCCAGGCACTGGAAGCCCGCGCCGTGGTGGTTACACCGCACCCGCGTGCCCACGCCCTGCTGGCCGACAAACGCAACCTGATTGCCCTGAGCCAGGACGAACTGCTGCTGGCCTGGGGTGCCAGCGCCGCCGACCGCAAGCTGCTGGCCAGCAGCATTCCGACCACCCGGCTGGTCACGCCCGAGCGTGCCGACGAGCTGTGGGCACAACGCCGCCAGCTGTTCTTCAAACCAGTGGCAGGTTTTGGGGCCAAGGCCGCCTACCGGGGTGACAAACTCACCAAACGGGTGTGGAGCGAAATTCTGGAGGGCGATTTTGTCGCCCAGGCCCTGGTGCCCCCCAGTGGCCGCATGATTGAGATGGATGGTATGCAGACTGATTTGAAATTTGACCTACGCGCCTACGCCTATGGCGGCCAGGTGCAGTTGCTGGCGGCCCGCATGTACGCCGGGCAAACCACCAATTTCCGCACCCAGGGCGGCGGTTTTGCCCCGGTGATTGTGGTGCCTGACCAGGTGGCCATCTGATGTGCGGGCTGTGCGGCGAACTGCGCTTTGACGCGACCACGCCCGACATGGCGGCCATCAGCCGCATGTCTGACCAACTGGCTCGGCGCGGGCCGGATCATGCGGGCAGCTACCAGGACGGCCCGCTGGCCTTTGGTCACCGGCGCTTGTCGATCATTGACCTCTCAAGCCACGCGCACCAGCCCATGGTGGATGCGGCGCTGCAGCTCACCCTGGTGTTCAACGGCACGATCTACAACTACCGCGAGCTGCGCAGCGAGCTGCTGGCACAGGGTTACAGCTTTTTCTCCGAAGGCGACAGTGAAGTCATCCTGAAAAGCTACCACGCCTGGGGGCCACAATGTGTGAACCGGTTCAAGGGCATGTTTGCTTTTGCCATCTGGGATCAGCGCAGCGGCCAACTGTTTCTGGCGCGGGATCGCTTTGGCATCAAACCGCTGTACCTGAACCAGACCCCGCAACGCCTGCGTTTTGCCTCCAGCCTGCCGGCGCTGCTGGCCGGTGGCGGGGTCGATACCAAGCTGGATGCGGTGGCGCTGCACCACCACTTCACCCTGCACACCGTGGTACCCGCCCCCCGCACCATCCTGCAAGGGGTGCGCAAACTGGCCCCGGCCAGTACCCTGATGATCGACCCGGACGGCAGCGTGACCGAACAGGTGTACTGGACGCTGGCGGCCACCCGCCCCGAAACCCCGCTCTCTGAGGCCCAGTGGCTGGAAGCCACCCGCGAGCATTTGTCCAGCAGTGTGCAACGCCGCCTGTTGGCCGCTGACGTGCCGGTGGGGGTGCTGCTGTCGGGCGGGCTGGATTCCAGCCTGCTGGTCGGGCTGCTGGCCGACCAGGTGAAAGATTTGCGCACCTTCTCCATCGGCTTTGAAGACCTGGGCGCAGGGGCCGAAAAAGCCGACGAGTTTGAATACTCCGACCAGATTGCCGCGCACTTTCAGACCCGCCACCACAAATACAGCATCCCCAACACCGAGGTCATGGCCCGCCTGCCCGAGGCGGTGGCGCAAATGACCGAGCCGATGGTCAGCCACGACGTGATTGCCTTTTACCTGCTGGCTGAGCGGGTCTCCAAAGATGTCAAGGTGGTGATGTCCGGCCAGGGCGCCGATGAGGTTTTTGGCGGCTACTTCTGGTACCCCAAAATGGATAGCAGCCCAGGCACGCCGCTTGAGCGCTTCAGCCAACATTACTTTGACCGTGAGCATGCCGAATACCAGCAGATGATCACCCCCGCGTTTCAGGTGGGCGATGTCACTTCCGGGCTGATTGCGGCTGAACTGAGCAAGCCCGATGCCGATGAATTTCTGGACCAGGTCTGGCGGCTCGATGCCACCACGCTGATCGTGGACGACCCGGTCAAGCGGGTGGACAACATGCCGATGGCCTGGGCGCTGGAGGTGCGCACCCCGTTTCTGGATCACGAGCTGGTTGAGCTGGCCGCCCGCATGCCGCCCGAACTCAAGCTCAAGGAGGGTGGCAAGTTCCCGCTCAAGGCGATTTCACGCGGGCTGATTCCTGATGCGGTGATTGACCGGCCCAAGGGCTATTTCCCAGTGCCCGCGCTGAAATACGTGCGGGGTGATTTTCTGGAGATGATGCGCGGCATCTTGATGTCAGAGGCCTGCCTGCGGCGCGGTCTGTACCAGCGCGATTACGTCAACCAGTTGCTGGCCAACCCCGAAGCACCCGAGCACTTCACCCGCATCAACGGCAGCAAGCTGTGGCATCTGGCGCTGCTGGAATGGTGGCTGCAAGTGCATGTGGATGGCCATACGCCGCAGGCTGCACGCTGACACCCCGCACGCACCCAGAAGCCTCCTCAGGGCTGGGGTGCCAGCAGTTGCTGCTGACCCAACAAGCTGCGCAGGCGGAACTGGTCCTTGTCGATCAGGCCCATCCTGTCGCGAATCTGGCGCTTCTCATCGTCACTTTTTGACGCTTCAAGCTGCTTTTGCAAGCGATTGGTTTCCTGGGTATTGCTGTTCATGCGCTGCTGGGTGCGGTAAACCTGCAGCCCGGCATTCAGGGCACGGGAAAACCCCTCGTAGCCGGTTTGCCCCACACACACCTGATCTTTGCCGCTATGGCCGGCCTGCCCCTCACGCCAGCCATTGGCCGCGGTACAAAAGTGCTTGATACCTTCGTCCCAGCCTTTGCGGTAGGCCTGGGCATTCGGCACCACGCCTGTTTTGCCACAGTCTTCGGTGTAATCGGCCAAAAGTTTTTCAGACTCGCCACGCGTGCCATCACTCAAGCCCACCCGCCCCCAGTCGGCCACCTTGCATTCGGATTCCGACATGGACTGGCAACCCGCCAACACCACGGCAGCCAGCACAAAGCCCGTTAAAACCAGTTTATTCATAATCTACCCCAGTCTGTTTTTGATAGCTACTGACGCTTGTTTAATAAGCGCCAGAAGCCAATTTCTTATCAATTTTCAGAGCTAAAGCGCCTGCCCCAGCCGGGCGATGCCTTCCGCAATCTTGGCCACATCCGCCGTGGCAAATGACAGGCGCAGTGTGTGGTGATCAGGGTCATGCGCATAGAACGGCGCACCGGGCACAAACGCCACCAATTTGTCAATGGCACGTTGGGCAAACTCGGTGGCATCACTGAGCTGGCCACGATCTCCGGTGAGCCTGGCCCAGAAAAACATGCCGCCCTGGGGTTGGTTGAAATCGATCGCATCACCCAACTCACGGCGCAGCGATTCGGCCATGACCTGGGCGCGCTCGGCATAGGTGCGGCGCACCACTTTCAGGGTGTCGTTCAGGCGATCCATCGTCAGGTAATGGGCACAAATGGCTTGCGTCAGGTTGCTGGTGTGGGCATCACTGAACTGCTTGCACATGGTGGCTTTGGCCAGCAACTCAGGCGGTGCAATCATCCAGCCCACACGCAGGCCAGGGCTCAGGATTTTGCTGAAACTGCCGCAATGGGCCAACCAGTCGCGGCTGCCAGGCACATCGGCACTGAGTGCCAGCAGGCTGGGCGGGGGGGCCTGGTCAAAATACAGCTCGCCATAGGGGTCGTCTTCCACCACCAGCGTCTGTGTGCGGGCTGCAATTTCCAGAATACGCTTGCGCCGCTCAAGGCTCAAGGTGGCGCCACTGGGGTTGCCAAAGGTGGGAATCAGGTAGACCAGCTTGGGCCGGTGTTCTTCGATCAACGCTTCCAGTTTGTCCACGTCCACACCATCGGCATCAATCGGCGCGCCGATGATCTGTGCGCCGTACAGCCGGAAACACTGGATGGTGGCCAAAAAGGTAGGGGCTTCCACAATCACCTTGTCGCCCGGCGAGATCATGGTTTTGCCAATCAGATCCAGCGCTTGCTGGCTGCCGGTGGTGACGATCAGGCCCTCCGGCGTGACGCTGGCCCCTTTGCCGGCCATAAAACCGGCAATGCCTTCACGCAGTGGCCCAAATCCTTCGGTGGCCCCGTATTGCAAGACCGGGCCGGGGTTGCTGGCCAGTACGGCGGCGCTGGCTTGGGCAATACCTTGCGCATCAAACAGTGCCGGGTCAGGGAAACCACCGGCAAAGCTGATGATGCCGGGCTTGCCCAGCAGTTTAAAAAGCTCCCGAATGGCAGAGGTTTCTACGTTTTGAAGTCGTGTGGCAAATTGCATAAAGTGGCTTGGGGGTTACGGAAACAAAATGAGCAGCATGAAAATAAATTGACTCATCCGTTTGACTTGAAACGGTCATGAATTGGGGTAAATTGTCACTGATTGCCAAACTACTATAAACAGGAAACAACCATGTCGAGCATTGATGCTTTTTTTGCCACCGTCAAATTGCCGTCCATTTCCGAAGTGGCGCAACAACTCATCAAGACGCTCAACCGTGACGATGCCGGCATCCAGGAGGTCAGCGACATCATCGCCAAAGACCCGGCCTTGACCGCCAAGCTGTTGCGACTGGCCAACAGCGCCCAGTTTGGCCTGCCGCGCGGTGTTGCTTCACTGGACGAAGCGATTCACATGGTGGGCATGGCCAAAGTGCGCGCCCTGACGCTGACCGCGTGTATGAATGATTCTTTTCCGACTTTTCCGGGTCTCAATGCCCAGGAGTTCTGGCGCTTCAGCATGGCTTGTGCGGGCTACACCCAGTGGCTGGCCAGCAGGCTGGGCATGGATGGGCAGTTGGCCTGGCTCACCGGCATGATGGTGCGACTGGGTGAGCTGCTGATCCTGCAAGCCCAGCCCCAAGCGTTGACCGAGATTGAAAAAATGCCGCACCAACCGGGTAGCCGCTGGGAACGCGAAAAGCGCTTGATTGGTTTTTCAGAAGGCCAAATCACCGCCGAGCTGGCCCGCCGCTGGAACTTCCCCATCCAGATCGTGCAAGCCCTGGAGCGCAGCTACGATCCGCTGGTTGAACAAGCCTTCTCCCGCCTGGGCACCGTGCTAAGTCTGGCTGGCACGCTAGCCGATATTCCCAATGCCACGGCAGATGCGCTGGATCTCCTGCCAAGCGATGCGATCACCAAACTTGGACTGGATACCACCTGGATGAAAACCAGCTTTCCGGCGGCCGAGTCTTTTATCCACATCACCTGACACCCCAACATCCATGAAACGCGCTGACATTGAGGCTTTTTTTGCCACCTTGGCTGCGGCCAACCCCCACCCGCAAACCGAGCTTGAATATGCCAGCGTGTTTGAACTGCTGACCGCCGTGCTGCTGTCTGCCCAGGCCACCGATGTCAGTGTCAACAAGGCCACCCGCAGCCTGTTTGTGCTGGCCAATACACCGCAAAAAATGCTTGATCTTGGCCTGGAGGGGCTTGAAGCCCAGATCAAAACCATTGGTCTGTACCACAGCAAGGCGCGCCATCTGCTGCAAACCTGCCAGATACTGGTGGCGCAGCACGGCGGCCAGGTGCCCCGCACCCGCGAGGCCTTGCAGGCCCTGCCCGGTGTTGGCCGCAAAACCGCCAATGTGGTGCTCAACGTGGCCTTTGGTGAGCCCACCATGGCGGTGGACACGCACATTTTTCGCCTGGGCAACCGCACCGGTCTGGCCCCGGGCAAAACGCCGCTGGAGGTCGAACAGCAATTGCTCAAACGTGTCCCCGCCGCCTACCTGGTGCACGCCCATCACTGGCTGATTTTGCACGGACGCTACATCTGCCAGGCCCGCGCACCCCATTGCTGGCAATGTGCCGTCGCATCACACTGCGATTTCAAACCCAAAACCACCTCCAAATCATCATGAGCCTGCCTGATCGCGCCCCTTTCACCGACATGTCTGTCTTTTTGAAGTCCGTGCAATGGCCAGTGATGCCGGAAGCGGGCCAGGCCTTGATTCGCACCCTGAACGACGAAGATGCCGACACCTACACCATCTGCCGCATCATCAGCAAAGACCCGACGCTGACCGCCACCTTGCTGCGCATGGCCAACAGTGCCATGTTTGGCCTGTCCGGCACAGTCGACACCCTGGAGCGTGCCGTGAGTGTGGTCGGCATGTCCCAGGTGCGCTCCCGCGCCCTGTCCGTCTGTGTGGTGAACAGTTGCAACTTGCCAACCGGTATCAACCGCCTGGAGTTCTGGCACTACAGCATGTTGTGCGCCGGTTATGCCCAGTGGCTGGCTGAGCTGTGTGACGTGGACGATCAGGAAGCCTGGCTGTGCGGCATGATGCTGCGCCTGGGTGAAATCAATCTGGGCCAGGCACGGCCATCGGCCTTGCCCCAGATTGAAGCCAAACCGATCAACCCCGGTGAACGCTGGCTGCGCCAGCGTCATCTGGTGGGTTTTGATGAGGGCGAAGTCACTGCTGAATTGGCGCACTACTGGGATTTCCCAGAGGCGCTTGTGCAGGGTTTGCGTCACACCGCACAGCCGCTGGTCATGAGCGAATTCCGCCAGCTCAGCGCCGTGCTGAACCTGGCCGCCCGGTTGGCCGAGAGTGGCCCCATCACCCCGCAAACCCTGAACGAGCTGCCCGTGATCTTGCTGGAAATGCTGCATCTTGACCCGTCCAACCTGCTACTGGATGCACCCGATGCAGACACACTGGTCGATGTGTCGGTATTTAAATCCTGAAATCAAGCCGACGGTACTGTCCAAAACCAGGGGCATCCACGGGCCAAAGTGCAGCGTCATGCACTTCGAGCACACCCTGTGCCAGCAAACTCACCGCCCGGATCACCCCGGCATGGGTGAGCCACACGGGTGCCACACCACGGGCGCTTTGGGCTTGCGCATCACACCATGCCCATTCGACCCGGGCCATGAATTCAGCCACACTTTCAGCTCCACCAAAACGGTATTGCCAGAAGTCTGTGGTCCACGCATCGTAAGCGTCCCGGGGAATAAGGCTCCAACGTTGCCCCTCCCATTGACCAAAATTCATTTCTCTCAGTCGTGCATCATTTTTATAAGCCAAATCTGGCCTTAATGCGCATAGCTGCTTCCTAAGCAGCTCGCATCTTTGTAGCGTTGAAACATGCAAAAAAGCACCTGGTGGCAGCTGCTGCGCCAAAGCTTGTGCCGCTATGTGGGTGGCTTGTGAGTCTGCCGCCACATCCAGCGCACCGTAACACACACCAGGCTCAAGCAAAGGCTGAGCGTGGCGCACCAACCAGAGCGGCATGACCGCAGAGGGGGCTGTAGATGCCTGGTCACCAGGCACAGCGGCGGCGGATGGCCTCACAAACTCAACGCCACGCCAAGGTAAAACGCCATTTCACACACCTGCTGCGTGGCCCCCAGGCAATCACCGGTAAAACCACCGAGCCTGCGCCAGAACCAGCGCGCCATCAGCGCCCAGGCCACGGCGGACAACGCCACCGCGTTCAGCAAGGCCCACAACAAACTATCCATGGCGAGATCAATTGCTATAAATTCAGTAGTATTCTGCGCATATACAACAAGTGCCATAGCCCCCAAAGACCATAAAAATCCAGTCCCCAGCGCAGCCCCGCTGATCTGATCTGCCAGCGGTTTGGATTTGGAACCCGCCACGTCCCCCACATGGGGCAGGAGCCGAATGGTCAGCAGTGGCCAAGTGCGTGACACCACATGCGCCGCAAACAGCGCCGTCACCATCAGCGGGGCACTGACATCCCCCAGCAAGGTCAGCAAAGCAACCTTGCTCAGCAGTGCCAGTACCACAGCAATCGCACCAAATGCGCCGACCCGTGAGTCTTTCATGATGACCAGTGCGCGGTCACGGTCGGCGCTGCCACCCAGACCGTCAGCCACATCGGCCAGACCATCTTCGTGAAAAGCGCCGGTAATCAGCACCCCCAGCACCGTGCTCAAAACAGCGGCCACCAGCGGTGCAGAACCGGTTGGCGGCAAACCCATCAACAAGGCGAAACTGAAACCCGCCACCAGCGCCCCGACCAACACCCCTACACCAGGGAAATGCCCCGCACTGGCACGCAACATGGCCGGGCTATAGCCCACCCAATCGGCTAGTCGCCCAGTGACCGGAATTCGTGTAAAAAACTGCAGACTCAGCAGGTAATGTCGGAAAAATTGGAGCACAAAGTGGGGCATGGCATCACGTCAGAAGGCACCCCAAACATCGGGGCAAGGCGTATAGGCTAACAGCTTTGGCACCCTACCCCGCCAGCCGCAAGACGGCCTCGCCCGCGCTCAGTCGTAGCGGCTGACGCTCAGGCCTTCCATGCTGATTTGCGGTGCCTTGCCGCTGATCAGATCAGCAATCACACGACCGGTGCCAGCCGCCATGGTCCAGCCCAGCGTGCCGTGGCCGGTGGCCAGCATCATGTTGCGCATGCGGCAAGCGCCCAGAATCGGCGTGCCGTCCGGGGTCATCGGGCGCAGACCGGTCCAGAACTCGGCGCGAGCCACGTCGCCCCCCTTGGGGAACAGGTCGGTCACGACAAACTCCAGCGTCTTGCGCCGACCACTCTCCAGATCGAGGTTGAAGCCCGAGAGCTGCGCCGTGCCACCGACGCGGATGCGATCCCCCAGGCGCGTTACCGCCACCTTGTGGGTCTCGTCCATGATGGTCGATTCAGGGGCCTGCGTGGCATCGGTGATCGGCACGGTGATGGAGAAGCCCTTGACCGGGTAAATCGGCAGCTCAATGCCCAGCGGACGGGCCATCTGCGTCGAGTAACTGCCCAGCGCCATCACATACTGGTCAGCGGTCAACAAGCCCCGATCCGTCTGCACCCCGGCAATCTTGTCGCCCTGCTGCGCCAGGCCCTGAATGTTCACGCCAAACTCAAAGCGCACGCCCAACGCACGCGCCATCTCGGCCAGGCGTTGGGTGAACTGGAAACAGTCGCCGGTTTCATCACCCGGCAAGCGCAGCGCACCGACAAACTTTTCTTTGACGGCAGCCAGCGCGGGTTCGTACTGCAGGTAACCAGCACGATCCAGCACCTGAAATGGCACTTGGTACTGCTGCAAGATTTCAACGTCTTTGCCCACACCGTCGAGCTGTTTTTGAGTGCGGAACAGTTGCAACGTGCCTTGGGCGCGGTCGTCGTAGCGGATGCCGGTCTCGTCGCGCAGCTCACGCAGGCAGTCACGGCTGTACTCGGCCAGGCGCACCATGCGACCCTTGTTGACGGCGTAGCGTGCCTCGGTGCAGTTGCGCAGCATCTGCAGGCCCCAGCGCCACATGGCGGGGTCGGCCATCGGTTTGATGACCAGCGGGCTGTGGTGCATCATCATCCACTTGATGGCCTTGATCGGCACACCGGGTCCAGCCCAGGGGGCAGAGTAGCCCGGCGACACTTCGCCAGCATTGGCAAAACTGGTTTCCATGGCGGGGGCTGGTTGCCGGTCGACCACCGTCACCGCATGGCCCGCTTTGGCCAGGTAATACGCAATGGTGGTGCCCACCACGCCGCTGCCGAGAATCAGTACAGACACATCCAACTCCTTGTTTTGAAAGCCTTGAGCAAACCACCGGGTTTGCCAGCTACATGACCGGCATAAGCATGTCTCATGCCATGAGAGAAATAGCCTTATGAATCAATAAGTTACAAAACCCTACCAAGCAGCAGATCAGCATTTGTATTGGATTCAATACAAAATAACCATGAGAAAACATTAAAAACTGATAAATATCGTTATAAATCAATGCATTAATTGATTTGTACTGAAATAAGTACAATGTACTGAATTCAATACATACAGAGCACACCATGCGCATCGACGTGCAATTCACCGACCGGGTTGGCATCGCCCAGGAGATTCTGGCCACCTCGGCGCAGCGGGGCTACAACGTGACTGCCGTGGAGGTAGAACCGCCCCACGTCTACATTGAAGCCCCGCAGTTGGACGATGCCGGGCTGACCGGCCTGCGTGCCGACCTGATGCGTGTGCCCGGCGTGCTTGCGGTGTTGCCGGTGGCCATGCTGCCCGGTGCGCAGCGCCGCCTGTACCTGGACGCACTGCTGGCCTCCCAGACCGACCCGGTGTTTGCGCTGGATGCCGAGGGTCTGGTGGTGGTGGCCAACCGCGCCGCCGCCGCTGCCTGCGGACCGGTGCAGGCGACGGTCATTGGCCAACCGTTTCAGAACCTCATTGGTCTGACGCACTTCATGACCACCCTGACCGAATCCGACTACCGTCTGCCGGTGACCGAGGTTGAACTGGGCGGCGAAACCTACATGATGGAAACCACCGCGCTGCAAGAAGCCGATGCGCGTGTGGCCGGGGCCGTCATCACCTTGCGCGCACCCAGCCGTATGGGCGAACAACTCAGCGCCCTGCAAAACTACAGCACCGGCGGCTTTGATGCCATGCTTGGCCACTCACAAGAAATGCTGCAACTCAAGCAACGCGCCGCCCGTATGGCACTGGTGGATGCCCCGCTGCTGGTGACCGGCGAAACCGGCACCGGCAAAGAGCTGCTGGCCCACGCCTGCCACGCCGCCAGTGGCCGCAGCCTGCAACCGTTTTTTGCGCTGAACTGCGCCGCGCTGCCAGAAAACCTGGCCGAAAGTGAGCTGTTTGGCTACTCACCCGGTGCATTCACCGGTGCCCTGCGCGGCGGCAAACCGGGCCTGCTGGAACTGGCCGATAGAGGTACGGTGTTCTTGGACGAAGTTGGTGAAATGTCCGCATACCTTCAGGCCAAGCTGCTACGCTTTTTGAATGACGGCAGCTTTCGTCGCGTCGGTGGTGACCGCGAGCTGAAGGTCAACGTGCGCATCATCAGCGCCACCCACCGCAATCTGGACGAGATGGTAGCCAATGGCGACTTTCGCCAGGACTTGCTCTACCGCCTGAACGTGCTCAACCTGCACATGCCCGCCCTGCGCGAACGCCCGGACGACATTTTGCTGCTGGCCCAGTCGATTCTGGAAAAAGCCTGCGCCCAGGCCAGACGCACGCCAATGCGCCTGACCGCCGCCGCCAGCGCAGCCCTGCTGACCAACCCTTGGGTGGGCAACGTTCGGCAATTACAAAACGTGATTTTTCGCGCCGTGACCATGAGTGAGCGCAGCTTCATCGACATCGGCGACCTGGAACTGGCCAGCGCCGCCAGCCCCGCCGAGCCCGGCTTTACCGGTGAAGTTGACACCCTGGCGCAAGCCATGGCCGACTATGAAAAAACCCTGCTGCTGCGCCTGCACCGTGAGTTCCCCTCCACCCGCAAACTGGCCAAACGCCTGGGCAGTTCACATTCGGTGATTGCCCAGCGGCTGCGGCGTTATGGAATTGGGGATGTGTGAAGAAGTCTGACGTAAAAAAGCCCCTGGTGTCCGGGGCTTTTCAGGAACAAATCCTTCGCGTTTTTCCTGTCGCTTACTGGGGCGCAGGTACAGCAGGTGCTGCAACCGGGCACACCGCCGGTAAGCCCACTTGATTGCGGAAGGTCAGCGCATCGTAGTAATCACCCTGGTAGGCAA
Organism: Rhodoferax lithotrophicus; assembly: GCF_019973615.1. Lineage (GTDB taxonomy): Bacteria > Pseudomonadota > Gammaproteobacteria > Burkholderiales > Burkholderiaceae_C > Rhodoferax > Rhodoferax lithotrophicus. The sequence continues at coordinate 2,012,203 of NZ_AP024238.1, read as the reverse complement.
TCTTTCCGGCTTTGAAGCGGATCATGGACACGCCGTGAAACGCAATAGGTTTGCCGGTGGCCTTACCGCAGTCCACCGCAATGCCGGTGTTGGTACCGGTGAAGACCCACTGAAAGGCCACCGCGTCTTTGCTCACCACGGGGGCACCTTCCATCTTCCACTGCAGATCTGGGAAGGCCTCCATGAAGAACTTGATCACGTTGTCACGTGCCGGCACCGCACCGTATTGGGACTGGCCAACAGAGGCATCAAAGTATTCCACGTCGTAGTCAAAATTCAGGGCTGCGTCGTTGGCGTTGTGGGCATTCCAGGCGGCCATGTATTTCTGTACGACTTTGAGCGGGGTCTCAACGGCATAGGCTTGTGCGGTCAAAAACAGGGCTGACAACAACACAAGGCGGCCAAGGCGGGAAAGCTTGAAAGATGTCATGGTTTTTCTCCGGGTTGTAAAACGGGTTCAAGTGCTGTGTTTGACCATCACGTGGCGCACGCAGCTGTAGTCTTCCAGCGCGTACACCGACATGTCTTTGCCATAACCCGAGTGCTTCATGCCTCCATGCGGCATTTCAGACACCAGCATGAAATGGGTGTTGACCCAGGTGCAACCATATTGCAAGCGCGCGGCGAGGTTCATCGCACGGCCAACATCACGGGTCCACACCGAGCTGGCCAAGCCGTATTCGGAGTCATTGGCCCAGGCCAGTGCCTGCTCAGCATCCTTGACACGGGTAACCGACACCACCGGGCCAAAAACTTCGTTGCGAACAATTTCATCGTCCTGCAAGGCACCGGCAACCACCGTGGGCTTGTAGAAAAAACCTTTGTTGCCCCAAGTACTGCCGCCTGTGGTGACTTCCACATGCGGCAATTGGCTGGCCCTATCGACAAAACTGGCCACCCGGTCACGCTGGCGGGCCGAGATCAGCGGGCCCATCTCGACACCCGGCTCTTGTTGCAGCCCCACTTTGATGCTGGACACCGCACTGCTGAGGTCGGCCACCAGGCGTTCGTAAATTTTGTCGCTGGCATACACCCGGCAGGCAGCGGTGCAGTCTTGCCCGGCGTTGTAGTAACCAAAGGTGCGCAAGCCCTCCACCACGCTGGGCAAGTCGGCATCGTCCAGCACAATCACCGGAGCCTTGCCACCGAGTTCGAGGTGAGTTCGCGTGATACCACGGGCAGCAGCTTCCATGATTTTGCTGCCGGTGGAGACATCCCCCGTGAGGGAAGCCATGCGGATGCGCGGGTCGCGAATCAATGGTGCACCCACCGTGTCGCCACGGCCACACACAATATTGACCACGCCGGGTGGCAAGATATTGGCAAACAACTCACCCAAGCGCAGGGTGGTCAATGGTGTGTTTTCAGAGGGTTTGAGCACCACGGTGTTCCCCATGGCAATGGCTGGGCCGAGCTTCCAGGCGGCCATCATCAGTGGGTAGTTCCACGGCGCAATGGAGGCCACCACCCCCAGCGGATCGCGACGGATCATGCTGGTGTGACCAGACAAATACTCGCCACTCAGTGAGCCCGACAGGTTGCGAATGGCCCCTGAGAAAAAGCGGTACACATCGGCAATGGCAGGTATTTCATCGTTACGTGCAGCACCCAGCGGTTTACCGCAGTTGAGCGACTCCAGCATGGCGAATTCGTCGCCATGGGCTTCAATGGCATCGGCAATTTTCAGCAGATAGGCGCTGCGATCCTTGGGTGTTAGCGCGGCCCAGGCGGGAAAAGCGGCGCTGGCGGCATCCACTGCTTGGCGCAGTTGATCAGGGCTGGCTTCACGCACCTCACACAAGACCTCGCCGGTGGACGGGTTGAGAATGCTCTCGGCACGGCCCTCGCCGGCAACGGCCTGACCATTGATGAGAAGTTGGGTCGGAAATCGTGGTGCTGCCATGATGAAGTTCCAAAAAAGTTGATGACTGAAGTTAAAAACAAAGGGGTTTAACGGCCACCCGGATGGGCATCACCATCGCGGGTAAAACGCCAGGCCAGCAGAATCAGGGGCATGGTGATCAGCATCACCAGCAGCGCCACCACATTGGTGATGGCGACTTCACGCGGGCGGCTGAGCTGGTTGAGCAGCCAGATGGGCAAGGTTTTGTCAGCCCCTGCGGTAAAGGTGGTGACGATCAACTCATCCACCGACAGGGCAAAAGCCAGGATGCCCCCCGCCAGCAGCGCCGTGCTGAGTTGCGGCAAGATGATGTAGCGCAGTGTGGTCAAGGTGTCTGCACCCAAATCCATGGAGGCTTCAATCAGCCGCGCGGGCAGGCGACGCAAGCGGGCGACCACGTTGTTGTGCACGATCACCACGCAAAACGTGGCATGGCCCACCACAATCGTCCAAAACCCAGGGTTGACATCCATCAGCTTGAAGGTAGCCAACAGTGCAATACCGGTCACGATGCCGGGCAAGGCTATCGGCATGATCAGCAAGGTGGTGAACGCATCCTTGCCAAAGAAGCGGTCACGGTTCAGCGCTGCGGCGGTGAGTGTGCCCAGCACCATCGCCACCAGAGTCGCCATGGCGGCCACCGACAGCGACAACACCATGGCTTCCTGGATATCGGTGCGCTCCAAGGCGCGGGCAAACCAGTGCAAGGTCAGGCCATGAAGAGGAAAGCTGTAGCCAGTGTCATCACTGTTGAACGCATACAGCGCAATAAAAATCAGCGGCAGGTGTAACAGCACCAACCCGGCGTAAGCCGCCGTGCGCAACATCGCCAAGCCACTGGGAAACCAGATGAAAGATTTAGAGCGCATTAAAAGCTCCCAAACGTCGCGCCAAAGCCAGGTACACCGTGATCAACACAATAGGCACACAGGTAAAAGCCGCAGCCATGGGCATGTTGCCTATGGTGCCTTGCAGGGTGTAGACCATGCTGCCGATGTACAAACCCGAGGGCCCAATCAACTGGGGAATGATGTAGTCGCCCAGGGTGAGCGAAAAGGTGAAGATCGACCCCGCCACCACACCGGGGAAAGCCAGCGGCCACAACACGGTGCGAAAGGTCTGGAACGGGTGCGCACCCAAATCAGCCGAGGCCAGCAGCAAATTGGCCGGCACACGTTCAATGGCGGCCTGGATCGGCAAAATCATGAACGGCAGCCAGATGTAGGTGAAGACCAGAAAGCGCCCGAGGTTGGAAGTGGCCAAGGTTTCACCACCGATGCCAGGAATACGCAACACCGCCTCCAGCGCGCCCATCAACCCCAGGTGCTCCAGCGCCCAATACATGACACCGCCTTTGGCCAGCAACACTGTCCAGGCATAGGCTTTGACGATGTAGCTGGCCCACATGGGCAGCATCACGCCCACAAAAAAGACACCTTTTTCAGTGGGTGTGGCGTGGTGCGCCATGTAGTACGCCATCGGAAAACCAATCAGCACCGTGCCTAGCGTGACGGCTATCGCCATGGTCAGGGTTCGCATCACAATGTCCAGATTGGCGGGCACCATCAGGTTACGGAAGTTGTCAGTGGTCAGCTCAGCCACCACCGACATCGCCATGTCGTCAAAGGTAAAAACACTTTGGCCCAGCAAAGTGAGCAAAGAGCCTACATACACCACACCAAACCACAACAACGGTGGGGTGAGCATCAGCAGCAGCGTCAGGGAGCGGCGCTGGTACAGCAAGTCGGAGAGCCGTCGGCTCAGGGTGGAGGCCTCAGGCATGGAGCATCACCATGTGCTGTTCGGCCCAATGCAAGGCGACCCGCTGGCCAGGCGCTGTATGCGCGGCCAGATCATTGGCAACCGCAGCGTCTTGCTGCAAGGCCGTGATGATTTGCCCACCGACCTGCACCTCAATGCGCTGATTGGCCCCGAGAAACTGGATCGCCAAAACCTCGCCTTCGACCTGCGCCCGCCCGGCTGCCACCGCAGTGCCAACAGGGGCCAGCATGATGTTTTCCTGGCGTACGGAAAAACACTGTGATTGCCCGGTGATACGGTGCGCCAAGTCCGCCGAGACCACGTTGGAGCTACCGACAAAGTCGGCCACAAAACGGGTACGTGGTTGGTGGTACAGCTCACGCGGTGTGGCAATTTGTTCAATCTGCCCACGGTTGAACACCGCCACGCGGTCTGACATGGACAGCGCTTCACCCTGATCATGCGTCACATAGACAAAAGTGATGCCCAATTTGCGGTGTAACACCTTAAGCTCCACCTGCATTTGTTCGCGCAGCTTCATGTCCAGCGCACCCAATGGTTCGTCCAGCAGCAAAATGCGCGGTCGATTCACCAGCGCACGGGCCAGAGCCACCCGCTGGCGCTGGCCACCCGAGAGTTGCGCGGGGGTTCGCTCACCATGATCCGGCAGTGCCACCATAGCCAATGCCTCACGCGCCAGGCTATACCGCTCGGCTTTGGGCATCTTGCGGACCATCAGGCCATAGGCAACGTTGTCCAGCACATTCATGTGCGGGAACAGCGCATAGTCTTGAAACACGGTATTGACATCGCGCGCATAAGGCGGCGTGCCAGAGGCTTCAACCCCCATCAAGCTCAAACTTCCACTGCTGGGCTGCTCAAAACCTGCCATCAGGCGCAGCGAGGTGGTTTTCCCCGAGCCTGACGGGCCAAGCATGGAGAAAAATTCACCATCCTGAACGGTGAAGCTGACGCTGTTAAGCGCCTTGACTTCACCATAGTGTTTGGAGACGTTTTTGAATTCAATGGCGATGGACATGTTTGACCCAAAAATTAACGACCGCCCATGACACTGATGTAGTCCATGGTCCATTTGGAATAAGGAACGCACTTGCCCTGTGTTGAGCAATTGGCTTGCGGCGTTTTCCAGAACTTGACCTGGGTGAAGCGGTCGTAACCGTTGTCTTTGCAGAAGTCACCACCGCCTGGAGCTTTGGCCTTACAAGCTGCAGCACTTACCGGGTTGGCACCAAACCACTCGGCCAGCGGAGCCTGCACCTGGTTGCTCAGTGAATGCTCCATCCATTTGTAAGCGCAATTGGTGTTCTTGGCGCTGGCATGCAACATGGTGGTGTCGGCCCAGCCGGTGACACCTTCTTTGGGAATGGTGGAGGCGATGGGTTTCTTTTCACCTGCCAGGGCGTTGACCTGGTAACCCCATGAACCTGAAGCCACCACGCCTTCGTTTTTGAAGTCGTTCATTTGCACCGTGGCATCGTGCCAATAGCGGTGCACCAGCTTCTTCTGACTGCGCAGCAGTTCCAGCACAGCGGCGTATTGCTTGTCATTGAGCTCATACGGGTCTTTGATACCCAGTTCAGGCTTTTTGGACATCAGGTACAGGGCGGCATCCGCCAGGTAGATGGCACCGTCATAAGCCTGCACACGGCCTTTGTTGGACTTGCCATCGGGCAGCTTCTGTTCTTCAAACACCACCGACCAAGACGCGGGGGCCTGTTTGAACACCTCGGTGTTGTACATCAGCACATTGGGGCCCCATTGGTAAGGCACACCGTAATGCTTGCCGTCCACGGTGTGCCAGCTAGCGTTTTGCAAGCGCGCATCCACATTTTTATAAGAGGGGATCAAGGCCAGGTTGATCTCTTGTACCAGCTTGGAGGCCACCAAACGCAAACTGGCATCGCCAGATGCTGTCACCAGGTCATAACCCCCTTGCTTCATCAAAGACACCATTTCGTCAGATGTGGCAGCGGTTTTGGCGTTGACTTTGCAACCCGTTTCCTTCTCGAACCCGGTGACCCAGTCGTAGGCCTTGTCGGACTCGCCGCGCTCAATGTAGCCAGCCCAGGCGATGATGTTGAGCTGCCCTTCGCCTTTGCCGATGGCTGTGGGTGGGGCGGCGAATGTAGACACTGCGGCGCAGCCTGCAAGCAGGCCTGCGGTGATGGTATTTTGACGAGACATAAGACTCTCCTGGTGCGAAATGGATGAACAAACCGCTGGACGTTGGATGGTCGTTCAGCTCGTTGGGAATCTTAGGGGGTGCGCCAGGTCTTGCCCACCATCTCCAGCCAATACAATCTATCTGTAAAACAGAAACCTCGCACCAAAACACACCAAGATAGTGGTTTACCCTATGTCTCAAAACAGTGCATGCTGGGATTGACCCTTTAAATCACCCGAATTGGTGCCAGAAATGAAGAAACATCGGCATGAGTACATCTTTTAAGAGCATTCGGTATTTCATAGCTGTGGCGGAGTCGGGCTCCATTTCTGCCGCCATTCAGGAACTAGGTGTGTCCCAATCGGTGGTGTCTGCCGCCATTGCCCAGATTGAGGCTGATTTGGGCACCCTCTTGTTTGAGCGCAGGGCACGCGGCATGTCGCTCACCCATGCAGGCCATCAGTTCTTACGCCACGCCCACCAGATTGAGGTCGCCATGCGCAACGCCCGTGACGCGCTGGCCTCCCGGCCACATACGGTGACGGGCCGACTCAATATTGGCGTGACCAGTTTGATGGTGGGTTACTACCTGCCTTTTTTGCTGGACCGTTTTCGCCGCGTGTTCCCGCGCATCCAGGTCCAGATCACCGAAGACCGGCGTGACTATCTGGAGCATTTGCTGGTAAGTGGCGAGCTGGATGTGGCGTTGATTGTGGTGTCACAGTTGCAAAACTACCGGGCGCTTGAAACAGAAACCATTTTGCGATCCGGCTGGCGAGTCTGGTGTCCGGTGAACCACCGCCTGGCCACTCAGGAAAAAATCCAGGCATCAGACTTAGCCGAGCAATCCCTGATTTTGCTGCAGGTCGACGAGTTGGGCGATGCCACCACGGCGCTGTGGAACGCGGGTGGCAACGACCTGAATGTGCTGATTCGCACCTCCTCCGTCGAAGCCGTGCGCAGTCTGGTCGCCACCGGCGCGGGGTGCTCGGTGTTGCCCGACATGCTTTACCGCCCGTGGTCGCTGGAAGGTGACCGCATTGAAGCCCGGCCTCTGGCCCATCCACTGGCCCACCTGGAGGTTGGCCTGGCATGGCGCAAAGGAGCCACACAACCGGAGTCGCTGAGCAACTTTTTAACCGCTGTGCGCCCCACGCTGGATGGTCATTTGTCGGCAACCGGTGGGCATTTACGCTGAAGAATGGAGGACATCGGCAAACCAAGCAAACCGGAAATACCTTGCTTTATTGAGCCGATGCCCTGACCAGGAACGGCCCCAGTACCAGAGCATCCAGCCCCGCCGTCTGGAAGGTACCCATGGCTTCGTCCGCTGTGCGCACAATGGGTTCCTCATGCATGTTGAAGCTGGTGTTGATCACGCTCGGGATACCGGTGGCCACGTGATAGGCCTTCAGGATGTCGTGGTAGCCCGGATTGTCCTCACGCCGAAGCACCTGTGGTCGCGCCGTGCCATCCACATGCACCGCCGCCGGGATATTTTTTTGAGCGAGGTCAGACGCGTCATAAGTAAGGGTCATGAAACGCGCGGCAATCTGGTCCGCATCCCAACCGGGAAAATACGCTGAAGCCTGCTCCAGCAAGATCACCGGCGCAAACGGCATAAATTCGGTGCGTGCAAACTGCTGGTTCAACCACTGGTTGATGCGAGGATCATGGGCCGAGGCCATCACCGTGCGGTTACCCAGGGCGCGCGGGCCGTATTCCATCTTGCCATCGGCACGTGCAATCACCTGGCCCTCAGCCAGCAGCTGAGCCACCGTTTGCGCCAGATTGACCGGTTCCTCAAAAGCCATACCAGCTTTCTGCAAAGCCTGCAGCGCACTGGCGCGGTCGATATCGGTGCCAAGGTAGGCTGATGCCAGTTCGGGACGCAGGCCGCCGTGCAAGCGCGCGTGTATCTCAAACGCCGCACCGCTCGCCAGGCCTCCATCACCCATATTTGGAGGAACAAACAGGTTTTGCACACCGGGCAGCGCCAGGATGCGCTGGTTCAGCTTCACATTGGCAAACACATCACCCGCCAGCACCAGCTTGTTGACATTCAGCACTGCCATCTGCTGCTGCACCCAGGTGCACACCATCTGTTCAGTGAAAGTCTGCAAACCTGCGGCAATGTCTTCGTGTGGCATATCTCCGCACAAGTCCCTGAGCACGTCCCTCGCCATGGGCGACCAGGGACTGCACAACAGGGCACCCAGGTGTGCGTCAAACAGGGCATTCCAGTCACCTGGATGGCTGCGCGCCAGTAGACGCGACAAAAAGGGCTGCGGTTGGCCAAATGCGGCCAGCCCCAACACCTTGCCCTCATGACGACCCGCGATAAAACCCAGGTACTGGGTGATTGCGGCATACAACAGGCCCATGCTGCTCTGGCGGGGCAAGTACACCACCTTGCGCAAACAACCAGCCTCGCCCACCCAGACCGATCCGCTGGACGCATCCCCCTCACCATCCAGCGTCAGCACTCCGACGCGCTCGTCGCCAAACGGGCTGGCGTAATAGGCCGATGCTGCGTGGGCTTGCTGATGTTCAACCACTTGGCATGGTTTGTCTGCCAGCACGCCCAGCGGTTGGTCACACGCCAGCCCCGCCTGCGCCACCCTGTCAACATCCTGCGCACGCAGCCCGGCCAGCGCCAACACCTCGGCCACGGCCCCGGCCGGATAGGCACTGTCACCCTTGATTCTGGAGATACGTTCTTCCTCGACCGAAGCGACCAACCTGCCGTCGATAAGGATGGAGGCAGCAGCGTTATGGCCGCCCCGATGGCTGTGAATACCGAGGACGATCAAGAACACCCCCTCAGAACGATGTCATGAACCAATTCGTGTAGCCACGGGCATGACGTTGGCAATACAGGAGCGGGCCAGCGCGATCAAACCGCCGCCGTCACCACCATCTCGATCTTCCAGCCCGGCTTGGCCAATTGCGCTTGCACGGTGGCACGTGGTGGTGTGTGACCGGCAGGAACCCACGCATCCCAAACCGCGTTCATCCCGTCAAAGTCGGCCAGATCGACCAGAAAAATCTGCGCCATCAGAATCTTGCTTTTGTCAGTACCGGCACGCGCCAGCAACGCATCCACTGCCGCCAACACCTGCTGCGTCTGGCCCGCAATGTCCTGCGAGGCATCGTCGGCAATCTGCCCGGCCAAATACACCGTGCTGTTGTATACGGCCATCTCGGACATGCGGGGGCCGACATCAAAACGTTGGATCATTGGATTTTTCCTTTGGTTTTTTGAAAGACCCGAATGCTATCAAGTAACTGTGCAAGGACATCCAACACACGGCTGTGCCCCAAGCGGCTACGGGGCATGCTGAACACTTTGGTATCAAGCCGCAGGGCGGTGAATCAAGCCACCACCGCCTGATCCGCCGCCGACTTTTCCGACACCCCAGCAGATTCAAAGCTGGCCATCTCGCGCAGCATGGCGCAGCTTGAGAGCAGCAGCGGCCAGGCCAGGGCCGCACCGGAGCCTTCGCCCAGGCGCAGGCCCAAGTCCAGCAAGGCCTGCACGCCCAGGTACTGCAACATAAATTCATGGCCACGCTCGCCCGAGCGGTGGGCGAAGACACAACGCTGCAACACCAGCGGTTGCAGGGCGTGGGCCACCAACACGGCGCTGCTGGCGATGAAGCCGTCCACCACCACCACGCGGCGCTCCTGGGCGGCTTGCAGCACGGCCCCGACCATGGTGGCGATCTCAAATCCACCCAAAGCCGCCAGCGCGTCCAGCGGTGCTTTGGCATCCGGATGTCGCGCCAGCACCTCGCGCAACACCGCCGTTTTACGTTGCACGGCGGGGGCATCCAGGCCGGTGCCAGCGCCGGTGCACACCTCGATGTCCAGCCCGGCCAGACGTGACAGCAGCAGCGAAGCCGCTGAGGTATTGCCAATGCCCATTTCACCCAGCAGAAGCGCATTGCCCGGCAGTTCCTTCACCAGTGCCACGCCATGCGCCAGGGCTTGCTGGCATTGCTCAGCCGTCATGGCGGCTTGCACGCTGGAGTCTGCCGTGCCCTGCTCGGCTCCCACAGCCTTGCGCACTTGCAAGCCAGTGCGTTGGCTGCCTGCAGGCAGACCGGCCAGAAAGTCGTGTTTGACACCGCAGTCCACCACCGTGAGCGCAATACCGTTCAGGCGTGAAAACACGCTGACGGCTGCACCACCGGCCAGAAAGTTTTCCACCATCTGCCAGCTCACGTCACTGGGAAAAGCCGACACGCCACGCGCAGTCAGCCCGTGGTCACCGGCAAACACCACCATCTGGGCTTGATCCAGCAGCGGGTTTTGTGTGCCCAGAATCTGGCCGATCTGGAGTGCCATATCTTCGATGCGGCCCAAAGAGCCCAGTGGCTTGGTTTTGTTGTTGAGTTTGTCCTGCAGTGCAGCAGTCAGAGCAGGCGAAGAGATGTCCGTCAGGACAGGAAGTGTGGTATTCATGGCAGTCCCCTGTGCGTGAATGGTGGAGGCGCTGCCCGGCCTTGCAGCACCCATAACAACATCAGGCCGGTCTTCTGGCTTGGCGTCAACTGCCTTCACGCACCTTCCCGGCTTGGCAGCCAGTGGCATTTGCGCGAGGCATCGTCCTTACAGCGTTGGGCACGCGACGGATTCACACCGTCTTCCCGATTCTCCCCAGGCCAATGGCCTGCGGCACCTGAAGCGGCGGATCATAGCAGCGCGGGCAGGCCTGGCTTCAGCGCCCCAGGCTGTCGAGCAGGCCGGGGGTGAAATGTCTGCCGATGTAGTCGGCCAAGCCGTCAAACACGGCATCCAGCGTCGGGCTGTTGACACCAAACAGGGCTTTGAGCGCGGCGGGGTCTTCCAACAGGCCGTGCAGGTACAGGCCGAGCACATTGCCCTGCGCGTTGCACCAGCCCAGACCGCCCGGCAGCACCTCCAGCGCCACGTTACCAGCAGCCGCCATGGCCGGATGCTGCGCGGTCTGGCCGTGGTGAATTTCATAGCCACTGACACAGACACCGGCCAACGAAGTCCAGGGTGTCGCAGGATCATCAGGCACTTCAGTCACGCCAGCGGGGCTGGTCGGTATAGAAGCGAATCGGGTTTGTGTATGCCGCACGGTTTTATCGGCCTCAAACACCGTCACCAGTGGCAGCAGGCCCAAGCCCGGCGCGTTGCCGTCGATGCCGTGCGGGTCAATCAGCGCCTCGCCCAGCATTTGCAAGCCGCCGCACACGCCCAGCACCGCCCCGCCCTGCCCCGCATGCTGCGCCACGGCGGCGTCCAGCCCTTGTGCGCGCAACCAGGCCAGGTCAGCGCTGGTGGCTTTGGAGCCAGGCAGGATGATCCAGTCAGTGGGTTTCAGTCCCGCCAGCTCCGAGGGTGAACGTACCCATTGCAGCTTCAAACCGGGGATGTTTTTGAGCGGCTGGAACTCGTCCAGGTTGCTGATGCGCGGGTAGGCGATCACGGCCACCGTCAGGCTGACTGCGCCTTTGGAGATGCTGCGGTCGTCAAACACACCGTCTTCTTCCGGTAAACCGTGTTGCCACCACATCGGCAGCGTGGCCACCGTGGGCACGCCGGTCAACTCTTGCAGCATCTGTGGCGCAGGGACCAGCAGGCTGGCATCACCGCGAAACTTGTTCAGCACAAAGCCCTTGATCAACGCCCGCTCATCCTCTGGCAGCAGCGCCCAGGTGCCGTACAAGTGGGCAAACGCGCCACCCCGGTCAATGTCGGTGACCAGCAGGCAAGCGGCGTTGCAATGCTTGGCCACGCGCATGTTGACGATGTCGCTGCTTGAAAGGTTGATCTCCGCCGGGGAGCCCGCGCCCTCAATCACCACCACGTCGTTCTCGGCCCGCAGCGCGTCCAGGGCAGCGGCGATGTGCGGCCAGACTTTGAGACTGCGGCCACGCCAGGGCATGGCGGTGAGTTCGTCGCTCACTTGGCCCATCAGCACCACCTGGCTGTGCGTGTCGGCCTCAGGTTTGAGCAGGAGCGGGTTCATGCGCACCTCGGGCTCGGCCTTGGCGGCCAGGGCTTGGAAATACTGTGCGCTGCCGATCTCGCCTTGGCCGTTGCTTGATGCCACCACGCGCGCGTTGTTGCTCATGTTCTGCGCTTTGAACGGGGCAACCTTCAAGCCTTGACGGGCGTAATGGCGGCACAGCGCGGTGGTCAGCCAGCTCTTGCCCGCGCCGCTGGTGGTGCCCAGCACCATGATGCAGCGGGCGCTCATGGGCGCGCACCTGCGATGCCAAACACCACAAACAAAGTGGCCTTTCGTCTAGGTTCTATGGGGTCTAGATAGCGATTTTTCATATGGGTTAGAGTCAATTAAAGGTCCTGGCTTGTGCAGTGCCTCGGTGCGCACTGCGCGATGCAAACCTATCATGGCATTGCTGGCCACAGCGTCTGAAAATCAAATGAGAGCTGCCGGTGATGCCGAATCGCCAGCAGATAAATCGTGGTGTCGAAGCACACGTACAACAGCAACAGGTAATTCGACATCACGTATTCACAAATTTCGCCATCCTTCGCAATGGCTTTGAGCTTGACCTTTAAACCGGCGACTGCGTTGCTGGCCTCCACGGAGCGGATGGGCCGCTCGAAAAACCGCCTGCCCATGCGGGGAAAGCGTTCCAGGTTGGGGATGACGGTATCCGAGAGTTCATCCAGCAGCGCGTCAAAAGCCTGTGGCGCATCAGCCGCCAGCAAAAAGGCTTCGACCTCTTCAAGATTGCGCTCAAAGTTCGCGGTGAGCTTGACAAGATGCTTGGCTGCCACGGCGCTGGCCCTGCTCAAGCTTGGGGCTTGGCCGCACGGCGACGCTTCAACGCAGCCAGTGTGGTGCGTGCATCCTTCACCTTGCCTGCGGCAATGTCGTCCAAGCCCTTAGCCGCATCGTCAATCAACAGAAGGTGAATACGCTCGCACTCCAACTGGTGGTAGTAGTCCAGCCGCCGGGAGTCGATGATGGCGACGTAGCTTTCGCCGTTCTTGGTGATGATTTTTTCAGCACCAGCCTTGACCTGCTCGACCAGATCGGACAAGGTGGCACGGGCCTGAGTGAGGGGAACCACATCGCTTGCGGTGAATGCCATGATGGCCTCCGGCGGGTTGAAAGGTGTACAGAATACTGTGCATTATGTGCTTACCGACCGTGCAAGCAATGATCAACCCGACTTGATTTCGTCCCCGGCAACGGGCGCGGCATCCGGCACAGCTTGCAAAAACCGCTCACAGTCCTCGCGTTTGCCCAAGGCGGCTTCGCGGCGCAGATAGTCCAGCGTCTGAAAGATGCCATTTTTTCTGCTGCGGCGCTGGCGATGAACTGGTTGACAGATATGCCGTCTTGGCGGGCCAAAACCTTGATGCTTTCGTGCACTGAGTTGGGCACACGAACAGTGAACGTGGTCTCTTGGTGTTGATCAAAACCGTTGAAAGTCCAAATGACTATTGGTGGATTCAAATCGTAGGTTGAGCCCAGTCAAAAATTTCCTGCGCGAGCTCCGAAGGAGCCGCCATACTGACGACGCGAAACCCATCGCGCTCTAACTTCCATTCATGCTCTTCAATGATCTCTTCAATTTTTTTGTATTCCTTAGGCTCCATCAAATCAGCCTTAGGCAATAGAAGGAACAGGCCAATGTTGTCCATCTTGTTGACGCGAGAGTAGGTCGTGAGATCCCTGCTCGATTTAAGTAAGTTGATTTCGACTGTTTGGGCTGACTTGTAAGCTGCCGAGGTCACGCTGCCACAGGCACCAGCAGTCAAAATGTTCAGATCTAAAAAGTGTTTGATGCCCTCATAGTCGATCAGCAAGCCTTGACCTTCGGACGGAACAATCTTTTCAAAGTCCATCTTTGCGATCTCTTTAAGTTTCTGATTGACCAGTTGGCGAGCCATGGGCGTATCGATGAACTCAAACTCGTTGACTTTTCGTTTGACCGATGGGGCCATAACGACGATTTCATGAAACAACCTCTCGACAGTCGACTCTCTGTCATCTCCCGAGGTGTAACTCGGCAAGGCCAAAGTCAAGCAATGGGTGCCGAACACTATCTCGGGGATGTCCGTTTTGGACTGAACGGCGTGGCGTAACGCTTCTTCTGCATAGGCCAGCAACTCGCGAACTGACTTTTGCGGAAACTGGTCGTGATACAGGCACTCGAACTTTTTGAAGTCATCGAGCAACTTGAAATGGATGCGGTCGCCTGGAGACTGAACCACGACGCCAACCGTGAAACGTTGTGGGACAAACACGTCTGGTTGGAGCTCGACAGTGGTCCATGCGCCTGAGAAGGCAGGTTTCGGTGTGGAGGTAGCTAATCGGCTGAGGTGTTCGGAGTTTCCGTCTCCAAACGTGATGATGGAGGGCCTATCTGCCGGAGCTTGGGTATTGCTCATGCGATGACTCCCAGTGTTGTTGACAGCCATCCGGACTGGGCGCGGTTATCAAGCGTTTGAACGATCATTTGGGTCGCGGCAGATGCATGAGCTGGAATTATTTTGGCGATGATGTCCGCCAAGTCTGCTTTGGCATCAATCAAAGCTTGGGCATGGCCATTTGCAGCAGAGGCCATGTCCATTTGAAAACGCTGGAAGTCGGTGACGGACAGTGCATTTCGAGCTTCAACCAAGAGGCTGCGCTCTTCAAAACCTCGACCAGTTGGAACCCAAAGAAGGTCATGAAGCAAAGATTCGTGGTCTATGGCGACATAGCCACCATTGGACGAACGGATGACGTTTCCAAAATTACGGTCTCTCAGGTCACTCCACTGATCGAAAGCAGCGATTTTTCGGGCATCCTTGCTTCTCAGGCAGTTTTTGCGTGAAATGAAAAAAACCATTTTGTGTACTTGGCGTACAGATTTCCCAGCAACGATCTCGCTACACCACGCGGGGCAAGAGTCCATTCCATCAAATTTAGGCGGCAGCGGGCAATATTTGCGCAACTCGGGGACAGGCACCATGACGATGGCACCAAAAGCTGGGCAAGCCACATCACTTTTGCGTGCAAGCAGCCAACCGATGGCTTCGCACAGCAGCGCTGGACCATCAAGAGGCAATAGTTTTACGAAACAATCATGCAACTTGCCAGTCGTGTCAGCGATTTTGGCTAGGTGCGTCGTTTCATTAATGCCCGTATTAGCAGGCTTGCTCCGGAATTCGCGCCATGCGGAAGAATCTAGGATTGGCACACTCATTGGCAGTCTCCCCGAGGCACCACTGGCTGTTTTGCGCTCATGTTTTACAACCCCTTTTATATGAGATGGAGCATACCGCATCAATTTGCGAAGGATCAGTCGCAACCGAGGCCAAAGATCACAAAGGCATCAAGGTTTTCTGGGGACTCGTTCGCCCACAAGATGCCTCACCCCTCCACCTCCGCCCAACAATTAGGCGTTTCATACAACGTCACCTTGGCCAGCGACAGATGCCGGCCGAAGCGGTCGTGGTAGACCTCTTTCAAGATGTCAAAGGCGGTTTTGGCCAGGTTTTCTACGGTCGGCACGCGGTCAATGACGACGGTTTTGTGGTTCGGCATGCTGTCCAGAAAATTACGCACGGCCGTGTCCTTTTCATAGACGATGAAAGCGTGGTCCCAGAGCTTGACCAAGTGTTCGTGCGCCAGCGCCTTGATGTCGCCAAAGTCCATGATCATGCCGTTGTCGGACTGACCGTCTTGCTGCACCACGTCGCCGGTCAGGGTGATGAGCAGGGTGTAGCGGTGGCCGTGCAGGTTGCGGCACTGGCTGTTGTGGTCGGGAATGCGGTGGCCGGCATCGAATTCCATTTTGCGGGTGATGGTGAGCATGGGCTTGCCTGATCAGAATAATTAAGGGATTTGAAGAAGTTTGTGGGTTTGCAGGCTGAGCTTCCACTGGGGGTGCGCCTTGCAGTAGTCAATGGCCAAGCGCTGGTTAGCGGCTTGCAGCGGGCCGTCCATGGCCTGCACAAAAAAGTGGTCAAAGTCCAGCGCGGCGTACACGTCCAGCGGCTGGCCAGGCTGGGGGATGACGACCTTGATCTCATTGCCCTCATGCACCACCAGCTTCGCTCCCATTTTGGGGCTGACGCAGACCCAGTCCACGCCTTCGGGCACGTGCAGCGTGCCGTTGGTCTCGATGGCGATTTCAAAGCCTGCGCCGTGCATCGCTTCGATCAGCGGCGCGTCCAGTTGCAGCAGCGGCTCGCCGCCGGTGAACACCACATATTTGTGCGCCGGGTAAGCGGCGGGCCACAGGGCGTTGATGCGCTCGGCCAAACTCTGTGCAGTCTTGAACTTGCCGCCGCCTTCGCCGTCTGTGCCAACAAAGTCGGTGTCGCAAAACTGGCAGACAGCACTGGCACGCCGGTTCTCGGTGCCGGTCCACAGGTTGCAACCGGCAAAGCGGCAGAACACCGCCGGGCGACCGGCCTGCTGGCCTTCGCCTTGCAGGGTGTAAAAAATTTCCTTGACGCTGTAGGTCATGCTTGCTCTCGGGTTGACATGGCCCGATTGTCCCTTGTCAGCGCCCACCACTTTGGTAAGAGCAGACATGGATCTGATTGACGGCCAAACGGTACTTGCCTATCCAATCATGCGCACGAAATTAGCTATAAATTAAATAGCTTTTCAGGCAATGTAGATAAGCACTACAGGCACTTTTTATATAAATAATTGAACAAAACCCAATTTCACAGGCTTCACAGACAACAGGTTGGCAAAGCCAGGGGCATGGTTAGCCACATGCCCTCTAATCCTCGATCCCACGCTGCGCCGGAATACCCGCCTTGAACGCGTGTTTGACCATCTGCATCTCGGTCACGGTGTCGGCCTGTTCGATGATCTCGGGTGGGCAGCGGCGGCCGGTCAGCACCACATGGACATGGCTGGGACGGACCTTCAGGGTTTGCAGCACATCGGCCAAAGGCAACCAGCCGTAGATCAGCGGATAGGTGATCTCGTCAAGGGTAACCATGAAGTAGTCGCCGCTCAGGATGGCGGCCTTGGCTTTTTGCCAGCCATCTCGCGCCAGCTGGGCGGAATGTTCCAAATCCTGGCTCTTCCAGCTAAAACCGTCACCCAGGCCTTCGATGGGGATACCCATCTGCTCGAACATGCGGTGTTCACCAAAGCGGGCGCTGGGCACCTTCATGAACTGAAAAATCTTCACCGCCTTGCCGCGCCCGTGGGCGCGCAGCGCCAGGCCAAAGGCGGCGGTGCTTTTGCCCTTGCCGTCACCGGTGTTGACAATCACAATGCCGCGGCGCTCGCCCTCGGCTTTGTCATAGGGTTTCTCGGTCGGCGGGGTTTCGATGTGCATGATGGAGTGTGAACTATCAGTAGCAAGTTTCGGTACGGTAAAGCCCAGTCAAGTCCTTGGGCATGGAACCAGGCACGTTATTTGGGCAACGCCACCCATTGCCCGGCCAATGGATGGATGGTGATGCGGTGGTCAAACACGGCTTCCAGCGCGCGGTGGGTGGCTGGGGCGGCGCTGAGTCCCTGGTGGGTGATGCGCCCGGCGGCCATGATGAGCATTTCATCCGAATGCAATGCCATCGAGATTTCATGCAACACGCTGACAACCGTGACACCACTTTCCAGCAAGCAGCGCACCACACCCAGCCAGTCGGCCTGGTGCGGCGGGTCGAGGTTGGCAAGCGGCTCATCCATCAGCAGCACCTGGGCCTGCACAGCCAGGGCGCGGGCCAGCAACACGCGCTGACGTTCGCCGCCTGAGAGTTGCCCCAAAGAGCGCGCACGCCAGTCCCAGCCCTGGGTGGATTTGAGGGCCAGTTCAACCGCCGCCCGGTCTGCGTCGCTGGGTGCGGCCAACCAGGCCTGATGCGGTAAACGACCCAGCATGACCACATCCCACACCGTCAGATCGTCCGCCGCTGACTCGTTTTGCCCCAGCCACGCCAGGCGCTTGGCCCGTAATCTGGCCGGTGTACGGGTCAGCGACTGGTTCAGCAACTCCACGCTGCCCTGGTATGGCAACAGCCCGGCCAGCACTTTGAGCAAGGTGGATTTGCCCGCACCGTTGGGGCCAACAATGCTGGTCCAACGCCCTTGCGGCAGAGCCAGTGACACATCGTGCAATATCTCGACATTTCCGATACTAGCCCTTATTGCGCTTGCGTTAATAGCTATTGAAGTCATAGCACTGCTCCACCACCCCGTGTGCCACGATGCATCAGCCACAACAAATAGCCACCACCCAGCACGGCGGTAAGCACACCCACCGGCAGTTCTTGCGGTGCGATCAGCCAGCGCGCCAATGTATCGGCGGCCATCAGCAGCACACCACCCATCAGGCTGGAGAGCAGAATCAAAAGGCTATGCGTGGTTTTGACCACCGAGCGCACCAGGTGCGGCGCAGCCAGCCCCACAAAGGCAATCAAGCCGGTTTGTGCCACCGCCGCGCCAGTAGCCAGCGCTAGCACAGCCACCAGCGCCAGGCGCATGGAGGTTAGCGGCAAGCCCAGGCTGTGCGCGGTGGCTTCGCCCAGACTCAAACCATCAAGCAAGCGCGCCAGCAAAGCGCCAGCCACACTGCTCAGCAGCCAGACAGCGGCCATCACCACACACGCTGTCCAGCCAACAAACGCGGTGGAACCCAGCATAAACGCCTGCATGGCCTGCAGCGACTCGGGTGACCAGATCAGCACCAGGTGTGTCATGGCCCCAAGCACCACACCCACCACCACGCCCGCCAGCAGCAGACGCAAGGTGTGTTGCACACCGTTGGAAAGCGCCAGTGTCAAAAACACGGCCAGCACCGCGCCGCCGAATGCGGCCCCGGTCAGCCCCAGGCGTACCAGCCAGCCGGTGCCGAAGACCGAAAACGCCATGCCATCAGCCATCATCCCGCCCCCCCCCAACATGCCTCCAGCGCCGCCCATGGCGGCCAGCACCAGCGCCACCCCAAGCGACGCACCAGACGCACTGCCCAGCAAAAACGGGTCGGCCAGCGGATTGCGAAACAAGCCCTGCGCCAGCGCACCGGCCAGCCCCAGCAAGGCTCCCGCAGCCCAGGCCCCCAGCGTGCGCGGCAGGCGAATGTCCCAGATGATTTGCCGAGCCATGGCGGTTTGATCGGGGTCCTGGGCCGGATGCAACAAGGGCGTGATCAGATTCTCAAACCCGGCACTGCCCACGCAGACGCCCAAAGCCGCCAGCAACGCCGCCATCAGCAGCAAGACCCAACCCAGATAGGACGCTTGACGCAGATTCACCGTTGATCGCTCTCTATTTTGTCGTTCAAACACTGCGCCATCAGTCGCGCACCTTCAGCCATACGCGGGCCGGGGCGCACCAGAATGTCCGACTGCTCGGCGCTGAACACACACACCCGATGCGCACGCACCGCTCGCATGCCTTGCCAGCCTGGGCGCTGTTCCAGGTTGTCCACACTGCGCTGCCCCATCATGATCACATCCGGGTTGGCCCGCACGATGTACTCGGGGTTGAGCTTGGGAAACGGCCCGAGCGCCGCTGGAAGAATATTTTTGACACCGAGGCGGGTCAGGGTTTCACCAATAAAGGAGGACTCGCTGGCACCATAGGGACCGGAATTGGCCTCAAAGTAAACCCGTATCGGCGTGGCAGTGTGAGGAATGGACTGCGCCGCCGCAGAGGTGGCCGCGTCGATCACACGCCAGACACGTGCCGCATCCTGAACTGCCAGCACTTGGCCAACTTTCTCCAGCACACGCTTCACATCCGCATGGGTTTTGGGCTCCAGGGCCAACACCTTGATACCCAACGATTGCAGCCGATCACCAAACCGTGAAGAGGTGGCCATGAGCACCAGATCCGGCTTCAGGGCCACAATGGCCTCGATGTTGGGGTCCAGACCACCCCCAACTTGCGGCAACTTTTTGACGCGGTCAGGGTAATTTGAATAACGATCCACACCCACCAACAGGGCGCACTGCCCCAGTTCACACACCGTTTCGGTCAGGGACGGCAACAGGCTGACGATGCGCTGTGGCGGCTGGGTGAAATGAACCGAAATCCCCCGCTCATCCGTGACTTGCAGGGCATGTGCAGCGCCCATACCGTACATGCTCAGCACCAGCATACAAACCATCCAGCGCGCCAACATCATCTGGCCTTTCTCAAGGTATGGAAGACCACATTGGTTCATGTCGGCTCCAGTCCATCACGATTTGGTGCAGCGCTGCCACACCATCGGTCAACGCAGCCGGGCCTGGCTGCAGGATGTCGGCCGATTTGATTTCAAAAATATGCCCTGTCTTGACGGCGGCCACCGCACTCCAGCCGGGTCGTGCGGCCACCTGCTCCCGGTTGAACTTCTTGCCACACCATGAGCCGATGATGATATCGGGGTTGCGCTGGATGATCACGTTGGCATCGGCAATGATCCGATGTTTGCCCAAAGACTGCGCCGCCAGTTCAGGAAAAATATCATCACCCCCAGCCACGCCAATCAGCTCCGACACCCAGCGGATGGCGCTGATGTGTGGTGTGTCCCATTCTTCAAAATAAATTTTGGGTCTGCGGGTCAATTTGGCCGCTAGTGCTTGTATTTCAAGCATGGAGTGCTTCATATTTTGAAGCAATGCCACACCCTGCTCAGCCTGACCTACCATCGCCGCCACTTGGTACAACACATCGAAAATCTCGGCCACGCTACGCTGATTAAATACCGTCACCTGCACCCCGGAGCGGATCAGACTGCTGGCAATATCGGCCTGCATGTCCGAAAAACCCAGCACGCAGTCGGGCTGCAGCGCCAGGATTTTGTCCAGCTTGGCGCTGGTGAAGGCGCTTACTCTGGGCTTTTCAGCGCGTGCCCGACGTGGCCGCACGGTGTAGCCAGAGATACCCACAATGCGGTGCTCCTGCCCCAACAAGTACAACCACTCCGTGGTTTCCTCGGTCAGGCAGACGATGCGCTGCGGGCCCAGGGTGTCTGCAGATAAAAGTGGTTTCACAAAACCCTCAACGCGGTTGCCACTGCAAGCCCAGATAAAAACTTCGCCCGGCGGTGGCCATTTGACCCACTTGCTGGTATTTGACATCAGCAGCATTGTCCAGTCGCATCACCAGTTGCCAATCTTTGCTCATCTGTTGGCTGGCATTCAGGTTCAGCAACGCATAACCCGGCAACACAACGGTGTTGGCAGCATTGTCAAAACGCTCACCTACCGCCTGTACTTCGCCACCCAGGTGCCATGTGGCCACACGACGATCCACACCCAGCATCAGTGTTTTGCGGGCACGCAGGCTAAGTGTCTTGCCGGTCACGCTATTGATGGGATCCAGCGTATCCAGCGATGCGCGCATTTCATAAGGGCCAAGCCGTTGTGTTCCGCTGAGGGTCACCCCCTGAATGCTGGCCTGACCAACGTTGTAATAACAAAAGAAGCCAGCAGAGCAGCTACTGAGTGTCTGACTGGAGCTGATCAGGTTGGAGACATCATTGCGGTACACCACCGCCTTGACTGTGCGCACAGCGGTGGCATAGCTGACACCCACCTCGTGGTTTTGGTTGGATTCAGGTGCCAGCTTGGTATCTCCATACGGGCCATACACCTGCTCCAGTGTCGGCACCCGAAAAGCTGTTCCGGTAGACACATTGGCACGCCAATGGGGCGCAAAGCTGTAGGCATAAGCCAGTGCACCGGTTGATTTGGAGGTGAACAAGCTGTCATTGTCCTGGCGCAGATTGATCTGCACGGCGTGTTGGCCGTAGTTGGCCCCATAGCCCAGAGCCACCGCGTTTTGTGTGCGTGACCCTTTAAAAGCCGGGTCCCATGTGGTGGCCTTGGCATCAAAATCATCACGGCGCTCTTCCAGGACGGCCGTCAACATGCCTTTGCCCAAACGGACATTATTTTCAAACAGCACCGTTTGCAAATTGGTTTTGAAGTCGTTGGGGGCGTTATCGGTTCTGTCCATCTGACTTTGCGACAGACTCAAACGGGTGCTGTAGACATCTGTCCACTGTGCACGCCAACTCAACGCCGACGTACTCAAATGGCTTTTGACATTGATGTCTGTGCCACCACCCCATGGCACGTATTGGGTTTCCAAGGTGCTGTCCAGCGCGGTCAATTCAAGCCGGTGCGATGAAGACAACTGGTAACCCAGGTTCAAACTGCCACTTTGACGTGAACTGGCCTCATGATCAGGCTTATGAACCAAATCAGGACGGGTGTTGAAACCATCACTGTCCTCACGGCCCACACTCAACGCATAGTCCCATCCAGATTGGGCACCGCTGAACCCGGCTTCCCATTTTGTCTGGTTAAAACTGCCCACCCCGAGATTCACAAACGGACTGAAACCTGCCTCGCCCCGACGGGTAAAAATCTGAATCACCCCCCCCATGGCATCTGAGCCATAAACCGCACTGGCCGGGCCACGCAACACCTCTATGCGATCAATTTGGTTCAACGGTACCAACTCCCAAGGGGCACCACCACCCAAACGCAAACCGTCCTGGGAATCCACCCGAACGCCATCCACATACAGCGCCGTCATGCGAGCATCGGCACCACGGATGTAGACGCTATTTGAATCACTTGAAGCAATGGTCTGCAAGCCTGGCAATCTGGCCAGCAATTGCGCTACCGAGGTCACACCCAGACGATCTATTTCCGTGCGATCAATGAGGCTGATGTCTGCCACCACATCGGTCACTGGCTGCTGTACCCGACTAGCCGTCACCACGACATCTTTCAAAGTAGCCACTTGACTCTGTGCCAACACCGGAAATGCGGCCATCACCGCCAGAAAAGACACGCATAAGCGCACAGGAACGCGACCGCGCTTAGAAGAAGAACAATTTTTCATAGTTGAGAAAGAAAGCATCAAATGCTCTCACCGTCGTCCCCGACGGTGCGTGAGCGTCACGGTTGCTCGTTTTGAAGCGAGCAGCCACCGTGTTGGCCGGTATCCGGGCTGGTGGAGTCAACCGTCGTCGCCTTCCCAGATGTTTAAAAAAACACCCAGTGGCCTGGACAACAGCGGAATCAGAAAAAGATTCGTCCACTTACCGTTGCGGGGGCAGCGCAGGTTAGGCTTGTCCCTGTGGACTCACCCTCCTGCTTCCCGTTGAACTGCGGCATGCGAACCACACCGCGAGCACCAACGCACTGGATTCTAGCCGGGCCGGCTTGCCAAAACCCTACAATGTCGGTCTATGTCGGAACTCAATCAAATCGATCAAATTGCCGAACGTGTAGAGCGTTTACTGGTGCGTTATGACGAACTCACACGTACCAATGCCCTGCTTTATCAGCAAATTGGCACCCTCACGCAAGAACGTGATTCACTTAAAAGCCGCCTGAGCGCGGCGCGTGCCCGTGTGGACGCCTTGCTGGAACGCTTACCCAGCGAAAACAGCAGCGCCAGCATCAAGCCCGCCTTCAAAACCGCCACAGAACGAGACCAGGCATGAAACAGCTTGAAGTGCAGATCATGGGCCAAAGCTACC
The DNA here is from genome assembly GCF_019973615.1 of Rhodoferax lithotrophicus. GTDB lineage: Bacteria > Pseudomonadota > Gammaproteobacteria > Burkholderiales > Burkholderiaceae_C > Rhodoferax > Rhodoferax lithotrophicus. The sequence continues at coordinate 1,988,895 of NZ_AP024238.1, read as the reverse complement.
TGCTGGGCTGCCCCGATGGTGGTGATGCCCGCCTGCTGGATGCGGTAGAAAAAGTAGACACCGCCATGTGCAGAATTCGCGAAGCTGGCAAGGTGCGTGCACGTGACCGCATTGCGGTGTTGGCGGCCCTTAACCTGGCATTTGATTTGGCCGATCAAACCGCGCACCAAGCCAAACCCACCCAGGCCGCACCTGCTACGCCGGATGAAACCAGTCAGCGGCTCGGCTCCTTGGTAGCCCGGCTGGATGAGGCATTAGCCCGCGACGAGCGCTTGCTCTGATTGAGCTTCACGGTCAGGCCCAGTGGCTTCCCGTGCGGCCCATGTTCTTAATGCAGCGCAGTGCTGGCCGGTGCTTGCTCACCGGGCAAACGAAAGATTTGTGCCACATCAACCGCATCAAACCGGTACTGTACGCCACAAAAATCGCAGCCCACTTCAACCTGCCCCTGCTCTTTGACAATGCTGTTGGCTTCCTCTGCACCCAGGCCCTGAATCATTTTGCCGACCCGCTCCCGGCTGCACGTGCATGAAAATCGGGGGCCGCTGTCACCTTGCAGCGGCTCGAAACGCAGCAGGTTTTCTTCCCAAAAAAGCCGGTGCAAAATGGTTTCCACATCCAGCGTCAGCAACTCTTCACGCTTCAGGCTGGCAGCCAGCATGGCAATACGGTTGTAGTGTTCATTGATGCCTATCTGGTCTTCATCAGCCGTCCGGGACGTGCCGGCCAAATTGCCCGTACCGGCCATGGGAAGGCGCTGAATCAGCAAGCCTGCGGCAACCTTGTCATCCGCAGCCAGGACAAGGGTGGTATCCAGCTGCTCACTTTGCAGCATGTAATGCTGCAACACGTCGCTGAATACCTCCAGCTTTTCGTGGGCATCACCATACAGCGGCACCACACCTTGATAGGGTTGCTGACCGGGCTGACGGTCTTTGGGGTCCAGCGTGATGGCGCAGCGACCTTCATGGCCCACATTCACCAACTGGCTCAGAGTGGCCTGCGGGCTGACCTCTCCATGAACAGTGGCCGTCGCCCGCAAGGAAAAATCGCTTTGCACCTCCACCACCGCCAGTTTGACCGGACCGTCACCCAACACCTGCACGATGAGCGAACCATTGAACTTGATGTTGGACTGCATCAGCACCGCCGCTGCCGTCATCTCACCCAACAAGGACTGCACTGGCAGCGGATACGCGCCGTGTGTCGTGTTACTGGCGCGACGGTGCAAAATTTCGGTCCAGGCATCGGTCAGACGCACCACGGCTCCGCGCACGGGCAGGCCGTCAAAGATGAATTTATGAATTTCAGACAAGTGATTTCACCCGTGAATTAAAAAAAGAAGGCCTGGACTTCAGGCAATTTTGCTCAGGCTGGTTTTGAAACGCTGGGCATTGGCCACGTAATGGTCAGCGCTCTGGCGCAGGCCCTGCAACTGCTCGGCTGTGAGCTGGCGTACCGCCTTGGCAGGGCTGCCGATGATCATTGAGCCGTCAGGAAACTCTTTGCCCTCGGTCACCAAAGCCCCCGCCCCCACCAAACAACCTTTGCCGATTTTGGCACCATTGAGGACCACCGCCCCAATGCCGATCAGGCTGTCATCCCCCACCGTACACCCATGCAACATGGCTTTGTGGCCAACCGTCACCCCGGAACCAATGGTCAGAGGCATACCCACATCAGAATGCAGCACACTCAAGTCCTGAATATTGGTGCGCGCACCAATACGAATGGCCGATGTGTCGCCGCGCACCACTACACCAAACCAGACACTGGCCTCTTCGCCCAGCACCACATCGCCCATTACCTCGGCACTACCAGCCACCCAGGCCGACTCGGCCACCGTGGGGCACATGCCCTCAAGCTCATAAATTGCCATAAACATCCTTTGGTTCAAGTTACTAGAATTGTAGGGACACCATGCTGCATACACATCCGGTCAACCCCGACACCCCTTTCATCTCCCGGCCACAGGCCTCATTGCGTGCGCAAGCCCTGCGCTTGTTGCAAATTGAAGCCGCCTCCGACAAAGCAGCCCAAGTACACGCCTTGCAAGCAGCCGATTGGCCGCTGGATGTGGATGAAATCCTGCCAGAGCCTCCCCACCTACCGGGCCGTCCCGAACGGCCACAACTGGTTCACCCATCCAGACTCAAAACCCGCGCAGTGGGCACCCTCGAAGGCCGGGCCGGTCTGATTCATGCACTCACCCACATTGAGGCCAATGCCATCAACCTGGCGCTGGACATGATGTGGCGTTTTGCCGGGATGCCAGCCGATTTTTACCTGGACTGGTGGCGGGTGGCGCAAGAAGAGGCTCTGCACTTTCACCTGCTGCAGCAACATCTGCTCAGCCTGGGTTTTGCTTATGGCGACTTTCCCGCCCACGACGGGTTGTGGGACATGGCCGAGCGCACCAAAGTGGATGTACTGGCCCGACTGGCACTGGTGCCACGCACGCTGGAAGCCCGTGGCCTGGATGCCACACCCGCAGTGCGCAATCGACTGGTGTCGGTGGGTGACCTGGCTGGTGCAGCTATTCTGGACATCATCCTGCGCGATGAAATTGGCCATGTGGCCATTGGCAACCGCTGGTACCGGTATTTATGTGCCCAGCGTGTGCTGGATCCCGTAGCCACCTATGCCCATCTGGCGCAACAATTTCAAGCCCCGATACTCAAAGGTCCTTTTAACCTGCAGGCCCGGCGTGCCGCAGGGTTTACGGAAAACGAATTGGCAGCTCTTCATACTGAGCCCAATGCTCTACCCCTACCTCCCGTCCATTGATGAACACTCCCATCCTCTCCGACATCCCGGCTTCAGATTTGGCCATCCTGACCATTGCTCGCCAACCCGTTCTGGATGCCAAACACAGTGTTGTCGGCTACGAACTGTTTGACCGCTCCATCAAGCGCCAGGATTTCACCGCAGCCAGTGATGCGGCGCTGCTGTTCAATCTATTGTCCAGTGCCGACAGCGAAGTCTTGAGCGGACATAAACTGATTTTCATCAACTGCACCCATCAAACTCTGGCCGCAGGACATCTGGAATTGATTGAGCCCGAACGGGTGGTGCTTGAAATCCCGCCCATGCCACTGGATCAGTCCGAGCCAGAGGACATTGAAACCTACCGGCAAATCCTGGCCAATGTCCACCAGCGTGGCTTCAAACTGGCTTTTGATGAAACCGTGCTGACCCCGGCCTATTCAACCTGGCTCACATTGGCGAGTTTCATCAAGCTGGATGTGTCGCGCCTTGAAGTGGCGCAACTTAAAGCCATCGTTGCCCAAGCCAACCAATCCACCTCAGCCAAGCTGGTGGCCGAAAAAGTTGAAACCGCTGAGCAGTTTGAGCACGCCAACACACTCGGGTTTCACCTGTTTCAAGGCTACTGGTTTGCCAAACCGGTGCTGATCAAAGGCCAGACCATACGCCCGGCTCAGGCGGTCATCATCCAATTGATCAACCTGGTACGCAAGCAGGCCAGCACCACAGAAATTGAAGAAGTCCTCAAACACGACCCCACGTTGTCTTTCAACCTGCTGCGATTTATCAATTCAGCAGGTTTTGGTTTGAGCTGCGAAGTGACCTCCTTCAAACATGCGGTCATGATCCTGGGCTTGAAAAAGCTGTTTCGCTGGGCGGCCTTGCTGATGACCAGTGCCAGCGTGGGTGCAAGTTCACCTGCCGTGGGCAGCGCAGCCGTGGTGCGCGGCCGACTGATGGAGTTACTGGCTGCCGAACTGCTATCACCCGAAGAGTGCGACAACGCCTTTGTCGTGGGCATTTTTTCCCTGCTTGACACCATGATGGGTATCCCGCTGGCAGAGGCCCTGGCTTCAATCTCTCTTCCCCAAACCGTGACCGATGCCCTGCTGTACAACAAAGGCCTGCTGGCTCCCTTTTTGCAGTTGACCCTGGCCTGCGAAAGTGCAGATGACACGGCGTTTGCAGAGACGGCCATGGCTTTGCAACTCACTGGCGACCAAGTCAACTGGGCGCACCTGCAGGCGCTGGCCTGGGCTGAAAACATGACCCGGTAGCAACAGCCTGAATGGCTTAGCCACGCGGATGGTGCTGAGCGTGCAAGGTCTTGAGGCGCTCACGCGCCACATGGGTGTAAATGGTGGTGGTGGAAATGTCCACATGCCCGAGCAACATTTGAACTGCACGCAGATCAGCACCGTGGTTGAGCAAATGGGTGGCAAAGGCGTGACGCAAGGTGTGGGGCGACAGCGGGGCTGTGATCCCTGCCAGTAACGCATATTTTTTGACCAACATCCAGAACATCACCCGGCTCATGGCGGTGCCTGGGGTGCTGCCACGCAAGGTAATGAACAGGGCCTCGCTCTGATGGCCCGCCAGCAGTTCCGTACGGGGCTGTGCCAGATAACGCTTCAGCCACAAACTAGCCACCTCACCAAACGGCACCAGGCGTTCTTTGTTGCCCTTGCCCAAGACCCGCAGCACGTTGTCGTTCAGGCTGATGTTCAAGACTTTCAGCTCCACCAACTCGCTCACCCGCAGGCCGCTGGCATACATCAGCTCCAGCATGGTGCGGTCGCGCACCCCCAGCGCTTCATTCACGTCCGGGGCGTTCAACAAGGCCTCGACCTGCGCCTCGGTCAGGGTTTTGGGCATACGCAGCGGCTGTTTGGCGGCTTGGAGTTTGAGGGTGGGGTCGGCAGTGATCAAGCGCTGGCGCAAGGCCCAGCGAAAAAAACGCTTGAACACGGTGAGCCTGCGGTTGGCGGTGGTGGCCTTGGTGCTAGCGTGCTGGTCAGCAAAGTAGCCATTGAGCTCCAGCTCGGTCACGTTGATCAGCGCCATCGACTGCGACTGCAGCCAAGTGCCAAACAGGGTCAAATCCCGCCGGTAGGCAGCCAGGGTGTTCTTGGACAAGCCCTCTTCGAGCCACAGCGCATCCACAAACGTGTCAATCAGTGGATCAGGGGGGACTATGGACGGTATGGATTCAGCGTTGCTCATGGCCTGCTATTCTCGCTTCATGAACTTTGCGCAACTGCTCTTCCCTGATTTCTCATTGATCCTGATTGGCTACCTGATTTGCCGCTTTACCCCCCTGGACCGGGCGGTGTGGACACAAGTCGAGCAACTGGTGTATTTTTTGTTCTTCCCGGTGCTGCTGTTTCACTCGATTTTGAAAAGCCCGCTGGACATCAGCGCCGCCAGCAACCTGGTGGGCGCGGGCTGGGCCTTGGGGCTGGGCGGCATTGCCATCGCGTACTCGGTGCCCTACTGGCCGGGTTTGAAGCATCACATCGCAGCGCGTCAGCATGCGGCGAGCGCCCAGATTGCCTTTCGCTTCAACTCCTTCATTGGCCTGGCGCTGGCAGACCGGCTGGCCGGGCCGCAAGGCCTGCTGGTGATTGCCCTGCTGATTGGGGTCAGTGTGCCCTTGATGAATATCGGTGCAGTGTGGCCCATGGCACGGCACAGCCAGCGCGGCTTTCTGGGCGAATTGGTGCGCAACCCGCTGATCATCGGCACGGCGGGCGGCTTGCTGGCCAACCTGGCCGGCTTTGCCATCCCCACCTGGCTGGAACCCACCGTGACCCGCATTGGCGGGGCCTCCCTGGCGCTGGGTTTGATGGCGGCTGGGGCTGGCATGCAACTAGGGGCGCTGAACCACGCCAAATTGTTGGGCGTGGCAGTGTTGTTGATCCGGCACTTGCTGATGCCTGTGCTGGCCCTGGTGTTGTGCTTGGTGTTTGCCCTGAACCCGGTACAAGCTACCATCTTGCTGATGTTTTCAGCCCTGCCCACCGCCTCCAGTTGCTATGTGCTGGCGGCCCGCATGGGTTATGACGGGGCTTATGTGGCCGCGCTGGTCACGGTTTCCACCGTGCTGGGTATGCTGAGTCTGCCGCTGGCGCTGGGGGTGTTGCGGCCGATCATTGAGGCGTAGAGCGCGATCAGCATAGATGATTTGCCCAACGTTCAAAGTGAGGGGCGCGAAACGGCTTTATCGCTTAGCTTCCACTCGACCGCAGGGTTTAGCACATGATGAACAGGCAGGCAACTTATGAATGAATGGGGGAAGCGGAGAGCTTTACGCCGAGAGCATGAAGCAACTTGAGCATCGTGTCATAGCGAGGCTTTGCGCCGGGCGTAAGTGCCTTGTAGAGGCTTTCACGCCCAAGACCGGCATCTTTAGCGAGTTGTGCCATGCCACGGGCGCGAGCCACATCACGCACGGCGGTTAAAAATACATCAGGATTGGAATCTTCCAGCGCAGCGGTGATGTATTCCGAGATGGTTTCTTCATCGTCGAGATAGTCGGCTGCATCGAATGGGGAAAATTTGGCCATTGTTCACTCCTTGTCCAAAGCCCGCGCCATCTCAATGGCGCGTTTGATGTCGCGCTTCTGCGAAGACTTGTCGCCACCCAACAGAAGCAGATAGAGCACCTCACCACGACGGGTGAAATAAACACGATAGCCAGGACCGAAATGAATACGCATTTCAGAAACTCCCTCGCCGACGGGTTCACAGTCTCCGAAGTTGCCATGCTCGGCAGAGCGGATGCGAAGAGCGATACGAGCACGGCCTATCTTGTCCTTCAATGCCGCAAGCCAAGTGTCAAATTCGTCTGAGCGGTGAAAGGTGATCATGCTGTTAAGTGTATCCTTACGGATACCTGATGGCAACCTCGGCTAAAAAAGCTCCCGCATGGATGCCAGACAGCCCAGTTTTGCCCCCCACATCCACCCTGCTCACCCGCGCCATCAAGGTCTGAGCTGACTCCAGCGCCTACGGGTTGAATGCAGGCATCTGCATGGATCGCCGCGTTACCTTGAGCTTTTTACCCGTTCAAGCAGTCCGCCAAATGCTACAAACTCAATAGCTTCTAGCGCTTGATGCATAAGCACTAGAGGCCAATTTTTCATATGAAAAGTAATGACTCAGCTCATGAACCCCCATTCGCCCTGAGTTAGATCAGCACGGTCAATAGGCGTTGAGTACTGAAAATTTGGGATGAAATTGACCTCTAGCCCTTTCTAAAACTGCGCAAACAGCTCTTAAATACATAGCAAGCACGATGGATCAAGTGCACGGCTTTGGGGCAAGGTCTTGCATTGAGGACAACATAGCGCACCAGCTCAAGCAGATAGGACTCGCGCTGCACGATGACCGCCTTGAAGCACCCCTGAAACACATGCAGCACCACACGGCCATGGGCGCGGTTGTGCCGCTGGGTGTAGACACCGTTGAGCTGTCGCATGCCAGCACTCAAATTCCATTCGGCAGTCGCCACAACGATGCGGAGGTGCTTGTCCATCGCAAAAATGACCGAACCAGCAACACTCGCGGCGAAGCCGACTCCTGCTGTTGTGGGTCCGCGTCGATTGAAAAGTTAGAACGCATTTACGCCCCTAGCCTACGACAGTGCGCACGTAACCCATCACACGTGCAGCTAAGGCAAACAAGTCCTTGCCCGCGATCTGATGACGCTCCGAAAGAGCGAAGATGGTTTGAGTTTGATCTTCGCGGCCCGAACCCGGATCTGGGTAGCGACCCGCCCAAACGAGGTAGTACGTTAGCAGCCGCAAGGTCGCCTTGTCTTTCTCGTCCAAGTCAGGAACGAACTCAGCGAGCCGCACCAAGTCGTGGTGCTTGTGCGTCCGCTCATCTGCCGTGTAGGTGTCAATGCCCTTGCGCAGGATCAACATGCCTTTTAAGCAGATTTCAAGGCTGTAACCCACGAGCATCAGACCCACCGCAAAGTACTGGCTGTGGCACACGCCCTTTGTGAATACCGGCAAATGCGCCAAATTCGGCTCACCTCGAATGACATTCGCTGCCGCCTCTGATAGCGCATGCGCGTGTGACAGCCAGAGTATTGGAGATTTCAAATCTTGGCTTGTCGGGGGCTTCTCCGGATCAACGTTGAACCCTGCGACGTTCTGGGCGATGGCCCACCGCGTCCACGCAAGTCCGGCGTAGCCGAATGGGTCGGCCTCGAAACCATGTCGATTCGGCGCGAGAAATTCGGCAGGCGATCGCATGATGCGCTCTAACGATCAGTGTTTATCCGCCGCGCAGCAATGCTCGAAGAAACCATAAACACCTCCCGCGGCAGATAAACCATGTTGGACTGAACCGCCTGTGTAGACGGTGGTGATCGGGGATTAAAAGCCTTTCCCCGTTGATGGCATCAGATCATAACGGGACACCCGCTCAAATCTGCTGGCAAACCATCCTGCGCACGCGCAAAACCGAACCAGTTTGAAGCCACGCAGGGCTTGGTGTTCGCGGCTGTACAACACGGCCCCCGCCGGCCCTTTGACAGCGTACAAACCCCCTGCTGATTCCAGCCCATCGCTCACTGCGGCCCTCGCTCTTGTGGCCAACCTGGCTCTTGCACCCTGCGCTCAAGCAGGCCAAAACGCTACAAACTCAATAGCTTCTTGCGCTTGCAGAATAAGCGCTGGCGGCCAATTCATCATATAAAACCAAGCTATACAGCGCTGTCGCGGTTCTCCGCTACGTCAAGTGTCTGCTTATCCGGGCGTTGTAGGAACATCGGCGAGTGTCAATCGTGGCTTGCGCCGCTCCTACAAGTGCCATTGTCAATTCCTGAATATCAAGCTGTTGCCGACACCGGATCAGGAAGTCTGAACTCACACCTATTGCGGCTCCGGGGCCATCGATTCCACATAGTCCACCAACGCCCCCAGAATGGCTTCGCCGCGTTCGTCGGCGGTTTCTGCCAGTTTGTCAACTTCTTCAAAGAACTGGTCGATAGTCAGGCGGCCGTCACCGCCTTCATACAACTGGGTGGCGCGGTGGGTTTCCCAGCGCTGCTGTTCTTCGGGGCTCAGGCTGGCGGGGAAGTTGCGGGCGCGATAGCGCCACAACAATTCAGCCAGACGTGCGTCCTCAAAGGACGGGCGAGCGGTGGCCAGCTCTTGCGGGCTGCGCTGGCGCAAGTCGTTGAGGCGGCGGCGGTCGGCGTTGCTGACAAAACCACCGTACAAATCTTCATCGGGGTCAACCGGGCCAGCGGCTTCGCGCTTGAACACCTCGGCCCAGATGGCGCTCATGTCGGGCAGGTCACGCGCCCGGGCTGCGTGCTGCAGTTGCGCGGCCACGTCCACGCCCCAACGCTCGGCCATGGCCGGGCTGAGCACTTTCAGGTTGCCCATCACCATGGGGGATTTGTTCAGGTGCACCGATTTGACCGGCAAGCGGCTCATACCTTGCGGCAAGTCAGCGGTTTTGCTGAACAGGCGCAGGCGAATCTGATCCACATTCAGGCTGGCCAACTCGCTCGGGTCAAACGCCAAGTCCCAGGCCAGCAGCTCGTTTTTGTTGCCTGGGTGCATGGCCAACGGCCACATCAGGGCGACACAGCCGCGTTCGGGCGCGAACATGCCGGAGATGTGGACAAACGGTTTGGCGTGGCTCAGGGTGGCGGGCAAGCCCAGCTCGGCCAGCACGCGGTCTTTTTTGTGCAGACCGAAGCAGAAGTCAAACAGCTTGGGCTGGGCGGTTTTGATCAGCCGCGCCAGGGCGATGGTGGCATGTACGTCGCTCAAGGCATCGTGGGCGGACTCGTGCGCCAGGCCGTTGGCGGCGGTCAGGTCGGTGAGCTTGAAGCTGGGTTTGCCCTCGGCATTCACCGGCCACTGGATGCCCTCGGGGCGCAAGGCATAGGCGGTGCGCACCACGTCGAGCAAATCCCAGCGGCCACAGTCGTTTTGCCACTCACGGGCGTAGGGGTCGATCAGGTTGCGCCAGAACATGAAGCGGGTGATTTCGTCGTCGAACCGGATGGTGTTGTAGCCCACGCCGACGGTGCCGGGCCAGGCCAAGGCTTGCTCAATCTGGGCGGCAAACTGGTGCTCGGGCAGGCCTTTGGCCAGACACTCCTGCGGGGTGATGCCGGTGATCAGGCAAGACTGGGGCTCGGGCAAGAAGTCATTGGCCGGCTGGCAGTACAGCATGATCGGCTCGCCGATCTGGTTCAGCTCGGCATCGGTGCGGATGGCAGCAAACTGGGCCGGGCGGGCACGCCGGGTCTGGATGCCAAAGGTTTCGTAGTCGTGCCAGAGAAAGGTGTGGGTCATACGGGCGTGGAAAATATTTACTACAAAATATATAGCTGCTTGCGCTTGTTATACGTGCGCCAGAGGCTGTTTTTACTTGCGACGTGCGGATTTCACACCGGGCAATTCGGCCACCAGGCCGAGCACCTTGTTCAGGCGGCCGGAATCGGACACCTCCACGGTGAAGGTCATCCAGGCAATACCTTTGATGGACTGGGTTTGTACCCCGATCACATTCATCTTTTCTTTGGTGAACACTTCGGATATGTCACGCAACAAGCCGGTGCGATCCCGTGCCTGCACCGCCACATCCACCGGATAGACCGAACCCGTGGCGGCCTGATTCAAACCCCATTCGACATCAATCAGGCGCTCCCCATTTTTGGCCACCATCTCGGCCAGATTACTGCAATCGGCGCGGTGCACACTCACACCCTTGCCGCGCGTGACAAAACCAACGATGGCATCGGGAGGAGCCGGTTTGCAGCACTTGGCCATTTGGGTCATGAGCGAGTCCACCCCCACCACCAGCAAGCCACCCTTACGGGGGTTATCACCGCTGCGTGGCTTACGGATCAACGGGGCCTCGGCATCAAACTGGGCCGGTTCGTTGGGCCGAAGAAGTTGCTCGATGGTGCGCAGGGAAAATTCATCTTTGCCCACCGACTCAAACAAAGCATCCGCCGAGGCAAAGCCAAGCTGTGTCGCCAGGTCTTCGAGTTTGATGGCGGTTTTGCCTTCCCGCTGCAACAATTTTTCAACCGTTTCACGGCCTTTGGCGGTGGTCTCGGCAATGGCCAGAGCGTTGAACCAGGCGCGTACCTTGGTTTTGGCGCGGTGACTCACAAGATAGCCGAGTTCCAGGTTCAGCCAGTCACGCGAAGGCCCACCTTCTTTGACCGTGGTGATTTCCACCGTCTGACCATTTTTCAGAGGGGTTTGCAGGGGCACCATGACACCGTCCAGGCGTGCCCCCCGGCAGCGGTGGCCCAGACTGGTATGCACGCTGTAGGCAAAGTCCACTGCGGTAGCGCCTTGTGGCAACTCAATGATGGCGGCATCGGGCGTGAGCACATAGATGTGGTCATCCAACACCGGTTGATTCGGACTGCTGGAGAGGTCACGCTGCCAGGCCAACAACTGGCGCAGCACCGCAATCTTGTTGTCATAGTCACCACTGGCTGAAACACCGGCGTAACCTTTGGCCCCCGCCTCCTTGTAGGCCCAATGCGCGGCGACACCGTTTTCAGCATGCTCATGCATGTCCTGGGTACGGATTTGAATCTCGGTGGGCTGGCCATTGGCATCACGCACCACGGTGTGCAAGGACTGGTAGCCGTTGACTTTGGGTTTTGCAATGTAGTCGTCAAATTCTTCTGCAATGGCGTTGAAGTGGCTGTGCACCCAGCTTAGTGCGCCGTAACAATCTGGCACATTCGACACCACTACACGCATGGCCCGCACATCAAACACCTGTTCAAACCCCAGAGATTTACCACGCATTTTTTTCACAATGCTGTAAATGTGCTTCGGTCGACCCGAAACCTTGGCAGCAATGCCATGGGCATTCAAATCCTGTTCAAGCTGGGCTCGCATCCGCTCGACCGAGACTTCGCGCTCCACACGCTTTTCATCCAGCAACTTGGCTACCTGTTTGTAAGTATCGGGCTCCAGAAAGCGGAAAGCCAGGTCCTCCATCTCCCATTTCAGCTCCCAGATGCCCAGTCGATTCGCCAGCGGGGCAAACACGTGCAAGGCTTCGGCCGCCAGGCCGTCGGGAATGGGGCGTTTGGTCGCTGCAAAATAACGCAAGGTTTGCAGACGGGAGGCCAGTCGCAGCATCACCACACGTAAATCACGTGAAAAAGCCAGCAACATTTTGCGCACGTTTTCGGTCTGCACCGCAGCGGTCTGCGCCATGGCATTGGACGGCGCATCACCCGCCAAGCGGGTTTGGCGGGCGTGTCGCTGCACCCGCACCAGTTTGGTGGTTTCTATGGCCAATGCTGCAAAGTTGTCACCAAAGGCTTTGGCAATCACTTCCTGGGGTTTGTTCAGGTGGTCGCAGGCATATACCAGGTAGCCTGCTGCTTGCATGGCTTCAGAGCCGCCAATCCCGCGCAAGATAGCGGCCACCGCATCGCTGTGGGCCAGGATGTTTTCGCCGGTGTCCAGAGATTCGCTGGCCAGCAGGGGTTCGGCAAACGCGCGCGCACGTACCAAGGCATTCGTTTGTTCGGGCAAGCTGTGTGCTGTGGCAGCCACCACGGGCAATACCGCTTTTTCAGAAGCATGTGGGGTGGCGTTGGATGGATCGGCGATGTAGAGGCTTTTCATCAGGACGGGCTCAAACTTGCATCCAATAAAAATGACATCACGGCCTGAACCTGATAGTCAGCAACAAAAGTGGGCGCGTGCCCCACACCTGCAAATTCAAGCAAGCGGGCTTGGGGGCCACGCTCGGTCATGGCTCGTGCGGTCTGGGGGGACAGCAAGTCAGAATCAGCGCCGCGCGTCAGCAAGGTTTGGGCCGTGATTTGGTCATAGGCTTGCCACAGAAAGGCTTCGCCTTGTGCGGCAGACTCTGGCGTGATGGCTTTGAACGGTTCGGCTATGGCCGGGTCGTAATGCAAGGTGAGGTGTCCACTGCCGTCACCCAAAGGCTTCAGCAAGGGACGGGTCAGCGCCATCCACTGCTCAGGCGTATGCGGGCCAAAACTGCTGGAAATGGCCCACAAGGCAGCTGCCGCCTGCTGTTCTGACTCAAACACACCGGTTTGACCAAGGTACTGGCCAATACGTTGCAACGCCTGCCATTCAAGCGCCGGGCCCACATCGTTGAGGATCAGACGGCGTATTTTGGCAAAGGCCGGTGGCTCGGGCAAACTGGCCACCAGCATGCCAATCAAGCCCCCCATGCTGGTTCCGAGCCAATCCACCGTACTAGCATGAAGCTGCTGCATCAGTGCCAACATATCGGCAGCATAAGTGGGCAGTTGGTAAAGCGCCGGGTCTTTCAGCCAGTCACTCCTGCCGCGCCCGACCACGTCCGGGCATACCACCCGAAGGCTTTGGCCAAGCGCTGCCGCACGCTGGCACAAGGCTTGTGCGAGTACATCAAAGTCTCGCCCCTGGCGCGTCAGGCCATGCACACACAGCAGCACGTGGGCACTGTCGGGCTGGCCCCACTGCCAGTAGGCCATGCGGTGTCCACCCTGTGGATCAGGGCACTGGACAAATTCGAGTGTGGGTTCAAACATGGAGCAAACAATCCAAAGACAGGCGAGATAATGAAATGCGGTGGTCAGCGGCTGACAGGTGTCAGGCGCATGGCAGCATCCTAATTCAAACTTTGCTCAAGGCTTTCGCACCGCCGAATGTTTCATTTATTTTTCTCAAGGAAAACACTCATGCTCAAAGGTAAAACAGCACTTGTCACCGGTTCCACCAGCGGCATTGGCCTTGGTATTGCAAAAGCTTTGGCCGCACAGGGGGCCAACATCGTACTCAATGGTTTTGGCGATGTGGACGGCCCCAAAGCCGAAGTGGCCGCACTCGGTGCCCGGGTGGCCTACCATGGTGCCGACATGAGCCAACCCGCCGAGATTGAAGCCATGCTCACTTTTGCGGCAGAACAATTTGGCCGGGTCGATATTCTGGTCAACAACGCCGGTATCCAACATGTGGCCCGCGTTGAAAATTTTCCACCGGAGCGTTGGGATGCCATCATCGCCATCAACCTGAGCAGCGCGTTTCACGCCACTCGCCTGGCTTTGCCCGCCATGCAGGCTGCTGGCTGGGGCCGCATCATCAATGTAGCCTCGGTTCACGGACTGGTGGCCTCAGCAGAAAAATCAGCCTATGTGGCCGCCAAACATGGCGTGGTCGGTTTGACCAAAGTCACCGCACTGGAGAATGCCAGCACCGGTGTCACCTGCAATGCCATCTGCCCCGGCTGGGTACTGACACCGCTGGTACAAAAACAGGTGGATGCCAAGGCGGCTGCCCTGGGTTTGTCCAACGAAGAAGCCCAAAAACTGCTGCTGGGTGAAAAAGAACCCTCCATGCAATTCACCACCCCTGAAGAACTGGGCGCACTGGCGGTGTTCTTCTGCTCACCTGCGGGCAACAATGTGCGCGGCGTGGCCTGGAACATGGATGGGGGCTGGGTTGCGCAATAGCGCCCCCCATAACTAAACTGACTTTTTGCGGCTCTTCAGGGCCCCAAACAGCACCACCAAACCTGGAATCAGAATCATCGCCCAGATGATTTTGTCTAGGTGCATCTTCACCCACGGGATATTGCCAAAGAAATAACCCACGGTGACGATGCCGCCCACCCACAGCGTGCCACCCAGCACGTCATAAAAGCTGAACCGGCTGCGCGTCATTTGCGCCACACCTGCCACAAATGGTGCAAAGGTGCGCAAAAACGGCATGAAGCGTGCCGCCACAATGGTGATGCCGCCGTATTTCTCGTAAAACGCGTGGGCTTGATCAAACGCCTTTTTGTTGAACCAGCGCGAATCCTCCCACTGGAACACCTTGGGGCCAAAGAAGCGCCCAATGGTGTAGTTGGACTGGTTGCCCAAAATGGCCGCCGCCAGCAGCAAGCCCACTGAAACCGGGTAACTCATCAGCCCGACGCCACACATCGCGCCCACCACGAAGAGCAGCGAATCACCCGGCAGAAACGGCATGACAACCACACCCGTTTCCACAAAGATGATCAAAAACAGCAAGGCATACACCCAGGCACCATAGGACTGGACAAACACTTCAAGGTGTTTGTCCACGTGCAAAATGAAATCCAGAAGAGTCATAATAATATCCATGGCCTGAATTATCCGTGCATCTTGTGGACTGAAAAAATAATCACATTCACCCCCGGAAATTTCAGCCAACGATGCACAAAAAGGGCTGATGATGTGCGCTACTTCTGATGTCAGGGGAACATGGGAACGCATTCACGAACACACTTTGTCCTATTAGCCACTACAGCCTATGCGATGCTTTCGCTCGCATGGATATTTTTATCCGATGAACTACTCACAAGCTACACCGATGTGAGCGCCATGGTCTGGCTTTCCACGGCCAAGGGTATTTTTTACGTGACGGTTTCCAGCGCCCTGTTTTTTATGGCCCTGAGAGCCGTGCCAGACCAAACGGCATCTCTGAAAGACGCACGCGAACACGCCCTGTCTTTAGGAAGTATTTCCCGCACGTCAACACACTGGTCGAGCTACGTTTTTGCTGTGGCTTTACCCCTGAGCCTGCTGATGGTGTGGGTCGCCATCTCCAAGACCATCAGCAACGAATCCTTGATGATCATGCTGATGCTGCCCATCATCATCAGCGCCTTGCTGGGAGGAATCTGGCCCGGTATCCTGGCGACAGCCGTCTCCGCGGTGATCGTGCTTTACATGGCTTTGCCACCTCGCAACAGCTTTGTCATCAACAGCGCCCTCGACCGGCTGCAGTGGGTTTTCCTGATCAGCAATGGCCTGGCCGTCAGCATTCTGAGCGACATGTTGCGCAACTCGCTCAGCAGAGCGGATGCCCAGCGTGCCCTGCTCAATGCGGTGGTGTCAGGAACCTCCGATGCCGTTTTTGTCAAAGACATATCCGGCCGATATCTGCTGATCAACGACGCGGGCGCTCAAGTGGTTGGTCAAGCAGCAACGGCCATCATCGGCCAAGATGACAGCAGCATTTTTCCACCCGAAACAGCCCAAAACCTGATCAACATCGACCGAGCCATCATGGCTGCGGGCAAGACCGACACCCATGAAGAAACGGTCACCCGCCACGGAGCTCAACCCATGGCCTTCCTGGTCACCAAGGGGCCCGTGAAAGACAGCCAAGGACAAGTCGTCGGACTGTTTGGTATTTCAAAGGACATCACCGCGCGAAAACAAGCAGAGTTGGCACAAAAGGAAGCGGCCACCGTATTTGAAAGCAGCTACGAAGGCATCATGATGGTCAGCCCTGACCGGATCATCACCCGCGTCAACCCGGCTTTTACACGGATTACTGGTTACACCCTATCCGAAGCGCAAGGGCAGTCTCCCCGACTGCTGTCATCAGGGCGGCACGGGCCAGACTTCTACGAAGAGATATGGCACTCGATTCACACGCATGGAGTCTGGCGCGGCGAAATTTTCAATAAACGCAAGTGCGGCGAAATTTACCCTGAGATGTTGTCCATCTCAGCAGTACCTGATGCGCAAGGCAACATCCAGCATTACATTGGCGTGTTCTGGGACATCAGCCAGATCAAGGCACAAGAAGCCGCACTGGACCGCATTGCCCACTATGACCCACTGACCGGATCACCCAACCGGCACCTGCTTTCGCGGCGGCTGGATCAGGCCATCACCCGTGCCAACCGGCTTGGTCGTTCTTTGGCCGTGTGTTTTCTCGATCTGGATGAATTCAAGGTCATCAACGACAAACACAGTCCAACACAAGGTGACCAATTGCTGGTGGGCGTGGCTGCCAATCTTCAACAAATTTTGCGTGCGGACGACACCTTGGCGCGCCTGGGCGGAGACGAGTTTGTCCTGCTGCTGTCCGACATTGCAGACCTGCAGGAATGTGAACGATTGCTCAAGCGCGTGCTCGCCGCAGTAAACCTTCCGGTGGTTCTGGGGGCCACCCCCGTCAGCATCACTGCCAGCATGGGTGTCAGTCTGTACCCGCATGACCAGGTAGATGCAGACACCTTGCTGCGCCATGCAGATCAGGCCATGTATCTGGCCAAAGAAGAAGGGCGCAATCGCTTCCACCTGTTTGATCCAGAAAGTAACCGTCAGGCCCAACAGCACCGCCTGTATCTTGCAAAGTTGCACCAAGCACTCGATCAGAATGAATTTGTCCTGTATTACCAACCCAAGGTGGACCTGATCAATGGTGACATTGTGGGGGTTGAGGCCCTGCTGCGTTGGCAAAGCCCGGTTCACGGCCTGGTTTCACCCGCGCAGTTCCTGCCAGACATCGATGGCAGTGCGCTGGAAACCCCCATTGGTGAATGGGTCATCAAGACCATGCTGAAGCAGGCCTCCATTTGGCAGCATCAGGGGTACAGCCTCCATGTCAGCGCCAACGTCAGTGCCAACCACCTGCTGAGCAACAATTTTTATACCCAGTTGCAACAAGCATTGGCACAGCAACCCGATGTATCACCGTCCCACATCGAACTCGAAGTCCTGGAAACGGCGGCCATTCGCGACATGGACATGGCCGTAACCACCTTGATGCGCTGCAGAGAATTGGGCATCCAGTTTTCTCTGGACGATTTTGGTACGGGTTATTCGTCACTGACCTATTTACGCAAACTGCCAGTGAACCTGCTCAAGATCGACCAGAGTTTTGTCCGCGGCATGCTTGACAACCCGGACGACCTGAGCATTGTGCAAAGTGTGGTCCAGTTGGCCAAGTCGTTCAACCGGGGGGTGATAGCCGAAGGCGTGGAAACCATGGCCCACGGCGCAGCCTTGGTTCAGCTAGGCTGCCGGATGGCCCAGGGTTATGGCATTGCCAAGCCCATGCCCGCCGAACAATTTCCCGAATGGTGCGAGCAATGGAAAATCCGGCAAGCTTGGTGTCATCTCGGTGAATGACACCAGGTCCATCTGCTGGATGGGCATGCTTATCACCCTTTATTTTTTACATAATGATATTCAAATATGCATCCTGAAATTTTTGGCACTTTTCTGATATAGGTCAATCAAGCAGCGAATGCCTATCCAGGGTTTACCCTTGTCAAAAATACAATCAAGTCTTCTTGAAGGAGTTAACTATGGACATCTTTCTGCAACTTACAGTGGTTCTGATCTGCCTGTTTTATGGCGCTCGAAAAGGTGGCGTTGCCCTAGGCTTGTTAGGCGGCATTGGCATCGTCATCATGACCTTTGTCTTTGGGCTGAAGCCTGGTAAACCACCGGTTGACGTGATGCTGACCATCATTGCCGTGGTGGCGGCATCCGCCACACTGCAAGCCTCTGGCGGGTTGGAGGTGATGCTCAAAGGCGCAGAAAAACTGCTGCGCCGCAACCCCAGATATGTATCGATCCTGGCACCGTTCACCACCTGCCTTCTGACCATCATGTGTGGTACCGGCCATGTGGTTTACACCATGCTGCCCATCATTTATGACATTGCCATCAAGAACAACATCCGCCCCGAACGCCCGATGGCGGCCGCGTCCATTTCAAGCCAGATGGGTATTCTGGCCAGCCCGGTCTCCGTCGCGGTGGTGTCGCTGGTGGCTTTCCTGGCCAAAGCACCGGTGGGTGAGCATGTGATTGATTTTGTTCAGGTGCTGTCGATCACGATCCCATCCACACTGACGGGGGTGCTCATGATTGGCATCTTCAGCTGGTTCCGCGGCAAAGATCTGGACAAAGACGAAGAATTCCAGCAACGGATTGCTGACCCGGCACAACGCCAAATCATCTACGGCGAAAGCACAACGCTGATGAACAAAACCCTGAGCCGCGACCAATGGACGGCCATGTGGATTTTCCTGGGTGCGATTGCCGTGGTGGCCATCATGGGTGCTTATCCTGGGCTGCGCCCCTTGATTGATGGCAAGCCACTGAACATGGTGCTGAACATCCAGATGTTCATGCTGTTGGCCGGTGCGCTGATCATTTTGTTCACCAAAACCGACCCTTCCACCATTGGCAAAACCGAGGTATTCCGCGCTGGTATGATTGCGGTCGTCGCCGTGTTTGGTATCGCCTGGATGGCCGACACCGTGTTTGAATCCAACCTGCCCGCACTCAAAGCCGCCCTGACCGAACTGGTCAAAACCCAACCCTGGACTTATGCCATTGCCTTGCTGCTGGTATCGAAGCTGGTGAACTCACAGGCTGCCGCCATCAGTGCCATGGTGCCGGTGGGTCTGGCCATTGGTGTGCCACCCGGCTACATCGTGGCCTTTGCGGCAGCCTCTTACGGCTACTACATCCTGCCCACCTACCCCAGTGACCTGGCTGCCATCCAATTTGACCGCTCGGGCACCACACACATCGGCAAGTATGTGATCAACCACAGCTTCATCCTGCCTGGGCTGATTGGGGTCAGTACCTCTTGCCTGATCGGCTACCTGTTGGCCTCGGTCGCTGGCTTGATTTGAATAACCTTATCCATCGCGCCAGAACCTGTCAAAGGCCGCCCGCAAACAAGCCAGCAGGCTAAACTGCCCGCCCCTGATTAAAAGGCGGCACAAGCCGCCATGATCCACGCGCTGGCGCATCTGCTCACGAAAGTGAGGGATGCGCCAGCGCGTTTTTGGGTTTAAAGTACGCTGCCTTTTAAAGGGCTTTTTTACTATTCAATTTATAGCTAGTTACGCTTATTTCATAAGTACTACAGCCATATGAATACCTCATATCAGTCTGAACACTGATTCACCGATCCACATCTCACCCGCCCCATCTGTCCATGCAAGACACTCTGCTCCAGCTTCTTCTCCTTGGCATGTGTGTGCTTATCCTGCTGAACCTGGTGTGGCTGCTGCGCAAGCCCAGGCCACAAGCACCGGCTGAACTGCTGCTGCGGCTGGATGCGCTGGAGCATTCCGCCCGTGCCACCTTACAAGCCGTAGCCAAAAATGAGGGGGCACTCGATGGCATGGCACAGCAAATGCGCGGCTTCACCCAAGCCACCACGGCCAGCCTGGAGTCCCAGCGCCTGGCCATCGACGACAAGCTGACGCAAACCGTGGCCGAGTCGCGCCATGGCCGCACCGAGTTACTCACGGCTTTTCAGGGTTTTGAGGGCAAGCTGGAGCAGCGCCTGGGCGGGTTTGAGACCCGTCTTCAGGAACGCTTTGAGACCCTGAGCAACACCACCCGCCAAACACTCACGTCCCTCAAAATCGACATCAATACCCAGCTCGGAGTCATGTCAGGCGCGTTGAAAGACCAGTTGGAGAGCAACAGCAACCAGATCAAACACCAGTTCTCGGCCCTGCAAGAATCAGTGTCACAACAGCTCAGTGGCCTGGTGCAAGGCAGCCAGCAAAGCGCCGAGCAACTGCGCGTGGCACTCAACGAGCGCCTGGCCGCGATTCAGCAGGACAACACCACCAAGCTGGAAGAAATGCGCCGCACCGTAGACGAAAAACTCCACGCCACGCTGGAGCAGCGTCTGGGCGAATCCTTCAAACTGGTCAGCGAACGACTGGAGCAGGTGCAAAACGGCCTGGGTGAAATGAAATCGCTGGCGGCCAGTGTCGGCGACCTGAAACGAGTCATGACCAACGTGAAATCACGCGGCACCTGGGGCGAAATGCAGTTGGGCGCGATCATCGAAAACGTGCTGACCATCGACCAATACGGCAAAAACGTCAAAACCGTGCCCGGCAGCAACGAGCTGGTGGAATTTGCCATCCGCCTGCCCGGCAAGCAGGACGAGCACCCGGTCTGGCTGCCGATTGACTCCAAATACCCGGTGGAGCACTACCAGCGCCTGATGGATGCTTATGACAGCGCCGACAAAGGGGCCATTGCCCAGGCTGGCAATGCGTTCGAGACCTCGATGAAGCTGGAGGCCAGAAAAATCGTCAGCAAATACGTGTCGCCACCCCACACCACCGACTTTGCCATTCTGTACCTGCCCACCGAAGGCCTGTTTGCCGAGGTGATCCGCCGCCCCGGCCTGGTCGAAGCCATCCAGAACGACTGCCGTGTCATGATCACCGGCCCGGCCAACCTGGCCGCCATGTTGAACAGCCTGCAAATGGGCTTCAAGACGCTGGCGATAGAACGTCGCTCGTCCGAAGTCTGGAGCCTGCTGGGCTCGGTGAAAAACGAATTCAACAAATTTGGCGAAATTGTCGAAGCCACCAAAAAATCCATCGACACTGCCGCCGCCAAGTTCAACGAAGTTGGCGTGCGCACCCGGGCCATCCAGCGCAAGTTGCGCGATGTGGAAGAATTGCCGGCCCCGCTTGACCCGACCCAACCCGCCTCCCTGCTTGAAACCTTCGACAATGAATAACCCAACCCCACCGCGCCGCCCAATCCGTGAACTGCCCGACGAGCTGATCAGCCAGATCGCCGCCGGCGAAGTGGTGGAACGCCCGGCCTCGGTGGTGCGCGAACTGGTTGACAACGCGCTCGACTCCGGTGCCAGCCAGATCACCGTGCGCTTGGTTGCCGGGGGCGTGCGCCTGATCAGCGTGGAAGACGACGGCTGCGGCATCCTGCCCGACGAGCTGCCGATTGCCCTGAAACGCCACGCCACCAGCAAGATCGGCAACCTGACCGACCTGGAATCGGTCGCCACCATGGGTTTTCGCGGCGAGGCCCTGGCCGCTATCAATTCGATTGCTGATTGCGCATTGTTATCAAGGGCTACAGGCCAAAATCATGCTTATCTTCTGGAAGGCCAGACGGGTGAGCTCAAACCCGTGGCACGTGCCCTGGGCACCACGGTCGAGGTCAAAGAGCTGTTTTTCTCGACCCCGGCGCGGCGCAAGTTTCTGAAAACCGATGCCACCGAACAAGCCCATTGTGTGGAGGCCGTGCGCCGCCACGCACTGGCCCGGCCCGATGTCGGTTTTGCCATCTGGGCCGACGGCAAACTGGTCGAGCAATGGCGGCGCTGTGGTGAGCGCAACAGCTTGCCCGCGCTGGAGCAGCGCCTGGCCGACGTGCTGGGCAGCGAGTTTGTCGAGCGCTCGGTCTGGGTCGATTTCTCCACCAGCGCCGCACCCGGTCGGCCTGATTACGCCCCAGTCATCAAAGTCTGGGGCCGCGCCGGTATCCCGGATGCCGCCCGCGCCCGCTCTGACTTGCAGTTCTGCTATGTGAATGGCCGCTTTGTGCGCGACAAAGTCATCACCCACGCCGGCCGCAGCGCCTACGAAGACGTGTTACACGGCCAGCGCCAGCCGGTGTATGCGCTGTATGTCGAGCTTGACCCAACGCGGGTCGATGTGAACGTACACCCGACCAAGATCGAGGTGCGTTTTCGCGACAGCCGTGAGGTGCACCAGGCGGTGCGCCATGCGGTGGAAGCGGCGCTGGCCGCACCACGCGCCGGGCAAACCCCGCCCGCCCCGCAGCCGCAGGCCAGCGCCCAGCCAGTGCACACCGTAGCGCCCCCAGTTGATGAGCCAAACAAGCCTCTAGCGCAGACAAGCTATGCGCAAGCAGCTATGCATTTTGAAGCTCCGATGGGCCACCGGGTGAGTGACCTGGGTGCCCTCTGGCAGATCAGCCAGACCGCGCCAGACACCAGCAAACCCACACCACCCGCCATGCCGCAAGCGGCGCAAACTTGGCAAACACCTGAACCAGCCCGATCAGAAGCCCCCCTGCCCGAAGGCGACTGGCCGCTGGGCCGGGCCATCGGCCAGCTCAAAGGCATCTACATCCTGGCGGAAAACGCCCAGGGCCTGGTGCTGGTGGACATGCACGCGGCCCACGAACGTATTGTTTACGAGCGGCTCAAAACCCAATGGGCTGCAGCCAACGCGGCGGCAACCGCCCTGCCCAGCCAGCCGCTGCTGATTCCGGCCACCTTTGCCGCCACAGCGCTGGAAGTGGCCACCGCCGAAGCCCACAGTGCCACGCTGCAACTGCTGGGCCTGGACATCACGCCTTTTTCAGGCAAAACCCTGGCGGTACGCGCCGTGCCAACCACTTTGGCGCAAGGCGATGCGGTAGAACTGGCGCGCAGCGTGCTGGCCGAGCTGGGCCAGCATGAGGCCAGCACGGTGATTGCCCGCGCCCACAACGAGCTGCTCGGCAGCATGGCCTGCCACGGTGCGGTGCGGGCCAACCGCCGCCTGAGTCTGGAAGAAATGAACGCCTTGCTGCGCCAGATGGAGGCCACCGAACGCGCCGATCAATGCAACCATGGCCGCCCAACCTGGCGGCCAATGAGCTTGCGCGAGCTTGATGCATTGTTCATGCGCGGGCGCTAAAAACGCCCCGCTAAGCTGCGCCGATCTGCGGCACCAGGCTGCCCGCATCATGGCCACCTTTGAGGGCGGCAGTGAAGGCCAGCATGCAGTCAATCGGCTGGCGCGCACGGGGAATCAGGGCGGGGTCAACCCGCACTTCATTGGCCCCGGTTGCCAGCACCCGGGCCACATCGGCCAGACCGTTCATGGCCATCCAGGGGCAATGGGCGCAGCTTTTACAGGTGGCGCTGTTGCCGGCGGTTGGGGCTTCCAGAAACAGCTTGCCGGGGTTGAGCGTTCGCAGCTTGTGCATCATGCCGTTGTCGGTGGCCACAATGAATTCCTGCGCATCCATCTCCCGTGCGGCTTTCAGAATGGCCGAGGTCGAACCCACCGCATCGGCCAGCGCCACCACGTGGGCGGGAGACTCGGGGTGCACCAGCACCTTAGCTTGCGGGTGTTCGCGCATCAAACCTTCCAGCTCGAAGGCCTTGAACTCGTCGTGCACGATGCAGGAGCCGTTCCACATCAACATGTCGGCCCCGGTCTCGCGCTGGATGTAGCCGCCCAAGTGCCGGTCTGGTGCCCACAGGATTTTGTGACCCTTGTCTTTCAGGGCTTGCACGATCTCCAGGGCGCAACTGGAGGTCACCAGCCAGTCGGCCCGAGCCTTGACGGCGGCGCTGGTGTTGGCGTAAACCACCACCGTGCGATCCGGGTGGGCATCACAAAAGGCGCTGAATGCATCGACTGGGCAGCCCAGGTCGAGTGAGCAGGTGGCCTCCAGATCGGGCATCAGCACGCGTTTTTCGGGCGACAAAATCTTGGCGGTTTCGCCCATGAAGCGCACGCCTGACACCACCAGGGTTTGCGCGGCGTGATCGCGGCCAAAACGCGCCATTTCCAGCGAATCACTCACCAGCCCGCCGGTTTCTTCGGCCAGGTCTTGCAGGTCGGGGTGCACGTAGTAGTGCGACACCATGACCGCGTTTTTTTCTTTCAAGAGCCGACGAATCTGGTCTTTGAGGGCAGCCCTCTCGGCCGGGCTGGGTTCTACCGGAACCCGCGCCCAGGCGTGTTTGGTGGCACAGACACCACCGTCACCCGCGGCTTGTGGCTGCTCGTAGTCGACTTCTTTCAAGGTGTTTGTCATGTGCCTTCCTTGCTATAAATTTAAAAGCTGCTTATGCTTGATTTTCAAGCGCTTCAGGCATAAAACGCATTGAAAAATCAATGGCTTTCACGTCTTTGGTCAAAGCCCCGATCGAAATACGATCCACGCCTGTAGCCGCAATCGCCTGCACCGTGGACAAGTTGACCCCACCGGACACTTCCAGAATCGCACGCCCGGCGTTCAGGCTCACCGCTTCGTGCAACTGGGCCAGGCTCATGTTGTCCAGCAGCACCATGTCGGCCCCCGCCTCCAGCGCCTCACGGAGCTGCTCCTGGGTTTCAATTTCAATTTCAACAAACTTGGCTTGTGGGGCCACCTGCGCGGCCAGCTTCAGCACAGCCGTCACGCCACCGGCAGCCGCAATGTGGTTTTCCTTGATCAGCACCGCGTCGTACAAACCCAGGCGGTGGTTGGTGCCGCCACCGGTAAGCACCGCGTATTTTTGCGCCAGCCGCAGCCCGGGCAGCGTTTTGCGTGTGTCGACAATCCGCGCTTTGGCCCCTGGCACATCGCGCACCGCTTGCACAAAATCATGGGTCTTGCTGGCCACGGCACTGAGCAGTTGCAGAAAATTCAGTGCGGTGCGCTCCGCTGTCAGCAGCGCACGCGCCTGCCCATGGATTTCAAATACCTGTTGATCCGCCTGGCAGCGGTGGCCTTCAGGCACATGCCAGATGATCTGCGCCGTGGGATCCAGCGCAAGCACCGCGGCCTGCACCCAGGGTTGACCACAAATCACGGCCGATTCACGCGCCAGCACCCGGGCCGTGGCACGGGTCTGCGGGTTCACCAGGCCCGCCGTCAAATCGGCCGCACCCACGTCTTCCAGCAGGGCACGGGCCACATCGGCGCTGGCCAGTTCCGCCACCATGGCGGGTGAAAAATCAGAATGTGCAGTCATGTCAAAAGCTCCAATGGCTCAAAAATTCAGGTTAATACGGCTTGCACGGCCTGCTCTTGGGTAGGTTCACGCCCCATCAGCGCGGCCACCGCTTGCACCGGGGTCAACTGAGCATCCAGCAAAGCCACCACGGCTTGGGCAATCGGCATTTCAACGCCAACCTGGGCAGCGCGCTGCACCACCGTGCGGGCGCTGTACACACCTTCGGCCACATGGCCCAAAGCCGCCGTGGCCTGACTCAGATTGTGCCCCTGTGCCAGTGACAAACCAACCTGACGGTTACGTGACAGGTCACCGGTGGCGGTGAGCACCAGGTCGCCCAGACCACTCAAACCCATGAAGGTGGTGGCCTGTGCGCCCAAAGCCAGCCCGAGCCGGGTCATTTCAGCCAAACCCCGGGTGATCAGGGCGGCACGGGCGTTCAGACCCAATTGCAGGCCATCACACAAACCGGTGGCAATGGCCAGCACGTTTTTCACCGCGCCACCCACTTCCACCCCGACGATGTCCTCATTGGCGTAGACCCGCAGCGTTGGGCTGTGAAAGGCCGCCACCAGTGCCGAGCGTACCGATGTATGCACACTGGCCGCGACCAAGGCGGTTGGTTGGCCACGCGCCACCTCGAGTGCAAAACTCGGGCCACTGAGTACGCCAGCTCTTAAATCAGGAGCTACTTGCGCTTGTATTTCATGGGCTAGAAGGCCAAAACCTTCAGAAGAAGCGGCCTCAAAACCCTTGCACAACCAAGCCACCGGGGCGCGGCAGGCAGCCACTGCCGTCAACATCTGACGCAGGGCGGCCATAGGCGTGGCGATGACCACCAGGTCAGCTTGCGCCAACCCGGCATTCAACAAGTTGACAGGGGTGGCACTGAAGCTCAAGCCATCGGGCAAAACCACCCCGGGCAGATAACGCAGGTTTTCATGCCGGGTTTGCATGGTTTGTACCAGCGCCACATCACGCGCCCAAAGGGTCACCTGATGCCCGGTGCGCTGTGCACTGACAGCCAGCGCAGTCCCCCATGCACCCGCACCAAGCACAATGATTTTCATAGCTGCTTACACACTATCCATAAGCTCCAGAGCACCAAAAGGCTTTGAAATTACTGAGGCAGAGTGGGTTCTGCCTGTGCAGATTGCTGTTGCTCGTACATGGCCTGGAAGTTGATTTCAGACAGGTGCACGGGGGGGAACCCGGCGCGCTGGATCAGGTCAGCCACATTGCCACGCAGGTAGGGATAGACAATTTGTGGGCAGGCAATACCCATGATTGGACCCATTTGTTCTTGCGGTAGATTGCGGATTTCAAAGATGCCGGCTTGGCTGGCTTCCACCAGAAATACCGTTTTGTCCTTGATTTTGGTCTGCACGGTGGCGGTCACCACCACTTCAAATACCCCTTCAGCCACAGGGGCTGCATTCACGCCCAGCTGGATGTCCACGGTGGGCTGCTCTTGTTCGAGCAGGATGGCTGGTGAATTGGGCTGTTCCAGTGAAGACTCTTTGAGGTAAACGCGTTGAATTTGGAAAATGGGGTCTTGGTTTTCAGCCATGGGGGTCTTTCAGTTAAAAAATCGGGAAAATAACTCAGGCAGCTTGCAACAAGGACAGCAAACCGCCCTTGGCATCCAGCGCCACCAAATCGTCACAGCCACCCACATGGGTGCTGCCCACAAAGATTTGTGGCACGGTGCGGCGCTGGGTAATGGCCATCATCTGATCACGCTCAGCGGGGTTCAGGTCAATGCGAATTTCTTCAATCTGCTCAACACCACGGGCTTTGAGCAGTTGTTTGGCACGAATGCAGTAGGGGCAAACAGCGGTGGTGTACATCTTGACAGCTTGCATAAGGTACTTTCAGAGGTTCAGGCTTTTTCAATCGGCAAATTGGCGGTGCGCCAGGCACCCAGACCACCCGAGAGTGACTGCACGTTCTCGAAGCCGAGTTTTTTGGCAATACCCAGCGCACGGCTGCTGCGTGCACCCGACTGACAGACCAGAATCAACGGCAAGGCCTTGTTTTTGACCGCGCCAGCCAATTTGCCTTCGAGTTGCCCCATGGGAATGTTTTTGGCCCCCGCCACGTGTCCCACCGCAAATTCAGCGGGTTCACAAATATCGATGACCACCGCTTTCTCACGGTTGATGAGTTGCACCGCACCATCCACCGTCAGTGCCCCGGGACCTGCGCCGTTGATCATCGGCCACAGCAGCATGCCGCCAGCGGAAAGGGCCACGAGGATCAACATCCAGTTGTCGAGAATAAATTTCAATTGAGAATCCTTGAGAAGTTAAGCTTGAGCCAAGCCGCGCATTTTAGAATGTACTGGCACCCTGAACTCAACCGTCTACGATACCCTGACTCTCAATATGCACAAACTTGTACTCATTCGCCATGGCGAATCCACCTGGAACCTTGAAAACCGCTTCACCGGCTGGACCGATGTTGATCTGACACCCACCGGCCTGGAGCAAGCCAAAAATGCCGGTCGCCTGCTCAAAGCCGAAGGCTATGAGTTTGATGTGGCCTACACCAGTGTGCTCAAACGCGCCACCCGCACCCTGTGGCATGTCCTTGATGAAATGGACCGCACCTGGTTGCCGGTAGTGAACAGCTGGCGCTTGAATGAACGCCACTATGGTGCCTTACAAGGTCTGAACAAATCCGATATGGCCAAACAATACGGCGATGCGCAAGTGCTGATCTGGCGCCGCAGCTATGACACCCCACCACCGGCACTGGAAGCCACCGATGCACGTTGTGAACGCAATGACTTGCGCTACGCCAAACTGCAACCAGATCAAGTCCCCCTGACTGAATGCCTGAAAGACACCGTGGCCCGCGTCATGCCGTTCTGGAACGAAGCCCTGGCCCCAGCCATCAAGCTCGGCAAGCGGGTGGTGGTTGCAGCCCATGGCAACTCGATTCGTGCACTGGTGAAATACCTGGACGACATTTCAGACGACGACATCGTTGGTCTGAATATCCCCAATGGCATTCCCCTGGTTTACGAGCTGGATGACGACCTGAAACCGATTCGCCACTACTATCTGGGTGATGCCGAGGCGGCAGCCAAAGCTGCGGCAGCAGTAGCGGCACAAGGAAAAAACTGATTTTTTCATGCTCTACTGGGAACACTGCGGCCTGCGCAGGGTCCAACTTCTCGAATCAACTCGCTCATAAGCGCTGGAAACACCATGGGTCATAAATTGAAAGTCGCTGGCTGGGTCTCGGTCGGCGTGTTTGCCGGGGCCTTGACCACGGTGTCACTGCAAACCGTGGCACGTGGTGCGCTGGCTCCTTTGCCATTGGAGGAGATCCAGCAACTGGCGGCTGTTTTTGGCATGATCAAAACCAACTATGTCGAGCCCGTGGACGAGAAAAAACTGATCACCGATGCCATCGCTGGCATGGTGGCTGGGCTTGACCCGCACTCGGTCTACCTGGACAAAAAAGCGCTGAAAGACTTCAACGAAGGAACCACAGGCAAATTTGTCGGTGTTGGCATTGAAATTTCTCAAGAAGACGGCTTGATCAAGGTGGTATCCCCCATTGAAGACTCCCCCGCTTACCGAGCTGGACTCAAGCCCAATGACCTGATCGTGAAAATTGATGACACCCCCGTGAAAGGTATGGCGCTGAATGAAGGCGTGAAACGCATGCGGGGCGAGCCCAACACCAAAGTGAACCTGAGCATCTTCCGCAAAGATGAAAACCGCACCTTCCCGGTCACCATCATCCGGGAAGAAATCAAAACACAAAGCGTGAAGGCCAAAGTGATCGAGCCAGGTTATGGCTGGGTGCGCATCAGCCAATTCCAGGAACGCACCGTGGCTGACTTTGCCCGCAAAGTTGAAGACATTTACAAACAAGACCCCAAGCTGAAAGGTCTTGTGCTGGATTTACGGAATGACCCGGGTGGCTACCTGGACGCGGCAGTAGCAATCTCTGCCGCCTTTTTGCCAGCCAACGTGACGGTGGTCTCTGCCAATGGCCAATTGCCGGAGAGCAAGTTCACCTACAAAGCCTCACCACGTTATTACCAGCGCCAGAATGGACAAGATCCGCTCAAGCACCTGGAAGAGGTCACCCATGGTGCGATCAAAACTGTCCCGTTGGTGGTGCTGGTCAATGAAGGCTCAGCGTCTGCCAGCGAGATTGTGGCGGGTGCCTTGCAAGACCACAAACGCGCCCAATTGTTGGGCAACCAGACTTTTGGCAAGGGTTCGGTGCAAACGGCCGTTTGCCTGGATTCAGCGTTCCGCATGGACAACTGCCCCACAGCGGCCCTCAAGATCACCACCAGCCGCTACTACACCCCCAGCGGCAAGTCGATCCAGGCCAAAGGCATCGTGCCGGACGTGATGGTTGATGAAACTGCCGAAGGCAACCTGTTTGCGGCGTTACGCACCCGCGAGGCAGACCTGGAAAAACACCTCAACAATGGTCAGGGTGACGAGGTCAAAGACGCTACCCGTGAAAAAGCGCGTGAAGAGGCTCGTATCAAGCTTGAGGAAGAAATGAAAAAACCGCCCTCGGAGCGCAAGTTGCCAGAATTTGGCACGGTCAATGACTTTCCGCTGATGCAAGCGTTGAATCAGCTCAAAGGCCAACCCGTCATGGTCAGCAAAACACTGGTGGAACGGCCAGAAGAAAAGAAAGAAAACTGAAAGTCGTTCATGCATGATGATGACCTGCTGCGCTACTCGCGCCACATTCTGCTCAATGAAATTGGTATTGAAGGCCAGGAGCGCATTTCTGCAGCGCATGTACTGATCATTGGTGCCGGTGGCTTGGGCTCACCCGTAGCGCTGTATTTGGGCTCTGCCGGTGTGGGTCACATCACTGTGGTAGACGACGACACCGTGGACATGACCAACCTGCAGCGACAGGTGGCGCATACCATGGCGCGTGTCGGACAACCCAAGGTGAACTCGATCCAGGTGGCCATTGAAGCCATCAACCCGAATGTGCAAGTCACCCCTTTGCAAAAACGCGCTGATGCGGCCTTGCTCCATGAACTGGTCGCCCAGGCCGATGTGGTAGTGGACTGTTGTGACAACTTTGCCACCCGGCACACCCTCAACGCCGCCTGCGTGGCGCACAAAAAACCCTTGGTTTCCGGGGCGGCCATTCGCTTTGACGGTCAGATCACGGTGTATGACTCACGCAACCCGCTGTCACCCTGCTATGCCTGCGTGTTCCCACCAGAGGCCACATTTGAAGAAACCCGCTGCGCCACCATGGGTGTCTTTGCTCCTCTCGTAGGCATTATCGGCAGCCTGCAAGCCGCAGAAGCCCTTCAACTGATCAGCGGTGCGGGTCGGCCACTGACCGGCCGTTTGCTGATGCTAGATGGCCGCAGCATGGAGTTCACCGAGGTACGTGTGAGCCGCCATGCCAATTGCCCGGTTTGTGGCCCTAAGGCTTGAGGCTGTACGAGCCATTGGGCTGGGGCTGGTAGCAACTCCCGTTGCGTTGGCGGAAATCCCTGGGGAGTTCGGCCGACAGATTGGCAAAAATCCCTTTTTGCGCCGCTCTGGCTTGGGCCTCCTCTTTTGAATAAGGCCCCAGACTGCGGTGCCAGCGGCTTGACCAAGCATGGCCGGATTGCACCATGAGGCTACCCACATCCTGCGAATTGACACGTACCCGAGCCAGTCCACGGCCATAGCTGTCATGGTATTTGACGCTCACTTGTACATCTTTGTTACCCACCAACTGAACCAGCGCCTCACGTGCCGCAGTACCGCCAGCCTGGCAAATTTCGGGGGCATCCAGCCCTTGCAAGCGCAGTTTGCGTGGTAACTGTTCACCCGATGGTAGAACCCATAAGGTGTCGCCATCGGACACATGGGTCACCTGGCCCCAAAACACTTCTGCCTGACTCCATAAAGGCCACAGGAACCAGCAACAAACCAAGCCACGCCACATACCAAACACCTCCCCAAATTACCCATTGATCACACGCAATTCAACCAAACACAGCCACTTTACCGGCCTGTTTGGAGTAACTTCGCAAACCTGAACCTGTTAGACTTTGTCCGCCCGATATTGAGATAATCCGTCACAATTCCAGTCTGTACTTTCCATGATTGATCTGAAAAAGCTTAAGCTGGACGATGCGCGTGCACTGCTCGAACACGGTGCCCATCAACTCCCGGAACCTGATGAGAGTTCACAGGCGTATTTACAAGCCGTCATTGACAAACTCTGTGAACTATCCCAGAAAGATCCTTTAACTGGTCTAGCAAATCGGCGCTTTTTCAACAATGTGCTGACCCGCGAGATTGAAGTTGTAGCACGCTCAGGCGAGCCCGCTCTTTTGCTGATGCTTGACATTGACCATTTCAAAGCCGTCAACGACACCTATGGTCACCAAGCGGGTGATACTGTATTGCAAGCCGTGGCCAAAACCCTGATCAAATGTGTGCGCCCCATGGACACCGTCGCGCGTTTTGGTGGTGAAGAATTCGTCATCATCCTGCCCAGTTGTCAAGGTTATTACGGCCATCAAGTGGCTGAGCGTATCCGTGAATCCCTCAGCGCCATGAAAATCCCGATTTCTTCCGGGGTAACCATCAAGATCACCATCAGTATTGGCGGCGCTTATGCACCGCGTTGGGTGCGATCAACCCCAGAACTCTGGGTGGATCGAGCAGACTTGGAGTTGTACCGTGCCAAGTCCGAAGGACGCGACTGTGTTTGCATTGAACCTCAACCCATTCTGTCGGTCAGTGCCGAAGAAAAACATTTGTTATTTGGCCCACTCTCATTGGGTGATCCCGCTTGGATCGAAAATCTGGCCAGTGAAAGTTCTGTCGGTTCATCAGGCAGTGCAATGAATAGAGTGAACTGAATATGAACGACATCTTGAATCCATCCCTACCGGAAAGTACACCAGCCAAAGTGCCGCTTAAGCCACTTGGCAAAGTGCTGGCCGTCACCAGCGGCAAAGGCGGCGTAGGCAAAACATTTGTTTCGGCCAATCTGGCTGCTGCATTGGCCAAGCGCGGACAAAAGGTTTTGGTGCTGGATGCCGACCTTGGCTTGGCCAATCTGGATGTGGTGTTGAACCTGTACCCCAAAATCACCTTGCATGACGTATTCACCGGCAAGGCCAAACTGGAAGAAGCCATTGTGCGTGCGCCAGGTGGCTTTTCTGTGCTGTTGGCAGGCTCCGGCATGGTCGAATACTCCCGCCTGACACCCAATGTGCGTGACGACTTTTTGCGCATCATCTCAGGCCTGCTGCCGCACTATGACATTGTGTTGCTCGATACCGGTGCCGGCATTTCTGACGTGGTGTTGTTTGCGGTATCGCTGGCCTCCGAAGTGCTGGTGGTTGCCACCCCCGAGCCGACGTCCTTGACCGATGCTTATGCCACCATCAAGGTACTGGTCGGTGAGCAAAAGCGCAGACTCATCCGCATGGTGATCAATCAGACCGCCCGTATGGGTGACGGGCGCGCCATCACTACCCAACTACAACAGGTGCTGGACCGTTTTGTCGTGGCCAAGCCTGGCGAGAATGTGCGGCTGGTTCACATGGGTGATATTCCGGCTGACCCATCCGTCCGAATGGCCGTGATGAAACGCCAGCTTCTCATGCAGTCTTTACCAGGCTGCCCGGCTGCCTTGGCCATTTCACAACTGGCGGCCAAGCTCCAGGACACCCTGATCACCAAGCGCAGCTGAGCTGGAGTCCATCAAGCCGTGATGATCCAGCCCTCAAGAGGGTCTGTATCGGGCGGCAAGCCATACATCACGGCACCTTCTTCATGGCGGCGACTCGCCCATGCGGCTTGCATGAGACACAGCACAGCATCCAGGGCATCACCGCTGGCATCATCGGCCAAGGCATCACGCTGTGCGTGCGAGAGTTTTAAATGCATCTCCAGACGTGTCCGCCCTTGTTCCAAAGCGGTGATCAGGTCTTTGCGGGCAATCAGACGCTCTGGGGTTTGGCGTGCTTTGTCATCGGCTTTGTAGCTTCGGTGACCCAGAACCTCACGTGCCAACAAGCCGGGGTAAGCCTCCAGAGCCACCTTCAAGGGTGCCGTATCACGATCAGAGGATTCCGCAGCAGGCGCATACAAACCCGGCAACGTTGCCCCAGCCTGCAGCAACAAAGGCACACCTGCATGCATCATGAACGCCACCGGCGGATTGACCCATTTCATGCTGGGACTCGACCCGGCAATCAGGTCCGTTGAGCGATGGGCAAATTTGCCACCTACAGGGCGCGCTGCGCAAAAAGCTGCAAATACTTGTCGGATATCCTCCCGGCTCAGCGCTGCATAGTGCGCCATACAAGCCTGCCATTCGCTTGGCCACCTCAGGGTATGCACCAACTCACGCGGCAAGCCGAAAGGCAAATCGAATGCACCGACCCAGGATTGGGTTTGGTTAAGCCAGCTTGAAAAAGCCGAAAGTGAACTGAATCGCTCTAGTTTCGAGAGCGTTACACGCTTATTTCTAAAGCACCCCAAGGCTAAAACGATACTTTTTCTGGTAGTTGGTGCACTGGAAAAGTCGCAACCCAGTAAAAGTGCAGGCGGATCAAATGAAGTTTGAGACACCAGCGCCAAGGGAGCCTCCTTCAGCGAAATTTGCGCAAGCCGCGTTCAGGCTCGGCCAATGATGGAGGCCGTGGCCATCAACTCTTCCAGCAGTGCCAAAGACACCTTGCCTGACACCGAATAAGGGTCCAGCTCGGGCTTTTCTGCATACTTGAGCAAGATGGAGGCATTGATACGGCTCATATTGACCTCGCCCATGGTCCAGCCCGCAAAGCGGCGTTCTGAAATTTCCTCGTAGTGCAACAACACCACGTCCTTGTGGCGCGGGTCACGCTGAATGTGGCCGTAAAGCTCGCTGATGGCCATACGTCCGCCTTCGATGGCTTGCAAAAAGATGCCCCCACCATAACAAAGTACACCGGTCACACCAGAGTGCGGGTTGTGCTCACGTGACTGGTGCAAGATGGATTCAATGGCCTCAGGACTACAGTCCACGGACCGACTTGCGTAAAGCAGACGAACCAACATGGTTAACCTTTCCGGGGAATGAGTGACAAAAATTCACGGCGCAAGTTGGCATCTTTCAGGAAACTGCCGCGCATCACAGAATTGATCATCTTGCTGTCGACATCCTTGACACCACGCCATCCCATACAAAAGTGGGTCGCCTCCATAACGATGGCCAAACCATCGGGTTGGGTTTTTTGCTGGATCAAGTCAGCCAGTTGCACCACCGCCTCTTCCTGAATCTGCGGGCGGCCCATGACCCACTCGGCCAGACGTGCGTACTTGGACAAACCAATCACATTGGTGTGTTCATTGGGCAAAACCCCAATCCATATTTTTCCCATGATCGGGCAAAAATGGTGGCTGCAAGCACTGCGCACCGTGATCGGGCCGACGATCATCAGTTCATTCAGGTGCTCTGCATTGGGGAATTCAGTGATCTCGGGCGACTTCACATAACGCCCCTGAAAAACCTCTTTGAGGTACATCTTGGCCACCCGCCGTGCGGTGTTGTCCGTGTTGTGGTCATGCTCCGTATCAATCACCAAACTACTGAGTACGCCCTTCATTTTTTCTTCAACTTCATCCAGCAGACTCTCAAGCTCGCCTGGTTGAATAAAGTCTGCAATATTGTCATTGGCATGGAAGCGTTTGCGTGCGGCTTCAATACGTTCACGGATTTTGACCGATACCGGTGTGCCTTCGTCTTGTTCTATGGGGTTCATGATGTACCGATAAAAATAATCAGGGCTGAATCGTAGCAGTGTTTTAAAACTAAGGTTATTAGCCTATAGCGCTTGTATTCATTGCATGAGAAGCTACATTTTCAATAGCGTTTACCATTTAAAAACAACATCACACGCATCAGCAGATAGGCCATCGCATCAAAAACCTTGAGACGCAGGCTACGCTGGGTGTACCGAAGTGGGTCAACACGTTGCGCATCGACCCTGATCGCCTGCTCCAGGCAGCGCTGCAAATCTTGTGCAAACAGTTCGTTTTGCACAACCACATTGGCTTCACGTGCCAACAACAAACTCAAAGGATCCATATTGGAGGAGCCCACGGTGGCCCAACGTCCGTCCACCACCGCCACCTTGGCGTGCAGGAAACTTGGTGTGTATTCATAAATTTCAATCCCTGCCGCCAACAGCGGCGCATACAGGGCATGGGCTGCATGAAATTGCATGAAATACTCATAACGCCCCTGCAACAGCAGGCGCACCCGTACGCCGCGCTGTGCGGCATGAATCAGGCTTTTGCGGATCTTGCGACCAGGTAGAAAATAGGCATTGGCCAAAACAATGTCATACCGCGCATCCCCCAGCGCCTGCCGGTATGCTCGCTCAATACGTGTGCGATAACGCAAGTTGTCGCGTAGCACCAGCTCAGCCAATGCGCCATTGGCAGCTGTTGGGGTGATGCCAACATGGCGTTTGTCTTGCACCGCTTGCTGCAAGGCCTGCCAGGCACCTTTCCAGTCCACCTGCTTAGCCCGCTGCGCCGCCTGAATACGCCACCAGAACTGGCTCATGACCGCATGCACCTCTTGCACCAAGGGGCCTGTCACACGTACCGCAAAATCAAAGCGGGGGGCTTGAAGTGCACCGTGATTCGGGTCAAACCAATCATCCAGCACATTGATGCCTCCACAAAAGGCTATTTCACCATCCACCACACACAGCTTGCGATGCAAACGCCGCCAACGACTGGGCAGCAACAGGCCCAAGCGCCCCAGGGGGGCAAACACCCGCCACTGCACACCCGCAGCCGTTAGCCGCTGCGGCCATGGCGCAGGTAATGCGGGGGTACCCACCCCGTCGACCACCAGGGCCACCGACACACCACGCAAGGCGGCACGCTCCAAGGCTTGCATGACTTGCTCAGCCCCGCCATGTACATCCAAAATATAGGTTTCGAGCCGAATTTCATGTAAGCCCGCATCCATGGCTTGCACCATGGCTTCAAAAAAAGCGTTAGAGCCTTGCAACAGCTGTAGTTGGTGACCCGAATGACGTTGCAACTTCACCTTGCGCTCAATCGGTCAAGGCGAATTCAGCAATCAAAGGCAAGTGATCTGACATGCGCCACCATATCCGCCCATGGGGTACGGTCAAACTCAGAGGTTGGAGACCACGGGCAAACACATAGTCCAATTGGGCCAAGGGGAGGCGCGATGGAAATGTCGGCTGCGACACCCCGAACGTATACAAGTTAACCTGTGCCAAGGTCTCTTGCACACGCGAGCCCCAATCATTAAAGTCACCCGCCACCAACAGCGGAGCATCATGCGGGATTTCACGCGCAATAAAGCGCTGAAGCTGTGCCACCTGGCGTACCCGACTGGCTTTCACCAAGCCCAGATGCACCACCAGCACATGCACTTCCTGGCCATGCACGGCAAGCGTCACATGTAATACACCACGCTGCTCCAGACGATGATCTGAAATGTCTTCATGCTGGTGCGCCAGCACCGGCCAGCGCGACAACAAGGCGTTGCCATGTTCACCGTGACGCGTGATGGCATTGGTGCGGTACACCGCCTCATAACCTTGCGGGGCCAGATAGTCGGCCTGGCCCTGTTCTGGCCACAACGCAAAACGTTGGGCCTCACGGCGGTTGTGCTGACGCACTTCCTGCAAACACACCACATCGGCATCGAGTGACTCCACCGCCAGCACCAGATTGTGAATTTCAAGCCGGCGCAAGGGGCCAATACCCTGCACACCTTTGTGGATGTTGTAGGTGGCAACGCGGATGATATGACGGCTCATATTCCCCCCTTGGGAGCGACAAAACGCGGCAGCATCAGGCAAGCCTCGGCATTGGACGGTGAAAAACACGCCTGCGCAGCCTGCTGGTAGGGCAACCACTGAAAAGCCGTGTGCTCACGGGGACTGAGTGTGATGGCCATACCTGCTGGCACTTGCAAGCCAAACAGGTGTTCGGTGTTGTGCACCACCCCGGGCGCATACCGATGCCGCCAGCGTGGGTAAATTTCATACACATTCTCAAGCTGCCAGTCGTGTAAATGGTTCTCCAGATGTGCCCCCCTGGTGCAGTCAATGCCGGTTTCTTCCAACACCTCGCGCCGGGCGGTTTGCTCAAAGGTCTCCAACAAGCTGTCCTTGCTGCCGGTGACCGACTGCCAGTAATCCTCGGCATCGGCGCGTTTGATCAGCAGCACATCAAGCGCCGGGGTGTAGATCACCACCAGGATAGATTGCGGAATTTTGAATGAGGGGAGTGTTGGAGCCACTGATTTGAATGGATAAAGCGGTGACACTGAAAAAATGAACCAGCGGGGTCATTCTAGTCACCGCCCAATGAGGTGGCGGGCCTGAGCCTGGGATGCTGAGTAGAATCCTCCTCGCGCCCCATCAAGGGCGCATTCGCTAGGGGTGTTGACCCGCAATTCAAACTGCGAGCCGACTGAGAAAGTCCCTTTGAACCTGATTGAGGTAATCCTCGCGCAGGGAAGCATGTTGAATCCGGGGTTCTCGCCGCCTTCTCTGGCTTGAATATCACCCCAGCCGACACCGCCGACCTGCCAACTTTTGCATGGAGCAAACAGATGGCACACACCCATTCTTCCGAGTCAACCCCAGCCACGCCGATACTTGCGTCCAATTCGGCGCTTTCGCCCGTGCCCCATAACGAGCGGGTCTTCAACTGGCACAACCACGCCTCGCTGTGGTTCAGCCTGGGTGTCGGCCTGCTGGTGATGCAGGTCGGGGCTTACCTGGTGCCTGCCGTGGGCAGTCGTGATGCGGCCATGGCGATAGTGCTGGGCTCGTTGATGGGCGCAGGCTTGCTGGCCTGGACCGCACGGCTGGGCTGCCAGACCGGCCTGTCCAGCGCAGCGCTGATGCACGCCACCTACGGCAGTGCCTTTGCCCGTCTGCCCGTGCTGCTGAACATGGCACAACTGATTGGCTGGACCACTTTTGAACTGGTCATCATGCGTGACGGCACGGCCGCCATTGGCAAACAGTCGTTTGGTTTGAACTTGGACAGCACACAAGGTCACCTGCTCACCACCTTGCTGTGGGGCGGCGTGCTGATGCTACTGTTGTCCGGCTCAATGACCCAATTGGTGCGTAAATTGATCAGCCGTGTGGCGCTGCCGCTGGTGATTGCCTCGCTGTTGTGGCTGACCTGGCAATTTGGTGGCCAGTTGCAGGCACAAGGTTTTGCGGCCTTTTGGGCCCGCCCCGGTGACGGCAGCATGAGTATGCTCTCCGCCATGGATCTGGTGATTGCCATGCCGGTGTCATGGTTGCCGCTGGTGGCCGACTACGCCCGCTACGGCAAGTCCGGGCGCAGCGCCATGAGCGGCACCTGGGTGGGTTATGCACTGGCCAACATCTGGTGTTACGCGCTGGGCGTGTTGGTGGTGAGTGTGGCGCAACCGGGCACCGATCTGGTGACGGCCTTGCTACTGGCCCAAGGTGGCCTGCTGGCTTTGAGCCTGATTTTGGTGGACGAGATCGACAACGCCTATGGTGACGTGTACTCCGGCGCGGTGTCGGGCCACAGCCTGAAACCAGCTGTGAGTGTGCGCCAATGGGGTCTGGGGCTGGCGGTGTTGTGCACGGGTCTGGCCCTGGTGCTACCAATGCACAGTCTGGAGCCCTTCTTGCTGATGCTCAGTTCGGTGTTTGTGCCCTTGTACGGCGTGATTCTGGGGCGACTGGCGACCACCCACACCCCGGTCACGACACCTAACCGCCAGGTGGACTGGAGTGCCGCCGTGCTTTGGCTGGCCGGTATTGGCGTCTACCACGCGCTGGCGCAATTTGCGCCGCAATGGGGCTCCGCCCTGCCCACATTGGTTTTCACCTTTGGGCTGGCCTGGTTGACACGCCCAGCGAACACACTGACATTGGCTGGACAAAGCGCATGAAGATCGTCATTCTGGGTGCCGGCCTGATGGGCCGCCTGCTGGCCTGCGAACTGGCCCGCGCAGGCCACACGCTGGAGGTCTTTGATGCCGGTGGCCCGCAAGCTTTGGACTCTGCGGCCCGCGCCGCCGCCGCCATGCTGGCCCCACTGGCAGAATCGGCCATCACTGAAGACTCTGTGGTCAAAATGGGGCTCTACAGCTTGTCTCGATGGCCTGAGCTGCTCTCCAATTTGAAGCAACCTGTGTACTTTCAGCAGCAAGGCACGCTGGTGCTCTGGCATCGGCAAGACCAGGCTGAAGCCACCCGCTTCACCCACCAGCTACAGGCTACCCATGCCCGCTTGCCACAGATTCCAGCATTGCACACGCTGGATGCACCAGGTATCGGCCAGCTTGAACCCAGCCTGGCCGGGCGCTTCAGCCAGGGCCTGTATTTACCCGGCGAAGGCCAGTTGGACAACCACCAGTTGCTCGATGCCTTGTGGCTGACCCTGCAACAACGGGGCGTGACCCTGCACTGGGACAGCCCGCGCCAACCCGGAGACTTTGCCCCCGACCAAGCCGACTGGGTGCTCGACTGCCGTGGCTTGGGGGCGCAGCCACAGTGGTCCCAAGTGCGTGGTGTGCGCGGCGAAGTGGCCATGCTCCACGCCCCCAACGTGCACTTGTCGCGCCCGACACGCCTGATCCATCCGCGCTACCCGATCTACATCGCCCCCAAGGAAAACGGCATTTTCAAAATCGGGGCCACCGAGATCGAATCGGACGACCTGTCCCCGGTGAGTGTGCGCTCCGCCATGGAGTTACTCAGCGCCGCCTACAGCGTGGACACGGGTTTTGGCGAAGCACGGATTCTGGAGCTGGTGGCGCAGTGCCGCCCGACCCTGCCCAACAACCTGCCTGCCGTGCGCCGCCTGGGCCCGCGCTGCCTGCAAGTCAACGGCCTGTACCGCCACGGCTACCTGATTGCCCCGGCCATGGTCGATGTCATGCTGCAACTCATGCAGGGTGCAGACTCAGCCCTGGCTGAGCAGTTTGAGGTCTCGGTAACCGCCCCATGAGCACCGCCACACTGAAGCTGCTGATCAACGGCACGCCGCATGAGTTGCCCGCCCACGCCACGCTGGCCGATGCGGTGGCCCACCTCGGCATTGCGCCCCCGTTTGCCGCCGCCATCAACCTGCAATTTGTGCCCAACACCCAGTACCACCAGACCCCGCTGCATCAGGCCGACCGCATCGACCTGATCGCCCCGGTGACCGGCGGCTAAGAACACATCACCATGAACACCCCCTCAACTGAAGACACTCTGCTGCTTTACGGCCAGGCCTTTGCCAGCCGCCTGCTGCTGGGCACTTCACGCTACCCCTCACCCACGGTCTTGCAAGCGGCGGTGGAACGGGCGCAACCGGCCATGCTGACGGCCTCGCTGCGGCGGCAAAACCTCAGCCCCGGAGAAGCTGCGCCCAACCACTTCTGGGCCATGCTGCGCGAGATGAACATCCCCGTGCTGCCCAACACCGCCGGTTGCCACAGCATGCAGGAAGCCATCACCACCGCCCACATGGCGCGTGAGGTGTTTGCCACCCCCTGGCTCAAGCTGGAGCTGATTGGTGACGACTACACCTTGCAGCCCGACACCCTGAACCTGGTAGAAGCCGCCAGCCGCCTGATCAAGGACGGCTTCAAGGTGCTGCCCTACTGCACCGAAGACCTGGTGCTGTGCCAACGTCTGGTGGACGTGGGCTGCCAGGCCATCATGCCCTGGGCCGCGCCGATTGGCACCGGCAAAGGCCCGATCAACCCCTACGCCCTGCGCACCCTGCGTGAGCGCCTGAGCGTGCCAATGCTGGTGGATGCCGGTCTAGGCCTGCCCTCACACGCCTGCCAGGTGATGGAGTGGGGTTTTGACGGTGTGCTGCTCAACACCGCCGTGGCCCAGGCGCTCGACCCGGTGCGTATGGCGGGCGCTTTTGCCAACGCCGTGCAGGCTGGGCGCGCCGCCTTTTTGGCCGGAGCCATGCCCGAGCACCACAGCGCCCAACCCAGCACACCGGTGCTGGGCACGCCGTTCTGGCATCAAACCTAAAAGTCCGCCATGCCGAACATCCCACACCTAGCGCAAGACATCGTGCGCAGCCACCACCCATTGGCCCTGCAAGCGGATGCCATGCAGCGCTTGGACAGGCACCTGGCAGCGTTGCCACCGCTTGCCCCGGAGCCACACCAGCAGGCGGTGTGGGCGGCCTGCCGCGCCCTGGATTTCATCGAAGCCGATGCGCAGTGTGTGGCCCAGGCCTGGCAACATCAAACTGAGCGCACTGGCAGGTTTGATGCCAGCGACTGGCCGACCGAACCGGCGGACTTTGGCCTGCAGCCCTGGCCGCGCACCGAGGCCTTCGCGCCCTGCCCGCGCCAGCTCGGCCTGTACGCCGTGCTGCCCGATGCCGCCTGGGTTGGCCGCATGGCGCGGGCCGGTGTGCCCACGCTGCAATTACGCTTCAAATCCGATGACCCGCAGGCTGTTTTGCGCGAAGTACGGGCTGCGGTACAAGCCGTGCAAGGCACCCATGCGCTGCTGTTCATCAACGACCACTGGCAAGCCGCCATCGAAGCCCAGGCCTATGGCGTACACCTGGGCCAGGAAGACCTGGACGGGCTCAACCGGGCCAACCTGACGGCCATTCGCGCCGCCGGTCTGCGGCTGGGCCTCAGCAGCCACGGCTACGCCGAGATGCTGCGTGCCGATGCGGTCAAGCCCAGCTACATCGCCATGGGCGCGGTGTATGCCACCACCCTTAAACGCATGGCCACCCCACCCCAAGGGCCTGAGCGCCTGAAGATGTACGCCCAACTGCTGCGCCAACACGCCACCGTGGCCATTGGCGGGGTGGATGAGGCGCGGCTACCTGAAGTTCTGGCCAGCGGCGTGGGTTCAGTGGCGGTGGTGCGGGCGCTGGTGGCGGCCCAGCAGCCCGAGGTGCAGGCGCAGCGGTTTCAGCAAATCATCCATCAGCATCGGCAAAGCTGCGACGTTTATGACCATTGCGACTTGCTCGCAGACACGAGCACGGCCCAGTCGTCTGGAGGATGACCGCGCTGGAGCATTTTCTGAAACACGGCATACGGATCACGCTTGCTGCCGGCTGATCTCAAAGTGTTTTCATCATTGACCCAGGCAAAAATGATGATCCTGGTTTTGGAGTCAAACCGGAAAAACAGGCGAAACCTTCGCCCAATCTTGGCTCGCCGCCAGTGCCTGAACGCAGAGCCCATGGTGTTGCCTTGTCGATACTCCTCGCGATGGGGATCACTTGGCACGGTCTCAAGCATCAGCTGAGACAAGGCATTGAACAGTTTGACGTTGGCATTCGACTCAAACCCTTGTGGGTCTTGGGCCTGCGCCCGTTGCGAGGCGGCTTGCAGCTTCTGGAGTTGCTCAATCAACCCCTCATGGAAAAGCAAAGTCCAACCGTGGCGCTGAATCACAGCGCTACATCGCCTTGAATATCTTCGCTCAGATCAACAGGCCGCTTGATGGCCGAGAGCATGGATTGGGCTAGATCAGCGGGTAGCGTGGAGATATGCAGACCAGACGCAATGTCTTTTTCAAGCAGCGTCAGAAAGCTCGCTATGGCGGGGTCTTCATGGGACTCGTTTTCAACACGAGTGACCACAACTTGTGATCCCTGCAAGTCGAACGCCACCTTGCCGCCAAAATCTACGCCAAGTGCTTGGCGAATGGGTTTGGGCAAGGTGATCTGACCTTTCGAGGTGATGGTGGCGACTTCATGAACAGCTTGCATGGCGAGGTTTCCTTCCAATGAAGCACAAATTGTAAGGAATATCCCTTACAAAGGGTATCGCGACGCACTGAGCGCCAGGACTGATGCAACCCCGCGCAGCCCAATGAATCCGATATACGCAGGTGCTGTCACAAACACTGCGTCAACGGCAGCTCGGTGCTGCTTTTGATGCTTTGCAGCACGATGTTGGAGCGGATGCTGTTGACGCCCTGAATGCGGGTCAGGCGGCGCAGCACCGAATCCGACAAATCGCTCAGACTGGCCGCCACGATCTGCAAGATGTAGTCTGACTCACCGGCCACCGCATCACAGGCCAGCACCTCGGGAAACGCCGCCATCTCTCGCTCAAAGGCCAAACCTTCCTCACCACCGTGGCGCACCAGCGACACGTAAATGATGGCTCGCACCCCCAAGCCGATGCGTGCCGCATCCAGCAAGGCCACGCTGCGCCGGATGATGCCCGCAGCTTGCAGCCGGGCCACACGACGACTCACCTGTGACGGCGACAAATGAATCGCCTCACCCAATTGCTGATGGGTCAAGGTAGCATCTTTTTGCAATGCATCCAAAAGCGCGACATCAAACTTATCAAACACAAAATCTTCATTGATTGGTTTTTTCATGCATGAATTATGCATAAAAAATGCCAATCTATCGTGACAACGCGCACCTGATGCAAGCACTCATGGCTAAGATCATGGCATCCCTTTTCGCCCCAACGCCATGAACGCATCCTCCTGCACCCACCCTCTGCCCGCCGCCAGCACGGCCCGGCATCAACCGTTTGAAGACATCCAGGCCATGTTCACCGGCACGCTGCTGGTGGCATTTGGCGTGGTGATGTTTGCCCATCTGGGGCTGCTGACCGGTGGCACCACCGGTGTGGCGTTTTTGATCCACTACACGCTGGGCTGGCACTTTGGCCTGGTTTTGTTTTTGGTCAACGTGCCGTTTTACGCCCTGGCCTGGTTGCGCATGGGGCCGGTCTTCACCCTCAAAACCTGTGCCGCAGTGGGCATGCTCGCCACCTGGGTCACGCTGCTGCCGCAATGGGTGAGTTTTCAGAGTCTGAACCCGGTGTTCACCGCCATCATCGGCGGCTTGCTGATGGGCGTGGGCATTTTGGTGCTGTTTCGCCACCGCGCCAGCCTGGGCGGATTTAATGTGATGGCGCTGTTCCTGCAAGACCGCTTTGGCTGGCGTGCTGGCCGGGTGCAGATGGTAATGGATGGCGCGGTTGTACTGTGCGCCCTGCCCCTGGTGGCCTTGCCGCTGGTGGCGTTCTCAGTCCTGGGCGCTGTGATCCTGAACCAGACCCTGGCGACCAACCACCGCACGGATCGGTACGTGGCCAAGTAAAACCAGGGCAGTCTTTGTTGTCGTCGAATACGTTTGCAATCAGACGAGAAAATGCTATTCATTTAATAGCTGCTTGCGCATATATTTCGCGCTCTACAAGCTGATTTTTCTAAAAAATCCGCATACACGGTGAATCACCCCGTGAATGTCA
Source organism: Rhodoferax lithotrophicus (assembly GCF_019973615.1). Lineage (GTDB taxonomy): Bacteria > Pseudomonadota > Gammaproteobacteria > Burkholderiales > Burkholderiaceae_C > Rhodoferax > Rhodoferax lithotrophicus. The sequence continues at coordinate 1,944,574 of NZ_AP024238.1, read as the reverse complement.
GTGGTGAGGGGTGGTAGGCAAAGTGCGTAGGAACTCCGGCAAATGATCGAAATCAGAGTACCACGTCAGGGTCAGTAACGCAGCATCAGGAGTCATTGGGGTTTTGGCAGTGAATGACACGTTAAGGTTGGAAGCCGACATCCAAATTTTTAGACAGCAGTCAGTCAACGCCCAGGTTAACCGGCAAAGACACGAAGCATTTTGTCCACGTTGAGCCGCCTGTTAGACCTGTGAAATAGATGCTTAAGCCTAGAAAGCTCAAATTTACCAAGAATGCTATTCGACTTGTTGATTAATTTCCAATGAATGAAACGTCTGTTGAAAATCATCGCAGATCAGCCCATCGCTTATTTTAAGAATGTCATTCGGATTCTTCTTGTTGTCCTGAAGGAATTTCTTGGCTTTCCCAAGAAGCTCTTTCCCAGGGGTGAAAAATTCTTTGTTTGTAACGAGCCATTCATCAACTTGAGCATTAATTTGCTTAATATCGCTTTTCCCGTCTTTGTTTTTTCCTAGTGCTGGGCGATCTCTGAGTATAAAGTTTGTTAATTTATCTCTGGTTTTTTCATCGAGTTCTGCTATCCATTCTGAGTATTTCTCTTTCGCCTTTTCAATCGGTATCTCGCATGCAATATTTAAATGCTTTGGCAAGCAGAAGTAAGACTCAATTTCTTGATATTTTGTTATAAATAAAGCGATGCCATCACGAATGCAGTCGTCTCGCAATTTAACAAATTCATTGTCGGAGTCGGTCTTTTGGTCTCGGTCGATGTGCAATATTACCCGAACACCTGGAATGTGTTTTGATACAAACCCTTCTAGTATTTTGGCGAAGTGGACTTTAGAGCATCCTTCGTATGAGTGAAGTACAAACTGATCTTCGAGGACTCCGTTTGCAAGGAGGAATTTCTTTAGAAATTCCTTTTTCGCACTGATGTCATCGACCTTGTCTTCTGTGGCAATTATGAATCTTAGATTTTTTTTACCAAACAAGTAGTCAGAGTCTGCTGCTCCGATATCAATTAAGATACTGCTATTCCTGACATTGTTAAACGCCTTGCCCTCTTGAAAATGTGCAACATTCGCCTGACCTTCAAGTGCATCAAGAATGTAGCGGGAGTGCGTAGAGAAAACGATTTTTAGTTCAGGATTTTCGGCAGTTTTTTTTGCTAATTCTGCAGCCAAGTATTTTTGCTTGGTTGGGTGAATGTGTGCATCCGGCTCGTCAAGTAGAACGATTTTTGGGGAAAAATACTCGATATAAGCAAATATCTGAATAACTTGAAGCAGGCCCGTTCCAATGGTATCTAAAGGAACCTCTATTGATTGGGTTTTGACATTAACTGAGATGTACTCAGATTTATTTTCATCGAAATCGACGAATATTTCTATGGTGCCATAAACAGCTTTGACAGAAGACAAGAAGGATCCCCATCTTTCTGCCTGTTTGCTTATGCTATAAAGAATGTTTCGCAAATAATTGTTACTATCACCGCGTGTGGCTGACTTTCTGACCGCAATTGCTACTTCATATTTTTCTTGTGTTGGTATTCCTGCGATTCCCGGGACGTAGACGCAAAATGGATTCGCTATGTCACCAAGAAGGGTTCCAATATTTTTACCTTTAAGCGATGTGGTGAAGCCACCATTCTTTCCTTTTGAGATTGTGACGATTGAGGTATCTACGCCTTCTTTGAATATAAATTCAATCTCGCTTCGTTCGCTACGTTTCTTGGCGCCGGCGAGTTTTTTCCGTGATAAAGTGACTCTACATTTTTTGTTGGGGTGTACAAGAAATCATTGGAGTCCAAAGAAAGGGTTCTGGTGCCATCTCTTTTCCAGCTACACCGCTCAAGCTCCAAGGTCTGGCATGCTGATATTGCGAACTGGATGCCCTGAATGAAGCTACTTTTCCCCGTGTTGTTTGAACCAATGAATATATTCAATGGACCAAGCTTGACCGACGTCTTGTCGATTTTTTTAAACTTACTGACTTCAATTTGCATACATTCGTTTTCGATTATAGAGCCTTGCTGAGCCTCTGAGGTTTAATGTACTTTTCAGCGACCGTGGCTTTCTGCGGTCCCCTGCAAAAGGCTTGTAGACGCAATTCTGAGAGGACGCAGAATATGTCCCTTGGAGCTGGATTGCAGTTCGACTACTAAATCGGCTGCTCTCTTTAGCAGCGGAACAAGAGTCTTTGTCACGGGTATGTTGTACTTTGCCAAGTACATTGCGGAAGCTTCGACATAGAAGTAGATACTGGTTAGTACCATGTTCAAAGAGAACAGGTATTTTTCTATCTCAATAGATTCCGCATAACCGTCGACCTCCACGATTCGTGACATTAGATTGTTCAATATATCTTCGGGGTCGTTGTGTGCCTGAGAGCAAAGCGCCGTATAAATTGTTCTGTAATCGACTTCTTTGCCTATTCTGGAAAAACGATCAAAAGTACTTGGCCATGAACCTGGATGCTTGTTGTAATCTATATTAATTATGGAAAGAGATTTCCTTAGAGCATCCTCGTAGAGATCCAGGCTGTTTTCCTTATCCTCTATAAGTGCCCGATGATGGGCCTTTACTTCCGACGGATAACTGGAATTATCGACGCTCTTAAGCCAAGCCTTGTTCTGAATTCTCTCCGTGGTGATGTAGTTGCGAAAGTAGGCTAAGACGTTTCCGATGTCATCGCCACAACTGGCGTAATGAAGATTTACGGCAGATTCAATAGTGGTTCTACAGAGGGCTTCCGCTGAGGCAATATGTGCGATCAAAAATGTAGCTAATGTGCCTCCTGCGAATTCATGGCACTTCTTATACATATCATGAAGAATAGACCAGACTGCCTCATTCTGTAGTCGTTCAATATGTTCTTCGGCTGACCTATTAATTTCGTCATCTACTTGCACAATGATTTCCGCAGCGCTCAAGATGTACGGATTAAAGGCCATTTCAGTGGAAATGCACCTGTCGTCGAAGAAACGCTGAGCAGCTTCATTCATGGTTGCTTGCGCCTTATATGTATCCAGCAAATACTCAGGCTAACAAGGTAGCCAGTCAGATAAGGTGTTTCATTTTTCACAAAATAAGTTTTTATTCTCATGGATTTACGGCGATATAAATATTTATATGTACAGGTATATTGATACTGACAAAGTCGCCACTCCCGTTTTGCGCTCTGTTCGGCAGCTTGGCCAGCTCCGTGAGCGCATTCGCTACCAGCACTATAGCCCTCAAACCGAAAAGGGTTACCTTTATTGGGCGCGGTTTTTCATCTGTTGGCAAGGACGCAATGGCCCCATGCGCCATCCCAAGGACATGGTCATGCCTGAGGTGAATCATTCCTCACGATGCTGGCCAATGAAAAACAGGTCACTCCTGCCACCCAACGTCAGGCGCTGAACGCCATGCTGTTTCTCTACATGCAGGTCATCGTACAGGATGTGACATGACTGCAGTCCATTGGCCTCCCCCAGAGCGAAAATGTGTTTCTGTCGTTCTGACGGTGCCAGAGCTGCGGTCAGTGCTCGGGCTGATGGAAGGCGTTGAAGGCAATTTGGCTCGTCTGCTTTATGGCACAGGCATACGATTGGCAGAAGGTTTGAATCTTCGGGTCTCTGCGCAAACGCCTCCCCATTCGTTTGCAACGCACATGCTGCAATTAGGCACTGACATTCGGACTGTGCAAGAGCTTTTGGGGCACGGCGATGACAGCACAACCAAGATCTACACACCACGTACTGAAAGTTGCTGCAGGTGGCGCCAAGAGCCCGCTCGATGCGCTCACTGGACTGACGAGTTTAATGTCGGCTTCCGCTGCGTACTTGACTCGCGACTGTGCCGTGTGAAAGACAGCAATGGGTCAGAGCCCGCCATCCCTCCTGCGGTCTTGGCTTGGGCGGACAGTGTGTTGATTGGGTTGTAGCCATCAGGCGTAGGCCGGGTCCTTACGTTTTATACCTTTTGAGCTTGTATCCCTTGTATTTATTGCGTGAGCAGCTATAAATATTGATTTTTTGCAATCCCCCATCCCTCCCAGTCTTTTTCAGAGCAAGGCCTTGACCTGCCGCCAACCTGGCCCAACACCTCCTGTTTCATGCACCGGCCTGAGCGGGTTCAACGTGCGGGCGCTGTACTGGCCAAAGCGCTATGGCTGGCGTGCTGACCGTTACTTGGTGAAGTCACTCTGCTTTCCCAATGACACACGGCTTGCGGCTTCGCGCTTGGCGACGCATGAGTTGAAAACGGATCAACTCAAGTATTGACCGTACCCACCACTTCCGCAGCGCTTCGGAAAGCCTCCACAGCCGTGGGTACACCGCAGTAAATGGTGGCGTGCAGCAACACTTCCTGAATTTCCTGCACCGTGGCACCATTGTTCAACGCGCCCCTGATGTGGCCTTTGAGTTCATGCTGTTTGCCCAGCGCCGTCAGCATGGCCACCGTGACCAGGCTGCGGGTTTTCAGGTCCAAACCCGGACGCTGCCACACATCGCCCCAGGCATTCCGTGTGATGTGCTGCTGCAGGGGTGCCGTGAAGTCGGTTACAGACTCAAATGCACGGGCGACAAAATCCTCACCCATCACTTGCTTGCGTGTGGCCAAGCCTGCTTCAAATTGTGTGTCGTTCATAGGATCACTTTCAAATGATTCCGAATATAGCGATCAACACAGGGGCACTTTGAAATTTGTCACTGCACTGACACATCGTTTTTTTAAAGTCAACTGCTTTAAGTTCTGGAGAAATTGATGGTATTCAAACGTGTCGCTTCAGTGATCGCCACTTGCGGATTGATGGCCTGTGCTGCAACAAACCCGTCCAGTGGCTCTGCTGCCCATGAAAAGTTTTCGTTCGGTCTGTGGGGTGACATGCCTTACAAAAAAGCAGGAGACGACTCCAAATTACCGGCAGTGCTCAACAGTATCAACCAGTCTGAGATCGCCTTTTCAATTTATGACGGCGACATCAAGGACGGCAGCTCCCAATGCACCGACGTGGTGTATACCGATGCGCTCAAGATGTTTGGCAGCATGAAGCAGCCAGTGGTCTATGTGCCTGGCGACAATGAGTGGACGGATTGCCACCGTTTGAACAATGGCGGTATGGACCCACTGGAGCGTTTGGCGCACATTCGCCGTGTCATGTTCCCCACCAGCCAAAGCCTGGGACAACGCCAAATTCCGCTGGAGCACCAGGGTCAGCCGGGTGAGAAGTTTGTCGAAAACACCCGTTTTCACCATGGTGGCGTGGTGTTTGTGGGTATCAACATGCCCGGCAGTAACAACAACCTGGTGCTGAATACCAAAGAGTGCGAGAAAAAGAGCGTGCGCAAAGCCGCCCAATGTGATGCTGCCAACGCCGAGTACCTTGAGCGTGACAGCGCCAATGTCTCCTGGCTGGAAGCCTCATTTGCCCAAGCCAAGGCACAAAACGCCGTTGGCCTGGTGCTGGTCGTGCAAGGAGACCCCGGGTTTGATTTGCCAGAAACCGAAGACATGGACGAAAGCGCCGCACCGGGTGTCAGTGGCTACCGCCATTTCATGAGCCGACTGGTGCAACAAACCGAGCAATTCAAGGGCCAGGTACTGATGGTGCATGGCGACACCCACTTTTTCAAGCTCGACAAACCACTTTACAGCCCCGCCAAAGTCCTGCCCAACTTCACCCGCCTGGAAACCTTTGGCAGCCCGGTGCTGAACTGGGTGCGTGTGACGGTGGACCCCACCTCCAATGAAGTGTTTCAGATTCACCCGGTGATGGTTGAACAGTCCCCCAAATAAGTTGAATGGCAGCATGCCTTCAGGCCTGATCTGCCGCATTGCGCGGCGGGTTCAGGCTTGAGGGATTCGGTTCATCAGGCGTGCACGCTGCAAGGCCAAAAACTCCCACAGCCCACACACCAGGCAAGCGGGTATGACCATCCAACGAATAAAGCCGGTTTTGTGCCACATGGTGTGAAGCTCCAATCTCTAGAAATAAGTTCACCCACGTTAGCTGCTTTTAATGACAATTTTGTGTCCCTCTGAAGTCAACGCCCCGCATCTGCCAGAGTTGGTTGCACTGGAGCGCATCATGGAGCTGGGCAACCACTGGCTGCAAACACGTGTGGCCTGCCAAGTGAGCCTGCCGCGGGGTGGCCACTACCCGGTGCATGTGATCACCCTGGGCAACCCCTCCCCCGACGTGCCAGCAGTGGGTTACTTCGGTGGTGTACATGGTCTGGAACGTATTGGCGCAGGCGTGGTGATTGCCTACTTGCAAAGCCTGGTGATGCGTCTGCAATGGGACAGCACCCTGCACCGGCAGCTTGAATCGGTACGGCTGGTGTTCATGCCCATCGTCAACCCTGGCGGCATGGCCCTGGGCACACGCGCCAACCCCAAAGGCATTGACCTGATGCGTAATGCGCCCATACAAGCCAGCGAATCCGTGCCTTTTATGGTGGGCGGGCAGCGCTTCAGCTCGGGATTGCCCTGGTACCGGGGGCCCAAAGACCAGGCGATGGAAATGGAGAACCAGGCCGTTTGTGATGTAGTCAACAGCGAATTGCTGTCACGCCTCTTCAGCCTGAGTGTGGATTGCCACTCCGGCTTTGGCAGCACCGACCGTCTTTGGTTTCCCTACGCCCATACGCGCACGCCGATCCGGCACCTGGCAGAAATGCACGCCCTGAAAAGCATCTTTGTACAGTCACACAGCCATCACCGCTACATCATCGAACCACAAAGCCTGCAATACCTGGCGCATGGTGATCTGTGGGACTATTTGTACCAGCAGGCCAGTACACAAACCGACCACGTGTTTCTGCCCTTGACACTGGAGATGGGCTCCTGGTTATGGGTCAAAAAGAACCCGCGCCAATTGTTCTCGCGCCACGGTATTTTTAACCCCTTGATTGAACACCGGCAACAACGGGTGCTGCGCCAGCACCAGCTGCTGCTGGACTTTTTGTCCCGCGCCGCCTGCGGCCACCCCCTCTGGCTACCCAAGCATGAGACACGTGCCCAACAACACGCCCAAGCACTTGAAGATTGGTACTGACAACGATGGCTCACTGGGTATTTTTACGCGGACTCACCCGTGAAAGCGGCCACTGGGGCAGTTTCGTCACCACGTTCGAGGCCGCCATCCCCCGCAGCCAGGTGATCACTCTGGACTTGCCGGGCAATGGCACGCTGCACCGGCAGCGCAGCCCGACGCATGTGCGTAACATGGTGGAGAGTTGCCGCACCCAACTCGCGGCCCGCGGCCTTGCGCCGCCCTACCATCTGCTGGCCATGTCGCTGGGGGCTATGGTGGCCGTGCACTGGGCCGATGCCTACCCGGAAGAAGTCAGCGCCCAAGTGCTGATCAACACCAGCATGCGGCCCTTTGGTGCGTTTTACCAGCGACTGCAACCCACCAACTATGCCATCCTGCTCCAGCTGATGCTCCCCGGAACGGCCCCCCTGCAATGGGAAAGCGCCATTCTGCGGATGACCAGCAACCAAACGCATGATGGCATCTTGCGCCGGTGGCTGGCTTTGCGCTGCGCGCGCCCGGTATCACTTGCCAACGCGTTGCGGCAATTGCTGGCTGCAGCACGCTTTGGTGCCCCTGCAGGCCAGCCCAAAGTGCCGACCTTGTTGCTGGCCAGCCAGGCTGATCACCTGGTCAATGTCATCTGCTCCACTCGTCTGGCCGCACACTGGCAATGTGCCCTGCGCCTGCACCCCGGTGCTGGCCACGATGTGCCACTGGACGATGGGCCATGGGTGGTCACGCAGATCCGTCAATGGCTCACCACTTGACATTGGTTTGTCACCCAAACGTCATCCCTCTGCCATCAATCCGTTACAAATCAGCGCCATGATCGACCTTGAAATCCATTCAAGGAGCCATTTTGGACAAACCCAGATACCGCGCCATTTTTATCTCGGATGTGCATTTGGGCACCTCCGGTTGTCAAGCGGATGCACTGCTGGATTTCCTGAAAACGCACCCCAGCGACTACCTGTACCTAGTTGGCGACATCGTGGATGGCTGGCAGTTGCGCCGAAACTGGTATTGGCCCCAGTCACACAACGATGTGGTGCAAAAGCTGTTGCGCCGGGCTCGCAAAGGCTGCCAAGTGATTTTTGTACCCGGCAACCATGACGAATTTGCCCGCCACTTTGTCGGACATCAGTTCGGTGGTGTGGACGTGGTAATGGATGCCATTCATACCACCGCGGATGGTCGCCGTTTATGGGTCACCCATGGCGACTATTTTGATGGGGTTGTTCAATGTGCCAAATGGCTGGCCTACCTGGGTGACAACCTGTACGAGTTCACGCTCAAACTCAATCGCCACCTGAACCACTGGCGCGCCCAGCTGGGTCTGCCCTATTGGTCGCTGTCAGCCTACCTGAAACACAAAGTCAAGAAGGCCATGATCTACGTCACCGACTTTGAGGTAGCGGTAGCGAATGAGGCCAAACGCCGGGGACATCAAGGTGTGGTGTGTGGACATATCCATCGTGCTGCCATACGCCACATCGACAGTGTTTTGTACTGCAATGCTGGTGATTGGGTAGAAAACTGCACCGCACTGGTTGAGCATGAGGATGGTCGGCTGGAGTTGCTGCAATGGCTGCCACGTGAACACGTTAGATGTCATCAAACTGACATCAAAGTGACATGTTGATGTCTTTTAACTTCCTTATGCTGCAAGCCGTTGGATTCAAAAACACATGCATTTATGTCAACTCACTCCTGCGCTGAACTTGCAGAACCCGCTTACTCAAACGTCATCTTTATACCCACAAGCTTAAATTCCCCCACGGTTCGCCGAGGCCGTGGGCCGCTTGCCAGGCTGATGCGCAGCAGCGCACTCAATGCCGTATTCCAACCGATCATCTCCCTCACGGATGGTGGCATTCATGCCCATGAGGCCTTGATCCGCGGGCCCAAGGCCAGCTCGTTTCACACCCCGGATATCTTGCTCAAAGCTGCGGCAGAGGAAAACCTGAACTTTGAATTTGAAAACACCTGTATCGCCGTACAACTCGCCCGATGGGGTGAACTTCATGAATCAGGCCGTTTGTTCATCAACATCAGCGCCGGAGTCCTGGTACAGGTACTGAAACAATGTGGGCGCGAAACCTTGCTGAAAATGATCAGTGGGTATGGTGTGTTGCCACGCATGCTGGTACTGGAAATCACCGAATATGAGCGGGTGGCGGATATGGATGAATTGGCCCGTGTGGTGTCCGAGATCCGCAGTGCCGGTGTTTCGCTGGCCCTGGACGATTTTGGCGACGGCCGCTCCAGTTTGCGCTTGTGGTCGCAGCTCAAACCTGAATACGTGAAGATTGACAAATACTTCACCAAAAAAATCAGCCAGCACGCCGACAAACTCAAAACCATCCAGGCCTTGCAACAAATCGCGGCTGTCTTTGACTCTTCCCTGGTGGCTGAAGGCATCGAGACCGAAGACGATTTGCGGGTTCTGCGCGATTTGGGCATCCCTTACGGTCAGGGCTTTTTGCTGGGCCGCCCCAACCACATTCCCCACGAACAGGCGGAGACCAAGGCACTGGAGGTCATGCGCGACCGCCGGGTGGCGGTTTTCCCTGAGTTGCGCAGAGCTTCCAGCGCAGGAGCACTCAGCCGGCTGGCGGTGCTGGATGCGCCCACCGCCCAACCATCCACCACCAATGAAGAGCTGGCCCAATTATTTTTGGCCCAACCCAAATTGCATGCGATTGCCGTACTGGACGGCACCCGTGCCATTGGCATCATCAACCGTTCACTGTTCATGAACGAGTTCAGCAAACTGTATTACCGCGAGATATGGGGCAAAAAATCCTGCCTGATTCACGCCAACATGGCACCGCGCCTGATCGAGCGCAACCACAACGTGGACGACTTGGTGGGCATCCTGACTTCTGATGATCAACGCTACCTGACCGACGGTTTTATTGTCACGGACAACGGGCGTTATGCCGGTTTGGGCACGGGTGAACAGTTGGTGCGCTCGGTGACCGAAACCCGCATTGAAGCCGCCCGCCACGCCAACCCGCTGACATTTTTACCCGGCAATATCCCCATCAGTGAGCACATCGAACGCCTGCTTCACAGTGGCTGCGACTTTGTGGCCTGTTATGCCGATTTGAACAATTTCAAGCCGTTTAATGACCAGTACGGGTACTGGCGGGGTGATGAAATGATCCGCCTGGTGGCCCGGATTGCCGTGGCACATTGCAATCCGCAGCGCGACTTTATTGGCCACGTAGGGGGTGATGACTTTATTCTGCTGTTTCAAAGTAATAACTGGCAATCACAGTGTGAGCAAATCATTCTTGAATTTGCCGAGCAGGCCGTGGCCTTGTTTGACGAACCGGCCCGCCTGGCCGGCGGTATTCATGCCGATGATCGCTACGGCATGCCCCGATTTTTTCCGTTGACAACCCTGTCCATTGGTGCGATCAAGATCCATTGTGATGAATTTGCCACAGCAGAAGAAGTGGCCTCAGCCGCAGCGCGGGCCAAGCATGATGCCAAGACAGCAGGCGAAGGCCTGTTCATCCAAACCACTCCCAACACCTAGAACAAGAATGAAACCTTTTCCTTCCAAAACTTTGACACGCCGCCGACTTTTATGCGGCGCAGCAGGTTTGACAACCCTCGCCACCACCCCCGTTTGGTCACAGCCCAAACAAAAAATGGACTCCCAACGCAACGTGGTGGTGGCCCAGATTGTGGACAACTCAGCCGCACAGATAGATGTCTCGAAAGATTTCCTGATCGGCTGCCGTGCTGCATGGCAGGAAATCAACGCTCAGGGTGGTGTGAATGGCTATGCCGTTGAACACCTGGTGCTGGAGGCCGACACCAGCACAGGCAGCCTGAACAATGCCCTGGAGGTGGTCAGAAAGCTCCCCAACTGCGTGGCACTGTCAGGTACGGTGGGTGACCGCATCGCCAGCCAGCTGGTCGAATTGCTGAAGCCATCCAGGCTCAACATCGCCCATGTGGCACCCTGGTTGCAAAACTCGGAATTCGATGGTGACGCGGTGACTTTTCCCATCTTTGCATCACGCCAGGAACAAATTGCCAAGGCCTTCAATTCACTGTCTGTCATGGGTATTGCCGAACTGGCCGCCATCTATGCGTCCGAGCAGGAATACACCCAGTACCATGGCGATATTGAACGCGCAAGTTCCTCGTTGAAAATCCGTCTCCAGTCGTTCAAACCCGCAGGGGATCTGGCACTCATTGGCAAAACACTGACCGTGAACACGCCCCGGATTCTGTTGTTCATGGGGGGAACCCCTGAACTGGTTCAGTTTTTGCAGGGTATTGGCAAACAAGCCCAGCAACGCTACGTCATTGCCCTGGCCGATGTCAACCTGCAAACCATGATGCAAATGGGTGCCAACCGTGCCACCCCGGTCATGGCCACACAGGTGGTGCCTATGGTGAATGCATCCATCGGCGTGGTACGCGCCTATCGGCAAACGCTGGCACGGTTGTTTGACGAACCCCCAACACCGCAAAGCCTGGCAGGGTACATTGCCGCGCGCTACACCTTTGAGGTTCTCAAACGCATTGATGGGCAACCCACCCGTTCAAGTGCGTTGCAGGCTTTTCAGCAGCGCCAAACCATGGACTTGAATGGCTTTCGGGTGAGCTTCAACGCCCAAGGCCGCAGCGGCACCTATGTCACACAAAGCATGATCACCCCGGATGGGCGCTTGATTGGGTAAGTTGACCAAGGCGGGCTTGTGACATGCAGGAGTCCGTCGCCCAGGGGCTGGGCTCCTGCAGCCAGGAAGCCTTCCACGGTTGTTTCATGTTCTGAACAGCCGCATGGGCAAGGGCGCAAAACCATGGTTCAAGGGACCGCTGCCCTGCCCGGTTTGAACGCTGGCCCCGGCCTGCAAGGCTTGGCGCACGAATTCACGCGCTTGTTGCACCGCATCCGGCAAGCTGGCTCCCAGCGCCAGATAGGCGGCAATGGCGCTGGACAGCGTGCACCCCGTGCCATGGGTGTTGGCGGTGTGAATACGCGGGGCGTGCATCCACAGGGGTTCGCGCCCAGGCATCAGCAGCAAGTCCGTCACCACCTCCCCAGCCAGATGCCCGCCTTTAAGCAGCACCGCGCGTGCACCACACGCCAGCAGCTCGGCCGCGGCCAGTGCCATGTCTTGCGGGGTATGTAATGGCCGCCCGACCAACAGGGCCGCTTCGTCCAGATTGGGGGTAATCAGTGTGGCACGTGGAAACAGCTCGGTCACCAGCACCGCAATGGCCGGGTCGTCAATCAACTTGGCCCCGCTGGTGGCCACCATCACCGGGTCAAACACCACCCGTTGCAGTTGATGGCGGTCAATGGCCTGCGCCACGGTGCGCACAATGTCCGGCGCATGCAACATGCCCACCTTGACCGCATCCGCGCCAATGTCTTCCAGCACCGCGTCCATCTGGTCGCGCAACATCTCTGGCGGCACGGCGTGAATGGCCCGCACGCCGCAGGTGTTTTGCGCGGTGAGCGCGGTGATGGCTGTCATGCCAAAACAGCCCAGGGCAGAAAAAGTTTTCAGGTCAGCCTGGATGCCAGCGCCACCGCCGCTGTCGGAGCCAGCGATGCTGAGCACCCGGGGATAATGATGAGTTAGTTCAATAGTCATAGCAGCTCACGCTTATTTGACAAGCACTAGAGGCCTGAATCGTTTATAAATTTCACAAAAAGGCATTCACACAGGTTCGCAAAGCCTGGGCGGCAAGGCAAGGGTCGTCGGCCGAGCAGATCGCGCTGACCACCGCCAGACCGTCGGCCCCAGCCGTCAGCACCTCTGCGGCGTTGCCCAGATGAATGCCGCCAATCGCCACCAATGGCAAAGGGGTCATGGCACGCACCTGGCACAAACCTTCCAGACCCCAAGGGGTGGCCGTGTCGGTTTTGGTGGGGGTGGCAAACACCGGGCTGACTCCCAGATAGTCCACCGGCAAGTGGGCCGCACGTTGCACATCGTCCGGGGTTTCGACCGACCAGCCGATGAACACCTCGGGCGGCAGCAGTTGCCTGGCAAGTGCCACCGGCATGTCAGACTGGCCCAAATGGACACCTTGCGCACCACAAGCCAGCGCCACGTCGAGCCGGTCGTTGATCACCAACGGCACACCCAAAGGTTTCAGCACCTCAGTCAACGCACAAGCCAGGGCCACAAAGTCACGCGTGCTGGCGGTTTTTTCGCGCAGTTGCACACAGGTCACACCCCCCTGCACGGCTTGCAACACCACATCGGTCAAGGTGCGGCCGCGCAAGGCCTGCGGGTCGGTCACCAGGTACAGGCGCAGCAGCTGAGCCAGGCGGGAGGTGCTCAAGATGCCGTCACCGACAGCTTCAGGCTGCGCTCAAAGGTGGCTTGATCCAGCAACTGCAACTGATCCAGCAGCGCCATTTGCATGCTGCCCACGCCTTGGCCACGGGCCTGCACCTCCAATGCGGCAAGCTCACCCACCACGCCCAGATAAGCCATGGCCGCCAGCGTGGCGCGCCAGGCATCGGGCTGGACGGCGCAAAACGCACCAATCAGAGCCGTGGCCGAGCAGCCCACGCCAGTGATACGTGTCATCCACTCATGACCATTGGACAGACTGGCATGGCGGCCCTGGGCATCCAGCACATGATCCACCGGGCCACTGACACACACCACACCGCCCGTGCGTCGGGCCAAATCCCGGGCGTAATGCAAGGAATCAGCCACCTCCGCACCACTGTCCACACCACGGGTCTGGGCTGCACTGCCGGCCACACTCATGATTTCCGAGGCATTGCCCCGGATCACGCTGGGCATGGCCACCGCCAGAAGTTTTTCAATACTCTTGTTTCTATAGCTTGTTGCGCCCGCCCCTACTGGATCAAGCACGGTTTTGACGCCCCTTTGGCTGGCCACCTGCAGCGCCTGGCACATGCTGTCAATCCAGTAAGGCTCCAGCGTGCCAATGTTGAGCACCAGCGCTTGGGCCATGGCGGCCATGTCTGCCACCTCTTCATGCGCGTGGGCCATCACCGGCGCAGCGCCCATGGCCAGCAGTACATTGGCATTGAAGTTCATCACCACGAAGTTGGTAATGTTGTGCACCAAGGGATGTTGTGCGCGAACCGATTGCACATCGGCCCAAAGATCGGTGGGAGTCAGTAAATTGGCCATGTCAGATTCCGTTGAGGTGATCCGGGACGGCCAGGCACCCATGTGCATGCTTTCCTACGCTGGCATGACCCAGATCAGGTTCCAAGAGTATTTCTCAGCCACCCGACCGGGTGGCACCTCTAGCGCGGCGGATTATGACGCATCCCGTCTGGGTGCCGCGTGACCACAGACCGCGTCGCCCTCAATCCACAGCCTGTGCCAGTGCCCAAGCCACATGCTCGCGCACCAGCGCACTTGGGTGATCGACACGGCTTTGCAAGGCTGCCCGCCAGGCGGCTCGGTTGTCTTGCTCCGTCTGGCTGGTCAAGCCATTCACGGCACACAAGGCATTGCCCAACGCCACCGCGATGTTGCGTAGCCAGCGCTCATGGCCGATGCGGCGAATCGGGCTGCCTTCGGTGCGGCGCAAAAACTCGTCCTCGCTCCAGGCCAGCAGGTGAACCAGCGACTGACCAACCAGGCCTGGGCGGGCATCAAAGTCCGGCAAGTGGCTGGTTTGAGCAAACTTGTTCCAGGGACACACCAGCTGGCAGTCGTCACAGCCGTAAATGTGATTGCCGATCAGCGGGCGCAGGTCTAGCGGAATCGGCCCGGCATGCTCAATCGTCAGGTAAGAGATGCAACGCCGCGCATCCAGCCGGTAAGGCGCAACAATGGCCTGGGTCGGGCACACGTCGATACAGGCCTGGCAGCGGCCACAGTGCGCCGCCACCGGCTCGGATGCGGGCAGCGTCATGTCGACAAAAATCTCACCCAGAAAAAACATCGACCCGGCCTCGCGGCTGAGCAGCAACGTGTGTTTGCCGCGCCAGCCCTGGCCACTGCGACTGGCCAGTTCGGCCTCCAGTACCGGTGCCGAATCGGTGAACACGCGGTAGCCCATCGGCCCCAACTCGGCGGCTATTTTGTCGCTGAGTTTTTGCAAGCGTGCGCGCATCACCTTGTGGTAGTCACGCCCACGTGCGTACACCGACACGATAGCCTCAGAGGGGTGCTTGAGCCGATCAAGTTCAACACGTTGCCAGCCTGCTGATGTTTGGCCAGGCAGATAATCCATGCGGGCGGTAATGACACTGAGTGTGCCGGGCACCAGCTCTGCCGGGCGTGCGCGCTTGAGGCCATGCGCAGCCATGAAGTGCATGTCGCCGTGAAATCCGGCAGCCAGCCAAGCCGATAATCCGGGTTCTGCAGAACTCAAATCGACCTCAGCCACACCAATTTGAGAAAATCCCAGTGCCCTGCCCCATTCCTGAATGCTGGAGACCCATTGACTGCCACTGATTTGTCCGGTGCTGATGTTCACCTGCCCATTGTAAAAAGCCTGAACTGGCCCCATGAAACTTCTTGCCAACAGTTTGCCAGTGCGTTGGCAACACTGCCTGAGTTGCGTCGGGCCTACATTGAACTCCAGGGCGACCTGGGTGCGGGCAAAACCACGCTGGTCCGTTATCTGCTGCGCGCTCTGGGTGTACAAGGGCGGGTGAAAAGCCCCACCTATGCCGTGGTGGAACCTTATGAATTGCCTGGGATAAACGTGTGGCACTTTGACTTTTACCGCTTCTCAGACCCCCGCGAATGGACGGATGCAGGGTTTCGTGACATCTTTGCCAGCCCAGGCCTGAAGATCGCCGAATGGCCGGACAAGGCCGCTGGCTGTGTGCCTCAAGCCGATCTGGTGCTGCAATTGATGGTGCTGGACGACGATGCCCGCCAGGTGCAATTGACGGCGCAAACACCACTCGGGGCGCAGTTGCTCAGCGGGTTGCACCAACGCATCTGGAACGAGACCGCCACATGAAGCGCCGCACACTGCTGCAGTCAGGCACCTTGGTTTTGTGGCTAGGCGAACATCAACTGGCACAAGCCGGCACCATTCTGGCGGTGCGGGTATGGCCAGCACCAGAGTATTCGCGCGTCACCATCGAATCCGACACCCAGCTCACCTTCACGCAAACCTTTGTGCCCAACCCGCCGCGCCTGGCGGTGGATGTGCGTGGTATTGACCTGAATCCGGCTTTGAAAGAACTGGTGGCCAAAGTTGGCCCCACGGACCCGACCATCAACGGCATTCGGGTCGGCCAGTTTGGCCCTGGCGTGGTGCGCCTGGTGGTGGACTTGAAGCAAACCATCACACCACAAGTCTTCACCCTGCCGCCGGTAGCGGCCTACCACCATCGGCTGGTGTTTGATCTGTATCCCACCCAGGTGGCAGACCCGCTGGAATCCCTGATTGCCGAGCGGCTCAAGGAAGTGCATACACCTGTCGCGCAACCCAGCGATCTCTTGGGTGACCTGATTGCCCAAAAAACGCAAACACTACCCCCCGCCCAACCGTCAAGCAGACCGGTCAACCCCACCAGCTTACCCCGAGAAACTACAAATACTGTAGCTAGCAGCGAAACAGGAACGGGCGATACAGGGCAAAAAACCTTAAGACGATCGCCCGGTGCCTATCTGTCGGAACCCACACCGTCGGCGACCGACAGGCTGATCATCATCGCCCTGGATGCCGGTCACGGTGGTGAAGACCCCGGTGCCGTTGGCCCGGGCGGCACACGCGAAAAAGACGTGGTGCTGAAACTGGCCCACCGCATGCGTGAACGCATCAACGCCACATCCGTCAATGGCAACGCCATGCGTGCTTATCTGACACGTGATGCCGACTTTTTTGTGCCCCTGAGCGTGCGGGTGGACAAAGCGCGCCGGGTACAAGCTGACCTGTTCATCAGCCTGCATGCCGATGCTTTTTTCACCCCCAACCCCCAAGGGGCCAGCGTGTTTGCGCTCAGCCAGAGTGGTGCCTCCAGCACGGCAGCGCGCTGGATGGCGGCCAAGGAAAACCAGGCCGATCAGATTGGCGGATTAAACGTCAAGGCCAAGGACGCACAGGTCAAACGTGCCCTGCTCGACATGAGCACCACCGCCCAGATCAAAGACAGTCTGCAGCTAGGCAACGCCATGCTGGGCGAAATTGGCCGGGTTGGCAAGTTGCATAAACCACGGGTAGAACAGGCCGGGTTTGCGGTCTTGAAAGCACCCGATATCCCCAGCGTGTTGGTGGAAGCCGCCTTCATCAGCAACCCGGAAGAAGAAGCCAAGCTCAACAGCGATGCTTTTCTGGATCAACTCTCCGATGCGCTGATGCGCGGCATTGAGCGCTATTTCTCCAAAAACCCGCCACTGGCGCGCAACCGAACCACATGAGGGGCTGCGTCGGGAGCCAAAAACTCAGGACAACAGAAAGTTTGGAGGAGACTCCGCCAGCAGTTCCTTCCCGCCCCCGGTTTCATCCTTCAGCTCCACCCCGGACAACTGCCTCTGCTGCGCTTGCGCCAGCAGGTAGTGCAGCTTGTAGGCCGCGTCTTCATAGCGCAGGCCCGCCGGGCGCACGTTGGAGATGCAGTTGCGGCTGACATCCGTCAGACCCACACGGGGCATCCAGGTCAGGTACAGGCCCATGCTGTCGGGCGAACTCAAACCTGGGCGCTCGCCAATCAGCACCACCACGGCTTTGGCACCCAGCAGCTCGGCCACCTCGTCGCCAATGGCGACCCGGCCCTGCTCGACGATGCAGATCGGGGCGATGGACCAGTGTTCGGGCGCGATGCGCTCTTGCAGCTGCGTCAAAAAAGGCGCGACGTTTTGCTCGATGGCCAGGGCGGACAAGCCATCGACCACCACCAAAGCCAGGTCGTAGGGGCGCTCTGAAGGCGACGCGCTGGCCGGGCGCGGCAAGGCGTTCAGGCGCTCGCGTGAGGCCTCATCCAGCTTGCGCCCCAAGTCCGGGCGTTGCAGGTAGACGCTGCGGTCGGCGGCGGCGCTGTGCAGCGTGAGGCAAGGTGCGGCGGGGTTGGGCAACGCGGCATCCAGCGTCTGCGCCAGTGTGGCCGCGTCCAGCGCCAGGTGCACCGCGTCGCGAGCCTGGGCGTGGGCCAGTTGAAAGTCCAGGTGGGCCTGGGTGGGCAGGCTGACACCGGCACGGCCCAGCGCAATGCGGGCATCGGTGAACTGGCGCAGCGCAGCCCAGGGGTTGGCGGTGACGGGGTTGGTGGGTTGGTTCATCACACGGCGGGTTTAATTCAGGCGAAACAGCGCTTTCTGGAAGGCGGTGGGCAGCGCGGCATTGAGGCGGAACTGCTCGTCGGTGCTGAAGATGTGCATCTTTTGCAGCCAGGCCTCAAACTCAGGCGCAGGCTTGTGGCCCAACACGCGGCGCACATAGAGCGCGTCGTGGAACGAGGTGGTCTGGTAGTTGAGCATGATGTCGTCCGAGCCCGGAATGCCCATGACGAAGTTGCAGCCGGCCACGCCCAACAGGGTCAGCAGCACGTCCATGTCGTTCTGGTCGGCTTCGGCGTGGTTGGTGTAACACACGTCGCAGCCCATCGGCAGGCCCAGCAGTTTGGCGCAGAAGTGGTCTTCCAGCCCGGCGCGGATGATCTGTTTGCCGTCAAACAAATACTCCGGCCCGATGAAACCCACCACGGTGTTGACCAGCAGTGGCTTGAACTGCCGCGCCACCGCGTAGGCCCGCGCCTCGCAGGTTTGCTGGTCCAGACCATGGTGGGCGTTGGCCGACAGGGCACTGCCCTGGCCGGTCTCGAAGTACATCACGTTGTCGCCCACCGTGCCACGCTTCAGCGACAAGGCGGCGCTGCGCGCCTCGCCCAGCAGCGCCAGGCTCACACCGAAGCTGCGGTTGGTGGCCTCGGTGCCGCCAATGGACTGGAACACCAGGTCCACCGGCGCGCCACGGTGGATGGCTTCGATGGTGTTGGTCACATGGGTGAGCACGCAGGACTGGGTGGGAATCTCGTATTGATGAATGATGTCGCTCATCATCGTCACCAGCTTGATGACTTGCGGCACGTTGTCGGTGGCCGGGTTGATGCCAATCACCGCGTCACCACTGCCGTAGAGCAGGCCGTCGAGCAGGCTGGCGGCAATGCCGGTGGCATCGTCGGTGGGGTGGTTGGGTTGCAGGCGCGTGGCCATGCGGCCAGGCAGGCCAATGGTGTTGCGAAACTTTGTCACCACGCTGCATTTTTGGGCCACCAGAATCAAATCCTGGTTGCGCATGATTTTGCAAACGGCTGCGGCCATTTCAGGGGTGATGCCCGGGGCCAGGGCCGTCAGCACCGCGCTGTCAACCTCATCGCCCAGCAGCCAGTTGCGAAAGTCGCCCACCGTCAGGTGGCTGACGGGGGCAAAGGCCTGGGCATCGTGGCTGTCGATGATCAGGCGGGTGATTTCATCGTCTTCATACGGCACCAAGGCTTGCGTCAGAAAGGTTTTGAGCGGCACCTCGGCCAATGCCATTTGCGCCGCTGCACGCTCCTGCGCACTGTGGGCGGCCACACCAGCCAGCAGGTCGCCCGAGCGTGCTGGCGTGGCCTTGGCCATCAGGTCCTTCAAATCGCAAAAGCTGTAGGTGTTGGCTCCAACGCGATGAGTGTACTGATGGTTTTGCACGGTCATGATGTCAGGTGGGGTCAGCAGCCATGGCGTTCATGGCAATGGCGTTGGTGCGGTGGTGGCTGGTCAACAGGAAGTAGCCGTAACCAAGTGCCAAAAAGCCCAGGAAAATTCCGAAAATCAGGGCGTTGTAATAAATCATTGTAGCCATGCAAACCCCTGCGCCCAGGAGTGCAAACGCCGGGAACAACGGGTAAAACGGCGCACGGAAGGGGCGCACCATGTTGGGTGCCGTGCGGCGCAGTTGGAACAAGCTGAGCATGCTGATGATGTACATCAGGATCGCACCAAACACCGACATGGTGACAATGTTGGCGGTCAGGGTGTTGCCACCAATCTTGATCAACTCGTCGCTGTAAATGGCGGCAATACCAATAGCCCCCCCGGCCAGAATGGCGCGGTGCGGGGTTTTGAAACGGGGGTGTAATTTGGCGAAGAACGGCGGCAGGTAGCCTTCACGCGACAGGGCATAAATCTGGCGTGAGTAGCCCAGAATGATGCCGTGGAACGAGGCCACCAGACCAAACAGGCCCAGCCACACCAGCATGTGTAACCAGCCGCTGTTTTCGCCGACGATCATCTTCATGGCCTGGGGCAGCGGGTCGTTGATGTTGGACAGCTTGGTCCAGTCACCAGCACCACCGGCAAACACCATCACACCAATGGCCAACACCACCAGGGTCAGGATGCCGGTGATGTAGGCCACGGGAATCGAGCGCTTGGGGTCTTTGGCTTCTTCCGCAGCCATGGCCACGCCTTCAATCGCCAGGAAGAACCAGATGGCAAACGGAATGGCGGCAAACATGCCAGGAATGGAGGCCAGGCTGAAGCTGTCCTGCCCGGACCAGCCACCCTTGGTGAAGTTGGCCATGGAGAAACCCGGTGACACCACCCCCATGAACACCAGCAGCTCGAAAATGGCCAGCAGGGTCACAGCCAGTTCAAAGGTGGCGGCAATCTGCACCCCAACGATATTGAGCGTCATGAACACCAGGTAGGCTCCGAGCGCGGCCAGCTTGGGATCCAGCGCCGGGAACTGTACGTTCAGGTAAGCGCCAATGGCCAGCGCAATGGCGGGTGGCGCAAACACAAACTCAATCAAGGTGGCGGCGCCAGCCAGGTAGCCACCCACCGGACCAAAGGCGCGCTTGCTGTAGGCAAATGGGCCACCGGCGTGAGGGATGGAGGTGGTCAGCTCGGTAAAGCTGAAGATAAAGGTGGCGTACATCGCCGCGATAAAGATCGAGGTGATGGTGAAGCCCAGCGTGCCAGCCGAGGCCCAGCCGAAGCTCCAGCCAAAGTATTCACCAGAGATCACCAGGCCCACGGCAATGCCCCAGAGTTGCAGGGTGCTGAGCACCGGTTTGAGCACATGGGTGCCGCTGTGGTGAGAAGGGTCCAACGGATTCATCTGAATTCTCCAATCAAGTGCAAAGGGTTGCGGGATTTAACAAGAAGGGTTTGGGCATGGGAGTTGCTTGCCTTGATCTTTATCCAGAGCGGCTTTTTTGCGTTATCAAATTTCGGCAAAGTTTTTTTTGACACGGGTTAACCCGCTTGCCACCTTCGATATGCAAGGGCTCCAATCCACCCAAACCGAATCATGAGGATGCACACCATGGCACCAGCCTCTTCTTGCCACGCCACATCTATGGCCTTTGATGCGCCATTTGTGGGCAACACGCACCAGATTCGCACGGTCGAAGCCTTTGATGCCGACGAGCATGCCCACAACCTCACCGATTGGGAACAAAGTTACGACCAGATCACACGCGGGCGTTTTCACGGCACGCTGGCGGAGCTGCAACTGCCCCAGATGCAGGTGTTTCGCGAATGCACCAGCCAGGCGGTGCGCCAGTCATGTTGCGTCTGGCCGGATGCCTTCTGGTTTGGCCTGCCCGAGCAGTCTGACCAGACCCGCATCAACGGGCGGCTGGCGGGCGCGCACGCCATCATGGTGCGCCCGGGTGACTGCGAGTTTGAGCTGGTAACCCCGCCGGACTACGCCATCTATGGCATCGTGATCCGCCGGAACGCCTTGTTGCAAGCTGCAGAACTGAGCGGCAGCCGGATCGACTGGGCACAACTGGCCTGTGCCGAGGTCATACACGTGGACAACAACTCACGCACGTCCTTGCTACAGACGCTGGCCGGCTTGCTGCAAAACGACGGTGGCTGCACCGACCCTGATTTGCGCCAGCAGGTCCTGCTCAATACCCTGCTCGCCCTGCTGGATACCAGTGCGGTGGACGGCGCGGTCAGCAGCAGCTTTCAGCGCCGCCAGCGCATCGTGGCCAAAGCGCGTGATCTGGTGTTGGCACACCATGACCAGGCTATCACCGTGCCCAAGTTGTGTGAACAGCTGTTTGTCAGCCGTCGCACCTTGCAATATTGTTTTGAGGACGTGCTGGGCATGAGCCCCATGCAGTACCTGCGGCTGATCCGCCTCAATGGTGCGCGCCGCCATTTGCGACAAGCCTCAGCCAAGTCCCTGACGGTGCAGGACGTAGCCGCCGATTGGGGTTTCTGGCATTTCAGTCAGTTCTCCAGCGACTACCGCAAGCTGTTTGGACAAAGCCCGTCGCAGTCCATGCTGACGAAAACTCATTGAGCACTACCCCCACACACCACATCATCCACACGTTCATGGTGAAGACCTGGCACAGGTGATGACACTCGAGCAGGTTCAGGTATCCATGCCCGGATCAGGCCTCACTCGGAAATGTTCAAACCAGATTCCTTGTGGCAAGCACCACAATCACTCAGAGACTTGAGCTTGCCTTTCATCCAGAGACGAATGGCGCTGCGGTGTTTGCCCACAAAACGGTCGCTGGTGGTGATGCGCGGCACCTCGCTACGGCTGCCAAACAAGCGGTTGCTGGCGGCATTCTGTTTCAGGTATTCCGAAATTTCCGCTCTGGTTTGGGCATCCACACTGGCATCCACACCAAAATGTTTGTCCAGGTTCGACATCAGATCCAGCCAATCATCGGAGGACAACAACCCGGGTGGAAAAGCCATGTGACAAGCGCCGCACTCCGAGCGCCAGAGCGCGTTGTCCTGAGCAGGTTGCCATACGTTGTCATGCGCACCACTGGCCATGCTGCACGTTAACCACAGCACCCCGATACCAAGCTTTTTTATCGAATACCCATTCATCTTTGTTTGATGGTGTCAGTGTCCTGCGCTTTTTTACGCAGTCAGCATGGCCTTACTTTTGTGGCGGTGGCAATGACGCCATGTAGTCCGCCACGGCTTCCAGATCACTGGCGGTATAAGGCTTGATGACCTTGACCATGTCAGGATTTGAATTGCGACGATCTCCATCACGGATGAACGTGGCTTCACGCAGCAAATACCGGTAGTGCTGGGCAGCCACCATTGGGAAAAATTTGGGCGCGCTGCCCTGCCCCTTGGCACCATGACAGTCAGCACAGTCTCTGTCATACAGCTCCTTGCCTTTGGTGATCAACGTACCAGGCCCTTTGCCGTTGGCAATTGCAATGGGTAAACCATTCAGGTAAACCGCTACGTCGGCAATTTGGTAGGCATCAAGCACGTGATCCCCAATAAAGGGCTCCATCTTGGGGTTGCTGCGCTGCCCGGAGCGGATATCGGCAATCTGCTTCATCAGCACGGTGGCGTGCTGGCCAGACAGGCGCGGGTACGCACCACTGGTGCGCCCTGAGGCATCGACTCGGTGGCAACCAACACACTGCTCGAACGCAGCCTCACCACGAGCGGCATCCGCCTTGGCATCCAGCGCAATTTTGAGTTCACCTTTGATCTCGTTCCAGACCGGGGTCTGCGCCAAAGCAGATGCAGCCCCTACGGAACCCAATATCAGCACTGCCAGTAATTTATTCATGAGTTTTCTACCTGCTTTTGAAATTTATTTTGTGCCAAGGCTTGCCAGATAGGCAGAAACGGCATCGATTTCCTCTTCGGTCATCCGCTTGCCCACCACACGCATGAAACGGCTGACATCGTTGGAACGTTCGCCACTGGTAAAGTTTTTCAACTGCTGGGTGATATAGATGGCATGTTGCCCACCGATACGTGGATAAATCAGATGCCCTGCGCCCTGTGCCTGGTGACAGCCCACACACGCTGGCAAGCCAGTGTCTTCGTTGCCATCAAAAAACACCAACTTGCCGAAGTCAGCCAGCTTTTTGTCCTCGGTCTCACTCGCTTTCATTTTCTGACCCGCAAAATGAGTGGCCAGTGGCAAGAAATCTTCTGGTCGAAGAGCCGCCACGATGGGACCCATGATGTCGCTCTTGCGTCGCCCGGCCTGAAAATCACGCAGCTGCTTGACGATGTAGGTCTCTTGTAATCCGGCAATCTTGGGAAACATGGGCACCACACTGTTGCCATCTTCACCATGACAACCGGCACACACATTCTTGGCGACAGAAGCGGCATCCTGAGCCGCAGCGGGTTCAGAACAGGCCACACCCAGCGCAAAAATGACACCCAAGCCGCGCAAAGCCAGAACCAGTTTGTGCTTGTAGCTATTGATTGGACAAATCATTGATCAGCTCCTTAGGGTAAGCGTGGCTTACAACTTGTATTGAATGAAGAAACCAATCACATTGGCACGGTAACCCATCGATCCACTGTCAAGCTGTGTGGCACCCAGGTCGTAATTGGTCACAGCGTTATGCACCACACCGTCATAGTGCCAATCTGTCACGCCACCCAACTCAATGCGGTCATACAGGCGGATGGACAGTCGCTTGCTCACGGGAATCAGCAAGTTCAGGCTCAAGGTTTGCTGAACAAAGGTCATGCTAGGGAGCGCACTGCCTGCAATCAAAGCGGCTGCAGCTTGTGTTGCGGGCACCGCACTTAACGCCGTACTGCCAAAGGTATAGCCAATATCGGTCGTGCTGGATGAATAGGTGTAGTCCACACCAAATTGCATCGCGCCGATCTTGGTCTGGAAGCCCAGTCCAATGACATTGTTGCGGTCATCGCTGTTCATTTTCCAGGCGGAGGTGTAAGGACGTGCACCATCCAGACCCGTTGTCGTGTCTGAACAAGCCACGTACCCCAAGGCAGCAACATTGGGCAAGGTACAAGCGTTCACACCGGCAACCCCCGAATTGAGTTTCATGGATTTGCTGCCGCGCTGGTAGCCA
Source organism: Rhodoferax lithotrophicus (assembly GCF_019973615.1). Lineage (GTDB taxonomy): Bacteria > Pseudomonadota > Gammaproteobacteria > Burkholderiales > Burkholderiaceae_C > Rhodoferax > Rhodoferax lithotrophicus. The sequence continues at coordinate 1,919,771 of NZ_AP024238.1, read as the reverse complement.
TACGAGGCATAAATGTTGCTGCCTGATACAGGTTGGTAATTGGCCTCCAGCGATACCGAGTCCTGCTTGTCACTTTCCAGCCCATAGAAAGAATTCGGGTACTTGATGTCTTTCATCTGTACCGCCAGACCCAAATCCAGATCCTCGCGGGCTTGGTAATTCAGGCGCAGGTTGAAAATATTCTGGTCACGGTCTGCTTGATCGTATTTGCGGAAATAGTAGGAGTAGCGATTAAAAAGCCCTGCCGCCAGGGCCACGTAACCCGCGTACTTGGGATCAGCAGGATTAACCGCCAAAGCCTGTGCGGCAGCGACCTGCTCTGCCGGTGTCAAGCCCGGTAACCAGGTACCCAGATCTTCCCAGGTGCGGTAGCGGTATTCGCTGCCACGTTTGTTGTCCACCTCATAAGAGGTACGCAGGGTGGCATCACCCCAACCACGATTGACATAACCGAGCTTGAACTTGTCTTCCCAGGTCTTGTCGCGCTCGCGGAAATTACGGTTGAATTCCTCACGCTCCAGCGCCGCATTGATGCTGCTGGTGTTGCTCAGGTCGTAATCACCAGACAGGCCATAGTTCAACTGTTGGGTTGACCGTGCCTGACCGTTGACAGGAATATTCGAACCGTTGTTAAACACCAGATTGAACTGGCAGGTATTGGTCAAGGCATTGGCCGTGAATCCTGGTGGGATATAGCAGTCCCCAGCGGTTTTGGGAAGCGTTCCTGGCTGCAGACCCACAATGGCTTCAAATGCCCCATTACCATCATTGGGGCCACGACCAAACTGCCCGGTCAACGGGTTGTAGGCCATGTAGCCACCTTTGTTGGCCGAGTCGTAATAGCGCAAAGTGCCTTTCATGCTCAGCGCATCCACCGGTTTAACGGACAAACCCAAGTCCAACAAGGCCGTGTCGATGCGTTGCTTGCTGGTGGTTTGACTCAATGCCGTCTGCGGGTCAATCCAGTTATTGATATTGAGGGTGCCCGCCGCATAACCGAGATTGGCCACGGTGCCCAGAATATTGGTTGCCAAGGCCGGGTTGTAATACCCGTTGGCCTGCAAATTCCTGAGTTGGGCCGCTGATATGGGGGCCAACAAGGCATCATCTTGCTGGCTGGTTCCAAATGACAGGGCTGCGTTGAAACGCCCATGCAGGAAATCAGGCATGGATCTGGCAAATTCACCCTTCAGGTTAAATGCATTGTTGTCAGGGTACAGGTCAAACGTAGCCGTTTGTATGGCGGCATAGGGCCCGGCCACCCCTGTACCTGCAGCATTAACACCTGGTGACAACAAGGGGTACTGAACGTTGAGCGTACTTATGTTGTTGCGAAACAGGGATGCCGAGAAACGCAGATTGGCCTGTGTCAGCCGGTCCGCATACTGGATACCGGCCAGAAAATCATGGGTGGTGTAATCAATGGGCTCTGCAATCTCGGTGGACAGATTATTGCCCTGAGTGAACGAGAAGGGACGTGAACCTTGACGCGCCTCCTGGGTGTAACTGAAATAGCCTTTCCAGTTATCGGTGATGGTCTTGTCGAAACGACCACCCCCCTTTTTCCGCACCAAACTCAGCTCACTGTCGGGTGTCGCCGCCAGCTTGTTGCTGATCGCCAACGCCATATTGGACTGTAATGGCCCGGCAACAACAACACCAGCAGCATTCGCCACACCTCCGATGCCATTGATGGCACCTGATGCTGCCGCATTGGAGTATGTTTTGGTGACACCCAGTGCGTCGGTATATTTCCAGCAAGGGGCTGCTGCAGTACAAGTAGATGCCGCCCCAACGTAATTGGCTGCACCTGCGGCAAAAGTGCCGGTGGTCACAGCAACGGGTGCCGCAAGCCCGGTGGTCAAGTTACCGGTTCCTTCACCATTCATCAGCAAGCGCCAATTTGTTGAAAAGACGTGCTGTGTTTCGTTGTAGAACAGCTTCATCTTCCAGTCGTTGTAGCGACCAAACTGCATGCCGTAAAACTGATCAGCCTGACCTGTTCCGCCACCAAAGGCAGACATGTAATTGCCGGTATCCGCCTTGTCAGCCTCAATATTGAAGTAGTTGAGGTAGCCGCCGTTCTTCAAATCTTTGTATTTGCGAAACAATGCATTTTTGGTGTCGCCATTGCCACCCAGGGCCCCACCCTCCACACCACCGGTGTATTGCCAACCACCCTCTGTTTGGTTGGGTTCGGTTTCCACGTCATAGGGCACACCATACAACTGTCCAGTCGGTGAGCGGCGCACGGTGTCATAACCACCGTCTGCCATGGGCCGGGGAATGGCCGAGCGACCTGGCGGGTTGAGGTCATTGCCGTTGGCCATATCAACCCCAACGGCGGAGTCGGCAAAAGCGGCACCAGAACCCCACTGGGCCAGTGCCACACCGATGCTGACGGCAAGCATTTTCATGCGAGGACGTGGGCTCATGTGAGTACTCCGAGAAATAGTGAACTGAGTCATGGGATGGTTCTCGTATCTGGTTAGCGGGTGAAGCGAGCGCCAGACGGGCTGTTGCTACCGTGGATCATGGAGTGACAGTTCTGGCATGACCGCCCGGTCATGCGTCTGGATTGCGTGAAACCAGCTGCCGCATTGTTCGGGTCTGTTGGCAGTGCAGAAGCGCCCAACGTGTTGTTACCCCACACCTGATGGCCCATCGTGCCGGTCGTGCTGTGGCATGAGGCACACAGAAACGGCCGTGTCTGGACCAGCAACTTGTCCGCATTGGAGCCATGGGGCGCATGGCAATTCATGCAGTTCTCACGCACCGGGGCGTGCTCCCAGATAAAGGGGCCGCGTTTTTCGGCATGGCAGGTGTAGCAAAGCTCGTTCAGGTTGTCCGCCTTGAGCAGCTTCTTGCTGGTACTGCCATGCGGGTTATGACAGTCCACGCAAGTCATCTTGCCTTCAGGCACCGGCATGTGGGACTTTTTGCGAAATTCAGCACGTTGCTGCTGATGGCAGCTTTGGCAGGTTTCGGTAATGCCTGCTTTTTTCATCAAACCGGTGGCCGAAAACCGCGCCATGGGGTTGTGACAGTCGGAGCAACCCAGCTTGTTGGTCGCGTGGATGGAACCTGGCCAGTTGATACGCTGACCGCCAGCATGGCAACTCAGGCACTGACCTGTCTGACGCTCAATCGGCGTATTCCACTCTTTGGAGAAGCCAACAATCAGATCCTTGTTTTTGGTGTCTGCCACGTGCAGCGAACCGTTGCCATGACAAGCCTCACACACCGACTTTTCCGTATCGTTACGTGGATTCTCGCGAAACACTTTGGCGTGCTGGGTGTGACCAAAGAGACTCTTCTCGGTGTCATGGCAGACCGCGCAACGTTTTTCGCCCACCATACGTGCATTGGCCATGGGGTCCGTATCAGCCAGCGCGAAGCCAGCAGGTAACAGACTACACACCCATGCCGTCAACACGATGGTGCACAGTCTGCGCCACATTAGAGAAAATTGAATTGCCATGCGTGAAACACCTCTTGCTTGCTAGACTTACCGACCTGAACATCAGTCGCCCAGATAGCGATAGATGCGTAAAACCTGTAAACAAATGTAAATATTCAGGTCATCACGAAACTTAAGAACGTGAACCCAAACTTAAAAACAAATCCCATTTCTAAGAAATCCTCCTAAATACGGGCGGTTTATTCGGGAAAGTCCTAAGCATTTATTTCGGAACCATTACAAAGTTGAAACATCCATGCGTATCCTGATCGTTGAAGACCACGCCTTGATGGGTGCCGGTTTGCGCAGTTCACTCGGCCGGTCCGGCTTCGATCCCACCTGGGTCAAAGATGGTGAAGCCGCACTCAATCTCTTGAAAACCGAGGACTTTCTGGCCATGGTGCTGGACATCAGCCTACCTGGAATGAACGGTCTGGAGGTCCTGGAAATCCTGCGCTCTCGTGGTAACCGCATGCCGGTGCTGGTACTCACCGCACGCGACACCACCAATGACAAAGTCCTCAGCCTGGACACTGGTGCCGACGATTTTTTGGTCAAAACCACCGACATGGAAGAGTTGATTGCCCGACTACGCGCACTCATTCGACGTTCCGGGCGCGGTGGTCGCCACACCGTGGGTGAACTGACGATGGACGTGGATGCACGCAGCGTCATGAAAAATGGGGTCTTGCTCAACCTCTCCAAACGGGAATTTGACGTGTTGCGCGTGCTCATGGAGGGTGCCGGCAACGTCATCACCCGCAACCAGCTGGAACGCGCCCTGTACGGCTGGAACAGCCAGGTCGAAAGCAACACGGTGGAAGTCCACATTCACAACCTGCGCGCCAAAATCGGGGCCAAAAACCTCAAAACCATGCGCGGCATTGGCTACACCCTACTCAGGAACGCCCCTTGATCACAGGCAAGCATTTATCGCTGAGCCGCCGTTTGCTGATTGGACTGGTTATCGTCAGCTTTGCTTATTGGGCGGTGGTGATCGTGTTAAGCATCCGGGACAACGCCGATGAGTTGAACGAGCTTTACGACATTCATCTGTCACACTCGGCTCTGGCATTGTTGCGCGTGACCAGTCCCAATGCCAATCAACCCGTGGCAGGGGATGGCACAGCGGGATCACCCACGGTGGATCAAATCTTCGACCAATGGCCAGACTTGCCTAAACGAACCTCCACACCCGCCGTCCCCAGTGATGTTACGGGTCCACCTGCCAAAGCCTTTGTGGTGTCCAAAAATGTGGAATATGGCAAGCGTCTGATCTACCAGGCCTGGCGCAATGATGGCCATTTGCTCTATCGCTCGGTCAATGCTCCCAACTGGGCCATGACCGATCAACTCGGTTTCTCAGACACCCTTGATGCGAACAACCAAGGCTGGCGGCACTACAGCATCTGGGATCGGAAGCACCAGGTACATGTCATCGTGTCAGAGCCTCACAAGGTGCGCAGCCAACAGGTCAACAGCATCACCCTGAACTCCATCAGCCCGATTGCGTTGGGGTTGCCCATCCTGATCTGGTTGCTTTGGTTTTCAATCAAGAGAGGGTTGATTCCCCTGAAAACCCTGAGTCAGGAAATTGCATCCCGAAAACCGGACAGCCTGACCTTGCTCGATGAAAGCAAAACCCCAAAAGAGATTCGTCCGATTGTCCTGGCCTTGAACCACTTGCTGCAACGCATGGCCCAGGCACTGGAAAGTGAACGCCGCTTTACCGACAACGCCGCCCATGAGTTGCGCACACCGCTGGCCGCCATTCAAGCCCAGCTGTCTGCGGTGAAAGTAGCCCAGACCGAAACCGAACGCCTGTTAGCCATCGGTCAATTGCAGTTTGGCATTGAGAAAAGCATCCGGCTGGTGGGGCAAATGCTGACTCTGGCGCGGCTTGATCCTGAGCAGAGCTTGCCAGATGCCGCACCCCTTGATATGGGCGATGTCACCCAGGCCACCTGTGCCGAACTGGCCCCCTTGACCCTGCCACGTGACCAAACCATTGAACTCAGCGTAGAACCCCATTTGCCACCACTCGTCGGCAATGCTGACATGCTGGCTATCTTGCTGCGCAACCTGCTTGACAACGCCATCCGCTACACCCCAAGCGGCGGGCACATCAACATTGATGTGTGTCGCACCCCAGCGGGATTACAACTGACGGTTTCCGATGACGGCCCGGGTATTCCTGCCGAACAGCGCGAACGTGTGTTTGAACGCTTCTACCGCCTTGCCAAGCAGGAGCAACCCGGCACCGGCCTTGGCCTGGCGATTTGCCGGCGCATTGCGCAGCTCCATGACGCGCAGATCGTCCTCACCGAGGGCCCAGGCAAACGAGGGGTCAGTGCCATCGTCACTTTCGCGTTGTCCAGCAGTCATTCCCACACCGCCGATGAATGCCACTAAGCCCAAACAACTGCTGAACTTGCTTGCTGCTATGCTCAGCTTTTTCACCTCCCCTCACACACCATGAAAAAATTATTCGCCATCGGCCTGCTCGTTGCGGCATCCGTCACCCCCCTCACTTGGGCCGCTGCGGATGCGCCCATGGCTAACTCGGTGGTCTCCGGTGAAGTGCTGGAAACCAAAGACGTTGACGGTTACACCTACTTGCGCCTGAAGACCAAAGACGGTGAAACCTGGGCCGCCGTGAACACCACCAGCGTGAAAAGAGGAGCCAAGGTAACCATCGAAAACGCCATGGTGATGAACAACTTTGAAAGCAAAACGCTGAAGAAAACCTTCCCCAGCATCGTGTTTGGCAACCTTGCAGGCACCACAACCGGCGGCAAAGAGACCATGGCTGCACATGGCAACCAGGTCAAGCCGGTGGACACCAGCCCGATCAAAGTGGCCAAAGCCAGCGGTGCGAATGCCTACACCGTGGCCGAGGTGGTGACCAAGGCCACAACGTTGAAAGACAAACCGGTGCAGGTGAACGGCAAAGTGGTCAAGGTCAACAACGGCATCATGGGTAAAAACTGGGTGCACCTGCGTGACGGCACAGGCTCCGAGAGCAACGCCAGCAACGACATCCTGGTCACCACCAACACTTCAGCCAAACTGGGTGACATGGTCACGGCCTCCGGCACGGTACGCAACGACAAGGATTTTGGTGCCGGCTACAGCTACAAAGTACTGATCGAGGAAGCTACCCTGAAAGCTATCAATAAATGAGCTACTAGCGCTTTATTGATAAGCACTAGAGGCCTATTTTCTTCTTAAAAATAAAGAATCAGCCCCAAGCCACGCACAAATCTGCATGGTGACGCGCCTGCGCAATTCGCACGGCGTTGGGCTCATCGGTGTGGGCGATCCAGGCCAGTGCCGCCTCACGCGTACGGCCAAACTGTATGTGGCGTGCCAGCAGGCGTGCATGGCGCACATCGGCAGGCACGTCCAGGTACCAGATCTCATCGCTCAAGCCCCGCACCTGTGACCAGGGTGCGTCGTCCAGCAACAGGTAATTACCCTCCACAACGATCAGCGGTGTGCTGTGCTGCACGGCAATGGCACCGGCCACGGCTTCGTCGATCTCGCGCCGAAACTCAGGCGCGTACACCGCCGCATCACCAGGTTGTTGCGCTTGGATACGCGCCAGCAAGCTAACGAATCCGGCCGCATCAAAGGTGTCTGGTGCACCTTTGCGGGCGCGCCGCCCCAGGCGCTCAAGTTCGCTGTTGGCCAGGTGGAAACCGTCCATCGGCACTACCTGTACAGCATCACCAAACCTGGTCAGCAAAGCTTGCGCCAGGGTGGACTTCCCTGCGCCGGGTGGAGCCACCAGGCCCAAAATGGTGCGGCGGCCGCTGGACAGCAGTTGGGTGATGCGCTGGTGGCAGATTTCAGGCATATCCAGGTTGTGATGAATCGTCATGATCGGTCGTTGGAATGATTGGGGTTGGGGTCCGTGAATTCATTCCCCATCAACCCACAAACGATACCCCCACAGAGGCCATCCGCTGCAGAACCTGGCTGCGTGAAGGCGGCACACACCCCCTTTGCATCACACACAGGCTGGCGCTGGCAATCGCACTGCCCAGCAAGTCTTTGGCAACCCCCTCGGGCACCACTTCGCCACCCCAATCGGCTGGCAGCTTGTGCGCCAGCATGGCGGTGACCAGGCCAGCCAAAAAGCAATCCCCCGCACCGACGGTATCCACCACCTTCAACGGCTCCAGTTCACGCGCATGAAACACCTGCCCCTGACGTGTCAACAACGCAGCACCTTTCGCACCCAAGGTCAGGGCCAGCACACTGGCGCGACTGGTTTGAAGCAGGTTCTGCGCCTGGGACAAGGCATCTGCACCCGGAAGCGCCAGGCATGCCAGGTCTTCATCGCTGGCCTTGATCACGTCGGCATATTGCAAGGCGGTCAATACATGGCGACGGTATTGCTCCAGGTTGGGCATCACCGAGGGGCGCAAATTGGCATCCACCACCACGGTACGCCCAGCCTGGCGTTGCGCCGCCAGCCAAGGCAAGTAGGTGTCTGCATCGTCCGGTGAAAGCGCCAACGCGCCGGTACACACCATTGACATGGTTTCCATATCTCGGCAGGCTTGGGTCAGAGCTGCGGCACTGGTGGCACGGTCGGCCACACCTTCACGGTAAAACGCATAGTCGGGATGGCCCCGCTCATTGACATTGACCACGGCCAATGAAGTGACCTGCACCACCGGCTCAGGTGCGGCCAGAACCACACCGTCTTGCGTCAGCATGCTTGCCAATTGCCGACCAAAGCGGTCGCGTGACAAAGGGTTGAGGTAAGCCGTGCCAATACCCTGGCGCGCCAGCGCACGGGTCAGGTTGTAGACCGCACCACCCAGGCACGGCTCAAAACGGCCATCAGCGTGGGCAATGAAATCAATCAACGCCTCACCTGCGGTGGCGACCTGGACAAAAGAGTTTATTTGCAGCATATTAGGGTTTTCCATAACTAAAACAACTTGATTTAGTAACCATTCTGCCACTATAGTTCAGCCACGCCAAACCAACAAGCGTAATTACCCGCAGGCCAGCCTTCAGCCCCTGCAACTGTGTGAATCCACCGCCCCGCAAGGGCCAAACCAACGAGGAGCATCCGAATGAACCTGTCGACATCCCTTCTGCTGAGCACCCTGACCCTGGCCTGCAGTGCCGCTTTTGCCGCAGAACAACCCGTGATTGGCCTGATCACCAAAACCGAAACCAACCCATTTTTTGTGAAGATGAAAGAAGGTGCGCAAGCTGAGGCTAAAAAAATGGGTGCCAAGCTGATGACAGCCGCAGGCAAAAAAGATGGCGATACCGCAGCCCAAATCGCAGCGATTGAAAACATGACCGCAGCAGGTGCCAAAACCATTTTGATCACCGCCTCTGGTGATGCCATCATCCCCACCGTGAAAAAAGTGCAGGCCAAGGGTGTGCAAGTGATTGCACTGGACAGCCCATTTGAAGGGGCCGATGCTCTTTTTGCAACGGACAACTACAAGGCAGGTGTCATGATTGGTCAATACGCCAAAGCTGCTTTGGGTGACAAGCCCGCCAAAATTGCCATGCTGGACCTGTTCCCCGGCCACCCAGTGGGTGCACAACGCCACAACGGTTTCATGACCGGTTTTGGCTTGAAGGCCAATGATGCCAAGTCCAATGAACTCTCCAGCACCCCTGAGACCGTGTGTGCTGGCGACACTGACGGTAACCAAGCCAAGGGCCAGACGGCCATGGAAAACTGCCTGCAAAAGAACCCTGATATCAACGTGGTTTACACCATCAATGAGCCTGCTGCCGCTGGTGCCTACAACGCTTTGAAAAAGGCGGGCAAAGAAAAAGGTGTACTGATCCTGTCGGTAGACGGTGGTTGCCAAGGCATTAAAGACACGGCCAAAGGCATCATCACCGCAACCTCACAGCAATACCCGCTGAAGATGGCGGCCTTGGGTGTGGCTGCGGGCGTGCAATACGCCAAAGACGGCAAGCGCTCAAGCGGCTACACCGATACCGGCGTCACCCTGATCTCTGCCAAAGCCATTGCGGGCGTGGACAGCAAAGATGCCAAGACAGGTCTGGATCTGTGCTGGGGCACCAAATAAGTATTCGCCAAGCTTCACCCAGGGGCTTGACGCTTACCAGACATAGGAAGATATCCTGGACTGGTGAGCGCCCTGCCCTCTGGGTGAAGAAAACTGACGTGCCCTGCCACGCAGAAACCTGTTCATCTGTTTTTACCCGGAGTCTGTGATGTCCACGACAAGCAAACGCCCTATTCCCTGGGGAGCCCTTGGCCCCTGGATAGCCCTGGCAGTCACCTGCCTGTTTTTCGCCCTCCAAACCGAGCGATTCCTGAGCGGTACCAACCTGTCTTTGGTATTGCAACAAGTCATGGTGGTTGGTGTGCTGGCCATTGGTCAATCACTCATCATTCTGACGGCCGGCATTGACCTGTCATGCGGCATGGTGATGGCCTTGAGTGGTGTCGTCATGACCAAATTTGCCGTTGATTACGGCATGAACCCTTATTTGGCCACCGCTTGCGGGCTTGGTGTGGCCGTGGGTTTTGGTTTTCTCAATGGTTTGCTGGTGACTCGCGTGAAGTTGCCACCATTCATCGTGACACTGGGCACGTTGAACATTGCATTTGCCATCACCCAGATTTATTCAGAGTCTCAAACCATTTCCAACCTGCCCGAGTCCATGACCGCTTTGGGCAATACGTTTAATTTGGGCAGCACAGAAGTCAGCCTGGGCACGGTGACCATGCTGCTCTTGTATGTGCTGGCCTGGTTTGTGTTGCGTGAAACCGCACCTGGCCGCCATTTGTATGCAGTGGGCAACAACCCCGAAGCAGCCCGGCTGACCGGGATCAGCGTTGACCGCGTGCTGATCACGGTGTATGCCATGGCAGGCTTGTTTTATGGCATTGCCGCCATGTTGTCGGTCGCCAGAACCGGTGTCGGCGACCCCAATGCCGGGCAAACCGAAAACCTCGATGCCATCACCGCCGTGGTGCTGGGTGGCACCAGCCTGTTTGGCGGACGCGGCATCATCCTGGGCTCCTTGGTGGGCGCCGTGATTGTGGGGGTGTTCCGCAATGGCTTGACGCTGATGGGCGTGGCCTCGGTCTACCAAACATTGATCACCGGTATTCTGGTCATCCTGGCAGTTGCTGCCGACCAGATGTCACGCAAGGGTGCAAGGTAGTGAACACCCCTCTGAGCCACTGTGCATCTTCGCCCTCAAGGGAAACCATGCCAGCGGCCCGGCCAAGCCGGATCTGTGGCGTGTACAGGCTCAAACCTGTCGTGCAGCCACTGCCTCACACATTGGAGAACTAACATGAATCAACACACATCACAACCTCTGGTGATGCAGGCCAAAGGTCTGGTCAAGCGTTATGGCCAGGTCACCGCGCTGGACGGCACCGACTTTGAACTACGTGCTGGCGAAATCATGGCCATCATTGGTGATAACGGTGCCGGAAAATCGTCACTGATCAAAGCCTTGTCAGGTGCCACCGTGCCCGACGAAGGTGAGCTGCGACTGGACGACAACCCGGTGCATTTCAAGTCACCCATTGACGCGCGCAAAGCTGGTATCGAAACCGTTTATCAAGATCTGGCGGTAGCCCCGGCCATGAGTATTGCCGAAAACCTGTTTCTGGGCCGCGAACTCCTGAAACCCGGCCTGATCGGCCAATGGCTGCGCCTGCTGGACAAGAAGGAAATGCTGGCCCAAGCCATTGCCCGCATGAATGACCTGAAAGTCGGCATCCGCTCCATGACACAAGCGGTCGAAACCCTGTCGGGTGGTCAGCGTCAATGTGTGGCGGTGGCCCGTGCGGCTGCCTTCGCCCGACACGTGGTGATCATGGACGAGCCCACCGCTGCGCTGGGTGTGAAAGAAGGCAACATGGTGCTGGAATTGATTCGCCGGGTGCGTGACAAGGGTCTGCCTGTGATTTTGATCAGCCACAACATGCCCCATGTATTTGAAGTAGCCGACCGCATTCACATCCAGCGCCTGGGTAAACGCGCGGCTGTGGTTAACCCCAAAACCATCAGCATGAGCGACACCGTCGCGGTGATGACGGGTGCCAAAACGGTCCATGAATTGCCCGCCAACGCGCACGCATAAGCCGCTATTGAAAGACTTTCATGCTTAAAGGAATCCCCCCACTGCTCACACCCGAGCTACTCAAAATCATGATGGAAATGGGTCATGACGATGCACTGGTGCTGGCCGATGCCAACTTCACCGCCATGAGCATTGCTGCAGGCAAACCTGTCATCAGACTGCCGTGCAGTTCGATGGCTCAAGCGGTGGCGGCGGTCACCACCCTGCTGCCATTGGCCACCGATGTGACTCACCCGGCAGGGTTCATGGCCGTCAGCAACCAGCCAGAAGGCTACTGTTCTGCCATGCAGCGCGAAGTGATCGCTCTTCTATCAACCCAAATGCTGCCCAACCAAAGCGTAGAGCCCGTTGAGCGCTATGCTTTTTATGACCGTGCACGTGCCGCTTACGCCATTGTGCTGACGGGAGAAAAACAGCCTTTTGGCAACTTCATCTTGCGCAAAGGGGTCATCGGTGAAAATCTGCGCCCATGACACCACCCCGCCACGCCACCCCTGTTGAGCCCCCTGCCCTGCTGCGCCCACGTGGCTCCAACCATGTAGGCATGCGCCAATTTAATGAGCGCGTGGTACTACAGGCCATTCGGCTCAACGGCAGCCTGCCCAAAGCCGACCTGGCCCGCCTGACCGGATTGACCGCACAGACCATTGGCCTGATCACTACCCGGCTGGAAGAAGATGGCCTGATCCTCAAGCAAGACAGGGTGCGCGGGCGCATCGGCCAACCGTCGGTTCCCTTGACGCTGAACCCGAACGGTGCGTTTGCCATTGGCATCAAAGTGGGCCGACGCAGTGCGGACTGGTTACTGGTGGACTTTGCCGGGCAGGTGCGCCTGCGCCACAGTCTGGACTATGTGTTTCCTGATGCCAGTACCCTGCTGCCAGCCATGGCCCAACACATGCAAACCCTGAGCGATGAACTTGGCGACTTGCGCGACCGGCTGGTAGGCGTGGGCGTGGCAGCCCCTTTTCAACTGGGTGGCTGGCACCGTATGCTGGGTTTGTCTGACGAGCAGTCTGAAGAGTGGAACCAGATCGACCTGCGTGCACAGGTTCAAAGCATGACGGATGTACCGGTCAGCTTTGCCAAAGACACCTCAGCGGCTTGTGTAGCCGAACTGGTACAAGGCCGTGGCCGCGATCTGAAAAATTTTCTCTACTTGTTTGTCGATACCTTTGTCGGTGGTGGTTTGGTCATTAACTCCCACCTGCACGGCGGTGTACATGGCAATGCCGGGGCGGTCGCATCGCTGCCGATGAGTTTGGCACATGCTTCAGCACAGGCCACCCCCCCCGAACAATTGATCCGTTTGGCCTCGTTGTGGGAGTTGGAACAGCGCTTCACAGCCCACGGCCTGAACCCGCATGCGGCATATGACGAGCGCGCCTTGCAACCCCCCTTTGCCGAAGAAACCCAAGGCTGGATTGACAACGCCGCCAACGCCCTGGCACACACGGTGGTCAGTGGCACGGCTTTTCTGGACATTGACGCGGTAGTGGTCGATGGCTCATTCAGCCGCGCCCTGCTGGCCCAGTTGATCGCGGCCACCCAGGCAGCGTTGCAGCGCTACAACTGGGAAGGCCTGTGGAATGCCAATGTAATCGCCGGTGTGGTCGGCCCTGATGCCCGCGCCCTGGGTGGTGCGCTGATGCCGCTACACGCCAATTTTGCGCCGGACCAGGATTTATTCCTCAAAACAGGTTCATAGTATTTGGGCCATCCAGCACTTGGCTCACTCAAAAGCGAAGCGCTGCCACATGACTCTGCAGGCAACACGCCTGCTGGGCTTATACCGTTTGGCAATCGGGGCAGGCAAACCCACTCAGACCGTCAACCCCATCAACCCGGTATCCATTTAACCGTGTCGATTTAACGGGTAGAAGTCTCAAATCCAAGGGCGGATTCAAATTTGAAGTCACCCACTTCCCGTTTGCTTGACAGACAATCCAACCATGTCGCCTGAACTTTCACAAAAACTCGCCAATGCCGTTGATGGGATGCCTGCGTTTCCCAAAAGTGTTGAAAAAATTTTGGAACTGACCCGTGATGTCAATGCCACCCCCAAAGACTTGGTTCAAATCATTGACAAAGACCCGGTGGTCACCGTCAAGATTTTGAAAGTGGTGAATTCAGCGTATTACAGCCTGCCCAAACAAATCACCTCCATCAACCATGCCGTGGTGTATTTGGGCTTCAACACCATCAAAAATCTGGCCTTGAGCATTGCCGCCATTGGTATGCTGCCGCGGCACAACGCCGCTGAGTTTGATATTGGCAAATATTTGCTGCATTCCTTGTCCACCGCCGTGATTGCCAAAAAATTGGCCCTGCGCATGGATGATGCCGATCCCATGGATTGTTTTATTGGTGGTCTGCTGCATGACTTTGGCAAGGTGGTTTGCGCCCAGTTCATGCCCAACGAATTCAAACAGGCATTGGCACAAAGTGAAGCCAACGGCTCCTCGCTGCATGAGGCCTTGCAGCAGTCCTTGGGTGCAGATCATGCGGTCATTGGGGCCATGCTGGTCGAAAAATGGCGCTTTGCTCCCAGCCTGATTGAAACCATTGCCCATCAATACGATACCCAGTCCCTCGACACGGATTTGTTTTCATGTGTCTACACCGCCAATCAGATCAGCAAGGAACTGGGTTTTGGTTTTGCGGGAAACCCCCGTGTCTACGAGCTGCCACCATTGGTTGCCAAAGCCATGGGAGGCACGCTGGAAGAGGTTATCCTTGCAGCAGGTGATTTAAACGCCGCCTTCGAAGAAGCCAAATTGTTTGCCAATATTTAAGGTACAGCCATGAAAATAAAGTTCTGGGGAGTACGCGGGTCAATAGCATCACCGGGCCCCTCTACCGTGCGTTATGGTGGCAACACCACGTGTATTGAAATTCGTACCGACCGCAACGAGCTCATCATCATCGATGCAGGCACCGGCATCTTCCCGCTGTCACAGTCCTTATTGGGCGAACTCCCGGTGACCGCCAATGTGCTGATCACCCACTCCCACTGGGATCACATTCAGGGCCTGCCATTTTTTGTACCCAATTTCATTCCCGGCAACACGCTGCGCCTGCATGGTGCATTTGACCCGGTGTCTGGCAAAGGCATCGAACAGGTGATGTCTGTTCAGTTGCAATACAGCTACTTTCCCGTGCGCGAGGCTGAAATGAAGGCCCGTATTGAATATGTCACCCTGGCACCGGATCAGAGTATCCAGATTGGTTCCGCCAAAATCACACCCTGCCTGATGAATCACCCGGTGGTGGATTTTGGCTACCGGATCGAGGCTGATGGCAAGTCCATGTTTTTTACCGGAGACCACGAGCCACCTCTCAATATTTACGAACCCAGCGACCCGGATTACGCCGAGTACCAAAGCTTCATTGATGAAAAAACGGCCAACATCATGCGAGCCATGTCCGGTGTGGATGTACTGATAGCCGATTGCTCTTACACCACGGCCGAGTACTCCTCCAAAAAGGGTTGGGGGCATGGCACCTTCCACTCCAGCATCAATTACGCCAAACAGGCCAAGGTCAAAACCCTGTTTTGCACCCATCACGAACCCACGCGCAGTGACGATGCACTTGAACAAGCCTTTGCCCAAGTGTTGCAAGAGCACCCCAGGCTGGCCGGCGACCCCGACTACCGACTGGCACGCGAAGGCGAGACTTTTGAGTTTTAAACCGTGCAGCACATCCTACCCGGCCAAAGTTATCCGCTGCACGGCGTGGCAAGCACCCGGCTGATTGAAGAGCACTGGCAAGCGGCCCTCCCCTCGCACACATTGATGCAGCGCGCCGGTCTGGCCGCAGCCAAACTGGCCCTGGCGCTCACCCCGCATGCACAGCGGATCTGGATTGCCTGTGGCCCCGGCAACAATGGTGGTGATGGACTTGAAGCGGCCATCCATTTGCAGCAATGGGGCAAAACACCCATCGTGACCTGGCTGGGTCAACCCGACCGGGCCCCGGCAGACGCGGCAGCCGCTTATCGGCGTGCCATTGCTGCAGGCATCACCTTCAGCCCAAGCCCACCGGACCATCCCGATGGGGTGATAGATGCCCTGCTGGGAATTGGCCACTACCAGCGTGAACCAGAGGGGCAAATGGCGCAGTGGATGGCACAGATCAATGCCTGTGCAGCCTCGGTGCTGGCCATTGACCTGCCTTCCGGGCTACATGCAGACACCGGGGTCTGCACACGCCTGCACGTCCAGGCCCAACACACCCTGAGTTTGCTCACCCTGAAACCTGGTTTGTTCACGGCTCATGGTCGGGATGCGTGTGGCACCGTCTGGCTGGATGATTTGGGGGTGGCTGCGGATTCGGGTGCGTCTGCGGATGCCCGTCTGGGTACCCGCCCAACACCAACCCAGCGCAGCCATGCCAGCCACAAAGGCAGTTACGGCGATGTTGCCATCGTCGGCGGAGCGCCTGGCATGACCGGTGCAGCCCTGCTGGCCGCCAGTGCCGCGCTGCACGCAGGTGCAGGCCGGGTGCTGGTAGATTTGCTTGATGGCGGCAGCCAAAGTGTGGACAGCACCTGGCCAGAATTGATGTTCAGACCCGTCAACAGCCTCGTCAACCAAGCCATGACGGTGGTGTGTGGTTGTGGTGGGGGTGACGCGGTTCAAGCCATGCTTGAATCCGTACTTTCGTCTGATGCGCCTGTTGTACTTGACGCTGATGCTCTGAATTCCATATCAAAAAGCACCCTGTTTCAAACCCTTTTGATCCAACGATCAAGCAGGGCACTGACCACCGTGCTGACCCCCCATCCACTGGAGGCAGCACGGCTGCTGAACTGCACGGCACAGCAAATCCAGGCCAACCGGCTAGAGGCGGCCAGACAGCTTAAGGAAAAGTTTCAGTGTGTGGTGGTGTTGAAAGGATCCGGTAGCGTCATTGCAGCCCCTGGCCAAACATCGGTGATCAACCCCACAGGCAATGCCAAACTGGCTACAGCTGGCACAGGTGATGTGTTGGCAGGCATGCTGGGAGCCGGATTGGCATCCGGTCAACCAGCTTTTCAGGCCGCCTGCGATGCCGTTTTCCGGCA
Source organism: Rhodoferax lithotrophicus (assembly GCF_019973615.1). Taxonomy (GTDB): domain Bacteria; phylum Pseudomonadota; class Gammaproteobacteria; order Burkholderiales; family Burkholderiaceae_C; genus Rhodoferax; species Rhodoferax lithotrophicus. The sequence goes on along the minus strand of NZ_AP024238.1, from coordinate 1,903,122 downwards.
TGGCGAGTTGGCAGACCTCTGGCCAGACACCACGCCGCTGACTGCATCCAAACTGGCCGCTCAAGCGGCTTGACAGCAGCTTAAGGCGCGCCAAACCCGAACCGGGCAAACACCGCTTGCCCCTCGGGAGCCAGCAAGGCCTTGGCAAATGCACTGGCGGCTGGGGCTGCGCCCTGACGCACGGTCATGCCATAGGCTGCGCCGACTTTAAGCTCGGGCGGCAACTGCACCACCTTCAGGCGAGGGACTTCTTTTTGGGCCGCCACGGCGTTGGTGCAATAGGTCAGGAACACATCCACATCTCCCTTGTCCATGATCCAGGCATAGGCCAGCCGCCCGTCTGGCGGCTGGGGTGAATCTACCGCACCCACCAGTTTGTGCGCTTTGCTGCTAAGTGTGGCAAACGCACCTGCCTGCAACACGTTGGCTTTCTCAAACATGGCCCACGTGTAGTCGCCTGAAGGATCTGCCTTGGGTGTGGAGGTACCCAGGCGCACATCGGCGCGCAACAATGTAGCCAGCAAGGTGTCCGGGCTGGCATTGATCTTGTCACTGGTCAGAGCACACAAGGTGTTGCGCACAAACACGGTAGACGGCTGCCAGCTCCCCTGCTGCGCCAAGCGCCGCGGATGATCATTGTCGGCAGAGGCAAACACCTGCGCAGCCTCACCTTTCTCAATGCGCTCACGCAGCAAACCTGATGCGCCAAAGGTCAGGGCAATTTTCTGGCCGGTGCGCGCCTCAAAGTCTTTGGCAATGGTGGTCATGGCACCGCGCAAGCTGCCGGCCGCATACACCGAAACGGCAAGCTGGGGGGTCACAGCAGGGTTGGCAGCTGCCTTTGAAGGGGGTTTTTCCACGCTGGCACAAGAGGCCAGAACTACCGCCACCGAGCCCAGCCATAGCCTGTTCAAGCGCATGGTCATGGTTCACCTCACTTGGCTGCGTTCGGGAAGAACAGTTGCTCACCGTCAATTTTGTAGCTGGCAATCACACCCTGCCCTGCCGGTGAAACCACCCAGTCCACAAATTTTTGTCCGTCTGCGGCCTTCACATGCGGATGTTTGGCCGGGTTGACCAGCATCACGCCATATTGGTTGAACAGGCGCTTGTCACCTTCTACCAGCACTTTCAGATCACCCCGGTTTTTGAAGCTGAGCCAGGTACCGCGATCCGTCAGCACGTACGCATTGGTGCTGGAGGCCATGTTCAGCGCTGGGCCCATGCCACAACCGCAGGACTTGTAGCCGCTGCCTTGCTTGTCGGCCAGATCCGCCAGCTTCCAGAAACGCAGCTCGGCGGCATGGGTGCCGCTTTTGTCACCGCGTGAAATGAACGGGCCATTGGCAACTGCCAATTTTTTCAGTGCCTCCACCACATCATTGCCTTTGACCTTGAGCGGGTCGGCTGCTGGGCCAACCATCACGAAGTCGTTGTACATCACCTCCATACGTTTGACGGCAAAACCCTCAGCCACCACTTTTTCTTCGGCCACCTTGTCGTGCACAAACAGCACATCAGCATCACCCCGGCGCCCCATGTCAATGGCTTGACCTGTGCCCAAGGCCACGACTTTCACGTCAATGCCACTGGCTTTTTTGAATTCAGGCAGCAGCACCGAAAACAGGCCGGATTGCTCGGTGGAGGTGGTTGAGGCCACCACAATCGACTGTGCCTGCACACTCAGGGTGACACCGATAGATGCTATTGAAAAAATAGCTAATCGCGCACGCGGAGCAAGCGCTAGAGGCCTAAAAATCTTAAAATATTTTGCTGTACTCATACCATTTCTCCTTTAACAAACAAATGGGCCGCCGGATACTGCTGTTGCAGCAACGGCCCGCTAAAAAAATCGTGCACAGGCAAATCGGCCAACACACGACCTTGTTCAAGATAAATCACCCGGCTGGCCAGGCGCTTGACTTGGCCGAGGTTGTGGCTGGCAAAAATCAACGTCATTCCTCGCCCGCCGCCCTGGGATTGAGCAAACTCCTCAATCAACGCCTCAACCTCACGCTTGGCGTGGGGGTCTAAGCTGGCAGTCGGCTCATCCAGCAGCAGCACTTGTGGCTGCAAGGCCCAAGCTCTTGCCATGGCCACACGCTGTTGCTGCCCCCCTGAGAGTTTGCGTGCACTGCGCAGTGCCAGCGCGCTCAGACCAACCCGAGCCAATGCCTCCAGGGCTTTGACTCTGGACACACCCCAGGGCATGCCGCGTAACCATAAACCCAGCGCAATATTGGATTGCACCGACAAGCGCATCAAGTGCGGTTTTTGAAACAACATGGCCTGGCAATGGTTCGGCACGCTGCGGACTTGCCCTGCTGTCGGTGCAAGCAAACCGTGCAACAAACGCAACAGGGTACTTTTGCCGCAGCCATTGGCCCCCACCAAAGCCACACGTTCACCAGGATGAATACTCAACGTGACTTCTGTCAATGCGCGCACCGCCCGCATGGGTTGACCAAAATGCACGCTGGCTGCATGCAATGCAAACATTGGCTCAGCGGGAGACACAAGGCTGACCCTGGTGATCAAGGCATCGGCGTGCCTGTCCATCATGACGGCAGGCTTCAAACAGACACTCCTAGAGACAAGGACTGTGCCGAGCCACTTTCATAAAGCTCACGCCAACGCCGCACCAGCGCAATCAGCACATTCAGTAACAGCACCACCACCAGCAAAATCAACCCCAAACCGAGCGCCAGCGGCAAATCACCCTTGCTGGTTTCCAGGGCAATGGCGGTGGTCATGACCCGGGTGAATCCATCAATATTGCCACCCACAATCATCACGGCCCCCACTTCAGACACCGCGCGGCCAAAAGACGCAATCAACACCGTCAGCAAGGCATAACGCTCATCCCAGGCCAACAACAGGCTGCGCATCAGTGGTGTGGCCCCGAGAGACTGTAGTTGCTCACCGTGCAAACCTTCAGCGTCCTCCACCGTTTGACGCGTCAGTGCCGTCACAACCGGCAACACCAGTACAGCTTGCGCAATCACCATGGCCTTGAAACTGAACAGCCAGCCCAGATAGCCCAATGGCCCGCTACGCGACAGCAGCAGGTACACAATCAGGCCAACCACCACCGAGGGCACAGCCAGAAAGGTATTGAGCAGGGTCAACACCATACCGCGCCCGGCAAAACGGGCCACCCCCAACCAGGCCCCGAGCACCAGACCCAGAACACAAGCGATCAGGCATGCCGTGGCGCTGACAGATAAAGACCGACCCACAATAGTGAGTAAGCCTGAATCCATGTGGATGATGAGTTGCAGTGCGGTGCTAGCGCTATCAGTAAAAGAAGTCAAAGGATCAAAAACAGAAGAGTGGGTGATGACAACCGGGAAACTTTGTAGTTTGCGGTATCGTAGTGACCGATTCAATCCCTGACCATATGAACTACCGTGCATAGGCTTCAACTTCATTACACCCTCTCTCGCGATGCCAGTCCAGCGTTGGTTCGCAATCCACTGATTGATTTACTACAAGCCGTCAGCAACCAGGGCTCCATCTCGGGTGGTGCCAGGGCATTGGGCTTGAGCTACCGCCATGTATGGGGTGAGCTCAAGCGCTGGGAAAACGAGTTGGGGAACGAACTGATGGTGTGGGAAAAAGGCCAATCCGCCCGTTTGACCGACTTTGCAGCCAAACTGATGTGGGCCGAGCGCCAGGCGCAAGCGCGGCTGGCACCACAAATTGAAGCGCTGCGCGCAGAGCTGGAACGCAGTTTTGCACAGGCATTTGATGACCGCGTCCATGTCCTGACGCTCTACGCCAGCCATGACGAAGCTATCTCCAGTTTGCGCGAAATTGCCCTGCGCGGCCCCGATGAAGCCAGTCGCCTGCATCTGGATGTGCGTTTTACCGGCAGCGTGGATGCCATCCGGGCTCTCAACGAAGGCCGTTGTGTCATGGCTGGCTTTCATACCCTGGAGAACAGCAGCCCCAAAACCCGCAGTGAACGCACTTACAAGCCGCTGCTGCAACCTGGCTTGCACAAGATCATTGGTTTTGCCAGGCGCACTCAGGGTCTGATGGTGGCCCCTGGCAACCCACTGGCACTACGCTCACTCAGCGACGTAGCTACCCGGCATGCCCGTTTTGCCAACCGTGCGTTGGGCTCGGGCACCCGCGTGGTGCTGGATGAGCTACTGGATCAAGCCAACCTGAACGCAACGGCCCTCTCGGGCTACGACCGGGCGGAACCGTCGCATGCGGCGGTGGCTCAGTTGGTCGCCTCTGGCCAATGTGATGCGGGCTTGGGTATTGCTGCGGCCGCACAACATGCCGGGCTTGACTTTGTGCCGCTGGTCGATGAGCGCTATCACTTGGTGTGCTTGAAATCGGCATTGGAGCAGCCTGGGGTACAACAATTGCGCCAGCTGCTGCAAACACCAGACTGGCAAGCTCGGGTAGGTGTGATTCCCGGTTACGCTAGCCAACAAAGTGGGGAAGTGTTGTCGATGCGAAAAGTGCTGCCATGGTGGAGTTTTTCACACAAAAAGGTGCCTGCTTAACCACTTGTGCAAGGCAATCTACGCATAACCCGCTTTCATAAATATTTTCAGCCTTACCCCTAAAATTATTCAAGTATTCACTCATGGTCAGCCGCTAAACTTCGTGAGCCGAAACATTGCACCACACCACTACCGTGGTTACATTGCAACAACTTTAAACAATGGAGACACCATGCAGGCACTCTTAAAATTCTCGAACGGAGTTGACGGGCTTAACCGCTTTGTTGGCAAATATGTCATTTGGCTGATCCTGGCCTCCACGGTGATCAGCGCAGTGAACGCCATCGTCCGAAAAACATTCAATGTCAGCTCCAATGCGTACCTTGAAGTGCAATGGTATCTGTTTGCTGCCACCTTTTTACTGTGCTCAGCGTTCACGCTGCTCAACGGTGAACACGTCAAGATCGACGTACTCTACGGACGGTTTTACAAACGCACCCAGACATGGATCGACATCTTTGGTTTTACCTTTTTCCTGCTGCCGTTTTGCGCAGCCATCCTGTGGTTCAGCACGCCTTTTTTCCTCAAAGGTTTTCACTCTGGTGAAATCTCTTCCAATGCAGGAGGCCTGATCCGTTGGCCGGTCTACGCCATGATGCCCCTGGGCTTTGGCTTGCTATTTTTGCAAGGTCTTTCCGAGCTCATCAAACGGATAGCTTTCCTGATGGGTCTGATTGAAGATCCTACTGAAAAAGTAGTTGAAAAAACTGCTGAAGAAGAGTTGGCAGAAGCCATTCAAAAACTGGCTGAAGAAAAAGCCGCTAAAGCCCACGCGGCCTGAGCCCGGAGACCTACATGGAATTTTTAACCACCAATATTGCCCCCATCATGTTCATGGGGCTGATCGTGTTCCTGCTCCTGGGGTTCCCGGTTGCCTTCAGTCTGGGTGCTTGCGGCCTGTTCTTTGGCTTTGTCGGCATTGAGCTCGGTCTTCTTCCCGAGTCATTGCTGCAGGCGCTGCCGTTGCGTATTTTCGGCATCATGCAAAACGACACGTTGCTGGCTATTCCCTTCTTCACGCTGATGGGGTTGATCCTGGAGCGCAGCGGCATGGCCGAAGACTTGCTCGACACCATTGGCCAGTTGTTTGGTCCGCTGCGTGGTGGCTTGGCTTTTGCAGTGATTTTTGTTGGAGCCCTACTGGCCGCCACCACCGGTGTGGTCGCCGCCTCGGTGATTTCCATGGGCCTGATCTCGCTGCCCATCATGCTGCGCTACGGTTATGACCGGCGCGTAGCCTCCGGTGTGATCGCTGCCTCGGGCACCTTGGCGCAGATCATTCCTCCCTCCCTGGTGTTGATTATTTTGGCCGACCAGTTAGGCCGCAGTGTGGGTGAGATGTACAAGGGTGCGTTCATTCCTGGCTTTGCATTGACATGCCTGTATGTGGGCTACGTCGTTCTGCTGACATTTATCCGCCCCAGCTGGGTTCCTGCCCTGCCAGCCGAAGCTCGTACCATTCGTGAAGATGACGGCAGCAGCGGTCTGCGCTCCCTGGGGGTTTTAACTGCGCTGACCACAGTGGTAACCGTGGTCTTCGGACAGAACTACGCCAAAGTGATCAGCTGGTTCAAGGATGAAGCTGTGACCATCGTGGCAACCGACGAAACCATTGTGGTGGCACTGTGTGCTGGCGTCACACTGGCCTTTGTACTCGCACTAATCAACAAGGCCACCCACATGGGACTGCTGTCTCGCATGGCTGAGCGTGTGACCTTTGTGCTGATCCCTCCGCTGCTGCTGATCTTCCTGGTGCTGGGCACCATTTTCCTCGGGGTTGCTACGCCTACGGAAGGCGGTGCCATGGGGGCCATGGGGGCTTTCATCATGGCCATAGGTCGGGGTCGCCTGAGCATGAAACTACTGAAGCAAGCGCTGACCACCACCGCCAAGCTGTCAAGCTTTGTGGTGTTTATCCTGGTGGGCTCCACCGTGTTCAGCCTGGTCTTCCAAGGTGTTGATGGTGGCAAATGGGTGGAGCATTTGTTGACAGCGGTGCCAGGTGGCCAGACGGGCTTCCTGATCGTGGTCAACGTGCTGATTTTTTTCCTGGCTTTTTTCCTTGACTTCTTTGAGCTGTCGTTCATTGTGGTGCCCTTGCTGGCACCGGTGGCCGAAAAGATGGGCATTGACCTGATCTGGTTTGGTGTGTTGTTGGGCGTGAACATGCAGACTTCGTTTATGCACCCACCGTTTGGTTTTGCCCTGTTCTACCTGCGCAGCGTGGCACCGGGACGGGAATACACCGACAAGATAACCAAGAAGCTGATCCAACCCGTGACCACCATGCAGATTTACTGGGGTGCGATTCCATTTGTGATCATTCAGATCATCATGGTCTCTGCCATCATTGCATTCCCAGGGATTGTGTCCAGTGGTCTGGACAAAACCGAGAAAATTGACCTGGACAAGGTGGTGCTGGAAGTCCAGGCTGACCCACCCGCAGAAGCTGCATCCATGCCTGACGGTGAATTAGCTGTCCCTGCTGCAGACTCCAATCAAAGTGATGCCGACCCGATGAAGGCCATGGAAGAATCCATGAAGAAGTAAAAATCCACCCACCGTCATCGGCCTTGACGGTGGTCATTCAGCGGCAAGCCCCGGAGGATTTCTTCGGGGCTTTTTTTTATCTCAGGATGCTTGTCAGGACTGTCAGCAGACGAAAAAAAAGCCCCGCTAAGCGGGGCTTTGAAGAATGCGGTGTAAATCCGATTACAGCTTTTGCGACTGCATGAAAGAGTCAAATTTGGCTTCGGTAAAACGGAACCACAGGTTTTGATCTTTGCGGAAAGCTGACATGTCGTCGTACACCTTTTTCCACTGCGGGTTTTTGCCGCGAAGATCTTCGTAAAGAGCCATCGACTCCTTGAAAGCCAGATCCAGCACATCCTTCGGGAAAGGCAATACCTTGGTCTTGGCACCCACCAATTGCTTCAAAGCCATGGGATTCTTGGCATCGTACTTGGCTTGCATTTCGATGTGTGCATAGGCTGTTGCCGCTTCAAGAATGGCCTTATTTTCAGCCGACAAAGCGGCATAGGCTTTGTCATTAACAAACAAATCCACCTCTGGGCCACCTTCCCACCAGCCAGGATAGTAGTAGAACGGAGCCACCTTGTTGAAGCCCAGCTTTTGATCGTCGTACGGTCCAATCCACTCTGCGGCATCAATCGTGCCTTTTTCCAAGGCCTGGTAAATTTCACCGCCAGGAATGCTGGTTGGCACGCCACCCATGCGCTCAATCACTTTACCGGCAAAACCACCAACGCGGAACTTGAGCCCCTTGATATCAGCCGCACTCTTGATTTCCTTGCGGTACCAACCGCCCATTTGGGCACCGGTATTGCCAGCCGGAAAATTCACAATGTTGTACTTGGCATAAAACTCGCGCATCAACTTACCACCGTTGCCCTCAAACATCCAGGCAGACATCTGGCGACTATTCAAACCAAAAGGCACCGAAGTACCCATTGCAAAGGTTTCGTCCTTGCCAAAATAGTAGTAAGCGCAGGTGTGACCACACTCCACCGTACCGTTTTGCACACCATCCACAATTCCAAGTGCAGGCATCAACTCGCCAGCAGCATGAGTTGAGATGACGAACTTGCCACCGCTCATTTCACTTACTTTTTTTGCAATGGTCTCAGCAGCGCCAAAAATGGTGTCGAGCGATTTTGGAAAACTAGAGGCCAGACGCCAGCGAACGGCAGCGCCCTGGGCATGCACCACCGGTGCAGCGCCTGCAGCCAGTACGCCAGCAATACCAGCGTTTTTAATGACGGAACGACGATCCATTGATTTACTCCTGGGTTTACAGATTGAATAGCTCACCCAGCGGGTAGCGGGTGATGACCGACAAAGTCACTGAGCATTCTATGGAACGCTGGATACCACCCCCATGCGGGTTTTCCCTCTCTCTGGGACACAATTCGACCCCAAAGAGGCTCCCCCCCAAAGGGAGTAAGAATCTACTCACAACGACCGTGAAAATAATTCAATTCATCAACACCGTCACAAGGAAACACCCCATGCCATAGACATGAGGCAACATACCTGCAACGGCTAAATCTTGACCGTGGCCATGTAGCTGTCAAACCGGAACTGGGAAAAACGTTGCCACAGGATTTGCTCACGCTGAAAGGCACGCATGTCCTGGTGAATTTTCTTGAATTCGGGTGAAATTGCCTCATGTGCGGCAAAAACCTCCATCGAAGCCTTGAATCCTGCATCCATGATCTCTTTGGGAAAGGCCTTCAACTGTGTCTTGGCGGCCACCAGTTTTTTCAAAGCAAGCGGGTTAAAGGCATCGTACTTGGCCGTCATGTCGCGGGAGGCCACAGCAGTTGCCGCATCTACCATGGCTTGATACTCTGGCGATAACGCTGCATAGGCTTTGGCGTTGATGTAGAACTCCAGCTCCGCACCACCTTCCCACCAGCCGGGGTAGTAATAGAAAGGTGCCACCTTGTTGAATCCGAGCTTTTGATCGTCGTAAGGACCCACAAACTCAACCGCATCCAGCGTGCCTTTTTCCAGTGCCTGGTACACATCACCGGCCGGCATGTTCTGCGGCACCACACCGAGTTTGAGCATGGCCTCACCAAACAAGCCTCCGCCCATACGCATCTTCAAACCCTTCAGGTCGTTGGCCGTCTTGATCTCCTTGCGGTACCAGCCGCCCATTTGCGTACCGGTGTTGCCCGCACTGCGACTCTTGATGTTGTATCTGGCATAAAACTCATCCATCAGCTTGCGGCCGTTGCCATGATCCATCCAGGCATCCATTTGCCGCGCGGTCAAACCAAATGGCACTGCACAGCCAAAGGCAAAAATGGGGTCTTTCCCGGTGAAATAATAGGAGGCCGTCTGTGCCATCTCAACGGTGCCGTTCTGCAGCGCGTCCACCACACCAAACGCTGGCATCAACTCACCGGCAGCGTGCACGCTGACTTCAAATTTGCCACCGGATAAGGCTTTCATGGTCTTGGCAAACATTTCCGCGCTGCCATAAATAGTATCCAGCGACTTCGGAAAGCTTGAAGCCAGGCGCCAACGCACATTGACCCCTTGGGCATACACGGCAGGTGCAACTCCCGCAGTCAAGACACCGGCCAAACCGGCATGTTTGATGATTGAACGACGATCCATTGGGTATTCTCCAGTAGTGATTAAAAGCTTGTGGGGTACCAGCTTGTATCGCTGTCACCCGTCACAGTCACCAGGATTGTAAGAAGCCCATCCATCAATATCAGGGTTTTCCCTGATATTGATCAGTCAAAACCTGCGTCAAATCAAAATTTGAGCTGCTCAGGACGCTAGCAACGCCGCAAAACGCTGACTCACGGATGCCTCAATTCCCCTTGCATCCAAGCCCTGCAGCGCCAGCAACTTGGCCGGATCACCATGTTCAATAAATTCGTCACGCAAACCCAACTGCAGCAGCGGCTTGACCAAACCTGCAGCAGCCAGTGCTTCCAGCACGGCACTGCCGGCACCACCCATCACCGCACCCTCTTCGAGAGTGACTAGTGCGTCGTGATCTGCAGCAACCTGAACCAGCAAATCCACATCCAGTGGTTTGGCCCAGCGCATATTGACCACGGTGGCATCGAGCTTTTCCGCCACTTGCAAGGCCGCCTGCAGCAAGGTACCAAAAACCAGAAATGCCAGACGCTGGCCCTGGCGGCGAATCTCACCTTGGCCAAACGGCAGCGCATCCAGCGTGCTGGTCACGGCAACACCTGCACCCGCACCACGTGGATAACGCACTGCCACCGGCGTGTTTTGTGCATAGGCCGTACTGAGCAACTGGCGGCATTCGTTTTCATCTGCCGGACATGCCACACTGACGTTGGGAATACAACGCAGATAAGGAATGTCGTAAGCACCCGCATGGGTCGCACCGTCAGCGCCCACCAGTCCGGCGCGATCCAATGCAAACACCACGGGCAGGTTCTGAATCGCCACGTCGTGAATCAACTGGTCATAAGCGCGCTGTAAAAAAGTGGAATAAATCGCCACCACCGGTTTCAGGCCTTCGCAGGCCAAACCGGCGGCAAAGGTCACGGCGTGTTGCTCAGCAATACCCACGTCAAAAAAGCGGGTCGGAAACCGCTTCTCAAACTCCACCATGCCGGAGCCTTCACGCATGGCTGGAGTGATGGCAACCAGACGGTCGTCCGCCGCCGCCATGTCACACAGCCAGTCGCCAAACACCTGTGTAAAGCTGGGTTTGCTGGGTATCGCACTTTGTTGCAGACCCACTGCCGGGTCAAACTTGCCAGGGCCATGGTAAGCCACCGGATCAACCTCGGCCAGCTTGTAACCTTGCCCTTTTTTGGTGACCACATGCAAAAACTGCGGGCCTTTAAGGTGTTTGATGTTCTCCAGCACCGTCACCAGAGTGTCCACGTCATGGCCATCAATCGGGCCCACATAGTTAAAGCCGAATTTTTCAAACAGGGTGATGGGCTTGACCATGCCTTTGGCCGATTCTTCAAAACGCCGGGCCAGCTCAAACAGCGGTGGTGCACCTTTGAGTACGGTTTTGCCTGCATTTTTGGCTGCAGCGTAAAACTGTCCGCTCATCAATTTGGCCAGGTAGCGATTCAAAGCCCCCACAGGCGGACTGATGGACATGTCGTTGTCGTTGAGGATGACCAGCAGATTGCAGTCAGACACACCCGCGTTGTTCATGGCTTCAAAGGCCATGCCAGCGGTCATGGCCCCATCACCAATCACGGCAATGGCATGCCGGTCTTCCCCCTTGAGGCGACTGGCCAGCGCCATGCCCAAGGCCGCAGAAATGGAGGTGCTGGAATGGGCTGTACCAAAAGCATCAAACTCACTCTCGGCGCGCTGTGGAAAACCACTCAAACCACCCAATTGACGCAAGGACGACATACGCTCACGCCGCCCTGTCAGGATTTTGTGCGGGTAGGTTTGATGGCCCACGTCCCACACCACCCGGTCATGCGGCGTGTTGAACACATAGTGCAGGGCCACAGTGAGCTCCACCGTGCCCAGGTTGGAACTTAAATGCCCGCCTGTTTTGGACACACTTTCAAGCAAATAGGCGCGCAATTCAGTGGCCAGACGGCCAAGCTGCTCTCGCTGCAGCTGGCGCAGATCCACTGGGGAGTGGATCGACTGCAGCATGGAATACGGGGTTTGGGTCAACATATGCTCTATTTTTAATAGCTGCTTACGCTTTATTTACAAGCGCCACAACCACTTTTAACCAATAATTTTTACATCTACAGTCAATTGGATCGCTGCACCACCATGTCAGCCAACCCCTGCAAGATACGCGTATCCACCAAGCCGGTGTCAGCCAGCGCCTGCAACGCCTGGCGGTGCAAGGCTTGCGCATAAGCACGAGCAGCATCCAGGCCCATCAATGACACATAAGTGGGCTTGTCATGTTCAGCGTCTTTACCGGCTGTTTTACCCAGCGTGCTGGAGTCCGCAGTGACATCCAGAATATCGTCCACCACCTGAAAAGCCAAGCCGATGGCTGCCCCATAGCGATGAAGTGCGGCACGTGCCACAGACATGGGCTCGGCGCAAACCGCCCCCATCATCACACTGGCTTGCAACAGCGCCCCGGTTTTAAGCCGGTGCATTTCCCGCAACTGGTCTTCAGTTAATTGCAATCCAACGCTGGCCAAATCAATGGCCTGACCACCTGCCATACCTGCACAACCCGCTGCACGCGCTAACAAACGGCATAACTTGGCTTGTTGAGCGGATGCAATGGCTGAACCTTCAGGGGTCAGCAATTCAAAAGCCAGTGCTTGTAGCGCATCCCCCGCCAACAAAGCGCTGGCTTGGCCAAACTGCACATGCACCGTGGGTTTGCCGCGCCGCAGCACATCGTTGTCCATACACGGCATATCGTCATGTACCAACGAATAAGCATGAATCAACTCCACAGCACAGGCGGCCCGCAGAGCGGCTTCACCCGACCCCTGTGTGGCAGCTTCGGGATCAATCACACCCCGACGGGCAAGTTCATCATCACACTCTTCTATCGGCAAATAGTCATGCTTCAAACCGCTGTTGACGGCCTCACAGGCGGCCAGCACCAACAGTGGGCGCAAACGTTTTCCGCCATCAAGCACCGCATAACGCATCGCCGCCATCAGATCTGCCGGTGCGTGATGTTCCAAGTCAGCACCAGCATCCACACTCACCCAGCGATCCAGGGCAAGTTCTACCTGGTCCAGTTGGCGAGCAATCCAGGATTTCAGATCCAGCGGTACGAGGGGGGTTATTCGGGTGTCCATGTTTTCAGTGTGCTGCCATCGAGCACTTTCACTTGGTTTTCAACCGCTTCCAGGCGATCACGACAAAACGTCAGCAATTCTGCACCACGTTTGTATTGAGTGAGTAATTGCTCCAGGGGCATATCGCCAGACTCCAGTCTGGCGACCAGTTGTTCCAGCTCTTGCAGTGCCACTTCATAGTTTGCCGGTACGGAACTGTGTTTGGAGGCGGTAGCCATAGATTGAGATGCTCCCCGGGATCAAAATGGCGATTTTAGGCGCACCATGGGGTCTGGACACATCCACTCCGACAACAGCCTTTCAACGAATGAAGAAAGGGGCAGGCTATAATGCTCGGCTTTGCTGCTTTACCCGTGAGGGTTTGAGTATCAATCGGGTTACCGCCACCCTTTTTCTTGGCGAGGTGAGGCATCCGGCATCAGTCGGGGCCGTTTTAAATATCGGAGTGTCCACATGGCACGCGTATGTGAAGTCACGGGCAAAGGCCCCATGGTTGGGAACAATGTTTCCCACGCCAACAACAAAACCAAACGTCGGTTCCTGCCGAATCTGCAATACCGCCGCTTCTGGGTGGAGTCTGAAAATCGCTGGGTGCGTCTGCGCATCTCCAATGCCGGTCTGCGTTTGATCGACAAAAACGGTATTGATGCGGTGCTCGCTGACCTGCGCGCTCGTGGTCAAGCCTAATTCATTCACCAGACTAGAAAGAACATCATGGCAACCAAAGGCGGACGCGAAAAAATCAAGCTGGAATCCACAGCTGGCACTGGCCACTTCTACACCACCAGCAAAAACAAGAAAACCACTCCCGAGAAAATGTTGATCAAGAAATTTGATCCCAAAGCTCGCAAGCACGTGGATTACAAAGAAATGAAGCTGAAGTAATTCAGCCCTTTCCTGACAAAAAAGCCCGCTCACTGCGGGCTTTTTTGTTGCAACGGCTGCTCCCCATTTCCAAATCACGCTCATCCAGGCGGAGAGCCACGGACAGCACCATTGCACACACCTACCCCTTACCCTACCACCACCCGGCTCACCCCACCGGCCTGGCGCAGCACCTGCACCCGGATGCCGATGCGCTCAGTCATCTCGGCCACGTGCGAGATCACCCCGACCTTGCGGCCCTGCGCCTGAAGGTTGTCCAGCGCATCCATCGCCACCCGCAACGATTCCGCATCCAGGCTTCCAAAGCCCTCATCGATGAACAGCGACTCCACCTGCACCCGGTGCGACGACAACGAGGCCAGCCCCAGGGCCAGCGCCAGCGACACCAGAAACGACTCGCCGCCCGAGAGCGAATGCACCGAACGCACCTCGTCGCCCATGTCCTGGTCCACCACCAACAGGCCCAGGCTGTCCTTGATGCGCTGGAGACGATAGCGGCACGTCAGGCTTTGCAAATGGCGATTGCCATAGTCCAGCAGAATGTCCAGCGTGAGCTGCTGGGCAAAGTTGCGAAACTTTTTGCCGTCGGCTGAACCAATCAGCTCACTCAACTGCGCCCAGACCCGCGCCGTGGCGCTCTGGCGCTCAATCTCTGCACGCAAGGATTCGGACTTGAGCAGGCGCTCATCATCCTGGGCGATCTCGATCTTCAGCGCTGACAAGGCCTCAGCCAAGACTTCCATCGCCTGCGTGGTCTGGGTCAGGTTCACCTGCAAAGCGCCGGCTTCTTCCGGCCCCGGTTTCGCCACTTCATGCACCGTCAGGGTCTGTTGCTGGCTGAGCAACACTGCCTGCGCCGCACTCAAGGATTGCTCTAATTGTTGTAGCGTCTTACGCTCATCAGATAAGCTCTGCAGGCTGATTTCATGCAAAGACTGCAATTCAGCCACGGTCAATGACGGATGCTGTGTGTTGAAGTCGGCCAGCCAGGCCGCCAACTGGGATTGCGCTGTGGCCTCAGCGCTGCGCAATTGATCCAGTTGCAGGCCGTTCTGCCGCAGCGCCTCTTGCCTGCGGGCCAGCTCGGCCTGCGCGGTTTGTAAGCCCTCAGTACTGCGACTCACTGCGCCCCTGGCCGCTTCCAGTGCGGCATTCAAGCCAGACTCGACTTCGGCCAAGGCCTGACCGGCCCACAGGGCGTTGCGTTGGTCGCGGTACGCCTGCAATTCGGCTGCCACCTGGGCGCAGCGTTCTGATTGACTTTGAAACTGCTGTTGCGCCTGCTCACACGCACTCTGGCAGGCGGTTCGCTCCTGTTGCAAGACACTCAGGCGGTGCGTCAGCGTGGTGCGGCGTTCTTGCTGGCTCAGCCAGGCCTGGGCATCGCTGCGGCATTGCGCCACAAACGAGGTAGCCGCATCCACACCCAACCCGCTGGCATCGGGGCCGATCCGACTTTGCACCGCCACGTCCTCGCGCCAGCGTGATTGCCACTGCGCATGACCAAAAGCGCCGTCGAGTTGATCCAGCAGTGCCGTGATCTGCCCGTCAAGCTCGCTGAGTTGGTGCTGCGTGGCCTCAATGGCCTGCGCCATGGCACCGTGTTCGACCTCCAGACGACTCACGGAAGCCCTGGCCTCTGTCAGCGCCAACTGGGTGCGATTGAGCACCTGCTGGGCGGCTTCGCGCTGTTTGAGTTGTTCACGGTAGGCAGCTTCCTGCTGACACAGGTGAGCCAGCGCGGTTCGGATGCCTTCCTGTTGTGTTATCAACCAAGGGCTGCGCTCAGGCTCGGTCAATACATTCACCTCGGCTTGTAAACTGTGAGCAGACCACTGCGCCAAGCAGTCGCTGCGATCCGCTTCCAGTTGCCCCTGCTCCTGTCCCAGTTGCTCAAGATGCGCCTGACTGCTGGCCTGGCGGGCCTGCGCCGCAGCCAGCAGGTCCAGCAGCGCACGCAGGTCAGCCTGTTTGGCCTTGACGTGGTCTTGCAGACTTTTCAGCATGGCATCGGCCACCGGCGCATGGCTGGCATAGGGATGCTCCACCGCGCCGCACACCGGGCAGGCCTGGCCGTCTTGCAGGCTGGCCCGCAAGGCTTCGGCGCTTTGGCTGGCCGCCAGTTGGGCCAGATGCAAGGCCTGCTCGGCGGAATGCAACTCGGCTTCCAGCCGCGCTCGCCTGGGGGAACCATCGTCCAGCGCTTGTTGGCTGCTCTGACATTCCAGTTGGTGGGCCTGTTGCTGAGCGAGAAGTTTGTCCTGCTGACGAGATAGCTCGGTGTGGCGCTGCCACAGCTGGGCGGCGCTGTGCAATTGCTCCCGGCGCGCTTCCAACGCCTGTTTGTTTTGCGCCAGTTGCTCGGCATCGACCGCCGCACAAGCCTGGGCCAGGGTGTCGAGTGTTTCACTGGCGGCCTGCGTGGCCTCGGTGGCGCTTGCCAGCGCGGCTTGCGCTGCGACACCGGCCTGCGCATTCGCCGCCGCTCGTTCCTTCAGCCCCGCCAACCCGGTCTGGGTCTGGTGGTGCGCGTTCAACCCCTGCTGCACCTGGGCAAACAGTGCCTCCCAGCGCTGCCAGCCTTCGGCCAGCGGGCGCAGCGTGGCGTGCGCCGCCAGCCAGTCTTGTGCCGCAGTCAGATCACGCTCGGCAGACGCTATATTTTCAATAGCTTCTTGCGCACGTTTTTCCTGGGCTAAAAGGTGTTTTTGTGCGTCATTCCTGGATTGCTCGGCAGTCTGCCATTGCGGTGTCAGGGTGGCGATGCGGGCATCCAGCACACGGGCCTGGTCGATATCAGGCTGCGCCTGGGTTCTGGCAGCCTCGGCCAGGCTCACCTGCGCCAAGGCTTGCGCATGGCTGCCCTGATGGGTGCCGACTTGAGCTTGCGCCCTGTCCAGCTCGGCACGGGCGACCAACTCAGCGGCTTCTGCGCTGTCCACCGCCTGCGTCAGGCGCGTCAGCTCCGCGCACAGGTGCCGCGCCGCCTGCACCTGCTCCAGCCGCGCCAACTGGGCACGGCGTGGTTCGGCAGCCACTTGCTCGGCTTGGGCAGCCTCCAGCTTCTGACGCGCCTCCCCTTGCGCGGCTTGCAGGCGATCCCATTGCTGAAACCAGCGCAGGTGGGCCTCAAGCACGGTTTTTTGCTGCGCCAGCTCGCTGGCCTGCGTGGCGTGCCGCTGAAGCTGGTTTTGCTTGTCAGCACGTGCTTCCGGGGCCAGCGGCTGCTGGTCTTTGAGCTGGGCTTGCAGGCGCTCCAGCGCGTCTTTTTCAGCCTTCATGCGGGCAAAGGCCTGCATCGAAATCGTGGCAAAGGTGCCGGTGCCGGTCAGGGTTTGCAGCAGCTCGGCGCGTTCGTCGTCTGAGGCTTTCAAGAACGCCGCAAAGTCGTTTTGCGCCAGCAACACGGCGCGGGTGAACTGCTCAAAGTTCAGGCCAACGCAGGCTTCGATGCGTTTCAGGGTTTCAACCTTGCGGTGGTCGCCCAGCGGCTGGGCATCCACCAGACGCAGCAGCGACAGCTCGCTCTGCTGCAACTTGCCGTCGATCTTGCTGCGTGAGCGGCGCACCGACCAGCGGGCGCGGTAGGCCACGCCATCGCTGCCGACAAAATCCACTTCGGCAAAGCCCTCAGCCGCGCCCCGGCGCAGCAGGGTGCGTGGGTCAGACGGGCTGATGTCGTTGTCACCCACGTCAGGAATTTCCCCACCGCGCCCGACCCGGCTCAGACGCGGCGTGCGCTCATACAGGGCCAGGCACAGGGCATCCAGCAACGTGCTTTTGCCCGCACCGGTCGGGCCGCAAATGGCGTACAGGCCGGCGCTGGCCAGCGGTTCGTTTTGGAAGTCGATGGCAAATTCAGCCGCCAGTGAGGCCAGGTTTTTGCCGCGAATGGCGAGGATTTTCATGGCTGGTCTCCTTCCGGGGCTTGGTTGACCAGCTCAGTGAAGGCAGCCATCAGCTCGGGCGGCGGTGCTTCGCCAAAGCGGTGCTGGTACAGGCGCTCAAAAAAGCCCGCCGGGGCCAGGTTGCTGAGTTCATCGACCGACACCAATGCGGCGGCCTCCATCTGACCTGACCCGGAACTGCGGGTCTCGATGCGCACCAGACGCACCGGCTTGTCGGCCAGCGCGGCTTCCACCAGCGCACGCAAACCCGGCTCGGGGGCACTCAATTGCACCCGCACCAGCAGAAACGGCCACTGGGCAGGCGGCAAGTCGGGCGGCAGGCTCAGTGTCTGGAGTTCGGCCAGCACCTGCGCCAGCGGCGCGGGTTGCCTGGGCACACGCAGCAGCTCGACGCTGCGCGGGATGCGAATGTCGCGCGTGCTGGCGACGGCATCACCGTCAAGCTCAACAATCACCACCTGGTGCGGGTAGTCCAGCTCAGAAAACGACATCGGCAAGGGGCTGCCGCAGTAACGCCGCGTGGCATCACCACCGAGCTTTTGCGCCAGGTGCAAGTGGCCCAGCGCCACATACGCCACGCCGGGGGCAAACACGCTGGCCGATAAGGCCTCAGAGCCACCAATCACGATGCGCCGCTCGGACTCTTCCGACACCTGACCGCCGGTGATGTGGCAATGCCCCATGGCGACGATGGCCTGGCCGGGGCTGCGTTTCTGGCAAGCCAGCGCATAAGCCTGGGCGTAAATCGCCGCCATGCCGGCCATGTAGGGGTCCGTGGCATCTTCCACCAGCGGCACGTCGCCGGGGCGCAAAAACGGCATGGCAATACACCAGGCGGCGACTTGGCCGCTGTGGTCTTTGAGCGGCAGCACCAGCCGATTCAGGTCAATGCCATCGGGGGTGCGCGGCACGTGGCCGATCACATGGGCATCCAGCAGCGACAAAAACGGGGCCGGGGCTTCCAGCCGACCGGGCGAATCGTGGTTGCCAGCAGTCAGGACGATGCTCAAATGCGGTACGCGCTGGCGGGCTTGGGTCAGAAATTGGTAGAGCTGGTTTTGCGAGGCGGCTGAGGGGTTGGTGTTGTCGAACACGTCACCGGCAATCAGCAAGGCATCGACCTGTTCGGCCTCCAGGGTATCGAGCAGCCAGGCCAGGAATTGCGCGTGTTCAAAGCCACGCTCAAACTGGTTCAGGCTCTGGCCCAGGTGCCAGTCGGAGGTGTGCAGGAGTTTCATGGTGCTCATCCCAATATCAAAAAAGCCCGCTGACTGCGGGCTTTCACATAAAACGCTACATATTCAATAGCTTCCTGCGCAGTATCCACCTGCGCTACAGGCCTAAAACCCTTGTAAATCAGGCGTGTGCCGCACGCAGCTTGAGCGAAAACTCCTGCAAGGCCGCAATACCACTGGCTTCGGCACGCTGGCACCAGGCTTGCAAGTCGGCGGTCAGTTGCTCACGGGTGTGGGAACGGTTCAGCCAAAGCTGGCGCAACTCTTCACGCATCAAGACCATTTTGTCGAGCACCGGGGAGGCCGCACGCACCACCGCCAGTTGCGCAGCCACGGCGGCGGGCACTTGTTCAGCATCACGGTGCAGCCAACTTTTGGCCGCTTTGATCAGGGCAGTATCGGGATGCCGCGCTTGCAAGGCCGCCACTTCGGCGCTAAACGCCTGGCGCATACCCTTGGCGTAACCGGCCATCAACTCAAAGCGGTTTTGAATCAGGGCCTCCAGCGTTTGCTCGTCCGCCACCGGGCGCACCGCACCCAGCGCCAGTCGTGGGGGGGTCTTTTTGACCTTGGCCAGCCCCAGGCGTTGCAACAGGCTGATATAGGCCCAGCCAATGTCAAACTCATAGGATTTGACGGACAGCTTGGCTGAAGTCGGATAAGTGTGGTGGTTGTTGTGCAGCTCTTCGCCGGCGATCAGAATGCCCCAGGGCGAGATGTTGGTGCTGGCATCAGGGGCCTCAAAGTTGCGGTAGCCCCAGTAGTGCGCAGCCCCGTTGACGATGCCAGCGGCCATCACCGGAGTCCAGACCATTTGCACCGCCCACACCGTCAGACCGGCCGCACCAAACAAAGCCAGATCAATCAGCAGCATCAGCGTGATACCCGCCCAGGAAAACCGGGTGTACAGATTGCGCTCAATCCAGTCGTTGGGCGTGCCGTGGCCATAGCGCAGCATGGTGTCCTTGTTGGCAGCCTCCTTGCGGTACAACTCGTAACCTTGCAGCAACACGGTTTTGATGCCATAGACATGCGGGCTGTGCGGGTCTTCGGGCTGCTCACACTTGGCGTGGTGTTTGCGGTGAATGGAAGCCCATTCCTTGGTCACCTGCCCGGTGGTCAGCCATAACCAAAAGCGGAAAAAATGCGCGGCCAGTGGGTGCAAGTCCAGCGCACGGTGCGCCTGGTGCCGGTGCAAAAAGATGGTCACGCTGAGCATGGTGATGTGGGTCATCACCAGCGTGAACAGCACGATTTGCCAAGCACCCCAACGCAGAAGGCCGATGGCGGCCCAGTCAACCAACGAAGTCATCTCAATGTCTCTCTCAAATATAAATTGTTTTATTGACGCTGCCAGACCGCAGCAAAAAAGCCATCGGTCTGGTGACGATGCGGCCACAGGCGCAAAAAGCGCTGGCCGTTTTCACCACCGCTGCACAGGTCAGCGGCGTGCTCGACTTTAAGCCCTTCCAAAACCTCGCCAGCATCCAGCGGCACAAAGTCCTTATTGGCCTCGGTGAATGCCAGGGCAATAGCCTCGTTTTCCTGCGGCAACACGCTGCAGGTGGCATACACCAGGCGGCCACCAGACTTCACCAGGCGCGCCGCACTTTGCAAAATGGCGGTCTGCTTGACGGTCATTTCTTCGACCGCCTTCATGTCCTGGCGCCATTTCAGATCGGGGTTGCGGCGCAGCGTGCCCATGCCGGTGCACGGTGCATCCACCAGCACACGGTCAATCTTGCCCGCCAGGCGTTTGACACGGTCATCCCGCTCATGGGCAATGGCGGCCGGGTGTACGTTGCTCAATCCACTGCGGGCCAGCCGTGATTTGAAGGCATCCAAGCGGCCCGCCGAGGTGTCAAACGCATACAACCGCCCGGTGGAACGCATGGCCGCACCAATGGCCAACGTTTTGCCACCCGCACCAGCGCAAAAATCGACCACCATCTCACCACGCTTGGCATCCAACAACATCGCCAGCAGCTGGGAGCCTTCGTCCTGCACCTCAAAATCACCACGCTTAAAACTCTCTGCCTTGTTGAGCGCAGGTTTGCCAGCAATACGCAAGCCCCAGGGCGAAAACGGCGTGGGAACAGCCTTGATACCCAGAGCGGCAAGTTCTTTTTGCACATCGGCACGCTTGGCCTTGAAGGTATTGACACGCAAGTCCAGTCCGGCCCCTTTGTTGAAACTTTCCACCAAAGGCCAAAACTCCGCACCGAGCTGCTCTTTGAGCGGGGCCACCAACCACTCCGGCAGGTTGTGACGATGGCGCTCCATCAGGTCTTCGGGTTTGATTTTTTCGCATTGATCCAGCCAATTGATTTCTTGTTCATTCAAGGCACTGCGCAAAAAATCACCAGGGCCATAAAAGCCGAGAATGGCCAAACGGCGTTCTTTGGGGCCACTGCCCGAAGGGGCAAAGTGGTCAAACAGGAGTTTTTTGCGCAAGACGGTGTACACCGTCTCGGCCATGGTGGCGCGTTCACGCGGCCCGAAACCACGGTGATCACGGAAAAACCGTGACACGATGGCATCAGCCGGATGGTCAAATTTGAGAGTCAGGCGTACCAGTTCGGCACAGGCGTCTAGAAGAGCTTTTGGATGCATAGGTGTCGATTGTCCCACGGGAACTTTACGCAACTTCACCCCTCTGACTATGTAGCCACAAAATGCAGTTGCACAATGTACGGATGATTCCCCGATGTGGCTGCCATACCTCCAGCTACCAACCTGACCGACATGCCTTCTTTGCAGACTATTCCACATGCTTTTTTGCCTTAAACCCTTCTCTCACCCACCGGCATGGCCATACAGGCGAACCATACTGACGGGTTCGATGGCCTTGTTTTTAGGCGTGCTGCTTGGCTGTGCCAGCCCAGACACCCTAGAGTCAGCCTCTGCCAACCTTCCTGCCGAATCAGAGGCTATACAAATCCGCTGGTGGAAGAATTTTCATGACCCATTGCTGGCGGATCTGATCAGCCAGGCCCTCAAGGCCAACTCCAATATCCACTCTGCCCAAGCGGCCCTCCAGGAAGCCCGCGCCTTGCGGGATGTCAAACTGGCCAACACGCGCCCGCAACTCACCCTGTCGGGATCGGCTCAACGCAGCACTGCGGACAACACCCCAGCCAGCATCAGTTTCAGAAGCGGCATGGATGCGAGCTGGGAAATCGATGTCTTTGGCGCGCAACAAAGTGCCGTTGCCAACAGCGAAGCCAGTCTGGTAGCTGCCACGGCCAATCTGCGCGACGTGCAGTTGAGCATGACCGCCGAAGTGGCCCTGGCCTACATTCAACTGCGTGGCTTGCAAGCCCAGCGGGTGATTGCCCTGAACAATCTGGCCAGCCAATCCGAAACCCTGCAAATCACCCAATGGCGCGCCCAGGCCGGGTTGGTGACCTCGCTGGAGGTGGAACAGGCCCAGACAGCGGTCTCACAAACAGCCGCACAAATTCCCAACCTGGAAAGTAATCTGGCCATAGCCCGGCACAGTCTGGCGGTACTGACGGGACAAAACCCCAAAGAGCTGGATGCCCAGCTACTGGAACAACGCCCTATACCACTCGTGGCGGCAACCGTCGTCGATGTCATTCCGGCCGACAGCCTGCGCCAGCGGGCCGATGTGCGTGCGGCCGAAGCGCGCATCACAGCGGCACTGGCCGCTGTGGATGCAGCCGACGCGGCACGCAAGCCCAGCTTCAAACTGGGTGGATCGGTTGGCCTGACCGCCCTGACTCTGGCGGGCCTGGGCAATGGTGCTGCGATGGCCACCCAGATACTGGGCAGCGTGTCCATTCCGGTACTGGATGGTGGTGCGGCCAAAGCACAGGTCCGGGTCCAGCAAGCTGCTTTGCTGCAAACCCGTGCGACCTATCAAAACACCTTGCTCACGGCACTGAAAGAGGTTGAAGATGCCGTGATCACCCTGCATAACGACCGCACCCGGTTGGGCCACCTACAACAAGCCGCCAACGCAGCTCAAAATGCCGCGCTGCTGGCACAAAACCGTTACAGCAGCGGGCTGGTGGATTTTCAGACTGTGCTGCAAACCCAGCGCACGCTCTTGAGTGCACAAGACAGCCTGGCCAGCTTGCAAGCCGACTTGAGCAGCGACCATGTGCGTCTGGTCAAAGCCATGGGCGGTGACTGGCCATGACAGCCATCCTCTGACAACTCAACCCCGCTTTGCACCGCCCCTTTTTGATGAGTACTCCTATGTCTGAACCCTCCAAGCCAACGTCTCAAGCACCCACTCAGCAACCCACCGATTTGGCAGTCCTGCTGCAAGAGCAGCTCAAACCGGTTTGGTGGCGACGCAAGGGGCTCTGGATAACTATATTATTGATAGCTGCTAGTGCAGGTGGATACTACGCATGGAGCCAAAACAAGCAAAAAAATGCACTCCCCAGCTATGTCTCCGAACCCGCCACCAAAGGCAATCTGACACTCACCGTCACCGCCAACGGCACACTGCAACCCACCCGCTCAGTCAATATCGGCAGCGAACTCTCCGGCACCGTACGCCGGGTGCTGGTGGATGTGAATGACCAGGTCACAAAAGGCCAGATCCTGGTGGAACTCGACACCGCCAAGCTCAGCGACCAGGTGACGCGCTCCCGCGCCGCCTTGGCCAGCGCCCAGGCGCAGCTGGCACAAGCGGTGGCCACGGTCAAGGAAAGCAGCACCGGTCTGGCCCGTCTGGAAGAAGTGGCCAAACTCTCTGGCGGCAAAGTGCCCTCCCAAACCGAGCTGGATACCGCTCGTGCCACCCATGATCGGGCGCTCGCTGGAGACCTCAATGCCCGTGCCAATGTGGAATCTGCCCGTGCTTCCCTGTCCACCGATGAAACCAATCTATCCAAAGCATCCATCCGCTCGCCCATTGACGGTGTGGTGCTCACCCGCACGGTTGACCCGGGTAATGCGGTGGCCGCTTCATTACAGGCGGTGACCCTGTTCACCGTGGCGGAAGACCTGCGCCAAATGCGTTTGCAAGTGAATGTGGATGAAGCCGATGTGGGCAGCATCCAGATCGGACAAAAAGCCAGCTTTACCGTCAGCGCCTTCCCCAGACGACGTTTCCCCGCATCCATCACCCGTGTGGCCTATGGTTCGACCATCACCGACAACGTGGTCACTTACCAGACGCTGCTCAATGTCACCAACGACGACCTGAGTTTGCGACCTGGCATGACTGCGACCAGCAGCATCATTGCGGTCGAGCGAAAAGACGTACTGCTGGTGCCCAACACCGCACTGCGCTTCTCGCCACAAAGTGCCGATACCACAGCCAAAGGTGGCAGTGACATCATGTCCAGCGTGATGCCACGTATGCCCCGGGTCAGCAAAAAAGCCAGTGGCGGTATCGCCAAACAAGTCTGGGTGCTGCGTGATGGTGTTGCCGTGGCGGTGAGCGTCACACCCGGCATCAGCGACGGGCGGATGACCGAAATCACCGGTGGTGATCTCCAGGAAGGCATGCAAGTTATCACCGATCAGCGTTCAGCCAATGCTGCCAAAAAACCATGAGCGCCCTGCCCTTGATTGAACTCAAGGCCGTCACCAAAACCTACGGCCAGGGAACCACCGCTTTTCAGGCCCTCAAAGGTGTGGATCTGGTCATCCACGCAGGTGAGTTTGTGGCCATCATGGGCCCCAGCGGCTCAGGAAAATCCACCGTTATGAACACCCTGGGCTGCCTTGACACACCCAGCACAGGTGAATATTTGTTTAACGGCATCCATGTCGAGACCCTCACGCGTGACCAGCGTGCGTTGTTGCGCAGGCGCTACCTGGGTTTTGTGTTCCAGGGCTTTAACCTGCTGGCGCGCACCAGTGCCCAGGAAAATGTCGAACTGCCGCTGCTGTACCGGGGTGAGCCAGCCAAAACACGCCACGCTGCAGCTAAAAAAGCGCTGGCTTCTGTAGGACTGGCTGGCTGGGAACATCACACTCCTGCCGAACTCTCGGGAGGCCAACAACAACGGGTGGCGATTGCCCGCGCCATCGTGACCGAGCCCGCCGTATTGTTGGCCGATGAGCCCACCGGAAATTTGGATACACACCGCAGCCTGGAAATCATGGAGCTGCTCTGGAAGCTCAACGCCGACCACGGCATCACTGTACTGATGGTCACCCACGAAGCCGACATGGCTCAGTACGCCAAGCGTATCGTGCATTTTGTCGATGGTGTCGTCGACAGCGACACACCTAACCCGCACCCAACGGCACACCACCAGAACACCACACAGGAGGTGGTTTGACATGTGGCTCAGTACCCTGCTTTTGGCCATGCGCTCAATCCGGCGCAATTTGCTGCGCTCATTTCTGACCATTCTGGGCATTGTGATTGGTGTCAGCGCCGTCATTACCATGGTCACCGTGGGCAATGGTGCCACGCTGGCGATTCAGAACCAGATTGCCGGGCTGGGCACCAATTTGCTGCAGGTGCGCCCGGGCCAGCGCATGATGGGCGGTGGCGGCGGAGCCCCTTCGTTCAAGGCCGCCGACGCACAAGCCGTGTTCAGTCAGGTCAGCAGCCTGCTGGCGGTAGCCCCGGAGGCACGCAGCAATGCCACGCTGGTGCTCGATGGCCGCAACTGGAGCAGCAGCGTGATTGGCAGCACCACCGACTGGCTCACCACCGGCAACTGGAAGGTCGCCGATGGTCGGATCTTCACGGCTGAAGAACAAATGGCTGGTGCAGGTGTGTGCCTGATTGGTGAAACCGTGCGCCGCGAATTGTTTGGGAGCCAAACTGCGGTGGGAACCTCCATTCGCGTCAAGCAAATCAGCTGTGAAGTCATTGGTGTGCTGGGCTCCAAGGGACAAGGTGCTTTTGGCAATGATCAGGATGACATGGTTTTTATGCCGCTGAACACCTTGCAGCGGCGTATCACCGGCAACACCCGTGTCAACACGTTGCTGGTGTCCATGCAGGACAGTGCCGACCCTGATCGCGTGAAAGCGGCCATTACCCAACTGCTGCGTGAACGACGCAAACTGGCCGAGAGTGAGGAAGACAACTTCAATGTGCTGGACACCAAGCAGCTTGGTGAAGCCTTCTCCAGTACCACTCAAGTCATGACTACACTTTTAGGCGCGGTAGCTGCCGTGAGCCTGTTAGTGGGCGGCATTGGCATCATGAACATCATGCTGGTGAGCGTGACAGAGCGCACCCGCGAAATCGGCCTGAGACTAGCCATTGGCGCATTGGAGCGAGAGGTGTTGCTGCAATTTTTAATAGAGGCCGTAGTACTGTCAGCGCTAGGCGGTCTGCTGGGCATTCTGCTGGCCACCGGAGCCTCGATTGGCCTGTCCAAAGCCATGGATGTGCCCTTTGTATTCGACCCGAGCATCAACGGACTGGCCTTTGTATTTTCGGCCGGTATTGGTGTGCTGTTTGGCTATTTCCCCGCGCGCCGGGCAGCACGCCTGGATCCGATTGAGGCACTCAGGCACGAGTAATTTTGAACTGAACCAGAGGTAAGATGTATCGGAAATTACGCCACATAGCCTTGCGCTAGATGACATGAAACCCCTACTTCCGCACCTCCTCTTCGGCTCAGTGACCTTTGAAGAGAGCGAAGAATACCAAGAGTTCCAGTACAAATTTCTGATCGTGGTGATGGTCTTTGGGGCGCTGTTCACCTCGTTTTTCATCGTCGCTGACTCCATACAGCTCAATCCTTTGGGCGGCCCGCACATGCGATCCATGGCGTTTTTTTCCACGCTTGCAATGTTGCTTTTTGCTGTGCTGCGTGGCCGAAAACATCTCTTTAAACCCGTCGCCTGGACATATGAAGCGATTTGCCTTCTTGAATACAGCTCTGCCCTGATGTATGTACCAGAAGACGAGCTCCGACTGCTCTGGTTTTTTGTCAACATCCCTGGGGTATTCATACTGCTGGGGAAACGCGTTGGCTGGTTCATCACCCTTGGCACATGTGCTGGCCTGACATTGGGCAACACCCACCTTTCACACCCTTATTCGCTACCTGCAATGGCCACCAACATGGCGGCCATGCTTTACATGGGTGCGTTTTTTCACGTCTACAGCAACCGCTCCATCTCCTACTTCACCCGAATGCAGGCGTACAACACCAAACTACATCAACTGGCTACACATGACCCCCTCACAGGGGTCATGAATGCACGCGCCTATTACGAACGCTGTGACCAGCTCATCGCCGCTGCCAGCCGCAAGAATGAGGGATTTTCGGTGTTGTTCCTGGACCTTGACCACTTCAAGGCAGTCAATGACACCTATGGGCACGCCGCTGGTGATTGGGTACTCAAGGCTGTTGCCAGCACAGTCCGATCAAGTATCAGGCGAAGTGACGCGATGGGCCGGGTTGGTGGAGAAGAGTTCTCCGTCTTTCTTCCAGCCACAGCGTCAGAAACAGCGGTCGAAGTGGCAGAAAGTATTCGCCAGGCGATTGAGGACTCGATGCCCGATATAGGAGGCCGCCAATTGAAGGTCACTGCCAGCATCGGCGTTGCTGCCTGTGCAGGAACAGGGCAAACCATGCAACACCTTCAAAAACAGGCCGATGAGGCCATGTATGTCGCCAAAGCCGCAGGGCGCAACCGTGTGTCGGTGCTCAAACATGCGTGATGTAGCACTCAACAAACATCCACGGACGTTGGCGAACAAAAAAGCCCCGTAACCTATTGAGCTACGGGGCTTTTTGCTTTGTTTTTGGACTTCTGTGGAAGTCTGCAAACGCAGTGTTGGCGGAAACGGAGTCGGCATGAAGTGAATCCGCCATAGTCCGTATGAATCCTTGTTGCTCATTCATATCAACGGGTTACAGCGGATGATCAGTTCGCCAACTTCCAGAGTGTCCACTCAGAAACACGCGCTATTGATATGTGCCTTGATATGTGACTAGGTTGTTAAGTTCTTCAACGAAACATCCACAGGTCAAAATACACATCATGGCAATCCGCAAACTAACCGATCTCAAGATCAAAGCCAAAATCCGAGAAATCGAAGACCTTCAGTTTAGCCCACAAGCAAAGAACGCTTTGGTTGGCGATGGCGAAGGGCTGTACCTGAGTATCGCCAAAAGTGGCACAGCAAGCTGGCTGTTCCGGTACATGGATCATGGCAAGGCAAAGAGCGTCGGTCTTGGCGGATACCCATCGACATCCCTGCAAAAGGCCAGAGAGAAAGCGCAGGAGCTTCGTGATGCCCGCACTGTAGGGGTCGATCCAGCTCAAGCCAAGAAGGAAGCCGTGCGAGAGGAAAAGCTGCAATTGGCCAAAGCCAAGACCTTTGAAACCTGCGCGCTGGAGTTCATCGAGTATTCAAGGCCAATGTGGAAAAACATCAAGCATGGGCAGCAGTGGACGAATACGCTGACTCAATATGCCTTCCCTGTTATTGGCAAGAGTTCAATCAGTGACATCCATGCAGATGACATTGTTCGGATTCTTTCACCAATTTGGCAGACAAAGAGGGAAACGGCCTCGCGTTTGAGGGGCCGCATCGAATCCGTACTGGACTGGGCGACAGTAAACGGATGGCGAAAAGGCGATAACCCGGCACGACTCAAGGGCCACATGGAATACCTGCTGCCTAAGGTGCGTGCAGGGGTCCAAAATCACCACGCATCACTCCCCTATGACAGGCTACCAGCATTCATGAAGACCTTGCAGTCAGAGAGCGGCATGGCAAGGTATGCGCTGGAGTTTTTGATCTTGTGCGCGTCACGTACAGGTGAAGTCGTTGGTGCCAAGTGGGAAGAGTTCGACTTGACCAAAGGTGTCTGGACGATACCAGCCGCCAGAATGAAGGCGAACATTGAACATAGAGTGCCATTGGGGCGGCGCGTTCTTCAAATCCTGACCATCATCAAGCCATTTTCAGGCAAGAACTTCGTGTTTATCTCCGGCAAGAAAGACAAGGCCATGACGAACATGTCCATGGCAATGTTACTCAGAAGAATGGAACAGCCAGACATCACTGTACACGGGATGCGGTCAACATTCAGGAATTGGGCTGGCGAATGCACTGAGTACCCCTTTCAGGTGTGCGAACAGGCACTTGCACACAGGCTGCCAGATGCGGTCGCCGCCGCATACCTTAGAAGCGATTTTTTCGTAAACAGGGTCAACCTCATGAAGGATTGGGAGACATTCGCGTTGTCAGAATGCCAACCTTGACTAAAGCGCAGGCAGTGCAGAAGGACCACATCGGCAAGCGTCAAGGATGCGTCATGTGCCTGCACTCAAGGCAGCGCTTGGCAAAATGAACAAGCTAATCTAGAATCTGAACACCTGACCTCTTAAAGCAAGAGGTCACCTCGTCGCTGCTTTAGCAACCGCTGAATAGACGAGGCTCCAATTAGCTGTTGCCAGTTAATGCATGGCGAGACTCCGTAGCAGTAGCGGACTCGACCGAGTGGTGTCAACTTTCCCCAAAACGGGGTTGGTTGGCGCTGCGCCCTTCCAGCCCTTTAACCAGGATTGGAGGCGCAATTGTCAGTTCATCATCTCACTCATCTAGTGCCGCAAAGTGCCCTACTTTGCACAGAGCATTCTGATCAGACCAAATCGGGAACGTTAAACCGCACAGAACGTTCAACCATGGTCAGTGCGGTTCGATTTCCGGCAAAGCGGAAATGGCCTCGCGAGGACATCCAATTCGTCCCTGATGCCCATCTGGACTCATCAGTTGCCATCCTTGATTACATCAAGGCTCATGGGGCTAAAACTGTATTGGTCGGCGCGGAGTATGCCAAACACTTAAAGCCAGCCCCTCAAGATGGCCGCACCTACGTCGTTGAGGACCCGCGCCGCCCTGATGTTTTGCACTTTACGTACCCGGACGGCAGCTACAAGCGTGTTGACGGCAAGACTTCGCCGACTGTGGGCAGTATTTCCATTGTCATTCACCCAAAACGGGTTTTCTACAGTGACCGCAAGAACGGCAAGCGCACCCGCTTGGCTCATAAGGTTTGTGCAAAGGCGACTGTTGTTCGTCAGGACGATGCACCACCTGAGTTGTCCCTGATTGACATCCATCGCGTGAAGCGCATCACCGGCTTCAAGAAAAGCTTCATCTACGCGCAACCTGACTTTCCAGAACCCGTGCGACTTGGCACCTCTCGCCGGTCATCTGTGCGCTGGATAGAGGCAGAGATTTTGGGTTGGGTGCGTGACCTTATATCCAAACGCAACAGTAATCAGATAGCCATATAACTTTAGGAGTATTCAAAATGAAACGTCAAGACATCAGTATTTCAAAGCTCTCACCAGAGGAAATCTGGAATCAACTTGGGTATGAAACCAAGAAAAATCCAATCGAAAAATTGTATCCGTTGGACACTGTCACTGCGCGCTGGGAGGGCAACCTGCCGGGTGGCGACGAAGACTTTACCGGGGCGACTGTCTTTCCGATCAAAGACGCAACAAAGTCGATTCGTAATGGGCTGGCTGTCAAGTTTGAGAACGGCGCACCAGATACCTATCAGTTCGCGTATATCTCAATGGAAGCGACCGAAGGATTTTTTGTTCGCTTTGGTTCAGGTAACAAAATCTTCTTGGTGACATCAGATTTCTTAACCGCAGTGGCATTGGCAAAAAACACGGGTTACCCATCCCATTTTTCTCTCTACCCGGAGAACACGGAGGATGTTGCCATCAACTTAGCCAAGGCGTTTCCAGATGCCATGGTTGTCATTTGTGAAGACCAGCAGCCTGATTGCAATAAGTTGCCAAAGAATGTGTGCCAACTTATTCCGCCGGAAAAAGGTTTTTACGAGAAGGTTTTGGCAAAACCAAAACAGGTCAAGCAAAAAATCGACGAATGCATCTTGATCAAAAAGAATGAGGTAATCGAAGAAGTCAAGGCAAAACCTGTCCCAAAGAAGACCGGCATAAATGGGAACACCCTGGTTCGATTATTGGTGGCACTGGTTCTCTCGTGCTGCTCCATGTCGGAAGGTGCCGCGCTACTTTTTGTGCTGTACGTTTTCTTTACCTACCTTACTGACAAGGTGCAACATGCGCCCCTCTTTGGATTTTGCGCACCGGCAAGGCGGTGTGGTAAGACGACGGGACTCAAACTTGGTGCGTACTTGGTCAAGGACCCTTTCTATACTAAGCTCGTCACCAAGTCTGCGCTGGAAATCATCACAGATGGATCCAAGACCCCACTACTGGACGAGTTGGATCAGTTCATCAAGAACAACCCAGACCTAGTCGGATTGATCAACGGTGGCGTGGAGGATGCCGCTGGAAACGCCCATACAGGTAAGCAAGGGCAAGTTGTTATCAGGAAAACATATGGGGCCAAGCTCTACGCCATGATTGGCCGTCCACCAGAGACCGTGTTTGACAGGAGCATTATTATCAGTATGAAGCGCAAAGGCGTAAATGAACTGAAGGACAGGGTCACGTCGAAGAAAAAAAGCTGCCTCCACTTGCGCCGTGAGGTGATGCAATGGTGTGAGGCCAACAGCGACGAATTTGAAGCGATGCTGATTGCTCCATTGGATGTCAACAATGACAGGGCACGTGACAACTATGAGCCACTCTTGCGCATTGCTGCATGTATCTCAGACACCATCGAGAAAGAGGCTCGTGCGGCATCTATTGCAAATGTGCTCCTCCAGCAGGCCACGGACGACAGCGGAGAGCAACTTATTGGCGACATCAAGCGTATCTTTGACGATGCCGATTTGAAGGCTATCAGCAGTGCAGAATTAGCCGCAAAACTGCGCGGGTCTGAAGGTGGCGTATGGTCTGCCTCGAACGGGAACAAGGCAATTAATCCGATTCGCATGGCGCAAATGTTGGAGCTTTTTGAGGTCAGTCCGAAACCAATCCGGATCGACGGCAAACAAGTTCGCGGGTACAGCCGTGAGTCGTTTGAAGACGCGTTTGCACGCTACTGCGTTCAAGATGAAGTAACCAACGAGTAGCATACATAACCCAAAAAGCCGTCACAGGTGTCACAGAGTAATTGGCTACCGCAGATGATATTTTTATTTGTCGGTCATTTACTCCATATGACACTGTGACGGGAGTGACAGTTTATTAACTTCACTAGTCAGAAATAGTAATAATTTCGAGGGTTAGTATCAGCACTGCTTACTAAACATTCGCACTATACCGTTTTAGACCGTTTATTCTAGGTAAGTTCAGATTATGTATCTGTTATAGGTTTTCACAGAATAACATCGTAGGCTAGTATTATTATTTTCCACCAAGATTGCACATCATGGACAACATTACCCTTATTTTTACTGGAATCGAGTTTGAACCAGATAAGGTGTTCAAATTTCTGCGCTTGAATAAAGTCAGGCAATCACTAAAGGCTGATCAAACCATCCTGTTTTCTCGTCCTGTAGGTAAGCATAAATCAGGTTGGATGTTTTCGATAAATATGAAAAAGGGAACAATTAAGTGCTCAGGTGGACCTACGACGACTTTTTTCGGTTTTAACGCCTGGGTGTCGCTCAACGAGTCGGTTCAGATGAAGGCCATTGTTGATATTCTGCACCAGAAACTCGCAGCAATTAAGGGTATTACTTTTCCAGAGCAACCAGACCCGACCGTGCATCGGGTTGAGGTTACGCACCTCTATCCATTTCGAGACCTTGCGGAAATTAACGATGCCGAGCTTGCCATCTATCAGAGTTTGGTCATTCGGTATCCGGGGCGTGTGCAGATTGCCGGGGCCACCTTTGAAATGCCGGGAGTTGTGCGTGTCGGCCATACCAAGAGCACGTCAACGCTGCGTCTATACCCGGAAGTGACCAAGTTTGCCAAGAAGCCAAAGCACGTTGACCAGGCCAAATGGGATGCCTTGGCCACTAAGCTTGAGAACTACATGCGGGTGGAAACCATGTACACCGCCACTCAACTCAAAAAGGATGAACTTCACCTTGCCTCTGGCTGGGCCAAACCGGCTGCCATCATGGGGCTGGTGGACAAACGAATGCATGAAGCTGGTTTGCGCGGGGTTCTACCGCAAGACCTCGACGCGCTCAAGGAACTGGTTACGCCAACACCAAGCACTGCGCCTCTGCGGGTTATCGACAACTGGATGAAGGGAAAGCCTATCAAGAGCAATGGCACTTGGACTAAAGCGCAAGAAAAGGCCAAGAAATGCGGGTTCGATTTGACACGTCCATTCAAGCAACAGGCGCTGCTTGCGCATCGCTTTGTAGACCGCTTTGATGCCGACAAGGTTTACAAGCTACCGTCAGAGCTGCGTAGCGACAAGGGCCTGTTCAATCGCTGGTGGGAAGGCGGCAAAGCGTAACCTGTGACGGGTGTGACGGGTGTGACGGCATTTACCTGCATCCACTCTTTGGCGGGCGTAATGGCTTTTGACCTGCCTCCGCTGCTGTGTGACGGATGTGACGGCTTTTGGCCTGCCTCTTTCTGATGGCTCTTGTTGGTGAAAGGTGTGGTCAACGTTACAGACGTGTCCGATGTGTGACGTGTGTGACGGCATTTACCCACCTCCACGTCATGCCAGTGTTGGAGCCTTTTCGTCGTACTTGACTGATTACCAGAGGTCGGCAAAAGAGGATCGTCGCCATGCGCCAAACTGATCCCAACTGGCACCATCCATGGGCTACTTTGAACGCCGACAGAGATGCATACCGATGCAACACGGCTTGTCAGGCCAGCTTACTTGGTCGCAATTTCATTGCTATACATTGGCTATACGCAGATCACTGGAGGTGAAATATGCAGAAATTAACACGCTGGGGCAATTCTGTTGGCATCCGAATCCCAGCTCAAGTGCTGGGGGCCGCCGGTTTGAAGTCGGGTGACCATGTTCATATCCGGCTCATGGACAGCGGCGATATTCGGGTGCGTCCTGTCAAAGGCAGGCAGCAAGCTGAATCGGAGGGTGCTAAAACGGTGGCAATGACCGAACCGTATGATTCAGAGCAATGGTGAAAGACCCCTGCAAGCAAGCCCTACAGGCTAGACAGCCGAAAAATCGAGGTGTTCTGGCTATCGACAATATATAGTTAGCATTAACTGGCTGCTATAAAAATATTAATAACAAAAATGCAGTCTCATAGATTATTTTCCTTTGAGATGAAAATAATAAAGAGGTTTGCCATTTACCTCCAGGTCTTCATGCCTTCAGGGTAATATTCTAGATATTCAACACCTGCAACGTTATATACATACATAAGACCAATGCAGGCAGTAAGAAGTTGATTCGCTTGCGCAGTGAAACCATATTTAACGGGAACCCTGACAGGTTTATGCAAGGGTCGGCGGTTTCCCTCCTTAAATAACCAAGCTAAGAATTCCTTTTTGTCAGATGCTAATTCGATGCATACATGCACCTCAAAATCGTAGGCATCCTGATGAATCTGATCAAAGGACACTGAGAACCAAAGTCCCTCTACTTCCACGTTTTTAACAATATCGCTGATTAGGTATAGTTCTTGTTTGTTGGCAAACGAGCGACGCAGTCTGCCTTCGTTCCAAGCATGTTCGGAATACAGATTTTCAAGTTCCTGCTTAGAAAAGCCCATCACAACTACCCCTTCTGCTCAAGTCTGCAAGGATAACCGGCCCGTCTGGAACGACGAACGAAAGCGGCAACTTACTAGCGTTATTATCTGGCGATGGACTTAAAAAAACGCCCCTTCCTCTTGGCCGAGATCGAGTCTCTCACATCTTCCCAGATGACCTGGATTCAGGCGTTTGTGCAGCAATTCAAGATGCCACATACGTTCACCAGAAACGTACAAAGTGATCTGGTGACTGAAACAGTGCTTGAGAACATAGGCGATCTACTCAGAATCCATCACGCAATGAGTAAGCGGTCTTTATCAAAGGCACCTTTTGAGTACGCCTTTGAGAAGGCACTTCAGCTTTCGGGTATGCCAGCCAGACTTGCGGATAGCTCAACAAACCCCGGTTATGACATGACTGTCGGACCAGTTCGTATTAGCCTGAAAACAGAAGCGGCAAGAAACACAAAAGAAAGTCATCTCCATGTTTCAAAATGGATGGAACTAGGGGCCGGCACTTGGGATCCGCCAAATGTTCAGTTGCCGAACTTTCTGCACCATATGGGTGGATATGATCGAATTCTGTCACTGCGCTGCTTGATGCAGACAGGTAGCAAATACTGGTATGAATTGGTCGAAATCCCGCACACTCTTATGCTGGAAGTAGCAACGGGTACGATGGAAAAAGCGCAAAAAACCAAGCAAGAAACTTCACCTTGGTACTGCCGAGTCCCGGACGGTCTTGGAGGTTACAAGTTTAGTCTGTACTTCGATGCTGGCAGCGAACGGAAGCTTCAGGTGAAAGGCCTGCAAAAGGCACATTGCGTGGTGCATGCCTCCTGGAGGTTTGAGTCTTTCCAGTTGACGCCAGAATCAGTCGCCGGGGACGAAGAGTAGAGCTTTACTTGCCTAGTAGCAGACGTTGCTGGGCAAGCTCTGCGTACTCCTCATTTAATTCGATGCCAGTGCATTGGCGATTAAGTTCATTGCAGACTACCCCTGTAGTCCCAGAACCAAAAAATGGGTCCAACACCCTGTCCCCTTTTTGCGAAGCTGCTTGGATACAAATCCGTACTAACTGCCGCGGGTATACCGCAAAGTGAGAACCGGGATAGGGCTCAGTATTAATATTCCAAACAGTGCGGCGATTCTTAGATTTTTGCTTAGGGTCTTGGGCCGGCTCTTTGACAGCTTCGTGGTCATAGTAATACTTCTCAGATTTCGAAAATAAAAAGACGTATTCATGTGACCGGGTTGGCCTATCTTTAACGCTTTCTGGTTGGCAGTTGGGTTTGTTCCAAATAATATCAGTACGAAGAAACCATCCATCCTCCTGAAGAGCGAAGGCTATTTTCCATGGTACTCCAATGAGGTCTTTTGGCTTGAGTCCTTTGGGAGTCGGTGCCCTGTAAGACATGCCTCTGCCTTTATTCTTCGCATCATCATCACGCCAAGTTCTTCCACCAGACGTATAGCTATCGCCGATGTTCAGCCAGAACGTTCCATCATCGGAAAGTACCCGACGGACTTCACGGAAGACCGAAACAAGATCGCGAATGTAATCTTGTATATCCATTTCAGCGCCGATCTGACCTTCGATTCCATAGTCTCGAAGTCCCCAATAAGGTGGACTGGTAACGCAAGTCTGAAAAAGACTATCAGGAAAACCCTGCAAGACCTTGCGCACATCACCCACGATGATTTCAGCTTGATTGCGGGGGATATCCTTAGTTGCCGGTCTAGGCGCTTGTTCTTCATCGAAAAGTTGCAAGATTTGTCCCATAGGGCTCCTATCTTATTGGTTGTCAGGAAAGTTGCTCACGAACTTTGACTGAGTTTGTTAATTTTTTTGAACCCTGATTGACCAAGGAACACTACAACAGCGACGGAATCTGCCTCTTCTGCACGGGTCTTGTGTAGCAAAAAACCATTTCGAGACTTCGATGGCCAGTCTGCCCCATGATGGCACTGGTTTGCAGGCCGATTGTCGCCGCCTCCGTCACGAACCCTGCGCGGAGCGAGTGCCCAGACACCATCTTCGCCGCCTCAAGGCCTTTGGAGCCTGCCACCGCCGACTTCACGATCAAGGCCACGGACTGCGGTGTCAGCGCCAGATCACTTGTTACAGTGTCATGCCGATTGACAGGCCGAAACAATGGGCCGGAGCCAATGCCTGCCAACTCAAGCCACCGCTGCAAGGCCTTGACCGGACAGCGTTCTTCAGACTTGGCCAGCGGAATAAACACCGTTCTGCCTTCACCCTCTTGATCAGTCTTGGATCGTCGTATCAGCACCTCAAGTCCGTGGGCATGGGGCGTGATGTCCGCCATGGTCAGTGCCACCAGTTCAGACCGCCGGAATGCGCCAGCAAAGCCCATCAACAGAATGGCCTTGTCACGGGCTGCCTTCAGGGGTTTTTGCTTGTTGACCATCACAAGCAGTTCGAGCAAATCGTCTTTGACCAACGCACGGACACGCCTTTGCGCCACGCCAAAGGTACGCCGGATGCCCTGCATGGTGCGCTTGACCAGTCGGTCTTTGACCGGACTATCGAAACCCTTCTCGGTATGGGCTTGGTGGATCGCGATCAGTCTATGCTGCAAGGTGGCCACAGACAGCACCCCGGCAAACTTTGCCAGATATTCGGCAACCACTTCGGGCGAGGCCGGTATCTTTGCAAAAGTTCTGAAGTGCCGGACATCTTGAGAATAGCTGCGCTTGGTAGAGTCCGACTGTGCCGCCTGGGTGTAGCTGTTGACCAGCTTGGATGATTTGGGTTTCGGGGTCTTTGTCTTATCGGTGGGATTGTTCATGTTGTTCACCATGGGGTATGCCGTGTCCGGCGAGTGGACAC
Source organism: Rhodoferax lithotrophicus (assembly GCF_019973615.1). GTDB lineage: Bacteria > Pseudomonadota > Gammaproteobacteria > Burkholderiales > Burkholderiaceae_C > Rhodoferax > Rhodoferax lithotrophicus. Next base: position 1,865,917 of record NZ_AP024238.1, on the reverse strand, counting down.
GTGTTTTGAGCGATCAGAGCCGCTACCGGCTGCACTGACACGCAAGCGGTATTGATAGCGCCTCCTGCTGGCTGCCACCGCCTTCAGTTGGCAACCTTACGGACATCCATCAGGCTGGTAATCGGCATTTTCAAACCGGCAACGCTGGGCCAACACCATAGCGCCTGCTGCCAGCGCACCAAGCTCTGCCAACAGGTGGCCAAGTGCCTCCAGCGCGTCGGAGCCAATCGTTCCATCAGCCACTACGGGCGACGAATGTGCCAGCAACTCCCCTATGGAGCTGATGCCGTTATGCAGGACATTCATGGTCGTTTCTGCGGAACTGCCAATGACGGCCAGAACCTTTGGATCAGCCGCTTGATAGTCCACTTGGAGGTCACCAGTCATGGGCAGTCTGGGCAACCAAGTCAACAAGTCCTGCATGGGTCGGTGGGCTTCTGCTCTGGTGTTCATTGCCGTTCTCCAGGCAGCAACATGCGGGTTCTGATTCGGTTCAGACCGGCATCGTTGAATAACTCCGTCACGACTTCAACCGGGCCTAATTCCGTGTCGTAACTTGTCACTATTGGGCAGCATTCCGGCAAGGGCTGTTGAAGCACCTTCTGGCCAAGCAGGTCAATGGCATCACCTTCACTCATCTTGTGCCACCCAAGTAAAAACGAGGGTTGCAGGTTGAGTCGCGCAAGCATCGCCTGTGCAGCAGGTGACACCACGGTCTGGCCAAGGCTTGAACTGGGTTCATCCGTGAGGACACGTACAGCAACGTCATCTATGGGCATGGCTTCGTTGTTGGTGTTCAAGGACACACCCTTGTTTGCTGGGTTGGGCATATCAGTACTCCTTGGGCAGCATAAAACAGGTGCTGGCACGGGTCACGCCGTCTTCACCAGTGGCTTCGGTAATTACCCAGAGCTTTTGGAAGGGGGTGATGTGACCGCCAGAGGTGTCTAGCGGCGCATTGGTCATCAAGGCCAGTGAAGACCAGCTATTTGAGGTGCAGCAGGCCATGCTGACCTGCTATGGTGCGGATTACTTGGCTTTACGGGCGGCCGCGATGTCTGGCCGCATCGTGACAGCCACATATGCAAGCGGTGTCACCATCTTCAGATGCCGAAAATCAGCCGTAATCCTTTGGTGCTCCGGGAGCCAATTGGCGGGGTCGAGGACGTAATTGAAAGCGGGCTGATCGTTTTCGCCACGTACATGAACCCAGACTACGGAACGGCCAAACTCCATCTGATCATTCCAGTCCACCGTGAGGATGGCCAAATCTGCGAGTGCCGCGATGGAATCGGCTTCTTTTTCTTCGCTGCCGACAAGGTTCCACTGGAAAAGCAGTTTGGACACCATATCGGGGTATACCCAAGCTGGGCCATTTCGCGGCAGGCCAAACCGGAAGGCTTGTTCTTTAATGTCGGCGAGGGTCTGATGTGTGACCATAGCGATGCAGGCCAAGGTGTCATCAATGCGTTCTTCAGCCAAGATATGCCGATAGGGGACTTTGTAAGTTGCTGGGATTTGTACCGGCTCTTTGATCGTTGCCATGCTGTGCTCCTGTTTCAGTTAAGGACTAAAGTGAAAGCGTCATGCAGCGAACACGCCAGGGGTTGAACTTGGTCCCAGAGTGAAAAGTAAAGAAAAAGGGATTCTGCTTGCGAGAATTGAGTGAAAACTCAACTCGCTACTGTCATGGGCGCTGCTTACGCCGTGGTGCCAAGCCAAGTTTTCGGCTGGTGCGCTATTGTAATAGGAGCAACGTGAGGGGAATGAAGCTAAATGACTTTGCCAAAATCGCCCCTCCGGATATGGGCTTTGTTTGTGCAAATGGATTTTTGGCTAGAAAGACCGCCAATGAAAATCGCCATCGTCCAAGAGAGTCAAGCAGATTTCGCCGCTCTTGTTCGCATCAGAACCGTGTTGGGCACAACGCGAAGGCACAAAAGAAAAAAGCCGTAACGACACCGCTACGGCTTTTTTGATATTTGCTTTGCTATTTGAAGAATGTTAAAATACTAAATTCTCTTAACAATCAACCACTTACAGAGCTATCCTGGCGGAAACGGAGGGATTCGAACCCTCGATGAGGCTCTACACCCCATACTCCCTTAGCAGGGGAGCACCTTCGGCCACTCGGTCACGTTTCCTGAAATTCAGAGCCGCGATTATGGCACGACTTCGGGCCATTTTTCAGTTTAATGGCTGATCAAGACCAAAAGCTTTATGAAGTGCCTTGACGGCAAGCTCCATGTATTTCTCATCAATCACCACCGAGGTTTTGATTTCGCTGGTGGAGATCATCTGGATGTTGATACCTTCTTCACTGAGTACGCGGAACATGGTGCTGGCTACACCCACGTGGCTGCGCATGCCGATGCCGACGATGGACACCTTGCAAATCTTGGTGTCACCCACCGCTTCTTGTGCACCCAGCTTGGGCACCACGGTGTTTTTCAACAACTCCATGGTTTTGGCATAGTCACCGTGGTTGACGGTGAAGCTGAAGTCGGTCTTGCCGTCTTTGCTGATGTTCTGGATGATCATGTCAACCTCGACATTGGCATCGGCCACAGCGCCCAGAATCTGGTAAGCAATACCGGGCTTGTCGGGCACGCCTAACACCGAAATTTTGGTCTCGTCGCGGGTGAATGCGATGCCTGAAACGATGGCTTGCTCCATGTTTTCGTCTTCCTCAAAAGTGATCAGGGTGCCAGATGTGGCTTCTTCATTGATGTCGATGTCCCACGGCGTGAAACTGGAAAGCACACGCAGTTTGACCTTGTATTTGCCTGCAAATTCCACCGAGCGGATTTGCAGCACTTTGGAGCCCATGGAGGCCATCTCCAGCATTTCTTCAAAACTGACGGTCTGCAAACGACGTGCAGCCGGCACCACACGCGGATCAGTGGTGTACACGCCATCCACATCGGTGTAGATCAGGCATTCATCGGCCTTCATGGCCGCCGCTACAGCCACCGCCGAGGTGTCCGAGCCACCACGCCCCAGGGTGGTGATGTTGCCAATATCGTCCAGCCCCTGGAAACCCGTGACGATGACCACACGGCCCGCTTCCAGATCAGCACGCACTTTCTGGTCGTCAATCGACTCGATACGTGCCTTGGTATAGGCACTGTTGGTGCGAATCGGCACTTGCCAGCCCGCATAGCTGACAGACTCAATGCCTTGTGCCTGCAAGGCAATGGCCAGCAAGGCACTGGAGGCTTGCTCACCTGTGGCGGCCAACATGTCAAGCTCGCGGTAATAGGCATCAGACTGGATCGACGGAGCCAACTCTTTGGCCAAGGCCAGCAAGCGATTGGTTTCGCCGCTCATGGCGCTGGGCACCACCACCATCTGGTGACCGGCACGCGCCCACTTGGCCACGCGTTTGGCCACATTGCTGATGCGCTCGGTAGAGCCCATCGAGGTGCCGCCGTATTTATGAACAATCAAGGACATGAATGGGTTTTTGAAGGGTTAAAAAGGTCAGGGATTGTACCAATCCAGGGCTTTCCCGCGTCTGACACAAAAGCCTTGGCCCACCTTCAGATACAGTTGATGCCCACGGGTGCGACAAGCTTCGATTTGCGCCATCAATTCATCCAGCTGAGCCGCCGTGGGAGTGACCTGATGCACACGGAGCAACCAATGGCGCAAGACATTGGCACGCCGGGGCCGGCTGAAAGCCTGTAACGCCGTCAAAAGTGGTGGCACACCCACACGCGCCAGGTCTTCGACAGCCACTTCGTCCAACACTTCTTGCGCCTGTGCGGCATGGCGGCTGCTGCGGGCAAAGGTATCGCGAAATTGCGGAAAACAACCTTGTAATGCGGGCAACAGACGGGCACGGATGCGGTTACGGGTAAAACGCTCATCGACATTGCTGGGGTCTTCAATGAATGAGGCACCTTGCGCTTGTAACCAGACCAGGATGTCGGCACGGCTCACCTGCAACAGCGGGCGGCAATAGGTCAAGCCGCCGCGTTGCCACTGTGGGGCCATGGCACTGATGCCGGGCAAACCCGCGCCCCGGCTCAAGGCCAGCAACAAGGTCTCAATCTGGTCGTCCGCATGCTGCGCTATTGCTATTGTTTGAATAGCTTCTTGCGCTTGCTCAATAAGCGTCAGAGCCTCAAAAGCCTTATAACGTGCATGCCGGGCTGCGGCCTCCGGGCTTTGCCCTGGGGCATGGCGCGCATCCACTTTCTGCACCACCAGCGGCACTTGTAGGCTACGGCAAAAGTCCTGGCAATGGCGCTCGAAATCGTCCCCGGCGGCCTGCAAACCGTGGTGCACATGCACCGCCCTGACCTGTCCGGGCCATTTGCGCGCGCAAGCCAACAGCAAAGCGGTGGAATCCACACCACCGCTGTAGGCCACGGCCAGGGGCAACGCAGGAGAAAAAGCGGCAACAGCCTGCTCAAACGAGCGTGTCATACGCTCTCACAGCGACTTCCAGCCTATTTCCCAGTGGTTTTGGTGTCTGTGAAACGACCATAACTCTGCAACCGGGCAAAGCGTCGATCGAGCAATTCGCTGGTTTTCAGGTCACTGACCTGGCGGAAGGCATCGGTCAAGGCGCGTTTCAGGAACGCCGCCATTTGTTTCGGGTCACGGTGCGCCCCACCCACGGGTTCGTTGACGATTTTGTCGATCACGCCCAAGGCCTTCAGGCGGTGGGCGGTGATGCCCAGCGCATCCGCCGCGTCCTGGGCTTTTTCGGCGGTTTTCCACAAAATCGAGGCACAGCCCTCCGGGCTGATCACCGAGTAGATGGAGTATTGCAGCATCAGCAACTGGTCACCCACCGAAATCGCCAGTGCGCCGCCGGAGCCGCCTTCACCAATGATGGTGGTGATGATCGGCACTTCGAGCTGCGCCATCTCAAAAATATTGCGGCCAATGGCCTCGGACTGGCCACGCTCTTCGGCATCAATGCCAGGGTAGGCACCGGGGGTGTCGACAAAGGTGAACACCGGCAGCTTGAATTTCTCAGCGGTTTTCATCAAGCGCAAGGCTTTGCGGTAGCCCTCGGGTTTGCTCATGCCAAAGTTGCGGGTGGCGCGCTCGCGGGTGTCGCGGCCTTTTTGCTGACCAATCACCATGCAGGGCGTGCCGTTGAAACGTGCCAGGCCACCCACAATGCTCAGGTCATCGGCAAAGTGGCGGTCGCCATGCAGCTCGACAAAATGGGTGAACAACTCGTTCACATAGTCCATAGTGTAGGGGCGCTCGGCATGGCGGGCGATCTTGGTGATTTGCCACGGAGTCAAATCGCTGTAGATGTCTTTGGTGAGTTGCTGGCTCTTTTTGGCCAACTGGTTGATTTCTGCCGAAATGTCCACCGCCGATTCGGTCTGTACATAACGCAGCTCTTCTATTTTGTTTTCCAGCTCGGCAATAGGGGTCTCGAAATCCAGAAAGGTCTTTTTAGCCATACGGGCTCCGTTTTATCAATTGAAGACAAAGCAGGTGCACCATGGGCTACCTGGGTTTGTCCTGCACAGTTTCAGATGATCAATACTCAACCGGCACCGGGTCCAGCGAGCGCCAAATATACCAAGTTGCCACGGTGCGGTACGGTGCCCAGGCTTGCGCCACCTCGCGCGCATCACTGCGGCTGACCACATCGCCAGAAAAATAGCCTTTGCTGATGCCGTTGATCAGGCCCACATCGTCCAGTGGCAACACGTTGGGACGCATCAGGTGAAAGATCAAAAACATCTCGGCGGTCCAGCGGCCAATACCCCGGATGGCCACCAGTTCGGCAATGATGGCATCGTCATCCATGCTGCTCCAGGCATCGGCATGTAACGCGCCATTGTCAAAATGTAATGCCAAGTCAACCAGATATTCAACCTTGCGCACGCTCAAACCTGCCGCCCGCATGTCGTCAATTTTCAGTTTGAGTACGTTGGCGGGGGTCAATTGCTCGGGCAATTGGGTAAAACGATCCCATACGGTTTGCGCTGCCTTGACCGAAATCTGCTGCCCCACCACGCTACGCGCCAAGGTGGCAAACGCATCACCCCGGCTTTGCAGGCAAGCCGAACCAAATTGCGGGATCAGCCGCTTCATGACGCGGTCTTTCCTCATCAGGTGCTTGCAAGCCTCGGCCCAATACGCTGGGGCCGAGGCATCAAAAACTATTGTTTTAATAGCTGACTGCGCTTTATTCATAAGCCCTACATGCATAAAACATCATGAATATATTCATCCAACAGGTACACAGATTCACTTAGCCGCTTCCCAAGTGGTGCCACTGGCTGCGTCTTTCAGCACAATGCCAAGTGCCAGTAACTCCTGGCGAATGCGATCAGCTTCGGCGAAGTTTTTGGCCGCTTTGGCGGCAGCGCGCTCGGCAATACGCCCGGCAATGGCCTCTTCGCTCAAGACCGCACCAGACTGCAAATACGCTTTGGGATCATCTTGCAACAGCCCCAAACTGCCGCCCAAGGCTTTGAGCAAACCCGCCAAATAGCCAGATCGACTGCGATTGACCTCACCAGCCAACTCAAACAGCACAGCGACCGCTTCCGGCGTGCCAAAGTCTTCATCCATGGCCGCCTTAAAACGTGCGGCATAAGGATCTGCCCAGTCAATCTGCACGTCTTGTGGTGCGACCAAATCCAGTGTGGTGTAGAGCCGTTTGAGCGACTGGCGTGCATCTTCCAGATGCACATCGCTGTAATTTAAAGCGCTGCGGTAGTGCGCCCGGACAATAAAAAAGCGCAGCGTCTGGGCATCAAACTTGCCCAGAATTTCACGGATCGTGAAGAAATTGCCCAGACTTTTGGACATTTTTTCGTTGTCGCGCGTCACAAACCCGTTGTGCATCCAGAATTGCGCCAGAGGCTGGTTATGAGCCCCTTCACTTTGGGCAATTTCATTCTCGTGGTGGGGAAATTGCAGATCCGCCCCGCCGCCGTGAATATCCACGGTGTACCCCAGCAAGTCGCCACACATGGCCGAGCATTCAATGTGCCAACCCGGGCGGCCCGGGCCATACGCACTGTCCCATTTGGCATCCTCTGGTTCGCTGGGTTTGGCCGATTTCCACAGCACAAAGTCCAGCGGGTCGGTTTTGCCGTCCACCACTGCCACGCGCTCACCGGCACGTAATTCGTCAAGGGATTTGCCACTGAGCTTGCCGTAGCCGGGAAACTTGCGCACGGCAAAGTTCACATCCCCATCCCCGCCCTGATAAGCCAGCCCTTTGTCTTGCAACTGTCCAATGAGTCTGAGCATGGACGGCACGTAATCGGTGGCACGTGGCTCATGAGTAGGTCGCAAAATGCCCAGGGCATCAGCATCCTGGTGCAAGGCCTCAACCATGCGGTCGGTCAGGGCACGAATGGTTTCACCGTTTTCAAGGGCACGTTTGATGATCTTGTCATCAATGTCTGTGACGTTGCGCACATGGGTCACACGCAGGCCGCTGACCTCCAGCCAGCGGCGCACCACATCAAAGGCCATCATGGAACGCGCATGGCCCAAGTGGCACAAGTCATAAACGGTCATGCCGCAAACATACATGCGCACATGGCCATCCTGAAGCGGGATAAAGGGTTGCAAGTCACGGCTGAGCGTGTTGAATATGCGCAAACTCATGGGTCAATCAAAACAGGTTCTTTGGGGGAAATACAGCGCAGCTGGTAGGGTGATGCCCCCTGGCCGGAAGCCACCGATGGACTCCCACAGGGCCGTAAAAAATGCCCTCTCAGCTACAATATGCGTCAGTATAAAGCCCTGCCTCAACCTGCCGTCTGGTCGGTTATGTTCTCTCTTTCACCGCACCCCACCATGAAGCTCAACCGTTCTGTTCTTTTCAAAACCTTGCGTTTGCTCACGCTGGCGGGTGCCTGTGCAACCCAGTTCGCCTATGCAGACGAATACACCGATGTCAGTCAACTGGTACGTGCCAACAAGTTTGCCGAGGCCCTGACACTGGTGGATGGCCACCTGGCCACCAAGCCGGCGGACCCGCAGATGCGTTTTCTCAAAGGGGTGATCCAGCGTAATCTGAACAAAACGCCTGAAGCCATCACCACGTTCACCAAACTCACTGAAGATTACCCCGAGTTGCCCGAGCCATACAACAACCTGGCCGTGCTTTATGCCAGCCAAGGCCAGTACGACAAGGCCCGGGTGGCGCTTGAAATGGCCATTCGCACCAATCCAAGCTATTCAACCGCACATGAAAACATTGGGGACGTGTATGCCCGTCTGGCCAGCCAGGCCTACAACAAGGCACTCCAACTCGACAGTGCCAACATGGCGGTGCCGCCCAAACTGGCCCTGATTCGTGAGGTATTCAAACCCAACTTGGCCAATGCACGCCCCGGGCAAGGCAACACCGTGGTCACGGCAACCTCTGCACCCGTCACCCCGGCTCCCAGCGTAAAACCGAATGCAGCCCTTACGCCAACAGCCACACTGCCCGCACCCGCACCTGCGGCCGCCCCTGTCAAGCCAGTCGTCACACCGTCACCCACACCGCCGACCTCCAAACCTGCACCCGCGGATACGGATCAAGCCAAACCAGTTGAGGCGGCAATCACCAACTGGGCGCAAGCTTGGTCCAACAAGGATATGGGCGCTTATTTCGCAGCCTACAGCTCAGACTTCGATACCCCCGGAAAACAATCTCGTAGCGCCTGGGAAAAAGACCGCACGGATCGCATCACGGGCAAATCCCACATCGCTGTCAAGCTCACAGAACTTAATGTCAAGGTCACTGGTGATGAGGCCGTTGCGCGGTTTCGCCAAGCTTACAAAGCGGATTCATTGTCTGTCTCAAGCCGGAAAACCTTGCACCTGAAAAAACACGGTAGCAAGTGGCTGATTACCCGGGAATCCACCGGCAATTGATCATCATTCGCTGGCCTGAATGCTCGCAGTCAGCGGTGTTGACTGCTGGCTTTTTTATTCCGCACGCATGACTCGTTATACCAAGGCATTTCTGACCCTTTGGCTTGTGGCACTGTATCTTTCAACCGGTGCGGGAAGTGCTTGGGCCAAACCTTCCAAAGTAGCCAAAAAACACAGTAAACCAGCACCGGTCCCTGTGGTCAAGGCCCCCAAAGACGGCTTGGCCGAAGCCCGGCTGATTGAGATTTACCGTCTCATTGGCAAATCAGACAGCCGCACAGCGCTTCAGAAATCGGAGCAACTGGTGCATGACTTCCCCAACTTTGCACTCGCCCATCTGGTGTATGGTGACCTGCTCTCGGCACGTACCCGGCCTTTGACAAAGTTTGGAGATGTGCCTGCCAGTCAGCTCAAAAATGGCACTGAGGTTCTTAACGAACTCAAAGACGAATCACAACTGCGGCTCAAAGCATTGCGTGAGCGCCCCCCTTCGGGCAGTGTCCCCGCAGAATTTCTGCAAATGTCAGCCTACAACAAACACGCCATTGCCATTGATGCAGCCAAGTCAAGGCTATACCTGTTTGAAAACCAGAGCCATGGTTTATCCCTGGTAGCTGACTACTACATCTCAGTGGGCAAACTGGGCATTGAGAAAAAAATTGAAGGGGATCAACGCACACCATTGGGGGTGTATTTCATCACCAGCCAACTCGACCCCAAAAGCCTGAAAGATTATTACGGCTCAGGGGCCTTACCCATCAACTACCCCAATGTGCTGGATCTCAAACGCGGCAAAACCGGTGGCGGTATCTGGTTACATGGCACACCACCCGATCAGTTTTCACGCCCCCCATTGGCCAGCGATGGCTGCGTGGTGTTAGCCAATCCTGACCTGGAACGCCTGCTGCGCACGGTAGAAATTCGCTCCACACCAGTGCTGATCTCGCGCAATTTGAAATGGGTGCCGCCACAAAGCCTGCAACCCCGCAGCCATGAGTTCACCACCCAACTGAATGCCTGGCTACAAGCCAAATCCAGTGGCAACATGAACACCCTGAGCCAGTTTTACGCCCCAGACTTCAACAACGGCAAGACGCTGGCCGACTGGTTACCCAAATTACGCTCGGAAGTGGCGGCCATGCAAGGCCGTGAATGGGCCATCAAAGACCTCTCCCTGCTGCATTGGGTTGATGCCAACGAGACCATGGTGGTGACGTTTGGTGAAGTGGCCACCGGCCAACGCACCGGAACCACCAAGCGCCAGTACTGGAGTCGTCAAAACAAGCAGTGGAAAATCATTTACGAAGGGATCATTGGATGAATTTCAAGCAATTTAGCCGTGTAGTGCTTACCACACTTGCGGGAGTAGCTATTTTTTCAATAGCGAATATAGCCTCTGCAGAAAACACGCCCCATGTCAAGCTAGCGACCAGTGCAGGCGATATTCTGCTGGAGCTCTACCCTGACAAAGCCCCCAAGACCGTTGAAAACTTCCTGCAATACGTCAAGGACAAGCACTACAACGGCACCATCTTTCACCGCGTGATTGGCAACTTCATGATCCAGGGCGGCGGTTTTGATGCCCGCTATGTGGAAAAACCCACCCGTGCGCCCGTGGTGCACGAAGGCCGCCAGTCCGTGGAAAAAGGGCTGCACAACGTGGTAGGCACACTCGCCATGGCGCGCACGTCAGACCCACAATCGGCAACCGCCCAGTTTTTCATCAATGTGAAAGACAACGCTTTTCTCGACCCGGTGCTGATTCCGCCGGGTGACCCGGTGCCCAGGTTTGAGTACCAAGGCCGCATCTACGAAAATACCCCACGCGCCCAGCTGGTCAATGCATCACAATTGTTTGGTTACACCGTTTTTGGCAAAGTCATCGCCGGCATGGATGTGATCGACAAGATCAAAGCCACCCCCACCGGGGCCGGCGGCCCCTTCCCGACCGATGTTCCCCAAACACCCATTTTTATCAACTCTGCAACCCTGGTGAAATAAATCATGAGCAATCCCCAAGTCGAACTCCACGTCAAAAACTATGGTGTCATCACCCTTGAGCTGGATGCCGCCAAAGCCCCCAAGTGCGCCGCCAACTTCCTGGCCTACGTGAACAAAGGCCATTACGACAACACCATTTTTCACCGGGTGATTCCGGGCTTCATGGTGCAAGGCGGCGGCATGGAGCCTGGCATGAAACAAAAATCATGTGATGCGCCGATTGAAAACGAAGCCAACAACGGGTTGAAAAATCTGAACTACACCGTGGCCATGGCCCGCACCGGCGACCCGCATTCAGCCACGGCGCAGTTCTTCATCAACGTGGCCGACAACGGCTTCCTGAACCACACCGCGCCCAGCCAGCAAGGCTGGGGCTATGCCGTATTTGGCAAGGTGGTGTCGGGCACCGAAGTGGTTGACAAAATCAAGGCGGTCAAAACCGGTCGCAAGGGTTACCACGACGATGTCCCCCTGGAAGATGTGGTGATTGAAAAAGCCGTTGCGCTGTAAATCCAGTCCTGGCCTCACCGCTCAACAGCACACTGTCCATGCGATGTCGTGGTGGTGTGCTTTTTTTATGCCCGAACTGAATGGATATGCTCTCTGAAAAAACTGCAATGGGTGAGAACAACGCGCCCATCCGTGCCCCCACTGACTGGCGTACCGTCGACTTCATTTCTGACCTTCACCTGCAAATCAGCCAAACTGCCACGTTGGCAGCCTGGCAGCACTACATAGCACACACGCCAGCAGATGCTTTGTTTATCCTGGGGGATTTGTTTGAAGTCTGGGTGGGTGATGACATCACCCACACACCCACCACTGCGGACGGTGCTTTTGCCTTGCACTGTCAACACCTTCTGCAAGCCACCACCCAACGTCTTCCGGTGTACTTCATTCATGGGAATCGCGATTTTTTGCTGGGTGAAGCTTTTGCACAAAACTGCGGCATGACCTTGCTGGGCGACCCTTCGGTACTTGAGTTTGACGGCCAGCGCTGGCTGCTGTCACATGGTGACGCACTGTGTCTGGCTGATGTGGATTACCAGAAATTTCGCCAGCTCGTGCGCAGCAAAACCTGGCAAACCGAGTTTCTGGCCAAACCCCTGAGCGAGCGCCAAGCTATCGCCCAAAGCCTGCGTGAGCAAAGCCAATTGCTTAAAGCGACGGGGGCCAGTTATGCAGATGCCGACACCAGCATGACCCGGCAATGGCTCCAAACCACTCAAACCACAACCCTGATCCACGGCCATACCCACCACCCCGCGGATCACAGCTTGGGCCACTCCCCCACCGGCACCGCCTTGCACCGCCTGGTCTTAAGTGATTGGGATGCCCATGCCATCCCACCACGACTCGAAGTTTTGCGACTATCCCGAGGTGACAAACCCAAGCGTTTGAACATCGACCAAGCCACCCACCCTTGAATGACTGACGGCGAGTCAGGCTTGGCTGCAAGCACGTGGCCCACTACGGTTGCTCCAAAATCCCTCTCACCCGGGCAGGTGAGAGGCCTGGCAAAGTGGGGAGATACCTGGGATTTAAGGCTTCAACAGCACTTTCAGCACATTCTGCACCCGCCGCACTTGAGCAGCATCAAACGGTGAAGCCAGCACGGTCGCGGTATCCTGGGTCCAGGTTTGCGCCGGAGCAGGATCATTGCGTTTGGTCAGCAATTGCAATTGCAACATACGCCGTGCACTCAGATGCTCGGCGGGTGTCGGCACTTCGGCAGCCATTTCCAGACGCAACAATGACGTTGCGGCATCACCAGAAGCAGGTTGTGACACCGCCTTGACCCAGGCCCCACGCACCGCCGGGCTGACCCGGTTACCCAACTCCTGGGTGCTGGGCACTTGCTCGGCATCGCGTTTTTCCCAGGCAGTCAACAGCTGTGTCAGGGCTTCGCCATGGGCTTGGGCGGCTAGCTTGCGCAAGGCAAACTGGGCTTGCTCCAGCGCCTCACGCTGGGCACGGAAAGCGGCATCACCCAGGCGCGGCGCATCGGCGCGCTCACCATAGGCCGGGCGCTCGAAACGATTGCCACGTGGACCACCACGGTCATCAGAACGACCAGGGCCACGAGTGTCGCGTGCACCATCACGACCGGCAGGTCGACCACCATCCTTGCGATCACCAAACTTGCCAGCGCGCCCCGGAGCCACAGGCTCTTCTTTTTTCATGCCTGGACGGTCATCACCCCGCATGGCCACCACACGTTTGGGAACGGGTGCAGGTTTGACGACATCGGCCGCCACCGCTACGCTGTCTGAATCGCCCACAGATTCTGCTGCCACGTCGGAGTTATCCGCTGCTGCTTCATTTTTTGTAGCTTCTTGCGCTTTATTTTCCAGAGTTTGAGCCGGATTTTCTTCAGCAGAACCTGCAGCTTCCACGTCCGCCTGTGCTTGACGTTGACCACTCAACGCCGCATCCAACGCAGCCATGGCCGCACGAATGGCTTGGGCATCACCCGAGGCATTGGCCGCTTGCAGAGCTTTGGAGGCATCCAGCACCATGCGATCACGCTCACCCAAAGCACTTTGCGCTTTTTCACGCTCAGCTGTTTTACGGTTAAAGGCTTCATCAATCGGTTTACGGAAGGCATCCCACAGTTTTTGCTCATGGCGACGGTCAATCGGCACGCGGTGCGCTTCGGCCTGCCAGCGTTGTTGCAAGGCCTTGACGGCATCAATGCGCAAAGCAGCCTCAGCACCCAGAGCCTTGGCCTCGTCAATCATGGCGTGACGAGTTTGCAGACTGAGCTTTTGCAAGGCCTCCAGAGGGGCTGCTGCATGGTCAATCGCAGATTTCCACAAGGGCTGCAATTCAGCGAACATTTTTTCACCCACATGGCCGGACTCGCGCCAACGGTCACCAAACTGATGCAACACACGGTTAAAGCCTTTCCAGTCATCGTCCAGCGCCACCCGGTTGGCTTCAGCCCAGGCTTTAACTTCTTCAATCAGCGCCAGACGCTGGGCACGGTGCTCGGCCGATTCGGCCTTGACCTTTTCCAGCCAGGCTTCAACCACTTTATGGGCTTCGTTGCAGGCATCGTCAAAGCGCTTCCACAGCCCATGGTTGGCCGCGCCACCTTGATCGGTGGTTTTCCATTGTTCACGCAACTGGCGCAAGGTGTCTTGCATCTTGCGCCCGCCGATAGTCTGGCCTTCGGGGCGGTTGAGCAGGCCTTCGGCTTTGGCCAATAATTCTTCACGCAATTGGTCGGCACGCCAGCGTTGCCAGCCTTCCAGTTCACCAGCAGCCACCAAGGCCGCATGGGCCTGGGCTTCGAGCTTGTCATCGATCAGGCGCGCGTTGTCTTTCAGTGCCTGACGCAGCGCATTGGCCACCCCCACACTGGATTTGCCATGGCCCTGAGCCATTTCCTGTTCTAATTTTGAGAGCACCTCACGCACAGCGCTGGTGGCTTTGGCGCGAATTTCAGGGTCAACCTTGGGCTTGGCGGGAGTCACCGGGGCTTCCAGCGGAATGCCACGAGCGACGCGAATTTCATCAGCCCAGACCGGCACTTTGGGCAGGGGGGCCGCAGCATCTTCGGCGGCGGCCACGGTGAACTTCAACGCCTCGGTAAAGGCTTCCCACACCAGCAACAGCTGGGCTTGGGAGTCTTGCAATTGGGTGGCAAAACGCACATCCACGCTCGGCCAGTTGGCATCACCCAGTAGATCCTGCGCTTCAGTTTGCCAATGGGCCACGTCCGCCGTCAAGGTTTCCTGGGCTGTCTGCGCGTCCATCCAGGGTTTGGTGGACAGCACTTCAATACGCTGGGCCAGCAACACCGCGGCCTCACGTTGCACTTGCACACGGTGCTGCAGGTCCTCAATGGCGCGCACCCGCTCCACCAGTTGGGCCTTCAGGCCGGTCAGCGGTTCTTTGCTCAGCGGTGCGCCCGCTTTGGCGGCATCACGCTGCCAGGCCAGGGCATCGGCCAGATTCAGTTTGGACAAGGCCAGCAGCGCATGCGCCTTGTCGGCCCATTCCAGCGCAATGGTGGCCTGGGTTTTGCTGCGCTTGATGTCATCGAGTTTTTCACGCACCAGCTTGGCCGCGCCTTTGTCTTTGACACTGAGTTCTTTGAACACCTGTTGCAACTGCTCACTGCTGGGGCTGCTGGCAAGCCATTCGCGGATACACGCCATACGCTCGCCCGAGGTATGGGCTGAAAACGCGCCATGAGTGAGCGCATCCAGCGGGTGAGCTTCATGGCTTTTGGCGGTGACGGCAGGTGCGTCAGGAGTGGGGACTGCTTTGCTGGAATTGGAAAAAGAGAACATCGACATCGCGCACTGAATAGAGAAAGTGCCCGCTGCAGTGCAACGGGAATAAATGCGTATTTTCGCCGGGTTTTGGGAGTTACCTGAAAAAACAATCGCAGATATACCCAGTGTCCCCTCCGACACGCCTGCGCGCCCAAGGCTGACTCAGAAAAAACAGCGCCTTCGGGCGCGTCAGATCAGGCCAGCCCCACCCTTTGCCGCTCTTATTGGGTGGCCAGACTGAGTTCGGCGCGTGGTCGCCATTTTGCTTCGGGTGGTACCGCTTTGGCGGCTCCCAAAAAAAGCCGATCCAGGGGCAGCTTCAGGCTGGCCAGATAGTCGCGCACCGTCACGCCACGTTGAACGGCCAGCTCTTGCATGGCGGCTTCGGATACTCCGAGATTGGCCAGCAGCAAGGCTTGCATCTCTGGCTCTGGTAAATCTTTGACCATACCGATCAGGTTGCGCGGCTTGGGAAAGTTGGCTCTCTTGTAGACAGCTTTGAGCAGTGCCGGGTACTCCTGAGCTGACACGGTGTCCACCTGCGCACCATCTGGCGCTGCGCGGCGCTTTTCGGCCTGCACCAAAGCTTGCAGTTGCTCGTGCTTGAAGGCATCCCGTTCAACATCCAAACTGGCCGTGCCGACTACCGTCATTTTCAGGCCTGGGCGGTCTTTCAAGGCTTGGGCTACTTTATTGAGCCCGGCCTTGGCCTCAGAGCTGAGGACCGCAGAACCTGGCGCAAAGCTGACCATACTGAGCTCATCACCCCCCCCACCGAAGGCATTCGCCAGCAGTGAAAACGGTGCAGTGATGGCTTTGACCACCAGATTGACAATCAGCTTGAACACAATGGGTGCCAGCCGGAACTGCGGGTCGTTCAACGACCCACTGACCGGCAGGTTGATATCAATCACACCATAACGGTCTGCCAGCAACGCCACCGCAAGTTTGACTGGCAGGCTGTTGGGGGCTCCGGGCACCTCATCACCAAATTTAAGCTGATTCAGCACCAGTTGGTTGTCCGCTGTGAGTTGCCCATCAGGCTGCACCTTGTAGGCCACATCCATGCTGAGCTTGCCGCGCTCAATGCCATAACCCGCGTAGTGCACCGAGTAAGTGGACAACGGTGCCAGTTCCAGATCCCGCACATGACCCGCGATATCCAGTGCCACCGGCTGCGCCAAAGGATTGACTTTGCCCAAAATTTCCAGGCTGGCCGTGCCCTCAGCACGGCCACGCAACTCCAGATCAGCCAGTTGCATCTGACCATTGGGTTCAACCGACGAGAACGCGCTGAGTTTGCCAGCCAGTTCTGAGAGTCGGGCCGAATAATTGGGCTTGATAAATCGGTCGGTGAAATCAACCCGCCCGCCAGTCAGACTGACGGGGCCGAAATGGATGACTGCGGCAGGGCTTTTTTGTGAATCATTTTGACTTGTAGAGCTTGATTCCACTGCATGAGCAGCTATTGTTTTTGATATTTCTTCGGTGTGGTCTGGCGTTTTGCTGTCACGCCTGATCGGAGTACTGCCAAGTGTTGTGCTGGTTGTGGCGGCATTCGCTGGCTTGGGACTGCTTCTGGCGAACACATCTTGCAGGTTCAGGTGACCGGTTTCGTCCAATGTCAGCTTGGCATAAAAATCATTCAGACTGGTTTGCGCCACATCCACGCGCGTGGATTGCCCTGGGGTCAGCGCAATGTCGAGCCCGGTCAGGCTTAGATCTTTCCAGCTCAAAATTTCTTCCGCTGGCTTGAAGGGCGTAGCTTGGCCCAGCGTGTCAACACGCAAGTCTTCCAGGTGCGTGTCGCCGCGCACTTTGACCCCCATGCCCGAGGCCTGTTGAGTCAACTCAAGATGGCCCTTGAAACTGGCATCGGCACGCAGCAAATCCATCTGAAGTTCCATCGGTATGTAGGGCTGCAACGCATGCAGCGGCAAACGTTTGACATCCAGTTCAGCGTTTAACTTCAACGGATTGATGACAACCGAGCCACGTCCAGCCAGACTGCCAGGGTCGGTGTGTCCGTGATGGATGTGTCCAGCAATGCTCCAAGCCACAGGTTTGCTGGACTGGGAGTTGAAGTTTTTAGCCTGCAAGGCCATATCCGTGACTTCAAAAGCCACCGGTTTTGATACCCCCACATCGCTGTAGCTGAGATCACCCTGGTTCAAACTCATTTCTTGGATAACCACTTGCCAGGGCTGGGGGGCTGGTGGCTGCGGCCGAGTTTCCGGCTGAACCTGGCTGGGCTGTATCCACCAGTCTTGAAACATCCAGCGCCCATCTGCTGAGCGTGCCACCTTGGCTTTGGGTTGTGTCACTTGCATTCGTCCCAGCGTGGCGGTGCGTTTGGGGAAATCCAGCACCACCTGCTCCAGTTGCAATTTGCGAGCACCCACCAACACTGCATGGCGATCAACCTTTGGCCCCTTTCGGAGCGCAGAGGTCAATTCAAGTTTGTCCAAGGCCAGTCGGGGTATCTGAACAGTCAGCTGCATCGGTTCATCAGGCGAGCGTGCTGCGCGCCAACTCAGTCCGGCTTCCAGTTGAAGTACACCCTGAAGTTTGGGCACCAACACATCTGCTATGTAGGGTGCAACCAGAGACAACGGCACATCCGTGAGTTGGGTTTGAAGTTCGGCCGATTGATCCGTGGCGGCCCCATTAAAGGACATGCTCGCCGTCTCCAGGCGTGCACTGCCATCCAATGCGATAGGCTGCTTGATGGGCCATTGCACCGCATGGGCGACCAGGTTCAGGTCTTGCACGTTCAGGCGTGCTGGTTGTGCTGCGCTGTCATCAGCCCAGTGCACTTGCCCGCCTTTTAGATTCACTTGCGTGATGGCCACCGTCCAGGCCGGTGTTTTTTGATCATTTTGGCCTTTTGTGCTTTTATTCACAGCCTTAGTAGCTTCTTTTTCAGGAGCACTTTGAGGTGTTTTTTGACTTGTCAGCAACGTCTGCCAATTCAGCGCCCCTTGGCCATTACGCTGCACGTGTAACCGGGGATTGAGCCAATCAATCTGCCCAAGTTGAATCCGTCGTTCCAATGGCCGTACATCGCTCAGTTGCACACGCAAATCATCAAAGGCCAGTAAATCTTGCGCCGATACATTTTTAGTCTCGGCACTGGGGGCCGTCAATTTGACCTGACTGGCGGACACCCAACCACTCAATACCACTGAAGGTTTCGGAACCTGCTCAAACGCCAGTTTGACATCGGCGTTGAGGACTGCCGAGCTTAATTGCAAGGGCAATGTGGGCGGCAAATAGGCCAAATAAGGGGTCAGATCAAACGCCTTCAGGCGGAAATGGGCCTCGGTTTTGCGGTTGTCCGCAAAAGGGGTGCCTTCTGCATCGGAATCGAAGGGACTTCCATTGAGTTCAAAAGCCAAATGGGGATGCACCAGCACGTGCCGTTGAGAATTCAAGCTGCTTAAAAACGGCAATTTCAGAGTCAGATTTGTCAACTTGTGCGTCTTGCTCTCTGGCGCATCAACCAGTGTCACCTCACCTTGTGTCAATGACAAGTTGTAAAGTGCAAACCCTAGCGGCGATGCCGCGGACGTGTCGGCAGGCTGATTCAACCGCGCCAGGACATCATCCACATCGTAATGTCCGCCACCCAGGTGTTTGAGTTGCAGCCAAGGCTGCTCTAACTGAAGTGCCTCAGCCACAGGTGCCAGTTTGAATAGGGACTGCATCTCCAAATCTATATAAAGGCGTTTGATGCGGAACTGTGGCGAGGCATCTGTGGCATGGGCAATGGCGAAATCTTCCAGCGTGAGTTCCAATGACCAAGGTTTGAAGTCCACACGTCCAACACTGACCTGCCGCCCCAATTGCTCTGACAAACGTGATTGAACCTGGTTTTTCAATACCATGGGCAAGGCCAGCCATGACACTGCCCACACGATGAGGATGCTCACCACCACCATCCCGAAGCGGCGTATCAGTCTGAATGAGTTCAATTGATCGAATTTCATGCCCGGAATTTTCAACCATTCAACTTGAATTTAAGGAAGAAAAGCCGCAAGAAAAATAAATCATTGCATCATTTGATGCATAACAAGTTACTTTGTTATGGTTGACTTGGTATATTCAACCCACATAGAATCCGCCAGTCCTTGACACCATCAGGGATAACCCGAAGCCCGCTGCCAACCCGGCAACATCAAATCTCTGCACTTACTGGAGAAAACTCAAGCAGGATATTGATAGCGTAACAACCCAAGCGAAATCTCGCTGAGTCGCATGCTACGCATGATGCCCACCAAGATTCACGCGCAAGAAGGAGAAGCTATGTCAGCATCTAAGACCATGATCAGCAGCCTGAGGCGTTTTGCAACTGCCCTCACCAAAGGCATTTTTGAAATCTCACACAACAGCGTCGCCTTGATTGGCCTGCTGGTATTGTTTGCAGCAGTCACCTTGGTGGCTCGCCCAGAACTTCGTCACATTGGCGAAATCCAACTCTTCAGTTGGCTCCAGGAGCGTCAGTTTGAAGTGTCCGGTGTAGTCAGCGATTTGCTCGCCAGTGATCGCGCTACCGCCTCAGACCCCAAACAATTGCCGAAGCAGCAAGCTGCAGTTGCCTTGTGGCTAAGCAAAAAATACAACGTGGCTCCCGAGCCCGTCAGCGCCATTGTTTCTGAGGCCTACAACGTTGGTCAACGATCCAAATTGGATCCCACTCTGATCCTGGCGGTGGTTGCCATTGAATCTGGCTTCAACCCATTTGCCCAAAGCCACGTTGGTGCCCAAGGTCTGATGCAAGTCATGACGCAGGTTCACAGCGACAAGTACCAAAGTTTTGGCGGCAAATTTGCTGCTTTTGACCCATTGGCCAATTTACGTGTGGGTGTCAAAGTCCTGCAAGACTGCATTCGCATGGCTGGCACGATTGAAGGTGGCCTGAAATCATATGTTGGTGCAGCCAACTCTGAAGATGATGGTGGCTATACCGCCAAAGTGATGGCAGAGCATGCCAGATTGCAATTGGTTGGCCTGGGCCGCCAAGTTCCCACATGGGAAGCAAGCAACACCGCAGCCAACTTGCCAGTGGTTAACAAATCCAAAGAAGCCATACCCAGCCATTCCACTGAAACACCTGCAGTAACTCCGTTACCTGAATCCAAGCCTGACAAAGATGCTGTTCTGGCATTGAAATAAACACGTCAGTTAAAATAGTCCCGCACGCAACTGGCGATAGGCAGCCCTTCTCCATGGGGTGCTGCTGAAGTGGGAACACCACGGGGGAGCGTGCCGCAAAGCCTTTTGGTTTTGTGATCAGCCGTTCGCCTGGGCACCTTAACCCGCAGGCCCATTGTCTTTAAGGACTCCCATGTTCAACCGAAACATTCTTATCGAGCAAACCGACCCAGAGCTGTTTGCTGCCATTCAATCCGAAAACCAGCGTCAGCAAGACCACATCGAGTTGATCGCCAGTGAAAATTACGCCTCACCTGCTGTCATGGCCGCCCAAGGCACCCAGTTGACCAACAAATACGCCGAAGGTTACCCCGGCAAACGCTATTACGGTGGCTGCGAGTTTGTGGACATTGCTGAGCAACTGGCAATTGACCGTGTGAAACAAATTTTTGGTGCCGAAGCCGCCAATGTGCAACCCCATTGCGGCGCATCTGCCAACGAAGCTGTGTTTCTGGCCTTTTTGAAACCTGGCGACACCATCATGGGCATGAGTCTGGCTGAGGGCGGCCACCTGACCCATGGCATGGCTCTGAACATGAGCGGCAAATGGTTCAACGTGGTGAGCTACGGTCTGGATGCCCATGAAGCGATTGATTACGATGCCATGGAACGCAAAGCCCATGAGCACAAGCCGAAACTGATCATTGCCGGTGCCAGTGCCTATTCTTTGGCGATTGACTTTGAGCGCTTTGCCAAAGTTGCCAAAGATGTGGGCGCCATCTTCATGGTCGACATGGCGCATTACGCCGGCCTGATTGCCGCAGGCGTTTACCCCAACCCGGTGCCACACGCCGACATTGTGACCAGCACCACGCACAAGAGCCTGCGTGGCCCACGTGGCGGCATCATTTTGATGAAGGCGCAGCATGAGAAAGCCATCAACAGCGCCATCTTCCCTGGCCTGCAGGGCGGCCCGCTGATGCACGTGATTGCCGCCAAAGCGGTGGCCTTCAAGGAAGCCCTGCAGCCCGAGTTCAAGATTTACCAGCAGCAAGTACTGACCAACGCCCGCATCGTGGCCGAAACCCTGACCGAACGGGGCCTGCGCATTGTCAGTGGCCGCACCGAATCCCATGTGATGCTGGTGGACTTGCGTTCCAAAAACATCACCGGCAAAGAAGCTGAAGCCGTGTTGGGCAGTGCCCATATGACCATCAACAAAAATGCCATTCCGAACGACCCAGAAAAACCCATGGTAACCAGTGGCGTGCGCGTGGGAACACCGGCCATGACCACCCGCGGCTTCAAGGACGAAGAAGCACGACTCACGGCCCACCTGATCGCCGACGTGCTGGACAACCCGCGTGACGAAAGCAATCTTGCCACGGTGCGCGCCAAAGTGCACGCTTTGACAGCTCGTTATCCGGTTTACGGTTAATCCCCGATGAAGTGCCCCTTCTGCAGCCACCCCGACACTCAAGTGGTGGAAACACGGGTGTCTGAAGATGGGAGCTTTATTCGCCGCAGGCGCCGTTGCGCGTCCTGCGACAAACGCTTTACGACTTACGAGCGGCCCGAAGTCACATTCCCATCCATTGTGAAAAAAGATGGAAGGCGTATTGAATACGAGCGCGCCAAACTGTTGGCTTCCATGAAATTGGCGCTACGCAAACGACCTGTTAGTACCGAACAGGTCGACAGTGCCATTGAACGTATTGAAGAAAAGCTACTCAACCTGGGCCTGCGCGAGGTACTGTCGACCCGCATCGGCGAACTGGTCATGTTCGAGCTGAAAAAACTCGACAAAGTCGCCTATGTGCGTTTTGCCAGTGTGTACAGAAGCTTTGAAGACATTGATGATTTCAAAACACTGGTGGATGAGGTGGGTCGGTAAAACAGCCTACTTCCAGCATATATCTCGAGACAGAGTCCCAGTGACTCCTTTGACACCTTGCTCTGTGATGGTAAATGATCCACAAGCATCTGAAGCCATTGCTGCATCGGATTTGGGTTGCATGGTTAACGTGTAACTGCTTGCCGTCACGACCGAACCCGTGGGTTCAACCAGTTCATACATTTGTGTACCTTCGGCGGGTGCCTTTTTTAATACGCCTGGAATCTGGCTGTACACCGTATTGCCAGCACGATCCTGGTCATATCTGTCATTGGCGGTGTAAAAGCGCTCCATAAATTGAGCAGCTTGTAATAGCTGAACACGTGCATCTGCACGACGCCCTTTGGCTATGTAGCTGGTATATGAAGGGACAGCAATGGCAGCCAATAAGCCAAGAATAGCAACCACAATCATCAACTCAATCAAGGTAAAGCCTTTGCCCAGTTGATGCCCAGTTGGCGAATGTGTTTTCATGTATTTTCTAACAATTGAAATTAAAGATCGTCCACATTAGCGCATAAACAGCTGTCGCCATTCACGCGATTTGATGGTCATGCTTGGCGTCGCTACAGGCTTGCAGTTTCCTATCGCAGCACAGCTTAGTTTGACCATATTTCCAGTACCATCACTTCCAGTAATACCAGTAAAGACTGTTTGGTTATCGTTACTGCTCGCATTCACTTTCAACCAAGTATTACGGCCATCGGCCTTTGCCGTAAATCCGCTAACCATAGCATCATTGGTATTAACTTGACCGTCCCCATTAGTATCCAGCACTTGCTCACCAGGCCCTGCTCCTGTCAAACCATCAATCAAATAGACATACCCAGTACCTTGCCCACTTTGCGCGCACAAATTAGTAGACACATTGCTGGGTGAGATGGCATCTACAGCCACAAAACGATCCAATAGGGCTTCCAATGGATACACCACCCGCTCACCACTGTTGGGTAAATTAATGAACCACCCTCTTGTTGTGGCGCTCCAACTGACCACATTACGAGAAACTGAAAAATATGTCACATCCACCGTCGAGGTGGTGAGATCACTGTTCACAACCGTTCGACTTAATGTTTGTGCAGTCGAAATCGTTTGCTGAACCAAATGGGTCGTATCTGTTTGAGGAATACCTGTCGCAGCGACTGCACTGCCAAACGGTTGGCTATCCCACACCCCATACAACGTTTGTTGTGAGGTGGTTGAAAGATCGGTAGTTTCAAAAAACTTGCCTGTTCCTGCAACAACCACATACTCCTGCAGTTCTGGGTGATTGGCATCCACAGGTGGTTTTTTCAGGACAGCAGGTGCTGCGGTGATTGGCTTTGTGCTGCCAACAGCCAGCAAAGGACTGCCAGACAAGCCAACAACCCAATCTGACGAAGATGCACCGCTAAGATCAAATTTCCACAAGTTACCCTTTAGATCCCCGGCATAGGCTCCAATGATTTGCTGATACTTGTTCCGAACCACACGCACCCCACCCAAACCATTGCTCGGGCCTGCTTCCGCAATCAGTTCCTTCAATAATGCGCCCGTATTGAGATTGACCACAAAAAGCCGAGCAGAACCAGAGGCGCTCATCTGACCATTGCCAAAAATTGCCACCCAATCACCACTAGGCAATGGCCCAGCTTGTACGTCCGTCAAAACATGCCCCAATTCAGCGAAGCCAGTGCTTGCTGAGCTCACCTCCCACAATACACTGCTGGCATCCATGGCCAACGGATCAGTCACATCCAAGGCAAAAACTGACTTGGCACCTGCACCTGTTGTCCCTAACAACACATTTTTCCAAGCGCTACCGTTATAAGTCGCTGATTCAACCATTGGACCATCCACGTAATAGCGGTGTGAATAAGCCTTGTCTGCCAACAAGCTGATCGTAGGCAAGACCGCTTTGGGCACATATGCAAACACTTCTATACCACCATCATCGGGTTTGGTAGGTGTACCGTCACGAAATGCATGCAACATTCCATCGTTGGCACCTACAAACAATACCCCCTCTGTATTGGAGGCGTTGTCCGTGACGAAGCTGCGGTAACTGTCTGCCCCGGTAACGGTTGATCCACTTTGATCGTATTTCAGATCAACACCACGCTTGACCAACATGGGGCTGGAGTTAACGATATCTCCCAACCTGGCCTCGCGCGTTCTGTACAAACCAAAATCACCTTCATTCGTTGCATCACCACGCAAATAATTAATCAAATCGTTATTCACCGTGCCCGTCATCAGTCCAGTTAAACCGGCTGCATACATGGCGCTGTAGGTAAAGTTGACTGCTTTGGGTGCGGTGGCCGAACCATTACCGACCACAATATTTCGAGATGCATGGCCGGGTATTTGCGACAGTGCATCACCTGTCAAAGGATCCGTACTCTCTACTTGCCAAGCGGTACTCACCTCATTGCCATTCAAGGGATTCAGGTTGCGTGATGTAACATTGCCAACCCATGAGCCGGTGGTGTATTGCGGTGTGTATTTGCGTGTGCCATCCACCAGATTGGCGGTAGACACAGCCACACCTGACTGCGAAGAACTGAGCTTGTTGATGCTTGTCATCATTCTTTCAACTGCAGTGGTCAAGGTATCAGAATCGCGTGCACTCAAAAACTGTCCGCGTGAATTAACTGCAGCATGCCACATGTCGTCAATCGCCTCCGCACTATCGGCTTTGGCTACCGGCCATAAAGTGTCCCCCGTCGCAAGGTTGGCCAAGGTTGCAGTTGTTTGTTCCAACGTGCCATAAACACCCAAACCAATACCGTAAAAAGATACGTTCTGCCAAAAAGATTCATTAATGCCACTGATGGCTGCCACATTGTTTTGCATATTAGGTTGTAAATCGTTCACCCAATATTTCATGGCCACATCAGCCAACGTATTTGACGTCACGTCCTTATACGGGTAAGCCGCTTTGTACTGGTAAGTGGAACCGGTCGCACTGGTAATTACGGGACCATCGGTGCCGTCCACATTACCGACAGTTGGATCGGTACTGTTCCAATAACCATCACTCATGAGCAGCATGTTGGAGCGTCTGCAGCTCGCAAAATTGGCAATGGCTTCAGTGCCCCCACTGGTGCTTGTACTGGTACTGGTTGACGTATAACTTGGCATGGAGCCCCAGGGCCCATCACTGTCTGAGCGACTGAAGTACTGGCCTACCTTGTCCATAGATGTGCGACTAGGTGTATTACCACTGCCACTGGTGCCTGAACCATACAACCAATCATAAAAAGCCTGCTTGCGCGAAGTGGTAAACAAGCTGACACCCGCAGTCAAAGCAGGGCTATTTCCGCCCAGTTTTGAAATCGTGCCCCAACCCAAACGGAACGTAGATGTCAATGGTTTAAATGCCAAACCGATTCCGGTACGGGCCAACTCCACGCGTTTGGAATGGTAAAGCTTCCAGTTGGCATAATTTTGCTGCTCATTGGCCCAGGTGCAATACTTTTGTGTGGAACCACCTGCCGTAGTGAACACACCGTTGCAATCCGTGCGTTTTTCAAACGCCGGGTATTCGGTCGTCGAACTGTCTGCCGTGTTGGGGTAAGTCACGCCAGACTTGGCACCTACAGCCAAGGGGCTGCCTGAATCAGGTGTGTAAGGCGAAAAATAGCTCAGTGAATCGACGCTACCAGTTCCATCCCACATTTGATTCACGGCAGTTGCCGCTATGGAAATCATTGTGGGTGTATTAAATGAGGCTTTTGTGCCTTTTGCAGTGGTCACTTTGCTGACTGATGTGGCCTTGGTATAACCAGAACCCGCCGTGGTTATGCTGACACCCGTGATGGCACCACTGCCACTCACGCTGCTGACTACACCCAAGGCAGTTACACCACCCACAGAAGTTGGAGCTTTAAACGTGACCACATCTCCCACCTTGTAGTTCTTGCCGCCGCTTTTAACGGTGATACTGCCCACTTTGTAATTGGCTGGAACCGTGGGCTGATAAAAATATACATTGAATGAACTGACATTACTTGCCACACCTGGATCTTTGTCCGTGCCATCTGCATTCACACGCAGTTTGTAAAGAATGCGCGGGTCATAAGTCATCATGTTGACATCGGGTGACTGGCAAGCCTTCCCTACAGAACCGCTGCTGGATGCACACGATGGCTCTGAATACTGAAACATATAGTCCCACGCCATCGAACCAGAATTGTCAAACACAAACACCAAGTTGGGTTCTGCAGCCGAACTCTGCGTCAACAAAGGGGTTTGCGCCATTTGCCCAAAGGCAGATAAAGTTGACAAACAGGCCATCAGCAAGACCCATAGACAACGAAGAATGAATTTGTTCATGTTGAACCTCCGTCAATATTTATCGTGTTAGGGGCTGGTGCCACCATAGTCACCACCATCATTTCCGCTACCACCACCGGCACCACCACCACCACCGCCTGCACCAGCAGGCATCATCAATTCAATGGTTGACTGCAACCAGACCTCGGTGCCTGAGGGGCGACGACTTGCGCCACTGGCGACAGCCTGCACCTCAGGGCCAAAACCGCGAACAGTGATGACAAAAGAAACCGTGTTGGATGCAGCACCGCCTGCTGGCATTTGCATTGGCAATGCCTCAACCATACATTCTGGCGGACGGCTAAACGTACCCGACAATCCGGTTTGGTTCACGGCTGTTCCGGGTAAGACATAGGTTGCCGTTGTACTGGCGTTATCCCAATTACTCATGATTTTCCAAGTAGGCGTACTGCTGTAGCTGAGTACATTGGTCGCGATATCAAAGGTTGTCACAAAGGTGGGAGAGCTGCTATAGCCAGAAAGCACGGCATCCTCACAATAACGCAGCGCAATTTCAGCAGCCTGTGCGGCCAAATTGGCGGTTCGAACAGCACCAGAGGCGGTTTCTGTGGAGGTCGAATTACGCACCGAGAATGTGGCAAGCATGGAGATCACCACCAAAATGATCAGCGCCACAATCAGCACTACACCGCGTTGTGGCTGCATGCGCTTGGTTTGACAAAAACTGTTCATGACACGACCTCAGTTAACCCGGTTGCGCAACACCACTGTGGTGGAGTAAGCGCGGCGCATGCGCAAATCTGGCGGATTTGTCTCCAACGTACCGTCACATTTGATGTAGCGCGCCGAAGCCAAGTTATCAAGCACAGGGCTTTCACTACGCGCCACCACACACAAGCGAACTGTCTGCACACGCCCCCAACGGGTGGGGTCATCAGGCAAGGCTGCCAAATCATCAGCACTCAATACCTCGTCCGCATTCAAGTAGCCTGAAACCGTCAAAGTACCGGTGCCCAAACTTGCACCCAAACCCGTGCCGTAACTCAACTGCAAGTCTTCGATGTTTTCAATCAACGGTTGTGGCGTTGCATTGCCATTACCTTTGCAATACAGACTGGGGGAAACGATAAGTGTGGAAGTTCCCACATAAAAACGGTTATCCGCCACGTAGAAAGGTACCGAAACCGTGCTGGTTGTCGTGCCATTGACTTGTGTCACATTTGCGGTGGACATAGGGATGCTTTGACCCAGACAATCAGTCGGCACACCGGTTCCAGTTGCTTCCGTGTTGTAGGCATCTGCCTCGTAGCTCACAGCGATGGAGTCCGGTTTGGAGGCGTCGGTGGTACATGTCAATGCAGCCAAATTAGCCGCTGAAGTGATGTTGCTGAACCGGCCATCGCAGCCACGCAAAATGTAGGTCGCTGTGCCGGCTACGGCACAGGTATCCACGTTGGCAAGATTGACCACACGTGCTGCGTAAACCGGGTTACGTGGACACGCACTGGTACGGTTGGCTTGCTTGGGATTGCTTCCCGCCATACGCAGGTGTTGGCTCAAGATGGACAACGCAGCGTTGGCATCTTCGTTCATGCGTCCTTGTGCCTCCGCCAAGCGTGATGTATTTGAAGAACCCAAATAGGTTGCCATGGTGGCCAAAATCACCACCAAGCCAATAGCCATGGCCACCATGAGCTCAACCAGCGACAACCCACGCTGAGTGTTTGATGAGATCAATAAGGATGATTTCATAATTTGAACCTGACGTACAAACAACGTGGTTTCAGGTCAGCATACGATGACAATGCATCTGGACAATTGTCTGAATTGGTGGGGTTAATTGAGGCAAATGTGGAGGGCTCAGTCCAAATAATCCACAAATTGCCATCGGTCGCACCGGCTGCGGCATCCCGCTCAACCCGCATCCCGCCAGCAGGTAGCTCAGCATCAAGTTTCCAATTGGTGTAGTTCTTGTCCAGAGTTGCCAGGGTTGTTGCTGTGCAATCGGGATAAGCGCAGCTACTGCTCGGCGCAGTCAAACCTTTGCGATTGCCGTTGTAGGTGAGCGCCTCGACATAATCACCGTTTGTAAATCCGGCAATATTGGCTCGCATGCGCTCAATATGCCCCGCCGCCAACACCGAGGCCGTGGCACGGTACCCTGCAATTTTGGGCAATTGCACAGAATAGGCCAGCATGCTCCCCAATGACAGCAATCCAAATGACATGATCAGAATAGTTACCAGAACCTCAATCAGGGAGGTACCTGCCTGACGATCAAGCCTATTCAGCATATAGCGTGTTGGAGCATAAAACTGCTTGTTTTTCATAGCTTTACCAATCACTTCATGTGCAGGACGCATTGCCATCACCAGCCACACGACCACGCCCACCAATACTCACACAAACTGTTCGCTGCACATCAGCCTTGAACTTGCCGCCACCAAACTGCATCGTGACCACGCCGGAAGACAAATTTCTGATACGCCCCGTAGCAGTAAATTCAAATTTGGTAGATGACCCTCCCGTGGTCTGCAATACGTAATCCAGTGATGTCAATGCCGCTTGCCTGCGCAGCACCGGGTCGGTACTGGAGGCACTCCGGTCACCATTACCGTCCTGATCATAAAAAACAATCCAGCCAGTCGCCCAACCTATACCCCCCGTACCCGAACCACTGCCACAGACGGGACTCGTGGCTTCAGGGCTGTCACTGCGGCACAGAATGACCGCCCCCCCACGACGCAAAGCCTCGCTGCGCGCAAAGCGCAAATCGCCCAAAAACGTATTCACACTGGTGCTGATGCTGCTGGACTGAATCAGGTGCTTGAAAGAAGGCACCGCCAAAGAAGCGAGCACAGCAGCAATGGCCACTACGACCATCAACTCGACCAATGTGAAACCTCTTGATTTACTCATGCCTTGGATTATGTGACAGACCATCCCCTGAGACTGTACTGGCCAGACTAATGGTCACCACCGGTGGATGAATGGCAGATCAAACCGTCTTGCAAACATAACCCGCACCTACAATTTCAAGCTGCCACCCAAAACCAATCAGTTACCCCCATCAAGGCTACCGTTTTGAACGTAAAACCGAATATGACTGTCATCTTGCTGGCGCTGATGATGGTGCTAGTGCCTGCCGTAGGGGTTCCACATGAAGAGTTGCTGCAAGACACACTGAAATCCATGGTGGTCAGCTTCTTTGCGCTGGCTGCCGCTATCGCCTTTTTTTGGCCCTACCGCCTAAATGGATTTAGGTTCAGACTGCATTGGATTCAGCTCTTGCCAACCGGTTTGTTGATTTATGCACTGGGCAGCATGGCATGGTCACACACCTATTTGGCGGCCGTCGAATCGGTTCGTTGGTTTGTTTTCAGTCTGATCCTTTTTTTGGGGCTTAACAGCCTGACACTCAAGCGAATCAACTGGTTGGCCTGGGGAATCCACATAGGTGCTGTGCTGGCATCCCTATGGGCGACCTGGCAATTTTGGTTTGACTGGCCCTATTTTGCACAAGGCCCCGCCCCGGCATCGAGTTTTCTCAACCGCAATTTTTTAGCTGAATTTCTGGTTTGTACCCTGCCCTATTCGGTACTGCTGCTGACACGTTTACAAGACAAAACCAGCGTCATGCTGCTGACCTTTTCACTGGGCTGGAACATCGTTGCATTGATGATGACTGGCACACGTTCAGCGTTGATTGGTCTGGTCATTTTGCTGATTCTGCTACCCGCCATTACCCTGCTGTACCGCCGTCAATGTGTCTCTTCTGGATGGAAAACACCTCATTTCGCGGGATTCATTGCCGTGCTGGCGATCACCGTACTGGGTTTGGGGAGTCTGCCCACCGCCCACCATCAACTGGTCAAGGAATTTGGCTCAGTCAATGCAATCGAACGTGCTTTCAGCCGCACCATGTCTATTGCCCAAACCCAAGAGTACAGCAGCGGCTCAATTGCAGTGCGACTGCAACTCTGGCGTGCAACGGCCCAAATGATTGCCGCACACCCTATCGCCGGGGTTGGTGCGGGCGCATGGGAGGTGCAAATTCCCTTGTATCAGGATCACGACACGCAGAAAGAAACCGATTTTTACGCTCATAGCGAATTTCTGCAATTGCTGGCTGAATATGGATTGATGGGCTGGTTCTTTATCGCCCTTCTGTTGCTCTACTTGTGCCGTTCAGCATTAAAAACCTGGACGGACCAATCCACCCAAGGCCAACGTGAAGCCCCTCTTCGGGCCTTCACGTTGGCCAGCTTGTTGGTACTCATGGTTGTTAGTGGCAGCGAATTTCCTTGGCGCATGGCCAGTACCGGTGCCATGTTTGCCTTGAGTCTTGCGGTACTTGCTGCCTCTGATGCGCGGCTAGGCACCAGCTATCAGCCTTGGATCCACTGCAAATCAACCCATGTAATCACAGCCTTATGTTTGACCGCGGTATGTATTGGCCAAGCCATCTATATTGCCCAACAGGCGATTGAATGCGAAAGCAAACTGGTTCGTGCCAGCAAATTGGCGCTTTCAATCGCCGCCTCAGGGACATCCCAAGACCCACGCTGGAATGCCCCTAAAACACAAATGCTGGAGCTGCTTCAGCAAGGCATTGCCATCAACCCACACTACCGCAAACTGACTCCTT
Organism: Rhodoferax lithotrophicus; assembly: GCF_019973615.1. Taxonomy (GTDB): domain Bacteria; phylum Pseudomonadota; class Gammaproteobacteria; order Burkholderiales; family Burkholderiaceae_C; genus Rhodoferax; species Rhodoferax lithotrophicus. The sequence continues at coordinate 1,834,788 of NZ_AP024238.1, read as the reverse complement.
TGGCTGCCGATGCAATGCTGACCTGGGGGGACTGGAAAAACGCTACCTGGGTGTGGGAATCGGTGCTGGCATCACGCCCCTACATCGTGGGCATGCTGGCCAATGCTGCGCGCGGACATATTCAGGCCAAAGAATTTGATCTGGCACAAGACCGACTCAACCGAGCGCTTCAAATCCAACCCGAAGCTGCCTCCCTGGCCTCAGTTCAAATCATGCTCTGGAGCCGATCTGGCCATATCGCTCAAGCCATGCAACAAGCTCAATCACTCTTAGACAGTGGGTTTCTCGACTATGATCTGCTTCAATCTGCCTATTATTTAGGCACTCGGCATCAAAATCCTGCACTGGCCATTCAGGCACTAAAGCTGGGCATCCAAACCTGGCCCCACCGGGCTGTGGATGGTTGGCTCAAGCTGGGACATATTTATGCATCAGCCCAAGTGCAAGATGAAACTCAGGCACTCCAAGCTTATCAAGAGGCGATCAATGCCTGCTCGCCTGAGTTCAGATCATCAGTTTTAGCCATGATTACACCCAACTACCGCGCCAGGATTTCACTCCCATAGCCACGGACATTCATAATCCAACCAATACAGGACGCTTGTAAACGCGTTATTTCGTACCTTCAGCCCATAATTTCGACAGAAATTTCAGGCGACCCCTTTTTCAGATCACCCCCGACACATGCCTTCCATCTTGAGCCAATCTCTGGCATTAGCCAGTCAAAGCCTGCGCCTCACCTCCCCCAACCCCCGCGTCGGCTGCATCATCACCACCCCCGATGGGCGCGTGCTTGGTCAAGGTCACACCCAGCGCGCTGGTGGCCCACATGCCGAGATCATGGCTTTGCGAGATGCGGCAGAAAAGGGCAACCCGGTTCAGGGCGCTACCGCATTCGTGACGCTGGAACCCTGCTCGCATCACGGGCGCACTGGCCCGTGTTGTGATGCACTGATCGCCGCAGGCATCCGTCAAGTAGTCGCCATCCATGCAGACCCTAACCCACTGGTGGCTGGCCAAGGATTTGCGCGCCTGCGCGCGGCTGGCATACAAGTCCAAGTCTTGCCTGCTGACGACCCCCTTGCCCTTCAGGCGCATGAACTCAACATCGGTTTTTTCAGCCGGATGATTCGGAAAAAACCGTGGGTACGCCTGAAGATGGCCGCCTCACTGGACGGTCAAACTGCGTTACAAAATGGTGCCAGCCAATGGATCACCTCACAGGCTGCACGCACTGACGGACACGCCTGGCGGGCTCGCGCCTGTGCCGTGCTCACCGGCATCGGAACCGTGCTAGCCGACAACCCCAAGCTGGATGTGCGACTGGTCGACACACCACGCCAACCCCATGTGGTGGTGGTGGACAGCCGTCTTGAAACACCGCTTGACGCTGCACTATTCATAGCTGGTCGCGCTTGTTTCATCTACGCTGCAGTACCAAATGATGCCAAAAAAGCAGCACTTGAAGCGTGTGGTGCCACGGTCATCTACTTGCCAGGCCAGGTGCCAAACACACCAGACAAGGTCGATCTCAGCGCCATGCTGCTTGACTTGGCCCAACGTGAAATCAACGAATTACACGTAGAAGCAGGCCACAAGCTCAATGGCTCTTTGATTCGCGAAGGCCTGGTGGATGAATTTCTGGTCTACCTTGCCCCCAAGCTGTTGGGCCTTGGCCAGGGCATGGCCCACTTTGGTCCGCTCAGCTCACTCGACGACGTGATTCAGCTGGAATTTCACAACATTGAGCGCATAGGCGCTGACCTGCGACTGCTGGCCAGAACCGAAGGGCATCCCAATTTTTAAGTAAACTGCAACTTCGGCGATTTAAACGCTATTGAATAAATAGCTAATAGCGCCTGTTAAACAAGCGCTACAAGCCTAAAAGGCTTATATTTTTCAAACCTCATAGCAACCAATGCCGGGCCTCTTGGTGGCCTGATAGTGTCCTCATCAGCAAGCTGATCATTTTTACCTGCGAAAATAACTCGATGTTTACAGGAATCATCACCGGCATCGGCCGCATCACCGCCATTGAGCCCTTGGGCCAAACGGCCATTCATGGCAAACGACTCACCATCCACTGCCCGCCCCATTATCTGGACGACACCACCTTGGGTGACAGCATTGCACTCAACGGAGCCTGTATGACCGTGACCTCGGTCAACACGGCACACCCGCAGTTCACCGTGGATATCTCCGCAGAGTCGCTCAGCAAAACTGCCGGTCTGGATGCCATGGGCCCGATCAACCTCGAAAAAGCGCTGCGTGCGCATGACCGATTGGGCGGGCACATTGTCTCAGGGCATGTGGACGGTGTAGGCAGCGTGACACAGTTTGAGCAAATCAGCGAAAGCTGGTGCCTGCGGGTGCTGACCCCCAAAACCTTGGCCAAATATTTGGCATTCAAAGGTTCCATCACCATCAACGGGGTCAGCCTCACCGTTAATCAGGTGACTGATTTAGTGGACGGATGTGAGATCAGCATCAACCTCATTCCGCACACCGTACAAAACACGGCGCTGCAAGTTTTGAAACCCGGCTCACGGGTCAACCTTGAAATTGATTTGATCGCCCGTTATGTTGAGCGCATGCTCAGCCCAAACAGTGAAACCGCTGCCCTTTGAAATTCAGGCACCCCATTTTGGACAATCCCTTATGACTACTCTAGCCCCTGTGGCCATCTCACCTGTTGAAGATATCGTGGCCGACATGCGCGCCGGGCGCATGGTGATTTTGGTCGATGAAGAAGACCGTGAAAACGAAGGTGACCTGATCATGGCCGCCGACCATGTCACCGCCGAAGCCGTCAACTTCATGGCACGTTTTGGCCGTGGCCTGATCTGCCTGACCCTGACCAAAGAGCGCTGCGAGCGTTTGCAGCTCCCGCCTATGACCGCTCGCAATGGCGACAAAAAAGGCACCGCATTCACCGTGTCCATTGAAGCCGCAGAAGGTGTCACCACCGGTATTTCAGCGGCCGACCGGGCTTGCACGGTGCAAGCTGCTGTGGCCAAAAATGCCAAACCTGAAGATTTGGTGCAGCCCGGCCACATCTTCCCCTTGCAAGCGGTTGAAGGCGGTGTGCTGATGCGTGCTGGCCACACCGAGGCCGGGTGTGATTTGGCCGCCATGGCGGGCTGCACCCCAGCGGCCATGATTTGCGAGATCATGAAAGACGATGGCACCATGGCCCGCTTGCCTGATTTACAGCTGTTTGCCGCAGAACACGGCCTGAAAATTGGCACTATTGCCGACCTGATTCACCACCGCAGCCGTATGGAGACACTGGTTGAACATGTCGGCGCGCGCCAGCTCAAAACCGCCTTTGGCGAATTTACTGCCCACGCCTTCAAAGACAAAACCGCCCACGGCGTACACCTGGCACTGGTCAAAGGTGAATGGAGTCCAGAAGATGCTGTCTTGGCCCGGGTACATGAACCCTTGTCGGTGCTGGACGCGCTGGAAGTTGGCCGCACCATGCACTCCTGGAGTCTGGATGCCAGCCTGGCACGGGTCGCATCCGAAGGCAAAGGCGTGGTGGTATTTTTGAACTGTGGTGAAAGTGGCGACCAATTGCTGGCCCAATTTGGCGGCACGGCACGGGCCAGCCACGGACCGGAACGCGGGCGTATGGATTTACGTTCGTACGGCATTGGCGCACAAATCCTGCGTGAATGTGGTGTACACAAAATGAAACTGCTGGGCACACCGCGTCGTATGCCCAGCATGACTGGCTACGGACTTGAAATTGTGGGCTACGTGACCCCTTGAACCCTCCCACTTTGTATTGGAATAACCCATGTTGATCGCAGACCAAGGCAGTTTGGACACCACCGACCCCCGCCTAGACGGCAAAAAACTCACCATCGGCATCGTGCAGGCGCGCTTTAATGCGGACATCACCGATGCCCTGGCAACCGCCTGCAAAACTGAGTTACTGGCACTGGGTGTACCAGAAAAACACATCACCCTGGTGCAAGTCCCTGGTGCCCTGGAGGTGCCTGTAGCCTTGATGGCCATGGCTGAAAAACTCAAATTTGATGCGCTGATCGCTCTGGGCTGCATCATCCGGGGGGAAACCTACCACTTTGAACTGGTGGCCAATGAGTCTGGGGCTGGCGTGAGCCGCGTGGCACTGGATTACCAGCTGCCGATTGCCAACGCCATTCTGACCACCGAAAACATGGATCAAGCAGTCGCAAGACAAACTGACAAAGGCCGTGATGCCGCCCGAGTGGCAGTTGAAATGGCTAACCTACTGGATCACATTTAATGAGCGACTCTAGCCACCCTACGCCCTCCAAACGCCCGCCACGTCAACCCCGCAAAGGTCTGACCAGCATGGGTGTCCGCAAAGCCGCCAGTAAATCAGACCGTTCCCGCTCCCGCGAGTTTGCCGTCCAGGCGCTCTACCAGGTGCTGGTAGGCAAAAATGATGCGCAGTCAATTGACGCTTTTACCCGCGATCTGTCCGGTTTTAACAAAGCTGACTCGGCACACTTTGACGCACTGCTGCATGGCTGCGCCGAACAGGCCGAAAACCTGAATGCACTCATCATGCCTCTGCTGGATCGCCCTCTCACCGAGATTTCACCGGTAGAACATGGCGTGATGTGGATTGGTGCTTACGAGCTGAAGCATTGTCTGGATGTACCGTGGCGCGTGGTGCTGAATGAATGTGTTGAATTGGCCAAGGAATTTGGTGGCACCGATGGTCACAAATACGTCAACGGTGTGCTCAACGGCTTGGCGCGCCAACTGCGTGAAGCCGAAGTGGCCGCCGACAAAAACGCTACACCTTAAGCCCGATGCGAGTGACCCAGCGCGCCCAGCGTATTGAGCCTTTTTATGTGATGGAAGTGGCCAAAGCCGCCAGCACGGTGGCGGCCCAGGTGGCACACACCAACTCGCCCATGGTATTTTTGAACATTGGTGAGCCCGACTTCACCGCCCCGCCCTTGGTGCAAGAAGCCGCCGCCCGGGCCATTCGCGATGGCTTGTCGCAGTACACACCGGCCACCGGTTTGCCGCAGTTGCGCGAATGCATCAGCGCCTGGTACACCAGCCATTTTGGGGTCAGCGTACCGGCCGGCCGGATTGTGGTCACGGCCGGTGCATCGGCTGCGCTGCAGTTGGCTTGCCTGGCCCTGATTGAGGCTGGTGACGAAGTCCTTATGCCTGACCCCAGTTACCCCTGCAACCGGCATTTTGTGTCGGCGGCGGAGGGCACGGCGGTGCTTATCCCCACCACTGCAGCCGAACGCTTTCAGCTCAGTGCCGACAAGGTGGCTGATGCCTGGAACGGGCACACACGAGGGGTGCTATTGGCCTCCCCCTCCAACCCGACCGGCACATCGATTGCGCCGGATGAACTGCGCCGCATTCATAACGTGGTAAGCCAGCATGGCGGCATCACGCTGATTGACGAAATCTACCTGGGCCTGAGCCATGACGCGCAATATGGCCAGACGGCGCTGGTGCTGGATGATCAGATCATCAGCATCAACAGTTTTTCCAAATACTTCAACATGACCGGCTGGCGGCTGGGCTGGATGGTGGTACCTGAGGCCCTGGTGCCCGTGATTGAGCGGCTAGCGCAAAACCTGTTCATCTGCCCCAGCACGATTGCGCAATATGCAGCACTGGCCTGTTTCGAGACGGCAAGTTTGGCTGAATTTGAGCGCCGTCGAGCTGAATTCAAAGCCCGGCGTGACTACTTCATCCCTGCGTTGAAGTATCTGGGATTAGACGTACCCGTGACGCCCGATGGGGCGTTTTACGCTTGGGCCAATTGCCGCACCGCCTGCGAAAAGCTGGGGGTCAGCGGCAGTTGGGATTTGGCTTTTACACTGATGGATCGTGCCCACGTTGCAGTCACCCCTGGGCGCGACTTTGGCCATGCGGACACCCACAACTTCATCCGCTTTTCAACGGCTAACTCCATGGCGCAATTACATACGGCAATTGACCGACTGAAAGTGCTGCTGGCATGAGTGACGCACCACCGTCCAAAGAAGTTTTTTCGTGGCCAGTACGGGTCTACTGGGAAGACACCGATGCTGGTGGAATTGTGTTTTACGCCAACTACCTGAAGTTTTTTGAACGCTCCCGTACCGAGTGGCTACGCGCCAAAGGCATCCACCAGCATGACTTGCGTCAAGCCACCGGCGGCATGTTTGTGGTGGGCCAGGCAGACGTGCATTATCTGAAAAGCGCCAGACTCGACGATGAACTTTTGGTGACAACCTCGCTCCAACACGCAGGCAGGGCTTCCATAAGTATTCACCAACAGGCATTTTTGCAAACCCCAACCCGCCATGAGCTGCTGTGCCAAGCCACCATCCGGGCCAGCTGGGTCAACGCCAACACACTCAAACCGTGCAGGATTCCACCCGAAATTCTGCATGCTCTGACCTGAACCTATTGATTACATTCGACTAGCCCACCATGAACCAAGACCTTTCCATCATTCAACTCGTCTTACACGCCAGCGTGGTGGTGCAAGCGGTGATGCTGCTGCTGATCACGATTTCGATCGCCAGTTGGGCGGCCATTTTTCGCAAACTTTTTTCTCTGGGCAAAGTCAAACAACTTAATGACATTTTTGAACGGGAATTCTGGTCTGGCAGCAATTTGAACGAGTTGTTTGCAGCTGCCAGCAAAAATGCCCGCACTGCCGGGCCCATGGAGCGCATTTTTGCCAGTGGCATGCGTGAATACCAGAAACTGCGCGAACGCCGCATCACCGATGCCAATACCCTGATGGACGGTGCACGCCGGGCCATGCGGGCCAGCTTTCAGCGCGAAATGGATGTGGTAGAAACCCATCTGAGCTTTCTGGCCTCAGTGGGCTCGGTGTCACCCTATGTCGGTCTGTTTGGCACGGTATGGGGCATCATGCATTCTTTCACCGGTCTGGCAGCCTTGACCCAAGTCACACTGGCTACCGTAGCCCCCGGCATTGCTGAGGCCTTGGTATCCACCGCCATTGGTCTGTTTGCCGCCATTCCAGCGGTGGTGGCCTACAACCGCTTTGCCCGCGACATTGACCGTACCTCCATTCGGCTGGAAACCTTCATTGAAGAGTTCTCCAACATTCTGCAACGCAATGTGGGAGCGCAGTCGGCATCTGGCCACTGACGCTTTCAGGAGACCACCATGGCAGCTATTGCCCACCGCGGACGCGGTCGTCGCACCATCAACGAGATCAACATGGTGCCTTTTATTGACGTGATGCTGGTGCTGTTGATCATTTTTATGGTCACCGCACCATTGATTGCCCCGAGTGTGATTGATCTGCCCAGCGTGGGCAAGGCAGCCAAGCAGCCTGATCAGGTAGTACAAGTCATCATTGGTCAAGATGAAGCCTTGCAACTCAAAATCAAAGACCAGAGCAGCAGTGTCAATATCAAAGCCTTGGCCAAAGTGGTTCAACAAGCCCAAGCGGAGGCACCCAACACCGCTGTGGTGATCAGCGCGGACAAATCCGTGAAATACGAAGCCGTGGTCAAGGTCATGGACACTTTGCAACGTGCCGGCATCGCCAGGGTGGGCCTGTCCGTTCAATTGACACCTTGATCCACATTCCATGCAAGCTGCTGCTGATCGACTTGAATTTGCCCCGCCGCCAACGGCTGGGCTGCTGCGCTCCCTGCTGCTCGCCTTGATCGCCCATGGCTTGCTGATCGCCGCCTTAACCTGGGGTGTGCAATGGAAGCGTGATGCCGAAATCGTCAGTGCAGAAGCCGAATTGTGGGCCAGCGTGCCCGTGGCTGCCGCACCCAAATTACAAGAGCCCCCACCAGAACCGCCCGTTGAGACCCCACCTCGGCCAGAGCCCAAACCAGCACCCACCCCCGCACCCGAACCCGAAGCGCAACCGCCCAAAGTGGACATTGCTTTGGAAAAAGAAAAACAACGCAAACTGAAAGAACGCGCACAGCAAGCTGAACAGGAAAAGTTCAGACAAGAACAACTCAAACAAGAGAAGCTCAAACTCGAAAAAATCAAACAGGACAAGCTACTCAAAGACAAGTTGCAGGCTGAAAAGCTCAAAACCGAGAAGCTCAAACAAGAGCAGGCTGACAAGGCCAAACACGCCGAAGACAAGAAGAAAGAAGAACTTCAGGCCAAGCAACTGGAAGTACAACGCAAAGCCAGCTTGGCCCGCATGATGGGACTGGCCGGTGCCAGCGGTGGCCCCAATGCCACCGGCACAGCACTCAAATCTGCCGGGCCGTCGGCCAGCTACAACGGAAAATTTATTGCTGCAGTCAAGCCAAATATTGTGTTTACCAAAGAGGACTCAAAAGACATTATTGGCAATCCAAGTGCAGAATTTGATGTTCGAGCATCTTTTGATGGCACCATCATTTCAACGAAATTGCTAAAGTCAAGCGGCAACAAAGCATGGGACGATGCAGTGCAAAAAGCTCTTGATAAGACAAAAGTACTACCCCGTGATACTGATGGCAGTGTCCCACAGTGGCTTGTGGTCTACTTCAGGCCCAAAGATTAGCTATACAATTAATAGCATTTAGCGCTTTATTTATAAGCACTAGAGGCTAATTAGTCATAAATTATTTCAGCTTTACCGGGTGTCACCTGCGCCCACCAGCTAGCCAAGGCCGCATCTGTAGGGTAGAACTTGGCACGCTCACCCAGTTGCAGCTCGGCGCTGGCCGACCCTTCGTCACTGACACAGTGGAGCGCCATACGCACTCCCAAGCCGCGCCACAGGTCACCCTGCTCGGTGACCTCTTTTTGCGCAGGAAAGTCTTTCAACAACCGAGCCAGATCCAAACGCATACCCTGTGGGCCAGTGCTGGCGCTGACCCGCAGGTATTTGCCAAAACGGCAACGCGCCTGCTCCAGGCTCCAGATTTGCGTCACCGTGAGCTGCATGCCACCCGAGAAACGGTCAGGTTGCTGCTTGCCCATGACGATGATCAATTCATCATCTTTGAGCAGGTCTTTGTGGGCATTGATCAACGCCTCGTCGGCCCGCGCCTCGATCACACCGGATTTGTCATCCAGCTTGAACAGGGCCAGCTTGCCACGCTGACCGTTGATGACACGGAAATCGGTGACGATGCCCGCCAGCAACTGCGGCTCGCGGGTATCAATCAAGTCGGTGATCGGGCGTTTGGCAAAGCGACGCACCTCAGCACTCACCTCGTCAAACAGATGGCCTGACAAATAAAAGCCAATCGCCGTTTTTTCATAGGTCAAGCGTTCTTTGACACCCCACGGAGTCGCTTGTACCAAGTCAGGCTCCTGGGTGCTGGAACCATGCTCATCCGCCCCACCCATGTCAAACAAACTGCATTGGTTGGCATTGGCCAGTGCAGCTGCGCCGAACTCAAAAGCCAAATCCACACTGGCCAGCAAACTGGCGCGGTTAAGTTCAATAGCATCAAAGGCTCCAGCCTTGATCAAGGCTTCCACTGTGCGCTTGTTGATGCGGCCGCGATCCACCCGGGCGCAAAAATCAAACAGACTCTTGAATGGGCCATTAGTGTCACCATGTGGCCCCACACCCCGGCCTTCACGTGCCGCCACAATCGCCTCAATGGCCTGCTGACCACTGCCTTTGACGGCACTCAAGCCATAACGGATCACCTTGTCAGACACCGGCTCAAAGCGGCTGACACCCCGGTTGACATCCGGCGGCTCAAACGTCAGGCCCATTTTGAGGGCATCTTCCAGCAAGACCTTGAGCTTGTCGGTGTCGTCCATTTCCACCGTCATGTTGGCGCAGAAAAATTCGGCGGTGTAGTGCACCTTGAGCCAGCCGGTGTGGTAGGCCAGCAGCGAGTAGGCCGCGGCGTGTGACTTGTTGAAGCCGTAGCCGGCAAACTTCTCCATCAAGTCAAAAACTTCGTCGGCCTTGTCCTGGTTGATGTCATTCTTGGCCGCACCGTCGCGGAAAATCTGGCGGTGCCGAGCCATCTCGTCGGCATCTTTTTTACCCATGGCGCGGCGCAACATGTCGGCACCACCGAGCGAGTAGCCGCCAAGAATCTGCGCCGTTTGCATCACCTGCTCCTGGTAGACCATGATGCCGTAGGTCTCTGAGAGCATGTTGGCCACCAGCGGGTGCGGGTACTCCACCACCTCACGGCCATGTTTACGCGCCACAAAGCTGGGGATCAGGTCCATCGGGCCAGGGCGGTACAAGGCGTTCAAGGCAATCAGGTCTTCCAGCCGCGTCGGTTTGGCATCACGCAACATGCCTTGCATGCCGCGCGATTCAAACTGGAACACGGCCTCGGTCTTGCCCTCCTGGAACAAGCGGTAGGTGGGCTTGTCGTCCAGCGGCAGGTTCTCAAAGGCAAAGTTCTCTTGCCCCGGATGGCGTTTGATGATGAACTCGCGGGCGATTTCCAGAATGGTCAACGTGGCCAGGCCCAAAAAGTCAAACTTGACTAGGCCAACCGCCTCCACGTCGTTCTTGTCATATTGGCTGACCGCCGATTCGCTGCCGGGTTGCTGGTACAACGGGCAGAAGTCGGTGAGTTTGCCCGGCGCAATCAACACGCCCCCAGCGTGCATGCCGATGTTGCGCGTCATGCCCTCCAGCTTGCGGGCCAGCTCCAGCAGGGTGCGCACGTCTTCTTCTTTGGCTTCACGCTCGGCCAGGATCGGTTCGGCCTCGGTGGCGTAAACCATCTTGTCGTCTTTTTTCTTGTCGGGCGGCGGCAGTTGCAGGGTCACTGCCACGCCGGGTTTGTTGGGAATGAGTTTGCTGATGCCGTCGCAAAAGGTGTAGCTCATGTCCAGCACCCGGCCCACGTCGCGAATCGCCGCGCGGGCTGCCATGGTGCCGAAAGTGGCAATCTGGCTGACCGCGTCCTTGCCGTATTTTTCTTTCACATAATCGATCACCCGGTCACGGTTGCCCTGGCAAAAGTCAATGTCAAAGTCGGGCATGGACACCCGCTCGGGGTTCAAAAAGCGCTCAAACAGCAGGTTGTATTGCAGCGGGTCCAGATCGGTGATCTTCAGCGCATAGGCCACCAGCGAACCAGCCCCGGAACCGCGCCCCGGCCCGACCGGGCAGCCGTTGTTTTTGGCCCAGTTGATGAAGTCACCCACGATCAGAAAGTAGCCCGGAAAGCCCATCTTCAGAATGGTGGTGAGCTCAAACTCCAGCCGCTCCACGTAACGCGGCATCTCGGCCTCACGCTTGGCTTCATTGGGGTAGAGGTGGGCCATGCGCTCCTTCAGGCCCTCATGCGAGGCGTAACGAAAGTACTCATTGGCCTCCATCACCACACCATTCACTGGCGGGATCGGAAAGTCTGGCAATTGCGGTTTGCCCAGCACCAGGCTCAGATTGCAGCGCTTGGCAATCTCCACGCTGTTGGCCAGGGCAGAGGGCAGATCGGCAAACAAGGCCTGCATCTCGGCGCTGGTCTTGAAATACTGGTCGCGAGTGAAGCGGCGGACCCGGCGCGGGTTGGCCAGCATCTCGCCTTCGGCAATACAGACGCGCGCTTCATGCGCCTCAAAATCTTCTGGAGCCAAAAATTGAATCGGGTGTGTAGCCACCACCGGCAGTTGCATACGCTGTGCCAATTGCACGGCTGCGGCCACCTGCGGCTCATCGTCCGGGCGGCCGGCACGCTGCAGTTCCAGGTAAAAACGGTGCGGAAACACGCCCGCCAGTTGCAAGGCCGCATCCAGCGCCCGCGCTTCATCACCTTGCAGCAGGGCTTGCCCGACCGGCCCGGCTTGTGCGCCAGAGAGGCAAATCAGCCCAGTATTGAGTTCGGTCAGCCAGGCCAGAGTCACACTGGCCTGGGTTTTATTGGCGTTTTGCGTCCAGGCTCGGGCCAACAGCTCAGACAAATTCAGGTAGCCCTGCTTGTTTTGCACCAACAGCAGCACTCGGGAGAGTTGCCCCAGTTCTTTGCCCAGGCCTTCAAGCCAGACTTCCGCTCCCATCAGGGGTTTGACCCCGCGCTTGCGCCCCTCTTTGTAGAACTTGATGGCCCCAAAAAGGTTGCTCAAATCCGAAATGGCCAGTGCAGGTTGATCATCTGCCGCGGCCGCTTTGACCACCTCGTCGATGCGTGTGGTGCCGTCAATGACGGAAAATTCGGTATGCAAACGTAAGTGGACAAACATGGGCTTCAAGTATGATGATCACAATGGCCCATCGTCTCCAAATGGAGTGTTGGCCATCAAATGTTGGATTGTAAGAAGACCCCAAGGCAGCTATCTTGAAGATTCTCGTGGTGGATGATCATGCACTGGTTCGTGAAGGGCTGTGCCAAGTACTCAAAGGGCTGGAGCCTGATGAGCCAACTGACGTATTACAAGCTCCGAATTGCGCCCAAGCCTTTGCACTGGCGCAAGTGCACCCTGATTTGGACTTGGTTTTGTTGGACTACCATCTCCCCGACATGAATGGTTTGGCTGCCTTGGCTGTTTTTGGAAAAAAACACCCCGAGTTGCCGATAGTCATTTTGTCCGGTTCAGCCAACCCCAGCATCATGCAGCAAGCGCTGGCGCAAGGCGCGGCTGGGTTTATCACCAAATCGGGGCGAAGTGATGAGTTGTTGCATGCTCTGCGGCTTGTATTGAAGGGGGAAATCTACGAACCTGACAGCTTCTCTGCATTTCATGATTCCGACCCCAACTCGGAACGGGTTAAAAACCGTCAGGCACCTGTTTTCAGTCCACGCCAGCTTGAGGTTTTGCAGTTGCTGCTAGACGGATACACCAACCGGGAGATCGCGGTCAGGTTATTTGTGGGTGAAGAAACCATTAAAACCCACATTACCAACATCATGCGTGCATTCAAAGCAAAAACCAGAACCCAAGCAGCCACGGAAGCAGCTCGCTGGGGTTACCGCAAGTCTTCTTCTATGGACTGATGGTTAAGCAATCGGCGCAGCAGGCTACGCAGTTTGGCCGGGCGCACGGGCTTGTGCAGCAGCGTTAAGCCTGCAACCTGTGCCGCCGACATCAGAATCGCATCGGTATCACCGCTCATCAGACAGGCTGGGATGGATACACCCAACATACTGCGCAATTTCTGTACCACTTCAATGCCATTTTGTCCGTCCAACAAACGGTAATCGCTCAGAATGAGTGATGGCTTCAAGCCGTGCTGAATCCATTGCTGTGCATCCATCAGACCTTTTGCATCATGAACCTGAATGCCCCACCCTTCCAATAACCCGACCAAAGCAGTACAAACCAAAGGATCATCTTCAATCACCAGCATGACCGCCCCCACCAAACCATCCCCTTGAGGACGATCAAAAGCCATGGTGTCAAGATATTTATGTTGTGGTTCCGTCAAAGGTAATGTCAACGCAAAGCGCGTTCCTTTACCGGGGAGAGAGTCGAGCGACAGCGGGTGACCCAACAATTCGGCCGTCCGTTTCACAATACTCAAACCCAAACCCAGACCCTTGTTGCGTTCACGCGCTTTGTTGCCGACTTGGTAAAACTCTTTGAACACCTCACTCTGATACTCCTTCGCAATGCCAATACCGCTGTCCCACACCTGGAGTTGCACACTTTTGCCGGCTTCCACCAGTCGACAGGCCACCAGCACCCCACCCTGTTCGGTATAGCGCAATGCATTACCGACCAGATTGAGCAAAATACGGTACAACAGCACAGCATCACTCATAACCCACACCGGGCTGGGGCGAATTCGCAAATACAGCCCTTTATCTTGTGCGGTTTGCTCAAGGTCATGCTGCAACTGCACCCATAAACCTGACACAGCCAACGACTCCAACTTGACCTGCACTGCTTGGGCTTCAAGCCGAGAAATATCCAGCAAACCATCAAGCAGGTTTTGCATAGCCCGTACGGAAGACTCCAGGTTAACAATCAAACCTCGGGTCTGTGCATCATGGGGCAACTGAGCCAGGCGAGTAATAAACATACCCAAAGCGTGAGTGGGTTGCCTCAAATCATGGCTTGCTGCCGCTAAAAATTGCGACTTAGCCTGAGTAGCGTGCTCGGCTTCTTCTTTTTTTTCACGCAAAGCCTGGGTTGCCACAGTCACTTGATGTTCCAGATCTTCACGCGCATGACTCAATCGCTCTGCCATCTGCCTCAGGTTTTCTTGCAACTCCCGCAAGGGATCACTACGCGCAACGACATCATTGCGAATTTCCGCTACAGCCGCAAAATCACCACGGCCAATACGCTCGATCAACCGCGTCACTCGCATAATTGGACGAATCACACCTTGACTCAATCTTGCGGCTAACACCATACCAAAAATGAGCCCCAATAAACTGATCAAGCCGCCTAGCAACAACATGTTCTGCTTGCGTACATCAACTGATTGACGTGAAATTTTCACCACGACCTGCCCTAATTGAGTCGGTAAACCATCTGATCGTGAAGAAGATTCCTCGTATAAATCATCCAGTTTGATACCACTGGCAAAAACTGGCTGGCCAAGAATATCCAAGCGCCTTTGAGCATCAAATTCCTGGGTTTCCTGAGGACTCAACGCTATCGCCATTGCACTGACCTCATGCCCCGCACTGACCAATATCTGACCATGTGCATCGAGAATAGCCACCCAGCGTACATCAGGTTCACGCAAGGCCCCATGAACCACAGTTTGCAATTGTGTTTGATTGGCAGAAAACAATCCGTATTCACTGGCTAGTGCAAGTTGACGAGCGACTGAGCGGGTACGCTGCAGGTAAGATTCTTGCAAATCGTCAAACCGTGCCATTAAAAATACCACTGCCAACAACACACTGACCATGGCCACGGGCAACAATGCGGCCAACAACATGCGCTCACGTATATCAAGGTGTCTCATGGCAAATGCTCCAAACGACGCAATGCAAGACGTAAGGCTTGGGCATCCAGAGACAAATTCAGTGAACGAGCTACATGGGTATTCACGCTCACTTCAAAATCATTGGCTTCCAGCGGGCTATCTGGCAGCGGTTTGCCGGATAAAGCCTGAAGTACCACTGCGGCAGCCTGGCGCCCCACCTGTTCTGGTGAGGTGTGCAAGGCCAACAGAGCTCCTGCCTGAACATAAGCTGGAGAAAAAGCGACCACTGGCACATTGGCTCGAAAAGTGGTCAGTAGCAAGTTTTGAATGGTGTTGCGATTAAAAATGATCGGGTCAGCAACGGCAAAAAACACATCGCTGTCGTTAAGCACTTGTTGCAATTCAGGAAAAACGTTGAATGAATCCGTCAAACCGGCTTCGGTCAATGAAAAACCATGTAATGGTGCTAAGGACCGCAAAGCAGAGGCTTTAACCCAAGAGTCAGGACCCCAAAGAACCCCTAAACGCTTGGCTTGGGGCAACGCCAGTCGAATCAGTGCAAGCTGGCGCTGAAAAGTTTGATCAAGATAAATGGCGGTAAAACTTGACGAAGACTTGCGATTACTGTTGCGCAAGATTCGTTCAAAGGTGCTACGCGGAATAAGCACCGAAAGAACGGGTACAGGACTCGTAGCTAATGCCTCTGTGGCACGCATCCCAAGAGTCACATACAAAGTAGGTTTTTCAGGCTGCGCTGCCTGCATTGGCCATTCCGAGACATTTAAGCGTCGGATATCGTAAGCAGATACACCACCTCGAGCCAGTTCAGAAATAAATGCTTGTGTTGTTTCCAAATAGGCTGTAGTGCTGTCGCTGCTGACAATCACCACACGCGGAGTAGCCTGAGCCATGGTTTCCATCAGGCAAAAAACCAAGCTGAGCATCCACCTGTGCCATGAAAACATCTTGACCAATTCAGTTGTCCAATCGCAAGGTAATCAAAGCTCGCTTTAGAAAAAGGTAATCTGGGTCATAGTCTTGGTAAGGTAACCCCAAGTTTTGCAGTGTCAGCGCCAACTCACCAGTATGTGCGCCCCAACGTAAAGGCCAACCCAAACGCAAATCTGTGCGTGTCATAGCTACCCGGCTACCCAAACCCGAGCCCTGCAAGGTGGCCGTGCCACTGTCTTGGTGCATCAAGGTCAGATCCAGCCCGCAACTTAACTTCTGCATCCAAACCAGAGAACTGGCCATCTTGGGGGCTGCATAGGCGGTACCTGTCCCGTAACGCATCGAACTGTTATCTGTATACGTTTGGTTGATTATCAGCTGTGCACCCGACCAGGGTCGCCATTTCAGCTGATATTCCCAGCCTTGAATGGCAAAATCTTCGTCATTGGCGTAGTCTCTTGTCGGCGTGTTGTTTTGCTGGCGAATAAAGCCACTTAAAGCTTCACGAAAAACCCGCAAGTCACCACTCAAACCATTTTTCGGTAGGTCGACCAAGTAACCCAGCTCGGTCACTTTCAAACTTTCTGGCGTGACATTTCCACTGGCCAAAATATAGGGAGCGCCCATCAAATAAAGATTAGCTGACTTTTCAAAGGTGCTTGGTGGCCTATAGGCTCTTGACGCTCCAGCACGCAAGGTATGCCCAGGTAAAAAATGCCAATTTATCATCACGCGTGGCGCTACAGAGCTTCCAGCCACACTGCTGTGCTCAGCCAAAGCACCTGCATTAAGCAGCCAATCCGTACCCAACCGCCATTCAAAATTACCAAATATCCTCGAATATTCGGTCACCATCGCGTTGTCCTGGTTGTAGAAAGACTTTGACACGATGGACTCACTGCGAAATTCACCGCCCCAAACTATCCGCTTCTCTGCACCAAGACGAAAAGTATGTGTAGTGGTAAGTGTGGTGTTGCTGGAGACACCGTCATAGTTGAGGTTGTAAGCTGAAATTGTGTCCGCGTATTTTTCCTGCGTTTGCGACAGACTTACTGCAAGATCACTGTCCATGTCCAAATTTCTGCGCCAATCCAGCTGGATGAAACTGGTATCGAGTTGAGCTGAGCGCGCCTCAATAGACCCAAATTGTCCTTTGCCAGAAGTCAAAGCGGTCATGCCAGCCCTTAATTGCCAATCATTTCCAGCATCCGTTCGAACGTCGGCTCGAAGATTGACGCGATTGAGCTGATTTTGGCCATTGGCACCCAACAAACCATCATCTGCACGCCGATCAACACCCAAACGCACAGCACCGGAAGCCAGGCCCCAGCCAAAACTTGCTTGCGTATCAAAAATACCGCCTTCACCTCGGGTCAGACTAAACTTCGACCCCAAAGTGTCCTGGGGTTGCCGTGTCACGATATTAACTACCCCCAACATCGCACGTGCTCCGTAACTTGCAGAGTTGGAACCTCGAAGCACCTCAATACGCTCAATGTCTTGCATAGCCACTGTTTGCAAGCCAGAACCCACGCCACCAATAAAGTAAGGGGAATACACCGATCGCCCGTCGACTTGCACCTGCATTCGATTGGAATACTGATCGAAACCACCGTGATAACTTGCCACAGGAGCAACCGCTTCAAACGATGTACTGGCCTGGAAACCAGGCACCCAACGCAACAAGTCAGCCACATCCCTGGCACCACTGCTGCGAATAAAGCCACGATCCAGCACGGTGACGGCACCAGGTGTCTCATCTAGCCGCTGAGGCAAGCGCGATACGGACAACACAATTGGCATATCGTCAAGGTAATCTCGCTCAGAAATGACCTCTCTGGCCTTTGCTGAAGCAACACTCAAACCGATGATGAAGGCAAAAAATAATTTCAATCGGAGCATGGAGGATAGACAAGTTGAATAATGACTCCCAATTGCGATTTTGCATACTGAGCCGGGACATTTTTACGCCATATTAATTTATTAGCAGATGGAAGTAGAAATTTAACTTTTCATCAGGTTTTACGGTGGTACACCGATAATGTCACGGCACGATCCGTCACACGACCCAATCTATTTCTAATGGAGAACAACATGGCAAAAGGTCAACAAAGCAACAAGATGGTCAAAAAACCAAAGAAAGACACCTCACCCCCCAAACCTGTTTCCGCCGATGCAGTGCGCCCAACCATTACCACGGTTGTACCTGTGCGTGGCAAACTCAAGAACACATCCCGTTGAATTGCTGAAATTGGCTGCGGCCTGGCCCGCATGATTCGACCTTTCCTCCACATTTCCCAAAAACAATCCACAGTCAAACCCAAACGCTTGGGTGGACCTGGACGTGTGGCGGCTGGCCTGCCAGATAAGTTTTCAAATGCCCGCCTGGTTGACAACCTGAGGCAATATCAAGCAGAGCTTGAAATTCAAAACAAGGCGCTACGCTTCAGTCAGGCGGAAGCTGAAGGTGCTTCCGAGCGCTTTGTGACCCTTTTTTCCCATGTGCCACTGGCGTTGATGGTTGTCGAAGAGTCCGGCTTAATCCTTGAAACAAATGGTCGTGCCCTTGATTTATTCCGCCCTCTTGAGAGTGACCCACCTCTAACCTTTTTATATCCACTCGTTAATCCATCAGAATTGGACCGCGTACGCCTGTGTTTTTTCCTGGCAAAAGAACAGGGGTCTTATGAACTTGATGAAATTGAATTTTCTGGTGGATCAAATGGTGTATTTACTGGCGACATCCATGTGGCCAGAATTGTTCATGCCGAAGACGAATCCCCCCGTTTCATTTGCGCCATCATTGACCAGGGACCTTTACTGGCCCAACGCCATGCGCTGCAGCGTAGCGCACAAGCTCTACAGGAGCGCAACGACCAGTTGGTTCAAAGCAAAACACGCTTAGCAGCCATCATCAACTCATCACTAGATGCCATTTTGTGTGCGGACAAAGACCACCGTATCATGGTTTTTAACCCTACAGCTGCCAGCGTTTTTCAGTGCACCACTGAAGACGCATTGGGTCGTCCGCTGACTGATTTTTTACCAGATGCTGCGCGTGCTCTGTCTTACGGTGACCTCACCAGCCATGCCCAATTGGGTGAAATGATGGGTTTGACCAGTCAGGGAGAAAAAGTACCTCTGGAAGTTAGCCTGTCGTTTGAACACCATGTAGATGGTGAGGTGGTGACCTTTTTTGCCCATGACCTGACCGCACGCAAAAAGATGGAGGCGCATCGCAACGTCCTTGAGTCGCAGTTGCGTGAGTCCCAAAAAATGCAGGCCATTGGGACCATGGCGGGGGGTATTGCACATGATTTCAATAACATCATCAGTGCCATTTTGGGTAATGTCGCTTTAGCTAAAATGGACACGATGCCCGGCAGTGCTGCAGCCACCAGTCTTGACGAAATTGACAAGGCTGGCAAACGTGCGCGCGACTTGGTGCGGCAAATCCTGACATTCAGCCGCAACGACCCTCCCCGGCGCACCCCCTTGCAATTGGCAACCGTTGTACATGAAGCCTTACGCCTGGTCAAAGTTACATTACCACCGAATGTCAGTTTGCAAGCCCACATCAATGATGCAACACCGCTGGTGATGGCAGATGCCACACAAATCGAACAGGCACTTCTCAACTTGTGCAACAACGCTATTCACGCCATGGCGGCGCAGCCCGGCGTGCTTCGGGTTGAGCTTTCATACACATTGCGCACACCTGATGATCAGCCTGAACGGCGTAGCGGACTCAGGGGGCAACATGTCAAGCTCAGCGTGAGTGACACCGGTTGCGGTATGAGCCAAGCCACCCAGGAGCGCATTTTTGAACCATTTTTCACCACCAAACCCGTCGGTCAAGGCACCGGCTTAGGCTTGTCCGTAGTACATGGCATCATGCGCGCTCATATGGGCAGCATTAAAGTTCAAAGTTCACCGGGTCGCGGTAGCACGTTCGATCTGCATTTTCCGGTGACCGATGCCGAAATCGAATTAGTACATCCTGCGCCGATTGAGAACCATCCTGATTTGGGCTTGGGACAGTCCGTGATGGTGGTCGATGACGATGAAGCACTGGTATTTTTACTCAAACGTTTGCTGACCCGCAAAGGCTACTGTGTCATCACCTTTACCGATCCACTTCAAGCATTGGCTCAGTTGCGCGATTCCAGTTTTACTTGCGACCTACTGGTGACGGACTACAACATGCCAGGCTATAGCGGAGTGGATTTATTGCGTGATGTGCAGCTCTTCCGTCCTGACTTACCAGTAGCTTTAGCCTCTGGCTACGTTACTCCGGATATTGAACGTGAAGCCGTTGCGGCTGGTGCACGTGCCCTGATCCACAAACCCAATGATGTGGATGAACTCTGCGCTACAGTTCAAAAATTGATCAGAGAACAAAACAATTGACTGAAGTTCAAGTTGTGTATGTGGATGATGCCCTGCTGGTCTTGAATAAGCCAGCAGGTTTATTAAGCGTGCCAGGTAAAGGAGTGGACAAGCAGGATTGCCTGAGTAACCGTGCCCAGCGGCTCTACCCGGATGCCTTGGTGGTACATCGACTTGACATGGCTACTTCTGGATTGTTAATCATGGCGCGTTCCTCAGTGGCGCAGCGGTGCCTAAATGATGCGTTTGCTACACGCAGCATTCACAAGCGTTATGAATCTATCGTTGATGGTTTACTTTGTTCACCGAACACCGACTGGCAACTCATCAACTTACCCATCTTTCTGGACTGGCCCAACCGCCCTAAACGCATCATTAATGCGCAACACGGCAAACCCAGCACCACGCGCTGGCGAGTGTTGTCTACTGACCAAACGCGGAACACCACACGTTTGTTATTAGAACCCATCACCGGCAGATCGCACCAATTGCGTGTACATCTTCAAGCCCTTGGTCATGCCATTTTGGGTGACCAACTTTACGCGCCACCGCCTGTCGCCTTGGCATCTGAGCGACTACTGCTACACGCATGTGAACTTAAACTAAACCACCCGATCCGTTCAGAAATCCTGCATTTTGTCTGTCCGGCACCCTTCTGACCAAACAATTGTCAAATGATTTCTAAAACGGAAAATAGATCGTGAGTCACCTCTTTATTCTCACTGGAGCATCGCGCGGCATGGGCTTGTCCATGGCAGAACAATTAATCGCACCGAATCATCATCTGCTGTGCATCTCGCGCCACACCCATTCAAGCTTGGCGGCACTGGCCGCCCAAAAAGATTGTTTATTGGAGCAATGGTCACTGGATTTATCAGATGTCCAGCCGGTCGCAAGTCAACTTACACACTGGTTGAGTGCCCTACCTCTATTGACATACGAGAGTGCCACGTTGATCAATAACGCCGGTGTAATCCCTGCCATTGTCCCGTTGAGTGCATCCGACCCTCTGGAGTTGGCGCGTGCTCTAAGAGTGGGGCTGGAAGCCCCCATGTTGCTTACTGCGGCCTTTTTGAATGCCACCTTGACCCTTCAGTGTTCGCGCAAAGTACTCAATATTTCCTCTGGCTTGGGGCGCCGCCCGATGGCTTCACAAGCGGCATACTGTGCAGCCAAGGCAGGATTGGATCATTTCACCCGTTGTTTGGCACTTGACGAGTCACGCGAAACCAACGGTGCCAAAGTCTGCGCATTGGCACCTGGCGTGATTGACACCGACATGCAAACACAACTGCGTAGCGCGGATCCTGATAGTTTTCCTGATCAAACCGGTTTTGCCCAATTGAAGCAGTCCGGCCAGCTTACATCAGCCAGTCAGGCCGCGAAACGCGTACTGGAATGGCTGCAAAGACCAGATTTTGGTCAGCAGGCTGTGGCAGATGTCCGAGATGCCCAATGACCCCCCCCGTTGCAAGGGGATCGCCCAAGAGATGGAGAACTTACCCACTGTGATTAAATCCTGCGAGCTTAAGATGACCTCTTATAAGGTCTTTACGTTCTCAGAAAACAGCACCAAAATGATTTTGTAATTATTTATTAAACACAAGGAGACTTGAAATGACGCGTGAAGTTGTGATCGTGAGTGGAGCCCGTTCAGCCATCGGCACCTATGGCGGTAGCCTGAAAGACATTGCCCCAACCGAATTGGCTGGGCAGATCGTGCGCGAGGTGTTGAGCCGCGCCCAGGTCAAGGGCGACGAAGTCGGCCACGTGGTATTTGGCCATGTAGTCAATACCGAACCCAAAGACATGTACCTGTCCCGTGTGGCCGCCATCAACGGTGGCTGCATTGATGGTGTACCCGCCTTCAACGTGAACCGTTTGTGTGGTTCAGGCCTGCAAGCCATTGTGTCGGCCAGTCAAAGCATTTTGCTGGGTGACTGCGATATTGCCATTGGCGGTGGGGCCGAGGCCATGAGCCGTGCCCCCTACGCCAGCCTGAACATGCGCTGGGGTGCCCGTATGGGTGACACCAAGATAGTGGACATGGTGGTGGGGGCACTACACGACCCGTTTCACACCATCCACATGGGGGTCACCGCTGAAAACATTGCCGCCAAGTGGGGTATCAGCCGCGAAGACCAGGATACATTGGCCGTGGAGAGCCACAACCGCGCCCAACGCGCCATCGAGGGTGGTTACTTCAAAAGTCAGATCATGCCGGTGACCCTGAAGGGCCGCAAAGGTGATGTGGTGTTTGACACCGATGAACACTACCGCCCCAATTGCAGCCTGGCCGATCTGGCCAAGCTCAAACCTGCCTTCCTGAAAGAAAACGGCACCGTCACAGCGGGCAATGCCTCCGGCATCAATGATGCAGCTGCAGCGGTGGTGTTGATGGAAGCTGCCACCGCCCAAGCCCGTGGTCTGAAACCTCTGGCGCGACTGGTGGCCTACGCCCACGCCGGTGTAGACCCCAAATACATGGGTATCGGTCCTGTGCCTGCAACCCAGCTGGCCTTGAAAAAAGCAGGCTTGACAGTCAATGACCTGGATGTGATTGAGGCCAATGAAGCCTTTGCTGCCCAAGCCTGCGCAGTCAGCCGTGATCTGGGACTAGACCCAGCCAAGGTAAATCCAAATGGTTCGGGTATTTCACTCGGTCATCCAATTGGAGCTACCGGTGCATTGATCACAGTCAAGGCCCTGTATGAGCTTGAACGTATCGGTGGGCGTTATGCGCTGGTCACGATGTGTATTGGGGGAGGACAGGGGATTGCAGCTATTTTTGAGCACGTTGCATAAATAAGCAACCTTGACATTACCAAGCAGCAAGATAACTCATCATGTCACCCTCCCGGCACTGGAGCCTGGGCAGCAAGCTGCTCATGGTTGGCATGCCATTTTTACTATTGGTATTTGCAGCGACTATTGCCACCCTTTGGGTATCTTGGCAACTCGATGGAGGTGCCGCCGCCGTTAATGAAGCTGGACGCATGCGGATGCAGTCTTACCGCATGTCACTCTCTATTGGCACCGGAGAAACGTTTGAACTCAACGCACAAAAATCTGAATTCGAACATAGTCTGGTGACTCTGAAAAACGGAGATCCTGAACGCCCTTTGTTTGTACCATGGGACGAAGGCACTATTGAACGGTTTGCCGTGGTTGAAGCCGACTGGAATCGTTATCAGTCCCGATGGATTGAAGTTCACCCGACAGTTTTTGGAGAACTTAGAGCTGATACCGTGGCATTTGCCTCCCACATTGATGACTTTGTTAACAACATTGAAGTGCACATTGCACATTGGACTGCCCTACTTCATTTGCTGCAAATGAGCATGCTGGCCTCTGTCATCATAGGTGCCACGGTGTTGTTATACACCGGCTATTTATTTGTATTGGAGCCTGTGGGGCAACTCAAACAAGCAATTGAAAAAATTCAGCTGGGTGACTTTGATGCACGGGTAACACGTGTCTCTAGCGACGAATTCGGTACCCTTGCAGATGGATTTAATGGTATGGCAGAACACCTGCAATCCATGTACAGAAATCTGGAGGGCAAAGTGTCAGAAAAAACACTATTGCTACAAGAAAAATCTGAACGACTAGAAAGCCTTTACGCTGTCACCAATCTGGTTGCCAAAGCCACATCTTTAGATGCTTTGGCACAAGAGTTCACTAAAAATATCGCCCAAATATCGCATGCCGATGGCGTTGCCCTGCGTTGGTCCAACCAGGGCGGCCAACGCTATCTGATGCTGGCAGCCCATGGCCTGCCCGCTGCCATGGTGGATGCAGAGCAATGCATTTACTCTGGAGATTGCCACTGCGGAGCATCCATGGAGGAACATACATTAAAAGTAGTCCCTATTCGAAGTTTGAAGCCTACCCCGTTGCCACACTGCGCTCGGGTTGGTTTTGAAACACTGGTCACCATCCCGGTTCGACTGCACGAGACTGTGATGGGGGAAGTGGCCTTGTTTTATCACGCACACATCATCCCCAGCGCCTCCGAGCGTTCATTGCTTGAGGCTTTAAGCAGTCATCTAGCAAGTGGTATGGAAAACTTGCGTTTGAACTCGCTTGAAAAAGAAGCTGCTGTCTCACAGGAGCGCCACCTGCTGGCACGCGAACTGCATGACTCGATTGCCCAATCCTTGGCGTTTTTGAAAATTCAAGTGCAATTGATGCGTGATGCTATAAAGACCAGCAACGAATCTGAAGTGGCCAAAATCCTTGAAGAAATTGATGCTGGTGTACGCGAGAGTTATGGCGACGTACGTGAGTTGCTGATGCACTTTCGAACGCGGACCAATACCGAAGACATTGAACCCGCTTTAGTTACCACACTACAAAAATTTGAACATCAAAGTGGCATTAAAACTACCTTGTCCATCAATGGGCAGGGCTTGCCGCTGGCACCTGATGTGCAAATCCAAGTGCTTCACATCCTTCAGGAAGCACTGTCCAATGTCCGCAAACACGCCCGAGCCTCACAAGCCTGGCTGGATGTTCAGCAACAACCCACGTGGCGCTTTGAGGTACGCGACGATGGGATTGGTTTTAATCCTGATACGGATCAGCACGATGAGACCCATGTGGGTATGCGTATCATGAACGAACGAGCTCAGCGCATTGGTGCCCATATTGAGGTGATTTCAACACCGTTATGCGGTAGCTCTGTGATACTGTCCCTGCCGAAACAATCACCGCCTAGCACCACCAATCCCGCTCGCATGGGAAACAGCCAAACCATATGACGACATTCGATAGCAGTCCAACTCGTATCCTGGTGGTCGACGATCACACCTTATTTCGTCGTGGCCTGACAGCATTGTTGGCACGCGACACAAATTTGCTTGTTGTAGGTGATGCAGCCGATGCAGGACAAGCTCTGCGCAAAGCACAGGAGTTGCAACCTAATGTCATCTTGCTGGACAACCATTTACCTGGAGTCAATGGTGTTAATGCCTTGCCATCACTGATTGAAGCAGCACCCAATGCCTGCATTTTGATGCTGACGGTCAGTGAGGACGAAGACGATCTTGCAGCGGCCTTACATGGTGGTGCCTGTGGCTACCTGCTCAAAACGATGGAAGGCGACGATCTCACCGCAGCCATCCATCGGGCCATTCAGGGTGACAGCATCATTGCACCTGAGATGATGGGGAAACTAATTTCCGCCTATAAAAGCATGGCCATGAAATCAGGCTCAGGGATAGGCGCTGCCCCGCCACCTAACATGATCAAAGCGTCCACCCCAGCAGGACAAGCCATGGCCAGCCTATCACCCAGAGAACTTGATATTTTGCGCGGTATTGCCCGAGGTGCCAGCAACAAAGAAATTGCACGTGAGCACGGCATTGTGGAGACCACTGTCAAAATCCATGTTCAACACGTGTTGCGTAAATTGGGAGTGAGCTCACGGGTACACGCCGCCGTAATGGCCTCTGAAAATAGCTTACTTTAGATCCTGTCCAAGCAAGACACCGACAGAGCGAAGTTATTGGTTGACTCAGGTAAGAGTCGCACAACAGTGTGCAATCGCTCCAAACGCACGGGTAACAATTCATGCGCAAGAGCAAACGTTTGAAGCCAAACTATGCAATAGTTTCACCCCTCTACAAAAAGTGAAGGTAAGCCAGGTATCCATGTCAAAGACTGGGTGCTGGCAGGCACAGGGGACACCAAATCGGCCAAGGTCACTTCATCAAGTGTGCTCAAAAAACTCTGTGTAGCCCGATCCAAAACCCGTTGAAGTTGGCAATGCCGACTTAAACGGCACTGATTTGTACTAGTTTCAAAACACTCGACTACCGCAAAGTCGGTCTCGGTGGCCCGCACCACATCACCCAAACGTAGCTCATGGGCAGACACTAGCAAGCGCATGCCACCACCTCGCCCACGTGTAGTTTCCAGCCATCCCCGGGCGGCCAACTCTTGCACAATTTTGGTCAAATGACTACGTGAGATGCCATGATTCTCGGCAATTTCGGTGATGGTGACAGGTTGTGTACGCAACTGGCTGGCAGCACAGTACATCAGTACGCGTAGCGTGTAATCGGTCCACTGGGTGAGGCGCATAGATCAGCAAGGTTAATTAAAGATTCATACAAAGTGGATATTATCCGAATAAAATAATATCCATATTAAATTCATCTTTAGATGCTGTACGTCATTCATGGAAAAACCTGCTCACTCAAAAATCATTCCTATCCAGCCAGTCCCTCTAGACACGAAGACAGATGAAGTCTTTTTAGTTAACGATGAGCAAACCAAAATTTACTCGCGTACCGTTCATGGCTTGTTTACCCGTTTACGCTGGCTTATGGTGTGGGTAACACAACTGGTGTTTTATGGGTTGCCTTGGTTCCAATGGAATCAACGGCAAACAGTTTTGTTTGACCTCACCGAAAACCGCTTTCTGATCTTTGGTCTAGTGTTACATCCGCAAGACTTGATTTATCTGGCGGTCTTGATGGTACTGGCAGCCTTAACGCTTTTTTTCTTTACTGCGGTGGCAGGACGTCTTTGGTGCGGCTATGCCTGCCCACAAACGGTTTACACCGAAGTTTTCATGTGGATTGAGCGCATTACCGAAGGCAACCGACTGACCCGCATACGTCTGGATGCTGCGCGTTGGAGCGCTGAAAAACTCACCCGGAAAGGTGCCAAACAAGTCTTGTGGCTGGGGGTAAGCCTCTTCACAGGCTTTACTTTTGTTGGTTACTTCACGCCTATCAGGGACTTAGCTGGCGAACTCCTGGCATTGTCGCTTTCGCCCTGGGAATGGTTTTGGGTATTGTTTTACAGCCTTGCTACCTATGGCAATGCAGGCTATCTGCGCGAACAGATCTGCAAACAAATGTGCCCCTACGCCCGCATTCAAAGTGCCCTGACTGACATGGATTCGATGGTTATTGCCTATGACACCGAGCGTGGCGAATCCCGGGGATCACGCCCACGCAACGTCGACCCACAAACATTGGGCTTGGGCGACTGCATTGACTGCACACTGTGTGTGCAGGTTTGCCCCACCGGCATTGACATCCGCAACGGTCTGCAGAACGAATGTATTGCGTGTGCTGCCTGCATAGATGTCTGCGACGAGGTGATGGAAAAAATGAATTATCCCAAGGGCCTGATTCGCTATTCGTCAGGCAGGGGTATGGCTAACAAGTTGACCCCCAAGCAGATGGTACAGCGGGTGTGGCGGCCACGCGTGTGGGCCTATGGCCTGCTGTTTCTGGTGGTCATGTCCTTCTTTGTTGGTGGCTTGGCCACGCGCAAAGGATTTGCAGTGGATGTCATCAAAGACCGTGGCACTATGGCCCGAGAAACCGGCAATGGCAACATCGAAAACGTCTACCGTCTGCAGGTCATGAACACCACCGAAACCCCACAAACCTACCACGCCAGTGTCCAGGGTCTGGCGGGCCTGACCCTGGCAACCCACCCGGTGTTGACCGTACCGGCCGCAGGCATTGGCTCGCTGACCATTCGGTTGACCTTGCCAGCTGAAGCTGCACAAGCGTACCGGGGCAAAGCCAGCCCGATCATGTTCAAGGTTGACACCCAGGACGACGGCAAAGTTGTGTCGGTAGAAGAAAAATCCACTTTTGTGATTCCACGCTGATCAGTTCAAGCAAAACCCGTCATGGCCAAGAAATTTCCCATTCATCCTGCCAACCCCGAGCGCATCTGCTGGGGTTGTGACCAATTTTGTGCCACCGATGCCATGGCTTGCGCCAACGAACGCTCACCGCATCCCGCAGAGCTTTTTGGCGAAGACTGGCTGGCCTGGGGTGATCAACAAATGGCACCAGTCGACACACCCCAAGCCCCTGTTACTCCCTCAATAACCACCTCAGGAAAGTAAGCATGTCATTACCTATCTTCGGTCAATCACCGACCACGCCAGCGCCCTATGGCATGCCTTGGTTGCGCCTGGCTTTTCGCCCTTTTTATCTCGGAGCCGCCTTGTTGGCTGCGCTGATCGTGCCGCTTTGGGTGGCTGTCTTTCTGGGTGCCATCACCTGGGCCCCATCGCAGCCAGCATTGCTGTGGCATGCGCACGAAATGTTGTTTGGCTTTGCTATTGCGGTCATTGTGGGTTTTTTGATGACCGCCGGTAAAACCTGGACTGGTCTGGCCACCCCACGTGGCCCGGCTTTGGGGTTTTTAATCTTGCTGTGGCTCAGTGCGCGCGTGGCCTCGCTGGTGGCACCCTATGTAGTATTTGCGGTATTGGATCTAACCCTGCTGCCCATTGTGGGGCTCATATTTCTGCGCTTGCTGATTCGCTCACGCAATTGGCGCAACGTGCCGTTGGCGCTTATTTTGTTGTTACTTTCCCTGGTGAACCTGACGTTCCATTTGTCTGCGACTGGCACCATCGACCTCGCTCCGATGAACAGTTTGTACACGGGGTTGGGATTCATCGTGATGATTGAGTGTGTAATAGCCGGGCGTGTGGTGCCATTTTTTACCGCCACCGCACTGGGCATCAAAATTGAACCTGTCGTCTGGCTGGAACGCAGTACTTTGACCGCTGCTGCCCTTGGTTTGGTGTTATGGGTGACAGGCTGGCACAGTGGCTTGGCGGCAGCGGCATTGGCCCTGGCCAGCATGCTTAACTTGAGCCGCCAGCTGCGCTGGCACCCGCTGGCCACGCTGGGCCGCCCCATTGTCTGGATTCTGCATTTTTCATATGTGTGGCTGTCAGTTGGACTGGCTTTGCTAGCCGTGGCACAGCTCGGGTGGATCACCACTTCGCTGGGTGTGCACGCACTCACGGTGGGGGCCACCGGCGGGTTGATCATTGGCATGATGACACGCACGTCACGTGGTCACACGGGGCGCCCATTGCAGGTCGACTCACTGGAGATGACGGCCTACCTGCTGATCATGCTGGCTGCTGTGCTGCGGGTGCTGCTGCCTATGCTGATGCCAGCTTGGTACAGCTATGCCTTGATGGCTTCAGCGGCGGCCTGGAGCGCAGCGTTCCTGATTTTCATGTGGCGCTACACCCCCTGGCTGGTGACGACACGTGGGGATGGCAAAGACGGCTGAGTCAGGTCAGAAGGCTGGCAATTCAACGCGAACCCAGCCAATACGCCAGCAGAATCATGCCGATGACAAAACCCAGCCAGCCCACCAGCAGATTGCGCCACAAACTGGATGCGTGGCGCAGCTCCATAAAGTCGTTGATGACCAACAAGCCCTTGAAAAATGAGACCCCAAAGATGATGAACACAGGCACCATGCTGGACTGGCCCACCTGACCAGACTCGCCCAGCCAATAAGTGAGCCCAGTAGCGGCCAGCAATAGCAGCCAAAGCGTGTTGGTTGAAAATTTCAGCATGGTTACAGGGCTTCAGCGCATTACATAAATCAACGGGAACAGCACAATCCACAACAGATCCACCATGTGCCAAAAGGCGGCACCTGTCTCAAGCGCATGAACGTCATGGCTTCCGTAGCGACCGGCATGGGTCTTGACCAGCAGAATTGTCAAAAAGACCATGGCTGCCAGCACATGGAAAAAGTGAAACCCAGTCAACAAAATGTAGAACATGTAGAAGGTATTCGTTGACAAATCGATGCCCGCCTGCGCCGTGGCTGAAAATTCCATCAGTTTGTTGACCACAAAACCAATGCCGCAGGCTAAAGCCACCAGCAACCAGCGTGCGCCCACAGTCGATGCATCACATTTGATGGCCTGCACGGCACGCACCACGCACCAACTTCCAGTGATCAACAAGGCCGTGTTGATGGCACCAGAATTTAAATCGAGCGTGCGTTGCGATGCATTGAACAGCGCCACATCAAAAGTGCGCGCAAACACATAAGACAGAAAAAGAATACCAAACGCCAGCAATTCCGCCAGGATGATGAGCCAAACCGCCAGATCACCTGCCAATCGGGGGCTGTCCGCCACGGCCCCCTTATCCATCACGACCATCCGGCCGGGGCGTGCCAAACCAGTCACCATAACGCACCGCCCAGCCGACCATCACCACACACCAAGCGACAATGGCGGCCAGCATCAATGACTGAGAAAACACGTCAACCATGGCGGCGCTGACGCGCAAAATCGCGGCGGCCTGCAACACCCAGTAAAGCCACCAGACCATGTTGTCAGCGGACTCTTTCCGGCCACCGTGGCCGCTGCTTATCCGCGTGACCATGGCAAACATGGTGCACCCCAGATAGCCCATGGTCATGGCATGCAAGGGTGCCAGGCCCAGCGACACGGTATCGCCGCTGGAAGCCATCAATCCATGTGAAATGGCATTGAGCGCCAACGCCATACCCAGCCAAACGAAGCCGCCGTGCAACATGGCCAGCAAGCGAATCTTCAGGCTTTGGATGCAGCCCCAGCGCAACGCCAAGCCCAGCACCAGCAATGCCAGTGGGGCCTCAACCAATACCTCCAGCCAGCGCAGCACCTGCGGCAAGGGCCACCACCACAGGTCGACCACGCTGACCAATCCTTCAAACAACAGCGTGCCGAGCATGACTATCTGCACCCAGTTGGGCCACCAGGCATCAAGGATTTCAATCAAACTGGCACTGAAAAACGGAACCATACGGTGTGATGCCACAACGAATACCGGTGCAAGAAACCACCAGATGCCCATTTGGATACCGGTGCGCAACAGCGGCGTTGAATTGAGCGCCAGTGACACGGCCAGCCCAAACATCACCCCTGCACCAATCAGGCAAGCGACACTGGCCAGCGTGGTGTGCGTCTTGTCGCTAACCCGGCTGCACCAAACCATACGGGCAAAACGCAGGGTCAGTGACGTCCAGCCCAATGCAACCAGCCCCATTCCAAGGGCTGCCATCTGCAATTGCCAGTGCATCCCAATCCAGGCGACCGCCCAACCAATCATCAGGGTGACCAGTGCGGGCAGCAGACTGCGCGCACTGACTGCAGGCAGTTTGAGCCATTTGGGCCCTGCGGTGTACAAAAATCCGCAAAAAAACAGAGGCATATAAGTCAGGCTCATCAGCAACGCGTGGATCAAGGTGGCCGGAACGACTGGGCTCAATCGCAAGTGCAAAGCGTGCGCCAGCAACAGAACCATCCACCAGAGCGCCGTCGTGCCCAGCATCACGGCACCCATAAAAAATGCCAGACGATGCGGTGCCAGCAGCAGGTGGTGCCAGCGCCAGCGGGGCATCACAAGTTCAGTGCCATGGCAAGTAAGGCGATCATCGCTTGAGTTCGGCACGCTTGACCACCACTTTGGCCCATTCATCCGCATCAGGCAGCGCCGCCTTGGTTCGGGTAATGGTTTTCCATTTGGGCGACAGCTCTGCATTAAGCGCAATGAAGTCCTGCTGATTGGCGGGCACGTCTTCGTCCGCATAAATGGCATTCACCGGGCACTCCGGCACACACACGGCACAGTCAATGCAATCGTCAGGATCAATCACCAAAAAATTAGGTCCTTCGCGAAAAGCATCCACCGGACACACATCGACACAGTCGGTGTATTTGCAGCGGATGCACGATTCGGTCACCACAAAAGTCATGCTTGTTCTCCAATGAATTGCTGATTCAATAAACAAAACGTGCGGGTGTTTGCCACCGGTCTTGCCTCACACGACCAAGAGTTCAAACACCGCATCGTCAAAACCATGCACCAGCAACAATTGCTCAACACGCGCCTGCCAAAGCTGGCCAAATTCTTGCCGCTGTACCGCAGTGGCGGTGTCTGACAAACAGGCTTGCATCAAGGGCATGGTTCGTGGATCAGCCCGCACCTTCTGCACATGGGACTGCGCCAGCACGGCCTGGCCGGTATCGATGCGTGTGAAGCGAATTTCAGACGCAATCTCCACACCAAAGTGCATCAGGTCACGGCGCACAAAGCGCCCGCCAATGCCAGCAAAACCGCCACCGCTGGCAGCCCCCGTCAGTTGACCCAGAACATTGGCCACCACACCTGTGGTGCCAGACTCCAATGTCTGTCTCAGATCAACAGCAACGCTGCCACGCTGTGGCATCACATCGGGATAAAGGTGCTGCAGGGCACGCACCCCGAGCCAATAGGCAGATGCCACTGTCGGACACGAATGGCCTGCCAGTTTGACTGCATCGGTGTAGCCGTAACGTACCAAACCACCTTCAGCAGCACCCAAAAAATCAGCCAACGGATCGAACAGGGTGATGTCTGGAATCCGTTTGAAAAATGCAGGAAATTCCATAGTGATCAACTCAAAGACAAGCAAAACCGCCCCATTGCACCCGGTTGCGGCACATCGGGCACACCCAAAATTTGTGAAAAACGGACACGATTGCCCACACCAAGAGCATCCAACGGATGATTGGCCTCGGGGGAGGTATGGGCGGTTGCACAAGAAGTCATAAAACAGCCCCGCATAATTAAAGATTCATTTTAAATGAATCTAATACAAATACCAGAAAGATGGTTACCTTCCTGTCAGCACTTGCCTTGCCGCCAGATGAGTTCACCGGCGTGACAGCGTGGCCCAGGCCTGCGTCAGTTGCCTGACCAGGTCTTGTGGTTTGTGCACCATGGCATAGCCGTTCTGACCAAACAGCATGGGCAGGTAGTCGTGGGCTTTTTCATCGATGGTGACGCAAAACGGGATCAAGCCCGCAGCGTGCGCCTCACGCACTGCCTGACGCGTGTCTTCCAGACCGTAGCGGCCTTCGTAAACGTCCAGGTCATTGGGTTTGCCGTCCGTCAGCAGCATCAGCAAGCGTTTGCGCTCGGGACGATGCGCCAATTGCAGGGAGGCGTGACGAATGGCCGCGCCCATGCGGGTGTAATAACCGGGTTTGACGGCCCCGACGCGGGCGCGGCTGGCATCACTCCAAGTTTCATCAAAGGTTTTCAGGTGCTGCATACGCACATGCTGCCTGCGCACCGAACTGAAACCCCAGATGGCGAACGGGTCACCCGCCGCATGCAGCGCCTCGCCAAACACAAACAGCGCGTCACGGATCACATCAATCACACGCGCTTGCGCCGTCGCGTAAGCATCGGTGGACAAAGACAAATCGGCCAGCAACAGGGTGGCCAGACTGCGGTCAAGCCGGGCCCGGCGTGTATAGATCGGTGGCGTGTCGCTGCAAGGCGTGGCAGCATCAAGCTGGTCGGCGTGAAAACGTACCCAGGCATCCAGGTCAACGTCATCCCCGCTATCCTGGCCATGCACGGCGCGTGGGGCATCGCGCAGGGTTTCCAGGCGGCGGCGCAGGCGCTTGGCCGTCTGACGCAGAGCTGCCGAGGGCATGAAGGGGGCGCAATGTTGCGCCTGCATCACCTGCACCAGGCAATGGTCTGGCTGCAATATTGCGCTCCGATAGTCCCATTCAGGCAGAGTTATGCCGGGGCCGACAGGCGTGTCGTCGGCGCTGCTGCTGGGCAAATCCAGGTCGAATTTGACGCGCGAAGCCAGCGTTTGCCCATCAGGGGCAACCGACAGCTTGTCCATGTCGTTGGCTGCGTTCAGGGCGTTGTCGTCTTCGTCGTCGTCCGTACTGCGGTTGACGTGAACCATTTCACTCCAGGACATCAGCGCTTCAGCGCGAAACGGCAACACCATGGCGTTGCGGCTTTGTTCATGGGAGATGGCCTGGGTACGGCGACGCTGCGTGTCCTTGAGTTCGGCCGGTTGCTGATGCGCTTCTGCAGCTTTGTGACTGGCCGGGCGATTTGTCGTGGCCATGGCACTGGTGCTCAGCCACAGCCAGACAGCAGCAACATCCTGAGGCAGACAGGCATACTGCGCATGGCCCTGCCCCATCAAGGCGGCCTGCACGGCAGCTTCCGCTTGCGCCGCCACCCCGTGCAAATGTGCCGGATCGGGGCGTTGCGCCAGGTGGGCCAGCAACAGTGCCTGGTATCTTGTGGCAAAACCAGGAAACTGCGCCAGCGCCGTTTGGCTCGCCATCAGGTTGTCGTTGATCCAGTCACCTTGATGGACAAAACATGCCGACAACATGGCCAGCCAAAGGTACAGGTCACGGTTGAGTTGCGCAGTGGCAAACACAGCCAGTGTGGCGGGGAGCGCCAACACATCCGGCTCCAGCTGGGCCGTGTCAGCACGTTGGCCGCTGCCCGCCAGCTTTTGCAACCAGTGCCGCTGACCGCCAACCGCCTGCATGGAGGCAGGGGTAAAACGCAGCGCGGTGGGGCCACCGGCAGCGCGGAAAAATATGCCAATGGTCTTTTGCATGTCCTGCAGTTGTACCGCCGCTCCGGGGTGATCCTGACGTGTCACCCTGGTGATGGTCTGGTGCCACCAACGTCCAACCATCTCTTCCATCAGTGCCGCTCCTCGTGCTCGTGTTCTTGCTCACGCTTGCGTTGGCGCAAGGTTTCACGCAGGGCCTCCACCCCCACTTGCCATTCCAGCGTGGGGGTGCGCTGCTGCGCTTGCTGGGTGGCATCACACGCCGTCAAACATTGGCCGCACTGCACACACGAAAACATCATGCGCTTGATGTTGCGCGGGTTCAAACGCATGGGGCAGGCGTTGTCACACGCAGAACCGCGCGGGGCATCGCAGGTTTTGCACTCACGCGCCCGCTCACGTGCAAACGCCACCACCATGCCTTTGGGGTTGGCCATCCAGGCCAGGCTTTGGAATAAACCCACAGCACAGCCAAAACGGCAAAACAAGTGGCGTGCAAACGCAAATTCCAGTGTAAAGACCGTGCTGGCAATCAGCAGAAATCGGGTTTGATTAGGTGTCAACGTGCCTTCAATCAAGCCCCCCCAAATCACGGTGGGCGGCAGCAGGTAGGTGAGCAAGGTGATGGCCCAAACAAACCCCATCAGGGCACAACTCAAACCAAACAGCGGCCACCAGCCTGCATTGGGGGCTGCACCTGGTCGGGGTGTGGGGCTTTTGTCCCAGATGCTCAGTTTGCCGCAAGCGCGGTGCAACAGTTTGTTGAGCATCTCGACCATCGAAAAGTGCGGGCATAACCATCCGCAATACAAACGGCCATAACGGTAGGCAATGCCCAGAAACACGGCCACCACCAACAAGCCGGGCACAAAGGCACGCCAGACAAGTTGCAGCGCAGCCTCCGTCGCGCTGATTTGTCCGTTGGCCAAGGCATCAATGCCCAGGGACCAACGTTGCCCCAAAAACCAGAGCTGGGTGTCACTCAAGTCAAAGCGCAACAGGTTGAGCGCCGGAGCCAGCACAAACAGCGTAAAAAAACCAATTTGAGTAGCCAGCCGCCACTGCTGCAATCGTGCAGGGGCTAGCTTGCTCGGCTTCGGCTGCTTCATGAGATGGCCGGGAATACGTCAGGCGGTATCGCCAAACAGCGCGTGTACCACTTCGGCCAGCGCCTGCGCCGTGGCTAGGTCGTCAGTCAGCGCATCAATGATGGCAGCTTGGCAAGCAAGCTGCAACGGCAAACCCGATGCCATCAGCCTCCCTGCAGACACCAGCAAGCGCGTGCTGGCGGTTTCTTCCAGGTCATGCTCTGTCAGCGCACGCAGGGCTTTGGCCAATTGCACCAATTGTTTGGCCTGTGCCTCGGAAATACCTGCCTCGTTTTGCACAATACCCACCTCGACCTGCGAACTGGGGTAATTCATGCTCAGGCTGACAAAGCGCTGGCGAGTGCTTGGTTTGAGCCCTTTGAGCAGATTCTGGTAGCCAGGGTTGTAAGAGATCACCAGCATGAACTCTGGCGGTGCCGCCAGTTCCTCACCGGTGCGCTCAATCGGCAGAATACGCCGGTCATCGGCCAGCGGATGTAATACCACCGTGGTGTCCTTGCGCGCCTCCACCACCTCATCAAGGTAACAGATGGCACCCATCCGCACGGCGCGGGCCAGTGGCCCGTCCGACCAGTGTGTGCTGCCGTTGCCAATCAGAAAGCGCCCCACCAGATCAGCGGCACTCAAATCATCGTGGCATGACACGGTGACCAGAGGTCGCTTCAGGCGTGCTGCCATGTGTTCAACAAAGCGGGTTTTTCCACATCCTGTAGGGCCTTTGATGAGCAACGGCAATTGCTGCTGCCATGCGTGCTCAAACAGCATACATTCACCGGCCTGCTCTGCATAGAACGGAATAACTGACATACACAAGCGCTTAGACAGCCCGTACCCGGCGATGCAGGGTACCGTTAGGCACACTCACTTCGTCTTCATCCGCACCGGGAGCAGCAAAGAAGCTGTACAGATAGTTCAGCAGCCCAAGCAGGAAACCGACACCACCCGCCACCCGCAACCAGTAGAAAAAGCGCAGTTGATCCTGTGTGGCCATAAACGACATGGCACCTTCGGTAGGTATGCGTTGCAACCAGACTTGCAAAATACCCGCACCCGTCAGGGCCAGCACCATCAAGCCCATGCTGATGGTCATAATCCAAAACGACCACATCTCGAAATTTTGCGCACGACGGCTGTTGGCCTCACGGCCCCGCAAGGTGGGCATGGCGTAGCTGATCATGGCAATCACCACCATCACGTACGCACCATAAAACGCCAGATGACCGTGTGCGGCAGTAATTTGTGTGCCATGGGTGTAGTAATTGATGGGTGCGAGTGTGTGCATGAAGCCCCACAGACCAGCGCCCAAAAATCCCACGACCGAGCAACCCACGGCCCACAACAGCGCAGCCTGGTTGGCATGGTCGCGGCGGCGGCGCTGCACCATATTGAAGGCAAACACCGTCATCATGAAGAAGGGGATCGGCTCCATGGCAGAGAAAATACTGCCCACCCACAGCCAGTAACCCGGCAAGCCAATGAAGAAGAAGTGGTGGCCGGTACCCAAAATGCCGGTAATCAATGCCATGGCAATGATCACATACAGCCATTTGTCGATCACTTCACGATCCACGCCTGTGGTCTTGACCAATACAAACGCCAGCAAGGCACCCAGAATCAGTTCCCACGTACCTTCCACCCACAGGTGCACCACAAACCACCAGTACATCTTGTCGCGCACCAGGTTGTCGGGGTTCACAAAGCTGAACAGGAACATCAGCGCCAGGCCCCACAGGCCCATCAGCAGCACCAGAGAAATGCTGGTCTTGCGGCCTTTGAGCACGGTCATGCTGATGTTGAAAAGAAAGCCCAACGCAACAATCACAATGCCCACCTTGGTCGGCAACGGCTGCTCCAGAAACTCGCGCCCCATGGTGGCTAGCAACTCATTACCGGTCAACTCTGCCAACTTGGCATAAGGCACC
Organism: Rhodoferax lithotrophicus; assembly: GCF_019973615.1. Taxonomy (GTDB): domain Bacteria; phylum Pseudomonadota; class Gammaproteobacteria; order Burkholderiales; family Burkholderiaceae_C; genus Rhodoferax; species Rhodoferax lithotrophicus. The sequence continues at coordinate 1,797,460 of NZ_AP024238.1, read as the reverse complement.
GCCAGGTAACCAACGATGGTCAAGGCACCAGCCACCAGAAACACCCAGAACAGCACCATGGCCAGTTTGGGACTGTAAAGCTCAGTCTCAGCTTCTTCGGGTACCAGGTAATAAGCCGAGCCCATGAAGCCAAACAGCAACCAGACGATCAGCAGGTTGGTATGCACCATGCGGGCCTGGTTGAACGGGATGTACGGAAAGGCCAGATCACCAATGACATATTGCAGTCCCAGGGTAATGCCAAAAATGATCTGGGCTGTAAACAGCGCCAAGGCAGCCACGAAGTAGTACTTCGCAACCCCTTGGGACTTGTATTTGAGAGTTATCGCTTGCATGGAATGTTCCTTGTGTATTCAGTTCTGCTTGAACGATCAGCCTTCGATATTGGGTGGCCAGTTTTCGGTATTGACATTGCCGGTCCAGCGCAAAAACTCCACCAGATCATTCATCTGCTGTTCCGTGAAGTTGAACTGCGGCATCTGGCGACGCCCAGGTATGTGGGTCGGCTGGGCGGCAATCCAGGCCTTGATGAAATCGGGGCCACGGCGCTTGTAGACATTACCCAGCTCCGGCGCAAAGTAGGCACCTTCACCCAACAAGGTATGGCAGCCGATGCAATTGCGTGTTTCCCAAAGATGCTTGCCACGTACCACGGATGGGTTGATGGCTTCGACATTGGATCGCTGCGGAATTTTGTGTTCGCTGTCAAAGATCAGTGCCGCGAAAACAAAGATAAAGAAAACCGACCCGCCATAAAACATGTTGCGGGCCATCTGCTTGGTAAAACCACTGGCTTTGACTTGGTTCATTACATGGGACTCCTGTGAAGTAAGTATTGAAACGACATGCGGATACGCTCACTAGCTCCTGGTCATCAATCCACACATATGAAGTCAATCACGATCGCGCCAGGTTCACGCTGAACGTATTGAATCGACACCGCGTTGCCATAACGTGCATTGAGCTGCTGCAGCAAGGGAATCGGGTCATGGTCATTACAAAAGCGCATGGTTTCACCAGGCCGCAACGCGTCCAGTGCGCCAAAAATAGCGGCATGGCGGAACCGTTTGGCCACACCACGGGCATCAAAAGGGTAAATCGCATCAAGGGTCACGTGACCGGTTGCACAAGATGTCATAGGTTATTTCTCGGTAAATATTAAAACATTCATGTTATATGAATCAAATAAGAAAAAACTTAACCTACGTCAACTTTCACCCCATATAGTTCTTCAGAACTAGCTGAGTCCAGACACACATAGTTCTAGAGAGCAGGCAAAACCGTTCCACAGAGGGATACCCCAACCCACAGGCAAAACCTACAGTCTTGGCAACCAAAAGGAGTTTTTGAAATGACCAAGAAAGGGCAAGCCCTGTCTGTGCTGATCGTCAGCACCTTCGCCTTCACCGTGTGTTTTATGGTGTGGATGATGTTTGCAGTGATCGGCATTCCGATCAAAAAAGCGTTGGATCTCAACTCAACCCAGTCCGGTTTGTTGATGGCCATGCCAGTGCTGACCGGCTCGCTGATTCGCGTGCCGCTGGGCATCTGGACAGACAAGTTTGGCGGGCGCATTGTGTTTGCCGTGTTGATGACCTGTACCGTGCCCGCCATCTGGATGATGACTTACGCCACCGCCTATTGGCACTACCTGGTGATTGGCCTGTTTGTCGGCCTGGCAGGCGGATCGTTCTCGGTGGGCACGCCTTATGTGGCCCGCTGGTTCCCCAAAAAACAGCAAGGCTTTGCCATGGGTATCTTCGGCATGGGGAATGCTGGCTCGGCAGTCAACAAATTTGTGGCCCCCGCTCTGGTGGTGGGTTTTGGCTGGACCATGGTGCCCAAGGTGTACGCCATGATCATGTTGGGCACGGTGATTCTGTTCTGGTTGTTTTCACACAGTGACCCGGCCCACCACGCCGCCAAGCAGGTGCCCTTCTTGGCACAACTCAAAGCCCTGAAAGACCCCACCGTCTTCAAATATTGCCAGTACTACAGCATCGTGTTTGGCGGCTACGTGGCCTTGTCGTTGTGGATGGTGCAGTACTACGTGGGTGAGTTTGGTCTGGATATCCGCACCGCCGCTTTGCTGGCCGCCTGTTTCTCATTACCCGGCGGTGTCTTGCGTGCCGTGGGTGGATGGCTGTCTGACAAATACGGTGCACATTCAATGACCTGGTGGGTGTTGTGGATCAGCTGGATCTGCCTGTTTTTGCTGAGCTACCCGCAAACCGACCTCACCATTACAACGGTAAGCGGACCGCAGACTTTCCATATCGGGCTGAACGTTTATTTATTCACCATTCTGATGTTCACCCTGGGGGTGGCCTGGGCCTTTGGCAAAGCCAGTGTCTTCAAGTACATCAGCGATGACTACCCCCACAACATTGGTGCCGTCAGCGGCATTGTGGGTCTGGCCGGTGGCATGGGCGGCTTCTTGTTGCCCATCATGTTTGGCGGCTTGATGGATCTGACCGGTATCCGCTCCAGCGCCTTCATGCTGATGTACGGTGTGGTCTGGGTCTCGCTGATCTGGATGTACTGGACCGAAGTGCGCAACAAAGACTACATGGGCTCCCGGGCGAAAGCCACTGCCCTGCAACACTGATTTTTCCAACTTGAAAGAACCTATGAGCACTCCAAAAGCATCGGGCGCTGACATCGCCACCTGGCAACCTGAAGACGAAAAATTTTGGGAAAAAACCGGTAAAAAAATTGCCTACCGCAACCTGTGGATCTCCATTCCAAGCCTGTTATGCGGCTTTGCCGTCTGGGGCATGTGGGGCATCATCACGGTGCAAATGCTTAATCTGGGCTTTCCGTTCACTCAGGCGGAACTGTTCACACTGACCGCCATTTCAGGCCTGGCGGGGGCCACCATGCGTATTCCTGCATCATTTTTGATTCGCATCGCAGGTGGTCGCAATACCATCCTGGTAACAACGGCCATGCTGTTGGCCCCGGCGATTGGCACCGGCATCGTGTTGCAGCACAAAGAATGGCCACTGTGGACCTTTCAACTGATGGCCCTCTGGTCAGGTGTGGGTGGCGGCAATTTCGCCAGCTCCATGTCCAACATCAGCACCTTCTTCCCCAAGCGCCTGCAAGGTACCGCGTTGGGATTGAATGCGGGTCTGGGCAATTTTGGCGTCACCACCATGCAAGTGGTGATCCCACTGGTGATGACCATGAGTTTGTTTGGCAGCTGGGGCGGTGAGTCCATGGCGCTGGTGAAGGACAGCGGCTGGATTTTCGGAAAAATCGCCGCAGGCACGCCCACCTGGATTCAAAACGCGGGCTTCGCCTGGGTGTTGTCCCTGGTGCCGCTGTCCGTTTTGTGCTTTTTTGGCATGAACAACCTGAAAACAGTGTCCCCCAACACCGGCAACCTGGTGGTGGCCTTCTTCAAAATCACCTGGCTCTACACCTTGTCGTTTGTGCCCGCAGCGGTGGGCTTGTACTTGTACCTGCCCAAGCCGACCGGGCTGGGCTTGCTCAACATGTGGCTGGCCATGCCGCTCATCATTGTGAGCAGTTTGATGGTGCTCAAAGTCACCGCGTTTGGTGAGATGAAAGACAACATCACCAAACAATTCGCCATTTTCAGCAACAAACACACCTGGGTTCTCACCGCGTTGTATTTGGTCACTTTTGGCTCCTTCATTGGTTTTGCTCTGGCCCTGCCCTTGGCCATCACTGTGATTTTTGGGGTTAACCACATTCCAGATGCCAACGGTGTCATGCAGCACACACTGAAAAATCCGAATGCACCGTCGGCCTTGACTTACGCCTGGATCGGGCCTTTTGTCGGCGCATTGACACGCCCCATCGGCGGCTGGATCTCGGACAAAGTGGGTGGCTCCATCGTGACTCAAATCATCTCGGTGATCATGGTCGGTGCCTCGGTAGGTGTGGGTTACGTGATGATGCAAGCCTACGGTTCGGCCACGCCTGAGCAGTATTTCTCCACCTTCATGTGGTTGTTTGTCTTGCTGTTTGCCGCCACCGGTGTCGGCAATGGTTCCACCTTCCGTACCGTGGGCATGATTTTTGACCGCCAGCAAGCTGGCCCGGTACTGGGCTGGACTTCCGCCGTGGCGGCTTACGGTGCTTTCATTGCCCCAGTGGTGATCGGTGCGCAAATCAAGGCGGGCACACCCCAAACCGCCATGTATGGTTTTGCCATCTTCTACGCCCTGTGTCTGGTGCTGAACTGGTGGTTTTACCTGCGTGCAGACTCAGAAATCAGGAACCCTTGACCAACGCAGCGTTGGCCTGTGCTGCGCTCACCCGGCTTGATGTTGATTTTTTCAAAATTGATAGCTGTCTACGCATGCTTTATAAGCACCACAGGCCAATTTAACTCACCATGTCAACAGGTGCAGTGTCTCGCATCCACTGCCGCAGTCGGGTCAGGTCATCCAAGTCAACCACTTCGCCCAGGCTGCCATCATCTTGCACGATCTTGAAACGCTGGGCATCCTTGGTCAAAAACAGCAGCTTGCTGTAAGTATTGGACTGATGCCTTGCCTTGCGGTTGGCATCCTTGAGAACATGCTTGGTTTCTACCAGCCGAATCATGGGTTCCTCACCAGGCTCATGCTGTAAGCACACCACAAAGTCGGGGTAAAACATGTTGCGGCTATCTGCGCGCATCCAGGCAATGCTGTAGGGCTTAGCCAGAGGGTTGCGATGCCACCAGGCCACAAAGTCAGCACGATCAAGCGCCTTGGCAAACGCCAACTCCTGGGTGTTGAACTCATAAGTGGCATCCAGCCGTGCCGTACTGAACCCATCTCCCACTGGCCGGTTGTGTGCATCCTGCGCAAACACATCGATTTCGTTCTTGAGCACAGCTTGTGCTGACCAGCACGATGTTGGCATTCAACGCCGCATCACGCTCCATGGCGCTGGACTCCCAATAAAGCCCAAGCTTTTGCTTGGTCAGGTGTTCGGTGAGCAGGCGGCGCAGTTGAGGCGCGCTCATTTACGCCAGGTTTTGCAGCAGGTTGGTGTTTGAGATCATGTCTGGTTACTATCTAATTTATAGCTTCTTACGCAATAAATACGAGCGCTAGAAGCTCATTTATCCAATAAATATCGGCTTACCCAAACCTGCTTCTGCACTCCAGCTTGCAAGCCTTGCCCTACACACCTAGTTCTTACGAACTACCCGGGTGAACACGTTCCTAGTTCTACAGAGCTGCGAGAACTGTACCTTAGAAGGATAGCCACCAGCAGGCGCCAAACCTACAGTGATGCCATGCCCAAGCAGCACGTTCCGGCGGAAATTGGACCCCAGCCTTCATCCGTTTTTACTACATTTTTAATAGCTACTTACTCATACGAAATAAGCGCTACAGCCTGTTTTTATATGAATTTTTTAAGAGGACACCCATGAGCCACTTTCTTGATCGACTCACTTATTTCTCACAACCCAGAGAATCCTTCTCGGGTGAACACGGCGTCACCACCGGTGAAGACCGCACCTGGGAAGCCGCTTACCGCGACCGCTGGGCACATGACAAGATCGTGCGCTCCACCCACGGTGTGAACTGCACCGGCTCATGCTCCTGGAAGATTTACGTCAAAGGCGGCATCGTCACCTGGGAAACCCAGCAAACCGACTACCCCCGCACCCGCTGGGACATGCCCAACCATGAACCCCGCGGCTGCGCCCGCGGTGCCAGCTACAGCTGGTATTTGTACAGTGCCAACCGCGTCAAATACCCGATGGTGCGTGGTGGTCTGCTGAAACTCTGGCGCGAAGCCCGCCAAACCCAGGCTCCGGTTGAAGCCTGGGCCTCGATTGCCCAATCTGATGCCAAGCGCAAGAGTTACCAAACCCAGCGCGGCATGGGTGGTTTTGTGCGCTCGGGCTGGGACGAAGTCAACGAGATGGTGGCTGCAGCCAACATCTACACCATCAAACAACACGGGCCTGACCGCATCGTTGGCTTTTCGCCTATCCCGGCCATGTCGATGGTGTCTTACGCCGCCGGCAGCCGCTACCTGGGGTTGATTGGTGGCGTGCCGATCAGCTTTTACGACTGGTACTGCGACCTGCCCCCGTCCAGCCCGCAAGTCTGGGGCGAGCAAACCGACGTGCCCGAGTCGGCCGACTGGTACAACAGCAGCTACATCATTGCCTGGGGTTCCAACATCCCGCAAACCCGCACGCCCGATGCTCACTTTTTCACCGAAGTGCGCTACAAAGGCACCAAGACCGTAGCAGTCACCCCCGACTATTCGGAAGTGGCCAAACTGTCCGACATCTGGATGAAGCCCAAACAAGGTACCGATGCCGCCGTGGCCATGGCCATGGGCCATGTGATTCTGAAAGAGTTCTACTTTCCGGACAAGGGTGAGCGCAGCACCTACTTTGACGATTACGTGCGCCGCTACACCGACATGCCGATGCTGGTGATGCTCAAAGAGCAAACCCTGCCCAGCGGTGAAACCATCATGGTGCCGGATCGCTATGTACGTGCCAGCGACTTCAATGGCAAGCTCGGCCAAGCCAACAACCCCGAGTGGAAAACCGTGGCGCTGGACATGAGTGGCAAAGTGGTGCTGCCCAATGGTGCCATTGGTTTCCGCTGGGGCCCAGACGGCCGGGCTGATGCCGGCCAATGGAACCTGCAAGCCAAAGAAGCCCGCCATGGCACCGATGTCAAGCTCAAACTCACGGTGATGGAAGGTGATGCTGCCAGCAGCGAGACCGCCAAGGTCGGTTTTCCCTACTTTGGCGGCATCGTCAGCGAACACTTCCCCAACAACGCCACCGGTGATGCAGCCAACAATGTGCTGGTGCGCACCGTGCCGGTGCAACGTATTGCACTCGGCAAAGAAGGTGACCAGCGTGAGGCCTTGGTGGCCACCGTGTTTGACCTGCAAGTGGCCAACTACGGCGTGGCCCGCGGCCTGGCGGGTGAAATGGCGGCCAAGGATTTCAACGACGACACGCCCTACACCCCAGCCTGGCAGGAACGCATCACCGGCACACCCCGTGAACAGCTCATCACCGTGGCGCGCCAGTTTGCTGAAAACGCCGACAAAACCCATGGCAAATCGATGGTGATCATTGGTGCTGCCATGAACCACTGGTTCCACGCCGACATGAACTACCGCGGTGTCATCAACATGCTGATGATGTGTGGTTGTATTGGTCAGTCGGGTGGCGGCTGGGCGCACTATGTGGGCCAGGAAAAACTGCGCCCGCAAACCGGCTGGACGGCGCTGGCCTTTGCGCTGGACTGGATTCGTCCGCCCCGGCAAATGAACGGCACCAGCTTTTTCTACGCCCACACCGATCAGTGGCGTTATGAAACCGTGGGTGTCGATGAAATCCTGTCGCCGCTGGCCGACAAAACCAAATTTGGCGGCAGCATGATCGACTACAACGTGCGCGCCGAGCGCATGGGTTGGTTGCCCAGTGCACCGCAACTCAAGACCAACCCACTGCAACTGGTGCGTGATGCCGCAAAGGCCAACTTGGAGCCCAAGGACTACCTGATTCAGGGCCTGAAAGACGGCAGCCAAACCATGAGCTGCGAAGACCCGGATCACCCCAACAACTGGCCACGCAACATGTTTGTCTGGCGCTCCAACATTCTGGGCTCCAGCGGCAAAGGCCACGAATACTTCATGAAACACTTGCTGGGCACCACCCATGGTGTGCAGGGTAAAGACTTGGGCGCTGAAGAAGGCCGCCCGAAAGAGGTGGTGTGGCACGACCAGGCTCCCGAGGGCAAGCTCGATCTGGTGGTGACGCTGGACTTCCGCATGAGCACCACCTGCCTGTACTCGGACATCGTGCTGCCCACCGCCACCTGGTATGAAAAGAACGACATGAACACCAGTGACATGCACCCGTTCATTCACCCCTTGAGTGCTGCCGTCGACCCAGCCTGGCAGTCGCGCAGTGACTGGGAAATCTACAAAGGTTTTGCCAAGAAGTTCAGTGAGCTGTGTATTGGTCACCTGGGCGTGGAGCGCGACATGGTGCTCACCCCCATCATGCACGACTCGGCTGGCGAGCTGGCGCAACCTTTTGGTGTGCAAGAGTGGAAAACCGGCGAGATTGACCTGATTCCCGGAAAAACTGCCCCCAGTTTCACCGTGGTCGAACGTGATTACCCCAACGTCTACAAGCGTTTCACCGCGGTGGGCCCACTGATGAACAAGATCGGTAATGGTGGCAAAGGCATCAGCTGGAACACCCAGGTTGAGGTCAAGCAACTGGGTGAACTCAACGGCCTGGTCACCGATGCGGGCGTGACCTGCGGCATGCCCAAGATCGAGAGCGACATTGATGCCTGCGAAGTGATTCTGCAACTCGCCCCCGAAACCAATGGCCACGTGGCGGTGAAGGCCTGGGAAGCCCTGGGCCAACAAACCGGACTGGACCACACCCACCTGGCCATCCACCGCGAAGACGAAAAAATCCGTTACCGCGACATTCAGGCACAGCCACGCAAGATCATCTCAAGCCCCACCTGGAGCGGCATCGAGAGTGAAACCGTGTCGTACAACGCCGGTTACACCAACGTGCACGAGATGATTCCATGGCGCACCCTGACCGGGCGTCAGCAGTTCTACATGGATCACCCATGGATGAATGCGTTTGGTGAGGGCTTCAGCAGCTACCGGCCACCGGTAGACCTGAAAACCACCCACGGTATCCAGGGTGTCAAGCCCAACGGCAACAAGGAAATTGCGCTGAACTTCATCACACCGCACCAGAAATGGGGTATTCACAGCACTTACAGCGACAACCTGCACATGTTGACGCTCAGCCGTGGTGGCCCGATCGTGTGGATCAGTGAAGACGATGCCAAGGCCGCAGGCATTGTGGACAACGACTGGATCGAGCTGTTTAACCTGAACGGCGCGTTAACCGCCCGTGCGGTGGTCAGCCAGCGTGTGCGCAACGGCATGTGCCTGATGTACCACGCCCAGGAAAAACTGGTCAACATCCCCGGCTCTGAAATCACCGGTGGTCGTGGCGGCATTCACAACTCGGTGACCCGCATTGTGCTGAAACCGACCCACATGATTGGCGGCTACGCCCAGTTCAGCTACGGTTTCAACTACTACGGAACCATTGGCACCAACCGCGACGAATTCGTGGTGTTGCGCAAGATGAACAAGGTGGACTGGCTGGACGACGAAGGCTCGGCCAGTGAACCCGCAGCCACCCACGCTTAAGGAGAAATTTGATGAAAATTCGCGCCCAAATCGGCATGGTGCTCAACCTGGACAAATGTATTGGTTGCCACACCTGCTCAGTCACCTGCAAAAACGTCTGGACCAGCCGCCCCGGCATGGAATACGCCTGGTTTAACAACGTGGAAACCAAACCCGGCATTGGCTACCCCAAAGAGTGGGAAAACCAGGACAAATGGAACGGTGGCTGGATTCGCAAGACCAATGGCCAGATTGAGCCACGCCAGGGGGCCAAGTGGAAGCTGTTGATGAAAATCTTCGCCAACCCCAACCTGCCGCAGATTGACGACTACTACGAGCCGTTCACCTTTGACTACGCACACCTGCAAAGTGCGCCCGCCTCCAAAGCCGTGCCCACCGCCCGCCCGCGCAGCCTGATCACCGGCCAGCGTATGGAAAAAATTGAATGGGGCCCGAACTGGGAAGAAATCCTCGGTGGCGAATTTGCCAAACGCAGCAAAGACAAGAACTTTGACGACATCCAGAAAGACATCTACGGCCAGTTTGAAAACACCTTCATGATGTATCTGCCGCGCCTGTGTGAACACTGCCTGAACCCGGCATGTGTGGCCAGCTGCCCGTCCGGCTCGATCTACAAGCGTGAAGAAGACGGCATTGTGCTGATTGACCAGGACAAATGCCGCGGCTGGCGCATGTGTATCAGCGGCTGCCCGTACAAGAAGATTTACTACAACTGGAAGAGCGGCAAGGCGGAAAAATGCATCTTCTGCTACCCGCGTATTGAAGCCGGCCAGCCCACCGTGTGCTCGGAGACCTGTGTCGGCCGCATCCGCTACCTGGGTGTGCTGCTGTATGACGCAGACCGTATTCAGGAAGCTGCCAGCGTGGAGCGTGATCGTGACCTGTACCAGGCCCAACTCGACATCTTTCTCGACCCGAATGACCCGAAAGTCATTGAGCAAGCCCGCATCGACGGCATTCCTGACAAATGGATGGAAGCCGCACGCAACAGCCCGGTCTACAAAATGGCGGTGCAATGGAAGGTGGCCCTGCCGCTGCACCCCGAATACCGCACGCTGCCAATGGTCTGGTATGTGCCCCCACTGTCCCCGATCAGCGCGGCCGCCAACGCCGGTGACATTGGCATCAACGGCCAGATTCCCGATGTCAAGCAACTGCGTATTCCGGTCAAGTACCTGGCCAATTTGCTCACTGCAGGTGATACCTTCCCGGTAGAACGTGCCCTGGAGCGTATGCTGGCCATGCGCGCCTACCAACGTGAAAAACACGTTGAAGGCCGCATCAACACGGCTGCACTGCAACAGGTGCAAATGACGCAGCGGGAAGTGGAAGAGATGTACCACGTGATGGCGATTGCCAATTACGAAGACCGCTTTGTGATTCCCAGTACCCACCGCGAATACGCCGAAAACACCTTTGACGTGCGCGGTGGCTGCGGCTTCAGTTTTGGCAACGGCTGCTCGGACGGCGCCAGCGAGGCCAGTCTGTTTGGCGGCACCAAACGCCGCACCATTCCTATTCAAGCGGAGGTCTGAACATGTCACTTATCTCCAACATCACCGGCATGTCGCGCAGCCTGCGCGTGCTGGCACGGCTGCTGTCTTACCCGAATGCGACTTTGCGCGCTGACCTGGCTGACATGCGTGCTGCCATACAGTCCGAGCAGGCGGTGACCCGCTCACGCCAGGCCGAGTTGTTTACCTTGATGGACAACATCGCGCAGGGGGACACGCTGCAAATTGAAGCCGATTACGTCGAGCTGTTTGACCGCGGACATGCCACCTCATTACATCTGTTTGAGCATGTGCACGGGGATTCCCGTGACCGCGGCCCCGCCATGATTGACCTGACCCAGACCTATGAAAAAGCCGGGCTGTTTCTGGCCGAAGGCGAACTGCCCGACTACCTGCCGGTCGTGCTTGAGTATGCCTCCACCCAACCGCCCCAGGAAGCACGGGCCTTTTTGGGCGAAATGGCCCACATCCTCAACGCCATCTTCAGCGCCCTGCAACAACGCAACACACCTTACGCCACGGTGCTCGGCACCCTGATTGAGCTCAGTGGTGAAAAGGCGCAAGCGGTCAAGGTGGCTGCCGATGAGTCACTCGATGCTGCCTGGGAAGAACCCGTGGTGTTTGACGGCTGTTCCGTCAAAGGCCAGGGCAAACCTGATCAACCCCAACCTATTCACTTCGTCAAAACCGATGCGGCAACCGCCCGTACCAGCGCAGCTGCCAACGCCACTGCAGGAGCTCCACTATGAACACCCTTGACCACTTCTTGTTCGGCCTCTACCCCTACATCGCCTTTGTGGTGTTTGTAGCGGGCAGCCTGCTGCGCTTTGACCGTGACCAGTACACCTGGAAAAGCGATTCCTCACAAATGCTGAAAATGGGGCAGCTACGGCTGGGCAGCAACCTGTTTCACATTGGTGTGTTGTTCCTGTTCTTTGGCCACACCGTGGGCATGCTGACCCCACACTTTGTGTATGAACACTTCATCAGCGCAGGCAACAAGCAACTGATGGCCATGGTCAGCGGTGGCCTGGCCGGGCTGCTGGGTTTTGTGGGGGTGACGCTTTTGCTGCACCGCCGCCTGAGCGAACCACGTATTCGCATCAACTCCAAAACCAGTGACATCGTGCTGCTGGTGCTGTTGTGGCTGCAATTGGCACTGGGCCTGGCCACCGTGCCGCTGTCAGCCCAGCACATGGACGGCAGCATGATGATGAAACTGGCCGGTTGGGCGCAGGCCATCGTCACCTTCCAACCCGGTGCCACCGAACTGCTGACCGAAGCCGGCTTGATCTTCAAAGCCCACATGTTCCTCGGCATGAGCATCTTCCTGATCTTCCCGTTCACCCGTCTGGTTCACGTCTGGAGCGGCTTTGGTTCAGTGGCTTACCTGCTGCGCCCCTACCAGGTGGTGCGGGCCCGTCGCCTGAATGTGCCGGCCGGTCGTAACCAACCAAAAACTACGGTTTAAGGAGCACCTTATGCAATCAGATCAAACGCTAGAGGTCGATTTGGCTACCATTAATGGGGTGACGATTAGACGCCCGGATGAAGTGCTGGACACCGACACCCTGCACCAGCGGGCCTATTCGGAACTGCTGCGCCAGACCGCCATTCAAAAAGGCTTGCTGGCCGCCAGCGACACACCTGGCACAGATGGCGTGCTCAGTGAAGCTGCCTCACAAGCCATTGAGGCGCTGCTGGAGCAAGAAGTGCTGGTGACGGAGCCCTCTGAAGAGGCCTGCCGCCGCCACCATGCAGCCAACCAGGCGACCTACACCACCGGTGAGCGTGTGGAGGTACGCCATATTTTGTTTGCCGTCACCCCTGGCGTGGATCTGAATGCCTTGCGCAAACAGGCCGAAGCCACGCTGCTGAATGTGCGCTGCCACGACGGCAAAAACACAGAAGATGTTTTTGCCAAGCAGGCCCGCCATTTGTCCAACTGCCCCAGTGGTGCAGAAGGTGGTCAATTAGGCTGGTTGAGCACGTCTGACTGTGCGCCAGAGTTTGCCAAGGAACTGTTTGGTCACAAGGAAATTGGCGTATTGCCCCGTTTGGTACACAGCCGTTTTGGCCTGCACGTGGTGGAAATCCTGGGCCGCCAGCCGGGTGTGGCACAAGCGTTTGAATCGGTTCAAGGTGCGGTGGCCATGACGCTGAAACAACAAACCTTTGTCACAGCACTGCGCCAATACCTGAGTCTATTGGCCGCAGAGGCACAACTTGTCGGACTGGAACTGGACTGCGCGGAGTCTGCACTGGTACAGTAGGTTCACCTACTGTCTCAATCAGAAGGATGGAAATGGTATGCCAGACGATCTGCTAGAACGCCTTCGCCGTTTCCATGACCATACCTTTCCGGGCGTACAGGAACAGTTTCAGTCCCTGGTCACCGACGGCCAGCACCCCACCATTTTGTTTATTGGTTGCTCGGATTCACGTCTGGTACCCTATCTTTTGACAGGTATGGGCCCAGGCGAGCTTTTTCTGGTGCGTAATGTGGGGGCCTTTGTTCCCCCTTATGACGGCTCAGCCGGTTACCACGGCACCTCCGCAGCGATTGAGTTCGCGGTGCTGAACCTGAAAGTTGAACGTATTGTGGTGTGTGGGCATTCCCATTGCGGCGGTATTCGTGCCCTGTACGAAGAAGTTGATCCAGAAGCCAAAAATCTGGCGGTCTGGCTGGGATTGGGCCGTGAAGCGGTGTTACCGGTACAGGTCACACCAGAGGCCCTGCGCCGAACGGAACAACGTGCGGTGGTCTTGCAACTGGAACGGTTAATGGGTTACCCCATGGTGCGCTCACAGGTTGAAGCCGGTCTATTAACGCTGCATGGTTGGCACTATGTGCTAGAGGATGGCGAAGTACATGTGTTTGATGTCAAAAGTGGTCACTTCATTCCTGCTTCAACAGCATCACACAGCGGTAACGGCCCCTATCTTGAACATCTTTCAGAGCCCATATTCAATGAAATTGATGCGGCATACAACACGAGATAAACCTCATGACCATTTCAAACTTTGATGATCTTTTACTGGCCGCCTGTGAGCAGCCACAAGGCCAGCGCCTGCTGCTGGTGTTTGCCAGCGCCGAGTTGCCTGACGATGCCACGCCACAACAGCGTGCTGAATTTGCGCAAGGCGAAGGCGGTGCACTGGTGCCAGCCATGTGTGTGGATAAAACCCCGGATGAAATTGGCAACTTTGAACGCCTGGCACATGAAGCCGGCCAGTTTGGCCCCCGCTGGCAAGTTGTTTTTGTCAGCACACTGTCTGGCCAGGGAGAAAAACCACCCACCAGTGAAGCCGCCGAACCCGTGCTGGAGCGTATGGTGGAGGCCATCAAACTCGGCTCATTTGCCAACATGATCGCGTTTGACACGTTGGGCCAGGCCGTCAACCTTGCCTGAGCCAGATCATGAACACCCGTTTTTTCAACATGCCGCATTTTTTGGCCAGCTCCCCCTTGTTCAGCGGTCTGTCCCCTGAAGAACTGGCACGTATCGCCACCAGCAGCCGGATCGCCACTTACCCCAAGGGTGGCATGGTTTTTATGGTGGGCCATGCTTGTGAGGCCTTCCACATCGTCGTCTCAGGGCAGGTCAAGCTGTTTGTGGTGTCGCAGGCGGGCCATGAAAAAGTCATTGAAATCATCAGCCCAGGCCAGAGTTTTGCGGAAGCACTGGTTTTTTTGAACAAGCCTTACATTTTGAGTGCGCAGGCGCTGTGTGACACCACGCTGGTGAATGTCAGCAAAAAAGGGGTGTACAACGAAATTGAGCAAGACCCACACTTTGCCCTGCACATGCTGGCAGGTATTTCGCGTCGCCTGCATGGCTTGATTCAAGACGTGGAAGGTTATGCCTTGCAAAATGGGTTGCAGCGACTCATCGGTTATTTGCTGCGTGATGTGGATGCGTCCAGCCTCAGCGCACAAACCACACTCACCGTGTCACTGCCAGCCAACAAAAGCACCATCGCCTCGCGGCTGTCACTCACCCCCGAATATTTCTCCCGCGTCTTACATGACCTGGAAGCACAAAAACTGATCCAGATCGACCGCAAGGAAATCCACATTCTGGACGTGCAGCAGTTACTGGTTTACGGCTCCAAATGAGCAGCTTATTGGACTGCACTGAGCGTGCGCCAGACCGTTTTGCCCTTGCTTTCTTTGTCAATCTGCACCAGCACCACTTCATGACCCTCAAGCTCTTGTTCGCTGGCTTGAATCACCGGCAATACAAAGCCACTCAAATCCATGGCGGCCGGTTTATTGCCACTGGCATCCAGCGCCGAGGCATCGTCCATCTGCAGGGTTTCCTGCCCACGGGTGAGGTTGATGTAGACATCAGCCAGCAGCTCGGCATCCAGCAACGCACCGTGCAAGGTACGGCCCGAATTGTCCACTTCCAGCCGGTCACACAAGGCATCGAGTGAATTGCGCTTGCCGGGGTACAGCTCTTTGGCCATGACCAGGGTGTCGGTGATGCTGGCCACCACACTCATCACTGGTGGCTGCCCCAGCAGGGCCAGCTCCATGTTCAAAAAACCCAGATCAAACGGCGCGTTGTGGATCACCACATGCGCACCTTTCAGATAGTCCATCAGGTCTTCGGCAATTTCCGAAAACTTGGGCTTGTCTTTCAAAAACTCAGTGGTGATGCCGTGCACCTTGAGTGCTTCTTCATGGCTGTCACGCCCAGGGTTCACATAAATGTGGCGATTGTTGCCAGTGAGCTTGCGGTGCAGCATCTCCACGCAACCAATTTCAATGATGCGGTCACCGTTGTCGGCAGACAGACCGGTGGTTTCGGTGTCGAGAAATATTTGTCGCATAGTCAATTGGGGACAGCGCTAAAGATCTGTCCTGCAAAGTTTCAATGATTCTCTTTGGCGTGGTTGATGGAGTATTTGGGTATCTCGATCACCAGATTTTTCTGCGCCAGAATGGCCTGGCAGCTCAGGCGCGAGTTGGGTTGCAGGCCCCAGGCGCGATCCAGCAGGTCGTCCTCTTCTTCCTCGGACGGGGCCAGCGACTCAAAACCCTCCTTGACGATCACATGGCAGGTGGTGCAGGCGCAGCTCATCTCGCAGGCGTGCTCGATGTTGATGTGGTGCTCCAGCAGCGCTTCACAAATGGACGTACCCGCCGGTGCGCTCACTTCAGCGCCCTGGGGACAGTATTCGGCGTGGGGCAGGATTTTGATGATGGGCATAGTCATTGGTTGGGGTCAGAACACATTGGTTGTGCAAAGTGGTCTGACCCGCAAGGTCCTGTTACTTAAATGGTTGCAATGTTTTTGCCAGCCAGCGCGTGCTGGATGCCACGGTTCATACGCAGCGCGGCAAAGGCTTCGGTGCCCTTGGCCAAGGCCAGCGTGATGGTTTCAATGGCTTTGGCATCGGTGAGTGTGCGGGCAGCCTGCACGTCTTGCATCAGGCGGTCAATCTCGGCGCGTTCGCCATCACTGAGCAAATCACCATCCGCATTCAGGGCGCTCACCGTGGCCAGAATCATGCGGTCCGCATCCACCCGCGCCTCAAGCACAGCGCGGGCCTGCATATCGGCCTCGGCAGTGGTGAAACTCTCGGCCAGCATGCGGGCAATCTGGTCATCGGCCAGACCATAAGAGGGTTTGACGGCAATTTGCGCCTCAACACCACTGCCTTGCTCACGCGCCGACACACTCAACAGCCCATCCGCATCCACCGTGAAAGTCACCCGGATACGTGCGGCGCCAGCGGCCATGGGCGGAATACCGCGCAGCTCAAAACGCGCCAGGCTGCGGCAATCGGCCACCAGATCACGCTCGCCCTGCACCACATGCAGTGCCAGCGCAGTCTGGCCGTCGATGTAGGTGGTGAAGTCCTGGGCTTTGGCGGTGGGAATAGTTTCGTTGCGCAGCACAATACGCTCGGTCAGGCCGCCCATGGTCTCGATGCCGAGTGAGAGCGGTATCACATCCAGCAGCAGCAAATCCCCACCGGGGTTGTTGCCCGCCAGCTGGTTGGCCTGAATGGCCGCACCCAGCGCGACCACTTCGTCCGGGTTCAGATTGGTCAAAGGGGTTTGACCAAAAAACTCACCCACGGCGCGCTGAATGTGCGGCATGCGGGTAGAGCCCCCCACCATCACCACACCTTTGACCTCGTTATCAGCCAACTGGGCATCACGCAGCACCTTGCGCACCGCTTGCAGGGTGCGCGCGGTCAAGAATTGGGTAGCGGCCTCAAAATCTGATCTTTTGACATCAAAATGCACTGTAGCGCCCGTCAATTCAGCGTGAAATGCTACTGATTCTGCAGTAGTCAAAGCTTCTTTGCAGGCACGGGCAGCGGCTTTTAAGGCGGCTTTGTCGGTGGCAAGAGCCGCCTTGGCACCGGTTTGGATCAACACCCAATCGGCCAGCGCATGGTCGTAATCATCACCACCCAGAGCCGAGTCACCGCCGGTGGCCACCACCTCAAACACACCTTGTGTCAGGCGCAGGATGGAGATGTCAAACGTGCCGCCACCCAGGTCGTAAATGGCATAAACCCCTTCGCTGGCGTTGTCCAGTCCGTAGGCAATGGCGGCGGCAGTGGGCTCGTTGATCAGGCGCAGCACGTTAAGGCCAGCCAGTTGGGCGGCATCTTTGGTGGCCTGGCGCTGGGCATCGTCAAAATAAGCGGGCACGGTGATGACGGCACCATACAAATCGCTGTTGAAAGTGTCTTCGGCGCGGTAACGCAAAGTGGCCAGAATGTCGGCACTCACCTCGACCGGAGATTTTTCGCCCTGCACGGTCTGAATGCCGAGCATGCCAGGGTGATCGACAAACTGGTAGGGTAGCTTGGCGGCCAGGGCCACGTCTTTCAAGCCACGCCCCATGAAGCGTTTGACCGAGGCAATGGTGTTTTCCGGGTCAGCCACACCACCGGCCAGGGCATCATCACCAATCTGGCGGCCACCACCGGCCAGGTAACGCACCACCGAGGGCAGAATCACCCGCCCCTGTGCATCCGGCAGACATTCGGCCACGCCGTGACGCACACTGGCCACCAGCGAATGGGTGGTGCCCAGGTCAATGCCAATGGCGATGCGCCGCTCATGCGGGTTAGGCGTTTGCCCGGGTTCGGAAATTTGAAGTAAGGCCATGCTATGTATCGGAACGCAGTGCGCAGCAGCGTGCGCCACCAAGTTGTTTAAAGATCGAGTTGGTCCAGCCGGGCGTTGACATCTGCGGTAAATCGCTCAATGAACATCAGCGCCCTGACCTGCGCCACGGCGGCGGTGTAGTCCTTGGACTGGTCCAGCAGTTGCTCTATTTTTTGTAGCACCTCGCGCACAGCCTGTCTGCACTGGAGGCTGATTCTCTCTAAATCTTCGGCGCTATGGGCATCGTCCAGGGCCTCGCGCCATTCCATTTGCTGCATCAAAAATGCGGCTGGCATGGCGGTGTTGTTCTCTGCGTTGACAGGTGCGTCATGCAATTCGCACAAGTAGGCCGCGCGTTTGAGCGGGTCTTTCAGGCGCTGGTAGGCCTCGTTGATGCGCACCGACCATTGCATGGCCACGCGCTGGGCGGCAGCGCCTTGGTCAGCAAATTTGTCCGGGTGCGCCTGGCGTTGCAGGTCTTTCCAGCGCGCGTCAAGCACCGCACGGTCTTGCTGGAAGCGCGGCTCCAGAGCAAACAGCTCAAAGTCGTTGGATTGGAGAGATTTCATGATCTTTTCGTGATTAAAAGCGTAGCGAGCGGATGTCAGGCTAGGCGCCCGGAGCGCAGAAACCGGAACGTACTTCGGTACGTGAGGATTTCGAGCACCGCGCAACGACGCATGGCATTCGCGCAGTAGCTTTAAACACGAAAAGATTCGCCGCAGCCGCAGCGGTCACGTTCTTTTGGGTTGTTGAACTTGAAGCCTTCATTGAGGCCTTCACGCACAAAGTCCAGCTCGGTACCGTCCAGGTAGGCAAAGCTTTTGGGGTCTACCAATACTTTCACACCAAAGCCTTCGAATACCATGTCTTCCGGGCCGATTTCGTCGACGTATTCCAGTTTGTAGGCCATACCGGAACACCCGGTGGTTTTGACACCCAGGCGCACACCCACACCTTGACCACGTTTGGTCAGATAGCGGGTCACATGCCGGGCAGCGGGTTCGGTCAGCGTGATAGCCATGATTTGTTTTTACGAAGTCTGCGTCAAAGGATCACCCCCAAGGCCGGTTCAAGCCCAGGGGCGTTTTGAAATTTAAGCCGGTTGACCTTGAGTGTGTTTTTGACGATAGTCATTGACCGCCGCCTTGATTGCATCCTCAGCCAAAATAGAACAATGGATTTTGACAGGTGGCAAGGCCAGTTCTTCGGCAATCTCACTGTTTTTTAATGCAGAAGCCTGATCCAGCGTCTTGCCCTTGACCCATTCAGTGACCAACGAGCTTGAGGCAATAGCCGAGCCGCAGCCATAGGTTTTGAAGCGTGCGTCTTCGATCACGCCGGTCTCGGGGTTGACCTTGATTTGCAGCTTCATCACATCCCCACAAGCTGGTGCACCCACCATACCGGTACCCACTGACTCGTCACCTTTATCAAACGAGCCCACATTGCGGGGGTTTTCGTAGTGGTCTACCACTTTTTCAGAATATGCCATTTTGTTTACCTCTTTAAGTCAGTTCAATGCTCAGCCCATTGGATGGTGCTGATGTCGATGCCTTCCTTGTACATGTCCCACAGTGGACTGAGTTCCCGCAAGCGGGCCACGTTTTCCTTGATGGTGGCGACAGCGTAGTCAATTTCTTCTTCGGTCGTCCAGCGGCCAATCGTCATGCGCAAGCTGCTGTGAGCCAGCTCGTCGCTGCGACCCAGTGCACGCAGCACGTAGCTGGGCTCCAGACTGGCCGACGTACAGGCCGAGCCGCTGCTGACGGCCAAACCCTTGATGCCCATGATCAAGGATTCACCCTCAACATAGTTGAAGCTGATGTTCAGGTTGTGCGGCACACGTTGCGTCAGGTGACCGTTGATGAACACTTGCTCAATGTCTTGCAGCCCTTTGACCATGCGGTCATGCAGAGCCTGAATCTTGACCAGCTCTGCGGCCATTTCTTCTTTGGCAATACGGTAGGCCTCGCCCATACCCACAATCTGGTGCGTGGGCAAGGTGCCCGAACGCATACCACGCTCATGACCACCACCGTGCATTTGGGCCTCAATACGGATGCGCGGCTTGCGGCGCACAAACAGCGCACCAATACCTTTGGGGCCGTAGGTTTTGTGCGAAGTCAGGCTCATCAAATCAATGGGCAGCTTGCTGATATCAAACGCCACACGACCGGTGGCCTGGGCAGCATCCACATGGAAAATCACACCCTTTTCGCGGCAAATCGCACCAATGGCCGCCACGTCTTGAATCACACCAATTTCATTGTTGACAAACATCACGCTGGCCAAAATGGTGTCTGGCCGAATCGCGGCCTTGAAGGACTCCAGATTCACCAAGCCGTCCGCTTGCACATCCAGATAAGTCACCTCAAACCCCTGGCGCTCCAGCTCACGGCAAGTATCCAGCACGGCTTTGTGCTCGGTCTTGACGGTGATGATGTGTTTGCCTTTGGTTTGGTAAAAATGTGCCGCACCCTTGAGGGCCAGGTTGTTGGATTCGGTGGCACCACTGGTCCAGACAATTTCACGAGGGTCCGCCCCAATCAGGGCCGCCACTTGTTCACGTGCTTTTTCGATGGCCGCCTCGGCCTCCCAGCCCCAGGCGTGACTACGCGAGGCGGGATTGCCAAAATGCTCACGGAGCCAGGGAATCATGGCATCCACCACCCGCTGGTCGCAGGGGTTGGTGGCGCTGTAATCCATGTAGATGGGAAAGTGTGGCGTGCTGTCCATAGGTTTCTCTTGGTGAAAGGTTTCAGTTACATCTTGGCGAAACTGGCACCCAGCGCAAACACGGAATTGGGTGCATTGACACGAATCGGCTGCATCACTGGCATGCTGGAAATGGCCCGCTTGAGCGTTGGCTTTTCTTCCAGTTCAAAACCTTTGGCGATTTGATCGTCAACCAACTTTTGCAAACTGACCGAATCCAGAAACTCCACCATCTTGACATTGAGTGATGCCCACAGCTCATGCGTCATACAGCGGGCGTTTTCGCCCAGACAGTTTTCCTTACCGCCGCACTGTGTGGCATCCATCGGCTCATCCACCGAGGTGATGATCTCGGCCACAGTGATGTCTGCAGGCGAACGCGCCAAGGTGTAGCCGCCGCCTGGACCACGGGTAGACTCGACCAACTGATTACGCCGAAGCTTGCCAAAAAGCTGCTCCAGATAAGACAGGGAAATTTGCTGGCGCTGGCTGATGGCGGCCAGTGTGACAGGGCCAGCCGACTGGCGCAAGCCCAGATCAATCATCGCTGTGACCGCGAAACGACCTTTGGTAGTGAGGCGCATGACAATACTCCTGGTGTTCAGTAAAAACAGGTCACTTAATCGGCCTGACCTCAGGCTCTGCAAAAATCAGAGTGATTGAGGCATGCGTTAAGTTGACTAACGCTGTCAAGTATACACAACACCATAGTGTTTTAGTCGGGTAATAGACTATTTAATTAATTTTTTAGGGTTATTTGCCTGCCACCAGCACTGACAAACGATCACTCCCCGCAGCACCAAAAGCCTGCTCTTTCAGAATGGCCAGTTGATCCCGCACCCGTGCCGCTTTTTCAAACTCAAGATTACGAGCGTGTTCCATCATGAGTTTTTCAAGCCGCTTGATTTCACGCGAAATATCTTTTTCACTCATGTCTTCCACCTGGGCGCGCTGCATGGCGTCACGCTCCAGCTTTTCAGCCTCTTTGCCAGCTTTTTCGCTGTATACGCCATCAATCAGGTCACGCACCTCTTTCACGATGGAACGGGCGGTGATGCCATACTTTTGATTGTGCGCCAGTTGCTTGACCCGGCGACGCTCGGTTTCGCCAATGGCACGTTGCATGGAATCGGTGATCTTGTCCGCATACAAAATCGCCCTGCCCTCCAGATTGCGGGCGGCACGACCAATGGTTTGAATCAATGAGCGCTCGGAGCGCAAAAAACCTTCCTTGTCGGCATCCAGAATCGCCACCAGCGACACCTCGGGAATGTCCAGCCCTTCACGCAACAAGTTGATGCCCACCAACACATCAAAGGTGCCCAGGCGCAGGTCACGCAGAATTTCCACCCTCTCCACCGTGTCAATGTCGCTGTGCAGATAGCGCACCTTGACACCGTTGTCACTCAAATAATCCGTCAACTGTTCGGCCATGCGTTTGGTCAGGGTGGTGATCAGCACACGCTCGTGTTTCTCGACGCGGATGCGGATTTCCTGCAGCACATCATCGACCTGGGAGGTCGCTGGGCGCACCTCGACTTCGGGGTCCACCAGACCGGTGGGGCGCACCAGCTGCTCCACCACCTTTCCCGCGTGGTCTTTTTCCCACTGTGCGGGCGTGGCCGAGACAAAGATCACCTGACGCATCTTGGTCTCGAACTCTTCAAACTTGAGCGGCCGGTTGTCCAGCGCGCTGGGCAGACGAAAACCGTACTCCACCAGCGTGGTCTTGCGCGAACGGTCGCCGTTGTACATGCCACCAAACTGGCCAATCAACACATGGGATTCGTCCAGAAACATCACTGCATCTTTGGGCAAATAATCGGTCAGCGTCGCAGGCGGCTCACCGGGGGCCGAGCCAGACAAGTGCCGCGAGTAGTTTTCAATACCCTTGCAGTGGCCCACCTCGCTGAGCATCTCCAGGTCAAACCGGGTGCGCTGCTCCAGGCGTTGCGCCTCGACCAGCTTGCCCTGGCTGACGAATTCTTTGACCCGGTCGCTGAGTTCAATTTTGATAGCTTCCACCGCAGACAGCACTTGCTCTCGGGGCGTGACGTAATGGCTGCTGGGGTAGACGGTAAAGCGTGGAATCTTTTGCCGGATGCGCCCGGTGAGCGGGTCAAACAGTTGCAGTGATTCGATCTCGTCGTCAAACAACTCCACGCGAATCGCCATCTCGGAGTGTTCGGCCGGAAAGATGTCGATGGTGTCGCCGCGCACGCGAAACGCACCGCGTGAAAAGTCCACATCGTTGCGCTGGTACTGCATGCGCACCAGCTGGGCAATCATGTCGCGCTGGCCCAGCTTGTCGCCGGCCCGCAGCGTCATCACCATCTGGTGGTACGCCTCGGGCTGGCCAATGCCGTAGATGGCCGAGACGGTGGCGACGATCACCACATCGCGCCGCTCCAGCAGGCTCTTGGTACAGCTCAAGCGCATTTGTTCGATGTGCTCGTTGATGGCGCTGTCTTTTTCAATGAACAAATCACGCTGCGGCACATAGGCCTCGGGCTGGTAGTAATCGTAGTAGCTGACGAAGTATTCCACCGCGTTCTTGGGAAAAAACTCGCGGAACTCGCTGTACAGCTGCGCCGCCAGCGTTTTGTTGGGTGCAAACACAATGGCGGGCCGCCCCAACCGGGCAATGGTGTTGGCCATGGTGAAGGTCTTGCCAGAGCCCGTCACCCCCAGCAGAATCTGGAACACCTCGCCATCGTTGACACCGTCCACCAATTGCTGGATGGCTTCGGGCTGGTCTCCTGCCGGGGGGTAAGGCTGGTACAGCTCGAACGGCGAATCAGGATAGCTGACAAAGGTGCCGGTACGAACGTGTTCGGCATCATCGGCAGAGGCAAGTGTGATCGGGGTCGGTGCGGGCATGGCGTGGCAATCAAGGTGTCGGGGCAACCAGTCATGTTATCCAATTGCCGGAAACGCTTCAGGCAACTCTCAATGTAATGCGTGTTGCGCGATGGTGTGACCACCAACGTGACCCACTCGTGAAGACGCAGGTCATCGTCAGAAAACACGTCCCGGCCAACGTGGCGTTGGATGGACACATCAGCTTGCTGGCCGACCTCAACTTCATCAACCTTGATTTGAACGAATTTTTAATCCTAATTTAATAGCAACTTACGCAAGTTACACAAGCACTACAGCCTTATTCTTCATAAAAATAGATCAACAGAACCCGCCACAAGCTCAGCAAGAACTCCATGACCACCGTAGCCACTTGCGCTCAAAGTCATTTCCCCGGCGTGATGTCGCGTTGCAGATCGCCGCACAAACCGGATCCAACGACCCGTCCAATTGAGCCCGAACGCCCGATAAAATGCGGGTAAACCAGAACAGTGCTTCACACTTTCAAGTTTTCTCGCCAACCTTCCTTCTTCTCCACTCCCAACAGGAACCCACCATGTCTCTCTTTTCCGCTGTCGAAATGGCCCCGCGCGACCCTATTTTGGGCCTCAACGAACAGTTCAATGCCGACACCAACCCAGCCAAAGTGAACCTGGGCGTGGGTGTTTACTTTGATGACAATGGCAAGCTGCCCCTGCTGCAATGTGTATTGGCCGCTGAAAAAGCCATGCTGGATGCCCCCAAACCACACGGTTACCTGCCCATTGACGGCATTGCCGCTTATGACACGGCCGTCAAATCACTGGTGTTTGGTACCGACAGTGAGCCGGTCACCTCTGGCCGCGTGGCCACGGTACAAGCCCTGGGCGGCACTGGCGGCCTGAAAGTAGGCGCAGACTTCCTGAAAAAGCTCAACCCCGCAGCCAAGGTGCTGATTTCCGACCCGAGCTGGGAAAACCACCGCGCCCTGTTCACCAATGCCGGGTTCAAGGTGGAAAGCTACCGCTACTACGACGAAACCACCCGCAATCTGAACTTTGACGGCATGCTGGCTGACCTGAATGCCGCAGAAGCGGGCACCGTCGTGGTGTTGCATGCCTGCTGCCACAACCCAACCGGCTACGACATCAGCCCTGCGCAGTGGGATCAGGTGATTGCCGCCGTCAAGGCGCGTGGCCTGGTGCCGTTCCTGGACATGGCTTACCAAGGGTTTGGCTACGGTCTGGCCGAAGATGGTGCGGTGGTAGGCAAGTTTGTCGCCGCTGGGCTGATGTTTTTTGTGGCCACCTCTTTCAGCAAGAGCTTCAGCCTGTACGGTGAGCGTGTCGGGGCATTGAGTGTGTTGTGTACCGACAAAGAGGAAGCTGGACGCGTGTTGAGCCAGCTGAAGATTGTGATTCGCACCAACTACAGCAACCCGCCCACTTTTGGCGGCGCGGTGGTGGCCACGGTGTTGAACACGCCTGAGCTGCGTGCGCTGTGGGAAAAAGAGCTGGGCGATATGCGCGTGCGCATCAAAGCCATGCGCCAGAAGCTGGTGGATGGCCTGAAAGCTGCCGGTATTACCCAGGACATGAGCTTTATCACCACACAAATTGGCATGTTCAGCTACTCCGGCCTGTCCAAAGACCAGATGGTGCGCCTGCGTAATGAGTTTGGTGTGTATGGCACCGACACAGGTCGTATGTGTGTGGCTGCGCTCAACAGCAAGAACATTGACTATGTGTGCGCATCCATTGCCAAAGTGATCTGATACCCTCAGCAGGGCTGATATGCCCTGCACTTTTTATATGAAATAGCTGCCTAGCGCTTTTAAAATAAGCGCAAGCAGCTATTTTTTTGATAGTATTTTTTACATGCAATCGATCAACATCTTGGGTGCAGGGCGGGTTGGGCAGACGCTGGGGCGCTTGCTGGCCCAAAGCACGGGCTACCGGGTGCAGGGTGTACTGACCCGCCACGCCAGTTCTGCCCAGGCGGCGGTTGATTTCATCGGCACGGGGCAAGCGCACACCGAGCTGCGAACCATGCCAGCGGCAGACCTGTGGATGCTGGCCGTGCCAGACGGGCAGATTGCGCCCATGGCAGCTGCTCTGGCCGAACTTGAGGGCATGCAACCCGCACTGGTTTTTCATTGCAGCGGGGCGCTGTGTGCCAGTGAGTTACACCCCCTGCAGACCAAGGGTTGGCAGGTAGCCAGCGCACACTGCCTGCTGAGTTTTGCCCAGCCGGCCACCGCACTTGGGCAATTTGCCGGTACACCTTGTGCGCTGGAGGGGGATACCCAGGCCTTGCCGGTATTGCGTACCCTGTTCACTCAATTGGGGGCGACCTGTTTTGAGCTGGCGAGTGCGGACAAACTGCTCTACCACGCCGGTGCCGTGTTTGCCACCAATTTTTTGCCGGTGCTGCAAGACCTGGCAGAACGTTTGTGGCAACACGTCAACATGCCCCCAGAGTTGGCCCGACAGATGCGGGCCACGCTGCTGACGAATGCAGTGAACAACATCGTGCAGCTTGGCCCCCAAGCTGCACTGACCGGGCCAGCAGCACGCGGAGATGCCGCACTGGTTGCCCAGCAGGGTCAGGCAGTTTCACTTTGGGATACACAAGCTGGTGTGGCTTACCAAGCCTTGAGCGATTTAGCCTGCCAATTGGCCCAGTGCCCGCCTGGATGACTTTTTCAATGCGTCCATAGCTACCCAAAAAAGAGCTACTTGTACTTATCAAACAAGGTCTAGAGGCTCATTTCTTTCATAAAAATCAATCCCATATCACCGAGCGCATCGAGATGGATGCAGCCTGAAAACCGGTGTTAAAAAAGCGCATGGGCTCACCAACCTCCACCGCCCCTGCCGCATAAAGCAAGGGCAGAAAATGATCGCTCGTGGGGTGTGCCAAACCATAGGTGGGCAGTTGGGGCGCATCCTGCAAGGCTGGTAGTTGGTTCGATTCGATGAGCTGTGCCACAGCTTGGTCAAAACTCATCGCCCAGTCATAGGTCTGGTTATCGGGGGCATCGCGGCGCAGTGCCCGCAAGTTGTGCACGATATTGCCGCTGGCGACGATTAGTACGCCGTGGTTGCGCAGTTTTTTCAGCTGTTGCCCCAACTGGTAGTGCATGGGGATGGGCTGGCTGGCATCCATGCTGAGCTGAATCACCGGAACGTCGGCCGACGGGAACATGGGTTTGAGCACCCCCCAGGCACCATGGTCCAGGCCCCAGGTTTGCTCATCGAGATACAGGGGCTGCTGCGTGTCTGGCTGGATCAGCAAGCTCGCCAATTCTTGCGCAGCAGCCGGAAAGCCGGACACCAGATATTGCTGGTCAAACAAAGCCTGCGGGAAACCGCCAAAATCATGGATGGTTTTGGGTTGCGCCATGGCTGTCAGCCACCAGCCTTGGGTGAGCCAATGGGCTGAAATACATAAAATCAACTGGGGCTTGGGCCATTTTTGACCAAACTCGTGACCCAGCGCCTGCCAGCTTTGGCGATAAGTGGTGTCTTCGATCACATTCATGGGGCTACCATGCCCCACGAAGAACACGGGCATACGCACGGATGGTTTGAGATTGATCATGGAGAGGTATCGCCTCTAACTCAGGCGTTTAAAGTAACATTTGTGTCAGACAACTCAGTGCAAAACCTGTTATATTGCACTGCAACATTTTTCAAAAGGTGATCTTCCGTGCTCTACAAACTTTACGAAACCCAACGTTCGCTGATGGAGCCTTTTACCGATCTGGCCCAATCTGCGGCCAAGATCTACGGTAACCCATTATCTCTGCTGGGCCAACATCCTATGGCCCAACGTATTTCGGCTGGCTATGACTTGCTGCACCGCTTGGGCAAAGACTACGAAAAACCAGAGTTCGGACTGCGCACCGTGGATGTGGACGGCGTTGAAGTGGCTATTCACGAACGTGTTGAGATCAAGAAACCCTTTTGTGAACTGCGCCGCTTCAAGCGCTTTACCGATGATGTGGGCACACTCACCAAGCTCAAAGGTCAGCCCGCAGTGCTGATCGTGGCCCCTTTGTCAGGCCACTACGCCACACTGTTGCGTGATACCGTTAAAACCATGTTGAAAGACCACAAGGTCTACATCACGGACTGGACCAATGCCCGTCTGGTGCCAACCTCTGAAGGTGACTTCCACCTGGATGATTACGTTAATTATGTGCAGGAATTCATTCGCCACGTACAGAAACGCTATGGTAACTGCCACGTGATGAGCGTGTGCCAGCCCACCGTGCCGGTATTGGCTGCCGTGTCTTTGATGGCCAGCCGTAACGAGCTCACGCCACTGAGTATGGTCATGATGGGTGGCCCGATTGATGCCCGCAAGTCACCCACGGCGGTGAACAACTTGGCCATGAACAAGAGTATTGATTGGTTTGAGCACAATGTGATTTACCGCGTGCCGACCCGTTTTCCAGGCGCAGGACGTAAGGTGTACCCAGGCTTTTTGCAGCATTCTGGCTTTGTGGCCATGAACCCTAGCAACCACGCCCGCAGTCACTACGATTATTTTGAGGATTTGGTCAAAGGCGACGGTGCCAGTGCCGATGCACACCGCAAGTTCTATGACGAATACAACGCCGTATTGGACATGGATGCCAACTACTACCTGGAAACCATTGCCACCGTCTTCCAGGAATTTAATCTGGTCAACGGCACATGGGATGTCAAGGGTGTAGATGGCAAAGTGGAGCGCGTGCACCCAGAGGACATCAAAACCACAGCGCTGCTGTCAGTTGAAGGCGAGTTGGATGACATCTCGGGCTCTGGACAGACCAGAGCCGTGCACGACATCTGTAGTGGGGCCAACAAAGCCATGCAGCAACACATAGAAGTAGAAGGTGCCGGTCATTACGGTATTTTTGCCGGACGCCGCTGGCGTGAAGTGGTTTACCCACAAGTGAAAGCCTTTATCCTGCAGTATCAACCCAAGGTTGCACAGGAAAAACCGGTGGTGGTTGCGGACACTCCTTTGGCAAAGTCTGAGCCGGAAGCAGTTGCCTTTGTGTTGCCAGAAGCCGCTAGCCAGGCAGATATTCACATCCAAACCACCCACCCTGAACTCAATAGCAGTCATGCACCGGTGGTGGCAACGCCGCTTGAGAAAGCCATCCCGGCCAAGTCCAAAACCATCAAGCCTGAAGCGGGTTCTGCAGTGAAAAATGCAGCTCAACCTGCCAAGCCTGCAGTTGCCCCCAAACAGTCGACCCAACGTAAAGGATGAACCCCTGCGCCGCCGAACTGCTGGCGGTGCTACCGCAGACGCAATGTACGCGTTGCGGATATCCTGACTGCGCTGCCTATGCGAAGGCCATTGTTGACCGTCAAGCCCCGATCAACCAATGCCCACCGGGTGGTACAGAAGGTGTGCGGCGCTTAGCGGCCCTTACCGGGCTACCCGTGCAACCACTAAATCCGACCAATGGGCTGGAAGGTCCGCGCACTGTGGTGTTTATTGATGAAGCTTGGTGTATTGGCTGTACCCTGTGCATCAAAGCCTGCCCGGTGGATGCCATTGTCGGAATGAACAAACTCATGCACACAGTGCAGGAGTCTTATTGCACTGGCTGTGAGTTGTGCTTGCCAGTGTGCCCGGTAGACTGCATGGAGGTCCAAATCGTTTCTGGCACCCACACTGGCTGGGCCGCCTGGTCAGTGGCACAAGCTGAACAATCCCGAGAAAGATATGATTTTCATAGCTACAAGAGCAAGCGTGAGAAGGATGAAAATGACATAAGGCTTGAAAAGAAAGCCTTGCTCAAGTTGTCCAATCTAACGCACCACTCCCAGCATACGGACCCGGTTGTGCTGGACAAAAAACGTGCGGTGATTGAAGCTGCGCTGGCCCGCGCACGCACCAAGCGCGATAACATGGTTTGACCTTGGCTCTGAAGCCATCCCAACGTGACCCATCAGCCAGACCTCTCCAGCATCACCATTCAGTTTTATGCCACAGCAGCGTACAACTGCAGCTATATCCAGGGGCACATTGCTCGATCTCAGGTAGCCGACCCTGGCAACCAAATGAACAACAGGCTTTACAGCGCCCTGGTCTGCCAAGGCTTCCGCCGCAGTGGCGGGTTTGTTTACAGACCCCTTTGTGATCATTGCCAAGCCTGCAAATCAATCCGTGTTCCAGTGCAAGAGTTTGAGCCCAACAGAAGCCAACGGCGCGCACTCAAGCAAAACAATTTGCTTGAGGCACTCATTTGCAAGCCACATTTTTCAGATGCGCACTACCTACTTTACCAGCGTTACCAGAAAGCCAAGCACACGGGTGGTGGCATGGATCAGGACAATGTAGACCAATACGTTGAATTCCTTGTGAACACCGAGGTGAACACATACATGGTCGAGTTTCGTGAACACCAGACTGAAAATGATGAAGGTGTGCTGCGAATGGTGTCGATCATTGATCAGCTTGAGGATGGCTTGTCCGCCGTGTATACCTTTTACGACCCACAAGAAGGGCAAAGTTACGGAACCTATAACGTACTCTGGCAAATTCAGCAGGCCAAAGTCCTTGGCCTGCCCTATGTGTACCTGGGGTATTGGATTGAAGCTTGCTCAAAAATGTCTTACAAAACACGATTTCAACCCTGTGAATTGCTCGTTCAAGATAAATGGCAACGTGTTATCTGACTTTGTGTAGTCTGAATTTTTCACAAGATAAAATAGAGGCTACAAAATAGGAGTTTTCATGCGCCATCCAGAGAATGGAATTCCCACCACCCCCACGGTGCAAGTGATTGAACGATTGTTCGCATTGATGGATGTCCTAGCCTCTCGCGAAGAAGCCATTTCTCTCAAAGAGATCAGTGAAAAAACAGGCTTACATCCTTCCACCGCACACCGAATATTGAACGACCTGGCAATCGGTCGTTTTGTTGATCGTCCGCAACCCGGTAACTACCGACTCGGAATGCGATTGCTGGAGTTGGGTAATTTGGTAAAAAACAGATTGAATGTTCGTGATGCTGCCTTGGGGCCTATGCGTGAGCTGCATCGTTTGACTCAACAGCCGGTTAATCTAAGCATGCGTCAGGGTGACGAAATTGTGTATGTGGAACGCTCCTTTAGCGAGCGCTCAGGCATGCAGGTGATTCGGGCCATTGGTGGCCGGGCTCCCTTACATTTGACATCGGTAGGGAAACTTTTTTTGGCTGCCGACGATATTCAAAAAGTTCGAGCCTATGCAGCGAGAACTGGCTTGAGTGGGCATACCAAAAACAGTTTGACACAATTGCCAGCCTTGGAACGAGAGCTTGGTAAAGTGCGCCGTGATGCGTATGCGAACGATAACGAAGAACTTGAGTTAGGCGTGCGCTGTATGGCGGCAGGTATTTACGATGACCAAGGCAAGCTGGTGGCAGGTTTGTCAATTTCTGCCCCAGCAGGGAGGCTTGACGAAGCATGGCTCGACAAACTCAAAGCCACCACCCGAGAAATTTCTCAAAACTTGGGCTACCAACCCCTCAAGAGTTGATGCCTGACAAACAGGCTACATGACTTTGCTTGCACCTGCGACAGTGGGGTGCAAGCCAGGCGAAACAGTGGCCGCAGCTTCAACCCAATGACGAACCCGCTCTGCATCTGCCAGACGGGTTAATGTTCCCGCAGAATCTAGAAAAACCATGATCAATTGACGGCCAGCGACTTTGGCTTGCATCACCAAACAACGCCCTGCCTCAGAGATGTAGCCTGTTTTTTGTAACCCAATATCCCAGGTTGGATTTTTAACCAACCGATTGGTATTGTTGAATTGAAGCATCCTACTACCTACTTCTACTTGGTAGCCCGGCGAAGTGGTTAACTCTCGCAACAGCGGAACCTGATGTGCAGTATCCACCAACTTGACCAAATCACGCGCACTTGACTGATTTTGGCTCGATAAGCCTGTGGGTTCGACATAATGAGTGTCTTTCATGCCTAGAAGTTTGGCCTTCTTGTTCATCAAATCAATGAACGTTGTCAAACCACCGGGGTAAGTCCGAGCCAAAGCATGCGCCGCACGATTTTCGCTGGACATCAGCGCCAAGTGCAGCAACTCACCCCGACTGAGCTCTGTACCTACACGAAGGCGTGACGAGCTGCCTTTTTCGGTGTCCACATCCTCTTGCGTGATCGTGATTTTGTCGTCAGCAGGCAAGTTAGCCTCACTCACAAGCAGACCGGTCATCAGTTTGGTCAGCGAGGCAATGGGCAGCACCGCCTTGTCATTTTTGCTAAAAAGAATCTCATTCGTCTCTTGATCAACCACCAGGGCCACGCTGGACTTTAAGTTCAGATTGTCTTGAGAGGCATGCAATCCAGCAATCTGCCCAAATGAAGGTTTGACTACGAATGCCTGGATTTTCGCTGCATGTTTATGCTTATTTGTAGCAAAGGATTTGCTGACCCGCCGCTTGGAGACAAGCGCTGCCTTTTTGGTTTTACTGACCTGTGGTTTGGGCGAGACTGCCATTGCCGCAGGTGACCACGCCAACCAACTCAGCAAACTCAAAAGACAAATCAAACTTCGCGTTTTTTTACCAAAAAAACTCTTGTAAATAATTTTTGTCATATTTTTTCCTGGCACAGGGATTTCCAAGGAGTTGAGTTTAATCTTAAAAAGTCTCGCAATACCAATTAGTTGCGAGACTTTCTTAAACCAAAATAATCGCTTTATCCCTGTGCAGCCACTCGATTAGTCTGGCTTTGAAGCTTGTTCAGAGCGTTCAAATAGGCCTTGGCAGAAGCCACCACAATGTCTGGATCTGCACCCACGCCATTCACCACTCGGCCACTATGCTGTAAACGCACCGTCACCTCTCCCTGACTTTCAGTCGAACCGCTGATCGCATTCACCGAATAAAGCACCATTTCCGAACCACTCTTGACGTGCACTTCGATGGCCTTGAGTGAAGCATCCACCGGGCCATTGCCATTGGCCGTTCCCGTGACCTCGTGACCACCGATGGTCATGACCACGGTAGCTTGGGGCAATTCACCAGTTTCGCTGTGTTGGGCAAGTGAGACGAAGCCATATTGGTCGTGACTTTGTGCAATGTTTTCTTCACTGACCAAAGCCAGAATGTCTTCGTCGAAAATTTCGCTCTTGCGGTCAGCAAGCTCTTTGAACTTGGCAAATGCCAAGTTCACTTCTGCTTCACTGTCCATTTGCACACCCAACTCTTGCAAGCGTTGTTTGAACGCGTTTCGTCCACTTAGCTTACCCATGATGATTTTATTGGCCGACCATCCCACATCTTCAGCACGCATGATCTCATAGGTATCGCGTGCTTTCATGATGCCGTCCTGGTGAATTCCTGAGGCGTGTGCAAAAGCATTGGCCCCCACGATGGCCTTGTTGGGTTGGACTACAAAGCCAGTGGTCTGACTTACCATACGGCTGGCTGCCAGAATCTGAGTTGCATCAACTCGCACATCCAAATCAAAGTAATCACGCCTCGTTCTCATTGCCATCACAACCTCTTCAAGGCTGCAATTTCCGGCACGTTCACCCAGGCCGTTGATGGTGCATTCAATTTGACGAGCTCCGCCAATCTTCACACCGGCCAGTGAGTTGGCAACCGCCATGCCAAGATCATTGTGGCAATGCACCGACCAAATGGCCTTGTCTGAATTGGGTACACGTTCACGCAGCGTTTTGATGAAATTACCATACAACTCAGGAATAGCGTACCCCACGGTATCAGGTACATTGATGGTGGTGGCTCCCTCGTTGATTACAGCCTCAATGACACGGCATAAGAAATCCTCTTCACTGCGGTAGGCATCTTCGGCACTGAACTCAATATCCGCAACCCGATTACGCGCAAAACGGACTGACTGCTTAGCTTGTTCAAGCACTTGTTCAGGAGTCATACGCAATTTTTTCTCCATATGCACGGGAGAAGTTGCAATAAAAGTGTGAATACGCGCCCTACTGGCTCCCTGAAGTGCATCCGCAGCCAGCGTAATATCACGGTCATTGGCCCGTGACAGCGAACATACTGTCGAATCCTTGATCGTATTGGCAATGGCTTTGATGGCTTCAAAATCGCCATTGGAGCTGGCAGCAAATCCTGCCTCTATCACATCAACTTTCAAACGTTCCAATTGGCGTGCAATACGCAATTTTTCATCACGTGTCATGGATGCGCCAGGCGACTGTTCGCCATCACGCAAAGTAGTGTCAAAAATGACCAATTTGTCTGACATGCTATTTCTCCAGTGCTGTTACCTAAAAGATGGACTTTGTTTAGTCAACAAAAAAGCCCGTCGCGGCTGCTAACGGGCTTTAGGTTTTGATGCAATTACCTGCTAACCACTTCGCCCCATAAATAACGGGCCTAGCTGTAGTAAAAATGCATGCATGCTGTCAATATACCACAAGCATTCACTTGTGCAGGCCTCTCTCGTCCGGCTCATCTGTGGAGGTACTGATAACACTTGTAGGAATCCCTTTGGCCTTACGCCAGAAGTACAAAGCGTAACCACTTAACCCGTAAATAACAAACAAAGCAAACATCACAATCGGTGGATCGATATTGATCACCGCAATCCCTATGGCAATCAGCACAATAACCACAAATGGCACACTTCGCTTCATCTGGATATCTTTGAAGCTGTAAAACGGCACATTGGTCACCATGGTCAGACCAGAATAAAGTGATACAACAAACATTGGCCAAGCCCATTGCGCACCTTCTAACCCTAAATCTGTCATGACCCAGATAAAGCCAGCGACCAAAGCAGCGGCAGCAGGAGAAGGTAATCCTTGAAAATAACGCTTATCCACCACAGCGGTATTCACATTAAAACGTGCCAAGCGCAAAGCGGCACAGGCGCAATACACAAAAGCCGCAATCCAGCCCCAACGCCCCAAACCTTTGAGGGCCCAAACATAAGCAATCAGCGCCGGGGCCGCTCCAAAAGATACCATGTCAGACAAGGAATCCATTTGCTCACCAAAAGCACTTTGAGTATTGGTCATGCGGGCCACACGACCATCCAGACTATCAAGCACCATAGCGCAAAAGATACCAACGGCAGCCATGTCAAACCGACCATTGATCGCCATGACAATGGCATAAAACCCGCCAAAAAGCGCTGCCAATGTAAACATATTGGGCAAAATGTAGATGCCCTTGCGGCGCTTTTTACCCACCACATTGTCATCATGATTCGGGTTAGTTGTATTCACATCATCCATTCATTTGACTTTTAGAGAATCTCCATAATAACAAAGGCCACCGAAGTGGCCTTTGTGCGCAGGCGTACTGAAGCCAATCAGTTACGTGTTTGATCAACCAGTTTGTTTTTGGCAATCCAAGGCATCATGGCCCGCAATTGACCACCGACGATCTCAATCTGGTGATCTGCAGTGTTGCGACGACGTGCCGTCATGCTGGGGTAATTGGTGCGGCCTTCCAGAATGAAAGACTTGGCATAGTCACCATTTTGAATGCGTTTCAAGGCATTGCGCATAGCTTCACGACTCTGAGCATTGATCACCTCAGGACCGGTCACGTATTCGCCGTATTCTGCATTGTTGGAAATGGAGTAATTCATGTTGGCAATGCCGCCTTCATAAATCAGATCTACGATGAGTTTCAGCTCATGCAAGCACTCAAAGTAAGCCATTTCTGGCGCATAACCAGCTTCCACTAGGGTTTCAAAACCCATCTTGATCAGCTCAACAGCGCCACCACACAACACGGCCTGCTCACCAAACAAGTCGGTTTCGGTTTCTTCTTTGAATGAAGTTTCAATGATGCCAGCCTTGCCGCCACCATTGGCCATCGCATAGGACAAAGCCAGTTCACGAGCCTTACCGCTCTTGTCTTGATGGATGGCAATCAAATGTGGCACACCACCACCTTGGGTGTACGTATTCCGAACCGTGTGGCCTGGTGCCTTTGGTGCCACCATCCACACATCCAGATCAGCACGGGGCATAACTTGGTTGTAATGTACGTTGAAGCCATGTGCGAATACCAAAGAGGCACCTTGCTTGATGTTGGGAGCCACATTGTTGGTATAGACATCTGCAATTTGCTCGTCAGGCAACAGAATCATGACCACATCGGCAATTTTGACAGCGTCATTGACTTCCATCACGTTCAAGCCAGCCTTGCCCACTTTGTCCCAGGATGCTCCCCCTTTACGAAGACCCACGACCACACTGACACCACTGTCGTTCAGATTCTGTGCATGAGCGTGCCCTTGACTGCCGTAGCCAATGATGGCCACGGTCTTACCCTTGATCAGGCTCAAATCACAATCTTTGTCGTAAAAAACTTTCATCTAACTCTCCGTTGTAAAAAATTAAACCCGCAAAATTCGCTCACCACGGCCAATACCGCTAGAGCCTGTGCGTACTGTTTCCAAAATTGCACCACGCTCAATAGCATCCAAAAACGCATCATTTTTGGACTGATCGCCAGTGAGCTCAATGGTGTAGCTTTTCTCTGTCACATCAATGATGCGCCCCCGGAAAATATCCGCCATGCGCTTCATCTCTTCACGCTCTTTACCTACCGCACGCACCTTCACCATCATCAATTCACGCTCGGTGTATGCACCCTCGGTGAGATCAACCACTTTGACCACTTCAATCAGCCGGTTCAAATGCTTGGTGATTTGCTCAATCACCTCATCTGAGCCATGTGTCTGAATGGTCATTCGTGACAAACTAGGGTCTTCAGTAGGTGCCACGGTAAGTGACTCAATGTTGTAGCCACGGGCAGAAAAAAGGCCCACCACACGAGACAGGGCACCTGCCTCATTTTCAAGCAATACTGCAATGATGTGTTTCATGATCAAAGATCCTCCGAACTCAACAGCATTTCGGTGATGCCTTTCCCAGCCTGCACCATAGGGAAGACGTTTTCAGTGGGATCCGTGCGGAAATCCATGAATACCGTGCGGTCTTTCAGCTTGCGTGCTTCGCGTAGTGCTGGCTCTACATCAGAGGCACGTTCAATCAGCATGCCCACGTGCCCATAAGCTTCTGCCAGTTTCACAAAATTGGGCAACGCATCCATGTAGCTATGGCTGTAGCGCCCCTCATATTCCACTTCTTGCCATTGACGTACCATGCCCAGATAGCGGTTATTAAGTGCCACAATCTTGATGGGCGTGTTGTATTGCAAGCAGGTAGAGAGTTCCTGGATGCACATTTGCACAGAACCCTCTCCCGTGACACAAAAAACCTCACTTTCAGGCTTGGCCAACTTGATGCCCATGGCGTAAGGAATACCCACGCCCATGGTACCTAAACCGCCCGAATTGATCCAACGGCGAGGCTCATCAAAACGGTAATACTGTGCCGCCCACATCTGGTGTTGACCCACGTCAGAAGTGATGTATGTATCCACATCTTTGGTCATGTTCCACAAGGTTTCCACCACATACTGTGGCTTGATGATGTCATTTTTGCCATGGTCATATTTCAGGCAATTGGTCTTGCGCCAGCCTTCGATCACATCCCACCAAGCACCCAGTGCATCCGCATCTGGTTTGGCTGTACCTTCCTTGATCATGGCAATCATTTCGGTCAGAACATCTTTGACATCCCCCACAATCGGAATGTCCACCCTGACGCGCTTTGAGATGCTTGAAGGGTCAATATCAATATGAATGATCTTGCGTTCGTTTTGAGCAAAATGCTTCGGATTACCAATCACTCGGTCGTCAAAACGCGCACCAACTGCCAGCAACACATCGCAGTTCTGCATGGCGTTGTTGGCTTCCACGGTACCGTGCATGCCCAGCATACCCAAAAACTTCCGATCACTGGCTGGATAAGCGCCTAAGCCCATCAAAGTATTTGTACAGGGGTAGCCGAGCATATCGACCAATTGACGAAGTTCATTGGAAGCATTGCTCAACAACACACCACCGCCGGTATAGATGTAAGGGCGTTTAGCTGCCAATAACAATTGCAAGGCTTTGCGGATTTGACCTCCATGACCTTTGCGCACTGGGTTGTATGAACGCATCTCGACCGACTGCGGGTAACCGTGGTAGGGCACTTTTTTAAACGACACGTCTTTAGGGATGTCCACAACCACAGGACCAGGGCGACCACTACGCGCAATGTGAAAGGCCTTTTTCAAGGTTTCTGCCAGATCACGTGCATCCTTGACTAAAAAATTGTGTTTAACCACCGGGCGAGTAATCCCCACCGTGTCACACTCTTGGAAGGCATCCATGCCGATGGCATGTGTAGGTACCTGCCCACTGATGATGACCATGGGAATGCTGTCCATGTAGGCCGTCGCAATGCCGGTCACTGCATTTGTTGCACCGGGCCCAGATGTCACCAGCGCCACACCCACGTCACCCGTTGCACGAGCGTATCCGTCTGCAGCATGCACAGCTGCTTGTTCATGACGAACCAGAATATGCTGAATGGTATCTTGCTTGAAGAATGCATCATAAATGTGCAAAACCGCACCACCTGGGTAACCCCAAACGAACTTGACACCCTCTGCCTGCAAAGCCTTGATCAAAATTTCAGCGCCACGAAGCTCATGCTCAGAGCCCGCAGCCTCGTGTTTGGCTTTAGTCACGTGATGAGAATTAGATGAATTTGATGCCGAAGTATCGGCTTTTGATATTTCCATGATGAACCTTTGTGAATTTCTCTGACGAAAAACCTTGGGTGCTTCTTTACAAACACTTGTGATGTTGTATCGAAACTTAAGGCCAAAACCATAAGCGCACTGTATTTTGCGCCGAACCTTGACCCGTTTGCGTTATTGAGCCGCGAGATTATCGCATTGTCCAAGGAGCACTTGGAAGGCTTCTTGTAATGCAATAATCCTGCTGCTGAGCAGGTGATATTACCCAGCATGGGCAAAACCGCCTTCATCGACCACTTTTCACAGTCTTACCCTTGGCAACACCCGCTGAACTCTCGGATTTTTTGAAAAGCGTCGAAAAACGCGCATTCAAACGCACGGCTTACCATGTTCGTAATGACGAGTCTGCCCTGGACATTGTGCAAGACAGCATGATGAAACTGGCCGAACACTATGGTGACAAATCTCCCGAAGAGTTTCCCATGCTGTTTCAGCGCATCCTGACCAACACCACACTGGATTGGTTCAGGCGGCAAAAAGTGAAAAACGCCATGTTTTCATCCTTCAGCGACTTTCAGTCTGACGGTGAAGAGGATAGTTTTGACATTTTGGAGGGCCTTTCAACAGCCGAGCAATCCGCTGAATTTGACAATCCAGAGACCAATAGCCAACGGGCACAAACTTTGCTTTCCATTGAGCAAGAATTATTATTACTGCCCAACCGTCAACGCGAAGCCTTTCTATTACGTTACTGGGAAGATATGGATGTAGCGGAAACAGCAACTGCCATGGGCTGCTCACAAGGCAGCGTCAAAACGCATTGCTCAAGAGCGATACATGCCTTGCTCAAATCGCTAACAGCAAAAGGAATCCGGCTATGAATCAAATCAGCAAATCCTATCGTCAACACGATATCAGCCCAACACTTGACTTGGCAGGCCAGCGTATGGCCCAAAGATTATTAAAACGTGTAGACGACATCGACAGCTACACCTTGCAACGCCTGCGCGCAGCCCGGGAGCAAGCGGTGGATCAGCGTCGCAGCGTGCTTGTTCAAGAGGCCCAAATACGTCTTGCGGTTGCCAGCCAATCGGCTTCTGGACAAACCCTCAGCCTCCCTGATCGCCCCTCTAGATGGCAACAGTTCAGTGGTATTGGTATGTTGCTGGCACTTTTATTCGGCCTTTGGATGATTGACACCATCCAAAGTGACAACTTTGCACAAGATGCTGCCGATATTGACAACGTATTGCTCACCGACGATTTACCACCCGCAGCTTATCTTGACCCAGGTTTCAAACACTTCTTGAAACTGAGTTACCCGGCAGAGACTTTGTAACGCGATGAAGTTGCACTTTCTGCGAATACTGACGGTATTCAGGCTTGCCTTCACTGGTTTGGTTTTTACTGGGTTATTCTCCCTGCAAGCCCATGCCCAAACTAAAGCCCATGCCCAAACTATCAATCCGACAGCAATGCCTGTTTCCAGTGCCAGCCAATCGGTCTTGCCAAGCAAGTTGACCGATCTGGAATGGACAATATTGACGAGCGCCCAACAACAAGCGCTGCAGCCCTTGGCCGTAGTCTGGCCTAATTTAAGCGCCCCTCAGAAGAAAAAATGGATCGCCCTGAGCGTCAATTACCGTCACTTATCCGATCCGGAAAAAGAGCGTCTCCATGCCCGTATGGTGCAGTGGGCCGCCTTAACACCACGACAACGCACACAAGCCCGTTTGAATTTCACCAAAACCCAGCAACTCCCAGTTGAAGATAAAGTGGAACGCTGGGAGGTCTACCAGACCTTGACCGCAGAACAAAAAAAAACGCTGGCGGCATCTGCGCCTAAGCTGCCGCTCGCCCCTTATGTAAAAAAACCAGTCAAACCGACCAAACCACAGACGGCAAGCTCAGCCGCTCGTGCGCAATAAGCTAAATTAAACGCCTGCGCAAAAAAACGATTCTTTTCAATTCAGCTTATGACTTCTGGCTCTTCACCGTCCCAAATAACCCCTGGCTTGCTGCGTCGCATGGCCTGCTGGCTATACGAAGGCATGTTGCTGTTTGGCGTGGTTTTTATTTCAGGCTATTTGTTTGGTGCCCTGAGTCAAACCAAAAACGCCATGGACAATCGCCACGCACTGCAAGCTTTTCTTTTTGTGGTGTTTGGTATTTATTTTGTCTGGCTATGGGCCAAGGGACAAACGCTGGCCATGAAAACCTGGCACATCCGCGTACTGGATCTCGCTGGAAAACCTCTCACGCAAACCCGCGCTTTTATACGCTACCTGTGGAGTTGGCTATGGGTGTTACCACCTCTGCTGGCATCTTGGTGGCTCGAACTCAAGGGTGGCGAGGCCATGGTGATATTTGTTGGCTGGGTAGCGGTATGGGCTGTTTTGAGCCGGTTTCACCCACATCAGCAGTTTTGGCACGACGCGCTGGCTGGCACACAGTTGATTGACACCAGCCCACCCAAACCTTGAACCTGCAAGCTCTCAGATGGCGGATTCATCCATCTCGCCAGTCCGAATACGCACCACGCGCTCCACCTGGGTCACAAAAATTTTGCCATCACCGATTTTGCCGGTGTGTGCGGCTTTCACAATGGCATCCACGCAGCGGTCAACATCATCGGTTTTAACAACCACTTCAACTTTGACTTTGGGCAAAAAGTCCACCACATATTCCGCACCGCGATAGAGCTCGGTATGCCCCTTTTGACGACCAAAGCCTTTCACTTCCGTCACGGTCAAACCTGTCACACCACATTCAGCCAGGCCTTCACGCACTTCTTCGAGCTTGAATGGTTTGATGATGGCAGTGATTTGTTTCATGAAGTACCTCAATAATTAAACATGGATGGAAAGGTTCTGAATCCTGACCTTGTATCAGGCCCGAAAACGATTGGTTATAGGATAACGCCAATCCTTGCCAAAGCTGCGATGCGTCACACGAATCCCCACGGGTGACTGGCGACGCTTGTATTCGTTGATCTTGATCAGCCGGGTCACACGTTCCACATCGGCCGGAGCAAAACCAGCGGCGATGATTTGTTCAATGCCCTCATCGTTTTCCATATAGCGCTCCAAAATGCCATCGAGCACCTCATAAGGCGGCAAACTGTCCTGATCTTTCTGGTCAGGCCGCAACTCAGCACTCGGTGGGCGCGTGATGATGCGCTCTGGAATGGGTTCTACGCCTGTGCCATACGGGTCATGTGTATTACGCCAGCATGCCAGCCTGAACACCGTGGTTTTGGCCAAATCCTTGATCACCGCAAAGCCGCCAGCCATGTCGCCATACAACGTGCAATAACCGGTAGCCATCTCGGACTTGTTACCGGTCGTGAGCACAATGCTGCCAAACTTGTTGCTCAAGGCCATCAGCAAAGTGCCTCGAATACGGGCTTGAATATTTTCCTCAGTGGCATCTTCAGCCAGACCACTAAACTCCCCGGCCAGCGTGGCTTTGAACGCCTCAAACTCGGGCACGATGGACAACTCGTCATAGCGCACACCCAGCCGTTGTGCCATATCACGCGCATCAATCCAGCTGATGTCAGCGGTATAGGGCGATGGCATCATCACCGCACGCACCCGCTCTTGCCCCAAAGCATCCACCGCAATCGCCAGTACCAGCGCAGAATCGATCCCACCTGACAAACCAAGCAGCACACCAGGAAAACCATTTTTGTTGATGTAATCGCGCACCCCCAGCACCAAAGCGTCCCACAAGTCAGCATCCGATGAGCGATCCGGTTCAATTTTTGCTTCTAAAAGAATAGCTGCATGCGCTTTATCTACCTGCACCAGAAGGCTATTTTCTATAAAACTTGGTGCCCGACCAGCCAGTCCGCCATTGGCATTCAAGGCAAATGAATGACCTTCAAAAACCACCTCATCCTGCCCGCCCACCAAGTGGGCATAAACCAGCGGTAACCCGCAGGCCAATACCCGCTGGCGCATCATCTGTTCACGCTCATGACCTTTGCCCACATGAAAAGGCGACGCATTAATTACCACCAGCAACTCGGCCCCCGCTTGCGCCGTTTCGCGGGCAGGTGCATCAAACCAGGCATCTTCACAAATCAACAAGCCGACCCTGAGACGGTTGCCCGGCTCTCCCACTTCAAACACGCACACCTCCTGCCCTGGGGTGAAATAACGCCGCTCATCAAACACTTGGTAATTAGGCAATTCACGCTTGGCGTAAGTGGCCACAACGTGCCCCTCGCACAGCACACTGGCCGCATTCAGGCGCGTTTGCACCGCCACCGAACGGGTGCGCTGGTCGCCACCGGTCGGATGCCCCACCACCACACAAAGGTCTTTCAAATCAGCCAGTGCCTCGGCCACGGATACCACTGCCTCATCACAGGCAGAAATAAACGCTGATCGCAAAAACAGATCTTCTGCGGCATAGCCACAAATGGACAACTCAGGAGTCAACACCAGGCGCGCACCATCCTTGTACGCAGCTTGTGCTGACTCGATGATTTTTCTGGCGTTACCCGCCATGTCACC
Organism: Rhodoferax lithotrophicus; assembly: GCF_019973615.1. Taxonomy (GTDB): domain Bacteria; phylum Pseudomonadota; class Gammaproteobacteria; order Burkholderiales; family Burkholderiaceae_C; genus Rhodoferax; species Rhodoferax lithotrophicus. The sequence goes on along the minus strand of NZ_AP024238.1, from coordinate 1,754,899 downwards.
AACCACCAGATTCAACTGGGCCACACAAATTTTGAGTGTCATGCCTGAAGCACCTTTTGCAATTGTTGACCCAGCCCTTGAACGCTCAACCGCATGGTTTGCCCGGCGCGCAAAAACACCGGTGGCTTGTGCCCCATACCAACACCTGGCGGGGTGCCGGTAGAAATCACGTCTCCCGGCTGCAAGCTCATGAACTGGCTGAGGTAACCGATCAAAAACGGCACCTTGTACACCATGGTGGCGGTGTTGCCGTCTTGCATGCGCTGACCATCAACTTCCAGCCACAAAGACAAATTGTGTGGGTCAGGCACTTCATCTGCCGTCACCAACCAAGGCCCGAGCGGACCAAACGTGTCACACCCCTTGCCCTTGTCCCAGGTACCGCTGCGGTTCAGCTGGAAATCGCGCTCAGACACATCGTTCATGACGCAATAACCCGCCACATGGTTCATGGCTTCGTTCTCGGAGATATAGCGACCACCTTGGCCAATCACTACGGCCAACTCCACCTCCCAGTCGGTTTTGAGAGAACCACGCGGAATCTGTACCACATCGTCTGGACCACACAAGGCACTGGTCCATTTATTGAACACCACAGGCTCCGGTGGCACTGGCATGCCAGACTCCGCCGCGTGGTCAGCATAGTTCAGACCAATACAAATACATTTGCCAACTTGCCCCACACAGGGGCCGAGACGTAAATCCTGTTGTGGCACACCCTCCACCAGCGGCAAGTCATCCAGCTCGAGACCACGCAAGCGAGCCAAACCCTCAGGCAGCAACACCGAGCCGGCAATATCAGACACCACTGCACTCAAATCCCGCACCCGCCCCTGGGTATCCAGCACACCCGGTTTTTCCTGGCCCGCAGGACCAAAACGCAACAGCTTCATGACTATCTCCGTTGAATCAATGGGCCCCAAGTTTAGCCCCACAAATAACAACGCCTGCCGATATGCTGATCGTCAGGCGCTATATTATTGATAGCTACTTATGCAATATACATAAGCGCTAAAAGGCAAAAAGACTGTTATTTGTTTTGAGCCGCGTTGTAATTGGCAATACCTTCCAGAATTTCTTGCTTGGCAGCTTCCGGGCCTTCCCAGCCCAGAACCTTGACCCACTTGTTGGCTTCCAGGTCTTTGTAATGCTCAAAAAAGTGAGCAATGGTTTTCAGACGCACCGGGCTCAAATCTTCCGGCTTTTGCCAGCGTGTGTAGAGCGACAAAATCTTGTCAATCGGCACTGCCAGCACTTTGCCGTCCATACCCGCTTCGTCTTCCATTTTCAGGATACCAATGGCACGGCAAGTCACCACCACGCCAGGAATCAACGGCACGGGGGTGATCACCAACACGTCCACCGGGTCGCCGTCACCACTGATGGTGCGCGGCACGTAGCCATAGTTGGTGGGGTAATGCATGGCCGTACTCATAAAACGATCCACAAAAATGGCATGGGTTTCGTGATCAACTTCATACTTGACCGGGTCAGCATTCATCGGAATTTCGATGATCACATTAAATTGTTCAGGGCATTTTGTGCCGGGGGTAACGTTATCTAAAGACATGTGTGTTGCCTATGGTTGGAGTTGAATTTGAGATAAATCAGAAACGGGGAGGATTAACCACGATTTTACTTACTTGCCACTTGCGCAGTGGCAAATTGTCACATTTCAGCGGTACAGTTCAAGCGTTGGCCAATCGCTCTTGTCAATCCCCTATCAGGATATGACAGCGAGGAAGCAACGCAGCGGTGGTGCCGAATGCGTTGCACCACCACCTCGCGAATCAACAGACAGGAGATTTATCTATGACAGGCAACTCTGCGCTGATCTTGGCGCTTATCTGCGGCTTGATCGCCGTCGGCTACGGCTTTTGGGCCCGTAGCTGGATTCTTTCCCAGGACGCGGGCAACGCCCGAATGCAAGAAATTGCGGCCGCCATTCAAACCGGTGCCGCAGCTTACTTGGCACGACAGTACAAAACCATTGCCATGGTTGGTGTGGTGCTGGCTATTCTGATTGGTGTTTTTCTGGATGGCTTGAGTGCGGTTGGTTTTGTGGTGGGCGCGGTACTCTCTGGCGCTTGTGGCTTCATTGGCATGAACGTCTCGGTTCGCGCCAACGTGCGCACCGCACAAGCCGCCACCAAGGGCATTGGCCCGGCACTTGATGTGGCCTTCCGCGGCGGTGCCATCACCGGCATGCTGGTGGTCGGACTGGGCCTGCTGGGTGTCACCGGGTTCTTCTGGTTCCTGATTGGCAATGGCAACATGACTCCAGATAAAAACCTGGCGCATTTGCTCAACCCCTTGATTGGTTTTGCGTTTGGCTCCTCACTCATCTCCATCTTTGCCCGCCTGGGTGGTGGCATTTTCACCAAAGGCGCTGACGTGGGTGCTGACCTGGTGGGCAAGGTTGAAGCCGGTATCCCCGAAGATGACCCGCGTAACCCAGCCGTGATTGCCGACAACGTGGGCGACAACGTGGGCGACTGCGCGGGTATGGCCGCTGACTTGTTTGAAACCTATGCCGTCACGCTGATTGCCACCATGGTGCTGGGTGCATTGCTGGTCACGGGTGCAGGCATGAGCGCGGTGGTGTATCCACTGGCACTCGGCGCCGTGTCCATCGTGGCCTCCATCATTGGCTGCTTCTTCGTCAAGGCAACACCCGGCATGAAGAATGTGATGCCTGCACTGTACAAAGGGCTGGCCGTCGCCGGAGGTTTGTCGCTGATTGCCTTCTTCTTTGTGACGCAATGGCTGATCCCTGACAACGCCATTTCTGCCACAGGTAGCCAGATGAAGCTGTTTGGAGCATGTGCGGTGGGTCTGATTTTGACCGCCGCCCTGGTGGTGATCACCGAGTACTACACCGGCACCCAATACCCCCCAGTGAAGCACATCGCCCAAGCCTCCACCACCGGCCACGGCACCAACATCATTGCAGGTCTGGGTGTATCCATGCGCTCCACCGCCTGGCCCGTACTGTTTGTCTGCGTAGCGATCTACACCGCGTATTCTTTTGCCAACCTGTATGGCATTGCGATTGCGGCCACGTCCATGCTCAGCATGGCCGGTATCGTGGTGGCTCTGGACGCTTATGGCCCGATCACCGACAACGCCGGTGGTATTGCTGAAATGAGCGAGATGCCCAAGAGCGTGCGCGACATCACCGACCCGCTGGATGCTGTGGGCAACACCACCAAAGCGGTCACCAAAGGTTATGCCATCGGCTCTGCCGGACTGGCAGCACTGGTGCTGTTTGCCGACTACACCCACAAGCTGGATGCCTATGGCACACACATCACCTTTGACCTGAGCAACCCCATGGTCATCATTGGTCTCTTTATTGGAGGCCTGATTCCCTACCTGTTTGGTGCTATGGCCATGGAGGCTGTAGGCCGCGCAGCAGGTGCGGTGGTGGTGGAAGTGCGCCGCCAGTTCCGTGACATCAAGGGCATCATGGAAGGCACCGGCAAGCCGGAATACGACACCGCGGTGGATATGCTGACCACTGCTGCCATCAAGGAAATGATGATTCCCTCGCTGTTGCCCGTGGTGGTGCCGATTCTGGTCGGTTTGCTGCTTGGCCCGGCTGCTTTGGGGGGCTTGCTGATGGGAACCATCGTCACCGGCCTCTTTGTCGCCATCTCGATGTGCACCGGTGGTGGTGCCTGGGACAACGCCAAAAAGTACATTGAAGACGGCAATTTTGGTGGCAAAGGCTCTGAAGCCCACAAAGCCGCCGTGACCGGTGACACCGTGGGTGACCCTTACAAAGATACCGCCGGCCCGGCCATCAACCCGTTGATCAAAATCATCAACATCGTCGCCCTGTTGATCGTGCCAGTGATGATGAAAATCCACGGCGCTTGATCTGGTTCAAGTTCAATAAGAGCCCGCGCAAGCGGGCTTTTTTATTCATGCCAAAATTGATCATCACTTAGGCAAAAGCCTGCATAACCACAATGACTGATCGAGACACCCACCGCGTGATTCCCCTGATGGACCAAAGGCCTAGCGGTTTGGCTGTGCCGGCGGCTGCATTTCATTCAGACACACGCCTGACCGCCAATGGACTGATCGCTGACACCCGGGGACGGGTTTTGCATGACTTGCGTATCAGCGTCACTGACCGTTGCAACTTTCGCTGCAACTACTGCATGCCGAAAGAGATTTTTGACAAAAACTACGCCTACCTCCGGCACACCGACCTGCTGACGTTTGAAGAAATTACCCGCCTGGCGCGTGTCTTTGTGGCCCACGGGGTGCAAAAAATCCGCCTCACAGGGGGCGAACCTTTGCTGCGAAAAAACCTGGAAAAACTGATCGAACAGCTCGCCGTATTACACACACTGCAGGGTCAACCACTGGACATCACCCTCACCACCAACGGCTCACTGCTGGCGCGCAAAGCCCAATCCCTCAAGGATGCCGGGCTGAAACGCGTGACGGTGAGCCTGGACGGACTGGACGATGTGGTCTTTCGGAGCATGAACGACGTGGATTTCCCAGTGGCGGATGTGCTCGAAGGTATTGAAGCCGCACGCGCTGTGGGTCTAGGGCCGATCAAGATCAACATGGTGGTCAAACGCGGTACCAATGCGCAAGAAATTTTGCCCATGGCACGCCACTTCAAAGGCTCGGGCATGGTGCTGCGTTTGATTGAATACATGGACGTGGGGGCCACCAATGGCTGGCGCATGAACGAGGTGATGCCGTCCAGTGAAGTGATCCAACTGATCCGGTCTGAGCTGCCTTTGGTGCAGCTCGACCCCAGCTCACCTGGCGAAACCGCCCAGCGCTGGGGTTATGCCAACGCACAGGGGCAGCATGACCCTGCCGCCGGGGAAATTGGCGTGATCAGCAGCGTGACACAAGCATTTTGCGGCAACTGCAACCGCGCCCGCCTGTCCACCGAAGGCCAACTCTACCTGTGCCTGTTTGCGGGCCAAGGCTATGACTTGCGCAGCCTGATTCGCGGCCAGGCCACAGATGCCGATGTGGAAAGCGCCGTGGCACACATCTGGCAAGGCCGCACGGACAACTATTCCGAACAACGCAGCAGCATGCCGATTGACTCGGGCGCACCGGTCAAACGGATTGAAATGAGTTATATCGGAGGCTAAATTGATTCCAGCAACAGACATTACCGCACTTATTTTGGCGGGCGGACGCGGTTCGCGTATGGGCGGGGTTGACAAGGGCCTGCAAAATTTCAACGGCATCCCACTGGCGCTGCACACCCTCACCCGGCTGCAGATCAGTGGCGGTGTGGGTCAGATCATGATCAATGCCAACCGCAACCTGGCTGCCTACGAATCGTTTGGTGTGCCGGTCTGGCCGGATGGTCTGGCCGACTACCCAGGGCCCCTGGCTGGATTTCTGACCGGACTGGAACGCTGCGAAACCCCGTATTTACTCACCGTGCCGTGCGACACCCCGCTGCTGCCACTGGATCTGGCACAGCGCCTGGCCACCGCGCTGGCGGCGGAAGAGGCCGACATCGCCATGGCCGCTGCACCCGAGGCAGGCCAGGACGGTCACATGCAGGTCCGCAAACAACCCGTGTTTTGCCTGCTGAACGTGCATTTGCTGGAAAGCCTGGTGCGCTTCACCCAGGGTGGTGGTCGCAAAATTGATGCTTGGACAGCCCTGCACAAAACCGCCGTGGTGCCATTTGATGCGCCTGGAGACAACCCACAGGCTTTTTTCAATACCAACACCCTGGCCGAATTACAACAACTTGAAAGCCGCTCCACATGAAAACGCTGGAACACATCGCCAGTGAACTCGCGGGCTACGACCCGCAGGCCCTGAGTGCTGACATGGTTCACACCTTCTTGAACCAGCTGGTGGAGCCGGTCACCGAGGTCGAAGAGGTCGCCATTTTTGACGCATTGGGCCGGGTGCTGGCCGCCGACATCATCAGCCCCATCAGCGTGCCACCACACGACAACTCGGCCATGGACGGCTTTGCGCTGGATGGCGCACAACTCACGCCTGACGCACCACTCACCCTGAAAGTGGTGGGTACCGCACTGGCTGGCAAGGGCTGGGCCGGCACGGTGAACCCTGGCGAATGTGTGCGCATCATGACCGGGGCCATCATGCCCACCGGTCTGAACACCGTGGTGCCGCAAGAGTTATGCACCCTGGCAGATGACCGGGTCAACATCCCTGCCGGTATCCTGAAGACCGGTGACAACCGCCGTTTCAAGGGCGAAGACCTGATGCAAGGCCAGCCAGCACTCCCAAAAGGTGAGCTGCTTACGCCCGCTGCACTTGGTCTGGTGGCCAGTTTGGGCCTCAAAACCGTGCCGGTGTTACGCCGCCTGAAAGTAGCCTACTTTTCCACCGGTGACGAAATCCTGAGCCTGGGTGAGCCCCCGCGTGAAGGTGCGGTGTATGACAGCAACCGCTACACCGTGTTTGGCTTGCTCACCCGCCTGGGCTGCCAGGTGATCGACATGGGCGTGGTGCGTGACCAGCCTGAGGCGCTGGAAGCGGCTTTTGTGCAGGCCGCGTTACAGGCCGATGCAGTCATCACCAGCGGTGGGGTCAGCGTGGGTGAGGCCGACTACACCAAAGCCATGATGAAAAAACTCGGCGACGTGGCCTTCTGGAAAATTGCCATGCGCCCCGGCAGGCCCATGGCGGTGGGTTATCTTTCAAGAGACAAATTGGCCTCTAGTGCTTATAAAAAAAGCACAAACAGCTATCAAAATAAGAGTAATCATACGAACACCCCATCGCTGAACACCTCCGGCGCGGCCGTGCTGTTTGGCCTGCCTGGCAACCCGGTGGCGGTGATGGTGACGTTTCTGGCTTTTGTGCGCCCGGCACTGTTGCACATGATGGGCTCAAGCGCCCGTCCAAGCCCTTTGCTCCAAGCCCAAAGCCAGGAAGTCATCCGCAAAAAACCTGGCCGCACCGAATACCAGCGCGGCCGGGTCAGCACCGCGCCAGATGGCTCGCTGCAGGTTCAAACTACGGGTAACCAGGGCTCGGGCGTGCTCAGCTCCATGGTGCAGGCCAATGGCCTGATCGTGCTGCACCACGGACAAGCTAGCGTAGCCATAGGGGAGACGGTGGACGTGATGATGTTGGATAGCGTGATGTGATGGTGTCTCCTGAGCATTCTTGTAGAAGCCAGGCATCAAACCACACCCCAAATCCGCACCGCGTTGCGGCCAGCGGCTTTGGCCACATACATGGCACCATCCGCTTGTTTAAGCAAATCCTCTGGCAAAACACGGGGCTCCACCACCATGGTCACGCCAATACTGGCTGACAACGTCCACCCCACACGGGGCAGGTCAAAGGGTTCTGCCAGTAGCTTCAATATCTTTTGTGCCACCCACAACGCACTGGCTTGGGCTTGCGGCAGCTCCTCGCCCAACTGCGCCAGCACCACCACAAACTCGTCCCCACCCAGCCGGGCCACGGTATCCACCTCACGCACACAGGCCTGCAGACGCTGTGCCACCTGAATCAACAAATCGTCGCCTTGGTCATGCCCATGGGTGTCATTAAGCTGCTTGAATCTATCCAGGTCAACAAACAACACTGCGGCCAATTGGTTGTTGCGGGCACGTGCGGCACACAATTGCTGTAGACGATCCTGCAACAAACGGCGGTTCGGCAGGTTGGTGAGGGGATCAAAAAAAGCCAGTTTGTGCACCTCTTCTTCGGTGCGCTTGCGCAACGTGATGTCGCTGTGCACGGACACATAGTTCGTCACGCAGCCCTGGGCATCTTTCACCACAGTGATGGAGAGCCAGTCCAGAAACACATCCCCGTTTTGACGACGGTTCCAGATTTCGCCTTCCCAGTAGCCTTTCTCGCCAATCACTTGCCACATGGCTTGGTAAAAAGCCGCATCCTGTCGCCCCGAATTCAGCAACCCACTGAATCGTCCAACCGCTTCATGGACGGCATACCCGGTTAACACAACAAAAGCCTGATTAACCCGCAGGATACGCTGCTGGCTATCACTCACCACCATGGCCGAGCTGGACTCAAAAGCCACTGCAGCCACACTCAACTCTTGCTCAACCAGCTTGCGTTCGGTGACATCAAAAATGACCCCATAACAAACCACACTGCCATCTGCCATTTTTTGCGGCACAGCGTGCCCGTTTCGCCAACAGACACGGCCATCAGGCAAGCGCAGACGGTATTCCAGCTTCCAGGGTGTGAGTTGGGTGACCGATTCAATGATCGATTGCTTGATCATGGCAACATCATCAGGATGCTGCCAGGCTGATACCAGCGAGGCATCACTTTGCACCTGCGCCAGCGTCAAACCATAAAAATCCAGAAAATGCTTGGACGCATAGGGATAACAACTGTGCCCATCTGGATGCACCTTGAATTGGAACAACTCGGCAGGCACCTGATCCGTCAGGTTTTGCAACAAGTCCTGGCTTTGCCTTGCAGCCTCTTCCAGACGCTTTTGCTCCGTGCGATCCACGTCGGTTCCCACCATACGCAACGCGCGGCCATCTTCTCCACGCCGAACCACCTTGCCGCGGGCAGTCAACCAAACCCAATGACCGTCCTTGTGGCGCAGGCGGTGCTCCAGTACCAGTTGTGGCACATCACCTTTGAGCACCGGCGAGAGCAACCGGTTCAGGGTAACGGTATCGTCAGGATGCAGGCGATGCATGAAGTCGCTGTTACCCACCGCCATCTCGCCTGGATGAAAACCCAGAAGAGCCTCCAAACGCTCATCCACCCAGAAGTGACCTTGTGCCAGATCCCACTCCCACAAGCCAACCCCGCCGCTGTCGAGCGTCAGGTTCATGCGCTCATGGCTGTCCTGTAATTCATGGAAATAGCGCTGTTCACGCATGCGATGCCATGAAAACAAGGCGGACAGGGACAGCAATAACACGCTGCCCAGTGCCGCCATGCCCCAGCGCATACGCTGTTCAGACTGTTTGTAGGCACGGTACTCTTGCAGGCCAAAAGCCACCGTGATGAACAACGGGAAACCGGTCACCTGGCGGTAATGGTGCAAGCGCTCAACTCGGTCAATGGGTGAGACGTGTTCAAAAAAACCTTCACGTTGCCCTTGGGCCAGCAAGTCCATCGCGGGTGCATGGCCTAACTTGATGCCCATGCCGGATGCAACCTTGCTGCGCCGCGCCAGCACCTCACCATTCAGACCAGCCAACGTGGTCACGCCCTGCTCACCCAAGTCAAGACTGGCATAAAAATCTGAAAAATAGTCCACATCCACCGACACCATCGCCACACCCGCCAACACACCATCAGGGTGATGGATGCGCCTGGTGAGCTGGATCATCCATTTGCCAGACACCTGGTTCTGCTCAGGTGCTGAAACAAACAGCTCATCTGCGGCACGCACCACGTGCACCTTGAAATAGGCCCGGTCTGACAAGTCCACTGGCGGCGTTGCAGGCCAATTACTCAGGCGGTAAATGCCATACGCGTCCATGATGCCCACCTGGTGAACAATGCCCGTATCCAGCGTACTCTGGCGCACCAGTGCAGCCAAGTCCAGCTTCATGCCATCGCGCAGATACAGCGTGCGAACAAGTTGCAAAGCCTGATCTGCCGCGTAAAAAGTGCGACGGGCATGCTCCTGCGACAAGCGTGACAGGTTGGAGAGCTCGCGCCGTGTGGCTTGCTCGTTCACTTGCCATTCTTTCTGCATCACCAGATGGTTCCACCACAGAAAAGCGGCCATGGTCACACAAACACCCAACCAAACCACGCCATGGGGCAGGAGTAATTTCCAGCTGAATTTCAAAAAGAAACCTTTTTTGAATTGAGGGTTGACAAGATTTTGACCCTGCAACCTATGCAAAAGCTTGATCCTTCTCAAACGTGCCACCATCACCACCGCACAAAACACCCAGAGTGGTTGATCTGCTACGCTTGGGCACATGCCTGTTCATCCCCCCGCCTCTGCCATGACCGCTGGCACCATCGTGCTGCTGCTTTCCCTGTTACTGGGCTTGCAGCCCATTACCACCGATCTGTATTTACCTGCCCTGCCAGCACTCACCAGCAGCTTCGGCGCACCCATGGCGCAAGCGCAGTTGACGCTGACGGCCCTGCTGCTGGCATTTGGGGTATCCCAACTGGTGTGGGGGCCACTGTCCGACCGGTTTGGCCGCAAGCCGATTTTGCTGACCGGTCTGGGAGCTTATGTATTGGCCGGTGTGGGCAGCACCCTGGCCCCGAGCATGATGGCGCTGATTGTCTGGCGTGCGGTGCAAGGTGCCGCCATGGGGGCCGCCGTGATGTGTGCCCGTGCCATCGTGCGTGACCTGTACGCACCCACGCAAGGTGCCAGGGTGATGAGCAAGGCCTTGAGCGGCCTGGGCGTGATTGCCCTGCTGAGCGCACCACTGGGGGGGCTGCTGACCGAGGTGTTCAACTGGCGCGCCGCCATGCTGGTACTGGCGCTGTTTGGTGCGTTGTGCCTGGGGCTGATTGCCTCGCGGTTTGAGGAAACCCTGCAACAGCAAAACCCGAAAGCCATGCAAATCACCACGCTGCTGGCCACCTGGAAACTGATTTTGCGCCACCCCACTTTTCTGGCCTTTTCGGCCTTGTCAGCAGCCTCCTACGGTGGCTTGTTCACCTTTCTGGCCACCTCATCGTTTGTCTTCATGAACGTGCTGGGCTTGAGCAAAACCGGGTACGGTGCGCTGATGGCGCTGAATTCCCTGGTCTATGTGGCCGGTACATTTTTGTGCCGCCACTGGTTACCGCGATTTGGCGTGCGCCGGGCAGTGAAATGGGCGGGCATGTTATCGCTGGCGGGTGGAACGCTGATGGCCGTGCCCAGCCTGATGGGGGTGCAAAACATCTGGGCGATCCTGCCGGCGCAACTGTTGTTCATGATGGGGCACGGCGTTCATCAGCCCTGTGGCCAAAGTGGTGCCGTCGGGCCTTTTCCACAAGCCGCTGGGGCAGCTTCAGCCATGAACGGTTTTTTGATGATGCTGGTGGCCTTTGCCATGGGCAGCTGGCTGGGCACTCACATGGATGGCTCGGTGAAACCACTCACGCTGGGAGTCTGGTTCTGGACCGCCTGGATTGCCTTGTCGGCCTGGACACTGGTGCAAAAGTATGGGGAACCCACACTCTGCCGAAACCAGACCGCATAGCCCTCAAGGTTTCTCCTGCATGATCTTGCGTACCGTGCCATCGGCCTTGAGCTTGTCAAAAGCAGCACGGGTTTTTTGCACCGTTTCATCGGCAGTGCTGCTGCTGAAAGCCATGTAAAGCCCGGTGGAGGCCTCCTCCAGCGTCAGCACACGCGTCAATGCGCTGCAATCAAAATGGACTTGGGCGCAAAAAATGGTCGTATCGTCTTCCACCAAGGGAATCAGATCCACCTGGTGCCCGATGAGTTTTTTGAAATTGTCAATTGCCTGGGCGGAAACCACCAGCCGCTTGAAACCTTTGCTTTGAAGGTACTGTTGGCGAACGTCATCACGCATCACACCAATGGTGTATTTTTGGGCATCCACAAGTGTTTTCACCGCCACATCCGTGCGCTCGCGCAGCCGGTACAGGTGGTACTGGATTTTCATGATCTCGCCCACCCACTTGAATTTCGACTCACGCGTCGGCGTGCGGGCAATCAGGTAAATCAGCACGTCAGGTTCATTCAGCGCCATGTCATAGGCACGCGCCCAGGGGTAAATCCTGATTTGAAAGTTGCTCAAACCGGCAGTTTGCAAGGTTTTTCTAACCACTTCTGTCGCCGTGCCGGCCACCCGGTCACCCTTCAAATACGAGTAGGGCGTACTCTCGGTCACCACCTGGAGCGTTTGGGCGCGGGCCATGGATAGACCCAGCACACACACCATCAGCAGAGCACGGGGTGCAGCGCCAGACCAGGTTCGAAAAACATTTTTCATCACACGGCTCCTTGCGTCATGAACAAGTTCAACGGGGTGTTTGGGCTTAGGGTGGCTCAAATGCCAGCTGACTGGATACCACGGTATTGCGGCCAATTTCCTTGGCCCGGTACAGCGACTGGTCTGCCGCATGAAACAGCGCGTCAAAATCAGCGTGTACTGCGGGCTGAAGCTGGGCCAGACCAATGCTGATGGTGACCCAGGGCCCCCTATCGGACTTGGCATGTGGCAACTGCAAATCCAGCACCGCCAAACGCACCCGCTCAGCCACGGCCCAAGCAGCAGCAACGGAGGTGGCAGGCAGCAGCACCACAAATTCTTCACCACCGATACGCGCCAAAACATCACCAACCCGGGTAATGGCCGTCTGCATGGCCAGGGCCACCGCCTGCAGACATTGGTCACCACGTGCATGCCCATAGTGATCGTTGTAGGCCTTGAAATAATCAATGTCACAAATCAACAAGCTCAGGGGCTGACCGCTGCGCAGCGAGCGCTGATACTCGTCGAGCTTGACCTCATCAAAATGCCGCCGATTCAACAAGCCCGTCAACGCATCATGGCGTGACAACACTTCCAGCTGGCGATTGGCTTGGCGCAAGGCATTCTGGGTCTGCGAAATTTGCGTCAATTGCACGTTGTGGCGCACACTGTGCAGCAACATTTGAACCGTCATGGACAACAGCGCACGCTGTTCTGGTGGCCAGTCATCCTGCCCCACGGGTTTACCAAAATACAAGATACCGTAGTCTTCCTCGTCACCACGCAGCAGTGCCAAGGCATTGGCACCCACCGCCAGGCTCAGAAAAATCTCAGCCTCCCGGGGTTCCAGGCTTTGCCGCATATCGGCCGGACTGAAGAAAAAAAGCAACTCTTCCCGCGCCAGTCTGGCCGGTACCTGGGTGAGCCCCTCCAGCGCCAGCACATGGTGGCCGTCACCATCAACCTGGTCTGATCGCCACTCGGCATAACATTGAAAAGCCGCTTGCCCCTCCACAGGCACGATCCACAGCACGTGATGGGCACCCAGCCGCCGTGCTACTTCAACCAGGCAATCGCGCTGGCATGCATCAAACGTTTCATGCGTGGCATGGATCAGCCGGTTGGACAAGCGCAACACCAGTTGCTGGGCCTGCGCCAGGTGCTCCAGTTCGGCCGTGCGCGCCTGCACCATGTCGGCCAGATGGTCGCGGTGCTCACCCAGCTCGTTTTCGTATTGATGCTGGCGGGCCAGGTAACCCACCAACTTGTCTTGCAACTGGTTAACACCACTCTCCAGCAGCGTGAGTTCGTCCTGGAGCTGCGGGTTGCGCGCCAACCGCAAGGGCTGGTGCATGGTGTCCGGTGTGAGCTGGCCCAGGTGGCGCGCAATCTGCTGGATAAACACCGTCACCGTGCGGCTGAACATCAGCATGATCCACCCGGCCAGCAACAGTGACTGCAACAGCTGGGCCATGACAATGTTCAGAATTTCACCACGCAAGCGCGCCCACAGCACCCGCTCGTCGCCCGCCAGCGTCAGCTCACCCACCCGCTCCTCACCCCCCGGAAACGGGGTGTACACCAGGTCAAGCCGGCGCACCGGGGCCAGTGTGGACGGCTGCCAACCCGGGGCAACTCGCTCAATGACATCCGTTGAACGGGTTTGGGAGTAAATTTTGAGCGTGATCCGCCCGACGGCGTTCACCTGCGCGGCACTGTTCATGTGCGCCAGCAACGCCTCGCGGTCCAGCTCCCAAATGGCCTTGCTCAGCGTTTGCCGATAGACCTGCTCAACCAGTCTCAAATCAGCATTCATCTTGGTCCAGGCTTCTTTCCAGGCCGAATAAGTCCGTACCGCAACCGCCAGCAAGGTGAAGGCGACACAAAACCCCAGCGTGGCCCATACCAGCCGGGTCCCCAATGAGCGCCTAAAGCCACTTTTTTTTGAGTGCATCGTAGCTTCCATTGGTTTTGATGGTCGCTAATGCCTTACGCAGACGCTCCACCAGGGCATCCGGCGTTTTGGCACCAAAAGCCATGTACAACCCATCGTCGCTAAGTTCACGAATGGCATAGCTGCGCGCCAGATGTTGTGCCGGGTCATCACCGGCCTGGCGCACCAGATAGGCGGCCACCAGTTCCGTCATCACCCACAGGTCAACCCGGCCATGTTTGAGTTTTTCGTAATTCAGCTCGTATTTGACGCTGGACTGCAGGTTCTCGCCTTTCTTGAACCCCTTGGAGATCAAAAACTGCTCCCCCACATCTTCATTCACGGTGGCAATCTGGTAACTTTTGGCTTGCTCCAGCTGAGTGAATTCAAGCTGACGCTTTGGCAATGAAAACAAGTAAAACTGGGTGGGCGCAATCTGGCCCACCCATTTGAACAACTTCTCACGCTGCGCAGAGCGGGCAATGGAATAGATCAGCACACCTTCTGCGTTTTGGGCCGTCTCGTAGGCGCGTGCCCAAGGTTGGGACTGAAAAACACCGTCTATCTTGGCTTCCTGCAACACCGCTCGCACAACCTCGGTACTAAAACCGGTCAGACTACCGTGGTCGGTGTAGTTGTAGGGTGGAAATTCTTCAGTCAGCACCGTCAGCGTTTCTGCAGGGGTCACGACCCCCGTACCCAACATGGCACAAAATCCAGCAAGCCGCAACCAGCACTTGAACCGATCAATCATGTCACCTCCTGATAATTACCGAGGCCAGATAGTCAGCCGCAGACTTCGGCTGACTATGAATACTACTGCATATCATTGCATGACCCATGCAACCCCTTGATACCATGACAAATCACAGGTCCCCAGGTCAGACAGCCCCCTACCCAGCCCTGCCGCGCTACGTGGGGCTGGCTGGCCCCACCGCCTCCGGCAAAACTGCGGCCGCCTTGGCCATTGCCCAGCGCTGGCCGGTGGAGATCATCAGCGTTGACTCGGCCCTGGTCTACCGCGGCATGGACATTGGCAGCGCCAAACCCAGCGCGGCCGAACTGGCCGCCGTGCCACACCACCTGATCAACATCCGCGACCCGCTCAACGCCTACAGCGCCGCAGAATTTGTGCTGGATACACGGCGTTTGATGCGCGAGATCACCACCCGCGGCAAACTGCCATTGCTGGTGGGCGGCACCATGCTGTACTTCAAGGCCCTGCGTGATGGCCTGGACGACATGCCCCCCGCCAACCCGGCCCTGCGCACCGAGATCGAACAACAAGCCGCCAGCCTGGGCTGGCCCGCCCTGCACGCCGAACTGGCCCTGGTTGACCCCCTCACCGCCGCACGCCTGAACCCGGCAGATTCCCAACGCATCTCCCGCGCGCTGGAGGTGTACCGCGCCAGCGGCCAGCCTTTGTCGTCTTTTCATACTTCAAAAAAAGTAGCAACCTGCGCAACATCTACGGACGCTACAAGCCTATTTGGTGAAAATGCATCCAGCTCGCCACAAACCCCACAAAATACTACAAATTTAGTAGCTGCCAGCGCATACAAA
Source organism: Rhodoferax lithotrophicus (assembly GCF_019973615.1). Classification (GTDB taxonomy): domain Bacteria; phylum Pseudomonadota; class Gammaproteobacteria; order Burkholderiales; family Burkholderiaceae_C; genus Rhodoferax; species Rhodoferax lithotrophicus. The sequence goes on along the minus strand of NZ_AP024238.1, from coordinate 1,739,506 downwards.
TCAAGCTCTACAGCCCAAAATGATCTGAATTTTCAATCCCACCACATACTGATCTCACTGGAGCCACAAGACCGCGCCTGGCTGCATCAGCGGATTGCCCAGCGCTTTGACGACATGCTGCAACACGGCTTTCTGGACGAGGTCAAGGCCTTACGCGCACGCGGCGACCTGCACCCCGACTTGCCCTCGATGCGCTGCGTTGGTTACCGCCAGGCCTGGGAAGCGCTCGACGGCCTGTGGCCCATGAGTGAGCTGCGCGACAAAGGCATTGCCGCCACCCGCCAACTCGCCAAACGCCAGATCACCTGGCTGCGCTCCATGCCCGAGCGCCAGGTGGTGGCCTGTGATACGCCCGATGCGCTGTCGCAGGTGATCCAGCGGGTTCAGCAGTTCATGGACATCCCCGCATGACCCTCATCATCCAGCACCTGAGCAAACAGTACGGCAATGTGCCGGTGTTCAGCCATGTCAACCTGCGCGTGGCGGCGGGCGAGTTTGTGGCCATCGTTGGTGAATCCGGCGTGGGCAAATCCACCCTGCTCAACTGCATGGCCGGGCTGGACAACTGGAACAGCGGCAGCGTGCGTTTGGGCGGCCAAGACCTGAGCCAGCTCAATGACGAGCAATTGGCCCACCTGCGCCGTGTCCAAACCGGCTTTGTGTTTCAGGCCTTTCATGTGCTGCCGCATCTGAGCGTGGCGCAAAACGTGGCCTTGCCGCTGATGCTGCTGGGCCGCCCGGACGATGCCCGGGTGCAGGCCATGCTCGATGCCGTGGGCCTGAACGGACTAGGCCAGCGACTGCCGCAGCAGCTCAGTGGCGGCCAGTTGCAGCGCGTGGCGATTGCCCGCGCCCTGATCCACGCCCCCAAGCTGCTGCTGGCCGACGAGCCCACCGGCAACCTCGACCCCCGCACCGCCGAGCGGGTGATGGATGCCCTCATCCACCAGATGCGCTCCAGCGGCGCGGCCATGGTGCTGGTGACCCACTCCGCCACCGCCGCCCAGCGTGCCGACCGGGTGCTGACACTCACCGCCAGCGGGCTGATCCCCCATACCTGAAATTTCCATGCAAGTTCTGATTGATTTTTGCGACCCGCACGGCGGCGGCTCCACCCTGCGCTGCGCTTTTGACGCACCGCTCCAGACGCTGGTGGCCCAGACCCTGGCCGAAGTCAAACCCCTGCTCGACCAGGTGAGTGCCCTGAGCCAACAAGGCTTCTGGTGCGTGGGCTACCTGCGGTATGAAGCCGCCCCGGCCTTTGATGCCGCCCTGGCCGTGCATCAGGCCGATGGCCCGCTGGCCTGGTTTGGCGTGTACCCACAAGCCCTGCCCTGGCCCGATGAAACCAGTGCACAAGAAACCACCCAGGTCAGCTGGCGCAACACCCTCAGCCGCGCTGACTTTGAGGCCCACATGGCCCACATCCACCAGGCCATCGCAGCCGGAGAGTTTTACCAAGTCAACTACACCGCCCCATTAACCGGCGAATTCACCGGTTCGCCCCTTGAGCTGTTCAGCCGCCTGCAACGCGCCCAACCCCAGGGCTACGCGGCCTACTTCGATACCGGCCTGGAGCAGCTGCTATCGGTCTCGCCCGAGCTGTTTTTCGACTGGCAGCCGGGGGCTGACCGGCACAGTGGTCAAATATTGACCCGCCCGATGAAAGGCACCGCGCCACGCGGCAACAGCCCCGCAGAAGATGCCGCGCTGGCCCAGGCCATGCAAGCATCACCCAAAGAACGCGCCGAAAACGTGATGATTGTTGACCTGCTGCGCAACGACCTGTCACGCATCGCCGAGCCGTTTTCAGTGAAAGTGCCCGAGCTGTTCAAGGTGCAAACCCTGCCCACCGTGTTTCAAATGGTGTCCGACGTGACCGCCCACACCCGGCCCGGCATCCGCTTGACTGACGTTTTTACCGCCCTGTTCCCCTGCGGCTCGATCACCGGCGCACCCAAAGTGCAAGCCATGCGCACCCTCCAAACCCTGGAGCCCGAGCCACGCGGCGTGTACTGCGGCACCATCGGCGTGGTGCGCCCCGGCGGCCACGCCACTTTCAATGTCGCCATTCGCACCGTCACCCTGCGCGGCCCGGCGGCACGCTGCGGCATTGGCAGCGGCATCACCTTTGATGCTTCTGCGGCAGCAGAATGGCAAGAATGGCAACACAAACGCGCCTTTCTGGATCGCGCCAGCACCGGCTTTGAGCTGCTCGAAACCCTGCGGCTGGAGCGCGGTGAATTCATCAATTTGATAGCGCATCTCGCACGTCTGAAAAGGGCTGCAAGGCATTTTGGCTATGTGTTTGACGAGAACAGCATTCAGGCCGCTTTGCAGGCGCTGCGGGCAGAAGTCGATACCGATCACAACGTCTGGCGCGTGCGCCTGCTGCTGGCGGCCAACGGCCAGGTGCAGGCCGAAAAATTTATACATAATCAGCTTCTAGCCCCCGTACTGATTGCGCAAGCAGCTACGCCTTTTGAAGCAACCAAAAGCGAGTTCACCCGCTTCAAAACCACCCGCCGCGCCCACTACGAAGCCTTTGCCCCGACCAACCCCGAGGTGTTTGACACCCTGCTCTACAACGTCCAAGGCGAATTGACCGAATGCACCCGGGGCAACATCGCCCTCAAGCTCGACGGCCAATGGCTCACCCCCGCCCTGCACTGCGGGCTGCTGGACGGCGTGGGGCGCGAAATGGCCCTGCAACAAGGCCGCCTGCGTGAAGCCGTCATCCGGCTGGAAGACCTGCCACGGGTGCAGGCGGTGGCGTTTGTCAATAGCTTGCGGGGGTGGGTTCAGGCGCGGTTGATCACACCCATCACGTCCTGATCAGGAGAGGAAGAAGCGGCTCATTCCTTCATCTGACCATTGCACCCATGCCAGCGAATGAAAAATCGACCCCAGTACAAATCAACCTTTTCAGTGCTCAAGCTGTCGTGCATGTACCAAATGTGCTCGCGCAACGGGTCCAGTAGGCAGGTTGATTGCAGAGGTGGTGTGCCGGGTTTTATGGGGAATCTATACCTGGTGATTTGTTTATCCAGTTCATCGGCTTGTGAGCTAGGCTGCAAGCCACTTTCAGGAGAATTTCGTGACCAGATTCATACGCAGCGGCCAGAATAATTTGCAAGTCTTGCCGTGGACATTACGTTGAACTAAACCGCTGGCGCGGTGGTGGGTCTCAAGCAGGCCAGCGCCGCGTTTTTGTTGGTAAGTGGCTTGCATTTGAGGCGATGCAGGAGAAGCCTTCGGGCTGGGGAATGTTCCCCGGTTTTGAAGGAGATAGCAGCATGAGACCTCTACGCCAGAGCATGATCGACGCCATGGTGGTTCGTGGCTTTAGTCCCAGCACCCAAGACTGTTACGTCAAGGCCATTTATGGCATGGCCAAACACTACCGACGCGACCCCGCCGAGTACACAGCCCAAGAGGTTGATGCCTACTTGCTGCACCTGCTCCAGGAGCGCCACCTTTCCTACAGCACCATGAATCAAGCCGCCAGCGCAGCGCGCTTTTTGTACGAGAAGGTACTGGGCCATGAACGAACACTGTTTCACATTCCGATGGCCAAGACACCGGACAAACAACCGGAGTTGTTGGCCCGAGAGGAAATCGCCCGCCTGTTTGCCATCTGTTGGCACCCCATGCACCGCATGCTGTTGCAAACCATTTATGCCACGGGACTGCGGGTGTCCGAAGCCTGCGCCCTGCACGTGGGTGACATCGACAGCCACAATGACCGCATGTGCATCCGGGTGGCCTGCGGCAAAGGGGGCAAGGGGCGCTACACCTTGCTGAGTCCAACCTTGCTGGGTTTGTTGCGCACCTACATGCGCACCTTTCACCCCAAAGTCTGGTTGTTCTGCGACGCCACTGGCATGCAACCCATCAGCATCGACACGGCCCAACGCGCCTACCGAGCCGCCCGCCAGCACGCGGGCATCACTAAAAGCGGCGGCATCCACACCCTGCGCCACGACTTTGCCACCCACTTGCTTGAAGGGGGCGTCGATCTCTTCACCATCCAGAAACTGCTGGGCCACGGCCACATCAGCACCACCAGCCGCTACCTGCACTTGATCAGCCCGCAGTTTCACCCACCCAAAGACATTGATCCACTAGACCTGCTGGCGGGCCTGCCCAAGCTGTAAGCGCTCAAGCTCACGGTTGCAGCTCCCCCGCATGGCCACCTTGGCCGATGTGCTGCGCCAGTTCGGCTCAACGCATCTGGCAACCCACGCGCTATCGACACACCCCAGGCCAAAGCCTGGCGGGCTATCGTTGCCTGCCGAACCGCAGCCATGGGTGGCAAGCGACTTGAGTGTGAGCACTGTGGCCACAGCCACTGGCAATACCACTCCTGCCGTAACCGACATTGCCCGCAGTGCGGGGCACGGGCCAAAGATGCCTGGCTGCAAGGCAGGCTGTCCGAAGTGCTGAACGTGCCCTATGTGCATTTGGTGTTCACCCTGCCGCACAGCCTCAATGATCTGTATGGCGTGCACCCGCGTTGGGTCATTGACACCTTGTTTGCCTGCACCGCACAAACCTTGTCAGAGTTTGCGGCTAACCCGAAGTGGATGGGGGCCAAGGGCGGTACACCCGCCTTCAGCCTGGTGTTGCACACCTGGGGGCAAGAGTTGCAGCATCACATCCATGTGCATGCGGCTATGGCCTGCGGGGTGCTGGACAAGACGGGGCAATGGGTCACGCCGGTACGCAAGCCCGACTTCCTGTTTCCGGTGCAGGCCTTGTCCAAGGTGTTTCGGGGCAAGTTTCTGGCAGCACTGGCACGCGCCCACCACAAGGGCGACATCACGCACGACCCGCAAGGTGATGCTGATGCTTGGTGTGATCGACAGCGCAGGCTCTACAAACATGACTGGGTGGTGTATGCCAAAGCCCCACTGGGAGGCCCAGCCCAGGTGTTGGAATACCTGAGCCGTTACACGCACCGCACGGCCATCAGCAACGAACGGATTCGCTCCATCAACAAGGGCGAAGTGGCGTTCACGGTGCGCGCCAATGACAAGGGCGGCAAACGCCTGCACACAATGGATGGCACAGAGTTTGTGCGCCGCTTTCTGTTGCATGTGTTGCCCACCGGGGTCAAGCGTATTCGGCACTATGGCGTGCTGGCATCAAGCTGCAAGGGCAAGAAGCTCAAGGCGGCACGGCTGGCCGTACAGATGCCAGCACTCAACCCACAGGCGCTGGAGTCGGCTCAAGGGTTTATGGCGCGGGTAGCCCGGATCGACGTGGGGCTGTGCCCGGTGTGCAAAGTAGGGCACTTGCGAACGGCTGAGGTGTTGAGCGGGGGCCAAACAATTGCCAACTCCAGGCGCGATGGCTTGGCCGCAGGAGCGTGGGCCACCGTGAAGGACGGACAAGGTGCTGCAATTTGCAGGGGTTTGCACGCTGCTCATGGGGTTGGCGGGGCGGGGCTTGTGCGTGTCACTAGCAAAGCCCTGCGTGCAGTTCGAAAGCTGGGCTGTCTGAGTTCAATGGGGTGCTGCTTTGCATGTGAACTGGGGTGCTTGGCGACAGATTTGTGCTGCTGTCCCGCTATGATCTGACATCACAAGCGGGGGAGAAGCTTTCAATCCCCTATTCGCCAGCGTCCACGCAGGCGGTTCAGTCCAACAAGGTTTATCAGCCGCGGGAGGTATCTATGGTCTCTTCAAGCATCGCAGCGCGGCGGATAAACGCTATTCGTTAGCGCTCATGAAACTACGTTGGCTCTTTCTTTTATCAAGCCTAATCCTGAATGCTGCTGCAACAGCCGGGGGAGACGGAGAGTTTGTGGGTCTCGATCAACAAGGACCGGGCGGTTTTGTGCTTAGTTTTTCCGTCGATGGTGCTGACGATGAGGCTATCAGAGCTTCAAGCATTCGCGTTTTGAGACAGCCTAAAACTTGGACGGACCGCGGGCAGTTGATGCCAGGGAGCATTCGTGGCACCGGGTGTTCTTTGTTCCCAGAAAGGCACGCGGCCGTGGCCATAATTTGCTTGCCCAATGCCGATCCATCGTTCTTGCGCGGGGTAATTTACGCCAAGAAGGATACCCAAAAGAAGAACCAATTTGTGTGCGTCAACAACTGTTCAAAACAAGTTCCAAAGTATTTCGTTTGGGTTCCCAATAATGAAGATTAGTTTTGTGCGCCTGAACGCTAACAGGTTGCTCGTCACGGACACGCAACATCAGGAGGCCGCTTCACGGCAGTTGTTGCGTGCCGGGCAGCGCCAACGTTAAGCACATCGGAGCTTTCATGAGACATCTGTTGCTTCCCTTGTTGGTCTTGGTGCTTGTGGCAGGGTGTGCCAAGAAGGAAGAATCGGCGGCGATGGCACCGACCCCAGCCATTGCCAAAGCACGGGAAGGAAAGACTTCCTCTTTCCTGGCCTACGAGCACTCCGTGTCGGTAGACGCCGAAGAACGAAAAGTTGCCGATATCTTCGAAGCGGCGCAGGCCGGTTGTCGTGCAGCTACTGAAGACCTTTGTGCCATTTTGGAGTCCCGCATTAACTCCGGGCGTGCAGCGTCAGCTTCGCTGAAGTTCCGCGCCAAACCCAATGGCATTAAGAAAATTGTTGCTGCACTCAGCAAAGAAGCCGAAGTTACCAATCATTCGACTACCGCTGAAGATCTGGAAGCCCCTATAGCAGATTCCTCGAAGAAGCTGGCCATGCTCAAGGACTACCGATCAAAGCTAGAAGCTATTCTTGGCCGGGCCAGTAATGACGTTGATGCCCTCATCAAGGTGAATCGCGAGCTCGCACAAGTTCAGAGCGAACTCGAGGCTCTTGCGGGAACGCATGCGCACCTAGTTCGACGTGTGGAGACCGAAATCCTCAATATCTCCATTCGCTCGGTCGAACATCAAGCGTTCTGGAGGCCAATTGGTTATGCAATTTCGGATTTTGGCGGCAATTTTTCACGGGGCATTTCTATAGCGATTACCGGCATTGCCTTTTTGATTCCCTGGCTTATCGTACTGGCTATTGCTGTCTGGGGCGGTCGCAAGTTATGGCACCGAAGAAAAGCAAAAGCAAGCGCCTAACGATCTGAACCGTTTGTTGGGCAAGCCCAGGCCTAACCCAAGCCGATTGTTTCTTCACTGGAAATATCTTGTTCTACGCCACCTGACGCAGCAGACATGGGGTCAGCCAACCGCCCACAAGTCCAGGCAATTCAAGCCGTCATTGCAACGACCCCGTGCCCAGAGCACATTTTTGGCAACCCAAACAGCCGTGTTCTGCTGCTCAAAATCCCGATTCATTTCCCATGCGCCAGCAGCACCCGGTTGCGGCCCTGATTCTTGGCAAGGTACAGCGCCTCATCGGCCATGTGAATCAGCATTTCCGGCTGTTGAGTCCCGTCGGGTGTCATGACTGAAACACCCATACTGACAGTGACCTTGCCGAATGGCGATTTGGCGTGGGGCAGACCAAGCGACTCGATGGACTGTCGAATCACTTCGGCGAGATGTAGGGCACTTGGGGCATCCGTATCGGGCGCAATCAGCGCAAACTCTTCACCACCGTAACGGGCCGCCAGATCGCTGGATCGGCGGGAGTTCGAGTCGAAAATTTTGGCCACGCTGCGCAGACACTCGTCGCCAGCCTGATGGCCATAGTGATCGTTGTAGTTCTTGAACAGATCAACATCCATCATCAATAGCGCGACAGAATGCCCGCCCCGCAATGCCCGCGCCCATTCAGTCAGCAGCCGATCATCAAACCGGCGGCGGTTGGCAATGCCAGTCAAGCCGTCGGTGGTGGAGAGTGCCTCAAGCCTGTGGTTGAGTGCCTCAAGTTCACTGGTGCGCTCGGTGACCTTTCTGGCGAGTTCAGAAATGTCGGAAAAAATGCCAATGTAGTGCGCGACCTTTCCTTCTGCATCACGCACCGCAACGATGGAAAGCCGCTCGGGAAACACGTCACCGTTCTTGTTCAGGTTCCAGATATCGCCATGCCATTGGCCTTTGCCCTGGATACTGTCCCACATGGCTGCGTAGAAGCTGACATCATGCCGCCCGGATGAGAGCAGGCGAGGCGTTTTACCCTGCATCTCGGATCGACTGTAGCCAGTGATATGGCTAAAAGCCGGGTTGGTTTCAAGAATGCGCTGCTGGGCATCGGTAATGATGATGCCCTCGGTGGCATGCTCAAACACGCTGGCCGCCAGCGCAATGCGATCCAGGTTTTCGCGCAATGCGTTTTGCGAACTTTCAACCGACTCCGCCATGCGGTTGAACGCTGCAATGGTATGGGCAATCTCAGGGCTGCCCTGCAGCGGAATGCGGGTTTTTAAATCACCCGCTGCCAAGGCGCGGGCACCTTGATTCAGCACCGAGAGCGGGCGCAATCCATTTCGCAAGACAAACAGGATGCCCAAAAAATCCAGCCCCACCGCCAACGCCAGAATGGCCATGTGCCGTTGCAGCCGAGACCAGGCCTGATTGATCGCCTGATGCGCAGTGAGAACAACTTCCAGCGTTCCATATTCCCGGCCACCAATCTTGACGCTGGTCCGTCCCACCGGATTCAGCTTGCCAAATTTCGCAGCAAACCAGGCTGGCGCTTGCAGCTCCATGAGCTGCCCTTTGCTGGTGACACTTGCACCATTGGCTGAACGGTAGGTGATGGATGCCACTTCATGTTGACTGGCAAATCTGTTCAGAGACTCCTGGATCACAGCAAAGTCACCCACCACAATCCAATCGGCGAGCGTGGTGGGCAAAATGGCCAGTTGATCCAGCATGACATGGTCAAGGTTGGCTTCGACTTGCTCGGTTTCCTCGTAAGCCACCGTCACCAGCATCACCACGCTGGCTACGATCAGCGCAACACTGGCAGTCACCACCAGGCGGGCAATAAAGGACAGGTGTGTCCAGGGATTCCACGCCTTTTGCAACATGATGTCAGTCAGCACCTTTGAATACGCTGCGCCGGTAGAAATCCAGGTAAGGCTGGTAATCTTTTTGCGTGGCCGGATAGAACCCGTAAGGCGGCTTCTGGGCGATGACTTTGGCACTGGCTTCAAGAATCTGTTGCCCTTGAGGGTCTTCTGCCATGTCGGCGAAGGCTTTGCGTACAGCCTCTACATCTTTGACCGGCACCCGGGGATGCACCGAGATGGCCAGATCATGGTAGCTCTGGGATTGCCACAAGATCTGATAACGCAGATTCTCGCGCTGGGCAAATTCCCGCATGACGGTGCTATTAACTCCCGCAGCAATGACGTTACCCGACTTGAGTTGGGCCATGATGCCTTGTTGGCTGCCACCAAAGACGGGCACAACCTCAATGCCCAGCCGCATCAGATGATCCATTTGAACGGTATACCCCGCAAAGGCCTGGGGATTGGCAAAGCCGATGGTCTTGCCCGCCAAGTCATTGAGGCTCTTGATGGGCGAATCTTCCAGGGTCACAATCTGACCAGTGATGTCCTCCGCCCGCGGCCGAAGAATGGCCGAATAACCCTGTGCAGCCGCTGAGGGCTTGAATTGATGGTTGTTGTAGACAAAATCATAGTCACCCCGAACGGTGGCTTCACTTGATCGATCACCCGTCGATGCCACCTGAAGCTCCAGGCCAACACCACTGCGCTGCGAAACGTAATTCAGGATGGGATTCCAGTACTGTGCGGTCAGCAATGGGCTTCTTTGGTTGGCGGGCCCGAAGGAGTAGACACCGGCTGCACCCACATTCGCCGCAAACTGTGCAAACAGGGCAAAGACCAACACGAACAGCCTGTTCATTGATTTCACACTTCGAACCTGAATTTTTCTAACCTTGTTGGGAGCATGGTTTCGTCACTACGGTGGTTCGAGTTATTGGCTTGCACAAACATTATAGATTTTCAGATTGAGCATCGGTTTTGCAACGAAATTGCGCGTGGCTCTTGGTGACAGGAGACAGCCGGATGAGTCATAGTGTGATAAGGTAATACCTTGTCATCCCACAGGAGTTCCGCATGACCACCACAGCCACTCGCCCCATGACCATCAAGATTGATCTGGACACCCGCGAGCGGGTGCAGCGTCTGGCTGATGCGCGTCAGCGCACCTCTCACTGGCTGATGCGCGAAGCCATCAGCCAATATGTGGAACGCGAAGAAAAGCGCCAGGCTTATCGGCAAGACGGCATCAACGCATGGAAAGCCTACCAAGCTAACGGCTTGCATGTCACCAGCCAAGAAGCCGATGCCTGGCTGGACAAGCTGGAAGCAGGGCAGGACGTGGAACCGCCTGAATGCCACGTCTGATCTGGTCACCGCCTGCGTTGCAGGATGTGCAGCGCCTCTATCGCTTCCTGGCCGTTCAAAGTTCAGATGCTGCAAAAAAAGCCGTCAAAACGATCCGCGAAGGTGTCAAAGTTCTGGCACTGCAGCCAGGCATGGGGCGACCTACCGAAGAGATGTCCCCTGAGTTTCGTGAGTGGCTGATTGACTTTGGTCACAGTGGTTACGTCATCCTGTATCACTTTGAGGATGATGCCGTCATGATTCTGGCTGTACGCCACCAAAAGGAAGTGGGCTACAAGGACTGAGCGTATCAACGCACCCCATTACAAATACAAATACACATGCAATCAGACACCTCTCCACCGCTGCGCATCGCCGCTGCCCAGTCCACCTCGGTGGCTGGAGATATCACCGCCAATATGCTGATCCACACCCGCTTCATCAACGCCGCCCATCAGGCCGGGGTGGCGCTGCTGGTGTTCCCGGAGTTGTCGCTCTGCGGCTACGAGCTGCCACTTTTGCGTGATGTCCTGCTGCAGCCCGATGACCCGCGCTTGGCCCCGATTCGGGCACTGGTGCAGCAAACCGGTATGACGGTGGTGCTGGGTGCGCCCTTTATGCAGGACGAGCAGGCTGCGCCCTGCATTGCCGCCTTCACGTTTTTCCCGGACGGCAGCAGCTCGGTGTATGCCAAACAACATTTACACGCCAGCGAAGAGCGCTACGCCAGCCCAGGCCGTGCGGGTTGCCAGCGCCACGCCCTGCGTGATGAGTCCTATGCCCTGGCCATTTGCGCCGACACCTCACACGCCGTCCACGCCCAAGCCGCCGCAGACAGCGGCGCATCGCTCTACCTGGCCAGTGTGCTGGTGTCTGAAGGCGGCTACGTGGCGGATGCCGCCCGCCTGGCGCAGGTCGCCCGTCAGCTGAACATGGGCGTGCTCATGGCCAACCATGGCGGTCCATCTGGCAGCTATGTGTCGGCAGGCCAAAGTGCGTTTTGGGCTCCCGGCGGGCAGCAGGTGGTACGCACACCCGGCACCGGTCATTTCCTGCTGGTGGCCGAAAAGCATGCGGACGATTGGCGGGGTGAGGTGCTGGCACTGCCAGCCTGATTGGCCACCCCATGCTTGACCTGCTGAAAACCTTCTCCTGGCAAGAGCTCAAACACCACCCGTGGCGCAATGCGGCGGCGGTGGTGGCGGTGATGCTGGGCGTGGCGCTGGCGTTTTCGGTGCATCTGATCAACGCCAGTGCGCTCGATGAGTTTTCGCAGGCGGCACGCTCGGTCGGCGGCCAGCCAGACCTGGAGTTGCGCGGCGTGCAAGGCCAGTTTGACGAGGCCCTGTTTGCCCGCGTGGCCCGCCTGCCCGAGGTGGCGCTGGCCTCGCCGGTGCTGGAAATCGGCACCTACATGGTCACCACCGAGGGCAAACGCAGCCTGCAAGTGATGGGCGTGGACGCACTGACGGTAGCCTGGGTCGCCCCGGATGTCCTGCCCCTGCCCACCCCGCAGGCAGGCCAAGCACCGCCAGATCGCTACGCGCTGTTTGCCCCCGGCCAGGTGTTTTTGAACCCGGCGGCACAAGCGCAGCTGGCCACGCCAAACACCAGCCCAACCCAAGCCCCAACCGGCCAGGCCACACCACTTGAATCACCCCACCTGCAACTGCAAAGTGGCGTGGCGTTGCTGCCGGTCAAGGTCGCTGGTACCGTGCGCGCTGGCGGACGGCCGCTAGCGGTGATGGACATTGGCGCGGCGCAAGAGCTGTTTGGCAAACAAGGCCAGCTCAGCCGCATCGACCTGCGTCTGCAAGCGGGCGTGAACCGCGATGCTTTCATCCAGGCCCTGCACAGCCTGCCCGACTGGCCAAACAACGTCACCGTAGCCGTGCCGGGTGATGCACAGTCGCAAATTGACAACCTGTCACGCGCCTACCGGGTGAACCTGACGGTACTGGCCTTGATTGCCTTGTTCACCGGGGCGTTTCTGGTGTTTTCGGTGCTATCACTCAGTGTGGCCAAGCGGGCGCAGCAGTTTGCGCTGCTGGGTGTGCTGGGCCTGAGCGGGCGCGAACGCCTGCAGCTGGTGTTGTGGGAATCGCTGGCGCTGGGGCTGGTGGGCAGCGCCTGTGGCGTGGCCTTGGGCACGGCACTGGCCGCACTGGCCCTGAAACTAATGGGCGGTGATTTGGGCGGCGGTTTTTTTGCCGGGGCGGCGCCCCAACTGCAGTTCAGCGCCGGGGCTGCCTTGACCTACGCCGCCATGGGTGTGGCTGCCGCACTGGTGGGCGGCTGGTGGCCAGCACGCGCGGCCCAAGCCCTGCCGCCAGCACACACCCTCAAAGGCTTGGGCAACCTGGCCGCGACTCGGCACAGTCATTGGTTGAGTCTGTTTTTGATAGCTGCTAGCGCTTTATTAACGGGCGCTCCAGCCATTTATGGTCTCCCTGTGGCAGCCTACCTGTCGGTTGGTCTGCTGTTGGTGGGCGGCATCACCGCCCTGCCCTGGCTGATCAATGTGCTGCTGGGCAAGCTGGCTCCCTGGGTGGCACACCAGACCTTGCCCTTGCTGGCGGTAGCGCGGGCGCGGCACCAGCGCGAGACAGCGGCGGTGGCGGTGAGTGGTGTGGTGGCTTCACTCAGCTTGGCGGTGGCGCTCACCGTGATGGTGGCCAGCTTCAGGGAATCGGTGACCCAGTGGCTGGATCAGGTGTTGCCCGCTGACTTGTATGTGCGCAGCGCGGCCAGTCTGAGCGCGGCCGACACGGTGTATTTCAGCCCCGAATTTGTGCAGGCCGCCGCCCAACTGGCGGGCGTGAAACAGTTGCAAGCCCAACGCCAAGTGGCGCTGTTGCTCAACCCCGGCTTGCCACCGGTGGCGCTGATGGCGCGTGAACTCACCAACCCGGCTCAAAGCCTGCCGCTGGTGGGTAACGCGCTGCCAGTGCCTGCCGGGCAGATTGGCATTTATGTGAGTGAAGCGGTGGTGGATTTGCATGGTGCACAGTTGGGCCAGCCGTTCCCTCAACTTATTAAGGCTTTCAGGCCTCTAGCGCTTGATACACAAGCGCAAGCAGCACCTTTTTTTGTAGCAGGCGTATGGCGCGATTACGCCCGCCAAAGTGGGGCGATTGCGATGGATCGCCGCGCCTTTGTGCAGCTCACCGGGGATCAGCGCGCCAATGATCTGGCGTTGTGGCTGGATCACCCGCAAGACGCTGCGCCGGTGCAGCAAGCCTTGCGCGAGCTGGCGCAAGGCACCTCAGGCTCCGCCGCTGACTTGATGGACTTTGGCACGCCGCTGCAGATTCGCGCCACCACTTTGCGTATTTTTGACCGCAGTTTTGCCGTCACCTACTGGTTGCAGGCGGTGGCGATTGCGATTGGCTTGTTTGGCATCGCCGCCAGTTTCAGCGCCCAGGTGCTGGCCCGGCGCAAAGAATTTGGCCTGCTGGCCCACCTGGGTTTGACGCGCAGGCAGATTTTGACGGTGGTCGCCCTGGAGGGTGCGGCCTGGACGCTGCTGGGTGCACTGGCCGGACTGGGCCTGGGGCTGGTGGTGTCCGCGGTGCTGGTGCATGTGGTCAACCCGCAAAGCTTTCACTGGACGATGGAGCTGATGCTGCCCTGGCTGCGTTTGCTGGGCCTGTGTGTGGCCGTGGTGCTGGCGGGCACACTCACCGCCTGGGTATCAGCCCGCGCGGCGGCCAGTCAAAACGCGGTGCTGGCCGTCAAGGAAGATTGGTGAGCGGAGCACCCTCATCGACCGTCCTTGGTGCGATGGTCTTGATCCGCATACAGATGGCACTTTTTTTGCTTGTAGCACAACCCAATTGGCCTAGGTAAGTTAGTAGAAACCTACCCCTGGAGCACGGTGGCCAGACCGTAGAATCAGTTTTTAATTTTTTATTAACCCGCCGGGATACCTTCTTGGCTTTTTGAGAAAGTTGCTCAATGAAAAAACTCTTGTTAGCTACTGCCATTAGCGCCCTGTGCGCCAGCGCCTTTGCCGAAGGCAAAGACCTCAAAGTGGCCATCGATCCCACCTACGAACCCTTTACCTTCAAAACCGCCGACGGCAAGCCCACCGGCTTTGACGTGGACATTGCCAGCGCACTGTGCGAACAAATCAAACGCAACTGCGTGTTTGTCGAACAAGCCTGGGACGGCATGATTCCCGGCCTGATGGCCAAGAAATACGATGTGATCATCAGCTCGATGTCGATCACCGAAGAGCGCCTGAAACAGGTCGACTTCACCGACAAGTACTACAACACCCCCAGCCGCGTGGTGCTCAAGAAAGACGTGAAATACACCGGCCCGGCCTCGATCAAAGGCAAAAAAATTGGCGTGCTGAAAGCCTCCACACAAGAAAAATACGCCTTGGGTGAACTCAAGACCAAGGGTGTGGAAGTGGTGTCTTACGACGCACAAGACCAGGTCTATCTGGACATCAAGGCTGGCCGTCTGGACGGCACCGTGGCCGACATTCTGGAAGTGGGTGGCGGCTTTTTGGGCAAACCCGGTGGCGAAGCCTATGAACTCAAAGGTGACGAGCTCTACATTCCCAAATACTTTGGTACCGGCGCTGGCGTGGCCCTGCGCAAAGGCCAGGGCGAGCTGAAGAAAGAAATCAGCGCCGCCATCAAGGCCATCCGCGCCAACGGCAAATACAAAGCCATCAACGACAAGTACTTCAAGTTTGACGTTTACGGCAAGTAAGCCAGCCTAACCCGAGTCCACTTTGGCACAGGCTGCCAAAGTGGCTCAACACCCTCCCCCTATGACCTCCAACATTCAGTCTTATCTGCTGGTAATTTTGCATGGCTCGCTGCTGACGGTGGGCGTGTCGCTGGGGGCGTTGCTGGTGGCCATCCTGCTGGGTCTGCTGGGAGCTGCTGCCAAGTTGTCTGGCCGTCCGGTGCTGGTGGCACTGGGCACGTTTTACACCACCATCATTCGCGGCATCCCCGATCTGGTATTGATGCTGCTGGTGTTTTACGGTGGCACCATTGGCATCAACACCCTGCTGGAAAAAATGGGGTCTGAGGCCACCATTGACATCGAGCCCTTTGCGGCCGGGGTCATCACCATTGGCTTCATTTACGGTGCGTACATGACCGAGACTTTTCGTGGCGCCATTTTGAGTATTCCCAAAGGCCAGATGGAAGCCGCCTGGGCCTTTGGCATGGGGCGCACACAAACCTTTGTGCGTATCACCCTGCCACAAATGGTGCGTTATGCCCTGCCCGGCTTTACCAACAACTGGCTGGTGCTGATCAAAGCCACCGCCCTGGTGAGCCTGATTGGCCTGCAAGAGATGACTTATCTGGCCAAACAGGCCAGCGCGGCCACACGCTCGCCGTTTGTGTTTTTCCTGTTCACCGGCGCGCTGTTCCTGATTTACTCCTCGGTCAGTCTGTACGCGCTCAAAAAAGTCAACGCCCGCTATAGCCTGGGAACAAAGCGGGGGCAGCTGTAATGGAATGGGCCGTTATTTTTGAGCCAGACAACCTGGCCTTGTTTGGCAACGGCATTGTCATCACGCTGTGGCTGCTGTTTTCTTCACTGGCGGTAGGTGCCGTGCTGGCGCTGATTTTTGCTTTGTTGCTCACCGGCCCCTGGGCTGTGGCCCGCTGGCTGGTGGGGGCTTACACCTTTGTGATTCGTGGCACACCGCTGCTGATTCAGGTCTACCTGATTTATTACGGTCTGGGCCAGCTGGAGTGGATTCAGGCACGCTGGGATGCGGTCTGGCCCTGGACTTATTTCAAGGAACCCTTCTTCTGTGCCCTGCTGGCCTTCAGCCTGAACACCGCCGGCTACACCGCCGAAATGCTGGCCGGAGCGATCCGCGAAACCAGTGCGGGTGAGATTGAAGCTGCCCACGCTTATGGCATGAACCGCTTCCAGACCATGCTGCGGGTGGTGTTGCCCAGTGCCATGCGCCGCACTCTGCCAGCTTACAGCAATGAAGTGGTGATGATGCTGCACGCCACCAGCCTGGCCAGTGCAGTGCCCAATATGCTGGATGTGACTTCGGCCGCCAGCCGGATTTACGCCACCTATTACCTGCCCTTTGAGGCTTATCTGGCTGCAGCCGCTATTTACCTGACGGCTTCATTTTGTTTGATTGGTCTGTTCCGCGTGGCCGAAGGTCGCCTGCTGGCGTACCTGGCCCCGCGCAAAGACTGAAACTTGAGCGCTAAACACTATGCAACGCATTGATCACCCCCTGCTCTGTGCCAGCCTGGGTAGCCATAAAACCCTGAGCAGCTTTCACTTTGGAACAGCGGGCAGTGGCCCCAAAATTTACATCCAGGCCAGCTTACACGCCGAAGAATTGCCCGGCATGCTGGCGGCGCACCATTTGCGTGCTTTGTTGGAGGCTGCAGAAACCGCTGGACAAATCCAGGGGCATGTTGTGCTGGTGCCGGTGGCCAATCCGATTGGTCTGGCGCAACGGCTCGACCATAAACCGATGGGGCGTTTTGAGCTGGACACCTCGGAAAACTTCAATCGCCATTACCCGGATCTGGCCGCAGCGGTAGAACCCTTGGTCCGTGATCAACTGGGGCAAGACGCAACGGCCAACGTGCTGACCATACGCCAGGCCATTGGCCAGGTGCTGAGCCAATGGAAGCCCGAAACCGAATTACAAAGCCTGCGCCGCAACCTGCTGACTCTGGCGCATGACGCTGATTACATGCTCGACCTGCACTGTGACTGCGAAGGTGTGTTGCACTTCTATACCGAAGAAGCCTGCTGGCCGCAGCTGGCTCCCTTGGCCCATTTTTTGGGGGCGCAAACCATTTTGCTGGCCAAAAACTCAGGCAATCGGCCAATTGACGAATGCCTATCCGGGGCTTGGTGGCAACTGGCCGAGCGCTTGAAAGCCCGCGGGTTGGAGGTGCCCCTGCCACAAGGCTGCTGTAGCACCACCATTGAACTGCGTGGTGAGCTGGATGTGAGCCACGCCTTGGCGCAAACCGATGCCCAGGCCATTCTGAATTGGCTGCAGTTCGTGGGTGCCCTGGCTTGCCCACAAGTGCCCGAAGTGCCCGCTCCCCGATGTCAGGCCACCCCACTGGCGGGCTCCGAAACACTCCATGCCCCGGCCCCTGGCATCGTGGTCTTTACCGCGCAAGTGGGCCAGCAGGTGCAGGTGGGCGACTTGGTGGCCGAGGTCATTGACCCGATTGCCAACCAGGTACACCGTGTCACAGCCGGTGTGGCTGGACTTTTTTATGCGCGTATTCGCGACCGCTACATCACCACAGGTGGCGAGCTCGGCAAAATTGCCGGTTCAGAAGCGTTTCGCAGTGGCGAATTACTGGGTGCGTAAGCCCGCAGATTTTTCAGGCAACCATTTTCATGACCACCACCCCACTCAAACTGCAGGTTGAAAACATCCACAAGCGTTTTGGCTCCAATGAGGTGCTCAAAGGGGTCTCACTCACCGCCCATGCGGGGGATGTGATCAGCATCATTGGCAGCTCGGGCTCGGGCAAAAGCACGTTTTTGCGCTGCATCAATATGCTTGAAAAACCGCACCAGGGCCGCATCAACGTGGCGGGTGAAGAGTTGCACCTGAGCCCCGGAAAAAACGGCGAATTACACGCCGCCAACCCCAAACAATTGGCACGCCTGCGCACCAAACTGGCTATGGTGTTCCAGCATTTCAACCTGTGGGCCCACATGACGGTGCTACAAAACATCATTGAAGCCCCGGTGCATGTGATGGGTGTGCCGCGTGACCAGGCGATTGAAATTGCCCGCAAATACCTCGCCAAAGTCGGCCTGGAAGGCAAGGAAGATGCTTATCCGGCGCACTTGAGTGGTGGCCAGCAGCAGCGTGTGGCCATTGCCCGCGCCTTGGCGATGGAACCCGAGGTGATGCTGTTTGACGAACCCACCAGCGCACTTGACCCCGAGCTGGTGTCCGAGGTGCTCAAGGTCATGAAAAACCTGGCCCTGGAAGGCCGCACCATGGTGGTGGTGACACATGAGATGGGTTTTGCCCGCGAGGTGTCCAACCACCTGATCTTTTTGCACAAAGGGCTGATTGAGGAAGAAGGCCATCCCAAGCAGGTCTTGGGGAGCCCCAAGAGTGTGCGGCTGGCTCAGTTCCTGTCTGGAAGTTTGAAGTGATTTTGACCTGTAGCGATTATTCAACAAGCGTATAAAGCTACTACTTTTATAGCAAAGACGCATGAACTGGTTACACAGCGCCATTTCCCGCATTGAAGCCGACTACCAGCGCAGTGCCGACACCCATCTGATCCCGCTGCCCTTGCCCGGTTTTGCCAGCGCGGGGATTGACCTGTACCTGAAAGACGAGTCGACCCACCCGACCGGCAGCCTGAAACACCGGCTGGCACGCTCACTGTTTCTCTACAGCCTGTGCAACGGCTGGATACATGAGGGCTCAACCGTGGTGGAATCCTCCAGCGGCTCCACGGCGGTGAGTGAGGCCTACTTTGCCCGACTGCTGGGCTTGCCGTTTATTGCGGTCATGCCACGCAGCACCTCGCATGAAAAAATTGCCCAGATTGCCTTTTATGGCGGGCAATGCCATTTGGTGGACAGTGCATCGGCGGTGTATGACGAGGCACGAACTCTGGCCCAGCAGACCGGCGGCCATTACATGGACCAGTTCACCTACGCAGAACGCGCGACCGACTGGCGCGGCAACAACAACATTGCCCAGAGCATGTTCAGCCAGATGGCGCGGGAGCGTTTTCCGGTGCCGCGCTGGGTGGTGGTGGGGGCAGGCACGGGCGGCACCAGTGCCACCATTGGCCGTTTTGTGCGCTACCAGCGCCACACCACCCAGGTGTGTGTGGCCGACCCCGAAGGCTCGGTGTTTGGCGACTACCACCGCACCGGAGATGCCACGCTGACCGGGCCGGGCTCCCGCATTGAAGGCATTGGCCGCCCGCGCGTGGAGGCCAGTTTTATCCGCACGCTGGTGGATCGCATGATGACGGTGAGCAACACCGATTCCGTGGCCGCCATGCAGTTGCTCAGCAGTTTGCTCGGACGCAAGGTGGGGCCCTCCACCGGCACCAACTTTGTGAGTATGTTGAACCTGGCCTGCGAGATGCGCCAGCGGGGTGAACAAGGCAGTATTTTGTCGCTGCTGTGTGATGCCGGTGAGCGTTATCTGGGCAGCTATTTTGATGCGGCCTGGGTGGCGCAGCACATCGGCGACTGTGCTCCTGCCTACGCGCGGCTGCAGGGGCAAATCCAGGCACTGGATTGAACATGTCGGGCACTGTCCCACCCCATGCCTGCGGGAGCTTCCCGCGACAAGGTTCCCCTGAATGAATCGGCGGCAGTGTCTGTCACTGGGTCTGGCCTGGTCTTGGTGGTTGGATACGCTGGGGGCCTCCAACCGAGCCGCCTTGACGTTTCCGCGTGACCTGGGCAGTCACCCGGACCATGCCATCGAGTGGTGGTATCTGACTGGCCAGCTGCTGGCCGGGTCACGCCAATTTGGTTTTCAGTTGACGTTTTTTCGCTCGCGTGTGCCACAAACGCAGGGCATGCGCTCCGCATTTGCCGCCAAACAGCTGATTTTTGCCCATGCCGCCGTGACGGATGTGGCGGGCCTTCGCCTGTTGCACAGCCAGCGTCTGGCCCGCGCTTCGGGCACCCCCGGTCTGGATCTGGCCGAAGCCAGCACCGCGGACACCCATGTCAACATCGGTTCTTGGCACCTTCAACATGAGGCCAGCACTTACCTGGCACAGGCCAGTGGCACAGATTTTTCATTTCAGCTGAGGCTGCACGAAACCCAGGCACTGTTACTGCAAGGAGATCAGGGCTGGTCGCGCAAGGGGCCACAAGAAGAACAGGCCAGCTTGTATTACAGCCTGCCGCAGTTGAGCGCTAGCGGTCAATTACACCTGGCAGGGCAAACCTTTCAGGTGCAGGGCCGCGCCTGGCTAGACCACGAATGGAGTCAGTCGCTGATGCCCCCCCAAGCCGTGGGCTGGGATTGGGTGGGCATGAATTTGATTGATGGCAGCGCACTCATCGCGTTCCGTTTGCGCAGTGCAAGCGGTGAAACATTATGGGCGGGCGGGTCATTTCGCACCATCGACCAGAGCCATCCCCTGGTACTGGGCCCGCAAGACGTGGTGTTTACACCAGGGCGTGTCTGGAAAAGCCCTGCCAGCGGCAGTACCTACCCAGTGGAATGGTCGGTGGTGGTGCGCCTGCATGGTCGCAGCCCAAGCAGCGTGGCCTACGTTGTGAAAGCCGTCATCGACAACCAGGAGTTGGATAGCCAGGCCTCCACCGGAGCCATCTATTGGGAAGGCTTGAGCGAGCTGCGGGATGCCCAACACCAGGTGATTGGCCACGGCTACCTGGAAATGACTGGCTACAGCAGCCCTTTGCGGCTCTAGGAATTTGCTAGCTATTTAATAGCTATCTGCGCAATACCATCAAGCGCTGGAGGCCAATTTTATTCATATACACTGGCCAATCATCTGTTCCTGAGCACCCAGCCCCATGCCTACCATGCCCCAACGTCAAACTCAATCCCTGTCTGGTTTGTGGCCCTTTTTGCGACCTTATCGCTGGCGCATCGGGCTGGCACTGCTGTTTCTGGTCACCGCAGCGATGGCAACCCTGGCGTTTCCCCTGGCGCTGCGTCAGCTGATAGATGCTGGCTTGTCGCCCGCCGACAAGGGAGCTCAGGTAATGATGCTGCGCGAACATTTCCTGGTTTTGTTTGCGGTGGCGGTGGCCTTGGGGCTGTCATCCGCCGCACGTTTTTACATGGTGAGCTGGCTGGGTGAACGCATCAGCGCCGATTTGCGCTGCGCGGTGTACAGCCACGTGCTGCAACAAAGTCCCGAGTTTTTTGAAACCACCCAGACCGGCGAAGTGCTGTCACGCCTGTCTGTGGACACCACCCTGGTGCAAACCGTGGTGGGTTCGTCACTGAGTATGGGGCTGCGTAATCTGGTGATGGGCACCGGCGCGTTGGCTGTGCTGGTTTGGACCAACCCGATGGTGATGGTGCAAGTGCTGGGCGTGCTGGTGCTGGTGGTGTTGCCCGCACTGTGGTTTGGCAAACGGGTGCGCAAGCTCTCCCGCAGTAGCCAGGATCGTGCCGCTGATTCAAGCGCGATCGCCGCAGAGGTGCTCAACGGGATTGCCGTGGTGCAAAGCTACACGGCGGAGGTGCGTGAGGCGGTGCGCTTCCAGCAGGCCACGGACACGGCTTTTGAGGTGGCGGTGCGCCGCAGCAAGGCGCGTTCGGTGCTGGTCGCGTTCATCATCATCGCCACCTCGGCAGCCTTGTTGTGGGGTTTGTACCAAGGCACACAAGCGGTGCTGGCCGGGCGCATCAGCGCCGGGCATCTGGGGCAAACGGTGGTGTACGTGATCATTCTGGCCAGCGCGTTTGCCGTGCTGGGTGAGGTTTATGGCGACTTGTTGCGTGCTGCCGGTGCCACGGAACGGCTGATGGAACTGCTGTCCAGTCAATCCCCTATTACTTCACCCAAAAATCCGGCTCCAGCCCTTATTCCTCAAGCGGGAAGCGCTATTGAATTTGACAATTTGAGGTTTCACTACCCCTCTCGCCCAAACCAGTTGGCCCTGCAACATTTCAGTCTGAAGGTCAAGCCAGGACAAACCGTGGCGCTGGTCGGCCCCAGTGGCGCAGGAAAAAGTACTGTTTTTCAGCTGCTGCTGCGCTTCTATGAGGCACAGAGTGGCCAGATTCTGCTGAATGGTGCGCCATCACAGACACTGTCATTACACGACTTGCGTGGGCAGATTGGCATCGTGCCCCAGGATGCGGTGATTTTCTCCAGCAGCGCCAGGGAGAACATCCGCTATGGTCGCCCGGATGCCAGCGACGCAGAGGTGCAGGCTGCCGCCCAAGCGGCATTTGCCGACGAGTTCATCCGCGCACTGCCCCAAGGGTATGACACCTTTTTGGGCGAGCGTGGTGTGCGCCTGTCCGGTGGGCAGCGTCAGCGCCTGGCCATCGCGCGCGCCATGCTGAAAAATCCACCCCTGTTATTGCTGGACGAGGCCACCAGTGCGCTGGATGCCGAGAGCGAGCGTATGGTGCAGGCGGCGCTGGAATCGGCCATGCGCGGGCGCACCACGCTGGTGATTGCACACCGGCTGGCCACCGTGCAAAAGGCGGACTGTATTGTGGTGCTGGAACATGGCTAGGTGGTTGAGCTGGGCACACATGCACAGTTGCTTGCGGCGGGAGGACTTTATGCCGGTCTGGCAGCCTTGCAATTCAGCTCATGAGTAGTTTGAAGCTTCCCAAAACCTTATGGATGAAAGACTTGAATCACGGGCGCAAGGCTCGTAAACTCCGAATGCACCCTGAAAGGAGCTTCTTATGAACGTTTCCACATCCAGCGCATCGTCCGTTCAGGCAACACAACGGCCCACGCAAATTCAACAAGCCGAGCAACAAGCTGACCTGCAGGCACAAAATCAAGCGCCTGAAGTCAAGAAAGCCACGCCCCCCGCCAGCACTCCGGTGATCAACACCCAGGGGCAAACGACGGGCCGGCTGTTGAACGTGACGGCCTGAGTTTGTATCGGTTTCCGTTTTTCCCGTTCATACCATGGCTGCCCTTGCTGCCACCAACAGTGCGACCCCGTCGCAGAGAACCAGCTTGATTCGCAATCAGCTGGAAGCCGCGCGCCGTCAAGCAGAGCAAGCCCAGGCCAATGAGGAGAGCCTGCGTCAACAGGTTGCGCAGGCAGAGTCTCAGACTCAAAATTCAAATGAAAAGGTGCGCAGCCTGAACCGCCAACTCAAGCAAGCCAATCAGTCGGACCCCACTTACACATCACGCCTTCAATCAGGCCAAGCGGCGGCGGCCATCAAGACGCAAGAGTGGGTTAATGGGCTTTACAGCGCAGTGATTGCCAAGCGCGGCATGACCCTGAACACCAGCCCAAGTTCGACCCCGGTACTCAACACGCAGGGGCAAACGACCGGCCGTATCCTCAACCTGAGCGCCTGAAACCAGCCGCCCCATGGTGGGGCGGCGCATCACTCACACCAGGTGGCGCAGTTCACGCAGAGCCACCGACACTGGTGCCAGGTCAGCCACTTGCGTGGTGATGGTTTGCAATAAACGGGACAACCGCTCTATGCTTGGCGCGTGAAACTCCGCCCAGGCATCCACACTCTCAAAACGCATCAACACACTTTGGCTGATCTGGTTGGCTATGGCGTACACGTCTTCACGGGCACTGCCTCTGGCTTGGGTTTGCCAGAGCGTGTCGGTGGGCAAGCGGGCGATTTGGGCACGCCATGCCCCTAAGGCAAGCACGTTTTCCACACCAAAATAGACTCGCGCGGCTTGGGCCAATGTAGTCTCGGCTTGTTCCGTAAGGTCAACCAGGTACAGCGCCGGGAAAATGAACTCCAGGGCACTCAAATTTTCAGCCAAATCAGCATCAACACCAGCCTGCACCAACTTTTGTGTGGCCTGAGCCCATTGTTCAGTTGCACGGGTGGGTAGCCATTGGGGCAAATTTGCCCTGAGTTCACGCGCACCGGGCTGATAACGTGCCATCAAGGTAGGCAAGTCTGACGATTTGGAGCGTGCGCGCAGCATCCAGCGTGACGCACGTTGTGCAATGGCAATGAGTTTGCACAACAAATCGAGCTGCAAACTGCTGGCCACACTGCCATCCAATGCGTCGATCTGATCCCACAAAGCTTCGAGATCAAAAATTTCACGCGCCAAGGTATAGGCGCGCACCACATCAGCGACCGTCGCACCCGCTTCTGCGGCCAGGAAATTGACAAAGGTGGCCCCGGTTCGGTTCACCACCGTGTTGGCCACAAAGGTGGCAATAATTTCGCGCTTGAGAGGGTGCTGATCAATGGCGGACGCAAACCGCTCGGTCAGCGCCTTGGGGAAATAGGCTTTGAGAACCCGGGTGAAATAGGGGTCGTCAGGCAAATTGCTGGCCAACAAATCATCAAACACCGACATCTTGGCATAGGCCAGAACCACGGCACCTTCGGGTGCAGTCAGGCCGAGCTGGTGTGCACGTCTGCGGGCAATTTCTTCGTCCGTGGGTAAAAACTCAATCTTGCGATTCAGTCGACCAGCACCTTCGAGCCATTGCATCAAGCGCTGCTGTCCAGCCAGAAAGTACAGGGGGCGATGGTTGGCCACATCCAAAGCCTGAGTCTGGTAATAGTTGTCAGCCAACACCAAATGACCAACCTCTTCGGTCATGGAAGCCAGCAGCTCATTGCGCTGCTTGAGCGTCAGATCCCCAGCCTCAACCACGCGATCAAGCAATATCTTGATATTGACTTCGTGATCAGAGCAATCCACCCCGGCCGAGTTGTCGATGGCATCGGTGTAAATCAAACCACCGTTTTGTGCGTATTCGATGCGGCCCAACTGGGTGCAACCCAGGTTGCCGCCTTCCACCAACACTTTGCAGCGCAATTGTTGACCGTTGACGCGAAAGGTATCACCGGCCTTGTCACCCACTTGAAGATGGCTCTCGGAGGTCGATTTGACATAGGTGCCAATGCCGCCGTTATAGATCAAGTCCACCGGGGCTTGCAAAATAGCATGCAACAAATCACTGGGTGATAGTTCCTGTGCCTCTATTCCCAAGGCCTCGCGTGCCATCTTGGACAAGCTGATGGACTTGGCCGAGCGGGCGTAAATACCACCGCCTTGCGAGAGGACACCACGGTCAAAGTCATCCCAGCTGGAACGTGGCAAATCAAACAGGCGTTGACGCTCAGCGAAACTGCGTGAAACATCGGGGGTTGGGTCAATGAAGATGTGTCGATGGTCAAACGCCGCTACCAATTGAATATGTTTGGACAACAACATGCCATTGCCAAACACATCACCCGACATGTCACCAATACCCACAACCGTGAAGGGCGTGGTCTGGATGTTGTGCGACAAGGCCCTGAAATGCCGTTTGGCCGACTCCCAGGCGCCACGTGCTGTGATGCCCATTTTTTTATGGTCGTAACCCACGGAACCGCCTGATGCAAAGGCATCACCCAACCAAAAACCATATTCAGCAGAAACACTGTTGGCAATATCTGAAAAACTTGCAGTTCCTTTGTCGGCCGCCACCACCAAGTAGGGGTCATCTTCATCATGGCGCACCACGTTTTGTGGTGCAACAACCTGACCATGAACCAGGTTGTCGGTCAAGTCCAACATGCCAGACAAAAGCAATTTATAGCAAGCAATACCTTCGGCCATAAAGGCCTCTCGGTCACCGGTCGGGGGGGGATTTTTCAGGACAAATCCACCTTTTGAGCCAACCGGGACAATCACTGTGTTTTTAACTTGCTGAGCCTTGACCAAGCCCAAAATTTCCGTACGGAAATCCTCACGCCGATCCGACCAACGAAGCCCACCACGCGCAACCTTGTCAATGCGCAAGTGAATAGCCTCAACACGCGGGGAGTACACCCAAATTTCAAACAATGGTTTGGGCTCTGGCATACCCGGCACCTCGCGGGAATGGAATTTGAAGCTCATGTAGGACTTGTAACCGCCCGCAGCAGCCATTTGCCACACATTGGTACGCACCGTGGCCAGAATAGCCCGGTGGTATTGACGCAAGATACGATCTTCTTCCAAGCTGGCCACCGCACTGAGTTGGGTGTCAATCCAAGTGTTCAGACTGGTTTGTGAGGCGGTGCTGTCTAACTGTTTGTCTGGATCAAAACGCGCTGCAAACAACTGGTACAAGGCTTGCGCAAGGCTTGCATTTTTGACCAACGTGTCTTCCAGATAACTCGTGCTGTAAGGGAAATCCAGTTGCTTGAAGTACCTTGTATAGGCTCTTAACACGGCTATGGCGCGGGCATCCAGCGTGCTGACAAGAACCAACTTGTTGAGGTCGTCGCTGTCACATTCTTTTCGCCATGCCTGCACAAACAAAACCTCAAAGCGTTGGCGAATTTCCGAGAATTCAACCGATGTGGCCAGCTGCAGGCCAAGGTCATGTATCCAGCATTCAGTAGCTCGTGCCCTATCTGCACTGTCCACCACACCATACGGATGTTCATCCAGCACACGTACACCCATGCGCTCAAGCACGGGCAAAGAGTCTGATAGTGCCACCTTGGCACGGCTGAAAATTTTGAAACGCACCAACCCGGGCGTACTGTCAAGCGGACGGTAGAGTCGAACAGCCATGGGCATGTCGGCAGATAACTCAGACAACACTTGCACATCGTCTGCCGCCATGGGCCCGGGAAACACTTCTTGATAGGCCGTCGGAAATCCCTTGGCAAAACGTGTGGCCAAAGTCAGACCCTGGCTTTCACCGTGCACCTGAACCAATGCTTGCTTGCAGTCGTCTTCCCAACGTTGAGCGAGTTGTGCAATGCGCAGTTCCAGCATCGAAACATCGACATTTTTGGGTGCCTGCTGACGGGCTCGAATCAAATAATGGATACGTGCCAGTGGACTGTCCGTCAGCATCGGTGTGAACTCGATCGAGAGGCCATCAAACGCACGGCTGAGTTCTTCGCCAATCTTGATCCGTAACTCGGTGTTGTAGCGATCACGTGGGACAAACACTTGTACCGATGTAAAACGACCAAAAGGGTCACGCCGCAAAAATATACGAGGTCGCTGACTTTCTTGCAGACGCAAAATACCCAGTGCATGCTCCAGTAATGTGGCCGTCTCAATCTGAAACAACTCGTCACGGGGATAGGCATACAGAATGGATTGCAATGATTTGGCTGCATGGCTCTCCGGCAAGACATCCACTGCCGCCATAACATCAGCAGCACGTTGCCTGATCAGCGGTATGTCACTCACCAGCGCAGCATAGGCCTTGGAGGTATAAAGACCTAAGAATCGTGACTCACCTACAAGCCGCCCATCTGCATCAAATCGTTTCACGATAAGACAATCCAACCATGAAGGTCGATGCACTGTTGAACGTGTCATGGCTTTGGTAACCAATACCAACTGATCTGAATCGACAAACGCCATAGCATCTGACAGTAAGCGGCTGACCGGTGTTTTGGGTTCACCACGCAATATCCCCAAGCCGGAATCCGGTACCGCAATCAGGCTGATGCCATCTTGCTCGTGTGCCAGGGTGTAATCACGTGCCCCCAAGAAGGTAAAGTGTTGATCCTCAAGCCACCCAAGAAAATTGATTCCTTCGGTTTGCCCCGTGGTTGATAGCCCAACCCCTGCTGCAGCATTTCGAACGGTTTGAAGATGTTGCAGCATGAGGCCCCAATCGGCGACAGACGCACGCACGTCACACAAGACACTGGATAGATCAGATACCAGTTGCTCACGATCTGCGGGACTCAAAATCCGGTCACACTCCAGCAAAATCAAGGATGAAATGGCGTGGGAGCTGCTTTCTTTATGCTGGGCTGTGGCCACCCGGATGACGCGACCTTCGGTATTCCGCTCAACAGCCAGCAAAGGGTGAACAATCCAGTGAGCGACACGACCACTTCGATTCACAACCATGGTGACCGAATCAACCAAAAAAGGCATGTCTTCATGGACGATTTGAATGATGGTGTGTTCACTGACAAAACCATCTTCTGCAAGCGTGGGGTTGTAGACCCGAATTCTCACACCATGGGCATCTGGTTCAGCATTCAGTAAACGGCGATGCGCATTGGCAAGTGCCAGAAGCTTGGGTGATCCACGTTCTTGCAGCTCGTCTGGATCTGTTTTATCAAAATAGGCCTGAACAAAATCAGCAAGATTTTGAGAAGCGGCACCTGCATTTTCCAGGGTGTAGGTATACAGGGCAGCAAGGGGGGCATGGGTCATGCAAGTCTCCGGTAGTTCTTTGACACCGAAGATTCTAGGGATCACTCTCCAGACAATCAGCTGAAAGCCTGGCTGCTCATCATGTTATGCAAAAGATTCATGATCAAGAAACCTCTTGCCAGTCCAGCGTCCATGCACCTGAAAGCACGTTTTGCAACCACAACGCACCCGTGAGAGTTTTGCCATCAGTGATTTGCCCTTGAGCACACCATTGAAGCAGTTGAGTTGATGTCGTCGTGAAAACATCTAAAAACTCACCGTCATCGAGCTTCTGTTTTCCCGCTGTTAAACCACGAGCAAACCAGATATCAATGAATTCTGTGGAATACGCAATAACTGGATGTAACACACCCGCACGAGCCCAGTGGGTGGCTGAATAACCAGTTTCCTCCAGCAACTCGCGTTGAGCACAGTGAAAACAGTCTTCACCAGGATCGAGTTTTCCGGCAGGAAATTCGATCATGACTTGACCAATGGGATACCGAAACTGCCGCTCGAGCACAATTTGAAGATCACCATCGTTACCATCCATCAAAGGGATGATCATGACGGCACCGGGATGCACCACATATTCACGCTTGGCCAAAGCAGAACTTGGCAAGCGCACCGTGTCTCGAAACGCGTGAAGAAAGTGACCTTTGAAGAGCTCTTGGCTGTCTACTTTTTCTTCAAATAAACCCGTGCAAGATGCAACGCCATTGGGTAAATCATCCATTCGAGCCAGCAAGTCAACTCAACTGGTCAGCATTTGTTTGATGGCACTGGCACACAAGGCCATCAGTCCACCTGGTAATAAACCCAAAACCAGAAGTAAAGCACCATTCATGGACAAAACGGCGTGCACCTCGAAAGGTGCGGTCACTTCGCCAGAACAAGTGGGGGCATCAAAATACATGACCTTGACCACACGCAAGTAATAGAACGCCCCGACCAAAGACATCATGACCGCAAAGACCGCCAAGGCCAGATGCAGAGTTCCACCAGACGCAATCAAGGCTTGCAAAACAGCGAGCTTGGCATAAAAACCAATCATGGGCGGAATGCCAGCCAAAGAAAACAAGCAAAGCGCCATCACACCGGCATAAAAAGGGCTGCGTTGATTCAGACCCGCAAAATCTGAAATTTCTTCACTCTCAAATCCATTGCGAGCCAACAAAAGAATGACTCCAAAACTGGCCAAGGTTGTCAAAACGTAAGAGATCACGTAAAACATGGATGAACTGTACGCACCACCTGCTGCGCCAGCATGCCCATTCACCAAGCCAGACATCATGCCAATCAAAACAAAACCCATGTGCGAGATCGTCGAGAAGGCCAACATGCGTTTGATATTAGTTTGCGCAATGGCCGCAAAATTACCAATCGCAAGCGAAGCTATTGCCAACAACATCAACATTTGTTGCCAGTCAAACGCCAGTGGTGTAAGACCTTCAACCAAGATACGAACGGTGACAGCAAAAGCTGCCAATTTGGGCGCGCCACCAATCATGAGTGTGACCGCTGTTGGCGAACCTTGATACACATCAGGTATCCACATGTGGAAAGGTACAACACCCAATTTGAAGGCCAGACCAGCAACCAAAAACACCAAGCCAAATACCAGCACTTGATGCTTAATCTGCCCAGAAGTGACCGCTTTCAAAACCTCCTGCAAATCAAGCGAGCCAGTTGCGCCATAAATCATGGATATACCGTAGAGCAGGAAACCTGAAGCCAAAGCACCCAGCACAAAATACTTCATGGCAGCCTCAATGGACTGGGTGTGATCACGCCTTAGAGCAACCAAGGCATAACTTGAGAGTGTCAGTAACTCAACACCCATATAGATCACTAGAAAATTGTTGCCAGAGATCATGACAAACATACCAAGCAGCGAGAAGATGCTAAGCACAAACATCTCCCCACCGCGCAACATGTCCCGATCTGCTGCATAAGGACGGCCATAAACCAATGTCACCATCATGGCCAATGTGGCAAAACACTTCAGCCAATTTCCCATCACATCACTGACAACCATATGTCCAAACGCATAAATGGTCTGCCCGGTACTTGCATAACTTGCCTGAAGAGCTGCCACAACCGCCAGTGTCAACATGGTAACCACATAGGTTGCCGTGCGACTGCGACTTTTGACACTGAGGTCAAACAATGCAATCACACACCCCATCAAGAGCAAAATTAATTCAGGGTAAACCGCGATCAAGCTGAGTTTGTCAATCATAGGAATCTCTTATCTAGGTGTTATCTATCTGGACAAACTGATCAATTCAGTTTCGATTGGGCCACGTGTGCAAGCAGTTGAGCGACAGAAACATCCATCACATCAGTGAAAGGTTTCGGGTACACACCCATGTAAAGCACGGCAATAGCAAGAAGAGTCAGATAGAAAAATTCACGTGAATTGATGTCTTTCAGGTGTTTCACATGGTCATTGGCCACGGGACCAAAATACACGCGTTTAACCATCCAAAGTGTGTAAGCGGCACCAAAAATCAATGCACTTGCGGCGGCCAGTCCAACCCAAAAGTTAACCTTGACCGCACCCAAAATAACCATCCATTCACCAACAAAACCAGCGGTGCCTGGCAATCCACAATTTGCCATGGCAAAAAGCAAGGCAAATGCTGTGAATTTTGGCATCGTATTGACGACACCACCATAACTGGAAATCTCGCGTGAGTGAACACGGTCATACAAGACACCAATACCCAGAAACATGGCCGCCGATACGAACCCGTGCGAAATCATTTGCACAATACCGCCAGCAACACCCAGGTCATTGAAGATGAAAAAACCGAGCGTGACAAAACCCATGTGGGCAACCGAAGAATAGGCCACCAGTTTCTTCATGTCTTTTTGCACCATCGTCACCAAGCCAACATAAATTACGGCGGCAAGCGACAAACCAATCATCAAGCCAGCCCACTCATGGGCAGCATCAGGCGTGATGGGCAAGGAAAAACGAAGAAAACCATAGGCACCAAGCTTCAGCATGATGGCTGCCAGAACTGCTGAGCCGCCTGTAGGAGCCTCTACGTGCACATCTGGTAACCAGGTATGCACGGGCCACATCGGCACTTTGACCGCAAAAGCAGCAAGAAAAGCAAAGAATAAGAGAGTTTGTGCCGTCTGGCCAAGCGGAAGTTTGTGCCAAGTCATCAAATCAAAACTGCCACCTGAAGTGGTGTACAGATAGATCAATGCAATCAGCATCAATAACGAACCAAGCAAGGTATACAAGAAGAATTTAAACGCTGCATAGATTTTGTTGGGGCCGCCCCAGACACCAATAATCAGGTACATCGGAATCAGTGTGGCCTCAAAAAACACATAGAAGAGCATGCCATCAAGCGCACAAAAAACACCAATCATGAGTCCGCTCAATATCAAAAAAGCACCCATGTATTGATTTACCCGGCTGGTAATTACCTCCCAACCTGCAATCACCACAATTACATTGATAAAAGCTGTCAACAAAATGAACCAGACAGAAATACCATCAATACCCAAGTGGTAATTGATATTAAACCGCTCAATCCATGGTGATGTTTCGACAAATTGCATGGCCGCTGTGGCGACATCAAACCTTGTATAGAGGGGCAGTGTCACCAGCAAGCTGACAAGCGCGCCAATCAATGCAATCCATCGAACAGCCCGTGCTTGATCATCGCGACCAAGTGCAAGCAAAACCACACCAAATGAAATTGGTGTCCAAATAGCCAGGCTCAGCAAACCCATTTTTATATTTCTCCTATTTGAGCCAGACGAAATACGTCATCAGGACAAAAACGCCCAATACCATAGTCAAGGCATAGTCATACAAATACCCTGTCTGAACTTTACGCACCACTGCAGAAACCCAGCCAACAGCGCGCCAAGAACCATTCACAACAGCACCATCAATCACTGCTTGGTCACCCACCTTCCAGAGTGCGAAGCCCAAACCGCGGGCAGCAGGAGCCAAGATATTTTCATTGAACCAATCCATGTAGTACTTGTTTTCCAGCACGGTATAGATAGGTTCCACCCGGCGTTTGATGGCGGCTGGCAAAGCCGGATTTACCATATACATGTAATAAGCCAAAACTACACCTGACAGTGCCAACCAAAATGGTGCGGCAGTCAAACCATGCAATGCCAATTGCAAAGGTCCATGGAATTCTTCCTGTAACGTTTCCATGGCGTGATGCAATTCATGGTTAACAAAAATTGCATCACCGAAGAAATCACCAAAAAGCATGGGGCTGATCGTGAGGAACCCGATCACCACCGATGGAATGGCAAGCAAGACCAACGGGACAGTGACCACCCAAGGTGATTCATGAGGATTTTGGCTGTCATGATGACCATGGGTATCATGACCATGGTGTACATCAGGGTTTTGGTCAAAACGCTCTTTACCATGAAACACCAGGAAATACAGGCGGAATGAATAGAAAGCGGTCACAAACACACCGGCCAAAACAGAAAAGTAAGCAAACCCTGCGGCTGGCAATTGACTAGTATGCACAGCCATAATGATTTCATCTTTGGAGTAGAACCCGGAAAAAAGTGGTGTCCCAATCAAAGCCAAAGAGCCCAACAAACTGGTGATCCACGTGATTGGCATGTATTTACGCAAACCACCCATCCAGCGAATATCTTGGTTGTGGTGCACACCCATGATGACCGAGCCGGCAGCCAAGAACAAAAGCGCCTTAAAAAATGCATGTGTCATCAAATGAAAGACAGCAACCGAATAAGCCGAAGCGCCTAAAGCGACTGTCATATAACCCAACTGGGAAAGGGTTGAATAGGCCACGATACGCTTGATATCATTTTGGATGATGCCCAAGAAACCCATGAACAACGCAGTAATGCCTCCAATGATCAAAACAAAGTTGAGTGCCGTTTCACTTAGCTCAAACAGGGGAGACATCCTAGCTACCATAAAAATACCGGCTGTCACCATTGTGGCCGCATGAATCAATGCAGAAATTGGCGTGGGACCCTCCATGGAATCAGGTAGCCATACATGCAGCGGAAACTGGGCTGATTTGCCCAT
The DNA here is from genome assembly GCF_019973615.1 of Rhodoferax lithotrophicus. Classification (GTDB taxonomy): domain Bacteria; phylum Pseudomonadota; class Gammaproteobacteria; order Burkholderiales; family Burkholderiaceae_C; genus Rhodoferax; species Rhodoferax lithotrophicus. The sequence goes on along the minus strand of NZ_AP024238.1, from coordinate 1,706,379 downwards.
GGCTCCAATGAACAAACAAATGCAAATCACTGTGACCAGCATCCAGTCAGTCCCAGGCAACATGAGCTTGGCAAGATCCGCTGATTTGGCAAAGGTCTCTGAATAATTTAGCGTACCGGTATAAGCGGCCAATAAACCAATGCCCAGAATAAACCCAAAATCACCTACACGATTAACCAGGAAAGCCTTCATATTTGCAAAAATCGCCGTTGGTTTATTGAACCAAAAGCCAATCAGCAAATATGACACCAAGCCAACCGCTTCCCAGCCGAAAAATAGCTGCAACATGTTGTTGCTCATGACCAGCATCAACATCGAGAACGTGAACAAGGAGATATAGGCGAAAAACCGGTTGTAGCCCTCGTCTTCTTCCATGTAACCGATGGTGTAGATATGCACCATCAAAGACACGAAGGTAACCACCGCCATCATCATGGCCGTCAATCCATCGACCATAAAGCCGATTTCCATTTTGAGGCCGCCGACCATCATCCATGTGTAAATGGTTTCGTTGAATCGTGCGCCCTCCAAGGCGACACTTTTAAGTGTCAAGGCCGATAGAACAAAAGATAAAAAGACACCCAGAATAGTGAGCGAATGGGACAAGCGCCTACCGATGACATTACCACCAAACTTGGTACCCAGTACACCAGCAGCAATCGCTCCAACCAAAGGCGCAAGGGCAATAACCAGAAGCGTTGAAGAAGAAAGGGTTTGACTCATTTTGTTAACCCTTCAATGTATTAAGTTCATCAACATTGATGGTCGATTTGTTACGGAACAGCAAAACCAGGATAGCTAAACCAATGGCCGACTCTGCAGCCGCAACCGTCAGAATAAAGAAAACAAATATCTGTCCATTTAAATCACCTAAATAGTGAGAAAACGCGACAAAATTTGTGTTGACGGCAAGAAGCATCAATTCGATAGCCATCAGTAAAACAATCAAATTTTTGCGATTTAAAAAAATCCCTACTACAGAGAGTGCGAACAACATCGCACCTAAAGAAAGGAAATGACCTAAAGTGAGTGTCATACTTTGTGCTCCAGAGTTGGCACCTCAGCCGATTGTTGAGGTAAAGCGGGCTGTGTAGATGCCATTTTGACAACCAGTAATCGATCACTTGACTTCACATGAACTTGCTGGGATGGATCAATTGTCTTGACATCCTTTCGGTGGCGCAAAGTCAGAGCAATGGCAGTGATCATGGCAACCAATAAAAGAGCAGCAGCAATTTCCAATGGATAGATGTAATGGGTATAGAGGAGCAAACCAAGCTCACGGGTATTCGACACTGGTACAACAGCTTGCCCAACTACTGTCGCAAGCTTGGGCTCATCAACTCCGCGAAAGCCCCCCATCAATACAGCAGACATTTCAAAAATAATCAAAATACCAACCAGTGCAGCCAATGGGAAATGTTTCCAGAAGCCCTCACGCATGCCCTCAATCTTCACATCTAGCATCATCACGACAAAGAGAAACAGCACCATCACTGCCCCCACATACACAAGTACCAACGTGATGGAGAGAAACTCGGCTTTCAGCAACATCCATATCATGGCAGCTTGAAAAAATGACAGTACCAAAAACAACACTGCATGCACAGGATTTCGTGCCGTAATCACTCGAAACGATGACAGCAGCAGCACTGCTGAAAATAAATAAAATAAACCAGTCTTGACATCCATGGTTAACGTATCTTTCTTAGAAGTCAGCGGTACTTGGCATCTGCAGCCTTGTCAGCTGCAATTTGAGCTTCAAAACGATCACCTACAGCCAACAGCATTTCTTTTGTGAAATAGAGATCACCTCGTTTTTCTCCGTGGTATTCCAAAATGTTGGTTTCAACGATTGAATCGACCGGGCAGCTTTCCTCACAAAATCCACAAAAAATGCACTTGGTGAGGTCTATGTCATAACGATTTGTGCGACGCGATCCATCATCACGAATTTCAGATTCGATGGTAATTGCCATTGCAGGACAAACTGCTTCACAAAGCTTGCAAGCAATACACCGCTCTTCACCATTCTCATAGCGACGCAACGCATGAAGGCCACGAAAGCGCGGCGACAAAGGAGTTTTCTCTTCTGGGTACTCAAGCGTAATCTTGCTTCTAAACGCATATTTACCAGTGAGCCTCATACCTTTGAGCAACTCAACTAGCATGAAACTTGAAAAGAAATCTTTCAATGAGAAAGCTTGACCTGGCAAGTGGTCAATAGTATTAGAAGTTGGGGTAGACATAAGCGACTCGAATTAGATCCAAATGTTCCACGGGGTTTGCATCCAAACACCGATCACAACCAACCATACCAAGGTCACTGGAATAAATATCTTCCAACCTAAACGCATGATCTGGTCATAGCGGAATCTTGGAAACGTCACGCGCACCCAAATAAATATTGTCATTACAAAGAATGTTTTGAGCCCAAGCCAAATCCAGCCAGGAATTGCATTAAATAAAGCACTGTCGATTGGTGGCATCCAACCACCAAAAAACATGGTGACTGACAAAATGGAGAGCAACCAGATACTGGCGTACTCAGCCATTTGGAACATCGCCCACGACATGCCTGAATACTCAACCATGTGTCCTGCCACAATCTCAGACTCACCTTCAATCACATCGAAAGGTGTCCTGTTTGTCTCAGCCAAGCCAGATACAAAATACACAACAACAATGGGTAACAAAGGCAGCCAATTCCAAGACAGAAAGTTCAGCCCCATTTGTGCAAATTGACCTTTACTTTGAGTCATCACAATGTCAGTGAGATTCAAACTTGATGAGATCATCAGCACAATCAACAAGCAAAATCCCATTGAAATTTCATAACTGACCATTTGCGCCGAGGCCCGCAAAGAACCTAAAAACGCATATTTTGAATTGGATGACCAACCAGACACGATCACACCATAAACTTCCAGGGAAGTAATGGCCATGAGAAACAGCAAACCTGCATTCAGATTGGCCACTGCAGTTTCTGGACCAAAAGGAACTACTGACCAAGCAGCTAACGCAGGAGCAACTGTCATCACCGGGCCGAGATAAAAAAGTACTTTATCTGAAGCAGCAGGACGAACAATTTCCTTCGTCATCAATTTCAAAGCATCGGCAATGGGCTGTAAAAGCCCCCACGGCCCAACACGATTGGGGCCTAAACGGATCTGAACCCAGCCCAGTAATTTACGCTCCCAAAGTGTGGCGTATGTCACTGCGGTTAACACAATCATCAACACAGCCACAACTTTCAGCAAGGCCCAGATGATGGGCCATGCCATTGATGTCCACCAAGATGCGCTGAGAAGACCGTGACCCAAAGAAAACAAAAAATCACTCATGCTGTCACCTCTTGAGACTTCACAGACCTTGCATCCGAGGTCAACTGGAGCGAAGGCGCACGTCGAACGATGCCATCAAGTTGGTACAGACTTGCAACCACGGGTGCCTCTGCATGAGAATTCAGGTCAATCGTCGCAGATGTACGGTTACTCAATTTTTCTCCCGCGACGTGAACCCTCTCTCCAAATTGCAAACCAGTAATACTTTTCAGTACGTCCTGCGAGGAGTTGTAATCAAACCCGGAAACCTCAAGCATATTGGCCAACACGCGCAATACCTTCCATGCCGGTCGTGTTTCTCCAAGTGGTTGGACAACTGCGTGGAAACTCTGGACAAGTCCTTCGGCATTCACAAATGTGCCAGATGTTTCTGTAAAAGGAGAGACTGGCAACACCACATCACAAAACTGCATGTTGGCTTTGAATGGATTCATGGACACCACCATCTTGGCTCTGCTCATGGCATCAAGTGTCTTCTTGCTCCAGACCCCATCAAACTCAGGCTCAGTGTTCAATAACAATACTGCTTTCAGAGCACCTGCCAGCATGTCACCCGCATGTGATGCACCCTTGGCAGGTATTGCGCCAACCAATTGAGCGCCAACAGTGTTGGCGGCTTCGGTCAAATAACCAAAACTTGCACCTGTTTGATCTGCGATCCATTGGGTGAGTGCAAGAAGGCTCGAAGCCTGTGCATGGTGCGCTGCGCCATTCCCGAGCAATATAGCCTTTTGTTCACCCGCGAGCAAAGCACGTGCAATAACGATGGCACTCTCCGTGGCTTCTACCGGTGTCGGTGAGGTGCAAGCTTTTTCTAATGCAACAGCACTGGCCACAGAAGCCAGGGTTCGTACCCATTGCTCAGCCGAGACCTGAATTCGAGAGAATACGGGTATTGCCCAATCTTCCTGACCTGAGCCAATCGCGGTTAGGACACAGCCTTTTCTTACAGCTTGACGAATTCTTTGTGCAAACAAAGGGTGGTCTTTGCGCAGATTTGATCCAATCACCAGCACGCTCTGTAAATTGGACAGGGAGGCGATTGGCATGCCCAAATACCGGACACCCTCATGCGCTGGAAACTCTGCATTTCGCAAACGGTAATCAATGCTGGACGTACCCAAGCCTTTCATCAACTCAACCGACAGATGAAGCTCTTCCAATGTGGAGTGCGGGCTTACCAGCGCCCCCAAGCTTGCCGAACCAAACTCTGAACGAATCTGCTTCAAGCCATTGGCCACATATTCCAATGCACTCTGCCAATTAACAGATTTCCACTGACCACCTTGCTTGATCATGGGCTCGGTCAAACGTTCACTGCTATTCAAAGCTTCATAAGAAAAGCGGTCACGATCAGCGATCCAGCATTCGTTGACTGATTCATTTTCCAATGGCACCACACGCATGACACAATTGTTTTTGACCTGAACAATCAAATTCGCACCGGTTGAGTCATGTGGGCTTACTGATTTGCGACGAGACAACTCCCATGTCCGCGCACTGTAGCGGAATGGCTTGCTGGTCAACGCCCCGACAGGGCAAATATCAATCATGTTCCCTGAAAGCTCAGAGTCCACACTGTTGCCGACAAAAGTTTCAATTTGTGAATGCTCGCCACGATGCGGCATGCCCAATTCCATGACACCGGCAATTTCTTGGCCAAAACGCACACAACGTGTGCAGTGAATACACCGTGTCATCTCTTGCATGGAGATCAGAGGCCCCACATCTTTCGGGGACACCACACGCTTTTCTTCATGGTATCGAGATGCAGAACCGCCATACCCGACCGCAATGTCCTGCAACTGACATTCGCCGCCTTGATCACAAATTGGACAATCCAGGGGATGGTTGATCAGCAAAAACTCCATGACCGATTGCTGTGCCTTGATGGCTTTGTCAGTCTTGGTGTGAACTACCATGCCTTGTGTCACTGGCGTGGCACAGGCAGGCATGGGTTTGGGCATTTTTTCGATATCAACAAGACACATCCGGCAATTAGCCGCAATGCTTAATTTTTTGTGATAACAAAAGTGTGGAATAAAGGTGCCAGCTTTTTCAGCAGCGTGCATCACTGTGCTGCCTTCTGCAATGTCAACTTTTTTGCCGTCGAGTTCAATTTCAATCATCTTGTGACTCGCTCAAACGTAAGCAGGAACCATGCAGGTCTTGTGAGCCACATGGTATTCAAATTCAGGCATGAAATGCTTGAGCATGGCACGCACGGGCATCGCCGCAGCATCCCCGAGCGCACAAATAGTCCGCCCTTGAATGTTTTCAGCGACCGAGTTCAACAGCTCCAAATCTGCAGCTAGACCATGGCCGGTTTCAATCCGATCCACAATGCGTGAAAGCCAACCGGTACCTTCACGGCATGGAGTGCACTGCCCACAGGACTCGTGCATGTAAAAGTAACTCAGTCGTTGCAAACTCTTGACCATGCAGCGAGAGTCATCCAACACAATGACTGCACCAGAGCCCAGCATAGAACCAGCTTTGGCAATGGAGTCGTAGTCCATGGTGCAATCCATCATGACGGCAGCAGGCAAGACCGGGGATGATGATCCTCCTGGAATCACTGCCTTCATTTGTCGACCTTTGCGAACGCCACCCGCGAGTTCCAATAGTTTCGCAAACGGTGTTCCCATCGGAACTTCATAGTTGCCAGGCAGCTCTACGTCGCCACTCACCGAATAAATCTTGGTGCCGCCATTGTTCGGCTTGCCACACTCTAAATACGCTTGGCCACCGTTGCGAATGATCCAGGGAACAGCGGCAAAGGTTTCCGTATTGTTGATGGTTGTGGGCTTACCATACAGGCCAAAACTTGCAGGAAACGGTGGTTTGAATCGGGGCTGGCCTTTTTTGCCTTCCAAAGATTCAAGTAAACCAGTCTCTTCGCCGCAAATATAGGCCCCAAAACCATGCGCCGCATGAAGTTGAAAATTGAAGCCACTGCCCAAAATATTATTACCCAACAAACCTGCCGCACGTGCCTCTTCGAGAGCTTCCTCAAAACGCTGATAGGTTTGAAAAATCTCACCATGAATGTAGTTATAGCCCACAGCAATACCCATGGCATACGCAGCGATGATCATTCCTTCAATCACAATATGCGGATTGAACTGCATGATTTCACGATCTTTGCAAGTGCCAGGTTCACCTTCGTCGGAGTTGCACACTAGGTATTTGTCACCAGGGAACTTGCGTGGCATGAAGCTCCACTTCAACCCTGTAGGGAAACCCGCACCACCACGACCGCGCAAGGCAGATTCCTTGACCGTCGCTATCACTTGATCTTGCGTCAATCCCTCGCCACCATCCAAGCCAAGCACCTTGCGTAAGGCCTGATAACCCCCACGCGATTCGTAGTCTTTTAAGTGCCAGTTGCTACCATTCAAATCGGCATAAATTTGTGGACTGATGTGCCTGTTATGCAAGCATGTTTCAATGCCACTGGCTCTGAATTGAGACAAAAATTGGTTTGCGTTCATGACTTCACCTCAGCCGAGCGTAAACCGTCAATCATTTGATCAAGCTTGTCGTTCGTCATAAAGCTGCACATGGTGGCATCATTGACCAATAAAACAGGTGAGTCAGCACAAGCACCCAAACATTCGCACTGCTGCAAAGTGAAAAAGCCATCCGACGTGGTCTGATTTTCATCAATGCCCAATTTGGCCTTTAAATGTGCCAAGGCCTTGCCACCATCACGCAACTGACAAGGCAAATTGGTGCACACGTTAATCTTGTACTTGCCAACAGGCTTTTGGTTGTACATGTTGTAAAAACTGGTGACCTCATGCACTGCCATGGGGGCCATGCCCAGATAGTCAGCCACATACTGTTCACTCTCAGGGCTCACATAGCCCAACTCTTGTTGAACAATGGTCAAACAAGCCATCACCGCCGACTGCTTCTGATCTGGCGGGTATTTTGCAACTTCTTTGGCGAAGCGCACTTTGGATTCTTCAGAAATCATCGGTCAACTTCCCCAAACACAATGTCCATGGTGCCAATAATCGCAACCGCATCCGCAATCATGTGTCCGCGTCCCATTTCATCCAGCGCGGCCAAATGGACAAATGCTGGCGGTCTGATTTTGAGTCGATAAGGCTTGTTGGCACCATCGCTGATCAGGTAAATACCAAACTCGCCTTTTGGATGTTCAATACCGACATAAGCTTCCCCTTCTGGCACAGGGAAACCTTCGGTGAACAACTTGAAATGATGGATCAGATCTTCCATGTTGGTTTTCATGGACTCACGATCTGGCGGCGCGATTTTGTGGTTGTCCGTGATCACTGGGCCTGGATTGACTTTTAGCCAATCTACACATTGCTTGATGATTCGGTTGGATTGCTTCATCTCTTCCATGCGAACCAGATACCGATCATAGGTGTCACCGGTCTTACCCACTGGAATGTCAAAATCAAGCCGGTCATAAACCTCATAGGGTTGCTTTTTACGCAAATCCCAAGCAATGCCTGAGCCGCGCAACATCGGCCCGGTAAAACCAAGATTCAATGCCCGCTCAGGTGTCACCACACCAATGCCGACGGTGCGTTGCTTCCAGATACGGTTATCAGTCAACAGTGTGTGGTATTCGCCCAAATACGTTGGAAAACGTTGTGTGAAATCATCCAGAAAATCGAGCAAACTGCCTTCGCGATTGCGATTTAAAGCTGCTGTTGACTTGGCACTGCGAATTTTGTTGGCCTGATGTTTAGGCATGGTATCAGGCAAATCCCTGTAGACACCACCTGGGCGGAAGTAGGCCGCATGCATACGCGCACCACTTACAGCCTCATATGCATCCAACAGATCCTCACGCTCACGAAATGCAAACAGCATCACAGTCATCGCACCGCAGTCAATGGCGTGAGCCCCAACCCACAACAAATGGTTTAGCAGGCGTGTAATCTCTGCAAACATGACCCGGATGTACTGCGCACGCAAGGGCACTTCGAGCCCCAGCATTTTCTCCAGAGCCATGCAATAAGCTTGCTCATTACACATCATGGACATGTAATCCAGCCGATCCATATACGGAAGGGCTTGGATATAGGTTTTGTTTTCAGCCAACTTTTCAGTGGCACGGTGCAACAAACCAATGTGCGGATCAGCGCGCTGGATCACCTCGCCATCGAGCTCCAACACAAGGCGCAACACGCCGTGTGCAGCAGGGTGCTGCGGTCCAAAATTCAGGGTGTAGTTCTTGATATCAGCCATGTTTCAACTGCTAGTTAGCAAGGCCTCCGTAGTTTTCTTCACGGATGATGCGGGGTGTGATTTCTCGAGGAACAATCGTCACTGGCTGATACACCACACGTTTTTGCTCTGCGTCATACCGCATTTCGACATGACCACTGATCGGAAAATCCTTACGGAAGGGGTGACCAATAAAACCATAGTCCGTCAAGATTCGACGCAAGTCGTTATGCCCCTCAAACACGATGCCAAACAAGTCAAAAGCCTCACGCTCAAACCAGTTGGAACTGCTCCACAAATCACACACGGAGGGCATCACCGGAGCCAGATCATCAGGCACAAACGCTTTCAGTCGGACACGCTGATTCAGGCTCACAGACAACAAATGCAAAACCACACAGTAGCGCAATCCCGTCTGCGCTTGATTTTTGTAGGTAGAGTAGTCCACCCCGCACAAATCAATCATTTGCTCGAAGCAGCAAGCTGCATCATCACGCAAAATTTTGGCAGCTTGGTAATAGTTGGCAGCATCAACTACCACGGTCAGTTCATCCAGGGCCAGCACACTACCTTGGATCAAGCCCTGCAGGGCCGCCTCAACATTGGCCTTGAGAGTCAGCGGATTTACAGCATAAGAAGTCATCGTCAAGCCTTTACGTCCGTGCGATCGTTTGTGTGCGACGAATTTTTCGCTGCAATTGCAAAATTCCGTAGATCAATGCTTCAGCCGTAGGCGGGCAACCTGGCACATAGACATCCACCGGCACGATCCGGTCACAACCCCTGACCACTGAATAGCTGTAGTGGTAATAACCACCTCCATTGGCACAAGAACCCATGCTGATGACCCAGCGTGGCTCAGCCATCTGGTCATAAACCTTCCGAAAAGCGGGTGCCATTTTGTTGGTCAACGTGCCCGCCACAATGATCAGGTCAGACTGACGTGGACTCGGACGAAACACCTCAGCGCCAAAGCGACTGATGTCATACCGAGCTGCCGCAGCATGCATCATTTCTACCGCGCAGCATGCCAAACCAAATGTCATGGGCCAAACCGAGCCCGTCTTAGCCCAGTTCACCACTGCGTCGTAACTTGTGGTGACAAACCCTTCTTTGAAAACACCTTCAATCATCGTGTTACTCCCAATCCAGGGCGCCCTTGATCCACATGTAGACAAAACCAATCGTCAGAATGGTCACAATTTCTAAGCCGATAAAAAAGCCAAACAAGCCCAACTCTTTCAGAGTCATGGCCCATGGAAACAACAGAGCAGTTTCCAGATCAAACAAAATAAAAAGAATGGCGATCAGGTAATAGCGAACATCGAATTTCATCCGAGCATCACCAAACGCCTCAAAACCACACTCATAAGGGGAGTTCTTTGCAGAATCAGGACGATTGGGGCCCAAAATGTAGCCAATAACCTGAGGCAGGACACCTACTGCAATACCTATCAAAAGAAAGATCATGACAGGTAAATATTGATCAAGATTCATGGCGTGAGTTTGATTCAATTGACAGGCCCAACGCATCAGTATGCGCCAGACCACATTAACTTGGTGCCGTCGGCGAGACTCGAACTCGCACAGCTTTCGCCACTACCACCTCAAGATAGCGTGTCTACCAATTTCACCACGACGGCTGTTATTTTGATCGACTTAGATCATATTCAATTCATGAATCTCATCATTGTCGAACGAGTAAGAGTTTACCCTGAAATCCACACCTTCCCTGTGGAGAAGAAGCCATCATTGCAATTATTTGACAGGGATTTGCCCAGCACCTGACGCGGGAATGACAGGTGCCGACACCACTGAAGCAGGCGCTGTTAATGCTGCGTTTTCAAGCACACTGCCGGAAGGCGTGGCAGTGCGAGGTGTTCCAAAATAAGCCAACGCCAGCGTACTGACAAAAAACACCGAAGCCAGAACTGCGGTGGTGCGCGACAAGAAATTGGCACTGCCACTGGCACCAAACAAGCTGCCGGAACCACCGCTGCCAAAGGCCGCCCCCATGTCCGCACCCTTACCATGCTGAACCAAAATCAAACCGACCATAGCCACCGCCGAAATCATTTGCACAGCCAACAAAATTGTCAACATTACATTCATAAATTACTCCTGATTAGATTACTGATTACCCACGCACTCAAACGGCTGCAGCAATAATGGTTAAGAAATCTTGTGTTTTAAGTGAGGCACCACCAATCAATCCACCATTGATGTCAGGTTGAGCCAGCAAACTGGCCGCATTCGCCGCATTCATGCTGCCACCATAGAGCAGTTTGATCCGATCTGCATTGGGAGATGCGGCCTTAAGTTGAGCACGCAGAACGGCATGCACTTGTTGCGCTTGCTCCGCTGTGGCCGACAGGCCAGTACCAATGGCCCATACTGGCTCGTACGCAACAACGACTTCACTGATGCAATGACCATTGGCATGAATCACTGCAGCCAATTGCCGTTTGACAACCTCTTCAGTTTTGCCAGCTTCACGTTCTTTTAAAGTTTCACCAACACACACAATAGGTGTAATGCCACAACCTAATGCCTGTTGCGCCTTGACTGCCACAACCTCATCAGTCTCTCCGTGATATTGGCGACGCTCAGAATGACCCACGATGACGTAGCGCAAACCAAACTCTTTGAGCATGGCTGGGGCAATTTCACCGGTGTACGCGCCGCTCTCATGACTGGAAATGTCTTGAGCTCCAAGCTCAATGACACTGCCCGCAAGCAAAGCTTGGCATTGCGCCAAATAGATAGCAGGCACACACACTGCCACACTGCATGGAGGCTGTCCTATACCGGCCAACAAGCCCTTCAGCAGTAGTTCGTTGGCAGCCAAACTACCATTCATCTTCCAGTTGCCAGCAATCAGCTTCTTTTTCATGTAGATTCCCAAGTCAAAACAATTTTTCCAACATGTTGGTTGGATTCCATCAAGGCATGTGCTTTGCTTGCCTCTTCGGCAGCAAATACGCTGTGTATCACGGGTTTAATTTGACCAGATACCAAATGCGGCCAAACCAAACTGAAACACGCCTGAGCAATAGCTGCTTTGAATTCTACGGATCGCGGTCGCAACGTAGAACCTGTCACCGTCAGGCGGCGGCGCAGTAACAATCCAGCATCAAATTCACTTTGAACACCACCTTGCACCGCAATGATGACCAAGCGACCATCCTCACGCAAACTCTGCACTTCCTTGGCCACATAGCTACCAGCCACCATATCCAAAATCACATCAACACCCTGCCCATCAGTCAGTCTGGCGACCTCCGTCTGGAAATCGTGGGTTTTGTAGTTGATGGCCGCATCCGCACCCAGAGCCACGCAAGCCACACATTTTTCATCACTGCCAGCTGTCGCCAGCACCCGAGCACCCATGACTTTGGCCAGTTGAATGGCCATCACCCCGATACCACTGGTACCACCCTGAATCAAAACGGTTTCACCAGCCGCCAAGCGGCCGCGATCCATCAAATTGCTCCATACGGTAAAAAGAGTCTCAGGCAAACTTGCCGCCTGCACATCCGAGAGCCCCTCAGGCACAGGCAAACATTGCGCAATGGGAGCCACGCACCATTGGGCGTAGCCACCACCGGCAACCAATGCACATACCCGGTCACCCAACTGCAACCCAGCCTGAAGCAGTGCTTGCTCATCGCCGCTTTCGATGACTCCAGCCACCTCCAAGCCCAGGATATCAGAAGCCCCCGAAGGAGCTGGATACCAACCTTTGCGTTGCAACACATCTGGTCGATTGATGCCACTGGCATGCACGTGAATGAGCACCTCGCCTGCGCCAGCGACAGGTGCTACGCGATCCGCCAGATGTAACACATCCGGGCTACCAAAATGAGTGAACTCAACAAACTTCATACTATTTTTAGCATCTAGCGCTTATATATCAAGCGCTAGATGCTATCAATTTTATCGCAACCTTAATATCAACTTATCAACCGCGGTTTTCTTGTACCGGGCGCTCAAGCAAGGCTTTCATGGACAGTTTGATACGACCTTTTTCATCGGTCTCCATGACTTTGACCTTCACGATCTGACCTTCTTTCAGGTAGTCGGTGACTTTCTCAACACGCTCATGGGCGATCTGACTGATGTGCAGCAAGCCATCTTTGCCAGGCAGCAAGTTGATCAACGCACCAAAGTCCAGAATTTTGGTGACCGGGCCTTCATACACCTTGCCAATTTCAACTTCAGCGGTGATGGCTTCAATGCGACGTTTGGCTTCTTCAGCCTTGGCTGGATCAGCGGAGGCGATGGTGATCGTGCCATCTTCGTCAATATTGATCTGAGTACCGGTTTCTTCGGTCAGTGCACGAATAACGGCCCCGCCCTTGCCAATCACGTCACGGATCTTCTCGGGGTTGATCTTCATGGTGAACAGACGCGGTGCAAAGTTGGACACTTCGGTCTTGGCTTCAGCCATGGCCTCGGTCATCTTGCCCAGAATGTGCATGCGGGCTTCTTTGGCTTGTGCCAGCGCCACTTGCATGATTTCTTTGGTGATGCCCTGAATTTTGATGTCCATCTGCAAGGCCGTGATGCCATTGGTGGTACCGGCCACTTTGAAGTCCATGTCACCAAGGTGATCTTCATCACCCAAAATATCGGTCAACACGGCAAAGCGGTTATCTTCCTTGATCAAACCCATGGCAATACCCGCCACATGAGCCTTCAAAGGCACACCCGCATCCATCAAACTCAAGCAACCACCACACACAGATGCCATGGAGGACGAACCATTGGATTCCGTCACCTCGGAGACCACACGCATGGTGTAAGGGAAATCCTCCTTGTTCGGCAATACCGCCACCAAGGCACGCTTAGCCAAACGGCCATGACCAATTTCGCGACGCTTGGGTGTACCCACGCGACCGGTTTCACCCGTAGCAAAAGGAGGCATGTTGTAGTGCAGCATGAAACGATCTTCATAATCACCACCCAGTGCATCAATGCGCTGGGCATCACGCTCCGTACCTAAAGTCGTGACCACCAACGCCTGTGTTTCACCGCGCGTGAACAAGGCAGAGCCATGCGTACGTGGCAGCACGCCGTTGCGGATTTCAATGGCACGCACGGTGCGGGTATCGCGCCCATCAATGCGTGGCTCACCAGCCAAAATCTGGCCGCGCACCAAGCGTGCTTCAATGTCGAACAGCAGGCTTTCCACTTTGACAGAATCAAACACCACGCCTTGCTCTTTCAGACCAGCCATCACATCTGCATAGGCGACGCGACAAGCTTGCGTACGAGCTTGCTTGTTACGAATTTGGTAAGCAGCCGCCAGCTTGTCATTAGCCAACGCACCCACTTGGGCGATCAAAGTCTCATCACGAGCAGGTGCTTGCCAGTCCCAAACAGGTTTACCAGCATCACGAACCAGTTCATGGATCGCATGGATGGCAATGGCACCTTGCTGGTGACCAAACACAACCGCGCCAAGCATCACTTCTTCAGACAATTGATCAGCCTCAGACTCCACCATCAACACGGCAGCCTCAGTGCCAGCAACCACCAACTCCATCTGACTGGATTTGCGTTGGGTTTGACCAGGGTTGAGCACGTACTCCCCATTGATGTAACCCACACGGGCTGCACCAATAGGGCCGCTGAACGGCACACCGCTGACTGACAAAGCAGCGCTCACTGCAATCATGGCGGCAATGTCGGCATCCACTTCAGGATTGAGCGATAAGGTGTGCACCACCACGTGCACTTCGTTGTAAAAACCTTCAGGGAACAACGGACGAATCGGACGATCAATCAAGCGACTGGTCAGGGTTTCGTATTCGCTTGGGCGGCCTTCACGCTTGAAAAAACTGCCTGGAATCTTGCCCGCTGCGTAAGATTTTTCGAGGTAATCAACCGTCAGAGGAAAGAAATCCTGGCCTGCCTTACCTTCTGTTTTGGCCACCACTGTAGCCAGCACCACAGTGCCATCCATATCCAGCATCACAGCACCGCTGGATTGGCGGGCAATTTCCCCCGTTTCCATGGTCACTGTGTGTTGACCCCATTGGAAGGTTTTACTAACTTTATTGAACATTGTCATGAGCTATCTCCTGAGAATTTGGGGGATGCAGGCCACCCCACCGAAGCCCGGAAGCCGCAACACAGAACACGATGCCATTCCAAAGATTTACCCCGCCGAGGTCAAAAGCTTTGGAATGACACAGCTTCGCTTGTGTTTTTGCCGTCTCCGAAGTAAAAAACGCCTGAGCTAGTGACCTAACTCAGGCGTTTGCCATTCTTTTAAACCAATTACTTGCGCAGACCCAGCTTGGCGATCAGCGCAACATAACGGTCTGCATCCTTACCCTTGAGGTAATCGAGCAGTTTGCGGCGACGGCTCACCATACGCAGCAGACCACGGCGACCATGGTGATCCTTGGCATGAGTTTTGAAGTGGGGCATCAATTCATTGATACGAGCGGTCAGCAAGGCCACTTGAACTTCAGGGCTACCGGTGTCACCGGCGGAACGTGCGTTGTCTTTGACAACGGCAGCTTTGATACTGGATGCAATCATGATTTTTCCTGTTGAAATTAAACTTGCGTCAGGCGCTGGAACTGCACCTGACGTGCATTGTCTGCAATGTGCAGAGCCTTCGATTGTAGCCAATTCTTCAAAGCAAGCTTTTTGCGGATAACCCCACAAACCATCGTATGAGCCACCTTGAGGTCACTGCATTTGGCGCAGTGACCATCAACACGTCAACATAAGTGCGTCTAAAGATCAGCGTTTATCTGCAACACATAACTTATGCGTCCACAGCTTGTATTGCATCCAGTGGCCAGCGCGGTTTGACATCAAAAGCATAAACCTCGCTAGGTATTTGTATGCCTGACTGTAGACGCATCGCTGCGGCCATGGCGATCATGGCTCCGTTGTCAGTACACAAATGCAATTCCGGGTAATGCACACACACCTGACGCTTTTTACACTCGGCATTGAGCTGAGCGCGCAAGTCTCGGTTAGCCCCCACGCCGCCAGCCACAACCAAGCGTTTCAGCTGCGTCCGCATCAACGCGGCCAACGACTTTTTCACCAACACTTCAACAATCGCCGCCTGGGTAGACGAGGCCAAATCAGCCAACACCACATGCGGCAAAGCTTCCACAGCACAGCCCTGCGCCATAGCGCACTTTTTCGCCTGCACCATCACCGCTGTTTTCAGTCCTGCAAACGAAAAGTCCAAATCACCGCTGTGCAACAAAGGACGTGGCAATTTATATGCAGCAGAGTTACCCATTTCCGCCAATTCGGACAAGGCTGACCCACCCGGATAACCCAAACCTAATAACTTGGCAGATTTATCAAACGCCTCGCCCGCTGCATCGTCAATTGTCTCACCTAAAACTTGATAACACCCAACCCCATCGACCCGCATCAACTGCGTATGCCCTCCCGAGACAAGCAAGGCAACAAACGGAAACTCAGGTGGATCATTGCTCAAGAATGGAGACAGTAAATGCCCCTCCAAGTGATGCACACCCAGCACAGGTTTACCCAATGCAGCACCTAGCGCACAGGCCACCCCAGCCCCCACCAACAATGCGCCAGCCAGACCTGGCCCACGGGTAAAAGCCACCACATCAACATCCGACAAAGACTTGCCAGATGCCGACATCACCTCTGTTGTCAGTGGCAGCACACGGCGAATGTGATCGCGACTGGCTAGCTCAGGCACTACGCCTCCATAAGCTTGATGCATTTCAATCTGACTGTAAAGCGCATGCGCCAGCAATACCGGCAAACGTTGATCTGTCACTTGCACCAACGCAACCCCTGTTTCATCACACGAGGACTCAATTCCCAATACGCAGTAGTCTTTTGCCATAGTAGGCAAGTTTAGAGGATCAATCCACCCCCTGACAAAGGGGATGAAGTATTCAACTATTTACTCAACTCAGGAGTCATCCTGAGCCGCTTAAGTCCGTGCTTGAAGCCTTTCGGCATTATTCCGAATTCTTGACCATCAGGATATCAACAGCACCCGGTCGAACGAACTGCCCTAAACCTCTTAAGTAAGTACGAATCGCCACCTGCGCCACTGCCACCAGTTTGAACGATAAAGGATCAAGCATCCAGGTGTGAATCAGTCCCGCCATCAGCGCATGTAAACCCCGAGCCGCATCGGCTGTCGACACAGTCAAGGTAATGGCGCGCCGCGTAACAGCTTTTTGCAGACTGCGTTGCATCTGCTCCGTGGTATCTACCGAACACTTGACGTGCCTTTGCTTTACCGCCAGCAACTCATCCACGTACTCCACTTTCATTGTGGCCACCTCAAAAATGGCACGCGTGCGCTCATCATCTTCAATGCTGCGCAGGGACTGCAACATTGCATTCTCCAACTCAACCAACGGATCTTGTTCTGCATCATGCCCTATGCTTTGCAACGTCCGCTCCATCGGCAAGATGGCACTGTCCATCATTGCGTTGAACAACTCCGCCTTGTTTTTGAAATGCCAATAGATTGCCCCACGCGTCACTCCCGCAGCAAGTGCAATGTCTTGTAATGATGTACGTGACACCCCCTTTTCCGCAAAAACGCGCTGCGCTGCCTCCAGCAACTGTTGGCGTGTGTGCTGGGCATCCTCTTTGGTACGGCGGGCCATGATTTATTGTCTTGTAAAGGACTGATCTGTATACATTCATCATTGTATGTATACTTCATCAAAAATCAAAGTTACCTTCGATTTTTCGTTGACCTGCTGATGCCCTGCCATGGGCTTTCTTTTTTCCAGGAATTCAATCATGCCGCATGCCTGCATCCAAGCTTTGTACTTACCTCCCAAACAAACCACATCTAGCCCCCACTCATGGACACCCACGGCTCTGACATTAGGGTTGACCCTGATGCTGGCAGCCTGTAGCCCAAGCACCCCCACGGGAGATTCTGGCGGGCTAGGTGGCACTCCTCCACCCGCTCAAGTGGGAGTCGTCACTGTCAAAACAGGTGATGTTGGTCTGGTTACCGAATTGCCAGGTCGACTAGAAGCCTCGCGCATAGCTCAGGTGCGGGCACGCGTCGCAGGTATTGTGCAAAAAAGATTGTTTATTGAAGGTAGCGCGGTACAAGCAGGCCAAGCCCTGTTTCAGATTGATGCCAGTCCCTATCAGGCCACACTGGCCAGTGCCCAGGCATCGGTAACAAAAGCAGAGGCCAATTTGATGCAGACCTCCGCGCAAGCCGAGCGATTCAAACCGCTGATCGAAGCTAAAGCCATCAGCCAACAGGAATTTATTAACGCACAGGCAGCCCAAAAACTCGCTGCTGCCGACGTGGCCGTGGCTAAAGCAACCGAGCAAACGGCTCGTATTAACTTAGGTTATGCAGCAATCACTTCGCCCATCAGTGGGCGCATTGGCCGCGCACTGGTCACAGAAGGCGCTCTGGTCGGCCAAGGTGAGGCCACACCCATGGCCCTAGTGCAGCAGATTGATCCCATGTACATCAACTTCACCCAATCCGCCGCTGAAGTCATGAAACTGCGCCGAGCCATGGAGTCCGGCCAACTCAAGCGCGCAGGCAACCAGGCGGCCAGCGTAAAAGTGGTACTGGAAGATGGCACCGAATACGCCAAGCCCGGCAAGCTCCTCTTCTCAGATCTGACTGTGGACAGCACCAGCGGCCAGATCACCCTGCGCGCCGAGGTACCCAACCCCAATGGAATCTTACTGCCAGGTCTGTTTGTACGTGTGCGGCTTGAACAAGCCCAAATCAGCAATGCCATCACGCTGCCACAACAGGCGGTGACACGCACACCACAAGGTGACTCGGTAATGGTGGTCGACACGGACGGCAAAGTCAGCCCTCGCCCAATCAAGGTTGGGGGCCAGCAAAGCGGCGAGTGGGTGATCCTGAACGGTTTGCAAAATGGTGATCAAGTAATGGTAGACGGCTTCCAGAAACTACGCGCTGGAGCCCCCGTCAAGCCTGTGCCATGGCAAGCGTCCGGTGCTGCACCTGCCAAGACGGCCAGTTCACCCGTCGGCACGGTCTCGGCTGCCACGTCACCCGCCAGTGCGGCACGCTAAGGAGTCCATTCCATGGCGAAATTCTTCATTGATCGACCCATCTTTGCCTGGGTCATTGCGCTGTTCATCATCGTGATAGGTTCAGTATCCATCACCCAATTACCCATAGCCCAATACCCGCCTGTGGCTCCACCATCCATCGTGATCGCAGCCACTTACCCTGGTGCCTCGGCACAAACCCTGGAAGACAGCGTGCTTTCGATCATCGAACAGGAAATGAACGGTTCACCCGGCCTGATCTATATGGAGTCGGTAGCGCAAGCCAACGGCACTGGCAACATCACACTGAGCTTTCAACCTGGAACCAACCCCGATCTGGCACAAGTGGATGTGCAAAATCGTTTAAGCCGTGCTACACCTCGCCTACCCTCGGCAGTAACGCAGCAAGGCGTTCGCGTGGACAAGTCACGCAGCAACTTCCTGCTGTTTGCTATTCTCTCCTCTGATGATCCCAAGCTTGATCCCGTGGCTTTGGGCGACTACGCCTCACGCAGCATCGTGCCTGAGCTACAACGACTTCCCGGCGTAGGACAGGCGCAATTGTTTGGCACCGAACGCGCCATGCGTATCTGGATCGACCCAGCCAAGCTGCAAGGCTACAACCTGTCAGCAAGCGAGGTTACCGCCGCCATTCGTGCACAAAACGCGCAAGTATCGGCAGGTGAAATTGGCAGTCTGCCCAACGTGGCAGGTCAAGGCATCGCAGCCACCGTTGTGGTAGATGGCCAGCTCACTAGCGTGACTCAGTTTGGCAACGTGGTGTTGCGGGCCAATACCGATGGCTCCAGCGTGCGCCTCAAAGACGTGGCACGTATTGAACTTGGTGCCCAGGCTTATGCCACCTCAGCACGGCTCAATGGCAAACCTTCCACCGGCATTGGTGTACAGCTCTCACCCAGCGGTAACGCCCTGGCTACAGCCAAGGCGGTACGTGCTCGCATGACCGAGCTAGAAAAATTCTTTCCCAAGGGCATGACCTGGACGATTCCCTACGACAGCTCAAGGTTCATTGATACCTCGCTGCGCCAAGTCGCCGAAACCTTACTGGAAGCCATTGTTCTGGTGTTTCTGGTGATGTTTTTGTTTTTGCAGGACTGGCGCTACACCCTGATCCCAACCTTGGTGGTTCCGGTGGCCCTGCTGGGTACCTTTGCCACCTTGTTGGCAATGGGCTTTTCCATCAACGTATTGACCATGTTTGCCATGGTGCTGGTGATCGGCATCGTGGTAGACGATGCGATTGTGGTGGTCGAAAACGTCGAACGCATCATGAGCGAGGAAGGCCTGCCGCCCTTGCAGGCCACCCGCAAAGCCATGGGTCAGATTTCCGGAGCCATCATTGGTGTGACGGTGGTATTGATCTCGGTATTTGTGCCACTGGCCTTCTTCAGCGGCTCCATCGGCAACATCTACCGCCAGTTTGCGGCGGTCATGGGCACCTCCATCGCCTTCTCTGCATTTTTGGCACTTTCACTTACTCCAGCTTTGTGCGCTACGCTGCTCAAGCCGGTAGAAGCCGGGCACCACCATGCCAAAAGCGGCTTTTTTGGTTGGTTTAACCGCGGCTTTTCCAAAACTGCCAAAAGCTACGAAAGCGGCGTTGCCAAACTATTGCCACGTGCTGCACGTTATCTGGTAATTTACCTAGCTATCCTTGCGGGGGCTGCCTGGATGTATCAACGCTTGCCAACTTCATTTTTGCCCAACGAAGATCAAGGCACGATGCTGGTCAACGTGCAACTGCCCCCGGGTGCCACACAAGGCCGCACGCTGGCCGTTATGCAACAGGTGGAAGGTTTCATGTTGAAACAACCTGAAGTGCAGGGTATGGTCAGTGTGCTGGGCTTCAGTTTCTCAGGTCAAGGACAAAACGCTGCCCTGGCGTTTGTCACTCTCAAAGACTGGTCAGAGCGAGCAGGGCCAACCAGTTCAGCCCAAGCTCTGGCTGGGCGAGCTTTTGGCGCACTGATGGGCATCCGCGACGCGTTCATCTTTCCATTAAGCCCCCCACCCATTCCAGAGCTGGGCGCATCCTCGGGTTTTGCTTTCCGTTTGCAGGACCGCGCAGGACTGGGACACGAGGCCTTGTTGGGTGCACGCAACCAGTTGCTTGGCATGGCCAGTAAGAGCAAAGTTTTGACACAAGTGCGACCCGATGGTCTTGAAGATGCGCCTCAGTTGCAACTGGACATTGATCGGGACAAAGCCAGTGCACTGGGTGTTGGGTTTGATGCCCTCAACACCACCATCTCTACCGCTTTGGGTTCAACATATGCCAACGACTTCCCCAACAATGGACGTCTGCAACGCGTAGTCGTACAAGCGGATGCCCCCACACGCATGCAGCCAGAGGACTTGCTGAAACTCAATGTGACCAACAACAAAGGTCAAATGGTGCCCCTCTCAGCCTTCACCAGCACACGTTGGGTGACGGGTGCTATGCAAACTGTGCGTTACAACGGCTACCCTGCCATGCGTATCAGTGGCAGTGCGGCCCCCGGCTACAGCACAGGCGCTGCCTTGGCAGAGATGGAACAACTCGCCAGTCAGTTGCCACCCGGATTTGGCTTTGAATGGACGGGCACTTCGCGTGAGGAAAAACTGGCTGGTGCACAAGCCATCATCCTTTATGGCTTTGCCATCTTGTCAGTGTTTTTGTGCTTGGCTGCGCTGTATGAAAGCTGGTCCATTCCACTGTCTGTCATTCTGGTGGTACCCCTGGGCGTGTTGGGTGTGATCGTGGCTACTCTGCTGCGCGCCTACTCCAATGATGTGTACTTCCAGGTCGGCCTGATTACCATCATCGGCCTGTCCGCCAAAAACGCCATATTGATTATCGAATTCGCCAAGGACCTGCAGGCCCAAGGCAAGAGTGTGATTGCCTCTGCATTAGAGGCTGCTCATTTGCGTTTTCGCCCGATCATCATGACCTCGATGGCCTTCACGTTAGGCGTGCTGCCATTGGCTTTGTCCACCGGTGCGGGCTCGGCTAGCCAACGCGCCATTGGTACCGGAGTGATTGGGGGCATCCTGACCGGAACCAGTCTGGCGGTCGTGTTTGTGCCGATCTTTTTTGTAGTGGTGCGCAGCTTGTTCAAGGACAGTCCACGTCAGCAAGCCATTCACGCCGAACAAGCAGCACATATGGGAGTGCACACACATGAATAATGGTTATGAATTTTTCAGACCTCTAACGCTTACTGCTACTGCACTAGCAGCTAGTATTTTTATAGCAGGCTGCAGTCTGATGCCAAGTTACGAGCGCCCTGCCGCACCAGTGACAACACAGTGGCCCGCATCAGCCCAGAGTGCAGATACTGATCGAACCACTGGCTCGGCAACCACAACAGCGTCAAGTACCATGCCGATGGACTGGCAAAGCTACTTTACCGACCCTACTTTGCGCCAACTGATTGAAGTCGCACTCAAAAATAACCGCGATCTGCGCGTGGCCATGCTTAACACGGAGCAGGCCAAAGCTCAACTCGGGATTCGTCGGGCAGATCTGTTTCCTACCGTCAATGCTGCCCTCACTGGTTCACGTACACCCAACAGCAATGGGGGAGTCAACAGCGCCTACGCTGGTGGACTCACCGTGACCGCCTATGAGCTGGATTTTTTTGGCCGTGTAAGCAGTCTTAAAGAGCAGGCCCTAGCGCAATTTCTGGCCACTTCTGAAGCAGCACAGACCGCCCAAATCAGCCTGATTTCCACCGTCGCGCAAAGTTGGCTTGCCTTGCTGGCCGATGATGAGTTGCTGCGAGTGACTCGTCAAACCCTCGATTCACGCGCCGAGTCACTCCAACTCACAGAGCTTAAGTTGCAAAATGGTGCAGCCTCAGAGTTGGATCAGCGTCTGGCACAAACCCTGTTTGAAAGTGCGCGCATCACGCTGGCCCAACAAACGCGCCAGCGCGCCCTGGACGAAAACGCCTTGGCGCTGCTGCTGGGACAAGCCCTTCCAGACACCACCCAAGCGGACCTTCAGCGGCCAACCGCCTCACAGCTCTCACGCCTGGAGCAACTCCATTTGAGTGAATTGCCCGCTGGCTTGCCCTCAGACTTGCTCACCCGTCGCCCCGACATTCGCCAAGCCGAGCAACT
The DNA here is from genome assembly GCF_019973615.1 of Rhodoferax lithotrophicus. GTDB lineage: Bacteria > Pseudomonadota > Gammaproteobacteria > Burkholderiales > Burkholderiaceae_C > Rhodoferax > Rhodoferax lithotrophicus. Next base: position 1,683,652 of record NZ_AP024238.1, on the reverse strand, counting down.
GCTCAAGGCCAGCCATGCCAACATCGGTGCCGCACGTGCAGCGTTTTTCCCGCGTATCAGCCTGACGGCTGGCGTGGGATCTGCCAGCACAGCGCTCAATGACCTGTTCAACAATGGCTTTTGGGGATGGACATTGGCCCCACAACTGCTTTTGCCTATTTTTGATGCTGGGCGCAACCAAGCCACCCTGGACGCAGCACAAGTAGCGCGCGATGTGGCCGTGGCGCAGTACGAGAAATCCATTCAAAGCGCTTTCCGCGAAGTTGCAGATGCCCTTGCCAGTCGTGCGACATTAGTGCAACAAGTGCAAGCCAGCCAAGCGCTACTGGCAACAGAATCTGCACGCAACCAATTGACCCATCTGCGTCTTGACCATGGCGCAGCCAATCAGTTGGAGTCGTTAGATGCCAAACGCAGCCTGTTCACCGCCCAGCAAGGCGCTATTCAGACCCGTCTGGCCTACCTGCAAAACCAGATTACGCTGTTCAAGGCTCTGGGAGGTGGGGCTCACTTGCCACACGATGAACCACCGGCAGTAAACTGATCACGCCAGGGTTACATGACCGTGCTGGGCTGAAAAACAAGAGACACCATTTCGCCCAGCTGCTTTAGCAGCATAAAGTGCCCGGTCAGCATTACCAAGTAGTTCAGCCGGAGAAAGTTGGGCTCCAGCCTCTGACATGGCTACTCCGGCACTGACAGTAACGATGGATGCCACTTGACTGGAAACATGGGGAATACGCATTCCCCTGACAGCAGCAAGCACATCTTCAGCCACCTGCTGACAACCTGCCAAATCTGTGGATGGCAAAACAGCAACCATTTCCTCACCACCAAAGCGCGCCACTTTATCGCTTGGACGACGGCATACTTTGAGCAAGGCTTCTGCCACCTTGCGCAGGCAGACATCTCCCGCCAAATGGCCGTAGTGGTCATTAAACTGCTTGAAAAAATCAATATCAAATATCACCAAACCCACAGAAGTACGCGCTCGAACAGATATAGAAAGTTCATTGGCCAGACTTTCGTCCAAAAACCGACGATTTCCTATGCCGGTAAGCACATCTATATTGGCTAAACGATGCAATTTGTCTGCTTGCGCCTTGAGCAAACGTTCACGCACAATGGTAGAGGTCACATCATTGATCTGAATCATGGTGTAACGCTGTCCGGCCAATGCAGCATCCGAACGGCTCATTGGCAGAATCCGAATGGACTGCCGCAGCAGGCGATCTTCAGATCGCTGGGCATTTGGCAAAAACAGCGGAAATGGCGACGGGTGCAATGTCTGAGACATCAGTACCGGGAATCCATTGCGCATAACTTGTTCAAACATGGCTTGGAAATAGCCACCCTTGAGCATTGGAAAAACATCCATAAGTGGTCGGTTCAGGATGTCATCACTCTTCATTTTGGCATGTCGCAACAGCCAGCTATTGGCAAAAACAATACGCGCGTCAGCATCAAGCACCAACAAACCGGTTTGCAAGTTTGTCAACACCCAACTTTTCCAAAGCGGGATGGAGTCGAATGTGGTCGGAGCGCTCATACCATGCTCTCAAGAAAAGCAGTTACTTTTTTGCCCAGTGCTTCTACCGATGCAACATCAAGTAAAAAGACCAAATATCCTTTAATTTCAAGCGCATCAATAGCAAAATCAATTTGCAAACTGAGCACAACCTCTTCAAGCTCTCCATCCGGGCATAGAACGTCTGCCACAGGGCCTAATTCGACTTGCGGCAAAGAACCCGTAAATTCTATTTTGAGCATATCTGCCACGCCAGAAACTACGGCATTGAGCAAAATATTACCGATTTCCGCCAGTGCTTCTTGCTCCATCTCACCCAATTGCTCAAGTGGAACATCGCTACCGACCATCATCTGAACCAATTGCAGACTTTGATGTACCGGGAACATCAACACTGCCTCAGTATTAAAAACACCTGAAAATCCCTGACGAACTGCACAAATCCTGCCAGCACCTTGCTCTCCAAGCTTCTGAGCAACCTTGGTTTTGGAAAGTAATTGCACAACGGGAATATTCAGTAATACCGTTGAACCCGCTAACTGGCTCAGTGAATTGGCAGCCTGCCCAACGCCTACATTGAATATCTCGGTTAATGCATCAAGTTCTAACTCAGTCAATGTCATTTTTCCGCCAGAAAATAATCTAGGGCCTGCCGAATCGCTGGCTCAGTAACCGGTTTTTGCACAAATGTGACATTCAAAACGACAGCTCGTTCACGGCTACTCTCCTGAATATTGGCCGTGAGCATGGCAATGCGCGTTTTCGGACTGACCTCATGGATACGCACCACGGCATCGAAACCACTGATGCCAGGCATGTTGACATCCATGGTGATGAAATCAGGTGGATTAAGGCTCACCATGGCAATAGCCTCATCGCCTGTGCCTGCTTCTTGGATCAACCAGTCTGGCTCTATCTGAGAAACCTTGTGCCTGATCATCATCCGGGAAACTTTGCTGTCATCAACGATGAGTAGTGTGTGCTTCATACGACTAATATATAACGTTATTCAAGCTGCAGTTGAATCAGCTCACATGAAAGTGTGAACTTTAACTACTTTCTGGGGAAGAGTAGTTTTATTGTCTAATGTTACGCAACTGCCCTGAACAGTTGAAGCCGTGCATAGACAGACAATGCAGATAGGTTGATGGGTTGCTTGCAGCAAAGCGCAAAAAGATCGAACTTATTGCTCATCCTCAAGCCCCCAAGCTTGAGGATGACACAAATGGCCTCGTGTTTATGTCTTGGTTTTAGTCAACAAGTACCAACAGATCGCTATAATCGCAGTCTTTGCTGGCAAAACCCCGCTGCCTGATCAACTTTTAAGCGGGGAATCATCGCATGATGCTCTTTTCAAGGCCCGATCTCCTTGACCAGAGCACTGCACATTTTGGATTATTTGACGTAATGACAACCATCCGTGTTAAAGAAAACGAACCATTTGATGTCGCTCTGCGCCGCTTCAAACGTACCATTGAAAAGCTTGGCCTGTTGACAGACCTGCGCGCTCGTGAGTTCTATGAAAAGCCAACCGCTGAGCGCAAACGTAAGAAGGCAGCAGCTGTGAAGCGTAATTACAAACGTATTCGCGCCATGCAACTGCCCAAGAAGCTGTACTAAGTGCTCGTTATGAGGTTTGGATGATTATTCAAATAATCATCCAAACCTCAGCAAACTGAGACCAAATGGTTTCACACAAAAAGCTCGCCGAGGACGCTCAGGCGAGCTTTTTTTATTTCTTTCTTTTCCTGGCGTATTCACAATGACACTCAAAGAACAAATCACCGAAGACATGAAAGCCGCTATGCGCGCCAAAGACACTGCGCGCCTGGGAACCATTCGCTTGCTGCTGGCTGCAGCCAAACAAAAGGAAGTTGATGAGCGAGTGGTATTGGATGATGCCGCAATGATCGCCATTGTGGACAAACTCATCAAGCAGCGTAAAGACTCAGTTACAGCCTACACCCAGGCGCAACGGATGGATTTGGCTGAAAAAGAAAGTGCAGAGATCAAAGTCCTTGAAGCCTATTTGCCACAAAGGCTCAGTTCAGACGAAATTACCGCGGCTGTACAAGCTATCGTCACCACACTAGATGCGAAAGGGCCAGCGGATATGGGCAAAGTGATGGCCTTGGTGAAAACCCAGCTTGCGGGAAAAGCCGACATGGCTTTGGTATCACTCGCTGTGAAAGCGGCTCTAGCTAACTAGCCCTCAGGCTCACTCAAACTTGATATCCAAGCTATTGAGCATAGCGGTTTGAACCACCGCATCCAGCGCGTGATCCACCATGGATTGATCGGACAACACGCGTAACATTTCCGTGGACAGCATGCGCTGGAGCATCCGTTTGGTCATGGACTGGGTTTTGCCCTGCCCAGTAGTGAAGAGATACATGGAACGCTGCGGACTGACCCAGGACAGCTGTGAACGTATCCAAATACCGTTAGCCTTCAACTCCACCCAAGACCCAACAGACAAACTCAGCACATCCGTCTTTTCTTCGTTGGGTGAAACTTCATTTGAAGTGGAATCGTCAAGATTTGAAGAACCCACTGCAGTACCTATATCCTCTGGCATTGCCATAAAACCAGAAGCCTTGACCTCGGCAGGTGCAACCCAATGATCCTGATCACCACGCAGACTGTTTGGCAGTCCACAACGTTCTGAATTTGACGCAGGCCGGAAAGCCTGCTGATGCAACTTCATTAAGACATCAAAAAATGCGCTTGTTTTTATGGACGGGTAATCAATCATGCGCAAACCTTCACGCAAATCTGACAACAAACGTGGCACTAGTTTGGTCAGTTTATCTATACGCTTACGTGTCAACTCCGGCTGAGCACTCCAAAGTAGCGTATTGACCAGCGCCTTGTAATGCTTAGGATCATCATCACCAGAACGGTCATTGAGTTGAGCACAAGCCATTACCTGAGCCCATGGGCCAAATAAAAAATCAACCACACTTTGGGGAACCCGATGCAAATCGGCAATGGTATGCATCTCCACCACCATTTTTTCAGCCAAAAGATTTCTCTCTTCGGCATACTCCAAAACAGCCACAACACTGTTTATTTGACTTGGCAAGTTACCATCGGTTTCAGCTTCTGCCCATAGGCTCATCAAACTCTTGAGAGCAAGATCAAAAGGCTCAGCATTCTCAATATCCAATGAAGCCAACGGACTAACAAAGCGTTGCAATGATGCTAAGAAAGCATTGAAATTAGGGTCTTCTACCGAACAGAATGCAAGCCCACGTTGAGAAATTTCTTGTAGCAAACATCTGGCAGGATGTTTTCTATCACTAAAAAACCGCGTATCCACCAACACCAGACGCAGCAATGCGGGTTCCAAACGGGCAATGATGTCCCGCAATGGCTCAAGTAACCGGACATCTTGAACCAGATTGTCAACCATCAGCGCCATAACCTCCACACTCAGACTTTGCGCTATTCCTCGTGCCTGCGCCATAAGTTGTTCGCGCGCAGACTGCGTTACCGGGGAGGTCTCTGCCTGCGCCAGCAGAACACCAGGGCGCTGCGTCATGCGCTGCACAACTTTGTCAACTTGCTGCATTTCTTGCAACGCCTCAAAAGCTGCTGGCACAGTGGATTCAAAACTGGTTTCGGGAACGATGCAATCTTGAGGTGATTCAAATTCACGCTCAAACTGGCGTGCAAATACCTCTTTGGAGTTATTTTTATTGGGCACAGCCTCAAGCTCGCCTGCCACCAAACGCCGGAGCCGGGCTAAAGTAAGCACTCTTTGTCGATGTTGTGGACTCCAGACTTCACGATCCTTGCGCTGCACACCTTGCCGTTTGTCGTCAAGCTGCTTGCCTGGGGTACGAACCAAGGAAAATGAGACTGCCTGAACACCCTGTTCTTGCAACTTGGTCGCCCAGTCATGATAAGCCTTGCTCAGAGACTCCCCCAAAGGACTGGAGGCATGCAGAAACCAAGCCATACGCACCAGGGGTGGCAAACTTAACTCCAGCATTAATGACTGCAATGCAGACACATAGGCCACAGGACGCAATGGATTGCGCTCGGCATTGACTCGACTTAAACCCAAAAGCGCACTCACATAGGTGTTAAGTTCGGCCAAGGAACCTTCGGCAATAAGCAACACATGCTGCAATGCACGTGTCACTTCCACGCGCTCTTGAACCTGTAACTCATCCATCAGCTCAAGCTGATCAAGCCGCAAACCCTGCGCCGAAATCACACCCACACGAGTATCTGGTGCTGCGTGTTGCCTCAACGCTTGCGCTAACGCCTTAGGGAATCGCTCACATAACTGAGCAGCTTGCAAATCCAACATCTTGATCGCAAGCTCAAGGTGATCACGCTCAAGCGACCCAAGCTTACGCTGTACATCAGCTCGCATGGACTGCCTTGCTTGCTCCAACACACGCGACAACAAGATCGAACTGCTGGTCTCTGCCTGGACCAGCAAATCCCGATAAAGTGATCTACTTGAATCAGGCAAAACAGAGGGTTGCACGAGCACTAGACTCCTTTGAAAACTACTTCAAAGCTTTGAAACGCATGCGGTGTGGCTTGGCACCTTCTTCGCCAAGGCGCTTGCGTTTGTCGGCCTCGTATTCTTGGTAGTTACCATCATAGAAGGTCCATTGGCTATCACCCTCACAGGCCAGGATATGCGTTGCAATCCGATCCAGGAACCAACGATCATGGCTAATCACCATGATGGAACCAGCAAACTCCAGCAGCGCATCTTCCAGCGCCCGTAAAGTTTCCACGTCCAAATCGTTCGATGGTTCATCAAGCATCAGTACGTTACCACCAGCAATCAAGGTTTTGGCCAGATGCAAACGACCGCGCTCACCGCCAGACAGCGTACCCACACGTTTTTGTTGATCTGCACCATTAAAATTGAAACGCCCACAATACGCACGGCTGGCCATGACGAACTTGCCAATGTTGAGCATATCCAAGCCGCCAGAGATATCTTCCCAAACCGTTTTTTCATTGCTCAGATCGTCACGATTCTGATCCACAAAAGCCATTTTGGCAGTGGCACCAATCTTCACTGTTCCGCTGTCTGGCTGTTGTTGACCAGCAATCATGCGGAACAGCGTGGACTTGCCCGCGCCGTTGGGTCCGATGATGCCCACGATAGCACCGGCAGGCACCTTGAAACTTAGGTTATCGATCAAAAGCCGATCACCAAACGACTTGCTGACGTTGATAAATTCAATAACTTCATTGCCCAAGCGATCTGCCACGGGAATGAAGATTTCATTGGTTTCATTGCGCTTTTGGTACTCAAAATCCGACAACTCTTCAAAACGTGCCAAACGAGCCTTGCTTTTTGCTTGTCGGGCCTTGGGGTTCTGACGTGACCACTCCAACTCTTTCTTGAGGGTTTTGGCACGGGATTCTTCACCTTTTTGCTCCTGCTCCAAGCGTGCCTGCTTTTGCTCCATCCACGAGCTGTAATTGCCCTTGTATGGAATGCCCGCACCTCGGTCAAGTTCCAAAATCCATTCCGCTGCGTTATCCAGAAAGTAGCGGTCATGGGTAATGGCGACCACGGTTCCGGAATAACGCTTTAAAAATTGCTCCAACCAATCCACGGATTCCGCATCCAGGTGATTGGTGGGCTCATCAAGTAGCAGCATTTCTGGGTGGCTGAGCAACAAAGTACACAGGGCCACACGACGTTTTTCACCACCGGAAAGCAAACCAATCTTGGCATCCCAAGGTGGCAGGCGCAGTGCATCAGCAGCAATTTCGAGTTGATGCTCGGAGTCGGTGCCTGCGGTGGCAATAATGGCCTCAAGCTGGGCTTGCTCTGCAGCCAATGCATCAAAATCAGCGTCTTCTTCGCCGTAGGCGATGTACACCTCTTCAAGACGGGCTTTAGCAGCAAACACCGCTCCCATTCCGGCTTCAATACTTTCACGCACAGTTTTCTCAGGGTCAAGCTTGGGTTCTTGCGGCAAATACCCAATTTGCAGTCCCGGCATCGGAATAGCCTCACCTTCAATCTCTTTATCCAACCCTGCCATGATCTTGAGCAAGGTTGATTTGCCAGAACCGTTGGTGCCTAGCACACCAATCTTGGCACCGGGGAAGAAACTGAGTGAAATGTCTTTCAGAATGTGGCGCTTGGGTGGCACGATCTTGCCAACGCGGTTCATTGAAAATACGTATTGAGCCATGGGACTATTGCAATCTAACAATGTGAAAAATGCCATTATCGATGCTTGACCGTGCCAGCAAGGGAAATACCTTCTTGAAGCCCATGTGGACTCCAGTAGGCGTTACCACAAAAGAAGGGCAAATTGGTCATGCATCACCTCAATCATCACTTCAGACTTGAAACCACCGCATAAAGGCCAGACACACCTGATCACAAAGTCATGCGACAATACGTATCGTTTCAGGGCTTCAGTTTCCTGCAACATCAGCACCTTGCTGGGAACCCATCTGACACTGCGGTTCCATTTTTGATCCCATCTGCCTTTGACTGAATTGACGTGAACAACGCCAAACAAGGCTGATGCCCTAGCGCCCTGGATGGGGTGCAACTCTAAATGAAATTTGAAGAACTCAATTTGGCTCCGGCCATTATCAAAGCCGTGCTTGAACAAGGCTACGAAACCCCTACACCCATTCAGGCACAAGCTATTCCGCTGATCCTGGCAGGGCATGACCTGCTGGGTGGGGCGCAAACCGGCACGGGCAAAACCGCAGCTTTTGTGTTGCCCATGCTCAACAGGCTCAGCCTGGAAGAAGCCCCGCGCAGCAAATTTGGTGGCATCGCCATCCGCGCCCTGGTGCTCACTCCGACCCGTGAACTCGCCGCCCAGGTCGAAGAATCTGTGCAAACCTACGGTAAATACCTGGAACTCAGCTCCGCGGCCATTTTTGGCGGTGTCGGCATGAACCCGCAAATCAGCCGCATGAAAAAAGGCGTCGACATTCTGGTGGCCACCCCCGGTCGCCTGCTCGACCTGATGCAACAAGGCATGATGGACTTGAGCCAGGTGCAAATCCTGGTGCTTGACGAAGCCGACCGCATGCTGGACATGGGCTTCATCCATGACGTGAAAAAAGTGCTGGCCGCCGTGCCCAAAGCCAAGCAAAGCCTGCTGTTCTCAGCCACCTTCAGCGATGAAATCCGCGAACTCGCCGCCACCCTGCTGAAAGACCCACAAAGTGTGCAGGTCACCCCGCGCAACACCACCGTGCAACGCATCACCCAGTTGATTCACCCGGTCGGTCGTGGCAAGAAAAAAGCATTGCTCGCGCACATCATCAACGAGCACAACTGGAGCCAGGTGCTGGTTTTCACTCGCACCAAGTTCGGTGCCAACAACGTGGCCGAGTTTTTGTGCAAGAACGGCATCAACGCCATGGCACTACACGGCAACAAGAGCCAATCGGCCCGCACCCAGGCCCTGGCCGGCTTCAAAAGTGGCGAAATGCGCGCGCTGGTGGCGACCGACATTGCGGCACGCGGCATTGACATTGACGACCTGCCACACGTGGTCAATTACGACATTCCCAACGTCTGCGAAGACTATGTGCACCGCATTGGCCGCACCGGCCGCGCTGGCGCAGATGGTCAAGCTGTGAACCTGGTGAGCCTGGACGAAGAAGGCTTCATGCAAGCCATTGAGCGCTTCACCAAACAAGACATCCCGGTCAAGATCATGGACGAATTCATGCCTGAACCGGGTGAAAAAGCCGAACCCATCGCCATGGGTCGCCAGACCATCTGGGGCGGTGCCGGCAAGCCGCCCAGCCGCGACGTGATGCAAGCCGCCGCCAAAGCGGCCCGCACCGAAATGCTGACCCGCGTGCGCGAAAGCAAAGGCCCTGGCGCGGCCCGCGGCGCCAATGCAGGGGGTGGCAGAGCCCCAGCCGCTCACCGAGGCCCCGCAGGCGGTGGACGCGGTGGCAACGGCGGTGGCCGTGGCCGTCCCAGCGCCGGAGGCGGCAATTTTGCGGGTGAAGGCAATTTTGAACACACCGGGGGTGGACGCGAGTTTGAACCCCGCAGTCACCTGTCTGCCGCCGAACAGGCGGTGCGTGGCCCCGGCCAACGCCCAGCCCGTGGCTACGGCGGTGGCAATGGGGGTGGTTACGGTGGTGCACCTACGGCTCCCTCACGTGCCGGTGGCCAACCTGATCCGATGCGCACCAGCGTCGACATGATGACCGACCGTGGCGCACGTCGTGGCGGTGGAGGTGGTGGCGGCTTTGGTGGCGGTAACCGCAACCCAGGCGGTGCTGGTTTTGGCGGCGGCCCAGGCCGCACCGGTGGCGGCAACCGCTCCGGCAGCCGTGGCCGCTCAGGTGGTAGCGGCGGGCCGCGTTAACCTAATTTATGAGCCTTTCAAGGCTCTAGCGCATATAAAATAAGCGCAGGCAGCTATTTAATTGATAGCTACCTGCGCTTTCTTCATGGTGAACGCCCCCCGCACAGGGATTACCCCCGGACGAACAACGTCACCAAAGGGTCTGGCCCAACTTGACGACTCCAGTGACCGTGTACGCTGGCATCAAAACTTTGCCCTGGTGGCAACACATCGGCCGAATAAAAATGCTCACCCGCCTTGAAGATGCGCGATGAGCCGTCTTGCAAACAAATCTCCATTTGCCCGCCCAGAATAAACACCCATTGCGGATCACCAGTGCAATGAAACGTGCTGCGAAAACCCACCGGGCTGCTGCGCAACTGGAATCCGCCCGAAGGCATCAAGGCCGACAAGGCCGACTGCGGTGTGCCCTGATCGAGCGCAATCGTTTCCTCCCGAAATCTGGCACGACCATCGGTGTCGGTAAAAAGAATAACTTGGGTGAACAGGGTCATCGTGGCTCCATGCAAAATTGATCCCCCATTATTCCCCGATCTCCATCATGACCCATGACCTGTTAGCCCACTGGATGGCGCAAGAAACCGAAATCAAGGCCCGCCTCCAGCACGGTGCCGGGCCGGGTGTTGCCAGGCCAGAACAAGTTGCCGGCCTGACTGGCTTGCAAATGATGCAAGCCATGCTGAACGGCGACATTCCTTACGCCAGCATTGCCCAAACGCTGGATTTCATGCTGATTGAAGTCGACAAGGGTCAGGCCATCTTTCAGGGCACACCTGGCGCAGCGCACATGAACCCCATGGGCACCATCCACGGTGGCTGGTACGCCACGCTGCTGGACTCGGCGTTGGGCTGTGCCGTGCACACCATGATGCCAGTTGGGCGCGCCTACACCACCGCAGAACTGAGTGTGAACCTGGTGCGCAGCATTGGGCACCAAGTGAAACGGGTGCGTGCCGAAGGCAAAATCATCCACTGCGGACGGCAACTGGCCACCGCCGAAGCGCGTCTGGTGGGGCCTGATGGCACACTGTACGCCCATGCCAGCACCACCTGCCTGGTGTTTGAGCTCAAAACCCCGATGAACACCACCCCCACCTGAGGTACAAAACCATGCGAATCCTTCACACCATGCTGCGCGTTGGCAACCTGCAACGCTCGATTGACTTCTACACCCAAGTGCTGGGTATGACGCTCTTGCGCACCTCTGATAACCCTGACTACAAATACACGCTGGCATTTGTGGGTTATGGCAGCAACCCGGATCACGCGGAACTGGAACTCACCTACAACTGGGGTGTAGAACAATACGACATGGGTACAGCCTATGGCCACATTGCCTTGGGCGTACCGGATGCTTACGCGGCTTGCGAAAAAATCCGTTTAGCCGGGGGCAACATCACCCGCGAACCTGGCCCCGTCAAAGGCGGCAGTACGGTCATTGCTTTTGTGACGGACCCGGATGGCTACAAGGTTGAGCTCATCCAGCGGTAACCCTCCACACCCAGCGTGAGCACCATCCAGCTTTGAATCAAGGCACCAATTTGCTCTTTTTTATAGAGCTACTCACGCTTATTTGACAAGCACTAGCGGCCAAAACCACCTAAACCCCTGGTTTCATTGGCTAACCGGGTGACACGCCCCCAGTCACCCTGCTCGGCTGTGCCGGATGGCACCAGCCATGAGCCCCCCACACAAACCACATTCTTCAAAGCCAAAAAATCAGGTGCATTTTGCAAGGTGATACCACCAGTCGGGCAAAACTTCACATCAAAAAACGGACCCGCCCAAGCCTTCAGCATGGCCACACCACCAGCTTGTACTGCCGGGAAAAACTTCAACTCGGTATACCCGTCTTCACAAGCGGCCATGATCTCGCCCCCCGTCGCCACACCTGGCAGCAGTGCCAGACCTGCATCACGGCAGGCTTGCCCCACGGCGGAGGTGTAACCCGGGCTGACGGCAAACCGAGCCCCTGCACTGGCAGCCGCCTGGGCATCCGCCTTGGATCGCACCGTACCGGCACCCACCACAGCGTCAGGCACCTCACGCGCAATGGCCTCAATACAAGCCAGCGCCTGCGGCGTGCGTAACGTGATTTCCAGCATCCGAATCCCACCGGCAAGCAACGCACGCGCCATTGGCACCGCGTGAGCCACATCGTTCAACACAATCACCGGAATCACCGGGGCATCCTGCATGACTTGCAATGCGCTCAAAGAAGGTTGTTGACTCATAAATTCTTTCAAAAACTCAATCAAAATTGTTACAGCCAGCTGCGAGCACCTTCTTCGGCACTCAAAGCATTGCGGCGCATGCTGGTGAACAGCTCCCGGCCCATGCCCGTGCCATTGGCCTGGCGTAATGCCTCTGGCATGGGCAAAACCTCACGTGCAAGCCACTCGGCTTCTGGCACCAAAACCTGCAAACTGCCTGCGTTGGCATCGAGACGAATCACATCACCGTCGCGTACCTTGGCCAGCGGGCCACCGGTTGCGGCCTCGGGTGAAACATGAATGGCGGCCGGTACCTTGCCAGATGCCCCACTCATCCGGCCATCGGTGATCAACGCCACTTTGAAGCCTTTGCCCTGCAAGACAGCGAGCGGCGGCGTGAGCTTGTGCAGTTCGGGCATGCCATTGGCATGCGGGCCTTGCCAGCGCACCACACAAATCACGTCACGATGGAGTTCATTCGCGGCAAACGCTTGATGCAATGATTCCTGCGATTCAAACACACGACACGGTGCTTCAACTATATGGCGATCATCTGGAACGGCTGAGATTTTGATCACGCTACGCCCCAAGTTACCCAACAAGAGCTTCAAACCGCCACTGGTACTGAAAGGCGCACTGACGGGGCGCACCACACCCTCATCTTTGCTGGCTCCCGTGTCCTGCCAAACCAGCTTGGGAAAACCCTCTGCCACGGCGTTGATGCCCGGTACACGCGTGTATTCACGCAGGCCACCGGCACGCACCGTCAACACGTCGGCGTGCATGAACCCTCCATCCAGCAACTCACGAATTACAAAACCCGGGCCACCAGCGGCCTGAAACTGGTTTACATCTGCACTGCCATTAGGGTACACACGACTCAGGAGCGGCACCACGTCGGACAGCGCCGAGAAATCATCCCAATCAATCACGATACCCGCCGCACGTGCTACCGCCACCCAATGAATCAGGTGGTTGGTAGAGCCCCCGGTAGCCAGCAAAGCCACCATGGCATTGACGATACAACGCTCATCCACCAGCAAACCAATGGGCGGACATTTGAAATCTGCTGTGCCCAAAACGGTCCGTAAAGCCTCACGGGTCAACTCATCACGCACTGCCGCACCAGGGTTGATGAAGGCCGTACCCGGCACATGCAGACCCATGGCTTCCAGCAACATCTGGTTACTGTTGGCTGTACCGTAAAACGTGCAGGTGCCTTCCCCGTGGTAAGCCTCAGATTCAGCCGCCAACAACTCTGCGCGCCCCACCAGACCTTGCGCGGCCTGCTCGCGCACCTTGGATTTGTCACCATTGGACAAACCAGAGGTCATCGGGCCAGCAGGTACAAAAACGGTCGGCAAATGCCCAAAGTGCAACGCACCAATCAACAAGCCGGGCACAATCTTGTCACACACCCCCAGCATCAATGCGCCAGCAAACACATCATGGCTCAAAGCCACGGCGGTGGCCATGGCAATCACGTCACGCGAGAACAGACTCAGCTCCATGCCCGGCGTGCCTTGTGTCACACCATCACACATGGCGGGCACGCCACCAGCCACTTGCACAGATGCGCCCAGTTTGCGTGCCTCGGACTTGATCAGATCCGGGTAATGCTGAAACGGCGCATGGGCGGACAACATGTCATTGAAGGCCGTCACAATGCCAATATTGGGCACTCTTTCGACCACCACACGCAATTTGTCGTTGCGGGGCAAGGCCGCAAAGGCGTGCGCCACATTGGCACAGCCCAAGCGCTGCGCACCCGGTGAGCGCGTGCGCGCGGTCTCAAGTTGTGCCAAATAGACACTGCGGCTTGGCAAGCTCTTTTGACGAATACGCTCGGTAACCTGGTGAACAGTTTCGTTGAGTTTCATATTTTTGAATTTCAATTGGTAACTAAATTACATTCTCAATGGTAACCATGTTTTTCAAATTGGGGGTTACCAATGGATTACATCCAATAAAGCCTGGTTTTTGGAAGCCCTGACCTATACTGAGCTGATGCAAAACATCGCCGATCTCCGCAAAAGTTACGAGCGTGCAGAACTCAATGAAGAAGCCTCGCACGCGGACCCCATGAAGCAATTTGAACAGTGGCTCCATGAAGCCATTGCCGCTAAGGTGCCTGAGCCCAATGCCATGACACTGGCCTCGGTAGGCAGTAATTTACGCCCGAGCACCCGTGTGGTGCTGATCAAGGGATTTGATGCACAAGGCATCGTCTGGTACACCAATTACGCGAGCCGCAAAGGTCAGGAAATAGCGGGAAACCCATTTGCTGCGTTGCAATTTCACTGGGTAGAACTGGAGCGTGTGGTGCGTATTGAGGGCGTGGTGGAAAAAGTCAGCGACAAGGAAAGCGACGACTACTTTCACAGCCGCCCGCTCGATAGCCGCATAGGTGCCTGGGCCAGCCCGCAAAGCCAGGTGATTGGCGGTCGGAGCGTGTTGGTGGCCAATGCGGCACGCTACGGAGCCCAGTTTTTACTCAATCCACCACGCCCACCACACTGGGGTGGTTATCGGCTTAAACCCGATCACTGGGAGTTTTGGCAAGGGCGCAAAAGCCGTCTGCATGATCGTTTGAGTTATCGCCTGATGAACCTGCCTGACAAGCAGGAAATGCTATGGATTCGGGAGCGTTTGGCGCCTTAAAGCAGCCCCACCAGAGACATCACCAGCGTGATGGTTGCCAAACCCAGCAGGGTCGATACCGCCATGCTGGCAGTCACCACCTCTTGCGCCACCTCATAACGTTGGGCAAACAAAAACACGTTCGCCCCCATCGGTAGTGAGGCCGCAACAATCATCACACTCAAGGACCGCGTGGGCATGCCCAAAGCCAGGCCGAGTGCCGCCACCAGCATGGGCAACACCAGATTTTTCAAAAGGCTGATGCCCAATGCGCTTTTCAGGTATGGCCCAACCTGAACCTGTGTCAGCGTCACCCCAACCAACACCAAGGCCACAGGACCAAATGCACTCCCCAACAATTGCAGCGGCTTGCCCACCACCTCTGGCAACACCAGCCCGGTCTGCGCAAACAACAATCCCAAAATGATCGGCAACGGAACCGGGTGGATGATGCCGCTCTTGATGGCGGCCAATACCGTCAGAGCCATATGCCACTGACTGCCCTGCCCCTGACCACGCTCCTCACGCGCCGCCACCATTTCCAGCACAACCGTAGCCAACGTCAATAACACCAGCGCGTGCACCGAAATCAGGGTAAACAGTGTCACCAATCCGGTTTGACCATAAGCCAGGCTCACCAACGGGATACCAATCATCACGGTGTTGCTGAAAGTACAACTCAATGCCAGCACGGCGGCACGCCGGTTAAGGCCTTGCCACACCAGCACGCCGGCAAACAGCAGGAGTGCAGCCACAAAATACATGGCCACTGGTTTGAAGTTGAGCTGTTCTACATGGACCGTACTCATGGTGTGAAACAGCAGCGCCGGGGTAAGCACCATGAAGACCAGGTTTGAGAGGTCTTTTATGGCCTCGGCCCTTATCCATCCTGCACGACCAGCTATATATCCGATAGCAGTCAACAAAACCACAGGCAGCAGGGATGAGAAAACCGGGTTATTCACATTGGGCAATCAGGGTAGAAAAGTTCTATTTTCAGCGAACCTGTCCATCGGATCACCGCATCCAGCCTTATTCCATTTCTAAATCATCCATGTCGTTGTTGCTTCGCCTTGTCGTGCGTTTGCACTGCCTGCGGCTTCGCGCCTGGACACAAATGATTTGGAAATGGAATTACTGGGTCTGGAGCGCTTGGGTTTCATCACGCCAAAATCGGGCCAATTCAGCCACAGGCCCCGGGCGACCAAAAAAGTAGCCCTGAAAATGGTGGCAACCATGACTATCCAGAAAATCACGCTGCGCCTGGGTTTCCACGCCTTCGGCAATCACCATCATGTGCAGGCTTTTGCCCAGCGCCACGGTTGTTGCCACAATGGCTTCATCCTTGGCATCGGTCATGGCATCAGCCACAAAACTCTGGTCAATTTTGATCTGATCCAGCGGCAGGCGTTTGAGATAGCGCAGCGATGAATAACCGGTACCAAAGTCATCCAAAGAAAATCCCACACCGTTGGCCTTGAGCTCCTTCATTTTGGCAATCATGCCTTCCACATCTTTTACCAGAAGGCTCTCGGTCAGCTCCAGCTTGAGGCGCTGCGCCATGGCTCCGGTTTCGTGCACAACAGCCAGCACATCGTGGACAAAACTCTCCTGGGCAAATTGCAGCGCACTGACGTTGACGGCAATGGTCAGGTGGGCGGTATGGGGTTGGCGAGCCCACACACGCAACTGCTGGCAAGCGGTATGCAGCACCCATTGCCCCAGCGGCAGGATCAGGCCACATTCTTCGGCCAGAGGGATAAATTGCGCCGGGCTGATCAAACCCAGCGTGGGGTGCTGCCAGCGCACCAGGGCTTCCACACCGGTGAGTCTGCCTGCTGCATCCACCTGGGGCTGGTAGTGCAACACCAGCTGATCCGTTTGCAAGCCAAGGCGCAGATCATTTTCCAGGTTGGTTCGCTCGTCTACGGCGGCTTGCATATGGGTATCAAAAAACTGCAAGCGGTTGCGTCCGCCCTCTTTGGCGCGATACATCGCCAGCTCTGCCCGTTTGAACAAATCGCCCACGTTGTCCTGAACACCCTTGAACAAAGTAATGCCAATGCTGGCACTGCTGTACAGCGTGCTGTGCACCAACACATAGGGTTGGGACAAGGTGGCCAGAATTTTTTCACACACCAATTCGGCACGAATAGCGGCTTCTTGGTCAGAGTGGCCCAAATTCATCAGCACCACCACAAAATCATCACCACCAAATCGGGCCACGGTGTCACCTTCACACACGCACTCGCCCAGGCGCTGCGCCACTTGCTGCAGCAACAAGTCACCTTCCTGATGACCCAGGGTGTCGTTGATGTTCTTGAACCGGTCCATGTCGACAAAAAGCACCGCACCCAAGCTGTGGTGATGCTGGCAATCCACCAGTGCATGGCTGATCCGATCCGTCAACAAGCGGCGGTTTGGCAACGCGGTCAGCGGGTCATAAAACGCCAGTTGGGTAATACGCGCTTCATCAGCCTTGCGCTGTGACAAGTCTGAAAACGTGGCCACATAGTGGGTTAAATGGCCTTGAACATCATTCACCGCGGTGATGTTGAGCCACTCGGGGTAAATCTCACCACTCTTGCGGCGGTTCCAAATCTCGCCCTGCCAGGAGCCTTTGGCAACAACCGTTTCAAACACCACCTTATAAAACGCCCGGTCATGTCGACCTGACTTCAACATACGCGGCATTTGGCCAATGGCCTCACTGGATGCATATCCCGTCACACGGGTGAACCCCCGGTTCACCCGCAAGATACAACCTTTGGCATTGGTAATAAACATGCCCTGGGCAGATTCAAAAGCAATGGATGCCACACGCATAGCCTCTTGCGCACGCGCATGCTGAACCACATACCACGAAGCCAAGGCTGTAAACAACAGTATCAAGCCCGACACCATGCCCGTCAGGCGCAGGCGACTGATGCGCTCGGCATCTTCATTCACAAATATATCGTGGGCGGAAAAACCCAGCGCCACAAACAGCGGGAAAGAGGGCAATTTGCGAAAGTGATAGAAACGCAGCACGCCGTCAGTCTTGGTGGTATCACTCAAACTGCCAGATGTTTTCCCACCGGCCACCCAAGTCAACATCGCTCTACTGCCTAAATGGCCACTGAATTCATGTGTTGATTGTGTGCGTTCGACCATGCGCCAACCCGCAACATCAAACAAAGTGGCCTCACCCCCTGGCCCCATGTCGATGGCATCATAAAAATGAACAAAATACATGGGGTCGACCAACGCAACAACCAAGCCGTCAAACCGCCCGCTGGTACCGAGAATAGGACGCGACACCGGAATCGCCCAGCGCCCGTCTGCGCGCAACTGGATCGGGTGAGAAATCAGTAAAGTGTCATGCTGATTTTTGGCATGGATTTGAAAATGCTCGCGGTCAGACAGATCCATCTGTGGTTCATGGGGCCAACTGCTTTGCAGCAACACACCTTGGGCATTGATCAGGCTGACTTTCAGCACCATCGCTGGATCAAACCAGCCCTTGGCAGACAGGCCTGTCAAATCGATAGAACCCCCATGCTCTTGGTGCTGGTCACGCACCCATTTGAGCTGTTGATCCACATGAGAGAAGGTGCGCTCAGCATTTTCTTGCATCAAGCGCACCAGATTGCTCAGGTATTGTTCAACATACTCTGTTTTTTGTGCCCGACTTTCAGTCAGGCGAGTCAGTACATGCTTCCAACCCAACGCCAGCAATACGGCAACCAGCAGCCAGATGGCTGCCAATTGGACGATTTGAGGGATTAAGAGTCTGCGCCGGGAAACCTTTAACATGAGCGATGTGAAACGGGTGAATGCAAAACCAACGCGTTAGAACTTTATATTTTTATGCATTACACGCTTGCATCTGCGTGCTTACCCTGAACACCAGAAAAGCCATCCCAAAGGATGGCTTGCTCATCAAAGGGTCAATACTACCAATGTCAGTTATTTGCCTGCACTTTTGGCGCTTTCTGCCATTTTGGATTTGAGTACACCGTAGGCCACGCCCAAGCCAACGACGATCACAGCAATAACCACAATACTCATCAGGCCATAGTCAGTAGAAAAAAGGTCTTGGATTGCTTTCATGGTGCGGTTCCTTAAAGATACAAATTGCAAAGTAACAAACAGCTTGAACTATGCAACATCAACGACCACGTATATCTGACATATATCAAATTAGTCAGAAATAGCGGTTACCGCCATTCAGCCCTTTATTTCACCACCACCCCATCCTTGATACGGTAGTACAAACCGTAGGGGTCATCCGCCAACACCATCAACCGGCCCTCGACCACCACCGGCTCCAGCGAGTATTTCACCGGATTTTGGGAATACACCTCCACCATACTCTCCGGCCCACCGGGGGTACAAAAAGCGCAAGTCAAAGGTACCGAGGTGAGCAAAAAATGCTTTTGCTTCTCGCCCGGCTCCAACGGCATCATGAACCCCTGGACGCGCTGCGATTTGTCGTTCAAGGCCTGCTGCTCTGGCGTGTAGCGGGGCCGCGGGCCTTTCGGGCCATCACGCAGCTTGACCGCCGTCAGCAGCGACCAGGGCAACACATCGGTGCGTTGCGGCAAGGGCGCAAACGGACTGTTCGGGCTGTGAACCCCTGGGCCGGTGCCCGCAGGCACACCACCGGCAATGGGCGAACTCAGCTGCGCCTGGCCCGCCAAGGGGAGCCAACAGCTGATCAATAAAGAGATCCATGTGCTACGTTTCAAATCCATGCTCCTGTTTCATACACCTTTGCAAACCCCTGCCCGAACCGGTTGAAGTCATTTTTTGTGCTTCAGTTCATCGTACACACCATCCCACAAGCGCACACGGGCATTCACCGCCTTTTTGGCTGCCGACTCCACACTGCGCCATTTGGCGGCACTGTCGCCACACAGATGCTGCAGCAAGTTCAAGGACAGCGGGCCGTGTGACTCACTGTCAAGGTAAATGTGGCGCTCCAGGTAGTAGTGGAACAACGGGGCCTTTTTCTTGCTGATGCCCAAATCAGCCAACAGGGCGCGAAACATGGCCGGAATCACCTGCTCACGCCCGAGCGCAAACGCGGCCCCAATCACATGGGTTTTGCCAGTGGCAATGAAGTCAAAGGTGCTGGTCATGAAGCGGCGTGAGGGCTCGGGAATATCCGCACACTCCAGCGCCTGGGCCACCCCGTGCTTTTTGACTTGCTTGAGAAAACGCCGCACCGGCCGGGTGTCGGCCCCGACCTCTTCCATGGCCCCGATGTACAGGTCAAAGTGGCTGACAAAGGTGGGATGCCCGCCTTTGTCGGGCAGGCCTTCGTCGGTCTCCTCACCCAGCACAATTTCATTGATCAGGCGCTGGGCTGCCGTGCTGGCCGCATCACCGGTCGGCTGCCATGGCACCGACACCGGGGCAATCGCCCCTTGCAGATGCTTGAGCAGTGACATGAAGTCCCACACCGGGTAGACATGGTGCGCCATGAAACAGCGCAAGTCATCAAGAGTACGCACGGCGGCGTACAGCGGATGCTGGTCAAGGCGGGCCTTGACCTCCGGCAAAAAAGCCAGGTGTGAGGGGGTTTTACTCATGGGGCGTGGTTGGTTAAATCAATCAGTCAATACTGAATGACATTATCCATTCCAGGCTTGGCCCGGCTCAATGCACATGCTTCATGCCGCAAAATTTGCCAATGCCCAGCCCTTTGCACTCCACCTGCAACTGCTTTTCACACACCGCATCCGATTTGCCCGACTCCAGGCACTTGGCGGCGTTTTCATGGGCTTGCGCCATGGCCCGGTGGCGGGTGATGTCTTCTTTGGTGGCCTGATCCAGCTCAGCCCCATTTGCTATTGTAAAAATAGCTGTTGCCGCAAGTCCCATAAGCGCTAGATGCCAATTTTTCATAAATCACTTGCCTTGTAAAAGTTCCAGAACACTGACCCGATACGCCCCCAGCGCCGGCAAAATCGCCGCCACCAGCGACACCCCCAGTGCCACTGCGGGCACCAACCACAAGCCGCTCGGCCAGGCCATGCCGCCGATCAGCAACGAGTTGTCCAGTTGTAGCAGCCAGGCCAGCGCAGCGGTCATGCCCTGCCCGGCCAGCACGCCCAAAATGGCGGCCAGCAGGCCCAGCCAGAGCGCTTCCAGCAGCAGCAAGGCCGCCACTTTGCGCGGCGGTGCGCCCAGCATACGCAGCAGCGCCAGATCACCCCGGCGCTCGCGCACCGCGCTCCACAAGGCAATAAAAACACTCAAGCCGGCGGTCAGCAGCAGCACCCCGGCAAAGGCCCGCAGCACATCCGTGCCCAGGCCCAGCATGCTCAACAAGCGGGTGATCTCCAGCGCCGGGGCGGCCGCCTGCATCTCGGTGCTGGTGTTGATGTAACGCGGGAAACTCACCGCCGCCAACGGTGACTTGTAGCGCACCAGGGCCATGGTGACCTCGCGCTCTTCGATCATGATCTGGCGGTCTTCGTCATCCACGGCGGTGTAGTCTTCATGCACCTTCCACACCGAGGCGGTGTCGGTCAGGATCAGCCGATCCAGCACACTGCCGCTGGGCGCAAGAATGCCCACCACGGTGTACACGCTATCGCCATGCGCATGCCCGCCTTCGCCCAGGCCATGGGTGCCGACAAAGGTATTCCCCATGGTTAACCCCAGCTTGCGTGCAGCGGTAGCGCCCAGCACCACCTGCATCGGCTGCGTCCAGAGTTGCCCCTGCGCCAACTGGGCCTGGTAATGCGTGATGTAGTCGGTGGAGGTGCCGACAATGCGAAAGCTGTGCAGGCTGTCGCCCAGGCTGATCGGAATCACCTGCGCCACCATCGGGTGCTTAGTGAGTTCTTGCACCGCCTTCAGGGGCACGTTGCCCGGTGGCACGTCAATGTGAAACACGCCCGACAAAATCAGTTGCATCGGGCTGCCCTTGGCCCCTACCACCACGTCAATGCCTTGCAGGTCGCGCTCAAAGGCTTTACTGAGCTGCTCCGACACCAGCAGCAAAAAGGTGATGGAAGCCAGCCCCAGGCTGAGCAACAGCAGGTTCAGCACAGCTCCCAGAGGGCGTGACCACAGGTAAGACCAGGCCAAGGACAGGGTTTTCATGCAGATGGCCATTCGTTACAAATTTGAGAGCTACTTGCGCTTATCAAACAAGGGCTAGAAGTCATTTTTATGCCTAACATTGCGCACGCTCCGGTGTGCTGCCTGGGCGCTGCAACTGCAGGTGGTACAAGCGGTTTGACTCGGGAAGCACCGGTGCAAGCAGTGCTGCCACACGGGCATCGTGGGTGGCAATCACCAGCGTGGCCTGCTGCGCCTGCGCCGTGCTCAACAGCAGGTGCACCGCGTCCAACGCGGCTTCATCGTCCAGACTGGCGGTGGGCTCGTCGGCCAGAATCACCCGGGGTTTGAGCAGCACAGCACGCGCCAAAGCCACCCGTTGCGCCTGCCCGCCCGAGAGCTGCGCCGGTTTGCGCTGGGCCAGCTCGGCCACCCCCAGTGCGGCCAGTGCTGTGCGGATGGCCACCGGGTCTTCAGCCTGACCACTGGCCCACTGCGCCAGCGCCAGGTTTTGTGTCACGCTTAATGCCGCACTCAAATGCAATTTTTGAGGCAAAAAGCCAATAGCGCCCGCCCGCCATGCGTCAGCAGCTACAGAATCAAGAGCGTTTAGAGCTTGCCCGGCCACCGTCAACTGCCCAGCCGTGGGGCGCACCAAGCCCGCCACCAGCGCCAGCCAGGTCGATTTGCCACAGCCTGAGGGGCCACTGAGCAACAGCACCGTGCCTTGTGGCACCGCCACATCGGGAAACCTCAGCTCGACCCCAGCGGGATAGCGGTAGGTCAAACCATAGGAGCTGATCATGAGGACGCTCCTGAACCAGCGGCGGTTGGTGTCAGGGAGGGGGTCTGGGCGGCCGTGGCGCAATCGGCACACACCCCGCGCACCGCCAGATCCAGGCTCAAGCCCTGGTAGCCGAGCGCTTTCAGGGCTTGTAACGCACTTTGGGCGGCCACTTCCAGATCCAGTGCATTACCTTGCAAGGTACCGGTTAAGGGGCTGTCCCGGTGGCAGCTTTGGCATTCAAAATGCGGCAAGGCATGCACACTGGCTGGCATGGCCTGGTAGCGCCGCACCCGCTTGGCATCCACCCGGCACAGCAACAAGCCCACTTGCGTCAAGCGGTCAATCAGACGGTAAAGCGTGACCCGATCCAGCGCCACAGCACCCTCCCCTTGCGCACGGGCAGGATCATCGGCTTGTAATGCGGTTTGCAGCTGGGCATGGGTGTAGCTGGTGTCGGGGTGTGCCAGCAACCAGCCCAACACACGCCTCGCCGCCCCTGTGCGGCGCAAACCATGGGCGGACAACAAAGCGTCAATGGGATCGGAGGCAAGTGGAGGCGAAAGAGCTGGCATAACGGCAGTGGGTGAACAAAATTTTTCGGGCCAAATATTAATGCAACCAAGTTGCGATAAACTTTACCGCAACTCAATTGCATTATGACGGCAATTTCGCTATTTTTTTGAAGCACTCCCCATGCCCCTACACCCCCCCACGCACACACATGCCGCGTCGCACAGCCATGCCAGGCCAGCACCTTTACCCCGCAGCGTATTGGCCTGGCCAGCCTGGTTACGTGTGCTGGCCGTGTTGCCGCTGGTGCTGGTGTTGTGGCTGGCCGTCTGGTGGGCCAATGAAGGAGCACCCCTGTGGTAACTATTGACAACCTGACGGTGAGCTACCGCCAGCACCCCGCCCTGCACCACATCAACGGGCAGTTTGTCGATGGTGCCCTGACCGCCGTGATTGGCCCCAACGGCTCGGGCAAAAGCACCCTGCTAAAAAGTATCATGGGCTTGCTCCAACCGTCGGGTGGACAAGTGCGCACCAACACCACCCGCGAACGCATCGCCTACCTGCCACAAGTCACCGAAATTGACCGCAGCTTTCCCCTTCAAGTGTGCGACTGCGTGCTTCTGGGCTGCTGGAGCAGCACAGGTGCTTTTGGTGCTGTCAGCGCGACCATGCTGGCGCGTGCTACCGCAGCCATACGCACCGTGGGGCTGGAGGGATTTGAGCACCGTGCGGTCGGGTCCCTCTCCAGCGGGCAGTTTCAGCGCGTGCTGTTTGCCCGGTTGCTGATGCAGGATGCCGAGCTGATCTTGCTGGACGAACCCTTTAACGCCATGGACTCCCGCACCACGGCCGCCTTGCTGGACTTGATCCACCAATGGCAAACCGAAGGCCGCACCGTGATTGCCGTGCTGCATGACGATGCCCAAGTGCGCGCGCACTTTGACCACACCGTGCTGCTGGCCCGTGAACTGGTGGCCTGGGGCCCCACTGAGCTGGTGTTGACCGAGCCCAACCTGCAACGCGCCCGCGCCCTGGCCGAAGCCTGGGACGACAACGCCGACATCTGCCATGCCGATGAGGTGGCGGCATGACGGATTTGTGGAATACGCTGATAGGCCCGTTTGCCGAATTTGCCTTCATGCGCCGGGCGCTGGTGGCCACACTGGCATTGGCCATGAGCGCTGCGCCATTGGGCGTGTTCCTGACGCTGCGACGCATGAGTTTGCTGGGGGATGCCCTGAGCCATGCGGTGCTGCCCGGCGTGGCGGTGGGGTTCATGCTGTTTGGCTTGTCGCTGCCAGCCATGGCGCTGGGTGGTGTGACCGCTGGCCTGCTGGTGGCGGCCATTGCAGGCGTGGTCAGCCGCGCCACATCGCTGAAAGAAGATGCCAGCCTGGCCGCCATGTACCTGTTGGCACTGGCGGTGGGGGTCACGCTCATTTCGCGCCAGGGTAGCCAGCTGGACTTGCTGCACATTCTGTTTGGCAGCGCCTTGGGCGTGGATGCACAAGGCTTGCTGCTGGTGGCCGGTGTGGCCAGCGTCAGCGTGATGGCTCTGGCCGCCTTGTACCGTGGACTGGTGCTGGAGACCTTTGACCCGGTGTTTCTGGCCGCATCGGCCGTGCGCGGCTGGGGCCGGCGTGGCTGGTTTTGGCAGCAAGTTTTTCTGATGCTGGTGGTGGTTAATCTGGTGGCGGGTTTTCAGACCCTGGGCACGCTGATGGCAGTCGGGCTGATGATGTTGCCCGCCGTATCGGCCCGGCTATGGCATGAATCCTTGAGCGCCCAACTCCTCAACGCCAGTGCACAAGCTGCGCTGGCCGGCGTGGCCGGGTTGCTGCTGTCTTACCACCTGGACACCCCCAGCGGCCCGACCATCATTGGCTGCGCCGGGGTGTTGTACCTGCTCTCCTTGCTGGTGTCACCTGGCGGTTGGCTGCCACAGATGCTCAAACGCCCGCACCGGGTGGGCTGAAACCGCCCCGATGCTCAGACGCGCTTACAACACAGGCATCACCAGATGTTTTCTCTACCCTCACCACCAACCGAAAGACATGCATGAAACGCCGCACACTCACCCATTTTGCCCTCTCGACACTGGCTGCCAGCTGCCTGCTTCCCGCCTGGGCGGCCGAGCCGCTGCCGGTCGTGGCCTCGTTCAGCATTCTGGGTGACCTGGTCAAAGTGGTGGGGGGTGATCGGGTTCAAGTGACCACCCTGGTCGGCCCCAACGAAGATGCCCACGCCTTCGAGCCCAAACCCGCCGATGCCAAAGCCATTCTGGCGGCAAAACTGTTTGTTATCAATGGCCTGAACTTTGAGCCCTGGGCACCCAAACTGGCCCAATCCGCCAACTACAAAGGCCTGACCCTGATGGCCACCCAAGGCATCCAACCCCGCAGCATGCCCCCTGAACCCGGCCATACACATGGTCATGCTGAAACCGACCCGCACGCCTGGCAAGACCCCAGCAACGTCATCACCTATGTGAAAAATATAGCCAAATCACTCTCTGATGCAGATCCATCAGGCGCTAGCAGCTATCAAAAAAATAGTGATTTTTACATCAAGAAACTGATGATTCTGGATCAATTTGCCAAAGACCAACTGGCCATGATCCCTGTGGCCAAGCGCCAAGTGATCACCTCGCACGATGCCTTTGGCTACTTTGCGGCACGTTACCAAATCAAGTTCTTGGCCCCGCAAGGCATCAATGAAGATACCGAACCCAGCGCCAAAGAAGTGGCCCAATTGATCCGCCAGATCAAGCGCGACAAGATCAAAGCGGTGTTTGTGGAAAACATGAGCAACAGCAAACTGCTGGCGCAAATCACCCGTGACACCGGTGTCACGCTCGGCCCCAAGCTGTATGTGGATGCCCTCTCAGGCCCCAACGAGCCTGGCTCAAGCTACCTGCTGATGATGCGCCACAACGTGACACAACTGGTGGCGGGCATGAAGCTGAATTGAACGGCAGGTGTCAGCCTGCTTGAAAAATACTATTTTTATAGCTGCTTGCGCTTATTCTATAAGCGCTACAGGCTTAAATGGCATGTAAAAATGAAAGGTGTATGGCTTCGTCAACTTCAACGAAGCAGTGGCCGTGGCGCAATGCGCGCACAGCCAAAACTGTAAAACCGTTTTGGAATGCGGCCTAGATCCGCAATGCAGCGTTAGCGGGTGCTTATGACAGGCAGCTTATGGGATGTGAAATTGCAGTGGAACCGAAGTTCTCGACATTGGTCCGTCTTTAGCTGTATTTGTAAAGCGCCTGCATGCTGGAGCAAATTGGCGCTGGGGGGATTTTACCGAAAGTGTCCGCTGGGATGGACTGGATGTTGTTGTAGAACGTCCCCAAGTTGGTGATGGTGACGGCGATTGGTCGCAGCTTAATGGCCGACCATGAGACTATGCTTGCAGACTATTGGGTACGATGAAGTCTGCGGTGCTTTTAATATCGAAATCACAAAATCAGGGAGAAGGTCAATGACTTTGCTTAAAAGACAAAAAATTCTAAAAGAATTCGATGACGGCGATTTGACATTTAAAGAGTTTTTTGAACGCTACGAGGACTTACTAATTGCAGAGGTAGACCAACGAATTGTCAATAGCATGGCACTAATAAAACGTGGCGAAGCTAGGCAGCGATACATTTTGTTGGCACTATTGATAGGAGCGATTGTTGCGGCCGTCATACTTAGCCCACCAGTTTACAGTCGCATCTTCGGATATGGGAGTGCTGAAGAATGCGCTGTGCATACAAGCAATCGATTTTCGTACGGCGCTTGCTACGACCTCTATCCATCCATTAAGGACAAACCTACAAGCAGCCCAGCCATTGCACCACCTGCCCAAACCTCTCAACTAACTCAATCCGCACAAGTCTCTCCAAATTCATCTTCAAGCTTGAGTGCAGAAGACTTTTCCGACACACCTCCCGTTTTAACAACTCCGTCGCATGGGAGCGTGCATTGGTATGGATCACCTCAAGTCGGTGCTGTGCCATTCGAGATCAATACCTCAGCGGGGTCAAATTATTACGTCAAACTTATTGATGCAGCAACAGGCTTCCATGTGCTTGGAATATTTGTTGAGGGGGGCAAGCCACTATCCACCGAAGTTCCTCCTGGGCGTTATGTTGTGAAATATGCATCTGGCCTGAGGTGGTATGGCTACGATAACTATTTTGGAAATGACACAGCTTACTCAAAAGCAACTTCAACATTCAATTTTGAGGTGAATTCGGATGGTGCCAACGGCTACTCGATCACTCTTTATAGGGTGAAAAACGGTAATTTAAGAACATCACGCATCACGAAAGCTGAGTTCTGATTTTGTGTTTAACCCAGCTATTTTTCTAAATAGCAGCAAGCCTAGCTTGAACTGCCCTGGTCGGTGTGTTTAACCAAAAGATCTTTGGCTTCACGCAATACTTTGCAATAGTCGACATCAAGGTTGTTTTCAGCAATTGCATTATCGAGATCTTTTAGTGTGAACTCCTTTATGCGAACAACGTCTTCCCCATCTTTCCAGGCCATGCAAATAAGTTGAGGTGACGTGTCGAGTCGATCACCGCCATGCGATGTATTTGATAGATAGAACTCGAATGGTTGTTGCATAATTTAGATGGTTTTCCTGATATCTTGGATGCGCATATATTTTTGCATTTAAGCGAAGTAAATTACTTACCAAAAATATTACCTCTTGCACTCAACAATAAGATTGCGTCGAACTAGCGGCCCTGTTGCTGTAGGTGTGCTGCTCTCATTGCGATCTATGACGCTGTATTTTCCATTGCATGCAATAGCAGATGCCTCGTAGCATGTGGACCAGTTGTCGGCAGAACCATCACATTCAACCAAAAAACCTTGCCTCCCATCAGGCGTGGTCAACGGTTTTACTGTGGCAGCACACCCCGCAAGAGTTCCGATAGCCAGAAACAGTAGTCTTTTAAGCAAAGTCATTGACCTTCTCCCTGATTTTGTGATTTCGATATTAAAAGCACCGCAGACTTCATCGTACCCAATAGTCTGCAAGCATAGTCTCATGGTCGGCCATTAAGCTGCGACCAATCGCCGTCACCATCACCAACTCGGACACGTTCTACAACAACATCCAGTCCATCCCAGCGGACACTTTCGGTAAAATCCCCCCAGCGCCAATTTGCTCCAGCATGCAGGCGCTTTACAAATACAGCTAAAGACGGACCGAGTGACCGGAATCAGGTGCTCAATTCGCACAATCCAATTTCCGGTTTCAGCCTTTTGCTGCAGTAGAAACACCTGTTCCAGAGCTCAGTTTTTGCTCCAGCGCCAGCAACTCTCAACCCGCAATGGCGGCCTGCGCAGCCGCCAGCCGGGCAATCGGCACGCGGTAGGGTGAGCAGCTCACATAGTCCAGGCCGACCCGGTGGAAGAAGGCCACCGAGGCCGGGTCACCACCGTGTTCGCCACACACACCAACCTCGATGCCGGGGCGCACGCTGCGGCCTTTTTCCACCGCCATTTGCACCAGCAGGCCGACACCTTTCTGGTCGATGGAGCGGAACGGGTCGTGCTCGTAGATGCCACGTTTGAGGTAGTCGGGCAGGAATTTGCCCGCGTCGTCGCGCGAGAAACCGAGCGTCATCTGGGTCAAGTCGTTGGTACCAAAGGAGAAGAATTCGGCCTGCTTGCCAATGCTGTCGGCAATCAGGGCGGCGCGTGGGGTTTCGATCATGGTGCCGAGCATGTAGTCCAGCGTCTCGCCGCGCTCGGCAAACACGGTGGCTGCGGTGCGGCGGATGACTTCGGCCTGGGCGTTGAACTCTCGCACCGTGCCGACCAGCGGCACCATGATTTCGGCCTTGACATGCACGCCCAGGGCACGCACGTTGAGGGCGGCCTCGATCACCGCGCGAGTTTGCATTTCGGTGATTTCGGGGTAGCTGATGCCCAGGCGGCAGCCGCGATGGCCCATCATGGGGTTGAACTCGTGCAGCTCTTCGACCCGCATCTTGATCTTGCCCAGCGGCACATGCATTTCGGCGGCCATGACGCGCTGGTTGGCATCGTCTTGCGGCAGGAATTCGTGCAGCGGCGGGTCGAGCAAGCGGATGGTGACCGGCAGGTCGTGCATTTCGCGGAACAGGCCTTCAAAGTCGTCGCGCTGCATCGGCAGCAGCTTGGCCAGGGCTTTGCGCCGTTCGGCTTCGTTGTCGGCCAGAATCATTTCACGCACCGCCAGAATGCGCTCACCTTCAAAGAACATGTGCTCGGTACGGCACAGGCCAATGCCATGAGCGCCAAAGTTGTGGGCCACCAGGGCATCGGCCGGGCTGTCGGCATTGGCACGAACCTCCAGGCGTTTGTACTTGTCGGCCAGCGCCATCAGATCACCAAAGTCGCCACTGAGTTCGGCATCTTTGGTGGCCACTTTGCCTTCAAGCACCTCACCGGTGGAACCGTTGAGCGAAATCCAATCGCCTTCGTTGTAGACCATGTCGCCCACCGTCATGGCGTGGGCTTTCAGGTCAACATGGACCGCGCCAGCGCCTGACACGCAGCATTTGCCCATGCCGCGCGCCACCACCGCCGCGTGCGAGGTCATGCCACCACGGGCAGTGAGAATGCCCTTGGCCACACTCATGCCGCGCAGGTCTTCGGGTGAGGTTTCCTGGCGCACCAGAATGACCGCTTTACCGGCTTTGGCCCAGGTTTCAGCCTCGTCGGCAAAAAACACGATTTGCCCTGTAGCAGCACCGGGCGAGGCGGGCAGACCGCGGGCAATTAAGGTGGCGGCTTTGATGGCTTTGGGGTCAAAAATGGGGTGCAGCAGCTCGTTGAGCCGATCCGGGGCGACGCGTTGCAGCGCGGTTTTTTCGTCGATCATGCCTTGCTTGAGCATCTCCATGGCAATACGCACCATGGCCGCGCCAGTGCGTTTGCCGTTGCGGGTTTGCAGCATCCACAGCTTGCCTTCCTGGATGGTGAACTCGATGTCTTGCATGTCCCTGAAATGGTTTTCCAGCAGGGTCTCAAATTTCAGGAGCTGCTGGTAGATCGGCGGCATCAGTTCTTCCAGTGAGGGGTACTGGCTGGCACGCTCGGCCTCACTGATCAGCGCCAGTTCAGCCCAGCGGCGTGAACCGACCAGTGATACCTGCTGCGGCGTGCGGATGCCAGCGACCACGTCTTCACCCTGGGCGTTGACCAAAAATTCGCCGTTGAACAGGTCTTCACCGGTGCCGGCATCCCGCGAGAAGGCCACGCCGGTGGCGCTGCTGTTGCCCAGGTTGCCAAACACCATGGCCTGCACGTTGACGGCAGTGCCCCAAGAGGCCGGAATGTCATTGAGCTCACGGTAGACACAGGCGCGTTCGTTGTTCCAGCTCTCAAACACCGCCCACACCGCGCCCCAGAGTTGCTCCCACGGGTCGGTCGGAAAATCACAGCCCAGCCGGGCGCGAATCAGGGCCTTAAAGCGCTGCACCAGTTCTTTCAGGTCAGCCGCGTCCAGCTCGGTGTCGAGCTTGACCCCTCTTTTTTCCTTGAGGGTTTCGATGATGATCTCAAACGGGTCATGCTCTTCTTTGGACAGGGGTTTGAGCCCCATCACCACGTCGCCGTACATCTGGACAAAGCGGCGGTAAGAGTCCCAGGCAAAACGCTCGTTGTTGGACTTTTGGGCCAGGCCTTGCACCGCTTCGTCGTTCAAACCCAGGTTCAAAATGGTGTCCATCATGCCGGGCATGGAGGCCCGCGCCCCGGAGCGCACCGACAGCAGCAGCGGGTCACTGGCGTTGCCAAAGGACTTGCCCATCTCGGCCTCGACAAAGGCCACGCCCTGCAATACCTCGGCCTGAATCATCTGCAACACCGCTGCTCGCCCGCGCTCGGTGAATGCAGTGCAAGCCTCGGTGCTGATGGTGAAACCGGCGGGCACGGTGATGCCCAATCGACACATTTCAGCCAGATTGGCCCCTTTGCCCCCGAGCAGGTTTTTCATGTCGGCAGCACCTTCGGTGCGTTGGCTGCCAAAGACGTAAACGTATTTTGGAGATGAGTTCATGATGGAGTCCCTGTTGAAAAAATTCAAACTCTATGAGCGGAACCTTCCTGCGTCACTGCGCATCGCATGCCAGACAAGTGTCCGATCACGGTCAGTATCTGCTTGTCAATCACGATGGTCAAGCACCTGCGTTACCTGAACAGCCAAGGCTTGTCAGGCTGTCAACTCACTCAAACATGGCTTCCAGACCTTCTGTAAGCTGCGCCATCGGTGGCATGGCCGGCGAGTCTGGATCAGCTTCTGCCAGTGCCTCAAAGTTGACCCATGCCGGATCCAGCCCCAGTCGTTGGGCCACTTGCTCGGGGTAACTGGCCTGCTGTTCCTCGGCACTCAATCCAAGCACTTCGGCCTTGGCTCGCCAAGCACCCAGGTGCACCAAGGCTGCGGCTTCAGAGAATTCTTCTGCACTCAGCGGTTCTGCCACATGGGTCAGAGCATCAATCAAGGACTGCGGAAAATTCCATACACGGGCTAACTCGGCAGACACCTGAAGGTGGTGGAAGCCCAGCTTGTTTTTTTCCAACGCAGCACGCCCGACTGCCAGCACATGGAGTTGCTGGTCAAGCAATGCCATCTCATGGGGTATGACCGCATGCATTTGCAATTGACCAATACCATGCATGAGGCCCAGGGTGAAGACCAGGTCGCCATTCACCTCTGCGCGGTGCGCCAGCCAACGTGCAGCACATGCGGTGTAAAGGTTGTAGCGCCAAAACTGCGGTAAGTCGATACCCTTGGTGTTTTTGAAGGCTGCAGCGACGCTGTTGCCCAGCACCAGGTTACGCACCATCACAAAACCCAGCATTTGCAAGGCCGACTCCACCGTGCCGATGGTGCGTGACACATGAAAGTAAGCGGAGTTGGCCAACCTCAGCAGCTTGGCACTCAAGGCCGGGTCAGCAGTGAGTTGGCTGGCGATTTCATTCACCGAAGCATCTTCTGAACTGAAACTGGCAATCAGTTGCTGGGCAACTTTTGGGATGGTTGGCAACTTGCCGGGTTGGTCAATCAGGCTTTGAAGTTCCATGGTGCTAGAGCGCTTGCGCGATACAAAAGTGTTCTACAAATTATCTCAGTGCACTTGGCTTCTAAGTGACGCAAATAAGAGAAAGCTTGCTGCAGATCAAGGAGCGTGCAAATTCAAACGTGTGAAACAGGCACACAAAGCATGCCTACCCTATCATTCAAACTTGCTTCAATCCACTTTGCATCAGATCGACATCATGATTGCCAGCACCCTCAATCCATCCCCTATTCCTGTGCCCTCTCCAGACTACTTTACCGATGCTGCGCAGCGGACTTTTTTGTTTTTGGACACACTGCTTGACCGTGGTAATAACTACCTGGAACATCTGAACCAAGGTACCCCGCCACTACTGAAGTTTGAGCATGAATTGATTCTGGACGGTGCCACACTGGACGATCCATGCAACTACGCCTTGCTACGGCTGGTGCCACCAGCCGACTACACCGTCAACCCACAGGCTCGCCCCGTGGTGGTGGTAGACCCGCGAGCAGGACACGGCCCTGGCATTGGCGGCTTCAAACTCGACTCTGAAGTGGGTGTCGCCATGCGCGCTGGACACACGGTGTACTTTGTCACTTTTCGCCCCGAGCCGCATGACAGCCAAACGCTGTGGACGGTGATGCATGCCGAAGCAATGTTTCTGGAAAAGGTGATTGAACGCCACCCACAAAGCCAGGCCAAACCAGTGGTCATCGGCAACTGTCAGGCAGGTTGGGCCATGATGGCGCTCAACGCAACCCGCCCCGAATTGTTCGGTCCCCTCATGATCATGGGTGCGCCGGTTTCCTATTGGGCTGGCAGCAGTAAGCTTAACCCAATGCGTTATGCCGGTGCCACTTTGGGTGGTTCCTGGCTTGCATCCCTGACTGCAGACCTGGGTGCCAACCGCTTTGACGGTGCCAATCTGGTGGATAACTTTGAACGGCTGAACCCAGCCAACACACTATGGAACAAGTACTACAACCTGTGGAGCCACGTGGATACCGAGTCGGGCCGCTTCCTGGAGTTTGAGCGCTGGTGGGGTGGTTTCTTCCGCATGACGACCGCCGAAATTGAAGGCATTGTGGAAAACCTGTTCGTTGGCAACCGTCTGGCACGAGGCAGCATCATGGCGGATGGCAAAGCCATCAACCTGCGCAACATCACCGCGCCGGTGTTGGTTTTTGCTTCTTGGGGTGACAACATCACACCGCCGCCACAAGCACTGGACTGGATCATTGACACCTGGGGTGACGAACGGGCCATTGCCGCCGACGGCCGCACCATTGTCTATGTGCTGCATGAGAGTGTTGGGCACTTGGGCATCTTTGTCGGCGGGGATATTGCGCGCAAGGAGCATGATCAGTTGGTGACATCACTGGACGTGATCGAGAGTTTGCCGCCTGGCCTTTATGAAATGAAGCTGGTCGCCAAAGCGGGCCTTGACCACCAACGCTGGGAAGAACTTGAGCCGGGTGACTACACCGTGCATTATGAGCACCGCACCATCAAAGACATTGAGGCACTGAACCCGGAAGGCAGAGAGGAAGAGGCCCTGTTTTCAACCATCAGCCAAGTTTCGGAAATGAATGCGCGCCTGTACAAAACCTGGATGCGTCCATGGCTGAGCCTGGTTGTGCAACGCCCGATAGCTGATGCCATTGGCAAGCTGCACACACTACGCTTGCAACGCCAGATGCTGTCTGACCAATTACCCCAAGCACCATTGATCCGCAACTTGGCCCAACAGGCCCGAACACAACGTGTACAGGTGCCGGACGATCACCCGCTACGCATGCTTGAGAAAAAGATATCCACAAAAATCAATGAGGTGCTTAATCAATTTCGCGACAAGCGTGATGCAGATGTAGTAGCCTGGACGCGCCTGGTCTACGGCCCCAAAGGCTTGGGAGTTATTTTCAAACCAGCCACATCGGATGCCGAAGTGGCCCACGCCTGGGCTTTGGGCGAACTGGAAACACAGCGTGCGCAAGCCTTGCAGCACATTACTGAGGGAGGATTTGCTGAAGGTGTATGCCGTATTGTGCTGGCGGGCATGGTGTCGATTGGAGCCTTTGAGAGGCGTAGCCTACGCCTGGCACGTCTGCTGGCACAACTACCTGAGGCATCGACTGGTGGTCTGGGACAAGTCAACTGGGTGAAACTGCTCAAGGAACAAGCCCGCTTGACCGCTGTAGCCCCGATTGAAGCGCTCAACGCGCTGGAGCAGTTGCTGCCGGATCAACCCAGCCGCGAACAAGCGTTGGCCGTTTCGGCAGCCGTCATGATGATTGAGCCTACGCTGGCTAACCCACGCTCGGAAATCATTGAGTTTTTGATGGGCACCCTGGGTGCAGACCCAGAGCGGGTCATCGAATTAGCACGCCAGTTGACGGCAACATTGGACACCCCTCAATCACCAACTAAACGCGCCGTTGCGGCAAGAAAATCCAAAGCAGTCGGTATTGATAAAAACCAGAAGTAACAAAACTGATTCTTTCTGAATCTGTCCGCTGGTAATCAACTCAATCGTGCACCAAATGAGCAAAGGTTTGACGAAACTTGGCTACTTTGGGCGCGGCGACTGCCATACAGTAACCTTGATGAGGGTGTTTCTCAAAATAATCCTGATGGTAGTCTTCTGCTGCCCAGTAGTTGCTTAATGGCAGCACTTCTGTCACCAAAGCGCGGGTATACAAGCCACTTTGTTTCAGTTCATCCATCACCTTCATTGCCACGGATTGTTGCTCAAGCGTACTGAAGTAGATACCACTACGGTATTGAGTCCCGTGGTCATTACCTTGTGCATTGAGGGTAGAAGGATCATGAATGACAAAAAAGATTTCCAAAATCTGGCGTGTGCTGATGATGTGCGGGTCATACATGAGCTTGATCACCTCCACGTGACCTGTGCTACCGCTACAAACCTGTTCATAGCTCGGATGAAAAACATCCCCGTTGCAATAACCAGACTCCACGTCCACAACACCTTTGACACGTACAAAAACCGCCTCTGTGCACCAGAAGCAGCCACCACCCAGTGTGAGGGTTTCAAGTGTTTGATTCATTATTCATTGCCCTTGGTTGATCCACCTATTATTCAGCTTGGTTGATGCTATAACTAAAACCGTCACCCCGAAGTGAATAGGTGATTACCCTGCATACCTGTTAACAACGGGTCGGCTTGACTCTTACGTTGACAATGCCAGTATGCAAAGCTATATTAATAACCCAATAGTCATTAACTCCATCGCTCATGACCCCGCTTGACAGCACTTCACCTACGCCCCAACCACGTCGCTCGCGCCGCAAAGAGGCCCGTCCAGGTGAATTGCTGGCAGCTGCGCTGGATTTGTTTGTGGAAAAAGGCTTTGCGGCCACGCGGGTTGAAGAAGTTGCCCAACGTGCCGGGGTTTCCAAGGGCACGCTTTTTTTGTACTTTCCAAGTAAAGAAGAACTCTTCAAGGCAGTCGTACGCCAGAACATCTCGGTTCGCTACACCGAATGGAATGCCGAAATCGACAGCTTTACAGGCAGTGCCAAAGAGATGCTGCGCTATGCACTTTTCAGTTGGTGGGAGCGTGTTGGTTCCACCAAGGCAAGCGGCATCCCGAAGCTGATGATGAGTGAGGCGCAAAACTTCCCTGAACTGGCCAGCTTTTATCAGCACGAAGTGATTCAACCTGGCAACGCCTTGCTAGAGCGCATTTTGAAACGCGGCGTTGCTAGTGGAGAATTTCGTCCAATGGAATTCACTTATGGTGTGTACCTCGTACTCGCACCCATGCTATTTTTGGCCATGTGGAAACATTCGCTAGGCACATGCTGCAGCGACCACACTCAACTTGATCCGCAACGCTATTTAACAGCACAAATTGACATGCTTTTGCATGGTTTTAGCCTGACCTCGTCGCCCATTCCTCCAACAGAACCCAGCCTGTTCAGCAAATGAACGATGAGCCGCCATGAAGCTTTGCGGATAGCAGCCAGGATGCACCTGGATTTGAGAGCGTCCCAGATTCGGATAAACATACTGTTCATATTTTTGAAATGGTGCCAATGGTGTATTACCTCGTCAATGATCTGGCGCAGTGGTTAACTAAATTCTGCTACACCCAAGCACCATCAACCCCAGAA
The DNA here is from genome assembly GCF_019973615.1 of Rhodoferax lithotrophicus. Taxonomy (GTDB): domain Bacteria; phylum Pseudomonadota; class Gammaproteobacteria; order Burkholderiales; family Burkholderiaceae_C; genus Rhodoferax; species Rhodoferax lithotrophicus. The sequence continues at coordinate 1,647,369 of NZ_AP024238.1, read as the reverse complement.
ATTCAGGGGCCTTGATGCCGCCCACAGGTAAAATCGAAGAATTCCGTTAACATACCCCCTGGAGTACCAAATGAACTTACAAAACGTGGAGCAAGCCCGCTATTACATGATTGAGCAGCAGATTCGCCCTTGGGACGTATCTGACGATGCAGTGATTGAATTGCTCACGCTTGTCAAGCGTGAAGACTTTGTACCATTGGCACAAAAATCCTTGGCGTTTGTTGACATGGCTATTGCCTTGCCAGGAGATCAAAGCATGCTGCCACCACGAGTGCAAGCCAGATTACTGCAAGATGCGGCGGTCACATCCACGGATAAAGTGCTTGAAATTGGTACGGGAACCGGTTTCATGACTGCCATATTGGCCCGTCAGTCGCAACGCGTGATTTCCCTTGAGATCAACCCAGAATTGGCCGAAATGGCTCAAAGTAACTTGCAACGTGCAGGCATCCACAATGTGGAAATCCGTCAGGCCGATGGTTCCAAAGGCACTTTGGCTGACGCGCCTTTTGATGTGATTGTGCTGGGGGGATCGGTGGCTGAAGTGCCAAAGACTTTGCTAGACATGCTCAAGGTGGGTGGGCGACTGGTCGGTATTGTGGGGGAAGAGCCCATCATGCACGCCCAAACGATCACCCGCACCAGTGAAACCAATTTCACAGTGATCGACAAGTGGGACGACAACGCACCCCGCTTGGTCAATTTCCCTCAACCATCCGCCTTCAAGTTCTGATCATGGTTCAACACGTCCGCCCCTTGCAACTCAAAGACTGGCTCGAAGCTGTTCGCGGTCATGGCAAACCAGTGGTATTGGATGTGCGTGAACCTCATGAATTGCAAACAGCAAGCATCAAGGCTGATGGATTCGAACTTATCACCATCCCGATGGGTGTGATTCCTCCCCGACTGTCTGAGCTTGACCCCAGCCAGCCGATTGCTTGCTTATGCCATCACGGTGGACGCAGCATGCAGGTAGCCAATTTTCTGAAAGCACGCGGTTTTAAACATGTAGCCAACGTAGCCGGTGGTATCAACGCTTGGTCAGTTGAAATTGACCCCAGCGTGCCGCGCTACTAATAACTACCCATCCGCTTTGCCCCCTTTTTTGGCAACTTACACCTGAAGCTCACCATGATGAACTTGCGCCCACTTCCTCTTGTTTTGGCCCTCAGTGCCGCGTTTGCGCTACCCGCTCAGGCGCAAAGTCTGGTTGAGCTTTACGATGCAGCGCGCAGCTTTGATGCATCGTACCAATCTGCCAAATCACAGTATGAGGCCAACTTGTTCAAAGCCGAACAGGCCAAGGCGAGTCTTCTGCCCTCGGCCAACCTGGGGCTGGGTGTCAACCGCACCAACATTTCCAGTGACACTGCCGCATTTGACCGCGGCGGATACGGTACCCAAAGCGCCACACTGAGCGCGAGCCAACCGCTGTACCGCCCTGCCAATGTCGCAGTTGCAGAACAAGGCAAAAAATCTGCAGACATTGCACAAGCGCAGTTTCAGGCTGCTGACCAAGACCTGATCGTGCGGGTCAGTCAAGCCTACTTTGATGTACTGGCTTCTGCAGACAGTTTGACTTTTGTGCAAGCACAAAAAATCGCCATCTCGGAACAGCTGGCCTCAGCCAAACGCAATTTTGAAGTCGGCACAGCCACCATCACAGACACCCGTGAAGCCCAAGCTCAGTTTGACCTGGTTTTAGCACAGGAAATTGCAGCTGAAAATGATTTGCGCATCAAAAAAATTGCCTTGGATCAGCTAACTGGAATAAGCAATGCAAGCCCACGTCCACTGCTGACCTCTGCAGTGATTGCCCCACTTTCTCCCGATGATGTGAATCGCTGGGTGGCCCAATCTGAAGAAAACAGCCCATCTTTGCGACAAGCCCAGTTGGCGTTGGAAATTGCCCAGCTTGAAACCGAAAAAGCCAAGTCTGGTCACAAACCCACGCTGGACTTGACGGCAGGCTACAGTGTCACAAATAACAATGGTTCTGCAAACCAATATATTGATTATCGAACCAATGTCACATCCATCGGATTGAGCTTTAATCTGCCTTTGTTCGCAGGCTTCGCCATACAAAACCGTATCAAAGAAACACTATCCTTGGAAGACAAAGCACGTAACGACTTAGAAGCTACCAAACGCGCCGTGGCACAAGCTACCCGAACAGCATATTTCGGTGTCGAATCTGGTCTGAGTCAAGTCAAGGCGCTAGAAGCGGCTCAAGCCTCCAGTCAGCTTGCCTTGGATGCCACCAAACTAGGCTACCAAGTCGGTGTGCGTATCAATATTGACGTGTTGAATTCACAAAGTGTTCTATTTAGCACCAAGGCCAAATTAGCTAAAGCTCGCTATGACGTGTTGTTAGGCGACTTGCGTCTGCGCCAAGCGAACGGCACATTAAAAGCTGAAGACCTACAAAGCCTGAACGGCATGCTCAACAAGTAGATTGTTCACTGCCAGCTGTACATACGCCCTGATGTAAAAGAGCTGCATATTCAAACGAATGTAAGCCCGTCATCTTTTTCAACAGTGCTGACAACCTCAGCAATTCATTTTGCAGTGCCTGGGGATGCCGCTAGAAATTGCCATCTATACATTCTGGTTTTGCGTCTTGATTTCAGACTGCAAACTTTATTTTTCAAACCTCGCTACCTTCTTGCTTGAGTGATTGGCTGGACTGCCAATGGCTCCAGCAGCTCATGAACTTTGGCCTGCTAAACGGCGCATGTCATTCCAGCAATCAAGTCTGCATGCTGCGCTGCAGCTGGTACCAATACCCCCCGTTGAAAACACTGTGGAAATCAATCAGTTGGATGGCGTTTCTTGAGAGATTGAAATCAACAAAAAGAAGGAGAGGCAAAAGCCTCTCCCCATTCCTTCTTAAATAGATCAAATCTGTGTGAAGAAACCAATTCCCACCAGAGTCAACAGTGTCAAGCCACAGGCAATCAGCACAAAACCCAAAGCCTTAGACAGCGCCAATTTTGTAGGCGACGGGGCATCCACCAAAAGCTTCTCCAACTCACCACTGGCCACCAGCCGTTCATACTCCATGGCGTGGTCATGCTTGAACTCTTCCACCGAGAATGTGCCGGTGAACATCACCACCTCCACCGGGAACTTGTCTGGGCGGAAATGGTTGTTAAAGAAGTGCACGGTGAACAGGAACACTACCGCCAAGAAAGCCTCCTCCGCATGGAAAATGGCTGCCACGTTAAACACCCAACCCGGCAGGAACGCACCAAAGAAGTTGGGCAGCCACATGATCAGGCCACTCACCCCAATAATGGTTACCCCCCAGAACGGAGCCCAGTAATCAAACTTCTCCCAATACGTCCAATGGTCAAACTTGGGACGCGGACCCATCCCAAAGAACCACTTGAACATGGCAATCATGTCTTTGCCGTCTTGCAAGTTAGGCACCAGCGACTCGGGACCAAAGATCTTGAAGCTGCTCCAATTCTTGGCAAGCCGGTAGGCCACATAGAACAGATGCCAGAAGAACACCCCAGCAAAGATCACTGCATTGGTACGGTGAATGATGCCTGCTGTGTGTGGCCCACCCAGTGCAGCCATCAGAGTCGAAGCCCAAGGCGACGCTGGGTAGAACAGCGGGATACCAGTCAAAGTCAGCACCATCAAACTCAGTGCGAAGGTGATATGGGCAATCCGCCAGATCGGGCTGAAGCGGCGAACATGTTTACCCCGGTACTGTTCGGGTACGCTAGCCAGTCTGATGTGCTTCTCACCGGCGTGGGCTTTGCGCTCTTTGAATTCGCGGAAGAACCACAGCAGCGTGTGCAACCAGAAAAAGGCAAAGGTGCCTACCAGCAACTGCAGCATGATTTGCCAGGCGATCCAGATTTGCGGGTATTTGTTGAAATCGCCCGTATGACCATGAGGCTGGTAAGTGGCAAATCCTGCAGGTGCCAATGCAAGTTGTTTCTTGCCACTGTGGCAAGACTGGCAGGTCTTGAGCAAATTGTTGGGGTGCACAGTGGATTTCGGATCGCTCACCTTGGTAATCTTGTGGCTACCGTGACAGTCATAGCACTTGGCGGTATAGGCATACCCTAGCGTACTGATTTGCCCGTGGTAGGTGCCCATGTAGGTTTTCAGGTTGTCCTTGTGGCAAGAACCACATTTATCCGTTACCGCCAGTTTGAAGGGATCAACGCTTGAACTGGTAATGTCGTGTGTCGTATGACAGTCGGTACACACAGCGGCTTTGACATCTTGCTTTTCCATCACGGCTTTGCCGTGCACAGAACCTGAGTAGCTGTCCAACTGGTCTTCATGACATTTGGAGCCACAAGTTTCAGCAATACCCAAGCGCCATTGATCATAGGCAGGCGTATTTTTGGCAGGAACATTGAAGCTGTGGGTATCGTGGCACCCGTCGCAAGAGGCGTTAGGTTTGGTCTTGTCGTCTTCGCTCATGCGGGCATGGAAAGACTTGTTGTAAGCTTGAATATTTTTGACAATCAATTCAAGTTTGGGCTTGTCTTTGGCTGTGCCTGATTTCTGAGCCTCTTGCCAGAGCTTTTCATGACAACCTGCGCAGTCAACCTTGGCCAGTTTGAGAGCAGGGTCTTTGGTATGCGCGTTCGCTGTTTCGGCGTTGTCCTTGATGTCCGTGTGGCAAGCCACACATTCCATCTTGGCATGTACGCTTTGACCAAACTTGTCAGGGATCACGGCAAGCAGTACTCGCTTTTCACCTTCTTTTCCGAGAACTTCCAACTTGGCTTTTTTGCCATCGTGGCAACTTAGGCAAGTGGTGTTATCGAGGGTTGAGGCAACCACCGATGGCAAGGCCAAGAACATCGCAATTACAAAAAACAGACTAGCAATTACTGCTGATTGCTTTATTCGCATATAAAAACTCCGAAAAATTCACTGAACCACGAAAACAAATACGCAGAAACCTTGGACTGCACTATGCGCTCGCGATCTTCAAGGTAACTGATAGATGTAGGTGATGCCAACGAAACTAACACTTTGACTGGCTTGTTGACTTAACGTTGTTCCATCTGAATAGGTGTAGGGTACCCCGTTATAACCCCAAGCCCAGTCGTTGTAGCTCGATTTCTGGTGAACAAAATCCACTCGCACTGCAGACTTCTTGTCCAGTGCATATTTGCCAAATAACTTCAACACTGTTTGCCGGAGCACAATATCTGGCAAGCCACCGCTGGCAGCAAGTGATGCCACCGAATAGGCATCTGCGGTGGTATCCAGGGTTTGCGCATACTTGCTAGTGTCATCCACGTACGACAGGCTGCCTCCCATTTCTAATTGACTCGTGGGTTTTGCAGTGAACCCCAGCCCAACCGTTGTGCTATTGTTTTCAAAGGACATGAGATATCCACCCGTGCGCGCCTGGTTAAAAGTCTGCAGCCCTTTTGACACATAGCCATTCAAATTCAGTCGAAAAGAGACTGCATATGACCAGTCCAGAGAAAACTGATTCATCCGCGTATCGCGCAAGCCATACACACTCGGTGTGGTGTATTTGTCTGTACCCTCTTCGGCACTGAATTGAACTGACCAGTCTTTGGTAGGCATCCAATCCGCATACAACCTGACTTTGTCGCGTTGACGATCTGCCAAAGTAGGCATAAAAATACCAGAGACCAATGTGGGATCTGCTAAGTTAGTCACCGCAGACACACCCATTCCGCTATTGTCCTTGAGCCAAGTAGAACCATCACGGCGACTGGTTGATAAGGTCATGGCTCCACTAAAGGTTTCCGACATTTGACGTCGCAGTTCCGCACGCAATCCAGTTTCCTCCGTTTTTTCACGAAGCGCGGTGATGCCAGCAACTGCACTAGTAGGTGTCAACGTACCTCTATCAATCAACTCATAGTCCACACCGAGAGTTCCACGGTAATCACTATTAAACTGCCAATGAGCCTGTAGTTTGGCATTGGTCTTTTGACTGGAAAGCTGCTGATTGGTAAATGGTGTGTTACCGATCGCATTGTTGTTATAGATTGCTACAGGGGTCTGATCGTCTTTGTTGGAGTAGCGCACATCGCCCGACAAAGTGAGCTTCGGAATCGGGCGAGAATTAACTCCCAACTGAACCAATGAGGTATTGACACGCCCACCCAGACTTGCAGTACCTGGTTGACTGACTCCCACAAAGTTATCGTCCTGAGAAGCCGTACTGTAAGCCAACTTGAACAAACCTCGGGTTTTGTCGGTAAAGTCGTAATTTCCACTTAAATCAAACTGATGCATCTGATTGTCTGGCGACAAAGCAATGGGTTGATTCAGATAACCCAATAGACCGAGACTGCCAGGCAGTAACGTTCCTACAGGGTTGTACAAATTGCCTGCGACTGTCGGGTTAATGGATGAATTGGCGTTGCGATAAAACGAGCCATAGTAGCCTACGTTAAAACGCAGTTTTTCAAGCGTATAGCTCAACCGAACTTCTATTTGACTGTGATTGGAATCAACCGGTTCAGGCAGCATCAGGGTAGCCCAGCCCACATTAATTCCTGTCGTCCCCAAACAGGTAGGGTCATACACCGTAGGGCAATTCATCCCCACCCCAAACAAGCGAGATCCCTGCTTGTTTTCGCTTTTCAGATCAACCGCCAACTGCATCCGGTCACTGATGGTTTTGGTGTACACCACACCAAACTTGCTGCGTTTGGTTTGCAAATCAAAATTCGAACCTGTACCCACGCCACCAATTAACGAACTGACCTGCGGAGCCACTGAACCAGGGTTTACCAAACCGGTATTCACCTGATTGATGTCATGATGAACCAGCTCACCATACTCTGCGGAAAGTGACCAGTCTCCTGGACGTTTCCAGACCAGTCTTAACTCGCGCGAATCACCAAGCAAATCCGAACCTTGAAATTCCACTGAGGTTGCCGGATCATCTTTGCGTAAGCTGTAATCAATGCCAAGCAAGGCAGCTGTACTGCTATCTTTACGGATTCCGCTGTACTGGTCAAACAATCCGCGATCAGCACGGGAACCATCCACAAAACCGACACCAGCCGAGATCGTCGTTTGAGGACCAGTCGTTTGTGCCTGTACGGGTATGAAGGCTGCCAAAGCAGCCAAAGCCAGCACAGACCGTTGAAAATGAATCAATGAAATAGGTCTGATCATGATGTTTCTCCGTGCTTTAACGCATCAATGGGTTGGAGAATGACGGGCTGTTGGACCCATGAATTTGCGAATGACAATTCATGCAACTACGGCCTTGCCACATATTGACCACGTTTTTCCCATTGGTCACGCTCGTGATCTGTGGAACAGCTTGCCCAGCAGCGGCTGGTGCAAAGACTCCGCTTTGTCCACCTAGCGCACCCACTGCACCTGATACGTGTGGCGTATGGCATTGTTGGCAAAGCATGGGGGCACGAGTTTTAAGCATGCCCGGAATCACGCTGCCATGTGAGTTATGACAGTTGGTGCAATCTTCTGCTACAGGCGAATGTTGCTGCACAAAAGGACCCCGTTTTTCGGCGTGACAGGTATAACAGGTGTCATTGATACTGTCTCTCTTGACGAGTTTGGGACCTGAAGATCCATGCACGTTATGGCAATCTGAACATGTCATCTTTCCCTCAACAACCGGATGATGGGACAGCTTGTTGAGTTGTGTACGCTGCTCTTTATGACAGGCATAACAAACTTCGGACTCTGAGGCTTTTTTCAACACCTTGTCACGCGCTGTGTGCACTTGGTGACAGTCATTACAAGCCACATTGGCGGCTTGATGCTGGCTACCAACCCATAAGGCTCGCTTGGAATCACCATCATGGCAACTTTGACACACACGACTACGCTCATCTGCTTGCACTGTCGTGACATGGCCAAATTTTTTGGTGAATGTTTTATCCGGCTTGGATTGTTTCTCAACATTGTCTGGCTTGTTTGCATGCTGATCACTGGTACCGTGACAAGAAAAACAAGTTGGAGAACGTGAATTTCTAACATCGCCCATGGTACGACTGGCCAACGCTGCAGCTGCTGCTTTCATCGGTGGCGGATTGGGGCGCACTCCGTGCGCGGTTCCAGCCATGTCCGGCAAATCATCCGTGTCATGGCATGAGAGACAAGTCGCAGCGTCCTTTGCTACAGGCTCTTCTGCCCACGCCGACCCCAGTACCCCGAACACACAGGCACTGATAAACGCTATCGCATGTTTGATTTGCATCCCAACTCTCCTACAGGTCTAGCTTTGAATATTAATTTTGACAATATGCCGTTGATTACGAAAAAACGGGAGGGCCCGTAAAAACCCTCCCGTCCGAACCAACATTAGCAGTGCCTACTTTTGACCGTGGACGACATCAACACCCTTGAAACCACCGCTGGCATGGCAGTCGTTACAAGTTTCACGTGGCATGGCAGCAATTTCCGCCTGGGTCTTGTTGCCAAACGAAGCGCCACCGAAGTTAGCGACGTGCCCCATGGCTGTGCTGGAGTCATGGCAAGCCGTGCAACTTGCCGCCTTGGGCGAGATCACCAACCATTTGTTGGGATCAGTTTCAAGGACAACAGGCAACACACCTGGAGCCGAGGTAGTGGGTTTCATCACCACTGCACCCAATGTTCCCTGATCGTTTTTGTACGAATTGTTGACGTGGCAAGCGTTGCAATTCAAACCAACACCAGGGTAGGCCACTTCAGCAGCGTAGTTTTCTACACCGGCCACAATTCCCAAAGGCGCAGCTGTCTTGCACAAATCAATGGCAGCAACAGTCGTTCCAGTTGGATTGCAGAATGCTTGAACTGCTTTGTTGCCATGGGTAAACGGATTCACACGCTTGGAATTGCCATGGATACCGTGGATCATGCGTTTGAACTGGTAGGGTTCATACAGTGCCAATCCATTGGTCATCATGTTACCGCTCGACGAACGATTGGCATCATGGCAGACAGAACATGCTTCAACCGTGTCACGAGCACCACCGTGGAAGGCGTTGGCCAGCGTATTGGAACCAGAGGTGGAGCCCAGTGAGCCGTGACAAGCATTGCACTTCGCACTGGAGACCACTGCCCGGCGCGGCTGCAGAGCACCCGTCAAGGCAACATCAAAATGCGTGTTTTGCACAACCACACTGACCAGAGCAGCAGGAACCACCGCTGGCCGTGGATCAAGCGACTTCAACTCAAGTTGCGGCTCTTTGACCTGACCGATGCTGATCACACGCGCCGTACCCGAGGCAATTGAAGTTGCAGTATCTGCAGGCAAGGTGATGTCCACGGTGTAGTGGTTAGACGCGTCTTTGGTACCCTTGTAGGCATACGCGTTGGCACCACTACCGCCGTTGTTGTAGGACGAAAACTCAGTCACTGCGGTTGACTGACCCACCATGGTCTGGTACGCCACATAAAAACGCAGATTGCCAAACTTGGTGCTGGTTGAACATGTGGGCACAGTCGTGCTGGCACAGTCAGAGGTCACCAGGTCATACGCCGCATTGCCATTGGTCGGATCAGACAAGAAATACTTGACCGTGACTTTGCGTGTCGCTGCGTCATACGTAGCACCCTCAATGTTCATCTTGTATTTGGCAGAATTTTCTTCGTTCTGATTCCAGTGAACAACTTCAGACGAGATGTTGGAGCCAACCCTGTGACAAGCGATGCACTGAGCATTGGTCAAGTCAGTAGCCTTGGTGTTTGTGGCTGAAGCCGCGCCAACAACGATAGGATCTTTGGCATAAACCACATGCTTGGTTTCCCAAACACCACCAACTTTGGAAGTGTGGCAAGTCAGACAAGCTTGTTGGCTCACCGCAGTCTTCCAGTTATCGCCCTGAGGCGTTGCGGGATTCGCAGCAGTATGGCACTTGGTGCAATTGCGCAAGTCTTGCGGAAAGCCAATCTCTGAAGCATTTACATCATTCACAATGTAAGGGTCACCCGCTGCCGCAAGTCTCTTGCCTGCATGAAGCTTGTGAACCATGGTACTCAATGTCACCGCCTTGCCTGTAACAGCATCTGTGCTGCCAGGGTTGTGACACATCACGCAGAATTGAGTATCAACTCGACCACCACCGTGCAGGGCCAGTGTTTCGTGACAACTATTGCAAGAGTTCACATCCGTCATTTTCCTTGTCTTGCTTGGGTCGGCCATCTTCGCCGTACCATCGGCATTGATGGTGAAGTCAAAGTAAGGGTTGACCTTGACCACTGTCCCAGCTTTATTGGTATAACTTAGCTGAAGTGCCACCCGATGTACTTTGCTAGCGTCAAAAACCAAATTACCAGCAGCATCCTTGGTTTTCTTAACATCGGTACAGAACTTGTAGGTGTAATAACCATCAGGGTTGTACGTCAGAGTTGCTGGGCTTGCAGCACAGTCAACGGGATAAGTTGCTGTTTTAGTTGCCGTTGAAATTTTAGGATCGGTTGTGCCTTGAACCGCAAGACCATTGGGTGTCACAGCAGAGGTTTTTACTCTCGTGACATAACTAACCCATTCGTCAGGATTGCCATTCGACGCAGGAACCAGCTTTGCCATGGCCACGCTGACATTGGCAGCCGTGAGTTTGGTATACACCGCGCCATCCGAGAACACGGTGAAATTCACTACCGGTGGGCTGTTGATGGTGACAGCAGGAACACCGGCTGCCTGCAAAACTGTAAATGCTGCACTGCTGCCACTGGTACCAGTCGCCGTGTCAGTGACCAAAGGTGTTGCTGCAGCGGCGGTTATAGCGGCGCTGACAGCCGTACTTGTTGCGGGTGTTGTGGCCGCTGGCGCACTGCCACCGCCTCCACCGCCGCAACCTGCTATGGCAAGTGATGCCAGCAGGGCTGTCCCCCACCGGAATAATGAAGTTTTCATGTTTTTAATCCTTTACAACTGTTTAAACATCTGCATCGCAGTGCAGTGTTAATGGGAAAGAATCCAGTCAGCCAGGTTTTTCTGTTCTTTCAGATCTTTGGTGTCAATGACTTTATGTTCCTGCTCGGTGCCATCAGCCAACTTCACTTTTTTACCGTCAGTCATGTTTTTGACAGCTTTTTCCTGTCCATCAGCCTTGCCTTTGTACTTTTCCGAGATTTTTTTCAGCGACGGACCCTTTTTTTCTTTGTCTACAGAGTGGCATTTGGTGCAGTCATTACTTTTGAAAAGCGCTTTTGCGGCTTCTTCATCAACAGCTGCTTGAGCCGGTGCCACACTGGCCAGGCCTAAGAACACAGTTGCAATCACGGTGGGTAATGAAACTTTAATCATCTGAACGCTCCTATAAAAGTTTTTGGATGAATGCCGGACAACAACTTGCTAGCTCACCCGGTTCGTCGTCTTAAGGCTTCATTACAAAACTTCACATTTGCTTAACAACGCGAACTTGTGGAGATCATAAAACCTTAAGGCTTGTATGGTAGTTCAATTTGAGTTTTAAGTGCTCGGCGTTTGATTTAAATCAACCGAGCAAAGATGATCAGACTTGAAAAACTCTTGATCAAAAGAACCAACCAAAAAAATTGGTGGTGTAAAACCGATCTCAACCTGGCGTTGCCTCAGTCTATTCGGCCAAGAAGGGCATCAATGCGGCAGCCAGTCGTTGGGCCGCACCTTGGTGGGACTGGGCAAAGTGCCGAGCTGATTCCCGGGCAACGAGTAATCGGTTGTCGCTCAAAGACAACTCACAGGCCCTATCAACTGCTTGTGCCAGGTTGGCAGAGCGCTGCGCGGCACCTGCAGCCAAGGCTTTTTCTGCAGCTTCCGCAAAGTTGAATGTGTGAGGCCCCATCACCACCGGGCAAGCGCAGGCCGCAGCTTCGATGAGGTTTTGCCCTCCCAAGGGCTCAAAGCTGCCACCCAGCAAAGCCACATCAGCCAGGCCGTAGTACAGCGCCATTTCACCCAGCGAGTCCCCCAGCCAGATCGTCGGCTGCCCCGCCGTCGGGTTTGGGCCAGAGGCAGGCCAGGCACTGCGGCGCTGCACCGCAAAGCCCTGGGATTGAATCAAAGTAGCCACCGCATCAAAACGCTGTGGATGACGTGGCACCACCAGCCACTGTACCTTTAATACTACAGAATCAGTAGCATCTTGCGCTTGATGGGTCTGCACTGGAAGCCAAAAACGCTTCAAAATATCCAGCAAAGCCTGTTCTTCACCTTCCCGTGAGCTGGCCAGCATCACCACCGGTTGGGGGCACTGCTCGCGCCAGGCACGGCCCTGCATCACTTGGGTGGGGTTAGGGGTAGCATCAAATTTCAGGTTCCCCATCACACCTTCCACTTTGGCTCCCAAGGACTGCAGACGCTGGGCATCAGCCTGGGTTTGCGCCCACACGGCCGTCAACGCCGTAAACGCCGGGCGCGCCAGCCAGGCCAGGCGCTGCGCTTGTTGGCGCGATTTGTCACTGAGCCGGGCATTCACCAACACCAGCGGCACAGCTTGCAGCTGGCAACCCAATACCAGATTGGGCCAGACTTCGGTTTCCATCAGGATGCCCAACTGGGGCCTGAAATGGGCCAAAAACCGCTGCACTGCAGCCGGTGTGTCCCACGGCTGCCAGGCTTGCAGATCCCCTGTGGCCAGCAGCTTTTGACCTTCAGCACGCCCGGTGGCCGTGCCGTGAGTGAGCAACAGGCGCATGTGAGGCCACTGCGCCCGCAAGGCCGCGATCAACACAGCGGCCGCTCGGGTTTCACCCAGCGACACGGCATGTAACCAGACGGTGGGGCCGGAATGTGGGGGCACGGCTTGGTCGTAATGGCCAAATCGCTCAGGAAGATGCTGGGCGTAGCCGGGTTCCTGCTGGCTACGGCGCAGCAGCTTGCGCTTGAGCAGTGGTTGCGCCAGCCACATCAGGCACGAGTAAAACCAGCGAATCATTAAATAAGCTCAAGCACTGAGCACCGCACACCAAGCCTGCCAGACGGCGTCCACACTGGGGGCAGGTTGGGCAAACACACTGCACTGGTAAGGTGGCTGTTCTGCGACGGCATGGGGCAAGGGGCCGGTACGCCAAGCCGTGTCAAAGTTGTACAGCTGTACATGCGGCAGATCCAGTGCCACGGCAATGTGGCTCAGACCACTGTCCACCCCAATCACGCCAAAGCAGGTGGCCAGCGCATCGGCGAGTGCATCCAGCGCCAAACGGGGCCATACCTGGGCATGCTCCAAACCATAAGCAATCGCGTTGGAGACCTGCTCTTCGGCCTGGTTGCCATGCGGCAAAGCCACGCCAAAACCGGCCTCATTGAGCCGCTGCGCCAGTTCACGCCAGTGTTCCAGTGGCCACTCCTTATCCGCCCGCGAGGTGCCATGCACCAGTGCCACCATACCGCGAAGGCCGCGCCTGAATGCTATATTTTTAATAGCTTCTTGCGCTTTATCCTTATGGGTTTCAAGCCCAAAGTTCATATCAATAGGAGCGGTATGATGCAGCGCCAAGGCACATAATTCACGCGAGCGTGTCACGGCATGGCTGTGCGTGGGCAGGTGAAAAGCCACATCAGCCACCCAACGGGTCGGGGCTTCAAAGCCGGAACCTTCGGTTTGATTGGCCAAACCATAACGCTTGCCGCCACGGCTCAGGCGAGCCAGCCAGGACACCAGCGCGGATTTGGTTAAACCCTGCAAATCAATCACCGCGTCATAACGTTCCTGCTGTAATTCGTTTTTGAAAAGCGCCCAGGCGCGCCGGGTTTCTGCACTGAAAGGGCTTTGACGCCACTGGCGCAAGTCCACCGCAATCACCCGGCGTACACCTTTGCAGCGGCGCACCAGCGGCACAAAACCACGTTCGACCACCCAATCAATCTGTGCACCAGGGTGCTCCCGCACGATATCCTGCACCGCGGGCATGGCATGCACCACATCACCCAGCGAAGACAGTTTGACAATCAGAATTTTCAAATCGACACACTCACAGTCAACACCCCTCCATCAATGCGCAGCCTCATCGGTTACCGCGCCGGGCATCACCTGATGCAACAGGGCCATCATGTCGGTCTGGATGCGGTTCAAAGCCTCTGGTGTATGACCTTCAAAACGCAGCACCAGCACCGGTGTGGTGTTGGAGGCGCGAATCAGCCCAAAACCATCGGGCCAATCCACGCGCAGGCCGTCAATGGTGTTGAGAGTGGCTGGGGCCGGGAAATGAACCGTAGCGACCAGTTGCTCAACCAGCGTATGAGGCTGCCCTTCCGCGCACTTGACGTTCAGCTCTGGCGTGGAAAAGCTGGTGGGCAAGGCGTTGAGCACCCCATTGGCATCGGCCGACTGGCTCAAAATCTCCAGCAGACGACAACCGGCATACGTACCATCATCAAAACCATACCAACGCTCCTTGAAGAAGACGTGGCCGCTCATCTCCCCCCCCAATGGGGAGTTGATTTCTTTCATCTTGGCTTTGATGAGCGAATGACCGGTTTTGAACATCATCGGCACACCACCCGCCGCCTCAATGGCGGGTGCCAGGCGCTGTGAACACTTCACGTCAAACAAAATCGTGCCGCCGGGCACGCGCTTGAGCACATCGGCGGCAAACAACATCATCTGCCGATCCGGGTAAATGGTGTTGCCGTCTTTGGTGACGATGCCCAGACGGTCACCATCACCATCAAAGGCCAGACCCAGCTCGGCATCACCAGCTTTCAGGGCAGCCATCACATCACGCAGGTTCTCGGGCTTGCTGGGGTCCGGGTGATGGTTGGGGAAGTTGCCATCCACCTCGCTGAACAGCTCGGTCACCTCGCAGCCAATGGCGCGCAGAATGCCGGGGGCAGAGGCACCCGCAATGCCGTTGCCACTATCCACCACAATCTTCAGGGGGCGAGACAGCTTGATGTCACCCACAATCCGTGCGGTGTAATCGGCCAGCACATCCACATGGCGAATCTGGCCACCGGCACGTAATTCCCAGCTCTCATCTTCCATGATGCGACGCAGGTTCTGGATTTCGTCACCATAAATGGCCCGGCCTGCCAGCACCATCTTGAAGCCGTTGTAATCCTTGGGGTTGTGACTGCCGGTGACCTGGATACCGCTGGCGCACAACGTGTTGGCCGCAAAGTACAACATGGGGGTGGTGGCCAAGCCAATGTCAATCACCTCCACACCCACGTCAGCCAGACCACGCGTCAGGGCAGTACTCAACTCCGGCCCGCTCAGACGGCCATCACGGCCCACGGCAACCTGGGTTTGACCTTCACGCAAGGCCACGGTGCCAAAGGCGCGACCCAAGGCTTGCGCCATGGCGGCATCAATGGTGCTGGGCACGATGCCCCGAATGTCATAGGCTTTGAAAATGCTGGAGTTAAGCTTCATAGTTGTATTCCCTGGCAGATGGATCGGATGGTTTTCGGCTTGGATTGTAGAGGCGACAGCTGGCACAGACATGTCCGAAAACGGCTATCCATGGGCCTGGAATCAGCTGGCTGATCGGGTGATGCACGCTTATGATCCCTTGCATGAACAGTCCCGACACCCCTGATGATATGGATGCCTGCTACCTCGCGCTCAAGGCACATGATGCGCGGTTTGATGGCCGGTTTTTCACGGGCGTGACATCAACCGGTATTTATTGCCGCCCGGTATGCCGCGTGCGCACGCCCAAGCGGGAAAACTGCCGTTTTTTCAACCTGGCCGCGCAGGCCGAGCATGCCGGTTTTCGCCCCTGCCTGCGCTGCCGCCCGGAACTCGCCCCGCGCCAGTTGATGCCTGGCATGAGTACCGGGAAGGCCTGGTCGATGCAGGATGCCTCGGCCATTCTGGCAACTCAGGCTGCAGCGCTCATGGACGCTCCTGCACCTTCAGGCCTCCCTGCGATGACGGTGCAGCGCCTGGCCCTGCGGCTGGGCATCAGCGACCGCCATCTGCGCCGCATTTTTGAGGCGCAGATGGGGGTATCACCCCTGCAGTACCTGCAAACGCGCCGGTTACTGAGTGCCAAACAGCTGCTCACCGATACTTCGCTGGCCGTGGCCCAGGTGGCCGAGCTCAGCGGCTTTGCCAGTGTGCGGCGCTTCAACACCGCCTTTGTCACCCACTACGGCCTGAACCCGACGCAGTTGCGCCACACCCCTGAATCACAACACACGCCTGCCAGCAAAGAGGGCATTCATGTCCGGCTGAGCTACCGGCCCCCTTACGATGTGGCGGCCATGCTGCACTTCTTGGCGACCCGTCAAATCACCGGGCTGGAGGTGATGGACCCCATAAACGCCAGCCTGGGCAAAACCATGGCGCTGCACAACGGCCAACATCTCGCTACGGGCTGGGTGCAGGCCCGTTGGGACGAAGCACGCTGCCGCGTCAACCTGCAGGTAAGCGACGCTTTGGCAGAGGTGCTGCCGCAGGTCATCGCCCGTGTGCGTGCGCTGCTGGACCTGGATGCCGACCCGCAGGCCATCAACCAAGTGCTGCACAACCATTTTCCCCAGGGCGACGGCTTGCGCCTGCCCGGCACGCTGGATGGTTTTGAGCTGGCGGTGCGCGCGGTGCTGGGCCAGCAAATCACGGTGGCGGCAGCACGCACACTGGCTGAGCGGCTGGTGACACACTTTGGCGAACCCATCGTCACCCCGCTGGCCGGGTTGAGCCGCTTGTTTCCAACGCCCCAGGCCCTGGTGGCAGCCAGCGCCGATGCCCTAGGTGCTTTGGGTATCGTCAAGCAAAGACAGGCGGCCATTCAGGCACTGGCCCGTGCGGTGACCAGTGGTGAGCTGTGCCTGGACACGGTGGCCGATGTTCCCAGCACCATGGCCCAATTGCAGACCCTGCCCGGCATCGGTGACTGGACAGCCAACTACATTGCCATGCGCGCCCTGCACTGGCCCGATGCGTTTCCCTCCGGTGATGTGGCCTTACACAAAGCCCTGGGCGTGCGGAATACACCCCTCCCCGCCAAGGCCGCACTGACGGCATCCCACGCCTGGCAACCCTGGCGCAGTTATGCGGTGATCCGAGCCTGGGCCACCCTGCCCCGACACACCAAGCCCGACAAGTCCACTCAATAGCTACTAAATTGATAGCTACTAGCGCTTATTCATAAAGCACACAAGGCCAAAAATACCATGAAACTCCCCGACCATACCGTCTGTTCACACACCCCCAGCCCATTGGGGCCCATCACCCTGGCCGCAGCCGGTGACAAACTCGTGGGTGCCTGGTTTGAAGCTCAGGCCCACCTGCCCGATTTGTCCCGCTATGCCCAAGCCCCCGACCACCCGGTACTGCAACAAGCAGCCCGCCAGTTGGCCGACTACTTTGCCGGGCAGCGCCACCAGTTTGAGTTACCGCTGGACTTGAGCACCGGCACCACCTTTCAGCAAAAGGTGTGGCAGGCCCTGCTAGGCATCCCACGTGGGCAAACCTGCAGTTACAAAGCCTTGAGCGCCACCATTGGCCAGCCTGCGGCCGTACGCGCCGTAGGGGGTGCGGTGGGGCGCAACCCCTTGAGTATCATCGTGCCCTGTCACCGCGTGGTCGGCAGCCATGGAGCCCTGACCGGCTACGCTGGCGGGCTGGATCGCAAAACCGCCCTGCTGCATCTTGAAGGCTTCCTTTGAAATCCTCTTCCCACTCCAAACCTTGGCTTGTTGAATTTGTACTGCTGGGGGCCATCTGGGGTTCCTCCTTTTTGTTCACCCGGTTTGGCGTGGCTGAATTTGGGGCTATCCCCACGGCCGGCCTGCGGGTGGCGATTGCCGCGCTGTGTTTGCTACCGCTGCTGCTGGCCCGTGGGCAGTGGCCTGCGCTGCGCCAGCACTGGAAAAAAATCTTCCTGATGGGGCTGTTCAACTCCGGCATTCCTTTTGCGCTGTACGCCTATGCCTTGCTGTCCATCAGCACCGGTTTGTCGTCCCTGCTGAACGCCACCGTGCCGCTGTTTGGGGCCATGGTGGCCTGGTTGTGGCTCAAAGACCGCCCACACGGCATGAAGATCGTGGGGCTGCTGATTGGCTTCATAGGGGTCGCCATGCTGGCCTGGGGCAAAGCCAGTTTCAAACCCGATGCCTCGGGGCTGGCCACCGGCTGGGCGGTGCTGGCGTGTTTGGGGGCTTGCCTGTGCTACGGCATTTCGGCCAGCTTCACCAAGCGTTACCTGAGTGGCCAGCCCTCACTGGTGATTGCCACCGGCAGCCAGATCGGTGCAGCTCTTGGGCTGGCACTGCCTACCCTGTGGTTGTGGCCCAGCCAGATGCCCAGCCTCACCGCCTGGCTGGCCTTGCTGGCGGTGGGTGTGCTGTGCACCGGGGTGGCCTATGTGCTGTATTTCCGCCTGATTGACAAGGTCGGCGCAGCCGGCTCCCTGACCGTCACCTTTTTGATCCCGGTGTTTGCGGTGCTCTACGGCGTGGTGTTTTTGGGCGAGGCCGTCACCGGCTGGATGGTGCTGTGCGGCAGCATCATTTTGTCGGGCACTGCCTTGTCCATGGGTTTACTGAAAAGGGCTGGCTGACAAGCTGGCAAAAGCCGCCACCACTTCCGCGGGGGCTTGCACCATCTCGATCAGCACACCTTCACCGGCAATCGGGAACTCCTCATTGGCTTTGGGGTGCAAAAAACAGATGTCAAAACCCGCCGCACCTTTGCGAATGCCGCCTGGCGCAAAACGCACGCCATTGGCCGTGAGCCACTCCACCGCCTTGGGCAAATCGTCAATCCACAGGCCGACATGGTTCAGCGGAGTGGTGTGCACCGCCGGTTTTTTGTCCACATCCATCGGCTGCATCAGATCGACTTCGACCTTGAACGAGCCACTGCCCATGGCGCAAATGTCTTCGTCGACGTTTTCACGCTCACTCTGGAACGTGCCAGTGACCTCCAGGCCCAGCATGTCGACCCAGAGTTTTTTGAGCTGCGCCTTGCTGGTGCCGCCAATGGCGATTTGCTGGATGCCCAGCACTTTGAAAGGACGTTGAAGTGCCGGGACGTTCATGCAAACTCCACAATCGGCTGATCCACCGTCAGGCTTTCACCCTTGTTGGCCAACACTTTGCTAACCACACCATCGGCGGCGGCAAACAGCACGTTTTCCATCTTCATGGCTTCAATCACCGCCACACGTTCACCGGCCTGCACTTTTTGGCCTGGAGCCACCGCCACATCGACCAGCAAACCGGGCATGGGTGAGAGTACATAGCGGCTCATGTCTGGCGGTGCCTTGAAGGGCATCAGCGCGTGTAACTCTGCCATACGTGGGGAGATCACCAGCACGTCCAGGCGAGTGCCGTTGTGCTGCAAACGCAGTGCCAGCGGGTTTTTGGGGGTGCCACGTTCCACTTGGGCCGTAAAGGGTTCTCCGTTCACCGTACCCCAAATACACACGTCATTGAGGCGCGAATCGCTACAAATTTCATAGCTGCTTGCACCCATTTTGATGCGCGCAAAGCCTGTTTTGCCTGCAAACTCATCGACATGCACCGGGGTGTAGGCATTGCTGCCATCATCACCCAGGGTGACCACCACATAGTCGCTGCCGATGTTGACCGCATAACCCGGCAACTGGCCTGACAGGCTGGCCGCACGTTCGCGTGACTTGCGGCGCACAAAGGCCGCCAGCGCCAGCATGAAATGCGGGTCTTCGTGCGGCACGTCCTCGGCTTTGAAGCCCTGAGCGTAGTGTTCGGCAATAAAACCAGTGTTGAAGTTGCCCGCGACAAACTTGGGGTGCGCCAGCAAGGCGGCCTGGAACGGAATGTTGCTGCTGATGCCGCGAATGACGAAGCCGTTAAGCGCTTCACGCATCTTGGCGATGGCATCCAGCCGGTCGGTGCCGTGCACGATCAGCTTGGCAATCATCGAGTCGTAAAACATCGGAATCTCGCCACCGTCTTGTACACCAGTGTCCACCCGCACGCCAAACCAATCGAGGGTGTTGGACTGGAACATGGTTTGTGCAGGCGGAGCAAAACGCACCAGACGGCCGGTGGAGGGCAGGAAGTTGCGGAACGGGTCTTCGGCGTTGATGCGGCATTCAATCGCCCAGCCATTGCGTTTGACTTCAGCCTGGGTCATGGGCAGTTTTTCGCCCGCGGCCACGCGAATCATCAGCTCCACCAAGTCGAGCCCGGTGATGCACTCGGTGACCGGGTGTTCCACCTGCAAGCGGGTATTCATTTCCAGAAAGTAGAAGCTCTGGTCTTTACCAACCACAAACTCCACTGTGCCGGCGCTTTGGTAGTTGACCGCTTTGGCCAGGGCCACGGCTTGTTCACCCATGGCTTTGCGGGTGGCATCGGAAATAAACGGGGATGGCGCTTCTTCAATCACCTTCTGGTGGCGGCGCTGGATTGAGCATTCACGCTCATTGAGGTAAACCACGTTGCCATGGGCATCACCAATCAGCTGGATTTCGATGTGACGCGGTTCTTCGACAAACTTTTCGACAAACACGCGGTCGTCGCCAAAACTGTTGCGGGCTTCATTGCGGCAGCTGGTGAAGCCTTCAAACGCTTCCTTGTCGTTGTAGGCCACACGCAAGCCTTTGCCACCACCACCAGCGCTGGCCTTGATCATCACCGGGTAGCCAATACCCTGGGCAATTTCAACGGCTTTTTCAGCGGTTTCGATGGCGCTGTTGACCCCCGGAATGCAGTTGACACCGGCGCTGCCGGCGAGTTTTTTCGACTCGATCTTGTCGCCCATGGCGGCCATGGAGTAATGTTTGGGGCCGATGAAGACAATGCCTTCCTCTTCCACCCGTTTGGCAAATTCGGCGTTTTCGCTCAAAAAACCGTAGCCGGGGTGCAGCGCCTGGGCACCGGTTTGTTTGCACGCGGCAATGATCTTGTCACCCACCAGGTAACTTTCGCGGCTGGGGGCCGGGCCAATGTTGACGGCCTCATCGGCCAGCAGCACAAAGCGGGCATCTTTGTCGGCATCGGAATACACCGCCACGGTTTGAATGCCCATTTTTTTCGCCGTGGTAATGACACGGCAAGCGATCTCGCCACGGTTGGCGATCAGGATTTTGGTAAACATATTCTTGTACTCCTCGGGTCTTAAAGGGGAATGTTGCCGTGTTTGCGCCAGGGGTTCTCAAGCTTTTTGTCCTTGAGCATCACCAGGCTGCGGCAAATGCGTTTGCGGGTTTCGTAGGGTTGAATCACGTCGTCAATGAAGCCGCGTGCACCGGCCACAAACGGGTTGGCAAAACGGGCTTTGTATTCGGCTTCCTTGGCGGCCAGCTTGGCCGGGTCACCCTTGTCTTCGCGGAAGATGATTTCCACCGCGCCTTTGGCTCCCATCACCGCGATTTCGGCGTTGGGCCAGGCGAAGTTCACGTCACCACGCAGGTGTTTGGAGCTCATCACGTCATACGCGCCGCCGTAGGCCTTGCGGGTGATGACGGTGATTTTGGGCACGGTGCATTCAGCGTAGGCATAGAGCAGTTTGGCCCCGTGTTTGATGATGCCGCCGTACTCTTGTGAGGTGCCGGGCATGAAGCCGGGCACGTCGACAAAGGTGATCACCGGAATGTTGAAGGCATCACAAAAACGCACAAAACGCGCGGCCTTGATGCTGCTCTTGATGTCCAGGCAACCAGCCAGCACCAGCGGCTGATTCGCCACGATACCGACAGTCTGACCGTCCATGCGGGCAAAACCGATCAGGATGTTTTTGGCGTACTCGGGTTGCAGCTCAAAAAAGTCGCCATCGTCCACCGTTTTGACGATCAGCTCTTTCATGTCGTAGGGCTTGTTCGGATTGTCGGGCACCAGGGTGTCCAGGCTGTGTTCCAGGCGGCCACTGGGGTCACCACTCTGGCGCACCGGGGCTTTTTCGCGGTTGTTCAGCGGCAGGTAGTTGTAGAGGCGGCGCAGCATCAGCAAGGCTTCTACGTCGTTCTCAAACGCCAGGTCGGCGACACCGCTCTTGGTGGTGTGGCTGATGGCTCCGCCCAACTCTTCGGCGGTAACTTCTTCGTGGGTGACGGTTTTGACCACTTCAGGGCCGGTGACAAACATGTAGCTGCTGTCCTTGACCATGAAGATGAAGTCGGTCATGGCCGGGCTGTACACCGCACCCCCGGCTGAGGGCCCCATGATCATGCTGATCTGTGGCACCACGCCGCTGGCCATCACATTACGCTGGAACACGTCGGCATAACCGCCAAGAGAAGCCACACCTTCCTGAATACGCGCACCACCCGAGTCGTTCAGGCCAATCACCGGTGCACCCACCTTCATGGCCTGGTCCATGATCTTGCAGATTTTTTCAGCATGGGCTTCAGACAAGGCACCACCAAACACGGTGAAATCCTGGCTGAAAACAAACACCAGACGGCCGTTGATCATGCCGTAGCCGGTGACCACACCGTCACCGGGAATCTTGTTGTCCTGCATGCCGAAGTCTGAGCAGCGGTGCTCCACAAACATGTCCCACTCTTCGAACGTGCCTTCATCCAGCAACACTTCCAGGCGCTCACGGGCGGTGAGTTTGCCTTTTTTGTGCTGCGCGTCGATGCGCTTCTGGCCCCCACCCAAGCGGGCGAGTTGGCGCTTTTTGTCCAATTGTTCAAGGATGTCATGCATGGCTGGGTCTCTCTTTTGTCAGAAATGGATCGAATTTAATCACTATACAATTTATAGCTATCTACGTTTGATTCTCTTGCGCTGCAAGCATATTTCTTGCTGCAGTGGAGGCGGCCAGTCGGCCTTCAAGCACCTCCTGGGTCAATTTGGGCAACAACTCCTTGACCGCAGGGTGCTGGGCAAATGCCTGCTTCAACCCGGCATCAATACGCTCCCACATCCAGGCCAGAGCCTGTTTCTGGCGGCGCACGTCAAACTTGCCGTTCCGGGTTTGAAGGGCCTTGAATTCAAGCACCTTGCTCCAGAAGCTGTCAACACCCTGGGCATGCAAGGCGCTGAGCTGGATCACTTGCGGGTGCCAGATGGCAGCGTCATGGTGCATGTGCTCCGGGTTGCCATGCAGGCCGAGCAAGCGCAGGCTGGAGGTGATCTGGGCGCGGGCGCGGGTGGCGGCATCGGGGTCGATATCGACCTTGTTGATGACCACCAGGTCGGCCAGTTCCATCACGCCTTTTTTGATGGCTTGAAGATCATCACCCGCATTGGGCAACTGCATCAGCACAAACATGTCGGTCATGTTCGCCACAGCGGTTTCACTTTGGCCCACACCCACGGTTTCAACAATCACCACGTCATAACCCGCCGCCTCGCAGACCAGCATGGCCTCGCGGGTTTTCTCGGCCACACCACCCAGCGTACCGCTGCTCGGGCTGGGGCGGATGTAGGCCTTTTCATGCACCGACAGCATTTCCATACGTGTCTTGTCGCCCAGGATGGAGCCGCCAGAAACCGAACTGCTGGGGTCTACCGCCAGCACCGCCACCCGGTGGCCCTGCCCGATCAGATACAGGCCAAGTGCCTCAATGAAAGTGGATTTGCCCACACCAGGTACGCCGCTGATGCCCAAGCGGAAAGACTTGCCGGTGTGGGGTAACAAGGTGGTCAACAGCGCGTCGGCCTGCACCCGGTGGTCTGGGCGGGTGGATTCGAGCAAGGTGATGGCTTTGGCCACGGCGCGGCGTTGGCGCAAGCCATCATATTGGGTGATGCCATCCAGCAAGCCACCAATGGACTGAGTCATAAACTTATTCAATATCCGCTGTGTCTAGCGAGCCATTCAGCCCAAAGCCTTCTTGATCTGCTCCAACACATCCTTGGCGCTGGCCGGAATCGGCGTGCCGGGGCCGTAGATGCCTTTGACACCGGCCTCATACAGCATGTCGTAATCCTGGCGCGGAATCACGCCACCAACGAAGACGATGATGTCATCGGCACCCTGCTTTTTCAGCTCAGCAATGATGGCGGGCACCAGGGTTTTGTGGCCAGCGGCGAGTGTCGAGACACCCACGGCGTGTACATCGTTTTCAATCGCCTGGCGGGCGCATTCTTCAGGCGTTTGAAACAGCGGCCCCATGTCTACGTCAAAGCCCAGGTCGGCAAAGGCGGTGGCTACCACTTTGGCGCCGCGGTCATGGCCGTCCTGGCCAAGTTTGCTGATCATCACCCGTGGGCGGCGGCCCTGCTCGGTGGCGAACTGGGCAATTTCTTCCTTGAGCTTGTCCCAGCCTTCGGCGCTGTCATAGGCGGCGGCGTAGACACCGGTCACTTTTTGGGTGTCCGCACGGTGGCGGCCAAATGATTTTTCCATGGCATCACTGATTTCCCCAACGGTGGCACGCACCCGCACCGCCTTGATACACAAATCCAGCAAATTGCCGGTGCCACTCTCTGCTGCACTTTCGATAGCTTCTAACGCTTGCTGTACCTGCGCTGCATCACGTTTTTGCTTGATGGCATTGAGACGGGCAATTTGGGAATCCCGCACCGCCACGTTGTCAATGTCACGGGCTTCAATGGTGTCTTCGGTCTTGAGTTTGTATTTGTTCACGCCGACGATCACATCTTTGCCGCTGTCGATGCGAGCCTGTTTTTCAGCCGCTGCGGCTTCGATCTTGAGCTTGGCCCAGCCGCTGTCCACCGCCTTGGTCATGCCGCCCATGGCTTCAACTTCTTCGATGATGGCCCAGGCAGCATCCGCCATGTCCTGGGTCAGCTTTTCCATCATGTAGCTGCCCGCCCAGGGGTCGATTACATTGGTGATGTGGGTTTCTTCCTGGATGATGAGCTGGGTATTACGGGCGATACGGGCGCTGAACTCGGTCGGCAGCGCGATGGCTTCGTCAAATGAATTGGTGTGCAGTGACTGGGTGCCACCAAACACGGCAGCCATGGCCTCAATGGTGGTACGCACCACGTTGTTGTAGGGGTCTTGCTCGGTCAGACTCCAGCCGCTGGTCTGGCAGTGGGTGCGCAGCATCAGGCTCTTGGGCTTTTTGGCCTCAAAACCTTTCATGATGCGACACCACAGCAGACGGGCAGCGCGCATCTTGGCCACTTCCAAGTAGAAGTTCATGCCGATGGCCCAGAAGAAGCTCAGGCGGCCAGCAAAGTCGTCCACATCCATGCCCTTGGCAATGGCGGTTTTGACGTATTCCTTGCCGTCGGCCAGGGTGAAGGCCAGTTCCAGCGCCTGATTGGCCCCGGCTTCCTGCATGTGGTAACCCGAAATACTGATCGAGTTGAACTTGGGCATGTTTTTGGCGGTGTACTCGATGATGTCGCCAATGATCTTCATCGACGGCTCAGGCGGGTAGATGTAGGTGTTGCGCACCATGAACTCTTTTAGGATGTCGTTCTGAATGGTTCCGCTCAACTTGTCCTGGCTCACACCCTGCTCTTCCGCCGCCACCACGTAGCCCGCCAGCACCGGCAGCACCGCGCCGTTCATGGTCATGGAAACGCTCACCTTGTCCAATGGGATCTCATTGAACAGAATCTTCATGTCTTCGACCGAGTCAATCGCCACACCGGCCTTGCCCACGTCACCGGTCACACGCGGGTGATCAGAGTCATAGCCCCGGTGAGTAGCCAGGTCAAACGCCACCGACACGCCTTGCCCGCCTGCAGCCAGCGCCTTGCGATAGAAGGCGTTGGATTCTTCAGCGGTTGAAAAACCAGCGTATTGGCGGATCGTCCAGGGGCGTACCGCGTACATGGTGGCTTGGGGGCCACGCAGATACGGTTCAAAACCGGGCAAAGTGTCGGTGTGCTGCAGGTTTTGCGTGTCAGCTGCGGTATACAGGGGTTTGACCGTGATGCCATCGGGGGTCAGCCAATTCAGCGCATTCACATCTCCGCCGGGGGCAGATTTGGCGGCGGCTTTGGCCCAAGCGTCAAGGTTACCGGGCTGGAATTCTGGTGAGTGGTGTGTCATGGCGGCAATACAAGTGTGGGTTAGACAAATGGCATCTCGCTCAAGGCAGGCAGATGCCACATCAATCCAGCGAGTTTACGTTATTTATAATTATTGATGCAAAAAATTCTTTCCCGCTTACAATCCGAACCATGGCCGCCCTCTCCTTAGCTCCCCGCGCACTTTACGAAGAAGTTGCTGAACTTCTTCGTCAGCGGATTTTTAATCGGGAATTGGAGCCAGGCAGCTGGATTGACGAACTCAAAATCGCTGAGGCCTACGGCATCAGCCGCACCCCATTACGTGAGGCACTCAAAGTGCTGGCCGCCGAAGGTTTGGTGACCATGAAGGTACGACGTGGTGCCTATGTCACCGAAGTATCCGAACGCGATCTGGCCGATGTGTACCACCTGCTCAGCCTGCTGGAGTCCGATGCTGCCGGGGTCGTGGCCACCACAGCCACAGAAGGACAAATCCGCGAATTACAAGTTCTTCACCAAGAACTTGAACTTGCAGCCACACCCGACAAGCAAGATCGGGAGCGTTTTTTTGAGATCAATGAGCGCTTTCACATGCGTTTGCTCGAAATCGCCAACAACCGCTGGCGTGACCAGATGGTGGCCGACCTGCGCAAGGTGATGAAACTCAATCGCCACAACTCTTTGCTGAAATCAGGCCGTATTCAGGAATCCTTGAACGAGCACCGGGCCGTCATGCAGGCCTTGGTCGCAAGAGACCGTGAACTGTGCCAAAAATGCATGCAGGAACACTTTGCCAACGGGCTTGAAGCAGCCAATTAACTTAACTTGATTCAGTTTGAAGTGGAAGGCGGCCGATGGAATGGCCTGCCCGGAGGGGATCGAACCCCCGACCCACAGCTTAGAAGGCTGTTGCTCTATCCAACTGAGCTACGGGCAGAGATCACGAGAATATGATGGTCGGGGCGAAAGGATTCGAACCTTCGACCCTCTGGTCCCAAACCAGATGCGCTACCAGGCTGCGCTACGCCCCGACTCCTAGTATTGTACTGGCTCAAACCGCACTTTTTGCCCGCACCCCCAGGACGCTAGACTACTTTTTTTGCAATCCAACAAAAATGCATGCTGGCAAACACGATTCCGACACACTTTGAGCCCCATCCAATCATGTACCACCCACATCAGCCCCTTCTGTGGTTAGAGCCTGAGCAACCGTTTCCACCGATACAAGAGGCCTGGGGGCCAGACAGTCCGGCACCAGGCATCCTGTGTGCGGGCCGTGACCTGAGCCCCACAACCCTTCAAGCGGCGTATTCCAATGGCATTTTTCCTTGGTACAGCGCGGACCAACCGATTCTCTGGTGGAGTCCGGATCCCCGCATGGTGTTGCATGTGGATGAATTCCGTTTGCACCCCTCCATGAAGAAAACATTGAAAAAATTCAGCCGTACACCCGGGTGTGAAATCCGCATGGACACGGTTTTTCCCGAAGTGATTGAAGCCTGCAGCACCAGCCCCAGAAGTGGCCAATCAGGCACATGGATCGTGCCCGAAATGATGGCGGCTTACACCAACTTTCATCGCGCAGGCTTGGCGCACAGCATTGAAACCTGGGTCGACGGGCAACTGGTGGGTGGCCTGTACGGCATCAACATCGGCCATGCGGTGTTTGGTGAGTCAATGTTTCACCGGGCCACCGATGGCTCCAAAATCGCACTCGCCGCCTTGGTGGCTTTCTGCCGTCAACAGGGTCTACCCCTGATTGATTGCCAGCAAAATACACGCCATCTGGCTTCTTTCGGTGCAAGGGAAATCACCAGAGAAGCCTTTCTGGTTCAAATTCAAACGCTGCGCGACTTACCCTCACCCATCTGGCAATTTAATCCCGTGATGTGGCAACAACTCGGCATTTAAATGCTGCTCATTCGAAGAAATAACCCATGTTTATCGCTGCCAAATTTCTTGCTTTTCTGACCCAACCCCTGGCCTGGGTGGCCGTACTGATCCTGGCCTCCATGTCGTGTAGTCGACGCTGGCCCCAACTGGCCACCAGGCTGGGCGGGTTTGCCCTGGCCTTGCTGTTGGCCCTAGGCTGGGAGCCGCTGCCTGATGCCCTATTGCGTCAACTTGAATCGCAATATCCAGCGCTGCCAAACACCAGTTCACTGGATGCCTACGCGGGCGTGGTGGTGCTCGGTGGTGCGCTTGAGGCCAGCTATGTTTGGACAATACCAGGGCAAAGTGCCCTCAATGATGCAGCCGAACGCATGACCGAAGTGCTGCCCTTGCTGCGTCGTCAACCCCAGCTTCGGGTGTTATTCACTGGCGGCGAAGGCGAACTTTTTGCGAACACCCTGACTGAGGCCGAACGTGCCAGACAGTTTTTCACAAGTCAAGGTATTGACCCCGGAAAAATGCTGTACGAATCCACTTCACGCACAACCTATGAAAATGCACTATTCAGCAAATCCGTGCCTGGTGTGGATAACACACGTCCCTGGTTGTTACTGACGTCGGCTTGGCACATGCCACGCTCCATGGCTACGTTCAAAAATCTGGGCTGGAACGTGACCGCCTACCCGGTGGACTTTCGTACAGGAAACAGCACGCCTTTGAGCCAGTACAGCATGGACCATGGCGTTACAAAATGGAGGATTGCGCTACACGAACTCATTGGGTTACTGGCCTATCGACTCTCCGGGCGCAGTTAAGCCGATCCATCAACCGCTTGTTTCAGGATTCGCCCGTCAGCGACGTATCGGCCAAGCGACTTGCCAACACTTTGTCAACCCGTCGGCCATCCAGGTCAACCACCTCAAAACACCAACCTTCACAGTTGATTTTTTCAGCCGTAACCGGCAAGTGACCACTGACGGCCATGAGCAGTCCTGCGACGGTGTTGTAACGACCCCGCTCCTCCAGCGGGAGCTCCTCCAGATCAAGCCTGGCCTTGAGCTCGCTCACCGGCATCATGCCATCCAGCAACCAGCTACCGTCATCACGCTGCACCGCCCAAGCTTCGGTT
The DNA here is from genome assembly GCF_019973615.1 of Rhodoferax lithotrophicus. Taxonomy (GTDB): domain Bacteria; phylum Pseudomonadota; class Gammaproteobacteria; order Burkholderiales; family Burkholderiaceae_C; genus Rhodoferax; species Rhodoferax lithotrophicus. The sequence continues at coordinate 1,618,609 of NZ_AP024238.1, read as the reverse complement.
TTGGCACTGGGCTGCAATTCCCCCGTGATGGCTTCCAGCAAATCATGCGGCGTAAGCAAGCCTTGCACCACGCCATATTCATCCACCACCAGCACCAAGCGGCCCACTTTGGCTCGAAACTGCTCCAGCAACTCCATACCACTCAAGGTTTCTGGCACAAACACCACCGGACTGACAACATCCTCCAGAATGCCCGGAGCATGAGCCCCCAGTTCCAACAAATGCGCCAGACTGATTTTCCCCACCACGTCATCAAGTGAACCACGACACACCGGATACCATGAATGAGCATGCAAGGCACCATCAGCCCCCACCTTCTGCAAAACTTGCGCCACCGTGGTGCTGGCATCGAGCCAAGCCACCTCGGCACGTGGCACCATCAATGAAGTCAAAGGCCGATCATCCAGGCCAAACACGTTCTGCACCATTTGATGCTCATGTTCTTCAATGACACCCGCATCAACCCCTTCTTCGAGGCTGGCACTGATTTCCTCTTCGGTCATGGCTCGCGCTGCATTGGTATCAATACGCATCAGCTTTAACACCGTTGCCGTTGAACCAGAAAGCAGTTTCACAAACGGTCCCGCAACCTTGGCCAACCACACCATGGGACGAGCCACCACACGTGAGACGACTTCAGGGTACAGCTGACCAATGCGCTTGGGCACCAACTCACCAAAAATGATGGTCGTGAAAGTGATCAAGGTCACCACCAGCGCTGTGGCGGAAATGGAAGCCGCTTTTTCTGCGACCCCAAAGGATTCAAACCAGGCCGTCAAACCAGCGCTGAATGCAGCCTCTCCCACAATACCGTTCAGCATGCCGATGGAGGTGATACCCACCTGCACCGTTGACAAAAATTGGTTCGGGTTATCCAGCAATGACAGCGCTGCCTGCGCCCCTTTATCACCTTCGTCTGCCATGGCATTCAACCGCGATTTGCGGCTGGCTGCCAACGCCAGTTCGGACATGGCAAACACGCCATTCAGCAAAGTTAAGAAAACAATCAGCAAAAATTCCATTAGTCTCAAACGACAATAAACACCATGGCACTTTACATGATTGGCGACGTGCAGGGCTGCGACAGCGCTTTGCAACGGTTATTGAACAAAATTTCCTTCTCCCCCAGCAGGGACACGCTCTATCTTTTGGGCGACCTGGTCAACCGCGGGCCAGACTCGGCTGGCGTATTGCGCCGCCTGATGGGTTATGGCGCAGCGGCCCAGTGCCTGCTGGGCAACCATGATTTACACCTGCTGGCGGCCTCCGTGGGGGCCCGCAAACCCAGCCGCAAAGACACCTTGCTCAATGTGCTGCAAGCACCCGACCGGGAGGCCATGTTGAGCTGGTTGCGCAGCCAACGCATGGCAATCTTGCTTGAGCATCACAAAAAATCCTATTTAATGGTCCATGCGGGCGTATTACCTGCATGGACAGCTACAAAAACAATAGCTCTTGCCGGCGAAATAGAAACGTTGTTGCGCAGCCCCTACCTGGGGGATTTTCTGCATCAGATGTATGACAACCAACCCAATGCCTGGAATGCCGAGCTGCGCGGCACAGACCGGCACCGTTTGATTGTCAATGCACTGACTCGCCTACGTTTTTGCACCACACAAGGTGAGATGGAGTTTGAAACCACCGACGCAGCCGATGCCGCACCCCCAGGTTACATGCCTTGGTACGATGTGCCAGGACGCAAAACGGCCGATGTGACGGTGGCCTTTGGTCACTGGTCTACTTTAGGATGGCTGAACCGTCCCGATGTGCTGGCGCTGGATTCCGGCTGTGTCTGGGGTGGCTGTCTGAGTGCACTCCAGCTCGGCGAGGATACATCTCATCACGAGCTGATTCAGGTGAAATGCGAGCAGGCTCAAAAACCTGGAACATGAAGATCTGGTGCAGCGCCAGGTCTGCCGCCAGAACACCAGCCGCTCAACCAGCCAGGCACATCATCCTGCCTTGAACAAGGCGGCTACTTTTCGCTTGGTTTTGATATTGCTTGAAATGCCACGTACACCTGGACGCACGGCGGCAGCCTCCCAGCTGGGCACTTCGCCTGCAGGCAGCACCGGCGGCTCATACGGTTTGGAGAAAAACGGGTCTTGTGACTTGACCGGTTCACGCCGGTAGTCATTGCGCGGTGCACGGGGCACACGCCCTGGGAACTCTTCACGGCGACTGTCACCCGGTTCTTGCTGGTAAAGCCTGCGACCCGTGTTGATATGGCCCTGCTTGCGGATATCGGGCAGGTTTTCATCAAACTCAATCGGCTCCAGTTCAATCTTGATCTTGATGAGTTTTTCGATGTCGGCCACCAGCCGCGCATCACTCTTGGAGACAAAGTTCACCGCCAAACCTGCTGCGCCGGCACGCCCGGTACGGCCAATACGGTGCACGTAATCTTCGGCGTTAAACGGCACGTCAAAGTTAAATACGGCGGGCACATCCTTGATGTCCAAGCCACGGGCGGCCACATCGGTACACACCAGCAGATCAACCTCGCCGCTCTTGAAAGCCTCCAGCGCCTTCAGCCGCTCTTCCTGGCTCTTGTCACCATGCAGCGCCGTGGTTTTCAGACCCTCATGCTCCAGCGAGCGGGCCAGACGGGCACAACCCAGTTTGCTGTTGACAAACACAAAGGCTTGTTTGAGGCCACGGTCTTTCAGCACCTGGTGCAAGGCGTGGCGCTTGTCGTCACCCTCGACACTGTAAAAATGTTGCTCGACCGTGGAAGCCGTGGCGTTGGAGCGGGCCACCTCAATCGTCACCGGGTTTTGCAGATAGCTGTTGGCCAGGCGCTTGATTTCCGGCGAGAACGTGGCCGAAAACAGCAGCGTGGTGCGCTGCTTGGGCAGGTAGCTCAGAATGCGCTGCAAGTCGGGCAGGAAACCAATGTCGAGCATGCGGTCGGCTTCGTCCAGCACCACATATTCGACCTGGTTGAGCACGGCGTTTTTGGCCTCGATGTGATCCAGCAAACGCCCAGGGGTGGCCACCAGAATCTCAACGCCCTGTTTGAGTTCCAGCGTTTGAGGCTTCATATCCATGCCGCCAAACACCACCGCGCTGCGCAGGTTGGTGTATTTGCCGTATTGCTTGATGTTGTCGGCCACCTGATCGGCCAGCTCACGCGTGGGCAGCAGCACCAAGGCACGCACCGGGTGGCGGGCGGGTGAGGTGGAGGTGTTTTCGTGTTTGAGCAGTCGTTGCATCAGCGGCAAGGCAAAAGCCGCTGTTTTACCGGTACCGGTTTGGGCTGCACCCATCACGTCACGGCCTTGCAACACCACAGGGATGGCTTGCGCCTGGATGGGAGTCATGGACTCGTAACCCATCTCGGCCACCGCGCGGGCCAAAGGAGCGGCCAGTTGCAGCTGGGCAAAGGCCATGATGGGGGTGTCAGAAGTTAATTCGGAAGCGTTGGCAGAATTCAGTTCGGTCATTAAAGCTCGGGGTACATTGCTATCAATCCGATAGCCAGTGATGCCCCGGAAATCAGGGCTAAGTCTTGAAAAGATACTGAATTATCGTTGATTCACCAAACCGCCGCTGATGGATCTGGCTTCAACAGCGCCGTTCAAGCCTTGGGCAAGGTCACACCACGCTGCCCCTGGTACTTGCCACCACGGTCTTTGTAGCTGGTTTCACACACTTCATCACTCTCGAAAAACAGGACCTGAGCACAGCCTTCACCCGCATAGATTTTGGCGGGCAGTGGTGTGGTGTTGGAGAACTCCAGCGTCACATAACCCTCCCACTCGGGCTCGAACGGGGTCACGTTGACGATGATGCCGCAGCGCGCGTAAGTGCTTTTGCCCAGGCAAATGGTCAGCACATTGCGCGGAATACGAAAGTACTCGACCGTGCGGGCCAGCGCAAAACTGTTGGGGGGAATGATGCACACGTCGTCGTTGAAATCCACAAAACTTTTTTCGTCAAAGTTCTTTGGGTCCACCACGGTGCTGTGAATGTTGGTGAACACCTTGAATTCAGGGGCGCAGCGGATGTCATAGCCGTAGCTGCTGGTGCCATAACTGACAATTTTGTGACCGGCAGCGTCCTGGCGGATCTGGCCCGGCTCAAAGGGTTCGATCATGCCGTGTTGCTCGGCCATGCGGCGGATCCATTTATCGCTTTTGATGGTCATGGGGTTCAACTCCTGGTTGGCGCGATTGTAATATAAAAATCATAGCTACCAGCGCTTTATTCATAAGCGCTAGAAGCCTATAAAGCTTGTGAAATCACGGTTTTCTCAATCACCCGCTCATCGCCCAGCACAATCATTGCAAACAGCAGTTCGTCCAGGCTGTTGACCAGCGCCGTCTTGCGGGCCAGCAGCGGCGTGGCTTGGGGGTTGAGCACAACAAAATCCGCCTCACAGCCCGGCTGCAAGTTGCCCACCACACCGTCCAGCCCCAGCGCCTTGGCCGCGCCCACTGTGTGCTGCCACCACAACTGCTGCGGCGAGAGCGACAAACCGGTTTTGCTCTGCCCTTCCCGCCCCACGTAATACGCTGCCAGCATGGTGTGAAACGGGCTGAAACTGGTGCCCCCACCCACGTCGCTGGCCAAACCATAGTCAAATCCCGCCCGATCAGCCCCGGTATAGTCAAAAAAACCACTGCCCAGAAACAGGTTGCTGGTCGGGCTGACGGCAGCGGCAGCGCCGGTGCTGCGCATCAGGGCGCGGTCTTCATCGTCAAAATGGATGCAGTGGGCATAGATGGCCCGCTGGCGCATCAGGCCAAAGTCGGCATAGGTCGCCAGATAACTGCGCGAGGCCGGAAACAGTTCGCGTGCCCAGGCGATTTCGGCCTTGTTTTCCGCCACATGGGACTGAATCCACACGTCGGGGTAGCGGGCTGCCAGTTCACCCGCACCGCGCAACTGGGCATCGGTACTGGTTGGGGCAAAACGTGGCGTGATGGCGTAGCCCAGGCGATCCACACCGTGCCAACGCTGTAACAGGTTTTCGGAGTCAATCAGACTTTGCTCGGTAGCATCCGTGGCAGGGTTGACGCGCTGGTTCAGCAGCTCCGCCGGTGCGTGCCGATCCATCAAACACAGGCCGGTGATCAGCCGCATCTGCTGCTGTTGCGCCTCTTGAAACAAGGCGTTGGCTGAAGCGCTGTGCGAGGTGGCAAAGGTGAGCGCCGTGGTGACCCCGTGGCGCAACAGTTCAGCTACAAAAAAAGTAGCTGCCTGCGCACTGTATTCGGGCGATACAAAGCGTTTCTCCTCAGGAAACGTGTAATTCTCCAGCCACGGCAACAGGCCTTCGGCGGGGGAGCCAATCACATTGGTTTGCGGGTAATGGCTGTGCAAATCGACAAAACCCGGTGCAATGATGCGCCCCGGCCAGTGCGTCACGGCCACATCGGCAAAACGCGGCTGCAATTCACGGTAAGGCCCAAGCGCCAACACCACTTGCCGGCCTTGGGCGTTGGGGCCCACCACCAGCAGGCCATCATCTTCCAGCACAGCAGAGGCCTGCGGATCAGCCGACGGGGAGAAATAAAGAAGAGAGGAACGGTAAGCTTTCATAGAACTCAGAGCTTACCCAATCTGTCAGCGAAGCTCAGACAAAGGGTCAAAATCGGCTACCTTCAGCAGCCGCCACGATAATACCGGCATGACATATCCACCTCAACTTCCTTTAATGAAGCTTTGGCGACCCATTTTGGCGATGCTGATGGTCATCACCTCGTCTAATTATCTGGTGCAGTTTCCCATCAACGACTGGTTAACCTGGGGTGCATTTACCTTCCCGGTGGCTTTTTTGGTCACGGATCTAACCAATCGTGCGGTGGGTACGGGTGCCGCACGCCGTGTGGCTTGGGCCGGCTTTGCCATTGCTGTGCTGGTGTCATTGGCACTTGCGCCATGGCGCATTGCAGCGGCATCTGGCGCAGCCTTCATCACCGGCCAATTGCTGGACATTGTGGCCTTTAACCGGCTGCGTGCCATGTCATGGTGGAAAGCCCCGTTGATTGGTTCCTTCGTGGCCTCGGTGGTTGACACCTGTATCTTCTTCTTTCTGGCGTTCTACGGCTCAGACATCGACTGGTTGATGCTGGCAGCCGGTGACCTGACCATCAAGTGGCTGATGGCCGCTGTGCTTTTGGCCCCCTACCGCGCCATGTTGCCACGCTTGCAGATGTGGGTACCTGCCCACTGAGCAACGGGCTGGCATGGGGTTGAGCACCAATCAACCTGACTGCGAAAACCCAGCTTATGCAGACATCTGGGGCCATACCTTCATCATTTGTTAAGCAAGGTACCGCACAATCATTTCAATTTCCATATGAACTTTATGCACCCATCTTCCACACCCCATTACGATGTCCTCAGTCGGGCTTTTCACTGGATCACCGCCATTGTTGTGACCATTGCCTTCATCCTAGGGCCAGGTGGCTTCGGCCGGCTGATGCGACAAGGCATGGACCCCGCGACCCACATCGACATCGTCTGGCACGAAACCTTGGGAATGTTGGTTCTGGTATTGACCGTGTTGCGCTTGCTCTGGGTGGCTCTGCGACCGGCCGCACCGCAGATTCCCATGGCACCTCGAATACACATGATGGCCAAGCTGATGCACTTGGCACTGTGGACTCTTTTGCTGCTTCTACCAATCACCGCCCTCCTGGCACTGGGTGGCAAAGCCCATCCGCTGACACTGCTGGGTGGTGTACGCATCGACCAGATCCCGTTGATGACCAACTCAGCACTTGCAAAACTACTGGACTGGGGTGATGTACACGGACTCCTGGGGGATGCCATCATGTGGCTGGCTGGCTTGCACGCTGCTGCAGCGATCTACCACCACATGGTTCTCAAGGATGGTGTTTTATCGACCATGTTGCCCCCGAAAAAGCCGCGTTGAAAAGCTCCCGGCGGATCAATAACCGCCAGCAAACGGCGAAGTGAGCCATGAGCTTGACCACCACGGATTGATCCGGCCCCAACGGCAGAATGCCTGCGGTAGGTGCGCCCAATTGGGAATGCACTACAGTCCACTGCCTTCGCAGTTTGCGCCAGGCGATCTAGATTTCTTTTTTTTGACTCAACTTTGGTTCCATATGGCTCAACTTTCCCCCGCTGGCATCCATGCCGTACAAGACATTGCCCAGCGCCACAGCTTCAGCTTTGATGCCGTACAAACCATGCTCACTTCCGTGATCAACGGCAACGGCAGCATGGCGCAGTTCAGCCACTATGAATTTGGTGGCTCCGGCCAGTGGATGCAAGGGGGCATGACCATGATTGGCGACATGTTCAACAACAACCTGAAGGGCCGGGTTGACAACCTGTGCGCTGAGTTGTCTCGCCTGATCTCCAACCAGCCCGATCTGATTCGCACCGGCAGCTTCCAGAGCCAGACCCAAAATGGCAACACGTCTTACAACAACTTTGGCGGCGTATCAGGCGACAACACCAACAGCCTGTTTGTTGCGGCACCGGCGCAAGCCAACTGGTGGGGCCCCGATCTGAAATGGCCGAACAGTTCCGGTGGTCAAAATGGCATGCGGTACGCCTGGTTTTCACAAGCCCACCGTCTCGCCATTGAATCCAACGGTCAGGTCATTATTTATGACACACTGGATCACAACATTGGCGGGGTCTCGCAGCAGCAAAGTGGTGGCTACTCGGTGACGTTTTCAAGCCAATATGGCTATGTGGATTTGTCACGTCTGCCGGTAATCAGCATCAATGGCCAGCCGCCATTGCCCCCAGCACCAAACTTCACCCCAAACGACACACCAAGCCACAGCCACACGATCCAGAATGCTTATGCACCCGTGAACCATGCCGTGTCTTCCTCGGGTGACCATCATGATATTTTTGCAAGCATTGAAAAACTCGCGGCACTGCAAAGCCGCGGCATTTTGAGCGAGCAGGAATACGCCAGCAAAAAGGCGGAACTACTCAGCCGCCTGTAGTCCCCAATGGCTTGAAGCCCCTGGTGAGCCATGATCCAGGGGCCTTGTTGGGGCGCAAACAGCCCAACTACATGGTCATTTCGCGGGCGCTGATCTGGTATTTGAAGTCATCCGGTGCGTAGGAATTTAATCGTCCAGAAGCATTCTCAGCTATCGGATACATCAGAAACCCCAGCTTAGACCCTATGGAATTGGGCAGCTTCACGTCGTGGGCCATGTTATAGGCCATCCAGTTACCCTCCCAGCTGCCAAACAAGGCCTTGTTGACAGGTGCCACCACAGGATGGTTGGCCGACTTGATCCACTCCGGTGCTTCATGACGCATAACTTTGGTCACGTCAGCGGGGTCCATGGCCACCCAGCCATGATTTTTCAGGTACACCTCGGCTCTGCAGTGTTGCGCACCTTGCAGGCTGGCAGGGTTGCCACCCAACTGCTTGTAGCCAAAAGCCGAGGGGGCCAGGCGCAGACCGTAGACATCACGGGCGGGCAGGCCAACAGACCGGCACAACCCGACGAAAAGCGCATTCAGATCGGCACACTTGCCGCTCAAATTACCGGTTTCCAGCATGGTTTGGATATCGCCTTCGCCGCAGCCTTGTACTTTGGGCTCGCGGAAGGTGTTGAGAACAATCCAGTCATAGAGCTTTTGGGCTTTTTCAACATCCGTTTTTGAACCCCGAATGGCTTCCATTGCCGTTTTGCGCACGATACCGTCCGTGGGCAGCAAACTGGTGGCTTGGGTCCAGTATGTCAACGTAGCCGGCTCTTCGGCATCGTTCTGCTTGTGTGCCCAGTCAACAGAGCGATTCTGGGTCTGGATCCGGCTAGTCAGTTCGACAAAAGGCTTGGTTTCACTCTCGGCAAACTCGGCATACAACATGCGCGCGCCATAGTGCTCATCAGCAAGCATCCTGGTTTTGCCATTGCTGGAAAAGACGCTTTCGAGAGATCTTTGCCAGTCCGTATTGACTGAGGGAACCGGTAGCCACAGGCGTGTGACACCTTGGGGTTTGATGATGTTGACCCGGGTGGTGACCTCAAAAGTGCGCCAAGTACCGGCCTGTGGCGCAAACCTGCGCTCTGCAAGTGGGCTGCCTTGGGCGAAATGAACAGCGGGCAATGCTGCAGCAGCAGTGGTTACCGCCATATTTTTCAGAAAAGCGCGGCGCGCCTGTGTGTGAACGGTGATCATTCAAGGAACTCCGGAAAAGTAAAAAAACAAGGGCCGTCGGTGTATGTCAAAGTACCCCGCATTGGCCCCAGCAAAATCGGGAAAGCCCGGTTTCGCCCGTCAGATTATCGGGGGCAGCTTATTCCATTTCCAAATCATTGGTGTCTAGGCACGAAGCCGCAGGCAGTGCTGACGCACGACAAGGCGAAGCAACAACGACACGGATGATTTAGAAATGAATTAGCGGCTGAGCTGGCTCTTTTTGTCCAACAATGGTTCTACCAGCTTGGCAGCTTGCAGGCCCGTCCAATCCAGCTCACCACGCACCAGATGACGCACCTGACCATTGGCTGCCACCAGCACCGTTGTAGGGAACACCTTGACTCCCCACGCATGCGCTATCGCCCCCGCAGGATCCAGCAAAACTGGCAAGGCAAAATCGGTGCGCTGCACATAACGCTGTGCAATAGCGGCGGATTCCTTGAAGTTCACTGCCAGCACCAGCAGCTTTTCAGGGCCATAGAACTGGGCCAAGGACTGAAGTGAGGGCATTTCAGCCCGGCAAGGTTCACACCAGCTGGCCCAGAAATTGATCAATACGACCTTGCCACGCAAGTCCGCCAGATGCCAGACCTGCCCCTGGAGGTCAACTCCTTCCAGTTCTGGAACAGATTTGCGTGCAGTCCAGGGCATCACCTCATAACCCTGAGCCCACACACATGGGCTTGCGGCCAGCATGGCCAAGACCAGGCCCCAAGCACGTGTTTTGTAAACCATGCGCAAGAAGCATGTCATGACGCGTGCTTGCAGGATCAGAGGCACCCTATCCAGCCATGCCCAGTAACGCAGTAACACCATTGGCCAGGAGAATCCGGCTAAATCGGTCTTGGCATCGACCGTAGAGGCTTGAGGGGGTAATGTCATTTGGGCAGTGTGTGTTGGCCTGCCGATGTTACGCAACAGGAGGGATCAAACTGCACCCCACTTCGGGCACGGCACAGATAACGGGACATGATCATGCGCTGGGATGTTTTCTGCGAAAGGTCTGGTCAAAAGCAAAATTCAACGATGGACTGTGCCAAACGCCATGCAGATTAAAGAGGCTCAGCTACCCCAACTTACTGGACACGCCGCCGCACCGCTTTGAGAATGCCACGCAAAATCTCCAGCGGCGGTGGCGGGCAGCCTGGAACAACTTCATCCACCGGAATCACATTCGCCACCCGGCCACAGGTGGCATAACTCTCACCGAAGATACCGCCGTCACAGGCACAGTCACCCACAGCCACCACCAGTTTGGGTTCGGGGGTAGCCTCATAAGTGCGCCTCAGGGCGGTTTCCATGTTGCGCGACACCGGGCCGGTGACCAACAACATGTCGGCATGACGCGGGCTGGCGACAAACTTGATGCCCAGACCTTCCAGGTTGTAGTAGGGGTTGCCAAGGGCATTGATCTCCAGCTCGCAGCCGTTGCAAGAGCCCGCATCCACTTCACGAATGCTCAACGCTTGCCCCAAAATTGAGAGCAGCTCACGCTGTATTTTTGAGGCCTCAAGGGCATTTTCCTCACCAATATCTGGCGCAGCTTCGCTGCACGTACCGGTTTGGGCGATCTGTTTGACGATTTTCCAGATCATAGGTCTTGCCCCGAGTAGCTCAAGTTGAACGACTTGTTGATGAGCGGAAAGTCCGGCACGATGTTGCCCATGATGGCGTGCTCCAGCACCGGCCAGTTTTGCCATGAGGGGTCGTGCAAATGGCAGTGCAGAATGCGGTGGTTTTCCTCGGCCCCAGCCAATTCAAGTGCCACAAACAATTCCCCGCGCCATCCCTCCACCCAACCGGCACCACGCGAGGCCTCCTGGGACAGGATCACCGGGCAAGCGATGTCACCGGCTGGCAGCGCATCAAGCATGCGGCGAATCAAGCGCATGGATTCAAACACTTCGTCAAACCGCACCGACACACGTGCGGCCACATCACCATTGTGATGGGTGGCGATCTTGACCTGCAGTTGGTTGTAAGGCACAAAGGGGTGATCACAGCGCACGTCCCACACCTGGCTGCTGGCGCGCCCGGCCAAGCCGGTCAGTCCCAGGCGCGAGGCCAGTTCAGGCAACACCCGGCCGGTGGTCATGAAGCGATCTTGCAAACCGGCATGCGCCTCGTAAATGTCATACAGGGTGCGCACTTCTTTCTCAATAGCATCACACAACTGAATCAACTGGTCTTTTTGGGTGCGGTCAATGTCCACACGAACACCACCGGGCACGATACCGTCCATCATCAAACGATGACCCCACACCTTCTGAGAGCCGCGTAGCCAGTCTTCACGCAAGCGCGAAAACTGCGCCAGACCAAAAGCAAAAGCCGCATCATTGCCCAAGGCACCGAGGTCACCCAGATGGGCTGCCACCCGCTCACGCTCCAGCATGATGGCGCGCAACCAGGCCGCACGTACCGGAATGGTGGTTTGCGTGGCTGACTCCAGGGCCATGCAATAAGCCCAGGCGTAGGCCACCGTGCTGTCACCGGAGACGCGCCCCGCCAGACGCACGGCCTGCAAAGGGGTCAACTGCGTCATGCGCAGTTCAACCCCTTTGTGGGTGTAGCCCAAGCGCTGCTCCAACCGCAGCACTTTTTCACCCACCACCGAAAACCTGAAATGTCCTGGCTCAATGATGCCCGCATGCACCGGGCCCACCGGAATTTCATGCACACCATCCCCATCAACATGAACAAAGGGGTAGTTCACCAGTGCGGTTGGTACCCGCTGCGGCCACTGTTCTGCGTTGTGCTGCAGCGGGTGATGGTCAGCAGGCCAAGCGCCATGGTTGAGCCAGGCTCGCGTGTCATGCGCGCCTTGGGCGTGTACACCGGACAAATCGGCGGCAGCACGCTGCATGCGTATAGCTGCCGGAAAAAGGTCTGAAATATCCGGGTAAATCCATTGCCCATCTCGTTGGGCCAAGGGCAAAGCAATCCAGAACACGCCTTCGAGTGTCACGTAGGCAGCGCACATGCAGGCGGTGTCATGCGGCTCTGGGGATGCTGCACCGGCTTGCGCCACAGCACCAGCCCACAGCGCCAGCAAACGCCCGCCTTCGTCGTGCACTACTGAGGCTATTGTCAGCCACTGTTCAGCATTAACAGGGGCAAATCCCATCGGAACGGGAGCGTTCAACACGGCAAATTCAAGGTCCAGCTCAGAGATTTGCATGGACTTAACCTCCCAACATGCTGGCCGCCTGCACATACCAGCCGTTCAGATAGGGCGGTATGTACAGGCCCAACGCCAGCGCCAGAACCAGGTGAACAAACACCGGCACCAAGGCTGGCGGATGAGCCAGGGGCTTGAGCGTGGTGTCACCAAACACCATCGGCAGGACGCGAATCAAAATCGAGGCAAAGGCCACGCCCAGCGCCAGAAACAGGAACGGGGCCGCCCAAGGCTGCTCACGCATGGCAGTGGTCAAAATCAGAAACTCGCTGGCAAACACGCCAAACGGCGGCATGCCCAGAATCGCCATCACACCCAGCATCAAGCCCCAGCCGACGGTGGGGTTGACTTTGATCAGACCGCGAATCTCACTCATCACCTGGGTTTTGGCTTTTTGCGTAGCATGCCCCACGGTGAAGAAGATGGCCGATTTCACCAGCGAGTGCACCGTCATGTGCAACAAGCCGGCAAAGTTGGCCACCGGCCCACCCATGCCGAAGGCAAAGGTGATCATGCCCATGTGCTCGATGCTGGAGTAAGAAAACATACGTTTGACATCTTTTTGCCGCGACAAAAAGAACGCCGCCACGGTGACTGACAAGAGCCCAAAACCCATCATCAATTGCCCGGCCATCGGCGTGCCCAAAGCACCGTCGGTCAGCACCTTGCAGCGCAGCACCGCGTACATGGCCACGTTGAGCAACAAGCCGGAAAGCACCGCCGACACCGGCGTGGGGCCTTCGGCATGGGCATCGGGCAACCAGCTGTGCAGCGGCACCAGGCCGATTTTGGTGCCGTAGCCAATCAGCAAAAACACAAACGCCAGGGTGATGATGGTGGGGTCAAGCTGGCCCTTGATCTGATCCAGATTGGTCCACAGCAAGGTGGCGTGTTCGGCCCCCAGGGCTTTGTCTGCCGCCATGTACAGCAGGATGGTGCCAAACAGGGCTTGCGCAATGCCCACGCCACACAGAATGAAATACTTCCAGGCAGCTTCCAGACTGGCCGAGGTGCGGTAGACCGACACCAGCAGCACGGTCGTCAGCGTGGCAGCTTCCATGGCGACCCAGATGATGCCCAGATTATTGGTGGTAAAGCCCAGCAACATGGTAAAGCTGAACAGCTGGTACATGCTGTGATAGAGCCGCATGCGCGGCGCAGTCATCTTGCCGTGGTCTTGCTCAATACGCATGTAGGGGCGAGAAAAAATGGCTGTGGTGAGGCTGACAAAGGCGGTCAAGGTCACCAGAAAAACATTCAGCGGATCAATAAAAAACTGGTCATGCCAAAACAATTGCGGGCCGTTGTTGATGATTTGCACTGTCAGTGCACAAGCGGCCAGAAACGTCGCCAGACTGAATGCGACATTGATGTCGCGGGCATAGGCGCGGTGACCGATCAAGGCCAAAACCAATCCACCCCAAAGTGGCACACCCAGGACAAAAAACAGTGTGTACATCTTCAGTCTTCCTTGAGGGCTTCAAGGTTGTGAATATCCAGACTGTCAAACTTTTCGCGAATCTGGAACATGAACACACCCAAAATCAATACACCCACCAACACGTCCAGCGCAATGCCGAACTCCACAATCATCGGCATGCCATTGGTGACGGTGGTGGCGGCAAAAATCAGACCGTTTTCCATGGACAAAAAGCCAATCACCTGTGGCACAGCTTTGGAGCGGGTGATCATCATCATGAACGACAAAAACACGCAGGCCAGTGCAATGCCCAAGGAGCCTCCGGCAATGGAATAAGACAAACGTGACACCGGCAGCGCCAGACTGAAGGCAAAAATCACCAGCGCAATCCCCACCAACATGGTGGTGGGGATATTGAACAGGGTTTCCACATCCCAGCGCACATTAAGCCGGCGAATCAGACGGTGCAGCATCCAGGGAATAAAAATCACCTTGAGCACCAGAGTGAGTCCACCAGAAACATACAAATCCGGCTGATTTGTCGCATAACCCAGCAAAAATGAAGCGGCCACCAGTGCCGCCCCCTGAATCATGAACAGATTGATCAGCGAAACAATACGCCGCTGCGAAATCATGGCAAACGACAGCAGCAAAATCAGCGTAGCAAACAGGTTGATCAACTGCGGGGCAAATTTGAACATCATGCGCCTACCCCCAGCAGCACATTCACCAGCAAACCAATCACAGCCATCAGAAAGGCGGTGCCCAAAAATTCGGGTACCCGAAAAATACGCATCTTGGCGCTCAGGGTCTCAATCAAGGCCAACAAAAAGCCGCCAATGGCCAACTTGATCACCAGCACCGGCAAGGCCAGCATCAGGGCCAGCGGGGAATGCGCCTCAGCGACACCCCATGGAAAAAACAGGGCAAGACCGATACAGGAATATGCAAACAGCTTCAAGCTGGCAGCCCATTCGAGCAAAGCCAGATGGCGGGCCGAATATTCCAGAATCAAGGCCTCATGGATCATGGTAAGTTCCAGATGGGTATCCGGGTTGTCCACCGGAACCCGTGCGTTTTCAGCCAATGACACCATGGTGAACGCCACCCCAGCCAACAACAAGCTGGGGTATATGGCCAACTCGCGGTGCGCCAGGGTTTCCACAATGGCGGTCAAAGAGGTTGAGCGGGTAATCATGGAGGCACAAAACAACACCATCAACAAGGCTGGCTCAGCCAAAAAACCCACCAGCATTTCACGACGTGCACCCAACGTGCCAAACGAGGTACCTACATCCATCGCCGCCAACGAGATAAACACGCGCGCCAGGGCAAACAAACCGACCAGAGCAATGGCATCTGCCGCTGGCGACAACGGCAAGTCAGTGGACAGCGTGGGAATGATGGCGCAGGCCAGCAGCATACAACTGAAAATCACATAGGGAGCTGTGCGATAGAACGAAGTGGCATGTTCAGCCATCACCGATTCCTTGTTGAACAACTTGTGCAACATCCGATAGGGTTGCAACAAACCGGGTGCCGACTTGTTTTGCAACCGCGCCCGCCACTGGTTCACCCAGCCAGTGAGCAAAGGTGCCAACGCCAAGGCCATGACCATGGCCAACAATTGGGAAAAGATGCCGAGCCAACTCATCGCTTCACCACCAACAGCACCACAATCAAGGTGACAAAGCTGTACATCAGGTACACCGCGATCCGGCCCTGCTGCAGCAAACCGATGATTCTGGAAATACGCTCAACCAAATTGGCCACAGGTAAATACAACCAGTACCACAAGGGGTCTTCCAATGTCACCTTGTAGCTGGGATGCTCGTCAAACGCATTGGGCAACTGGCGTTTCATGCGAAAGAAGGGTTCAAAAATCTGCCTGATGGGTTGACCAAACCCCTCTGCGGTATCCTGCATGCGGGCAGTCTGCCAGGGGTAGCCACAATCCCATGGCGGCACCCGCCGCATCCGCCCGTGGTAGAACTTGCGCACCAGCAAGAAGGCCAAACCAAAACTGATCAATACACCCAGAAGGAAAATCGCCGGCGCGTAACTGGCGCGATCTACATTCACCGGTACCAGCAGCCAGCCACTGTCGGCCACCGTATGGGCCAAGCCCGCGCCAACCAACAATTGGGTAACCGGGTCAATCACGGCAATAACATGGTTGGGAAACAGCCCCAAGACCACACACCCCATCACCAGCCAAATCATGCCCAAACGCTCCCAAGGACCAGAATCATGCGCATGGGACAAGTTTTCTTCGCGCGGTTGGCCGAGAAAAATAACCCCGAAATACTTGACCATGGCATAGCCCGAGAGTGCAGCAATCAGCGCAATCAATGCAGCCATCACCGGCACCAACATATCCAAAAATGAGCTGGGCAGGCCGGTGGTAAACAGAAAGCTTTGCAACAACAACCATTCGGCAATGAAGCCACCAAAGGGCGGCAACCCGGCACAGGCCAGCACCCCCATCAGGGTCGGCCAAGCCACCCAGGGCATGTACCGCATCAAGCCGCCGAGCTTACCCAGGCTGCGCTCGCCGGTGGCATGCATGACGGCACCAGTGCTGCAAAACAACAAGCTTTTGAAAAAAGCGTGCGCCAGCATGTGGTACATCGATGCGGTCAATGCCAAAGCCGACAAGGCTTTCATGCCATAGGCAGCAAACAACAGTGACAAGCCCAAACCGGCACAAATCAGACCAATGTTTTCAATCGATGAATACGCCAGCAGCCGCTTCATCTCCACCTGAACGGTAGAAAAAACCACACCAAACAAAGCACTGATCAACCCCAACGCCATCAGCAGCACACCCCACCACCAGATGGGTTCTTGCAGCAAATCAAAACTCACCCGCAAGATGCCATACAAGGCAATTTTGAGCATCACGCCACTCATCAGGGCAGAAAACGGCGAAGGGGCCGCAGGGTGGGCCTCGGGTAACCAAACATGCAACGGAAAAAGACCGGCTTTGGCGCCAAAACCGAAAACGGCCAAAACAAACGCCACAGAACCCCAAAACGGTGTCAGGTGCTGGGCTCGCATATTGGCAAAGGTGTAGTCCCCGGTGTTGGCTTGCAGCAAACCAAAACACAACAAAATACCCAAAGCACCAATATGGGCTACCAACATATACAAGTAACCAGCGTGTCGTATTTCAGGAATGCGGTGATTGGCCATCACCAAAAAGAAGGACGAAAACGCCATGGTTTCCCACACCACCATGAACACATAAGCATCATCGGCCATCACCACCATGGCAATACTGGCCAGAAACACGTGGTACTCCAGGCATATCAGCCCCGGCGGTGTGCCTTCCCCTTGCCGAAAATAGCCTGCCGCAAACGTCGACACCCCGGCGGAGACACCACCAATCAAAAGCAGAAAATAAGCAGAAAGACTGTCCAGTCGCAAATGGAAAGGCAACTGTGGCAACCCTAAGGGCAGGATGGCTGTTTCGGGGTCACTGAAAGCCGCGCTCAGCGCCACCGCCATCAACAGTATCGAAAAAAATGCGCCTACCGGAAATAACACTACGGCGACAAACCGAAAACGGCGCAAGGCCAGCACCCCGATCACCCCAATGAGCAACCAAGCCAGCACAACAACCAGCACCCAATCCAAATGGACCCAAGAGGCAGGATGGGTAAAACTGTTCATGTTGATTGATTGATTGGATGAGCATTGGTAACTTGTGTTTTATCTTACACCCGCAAAATCCGATCCCGGCAACTACGAGACAGACCAGAGTCAACACCATGAGCAGGTCTAAAATGCGCCCAAAAGGTAACACCATGAACATTTTTTATCGCCCACAGTACCAATCCGATGCCACGTTGTTTATCAACCAGCTCAAAGACAAAACGCCCGGTATGGAAGACCGTCAGCGCGAAGGTCGTGCATTGTTATGGGACAAGCCCATCAACCGTGAAGCCCAGAGCGAATTCAAGGCCGCCCGCGTGGCACAACAGCCCTACGTTTACCAGACCGCTGCAAAAGAATAAGCTTATTTGGCTTGTAGCCCTTTAGATACAAGCACAAAAAGCTATTTTTTATATAGCAAAAAATCCCCTCAATGCGTGATACTGCCAGCCAGGTTTCTGGCAGAGATTCTGACTTGGCGAGCATGCCCACGGTGGTTGACCAGGTGGCTGTGGCGCGGCTATATGGTGAGCCGCTGTTTGCTATGCCACAAGACCTGTACATCCCGCCGGATGCTCTTGAGGTCTTTCTGGAGGCTTTTGAAGGGCCACTGGATTTGTTGCTCTACCTGATCCGCAAGCAGAATTTCAACATTCTTGACATTCCCATGGCCGGTTTGACACGCCAATACCTGAGTTATGTGGACGAAATTCGCCACCATAACCTGGAACTGGCGGCTGAATACCTGCTGATGGCAGCCATGCTGATCGAAATCAAATCGCGCATGCTGCTGCCACCCAAACATGTGGCGCAAGGTGAAGAGGCCGACGACCCTCGGGCCGAACTGGTGCGCCGCCTGCTGGAATACGAGCAAATGAAACTGGCCGCAGCAAGGCTCAACCAGTTGCCCCAGCTTGGGCGAGATTTTTTGCGTGCCGAAATCACCATCGAACAAGCCTTGCAGCCACGCTTTCCCGATGTCAGCATCAGCGAACTGCAAGAAGCCTGGCAAGCCATTCTGAAACGCGCCAAGCTGGTGCAACGCCACAAAATCACCCGTGAAGAACTCTCGGTACGTGAGCACATGAGCATGGTGCTCAGAGCCCTGCATGGCCAGCGTTTTGTGGAGTTTGAAGCCTTGTTCAACCCCGAACAAGGTTCTGCCGTGCTGGTGGTCACCTTCATTGCCTTGCTGGAGTTGGCCAAGGAAACCCTGATTGAAATTACCCAGGCCGAAGCCTTTGCCCCGATCTACGTGCGGCTGGCCTACACCCCAACCTAAATTCGAGAAAATCATGAATTCACGTCCCAACACCCCACCCGCATCTGCCTTGCATTTTGATGTGCTGATTGTCGGCAGCGGTCTGGCGGGCTTAAGTGCCGCGCTGCTGCTGAGCTCTGAGAAGCGTGTGGCGGTGATCACCAAACGCGCGGTCAATGAAGGCTCCAGCGGCTGGGCGCAGGGCGGCATTGCGGCGGTCTGGAACAAGGACGACAGTTTTGACGCGCATGTAGACGACACGCTGATTGCCGGGGCTGGCCTGTGTGACCTGGCCGCCACCCGTTTTGTGGTGGAAAACGCACCCAAGGCGATTTCCTGGCTGCAAACCATGGGGGTGCCATTCTCGGAAGAAGATGGCCAGCTGCACCTGACCCGTGAAGGCGGCCACAGCGCCCGACGCATTGTGCACGTGACCGATGCCACCGGCGCTGCGGTGCAGCGCACGCTGATTGAGCGGGTACAAAAAACCCCCAACATCACCCTGTTTGAAAACCACACCCTGATTGACCTGATCACCAGCGACAAGCTGGGCTTGCCAGAGCGGCGCTGCCTGGGCCTGTATGCGCTGGATTCCGACACCGACCAGGTGCTCACCTTTGAGGCCCCGCAAACCATTCTGGCCACCGGCGGCGCAGGCAAGGTTTACCTCTACACCACCAACCCCGACACCGCCACCGGCGACGGCATTGCCGCCGCCTGGCGGGCCGGCTGCCGGGTGCAAAACATGGAATTCATCCAGTTCCACCCCACCGCCCTGTACCACCCGCATGCCAAATCTTTCCTGATCAGCGAAGCCGTACGCGGTGAAGGCGGTCGCCTGCTGCTGCCCGACGGTACCCGCTTCATGCCTCAACACGACCCACGCGCCGAACTGGCCCCGCGTGACGTGGTGGCCCGCGCGATTGACTTCGAGATGAAAAAAGGCGGCTTTGATTGCGTTTACCTGGACATCTCACACCAGCCCCAAAGCTTTCTGCAAGAGCACTTTCCCAACATTTACGCCCGCTGCCTGGAACTGGGCATTGACATTGCCAAACAGCCCATTCCGGTCGTGCCCTCGGCCCACTTCACCTGTGGCGGCGTGGTGGCCGACCTGCATGGCCGCACCGACGTGGCCGGACTCTACGCCATTGGCGAAACCGCGTGCAGCGGCTTGCATGGTGCCAACCGGCTGGCCAGCAACTCGCTGGTGGAATGTATGGTGTTTGCCCAAGCCACCACGCAAGACATCATGCAAAGCACGGGAGCCAGTTCACCCACCTTGCCAGCCTGGGACGACAGCCGCGTCAGTGATGCCGACGAAGCCGTGGTGATTTCGCACAACTGGGACGAGCTGCGCCGCTTCATGTGGGACTACGTGGGCATTGTGCGCACCAACAAGCGCCTGGAACGGGCGGCCCACCGCATTGCCCTGTTGCAAGGGGAAATCCAAGAGTTTTACTCGCACTTTCACGTCACCCGCGACCTGCTTGAATTGCGCAACCTGGTGGTGGTGGCCGACCTGATCGTGCGCTCGGCCCAGGCCCGCCACGAAAGCCGTGGCCTGCATTTCAGTCGCGACTACCCGCACATGCTGGGCAAAGCCTTGCCGACCATACTGCAACCGCAGGTTTGAGACCTTCATCCTGCCGTCTGCGTTAGACTCGCGCCACTTTTTTTGGGAGAACTGCCCGATGAATTCATCCGCCACACAAAGCGCCTCACCTTATGGCACCTTGCCTCCCACCAGCAACCCGGCGGCACGCAAGCCTGTGAGCCTGCCGCGTTTAATGGAAATGCATGCCCGGGGTGAAAAAATCGCCATGCTGACCGCCTACGATGCCACCTTTGCCGCCGTGGCCGATGCCGCCGGTGTGGAATGTATTCTGATTGGCGACTCCCTGGGCATGGTTTGTCAAGGCTTGAGCAGCACCGTGGGGGTGTCACTGGAAACCATGCGTTACCACGTCGAAAGTGTCACGCGTGGCGTGCGCCGGGTGCAAGGCACGGCCTGGATCATTGGCGACCTGCCCTATGGCACTTACCACGAGTCCAAAGAACAAGCCCTGCGCAGTGCCGCTGTCTTGATGCAAGCCGGTGCACACATGGTCAAGCTAGAGGGTGGTGGCTGGACAGCAGACACCGTGCGTTTTCTGGTGGAGCGTGGCATTCCCGTCTGTGCCCACCTCGGTTTGACACCCCAAACCGTGCACGCCCTGGGCGGTTACCGGGTTCAAGGCAAAACGGTGGAATCTGCCACCATCCTGAAACGCCATGCCCATGAACTGCAAGATGCCGGGGCCACCCTGCTGGTGCTGGAGATGGTGCCATCCGTGCTGGCGGCCGAGCTGACTGCAGAACTGCCACACTGCGCCACCATCGGCATCGGCGCGGGCAACGGCACGGCTGGTCAGGTACTGGTGTTACACGACATGCTGGGCCTGAACCTGGGCAAGATGCCCAAATTTGTGCGCAACTTCATGGCGGATCTGCCGGGCGTACAAGGCCAGCACGGCATCAAGGAAGCCATGCAAGCCTATGTTCAAGCGGTGAAAAACCTCAGCTTCCCTGACAACGCCCTGCACGCCTGGTGATACCTGGTGAGGCCAGGTCATCCCTGGTGATGCCTATTTTTTTACATCAAATTCGCCTCTAGCGCTTATCCATCAAGCGCAACGTGCTATGAAAATAATTAAGACCATTTCCGAACTGCGTGCCTATCTGGGCAACTTCAAACGCCCCGCATTTGTCCCCACCATGGGCAACTTACACGCCGGTCACCTGGCTCTGGTGCGCCAGGCCAAACCTTTGGGTGATGTGCTGGTGGTCAGTATTTTTGTCAACCGCCTGCAATTTCTGCCACACGAAGACTTTGACACCTACCCACGCACCTGGCAGGCCGATTGCCAGGCGCTGGAGCAAGCCGGTTGCGATGTGGTGTTTGCCCCCTCCGAGCAAGAGCTTTACCCCGAACCCCAGGGCTTCAAGGTGCACCCGCCAGCAGAGCTGGCCGACATTCTGGAGGGCCACTTCCGGCCCGGCTTTTTTGTCGGTGTCAGCACCGTGGTGATGAAGCTGTTTGCCTGTGTGCAACCCCGTGTGGCGGTGTTTGGCCAAAAAGACTACCAGCAGCTTATGGTGATCAAGCGCATGGCGCAGCAGTTTGCCTTGCCCATCGAAGTGCTGGGTGGCCCCACCCTGCGGGCTGAAGATGGCCTGGCCTTGTCCTCACGCAACAACTACCTGTCAGCCCCCGAGCGGGCCGAGGCCGTACACCTGTCACAAGCCCTGCAACACATGGCCCAGGCCTTGCGCGATGGCGTTACCGACGTGGCCCAGCTGGAGCAACAAGCCATGGCCGGTTTGACCGCCCGCGGCTGGCAACCCGACTACCTGGTGGTGCGCCGCCGTCATGACCTGCAAACGCCGAAAGCCGCCGAACTGGCCGATTTACTCACCCACCAGGGCCTGGTGGTTTTGGCCGCCGCCCGCCTGGGCAGCACCCGCTTGATTGACAACCTCGAAGTTTGACCTCCTGATCCATGGCGGGGGCCCCACAAAGTGCGGTGAATTTTGGCGTAGACCCACACCACGGGACATCAGGATCAAGGGGATTACAAACTACAAAATTCATAGCTTCCCACGCTTACAGGATAAGCACTGGAGGCTAAGTTTGTACGCAGATTTAACTACAAAGTGCATCCGTGGGTAGTTTAATCGGGCGCATCTCCAAGCCATAAAAGACCTCGTGCGGAGTGCGATAACCCAGGCACTTGCGCGGTCTGTGGTTGAGTCTTTAGATGGCCTCATCGACTTCAACTTGATCCACATTGAGCACACTTCGCCCCTTGGGGAAAAAGCTGGATCAAGAACGTACTCGGGTTTCGCCAGTCCAGCACGCGGGGATTGAAAAAGGCACAGGCTGAGTTCAGGCTTGTGTGTTTGGCACTCAATCTACGCTGAATGGAGGCGATGCGGGCTGTCACTGGGCATTTCCTGGCAGATTCCGACCGAATAGACGCTTGGCTGAAGTTCATTGCTAATCAGGTGTACCAATGCATCTTCACAAATGCATTGGGAGGACAAGGCGAAACAACAACGACACGAATGATTTAGAAATGAAGTTAGAAGCTTGCAGCTACCCGATTCGACCAAGGTGGCATTCAGTGAACCAACTACTTGTCATCGCGCTTCATCGTGGCATCAGCGCGAACACCCCCCAGCCCAGGTATTCACGGGTGTAAGCGGCGTAGCGCTCAGGCTCCGAGATCAGTTGGGCTCGAACCTCTTTCGCCAACTCGTCGCCGAGATTCGCTTCAAGCCATCGGCGCATTGTGAGCCATTTGGCTGCTTCATATCTATCCCAGCCGTCCTGATCCGCCAGAACCATTTCAACGACATCGTAGCCAAGGCGACTGAAAGACGCGAGAAGTTCTGGAAGCATGAGAAAGTCGGAGATGGCATTGGCAAGACACCCCTTGGCCACCTCTTCCGTCGGCGGTAACTGCCGCCAGTAGGGCTCGCCGATGAGGATGATCCCTCCGGTGCGCAGGCTCCGCGCCAGAAGCTCAATCATGCCGGCGACTCCCCCGGCGATCCAAGTGGCCCCGACACAGGCTGCCACGCTTACCCTCTCGTCAGAGATATAGCCAGCAGCATCACCATGGATAAATTTGACTTGGTCAGCGACACCAAGCTCTACAGCACGAAGCTTCGCCTGCTCAGTGAACAACTGGCTCATGTCAATGCCAGTGCCGAGGATGCCGTGGTCGCGCGCCCAAGTGCACAGCATCTCCCCCGAACCGCTGCCGAGATCCAGTACTCTGGATCCCGATTCCAGACGCAGCACCGCGCCAAGCGTGGCGAGCTTTTCGGGTGTGATCGGGTTATGGATGCGGTGAGCACTTTCAGTGATGTTGAAAATTCGTGGGATGTCCATGGCGGTAAATTTTCTTATGGATATGAATAGATTCGATCAGAACCGAACGACAGAGATCAGCGGCGCTGCTTTGTGAGGTCTGCTTTCCACTTGTAGCTTCAGATCATAGCGGGACACAGCCACACTTTTGTCGATCCACCACCACGCACACGCCAGAAACAGCCGCTGTATGGAAGCCCAATAACCGTGCTTGTGAACTCCTAAGCCAGAACTGCCATAGCGCATGTCATGCTTGCGCTAAATGCTCTTTTTCTTGTAGCAATTTTCATTTCACAGCTCCCCATACCCTGCACCTTCCACCACGCACAGAATCCGCAATGATGAGGGCCTGAGGTTTAATGCGGCTTACTTGAAGTCCACAAAAATAGCCCCAACCTGTTTGACCCCGGACTGTTTGACCAGCGTATCGCGCAAACACTCCAAGGCCTTCATCCTGCACATCGTTCGCACCGATTCCTCCGTACTCATGGCGGAGCCATAGCGTTTGGCCAGTGGCACAAACTTGTTCAGCGCAAATGTAATGAGTGCTCTGTCGTCCACAACGGGTTTCATGCTAAACACCTGCTGTGTCAGGGTTTTGATTTGAGGTTCACCCATCAAAACCGGACGATTGATTTTCAAAGCAATACCGTGTTCGATATCCGTCACATCCAGATCTGCAGGGTTCAAATCAATCGAGAATAAAAATTCCACCTCGAATTTGATCACGACTGTCGCATCTTGCTCCAGCTTAAAAAGTGCCCTGGCAATGGGTTCTACATGCACATACTGACGAACTTGTCTGACGATCGGTGGTTTGAGTTGCTCCATCAAGGCATGCTTACCCACCTCCAGACACTCACGGTAACGGGTGTAACCCTTTAGAGTCTTCTTGAGCTGGGTGATTTCCGCCTGAGTCTTCAACAACTGGTCAGCCACCGCCTGTTTTTCTCCAACAAAGCGCACCTGCATCACTACATACACCAAACATGCCGTCAGCAAGCAGCCTGAAATGGCAAAAATGGTCATCGACTCCATGATTCCAATCCCTTTATTTCAATGTGCTTTGTCCCAATTGGGCCCCACACCCACCTCGGCCAGCAAAGGCACTTTCAGGTGTGCCACACCGGCCATCAATTTGGGCACTTCATGGCGTACCCAGTCTATTTCAGCCTCAGGCACCTCAAACACCAGTTCGTCATGCACCTGCATGATCATTTTGGTGGCCAGCTTTTGCGCGTCAATCACTTGCTGCACCTTGACCATGCTGAGCTTGATCAGGTCTGCTGCCGTGCCCTGCATCGGGGCGTTGATGGCGGCACGCTCGGCCCCGCTGCGACGTGGGCCGTTGGGCGAGTTGATCTCGGGCAGGTAAAGCCTTCTGCCAAACACAGTTTCCACATAACCCTGCGCCTTGGCCAGCGCACGGGTATTTTCCATGTACAGCTTCACGCCGGGGTAGCGGTCAAAGTAGCGTTCGATGTAGTTTTTGGCGGCGGTGTTGTCAATGCCAAGGGCTTTGGCCAGACCGTAGGCACTCATGCCGTAGATCAGGCCAAAATTGATCACCTTGGCATAACGACGCTGCTCACTGCTGACCTGGGCCCGCTCGACGTTGAAAATTTCGGCAGCGGTGGCGCGGTGCACGTCCATGCCATCGTGAAACGCCAGCAGCAGCGCCGCATCCCCACTGATGTGCGCCATGATGCGTAACTCGATCTGGCTGTAATCGGCACTGGCAATCACGCTGCCCGGCGGGGCCACAAAGGCCTCGCGCACACGGCGGCCTTCGGGGGTACGCACCGGAATGTTTTGCAGGTTCGGGTCGTTGCTGCTCAAACGCCCGGTTACCGCCACGGCTTGCGCGTAATGGGTGTGCACCCGGCCGGTGGAGGGCAAAGCCAGCTGGGCCAGCTTGTCGGTGTAGGTGCCCTTGAGTTTGGACAGGCCGCGGTGCTCCAGGATTTTGGCCGGCAGCGGGTAGTCTTCTGCCAGTTTTTGCAGCACCTCGTCATCGGTACTGGGCGCGCCTGTCGGGGTTTTTTTGACCACCGGCAGGCCGAGTTTGGTAAAGAAAATTTCGCCAATCTGCTTGGGGCTGCTCAGGTTGAAAGGCTGCCCCGCCAGCTCGTGCGCCTCTTTTTCCAATTGCAGAATACGTGTCCCGAGATCATGACTTTGCGCCGCCAGAATCGGCGCATCAATCAACACACCGTTGCGCTCCACCCGGTACAAAGCCTCACTGCTCTTGATTTCCAGCTCGTAGATAAAACGCAACTTGTCATCACGCTCCAGCATCGGCCACAGGGTGTGATGTACATCCAGCGTCATGTCGGAGTCTTCACACGAATATTCGGCGGCTTTGGCCACGTCCACCTGGTCAAAACAGATCTGGTTGGCCCCTTTGCCACACAGGTCTTCAAAACTGATGCCGGTGCGCCCCAGATGCCGCTCGGCCAGGCTGGCCAGCCCATGCGGCTTGGTGACTTCCAGCACATAGCTTTGCAGCATGGTGTCGTGCGCGTAGCCCTGCACCTCAATGCCGTGGTTGGCAAACACATGGCGGTCATATTTGACATGCTGCCCGAGCTTGGGGTGGCTGGCATCCTCCAGCCAGGGTCGGAGTTTGGCCAGCACCTCGGCCAAGGGCAACTGCGGCGGTGCATCCGGGTAACTATGGGCCAGCGGGATGTAGGCCGCCTCGCCGGGAGTCACGCTGAAGCTGATGCCAACAATGTGGGCCCGCATCTCATCCAGCGAGGTGGTTTCGGTGTCAAGTGCAACCAGCTCGGCGGCCTGCAGCTTGGCCAACCAAGCATCGAACGCGTCCCAGGTCAGGATGGTGTCGTAAGTGACGCTGCTGACACGGGGAGCTGCAGCCGTTGTGGAGGGCTCCGGGTCATCGAACAGGTCACGCTCTTTGCTGAGTGCCCGCACAGAAATGGGGTCAGAGCCATCTGCGCTGCGCTTCGCGTATCCGGCTACATTTTCTGAACCAGTGGCTTCTGTGGCAGCCGCACCCAACGCCCGAGCCAGTCCCTTGAACCCATATTTTTCATAAAAAATGGCTAAAGCGCCCGTCTGCATTGCGCCAACAGCTATTGATTGCATAGCTGGCAGATCCGGCAACCAGTTGCTCAAGTCGCAGTCGGTTTTGATGGTGACGAGCTTGCGCCCGGTGGGCAACCATTCCAGGGTGTTGCGCAAATTCTCACCCACCGCACCTTTGATGTTGGCGGCGTTGGCCACGATGGCATCCAGCGAACCAAATTCGTTGAGCCACTTGGCCGCAGTCTTGGGCCCCACCTTGGGCACACCGGGCACGTTGTCCACGGTGTCGCCCACCAGTGCCTGGTAATCCCGCATCAGATGGGGTGGCACACCGAACTCGGTGGTGACACCCTCCACGTC
This sequence comes from Rhodoferax lithotrophicus, assembly GCF_019973615.1. Lineage (GTDB taxonomy): Bacteria > Pseudomonadota > Gammaproteobacteria > Burkholderiales > Burkholderiaceae_C > Rhodoferax > Rhodoferax lithotrophicus. The sequence goes on along the minus strand of NZ_AP024238.1, from coordinate 1,591,605 downwards.
ACGTTTACGGCCATTCATGGTGTCGATGATGGTGATGCGCTCGGTGACCAACTGCGCCAGGTCTTTGTCACCACTGCTCACAATCACCTGCATACCTTGCGCCGCCGCAGTGGCTGCCAGCGTCCCAATCACGTCATCGGCCTCGACACCGGGCACATCCAGCACCTTCCAGCCCATCAGGCGCACCACCTCGTGGATCGGTTCGATCTGGCTGCGCAAGTCGTCTGGCATGGGTGAGCGATGGGCTTTGTACTGTGGGTACAACTCATCACGAAAAGTAGGGCCTTTGGCATCAAACACACAGACAGCGAATGCGGCAGGCACATCCTTGCGCAGGCTTTGCAGCATGTTGATCATGCCGCGGATCGCCCCGGTGGGCGGGCTGGTCGGGTCACCCGGCACAGCACGCAGATCGGGCATGGCGTGGAAGGCGCGGTACAGGTAGCTGGAACCATCGACCAGCAACAGGGTTTGGAGAGGAGCATTGTTCATGGCGGCATTTTGCCTGCCTCGCCGGGGAAAGCGGCTTTATCTACAATCAAAAGATGCGCTTCAATACTCTCCTCTTCCCTCTTCTTCTGGCAGTTAACACGGCCTGGAGCCAAAACCCCATTCCGGCCTCTGCCGCTTCCAGCGCTGCCCAGCCTGCCACCCACCCAACTGGCGTAGTCTCGCGCACTGAACACATTCAGGTGGAAGACTCTGGTGCCCGTATTGACGAGGAACGTGTAGGTGGCCAAACCCAAACCATTACGGTGCAACCCAAAGGGGGGTTGCCAAGCTACCAGGTCGCCCCCCAAACGGGTGAACGCACCTGGAAGGTCATGGGGTTCTGAATCATGGCGGTTTACACAGAAGTCTCTCTCTCAGAAGCCCAAGCTCTTTTTAAACAACTGAAACTGGGACATGTCACCAGCTTGAAGGGTTGCGCCGGCGGCATTGAAAACACCAACTATTTCGCCAGTGCGGAGCTTGAAGGACAAACCCATGACTATGTCCTGACGCTGTTTGAGCGCCTGAGCTTTGAACAGCTGCCGTTTTATTTGCAACTGATGAAACACCTGGCACAACATGGCATTGCCGTACCCGAGCCCACCGCCAATGACAAGGGTGCACTGGTCTTTGATGTCAAAAGCAAACCAGCGGCCGTGGTCAACAAGTTGAGCGGAGCCAGTGAACTGGCACCAACTCCCGAGCATTGCGCCCAAGTGGGGGCCATGCTGGCCCGTATGCACCTGGCCGGACGCAGTTTTGAGCCACAGCAGCCCAACCTGCGCGGCTTGAGCTGGTGGAACGACACGGTACCTGTCGTGTTGCCCTATTTGACCCAAGCTCAAAAAGCCTTGATCACCCAGGAGCTGGCCTACCAAAACCATGTTGCCGCACTGTCCAGCTATGCCGCCCTGCCGCGTGGTCCGATTCATGCCGACTTGTTTCGTGACAATGTCTTATTTGATACCGTCAACCACGCCCCTGTGCTGAGCGGTTTTTTTGACTTTTATTTTGCCGGAATAGACACCTGGATTTTTGACTTGGCGGTGTGCCTGAATGATTGGTGTATTGACCTTGAAACTGGCAAAAACAATGCGCAGAACGCTCACTCATTTATAGCATCCTATAACCAGGAACGACCTTTGCTGGCGGCCGAGCGGGCACTGCTGCCCGCCATGCTGCGCGCTGGGGCCCTGCGGTTTTGGCTCTCACGCCTGTGGGATTTTCATCTGCCACGCGAGGCCAGTATGCTGCAGGCGCACGACCCCAGCCACTTTGAGCGGGTACTCACGCAGCGGGTCAGCCATCTGCTGGACTTTGACACACTGGCGGCCTGCGCATGAAACTCAAGCTAGTTCGGGCATTCACCGGTGCCACCTGGGTCAAACTGGGGATACAAACCTATGCCAAGCAGCCACTGGCCCTGACCGGGCTGTTTTTTATGTTCATGGCACTCATGTCCGTGGCGACCATGGTGCCACTGATCGGTTTACCCATCGCCATGATGGTGCTGCCAGCCATCACCTTGGGCCTGATGGCTGCCACGCGGGAGGCGATTCAGGGGAAATTTCCCATGCCACTGATTTTGCTCTCGGGTTTGCGTGCTGGCCCGGTCAAGTTACGCGCCATGTTCAGCTTGGGGGCCATGTATGCCACAGGCTTCATGTGTGCCATGGGGGTGTCTTATCTGGTCGATGGTGGCGGCTTTGCCAACATGTATCTGGGTGGTCACGTACCAGACCGGGACATGATGGAGTCCAACGCCTTCATGGCTGCGATGTGGACGTTTATTGGCCTGCATCTGCCACTGTCTTTGTTGTTTTGGCATGCTCCAGCACTGGTTTACTGGCATGACCTGTCACCTGTCAAAGCCATGTTTTTCAGCATCGTGGCGTGTTTTAGAAATTTTTGGGCACTGACGGTATTTGCCCTGTTGTGGATGCTGGTGATGGTGGGGATGATGCTGGGGATCATGACGCTGTCATCCCTGCTGGGCAGTGCCAGCTTGGCGGGTACGCTGTTGTTTCCGGGCCTGATGCTGGTGGCCTCGATGTTTTTTACCTCGCTATATTTCACCTTTCGAGATAGTTTTGAAGCCGATCTACCAGTGAAGGAGCTAGACCTACCGTGAACACCATCCACACCCTGGCTGGGCGCACTGAATCAGAACTGCTATGGACACAGCGCCGCAGTTTCCTGCAAGCTGCCAGCGTGTGGGTCGCCATGGGCGGCTACAACACCGCACAGGCGCAAAACCGCAGCAACATTGTTGAATTGATGGGTGACGCACTGCTCAATGGTCAGCGCATGCTGCCCGAGCACACCATTCAAACCGGGGATGCCATTACCACCGGCCCCCATTCGGGTGTGATTTTTGTACTGGGCAACTCTTCTTTCAAAGTACGCCAAAACACCCAAATGGTGGTGGAACGTGGTGCCAGCCTGAACCTGGTCAGTGTGTTACGCCTGCTCACAGGCGCGGTCGTCAGCGTATGGGGCAAAGGCGGTGCGCGGCGTATTGTCACACCCACCATCACTGTGGGTATTCGCGGCACAGGAACCTACACCGAAGTGATGCCTGAGCAACATGATCGGAGTTATTTTTGTAATTGCTACGGCACGGTGGATGTGCAGGCTGGCGCGGATCATGCCATCAGCCAATCGGACTACCACCAATCATTCTGGGCCGAACCCGAGCCCACAGGCGGGCGCTTGCTGCGAGCAGCCAAAGCCATCAACCACACCGACGAAGAACTGGAATTCCTGGCCCGTCTGGTAGATCAGCGCACCAACTGGCAGATTTTGGGCCGCAAAGGGATCAAAAACGGCATGGGTTACATGGACGAACAACCCGGCCAGAAACATCCGGCCGAGTTGATGGGTCAATAACCCGGATCGATCAGATTAACGTGAAAGAACCCAACCGTCAGACGAGCAAACCCCTGACCCGACCAAGCCATACGCAAGACACGTTAATCTCAAGAAGTCAGTAAATCAGGCGTGCGCAGGCACATAGCCGTGCTTGACCAACATCTGCAACCAGCGCGGCGCATTGCGCGCCACCATCAAGGCCTCGTAGTCCACTGTTTTATCCACGTAATGCGTCTTTTTGCGCAGCATCGCATAGATCGTGCGCAGCATCTTGTGCCCCAGCGCCACGATGGATCGTTTGTGCCCCTTGCGCACGTTGAGGGCCTGAAACTTATCTTTGAGCGCGCAGCGACTGCGCCCAGCAGCTTGCGCGAACTCGCACAGCAGCCGACGCACCCAGGCGTTGCCTTTTCTGATGCGCCCACTTTTGCGCTTGCCTGCGGACTCGTTGTTGCCCGGACACATGCCCACCCAGGATGCCAGTCGCTGCGCACTGCCAAACACGCTCATGTCCACACCGATCTCCACCAGCAGCATGGCCGCTCCCATCAGGTCAATGCCCGGCAAGGTTTGCAGCAGTTGCAAAGGTACCCCATAACCGGCATCCCGCAAAGAGCGCAGCAACTCTGCATCAAAGCGGGCGATACGGTTTTCGAGCTCCTCGATATGCACCATGATTTCGGTGAGAACAAAGCGATGTGCTGGTGTGAGTTCTTCAGCCTGTAGCGCCTCAAAGATATCTTCGCGGCTGGCACGCAAGCGATTACTGGCCAAGCTCAGCACCTCGGGCACGCTTTTGCCTGCGATCAGGGCCTTCACCATGGCGCGTGCTGACTGCCCGTGCAAGTCAGACACCACCACACCCAAGCGGATACCCGCATCGGTGAGCAGTTTGTGTAACCGGTTCTTCTCGCTGGCGAGCATGCCGCCGAGCTTTTGTCTGTGTCGCGCAATATGGCGCAGGCTGCGCAGGTCAGCTTTGGCAATGAAGGAGGCCCGCAGCAGCCCGGCGCGCGCCAGTGTGGCCAGCCACTGCGCATCGGCCACATCGGTTTTGCGACCCGGCACCGCTTTGACGTGGCGGGCATTGACCACCCAAGCGATGATGCCCACTGACTCCAGGGCTGCAAATGGACTTTTCCAGTAAATGCCGGTGCTCTCCATGACAACCACATCCGGGCTGATCGAGTGCGCCCATTCGGCCAGCGCTTTGCGGTCGCGCTTGAAGCCGCCGAACTCGTGCCGCTCGACGCTGACAGTGCCATCGGCTTGCTCCACGATGGCGCAGCCGCTGATCTGGGCTTGGTGCACGTCCAGGCCAATCACGCGCTTGTAGATGGGGGTAAGTTCCATCGATATCCTCCAGTTGAAAGGTAAACTTCAAAACTGGAGGTGCCGGGGTACCCCACCGAAATTGCTTGTCCGGCCTTGCGCCCGGCAGCCCTGTTTAACGTGAGATCTCATCGGCAAAACCGATGGAGTCAATTCGGGGTACGAGTCGGTGTGGGTGAGTCAAGTTAGCTATCGGGGTGCCAGCCCCAAAGAATTTTCTCGACTTCTACCTCAGCACCTCCTCCCTCAAGTTTCTTTCATCATCCGGGGCGTCGGCCTGGATTCATGAAAGTTAGCTCAGTTTGATCGCCTTGCCACCGGCGCTCAGGTAACCCACGGCCGCACCAAAACGGTCTTTGAAGTTGGCCCGTACCAGCGGGTCTAGCGTGGCTTCCACCTTGTTGTGCAGTTTTTTGTCCCAATCACCAGGGTGCTGGAAGTTGCTGGTGATGTAAGTCCAGCCATTGAGGTCATCCACAACCCCCAAACCGGTGGATTCAGCACCCGCCGGGCAAGACTGGATGCGTGAAAGCTCCTTGGTGTCGACGTTGTAAGCCCACAAGAAGTTGTTGACGTGCATGCCGCTGTCTTCGCCAATGAACAGCGTGCGCAGTTTTTCTGAGAACTTGATGTTGTCTGGGTTGGCAATCTTGTCGGCGTGTGCGGTGTTGCCCAAGGCATCCGGCGTGACCAAATCTTCACCCACCAGAGCTTCCGGGGCGGCCATGTCCACCGCCACCCAGTCACTGGCAATCGCTGTGCCTGACAGGTCGTTTTGTCCGCCTTTAAGGTTCAATGCATACACAGCACCGGCTTTGGGGCCTTGCACCTTGATGTCACTAGAACCATCCACCATGGAGGCCTGGATGTAGCTCATGGCCGAATAAGCCACTTTGTCCTTGATGTTGAGCGTGGTGCCTTCCATCTTGGTGAAGCCCATACTGGCTCCCTTGAGTGCGGCGTAGCGGTGGGTTTCAAGAAAGGCTGCTGCTTTGTCCATACCCGACTTGAGCTTGACCCAGTTGGTTTTGCCGGAGTATTGAATTTTGGTAAAGCTGGCATCCATCGGGTCTGTGGTTTTGACTTCCATGATGTCTGTGGGTTTCAGCGTATTGGCCAAGGCCTCGATTTCCTTGCTACTGGCATGGCCCAACTTGATCCACGACAGCGTGGCACTGCCTGGGCCTGCACCTGATGTTTGCGTCCACTTGGCCACATACAAGGTACCCGCGGACAACTGCGCCGCTTTGTCAGCAACAAACATGAACAGACCGCCGTTGGTGTAGTCGTCCCCCATCAAGGCAGTACGCTGGTCAGGCATCACTTGCACCAGTTCACGGGAAATACGGCCCATACAGAAATGCTTGACGATGGTGGCTGTGCCATCCGAATTGACGGTGACTTCTGGCAGATGCCCATAATGGTACGGGTTGGCCACGGATTCATCACCAAACAGACTCTTGCTGAAGGCCTTAAAACGCTTGTCATTGGCCACGGCAAAGGCATCCGGCTCATATTCTTCGCTGGACAGGTGTGTGTTCCAGGGGGACAGGCTGGACGCACAGGTGATCCACAAGCCATTCACTTCCGAAGTGTCTACATTGTGGTATTTCACCAACCTTAGTTGACCGGTGGCCTGATCCTGATCCAGTGTCAGCACCGCCATGGGGGATGGCAATGTGCCATAACGGTCATTTCCTGCCTGATCACGGGTCACGTACTCAAACTGCACCACCGCAAACACCGCTTTGCCCTTGATACCCTTGACCGTTGTCTTGGGCAACTGCAACAAGGACGTGCCGTCCGGGCAATCCGAGAAAAATTGACGCTCTTTGCCAGCGACCGTTTTGTCCATGATCGGGCGATTCACGATGTCGAAGTAACCACCAGCCACCACGGAACCACCCTGACCATCGGGCACGCGGTCACCGGTGATGAAAAATGACTGGTGTGCCAGTGCTTGGGTGGTGCCGCCCACCTTCAGACTCGAAGCCACCGTGGTTGCGGCCATGGCAGCAGGGTTGGCCAACGTAGGTGCAGCCATGGAAGTAAACGTTGCAGAGGCCGATGCCCCACCCACAGGCGCAGTACTTGCACCCGATGTGGCGCAGCCAGCCATCAGTGAGCTGACCGACATGGCTCCGAGTGGCAAAATGGGTGCACTGGCTAAAAACTTGAGTGCCTGACGGCGTGAAGGTTGAGGCAAATGAGACATGATTTTCCAAAAATTAATCGTTGAGAAGTGCACGCACCGTGCACCACGTGCGACGGCTGCAAACCAGCGTGATCGTATGAACGTGATGTGACAGTTTTGTGAATACAGCCGCAGAATTGTGGGCAAAAATTGACACCCCATTCTGTTTATGGACTGAAGACATGTCGTACGCAGTGAATCAACGACGCTGTAATCAACCCAGGAAATGCTTGCGATAGCGCGCTGGCAAATCGGTAAGGCGCATGAGCATGGGCAAATCAGCACTGTTGAAATCCGGGTCCCAGGCTGGCGCGCCCAGCACTTTGGCCCCCAGACGCAAATAGCCTTTGATCAATGCCGGGGGTTCAACGTCCAGAAAACAGTTGAGATGCTCCACCGGCAAAGGCAAACGTGGCCGCACATGCAACTCAATCGGTGCCAGTTGCGTGGTTTTCAGTTGTTGCCAAATACTGGCAGCCACATCACCGCTGACGATACCGTTGTGCAGCATGGGAATACTGGCGCAGCCAATCATGGTGTCGAGCTGATTACGCACCATGAATTCGGCCAACGCACCCCATAGCGCCATGATCACGCCACCATGTCGATGGTCCGGGTGCACGCAACTACGTCCCAACTCCACCATGCGCTCACGCAAGCCGCGCAGTCGAGTCAAATCAAATTCGGTATCGCTGTAAGTGCTGCCCACACGCTTGGCCTGTGCGGGTGTGAGCACGCGGTAGGTACCCACCACCTCTTCGGTGGCCTGATCACGCACCAGCAAGTGTTCGCAGTAATTGTCAAACAGGTCAATGTCGTGTCCGGCCACCGGTGTGGTCAGGCGGGCACCCATTTCGTCTGCAAAAACCCGGTACCTCAGACGTTGGGCCTGCCGGACTTCGTCTGCATGTCGGGCCCACGACACCAGCAGACCAGCGCGCTCCACTTTGGAAGCCGAAGGTAACGCTTCAAACTGGCCCGTTTCGGATCGGTGAAGTGACCCCCTGGGCAGGGAAACCGGGGAAAATGCAAAGGTGGGGTTAGGCAGATCTCTCATGTCGTACTCCTTGGTTGAACAAGGTAATGATCGCCACACCAAGTGACAGGCTCATGGCGTTTTGATGGCAGTTGTATGACACACCTGCTGAAACCCTGCTGGCCTCAAAAACCGGACAAATGTCTTGAAATTGACATCTTTTTGTCACACAAAATCCATAAACTCACACCATGAAACACGGTACATTCCTGGCAGCCATTGATCTTGGCTCGAACAGTTTTCGTCTAGAAATTGGTCGCTACGACCACGGCCAACTGCAGCGCGTGGATTACCTCAAAGAAACAGTTCGTCTGGGCAACGGCTTTGACGAAGACCGCAATTTATCGCTAGAGGCCATGAACCGTGGCTGGGACTGCTTAGCACGCTTTGCCGAACGCCTGAACGGCTTCAAGCCCGAACAGATGCGTGCCGTGGCCACCCAAACCCTGCGCGAAGCCAAAAACCGGGAAGAATTCATCCAGCGTGGCTGCCAGATTCTGGGCTACCCCATTGAAGTGATTGCCGGCACCGAAGAAGCGCGCCTGATCTACCAGGGCGTGACACATTTGTTACCGCAAAATTCTGAACGCCGCCTGGTGATCGATATTGGGGGACGCTCCACCGAACTGGTTTTGGGCACGGGTACACAAACCCTGCAAACTGCCTCGTTCCGGGTGGGCAGTGTGGCTTGGTCCATGAAATATTTTCCCAAAGGGGACTTCACGGAAACCACCATGTACCGCGCAGAAATTGCCGCACAAGCCGTGCTTGAAGAGGCGCTCACCCATTACCCGCGAAACCAATGGGACAGTGCGTATGGGGCTTCCGGCACAGTAGGTGCAGTGGCTGATGTTCTTGAAATGGCCGGCTGGCCTGCCAGACTGATCAGTCGTGAGGGTTTGAACTGGCTGGTCAAATGCATGCTGCGTGCAGGTAATGCCAGCAAGTTGCAGCTCGAAGGTCTGAAAGATGACCGACGCGCGGTGATTGGTGGCGGCGTGAGTGTGTTGCGCGGGCTGATGACGTTGCTGCACATCGACACCCTGCATGTCGCCCAAGGTGCGCTACGTCATGGGGTGCTGCTGGAGATGGTTGAACGTGATGGCCATGATACCGATGCACGGGATGCCTCGGTGCAGCGCTTGTCGCAAAAGTTTGCCATCGACAGCGCACAGGCAGAACGGGTCAGCCAAGTTGCTGGCCGCTTGCTTGAACACATCTTGCCGGCCCCATCTACCCGCACAGCCGAACTCAAACGCAAGCTACGTTGGGCTGCTTTGCTGCATGAAATTGGCATGGCCATTTCCACCAGCGACTACCACAAACACGGTGCCTACATTCTCGAAAACGCCGACACCGTTGGCTTCAGCATGACAGAACTCTATCGGCTGGGGCTGCTGGTGCTTGGCCACCGTGGCAAGCTCAAAAAATTGGATGCCGATTTTGATGAACCCGATTCCATCAAACTGCTGCTGTCCTTGCGCCTGGCTGTGATTTTGTGCCATGCCCGGCAAAGCCCGCAGATTCAGGATATGGCCTTGAGTTGCAACGAGCAGCGGCAACGCCTTAGCCTGACCGTGAGCAACAGCTGGAGCATGCAGTTTCCGCAATCGGCGCACCTTCTGCGCCAAGAGTGCCTGGCTTGGCAAAAGACCGACTGGACGTTTGAGCTGGTGGTGCTTTGATTTGATTTGACAAAAGATATAAACGGTATAAACTGTTTATATCTTTCAACTTCAAAGGAACTTTATGGCGACCACCACATCAACCACGCAACCCGTCACCGAAAAAGCCCTCGTCGAAACCCAGCCCGCAGTCACTCAACCTGAAACTCAGATAGCGGTCAAAAGCGCCCCGGCTAAATCCAGTGCCAAAACCAGCGTAAAAAAAGTCACCCCCAAGGCAGCACCTGTGGTCGTCAGTAAAACCGTGGTGCGCAAACCTGCTGTGACTAAACCTGCTGTGACTAAACCTGCTGTGACTAAACCTGCTGTGACTAAACCTGCTGTGACTAAACCTGCTGTGACTAAACCTGCTGTGACTAAACCTGCTGTGACTAAACCTGCTGTGACTAAACCTGCTGTGACTAAACCTGCTGTGACTAAACCTGCTGTAGCTAAACCTGCTGTAGCTAAACCTGTGACAACCAAACCTGCTGCTGCCAAACCAACTGCATCCAAGCCGGTGACGGTTCCAGTGGAAGTGATCAAGGTGAAAAAATCCAAACTGGTGCGCGACAGCTTCACCATGCCCAAAGACGAGTACGCCGCCATTGACAGCCTCAAACTGCGCGCGGGCAAACTAGGGCAATCCGTGAAGAAAAGTGAATTACTCCGCGCTGGTATCAAAGCGCTGGCAGCCATGAGCGACATTGCTTACAAGCTTGCCTTGAGCAATGTCCCCACCATCAAAACCGGCCGGCCTAAAGATGCCAAGTGATCCCAAACTGAACGGCTAAATCAATTCGGGGCTGATCACCGTGAGTAATGAGGTACTCCACTGGTCTTCGCGTGCGCGGCTGCGCAACCACCACACAGCGCCCTTGCGGATGTCACACACAGCCTCGGAGCTCCCCAGCAAACGGGCGGCCAACTGACCTAAAACAGGTTGATGTCCTACCAATAACACCGCACCTTTGTGCGGTGGTCCGACATCTGGCGACCATTTGATCAGCGCCAGCAATTCATCGGCCGAGCTTTCTGGCACCAGTTCATCCCGCAGCTTGTATTTGCGCCCGAGTGCTTTGGCCGTTTGCTCGGCCCGCCTGGCCGGGCTGACCAGCACACGTGTACTCTCAGGCAACTGGCGGTCAAGCCACTTGGCTACCCGGGCCGCCTGCCCCTCGCCCTTGGGCGTGAGTGCACGCGAAGCATCATCAAAGCCAGGCAAGGCATCAAAGGCTTGCGCATGTCGCCACAAAATCAGATCCATGTCAAACCACTTATAGAGGTATTCACGCTTTGGCTGAATACATTGCCATCAGCTTGCCTTGTGCACCCAAAGTAGCTTTTGTCTTGGCGGCAAGACGACTGCGCGTCGGGCTGACCTGGGTGTAATGACCGTCGGGGTGCATCGTCCAGGCATCCACCGTGTCGTGTAAATAGGTGTTCAGGCACTCGTCCACCACGCGTTGACGCAAGACCGCGTTTTCTACCGGCCAAGCCAGCTCTACCCGGCGCAACATGTTGCGGCTCATCCAGTCGGCGCTGGACAGATACAAGGTTTCCTGCGTACCCATCTGGAAGTAAAACACCCGGGAGTGCTCCAGAAACCGCCCGATGATGGAGCGCACACGTATGTTGTCCGTGAAGCCGACTCGCTGCGCGGGCAGCATACAGGCTCCGCGAACGATCAGATCTACCGCCACCCCGGCCTGACCAGCACGCACCAGCGCTTCCATCAATTTTTCATCCGTGAGCGTATTCATCTTCAGAATGATGCGGCTTGTCACACCTGCTGCAGCGGCCTTGGCCGTTTTATCCACCAGCTCAATCAGGCTGCGCTGCAAGGCAAATGGGGCCAGGATCAGCTTGTTCAGGCGCGGAATACGGCTCTGGTTGGCCAGCAGGCCAAAAACGGCTTCAATGTCCTGGGTAATCTTGGGGTCACGCGTCAGATAACTCATATCCGTATACAGCCGCGCCGTTTTCGGGTTGTAGTTACCGGTAGACAAATGTGCGTAGCGGCAAATGCTGCGCCCTTCCCGGCGCGACACCAGCAGCATCTTGGCATGGGTTTTCAGGCCCACCACGCCATACACCACCTGCGCGCCGATGTATTCCAGCTTTTCGGCCCAGTTGATGTTGGCCTCTTCGTCAAAGCGGGCCTTGAGTTCCACCACCACGGTCACTTCTTTGCCACGCTGCACCGCCTGGCGCAGCAACTCCATCAGCGCCGAGTCCGACCCGGTGCGGTAAATGGTTTGCTTGATGGCCAACACATCAGGATCATTCACAGCTTCGCGCAAAAAGGCCAGAACCCCGTCAAAACTCTCGTAAGGTTGATGAATCAGCACGTCACCGGCTTGAAGCTGCTCAAAAATCGGCGTGTTCGGAGCCAGTTGCTGTGGAAAACTGGGCTCATAAGAAGGGAACAACCACTTGGGCTGATCCACCAGATCAATCAACTGGTTCAACCGCACCAGGTTCACCGGGCCATGCACCCGGTACAGCGCAGAGGTCGGCAGCTCAAACTGGCGCAACAACATATCAGACAAAGACTCGGCACAACCCGCCGACACCTCCAGACGCACGGCCTGACCATAGTTACGGTGATCCAGACCCTGGCGCAGCGCGGTGCGCAGGTTTTTGACATCTTCTTCATCGACCGACAAGTCTGAGTGACGGGTAACGCGAAATTGCGAAAAATCTCCCACCGTACGGCCTGGAAACAGGTCTTTGAGGTGACTGCGGATAACACTTGAAATCGACACAAACAGCGTGCGCTTGCCCGAGAGTTTCTCTGGCAAGCGGATAAAACGCGGCAAGCTGCGCGGCACTTTGACAATGGCAATCTCATTCTCGCGGCCAAACGCATCATGGCCGGACAAACGCACAATGAAATTCAGCGACTTGTTGGCCACCTGTGGAAACGGATGCGCCGGGTCCAACCCCACCGGCAATAGCAATGGGCGCACTTCGCGCTCAAAAAATGACTTCACCCAACGTTGCTGCGCCAGCGTACGCTCACTGTGCGACACCACGCGAATACCTTCTTTGGCAAAAGCGGGCAACAACACGTCGTTGTACAGCGTGTACTGGGTCGCCACCAAACTATGAGCTACCAAACTCAGGGCCTCTTGCGCTTGCGCATCAATGGCACTCAGATCGGCTTTGGGCTTGGCCAGGCTGGTGTAAAGCGCGGCCCGTACCTCAAAAAACTCATCCAGATTGGACGACACAATACACAAGTAGCGCAGCCGCTCCAGCAAGGGCACGTCTGGCTTTTGTGCCCAGTGCAACACGCGGGCGTTAAACGCCAGCAGACTCATGTCACGGTCGATCCAGCGGGTATCAACAGGCGTTGGCATGGGGGAAACTGGAGAAGGTGAAACGGCCATCGTGCAGATCAAGGTGTGTCAATTCTGCCAATTGTGACGACTTCATGTGACACTCATGTGACAAATACATGTCAGCGCAAGTTCACTTCCGGCTGACGGGTCAAGCCCGCACGCTGCATCCATGCAAACACCGAATCCACCGTGACGGTTTCAATACGATCATTAAACCGTTTTTCATTGGGGTGGTCATCAAACGCCACGTTGGCGGACGTGATGCGCCCACCCAAGCGTGTGAACGCACCAATCTTCAGCACACTGGGCTGGTAGCCCGTGAGCTGCATCCAGGCTTGCGCACGTTCGCGCGTGGGTGGGCCCATGCCCAGCTCTGGTGCCATGGCCAGCGACATGGTTTCAATCGCCCACTGGTTGGATTGCTGGTATTTTTGCCCCCACACGTAGCTGACCATGCTGTAGGGCCTGTGATGCAGTGACACAGCTCGGGGCTGATCACGCAGCAGCGCCAACAACCGGGTTTGCACCTCGGGTGTGGGCACCACCCAGGCAGCCTCAAAACGCCACAAATCATCCATAAAAAACTCACCCAAGCCCTGGCGGTAAATGTCAGACACCGCCGTGCCACACTGATTCAGCTTGTGCAGCACCCGCCACTGGCTATGGCCTTGCGAATCAGGCTGCTGGTAAGCAAAACCCAGATGCGAGTAATGCAAGCCATAACTTGTCAGGTCTTGCCCAGCCCGCGCCAGTATCACCACCTGGGCTCCGCTGGCATCCAGCGCGTGAAGCGTACGCTCCGCCAGCGCCAGTGCCTGGGTGACCGTCTGCAACTTGGGCGGCTTAGGTGTGTCGCAGGGTCGCCCGGCGTGAGCCGTCTGAAGGCTCCCCAGCAAACCCAGGGCCAACAAGGCCAGCGCCAGCATCTTGCGCCAGCTGACCTGATGAGATGAAAACAGCGTGCTCATTTGGTCACCCGTTCGTTATGCAGCAAGGCTTTACCCAATTCATTGGGGATGAACGCAATCACCTCCCCCGCCACAGACAGCAACACCCCGGCTCCCACCACACTCACGGTGGCCATCGTACCGACACCCACCGACACGGCGGCAACACTCTGGCCGAGCACCTCCACACTCACCTGCACACCATCCGAGACGCGCTCCAGCACATACACCGTGCCACGCGCCGAGACTTCAACCGCCTTGACCACCAGCACAGCCCCAGCCGTAGACAACACCGCCGGAATGGCCACCATCGCACCAGCGGCCGCACTGGCCCCGGCAACCACCGAGGCCACCGGCATGGCAAACACCGCACTCAGGGCCGATACCTCGCTTTGGGATTGCGCATCAAATGAGGCTGTAGCGCTTATAGATATTGCACAAGCAGCTATTAAGTATGTAGCAAATTTATGTTTCATGATGATCTCCTGATATATCAGGTTTTACGCCAAAACGTCGCGCTTGTCACGAGGCATTTGATGCTGCAAACGTGCCTCGCTCAAGTCAGCTTCATGGCGGTCACGCAGCGTCTTGGCCAAGGTAAAGGTACAAGTGATCAGGTAAAGCCAGCTCACCCCCAGAAACGCCTTATAGGCCTCATTCACCTCCATGCGCAGCAAGCCCCAGCCGGTGAGTGTCATGGCCAGAAAGAAGCCGCCCCACACCACCAACTTGAACAGCGGGGTATCAACCACCCGCCCCTCGGCCTGGGCGGCCTCGTTGTCGCGCACAAACTTGGCCAGCACAAACGCCGCCGACAGGCAGAAGAAATAACCCATCACCATGAACGCCCGATCCAGATCCTTGCCTGGCAACCAGGCCAGCCCGACACCACACAAAAACACCGCCAGACCAAACGACACCCACACCTGCAGCACCCAGGCCTTGGAATCACGGTGAATCAGCATTTGAGTTGAGGTTTGCATACGTTTCCTTGAAGAGTTGTTGAACATGGGCGCAAGTGTGGGCTGCGTCAGGCCAAATAGTCTCTTTTTTCATGTGAAGTCTGATGAATAGAGATGCAAGGTATCAATATCCGATACTTATCATGATGCGCTCAAGATCAATGCGCACGAAAGCAACTCATCTTTGTTTAACAAAGTTGCTACATCTTCAATAGCTATTGACGATTACTTTATAAGCGTTATAGGCTTAAATGGCATATGAAATGAATCCCACGACGCACTAGTCATTTACACCACCAAATCCCCTGTTTGGGGGATATTCAGAAAATGGTGCCGACGTGAGAATCAGCACATAGCGCCTACTTAGCCACTCCCCCAACCACCGCAACTGTTGCTGGACTTATCGCAGCGCAGGAAGAAATCTTGTGATGAAAAAATCTGAAATCAAAGCCAAGGTCAATACGCTTCTAGCGTCGGGCACGATGAAGGCCAGGGTATTTGAACTGCTCTCCAATCATGGCATCAAAGATCATCAGCTCGCACACTTTATTGCCTCATACCCTGATCCCAAACGCTGCAAAAAACATCACCAAAAAGTCAACATTCTCATTATCTTGATGTTGATTCAGACCATGATTGCCTTTTGGCTTGGCTTTGACCTCGGAGCCAAGATCGGGCCAAACGCCAAGTGGATTACAGGCATTCTGATGACCTCTATCCCGCTGCTGTTTGCCTGGGGTTTCCACACCAATCGCGTGGGGGCATACAACGCCTACATTTTGCTGTCGATCATTCAACTGCCGAAAGCATTTGAAGATTTTTCGTCCAGCCCAATTGCCTCATCCATCGGTATTTCCATTGCCATCGGAATCACTGCTTTTGTCTGGTATGTCAGGGAACAAATCTTTCCGGATTTCGCTTTGATGACTCCCAAGAAAATCAAAGGCCAGTACGTTTTTGTGGGCTAAGCACTGCAAGCTGGCCAACCGATCACACTTCGCAATGCCAAACTTAACATTTCGCTCGACGCAGGCCTTGCGGGGTTGTGCTTTGGCTTCTTCATGGCCATCTACTACGCTATTGGACGCAAGAAGCACCAGTTACCGTTATGGAAAGATCTCAGTGCAAGCGCCAAAACCTGACATGGCGCGCAGCGTCTCAGGCCGTGAACGTCAACCACATTTCCAACAAATCAAACCCATGCACATTCGATACACACTTTTACCCATTTTTCTCTTGGCCACCTTGTCAAACGCAATAGCCAAAGAGTCGTGTGGAATCCACGCAGCGGGTCTTCTGGCTAGCAGCAAGACAAAAGAATTGGCGACCTTGTTCGCCAACCCGTCTGAGGTTTTGGGGCCCTTGCAGCGTATGGCCGAAAGCCTCGGCAAAGTGACAGGTATCCAAGAAGCGACGACTGCACGCTTTGCGCAGCACACAAGAATTTCCATTCAAGCAAAGGATTTACCAGACTCCTACACCTACCAGGGTTACTGGATCAATGCGCACTCGGAGTCCATCGGCCCGTTGCAATTTCATATCGCCAGCGCTCCAGAGTCAGACTGCAGGCTTCTTGCGCTACACGTGGACACTGCAAAGTGAATTCAATGCGTTGCCAGGGGCAATGAACAACAACGACCTGGTGCTGCTGGTGCGGGCCTGCCTGCAAAACGCCAGCAAGCTGTCCGCCAACCACACCAAACAACTGGTCGCCAAAGGCCACCCTGCTGAACTGATTGGAGAGGCGCAACGGGTTGTCACTGCGGCACTTGAGGCGTTGGATGATGCAGGCTGAGGCAGCAAGCTGTGTAGGTGAGTGAGCGCGCTGTTTGGTCTGTAATGCGTGACTCAAAATACTACATTTTTTATAGCTGCTTACGCTTACTGAATAAGCGCTAGAAACCTAAAATTTATAAAGCACTTAAGATGCTATTGAGCAATCAACAGACGCATTGAGATCCCCCGTTTGGGGGATGCACAAGGCATTGCGCCTGGAAGACAATCAAGCCATGAGTGCTTCAAGTCAAATTTCAAAAACTGCCGGGTTTGATGCTATTTTTATTGCAGCTAAGTCTTCAATGGCAGTTTGCGGAAAGACGCATTTTCAGATTGAACTTGTCACTTTAATTTGCAGCACCTTGCGGTGTAAATCACGGTCGATCGACGGATAGAACGGTGGCACTAGCACATATGCTGGGTATTTATACAGCGACGATTTTCTGGTAGCGTGCGTAGCTGCGACACAGCGCACGGACAAAAGCAAGCTTTTGACACGGACGAAGTGACACAGCTACGTAGGCTGTTGACCAAAAAGGGGACGATTGTGGATAGACAGAATACGCGCCAAGAGGTGTTGCGATCCGCGACAGACCGCCTCAATCGTACGGACACCCGCTTCGCGTGCGCCGCACATTTCCAACGTTGTGCGTCATAGAGGCAGCTATGCACCCCGATCTCGACGGAATTGAGTTTGACTGGCTTGCCAGGGACACCGATGGAAATATCGCGCTCTTTGCGACAGCCGGTGAAGGATTTTTCCCAGCTCCCGTGACAACCCATCACGCGAAGCACTCGGCAATCACGGAAGCTATTCCCAGCCCACACACTGGAACGGAGAAAGTGTGGAGCGACTACGCGGCAGTCGGGTTGTACGTTTTTGACTGGGATCTTCCGGGTGGTCCGTACAAACTGCGCGCAACTCCAATGAAGCAAGCAAGTTCGGAACTAGTTGCTGATATCGCGGCGGTGCCTCAACTCCCTCGGTTCAATGGAAGTTTTGCTAGTCTTAAAGAGCTGAGCCAGTGGCAATGACGCACATCGGGTAGCCGGGAGTCTCTAACTCCCAGCCCCCACACCACCCACCATGCGGGTCCGCAGTGGGCGGTTCAACAAGTTGGCACGCTCGACGAAGTTTTCCTCCTCTTTCCCGTATAGCCCTGTGCGTTGCACCACAGGTCCTTCACACTGAGCAAACCTTGCTCCTTTAGCCACGCGTTGGATATCGCTTGCTTGATCACTGGTGTTCTGGACATCTGCCAGTAGCTGTTGCTGCTGACACCGTGCTGAATCGCTGACTTCAGGTCAACCCCCAAAGCCAGCAGATTCTTGATCTTGGTTCGCGCCCAGCGCCACTGTTTCCAGTAGCACATGCGGATGCGCCGCCTGATCCACTCGTCCAGTTCAGGAACCGGTCGGTAGTACTGGCTGATGCCAAAGTACGCCGTCCAGCCCCGAAGATATTGCCCCAGTTTTCGCAGCCGGTATTCCATGGAAACGCCCCAGCTTCGCCCGGTCAGCTCTTTGATCCGGTGCTTGAAGTTTGCCAAGACCTTGTCAGTCCAGCGTATTTTCTTGCCCTTGATCGTGAAGCCCAGAAAGGCGCATTCGCTCATCGGTGCCACTTTGCTTTTGGCCAAGTTGACTTTGAGTTTGAGGGTGGTTTCCAGATAACGCGTGATGGAGTCCATCACCCGCTGTGCCGCGCGTTCGCTTTTGACAAGAATCACCATGTCATCGGCGTAACGTGCAAAGCGGTGTCCCCGCTTCTCCAGCTCAATGTCAAGCTGGTGCAGCAGGATGTTTGCCAGCAGTGGCGAGAGTGGCCCACCTTGTGGGGTGCCCACTTCGCTCGGCTCCACATGCTCACCGACCAGCACTCCGGCGCGCAGGTAGCGCCCGATCAGGCGCAGCAGTCGCTTGTCGGCAATGGTTCGACCCAGCAAGTTCATCAGCACGTCATGGTTGACGGTGTCGAAGAACTTGGCCAGGTCGATGTCCACTGCGATGCTTTTGCCGTCCTTCACAGTCGCTTGCACCTGCCTGATCGCCTGGTGTGCATTGCGGCCAGGTCGGAAACCGAAGCTCGAATCCGAGAAGCTCGGATCGAATATCGGCGTGAGCACTTGGGCGATAGCCTGCTGGATGACCCGGTCCATGACGGTGGGGATACCCAGCAGGCGTTTGCCGCCGCCGGGCTTGGGTATTTCCACCCTGCGCACTGGCTGCGGCTGGTATCGCCCTTCTCTGATCTGCTGTCGCACGGCTGGCCAGTGTGCGCGTGCATGGTCAGGGAAGTCGTCAATGGTCATGCCGTCAATGCCCGGCGCGCCTTTGTTGGCCTTCACTCGTTTCCATGCCTGCGTCAGGTTGTCGCTGGTCAGTACGGCTTCAAGCAGTTCAGTTGTCACTTTGCTTTCACTTCGTCTTGTGTCAAGGCTCGGTGCGTGTTGGCCGCCGCCCGCATCTCACCCGTTCGGGCTTGGTCGATTTGGTCAAGGCTTTCACGTCTGCTCCTTGTGTCTCATTGTTTGGCCCTTCGGTATCCCGACTCCTGAACACCTACTACGGCCGCTGCTGACTTCTGCATCGTCACGGCTCACATTGCTGCAAGTCGCGCTGTGTTCATGAATGACGTTGCTGCCAGTTTCTTCGACACGTGGCGGGCAGCTCGCCACGGCACTTGAGTCTTGGTTTCCCGGTGGAACCGATCCGGGTCATGCCGTCATCCATTTGCACCGCACGCGGTGCAGATCTCCCCAGGTAAGGGTCGCAAACTTTCTGTGCACAAACGCCGCATTTACCGTAGGCATCGAACCGTTGGGCTTTGCTGTCATGTGCCAGCTTGCCTCGGCGCTCTGGGCCTTCTATGCGGTTTCTGTTCGTCGTCTCGCACATTTGCACTCGGGCTTCCTCCAGACTACCCCTCGCGGGTCAGCCCCTCCGTAATCGTTGATAGACGATTACGGACACGCCGTCGGCTAGTGGTTAAGATTGCTCTCTATGAGTCCAATTCGGTTCTCCCACAGGGGACTTTCACCCCATAAGTTCGCGCCCATGCTGGGCGCACACCATTCATTGCAGCGGACCTGCGCCAGCTGCGCTGGCTGGTCCACTGAATTCAAACGTTAAATGGCTATGGAACCCTTGATCACAATTCGCTCCACCGCCTCAAACCGTGTGCTCCAAATTGGCGAACCAAACGGCAGCTTCTTTCCTGTCGAACTCACTGGGTATTCGATAACGGCCAATACACAGCTATGGTCGGAAATGGATGCACCCGATCTCGCTTTCTTTTTCGCCAACCTTGGCGAGCATCGAGCGCCCTGGAAGGGAGCAATAACTTGGGCTTCTTTGGAAGGCGATTTAGGTTTGTCCGTCACCTGCACGGCCTTGGGTTCAGTTACTTTTCAGGTGAAGCTCCGAGGCCTTCCTGGTGCGCCCGAGGAGTGGAGCGTTCAAGTTGGTATCGAGACGGGACTCGGTGAACTCGAAAGATTGGCAATCGAAGCGAAGGGTTTAGTAAATGCGAACAACGCCATTTAACAATTTGCTCGGCGCGGACACGCAACCGAAGGCTGCCGCTGCGCGGCACTGGTTGCGCGCCGGGCAGCGCCGACGTTAACCCAACATGCCCCCCACCCGCCTTACCCCTCAGCACGCCGCTGAATACCGGGCACTCATGCTTGAAGCCTATGCCCGGCATCCAGACGCTTTCACATCCAGCGCTGCTGAACGCGCCCAATTGCCCGTCGCCTGGTGGGAGGATCGCCTCGCCACGGGCGAGATGCCCAAAGAGATCGTCTTTGGCTGCTTCACCAACGGTGTGCTTTCTGGCGTGGCAGGCTTGGCATTCGAGAAGCGCGAAAAAGCCAAACACAAGGCCACGCTCTTCGGCATGTATGTGCCAACCCAGCAACGTCATCGGGGTCTCGGCTCAACGTTGCTCGCCACGACACTGGCCTACGCCAAGACAAGGCCCGGCGTGTTGCTGGTTCAACTCACGGTCACCGAGGGCAATACGGCTGCTCAGTCACTTTATGAGCGGCACGGATTCATGCCGTTTGGTTTGGAGCCTTTTGCGGTAGCCGTTGACTCCGGGTATGTGTCCAAGTTGCACCTGTGGTGTCCTCTTGAAAGCTTGCCGAAATACTCCTTTTAACGTAGCTGCTTGCGCTTACTGGATAAGCGCTAGAGGCCTAAAACACATAGAACATTTGAGATGCCATTGAACAAACAACAGATGTCATCAAATCCCAGGTTTGGGAGAAACCCAATGCATTGCGCCGAGGGCACAATCAGGCCATGAATGCTTCCTGTCCATTTTCAGAAACTGCCGGGTTTTTTGCTATTTTTATTGCAGCTGACTATGCAATCACAGAAAACTTCGAGGCCTTTTTTGATGCAGAGAAGTTCACATTCATTTGGAGCACCCTGCGTTGTAAATCACGTTAGCCCAATGCTATGCGTCGTCTGATCTTCATAATGTTGCTCTTGCCTTTTTCACTCTATGAAGCTGGCAACTTCACAGGGTTTTCATGGAAGAGATTGGAATACGTGGGAGAGCGAGAAATCATTGATGCGGCAGTTCGATTCAGCTACCCGGATATTTACTCCAACCTCCAAGAATTACAGGCCGACTATTCCAAGTTCAAACCAGCAATTCGGTATTGGGGTAGCTGGTCAATTCAGGTGGAGAATGATTTTCTTGAAAAATTGTTCGGGTTAACGCGGTACCAGGTTCGGATGCCCGAAGAAATAGTAATGGTAAGCGTCGACGGTAATGCACAATTTTCGCGGAGCGACACTGATTGTCCGGGTGACAGTGGTTGCCCATTTACCCCGCCAGATAATCCAGAACAAGGAATCGTAGGGACAGTTCAATACGGCCGACCCAACTACGAAGTGGCCAACGATTTTTCGGTTGAATGGAAAGGGGCTGAGAAGGGCAGCGTATTCAGGTCCGAGCATTGCTTTTCCGCGTACATCAACTCCCTCGAAAACAAAGCACTGGTAGTAAGCCCAAAAGGCACTAATGCAACCACCGTCCGCAAAGGCTACGGTTTTTACTTGGTTGCGATAACAGGTGACGCCTACGGTCGCATGAGAATTTCTAAGGCTGCATTTGAAAAATCCAAGTTGTGCAGCATCGAGACAAGAAAGGCTTGGCCCAATGTCGGAGGGTGGGCGTGGAAGAGATAATTGGGCTAACCCATCATTCCACAGTACGCTGCGCGAGAAAGACGCGCAGCGCCGGTAAATTCAGACGTTCGAGCCATTCACGGTAGCAATTGAGCAATTGACTCCAGGTATATCGCCAAATCGCCCGTGTGGTGTTCACCTGAAAATCGATCAGAATGACACCTCAAAAGCTACATTTAAAGTAGCTACTTGCGCAAACAGAATAAGCGCCATAGGCCAAAATGACCTATAAAAACCAAAGCGCAAAGCCCCCCATCAGAACGAGTGCCAAAGCCTGCTTGATTGCAGAACCGCCCCGCTGACCCAGCCCGCTCAACGCGATGCACCATCCCGCATGCTATTCTGAGCCAGCCGCGCGAGGATTCAAATCCGCGCTGGGAGGCATGCAGTGGCTGTTGTCCCCTTCAACAGGCTGCCGCATCGGGCCAACAATGGATGGAGGTTGCATATGGGCATACGTCTCAAGGTTCTTCTGGCATTTGTGCTGTGTTTTGGCGCGATGGCGGGGGTGAGCCTGTTCTTGCTGCAGCAAAGCATGAGCAAGAGTTATGAAGCCATTGAACGCGATGACATTGCAGACAACATGGGCCGGGTGGAGCAGAGCTTTGAGGCCAGTGCCACCAGCTTGAAGAATGTGACCAAGGACTGGGCGGTCTGGAACGACATGTACCGCTATGCCCTCAAGCCCGATGCACGTTGGGCCAAGGACAACATTGGCACAGAGAGTCTGGCCCCGGCAGACATTGCCTTCAGCGCTGTTTTTAGCAAAGATGGCCGTTTGCTGACCTACAGCGCGATCCAGATCGAGGATGCCACGCTGAACATCTTTACCCCGCAAAACAGTGCCTATTTCCAGCACATCAAAACCAACACCCAACTGGCGCAATGCGGCCTGATCAAGACCGATGCGGGCCTGATGCAAATCTGCTGGGCGGGCATTGTCCATACCGATGCACTCAACGATGTGGTGGGCACGGTGCTGCTGGGGCGTTTGCTGGATGCGACGCGCATCCAGAAACTGCGCGAGCAGACCAAGCTGTCGTTTGACCTGAAGGCGCAAGCGGGCCTGCCCACAGGGTTGACCCCATGGCGCAACATTCTGAAGCCGGGGACGATTGGCAGCGGTGAATTCTGGACCTCGCTGGATGACGAGGTGGTCAACATCTTCTACCCGGTGCGAGACATCTTGCAGGGCGAGCTTGGGCTCATTTCTCTGGACATGCCACGCACCGTGCACCGCCAGGGTGTGCAGTTGTTTCAGCAGGTTCGCCAGCAGTTGCTGTGGACGGCTTTGCTCATGACCACCTTGCTGGGCCTGACGCTGAATTTCATGCTGGTGCGCCGCCTGCGTCGGTTCGCCAGGCAACTGGAGGTGCTGGACGGGTCGTCCAGCTGGGCCACGCGCATTGACATAGGCGGCCACGATGAGCTGAGCCTGGTTGCCGCCAACTTCAACAAATTACTCTCGCTGATCCAGTCCCAGGTGGAAAGCCTCAAGGAACTGCTGGCGGCCAAAGAGTCTGCCCTTCAGGTGATCGAGTCCACCCAGGCGCAGCTCAAGCAGTCGGAACAAGCCGCCTTGCAGGGGCAACAACGGGTGAGTGATTTGCTCAACCACTCGGGGCAAGGGTTTCTGTCATTCGGCGCAGACCTGGTGATTGACCTGGAGACCAGCCGTGCCTGTGACAGCATGCTGGGCTGCTCACCAGCGGGACGCAACGCGGCTCAGGTGCTGGTGGGTCAGGACAGCGCGCAAGCCGAACTCTTTGGCGAGGTGATCGCCGCCGCGCTGGCCGAGCCAGAGCCGGTGGTGCGCGAGAGCATGCTGAGCCTGCTGCCCAGCGAACTGGCGCGTGGCGACCGCTTGCTCAAAGCCGACTACAAACTGCTGGGCAACGGAAAAACCATGGTGGTGCTGACCGACATCACCGAAGAGCAGCGGCTGCAAACCATGCTGCAAAGCGAACGCAGCCGCCAGGCCTTCATCGTCTCGGTGGTGTCTGACAGCCGCAGTTTCTTTGATGCGCTGGATGCCTGGGGTGAATTTGTCAACCACCGGTTGCCGCTCTTGCTCCAGACCACGCTTGATCCGCAAACCAAGGCCAACAACCTTTACCGCGACATTCACACTTGCAAGGGCTTGCTCAACCAGTTTGGTTTTATCCACACGCCCACGGCCTTGCATGACCTTGAGACCCGCTTGTCGGCTCTGCTGGCACAAGGTGATGCGCTGTTGCCCCAGCAACTGGCTGAAGCGGTTTCTTTGCATGACTTGAAGACCCCGTTTGAACAAGACCTGGCGATCTTGCGCGACGCACTGGGCCAGGAATTTCTGGCGCACCGCAAAAGCATCCAGCTGACCGACCATCAGGCGCAGCAGCTCGAAGCCATGGCTGCACACCTGCTTGCTGGTGAAAGCATCGATGCCAGCCGCGCCGACATGCACACGCTGCTCAACGCGCTGCTGCACCTGCGCAAGCTGTCCCTGAAAGAGCTGCTGAGTGGCTTTGACCGCCTGGTGAAACAGCTCGCCACGCGCCTGGGCAAAGAAGTGGCCCCGCTCAAGGTCGAAGGTGGTGACAACATCTGGATCGACCCGCAGCCCTATCAGGCTTTTTTACAAGTGCTGGGCCATGTGTTTCGCAACGCCGTCACCCATGGGCTGGGCACTCCAGAGGAACGCTGGTCAGAGGGCAAAAATGAGCCCGGGCAGATCATGTGCCGCATCAGCCAGAGCCTCAACAGCCTGCATCTGTCCATCTCTGACGACGGTGCCGGCATTGATCTGGAGGCCATTCGCCAACGCGCGGTGGCCGCCGGACTTTACACCGCAGAGGCCGTGCAACAGGTGTCAGACGACGACATCGCCAAATTGATTTTCCGGGATCACATCAGCAGCAGCACCACGGTGACCGAGCATGCCGGACGCGGTGTCGGACTGGCCGCAATGTGGTGCGAAACCCAAAAGCTGGGCGGCACGCTGGCCGTCAAAACGCTGGCGGGCAAGGGCACCGAATTTCTCTTCACCCTGCCCTGGCCTGGCGCAGCCTCAGAGGCCAGGCCGTTCGATCCCCAAACGCCCAGCCCTGCCACGCTGATCATGCAATCCATGGTGACAAAAACACGTGACTATTTCAGCAACGAACACGGCATCCCCTTGGCAGACGTACCCCTTGCCGACAGCGCTGTCGCCGCACCCCACCTGCTGGATGTGAGCGTTATGATCGGTTTTGGGGGCCAGATCCAGCGCCAGGCCATCTTCAGCTTTGAAAACAGCCTGGTCAACGCCGTGCATGTCTGGATGACCGAAGGTTTTTCCCATCCTGTGGAAGAATTGACCCTGCACCGCGAAGCCGCCATCGGAGAATTGGTCAACACCATCCTCGGACACTGTACGATCGACATGGCGCATCTAGACCACCAGGGAATCACCATGACACCACCGCTCATTCTTGACCCCACTGCCACCTTTCCAGCCCCCGGCCACACCGTGCTGGACACCCATCACCTCGTATCCCAGTGCGGGCGTTTGAGCATCAGTCTGGTGGCCCCAAGGTGAACCCGATGGAAATCACCGCGCTCAGAGTCCTGGTGGTTGACGACTCGCCCATCATCAGCCAAAAACTGGTCATGATGATGGAGCTGCTGGGTTACCGGGTGGTGAAGACGGTTGACAACGGCTTAAAAGCCATCGCCGCCTACCGCGAGTACAAGCCCGATCTGGTCACTATGGACATCACCATGCCGGAGATGGATGGCATTGCAGCCACACGTGCCATCAAACGCGAATTCCCGGATGCCAACATCATCATGGTGACCTCCCACGGGCAGGAAAAAATGGTGCTGGAGTCCTTGAAAGCCGGAGCCAAGGGCTACGTACTCAAACCGTTTCAACAGCAACGGCTGGTGGCGGTGATAGAGAAAGCCTGCCACAGCGTGATTCTGGAAAGCCGACTGCGCACCCAACTTGAACAGCGCGAAGCTCCAAAACCTGCGGCCGCGGCGCAGGCCGCCCCAGACCAGGTGACACCGACCGCCCCTGAAGTGGCGACTGAACCACCGGCGGAGATGCCCGCAGAGTCCGCAGTTGAAGTCCCGCCGAAAAGCACACCGGAGTAGCTGCGGCGAAACTCAACCCAGTCAGAGCCGAAAGCACAGTCAGCCCATGAAGTCTTCTAGTCTATTTTCAGAAACCGTTGGGATTGATGCTATTTTTATGGTAGCAGACTATGCAATGGCAGCAAGCGGCAAGGGCTGTTTGAATGCGGGGAAGATCACATTCATTGGCAGCACATTCCGATGTGAATTTCGTTAGTCAGTGCAATTTCCACACACACTATGACACGTAAGCGAGCTACCTTCTACAAATATCGTGGATTCAGCACAACCACCATTGACTCTCTTTGCCGTGACCATTTGTACTTCGCGAATCCCGGAACATTCAATGACCCGCTCGACTGCAGTCCAACGCTGGACTGCGACTCACCGCTTGAAGAACTCCGGAATTTGCTATCTATTCTTGTGAGAAGGCGAGTAAAGTCTGAAGTACTCGCGTCTCTTAGGCAAGCTAGAGTCAAGGGTGAGGGTGCCACAGCGCACGCAGAGAAGAGAGCGATATTGGAAGCGAGAAAAGAGCTAGAGACCATCGCATACAACGCCACAGACCCCGAGTACACCGTGTCCGAAGCGGAAGCAGAAAGATATCTTCTCACCACACAGATCGAAAGCGAACTCCATCGGCACTACGAAAGAGGGGTTTGCTGCTTCTCTACTACCTACGCAAGTCCTTTACTTTGGAGCCATTACGGTGATCAGCATCGCGGTCTATGCATCGGATATGGCCTCATTCGACAACCTAAGCCAGAAATGCACGCCGTCGTCTATGGAGGCAGCCGATCAGTACGCACGTCGGTTCTGATTCGCGCACTGGTACATGACGATCAAAACGCGAAGAAGGAACTTGATCGTGATGTCCTTCTTCGGAAAGCAAGTGGCTGGAAATATGAGAGGGAGTACCGTCTGTTGGGAGTGCAAGGTAATCAAGACTCAACCCTACTGCTCAAGGAGATCACATTCGGTCTGCGGTGTCCTGAATCGGTGGTGCACACGGTAGTCAAAGCACTCGCTGGCCGTGATGCCGCGATGCGCTACTTTCAGATGAAAGTAGAACGCGATCGGTTCGCCCTTCGACGATCTGAGGTTGACCAAGCCGAACTCTCCATGTACATGCCGAAAACCGCGCAGTCTGGAGAAGAAATATGTAATGGCTTCAATGAAGCTGAAGCTGGTTCCGATGACGCTGCTTAACCTCTCAGTCAACATCACAGCTTCGTGCCATTCGATTTAGAGCCATTTGATGATGCAGTTGAATCCAGGCACATCACCAATGCATCACATACTCCCTCTTGAAAGTCCGCCCCAAAATCACGTCTATCGCTACATTTAACGCAGCTGCTTACGCATACAGAATAAGCTCTAGAGGTTAAAATATCATATAAAAATCAAGACACAAGGCCCCCAGCAGGATGAACGCAATAACCTGTTTATTTGCTGATTCACCCTGCCGGAAAAACCCAATTCAGCGCGCTACACCCTCCCCCAGCAAGCCCGCCACCCGTGCCCTCAACACCCCCGGCTGCACCTCGCCCGCCGCCATCGCCGCCCCCACATTCAGCCCCACCCGATTCAACACGCCGCGCCGGAAGGGGTGCACCATGGCCGCACCTTTTTCAACCCGGCTGAAGTACGAGCCCCACAGATTGGTCAGTGCCATTGGTACCACCGGCACGCTCAAACCCTGCTCGGCAGTGCGCTCCAGAATCTTCATGATGCCGCCTTTGAACTCTTGCAGCGTGCCGTCTTTGGTGATGCCGCCTTCTGGGAAGATAGCCAGCAAGTCACCTTCTTGCAGCACTTTGGCGGCAGCTTCAAACGCGGCCTCATAAGCCACCGGGTCTTCGGCTCGCGGCGCAATCGGGATGGCTTTGGCTAGCCGGAACAACCAACCCAGCAGCGGCACCTGAAAAATGCGGTGATCCATCAAAAAATAAATGGGCCGCGGGCTGGCGGCCATCAGCAACACCGCATCCACAAAGCTGACATGGTTGCAGGCCAGAATGGCCGCGCCCTGGCTGGGAATGTGCTCGTCGCCCTGCACCTTGAAGCGGTACACCAGGCGCGACAACACCCAGGCGGCAAAGCGCAGCAAATACTCGGGCACCAGCATGAAGATGTAAAACGCCACCACCGCATTGGCCAGGCCGGTGAACAAAAAGATCTGGGCAATGCTGAAACCGCTCTTGATCAAAGCCCCGGCGATGACCGAGCTGCCAATCATGAACAGCGCGTTCAAAATGTTGTTGGCAGCAATGATGCGGGCGCGGTGTGTGGGCTGGCTGCGCAACTGGATCAGTGCGTACATGGGCACGCTGTACAGGCCGGCAAACAGACTCAAGAGTAGCAGGTCGGCCATTACCCGCCAGTGTGCACTTTGCGCCAGAAACGCGCCCAGGCCCATCACCTCGACGGGCGGCAGGCTGCGGGAGGCAAAGTACAAGTCCACCGCAAACACACTCATGCCAATCGCGCCCAGCGGCACCAGGCCAATTTCCACATGGCGGCGGCTGAACACCTCACACAAGAGCGAACCGGTGCCGATGCCAATCGAAAACACCACCAGCAGCAGGGAGGCCACCTGCTCATTACCGTGCAACACTTCTTTGGCAAAGCTGGGGAACTGGCTCAGAAACACCGCGCCAAAAAACCACATCCAACTGATGCCCAGCAGCGAGCGGAACACCACCAGGTTGCCGTGGGCCAGCTTCAGGTTGCGCCAGGTCTCACTCACCGGGTTCCAGTTGATCACCAGACCGGGGTCGGTGGCGGGGGCGCTGGGGATGAGCTGGGCCACGCCACGCCCAAGCAAGGCCAGCAGCACACAGGTCAGGGCCACGTCACGGTGGCCCACTTCAGGAATCGCCACCAGCAGGCCACCGGCGATATTGCCCAGCAAGATGGCCACAAACGTGCCCATCTCGACCATGCCGTTGCCACCGGTCAGCTCACGCTCACCCAGCACCTGCGGCAGGTAGGCGAATTTCACCGGGCCAAACAAGGTGGAGTGCAACCCCATGAGGAAAGTGCAGCCCAGCAGCACCAGCACGTTGTCGGCCATGAAGCCCCAGGCGGCCAGCCCCATGATGACAATTTCCAGGTTTTTCACCAGGCGGATCATGGCTGTTTTATTGAACTTGTCGGTCAGCTGGCCGCTGGTGGCCGAGAACAGCAAAAACGGCAGAATGAACAGCGCCCCAATCACCAGGCCGGCCATGGCCGGGGGCAACCAGTCCACGCTGAGCTGATAGGTCACCATCACGGTGAAGGCAAACTTGAACAGGTTGTCATTGGCCGCACCGGCAAACTGGGTCCAGAAGAATGGGGCAAAGCGACGCTGCTTGAGCAGTGCAAACTGATTGGGATGCTGTGCGTGCGCTGGTGACACAGTAGAGACGGCAATCGCCTGGGTTTCGGCATTCAACATGGCTTCTTTCCTGAAGGTTGGAATGGGGAAATAGGGGCTCAAGCCCACACCTTGGCCGCCTGATGCAGCCTGAATTGCGGGTGATTGTGCATGACGGCGATGACCGGCCAGGCTGCCAGCGCAGCTACCACATGCTTCAGACTGTGGCCCGACACCAGCCCACCGGTCCAGCCAAACACGGAGTGGTCGCCCAGCTCCAGCAA
The DNA here is from genome assembly GCF_019973615.1 of Rhodoferax lithotrophicus. Lineage (GTDB taxonomy): Bacteria > Pseudomonadota > Gammaproteobacteria > Burkholderiales > Burkholderiaceae_C > Rhodoferax > Rhodoferax lithotrophicus. Next base: position 1,562,039 of record NZ_AP024238.1, on the reverse strand, counting down.
CTTGGCCAATGTGTACAGCGCCACCACCGGTGCCAGTGACAAACCCCAGCCATCGGGCGTAGGTTGGCGCAGGGCCAAAGCCAGCAGCAGCAACATGCCACCGGCTTGTACCACCACCCAGGGCAACAGGTCGCCGGTCTGATACCACACCAGCACCGCCACCGGCCCGGCCAGCAACGTGGCCGCCAGCGTTGCGACACCGGCACGCAGGCTGATGCGCTCAGCCACCGCCATGCCCAGCAGCCCGGCAAATGCCACCACCATACCCAGCCGATCCCAGGCCAGGCCATGGTTGTCGGGCTGCCAGTGGTAGTAGCTTGAACCGGCAGCGGTCACTAGCAAGCCGCCAAAAAACACCGCAGCCAGTTGCCAATGGTCATTCAAGCTGCGTTGCAAGCTGGCCTGCCACAACCGCACCAGCCCCCACAGGCCGACCACGGCAAACGGGAGGTTGGTGAGCACATCCATGGCGCAAGGCAGGCCGTGCCAGCCACGCTGGTCGGCAAAAGCGTGGTACTGCGCATGCTGGGCTACGCTGGGGCCCCAAGCGGCCAACGCCAGGGCCGCCAGCAACGCAGCCAACAGCACCTGTTCAGGCCGAGACAAAGCAGGATGGGATAAAGCGGATGAGGATAAAGCTTTCATGACAAACACTCCGGTGGGTTAAAAACACCTGCAGTGTGCAAACGTCACGATAAAAATTTGGCAAATATCTGAACCTGTATAGATAATGAATCCGCAAAGTATCACCAGACAATACCCATGAGTACCACCGCCGACCTTGTGACCGCCCTGAAAAAAGAACTCAAAGCCGCCCGCATGACCTATGCCGACCTGGCGCAAAGCCTGAACATGGCCGAGAGCAGCGTCAAACGTATGCTGGCCAAGGGCGACATGCCGCTGTCACGCATTGATGCCATCTGCCGCGCCCTGAAACTTGACTTTGCCGACCTGGCCCGCCGCGTGGCCGACGCGCAGCCGCTGCTGGCGCAGCTCAGCCAGGAGCAGGAAAGCGCCGTGGTGGCAGATAAAAAACTGCTGCTGGTGGCGATTTGTGTGCTGAGCCAGTGGACGCTGGAGCAAATCACAAGCGCCTACCGCCTGACCGAGGCCGAATGCACCGGCTACCTGGTGCAGCTTGATCGCATTGGCATCATTGAGCTGCGGCCCTTGAACCGTTACCGGCTCAAGCTGGCCAAAGCCTTTCGCTGGCGGCCGCATGGCCCGGTGATGAACTACTTTCGCGACAACGCGCTGCTGGACTACTTCTCGGGCGGTTTCAACGGCATGGGTGAAGGCTTGCTGCTGGTGCATGGCTCGGTCAGCCGCAGCCTGGCCCCGTCGTTCATGGAGCGCATGCAGCGCGTGGCGCAGGACTTTGCCCAGCAACACCTGGCCGACCAGAAACTCGCCGAGAAAGACCGCGAGGGCTACACCCTGCTGCTGGCCATGCGCAGTTGGGAGTTTGAGGCCTTCGCCATGCTGCGGCGGTAGTCGAGTGATTTCTGCCCGTTCAGGCGTGTCACCATGGCCACTTATTCCACAGGAACGAACAAGCCCAGCTTGATGGTGTCCAGCACCACATTGGTGGTGATGCGGGTGATGTGCGGGTTCTCGGCCATCATGCGGGCGATGATCATGTCGTAAGCTTTCACGCTTGGCGCGGTGATGATCATCATCACATCCACATGGCCGGTGACGTAATAGATTTGCTGGATTTCAGGGTGGTCTGCGGCCCAAAGACGGATGCGTGGCAAGGCATCGTAGTTGTCCCGAATCTCCAGACCGGCGATAAAGGTCATCAACGGCCCCACTGTTTGTTGGTCAACAACAGCCACCTCCGCTGTGATGATCTTCTCGCTGCGCATGCGGCGCAAGCGGCGCTGCACCGCAGAGGCCGACAAGCCGACTCGCTCGGCAATCACCTCTGCATTGAGGTGGCAGTCCAGCTGTACCAGCGCCAGAATTTTGCGGTCAAACGTGTCAAGGGATGCGTCCATGCGGTGATTTTAGGGAGCGATGTCAACTGATGTTTGGGCATAAGGTATGGTTTTTGCATGTTGGCGCGACATCATCTGCCGATACACTTCCTACCCCTCAATTGAACCCAAATGAATTTGTCGTTGCCCTCTGGCAGTCCCTTGTGAAAGAAAGATGCTTAAGTGAGTAGTACCGAACCCCGCCGCCATGCCAAAGAGGTGCTGGTCGTTGAAGACCTGCACAAGTCCTTTGGGCAAACCGAGGTGCTCAAAGGCATCAGTCTGACGGCCAAAAACCATGACGTGATCGCCATTCTGGGCAGCAGCGGCTCCGGAAAAAGCACCTTTCTACGCTGCATCAATTTGCTGGAAACACCCAACGCCGGGCGTGTGTTTGTCAACGGCGAGCTGATCAAGATGAGCCTGGGCAAGGACGGCATCCTCAAACCTGAAGACCCCGAGCAAATCATCCGCATCCGCCGTCAGCTGGCCATGGTGTTCCAGCAATTCAACCTGTGGGCACACATGACGGTGTTGCAAAACGTGATGTTTGTGCCGGTCAAGGTGATGGGCATCGACAAGCGTGATGCCGAACTGCAAGCCATTGCCTACCTGGAAAAGGTCGGTTTGGCTGAAAAACAGCACTACTACCCCAACCAGTTGTCGGGTGGCCAGCAGCAGCGTGTGGCCATTGCCCGTGCGCTGGCGGTGGAGCCCGATGTGATGCTGTTTGACGAGCCGACCTCGGCACTGGACCCGGAACTAGTCACCGAGGTGCTCAAAGTGATGCGTGCCCTGGCCGAAGAAGGCCGCACCATGCTGGTGGTGACCCATGAAATGGGCTTTGCCCGCGAAGTGGCCAGCAAGGTGGTGTTTTTTCACCAAGGCAAGGTGGAAGAAGAAGGCCCGCCAGACGAGCTGTTCACCAGCCAGCGCTCGGCCCGGTTCCAGAAATTTTTGTCAAGTGTGTCCCCCAAGTAGTGGGCTTTTTTATAGGAAAAAAATGAAACGTTCTCTTCTCAAATCCATCGCCGCCGCCAGCCTGTTGTTGGCTTTCAATGCTTACGCAGAGCCCACCGTCAAGATCGGCACCATCACCGATTACGCACCCTTTGAGTACAAGGATGCCAGCGGCAAGCTGCAAGGCATGGAAATTGAACTCGGCAACGCCATGTGCAAGATCATGAAGGTCAAGTGCGAATACGTGACCATGGATTTCGACGCGCTGATCCCTGCCTTGAAAGCCAAGAAGATTGATGCCGTGCTGGCCCAGATGTCGATCACCGACGAGCGCAAAAAAGTGGTGGACTTCACCGACCTGTTCACCCTGGCTCCGGTTCAGTACGTGACCAAAGTGGGCGCTGGCATCACCGAAAACCCGGCCACCCTGAAAGGGAAAGTCGTCGGTGTGCAAAGCGGCACCACCCATGAGTCCTACATGAACACCCGCTTGCCAAAATCCAAGTCCGGTATTGACATGAAGATCTACCAGTCGATGGATCAAGCCTGGCTGGATCTGGAATCAGGCCGTGTGAATGCGGTGCTGGCAGACACCACCGTGGCGTACGACTGGATCGTCAAAACCGGCAAGAGCAAGGGTTTTGACTATGCGGGCAAACCACTGGTTGACAACGCGATCTTTGGCGAAGGCACGGGCATCGCCATCCGCAAGGGTGACCCGCTGAAGGCCAGCTTCAACAAAGCCATCAAAACCGTATTGACCGACGGCACCTTTGCCGCAGAAAACAAGAAAGTGTTCCCGTTCACGATTGCGCCGAACGCCGCCAAGTAATTGAGAGATCAGCCCCCAGCTTTTGCACATGGAAATTCTTTTTAGCTATTTTGGGCAGCTTCTGCTGGGGGCTGCGGTCACGTTGCAGCTGGCGTTTACCTCGCTGTTTTTTGGTTTGCTGTTGGGGTTGGCGTTTGCGGCCTGCAAACTCTCCAGCAACGTGTATCTGCGCTGGACGGTGTCGCACTTCACCAGCCTGTTGCGCGGCATTCCTGAGTTTTTGATCATTCTGATTTGTTATTTTGGACTGTCCAATCTGATCAACAACCAGTTTGATGCGGCATTTGAGATCAGCCCTTTTGCCGGGGGGGTGTTTGCACTCTCCATCGTGTTCGCGGCCTATGCCTCCGAGGTGTTTCGCGGCGGATTTGTCGCCGTGCCCCACGGGCAGATTGAGGCGGCCAAGGCCTATGGCCTGACACGAACCCAAATGTTTTTCTATGTTCAGTTGCCCCAGGCCTGGCGCATCTCCTTGCCCAGCCTGAGCAACATGTGGCAATCGCTGTTGAAAGACACCTCGCTGGTGTCGGTGGTGGGGCTGGAAGACCTGTTGAAAAAGGCCGGCATGGCGGCCCAGTACAGCAAGCAGCCGTTTGTGTTTTTCATGGCGGTGGCAGGCATTTATTTCTTGTTCCTGAGCCTGTCCAACCCGGTGTTTGCTCATCTTGAAAAGAAAGCCAACCGTGGCTACCACCAACCCAAGGCGTGATGATGTCGCTGCTCAATGATTACATGGCCCTGCTGGCTGAAAAAGGGCCGGACATTCTGGATGGGCTGCTGTTGACCCTGGAGCTGCTGCTGGGCTCCAGTGTGATTGGATTCATGTTGTCCGTGCCGCTGGCAGTAGCACGGACATCGACCCACCGGGGGGTGTCCCGTTTCGCCAGCGCGTACTCTGCCATCTTTCGCGGCACGCCGTTGCTGGTGCAAATTTTCATTTTTTACTATGGCTTGAGTCAGTTCGAGTGGGTCAGAAACTCGCCCGCCTGGCTGGTGCTCAATGACTCCTTTTATTGCGGGGTGACGGTGCTGGCGCTGAATCTGACCGCCTACATGGCCGAAGATATTCGTGCGGGCATCCTGGCCGTGCCTGCGGGTGAGAAAGAGGCAGCCACCGCCTATGGCCTGACCACGTTCGAGCGCTATCGCTACATCATCCTGCCGCGTGCGTTGAGTATTGCCACGCCGGTGTTGGGCAACGAGATGATTGCCCAGCTCAAAGCCACCGCCCTGGTCAGCACCATCACGGTGCTGGATCTGACCGGGGTGGCGCGTCGGCTGTCGGCGGTGTCCTACACCACCGATGCGCTGATCATTGCCGGGGCCATTTACGCCATGATCACCTTGATCATCTCGCTGGCCGTGCGCCTGGCGGAACACCACAACAACCGCTACTTGCGCCGTTAAGCTGCCTGGCTTTGCAGATGGATAGGAGCTTGCGGTTTGGCCGCAATCGACGATGCAATTTCGCCGCCAGCCACCACAACCCGCCGGTACGATGGCCGCTTCTTTTTTGAGCGCCATTGATGCCCCAGGTCAACCCCAAGCCAACACGCCCACTTCAAGCCGCCACGCTGGCCTTGAAGGGTGGGCTGATGCACGACCCGGTGACCCAGGCCATTGCGCCCAACATCGCCATGTCGGTCAATCATGCGTTCGCCCCCGGTGATGGCGCTTTTTCGGCAGATGGTGTGGCTGATCTGACCGCCTTGCCGTTTTTGTACGCAGGCTGGACCAATCCAACGGTGCGACAACTGGAGCTGCGCATGGCGGCCCTGGAGGGCGCGGATGATGCATTTGCCACGGCCAGTGGCACGGCCGCCGCCAACGCGATGTTTTTCACGTTTCTCAAAGCGGGTGATCACCTGATCATCAGCGACGTGTGTTATGCCGGGGTGCACGAGCTGGCGTGCAAGTTGTTGCCTGATTACGGCATCGAAGTGTCCACCGTGAACCTGTCGTACCTGGACGATGTGGCAGCAGCCATCCGCCCCAACACGCGGCTGATCCATGCCGAATCCCCCTGCAACCCGCTGCTGCGCCTGACGGACCTTGCTGCACTGGCTGAAATCACCCGGGCGAGAGGCATCTTGCTGGCAGTGGATTCCACCTTTGCCACGCCGGTGGCCACCTGTCCGCTGGCGCTCGGGGCTGATCTGGTGCTGCATTCCCTGACCAAATTCATCAACGGCCATGGCGACGCGCTGGGTGGCTGCGTGGCCGGGCGCAAAGATCTGGTGGAGCGGATTCGCTCACGCGCCGGGGTGTATTTTGGTGCGGCACTGTCGGCGCAAAACGCCTGGCTGATCATGCGCGGCATCGACACCTTGTTCCCCCGCATGCAGGCCATGTCGGCCTCTGCGGCCAAAGTAGCGGCTTTTTTGCAGGCGCATCCGGCGGTCAGTACGGTGATTTATCCGGGCCTGGCGAGTCACCCGCAGCATGCGCTGGCACAGCGGCAAATGCGGGTGCCGGGGGCGTTGATCATCTTCCAGGTGCGTGATCCTGAGGCGGTGGCGCAGCGCCTAGCGCGCGATGCAGCGGTGTTTGACTATGCGTTTTCCATCGGCCACCAGCGCAGCCTGGTGGTGCTGCTGAAAACCCAAGACCTGCTCCAATCCACCTTTACCCTCACCCCCGCCCAACTGGCAGACTACCGCCGTTATGCGGGTGACGGTGTTTTGCGCCTGTCCATTGGGCTGGAAGACCCGCAAGACCTGATCGACGACCTTGACCGCGCATTGACCCTCTGATTTTTTAACGACGCTCATACCATGCCCAACGCTGCCACTTTTTTTGACCCTATCGCGCAAGCCCTGTCACAACAACCCGTCTTCATCCTGGATGGTGCCCTGGCCACCGAGCTGGAGAAGCGCGGTGCCAATTTGAACGACCCGCTGTGGTCGGCCAAGCTGCTGATCGAGCAGCCCGACCTCATCCAGCAGGTGCACTTTGACTACTTTGTCGCCGGGGCCGATGTGGCCACCACCGCCAGCTACCAGGCCACGTTTGAAGCTTTTCAGCGGCGCGGCTACAGCCGTGAAGAGGCCGCCTCGCTGATGCAGAAATCCATCACCCTGGCACTGCAGGCGCGTGATGCCTTTTGGGCCGACCCTGCCAATCGGGTTGGGCGCATCCAACCGCTGGTGGCTGCGTCGGTCGGTCCTTACGGCGCCATGCTGGCGGATGGCTCGGAATACCGCGGCAACTACGGCCTGTCGCAACAAGCCCTGGCTGACTTTCATCGCCCGCGTCTGCAGGTGCTGGCCAACGCCGGCGCGGACCTGTTGGCCTGCGAAACGCTGCCCTGCCTGGACGAAGCCCTGGCCATTGCCAGCCTGCTGCCGGAGTTTGATCACATGGCGGCCTGGGTCAGCTTTTCCTGCCGGGACGGTGAACACAACAGCCAGGGCGAAAAATTGGCCAACTGCGTGGCCCAACTGGACGGCGTGCCGCAAATCGTCGCTGTCGGCATCAACTGCACGGCTCCCGAGTTCATTCCTTCGCTGGTGGCACAGGCCCGCCAAGCGACCACCAAGCCGATGGTGGTCTACCCCAACTCAGGCGAGCAGTACGACGCGGCGCACAAGCAGTGGCATGGTTGCAGCCACTCGGACAACTTTGCCCAGCAGGCACAAGCGTGGTATGCCTGCGGCGCACGGCTGATTGGCGGCTGCTGCCGCACCGGACCGGCTGACATTGCCGCCTTGGCCCGGACATTCAAAGCCCGCTGAGTCATCCGGCAACCAGATTGAAGCAACCCGGCCTCAATAACTATACTTTTCATAGCTACTTACGCAGTCATATCAATGACTAGAGGCCAGTTTCTTATAAATTTCCAACCCCACTCCGGTCCACGCGCCTGCTGTGCCCTGCCGCTCTCTTAGTGCGCCGCAACGAACAGTTTGGAGCATGGCCATCCATGGGTTGTGACAAACCAGATAGACGTACGCCCACCCAAGGAATAAACTCCCTGCGTAGACATCCAAGAACTGGAATTTCCATGAAAACGCCAAGCACAGCCCGCACAGAACACCCCCATCGTTCTGCGGCCTTAAGGCTTTTCCCCAACATACTGATGTGGGCCATACTGTTGACTCTGGTGCTGCTCAATTCACCCGCGCTGGCGAATGAAAAATTGGTGTTGTCTACAGGGGTGTTAAAGCCCTACACCACACCGGATCGCCAGGGCTTTCTGGATCAGTTGATCACTGCCGTTTTTCGTGACATTGGCATTGAGGCTGAAATCATCCTCTATCCAACGGCCACCGAGCGTAGCTTGCTGAATGCCAACGAAGGTTTGGATGATGGCGAGGCCATGCGTGTGGCCGGACTCGAAAAACTATACCCCAACCTGATCCGGGTACCCGAAGAGGTGATCTTCAACGATTTTGTGGCCTATACCACCGGCGAACCCTTTACCACCGACAGCTGGGATAGCCTGAAACCTTATTCCGTCACCTACCTCATTGGCTGGAAAGTCTTTGAGCAAAATGTACCCAAGGGCAAGGAAATCACCCTGGTGCGAGATGCCAATCAGCTGTTTGGCATGTTGAAATCCAAGCGGGCTGACATTGCGTTGTACGAACGCTGGCAAGGGCTAGTGAAGGTGCGCGACATGGGATTCAAGGTACAGGTGCTGGAACCACCGCTGGTGCACACCAAGATGTTCATGTACCTGCATAAAAAACACGCGGCACTGGTGCCCCGCGTGGCCCAGGCACTGGCCAAAATGAAACAGGATGGCCGCTATCAGCAAATCTTTGACAAAACCCTGAAACCTTACGCCGACTGAAGCCTTGTATGTGGTGGGCATCCAAACTGCGACCAAGCAGGCTGGCCCTGCTTCTTGCAACCTATGTGATACTTTTCGGGTCGTTTGTAGCCTTGGTGATGACGGCCACCGAGTTGCTGACCACGCGCTCCCAGGATCGGCAGCAGATTGATGAACGGATGCAACAGGTTCAGCTGGCGTATGTGGAGAGTATTGTTGAAAATCTCTGGGTCATGGATCAGGAGCGCCTGAAGACCCAGCTCAACGGCATCACCCACTTGCCCGATTTTGTGATGGCCGAAATCCGGGTGGATGGCCAACCCTTTCTGAGCCAAGGCAAGCCACTGGAGGGGCCCGGCATCACCCATACGTTTGACCTGCAGCGGCTGCATCGGGGGCAATGGCAAACGATTGGTGAACTGGTGGTGTCCGCGTCGTATGACAACGCTTATCAGCGCACACTGGATCGCCTGCTCACCTCCCTACTCACCAATGCCATCGTGATCACACTGGTGACCATCTTCATGCTGGTCATCTTTTACCGGCTGATTGGTCGACACATTGAGCGGATTGCCCAATATGCCATGAACCAGACCAACCCCCACGACAGCTCGGTGCTCACGCTCCAACGCCGTCAACCCACCAATGAAGATGAACTGACGATACTGACCACCGCCATCAACACCATGCGTGAGCGGCTGTTGGCTTTCAGCCGTGCCGAGAGCCAGCGCGCCAACGAGCTGGAAAAGCTGGTAGCCCAACGCACCGATCAATTGGCCAAGGCCAAAGAAACCGCTGAAGCCGCCAGCCGGGCCAAGAGCGAGTTTCTGGCCAACATGAGCCACGAAATCCGTACCCCGATGAATGCCATCATCGGCCTGACACATCTGCTGCGCCGCGCCCATACCACCCCGGAACAGGCTGAACGGCTGATCAAAATTGATTCAGCCGCCAATCACCTGCTGTCGATCATCAACGACATTCTGGACATCTCCAAGATCGAAGCCGGCAAGCTGGAACTGGAACAGACCAACTTTGCGCTGGGCTCGGTACTTGATCACGTGCAGTCGCTGATTTCTGACCAGGCACGGGCCAAGGGCTTGACGGTGATGGTGGACCCGGATGGTGTGCCGCTGTGGCTGCGCGGCGACCCGACGCGGCTGCGCCAGGCCCTGTTCAACTACACCAGCAATGCCATCAAGTTCACCGAACACGGGGGGGTGACCCTGCGGGCCATCCTGAAGGAAGACCGTGGCGACGACATCCTGGTGCGTTTTGAAGTGCAAGACACCGGCATCGGCATTGGCCCACAACAAATGACAAGTTTGTTCAGCACGTTCAAGCAGGCTGATGCGTCGACCACCCGCAAATATGGTGGAACCGGTCTGGGCCTGGCCATTACCCGGCATCTGGCCGATCTGATGGGGGGTGAGGTGGGGGTGGAGAGTCAACCAGGCCGTGGCAGCACCTTCTGGTTCACCGCCCTGCTCGGGCGCGGCCGGGGCATCATGCCATTAACCACACCTGACGAAGCCGCGCAGGATGCCGAGATTGAACTGCGCCGCCGCCACACCGGTGCGCATATCCTGCTGGCGGAAGACAACGCCACCAACCGCGAAGTTGCACTGGAACTGCTGCATGGCATGGGGCTGGCCGTGGATGTGGCGGTGGATGGCCGCGAGGCCCTGGACAAGGCCAGCATGATCGACTACGACTTGATTCTGATGGACGTGCAAATGCCCCACATGGACGGTCTGGATGCCACCCGCGCCATCCGCGCCCTGCCGGGCCGGACCAACACCCCTATTCTGGCCATGACTGCCAATGCCTTCGATGAGGATCGGCTGGCCTGCAAACAAGCGGGCATGAATGACCATGTGGCCAAACCGGTTGACCCGGATGTGCTGGTCAAGGTGCTGCTGCACTGGCTGCCCAAGGCGGGAGAGACCTTGCACGATGTGTCGACGGCACCCACACCCGAACGCTTACGCGAGTCAGAGCGGATTCTGGCCGCACAACTCTCACGGCTTCCTGGCCTGGATGTCAAGGCCGGCCTCAAGGTGGTCAGCGGCAAGCTGGCTGCCTACCAGCGTGTCCTGCGTTTGTTTGCCGATGGTCATGCACAAGACGCGGCCACCCTGCGTGAGCATTTTCAGCGCCAGGCGTTCCAGGAGGCTGAACGCACCGCGCACGCCCTCAAGGGCAGCGCAGGCAATATTGGGGCCACCGGCATTCAACACCTCGCCGCCGAGCTTCAGCAGGCGCTCAAAACCATGGCCCTGGATCAAGCCCATGCACTCCTGGACCAGATCACCGCGGCACTGCCGCTGCTGATTGATGGTATTCGCACCCTGCTACCTGAGCCTCCCATGTCGGAAACCACCACGGCGGAAAAGCCGGCGCCGTTGACGGGCCACCTCATCGCACGGGAACTTGAATTACTCCTGGATGCGGGCGACATCTCGGCACGCCGCTACTTTGAACAACATCAACAGGCCCTGGCTGATGCCATCGGGGCCAGCGCCGCAGAAGCCATCGGACAGCAAATTGGCAAGTACGCCTACGATGATGCGCTTGCGCTATTAAGACTGAACAAATGAACAAGATACACACCGTGCTGGTGGTTGATGATCAACCCGAGAATCTGGCCATTCTGGGGGAGCTGCTGGAGTCTCACTACCGCGTCAAAATTGCCAATTCCGGGCAACGCGCCTTACACGCTGCAGCCACAGCCCCCATCCCCGACCTGATTCTGCTGGACGTGATGATGCCGGTCATGGACGGCTACCAGCTGCTGGCGCGGCTGAAAGAAAACCCTTTGACGCGCGACATTCCGGTCATCTTTGTCACTGCCAAAGACCGTGCCGAGGACGAAGAGCGCGGGCTGGAGCTGGGTGCCGCCGACTACATCACCAAACCCATCAAACCCGTGGTGGTGCTGGCGCGGGTTCGCATCCAGCTGGAAAACAAACTCGCCAAAGACTGGCTGAAGGATCAGAACGCGTTTCTGGAATCCGAAGTGGCGCGGCGCATGCATGACAACGAACTCATCCAGAACGCCAGCCTGCACGCACTGGCCACGCTGGCCGAAACGCGTGACCCCGATACCGGTGGCCACATTTTTCGCACCCAGTCCTATGTGCAACTGCTGGCCAAGGCGATCCGGCAGCATGCCCATTACCAGGGTCAGCTCTCCGACGAACATCTGAAAATGATCGTGCGGGCGGCCCCCTTGCATGACATCGGCAAAGTGGGGATTCCCGACCACATCCTGCGCAAACCCGGGCCACTGACGGCCGCAGAGTTCGAGGTCATCCAAACCCACTGCAAGATTGGTGGTGATGCCATTGCGCTGGCCATGCAGCGCGTCAAGGATGCAGATCGCTCCGCCTACCGCAGCCAGGGCACCCCCCTGGCTTTTCTGGAAGTAGCCCGGCTGATTGCACGCTCACACCATGAGCGCTGGGACGGCTACGGCTACCCTGACCAATTGCAAGGGGAGCTCATTCCCTTGGCCGCCAGAATCATGGCGCTGGCTGACGTGTTTGACGCGTTGACCAGCAAACGCGTATACAAAGAGGCCATCCCCGTGGAAGAGGCGGTGGCCATCATCACGGCTGAAAAAGGTCAACACTTTGACCCCGAGCTGGTTGAAGTGTTTCTCAGACTGCAACGCGAATTTGCTTTGATTGCCCAAAAATTCAAAGCATAAATTGCCTGCAATGCTTGCAAAATAAGCGCAAAAAGCTACATATTTTGTAGCATAAAAACTCTCAAACCACCCTCCATGACGCGGCCGGCATTGGCTACACTTCGCCACCGCTTTACTCTGAGCCACCTTGGAAGCCCGCTTTGCGCATGACACGACATTTGATTGCAAGTTACCGACTGGTCCGGCTAGGGCTTCACCTGATTCACGGGCTGGCCGTGATCATTTGGCGTTTTCCGCAACTGACCGAACCCCAGAAATCAGCAAGAATTCAGGCTTGGGCCCAGGAATTACTTGCGCAGCTAGCTATCAAACTAATAGTTACGGGTCAACCCGCCGAACGCGGCCCAATGCTGCTGGTGGCCAACCACATTTCCTGGCTCGACATTCCCTTGCTACTGGCCGCGGGCCATTGCCGTTTTGTCGCCAAGGCTGAAATCCAGCACTGGCCGCTGCTTGGCAGGCTGGCCCACGCAGTGGGCACGCTGTTTATTGCCCGCGAATCACGCCGCGATGCCATGCGTGTGGTGCACCACATGGCCGAGCACCTGCGGGCGGGCGACATTCTGGCGATCTTCCCCGAAGGCACCACCAGCAACGGGCAGCAACTGCTGCCGTTTCATACCAACCTGTTCCAGGCCGCCATTTCGGCCAACGCGCCGGTACAAGCCGTGGCATTGGGGTTTGTGGATGCAGCCAGCGGCCAGCCCAGCCTGGCACCCTGCTACATCGACGACGACACTTTGCTGGGATCGGTCTGGCGCACGCTGACAGCGCCGCCCCTTTGTGCCACCGTTGCGTTGGGGGAGCCCCAGTTGCCCGCAGAGCGTGACCGCCGGACGCTGGCTGCGGATGTGCGCCAGGCGGTGCAGGCTTTGCGCTAAGCGACCGTTAAAACCCGATCAAGGCACCGGGGTCAATTTGGCCACACTCAGCGCCAGCCATTTCACGCCGTGGCGCGGAAAGTTGATCTGGGCGCGGGCATCGTCGCCACTGCCTTCCAGGCTCAGCACCGTGCCTTCGCCAAACTTGGCATGGAACACTTTTTGTTTGACCTGCAAACCCCCGGGGGGCGTTTTTTGTACCGGCACGGGCGCCGCAGCGGTGGTGTATTTTGAATAATCCGTGCCAAATTGGCCTCTAGCGCTTGTGTGGTAAGCGTGAGTAGCTCCTGAATTTGAAGTGACTCCAGCAGAACCAAATCCACCACCAAAGCCCTGATGTTTGGGCGTGATCCACTTCAAGGCCTCTTCGGGCAGCTCTTCAAAGAATCGGCTTTTCAGGTTGTAGCGGGTCTGGCCGTGCAACATGCGGGTTTGCGAATGGCTCAGGTAGAGGCGTTTGCGGGCACGGGTGATGGCCACGTACATCAGGCGGCGTTCTTCCTCCAGGCTGTCGCGATCCGTCATCGAGTTTTCGTGTGGGAACAAGCCCTCTTCCATGCCGGTGATAAACACGCAGTCAAATTCCAGCCCCTTGCTGGCGTGCACCGTCATGAGTTGAATGGCATCCTGCCCGGCTTGGGCCTGGTTGTCACCGGCTTCGAGTGCGGCGTGGGTCAGGAAGGCGGCCAGGGGCGACAGGGTTTCACCGGTCTCAAGATCAGGTGCAGGAATATCCTGTACGGGCTGATTCAGGTCCAGGCCTTGTGAGGCAGGTGATTGCGTCAATACATTGCCAAGCTCATCCACCGGCAGCGCCACGACATCCCGGCCAAAGCCTTCAATGCTGACAAAACTCTCGGCGGCGTTGACCAGTTCATCCAGATTCTCAACTCTGTCCGCCCCTTCTCGGTCGGCTTCATAGTGCGCGCGTAAACCACTATGTTTCAGTACCAACTCAACTATTTCTTTGAGCTTTTTACCTTGTCTTTGCTCGTTAAGCACCTCAATGCCCGCCAAAAATGCGCCAATGTTGGCACCGGCTTTGCCGCTCAACCCGCTCACGGCATCACTCAAGGCGCAGCCGGTGGCGCGGGCCGCATCTTGCAGCAGCTCCAGGCTGCGTGCGCCAATGCCGCGCGGCGGAAAGTTCACCGCCCGCATGAAGCTGGTGTCGTCGCGCGGGTTTTCCAACAGACGCAGGTAGGCCAGCGCGTTCTTGATTTCGGCACGCTCAAAAAAGCGCAGGCCACCATAAACCTTGTAGGGCATGCCGGCGTTGAACAGCGCAGTCTCAATCACCCGGCTTTGGGCGTTGGAGCGGTACAGCACGGCAATCTCTTTGCGCTCATGGCCTTCGCGCACCAGTTGCTTCATCTCGTCAACCATCCAGTTGGCTTCAGCAAAGTCACTGGTGGCCTCAAACACCCGCACCGGTTCACCGGGGCCTTGGGCGGTGCGCAGGTTTTTGCCCAGGCGCTTGCTGTTGTTGCTGATCAAGGCGTTGGCACTGTCCAGGATGTTGCTGCCGCTGCGGTAGTTTTCCTCCAGCTTGATCTGATGCTTCACGCCAAATTCGCGCACAAAGTCGGTCATGTTGCCCACGCGTGCCCCGCGAAAGGCGTAGATGCTCTGGTCATCGTCGCCCACGGCCAGCACACAACCGGTGGGCTGGAAAGCGCCGTCCACGCTGCTGTGTGCGCCCGTGCCTGCAAGCATCTTGATCCAGGCGTATTGCAGCTTGTTGGTGTCTTGAAACTCATCGATCAGGATGTGGCGAAAGCGGCGCTGGTAATGTTCGCGGATGGGGTCGTTGTCGCGCAGCAGCTCGTAGCTGCGCAGCATCAGCTCACCAAAATCGACCACGCCTTCGCGCTGACATTGCTCTTCATAGAGCTGGTAAATCTCGACTTTTTTGCGGGTTTCGGGATCTTTGACCACCACCTGGGCCGGGCGCAGGCCATCTTCCTTGCAGCCACCAATGAACCATTGCATTTGTTTGGCTGGGTAACGCTCGTCATCAATGCCAAACTGTTTGTACAGGCGCTTGATGCTGGAGAGCTGGTCTTGCGTGTCGAGGATCTGGAAGGTTTGCGGCAGGTTGGCCAACTTGTAGTGGGCACGCAGCAGGCGGTTGCACAGGCCGTGGAAGGTGCCAATCCACATGCCGCGCACGTTCAGCGGCAGCATGGCTGCCAGGCGGGTCATCATCTCCTTGGCGGCCTTGTTGGTGAAGGTCACCGCCATGATGCCGCCGGGCGAAACCTGGCCGGTTTGCAACAGCCAGGCGATGCGGGTAGTCAGCACCCGGGTCTTGCCCGAACCAGCCCCGGCGAGGATCAGCGCGTGCTCAGCTGGCAGCGTGACAGCCGCCAACTGTTCAGGGTTAAGGTTGTGCAGCAGACCTGCGTCCGGGCTTTGTTGTGTAATTGCAGTAAACATCCATTCATTGTAGGAAGTGCCATGAAGTCGCCCCACCTGATCGCCAAGCCTTCCCAGCTTTTAGTCCTTGCAGGCTCAGCCATGGCCGTATTGTTCAGCAGCTCTGCGCTGAGTCAATCCACCTGCAGCAGCGATGGTCAAGCGGCGCACCAGGCTTTGCTGGAGCGCTTTATCAGTGCAGACTGTGCATCCTGCTGGCGTGATCCCACCCCACTGGAAACGGCCACAGACACCGTCACCTTGGACTGGATCGTGCCAGGCGCACAAGGTGAAGAGGCACCGCTGTCCGCCGCCGCAACCCGTGATGCCTTGGTGCGGCTGGAGGATCAGAAATTAACAGTTCCCGGCACACAAACCAGTCAAGAACGCAAGGTTATGGGTTGGCCTGGAGCTGAATTGCGTGTGGTGCAAGGCCCGGCAGTCAATGGTTATCTGGGCGTGATCATGTCGCTGAAGCTGCCTGCCAGCGCTTTGACCACGTCGCCGCTGCAAGCTTGGCTGGTGATGGTGGAATCACTACCCCAAGGACTGGAGGAGTCACCAGTCTCAAGAAATTTGGTCAGAAATGTGCTCCAACCCTCATGGAATATGCGTAAAACACTGGAAAAATCAGAGCAATTAGAGTTTTATGAACTCAGACCCATGAACATTCCTGCGGGGGCTTTGCCTGAGCGTTTGCGCTTGGTGGGCTGGATTCAAAACGTCCAAGGTCAGATACTGACAACAGCCGCCACAAGCTGCCCTGCGGAAGAAAAACCATCCCATTGAATTTTGAACTGTATACAATCAAGCACCGGGCCCAAGCAATTGCAGCCCGGTTTTTTTTGCCTGTGTGGTTTGTACTGCACTGCGCATTACCAACCGGCACAGCATTCCAAGCGCTCTCTTTCAACCCGACACGCCCCTGATAACACCACCTTTTGTGGACACTCAGGGGCCGTCACGCAAGGAGCCTGACCATGGAAATTTTTGACTACGACAATATCTTGCTACTCCCCCGCAAATGCCGGGTGGAAAGCCGTTCTGAATGTGATGCCAGTGTGCAACTGGGCCCACGGCACTTTCGCATTCCAGTGGTACCCGCCAACATGAAAACCGTGGTGAGCGAAGCCATTTGCATCTGGCTGGCACAAAACAACTACTTCTATGTCATGCACCGCTTTGACCTGGACAATGTCAAGTTTGTGCAGGATATGAAAGCACGTGGCTTGTATGCGTCCATATCACTGGGGGTCAAAAAACCGGATTACGACACGGTGGACCGATTGGTGATGCTGGGCTTAACGCCCGAATACATCACCATCGACATTGCCCACGGCCATGCAGACAGCGTGAAAAACATGATTGCTTACCTGCGCGAAAAAATTCCCGGCACTTTCATCATCGCCGGCAATGTGGCCACGCCTGAAGCGGTGATTGATTTGGAGAACTGGGGAGCCGATGCCACCAAGGTCGGCATCGGCCCTGGCAAGGTCTGTATCACCAAACTCAAAACCGGTTTTGGCACTGGCGGCTGGCAACTGAGCGCGGTGAAATGGTGCGCGCGGGTGGCCACAAAACCCATCATTGCCGATGGCGGCATCCGCGACCATGGCGACATCGCCAAGAGCATCCGCTTTGGAGCCACCATGGTCATGATTGGCTCGCTGTTTGCCGGCCACGAAGAAAGCCCAGGCAAAACAGTGGAAGTGGATGGCAAGCTGTTCAAGGAGTATTACGGCTCCGCCAGCGACTTCAACAAGGGTGAATACAAACACGTGGAGGGCAAGCGTATTCTGGAACCCATCAAAGGCCAACTGGCGAACACACTGATTGAAATGGAGCAAGATGTACAGAGTTCCATCAGTTACTCTGGTGGCAAAAAACTGATGGACATCCGTAAAGTCAATTACGTCACCTTGGGCGGAGACAATGCGGGTGAACATTTACTGATGTAAAGCCAGTGAACCATTAACGTAAGCCTCCGGTGCCCACCACCCTTGGGTAATAGCGGCGGGATAGGCGCGCTCGTTGTTTTCAACAACGAGGAATCTCATGAATGAAGCAGACCGGGTACACATCGCTCGCGCGCTGCAAGACATTGACACCTGGCGCGCCAGCGGCATGAAACTGGCAGCCTATGCCTAATCACGAAACGAGGCGCTGAGCTATTGGCGAACCCAGTTGAGCTGTAAGCGGCGCTGGCGGCAAATGCTCAATGGGACCTGCACCCAGACCCGCGTCGAATTTATGCGGGCAGTGCCCCCCGCATGCGCTGACCTCCAGCAGCGCGTGGCTGCACGAGGGACTGGCATGATGCGCATCGATTCCGGGATGCTGGCCGCAGCGCCGATTGACATGCTCGGAGCCGCCCAACCCCACACCACCTACACATTTGCCAACCTGCGTGCCAGCCGCTGTGAACCACATCGTGCCGCAGGCCTATCTCACTGATGTGCTGACGCGTTTGTCGATGAGATGAATAACAGGCCCCGCCAAACACTTGGTTGGGCCTCACCAATCGAGGTTTATCGACAGTGGCTTGGGCGCCTTGAGGTGGCTCCAGCGTCAATCCAATAGACTACGTCGGTGTTGCACTTGGATTTGAGCGCGCCGACCGTAAATAAAGCGCAAGCAGCTACCCAATCAATAGCGCCTTCACCCCCCAGACAAAGCCGACAACGGCATCCCATCCGCCCCCAGCGTCTCCCCCTTGCGCTGTGTAATCAGCCCATAAGCCTGCGGCTGTCGGTGCAGATCAAAGTTGAACGTGGTGCGCTTGTAAACCGCGCAAAAGTCCAGATCACAACGTGCAATCGCCATCTCGTCGCCCTTGGTCAGGCAGCGCGCCACCACCTCACCCGACGGGGCGATGATGCAACTGCCGCCGATGCTGTCCACGCCCTCCTCCACGCCGGCCTTGGCCACGCCCACCACCCAGGTGCCGTTCTGGTAAGCACCGGCTTGCATGGAGAGCTGGTTGTGGAACAGGGACAGGTCGTCATGCTGCGGCGCGGGGGCGTTGTGCACTGGGGTGTTGTAGCCGATCAGCACCATTTCCACACCTTGCAGGCCCATCACGCGGTAGGTTTCGGCCCAGCGGCGGTCGTTGCAGATGGCCATGCCCAGGATGCCTCCAAAGGCTTGGGTCACCTCCCAGCCTGTGCCGGGGGTGAAGTAGCGTTTTTCCAGGTGCTGAAAGCGCCGCCACGGTTCGTGTTCCTTGTGGCCGGGCAGGTGCACCTTGCGGTACTTGGCGACGATCTGGCCGCTGCGGTCGACCAGGATGGAGGTGTTGTAACGCACCGCACCGGTGGCCTCTTGCGCCAGCTCGGCATAGCCCAGGTAGAAGCCCACGCCCAGTTGTTTGCCAAGGTCAAACAGCGGCTGGGTGGCAGCGTTGGGCATGCTGTGCTCGAAGAAGCTGTTGATTTCAGCCTCGTCTTCGATGTACCAGCGTGGAAAGAAGGTGGTGAGCGCCAGCTCGGGGAAGACGATGAGCTGCGCGCCCACGGCGTGGGCCTGGCGCATCAGTTCACACAGGCGCGCCACCACCTGAGGGCGGGTGTCAGCGCGTTGGATGGGGCCGAGTTGGCCAAGGGCGACGTTGAGGTAGCGTGGCATAGAAAGTGATAGGTAGAAGTTAGACAGGTCGGTTAGCCAGCGCCAGCACCACTTGCAGCAGCACTTGGGCGCCGCGTTGCAGGTCGGCGGGGGCGGTGTGTTCGCGCACGTTGTGGCTCAGGCCGCCCACGCTGGGCACAAAGATCATGGCGCTGGGGCAGACGCGGGCCAGCATTTGCGCGTCGTGCCCGGCGCCGCTGGGCATGCGCTGGTAGCTGCAGCCCAGGGCTTGGGTTTGCTGCTCCACCAGGTTCACCACCTCTGGGTCAAAATCCACTGGCTCAAAGCGGGCCAGCGTGCGGTGGCTGATGTGCACGCCTTCAGCCTGCGCAGCTTGCTGGGCGTAGGCGTGTAACTCGCGTTCGGCCTGTGCCAGTGCGGCGCTGTTGGTGTTGCGCAGGTCCACGGTGAACACAGCTTGTTGCGCGATGACGTTGACCAGGTTCGGGCTAAGCCGCAGTGCGCCCACGGTCGCCAGTTGGCGGCCACCCAGGCGTTGACTCAGCTCGCGCACAAACACTGCCACCTGTGCGGCCACCAGCGCGGCATCGTGGCGCAGCGCCATCGGGGTGGTACCGGCGTGGTTGGACTGGCCTTGCACGGTGAATTCGGTCCATGAGATGCCTTGCACACCTTCGACCACGCCAATCTGCAAACCCATTTGCTCCAGCACCGGGCCTTGCTCGATGTGCAGCTCCACATAGCTGTCCACCACGGGTGCGCCCACCGGAGCCATGCCCTGGTAGCCGATGCGTTGCAGCTCGGTTTGTACGGTTACGCCATCGGCATCGCAGGTGCTTAGCGCCTCTTGCAAGGGCAGGCCACCCACGTAAACCAGGCTGCCCATCATGTCGGGCTGAAAGCGTGCGCCTTCTTCGTTGGTGAACACCGCCACCGCCAGCGGGCGGCGCGGCTGGATACCGGCCTGGCGCAGTGTGGCAATCACTTCCAGGCCCGCCAGCACGCCGTAGTTGCCGTCGTACAGGCCGCCGGTGCGCACGGTGTCGATGTGGGAGCCGATCATCACCGGCGGCAAGTCCTCCGTACCGGGGCAGAGGCCGACGATGTTGCCGATGGCATCCACCGTCACTTGCATGCCCAGTTCGCGCATGCGCGCCACCGTCCAGTCGCGGCCTTGGCCGTCTGCATCACTCAAGGCCAGGCGGTTGACACCACCACCGTGCAGTGCACCGATCTGGCCCAGGGCGTGCAGACTGGTCAGCAGGCGCTCTGCGTTGATTTGTGGCGTGCTCATGCGGCTGCGCCCGCGCGCACCTGGGCGGCACTGCGGCCGACCAGTTGCTGGTACAGCGCGGGGTCGGTGTCGCCCTCGCTGCCAAACAGCAGCACGCGGCTGTCCGACCGCAGGCCGAGTGCGTTGCGGGCGGCGTTGTCTTGCGCTGTGAGCAGGGCAGCGGCCAAGCCAGCCACGGCGGATTCACCAGCGACGATCACCGGGTCACCACCTTGCGGGCTAGCCAGCAGGCGCATCACATCCACCGCAGCGGCATCGGGGATGCTGCAAAAGGCGTTGGCCCCGGTGGCCAGAATCTGCCAGGCCAGCAGCGAGACCTCGCCACAGGCCAGGCCAGCCATCAAGGTGCCCAGATCACCCTTGACGGCCGTCACTTCACCGGCGCGGGCGCTTTGCAGCAGACAGTCGGCGCGTTCGGGCTCTACCACCACAAACACCGGGCGCTGCTCGGCGCTGCGCTCCCAAAAATAGGCGCACACCGCCGCCGCAAAACCGCCCACACCGGCTTGCACAAACACATGGGTGGGCCACTGCGGCAGGGCGCGTACGGCCTCATGCACCATGAGCTGGTAGCCCTGCATCACGTCACGCGGCACGTCCATGTAGCCGGGGTAAGAGGTGTCAGAGATCACAAACCAGCCGTTGGCCTTGGCATCGCGGTCGGCCTGTTGCACCGACTCGTCGTAATTGCCGCTGGTGCGCACCACCTGTGCGCCGTAGCGGGCAATCGCGTCCTTGCGCCCTTCGCTCACCGTGGCGTGGATGTAGATGACGCAGCGGCAGCCCAGCATTTGCGCACCCCAGGCCACCGAGCGGCCATGGTTGCCGTCGGTGGCGCAGGTGACGGTGATGTCGGCGCAGGCCTGGCGCAATGCTGGGTCATTTTGCAGATCGGCATGGCTCACCGTTCGACCCAAGCGCTGGCCGAGTTCGCGGCACAGCAGGCGGGCTACCGCATAGGCCCCGCCCAGGCCTTTAAAACTGCCAAGGCCAAAGCGTGAACCTTCATCTTTGTAGTGGATGCTGGCGAAACCCGCCGTGTGGGCCAGTGCCGGCAGCGAGCACAGGCGGGTCACGGCATAACCCGGCCAGGTGCTGATGACGGTTTTGGCTTGCGCCAGTTCCGTGGCACTGAGCAAGTTGCTGCACTCTGCGCCGTAGGCCTCATTGGCTTGAAAACGGGGGTTGGTCAGGAGGGTAAAGGGGTGTGGTGTCATGGCAGTTCTTGGGTTTAAAGAGAGGGTTCCAGGTCGTCCAGCTGGGCGTGGACTTGTTCGATGGCAGCCATGCGGGCGCGGGCTTTTTTTGGCAAATGAGCCAGCGTAGCGGTGGCCAGGTAGTTGATCAGGCTGATGGCGCCCACATAGGAGTCAAAAATCGCCTCGTCCTGCGGCGGGCAAATGAACAGGGCCTGGGCGCGGGCCGACAGGGCCGACACCCGGGCATCACTGACCAGCACCAGCGCCGCACCGGCTTCACAGGCAATACCCACCACCTGGCTCAGGCGGCGTGTGCGGCGGCGAAAGTCCATGGCCAACAGCACGTCGCCACTTTGTATCTCTGCCAGCCGTTCAGCATCTTCGCCCGCACCCTCGTTGAGCAGACGCACCTCGGCGCGCAACTGCGACAGCAGTGCTTGCGCGTAAAACGCAGCCATGTAGCCGTTGCGGTAGCCCACCACCCAGACGCGGCGTGCGCTCACCAGCAACTTGGCGGCCTGCTGCACGCTGGCATCACTCAAGCTCTCGGCCAGCGCTTGCAATTGCTGGGCATCTTGCGCCATGTGTTGCTGCAAGGGACTGGCGCGCAGGCCTTGCTGTGCCACCCGGCTCAGGGGCGAAGGCTGCGGCGTGCCCTGACGCTGGTGCTGACGAAAAGCCTGAAAGTCGGTAAACCCCAGGCGCTTGAAAAAACGCGCCGTGCTGGCCTTGGAGACACCGGCCAGCGCCGCCAGCTCGGTGGCGCTGTAGGCCAGCAGGTTTTTCTCATGGGCCAGCACCACGTCAGCCAGCTTGCGGTCGACCAGGGACAGGGCTTGGTACTGTGCCTGAATGCGCTGGTGCAAGGTGAGAGTCTGAGTCATGTCAAGGTGATCGGTTTGTTTTGGTGCTGGCTTCCCCAAAACAGGGCGCTTGCACCAGAGAGAAACATTTTTTTCATAATTTTTATACAAAGAAACAGTTATTTCACATTGTTCACGATCTGTTTGCAAGTGCCGTACCAGATACAACAGGTGGCACACATCTTGCGAAACGGGTGAGGTGTCCCACTTCTTCAAACAGGAACCTTCCATGAAATTCAAATTGCTTTCTACCTTGGCTGGTGTGTTGACCAGTGCTGTGTTGTCCGTAGCCACACCGGCCCATGCAGCGGATGATTCGCTGACATCAATCCTGGCCAAGAAGTCGATCGCGCTGGGCGTGGCCTCTGACTTTCCGCCCTACGGCTACATGGGCCCGGACTTCAAACTCACCGGGGTGGATGTGGCCACCGCGCAACTGATTGCCGACAAGCTGGGCGTGAAGGCCGACTTTGTGCCAGTGAGCACCCCCAACCGCATTCCCTACCTGCAAACCAAAAAAATCGACCTGATCGTCTCGGCCCTGGGCAAGAACCCCGAGCGCGAGAAAGTGATTGACTTCACCGTAGCCTACGCGCCCTTCTTCCAGGCGGTGTTTGGCCCCAAGGCGCTCGCCATCAAGAGCTTTGACGACCTGGCGGGCAAAACCATTGCCGTGACACGCGGCACGATTCAGGACGACGTGCTGCAAAAAGTGGCCCCGCCTACGCTGAAAATCCAGCGCTTTGAAGACGATGCCACCACCATTGCCGCCTTCATCTCGCAGCAAACCCAACTGGTGGCCACCGGTGCAGCAGTGGCCGCTGCCGCCGTGCAGAAAAACCCGCAAGCCCAGGCCGAATACAAGCTGCTGCTGAAAGACTCGCCCAACTTCATCGGCGTGCGCAAGGGTGAAACCGAGCTGATGAAGAAGGTCAACGAAATCCTGCTGGCGGCCAAGGCCGATGGCACCTTGGAAAAATACTCGCAAAAATGGCTGGGCCGTGGTACCGGCGTGCTGCCTGAATAAGTCACGACAGGTTACGCACTACGCCTGAACCACCATGATTGAATTCAACTTTGTCACCGTGCTGGAACAGTGGCCCATGCTCTTGCGTGGGCTGGGCTTGACTGTGCTGCTGACGGCCTTTTCTGCCGTGTTTGGCTCGTTGCTGGGCACGGCCTGCGCCTGGGCCCGGCTGCATGGCGGGCCAATGCTCAAGCGGGTGGTGGGCGGCTATGTGGAGCTGGTGCGCAACACGCCGTTCATCATTCAGTTGTTTTTTATCTTCTTTGGCCTGCCCTCGCTGGGGCTGCGCCTGTCGGTGGAAATGGCCAGTGTGCTGGCCATGGTGTTGAACCTGGGAGCCTATGCCTGCGAGATTGTGCGGGCCGGGCTGCAGGCCACACCCAAGGGGCAATTGGAGGCAGCCATGAGCCTGGCGCTGACACCGTGGCAAACCTTCTCTCGCGTGGTGCTGCCGCCAGCACTGGCACGCATCTGGCCGGCGCTGGTCAGCCAGATCATCATCGTCATGCTGGGCTCGGCAGTGTGTGGGCAGATTTCAGCCGAAGAGCTGTCGCAGGCGGCCAATTTGATCTCCAGCCGCACTTTCCGCAGTTTTGAGTCTTACATCATCGTGACCGGCATCTACCTGCTGCTGGCCATTGCGCTGCGGCAATTGCTGTACTGGGTGGGGCCACGCTTCATCTTTTCCAGCCGATAACAAAGGCCATCATGGTTCAGTTTTCTCTCTGGGACATCTTCACCTTTCTGCTGGGTGCCGTGCGCTGGACGGTAGCCCTCTCCTTGATCGCCTTTATCGGCGGCGGCCTGGTCGGCATGGGTTTGTTGTTGCTGCGTTTCACCAAGCTACGCGGCGTGGACACGGCGGTGGCCTGGTATGTGCAAATCTTTCAGGGCACACCACTGCTGATGCAACTTTTTTTGGTGTACTTTGGACTGGCGCTGCTGGGCA
Organism: Rhodoferax lithotrophicus; assembly: GCF_019973615.1. Lineage (GTDB taxonomy): Bacteria > Pseudomonadota > Gammaproteobacteria > Burkholderiales > Burkholderiaceae_C > Rhodoferax > Rhodoferax lithotrophicus. The sequence goes on along the minus strand of NZ_AP024238.1, from coordinate 1,537,566 downwards.
TGGACACCTCACCGCTGGTGGCAGCGGCCATCTGCCTCACGCTGTATGCCAGCGCCTATCTGACCGAAATCTGGCGTGGCTGTGTCAACGCCATTCCCAAAGGCCAGTGGGAAGCCTCGACCAGCCTGGCGCTGAGCTATGCACAGCAGATGCGTTATGTGATCTTGCCGCAAGCCTTGCGCGTGGGGATTGCGCCCACGGTGGGCTTTCTGGTGCAGATCATCAAGGGCACGGCGCTGGCCTCCGTCATTGGTTTTGTTGAGCTGACCAAGGCCGGGCAGATGATCTCCAACGCCACCTACCAACCCTTTCTGGCCTACACCTTTGTAGGTCTTTTGTACTTTGCCCTGTGCTACCCGCTGTCATGGTGGAGCCAGCGGCTGGAAAACCGCCGTTTGGCTTGATTTATGACCACAACACAAAATCCCCCGTTTGCACTGGTTGACATTCGCGGCCTGCACAAGAGTTTTGGCGCTACCGAGGTACTCAAGGGCATTGACTTGCAGGTGGGCCGCAAGGAAGTGGTCTGCATCATCGGCAAAAGTGGCTCGGGCAAGAGCACGCTGTTACGCTGCATCAACGGTCTGGAGACCTTTGAGCGTGGCACGCTCACGGTGGACGGCCAAGCCTTGCGACACAAAGATGCCAACGCCATGCGCGAGCTGCGCCAGCAAGTGGGCATGATCTTCCAGAGCTTCAACCTGTTCCCGCACCTGAGCGCCGGGCGCAATGTGATGCTGGCCCCGACCCTGGTCAAGGAAGCCCCCAAGAACGAGGCCAAGGCCCGCGCCCAGGCCTTGCTGGATCGGGTTGGGCTGGGGCATTTGTTTGACCGTATGCCCGACCAGCTCTCTGGCGGGCAGCAGCAGCGCGTGGCGATTGCCCGTGCGCTGGCGATGGACCCCACAGTGCTGCTGTGCGACGAGATCACCTCGGCGCTCGACCCGGAGCTGGTCGGCGAGGTGCTGCAGGTGGTGGAGATGCTGGCCAATGAGGGCATGACGCTGATTCTGGTCACGCATGAGATGGCCTTTGCCCGCAAGGTGAGTGACCGGGTGGTGTTCATGCACCAGGGCCTGATTCATGAGGCGGGCACGCCGGACGAGATGTTTAATCACCCCCAAACACCCGAACTTAAGCAGTTTCTATCAGCTTTGCGTGACTGAGTTCAACCCGCTGGCCCTCAGCGCCATTTCAGGTACACCCAGCCACACAACGCGGCCCCGATCACCCAAAGCAACCAGGTTTGTGAAACGGCATAGGGGTAGGCCATCAGGGCAACTCCTGCCCAGGTCAGAGGCGGGTTTTCGCTACGCCTGCCGTACCTGAAGGCCACGTAACCCACGAGACCAAACAAAATGGCCCCCAAGAGGTAAGCGGGACTGGGTAAAACCAGCCCGAGGGATTCAAAATTGTTGAGATTGTTCATTGGCGGTGAACATTCTCTCACTCGGCAGGCCTGGGCACACAACACCCAGAACCGGATCAGCCAGCGCCACCACACCGCCTGTTTAACCCTACTCATAACATTGTCATACCAATCATTGCCATGACAATTATTGATCAAGCAAGTACATTCATGACGTGAAACCCAACAACTCATCCCCCCTCCCCAGCGACAGCCCGTGCTTCTACACGGCCCAGAATTACCAACCCGCGCAGAGCGTGGGCTACATGATGCGACGCATCGTGAACCACATCGCGCGCGAAGTCGAGCGCGAGATGGAGCCCCTGGGCCTGACCAACGCCCAATGGGTGCCCTTGCTGAAACTGCACCTGGGCTGCGGCAGCACCGTCGCCGAACTGGCTCGCGAATCCGAACTGGATGCGGGCTCCATGACACGCCTGCTGGATCGTCTGGAAACCAAACAACTGTGCCAGCGGGTTCGCTCGGTGGATGACCGGCGCGTGGTCCACATTGAACTCACCCCGGCGGGCACAGCCGCTGCCGAGCAAATTCCGGCGGTACTCAGCCGGGTGCAAAACACCTATTTAGCCGGGTTTTCTGTCGAGGAATGGCGCACCCTGCAAAGCCTGCTGGGCCGCATACTCCACACCGCCCAACTCCTGCGTGAGCCGAAGGATCTCCATGACAACTGACTTCAACCGATCCCGCACCAGCCGCTTGGCCCCAACCCTGGCGTTGCTCACCCTGAGCACCTTGAGCGGCTGCGCCGACTTCTCCGGCATCACCACACAGTCCACACTGCTACAAGCCCCCCAGCTGGGGCTGGCCGCGCCCGCCACCAACACCTCTGCAACACTGGATACTCAGTGGTGGCGCGCCTTTGATGACGACACCCTCAACCAGCTCGAAGCCCAGGCACTGCAGGCCAGCCCCAGCCTGAAACTGGCGCAAGCCCGGCTGACTGCCGCGCAAGCGGCCACACGCAGCACCGATGCCCTCAGCGGCCCGCAACTGAGCGCGCAAGCCAACCTCACGCACCAGCGCTACACCGCCAACGGTGCCGTACCACCACCGCTGGCTGGCAGCGAAAAAGACAGTGGCACGGTTCAGCTGGCAGCCAGTTGGGAGCTGGACTTTTTTGGCAAAAACCAGGCCGCATTGCAAGCAGCCCTGGGCACCGAGCGCGCTGCCCAGGCCGATGCCCAAGCCGCCCGCGTGTGGCTGAGTGCCCAGGTGGCCCAAACCTACCTGGCCTGGGTTGGGTTGAATGAGCAACGTGCGGTGGCCCATCAGGTACTGACACAGCGTGAGCAAACCCTGGCCCTGGTGCAAGCCCGCCATGACGCAGGCCTGGACACCCCGCTGACACTGCGCCAGACCCAAGGCAGTTTGCCCGAGGCGCGCCTGCAACTGGCCCGCATCGACGAGCAACTGGCCCTGACACACAACGCACTGGCCGCACTGGTTAATGAGCAAAATAAGCCTCTAGCGCTTATATACAATGCGCAAACAGCTATTAAAAAAATAGCATTACCCTCCACCCTCAGCACCAATCTGCTGGCCCAGCGGGCCGATGTGGCGGCTGCCCGCTGGCGTGTGCAGGCCGCTGACAGTGGCATCAGCCATGCCCGCGCGCAGTTCTACCCCGACCTGAACCTGACGGCGTTTGCCGGTTTCTCCAGCATTGGGCTGGATCAACTGCTGAGCGCCGGTAGTCAGCAATGGGGTGGCGGCCCAGCCCTGAGCCTGCCCCTGTTTGACAGTGGCCGCTTGCGCGCCAACCTGGGCCGCCAAACCGCCGAGCGCGATGCCGCCGTGGAAAGCTACAACACAGCCGTCGTCAACGCCGTACACGACGCGCTGGATCAGCTCAGCAGCGGCCAAGCCATTGCCGCGCAGCAAGCGCAGCAGGCCCAAACCGCCCAGGCCGCCGAGGATGCTTTGGCAGTGGCACAACAACGCCAGCTTGCGGGCTTGTTCAACGCGCTGCAAGTGCTCAGCGCCCAGACAGCGGTGCTGGAACAGCGCCGCCTGGGTGCTGAACTGAACACCCGCGCCTGGCAAAACCAGGTGGCGCTGGCGCGTGCCCTGGGCGGTGGTTTCACCCTGACCGAAGCTTTTCCCCCGTGATGAACGAACTACAAAATACATAGCTACCAGCGCTTTATTCATAAGCACTAGAGGCATTATTTCCCTATAACTTTTGAGCCAACCCACAGATTTGACACCATGAGCACATCCCCAAACTCTTCCTCTGAAGGCACGGCCAAACCCGCCGCTGCGCCAACATCCAACCCTCGGATGCGAAAAAAAGCGCTGACCGTACTGGCCACCGTGGTGGTGCTGGCAGGTCTGGGCTGGGCCACCTATGAATACCTGGTGGCCAGCCATTTCGAGGACACCGACAACGCCTACGTGCAAGGCGACGTGATCCAGATCACCCCGCAAATAGGTGGCACGGTGACCCGCATCCTGGCCAGCGACACCGACTTTGTCAAAGCGGGCGAGCCGCTGGTACAGCTCGACCCAGCCGATGCCCGGGTGGCGCTCGACCAGGCCGAAGCCGCACTGGCCCAGGCGGTGCGCCAGGCGCGCACGCTCTACGCCAACAACACCACCCTGAGCGCCCAAATCGCCCTGCGCGAGGCCGATGTGGCCAAAGCCCGCATCGAGCTGGCCCGTGCCACTGATGACCTGACCCGGCGCCAGTCCCTCAGCGCCAGCGCTGCCGTGTCACAGGAAGAGCTGAACCATGCCCAACAACAAGTTGATAGCGCCCAGAGCCTGCTGCATGCGGCTCAGGCCGGTGTGGTTGCGGTACGTGACCAACTGGCCAGCAACCAGACACTGACCGAGGGCCTGCGCGTGGAGTTGCAGCCCAGCGTGCAACTGGCCGCAGCCCGCCTGCGCGAGGCCTATCTGGCCACCCAGCGCACCAGCTTGCTGGCCCCGGTGGATGGCTACGTGGCCAAACGCACGGTGCAGCTCGGCCAGCGCGTGGCGGCGGGTGCACCGCTGATGTCGGTGATTGCGCTGAACCAGCTTTGGGTCGAAGCCAACTTCAAGGAAGTGCAGTTGCGCGACATCCGCATTGGCCAGCCGGTGACGCTGGTCGCCGACCAATATGGCAAAAAAGTGCGCTACACCGGCACGGTGAGCGGACTGGGCGCGGGCACAGGGGCCGCCTTCGCCCTGCTGCCGGCGCAAAACGCCACCGGCAACTGGATCAAGGTGGTGCAACGTGTGCCGGTGCGCGTGGCGCTGGATGCCCGGCAACTCAGCGAACACCCGCTGCGCGTCGGTTTGTCGATGACGGCCGAGGTGGATGTGAGCAAAACCGATGGCCCGGCCCTGGCCGATGCGCCACGCCTGCCGCCCCCTGCCACCCCGGCAAGCCCTTCTGACGATGCGGCGAATGCCATCGTGCAGCGCGTGATTGCGGCCAATCTGGGGCAAGCCGACGGCAAAGCACACACCAAGCTCTGAGCACTCGCAACCACCACACGCCGCCCATGTCTCACTCCACCCCCGCCGCAGGTTACCGCCACCCGCCACCGCTGTCTGGCTCGGCTCGCTTATGGGGCACGCTGGCCCTGTCAGCGGCCACCTTCATGAATGTGCTGGACACCTCGATTGCCAACGTGTCGCTGCCGGCAATTGCTGGTGATCTGGGTGTCAGCCCCAACCAAGGCACCTGGGTCATCACCAGTTTTGGTGTGGCCAACGCCATCGCCGTGCCGTTGACCGGCTGGTTATCACAACGTTTTGGCCAAGTTCGGCTGTTTGTAATGAGTGTGACGCTGTTTGTCATCACCTCCTGGCTGTGTGGACTGGCCCCCAACATGACCACGCTGATCATCTTCCGGGTACTGCAAGGGCTGGTGGCCGGGCCGATGATTCCACTGTCGCAAGCGCTGCTGCTTTCCAGCTACCCGCCGGCCTTGGCCGGGGTGGCGATGGCGCTGTGGTCGATGACCACCTTGATTGCGCCGGTGCTGGGGCCACTGCTGGGGGGCTGGATCACCGACAACATTTCCTGGCCGTGGATCTTTTTCATCAACATTCCGGTGGGCTTGGGGGCTGCGTTCATCACCTGGAGCATCTTCCACAAGCGTGAAAGCCAGATCAAGAAGCTGCCAATTGACTCGGTTGGTCTGGCGCTGCTGGTGCTGTGGGTGGGCTCACTGCAAATCATGCTCGACAAGGGGCCGGAGCTGGACTGGTTTCACTCCCCCGAGGTGATTGCTCTGGCGGTGGTGGCCGCGGTGGGCCTGGCAGCGTTTCTGATCTGGGAGCTGACCGAAGAACACCCGGTGGTGGATCTGACGCTGTTCACGCGGCGCAACTTCTGGGCCGGTGTGCTATCGCTGTCAGTGGGTTACGGCCTGTTTTTTGGCAATGTGGTGCTGCTGCCATTGTGGTTGCAGCAGTACATGGGTTACACCTCCACACAAGCCGGTATGGTGCTGGCCCCGGTGGGGATGATGGCGCTGATTCTGTCGCCCGTGGTGGGCAAAAACATCGCCAAATTTGACCCACGGCATTTTGCCGCTTTTGCCTTCATGGTGTTCGGGCTGGTGCTGTGGATGCGCTCCAACTTCAACACCCAGGCCGACTTTGGCACCATCATGATCCCGACGCTGATCCAGGGGGTGGCGATGGCGTTTTTCTTTATCCCGCTGATGACCATCACACTCTCGGGCCTGTCGCCTGACCGGATTCCGGCGGCATCGGGCTTGTCGAACTTTGTGCGCATCACGGCAGGCTCGTTTGGCACCTCGATTGCCACCACGCTGTGGCAAGACCGTGCCGCCATGCACCACGCACAGCTCAGTGAATATGTCAACCAGGGCAGCCAAGCCGCCAACAGCACCTTGTCGGGGCTGGCGGCAGCGGGTCTGTCCCCACAGCAATCCCTGGCCATGGTGGATCGTCTGGCCAACCAGCAAGCCTACATGCTGGCGGCCAATGACATCTTTTTTGCCTCGGCGGTGATCTTTCTGGCCATGATTCCGCTGGTGTACCTCACGCGCAGTGTTCGGGCACATCGTGCTGCGGGTGGTGCCGCATCCGGTGCGCATTAATTTAAGTTTCACCTAAGTCTGCGGGAGAAAAATCGCCACGGTTCACACAGCATTCAAAAGTCGAATCCATGCCCCGTTCACTGAACTTCATTCTTGCCACCACGCTGCTGACCACAGCACTGGTGGCAACACACGCACAGGCCGAAGACAACAGCCGGGGATTTTTGGGCTTTTTTAAAGGTGCAGCCCATGCGACCAACACACAGATGGCCGCCGTGCAGAAGTACAAAAAAGAGTGCGCTTCATGCCACATCGCCTACCCCGCTCAGTTTTTGCCCGCTGCGTCATGGCAAAACCTGATGGGCTCGCTGAACAAACACTTTGGTAATGATGCCTCCCTGTCCATGGCAGACACGCGTGAAATCACGCAATGGTTAACGGCCAACGGCGGCAATGACGGCGGTCTGCCCGCGCAAAACCGGATCACCAAGTCAAGCTGGTTTTTGCATCAACACCGCTCGGGTGAAATACCGGCCAGCGTCTGGAGCCGGCCATCCGTTCACAGCGCATCCAACTGTGCGGCCTGTCATCAACGTGCCGAGCAGTGGATCTTTGACGAAGATGAGGTGCGCATCCCACGTTAATGTGTTCAGCGGATCATCGTTAGCCCAACCGGCCATAGCACCCCTTGCGGATGCCCCCAACCCGCTGCTACCAACCCACACGCCACGAACTCTTCCCTACCATCTGGAGACGTACTTTGGTGAAAAATCGTAGCAACTCAACGGCTCGGCATGCCGCGCCACAACCAAAAAAGCCATGTGGATGAGCCTGGGGGTACATTACCGCGTTAAGATTTCGCCTGTCAGTATTTTTGAAACCTGGAGTATTTGAATGACCATTCGCCAACAAGCCCCGTTGTCACTCGCTGTATTAGCCGCCGTTTTATTGGCAGCTTGCAGCAGCACCCCGTTGACAACACCCGCCCCAACAAGCACAGCCCCTGTCAGCCCGGCCCCTGTACAAAGCAGCCAGGCAGCCAGCCAACCCACGGCACCTTCCGTGGTAGTGGCCACTCCACTGGCCGCCTACCTTGATCCCGCCAACCCGCTGTACAAAGAGCGCAGTGTTTACTTTGATTTTGACAAATACGTGGTCAAGCCCGAAGCAGACAAACTGGTCGAAATGCATGGCCGTTACCTGGCAACACACCCCGAGGTGTCCATCAAGATTGAAGGCAATACCGATGAACGGGGCGGTTCTGAATACAACCTGGCTTTGGGACAAAAACGGGCTGAAGCGGTGCAAAAGGCACTCACGGTTTTTGGCGCCAAAGAGTCTCAAATGGAAGCCGTCAGCTTTGGCAAGGAAAAGCCCAAAGCCCTGGGCAATAACGAAGCCGCCTATGCACAAAATCGGCGTGCCGATCTGGCCTACCCCGCCAAATAATCCAACCAGCGTCGCACAGTCGGCTTGAATCACAAAGGGCTACCAGGTTTTCCTGGTAGCCCTTTTGTTTGCTGGTTTGAATGGGGGTCAAACGTCCCAGTCGCTGGTGCCGCCTGCGTCACCGCTGCCACTGTCCCATGAGCTGGTGTCGTTGATACCAAAATCGGCACCGCCCATGTCGGGGTTGTTGTCCAGTGGCAAGAAATCGTTCGGAATCAGGTTTTCAACCGGGCTTGCCGCCTGCGTGTGGCTACCCATGAGATTGCGGCCAATCGCTTCCGCCGCCATGACACCGGCACCAACCGCCAAACCGGTTGCCAGACCACCCATCACCCGGCCACCCAAACCACTGGGGGTTGGCATCACAGCGCCGCCGCTGCCCATGCCAAAGGTCTGTGCGCCACTCATACCACCCTGAGCTGAATAGGCGGGTTGGGCATAAGGCGCTGCTGCGCTGGAGCCAAAAATCTGCGGGCCATGCAGCCCATTCGGGCTGGTGAATCCGGTTTGCTGTGCAAACGGCTCCGGCTGCTTTTTGCGAAACAGCACATAACCCAGGCCGATCACACCACCAGCCAGCAACAGTGGCAAGACCCATGCAAGCGGGGAGGAAGCGGGCCCTGCAGGTGCGGCATACCCGCCTGGACTGGTCGCAGAAGAATAGGGCATGCCACCGCTGACCGTCACGGGTGCACCTGCGCCTGCCAGTTGCGTGCGCAAGGCTTGAACCGCTTGCGCTTTTGCAAAGGGCAGGCCTGGAGCCAGTTTCTCGGCAGTTGCCAAGGCGGTGCGCGCCTTGGCCCAATGGGCCTGGCGCGCCTCAAGCTCGCTTTGAACAAAATAGGCTTTGGCACTTTGTGGATGTGCCATCAGAACTTGCTGAATCATCCGCTGCGCTTGATCCAATTGACCGGATTGGGCAGCGGCATACACCTGGGCAAGCGTTGGCTCAGATTGGGCCATCACCAGCCCATTGCTGAAAAATGCGGCCACCAGCAGCCACTTGAGTGCTTGTTGAAGGATGAACTGAAACGGCATGGCGATCACCTTTGGATGAATGGACGGGGTTTGCTGATTCACACGGGCATGGTGCCCACATCATCTGCGCGGCGGTTTCTGGCACGCTGCACCAGGAGGGTCATGAGCAAAGCGGCTGCAGCCGAAGTGGCCATGAGAGGTGTCGCGGCAAGAACCTGTGCCAGGCCATCCACCGCATGCACACTCACCTGCTGCACATAATCAACCAGAGTGATCACGTCACCAGCCTGCACGTTCTGTGCGTCTTCAAGCCGGACATGCCAATCTGGCCAGCCACCGCGAAACCGCATCTGTGCAAACACGCCGTCAGCCACAACCACCAGCGCGAGCACGCCAAGCGGACGCAACAAGTGTTCAAGGATGTGACCTCGCTCCTCCACAGGTGCCGCCTCGTAGACCTGTCCGACGAGCTGTGGCACGGTAAGCTGCATCGCATTCTGCTGAAGTTCCTCACTGGTCATCACATCGAAAGCAGGGGTCGAATTCATGTCGCTTTCTCCTTTGCAAGATGGATCAGGCCGTTGTGCTGCCGGGTTTGGCGTTGCATGACGGGCCTATCCGTGTTGGTGAGTTGTCATTGTGCAAAGGGATACTTAGATGAGACTTAACCACACAGTGAATCACCTGCGCCACAGCAGCACCGCCATCAACGGCTCAGAACCCCGCAATCACCGCCCCCTTGAACTGGCTCTGGATGAACTGGCGGATTTCTTCGGAGTGGTAGGCCTTGACCAGCTTGGCCACCCAGGGCTTGTCCTGATCCTGCTCACGCACGGCGATCAGGTTCACATACGGGCTCTTGGCGCTTTCCTGGGCGATGGCATCCTTGGCCGGGCTCAGGCCCGCTGACAGGGCGTAGTTGGTGTTGATGGCCGAGGCATCCAGGTCGTCCAGCGAGCGTGGCAGCTGGGCTGCATCCAGCTCGACAAATTTGAGCTTCTTCGGGTTGTCGATCACATCCAGCGGCGTAGCTTTCAGACCCGCTTCGGGCTTGAGTTTGATCAGCCCCTTGTCTTGCAGCACCAGCAGCACACGGCCACCGTTGGTCGGGTCATTGGGGATGCCGAACTTGGCCCCCTCTTTAAGTTCAGCCAGGCTTTTGACCTTCTTGGAATACAGGCCGATGGGAAAGTTGACGGTGTAGCCCACGTTCACCAGCTTGTAGCCACGGTCTTTGGCTTATGAGCAAAACAGATAAGCCGAGGGTGGCCAATCGACATTGAGCTGCCGAGCACTTGAGCGCCAGGCTGCTCAAAACTTTCGTGAATCGGTTCAGCGTGCGTTCAGACTTCTGCGGCCCCGTCTGAATGCACCGACCAGGAGACGGTTAGTGGCCCACCGATGGCATCGGGCCTGGCGCAACAAAACAGGGGTAAGGCGAAACCCTCTGAATTGGCATCTTGAACATGCAGGCTTCAAACAGTGGGCTGCCCAGCCAGCGCGCCAACCATGCTTGCGTTACCGGCAGGGCCTGTTGCGCAAACCAGTCTGGGTCGACCGCCGCAAATTGGCGAACAAATGGGAAGACTGCAATATCTGTCGCACACGGCAGGTCCCCACCCAAATAGGGGTGAGCTTGCAATCGCGCCTCCAAGGGACGAAGCTGCAGGGTCATCGCGAGTTCCCTCTGGGCCAAGCGGTCAGACCCACCGAATCGCTCCGGGTATTTGTACCTGTCAAGATGATGTTTGAACGCACCATCATTGGTTGCAAGCAATGCCAGGTTGTCAGCCGATTGCGCCCTGCTCCACCAGCCATCAGGGTCATCAGGTGCCAACGCCCACCGAACGATGTCCAAGCTCTGCTCAAGCACAGTCCCATCTGGAAGCTTTAAAACAGGAACAGTCCCTTTGGGCGACAGGGCCAGCATTTCTGCAGGCTTATCCCTCAACACGATTTCATAACCGTCAAAGGCGGTGCCCGATACCAACAGGGCCATTCGAGCGCGCATGGCGTAGGGACAGCGGCGGTAGGTGAAGAGTAAAGGCACTGTCATGTGATGAGCCGGTGAGTTATAGCCGGATTGTCGGAAACATCAATCCGGGTTTTCGCGCCGATGCAATCGGCCATCGTTTGCGTATTATCCAAGGCACAAATTCACGCTGACCATGCCCACCACGGACACGGAAACAGCCACCAAACGATCAACCTCTAACCAATTTCCAAAGACTGATGCTCATGGCCAAATCGAAACTTGTCTTTCTGACGGTGGTGGCCATGCTGGCATTTGCAGCCAACTCATTGCTGTGCCGCTTGGCACTGCGAGCCGCCCACATTGATGCTGCAAGTTTCACGTTGATTCGACTGGCTTCAGGTGCCATCGTGCTTTGGCTGATCGTAAGGCTGCGTGGTGGCACCGTTGGGAAACACGGCAATTGGCCCTCTGCCTTTGCACTTTTTGCCTATGCAGCAGGATTTTCTTTTGCGTACATGACCCTGTCTGCCGCCACTGGGGCCTTGCTGCTATTCGGAGCCGTGCAGACCACCATGATTGGCTATGGCCTTTGGCGGGGAGAACGGTTCGGCTCGGTCCAATCTCTTGGGCTGCTGCTGGCCTGTGCCGGACTCATCGGTTTGTTGCTGCCAGGGTTATCCGCACCACCGCTTGATGGCGCACTGTTGATGATTTTTGCTGGCATCGCTTGGGGTGTTTATTCCCTTCGGGGTCGCAGTAGCAGCAACGCCACGTCCAGTACGGCGGGTAATTTCATCCGCTCCTTACCCTTTGTTGCCGTACTCAGCCTCCTGATGGTGTCGCGACATTCACTGGATTGGGTCGGCATGGGTTATGCCATCACGTCCGGTGCCATCGCCTCAGGCATCGGGTACGCCGTGTGGTACAGCGCCTTGCCGGGGTTACGCGCCACCAACGCAGCGACGGTTCAACTCAGTGTCCCGGTGATTGCGGCACTGGGTGGCGCGCTGTTTCTCGATGAAGTCATCACACAGCGGCTCATCCTTGCATCCATCGCCGTGTTGGGTGGCATCACCATGGTCATTCTTGGACGCACTATTCCAAAATAGTGGCTCGCGCGGTTGAAGGCTACTGGGTGCAGCCCCGTTTGGCCGCTATCAAGCGCAGGTGTTCGTTGAGACCGATGAACGGTTGCTGATCAGAGCTGGCTTTGACGGTGTGCCGCTCGGTAGAAACCGAGCCTTTGCGGAACAGGGCTTGAGTTTCGGGGGTCAGAAATTTTGAAACCTCACCAGATACGTCAGAGGTGGCGTATTGGCTCATCCAACCCATGAACATTTCGCGGGATGCGCTGCCGGGCACTTGAACGCCATGCGGCTCAAAACTTTCTTGAATCGGTTCAGCGTACGTTCAGACACCGGCGCGCAAGATGCACGCCATACCAACCCAAGGAGTTTTTGATGAAACGTCTTATTGCCACCCCAACACTTGCCGCCATCGCGCTCACCCTGGGTGCTTTTGCGGCAGCTTCATCGGCGCAGGCCCGCAGCGATGTGAACTTTTCTGTGGGCGTACAGGTGCCGGGCGTTTATGTGCAACCGGCACCGGTGTATGAGCAACCCCGGCAGATCTATCGACCGATGCCCAGCCGCTATGAGCGCTATGACGAAGGCCGCCGCTATGAAGGGCCGCACTGGCAACACCGCGGCCCTTACGGCAATCACGAGCGCGAGGGCTTCGCCAACGTCTACGAGTCAGGTGGCCCCCGCCATCAGTGGTATCCATCACACCCTTATGGCCCAACGGCGACCTTGACCGCGACGTCATTCCCAACCAGTTTGACCGTGCGCCGGGCAATCCGTACCGCAGGTAGATTGCTGGGGCTGTGGGGGGGGTGGTCACCGCCCCGGCATGAGTGGTCCGGAAAGCTGAAGCTTTGATGTCAAACCCATATTCAGTCAATCCGCAATGGACTGAAGACGACGATGGCCTGTCTCCAGAGCCGCTTGGGCGAGTTGATCCAACTCACGCTCCATAACTTTGATCGAGGGCGGTTTGGGAGCATCCACCCACCATGCCATCGCGTCCACAATCCCACCCGCCACGAACCGCGCAACCCAAGGGCTTTTTGCCGCAGGATGATGCCGCCTTTTGAGCTCGATCTCTACCAACTGGAACACCATCTCCTTAAAGCGGCGCACGACCCCATGTCCGCTTCTGCGCCCAATGGCCGCTTTGAAGACTTCCCGCTGTTCAGCCATGTGTGCCAACAATCCGGTCAGGAAATGCAAACCCGGTTCAGCCAACTTCGTGGCTTGCCCCGCAAGCATGTCGCGCAAATCGTTCATTCCTTCCGACAAGAGATCGTCCTTGCTCCGATAGTGAACATAGAAGGTTGAACGCCCCACATTTGCCGCGTCGCAAATCTCTTGGATGGTCATTTCGTCCCAACCCTTGGGTGCCATGAGCGAGAGCATTGCGTCGCGAAGTGCGGCTTTGGTTTTGAGGACTCGGCGGTCAAGTTCGGTTTTGGTGTCAGTCATGGGGTTCCTGGACAAAATGCGCTCGCGTGTCTGTTATGGGACATCGCCTTGGTCGTCGCACTTCTGCTTAGCGGGGCGTCTGGCGATCATGGACACATGTCCACTACAGGAGCTTAGTCCATGATCGAACCCCGCGCCCAATGGAGGGCCTACCTTTTTTATCCGCTTGCTCTTGTCGGCACGCTGGCATTCATCCATGCAGATATCCATGGCTGGCTTGGGCCGCTCGGCAAGGCCTATCCACTCTACCTGCTGGTGCTGATCTCTGCCATGCTTGCCTTGGAGCGCATCACGCCTATGCGACGCGAGTGGGGTATGACCAAGAAGTCGTTCCTTCACCGCGACCTGCCGATGCTTGTCGTCAACGGTGCGACCATCGCTGCCACCACTTATACCGTTACCTGGCTCGCCCAGAGGCACGGCGGGCTACCTCTCCACAAATTAGCTCTTCCATGGCAAGCCGAGGCGGTCTGTGCCTTGCTGTTGTCGGACTTTCTTTGGTACTGGGTTCATCGCTATAGCCACGAAGGCACGGGATGGTTCGGGCGCTGGCTGTGGAAGACCCACGCCATCCACCATCTGCCGGGTGAGGTCTACGTCTTCATGCATGCCGTGGGGCACCCGATCAACACCGCGTACGTCCGGGTGATCTTGATGATTCCAGTCATCTTGTTCGGTTTCTCGCCTGAGGCGGTCTTCGCGGCATCGGTATTCAACGGGTTTCAGGGCTTGGTGTCGCACTTCAACGTTGACTCGCGGGCGGGATGGCTGAACCGATTGTTCATGGGCACGGAGCTCCACCGCTTTCATCACAGTGCCAACATGGACGAAGCCAAAAACTATGCCGCCACGGTTTCCATCTGGGACCAGCTCTTTGGCACCTATTGTTTGCCAAGTTCAGCACCTGAAAAGCTCGGTGTTGTTGACCGCGAAAGTTACCCGCAAGACTTGCAATGGGGAAAAATTCTCAGCATTCCGTTCAGATAGCGTCCTCCGTATTTGAGAGGCACATGGCAGCCCTTCAATTTCATTGGTCGAGTGGTCAAACGGTCAATGTTCCGCCATCTGAGAGGCATTGACGGTGAGGGTTTGTGAGCTCCGGGATCACCAGATCAATAAAGTGGCCCAGGCTGCCAGGCAGCACCGGCGGCAGGATGTTGAAGCCATCGACGGTTTCGTTTTCAAACTGGTTCAAGCCCAGATCTGGTACATCCAATGGCTCTCATGCGTGAATAAATCCTTCAATTCACAAGGGCTCAAGCCCGTGATGCGGCGAAACTCGCGGCTCAGGTGGGCTTGATCAGAAAAGCCCATCGTTGCGGCAATATCGGCCCACTTCAACTGATCTGCTGCCAAGGCGGCGCGAGCCTGAAGCAAGGTGCTTTCGGCACGCCCCATGCAGCGCAATTGCCGAAGGGGCAATCCTGTCCAGTCTTTGATGCGGCGGTCAATCTGTCGCTCGCTTCGCCCTTGCGCATGCATCTCAGCACGGCTTGCCACCACGTGTGCCCAATGCTGAAAAGCACTTCCTGTGGATACCCTTTCCTGCCCGAGCGCCCGCCAACGTGGCAGCAGAAAATCTTCAATGATCTGAATACGGTCAGCGTTGTTCACAGCATGTAAAACAGCATTGACCATCAACAGCCAGTCCGCATCCAGCACATCCACGGGGGCGCAGTAGCGGTCCACCAGCGCAGCAATGTCAAGTCCCGTCAAGGCGTGCAAAGCGTCTGGGAGGATCAGCAAGATGAACACGTCCACTTCGCCAGGATTGGCGCTGACGGTGGGTTGTGTATGCGGCCCGGTGAACATCACGGGCCGGGGCAAATCATGGTGGATGAGCTTGCCAACCAGGTCCATGTGTGCATAGTCCCCCTGCATGAACCAGGTGATGGCGCAGGTGGGGGCTGCCGGAAAATAATTCAGCCGATCAAGCTCACCAAGTTTTGCAGCCAGCGTGCTGCGGGTCACGTAGGCGCGCACACACGTTGCCAGCTCGCCATGCGGGGCCCACAGGGCTGCGCTTGTGGGCGCACCGCACCCGTGTCGTTCCTTGATCAGTCTGTTGTCCCACTGCATGGGGGCAGTGTAGCCATGTCGGAAAAGTTCAAGACCTTCCGAATTTTGTCTGGCACAGTCCCGATCATGTTACTCATTCTTCATCTCTTATTCATTGGGCTGTGGCTAGGTTGTGTTTTAACCGAGGCCTTGTTTGAGCGTGCTTTGCTTGGCCAGGGGCGTGCGCATGAACTGCTTCTGGCCAACCTGCACAAGCGGGTGGATGCGTGGGTCGAAATCCCCGCGTTTGCCGCCGTGCTTGTGACGGGGGGCATGCTGCTGGCGCAGGCAGCGCCAAGCCATTGGCTTTACACCAAAGTGGCTTTTGGCTTGCTGGCAGTGCTGACCAATGCAGTGTGCGTTGGCTTGGTGTTTGCCCGTGCCAAGGCCGCGCACGGAGGCAATTGGGAACACTTTGACCGCCTTGATTCCTTACAGCACAAGCTCGGCGCGGTCGTTTTACTTGCCCTGTTGGTGGCTTTGGCTATCGGCTTGACGCTTCTTGCCTGAGGGAAAAATGGGCCTGTGACGGCGCGCGGCGCACGGGTTCTGGAGGCGATCACTGGGATGGCAGGCGCTGGCCTGCCAGCGTTGACTTTTCTGGTGAGACACAATCCGGTCATGAGTTCATCCAAACCCTACCTCAGCGAAATCGAAGCCCCGGCGCGTGCCGAAGTTGATGCCCTGCCAGGCTTGACCCTGCTCGAATTCGGCACGAGCTGGTGCGGCCATTGTCGTGCGGCTCAACCCGCGATGACTGAGGCGCTGTCACAACACGCGCAGTGGCGTCACATCCGGGTTGAAGACGGACCTGGTCGCGCGCTTGGGCGGAGCTTTCGCGTCAAGCTCTGGCCCACACTGGTGCTACTGCGTGACGGACAGGAAGTCGCACGCCTGGTGCGCCCCACCCAAACAGCCGACATTGCAGCTGCATTGAGTGCTGCGTGATGGCGCTGAGGGAGGGGCTGTTGGTTGACGGGCGCAGCTTTGGGCCAACTGCAGTCACTTACCAATGCCAGCTTTGGAGCTTATTATTTGGTGCTTCCGCTAGTCTTTTCCCCACAACCCGCTTCCGACTAGGGGGATGGCATGTCCTAGTTCAGGTGCAGCTCAGTAAACCCTTTTTGCAAACAGTCATTAATGCGCAGGATGAACATTTCCGAATAACATCAACCTCTAAGCCCGGGAGCGCACACCAATCGCGGGCCATTCAAAGACAGGGAAGAATATGGGAGACAAGACTAGAAAGTATCAGTTGTGCCGAATGCTTCTTGTAAACGCTGGAACAAACAAGCATGTCGCCAGTGCAAGAATCACCGCAATAGACCCACGGGGAGGCGCCGCAGTTCTCGGCGACAACGGTGTTGGGAAAACCACCACGCTCCGAATTCTCCCCCTGTTTTTTGGGCACCTTCCCAGCCAAATCGTTGCCGCCGGACATGGGAATGAGGCCATGGTGCGGTTCATCCTTCCTACGGATGCCAGCGCGATCGTTTTTGAATATCAACGCGGTTCGGGTTCGGACGATGACCTTCGCCTTGCCGTCATTCGCAGGCGCGCCGACGATCCTGACGTTCCTTTTTATCGCCTGTATCGCAGTGGATTTCGAAAAGAAATTTTTGTCAGTGACGGACGGTTCCTGAGCGATGACGAAGCTCAGGTCAAAGCTACAGAACTCGGAATTCAAACAACGAGCAAGCTGACCACAGCCGAATATCGATCGGTCATTCTGCGAACAACAGCAAGCTCGAAAGACAAAGACAAGCTTCGACGCTACGCACTGGAATGGTCCTTCGGGCCAAAGCAACTCGACAATCTGGATCGTGTTGTAGCTGCCATGGTCAAGAAGCACATCAATTTTGCCGACATCATTCAGGTTGCCGTCGGCTTGGTGCAGCACGATCTCGGGTTGGGCGCAGAGCGCGCAAAACTAACGTTCAAGCAGGGTCGTGGGCCCATCGAGCGTTGGTTGAGCAACCGCGATGCCTGCGTTGCGGCCTTCAAACTGGCTCCAACATTTGCGGAGCTTGAGTCTGACCTTCGAGACCACCGCAATACGGAAGCCCGATTTCGGGCATGCCGCGCAGATGTTGTCTCACTGACACAGGCACGAAGGCAGGAAGCCTCCGCGATTCAGAACAAGCTTGAATCCATGGCGGCGTCCCGAGAAACCGTGTTGGAAGAAGAGAGAGGAAAACGGGCAACGCTGAAAGACGCTGCCCATTCTGCAGAGCAAATTGCGGCGAGTTCTCGTGCGGCGTTCACTGAAGCCAGTGAGGAGGCGAAGCGCTTCGAAGATGAAAAGGCGGCGCACTGGGAACAGAAGATTCAAGAGCTTCCTACCATTCGCACTCAAGTCACAGCCCTGGCAGGTCAAATCTCAGCTGCAGAAGCGGTTCAGGGTGCTGCAACAACCGAATACGAAAGGTTAGCTTCTGAGGCCAAGACAAAGGCGTCCGATCTATGCCTTACCCAGGAAGGTGGAAAGGAGCCACATCGCCTTCGACACACCAATACTCTTTCGGACATTGCAAAAGCAGAGGAAGATGCTCTAGAGGCATGCAATGGCGTATTTGAAGCGCGCCGCCTGGAAATCGATGAGGCATTGGGACCTTTGCAGGAGTCGCTGGGCACGTGGGACAACCGACGAGCGAATCCCACCGCCTCCGACGATGCCCTGCAGGCCGTGCAGAATGCAAACGAGCGCCAAGCCAAACATGGTGCCAGTCTCCTCCAGGCGCAAGAAGCTGCCGCTAAGGCAAAAGAGGACGCACAGGCCACGCAACACGCATTTGCACAACAAGAGCTTGAAATTCGTAAAGCCAGATCGGATGTGGTCAGCGCACAATCTGAACGCGAACAAGCACAACAAAGATTGTCTCCTCCTGACGGGACACTCCTTGCGGCCTTGCGCTCCAATTTGTCCGATGATTGGAGGCGCAATCTCGCCAAACTCATCAATCCTGAGCTTCTCAGCCGCGACGATCTTGAACCGACATTCGTTGAAGATGCTTCTGAGACTGCCTACGGATGGCAGTTCCACGTTGGTCTGATCAACGCACCCGATTGGACGGACGACTCCACCGCACGACAAACCCTAGATTTGGCGATGGAGAAGGAGGCAAAAGCGCAGGCTCACCTGAACACCCAAGTTCAGTTGCTCGAGCGATGCGGCCAACTCCGAGATGAAACAAGCACAGCGTTTAATTCGGCCGAGGCCCAATTTAACGTATTGCGTCAGCAGACTGCGGATGTCACGAATCAGCTCGATGCAGCCAACCAGCGCGTTACAAATGAAAAACGCCTTTTTGCAGAGCAGGCTGGCGCTGAGGCATCAAAGATCCGATCCTCTATTGGGGAACTGAAAAGGCAGCGTGATTCGCTTCAAGCAGATCAGAAAGCCGATCGTCAAAAAGTCCGCACAGCGCATCAATTGCAGCGCGATGCTGCCAAGGCACTCTGTGACGGTGCGATCCAGGCCATTGATGCTCATATCAAATCCATAAAGTCCGACCTGCAGCGCACCTTGACCTCCCTGAAGGAGCAGATGAATGCGCACCTCAGCAGCGCAGGCGTAGATGTCGACCATCTTGAGCAATTGCGTGGACGCTTGAGCTCACTCAAGACGGATGCCCAAGCCCTTGAAGACCGTCAGGCATTGGTTGCAAGTTGGAATCGTTGGTTGCAGGCTGGTGGACCGACACGTCTAGAGACGTTGAGATCGGCGAGCGCCAAAGCAGCCACTGATGTTGGCATTGCAGCTGGCAAGCTGACCGCGTTCAATCAAGCGGCAGAACTACTTGAGAACCAGTACAAAGCCGACATCAAGAAGTTGGAAGACCGTCATGCCGATGTAGAGCGTGACCTCAAGATCCTTGTTGACCTCGACGGGGAGTTTGGCGACTACCTCGCTGTCGGCATGGCTACGGTTAGTCCAAATGCAAGCGCCAAGGAATTGCGGACTGCAGTTCACTCAGTTCAGCATGAATTGCGAACGCTGGAGGAGACCATCAATAGGAGGTCCTCGACACTCCGACAGGCACTGACTGCCAAGAACAGTGCGGTCAAGGATTTTGTGGAGGCCAGCATTGGAACCGACGTAGACGCCGCAGTCACCAGCGATCTCATTGGACGCGCTTCAGCACTCTCCATTTGCTTCAAGCAAATTGGACCGCAAGTGGCCAACGACGTGAATCTCACGCTGAAGACTCTGCTGGCCAACATTGGAGCCTTTCATAAGGCCATCAAATCTTTCGAAAAGCAGGTTTCCGACTTCAATGATCGACTGAAGGCAGGACTTTCTGGCGTTCAATGTTTTGAACGGGTCAAGGATTTGCGTCTGGACATCGTGACGAAATTTGAGGACCTTGGCTTTTACAAAAAGCTGAGCCGAATGGAAGACATCGTTCGCCAGCATGCCAATGAACTTGGCAAAGATTACACCCGCGACCTGCCGTCAGACGAGACAGCGCGCGCTCTGGGTGACTTCATGAGCGTCCTGGGAAGTGACGGCAATGTGGAAGTAAACCTTTCCCAGCACATCACGCTGAAAGGTAGCGTGGTGGACAACGGACGACTGAAAGAGTTTCGTCGTGCCAATGAGCTCCAGGAGATTTCTTCTGAAGGCTTGACCTCGTTGATTCTCATAACCTTGATGACCGCGCTTTTGAACACGATCCGTGGGTCCGAGCCGGTACATGTGCCTTGGGTCACCGACGAGGTCGGCAAGTTTGACCCAACAAACTTCAAGGCACTGATGCAAAGGCTCAAGGACAACCGCATTGACGTAGTCACGGCGTCACCCGAACTTGGTCCGGCCCAGCAGGCCATGTTTGCCAAACGGTACATGTTTGAGGACCGGGGTCGCATACGGGAGTACCGGCCACTGGAAACAGTTTTAAACGGAAGTTCATCGTCGCCTGATGCGGAGGTCCTGCCATGAATGCCGCTGTTTTGAAACTGCTACTTGCAGGCGAATACATTTGCTCCATTCGCTACCGTGACGAATACGCAATTCTTGAAGACGATGAAGAGCAAGAGGCGGTCACAAATTGGCTTTCGCCCTTGAATATGCGTCTTGCACGCTTGGGTGATAGCGGCGCATTCTTTATGGCGCCTTCCTATATCGGACAGAAGGACATCACCCAGGTAAAGAATGAACTGTTGAAGTTCCGGGATGAATACGGCCCTGCGGTACTTCTTCTGGATTTCATTCGACAGACTGATGTTGGGCGATTCACCATGAGTCCGGGTGAGCACATCGCGCTGTACGAACTTGAGCGCGCGGTCTCGCATTCAACAATGCTGGAAACGCAACTCAAAGGGCTCCTCAGTGTCATCAGCAATGCAGCACAGCGTAATACGAACCATGAGAATTTGAGACGTCTGCTGGAACAACTGGTCAAGGATGGCTACGCGGTCTTGGTCAACAAGGACTCTGGCACCTATCAGATTACCGGGAAAATCGAACAGCTTTATGCCGTCCTCCAGTTTCTGGATGAGAACAAAGTCATCCCGGATGCAGAAGTCGACGATCGGGAGGCAGAAGATGCACCAGATCTCGTCGATTTGGCCCAATCCGATGACGGGGCCCCCTCATGACAGAGAGTGGCGATCAAGTCCAAAAGTTACTTGCCGCGCTTTCTAAGCATTCAGACCTCGTAGCCGAGGCCTTTGAAGGATCGGTGCATGGCGGCGACCGCCAGCGCAACGCTGCAGTTGAGGCCCTGTTTGGGCTTGGAGTGCTCAAGCCCTATGACGAAGACTCTTATCGCCTGAACCCGCGGTTGCGAGAGTTTTTAGCAGACCATTTTTCTAGCTATCACGCGTTCCAGGCACTGCGCCGGGTTTTCGGAACCATGCAGCAGGCGCAGGAGCAATGGCGAGAGTTGCGTCAGCTGAAGGCAACCGGTGCGACCAGGGATGCGCTTCGGTTGTACGCTGCACTGGATGACTCCATCGTGGAGATTGCGTACTCTATTGAACATAACCTGAGCATGTTGCACTCGTTACTTTCGACGCAATATGGCAACGTTGATGACCTGAATTCCAAACTTCGGCAGAACCGCTATTACGCTCGCCAAGTAGTTCAGTTTCTACGTGATGTAGAGGGTGTTGACGCCTTTGCTGAACGTGTCGCCGAGGAGGCGATCGCATCAGGCATGCCCGACGTCAGGCAATTGGTGACGCGGCGTCTCGGAGCTCGATGCCTTAACTGGACATCGCAGATCAAAGACGCGCAATCCGTCATCAGCAAACGACTCTTTGAAGCCAAGCTGATGGAGACTCGTCTTAAACGCTTGTCTCGCTTCTCCCTCTGGCTAACGCGGCACAGGACGGCTGACGGATGGGATCTTGCAGTGGATGAATCTGCGACTCCATCACTATTTCGGCCGCAGCCCATTGAGCTTAGGCTCCAGCCTGATGTCACCGACACCGATCCCGTGGTTTGGGACAACCTGCTCATTGCCGTGAGTCGGCTGCCGGAGAAGCCCAGCCCGAAAACCCAGCCTCCCGAAGAAGCTCCGCAGATTCTGATGGAGGATGAAGAAGCGATAGCGGAGCCCGATGACCCAATTCAGCGAGCGCTTCGTGAGTTGGTCAATTCAATTCGAAGCTCTAGCGAGCCCATCTCACTTCTTGCTTGGAAGGGTGTACGCCATGAACTCGCCGAACTGGACAATGAGGCGTGGCTGGTCTTTTCCAGCATGCAGCTCAAAGCTGGAGGTGTGCAGCTGGAGTTCTTGAGCAAAACGGAGTTAGACCCGTTCCCCATCAACGAGTCTTTCCATGATGTTCTTGCTCGTCGTCCATTACAGGAGGCTGCCTGATGTCTTTTGACGCGCGCCAGATCCAATTTCTTCAGAGATTGGTGGAAGAACACCCGACCCAGCGCACCGCTGGTGTGGTCGCAAAGCATTTTTGCGAACACTTCAGTTTGGGCCGGCACGTTGGTCGCTTCATTGAATATCACTCCGAACACCACCGTATGGCCTTGTCACTGCTGCAGGCTCACGATCTTCCGGTTAAAAAGCCGAGTGCAAGGGCAATGCGTGCAGACTCAGCTAAATATGGTGGACTTTCAGAAAAGTCTCTAAGTGCCGCACCACATTCTGGATCGATTGCGATCAAGTGCTTAGGGAATTGTCTTCTGGGCTCCACACCACTAATTACGCCTCCCAGCAGCTATTTGGTAGTTACGCCAGAAATCGGTCGGCACATCACTTGCGATAGATTGATGTTGGTCGAAAACCTTGAATCATTTCGACATCTAGAGCAATATACATGGATCAATTTTTTTAACAAAAACGTGATGGTCATCTACCGCGGTGACACGGATCTTTCAACGGGCAACGTCTCTCTGTTTCTCCATACAAGATCCGAACCAATCTGGGCATTTGTTGACTTTGATCCTGCCGGGCTGGTTATCGCGAATTCTCTCCCTTCGGGCACGTTGGAGCGACTCATTCTTCCTGCTTGGTCGTCGCTCCGATTTCTTGCCGACACACCACGAGGACGCCAACTTTTTGATGAACAATATTCATATGCGCAGGGAGTGCTCAATAGAACTGTGCATCCTCTCCTGAAAAATGCTTGGGAAGTAATGCTGGAACTTCGAAGTGGGGTAACTCAAGAAAGGATGATGCACGCAGTACCAAAGTCAGACATGTAGATCGCATTTGATTTCAGCACAGGCATACATGGCCTACTTTTGCATTTTTTGTCGTCTGAGAGGGGAAGCCGTGAGGCAAGCGTTGGTCTGCTTTGGGACTTTCAATTCGACCTTATGGATTTCCGCTTTGGGTCGCTATGTAGAGCTCTCCATAGCGACCCCTATGCTCAGGTCGAAACTATGCACAGATGGGTGAATGCTGATGACGCTGGCCCCTCTGGCGGCGAGGCTTCAATGCCAAGGAAGTCTGCGCATAGTTATGGCATCCGAGCAGGTCGCAAAAATGAGTTCGAGGTGTTGCAGGCTATATCTTGGCATTGGGTGCCGCTGTGAGGTGGGCGGTAGATGCGGCACGCAGCGAAATCCTGGAGCGTGACCGCCTGGCGCTCCGACGAAAAACTATGTCCCTATCTGAACAAGGCCACTTCCCCGCGAAACGCACCACGCCTGCCTGAGAGCCGATGCGAGAAACCGATATGCGCATAGTTTCGATCTGAGCATAGAGGTCGAAAGCTGAGTGCCTCACACCCTCCGCAAGCCACCCTACGGCGGCTCGCAAAGTGCCGGTGTGCCACTGCTGCCGGGTCTATCAGGCGGCCTTCCGCTCCCGCCCCCGCACTGCATGCCGATTCTCCGGCCGCGCCAGCCCCAGGTTTTCCCGCAGCGTGCTGCCTTCATATTCGGTGCGGAACAGCCCCCGGCGTTGCAGTTCGGGGATAACCAGGTCCACAAAGTCGTCCAGGCTGCCGGGCAGCACGGGGGGCAGGATGTTGAAGCCGTCGGCGGCTTCGTTTTCAAACCAGGCTTGCAACTGGTCAACCACCTGCACCGGCGTGCCGACAATCGTCCAGTGGCCGCGCGCGGTGGCCACCCACTGGTAGAGCTGGCGGATGCTGAAGCTGTGTTTGCGGGCAATGTCCACCATCATCTGCTGGCGGCTGACCCAGCCTACTGTTTTGGGCAGCTCGGGGAAAGGGCCGTCCAGCGGGTAGGGCGACAAGTCCACACCACCCGACAAGCCAGCCAGCAGGGCCAGGCCCGCTTGGGGGTGGATCAGGTCGTTGAGCTGTTGCAGTTTGGCTTGCGCCTCGGCCTCGGTGGGGGCCACGTAGACCGACACGCCGGGCATGATTTTGAGCTGGTCTGCGCTGCGGCCAAACTTGGGCAAGCGGCTTTTCAGGTCGCGGTAAAAGGCTTGCGCGTCTTCCAGGCTTTGCTGGGCGGTGAACACCACCTCGGCGGTGCGGGCGGCCAGCTCCAGGCCGGGTTCGGATTGGCCGGCCTGCACGATCACCGGGTAGCCTTGCGGCGGGCGCGAGACGTTGAGCGCACCGTCCACCTGGAAGTGTTTGCCCTGGTGGTGCGGCGGGTGCAGCTTGGCCGGGTCAAAGAACTGGCCGCTGGTTTTGTCGCGGGTGAAGGCATCGTCTTCCCAGCTGTCCCACAGCTCGGTGACCACATCGACAAACTCTTCGGCCCGGTCGTAGCGGTCTGCGGCCACGGCTTGCTGCGGGCGGCTGAAGTTGCGCGCCGTGGCATCGTCGGTGGAGGTGACCACGTTCCAGCCCGAGCGGCCAGCACTCAAGTGGTCCAGCGACGCAAACTTGCGCGCCAGCAGGTAGGGGTCTTCGTAGCTGGTGGAGGCGGTGGCGATGAAGCCAATGTTTTTGGTGACGGTGGACAAGGCCGAGAACAGCGTCACCGGCTCAAAGTAGGTGCTGCGGTCGCGCCGACCGGCATCGTCCCCGCCAAAGTGGGTCGACAAGCCATCGGCCAAAAAGTAGGCATCAAACAGGCCGCGCTCGGCGGTTTGCGCCAGGCGTTTGTAGTGTTCAAAGTCGAACACGGTGTCGGACGCCGCATCAGGGTGCCGCCAGGCGGCGACGTGTTGTCCGGCACCAGGCAGAAATGCGCCAAGGCGGAGTTTTTTGCTCATGATGAAGGCCTTTCAGTGGAGAGGTTGAAGGGGCGGTAGAGGTCAGATGTTCAGATGTTCAGATGGTCAGAGCTTGGCGATTGACACTTCGGTCGACTTGACCAGCGCCACCACGTCAGAGCCAATCTTCAAGTCCAGGTCTCTGACCGAGCGTGTGGTGATGACCGAGGTGACGATGCCCCAGGGGGTTTCGACATCAATCTCGGACACCACGTCGCCGTGGATGATTTCCTTGACCTTGCCGCGGAATTGGTTGCGTACGTTGATGGCTTGAATGGACATGGGTTCTCCTTGAAAAGTCCGTTGAAGTAAATTGAGTAATCAGACGGCCCAGCGCACGCCGTGCGCAGGCACACCGGGCCAGCGAGGTTCGCCGTCCGCGGAATGGGTAAAGGATTCACGCTCGGGCGCGGCGGGCTTTTGCAGCACACGGTCCAGGATGCGTTTTTCCAGCGCGGCAAAGGCGGCGTCGCCGTGTGAGCGTGGGCGGGGCAGGTTGATGACTTCATCGAGCGCAATGCGCCCGTCTTCGATCAGGATCACGCGGTCGGCCAGCGCCACGGCCTCTTGCACGTCGTGTGTCACCAGCAGCGCGGTGAAGCCGCTGGCACGCCACAGGTCTTCAATCAGGCGGTGCATCTCGATGCGGGTCAGCGCATCAAGCGCGCCCAGCGGCTCGTCCAGCAACAGCAGGCGCGGGTTGTGCACCAGGGCACGGGCCAGGGACACGCGCTGGCGTTGACCACCAGACAGGCGGGCTGGCCAGTCGTTGGCGCGGTCTGCCAGGCCGACCTGCGCCAGCACCTTGAGCGCATCCTCGCGCCGCTCGGGCGGCAGGCCCAGCGCCACGTTGTCCACCACACGCTTCCAGGGCAGCAGGCGTGCGTCCTGAAACATGATGCGGGTATCGTCCGAGAGACCATTCAGCAGTTGGTCATTGATACGGATGTGCCCCGCGCTGGCCGTCTCCAGACCAGCCACCAGCCGCAACAGAGTGCTTTTGCCGCAGCCGCTGCGCCCGACGATGGCGATGAACTGGCCCGGCTCCACACGCAGCTGGGTGTTGCGCAGCACCTCACGGTCGCCAAAGCGTTTGCTCAAGCCTTGTAGCACCAGCGGTTCACCACGGCGCTTCGATGCCACGGGAGGGGTGTGCGCGACGGGCTCAGCCTGTGTGGCCGTACTTCTCTGTTGATCGGAATTTATAGTCATATTGGCTTCTAGCCCTTATTAATTGTGCGCAAGCAGCTATTAATTTAATAGTAATTTGGTGTGGACGAATTCACGCCTGGTAGCCTGGGTGCCAGCGCAGCCAGTAGCGCTCCAGCGCCTTGGCAAACACGTCGGCCAGCTTGCCCAACGCGGCATAGAGCAGGATGCCCACCAGCACGATGTCGGTCTGCAAAAACTCACGGGCGTTCATGGTCAGGTAACCAATGCCGGCCTGTGCCGAGATGGTCTCGGCCACGATCAGAATCACCCACATCAGCCCCAGCGAAAAACGCAAGCCCACCAGAATGCTCGACAGCGCACCCGGCAACACGATCTGGGTGTAGAGCTGCCAGCGGTTCAGACCGTAGGTGCGGCCCATCTCGATCAGGCCGGGGTCCACGCCACGAATGCCGTGAAAGGTGTTGAGGTAGATCGGGAAAAAGACCGACACCGCGATCAAAAACAGCTTGGCCGTCTCGTCAATGCCAAACCACAAAATCACCAACGGAATCATGGCCAGCGCGGGGATGTTGCGCACCATCTGGATGGTGGAGTCCAGCAGCGTCTCGGCAATACGCGACGTGCCGGTCAGCAGGCCCAGCAGCAGCCCCAGGCCACCGCCCACGGCCAGCCCGGTCAGGGCGCGCCCAGCGCTGACCCGCACATGGGTCCAGAGTTCACCCGAGGCGGCCAGCGTCCAGAACGCGCTGACCACGTCCAGCGGCGCAGGCAAGACGCGGGTGGACAGCCAGCCGATGCTGGAGGCGATTTGCCACAACACGATCAGGACCAGCGGTACCAGCCACGGCAGCAGGCGCTGCCACACGGCCTTCAGCGCGCTGACCACTTTGGGCCAGGGGAAAGGCGTGGTGGCAGCTGCGGGCGCAATCCAGGGTTGGTCGGGGTGCACAGTGGCGGCGCTTAATGAAATTTCGGTTTGCGGGGTGGTCATGGGGGGCTCCGTTGACATTGAGCTGGAACTACGCCGCTCGCAGGGTGGTGGGCACAATGCCATTGCCCAGCACCTCGCCCGCCGGGCGCACCAGGTTTTGGCCTGCGGCCACACCCGGCCTCTGGATGCCGATGTGCGGGAACACCAGTTCGGCAAAGCGGTAGGCTTCTTCCAGATGCGGGTAGCCTGAGAGCACAAAGGTTTCCGCCCCCAGCGCCTCGTATTCCTTCAGGCGGCGGGCAATGGTTTCGCCGTCACCCACCAGCGCGGTACCGGCACCACTGCGCGCCAGGCCCACACCAGCCCACAGGTTGGGGCTGATCTCCAGCTTGGCGCGGTTACCACCGTGCAGGGCCCGCATGCGACGCTGGCCTTCGGAGTCCATGCCGGACAA
This sequence comes from Rhodoferax lithotrophicus, assembly GCF_019973615.1. Lineage (GTDB taxonomy): Bacteria > Pseudomonadota > Gammaproteobacteria > Burkholderiales > Burkholderiaceae_C > Rhodoferax > Rhodoferax lithotrophicus. Next base: position 1,509,965 of record NZ_AP024238.1, on the reverse strand, counting down.
ATTGGCCTGCGCCTTGGCAATGGTGGCCTCGTCCAGGTACTTGATCAGGTCGTCTGCCGCAGCCCAGGCTTGGTCGTTGGTGTCGCGTGGGATCACATGCAGGCGCACGCCAAACTTCACTTTGCGGCCCAGCTTGGCAGCACGTTTGCGCACGTCGTCAAACTTCTTTTCCACCTCAGCCGGGGGCTCGCCCCAGGTCAGGTACAGCTCGACCTCTTCAGCGGCCAGGTCGTGCGCCGCATCGGACGAGCCACCAAAATACAGCGGTGGGTGCGGCTGTTGCACCGCGGGGAAGAGTTGCTTGGCCTTGCTCACCTTGATGTGTTTGCCTTCATAACTCACCTCTTCACCGGCCAGCAGGCGCTTCCAGACGTGGATGAATTCCTTGGCATGTTCGTAACGCTCGTCGTGGCTCAGAAAGGTGCCATCGGCTTCCAGGTCACCGGTGTCGCCCCCGGCCACGATGTTGACCAGCAGGCGGCCTTCACTCAGGCGGTCAAAGGTGGCAGCTTGCCGTGCCTGCACGGTGGGCGAGATGGTGCTGGGGCGCAGCGCCACCAGAAATTTCAAACGGCGTGTCACCGGGATCAGGCTGGAGGCCACGATCCACGAGTCTTCACACGAGCGCCCGGTGGGGACCAGCACACCGCCGTAGCCCAGTTCGTCTGCGGCCTGGGCGATTTGTTTCAGGTAATGGTGATCCACCGCGCGTGCGCCGTGTTGCGTGCCAAGGTAATGGCCATCGCCGTGAATGGGGAGAAACCAGAAGATGTTCATGAGCGTTGCTTTTCAAAAATAAGGGCTACTTGGTTTTGGCCAGCACCGTGGCCTTGGGCTGCCAGACGATCTGGGCCACGTCAATGCGTTTGGGGATCAGGCTCAGCTTTTGAAAGCTGTCGGCCACCTGCTGCTGCGACTGCAGCGTCTTGGGGTTGATCGGCCCGACGGGTGAGGCGGGGCGGCGTTGCAAAAAAAGGCTGACCACCCCCGCATCCAACCCGCTGTAGGCGGAGATCAGCTTGATCGCCTCGGGGCGGTGTTGCTGCACAAACTGGTCGGCACGGCTGAGTTCTTCAAACAGCACCGCCAGCACGTCCGGGTAATCGGTGGCAAAGACGCGTGAGGCCAGGTAGAACGAGTTGTTGTTGGACAGCCCGGTGCCGGTGGTCAGCACCCGCGGTGCCAGGGCCAGTTCGGTGGCGGCGTAAAACGGGTCCCAGATCGCCCAGGCATCCACACTCTTGCTCTCAAACGCAGCACAGGCATCGGCCGGAGCCAGGTAAATGGGCTGGATGTCGGCCCATTGCAGGCCAGCTTTTTCTACCGCCTGCACCAGCAGGTATTGGGCGCTGGAGCCTTTTTGCAGGGCGATTCTTTTGCCTTTGAGGTCTGTCAGCGTTTTGATGGCGGAGTCTTTGGGTACCAGAATCGCCGAGCTTTCGGGCTTGGCGGGCTCGGCTCCCGCGTACACCAGGTCTTTGCCTGCGGCTTGGGCAAACACCGGGGGCGAGTCGCCGGTCATGCCAAACTCCAGCGAGCCCACGGCCAGCGCTTCGAGCAACTGCGGCCCGGCGGGAAAGTCAACCCACTTGATCTGCGCGTTGGGAAAACGCTTTTCCAGCACTGCTTGCTGCTTCAGGATGACCAGGTTAACAGCAGATTTTTGGTACCCAATACGCAACTGGGTCAGAGGTTTACCTGCGCTCGCAGCCTGCGCCCAGGCGTTGGAGGTGATCGGCCCGGACAGGCCCCACAGGCCTGCGCTGACGGCCAGCACACGCAGCAGACTGCGGCGCGTCCCGGTGGTGATGGCTTGTTGCAAGATGAGGCTCCTTCGGTGTCAATCAGCCCAGATCCACCGGCGCAGCGTGCAGTAGGTTGAGCTTTTTGGGAATGAGCTTGAGTTCGAAAAAGGTGTCGGCAATGGACTGTTGCTCGGCCAGGATGGCGCTGTTCACCGGGGCGGTGCCGTAGTCGGCGCGGCTCAGGTACAGATCGGTGATGCCCACGTCCAGGCCCAGCACTTGCGACAGCTCTTTGGAGGCCACTTGTTTGTTTTTGGAAGCCCAGGTGTCGATATCGTTGATCTGACGGATGGCGATCTTCAACACGTCGGTATTCTTGGTGGCAAAGTCGCGCGAGCTGAAGTAATACATGCGGTTGTTCACCACGCCTTTGGCATTCACCAAAATTTGTGCGTCCAGCGTTTTTTGCGCGGCCGCCAGGAACGGGTCCCAGATGATCCAGGCATCCACCGCCCCCTTTTGGAAAGCAGCGCGGGCATCGGGCGGCGGCAGGTGGATGTGTTGCACATCGGTGTACTTCAGACCCTGTTTCTCCAGCAACTTGGCCAGGAAATACTGCACGTTGGAGCCCTTGTTGTAGGCCACTTTTTTGCCTTTCAGATCCGCCACCGTTTTGATGGGGGAACCCTTGGGCACCAGGATGGCTTCCAGCTGCGGGCGCGGCACGGTGGCACCGGCATAGACCAGTGGCGCACCGGCGGCCTGGGCAAAAATGGGCGGGGCTTCGCCCACGTCGCCAAAGTCAATCGCCCCCACGTTGAGCGCTTCAAGCTGCACCGGCCCGGCGTTGAACTCGATCCAGGTCACGTTGACTCCCAGGGGGCTGAGTTCTTTCTCCAGCGTGCCCCGGCCTTTGAGGATGGACAGCCAGCCTTTTTGGTAACCAATTCGCAGGGTGCGTGGGGCTTTTTGTGCCAAGGCCAGTGAGCCGGTGGCCAGTGATGCCGTTGCCAGACCGGCCGCCAGTACTTGGCGACGTGAAAAATGAAGCGTGTTGGACATTGTTGTGAATTCCTTTTGAAAAATTGGGGCAAAAGCCGCCCCCGACCGCCCATGCGGCCTGAAAAAAATGAACAGATGGGAAAAATGTCAGTCCGTGGCAGGCTGACCGGCAAGGCGCTTACACGCTACATCGCACCTGCGAGAACTGCACCGGGGCAAAGCGGCGGGTGTGCACCTCATGCGCCGGAAGCACCTCGCGCACCAGGGTGTTGACCGCCTCGTCCAGCCGCTGGGCAATGTCGGTATTCACTTCATAAGCCCCCTCTGGCGAAACCGCCACTTGTGCGTCGGTGGCGTAGATGCCGGGCAGAATGTGTTTGGCAGCCAGAGACTGCAGCACCGGGCGCAGCGCGTAGTCCAATGCCAACATGTGGTGCGGGCTGCCGCCGGTTGCCAGCGGCAACACGGTTTTGCCTTGCAAGGCAGTTTGTGGCAGCAAGTCCAGAAACACCTTGAGCACACCGCTGTAAGCCGCCTTGTAGACCGGGGTGGCGACCACCACCACGCTGGCCTGGGCCACGCGGCCTATGGCGTGGCTGATGCTGGGGTGGCCAAAGTCGGCCAGGATCAGTGCCTGGGGTGACAGGTCGCGAATCTGCAGGCGCTCCACCTGAACCCCGCGAAACTCCAGGCGCTGGGCCACGGCATCCAGTAAAGCCGCTGATCTGGAACGCTCTGACGGGCTGCCAGCGATCAATAAAACACTCATTTTTTAAATCCCTTTTGCCTTGGTGTGTGACAGCGAATAAGCAGTTGCCATTGCATTTATTTTTTGGTGTAAATCTGGTCAAAGGTCGCGCCGTCGGCAAAGTGGTCTTTGGCTGCCTTGGTCCAGCCGCCAAAGGCTTCGTCGATGGTGAATAGCTTGATCTTGGGCAGTTGCTTGACGTACTTGGCCTGGAATTTTTCGGAGATCGGGCGGTAGAAGTTTTTGCCAGCAATGTCCTGGCCTTCGTCGGTGTAGAGGTATTCCAGGTAAGCGGTGGCGACAGCACGGGTGCCTTTTTTATCGACGTTTTTGTCCACCACAGTGACCGGGGGTTCCGCCAGGATGCTCAGCGAGGGGTAAACAATGTCCACCTTGCCGCCGAACTCTTTTTCCAGCAGGTGGGCTTCGTTTTCCCAGCTGATGAACACGTCGCCCTGGTTGCGCTGGGCAAAGGTGATGGACGAACCGCGCGCACCGCTGTCGAGCACCGGCACGTTTTTGTAAAGCGCCTGCACAAAGTCCTTGGCCTTGGCTTCACTGCCGAACTTGCGTTTGGCAAATTCCCAGGCCGCCAGGTAGTTCCAGCGTGCGCCACCGGAGGTTTTGGGGTTGGGGGTGATGACGCTGATGCCGGGCTTGATCAAGTCGTCCCAGTCCTTGATGCCCTTGGGGTTGCCCTGGCGCGTGACCAGCACAATGGTGGAGGTGTAGGGCGACGAGTTGTGCGGCAAGCGTTTTTGCCAGTCCTCAGGAATCCAGCCACCGTTTTTGTGAATGGCATCAATATCACCCGCAAGCGCCAGCGTGACCACATCCGCGTCCAGGCCATCAATGACGGCACGGGCCTGTTTACCGGAACCACCATGGCTTTGTTTGATGGTCACGTCCTGCCCGGTCTTGGCTTTCCAGTGTTTGGCAAAAGCGGCGTTGAACTCGGCATAGAGTTCGCGGGTTGGGTCGTAAGAAACGTTAAGCAGGGTGACCGCTTGCTGGGCGCTGGCTGCCCAAGCAGCACCGGCCAGCACTGCGGCGGTAACGACGCTGAAAACGCGACGGGAAAAAGCGGTGTGTGTTGTCATGTGGAGGTCCTCAGAATTCATTGCCAAAGTGCAATGGAATGAATTCTGGGGGCCAGACGACAAAACTGGAACTACTGATTTTTCAGTTTCTTATAACCAAGTTATCTATAGATGCAAGTCACAGCACAAAAACCTCAGAACGCCATCAACACCGATGCCTGCAAATGGCCCAGCACAATGGCGGCAATTTGCAGAATAACCAGCAACGCCAGCGGGGACAAATCCACCCCACCCACCAGCGGCAGCACACGGCGAATCGGCATCAGCAGCGGGGCCACCAAGCGCTCAATCACATCGGCCATGACCGAGCGGGTTTGCACCCAAGACAACACGGCGTAGACAATCACCGCGCCACTCATACCCGAAATAGCCATGCGCGCCAGGCCAAAAGCCGCCAGAATCGGCACGGCAAACAAACCCCCTGCCCCACCGGCCAGCAACCACAACACGCCAAATTCAGCCAGTTGCAACAAAAATGCGGCCACCAGGCTGGCGGTATCGAGCGCACCAATGGCAGGCAATATCCGGCGCAGCGGCAACACAATCCAGTCGGTCAGGGCAAACACAAAGTGCCCCAGCGGGTTGCCCGAGCGGGCCGACATCGGAATGCGCTGGTATTGCATATACAGCCGCAGCAGGCACACGCCGCTGACGATACCCACCACCACTTCAAGCAACAGGGAAACAATTTGGTACAGCATGGTCAGTTCAATTCAGTCAAAGAGCAAAAGAATGGAGCTCGCATCATAGCGAGGCCGTACCGTCTGGCTGGCCCATTTAAAATAGCGAGTTCACTTGGCGCAGCCGCCCCGCGCCTGCAGCCCCACCTCTTTGATTGCCCCACAGATTGACCCACATGTCAGACTCCAACAACGCCGCCATCACCAGCCCTGCCCCACAAGACGAAAACCAGCTGATGCTGGAGCGGCGCGAAAAACTCAAAGCCCTGCGCCAGGCGCAAGTTGAGGGCAAAGGCCCGGCTTTCCCGAACGACTTCAAGCCCGCCAACCACGCCGCCAAACTGTTTGCCGCCCATGAAGCCCAAACCACCGAGGCCCTGGCTGAGCAAGCGACCCCCGCCAAAGTGGCTGGCCGCATGATGCTCAAGCGCGTGATGGGCAAGGCCAGCTTTGCCACGCTGCAAGATAGCAGCGGGCGCATTCAGGTTTACATCAAGCGCGAAGACGTGGGTGAAGAGGTGTACAACGCCTTCAAACACTGGGATTTGGGCGACATCGTGGCGGCCGAGGGCACGGTGTTCAAAACCAAAACCGGCGAGCTGTCGATCCACGCCAGCAGCATCCGCCTGCTGACCAAAAGCCTGCGCCCCCTGCCCGACAAGTTCCACGGCATGGCCGACCAGGAGCTCAAATACCGCCAGCGTTATGTCGACTTGATCACCGACGAAGACACCCGCAAGCGCTTTACCGCCCGCTCCAAGGCGGTCAGCGGCATCCGCGAATTCATGGTGGCGCACGACTTTCTGGAAGTGGAAACCCCCATGCTGCACCCGATTCCGGGTGGGGCCAACGCCAAGCCGTTCAAAACCCACCACAACGCGTTGGATCAGGAAATGTTTTTGCGCATTGCGCCCGAGCTGTACCTGAAACGCCTGATTGTGGGCGGCTTTGATCGCGTGTTCGAGATCAACCGCAGCTTCCGCAACGAAGGCATCAGCGTGCGGCACAACCCCGAATTCACCATGATGGAGTTCTACGCCGCCTACTGGGACTACCAGGATTTGATGGCCTTTACCGAAGCACTGATCCGTGATGCCGCCCAACGCGCCTGCGGCAGCCTGCAGCTCAGTTATGCCGGCAAGCCGGTCGACCTGTCCCAGCCATTTGAGCGCCTGACCATCCATGAGGCCATCTGCAAATACACCGAAGCCGGCCAGATGCTGGAAGACGGCTCGGGCCTGAAGGTAGACAGTGCCGACTGGCTGCGTTCCGTGTTGCCCAAGCTTGGCATCACCGAGGCCAAACACCACATCTCAACCCGCAGTCTGCCCAGCCTGCAAGTGCTGTACTTTGAGGAAACCGTGGAAGAAAAGCTCTGGCAACCGACCTTCATCATGGAGCACCCGACCGAAATCTCGCCACTGGCCCGCGCCAACGACAAACGCCCCGAGGTGACCGAGCGCTTTGAGCTCTACATCACCGGGCGCGAGTTCGGCAACGGCTTCAGCGAATTGAACGATGCCGAAGAACAAGCCGCCCGCTTCATGGCCCAGGTAGAGGCCAAAGACAGTGGTGACGACGAAGCCATGTTCTACGACCATGACTTTGTGCGCGCCCTGGAATACGGCATGCCCCCCACCGGCGGCTGTGGCGTGGGCCTGGACCGCCTGATGATGTTGCTGACCGACAGCAGCAGCATCCGCGACGTGATCCTGTTCCCGGCCCTGCGCCGCGAAGCTTAAGCCAAATTGGCCTCTAGCGCTTATCCATCAAGCGCTAGCAGCTATGAATAACAGAGTGCCACCCAGCCACGCCAACACCCTGCGTTACCTGCAAGGCTACCCGGCAGAAACCCTGGCGCAGGTCGAAAGCCTGCTGGCCCAAGACCGTGTGGCCGACTGGCTGTTGAAGAAATACCCGCAAGCCCACAGCGTGCGCACCGACCGGGCGCTGTTTGACTATGTGCAGGCCCTCAAGGCTGAGTACCTGCGCAGCGCCGAACCGCTCAACAAGGTCATGTTTGATGCCAAGTTGCACGTCGTCAAAAACGCCCTGGGCACCCACACCACGGTGTCGCGCGTGCAGGGCAACAAACTCAAAGCCAAACGCGAAATCCGCGTCGCCACCCTGTTCAAAACCGTGCCGGATGAGTTTTTGCGCATGATCACCGTGCACGAACTGGCCCATATCAAAGAGCACGACCACGACAAGGCGTTTTACAAACTCTGCACCCACATGGAGCCGCGCTACCACCAACTGGAGTTTGAGGTGCGGTTGTATTTGACGCACCTGGAAACGGCCGGGGCGAGGTTGTGGGAAGTGGCGGGGGTTTGAATGAAGGCCGCGCTGTGGCGGCTTGTCGCGCCGAGAAACCAATACCCGCTTTGCAGCGGTTCCGGTCATTGAGTTTTTGGCCCTGGTGGTCATGTAAAGACCCATGCCAGTCATTCACTCGGTACTTTTGTAAGTCAGGTAAGCAGCGTAGCTGTCAGTCACCTGCAATACATGAGCACCCGGTTCGGGCCATCTGCGGTAATTGGCGAATGGCTGCTATGGAGAGCTCTACATCATCACGCAGGGGCTAATGCTGCGCGCCTCCCTTCGCCCTGCATAGGCCACCTGATGCTGTTAAAAATCCAGGTATGGACGCATTCGATCGACTTACAGAGCGGGGGGCATTGCTCGATGGCCCGGTGCAGCAGCACTACGTGTCAAAGTTCTACTTAAAGGGTTTCGCCGCGAACCGGCGCGTGGCTGTGTACGACCGAGCCAATGGCTTCGTGAGTTCGCTGACGCCAAAGAAAGTGGCCGCCCTAGAGCACTTCTACACATTCATTGACGAAAGCGATCGGCAGCGATTCGAAATCGAAGCTTTGTTTGGAATCGTGGAGAGTCGCGCCGGGACTGCATTGAAATCTGCAGTTTGTAGATCTCCACTCAGCTTTGAGGATCGGGAGTATTTGGCATTGTTCGTCGCAATGCACGCGATTCGAACACCAGCGGCACTTGCAGAGTCAATTAGCGTTCGCGAAAAGGTCGAGCATGCGAGGTTGACTCTCATCGTTTCGAGTGAAGCCGTTGCGTACAACCTGATCAAGGAGTCAAAGCCTGCCGACACGCCGGAAACTGAGCTACGAAGACTCGCAGAAAAGCTATTTGAAATGGTCCGCGGTAACCACTTTCGCATCAATGTTCCCGACGTAGCGGCGCGGGCAATTGCGCTCAAGACATGGCATACCTTGGCCCGGACGCACTTCGAAAGAGACTGGACCATCGTTCACGCGCCCAGTGGGTTAAATTACATAACATCCGATTCCCCGGTCGTTCTGTCACCCCTGTCCGACATGGAACACTTGCCACTTGGCTATGGATCGTTTCACACGCACGTTCTCTTCCCCCTATCACGCACTGCGGCGCTGGTCATGAATGGGGACGAGCGCCGCATGCGGCATGCCGACGTAAAGCCAGAGCAGGTCGAGCGGTTCAATACCGCAGTAGCCTCCGACTGCTATCATTACGTGATCGGCAGCAGTGTTGATCTGCTGGACAAGACTACCGCGCCGCTCAATCTGAACGGATCAATGTGGGCGCCGCGCGTAGATATTGGGATTGGAGTTCCCCCGGGTGAAACGCAACCTGCTGTGTTTATCAAGGGACTGGGCAAGCGCCCCACGATGCCGATCTAGATCCCGTTATTGATGGGGGTGATACCGCTCCGGCAAAGATGGTGTCGCCGGGATCGGTCGACGGTGACGGGTACTCGGCGATCTGTTTGTCGCATGGTTCACTGTTCAACATTTGGGTATGTGATCAAAGGGCCATCTAGGTTGTTACGGTGACTGACATCGGTTCATGACCAGCGGCAGGCATTGGCCAAATGCTGTTTTGCAGCCGTGGTTCTGGTTCTTTGGTGAATTAGTGTGTGCAGCCCTATCCCTGCAAATGGCATGCGGCAACCATACTTACGGCAGTCAAAATTGCAGCGGTTGATGCCGCAATCATTCTTACGGTCGGCCGTTGCCTTGATGGACCGCCGGAAATCAGCCGACCATGACTGAACGGTCGCCGGCAGTCCATTTTCAGGGAGAACGACAGGCCGGTCTTCACCAGCTGTCCCGCTCCACTGCCTCCACTTCTGCAGGGGCCGCCTTAGCAATGAGCTGAAGCGTGATAACCTTCACCGGACTTCTCTTGCTCCACCGTCTATGACTACCATCGCAGCCTCAAGCCCAGCTTCTCCTCCGGCCGCTGCCAAGAAGAAGCGCCACACGGTCAGCCAGCTTGCAAACCGCGTTGATACCAACCGTCAAGGCCAAGAGGGGGCCGCCTGGATCTCGTGGATCGTGGAAGGACTCTGGGGCTGCGGAGTCGAAGTGATTTCTGCGAGCAATGACGATGGCGTCGACGCCATCATTCTCCTCAAGCGTCGACCTGGACTTGCGTCATACGCCGGCCCGACAGGCGATCTGATATTCGCGCAGATCAAGACTGGCTATGTCGACGGTGTTCCAGACAAGGACTACAGCATTCCGTTCGATGCGGACAAGCTGAGCGACTGGCGCTCCAAGTGGGCGGCATACCCCGGCCCCGCTGTGATGATCAACGTCATCCCTCGAAGACTCATTCGCGCGAAAGCAAAAGCGGACGCCACTGCGGGCGTACCCGTCGCCGCTAGCGAGGACCCCATCGCATACTGGACTGACCTGAAGCGGCCTGATTCATTTCAATCGAACAAGGTTCTTTTCAGGTTCAAGAACAGGTTCGATGCTGGTACCAAGAGCAGCTTTTTCAATCTCTGCTGGCGTTGGGCTGAGTTTCGAAAGCTGCCCGTCATCCAGCTCAACGATTCGGAGAAGGCGTTCAATGACGAGGAACAGCCCGACTACATGGGCTCTACGCCCATGCGGGTTGTGGCGAGAAACTACTTTAAGGATCTGAAGAATGCATCAGAGGCAGACACGGCTTTGCTGCAAGCAACAATCACTTGGCGCGGCTGGGAGCACATCACTCGGATGGAGCGACCGGCACGCACAAAGCAACAGTCGATTCAGCTACTGCCAGCAGTCGCTCGCATCCTGCTTACGAACAGCGGCGTAAAGCCTGTGACGGCACGCCCTGTCTCACCAATGCCTCCGATGACACCTTGTAACGGGCAGGAACTGCATCGCGGCTTCGACACACTGACCGCACGGGTAGTTTTTTACGAGCGGCACGAGGCAGTGGTCAGGGTGATCCTGGAACGCACCAAGCTTTTCGAGAAAGGCAAGTTCGTGCGCGAGACGGTTATCTTCTACTCAGTCTACGAGGTCGCGCGGCGGAAAAAGAGTCCATAGGTGTGGCCTGCACCTTAAGACCAAGGCAACCTTGAACCTCAACAGCTAAAGCGCTGCTAAATATCGCCTATTACCTGGGCGTCAGGAAAACGCCTTGGACTCTTAGACGCAAGCCACAGTCGGAGTTTACTCGTCGAACTCGGTATGTGTCGCGCGCTTCGCCAAGCCCGCGCTCGAGGACCTCAAGCGTTGCATGGACGAAGCTGCCGACTGGGTGTGCAACGGTCACTCAGCCCGCGGAGCGCTGAATGACCGGTACCGGTGTCGACGATCATCGAACCACCAAAACTAGATGTCGGCACCCAGCCTGTTGCCACCCTACGTTTTCGGTGGTGCGAGAACTCACTGGTGGCTTTTTTGAATCGGATTGGCTGGCTAAATTGCCCGGAATATGCAGGCACCTCGCGAGAGACCCCTTTCGGGTGAGCAGTCAAGTTGCTCGCTGCTATCATTCATATGAAGCGATAGGCTAGCTGTTTGGAGATACTATGGATTCGCAGCAAGGAGGCTCTGCGCCCAAGGCGGAGAGGACCGGGAATGGCAAGTCGTTTGACGGCAAAGGTACAAGCGCAAAGGGATTCTTTACTGGCTCAGGCAAGAAACTGCGTGACCGCGTTGAAGAGGAAGCAACTGAAGAAGCCCTTTCGGCGTTTCGTTCGTGGCGTCAAAAGATCAGCAATGGCGTGTTGCCAATCGGGATCGCTAACGTCGGAAAGACTACTTTTTTGACAAAGTTCGCCAACAACAACCCAAACTTATTCTTGGAATTTAACCGAACGCATAGTACTTCCATGGACAGTCGTCGCTTACGTGACGACTTACTTAAACGCTGTAAAGGTACGGAGTTCTATCGCGGAATTGATGTACCAGGTGACTTGCCGATGGAATGGGCTAGAGCTTATTTTAAGGCATCACCGAGAGTGCTCGTTGTGCTTGTTGACGATAGGCCAGCTGCGGAGCACACGAAGAAACTGGGGGAGTTTTTGTCTGCACTCAAGTTGGGACCGACTAAATGGGAGAGAGTGAGGACGTGGGTCACTTTCAATACCAATAATTTGGCCGGCATCCTTTTTGTCATGAACAAGGTCGACAAGTTTGCGGCTGACGCTCCTGAACCTGAATTGACGGACTACAAAAATTTTCTCTCCGACTTGGCCTCGTTGCTTCCTGTCCCTATTTGCACATACAAAATGTCACTCACGGAAGATCGTGAAAGTGAATTGTTGGTTTTTGCTGGCGTGGTCGACCTCTTTGGCAAAAAGTGAACGAATTTTTGATATATCCAACGGCTTCAGGCTATGTATTCGCACCTGATATGGACCGCTGGAATCCATTCATTCTTTCGGCACTAGAGTCGGATGAATTTGAGTTGTTGTCATCAACGACCGTCTCTCTTTCAATACGGACGAAATGGTTGAAATCGCTTTCATTGCGTTCGAGTCGATTCTATTTTTCTGGATTTCGCATTCGATTATCCGAGCGCAGAGGAAGTGGTGAAGTCTGGGGAGTCGGGCGCATCGTGCCATCTTGGCGTACGCCAAGCCGCACCAAAGTTGAAGCTGAGCTAGTTGAGCTGTCGCAATGCCTAAGTGCTTATGTTGGTGAGGATGGTCCGCTCTGGGAGGCGATGAGGTCAGAAGGCATTGCGGGACACCTGAGTCAAGCTGAATTAACGAAAATTGCCTGTGTGACTCGGGAAGACATCCGCAAACGACTTGAAAGTCTCAGTGCTGCTCGGTGAGCCCGACGATGCTCCTCAATCTTCAGCTCCGGCGGTTGGCGTATTTGATCAAGACCAGTGCGCCTAGTGAAGTGTTGCATTCTGGTTGGAACTTAAACTCCATAACTTTGCTCGAAACCGATGACAGAATCCGAGACTTCGCCGACAGCTCACGAGCCTCTCTTTAGCGACGGACCCAACCCGTTCTTGAACGCATGCGTCGGTACGAATGGCGGCCAATTGGGCGACCACGCCTATGTGCTCGGCTTCGCCCAGGCTGCGATGGCGCTGCTTCGCACAGCCATCGAGCCCCCACGTCCAAAGGAACCAGTAGGCTCTTTCGAGGACCTCGTGGACGATGGTGACGTCGGCGCCTACATGGATGCGCTGGTCTATCCCATTTGTTTCAGCGCTCGGCACCACATTGAGCTCTTCCTGAAACGCCAAATTGCTCGCTTGGCTGAGGTTCGCGACATTGATGTAAACAGAACTGTGCTGAGGGACCACAAGCTGGCCCCACTGCTCGATGAGCTATTCAGGGTCTGCGACAAGACCGATTCGACGCTACGCGAGCGCCTGGACCCCATTGAGGGTGCCGTCAGAGAGCTGGATGCCTTCGACAGCCAAGGGCAGACTTTCAGATATCGGCGGTCGAGCGAGAAAGAGCTCCACCTACAGGAGGTTTCCCATATCAACCTCGGCACATTGGAGGTAGGCCTCAAGCGACTGTTCTCTGCCACCGAGGACTTCGACAACTACGTGGGCGGGCTTGTCTATGAGTACCAGCAGGGCTCATTCACGTCGAAGCTCTCGCGGGAGAAGCTTGTTGAGCTCGCAAAGGCGTTGCCGCCAAGAAGCACCTGGGCGAAGTCGTCAGCCTTTGATGCCGTCAAGCAGGAGTTTCGCCAGAAGTACAACCTGTCGAGCAACGATTTCCAGAAGGCTGTGAAACGCATCCTGGAGGGCCGTGGCTTGTCTGGCTACGTCAACGTTGAGCTGGCTCTTCCCCTCCTGACACCAGAGCTGCTGACCAAACTCGTTGCGTTGGAGGTGACTAAGGAGGAACTGGACGCCATCCCCACGGAAGTCTGGCGGGTTCTGGAGACCGTCGGAGAGGTGGGTCGGCCAAATGAATATCCTGAGCTGTTCGACCGTGTCATGAAGGAGGCATCAAAGCCTCCGGCCGTACCGAAGGAGTCGATGCCCGCCGCACAAACTCGAGAGTCGCCTGCAGGGGAGTGGAAGGAACCGGAAGAGCCGAAGGAGGATAAGGTTGACTGGGGCAAGTTGGAGTACCTGGAGGACAAAGAACCGAAGAACGGCAAGAAGGGCAAAGGAAGCCTGGATGGCGAGGTTGATGAGGGGCTCCGAGACCCGTCACCGCCGGATGTCGTGCGAACGATTTTTCGGGCCAGGACTCGTTTCATCAACGGGCTCAAGAAGCTTCAGCAGCCCACGCTTCTGGCCGCGCTGGACGCAGGTGAGGCGGCTCGCGCGAAGCATGGGGGCGATGAGATGGCTGAGTTCGAAAAGTTGGTCCGAGAGTGGTACTACCACGAGGTGGTAGCCGGAGCCAAGAAGTACTGAGCTATGCGCTTCCCGAGGTATCAGGAGCTGTTCCGCGACCTGTCACTGCAGCTTAAGGATCTCCAGCGGGACGCGAAGGAGCTGGGCCCGCTGCACGAGCTGCAGCGACAGCTGATACGGGCAGTCCTGAGGGTCGAACGTCGCGTCCTGCGGCTGAAGCGTGCGCGTCATCGGCTGACTCGGATGAAGGCTAAGTCCAGGCTGCCGAAGGACCGCGCCGTTGCGGTCAAGGCATTGACGGCCGGCATCGACAATCGAGTCGACGACCTCCACGAGGTCTTGTTCTTGCTCCGCTGCTTCGGCGATGGAATTGCCTTCACGTACCAGTCGAAGTACGCGCTGAAGCACCTCATGTTTGACGAGAAGTACGAGGCCAAGCAGCAACCCGGCTTCATGACGGGGAAGAAGGGCTTCGCACGCGAGTACCGCGTGCTCTGCAGTGGTATCAGGGCCGGCGTGCCGGTTCTGCTCGCCGACATCACCAACATCATTCGGCACGGCGACGTGTGTGCAATGGGCGGCCCTGACCCAGTGCCCATCGAGGTTAAGTCCTCTCGCACGAAGCGCGAGCGGCCCCAGCGTCAGGTTGGCCAGCTGCAGGAGCTCGCCGACTTCTATCGGAACGACTGTGCTGATAACTTCCGGGGGGTGCCCAACGTCAGGCGAACCGAGCTCCTTGTGGATGAGGCGACCTACGAGGGAGTGATGAACAACTGCATCCGCCAAGCCATGCTGAACGGCACTTCCATGGCGGAGCCTGAGACAGGCCTGTGGTACATCGCAGTCCAGGTGGCACGCCTCGAGCAAGGGCAGGAGACATCCGTTCTGGATGAGTCGCTGTTGCCGTTCTTGGGTAAGGGACGCCTGGTGGTGCATCTCACGCCGGAGCCGACGTGGTGGCACATGCTGCCCTTCACGCTGACGCTGGACACCGGCAACACGCTGGCGTTCATCCAGCAGGAGGTGCTCATCTTCGTAGTGGTCGACGTGATGCACGCAAAGGAGCTGTTCCGCCAGGCTGGCGTCCATGCGGTGGTTCTATTCGACGGCACCTGGGCATTTCAGATCTCGCGGGACGCAGTGGACTTCTCGGCTGGCGTTTTCCGTGTCTCAGAGCAGCACTTCCTACGCGTTGCCCACGAATTCCTGTCTTTACGCTGGTTCGTGGAGGAGAACGCTGCGTTCCTGTCGGCATCGCTGGAAAGGTTCCTTCCGCTCGCTGAGCCGGGAACCGAGGGTGAGGTAGCCGGCCGCTTCATGTTTGACGAGGACCAAATGGCAGAGTGGAGGAGCGTCCGAGACGTTTGGGACCGCGACGATTAGGAGACGCCCTCGAAAGATGGATGGACTGGGACGGCCCGACCCCAGCTGTTGGTGCTGACGCTGATTTGAGCCACCTGCCGGGTGTGCAATGAGCCAGTTGGTAGACTCAGATCGTCAAGGCTGAGGCCGATCACCTGACTTTTTGATGGCTCAATTGACGGTCGGCGCGAGGCTCAAATCGGAGTCGGCGCCGACAGCCTACTAGTTTGCACTCTCTGAGTTCCAGTTCCGCGTTTGGCGTTTAGTGCTGATCTGTGACGTTCGGTGATATCCGCTTACCCTGGCTGCGATGGCAATGCTCGACTTCATCACCGCCAGCATGCGGACTGACTGAAATCAAGCTCGTCTCTTAATCCAGGCATCTCTGAGTTGCACAAGGTAGTCAGGCAATTCAGTGGTATTCAGATTCGCGATCAATCTCGCCTCATCTGCAGCCATTAGCTGAAGACGTCCGGTCGCAAGGGCCATTAGAAGCTCAGGAAGAGAGTCACCCTTGTCGTTAGGCCATGATGCCAACTCTGCGAGTAAGACATCAAGGACCTCCCCGCTGCAGTCTTCGTCGACTGCATAGTTCAGCTCCTGCTTACTTGCTGCGCGAATAAAACTGGCTCTCAGGACCGCGTCGTTGTAATCACGAAAATTACGTGGGCAAACTGTTGGAAGGTCGATCAGAACTTGTCCGTAGACGCTTTGCGCCCACTGATGATGCGTCTGAGGTAGTCCGCTTTGCAAGCCCCCCATGCGCGCGACTGCCAGCAAGTTGCTAACAACAAGGAAGATGTCCGCCTGAGAAATTTTCTCACGTTCAAACTCGGTATCGAGGTAAACAAAGTCAGGCGCAATAGTCAATGTCCTATTGTCTTTCCCAGGCAAAAAAAGCGTGCCGTCCATTACACCCGCCGATTCCAGCAAATCAAGTCGAGTCGCCAGTTCGGGCGCAAGCTGCGATTCACTCTTGATCTGTTGCAGCAACGCGCGCTCATCATCCCAGGAACTACGTTCTGCCGCACGCCACGGCAAAAACAAGTTCTCTGCAGACTTGAATGTGAATGTCTCTTTGCCATGTTCCCCATAGGTAAGAAACATCTCCAGGTCGGTCAAGTTCTTCTTTGAGTCGGCAAAGGTAAAAGCCGCAAGGTAGGTTACACAACCATGAGATGCCTTCGTTCTCAGTTGCGCATTTATCCCTCGGATGAGCGCATGGTCGTTCAGACTGCCAACCAGTACCAACACACCAGCGCCATGCTTCGCCTGCATCGTTGAAACTTGCCCAACATCAATGACCTCTGCTTCAGCGTAGATCGATGTCAATCCGGCGTCAGCAATCAATCCTTCATAAGTGGCATCAGTCAACCCAATGAGTACCACGATCTGGAGTGGCGTGGGTGCGTACCGTCGCAGGTGCCGTACCAACTTTGCTCGTAGATCGTTGTCGTCCTTAATTGCCAGGTCAGCATCAAATACAAGATGACTCTTTGGAGCAATGCTCCCGTAAGGAACAAGCTTGAAGTAGCCCCGGCGTGTCCATCTCTCCAGGAGCTTTCTCGCCTCGGCTGTTTGATCTGGTTTACTGATGCGAAGGCGTTTGACGGAGCGCTTCTCAAGAAGAAATTGATCCCCCTCCAAAGGTGCCAACAGGTAGCCTTTATCACACCATTGGCAAGAGCCTTGCGTCTGATTCTCTATGGGCAAGTAGCCGAACGTTCGTCCAGGTTTATAGGCAAGGTCACAGATGATTGGACTATCAGTCCCATTCAAGGATTCCGCCAGAGAGAACAAAGTGACCACCAAAGGAGCTGAGGCACCCAGGTCGATCAACCGCGTAGCAAGTCCGCCTGAGGTCGATGCGGAAATGATCACGAGGTCTTGCTTATTCAGACGCGATAGAGCGTCAAGACCACCATACGAGCTGAACGAAGACGCGGGAGGACTCTGCGACCAAAATCCATACACTGCTGTCACCCGCAGTAGAGCTTGGGCCACAGATAACAAAGGTGCCGTGTCTACCAGGACACGACGTACACCTTGCTTGGGTAAAGCAGCGATCAAGAAGAATGCAAGAAGGCCTGAAGCCTTGGTCGACAAGATAGCGTTGCTCGCCCGCAAGAATACCGTTGAGTGCTTGCGCGAGGCTTTTCCAAAATGAACCCCTGGGGGGGCCGTGATTTTACCTTTGGACATGTCGAACAAATCAAAAAGCCAACCGTGCTTCAGTTCAATGGGCAGCATCTCCTCCACTTGAGAGGAGCCATTGTGTCCAATCCGCATACCCTACCTAGCTGCCCTTGTCTCTCTCGATAGGAGAGCACCCAAACCTGTTCTCCAGCGCGCCCGATTACTTGCTCATTGAGCGCGGCTTCGAGAACCAATGATTCAGCGAGATAAGGTGCCAAGACGTATATCCACGATGTGTTTGGCCGGGAATCGAGTAAGTCACGGACATCCGAGCTAATTGCCGCAGCTGATATCTCCAGCTCGTCATAAACAAGCAGACATGCCGTACCTTCGAAAGCTCCTTCACGAAACCGTGTTGAAAGACTGAGTGCACGCATCGTTACCTCACTTGAGCGGAACGATCACGCGGACGGCTGTGCCGACAACAGGATCGTGCTTGGAGGGAACGCCAACGTACTTCTTCTGGTAGTCCAACATCTTCGGTATCGGCTGCCTTCTGTAGGCTAAAGGGGAAGAAAGTGGCTGCATTTGCGCTTGTAACTCGCCCGGTAGAAAGGTGCGTTGCGCAAACAAGCGACCGGTACGAACTTCAATACGGCCCTGAAGTTGCTGCAGAGCCCGCAATACTTCCGCCAACCCCATGCCACGATGCGACGCCCGTACATCTCTGATTTCAGGATTGTGATGTCGCTCAAGACAGTTGTGCAGGACCTTCCATTCATATCCGAGATCTGTCTCATCGGTAAAGGGCTCGCGTGTGAAAGATTGGAGATACCCAACCCCAGTGTCAAAGACAGAGATCTCCAAACAGTCTTTAATCTGCATTGTTGCCTTCTGTCTGCCATCAATATTCACAGTTACCGGCAAATCAAATTTGATTCGCTTGAACACTAAGCCGCGCATGGCATCTGGCTTAAGCAATGCCCCCGCGAGATCGAATCTGCCGTGAATATGTGAGTTCTCAAATAGCTCCGCAACGATGACGCCAAGGGCAGACGAAAAACGATACGCCTCAGTCGCTTCAGATATGTTAGCCATCTGTCCGAACAAAATGTCTTGTATCAAGCCCTCAAAATCTTCACGACTCCTAAGTCGCGCCTCTGCCTCGTACAAGTCAGGAGGGTATGAATAGCCCCGGCTGTCTGTGCACAGCACAATTTGACGGTCTGAGAAGAAGTCCGCTTGGAGTCTGTATTTCGCAAGCAACTTCCTGGCATCGGTCAGCAGCTTAAGCAACTCTGCCTCGGCAATGGCGCCGCTAATCTGATGCCGAGCTCCCTCGATCGAGACGAGCACCGCTACGAGTGGCTGCGTTGCAGAGGAAGCAATGAGTGCGGCGACAGTGTCAGAAGACCAGCGTATGGACAGTGGGACTTTTGACCTGACTAAGGTCAAAACAATCTGGATCGCGAAAACCTCGCCAAACGTTCCTTTGGAACCGTCAAGTTGCTCATCGAAATCAGTCGGTATCTCCAGAACTACAGGTGTCTTTGCCTTACAGATCACGCGCAAGTCCAAATGCTCGTCGGTTAAGCCGAATGGCAATTGGATTTCGACGGGCAGATGTGGGGTCATGTGTGTCAAACGGAACAGCAAGGAGTACGTTATACAGAATATACCTGTACTGCGTTCTTTTTACCTTTGGCGATCTCCGAAACAGTTCGAGCATAGTCGCCATGGAAAACAATTGACGAATCGTAGCGCTCATTGGAAAGCAAATCCTAGCAATGTCCACTACTCAGGTGAACGGTCACTTGCTTGCTAAAGTTGACAGGCTGCGATCAGCCTTGCTGACCTTTCGATATTGTCGCTTGAGGGGCTGTAATGAGCTATCAAGTGAAATCACACTATGCAGAGTGAGCTCCCATGGAGTGGGCATCCATGATCTGCATTCGAGTGCACATGAATGACCGCTGTCAGGCGAGCAATTCATCGGTCTCTACGTCAGCAATGGGTCGGTGGACGACCATGGCAGTCAACATTCCAATGGCTTCTGTCAGCCTTCAGGAGTCGTTCACCGCCAAAATCTCTATGACTGCAACCGCTGCTTATTTGGCCTACTGAAGCACCGCGTCAATGACCGGAACCAGCCTAAAGCGGGTGCAGACATCACCCAGGAAAAAGATTTATAGAAAACAGCCTCAATCCCAATAAATACGTACGCAAATAGCTTTTAAATACATAGCAATATTTGCAACACCAATCTTGCGTTTCCAGCCTGTTTCTACTCTCACCAAACACCCCAGACACCCACGGCATCACCCAATCAGCCCCCGCGCCGCATCCATCTGCGCATACTCAAACGTCGGCGCAAAGTCATCAAGCTCTTTGGCAAGCAGCCCCACCTCGGGGCTCAGTGCCAGGGTGCGCCAGTCACGCACTGCAGCGTAGACCTGCGCCAGCACTTGTGTCGTTGTAGGCAAAGGCGGCGTATTCACGCGCACCGTCTTTCACATAGGTGAGCTGCCCCACGCTTTGCCCGGCTTTGCCGATGCACCCCCTCACTTGTTGCTTGAACGCTGCTGCGGTCATAGCGCACCGGCATCTGCTGCGGCCTTGCGTGTGCGCACACGCTGGGCAGTTGTTCGTCCATCAACGCCAGGCCAATGGCATCTTCACCGGTGTCAAGCAATGGGTTCAAGCGCTCCAAGTGATCAAGCTCCCCATCTTTTGCCAGTGAGTTGAATCCAGGAGTAAAAATGGCTTCTTACGCCTATCCAGAAGGCGTAAGAAGCTATGAATAACAGAGCATAAATCTCCATGCAACCACGCTGAATGACTTGCAAGGCTACCCAGTAGGACTCTTCACAGATGCCAAAACTGCAGTCCAAGATGGCGGCATGCCCAGCTGCGCATCGCAAATGAACGATCTATCAAAGAAAACATCAAACTGTCTTTGCAGCAGCTTGGCAATCACATCGGTTTGTAGGCTTCAATCTGCCGGGAGTTGATTTTTACTTCCGCAGTGGCTTGAGCAAATCGCTCAGCCCGTTGTGGTCAATCTCGTGCATCAGGGCAATCAGGCGGCCGGTTTCACCCTTGGGCACACCTTCGCGCACAAACCAGCGCAGGTAGTCGCCCGGCAGGTCGGCAATCAGGCGGCCCTTGTATTTGCCAAAGGGCATGGTGCGGGTCACCAGCAGTTGCAGGTCTTCGGGGTTCATCGTTTAACCTCCGGCGCGTTTGACCTTGTGCCCCTGGGCTTGCAGCAGCGCCATGACACGCTCCACATGGTCGCCCTGCACTTCAATCACGCCTTCTTTCACCGTGCCACCTGAGCCACAGGCAGTTTTGAGCTGCTTGCCCAGGGCCACCAGCGCGGCATCGTCCACATCAAGCCCTTTGACCAGGGTGACCCCTTTGCCGGCACGGCCTTTGGTTTCGCGCGAGACGCGCACAATGCCATCACCGCGGGGTCTCGATTGGGCCGCACGGCATTGGCAGGCGGCCACCGGTTGGCGGCAATCGGGACACATGCGGCCACTGTCGGTGCTGTACACCAAGCCACTGCTGATGAGTTTGGATTTCATGATGCGGGTCTACAAGGGTTAAGATGCTCTATTTTTCATAGCTGCTTGCGCTTATTTGACAAGCACAATATGCCAAAATAGCTTACAAAATCAAACAAAGGAATCATCCATGTCACGTCAAAGCGTCTGGGCCACCAAAGTCATGGCCCTGATCAAAGGGGGCAACAGCACCGCTGCCATTGCCCAAATCAAGGTTGCCCCCTCGGTGAAAGACCTGCAGGATTTGCGCAAACAAATGGCCGCTGGCAACCTGCTCAAAACCCACCCCAATGTGGATGCCGCCAGCAGCGACATGATTGTGGCGCTGTCTGCGCCCCGGCTGCACCGCGCACCCTGAACTTCATCAGGGCAGTTGATCCAGCGCCTGCATGTAAGCGGGCTGCACCATCAGTGCATCCCAGGTGGTAGCCGGGCTTCGGGGCAACAGGGCGCGACGGCGAATTTCACTGTCATCCTGCGCCTGCCATTCACCCTTGAGCTGGGCTTCGGTCAGGCCGTTGATGAGCGTGTCAACCTCCAGCCCATCCCCTAGCGACTGGTTACACAGCAGCACCATGTCGCACCCGGCATTCAAGGCGGCAATGGCGGCCTGAGTGGTGCTGACGGCTTGGCCGTCCAGCATCCGGGCCCCGGCCATGGACAGGTCGTCGCTGAACACCGCGCCGGTAAATTGCAGCTGACCGCGCAGAATATCACCCAGCCATTTGCCGGAAAAACCCGCCGGGCGCTTATCCACTTTGGGGTAGATCACATGCGCGGGCATCACGCTGGCCAGGGCCATGCCCAGCCAGTTATAGGGTTGGGCATCGTCGGCCAGAATGGCTTTGAGGCTGCGTTTGTCCACAGGAATGTCGGTGTGGGAGTCGGCCGCCACAAAGCCGTGCCCCGGAAAATGTTTGCCGCAATTGGCCATGCCGCTCAAGTGCAGGCCGTGCATCAGGCTTTTGGCCAGCAGGCTGACCACGCGCGGATCACGCGCAAAAGCGCGGTCACCAATCACGCTGCTTTCGCCAAAATCCAGATCCAGCACCGGGGTGAAACTCAAATCAACCCCGCAAGCCCGTAACTCGGCCCCGAGCACATAACCACACGCGGTGGCGGCGCGGGTGGCCCGCATGGCCCCACTGCCCTGCCCGGTTTTGCCATCCATCAGCCACATCTCGCCCAGCGCCCGCATGGCGGGCAGGTGGGTGAAGCCATCGGTTTTAAAGCGCTGCACCCGGCCACCTTCATGGTCAACACAGATCAGCAGGTCTTTGCGCTGCCTTTTGATGTCGTGGCACAGGGCGGTCAGCTGGGCGCGGTCAGAAAAGTTGCGGGCAAACAGGATCAAGCCACCAACCAGTGGGTGCTTGAGACGGTTTTTGTCGATTTTGCTCAAGCTGGTGCCGGCAATGTCAATGATCAAGGGAGCGTGAAAAGTCATGATTTGCTATTTAATGAATAGCTGCTTACGCTTATAAAATAAGCGTTACAGCCTGTTTTTATCTGAATACTCAACCACACAAAAGCTGGCGGCATAGTCGGTTTCGTCGGTCACGGTCACATGGGCGCTCAAACCTTTGGCATCGAACCAGATTTTTAATTCACCGTGCAACACGATGGTCGGCTGGCCGCTGGGCAGTTTGCCAATTTCACAGCTGCGCCAGGTCATGGGCATACGCATGCCCAGCCCGATGGCCTTGCTGAACGCTTCTTTGGCGCTGAAACGGGTGGCCAGGTAACGCACGCCGCGCTCGGGCCAGCGCTGGCTGCGCATCTGCCAGGTGGTCAGCTCGACCTCGCTAAGGATTTTTTCGGCAAACCGCTCCCCATGGCGTGCCAGACTGGCCTGGATGCGGCGGATGTCGCAAATGTCGGTGCCTATGCCGTAGATCATGGGGTGGGCAGGGTCAAAACGGGGATCAGCCGACGCTCAAACCGCCTTGCGCTAACCGGTCACCCAGCGTCAGGCAACGCAGATAACTTTGCACCGTGGCGGCGTAACCCATCTCCAGCGCGTCGGCAATCAGCGCGTGGCCAATCGACACTTCGCTCACCTTGGGCACATGGGCGATGAACGCGGTGAGGTTGTCCAGGTTCAGGTCATGACCGGCGTTGACTTGCAAGCCTGCATCGAGCGCGGCCTGGGCGGCGGCGGCAAAACGCGCCAGTTGATCGGTCTGCTCTGGTGTGCCCCAAGCAGCGGCGTAGGGCTCGGTGTACAACTCCACCCGGTCGGCCCCCAGCGCTTTGGCGGCGGCCATGGGCGCAGTGTCGGCATCCATGAACAGGCTCACGCGCAGGCCCCAGGCGTGGGCCTGGTCGATCAGGGGTTTTAATCGCTGCGCATCCGCTGGAAAACTCCAGCCGTGGTCGCTGGTGAATTGGCCTTCGGAATCGGGCACAAAGGTTACCTGGTGCACCGGCAGTTTGGCCGCCACCAGTTGGCCGACCACGTCCATCAGGTTGTGAAACGGGTTGCCTTCAATGTTGAATTCACGATCTGGCCAGTCTTTGAGCAGCGTGGCCAGCTCGGGCACGTCGCTGGCGCGAATATGGCGCTCGTCCGGGCGCGGGTGCACGGTGATGCCGTGCGCCCCGGCTTGCAGGCACAGCGTGGCGGCGCGGGTGACGCTGGGTATGCCCAAGTGGCGCGTGTTGCGCACCAAGGCCACTTTGTTCAGGTTGACGGAAAGTGCAGTGGTGATGAAAGTCATGGGTTCTGAATCCTTTTCTGTCTTGGGCATGGGGTCGGGCGGCCCTTACAGGCTTTGCAAATCGACCATCATTTGCCGTGTTCGCAAAGTCGACACCCCACAATGGTAATTGAGCAGGGTGCGCAGTTGCGGCTTCAGGGCGCTGGCCACCTCAGCGCAAGCGCGCAGCACGGTGACAAATGGCACACGCTCGCCCAGCACCTGTTGCAAGGACATCCACTGCGCGCCATTCAGGCTGGTGCGGTCAGCGGCACTGGCCTGGCGCAGGCCACCTTCGGGCACCAGGGTGTAGCGCTCATCCGGGTGCAGAGCCAGCAGGGTCATGGTTTGGGCGTCGAGCAACGGCAGCAGGCCAATTTCACGCAGCAGCAGCAGCTCAAACGCACGCAACGCAGACTCCAGCACCTCGCCATGTTCGCTGGCAATGATCTGCACGACGCTGGCGTACACGTCAAACAACAGTGGGTGCGGGTCTTCACGGGCCAGCAAATGCAGCAGCAACTCGTTCAGGTACAGGCCTGACATCAGCGCGTCGCCGGTGGGCATGACGTGGCCGCCCTGCCATTCGGCGGCTTTGAGGGTTTTGATCTCGGCATCGCCGCCAAAGGCCAGGTGCAGCGGCTGCAGCGGCAGCAAGATCGGGCGAAAGCTTGAACTGGGCCGCTTGACCCCTTTGGCCACCAGCGCCATACGGCCGTGGTGGCGGGTGAAGATTTCCAGAATCAGGCTGGATTCGCTCCAGTCGTAGCGGTGCAGCACGTAAGCGGGTTCATCCGAAATGCGTTTGGTGGCCATAATTGCTACATTTTACATAGCATATGACAGCTGATTGACAGGGATTTCGAGTCAAGTTGACGATCAAACACAACTGGATGCAGATTCGCTTGCTGTGGCCGACGGAAGCACATCGGCGCCATGGCCTGTAGCCGCAACAGCGGTGACTGTCAACAACACCTTCACCAAATGCTGCAGATCGAATGGTTTGCCAATGTGGTCGTTCATACCGGCCTTCAGGCAGGCAGCGCGGTCACTGGCCATGGCATTGGCCGTCATGGCAATAATGGGCAACCTGGGCAAACCCAGCTCGTCACGAATCACCCGGGTCGCGGCACATCCGTCCATCACGGGCATTTGCATGTCCATCAAAACAGCATCAAAGGCTGTGGACGTGTTTTGACTGGCTTGTTTGACAGCGGCCACACCCAACAAGCCATTTTCTGCAAGCTCCACGATGGCACCCTGCCCCATCAACAGCTCTTGTGCTACCTGCCGATTGATCATGTTGTCTTCAACCACCAGCACCCGCATGCCGCTGAGCTGCCCTGCTTCCGGTTTTGGCACGGTTTTTTGCGGTGTGCTGGCAAGCCCCCTCGCCACGCGTGCATTCATCACAACGTCATACATCATGGACGCCGTCATGGGTTTGACCAAACATCCGTGCAGATCGGTGTGATCTGCTGCACGGTGCTGTTCAAGCAACTCTTGGTCATGCGTGCAGAGCCTGATCATGACAGGGAGCTTGGTTGGCGCGAATCTTTGGTACACCTGTGTCATGACAGCCCATCCATCTGCTTCAGGTATTTCCCAGTCCATCAAAATAAGCTCATACGGATTTTGTGCTCTGGCTAAACGGGCTTCAGCCATGGCCAAAGCCTCCTGCGGGTGGCTGGCAGTATCCACCAGCCATCCCAAGGATTGAGCCATGGAGCCTAGTAATCGGCGTGCGGTGGCGTTGTCATCCACGATCAACACCTTCAACGGCTCCAGCAGAGGCCCGGCCGCTTGCAGCGGTTTTTGATTCACAAAAGCCGCATTTTCCAGTGACAGGTCAAAGTAGAACGTGCTGCCCTGGCCCAGAACACTTTGCACCTTGAGCTCCCCCCCCATCATGGCGACAAGGCGCGTACAGATGGACAGTCCCAACCCTGTGCCGCCAAAGCGGCGTGTCGTGGAAGCTTCTGCCTGGGAGAAGTCTTCAAAGATGTGCTGTTGGGCCTCCGGGGCGATGCCGATGCCACTGTCACAAACCGAAAATCGCAGCGTAGTGTCCTTGGCAGACTGTCCCAGCACTTTGATTTGCAAGACCACTTCACCTTGTTCCGTGAACTTGATGGCATTCCCGCTGAGGTTAATCAGTATTTGGCGCAGACGCAACGAGTCGCCAATGAGGAATGGAGGCGTGGCCGGGTCCAGATCAAACAGCACATCAACCGGTTTCTTACCCAAACTCGAAGACAGGATGACCGCAAGATCACGCAACAAGTGATCCACTTCAAATGGTTGGGAATCCAGTTCAAGCTTTCCTGCATCGATTTTGGAAAAATCCAGAATATCGTTGATCAACCCGAGTAATGATTGGGCGGCACCATCGGCCTTGTTGATGTAGTCAAGCTGTCGAGAACTCAGATCGGTATCCTGCACAAGTTTCAGCATCCCCAGGATGGCATTCATCGGCGTACGGATTTCATGACTCATATTGGCAAGGAATTGGCTCTTGCTTTTCATCGCCTGTTCTGCCTTGAGGCCAGCCTCTTTGAGCAATTGTTCCTGGCGCATGCGTTCGCTCACATCCCGATAACAAAAGACCCGGCCAATGGTTCTGCCCTGTGTACGTGCGGGATGGGAAAAGCATTCAATCACCCGACCATCCTGCAAATGCAGGCGCTCAAAAGTATCACCCTCTGGATCTGTCAACAATTCAACAACCTTGTTCAGGATCGTTGGCTGGTTCACCGCACCAGGTTCGGAGAACAACAGGCTGTCAAGATAAGCCACGATGCCAAGGCCATCGCGACTTTCCAAAAGTGTTTCGGGTAGCGGCCACAGCTCTGAAAACCGCCGGTTCATGTTCAAGATTGAACCGTCAGTGTCCGTCAGAAGAATGCCATCCTGCGTTGCTTCCAGTGTGGCGGCCATATGCCGCTCTAGATCGTAAAAACCCCGTTCCAATCCCTGGGAACCCCGCTCGGGTCGGGCACGAAGTGAATAGTATTCACCCTGCACACCAACTTTTTTTGCCAATTTCCGAATATTAAAAACGGACCCATCTGATCGACGAAAACTGCCATGAGCCTCCAGTTCGGACCCCGACACACTCATCTGATCCCAGAAAAAAAGATCGGACAAGGCACATTCAATGTCACCAATGTGTACGCCAATCAGGCCCCCTGGCACATACCCCAATTGATCATGGGCAACCTTGCTGGCGCTCACAATAACCAAAGAAGGCGCATCCAACAAAAACAGCATTTCACTGGACGCATCCAGCAGCAAGGCTTCTGTATTCATTTTTTCACCCCCGGACTATCGCTGGTATGGTCGCCATCGAAGAAATAGGTGACCCGTTTTCGATGGTTTAAATAGGCGGCAACTTTGGGAGATAACTTGGAAGGCCTGATGGCCTTGAGTATGCTGATCGTCGGCTCTTGGGCTAGATCAATCGTGATGGCCTCTTCTTTGGGAGTGTTTTCGTCGTAGACCAGAACCCATGGCCGCAATGGTTTTTTGGGGTTGACAGCGGTCACAACTGCCAGCGATTGGTTGGATAACTGCACGATAGAGCCAGGTGGATGAACGCCTAGACTGCGGATCAGAAGCTGCAAGGCACGAGAATCAAATTTGCTGCGATATTGGGCAAACATGTGTGACAACGCCTCATGCGGCGTCATCGCTTTGGTGATATCTGGCGGATTACACAGGTTGTCGTAATAGTTGACAACAGACACCAAACGCGCTGCGGCGGTCATGTTCTCAGCTTTGAGGCCTTTCGGATAACCACTCCCATCAACAAGTTCATGGTGTTGGGAAATCACTGACAAGGCCACTTCGGACAAACCAATGCGCTTCCCAAGATTGACACCAATCTCCACGTGAGTGGCCCGCAAATTAATTTCAGCCCGGCTGGACTCGCTGGGAGACTTTTTGACCACACGATCCGGAATATCCGCCAGACCAATATCATGAATCATGGCACCAATGCCTAACTCAAGTGCATCGGCAGGTGTGAACTCAAGCTCTTTGGCCAACATCATGGCAAGAATCGTGACATTGAGACTATGAAAATAGACATCTGGATTACCAGACTTTTCGCCCATCACATGAAGAGTCGCACCAGGGCAATTCATGAATGCATCGGTCATGTCACCAATCAATGACCCCAGATCTTCCAGTGTTTCCTTCGGGCGTGAATAGATGTTGCGGTTAAGATTTTTCATGACCGTCACCGCTTTGACGAAGGCCTTTTCGACCTGCTCAACATTTTCGCGACGGCGCAGATTCTGGACGATGCGTTTTTGTCTTTCTAAGTCCGCCCCATGTTGCGGCGCCAATTCCCCTGAAGAATCCATCCTGACATGGTCATCAGGCACTGCATAAGGGACATCGCCCGCCGAACCGACCAATTCCGCGAATTTTTCGCTCCGACTTGGGTCGTAGCGATACTGTTTAAGCCCTAGGGCCCGCAAATCACGCAACTGGGCTTCAGAACGTATTTTGAAGTTATTAACCGCGAATTCATGTTTGAGCCACGGTAATTCGATCATGACAAAAACACCAATGCGCAGTTGATCCGCAGTCAAGTACGCTGGTGGTGGAGCATTGGAGTCCTTCGGATTCATTTCGATTGATTCGACTTGTACAGTGCGAAAGAGCTGATTCGAGTCAAATGACACACGAAGTGCGCTTTCAGTCTTTTGGGCAATTACGCTACTCCTGAAATTTGTTGAGTTTATCCACCAATCGTTGCGCACTTCTCTCATTCAAATCTGGAGTCCTTCACTTCCAAAACAGCCCATGACAACAGGCATAAAAAAACCCGCCGAAGCGGGTTTTTTTATGGTGCTCAAAGAGCTAGCACGTGAATCGATTATTTGGCGCGTGTGCCAACCACTTCGATCTCAACACGGCGATTCTTGGAACGGCCTTCTTTGGTCTTGTTGTCAGCAACAGGTTGAGACTCACCCTTGCCTTCGGTGTAAACACGGTTCTTTTCAATGCCCTTGGACACCAAATAAGCCTTCACAGCTTCAGAACGTTTCACAGACAACTTTTGGTTGTAGGCATCTGTACCCACAGAATCAGTGTGTCCCACAGCGATGATCACTTCGAGGTTGATATCCTTAACTTTGCCAACCAAGTCATCAAGCTTGGCTTTGCCTTCAGGCTTCAGTACAGCTTTGTCAAAGTCAAAGAAGGCATCTGCAGCATAAGTCACCTTGGCAGCAGCCACTGGTGCCGGTGCCGGTGCTGGTGCAGCCACGGCAGCTGGTGCTGGCGCAGCAGCTGCAGGAGCGGCTGCCGCTGGGGCCACAACAGCCTTCGGCGCAACAATGGCACCATCACAGCCTTCCAAGGCTGTTGCAGGTGTCCAGTTGGCATCGCGCCAGCAAAGTTCGTTGCTACCGTTCTTCCAAGCGGTGCCATCAGCAGCACGCCAGTTGTCAACAGACTGTGCACCAGCAGCAGTAGCGAGAGCTGCAGTGGCGATCAACATAGCCACTTTATTCAATTTCTTCATGGTTCTCCTTTGGGGAAAAAATCCGCAGCAGTGCCGCGTGGGTAAACAGACACTCAACATGCCTATCACGTTGAGCGTTAAAACCATTGTGCCACAGACAGTTTTGCTCATAAACCGACTACCTCACAAATCCAAGCTCAATGAACCAAAGGGCGAACAATATGGCCAAGTCGTTGCGAAGCAGCCACAAAACAACAGCATAAAATGCATAGCTAACTCAGACCTTGCCTAAACACAAGTCCCGCCCATGACCCAGTTTGCCAAAGAAACCCTACCTACCAGCCTTGCGGAAGAAATGCGCCGCAGTTACCTGGATTACGCCATGAGCGTGATTGTGGGGCGGGCACTGCCCGACGCACGTGATGGCTTGAAACCAGTGCATCGGCGTGTGCTGTTTGCCATGCACGAACTGAACAACGACTGGAACAAGTCTTACAAAAAGTCTGCCCGTATTGTGGGTGATGTGATTGGTAAATACCACCCACACGGCGACCAATCGGTATATGACACGATTGTTCGTATGGCTCAGGACTTTTCCATGCGCCACATGCTGGTAGACGGTCAAGGCAACTTTGGCTCGGTCGACGGTGACAACGCTGCCGCCATGCGTTACACCGAAATCCGCCTGGCCAAGATTGCCCATGAGCTTCTGGCAGACTTGGACAAGGAAACTGTAGATTTTGGTCCCAACTATGACGGCTCTGAAAAGGAGCCTCTGGTATTACCCACCCGCTTGCCCAATTTGCTGGTGAACGGCTCCGGCGGCATTGCGGTCGGTATGGCCACCAACATTCCCCCACACAATTTGAATGAAGTGGTGGATGCCTGCTTGCATTTGTTAAAGAACCCGCAAGCCTCGATTGACGAATTGATGGAGATCATTCCGGCCCCTGATTTCCCCACCGCTGGCATCATTTACGGCATCAATGGTGTGAAAGACGGTTACCGCACTGGTCGTGGTCGCGTAGTGATGCGCGCCAAATGCCATTTTGAAGACATTGATCGCGGTCAGCGTCAGGCCATCATCGTCGATGAACTACCCTATCAGGTCAACAAAAAGACGCTGCAAGAACGCATGGCCGAGTTGGTGCATGAGAAAAAGATTGAGGGCATCAGCCACATTCAGGACGAGTCCGACAAGTCGGGCATGCGCTTGGTGATTGAACTCAAGCGGGGTGAAGTGCCCGAGGTGGTGCTCAACAACCTGTACAAACAGACCCAGTTGCAAGACACCTTTGGCATGAACATGGTGGCCCTGATCAACGGCCAACCCAAATTGTGCAACCTGAAGGATCTGATTGAGGTCTTTTTGAATCACCGCCGTGAAGTGGTCACCCGCCGCACCGTGTTCGAGTTGCGCAAGGCCCGCGAACGCGGTCATGTGCTCGAAGGTCTGGCCGTGGCGCTGGCCAATATTGACGAGTTCATTCGCATCATCCGCGAGTCACCCACCCCCCCGGTAGCCAAGATGGAGCTGATGACCCGCCCTTGGGACAGCAAACTGGTGCGTGAAATGCTCACCCGCACCCGCGCTGACGGTGGAGTGGTCAATGCCGACGACTACCGCCCTGATGGCCTGGAAATGCAGTACGGCATGGGCAAAGATGGCCTGTACCGTTTGTCTGAAACCCAGGCTCAGGAAATTTTGCAAATGCGCCTGCAACGCCTGACCGGACTGGAGCAGGACAAGATTGTTGCGGAATACAAAGAAGTCATGGCCGAGATCGACGACCTGCTCGACATTCTGGCCAAACCAGAACGGGTGTCCGTCATCATCAGCGACGAACTCACGGCCATCAAAACCGAATTTGGCCTGACCAAAGTAGGGGCTCGCCGCAGCCTGGTAGAGCACTCGTCGTTTGATTTATCTACCGAAGACCTGATCACCCCGACCGACATGGTGGTGACACTGAGTCACACCGGTTACATCAAGAGCCAGCCTCTGAGCGAATACCGCTCACAAAAGCGCGGCGGCCGAGGCAAACAAGCCACTGCCACCAAAGAAGACGACTGGGTTGATCAGTTGTTCATCGCCAACACACACGATTACCTTCTGTGTTTCTCCAACCGCGGCCGTATGTACTGGCTCAAGGTCTGGGAAGTGCCGCAAGGTTCACGTGGCTCGCGCGGGCGTCCCATCGTCAACATGTTCCCGTTGCAGGAGGGAGAAAAAGTCACGGTGGTCTTGGCGCTCACAGGCGAAAAACGCACTTTCCCCGCCGATCAGTACGTGTTCATGGCCACCAGCATGGGCACGGTCAAGAAAACTGCACTGGATGAATTCAGCAACCCGCGCAAGGCCGGCATCATTGCGGTCGATCTGGACGAAGGCGACTACCTGATCGGTGCCGCACTTACCGATGGCCAACACGATGTGATGCTGTTCAGTGATGGTGGCAAGGCCGTGCGCTTTGACGAAAACGATGTGCGCCCGATGGGCCGCCAGGCCCGTGGCGTGCGCGGCATGATGCTCGAAGACGGCCAAAGTGTCATCGCCATGCTGGTGGCTGAAGACGAGACCCAAAGTGTCTTGACGGCCACCCAGCACGGTTATGGCAAACGCACCAGCATTGCCGAATACACCCGCCATGGTCGCGGTACCAAAGGCATGATCGCCATCCAGCAATCCGAGCGCAATGGCAAGGTGGTCGCCGCCACGTTGGTGCATGCCGATGACGAAATCATGCTGATCACCGACAAAGGTGTGCTGGTGCGCACCCGGGTTTCTGAAATCCGTGAACTGGGCCGCGCCACACAAGGTGTCACCTTGATTGGTCTGGATGATGGTGCACAACTCAGCGGCCTGCAACGTATTGTTGAAAACGATGCCATTCCTGTTACCGGAAATAACGCTGACACCTCAAGTGAAGCAGACCCTGCATCTGACCCAACACCATCGGATAATTAATTTTTGTAGCACCTTACGCTTTATTTACAAGGGCTTTAGCCCAATTTGATATAAAAAATACCATGCGACCGTATAACTTTTCTGCCGGCCCGGCGGTCATGCCCGACGACGTTCTGCACCAAGCTGCCGCTGAAATGCTGGACTGGCATGGCAGTGGCATGGGCGTGATGGAAATGAGCCACCGTGGCAAGGAGTTTGGCCAGATTTATGCCGAAGCTGAGGCCGATCTGCGCGAACTGCTGGCTGTGCCCGCCAACTTCAAACTGCTGTTCATGCAAGGTGGTGGCCTGGCCGAGAACGCCATCGTTCCACTGAACCTGTCTCGCGGGCAAACAGCTGACTTTGTGGTCACCGGCAGCTGGAGCCAGAAGTCTGCACAAGAAGCTGCCAAATACTGCACATCCCATGTAGCCGCCAACACCAAGGCTAATGGCTACACCACGCTGGCAAACCCTGCTAGCTGGCAGCTCAGCACGCAGCCTGCCTATGTACACATTTGTTCCAACGAAACCATCAATGGGGTGGAGTACCACGAACTGCCTGACCTGAAAGCCCTGGGTTGTGATGCGCCGCTGGTGATTGACTTTTCCTCCCATGTAGCCTCGCGCCCGGTGGACTGGACACGGGTAGGACTGGCCTTTGGTGGCGCACAAAAAAACCTGGGGCCGGCAGGTTTAACCCTGGTGGCCGTGCGTGAAGACCTGCTCGACCGGGCATTGCCAATTTGCCCCAGTGCCCTCAATTACCGTACCGTGGCGGATAACCAGTCGATGTACAACACGCCGGCGACCTACTCGATCTACATCGCAGGTCTGGTATTCAAATGGCTCAAGGCCCAGGGTGGTATTGCCGCCATGGAGGCTCGCAATATGGCCAAAGCCAAGCTGTTGTATGAAACCCTGGACGGCTCCAGCCTGTACATCAACCGGGTGGCGCAAGATTGCCGTTCCCGTATGAACGTGCCGTTTTACCTGCGTGATGAAAGCCTCAACGAGGCCTTTCTGGCGGGTGCACGTGAACGGCATCTGCTGCAACTCAAGGGCCACAAGTCCGTGGGCGGCATGCGCGCCAGCATCTACAACGCCATGCCCCTTGAGGGCGTGCAGGCCCTGGTCAACTACTTGCGCGAATTTGAGTCGCAGCACGCCTGACCTCGTGACCGCCTGACTCTTGCCAGCTTCAACCTCATATTCTTTTGCCCATGGCCAAAACCCTTCCTGAACTGCGCGTGCTGATTGATGCCGTTGACCTGGAGCTGCTGGCTCTGTTGAACCGCCGGGCTGCGCTGGCCCATGAAGTGGGCGAAATCAAAAAGGTCGAAGGATCGGTCGTCTTCCGCCCCGAGCGCGAAGCCCAGGTCATCCAGACCCTGCAGTCAGCCAACGATGGGGCACTCAAAAACGAAAGTGTGGCCGTCATTTGGCGCGAGATCATGTCGGCTTGCCGGGCACTGGAAGCCCCCCAGCGCGTGGCTTTTCTTGGCCCCCGAGGCACATTCACGGAAGAAGCGGCGCTGCGTTTTTTTGGTTCCAGCATTCAACGTATTCCCTGCACCAATTTCGACGAAGTGTTTCACGCGACCACCTCGGGTGCGGCGGAATACGGTGTGGTCGCTGTCGAAAACAGCACGGAAGGTGTAGTGACCCGCTCGCTGGATCTGCTGCTGAACTCCCCGCTGCACATCGTCGGCGAAATCAGTCTGCTGGTACGCCATCACCTGCTACGCACCACCGCATCCCTGGAAGGTATTGAGGTGGTGCTGGCGCACCCGCAAGCGCTGGCCCAGTGCCAGGACTGGCTGACCATCCACCTGCCCCATGCCGAGCGGCGTGCCGTCTCCAGCAATGCCGAAGGGGCCCGCCTGGCCGCCACCAACCCCGCCTGGGCGGGTATTGCCAGTGAGCGCGCCGGCTCTGAATTTGGTCTGCACATTGCCTCCCACGCCATTCAAGATGATGCCTTCAACCGCACCCGATTTGTGGTGGTCTGCCTGCCTAGTGTGCTGCCTGCGCCGGTGGCCACGGGTAAAGACTGCACCAGCCTGGTGGTGTCCGTGCCGAACAAGCCCGGCGCGGTGCATGACATGCTGGTGCCGCTCAAGACACACGGCGTGTCGATGACCCGGTTCGAATCACGTCCGGCTCGCTCGGGTCAGTGGGAATACTATTTCTACATTGACTTGCAGGGCCATCCCTCCCAGCCTCATGTGGCTGCGGCGCTGAAAGACCTGGAAGGACTGTGTGCTTTCTACAAAGTGCTGGGGACCTATCCCTTGGCAGACTGATCAACCCGGGAGAACTTCTGATGTTTGAACAACTTGGTCTGATTGGTTGTGGTCTGATGGGTGGTTCGTTTGCCCTGGCGCTCAAACGTGCAGGCTTGGTCAAGCGTGTGGTGGGGTACAGCAAATCACCCTCCACCACAGAGCGCGCAAGACAGTTGGGTGTGATTGACGTTGAAGCACCATCGGCACTCCTGGCGGTCTCCGGTGCAGACATCGTGCTGATTGCCGTTCCTGTTTCGGCCACCGAAGCCACGCTCAAAGCCATCAAGCCCATGGTGACACCACAAATGCTGATCATGGACGTGGGCTCTACCAAAAGTGATGTGCTGGATGCCGCACGCCGGGCGCTTCGCGAACAAATCGGCTCTTTTGTGCCCGCACACCCCATTGCAGGCAAAGAACGGGCCGGGGTAGAGTATGCCGATGCGGATCTCTACACCGGATGTCCCCTGATCTTGACGCCCACCGAGCGCACCCTCACCACACAACTCCAACAGGCCCAGGACATTTGGACGGCGCTGGGCTGCAAAGTGATGCAAATGTCGCCAGAAGCCCATGATGCAGCCTTCGCGGCCGTCAGCCATCTGCCCCATTTATTGGCCTTTGCCTTGATGAATTCCGTGCAGAATCAGGCCCAAGGTGAACAATTCTTGGCTTTGGCAGGCCCTGGGTTTCGAGATTTCACCCGTATCGCCGCCAGTGACACCAAGGTTTGGCGTGATATTTTGATGGCCAACCGCACCGAACTGCTGGCCCAAAGCCAACTGTTTCAGGCCGAACTCAAAGCATTTGAAGATCTCATGCGTGCGGGCAATCCGCAAGCCCTTGAAATCATGATTGAACAAGCCAGTGTGGCACGCGCCCAGTGGCAAATGACACAACTGCCCAAACCATGCTGACCACTGCGTTCGTCGACCTGCCGCCCCTTCAAACTGCCGGTGGCACGATCACCCTGCCTGGCTCCAAGAGCATCTCCAACCGGGTACTGCTGCTGGCGGCCTTGTGTCAAGGTACCACCACGCTGCACGATGTGCTCGACTCCGATGACACCCGTGTCATGCTGGCCGCCCTCACCACTTTGGGCTGTCGTATTGCGCAAACCGGTAACACTGTGGTGATCGAAGGCTTGGGCGGTCAACCCGCGCAAAAACAAGCCCACCTGTTCATGGGCAATGCCGGCACAGCCATTCGGCCGCTTACCGCTGCGTTGGCCTTGATGGGGGGCAGTTTCGAGCTCAGTGGTGTTCCCCGCATGCATGAGCGCCCAATTGGTGATCTGGTCGATGCCCTGCGCCAATTGGGTTGCCAGATTGACTACACCGGCAAAGACGGTTACCCGCCGCTGCACATTGGTCAGCCCCAGCTCAAGCTGGACGCGCCGATCAAAGTCCGTGGTGACGTGTCAAGCCAGTTCCTCACCGCCTTGCTGATGGCCCTGCCGCTGGTGGCCAAACAAGCCATCGTGATTGAGGTGGTGGGGGAACTCATTTCCCGCCCCTACATTGAAATCACCCTGAACCTGCTGGCACGCTTTGGCATCCAGATTCAGCGTGAAGGTTGGCAACGCTTCACCGTTCCAGCCGGTTGCCAATACCAGACACCTGGCACGCTGTATGTGGAAGCTGATGCTTCTTCTGCTAGCTATTTTATAGCTGCTGGCGCAATAGCCAAAAGCACTACAGGCACAAAAAGCATCAAAATCCTGGGCTTGGGTGCAGATTCCATTCAAGGCGATATCCGCTTCATTGAGGCCGCTCAAGCCATGGGGGCCAAGGTGAGCAGCGGCCCGAATTGGCTGGAGGTGTCGCAAGGCCAGTGGCCGTTGAAAGCCATCGACCTGGATTGCAACCACATTCCCGATGCCGCCATGACACTGGCCGTGATGGCGCTGTATGCCCAGGGCACCACCACCTTGCGCAACATTGCCAGTTGGCGCGTCAAGGAAACCGACCGTATTGCCGCCATGGCCTGTGAGCTGCGTAAATTCGGGGCGACGGTGGTCGAAGGAGCCGACTTCATCCAGGTGACCCCACCGGCAAGCCCGGCCGACTGGAAAACCGGCAGCATCCACACCTATGACGACCACCGCATCGCCATGTGTTTTTCACTGGCGGCCTTCAACCCGGCGCAATGGCCGGTGCGCATCGAAGACCCCAAATGTGTCGCCAAAACGTTCCCGGATTATTTTGAAGCCCTGTTCAGCGTGGTTCAAACTGCGCCAGAGCACATTCCTGTGATTTGCGTCGATGGCCCCACCGCTTCTGGCAAAGGCACTCTGGCGGCGCAATTGGCCAGCCAGTTGGGCTACCACTTGCTGGACTCCGGGGCGCTTTACCGCATTACCGCCCTGGCCGCCGCCCAAGCCGGTTTGGCACTGAATGCCAGTGGTGAAGATGCCATTGCCAACATGGCAGCACGTTTGAACATTGCGTTCAAAAATGACCAGGTGTGGCTGGATGGCGCAGAGGTGACCGAGCAAATTCGTCTGGAGGCCACCGGCATGCAAGCCTCGCAAGTGTCGGCCTTGTCCAAGGTGCGCACCGCCCTGGTGGCGCTGCAACACAGTTTTCGCCGTCTTCCTGGCCTGGTGGCCGATGGGCGTGACATGGGTACAGTCATCTTTCCCGATGCGCCCCTCAAGGTGTTTTTAACCGCCAGTGCCGAGCAGCGTGCACAAAGACGTTACAAACAGTTGATTTCAAAAGGGAATCCAACTACACTCGACAGTCTTCGCGCCGATTTGGAAGCCAGAGATGCCAGGGACATGTCCCGCAGTGCCTCACCTTTGAAGCCAGCGCAAGATGCCTTGCTCATGGACAACTCCAATTTGTCGATTGAAGAATCGGTCAATCAGGTGTTGACCTGGTGGCAAGACAAGCAGCCTTTTTGACCCGTCATCAAGACTCAAACCGCAAGGGTTCACTCCTTTGCACCGGCCCTCAGCCGACTTTCTGCATCGCAATGGTGCGCTTCGGTTGAGGTTCAAAAAAACTTAACCCCACGGGTCAAACCGTGAATAACCTGCGGATCAAACCGCATCAAAACATGTCTGAATCTTTTGCCGCCCTATTTGAAGAATCCTTGACACGCACGGAAATGCGTCCAGGCGAAGTGATCACTGCTGAAGTGGTCCGTATCGAGCACAGCTTTGTGGTCGTGAACGCTGGCCTCAAATCTGAAGCCTACGTGCCGCTGGAAGAATTCAAGAACGATCAGGGCGAAATTGAAGTCCAAGTCGGCGACTTCGTGTCTGTGGCCATTGGCTCGATCGAAAACGGCTATGGCGACACCATTCTGAGCCGTGACACCGCCAAGCGTCTGGCTTCCTGGATGAGCCTGGAAAAAGCCCTGGAAACCGGCGAATTTGTCACTGGCCAAACCAGCGGCAAGGTCAAGGGTGGTTTGACCGTGTTGGTCAACGGCATCCGCGCCTTCTTGCCCGGCTCTTTGGTCGACACCCGTCCTACCAAAGACCTGTCTCCGTACGAAAACAAGACCCTGGAATTCAAGGTTATCAAGCTCGACCGCAAGCGCAACAACGTGGTGCTGAGCCGCCGCGCCGTGGTGGAAGCCTCCATGGGCGAAGAGCGCTCCAAGCTGATGAACACCCTGAAAGAAGGCGCGATTGTTCAAGGTACTGTCAAGAACATCACCGAATACGGTGCATTTGTGGATCTGGGCGGCATCGACGGCCTGTTGCACATCACCGACATGGCCTGGCGTCGTGTCCGTCACCCGTCTGAAGTGGTGACCGCTGGCCAGGAAATCACTGCCAAGATCCTGAAATTTGACACCGACAAGAACCGCGTGTCTCTGGGTCTGAAACAAATGGGTGATGATCCCTGGATGGGCGTGAACCGTCGCTACCCCCAAGGTACCCGCATGTTCGGCAAGATCACCAACATCGCCGACTACGGCGCGTTTGTGGAACTGGAACCCGGCATCGAAGGCCTGGTCCACGTGTCCGAAATGGACTGGACCAACAAGAATGTGGCACCTTCCAAGATCGTTGCCCTGGGCGACGAAGTCGAAGTCATGGTTCTGGAAATCGACGAAGACAAACGCCGCATCTCCTTGGGCATGAAGCAATGCAAGGCCAACCCATGGCAAGAATTTGCACAAAACACCAAGCGCGGTGACCGCGTCAAGGGCCCGATCAAATCCATCACCGACTTCGGCGTGTTCGTCGGCTTGGCTGCTGGCATTGACGGCCTGGTGCACTTGTCTGACCTGTCCTGGAACGAAGCTGGCGAAGCCGCTGTGCGCGAGTACAAAAAAGGCCAGGAAGTTGAAGCCATTGTGTTGGCCGTGGACGTGGATCGTGAACGCATCTCCCTGGGCATCAAGCAACTCGACTCCGACCCATTCACCACCTTCTCGTCGATCAACGACAAGGGTTCTGTGGTCACTGGCAAGGTCAAGACCGTGGATGCCAAGGGCGCTGAAATCGACCTGGGTGAAGACATCATCGGCTACCTGCGTGCCTCTGAAATCTCCCGCGACCGCGTGGAAGATGCCCGCAACGTGCTCAAGGAAGGCGACGAAGTGACCGCTGTGGTAGTGAATGTGGATCGCAAGACCCGCAACATCCAGTTGTCCATCAAGGCCAAAGATGCGGCTGACCAAAACGAAGCCATGGCTAATTTGAGCCAGCAGTCTGCCCGCGAAAACGCTGGTACCACCAGCCTGGGTGCGTTGCTGCGCGCCAAGTTGGACAACAATAACTAAAACGTTATTGCCTAGCCCAATGAACGACCGGAAGCCCTGTGCCCCGGTCGTTTTTTTTCTGACTACTTGTTGCTGCACACCAAGATGACCCGCTCCGACCTCGTTGAAGAACTTGCTGCACGCTTTGCGCAGTTGACCCAGCGTGATGCCGAGTTTGCCGTTAAAGCCATTCTGGATGCGATGAACGACGCACTGGCACGTGGACACCGCATTGAAATTCGTGGTTTTGGCAGCTTCTCGGTGACCCACCGACCACCTCGCATGGGGCGTAACCCCCGCAGCGGAGAAAGCGTCGCCATTCCGGAAAAACGCGTTCCCCACTTCAAACCCGGTAAAGCCCTGCGCCAAACCGTTGATCTGCGCACCGATGTCATGGTGCAGTCTGCTCAAACTTAGCCCTGACAATCCAAAACGATTGGCATCACAGCAGAATATTAGAATGCGGATGCTACTGGGGAATACCAATGAAACACATACTGTGGTTGCTTAAGTGGGTACTTAAAGCAGCCATTTTTTTTACCCTTTTCGCTTTTGCGCTGAACAATCAGCAAGACATCACTGTGCACTTTTTCTTTGGCAATCAGTGGCGCGCACCACAAGTATTGGTGGTTCTGTCAGCTTTCAGCGTGGGCGTGCTGGTGGGCGTGTTGGGCATGCTGCCCCGCTGGATTCGCCAACACACCCACAAACCACAGGCGGAAACGCCCACTCAGGACGGCAATATCACCACTCAACCACCCGTGGGTACGCCCAGTTACGCCGATGGAATTTGATCTAAGCTGGGTCTTGCTGGGGCTCCCCTTGGCATTTGGGTTGGGGTGGATGGCCTCCCGGTTCGATTTGCGTCAAATCAGGATGGAAAACCGGCAAGCGCCCAAAGCCTACTTCAAAGGTCTGAATTTTTTGCTTAATGAGCAACAAGATCAGGCCATTGATGCCTTCATTGAAGCCGTCCAGAACGACCCCGACACCTCCGAACTGCACTTTGCCTTGGGTAACCTGTTTCGCCGCCGGGGCGAATACGAGCGTGCAGTGCGGGTACATGAGCATTTGCTGTCACGCGGCGACCTCAGCCAAGCAGATCGAAATCGGGCTCAACACGCCTTGGCACTCGATTTTTTGAAGGCCGGTTTACTTGACCATGCCGAAACCGCATTACTCAAGCTTGAAGGCACCTCCTTCGAAGCCCAAGCCCGACTCGCCCTGTTGGCCAACTATGAGCGTAGCCGCGACTGGGCGTTGGCCGCAGAAGTGGCCGAAAAGCTGGACCGGGCCGACCAGGGCAGTTTCGCCCCCCGGCTCGCCCATTACCTGTGTGAGCAGGCAGCCCTCTTGATTGCCCAAAACCAGTGGCCCGAAGCGGCATCCTTGCTGCGCCAAGCCACTGAAAAATCGCCTGAATCAGCCCGCGCACGCCTGGATTTGGCCAAGTTGCAAGACAAGATGGGGCAAGTCAACGAAGCTTGGCAGACCCTGCATGAAGCACTGGATCACACCCCCGCAGCCATTGGTTTGATGGCCCAACCGCTGGCGGATTTGGCCCTGCGTTGCGGGCGAGCCCAAGAGACACTTCAACTGCTGCAAACACGCTACGCCAGTCATCCTGGTCTGGATTTGCTGGATGCGGTGGTCACCCTTTCCAACGCTCAATCTGATGGTGAATTGAGCGCCAGAGACTGGTATGCCCGCCACCTTGAAAAAGTGCCGTCCCTGGTGGCTGCCACCAAATGGATCGCCGGTGAAAAGCTGGAGCACGAGCAGTTTCATCCGCAAGTGCAACGCGCCCTGGATCACGCAGCCAAGCCTTTGTTGCGATACCGCTGCGCGGCCTGCGGCTTTGAAGCGATGCAGCATTTCTGGCAATGCCCTGGTTGTCAGGCCTGGGACAGCTACCCCCCGCTACGGGTCGAAGAACTATGAAAATATCCAAAGAAAGCCTCCACCTGGCCCGTGTGCTGGTGGTCGGTGATGTCATGCTGGACCGCTACTGGTACGGCGCAGTAGACCGCATCAGCCCAGAGGCCCCGGTGCCGGTGGTGCGTGTCACCCGCGAGGAAGAGCGCAACGGTGGTGCGGCCAACGTGGCCTACAACGTGGTGACGCTGGGGGCACAGGCCTCGCTGCTCACCGTGGTGGGTGACGATGAAGCCAGCCACAAGCTCGAAGCCCTGGTCGCCCACACCGGTATTCAGACCCACTTTGGCCGTGATGCCCAACTGAAAACCACCGTCAAGCTGCGCGTGATTGGCCGCCAGCAGCAATTGCTGCGGATGGACTTCGAGAACACCCCGCAAAGTGAAATTCTGGCGACACAAACCGCCACCTTCACCGAGCTCTTGCCCAGCCACCAGGCGGTGCTGTTTTCTGATTACGGCAAAGGCGGCCTGGCCCATGTGAGCGACATGATTGCGCGCGCTCAGGCGGCCGGTAAACCGATCCTGATCGATCCCAAAGGCTCAGACTACTCGCGTTACCAGGGTGCGGATGTGATCACCCCCAACCGCGCTGAATTGCAGCAAGTCATCGGCTCCTGGGCGAGTGAACCCGAGTTACAAGCCAAAGCGCAAAATTTGCGCCAGCAGCTCAAGTTACAAGCCGTGCTACTGACCCGCAGTGAAGAAGGCATGACCTTGTTTGATGCCCAAGGCTCTTTACATGTGAGCGCCCAGGCCCGCGAGGTGTTTGATGTGACGGGTGCCGGCGACACCGTCATCGCCACCATGGCGGCGCTGGTCGCCGCAGGTTACAGCTTGCGTGAGGCCCTGCCCCTGGCCAACCGAGCCGGTGGTCTGGTGGTGGGTAAATTTGGTACGGCAACCGTTTCTTATGAGGAGTTATTTGCATGACACGAATCGTGGTCACCGGCGCGGCCGGTTTTATTGGCTCCAACCTCATCAAAGGCCTGAACGCGCGTGGCCTGAATGACATCATTGCCGTGGATGACCTGACGCAAGGCGACAAATTCCGCAATCTGGCGGACTTGCAGATCAGCGACTATGTGGATGCCGATGACTTCTACGACGACTATGCCAATGGCGCTTACGGTCAGGTCGAGGCCATTTTTCATGAAGGTGCCTGCAGCGACACCATGGAAATGAATGGCAAGTACATGATGCAAAACAACTTTGCCACCTCGGTCAAGTTGTACCAGGCCTGCCAAAAGCGCGGTGCCCGGCTGCTGTACGCCTCCAGCGCGGCCACCTACGGCGGCTCGGACACCTTCCGCGAAGAACCGGCGTTTGAGCGCCCGCTCAACGTCTATGGTTACTCCAAACTGCTGTTTGACCAACGCATGCGCCGTGAATGCGGCAATGAATTTCACCGTGCCTTTGCCGGCAAAACCATGCAGGTGGTGGGCTTCAGATACTTCAATGTGTACGGCCCGCGTGAACAGCACAAGGGCCGTATGGCCAGTGTGGCGTTTCACCAGTTCAACCAGTTCAAGGCTGAGGGCAAAGTCAAGCTATTTGGTGAATACGGTGGCTACGGTGCAGGTTCCCAGATGCGCGACTTTGTCTTTATTGACGACGTGGTGGCCGTCAACCTGTGGTTCTTTGACCACCCCGGCATTTCCGGCATTTTTAACCTGGGCACCGGGCGCGCCCAGCCCTTCAACGACGTGGCCAGCTCCACCGTCAATGCCTTGCGCCAACTCAATGGCCAGACCGCATTGCCGCTGGAACAACTGATCGCTGAAGGCTTGCTGGAATACGTGCCGTTTCCCGATGCACTGCGTGGCAAATACCAGTGCTACACCCAGGCCGACCTGAGCGCCCTGCGTGCGGCGGGCTGCAACCATGCCTTTGCCGACGTGCAAACCGGTGTGACCAGTTATGTGAAAAAATTGGCTCAACAAAGCTGACTTTTACCCCCGACAGGAGCTTGGTATGTTGAAAAAATTCCTCACTCTGATCAGCCTGCTGTGCGCTGTGGCCAGCGTGTCGGCGCTGGAGATCAACAGCGCATCCGAGGCCGAACTCGACAGCATCAAAGGCATTGGCCCAGGTACGTC
Organism: Rhodoferax lithotrophicus; assembly: GCF_019973615.1. GTDB lineage: Bacteria > Pseudomonadota > Gammaproteobacteria > Burkholderiales > Burkholderiaceae_C > Rhodoferax > Rhodoferax lithotrophicus. Next base: position 1,466,876 of record NZ_AP024238.1, on the reverse strand, counting down.
CAGCAAAATTCTGGACGAACGCAAAAAAGCCGCATTCATGGACTGGAACGACCTGATCACCCGCGTCAAAGGCATCGGCAAGAAAAAATCGGCCGACTTCTCCAAGGAAGGGATCACCGTCAATGGTGCTGCGTACCAACCCGCCGCCCGTGGCAACAAGCCCTGAACCCCAAGCGGCAGCACCATGTTGTCGGTGATCGCCATTTGTATCGGCTCCTCTCTCGGAGCCCTGCTGCGCTGGCAATTGGGCCTGTGGCTCAACCCAGGCGCGGTCATTCCCATGGGCACACTGGCGGCCAACCTGCTGGGCGGTTATCTGGTGGGTGTGGCCGTGGCTGTATTTCAGGCTCTGCCACACCTTGACCCTGCCTGGCGTCTGGCCATCATCACAGGTTTTATGGGAGGGCTTACCACGTTTTCCAGCTTCTCAGCCGAAGTGGTCGGCATGCTGGGCCAGCAGCGTTATCTGTTGGGGTTCTCCACCGCCGCAATGCACCTGTTCGGTTCGCTACTTCTCACACTTGCGGGCATCAAAACAGCCACATTTTTCTTGACAGCGAACACCTGATTCCGCGTTCAAAGCGTGTGTCTCTCGGCGCAAAGCCAATGCTGTTGGACCGGATTGTTAAGTCGCCTCATTTCCCAACGATCTTTTCTGTAGCTGGTTGCCCAGTTTCGGCATCTTCAATCCAGACCGCTGAACCGACTTTGTTCAGCTCACCCTTAACAATGTACTTGCCATTTGGTTTAGGCGAAAAATCCACGTTTCCTTCAACAGAGTAAAACGTTCCCGCCATTTTGCTGGCGATAGCATGAATTGGTGCAGCGGTTGTATGGCTGCCCTTTAAAGTGGCTTTCATTGGTGCTGCTGGCACTTGGCGATCTGAGATTACAACCGTTAATGCAAAACCGTGGCCTTGGCTTGCAATAGCGCTTTCCCAGAAGCTATCCATGATTTGATTGCCATCAATGCTCGTAAGAGCGAATAGCTGAGCCTTCGTTCCATCTTCGGAATGACCACTGTCTGTTACCGTTGCTTGTGGTCCTGTGTATCCATCTGGAATTGGCTTGTACGTCGCACAACCGAATAGACAGGTTGCAATAAGAAGTGCGATTAGATTTTTCAATTATTTTCTCCCTGGGAATAAAACGTGAAGATGACCGGACTACCAACACAAGCAGCGAAGCCGCCTTCTGCTGTTGTGAGTCCGCGTCGATTGACTTGTTAACTTGCATCATGGCACTCATTTCGCCACACTTTTCAACACGCCGCTTCCAAGAATAAGCCCAGAATCGCCTTCCGGTTCACCAGGCTTGAGTTCCTTCAGGGTTCGCCAATGAAGCGTGCGGCCTTCGAGTTTGGCCGTACCGCGCACGATCTGCCCATTTCGCCCGCTCGTGACTGTGAGGACCGCAGTGTTGCCGCGCGCCACGCCACTAACGGTGCCGTCTCCGCCCTCGTTGAGGCGGCCACAGCCAACGGTGGTCATCGAGTGCTCGCCACTGATCTTCTCACCGCGCTGCAAAAGCTTGAAACTGGCCGTTCCGCACTCAAGGCGTTGTTTCTTCTCCTGTGGTGTCCGCAGGTCGATTTCCCATTCGCCCGAGAACCCCTTTGCCGCTACTCCGGTATGCGACAACGCAAGAATTACGACGCACATAAGACTGAGGTATGGGTTGTAGCAGCGCAGCTGCAAGTTAACTTAATGCATCCCGCAAAACCTGCGAATGAATCTGGCAAGATAAATCCCAAAAAACACCTCTCACACAGATCTCCTTTGAATACATTGCTTGCATAAATATAGCAACCAACCCGGCATCATCCGCACCCATGCCCGAGTTTTGTTGGCGTTCATTATCTTTGCTGCCAGGTATCGCCGGTATCCCCCATTCGGGGGAATTGGCCCCTCTTCCACGCCCTTGGCGGGTGTCGGGACACGTTCCACTTGAAATACGAATTAAATTGGCCTCTTGCGCTTATCCCTATGGCGCCAAGCACTATGAATAAAGTAGCAGTTCACGCAACCAACGGTGATCATATTGACAGAATCTCTCTTCCATCGTGCGCTCACATGCGCAGGTTGCGAACCGTTTTCGACTGGGCTAACACGGGGTTGAGGTGAACGCCACAACACCATTGATGAGCAGCCATGCAGCTCAGGCTGTGTCACGCTGAAAATTATTATTTTGATAGCTGCTTACGCTTATAAATAAAGGGATAGAGGCCTATTTCCCTATATTTCCTAGCCCGCCACGCTGCATGAGCCGGTCAAACCCTGTCATGCAGGGCCACACGCCAAGCTTATCGGGTCGGCAGGTCAAAGTGTGATTTGCCGATGCGTTGCACCAACAGCGCCAGCGCTCCGGCAATCACGCCCCAGAACGCGGAACCAACCCCGGCAATCACCACGCCGCTCAAGGTCACCAGAAAGGTGATCAACGCCGCCTCACGGTGAAAGTCATCACGCAAAGCGGTACTGAGCGCCGCGCCAATGGTGCCCAGCAAGGCCAACCCGGCAATGGCAGCAATCAGCTCTTTGGGGAAGGCGGTCAACGCCCCGGTGATGGCGGTGCCAAAGATACCGATCAGCACGTACAACACGCCACAGGAGACCGCGGCGGTATAGCGGCGGTCCGGGTCCGGGTGGGCTTCATGCCCCATGCAGATGGCCGCCGTGATGGCGCTGAAGTTCAAGGCAAATGCACCAAACGGGGCCAGCAGCAAGGTGGCCACCCCGGTGAGCGTGATCATGCCTGACACCGGTATGCCCGGCTTGGCCGCGCTGTGGCTGTAGCCCGCCGCCACAATAGCCGCCACACCGGGCAGGTTTTGTGAAGCCATCGTCACCACAAACAGCGGCAGCGCCAGACTGACCGTGGCCGCCACGCTGAACTGTGGCATGGTGAACACCGGCATTGCCAAGCCAAATTGAACGCCAGAGCCCGTAAAACCTGCGCCAAAAGCTACGTAAAAAATAGCAATCAACAAGGTCATCGGCACCGCATAACGCGCCAGCCAGCGTTTGCCCACCAGGTAGCTGGCCAGCATCAGCAGCACCAGCGGCAAATTGGTTTGTGCGGCGGTAAACGCCTGCATGCCAAAACGCGCCAACACCCCGGCCAGCAAGCCGGAGGCGATGGCCATGGGCAGACGGTTCATGACCCGCTCAAACCAGCCGGTTACGCCACACAGCGTGATCAACACCGCGCAGACCATAAAAGCGCCCACCGCCTCCGCCATGGAAAACCCGCCGGCTACACCGGCCGTGGCCAACACGGCAGCACCCGGCGTGCTCCAGGCCACCATCACGGGTTTGCGCAACACCAGCGAAGGCACCAGGGTGCACAGACCCATGCCCAGCCCGAGCGCCCACATCCATGAGGTGATCTGCTCAGGCGTGGCCCCAAAGGCCAGGGCGGCCTGAAACACGATGGCCACCGAACTGGTGAAACCCACCAGTACCGCAACAAATCCGGCGGTGAAGGCTGAGGGGGAAAGGTCTTTGAAAAATTGCATACCGAGTTTTGTTGTTTGGCCAGCACCAGGATGGTGTCAGACGCTGCGCCTCTGGCGAGGGAAGAGCAGATATTGTGACAGTGCATCCTGGGGTAATCTGCCCCTGCCTTTCGTGTCCGTGGCCTGTACACGGGTTTGCTTCCTGCCACGCTGCCAAGGTACGTCCCATGGCGAGTTTGGGGCCGCACCATCCCAAACAACCCCCAGTTATAGTGGGCAGAGCTCACCACCCACACCGCCTAAAACCGTGACATTCGATCTCGCCACCCTGCGCCATTTCAGCCAATGCCTGATGTCCATGACCAGCGCATCACGCGAAGTCAACCCCGAGCGCCTGCTCCGTGATGCCTTGCACTCGTTGCGCTTGATCGTGCCGTTTCGCGCGGCCTGGTGGGGTCAATGTTCTGCTGGCTTGGCGAACCTGCCGCCCAGAAACTGGATGCATGGCCACATCAACCTGAGCGCCTCCTTTGCGCAGGAATGGAACCACCTGGCCGAGCGCGACGAATTCGCCCGCGACTCCATGCGTCAGCTTGACACCGTCGTGCGAATGAGCGGCCATGACGACCCGTGGCCTGAAGTGAGCGCCTTCTCACGACTGCACGACCTCTACCATGTGATGGCGCTGACCACAGAACTGTCGGGTAACGGGTTCTTGTTCTTCGTGTCTTTGTACCGCAGCGAAACATCCCCCGCATTCAGTGACAACGAAAGTGCCTTGTTTGCTGAATTTGTCGCGCACCTGCAGCACCACTGGCGCGGTCGCGTGCGGGAATTCCTGCAACACACCACCGTACCCAGCCCCGACGGATTTGGTCTGGCCGATGCCTACGGCGACTTGTTCTATCTGGACAAACGCCTGGGGGTAGCCATCCACAAGGCGTACCCGAACTGGGTCGGCTCCAGACTGCCACCCGAACTGGTACCTGCTTTGCGCCAGATCCCCAGTGCAATCTCTGTTGCTGGACGAGGGCTCACCCTCCAGCCCTGTGGTGAGCTGGTGGTGCTCTCCCTCGACGGCGTCAGTGGGCGCGATGTGTTGACACCCCGGGAACGCTCGGTGGCCATGCTCTACTCCCGTGGCCACTCCTACAAGGAAATTGCACGCCTGCTGACACTCAGCCCAGCCACCGTGCGCACTTATCTGCGCAATGCGTATTTGCAACTCGGTGTGCGCAACAAGATTGAGCTGGGGGTTGCGCTGCAAATGCCCGCCACTCAGCGTTAACCCTGCCCCTCTGCATTTGAGGAGGTTCAAACCGGCATGCCGCCACTACAGTCCATCTGAGCTCAGCAGCCTGTCGGACTATGGGCGTATTCACTGCACATCCGACACACACCGTCCTTGCGAAAGCCGGTGGTGGCGACTCCATATTCCCAAGCTCGACAGGCGAACCTGAATCCTTCAATTTCATGGACAAGGAGAAACCTGATGGTTTGGAAAAAAATTGCCTGGACTGCCACCGCCACCCTGGCATTCGCACTGCTGGTGGCCAGTTGCGGGGGTTCAAAAGAAGACCCTGCCGATACCGTGCTGCGCAATGCGCAGGTGATGACCATGGATGCCAACAACTCAGTCCAGCAAGCCGTTGCGGTACGTGACGGCAAGATTGTTTATGTCGGCACCAATTCAGGTGCGGACAACTGGGTGGGAGCCAACACCAAAGTGATTGACCTCGGCGAGCGCATGCTGATGCCCGGATTCGTCGATGCTCACCTGCACGCACTGTCAGGCGGGCGCGCCTTGCTGATGTGCGACCTGGCTTACGCCCCCTTGTCCCATGCCCAGCTCGCCACTCACATACAGACCTGTCTGAACGCCACGGCAGACAAAGAGCCCGACACCTGGCTTGAAGTTGTCAACTGGGACCGGCAGGCCACGTCGTCCATCGACGGCGACCCCACCAAGGCTGTGCTCGACAGCTTGACCACGCAGCGGCCCATTGTGGTCACCTCGTCAGACTTTCACGGCGTGCTGGCCAACTCCCGTGCCTTGAGTCTGGCCGGTGTCACCGCCGCCACACCTGACCCGACTGGCGGCAAGTTCCTGCGCGATGCCAAGGGCGTGCCTACCGGCATCTGCGAGGATGCCGCCAGTTGGCAGGTCAAGGCCGCGATTCCACCCGACACCGATGCCGACCTGCTTAAACAAGGCCGTGCCGCACTGGCGGCCATGCGTGAACAAGGCATCACAACGTTCATGGATGCAGCCTCCTCCGACGTGCATGGCAAGACCTTCAAGGCCTTGCAACAGTCTGGAGAATTAACAGCTCGGGCCAATTTCGCCCTGGCGCTGGTGCCGGAGATGGCCGCCGTCAGCCCAACAGACACGATTGCTGCCGCCAAAACACTGGCCAACAGCATGGACCAAGGCACCCCCGTGGCCGCACCTGGTCTGAACACCCGCATCGTCAAAGTCTTCATGGACGGTGTGGTCAACGCCCCCGCCGACACCGGCGCGCTGCTGACTCCGTATTTCACCAATACCGGCACCGATGCGGCCCCGAACTGGCAGCCTGGCAGCAACAGCGGCTCGGTCTATTACCCGCCTGAGGTGCTCAAGCCGTTGATGCTGGCGGCAGCAGATGCCGGCCTGGACTTTCACGCCCACGCCACCGGTGACCGTGCGGTCCGTCAAGCCCTGGATGCCTATGAAAACGTGCGCTTGCAACGCCCCAAAGCAGACTTCCGACCCGCCATTGCCCACGATGAAACCGTGGCACAGGCCGACTATCCACGCTTTGCCGCACTGAATGTGTCCGCCACCATGTCCTACCAGTGGGCGCAACGTGCCTCGTACTCGATTGGTGAAACCGAAAATCACCTCGGCCCAGACCGTTTCGCACGCATGGAGCCCTTTGGTAGCCTGCACAACGCAGGTGCCCGCGTGGTGTCCGGCAGCGACTGGCCGATTGATCCATTCGATACCTTTTTGGCACTGAAGGTCGGCGTGACGCGCTCCGGCGACCCGACCAATCCACACAGCGCGGCCAGCCTTGCACCGATTTTTGAAGGAAAAATCAACAACGATCCAGGGCTGTCCCGCGCTGACGTGCTGCGCTCCATCACCATGAATGCGGCCTATCAACTGCGCCTGGAAACGTTCATTGGCTCCATCGAAGTCGGCAAGTTCGCCGACATGATCGTGCTGGAGCAGAATTTCATGACCGTTCCCGAGGAAGCGTTAGGGCGCAACAAAGTGCTACTGACCATGGTGGGGGGCAAGACCGTGATGGCCCTCAATAACTTCAGCAGCACCGTGACGACGAGCCAGCAAATGCTGAATGCGCGTGCCGTCATGCTCAGCCCGACAGCCTCCGTCGGTCACTCGGTGGTGAAAGGTAGCCTGCGCAGCGATGGCCACCGATCCTGCTCTGCTTTCGTGCCTTCATTGAACACCTTGCGCGACCTGTGGACGGCACGCCAGGCGGCCCGCCCAGCGAGCCCTTGAGCCAAGCGCATGAGGGGCTTTGAGTCAGCCGCGATGCCGTCCATGTCGCGCTCCAATCGATTCGGGTAAAACGATTTTATTTCGATAGCTATTTGCGCAAGTAGATCAAGCTCTAGAGGCATATTTCTTATATAAACTGCACCCCCAGCGACTGACGCTCCTGGTCACGTGCGACCAAGCGTTTGGGCGGGCTACGCAAGCGCTGGCGCTGGAAGATTAAACGCAGGCATGGCACTGAAATACGTTCGCGGGCCCACTGAGCCATCTTGGCGAATGGCCCTACGCCACCGGGAAACACCCTCGCCCGCGCTTAAAACTGCGCTGCGTTGGCCTGCAGCTGCTCCGGGGCGAAGCGGTAGATGGTCATGATGTCCACGCTGGTGGCACCCAGGTCGCGGTAAAACTTGATGGTGGGTTCGTTCCAGTCCAGACAACCCCATTCCAGCCGCTGACAACCACGCTCCAGCGCCAGCTTGGACATGAAGGCCATCATGATGGTGCCCAGCCCTTTGCCGCGCATGCAGTCATCCACCAGAAACCCGTCGATGTACAGCCCTTGCTGCCCGGTAAAGGCCGACGAGGTTTGGCAGAAATACATGAACGCCACGATCTGACCGTCATAGCTGCCAAATACGGCCTCACCCCGGCCTTCGGTCAGGAGCTTGCGTATGCTGGCTTCGGTGGCCGTGATCTTCTCAAGCATCTTCTGGTAAGCGCCGAGCTTTTTCATGAAGTCCACGACGTGTTGTGCGTCATCCGGGGTGGCAAAACGTAATGAGAAATGCGGGTCTTGGGTGGTAATCAGGGTCATATCAATGGGGTTCAGTGTTGCAGGCAGCGAGGCGTTGACCATCGGTATCCTAAACGGAGAGCCGCCTCAACCCTGTGCACCCCTGCGAAAACGCTGACTGGCTTGTATACCGGGCAAGAGTAAGCCCATCACACGCTCAGGTGTTGTCTCCAGCATCGTCATGTGTTCAGTGGTCTCCTGACATCACTTGGCTTTTGTGCGAACCCGTACACGTTTGCTCAGCTTTGGGCCCCATCAATCATGGTGGCGCGGTGTGGGCTCGCTGCCTGCCGAGCGCACCCCGGCACCGCGCACCTCCAGCCGGATTTCGTCCAGCACCTGGCCGCGAGCATTGGTGATCTGCACCCGGTGCCGGCCGGGCCAAGGCAACCAGCTGGCGCTATGGCCCTTGGCCAAGGCCTTGCCGTCCAGCACCCAGCGCAGATTGGCGCTGCCCTCGGCCTGGAAGCTCACACGCTGGCGGCTGGGCGGGATGTCGGGGTCCAGCGCCAGGATGGTACCCGGTGCCGGGGTGGTGATGTGGGCCGTGCCGTCGGCCAATGGTTTGATGCCATTTTGGCCTCTAGCCCTTGTGGAAAATGCGCTGGTAGCTTCTGAATGAATAGCAAACAACGGTTGCTGGGTACCGGCCAGGAACCACTCACTGCGCGCAGCTTCCAGGGGCAAAGTGCGCTTGGCATCGCTGGCAGGGTCAAATTGCACCCGGGTTTGCACCACGCCTGTCGGCGGCTTGGGCGACTGGCTGGGCGTGCGGGTGTGCAGGTAGCGCATAACGGTGGCCCAGATGGGGGCGGCACCGGTGGTGCCGCTCACGTCCCACATCGGCGCGCCGCTGGCGTTGCCCACCCACACGCCCACCGTGTAGCGCTGCGACCAGCCCACGGCCCAGTTGTCGCGCATGTCCTTGCTGGTGCCGGTCTTGACCGCGCTCCAGAAGCGGGTAGCCAGCACGCTGTCGGGGCCGAAGGTGCGGGCGCGTGCGTTGCGGTCACTCAGGATGTCGCCCACGATGAAGGCGGCACGTGGATCCAGCACACTTTTCAACGGCATGCTGGGGCCAGGCAACGTGCGCGTGGGGCCATAACGCCCGCCGTTAGCCAGGGCGCGGTAGGCGTTGGTCAGGTTCAGCAACGAGACCTCGGCGCTGCCCAGCGCCAGGCTGTAACCGTAGTAGTCGCCGTTCTCCTTGAACGGCAGGCCCAGGCGTTGCAGCTGCTTGTGGAAGGCATCGGGCGAAACCATCACCAGGGTGCGCACGGCCGGCACATTGAGCGAGGCACCCAGTGCGGTGCGCACCGAGACCCAGCCCTTGAACTGGTGGTCGTAGTTTTGCGGAATGTACAGACCTGAGGCCGTGGGAATTTGCGTGCCCGTGTCGTCCAGCAATGAGGCGGCGGTCAGCCGCCGCTCGGCGATGGCCTGGGCGTAGAGAAAGGGCTTGAGCGTGGAGCCGGGCTGGCGCAGGGCGGTGACACCATCCACATCCGCCGCGCGGCTGAGTTCACCTGATGAGCCTACCCAAGCCAGCACTGCGCCGCTGGCGTTGTCCAGCACCACCAGGGCACCGTCTTCCACATGGCGGCCGGACAGCTCGCGCAACTGCTGCTGCAGGGTCTGCACGGCAAAGCGCTGCAGGGGCGCATGCAGCGTGGTTCGGATGCTGGCACCGTGCGGCGCACGCACCAGCTGTTGGGCCAGGTGCGGCGCCATGCCGTTGCTGGCCGCGTAGTCACGGCGCTGCAGGGCGGCGCTGGTGAACAGGTCCAGCGCTTCGCATTCGGCGGCCTTGCCCAGCAGCTGGCGCTGGATGACGCAGGCGCGCTGTGCCACCTGGTTCGGCTGCGCATTGGGTGCCCGCACCAGGGCCACGGCCACGGCGGCCTCGCGTGCATCCAGGCCGTGCGGGGCCTTGCCAAACAGGGTCTGGCTCAGCGCGTCAATGCCGACCAGTTCGCCGCGAAACGGCACCAGGTTGAGGTAGGCCTCCAGGATCTGATCCTTGCGCCAGCTGCGCTCCAGCCATTGGGCGGAAAAGGTCTGCCCCAGCTTCTGCGCCACACTACGCCCGCCATGGCTGTGCTTCAAATCGTCGTCCAGCAATCCTGCCAGCTGCATGGTGATGGTGGAGGCACCGCGCGTGCGGCTGTTCCACAGATTGGCCCAGGCAGCAGCCGTGACCGCCTGCCAGTCGACCCCGCTGTGCTCGTAGAAACGCCGGTCCTCCGACAGCACGATGGCCATGCGCAACGCCGCCGACATGTCCCCCAGTGCCACCCAGCGGCCCCGACGCACGCTGGCATCGGTGCGCAGGCGGTGCAGCTCCACACCCTGTCGGTCGAGGATCAGGGTGTCGGAGGGCTGGTGGCTGGAGCGTACTTGGTCAAATGGGGTGCTAGCCCCTGTCGATAAAGCACATCCAGCTATTACTATTAGAGCAATAAAACGCTTCAATGCGACTTTCCTCAGAAATTAACGAGCAACGCTGAGCAGAAAGTTCAACTATGCGTGCGTGTGGTTCGTGCGGCATCACTCTGCGGGAAGTGCCGATGTAGATGGCGGAAAGCGCGCCTTCCCAAGCCCTGTGTTGTGGCGCTAATGCAGCCACCCCGTGCAGAGCGAACAATCATTCGAAGCGCTTCGGGTAATCGGTTGTCCTTTGGATGTGCTGTGGCCCACTCTAATACAGCACTGCCCAGATAATCAGTTGCGTTTGGTATCTCGGCCAATGTCCTCATCTCTTGCTTCCATTGTTTTGCTTCCTTGACTGAAAGCATCGGATGCGCCTGGGGGGCGGCCGGTATGGGATCATTTGACCAATACCTCCCCTCTGGAATTGAACACCACCAATTGTCTCGATCCCAATCCACGGGATGCCGCCGATGCATATTCGGCAGCGCAAGTTCGGAAATGTCTTTCTCCTGGGTTCCATAGATTTGGGTTGAGATGTTGCCGAGCAGTCCCGGAAATTTCGCCAAGAAAACCGCTCCAAGACCGAATTTCTCAGCAGGCTGATTTGCGCTGGCTATGAGCTGGATTTCCGTTCTCGCTTTTGGCAATGCCTGCATCAAGTCGAATTCCAATTTCTTGAGTATGTCCCATCGCTTTAGTACTAATGCTCTGGTCCATACGACTCCCAAGAGGGCTTTTCGCAGCGACTGTGGGCTAGAAGGATTGTGCTGAACACTGTACAAAGTGTCTAAGGGCATTAATTCATTGAGTATCTTCGCTCCGTCTTGGTCTACAGGAGGCAAACTCTCTTCGATCTCGTTGTGACTGAAATCGGAAAACTGACTAGAGACAGGCTTTACATGAATCAACTTGGCGAGTTCTAAAGGAGACTTTGCATGGGGCAGTGCTATTTTTGCGATTCGATTCTTATCTTGCTGTGTCAAATTGATTGTTGAATCAGCCAAGAGTTCGCTCGCAATCTTCATTGCTTCCGAATGATTTGAAATTAGGCGAATCATGTGATACCGCGCGGTTGGATATGCGGGTGCTGTACGAGGGATTTGCGCGGCCTCACGCAGAAGTTTGGTGACATTGTTATCGGATGTATCTGCGTTTTGAAGACGAGCGACTAACCAAGCGTCATCCATCGGTGGGATAAAGTCAGGTGGCAAGACATTTGTGATTCCTCTACGAATTGCGCCTAACCATGCACCAAATCCAGGATTCGTCGCCAACACGTCAGGCTCATAAGCTAGGCTGGCATCGAAATCTCTTACGTCCTGCCCAAGATTTGTTGAAAGGATGTCTGAATTCAAACGCTCCTCGATAGCGTTTCGGGTTCCGTAAGGGTCAATTCTTAATCCGATGCGTTGTAGCAAGCGTTCGCCATCTCTCCTAGTCGAGACATCGGAAGCTCGTTTTATAAATTCGATGAGGCGTGACTGCGCATCTTCAAACATCTGAATCTGGGTCACAGCGTTAGTGACGTTTCCAACGCTGGCTTGGCGGAGTAATGCCCGTGCGGCAATGTAGGGAGCGATATCGCTCCAAGGGGATTCAGTATCCTTGGCAATTGCGTCAAATCGAGCGACAGAATCTTGGTAATCACCCGCATAAAACTTCGCTGCAGCAATTTGATAGGCGCGGTCTTTTTGAAACCAGCTAGGTGCTAGCCTCTGCGCTTCGTTAGGGAAGACATCCGATTTTGTTTCGCACTGACCAAAAACTAGATCTTGTCCATCTACCCATTGCTTGACCCAGATGTCATTTCCATATGCCACAAGGCGCTGTTGCAGCGTCGATGCTGCGGTACTGAATGCATCTGGGTTGCAGTTGGGGATGTTGTAGTCCAGGTAGTCAAGCGCCGACCGCTGGCCGGTTGTGGCCTTTTGATACTTCGATGATGTGTCCGTAATGAGCTTTCTTGCAGAGCCCCATGACCGCCAGGCTGCGACCATTTTTGGGGCATTACGCCACTCATAGCCAAAATATCCGCGTGTCTCGTCGTCCCAACATGGATCGAATGGACGAAGGCTCTCGATCTCACTTTGTCGGAACGTCTTGCCAACTAAGCTTCTGTACGCAATGTATAGATAGAAGTGGTCATATTGGGGACTGAGGATGCCAATTTTTCCTTCTGCAAAGAGATCCAAGTCCTGTTCTGGCCATTGGTGCGGAATGAAGAGATTGTTACTACCCAAGTCGCAGTTTCGCTTGCCTGTGTTGCCCTCTGCTCCCCAAGCATTCAAGGCGCAGAAAAAACCTATGAACCCGATGGTTAGCGCTCTACAAATCGATTGCCAATATTTGTTTGCCACCATTACTTCACCGCCTCAACCTTCATCCGTGTATTCGGTGTCTCCCCAAACATCTCCGGTGCATACATGGCTTCCACGCGGGTGGGCGGCAGGGCGAAGTCACCGACGTTGTTCAGGCGGATGGTGTATTCCATCTTGACCACGCCTTTGGGCAGGTACTCGTAGTAACTGCGGAAGGACTCGAAGCTGCGTTCCTCAAAAGCCGTCCAGCCATAGCCGTCGCGCTTTTCGCCCTGGGTGGCGATCTCGCTGTCACGGCCCAGGCCGCTGCCCAGAATGGTGGCACCACCCGGCACTGGATCGGTGATGACGACCCAGGTCATGTCAGCGCTGGCGTTCACCTCCACGGTGACGCGCAACACGTCACCGCGCGTGTAGCTGCCCGCGCTCAAGGACTTGTTGGCCTGCTCCACGGGGGTGACGGTCTTCTTGATCTGGTAGCCAGCGTTGAACGGTTCCTTCAGCTGGATGGCGGCCACCGATTGCAGCGTCAGCCAGGGCTTGCCAGGGCCCTGGTGGGTCACGCTCAGGGTGTCCTTGGCGGCTGTCTTGCTCCAGGGCAGGAACATGCTGTTGTTGCGCAGGTTGCCGGGCGATGCTGGCGCGCCGAACCAGGTGGTCTGGTGGGCGGCACCGGAGGCATCGGTGGTTTTGATGCGCTCGACCTTGCTCCAGTCCACCTGGGCGGCCCCCGTGCTCATGCTGGCTTTGGTGCTGCCGGAGACCGGCACCGTCTCAAACTTGGCGCTGAATTTTTCCAGCGCCAGGCCACCCCACAGGTTGGCCGTGGTGGTGTGCCAGGCACCGCCCTGCTGGCGGCTGATGAAGCCGTTGGCCAGGCGGCCCATGTCGTCCTTCCATGCCGGGTCGTCCAGCACGGTCAGGATCAGGCGGGCGGTGTTGACATCGCCGTTTTGCATCAGCCACCACCAGTAGTCATCGCGCTCGGAGCTGAAGATCATCTTCGTGCCCTGGTAGCTGATGCGGCTGCGCAGGATGTTGTTGGCTTCAAGAATGCGCTTGTCGCGCTCGGGCACGTCCTGCACGCGCTTCAAGATGTTCAGCCAGTCGATCACCGCATGGGTGGGCCACTGGTTGGGCGCGATGGTGATGGAGCCGACCATGCGGCCCTGGGCCTTGCCGTAGCGCGACAGGGCTTCCAGCGCGGCGAGCTTGCGGATGTCCAGGTCCTTGCGCGGGCTCCAGAACTCGCGCTGGATACGACCCTCCACAAAGGCGATCAGGCCGCGCTCCATGGGGGCGCGCACCTCGTCGCTCAGGGCAAAGGCCGGGTTGATGGCCGCAGCCTCGTGCGTGGCGGCCAGCAAGTAGGCGGTCAGCGTGTCACTGCCGTGGTTGGCCTCGCCGTCACGCGGCGGGAAGTAGTTGGCCAGGCCGTCGCTGTCCAGGTAGCTGGGGATTTGCGCGGCCACGGTCTGCCACAGCTTGCCGTCGCGCAGGCCCACGCTCTTGCTGGTCTTTTGCTCCAGGCAGGCAAAGGGGTAGCGGGCAAACCAGTCACGCACACCGGGCAGACCCTCGGCCAGCTTGGGTTGCAGAGATAGCTTCAAGCCACCGCGGCCCGGCAGCGCATCGGCCGGCGGGTTCACGTCCAGGCTGAACGGCCCGTCCAGCTGCACCAGGGTGGCCTGCTGCACGGTGAGCGGCACGGCGGGGATGATGCGCTGGCTAGCCTTGAGGGCATCGCGCGCGCCGCTGATCGTGTCCTTGGCCTCGATCTCCCACAGGAGGGACTCGAAGCGGCTCTGCGCCAGTTGGGCCGGTGCCGTCACCATCCAGGCCACCTCGCGGGCCTCACCTGCGGGGATGTCCATCATTTGCGGCTTGAGTTCCAGCAGGGTGGCGCGTGGGCGCACTTCCACCTTCATCGCCTGCTGCGTGGTGTTGCGCAGGGTGAGCTGGGCGCGGTACTGGTCGTCTTCGCGCACCAGGGGCGGCAGGCCGCTGATGATTTGCAGGTCCTGCGTGGCGCGGATGCTGGTGCTGCCGGTGCCAAACAGGCCGGTGGACGCATCGGCCACGGCCACGATCTTGAAGGTGGTGAGCGCGTCGTTCAGCGGCACGGTGATCTGGGCCTGGCCGTTGGCGTCCAGCTTCACGGCCGGTTGCCACAGCAGCAAGGTGTCCAGCAGCTCACGTGCGCTGCCCTTGCCGCCACCGCCGCCAGCCGGAACGGCCTTGCGCCCGTAGTGGCGTCGGCCGATGATTTCCATCTGCGCCGTCGAGGTTTCCACGCCCCAGGCGCGGCGCTGCAACATGGCGTCGAGCAGGTTCCAGCTGGTGTTGGGCATCAGCTCCAGCAGCGCTTGGTCCACGGCGGCGACGGCCACTTCGGCATTGGCGGCGGGCTGACCGTTGGGCAGCTTGGCGCTGATGGTCACCTTGGCCTGGCCGCGCACCGGGTAGCTTTCCTTGTCGGCCTTCACCGTCACATCCAGCTGGTGCGCCTTGGTGCCGACGCGGATCTCGGCCACACCCAGGCGGAAGGCGGGTTTGCTCAGGTCCACCAGGGCGGTGGGAGCCACGTATTCGCGCCCCTCGTACCAGAAGGCGGTCCACCACTCACGCGGGGCCTTGTAGCCCCAGGTGAAGAAGCTGTACCACGGCACCTCGCGCAGGCGTCCGCGCAGGGCCAACACGCTCACGTACACATTGGGGCCCCAGCCGTCCTGGATCTTCAGACTGACGGTGGGGTCCCGGCCGTTGAGCTGCACGACTTGGGTGTCGATGATGCCTTCACGCTCCACCGCCACCAGTGCGGTGGCAAAGCGGAACGGCATACGCACCTGGAAGCGCGCGGTCTCGCCCGGCTGGTAGCTCCTCTTCTCGGGCAGCAGGTCGATGCGGTCGGTGTTCTCGCCGCCGAACCACAGTTCGCCCTGCTTGGTGACATAGACGCTGCTGGCGGCTTGGCTGATGTTGCCGCCACTGTCCTTGGCCGAAACCACCAGTTCCACCTCACCGGGTTCGCCCAAGGTGGTTTCGCACAGCAGCAGGCCGCGTGCATCGCTCTTGCCGGAGCAGACGCTGCCCAGCTCCTTGAGCGTGGTCTTGTTGTCATAGGTGTAGAAGCCACCCACCATGCGCTTGCGGGTGGTGGTGACGATGCGGGCCGTGGCCTTCACCTCCAGCGCCACATCAGCCTGCGGCTTGCCTGACAGGTTGAGCGCCAGCGCCTGGAACCGAACAGCCTGACTGCTGGAGACCCAACCTTCAGTCTTGAGGCCTGCCACCACGGCGGCGGGCCACAGGGTCTGCGTGCTGCGGATGGTCTGCACCTCGCCATTGGGGTCGGAGTAAGTGGCCTCCAGCAGCAGGTCTTGCGGCGCGCGGGCGGTGGGCACCTTGTCCACCGTGACCTTGCCAGCGCCATGCTTGTCCAGGGTCAGGGCCAGCTTGTCGGCGATCACGCGGGCATCGGCCGAGGCATCGGCTTCTTCTTCACCATCGGGGCGGTTGTCCTGCTTGCCGCGCGGTGGCGAGAAGCTGAACTCGGCAAAGTCAGGGTAGCTCGGGTATTTACCGCGCACCAAGGCCGAGACGCGCACCGGCAGGTTGGCGGCACCGCCACCGGCCACGTAGTTGATCTGCACATCCACCGGCACACTCTTGGCGTTGACCAGCGGCTTCTTGTCGGCGGGCGTGACGCGGCCCTCCAGCACCGGCAGGCGGAACTCCTCCACACGGAGCTCACCGGTGTAGAAGGACTGGCCCTGTGTGCCGCCGCGCAACTCGACTTGGTAGGCACCGAGCTTGGCCGCCGGGGGAATGGCGAAGCTGCTCTCGGCGCTGAGTCCACCGGTGGCGGTCTTGCGCCAGGCCAGGGCCTGGGTGTACTGCTGGCCACTACCCGTGTGGGTGACCACCAACGTATCCGGCGTGGCGGCGGGCAGGTCAAAGCCGCGGCTGGTCTCGCTGCGCAGAATGTGTTTCATGGACACCGTCTCGCCGGCACGCAACAAGGTGCGGTCGAAGATGGTGTGGGCGCGCTCATCGGGTTGCGGTTCGCGGCTGGTGGGCAAATTGAAACGCCATGGCTCGATACCGCGGTTCCAGTCGCTCCAAGTGAAGGCCATGTCCTGCACCGTGCCCTTGCCGTCTGCCACCGGCTGCGGGGCGCGGGCGCTGACAAAGTAGGCCTGGTTGTACATCCCTTCGGCGTTGCAGGTGGGGGCACGCGGCGAGATGTCCTTGAAGCTGGCCACACCCTGGGCATTGGTGGTGGCACTGCCCACCTCATTGCCGCGGCAATCCGACACGCGCACCGTGGCATTGGCCACCGGGGCACCCTTGTCCAGGGTCGTAACCCAGGCCACGGCGTTCTCGCGGCCCAGCTTGAAGTGCACACCCAGGTTGGTCACCAGCGCCGAGGTGCGCACGTGCATGGTGCGGCCGTCGCCATGGCGCTCATCAAGCAGGCTCTGGCCCAGCTTCTGCGAGGCAATCTCGACCACGTGGAAACCCGCCTGCAGCGGAATACCCACCACCTCGAACGGGCGCGGGTCACCGGCCACAACCTGGGGCAGGTCCAGCGTCTTGGCACCGGGCTGGCCCTGCAGCAGCGACACCATGCGCGACTGCACCTCACCGTCGTCACGGCCCAGCACCTTGGGCAGCTTGCCCTTCACATCACGTGCTGCGGCCTGGCGCGAGACGGTGAAGTTGTCGTAGTGTTGCACCCGCAGAAACCAGCGGATGATGTCGGCATCACTGGTGGGCTGCAGCGTGGTGACCTGGCCCTTGGCGGGCGGCGCGCCTTCCACGCTGCGCAGCGTCACCGGCAGCAGGGCCACGCCGCCAGGCTCGGCAAAACGCTCCACGATGCCAAAGGGTGCGGCGGCAAACTTGGCCAGCGGCGGCATCGCCCCCGTGGCCACCTTGAGCGGAAAGCTGTCGGCATTGCGCAGCGTGCGCCCGGAGGCATCCTTGAAACTCTTGGGCAGTTCCAGGGTGAAGGCGGTCTGCTCTGGGAACAGCGGCTTGAAGTGCACGTAGTTGACGACGTGGTCTTCGTCCTCGGAGGCGTTGTCCTCACTGTCCTTGGCGGGCTTGAAGGTTTCCTTGGGCGAAACCAGGCGGATGGCGTCCAGCAGCTTGGCCGGTACTGGCGCGTTGAAGGACAGGCGCATGGGGCGCAGCGGCAGGCAGGCGCTTTGCGCGTTCTCGCGCTCGCACGAGAAGGTGGCGGTGAAGGGCTCGCGCACCTGGTAGGCAAAGCGCTTCTCCACCGTGCCAGCAATCCCGCTGACGTTGCTGCCCAAAGGCGGGGTGCTCACGCCCTTGCCAAAAATGATCTGTACCCGGCTAGAGGGGCTCATGCTGCGGTTGCAGGCCAGGGTGACGATGCGCAGCGACTCTTTGGCAGCCAGGGCCTCCAGGCCCTGCGACTTGAGCAGCGCCGTGCGGTCTTTACCGTTGATCAGGCGCACCGGCACGCGCTCGCCCAGGCCTTCCACCGCACACCACACGTTGGCCTGCACGCTGGCCAAGGTGGCCGCGCCGTTCAGGCGCAGGGTGAAGAACTGCTCTTCGTCGATGCGGGCACCGGGGTAGGGCTGGATGCTCTGCACAAAGGGCCCGCCGGTGTTGAACTTGAAGCTGGTGGTGCCGGTCAGCTCCGCCCCCTTGGGCGACTTGAAGCCAGCGCGTGCCTGCAGCGTGCAGGACACGCCAGGCGGCAGGTCATTCTCGAACTCATAGGCCCAGCTGCGGTCGGTCACCCAGCGGCCACTGCCCTTGGTCACCTGGGCATCGCTGCAACTCAGGGCCAGCGGCGCCTCGGCCTTGGGGTCGCCAAAGTTGACGGCACTGTCGTCGAACTTGGCCACCACCTGGCGCACCTGCGCCACTTCGCCCTGGGGCGAGATGCCGACGATCTGGAATGCGTATGCCTGTGATGTGGCGGTTACGGTCAGTACCAGTGCCGCGCAGGTCTTGAGAATGGCTTTGCTCACAATCGCTCCTCCTTGAAGGGACGAGGGTAGCCGATTTGGATGTCACTGGTTCACTTTTTCCACAGTTGATCCGTCATTTGCCCACTTATCTACTCGTCTTCTTGCATCGCCTGGAAGTGGGAATTTTGATGCGATCGCCCTGCGTCGAACTGACCTGCGCTGTACATTTTTTCGTATTGGCGATGCAGCCAGATGGATGGCCGGTCATGCTTGAGTCAAAGCCGGTGGCTTTCAAATGCAAACCGCTCACCCTCCCCCACGCTGCATGTACAAATCAAAACGCTTCATGAAGGTGTAGCGCTGCGCGTCATCCAGTCCGGCAAACCGAAAACTCACCCGCAGCACCGGGATGCGGATCAGCCCGATCACACGCGGAGCGACCACCTGCCATTTCAGGCCGAGTGCACCGTCACCGATGCGCACGCCAGCGGCACCGGTGTGTAATTTCCAATGATGTTCACCAATCGCTTGCGGCAGCCACATCAGCCACTCGGCCTCTGTGCAACCCATTTCGCGCTCAAAGCGCTCGGGGTAAAATGCTTGCATTTTGATAGCTGCTTACGCTTATATAACAAGCGCTAGAGGCCAATTTATTGTATAAATCATCAGCCACCAGCAATGGGTGGCCAGATGGCCAGCACGTCGCCCTCGGCCAGCGTTTTGATGGTGCGTTGCTCGGGCGCAATGTAGCTGCCGTTCACCAGCACCAGATGCACCTGCTTGGGCGGCAGGCGGTACTGCTCGACCAGTTGGCCAATGGTGGTCTCAGGCGCAATGTCCAGCGCCACGATGTTGGTGTATTGGGACTCTGGCGGCAGGTAGTCGGTGAGTGAGGCAAAGAGTTTCAGGGTGATATTCATGCCCACCTATCCTAGCGTTTGCGCCCGGTTTTGCTGCCAGACCAGTCGTCCTGCCCCAGCGCCGAGGCCTGGTAGGCTTCCACCAGGCGGGTGGGGTCCTGCATCAGCTTGTCTTTCCACGGCCCCAGCTTGATCTGGCCTTCGACCAGGCCACGCATCACGCCAATGTGTTCGGTCCAGCCGACCGCGTTGCAGCCAACCATCACGTCGTCTTGGAAGCGCAGGCTCAGGTGGCGGCCTGAGGCTTTGTCGGTCAGCTCCACATGGTCGCCGCCGGGGGTGCCCTGCCAGTCACCAAAGCTGGCTGAGATCAGGCCCAGGGTGTCGAGCACGTTGATTTGGGTCACCCCATTGAGGTCAGCCTGCGGGGGTTTTCCCTGTGCAAAGGCCACCATGTTGGCGGCGGCAATACGCGCCTGCTCGGCAGCGTTGGGCTGAATGGCACTGACCATGGTTTTGCCGGACACTTTGTCAAAAGCCTCGGCGCAATCCCCGGCGGCAAACACGCCGGGCACGTTGGTTTGCAGGTGTTCGTCGGTCAACACACCCAGCAGGCAGGTGATGCCGGAGTTCTCCAGAAAACCAATCGCCGGGCGCACACCGGCAGCGCTGATCACCAGATCGGCCTGTACGGTGGTGTCATTGGACAACTTCACAGTCAAGGGGGTGCCGGGCTCAATCGACTCCACCCGGGTGCCGGTGAAGACTTCCACACCTTTGGCCTCACACCAGTCACGGATCATGCCGCCAGCGGTGGGGCCCATCATGCGTGGCACCATGCGGTCACCCATTTCCACCACGCTCAAGTGCACACCACGTGCGGTTAAGGCTTCCATGATGATGCAGCCGATGAAGCCCGCGCCGAGTTGCAGCACCCGCGCCCCAGGTTTGGCACGCTCGGCAATGGCACGTGCGTCGGCCAGGGTCCAGCAGGTATGTACGCCCTCGGATTGGATGCCGGGGATCGGTGGGCTGACCGGGTGGGAGCCGGTGGCGATCAGCAAGGTGTCGTAGGCCAGCGCTTCACCGTTTGCAAATACGATTGTTTTTGTAGCTGCTTGTGCAGATTGCACCTTGGCTTGAAGCACATTGATCTTTAAATCTTCAAAATGTGTCGGGCTTTTGCGCAGGTAGGTGCCGTGTTCGTCGATGTTGCCCATCAACAGGTAGGGGATGGCCATGCGCGAGTAAGACGGCTCGGGCTCGTCGCCGATCAGGGTGATGGTGTCCCGTGGTGCCAACTTGCGGATGGTCTCGGCGGCAATCACACCAGCGGGGCCGGCACCGAGGATGACGTGGTGGGTCATGGGGGTTCTCCAGAAAAAAAACGGCTCCTTGCAGAGCCGTTGTGTGGGGGTAGGGGTGGCGTTTACAGGCTCAGGCGCTCACGGGTGGCTGCAGTGGGGCGGCCCTCAGTGTCCCAACCGCGTGCTTCGTAGTACAGCGGCAGCATGGTGGCCAGCTCGTTGTACTTGCCTTTGGCCGGGCCGGTTTTGCACGCACCGTCTTCACCCGTCAAGCGGGCTGGCAGGCTGTCATCGGCCTTGGTGAAACCTGCACGGTTGTTGAACTCGCGCTCCATGTTCCAGATGCGTTCGCCAATTTTGGCCAGCTCTTCAATGGTGTACTGTTCACCACAGGCGCCCTGCATTTGTGGTGCCAAGTCTTGCAGACCCCAGGCAAAGGTAGTGAAGATACACACACCTGACGAGTCAAACGCGGCGGTGGCATCCTGGAAGGCCTTGACCAGCTCAGGCTTGCCTTGACTCTCCAGTGGGTCGGTCTTGACCGGGATACCCAGGATTTCAGACGCAATGGTGTAGCCACGCAGGTGGCAACCGCCGCGGTTACTGGTGGCATACGCCAAGCCAATACCCTGGATGGCGCGTGCGTCGTAGGCCGGAAATTCCTGGCCTTTGGAGGACATGCTGAGTTCCGGGTGGCCATATTTGGCGGTCAGGCGTTTGGAGCCCAGGCCAATTTCCTTACCAAAGCCACGACCGTTGACGGTTTCTTCCGCCAAGAAAGCCACCGCACGGGCCGAGCCAAAGGGGGCTTCGATACCAAGCTGCTCTTTGGTCAAGATACCCATGCCATAGAGTTCCATCACGGCACCAATGGTTGCACCAAAGGTGATGGGGTCAATGCCTTCTTCGTTGCACAGCATGTTGACGTATTGCAAGGCTTCCAGATCGTTCACGCCATTGGCCGCACCCAGCGCCCAAGCGGCTTCGTATTCCAGACCACCGTTGGCACCGCGGTACTGCGGCTTGTTTTCGATGGTGAAGTGGCCTTCGTCCATCTTGCTGATGCGCCCACAGGCAATGGTGCAGCCAAAGCAGGCCTGGTTGGTGACCAGTTGCTTCTTGCCGTCGGTCTTGCGTGGCGTGGCCATGGCTTCGGCACCAATGTCCTTGGCCCCTTCAAACTGGTTGTCTTGGTGGTTGCGGGTGGGCAGGCCGCCCACTTCGTTGATCACACTCATCAGCACCTGGGTGCCCATCGCAGGCAGACCGGTGCCGGTGACACCGTTGTCGGCCAGCACTTTTTTGGCGGCTTTGGTGGCGGCCATGAAAGCTTTGGGGTCATGGAGGTTGCCCACACCCTTGGTACCACGCACGGCAATGGCCTTGAGGTTTTTGCTACCCATGACCGCGCCCACGCCGGAGCGGCCGGCGGCACGGTGCAGGTCATTCACCACGGCGGCAAACAACACGCCGTTTTCACCGGCCTTGCCAATGCTGGAGACGCGGGTCAGCGGGTCTTGCAGGCCTTTTTTGATGATTTCTTCGGTTTCCCAGACGCTCTTGCCCCACAGATGGCTGGCATCACGCAGCTCGGCCAGGTCGTCGTTGACGTACAGAAAAACGGGCGTGGCGCTCTTACCTTCAAAGATGACCATGTCCCAGCCAGCCATCTTGAATTCGGCGCCCCAATAGCCACCCGAATTGGAGCAGGCAATGGCACCTGTCAGCGGGCCTTTGGTGATGACGGTGTAGCGGCCTCCGGTGGAGGCCATGGTGCCGGTCAACGGGCCAGTGGCCCAGATGATCTTGTTGTCGGCAGACAGGGGGTCAACGGCCGCATCAACTTCTTCGACCAGGTACTTGGTACCCAGGCCGCGCGAGCCGATGTAGCTTTGCGCCCATTCCATGTTGAGGGGTTCAGACTTGACGGTACCCGCGGTCAAGTTAACGCGGAGGATTTTTCCAGCCCATGACATGATGTGTGCTCCTTAAGCGGCGGTTGCTTGGTTGCCAAGCTTGTTGGCCCACTGTTCCATCTTGGACAGTCCCGTCCAATTGGCATCAATGAAGGTAATAGCGCTGGTGGGGCAGGCATCGGCACAAGCCGGTTCACCGCCGCACAAGTCGCATTTTTGTACCTTGCCAGTCTCTTGTACGTAGTTGATCGTGCCAAACGGGCAGGCAATGGTGCAGACTTTGCACCCCACGCAAGTGGACTCATTCACCACTTTCGCCCCGGTAAGCTTGTCCACCGTAATGGCTTCGACCGGGCATGCGTGCAAGCACCAGGCTTCATCACATTGGGTACAGGTATAGGGTACCTTCTTGCCGGTATGGTGAAAGTTGAATACCTTGATGCGCGATTTGGCGGTAGCGAAAGTGCCGTAGTTCTCAAAAGAACAGGCCATTTCGCACTGCAGACAGCCGGTGCACTTGTCTGCGTTGATGTGCAACACCTTTTGCATTTGTGTCTCTCCTAAAGGTTAAATCCAAACATCACTTATGCAATGCTTTTCCTATGAAATCTTATGCATAGCGATTGTTGGAGTTTGACGCACTCTTTGTCCTAGTATTAACCCTAATTTCACGGTGTATTCACGCGAAATTCTCAAAATGAGACGAAAACAGACCCAGAACCAGATACTCCAGATGAGCCGGTGTTTTCGCTATTTGGATAGATTGAGAAGGGGCCTGACTGAAGGCGCCCGCCACTGATCACGTCGAATCAACCGGGGCAAATTCCCTGCGCCTGGGGGCGGTACCCGGCAGCTTGCTGCGGGGGGGTTATGTCTCTTTGTGATCAAACCAGACGGTATTACGCCCCGCATCCTTGGCCATGTACATGGCTGCGTCAGCGCGGTGCAATATGGCATCTTGCGTGTCTTCACTGTGAATAAACAATGTCACACCAATGCTGGCGGTGCAATGGTGAATGACCGGACGGGTGCCGCCCCCACCGGTTTTTGTTTGTACCTCATAAGGCTCAGCCAAGGCGATGCGGATTTTTTCCGCCACGCCGGTGGCCTGCAGCTGCGATGTGGTCTTGTCGGTATCCAGATTGACCAACATCACCACAAACTCATCCCCACCAAAACGTGCCACCGTATCCACTTCACGAACACAATTTTTCAACCGCCTGGCCACTTCCACCAGCAGCAGGTCACCGGCATCATGACCACATTTGTCATTAAGCGGCTTGAAATTATCCAAATCCAGAAACATCAAAGCACCGTAACACAAGCTGCGCTTGCTGGCAGTTAATGCATGATGGAGCCGGTCGGTCAGCAAACGCCGATTGGGCAGCTGGGTCAACGCATCGTTAAACGCCAGTTGCTGCACCTGCAGCTGCATTTGGTGTCGCTCGGTCACATCTTCGAAAATGGCGTAGGCCTGCGTAAGCAGGCCGTCCCTGAACAAAGGTGTCGCACTGACCATCAGCCACACCAGGTCACGCCCAGGCACCTGCACCCCCATCATCACATCTTTCACCGGCTGGCCGGTCTTAAGAGCCAACTTGATCGGATGTTGCTCTCCCGGGATCAGACTGCCATCTTCACGAATGATTTTCCAGTCTGAATTGGTCGGTGGTTGATCCTGCAACTGATCCATCGTCAAACCCAAAATACGCTGTGCAGCCGGATTGGCCGACGTGATATGCCCATCCACGCTCTGAAACACCACGCCGTGCGGAACCGTTTCAAAGAGAGTCCGAAACTTGTCTTCGCTGGCTTTGAGTGCGGCCTGGGTTTGTTTGTGATCAATGACAATACCCGCCAAAATGGCAAATTTCTCAATGGTGACAATGTGTTGCGGCGTAGGTGCGGTAGATTCGCGGTAATAAATGGCAAAAGTGCCCGACACCTGCCCTGCCGACGACATGATGGGTTGCGACCAGCAAGCCACCAAGCCAGCCTGTGCGGCCAATGTTTTGTAGTCAGACCAGTACGGGTGGGTGGCAATATCTTCCACAATGACACGCTCACCCGTGAATGCCGCTGTGCCGCACGAACCCACGCCCATGCCGATCTGAATCCCCGCATCCATGATCGCCGCGTTGTAAAAATCGGGCAGACTGGGTGCCACACCCTTACCGAGGTGCTGACCATCGTCCGTCAGCAACAAGATACTGCACCGCATGGACGGATTGAACTGCTCAACCCCACACACAATAGACTCCAGCACATCAAGCAATACAACGGTGCCGGTCATCATCTCCAGAATCTGGCTGCGAAATTCTTCTTCCAGTTGCACCCGTTTCACCAAAGTAATGTCGGTGTGTGTGATGGCAACACCATTCTGCGCAGCATTGCCCAGCGGCACCGCCACCATCGTGAACCAACGCTGCTGTTGTGGTGAGTGGCACGGGTATTCAAGGCTAAAGCGCTCCAAGCGCCCCTCCATCACCGCCGCAATACCTTCATGGGCTTCACTGGCACCCTCGCTGCCAGTGCCCATCGAATCCGCGCATACCTGCAAGTAGTTGCTTCCCAGGCCCGTCAAGTGTGCCGGTTGACCTGGCTCATCTCCATTTTCCAGTGCAAAGTGCTGCCAGTGTGCATTCACTGCCACGATCATGCCCTTGTTGTCCAGCACGGCCACTTCTGCCGCCACTGAATCGAGAATGGACTTTTTGAAAGCCTCACTGTCTTTCAGGGCCTGGTCACGTTGCGCCAGGGTATCGAGCATGTTGTTGAACTGCTGGGCGAGTTGGGCTGTTTCGTCACTACCACTGATTTCCGCACGCAATCCTGCACGACCTGCCTGGATGTCATGCGCCACCTTGCCAATAACATAAAGCCTGCGCGTCAGGGAACGACTGGCGACCATTGCAAAAACAAGGCTCAAAACCAGTGCCACCAGGGTGGAGACAAAACCACTGAAAGTCATTCGAGCGAGCCAAATTTCCAATTGGTTGCCAGCCAAGCCAAGGCGTACCCAACCGATCAAACGATCATTCATCATGACCGGACTTGACACATCGACCAGGTAATTTTCCTTTTGCTGCACCCTGATATCAGCCACCTCCGGGAAATCACTCACATATTGCCCTCGTCGTGTGGTCTGACTGTGAGCCAGCACCTGGCCTGAGGTATCCAGAACCATGACATAACGCAAATTCGGATACTCGGACAAACCTCGAATAATTTCCTCCAACCCACTGAAGTCTCTGGATACCACCCACACCGCACTTGACGCGGCAATGCTGCCCGCCAAAGCACGTGCCTGCAAGGTATGCTGTTCCAGGGCCATGGCCTTTTGGTACCGGATGACATCCCAAACAAAAAAAGACATCATGAGAACCATGGTCAGTGCCATACCCACCATCAGCTGCCGGCGCAGGTTGCCAAACAGCAATTTTTTGAGTCGCGTCAGCGTCATGGGCGCTCCACAGGCCGCACAGTTTTCTCAAACTGTCTGACATACTGAGCCACCACCTCGTAGCTGGCATCATCGGACTCGTGAAAACGCGCTGTTTCCATACCTTCCAGTATGCTCAAACCTGCGGGTGTAGAAGCCAAGTTGAGCAATGACCGTTTGACTTGGTCGCGCACGGTGACAGGCACATCGTTACGTACCATGACCGAATTGTTGATCAACGACCCGGTTTCCCAGATCACTCGCAGAGCCGCAGCCTCCGCAGGGTGATCATGCTGGAAAAGTCGCCACGGTGGTGGCCAGGTTGCTCCCGCCGCCGCCTGCCCCAGATAGACGTTCAGGATGGATGATTCCTGCGAACCCACATATACATTCCGAATGTCATGCGCCACATCAAGACCATGGGTATACAAAAAATACTGCGGCATGATCGCTGCGGCCAGGGCCGTGTGGGACGGATAACTCACCACCTTGCCTTTGAGATCCGCCGGAGTTTGGATGCCGCTGTCTTTGCGAACGATAAAAATGCCCTTGAAATCTTGCGCATCTCCGGCCATGGCCATCACGTGGTAGCCCACCTTCATCGCCTGCAAGGTTTGCCACGGATTAGGCAGCAAAAACGCTGGTTCACGCGCCGCATACTTTTGCTCAAAAACTTGGTAATCCCGTGAAGCTTCAAGCTCCAGACGGGCATTGGTCAATTGGCTATTAAGATGATCAATCAGCGGCTGATAGACAGCACTCAGCTTTTGTGGATTGTGCAAAGGATGCACAGCAAAACTGTAAACAACCACTGAACCTGGTTTGGTGCTGCTGTACTGCAAGGGGTCTTCATGTGGCGATGGTTTACAACCAAGCACCAATCCGGCAAACAGCCAAGGAATCAGTTTGACAAAATATTTCAAGCTTTTCACGATCCCACAACTTCAAGCAGGTTTGCCAGCTTCTTTCTGGTATGTGCCGCCAAATGTAACACTTGGCTATTCAAGCGCCAAGCACGTCAAACAGGCCCCATCAAAAAAGCCACCCCAGGAATTTCTCCTTAGGGTGGCTTTGGGAATAACCGTCAAATTGGACTATGGCAGCTTGACCGCTTGAATGTCTACCTTTTGTTTGGCACCCAGACCCAGTGTTTTCACAAAAGAGACCTGGTGGCCACGGGTGGTGATATTGTCGTCATGGATGGCAAAACCCACGTTGTACACGCCACCGGCTCTCAAAGTCTTGTCATCCGTGTTGGTCAGCCCCAGGGGACGTGTCAACACCACCGTCCACTTGCCGTCTTTCCATGCTGCCATGGCATTGTTGTCAGCGGCTGACCCTTTGGCATCGGTGCGACTGATGATGTAGTCAGGAATCAGGTCGCCCTCCTTCCAGCCTGCATTGGGGTCAAATGGCACGGCATTCTCTTCTTTCACCAGGAACAGATTGCCCTTGCGGGCCTGGCTGTCCGCCGTGATGGACCTGAAGCCCATCTTCTTCTCGTCAAACATGAACAAGGGCTGGTGCGTTTTGCCATCTGCATTGCCACCAAACATGTCCTTGCCTGCGTCACTGAGACGCCATTCCAGCACATAACCATCGTCTGCCATGCCGACCGCATTGCTGCGGTGGGCACGCCATTGAATCAGGTCGACAAACTTGCCATCAGCCTTGAGTTGGCTGATTTCATCAACACTCTTGCCGGTTTTCCAGTCCGACGGATTGGAGCGTGTGTCAGGCAAAAACTTGCGCACGTCACTCTTCTTGATGGCAGTGAGCAAGGCGTTCGCGGCGACTTCTTCTTTGGTGAACTGCTTGGGCATGTCACGTTGACCATCGTGGCAGGTCAGCCAGCACCCCTGTTTGGCAAAGCCAGGAACCTTGCCGTCGTCGATGATGATCGACATGCGGTCTTCGTAAATGCCGGGTTGCTTGCCCTCTTGCACGACCTTGTCCAGCTTTGGAAAGCCCCAGACGTTCCAGCCATGACCGTCATAACGCAGGTACTGGTGCTCGGTGCCGGGGTAAGGGTTATCGGTTTTCCACTCGTAGCGCAAATACATGTTCTTGCTGTCATAGGCGGCTTGAACACTCAGTTCTTTGTAGCCACTCTTTCCTTTGACGGGCACGGGTTCCAGGCGGCCGCCTTTCACAATCTTGTTGCCCAGATCCTGCTCAGCGCTTGGTTCGTCGTGGCATGACACGCAGGAATCCCCACGATTCACCTCCACATCGGCCCCCTTGTGTTCGGGGCTGCGCAGCCATTCATAGGAAGATTGACCCGGATAAAAAAGCCCGATGGAGACTGGCTTGATCTTGCTCCAATTGATGCTTGCAGGATCAGCTGCGCTTGCGCTGCCCAAGCCCAAAGCCATGACGGCCAGAACAATTGCATTTCTTTTTAACATGATTTTCCTCTCGTAAAAATCATGACGATGCATAGCTTGTGCCAATGCCCAGTGATCCGGCTGACAGGGATTGGCCTGACTCTCAGAATCAAGCTTGAATCACTGGGTGTGACACTTGCCCCAAAGAAAATTCCGGACATCACAGACAGGCGACAACGCTGCCACTCCATGTCACTGAAAAATGACATCCGTCGCTATTCAGTGACAATGCCCCAGCGTTTCATCCGCACGTATAAATTCTGGCGTGGAATGCCGCTCAGGCGTGCCACTTCCGACATATTGCCATGGGCGGTTTGCAGCAAACGGTGCAGGTAATCGCGCTCGAATTCAGCCCGCGCCTGCTGGTAAGCCAGTGGCGTGTCCGGTTCTGGCGGCGCATCCACCGGCACGGCGGGCTGCGGGTCGCCGCCTGGGTTCAGATGAACCCTATCAATCACACCACCTCTGTGCAGCGCCACCACCCGCTCAATGCAATGCTGCAATTCGCGCACATTACCCGGCCATGAACAGGCCTCCAGAGCACGCACCGCATCGGCGGTGAAGGGGCCACATTGCTTGGCAAACCTGGCGTTGTAGTGCTCCAGAAAATGCACCGCCAGCCGAAGAACATCACCGCTGCGCTCGCGCAGCGGTGGCAGGCGCACCGCCACCACGTTGATGCGGTAATACAAGTCCTCGCGAAAGCGCCCAGCCTTGACCTCACCGGCCAGCGCTCGATTGGTGGCACAAATCAGCCTGAAGTCGGTCGTGCGCGCCTGAGTGCTGCCAATACGGCAAAAGCTGTGGTCTTGCAGCACACGCAGCAAGCTGCTTTGCAGCTTGGGGCTCATGTCGGCAATTTCATCCAGAAACAAATTGCCGCCATTCACTTTCTCAAAATAGCCAGGTGTGGTCTGGCTGGCCCCGGTAAAAGCCCCTTTCTCGTAACCAAACAACAGACTTTCCAGCAAAGACTCCGGCAAACCGCCGCAATTGACCTCCAGGTAAGGTTTGTGTGAGCGCTGGCTCAGCGCGTGGGTCAGCTTGGCAATGACGTCTTTGCCAGTACCGCTTTCGCCCTCCAGCAGCACCGTGGTGTCGAGCCCGGCCACCTCCCGGATCTGGCCCTGCAGCCGCTCCATGGCAGGCGACTGCCCCACCACATGGGGCGCACCCGACTCCTGCGCCAACCGACTGCGCAAACTGTCGATTTCCCGGTAGGCACGATCCAGCTCCAGTGCCTTGCCCACAGCCGCCTCCAGCGCCTCCAGGTCTTCAAATGGCTTGGACAGGTAATCAAACAAACCCTCGCGTACCGCTGCCACGGCCTCATGCACATCGGCATAACCGGTGATCAAAATCGCCACCAGTCTTGGTTTGCGTGAACGGAACTCCCGCAACAAGTCCAGCCCCTTGTCATGCGGCAATCGCTGATCCATCAGCACCAGATTGAAATCCATGTCGGCAAACAGCCGCCGGGCCGCCGCACCATCTTCGGCCAGATGAACCTCTGCGGTTTTTCGCATCAATTGCTGAATCAGCGTGCGGGTATAGCGGTCATCATCAACGACCAGAATTTTGGGCAACATGGCTATGACTCCGATGATTTGGACTCTGGCAACTGATGTGCGTCAGGCAACCAGACCGCAAATTGCGTGCCACCACCCGTCTGGTTCTCCATCCGCACATAACCCCCATGCAACAAGGCCACATGCAGCACCACCGGCAGGCCCAGGCCAGTGCCTTCGTTGCGGGTGGTAAAAAAGGGCAGAAAAACCTTGTCCAGTATGTCCGCAGCAATACCTTTACCGTGGTCAGTCACCGAAAGCTCCCAGCCTGACGCATGAGATTCCAGGTTAACGACAGATGCCAGTCTGATCACGATGCCACCATCACTCTCGGTCGCCTGTGCCGCATTGAGCAGCAGGTTGAACAAGGCATGTCGGATCAGAATCGGATCCACCGTGAGCACAACGGGCTGATCCGGCACCTGAACCTCCACCGGCAATCGTCTGCCTTCGGTCTGGCGAAACAACAAGACCGTTTCATCAATCACCTGAGCCATGGCTGTCGGCCGACTCTCGAAGCTCGACACTTTGGAAAACCTCAGCATGGACTGAATAAAGGCGTGGCAGTCCGCCCCGGCACGATGAATTTCCTTGAGCAACTCACGGGTTCTGACCGGGTCATCCGCCTCCCGCTTGGCCAGTTGCGCCAAATTGACCACCCCGACCAGGGGGTTGTTCAATTGGTGGGCGATCTCCCCCACCATCGTGCCCAGTGCGGAAAGTTTTTCAATTTGCAAGATGCGCTGATGCTCCGTGCTCAGCCGCAACAACTGGTGCTCCAGGTCATGCTTACGCTGGTAATCACGCTCCACCCGACCCAAGGCCACATAAAAAAGCCCCAAAACCCCTGCCCCCACCAACAAGCTTGACAGGGTGACAGCCAGGATTGAGTTCAAAAAGGTCTGTTGCAACTGTGTGATATCACGCATGACCACCATGTCACCAATACGCTGGCCACTGGCATCCCGCAAGGGAAGCATGGCCAGATGCAGCACCCTTTCTCCTTCTGTAAACACCTCAGTGTCACCTCGTCGCAGCTTCACCAGCACACTGTCGCGTAATGCCTCAGGTACTTGACTGGTCGTTTGTGCAACCAGCACCTGCGAATCAAACCGAGCCCAGCTGCCTTCACGTTTAAGCAGCTTCAAGCCTTCCTGCCATTGCTGCGGTGACAACATGCGCTTGTCTATCATCACCAACACGTCCACCGACAAACTGTCGTGAATTTCGTCCACAAGGTATTCGATTTCTTCACCTATTTCCATATAGCCCAGTGTGTTGCCGTTCACCAACCAAGGCATCACCAGACGCAGGGTGAGTGTTCCCAATGTTCCGAGTTCCAATCCATGCACGGCCCTGCCTTGTTCACGGGCACGGATTGAGGTTCCCCTTGCAATCAAGTCACCAAAATGTGCCGGACTGTGCAGACGCACCACATTCACCAAGTCCGGGCTATTGAAATACAGATGGGTGATGCGGTGATCTTTGTGCAGGACTTCAAACAGCGGCCCTACTTCACGGCGCAATGCCTCCCTGTCCAGGTGGCTGAACGCCAGCTCAATGGATGGATTGGTCATCAAGGTACGCAAAACCCCCTGCATCAAATTGGCATCCTTGCCAAGCTTTTGGTCAAACAGTTTGGACACAGCGGTCACACGGTCAGCCAAGGCGCGGTCACGCACCTTTACCTCCAGAAAGTACGCGGTGGCCACAAACGCACACAAAATGAAGGTGAGTACCAGCGCAAACGGCCAGATAAAGACCGCCTTGACGCGTCGGGGTTGCGGGGTGATGGATAAGGTGTTCAAAATAAAAAATGGGGCCTCACCCCGCTAGATTAACAAGGCCGTCATCCGAATGCGACCAAATGCGATAAATTCGCTCCATCCACCGAGCCCCATGATGCCCTACAGCACACCCTTGACTCACCAGACCAGCACCACCAGCCAGCGACTGGCCAACATTGATCGCGCCCGCCATGCGGTGATGCTGGAACACTCACAAGCCCCGGTGCATGAGGTGGCACCGTGGATTGAGCGATCCTGGCGGCGCTGTGTCAGCTTGGGACTGCAAATGCAAGACCCGGTCAACTTCAATGCGGTATCGGGCCAGCTCACCCAACACACCCTGGAAGTTAATCGCCAACTTGTACGATCAGCCAAACCCATACTGGAGAGTCTGGCCCGCGCGATCATCAACACCCGCTACTTTGCCATTTTGACCAATGCCCAAGGCATCGTGGTGGATGCCAGCGGTGCCATTGACCACGCTGACCCACGCGCCCACCTGATCACCCGCATAGGCACCGATTTGTCCGAACCCAGCATTGGCACCACGGCCATTGGTACCGCGCTGACCGAGTTGCAACCGGTATGGCTCCACCGGGGTGAGCATTTTTTTGAAGCCACCTCAAGCTACAGCTGCGCCGGTGCTCCCCTTTTTGGGCCCAATGGAGCTTGTGTCGGCATGCTCGATGTCACCGGGGTGGATGTTCAGGAGCGACCAGAACTGAAACATTTGGTGAAACAATCCGCCTGCAAAATCGAAAACGCACTGGTCATGGCACAGCCACACAGCTTGTTGCTGCGTCTGAACTGGCCAGGCAACACTCTGGGCACTGACGCAGATGGCATCCTGTGCCTGGACACGGATGGCTGGATCAGTGGTGCAAACCGGGTAGCACGCCAGATGGTGCCGGGCCTGAATGACTCTGGCCTGGCAGCCGTACATGTCACCGATGTGTTTGGCCTGCCGATGGGACACCTGTTTGATACCAGCAAGCAACCCAACCGTGTCCTGGAGCTGCCACTGTGGAGCGGTTTGCGGCTACATGCCCAGGCACTGGCGCGAACAGATGAAGCCCGTGTATTCAAAACCATTCAAGGCAACGCGCCAACCGTGCCACTGCGTGACGTGGAAGCATCCATGATCCGAAAAGCAGTGGACGATGCCCGCGGCAACGTGGGCCAAGCGGCTAAAGCCTTGGGCATCAGTCGTGCAACGCTGTACCGCAAACTCGGGCATAAAACAACAACCTAAGGGCTCAGGGGCTTGCGGTCCAACAACAGTTGCGCAACGGCGCTACACCCGGGCCAGCACCAAGGCAGTTTCGTCCACACACGCGGTCACTTTACTGCCCACCCGCAAACGATTGGGCTGCTCGGCAAAACCCACCAGCTGCAAGCCACCTGGCAGGCTCATGACCACTTCATCACGCAAGCCACCGCGTGACAAACGCGCTACCTTGCCATCCACCAAGTTGACGGACTGCTCCCCGGCCAACTCCGCAGGAACACCCGCCTGCACAGCAGGGGTTGCAGTGCTCGCCCGGATATGCACCGCTGTCGCCTTACACAGGGCCAGCACCGCTAGTCCAGGTGTCAAACCCAGCAGTTCGGCACTTTCAAGGGTGATGGATGCATGCATGTGGCCGGCTGACGGCAACGCCAATGTGACACGTACGGTAGGGTCACCGGACGTGGCACCCAACAACTGTGTGACCTGACATGGCAAGTTGTTGCGCATGCTGGTACGCAACCCCGCCCCTGGCAATGCCTGCGCCGCTGCACCGGTAAAACGCATCAGGACATCGCGGCGCGCAGTCTCCATCTGTCGGGCCGCCTCCAATAACTGAACCCCTGCTTCAGTGAGCTTGGCACCACCGCCACCAGCGCCTCCCACCGCACGATCCACCAACGGCACACCCGCCAAATTGCTCAAAGTGTGAATCGCCTGCCAAGCGGCCTTGTAGCTCACCCCTGCCTGGCGCGCTGCCTGCGATATGGACCCGGTTTGCCCAATCAGGCGAAGAATATCCATGCGTTTATCAACTGCGGCATGGCCTAAAGCTTTGGGAGAAATGGCGTTTTTACTCATGGCATGGATTGTGCCCGCCACTTCAGCAACCTGAAACCTCGTGTGAATGCCAAGGTTACACTTTCGCTATTCACTATAAGAATAGCGTATTCATGCATACCCTGTTCCTGCGCGCCTGAGAAACCAGCTTTCCCGTCATCCATCTGGAGTTTATTGATGAAATTTTCTTTGAAACCCTTGTTGCTCAGTGCCCTAACGCTGGCGTTTTCCGCCCCAGGTCTGGCCGAGCAGACCCAAATTGCCGTAGCCGCCAACTTTGCGGAGCCCATCAAGGCGATTGCCGCCGTGCTGGAGAAAACCACTGGTCATACGCTCAAAGTCACGCTAGGTGCCACCGGCAAACTGTATGCCCAGATCAAAAATGGCGCACCATTTGATGTACTGCTGGCCGCCAACACCGCCACCCCAGCAGCGCTTGAAAAAGACGGCCTAGCCAAAACAGGCAGCAGCTTCACCTACGCCAATGGCAAATTGGTATTGTGGTCAGCAGACACTACCAGGGTGGATGCCAAGGGAGAGGTTCTTCAAGGCAACAGCTTTCACAAACTAGCCTACGCCAACCCCAAAACCGCCCCTTATGGTGAAGCCGCCGTACAGGTGATGGACAAACTAGGCTTGACCAGCAGCTTGACCCCCAAACTTGTGCAAGGTGAAAGTATTGGGCAAGCCTTTCACTTTGTGTACACAGGCAACGCCGAGATTGGCTTTGTGGCAATGTCACAGGTGCTCGAAGGTGGCAAACTCAAAGGAGGCTCGATGTGGGTGGTGCCCCAAGCCCTGTACCAGCCAATCCAGCAAAATGCCGTGTTGCTGCAGCATGGTGCCAACAATGCGGCCGCCCAGGCACTGGTGCAACTGCTGCAAAGCCCCAACATCAAGAACCTGATTCGCTCTTACGGTTACGACCTCTGAACACCATGAAAACCCAGCCATGCTGACCGATACCGACCTGCAAGCCATTGGCCTGACCCTGCAAGTGGCAGCACTCACCACCGTGATTTTGCTGTTGGTAGGCACACCACTCGCCTGGTGGCTAGCACACACCAGGTCATGGGTCAAAAAACCATTGTCTGCACTGGTGGCTCTGCCAATCGTGCTGCCACCTTCGGTGCTGGGGTTTTACTTGTTGGTGTTCATGGGGCCACAGGGAACACTGGGCCAATGGATGCAGGCCCTGGGTCTGGGCCTGCTGCCCTTCACATTCACAGGGCTGGTGGTGGCTTCCGTCTTTTACTCCATGCCTTTTATGGTGCAACCGATCCAGAACGCTTTTGAAGCCATGGGCACACGCCCACTGGAAGTAGCCGCCAGCCTGCGGGCCAGCCCGATGGATGCGTTCTTCAGCGTTGTGGTACCCCTGTGCAAGCCTGGCTTTGTGACCGGAACCATCATGTGTTTTGCCCACACCGTGGGTGAATTCGGTGTGGTGCTAATGGTCGGCGGCAACATTCCCGGTGCCACACGGGTGGTGTCGGTGCAAATTTACGACCATGTCGAGGCCATGGAATATTCGGATGCCCACCGGCTGGCTGCCGTGATGCTGAGTTTCAGCTTTATGGTGCTGCTGGTGCTGAACATGGTCAACAGTGCCCGCCGCAAAACGGGGGGTGCATGAACACCAATGCCTTGCAACTTCAGGCGCGATTGACGCGTGACAGCTTCACACTGGACATTGATCTGGCCCTGCCCGGCCACGGCGTCACGGCACTGTTTGGTCCGTCTGGCTCGGGTAAAACAACCGCCTTGCGTGTCCTGGCTGGACTCGAACCTGGTGCGATGGGCCGCGTGTGTCTGCAAGGCGAGGTATGGCAAGACAGCACCCAAGGCATCTACAAACCGGTTCACCAACGTGCGCTGGGTTATGTATTTCAGGAAGCCAGCCTGTTCGAGCATCTGAACGTACAAGCCAATCTGCGATACGGTTTTCAGCGCACACCGGCCGCGCAGCGCACTCAAAGTTGGGACAACACGCTTGAGCTGCTCGGCATTAGCCATCTGCTCAAGCGTTGGCCCCACGAACTCTCTGGCGGTGAGCGCCAGCGCGTGGCCATAGCCCGGGCTCTGGCCACCAGTCCCAGGCTGCTGCTGCTGGATGAACCCTTGGCCGCGCTGGATGCCCCCCGCAAGGCTGAAATATTGCCTTATCTGGAACGATTACAAGCCGAGCTGCAGTTGCCAGTGATCTATGTCACCCACGCCATAGACGAAGTCGCTCGCCTGGCTGAACATCTGGTACTGCTGGATAGGGGCCGGGTCACCGCTTTTGGCCCAACGGCAGAACTTCTGACCCGGCTGGATTTACCCCTGGCACATGGTGACACGGCTGGCGCGGTGTTGTGCTGCAAGGTGGTGTTTCATGACGATCAGGATCACCTGACCCAGACCCACTTTGCGGGAGGTGAACTGACGGTGCCACGCCAACACACAGGTATCGGCCAGCCATTGCGGGTGCGGGTCGCGGCACGGGATGTCAGCCTGACCTTGCAGCGCCAAACCGACACCAGTATTTTGAACATCATCGCCTGCACAGTGCACACCATGTCCCCCGATGGCCCCGGCCATGTGATGGTGGTTCTGCATGCGGGTGACACATCCCTGATGGCACGTATCACCGCGCGCTCAAGTCGTAGCTTGGCGCTGGAACCTGGCAAAGCGGTGTTTGCACAAATCAAAGGGGTCGCGGTGCTGGAATAATTGCTATTTAATATATAGCCATCCACGCAGTATTGATGAGCACTAGAGGCCAAATTTACTTAAAAAAATCAAGACTCGCTCTTTGCAAGCCATTTCTGAATCTGGAGCGGTTCAAAACGGTCAAATCTGTCCAGCAGTGCCACAGGCTCAGGTTCCACAATCAACAGGGAACGGTGCGGGGGTTTCATGAACTGCTCATGGGTAGCATGGTCCAGAAACGTGGTCAACGCATCGTAATAGCCTGCCACATTCAACAAACCACAAGGTTTGGCATGAATACCGAGTTGCGCCCAGGTCCAGATTTCAAAAATTTCCTCAAACGTACCAATTCCACCTGGCATGGCAATAAAACCGTCAGACAGCTCCGCCATCAAGGTTTTGCGCTCGTGCATGGACTGGGTGACGTGAAGTTGCGTCAAACCTGCGTGTGCAACCTCCTTGCGAGCCAAAGCCTCAGGAATCACCCCCACCACCCTGCCGCCAAGTTGCAACACCGTGTCAGCCACCAAGCCCATCAAACCAATGCTGGCACCACCATAGACCAGGCCCCAGTCCCGTGCCACCAAGGCACGCGCCAGGGCGCGCGCACCCTCTGCATAGGCGGGTAATCTGCCAGAACTGGAACCACAATACACACAAATGTTTTTCATGAATCAACCCTGTTACAACGTTGCAGCCACCCCCGCCCGCGCCAACATCGCATGTAACAGCACATTACACCCGGCGGCAATGTGCTCTGGCGTGGCGGATTCAAGCTCATTGTGGCTGATGCCGTTCAAGCAAGGGATGAAGATCATGCCGGTGGGGGCCAGTTGGGCCATATAGACGGCATCGTGCCCGGCCCCGCTGACCACCGGCATGTCGGAGTAGCCCAGCTTGGCCGCGGCACTGGCCACGGCGTTTTTGCAATCATCGTGGAAGGCTTGGGCTGGGTAGCTGGAGACCAGGTCATTCTGGACATTGAGTCCGGTCTGGGCGCTCAGGCTGGCGGCAAAGGCTTTCACCTCGTCGGCCATCTGGTCGACCAGGGCATCGGTGCTGTTGCGCAGGTCGATGCTGAATTTGACCCGGCCCGGAATCACGTTGCGGCTGTTGGGGAACACCTGCACCATGCCGACCGTGCCACGGCCATGGGGCTGGTGCCGCATGGCGCTGGCCACCACCTCTTGCATGATGTGGGTGGCCACTTGCATCGCATCCTTGCGCAGCGCCATCGGGGTCGGGCCGGCGTGCGCTTCCATGCCGGTGACGGTGCAGTCAAACCAGCGGATGCTCAGCACGCCTTGCACCACGTCGATGGTCACGTCGTTGTCTTCCAACACCGGGCTTGTTTATCGAGGTCGGTGAGGCTGGCCCAAACGCGGTCGCCGTTGATGCGCAGGGTGGAGATGTCGGTGGTGGTCATGGATTTATCCTTAAAAAAAGGAGCTGCCAGCACTTACTGTACATGCTCTGGAGGCCTAAAAGAGGCTATTTCTGAATTAGCGCTGTTGCAATTGCTTCTGCCCCAAGGAGACCATTCAACCCCGCCACTGGGAAAACCCCGCTTTCAACAGCTAACTGATACATGGCCCATTGTTAATGGGAAAAGAAAGCTTTCTGAGTGAATGAACATCCGAACGATGTATGTGGTGCGTACCTGCACCCAGGTTTTCTACATACGGGTTTTCCAGCATGACAAAACCGGAAACGCGACATAACATTACATAAAAAGTACGACCGTGCTTTTTATGATTCAAGCCGGTTGACACAAGCAATCGGCACCTGATCAGCCAGCGACCGCAGCAGCATCCAAGAGGTCGCAGTTCCGTTAAATCCAAATTCCTTCTAACTCAAGGGCTACGCAGCCCTATTGGAGACAACTGTGAAAAATACCGTGATGACTTGGCTAGGTGCCTGTCTGCTAGCCCTTGTTCTATTTCCCGCTACCTCTTTCGCTGCGGGTTACACCCAGACCAACTATCCTATCGTGCTGGTGCACGGTCTGTTTGGCTTTGACAACATTGGCCCGGTGGACTATTGGTATGGTGTTCCTTCGGCCCTGCGTGCTGACGGTGCCAAGGTGTATGTGGCCCAGGTGTCGGCGGCCAACAGCACCGAAGTGCGTGGTGAGCAGTTGCTCACGCAAGTCAAACAAATCCTGGCGGTCACAGGCGCAGCCAAGGTTAATTTGATGGGCCACAGCCATGGCGGCCCCACCAGCCGCTATGTGGCTTCCGTGCGGCCAGACTTGGTGGCATCGGTCACCTCCATCGGCGGTGTGAACAAGGGCTCTGCCGTGGCAGACCTGTTGCTGAACGTGGCCCCGCCCGGATCGCTGACCAGATCGATGCTTCTATCGGCAACCAATGGCTTGGCCACGATGATCAACTTTCTCTCGGGCGGGTCAGGCCTGAGCCAGAACTCGCTGGCAGCAGCCGAGTCACTGAGCACCGCCGGTTCGTTGAAATTCAATGCGGCTCATCCTGAGGGTGTGCCCACTACCGCCTGTGGTGAAGGCGACTACATGGCCCGTGGTGTGTACTACTTTTCCTGGAGCGGTACACAGCCCTACACCAATGTGCTCGACCCCATTGATGCGCCCCTGCTGCTGACCTCGTTGGCCTTTGGGGGTGCGAAGAACGATGGCCTGGTGTCCAGCTGCTCATCCCACCTCGGGCGCGTCATCCGGGACAACTACGCCATGAACCATCTGGACGAAGTCAATCAGACCGTGGGTCTGGTCAACCTGTTTGAAACCAACCCGGTGACCTTGTACCGCCAGCAGGCCAACCGACTCAAAGGTCTGGGCCTGTAGGCAAGTGTCTATGCGACACCTCAGTGTTGCCCGCGTCTTGCTGGGTTTATGCGCATTGGCCCTGGTGGCGACAGGGCTGTTGTACTGGCAACAAGGCGATCAACGGACGGGAGTTACTTTGGCCGCGCAGGCGCAGACTGGCGGGCCAAAGCCATTTGCCAGATCCTTGCAGGGCACCTTGCCCGATGGCGACTTGCAGCCCCCGCGTAGCAGCAGTGACACCGAGGGATCAGGCGCCTTGGCCTACGGCGAACTGAGGCGTTTGTTTGACTACTACCTGAGCACCGTGGGTGAGCAGAGTGTCGAGGCCATCACGGCCCAGATCCGCAGCGAACTGCCGCGGCGACTACCTGCCCCCCAGGCACAAAAAGCCCAGCAACTGCTGGATCGGTACATTGCATTCAAGCGTGATCTTGTCGGTTTGGAAGACAAGCCAGATCTCTCAGGCAGTGCTGTAGCAGCAATTCGCCGCCGGATGCTGGCGGTGCAAGACTTGCGTGCCCACCACTTCAGCGCTGATGAAAATCAGGGCATGTTCGGTTTTGAAGATGCCTACGACAGGGATGCCATAGCCCGCCTTGAGATCAGCCAGAACCCAGCCCTGAATGTCGAACAAAAGAAACAACAGCTCACCGCGTTGGATGCGTCCCTTCCTGCTGCCCTGCGCGCTGAGCGTGAGGCCAGCAACCTGGTGGTGCGTATCGAGCAACAAGCCACGGACATGCGTGCCCGAGGTGCCAGCGAGGACGACATCTACCGCATGCGGGCCAAAGAACTGGATCCCCAAGCTGCCACTCGTTTGGCGGATGTGGATCGGGAAGAGGCCGCGTGGAAGGACCGCATTGCCCACTACCGCGATGAGCGCACCAAACTGCTAAAGGCCAATGCGAATGCAACCGAGTCCGAACGACAAGCCAGCCTGACCCAGTTGCAACAAAGCTTGTTCACCGAGGCAGAACGCCCCCGCTTGGCTGCCTACGAGTAGCCCTGCACATTGCGTCAATGAGCGGCCACGGCGCAACACTCAGTTGTCACCCCACAAATCGCTGAACTTCTTGGCTCCATCCGCTGAAACACTGGATTTCATCGGTGTGCCCTTCGGATACTCCTCGGCGATGCGGTCTTCCCAATACGTTGCCGGATTGGGCGCGCTGCAAAGCCGACGGTACACCTCTTCTGGAACATGCTTGTAGGCCAGCACGGACTTGTTGTCCCAATGCAGGTCGAGTTGTTTGGATGTGGTGTCGTAGTTGGCCGTCCTGATGCGGCCACTTGTGAATGTTTTGGAGGGCATGTTTCAGGTCTCACTGGAAGAGCAACAGGAAATGAAGCGCTCAGTCTACGTGACCTGAACATGTTGTTCCGCCTTAAGCCACCCCCGCCCGCGCCAGCATCGCATGCAGCAGCACATTGCACCCGGCAGCAATGTGCTCGGGCGTGGCACTCTCGATCTCGTTGTGGCTGATGCCGTCCTTGCAGGGGATGAAGATCATGCCGGTGGGGGCGAGCTTGGCCATGTAGACCGCGTCGTGCCCGGCACCGCTGACCACCGGCATGTTGCTGTATCCCAGCTTGGCCGCCGCACTGGCCACGGCGTTTTTGCAGTCGTCGTGGAAGGCTTGGGCTGGGTAGCTCGACACCAGCTCGATCTGAACATTCAGGCCGGTCTTGGCGCTCTGGCTGGCGGCAAAGGCTTTCACCTCGTCGGCCATCTGGTCAACCAGCGCGTCGGTGCTGTTGCGCAGATCAATGCTGAACTTGACCCGGCCCGGAATCACGTTGCGGCTGTTGGGAAACACCTGCACCATACCCACCGTGCCACGGCCATGGGGCTGGTGGCGCATGGCCGTGGCCACCACCTCTTGCATGATCAGTGTGGACACCTGCATGGCGTCCTTGCGCAGCGCCATCGGGGTCGGGCCGGCGTGGGCTTCCATGCCGGTGACGGTGCAGTCAAACCAGCGGATGCCCAGCACGCCTTGCACCACGCCAATGGTCACGTCGTTGTCTTCGAGCACCGGGCCTTGTTCGATGTGGGTCTCAAAAAAAGCACCAATCGGGTGGTCGCCAGGTTCCTGCTCACCGATGTAGCCGATGCGCGCCAGTTCTTCCCCCACGGTTTTGCCGTCAATGTCTTTGGCGGCGTAAGCGTGCTCCAGCGTGAAGGTTTTGGAGAACACGCCCGAGCCCATCATCACCGGCACAAAACGTGAACCTTCCTCGTTGGTCCAGAAACTGACCTCGACCGGGGCTTCGGTCTCAATCCCGTGGTCGTTCAGGGTGCG
The DNA here is from genome assembly GCF_019973615.1 of Rhodoferax lithotrophicus. Lineage (GTDB taxonomy): Bacteria > Pseudomonadota > Gammaproteobacteria > Burkholderiales > Burkholderiaceae_C > Rhodoferax > Rhodoferax lithotrophicus. The sequence continues at coordinate 1,425,284 of NZ_AP024238.1, read as the reverse complement.
CATGACTTCCAGGCCAGCGAGCACACCGTAGTTGCCATCGAACTTGCCGCCGGTGGGTTGGGTGTCGATGTGGCTACCGGTCACGATGGGTGGCAAGGCATTGTTGCGGCCGGGGCGGCGCATGAAGCCGTTGCCGATTTTGTCGATGGTGACGGATAAGCCTGCCTCACGCGCCCACTTTGTGACCAGGTCGCGGCCTTGTTTGTCGAGGTCGGTGAGGGTTAGGCGGCAGACTCCGCCTTTGGGGGTTTCGCCGATTTTGGCGAGTTCCATCAAGGAGTCCCAGAGGCGCTGGCCATTGATGCGCAGGGATGTAATGTCTTTTTGGGTGGTGGTCATGTCAGTTTTCTCCTGTGGGTGAGTATTCGGGATAAGCCGGGGTGGCCCGGCGGCCACTCACTTTCTTTTGCTTCGCCAAAAGAAAGTAAGCAAAGAAAAGGCGAGCCGACGGCAGGGCCGCTACGCGGTTCCTTGCGCTGCTCGCAGACTGCGGGGGCTGGCTCGAACTCGCTTCGCTCAGACAATCGCCAGCCCTTTTTCCGCAGTCTGCTGCGCTGCTCAGCCCTGCCTCAACGGCGGGGAGAGTTGCGGCACTTTGCTTCGCTCGTGCTGGGGGCGAAGTGGCGCACCACGCCACGAGCCGTTTGGATTTGGCTGTTCTTTGTCCCTCTGGCCCTTCTGGTTGCGCCGAGGAGCGCAGCTGCAGGTGGATCAGGGCACGCGATTGTTTGAGCGTAGCGAGTTCGAGCGGGCCCCCACCTGCAGCGAGCACCGCAGGTTGCCCGTAGCGTAGCGAAGGGACGCAAACAGTGGGCTCGCCTTTTCTTTGCTTACTTTCTTTTGGCGAAGCAAAAGAAAGTGAGTCGCCCGCCGGGGCGAGACCCGGCTTGCTGGCAGACCGCAAAACGTCGCCCAAACCAAAATCAGCAAAACGCATTGAACAAACTCAAAGACTCAGCGCTTCACCGCCGTCGGGGTCAGCACCTCAGAGCGCAACTTCGCCGCCGCAAAGTTGGAACCAAACGCCGGGCGTTTGAGATAACGCCCCGCCCCACGCTCAGCCCGCAAATCCCCTTGCACAAACACCAGCTTGCCCTGGCTCAGGGTGTGGCTCGGGATGCCTTTGACGGTGCGGCCTTCAAACACGTTGTAGTCACCCTTGCTGAACTGGGTTTTGGCTGACAGCGTCTTGCTGCCTGCCGGGTCCCAGACCACCAGATCGGCATCGGCGCCCACGCTGACGCTGCCTTTTTGCGGGTACAGGTTGAACAGCTTGGCGGTGTTGGCGGAGGTCACGGCGACGAATTCGCTGGGCGTCAAGCGGCCGGTGTTGACCCCTTCGTCCCACACCACGGCCATACGTTCCTCCACCCCACCGCAGCCGTTCGGAATCTTGGCAAAGTCGTCCTTGCCCGCGGCTTTTTGCGCGGCACAGAAGGTGCAGTGGTCGGTGGCGGTGGTGTGTAAGTTGCCGCTTTGCAAACCGCGCCACAAATATTCCTGATGCCCCTTGGGGCGGAACGGTGGGCTCATCACGTGGGCAGCCGCAGTGGCAAAGTCGGGGTGGCGGTAGATGCTGTCGTCAATCATCAGATGCCCGGCCAGCACTTCGCCGTAAACCCGCTGGCCACGGGCGCGGGCACGGCAAATAGCTTCAGCGGCTTCGATGCAGCTCACATGCACCACGTAGATCGGCACGTTGAGCACATCGGCAATGGCGATGGCGCGGTTGGCGGCCTCGCCTTCAACCATCGGTGGGCGTGACAGCGGGTGGCCTTCGGGGCCGGTGATGCCCATCTCGGCCACCTGTTTTTGCAGCAGGTACACCAGTTCGCCGTTTTCGGCGTGCACCGTGGGCATGGCGCCGAGTTCCAGGCAGCGCTTGAAGCTGTTCACCAGGGTTTCGTCGTCACACATGATGGCGTTTTTGTAGGCCATGAAGTGTTTGAAGCTGTTGATGCCTTCTTCATTCACCAAGGTGCCCATGTCGCGCTTCACCGACTCGTCCCACCAGGTGATGGCCATGTGAAAGCTGTAATCACCGGCGGCTTTTTCGGCCCAGCCGCGCCAGGTCTGGTAGGCCTCCAGCAGCGGCTGTTGCGGGTTGGGGATGACGAAGTCGATGATGCTGGTGGTGCCGCCGGCCAAGCCCGCAGCCGTGCCGGTGTAGAAGTCGTCCATGGTGACCGTGCCCATGAAGGGCAGTTGCATGTGGGTATGCGGGTCAATGCCGCCAGGCATCACATACTGGCCACCGGCATCGACCACGGTGGTGCCAGCCGGGGCTTGCAGGTCAGTGCCTACCGCGACGATTTTGCCGTCTTGGGTCAACACGTCGGCTTTGAAGGCGCGGTCGGCATTGACCACCGTGCCGCCTTGGATCAGGATACTGCTCATGATTACTCCTAAATATATAGCTGCTTGCGCAGGTTAAATAAGGGCTATAGGCTTGTTTTATATGTAAAACAGGTGTGTGGCGATGGGAAAGGGTGGATATTACGCCGCACGCGCCGGGTTGTTGGGGTGCATCGTCCAGTCCAGGTGTTCTGCCGACACGGTCTTGCCGGTGCGCAGATCCACTTCGCCGGGGGCCAGGTTGCGCAAGGTGATGCACTCGGGCACCGGGCAGACCAGGGTGCACAGGTTGCAGCCGACACATTCCTCTTCTTTCACCTCAAAGTGGCGCTGGCCGTCTTTGGTGGCCATGATGGCCTGGTGGCTGGTGTCCTCGCAGGCAATGTGGCAGCGCCCGCACTCGATGCACTTGTCCTGGTCGATCACCGCCTTGGTGATGTGGTTGAGGTTGAGGTATTTCCAGTCGCTCACCGTGGGGATGGCGCGGCCCCGGAAGTCTTCGATGCTGGTGAAACCCATCTCGTCCATGTAGTTGGACAAGCCGTCGATCATCTCCTGCACGATCTTGAAGCCGTAGACCATGGCAGCGGTGCAGACCTGCACATTGCCTGCGCCAAGTGCTATGAAATCAAAAGCGTCGCGCCAAGTACTGATGCCGCCTATGCCCGAAATCGGCAGGCCAGCGGTGGCGGGGTCTCGGGCAATCTCGGCCACCATGTTGAGCGCAATCGGTTTCACCGCCGGGCCGCAGTAGCCGCCGTGTGAACCCTTGCCGCCGGTGCTGGGCACCATGCTCAGGCTGTAGGGATCGACCCCCATGATGGAGTTGATGGTGTTGATCAAACTTATCGCATCGGCCCCACCGGCTTTGGCGGCGCGTGCCGGCAGGCGGATGTCGGTGATGTTGGGCGTGAGTTTGACGATCACCGGCAGTTTGCTGTACTGCTTGCACCAGGCGGTGACCATCTGGATGTATTCGGGCACCTGGCCTACCGCCGCGCCCATGCCGCGCTCACTCATGCCGTGCGGGCAGCCAAAGTTGAGCTCGATGCCGTCGCAGCCGGTGTCTTCCACTCGTGGCAGGATGGCTTTCCAGGCCTCCTCGTTGCACGGCACCATGAGGGACACCACCACGGCGCGATCCGGCCAGGCGCGCTTGACCTCTTTGATCTCGCGCAGGTTGACTTCCAGGTCGCGGTCGGTGATGAGTTCGATGTTGTTAAAGCCCGTCAGGCGACGGTCCGGGCTCATCAGCCCACCGTAGCGCGGGCCGTTGACGTTTACCACGGCGGGCCCGGCCTCGCCCAGGGTCTTCCAGACCACGCCGCCCCAGCCGGCCTCAAAGGCGCGGATGACGTTGACGGCTTTGTCGGTGGGCGGCGCAGAGGCCAGCCAGAACGGGTTGGGGCTTGAAATGCCCGCGAAATGGGTGTGCAGGTTCGCCATGTGGTGCGCTCCGGTTCAGGGGTTCATGAGGTGGGTGTGGATGGCTTGCGCCGACTGCATGCCGTGGGCCACGGCTTCGACCGTCAGGTCCAGCCCCCCGGCCCGGCAATCGCCCCCGGCCCAGACACCGGGCAGACTGGTCTGGCCCGCTTCATCGGTGGCAATGCGCCCGTCTTCCAGCGCAAAGCCGACTTGCGCCAGCAGCGGGTTGCCCAGGTGCTGGCCGATGGCTTTGAACACCATGTCGGCCTCCAGGTACTCGGTCTGACCGGTGGGGCTCAGCTTGCCGTCTTGCAGGCTTTGGCGGGCAAAACGCACCGCGCCGACATGGCTGGCATCGACCCGGTTGGCCACAATCTCTTGCGGCGCCAGCCAGTGGTGGATGGTGACCCCGTTGGTTTGCGCCCACTCCTGCTCAGCCTTCGAGGCCGACATGGCCTGCGGCCCGCGCCGGTAGACCATGTGCACGTCTTGCGCACCGAGCAGCTTGGCCTGCACGGCGGCGTCCACCGCCGTCATGCCGCCGCCAATCACCACCACGCGTCGGCCAATCGGCAGCGTGGCCAGATTCTCGGTCTGGCGCAGCGTGGCGATGAAGTCGATGGCATCCTGCACGCCCCCCAGGTGTTCGCCCGGCACGCCGAGTTGGTGCGTGTTGGGCAGGCCCATGCCCAGAAACAGGGCATCGTGCTCGCGGCGCAGGGCCTCAAACTGATCGGCGGTCTCCAACTTCCAGCCGGTGCGGATGGTGATGCCACCCAAGTCCAGCAGCCAGCGCACCTCGGCCTGGGCAAACTGGTCGGGCGTTTTGTAGCTGGCCAGACCGTATTCGTTGAGGCCACCGGCTTTCGGGCGGGCATCAAAAATGGTCACCTCATGGCCTTGCTTGGCCAGGCTGTGGGCGCAGGCCAGACCGGCCGGGCCAGCACCAATCACGCCAATTTTCTTGCCGGTGGCAGGTGCCCGGCTGAAGAGCTGCGGCTTGGCGCTGTCCATCAAGGCATCGACCGCAAAGCGTTGCAGGCGGCCAATCGCCACCGGCTGGCCCTCTTGCGTGTTGCGCACACACACCGCTTCGCACAGGTTCTCGGTCGGGCAGACGCGGGCACACATGCCGCCCAGCGGGTTGGCCTCCAGAATGGCGCGGGCCGCGCCACGCAGGTTGCCGTCGCTGATGCGCCGGATGAACGAGGGCACGTCAATGTGGGTCGGGCAGGCGGTGGCGCAAGGCGCGTCAAAGCAGTACAGGCAGCGCTCGGCCTCCAGCACGGCTTGCGGCGCGCTCAGGCGCGGGGTGGCATCAGCAAAACGCTGGGCGTAGTCGGCCGCGCTCAGGCGGGCGGCGCGAACATCGGGTGCAAGTGAATGGGTCACGTTGACAACTCCTGGGTGGGTGGCGGACATCTGAAGATCAGAACTTGACCATTTGGTCAGATTCATGGAAACGATGCTAGCAAGCCACGTGCCAGAACGTCTGTAGGGGTTAGCCCTAGTGTGGTGTTGCTTGAGTCGCCTGCCCTGCCAGCGTCATCACAAACCGGCAGCCGTGCCCAGCTGCTGACAGGTCTAGCCGCAGCGTGCCGCCGTGTTTCACCGCCACCTCGCGGGCGATGGCCAGGCCCAGACCGCTGCCGGCCACATCTTGCGAAGACGTGCCACGCTCGAACCGCTCAAACACCAAAGCCTGCTGCGCCGGGGCGATGCCGGGGCCGTCGTCTTCCACCGCCCACCAGGCATAACCGTCTTGCTGGCCCCAGGACACATCCACGTGGCTACCGGGCGGGCAATACAGCAGCGCGTTGTCAATCAGGTTGTCCATGGCCACGCTGAGCAGCGACACGTTGACGTCAACTGGCACGCTGGGGCCGTCCAGCAGGCCGAGGTCAATCCCGCAGTCCATGGCCCGGGGTGTGTGTTCGGCCACACGTTCTCGCAGCAACTCGCCCAGGTCGATGTGGGTGGTGGTGTCCAACGTCATTCCTGCGGGAGCAGCATCCAGCCGTGACAGGGTCAGCACCTTGGAGAGCACATCGCCCGCACGCTGCACCCCGTGTTGCAAGGTGTGCAGCATGTCAGGATACCGGCTCGGATCACGCTCCTGCGCCAGCACATGGGCCTGCGCCGCAATCACGGCCAGCGGGGTGCGCAGCTCGTGAGCGGCATCGGCAAAAAAGCGTTTTTCGGTGGCGCGAAGCTCAGCCTCGCGCAGCGCATAGGCATCCAGCGCGGCGGTGATGGGTTGCAGCTCCAGCGGGTCGTGTGCCGCATCGGTCAGGGGCTCACCGCTACCGGCATCGCGTTGGGCAATGCGCTGGCCCAGGTGCTGCAAAGGTTTCAGGCCGCGCCAGGTGGCCAGCCACAGGGCGATGACCAAGACGGTCACATACACCAGGGGGATGGTGACCATCTGGCGCAGCACCAGCGCATCAAGCTGGCTGTAAAACGCCCGGGTTTGCCCCACCACGGCCCAGACCTGGCCGTCCGGGCTCTGGGCCGCCATCAGCCGCCAGTCACCGATGTCATGCCGGATGCCGACCACCAGACTGCCGGGCGGACTCAGGGCAAACGTCTGGGCCATGCCGTCGCTGGAGAGCAATTGCCCCGAACTCGTCCAGACCTGCCAGGCAAAGTCGGTGTCCTGCGTGGGCAAAGTGGCGTTGTCCTTGTTGAGTTGCTTGACCTGGCGTGCCACGGCGCTGGTGTGTGCCGGGCTTGGGTTGAGCGCCGAAAAGCGGGCCACCGCTTCGGCCAGCAGGAACAGACTGCGGTCGATGCTACCGGTTTTGGGCTGGTAAGCCTGCCAGACGTTCCAGCCAAAACTGGTCCCCACCGCCAGCAACATCACCAGCGCCTGCCAGGCCAGCAAGCGTTTGAACAGGGACGGTTGGCGCAGTTTGCGCAAGCTGATCATGGCCGTGGCATCAGGTAACCCACCCCCCGCACGGTGCGGATGGCCTCCGCCCCGAGCTTGCGCCGCAGGGCGTGGATCTGAAATTCCAGGGCCCCGGCGCTGGGTTCCTCGTCGCCAGACCAGACCCGTTGCAGCAGTTGCTCACGCCGCACCACCCGCCCGGCCTGGCGGGCCAGTTCACACAGGATGGCGAACTCGCGCGGCGTCACCGCCAGTGCGCTGCCGCCGAGCGCCACGGTTTGCTGCTGCGGGTCAATCGCCAGTGCACCCACTTGCCAGGCGTTGGCGGCCTGACCGGCCGAGCGGCGAATCGCCACATGGATGCGGGCGATCAGTTCCGGCAGCATGAAGGGTTTGATCACGTAATCGTCCGCGCCGCCGTTGAGGGCACGCAAGCGGTCATCCAGCGCGTCGCGGGCGGTCATGACCAGGACCGGCACCGCATGCTGGCTGCGCCGCAGGTGTTCCAGCAGGGTAAAACCTTCGCCGTCGGGCAGGTTGATGTCGAGCAGCACGCAGTCCAGCTCATCGGCTTGCAACTGCGCCATGCCATCAGCCAGGCGGCGCACCCAGACCGAGGGCAGGTGGGCCTGCTCCAGTGCCCGCTGCAGGGCGGCCCCCAGATCCAGGTCATCTTCGATCAACAATATTTTCATGAATGCTCTCAATTGAATAGCTTATTGCGCTTAATTCATAAGCGCTAGAGCCCTATTTCATATAGCCAAGTGCTACCTGCATTTGCTCGTCCAGCTCTGTGGCACTGTTGTCAATATACGAGGCAGGCACAGAGAAAACCCGGTGTTTTGCTGGGTGGGAGTGGCTGACACCAGCTTTTGCGAGAGCAGCGCACTGCTGGTGGGTAGGTCGGGGGGGGCGACGTACCAGCCGTGGCCTGCTGCGGTGGTGTCCAGGGTGATTTGGGCGGTGGGGCCTTGGCCGGTGGTTGTGCCAACAGCGGTGCCAGTCAGATCGCCGAAGGTGACGGCGAAGGAGTTCAGTAGGTAGGGCGATGCATCCGCGACAAAACCGCTGTTGTCACCAATGAGCGATTGCAGGGCCGGTGTAGTAGTGGATATCTTCCAAACCCGGCCTTTGGGGCCACAGAATTTTTTGATAAGTTCGTCATTGTCGTTGGGAATCCCCCCCGTACCCTCGGGTTGGACTTTGATGAAGTAGATCACCTTGACTTGATAGCCGCCCAGTTCGACGAGTGCGGAGACTTGGTCTTGACCGTCAAAGAAGCCGCGGGCGGGTTTATATGTATCCCCCCCCGTCAACTGTCCGTGAGAAGGGAGCTGTAATAGTGTGACTTTTGCAGATTGCTTAGTCAGGTTTACCTTTTCGTAATCAAACAGATAGTTGACCGCAACCGCCTCAAAATCAATTGTTTGACTACCGAATGCCGGATCATCAGGAAGATTTGCCATCGGTGTGCAAACCCCAACCGTTCTCATGGCTGCGGCGGGTTTCTGGGCTTGCTTAGCCGCAGCCACCATCACGATCGGTGCGGCATTGGGGCTATCGGGGGGAAGGTCTACGAACATATCGAGGGTTCCTGATTGAGGTTGAAGTTCGGTTTGTGCTGCGGTCAGCAGTTCCTGATAGGCCGCTGGTAAATCCGTCAGCGCGACGGTCGGTGCATCGCTTTCTGGCGAAATGACCTTGGGACCTTGGGACCTTGGGACCTTGGGGTCAGGTCTTGTATTGCAACATCTTCATTCACCCCGACAGCGAATGCATGAGTACTAAAAGCCCATGTAACGCCCGTTAATAATGCGCACAAAGCTCTTTGATTCATAGCAATTTTCATTTCACCCCTCCTCCGATTCAGTTTCCACCGCCCGCACCACCAGACTCACCGTTGTTTAGTTCAGACCGAAAGCTTGCCCAATTTCTTTGAGACTGTAGCTGCCGGTGGCATCGGCCGGTCGCAATACAAGACCTGGCCCATTGGTGTTTTCATGATCACTCCCAATTTAATAGTTGCTTGCGCTTGATTCATAAGCGTTAGAGCCCTGTTTTACATACAACCCAGTGCTACCTGCATTTGCCCGTCATGGCGGCGTAGGCCACAAATGGCAGGGCCAACAGCCCGCCGATGGCGACTGGACTGGGTTTGCCCTCGCCCTCCGGTGCATTGTGAAGGCAGTCTGGCACAGCCCCGGCGGCCATGTGTTGCCCCAATCTGGTCGCCGCAGAAGCGGGCTCACTGCCCAGTTGCTCGCGGGCGACTTGGGCCAGGCTGGGGGTGGCGTTACGCCGCACCGCCTGACCCAGCGCCTGCGGGGACAGGTCCAGCGGTCGAACCGTGGCGGGGCTTGTCGGGACAGAGGATGGCGGGGGCTGCATCGGCTCGGGGGAGTGGGTGTCAGCGGGCAGCGCAGTGGTAGACGGCACATCGGCCACGTTGACCGGTGGCTGGCGTGCGGTACGGGGTGCAGCGTGTTTCACGGAGGTGCTTCGCTCAGCGGGTGTGGTGGGCATCTCTGGTGGCGGTGGCCTCAATGTCGGCGCAGGCAACCACAAATGGGCCATCAGTACGGGGGAGATGGGTTCAGGCTCGGGTTGAGGCCGCGCTGTGGGGGTGAGTTGACTCAACAACACGCCGTGCAACACGGCGGATGCCAGCACAGCCCCAAGCAGGCGCTGCTGCGACAAAAGACCACTGCCGATCACAAACCCTGCCGGATGCCGCATGCTCAGTGCTGGGCCCGCTTTCTGGCCAGATAACCCGAGTAAGCCAGTTGTTCCACACCGTCCACGGTGACGCTGCGTACCGTTTCGCCACTGTCGGCCAGCGGCCCGAGCAGCAGCGCCTGGGTGTCTGACAGCGGTTTTAGCACCGCACGAACGGCTTGATCGGGCTCGTCCACCTGGGTGATTTCAAGCACCAGAAACCCTTGTTCTTCGATCAAACGAATGCGTTGCGCCACCTTGGGGTCATCCCCCAGGTTGCTGATGTCGTAATCCCCCAGGCGCTGTTGCCAGGCACCCAGGCTGGCGGGGGGCTCCATGCGCTGGCCGACCAGCATGTCTTGTGTGCCCACGCGGGCCACCAACAGGTCGCGGCCAGCCACCGTGCGGCGTGAAAAGCCGATTTCGCTTAACGTGCCCAGGTCTAGCGACACCAGGCCCAGCAGGGCATAGTCCAGCCCGAGTAAACCGTCGCTGCGCGGGCGCAGTTTGAAGTCATGCCCCACGGCGTTGACGCGCAAATCGCCGCCATCAGCGCGGATGTGCACCGGCCCGACAAAGGTGGTGTAGTGCCCCACATGGGCGCTTTGCATTGCGGCGGGCAAGGGCGCGTCAGCCCAGGCGGGTTTGACGTGGGCGGGCTGGGTGATGCCGGTTTTGGCCTCCAACGCCAGCGCCAGTGTTTCGGTGGCAATGTGGTCGACCACGCGGGTGGCGGTGGCGGAATTGGCCAGCACCACGATGCCGAGTTTGTGTTTCGGCAAGAGGTACATCTGGCTGCGAAACATGCCGATGGCACCGGCATGGTGAGCCACCGGGCCGGCGTTTTCCAGCGTGGATGAGCCCAGGGTGCTCAGCATCCAGCCCAGACCGGTCTGAAAGTTGAAATCCAGCGGCACGGCGCTGTTTTGGGGCCGCAGCATCTCGGCCACGGTTTCGGGCTTCAACACCTGCTGCGTGCCGGACCGGCCATCGGCAAACACCATGGCCATGAAGCGGCTCAGATCGTTGACGCTGGCATTGAGCCCGCCTGCCGGTACATCGCGCAAAGGCGTTTCAGGAACAGCCTCACGCCCCCGGTAGCCCTTGGCCATCAAGGGGGAGTTGGAGACACCGGTTTCAAACGCTGAGTGTGCCATGCCCAACGGTGTCAGCACGCTTTGCTGCATGTGCTGGGCAAACGCTGTGCCGCTGAGGGTCTGCAGCACCGTTCCCAGCAGGGAAATGCCGACATTGGAATAGGAAAACACCTGACCAGGTGGGTAGGCCAAGGGCTCGCCAGTCAGGTCGTCCAGCAACGAGGCAAACGGCTGGGGCTGGGGCGTTTGAAAGCCTTTGAGCCGGTCTCGCGGCAGCCCAGAATGGTGGGTCATGAGCTGGCGCGGTGTGATCGTCTCGGGCGACTTGATCTTCACCGGTTTGTCGATGTCGAGCAAACCACGTTCTGCCAACTGCATGGCGGCGGTCGCGGTAAACAGCTTGGAAATCGAGCCCACCCGGTAAATGGTGTCAGCACTGGCAGGCATGCCTTGTTCAACATCGGCAAAACCAAAGCCTTGTGCCCAGACGATGCGCTGGTCATCCACCAGGGCCAGGCTCAGGCCGGTGACTTTGTCTTGCGCCATGTCGTGCTGCACCAAGCGGGTGACATAGGCCTGAGTTGCGGCCAGATCGCCACGCGCGACGCTGGCCGGGCGCGTCGGAGCCGATGAACACCCGGCCAGGGTTGCGATGCAAAGCACAAGAGAGAGCAGTTTCATAAAGGTGAATGTGTAGCCTTGGATCGGCCATTATTCAGTGCCAAGCTTTGAATTGGCTTTGGATGAAGTTACCGGCTGGCCATGTACGCGGCGTACAACGAGGCATGTAATCCACGCAGGGTTTTGCGGCGCTCGATCACGTCGTGGTGACGGCCCTGGTGCTCCAGGCCGAGCAGCTCCAGCATCAGCCGCATGGCTTGTTCAGGGGCGAGGTGAAGGCCGGCCTGCGCCTGGGCCAGATGTGATGCCAGATTGGGGCGCTCAGTCAGCACCCAGGCCGGAAACCAGGCCAGGTCAGTGGCATCGCCCGCGCCCTCAAAAGTCTGCCCGAAACGAGCCTGCAGGGGTTGCAGCAATGGGTCAGGCTGTTGGCTGAGAACAAGCTCCAGTCGGCCGGGCGATAACCAGGCCAGCTCGGCCAACAAGCCCCAGTTGGGCTGCAAGCCTTGCAAGGCCAGACGGGCATGCAACATCCAGGCCAGCGGGGCTGGAATACGCCGCCAGGACTCGATACGGGCCACCGCATCGGCGGCGGCCTGCCATTGCCCAGCTTGCAGCCAGAGTGGGGCCGTGTGTGCGTTTTTGTGCTCCGGGTGGTAGGCCAGCGCCGTGGCACGCTCGGCCAGCTCTTGCCAGCGTGCCCGCAGCCAGGTGGCCGCAGCGGATATACCCAAATTGCGCCGGGCAGCAGGCTCAATCTGGTCTTGCAGATGCTGGCGGGCCTGGTGCAGCGCCGTGTGATCGGCAAACGGCTCCGGGCTGCGTTGCGCCAGGGCCTGGATCAACACCTGCAAACTGTTCAGGCAATCGTCTTGCGGAAAGTCCGCCTTCAGAATCTGCCAGGCTTGCTGCGCCGTGGCCGTATCACCCTGCTCCAGCGCCAGGATGACATCGTTGCGCAGGCTGACGCTTTGGTTGTCATTGAAAAAATCAAACTGCACGGGCCACCCGTTGCATCAACGAAACAGGGCAAACCCCTGTCACATCACAGTAAAAAGTCATCATCGATCTATAAATACTACAAATAGCATAGCTGCCTACGCTTGATTATCAAGCTACACAAGCCAAAATTATCACTAAATTATCTGGCAACCACACCGCTGGCAATGTAGATGCCGCCCATGGACTCGGTGCTGATTTCCAGCGCCTCAAGGTGTTTCGCCAGGTGGCTCCAGGGCTGATCCAGCCCTTCCATGGAGGTCACAGAGTACATCGCCGACATCATCACACACCAGTTGGTCACCCAGGCCCACGGGTGGGACCATTGCAGGCCTGCCGCCACCACATGGGCACCCGGCTTGAGACCTTGAACCACGTTGTCAACAGCATCGGGGTTACGCAAGATGTCGTGGGTAAAGTGAAACAGCGCCGCATCGGCTTGGGTTGGGGTGTGAGAAATCTCGACCGGGGTGTTCAGCAAGGTCACGTTGGGCCAGCCTTGCTGGGCAACCCGGGCACAAGCCAGGTTCAGCATTTCAGGGCATTGTTCGATCCCAATGATGTGCCCACGCCAACCAACGGCCTGGAGCAAGGGCGCGAAACTCAGGCCAGTGCCACAGCCTACATCCAGCACAATGGCTCCGGGTGCGAGCTTGAGCCGCTCAATGGCGCGTCGACGAATTGGCTCGAAAGCAACCAGCTCGCTGTCATACAGCGCAGCCCGCAAACGGTACTGTTCAAGCGCCTTTTGGCGATCGGTGCAATTCGGAAAATTGGGCATGCTGAACCTCCGTGCGTGGGACAAGCATAGGGCTGACGGGGGGAGATGGCAAGCAATGAATGGCTTCCTGCGCTTAATCAATGACAAGCCCAGATTCTTGTGGTTAACTCCCATCCAACGCTCATGCAGCAAATTTTGTGGATGACCCATTAACTGGAGATCTTCATGCGCAACCACACCACCCCTCTGACCAACCTGCCCGGCACCCAAATGGCCGAGGTCTTTCAGCAAAACATGGACCCCTACGGCATGATGACTTCGGTGCTCAACGCCCAGGCCGCCTGGTTGATGCACCCACAAGAGTTATCGCGGGCTGCGAATGACTTTTTTGTCGACACCATGGAGTTTCAAAGCCACCTGATGCGCCGCAGCCTGGGCTTGTCAGATGAAAGCATGATCAAACCCCATGTGGATGACGTGCGTTTTGCCGACCCCGACTGGGAAAAGAGCCCGGCATGGGATGTGGTCAAGGAGTGTTATCTGGCATTCACCCACCGCACCGAAGACCTGCTTTTTGCCACCCCGGGACTCTCCGAGATGCAGCGTCGCCGGGCGGCTTTCTGGGCACGGCAATGGCTCAACGGTATGGCACCCACCAACTTCTTCTTCAGCAACCCGGTCGCCATGCGCCGCTATGTGGAAACCCATGGCGACAGTCTGAAACTTGGGCTGCAACACCTGATGCGGGATGCCAAAGCGAAAAACATTCGTATGGTGGAGGCCGATGCCTTCAAGGTTGGCACCGATCTGGCCACCACACCGGGCCAGGTGGTGCTGCGTAACCGGCTGGTGGAAGTCATCCACTACACACCTACCACGGCGCAGGTGCACCAGATGCCCATCGTCATCATCACGCCGTGGATCAACAAGTATTACGTGCTGGATTTGACCGCAGAGAAAAGTATGGTCAAGTTCCTCACCGATCAAGGCTACAGCGTCTTTATCACCAGCTGGAAAAACCCGACCGCCGACATGGCAGATGTCAGTTTTGACGACTATCTGCTGCAAGGCGTGGATCAGGCGGTGCAGACCGCACGTCAGCTTTGCAAGGTACCGCAAGTACACCTGACGGGCTACTGCATCGGCGGCACACTGGTATCCACCTACATGGCCTGGGCCAGCCGCCACTTTGATGCCAAAGACCATCCGGTGGCGCACTGGACCCTGCTGGCTACGCTGACCAATTTCTCCAAGCCGGGCGATATTGATGTGTTCATTGACGAGGGAGCGATCACGGCACTGGAGAAAAAGATGGCCCAAACCGGCTTTCTGGACGGCAATGACATGGCCACCAGTTTCCGCCTGCTGCGCTCCAACAGCCTGGTGTGGCACTACTTTGAACACAGCTACTTGCTGGGCGAGTCGCTGCCAGCGTTTGACGTGCTGTTCTGGAACATGGACACCACGCGTATGCCTGCGGCCATGCACTCGTTTTACCTGCGCCAGATGTACCTGCACAACAATCTGGTCAAGCCGGATGCGCTGAGCATCGGCGGCGAGTTGATCGACCTGACCCGTATCACCCAACCGCTGTATGCGGTCAGTTGCAAAGACGATCACATCGTGCCGTGGCAGCAGTCCTACCGCATTCGCCAGCACGTCAATGTCAAAACGCCAGTGCGGTTTGTGTTGTCGACTTCAGGCCACATCTTTGGCATCGTCAACCCGGTGGTGAACCCGCCCAAACGCAGTTTCTGGGTGGCCGAGCCCGAAAGCAATGAGTCCAGCGAACATTGGTTGGCCCATGCTCCCAAAGCTGCGGGCAGCTGGTGGCCGGACTGGCTGGCCTGGCTGGCCCCGCAATGCGGGCCGATGGTAGATGCCCCCAAAGTCAAAGCCAAGAGCTACCCTGATCTCGGCCCGGCACCAGGCACCTACGTCTTTGAAATGTAGGCCGGCACAGCGGCTTGGGGCATTCAGAAATAGCGAAAAACGTCTGTCCTGTCTGTGTTCACCCCAACCCGCAGCCCCGCAAAATCAGCGACACCACATGTTCGGTGGCGCGGGTTTGCTCTGGCACTGACAGCTCGGACTGACCCAACACCGCACACACCTGTACCTCAAAATCAGCGTAAGTCTGGGTGGCCGCCCAGATGGTGAAAAACAGGTGTACCGGGTCTACCGGGGCCATTTGGCCGCGTGCTACCCATTGGGCAATGACCTCGGCCTTGGCCAGCACCAGCTGACGCAAGTCGCTATGCAACAAGGCTTTCACCACCGGCGCACCGTGTAACAGTTCGTTGGCAAATACCCGCGAAGCATGCGGGCGCTGCATGGACAACGCCATCTTGGCACGGATATACGCCTCAATGGCGGTTCTGGGGTCTGCTTGTGGGGTGATCACCAGCGTGGGCTCCAGCCAGTCTTTCAGGGTCTGAGCCAGTACCGCACGGTACAGCTCCTGCTTGGAGCCAAAGTAGTAATGCAGGTTGGCCTTGGGCAGGCTGGCAGCTTCGGCTATCGCGGCCATGGTGGCACCACCAAAACCGGCACCAGCAAACACCCGCTCGGCAGCGGCCAGAATCACAGCCTCATTGGCCTGACGAATCTGCCCCTTGCTGGCCTCATCTGCTGCACCTGAGATTTGACTGCTGGAAAGAGGTGTCATGGTGAAAAAATGGGGTCTTCCCCGTCAGGACAAGACCCCGGCCTGTGAACAATTCAGCTTACTTGGCCGCCGCGTCCCACACCGCGTGGGTATAAGCCGCTTTGCCCGGATCCTTCTTGATCACGGGTGAACTGCCTGCAGCCAGCAAAACCTTGACGGTGCGCTCAAAGGCGGCTGGCTCCAGGTAACCGATCTTGGCGGTGCCCGCATTGGTGATCAGCTTGGCCACGTTTTCCATCTGGCGTTGTTGCACTTTTTCAGAGGCGCTGCCCGACATGTCGGCGGCCACCACAATCTTGGCAGCGCCAGCAGGGTCTTTCACCGCGTCATTCCAGCCCTTGAAGGTGGCCTTGAGGAACTTGCCCATACGCGCCACAAAGGCCGGGTCTTTCAACTTGGCTTCCATCACATACAAACCGTCTTCCAGTGAGGCCACGCCTTCTTTTTCATAGAAGAAGGTGACCAGGTCACTTTCCTTCACACCGGCATCCACCACTTGCCAGTATTCGTTGTAGATCATGGTTGAAATACACGCGGCCTGGTTTTGCAACAACGGGTCCACATTAAAGCCCTGTTTCAGGATCTTGATGTCGGTGCCCGGCTTGTAGCCCAGCTTGGCCATCCAGTTCAGGAACGGGTATTCGTTGCCACCGTACCAGACACCCAGGGTCTTGCCTTTGAAGTCTTTCGGACTGCTCACACCACTGGACTTTTTGCAAGTCAGCATCAGGCCGGACTGGTTGAACACCTGGGCGATATTGACCAGCGGCACACCGGCTTCGCGGGCGGCCAGGGCATCGGGCATCCAGTTCACCACCACGTCGGCACCGTTGCCAGCAATCACCTGCACCGGGGAGATGTCGGGGCCACCCGGTTTGATGGTCACATCCAGACCAGCTTCTTTGTAGTAGCCCTTGCTTTGCGCCACGTAGTAACCGGCAAACTGCGCTTGCGGCAACCACTTGAGCTGAACGGTAACCTTATCGGCCGCGCTGGCACCCATGCTGGCTGTCACGCCACACACGGCCAGCACCGCAGCCAGCAAGCTGTTGGTGAACTTGGAAGAACGAATCATGGGAAAGCTCCTTTGGGGTTGGGGGAAAAATCAGGCACCACGTACCGACGGGTGCCAAAACGCTGCGCGGCGCTCAAACTGTACAAGCACAGCGTAGGCCACTGAGCCGGTGATCGCTGCCACCACGATAGCGCTCCACACCAGCGGCATGTTCATGCGTGAGGCCTCGGTGGAAATCCGAAAACCCAGGCCCGAGGTGGGGGAGCCAAAAAATTCAGCCACGATGGCCCCGATCAGCGCCAGCGTGGCATTCACCTTGAGCGCGCCAAAGATAAAAGGCAAGGCTGCCGGCAAACGCAGCGCCAGCAACGTACGACTGTAACTGGCGGCGTAGCTGTACATCAGCTCACGTTCGAGCTTGCCAGAGGCTTTCAGCCCGGCCAGGGTGGACACCAGCATCGGAAAAAACGTCATCAGCACCACCACGGCGGCTTTAGAGGGCCACTCAAAGCCGAACCACATCACGGCAATCGGTGCCACCGCCACCAGCGGAATGGTGCTGGTCAGGGATGCCAGCGGCAACAAGCCGCGCTGCAAAAAAGGTTGGCGGTCAATCGCCACCGCCACCAGAAACCCCAATCCTGAGCCCATGGCCCACCCGATCAGCACGGCCTTCAGCACGGTTTGCACAAAATCGTCCCACAAAATACCGCCGTGCTCGCCAATAGCTTGCACGATCAGGCTGGGGGGTGGCAACAAGACCCGGGGCACGTCAAAAGCCACCACCAGCAGTTGCCAGAAGTAGACAATCCACACCCCAAACAAGGCAGCGGTAGCCATACCCACAAGGCGGCCGCCATCCAGAGCGGCCATCCAACGCACCGACTGCATGGCCAGAGCGCCAAGAATGGCCGTGGCCAACCAGAACATACCTGCGGGCACGGTGCCCTCTGGCAACTGCCCCAGCGCTGCGGGCTGCATCATCAACAAAACAGCACCCATCAGGCAGGCCAGCACAAACAACAAGGTTTTGGTCAGTTGTGGTTTCATGTCTGCCCCCCACGGCGGCGCAATACCAGCCGCTCAACACCCGCCACTGCCATGGTCAGCGCCAGACCGAGCAGAGCCGACATCACCAAAGCCGACCAGATTTGTACCGTGTTGCCGTAGTAGGAACCAGTCAGCAACCGCGCACCCAGGCCCGCCACGGCGCCCGTTGGTAATTCAGCCACCATGGCACCGACCAAGCCGGCCGCAATACCCACCCGCAACGCCGGAAACAAAAAGGGCAACGAAGCTGGCAAACGCAACAGCCACAAAGACTGCCACCAGTTGGCGGCGTAGGTGTGCATCATTTCGGTCTCAATCCGCTGGGGTGAGCGCAAGCCCTGCACCATGGCTACCGTCACCGGGAAAAAACACAGGTACATCGCAATCACCGCTTTGGGAGCCAGGCCCGAGAAGCCCAGGCTGCCCAGAATCACCAGCACGATAGGCGCAATGGCCAGTACGGGTACAGTTTGCGAAGCCACAATCCAGGGCAACAGGGCACGGTCCAGCGTGCGTGAGTGAACAATCAGCACCGCCAGCACCAAACCCAGCAAGGTGCCCAATACAAAGCCCCACAAAGTGGATTCAGCCGTCACCGCCACATGAAACAGCAGGTTACGCGGCGAGTCAATCGGCCAATCCACCAGGCTCGACCAAAAATCAAGGGCCACCTGATGTGGCGCAGGCAACACTGGTCGCTGCATGTCCAGAGTCGCTGCCAGCAAGTCTTGCCAATTCCAGGGGCTGTCGTGGGGCAGAACCCGCTCAATGGCCCCCGATGCATTCATCCACACGGCACCGATGTACCAAATCAACAAGGTGGCCGCCAACATCACCGCCACCGGCAAGCCGTCGCGCAGAAGACGTGACACCCAACCCTCCGATGGCGACTTAGTCATGATGACCATCTGCCAAAGCTTCGCGAACCTCATGCGCAACCTGGATAAATTCGGTGGTGTCACGCAGGCCCAGGTGCCGCTCATCCGGCAGCGGTGAATCAATGACTTTCACAATGCGCCCAGGGCGCGGTGACATGACGACGATCTTGGTCGACAGGTAAACCGCTTCGGCAATCGAATGGGTCACAAACACCACTGTGCGACGCTCTCTTTGCCAGAGCTGCTGAAGCTGTTCATTCAAGCGGTCGCGGGTGATTTCATCCAGCGCGCCAAAGGGCTCGTCCATCATCAGAATCTTCGGCTCAAAAGATAGCGCGCGGGCAATCGACACGCGCTGCTGCATGCCGCCAGACAACTGCCACGGGTATTTGCCTTCAAAACCTTGAAGTCCAACACGCTCCAGGTGTGCCATGGCAATCACCTTGCTGTCGGCCTTGGTGCGGCCTTGAATCTGCAACGGCAACGTCACATTGGCCAGCACGGTACGCCAGGGAAACAGCGCTGGGGCCTGAAACACATAACCGTAAGCGCGGGCCAACCGGGCTTCATGGGGCGACACCCCATTCACCAGCACTTGCCCAGCGCTGATGTGCTCCAGATCGGCAATCACCCGCATCAAGGTGGTTTTGCCGCAGCCCGAGGGACCAATCAGCGAGACAAATTCACCCTCGCGAATGTTCAGGTCAATGTTTTCCAGTGCATGCACCGGCGAATCCGCCGTCTGGTACACCACGCTGGCTTTGCGAATCTCGACCGCCAACCGCCCCCCCGCAGGAGGGCTCAGTTGGGAAATGATGGACAAATTGTCAGGATTGTTCATGGGCACACAAAAAGGGAGAATTGCACCAAAAAGTAGCATCCAGATCAAGAAACTAACCAGTTGGTCAACTTATTCTAGGGTTTAAGCGAGTTTCATGCCAAAAAGTTTCTTGTTGCACCGCTGCTTCACCGTCCCGGCCATGTGTTCTTTTGCAAACTGATCTTTGTCATGCGCGTCCATCACCATGGCCGTGTTATCAGTCAACACGGCTACAAACCAGAAAGCGGCCTCGACCGAGCCACTGAAATGCGCCGTAATACCCAGCCCGAGTGCACCAATTCCGTAAAATTGAGCGTGCCTGGCCTACAGTGTTGAGTCTGGATTGGGGCAGATTCTTCGTGAGACGCGCTATGGCGCATTGGAAAAAATAGCCACGCAAACTCCTTTGACCGCCCACCTTGCATCTGTTTTGAGGGCGATGGTGCTTGATGGCCGTGGTGTTGCGTGGTTGCCGAAGAGCCTTATAGGTGACGACATCACATCCGGCCGATTGGTTCCCGCGGCCGACCCCGCATGGAATGTCGATCTTGAAATCCAGCTTTACAGAGACAGAACTCCCATGGGGCGCGCGGCGGAATCTCTCTGGGATGTGGTTTCCGAAACGGCATCTTGACCCAACGAAGCGGGTGCAGCAACCACGCCAAAACTGCCGTTGAATTCCATCTGCGCCCAGCGATGGCCCGACACCCGTGCAGAACTCACCCCCACCGCCGCGCCACCCACTCATCCACCGACAACCTGCCCGGCCCATGCACCATCAGGTACAGCAGCACCGCGGCCCAGGTGCCGTGGGTCGGGTAGGCATCGGGGTAGACGAACAATTGAATGGTCAGCGTCATGCCCAGCAAGGCCAGGGCGGACAAGCGGGTAGCCAGGCCAAACAACAGCAGCAGCGGGAACAGGTGCTCGGCGGTGGCGGCCAGGGTGGCGGCGATCTCGGGCGGGATCAGCGGCAGGTGGTATTCGTCCTGGAACAAGCCCACCACCGAATCCGACAGACGTGGCCAGCCCAGGGTGAATTCACCGTTGACAAGGTCCACGGCAAAACCCTGAATCTTGGTTTGGCCCGACTTCCAGAACACGGCGGCGATGGAGAAGCGGGCCAGCAGCGCCAGCAAGCTGTTCGGGACGCGCTGCATGAGGTGAATGAACTGCTGGATCAGGCCGGGCAGCCCGGCGGCGTTGTGGCTGTCAGTGTGTGGGTTCATGGTGTTGGTTACTCGTCGACAAGTGGGTGATGAACTGCCAGTGCAGCAGCAGCGTCAGGGCCTGGGTTAAATCAAATTCGGGGTCAAGCTCAAGCGCAGCGCTGGCGGCCTCGGGCAGGGTGTTGCCAGCTTGCAGGGCGCGCACAAACTGGGCAAGCCCGGCTGTGAGCTCCAGCGTGTTGACCACCAGCGCGTGTCTGAATACCAGAGCGGTCTGAGGCTGGTCGGGGTCTACCGATGTCATGTCGGTAGACCCTTGGTGCGCAGCCCACAAGTCAACCACGGCAAAGGCAGAGGGAATGACGTGTACCGAGGGGTGCAGCGTGAGTTGCAGGTGGATGAGCTGTGCCGGGTCGGCCAAGGCGGCTTGCACGGCTTCAAGCGCCAGCGGCGGTACATCGGCCGCGTGGTAAGCACACACCCGCGCCATCTCCAGCCGTGCCACGTCGGCCAGATAGGGCACGCTGGCCGCCGGAGGAAAGGCTTGTACAAATTCCGCAAAGTTTTGCCCGTAAAACGCCATCACGGGCGAGCGTGGCGGGTGCGCCATGGCAAACACGCGGGCCATGGCACGAAAGAATTCTTCGCCCACCAATTCCTGCACCACCGGGTAGCTGTCGGCCAGCGCGTCGATCAAAGACACCATGACGTTGTTGCGGTACACGGCAAAACGCTGGGCGGGGTCGGAACCGTTCCAGGTGGTGAGGCCGCTGGGGCAAGGCAGCTCCGGGTTCAGCAGGGCCTGGGCAAAAGGCGTTTGGCTGTTCATGCCAAGGCCTCCTGCGCTTGGGTCAACGCCAGCAATTGCCGGTCGGCTACCTGGGCTTCGGCCAGCAGCACCGGCCAGGGCGGAATGTCGTTGTCGCGTTCCAGCAGGGTGGCCACCGGGCCGGTCAGCGCCAGGGTGCGGGCATACAAGTCCCACACGGCTTGCGCCACCGGTGCGCCGTGGCTGTCGATCAGCAGCAGGTCACCATGGGTGTCCGCTGCCTGGGCAAATCCTGCGAGGTGAATCTCTGCCACCTGCGCCAGCGGCAGGGCGCGGATGTAGGCCTGCGCGTCACGGCCATGGTTGGTGCAGCTCACATAGGCGTTGTTCACGTCCAGCAGCAGGCCGCAGCCGGTGCGGCGCAGCACCTCGCTGATGAAACTGGCCTCATCCATGGAGGACTCAGCAAACTCCACATAGGTGGCCGGGTTTTCCAGCAGCATGCGGCGTTTCAGGTGGGTCTGGGTCTGGTCAATGTGATCACAGACCCGCTGCAGGGTGTCCGGGGTGTAGGGCGCGGGCAGCAGGTCATTCAGGAACACATCGTGATGGGTTGACCAGGCAAGGTGCTCTGAAAAAGATTGCGGCTGGTACTTGTCCAGCAAGCGCTGCAAGGCATTCAGGTGGTGGATGTCGAGTGGCGCATCGGCCCCAATCGACAGGCCCACGCCGTGAATCGACAGCGCATACTGTTCACGGATGCGGCTCAAGTAATGGTGAAACGGCCCACCCGGCACCATGTGGTTTTCAGCGTGGACTTCAAAAAAACCGATGTCAGGCTGCGTCTGCAAAATGGTCTGAACGTGCTCAGGCTTCAAGCCCACCCCGGCCCTGGCGGGCAGAGTGTGGGCCGGAGCTGCCGGTGGGGTCGTGTGAATCAGGTGAGACATGGCCGGAGCTCCGTAGGTGTGATGCCGATCAGGCTTTGACTTCCTTGAACTCTTTCATCTGGCCAAAGCCGGTGGGTGAGGTTTTGGACATGGTTTTTTCGCAGGTGCCCTTGGGCACCATCGACCAAGCGTTGCCTTGATGATCCACCTTGGAGGTGCCCGCGCAAGTGGTGCCCGCACCAGCCTTGCAGTCGTTCTTGCCTTTCAGGGCCACACCAAAACACTTGTCGGTGTCTGCGGCCTGGGCAGCGATGGGAGTGGCCGCAATGGTCAGCGCGGCACTCATGGCCAAAGCCAGACCGGCGGCAGTGGCGAAACGTGTGGAGGTGGATAGTGCGTTCATGGGTATGTCCTTCAAAAATGACGATGGTGAATAGATAACAGCTGGCACGGGACACAAGAGGTACCGTGCTGTTTCTATAGTCGGCGTGGCTGCCGGGTTCTTACACCTGCTGGAAACAAAAAATAAATGCTATAAATTACATAGCTACTTGCGCAACCTACATAAGCACCAGAGACCTGAAAGGCTTGTAAAACTTGCGCCACCGTAAACCCTCTGCCCTTGCGATGAACATTGGCGACAGATACGGGATTCCATCATCCAGATGGGTACAGCGTGTCAATTCGATACGCAAGGTATTTGAAAGTATCATGAAAAGAACCATTCGTATCAAAACAAGCCATGGACAGACTCACCCCCCTGCTCTCCCACTTTTCCCTGCACGCCGGGGTGTTCTACACCGGCAATCTCTGTGGCATTCATGACTTTCATGAAGACCACCTGCGTGGCCATATCCATTTGATCCGGCGCGGGCCGGTTCAGGTCATCGGTGTGCGGCAAGAGACGTTTGACATCACCGAACCGACCTTGCTGTTTTTGCCACGCCCGGATACCCATCGGCTGGTGACCGATGAGCGTCTGGGGGCGGATGTGGTGTGTGCCACGGTTCAGTTTGGTGGCGGTGGCCAAAATCCGGTCACGGACTCCTTGCCCCATGTGGTGATGGTTGAGCTGTCAGCCTTGGCGGGTGTACAGACTTTGCTTGAGCTGATGTTTGACGAAGCCTTTGCCCAGCAGCCGGGTCGTCAGGCGGTACTGGATCGCTTGTGTGAGGTGCTGATGATCCAGCTGCTGCGCCACTGCATGACGCAAGGTTTGACCCAAGGCGGCACCTTGGCCGGCTTGGCCGACCCACGGCTGGCGAAAGCCATGGCCGCCATACATGCCGACCCGGCAACCGAGCGCGATTTGGCCAGCATGGCCGCCTTGGCCGGCATGTCGCGTGCACGCTTTGCCGTGCGCTTCAAAGCAGTCACCGGTGAAACCCCGGCGGACTATCTGGCCTCCTGGCGGGTGATGACCGCCCAAAGCTTGCTCAAAAAAGGGCGTCCACTCAAACATGTGGCCGACGATGTGGGTTACGGCAGCGCCAGTGCCCTGACCCGCGCGTTTGTCCGCAAGCTGGGTTGCTCGCCCACTGCGTGGCTCAGAACTTGTCCGCCAAGCTGAGCTGGCGGCCGCCAAACTGAAACGTTGGAACATGTCAACGAGACGTGCGGGCACTTCTGACAAGCCGGGTCAACCTACGATCCATTCACGCCCAAACAAGCCATGGAATGTCTCTCTGGCACCGTCGTTGGGCGCTTTTGCAGGAGCAACCCGCGATGTCAGCCACCCCACTTGTCAAACACCTTCACCCGATTGAACATGCCAGCGCACAGGGCAAACCAAAGGAAATCCTGGACCTGGCCCTCCAACAGGTCGGCTTCATTCCCAATATGTATGCCAACATGGCCAATGCACCAGGTGTGTTGAGCACCTATTTACACGGCTACGGCTTGTTTCGCAGTGAATCCGGCCTGAAACCAGCCGAGCAGGAGGTGGTTTTTCTGGCGGTCAGCCAGGTCAACGGCTGCCACTACTGCACCGCCGCACACAGCATGATTGCTGAAAAAATGTCAGGTGTACCAGCTGACGTGTTGCAAGCCATTCGTGCACAAACCGCCCTTCCCGATGCCAAACTGGCCACGCTCTATGCCACCACCGTGGCCATGGTCAAAAGCCATGGCATGCCCAGTCCACAGACGGTTCAGTCGTTTCTGGATGCGGGCTACCAAGAGCGTGATTTGATGTACATCGTGCTGGCCATCGCCGTCAAGACGCTTAGCAACTTCAGCAATCACCTCTTTGCCACGCCGGTAGATGCACGTTTTGCGGCATACAAAGTCGATTAACCCAGCCTGTTTGGGCTGGCCTACCTGACATGTCATGGAGTCAAAGCCAATCTGGACACATTGGAGACCCTGCGCACAGCAGCGCCAGTGCAGCTCGGGCGGGCATTCTTTGCTGTGTATATGCGGACCATGGCGCGGTGGCTTCCAGGCGGGTGGCTAGTGACGGCATCTGCAGGTGCGTGGTTGGGTCGGGGTCACCGGGCCTCTTGCTCTCTTTTGCACGACTCGGAGTCTTTCCCATGCTGGCCAAAAAGTTCATGGATTTTCTGCAGCGCCGCCGTGTTTATGGCCAGTGGCAGCACCCCAAAAAGTTCGACCGCAACCTGGTGGTGATGGGGGCGTTGCCGCAGGTTGGGTGACCTCCTATATCGCGGCGGCAGTCAAAGCCAAAGTGAGCTTGGAGGAAGCGCACAAACGTGATGGTGTCGATGGACGGACCAGCCACAAAGCCTTGCGCTGCAACACACCGTTGCATGCACGCTCAAACATGGCTGCGGTGACTATCCTGTGGCTGGTGTAACTGGCCCATGGATAAATTCCAAAACTGGTTCTTCGCATGGTGTCGGTTATAGGCGACAGTAGCGACGATTTTCTGTTTCCCATTCAAAGGGCTTGGGAGAACCCATCAACTGGGCGCTCATGGCAAGAGCTTGTCACCAACCAAGCAAAGGCTTGAGATGATTGATCGGCGCAACGGGGTCGTTCGCAAGTTCTGGTTTAGCGAAGCCTTCCGGTGTATTAAAAGCTTCGTAGGCTTTTTTTGCCGCTTGATAGTCGTTTCTTGTCAAGGCAATTCCACCGTTCCACGTGACTCCAAATGGAGTCCCTGGATATTTATCAATCAAGGCAACTATGCCTTCCTCTGCCCTGCTTCCTGGGTAATCGTTTCTAACAATTCGATCTCCAATGATTTTTTTCTGATTTTCTGCAAACTTTTCGAATGGAACCATCTCAACCGGTTTGCCTTCAAGTTTGCTTTTCGCCGCCTCGGCTCGATCCAAGGGCAGCCCGGCATAGACGGTGTAGGCCTTTTCCATATGGTCAATCAAAACAACATCGCTGCCAGCATGGGCGCTCGCCATGCTCAATGAAGTTGCAGTCCAAAGAAACCAACGCGTCAGGTTCATACGAAGATCCCTCCATAAGTCTGCTCATTATTGCAATGTATAAATAGGCTACCTGGTAATCAAGGCAGATGATGGCCTTGAAAATGGCTGAACAGCCGGGGATTTGATGTCTAGTCGCCTACCGGTCTGAAACGATCTCCTGCATTTGCAACTTGCGAAGGCCGACCGGCATCTCCAAGGTGGACCTGTCCCACTTTTCCAGCTCGATGACCTTGTCCAGGCAATCTTGCATGATCGAATGTGTCTGGAGGGTACTTTGCATAATCTGGGCATGAACCACCATGTTGTGCTCAGGATGTGCAATGCAGCGAAGTTGATAGCGATACAACTCCCTGAGCTTACGCACACTATCAGCAACTTGTGCAGGACAAGCACACATGTAAATCATGGCCTGCTCAATCACTTTACCCAATTCAGCATCTGTGAATCGCTCTTCGTATTCCATGAAATGAATTCCTTGAACGCGCCAATGCGCAATACCGCCGATAAACCAACGCCATTCTCCTACGAGGGCTACATCCACGGTTGCTCTGTGTTCTTTGAAATAATTGACATCTGACCCCCAATTACCACCTTGGATGGCAAGCCACATGTTTCTGAAGCCAGCTTTCACGGTACGTTACTTGGCGGCCTTCATCCTGGGAAGCGCGCTCACAATTTTTATGGCTGGTTGTGAAACGACCCCAGCAAAGCCGCCACTGCAACTGAATCCTCCCGAGGTTCGGCTTGGACCCGTGCTGGATCTTTTGAAGGTCAGCACAACGCAGGACATCGTCCGAGTGGTCTCCAGTACATCCGATCAGGTTCATGTCCTCATCGCATCGAAAGCACTCAAGCAAGTGATCGATATCGCGATTGGGCTCAATGGTATGGCCGAAGAACAAGTTGTTCGATCTGACTATGCCCCTTCGACTATGGATGCCACATTGGACGGACAAGGCCAGCTTCACATCCTGATGGATGCCGAGCACTGGGTATTGAAGGATCAAAAGTGGCGTGAGTCAGCACCCACCATTTGGCAGGAAGCGGGGATCACGGTCGAAAGACCTGGGTTTGTACATGGTGCGCCTCAACTGGTTTGGACCTTCACGGCATTTGGAAAAGATATTGGCAGCATGCTCGAACGGCGGGTTTGGCGCGGAGCTGGAGGGGGTTATCCGGCCGGAGGTTTTCTGATTTATCCGTGGCATGAACAGACACGCAAGGCCGTGCTGGTCGTGGACGGGGCGGGAGGAGCTTCCCCCTGGAATGTGCTGGATCCTCAAAGCCCGTCTGACACGTTGATCGTCGATGCACAGTCGGATGCCGCTGGAACCATTCATCTCGTGTATGCCACGGGAGACAACGTCGATTTGGCGGACACCGTTTCATTGCTCAGTGGCGTGGTGACACGCAAGGCAGGGAGGTTTTTATTGCACTACGTCCGAAAGCAGATTAAAGACCTTCAAACGGCAACTCCAAATCCATCCAACCCGCTCAAGAAACTGGACAAAGTGCAACTTCTGCGTGGCATCACCGGGTCTCGCCAGTTGGACTGGCCGTATACCCATACACGACTTCCCCTTGCAGTTGATCCGGTCACCGGTAGTGCCCTTATCGGTGACCGATGGTTCGTCAAAGGCGACCACTGGACAGAGGTGATGAATTCCAGCTCGGTGTTCCCCATGGGCTCCCCGCCAGAGAAAATCTCTGCGACCGGAAATGACAACTTTGACGCAATCACAATTGGCAATATCGATCAACGTTTTCTTGGGCGAACAGGAATCAAGTATTCCAGGTTTTCGAAAGGTGAATGGTCTGCGCCGCTGTGGCTAAGCGTTGCTGGCACACTTTCCCTTCTGGATCTGCCATTGGTTGACATGGCCAGTACCGGGAACGGCAACAGCTTCGTTGTATGGTCGACAGCGCATGGCATCGTTGGCCGATGGGTTGAACACCTCCAAAAAGCCAGTCCATGAATCACCTGAATTCCGACAAAACAGTCAACGCCTCGAAATCAGGATGCGTAGACGATGAGCGTGCTGCTGACCATGATGTGGAGCCAACACCGATAGGGGAATGTTTATCTCCCAGAAGATCATGCGACAGCAGTCGCGAATGTGGTGCCCCATGATGCACACAAGGCGCTATAAAAAACAGAACACCTTGTGCAGGTACGATAAGCGCTAGAGCCCTAAAACACTCTTAAACCACAGCTCCGCCATACCTGGACACAACACCGCAATCACCCCTCCAGCCCCCGCCCCAGCCGCCACTGCTTCACCAGCGCATAAATCGCCGGAATCACCGCCAGCGTTAAGACGGTGGAGGAAATCATGCCGCCCACCATCGGCGCAGCAATCCGGCTCATCACCTCAGAGCCCGTCCCCGTGCCCCACATGATCGGCAGCAGGCCGGCCATGATGGCCACCACGGTCATCATCTTGGGGCGCACGCGCTCCACCGCACCTTCCATCACCGCCTCGTACAAGTCCGCCACGCCGGGCGCACGACCTGCTGTGCGGCATTTGTCTTTGATGGCTTCCCAGGCATGGTCCAGGTAAATCAGCATGATCACGCCGGTTTCGGCCGCCACTCCGGCCAGGGCGATGAAGCCCACCGCCACGGCCACCGACAGGTTGTAGTCCAGCCACCACATCAGCCAGACACCGCCCACCAGCGCAAACGGCACCGAGAGCATGACGATGAGCGTCTCAGTGATGCGCCTGAAGTTCAGGTACAGCAGCAGAAAAATGCTCAGCAGCGTGACCGGGATGACGATTTTCATCTTCTCGATGGCGCGCTCCATGTATTCAAACTGGCCGCTCCAGGTGACGTAATACCCCGGCGGGAAGCTGATGCGCTCAGCCACGGCTTTTTTGGCATCGCGCACATAGCCGCCAATGTCGCGGTCGCGGATGTCGACATAGATGTAGGCGGACAGCAGCGCGTTTTCGGTGCGGATACCGGGCGCACCCTTGGCTACCACCACTTTGGCCAGTTGGCCCAGCGGGATTTGTGCGCCGTCCATGGTGGGGATCAGCACCTCACGCGCAATCTGCTGCGGGTCACCACGCAATTCACGCGGGTAACGCACGGTGACCCCAAAACGCTCGCGCCCCTCCACCGTGGTGGTGACCATTTCGCCGCCCAGGGCGCTGCCCACCACGTCCAGCAGGTCACCCACCGCCAGGCCGTAGCGGGCCAGTTGCTCACGATCCGGCTCAATGTTGAGGTAGAAGCCGCCGGTGATGCGTTCGGCAAAGGCGCTACTGGTGCCGGGCACGGCTTTCACCACCGCCTCAATCTGCTTGGCCAGTTGCTCCATCTGATCCAGGTCTTTGCCAAACACCTTGATGCCAATGGGGGTGCGAATGCCGGTTGACAGCATGTCGATGCGGGCTTTGATCGGCATCGTCCAAGAGTTGGCGACACCAGGGAATTGCAGCGCCTTGTCCATCTCGGCAATCAGTTGGTCGATGCTCAGGCCCGTGCGCCATTCGGACTCGGGTTTGAGGTTGATCACCGTTTCAAACATCTCGGTGGGGGCCGGGTCGGTGGCGGTGTTGGCGCGGCCCGCCTTGCCCCAGACCGAGGCGACTTCGGGGAAACTTTTGATGATTTTGTTTTGGGTTTGCAGTAGCTCTGCCGCCTTGGTGATCGACATGCCGGGCAGCGACGCGGGCATGTACAGCAGCGAGCCTTCGTTGAGCGTAGGCATGAACTCCGAGCCTAATTTAGAGGCTGGGTAATACGACACGCCCAGCACCAACAGCGCCAGCAAAATAGTCACTTTTTTATAGCGCATCACGCTCGATATGATGGGTCTGTAGGCCCAAATGAGCACACGGTTCACCGGGTTTTTGGCTTCTGGCATGACTTTGCCGCGAATGAACAGCAGCATCAGCACTGGTACCAGCGTGACCGAGAGCAGCGCTGCACTGGCCATTGCGAAGGTCTTGGTGTAGGCCAGGGGCGAGAACAGGCGGCCTTCTTGGCCTTCGAGGCTGAATACCGGTAGGAAGGAGACGGTGATGATCAGCAGGGAGAAGAACAAGGCGGGGCCGACTTCTTTGCAGGCTTCGAGGATGGCTTTGAAGCGGGCTTGCAAAGCGACGTTATTTGTACGGCCCGCAGAATTGGGGGCAACGCTTTTGGTGTGGTCCGCAGAAATGGGGTCAGAGCCCAATTCGGTGATGCGTTGTGGGCTGGTTTGAAGACTTGAGCCCGAATTGGGATCTGACCCCAATTCTGCTACCGCTTCAGCATGCTCCAGCCGCTCCAGGTGTTTGTGGGCGTTTTCGATCATCACAATGGCGGCATCAATCATCGCGCCGATGGCTATGGCGATGCCGCCCAGGCTCATCAGGTTGGAACTCATGCCGAGCAGACGCATGGCGATGAAGGCCATCAGAATGCCGACTGGCAGCATCAAAATCGCCACCAGAGCGCTACGCACATGCATCAGAAAGATCACGCAGACGGCGGCCACGATCAGCGACTCTTCCAGCAGCGTGCGTTTCAGGGTGTCAATGGCTCTGTTGATCAGCTCCGAGCGGTCGTACACGGTTTGCACGCTCACGCCTGCGGGCAGGCCGGGGCCAATTTCGGCGATCTTGTCCTTGATGTTGGCAATCACCTCCAGCGCATTCTGGCCGTAGCGGGCCATCACGATGCCCGAGACCACCTCGCCCTCGCCATTCAGCTCGGTGATGCCCCGGCGCTCATCGGGCGTGAGTTCGACCCGGGCAATGTCGCGGATCAGCACCGGTGTGCCTTTGTCGGCTTTCACCACCAGCATTTCAATGTCCGCCCGGCCACGCAGGTAGCCCTTGCCACGCACCATGTATTCGGTCTCGGCCATCTCCACGGCGCGGCCACCCACGTCGCGGTTGGAGTCGCGGATGACCTGCGCCACGCGCATCAGCGGGATGCCGTAACTGCGCAGCTTGACCGGGTCCACCGTTACCTGGTAGGTTTGCACAAAGCCGCCGACCGAAGCCACCTCGGCCACGCCGTGTGCCTTGGTCAACTGATAGCGCACATACCAGTCCTGAATGCTGCGCAACTCGGCCAGGGTTTTGTCTCTGGCCACCAGCGCGTATTGGTAAACCCAGCCCACGCCGGTGGCATCGGGCCCGATCTGCGGCGTGATGCCTTTGGGCATACGACCTGAGGCGAAGTTCAGGTACTCCAGCACCCTTGAGCGCGCCCAATAGATGTCCGTGCCATCCTCAAAAATGATGTAGACAAACGACGCGCCAAAGAACGAAAACCCCCGCACCACCTTGGACTTGGGAACCGACAGCATCGAGGTGGTCAGCGGGTAAGTCACCTGGTCTTCTACCACCTGCGGGGCTTGGCCGGGAAACTCGGTGTAGACAATGACCTGCACGTCCGACAAATCCGGCAGCGCATCAATCGGCGTGCGCAGTACCGCAAAAATGCCGCCGAGCAGGATAAACAGGGTGGCCAGCAGCACCAGAAAGCGGTTGCGGCCCGACCAGTCGATGATGTTGGAAAGCATGGCTATTTCTTGACGCTGGTGATGACCCACTCGCCCGGCTGGCGCTCGACAAACTCAACGGCCACCTTCGCACCAGGTTTTAGACCTTGGAGCAGTGCCGCATTGGCCACCTTGAACTCCATCGTCATGGCGGGCCATTTCAGGCTTGGAATCGGCCCGTGAGCCAGACTGAGGGTGCCTGAGGTGCTATTGATTTCTTCAACGGTACCTTCGGCATGATGGCCTGCACTTGTGGCCGTGACGGTATCAGACGCGGCAACTGGTGCAGCCGAAGCACTGGCCGCCGGTGCACTGGCAAAACCGCCAATGGCCGCCTTGAGGTTGCTCTCGGCATCAATCAGGAAGTTGGCCGACACCACCACTTGCTCACCCTCGGTCACCCCACGGAGCACTTCAACATAGCTGTCGCTGCGTGCTCCGAGCTTGACTTCGCGCGGCTCGTAGCGCCCCTCTTTCAACTGCACCAGCACAATCTGCCGTGTACCGCTGTCAATCACCGCCGACACCGGCACCGTCACACCCTGCGCCTTGGCCGCCACCTGCAACTCCACCTGGGCAAACATACCCGGCTTGATCAGCAAACCAGGGTTGTCCAGTTCCACCCGCACCGGCACCGTGCGGGTCTCGGCCTTGAGTGTGGGGTACACATAGGTCACGGTGCCGGTCAAGGCTTTGTCCGGGTAGGCGTTGATAGTCACACGGGCTTTTGCACCGTTCTTGACCAGCGCCAAGTCTTGCTCAAACACATCGGCAATCACCCAGACGCGCGACAAATCGGCCACCTGGTAGAGCATGTCGCCAGGCATAAAACGCATGCCCTGGACCGCTTTTTTCTCCATCACGATGCCGCTGGCAGGAGAGCGGAAGGTGAGCGTGCGCTGTACCGTACCGGTGCTGCTCAGAGCCTTGATCTGCTCGTCCGAGATGTCCCAGTTTTTCAGACGCTGCAGGCTGGACTGTGCCAACTGCTGCATACCCGCCTGGGCCTGGCTGCCGGCATCCTTGAGTGCGGTCACACCTTGGGCGGCAATGGCGTATTCACGCTGGGCGGACACCAGCTCGGGGCTGTAGGCCTCAAACAGCGGCTGGCCCTTGCCAATGGCCTGACCGGTGACGTTCACAAACAAGCGCTCCACATAGCCTTCAAACTTGGGCGCAATGGTGGTCAGCCGCCGCTCGTCGGGCTCAATACGGCCTGCGGCGCGCACGGTTTTGTCCAGTGTGCGCCGCTGTGCCGCCTCCACCCGCACACCGAGTTTTTGCACTTTTTGCGTGCTGATCACCACCTGGCCAGGTGCTGCGGCTTCTTCTTCGGCCGCGCCTTCATAGACCGCGATGTAGTCCATGCCCATCGGGTCTTTTTTCGGCGTGGGAGAGGTGTCGGGCAGCCCCATCGGGTTGCGGTAGTACAGCAGCTTCTTCGCAGGCTGGGCGGCCAAGTCGCCGGTGTTGGGCGCGGCCGAGTCAACGCGGCTCACGTCCGCATGACCACGCGTGCCCACCACATACCCACCCGTGCCCGCCAGCGCAACCAAGACCGCACCAAGCGTCCATCCGGTACCCGTTTTCATCATTCTTCTCCCAGCAGTTTTTCAATCTCGGCCAGCCGCATTTGTGCATCAAGCTGGGCTTTGAGCTGGCTCTGCCTGGCTTGGCGCACCTGGCGCTGAGCCTCCAGCAAGGTGGCAAAGTCAAGCTTGCCGTTTTCGTAGGAAGCCAGAGCGGACTGGAAAGTCAGCTCGGCTTGCGGCAGCAAACTGGTCTTGGTCAACTGCTCGGTTCGCTGTGCGGCATCAAGGCCGCTCAGGTTTTCCGACAGATCGGACCACAACTGGTTGGTCACCGCTTCGCGCCGCTTTTGCGCCGCCTCCAGCATGGCCTGGGCCTCACGTTCCTGCGCCCGGCGTGTGCCCTGTTGCAGCGGAATGTTGAGCTCCAGCATCACACCCCATTCGTTGATGCCACTTTGTACCTGGGTGGGGGTGATGGCCAGGGTGAAGTCCGGGTAGCGGTTTTTGTGCGTCAGTTCACGCGACAACTCCGCTGACTGGAGGCGGGCCTGCTCTGAAAAAAGTTGCGGGTTGCTCTGGCGCACCCGCGCCATCAAAGCCTCAGGCTCCCGTGCCACGGGTATGGGCCGCAGACTGAGTGGCTCAGCCAGGGAGGCATTGCTGGGCCGGGCCAACAAGGCATTCAGCCGGGCATCCGCCTGACGCGCTTCCCCCGCCAGCGCCACCAGTTCGGTCTGCAAGGCGGTTTGTTCCACCTGGGCGCGGATGGCATCCTGTTGCATCACCAGCCCGCTGGCATAGCGCTGCTGCGCCAGCGCAGCCAGTCGATTGGTCAGCGCCAGCAACTCCTGCGTGAGTTGTTGTGTGTGGTGAAAAAAGTAGCGCTGGGCATGGCTGATCTTGACTTTGGCTGCCAGTTCCGCCCAGGTGCTCAGGGCCTTGCCCTCGACCGCCTGCGCATCTTGCTGGGCCATACTTTGCTTCAGATCACGCTTGCCAAACCACGGCAAATCTTGCATCAAGGTGTATTTGGTGCTGCCCACATCACCGGGCCAAAGCGCAGGGGCTTGTGTGCCCCCTTTGGTCACATCCATCCACTCGACCCGGAATTTGGGGTCCATCAGCGCACCGGCAGGCACCACCCGCTCACGGGCGGCTTGCGCCTCAAAACGCATGCTGGCCAACTCGGGGTTTTGGCTTTTGGCCAGATTCAGCAGTGACTCGACACTGGCTCCGGGCAACACATCGTCTGTTTGTGCATACGCTGGTGCCCCCAGCACCAGCAGTACAGCCAGGGCGGTGGTCGTTAAATAAGCTTGCATGGGTCGCCCCTTGGGTAAATGCCCCGCATCCGCCCGGCTGAAACACAAGCCAGACAAACGCTGCGGTGAAATGGAGTTACTTGACCAGCTCAAACCGTGTCACCGTCATGCCACCATCGGCCGGGTCGGTGGCGAAGCGGATTTTTTGCCCCGCTTGCAGCTGATCCAGCCAGCTGGCCTCTTTGACCTTGTAGGCCATGGTCATGGGCGGCATGCCGTTGGGCAAGGCCCCATGTGTCAGGGTGACCGTGCCTCTGGCTTTGTTGACTTTTTTAACCTCGCCTTCACCCATGGCCGTGGCATCCGCCTTGGGGGTGGCTGCGGTTGCGGTCACGGGTTTGACCATCGCTGCGCCATGCATGCTGTGATCCATCTGTGCAAAGGCCGCCCCGGACGCTACAAAAACAAGAGCTGCTACCGCAGGTAATACAAGCGCTTTCATCTGATTTCCTTTAAATAATGTTGACTTGTCCCATCACCCGGCGTTTTTGTGTTCCAGAAGATGGCCATGAAACATGCACAGGCAAGAAACCAAGAAATGCATGATCAACTCCAGGCCATCAGTATCAGATGGCCTTCCCCACAGGCAGCTGTCGGGAAAGTGACATCTTTGTTATCTGGCAGCCAACACCTCCCCTCGTGCGCTTGGGGCCTTGGTTTACCTCAGCTTTACGGTAGAACCGCCCAAGAGCATCATGCTCAACTTGATAATTTGAATGCGAAGTCGCTTTGGCTTCAAAATAGCCACCTGTGTGTTTAAACACCATTCAGAACCCGGCTTGCATGTTCTTGAATGCCATACAAATTGAAACCGTCTTTATCTGGAATTACAAATATGCTTTTACGCGCCCTCAAGTTGATCACGACCGTATGGCTTACGTTGCTGGTATTAGTCGCCTGTGGCGGTGGGGGGTCTCCATCACCCGCGGCATCAGGACTGAAGGCCATAGCCACCGAATCGACCGTCACCATCTCCTGGGATATGGTTTCCGGCGTTGAATACTGGATCTTCTACGCCCCCACCAGCGTGGTTCCCGCCAGCACCGCCAGTATGGGGGGCTGGATTGGCCTGCCGGGTGGGGTTTCCATGATCAACGTCACATCGCCCTATGTGGCATCCGGTCTGACCAACGGTGTCAGTTATTCGTTCTCGGTGAACGGCAGAACGGGTGGCGGGCCAGGTGGGCCTGGCACAACACCTGTCACCGCCACACCCATGCTGGCCGGCTCAACCTGGAGCTTGGGCAGCGCAACCGATGCCAGGGAGTTGCGTAGTGCCATGTTCGGCAGCAGCTATGTGGCGGCGGGGGCCTCCGGTGCCATGTATTCCAGTACGGATGGGGCCACCTGGAGCGCCATCAACTACACCACCAGCAGCAATCTGAACGGGGCCTCCTATTTCGGGACGTACAAGCTGGTGGGGGATGCGGGCCTGGTACTGGTCAGCAGTGATGCCGTGACCTGGACAGCACAAACCTCCGGGACCACACAAAACCTGTATGCCGTTGCCAGCAACTCCATCAACTTGACGGTGGCCGTTGGGGCCAACGGCACCATCATCACCAGCCCGGATGGCATCACCTGGTCTGCCGCAGTCACGAGTCCCGCCACCAGCAATGCCTTGTATGGGGTGACGTACAGCAGCGCTACCGGCACATGGGTCGCCGTGGGTGCGGCTGGCACGGTATTACGGAGTACCGATGGCCTGAATTGGACAGCGGTCACATCCAATGTCGTGACTGACTTGCGCGGTGTCACCTATGGCGCCAGTGCCTTCGTGGCCGTCGGTTCGTCCGGCACGGTCTTGAGCAGCGCGGATGGCAGCACCTGGACATCACAAGTTTCCCCATTGGCCATGGACTTGAAGGCCGTGACCTATGGCACACAGTTGGTGGCTGTTGGCGCAGGCGGAAACGTGATGACCAGTACCGATGCCGTGACCTGGACGGCAAGTGCCGCCACCGGGACCACCAGCAACCTGAATGCGATCGTTCGTGGGACCTTGGCCTATGTATCCATTGGTGCAGCTGGCACCAATTTACTGGCCAAATAACACCTGCCTGCGTCGTTCTGCCCTTGCCGAAAAACGGTATCCCATCCACATCCTGTGGATGGGGCTTAGCCGATGGTGGCAGCCAGGTCAAATCACCTGGACTTGCCCCATCATCCCGGCGTTTTCGTGTTCCAGAATGTGGCAGTGAAACATACGCAAGCCCTTGTGGCGCTGCACCAGCTTCACCCGCACTATCTCGCCAGAGCGGGTGTTGACCATGTCGCGCCAGGCCAGCAGCGGCTCAGGCGTGACCTGGCCGTCCAGCTCACGCTCTAACACCTGGAACTGCGTGCCGTGAATGTGAAACGGGTGGTCCATGTCGGACTGGTTCACAATTTCCCACAGCTCCACCTCGTGGATGCGGCTGGTGAAATCGACCCGCTGCATGTCAAAGTTTTGACCGTTGACCAGAAACTTCATGCTGTGCACACCCCCGGCCATCGACATTTCTTCCGAGAACACCACGCGCTTTTTGGCCTTGGCTGCGCCCAGTGGCTGGATGCGGCGCAGGCTGCCTGGCAGCTTGGGCAAGGCGGCCAGGCGTTCGGGTTTCACGGCGGAAAAATCCACATTCAGCAAGGTGATGGGGTGCTCTGGCGACACCTCGCCCATCTTGCCGCGCTCCACCGGCTCGGTCACCAGGCCCACCACACCACCGCCCGCAGGAGCCTCCACAATCACCTCGATGCGCTCGGCCGCGGTCATCTGCAATTCGGTCAGGCCGGTGACCGGTTTGCCCAACAGACCACCGTCGGTGCCGACCAGCGTGAACCGTGCTCCCGGCAAGCTCAGCCGCAGGTAACGTGCGCTGTTGGCGTTCCAGATGCGCCAGCGCTCACGGCCACCGGCATCAAACGTCAACACCGGCTGGCGCTGCGCATTCACCAGTGCAAACTGGCCTTCGCGCCCGTTCATCTCGTCATTCATGTCGTTGGCGGCAATACGGCCATCCGCGCCCAGTTTGAGGTCTGAGCAGACCAGATGCCGCTCGGGGATGCTTTTAAGCGGGTCGTTCTTGGTCCGCACGATGAACAAGCCCGCCAGTCCGCGGTAGACCTGCTCGGCGGTGAAGCCATGTGGGTGCGGGTGATACCAGTAAGTGCCGGCACAGTTCAGCGGCAGTTTGAAGCGATAGACGCGCCGCCCACCTGCAGGCACCGCGTCCTGCGGGTTGCCGTCTTGCTCCGGCGGTACCGGCAAGCCATGCCAGTGGA
Organism: Rhodoferax lithotrophicus; assembly: GCF_019973615.1. GTDB lineage: Bacteria > Pseudomonadota > Gammaproteobacteria > Burkholderiales > Burkholderiaceae_C > Rhodoferax > Rhodoferax lithotrophicus. The sequence continues at coordinate 1,388,171 of NZ_AP024238.1, read as the reverse complement.
TGGTGCTCGGCTGCGACAAGGCGTTGATGAATTCAATCTCTACCGTGTCGCCCTCCATCACCTCGATCAGCGGGCCGGGCAGGCTGTTGTTGTAAGCCCAGAACTCGGTGGGGGTGCCGTCTTGCAGCACTGCCAGCGATACCGGCGCAGCACGCAAAGTGGCGCGAAACAGCCCTGGCTGGGGGCTGGTGTTGACGAGTTTTTTCAGCACCGCCAAAGGCGCACCGGCGGCAATCGCTTCGACCGGGGCCAGCACCGTGGCTGCTACTGCGCCACCAGGCACGGCATGGGACATGGCCGACATGTCATGGGCCATCGTGCCTTGTGCCCAGGCGCTGCCCAGCCAGGGCAAGGTAGACAGGGTCGCCAGCACGGAGCGGCGTGGCATCAGCGTATTCATCATCATGTTTAGGGGGCTTTCAAAGGCTCATCAATGGGCGTGGTCAAGGCAAAAATTCTGGCTTAATGCGCCTGGAAAACGCTGGAACTGCCATCCCGGCGCACCAACAAGCTGGCATAGGCATCCTTGCGCCCGCCATAGGCCGGGCCATCCATACCCGGTGAGCCAATGGGCATTCCGGGCACGCTCAAGCCTGCGGCTTGGGGCCGCTCTTTCAGCAAGCGGTGCACATCGCTGGCGGGCACATGGCCTTCCAGCGCATAACCATTGACCAGCGCCGTATGGCATGAGCCCAGTTGTGCCGGAATACCCACACTGGCGCGTTTGGCTGATTTGGCCGATTCACTCACATCGTGTGTCACCACGGTAAAGCCGTTGGCTTGCATGTGCGCGACCCAGTCGTGGCAACAGCCGCAAGTGGCGGTTTTCCAGACCTCCACGGTGGGTTGAACCTTGGCCAAAGCGCTCAGGCTCCAGCTTGAACCGACAGCCAGCGCGAGGCTGGCCGTTTGAATAAAGTGGCGGCGTTGCATGCATACTCCAGTCTTCAAAATTATAGGTACTTTAGGCCTCTAGTGCTTATAAAACAAGCGTAAGTAGCTCTGTATTTAATAGCATATTGAGAATCCCATGAAACCAGTGAATTACTCAGCGCAGCCAGTATCCAATTCCCAGCCCCACAGCCAGCTGTCGGGAAGATGACAAGTTTGTTATCTTGCGGCACCGGCGGCCAGCCAGGCGAGCAACGCAGGCAGAATAGCCAGGCCCATTGCAATGAACCCAGGTTATAAGCCCCCACCCATGAAAATCCTGATCGTCGAAGACGAACCCAAAACCGGTGACTACCTGAAACAAGGCCTGAGTGAAGCCGGTTTCACCGTGGACTTGGCGCGCAACGGCGTGGACGGCCTGCACCTGGCCTTGACCGAAAGCTACGAGCTGGCCATTCTGGATGTGATGCTGCCAGGTATCGACGGCTGGGGTGTCCTGGCCGGTATTCGCCGTTCCGGCAAAGACATGCCGGTGATGTTTTTGACCGCCCGGGATGCCGTGGATGACCGCGTCAAGGGGCTGGAGCTGGGTGCGGACGACTACCTGCTCAAACCCTTTGCCTTTTCCGAACTGCTGGCCCGGGTGCGCACGCTGATGCGCCGGGGCAGCAAAACACCCACCGACCCTTTTTTGCGGGTGGCCGACCTGGAGCTGGACTTGCTGCGCCGACGGGTCACCCGCGCTGGCCAGCGTATTGACCTGACCGCCAAGGAATTTGCCCTGCTGGAGCTGCTGCTGCGCCGCCAGGGTGAGGTACTGCCGCGCTCGCTGATTGCGTCGCAGGTGTGGGACATGAACTTTGACAGTGACACCAACGTGATCGAGGTCGCCATGCGCCGCCTGCGCGCCAAGGTGGACGATGCGTTTGAGCCCAAACTGATTCGCACCGTGCGGGGCATGGGCTACGTGCTGGAGTCACCACTTTGAGCGCAGCTCACCTGCCCCGTTTGAGCGCCCTGCCCCTGGCACAACGCCTGACCCTGCTGTTTGTGGCCATTGCCAGCGCCGTGCTGCTGGGTCTGGGGGCGGTGGTGGCCAGTTTGGTCGAACAGCACTTTGAAGACCTGGACATGGAAGTGCTCTCTGGCAAGATGGAGCTGATCAGCCAAGCCCTGCACAGTGTGGCCAATCAGCAAGATTTGACGGGTCTGGCGCACCAGTTGGCTCGCTCACTGGTCGGGCACCATGGTCTGGAGGTGATGCTGCTGGATGCCGACCAGACCGTGCTGTTCGCCACCGCCAACGCCCGTTTTGAGCCCCAACAACTGGTGGCCAAGGCCAGCCCACATGCCGTCTTGTGGCCACAGGGAGCCCAAACCTACCGCGTGCTGACGGCACAGATTCCCACAGCGGTCCAAGACGTACAGGGTCGGCCCCAAAAAGTGTTTGTGGCCGCCGCCATCGACATAGGCCATCACCAGGCTTTTATGCAGGCGTTTTTGCACACCCTGTGGTGGTTTGTGGCCGGGGCTGCGGTAGTGATGGCGGTGTTGGGCTGGTGGGCCGTGCGCCGTGGCCTGGCCCCCCTGCGGGCCATGCGGGCGCAGGCCCAGGGGGTCACAGCTCAGCAGCTCAGCCACCGCCTGCAGGTAGAAAGTATGCCCATCGAACTGGCTGAGCTGGCCCACACCCTCAACGACATGCTGGCCCGGCTGGAAGAGGCGTTTGGTCGCCTGTCAGAGTTTTCATCAGACATTGCCCACGAGTTACGCACACCAGTAAGCAACTTGATGACGCAAACCCAGGTGGCCTTGTCTCGCGCACGCAACGCCGACGACTACCGCAACGTGCTGGAATCCAACGCCGAAGAGTTTGAGCGTATGGCCCGCATGATTGCCGACATGCTGCTGCTGGCCAAGGCTGACCACGGGCTGGTGTTGCCGCAGCTTGAAATGCTGCCCATGGCGCAAGAGGTGCGCGCCGTGCTGGACTATTTTGAGATGCTGGCCGAAGAAAAAAACCTGTCTTTGCAGTTGAGCGGTGAAGCCAGCCTGCTGGCCGACCGCCTGATGATGCGCCGCGCCCTGAGCAACCTGATCTCCAACGCGGTACGCCACGCCCAGGTGGGCAGCGTGATCCGGGTGGAACTCCAAAACCTGGCCGATCAGCTTGAAATCACCGTCACCAACCGGGGTGAAACCATTGCGCCGGAGCACCTGGAGCGGGTGTTTGACCGTTTTTTCCGGGCCGATTCGGCACGCCATCGAGACAGTGAAGGTCGCAGTGAAGGCACCGGCCTGGGGCTGGCCATCACCCAATCCATCGTCAGCGCCCACGGCGGCAGCATCCGCGCCAGCTCGGCACAGGGTGTCACCACCTTCACCCTGCGGATTCCGCAGCGCCTTACTGCTTGATCACGTCCGCCCCGGCCGGGGGTTTGAAGACAAAAGCACCGGCGGGCAAAGCCGGATTGGTCTGAAACTGCTTGAAGCTCAGCACCGAGCGTTGGCCAAAGCTGTCCAGAATCTCCAGCACCGCCAGCGTGCTGCTTTGGCCATCGGCTGACGCGCTGAAGCCTACCCGCACCGACTGCAATTGGCCTTCTTTGGCCTTGGGTGTGGCGGTGACCCATTGCAAGCCGTCTTTGTCGGGCGCATCGGCCAGCACAAAATCGGCCTTCAGGGCTTGTACATCGGCGGCAGAGGCAATCAGCGCGGCCGGGGTGGTGCCCAGCACACTGGCTTGCTGGCGCGCTGTCACCTGGTTCAGATCCACGTCGTACAGCCACAGGGTTTGGCCATCGGCCACGATGGTTTGCTCAAACGGCTTGGTGTAGTTGAAGCGGAAACGGTTCGGCCGGGCAAATTCAAACTGCCCGGTCGAAGTTTTGACCCTGGGAGCCTGACCATCTTTGGCCGGTGAGGTCACCACCTGGCTGAAGTCAGCCTTGCCGGTTTTCACGGTTTTGATAAAAACTTCAAGGCTATTTAGACCTGTAGCGCTTGATATACAAGCATAAGTAGCTATCATTAACAGAGCAATTCGTTTCATGAATATCCTTTGAATGGGGGGTTGTGAACAAGCCCCTCGGCGGTTCCGACTTATTCGTTGCGTGCGGGTACCAAAATTTCACGCTGGCCGCTGGTGCTCATGCTGCTGACCAGGCCAGCGTTTTCCATGTCTTCCACCAGCCGCGCTGCCCGGTTGTAGCCGATCTTGAGGTGGCGCTGCACCAGTGAAATACTGGCCTTGCGGTTCTTAAGGACAATTTCCACCGCCTGATCATAGAGTGGGTCTTTTTCACCACCGCCCGTGCCGTTGCCATCAGCCATAGCACCGTCTTCACCGTCAACCGTGCCGCCTTCCAGAATGCCGTCAATGTAGTTGGGCTCACCCTGGCTTTTCAGGTAGGTGACCACGCGGTGCACTTCGTCGTCGCTGACAAAGGCGCCGTGCACGCGGATCGGCAGACCGGTGCCGCTGGGCATGTAGAGCATGTCGCCCATGCCAAGCAAGGCCTCGGCCCCCATCTGGTCAAGGATGGTGCGGCTGTCGATCTTGCTGCTGACCTGGAACGCGATGCGGGTCGGAATATTGGCCTTGATCAGGCCGGTGATCACGTCCACGCTGGGGCGCTGGGTGGCCAGAATCAGGTGAATACCGGCGGCACGGGCTTTTTGCGCCAGCCGGGCAATCAGCTCCTCAATCTTCTTGCCCACCACCATCATCAGGTCGGCCAGCTCGTCGATCACCACCACGATGTGCGGCAGGCGCTCAATCGGCTCAGGGCTCTCGGGGGTCAGGCTGAAGGGGTTGTAGATGAATTCGCCACGCGCCTTGGCCTCGTCCCACTTGGCGTTGAAACCGGCCAGGTTGCGCACTCCCATTTTGCTCATGAGTTTGTAGCGGCGCTCCATCTCAGCCACACACCAGGTCAGGCCGTTGGCGGCTTGTTTCATGTCGGTCACCACCGGGCACAGCAGGTGCGGAATGCCTTCATACACCGACATTTCCAGCATCTTGGGGTCGATCATGAGCAGACGCACGTCATGCGCCTCGGCTTTGTAGAGCAGGCTCAGGATCATGGCGTTGATCCCCACCGATTTGCCCGAGCCGGTGGTACCGGCCACCAGCACGTGCGGCATTTTGGCCAGATCGGCCACCACCGGTTTGCCAACAATGTCTTTGCCCAAGCCCATGGTCAGCAGGGATTTACCCTCGTGGTAGGTTTGGGAGCCCAGGATTTCAGACAGCTTGATGGTTTGCCGCTTGGCGTTGGGCAACTCCAGCGCCATGGTGGTTTTGCCCGGAATGGTTTCCACCACGCGGATCGACACCAGGCTCAAACTGCGGGCCAGGTCTTTGGCCAGGCCGACAATCTGCGAGCCCTTGACCCCGGTGGCGGGCTCAATTTCATAGCGGGTGATGACCGGGCCGGGCTGGGCCAGCACCACTTCCACATCCACACCGAAGTCCTTGAGCTTTTTCTCGATCATGCGGCTGGTCATCTCCAGCGTCTCGGGGGCCACGGTTTCCTGGCGGGCCAGAGCGGCATCAAGCAAGTCCACCTGCGGCAGTTTGCTGTCGCTCGGGTCGACAAACAGCGTTTTTTGCCGCTCTTTGACGACCCGCTCACTTTTTGGCACCTCCGCCACCACCGGCTCGATCCTGATGGATACCGGCCGATGCTCGGCTTGCTCCTGGCGCTCTTCCACCAGCACTTCAGCACGCTCTTTGGCGGCCCGCTGGCCGAGGGCTTTGTCCTGTTCCACCTCGCGCTGCTCACGCCGGTTTTCAATCTTGCCAAACAACCAGGCCCCCAGGCGCTCCGCCACCTGTATCCAGGAAAAACCGAACACCACCGACGTGCCCAGCACACCCAGCACAATGGCCGCCAGGGCAGCGCCGGCAAAGCCCAGCCAGTGCACCGCCAGCGGGCCGAGCAGGTAGCCCAGAATGCCGCCACTGTGGCCGGGCAAACGGGGCTCCAGGCTGTAGAAACGTGTCCATTCCAGCACCGTGCTGGCCACTATCAACAACGCCAGGCCCAACCAGAACAACACCCGGCGCACTGGCCATGCCGACACCGGCGCGCCAGGCGAGGTATTGGCCAGCTTGTCCTGCCCACGCAACCAGCTGGCAAAGGCCGACAGCCAGACCCGCCAGCCCGCCGCCACACACCACCAGACTGAAAAGCCGAACAGGAAATAACTGATATCCGCGATCCATGCACCGACCCAGCCCGCACGATTGAGCAACACGTCGCCCGTGCCCGAAGTGGACCAGGCCGCATCCTGCAAGGAATACGTGCCCAATGCCAGCAGCCACAGCACCAGCCCGGCAAAACCCAGCACCAGAAATACCTCGTTGGCAAATCGTGCCCACACCGAACGTTCTACCGGTGCAGTGCGTGGTCGATCCATGCGCAAAGTGTGAAGTGAATAACTCATGGGTAAGGCCGTGTCAGCGCGCGACGGCACGGCGTTCAGTCAGAGAGATGGAACCATCTTGGTTGGTGCAGATAAATCCTTGGTCTTCAAAATCACGCATCACCCGGCTGACCATTTCACGTGAGGCCCCCACCTTTTTGGCAATGTCTTGGCGGGTGATTTTTTGCCGGATCAGCAATTCGTGCTCACCCACCACTTCGGCCGAGGCCATGAGCGACTGTGCCACCCGACCGTACACATCCATCAAGGCCAGCGAGCTGATCTTGGCATCGGCATTACGTAAACGGTGCACCAGGCCCTGGATCACCGAGTGCGCCATGGCGTGGTTACTCATCAGACAGCGGTTAAATTCCTCACGCCCCAGCACCAGCAAGTCACATTGGGTATCGGCCTGCACGTTGGCGGAATGGCTATTGCCATCAATCAGACTGATCTCACCCACATAGTCGCCCGAACCAATCACATCCAGAATAACCTCCTTGCCACGCCGGTCGGTCATGACCACACGCGCCTTGCCGGACAGGATGATGAACAAGGCGTTGCTTTTTTTACCCTGCTCCACAATCAGCTCACCACGCTTGACACGTCGCTTGGTCACAGCATCGGCCAGCTGTCCCATCTGATGGTCAGTAAGCTCAGAAAAAATACTGACTCTGCGCAGCAGATCAAGATTGGTAAGCACTGCCATCCGATAATCCCCCTATAACTTCCCCATTCAAACCCAACCAGCGTGCACCAATAGCCACTTGGTTTCACCCACTACTGTACACGGCTGCTGCATTCAACTTAGACAGACTTAAGAAAGGTCCACCATGGCTGACATCAAGCACACCCAAGTTCTCATTCTCGGCTCCGGCCCGGCGGGCTACACGGCGGCCATTTACGCCGCCCGCGCCAACCTGCAGCCCCTGTTGATCACCGGCATCGCCCAGGGTGGTCAGCTGATGACCACCACCGAGGTCGACAACTGGCCAGCCGATGTGGACGGTGTGCAAGGCCCCGACCTGATGCAGCGCTTTTTGGCCCATGCCGAGCGCTTCAAGACCGAAATCGTGTTTGACCACATCAACCAGGTTGATTTTTCCAAACGCCCCTTCACTTTGACTGGTGACAGCGGCACCTACACCTGCGACGCGCTGATTCTGGCCACCGGGGCCTCGGCCAAGTACCTGGGTCTGCCGTCCGAATCCGCCTTCATGGGCCGTGGTGTGTCTGGCTGCGCCACCTGCGACGGCTTCTTTTACCGTGGTGATGTGGTGGGTGTGGTCGGCGGCGGCAATACGGCGGTGGAAGAAGCGCTGTATTTGTCCAACATTGCCTCCAAGGTTGTCCTGATCCACCGCCGCGACAAGTTCCGCGCCGAGCCGATCATGATCGACAAACTGATGGAAAAAGTGGCCGCCGGCACAATCGAGCTCAAAACCCACAGCACGCTGGACGAGGTGCTGGGTGATGCCAGCGGTGTCACCGGCGTGCGCCTGAAAAATGTCCATACTGGGGCTAGCGAAGACGTGGCGCTCAAAGGCTGCTTCATTGCCATTGGCCACGCGCCCAACACCGAAATATTTGCTGGTCAGCTCGCCATGGAAAACGGCTACATCGTGACCCAGGGCGGCAACAAGGGTTTTGCCACCCAAACCAGCGTGCCCGGCATTTTTGCCGCCGGTGATGTGCAAGACCATGTCTACCGCCAGGCCATCACCAGCGCCGGTACCGGCTGCATGGCCGCGCTGGATGCCCAGCGGTTTCTGGAACAAGCCTAAACCCGCAAGCTCCCCGTAGATACTGTTAGCGCGTAACCCGACGGGAGCCTGATGAAGTGGCAGAAAAAGATGCGGCAGGGCATGAAGATGTCGGGTTACGCTGCGCTAACCCGACGTGACTGGGTTATGGGGAGTTATCCGATATGAAAAAAACTTGTGCTTTCCTATTCCTATTCGCTTGGTTGACACTGTTTCCTTCAGTTGCTGCGGCAGTGCCAGCTTGTAACCATAACTTTGGCTCGGATCTGCTTAACGCCGTTGCCGATAGGCAGTATGACGATGTCTTGACGCTACTTGCCCAGCCAATGTCAAAGGAAGACCGGCAGACAACACTTGCTAATGCGTTGATGCTAACCCTCTCAGGTCGATCGACTTCCTGCGCGAAAACGTCTCACGATGTGGAACTGTTCAGAATACTCATTAAATCTGGAGCAAACGTCAATACACATGTTCGGATCAACGCCACTGAAACGACCTTTTTAATGCGCGCAGCTCAGGATGGGGACACTCAGATGGCAAGTGCAGCCTTGGCAACTGATGCAAAAATCAACGAAACAACAAGGAATTCAACGGCACTCATTGAAGCTACTCGAAGCGGCAATCCGAAAATGGTCGAACTTCTATTGAATTCAGGCGCTGATCCGAATCTTAAGGTTGGTGAAGACAGCCAACGAACAACTGCGCTCATTCAAGCTACTCGAAGCGGCAATCCGAAAATGGTCGAACTTCTATTGAATTCAGGTGCTGATCCGAATCTTGAGGTTGATGAAGGCAGCAATCATGCATCCGCGCTAATTGCTGCCGCCAGATCACCTGGGAGGGCCAATGCCGTTCTAAAGCTGTTGATCCAACACGGGCTTCAAAATAAGCTCCACGGCACTTCGGCCATCAAAGAGTTTGCTACGAACTATCAGGGTGCAGATGAAGACGCGCAAGAGTGTTTGAAGCTCCTCTTGATTCTCCACAGTGATTTCAACGCAAATGGCGAACTGACAACTGCATTGTTGTCGACCATTCAACACAGCTATTCTGGCACTGCAGTCATAGAAGCACTTCTAGGACGAGGTGCCACCGCTGATTGGCGCGCTGTCCTTGCACTTGCAAATCGAAGAGAGGGCCGAAACTCGAAAGCTAGCCGAGCGCGTGTCTTTGAAGTACTTCTTCGATATGGATTGGATCAAGATCAAACAACGCCCAGTGGAAGACATTGGCTAGAAGTCCTTACCCCAACTGAACCGCTGGAAAAAAAGTTGTTTCTCGAGGAATTGACAACGATATTAGGCTCTGAACGGCGATGAACGCTGCGCACCACGGATCATGCATGCATAAAAGCCCTGAATCAAGCCGCACTCGCAACGCCCAGAACGGCAGCCCGCCAGCACTCGCCATAAATGGGACATCAGCGATTTCATCGTCCATAAGGCAAACCGGACTGTAGCGCTGGTCATCTGGCAATATCTGCCCCCAGCCGCACAGATCACTGAGTACAATCCCCACCTCCTTGCGCCAGCCCCGGCTGGATTCTTTGTTCAGCACTTCGGTGCCTCTCCCTGTGGGGAGTCTTTAGGTCAGGTCACCCATGTCTGATTTAAGTCTTCAACTGCAGCAGGCCAACGGCCAACTACCAGTTAGTTCTTATTTTGATGAAGCGCTGTACCAGCGCGAATTACAAACCCTTTTCCAGCGGGGACCACGTTACGTGGGTCACGCCCTAAGTGTGCCCCACGTAGGCGACTACGCCACCCTGGCCCAGGAAGGCGAAGGCCGTGCCCTGGTGCGCACGCCCACCGGCATTGAGCTGATCTCCAACGTCTGCCGCCATCGCCAGGCCATCATGCTCAAAGGCCACGGCAATCTGGCCGCCAGCGGTGGCAATGTGGTGTGCCCACTGCACCGCTGGACTTACAGCGCGGGCAGCCCCACGAGCAGCACGCCTGCGGGCCAGCTGATTGGCGCACCCCATTTCGCCACCGACCCCTGTCTGAACCTGGGCAACACCGCCTTACGCGAATGGAACGGCCTGCTGTTTGAAGACAATGGCCGCGACATGGCTGCCGATCTGGCCGGCATGCAAGAAGGCAGCACGCTGGATTTTTCCGGCTATGTGCTCGACCGGGTGGAGTTGCATGAATGCAACTACAACTGGAAGACCTTCATTGAGGTGTATCTGGAGGACTACCACGTCGGCCCGTTTCACCCGGGTTTGGGCAGCTTTGTCACCTGTGACGACCTGCGCTGGCAGTTTGGCGAACAGTTCTCGGTGCAGACCGTGGGGGTTTCCAAGGCCTTTGGCAAGCCGGGCTCACCGGTCTACCAACGCTGGCACGATGCCCTGATGGCCTACCGTGGCGGCCAGCAGCCCGAACGTGGGGCCATTTGGCTCACCTACTACCCGCACATCATGGTCGAGTGGTATCCGCATGTGTTGACCGTCTCGACCCTGCACCCGATGGGGCCCCACAAGACCCTCAACCAGGTGGAGTTTTTCTACCCCGAAGAAATTGCGGCCTTTGAGCGTGAATTCATCGAAGCCCAGCAAGCGGCCTACATGGAAACCTGCATCGAGGACGACGAGATTGGCGAACGTATGGATGCCGGCCGCAAGGCCCTGCTGCAACGCGGCGACAACGAAGTCGGCCCGTACCAAAGCCCGATGGAAGATGGCATGCAACACTTTCACGAGTGGTACCGCAAGCAGATGGGGCCACAAGGGCTCTGAGATTGCTCCTTTATTAATAGCTTCTTGCGCTTATCATACAAGCGCTAGAGGTCAATTTCTCTTATAAATTTCCATGCAAGCACTCTGGATGGTTCTGGCGGCCTTCTTTTTTGCCAGCATGGCGGTGGGCATCAAGATCGCCTCCAGCAGCTTTGGTCTGGCCGAACTGGTGTTTTACCGTGGCCTGGTCAGTGTGATTTTTATGGCGCTGGTGCTGCGTGCACGGGGCACGGCGCTGATCACCCCGGTGCCCTGGATGCACGCCTGGCGCACGGCGATTGGTGTGTTCTCACTGGCCACCTGGTTCTACGCCATTGCCCACCTGCCCCTGGCTACGGCCATGACGCTGAATTACATGAGTGGTGTGTGGGTGGCCGCTTTTGTGGTGGGCGGAGCCATGCTGTATGGCCAAAGCAGCCGCCAAGGCCCGCTGATGGCCACCGTGCTGGCTGGTTTTGCCGGTGTGGTGATGATGCTGCGCCCCACCCTCGATCAAAACCAGCTGTTTGCCGGGCTGCTGGGCCTGCTCTCGGGTATGGGCGCGGCCATGGCGTATTTGCAAGTCACCGCCCTGGGCAAGGCCGGTGAGCCCGAAGGCCGCACCGTGTTTTATTTTTCTCTGGGCACCACGCTGGCGGGTTTGCTGGCGGTGAGCTGGAACGGCTTTACCCCTTGGCACAGTGTGAGCTGGCAAGCGGCAGCCTGGCTGATTCCAATTGGCATTCTGGCCACACTGGGGCAATGGAGCATGACCCGCGCCTACAGCCGCGGAGCCACCCTGCTGGTGGCCAATTTGCAATACGCCGGCATTGTGTTTTCGGCCCTTTACAGCTTGTTGCTGTTTGATGATCAAATTCCGCTGATCGGCTGGGCTGGCATGGGCTTGATTGTGGCCAGCGGCGTGGCCGCCACCATTTTGCGCACCCGTGTGCTGCCTGACACCCCAGCGGAAGAACACTGAACCGTGTCAGTCCGTCCCTCCGTTCCTAAAATGGCCTTCACATTGCCATGACACAAGGAAACCCATGTACACCACCCTGATTTCTGTTGACCAACTCCAGACCCTGCAAACCAGCGGCCAACCCTGCATGGTGTTTGACTGCAGTTTTGAGCTGATGAACCCCGCCGCCGGAGATGCCCAATACGCCCAAGCCCATATCCCCGGTGCGGTGCGTGCCGACCTGGATCGCCACCTGAGCGTGCACGGCGCGCCCGATGCCGCCAGCGGTGGCCGCCACCCGCTGCCCTCACGCGAAGCCTTTGCCGCCTGGCTGGGCAGCGTGGGTTTGACCCCTGACACCCAGGCCGTGGTCTATGACCGCCAGGGCGTGAACTACAGCGGTCGCCTGTGGTGGATGCTGAAGTGGGCCGGGCATGAAGCCGTGGCAGTGCTTGATGGTGGCTGGCAAGCCTGGCAAGCGGCAGGTGGCCCAGTTGAAAGTGGCGCAGCGGAAAACCACCCTGTTCATGAGCAAAATTACCCTCTAGCCCCCGCTCAATGTGCGCTAACAGCTACAGAAACCATAGTGAAAGAATTGGGCCACCCCAGCCAAACCATTCTTGATGCCCGCGCCACACCGCGCTTCAAAGGTGAAGTCGAGCCGCTCGACCCGGTGGCCGGTCACATTCCCGGTGCGCTGAATCGCCCGTTTGCACTCAATCTGGATGCGAACGGTTTTTTCAAACCAGCAGCCCAGTTGCGCGCCGAGTTTGATGCCCTGCTGGCAGGCCGCGACCCGGCCACGGTGGTACACCACTGCGGCAGCGGGGTCAGCGCCGTACCCAACCTGATCGCTATGGAAGTGGCTGGCCTGGGACGCACCGCGCTGTATGCCGGGAGCTGGAGCGCCTGGTGCAGTGACCCGAGCCGCCCGGTGGCGCAAGGCTGAAGGCAACCCTGTCATGCGCACCACCCATCTGCTCTACCTGCACGGCTTTCGCTCTTCGCCGTCCTCTGCCAAAGCACAAAAGACGGCCGCCGCCGTGGCCAGCCGCCACCCTGGTGTGACCTGGCTGTGCCCGGCACTTCCGCCATCACCCCGGCAGGCGATGAACGAGGTGTTGCAGGCCGTTGCCGATTGGCCGCACGAGTCCATGGCGGTGATGGGCTCGTCGCTGGGCGGCTTTTATGCCACCTGGCTGGCCGAGCGTCTGGGCTGCAAAGCGGTGCTGCTCAACCCCGCCGTCCACCCGGCCCGCGACCTGGCTGCACAGATTGGTGAACACACCTTATGGCACGACCCGCAGCAACACTTCACCTTTGACCAGTCGCATGTGGACGAACTCAAAGCCCAGGAAATTGCCCGCATCAGCCTGCCCGGGCGCTACTTTGCGGTGATCGCCAAGGGCGACGAGGTGCTGGACTGGCGCGAGATGCTGGCCCATTACCCTGGGGCCACCGTCAAACTGCTGCCCGGTGGTGACCACGCGCTGAGTGACTTTGACCAGCATCTGGATCAGGCGCTGGACTTCCTCCAGCTGGCCTGAGTGCGTTGAAAAATCAGCGGGCTTTACGCACGGTAAAGCCGAAGACCCATTTGGGGCATGGGTAGGTCTTTGTCGTCAATCGGATTTTTTGTCACATGCACGCGATCAGCGTGATGTTGCAGACCGACTTTTCTTGACCTGCATTTCCGCACACAAATCGTAGAGCTGTTGCGCTGCCGGTGACAGCAGCGAAGAACGCCGCCGGATCAGCCCCATCTTGCGCTTCACCACCGGGTCGACCAGCGGAACGCTGACCAGCAACGGGTGGTCTTTGGACGGCATGGCCATGGCCGGCACCACCGCCACACCCAGTCCGGCTTCCACCAAGCCAATCGTGGTAGTGCCGTGCTGGGTTTCGTACAGGCTGTGTGGCTGGAGCGGCAAACCAGCCAGCGCCTGATCCAGCAGCAGCCGGTTGCCCGAGGACTTGCCGACAGTGATGTAGTCGTACTCGGCCAATTCGGCCCAGCGCACCTGCTTCTTGCTGGCCAGCGGGTGGTCGCGGCGGCAAGCGGCCACAAACTGCTCTTCCAGCAGGGGTTCAAACTCCACATCGTTCTCTTGTGCCCCCATGAAATTCAGGCCAAAGTCGGCCTCACCCCGGGCCACGGCGATCAACACCTCATTGGCACTGTCATCAATGATCTTGACCCGAATTTTCGGAAATCGCTCGTGGTAAAGCGTGATCACCCGTGACAAAAAATAGTTCACCGCCGAGGGCACACAGGCCACCGTAACCTCCCCCATGCGGGTCGCCGCCACGCCCCGAATCCCCAGTAGCGTGGTGTCAAGCGCATCCAGAATCTGCCGCAGCTGGCGTTCAAAATCGCGCCCCACGGTGGTCAGGTTGACCCGCCGTGTGGTGCGCTCCAGCAGGCGCACCCCCAAGGCCTGCTCCAGTTTGTCAATGCGGCGGCTGAAGGCCGGCTGCGAGATGTGCACCGACTCGGCCGCCTTGCGAAAACTGCCCAGCTCAGCCACGGCCTTGAAGGCCATCAAATCATTCAAATCAAAGTTCATCGCCATGGGAGTTTCCTCTTTTTAATTGATGCGTATTGTGGATCAATCCATCTTAAATATGCAATTCACAAACAGTCTGGCTTGTTCGATCATTCGCCCCATGCCATGCCATCCTTCAAAGAAAGGGCACAAAGCTTGAGCAATAACCAACCTGGAGACAACGCTTCATCATGAAACATCAAACCCTTTTCCCCAAAGCGTGCGCCACACTGTCGCTGCTGGCCTGCGCCTGTACCGCCAGTGCCCAAAGCACCTTGACCCTTTATGGCATCACCGATGCCAGTGTGCGCTACACCGACGGCCTGAGCGCCAGCAATGCGGCGGCGGTCGGCTCGGCCAGTGCCATCAGCAGCGGGGTCAACAACACCAGCCGTTTCGGCTTGCGGGGCAATGACGATCTGGGTGGTGGCCTGTCCGCAATTTTCAATCTGGAAACCGGCATCAACCTGGACACCGGCGCACAAGCCAGTGCCACCAAGCTGTTTGATCGAGCCGCCTACGTTGGCCTGACAGCCAACTGGGGAACGCTCACGCTGGGTCGCCAGACCACGGTATTGGCCGACGCGCTGGGGCCAGTAGACCCGCTGGGTGTGCGGTTTGCCGGGTTCAACCCCAACGTTGGCATCGCTGCCCTGAGCGCACACGGCCTGGGCATTGAGTACGGCCCATCCGGGGCCAGCACCGGTGCCTATCGGCTTGACAACTCTGTCAAATATTCAGGCAAGTTCAGCGACTTCACCGTGCGGGCCATGCACGCCTTCGGTGAACAAGCCGCCAGTTCATCAGCCCTGTCTTCCTCAGGCTTGGGCATGAGCTACCAAGCCGCTGATGTTGCGGCAACCCTGGGTTATGCCGAATTCAAAAGTGCAAGCAACCTTCAGCTCAAAGCCTACGTGGCAGGTATCAGTGGCAAGTTGGGTTCAACCAAGGTTTCACTGACCTATGGCCGCCACGAAGCGGAGACCACACTCACGGCCAAAACACGCAACACCACCTTGGGCCTGGGCGGAACCCTGCCACTGAGTTCCAGCGTTGACCTGATCCTGGCGCATTACCGCGTCAATCGAACCCGTACCACCACCTTGGTGGATGACGGCTACAACCGCACCGTGGCTTTTCTGGAATACAAGCTTTCCAAGCGCACCAAGCTTTACGCGGAGCTGGACCAAACCCACTGGCAAACCGGTTATGTGGCAGCAAGCTTGCCCGACTCAGCCACAGGCCTGTCCCTCGGGTTGGTGCATAACTTCTAAAGCTGAGCAGCGTTGACAACCCATAACACCAGGAGACAAAACATGAACCTCAATTTCACCCCCCGCATCACCACCACATGCATCAAGGCACTGACCAGTCTAATCAGTTGCGCCGCACTGTCCGCGCCTCTGGCAGCACTGGCACAAGCGCCCATCGTCATCAAGTTCTCCCATGTCGCGGCGGTGGACACCCCCAAAGGCCAGGCTGCTGAATACTTCAAGAAGATTGTGGAAGAGCGCACCAAGGGCAAAGTGAAGGTCGAGGTGTTTGCCAACAGCACCTTGTTCAAAGACAAAGAGGAGCTGGAAGCCCTGCAGATCGGATCGGTACAAATGCTGGCCCCCGTGCCAGGCAAGTTTGGCCCCCTGGGCGTGAAGGAGTTTGAGGTGTTTGACTTGCCCTACATCTTCAAGGACATCGAAGCCGTGCACCGCTTCTCACGCGGCCCGGGCGGAGCCAGCCTGCTGAAAAAACTCGACTCGCGTGGCGTGACCGGCTTGGCCTACTGGGACAACGGTTTTCGCGTGATGAGCGCCAACAAACCGATCCACACCCCGGCGGACATGAAGGGGCTGAAGATGCGCATCAACTCCAGCAAGGTGAACGCTTCCATCATGAAATCGGTCGGCGCACAGCCGCAAAGCCTGGCTTTCTCCGAGGTCTACCAGGCCCTGCAAACCGGCGTGGTGGATGGCACCGAAGGCCCCTTGTCCAACCTCTACACACAAAAGCAGTACGAGGTGCAAAAACACATCACCCTGAGCTACCACACCATCAGCAACTATGTGGTGGTGGCCAACAAGAAGTTCTGGGATGGTCTGCCCGCTGACATCCGCAGCACGCTGGAGACCGCCATCAAAGATGCCACCACCTACAACGACAGCGTGGCGGAAAAAGACGAAGCTTCCGCACTCGCTGCCATCAAGGCCTCTGGCAAATCCACCGTTTATGCCCCCACCGCTGCCGAGATGGATGCCTGGGCCAAGGCCATGCAATCGGTGCATGCCGAAATGGCCGACCGCGTCGGCGGCAAAGCCTTCATCGACTCGGTAAGCGCTGCTTCCGCGAAATAAACCCTGGTCCAGCCTCCACCGTTTGGGTGTCCCTTGCCGGATCACCCGGGCGGTAGCTTGCCTCCCCCTCGACTGGAGCCTCTCCATGAAACTTCTTGACCGACTCGAAGAACTGCTGATTGCGTTCCTCATTTCCGGTGCCACGCTGGTGATCTTCGCCGCCGTCGTGCACCGCTTCCTGGCCTCCTGGAATATCCCGCTGATCCAGGACCTGGCTTTGCAAATCAACATGTCCTGGGCGCAGGAACTGTGCATCATCATGTTTGTCTGGATGGCCAAGTTTGGTGCCGCCTACGGGGTGCGCACCGGCATTCACGTCGGAGTGGATGTCGTGATTAACCGGCTCAGTGACAACAAACGCCGTCATTTTGTGCTGTTTGGATTGCTCTCTGGCGCAGTATTCACCGTGATCGTGGCCGCACTGGGGGTGAGTTTTGTCTGGGAAAACGGCGCACATTACGCCGTCATGCACGTGTTGGGTCAAGCTTCCCCCGACCTGTTTCCCGGCCCCACCACGCCTGATCTGGAATGGCAAACCTGGGTGGTCTATTCGGCCATCCCACTGGGCACGGCGCTGATGTGTTTCCGCTTTTTGCAAGTGGCCTACACCTTTGCCCGCACTGGCGAGTTGCCGCACCACGACCATAGCCATGTCGATGGCCTCGACGAGATCGACATCACCGATGAATTTCACCCCCATGAGGTGCACAGCGCACAAGCCGCCACCGCCAAAGGGAGCAAATAGCCATGAGTACCGCTGTCATTTTGTTTCTGCTGATCGCGCTGATGCTCACGGGCATGCCGATCTCGATTTCGCTGGGCCTGACCGTCCTGTCCTTCCTTTACCTGTTCACCCAGGTGCCGATTGAGTCGGTGGCACTCAAGCTGTTCACCGGCATCGAGAAGTTCGAGATCATGGCGATTCCGTTCTTCATCCTGGCGGGCAACTTTTTGACGCACGGTGGTGTGGCCCGGCGCATGATCCACTTTGCCACCAGCATGGTGGGACACTTCTACGGTGGCCTGGGACTCGCCGGTGTGCTGGCCTGCGCCCTGTTTGCGGCCATCTCGGGCTCTTCGCCCGCCACCGTGGTAGCGATTGGCTCGATTCTGCTGCCCGCCATGGTCAAGGCCGGTTACCCGATGAAGTTCGGCGCGGGTGTGGTCACCACTGCGGGCGGCCTGGGCATTCTGATCCCGCCGTCGATTGCCATGATCATCTACGCCGTGGCCACCAACTCGTCGATTGGTGCGCTGTTCATGGCCGGGGTGATTCCCGGCCTGCTGCTGGCCGTGTTGCTGGGGTTGACCACCTGGCATATCGCCCGCAAAAACAACTACCCGCGCCAGCGCAAAGCCAGTTGGGCCGAGCGCGGACGCGCCCTGCGTGAAGCCATCTGGGGCGTGCTGCTGGTGGTGCTGGTGATGGGTGGCATCTACTCCGGCATCTTCACCCCCACCGAAGCCGCGGCCGTGGCGGCGGTCTATGCTTTTGTGATTGCCCTGTTTGTCTACAAAGACATGCGCTTCAAAGACGTGACCCAGGTGCTGATTTCATCGGCCAACATGAGCGCCATGCTGCTCTACATCATCACCAACGCGGCGCTGTTCTCGTTTTTGATGTCTTACCAGCACGTGCCGGAAGAAATGGCGGGCTGGATGCTGTCACAAGGGCTCGGGCAAATTTCGTTCCTGCTGATCGCCAACATCCTGCTGCTGGCGGCGGGCAACTTCATGGAGCCGTCCTCGATCATCCTGATACTGGCCCCGATCCTGTTCCCGATTGCCATCAAGCTCGGCATCGATCCGATCCACTTCGGCATCATCATGACGGTGAACATGGAAATCGGCATGTGCCACCCACCGGTTGGACTGAACCTGTACGTGGCCTCGGGCATCACCAAGATGGGCATCACCGAACTGACCGTGGCCGTCTGGCCCTGGCTGCTGACCATGCTGGCCTTCCTGGTGCTGGTGACTTACTGGGCCCCGCTCTCCACCTGGTTGCCCAAAACACTCGGAATGATGTAATAAATCGTGCTCTAACCCTTATAAATCATGCGCAAGCAGCTCACTTTTTAATACTGGAAACACACCCATGAACCTGACCGACTGGATTGGCCGCAGCGAGTCTGTCTGCGACACCGCCACCCCCACGCCCTACGCCGCGCTGTCGGCCACCTTTGACCGTGAAGCCACCCGTCCGCCAGCCGGCACAGCGCTGCCGCCGCTGTGGCACTGGTTGTACTTCTTGCCGCTGTACCGCCAGTCCGAGATTGGTGCTGACGGCCACGCCAAGCGTGGCGGCTTTCTGCCCCCAGTGCCGCTGCCCCGTCGCATGTGGGCGGGCAGCCAGTTCACTTTTCACCAGCCGCTGCGCATTGGTGATGCCTTGGAGCGCACCTCCACCATCGCGGACGTGACCGAGAAATCCGGTCGCACCGGCAAGCTGGTGTTTGTCAAGGTGCGCCATGAGATCCGCCGCGAAGGAGAGTCCGACATCGCACTCACCGAGTTTCACGACATCGTTTACCGCGAAGCCGCCCGGCCCGACGACGTGGCACCGCCGCCGAAAGCCGCACCGACAGCCGCGACTTGGGAAAAGCAGTGGGTGCCTGACGACGTGCTGCTGTTTCGCTACTCGGCACTCACCTTCAACGGCCACCGCATCCACTACGACCGCAAATACTTGACCGAGGTCGAGGGCTACCCTGGCCTGATCGTGCACGGCCCGATGGTGGCCACGCTGCTGCTGGACTTGCTGCGCCACCAGATGCCCGCTGCCCAGGTGCTGCGCTACGAGTTCCGCGCCGTGCGCCCGGTGTTTGACATCCATCCCTTCTATGTCTGCGGCGAACCCTCGGCTGACGGCAAAACCATCCATCTGTGGGCCAAAGACCATGAAGGTTGGCTGACCATGGATGCCACCGCGGTCATCGCCTAAGGAGCCACCATGCAACCTCTCAAAGGCATCACCGTCGTGACCCTGGAGCACGCCATTGCCGCGCCGTTTGCCACGCGCCAGCTGGCCGACCTGGGCGCACGGGTCATCAAGATTGAGCGCCCCGGCGTGGGTGACTTTGCCCGGAGCTATGACAACCGGGTTCGTGGCATTGCCTCGCACTTTGTCTGGACCAACCGCAGCAAGGAAAGCCTTACGCTCGACGTGAAACACCCCGAGGCGCAAAAAATCCTCAAACGCATCATTGAGGAAGACACCGACGTGGTGGTGCAAAACCTGGCCCCTGGTGCTGCCGCCCGCCTGGGGCTGTCGTATGAAGCCCTGAGCGCGGTCAAACCCGGCATCATTGTTTGCGACATTTCCGGCTACGGCGACAACGGCCCCTACCGTGACAAAAAAGCCTACGACCTGCTGATCCAGAGCGAGGCCGGTTTTGTGTCGGTGACCGGCACCGAAGAAACGCCGTCCAAGGCCGGGCCGTCGATTGCCGACATTGCGGCCGGCATGTACGCCTACACCAACATCCTGGCCGCACTGATGCACCGCCAGCAGACCGGCCAAGGCCAGCACATCGACATCTCCATGCTTGAAGCCCTGACCGAGTGGATGGGCTACCCGCTGTACTACAGCCTGGACGGTGCCCCCCCACCCAAGCGCACCGGGGCCAGCCACGCCACCATTTACCCCTACGGCCCGTTCCCGGCGGGTGACGGCAAAACCGTGATGCTGGGTCTGCAAAACGAGCGTGAGTGGAAAGCCTTTTGTGAGCAAGTGTTGCAGCAACCCGAGTTGGCCACAGACGAGCGTTTTGCCAGCAACCCCAAGCGCGTGGCCCAGCGCAGCACGCTGTATGTCCTGATCGAGCAAGCCTTCGCCAGCCTGAGCGCCGCGCAAGTGGTGCAGCGCCTGGAAGCGGCACAAATCGCCAACGCCCAGGTCAACACCATGGCCGAGGTCTGGGCGCACCCGCAGTTGCAGGCGCGCCAGCGCTGGACCTCGGTGGACACCTCGGTCGGCACGGTGCCCGCCCTGCTGCCACCGGGCTCCTGGAGCAAGGGCGCACCCCGCATGGATGCGGTGCCCGCCCTGGGTCAGCACACCGACAGCATCCTGGCCACGCTGGGTTACAGCAAAGAGCAAGTTGCCGCACTGCGTGCCGAGGGGGCAGTGTGACCCCCCTCACCTACCTGTTTGTGCCAGGCAACCGGCCCGAGCGTTTTGCCAAGGCCCTGGCCAGCGGCGCGGATCGGGTGATTCTGGACCTGGAAGATGCCGTCGCTGTGGCCGACAAGGCTAAAGCGCGTACCGCCATTGCAGACTGGGTGGCCAGCCTGGCGGCAAAGGATGTGGAGCGGCTGCTGGTTCGCATCAACGATGTCACCAGCCCTTACCATGCTGATGATGTTTTATGGCTGCAGCGCACATGTATCAAGCGCAGCATGCTCTCAAAATGTGAATCACAAGAGCAGGTGGCACAGGTCTTGGCCCACATGCCAGCGGACTCCAGCGTGCTGCCGCTGATTGAAACCGTGCGCGGCGTGCTGGCCGCCAACGTGATTGCGCAGGCCGACCGGGTCGACCGGCTGGCCTTTGGCTCGCTGGACTACCTGCTTGACCTGGACCTGCCCGGCCCCGGCTTTGCGCTGGATGCTGCCGCCCTGGCGATTACCATGGCCTCACGCGCCGCCAACCTGCCGCCCCCGGTGGCGGGTGTCACACCCGAGCTGGACGCTGGCCAGGTGCAGCATGACCTGGCTCATGCCCGAGCCCTGGGCTTTGGCGCCAAGATGTGTATCCACCCGACCCAGGTTGCCGCCGTGCGGGAAGCGTTCAAGCCGGACGCGCAAACCCTCGCCTGGGCGCAGCGCGTACTCACCCAATGGCAGCAGTCCCACGGGGCGGGTGTCATCCAGGTCGACGGCAAGATGGTCGACAAACCGGTGCTGCTGCGCGCCGAACGCATTCTGGCTCTCGCTAGCCAATCCCTTTAACTTTGACAGACAAGGTAAACCTCATGGCCTCCACCATCATTGATTCCCGGATTTTTGGCGACATGTTCAGCGACGCACGTATGCGTCAGGTCTGGTCGGACGAAAACCGCACCGCCAAATACCTCGACATCGAACGCGCGCTGGCCAAAGTGCAGGGCGAGCTCGGCATCATCCCCCAGGAAGCGGCCCACGAAATCATCCGCAACTGCGAACTCTCCATGATCGACTGGGACCAGCTCAAGGCCAAGACCGAGCAGATTGGCTACCCGATCATTGCGGTGGTCAACCAGATCAACGCCAACTGCCGTCACCGGCTAGGCGAATACTGCCACTGGGGGGCCACCACCCAGGACATCACCGACACGGCTGCCGTGCTGCAAATGCGCGAAGGCCTGGCGCTGGTCGAGCAGTATCTGGCCGACATCTCGGACGCGCTGGCCACGCTGGCAAAGAAGTACCGCGACACCCCGATCATTGGCCGCAGCAACCTGCAGCAGGCCACCCCCATCACCTTTGGCTACAAGATGGCCAGCATTCTGGCGGGCATCGAACGCCACCGCGAACGCCTGAGCCAGCTCAAACCCCGGGTGCTGATGGGTGAGTTTGGTGGGGCTTCGGGCACGCTGTCGTCTTTGGAAAAAGGCGCGATGGAAACCCAGGCCGGCTTGATGCAAGAGCTGGGTCTGGCCCAACCCTTGATCTCCTGGCACACCGTGCGCGACACCATTGCCGAGGTGGGGGCCTTTCTCGGCTTGGTCGGTGGCTCGCTGGGCAAGATCGCCATGGACGTGAAGCTGCTGATGCAGACCGAAGTGGGCGAGGTGTTCGAGCCCTATGCGCCAGGGCGCGGTTCGTCGTCCACCATGCCGCAAAAGCGCAATCCCATCTCTTGCCTCTACATCCACGCCAACGTGTCGGTGGCACGCCAGCACGCTGCGGCCTTGATGGATGCCATGGTGGCCGACCATGAACGCTCCACCGGCCCGTGGGAAATTGAATGGGTGTCGCTGCCGGAAATCTTCTGCCTGATGTCGGGCGCGTTGAAACAAACCAAATTTGTGCTGCAAGGCCTGGAGGTGGATGCCGTGCGCATGCGTGCCAATATGGACATCACCAACGGCTTGGTCATGTCCGAGGCGGTGATGATGGGCCTGGGCCCCTACATTGGCCGCGAGTACGCCCATGATCTGGTCTACGACCTGTGCCGCCAGGCCTTGAAGGAGAACCGCCCGCTGATCGACATTCTGCA
Organism: Rhodoferax lithotrophicus; assembly: GCF_019973615.1. Lineage (GTDB taxonomy): Bacteria > Pseudomonadota > Gammaproteobacteria > Burkholderiales > Burkholderiaceae_C > Rhodoferax > Rhodoferax lithotrophicus. Next base: position 1,365,311 of record NZ_AP024238.1, on the reverse strand, counting down.
AGCCCACCCCGAGATCAACCCCCATGTGACCCGCGCCCAATTGGAGGCCATGTGTGACCCAGTGAATCACCTGGGTCAGGCCGGTGTGATGGTCGACCGGGTGCTGGCGGCACGCCAGGGAGCTTGACCCACCATGCCTACTCCTAATCAACAAGCTGCCGTGGACGTACTGGTGATCGGCGGTGGCAACGCCGCCCTGTGCGCCGCCCTGATGGCGCGCGAGGCCGGTGCCAGCGTGCTGCTGCTGGAAGCCGCCCCGCGCGAGTGGCGCGGCGGCAACTCGGCCCACACCCGCAACCTGCGTTGTATGCACGACGCGCCCCAAGACGTGCTGGTCGATGCCTACACCGAAGAAGAGTATTGGCAAGACCTGCTCAAAGTCACCGGCGGACTGACCAACGAGCAACTGGCCCGGCGCGTGATCCGCGACTCCAGCACTTGCAGACCCTGGATGCGCAGCCACGGTGTGCACTTTCAGCCCTCACTCTCCGGGGCTTTGCACACGGCGCGTACCAATGCCTTTTTCATGGGCGGCGGCAAGGCCCTGGTCAACGCCTACTTTCGCAGTGCCGAAAAACTGGGCGTGCAGGTGCGCTACAACGCACCAGTGAACCGGCTGGAGATTGAGAACGGCCACTTTGTCGCCGCCCATGTCCACACCCAACATGCCGACGGCAGCGAAACATCCGAGCGCATCACCGCCCGCGCCTGTGTGCTGGCCGCTGGCGGCTTTGAGTCCAACCGCGACTGGCTGCGCGAAGCCTGGGGCACTAACGAGCGCGGCGAAACCCCGTCCGACAACTTCCTGATTCGCGGCACAAAGTTCAACCAGGGCGTGCTGCTGCGCCACCTGCTGAACGACCATAGGGCCGATGCCATTGGCGACCCCACGCAAGCCCACATGGTGGCCATCGATGCGCGTGCACCGCTGTACGACGGTGGCATCTGCACCCGCATCGACTGCGTCTCGCTGGGCGTGGTGGTGAACCGCGATGCCCAGCGTTTTTATGACGAGGGCGAAGACTTCTGGCCCAAGCGCTACGCCATCTGGGGCCGCCTGGTGGCCCAGCAGCCGGGGCAAACCGCTTATTCCATCATTGATGCCAAAGCCATTGGCCGCTTCATGCCACCGGTGTTTCCTGGGGTCAAGGCCAACACCTTGCAAGCGCTGGTGGACCAGCTCGGCCTGGACGGCCAGACCTTCATGCAAACACTCAACACCTACAACCAAGCCTGCCAGGCGGGCAACTTTGACCACACCGCGCTGGACAACTGCCACACCCAAGGCATCACACCCGCCAAAACCCATTGGGCCAGGCCCATCGACACCGCGCCCTTTTACGCCTACGCATTGCGCCCCGGTGTGACCTTCACCTACCTGGGCCTCAAGACCGATGAAACGGCCGCGGTGCGCTTCAACGATGTGCCCAGTGACAACCTGTTTGTGGCCGGTGAAATGATGGCTGGCAATGTGCTGGGCAAGGGTTACACCGCCGGGGTCGGCATGTCGATTGGCACGGCTTTTGGCCGTATAGCCGGGGTACAGTCTGCGCAAAAAGCTATCAAATCAGGAGCACATCATGCAAGTGCTTGAGACCTTGATTAAGGATGCCCGGCAACTCGCTGCTGGCCACGGCCCGGCCACCCCCGCCGTGGCTGAAGTGGCCCGGCAAATGCAAATCTGCAACGCCTGCCGCTACTGCGAAGGTTTTTGCGCCGTGTTCCCGGCCATGACACGACGGCTGGAATTTGCTGCCGCCGACGTGCACTACCTGGCCAACCTGTGCCACAACTGCGGGGCCTGCCTGCACGCCTGCCAGTACGCGCCGCCGCATGAATTTGCGGTGAATGTGCCACAAGCCATGGCGCAAGTGCGTGGTGAAACCTATGTGGCCTATGCCTGGCCTGCTGCTTTGGGCAAACTCTACCAGCGCAACGGCTTGACCCTGTCACTGGCGCTGGCCGCTGGCCTGGCGCTGTTTTTGCTGCTGGCGCTGGCCCTGAACGGCAGCCTCTGGGGCGGGGCATCGGCGGGGGACTTTTCCGGGCTGTTTCCGCACAACTTGCTGGTGTCTCTGTTTGCGCCGGTCTTCTTGTGGGCGGTCCTGGCCCTGGGGCTGGGTGTCACGCGTTTCTTGCGCGACGTATCACCTGCCACTTCGGGCCAAGCCATGGCCAGCGGGGATGCGCTGCAAGCCACACAGGATGTGCTCACGCTGAAGTACCTGGACGGCGGCCACGGTGAGGGTTGCCACAACGAAGACGATGCCTACACCTTGTCACGCCGCCGCGCCCATCACCTGACGTTCTACGGTTTCATGCTGTGTTTTGCCGCCACCAGCGTGGCCACGGTCTACCACTACGCCCTAGGCTGGCATGCGCCGTATGAGCTGCCCAGCTTGCCCAAGCTGCTGGGGGTGGCCGGTGGCATCAGCCTGCTGCTCGGCACGGCCGGGCTGTTCAAGCTCAAGCTGACACGCCATCCGCTGCACGGTGATGCAGCCCAGAAGCCCATGGACTACGGCTTTATCGCGCTGCTGTTTCTGACCAGCGCCAGCGGTCTGCTGCTGTGGCTGGCCCGCGGCACACCGGCACTGGCCTTGCTGCTGGCGCTGCACCTGGGTGTGGTGATGGCCTTGTTCGCCACCCTGCCCTACGGCAAGTTTGCCCACGGCATTTTCCGCAGTGCCGCCCTGCTGCGCTACGCGGTAGAAAAGCGCCAGCCAAATACTCTCGCTTTGGGAGACGACTGAGATGACACTCTCCATTCCCTGCGTGCTGATGCGCGCTGGCACCTCACGTGGCCCGTTCTTCCTGCGTGACTGGTTGCCCGAGGGTGATGAGGCGCGCAACCAGGCGCTGATTGGTGCCATCGGTGCCTCTGACCCGCTGCAGCTTGACGGCCTGGGGGGCGGCAGCACCCTCAACAGCAAGGTGGCCATCGTCTCCAAATCCACCCAGCCGGACTGCGATCTGGACTACCTGTTTGCCCAGGTCGGTGTCGGCCACCAGTCGGTGGACACCCGGCCCAACTGCGGCAACATGCTCTCGGGCGTGGTGCCATTTGCCCTAGACCAGGGCCTGATCCCGGCGCAAGACGGCCGCACCACCGCCCGCGTGTTCAATGTCAACACCGGCTCGCGCATCGACATCACCGTCTGCACGCCGGGCGGCCAGGTCACCTACGAAGGCGATGCCCGCATTGACGGTGTGGCGGGTACCGCCGCTCCGGTGCTGCTGAATTTTCTGGATGCCTGGGGTGCGGTCACCGGCCAGTTGTTTCCCACCGGTCAGCGTATTGACGTGATCGACGGCCTGGAGTTGACCTGTATTGACGCGGCCATGCCCCTGATGATTCTGCGCGCCACCGACCTGGGTCTGAGTGGGCGCGAACGCCCAGCCGAGCTGGATGCCAACGCCGCATTGTTGGCGCGCATTGAGGTGCTGCGGCTGCAAGCGGGCCAACGCATGGGCCTGGGTGATGTCTCCAACAGCGTGGTGCCCAAACCGGTGCTGGTGAGCGCAGGCGACAGCGCCCACAGCATCACTTCGCGCTACTTCACACCCCACAAGTGCCATGCCTCCCACGCCGTGACCGGGGCGATTGGCGTGGCCACGGCCTTTGCCTTGCCTGGCACGGTGGCCAGCGGTCAGGCCATGGCGGCAGGTCGGCACGCGCTGGTGGTGTTGCATCCGGCGGGCCAGATTGACGTGGAGGTCACGCTGCAAGGAGCAGGTGCACAGGCCAGCGTGCAAAGCGCCGCCCTGGTGCGCACGGTGCGCAAGATCATGCAAGGGGTGCTGCACCTGCCGAGCTATGTGTTCCCCCCGGCACCAACTGAAATGCCGGAAGCCATCGTGGCCCAGGGCCGTCGCCAGTTCCCACAAAAAGAAGTGCACATCATTGTGCCCACCAGCGCCGGGGGCGGCAACGACACCATGGCCCGCACTTTGACACGCAAGCTCGGCCCCCTGCTGGGTCAATCGGTGGTGGTGGACAACCGGGCCGGGGCCAACGGCACCATCGCCAGCGAATACGTGGCCGCCGCACAGGCAGATGGCCACACCCTGCTGTTTGGCTACATCGCCACCCACGGCATCAACCCGGCGCTGCAAAAGCTGCGCTACGACCCAGTGGCCGACTTTGCGCCGATTGGACTGATTGGCTACTCCCCCACCCTGCTGGTGGTGCCCGCTGAGCTGCCGGTGCATTCGGTGGAGGAACTGGTGCGCCTGCTGCGCAGTTCAGGCAGCCGCCTGAGCTATGCCTCAGCCGGTGAGGGCACCGTGCCCCACTTTGCCGCCGAACTGTTCAAGCTGCAAACCGGCACGCAGTTGCAGCGAGTGGACTTTTCCGGCGCAGCCCCGGCCATTGCCGACGTGGCCAGTGGCCTGGTGCAGGTGATGTTCCCCAGTCTGTTCACCGCCCAGCCTTACCTGCGCAGCGGCAAGCTCAGGGCGCTGGCCGTGGCCGGAGCCAGCCGACTGCCTGCGCTGCCCGAATTACCCACACTGCTGGAGGCCGGTGTGCCGGGGGTGGCGCTGACCCAGTGGTACGCCTTGTTTGCTCCGGCCAAAACCCCGGCTTCCGTGGTGCGCCAGCTCAACACGACACTCAACACCGTGCTGCAAGACCCCGAGATCGTCGCCCGCATGGAGGCCGACGGAGCGCGGGTGCAAACCTCATCACCCGGTGAGTTGCACGACCTGCTGATGGCCGAGAGTGAGAAGTGGCAGGCGGTGGTGTTGCAGGCCGGGTTGCGGCCAGAGGTGGTACTGGAAAGTTGAGCTTTTCCTTGGCTTGCCGTCAGACACGGGCAAACCACCCAACATTTTTGCTGTTTTGAGCTTCTAGCCCAAGTAAATTTGGCGCTAGCAGCTATAAATAAAATAGCAAATCAACAACCCAGTCCATTGAGCAGCTTCGGCTGGAGCAATAAGCCAGACCTATCCCGCCAGCTCAGTAACGCACCAGACTGCGGTAAACCAGCTTGGTGCTGCCCTCAGCCGGTACGCTGAGTTTCCAGACCGCCGTGTTGCTGGCTCCCTTGGTGTGGGGGTGGCTTTCGCTCAAGACCTGCCAGTCGCCCGGCATGGGCTCCTGCACGGTGACGGTGACGGCTTCTTTTTTGGCGTTTTTCAGCAGCACTTCATAGGCGCTCTCAAACATATAGTTGTATTTTCCCAGGCCACCCAGCTTTTTGAAATCGGTCTGCTTCTTGTCGGCGGTCACATCAAAGGCATCACCCAGCTTGAGGCGTACCTTTTCGTTCTTGGGGGTGTGGTCGACCCGGTCTTCACCGATGAACTGGGCGTTGCCCGCCTTGTCTTTCTTGTAGACGCGGATGATGCCCTTGGGCAGCGGCATGCCCAGGTGGGCACTTTCCTTGTTGTCAAACTCGACAAACACGGCCACCTTTATCTTCTGACCCAGCTCACCGTAGCTGCTCTGGTAGTAATAGTCGTTGCCCTTAAGCAACAGTTCCTTGCGCACCGGCACACCACTGGCCGACAGCAGCGAGACCTGCTTGGTCTGGTTCTCGGCAATGGTGGTGGGGCGGTTCAGGGTGTAGAGGTGGTATTCAAACAGCGACTCTTCGGCCATGTCGCTTCTGGCCTTGGCCATCGCAGGTGCCGGTGCCGCCATGACCATGGCGCGGCGCTCCAGTTGCGGTGTGACCTGGTTCACATCACCGGCCACCAGTTGCAGCTTGGCCTTGCGGTAGGTGGCCCCGCTGGTGTTGGTGAGGGTCACCCAGCCAGAGATGTCGAGTTGGTCATCGGCAGCGTTGAGTTCCACCACGTAATCAGCCTTCCAGGCCAAGCCGCCGGTCAGGTAGCTCAGTTCCACACTTTGCTGCGCCGCGCCGCTGTTGTCCAGCGACATGACCAGCGTCGGGCGGTCGCGCAGGTTGGTGGGCACATCGCCGTAGACGATGCGTCCCGGGATACCAGTCTCAATGCGCGAGCCGATCTTCAGCACCACGCCATCGTTGGCCGAAAGCACGTCCGCCTGCTCTGTGGTCTCGGTGCCGGTGGCCGGGTTGGTGCGGATGACGCTGACGCTACGGCCCACGTATTTCTCCAGCAGCTTTTGCGGTGTCAGCAGGTCAAAGTCAAAGTTCTGCTCCAGCACCGACAGGCTGCCGGGGGCGCTGGTGCTGCGCAGCAACGCCGTCTCGGGGCGCATGCGGGCACTGACATCACGAAAAGCCAGCGCCGACACACCGGGTTTGATCTGCAAGCTACGCTGATCCTTGATCAGGGCCAGGTTCTCGTTGTAGATGGTGACGGCGACTTCCTGCTGGTCGCTCAGGGTGCTGCGCTGCTCATCACTTTGCGCATAGGCGTTGGATAGCAGGGCCAGCATCAACAGGGAATAAACAAGAGTGCGTTGCATGGGGGGAGTTCTCCAGAAGAAAGGGGCGACGTGTGGCGTGGACTGTATGCCAAGCGCGAAGGGGCAGCAATAACCCTGCGGCGACCTCGCTGCACAGAATACATCTTGACCGTTATGGATCAAGGCTGGACTTGTGTTCTGGCCACCTCCCAAAAGCCCGCGCCAGCGGCGACAGTTTGGCCACATCCAGGCATGCCAGCCCCACCGTGCGTGGTTGCATCGGTAACAGAGATCGGTAAACCACCCCTTGCGGTGCATCAGGCAAGGCCAGCCGTGCCGCCATCGACACCGCCAGGCCACGCCGCACAAATTCCAGAATCGACACGATTTGCGTGAAGTGGTACAGCACCTGGGGGCGTGCGCCATGCTTTTGCAGAATCGGCACGATGACCGGCCCGCCACCGGCTTCCGACAGCACAAAATCCAGCCCCGTCAAGGCGCTGATGGGCACGGCGTCATACGCCGCCAAGGGGTGACCCATTGGCACAATCGCCACAAACTCGTCTTGCACCAGCGGCAAGACCTCAAAGCGCTCATCTGGGTCCACCACAAAACCAAGTTCCACCCGCTTTTGCAGCAGCCACTGGTCGACCACCTCGTCACTTTCTTCCTCAATACGCACCTGTACCTGAGGGTGGGCCTTTTTGAAAGTTTCCAGCCAGGGCGGCAGCAAATGTGTGGTGGAAGTCGGACCAAAGGAGCCAATACGCAGCGTGCCGGTTTTCAGCTCACGTGCGTCCACGGCCTCTTGTGCCATGGTGGCGGCCAGTGCGGTCATCTCACGGGCACGCCGCAAGAGACGATCCCCAGCATCGGTCATACGCACGCCAGAGGCATCACGCTGTGCGAGCCTGATGCCAAACTGTTTCTCCAGTGCACGCAGTGCATGGCTGACGGCAGACTGGGTGGTACCCAATCGCATGGCCGCACGCGAAAAGCTTTGACATTCGGCCAAGGCGATCAGAACTTCCAGCTGAACCAGGGTCATGATGAGTAAATGCTCATTTGAAAGTGAAGATATTAACCATTAATCTCATGTTCAATTTCACTTTGACGCATCACAATGACCGTGACCCACCCCCCTCTCGCCACCCCTCGACTGATGGGCCTGTACCTGCGCTTGACCTGCGTGCCCGCCATCTGGGGCGGCACCTTCATCGCGGGCCGTATCGTCTCAGCCCATGTACCGGCTGCCAGTGCAGCGTTTATCCGTTTTGTGCTGGCCTCATTGGCGCTGTTGCTGGCGCTGCACCTGTCGCACGGGCTGCGCACACTCACCCAGATCACCCGCCGCCAACTGTTGGGCACCATGGCGCTGGGGGCCACCGGCATCTTGGCCTACAACCTGTTTTTCTTCCATGCGCTGGCGAACATGCCTGCAGGTCGAACATCGCTGATCGTGGCGCTCAACCCGGCGATCACGCTGCTGGCCGCTGCCGTGCTGCTGGGTGAACGTCTGTCACCCATCCGCTGGCTGGGCGTGGGTTTGGCGCTGCTGGGCGTGTGGATTGTGGTCACCCACGGCGACCTGTCACAACTGATGTCATCGGTGGGCCAGGGTGAGCTGTCCATGCTGGGTGCGGTTTGCGCCTGGGCGGCTTATACGCTGATAGGTCGGCGCGTGTTGCAAGGCTTGTCACCCCTGTTGGCCACGCTGTGGGCCTCCATGTGGGGGGCCCTGTTTCTGGGGGTGCTGGCGGTGCGTGATCTGCCCACGTTGCCATCGAGCGCTTTCACCGCCAGCGTGTGGGCCAGTCTGGTCTTCCTGGGCGTACTGGGCACCGCCGTGGGGTTTGTCTGGTATTACGAAGGCATCACCAAGCTGGGCGCGGCGCGCACCGTGGTGTTCAACAACCTGGTGCCAATTTTTGGTGTGTTGCTGGGATGGCTGGTGCTGGACGAGTCGGTCAGCACCAGCGTGATCCTGGGGGGCGGCATGGCCATTGCGGGTATTTTTCTGGTGAACCGCGTCAAGGCCTCACCACCAAATTAACTTTCTCTGGCTTCCAGCAGCACCCTGCTGCGTGCCTCCAGCCCACCAATCAACACATCCACCCAGGCCTCAAAACCGGTATCCAGCGGGTTGTCCATGCCGCCTGTCCAACGCATCAAAAAGGCGTGGTTCGCCAGCTCGGACTGGTGGCGGGCCAGGGCCGGACAACGTGCCGGGTCAATGCCTTCAACCTGGGCACGACAGGCCTGTCCCCAGGCGCTGTCCGGCCCGGCCGGTGCGGTGGACAACTCCAGCGTGGCAAAACCGCACATGGCGGCCACCACCACGTTCACAGCATCCACCAAAGCCTGGCCGTCAAAATGGGCTTCTTCCAGTGCGGCCACGATGTGCTCCATCAACGCGGTATCCAAGGTGGCGTTGCAGCCCAGCTCATTGGCCACGGCGGGGGCCAGATGCGGGTGCTGGCGCAGGGTTGCCCGAAAACGCCGTAGCACGGTTTGAATACGCAGCTGCCAGCTCCCCGGTGGCATGGCCTGGGCCACATCCGCCAACGCGATGGACAACGCACCATACACCAGGTCTTCACGGCTGGCCACATGCCAATAAATGGCAGCAGGGGCCACACCCAGCTGGGTAGCCAATCCACGAATGCCAAATGCGGCCAGACCTTGGGCATCAATCAGCGCCAGCGCCGCCTGAAAAATCCGCTCCCGCCCGAGTGCCCCGGTCTCGGGTAAAGCCGATTTGCGGGGGCGGCCCACCTTGCCAGGGCGTGCTGCCGGAGGAGCCTGTGGGGTGGTTATTGGCGTGTGGCGAGGTTGGGACATCAGCATATTTTAGTTTTATTGACCCGTGTTTAATTTATTATTGAACATCGATCAATTTTTTTCTAGAATCCGCCAAACCCACCACGAAGGAGACTTGCCCATGCCGATTCCCGCAACCCCCGCCCCCGGCCAGTTTGAAGGCGGTTGCGCCTTTGCCGATGGGGCCTACGTACCCCTGTCAGAGGCCAAAATTTCCCTGTTTGACTGGGGCTTCACCCGTTCGGATGTCACCTATGACGTGGTCAGCACCTGGCAGGGCGCGTTCTTCCGGCTGGATGACCATCTGGATCGTTTTTTTGTCAGCCTGGAAAAGATGCGCCTGACCCTGCCCTACAGCCGCGCCGAGCTGCGCGACATCTTGCACGGCTGCGTGCGTGCCGGTGGGCTGCAGGATGCGTATGTGGCCATGATCTGCACCCGGGGTGTGCCGCCCAAGGGCGCACGTGACCCACGCATGGCGCAAAACCGCTTTTACGCCTACGCCGTGCCGTATGTGTGGATTGCCTCGCGTGACAAGCAGTTGCAGGGTATTGACCTGCATGTGAGCCAGCGCATCCGCATTGCGCCGGAGTCGGTCGATCCCACGGTGAAAAACTACCACTGGATGGATCTGGTGCAGTCGCTCTTGGATGCCTATGACCAGGGTCGGGACACCAGTTGTGTGGTGGATGCACAGGGCAACATCATGGAAGGGCCGGGCTTCAACGTGTTCATGGTCAAAAACGGGGTGGTGCACACCGCCAACCGGGGTGTGCTGGAAGGCATTTCGCGGCGCACCGTGATTGAGCTGTGTGAGCGACTCGGCATCCCGCTGGAAATTGCGCCGATTCCGCTGGCCGAATTTCGCCAGGCTGACGAGGTGTTTCTGAGTTCCACCGGCGGCGGGGTGCTGCCAATTGCCAAGCTTGACGGTCAGCCACTGGCGCATTTCCCTGGCCCGATCACCGGGCGTTTGTCCGATGCCTACTGGTCCCTACACGACGAAGCGGCTTACCGCGACCCGGTGAATTACAGCGGCTGACCCAGCCTCTGTAGGTCTTGCGCCAACACCCGCGTGAGACTTCCCCCAACCCCGTCCGAGCTGGCCTGACCGGTGATGAGGGCTTCAACGCTGCGGGGGTTGGTAATGGGGAATTTGGTGGGTGTGGTCATTCGGGAGCAAGTCAACCGCCCCCCAGGTGTCAATCGTTTGGTTGAAGCTTGCTTATGCCGGATACACAACTATCTCAAAATATCATATGTACCAAGGTAAGTCAGTATCTTCAGTATCTCAACTTGTCACTCAATGGATAGAGTGACATAGGCGCTATCAATCCCTCCTTACCTTTCCCTCGCGCCTGTTCCTCTCTGTGCATCCCAAGCGAAAGGTAGATCAGCGCAGACCGAACCAGTTGAATTAAGCGTAACGTCCGCCGCTCAAGATCAGACCTGGAAATCACATGAGCCAATGTGTCGTAAAAGGGATCTGTGGCTGACCTAGTGGGCATCACCATGTCATGAACTTTCACATATTTATGTTCAAGATGATTCCGCAGATCGGCCAAAGCGCGGGAGTCCGGCTCTGTCGAATCCCGCATATCCTCTTCAAACAAATCTTTACTTAACCAAAACAAACCACGAAATGGCCAATTTTCTGATTTTGCAAAGTAGTCCCTGACCGGCCCGTTATCTTTGTCCCGCCAGATGGTTCTAAAGCTAACGCGTTTCTCTGGAATGCCAAGCGCAAGGTAGTGGTTCAGGAAGTAAGCAATTTTGTCGAGTGTCGAATAGGCCATCCGAAACGCAACTTTCACCTTTTCGATCGCCAGCCCATACACAGAATAGTCAAAGGTGCTGTAGATCAAAACCTCACGATCTGACAAATGCGGTTCATCTACCTGCATGCCTTCCCACAACATCCACCGCGCCGAAACAAAGCCCTGCTTGAGTTCGTTGAACATACCAACCACGATTGGCGGCTCACCATTCGCTGTGATGAAGTTTGGCAAGGTCATGACATCTCGCGCAGCAATTGAGGAAGCCTCAAGGTCATTCAACGGATTGAGAAACAGCACGTTATCGAGACACCAGCTGCGATACGCGCGCTCAATTGGCACCGACCCCATGTCCCAATCATCAGATTTGTATTCATGACGAATTGCCTCGATGTCATAGTGGTTCGATATCTGCTCTGCTGACCTAGAAAAAACGGAAGCAAGTTGAAAATCACCCAAATATGGAAACTTGGCGATAAGTTCCACCGCATTGATGAGGTCACTATAGGCGGACAAAGCAAACGCAGCTTCATGTCCAGGATCGTATAGCGCATTGGCGTAATACATCAGTCCACGCCCCCGGTTGGCGCGAGCCATCCAGAAGTTAGGATCTATTACCAGCGCTGTGCTCCAGTATGCGCGAGCCTCGACAAAACGCCCTAGCGTATTGAGTTGATTGGCGAGATTTGTCAATATCTGGCAGCGACGGATTGCATCCATCGCGTCGAATCCAGGGCTGTTCATTGCGCGCCGTAATAGAAACACCTGCTGGCCTACTTCCGGTTGTTCAAAATCCCAAACAGTGGCTGAATTGCCAAGCCGTTGCTGACCACGACATGCCCACGCATTTGCTCGAAAGTAATCAAGCAATGCTAAGTCCAATGCTTGAAGACCGCGCGCCTCCAACTCATCAGCAATAGAAAGTGCGTAACTGATCAGATCAATATTTCCTTCGTCAAGGGCTTGATCCACGAGCTGCCCGATCAAATCAAGCGCACGCTCGTTGGACAGACCACTAATCGCGGGTCTTTTGTTTGATTTGTGCATCATGCAAGCTTTAACTCGCCAACCACCTCGCCTACACCGCCTCCAGCGCCAGCAACTCCGCCACCGTCTGCCGCCGACGGATCAACCGGGGCTGGCCATCTTCCACCAGCACCTCGGGGATCAGCGGGCGCGTGTTGTAGTTGGAGGACATGGACGCGCCGTAAGCACCGGTGTCGTGTAACACCAGCAGGTCGCCGACCTGCGCCGGGGGCAAGGCACGTTGCAGCACCACGCCGCCTTCGCCCTGGGTGAATACGTCGCCAGACTCACACAGCGGGCCGCCAACCACCGTGTCTTGCGGTGTGCCGGTGGCGGGCGTACCGTCCGCATGGATGATTTCCATGCCGTGGAAGGCGCCGTACATGCTCGGGCGCATCAGGTCGCTGAAACCGGCATCCACCATCACAAACGGGTTGCGGCCCATTTGTTTGGTGGCGCGCACCTCGGCCACCAGCACGCCGGATTCGGCCACTAGGTAGCGGCCGGGCTCAATCTCCAGCGTGACCGGGTGGCCCAGCAAAGTGGCGATTTGAGTACGTGCCGCATCCCACAGGCTGAAGTAGTGCGCCGTGTCAATCGTTGGCGCATCGGCCTGGTAGGGAATCGACAAGCCGCCCCCGGCAGAGATGGCTGCCAAGTCCATGCCCTGGGCTTGGACGGTTTCCACCAGCTTGACCATGGCCCCACACACTTCCTGCAAATGGGCGTAATCCACGCCGGAGCCGATGTGCATATGTATGCCCATCAGCGTCAGGCCGTTGGCACGCACGCGCTCGCAGGCCAGCGGCAGGTCGGCGTGCCAAATGCCGTGTTTACTGTGTTCGCCACCAGTGTTGGTTTTGTTGCTGTGGCCGTGGCCAAAGCCGGGGTTGATGCGCAGCCACACCGGGTGGCCGGGGCTGACTGCGCCCAGCTGGTCGAGCATGTCGATTGAGCCGCAGTTCACCGGCACACCCAGCTCGGCCACGCGGGCCAGGGTGGCGCGGTCCAGCAGGTCGGCGGTGAAGACGATCTCGGCATGGCCTTGGTGTACGCCGGGGGTGAACCCTGCAGCCAGCGCACGCTCAATCTCGCCCAGTGACACCGAGTCGACCATCACACCCAAGCGTTTCATCAGCTTGAGGATATGGGTGTTGGAGTTGGCCTTTTGGGCAAAGCGAATCACGTCAAACTGGCGCAGGTTGGCGATTTGTCGCTCGATGGTGGCGGTGTCATACACCCACAAAGGGGTGCCGTGGGTGTGGGCCAAGCTGGCCAGGGTGGAGGGGGTAAAGGGGTTCATGGGGGGATCATGCCCCTTCACATCCATTCAATCAATACCATTTTTTTATTCAAATCATTCATTTTTGATATATTCATCCATCTCCCTTGACAGGTATACCCCATGGATTCATCGCTACACCCGACCACCAGCAACCCCATGGTGCAGCTGTTTCATGCCAGCCTGGTGTGGCCGCTGCAGCTGGAACCACTGCTCTCGGCAGGGGTCAAGGCACGCCACTGGGAGGCCTTCGAGCGCAGCGAAGAAGCCCGTGACTGGCACCGGATTGACGACGAGTTCACCGCCGATGCCAGCCAGTTCGAGGAGCGGCATTACCGGGAATTTGTGTCTTTTTTGCCCTACGTGCAACGTTTTTTATATGGCGAAGGCCGCAGCGGGCAACAGCTTGTCGACAACACCCTCGGGAACTCGCCCATGCATGTGTTTCGACGCAAAAACATCACCGGTCTGCGGCTGACGCTGCGGCCAGGCCAGGTGCCGATTGAGTTGCATGTGGTGCACATTGACCTCTATTTCTTTGACGACCTGGACCTGATCCAGCTCAATGTGGAAATCAGCGCCAGTGGCTTGCCGCTGGACACCGTGCGCGACATTTTGTTCCGCTGTGGCCGGGCTTACCCCTCAGGCTGGGACGAAAGCGGCGACGGCCTGCACAATGTCCATCTGGCCGAGTGGCTCGGGGCCGATGGGCAGGTGGTGGCCCAGTCCGATGCCCAGCACCGGGAAAAATACCTCGGCTACGTCTGCCAGCATCGCAGCCCTTGTATCTCCGAGCACTGGGCCAGCTTGTTGCGTCCACTGACACTGGCCCACTCGCCCGAACCCGGCGACTTGCGCTACCGGCTGATTGAATACCACCGCATGCCGGTGATGGCGTTTCTGGCTCTGGAGCAGCCCCAGGTGTTGAGTTCTGAAGACTGGATCAGGATCGGTTTGGCCTCGCTGTTACACCCTGATGAACCGGTGCCCAGCAATGATCCGAGCATTGTCGAGTTTGAGCAGCGTTACTGCCAAGACCGGTTCTGGAGCCGCTCAGCCACCGGCCCCCACACCCGCTTCATCTGCACCGGCAACGCGCTGACGGTGGTCGGTGATGCCAGCTCGCCGTTTTTTACCGATGGGGAACGTGGTGTACTGGCGCAGTTCCGGCACCAGTATTTCCTGATCTTCCTGATTGCCCATATGCACCGTGCTGCGTTGCTGGTGTTCTCTGATGTGCTGGTCGGGGCGGTCAATGCGCTCAATATCCGTGACGATGCCTCGGTGCGCCAGTTCAAGCGCCGCATTCGCGCCAACTTTGAAACCTTTTTGCGCTTTAACCACCGCTACTGGTTTCACGAACTGTCTGAGCGTCCCCACGTGCAGGCGACCTTTCGCCTGTGCTCCCAGCATCTGCGCAACGATGCCTTGTACGACGAGGTGCGCGACGAAATCCGCGAGATGAGCCAGTACCTGGACAGCGACTCGCAGCGCCGTCAGTCCAACACCGTGGTGCGGCTCACGGTGATCACCATCCTGGGTCTGATTGCCACCGTGACCACCGGCTATTTCGGCATGAACATCATTGCTTTTGGCGACGGTACACCGATGCAGCGCCTGCTGCACGGCCTGATCGCCTCCACTGTCTGCGTCAGCCTGGTGTTGTATGCCATCTCGCGTTCCAAACGCCTGTCGGATTTTCTGGAAGCCTTGTCGGACGAACGTCTGTCCTTTACGGGCAAATTCCGCGCCTTCTGGAGGGCGCTGGGCTAACAGGCGACCAGACTTATGAATCATCTGCAGCCAATCAACCACAAGGGCCCCGCCGCCAGCACAGCAGCCCCGGCCCTGACCCACCGCCAGCTGGGCATGTTCCGCGCCATCATGCTGCACGGCAATCTGAGCCGCGCCGCTGAGGTGTGCGCCTCCAGCCAACCCACGCTGAGCCGCGAGCTGGCGCGGCTGGAGCAGTTGCTGGGCTTTGATCTGTTTGACCGGGTGCGTGGCCGCCTGCGCCCCACGGTACGGGCATTGGCGCTGATGCAGGAGGTGGAGCGCTCCTTTGTCGGCCTGGAGCAGATCGCCGCCCGCGCCCAGGAATTACGTCTGCAAGCCACCGGGCGCTTGCGGCTGGCCTGCCTGCCGGCGCTGGCGCATGCGCTGGTGCCGCAAGCCCTGGTGCACTTTGCAAAAGTCCTGCCACAGGCTTCGGTCAGCGTCCACCCGGAAGAATCGCCCTGGCTGGAGCAGGCCATGAGTGAGCAGCGTTTTGATCTGGGTTTGAGCGAAACCTCTGAAGCACCAGCCGGGGTCACGTTACAGCCCATCCTGCAGGTGAACGAAGTGGCGGTGCTGCCCGCCAACCACCCCCTGTGCCGCAAAACCGTACTGACCCCGCAAGACTTTGAGGGCGAACGTTTTGTCAGCCTGGCCGCCGGTGACAGCTACCGGGCGCAGATTGACCAGATGTTTGCCGCTGCCCAGGTCACGCGCCAGACCTGCCTGGAAACCGCCAGCGCGGTGGCGGTGTGCGCCCTGGTACGCCAGGGCTTGGGCCTGGCCATCGTCAACCCGCTGACCGCACTGGCCATGGCCGGGCCAGACTTGGTGGTGCGGCCCTTGAGTGTGGCGATTGCCTTCAAGGTGAGCCTGCTGCTGCCCGAAGTGGCCGCGCCGCACCCGCTGCAACCTGCGCTGGCGGCGGCAGTGATGGCAGCTGCGCGGGAACTGGATACGCTTCAATAACTATAGTTTTCATAGCTTTCTACGCTTTATTTACAAGCGCTACAGCCATAAAGCATGATGAATATCGATCTGCTTGATGTTGCAGGAGCGTCGGCTGGCGTGAACTGCGGTTTCCACCGCGCCTACCAAGGCTCTCCTTGTTTTGTGCCCTGCAGCGATAAACCAGAAAAACCCCGGCTTTGCCCCACCTTTTCCACGCACCACAAGAAATACATACGCGCACACTTTGCGTCAAGGCACTCCACCGAATGCCGATAAATCATGCAAGGAGTGATCACCATGCAAATGCAAACACATACCACGCCCCTACAGCCATGCCAGCTACCCGACGAAAGACTGGTGATGCTGGAAGAGGTGGACTTCAAATGGCTGATGGCTGGCCAGGGTTGGTGGATTGACACGGCCCGCCTGCACAGCGATCCGTCTTATGCCACGCACCTGCTGGATCTGGTCGAAGCCACCCAGTCCGTCGCGCTGAAAGATTGCGCCGCCTTACTACGGGCTCAGGTGGGTATTCGACACTGAACACCAGAAACTATCAATTAAATAGCTTCTTACGCTTGTAAATAAAGGGATAGAGGCCAATTTTTATCGCAAACTTAACTACAAATCCACCTGCTGCAAAGAGCCCGTCTGACCCGACTCGTACAGAAACACCCCGGTACTGCGCACCTGGCCCAGTGTCTGATTGCTGGAGGTCTTGACTGAAAACGGGCTGGCAACCCGCCCCAGGTACAGCGCACCCACACCACTTTGCGCCAGGGACTGAAGCTGATCATGCCCATTGGCATCCCGCTGCCAGACACGCAACTGGCTGTAGACCGCATCGCCCTCATCAATCCACTGGTTACCGTCCTGGTCGTACTGGGCTAGATCGGCAAAACCATCACCGCTGCGCGTGCCAAACAGCTCGGTGCCGTTGTTGATGCGGCCATCGGCATTTTTGTCCAGCGCCAGAAAGCCGCTGCCACCAGTGACAAAAGCTATGTTTTCAGTTTGACCATCCGCATTCAGGTCAAAGGTGAATGGGGTGTCGGAAAGCTCAACACCAGCTCCGTCAAAATTGATCACCAGCGGGTCTTGGCGCACCACATCACCGGCGCGCAAGGCCGTCGTGCTGGTCTGTACAAATGCGCGATGCATCTCCAGTTGCAGTGTGAAGTTGATCTGCTGGCCATCTGCGGTTTGCACCACACCCTGTGCACTCACCTGGGTAGTTTCGGACTCTGCCAGCGTAACACGGGTATCCAGCTCCACGCCCCAACCTGCAGGCGTGCGGGCAGGTGTGCTGGCCACGGATGCCGCTGGTACAGACAGGCTCGCAGGTGCCTCAATGTGGTTGGCTAGCTGTAGTTCACGCGAGTCAAATACCTTGACAGGTCGACCTGTGATGGCCTCCACCATGTCCATCAGCAGGCGCAGGCGCGGGTCGTTGCGCACGGTGTCGTTGGAGGACTCAACCGCGTCAACATCTGCAGCCACAGCGGATGCCACCTGAGCACGTGTACGCGCCATGGCCTGCGTCGACAGCGACACCCAGGCACTGGCCCCAAGGTTGGCCCCCTTCCGCGCGCCCTCAAAGTCAGGTCGTCGGTTGCCTACCCATGCACGCAAGGTGGATTGCTGGGAACGCAGCGACGCAATGGCGTGCTGGCTTTGCAGGGCAACGGTGGATTGAGTGATCTTCATCACTCGTTCATCGACAGAAATAGGCGGTAATTCAGGGTCTTTTTGGGCTTTATTTTTAAAAACATGGAAAACTTGAGGAACATCAAGCTGTGGTGACGTATGCTATTTTTATGATAGCTATCAGCGCAATATCTACAAGCACTAAAGGCTAATTATTTATAAAATATCCCTACCTGCAAGTCACCTATGATCAACGGCCCACGACTAACCATATACACTACGTATATTGCATTTGGGAGCGCACCATGACCACCACCGCCGCCGTTTTTATGTCAGGCAACAGCCAGGCTGTACGTTTGCCCAAGGAGTTTCAGCTCAAATGCAAGCGCGTCACCATCGAGCGCAGGGGTGACGAAATTGTGTTGCGTGAAGCGCCTCAAACCATGAAAGATTTTTTGGACAAGCTGCCCATCGTGGAAGACTGGCCAGACATCGCTGACGATGGCCCTGCCGAGCCCGTCGACGCCTGGTGATCCCCATGACAAGCACCACCGACCGCTACCTGCTAGACACCAACATCTGGAGCGCACTGATCCGGCGCTCCAGCGCAGGGTTGATCAAACGCTTTGAAGCGCTGGAGCGGGGGCGCATTACCCTGTCGCCCATCGTGCTGGGTGAATTGCAGCTCGGCTACTACAAAGGTGACCGCACACCCAAGCGGCTGGCGGTGATTGACACCATTCGTGCCCATTCAGAATTACTCACCATCACCAGCCACGTTTCTGACACCTATGCCCAGCTTCGCGCCCAACTCGAAGCCGCCGCCACTTCGATTGGCCCCAACGACACCTGGATCGCCGCCGAAGCCTTGCACCACAAACTGGTGCTGGTGACCAACAACACCCGGGAGTTTGAGCGGGTGGCGGGGTTACGGGTGGAGAACTGGATCACGCCATGAAACCCAACAACTTAGAGCCACCCGACGCAGAAGGTATCGCCCTCGCACGCTGGATCAAGTGGGTCAACTGGACACCGAAAATAGCTGCTGGCGTATTGTTTCTTCTTATTGTTGCCTACGGGATTCCCCATGCTGATTGACTTCTTTTACACCCTGCGCGCCGCCAAACTCCCGGTCTCGGTCAAGGAATTCCTGACCCTGCTCGAAGCTTTGAAACTCGGCGTGGTCGGCCCCAAAACGCCGCAGGCCGGTGACGGTGATGCAGCCTGCAGCGGCTACAAGATCGACGACTTTTACTTTTTGAGCCGTGCCACCCTGGTCAAGGACGAAAAACATTACGACAAGTTTGACCGGGCCTTTGCCGCCTACTTCAAAGGCGTGGAGATGGTGACCGATTTCACCAAGGACATTCCGCTGGACTGGCTCAAAAAAACACTCGAACTCAACTTAAGTCCCGAAGAAAAAGCGGCCATCGAAAAAATGGGCTGGGACGAGCTGATGGAGACTTTGAGGAAACGCCTCGAAGAGCAAAAGGAGCGCCACGAAGGCGGCAGCAAATGGATTGGCACGGGTGGCACATCGCCCTTTGGGCATGGCGGCTACAACCCGCAAGGCGTGCGTATTGGTGGCCCTGGTAAAAACAAAAGTGCCGTCAAAGTGTGGGAGCAGCGTGCCTACCGCGACTATGACGACACCCAAGAGCTCGGCACGCGCAACATCAAGGTGGCGCTGCGCCGCCTGCGAAAGTTTGCCCGAGAGGGCCATGTGGAAGAACTGGATCTGCCCGACACCATCCGCGCCACCGCCGCCAACGCCGGTTACTTGGACATCAAAATGGTGCCCGAGCGCCACAACAACGTCAAAGTGCTGCTGCTGATGGACGTGGGCGGCACCATGGACGAGCACATTGCCCGGGTGGAAGAACTGTTTTCCGCATCCAAGGCCGAGTTCAAGCACCTGGAGTTTTATTACTTCCACAACTGCGTGTACGACTTTGTCTGGAAGAACAACCGTCGCCGCTACGCCGAGAAATTCCCCACCTGGGACATCATCCGCAAGTACAACAAGGACTACAAGCTGATCTTCATTGGTGATGCCACCATGAGCCCCTATGAAATCCTGCAACCCGGCGGCAGCGTCGAATACAGCAACGAAGAAGCCGGGGCCGAATGGCTCGGGCGACTCACCAGCGCCTACCCGCACTTTGCCTGGATCAACCCCGAGCCGCAGGGTGTGTGGCAGTACCGCCAGAGCATCAGCATCGTGCAGCAGCTAATGAGTCAACACATGTTCCCGCTCACCCTCAAAGGGCTGGAAGAAGCCATGCGCCTGCTCAGCAAATGAATTTACCCACCAAACGGTTCTGGCTACTCTGCTTATGGCTTGTCACTTGGCCAGCCAGCTGGGCTGCGACCGATCAGCCCGCCACGCCCGCCGTTGGGTTTGACATCCGTATCGAGGCACCCACCGAGATGGCACAACTCCTCAGCCGCCACCTGGAGCTGCAACGCTACCGCGAGCTCACTGACCTGAGTGTCGAAGAACTGGATCGTTTGCAGGATGTGGCCAAAGACGATGCACGGCAATTGCTGGGCACACTGGGCTATTTTTCCCCCAGCATTCACATTGAGCGCCAGAACGATCCGTCGGGTCAGGCCCCTCCGGTGATTCACATCCAGGTTGACCCGGGTGAGCCTACACGCGTGTCACAAGTGCAGATCCATTTCACCGGAGTCATTGCCACGCAGGCGGATGCCGCACCCCAGCGCGAACAGATTCAGGACAAATGGACACTGCGCACGGGTGAACCCTTTACCCAAACCGCCTGGGACAACGCCAAACAGCAAGCCCTGCGCCAGCTCACCACGCAAAACTTCCCTGAGGGACGTATCAGCCAAGCCCTGGCCGACATCGACCCCGACTCACACCTGGCGCAACTCCACATCACACTGGACTCCGGTGCAGCCTACCGTACCGGCGCACTCGCCATTGAAGGTTTGCAGCGTTTTGATGCCGAACTGGTACAGCGATTTGCCCGCCTGACACCTGGCACACCGTACCGTCAACTGGATCTGGTTGCCGCCCAGCAACGTTTGTCAGACAGCGGCTACTTTGACTCGGTCTTTGTCATGATCGACACCAGCACCGCCCCGGAAGCCGCCACGGTGCGCATCAAACTGCGTGAGGCGCGACTGCAAAAACTGGTACTGGGGGTAGGTGCCAGCACCGACAGCGGGCCGCGCCTTTCTGTCGAGCACACCCACCACAAAGTACCCGGCATCGGCTGGCGCGCCGTCAGCAAACTTCAACTGGAGCGCAACAACAGTGCCATCGGCACCGAACTCACCGCCCCGCCGGATACCGACAACTGGCGCTGGGGCGCTTCTGTGCTGGTGCAAAACCAGCTGCTGGGCACGCTGGATGTCACCAGCCAGCAGCTGCGCGGTGGCCGCAAACAAAGCAGTGAACGCATCGACCGCAACATCTATGTGCAATACGACCGCGCCGAATCGGTCAGCACCGACACCACCGCGCCCGTGCTGGCCCAGTCCATCAGCGCCAACTACGCCTTTGCGGTGCGGTATTACGACAGCCTGCCCTTTCCCTCCAGCGGCTGGGGCTGGGGAGCCGAGCTGGGTGGAGGCTCCACGCTGGGCAACCAGCCACAGGCCTACACCCGCTGGCTGACCCGCTGGCAAGGTTTTTTGCGGCTGGGCCAACCCGGCAGCACCGCCGCCAGCTCGGCACGGCTGGCCATGCGCGCGGCGGCGGGGGCCATCGTCTCGCAAGAAAACATCAGCCTGCCCAGCACCCAACTGTTTTTGGCTGGTGGCGACAACAGCGTGCGCGGCTATGCCTTGCATGAGATTGGGGTCACGTTGGCTGATGGCAGCATCACCGCCGGCCGTTACCTGACCACGTGCAGCATCGAATGGCAGCAGCCCATTCGTATCAAGGGCCAGTTGAGTGATTGGGAAAGCACCGTGTTTGTGGATGCCGGTGCGGTGGCCAACCAACCCTCGGAACTTCGTACCAAGGTGGGTGTGGGCGTGGGGGCACGCTGGAAAAGCCCGGTAGGGCCGCTGCAAATTGACCTGGCGTATGGTGTGGATGTGCAGCGTTTTCGCCTGCACATGAACCTGGGTTTCACCTTCTGATGCGCGCTCTTTCTCTCAGCATGAAACTGCTGGCCACCAGTGCCGTCACCTTGCTGGCGCTCGTCGCCGGGCTGTGGCTATGGAGCAGCAGCACCAGCTCTCTGGCCAGCCTGCTGAACCAGCTCGGCTCCTGGCTACCAGCAGGCCAAACCCTTCAGGTCAAAGGGGTACAGGGCTCACTGCGCCATGGCGGGCAGATTGCCTGGCTGCGCTGGAGCCAGAACGGTCTGAGCGTTGAGGCCAAAGACATCCGCATCACCTGGACTTTGCCACCGCTGCTGCACAAAGAACTGCGGCTGAGTGACCTGAGCATGGCCGCCGTGACGATTGATGACCAGCGCCCCCGCAGTGGTACCGAGCCACGCACGCCGCTCACCGCCTTACACCTGCCGATACGTGTGGAACTGCCCTTCAACGTGGCCGTACTGTCGCTCACCGGGCGCACGGTACTGCAGGCCACGGCCCTCAGCGGAAAATATCAATTTGATAGCATCTCACACAAGCTAATCAAGCTCCAGGGGCATATTTCATCTGGAAGTTATCAGCTTGATGGTGAATT
Organism: Rhodoferax lithotrophicus; assembly: GCF_019973615.1. Lineage (GTDB taxonomy): Bacteria > Pseudomonadota > Gammaproteobacteria > Burkholderiales > Burkholderiaceae_C > Rhodoferax > Rhodoferax lithotrophicus. Next base: position 1,343,019 of record NZ_AP024238.1, on the reverse strand, counting down.
ACAAGCCGCCGCCCCGATGGCACTGACACTGCACCTCAATGGACAGGTACAAACCAGCGTGCCAGCCAGTACCCAGATGCTGCGTATTGCCGCCAACGCCCAGCTCAACGGTCAACTCAGCGGATCCGATGCTTTGCTGGCACTCAAAGCCAGCCTGACACCCGAGCCCCAGGCCACGTCGGCCAAGTTCACAGCACCAGCCATGCAAGCCCAGCTGTCGGCCCGCCTGGCCCCCTGGCAAGAGCAGCCCTTGCTTGAAGCCCATGCCCAGTGGCAAGCCCTGAACCTGGCTGCCCTGTGGCCCCAGGCACCACAAACGGCACTCAACGGCCAAGCCAGCGTGAACCCTGTGGCACAGGGCTGGCAAGGCCAGCTTCAGCTGACCAACACCTCGCCAGGACCGTGGAACCAGCAGCACCTGCCGCTGAACACCCTTCAGGCCGAACTGAGCTACCAGCACAACCAGTGGGCACTGACATCGCTGCGTGCCAATGCGGCTGGCGGCAGCATCACTGGCGCGGGCAGTTTCGATACCGGGCGCTGGTCGGGCCACGCCAGCTTGGTCGGCATCAACCCCGCCACCATGGACACCCGTCTGGCCAGCAGCCCCCTGAATGGCACGCTGCAAGCCCAATCCTCCGGCAACTCCCTGGACTTCACGGCCCAGCTTCAGGCCGCCACCCAGCCGGCCACCAACACCCGACTCCAGACACAACAGGGCCCTTGGCCCGCCGTGCGGCTGCAAAACCTGCAAACCCAAGGCCAGTGGGCGGCTGGCACACTGACCCTGAACAGCCTGCACATGGCGGCCGAAGAGGCCCAACTGAGCGGCCAATTGAGCTACAACACACGCACCCAGTCTGGGCAAAGCCAGCTGAACCTGGCCCTGCCCGGCGTACAAGGCACGCTGAATGGCCAGATGGCCAGCCGCAGTGGTGAAGGTAACCTGACCCTGAACATGGCAGATGCCACATTGGCCTCTGACTGGCTCAGGCACTGGCTCCCTGCGTCTACGGCTTTGCAAGGCCTGCGCTTACAAGGCAATGCCAAGCTTCAGGCCCACTGGCAAGGCGGCTGGCAGCAGTTGGACCACACACTGAGCATCGATGCCAGCCTGCAATCCCCGCAGCTGGACTGGCATCACACAACAACCGGCACCGGCCCAACACCGCCAGACGGCCAGTTGCGCGAGCTCAGCCTCACCCTCGCAGGCACCCTGCCCGCCTTGGCGCTCACCACCCAAGGCCGGTTAGGCATAGGCCAGCGCCAATTTCACTGGCAAGCCCAGGCCCATGGTGGTCAACGCATGGCGGGGCACTGGCAAGGCAGCTTGAACACGCTCAAGTTCCAGGTACAAGACAGTGCCCACCCAGGGCTCTGGACACTCGCCTCGGCAGGCCAGGACAATCCGGCCATCACGCTGGACTGGCAAGACAACGGGGCCAACCAAAAACTCACGGTGGGTGGCAACACCGCCCAGCTCACCGGCCCCTTGCCTGGCAAAGCCCTGCTGAGCTGGCAAGATTTGCGCTGGTCGCAACAAAACGCGCAGCAGACCCCAGCGCATGCCTCATCGGCACGCCCAACCAAACCCCAAGCACAATGGCAAAGCCAGGGACAAATCAGCCAACTGCCCCTGGCCTGGCTGGATACCCTGAGTGGTAAAACCATGGCCGACCTGGGCCTCTCCAGCGACATCCTGCTGGCTGGCAGCTGGGATGCCCAGCACACCAGCAGCCTGAACTTCAGCGCCATGCTGGAGCGCAGCACCGGCGATTTACGCCTGAGCACCGATGCCCAACACCAGCAGCCCCTCCCCGCACACATGCAGGAAGCCCGGCTGAATGTCAACCTGGCGGGTGATCAACTCTCAGGCAGTTTGCGCTGGGACAGCACACGTGCGGGCAAGGCCCTGCTGGCGTTCAGTACCCAGCTGCAAACCCTTGACTCCGGCTGGCGCTGGCCAGCAGACGCACCGCTGGGCGGCAGTGTGCAAATGCAACTGCCACCGGTGGATGCCTGGTCGGTATTGGCACCACCGGGCTGGCGCATGCGTGGCACGCTGGATGCCAACGCCACCCTGACCGGCACCCGCCAACAGCCGCAATGGGCAGGCACCATCCAGGCGCAGAACCTGGCCGTGCGCTCGGTGGCTGATGGCATTGATTTCCAGCAAGGCAGCCTGCTGGCACGCCTGGAGGGGCAAAAGCTTCACCTGGAAGACTTCACCCTGCACGGTGCCGGGGGGGCTGCGGGCGGGCTGGTCAAGGTGACCGGTCTGGCGCTGTGGAAATCTGCCACCCAAGCGGGCACAAAGCTGGCGCAACAAATCGACATCACACTGCAAGCCGATGCCCAGGCCTTGCGCGTGAGCAGCCGTTCAGACCGGCTTGTCAGCGTGTCCGGCCAGCTGAACGCTCAGCTTCAAAACGCCAGCTTGCGCCTGCGTGGCAAGCTCACCGCAGACCAGGCACTGATCACCCTGCCCAGCGAATCTGCCCCCACCCTGAGTGATGATGTGGTGGTGCGGCCATCCGCCAGTCAGGCCGCTCAAGCGGCGCTTGGCAAAACTGGCGCCTCAGCGGCGGCAGCCAAACCCGTTGTACCTACATTCAGCCCCGACATTCAGGTCACGCTGGATTTGGGGAAAAACTTCCAGATGCGCGGGCGCGGGCTGATCACCCGCCTGGCCGGCCAGCTGGAATTACAAGCCATGGGCAACGCCAAGCCCAGCCTGGTGGGCAGTGTGCGCACGGTGCGCGGCACGTACCAAGCCTATGGACAACGTTTGGACATTGAGCAGGGTGTGCTGCGCTTTGTGGGCCCGGCCGATAACCCCGCGCTGGACATTCTGGCCATTCGGCCCAATCTCAGCCAGCGCGTCGGGGTACAGGTTCAGGGCACGGCACTGTCACCGGTGGTGCGTTTGTATGCCGAGCCTGATCTGCCAGAAGCCGAAAAACTCGCCTGGCTGGTGCTGGGTCGTTCAGCCAGTGGACGCGGGGGTGAAGCAGCCATGCTGCAGCAAGCCGCCGTGGCCCTGCTGGGCGGCAGCGGCCAGGGCCCCAGTGCCAGCCTGACACAAGCACTCGGCCTGGATGAGTTGAGTTTTCGGGGCAACAGCGGCGACACCGCCAGCGCAAGCGGAGTCACCTTAGGCAAACGCCTGAGCAATGATTTTTACGTGGCCTATGAAAGCGGCATGGCGGGCACCATGGGTGTCTTCACCATTTTTTACGACCTGTCCAGGCGGCTGACCTTACGCGCACAAACCGGTGAGCAAAGCGCTATTGATTTGATCTGGACGCAGCGCTACGACTAAATCCAAAGAACTTCGTTTGTCACAAAGGCTATGGTGTCGCCAACAGGAATCGAACCTGTATCTAAATCTTAGGAGGATCTTGTTCTATCCATTGAACTATGGCGACAAGCAGACAGAGCTTTCGATTCTACGATGAACGAACCCAATTTGACAGGTAAAGTAAGGCTTGCCTGCCCGCCCGTGATCAGGCATCTTAAAAAACGCAAATCTTGATGTATATCAATAATAGACTGAAGATGCGATACTGGTTGGCACAAGGGTAAAAGCCAGGCCGTTGTTTTGTTTCGGTTTTTTTGATCAACCCTTTGGACTGAGGTGAATGCAGGTCGCTTGAAGTAGTGAAAGCCAACAAAACCAGACCCATTGTTATCAGGTGGCGGCATGCTTTACGCATACTGCTGGCCGCGCTGTTGGCGGGTTTTGCATCGTTGAGTTGGGCGGGGGATCACATTGTTGAGCGCGCTTTCTTGGAAGACCCCAGTGGCAACCTGACACTGGCGCAAGCCCAGTTGCCAACTCAAGTCTGGACACCATTCAAACGAGGGTTGGGTAAAGGCTATACCACCTCGGCCATTTGGTTTAGGTTGCGCATTGATCCCGGCGCTGACCCGAACGTAGCGCCAAGCCAGCGCCCAAGGGAACACTTGGCCGGTACGGAGCAACTGATTTTGCGTATTCGCCCCGCTATGCTGGACGAAATTACGCTGTTTGACCCACTGGACCCCTCGGCGCAGCCACGTGTAAGCGGTGACCGCGCTCCTTGGCGCGCAGAGGAATACCATTCGCTCAACTTCAACTTCGTTATCCCCCGCGGCCACGTGCCGCGCACTCTTTGGCTGCGTTTAAAAACCACCAGTGCCAGTCTATTTTTTGTTGAAGCTTATGACCAAGGGGAACTGAACACCATTGATCGCCGCAACGAACTGGCCCACAGCGGGTTGCTGGCCTTTTTGATGATGTTTCTGATTTGGGGGTTGACGCACTGGGCGGTTGGCAGAGACCGGTTAGTGGGTGCCTATGTGGTTGAGCAAATGGTCGGCATTGGCCTCACCTTGGCCACAACGGGCTATTTGCATCTGTTCGGATCACACTGGATGGCCCCAGGTTGGGTCGATCAGATCACCAATTTTTTTATCCTGGCCTATGCCGCTGCAATGGTTTGGTTTGACTACCAACTGCTGCGCGACTATCGCCCACCCAAGTGGGGGCTGCGGCTGCTGCAACTGGCTTTGTGCCTGTTCCCGTGTCTGGTGCTGCTGCTCTGGTTGGGGGAGGTCTCACTCGCACTGCGTGTGAACAGTGCCATCTTTCTTTTGACTCCCCTGTTGGCACTGTGGTTGGTGCTGAAATTCAAACCTTCGACCGAAGACTTGGGTGACCCCGCACCAGTGGTGTCCAAATACGTGTTGGCTGCTGTGTTTGCGGTTTTTTCAGCCCTCTATTCAGTTCCGTCATTGGTGTCGCTGGGCATCATCAACAGGCCCAATTTTTTTATATTCATCGTCCAGCTGCATGGACTGTTCACCGGTATGGCGATGCTGGTGGTGTTGCAAGTCCGCGCGCACAGGATGGAGATGCGGCGTTTGAAAATTCTGGCCGACCTGTCCTTGGCCAGTCAGCAGGCCCAACAAGAACGCCAGCGGCGACTGGAACAAAGCCGGTTTATGACCATGCTTACACACGAATTAAAAACACCACTGTCCATCATTCGGCTGGTGCTGGGCTCCAAGTCACCCACACCCATGCTGTTGACCCATGCAAAAAGCGCGGTGTATGACATGAACAACGTGATTGAGCGTTGCCACCAGGCCGGGCAACTCGCCGACGGCCAATTCAAAGTGGAAAACACCGCGATTGATCTGCGCGATGAGCTGACCCAGTTGATCCGCAACTGCCCCCATCCTGAATGTGTTCACCTGAACATTCAGGCGGATGTGGTGCTACAGACAGATGCCAAACTGCTGCGCATTGTGCTGTCCAACCTGCTGGACAATGCCGTGAAATACAGCCAAGGCGGTAGCGTCATCGATATTTTGATAGCGCCTGACGCTATAAATACGGGCACCGGAGTCACTATTTCTGTCCAAAATGTCCCCGGGTCCGCAGGCTGGCCCGATGCCGCCAAGGTATTCCAAAAATACTACCGCAGCCCACACGCGCATCATCAAAGCGGCTCGGGCTTGGGCTTGTACCTGGTGCACAGCATGGCACAGTTGCTCGGTGGGGAGCTTTGTTATGCCCCTGATGAAACTTTTGTCCGTTTTCGCCTATGGCTACCGCTTTGAACATCATCGTCGTGGAAGACCACGACACCTTGCGCGAAGTAACTGTAGCGCTGCTCGCAGAACAAGGTCACAAGATCATCGGACTGGCCTGCGCCGAAGCACTTGACGACGAGGCAGGTGGCCGCGTGGCAGACATCTACCTGCTGGACCTGAACCTGCCCGGTGAAAACGGCATCAGTCTGGCCCGACGCATTCGCCATGCCCAGCCGAACGTCGGCATCATCATGGTGACCGCACGTAACCTGTCGCAAGACATCGTCAGCGGTTACGCCAATGGTGCCGACATCTACCTGACCAAACCGCTAGAGCATGACGAGTTGCTGGCGGCAGTGCAAGCACTGGCACGACGTGTTAAACCGGGTCAGACGCAAGCGTCTGAAAATTCACTGACGCTTGATGTGCAGCGTTTGCTTCTCAGTGGGCCAAAGGCATCCATTCATGTGACCGATGTGGATGCCACCTTGCTCAGTGCGCTGGTGCGTGCCGCAGGCCAGCGGCTGGCGTATTGGCAACTGTACGAGGCGCTGGGCCAACAGGCCACCGAGGCCCATAAGGCCAGCCTGGAGGTGCGGATGGTGCGGCTGCGCAAGAAAATCACCCAAGCCACAGGAGATAGTGCTGCGCTCAAAGCTGTACGGGGTCATGGCTACCAACTCTGCACCAACTTGCAATTGAAATAAAACCATAGGGCCTCTTTGGGGGTGGTATGGCAACCGTGTCCTATTGGGGACAACTCTGACCGAGAAAGCTTGAAGCACTGTAGGGATTGGTAGGAAAACAATCCAGACTATCGCTAAAAAGAGCTTCATCAACCTATAACTGTGGAGGGGCATGAATGAAAACTCACTCAATGGCAGAGCTTAATCCGAAGGCGGTCAAGCCCCACCCAGTCATCAGACTGTTTGCGCACCAGGCGCTTGGGCAAACATCTTCACAAATGGGTCGAGGCGAAGTAACCCTGTCCAGCCAAAACTGCGCCATCAGCACGCAGGCACCCGGTTGGTTTCAGCGGTTGAAACACCATCTGCTGAAATTCAAACATAGATCGGCCCGCTCACACGCTTTGGAGGATGAAAATCCTTCCACATTCGAGCCTTTTGCCGAGTTGTTTTTGCTGGTGATGAATGACAACCACATTCACCCCTTGATCCGCATTTGGTATGCACGGCTACAGTGGCCAGTGATCCAGCTGGCCTCGGCTGATCCCGTTGGTTTTCAACAGGAAAACCACCCAGCACGCAAGCTGATCGTTACTCTTGGCGAGTACGCACAGGGCAAAGGTGTGATGGAGCTACCTTGTGGCGCACTCGAACAAGTCTTAAAGCAGCTGGTTTTAAACATTGAAGACGCTTCCGTGATCAGCCAAGCGGTGTTTGAGGAGGCCTACCAAGCGTTTGACGAATTTTTGCTGGCGAGTCGAAAAAAATCCCCTCTTGTCAATTGTTCGACTTGTCTACAGGAACAACAGCAGGCCTTGACCATACAGTATCGGAAAGCCATTCTGAGCACACTCATGACGGTGCCAGTTCAAGATGCCACGTGTGAATTTTTAACCCATGTATGGACAGAGATTCTGGCGACCCATGCTGCCCAAAAGGGGCTCCAACATCCAGATACCCTGACACTCAAACACTTGGCCTTTGAGCTGATTCAAGTGAGCACCGATCTGACGATTTTGAGTGAGCGGAAAAAAGCCATGGGAAAAGTCCCTCAACTGGTGCAACAACTACGCCGTGGCATGGCCTGGATGGGGATTACCCCAGAGGAGCAAAACCTGCACATCCAAAACATTGGCCGCAACCTGTCAGACGCATTCATGGCCGAGCAAGCAACATCAACACCAGCCTCCTCCAAATATGAACTGGCAGACCGTCACCCTGACTGCCCGCCAAACTTCGTCCCCAAAATAAACCGCCCGGTGGTTGATGGCCTGCTTGTCAGTGATGAAGACACGGACTTTGACTGGTACCTGTGGGAATGTGCCCTGGCTGAACAAGCCTCAGGCCAACCGCCCCCCAGACAGGGATTAACCGACATTTTTACCACCCCATCGTTTGAAGACACCACCACTGATTTGCCTAACTTCTGGGGAGGCTACCCCGGTGACTCCCTTTGATATTTGCGCCAAGCTTGCCAGTCACCTTCACGCATAGTGCCCCATTCATTCCATTGCGCATTGTCAATTGATGCCATTCACGATGAACAGAACCTTCTGAGCAAGATCTCTCGACTTATCCAGCAACTCAAGGTTGGTGAAAAGCGCGCCACCGAACAGTCAATCAGCGTGGAGATTCCTATGCTTGGTCTCACGCCCATAGCGCAAGGCAGGCGATGTACCCACAGTGATACATCATGCTGCCGTTGCCAGGCGCCAACCCAACAGGATATCGATCATGAAATTTCGCTTTAACTTGAAACTGATGATGGGCGGCCTTCTGCTGGCGGGCCTCGCGGCCTGCGGCGGTGGCGGCGGTGACAGTGGCAGTGCCGATAGCGGCACATTGCGACTGGCACTCACCGACGCGCCAACGTGTGGCTATGATGCCGTCAACGTCACAATCCAGAAGATTCGTGTCCACCAGAGCAGCAGCGCCAGCGACACCGACAACGGTTGGTCCGAAGTTGTCCTGAACCCTGCCCGGCGCGTCAATCTGCTCACATTGACCAATGGCGTGTTGAACGAACTGGGGCAAACTCCCCTGCCCACAGGCAAGTACACACAGCTCAGACTTGTTCTTGCTGACAATGATGCCATCCATCCCATGGCCAATTCCGTGATGCCGTCAGGTGGAGTTGAAATGGCACTCAAGACACCGAGCGGCCAGCAATCCGGTGTCAAGGCCAATATCAACATCGACATCACCGCCAACAAAATGGCCGATTTTGTGCTCGACTTCGATGTTTGCAAATCGGTGGTCACGGCCGGGAACTCGGGGCAATACCTGCTTAAACCCGTGATCACGGTAATTCCACGCTACGTGTCCGGCGTGTCAGGATTCGTGGATGCAACACTGGTCAATGGCACCACCAGCGTGTCTTTGCAACAAGGCGGAATGGTGATCAAAGCTACCGCTCCGGGCATCAACGGCCAATTTTTACTCCAGCCTGTTGCACCTGGCAGCTACACGCTTGTACTAACGGCACCGGGGCGTACCACGGCAGTTGTCTCAGGTGTGGTGGTGGCGACTGACACAGTGACACCTATCAATGTCTTCGGCACAGCCCTCAATCCACCGGCTTCTGCCGTGGGAACCGTTAACGGCATTGCCCCAATAGAGACCCTGGTTCGCGTATTGCAGCCGCTAACGATGGGCACCACCGTGGAAATTACCGGCAGGTTTGTGGACAGCACCACGGGTTTTTACAGCTATCCCATGGTCGTGAATGCCCCGCTGGTGGCACCCTATGTGGCGGCACCTGGCTTGCTGGTGTTTTCAGCTGACACCGCTGCGGCAGGTAACTACACACTCAGTGCCAGTTTGTCGGGATTCCCGGACAAAGCAACCATGCTCAACACATTGACTTCCGGCGGGACGATCACGACGAACCTGACATTTCCTTAATACAAGACATGGTGAATCGCGGATGTGCCGCTTGATGTGATCAACGCTCCACAGCCGACCTTTCGCTGTCTATCTCACGGTGCATCTCAAGCGTTCAGACCCAGCAGGCAGACGGCGCAGCCATGGGTCTGAACGCCATAGTCATCTTGATCCATACCCACCAGCCAAGCGCGTTTGGCAGCTCAGGTGTTTGGATGCCAACATCGCACTTTCCCCACGTTTTTGTGCTAACAGTCAAAAATCCAAAAGTGTTTTCGCTTCAAATACGATAGCTATTTATGCAAGTAAATCAGGTGCTACAGCCCGATTTGATCTAATTCTTCCAACTCCTGCACCGTAAATACCCTTGAGCGCGTGTGAAACGCCTTGCCCTCTGGTCCTTCCAATGAAAACGTGCACCAGTATGGCCAAACATGACCAAGTGTCCATGAATCAGTTCATTGCCTCCGTCGTGGCAGAAAAGGTGTCTGCCCTGGCAACGGAGCAGTACCTCAACGAGCGGGCCGCACGCGCATCGGCCGACAAATTCAAGGCGGCACTGGCCCAGGTGCCAGACATTGACGCGGCGGCCTTTGACCAGCGCCTTCCTGCAACCCAATAAAAAGCCGCCATTCGCTATCTATTGAATAGTGTCTTGCGCATATCTATTGAGGGCTACAGCCCTATTTGGCATGTTTTTTATGCTTTACCACCGGTTCTGTCACTACACCGCCAAGCTCAAACCGCGTTCAGGCTACGGATGCACTCCGTAAATTCAGGTGACCAAAACGCCTTGGCCCAATGGCTTACCCGTACCGATTTGCGCAGGCCTGCCTGCCAAAAAGGATCGGCTTGGTAGAAGGACTCCGCCTCGGCCTTGCTCCCGGCGTTGAGTATCCAGATGCCACCATGGGGTGCGCCATCTTCCGAATCCCGCAACGCGCCCGAGGCAATGACCCGGCCAGGGTGTGCGGCCAGGAAGGCCAGATGGGCGGGCATGTGTTGTGCGCGTTCCGGCAGGCGCTCGGGGTGGTCGGCGTAGATGTCTTCAAACTGGACGATGAACAGCATGGGGGAGGATGATCGAAGGGAGTGGTTTGTCAATGACGAATCACGTTGCAGTTGTTTAGGGGCGAAACGCGGGTGTGTGGTGTAAGCAGTCAGTGTCAGCTGTCAGTTGGATGGCGAATTGATGCCATGGACAATATGCCAACCGTTTACCAATAACTCCCAAGACGAAAGGTAAGTTCATTGATGATTGCTTCAATAGTTGTTCTATCGGTGGGCTTGATTCTTATAACTATTTTTTGGGATGTAAGAAGAAGGCAGCGGCAAATTAAAACATTAACGGTTGCTGCACCACGAAATGACGGAAGAAATAGGTTATTCGCGATTTTTGTTGCTGTGTTTTGTGCTGTGTTGGGGATATGGTGGGTTATTGCTCCACCTGAACCTCCGTTTGGTGCCAAGGGCTTGTTGCTTCATCTGGCGTATTTACTGATAGGGAAGTACGGCCCTTCGTTGATGGCTTTTTTCCTTGGTGCGGTTTGTCTGGTCTTTTCAAGGAAATCACCATCTGGCGATAAAAAGACGAGTGAGTGACAGTGCTTGCGCACTGAATCGCTGTGTGAGATTTTCCGTTGAGCGGATATGGGTGAAAACAATTTAGCTACAAATTAAATAGCTGCTTGCGCAGGTAAATCAAGCACTACAGCCCAATTTGATCAAGTTCTGCCATCTCCCCCGTCGTCAACACCCGCGACCGCGTATGAAACGCTTTCCCCGTTGACCCCTCCAGTGAAAACGTGCCACCCGTGCCTTCGATCACGTCGATGATCAACTGGGTGTGCTTCCAGGTTTCATACTGCGCACGGCCGATGTAAAACGGGCAGCCGCCGATGTCACCCAGATACACGTCGCCGGGGCCGATGGTGATCTCGCCGGGTAGCAAGCAGTTGGCGGCGCTGTTGTCGCAGCAGCCGCCGGACTGGTGGAACATCAGTTGCGGGCCGTGTTGGGCCTGCAACTGCGCCACCAGTGCCAAAGCCGCCGGGGTAGCGACGACTCTGTCCACCATCAGAAGAAGCCCAGCTTTTGCTCGCTGTAGCTCACCAGCAGGTTTTTGGTTTGCTGGTAGTGGTCCAGCATGACCTTGTGGGTTTCACGGCCGATGCCGGATTCTTTGTAGCCGCCGAAAGCCGCGTGCGCCGGGTAGGCGTGGTAGCAGTTGGTCCAGACCCGGCCGGCCTTGATGGCGCGGCCCATGCGGTAGGCCACGTTACCGTTGCGGCTCCACACGCCAGCACCCAGGCCGTAGAGCGTGTCGTTGGCAATTTCCAGCGCTTCGGCTTCGTCCTTGAAGGTGGTCACGGCCAGCACCGGGCCGAAGATTTCTTCCTGGAAGATGCGCATTTTGTTGTGGCCCTTGAACAGCGTGGGCTGCACGTAGTAGCCGTTCGCCAAATCACCGTCCAGATGGGCTTGTGCGCCGCCAATCAACACTTGTGCACCTTCTTGCTTGCCCAGCTCCAGGTACGACAGGATTTTGGTCAGTTGCTCTTTGGAAGCCTGTGCGCCGATCATGGTGCTGGAGTCCAGCGGGTTGCCCTGGATGATGGCGGCCACCCGTTTCAGCACCCGTTCCATGAAGCCGTCGTAAATGCTTTCCTGGATCAGCGCGCGGCTCGGGCAGGTGCAGACTTCGCCCTGGTTGAAGGCAAACAACACCAGGCCTTCGATGGCTTTGTCCAGAAAACCGTCGTCCTTGTCCATGATGTCGGCAAAGAAGATGTTGGGGCTTTTGCCACCCAGCTCCAGCGTGGCCGGAATCAGGTTGTTGGCGGCGGCCTGGGCAATCACCCGGCCGGTGGTGGTGGAGCCGGTGAAGGCGATTTTGGCAATACGTTTGCTTTGCGCCAGTGGCATACCGGCTTCACGGCCAAAGCCGTTGACGATGTTGAGCACGCCGGGGGGCAGCAGGTCGGCAATCAGCTCGGCCAGAATCAGAATGCTGATGGGGGTGGACTCTGCGGGTTTCAGCACCACGCAGTTGCCTGCGCCAATGGCCGGGGCCAGTTTCCAGGCCGCCATCAGGATGGGGAAGTTCCACGGAATGATCTGGCCGACCACGCCCAGGGGTTCCTGAATGTGGTAGGCCACGGTGTTCTCGTCGATGTTGCTCAAGGCCCCTTCTTGCGAGCGCACGCAACCGGCAAAGTAACGGAAATGGTCGACGGTGAGGGGAATGTCCGCTGCCATGGTTTCGCGGATCGGTTTGCCGTTGTCCACCGTCTCGGCGTAGGCCAGCAGTTCCAGGTTGGCTTCGATGCGGTCGGCAATTTTCAGAAGAATGTTGGCGCGGCTGGCGGCATCGGTTTTGCCCCAGGCATCGGCGGCGGCGTGGGCGGCATCCAGGGCCAGGTCGATGTCTTCGGCGGTGGAGCGGGCGGCCTGGGTGTAAACCTTGCCGGTGGTGGGGGTCAGCACATCAAAGTACTGGCCTTTGACGGGGGCCACAAACTGGCCGCCAATAAAGTTGTTGTACTGGGCCTTGAAGGCAATTTTGGCATCGGCTTGGCCGGGTGCTGCGTAGATCATGCTGTCTCCTGATTGTTTGAAAAATCCAATGAAATTCCCTTGCGGGCATTCTTGATAGTCAAGTCGCGTGCCAGCTTCCACGCTGCGGTAAAGCATGTTGATTTCAAAGCATTTTTTATTTTTCAGGTGTCCGGCTGGGTGTGTTCGGGCTGCTCAGGCCTGTGACAGGTGTCGCAATTTGTGACAACAGCAGGGGACGGGTACTATGCACACGCTTTCATATCGCCAGGGATCGTTTTGACCTCTACCATGGCGCCATACAAAAAGGTGGTCTTTGAGCCGCCAGCTTAGGAGACATATGCGTACCCCTCCCACCGCCTTGGCATTACGCCAGGCCCGACAACGTTTGCTAGAACATGGTGACTGCCCCAGCGAGGGTATTGATGTGCACGTGGCACGCTCGTGGCGGCGCAGCCTGGCGGCCGGGCTGTTGCCGGGTGGCCGCTTGATGGACACCGAACATGCCAACGCCGCAGAGTTAAAGCGCCTGATGGCCAGCCAGCATGAGTTGCTGGTGCATTCGCGCCCGGTCATGGACGTGCTGTTTGCGCAGGTGCAAGGCAGCCAGAGCATGGTGATTCTGGCCGATGCCCGCGGCACGCTGATGCACACGCTGGGCCAGGCTGACTTTTTGCAGCGTGCGCAGCAGGTGGCGCTGTCGTGCGGAGCCTCCTGGCACGAGCAGCACCGCGGCACCAATGCCATTGGCACCGCACTGGCGGAGGGCTGCGAGATCAACATTCATGGCGGTGAGCATTTCCTGGAGCGCAACGAGTTTTTGACCTGCACCGCCGCGCCCATCATGTCGGCCACCGGCAAGCTGCTGGGTGTGCTGGACATTTCGGGCGACCACCGGGCCGGGCATCCGCACACCCATGGTCTGGTCAGCATGGCCGCCCGGTTGATTGAAAACCGGCTCATCACCGCCACCGCTGCGCCCTATATCCGGCTGCATCTGCACACCCAGCGTGAAGGCATTGGCACGGTGGCTGAAGGCATTGTGCTGCTGTCCGGTGATGGCTGGGTGGTGGGGGGCAACCGGGCTGGTATGGACTGGATGAGACTGGCCCCGGCGGACATCGGTTCGGCCCAGATCAATACGCTGCTGGATGTACCACTGAACACCTTGCTGGCCCAGCACTACCATCGCCCCACCGAACCGGTGCGGGTGCAGCGCTTGAATGGCGAGACGCTGTTTGTGCTGATTCAGCCCCAGCAAGGCACGCTGTCCGGGCGCACCCCTGTGCTTGCCAACCCGCAGCCTCAGGCCAACCCAACGCCACCACCAACCCCTGCCGGAGATGCCCTGGCACAGCTGGACACCGGGGATGTGCGCTGGCGCAGTGCGGCGGACAAGGCCCGGCGCGTGGCAGGCAAGCCAATTCCGCTGCTGATTCAGGGCGAATCCGGCGTGGGCAAAGAGCTGTTTGCCCGCGCCGTACACGACAGCGGGCCACGCCGGGCCAAGCCGTTTGTGGCCATCAATTGCGCCGCTGTGCCCGAGAACCTGATCGAAGCCGAGCTGTTTGGCTATGCACCGGGCGCGTTTACCGGTGCACGGCGCGACGGCAGCCCGGGCCGGGTGCGTGAAGCCCAGGGTGGCACGCTGTTTCTGGATGAAATTGGCGACATGCCGCTGGCCATGCAGGCCCGGCTGTTGAGGGTGTTGCAAGAGCGCCAGGTCAGCCCGCTGGGCGGCGGGCCGTCGGTGGCGGTGGACTTTGCGCTGATCTGCGCCACCCACTGCAAACTGCGTGAAGCCGCCGAGCAGGGGCGTTTTCGCAGCGACTTGTATTACCGCATCAATGGTCTGACGGTACAGCTGCCACCCTTGCGTGAGCGCACTGATTTTGCGGTGCTCACCAAACGCTTGATCAACGATCTGAACCCCGCTCGCCAGGTGGGCATGGCACCCGAGTTGCTGGAGCGCCTGCGCCAACACCCCTGGCCCGGCAATTTGCGCCAATACGCCAATGTGCTGCGCACCGCCAGCGCCATGCTGGATACGGATGAGACGTGTATTGACTGGGTCCATTTACCAGACGATGTTCAGGACGATTTATCTGCTCAAGCCCATACAAATCAAGCGCAAGATGCTATCAAAAGTGAAACCATTCAAGCTGCGTCATCAGCCCTTAACCTGCAGGAACTTGCACACGATGCCATGCGCCAAGCCATTCACAGCAGCCGCGGCAACATGTCACAAGCGGCACGCCAACTCGGCATCAGCCGCCAAACGCTGTACCGCAAGCTCAATACCTAAGGGGTTTTTTGCTACTTTAATGATAGCTTCTTGCGCAAGTATAACAAGCGTTATAGGCCAATTTGGCTCAAAAATCCAGACGCAAAGTGTAACTTTTATTGAAAGTTGGACCAAGAACGAACCGGAGCCGCTCTTGGTGACCAGCCAGCCGCCAAGAACACCCTGCGGAATCCCCCAAAAGGGGGATTTACGGGGTAACCAATTACTGATACAAACCCTAAAGCCAGAGAGCTTGCAATAGTTTTTGTTTCATGTGCTTTTGAATGGCAAACCCCAGACCATTTTGCCTAGGAGCAGGAAATGAACGGTGAGGAGTCGGTTTTCATCGCCACAGCGCCTGCAGGGCGAAAAGACTATCGCCTGCTGTTCGCCTTCACCATGGTTTCTGCAGGCATCTTCCTCGTGGCGGCACCGTTTGCCAGTCTGCCACTGCATCCGGTTCCCACATTCATCGGGCTGAGCCTGGCAACCATCAGTGTTGTGGACTTGATCACCGGGGCCATGCTTCTGGGCCAATTCATCATGCTTCGCAATAAGGCCTTGCTGGCGCTGGCATGCGGCTATCTGTTCAACTTTGCCATGGCCGTGGCACAGGGCTTGAGCTTTCCGGGCCTGCTTGCCCCCAATGGCGTGATTGGCAACGGATCACAGACCACCGCCTGGCTGTATTTCTTCTGGCACGGTGGCTTTCTACTTTTCATAGGGGTCTATGCCGTATTCAAAGCCAAGGATGCGGCAACAGACACGACGAGCCTGCCCCACAAGCCCGGCGTTGTTCGCCTGGTTGCGGCCAGCATTTCAGCAACGGTGGTTCTGGCGGCATTCTTCATTCTTCTGGCCACCTCCAGCATCGCCACTCTGCCCGCCATCATGCAAGGCAATTCTGATGCCTCCAACAAAATTGTTGTCGCCACCATCACATGGCTGTGCACCGCGATAACACTGGCTGTACTGTGGCGACATCGGCCCCACACGAAAGTAGATATTGGACTCATGGCCATCCTTTGGGTGTGGATATTTGATATCGCCCTGGCTGCAGTTCTCAATAGCGCCCGTTACGACCTGGGCTGGTATGTTGGTCGGGTGTATGGCGTGATCGGTTCGAGCCTGGTGCTGTTGGTGCTGCTGTTGGAAAACGTGATTCTGTATGCAAGGCTTGCCCAGACCCACGCACGGGAGCTTCATGAACGCCAGCGGGTACAGGAAAAATCTGCCAAGTTAGCCGCTCTGAACAACGACCTGGATCAGTCCAATGCGGCCTTGCGAGACAGTTCCGCACGTATGCAGAGCATTCTGGACACGGCCCTGGACGGCATCATCACCATCAACGCCACGGGTTGTGTCGAGTCCATCAACCCAGCCGCCTTACGCATGTTTGGTTATACCTCGGTCGAGGTTGTCGGACACAACATCAGAATGCTCATGCCGGAGCCTTATGGCAGTGAACACTCCGAGTATTTAGCGCGTTACATACGTACATCGAACCCCCAGGTGATTGGCAGTGGACGCGAGGTTTTGGGTCTTCGCAAGGATGGGCATATTTTTCCGATGTCGCTGTCGATCAACGAAATGTGGATTACCAACGAGCGCAAGTTCACAGGTGTGGTGTCAGACATTACCGAACACAAGATGAACGAGGCCAAACTGATTACAGCCAAGGAGCAGGCAGAGAATGCCAATCGGATCAAGTCATCGTTTCTGGCCACGATGAGCCATGAAATTCGCACACCATTGGGTGGATTGCTCGGAATGCTGGAGTTACTCGGCTTCTCCAGGCTGGATGCCGAACAGAACATGCTGCTTAGCAGCGCGTACCAGTCAGGCAAGAGCCTGCTTCGCATCGTGAACGACATTCTTGACTGGTCGAAAATAGAGGACGGGAAACTGACCATTGCCCCAACACCCACACCCATCAGGCAACTGTTGACGGAAGTCGTCACAACCTATTCGCATGTTGCCAGTGGCAACGATGTCATTCTGTCGCAAACCGTCGATCAGAGCCTCAGCCCAGCCCATTTGGTTGACAGCTTGCGACTGTCACAAATCCTCAATAATTTTGTCAGCAATGCCGTCAAGTTCAGCCGCGGTGGCGAGGTTGAATTGCGGGCTGAACTTGTGGAGCACAACGCGGATGGCGAAAGAGTTCGGTTTTCAGTCACCGACACGGGGATCGGCATTGCGCCAGAGGTTCAATCAAGGCTCTTTCAAAATTACGGCCAAGGCAGTGCAGACACCGCCCGTATCTATGGTGGAACGGGGCTGGGACTGGCCATTTGTCGGCGTTTGGCAGGCCTGATGGATGCGGATATCTCGCTCGAAAGTATGCCGGGACAAGGCTCCACCTTCAGTGTTGCGTTATGGATGCCCATTGCTGAAATGCCTGAAGTGGTTACACCCGTGCTGTCTACCCCTCACAACACCGCCCTTGTTTCGCCCTCCGCGCATGGTGATGCCACCGCTGAGGCTCCACACATACTGGTCGCAGACGACAACCCCATCAATCGAAAACTGATGGCTTTGCAACTTCAGCGGTTGGGACTTCTGGTGGATACCGCACCGGACGGAGCCATGGCCTTTACGCTTTGGCAACAGGGCAAGTTCGCCCTGGTCATTACCGATTGCCATATGCCGGGCAAGGATGGTTACGCGTTAGCACAGTCGATTCGGCAGGTAGAAACACAAACCGGGCGCGCACGAACGCCTATTCTGGCCTGGACGGCCAATGCCCTTCCCAGCGAAGAACACAAGTGCCAACAGGCTGGCATGGATGAATTGTTGGTCAAGCCGGTGGATATTGCGCAATTGGAGCGGGTGCTTCCCAAATACCTGGCACATCCTCTGGCAAGCCAACCTGACTCCACTGCCACGGGGATCGCCGCGACATTGGCACGGCTGGATTTGAACGCTCTGTCACAACAGGTCGGTGAAGACCCCGCCGTGCAGCGGGAGTTCCTGTCGGACTTTCGGGAAAGTGTCGCGCATATTGCCACGGATATGTCGCGGGCCTGGAAACGTAAGGACACCAATGAGTGCGTGGCCTTGGCACACAAGCTGAAGTCATCTGCACGGGCGGTAGGTGCCTTTGCATTGGGCGACATCTGTGCCAAGATGGAAGCTGCCAGGTGGGAAATTGGAACGGGCTCCCTGGACCATTTGTATCCCCAGTTTGTTTTGGAAAGAGACGCAGTGGATGCTCTGCTGCGTGCCCATCTTGCCCAGACCAAGGAAGAAAGTAGGACTCTACATGGTTGACCCCTTCAATCCCAGCATTCTGGTGCTGGATGACGATCCATTCATGCTGAAACTGATGGAAAGGCATCTGGCTTTGTTCGGGTTGACCTCTGTGGTTTCCCATTCCAGTGGCGTGTCTGCTTTGGCCACCATGGATGCAACACCACAAGGCCTGGATCTGATCATGCTGGACCTTAACATGCCGGAAATGGATGGCATTGAATTCGTGCGGCACCTTGTGGAGCGCCGGTTCACGGGTAGCCTGATTCTGATCAGTGGAGAAAATGAACGTATGCTGCAATCGGCCAAAGCCCTGGTTCAGGCACACCACATCAAGCTGCTGGGGCAGCTTCACAAGCCGGTGGATCGGGACGAACTCAAAACCATTCTGAGCCAATGGCAGACCAGTGGTACTTCAGCCATCCATGTGAGCAACAAGAAATATGACGCACTGGCACTCAGCGCTGCGATTCTGAAAAACCAACTGGTCAATCACTACCAGCCCAAGGTGTTACTTGCCACGGGACGTATGGTGGGGGTGGAGACATTGGTGCGCTGGCAGCACCCTGAAGATGGCATGGTTTATCCAGATCAATTCATTGAGGTTGCGGAATCAGAGGGGCTGATTGATGACCTGACCCACTGGGTGCTGCATGAGGCCCTGCAACAAACCAGGGAATGGCATCTCATGGGCTTGCCGATCAAGGTAGCGGTCAACCTGTCCATGAACAATCTTGCCACACCTGCATTTGCAGACCTCGTTAGCCAGGCGGTTGCCAGCGCGGGACTCAAGCCAAGCGACATCGTTCTGGAAATCACAGAAAGTCAACTGAAGGCCGATATGCGTGTCCCGCTTGAAATCCTCACGCGGCTGCGTCTCAAGCGTTTTCGGCTGTCCATTGATGACTTCGGCACCGGCTATTCTTCGCTGGTGCAACTGCGGGATATTCCATTTGAGGAACTCAAGATTGACAAGAGTTTTGTGCACGGATCACATGCGAATGCGACCTTGGAGGCCATTTTTGACGGCAATATGCGCATGGCACGTCAATTGGAAATGGATGTCGTCGCCGAAGGTGTTGAAGACCGGGATGACTGGAACTTCCTTCGGGGCAGACAATGTGATCTAGCCCAAGGCTACTTCATTGCCAGACCGATGCCGGGCCACCAGATTCCAGATTGGGAAAAGAGCTGGAACTTGCGCATCCTGGAGGAGTCCTTGACCACCAAGCCAATAGCAAGGTGACGCGAGCACCCCCCACTGATGCACTTTATAGTTAAATCCGCGTCTTATTCACATGAGATCCATTGGGGTTGCGTCAAGTCTCGCCACCTCATGCCGCCCAAGCGCATGATTGCCACATGAATTTATTCACCTCCCTGCGCTACCTGGCCGCCTTGCACCAGCACAAACATTTTGGCCGTGCAGCGGCGGCTTGCCACATCACACAGCCAGCGTTTTCCAACGCCATCCGCGCGCTGGAGGAAGAGTTTGGCACCGCCATCGTCAAGCGTGGGCGGGCGTTTGAGAGCTTTACACCCGAGGGTGAACGCATCTTCATCAGTGCCCAACGCATGCTGCATGAGCAGGAATTGTTGCTGCAAGACCTCTCCAGCAAGGCCGATCAACCGGTGGGGGCTTTGACCCTGGGAGCGGTGCCGTCGGTGATGCCAATTGCAGCACGCTTTGCCGGGCATTTACAGGCACGTCACCCTGGCCTGTCACTGATCGTGCGGTCCATGAGCTCCCCTGACATTGAAAACGGTCTGGAAAACCTGTCCATTGACCTGGGTCTGGGCTACACCGACCGGCTCAAGTCACGCGCGGCCAAATTGGTCACCGTCAATCAATACACAGAACGGTATTTCCTGTTGCGCCGTGCCGCCCAACCAACCCCAGCAGGGCTGCACATTGCCGATCAACCCATGCGCTGGCAAGACACCGCAGGACTACCGCTGTGCCTGCTGACCCCGGAAATGCACAACCGCACGATTGTGGATGCCACCTTCAAGCAGCTGGGCCTGCGCATCCAACCTGTGATCGAGACCAATTCCATCCTGACGCTGGGCCTGACCGTACTGGTGGGGGATGTGTGCAGCATCCTGCCGGGGGCCTTGGTGGCGGTGCTGCGGGGTTATGCCGAGCTGGAGGCGGTGCCGCTGGTCGAGCCAGACGTGTTGACCCCCATCGGATTCATGTGGGCCGGGTCGGACCGCCCCTCCAACGCCATGCGTTCCGCACTGCGCATGGCCGATGACCCGCAGTGGCTGACCCACGTGATGGCGCATGTAGGTTTGCTGCAGTCCGGCGTGGAGGCTTGAAGCCCTCACCGCGGCAGTATCCTGCTGCACCATCCAACAGCAGCTCACCGGCCCAGAAGCGGTGCCGACTCTCAGACTATTTCCCATGAAAAAATTGATCAACCAGACCCCCAAGCGCGTGGACTTGGTGGTCTACCCCGGCTTCAAGGCGCTGGAAGCCATTGGCACCATGAGTGTGTTCGAGTACGCCAACCTGCACCTTGTCGGGCAAGGGCGGCCTGCGGGCTACCAGGTGAACATCAGCTCGGTGGCCATTGGGCCGGTGCAGTCAGACCTCCAGATGCGTCTGGAGGCCAGCCGGGGGCTCAGCGTAGATGATTTACCCGACACCGCCATCCTCATCGGTGCGCGCCACATTGAGCAGGCGCTGGCCGCCAACCCCGGCCTGGTCGACTGGGCGCGTGCCGTGGCCCCGCGCATCCAGCGTCTGGTGGCGCTGTGTTCGGGCAGCTTCTTTCTGGCGCAGGCGGGCTTGCTCGACGGACTGCCCGCCACCACCCACTGGAGCGTGGCGCCCCTGCTGCGCGAGAAGTTTCCCAAGGTGGATGTGCAGGCCGACGCGATCTACCTGCGCTGCGGGCGGCTGTGGACATCCGCCGGGGTGACCGCAGGCATTGATCTGGCGCTGGCGCTGGTGGAAGAAGATTTTGGCCGTGGCCTGGCTTTGCAGGTGGCGCGTGACATGGTGGTCTACCTCAAGCGCCCCGGCGGGCAGTCGCAGTTCAGCGTGCATCTGAGCAGCCAGGCCACCAGCCACCCTGGCATTCGGGAGATTCAAGACTGGGTGTTGTCCCACCTGTCGGAGCCACTGGACGTGTCGCTGCTGGCAGCCAAGGTGGCCATGAGCGAGCGCAACTTCCGCCGCGTGTTCCTGCGCGAGGTGGGCAGCAGCCCGCTCCAGTTCATCGAAGCCGCCCGGCTGGAAGCTGGTCGACGGTTGCTGGAAGAAGGCGACCTGCCCCTCAAATCGGTGGCTGCCCGGATTGGTTTTGCCTCAGAGCAATCCTTGCGCAAGCTGTTTCTCAAACACCTGGGGGTGTTGCCGCAGGCTTATCGGGAGCGGTTTGGTGGGGTGGCTTAGTTTTGTTGCCAAATAAGCCTCTGGAACTTGTAATATAAGCGTAAGAAGCTATAAAAATCAAAGCAAAATAAGCTCAACCCAAACTCACCCCCAACCCCTGTGCATGGTGTGCCAGATGTTCCGCCATGAAGGTGCTGATGAAGTAATACCCATGGTCATAACCCGCGTGGCGACGCAGCGTGAGCGGCTGACCTGCCTTGGCACAGGCGGCTTCAAACTGCTCGGGGTGCAACTGTTCGGCCAGGAATTTGTCGGCCAGACCCTGGTCGATCAGGATGCCGCCGGGGAAGGGCGCAGTGCTCAGGCTGCTCATCAGCGCACTGGCATCGTGTGCAGCCCAAACGCTGGGATCGGCCCCGAGGTAGTTGGCAAACGCTTTTTGACCCCACGGGCACAGGCTGGGCGCACAAATGGGCGCAAAGGCCGAGAGTGATTGGAAGCGCCCCGGATGCCGTAGCGCCAGCGTCAACGCCCCGTGCCCGCCCATCGAGTGGCCGGTGATGCCCAGGCGTTGCATATCCAATGGCAGGCTCTGACCCAGCAGGGGCAGCAGCTCTTGCATCAGGTAACTTTCCATGCGCCAGTTTGTGGCCCAAGGGGCTTGGGTGGCATCCAGGTAAAAGCCTGCGCCCACGCCAAAGTCCCAGGCATCGGCTTCGCCCGCCACACCGGCGCCGCGTGGGCTGGTGTCGGGCGCAATCAGCGCCAGCCCGAGTTCGGCCGCCACACGCTGGGCTCCGGCTTTGATCATGAAAGTTTCTTCGGTGCAGGTCAGGCCCGCCAGGTACAGCGCGGCGGGCACCGGGCCAAGTGCTGCCTGCGGCGGCAGGTAGACCGAAAAGCGCATCGGCAGGCCGATTTCGCTTGAGTCGTGCTGGTAAAAGCGTTGCACGCCGCCAAAGCAGGCGTGTTCACTTTGCAGTTGCAGAAGAGAGTGATTCATTTGCTATTTGTTTTGTAGCTTCTTACGCATGATTTATCTGCGCTAGAGGCCGATTTGATCAATAAATCACGACACCACGGATGGATTCGCCGCGTTTCATCAAGTCAAAGCCCTTGTTGATGTCTTCCAGCGGCATGGTGTGGGTGATCAGGTCGTCGATGTTGATCTTGCCTTCCATGTACCAGTCCACAATTTTGGGCACGTCGGTGCGGCCACGTGCGCCGCCAAAGGCCGAGCCTTCCCATTTGCGGCCGGTCACCAGTTGGAACGGGCGGGTGCTGATTTCGGCCCCGGCTTCGGCCACACCGATGATGATGCTGCGGCCCCAGCCCTTGTGCGTGCATTCCAGCGCCTGGCGCATCACCTGGGTGTTGCCGATGCACTCAAAGCTGTAGTCCGCGCCACCGTCGGTGAGCTGCACGATGCTGTCGACCACGTTCTCCACCTCCTTGGGGTTGATGAAGTGGGTCATGCCAAATTTGCGCGCCATCTCCTGGCGGGCCGGGTTGATGTCCACGCCGATGATCTTGTCGGCCCCAACCATCTTCGCCCCCTGGATCACGTTCAGCCCAATGCCGCCCAGGCCGAACACGACCACGTTGGCCCCGGCTTCCACCTTGGCGGTGAAGATCACCGCACCAATGCCGGTGGTCACGCCGCAGCCGATGTAGCAGACCTTGTCAAACGGCGCGTCTTCGCGGATCTTGGCCAGGCTGATCTCGGGTGCGACGGTGTAGTTGCTGAAGGTGGATGTGCCCATGTAGTGAAAAATCGGCTCGCCATTCAGGCTGAAGCGGCTGGTGGCATCGGGCATCAGGCCCTTGCCCTGCGTGCCGCGAATCAGTTGGCACAGGTTGGTTTTGCGGCTCAGGCAAAACTTGCACTGGCGGCATTCGGGCGTGTAGAGCGGGATGACGTGGTCGCCTTTTTTCAACGTGGTCACGCCGGGACCCACATCCACCACAATGCCCGCGCCTTCGTGGCCCAGGATGGCGGGGAAGATGCCCTCGGGGTCGGCACCGCTCAGGGTGTAGTAGTCGGTGTGGCAGATGCCGGTGGCTTTGATCTCGACCAGCACTTCGCCAAATTTGGGGCCTTGCAGGTCGACGGTTTCAATGGTCAGGGGCTGGCCTGCTTTCCAGGCGACGGCGGCTTTGGTTTTCATAAGAGTGTCTCTTGGTGGGAATGGGTAAAAGGGGCGGTCAGCGTGTCAGCTCAGACGCGGCGGCAGGTGAATGTAAGGCACGGCGAAGATACCCGAAGGATGACGTGCCTGACTTGGCCGTCTGAAGGCCCAACTTGGCCGAAGTGAATCGTGCCACGGGCCATTCTTACCGCAGGGGTTATGCAAGCAGCTTCATACATTCAAAA
Organism: Rhodoferax lithotrophicus; assembly: GCF_019973615.1. Classification (GTDB taxonomy): domain Bacteria; phylum Pseudomonadota; class Gammaproteobacteria; order Burkholderiales; family Burkholderiaceae_C; genus Rhodoferax; species Rhodoferax lithotrophicus. Next base: position 1,319,062 of record NZ_AP024238.1, on the reverse strand, counting down.
AATGAATGGGGTGATGCGCAGAATAAATTTGCCAATCTTCATGCTCGGCCATGAAACTGGCATCAGCGCACATTAAAGTGCGCATCCCTTATTAGCAGGAGACAGCATGACATCAATCGCCTTGGGGGCGCATTCGCCTTCCGAAGAAAAGCTGAACATTCTCAGCAAAGAGCACATCATCGCCGGGCCGGGCTTTAACCGCTGGCTGGTACCACCGGCCGCCCTGGCCATTCACCTGTGCATTGGCATGGCCTACGGCTTTTCGGTGTTCTGGTTGCCGCTGTCCAAGGCACTGGGCATCAAGGAGGCCATCAAGTGTGGGCCGGATGTGGGCTTCTTCGGGCAACTGTTCACCACCACGTGTGATTGGCAAATTTCAACCCTGGGCTGGATGTACACCCTGTTTTTTGTGTTGCTGGGTTCTTCGGCTTCCCTGTGGGGAGGCTGGCTGGAGCGTGTTGGGCCACGCAAGGTCGGTGTGGTGGCCGCGTTGTGCTGGGCCGGTGGTCTGGTGATCTCGGCGCTGGGGGTGCATCTGCACCAGTTCTGGATGATGATTCTGGGCTCGGGGGTGATTGGGGGTATCGGGCTGGGCCTGGGCTACATCTCGCCGGTGTCGACGTTGATCAAGTGGTTCCCTGATCGTCGAGGCATGGCCACCGGCATGGCCATCATGGGGTTTGGCGGTGGTGCCATGGTGGGTTCCCCTTTGGCTGCAGACCTGATGAAGTACTTTGCCACACCCACCAATGTGGGTGTAGTGCAGACTTTTCTGGTCATGGCGGCGGTGTACTTTGTGTTCATGATGGCGGGTGCTTTTGGGTACCGCATTCCAGAGACGGGTTGGAAACCGGCTGGCTGGACACCCAAACCATCCCATGCGAAGAACGCCATGATCACCCAGCACCACGTGCACGTCAAAAAGGTGTGGGGTATTCCGCAATTCTGGTTGATCTGGATGGTGTTGTGTATGAACGTGAGTGCCGGTATTGGCGTGATTGGCATGGCTTCGCCGATGTTGCAGGAAGTGTTTGGCGGCTCGCTGATTGGCGTGACGCAAAAGTTTGGTGAACTCGATAAAACCCAACTGGCCGCGATTGCGGGTATTGCCGCCGGTTTCACCGCACTGCTGAGTTTGTTCAACATTGGTGGCCGCTTCTTCTGGGCATCGATTTCTGATCACCTGGGCCGCAAGCTCACTTATGTCATCTTTTTTGTGTTGGGTGGCGTGCTGTATTTCAGCATTCCCGGCAGTGCCGCCAGTGGCTCCAAGCTGATGTTTGTGTGTGCGTTTTGCGTGATTCTGAGTATGTACGGTGGTTGCTTCTCGACCGTTCCGGCTTATCTGGCAGACATCTTCGGTACCCAGATGGTGGGGGCCATTCATGGCCGCTTGCTCACCGCCTGGGCCACTGCAGGCATTGTGGGCCCGGTGGTGGTGAACTACATGCGTGACTACCAGCTTGGTCTGGGGCTGCCACGGGAACAGGTTTACAACCAGACCATGTACATCCTGGTGGGCTTTTTGGTGGTGGGCTTGATCTGCAATTTGCTGGTGCGCCCGCTGAATCCCAAGTGGTTCATGACACCGCAAGAGCTGGAGGTGGAGAAACGTCTGGCGCATGAAAAAGTCAAGTCTTCCGAGGTGCACGGCGACGGCACCCATGCGCATGACAAACCCAGCAACCCGTTGTTTGTGGTGCTGGCTTGGACCGCCGTGGGTATTCCACTGGTGTGGGGGGTGTACCGCACCTCCATCACGGTGGCCAAGTTTTTCTGATGGACTGACCAGGTAAACATCCCCATGCTGACTGAAACAACGCGCCAGACGGTTCAACACCTGGTAGCCGCCCAAAAACATGTACCCGGGGCCTTGCTGCCCATTCTTCATGACATTCAGGATGCGCTGGGCTACATCCCGGCACAAGCGCTGGGTAACATTGCGCAGGCCCTGAACCTGTCGCGCGCCGAAGTGCATGGTGTGGTGAGCTTCTACCATTTCTTCCGGCACGAGCCAGCCGCAGCACAGGTGGTGCAGATTTGCCGTGCCGAAGCCTGCCAGTCCATGGGTGCTGAAGCACTCTGGGCGCACGCCTGCAGCCGCCTGCAAACCCAGGGGGGTACGTCGGCTGATGGCGCGGTCACGCTGGAGCCGGTGTATTGCCTGGGCTTGTGTTCGTCATCACCCGCCATGGTAGTGGATGACAAGTTACATGCCCGGGTGGATGCCGACAAATTTGACCGCCTGGTCGCTGCGGCAGGGAGTGCGGCATGAGCTTCAAAATCTATGTGCCGCGTGACTCGGCTGCCGTGGCCCTTGGTGCGGACGAAGTCGCCGCCGCCCTGCTGGCCCAAGCCCAACAGCGTGGGCTGGAGATGGATCTGGTGCGCAACAGCTCACGTGGCCTGTTTTGGCTGGAACCCTTGGTGGAAGTGCAAACCCCTGCTGGCCGTGTCGCCTACGGCCCGGTGACCGCTGAGGATGTGACTGGTTTGCTGGACGCACAGTTCCACACCGGTGCTGACCACCGCTTGAAGCAGGGGCTGGTGGATGAGATCCCCTATTTGAAACAGCAGGAACGCCTGACCTTCGCCCGCATGGGCGTAACCGACCCGTTGTCCTTGGCTGACTATGAAGCCCACGCTGGTTTTGCCGGATTACGCCGGGCTTTGACCCTGGATGCCTCCGTGGTGGTACAGCAGGTGCTGGACTCCGGCCTGCGCGGGCGCGGTGGTGCGGCCTTTCCGGCCGGCATCAAGTGGAAAACCGTGGCGGCAGCCCAGGCCGCGCAAAAGTATGTGGTGTGCAACGCCGATGAAGGTGACTCCGGCACCTATTCCGACCGCATGACGCTGGAGGGCGACCCCTTCATGCTGATTGAGGGCATGACGATTGCGGCCATTGCCACTGGGGCGACGCAAGGCTATGTCTATATCCGCAGCGAGTACCCGCACGCAGTGGCCACTATGCGTGAGGCGATTGACAAGGCCACAGCGGCGGGCTTTCTGGGCGCGGACATTCTGCAGTCTGGCAAGACCTTCCATCTGGAAGTGCGCAAGGCCGCCGGGGCCTATGTGTGTGGTGAAGAAACCGCCATGCTGGAAAGTATGGAAGGCAAGCGCGGCGTGGTGCGCGCCAAACCGCCGATCCCGGCACTCCAAGGCCTGTTTGGCCAGCCCACGGTGATCAACAACGTGATCACCCTGGCCTCGGTGCCGATCATCCTGGCGCGGGGTGCGGATTTCTACAAGCACTACGGGGTCGGACGCTCACACGGCACGCTGCCGTTTCAGCTCACCGGCAACGTCAAGCGCGGCGGGCTGATTGAAAAAGCCTTTGGTGTCACCCTGCGCCAGTTGATGTTTGACTTTGGCGGCGGCAGTGCCTCGGGCCGCCCGATCAAGGCGGTGCAGGTTGGCGGGCCGCTGGGGGCCTATGTGCCTGAGTGTTATTGGGATCTGCCCCTGGACTACGAGGCCTATGCCGCTGTGGGCATCACGGTCGGCCACGGTGGCATCGTGGTGCATGACGACACGGCCGACCTGTCCAGGCTGGCGCGTTACGCCATGGAATTTTGTGCCATCGAGTCGTGTGGCAAATGCACACCGTGCCGCATTGGTTCAACCCGGGGTGTCGAGGTGATGGACCGCCTCAAGAACGGCGACCACCAGGCAGAGGTGCTGCTGCGTGATTTGTGCGACACCATGCTGCATGGTTCCTTGTGCGCCTTGGGCGGCATGACCTCCAACCCGGTGCTGTCGGCACTGAACTATTACCCGCAGGATTTTGGTCTGGCCGCGTCCGTGGCCAAAGTCGTTTGAAAGTCCAGGATCAGGAAAACATCATGTTTGAACATCTGAAAGAAACCGATTACGGCACCCCTCGACGCACATCAGCGCAAGAAGTGACGCTGGAGATAGACGGCCAAAGTGTGACGGTAGCCGCAGGCACGTCGCTGATGCGTGCCGCTTTGGAGGCCAGCATCCAGGTGCCCAAACTCTGCGCCACCGACAGCCTGGAGCCTTTTGGTTCCTGCCGTCTGTGCCTGGTGGAGATTGAAGGTCGCCGGGGCTTTCCGGCATCCTGCACCACACCAGCCGAGCAAGGCATGAAAGTGCGCACCCAAACGCCCAAATTGCAGCAATTACGCAAGGGGGTGATGGAACTCTATATTTCGGACCACCCGCTGGACTGCCTGACCTGTGCCGCCAGTGGTGACTGCGAATTGCAGGACATGGCCCGTGTCACCGGACTGCGCGAGGTTCGCTATGGAAGTTGCAGTGCAACACACTTCAAAGACGAGGGATTGAAGCCTGTTGATACCTCAAACCCTTATTTCAACTATGACCCCAGCAAGTGCATCGTGTGCAACCGCTGTGTCCGCGCCTGTGAAGAAACGCAGGGCACCTTTGCGCTCACCATTTCGGGCCGGGGCTTTGCATCTCGCGTGTCACCGGGGCAGGATCAGCCGTTCATGGAGAGTGATTGCGTGAGCTGCGGAGCTTGTGTGGCCGCCTGCCCGACGGCCACCTTGCAGGAAAAAAACGTGGTAGAGCTGGGCCAGCCCGAGCACAGCGTTATCACCACCTGCGCCTACTGCGGTGTGGGTTGCGGTTTCAAGGCTGAGGTCAAAAATCAAACCGTGGTGCGCATGGTGCCCTGGAAAGACGGCAAGGCCAACGAGGGCCATGCCTGCGTCAAGGGTCGTTTCGCCTGGGGCTATGCCACGCACCAAGACCGCATCACCCAGCCGATGATCCGCAAGAGCATCCGCGATGCCTGGCAAGAGGTGAGCTGGGATGAGGCCATCGCTTATGCGGCCAGTGAGTTCAAACGCATCCAGGCCAAAGACGGCAAAGATGCGGTGGGCGGCATCACCTCCTCGCGCTGCACCAACGAAGAGGTCTACCTGGTGCAAAAACTGATTCGCGCCGCCTTTGGCAACAACAATGTGGACACCTGCGCCCGCGTTTGCCATTCGCCCACCGGCTACGGTATGGGCGAAACCTTTGGCACTTCGGCGGGCACACAAACCTTCAAATCGGTCGAGCAGGCTGACGTGGTGCTGGTCATGGGTTCCAACCCCACCGCCGCGCACCCGGTGTTTGCCTCGCGCCTGAAAAAACGCCTGCGCAACGGGGCCAAACTGATCGTGGTCGACCCGCGTGAGATTGAGCTGGTGAGTTCCCCCCACATTCAGGCCGCGCATCACCTGGCGCTTAAACCCGGCACCAATGTCGCCATGATCACGGCGCTGGCGCATGTGGTGGTGACCGAGGGGCTGGTCAATGAGGCCTTTGTGGCCGAGCGTTGCGACACCAAGAGTTTCAACGACTGGCGTGCCTTTGTGGCCAAGCCCGAGAATTCCCCTGAAGCCTTTGAGTCCGTCACCGGCGTGCCCTCTGCTGAAGTGCGGGCAGCGGCGCGCTTGTTTGCCAGCGGCCCCAATTCAGCCATCTACTACGGCCTGGGTGTGACCGAACATGCGCAAGGTTCCACCACGGTGATCGGTATCTGCAACCTGGCCATGGCCTGCGGCATGATCGGGCGCGAAGGCGTGGGCGTGAACCCGTTGCGCGGCCAGAACAATGTGCAAGGCAGTTGCGACATGGGCAGCTTCCCGCATGACCTGCCGGGTTACCGCCACATTGGCAACACGGCGGTGCGTGAGCAGTTCAACGCCGCCTGGGGGGTCACACTCAACCCTGAGCCGGGCCTGCGCATTCCCAACATGTTTGATGCTGCGTTGGACGGCACGTTCAAGGGCTTGTACTGCGTGGGTGAAGACATTGTGCAGTCTGACCCCAACACCCAGCATGTGGTCTCAGCCTTGGAAAAGATGGAATGCATCGTGGTGCAAGACCTGTTTTTGAACGAGACCGCCAAGTACGCTCATGTGCTGTTACCGGGCAGCTCGTTCCTGGAGAAAGACGGTACCTTCACCAATGCCGAGCGGCGCATCAGCCGGGTGCGCAAGGTGATGCCACCGCTGTCAGGCATGGGCGACTGGGAGGCCACCATGAAGCTGACCAACGCGCTAGGCTACCCCATGCACTACAGCCATCCCGAGCAGATCATGCAGGAGATTGCCTCTCTCACGCCTTCGTTCCAGGGCGTGAGCTATGACAAGATCGAGCGCCTGGGCAGCGTGCAGTGGCCGTGTAACGAGAACACGGTGGAGGCCGGCACATCGCTGATGCACATTGATCAATTTGTGCGTGGCAAGGGTAAGTTTTTCAACACGCAATACGTGGCCACCGATGAGAAAGTCACGCGCAAATACCCGTTGATTTTGACCACAGGGCGCATCCTGTCGCAGTACAACGTCGGTGCTCAAACCCGGCGCACCGAAAACAGCCGCTGGCACAGTGAAGACCGGTTGGAGATTCATCCGCATGATGCGCAAGAACGCGGCATCCAGCACAACGACTGGGTCGGCATTGACAGCCGGGCCGGGCAAACCGTGTTGCGCGCCGATGTCACCGAGCGCATTCAGCCGGGCGTGGTCTACACCACCTTCCACTTCCCCGAGTCGGGTGCGAACGTGATCACCACCGACAACTCCGACTGGGCCACCAATTGCCCCGAGTACAAAGTGACGGCGGTGCAAGTGATGCCGGTGGCGCAGCCTTCGGAGTGGCAAAAATCCTATGCCCGCTTCAACGCCGAACAACGAGCCCTGGCGCAGGCGGTGTTGCCGCTGGAGCCTGCGGTGTCCGGGGCAGACCTTTAGGAGGTGGCTATGGACTTGACCGTTATGGACTTACCCGCCTACCGGGCACTGGCAGTACACCGGGTTCGCGCTGGACGGCCTTTGCAAGGGCAAGACAGCGTGGCCGAAGAAGTGCCGGTGGCGCTGGAGTTCAACGGGGTGTCCCACGCCGTGATGATGGCCACACCGGCTGATCTGGAAGATTTTGCCTACGGCTTTGCGCTGACCGAAGGCATTGTGGATGCGACTGCACAGATTCATGACTGTGAATACGCTTCAGGCCCGCAGGGCTATACAGTGCAGCTCAGTATTGCGGCATCGTGCTTTGCCAGGCTGAAGGAAATGCGGCGCAATTTGACCGGGCGCACCGGCTGCGGGCTGTGTGGTACCGAGAGCCTGGCACATGCCGTGCGCGTGCTTGCACCTTTGAAAATGCGCCCCAGTTTTACTGCAGCAGCGGTCACTCTGGCGGCAGCCAGTTTGCGTGAATACCAATGCCTTTTGGCCGCAACCGGGGCCACACATGCTGCGGCCTGGTGTACGGCTGATGGACATATCGAATTGATTCGGGAAGATGTAGGCCGTCACAATGCCCTGGACAAATTGGTCGGGGCGCTGCTGCGCTCCAGCCTGGATGCCCGCAGCGGTTTTGTCCTCATCACCAGCCGCGCCAGTTACGAGATGGTGCAAAAAACTGCCACAGCGGGCATTGCATTGCTGGCCGCTGTCTCGGGTGTGACGGGGTTGGCGGTGGATGTGGCGCAAAGTGCCGGGCTCACACTGCTGGGTTTTACCCGCGGCACAGATTTTTCAATTTACAGTCACCCGGAACAACTTTCACTGGACTCCCAATGACACCAGACGACACCTTGATTCGCATGGCCAACCAGATTGGCACTTTTTTTGAAAGCATGCCTGACCGTACTGAGGCCTTAGGAGGAATTGCCAAGCACATCAAAAACTTTTGGGACCCCCGCATGCGCAAAGCTTTTTTGGCGCATGTAGACGGTCCGCACCACGAGGACATCAAGCCCATTGTGTTGTCGGCGATAGCCGAGCATCGGGCATTGTTAGGGTAATGCTGCTTCGTTCATCCACAGCCCGAACCTTGGTATGGCACGCCTGGAAAGTTTCGTAGCCAATTCAGCTTGCAAAACCGACATTGCGTAGCGCCACATACAGCAGCGTACCAGCCAAAATGCTCAAGAGCGCATGCCTGCGCCACCACTGCAGACCCATGGTTGTCACCACCGCAACCAATTCGGCCCACGGACCTGACGGGTTTTGACCGGCGCTGCCCACCAGGGTATGTAACAGCAGCAGCGTCATGATGGCCAGTGGCAGAAACCGCCCCAGCCGCTGTACCAACGGGTGGCTTTGCAAAAAGCGGGCGGCCAAAAAAGGCAGGGCACGCAAACCAAAGGTCACCACGGTCATGGCGGCCAGCACACCCAAGGCGTAGGTGATGTCGATCATGGGGCAGCCTCTTCGTGTGTGGACTTGGGCCAGAAAAGCCCAGCACACACACTCAAGGCAATGGCCACCAGCAGCGCCTGCTGTGGCATGACCGCCAGAGCGATGCCGTAGCTGGCAACCGCCACCCACAGGGGTGCACTGGATTCGGCGCTACGCCATTGTTCAACAGCCAGCACGGCAAACAGTGCGGCCAGCGCAAAGTCCAACCCGACCAGCCCAATTTGGGCCTGCGCCCCAATCACCGCGCCCAGCAAGGTGCCCAGCACCCACCAGCCCTGATTAAGCAGCGCCACAGTCACCATCTGGCCAGCGCGTGTACCCGGCGGTAAGGTGGTGAGTACCGAATAGGTTTCATCTGTCAACGCAAACACCAGATACCAACGTGCTCCCGGTTGGCTAGGCAGCTTGTTCAGAAGTGACAAGCCGTAAAACATGTGGCGTAAATTCACCACCAGCGTAGCCAGCGCAATCGAAGCCACGGGCAGCCCAGCCGCCAGCATTGGCACCATCATGAACTGCGAGGCTCCCGCATAAACAAACACACTGGCCGTGAGCGCCAACCACCAGGGCGCGCCCGCTTGCACAAATAAGAATCCAAACACCATGCCCAATGGCACATAGCCCATGGCAACGGGAACGGAGAGTGACAGCACCGAAATGCGGGGTATGCCAGGTACTGGCGATGGGTCCGAGGGAGAAATCATGACGCGTTGATTGAACTGACAGTATTCGCAGTAGTTGAATTTAAAACCCGCATAACCTTCCCATCTTGTTCAGCGGGAACCCTTGTGCTCATTTGAATCCAAATCTGGCGACGGAATGTGATGGGGATCGGGCCGGCCGGTGCAACGGTGACTCACACCTTCGAAATAAGGTAAAAGTGCCTTCGCTGCTTCGATACGCAGACGCAATTCGGCGGCAGGGTCATTCATCACCCAGAGCAGAAAGCGCTTCGGATCAGTGTCAACCTCAGCGGTGGCCGGCCCCTTGCCCGGAACCTTGTCTGCTTCGTCGGCTGTTGGGGTAGAAGTCGACAGCGTTGCCTGGGGAGAAGGAACATTTGCCAGGCTGAGCTGCTCCTGTGCTCGGCGAAAGTCGGCGGGCCTGATGCTCACCAGACGTGACAGCAGATTGGCCTGAGCATCAGGATTGGGCGGCAAATCGAGCCAAGGCTCATCTGCAAACATGCTGGCCAGTTCGGGGGCAACAAATGCCGACCAATGACCTGTCTCTGTCTGCAGGGCGGGCACCATGCTGGCATGCAGGGCATGTTGGGGGGCTGCGGCATCGGCCGTCGGCATCATGCGGATGTATCTTGGGGCAATAGGGCCAAGGTAACGCAAGCGCAGCAACGCGAGGAAATCCATCGCATGTGTGACAGAGACTGGCGCTGAAAGCGAGAACCAGACCTGGTAAGCGTTGATGCCGGACACGGCAATGGCGGGCGCGGGAAGGTCCAGTTCGTTCTGGACACCTTGCCAGAGTGCAGCGACCCCGTCCCAGCCCGTCGGCTGGGTAATTTCCACCACCATGGCACGAACCTGTCCATCGGCATTGATCAGATGGTGTGCTGCATTTGCAGAATCCTGCCCTTCGGACTGCCGGTCATTTGGAAGATAGAGGCGATTCAGCTCCGTTTGCAATCTGTTCATGGTTTGATGAGGTGTAGGGCTTAGCGCGTCTTCGCGGGTGTTTTGACTCTACACGATAACTGTCGGCGTAGAAGTGGTGTCGCCCATGCCAGGTTTCTCCAGTTTGAGGCATCATGGCCGACAGCCGCATAACCACGGGCGGCCCCTTAAACTCAAGTCGACATGCGTATTCAACTCGTCTCAGACCTTCACCTGGAGTGCCACCCGGACTTCATGCCCAGCGCAGCACCAAATACCGATGTTCTGGTGCTGGCGGGAGATATTGGCTCCTACCAGGCTGGCTCACGTCTGGCGGAAGATGATTTCGGGTTGTCGCGGTTTTCTCCGCTCAGACCATGTGCACCCTGGCCAAGGGTATTGTTCACGCCTGGAAACCATGAGTTTGATTCACTTGAATTTGAAGATACCTATACCAGGCTACGCGGGATCTGCAGCCGCCTGGGAATTGACTGGCTAGAGCGGGAAGTTGTGATGATCGGGCGGGTTCGCTTCATCGGCACAACCTTGTGGAGCGATTTTGATGCGTTTGCCAGGTCTGCCACCCAGATCACCCAACAGATGAAGCTGCGCGAGAAAGCATTTAAAGCTGCCAATTACTACCTCAGCAAGAACACCACCCTCCGGCAGGGGGCTCCCATGCTGGCCGATTCAATTCGTGAAATGTCTCTGGTGTGCCAAGCCTGGCTGCGGACCGCATTGGAAACCCCCTTTGATGGCACGACGGTAGTTGTTACACATTTTGCCCCGACGCTGCAGAGTGCAGACTTGCGCTACGGGCTACAACCCGGAACCGCCGGGTTTTGTAACACCCTGGATGAACTGTTGCCCCTGGCACAAGTATGGATGCACGGGCATCTGCATTGCCCCAATCATTACACGGTGACCGGGACAAAAGACGGGCAGTCATTTGCTTGCCGGGTGGTTGCCAATCCGCTTGGCTACGCCGCCAAGGGTGAGCAACAGGGTTATTTAGAAGAGTTTGTGGTTGAGCTGCCAGAGGCACTTGTGAATGGACTCTCTGCTTGAATTGTCGGAGGTTGCGGCAGAACCCGCGTAAGGGGCTGATCTGCCCAGCATCCGGGTGTGCCTGGAAGGCCAACACTCAGTGCATCCGTTCGAACCCAGAGGCTATCCATGCCTGGGCGCTGGCCATGTTCAGCTTGAACGCAGGATGGACAGCCTGTCGAGCCAATTCATTGCCGAATTCGTCCTGCGCACTTAATGCGGCGGTGGCACCTTCTTCATCAGGCACGATGGCCAGTGCAACCCGAATCTGTTTGCCATCCACTGCAACGGTAACGTTCTTGTTGAGCTGGGCATGGCGTTGCTGCTCCGTACGGCGGATCACCTCTTTGGCCGTCTTGACCAGCGTGTTGAAAGCGGCGGTGTCGAGTGGTTTGGGATTTTTTTTGTCCCGTCCCATTGTCCAGGGACCCACCAAGGCGGGCTCGGACTCGCCTGCCAAATACATGGCGACAGCCCAACCATCATCATCTTCGTTCTTGATGACGCGAGCAGTCCACTGCTGGTCACTCCACACACGGGCTTGCTGAATGGGCTCGGGGATATCAACGGTCATGACACTCATGGGCAAAGGTTTGTAGCATAGTGCCGATTCTCTGCACCGGCCAAGTAGGTGGCATATTTTTTGGGCTTGGAAATCAGCAAATTCCAGGCACCCGTCTGAAAATCCGGCTTTCAGCACCGAACCCCACCTGATCAGTTCACACTTGGCATCAGGCCCGGGATCAGTTTGCAGGCAGATTTCTGGCTAAACTCACTGGTGCTCCCCTTGGGGGAGCCATACATTTTGGGAGCGACATCGACACCATGAACTCTAATTTTTCACAGTTTTCCCGTCGGCTGCAACGCGGCTTCACCTTGATCGAACTGATGGTGGTGCTGCTCATCATTGGTGTGCTGGCTGCGCTGATCGTGCCCAATGTGCTGGAGCGTGCGGACGATGCCCGTGTCACCGCCGCCAAAACCGATGTCACCAACCTGATGCAGGCCCTGAAACTTTACCGGCTTGATAACCAGCGCTACCCCACCGCAGAACAGGGCTTGCAGGCCCTGCTGGTCAAGCCCACGGTGGCCCCGGTGCCCGGCAACTGGAAAACCTACCTGGATCAATTACCCAAAGACCCCTGGGGCCAAGCCTATGTGTACCTGAACCCCGGCATCAAGGGTGAGGTGGATGTGATGTCTTACGGCGCGGACGGCCAGGCTGGTGGTGAAGGCAAGAATGCCGATATTGGCAGCTGGCAGCCCTGATGCCGGTTTGCCGGGTGAACGTCAGACGGCTGGCATGGCCTGTATTTCCCCTCTTGCACACGGCACCTGAGCAGGTACCCCGGAACCGGTTTATCCATGACTGAGCGGTGGCACACCTGGGCCATGCCACGGCAAGCTGGGTTCACCCTGCTGGAGCTGCTGGTGGTGCTGGCCATTGTCGCAATAGGTTCAGCCGGTGTCGGTTTCGCCATGCGCGATGGCACACAGACCCGCCTGGAACGCGAAGCACTGCGCCTGTCGGCCTTGTTTGAAGCCGCACGGGCACGTTCACAGCTGGGTGGTGTACCGGTGCGCTGGCTGCCTGGCACCGTCGGCTTTCGTTTTGAGGGGCTTCCCATGCAGGCTGACAGCACCGCCAATCTACCAACGGCCTGGTTGGATACCGATACACGTGCAGTGGTGGATGCCCCACTGGCCAATGCCAATCGCAGTCAGCCGCAAAGTTTACTGTTGGGGCCAGATCCAATCATTGCCCCCCAAAGCGTAACCCTGACATCGCGCAGCCAACCCGACAAAACGCTGCGTTTGGCGACCGATGGGGTGCGGCCATTTGCCGTGCAGGTGCAGCCATGAAGCGCAGCCCAAGCCGTACCGTGGAGGGTAGCAGCACCCATCCGCAAACCGGTTTTACCCTGATCGAGGTGTTGGTGGCGCTGGGTATTGTGGCCATTGCCTTGTCCGCAGGCCTGCAAGCCACCGGGGCCATTACCCGCCACGCGCAGCGCCAGTCAGACATGCTGCTGGCCCAGCTGTGCGCTGAAAACGCCTTGGTCAAAGTGCGGCTGGCGCGTCAGCTGCCTGGTGTGGGTGACAGCACCACGGCGTGTGAACAGGCGGGCCGCAACTTGACCGTGGCGCAATCTGTGCGTCCCACGCCCAACTTCAACTTCAGGCGGGTGGATGCACAGGTATTGGATGGCGAAGTGCCCATCTGGCGCGTCAGCACCGTGGTGGGACGCTACTGATGCGGCACCACACACGCGGGTTCACACTGATTGAGCTGTTGGTGGCCATCAGCCTGATGGCCTTGATGGCGGTGCTGAGCTGGCGCGGACTGGATGGCATCAGCCGTTCCCAGAGCCAATTGCAGCAGCGCAGTGACGATGTACAGGCGCTGCAATCCACGCTGGGCCAGTGGGGTGCTGACCTGGACGCGCTGGCCGAGCAGCCCAATACCCCGAGCCTGGATTGGGACGGCCGTGCCATGCGCATCCTGCGTCGCAGCAACACGGGTGCGGGGGCCGGTTTGGTGGTGGTAGCCTGGGCTCGGCGCACAACAGGCGGCGCAGGCCAATGGCTGCGCTGGCAATCCCCCGAGCTGCATACCCGTGGCGAACTGGATCGGGCCTGGCAAAAAGCCCAGCTCTGGGCACAAACCCCCAGTGAGGATGATCGCCAGCGGGAAGTGCGCACGGTGGCCCTGGATGCCTGGCAAATCTTTTTCTACCGGGGTAATGCCTGGACCAACCCACTGTCCAGTGCTGGCACGCCAGCGACAGTGAATGGCACGGACGGGGCAGCGGCAACAACTGACGCAGACAACACCACGCCCGATGGTGTGCGCCTGGTGCTGAACCTTTCCGGCGGCCAGGCGCTCAGTGGCACACTCACCCGCGACTGGGTGCGTCCGATACTGGTGGGCAGCCCATGAAGGCACAACGCGGGGCCGCCATCCTGATGGCCATGCTCATTGTGGTGCTGGTGGCCACGCTGGCCTCCGGCATGATGTGGCAGCAGTGGCGCAGCTTTGAGCTGGAATCAGCCCAGCGCACCCGGGTGCAAGCGGCCTGGATTCTGACCGGTGGACTGGACTGGGCGCGGCTGATCCTGCGCGAAGATGCCCGCCAAGGTGGCCCGGATCACTTGTCAGAGCCCTGGGCGGTGCCGCTGGCCCCGGCACGCTTGTCCACTTTTCTGGCTGCCGAGCGGGGGCAGGCCCTGGTAAGTGATGAGAATGACCCAGACCAGGAGGCTTTCCTGGCCGGTGGCATGCAAGACCTGCAAGCACGGCTGAATGTGACCAATCTGATCGATGGCGGCAAGCTGCATGAGCCCAGCCGGGCCGCCTGGGCGCGCTTGTTTGAGCACCTCAACCTGCCAGAGCAAGAGCTGGATGGCATGGCACAACGCTTACTGCAAGCCACCCTGGCAGTGCGCAAACCCGAACCCAAGGCCGATCTGATGCCGCAAACCGTAGCGGATCTGGTCTGGCTGGGGTTGTCACCCACCACCTTGCAGGCCATTACGCCCTTTGTGACGCTGCTGCCTGCGCGCACGCCTGTGAACCTGAACACCGCGACGGCAGAAGTCTTGTTGGCCAGCGTGCCGGGGCTGGACATGGCCAAGGCACGCCAGTTGGTGCAGCAACGTGCCACCAAGCCGCTGGAGAACCTGAATGATGCCGAGCAACGCCTGGACAACCCGCAGCTGCATCTGGATGCGGCATTACACAGTATTTCTTCCCGTTTTTTCAGTGTCACCGGGCAACTGCGTATGGGATCGAGCACGTTGCAAGAGCGTTCTGTGCTACAGCGCGACGGGCTCAACGTGACGGTTCTCAGCCGTGTGCGCGAGGTGGTGGCCGCTGAGGGCACGCCCCTACAATGAAAAGCTGTTGAACCATGACCACCCTCATCATCACCCTCCCCCTGACTGCACTGGATGCAGCAACCCTGTTTGACCATGTGCTCAGCACCGATGGTCAAACGGTGAGCGCGCATGCCAGCGTGCCCTTGGCCCTGTTGCCTGCCACACATGATGACGTGGTGGCCCTGGTACCCGCACAGGCCCTGTCATGGCATCAAGTCAAGTTGCCACAAGGCAGCCTGCCACGCACTTTGGGTGGCGAGCGCGCCAATGCCCGCTTGCGCAGCATTCTGGAAGGCGTGCTGGAAGATCAGTTGCTCGATGATCCGGCCCAGATGCACCTGGCCTTGCAGCCACAAGCCAGCACAACGGCCCCGGTATGGGTGGCCGCTTGTGACCGTACCTGGCTCAGCCACGCCTTGAACGTTCTGGCACAGGCCGGGCATGTGGTGACACGCATCGTGCCCGAGTTCACCCCCCAGGCCTTGCAAGACGTGATGGTGGTGACGGGTGAGGCGGATGCCCCCCGGGTTGCCGGTTTGCGACACCTGCCCGGTGAGGGTGCTGACAGTGCTTTGCTGGTGGCCGGTTTGACCTCCCAAACCCTGCTTTGGTTGACTGGACCCGGTACCTTGCCCCAGGATACGCCAAGTCACCCCCCGTCAGAGTGGCCGACCGTGGTGGCCGAACCAGCCGTGGCGGCCGTGGCCGAGCGGCTTTTCCAGCGTCCGGTGGTGCTGATTCAGCACGCCGAGCGCTTGTTGCAGGCGGCCCAGTCGCCATGGGATCTGGCCCAGTTTGACCTGGCCCATGCCGCGCGTGACCGCCGTTGGGCCAGCGTGGCGCAGGCCTTCATCCAATTTGGACGGGCACCGCACTGGCGCATCGCCCGGATAGCCCTGGTAGCCATGGTACTGGTGAATCTGATCGGCTTGAATGCCTTTGCCTTGCGCGAGCAAGCCGCCCTGAATACCAAGCGCCAGGCCGTGCGTGCGGTCTTGCAAGATACTTTTCCCAAAGTACCGGTGGTAGTGGATGCACCGGTGCAAATGGCCCGCGAGGTGGCTGCGTTGCAACGCGCCAGTGGCACAGCATCGGGCACGGATATGGAGACTATTTTGGCATCATTTTCGGCTGTAGCGCCGGCAGAATATGCGCCTGTAGCTATTGAATACACAGCTAATGAGTTGCGCCTGAAAGGGCCTGGGGTGGCCAATGAAGCGGCCGTGGTGGCACAGCTCAAGGCCGCTGGCTTGCGTGCCAGCCAGCAAGGTGATCAGTGGCTGATCACCGCCGGAGGCCAGCCATGAGCATCTTAAACAAGCTGCAAACGCGCTGGCAAAGTGTCTCCAGACGGGAACAGCGACTGCTGTGGCTGGCGTTAGCCGTGCTGGCCTTGGCCTTGTTGTGGTGGGTTGCCCTGGCTCCGGCCTTGAAGGTGCTCAAAACCGCACCGCAGCAGCATCTGGCACTGGATGCCCAGCTGCAACACATGCAACAACTGCAGGCGCAGGCACAGGCCTTGCGCGCCCAGCCACTGATTTCCGCAGCTCAAGCCCGCAGTGCACTGGAAGATTCGGTGAAATTGCTGGGTAGCGGTGCACAACTGGTGGTGCAGACCGAGCGCGTGACCCTTACCCTGAAAGCCGTGCCCCCTGAGGCCCTGGCGCAGTGGCTGGCCAGTGCCCGACAAAATGCCCACCTGGCACCACTTGAGGCGCATTTGACGCGTCATGCCACGGGCGGCTGGGACGGCACACTGGTGCTGCAATTGCCTGCGCAGTAAGGCCTGGGATGCTTTCATGAGTTTGTTGACACGCCCCCGCCACCCCCTGCGCCCTGCGACATTCGGGCGAGCGGGTGTTCAGCCGCCCTGGGTCTGGGGCTGGAGCGGGCTGTTGTTGGGAGCCTTGTTGAGTGTCATCCTGTTTGCCCCGGCGCATTGGCTGGCCGCAGCCGTGGGACAAGCCAGCCAGGGGCAGGTGTTGTTACAGGATGCACGGGGAACCGTCTGGTCCGGTACCGCGCAACTCACCCTGACTGGTGGCGCAGACAGCACGGCCACGGCCACTTTGCCCTCCCGTCTGGAGTGGGCCTTGCAGCCGGCCTGGTCGGGTCTGGTGCTGCAACTGCAGGCCAGTTGTTGCCTGCCACAGCCCTGGCGGGTGAGCGTGATGCCACGTTGGGGCGGACTGCAAGTGAGTCTTTCGGATAGCCCGTCGAGCTGGCCCGCACAATTGTTGACCGGTTTGGGAACACCGTTTAATACCCTAGCCCTCCAGGGCCAACTGGCGCTGAGCACTCAGGGGCTGAGTCTGACCTGGGTGGCCGGACGTTTGCAGCTGGCCGGGCAAACCCAATTGCAGCTGCAAGACCTGTCCTCGCGCCTGTCCACCCTCAGCCCCATGGGCAGTTACCGTTTCACCCTCACCGGTGGCAGCACACCAGAGCTGCAACTGGTGACCCTCAAAGGCCCGTTGCAACTCTCTGGCAGCGGCCAGTGGGTGGGGGGGCGACTGCGTTTTGTGGGAGAGGCCAGCAGTGCGCCAGAGCATCTGCCCGCCTTGTCGAATTTATTGAACATCATCGGGCGGCGCAACGGCGCACGCTCGGTGATCAAATTGGGATAGTTTCATGCGCCAGCACCCTTCACAACTGCACCCTCATTCCTTCAAGAATACTATTATTTCAATAGCTATTTGCGCTTTATTGACGGGCACTACAGGCCTTTTTTCTTTAAAGGCTGCGGCACAGTCCAATACCCCTGTGAAAGCCAGTGAGGCGGTCACACTGAATTTCCAGGGAGCCGAGATTGAAGCCGTGGCGCGTACTTTTGCCAGCATCACCGGCCGCAACGTGGTGGTGGACCCGCGTGTCAAGGGCACACTCACCCTGGTGTCTGACAAGCCGGTCAACCGTGCCGCCGCCTTGGGCCAATTTGTGGCGGCCTTGCGGCTGCAGGGCTTCACGCTGGTGGAGTCCGGCGGGCTGTACAAAGTGGTTCCCGAAGCCGAGGCCAAAATGCAAAGCGCCGGGGTGACGATCCAGGACAACAGCTCGGCCAACTTGCCCGCCAGCAACCAGATTGCCACCCAAATCTTCAACCTCCACCATGAGTCGGCCAACAACCTGGTAGCGGTGCTGCGCCCCCTGATCAGCCCCAACAACACCATCAATGCCAATCCCGGCAGCAATTCGCTGGTCATCACCGACTATGGCGACAACCTGCGCCGCCTGTCGCTCATCATTGCTGCACTGGACGTGGCCAATGCCACCGATGCCGAAGTGATTCCATTGAAGCATGCGCTGGCGGCCGACCTAGTGCCACTGGTACAGCGGCTGATTGGTTTGAACACCGCGGCAGCACCGGCAGGCACGTCCGATACCTCGTTCAAAACCACCCTGATGGCCGAGGCTCGTTCCAATGCCGTGATTGTTCGGGCCGCCAACGGTGCCCAGATGGCACTGGTGCGCTCACTGATTCAAAAACTGGATCAGCCCGATGTGGACAGCGGCAATGGCCTGGCAGGCAACATCCATGTGGTGTACCTGAAAAATGCCGATGCCACCAAGCTGGCCGTCACCTTGCGTGCGGCCATGAGCAACAGTGCCAGTCCGGCCACGGCAGCGGTCACCACAACGGCAGCGGCTGGCACACCAGCTTCCCCGGCGGTCACCACGGGGGGGCAAATCCAGGCGGATGCCTCCACCAATTCACTCATCATCACCGCGCCAGAGCCGCAATACCGCCAACTGCGCGCGGTGATTGACAAGCTGGATGCCCGCCGTGCCCAGGTGTTTGTGGAAAGCCTGATTGCCGAAGTCAGCATGGACAAAGCGGCTGAATTTGGCATCCAGTGGCAAGGCCCGCTGGGCAATGCCGGCAGCGGCGTGATCGGGCTGCTGGGCAGCAACTTTGGCACAGGTGGCAAGAACATCATCAATTTGGCCACGGGTGCAGGCTCCGGCACGGTGGTACCCGGGCGCGGGCTCAACATCGGTGCCGCACAGAATGTCAACGGTGTCTATGTGCTGGGGTTTCTGGCGCGCTTCCTGGAAGACTCCGGTTCAGGCAATGTGTTGTCCACGCCCAATTTGCTCACGCTGGACAATGAAGAAGCCAAGATTGTGATTGGTCAGAACGTGCCTTTTGTCACCGGCCAGTTCACCAACACGGGTTCGACCAGCAGCGGTACGGTCAATCCGTTCCAGACCATTGAGCGCAAGGATGTGGGTCTGACGCTCAAGGTCAAACCCCAGATCAGCGAGAACGGTACTGTCAAGATGGCGATTTACCAGGAGGTGAGCAACGTGCTGGCCTCCACGGTCAACGCGCCCAATGGCCCGACCACCAATAAGCGCACGATTGAGTCCAACGTATTGGTGGAAGACGGCGCGATTGTGGTGCTGGGTGGTTTGCTGCAAGATGAATACGCGGGCAACCAGGAAAAAGTGCCCGGTCTGGGGGATGTCCCTTTCTTTGGCAACCTGTTCAAAAGTGAGTCACGCAGCCGCAAAAAAACCAATCTGATGGTGTTTTTGCGCCCGGTAGTGGTGCGTGATGCCCATGCCACGGACAAACTCTCCATGGATCGCTACGACCTGATGCGCACCGGCATGCAAACCGCACAACCCACCCCCAGCAGCATGGTGCCGGTGAATGAGGCTCCGGTCTTGCCCGCCGCACAAGGCAAATCAGGCACCGCAACCTCGGCCGACCTCAAGCCCCTGGATAAGTAAACCATGCGCTACCCTTTGCCCTACGCTTTTGCCCGCACGCATCAGCTGCTGCTGGAGGAAGATGCCGAACAGTTCACCCTGTGGCTGCACACCACCTCCAATGCCTCGGCCATCAGCGAGGTGTGTCGCAAATACCCGCAACTCGTCTGGCAAATCCAGGAGGCTGGGGCACTGGTGCAGCGCATCAGCGTGGCCTATGCGCAAGGGGAATCCAGTGCGGCGGCGGTGGTCAGCGAGGTGGAAAGTGATGCCGACCTGAGCCGCATGATGCAGGACCTGCCCGCCATCGAGGATTTGCTGGAAACCTCTGATGACGCGCCGATCATCCGTATGCTGAACGCGCTGTTGACACAAGCCGCGCGCGACGGTGCCAGCGACATCCACATCGAACCCTACGAACGCCATTCCAGCGTGCGTTTCCGGGTGGACGGCACGCTGCGCGAGGTGGTGCAACCCAACCGGGCGCTGCATGCGGCACTGATCTCACGCCTGAAAATCATGGCCGAACTCGATATTGCCGAGCGCCGCCTGCCGCAAGACGGGCGTATCAGCCTGCGTATCGGTACCCGTGCGGTCGATGTGCGGGTGAGCACCCTGCCGAGTGCTCATGGTGAGCGTGCGGTGCTGCGTTTGTTGGACAAATCCGAGGGCAAATTAAGCCTGGAGGGCTTGGGCATGCAGGGTGAGGTGCTACAACAATTTGAGCATCTGGTGGCCCAGCCGCATGGCATTGTGCTGGTGACCGGCCCGACCGGTTCGGGCAAGACCACCACGCTCTACGCCGCCCTGAGCCGACTGGATGCCAAGCACAACAACATCATGACGGTGGAAGACCCGATTGAGTACGAGCTGGCGGGTGTCGGCCAGACCCAGGTCAACCCGAAGATCGAGCTGGACTTTGCCAAGGCCTTGCGCGCCATCCTGCGGCAAGACCCCGACATCATCATGATTGGTGAAATCCGTGACTTTGAGACCGCCCAGATCGCCATCCAGGCCAGCTTGACCGGCCACCTGGTGCTGGTCACGCTGCACACCAACGATGCCGCCAGCGCCGTGACGCGCCTGACCGACATGGGTATTGAGCCATTTTTGTTGTCGAGCTCGCTGCTGGGCGTGCTGGCCCAGCGCCTGGTACGCAAGCTGTGCCCGGCATGCAAGCACACCCCCGACTCCCCCAACAGAACCGAATACCACCCGGTTGGTTGCGAGAACTGTGGCCACACCGGTTACAGCGGCCGCAGCGGGGTCTTCGAGTTGCTGGTCACCAACGATGCCATCCGCGCCCAAATCCACAGCCGGGCCTCTGAGGCCGACATCCGCACCGCGGCCCAGGCTGCGGGCATGGTGCTGATGCGTGAAGACGGAGAGCGCCTGGTGCGCATGGGGGTAACCTCGCGCGAAGAACTGCTGCGTGTCACGCGGGATTGACCCTGAGCTTCACCAACCATCATGCCTGTCTATTCTTTTGAAGCCCTCAGCGCTGCTGGTGACACCCGCAAAGGTGTGATGGAGGCCGATTCGGCCAAGGCGGCGCGCGCCCAGTTGCGTGCCCAAGCCCTGGTACCCCTCAAGGTAGAACCCGTGAGCGCGCAGGAAACCGCTGCCCATCGCAGCGGGGCCAGCACCCGGCGCAGTCAACGGGTGTTTGGCTCCACCGCACTGGCGATCTGGACACGTCAGCTGGCCGGACTGGTGTCATCCGGGTTGCCGCTGGAGCGCGCCTTGTCATCCCTGTCTGACGAAGCCGAAAAAGCCCCGGAGCGTGAGCTGGTGGCCACTTTGCGCGCCGAAGTGAATGGTGGCACGGCGTTTGCAAAAGCCTTGGCGCAACACCCACGCGAGTTTTCCGACATTTATGTGGCGGTGATTGGCGCGGGCGAGCAAAGCGGCCATTTGGGCCTGGTGCTGGAGCGACTGGCCGATGATCTGGAGGAGCAGCAGGCCCTCAAATCCAAACTGATTGGTGCAGCACTGTATCCGGCCATTGTGTCGTTGGTGGCGGTGGTCATCGTGCTGTTCCTGGTGACCTATGTGGTGCCCCAGGTAGCGCATGTGTTTGCCGGCAGCAAACGCGCCCTGCCCTTCCTGACCGTGCTCATGATGGCGATCAGCGACTTGGTGCGTCATTATGGTTGGCTGATGCTGATCGCTATCTTTATAGGAGCCATCAGTGCAAGACTGGCCTTGAAAAATGCCCAATTACATGAAAAATTTGATGCCGCCTGGCTGAATCTGCCGATTCTGGGCAAGCTGTCACGCAGCTACAACTCGGCACGTTTTGCCAGCACCCTGGCGATGCTCGCCGGGGCCGGTGTACCCATTCTGAAAGCCTTGCAGGCCGCTGCCGAGACACTTTCCAACCGCGCCATGCGCACCGATGCGCTGGATGCCCTGGTGCTGGTGCGTGAAGGGGCACCACTGGCCTCGGCCTTGGCGCAAAAGAAGCGCTTTCCGGGTTTGTTGCCCATGTTTGCCCGCCTGGGTGAACAAACCGGGCAACTGCCGGTGATGTTGCAGCGTGCGGCCATTCAACTCAGCACCGAAGTACAACGCCGCGCCATGCAACTGGCCACCCTGCTGGAACCTCTGCTGATTGTGGCCATGGGCCTGGTGGTGATGCTGATTGTGTTGGCGGTGCTGTTGCCGATCATTCAGCTCAATCAGCTGGTGCGGTGACCGGTTCCAGAGTCAGAGTCAGATGCAGTGCGTGCTTGCTGTGGCTGAAGAGTTGGAAACAAGCGGATCTTTTATTGAGTTAACTCAATGCCCAAGCAAATTTGTTCGAATACCGCGGCTGAAGATGTATAAGGTCTGCTAGAGTGCCCGCAGCCTTCACTCAGGGAGTGGTGTTGGCAAACAACTAGAGGATAAATTCACATGACGATGAAATCAATTGGCAAAGCAACGCAGCTTTGCGGTACTAGCTTGATCATGGCGGCTGTTTTGACTGGCTGTGGCGGCGGCGGCGGCGGCGGTGGTGGCTCAACAGCTGGGAGCAGCACAGCAGTCACCATCAGTGGTAGTGCCATCAAGGGACCACTTAAAAACGCCAAGATCAGTGTTTACCGGGTTGATGCCAAGGGTGCCAAGGGCAGTTTGCTGAAAGAGACCTCTTCCTCCTCAGTGGACGGCTCTTACTCTGTTGTTGTTGATGGCTACTCCGGCCCCGTCATTGTGGAGGCAACGGTTGTTCCTGGTACAACCAAGATGTATGACGAAGCCACTGGTGCTGACATCACACCTGCAGCAGGTTTCATATTAAGAGCAACCGTTGAAGCACAAGCTGGTAAAACCATTCAGGCTGAAATCAACCCCTTTACCGAACAGGCAACCACCGCGGCCTTGGGCATGACAGGTGGTTTAACACTTGGCAACATGGCAAAAAGCCATAAAGATTTGTCAGATACCCTGGGGTTTGATCCCAGCACCGTCAAACCGGAATTTGATGCAACAACCAAAGCACCGAAGAATGCGGCGGCTGCGGCACTGGCGGCACTCTCCAAAATGGCCAAGGACGATGATTTGGCCGCTTGTATAGCTGCGCTTGACCAGGCTGCCAAAGTCAAGTGTGTCACCGATGAAGTTCGCAACAAAGGTTTGACCGACCCGACCGTGAAGCTCAAATTACAAGCCAAGCTGAATATTGAAAATGACAGTGCCGGTTTGCCACCTGTCACCCTTGGTCAACCCAGTGGCACACCTGTCAACCCAGCCACCAGTCTGGATCAAGCCAAATTGTTCTTTGCGACCTTGCGCAGCAATGCCAAGGCTTTGAACGCCGTAGATATGTCTTTGCAGACCGAGTTGCAGGCCGTGACCAATGACATGCAAAGCCGGACAACTCCGGTCGTAACCAGTAGTCTGGACGCACTGAATGTGGCAATGCGCGGGGCACAGCTTTGGAAAGATGTGCTTCAAAATCCCAATGTCCCCTTTGTCGCCAACCACACCTTCTTTGGCCCGCCCGACGCTTTTGGTAACCGGACAATTCTTGGTGGATGTTCTTTTAACAGCGATATCAACTACAACGTTCTGTCCACATCCAGATCTGATGCGAATTACATTGGATGTGGTACGAACGGATCTGCGGTGACAGCTACAGATGTCAATGGTGTGGAAACCTCATGCAAGAACATTGGTGATTGGTGCTATTCAAAATGGACAACCCGTGTGCGTTTGCATCCTGATGCCGCAACACCAGGCAAATTCACGGTGTACACCCAGACGCGCAAAGCCAAGTACATTCTGGCAGCAGGCAATACAACTATCGAAGCGAATAGAGTAACTCGCGTTGAATACGGTGCAGCGTTCCCTGGTAATGCGTCTGTCCTGACCGCTACATGGGATGCGAATGCGCGGCCTACTTCCATTACATTGGCGGGCGAGCTTTCACCTGGCTTCCGGTCTGATAACAACGGGGTCAGCTACTATGATCTCGCGTTGATGACTTGGGTTGTCAAACCTGCAACCATTTCAGTTCTGGGTGACAAACACAACGTGAACCTGTCAGCCGTTGTCAGTCAAGTCGGCACCTTACAGAAACTGGCTCTGTCAGGTTCGGTGAATCTGATCAAGGCAGGGGCATTGGATACAGCGATTTCCTTGGGTGCCGGCTCCTATGTTCAGGCCACCGCGGGTAATGCGAATCTGGGGGATGGCAGCCAAGAAGTGTTGCTCAAGCTCAAGGCCAATACAGCCAACAGCGCATTGCTGGGTGATTTCAAATTCAGTGCCTTCCAGTTTGACAAGAGTGGCCTGAACTACGCGCCCTCTCAGCTTGACTTTACCGGCAGCGTGCAGCGTAACAATGTCAACTTCTTCGAAGGCTCTTTTGTGGTGAAAGACACCACGCGCGCTACTTTTAACGAAATGTTGCCAACAAGTGCGCTTAATGTGCACAAGGTGAGTCTTGGTTTAAATGGCAAGGTGATCATTGCGGCACGCCCCACGATCAACTTGACGTTGAATGTGCTTCATACGGATGCAGGTTTGCTTAACAACACCTCTTCATTCAATGGCCAGTACCAACAAGGCTCCCTGACCATCAATCTGGCAGGTACATCCAATAATGTGGGCCAACAGTCGACATTGACCAGTACCGATGGTGTCAAGATGGTGCTGGACAGCACAAAGTCGATCTACCCGATCACCTTTGGTGCCGCCAATGATGCGGTTGGTAGCTTTGATACTTTGAGCAACAAGGTTTCTTACACTGACGGGACTTATGAACAGTTTTAACTGACTCTGAGTTGGTTTGTCAAAAACGCCCGCATCATGCGGGCGTTTTTTTAGGTCGAAAAATGGCAAAAAAATCAAATCTGTGGACTGTCTTTTTGTTGTGGGTCGTGTCGACAGGCGCGGCATGTGCGCAGACCCGTGATCCTGAAAGCGAAAACTCTCCGCGTGAGACTTGGGTGCTAAGTGCCCAAGCTGAAGATACAGCACTGGGCGAAGGTTTGCCCGTGTTGGCACTTGACCGCCAGGATTGGCCCCGTTTTCGATCAGATACCAGTGGTACTGCGCGGGCCGCACGCAGCCTTCGGGCAGAATTATTGGCCACTCACCCCAGTGGCTGGCAATTCTCTGCCGTGGTGAGGGCTGAAGCCTGGTTGGAAGCCAGTCCCGATGCGGTGACTGTGGCCGCCTTGGATACCACACACACGGATCCCACTGGGCCACAAAGTTTTACCTTGGCTGCGCGCAGTCAAAGCTGGCAGGGTCAAGGGATCAAAGTGGGAACACCATGGTGGGCATTGGATCATGCGGGAACATGGCAATGGCGCGCCAACGCCCAGCTCTTAAATCTCACAAAATTACGCACCGATGAAATTACCGGCAGCATTGCCTACAGTGGCGCTGGGGTTTATGACTTTAATCTGGCCGGGCAACGCGCCAATACCAGCATAACCGGGCCATTTTTGCCTGCATCCGGCACGGGGGGACAGGGTGCCTCTTTATCGGTCGCCTTCAAGGGAGAACCATGGCCTGGCTTACAGCTGCAAGTCCAGGCTGATGATTTGTTGTCCCACCTGGAGTGGCAGTCTATGGCCACCGACATCAGCGCGTTGAACTCTCAAGTTGCAACACGGGCACCAGACGGCACGTTGAACTATGCAGCATTGCTGAATGGCCGCATGGCCTTGGCGACATTGAATGAGCGGATCGGGACGCATTGGCGAGTAAACGCCCGTTGGGCTCTTGAAGACCAGCCATCGAGTGCAGTGACCGCCAGGGCTGAGTATGTAGCGGGCATGCGCCAATTCTGGTTAGGGTGGGACAGTGTGTATGCAGAAAAAACCAAATGGCATTGGGAAATTGAACCTCAACGCAGAGCCTTGAGCGCTGGTTTAAGCTGGGGCCATTGGCAGGCGCTCATGGCGACAGATGGCCAAGGTGATAGCACCGAGTACCGGAGATGGTCGCTTGGTTGGCATGCTGCCTGGTAAGGGGTAGTGAAGTGATTTCTTGACTCGAACTTCAATGCGCCGAGTGGGCCACAATATTGCTTATGTCCGCATCCACCCCGCAACACATCCCCCTGGCCGAGCGCCTACGCCCCAAAACCCTGAGTGAGGTGGTGGGACAGCAGCATTTGCTGGGCGATGGTATGGCCTTGCGGTTGGCGTTTGAGTCTGGCCAACCACACAGCTGCATTTTTTGGGGGCCACCGGGCACCGGCAAAACCACCATCGCCCGGCTGATGGCCGATGCGTTCGAGGCCCAGTTCATCACCATCAGCGCGGTGCTGGGCGGGGTCAAAGACATCCGTGAAGCGGTGGAAAAAGCTCAACTGGCACAACAACAGGGCAGGCGTACCCTGGTGTTTGTGGATGAGGTACACCGTTTCAACAAAAGCCAGCAAGACGCATTTTTGCCGCATGTCGAAAGTGGCCTGTTCACCTTTATCGGTGCCACCACCGAAAACCCGTCGTTTGAAGTCAATTCGGCTCTACTGTCACGCGCTGCGGTCTATGTGTTAAACGCACTGACGGCTGATGATTTAAAGCAAATTGTGGCTCTAGCGCAAGCGCATCAAGCGCTACCAGCTATCGAATCAATAGCTATTGAACGTTTGGTGGCGTATGCCGATGGGGATGCCCGCAGGCTGCTCAACACACTGGAAACGCTGGCGGTAGCAGCCACACAGGAAAAGCGCGCCGAAATCACCGACGTGTGGTTGCTCAAGGTGCTGGGTGAGCGCATGCGCCGTTATGACAAGGGTGGCGAACAGTTTTACGACACCATTTCAGCGCTGCACAAAAGTGTGCGTGGCAGTGACCCGGACGCTGCGCTGTATTGGTTGGTGCGTATGCTCGATGGTGGTGCAGATCCACGTTATATGGCCCGCCGCCTGATCCGCATGGCCAATGAAGATATTGGTCTGGCCGACCCGCGGGCGCTGCGTTTGGCCCTGGATGCCGCCGAGGTTTATGAACGCCTGGGTACACCCGAAGGTGAATTGGCGCTGGCGGAATGTGTGGTGTATCTGGCCGTTGCACCCAAATCGAATGCAGTCTACAAAGCATTTAATCAAGTCAAGGCCTTTGTCAAGCAGGACGGCACGCGTCCCGTGCCCATGCACTTGCGCAATGCACCCACCAGGTTGATGAAACAGTTGGACTACGGCAAAGGTTACCGTTATGCCCATGACGAAGCAGACGGTTTTGCGGCAGGCGAGCGCTATTTGCCCGATGGCATGGCCGAGCCAGGGTTTTATCAGCCAGTCGAACGAGGTCTGGAGATCAAAATTGCCGACAAATTACGCAGTCTGAAAGCGCGCAATGATCAAGCGCGCTGATGGGTTGTAAACCTTGCTAATCAAACTTTAACTCAAGGGTAAACCCGTGCAAATGGCCTCTAAGGTAGGGGATGGCCATGACTACAATCTCGACCACTTTACAGCCGCCCTTCCAGGTTGGCAGGTTTATTGCTAACACATCGGCAGGGCCCAAAAGGCTGTACCGCTCATCACACTCGGGGTGTTGATGAAACCACCCGCCAAAAATCGGAGAAGAACATATGGAAATATTCTTGCAGCAGATCATCAATGGTCTGGTGTTAGGCAGCATGTATGCCTTGGTAGCCTTGGGCTACACCATGGTGTACGGCATCATCGGGCTGATCAATTTCGCCCACGGAGAGGTGTTGATGGTGGGCGCGCTCACCAGCTGGACGGTGATCGGCATGATGAAAGAGGCCATGCCAGGAACGCCTGGATGGATCATTTTGATCATTGCACTGGTGATTTCATGCGTGGTGGCCGCAGTGCTGAATTTCAGTATTGAAAAAATAGCTTATCGCCCCTTGCGCAACAGCCCGCGACTGGCCCCCTTGATCACCGCCATTGGCATGTCTTTGCTGCTGCAAACATTGGCCATGATCATCTGGAAACCCAACTACAAGCCTTATCCCAGCCTGCTGCCCATCGTGCCCTATGAGGTGGGTGGTGCGGTCATTACGCTCACCCAAGTCCTGATTTTGGGCATGACCGTGATGTCGCTGGCTGGGTTGATGTGGTTGGTCAATTTCACCAAGTTGGGGCGAGCCATGCGTGCCACAGCCGAAAATCCCCGCGTAGCAGCGCTGATGGGGGTGAAACCTGATCTGGTGATTTCTGCCACCTTTGTGATTGGTGCGGTATTGGCAGCCATTGCCGGCATCATGTGGGCGGCCAATTACGGCACGGTACAGCACACCATGGGCTTCTTGCCAGGCTTGAAAGCCTTCACTGCGGCGGTGTTTGGCGGCATTGGTAATTTGGCTGGTGCTGTTGTGGGCGGGATCGCTTTGGGACTGATTGAATCACTCGGTGCGGGTTATATCGGTGTGCTGACGGGTGGTGTGCTGGGTAGCAATTACTCGGATATTTTTGCGTTTATTGTGTTGATCATTGTGCTGACACTGCGGCCCTCGGGCTTGTTGGGTGAGCGCGTGGCAGACCGGGCGTAAGGAGACAGAACATGAAACAAAAACAAATCATCGTTTTCTTGCTGGCTGCGGTTGGCTTGTTGCTGGTTCCGCTGGTGTTGCAAAGCTTTGGCAATGCCTGGGTGCGTATTGCAGACATGGCGCTGCTGTATGTGTTGCTGGCACTGGGTCTGAACATTGTGGTGGGTTATGCCGGGCTACTGGATTTGGGTTATGTAGCCTTTTTTGCCATTGGTGCCTATATGTATGGGCTGCTGGCTTCTCCGCATTTGACAGAGACCTTCCCGGCTATTGCGGCCATGTTCCCGGACGGCTTGCACACCCCCATCTGGATCATCATCCCAGCCGCTGCAGGTTTAGCTGGCTTGCTTGGTGTGTTGCTGGGCGCACCCACCTTGCGCTTGCGGGGTGACTATCTGGCCATCGTGACGCTGGGTTTTGGTGAAATCATTCGTGTCTTCATGAACAACCTGGATTACCCGATCAACATCACCAATGGCCCCAAAGGTATGGGTGAAATTGATGCCTTGTCGTTTTTTGGCATGAGCTTTGGCCGTACCACCGAATTGTTTGGTTTTGAACTGCCATCGGTTACGTTGTATTACTACCTGTTTTTGGTGTTGGTGGTGTTCAGTGTGCTGATTTCGCATCGCTTGCAACTGTCACGCGTAGGGCGCGCCTGGATGGCCATTCGTGAAGACGAGATTGCCGCCAAGGCCATGGGCATCAATACCCGCAACCTGAAACTGTTGGCGTTCGGCATGGGCGCAACCTTTGGCGGCGTGTCCGGGGCCATGTTTGCGTCATTCCAAGGCTTTATTTCTCCCGAATCCTTCAGCCTGATGGAGTCTGTGATGATTGTGGCCATGGTGGTGTTGGGCGGCATTGGTCACTTGCCTGGGGTGATCATGGGAGCCCTGGCGTTATCAGCCCTGCCGGAAATCTTGCGTTATGTGGCGGGCCCCTTGCAGGAAATGACCGGTGGGCGACTCGACTCGGCCATTTTGCGCCAGTTGCTGATTGCCCTGGCCATGATCGTCATCATGTTGTTGCGTCCTCGCGGTTTGTGGCCGGCACCTGAACATGGCAAGGCCTTGCAAACGACCAAACCCTGACCGCCTCTTGCAATCAGCGTATCCAAGACATCCAAAAGGGCAGACCACGAGTCTGCCCCACTGAAGAAGGAATCACATGACAGACACCGTACTCAACGTTTCCGGCGTATCCAAACGCTTTGGCGGCTTGCAGGCCTTGAGCGATGTGGGCATCAAAATCAAACGTGGCCAGGTGTATGGCCTGATTGGCCCCAATGGCGCTGGTAAAACCACGTTTTTTAATGTGCTGACCGGCCTCTACACCCCTGACACAGGCTCATTTGAATTGGCTGGCAAACCCTACAAACCCACGGCGGTGCATGAGGTGGCCAAAGCGGGTATTGCACGTACCTTTCAAAATATCCGCTTGTTTGCCGAAATGACCGCGCTTGAAAACGTGATGGTAGGTCGCCATGTGCGCACCCATTCCGGTTTGCTGGGAGCCGTGTTTCACACCGCAGGTTTTATGGCCGAAGAAGCCGCCATCACGGCCAGATCGCAGGAACTGTTGAACTATGTTGGTATTGGCCATCTGGCTGAATTCAAAGCCCGCACCCTCAGTTATGGTGACCAGCGCCGACTGGAAATTGCCCGTGCCCTGGCCACTGACCCGCAACTCATTGCCCTGGATGAACCCGCAGCGGGCATGAACAGCACCGAAAAAGTGCTGCTGCGTGAGTTGATTGACAAAATCCGCAATGACAACCGTACGATTCTGCTCATTGAGCATGACGTGAAACTGGTAATGGGCTTGTGTGATCGCGTGACGGTGCTCGACTACGGCAAACAAATTGCCGAAGGCACCCCCGCAGACGTACAGCGCAATGAAAAAGTGATTGAAGCCTACTTAGGCACCGGCGGCCATTAACAGCTTGGCGGCACAAGGAATACAACATGGCAAAAACTCTTCTGAAAATCAAAGGTCTCAAAGTGGCATATGGCGGCATTCAGGCCGTCAAAGGTGTCGACTTTGAAGTCAATGAAGGTGAACTGGTATCACTCATTGGTTCCAATGGCGCAGGCAAAACAACCACCATGAAGGCCATCACGGGTTCGCTCCCTATCAATGATGGTGACATTGAATACCTGGGCAAGAGCATTCGTGGTCAAGGGCCGTGGGATCTGGTCAAGCAGGGCCTGGCCATGGTGCCGGAAGGTCGCGGCATTTTCACTCGCATGACGATTCTGGAAAACCTGCAAATGGGGGCCTACATCCGTGACGACAAGGCCGAAATTCTGATCGACATTGACAAAGTGTTCACCATCTTCCCGCGCTTGAAAGAACGCAAGGATCAACTCGCTGGCACACTCAGCGGCGGTGAGCAGCAAATGCTGGCCATGGGCCGAGCCCTGATCAGCCGCCCCAAAGTATTGCTCTTGGACGAACCCTCCATGGGTTTGTCACCCATCATGGTGGACAAGATCTTTGAAGTGATACGAGATGTCTACGCGCAGGGTGTCACCATTTTGCTGGTGGAACAAAACGCCAGCCGTGCCCTGGCCATTGCTGACCGTGGTTATGTCATGGATTCCGGCCTGATCACCATGACGGGTGAAGGCAAAACCATGTTGACAGACCCCAAGGTGCGTGCCGCCTATTTGGGCGAGTAAGTTTCTCACCGGAGTTTGTGGCATACAGGGGTTTTTGCCAATAAGTTGATCTTGCTCAAGGTGTTTGGGCTTGGTGCACGGCACAGTGACGGCCATGTTTACCATTCAAACCCTTGATCCCACCGCAGAAATTCTGAGTACAACCCGTGGGCAGCTTTTGTTGCAGCGTGGTGTCAAGACAGATTCAGTCAGCTACATTGAATCCGGGCGTGTCGCCCTTGGCATGTTTGAAGGTGGCCTTCTGGAGCACCAAATTGGTGTACTGGAAGGCCCTTGCTGGCTGGACGCCAGCTCTGCTGTTCTGGGGCTGCCTCATCTGACAGACGCAGTAGCTGACTCACCCGTGCTCCTGCGTCAAGTCAGTTTGCTCGCCTTTCGCCAAGGCATCTCTGACTTGCCCGAATCGGCACGGGCAGTGTTGACCGATGTGGCTATGGCGCACCGTAGACAAACCGAGTTTGCCGTCAGCCGTTTGGCCAAAGACGCTGAAGCACGCTGTGCCGAATGGTTGCTCAGCCATGCCCGGCCCAGCGAACAAGGCCTGATGGCGGTGGAATTGCAACAACGCAAACGCAGCATCGCCACCCAACTCGGCATCGCCCCGGAAACCTTTTCTCGCGTGCTGCGCCATTTGCGCGAGCAAAGCCTGATCAGCGGCACCGGCCGGGTGCTGAACCTGGTCAACCCGAATGCACTGAGGTCTTTGGCTGGAGTTTGAGGGTTTGAAGCTCAGTTCAGTCAAGGAAAAAGCGCAGACTTTGCCTGAGCAAGAGTCACGTATCACGCTTTCTGAGCGCGATTTTCTGGCCTTCACCGCTGCGATCCAGCGCACATTCACACCCAATCCGGCACTGCAAAAAGCACTGGCAAGTGCGGCCAAGATCAAGCGGGCCTGAGGGGTTGTTGCGGGGTTCCAGTGGTCATGAGTATGCCCATGGATGTGGGGATGCCCTTGTGGTCGATGCCAAAAATGAAAAGGCAAAGCGCTCTACCAACACTGCGGTTTCAAGGCTTGTCAAGATATGTCGATGGCCTTGTATTTGCCATTGGGGTGAGGACGTTTTTGAATGAAAACAATGCCAGCTTGCGGGTAATCCAATTTCATGAATTTGGAGACAAATCGAACGCCGCTCGCAGACTGCGGCATCAGACCTTGACTGGCCACTGCTGCGAGCTGTGCAGCAGCCGGATGATCTCGATGTGCGTGCCTTTGACACGGTAGACCACGATAAACGGCGTGCGGCTGATCACCAGCTCGCGGGTGCCTTTCATTCGCCCTGGCCGTCCCATTTGCGGGTGTTGCATCAGCATGTCTACTTGGTGCTCGATCTGCTCGTCCTGACTCATTGCGGCCAAGGGGTTGTCCTGGGCGATGTAGTCCAGTTGTTCAAATCGATGGGTGCTGGCTGTGGGTAGCCACTTGATGGTTTTCAAGCTGCCGCCGCTTGTGCTTTCTTGGCCCAAGCCGCACGCAACTTGGCGCTGGTGGCTTTGACGGCCTCATTGGATACCCATTGCGTGTTTGGATCGTCGGCTTCTTTGATGCCGTGCTCAACCTGGGTGCGAAACCACGTATCGTGTGCCGCAGCTTCATGGGCTTTGCGCATTCGCTGCGAAGTGTCGGCCCGCTTGACGTGCGTGACTGTGGGGTCGAATTGCCTGGTGTCAGTCTTGAATGTCTCAATGCCGATTTGCTTGAGGTAGACCACAAGCGTGTCGAACTTTTTAAAAATA
Organism: Rhodoferax lithotrophicus; assembly: GCF_019973615.1. GTDB lineage: Bacteria > Pseudomonadota > Gammaproteobacteria > Burkholderiales > Burkholderiaceae_C > Rhodoferax > Rhodoferax lithotrophicus. Next base: position 1,286,233 of record NZ_AP024238.1, on the reverse strand, counting down.
CGAACCTGGCCACGCTTGACCGCAAGGGCGCGCTCGGTCGTGCCGTACTGAAACACGACACCCCAGCCACCAGGATGGCCGACAACACTAGCCCCACGGATAGCGCCTGCGCCTGCCAGGTGTTCAAGTGTTGCGTGATCAATAGTCTCGGCAGTTGTGGTCATTGACTTGCCTTTTGGAGGTGAAACATGATCTGCAGTGTAGACCAACTATTAGCAAATTGGTTTGTGCCATCTACTGACCACCTAGGGTTGCTTGAGACAACGCCTGACGCATCAGCCGATGGCAGCCCAATTTTGCTGCCTAAAGTCGGCTTTCTGGATGGCAATTCAGCAGGGCGAAATTCTGCAAAATGGTCTTTGCCAGACATGCCCGGCCTGCCTTGCATCACCCCTCCAACGCCCGCAACACATTCCCCGCCGTAGCCGATTGCGCTTGGATTCAGATGTGCTGGCGGCGTTACGCGCCACTGGGCGAAGCTGGCAGACACGGGTAAACGACAGGATGCGAGAGTGGAAGAATACGCACACGGCGGCTTGACTGCTGGAGAGAGCTATGCATGCTTTTGAGTGATGTCTTCAGCCGCTTGGCAGCGGGAGCAGCCATTCAGGCGCATGGCCCACTGGGCTATAGTGCTAACCAAATGAAACGTCGAAAGACGTGAACTCGACGTCAACCAAATTTCACTAGGATAGGCGACAGGGTTCAAATGTGTGGAAATAACTTCAACTTCTTGTGAAATTGGCTACTACCCATGGCAGCATGGGCTTTGCTACTTGTTAGGGCATCAGCATTAGCGGGTGGAATTCAGGTATGCCCCATCGGATATCCTGGAATCTCAGGATAATCCTTACGCCTTACCCGTTGTCACCAATTTATAGAGCGGAGCGAAAGAAGGACACTTACTCAATAATTTGGCGATATCTAAGTATTTTGCAATTTTCGAGTTATGCGTTGCATGAGAATAGCGTGGTCGCTGCCTCAGGCGGCTCATCTTTTCCAGATACTCCTTGGGGCTATCAATCGTCTCTGGATGCAAAATATCCTTGTCCGGAACCCAGCCAGTTATCACCTTCTGCACTGCACTGATGTCAGCCAATATCCATGACTCCATCTCCTGGGTTGGCACCAAAGCACAAATTGGCGCCATTACGCCTGATGGCCCAATCACTTTATCAATGAGTTCTTGGCGTCGCACAACTGGATCACAACCATCAGAGTCGTAACACACAACATAGCGCTGCGTCCTTCCCATGTCGTGAAACATGCGCAAGTCACGAGCGCCTTTAATCAACATCCCAGAGCATCCGCAATACCCTTTTCCTTTTACGCTGATACCGTTGTTGTTCGCGATCCGCTTTATTAAGGTCGTTAGAGTTTCAACGTCTGAAGTGTCTTCGGCAAGAACTGCGTACAAAGTTACTGCTCCTGCACCGATTCGACAAACTCTGACAAGGGGCCGTCATTTTCCATGAAGCTTTCGGCGGCACTGAGCTCTGTCGCCGTCAATGAACGAATAGTGGTTTGGCCGTCCGCGAGATCAACGAGTCGTATTTCACTGGGCTCAATTCGATTGAATACCGCGGTCGAATGACTCGTGACCAAAAATTGTTTGGGGTTTGCGTATGATCGCAGGAGCGGAATTAGCTTATGTAATAGACCATGGTGTATTCCGTCTTCGGGTTGCTCTATTAGCGAAACGGATGCATCATCGTACACTACAGATGTTACAAGCCTAATGATTCTGCGCGTTCCAAATGACAGGCTCGAAAACGGGTAGACCGATTCCTCTTTCGTTCCTGTTGGCGCAAATTCTATGAAGTGGTACTTTCTGGTCTGATCTTTCTTTGATTCTTCTTCCAGAGCAGCGGGAATTTCAAAAGTCCGTACAAGTATGTTTGAAATTAACGCAAGACCATCAGGCCCAAGCAACGCCAGCAATTCGTTGAACGTTTCTGGGCGATTGAGCTTTAAGTCCAATATCTTCAACAATATCAACTTGTTCGCACCTTGAGTCTTGGATCGTGTACTAACCCATGTTTGAAACTCATTGTTTGACACAAACAGGTTGGCTCGCCCATCATCCTCTATTTCTTCGAGTGGGTAGTAGCGAATAGCAGAAAGAAACGCAATCACCTCTCTCAGAAGAGGCGCCACTTTATGATCAGGATACAAAGCCAAGATTGCCGAGCCACCAGGACTCAGCGACCCAATTTTTGCAGCAATTGATCCATCTCCAACTTTCAAGTCTCCCCTATTTAGCGAGAAGATCATGATTTCGGCGCCGCCGTCGTCGGACTCTATTGTCAATTCTTCTTTCAAAAAGAAAGCTGGGAAGGCATTGGCTTGTATTTCTGATTCCTTTTCCATGTCGAAATCGACCGCAACGGCATATCGAAAAATTTGATTGCCTAGCGTCATTCTCAATACGATATCCCCCCGTATCGGGCTACCAATATCGGGACCAATTCCCGACGGCAAGGATTCAATACCGGCCGCCCACTCAATGGCTTTGAGAATGTTAGTCTTACCAACGCCATTTCGCCCAATGAGCGCCAGCAACTCGTGCATATCATTCAGTTCGACGCTGTTGCACGATCGAAATTTACGGATGTTGACCGAAAGTAGCATTTATGTAACGAGTTAGGTAGATTCAACTACGCATTCTCTCACGACTGAAAGCCATGAACTTGCGAAAAGGAAACAGCTATCGCGTTAATTCCTGCACTTGTCTACGCAGGATGTTGGCCACCGCATCTGCTACACAGCCATCCGGGTAGATCAACTGCATCCCTTTGACCTGACGAAAGTGCCTCTTTCATTTGTTAAGTGACTGCTTTGTAGCGGAGCGAACGACAGCAATGGGTCTCTATGCGCAGGTGACAACTATGTGCAGATGGTTGTTTGTAAATGCCGTCGGCCCCTCTGGCAGTGAGACTTCGGGGCCGACGAAGTCTGTGCATAGTTATGGCTCTCGTGAACGAGCACGGAGCATTGCAGCCACCATCTTTGTATTGGGTGTAGCTGTGAAGAAAACGGTGGATGCTGCCCACGGGGATTTCCCGAAGTGGTATCCACCCATGGCTCCGACCGGAAAACTATGTCCAGCTTTGCATCCGGCCACCTGGCCGCGTGCCGCGCGATGCCTGCCTGAGCGTCATCTGCACCCAACCATCTGCGCATAGTTGCGATATGAGCATAGAGGCTGTTATGTACAGCTCCGCATAACAGCCTCTACCTGACACTCCCGCCCCACCCCTAATCACCCCCCAACGCCCGCAGCACATTCTCCGCCGTAGCCGGCGCAGTCAGCCGCACCACCTCCCCATCCCCCCGCGCCTGCGCCACCGCGTCACGCAGCGCCTCAAACACGCTGATGGCCAGCATGAAGGGTGGCTCGCCGACGGCTTTGGAGCCGAATACGTTGTCCTCGGTGTTCGGCTCGGGCCACAAGTCGATTTTGAAGTGTTCCGGCACATCGCCAGCGGTGGGGATCTTGTAGGTGCTGGGGGCGTGGGTGCTCAGCACACCCTGGGCATTCCAGACCAGTTCTTCGGTGATGAGCCAGCCCATGCCTTGCACAAAGCCGCCTTCGATCTGGCCGATGTCCAGCGCGGGGTTGATGGAGCGGCCCACGTCGTGCAGGATGTCGACCTTCAGTACCCGGCTTTCTCCGGTGAGGGTGTCAATGGCAACCTCGGTGCAGGCTGCGCCATAGGCAAAGTAGTAAAACGGCCGCCCGGTCAGGGTGGTTTTGTCGTAGTGGATTTTGGGCGTGCGGTAAAAACCGTCGCTCCAGAGCTGGATGCGGTTGGCGTAGGCCAGCGCCACCACCACCTCAAAGCTGCGTGTGGCTTTGGGGGTGATCACCTGCCCGCCAGCAAACTGCACCGCGCCAGCGCCCACGCCGTCCAGCCCACACACAAACGCAGCCAGGTTGTCACGCACATGGCGGGCCGCAAACTGGGCGGCGCGGCCATTCAGATCGGTGCCGGCAGAGGCAGCGGTGGCTGAGGCGTTGGGGATTTTGCTGGTGTCGCTGGCGCTGGCGCGCACCCGGTGCAGCGGCACACCCAGTTCATCGGCCACGATTTGCGCCACTTTGGTGTGTAAACCTTGGCCCATCTCGGTGCCGCCATGGTTCACGCTGATGCTGCCGTCCAGGTACACATGCACCAAGGCCCCGGCCTGGTTGAACAGCGTGGCGGTGAAGCTGATGCCAAATTTGACTGGTGTGATGGCGATGCCGCGTTTCACCACCGAGTTTTCAGAGTTCCAAGCCAAAATGGCCTCTCGGCGTTGCTGGTATTGCGCAGACAGCTCCAATTTTGAGAGCAATGGGGCGAGGATATTGCCTTCCACTTGCATGCCGTAGTGGGTGGTGTTGCGCTTGACGTTGGCATCTGCATCGACCGGCTCTTCGCTGTACAGGTTGCGCTGGCGCACCGCCAAGGGGTCTAGCTTGAGGTAGCGGGCAATGTCGCCCAGAATGGTTTCGGTGACGATCATGCCCTGCGGCCCGCCAAAGCCACGGAATGCGGTGTGGCTCTGGGTGTTGAGCTTGCAGCGGTAAGAACTGATCTCGACATCTTGCAAAAAGTAGGCGTTGTCGGCATGAAAAATCGCCCGATCCGCCACCGGGCCAGACAAGTCGGCGCTGAAGCCGCAGTGCGCCAGCATTTGTACTTGCAGGCCACACAGTCGGCCGGTGTCGTCAAAGCCGACCTGATAGTCGTAAGAGAAGGGGTGGCGCTTGCCGGTCAGCATGAAATCGTCGTCCCGATCCAGTCGCAGTTTCACCGGGCGTTGCAGCTTGTGCGCGGCCACGGCGGCCCACACCGTCAGATGCCCGGCCTGGGTTTCCTTGCCGCCAAAGCCTCCGCCCATGCGGCGGCATTCGACCCGCACCGCATGGTTATCCAAGCCCAGCGCATGCGCTACCCAGTGCTGCACCTCGCCGGGGTGCTGGGTGCTGCTGTGGATGAGCCACTGGTTTTGCTCTTGCGGCAGGGCGTAGGCGATCTGGCCTTCCAGGTAAAAGTGTTCCTGGCCACCGACCTCCAGCGTGCCTTGAAAGCGGTGCGGCGCATGCGCCAATGCCTGGGCGGCATCACCCCGGCGCACCGTCACCGGCGGCAGCACAAAACTCTGCGCTGCCAGGGCCTGGCGCACGTCCAGCACGGCGGGCAAGGGTTCAATTTGCGCGGTCACTAGGCGGGCAGCATGCAGCGCTTGCGCCATGCTGTCGGCCACCACCACACCCAGGGCCTGGCCGACATACTGCACGGTGTCGATGGCAAACACCGGCTCGTCCCCGGCAAAGGCGGCCAGCATCTTGTGGCCGGGCACATCGGCGGCCAGCAGCACCGCACGCACGCCGGGCCGGGCCAGGGCTGCTTGCGTGTCGATGCTGATCAGCTTGCCATGCGCCACCTTGGACAGGATCGGGGCGGCGTAGAGTGTGCCGCGCACCTCGGGCAGGTCGTCAATGTAGAGGGCTGCACCGGCAATTTGGGCGGCGGCACTTTCGTGGGGGTGGGACTGGCCCGCTGCGGTTGTTGTCATGGGGCATCTCCTTCCAGGCTCAGATTCAGCAGGCTGGCTGATGTGGGGGCTTGAATCTCCTGCCAGAAGCGTTCCAGCAGATTGCCCAGCACCTGGGTGCGGTAAGCGGCGCTGGCCCGCATGTCAGAAATCGGCTGGAATTCGCCGCGCAAGGTGACCATGGCTTGGCTCAGGCTGGCATGGGCCCAGGGCTGGCCTTGTAACGCCGCCTCGGTCTGCCGGGCACGCGCCGGGGTGGCGGCCACGCCGCCTGCGCCGATGCTGGCCTGGGTGATGAGACCGTTTTGAATCTGCAAGTTGATGACCAGGCAGACGGCTGAGATGTCGTCCTCCAGGCGCTTGGAGATTTTGTAAGCCCGCAGGTTTTCGCCAGCCTGCGGGCGGGGGATGTGCACATAGGCCAGCACCTCGTCGGCAGCCAGCAGGTTTTTGCGGTAACCGGTGTAGAAGTCTTCCAGCGGCAGTTCCCTTGCGCCGTGCACACTCATCAGCACCACGCTGGTCCGCAGCGCAATCAGCAGCGGCATGCTGTCGCCAATCGGGGAGCCATTGGCAATGTTGCCGCCCAGCGTGCCAGAGTTGCGCACCGGCAGCCCGGCAAAGCGGCTGAAGAAGCTGTGCAACTGGGGGCGCTCGGCCTCCAGGGCGGCAAAAGCATCGCTTAGCCGCACCGCAGCGCCAATCACCGTGTGGGTGGTGGTGGCCTCGATTTGCCGCAGCTCTGCCACACGGGTCACATCCAGCACCTGGGCAAAGTCCATGTGCAACTTGTTGACCCACAGGCCCACATCGGTACAGCCCGCCACGATCTGGGCTTGCGGGTGGGCCGCACGCTGGCTCAGCAAGTTTTTCAGTGTGACTGGGTTTTTATATGAAAAATTGGCCTCTATCGCAGGTGAATCATGCGCAAGCAGCTCTAATTTTTGTAGCAATTGAGCTTCATCCAATGACTGCTTGGGCAAGTGCTGCATCTGTTGAGCGGCATCCAGAATGGGCCGGTAACCGGTGCAGCGGCACAGGTTGCCCGACAGCGCTTCTTGCGCCACGCTGCGCGTCACCGGCTGGTCTTTCAGCACCTGGTTCTGGTACAGGCCAAACAGGCTCATGGCAAAACCCGGGGTGCAAAAGCCGCACTGGCTGGCATGGCACTGGTGCAAGGCTTGTTGCACCGGGTGGGGTGTCTGGTCTGGCGAGCTCAGGTCTGCTGCCGTCCACAAGGCCATGCCGTGAATCGAATGCGCCAGGCGAATGCAACTGTTGACCGCCAGGTAGCGCATCTGGCCGCCCTGGTTTTCACCCAGCACCACGGTGCAGGCCCCGCAGTCGCCCTCGTTGCAACCCTCTTTGGTGGCGCTGTGGCCCAGGTCTTCGCGCAGCAACTGCAGCAGCGTGCGGGTGGGTGGTACATTGCGCAGCGAGATGATCTCGCCACGCCAGACAAACTGAAGTTCAGGGGTTTTCATGGGCGGCATGGGCAGCAATCAGAAACACGATAAAAGCAAAGGGTAAGACACACACTTCCCCGCAGCATAAGGCTAAGCATATGGCAGGTATTGGATCAAGGGTATGAAAGAGCGCGATGTTTTCGGCAGCATTGACATTCATTTGATCAAGGTATTACACACGGTGTTGTCCGAACGAAGCGTTTCAAGAGCCGCCATCCGTCTGGGCATGCACCAGCCGGCGGTGAGCAGCGCGCTCAAGCGGTTGCGCGAATTCTCGGGTGACCCACTTTTGGTGCGTTCCGGTGCAAGTATGGTGCCCACCGAGGCCGGGCTGCGTATGCTCGACCCGGCGGCGCGTATTTTGCAGGCGGCCCAGGTGCTGTTTTCTGACGCACGCGGGTTTGACCCGACGCAGGCCCAGCACACTTTTCGGATTGCCGCCAGCGATTACCTGGATCCACATTTTTTACCCAAACTGGTGGCACAAATCAAAACGCTGGCTCCGCTGTGCCATGTGGAAATATCCCCACTCTCGGCCGCCTCAGACTACCGCACCCAGTTGGCGCAGGGGGATGTGGATGTGGTGATTGGCAACTGGGCCACACCACCCCAAGACCTGCATCTGGGCCGCCTGTTTGGTGATGACGTGGTGTGCCTGGTGGCCAGCAACCACCCGGCGGTGCGCCGTGGCTGGGACAAGGAGGCCTGGCTGGCGGTGGATCACATTGCACCCGCAGCCCTGCACCCAGGTGCCAAAGGCGTGATTGATGACTATCTGGCCAGCCAAGGTTTACAGCGGCACATTGCGGCACGTTGCCCGTATTTTGGGTTGATCCCTGCCATGGTGGCATCGACCTTGCTTGTGCTGACCACCGGGCGACAATATTGCGAGCGGTTCGTGGAGGTGTTGCCGGTGAAAATACTGCCTTGTCCGATCCAGTTTCCACGCATGATGTATTACCAGCTTTGGCACGAACGCAGCCACACCACCACGTCAGCCAAGTGGCTGCGCGAGCGGGTCAAGTCCGTGGCAGCTGCATTAAAAAACGAAAAAATCATCCAAACCGCATGAGTACACCCAGACTTCAACTCTCCGGCATCACCAAGCGCTACCCCAGCGTGGTGGCCAACAGCGCGGTATCCCTGACCGTGATGCCTGGTCAGACCCATGCGGTGCTGGGCGAAAACGGTGCCGGCAAATCCACGCTGATGAAAATCATCTACGGCTCGGTCAAACCCGACGAAGGCACGGTGCTGTTCAACGGCCAGGTGGCGCACATTCAAAACCCGCAAGAGGCACGGGCCTTGGGCATCAGCATGGTGTTTCAGCACTTCAGCCTGTTTGACACCATCACCGTGGCCGAAAACGTGTGGCTGGGTCTGGACAAAAGCCTGAGCCTGGCACAGGTGACGCAAAGCATTGTGACCAAGGCCACGGAATACGGTCTGGACATTGACCCGGCGCGCCCGGTGCACACTTTAAGTGTGGGAGAGATGCAGCGGGTGGAGATCATCCGTGCCTTGCTGACCAACCCGCAATTGCTGATTTTGGACGAACCCACGTCGGTGTTGACCCCGCAGGCGGTAGAAAAACTGTTTGTGGTGCTGAAAAAATTGGCCAGCGAGGGCTGCAGCATTTTGTACATCAGCCACAAGCTGCACGAAATCCGCGAGCTGTGCAACGCCTGCACGGTGTTGCGCGGCGGCAAGGTCACCGGGGTGTGTGACCCGTCGCAGGAAAGTAATGCGTCCTTGTCGAAATTGATGATTGGTGCTGAGCCACCACAGCTGACCCACCGTCCGCAAAAAGCTGGTGCGCCGGTGCTGGCAGTGAGTAACCTGATCCTGCCGCGTGAAGACCAGTTTGGTGTGGACATTGAAGGCATCAGCCTGCAAGTGTGTGCCGGTGAGGTGGTGGGTATTGCCGGGGTCTCGGGCAACGGCCAAAAGGAATTGTTGTGCGCCTTGTCGGGCGAAGATGTGCGAGCCAAGCCGGGCACGATCCGCATGATCAACACCGATGTATCGCGCCTGCACCCTGGGCAGCGGCGCAAGCTGGGCCTGCATTTTGTGCCGGAAGAACGCTTGGGCCGCGGGGCGGTACCGACACTTTCGCTGGCGCAAAACCTGCTGCTGACACGTCAGGAATCCATTGCCTATCCCCAATGGGGTGGTGGCTGGATACAGGTCAAATCTTTGGAGCGTCATGCAGCAGACATCATCGCGCGCTTTCAGGTCAAGGCCGGTGGGCCACGCTCATTGGCCAGATCGCTCTCAGGGGGGAACTTGCAGAAATTTATTGTTGGGCGCGAAATGGACGCCAACCCCAAGCTGTTCATTGTGTCCCAGCCCACCTGGGGGGTGGATGTGGGTGCATCCGCACAAATCCGGGGCGAAATTCTGGCCTTGCGTGATGCCGGTTGTGCCGTGCTGGTCGTCAGCGAAGAGCTGGACGAATTGTTTGAGGTGAGTGACCGCCTTCACGTGATTTCACGCGGTCAGTTGTCGCCCTCGATCCCGGTGGCGGAGGCAACAATTGAAAAAATTGGCGAGTGGATGAGTGGACTGTGGAGCAACGAAGTGCAGGAACACCTGGCCGAGATGGAACAAGCCAGCGCTACCTCAACGGACACTCAAGGGGGGCAGCATGTTCAAGCTTGAAGCACGCCCCGAACCGTCCAGAGTCTGGACTTATGCCTCACCCCTGCTCGCCTTGTTGATCACGGTGATCATCGGCACGCTGATGTTCATCGCCTTGGGCAAAGACCCCCTCAAGGGTCTGGAGATGTTTTTCTGGCAACCGATTCACAACGCCTATTCGCTGGGTGAGTTGATGGTCAAGGCCACCCCCCTGCTGATCATTGCATTGGGTTTGGCACTGTGTTTCCGATCCAATGTGTGGAACATTGGTGCCGAGGGGCAGTACATCATTGGTGCCATTTTTGCCGGTGGCGTGGCCTTGCTGGCCGACGCGCACACCAGCCGCTGGATCGTGCTGCCAATTCTGCTGGCCGGGGTACTGGGCGGCATGCTGTGGGCCAGCCTGACTGCGCTGCTGCGCGACCGCTTTCATGCCAATGAAATTCTGGTGAGTTTGATGCTGGTCTACGTGGCGGTGCAAGTGCTGAGTTACCTTGTGGGCGGCCCCTGGAAAGACCCGATGGGCTTCAACTTTCCGCAGACCAAAACCTTTGAGGCGGTGACCCGCATTCCGCGTTTGTTTGACGGCTCGCGCGTCAGCATCGGGGTTTTGCTGGCGCTGGCCAGTGTGGCTGGTTTGTGGGTTTTCTTGTTCCGCACGCGGGCTGGTTTTGCCTTGCAAGTGGGAGGGCTGGCACCGGCTGCGGCACGTTACGCCGGGTTTTCTTCCCGCAAAGCCTTGTGGCTGGCGCTGCTGTTGTCTGGCGGCGCAGCGGGTTTGGCGGGTGCACTGGAGGTGGCTGGGCCGATTGGTCAGCTCACCATCTATGTGCCCGCAGGGTATGGGTTTGCCGCCATCATCGTCGCCTATGTCGGGCGCTTGCACCCGGTGGGCATGGTGTTTTCGGCCATCCTGATGAGCATGTTTTATATTGGTGGGGAAATGGCCCAGTCTCGCCTGGGGCTGACCAAGTCACTCACCGGCGTGTTCCAGGGTTTGTTGTTGTTCAGTCTGCTGGCGTGTGACACGCTGGTGAATTACCGCCTGAAGTGGCAAAAGACGGGAGCTCGGTGATGGAATCTTACGCGCTGTTGTTGGCGGCCACGCTGAATGCGGGCACGGTTCTGGCCATTGCCTCGCTGGGCCTGTTGATCAACGAAAAAGTGGGCATCGTCAACCTGGGGGCCGAAGGCATGATGCTGTGTGCCGCCATTGCTGGTTTTGCCACCGTGGTCACTACTGGCAATGACTGGCTGGGTTTTGCGGCGGGCATGGCCATCGGGGCGGTGCTGGCGGGCATTTTTGGCCTGCTAGTGATCTGGCTCAATACCAATCAGTACGCCACCGGGCTGGCGCTGACCCTGTTTGGTACCGGCTTCTCGGCTTTTGTGGGAACAAGCTTTGTGCAGGCCAAAATTCCCGAGCGTGCCAGTTATGCCATCCCTGGCCTGGCCGATATTCCCTGGATTGGCCCGGCCTTGTTCCGGCATCACCCTCTGGTGTACATCACCGTGTTGCTGGCTCTGGCGCTGATCTGGTTCATGTACCGCACCCGCAGTGGGTTGGTGATGCGCAGTGTGGGCGAAAGCCCTGAGTCGGCCCATGCCCTGGGTTACCCGGTGCGGCGTATCCGTTTGTTAGCGGTGGTGGCGGGGGGCGCGTTGTGTGGCCTGGCCGGGGCTTATTTGTCGGTGATTTACACCCCGCTGTGGGTCGAGGGCATGGTGGCGGGCAAGGGCTGGATTGCCTTGGCATTGACGACTTTTGCCACTTGGCGGCCAGCCCGTGTGTTGTTGGGGGCTTATTTGTTTGGCGGTGTCACCATGTTGCAGTTTCACCTGCAAAGTATCGGAGTCGATGTGCCCAGCCAGTTTTTGAGTATGTTGCCCTACGTCGCTACCATTGTTGTTCTGGCACTGATCTCGCGTAATCCGCAGTGGATTCGCGTCAACATGCCCACCAGTCTGGGTAAGCCGTTTTACCCAGGAGCCTGATTTTTCAGGTTCATAATCTTATTTTCTCGTTGTTCAACCCGCTTGCCTGATAAGGATCTTAAATGACTGATTTGCAAAAACGTACGCTGCTCAAAGCAGCCGCCCTGACTGCCGTGGCTTCGGCTGCGCTGGTAGGCTGCGGTAAAAAAGAAGAGCCCGCACCTGCGCCAGCTCCCGCACCGGTGGCTTCAGCGCCAGCGCCCAAGCCAGAACCTTTGAAAATTGCCTTTGCCTATGTGGGCCCAGTGGGTGATGGTGGTTGGACTTTTGCCCATGACAATGGTCGCAAGGCACTTGAAAAAGAATTTGGTGACAAAATTGTCACCTCGTTTGTTGAAAATGTTCCCGAGTCCGCTGATGCCGAACGCGTGCTGCGTGACATGGCAGGCCAGGGCAACAAGCTGATTTTTGGCACCACTTTTGGCTACATGGAACCCATGCTCAAAGTGGCTGCAGACAACGCTGGCATCAAGTTTGAGCATGCCACCGGCTACAAACAAGCTGACAACATGCGCACCTACGACAGCCGTACCTACGAAGGCGCGTACATGGCAGGTGTAATTGCCGGCAAGATGACCAAGAGCAACACACTCGGCGTAGTGGCCTCCATCCCAATTCCTGAAGTGGTGCGCAATATCAACGCGTTCACCCTGGGTGCCCAGTCCAGCAACCCCAAAATCAAGACCAAAGTGGTCTGGGTGAATGGCTGGTTTGACCCACCGAAAGAAACCGAAGCAGCCACCAGCCTGATCAACGGTGGCGCAGACGTGCTGTTCCAGAACACCGACTCTCCCGCTGTGCTTAAAACCGCTGAAGCCAAGGGTAAACGTGCCTTCGGTTGGGACTCTGACATGACCTCCTACGGCCCCAAAGCGCACTTGGCATCCAGCGTCATCAATTGGGGTCCGTACTACATCAAGGCCACCAAAGAAGCACTTGATGGCAGCTGGAAGGCTGGTGCAGGTGCTCACTCCTGGTGGGGCGTGAAAGAAGGTGCCATTGACATCGTGTCCATCGCTGAAGACGTGCCTGCAGAAACCAAAGCCAAAATTGACGAAATCAAAAAAGGTCTGACCGACGGCAGCTTTGCCATCTGGAAAGGTCCCATTACCGACAACACTGGCAAGGTGCAAGTGGCCAAGGACACTGTAGCAGACGACCAGTTCCTGGGTGGGCTGAACTTCTTCGTCAAGGGTGTTGAAGGCAAAGTTCCAGGCAGCAAGTAATCCTTGGCTGACTCCAAAAGAAGCCGCCTCCGGGCGGTTTCTTTTTTTTAATTGTCCTGGCGCGGCAGCTCCAGTATCAACTCGACCCGCCGGTTGGCTTGCTTGCCTTGCAGCGTGTTATTGGATGCAATGGGCCGGGTATCCGCATAACCCGTGGCACTCAAACGCGCTGGCTCAATACCACGACCTTGAAGGTGACGTGCCACACTGGCCGCCCGCCCTGCTGCCAACTCCCAGTTGGACGGATACCTGATGGTGTTGATGGGGCTATTGTCGGCGTGCCCTTGCACCGCAATGTTGTAGCCCGTCGCCATCGTGAAGGTTGGCAGCAAGGTGTCAAGCAGTTGCAAGCCTTCGGCGGTCAGGTTGGCATCACCTGAGGCAAACAGCAACTCATTGCGGATACGAAAACGCATGCTGTTGTCGCTCTCGATCACTTCAACCTCTGCCCCCAATTCACCAATAGGCAAATGCCGAAACGGGCTTTTAGGGAGCAAAGGCGGAGCAATATTGATCTTGGGATTGATCGACGCAGAAGCAGGTACAGGCTGCGTGTTGGGTGTGGCAGGCGCTGATGCCACTGTCTTTTTGGGTTTGATCGGCTCACTCAAAGCCAGCATCACCACCGTCATGACCAGCAGCAGGGTCATGACATCCAGATACGACAGCAGCCAGCTATTTTCTTCGATGGCACTGGTGCTTTTGTTGGACTCTTGCTCCCCATGCGCGTGCCGCCCCTCATGAAGGCTTCTTTTTTTGACCATGGCACGTGCTGCCAGCAAATCAGCCAAGCTGGGATTCCAAGCCTTTCTGTAATCGCTGTAGCCAAGTTTGCTGGGCATCACTTACTTCCTGGTCGACGATTCGGTGTGTTCTGCATGCTCGGCTTGACCCACTGCGCCGTCAAAAATCTCGTCCTCGTAATGTGCCACAAAAGACTTCAAGGTTTCCCGCATCAAGCCAGGGCTGCTCTTGGCGCACATCATGGAAATACCCTGCAACACCATGTTCATCAGAATCAAGCGCTGCTCGGTGCGGCGCTCCAGTTTCACTGCCACCGGCCGGAACAGCAAGTTGGACAACAAAATGCCATACAGCGTGGTCATCAGGGCCATGGCCAGATTCTGACCAAAGGCTGGCATGTCGCCGTTCCCCATATTGCCCATGACATTGATCAAGCCAACCAGCGTGCCCAGCATGCCAAAGGCCGGGGCGTAATTGGCCATCAAGCGAAACAGTTGCGCCTCGGCTGCTTCACGGGTGCGTAGTCGAGAAATGCGCCATTGCAGCAAATCCAGAATATCTTGTTCCGGGATGCGGTCAATGATCAACTGCACACCAGTGCGCAAAAACGGATTGGTGACCTCGGTGAGGGCCTGCTCCACCGCGTGTGAATCGCCTGTGACCCAGATTTTGGCAATTTGCACCAACTCATTGATATCACTCTGGATGTCGATATGCTCGTCGCGCAAGACCGTGCGAAACAATCCAAAGATGCGTACCACGTCCCTGAGTGGATAGCTCAGAAAAGTGGCCGCCACGGTGCCACCCAGGACAATGGCCAGACTGGGCCAATCCAGATACAGCTGCGGGTTATCGGCTGAAAAAGCCAAAATAACCACCATTAGCAAAATGCTGGCCACAATCCCAATCAAGCTGGATGGGTTCATGCAAACAATTCCTTAGGGTTCGTTACGTAATAACTTGTGCATTTGATCATCGGATTTGGGATGCAGTACAAGGCCCTTATCGCAGCATAGATCACGAAATAACTGATTGTGCAGCAGTCGAACATTGTTGTGACAGACAAACTTTGTGCCTGTTAAAAATGGCAGAATGAAAAATCCATTTACCAGAGTCAATTCCATGATCCAAATCAAACCCATTGCCGCAGATCGCTTGCCCGCACTGTTGCAGCGTATGCCCAAAGCCGAGTTGCACATGCACATTGAGGGCTCGCTGGAGCCCGAGCTGATGTTTGCCCTGGCCAAGCGCAACGGCCTGAGCGTGCCTTACCCTGATGTGGAGTCGTTGCGCCAAGCCTATGTGTTCAACAACTTGCAGGAATTTTTGGACATCTACCACCAAGGCACCCTGGTATTGCGTACCGAGCAAGACTTCTACGACATGACCTGGGCCTATCTGAAACGCGCCGCCGCAGACAACGTACGACATACAGAGATTTTTTTCGATACCCAAACCCACACCGGCCACGGTTTGAACACGGACGTAGTCATCAACGGCCTGCACCGTGCGTGTGTGGATGCACAACAGCAACTGGGCTTGAGTGCCAGTCTGATTTTGTGCTTTTTACGCCACCTGAGCGAGGTCGAAGCATTTGAGGCACTGGAGCAAGCCCTGCCCCTGCGCGACAAACTGGTCGGCATTGGCCTGGCCTCCAGCGAACTCGGTCATCCGCCAGAAAAATTTGCCAAGGTCTTTGCCAAAGCCCGCGCGCTGGGTTTCAGGCTGGTGGCACACGCAGGTGAAGAAGGTCCGCCAGCCTACATCTGGAGCGCGTTGGATATCCTGAAAGTGGAGCGTATTGACCATGGTGTACAAGCCATGAAAGACCCGGCCCTGGTGGCCCGGCTGCGGCAAGACAAGATTCCGCTGACGGTGTGCCCGCGGTCCAACCTGAAGCTGCGTGTGTTCCCCACGCTGGCCCAGCACAACCTGGGGGCCATGCTGGAGGCCGGGCTGATGGCCACCGTCAACTCCGATGACCCGGCGTATTTTGGTGGCTACATGAACGACAACTTCACCCAGACCTTTGCTGCTTTGGGGCTGACGGCGCAGCAGGCTTACCAGCTGGCCTGCAACAGCTTTGAGGCCAGCTTCATCGATGCATCTGCCAAGCAAATCTTTCAAAACCAGCTGATCGAGACATTTGAGACATTTGAATAAATCTCTCACGGTACAAAACAAGCCAAAGTGTGGAGAAGATGGATACCATCCTTGCCCAAAGCAGGACAGGGATGCAAATCACGCTCGGCATCAATGTGCAGTGCTGTTTACGACCGTAGTACGCCCCTACACAGGCAGTTTTTTTGGAAGTTTTGGCAACTCATACCCTCTGTAACCAACAAAAACACGCAGGTGCAGACGAAAAAAAGCCCAACTGAAATAGTTGGGCTTTCTATGTATGGTGGAGCTGGGGGGATTTGAACCCCCGTCCGCAAACCTTCTTCGAACAGTTCTACATGTGTAGCCATCTGATTTGGATCTCGTTTTTCACATCGCGCAGTGGCACGCTATGCAAATCACCAGTAACCTATTTTCTCAACCTACCCTAAGTCACCCAAGGCAGGCCCAGCCGAATAAAATTACCCCACAGCCTGGACAGCTTGCGCTACCCTTGCCCAGCCGATCGGCTGACTGTTGTGAGGCTCACGTGCGATTAAGCAGCGAGTGCGAAACGTTCGTCGTTTGCAGTTAGTTTGTTTGAATCTGTTTTACGAGCGCATTCAGCTCGACATGCCCTGCTGCGCGTCCGAATCCACGTCGAAACCAGTGCAGCCCCTGAACTCGTATTTTAGGCCGAGGCGGCCAATTGCAAGAGGGGCAACAACTCATTCACACAATTAATTGTGGCGTGAGCCCCCCAACGGGTGGTATCGGCCTGTGTTCCAAGGTAGCCATAGGTCACAGCCACCGTGGCCATACCAGCGGCCAGACCGGCAACGATGTCGCGTTCGTCATCTCCCACATAAACACAATACTGTGGCGGCACGCCCAATCTGCGTGCCGCTTCCAGCAAGGGCTCGGGATGCGGTTTGGCATGTGGCGTGGTGTCGCCGCTCACAATGGCGGAGGCTGTATCGAACAACGGCATGGATCGGGTCAGCGGCAAGGTAAAGCGCTCTGACTTGTTGGTAACCACACCCCACTTCAAACCTTGCCCAGACAGAGTGGTCAACATCTCCGGTACACCCTCAAAGATGTGGGTGTTTTGCGTCATGCAACGTTCATAGTTGCAAAAAAATTCTTCTCGCAAGACGTTGAAATCAGTATTTTCAGGGGTCAAACCAAAAGCAATGCCCAGCATGCCTCTTGCGCCTGCACCGGCCATGGGTCGGTATTGCGCCAAAGGCAAAGAAGATAATCCGCGCGCCACCCGCATGGTGTTGGCAGCGGTGGCCAAATCGGGTGCACTGTCAATCAACGTACCGTCCAAGTCAAACAGCACCGCCTGCACTTGCCTGGACTGCGTCATGCCGTAAATCACGTTTACGAGGAAAGTGGCTTTTGTGTGGCCAGCAGATAGTTCACGCTGGTGTCCGCATTCATCCAATAACGCTGGGTAAGCGGATTAAATGACAATCCCCTCGCCTGAGTCACATTCAAACTTGCAGCACGACAAAAACCAGCCAATTCGCTGGGGCGAATCATCTTGGCGTATTCATGTGTGCCACGCGGCAACATGTTCAACACATATTCGGCCCCTACAACCGCCAACAGGAAAGACTTGGGATTGCGGTTCAGTGTGGAAAAAAATACCCAACCACCAGGCTTGACCAGCGTGGCACAAGCCTGAACTACCGAAGCCGGATCCGGCACGTGCTCCAGCATTTCCATACAAGTCACCACATCAAACCCGGCAGGCTGCTCAAGCGCCATGGCCTCGGCACTGATTTCACGGTAATTCACGTTGCTGGTCTGGGCATCCATGGCGTGTAGTTGGGCAATGCGCAAGGCTTTGGTCGACAAGTCAATACCGGTTGCGGTGGCACCAGAACGCGCCAAAGAGTCGGTCAAGATACCACCACCACAACCTACATCCAGTGCGGTTTTGCCATTGAGCGGGCACAAGCCGTTGATCCACGCCAAGCGCAAGGGATTGATTTGGTGCAGTGGACGGAATTCACCATCCGCATCCCACCAGCGGTGGGCCAAGTCCGAAAATTTGGCCAGCTCGGCCGGGTCAGCATTGATTGAAGGATTCATGGCGTGATTATCCGAAATTTGACCGCGCCACCGCACCAATCCCGAAAAAAACAAAACCCACCGCAAGGGTGGGTTTTGACGTGCACCGGGTGAACCCGGTTGAAGGCTTAGGCCTTCTTGGCGTAAGCGCTGCACCAAGCTTTGGCAGACACTTGTTTGCCAGCAAACAGTGGGCAGCCACCAGCAGCATCACCTGCTTTACCTTGGAACAAGGCACAGTTGGAGCAAGCTTGGCCAGCTTGGTGCTTGGCATTCTTGGAAGTAGCACCATCAGCTGAATATGCCAGCGCCTTGGCGTTGGCATCTGTTTCAGCAACCATAGGAGCAGCAGCCATCACTGCGCCAGAAGCCAAAACGCTGGCACCGAGTACAGATTGCATCATGAATACGCGACGTGTTGTCATAGAGTGTGTTTCCAAGTGAGTTGAACAAAAAAATCAGCAGCCAAACCAAGCGCTGCCTGAGCTAACAACGGTATTGTCAGCCATATGGTTGACAAGCAGAGAGCAGATCAAAATGCAAACAATCATTTAAATAAGTCATTTGCGATTAATGATGTTATCACCCCAGCTGACTAAGCTTTAGTTTAACGTTACCGGAACGCCAAACCATGAGCAGTAACCCTAACCGTCTTGACCATCCAGCCGGACCTGGAACAACCAAGGGGTATACATCCATAAGTAAATCAAAAACGCCAAGTTCCGTGCCACTGCGGCCAGATGAAACAGCGCATTGGTCACGGCCAGAAAAACTTGTGCGGCATTTGCACCCAAGTCAGTTTGACACTGCCGTGTGCTGTGTAAATTCGGCTCGTAAACTGTTCACCACATCCTGGCTCAAGCGGTTGCCATATTGCGCTACCACCCGGCCAGCGGCCCGGTTGGCTAGCCAGGCGGCTTGAGCATGGCTGTGACCGTGTGTCACCGCATACAAAAAGGCACCGGCAAACATGTCGCCCGCCCCATTGGTGTCGATGGCTTTGACCGCCGTTGTAGGCACTTCCGTCACATGGCCTTGCTCGATCACTAGACAGCCTTTGGCACTGCGTGTCAGACACACGGTTTTGGCCCGGGTACCCAGTTGCTGGCAAATTTGCGCCATGTCCTGGCTACCACACCACACCTGGGCTTCTTCCTCGTTGCAAAACAAGAAGTCCAGATCATCCTGCACCATGGCTTCCAGGCCGGGGCGGCAAAAATTAATCATGCTCATGTCGCTGAGCGTGGTGGCCAGTTTCACACCCGCCTGCTTGGCAATCAAGCGGCCTTTCACAGCAGCCGCCAAACCTGATGGCGAAGCGGCCAAATAACCTTCCATGTAATACACACGGGCCTTGACGATGTCATGCGGATGCAGTGCGGCCTCGTCAATTTCGGCCGTGGCACCCAAAAAGGTGCTCATGCTGCGCTCGGCATCCGGCGTCACCATCACCATACAGCTGCCGGTTTGGCCTTGGGGTGGTTTGGTGTGGGTCAGGTTGGTGGCCACGCCATGCGACAGCAGGTCTTTGGTGTAGAAATCACCCAGCTCGTCATCGGCCACGCGGCAGGAGTAAAACGCACGTCCGCCCAACTGGGCCAGCGCCACCACCGTGTTGCCCGCCGAGCCGCCACCGGTACGGTGTGATTTGACGTTGTGCACATGTTTGAGCAACTCGGTGCGCCGGGCGGCATCAATCAGTGTCATGTGGCGCTTTTCTACGCCTGCGGCTTGCAACTGCGCATCAGAGACTTCGTATTCGGTGTCCACCAAGGCATTGCCAATGGCGTAGAGGTGGTAGGTCATGTGAATTACTGCTCGACAAAGGCACGTTCAACCACAAAGTCACCCTGCTTGGTCGTGTTGCCTTCGAGGAAACCGCGTTTTTCCAGAATGTGTTTCAAGTCTTTGAGCAAGGCCGGGCTGCCACACATCATGGCGCGATCGGTGGCCGGGTCAAACTTGGGCAAACCCAGGTCGGTCTGCAATTTGCCAGACTCGATCAGGTCGGTGATGCGGCCCTGGTTTTTGAACGGCTCGCGTGTCACGGTGGGGTAATACAGCATTTGGGCACTGACCATTTCGCCCAAAAACTCATGCTCGGGCAACTCTTGCGTCAAATAGTCGTGGTAGGCCAGCTCGGCGACCTGGCGCACGCCGTGGACCAGAATGACTTTTTCAAACTTTTCATAGGTTTCCGGGTCACGCACAATGCTCAGGAACGGGGCCAGACCGGTACCCGTACCAAACAGATACAGGTTTTTGCCGGGCAACAAGTAGTCAATCAGCAGCGTGCCGGTGGGCTTTTTGCCCACCACAATCTTGTCGCCGACCTGGATGTGTTGGAGCTTGGAGGTGAGCGGGCCGTCTTGCACCTTGATGCTCAAAAACTCCAGATGGTCTTCGTAATTGGCGCTGACGATGCTGTAGGCACGCAACAGTGGTTTGCCATTGGCATCACGCAGGCCAATCATGGTGAAGTGGCCGTTGGAGAAGCGTAAGGCTTCATCTCGCGTGGTGGTGAAGCTGAACAGGCGATCAGTCCAGTGGTGGACGCTTAAAACAGTTTCATTCAAAAAAGCACTCATGGGTCGCCTTGAAAAGAGGGTCGGTAAAAGAATAAGAGTCTAAAACATCGGGCCCAAACAGCCCTGATAAATCTCAATCGCTTGCCACATCAGCCTCTACAGCTGCATTTTTCATAGTGCCCCGAAAATTTATGAAAAATCAGACTGTAGCGCTTATGTCACAAGCCCAAGCAGCTATCTTTTAAATAGCATTCAGAGTTTCGCTTCCACCCAGGCTTGCACGCTGGCCAAGGCTTGCGCCAATTGCGCGGGTTCAGTGCCACCAGCCATGGCCATGTCAGGCTTGCCGCCGCCTTTGCCGCCGACTTGCGCCGCGACAAAGTTGACCAGCTCACCGGCTTTGACCTTGGCGGTGGTGTCGGGAGTCACGCCCACGGCGATTTGCACCTTGGCCCCATCGACCACACCGAGCACAATCACGGCGGTTTTCAGCTTGTCCTTGAGTTTGTCCATGGTGTCGCGCAAGGTCTTCACATCGGCCCCTTCCAGGCGGGCCACCAGCAGTTTCACACCTTGTAGGTCTTGCGCCTGGGTCACCAGCTCGTCGCCCTGGGCGGATGCCAGCTTGCCTTTGAGCGCGGCCACTTCTTTTTCCAGGGTTTTGACGTGATCCAGCACCGTCACCAGGCGGTCATTCACCTCGGTCACCGGGGTTTTCAGCAGGTGGGCGGCATTGCCTATGCTGTCTTCCAGATGTTGCAGGTAATGCAAGGCGTTTTCGCCAGTGACGGCTTCAATCCGGCGCACACCCGAGGCCACGCCGCTCTCGGCCACCACCTTGAACAGGCCAATGTCGCCAGTGCGTGCCACATGGGTGCCGCCGCACAGTTCGCGGCTTTCGCCAATGTCGAGCACCCGCACGGTTTCGCCATATTTTTCGCCAAACAACATCATCGCGCCGGTCTTCTGGGCCGACTCGATGTCCATCACCCGCGCCTGGGTGGCGGCGTTGGCCAAAATCTCGGCATTCACACGGGCTTCAATCTCGCGGATCTCGGCATCGGTCACCGGTGCGTTGTGGGCGAAGTCAAAACGGGTGCGATCCGGGTTGACCAAGCTGCCTTTTTGCTGCACGTGGCCGCCCAGCACTTCGCGTAGGGCTTTGTGCATCAGGTGAGTGACCGAGTGGTTGCGCTGGGTGGCGGCCCGGGCGCTGGAGTTGACATGCGCTGTGACGCTGTCACCGACCTTGAGTTCGCCGGTTTTGAGCGTGCCGTGGTGGCCAAACACATCGGCCTTGATCTTTTGTGTGTCAGCCACCTCAAACAAGGCATGGTCACAGAACACCGCACCAGAATCGCCCACCTGACCACCACTTTCGCCATAAAACGGTGTGGCAGCCAGCACCAGCACCCCATTTTGACCCTCTTTTAGGCTTGTAACACTTGCACCATCAGCGTAGATAGCTACAATTTCTGTAGCTTTTGTCAAGTGTTCGTAGCCCACGAATTCATTGCCCGCACCGGTGTAGTCGAGCGCCTTGTCCATCTTGAACTTGCCGGCCGCACGGCCCTGGGCTTTTTGATGCGCCATGGCGGCATCAAAACCAGCGGAATCCACCGTCAAGCCACGTTCGCGGCACACGTCGGCAGACAAGTCCAGAGGGAAGCCAAAGGTGTCGTGCAACTTGAAGGCCACGTCACCGGGAAGCACTTTGACATCACCTGCCAGCGCCTCGTCCAGAATCTCCATACCCACTTCCAGCGTCTCGTAAAACCGCTCTTCCTCCAGCCGCAGCACCTCCATGATGCGCTGCGCCTGCTCGGCCAGATGCGGGTAGGCTGCGCCCATCTGGGCCACCAGATCGGGCACCAGTTTGTGGAAAAACGGGGTTTTCTGGCCCAGTTTGTAACCGTGGCGAATGGCGCGGCGGATGATGCGGCGCTGCACATAACCACGGCCTTCGTTGCTCGGCGGCACACCGTCGGCCACCAAAAAGGCGGTGGCGCGAATGTGGTCGGCAATCACCTTCAATGACGGATTGGTCAGGTCGGTGGTGTGGGTTTCACGCGCTGCGGCTTTGATCAGTGCGTCAAACAGGTCGATCTCGTAATTGCTGTGCACGTGCTGCAGAATGGCCGCCAGGCGCTCCAGACCCATGCCGGTGTCTACGCAGGGTGCGGGCAGCGGAGTCACCGCGCCGGTTTCGTCCATGTTGAACTGCATGAACACGTTGTTCCAGATTTCGATGAAGCGGTCGCCGTCTTCTTCAGGGCTGCCGGGTGGGCCGCCGGGAATGTGGTCGCCGTGGTCGTAGAAGATTTCGCTGCACGGGCCACACGGGCCGGTGTCGGCCATCATCCAGAAGTTGTCGCTCTTGTAACGGCCACCCTTGTTGTCGCCGATGCGGATCACACGCTCGGGCGGCAGACCAATTTCTTGGGTCCAGATGTCATAGGCTTCGTCGTCTTCTTCATAAACGGTGGCCAGCAGGCGCTCTTTGGGCAGCTTGTAGACCTCGGTCAGCAGTTCCCAAGCCCATTTCAGGGATTCACGCTTGAAGTAGTCGCCAAAACTCCAGTTGCCCAGCATCTCAAAAAAGGTGTGGTGGCGTGCGGTGTAGCCGACGTTTTCCAGGTCGTTGTGCTTGCCCCCGGCACGCAGGCAGGCTTGCACCGATGCAGCACGCACATAAGAGCGCTTGTCGGTGCCCAAAAACACGTCCTTGAACTGAACCATGCCGGAGTTGGTGAACATCAGCGTGGGGTCGTTGCCCGGCACCAAGGGACTGGAGGCCACCACGGTGTGGCCTTTGGAGGCAAAGAAATCAAGAAACGATTTGCGAATGTCGGCAACACTGATGGTGCTGGGGTTGGCGGACTGGGTCATGTCAGGGGTCTATTTCAAAAGGGTGAGACAAGGTTCGGCAGGCCCGGCGGCCTGAAGCCGCGCAAAGGAAGCCGTCTATTATCGCCCGGCCACTTGCTGACCTGTTGGTGTAGCGCTTTCAAGTTGATCTTGGTGACCGTAGCCAGCCCAACCTGGCAACAGATCAAAACACTCTGAATTTCGGAGCTACTTGCGCATGATTGACAAGCTCTAGAGGCCCATTCTTCATTCCATACAGCCCATCGACATGCGCATGAACACTGCGCCGCGCCATGGCCGGTTTATCGCGATCTACGTGCGTCGCGCTCAATGAGACCCATGAGGTCCTGCTGCCTGCGCGATGCCAAGGCAGCGCATTCACTGAGCCAATGACGGCAGTTGCGACAGAGCGGCGGCTTCGGCAGCGCAATCACGACGGGGCTTCATGCCCTGGCTGCGCACAACCAGCAACTCGGCACGCGCGGCTTCCATTTCGGCGCGAAAAGCAGCCTTGCTGTGCAGCACGGCGACGGTGGCCGCCGCGACAGAGCGGGCCTGCACCACATCACTGTGCCAGTGCACATTGCAGACATTGCGGCTTTCGCCATAGGCCAGACCGCGTGCCAGCACCGCATTGGCATGCTGGGGTGACAGCTCCGCCAAAATCAGCGCCCAGCCCCAGCCCACGGTGGCGTGTCCGGAAGGGTAAGAACTTTCCTTGAACATCTGGGCCTGGTATTCAGGGGTGCAAATAGGTTCATGGTTGACCACGAAGGGACGTGGCCTCTGGGCATGTTTTTTGGCGCTGCGGGTGGAATACCCCAAATCATCGCGGGTGCGCAGCAGCAGCTGGTACAGATACGGCGTGTCGGCTTCGGTCACGGGGGCATTCAGGGCACAAGAGAAAGTGTCGGCCGCGTTGGGAAAACTCACGTCCGCATCGGTACGGGCCAGCGCCCAGCGCGAGGTGTCGCGCAGGGCGAAACTGCGTTGGCTGATCTCTTCGTCCAGCGCCATGGCCGCTGCGCCTTGGGTCGGGTGAGGAGGCAGCAGATTCTTGCTGTCGGGCAGTTCCTGCGTGTCCAGATACCGGCTTGGCTTAGGGGCCGGGTTGGCAGGATCAGTCGATGATGGGGTGCTGAGGCTGGCGCAACCGCTCAGCATCACACCGAACAGCCCGAGCAGCCAGCGCCGAGGCAGCGTGTCTTGAGGGGTAAAGCGTGGTGTCATGCATGTGCTCCCGAAATGTGGATCATCAAAAGGTCGGGATCAGCATAACAGCCTGTTTGGAAACAACGCACCCCAATCCAGCGCGGCCAATGGGAAGAGAAATGCTCAGATCACGCCACGGCTTCGCAGAGTGGCCACTTCTGCCGCGTTCAAACCCAACTCAGCCAGCACCTCATCAGTGTGTTCCCCCAAGCTGGGTGGCGCGCGGCGCAACACGGGCGGCGTGGCTTGTAGGCGCAGCGGGCTGGCTACAGTTGCTATATTTTCAATAGCTGCTTGCACTTGATTTACCTGCTCTACAGGCTGTTTGATCACTAAACCACGGGCTTGTACCTGTTCATCGGCAAAGGCCTGGGCCATGTTGTTGATCGGGCCGCAGGGCACGGCCTTGTCTTCCAGCAGGGTAATCCACTGGGCGGTGCTGCGGGTGCGGGTGACGGTTTGCATCAAGGGGATCAGCACCTCGCGGTGTTTCACGCGCAGGGTGTTGGTGCGAAAACGGTCGTCTTGTGCCCATTCGGCTTGGCCTGCGGCTTCACAAAAACGGGCAAACTGGCCGTCATTGCCCACGGCCAACAGCATTTGGCCATCTGCCGTCTCGAAGGTCTGGTACGGAGCCAGGCTGGGGTGGGTGTTGCCCTGGCGTTGCGGTACTTTGCCGGTGTTCAGAAAGCCCGCCGCCTGATTGGCCAGCACAGCCATGCCGACATCGAGCAGCGCCATGTCGATGTGCTGGCCCTGCCCGGTTTGGTGACGCGCCTCGATGGCGGCCAGGATGGCGCTGCAAGCGTAGATACCGGTGAGCACGTCGATCAGCGCCACACCCATGCGCATCGGGCCGCCGCCGGGCTGGCCATCGGCGTGGCCGGTGATGCTCATCAGGCCGCTCATGGCCTGGATCATCAGGTCGTAGCCAGCGCGTTCGGCATAGGGGCCGGTCTGGCCAAAGCCAGTGACTGAGCAGTAGATCAGCCGTGGGTTGACGGCTTTGAGGCTCTCGTAGTCCAGCCCGTATTGCTTGAGGCCGCCAACCTTGAAGTTCTCCACCAGCACGTCGCTATTGCGCGCCATTTGCAGGATCAGCGCCTGGCCTTCGGGTCGGGCCATGTCCAGCGTGATGGCGCGTTTGTTGCGGTTGCAGGCGGTGAAGTAGGTGGCCTGGTCGGTGTCATTGCCGTCGGCATCTTTGAGGAAGGGTGGCCCCCAGTGGCGGGTGTCGTCACCTGCGCCGGGGCGTTCGACCTTGATCACGTCAGCCCCCAAATCGGCCAGCATCTGGGTACACCAGGGGCCGGCCAGCACGCGGGACAGGTCGAGGACTTTGAGGTGGGAGAGGGCGGCTGCTTGGGTGGTCATGTTGTCTGCTTGTTGGGTATCACGGATTCAGTGGCTGACTGGCTGGCTGTTGTGGTGCTTATGCAATGCGGGGATCGTGGACGGGCCAATGGTTGGGGTGGGCCATGTGGGCTTGGGCCGGGGGCCTCAACGCGCTGCGCTTTGCGAAGTCGGCCCCCAGCCCAAGCCCACACGGCCTGACGCGCAGTGAAGGTCGTCGACGTAAAAGACCGGGGTCCCATTCATGTGCAGGAAGATGCTCTTCAGCGGCGGTCACCAAGCTCTGCCTCAGCCCTCGACGTGTCCATTCGTTCATCGCATCCGCTGGACTGGGCATTCGGACTTCAAAACCTTGGCACACCAACGGCGCGTGTTGCAGCGGGTGGGGTATGGAAACCCGCCTCAACGCGCTGCGCTTTGCGAAGTCGGCGGGTTTCCATACCCCGCCCGCTGCCACCACGAACATTGGCGCACCCCAAATCCCGTCTCATCCGGCAATTAATTGGAATCTGACCCCAATTAACAAAACGCCTGAATCCCGGTCTGCGCCCGGCCCAGAATCAGGGCGTGGATGTCATGCGTGCCCTCGTAGGTGTTGACCACTTCCAGGTTCACCAGATGGCGGGCCACACCAAACTCGTCGCTGATGCCGTTGCCACCCATCATGTCGCGCGCCAGTCGGGCCACGTCGAGCGCTTTGCCGCAGCTATTGCGCTTCAAGATCGAGGTGATCTCGACCGCCGCCGTGCCTTCGTCCTTCATACGGCCCAGGCGCAGACAGCCTTGCAGGCCGAGCGCAATTTCGGTTTGCATGTCGGCCAGCTTTTTCTGGATCAACTGGTTGGCTGCCAGTGGGCGGCCAAATTGCTGGCGGTCCAGCACGTACTGACGGGCACGGAACCAACAATCTTCCGCTGCACCCAGCGCACCCCAGGCAATGCCGTAGCGGGCGCTGTTGAGGCAGGTGAACGGGCCTTTGAGGCCGCGCACTTCGGGGAAAGCGTTTTCTTCGGGGCAGAACACGCCGTCCATGACGATCTCGCCGGTGATGCTGGCACGCAGGCCCACCTTGCCGTGGATCGCCGGGGCGCTCAGGCCGGGTGCGCCTTTTTCCAGCACAAAGCCGCGGATCGGTCCGACTGCGCCGTCTTCGGTCACCTCTTTGGCCCAGACCACAAACACGTCGGCAATTGGGCTGTTCGAGATCCACATCTTGTTACCCGTCAGTTTGTAGCCGCCCGGTACTTTGACGGCGCGGCTGAGCATGCTGGCCGGGTCGGAGCCGTGGTTGGGTTCGGTCAGGCCAAAGCAGCCAATCCACTCACCGGTGGCCAGCTTGGGCAGGTATTTTTGTTTGGTGGCCTCGTTGCCAAACTCAAAAATCGGCACCATCACCAGCGAACTTTGCACACTCATCATCGAGCGGTAGCCTGAGTCCACACGCTCTACTTCACGGGCGATCAGGCCGTAGGCCACATAGTTCAGGCCGGGGCCACCGTAGGCTTCTGGAACCGTGGGGCCGAGCAGACCGAGTTCACCCATCTCGCGGAAGATGGCGGGGTCGGTTTGTTCGGCGCGAAAGGCTTGCACCACACGCGGTTGCAGCTTGTCCTGGCAGTAGGCAGCGGCGGCCTCTTTGATCATGCGTTCATCGTCGGTGAGTTGCTGTTCCAGCAAAAAGGGATCTTGCCAGTTGAATGCTGCGTGGGCCATGGAAGTGTCTTTCAGGAAGTTGAACAAGGTTGGCACGCATGGTAGCGCGGCAGCGGCCCAGACGACAAACGATTTATTGTCACTTTGATATGAGTTTTAAACACATTTAAATAATTGACTCACAGCAATGAAGCATTTTGTTCACCATCAAAATTGACAATCTAATCAATTAAATAAAGCGTATGAAGCTTCTATTTTTATAGTAGATTTCTGACTCATCAGAGTCTTGTTATGTACATTACGCACATCATGCGCAGAAAAATCCCTTCCCTCCAAGCCCTCGCCTGCTTTGACGCGGCGGCCCGCCACCAGAGCTACACCCGCGCTGCACAAGAGCTTTCACTCACGCAGGGTGCGGTGTCGCGCCAGCTCACCGCGCTGGAAGAGTATCTGGGTGTGGCCCTGTTCAAACGCACCCGCCACGGTGTGACACTCACCAACAGTGGGCGCGACTACGCCCAGCAAGTCGCCAGCCGCCTGAACGCCCTGGAGCAGGACACGCTCGATGTCATGAGCACCCAGGGCCGCGCCAGCGTGATCCACCTGGCCGCCGTGCCAACCTTTGCCACCCGCTGGCTGATTCCGCGCCTGCCGCAGCTTAAAAGCCAGCACCCCGGCCTCACCCTGCACATCGACACCCGCACACGCCCTTTCATGTTCACCGACTCGCCCTATGACTGCGCCCTGTACGCCGGCACACCCGAGCAGGTGAACCAATGGGCTGGCACCCGGGCCGTGAAACTGCTCGACGAAGTGGTGTTGCCGGTGTGTGCGCCAGCGCTGCTGAACGGTCAAGCCACGCTGAGCCCGCAGGCCATGGCCGGGCTGCCCCTGCTGCAACAAAGCACCCGGCCCGATGCCTGGCGGCAA
Source organism: Rhodoferax lithotrophicus (assembly GCF_019973615.1). GTDB lineage: Bacteria > Pseudomonadota > Gammaproteobacteria > Burkholderiales > Burkholderiaceae_C > Rhodoferax > Rhodoferax lithotrophicus. Next base: position 1,257,892 of record NZ_AP024238.1, on the reverse strand, counting down.
TGGTTTGAGGCCCAGGGCGTGAGCGCCCCGCAAGCCCTGGCAGGTGCCAGGTTTGAGCTTTTTTCCATGACCGCCGCGGCGGCGGTGCAAGGCCTGGGTTTGGCGCTGGTGCCGCCCTTGCTGGTGCAGGAAGAGCTGGTCCGCGGTGATTTGCGCGTGGCCTGTGCGCATGAACTCATCAGCCAGCGCGCCTACTACCTGGTCAGGCCCGAGACCGATGACAACGCAGCGGCCACACAGTTGTTTGAGGATTGGTTGGTGCGGACGATCACAACGCAGCACAAAACGCTATAAGCGTATATCCGAACTCATTCAAGGCTGAAAAATGGACATCAATCTGACGGATTTCCGTGTGAAAGAGGGACAAAAAGTGGTCCTCAAAGACTGGCCAACCTTGGTTAAATCAGCCTGCACCTCCAAAAAGGCGTACCAAAAATCTCTTGACAAACAAGTGGCCGAACTCAGCGAGTTGCAGCAACTGCACTACGCCTCTGACCGGTACGCCGTGTTGCTGATTTTTCAGGCCATGGATGCCGCGGGCAAGGATGGCGCCATTCGCCATGTGATGTCCGGGATCAATCCGCAAGGCTGTCAAGTGTTCAGCTTCAAGCACCCCAGCGCCTCGGACCTGGATCATGACTTTTTGTGGCGCACCAATCAGTGCCTGCCCGAGCGCGGGCGCATTGGCATCTTCAACCGGTCTTATTACGAAGAGGTATTGATCGTGCGGGTGCACCCGGAAATTCTTCAGGCGCAGCGCCTACCCGACACCCCCAAAAAAATGACCACCCTCTGGCAAGAACGCTACCGCTCGATTGTTGACATGGAAAACCACCTGCATCGCAACGGCACGCGCATTGTCAAGTTTTTCCTGCATTTGTCCAAAAACGAGCAACGCAAGCGCTTTCTGGCCCGCATTGATGAACCAGAGAAAAACTGGAAATTCAGCGAGGCCGACATGCAGGAGCGCGAGTTCTGGCCGCAGTACATGCAAGCCTATGAAGACTGCTTGAGCGCCACCAGCACCCAGACAGCACCTTGGTATGTGGTTCCCGCCGACGACAAAGAAAATGCCCGACTGATCATTTCAAGCATCGTGCTGGATGTCTTCAAGGGCCTCAACATGGCTTACCCGGAGCTAAGCCCGCAGCGCTTGCGTGAACTCAAAGACATCCGCAAGAAACTGGTGAACTGACAACACGCTTATTGATTCAGTCCAACGATGTTTGAAGTTCCGTTCGGGCCGGATCAACAGGATGCAGCCCGTCAAATGCCGCCGTTGCACTGCTCTTCCAGAAAGGTAAACAGTGCCGGTTCGGTACAAAAAATCACGTTAAAACGCAGCCAGGGGCTGGTGCGTAATTCCGGGCTGAACAAGTGCCCAGGGCCAAGCAAGATGTCTTGTTCAGAAGCTTTGTAGGCCAGCTCACCCGAATCCGGCAGCGCCGGGTGTTTGGCCCACAAAAAAATCCCGGCCTTGGGCTCATGAAAAATCTCAAACCCGACCTTGAGCAGCTTGGATGCAGCTTGCACATGAACCTTGGCCAGGCGCTCACGCAGGCTTTTGACATGTTTGCGGCAACGCCCATCGGTCAATGCACCATGAGCCAGCCGCTCACTGAACTCGGACGAGGTCAGGCCCGAGATCATCTTCAGTTGTGCCAGATCTTCCAGTAAATCCGGGTTGGCCGCCACATAGCCGACGCGGATATTGGGCGAAATGGTCTTGGAAAAACTGCTGATGTAGATCACCCGGTTGAGCTGATCCAGGCTAGCCAGCGACGGCCTGGGCTCGGGGTCCAGATCGGCATAAATGTCGTTTTCCACCACCAGAAAGTCGTGTTTATCGGCCAGCTGCATCACCCGGTGCAGATGCGACAACTGGGCCACCGAGCCGGTGGGGCTCTGCAGGCGGGGCTGGGTGAAGAACAATTTGGGTTGCTCTTCAATCACCAACCGCTCCAGTGCCGCCAGGTCGTAGCCGGTGGGCGTGCGTGGTACACCAATCAGGCGTGCACCCAAAAACCGCAGAGAAAACAGCAGGTTGGGGTAACCAGGGTCATCCACCAGCACCGCATCTCCTGGGCGCACCAGGCGGCGTGCCACCAGATCCATGGCCTGACTTGAACCTTGGGTGAGCAGCACCTGCTCGGGCGTGACGGCAATTTCCTGCTCGGCCAGAAGTTCACGCACCAGTTGACGCAAGGGCAGATAACCCTTGGGCTCGCCATACCCACTCAAATCCACATCGGCAGCGGCCAAATTGCGCAAACCGCGGCGCACACCGTCCTGAAACAACCAGTCACCCGGCAACCAGCCGCAGCCGGGTTTGATGCTGAGCGCCCGGTTTTCAAAAATACGCCGCAGGTACCACATCGAGTCAAAGCTGAAATTCGGGCCGTGACCGGGGAGCACACTGACTGAGGTGGGTCGCTGTTTGACAAAAAAGCCGGAATGCGGCCGTGAAGCAAAGTAGCCCAGCGCCACCAGGCGGTCATAGGCATCCACCACGGTGAACACACTCACATTGTGGGCATGGGCAAACTGGCGGATCGAGGGGGCTTTGGAACCCGGGCGGAGTTCACCGGCATCAATCACCGAACGAAAGCCCTCCACGATCTGGAGTACCAGGGGTACAGAACTTTGCGGATTAAGCATCAACATAGGCCACCTAGGGTTTACATGTACAGGTAGACAGAACCATACAGTACATCTTCAAAAAAGGGCTAACTGTATATGGTTGGTTCGAAATATCGCCTCTACAGTTACATCACTTTATCAACGCCAACCTTGATCATTCATTTGGAGACAGGTGAATTTTTTCGGTTTAACCCATGAACAGGACCCCTATGCTGACCAAGACCCAACAAACCAACGCCGCCCTGATGGCCCGCCGCAAAGCGGCTATTCCCCGTGGCGTTGGCCAAAGCCACGAAGTTTTCATTGCACGTGGTGAAAACGCCGAGGTGTGGGACGTGGAAGGCAAGCGCTACATTGACTTTGCCGGTGGCATTGCCGTGCTCAACACCGGCCACTGCAACCCCGAGATCGCCCAAGCGGTCAAAAAACAGATCGACCTGTACACCCACACCTGTTTCCAGGTACTGGCTTATGAACCCTACGTGGAACTGGCCGAGCGCTTCAACGCATTGGCACCCGGCAACTTTGCCAAGAAAACCCTGTTCCTGACCACCGGAGCCGAAGCGGTTGAAAACGCCGTCAAGATCGCACGCTCGTACACCAAACGCAGCGCTGTGATTGCCTTCACCAGCTGCTACCACGGCCGCACCCTGCTGACTTTGGGCCTGACAGGCAAGGTCGCCCCCTACAAAACAGGTTTTGGCCCATTTCCCGGCGAGATCTACCACGCACAATTCCCGAATGCCGCACACGGCGTGAGTGTGGACGACTCCATCGCATCCATTGAATCGATCCTGAAAAACGACGTGGAAGCCAGCCGTGTGGCCGCCATCATTGTGGAGCCCGTGCAAGGTGAAGGCGGCTTTAATGTCGCTCCCACTGATTTCCTGGAACGTGTGCGCGCCCTGTGTGACCAGCACGGCATTCTGATGATTGCTGATGAAATTCAAACCGGCGCTGGCCGCACAGGCACCTGGTTTGCCATTGAACAAAGCGGTGTGGCCCCGGACATGATCACCATGGCCAAATCCATCGCCGGTGGCTACCCCTTGTCTGGCGTGGTGGGTCGTGCCGAAGTGATGGACGCCCCCGCAGCCGGCGGCTTGGGCGGCACTTATGCCGGTAGCCCGGTGGCCTGTGCTGCCGCGCTGGCCGTGCTGGACGTGTTCGAGAAAGAAAATCTGCTGGAGCGCAGCCGCAGCCTGGGTGCGCACATGGTGAGCCGCCTGAAGGCCATCGCCGCCAAAGACCCACGTATTTGTGATGTGCGTGGTTTGGGTGCCATGGTGGCCATTGAACTGTGCAAGAACGGTGATGCGCACCAACCCAGTGCAGAGCTGGCCAAAGCCCTGGCAGTTGAGGCCACCCAACGTGGTCTGATCTTGCTGACCTGTGGCACCTATGGCAACGTAGTACGCATTTTGGTGCCACTGACCGCCAGCGATGCGATCGTGAACGAAGGTCTGGACATCATCGAAGCCAGTCTGGCAGCGATTGCCTGACTGGCACAGTATTTGCATAGTTAAAACAGCTCAGGCCCTTTATACACGGGCACTGAGTGCTTTTGAAAGAATAGCAAATAATGGCATTGTCTGACCCCCTGGTTCGCTTCACCAGCGTCCAAAAAACCTATGACGGCAGCACCCTGGTGGTGCGTGACCTGAACCTGAATATCCAGAGTGGTGAATTCCTGTCACTTTTGGGGCCTTCGGGTTCAGGCAAAACCACCACGCTGATGATGCTGGCCGGGTTTGAGTCACCCACCTCGGGTGAAATCTTTCTGGCGGGCAAACCCATCACCAAAACGCCGCCACACAAGCGCAACTTTGGCATGGTGTTCCAGAACTACGCGCTGTTTCCGCACATGACGATTGCCGACAACGTGGCCTACCCGCTGACGGTACGTAAGCTGGGCAAGTCGGAGCGCGAAGACAAGGTTAAACGTGCACTGGACATGGTGCATCTGGCTGACAAGGGCGACCGCTATCCGGGCCAGCTCTCGGGTGGGCAACAGCAGCGTGTGGCACTGGCGCGGGCGCTGGTGTTCAACCCGCAACTGGTGCTGATGGACGAACCGCTGGGCGCGCTGGACAAGCAATTGCGTGAGCACATGCAAATTGAGCTGAAAGAATTGCACCGCAAGCTCGGCCTGACCTTTGTGTACGTGACGCACGACCAGTCCGAAGCACTCACCATGTCCGACCGAGTGGCGGTGTTCAACGACGGGCTGATCCAGCAGATTGACCCGGTCAACACACTGTATGAAACCCCGGTGAACCGCTTTGTGGCCAGCTTCGTGGGCGACAACACCGTGCTGGATGCCCAAATCACAGCCACCGAACGTGGTGCCGGTGGCAACTGCCAGGTGCGCCTGCCCGGTGGTGCCACCTTGCAGGGACTCGACATCAATGGTGCACCGCTGAACTACCCGGTACAAGCCTGCATCCGTCCTGAACGGGCGCTGATTTGCCCCGGCAACCAGCCGGCCCCCGCCAACAGCCTGAGCGCCCGGGTCAACGACGTGATTTACTACGGCGACCACCTGCGTATGCGCTGCCAGGTGGAAAGCCAAGCCCCGGCTACTGTCAAGATTGCGCTCTCTGGCCCCAACATCCCGCAAGCCGGTGATGCCATCTGGCTGGTGTTGCCTCCCGAGCATTTGCGGGTCTATGCCTGACCCGTGTGCATTTTTAAGCCCTGTTTTTCACCCCCCAAAAGAAGGAAACTGTCGATGAAACTTACCCCCCTGGTTGCGGCCTGCGCCGCGCTGTTTACCCTTTCTGCTCAAGCCGAAACCCAGTTGACCGTGGTCAACTTCGGTGGAGCCAATGGCAACGCCCAAAAAGTGGCTTACTTTGCGCCCTACGAAAAAACCACCGGCAACAAAATTGTGGGTGTGGAATACAACGGCGAACAGGCCAAGATCAAGGCCATGGTCGAGTCCAAAAATATCAGCTGGGACGTGGTGGAGGTCGAATCCCCCGATGTGACCCGTGGTTGCGACGAAGGCCTGTTTGAAAAACTCGACTACAGCAAAATTGGCAACAAGGCTGACTTCACCCCGGCAGCCGTACACGAATGTGGCATTGGCACCTTCGTCTGGTCCACGGTGATGGCCTACGACGGTGACAAGCTCAAGACCGCCCCCACCACCTGGGCTGATTTCTGGGACGTGAAAAAATTCCCCGGCAAACGCGCCATGCGCAAGGGTGCCCGCTATAACGTTGAATTTGCCCTGATGGCTGATGGCGTGCCGGTGGCCGACGTGTACAAGGTGCTGAAAACCAAAGAAGGTGCTGACCGTGCCTTCAAGAAACTCAGCGAACTCAAGGCCAACATCCAGTGGTGGGAAGCCGGTGCGCAGCCGCCCCAGTTCCTGGTGGCCGGTGACGTGGTCATGACCACCGCCTACAACGGTCGTATTGATGCCGCCCAGCGCGAAGGCAAACACCTCAAGATCACCTGGACCGGTGGCATTTATGACCTGGACTACTGGGTCATGCCCAAGGGCACCCCCAACAAGGAAGCCGCCCTGAAGTTCATCGCCTTGGCCAGCAGCCCCGATGCACAGGCTGAATACGCCAAAAACATCGCGTACGGCCCGACCAATACCAAAGCATTGGCCAAGCTCGATGCCAAGGTGCTGAGCCAGTTGCCCACTGCCCCCGCCAATGCCAAGACAGCCTTGCAATTCAACGTGAGCTTCTGGGCTGACCAGGGCGAGGCGCTGGAGAAGCGTTTCACCGCTTGGGCCGCACAGTAATCTGACCCCAGAGAGAAGGTAATGACCGTGACAACGATAACTGCAGCCGTGATACCCGGCAATCTGGCGGCACAACTGCGGCGTTCGCAGCGTCGTAAAAAGGCCTTTGCCATCTCTCTGACCTTGCCTTTGCTGATTTTCCTGCTGGCCACCTTTATTGTGCCGATTGGCGCGCTGCTGATGCGCGCAGTCGAAAACCCTGAAGTGGCCAGCACACTCTCACACACCGTGGCCGCGCTGGACAAGTGGGACCGCACCTCCCATCCACCAGATGCAGCCTACGCAGCACTGGCCACAGACCTCGCGGGTATTGCCGAACAATCTGATGCCGGCGGGCTGGCCCGCCGCCTGAACAGTGAAATCAGCGGCGCCCGCTCACTGATCATGAGCACCTACCGCGCCCTGCCCTTTGATGCGGGCTTGACGCCTGCACAAGTCAAGGCCCACATGCTGGAGCTGGACCCCCGCTGGGAAGACCTGGGCTACTGGCAAGCCATCGCCAAAAACGGCTCACGCTGGACACCCGACTATCTGCTGGCCTCGGTCGACATGAAACGCAACATTCGCGGCGAAATTGTGAACGTGGATGCCGATTCGGCCGCCTTCTTCAAGATTTTGATGCGCACCTTCAGCGTCAGCGGTGTCGTCACGGTTTTTTGCCTGTTGCTGGGTTATCCGCTGGCGTACTGGCTCTCCACCCTGACCCCGCGTCAGGCCAATATCTTGATGATTCTGGTGCTGGTGCCGTTCTGGACCTCGGTGCTGGTGCGTTCTGCGGCCTGGATTGTGTTGCTGCAGACCAATGGGGTGATCAACCGATTTTTCATGGACCTTGGCCTGATCAATGAGCCCTTGCCACTGCTGTTCAACCGCATCGGGGTCATCATTGCCATGGTGCACATCCTGTTGCCCTTCATGATCTTGCCGCTGTACAGCGTGATGAAATCCGTGCCACCCACCTATTTGCGGGCTGCCGTGTCGCTGGGCAGTTCCCCTCTGGCGGCGTTTTTCCGGGTCTACATGCCACAAACCTTTCCGGGCATGGGGGCGGGTGGCCTGCTGGTGTTTATCCTGAGTATTGGCTACTACGTGACACCAGCGCTGCTGGGCGGACCCGATGACCAGATGCTGAGCTACTACATTGCCCAGTACACCAACGTCAACGTCAACTGGGGTATGGCCTGTGCATTGGGTGCCGTGCTGCTGTCCGCCACACTGGTGTTGTACGCGGTGTACCGCCGCGTGGTGAAGTCTGAATTGAGTCTGGGGTAAACCACATGTCACTTCCTGCCCGTCCCATGTTCCCGGCCTACGCCACCTTCACCGACAAGCTCGGCTGGTACGCCCTGCGCGGCCTGGGTGTCCTGGTGCTGCTGTTTTTGTTGCTGCCGATTCTGGCCATCATTCCTCTGTCGTTCAGCTCCAGCTCCTTCCTGGCATACCCCATGCCCGGCTGGTCCATGCAGTGGTATGACAACCTGTTCACCTCCGATGCGTGGGGTCGCGCCACCCGCAACAGCTTCATCGTGGCCCCTCTGGCGACCCTGCTGGCAACCATTCTGGGCACCCTGGCGGCCGTTGGTCTGGCTCGCATCCAGTTCTGGGGCAAGGGTTTGCTGATGAGCCTGCTGATCGCCCCGATGGTGGTTCCCATTGTGGTGGTAGGGGTGAGTACCTACCTGTTTTTCGCCAAGATCGGTCTCAACGACACGTACCTGGGCCTGGTGCTGGTGCACGCCGCCTTGGGTGCACCCTTTGTACTGACCACCGTCCTGGCCACCTTGCAAAGTTTCAACGAAAACCTGATCCGCGCTTCCTTGAGCCTGGGTGCCGGTCATATTGCAACCTTCTTCCGGGTCACGCTGCCCATCATTGCGCCAGGGGTGATTTCAGGCGCGCTGTTTGCCTTTGCCACTTCATTTGACGAAGTGGTGGTGACGCTGTTTATTGCCGGCCCCAACCAGGTCACGCTGCCACGCCAGATGTTCACCGGTATCCGCGAAAACATCAACCCCACCATTGCCGCCGTGGCAACGCTGCTGATCATCTTCACCACCACCCTGATGCTCGGGCTGGAGTGGCTGCGCGGGCGCAGACGCTGAGTCGACGCCCCATTCAAATGCTATTGAAAATAGAGCTGCTTACGCTTGTTTGACTTGCCATAGAGGCCAATTTTCTTTAAAAACCATGCATCCAACCCAACTCCGCAACCAACCCCTGTCCGGCAATTCAATGCCACGTTTTGGTGGTATCGCCAGCATGATGCGTCTGCCGGTGGTCCACACGGCCCATGGTCTGGATGCTGCATTTGTCGGCGTGCCGCTGGACATTGGCACCAGCCACCGCCCCGGCACACGCTTTGGGCCACGCCAGATTCGTGCCGAGTCGTCGCTGATCCGGCCCTACAACATGGCCACGGGGGCTGCACCGTTCGACACCCTGCAGGTAGCGGATCTGGGCGACGTGCCGATCAACACCTATTCGCTGGAGAAATCGGTGACGATCATCACCGACTACTATGACGAGTTGCTGGCGCACAACTGCATTCCGCTGACCCTGGGTGGTGACCACACCATTGCATTGCCCATTTTGCGCGCCATAGCCAAAAAACACGGCCCGGTCGCGCTGATCCACGTGGATGCCCATGCCGATGTCAACGACGACATGTTTGGTGAGCGCATCGCCCACGGCACACCGTTTCGCCGCGCGATAGAAGAAAACCTGCTGATGTGCTCCAAGGTGTTCCAGATCGGCCTGCGCGGCAGCGGCTATGCGGCGGACGACTTTGACTGGCCGCGCCAGCAAGGCTTCACACTGGTCCCCGCGCATGAAGTCTGGTGGCAATCCCTCGCCCCCCTGATGGCACGTGTACGGCAAACCATAGGCAACACCCCGTGTTATCTGAGCTTTGACATTGACGGCATTGACCCGGCGTACGCGGGTGGAACCGGCACCCCGGAAATTGGTGGCCTGAACGTGCCACAGGCGCTGGAAATTGTTCGCGGGTGTTACGGGCTTAACATCGTTGGTGCAGATCTGGTCGAAGTCTCACCGCCCTACGACACCACGGGTAACACCGCCCTGCTGGGAGCCAACTTGCTGTTCGAGATGCTGTGTGTGCTGCCAGGTGTGCTCACACGCTGATCAAAACTATTGTTTTTATAGCTATCAATACTTATTAAACGGGCGCTAGAGCCCAATTTCTTTTATAAATAAAGGAGCCTTCATGTCTGACCCTGTTTCGCCTCTCTCCCTCCTCAAAGACCCCAGCCTGCTCAAAACCGATGCGCTGATCAACGGCCAGTGGGTCGCGGGCAGCAGCCGCTTTGTCGTGACCGACCCGGCCACCGGTGCCCACCTGGCTGATGTGGCCAACCTGGGGGCTGCGGATGCCGAAGCAGCGATCAACGCCGCCAACGCCGCCTGGCCGGCCTGGCGCAACAAGACCGCCAAAGAGCGCAGCATCATCCTGCGCAAGTGGTTTGACCTGATCATGGCCAACCAAGACGATCTGGGCCGCATCATGACCGCCGAACAGGGCAAACCGCTGGCCGAGGCCAAAGGCGAAGTCGCCTACGGGGCCAGCTTTGTCGAGTGGTTTGCCGAAGAAGCCAAGCGCGTCAACGGCGAGACCCTGCCGCAGTTTGACAATAACCGCCGCCTGCTGGTGCTGCGCCAGCCCATCGGTGTCTGCGCCGCCATCACGCCGTGGAACTTCCCCATTGCCATGATCACCCGCAAGGTCGCTCCGGCCCTGGCCGCTGGCTGCACGGTGGTCATCAAACCGGCTGAACTCACCCCGCTGACCGCCCTGGCCGCGGCCGAACTGGCGATTCGCGCCGGCATTCCCGCTGGCGTGCTGAACATGGTCACAGCGGATGCCGACAACTCGATTGCTGTCGGCAAAGCCATCTGCGCCAGCGACATCGTGCGCCACATCAGCTTCACCGGCTCGACCGAAGTGGGCCGGATTCTGATGGCGCAAAGTGCCCCCACGGTGAAGAAAATGTCGCTCGAATTGGGCGGCAATGCACCCTTCATCGTGTTTGACGATGCTGACATTGACAGCGCGGTGGAAGGCGCTTTTGCCAGCAAGTACCGCAATGCCGGCCAAACCTGCGTCTGCTCCAACCGCCTCTACGTGCAAGCCGGGGTGTACGACGAGTTTGTGGCCAAGTTTGCCGCCAAGGTCAAGACCGCCAAGGTTGGCAACGGCTTTGACGACGGGGTCAACCAAGGCCCGCTGATCGAGGAAGCCGCCCTGCAAAAGGTGCAACGCCATGTGGACGACGCAGTGGCCAAGGGTGGTCGCGTGGTCGCGGGTGGCAAACGCCTGCCCGGCCTGTTCTACGAGCCCACCGTGGTGGCCGATGCCAGCGCCGACATGTTGTGCGCCCGCGAGGAAACCTTTGGCCCGTTCGCGCCGGTGTTCAAGTTTGAAACCGAAGCTGAGGCCATTTTTGCCGCCAACAACACCGAGTTTGGCCTGGCCAGCTACTTCTACAGCCGTGACGTGGGCCGCATCTGGCGCGTCAGTGAGGCGCTGGAATACGGCATGGTGGGCGTGAACGTGGGTATTCTGGCCACCGAGCATGTGCCATTTGGCGGGGTCAAACAGTCCGGCCTGGGCCGTGAAGGTTCACACCACGGCATCGACGACTATGTTGAAATCAAATACGTGTGTGTGGGCGATATTCTGAAATAAACACAAATCGCTCTCTTATTGAGAGCTACTCACGCTTGTTTGACAAGCGTAAGAGGCCTTAAATGCTTATAGATTCTGGCAAAACCTGAAGATCTGCGCCGGAGCCGCCCAGGCCCCTATAATTCAGGCCTCTGCGGGTGTCGTTCAATGGTAGGACTCTTGCTTCCCAAGCAAATAACGTGGGTTCGATTCCCATCACCCGCTCCAGATTTTTCGCTCCAGACAAAAAGCCCTGAAACCAAGCTGGTGTCAGGGCTTTTGTCATTGGCGGCAGAAGCCGCCAAGCAGGCTCACATGTGGTCAATCATGACCTGGCCGAAGCCCGAGCAACTCACCTGGGTGGCACCGTCCATCAGGCGGGCAAAGTCGTAGGTGACCTTCTTGCTCTTGATCGAACGTTCCATCGACGCAATGATGGCATCCGCAGCTTCTTTCCAGCCCATGTGGCGCAGCATCATCTCGGCGGACAGAATTTCCGAACCTGGGTTCACATAGTCCTTGCCCGCATACTTGGGTGCCGTGCCATGGGTCGCCTCAAAGCAGGCCACGTTGTCAGACAGATTGGCACCCGGTGCAATGCCAATACCGCCCACCTGAGCTGCCAGCGCGTCGGAAATGTAGTCGCCGTTCAGGTTCAGGGTGGCAATCACGCTGTATTCTGCCGGGCGCAACAAAATTTGCTGCAGGAAGGCATCGGCAATGCTGTCCTTGACAACAATGTCCTTGCCCGTTTTCGGACTCTTGAACTTGCACCATGGGCCACCGTCGATCAGTTCCGCGCCAAACTCCTTTTGCGCCAAAGCGTAGCCCCAGTCACGGAAACCCCCTTCGGTGTATTTCATGATGTTGCCCTTGTGCACCAGGGTCACATTGGGTTTGTCGTTGTCAATGGCGTACTGGATGGCTTTGCGCACCAGACGCTCGGTGCCTTCACGTGACACCGGCTTGATGCCGATACCCGAGGTTTCGGGGAAACGGATTTTGGTCACACCCATTTCTTCCTGCAAAAACTTGATCAGCTTTTTGGCATTGGCTGACTCAGCCACAAACTCGATACCGGCGTAGATGTCTTCCGAGTTTTCGCGGAAGATCACCATATTGGTTTTTTCAGGTTCTTTGACCGGGCTGGGCACACCTTCAAAATACTGGATCGGGCGCAGGCAGACAAACAAGTCCAGTTCCTGGCGCATGAACACATTGAGCGAGCGGATACCGCCACCAATCGGGGTGGTCAGCGGGCCTTTGATCGACACCACATATTCTTTCAGCGCTTCCAGCGTTTCAGTGGGAAACCACACATCCGGGCCATACACACGGGTGGCTTTTTCTCCGGCATAGACTTCCATCCAGTGGATTTTTCTGCTGCCACCATAGGCCTTGGCTACCGCTGCGTCCACCACCTTGATCATCACCGGCGTGATATCCAACCCAGTGCCATCACCTTCAATGAAGGGAATGATGGGCTGGTCTGGCACGTTTAATGAGTTGTCGGCATTGACGGTAATTTTTTGGCCTTCTGAAGGCACCTTGATGTGCTGATACATGGACATGAGTCTCCGTTAATTGATCAATCATCCTGTTTTGAGTCGCGCCATTTTTTATCCTGCGCCTCAGGGCTTCCCCTGACGAATTTAATTCTATTCCGAATAAATTCGTCAACCCTGTCAACCAAGCGTCGCTACCCCCCGTTGTAGATGCACCTTCTTTGATTTCGAAGGTTTACAGTCTTAACGTTATTTCAAGGACATTTTCAAATGAACAAACTTCTCGCTGCTCTGATTGCTGGTCTCTTCGCTGTTGGCGCTTTTGCTGCTGATGCTCCTGCCGCTGCTCCTGCCGCTGCTCCTGCTGCTACCGCAGCCACAGATGCACCTGCAGCACCTGCAAAGAAAGCCAAAAAAGCCAAGAAAGCCAAGAAAGCTGCTGTCAAGGCTTCTGCCGCTCAATAATCAAGCCCTTGGCTTTGAGCAAAAAAGTCCGCTCTGGCGGGCTTTTTTTTGTCTGAATGCCGCAAAATCCAGCCATGAAAATTCTCCAAGTCGCCCTGTTCTGTGCCGCTGTAGCCTGCTCAACTGCCAGCTACGCTCAAGACAACCCTCAAATGAACCTGCCGCGCACCCCCATCACCGCAGGCATGTATTTGATCGACACCCAGGTGGCCGCTACCCCGGATCAACGCGCTACCGGGCTGATGTTTCGCCAGCACATGCCGCAAGGCGAAGGCATGTTGTTTGTGTTTGATTTCCCCAGCGAGCAATGTTTCTGGATGAAAAACACACAGTTGCCACTGACTGCTGCTTTTGTGGCCGATGACGGCACCATCGTCAACCTGGCTGACATGAAACCACAAACCACCGATTCACATTGCTCGACCAAACCGGTGCGCTTTGTGCTGGAAATGAACCAGGGCTGGTTTGCCCAGAAAGGCATCAAGGCCGGATTCAGATTGCGTGGACCGGCATTCAAGAATCCCTAAAACCAGGTGGTGATTCAAATACGCTTGTTTTTATAGCTTTTCACGCTTATTTGACAAGCTCTACACACCGAAATAGCCATAAAAAAACCACCCGAAGGTGGTTTTTTTATGGGCGTAATGCCAACACTCAGGCAAAGTTGGCTTCAGCAAAGCGCCAGTTCACCAGGTTGCTCAAGTAGGTTTCCACAAATTTCTGGCGCAGGTTTCGGTAGTCGATGTAGTAAGCGTGTTCCCACACATCCACGGTCAGCAACGCCTTGTCAGCGGTGGTCAGTGGTGTGCCAGCCGCACCCATGTTGACGATATCGACCGAACCGTCGGCCTTTTTCACCAGCCAGGTCCAGCCTGAGCCAAAGTTGCCCACGGCAGATTTGACAAAGGCTTCCTTGAACGCCGCATAGCTGCCCCATTTGGCGGTGATGGCCTCAGCCAGTGCGCCGGTGGGTTCGCCGCCGCCATTGGGGGTAAGGCAATTCCAGAAGAAGGTGTGGTTCCAGATCTGGGCGGCATTGTTGTAGATGCCACCGCTGGATTTTTTCACGATGGATTCCAGATCCATCGCTTCAAATTCGGTGCCCTTTTGCAGGTTGTTGAGGTTCACCACATAAGCATTGTGGTGCTTGCCATAGTGGTATTCCAGTGTTTCCTGGGAATAGTGGGGGGCCAAAGCATCAATGGCAAAAGGCAGTGCAGGCAAAGTGTGTTCCATGGAATTCCCTCAATGTGTGATGTAAAGAAAAATTTATTGTAAAAACTTTCAGGGAATGGCGTTGACCACGGTCAAATCAACCGTCCCGTCAGCAAGGGTAGCCTTGAGCGCTTGCCCATCATGGATCTGCTGGCAAGAGCTGATGGTTTGCCCCCGTGTATCACTAAGCCAGGCGTAACCACGCTGCAGCACCAGTTGGGGGTCCAATAATTCCAACCGCATGGCAGCTTGCGCCAACCGCTGGCTCTGGCTTTGCACACCGCGCTGCAAAGCTTGCGGCAGGCGCGGCACCCAATGAGCCAGATGCTGTTGACGCTGCGCCAGGGCCTGGCGCAGAGACGACTGCAATTTTTGCTCCAGCGCAGCCAGGCGCAAACGCTGCACAGCCAGGCGGCTGGAGGGCCGCCCCAGCCGCATCGCCGCCGTGTCCAGCCGCTGGTTTTGGCGGTCAAGCTGGCGGGTGAGTGCATCTTGCAGGCGGCGCTGCATGTGCGCCAGCGCAGTCAACCAGGCCACTTGTGGCTGGGCCACCAGTTCGGCGGCGGCAGTGGGCGTAGGGGCGCGCACATCGGCGACAAAATCAGCGATGGTGAAGTCGGTCTCATGCCCGACACCACACACCACCGGCACCGGGCTTTGGGCAATGGCGTGGGCCAGGGCCTCGTCATTAAAAGCCCACAAATCTTCCATCGCCCCGCCGCCACGCACCAGCAAGATCACATCTACCACGGGCGGCTGATTCTTATATGAAGAATCAGACTCTAGTGCCTGTTCTGATTGCGCAAGCAGATACAGTTTTGATAGTGCCTCAAGCAATTCTGCCGGTGCCCCTGCGCCCTGCACCGAAGCAGGCACCAACACGACCGGAATATGCGGCACCCGGCGTTGCAAGGTGCTCACCACATCGTGCAAAGCTGCTGCGCCCAGTGAGGTCACCAGCCCGATGGCGCGTGGCATGGGCGGCAGGGGCCGCTTGCGCGCAGCATCAAACAGGCCCTGTCCCTCCAGCTTGGCCTTGAGCTTGAGGAATTGCTCAAACAGATTGCCCTGGCCCGCACGGGTCATGCGCTCCACAATCAATTGCAGGTCGCCCCGCGGCTCGTACACCCCCAGCCGACCCGAAACTTCCACCAGCTCACCATCACGCGGTGAAAAGTCCAGACCGGTGGCCGCGCGTTTGAACATGGCACAGCGCAGTTGCCCTGCGGTATCTTTCAGGGAAAAGTAGCAGTGACCACTGGCGGCACGCGCAAATCCCGACAACTCGCCCTGCACCGACACCGGGTTGAAGCGTGCCTGCAGCGCGTCTGCAATCGCCCGGCACAAAGCCCCCACTTGCCAAATCCGGCTCGCGGGCGATGGTTCTGTGCGCTCAAACATGCTTGCACGCCTCTGTGGGTGCGCGCAGGCTGCTCACTAATCCACAATTTTCAGAAAGAAAAATAGCCACAAAATGCGTAGCGTCAAATGCTGGTTTTTCGCCAAATGTCGTTGATTTCATTGGGTTTTTTACTGCTTAAATTATCATCAAACCATTACCAACCGCATGAAACGGGGCTTTCGGCCACTTCCGCACCGGGTTCTCCACAAAGTTATCCACAGAAAATGTGCACACTCCGGGCGAACTGGGGTCAACCCGGTCGCAGTGGCCATGTGACCCCAGTCTTGTCAGAAAACGCCTGATGCTCACCCACGCTGCGCCATAATCACGCAGCTTTTTTTCTTCAGCGGAGTTTTAATTTGTTTTCCATCATACAAGCCGCAGGCTGGCCCATTTGGCCTTTGATTGCCTGCTCGGTTCTGGCGCTGGCGCTGGTGATTGAGCGTTTTATCAGCCTGAAAACCACCAAGATCGCGCCTGCAAAACTGCTCGAAGAAGTGATTGCGGTCACCCGGCAAAACGTGCCCGGACCGGATGTGGTGAGCCAGTTGGAGAAAAATTCAGCCCTGGGCGAAGTCCTGGCCAGTGGTCTGCGTGCCCTCAATAGCAACCCACGCTGCAGTGAAGAAGAATTACACGCCAGCATGGAGGCCACCGGTCGGCGTGTGGCGCATCGGCTGGAGCGTTACCTCAATGCCCTGGCCACCATCGCCTCGGCTGCACCGCTGATGGGCTTGTTTGGCACGGTGGTCGGCATGATCGAGATTTTTGGCTCACAACCTGCCGGCACCACCGGCGGCAACCCGGCCGAACTGGCCCACGGTATCTCGGTGGCGCTGTACAACACCGCGTTTGGCCTGATTGTGGCGATTCCTTCGCTGATTTTCTGGCGCTACTTTCGTGGCCGGGTCGATGAATACCTGTTGACCCTGGAACTCTCGGCCGAACACCTGGCACGCCACCTGAATCATCTGCGCAAGTAGCCAGTCCTATGAACTTTCGTCCGCGCCAGAAAGAAGAGCCCGAGATCAACCTGATCCCGTTCATTGACGTGCTGCTGGTGATCCTGATCTTTTTGATGCTCTCCACCACCTACAGCAAGTTCACCGAGATGCAGATCAAACTGCCGGTGGCCGATGTAGATGCCCAGCGTGACTATCCCAAAGAGGTGCTGGTGTCGGTCAGCGCCGAGGGTGTGTACAGCGTCAACAAACAAACCGTGGCCGGGCGCAGCGTGACGGAGCTGGCTCAGGCCTTGGTGGAAGCGGCCAAAGCAGGCAAAGAGTCGGTGGTGATCATCAACGCCGATGCCTCGGCCAAACACCAGGCCGTGATCACCGTGATGGAAGCTGCTCGCCGCGCGGGCCTGACCCAAATCACCTTTGCCACCCAATCCACCAGCAACGGGTCTTAGAGCTTGTCCATGACGGCGCCAAGCCAACCCGCCTGGCAAGACACCCTGCGCCAAGCCTGGACCGAGCGCGGCCTGCTGGCCTGGTGCTTCTGGCCCACGTCGCTGCTGTACGGCGCGTTGGTGCGCCTGCGCGGCTGGCTCTACCGCCTGCATATCCTGAAAACCGAACGTGTCAAGGTGCCGCTGGTAGTGGTGGGCAACGTGGTGGCGGGCGGTGTGGGCAAAACCCCGGTGGTGATGGCCCTGGTGGAGCACTGGCAAGCACAAGGGCTGGCGGTGGGCGTGATTTCGCGCGGTTATGGTCGGCGTACCCTGGGCTGTCTGGAAGTGACGGCACACGCCCGTGCACAAGACGTGGGTGACGAACCCAGCCTGATCCAGCGCCGCACCCAGGCCCCGGTGTTTGTGGCCGAACGCCGCATCGATGCGGCACGTGCCCTGCTGGCAGCCTACCCGCAGACCCAGCTCATCGTCAGTGACGACGGGCTGCAACACCTGGCCCTGCACCGCGATCTGGAAATTGGCGTGTTTGATGACCGGGGTGTCGGCAACGGCTGGCTACTGCCCGCCGGCCCCTTGCGCGAACCCTGGCCCCGTCCGCTGGAT
The DNA here is from genome assembly GCF_019973615.1 of Rhodoferax lithotrophicus. Lineage (GTDB taxonomy): Bacteria > Pseudomonadota > Gammaproteobacteria > Burkholderiales > Burkholderiaceae_C > Rhodoferax > Rhodoferax lithotrophicus. Next base: position 1,240,198 of record NZ_AP024238.1, on the reverse strand, counting down.
CTGGTCGTGCACACCGGTCAACACCCGGTGTTTGCCGGCTTTGCCGCCCGGCGCACATTGGCGGACTGGGCCCAACGCGCCGATGGCAGCCGGGTGGCCTTGTCCGAACTGGCCAGTTGGGCAACTTCCATGGCAGACACCAGCACGCACGAACCCAAGCCACCATTGTTCGCACTGGCAGGCATTGCCCAGCCCGAGGCTTTCTTTGCCATGTTGCGCACACGCGGCGTGCACCCCGAACACACGTTGAGCCTGCCGGATCACAATGAATTTGAGAGTGCTTCATGCAATGAATACAAGCTCTACAGCCTTATTTGTACGGAAAAAGATGCCGTCAAACTGTGGCCCTTGCGCCCGGATGCGCTGGCCGTGCCACTGATCTGCACCCTGCCCGAGGCATTTTTCAAGCAACTCGATGCCCACATCACTGACCTGCTGACCAGTCCCAGGTAACACCGCTGAAGCCATCGCACCCAATCTGAACTATCCATGGGGTGCTTCACACCGGTTCGCCAGAGGGCCGGACTCCTACAGCCATGGGGGAGATCAGGCTATCATCCACGCATGGACACACGACTACTTGAACTGCTGGTTTGCCCCGTCACCAAAGGGCCACTTGAATTTGACCGCGAAAAAAGCGAACTCATTTCGCGCAGCGCCCGCCTGGCCTACCCGGTGCGTGACGGTATCCCGGTGCTGCTGGAGAACGAGGCACGTACGCTGACGGACGAAGAACTCGGCCTGTAAACTGCCCAAGCTTCAAACCACTCCCAACGGTCTTCCCTTTGCCCCGACTGCCATGAGTTTCACCGTTCTGATTCCGGCCCGGTTGGCCTCGACCCGTCTCCCCAACAAACCACTGGCTGACATTGCGGGTATACCCATGGTGGTACGCGTGGCGCAGCGGGTCTCACACATTGGTGCTGAGCGCGTGGTGGTGGCCGCCGACAGCCCGCTGATTGTGCAAGCCTGCCGAACCCACGGTGTTCAAGCCGTGTTGACCCGCACCGACCATGCCAGCGGCAGCGACCGGCTGGCCGAAGCCTGCCAAGTGCTGGGCTTGAACGATGAAGACATCGTGGTGAATGTACAAGGCGACGAACCGCTGATGGATTCCGCGCTGGTCAGTGCCGTGGCCCGACTTTTGCAACAAACGCCACAAGCAAGCATCAGCACCGCCGCCCACGCGATAGAAACCGTGGCTGATTTTCACAACCCCAATATCGTCAAAGTGGTGTGTGATGCGGCGGGTCTGGCGCATTATTTCAGCCGTTCACCGATTCCTTTTCCGCGCGACACCCCCAGCCAGTTGCCCAACCCGGCCCCGCTGCGGCACATCGGCATTTATGGCTACCGGGTCGGGTTTTTGCGGCAATTTCCTACCCTGGCGCAAGCCCCTACCGAGCTGTCGGAATCGCTGGAGCAATTGCGCGCCATGTGGCACGGTCACCACATTGCCGTCCATGTCACCCCCCATCCGCCCGGCCCTGGCGTGGACACCCCGGAAGACCTGGAACGGGTTCGGCACTTATTTGAGACCTGAGAAGGCTGCTGTAAGCCATTCAGAAGTTCGTGCATGCTATTCTTGGGATCAAACCCCGAGTTCGGAATGCATTCACACGTTCATCTGAACCAACCCTTTTTTTCAATATTCACCCGAGGACACGCATGAAACTCATTTTGTTGGGCGCACCTGGCGCTGGTAAAGGCACCCAAGCCACCTTCATTTGCCAAAAATTCGGTATTCCACAAATTTCTACGGGTGACATGTTGCGCGCCGCCGTCAAGGCGGGTACTCCGCTGGGTGTTCAAGCCAAGACGGTCATGGACGCGGGTGGTCTGGTCAGTGATGACCTGATCATCAACCTGGTCAAAGAACGTATTACCCAGCCCGACTGCGCCAACGGCTTCCTGTTTGACGGCTTTCCACGCACCATTCCCCAAGCCGATGCCATGAAAGCAGCGGGGGTACAACTGGACTACGTGCTTGAAATTGACGTGCCATTTGATGCCATCATCGAGCGCATGAGTGGCCGCCGCTCACACCCGGCCTCAGGACGCACCTACCATGTCAAGTTCAACCCACCCAAGGTGGAAGGTGTGGACGACGTGACCGGTGAACCCCTGGTGCAGCGCGCTGACGACCAGGAAGAAACCGTCAAGAAACGCCTGGACGTGTACAGCGCCCAAACCCGCCCGCTGGTGGACTATTATTCTGTCTGGGCCAAGGCCGACCCCGTGGCCGCCCCCAAATACCGCGCCATCAGTGGTACCGGCAACGTCGACGAGATCACCGCTCGGGCGTTTGCAGCGCTGGCTGGCTAAGCTCTTCTTGTGCTTCTGAGAAAAGCCTGATGTCCACTGGGTATCAGGCTTTTTTTGGTAGAGAGAAAGTGAATTCATTGACATCCCTCAATTTCTCCCTACCGCAAAGCCCCTTCATTCCTGTGCCTATCGAATACAGTCGCAGGTTGCCAAACAACTCAATTTGAAAAGGAACGCCATGGCTACCGAACCCTCCAAAATTATCTACACCCTGACTGACGAAGCACCGTTTCTGGCAACGTGCGCATTCCTCCCAGTGATTCGCACGTTTACGGCACCTGCTGGTGTTGATGTCAGCGAATGTGACATCTCGGTAGCAGCCCGGGTTCTGGCCGAGTTTCCAGAATACCTGACCGAAATGCAAAAGGTGCCAGACAACCTCAAGGAACTCGGCCGCCTGACGTTGCTGCCCGATACCAACATCATCAAATTGCCCAACATCAGCGCATCGGTAGGACAGTTGGTCGCCTGTATCAAAGAATTGCAGTCCAAAGGCTATGCGGTACCCAACTTCCCCGAAGATCCACAGACTGACGCAGATAAGGCCATCCGCAACCGTTACTCCAGATGCATCGGCAGCGCAGTGAACCCGGTGCTTCGGGAAGGCAACTCTGACCGCCGCGCTCCCTTGGCCGTCAAAAATTATGCGCGCAAGCATCCTCACTCCATGGCCGAGTGGAGTCAGGCATCACGCACCCACGTTTCCCACATGCACCATGGCGACTTCTACCATGGCGAGAAGTCCATGACCCTGGACAAAGCGCGTGACGTGAAGATGGAATTGATCACCAAGAGCGGCAAGACCATCGTGCTCAAGCCCAAGCTGGCACTCAAGGACGGCGAAGTCATCGACAGCATGTTCATGAGCAAAAAAGCCTTGCTGGCCTTTTACGAAAAAGAAATTGAAGATGCCCGCAAGACCGGTGTGATGTTCTCCTTACACGTCAAAGCCACCATGATGAAGGTATCCCACCCCATCGTGTTCGGCCACTGCGTGCGCATCTTCTACAAGGACGCGTTCCAGAAACACGCCAAACTGTTTGAAGAGCTGGGTGTCAACGTCAACAACGGCATGATCAATCTGTATGACAAGCTCGCCACCCTGCCTCAGTCGCAGCGCGAAGAAGTCATCAATGACCTGCACGCCTGCCATGAACACCGCCCCGAGCTGGCCATGGTCGACTCCGCCAAGGGCATTACCAACTTCCATTCACCCAACGACATCATTGTGGATGCCTCCATGCCCGCCATGATCCGCAATGGCGGCAAGATGTGGGGAGCCGATGGTCGCCTGAAAGACGTGAAAGCCGTGATGCCTGAAAGCACGTTTGCCCGCATTTACCAGGAGATGATCAACTTCTGTAAATGGAACGGCAACTTCGACCCCAAAACCATGGGTACCGTGCCCAACGTGGGCCTGATGGCGCAACAGGCTGAAGAATACGGCTCACACGACAAGACCTTCGAAATTCCCGAAGACGGCGTGGCCAACATCACCGACCTGGACACTGGCGAAGTGCTGTTGACACAAAACGTCGAGGAAGGTGATATCTGGCGCATGTGCCAGGTCAAGGATGCCCCGATCCGTGACTGGGTGAAACTGGCTGTAACCCGCGCCCGCAATTCCGGCATGCCCGCCGTGTTCTGGCTGGACCCCTACCGTCCACACGAAAACGAACTGATCAAAAAGGTAAAGACCTACCTCAAGGATCACGACACCACGGGGCTGGACATCCAGATCATGTCGCAAGTGCGCGCCATTCGTTACACGATGGAACGTGTGATCCGTGGCCTGGACACCATCTCGGTGACCGGCAACATCCTGCGTGACTACCTGACCGATTTGTTCCCGATCATGGAACTGGGCACCAGCGCCAAAATGCTGTCCATTGTGCCGCTGATGGCGGGTGGTGGCATGTACGAAACCGGTGCCGGCGGCTCTGCCCCCAAGCACGTGCAGCAACTGGTGGAAGAAAACCACTTGCGCTGGGATTCGCTGGGTGAATTCCTGGCGCTGGCCGTCAGTCTGGAAGACCTGGGCCTGAAGAACGGCAACGAAAAAGCCAAGATTCTGGCAACCGCTTTGGATGCTGCCACCGGGAAACTGCTGGACAACAGCAAAGGCCCTTCCGCCAAAACCGGCCAGTTGGACAACCGCGGCAGCCAGTTCTACCTGGCGATGTATTGGGCACAGGAATTGGCTGCACAAACGCAAGACCAAGCCCTGCAAGCGCATTTCGCACCATTGGCCAAAGCATTGGCAGAAAACGAATCCAAAATCCTGGAAGAGTTCAAATCAGTACAGGGCAAACCGGCGGACATCGGCGGTTACTTTTTGGCCGACAAGCAGAAAGTCACCGCCGTCATGCGCCCCAGTACCACTTTCAACGACATCCTGGCTAGCGTAGCCGCCTGATAGGGCGCACTTGATCCCCAGCTCCCGTCACCGTGCCAACTCATGACACGACGGGGCCTGGGGTGCAGGATGTGAACCGTCAAGCTTCCATCAGTTCCAGCATCAGCGTCACCCGCGCCTTGACGGGCGACAAGCCGTTGGAATGGGCAAACTCGGCGTGTTGTGCTGCCAGCACCCGTCCTTGGGCACAGCGTGTGGAGCGCACCACGCGCACACCCGCTTGCACCGCACGGCGCAAGGCAGCTTCCAGATCCTGATGCAGGGTGCCATTGCCGGTAGCCGCAACCACCAAACCGCGCAAGGGTGATGCTCCCGGCACAGCCTGCAACAGCGCATCCACCACCACCGCGCTGCCACCGGCATAGTTCATGACAATCTCAACACGTGGCCAGCTCACCTGATTAGCTATATTTTTAATAGCTATTTGCGCTTGATTGACAGGCACTAGAGGCCAATTTCTTAACAACCTCACGCCACCTTCCTCCACATAACCCAAGGCACCGGCATCACCCGAGCTGAAGGCATCCGTGCGGTAAGTATGGCTTTTTTGTACATCCGCTGCGCCATGTACGCTGCCCGCACACACCGCCACCACACCGTGTGCGCCAGGAGTCAAGGCCACCGCAACAGCATCGAGCAGATTTTGCGGGCCATCGGGTGACAAGCTGGAGGCTGGCCGCATGGCACAGGTCAGCACCACCGGCTTGGCATTGATCTGCGCGGCAGGAAGCACCGAGTGCAGGAAAAAGGCCGTTTCCTCCAGCGTATCCGTGCCATGGGTGATGACCACTGCCTGCACATCATCAGCCTGCAAGTGGGCATGAACCCGCTGTAGCAAGCTTTGCCAGACCGCAAAACTCATGTCCTTGCTGTCAACCTGCGCCACTTGTTCACTCACCAGCCTGCGCCCGGCCAGCACACCCGCCATACCCGGCACGTGGGCCAGCAGCTCAGCCACCCCCACCTGTGCGGCGGTGTAGCCAATGTTGTCAGAGGCATGGCTGGCCTTGCCTGCGATCGTGCCGCCGGTGCCCAACACCACCACTTTTTTCATGTTTTCTTGAGATTCCACTTGCAGACTTTCATAAACTGGTTAAAAATACAGTTACTGGATAGGAAAACAGTGTTTGCAGATTATTCAAGCACCTTTCAGATCCACCTTTTGTTTGACCTTTTGCCGTTCACAGGAGTCCACATGATCACCCGACCCAAGCTCACCGATCGCCAGCAACAGATCCTTGATCTTATCGAGCGGGCCATCGCACGCACGGGTGCTCCCCCAACCCGTGCTGAAATTGCCGCAGAGCTGGGCTTCAAATCCGCCAACGCAGCCGAAGAACACTTGCAAGCCCTGGCCCGCAAAGGTGCCATCGAGTTGGTCAGCGGCACCTCCCGAGGCATCCGGCTACGTGGCGACTCCTTGCGCTCCATCAACGAATCGCGTATTCAACAATTGGCAGCCCCTTTGGCCAGTCTGGCGCAACTCGCCTTGCCGCTGATTGGCCGGGTAGCGGCAGGCTCACCCATCCTGGCCCAGGAACATGTCGACCAAACGTTCTACGTTGAAAACAGCCTGTTTCAGCACAAACCTGATTACCTGTTGAAAGTGCGCGGCATGTCCATGCGTGATGCCGGCATCATGGACGGTGACCTGCTGGCCGTACAAAGCACCCGTGATGCCAAAAATGGTCAGATTGTGGTGGCCCGCCTGGGCGACGAAGTTACGGTCAAGCGCTTCATCCGCCACAACAACCTGATTGAGTTACACCCGGAAAATCCCGACTACCAAACCATTGTGGTGGAGCCCGGTGAACCATTCGAGATTGAAGGCCTGGCCGTGGGTCTGATCCGCAACACCATGCTGATGTAGTTCCCCACACAACAAGCGGCACCCGATCCAACACCACTCCCTTTCTCCAAGAGGTTTGCCATGCACCCAGCTTCGCATTCGATTGACGTGATCACCCCACTCAAAGCGTTTTGGCGCTGGCTGGTAGCCACGCCAGGGCAAAGCCAGCCCCTGGATCACACTTTCGACTTGCCTGTTGTCACCCACCAGCCTGGCATCCACACACCGTACGACCTTACGTTGCAACACCAGCCCCATGCTGAAAGCCAGGCCCAGGTCCACCGCCCCTTGCGAATGATTCGTGTCATGGAGGCTGGACAAACCTCATCCCAAGTGGGTCGCATGGTGATTTCAGGCCGCATGGCCGATGTGTGTGCCGAGCTAGATCGGCTCGCAGCCTTTGAAACTCAATTGCATTAATCCCAGCACCGTCCAGTCAGCCTGTGGTCAAGGCACAATTGACCCATGAATATTGTGATACTTGACGATTACCAAGACGCGGTCAGAAAACTGGCTTGTGCCGCCAAACTGGAGGTTTACCAAGCCAAGGTGTACACCAACACCGTCAAAGGCCTGGGGCAACTCTCGATCAGACTCAAAGATGCTGACGTGATTGTGCTTAACCGGGAACGCACCCATCTGCCGCGGGCGCTGATTGAAAAACTGCCCAGGCTCAAGCTGATTGCCCAAAGTGGCCGGGTGGGGCCCCACATTGATGTCAACGCCTGCACGGAATGTGGCGTTGCTGTGGCCGAAGGCACCGGCTCGCCGATAGCCCCGGCTGAACTCACCTGGGCACTGATCATGGCGGCGGCCAGACGCTTGCCGCAATACATTGGCAACCTCAAACACGGCGCCTGGCAACAATCGGGCCTGAAAACCGGTGCCATGCCACCCAATTTCTGTCTGGGCACCGTGCTCAAGGGGCGTACCCTGGGTATTTGGGGTTATGGCCGCATTGGCCAACTGGTCGCCGGATATGGCAAGGCCTTTGGCATGCGGGTGATCATTTGGGGCCGCGCCCCCAGCCGCGAGCGGGCGGTACTGGATGGCTATGAAGTGACCAGCACCCGCGAAGAGTTGTTCGAGCAATCTGATGTGTTGTCCTTACACCTGCGGCTGGCCGAAGACAACCACAACATCGTCAAACTGGAAGACTTGTCGCGCATGAAACCCACTGCGCTGCTGGTGAACACCTCGCGTGCCGAACTGATTGAACCCGATGCCCTGATCAGCGCCCTGAACCGTGGTCGCCCCGGCATGGCCGCCGTCGATGTGTTTGAGTCAGAACCCATTTTGCAAGGCCATGCGCTGTTGCGGCTGGAAAACTGCATTTGCACGCCTCACATTGGTTATGTGGAACAAGACAGCTACGAGCTTTATTTTGGTGCGGCTTTTGACAATGTGATCAACTACATCAAGGGTCGCCCCACCAACATCGTTAACCCGGGTGCCCTGCAAGTACGCAGGTAAACCCGGACAAACCTCTGAAGAAAGCAGCCCGCTCCAAGCGGGCTTTTTTTCGCCGGGAACCTGCCGCAGACACCCAGGTGACAAACGTGTCGCCATTGGCACGTCCCGCACGTGACAATGAATGGTTTTTGAGTCACCCACCGGACAGAACATGACCGAGCCCATCCTTACCATTGACGAACGCTCCGCAATCAATGCCGGGCGCTGGTTTGCCAGCCTTTCACCCTCACTCCGACACGACATACTTCGATGCGCATTTGTCAAACGTTACAAAGACGGCGACCTCATCACCGCGCGTGGCGAAACCCCGCAGGAATGGATTGCCTGCGCCAAGGGCGCAGTACGGGTGAGCTCCACCTCGCTGTCGGGCAAACAGATCACCCTGACCTATGTGGAGCCGGGCATCTGGTTTGGCGATGTGGCCATCTTCGACGGCGACCGTCGCACCCACGATGCCTACGCTCATGGCGACACCACCATTTTGTGTGTGGCACGGGCCGATTTCAAAAAAATCCTGGCCCACCACACCGAACTCTACGAAGCCTTGCTGCGCCTGCATGCCCGGCGTATTCGCCAGCTTTATGGTTTGGTGGAAGACCTCAACACGCTGCCCTTGAGGGCCCGGTTGGCCAAGCAGCTGTTGCACCTGGTGCGCAGTTATGGTGTGCCCTGCCTGAACGACGGCTCCGAGGTTCGTATTGGTCTGCAACTGGCGCAGGAAGAACTGGCCCAGCTGCTGGGAGCTTCGCGCCAGCGTGTCAATCAGGAACTCAAGGCCATGGAGCGCGAGGAAACCATTCGCATCGAACCCGGTGGTCTGGTGGTGCGCGACCGCGACGCCTTGATGCGGATCACCGAGCCGTAGAACTGAAACCTATCCATCCACCCACGGCCCCAACCATATTGCCCTTCACACACCATGACTGATTTTGACCAATTCATCGGCACCCATGCGGTGACCGCGGCCCAGGCCTTTGATGTGCCGGCCCTGACTCAATGGCTCACACAACACCTGCCCGATTTCAAAGGGCCTTTAAGCGTGGAATCGTTCAAAGGAGGCCAGTCCAACCCCACCTACAAACTGATCACACCCGGCCAAAACTATGTGATGCGCAGCAAACCAGGCCCGGTGGCCAAGCTGCTGCCCTCAGCCCACGCCATTGAGCGCGAATACGCCGTGATGCGTGGTCTGGCTGGCTCAGATGTGCCCGTGCCCAAGATGCTGTGCCTGTGCGAGGACGAGTCGGTGATTGGCCGGGCGTTTTACATCATGGAGTGCATGGACGGGCGTATTCTGTGGGATCAGTCCCTGCCGGGTATGAGCCGCACCGAGCGTGCGGCCATTTACGACGAAATGAACCGCGTCATCGCCGCCTTGCACAGCGTGGATTTCGCCGCCCGCGGCCTGTCAGACTACGGCAAACCCGGCAACTATTTTGAGCGCCAGATTGGCCGCTGGAGCAAGCAGTATGCAGCCTCCATCACCCAGCCGATCCCCGAGATGGACAAGCTCATGATCTGGCTGCCCGAACACATTCCGGCCATGGCGCGTGACCCGGCCATGGTCAGCATCGTGCATGGAGACTACCGGCTGGACAACCTGGTGTTCCACCCCACGGAGCCACGGGTGATTGCGGTGCTGGACTGGGAACTCTCCACCCTGGGGCACCCGCTGGCCGACTTCAGCTACCACTGCATGGGCTGGCACATTGCCCCCGGCGCGTTTCGCGGCATTGGCGGGCTGGACTGGGCGGCCCTGGGCATTCCGCAAGAGGCTGACTACATTCGCCAATACTGCCAGCGCACCCGCTTGGCCACGCCCGAACAACTGACACAAGACTGGGCCTTTTATATGGCCTACAACCTGTTTCGCATGGCCGCCATCCTGCAAGGCATTGGCAAACGTGTCGAAGCCGGTACCGCCGCCAGCGCCCAGGCCATCAGCACCGCCGCCGGAGCCCGCCCGCTGGCGCAACTGGCCTGGCAATTTGCGCAACGTGCATAAATTAAATTTGATAGCTGCTTACGCTTACCCATAAAGCGCTAGCGCCCTATTTCTTATAAATTTTTACCCACTCCATCACCCTTGCGAGACCACCATGGATTTTGACTACTCCCCCAAAACCAAAGAATTACAAGCCAGGTTGCTCCAATTCATGGATGAGCACATCTACCCGGCTGAAGGTGCACACCATGCCGAAGTGGAAGCCAACACGGCTGCAGGCAAGCGTTGGACACCGCTGCAAACCATTGAAAACCTCAAACTGAAAGCACAGGAACAAGGCTTGTGGAACCTGTTCTACCCGCTCGACAGCGCACAAGCCGGTGGCATTAACGCGGGTGCTGGCCTGACCAACCAGGAATACGCGCCCTTGGCCGAAATCATGGGCCGGGTAATGTGGAGCAGCGAAGTCTTCAACTGCTCGGCCCCCGACACCGGCAACATGGAAACCATTGCGCGCTACGGCTCCACCGAGCACAAACAACAATGGCTCAAACCCCTGCTGGAAGGCAACATCCGCTCGGCGTTTTCCATGACCGAGCCGGATGTCGCCTCCAGCGATGCCACCAACATCGAAACCCGCATCGAGCGTGACGGTGACGACTATGTGATCAATGGCCGCAAATGGTGGATCAGCGGCGCGGGTGACCCGCGCTGTGCCGTCCACATCGTGATGGGCAAAACCAACCCCGAGTCAGACCGCCACACCCAGCAAAGCATGATTCTGGTGCCATCCAACGCCCCCGGTGTCACGGTGTTGCGCCCGCTGAACGTGATGGGCTACGACGATGCACCCCATGGCCACATGGAAATCAGCTACAAAAATGTGTGCGTCCCGGCCAGCAACATTTTGCTGGGTGAGGGCCGCGGCTTCGAGATCGCCCAAGGCCGCCTGGGCCCAGGACGTATCCACCACTGCATGCGCCTGATTGGCCTGGCCGAACGGGCGCTGGAGCTGATGTGCAAACGCACGACCCAGCGCGTGGCCTTTGGCAAACCCATTGCCTCGCAAACAGTCACACAAGAGCGGATTGCCGAGGCCCGTTGCAAGATCGACATGGCACGCCTGCTCACCCTGAAAGCGGCCTGGATGATGGACGTGGCGGGCAATAAATTTGCCAAGAACGAGATCGCCATGATCAAGGTGGTGGCCCCCAACATGGCCTGCCAGGTGATTGACTGGGCCATGCAGGCCTTTGGTGGAGCCGGCATGTGTGACGACTTTCCGCTGGCTTATGCCTACGCCAGTGCACGCACCCTGCGTTTTGCCGACGGCCCGGATGAGGTGCACCGTAACGCCATTGCCAAGCTGGAGCTGCGCAAGTACGCCGCCAAGCCGCAGCCCGTCGACATGCCGATCACCCGCGGCTGCTGAACATGGCATCTTTTTTAGCTATAACTTATATAGCTACTAACGCTCTTATTACAAACATCAGAAGCCAAATTCATTCCCAATCAAGTAGGTAGTAACAGCCCGGACCACATTTCATTGAGGTCTGGGAACTTCCATTTTTCCGGGTCTTCACGCTGAAATATTTTTTCGGTGCAACCCGGCAAAGACAAGTCCAGCACATAGGGCATGATGCGCATATTGGATTTGGTGGAGAAAAACACCTTCATGATCGGCGTGGTGAGTGAGCCCGCAGACTGCTCCGTCACCACCCCGATACGGCCCGAATTCAGCCGCACCAGCGAGCCCACCGGGTAAATACCCATGCTCTTGACAAAAGCCTGAAACACCATGAGATCAAAGTGGCTCTTGGTCCATTCGGCCATCTTGCGCAAGGATTCGGCCGGGTCCCACCCCGCTTTGTAAGGGCGGTTGGATGTGATGGCATCGTACACATCACACACCGCGCCCATTTTGGCGTACAGGCTGATCTGGTCACCTTTCAGGCGATCCGGGTAACCGGTACCGTCCATTTTTTCATGGTGATGCAACACCACATCCAGCGCCACCGGGTCCACATCAGGCGTGGCCTTGAGCAATCTGATGCCTTGCACAGGATGGGTGCGGATGAGGGTGAATTCGGCCTCGGTCAGCTTGCCGGGCTTGTTGAGTACCTCGGGTGGCATGGCCACCTTGCCCACGTCATGCAACAAGCCGGCCATGCCACTTGAGCGCGTTTGTGCATCATTCAGGCCCAGCTGCTTGGCCAGTGCCACCATCATGGCGCACACTGCCACGGAATGCATGTAGGTGTAGTCGTCCGCCGTTTTCAGGCGTGCCAGGCTGATGATGGCCCCAGGGTTACGTGCGACCGAATCCGAGATGTTTTCTACCAGTTGCCGGGCACCACCCACATCCACCGCATTACCCATGCGCGCTTCTTCAAACATGGCAATCACCGCCGCTTTGGACTCCTGGCAGATCATCGCCGCTCGCGCCATCTCTTTGTCGGCCGGGATAGGGGTGGTGTCGCGCAACAGATGGGGAACCACGGACACTTTCAGCTTTTTGACCGCTTCTGTGGGAGCCACCTCGACTTCCTCTTCGTCCATGACGGCTTGCCCCTCAGGAACATCGTCCCCCAGGCTGGCATCAATCCAGACCTCCTTGATGGAGCTGCGCAGAATCAAATCCAGATCCAGCGGATTCGTCAGGACAAAACCCGTGCGCCAGAACGGGTGATCCATCCAGGAACCACAAAACTCCTTCAGGTGCATCCCCAATTGCAGCTGATCCACCGCGATTTTCTTGAGCATACGTGTGTGCCTTGATCCTCAGGGCTTCAATCTTGGGCCCTGTCTCCGTCAGTTATTGCACTATAACCACAACCTGAAGCGTCGTTCAACGAAATCCGATGGGTATGCCATCAATGCAAATGGCGCGGCTTGCGGCCACCCCCGTGGCCCATGCCACCGCCACCGCCACCAGAGCCACGCGGGGGTTTGCCCAGTTGCAAGGAATTCACCAAATCATCAAAGCGCTGGCTGAACAAGCTGTCCACCGCCGCCACCACGCCGCCCAGCTCCGCACCGTCAAAGTGGCGCTCCATCAGGCTCACCACATCCTGCACCAGCAAATCACGCTGCACCTGCATGATGGAGGCCGGGTCGGGCCCGACAAACAGAATCACAAAATCGTCACGCGACTCGGCATCGGGCGAGTCACCCTCTTCTTCTTCGTCAAACTCAGCGTCATAAAAGGTCACCTCTATGGCCGAGCCGGTTTGCGCCACCTCATTGAGGTTCATACACACCTCATCGAGCACCTGCCGAAAGTCGTCATCACCCTCAACGGTCCAGCACATTTGCAGCAAATGCTCTTGTGCGTCGAATTTGATGCCGGGTTCATCTTCATAAAAACTGCCCGTGGCATCCGACAAAGAGCGAGCACCAGCGTACTTCCAGAGCGGTTTGAGAACATCCTGGAGCTGCTGGAAAGTCACATTGCTGCGCAATGCCACTTGACCATGAACATGAATTTCGAGAGGAGCGTTGTAGCGGGCCATGGTATGTGTGAGGTCGATACCGGATGCGTCTTGCATTGCCGTGAATCGGTAAAAGTTGGCCTGATGATAACCCGTCAAGGCTCAAGAGGTATACCGCCTTACCCACCGCAGGGTGGTTTTTCCACAGCCTGGAGTAGCCTCGGAAACACCGCTTTGTACGACTGAGCGCGCCCTGCACACACGCCCAGGAAGCTACTCATTCAATAGCAAATCCAACATTTCCCGCGCCCAGGCCATCGAATGCTCCTCATGCAAAATGCCTTTTTTCAGGATCATGTGGTGGATGCGCGCAGCGCGTGACAAGTCAGGCGCGGCAAAGTCGCGCTGCTCGATCTGGCGGTACAGCGCCAGCTTTTCCTCATGCAGTGAAATGCGCCGCCGCAGTTCCGGGGCCAGGTCGAGCGCGTCCAGCGCCGCGTCGGCACGCAGGCGTACCATGAATTCGTCGCGCAAATCCATCATCGGTGCCGGCTCGGCGGCCCAGCGCAGCAGCTCGGTCTGCCCGGCGGGCAACACGCGATAGATGCGTTTGCGGGTTTTGCCAGCATCCGGGGCGGTGCTGGATTCGATCCATCCTGCAACCTCCATGCGCCCCAGCTCGCGGTAAATCTGCTGGTGGGTGGCATGCCAGAAAAAGCCGATCGACTTGTCAAAACGACGCGCCAGGTCGTAGCCCGAAGACGATTTTTCGATCAGCGAGGTGAGCAGGGCGTGGGACAAAGACATGGCACAAGTCTAATTGGGGAAAACACTCTATGCAACTGGTTGCATAATTTTTTGAGTTCTCCTAAACTGCGCAACTGGTTGCATAGTGAGCCACTGGGCATCCGAGCCCGCCAGTTCATCCCTATCTACAAACATCTTGAGGAGACACACGTCATGACCCCCTACCCCCACCTGCTTGAACCTTTGAGTCTTGGCTTTACCACCCTGCCCAACCGGGTGTTGATGGGCTCGATGCACGTCGGGCTGGAAGAGGTGAAAGACGGCTTTGCCCGCATGGCGGCGTTTTACGCCGAGCGCGCCAAGGGCGGCGTGGGCCTGATCGTCACTGGCGGCATTGCGCCGAATGACCGGGGCCGCCCGATGCCCGGTGGTGCGCGCATGACCACACCCGAAGAGGCCGCCAGACACAAGCCGGTGACCAATGCGGTGCACCAGGCCGGTGGCAAGATCGCCATGCAAATCCTGCACTTTGGCCGCTATGCCTACCACGAGAACCTGGTGGCCCCGAGTGCACTGAAAGCCCCCATCAACCCCCTCAAACCCCAGGCCCTCAGCACCGAAGAGGTGTACCAGACGGTGGACGACTATGTCCGCTGTGCCGAGCTGGCACAAAGCGCCGGTTATGACGGCGTGGAAATCATGGGCTCCGAGGGCTACCTGATCAACGAATTCATCGCCGCGCGCACCAACCAGCGCGAGGACGAATGGGGTGGCTGCTACACCAACCGCATTCGCTTCCCGGTCGATATCGTGCGCCGCACCCGCGAAAAAGTGGGGCCGAACTTCATCATCATCTTCCGCCTCTCCATGCTTGATCTGGTCGAAGGCGGCTCCACGTTGGAAGAAGTCATCGAACTGGCGCAAGCCATTGAAGCCGCCGGGGCCACCCTCATCAACACCGGCATTGGCTGGCATGAGGCACGTATCCCCACCATTGCCACCAAGGTGCCGCGCGCCGCCTGGGCCTGGGTCACCAAGCAGCTCAAGGGCAAGGTGGGTATTCCACTGGTGGCCACCAACCGCATCAACACGCCCGAAGTCGCCGAGCAATTGCTTGCAGACGGCTTTTGCGACATGGTGTCGATGGCGCGGCCTTTTTTGGCCGACCCGCTGCTGGTGCAAAAAGCCGCCGCTGGCAAAGCCGATGAAATCAACACCTGCATCGGCTGTAACCAGGCCTGCCTGGACCACACCTTTGGCGGCAAGATCACCTCTTGCCTGGTCAACCCGCGGGCCTGCCACGAGACGCTGATCAACCTGCCCGCCAGCCAAAAGCGCGAGCGTGTTGCCGTAGTAGGCGCAGGTCCGGCGGGCTTGAGTTTTGCTACCGCGGCGGCGCAATGCGGCTTTGAGGTGACGCTGTTTGATGGCGCAACCGAGATTGGCGGCCAGTTCAACGTAGCCAAGCAGATCCCCGGCAAAGAAGAGTTTTACGAGACGCTGCGCTACTTCGGCAAGCAGATTGAGCTGACCGGCGTGACGCTCAAGCTGGGCCAGCGTGTCAGCGCCCAGGACTTGGTCGCCGCAGGCTACAAGCAAGTGGTGCTGGCCACCGGCATCACGCCGCGCACACCGCCGATTGACGGCATACATCACCCCAAGGTGCTGAGTTACCTGGACGTGCTGCGCGACAAAAAACCGGTGGGCCAAAGCGTGGCGTTGATTGGTGCCGGTGGCATCGGCTTTGATACCGCAGAATTTTTGATGCACCAAGGTGTGAGCCCCAGCCAAAGCCCGATCAAATTTTTTGCCGAATGGGGCGTGGACACCACCTACGCCGAGCGCGGAGGCCTCAAAGAGGCCATCATTGAAAAAGCCCCGCGCAGGCTCACCCTGCTGCAACGCAAGGCCAGCAAGGTGGGTGACGGCCTGGGCAAGACCACCGGCTGGATTCACCGCACCTCGCTGAAAAACCGCCAGGTCGACATGCTCTCGGGCGTGACCTACCGCCGCATTGACGACGAAGGCTTACACATCACCGTGGGTGATCGTGAAATGACCCTGGCCGTGGACAACGTGGTGCTCTGTGCCGGGCAGGAACCGCAGCGCGAGTTGCAAGCCGACCTGCAAGCCGCTGGCGTGACGGTGCACCTGATTGGTGGGGCCGACAAGGCCGAAGAACTCGATGCCAAACGCGCCATCAAACAAGGGCTGGAATTGGCCGTAGCGCTGGCCAGCAGCCCTTCGCCTGAGGATTTACAAGCCAAATCAGCCTCTAGTGCAGATAAATCAAGCGTAAGTAGCTCTCAAAATAAGAGCACATCTAACTATACCGCATTGACGGTCAGCCTGTCCGACCACATTGCCACCATCACCCTCAACCGTCCCGACAAAGCCAATGCCATGAACCTGGCGATGTGGCATGAGCTGCGCCAGGCCTTCCAATGGGTTAATCACACGCCCGAGGCCCGCGTGGCCATTCTGCAAGGCGAAGGCAAACTATTCACCAGCGGCATCGATCTGCAGATGATGATGGGCCTGAGCGAGCAGATCCAGAATGACTGCGAAGCCCGCACCCGCGAAAACCTGCGCCAGGTGATTCTGGATTTGCAGGACACTCTCACCAGCCTGGAGCGCTGCCGCAAGCCGGTGCTGGCGGCTGTACACGGTGCGTGTATCGGTGGCGGCATCGACCTGATCACCTGCGCCGACATGCGCTACTGCTCCAGTGATGCCAGCTTCAGCATCAAGGAAATCGACATTGGCATGACCGCCGACGTGGGCACCTTGCAGCGCTTACCGAAGCTGATTGGCGAAGGCATGGCACGTGAGCTGGCCTACACCGGCCGCAAATTCAGCGCCGCCGAAGCGTTGGACATGCGCCTGGTGAACCGGGTGTTTGACTCGCGCGAAGCGCTGCAAGCCGGGGTACGTGAAATTGCGGCCACCATTGCGGCAAAGTCCCCTTTGTCCATCAGGGGCACCAAGGAAATGATCACCTACGCCCGTGACCACACGGTGGCCGACGGCCTGAACTATGTGGCCACCTGGAACGCCGCCATGCTGATGAGCAACGATTTACAAGAGGCCATCATGGCCCACATGGGCAAACGTGCGCCAGAGTTCAAAGATTAATCCCTGGGGTGGTAGGGCGGGGCAAGCGCGGAGGAAACGGATTCACTGCCAAAATGGCGGCTACTTCCATTTTCGAGAAAGAAACCCTGTGAAATCTGCTGCATTGTCCCTTGGCCTGAGCGCCGCACTGGCGCTGTCTTTGGTTGCCTGCTCCAAACAGGATGCACCCACACCCGACGCTGCACCCGCAGCGGCGGCCATCACCGCGTCAAGTTATGACACCGTGGCCGCAGGCGGCAAAGGGTTCACGGTGGGCGCGCTGATGAGTGCCCAGGCGGTGTATGTGCTGTTTGACCCGCAATGCCCGCACTGTGGCCACCTGTGGCAAGCCTCGATACCGTTGCACAACAAGGTGAAATTTGTCTGGATTCCGATTGCCTTCAACCAGGGCAAGAGTCTGTCCCAGGCCGCGGCCCTGTTGACTGCGGCCAACCCATTGGAAGCCATGACCGCCCATGAACAATCTTTGCTGGAAGGCACCGGCGGTATGTCGGCACCAAGTCCTTCCGACGAGCTGGTGACCACAGTGAAGAAAAACACCGACCTGCTGAGCCGTTTGGGCGTGGATTCGGTGCCCTTTTTAGTGGCCAAAAACCGCCACACGGGTGAGGTGGTCAGCCACAACGGGGCCATGGACACCGCCGCGCTGGCCCAGTTGCTGGGCATTGACTGAGTTCCTCACCACGCATGCAGTCCTGATTCACCCAACCCGACCACCTGCACCCAAGCCTTCTCATAGCTCCTGAAAACAGAGCTACTTACGCAGGTAAAACAAGGTCTAGAGCCTCAAAATGCTTCAAAATACTTCCTCACCACGGGACACCATGGCGCAGCAGCAGCGCGCGCGTTTCATCAGCACACACCCCCAGTCACAGGCTCTGGCACAAGCGGCAGCGCCCCACTGGCTGTTTGGTGTGCCGCTGCACTGGATGAGCGACTGGTCGACCCCGTTTGCCTTGCAAGTGGCCAGCGCCCAAGGCGCGCACCTGAGCGATGCAGACGGCCACACCTACGTGGATTTCTGCCTGGGTGACACCGGGGCCATGTTTGGCCACGCGCCAGCCGCCGTGGTGCAGGCGGTGCAAACCCAGGTGGCCCATGGCTGCACCACCATGCTCAGCGGGGAAGACGTGGCCTGGGTCGGTGCAGAGCTGGCCCGCCGCTTTGGCCTGCCGGTGTGGCAAAGCGCCCTCTCAGCCAGTGATGCCAACCGGTTTTTGCTGCGCTGGGTGCGTGCCGCCACTGGGCGCAAGAAACTGCTGGTGTTCAACGGCTGTTACCACGGCACGGTGGACGATGTGTTTGTTGACTTGGTCAACGGACAGCCGCGCCAGCGTGACAGCCTGCTCGGCCAGGTGCACGACCTCACCCAACACACGGTGGTGATTGAGTTCAACGATCTGCCCGCGCTGGAGGCAGCGTTAAAAAGCGGCGACATCGCCTGCGTGCTGGCCGAACCGGTGATGACCAACATCGGCATGGTGCTGCCACAACCGGGTTTCTGGGAAGCGGCACAAGCGCTGATCCGCCAGCACGGCACACTGCTGGTACTGGACGAAACCCACACCTTCAGCAGCGGCCCCGGCGGTTACGCCCGGGCCCATGGCCTGCAGCCCGATGCGCTGGTGCTGGGCAAACCGATTGCCGGTGGCCTGCCGTGTGCGGTGTATGGCATGAGCCATGATCTGGCCGCCCGTGCCACACAGGCCAAGCAGGATGCGCCACCCGGGCATTCGGGCATTGGCACCACGCTGACCGCCAATCGGCTGACCCTGGCGGCCATGCGTGCCACCCTGGCCGAGGTGGCCACTGATGCCGCTTTTGCCCACATGCTGGCGCTGTGCACCCAGCTGGCCGATGGTTTACGTGCCTGCATCAGCCGCCACGGCCTGCCCTGGTGTGTGACGCAGGTCGGGGCACGCTGTGAGTTCCAGTTTGGCTCCGTGCCACCGGTCAACGGCACACAAGCCGAAGCCATGATGGATGCCGAGCTGGAGCACTTGATCCACCTGGCCCTGCTCAACCGGGGGGTGCTGATCACCCCGTTTCACAACATGCTGCTGTGCAGCCCGGCCACCACGGCCGCCGATGTGGCGCAAATGCTGGCGGCGTTTGACGCGGTGCTGGATGAATTGGTGGCTTGCGGAGCGCTATCTGAGCCCGCCTGAGCTGGCAATGTCAATGCTCATGCCGGTGGTGAATGTCGGGGAAATGGGCATGTGTGTGCCGAAAAAACGGATGTGTATGGGCATGCTGGTGAGCGCCTGCGCCACTCCAGGCAAACGGGTGCTCATGCTGGTGATGTTCATCGTGGGTGTGTTCATGCTCATGTGCCATCGGCAAGTGGGTATGTTCATGCACATGCGACTCGGTCAGATGTAACCAGACCCCGAGGCCCATCAACGCAGCGGCCAGCCAAAACGCCATGGGGGTCGATTCCCCAAAGACCAAGACCGCAATGGCCGCGCCCATCCAGGGGGCGATTGAAAAATAAGCCCCGGTCCGCGCCGTGCCCAACCCCCTGAGCGCCAACACAAACAACACCAGACTCACCCCATAGCCGACAAAGCCAACCGCCAGGGTGACCAACAAGGTGAATCCGGTGGGCAGCGTTGCCCCCAGAGACAGCGCCAGCACAGTGTTCACGCCACCTGCCACCACCCCTTTGCTGGCCGCGATGAAAAGGGCATCGGAGGCAGAAACCCGGCGCGTCAGATTGTTGTCAATGGCCCAGCAGAGGCAGGCCAGCGCCAGGCAAACCGCGCCCGTCCAGTCTTGCTGACCATTGAAGTCAGAAGGCCAGGACAGCACCACGCCGCCCGCCAACATGGCCGTCATGCCGATCACGATGCGCCGGTCAGCGTTTTCCCGGAACACCACCCAGGCGATGAGGGCGGTCAAAACCGATTCCAGATTCAGCAGCAAGGAAGCAGTGGAGCCAGAGGTGGAGGTGAGCCCGAACATCAGCGCCACCGGTCCGGCCATGCCGCCAAAAAACATCGCCCCCAGCAACCATGGCCACTCCCCGGCAGCCATTCCAGAAGCTTGCCAGCCCCGGTCGCGGATCAGCCGAATCAGGGTCAGCCCGACACCGCTGCCCAGATACAACAAGCCTGCCAGCAAGATGGGCGGCTGCGTACCGACCAGCCATTTGGCAAGGGGCGTGCTGGCACCAAACAGCACAGCGGCCAGCAGTGCAAAAAAGACGTAGCGGTTCATGCGGGAAAGTGCCTCTGGCCTGGGTTCAGCGCTGGGTGCACCACGTGGCCGTCACACCTTGCGCCGTGCGACAGCCGTTTATTTCTTCAGCGCCGTCTTCCAGTCGTGGAACACATCGATGTCAAAGCCGTCGGGGTAGTTCAACAAGCCAGGGGTGTGGCCTTTTTTGTTTTTCTCGCCGTATTGCCAGATGATGTCCTTGGTCTTGCGGTCGACCACGATCACGCGGTCATTCAGATCATCGACGATCAGGATGTCGCCGGTGTCAGGCAATTCGCGGGCAATGGAGGAGTGGTCCAGCGCTTTTTCACCATCCTTGTAGAAATATTCCCAGGTGACTTTGCGCGTGGCCGGGTCAAAAATCACCACACGGCCGGGTTTCCAGAAGTCGGCCACGATGATTTGTTTGCCATCCACCGTGGGGAAGGCATCCGACGGGTAGTGCATGCCGGGAGCCTTGACGCTCCACAACACCTTGCTGTCACGGGTGATGCGTGAAATCCAGGCATCGGTGATCTCGGTCACCAGCAAGTCACCGTTTTCCAGAGGCGTGGCACCGTTGGCGTGTGCCAGCTGGCTGGGCGGGTTGTGTTTGCACTGGCCCGGTGTGCCCCACTGGGTGACGATGTCATTGGTTTTGGGGTCAATGATCAGAATGCGGCAGTTGCGGATGTCGGCAGTCACAAACTTGCCGTCGGCCAGCAGATGGGCATCGTCCGGGTAGTTCAGGATGTGGCTGCCGCTGCCGCGGTGGTCGGGCACACCCCAGGTCCAGGTCAGGGCGCGTTGGTTGTAGTCGACCAGGTGCACATCAAAGTTGTCTTCCTCACTCACCGCCAGTTGGCTGCCGTCGACCGAGAAGTTCACGTCTTCATTGCCACGGTAAACCGCCAGGCTGGGTGACGGAAATTCCCAGACGATGGATTTGTCGGGGGCCACTTCGATCAGGCGGTTGTTGCGCCGGTCGGCAATCACGATGGGATAAGGCAAGGGTTTGCCCCAGCTGGCCACCGGGTTTTTGCGGTTGCCGGTCACGGGTGGGATGGCAGGTAACTTGACCCCACTGGAGACAATGCCAGCCCCCGTCATCTCGGGGGTGACCGTAACGGCGATCCCCATCAGCGGATCGGCCTTGGCAGCAGGTTTGGCTTTGGCGCTTGGGGCTGGTTTGGCTGCAGGTTTGGCCTTGACCGCAGCGGCTGAGGCCGCGGGGGCCGGGCTGACAGATGCGTCCGGGACACTTGCCTGAGCCAGGCAGGCGGTAGAGAGGGGCAGCAAGGCCGCCAGCGCAAGGCTTGGCGCGGCCATATTTTGAGGCAATTGGAAAAACATGGGGGAATCCTGAAATGCTATATTTTAAATAGCTGTTTGCGCTTTATTTGCTTGGACTTGAGGCCAATACGACTCACTTTTCTGGTGTGCTGGGCAAAGCGCAGCACGCAGAGGGTGTGGGGTACTGGAAAAGCGGGCCAAACCCGCACCGGATGATTTTACCGGCCCGCAGTCACTGGCTTTCAAACACGGCACGCCCATACAAGGGGTTGACCCCGCGCATGTTGTCTTTGAAATGTTGTTGCCATTGGGTCAATTGCGCCGCAGAGAGTTCCAGCGGCTGCTTCATCACCAGCCACTCCACGCCCTCGGTACAGGGTGCGGCCGTCAGTGAGCCGCTATAGCGGTAGTAGGCCAGGTGGGTCGGTAACAGGTCTTGGGCGCTGACCTGTTGGTCGGGATGCTTGTGGTCGCCATCCACCTTGGCGGGAATCTGTGGCAGCAAACGTGTCAGCAGCGGGTTTTCAGCGCCCAAGCGGAACGGCACCACAATGGCCAACAACTGGCCTGATGCGCTTTTGTGCAGGATGTGCGCGGCAAATGGAAATTTTTCACCCTTGATCTGATCACCCCCTGGGGTGTGAAAGTGAAACTGCTGCAGCGTATAGCGCTCCTTGCCGATCACCAACTGGCCGCTTTTGTCAAAACGTACGCGCAAGGTGTGGCCGTCATTGGCCAGTTTGAGTGGTGCGCTGCGGTAGTCCACCGTCATCGCGGGCAGTTTTTTCGCCGCCACCGATTCAGCCGTGATGTTGATCGGTGACTGGCGATGGCCGCTTTCGCACAGGGATGCCTGGCAGGTGGAAGTGGCCAGCAGCAGGGGCAGAATCAGGTGTTTCATGGGACGGGTCAGACTGGATGTTCAAAAGCGCCTATTGTCCGGTGCTCATGGCGAAGCTGCGGGTGAACGGCGCGCCATTGATGGTGCCCGACAAGCTCACCTGGT
The DNA here is from genome assembly GCF_019973615.1 of Rhodoferax lithotrophicus. Lineage (GTDB taxonomy): Bacteria > Pseudomonadota > Gammaproteobacteria > Burkholderiales > Burkholderiaceae_C > Rhodoferax > Rhodoferax lithotrophicus. Next base: position 1,217,380 of record NZ_AP024238.1, on the reverse strand, counting down.
AGGTGCTGCTGGGGTTCAAAGCGCTGGTCGGCACCACAAAAGCTTCGTTGGTACGGATATACGGCTGCCCATAACTGTCCAGATTGGGGTCGTTGGCGTTGGTCAGCACGGTGGTGGGCACGCGCACACCACCTTGAGTGATGCTGCTGGAGGTGACGTTCAGCACCTGTCCCGCATCCACCTTGAGGTAAATCGGTGGCCCGACGGTCTGGCTGGTGCTGGTCATGGCGGGAAACGGGTTAGGGCTTTCGTTGGCAGGTACAAAGACTGTTGGAATCCCGGTGCTGCCCTGGCAGGGGTAGGTGGCCAGATTGCCGGCACCCAGTTTGATGCGACGGGCACTGTTTTGATAGCCGTTGAGTGAGCCAAAACGGTACTCTTCGTGCCAGTAAACACCACGGGCCACGGTTTGCAAATCCGCCCCAAACCCCACGTCCGCGCCGTCATACATACCACCAATCAGGTGATAGACGGTATTGAGCAGAGTGAGCATGGAGTCTGCACCACGCTGTTGCAGTGGTGAGGTGTAGCCGCTGCTGTAAGTCCAGGACGTGGCTTCAATGATTTCAGCGACCTGATTGCCGTAACCCCAGTAGGTGGTGCGATCCCATGGGTAATAGCCGGTGTAATAGGGGTCCGTGGTGACGGTTTCGTAGTGGCTCAGGATGGAGGTGCCACTGGCCAGCGAGATGCTGTTGAGGTAGCGTGCATGGCTGAGCGCTGCAGCATCAAGCTGGGTGTTTTGTGTCAAGGCACCAAAACCGCACAACACGCGGGCCCGCTGCAACACATTCCAGCCCCCCAGTTCTGCCGAGCCCGCCAGGTAGGTGGAAGCCGGGATGCTGACGGGGACCTCAGGCAGCACCGAACCAGATGGGGTCGTGGTGCCACCCCCTCCCCCGCCACCACAGGCGACCAGACCCAGTGAAAACAGCAAGGCCAGGGCAAAAGAATTCAGTTTGTACATATGGTTTGTCATCTGAAAATCAACCTGCCGAGGATAACCGTTCGCAACGAGGCAGAATGCAGCCATTCACATTCGGAACCACATTACCATGACCATCGAACCCACCCCACCCGAGGCGCTTACCCCGCCTTCTGCCACAGATATCCTGCAAAGCACCGACTTTGACGAACTCGACACCATCCTGGACGACCTGCGCACCCGCTTTGACGAAACCCCGCAATGGGAGTTTTGTGAAGGCTTCATGGCGGCCGTAGTGTGCTGTCGCCGGGTGATTCCCGCCACCGAGTACTTCAATGTGCTGCTGGATCTGGAAGATGACAGCGAAACCCCCTTGTTTGTCGATGATGCCCAGTTCCAGCGCTTTTTTGCGCTGTGGATGCGCCGCTTCAACGAGGTGGCAGCAGCTTTGGATGCCCGCATTGAGTCACTCGACGATGAACGCGCCTACCAGCCCGAGGTGATGGATTTACGCTCCGCCATTGCGGCCCTGTCAGATGAGCAACGCGCCGAGATGGACGACGCGCCGATTCCCTCCTTTGGCCAAATCTGGGCCATTGGTTTTATGTACGCGGTGGAAAGCTGGCCGGATGAGTGGGCCGCACCCCGTGACAAGGAAGCGGCCAAAGTGCTGGATGCCGCCTTGGAATGTATCGTGGCACTGACCGAAGACGACACCGAACCCGCCACCGTGCCGGCCTTTGAAGACGACAGCGTGCCCAGCATGAGCGAGCAACGGCTGGACGATTTTGCCGATGCCATGTGGGCGGTGTATGACCTGCGCGAACTCTGGCGGCAAATTGGCCCGCGTGTCGAAACCGTGCATGTGGGCGAGAAACCGGGCCGCAATGACCCCTGCCCTTGTGGCAGTGGCAAAAAATACAAGAAGTGCTGCGGCGCGTAGTCACCAATAACAAATTAAGCGTGCATCCATGTTCGGATGTGCGTTTTGCGCAAGTACCAGTCAACAGAATGGGTCACGTGAAATGAGCGAACTGCAAGCTGTGGCACAAAAATTTTGATGCGAACATGTTCAACTTAACCTGAGGGAAAAAATGAGCGCTAAAAAGATTTCGATCACAACAATGGCCCTGCTGATGGCAGCATCAGCATCTTCACAAGACCTGTTTGTCAAAAAAAGCCTGTTTTCACAATACGAGCCTGCCACAGAGAAATTTCAAAAGATCGACACCAAAAACACGGTGGGCGACTATCCAATTCTCAAAATTGGCGAAGAGATGCAACTGATGTATTCGAAGGTGAATTATTCGACAGGAGTCGTTGTTCCCCTTGGGCGGGTAGCGATGTTTTCAGAAAGAAACAAAAAATATCTTGTCGGTTTGGACATAACGGCAAATCTGCAACAAACTAACATGAGCGATTGGACAGACACACCCTGCAAGCGTGAAAATTATTTGTGGAAAAGATCGATTGGCGGGGAATTCAAGGATGTGAATTGTGTGACCATCAATCACCTCGTCAGTTTCTTCTCAACGCCAACAGGTGAGTTCCAACAAATATTGGTCAGCATGAAAGATGCCGGTGTGGAAATTCCACCAACAGTTCTTCGCACAACATTCACCAGATATGAAGCGAATGGAAGAAGGCTTGTGTATGTCGTTGATGTGAATCCAGAGCAGTATGGGGTAGATCGCGATGCAACAACCCCCTGGGGCAGCAATGGATGGTACAAAGACTTCATCAGCCGTGATCCCCAACGAGTCGAGTTTCTGGCACGACTCAAAAAATGGGCCATAGATGTACAGGATCGAATGGATTCTGCATTTAAAAAAGATGCCAAAGCGTTTGCTGATTTGAAGCCCATTCACGACTATCTGACTGAAAAGAAAGCTCAAACTCAGGGCAACGCTGGCGACACTCAGGTTGTTAATCTAACAACACCCAGTCAACAAAACAAAAGCGAGTGAAGTGGCAGGCCGGACATTAAAACGTCCGGCCTCCATCCATTGAACTCATAGCGCAACTGAGGCGTTCAGGCGCATCGACAGGCGCGAATCGTGCGCTTGCCGTCACACCAGCAGCAGCAAATGCTCGCGCTCCCACGAGCTGATGACCCGGTTGTAGGTGGCGTATTCCAGCTCTTTGACCGCGCAAAAGGCTTTCACAAACGACGGCCACAGCACCTCGGCCATCGCCTCACACCCGCGCATGCGGGTGATGGCATCCTCCAGGTGACGCGGCAACTCATAGTCCAGGTCCCAGGCGCTGCTGTCCATCGGGTCGGAGGGTTTGATCTTTTCCATGAGCCCCAAGTAACCACAGGCCAGAGTGGCGGCGGTGGCCAGGTAGGGGTTCACATCCACACCGGGTACACGGTTTTCCACCCGGCGGTTTTGCGGGTTGGACTTGGGGATACGGATGCCACAGGTACGGTTGTCCAGCCCCCACTGCACGTTGATCGGCGCGGACATGAAGCGTGACAGGCGGCGGTAGGAGTTGACATACGGGGCCAGCATCGGCATCACCTGCGGCACGTACTTTTGCAGGCCACCAATGTAGTGGTTAAACAGCTCACTGGCTGATCCATCGGCATGGGAGAAGATGTTTTGACCAGTGTCGGCATCCAGCACACTTTGGTGGATGTGCATGGCGCTGCCGGGTTCCATCTCCATCGGCTTGGCCATGAAGGTGGCAAAAATGCCGTGGCGCAGCGCGGTTTCACGCACGGTGCGTTTGAACAGGAACACCCGGTCGGCCAGGTCCATCGGGTCACCGTGGCTGAAGTTGATTTCCATCTGGCCGGCCCCGGCTTCGTGGATCAACGTTTCGACCCCCAACCGGTGTACGCTGCAAAACTGCGACAACTCCATGAAGAAGGGGTCAAAGTCGTTGACCGCGTCGATCGAATACGACTGCCGACCGGCCTCGGACTTGCCGGTGCGCCCCAGCGGCGGCTGCAAGGGTTCATGCGGGTTTTGCTGGCGCGCCACCAGGTAGAACTCCATCTCGGGGGCCACCACCGGTTTCCAGCCTTGTTTTTCATAGAGCGAGACCACATGGCGCAGCACGCTGCGCGGGGCCAGTTGCACCAGCGAGCCGTCGTCTTCATGGCAATCGTGGATCACCACCGCCACCGGCTCGGCCGCCCAGGGCACCACGCGGGCGGTGCTGATGTCGGGCAGGCACACCATGTCGGGGTCGGTCTCGCCCACATACGGGCCGTTGTCGGGCTGCTGGCCGTTGACGGTGTTGAGCAACACACTTTTGGGTAGACGCATCTCGCCCGCACTCAAGAACAAGTCTTTGGGCAGGATCTTGCCGCGGGCGATGCCGGTCATGTCGGGGATGACACATTCCACCTCGTGGATGCGGTGTGTGGCAAGAAAGTCGGTGATGGTGTCGTTCATGGGCAAGGCCGGAAGTGGAGTGAACTTCATGATAGAAGCCCGCTCCCCCAGCACACAGTGCCACTTGACACCCGCAGGTCAAGACCAATTGCTATTTATTCAATAGCTACTTGCGCTTTCACATCAAGTGCTATAAGCCTTTTTTTCATACAAAGTACGGCCTTGTCCTTGCTCAGCAACAAGGCTTTGTGGGCCACGGCCAGGTCGATGAACTTCTGGTCGTCTGGGTCTTTGCAAGTGACGGCGGCTTTGGGCGCGGTGTCGACCAGCATGGCCTGGCCGTCGAACTGGGCCAGTACGTGTTCGGCACTCACCTGGTAGAAAGCCATGCGGGGTGTGACCTTGGGGTAGGCCAGCACCCGCGCCAGCTCGTCGCGCATGGCTTTGGTGGCGATCCATTGCAGCTGGTGTGAGGCCAGCGCGGTTTTCAGGGGGCGCGCCGCCGGGTCGTCAAAGACAAAGGCATCCAGGACGATATTGGTGTCCAGTACCACCGTGTGCTGGCGGTCGGCTGCAGAGGTGAGAGGCATCGGCAGCGGCTCAGTTCGTCGCAGCGGGTTTACCCGCCATCTTGCCCGCCACCATGTCAAAGCGGAACAGGCGGCATTCAATCGGGCCATTCCACATTGGCACGCGGCGGGTTTCTTTCAGGCGCATTTTGCCGGGCAGCTTCAGATCAGGGGTAAGCACCCAGGCGGTCCAGCCAGAATAGTTTTTCTTCCAGTGGCTGGCCAACTGGTTGAAGAATTCGCCTGAGCCCTCGGTCTGCGGCAACTCGCGTGCGCCAAAACGCGGCTGGTTGGCATCGTCCTCATAACCCGACGCATCACGCGGCCCGCCTTTGGCCACGCCACCCACGTCGATGCGCTCGCCATAGGGCGGGTTGAGCAGCATGACACCACCACCTTCCACCGGAGGCATGCGCTGCAAGGCATCACCACCCCGGAAGTCGATCACATCGGCCACACCGGCACGCTCGGCGTTGCGCTGGGCAAAGTCCACCATGCGGTGTGACACATCACTGCCGAAAATAATGGGTTTTTGGCCTGGATCCCTGACCACTTCTGCGTCAGAAGCTTCTTTTTTTATAGCATCCCAATCGCTACGCCGAAACGACAGGTATTTTTCGAAGGCAAAGCGGCGCCGGCTGCCCGCAGCAATGTTGCAGGCCATTTGCGCGGCTTCAATGGCGATGGTGCCGCTGCCGCAGCAGGGGTCGTACAGCGGTTTCAGGTCGTCGTCGCCCTCAAACCAGCCGCTGGCCGCGATCATGGCAGCGGCCAGGGTTTCTTTCAGCGGGGCATCCCCCTTGTCTTCGCGCCAGCCGCGTTTGAACAGCGGTTCACCCGAGGTGTCGATGTAGAGCGAGCAACTGTCGGTGGTCAGGTGGGCATAGAGGCGCACATCAGGCCACTGGGTGTTGACATCGGGGCGCACGCCATTGGCGACGGTGCGAAAGCGGTCACACACGGCGTCCTTGATCTTGAGCGCGGCAAAGTTCAGCGAGGTCAGCGGGCTGTGCTGGGCGGTGATCTCGACCTTGATCGATTCGCGCGGGGTGAACCAGCGCTCCCACGCCACCTCGGAGGCGGCGCGGTACAGGTCTTGTTCGTGGCGGTATTCGGTGTAGCTCAGCAGCACCAGCACGCGCTGGGCCAGGCGGCTGTAGAGGTTGAGCAGCATGGCCTGGGTGAACGAGGTGCGCACCGCCACGCCACCGCGTTGCTTGGTGATGCAGCCCGGCGGCAGGCCGGTGATACGCAGCACCTCAGGGGCCAGGTAGTCTTCTACGCCGGCGGCGCAGGGGAGGAAGAGTTGGAGTTGGTTCATGATTTTCCTGATCTGCTGTTGAAGCGAAACACATTGATCGCAAGGCAACAGCGTTCACCGCACGGTTTCACAGTTCTTTTCTGAGCGAAGCTGGTGCAATACGCAGACCTTCGCGGTATTTGGCCACGGTGCGGCGGGCGCATTCGATGCCTTGCTCTTTGAGCATGTCGGCGATCTGGTTGTCGCTCAAGGGTTTTTTGGGACTTTCGGCGGCCACAAACTGCTTGATCAGGGCACGCACCGCCGTGCTGGAAGCATTGCCACCCGACTCGGTGCCCAGGCCGGAACCAAAGAAATACTTCAGCTCAAACGTGCCAAACGGTGTGGCCATGTATTTGGCGGTGGTGACGCGGCTGATGGTGGACTCGTGCAAACCGAGTTCATCGGCAATTTCGCGCAGCACCAGCGGGCGCATGGCCAGCTCGCCGTGCACAAAAAAGCTTTTTTGCCGCTCCACAATGGCGCTGCTGACGCGCAGGATAGTGTCAAAACGCTGCTGGATGTTTTTGATGAACCAGCGTGCCTCAGTCAAACGCTGCTGCAAGGCGGCAAAGTTGGCCGCATCATTACCCCCGGCTTTGTGCCCTTTGAGCGCGTTGGCATAGATGTCATGGACACGCAGGCGTGGCATCACTTCAGGATTCAGACGCACCTGGAACTTCATCTGGCCACCTTGGCCGACGGGCACCACCAACACATCGGGCACGACGATGTTGCGCTCCACATCCACAAAACGGCGCCCCGGCTTGGGTTCCAGACGACCAATCAGACCAATCGCGCTACGCACCATGGCTTCACTGGCCTCACACAGCGGCATCAGGTGCTTGATGTCACGCCGGGCCAGCAAATCCATCGGTTGGGCGCAGATGCGCAGGGCCACATCCACCACATCCAGATCAATGTCCAGATCCGTGTCTTTTTGCAGGGCCGCAAGCTGCAGGCTCAGGCATTCAGCCAAACCACGCGCACCGACGCCGGTGGGCTCCAGGGTGTGCAGCAAACGCAGGGCTACAGTGAAATGATGCACCAGTTCTTCAATTTGCTCGGCATCATCTCCCGCCAAACCACGTGCCAATTCAGTCAGATCATCTTCCAGATAACCGTCATCATTGAGGGATTCGATCAAAAACCGCAGGGCCGCCTGGTCTTCGGGGCTGAGCCGCAGTGCCAATGCCTGACGATGCAAAAAGCTTTGCAGCGACTCCTGGTTACGCGCCAGCTCGGTCGCATCCATCTCGTCGTCACCACTGAGGTTGTTGCCTTTGGCACGCGCTTCACCACCCCATTCACCGTCGTCCGGGCTCAGGCTGACGCTGCCGTCGCCATCCCAGCTAGGGCCATCCTCTGCTGAAAAGCTGCTTTCTTCAACATCTTTTGAGGCTGTAGTGCTTGATGAATAAGCGTCAGTAGCTCCTGAAGTAGTAGCATTTTCAAACTCCAGATCGGTGGAACTAACAGGCACATCTGCCTGCGCCAGGCCAAAGGATTCACGTTCAGCCTCTTCAGCCGTACGTTCCAGAAACGGGTTTTCATCCAGCATCTGATCCACCTCACTGCCGAGCTCCAAGGTAGAGAGCTGCAGCAGCCGGATCGACTGCTGAAGTTGTGGCGTGAGTGCCAGATGTTGGGAAATACGAAGGGAAAGACCTTGCTTCATAACACCACCAGGTCGCCCCCAGCTGCAGTAGCGCCCAAAACGCTCAGGGCTGCGGCTCCATGCCCTCCAGCACAGGCCTGGACTGACCGAAGAGATGTGGCTTCAGGCTGCGTCGCAGCCAGCGTGGTACTCAAAGTGACTAGCGTGGGTACCATGTCATCACATTCTGAAGTGTTCACCCAGATACACCCGGCGGACATCGGCATTCTCTATGATGTCGGCTGGTGTACCTTGCGCCAGCACGGAGCCGTCGCTGATGATGTAGGCATGATCGCAAATACCCAGCGTTTCGCGCACATTGTGATCCGTGATGAGCACACCAATACCTCGGGTTTTCAAAAAATTGATGATGCGCTGGATTTCAATCACGGCAATCGGATCAATACCCGCAAAGGGTTCGTCCAGCAAAATGAAGCGCGGCTGGGTGGCCAGGGCACGGGCAATCTCCACCCGGCGACGCTCCCCGCCTGAGAGCGACAGTGCACTGGATTCACGCAAATGCTCCACCCGTAAATCCTGCAGCAAGGCCGTCAGGCGCTGCTCAATTTCAGCCGCTTTGAGCGGATGGCCTTGCGCATCATGCTGCAACTCCAACACGGCACGCACGTTTTCTTCCACATTGAGTTTGCGGAAAATAGAGGCTTCTTGCGGTAAATAGCTCAAACCCAGCCGGGAACGACGGTGGATCGGCATGTGTTCGATGGATTGCCCATCAATGGTGATGTCCCCTGCGCTGGCCCGCACCAGGCCCACAATCATGTAGAACGAGGTGGTCTTGCCTGCGCCATTGGGCCCGAGCAAACCAACCACCTCACCCTTGCGCACCGTGAGCGACACGTCTTTCACCACCTTGCGGCTGCCATAAAACTTTTGCAGATGATGAGCTTCCAGTCGGCTGCTAGCGCCGTCGTCCTGTGAGTTCACCGCAGCGACTTCTGGCACCGGCACTGTCTTTGGGGGGAGTGCACCCATCAGTGTTTGGCTCCGCCAAGTTCGGGGGTTGCTCGCAACGGAGTGACCGATGTGGGTGCTGAAGGAACTTCTTTTTTGGGGGTCAGCATGGCACGCACACGGCCAGCGGGTGCGCCGGGTTGCCCCACACTGCCGCTGGCACCCGCAGCAGGAGAGCCATCCAGTGTGAACACATCGGTCAGGTTGTTGTACACAATCACCCCGGCGTTGAATTCATCGTTCAGCGTTACCCCCTGGTAGCGCCGCAATTGGGCCTGGGTGGTGAATTTGACGGTGTCTGCACGGCCATCGTAATCAATACGTTCACCCTCGCCTTCGATGTATTCGTCCAGGCCCTCCCGTTTTTGTCTGAAAAAGGCCCGCTTGCCGGGCTCAGCAGTCACCAGTCCAAATTGATAACCCTGTGGGTCTTGGCGCACCTCAAGCCGGCCGCCACGAATCAAGATAGTGCCCTTGGTCAATACCACGTTTCCGGTGAACACACTTACTTGTTTGAGATCGTCATAACGCAATGCGTCAGCCTCGACATTCATGGGTTTATCACGATCGGCTTTTTCAGCCCAAACCCATGGCGCAGCCACCACCAAAGCGGTGGACAAAAGGCAGTTCAACAATGGAGATTTCATAGGGGCACGAATCTTGCTAAAAATGTGTCCCATTGTAGCGAGACAAGACTCGCTACGCCCATGGATACAAAGTGAAATCAGCGACCGTTACGCGCTTGCGCCACCAAGAAATCAGTCACCAACAAGGCGCGTTCCATGCTCTTGGCCATGGAACCATCGGTGTAATAGCGTCCAGCCACACCAAGAGCGGGCACGCCGTCCACCCGGTATGCGTTGGTCAGCTGTTTGGCGCGGTTGGCTTTGGTGGCCACGCTGAAGGAGTTGTACTGTGTCATGAACTGGGCGCGATCCACCCCTTGTGCCGCCAACCAGTCCACAACAGCCGTCAGACTGTTCAGGTTGCGATGTTCGTTATGAACAGCCGCAAACACTTTGGCATGCAGTTTTTCGACCAGATTCATGGCCTCCATCGCGTAATACATGCGCTGCAACACCTCAAAACTGGCCAGAAAGGGCACAGGCACACGGTACACAACGACATCTTTGGGTGTTTTCTTGAGCCACGCGCTGAATGCAGGCTCAAAGGCATTGCAGTGTGGACACATGTAGGAGAAAAATTCCACCACTTCCACCTTGCCAGCCGGTGTCTCCACCGGAGCGGGCGTGTCGAGTTTGATGAAGTCCGTGCCAGCCTGGGGCACACCAGCTTGCGCCAGCACGGCAGAGGGTGACACCACGGCAGAAAATGCAGCGACTGAACTCAACCCGGTAAAAAAATGACGGCGTTGCATAACTTGAATCTCCGATAAATTGATGAGCAGCCTATCAGAACTCAACAGGCTCAAAAAGTTCAACGCTGCACACGCACCAGTGCAGTTTCAATACCCATGGTGTCGAGCTTGAGTTTGGCTTTATCAGCCGCTTCGCGCGTTTCGTAGGGGCCGGTGCGCACACGGTAAACCACTCGCCCGGCTTGTTCGCGCTCAGACAACTTGGTCTCCACTCCTGCAAGTGACAACTTGGCACGTTGGCCTTCTGCATCTTCAGGGGTCCGGTATGCACCCACCTGAACAAAATAGCTGAAGGGTTCGGCTGTCGCAGCGGCATCCTTGGCTGCTGTGCTGGCTTTGACCAGATCACCAAGCGGGTCAGCAGTGACCGCTGGCTTGAGTTCAGGCTTGGTAACCGGTGTGGCCTCAGGCTTCACTTCCGGTTTGCCAGCCAGCTTGGTGGGAGCAACCACTTTAGCAGCCACTGGCGCAGAGGCTGAAACCGTGGCAGGTACAGGCTGGGGGGTTGGCGCAGAAACCGGTGCGGGCAAAACCGTTTCGACTGAACTGGGGGGCTTCACCTGATTTTTCCCATACAAAGGCGCATTGGGGTTCCAGTCTTTGTTCTTCTGCGCTTCGGAAACATCTTTCTCTGCCGTTTGGCCGCCAATCTTGTTCATGAACGACACCGGTACTTTGGTGACATACACGGCAACCGCCAACGCGGCGCCCAAGCCGACCACCAACCCCAGCACAAAGCCCAGAAAGGTACCACCGCGTTGCTGCTTTTTATCCAGAACTTTCATCACATCTCCCATGATCATTTGCCCGATTACATTTTTTGCGGAGCACTCACGCCCAACACTGCCAGACCATTGTGCAACACCTGTGCGGTGGCAGCCACCAGGGCCAACCGGGCCAGCTTGACAGCCTCATCGTCCACCAGAATACGCTCGGCATCGTAGTAGCTGTGGTAACAGGCCGCCAGTTCGCGCAGGTAAAAAGTCACATCATGGGGTGCAAAGCCTTCAGCTGCAGCACCCAACATGTCGGGGTATTTGGCCAGCAACAGCATCAAGGCGTGGGCTTGCGGGCTGTCCAGTGCACTCAAATCGACTTGCGCCAAAGTTGCTTTATCCCCCCCCCAGCTTGCCAGCACCGAACAAATCCGCGCATGGGCGTATTGCACGTAATACACCGGGTTGTCGTTGTTTTTGGCCACGGCCAGATCCACATCGAAGGTGTACTCGGTATCCGGTTTGCGGCTGAGCAAAAAGAAACGCACCGCGTCCTTGCTGGTCCACTCGATCAAATCGCGCAGCGTCACATAGCTGCCGGCACGTTTGCTGATCTTGACCTCTTCGCCGCCCTTGACCACGCGCACCATGGTGTGCAGCACATAGTCGGGGTAGCCCTGTGGAATACCCACATCGGCCGCCTGCAGGCCGGCACGCACACGGGCAATGGTGCCGTGGTGGTCGGTGCCCTGGATGTTGATGACCTTGGTGTAGCCGCGCTCCCATTTGGCAATGTGGTAGGCCACATCCGGCACAAAGTAGGTGTACGTGCCATCTTTTTTACGCATCACGCGATCTTTGTCGTCGCCATAGTCGGTGGACTTGAGCCACAGCGCACCATCCTGCTCGTAAGTCTTGCCATTGGCAATGAGCTTGCCCACCGCAGCTTCCACACGGCCACTGGTGTACAGGCTGGACTCCAGGTAATACTCGTCAAACTTGAGGTTAAAGGCCTGCAAATCCTTGTCCTGCTCGTTGCGCAGATAGGCCACGGCAAACTGGCGGATGTTGTCGTAGTCGTCCACATTCCCGTTAGCGGTGAACTCGCGGTCATCGGCCTTGACGGCCTTTTGGGCCAGGAAGTCGTTGGCAATGTCCTGGATATAGTCGCCGTTGTAAAACGCTTTGCTCAGTGGGTTGTCCGGGTCGGTAGGCCAGCAGACGTCGCCGGGCTTGAAGCCTTTGGCACGCAGCTGCGTGCTCTTGGTAAGCGTGTCAATCTGCACACCGGCATCGTTGTAATAAAACTCACGGTGCACCTGGTAACCCTGGGTAGTAAAGAGGTTACACACCGCATCACCCAGGGCAGCCTGACGACCATGCCCGACGTGCAAAGGACCGGTGGGATTGGCCGACACAAACTCAACCAGCATGCGTTGGCCGTTGTCAGCCTGGGTGCCGTAACGCGTGGTTTGCGCCAGCACCGAACGCACCACTTGTTGTTTGGCTGCCGGTTTGAGTTTGATGTTGATAAAACCCGGCCCGGCAATGTCCAGCGCATCGACCCAGGTTTGAAAGGCAGGCGTGTTGCGCAGGCTGGTGCACAGGTTTTCAGCCAATTGGCGAGGATTGAGTTTGAGCGGTTTGGCCAGTTGCATGGCCGCCGTGGTGGCCAGGTCACCGTGGGCCGCCACTTTGGGTGACTCAAACGCGGCTTTGGCACCCGCGCCAGGCAGTAAATCTTCCAGCGCAGTGCGCAGGGCTTCAAGGAGTTCGGTTTTGACAGTCAGCATACGTTGATTTTACGGGGCGGCTTGTGTGACAAAGTTGACCCGTCGGCACAAACCCGGTCAACGGGTTTGCTTCAGGCCACGTTGTGTGATGGAATCCCGCTTGGGGTTTTGTTTGACTCTTACTCTGATTTTTAAGGAAACCATATGAAGCAACTGTTGACTCTTCTGGGCTTAAGCCTCTCCATGACCTTCGGTTCAGCCTTTGCTGCGGATGCCCCAGCCCCAGCCGCATCCGCAACCAAAACAGCCCAACAAGGGAAAATGGCCACCTGCAACAAGGAAGCCGCTGACAAAAAGGGCGACGAGCGCAAGGCCTTCATGAAGGAATGCCTGAGTGCCAAGCCTGCAGCCCCCGTTGCCAGCAAAAAAACCACGCAGCAAGAAAAAATGAAAACCTGTAACAAAGACGCTGGTGACAAAAAACTCAAAGGTGATGAGCGCAAAGCCTTCATGAAAGACTGCCTGAGCAACAAAGGCTAGGCATTTCACCCATAAAGCTTAAAAAACCCCGCCAGTTTGGTCTGTGCGGGGTTTTCTTTTGGCATGATGCTGCCCATGCTGACCCGCCCATCCCTGTCCCCGTCCATTTCCTGCGTTATTCCCGCCTACAACGAAGCCCGTATCCTGGGCACGCTGTTGCGTGAATCTCTGGCCACCCTGAAGCAATTAAGCAGCCAAGTGGAGCTGATCATTGTGGACGATGGCAGCCGTGATGACACCACGCAAGTGATGCACGCACTTTGCAACACCTACCCTGAATTGGTCTACCTGAAACTGTCGCGCAACTTTGGCAAAGAACCCGCACTCACCGCTGGTATTGAGGCCGCCAAGGGTGATGTGGTGGTGTTGATGGACGGCGACGGGCAACACCCGGTGTCCTTGGTCACAGACATGCTGGCCAAATGGCGTGAAGGTGCGGATGTGGTGTACGCCGTGCGCAAAACCCGTCATGATCAGTCGGGCTTACAAATCAAACTGACCGGCTGGTTTTACAAACTGGTCAACATGGGCAACCGGGTCAAAATTCCAGCCAATGCCGGGGATTTCCGGCTAATGGATCGCAAGGTGGTTGAAGCCCTGAAACGTCTGCCTGAACGCAACCGTTTTATGAAAGGCCTGTATGCCTGGGTCGGCTTCAACAGCACAGCCATTGATTATGAGCCTCTGCCACGCGCCGATGGCAAAAGCAACTTTGGCTTGATTGGCTCACTGTCACTGGCCTTTACCGGAATTTTGGCATTTTCAATTGCGCCGTTGCGAGCATTAACCGTGACGGGATTCATGCTGTCTATACTTGCACTGGGATACGGTGTGTGGGTGGTGGGTGAATATTTCATCACGGGCATCGCCGTGCCGGGCTATGCCACCATTGTGGTTGGCATGATGTTTTTCAGCGGTATTCAGCTGCTCTCCATTGGCATCCTGGCCGAGTATGTCGGCCGGATTTACGAAGAGGTGAAACAACGGCCCAACTATCTGGTCAGCCAGCGACTTGGGCAGGGTCTGCCATTACAGCAGCCACCAGCAACACCGCAAGCGTGAACGCATCAACTTTCTGGTTTTTGGCCGTCGGCGGATCGGCTGCCGCAACCCACATGGGTGTCTTTGCACTGAGTCAAAGCCATATGTGGCCTGAATTGGCCAATGCTCTGGGCTTTTGCGTAGCGTTTGTGGTCAGCTTCGCTGGCCACCGGTTGCTCAGTTTCAAAGATGCTGGCACCAGTGTGTCCACCAGCTTGCTGCGTTTTGCCGCCACCGCATTGGCAGGGTTTGCCAGCAACGAGCTGGTGTTTATGCTGCTACTGCGGGTCTTGGGTTTACCCAGTCTGCTGGCGCTTTTTTTAGCGCTGCTGTTTGCAGCCGGGCAAACCTTTGTGCTGAGCCGGTTCTGGGCTTTTCGCCGCTGAAACCTCTGCGGTGCCGCCACCCGAGCGGTACAAATCCCAGCCCGCACCCTTGAAATACAGCGTCCAACCAGGCTGATTGGAAACCAAAGTGCTGCCGCTGCGCCCGGCGAACCAGTGGCCAGGTGTGTGTGCAACTTGTGCCAATACGCTCAGCGGTTGTAACACCTGGGCGGCGTGAGCATCAAAATCAGCCCCCTCAAACAGCTCGCGCTGCCAGCCATCACCCGCTTGCTGGCGCAACATGGGCCAATCGTTAAGCACCACCATGGGTTGGATGGTTTGAGCGTAAAGCGGCAAATCGTAAGGAAACGCATCCGACACATACACGGTATCGCTGGGCTGAGCGGCGCAGGCCAGGACTTGCGCCAGGTCTTGCGTGCGGCTGGCGCGGGTGACATCACCCACCTTCAGCACAATGCCCAAAGCAATCACACCATTGACCAGACAAATGCCCGCAAAAATCTTGCCAGACGCTGCCCGGTGCGCCATGGCCCGCTGCCAGCCCATGGAAGCCAGCAAGGCCAAAGGTGGCACCACCGGCAGGATATAACCCACCAGTTTGGAATTTGGAATCGAGAAAAACACCAGAATCACCAGCAACCAGGACCAGCACAGCTTCCACCAGGTGTCGGTCATGCTGACCTCTGAGGCCAAGGTGGTCGCCGTAACCCGACGCATCTGGTTGAAGGCGAAAAACATCCAGGGAAATAACAACAAAGCCAAGGCCAGCACATAAAACCAGACCGGCTGCGGGTTGTTGTACACGGCTGCGGTATAGCGGTTGAGCTGCTGGCCAATAAACATGTAATTAAAAAACTCAGGATAGGTGCGCTGCGCCAAAACAAACCAGGGCAGCGCAATCGCCAAAAACAGCGCCAAGCCGCTCAGCCAGGGGAAATGCAGTATTTTTTTGAGCTGGCGCGTCCAGATCAGCCACACCAGAATCACCAGTCCAGGCAAAGCCAAACCAATCAAGCCCTTGCTGAGCATGCCCAAAGCACACGCCACAAACCCCAAACGTGCCAGCCCGGGGTTGGGCTTATCACCCGCCATGAAGGCAAAGGCAAAACACCAGATCGCCACACCTATCCAGCTGGCCACCAGCATGTCATGGTTGATGTACTGGCCACCCACCAAAAAACCCAAGCTGCTGCCCAGCATGATGACCGCACGTCGGGCAATCCGCTCCGTGCTGATACGCCGGGCGGCAAGGTAAAGCGCGCTGAGCATCAACCCGGCATGTAAGGCGGGCACCAAGCGCAAGGCCAGTTCACTTACCCCAAAAATGGCCACACTGATGGCTTCCAGCCAGTACAAATAAGGGGGCTTGTGAAAGAACGGAATACCGTTCAGGCGTGGCGTGAGCCAGTCACCACTGACCAGCATCCAGCGGCCGATTTCGCCATAACGCCCCTCATCAGGTACCGCAAAGGGTCGCAAGGAGGCCAGAATCAGCAGTGCCAGCCACAAAACAGCCAGGATCAGCCAGGATTTTTGTTGTTCAGAAAGGGTTTTATTCACCCGCGGATTTTAGCGGCGAGCCTACGTTCAAACAGGTTCAGGCCAACGACGGGCTGGGTAACCTAGTTCCCAGGTGGTCAGCATGTGCAGAGTGATGAAACCATCCTTCACATCCGCACAACCTCATGCACCAGCCCCTGCTGCAAGCTCACCACCCGCTGCACCCCGGCAATCGTCTCGGGCCGATGCGCCACGATGATGCGCGTCAGCGGCAACTGCGCCAGCGCTTGTGTCACCCGGTGTTCGTTGGCAATGTCCAGATGGCTGGTGGCCTCGTCCAGCGCCAGCACTTTCGGATTCTTGTACAAGGCCCGAGCCAGCAGCACCCGCTGCTTTTGCCCGCCTGACAGGGACGACCCCATGTCGCCCACCAGGGTCTGGTAGCCCATGGGCATGCGGGCTATGTCCTCATGCACAGCAGCCACCTGGGCGCAGGCTTGGGTGTGTTCGTCATTCGCCTGCACGTCAAAAAAGCTGATGTTGTCGCCAATGCTGCCCGCCAGCAACACGTCTTCCTGCATCACCGTGCCGATGCGCTGGCGGTAGTTTTGCACTCCCAGGTGCTTGACCGGAATGCCGCCATACATCACATCGCCCTCTTGCGGGGTCAGCAAACCCAGCAGCAGCTTGAGCAGCGTGGTTTTGCCGCAGCCACTGGGGCCGATGATGGCCACACTTTGCCCGGCCTCCAGGCGCAAGTTGGCCTCTTTCAGAATCCAGGGTTCACCCTCGCCATAACGAAAGCTCACGCCTTTCAGCTCCACACTGGGTTCCAGGTGGGCCAGGTCGTTGCTGGGCAACTCGTTGGCCTCGGGGGTGCTCAGCACAATATCGCCCAAGCGCTCGGCATGCAGGCTGAGCATTTTGATTTCGACCGCGTAGTTGATCAGCGCCGACACCCGGCTGCTGAACTGGCCCTTGTAGCTGATGAAGGCAAACAGCATGCCGATGGTGAACACCTGTGCCGCGCCCGTCGTGGCACCCGCCACTGCTGTGCCAGACTGCATCACCAAACCCGCCCCCAGCCAGAACACCAGCAGGTTTTCTGCACCAGAGACAAAGGTGTGGGCGGTGGAGAACCCGATGTTCATCTTGGCGGTGCGCACATCGCGGTTTTGCACCTCCACCAGCAAGTTTTGCCAGCGGGCGCGGCGCTCTTGCTCCCGGCCAAACAGCTTGAGCGGCGTGATGGCGCGCAGGGTTTCCAGAAAGTGGGTGTTCTCACGCGCGGCCACCACCAGGCGCTCGGCGGCTGCATCACGAAACGGGCGGTAGGCCACCCAGCGCAGCACGCCGTAAATCAGCACCGAGCCGACCACCACCGCACTCAACTTCAGCGAATACAGCAGCATCATGCCCAGCGCAGCCACGCCCATGATGCCGTCCAGCACGGCTTCAATCACACTGGTGGTCAATGTCTTTTGAATGCTGCCCACCGAGCCAAAGCAGCTCACCACGTCGCCCAGGTGGCGCTTCTCAAAGTATTCCACCGGCAGCTTGACCAGATGGGCAAACACATTGCTGGCCCATTGCAGGCTCAGCGACTGGCCCAGCACCAGCACCATCCAACTGCGGGCCAGGCCCACCGCGGTCTGAATCACCAGCAGCAGGGCAAAGCCGATGATCAGCACCGAGAGCAAATCAACGTCATGCGTGGCAATGGCATCGTCCACCACCAGTTGGTTCAGCAGGGGCGCGGCAATGGCAAACAGCTCAAGCACCACGGCCACGGCAAATATCTGCAGCAAAGAGCGCTTGAGCCCGCGCACCTTGCCGGTGAGTGCCGACAAGGCCACACGCTGGCGCTGGTCGGCGGGCTGAAAGGCGGCGTTGGGGGTCAGCTCCAGCGCCACACCGGTGAAATGCCGCGAGACTTCGGCCAAGGGCAGGCGGCGTTCACCCACCGCCGGGTCAAGCAGGGTGACGTGGCCGCGCCCGACTTTTTTGAGCACCACAAAGTGGTTCAAATCCCAGTGCAGGATGCAGGGCAGCGCCAGTTGGGCCAGCTCGTCAATTTCCAGACGCAGCGGCCGGCTGCTGAAGTTCAAGGCCCCGGCGTGGGAGATCAACTGTTGCAGCGTGGCCCCTTTGAGCGAAACTGGGAAGCGGCGGCGCAGGTCGAACAGGTCAAGCTGCAAGCCGTGGGCGTTGGCGACCATGGCCAGACTGGCGAGGGCACATTCGCTGGATTCGGATTGGAGGATGGGGTACATGGGCGGGAATTACTCAAACTCGATGCCGAGCCACGATTAGTTCGATAAAAATACAAGCAAAAAATATAATTATTGAATTCTCCAAAGAAGACCCACTAGCAAAAAAGATGATAAATTATTAAGTATGTGGGGTACACAAGCCGAAATGTAGGCATATTTATAGGAATGCGTTCGCCACAAAATAAAAGAATATGAGAATGAAAAAAATAAAATCATTGGCCCAAAAAAAGTATAGATTCCATTCATTCCATGGAAAATTGCGGCCACCACGGCTATAACACAGCAAACAATGATTTTTTCATTTGAAAAAAATGAGGCTATTTTAATAAATAAACCCAATATTAATGTCTCTACGACGGGGGCAAAAATCACCACTCCAAGAAAATCTTTAACATTAAAACCTTTATATGTGTCAGTCGGTAGGCGTGTATCTTTTATCCCAATCGCCAGCATCAACCCGTGAGTAAAAGCAACGACAATAATTGCTCCTATGGTGGTCACCAAAAAGGCCTGAAAACAAAATCGTATAAGTGATTTCCTGTCTAGATTTGGCGGGTTAAATATATTTGAAATAGTTTTCTTACACAAATTAGCTGCCTTTCTCTTTGGGAATTTAAGCCGTTGATCGCAAGTTTCCTGCGCACCAAATGCATTGCCTTCACTTGATGGCATCATCTTCAAGTTCACAGGAAACAGAAGCTCATTGGCTAAAAACTTCATCTCCAGTTGCGGAGACTGGTTCCGTCAGTTGCGTGTAAGTCACTCTTCGCAACTTTGACTTGGTGGTCGAATGGGCAGGAATGCTCTCACATCTGCCCACCCAATCCGCTATTTATAAAGTTGCACTTCGAATTTCAACTCGCGCCTTATCCAAAATGGCTCGAACCAGTACTACCGCTTGACACGTTGCCGCCTATACCCGCTCCGCTGTAACCGCCGCCGGTTGCGCCGTTACCGTTTCCATATGACCAACTCCCCGTAGCACCGCCGGTAGATGGCGTTGGCGTTGGCGAAGAAGGAGAGGTAAACCAAGAGTAGACCCCGTTCCCAACAACTCCTGCTGCAACATTAGCCGCAAAACCCCAAACCCCTTTGCCAACTGTACTTCCAATACCTGCGCTCACAGTGCCGCTGGTTGTTCCGCCAAAACAACCAATATAACTATCCCCACCCGCCACAGCACCCACTTCACAAATATTCAGTTCTCTCATCATTCACTCCATTAAATCATCCGAAAACGCTGTCGGACTTTCAGCCTCCGGCACATTTCCAAGTCAACTCCCTGTGGAGACTACCTTGGGCTTAGCACCCAGAACTTTGAGCTGGGCACGTGCCGCCAACACCGGCTCCAGCACCCACTCCCATACTTTTCTGCGCTCCTGCAATACATCGGCCTCCAGCGTCAGCCCAGCCTTCAGGGGCATGGACTCGCCATAAGCCTGAATGCTTTGCTCATCCAATTGCACGTTGATGCGGTACAGCGCCTCATTGCTGCCCGCCTGGGCAACCAGCTGCTGGGCCAGATTGGCCGGCAACTCACTGGGCGCAAAGGGCGTGGCCGACACGGTGGTGATGTGGCCGGTGTGCAGACCAAATTTTTGATACGGGTACGCGTCGTAACGCAAATAGACGGTTTGGCCGGGGCGCACAAAACCGGCGGTGCGGCTGGGGGCAAAAAGCTGTGCTTGCAACGGGGCTGGCTGCTGCCCCGGTGCGCCGCTGCTCACAGGCACCAGCGTGGCCAGGGTTTGGCCGCTTTGCACGGACTGGCCCAGTTTGAGGTTCAGCGCGGTCACCGTGCCGTCAAAGGGGGCGGTGACCACGGTGCTTTGGCGGGCCGCGTTTTCGCTCATTTCCTGGTCCAGGCTGGAGCGGCTGCGTTCGATCTGGGCCAGGTCGGTCTGGAGTTGGGCGCTCAGCGCACTGCGTTCGCCTTGCAGGGCTTGCAGGTCTTGCTGCAGCCCCAAGCGGGCACGCTCCAGGCTTTGCAGTCTGCCGTCGGCATCGATCAGTTCCTCTTGTTTGGTTTGCACCTGGGCGGCTGCCACAAAGCCTGCTGCGGCCAGTTGTTCGTTGCGGGTCAGGGTGGTGCGGGCCAGTTGCACGCGGCGCTGTTGCAGGCTGCGCTCTTCTTCAGCCTGGCGCAGTTCGGCTTGCAGGGTGCGGATGCGGTCGGTCAACACGTCTTCGCGTTGACGGGTTTGCAACTGGCGCAGGGTGCGCTCGGTGCTCAGGCTTTGCTGGCGGGCCAGGATGTGCTGGGCCGCACGCTCAGTGGTGTCGCCCATGCTGCCGTTGAGCAGGCTCTGGCGCTCAGTGTGCAGCACCAGCAGCACATCGCCTGCCTTGACTACTTGGCCCTCGGTAATGGGCAGTTGGCGCAGCACGCCGGATTGTGTGGCGGTGAGGCTCAGGCTGCCCAGGCTGGGCACCAGCAGGCCGCTCAGGCGGGCTTTGCGGTTGACTTCACCCCAGGCGGCAAAAGCTACCAGTGCCAGCGCCAGGCCCAGCGCTGCGGTGGTGAGCACGGCAAACGATAAGGGGGCTGCCCAGCCATTAGGCGGCTTGGGCTTGGTGGACTTCGGGTCTGAACAAGGTCATGCTGCCAAGTTTCACCTTGGACGCATGGCGTGGCAATCCTACAGATGTAGCCCTACAGATGTAGGGGCTGGACATCTTTTCAACGGAAAAGCATCCACTCGCTTTTCTTCGAGGCCGTGGTCATTGAGTAAACTTTGGTCAGCTGATATGGCACGGAATCACTTCCAATTTGCCACGGACGGGTGCTCGCACGGACGGCAAGCTCCAAGCGGTTGGACAACCCGTGGCGCTGAATCAGGCTGCACACATGGTCACACACGGTGTTATGGCTGATGCCCAAACGTGCTGCTATGGTTTTATTGCTCAATCCATGTGCCAGCAAAACCAATACCTCGGATTCGCGCTGCGTGCATTGAATCAATTTTCCCTCCCTCTGAAATTTTTTTGAAATACACACGCATGACAAACACGATAACTTCATTGAACTTACTACAAACTTAACAAATATCCACATTCCAGTTGGACTAGTTCAATACCCCATTGGCATCATAAAAATAAACTTACAGCATGAACGATGATGAACTCAAAGACAACGCCTAACAGCGATTACTAGCATGTCCCCGAACGATCTCCACCTTGGCCGCAACCAGCGCTGCTGCAAATTCAGGGCTGGCCAGGTAAGCAAATTCCTGCGCTCGGGCCACGCCAATCTCGTCACCCGGCTCGGCGGCTTGCGCCGGGTGGCACATCAGGATTCCGCCCGCCGGTGCACGCGCCAGCCAGTGCGCCATCAAGGTCGCATAGCGGGCTGAGTCACCCTCAAAGTTATAGATGCCAAACAGGGCTCTAGCACTTAATATTCCTTCACAAGCAGCTCTTTTTTCAAGAGCATTGGCTCCCATCCAGGCAATCACTCGGCTTTTGATGTCACGCAGACCTGCGGGCGCGCGTGAGATACGCAGGTAGGGTTGGACGGTTGACGTGGCGTAGCGTTGGCTCAGCACCTGCACCAAGGCCTCTCGAATCCCGGCAAACTGCTGCACATGCTGGTGACCATCCACATAGTCTGGTGGAGCTTGCCAGTGCGCCTCAAACAGGTCCAGCTGACGTTCGATCACGCGGCTGGCCTGTACCTGGTCAAAACCGCCCAGCACGGCCCGGCGCATGGCGGCTCCCAGCGGCATGCCGTACCCGGCGGCGATGGCAAAGCTGCTGGTCCAGTCCAAGTGCAAGCCTACGTCGATCTGGCCACGCAGGTCTTGCAGCAAGGCAACATCCTGCCCCCAGCGTGGCGACAGCACCATGGCGCTGGTGGCGCTGATACGGCCCATGTGGGCCAGCTTGGCCATGCCCAACGAGGCACTTTGGTGCACCGCAAAATCATCAGCACACACAATCACCTGGCGCATGGTGGGCACAGAGGGTGTTCGAGTCAGCGCCTGCGGGTCAGCCATGTGTACTCCAGAAGCTCGGTTGTGCATAGTGTTGTTTCAGGTAATCCACCCACAAACGCACCCGCAGCGGTAAATGTTTGCGCTGGGGAAATACCGCATAAATGCCGTTGGGCGGTGCGGCAAAATCGTCCAGCACACTCACCAATACCCCCGAATCCAGTTCCGCCTGCACCTCCCAAAGGCTGCGCCAGGCAATGCCATATCCGGCGCGGCACCAGTCAAACAGCACCTCGCCGTCCGAACAACTCATGGGTCCACCTGGCTTGAGGTGAATCACCTCCATGCCGTCTTTTTGCGGCAGGGAAAAAGCCCAGCCCCGGCTTTGTGAGGCCTCACTGCTCATGGTCAGACAATCCAGCTTGGCCAGATCATGGGGATGCGTCGGGGTGCCGTGTTGCCGCAGGTACTTGGGCGTGGCCACACACAAGCGGCGGTTGTCGGCCAGGCGGACGCTGACCAGGGAAGAGTCCGGCATGTCACCCACCCGCACGGCGCAGTCAAAACCTTCTGCGGTCAAATCAACCACCCGGTCACTCAAGCTGAGTGACACGGTGACCTCCGGGTGCAGCTCACGAAAACGTGGGACCAGCGGGGCCACATGGCGGCGGCCAAACCCGGCGGGCGCGGTCAAACTCAAATGGCCACTGGCCTTGATGCCCCCGGCGGACACACTGGCTTCGGCATTGGCCAAATCCGTCAGCAGGCGTTGACAATCTTCCAGAAAAGCACTGCCTTCATGCGTGAGGCTGACCCGGCGGGTGGTGCGCACCAGCAGTTTCACGCCCAGGCGCTCTTCCAGCGCATCGAGCCTGCGCCCAATGATGGCCGGGGCTACCCCCTCAAACTTGGCGGCAGCGCTCAAGCCCCCACGGGCTGCGACCGCGACAAACGTTTCCAGTTGCTTGAATGTGCTCATGGCACCAGACGTTACCACCTTCATGCGAATTCTCGGAAAAATAGCATATTTGAACCAAAACTATTGAACAAATCGCCCTCTAGAGTCCATGAACAATGCGCAAGCAGCTACTATTTCAATAGTTTCAAACCCGCTAATGCAGCGAATCTGCCGCTGCAGGGGACTAGCCTTGCAAGCTTGCTTCAAGCTAATGCGCCGGGTCTCGGGACAGCTTGAGCACCAGTTCCAGCCGGTTGGCGACCCCATAAAAAGTCAGCACCGAAGAGACATACTCTTTGACCGTGTGATCGGACAGGCCAAGCTGGCGGGCCATGACCTTATTGGCCGTGCCACGCAGCAACAGCTCTTGCACCTGTTGCAAGCGCGGCGACAGGTTGCGCGTGGCGGCCTCTGCGCTGGCCGTGTCGTGCAACTGGGCCGCCAGGGCGGGTGGCACGTAAAACTCACCCGCCAAAATATGCGCAAAGCCGTTCAGCACCAGCTCGGGGTCGGCTGTTTTGGGAATGAATCCGCGCACCCCTGCGGCCAGTGCCGTGCGAATCAGGCGGTGCTCGGGATCGGCGGAGATCAAAACGGTGTGGTCAATCCGGGTCGATTCACACAGGCTTTTGAACAACAGGTGTTGCGGGTCATCAGGCAAATTGATGTCCAAAAAAATCCAGTCTGGCGCGGGCAACTTTTGCAAGGCCAGACGCGCCTGCTCAGCCGAATAGGCGCTTTGCACCTGCGCCCCCGACTGGGTCGCCGCCAGCAGCGCGGCCAGGCCCTGGCAGGTCAACGGGTGATCATCCACAATCAAGATATTCATGGGTTTCTTTCTTCGTTTCGGCGCTCCAGCAAAGCCCCCAGGGTATAGGCCAGTACGGCGGCATCCACCGGCTTGGAGATCAGCATGTAGCCGGCATCTTCGGCGGCTTGCTGCACGGTTGGCAGCATTTCACCGGTGATCAATACGCCAATGGCGGCGGGAAACTTTTGCTGCAAAAAGTCGAGCAACTCAATGCCGTTCATTGTGCCCGGCAGTCTGAAATCACACAGCACACATTCAGGCACCCAATCGGGTGCACACACCGCCAGCACCGAAGCGTCCCCACGGGTGGCAGAGCGCACATCCAGCTGCCAACTGCCCAGCAGCGCCTGCATGGCGAGTTGAACCAGTGGGTCATCTTCCACCAGCAAGACCCGCCGCCCGCGCAGCCAGACACCGGCTTGCACCACCCCATCACTCTTGGTCTGGGCAAAATGCAGCAACACCTGGCTCTTGGGGTGTGCAACGATCAGCCTGCTGGGCAGCTCCAGCCGAAAGCGCGTGCCCCGGCCTGGCACAGAGTGCACGCTGACCGTCAAACCCAGCAGTTCGCAGGCGTGCCGCACGATGGCCAGCCCCAAGCCCAGCCCTTTGCTGCGGTCACGCTCGCGGTTGGCCATTTGCACATAAGGGTCAAAAATGCGCGACTGATCCGCCTGGGCAATCCCGATACCCGTGTCCCAGACCTCAATCCACAACCCACAGGCCGCGCCATGGCAGCGCCGCAGTGCCAGCAGCACGCCGCCACGCGGGGTGTAGCGCAAGGCATTGCTGAGCAGGTTGGCGACTATGCGCTTGAGCAGGACTTGATCGGTACACACCCGCATGCGCTCCAGACCGGGAGCCAGAAAGCTGCGCAAGTGCAGACCCTTGGCCTGCGCCTCGGGCTGCGAGCGCGCCAGCACGCCCTGCAAGGCCTCTGGCAAATCAAATTCGCTCAGGGTCGGTTTTTCAGAGCCACTTTCCAAGCGAGAGAGTTCCATCAAGGCGTTGAACAAGCCGTTGATGGACTGCCCGGCCTGGGTGATGTGCTGCATCAGCGGGTGGTTCATGGCCGCAGGCACCTGCTGGCGGTAGGCTTCGACCAGCAGCAACAAGGCATGCACCGGTTGCCGCAGGTCGTGGCTGGCAGCGGCCAGGAACTCGGATTTGTCGCGGTTGGCCTGGTCGGCACGCCTAGCTTGCTCGGCATTGTTGCGGGCCAGCTCTTCATTGGCCAAGCGCAAGCGAATGGCGTTGCGAAGCAAGGCTTGGGTGTGGTGCATGGCAACCAGCAGGGCAAGTGCATAGATCCCATACTCCAGAACAATGGTCAGAATGTTCTCTCCGTAAATTTGCGGCAAGTACGCAACAAATATCAACATGGTGACCCCGGCGCTCACCATCGAACCTAAAAAATCATTGGCCAAATTGGCGAAGGCTGAATGTCCCACAATCCCAGTGAAAACAATCAGGATGAACGCGTTATGGGCAGCGGCCTGCGGAGCCATTAGGAAACTCGTAGCGCCCCAACCGATGCTGCTGAACAATTGCAACGCACGGCGATAACGCAGCCAGCGTCTGGTGATCCTCCTATCGGGTTTCTGCAGATGTGCACTCAACTTGAAATGCCACAACAGAACAAAGTAAAACAACCCAACCAGAATCGAATACCCAAGCCATATCCCAAGCGTGAGCGCGTGCGCATACTCATAAGAGGCCAGAGTCACCAAAAATGTCAAGACAATTTGACCGAAACCTGAGCTCCGCAAATTGCGATAGCCCAGCAAAAACAAGGCATGATCCACTTCCGGCTCATCCACCGGAGCGCGCAAGCGTAAAAGCAGGTTGGTCAAGCTCATGCCACACGCTCCACACCATGCCGTTTCAACACCGCACCCAGGGTCGAAGCCAGCACCAACGCATCCACCGGTTTGAACATCACCATGTAGCCAGCCTCTTCGGCCCGGGCCTGCACCGTTTGCACCAACTCGCCGGTTTGCAAGATACCAACCGCCTGCGGATAGCAGTCTTGCAGATAGTCCAGCATCTCAATGCCATCCATGGCACCAGGCAGCCGGAAATCGCACAACACGCACTCGGGTTGCCAATCCGATCCACACACCTTGATGGCACTGGCATCACCGGTTACGGCACAGCGCAAGTCAATGCCCCAACTGCCCAGCAGCGCCTGCATGGCGTGCTGGATCATGGGGTCGTCATCCACCAGCAGAATGCGCCGCCCATACAACTGGTTGGCAATGTGCACGCTGTCCGGCAAAAACCGGGTGGGGGTTTGCTGCGCTTGCGGCGCAGGGGCATGCGTGCACAACCCAGCCGGAAGGTGCAGCCGAAAACAACTCCCACGCCCGAGCTGGGAGCGCAGTGTCAGCCCAATGCCCAGCAACTCACTGGCGTGGCGCACAATGGCCAACCCCAGGCCCAGCCCTTTGGTTCGGTCACGCTCGCGGTTGGCCACCTGCACATAGGGATCAAAAATTCGGGCCTGATCGCCCTGCGCGATGCCAACCCCGGTGTCCCAGATTTCCAGCCAGTAACCGTCTCCACCGTGCGCCAGGCGCAAGCTCAGGAGAACACCGCCCTCAGCGGTGTAACGCACAGCATTGGTCAGCAAATTGCCCAGCATGCGCTCCAGCAGCAGTTTGTCGGTACACAACATCAATCGCTCGGCGGCTTTGCCCACCTGGCAGCGCAAGGTTAAATTCTTGCGATCAGCCTCCGGTCGCACCCGCGCCACCATCCGGGTGATGGACTCCGAAAGTTCAAAAGTGGCCACAACCGGTTGCTCCATGCCACTCTCCAAACGCGAAAGCTCCATCAAGGCATTAAAAAGAGAACCGATCGACTGGCCCGCCGTGGCAATATTGAGAATCAATGGATGCTGGGCCGCTGCAGGAACCTGCTGGCGATAGGCCTCTATCAACAGCAACAAGGCGTGTACTGGTTGGCGCAAGTCGTGGCTGGCAGCTGCCAGAAATTCGGATTTATCCCGGTTGGCCTGCTCGGCGCGACTGGCGTTTTCGGCATTTTTCCGGGCCAGATGTTCATTGGCCAGACGCAGCTGAATGGATTCAATCAACGTCAAGTGCGCATTGCGCGCCACCCAGGCCATCACCGACAAATACAACAAACACATGCCCATGACCACCAGCGCTTGATCCCCAAATGCCGCCGGAATTTGCGACAGCAAGACCACGATGGCCAAACTGACACTGACCACAAAACCTTGCAAATCATGCGCATTGCTGACTGCTGAGTAAGCCAGGGCCCCGGCAAAAGAGGTCATTACCATCAGGTTGTTCACCTGAGCACCAGGAACAAACAAGAAACCAAGACCACCCCAACCAAGACCGGTCGATGTCACCATCCACAGGTGGGCCACTTTCCATTGCCGAAAAACTGCGGGGTGGATACCAGGACGATTGGCCCGTTGGCGAAAGCCCCAGATCCCGAGGCCGAAAATCACGGCCATGACCAGCATGTAGGCCAGCCAACTGACAACGCGAACATGCGCAACCGTTGCCCAGGCACCAGCAGCCACCAGCAAGGACAAACCGGTCTGCCCAAGCACATGCACCGCCAGGTTGCGATAACCCAGCACGAACAACTCCTGCTCAACGGCGGGATCGTAAGTGTGAAAAAGACGTAATTGAAGCACGTGGGCAATGGTTAGGCGGCAATTCATCAAAGTATCGGTGCATTTCGGATGCTGACGATACCCCGCCATGGTGGGGGTAGGCATCCCCCCACCAGAGGGGTGCCCATTTCACCGGACTATTTCTACGATTCAAGTTCACATTTTTAAGGAGTTTTCATGCGTTCGATGGCTCATCTTGGATTGAAGAAAATCAGCATCCACAGCATCTTGCTGGCGACGGCCACGGCTGCGGCCTTGACCTTGGCGGGTTGCGGAGGCGGTGACAGTGCGGCGACAGGAGGAAGTGGCAGCACGGTGACGGGCCAGTTTGTCGATGCCACGGTAGTAGGGCTGGGTTACAAGTGCGGCACATCCAGCACACTGTCGGGCAACACCGATGCCAATGGCCAATTCACCTGCAAATCAGGTGAAGCGGTGGCGTTTTATGTGGGGGGCATCCTCCTGGGCTCGGTACCTTCTGCCCAAGCCCTGGTCACACCGCTTGACCTGGTCGGCGCAGGCGCCACACCGGGCAACACCACGGTCAACAATATAGTGCGGTTTCTGATGTCGATCAGCAGCACGCCAGCCACGGGTGGAACCCTCACAATTGACCCTGCCGTTGTCACGGCGGCAACCGGAAAATCGGTTGATTTCACCAAGGTTCTTGCCGCTGATCTGGACACCTTGATCAACGCCATCAAACCGGCCGGGGCCACTGTTGCTACCGCGGCGGACGCCACCGCACACATGTCCAACAGCCTGAATGCGCTGTTTGCGGGTGCGTATTCGGGTAACTTCAGTGGCAGTTTCAGTGGCACATGGAACATCACCATTGATGCCAAGGGTGTTGTCTCCGGTACGGCAACCGACAGTACCGGGGGGACCGGAGTCGTCACCGGCAGCATGGCCACCACCATGGGAACAGGCTCAACCTATGCCTTTTCTGGCACTGGCGGGGGCACTCCGTGGGTGGGCACTTTGAACCTGAACACCCGCCAATTCAGCGGCACCTGGGATGACGGTGCAGGGGCCAAAGGCACATTCACGGGCGTGACGGCAACCACGCCGGTCACCACACCCGGTGCGAGTGGTGGCAGCTTGACCCTGGCAGGCACCCACAACGCGGGAAAAGCCAGTTTTACCCCGGCTGACCCTGTCACCTGCTCTTCTGTCAATACAGGCACACTGCTGAATGTGAACTGCGTCAACCCAGCCGCGGGTGACAGTCTGGCACTGCAACTGATTGGCACGCCCGCCGTCGGCAATACCTATACCGTCAACAAGTCGGGGACAGGGTCTTCGCCCAATACCGTGATGGGGGTGGACTACATCCAAATCTTGAATGGTGCGGCCACATGGAGCTCAGCGGGTGGCGGCACGGTCAAGATCACCGCTTTGTCAGCCACATCGGCCACCTTGTTGTTCACCGGTGTCGGACTCTATGCGGTCACCGCCACCACACCCGCTACCGGCAACATGACGCTGAACGGCTCGATCACCGTGGGTATCCGGTAATTCAAAGCCCACCACAAAACTCATTTCAAAATTTTCTTGCGTTCATCTGTTCAGAGGGGGCCATGCTCCCTCTATTTTTTGGCTTTCACCCCCCCGAAGGAGGGGTACACAAGCCTAAAGTCAGCCCCCAAAATTGACCCATCTTTTTCCCTGGAGGTTTTATGCATCATGCAACTCGGTATTTATGGACAGCAGGATTGCTTGCCGCTTTGACAGCTTGTGGAGGCAGCAGTGGCAGTGGAAGCACGGCTTCCGTCGTCACAGGCGTTGCAGCGACTGGTTTGGCCATTTCTGGCGGCACGGTCAGCCTCAAGTGCGTCTCAGGTACCGCGTCTTACCCCGCAACGGGGACAGACGGCAGTTTCAGCATCGATGTCAGCGGCGTGACCCTGCCCTGTGTTGCCCGGGTGAACTTCAAAGATGCTTCGGGTACAGCCCAACAATTACATTCCTTCGTGTCAGCCGCTGGAAATGTCAATATCACCCCCATCACTGAGTTGTTGGTTGCCAAGTTGACCGGTGCAGCTGCAGCCAATGCTTTTGACACATTTAACGCTGCGTTGCTGAAAGCCATTTCTGCAACGCAGCTCTCGGATGCATCCAAAGCCGTCAAAGCCTATCTGGCCGCAAACTTGGGCATGACCGTGACCAACTTGCCCGATGATTTTGTGGGCACCAAATTCAAACCAAAAACCGCAACCACTGCTGGTGATGCCTTTGACGGGGTGTTGGATGACTTCAAGGTCAAACTGGGTGCCAAATCACTCGCTGACGCAGAAGGCGAAGTCATCATCGCCGGTGGCAATGGAGGTACGGCAGGTTACCCCGCCACGGCAACGTTTACCGGCAAACTCTCTGACGGCTCGGCCTGTACCGTGGATGTTGCGGCTGACCACAGTGTGAGCGTGAGTGCGGCCAGCTGGGCCTATACCGGTGGCAGCATCAAGACCATGCTGGATGGTTTTTACTTTGATAACGCCAATGGTGAAATTGCCCCAGCCGTGTTTTACAGTGGGACGCGCCGCTTTTTTGAATCCAATGCCGGCAATTACCAGGCCGCAACAGCTGCTGCACCAGCCTACAACACAGGCCTGAGTTTTGATGCCACCAGTGGCAAACTGATCATGGCCAGCGGCAGTGTGATCACCGACACCTCCTTCACACCAGCCGCAGGAGCCAATTTCAACTTCGTTTGTGCGGGCGAGGCTTACCCGGCAGGAACCCCTGTGGGCGTTTCAGAATTTAACAAGGCAACACCTTCACGATTCAAAGCAAGCACCCTGGTCGGCGGCCCGTTCACTGCACCCACCGCCAACAACCAGGCCTGCACTTTCTCGGTGGATGCGACAGGCAATGCCAGCATCAGCTGGGCCGGTTTCACCACCACAGGCGGCAAACTTGATCTGCCCAATACATGGCTGACAGGAGCTGCTGATCAAAGCACTACTCAGGCCAAATACGACATTTACTACAGCAAAACAACGGGTGCTATTGTTGGAACCAGTATGGGCGGCAGCGTCATACTGACCCCTGACGAAAGCGCTGGTTCGGACTGGTTCAGTGTCACCATCAGCCAATCTACTACCAACAAGCAGGCTGTCGTTTTGGCCAATGGTTTAGCCAGTAACCCCAAGAGCGTGACCTGTAACACGGCCAATGACCCCGCTGGTAAATGGGCGCAAGTCGCAAGCTACATCGGCACCTGGAAGGGCACGAAGGACAACAACTTCCACTTGGGTACCAATGCCACATGCCAACTGGTTGTGGACGCCCATGGTGCCATGACCTACACCGATACGGCCGGAGCTGCAACCACCATCAACAGCACCGCATGGACGGTGACACCCCCCAACAGTGGGGCCTACTTCGACTTCGCCAAAACAGGCACAGCCATCACCTTCAGCATGGACTTCACCGGCACGACCGTCAGTGGAGCCAAGCCACAGGCTTACTTCTGGAAAAGTGGGGCATCCACAGAGTACTGCAACAACATGATCAAACAATAATCCATCAACCTGTCACACATGAAACAGCCCGCATTTTGCGGGCTGTTTTGTTTGAGCTCCCCCCGCTGGAGGGGTACAAAAATCATCCCGGATTGTCAAGAATGGGCGCTTCAATCACTTTTTGGAGGTTTCATGTTCAGATCCATCCGGTTTTTTTGGAGTGCGAGCGCCCTGGCCGTTTTGACGGCCTGCGGGGGCAGTGGCGGGGGCTCTGCCTCAGGCGGCAACAACAACACCAACACACTCACCGGCCTGGCCGCCACGGGAGCCGCCATTGCCAATGGTGATGTCATTGCCAAATGCACCACTGGCGCACCGATTGCCGGAAAAACAGATGTTAATGGCGTATTCACGCTCAACCTGACAGCAGCACATACTGCACCCTGCATGCTCCAGGTCATCCAAGCTGGGCCGCCTAAAGTGGAGCTGTACAGCTTTGCCACCGCTGCAGGCCAAGTCAATATTTCGCCGCTGACCGATTTGGTGGTGGCCAAAGCCATGGGCAGCGACCCCGCCGCTGCCTTTAGCGCCTTTGATGCCAGCAAGGGCAGCAGTATTTCCGGCAATCTGGTTGCAGCCAAAAGCTATGTGCAAACCCAGGTGCAAGCCATCACGGGTTCTGGCACGTCCGACCCACTGACCAGCACCTTCACCGTCGGCAGTGCTGACGATCAGGTACTGGATGCCTTGGGCGCAGCCATTGCTCAATCCGGTGGAAAAACCTTTGCCGACCTGCGCACTGGGGCTCAAAGTGGTTCCCCGTTGACAAACACCGTACCGGCCTTCCTGAGCGCACCAACAGGCGCAACAGCCACCGCCAACGGGGCCAGTCAAATCACGGTGAATTGGGCAGCCGTTCCTGCCGCAACAGGCTACAACGTCTACAGCTCAACCTCGCCCAATGTTCAACTGGTGGCAGGCAACAAGCTCACCGCCACACCTGTTGCCGCCGCAGGAGCCTACGCGGTCAACAATCTGGCCGCCAGCACCGCGTATTATTTCAAGGTGACGGCAGTCAACACCGTCGTCGCAGAGAGCGCAGCCTCTGCCGAGGTGTCCGCCAGCACCGGGGCAGCTGCCGTACCGGTGGCCCCCACAGGTCTCTCGGTCACGCCCAACAGCGCCACACAAATCACCGTGAGCTGGAATGGTGTGAGTGGCGCAACCGGCTACAACGTTTACCGGTCTGCCACAGCAGGCGGCGTGGGCAGCAAGGTGAATGCAAGCCCCATCAACGCGGCCATGAATTATGTAGACACCGGGCTGACAGCCAGCACCGCGTATTTCTACAAAGTGACCGCCCTCAATGCCTCTGGCGAGAGCGCTGCGTCGGCAGAAGCCACCACCACCACCAGCGCAGCCAGCGCCACATTGACCGTGACAACCATGTCCAATGCGATGGGGCCTGTCAGCAGCGGCAAGGTTGGCGATTCGTTTTATGTGGTCGGAACCGGCTTTGAGCTGAACAATGTTTCGGCCACCTTCACCGGCAATGTCCCCGGAGCAGTCGCTTTCCTCAATGGCAGCATGTTCACACTGACGATTCCGACCGGGGCCCAAACGGGACCGATTGTTTTCAAAAACAAGACCAGTGGCGCAACGTTCACATCTGCCTCTTTCACCATTTTGGCAACCCCAGTGGCGGTGGCCCACTGCACCGCTAACGGTGTCGCCACCACCTTGCCCGCAACCGGTGTTACAGGTGTCGACTGGTCGGATTGTCGTGATCAAAGCCCCGGTGCCAGTATGGTGACTTGGGGTAGCAATCAGTTTGTCGCCGCTGGTCAAGGTAGCTTTTCGACCGTGATCAAGACTTCGGCAGATGGTTACACATGGACGGCCTCACCCAGTAAAGTCAATTTCGATCAGATTGCTTTTAACGGTATCCGCTGGATAGGTTTGGTCTCTAACTCGCTCACAACGGCCATCAGCTACTCGACCAATACCACGGTGGACACGTGGACAAATGTGCCGGTGACATTGAAGAACCCCGGCGTGTTGCTCAAAGCGCATGCAGCCAATGATCGCTTTTTTGTGAGTACAAACAATGGTACCTGGCTGAGTTCAACCAACGGTTCTACATGGACAGAATTCACTGCACCTTGCCCCATGGTGGTTACCTCAGGTCAACCCGACTACAACTCGACAGCACCGTCCGGTATAGAGTGGATCAATGGCCGGTACCGAGCTTTGTGCAGCAATGGATCGATGCAGATCTCGAGCGATGGCATCGCTTGGGCAGCTGTATCACCGCAGCTCTCGGGCAACGTCGTTCCTAATCCCAACTACCCGGCAGTACGAGGAAGTAGCCCAACTCTGACGATTTCCTTTTCACCAACAGCCATTGCTTTTAACGGCAGCGTCTATGCCGCGTTGTCTGGAACGACCGCTTGGACTTCGAGCGACGGTGTGACTTGGGCCTATCGTGGCCCAACCACTCTGGCGGGCAATGCGCAATCCATGGTTTGGGCTGGAAACATGTTTGTTGCATTGGGCAAAAACCCTGGTTATGCCACCGTCAATGACAGCATCGTGAGCTCACCCGATGGGCAAACATGGACGGCACGCAACTCAGCATCGGCCACCATGCCGTTGACCAATTTCGCCTACTCGCCAACACTGAATCGTCTGCTGATCACCGGGGTTGCCTCAAACACTCGCAATGCCTTGTTTGTTTCTCCGTAGTTCAACGGTTCGCGTCTCACGCACAGCGTCAACAGCCCGCCCCGTGCGGGCTGTTTTTATCCCACCGCCTTTTGCGCACGCAAGGCCTGGATCGCCTCGGCCGTCAAGCCCAGATCACCCAGCAATACATCCGTATGTTCCCCCAGGGTCGGTGGGCTCAGGCGCACGCCCAGCCGCTGCCCGTCCATGGTGAACGGAAACAAGGTGGCCTTACTGGTTTCGCCCGCATGGGGGCCATCTGGCAACACCATGTCCGCCAGGCCACCAGTGGCCAGCAGATGTTCGTCGTCAAACAATTCCTCAGGCTTGCGGATGGGTGCGTAGGGCAGTTTGTGGGTTTCCATCAAAGCGCTGAGCTCAGCGGCGCTGTAGCTGCTCAGGCGCTCGCGCAGCAATGGCAGCAGGGTGGGCCGCTCACGCACACGGTCGTTGTTGCTACCGTAGCGCGCATCGGCCTTCAGGTCAGCCAAGCCCAGCACGTCACAGAAGGTGGCCCACTGCGCGTCGCTCACGGCAGATAAAAAAATCTGCTCACCATCCTTGACGGTAAACACGTCGTACACCGCCCAAGGCGAGATGCGTGCCGGCATGGGCGCGGCAGCCAGGCCGGTCATCACGTACTGCAGCATGTGTTGGCCAACCAGAAACACGTTGTTCTCAAACAAGGCACTTTGCACTTCTTGTCCGCGTCCGGTGATGCCACGCTGGATCAAGGCCCCCAGCGCACCAATGGCCCCAAACATGCCGCCCATGATGTCGTTGACGCTGGTGCCAGCCCGCAGCGGGTCACCAGGGCGGCCGGTCATGTAAGCCAGGCCACCCATCATTTGCACCACCTCGTCCAGCGCGGTGCGGTGCTCATACGGGCCGGGCAAAAAGCCCTTGTGGCTGACATAAATCAGCTTGGTGTTTTGGGCCGACAAGGTGGCGTAGTCCAGCCCGTACTTGACCATGGTGTCGGGCTTGAAGTTTTCCAGCACCACATCGGCACTCAAGGCCAGTTTGCGCGCCACCTCAGCACCTTGCGACTGATGCAGGTTGAGGGCAATGCTTTTCTTGTTGCGGTTGAACATGGGGAAAAAGCCCGCGCCCGCGCCCAGCAGATGGCGGGTGCGATCACCCTCGATCGGCTCGACCTTGATCACCTCGGCCCCCATGTCGGCCAGCACCATGCCACAGGTCGGGCCCATGACCATGTGGGTAAATTCGACCACCCGCAAACCGGCCAAAGGCAAGGGGCGAGCAGGTGCGGCAGGGGTAGATGAACTCATGGGCTTCTTTCACACATCAAATAAAACAGGCCGCATTATTTCCCAGTGTGCTTGCGAGGCACATCATTCCGCTTCCAAATCATTCGTGTCTAGGCACGAAGTCGCAGGCAGTACAGTCGTACGACAAGGCGAAGCAACAACGACACGGATGATTTGTAAATGGAATTACCTGCATTTTGGTTAAAGCTGTTGCGGCCATGAGGTAACCCCTGGTGTCAGCCTTGTTTCGTAAAATCACACGATGACAAACCCAGCACCTACTCTGCCTGCCAACCAGCCAATCGCCCCACCTGCTCGGGCCGTGTTGTTTGATGCCTATGGCACCTTGTTGGACGTGTACAGCGTAGCCGAATTGGCTGAAGCGCTTTTTCCTGGCCATGGCCAGGCGCTGAGCGTGGTGTGGCGTGACAAGCAAATCGAATACTCCCGCCTGGTCACCACCTGCAACCAGGGTGCGCATTACCGAGCGTTTTCCGAGATCACCCGCTCCGCCCTCATTTATGCTATTAAAAAAATAGCTATTAGCGCAAGCGAATCAAGCACTGCAGACGATTTTCTTTTAGAACATGAGCCCGCCATCGAAATGCTGCTGGCGCAATACCGGCATCTGGATGCCTTCCCGGAAAACCTGGCTGTGCTGCAGCAGCTCAAGGCCCAAGGCACCCCCATCGGGATTTTGAGCAATGGCGATCTGAGCATGCTACAGGCCGCCGTGCACTCGGCCGGGTTTGACGGCTTGCTGGCTCATGTGATCAGCGTTGACCCGGTGCGCAAATTCAAACCCCACCCCGATGCCTATGCCCTGGGCGAGCAGACCATGGGTTTGCCCGCGTCACAAATTCTCTTTGTCAGCTCCAACGGCTGGGACGCGCTGGGGGCCACCTGGTACGGTTTTCAAACGCTGTGGGTCAACCGCTACAACTTGCCGTTTGAAGAACTGGGCCCTCAGCCCACACGCATCGGCCACAACCTGAATGACGTGCTTCACTTCTTTCCTTCCTGATTTTTAACTTTGGACTTCAAAACCATGACTGAACGCATCACCAAAAATGGCCTGCAAGTGGCCACCAACCTGTGCCAATTTATTGAAAAGCAGGTGCTGCCCAATACCGGCATCACCCCGGCCAAATTCTGGAAAGGTTTTGGCAGCATCGTGGCCGACTTGGCTCCCAAAAACATCGCCCTGCTGGCCGAGCGTGACCGCCTGCAAACCGAGCTGGACACCTGGCACAAAGCCAATCCCGGCCCGATCACCCATATGCCGGCTTACCGCACCTTCCTGGAAAGCATTGGCTACCTGGTACCCCAACCGGCCAAAGCCCGCATCACCACATCGAATGTGGATGCCGAACTGGCCAAACAAGCCGGCCCGCAGCTGGTGGTGCCGATCCTGAATGCCCGCTACGCCCTGAACGCTGCCAACGCCCGCTGGGGCTCTCTGTATGACGCGCTCTACGGCACAGACGTGATCGACGAAACCAAAGGCTGCGAAAAAGTCGGCAAGAAAGGTGGCTACAACCCCAAGCGCGGTGCCAAGGTGATCGAATACGCCCGCTACGTGCTCGACCGCTGCGCCCCGCTGCGCAAGGGCTCGCACATCGACTCAGTGGCATACAGCGTCAAGGGCGGCAAACTGGCCGTGAAACTGGCCGATGGCAGCAACACCAGCCTGGCGGATGCCAGCCAATTCGTCGGTTTCCAGGGTGAAGCCAAAACCCCAAGCAGCGTGCTGTTCGAGCACAACGGCTTGCATCTGGACCTGATCATCAACCGTGCCACCCCCATTGGTGCCAGCGACCCAGCCGGTGTGTCTGACCTGGTGGTCGAAGCCGCCCTCTCCACCATCCTGGATCTGGAAGACTCAGTGGCCGCCGTGGATGCGGACGACAAAGTGCTGGCCTACAGCAACTGGCTCGGCATCCTCAAAGGCACACTGACCGAGAGCTTTGAAAAAGGCGGCAAAACTTTGCAACGTGGTCTTAATGCCGACCGCCTCTACACTGCGCCTGACGGCAAAAAGTCAGTGCGCCTGCATGGCCGCAGCCTGATGTTTGTACGCAACGTGGGTCACCTGATGACCAACCCGGCCATTCTGTACACCGACAAGGCAGGCGTTGTGCGTGAAATCCCCGAAGGCATCATGGATGCGGTGGTCACCACCACCATCGCCTTGCACGATCTGGCCAAGACCAAGAAAGATGCCATTCGCAACTCACGCAAGGGTTCGGTTTACATTGTCAAACCCAAGATGCACGGCCCGACAGAAGTGGCCTTTGCCAGCGAACTGTTTGGCCGCGTGGAAAAGATGCTGGGCCTGCCTGACAGCACCGTCAAACTCGGCATCATGGACGAAGAACGCCGCACCAGCGTCAACCTGAAAGCCTGTATTGCTGCCGCTGCCAGCCGCGTCGCCTTCATCAACACTGGCTTCCTGGATCGCACCGGCGACGAGATGCACACTTCGATGCACGCCGGCCCGATGGTGCGCAAGGGCGACATGAAAGCCAGCACCTGGATTCACGCCTACGAACGCAGCAACGTGCTGGTCGGCCTGCAATGTGGCCTGCGCGGCAAAGCACAAATCGGCAAAGGCATGTGGGCCATGCCCGACCTGATGAAAGCCATGCTGGAGCAAAAAATTGCCCACCCCAAAGCCGGTGCCAACACCGCCTGGGTGCCCAGCCCGACCGGTGCCACATTACACGCCCTGCACTACCACCAGGTGCTGGTCAGCGACGTGCAAAAAGAGCTGGAAAAAACCCATGCCAAACGCAAGCCCGAGCTGGAGCACGATGCCCTGCTGACCGGCCTGCTGCACATTCCCGTGGCCGCCAACCCCAGCTGGACAGATGCCGAGAAACAGCAGGAACTCGACAACAACGCGCAAGGCATTCTGGGCTATGTGGTGCGCTGGGTCGACCAGGGCGTGGGCTGTTCCAAGGTGCCCGACATTCACAACATCGGTCTGATGGAAGACCGCGCCACCCTGCGCATTTCCAGCCAACACATGGCCAACTGGCTGCACCATGGTGTCGTCACTGAGGCGCAAGTGAAGGAAACCTTCGAGCGCATGGCCGCTGTGGTGGACGCACAAAACGCGGGTGACCCGCTGTACAAGCCAATGGCCGGGCACTTTGACACCTCCATGGCGTACCAGGCGGCGTGTGACCTGGTATTCAAGGGGCTGGAGCAACCCAGCGGTTATACCGAGCCGCTGCTGCATGGCTGGCGGTTGAAGGTTAAGGCTGCGGCTTGATGATTTGAGGCACATGTTGCTATTTAATGAATAGCTTCTTGCGCAAGTATTTGTTGGGCTAGAACCTGATTTTGTTTGAAAGTTTTGAAAACAGCACCTGCGGGTGCTGTTTTTCTGTGGGGTAGTTCACATTTCCAATGCAGAATCACCGTCAAATGGACACATATCAAAAGTCAGACCAAAAAAAAACAGGCGTACCTGCTATGTGGCATTGAATTCAAAAGGAAGGACGTGACCCATGGCAGACATCAAAACCCAAAAGCTCATCTATCACTTGACTGCGTTTGAAAATCTGCCAAGTGTGTTGGCGCAAGGTCTAAAGCCTCGCTCGCAATTGACTCGATTCCATGACGTTGCTGATCAGGACATCATTCAAAAGCGAAGTACCTTGAGGCTGGAGAACTGTGTACCTTTTCATTGGTTCGTCAAAAACCCTTTTGATGGCAGCGTTCAAACAGCGCACCGGAATAAACCCTTTGCACTTATCTGCGTTCGCCGCGAAGTCGCTGCCAGAAACAATTGGAGCGTCATTCCACGGCATCCGCTTGCCAACGCTGAAATCGAATTACTGAACTACGAGGCTGGATTCGCGGCCATTGATTGGGAAACGATGAACAAGCGCGATTACCATGACTCGAACTGCAAGAGTGTCTGCATGGCCGAATGCTTGGCCCCCGGCACAGTACCTGTGAGCCAGTTTTGCAACATTTATGTGCGCACCTCTGAACTGGAAAAGAAGGCAAGAGCTTGGGCAACGCAGCAAAAGGTAACCGTTTACATTGATGTCAACGAGAACATGTTTCTCCGATGATCTACAAAAACCTCAATCCCGAGAAAGCGCTGATCTGGCGCATCATCCATCGCGACAACCTGCCATGGGTGCTGGCGCACGGCCTGCACTGCGGCAACGGTGTTCAACAAGCGCCGAACTGGGTACACATTGGTAATTCGGAGTTGATTGACAAGCGGGCTCACCATACCGTGCCGCTGCCACCAGGTGGCGTGCTGAACGACTATGTGCCGTTTTACTTCACGCCCTTCTCGGTGATGATGCGCAACATACGCTCTGGGCGTGGTGGTGTGCAACAGCGGGACAACGATGAAATTGTGATTCTGGTATCGAGCCTGCATCATGTGGCGCAGCAAGGGCTGCCGTTTTTGTTCACCGACATGCACGCCTACTACCGCTGGGCCACTTACTACAACGATCTGGCTCACCTGGACAAAGTGGATTGGGCGCTACTGCAAGCGAGGGACTTCAAACGTGACGAAAACGACCCCGCCAAATTCGAGCGCTACCAAGCCGAAGCGCTGATCCATCGGCACTGCCCGGTGTCCGGGTTGATTGGGATGGTTTGCCATTCAGAAGAAGGCAAAATGCAGGCTCAAACGCAAGTTGCGGCTCAAGGGCTGAATTTGCCGGTTCATGCACGTCCGGGGTGGTATTTCTGATGCTCAATTTCACAACAGGTAATTTGCTGGAAGCCCGCGCCCAGGCGCTGGTGAACACGGTGAACACCGTCGGCGTGATGGGCAAAGGCATTGCGCTGATGTTCAAAGAGCGCTTTGCTGACAACTATCGCCAATACGCCGCTGCTTGCAAAAGCGGACAAGTCAAAACCGGCCACATGTTTGTCACCAAGACGACCGAGCTGGACGGCCCGCGCTGGATCATTAACTTTCCCACCAAGCAGCATTGGCGCTCACCCTCCCAACTGGAATGGGTGGTTGAAGGTTTGCAGGATCTGCGCCGCTTTCTCATCGACAACGAGGTCAAGTCCGTTGCCATTCCCCCCCTCGGTGCGGGCAATGGCGGGCTGGACTGGAACCACGTCAGGCCGGAGATCGAGCGTGCATTGGGCGATTTGACTGAGATCGACATCACCGTGTTTGAGCCAACCAGGCAATACCAGAATGTGGCCAAGCGCGCCGGTATTGAAAAACTGACCCCAGCCCGCGCACTGATTGCCGAGTTGGTCCGCCGCTACTGGGTGCTGGGCATGGAATGCAGCTTGCTGGAAATCCAAAAGCTGGCCTGGTTTCTGGAGCGCTCCATTGAACGCTTCATGCCAGGCAACAATCCGCTGGCACTTCAATTCGAAGCCAACCGGTATGGCCCCTATGCCAACCGCCTGGACAAGCTTTTGGACAAACTCGACGGCAGCTACCTGCATTGCGAAAAGCGCATTGCCGATGCCGACAAACTTGACGTGATCTGGTTTGATGATGGTCGCAAAGACTTGGTACAAGCCTATTTGCAGAGCGAAGCCAAGGCTTACCTCCCGGCACTGGA
This sequence comes from Rhodoferax lithotrophicus, assembly GCF_019973615.1. Classification (GTDB taxonomy): domain Bacteria; phylum Pseudomonadota; class Gammaproteobacteria; order Burkholderiales; family Burkholderiaceae_C; genus Rhodoferax; species Rhodoferax lithotrophicus. Next base: position 1,176,697 of record NZ_AP024238.1, on the reverse strand, counting down.
GGCCACCGCCGAGCTGATTGACGGCTTTGAATCTCCCTTTGGTATGGAGTTGCTGGCAACCGTGGATTGGCTTTTAACCCGCGAGCAGGTTACCCCCACCGTGCCTGCCCTGCGTGAAGCCCTGAAGCGCTGGCCCATTCCAGGCGCGGCGCAACGCAAGACCCACCTCTTCCATGACCAAGCCATCAGCATTGCGCTGGAGCGTTTGACCACGTCCCCGCTGTGCAACGCCGTACCACCACAGCCAATCTGCGTTTTGCCTGCGTGAACCGATGCTGTGGTTTGATTTCTTGATGCGCCAGATTGCTACTTAATTGATAGCTGTTTGCGCAAGTATGAATTGGTCTAGAGCCTGATTTTTCTTATAAGTTTTAAAAACAGCACCGGCGCCTCTGGTTTGTTGTTGAGCCAGCCATTGGGTCATGCCATGGTCACTTCTTATCAGCGCTGACCACACAACCATGCCTGGGCCACCTGCTGCGCCTATTCGCTGAATTCCCAAAAGCTCACACCCCCCTCCACCGCTGGCCTGATGCGCTGGCGCTTGTCTGGTGCGGCATCCAGGCGCATCAGGCTGTAGATGTCGTGCAGCAACGCCTCTGCCTGGGCGAAGTAGCTGTGGCCGAGCAGGTCGATGTCAAAGTCCGGCACGGCAACAGTGTCCACACCGGGGGCCACGGTGTAAGGCCTGAAATAACCAGCGCGTGGTGCATCGTGTAATTCGGCAGACAGATGCACCGGCAGGTCGGCTTGGGAGGCGTAGAGCGTGGTGCGCTCGCTGTGCGCCGGGTACAGGCTGGCCAAGTCCATGAACAAGTCACGATCCACATCCGGCGCGGCCAAAAAGACCTGACCGAACTTCACCTGGCCCTGCGTCTGGGCATTGGCGGCAATGCGTTGCAGCGCACGCAGCAGGCCGCGGTTGCCCATGCTGTGGGCGATGACATGCACTTTCTTGGCCCCGCAGTGGGCGGCAAAGTCCACCAGAAAGTCGGTGATGGCCCGTTCGCTTGCCTCAATACTCGCCTCGTCCGCCGGGTAGGCGGTGACGCTGCCGCGCGAGGGCCAGCTAAAGAAGGCGGTGGCTCCGGGCACTTTCAGGTCAAAGCCGATCTGCGCGGCGCGAATGGCGGCCTCCTCAAAAGTCACGTTGAAGCCATGCAGGAAGAACAGCGCATGGGGCGTCTCCCCACCCGCTTCGACATCCTGCATGGCCTGCTGAATGTCAGCCAGCCAGTCGGCATGCGCTTGCGGCGTGAGTTGCTGGAGCCGGATCGTGTCGTCACGCAGATCGAGCCGCCGCAGCTTCTTCCAGAATGGTGAACCGGTTTCGCCAAAACGATGGCCCTGGGGGATCAGCACCTCTGCCCGGCCACGGGTGGTGCTGGCGTGGCGCTCTGTGCCAAAACCGCCTTGGCCGTCGGGTTTGCGGTTGGTTCCAAACCAGACCGGGTAGACCGTGCCTTCGGCGGGACTGGCAACCTTTATGAAACGCTCGGTGTCCAGGATGTCGACCATCGTGAGCTGTACGACGGGGGCGGCTTGGTCGAGTTCGGCCAGCGACTCGCGCATGCGCCGCTCGACGGCGGCTTGGTCATAACTCTCACGAACCAGCGCTTGCTGGATTTGGCGGGCCAGGTCTTGGGCCAGCGCACGGTCACCGGCGTGCACAGCGGCTTCGAGTTGGGTCAGGAGGTCGGCGGGGGTGGGCATGGTGATCATGGGCTAGGTCATTGGGTTGGGGGTGTCGTTGGGCGGGTTTTCCTGCGCGGCTTGACGGGCTTGGTTGAGCAGGTAATCCACGGTGGTTTGCAGCTCGTCCAGGTTCACCTGGCGCTGAGCAAGCCATTGCTTCAGCGGGGCAAAGGCGGGGGCACTTAGCAACTCGGCCACGTGGGGGACGGCCAACGCCGTACCTGTGGCGTGGGCGCGGCGGATGTCGATGGCGTATTTGTGTAGCGAGGTCATGAGGGACCCGAACAGTTCCGCGACGATGCGATAAAGAAGCGCTGCGAGTTGGTGACGGGGTGATTCGACAAGAGCAGACGAAGTGCCGTTGCGTTCGAGGTAGTTGGCCAGATTGCCGTGCGAAATGGCTCGACCAGCAGGATCGGGCAACTGCTCACACAAGGCGAGTGCACGGCGCTCCTGGGCGATGGCCTGGGGGATGTCGTCTTGCTTGTTGAACAGGGCAGCGAGGGAGCTGAGCACCACGGTACGCCTGGCGGGATCGTGAGTGAACAACTCCAGGCAGGCCTCCATCTCCGCCTTAGCCTCGCCCAAGCGCTCCTGCATCCAGGCCAGCACATTGGCTCGGTTCATCCGGTCACCAGCAATATCCTTCGCCGGGCGCTCCAGCGCACGCTTGACCTCCAATATGCGGTCTATCCGGTGCAGGGCGGCGGGCCAGTCCTCTTGGGCTATGTGGGCCTCCGTAGCGATGTCAAGCGCAGCGATCAACACACGGGCGAGGAACTCGGCATCCTGGGCCTCGGGCACGGGCTGTCCCGCAAGGTGTCGCTGCCACCAGGCCTCCACCTGCGCCAGCCGGGCCGCCACCTCGGGCAAGGCAGTCAGCACCTGGCCCTGCATGATGTCGATGCGCAGGGCTTCCAGCTCACTGGCAATGATGTGCATGTCAGGGCAGCCCGCCTTCTTCGCCGCGTCGGCGGATTCGAGTTGCCGCTGACGTGCCGAACCAAAATCACAGACATCCCCAAGAGCGTTCGCCCAGTTGCCACTGATCGCAGCAAAGTCTGACCAAGCCTGCCGTGAGCCAACGCCAGCGGCCTCAGCAACGGCACGGGCCTGGGTGGCGGCCTGCGCGTAGAACAGCAAGCTGGTGTCGGGACGGCCCGCACGACCCAACGCATCGGCCAGGTAACCGAGACAAGACCAGCGTGGCCTACCCTCCGGGGCCGACGCAGCCGCAGTGTGCAGGTGCGGCAGCAGCTCTGTCAGCAGACGCGGATCGCCCGTGCTGGTCACAAGGCTGCTGGCAAAACCACCCAACCGATCCCAGGCCCCGGCCTGGACGCAATAGACCAGAGCACGGCTGCCCGCACCCAACGCGGCGCTCATGTCCCGGTGCAGTAACCCTTTGAATACTGCCTCCAGCCGCTCGGCGTAGGCTAAACGAATGGTGTTCTCAGTCAGCTCTGCCCGGTCTTGCGGATGCTGTGCCATCCATGCGCAGATGCGTTCACGAACCAGTTCATGGCAAGTGAGCTCGGGGTTGTTGTACGCTGGCTCGTCGCGCTGCTCGGTGACCAGACCCACACTCACGAGCCGGGACAACAGCGGCGCCATATCCGGTTGCGCCGGTTTCTTCGGCGGCAGAGCATCGATCTTGCCGCGAATCTCCTGCGGCAACTTGCTCAAAAATTCCTGTTTTTCAGGCGCAAGTTCGTGGAGCCTTTCAAGATCACGCTTCATCGCCCACAGCTTGGTCTGCTCAAGGCTTTCCCCACCCCACACCTCCTTCACCAAACCCAGTGCCTCGGGCTGGTTGGCCAGGGCGATGATCCACAGCAGGCGGCGGGCATCCGGGCTGCAGTCGCGGATGAGCTGGTCGAGCGAGGTGGTCAGCGCGTCTTCCAGGTAGGCCAATTCCTTCGCATCACCCGTTGTGCTGGCAAACAACGCCGGGAGCTGGGCGAAGTCCTTGGTGTTCTCCAGCGTATCCAGCGCCGCCAAAAGCTGCGGGAGCAAGGCCGCGCTGGCAGCCAGCTTGGCCAGCCGATCCATCAGCAACGGATGAAAGCGGCTGGCGTTGAGCAGGCGCAGCGCCAGCGCCTGTTGCGCAACATCGCCACCAAACACCATGCCACTCAACACCGGATGCTCCTTAATGAAGAGTGCCGCTTCTGCGCCGGGCAACGACCCGAGCAGCACGACATGCGCAGCCATTTCCGCCAGCGCCGCCAGGGGCCGACGGCAAGTGATGAGCACGCGCGAGGGGGAACCAACAAGTTCCGAGGCCAGCAGATGCAGGCACTCGTCCCACGCCGGGTCTTGGCAGGCCCAGACGGATTGGCCTGCCACTGCGGCAGGCTCAGCAGTGGGCTTGAGGTTGGTCTCGAAGTTATCCAGCACCAGGAGGATGGCCTCGTCCCGCAAGGCGCGCAGCAGGTTGCGCGTAAGCTCGGTCAGCCGCCCCGATCCGGTGAAATCGGCGCTGGCTTCGCGGTAGATAGCATCGGCTGAATACTCACGCACATGATCGTGGTAAACCTTCACCCTGCTCATCAGCTTCATGTGGATGTCGCGCAGCGTGGCCTCCAATTCCAGTCGGTTCGGTTTAGCCTGGTAGAGCAGCACCCACTCAAAGCGCGACTCCCACAGCGCAAGCGCCTCGGCGGTCAAGGCGGTCTTGCCCATACCGCCTTGGCCATGGATCACGGCCACCGGCTTGACCTGTTCGCTTGTGCTCGCGCCAATAAACTGCGCCCCCAGCCCGGCCAGTTCCCAGGTGCGGCCAACGAAGTGCGCATGCTCTTTCAGGGTCAGCTCGTTGATGGGGTGTAGTCGACGGTTGCGTGGATTGAGGCTTGGGCTACGCCCAGGCGTGACGCTCAGGCCGGGATGCGCTTCGCCGTACAGCACCGGGGTGGCATGGTCACAGGCGGCAAAGTGCGCGGGCAGGTGCTGTTTCTCGTCCAGCAAGGCCTTGCGTGCCAGAGCCAAAGCCGTGGCCACGGGTTTCGGCTGAGTATGGGCGAGCAAGGCGCGGTAAAACGCCACGGCGACCTCGCGGGCATAGCTGTCGCCCACGGCGTAACGCATGGCCACCACCGACGGCACGCCGCCTTGCAGCAGCGCATGGGCAGTGCCGGTGTAGCCGGGTTGATTGGCAAGGGTAATGTCACGAGTGTCTACCTCCCTCGTGTCTGCATCCCGCGTGCCCAGCTCTTTGCCCTGCGCCACGGCGATGAAGTCGGCCCAGTTCCGCACCGGCAAGATGTCGCCCGAGTGGCAGGCGCTGAGGAAGAACAGGCGTGGCAGAAAGCCACCAGCACCCGTGAAAAGCTCAAGCAATTGCTGGCCCGTGAGGTGGTCGCGGGCCCCGCCGGTCTGGCAGAGTTCGAGCAGATTCATGTGCCCGTGGCCGCTCCAGTGGACGATGTGATAGCCGCCGTTCTCCTGAATCTGCGCCGCCAGCCGCTCCCGCGTGACCCCGTGGGTGAGGAAGTGCGCGACAACGCGGCGGCGGGGGTAAATCTCCTGCTCAAAGAGTTGCAACAGTTGCCGCCGCTCCTTGCAGGCGTTCAGCAGCCGCGAGCCACGCGCCTCGGCAAAAACAAAAAGCACGCGCAGCGCATCGTCTGCCGCCAACTCAATCGGCGTGGAGGCCGATGCCGCCATGTCATGGACCACGCGCACCACCAGGTTGCGCTCGCCCAGGGTGGGGGTTTGGGTGTTGGGGCGGGCCATCTCCCACGGTACACGGGCTAGTGCGGCGGCCAGCAGATTTTCAGAATCCCCAGCCCCCGGCAACTGGATGCGCAACGTGCGCTGGGACTGCGATGCCCACAGCGCGGTGAAGATGTCTGGCCCCAGCACCTCTTGCGCAATACACACACCGATCTCGGCCACGGCAGCGTGGGTCCGGTCTTCATCGACACAGATGCGCAGGTGGTTGCGCAGGTCAAAGAGGCCCTGTTGGCGGCTGATGCTGATGGCGTTGAACGCCGTTTTTCGGTAGGCAATCTGCACACCTGCGGCATCATGAAGTTGAAACTCGGCGCTGCGGCGCGGGTAGTCTGCGGTGATGATGAGGTCGAAGTGTGTGCTCATCCTTCGGCTGGCAGAGGATGGAGAGAAATCAGGCTCTGGTGTGCTCGACATGACTTGCGATCCCCTTTTGTGCGACAGTGTTTCGGCATTGTTACCCATGTAATGCCCCCACTTGCAGGGAGATCACAGAACTCAGCCACCCCACGCTGCGCATTTCCAGCCAGCACATGGCCAACTGGCTGCACCACGGCGTGGTGACCGAAACGCAAGTCAAAGCCACCTTCGAACGCATGGCCGCTGTGGTGGACGGCCAAAACGCTGGTGACCCACTGTATAAACCGATGGCCGGGCACTTTGACACCTCGATGGCGTATCAGGCGGCGTGTGATCTGGTGTTCAAGGGCCTGGTGCAACCCAGCGGCTATACCGAGCCGCTGCTGCATGGCTGGCGCTTGAAGGTGAAGGCGGCGGCCACGTCTGTCTGATAGACTCTTAAATTCATAGTTGCTACCGCTTTATTTATAAGCGTTAACAGCATATTTCTATGATTAAAAATATGCCCTCCAATACCTCCGACCTTGCTACAAACTGCCCGCTATGTGGCAAACCCAATCAATGTGCTATGGAAATGGAGCGAGCCACGGGTGTTCAACAACCACCCTGCTGGTGTACCCAAGCCACATTCAGTGCAGCGTTGTTAAGCCAGATTTCTGAGGCGACACGCAATAAGGCCTGTATTTGTGCTGATTGCGTGAAAACCTCCCAACGCGCTGGCTAAATCAGTTTCCGCTCGCCGTATTTATCACATTGGCGACTTGGATGGCCGTGGCCCCATTTCGCCCGAGCCTCATCTGATTAAAAAACTGCGTTTGCTCAGCCAAGGCATTGGGTCAAACCACCGGACATTTGGGATTGGTGCCTGCACCGCACACCAGTGGTGTTGCTGGTTCTGCGACTTTGGTGCCCGTTCGGAGGGCACTGATTATTTTGGTTTTTTCGTGACTGGCAAACGTGATCGGGTGGCGTAACGTACCGGAGGATGGATGATCGGCTCTGAGTCGTCTGTGGGGGGAGGAGTGACAACACTTGCAGGCAAGGCCAAGCTGGAGAAATCGAGATCCAGCATCATGCTGCTAGGAGACTCCTCTGCGGGAATCTCCCTGACTTCCGGGGAGGAAGGAGCCGGATTGGATACCGGGTCAAGACTGATTTCTGGCACGGCACTGGGTGACTGGTCTGCGGGATCATCCGCTAGAGAGAAGTCCATGCCATGAGCCTTATCTAAGGTCAAGTTTTCAACATGCGTGGAGGCCACCTCAGAAACTGACGGCACAGCAGGTGCAACAAAAGCCAAAGGCGGCGGATTCACAACACCTACCGGCGATTTGATGGGCAGGGGCGCCTGAAGTTCTGCTGACAAATGCCCCAAAGAAGGCAGGTCAGCATTGATCTCCTCTGCCAAAGCATGCAGCATCATCAAGTCTCGAAATGCATTCAATTCAAACAGGGGGGGCACTTGCACCAATGGGTCATGAAAAATACAGGTGTCCAAAAATACCAAGGCGGAGGCTTGCGGCCACAAAGAAGTCAGCTCAGCCAATATTTCGGGATAGTCTTCCAATTCTTTGCTTGCAACGTTAAAGGCTGGAAAGTCGGGGACCAACACATTAAATTCGCGCTGGAAAGCATCACGCAGTTCGCGGAAATCGGCCTTCAGTCCAAGCGAGTGGTACAGACTGATCAAATCCAGATAGACCATGGGATTGGACTCAGATGCTTCCTCAATCTGCAACTTCAAGAGACGCAATGCCCGATCTGTTTGCCCTAAGGACATAAAAAATTCAGCCTGCTGGCGAATATCAAGAATACTTTCAGCGTTGATATGCCGGATACTGCGCATGGGTACATGCGGCGAAGGCGCGGTGGTGGGTGGCGTAGTTTTTTTATCTGACAACATGAAGCTGTCAAGATCAATATCCAAATCAACTTCAGGTGTGGCCTGAGCGGCTTTGGTGACTGGCACAGCCACCGTCCCCATCACCCGGCTGGGCAACGACACCGTTGCCCTTGGCTTTTCTGGCGCAGCAGCAGGTGCCTCAGGTTTGCGAGTCACCTCTGCCACCGCCGGACCCTTCTCATGATGGGTTTGTGGCATCAAGATGGTAGACGGTGCATCTTCATGCTGCCACCAAGCCGCTTCGGACATTTTGAGGCTTTGCTGTTGTTTACGCCATAACCAGCCCAAAACAGCAAAACAAAGCACCACCAAACCCAACAAGACATAGACCAGCAAGGTTGGAATTTGTTGCGTTTGCGCTTGCTCCAATTGGTTTCGCATGGCCGCCAGTTGGGCCTCATTTTTAGCAGCCAGAGCCCGCATGGTCTTCAAGTCGTCCTGCAAGGCCGCGATTTGCTTGGTTTGCTTCAGCGCATCTTCGGTGGGCTCAAACAGCATGAGTGAATCAAGCGAGTCCATGCGGTCTGAAAAAACATCCAAGGGATCCAGCTTGAGCACGGCTTTGCCAGTTGCTCGTGTTGCGGCCTTGGCTGTCCCAGTATCTTGCCCAGCTGTGCTATTTTTTGAAACCTTGAGGGATCTGGCAATCTTTTTGACTTTCGGAACATCCTTCACGTCCGGCGTTACGACTGAAGGTTTGGCAGCGGCTGGCAACTGCGTCGCAGTAGGTAGCACCAACATGGGGGGCATCCCGGTTGTGGCTTCGCCCTTGACTGTTGTCTCAAACCCTGTGGGCTGGGTATGGGCTGCCAAAAGAGTTTTGGGAAAATCTGCCAGCAAGACGTAGCGCCGCATGGTGCTGGAGCCACAGGTGGCATGCACCAGCACCGTGACCACCGGCTCATTGATGATGGCTGATGACTGAACCCGCACCTCTGATAACCCACCAGCCATCGTACCAACTGTCACCGCTGCAGTCCGCTGAGGCGTATCCGCAAAAAACACCTCGGCACTGACACAAGTTGCCGTTAACGCCTCTCCTGGGCCAGTCTGCACTTGTACAGATACGTCCAATGAGCGCCCCAATACCGCTGCGCCACGCAAATCACCCAAAGTAAAGGCCTGCGCCTGCGGCAACACTTGAGCCCAAAGCGTGACCAAAACGCACAACAAAAGACCAGCACGGTTCTTCAAAACAGCATTCCTACATTGAAACAAGCCAGTGATCAAAAGCCAGAAACCAATCAGTTCGCAAGCTGATGCTTCAGCGCTATTTATATATAAATCAAAACATCCAGCAGCATACCCTTGCCAAGGGTAATTTTTTCATGCCAATCACAACAAACCTCATGTTTGCGCAGAGAAAATACGACACAGGCAAACAAAATTGGCAAACTCTGCCAAATGCCCTCAATGAGATATCTATGTGCCAACTTCTTGGAATGAACAGCCATCTGCCAGCCAGCCTGACGCTGAGCTTTACCGGGTTTTCACAACGCGGCGGCTGTACCGACCACCATGCAGACGGATGGGGCATTGCTTTTTTTGAAAGTGATGACAACACACCAGGCAAAGGCATTCGCCACTTTGTCGACAAACAAAGCGCAGCGCAGTCACCCATTGCGCAAATGCTCAAAAGTTACCCCATCAGGAGCCACAACGTGGTGGCCCATGTGCGCAAAGCCACGGTGGGGAAAATCACGCTGGAAAACACCCACCCGTTCGTGCGTGAACTTTGGGGCCGCTATTGGGTGTTTGCGCATAACGGAGATCTGAAAAACTTTGCGCCCAAGCTGCATGGCCATTTCAAACCCGTGGGCAATACCGACAGCGAGCTGGCTTTTTGCTGGCTGATGCAGGAATTGTCCAAATCCCATGCGGATGTCCCTTCGGTCGACGAACTTACCCGAACATTGCAAGAACTGGTGCCGCAGATTTCAAAACACGGCACCTTCAATTTTTTGCTCAGCAATGGCCAAGCCTTATGGGCACATGCCACCACCAAACTGTGTTATGTGCTGCGTGCCCACCCGTTTCGCCAGGTGCATCTGAAGGACGAAGATGTGTCAGTGAATCTGGCGCAACTCAACAGCCCAGAAGACCGGCTGGCCATCGTGGTCACTGAGCCATTAACCACCGACGAAGAATGGACACCATTTGCACCCGGTGAGCTCAAGGTGTTTGTGGATGGCATCGTGGCCTGCTGCAGTTGCCAATGCGCGGCCCCGCCCCGCCCTGCCCCGATCACCGACCCCAATGGGCCAGTACCCGTGGTTGAAGAAGGGCCAGCGCCTCAGTGCAAACGCTCGTGCTCGGCTTCAAGGGCTTGCAAAAACATCTCTGCCACGTCAAACCCGGTCTGATCGGTGATTTCCTGAAAACAGGTCGGGCTGGTCACGTTGATCTCAGTCAGACTGTCGCCAATCACGTCCAGCCCGATCAACAACAATCCGCGCTGCGCCAGCACCGGGCCAATGGTCTGGGCAATCTCACGGTCACGCTCGGTCAAGGCTTGCGCCACGCCCTTGCCACCGGCGGCCAGGTTGCCGCGCACCTCACCACCTTGCGGAATACGGGCCAGACAATACGGTACAGGCTCACCACCAATCACCAGAATTCGCTTATCCCCTTGCGCGATGGCCGGTAAAAATTTTTGCACCATCACGGTTTGTGCGCCGTCTTGGTTCAGGGTTTCGATGATGCTGCCCAGATTCAGCCCATCTGCCTTGACCCGAAAAATGCCCATACCTCCCATGCCGTCCAGCGGTTTCAAGATGATGTCTTGATGCTCGGCATGGAAGTCTTTGATGTCTTGTGCATCACGTGTCACCAGGGTCGGGCCAATGAACTGCGGCCATTCCAGAATCGCCAGTTTTTCAGGATGGTCACGCAAAGTTCGTGGCTTGTTGAACACCTTGGCACCCTCTCGCTCAGCCTGCTCTAACAAGTGGGTGGTATAAAAGTATTCACTGTCGAACGGCGGATCTTTGCGCATCACCACGGCATCAAAACTCTTGAGCGCTGGCAATTCTTCGCTATACGCAGGCCCAGTGACTGCAAACCAGTCCACAGGATGTTCAGTTAACGAGATATTGCGCACACTGGCAGTAACTGGCTCACCACGCTGCCATCGGATGTCTTTGGGTTCACAAGCACTCAAGCTGTGCCCTCGCCTGGCCGCTTCGCGCATCATGGCAAACGTGGTGTCTTTATAAGTCTTGAAGGTTTCAAGCGGGTCAGCAACAAACAGTAATTTCATTCGGAATATCCAGTCATTCAAAGATTGCTTTGCTGAGGTGTCATATCAAATTTCGATTTTGCTACCCAACTCGACCACAGAGTTACTTGGTAGGTTCAAGAAATCAGCAGCACCACTGGCATTCAAGTGCATTTGTGCAAAAAGTTTTTCGCGCCATTGCGCCATACCACTGCCAAGCGTGGGCACCACGGAATCCCGCGACAAAAAATAGCTGGTAGTCATGGGGTCGAGCTCACAACCTCTACCCTTCAGGTTTTGAAGGGCTTTGGGTAAATCCGGATCATTTTTAAAGCCGTAATTCACCACCACCTGCCAGCAATCATGTCCGAGTGATTCGATGCTCAGCCGTTTTTCCATACCAATCCATGGAACCGGATGATTCACCACGGTCACAAACAGATTGAATTCATGCAGCACTTTATTGTGCTTAAGGTTGTGCAACATGGCATTGGGTACCGTGCCAGGCGCAGCAGTTAAAAAGACCGCACTGCCAGCCACCCGAACGGGTGGACTGATGAACACGGCATCCAAAAAACTACTCAAATCAATCGCATCGGCCTCAAGTTTTTGATTAAGCAAACGCCGCCCCTCTTTCCAGGTCAGCATCAATGTAAATACCCCCGCAGCAATCAACAGGGGAAACCAGCCTCCTTCCACCAGCTTGATGAGATTGGATGTAAAAAATGCTAAATCAATCACAAAAAACACACCCGTGGCAGCCAAACACAAAGCCAATGGGTAGTGCCACGCATAACGAATCACAAAGAAAGTCAGTAAGGTGGTGATCAACATATCCAGCGTGACAGCAATACCATAAGCGGCAGCCAGGTTACTGGACGATTTGAATAGCATCACCGCCAACACAATCAATGCAAACAAGCCCCAATTCACAAACGGCATAAAAATTTGACCTGTTTCTTTCACATTGGTGTGCCATACCTGAAACCGTGGCAAATAGCCTAGCTGGATCACTTGTTTGGTCACAGAAAACGCCCCCGTAATCAATGCCTGAGAGGCGATCACGGTTGCCAATGTGGCCAAACCGACCAACGGGAGCAAGGCCCAGGCGGGGGTCATCATGAAAAATGGATTTTTCACTGCCGCCGGGTTGCTCAGCAGCAAAGCACCCTGCCCAAAATAGTTCAGGGTTAATGCAGGCATGACTACGGAAAACCAGGCCAGGCGAATAGGTTTTTTGCCAAAATGGCCCATATCGGCATAAAGTGCCTCCCCCCCTGTCACGCACAGCACCACAGCGCCCAGAATAATGAATGAGATCAATGGGTTGTCCCACATGAAACCCACCGCGTAATGTGGGCTCAAGGCCCACAGAATCTCCGGGTTATGCACAATGTGACTGACCCCCAGGATCGCAATAACGGCAAACCAAACCAGTGTGATGGGGCCAAAAAACTTCCCGATGTCTGCAGTCCCTCGCTTTTGAACGGCAAACAAGCCAAACAAAATCACCAAAGTGAGCGGAATCACGGCCCTTTTAAAGTTGGGGGACACCACCTCCAAACCCTCTACCGCAGACAACACGGATATAGCAGGCGTAATGACACCATCGCCATAAAAAAGACAGGTGCCAAAAATACCGACCAAGAGCAATATCTTGCGTAACTTCGGCTTGTCATTTACCGACTGGGAGGCCAACGCCAGCATCGCAACCAAACCACCTTCACCATTGTTGTCCGCACGCAGCACAAGCGTTACGTACTTCAACGAGATGATGACCGTCAATGTCCAAAAGAAAATGGACAAAATACCCATGACGTTGGCAGTTGTGAAAGGCACATGGCCTGCCCCAAACACCTCTTTAACGGCGTAAAGAACGCTGGTACCAATATCGCCGTAAACAACACCAATAGCCCCTAGTGTGAGGGCGCGAAGCGAAGATTGAGATGTTGCCAAATAACGACCCGTGTTCTATGACCAGCGGGCTCCGTAACAAAAGGGAAGTCTATTTTGCGTCAGAAATGCATTATTCATAATCTTGAGCATCTGGGTCAGTAGCTTCCAATTCATAGCTGGCGGCCAGCATGGCCAGACGCCCCACCACACCATACATATAAAACCGGTTAGGCAGACTGACACCTGGCTTGATGCCAGGTTGGGGCAATTGTGTACTGTGCTCAAAAGCCAGTGGAACATAACTGGAACCTGGCGCGTTCAGGTTTTCATCTGCACCACGTCCGGCATGTATCCGATAAAAACCACCCACCACATACCGATCCATCATGTAAATCACAGGCTCTGCCACGGCATCATTCACGCGCTCTTGTGTCAATACGCCTTCTTGCACCAAGAAATCAAACGCTGGCACAGGGGTCTTACGGCCACTGGACAGCGTTTGGATGCGTTCTTTCAGATCCTGCATGTCTTTGGCATCACGCACGGTTACGATGCCCAATTCGTGTGTTGCGTGATCGGCTTTCACCACCACAAAAGGCTTTTCCTTGATGCCGTACTCCTTGTACTTGCGCTTGACACGGGTCAGCACAATGTCCACCTGGGCCTGCAGGCGATCAAGACCTTTTTCATCATCCAGATTGACGTTTTCACATCGGTCAGACAAGGGGTAAATCAACCATGGATCCACACCCAGTAACTTGCCCAGGCGTTTGGACACCTCTTCATAACATTTGAAGTGCATGCTTTTGCGACGGGTCGGCCAAGCCGCATGCAGAGGTGGCAACAGGTATTGCTCATGAATGTCTTCCAGAATACCCGGCACACCAGTACTCAGATCGTTGTTCAACAAAATGGTACATGGATCAAAGTCTTTAAGCCCCAAACGGCGTTTGCCACGAATCACCGGCTCCAAGGTGACAGACTCGCCATTTTGCAACTCAAAAGTAGTGGTTTTTTTGAGTGCCGGGTCAATTGAACCCAATTTCACATTCAAACCCGCCATATTGAACAAACGTTTCAACTGAGCCAAATTAGCCAGATAAAAACTGCTGGGTTGACCATTTTCAGGAATCACCAACAGATTGCGCGCCTCAGGACATATCTTTTCGATCGCAGCCATAGCCGCCTGAACGCCAAGTGGAAGCATTTCTGGCGTCAAGTTGTTCCAACCTGACGGAAACAGATTGGTATCGACCGGAGCCAGTTTGAAGCCGGCATTACGGACATCCACCGAACTGTAAAAGGGTGGCGTGTGCTCCATCCACTCCAAGCGGAACCAGCGCTCAATAGCAGGCATGGAATCTAGTACACGCTGCTCCAGTTCATTGATGGGGCCAGTCAGAGCGGTGATCAGGTGCGGAACCATAAAAAAGCCTTGCAAAGTGGGGTGAGGTATTTTAGAAGGGAGGTCACTGTCTGTAAGCGCCTCGAACCAGCCAGTCTGGTGAACTCGTCAGAGCCGAATGAGGGGCAAGAGTTTCCCCCTCCATATCAAAAAACTCACCAACTCAGGGGGCTCACAACTACTTGCCGCCTTCTGCGAGCCAATTCAGTAATGCCGTGGCCGCTTCCGGGCTTAAGCGCTCATGCGCAGCTATATGCTCAAATGGTTCACCCATGCGGTATTTGGCAACAAATTTAGTCAACGCTGTCTCATCACCCTTGAATTTTCCTAATTTCTCAGCCAAACGTTCAAAGCTGGGCGCTTCACCACGCAAAGGGATACCATGACAGTTGATGCAACCGTGATCTACGGCCAATTGTGAGTTGGCAAAAATCGAGCTTGTGAAACTCAGCATGAGCACGACTGTTGCGAATTTGAGAGTCTTCATAATGGAAGTGATCTTTAATGACGCGAAGGTTACTCCAATTTCTGAGCAATAGTTCACACCTCACGCCTTTGTTTTGCATCCAAACTGTATCCATTCCTGGCTCTTCATACACAATTGGTTACATATTCTTTCGTGAGGAACTTCAATGGCTCATACCCTTAATCTCAAGCATGTCGTGCGCGGTACGGTGGCCTCGGTGTTATTGCTTGGTGCGCAACTAGCTTCTGCCCAATTTTTGTCCAACGACGTGGGTGCAGGTAGCGTCATCAAACTAACCAGCGGCAGTGGGCCATTTAACGGCACAGTCACATCCGGCCCAAGTTCAGGCAGCACTTTTGAAAGTTTCTGCCTTGAGGAATATGAATATTTTTCTTATGGCCAGAGTCTGTATGTCAAAGGGGTGACCAATGCCACTACCAACGCTGCTGGCGGGCATTACGGGGCATCCACCAGCGATCCGTTGAGTTTTGAAACAGCTTGGCTATTCACAAAATACAGCCAGGGTGCTTATGGAAACACAAGCACAGTGAAGTCTGACATGCAAAATGCGTTCTGGTATCTTGAAGGTGAAAAGGCTCTATCTGCGCTGTCAACCAAGGCCAAATCTTATGCTGCAGCGGCTCAGACCGCGGTCGCTGGCGGCTACACCGGTTATGGTAATGTGCGGGTTTTAAATGTCTTCACCAATGCAAGCTACACCAGTCATGCACAAGACCAACTGGTGATGCTGGCCCCGGTACCAGAACCTGAAACTTACGCCATGTTGCTGGCTGGTTTGGGCTTGATGGGGTTCGTGGCCCGTCGTCGCAAACAGCAAAAAACACTGTAATTCGATCTTCCATCTCTCACGCAATTAGGAGTCCTTAAGAGCTCCTATTTTTTTGCCTGTGAGAAAAAGAAGCGGCATCATGAAGACACGCCAGATCAAGACTGAAATGACATGCCCTCTGCTCTGATGAACCGTCAATGCAACCTGACGAAACAACGCTTACTGCAATGAACCAGAATTTCAAGGCCTGAAGCGTACATACCACACCACAACAGCAGCGAGTGCACCCAACACAAGCGTCACATATGGCCACTGAAAGGGTTTTTCGGCGTATGGGTCTGCCAAGGATCGTTCAGCATTGGCGGGAAGTTGAGCCAAGTGTGTCAATGATGTGCCAAACGGAATATTGATCCGTGCGCGAGCATTGATCGCCCAGCCGTTGGCATCCAGAATCGGGCCCAGATTGCGGCTGCGCAATTTAAACCAAGCTAACAATACTGCAGGGCCAGAAACAAGCAGCATCAAACACAAGAATGCCAGCGGAATTTGCCACCAAAGTAATGCAAACAAACCGGAAACCAAAGAGGCGGCCATGGTGCCAACGGCCCCCACAGCCAAGCCAATCGCTGCAAAAATACCAGCGAATTTGCCCACATCAAAGGGAGGCGGTGCTGCTGCCGTCTTGCCAGTTACACCAGCCACTCCTTTTTTAGAAACATCCAATGCAGAATTCACCAGTTTGTCATCGGCTTCCTTGGCTTTGCTGGCGGCTAATTTTTGGAATTGCAAACCAACCATGCGTACCAGGTTTTTATAAGGTGACCAAAATGCTTGGCGCAGGCTAATCGGATGGTCAATGATTTTGCTGATCGTGGCATCCCAATCACGCCCCTGGCGGTCATAAAACACTCCATTACGCCCAACCATCAGCTGATCGGAATCTCCGGCAGTAAAAGCAGCGGCAATACTGAGCTTTTCCGCCCCACGTACACATTCGCAATACACCAGGCACATACGCGACAAGCCCGCCAAAGCGGCATGTTTGGCGGCATCATTCACCGCCACACACAACTCGCATGAGCGACCATCCAGATACAGCGTACCCACCTGAAAGCTTGCCTTGCCTTGCCGGGTATAGAAGTCTCGGAATGAGGCAAAGTTATTCGCCAGCAGCTGTACATCGCGCACATAACGTGAGAGTTTTTCCAGATCACGCACACCATCACCTTCTGCCGCCGGATCAGGCTTGGCCGCCAACCAGGTGACATAAGGGGCAAGTTTGCTTTGAATCGCCTGCCAATCGGCAGCATTGAGCGCCTCTTTGTCACCCAACAAAGGACACACCACACTGCTGCGCAAATTGGCCAAACGTGCACGCCATGCCGGGTTGATACCCTCAGACAGGGGCAACCATCCGGCGGCGGACACATGTGCCAAAGGCAAAGCACTGATAGCTTGTGTATCCGCTTGCAGGGACGATGAGGCCAAGGCTTTAAAGGCATCTTCAGATGGATTCAAAACATCACCTGCCCGGACATCAAAAGCGGCCAGCTGGCAACGGGTAAAAAAATCCTGCACTTTGCCATCCAGTTCAGTCACCAAAGCATACGCGGCGGCTGTGTCATCACCCAAAAGCAAAGTTTGCGCACCGGCAACTTCCCACGCAGCTTGCGCGCGGGCAGCATGACTGGCTTGGGCCACACTGGTTTCTTCCACGGTCAAAACATCTGCTTCGGTTTTACCCAACTCTGCGGCCAATGCCAGAGCAGCTGCCTTGATCAACTTGCCAGGCTCATCATCACTGCGAATATGGTCAATGGGCACACCGTCCAGTTGTTGAACCAACACCTCGGGACTGGTTAGCCGATCATTGACCCACTGGATCGCAGCCGTCAATTCCGGCACGCGAACATGGCCATCTTTGTCACTGTCAATAAACTGCAACGTGCGAGCATCAAACTCAATACCCTTTACCGGGCAAGACAAAGCCACCCAAAGTTTCTGATCCAGTTGGGACAGCGCCAGCAAGTCCTGCGCGGTGTCAATTCTGACTTGATCAAACCCACCTGCACGAAAAAACCGCCAGGAATGTGCCTCTTCTGTCATCCGTATCTCCAAGAATTTACGTGGTTTGATGTTAGCGGCACTTCAAGCCCATGCCCAACACACCACCAAATTCATTCGCAAGAAGCTGTCATTTTTGGCAATCACACCCCTCGACCAATGTCTGGCCAACGCATTCTCAAACCCAACCAGGCCAGTAAACCTACGGAGAGCATCGCCAGCGACGCGCTAGCCAAGGCTACGGCGGAATGCATCACTAAAGGCGCTATCACACCAGCCACCACCCCATTGGCACTCGACCCCACAAACGCCTGCAAACTCGATGCCATGCCACGCCGCTCTGGATGCAAGTCCAACACCAACAGCGTCACAACCGGCACCATCATGGCCCAGCCAAAGGCAAAAATTGCAACCGGAAACATGGCCCAGGAAGCATGCGCCTTGAACAAACTGTTAGCCAGCAAGTTGATCACCCCAATGCCCAGCATGATGGAAAAACCGTATTTGATTTGCTGCTTGGGAGCCAGTCGCCCAGCCATGCGACCACTCACCCAGGCACCACCCATGATGCCGCTGATGGTGAGCACAAAAAACCAGAAAAACTGCGTGGGCAAAAGAGACAAGTGCTCACCCAAAAAAGCGGGCGCTGACAACACATACAAAAACATGCCGTTGAACGGTATCCCGCTGGCAAGCGCCAAAAGCAAAAACCGGGGATCCAAGCCCAGTTGCCAATAGCCCCGGAGTAAATGGTTCACCTCCAGCGGCTGGCGATGCGTCACATGCAGCGTCTCGGGCAATAGTTTCAAGTTGGCGGTAAACAAAACCACCCCCACCAGCGTCAAAAACCAGAACACACTGTGCCAGCCCAAATGAGCAAACAACACACCGCCCACCATCGGGGCCACGGCGGGGGCCACGCCAAAATAAATGGTGATCTGGCTCATGACCTTTTGTGCCTGCGCAGGGGCAAACATGTCACGCACCACCGCACGCGACACTACGATACCTGCGCCAGTGGTCAAACCCTGCACTCCCCTGAAAAACACCAGTTGCCCGATACTTTGTGACAGTGCGCAGCCCATGGATGCCAGCGTGAATGCAGCCAGCCCCCACAGCACCACCGGGCGTCGTCCCACACTATCAGACAAAGCCCCATGAAACAGGCTCATGAAAGCAAAACCAAACAGATACACCGACAAAGTCTGTTGCATCTGCAACGGTGTGGCATTCAATGAATGGGCAATGCCAGCAAAAGCCGGAATGTAGGTATCGATGGAAAAAGGGCCGAGCATGCCCAAGGTAGCCAACAACACGGCCAATGCCCAGCGTGGCGCGCGCCACAGGTGATGTGCATCCGGGTTCATTCCAGCCTTCAGCGTGATACACCCAGAACAGTGACCAGCACAATCACAACACCCAACACCAAATTCACCATCACCCACAATCTGATTTGTGCCAATGCCGCCGCACCCTTCGGCCAGGCTGCATCCTGCAGTGCACGGCCCAAGCGCTTGTACAACACAAAACGAATATGGCCAAAGATCAGCATCATCACCATCCCCAACGTGGCCATGATCATCCACTCCAGCGGCATACGAAACCGCGCCTCGGACTGCGCCAACTGCGCCGCCGTGTTGACAATCATCCAGCTGCCCGTCACCAGGGTCAACAAGGCCACGACCAGCACAGCATTAAAAAATCGACCCAACACAGCATGCATCAAGCGCACCCGCAGAGCTGGCTCCAGCATCCCGACAGCAGGGCGCAAAAAGAAATGGGCAAACACCATGCCACCGATCCAGACCACGATAGACAAGAGGTGAAGGGTTTTTAGTAGGGCGTAGAGCATCGTCATCTCACAAAACTGTTTAAGCCAGCGAGTGTGCCCGAACTCTCATCAAGTGCGGAACGCCGCTCAACATTCCCCTCCCCGAGTGTGGAACTTACCAATTGATTTACATGAATCAGAAAAAGCCCATTCATTTGACCTCTCCACTTGTTCACCACTTAGCATTCCACTTTGCCGGATTTGCAACAATAAATTCCCCCGCCCCAAGGGGTGGGGGAATTAGACCCGCTTCGGATTCAAAATTGCTGGCTAACCGCGGCTGATACGCTGAAGCCTAAAACACCTCGTTACACAACCCAAGCACGGTCACATCTTGCCATCGTGGAACGCTAAATTTCAGTTTTATGACAGCTTGTTCCAATCTGGCGCAACCCGGCTACAACGCTCAATTTCAAACAACATACCTCGGTCGCAAGCACCGTTCCATAGCGTCTCCCACGGCAACACACAGGTGAGCCCGGCAAACCCTCAAAGCTAAATTGGCATGCTGAGCCTCAAAAAGCAACAGGCACACATCTTGCCAATCAAGGTTTGTCACCGACACAACGTGACGTTTAACAAATCTACGATGAGGACACATTCAATGAAGAAAAAACTAATTGGCATCACCACCCTGGCGCTGGTCTCTGGTGCCGCGTTGGCCCAAAGCACCGTCACCGTTTATGGGAATGTTGACCTTGGCTTGCTGGTTCAAAGCAATGCGGGCAACGGCTCAACACAGGTCTACAACGGCGGCATTTCGCCCAGCATCTGGGGCTTCCGCGGCTCAGAAGACCTCGGCGGCGGTTTAAAGGCCAACTTCAACCTTGAATCACACTTTTCAGCGGACACCGGGGCCGGTACGGCTACGTTTTTTCGCCGCCAATCCAATGTGGGTTTCTCGTCACCCAGCATGGGCACCTTGACACTGGGCAACATGTACAGCCCCGCTGTGCTGGCATTTGCCGCGACCGACCCGCGGGGCCTACGTGAAAACTTCTCTGGCTTGTACCCTTGGGCGTACAACTCAGGTGCATTGACCATAGGCAACAACGGTAACAACGACGTGGGCGTGTTCATTCAAAACGCCATTTCCTACAGCAACACGCTGGGCCCGGTCAGCATCGCTGGTGCTTACAGCGTGTCCGAAACCAAGGGCGCCGTGGTCTCCCTGGGCCTGACCTACAGCGGCCCGGTGTCCCTGTCGGCTGCTTACCAGGCCACCAACCTGCCCACCACCTCAGAGGAGCAGTGCGTCATGTACTCAATGGGTGCGGGCTACACCATGGGCGTATTCACTGGCAAGCTCAATTTCCTGCACGGCAAGAACAAAAACGCTGCCCTAGTTGAAACCACCAAGGTGGATGTGCTTGGCCTGGGCCTTGACTGGAAAACAGCAAGCAACAACACCATTGGCTTTGCCTACTACACCGGCAAAGACAAAAATACGGCCTCAAGCACCACCAACTCGTTCATCCTGAGCGACGAATACGCCTTGTCCAAACGTACCACCTTATATGTGCAGGCGGCGTTTGTGAATGCCGACGCGAATGCCTCATTGGTGTCAAGCATCGTCGCCGGTGGCACGGATGCCGGCAAAAACGCCAGCCTGTTGAACTTTGGTGTCAAGCACGCGTTCTGACCGCTTGTATGAGTCGCTTGATCTGGTCAACGCTTGCACATTGCCAGCGCTGACCAGACTAAATATATATGAAATAGGCCTGTAGCCCTTATTAAATAACCGCCATAAGCTACTATTTATATAGCAAAAATGGCCAAATAGCTCAGGTTAACTGTGCCATCTGGCCATTTTTTCAAATGATTCAGGCGTATCGACCGGCAACCCAGCCCTACCCCAAGGTCTTAAGGCGCTGTCAGCGTCATGCCACGCGTCTTGAACATGGCCAGCAGTTCACCGTTGTCACGCAGTTGTTTCATGGCCACTTCCAAGGCCTGGCCCAAATCTTTGTAGCTTGACTTGATCGCCATGCCCAGCGGCCAACCATTGTCAGGCAAGCCAGTCAAGCGCATTTGGGTGATCACAAAATCCTCTGGCTTGGCTTTGTCCAGGGCCGTGGCGGCTTCGGCTTGCGAGCGCAGCACGTAGGCAGCATCTACCTGCCCACGCAGCACAGCCGTGGCAGCTTCAATGCCTGAATTGAACAAGGTCACTTGGGAACTCAGTAGACCACTTTGATGTCCCAGCAAAGCGCTGGCAGCACCAGTACCGCGTTCAGCTGCCAACCTGTGGCCCTTCAAGTCTTCAGGGCCATTGACTTGCGACAACTTGCTGACGCTGTGGATCAATATCGGCATCTGCCGCATGTAAGGCGAAAAAATAGTAACTTGGCGGTTTTGCTGCATTAGGTATTTGTCAACGGGCACATTCAGCATGACATCTGCCGGGCCATAACCCAAGTAATGGCCTTTCCAGACCATGTTGCGCAGGTCGTCGTTCATGTTCTCACCCGCATCAAACGGCAACAACGCCAGTTTCAGTTTGAGCTGGCGCGCCAAGCCTTCAGCCAGCGCAATGTCCAGGCCATTCATGTCATTGGCCGAGCCGCTGGAAAAAGGCGCGTTGTCTTTGTACACAGCCACTTTTAACGTGCCACGGGCCTGGATTTTTGCCAGGTCATCGAGTTCGCCTTCAGCAAAAACGGGCGATACACCTAAGCCCAACAGCAAACCTAGACTCTGCCGGCGGCTGATACCGCTAGGTGAGGCCTCTGTAACGGGGTTTGTCTTGGATGTCGTCATGCGAATAGTCTCCTTCATAGTTATGAAATGACACGCGATCAAACGGCCATTTTTTCGAGGGTCATCCTTCCAGTCCCACATTCGTTGATCAGTCTACTTTTTCACGCCGGGTTTCGATGTAAGTGCGAATCGACCAAATGGCTTCCTGTGTCAGGATGCCCTCAAAGTGAGGCATGTAGACACGACCATCTCGCACCCGACCACGCCTGACCGTTGCCAGAAAATAATCATCTATTTCCTTGAAACAGGCCATTTTTGCAGACTCATCAGCCATGCCCATGCAATCGCCATCGATTTTTCGCAAATCAGGTGACATGCCACCCGAGATGGCCTCCAAGCCGTGGCAGCGGGCGCAGTTTTGGTTGTAGGCGGAAGTGCCAATGCGCAACGCCTCGGCATGGGCATCGCCCTTGCTATAAGGGTTGGCATCAAGCCATTTGGTGCCCAACTGTGGCAGCGACGAAGTGTCGACCGATTGGGGCACAACATCACCGTGTGCGTAAACCAACCCAGTAGCGAGGCTCAACGCAGCAATTGAAATTAGACCGAGGCGCTTGGCCGCCAGAGCGAGTTTGACCTGCATAGAAAACTTTCTAAAAAAGTGAACGAAATACTCCTACGCAGTCAATATGCAATAAATGCGCCAAAGTTCTGCATCGGTGATACCCCCTTGCGCGGCCTGGTACGCCTAGATGACGCTGCACAAACCCTAGGGCAAAGTGTGTCAATTTGGGTCAGGGTGTTCCATTTTTTTGACACAAAAGCGCCACAAGCCACCCTTGGTATGCAGCAAGGTACCAAGCCTTTCTTTTTTTCAAGGGTTTTTGCCGATAGCAAAAGAAGTTGCACGTTTCACAATATCCCAATATTGGCAAATACCATGCAAGTCAACATCGCTACACCAATTCTCCAACGCCACCCCAATACCACTGGCGCTTGTGCTGAAGCTGAAGACTTCAGCCGCCTGATCGCGCAGTCGCACGCCAGATCCACCGACTACGGTATTTGCAGCCGGGACGAAGCCGATTATTCAACCCATGGGCACTCGTCGCTGCTGGCGGCACTGGATGAAAACAGGTTTTTGTTCCAGCATGCCGCACCGGTGATGGAGTCCTTGTACGCGCAAATTGTCAATACACACAGCGTTGTCCTGTTGACGGCGGCCAATGGTTTGGTACTCCATTCATTGGGTGATCCGGATTTTCTGGACACCGCCTCCAAAGTTGCACTGATGCCAGGCGTTGAGTGGTCAGAAAAATCCAAAGGCACCAACGCCATCGGCACCGCATTGCATGAAAAACGGCCCTTGCTGATTGCTGGCGGCCAGCACTTCATGAACGCCAACCAGTCGCTCACCTGTTCTTGCGCACCTATTTTTGACCCGCATGGGCAAGTCATTGGCGCGCTGGATGTCACGAGTGACCACAGGCGCTCACATCTGCACACGCTGGCGCTGGTGCGTATGTCGGGGCAGATGATTGAAAACCACATGTTCACCGAAACCTTCAGCGGTGAGCTTTGCATCCGTTTTCACGCCCGGCCAGAATTTTTAGGCACGTTGGTCGAGGGCATTGTGGTGTTTTCGCCAGATGGCCGCTTTTTATCAGCCAACCGCAGTGCGCAGTTTCAGATTGGACTGACGCTTGAGTCGTTGCGCGCGCATACGTTTTCTTCGCTTTTTGGTATTCCAATTTCACGCCTGCACGAGATTTTTGGACGAACAGTGACCCAACCTCACCAACTGAACTTGTTCAGCGGTCTGTCGGTCTGGTGCCAGGTCAAGATGAAACCGGTTGGGCAGTGGCTACAGGGGCTTGACATGAGCTCCGCACCAGCGTCTGCCTCGTCAAAAGCTCAGGCCGACACAGCCACCAAACGCAAGCTGCAGTTGTCCAGTTTGCGCTACCTGGACACCGGTGACCCACAAATCTCTGCCGTGATTCGTAAGCTGTGCATGGTCAGGAACCATGACATTCCTATCATGATTTTGGGCGAAACCGGCACGGGTAAAGACCTGATGGCGCAGGCCATTCATTCGGATTCAGCACGCGCGGGTCAACCCTTTGTGTCAGTCAACTGCGCATCTATTCCCGAGACCCTGATTGAATCTGAGCTGTTTGGCTATGAAGAAGGGGCGTTTACCGGTGCCCGCAAAAAAGGGGCCACTGGCAAAATTCAGCAAGCCCATGGTGGCACCCTGTTTCTGGATGAAATTGGTGACATGCCCAGGCAGTTGCAGGCCCGATTGCTCAGGGTATTGCAAGACCGCAAGGTCAGCCCGCTGGGCGCTTCCAAAGAAGTTGAAGTGGATGTGTCGATCATCTGCGCCACCAACAAGAACCTCAAAGCCATGATTGCGCAAGGCGCTTTCCGTGAAGACTTGTACTACCGGCTCAACGGACTGGTGGTGCGTTTGCCAGCCTTGCGGGAGCGTTCTGATTTTGAACTAGTGGCCCAGAGAATTCTCGGCACCTTGTGCAGCAAAAAGCCGACCATTGGCCTCACCGCCGAAGTCATGAGCCTGTTTAAAAACTACAGTTGGCCAGGCAACTTCAGGCAACTGCACAATTTGCTACGCACGGCGGTGGTGATGGCCGGTTGCGATGGCCGCATTGACACTCTGCACTTGCCGGATGATTTTCTGGAAGAAGTAGCACAGATGCCAATGGCCGAACCAGTCGACAGCCCCATCGCCAACCCAGCCATGGTGGCGATGGACAACGATGCGGGCAATCTGCATGATGTCACCCTGGCAGCCATGGCCCAAACACTGCGGCTGCACAAGGGCAATGTGTCGACAACCGCCAAGGCACTAGGCGTCTCGCGAAACACCATTT
The DNA here is from genome assembly GCF_019973615.1 of Rhodoferax lithotrophicus. Classification (GTDB taxonomy): domain Bacteria; phylum Pseudomonadota; class Gammaproteobacteria; order Burkholderiales; family Burkholderiaceae_C; genus Rhodoferax; species Rhodoferax lithotrophicus. Next base: position 1,151,738 of record NZ_AP024238.1, on the reverse strand, counting down.
ACCGTAAGAAAGACCTGCTCCCACCTGACATCTGGGGCTAGTCCAGAGCCATTGAGAGGGTGTTGCTTACCGGAGCGACAAAATCCAGAACACCACTTGGCGGGCGTTACTTTCACTGATGGCCACAGCGTTGGGTGGCATGGCAATGCCAGCGGCTTTGTTTTTCCAATGGCTAGCGTATGGGTTGGAGCCTTCCAGAACAATGCGCGTCAGGAAGTCGGCCGCACCGGGCTTGTCGCGGTACTGGAGCGATACATCTTGCCAAGCCGGGCCAACCGGCAAGCCGGCATCTTTTGACTCTTGGTGTTTGATGCTGTGGCAAGTAAAACAACCTGCATTGGCGGCGATTTTTTTGGCAGCATCGTCTGCTGACGACTGGGCCAACGCGGCGGTGCTGGCAAACATGAGGGCACTGGCCAGAAGACAGATTTGAGTACGGCGTTTCATAGGATTTGTATAAAAAGTGAGCAAAAAATTTAATCAGCTTTGGCTTTACGCGTCATCACCCACATAGCCAGCGTCTTCAGTTCTTCACTGCTTAAGCTTGCGTGCGCAGGCATGGCCATGCGACCCCATTTGCCGCGTGAACCGTTTTTGATACTTTGAGAGATATTGACAATGGCATCGGGATCGCTTTTGTATTTGGCAACCACATCCTTGAAGGCCGGGCCCACAATCTTCTCGTCGACCGAATGGCACGACAAGCAACCGCTCGCCTGCACCAGTTCTTTCACGTCTTGACTGTCGTCTGCATAGGCGCTGCCAACACTCGCCATGACCCAAAGAAATGCGGAAAAAAATTGGTATTTCATAGTTGGACTTGTTCAAAAAACATCACAAGGCCCAACGCTGCTGCGCCGGGCCTTGCCTGTCATTTACTTAATCAGCTTGAACGTCCAGACGGAACCGCCTTGTTCCAGCAAGTTGACCTTCTTGGCAACTTCACCACCCCACAAAGGCACAGCACCGCCCCAACCCGACACGATGCTGATGTATTGCTCGCCGCCTTCTTTCCAGGTGATGGGAGGCGCCACAATGCCGGAGCCGGTCTGGAACTGCCACACCACCTTGCCCGTCTTGGCATCAGCTGCCTTCAGATAACCTTCTGGTGTGCCCCAAAAGACCAGATCGGCCGTGGTCATCACACCGCCCCACAGAGGCGCGGTGTTCTTGACTTCCCAAGCCACTTTGCCAGTTTTTGGATCAATGGCGCGCAAGGAACCGATGTGATCGTCAAACAGTGGTTTGATGGTGAAACCAGCACCTAGGTAAGCAGCACCCTTTTTGTAGCTGATGGGCTCGTTCCAGATGTCCATGCCCCATTCGTTGGTAGGCACGTAAAACAAGCCAGTCTTGGGGCTGTAGGCCATGGGCATCTGGTTTTTTCCACCCAAGAAGCCGGGGGCGGCAAAGGCTGTTTTGCCTTTTTTGCCATCCATGCCAGGTGCAGTCGGGTCGCCAGGACGGTTTTCGTCGATATAGTTGGGGCGACCTGTCTTCAAGTCGATGCTGCTGGCCCACGTGGTCTTTTTAACAAATGGGAAGGCGTTCACCAGCTTACCGGTGGCGGCGTCGTTCACATAGAAAAAGCCATTGCGGTCAGCCTTGGCACCCATGCGCTTGCCATCCATGTCAAAGGTGATGAATTCGTTGACACCGTCGTAGTCCCAACCGTCGTTGGGGGTGCTTTGGTAGTGCCAGACGATCTTGCCAGTCTTGACATCAATGGCGATGGTGGATGCAGAATAAAGATTGTCACCCTTGCGCACGTGGCTGTTCCAGGGGCCGGGGTTGCCGGTGCCAAAGTAGGCCAAGCCAGTTTTGGCATCGTAGGTGCCACCCAACCAAGGGGTAGCACCGCCGGTTTTCCAGGTTTCACCAGGCCAGGTGGCGTTGGTGGTACCGGTGATGCCGTTGTCTTTGCCGTTCAACGTGCCCATGTGGCCTTCAACGGTAGGGCGACTCCAAACTATTTTGCCGGTCTTGGGGTCACGCGCTTCGACGCGGCCCACCACACCAAATTCACCGCCAGACAAACCGGTGATCAACAGACCTTCAGCAATCAAAGGGGCAGCGGAGTAGCTGTAGCCTGCGCTGTAGTCGTCAATTTTTTCACGCCAGACAACTTTGCCTGTGTTTTGATCCAAGGCCACCAGTTGGGCATCCAGGGTGCCGAAAATCACCAGGTTGTCATACAAAGCAGCGCCGCGGTTGATTACATCGCAGCAAGGCATGATGCCTTCTGGCAAACGGTGCTCGTACTTCCAGAGTTTTTGGCCGGTCTTGGTATCCAACGCAAAAATGCGTGAATACGATGCGGTCACAAACATCTTGCCGTTATGCACCAGGGGCTGAGATTCCTGACCGCGCTGTTTTTCACCCCCAAAAGACATAGACCACACGGGCACCAGACGGCCAATGGTTTTGGCGTTCACGTCTGACAAAGTGGAGTGGCGTTGACCTTGTGTGCCCATGCCCCAGCTGAGCACATCTTCTGGCGTATTGGCATCGTTGGCAATCATGGCGTCAGTCACTTGAGCGCCGGCCTGGGCACAGGCTGCCATGACCAAAATACTGAGTAATTTTCGTTTCACTTCGTTGTCTCCTGCTGATGGGGTAAGAATAATTACTGATCCGGAGCAGCATGCCCGGGTAACTGTGGACCAAGTAAATCTTGGTATCCACCAACCCCATGCGCAACTTCTGTGCCAATAAAATTTGGTCGTTTGCGCAGTAGCTCCCCCTGTCGCCGGTCACTTTTACCATCAAGTGTTCATGGATAAGCGACTCACGATGTGACAGTGTTCAAAATTGAATCACTCAGCCCAGCCCAATGTCACACCTCACGCCGCCCCGCGTTGCTTGATCCATCCTCGTTGCGGGTCGTAGCCCCACCAGGCAAGACAAAAGAAGACCACGGCGCCCACCACCACCACCGTCCAGGACAGCAGGTTGATCTGGCCATACATGGCAAAGCGAATCGTTTCAACCACGTGCGTGAACGGGTTCCACTGCGCAAGAATCAATAACCACCAAGCGCCCGACTCGTCAAGCTTCCATAACGGGTACAGCGCCGGGCTGATGAAAAACATCGGAAAAATCACAAAATTCATGGTGCCGGCAAAGTTTTCCAGCTGCTTGATGTAGACCGACAGCATCAACCCCAACGCCGCAAGCAGCGTGGCACCACACACCATGGCCAACAACATCAGGGGGAAATGCGCCCAACTGAATTCGATGCCAAACGCCAGCGAGATCAACAAAAACACCAGCATTTGCAACAAAGACAAACTGGTGCCGCCCATCAGCTTAAAAGCCAGCAACCAGCCGCGTGGCAACGGTGCCGTCAACAGCAGCCGCATGACACCCATCTCACGGTCATACACCATGGAGAGCGAGCTTTGCATGCCATTGAACAACGCCACCATGCCGAGCAAACCAGGCACCATGTAAACCGAGTATTCCACATACGTTTCATACGGCGGCATGATCGAGACACCAAAAACATTGTGAAAACCCGCAGAAAACACCACAAACCACAGCAAGGGCCGCACCAGCGCTGAGGCCAGGCGCGAAGGCTGGCGCAAAAATTTGTTGATCTCGCGCCCCACCACGGCCCGCATCGCGCGCAGCAGGTGCATGAAGAAAGAGGGGGCTACGAACGCTGTTGACACTTGGATTCCTTCTGGTCCGTACCCAGCGTGTCCATCACTTCGGTCGGATGCAAAATGCCATCGAGCGGCGCGATGCCGACCACGCCATCACCATGGCCCAGCATGATGGGCTGGCGCAATTGCCCATCCCAGGCACGAAACGTCAAGCCCGGCCCTTTGTTGCCATCCACCACCACATCACCCGCGCGCAGTTGTTTAAGCTGTTTGGCCACGTCCGCTTTGGGGTCTACCGCCACCACTGCGGCAATGGCCTTGACCGCTATCCATGCGGCCCAGTCCTGGCTCTGCATGGGGCGCTTGGCCAGCTTTTGAAAACGCCGCGATATTTGCGGCCCACCATTGCGATCCCACTGCGGGTGCCAGGCCATCGCCATCAGGCCATTGCTGCCCATTACCGGGCGCGGCCATTGGGTGGCATAGGGCAAAATCCGGGCAAATTCACCCTGGCTGTCCATCACCGCCACCACCTCGTGGTCACGCTCGTTGGTCAGCAACCGGGTATTGAACAGGTCACGTTCACGCGGATCACCCGAGAGTTTGAACGGCTTGGTTTGCAAAATTTTGAGGCCATAACGCTTGGCCGACAACACCATCGCCGCCGCCTGCAACTGGTCTTCCAGGAGCGGCCCTTGCAGCAACAGCAACTTGCGCCAGTTGCGTGCCGCCAGGTACTGGGCCAGCGCATCGGTGTACATCTGCCGGCTCGGGTAGGTGTGCAGCAAAGCCGCTGAACACGCCTCGTTGCGCAAGGCATCGCCGTCGGCGCTGACGTTCAAAATCATTGCACCACCCAAGACAGCCGGGGCAATCTTGACCAGCGCGGCCAACACCTCTGGCGGCAAATCGGCCACAATGTGCTGCACGCGGGCGGCTTTGAGCTCAGCCAACACCTTGGGCAAGGCCTGTGCATCTGCCAGAGGCACCTCTTTGAGTTTCAACGCCACACCCAATTCTTGCAACTCCAGCGCAGTATCTTCCGCCGCCATGCGCGCGGCATCCCCCACGCGACCAGCCGGGTGGTCGGGGAAAGCACGTTCAAGTTGCTTGGGCGTGTAGCGCACGTCGCTGGCCAGCGACAGCACCGCCACGGTCACGTTTTGCAAAGGTGCGGCAGTCGCCAAGCCACAGGCAAACGCCAAGCCGCAAGCCAGGCCAACACCCAGTGCGCCCTTGAGCCCATACCGCAAAGGGCCAGCTGTTGCCCGACCAGCAGCGGCGCGCATCAAGGCTGCACCAGCACGCTGTGCGGCACGCGACCTACCGCCACCGTGCGAATGGCCTTGCCTGCAACGGCATCGATCAGCGTCATGTCGTCTGACATGCCATTGGCGACATACAAGGTTTTGCCATCGGGATGCAGGGTCAGACCCCAGGCGCGCTTGCCCACCAACACGGTGTTGCGCACCTCACGCGTGACCAAATCGACCTCCGCCACGTGGTTGGCTTTGCCCAAGCCCACCCATACCGACTTGCCGTCGGCACTCAGGGTCATGCCCACCGGCGTGATGTCATTGGCACGAATACCCTTGAGGGTGAACTTGATGGTGTGTTTAACCGTTTGGTCCGCTGTGCTGATGATGCTGACACTGGCACTGAGCTCGTTGCTGACCCAAAGCTCTTTGCCATCGGCCGCCAGCACGAAGCGGCGGGGCCGAGTGCCGGTGCGAATGTTCTTGACGATCTTTTTGGTGGTCAGGTCAATGTAGTGAACCACGTTGGCTTCCTCGGACGTCACATAGGCGTGCTTGCCATCTGGCATGACCAAAATACCCTCGGGCTGGCCGCCCACCTTGACCTCAAACAGCTTTTTTTTGGACTGCAGGTCATACGCACCCATGACGCTGTCGTCTTCAATGGTGGCGTAAACGGTTTTACCGTCGGCACTGAAGTCGAACAGTTCCGGGCTGTCACCCAGCGGCACGGAGCTGGTCATCTTGCCGCTGGCGGCATCAATCAGGCCCAGCTCATTACTGTCGCCGCAACACACATAAATCACGCTGTGGTCTTTGTTGAAGGTCAACTGGCGTGGGCGCTTGCACACGTCAATCGTCGACAGGCGTTGGCCCTGGGTGTCAAACACATACACCTTGTTGTCTTTTTCGCTTGATACGTAAAGGCGGTTGGCGGGCACGGCCTGCGCCATGGCCCAACTGGCGGTGGCGGCCAAGACCCAAAGCGCCAGGGCTTTGCGAACAACTTGTGGTGCCGCCAAACGCACGGGCTGCGTGACGGTTTTCAGGGTTTTAAACATGTTGCCTCTTTTTATGAATGATGCGTTTTGAATTAGATGAAAGGAACGGCTTGAACACCTGAGCAAAAATCAAGCCAAATAAAAAGGTGGTAGCCGCGCTTTGCCTCTGCTCTGTACTGCGGCACACAATTTGCATTCAAACACAGCATTCAAGTCTTTTACCTTCAAAGTGTCTCATAAACTGCCAGTCAAGCCACCCATTCCGCCCTTGTCATTACCCACCCTGCGCTTACCCAAACTTAGACACTCCAATGCCGCCATCCATGCTGATCGTTCAAGACCTGGCCAAGTCCTATGGCACCAAGCCTGCACTCAAAGGCGTGAGCTTTGCCATCAAGGCCGGTGAAATGGTGGCCTTGCTTGGGCCCAACGGCGCGGGCAAATCCACGCTGCTGCAATTGCTGACAGGCTTGTTTAGCCCCGACCGGGGCAGCATCCAGATTTTTGGCCAAGACCTGAACGCCCACCCCAGCCAGGCCCTCGCCGGCATTGGGGTTGTGTTTCAGCAAAGCGCGCTTGACCTGGATTTGTCGGTCAACGCCAATTTGTTATTTCACACTGACCTGCATGGCCTGCCGCGACAGGTGGCCAGGCAGCGCATTGCGCAAGCGCTAGCGGCCATGGGCTTGCAGGGTCAGGCCAAAGACGTGGTGCGCAGCTTGTCTGGCGGCACCCGGCGCAAAGTTGAACTGGTGCGCGCCCTGTTGCACCAACCGCGCGTGCTCTTGATGGACGAGGCCACGGTGGGCCTTGACCCCGAATCACGCGCCACCATGCTGGATGCCGTGCGGCAGTTGGCCACGCAGCAGCAGGTGGGTGTGTTGTGGGCAACACATTTGATTGAAGAAATCAAGGTCACCGACCGGGTTTTATTTTTGCAGCAAGGCTTGATTCGTTTTGATGGCGCACCTGCCGATTACCTGACGCAGTTCAAAGGTCTGGTCAGAACGGAAGAATAGAACACTTGAAGCCAGGCACCAGGTTCATTAAAAACATCTCATGACCGATACAGACAAGTACATGTTGAACATACTGAAACAACTCATATTTATATTACTCAGCCTGTCCAGCGCTGCCTTTGCCGCAACACCCACACAAATTCGCGTGGGTGTTTTGGGGTTTGGTACGGTCAACTGGGAGCTTGAGGTGATGCTCCGCCATGAGTTTGCAAAAAAACGGGGGGTTGACTTGGTGGTGGTGCCACTGGCCTCGGGCGATGCCTCCACCATCGCGCTGCAAGGCGGCTCGGTGGACGTGATCGTGTCAGACTGGCTTTGGGTGTCACGACAACGTGCCGATGCCAACCTATTCAGCTTTGTCACCTACTCCAACGCGGTGGGCTCGATCATTGTCGACAAAGACAGCCCGATCAAAACCCTGGCCGACTTGAAGGGTAAAAAAATCGGCGTGTCAGGCGGGCCCAGCGACAAAATCTGGCTGATGCTGCGAGCCCACAGCCAGCGCAATCTGGGGGCCGATCTGGCCAACACCGCCCTGCCCACGTTTGGCGCGCCACCTTTGTTAAACGAACTGATGCAGCGCCATCAGCTCGATGCCGTGCTCAACACCTGGGCCTACACCGCACGTCTGGAAGCCAAAGGCATGCAGCGCCTGATTGAATTGCCCGACATCCTGGCCGGACTGGGTGTCAAAGGCGCCATTCCACTGATTGGCTGGGTCTTTCGCGAAGATTGGGCGGCGAAAAACAAGGATGCATTGAATGCATTTTTTAGCGCATCAAACGAGGCCAAGCAGCTCATGCTGACCTCTGACGACGAATGGCTCAAGCTAAAACCCAAGATGAAAGCCGAGAACGATGCCATTTTTGTCAGCCTGCGCGACAAATTCCGGGTCGGTATTCCCCAATGCGGCCCCAACCCCATGGCCGACATCACACTCACCTACAAAGTGCTGGCTGACATTGGCGGCGAAAAACTGGTCGGCAAGGCCACACAGTTGTCCAAAGACACCTTTTGGCCCGGCTACCAAGCGCTATGCAGCAGACCCTAAAACAGACCCCCGCATGGCTTTCCGGCAGTGGCATCAGGCTGCTGCCTTTGCTGCTGGCCTTGATTTTGTGGCAACTGTTGGGCGGTCAGGTTGACAACAAGCTGCTGCCGCAGCCGAGCACCATCCTGCACCTCTTATGGAAGGAAACCTCTGAGGGCGACTTGCTGTTTCACCTAGGCATGACCTTAAAGCGTGTGGGCATCAGCTTCATGGCTGCCATGGTGTTGGGCACGATCCTGGGTATCTTGATGGGCATGTTCAAGGCCATTGACCAGGTCCTTGACACATTTTTGATCATCGGCCTGAATATTCCAGCCCTGGTGATCATTGTCATTTGTTATATCTGGTTTGGCTTGACAGAATATGCCGCCATCATCGCCGTCACCATTAACAAAATACCCATGGTGGCGGTCAGTTTGCGGGAAGGCGCGCGGGCACTCGACAAAAGTTTGTTTCAAGTGGCTCAGGTGTACCAGCTGTCGAAATATGACATCGCCACAAAAATGGTATTTCCGCAGTTGTTGCCCTATATCTTTGGTGCCACCCGCAATGGTTTGGCCATTATTTGGAAGATTGTTTTGGTGGTTGAATTACTGGGCTGCAGCAATGGGGTGGGTTTTCAGATTGGCGGGTACTTTCACTTCTTTGATATTTCAGGGGTGCTGACATACACCTTGGCATTCATGTTGGTGGTGTTTTCGATTGAGGTGCTGGCGCTGCGCCCACTCGAAAAACATTTGTTGCGGTGGCGGTTATGAGTTTTCTGTCCGTTGATATTCATCAGAAGATTTATGCAAATGGCTGTCTGGCCATTGAAAATCTCAAATTCTCATGCCGAAAAGGCGAATTCATCGCCGTTGTGGGCCCCTCAGGTGCGGGCAAATCCACGCTGTTGAATATCGTGTCTGGCCTGGACCCTGATTATTCTGGTGCGGTGACATTTGCCGGGCGAGCTTTCAACCCATCGGCCGTGCGGCTTGGCTTTTTGTTTCAGGAATGCCGACTTTTGCCCTGGCTGACCGTGTACCAAAACCTGCAGTTGATCATCAAAAACGCGCCTGCAGCGGTGCAAACCAAGCCGCTTGACACCTGGCTGCAATGTGTGGGCCTGCAAGGCTGCGGCGACCTGTTTCCGGGACAACTCTCGGGCGGCATGCAGCGGCGCGTGGCCTTGCTGCGCGCCTTCATCGTGGCACCTGATGTACTGCTGATGGACGAGCCATTTCAGTCACTCGATGCCCCCACCGCCGCGCAGCTGCGGCGGCTGTTGCACGAGCTATGGCAACACAGCGCTCCCACGGTGCTGTTTGTCACCCACAACCTGCGCGAAGCCATCAGTGTGGCGAGCCGCATTCTGTTTTTGTCGGCGCGGCCGTCGCAGGTGATTTTGGAGCTGCCGCTGGCGCCATCGCCAGAGCGCGTGGGGGCCGTCGACATCGAAAGCGACTGGGTGACCCAGACGCACCAGCAAATTCTTGAGCGTTACCCCAATGTACTGGCAGGACTGCATCTGGATTGACTTTTATATAAGAAATTGGCCTTTAGCCCTTGTGAAACTTGCGTGAATAGCTATTTATTAAGTAGCATCTTGCAAGCTGCTGACAGATCGACTCCTGAAGCAATTTTTAAATGCAAAATTGGCTTATAGCCCTTATGAAACAAGCGTAAGTAGCTATCTAATAAATAGCATCCAACAGAACCACGTCAGACATCCAGCCCCGGTGAGGCGCGCCACCGTCCGGCCTTGTCCACCACCAGCACCTCCACCGCCCAAGCCTTGGCCAACACCATGGCCTGGTCCATGCCTGCGACAAACATCACTTTGGTCAGTGCATCGGCCAGCGCGCAGCTGTCAGCCGCCACCGTGACGCTGGCCACATCACCGGGTGAGTAACCGGTGTGCGGGTTGAAGATGTGGTGGTGCTTGAAATCAGCGCTGAAAAACGTCTGGCTGTCGGCCGAGGTCGCCACACTTTTGCCGTGCAAGGCGATGTTTTTCATCAGCTTTTGCGCATCTCGCGGGTCGGCAATGCCCAGCCGCCAGTCGCCTGCCGTTTGTGATTGACCTAAGGCGGCCCACTCGCCGGTGTTGATCAAGGCGTGTGCGATGCCCATGCGCCGCCAGTGCGTTTGCACCAGGTCGGCGGCGAAACCCTGGGCAATACCGTTGAGCGTGATGGCCATGTCGGGTCGGGTGAAACTGATGCGCGCCGGGTCAAGCGTCACGTGCTGCCAACCCGTGTGCTGGCGGGCCTGCGCCACCGCCTCTGCCGTGGGCAAACGCCCCAAGGCTTGTGCCTCAGCAAAAACCGTCCACAACGGCTGCACCGTGACATCAAAGGCACCCTGGCTTTTTTCAGACACCGCTTGGGCCAGTTGCAACACCTTGAGCAAGTCGGGGTGTGGCTGCGCCAGAAACCCCTGGGCGTTAAGCTGGCTCAAGGCACTTTTGGGGTTGAACAGGCTCATTTGCGCTTCGACATGGTGAATGTCTGCCACGGCCACGTCCAGCGCGGACTGCGCCATGGCCGGATCGGTGTGCGCCACCGTCAACGACAAGGTGGTACCAAAGCCGAGCAAGGGGCGTTGTTGCCACACCAGTGGCCCCAGCGGTTTGTGCAGGCCACTTTGCGCAGTGACCGCACCGCCCTGCGCCGCCAGGGTCGCCCCCAGCCCCAAAGAGGCTTGTAAAAATGTGCGTCTTTTCATCAGCATCCTTCAAAAACTAAGTGCATCAAGCCGGGTCCACGTGAAAGGGAGCCGTCATCGCCAGTGCGGCGAAAGTCGTCCAGTTAACGCACCGGCTCGGCGTGGATCGGAATCACCCGGCTTTTGCTTTCCAGAATACGAGGCACGCACAGCTCGGGGCTTTGCTCAATGGCCACGCAGTCCAGGCACTGAAAACACTCCACGTAATCAATCTCACCGGTTTTTTTGATGGCTTGATAGCGGCAATCGTTGCTGCAACGCTGGCACGGCTGGCCGCATTCGGAGCGGCGGGGCAACCAGTTTTGCAAGCGCAGCCGCCCCAAAATTGCCATGCCAGCCCCCAAAGGACACAGGTAGCGGCAAAAGCCCTTGTACACCACCATATTGAGCAACAACAACACAGCAGCCCACACCACAAAAGGCCAAGAGCGCACGAACATCAGGGTGATGCTGGTCTTGAAAGGCTCCACTTCTACCAAACGGTCGGTCCACTGCACAGACACCAAAGCGGCGATACAAATCACGGTCAGCACCAGGTACTTGATAAATTTAAGCGTTCTGTCCAAGGCCAGGGAAATTTTGAGCTGGGGAATTTTCAAAAACCGGGCCGCGTTACCCAAAAATTCCTGTAAGGCACCAAACGGACATAACCAGCCACAAAATACGCCACGCCCCCAAACAAAAAACGTCACCGCAATGTAGGCCCACAAAATAATCGTCATGGGGTCATACAGAAAGAAACTCAGGCTGCGCTTTTCAACCAACGCACGAATCACACCGGTGATATTGACAATCGACAACTGCCCCTGCGCATACCAGCCAATAAAAAATAAGGTGAAGAGTAAAAACCCGGTTCTGAACAGATTCAACCGCTTGACCGTTCTGGTTAACCACGACTGCTTCATCAAGGCCCAGGACAAAAGCCCCAGGCTGACCAGAAGAAGGCTTAACTCACCCGTTCTGTCAGACCAAATCGAGTGCCAGGTTTTGTTGTCTGAACTGGCCGCCACATAATAGTCATCGGGCAATTGCGTCACCACCGACAAATCTTTGCCCACCCGCTCGCCATACATCGCGCCCTTGGTGCGAATCACCCGCAGCTTGAATTCAAGCGGCTGTGACGGGTCCAGCCCCGCAGGGCCAATCACCCTGAAAATTTTCCACTCGGCATCTTTCAATGCCTCTGGCACCTTCAGGGGTTCATTCAGGTCAATGTCCAGGTCTCTAATCTCCAGCGGCAAGCTGCCCTGCTGCACGGTGATTCGGGTCGGCACGGCACCGCGGGTGAACTCATCGCCCAGCATCGAATAGCGACCTTTGGACATCACCAGCAAAGCACTGTCACCGGGTTCCAGACGGCCTTGCAGGTAGTCCCAATCTTTGGTTGAGAGCAGGTTTCGCCCCACCGAGGGCACATGCAAATAGGCCACCACCATTTCTTCAAAATCAGCACCCGGCGCAGCCAGCACCTCAGCGTCTACGCCCTCCACCGCGGTGCCAGCAAAGGCGGCTTCAACCTCCTGGTTGCTGAAGACTTTTCGGGTGACCAGCTCGTCTTTGAGCAGTGATGCCCAATTCATCGCCTTGAACAAGTCAGGCTTGATGCGGGCAATCAAATCAGGGTCGCGGCCCTGGGCATAGCCCATCTTGGCGCGGGCAACCTTCAAGGAAGCCGACAGCAGGCTTTGGTTCAGAATGCGCACCGACGCGGTGGCTTTGGCAACCCCGTGGATGTAAACATTGGCGTTGCCGCCGTTGTTTTTTTCAGCGCCAATTTTGATGTTTTGCTTGAGCGACAAGCCTTTGTATTGGTCTACAAAACGCAGCATGGGCTCTTCGCCCAGGCCCTCGACAAACACCGGTTCGTGTTGTGACAACACCTTGACATCCATGAACTCACCCTTGGCATCCAGCGCAATCAGCAAATTGAATGATGTGCCGGAAAAGCCGGGAATGGGTGCCAGGTCGATAGACTCAAACACGTAGCCAATCAGGGGGGTGGCGGTGGCATCTTGCTTGAAGATCGGCCAAACCGGGATGTCAGCATCTTTGTCACCCACAATAATCGGCGACGGAAACGCTTGGCGCATGCTCTCTTTGGTCATGACCCCGGCCTGCGCGGGCACGGCCAGCGCCCAGCCAAGCGCCATCAGAAACAGCGCCAACAACAAGCGCTGCAACCGGCGCTGGATCAACGGCAGGCCGCGTTCAAACACACGCACCATGGCAACGACCCCTTCGGTTACCCGTCAAATCACAACGGCATGACAAAACGCACGCCCAGCGTCCAGTTTCTTCCCGGTGCCGGCTCATAAAACTGCGAGCCCGCCTGGTTCACGATGACCGAACCCACGTAACGCTCATCCGCCAGATTGTCGATGCGGGCATAGGTGGTCAGGCGCCCAGCACCCAGCGCCCAGACGTGGCTGGCCTTCAGGTTCAAGGTGGTGTAGCCATCGGCAGAGGCGGTGTTGATGTCATTGGCATACAAACGCCCGGCTTGTGTCAATTCAAGGCCGGCCTGGCTGCCTGTTGCCATCGCTTTTTGGCCCGGTGCCGCGGGCTGCTGCGTCCATAACAACTCAGAGAACAGAAAACTCTGCGGAATTCCTGGCAACTTGTTGCCTGCCGCCACCGCGGTGGTGCCGCTCATGAAGGCCTGCGAATACTCGGCCTCCATTTGTGAGGCCGACAGCGTGGCACGCAGGTGCGGGCTGAACTGCGCGCTGCCCGACAGCTCCCAGCCGGTGCGCGTGGTGCCCGGAGCATTTCGAAAGGTGGAGTTGCCACCGCTGCTGCTGGCCACCACAATTTCATCGGTGGTGTTGATTTTGAAGGCGGTGAAGTCCACACGCGCCTGCGCACTGGGTGCCCACTTGGCACCGACCTCAAAATGCTGGCTGTTGGAGGCCTGGATGCTGGTGTTGAAACCCGGCACACCAGCACCGTTGTAAGCCACTTCGTTAAGGGTCGGTGTCTCAAAGCCTTTGCCATAGGTGGCAAATACATTCAAGGCATCGGTGGCGTGATAGGTCACGCCCAGCACCGGGCTAGTGTTCTGGTAAGTGGTGGCGCCAGAGCCGTCGCCGTTGCTCAAATAATGGTCTTCACTTTTGAATTTGACCGAGCTATAGCGCAAACCCGCCACCACAGACAGCTTCTCAGACACCAGCGCTGTGCCCTGCATGAACACATCGCTGTTGCTGGCGGTGTTGTCTTCGTTGCGGTTGGTGGTGGTTTTTTCTCCCAACGCAGCTACCCCGGCTTGGCGTGTCTCATTGGATTCGTCATAGTCATAACCAAGCGCCCACTTGATGGGCGTGCTGCCCAGTTGGCTTTGCGCGTTGTACTGCAAACCCACACCGTAATAGGTGCGGTCCAGCCCGACCCAAGCCCCGGTGGGCGGTGGCAGTGTGGGGACAAAAATACCTGCCTGGTATTGCAGGTTTTCACGCGTGCCGGTATAGGCCCGTGTGGTGATGGAGCGGTCGTTGCCAAGTTCGGTCAACATCGACGCACCCAACTGGTTTTGCAGCACAATTTTGCGGATACCTCTTGCAATGGCGTTGGTGCCAGCCTGGGTGGGGTCGGCTGCCAGCTGTGCGGCAGTCAGCCCCAGCGGATCTTGGGCCAGCGGCATGTCAAAACGGTTAAACACCACGTTCACGTGAGTTTTCTCGAAGGGGTCAAAGCTGAGTTTGCCGTTGAACTGCTTGCGCTCGGTTTTGCTGTTGTTACGAAAACCATCGATGTCAAACGTACTGTAGTCGGCCACCAAACCGTATTGGCCTAGGCGCCCGGCGTACTGCCAGTCGGTGCGGCGCAGGCCAAATGAACCGGTGTAGGCGGCGGCGGCAAATTCGGGGGTGGCGGGCGCGTCGCGGGTGAAGGCCTGAATCACACCGCCTGACGAGTTGCCATACATCTGCGCCAGCGGGCCACGCAGCACTTCAATGCGGTCAGTGGAGGTCAAGCTGATGCTGGAGCCTTGGCCTTGCCCATCTGGCGTGGTGGCTGGAATGCCATCCACCAGCAAACGAATGCCACGAATGCCAAAGGCTGAGCGCGCGCCAAAGCCGCGAATCGACACCTGTAGGTCTTGCGCGTAGTTTTGACGGCTCAAAATGGTCAGACCCGGCACTCGATTGAGCGATTCGGACAAATTGACTTGTGGCCCAGCACTCTCAATGGTGGCACGGTCAATGGACTGCACGGCGGCGGGCGCATCAAAACTGCGCTGTTCGGCGCGCGAGGCCGACACCACCACTTCACTCAAAGTCTGAGCGGCCACCGGGGCGTGCAGCGCTGATGTGGCGACCAGTGCCAGGCTTGTTCTGATCAATGACGGGACACATGCCTTTTGACGTTTCATTTGCTTCATGGTGAATCTTGTCTGCTCGTATTTATGGGGCTTAAAACAATCGAAGGTGACATACCTGCGTTTGATAGCACGCCTAATTTGCAATATCCGTACCACGGCTCAAAGCCCGTCGCAACCGGGTTTTTAGGCGGAAAACCGGCCGGTACTCGCTTCAAACCGAGGACACCAAGCGTTAACCCGTGCACCCTTGATGGTGTGTGTGACGCGTGTGCTTTCCGAACTGTTCACATTTGGCACACCACCCACCGAAGATGTAACAGTCCTGGCGTTTATTCAACCTCACAGGCCTTACAACGAGATGCTGCTGGCGCGCACACATTTATTGCTTGGAACAAGCAGTTTTATCCATCGGGGAACTTCATGAAAACCACGCGACCCTTTCCCATGCGCCCACTGGCACTGCTGCTGGCCTTGTCTGCCGTAACACCGACGCAGGTTTTTGCATGGATCCCAAGCGGTGTCCAAACCGTCACCGCACACACGCAAGACAAACAAGCGATTGTCATTGGCACGGTTGACTTCAGGCCGCAGGCAGATAGCACAAGCATCTTCGTCTTCACCATGAACCATGCGAACTTCACCGACTATTTTTGTCCATGAAGGAATTCAAATGCCTGGGCAGCCCGGTCGAGGTGACCTGCCACGTACCCTACCCCTACCAACACCCCGGAAAAGTCAGCTCCATTGGATTGAGTCGATATCCGTCCAATAGAAGGATTCCAATTCTTAGTCTTTCCATGGTCAAGAAGTTTTTGGGCACCAGCGAGAACGCGGTGAAGACGCAAATTTGGTGTGCCATCGCCACCTACGTTTTGATCGCCATTGTCAAAAAGGAGTTGCAACTGAAATCCGCCCTCTACATCTGCGCCCGTCAAATAGGGTCACAAAATAACCCCGACCTCTTGAAACTATGCAAAACGGCCTTATCATTAGCACTCGCTAGGGTTGAGTGCTAACAATACATGTCTGGCACCACCCTGAAAGTTACAAGACCATAGAGCACTTGTTCTGGAGTCTGTTTTTTTAACCCCTGTTTCAAAATTTATAGGAGTCACTATGAAACTTCGTCCCCTGCATGACCGCGTGATTGTCAAACGCGTTGAAAACGAAACCCGTACTGCCTCTGGCATCGTCATTCCTGACAGCGCCGCTGAAAAACCCGATCAAGGTGAAGTCTTGGCTGTTGGCCCTGGCAAGAAAAACGACAAAGGCGAACTCGGTGCCATGAGCGTCAAAGTCGGCGACCGCGTGCTGTTCGGCAAATACAGCGGCCAAACCGTCAAGGTGGATGGCGATGAATTGTTGGTCATGAAAGAAGACGACCTGTTCGCGGTTGTTGAGAAGTAATCAAACAACTATCAATTAAATAGCTGCTTGCGCTTATTTAATAAGCACTAGCGGTTCATTTCACTTAAATATTCTGGAGTCATAACATGGCAGCAAAAGACGTAATTTTCGGCGGCGAAGCCCGCGCACGCATGGTTGAAGGCGTGAACATTTTGGCCAACGCGGTCAAAGTAACCCTGGGCCCCAAGGGTCGTAACGTGGTGCTGGAGCGCTCTTTCGGCGCCCCCACCGTGACCAAGGACGGTGTGTCCGTGGCCAAGGAAATCGAACTCAAAGACAAGCTGCAAAACATGGGCGCGCAGATGGTCAAGGAAGTGGCTTCCAAGACTTCTGACAACGCTGGCGACGGCACCACCACCGCCACCGTGCTGGCTCAAGCCATCGTGCGCGAAGGCATGAAGTACGTGGCCGCCGGCATGAACCCGATGGATCTGAAGCGCGGTATCGACAAGGCTGTAGAAGCCCTGATCGCCGAACTGAAGAAGGCATCCAAACCCACCACCACCTCCAAAGAAATCGCCCAAGTCGGCTCGATTTCTGCCAACTCTGACGCATCCATTGGCGACATCATTGCCAACGCGATGGACAAAGTCGGCAAAGAAGGCGTGATCACTGTGGAAGACGGCAAGTCTCTGCAAAACGAACTCGACGTGGTCGAAGGCATGCAGTTTGACCGTGGCTACCTGTCACCCTACTTCATCAACAGCCAGGAAAAACAATCCGCGTTGCTGGACAACCCCTTCGTGCTGCTGTTCGACAAGAAGATCAGCAACATCCGTGACCTGTTGCCTACCCTGGAACAAGTCGCCAAGGCTGGCCGTCCCCTGTTGATCATTGCTGAAGATGTCGAAGGCGAAGCCCTGGCCACTTTGGTGGTCAACACCATCCGCGGCATCCTGAAGGTTGTGGCTGTCAAGGCTCCTGGCTTTGGTGACCGTCGCAAGGCCATGCTGGAAGACATCGCCATCCTGACTGGCGGCAAAGTGATCGCTGAAGAAGTTGGCCTGACCCTGGACAAAGTGACTTTGGCTGACCTCGGTTCTGCCAAGCGCATCGAAGTGGGCAAGGAAAACACCATCATCATCGACGGTGCTGGCCCAGCAGCTGACATCGAAGCCCGCGTGAAACAAGTGCGTGTACAAATCGAAGAAGCTACCAGCGACTACGACCGCGAAAAACTGCAAGAGCGTGTGGCCAAACTGGCTGGCGGTGTGGCCGTGATCAAGGTTGGCGCTGCCACCGAAGTCGAAATGAAAGAAAAGAAAGCCCGTGTGGAAGATGCTCTGCACGCTACCCGCGCTGCCGTGGAAGAAGGCATTGTGGCTGGTGGCGGCGTGGCTCTGCTGCGCGCCAAGCAAGCTGCGGGTGTCATCAAGGGTGACAACGCTGACCAAGACCACGGCATTGCCCTGGTGTTGAAAGCCATCGAAGCTCCCCTGCGCGAAATCGTTTACAACGCCGGTGGCGAAGCCTCTGTGGTGGTGAACGCTGTCATGGCAGGCACCGGCAACTACGGCTTCAACGCCGCCAACGACACCTATGGCGACATGATCGAAATGGGTATTCTGGACCCCACCAAAGTGACCCGCACCGCGCTGCAAAACGCAGCCTCTGTGGCTTCGCTGATGTTGACCACCGAATGTATGGTGGCCGAGTCCCCCAAGACTGAAGCCGCTGGCGGCATGGGTGGCGGCGACATGGGTGGTATGGGCGGCATGGGTGGTATGGGCGGCATGGGCATGTAATTACCCGACTGCAGTGCCTGAGCACTCCGGTGCTCTCCTGTTCTCCCCCTCAAAAAAAGGCCCCGCAATAAATCGCGGGGCCTTTTTTATTTTCAAACATAAATTAATACATAGATATCATTCACATTAAATATTAATTTAAAATTGAAAATATAGAAATGGACTCCCATGAAAATCAAGCTGCAACAACGAATATATTATTCCAAGCAAAATAGCAACAAAAACATAGATTAACACTCCTTTATCAGTAAGAATTTTTTCAGACAACGAAGCTATGCGAATAGTGTTGGGTATCAAGAAAACTATCAGAAAAGCGGAAATCATTGTCAAAAGAATGATTCTTAAATTGAATATCCATGCCTGAATATCAGGCATATTTCCCAAAGAATACCCATTGAACCCCAGCATTCCTTTGTAAACAACAACGGCTGTGGAAATGCTATCAGAACGAAACATGACACATGCAACATTAACAGCTAAAAAAGTTAATATCCAAGCAGCAGTCAACTTCAAAGTTTTACAAGATTGATTATTTCTATTTTGTTTGCTCAAAACTGGAAAAAATTTTCTCCAGAGATGATTCGTCACAATATACAAACCATGCATACCTCCAAAGACCACGTATGTCCAATTGGCCCCATGCCAAAAACCTAAAATCAAAAAGATAAAAACCGTTGGAATAACCAGGGAAAAAAGGAATCCAAAGGTTGGCGGCAGGTTTTGACCCAGACGCATGAATTGCAAAGTGATTGGCGTGTATAAATAATCTCCGACGTATTTAGTAAGGGTAATATGCCAACGTTGCCAAAAATCAATGATGCTGGTGGCTCGCAAAGGAGAATTAAAGTTAAATGGCAACCAGATACCAAATAATAAGGCTATTCCAACCGCCATGTCAGAGTACCCAGAGAAATCAAAATAAAGCTGAAAAGTGTATCCTAGACATGCAGTCCAGGATGCCAAAAAATTGGGTTCAAAATCTTGAGCTAGTGAATTGTAAAAGGTAGATATATAACTATTTAAAGTATCCGCAATCAATAGTTTTTTCGCCAACCCAACAGTAAAAATTAATAATCCAGTAACAATTTTTTCTTTTTGAATTACAAAATTCTCCGGAATCGAGAACTGCGGCATCATTTGCCTATGGTAAAGCAACGGTCCAGCTAAAAGATGAGGAAAAAAAGAAACAAAAAGGGTGTACTGAATAAAATTACGTTCTTTCACTTTATCTTGATAGTTATCAATCAAAAAAGCAATTTGAGTGAAAGTGAAAAATGAAATCCCAATAGGCAAAAATATATTAATTGAATCCAATGGATCCAGCTCCATCAGATCACATATATCATTGATATTATCAATGAAAAAATTGATGTATTTATAATACCCCAAAGCTACCAGATTAGCTGCAATTGCCAATATTAATATTACTTTTCGATATTTTAGTTCTTGCTTTGCTAGCAGAGTTCCGAAACCATAGTTGATGCAGATGGATATCACCAAAACCGGTAGAGCCTTGATGCTCCAATAAGCATAAAAGAAAATCGAAGCCATAGCCAACCATGCAAGCGCCTCTTGATGACTTTTTCTGGCGATCAGAAAATAGCCAGCAAATACGACTGGCATGAAAATGAAAACAAAAACTGAGGAGTTAAACAACATATTCAAAAAAGGGTGAGTTCGCAGCAACCCAAGCAAAATACCAACGCTTACCGTGCTGGCAGAACAATTTGCTCACTTTCCAGAGTTTGGGCATTGAGGTTTACAGGCTACATTGAATAACATATCTGTCTACACCACTGAACAGAGGTCGCCAGGGCGACTCGTGCCTCTGTGCAGCCCTTAGGCTCTGATCGTTTTGTGCAACTGAATAAAACCAGCACTGCCTGTCAGAGTCCGAAAAAGCGCATTGCCGGGATCACCTTTGCGGTGGATGTGAAATCCGGCTTTCTGGTATGCGCGAAGTGCCTCGGCGTTTCCTTCGAACATGGTGATTTCGGCGATCTTCGCAGGCATAACAACGTTACTGAAACTGCGTATCACACTGTCGATGATTTGCACCGTGATGCCTTGCCCCCGAAAACTTGGTTCGACGTAAAACGTCTCCATCTGCAGCGCCCCAGCAGTACGCTTGGGGGTTGCATCGGCAAACGCCTTGATCGCAGCTTTCGCATCGATCCATTTCTCAAAACCCAATAGATCAGAAAGCACGGCAGCCATCTTGAACCCACTGGGAATACCATCTGCGGCCTCAATCCATGCAGAACAACAGGCAACCGGAACACCACCCCTCGTGTAAACGAAAAAGGTGCTCAGGGCAAGCTGATATCCGTCACTTTCAATCGAGAGTGCTTGGTTGAGCAGTGCATCGACCTCTGCGTCACTCAGCAGAAAAAGCTTTTCATAGGTGCAACTGGCTGTGCCCAGCTTTTCCGCAGCTTTCACGGCAGCGATGAGAAAGGGCAAATCGGCCGGGGCAGCTTTTCGGAAAACCAAATCGTCCATGGCTTATCCCTGGTGAACACTCGAAATCAGCGCTTTTCGATCAATTTTCCCATTCTGATTCAAGGGAAAAGAGTCGAGCACATGTATCTGATGAGGGAGCATATAAGAAGGAAGTTCCCCTGCCAGGTGAGTCTTGCATGCCATTCGGAGCGACTCCTGATCAATGTCGGATGCCTCTAGAAATAAATGCAGTATGACTTTCCCATTCGTCTCTGCTTGGCCAACAAGAGCGACATTTCGGACACCGGCAAGGCTTCTGGCATGATGCTCTACCTCTCCGGCCTCAATACGATACCCGTCCACCTTCAGTTGGTAATCCACACGCCCGCAATAATAATAATTACCCTCTGATTCAAAGGCAATATCACCCGTCCGGTAGGCTGGCGCTTCGCCCGAACGAACGGAGAAAGCAGCAAGTGTCTTTTCCGGGTTGCGCCAGTATTGATCGGTTACCTGCCCGCCAGAAATCACAAGCTCGCCTTTTTCTCCAGGGGCAACGCAGTCTCCCTTTTCACTGATGAGGGAGAACACGGTTCCTGGCATCGGCACTCCGATGGAAACCACGCCCTGGTATTCACCAGAGGAACCCAAAGGCGATTTCAACTCGTAAACGGAGCAAAAAATCGTTGCCTCAGTGGGACCGTAAACGTTGAACAGGCGTGCCGATGGAATACATCGATGCCATTTTTCAGCCAACAAAGCGGGAAGCGCTTCGCCGCAAAAAAGAGAATAGCGCATGTCCGGCAAATCTATCTCGTCGAGATACCTCTCCAAAAAAGACAACACGGAAGGCACCATCAACGCGACCGATATCTTTCCACGTTGAAGTGTTTTCACCACGTCCAGGAAACCGACACCTGAGCCCGTGACGACATGACATGCGGCACCGAGAGCAAGCGGGGCTGCAAAGGACATGATGGAAAGGTCAAAAGTAAGGTCAAACATCTGCAGGAAACGGTCCGTCGGTCGAAACTCGAAACCCATTTCGCTGAGAAACGCTTTCATAAACCGCCTCAGGTTCCCATGGTAGATAGGGACACCCTTGGGATTACCCGTGCTACCGGAGGTAAAGAGCAGGTACGCCATGTCAGTCTCGCGGACTGGCGTGGGCACCCGTTCTGACGGGCTTGAAGAGATATTCCGCAGATTCAAGATTTTTATCGGAAGTCGCTGCGCCAGAACCCATTGACTGATTTCAGTTTCAGCGCCCGATTGAAAGAGTGTGGAAACATCAGCCTGCGTCAGACAACTGCCGTTGCGCTGCGCAGGGTTGTGAGGATTCAGAGGAACATAGGCCCTACCCGACGCAAGGATCGCAAGGATCGTGGCATACGTATAAGCATCCTGCGTTGCATACACTGCAATTCGCCGTTCATTAATCGGGACTTCCGAATCTATCGAGTCACGAATCCCCTGAACGAGAGCCAGAAGCTCCGCATAAGTCGTCGTTTGATCAGGAAAAACCAACGCTGGCTCGTTCGGAAAGAGCCCGGCGCAGCGAAAAAAATCGTCAACAAAAGTGGTTACGTAGGGAAGACTCATTTTCCCGTCTTGGTCTTTACAAGAGCCAGAATGTCGCCTACGTTACGAACATCCTGTAACTCGGCGAGTTTGAATTTAATGCCAAATTTTTTTTCAATGGCCACGATGAGCGTGATATGGGCAAGAGAGTCCCAACCTTCAATATCCTTGGCGCTTGTCTCTGTGTGTATAACGAGACTTTTATCCCGAAAAAGTTCTCGAAAGATACCCTCCACGACGAGGTGAATATCCCCCCGAGGATCGTCCTGAGGCTGGATAGTTGCCATGCGTTGCTCCTAAGGAAATGAAGTCGGATTCGCGGACACTTTAGCACATGGGGGCTATCTTGGGCTTACCGTCCACAGAACCACGACGGGGACAGACAAAGCCATTCCTGCACCGGCCTGCACCCCGCATTAGTCAAGAATGTCTTCAGGCTGGCGGCAAATTTTCAGCCCATGCAGGGCAAAACTTTGGCGTTTCCCTGGGTAGATTCGCAATTTTGTGAAACCCCGACTATTCGATAGCAATGGTGTTTTCAGGGCATGCGCAGCAGCATCCCCAGCGATATTCAATGTAAACCGGCGTGTTGCCACCCCGGGGCCAGAACCCTCAAAAATTAAGGTTTTTGATCCGGCGGCGGTAATCCTTGCGGCCAGGTAATCCAGCTTTTCGATGGGCTTGTTAAAACTGATCTCGATGAATTCCTTGTCGCTGGTCGGCCCTGTGACCATTCCGTCATTCAAATTGGCTCCGTTTGCCGCCAAACTGACCGGCATCACCTTAGCAATCACAGTCGATGGTTTGCAAGTACCCTGTACCCAGGCCGAGGCGCGCAACAGCCATTCAGTATTGTTGCTCACATAACGTGCGTCCTGAAATTGAAAATTCGGTGGCGCGCGCATGGTGTACTCGGGCCTTTCCCAGATCAGTATTTTGGGCGCATTGGTCTGGAAGGCATCACTACTCAAATAGCTTTCCATACCAAACCAGGATCCGATATTCGCCGTCACCGAGACATTCAAAATATCGCGCTGCAACACAAAACGCAGCGCATCCACAAAGCCAGTCCACTCCTGGGAGAAACTGCTGCCCTGCACCGTGATCCCGATGGGTACACGGTTGGCTTCATTCTGCTCCTGGGCTCGAATCACGCTGACCGGCGTGAATCGCTCAGGTGCAAAAGTCCCATAATTGGGTGGTATCAAAGCCATCAAATCATGTACTTTGGTCGGAAGTTTGCGCTTGCCGACGTTCATTTGAAACGCCACTTCAGGTGTTGCATCAAGCGCCTTTTTCAGCATGGGGTTGGCATCTATGCCAGCCTTGACGGTTTCAGCCGCCAACTTGGCACCAATAAAGCTCCAATGTCCATCAAGCCGATAAAAAAGGGGCGTATCTGAGTTCCGCATGGGACTGTTCAAGAAAGGCGTATTGAGATCAATCACCGTCACCCCGGCGGCCTGTAACGCCTTGCTCATACGCTCGTAATTACCAGCCATGTAATCGTTGAGTTTGATGTTGTCAGGAAGATACTCGGCGTACAAACGTACCTTCACTGGCACCATCGTGACGACCATGCTGATGCCGTTAGCCGCAAGCACTTTGTTGAAACGCCCAATCAGCGAAATGGTCTCTGCGTTGGCAGACGCTTCTGCCGGACTCGACAATTCAGATCGTAAAAAGAGCCAGTCATTTTTGCCGACAATGCCCAGAGACTCGCCACCGTGCACAGAAACCATGCCAAGGGCGCCGGACAAAAAGGCAACACATCGCCATTTATTGACACAGCAATTTTTTATCATTTCCATCGACACGATGCCGTCACATCAAATTTACCAACTGGATTCAAGTCAGGTTAAGTTACCGTGCCAACCAGTTCTCTGAGTACTTGCACATCTGAACGTCACTTATCGCTGATATTCCGTTTACTTTCAACTGACTGATGTCTTTGAGCCCTACGCCGATCGGTATTCTCAAAGCATGATCAGTGCCATCAGTACCGGCATCTACATTCATTCGATGCTTCAATTGCTGTTTGCTCCATGCCTCTACCGTCATCTGTTGAGTACCATTCGTCACGGCTTTTGCGCGAAGATACATCGAAGAATCCAGTGGCTTGTCAAATTGAATTTCAAAAGCGCTACGCATTGAGTTCGCAGATTCTTGCCCAGTGGGGGAACCAGCGCCCGCTCTGACCTGGATTTTTACTGAAACTGGATCACACACGGGCTCCGTCAGTGCCGCAATTTGCAATAACCAGAGTTGAGGATGGATCTTATAGCGCTCCAATCTGAGCTGATAATTGGGCCCAAGCTCGAAAGTCTGCCCCGGTATTTCCCAAAGTATCAGAGACGGTTTTTTTATCTGGAAAGCATTGTTTTGCAAATATGCGCGCAGCCCAACCCAGGGGCCTAAGTCACCATTGATCGAAAAATTGGAAACATTGCGCTGTAACGCAAAACGCAACGCATCCGGGAAGCCTAGCCAGTCACCAGACATACTGCTTCCTGTCAGCACTAATTCGCCTCCTTGAGTCGCCTCCTTCCCATTTTCCGAGACCGCATCACGACTTCTCACTACCGAAAATTTTTTCGTCCTCTCGGGTGCATAGGCCGGGGTGCCGGTCGGAAGGAAACTGACAATATCCCGTATCCTGCTCTGCACATACATTTTTTTATCCCAGGTGAGGGTGTATGGGACCGCTGGAATGGCTTCGTAAACCTTTTTCAGACCAGGCTCAGTCAACAAACCTTGAAGCACAGTTTGGGCTGCAATGTAGGTACCGGAATGAGTCCAATGTGTGTCCAATCTGTAGAAGAGAGGGGTTTCTGGGTTTTCCAATGCGGCCTGACGCATCGTTTTTTTCAGATCAATGACCGCCACACCGCCTTCAGATAAACGCGCAAGAGTTGCATCATTGAAACCTTTCATATACCGGCTCACTTCGAACCCGTCTGGCAAGTATTCAGAATAGATTTCCATTTTTAATGGCGTTGTGAGTACCACTAGACGTACGTTCGCCTTTTGGAGCATCCGGTTGGTTTTTTTGATCAGTTCGATGGATGCCAATACCTCTGACTGAAATGATTCGTGCACCATTCCATATCGGACAAATAGCCAATCATTCTTTCCGACTATCACGGGTGACTCTGTCTGCGCGTGGGCCATGGCACTCGCACATAGCCAAAAAAACAAACGAAACCCGGCAATCATTTTTTGAAACATCATCGCAAGCTACCCCTGCTATTTTGTCAACAAACCTAACTGCATCAGCATTTGATCCTCGTCATCCAGCTTTGCCTGCATCAAGCGCGCTGGCATTACCCAAATCAATATCTTCAGATTTTTCGTTGCCAATGGCTCTTCAGCGAAGTACTACCTTGTCATCTGAAGCTGGCCGCCGTCATCTTTTGATTGTTTTGGGAAGCAACGGTTAGCACATCATCAAACCCTGCAGTTCCAAATGTAAATCAATTGCTTGGTTCGTCTGGGGAATCTGTGGGTGGTTTGTGAGGTTTCAGAGCCAGATACCATGCCACAAGCAGATCACCAGCACTTTAACGAAACAATTTGTTCACCTGGAACATCAACCCGGCGGTACCCAGAATATTGACCTGGGCTTGCCAATCCGACTTAAGCTCATAGGTCACAGCAGGAATCAGCGCAAGTGACAGCCCCCTGAAATTCAGCGGCACCTTGTTTTCATACGGTGCCCGGTAACCATAAAGCAGCCCAGCAGTCCATTTGATCGACAGGTTGTCAATGCCGGCAATCGACTTGTAAGTGCGCCCCCAGGGATATAAATAGATCGTCGGTTGACCAAACGAATTGGTAAAAAATGCCGCCCCGTCCAAACTCCGGTCTGCATGCTCACGCTCCAGACCGACCATCACGACCCGTTTGTGCTCGGGGTCTTCGGAGTAGTGGTAGGTCATGGGACTGAACTGCCAATGCACCACCTTGCCCTGTGTCCAGTCGGTCAAGAACTCCGGTACAGCCAGTGCGGGCGCACAGTGCTGCGCCACAATCAGGCCGATGCTCAAACAAAATTTTTTCTTCATGGCTAAAAGCTGGTCTGCCCTTTTGGAGGGGCGGGTCAATGGGCAAACGGTGGGGCGCTGGTGGCTCACTTTGTGGCTTGTCGGAACGCTGAGCGGTTGTGCCTGGCTCACCGATCAACAACGGCAAATCATTTACCGCCCCATGCTGACTGCGCACGGCAGTACGGTCACCTCTCCGTCATCTGTGCAATTTTATGAGCTTGAAGTTCCCAGGTCAGGTACGCCAGCACACATCAGTCTGTGGTGGCTACCACAGACCGACCCGCAGGCCCCCACGCTGCTTTACCTGCATGGCACTTTCCGCAATCTGGAGGGCAACCAGCACAAGATCGAATCGCTGCGCCAAGCCGGTTTCTCCATTTTGGCGCTGGACTACCGTGGCTGGGGCCAAAGCACGGCCATCACCCCGTCCGAGCAAACTATTCTGGCCGATGCCCGCCTGGCCTGGGCCGAGCTGGTACGGCGCGAACCACGCCCGGCGCAGCGGGTAATTTACGGCCATTCCATGGGCAGTGGTGTGGCCGTTGACCTGGCCAGCCAGCTGAGCTACCCCCAAGACTATGGCGGCCTGATTCTGGAATCCGCCTTCACCAGTTTTGCCGATGTGGCCCGCTCGGCCGGTTTTTGGACCCGCGTGCTGGCGCTGTTCAGTACCGAGCGTTTTGCCTCCATCGACAAAATCGGTCAAGTTCACGCGCCTTTGCTGATGCTGCACGGCCAGCAGGATGACACCATTCCCATCGCCCTGGGTGAGCAGCTGTTTGCCGCCGCCCATGCCCCCAAACAATGGGTGTCGATCAAAGCTGGCGGCCACAGTGATTTGGATCTGGTGGCAGCTGATGCCTACCAGCATGCGCTGCAGGTGTTTAAAACTCAACACCTGGTGCCCGCGGCACTCCCCACGCTACAGACCCAGAATTGAAAGCGCGGCCCCCAATTGAGGGGCCGACTCGAAGTGGACACCCTGCCAGCCCAAGGCCTGGGCCGCATGGACATTGGACAAAAGGTCGTCAATAAACAAGGTGTGCTCGGGAACCAGCGCGTACTGCTGTTGCAGCGCCAGGTAAATGGCGGCATCGGGTTTGATCAGCTTGACATCGCCGGAAAACAAGCCACCGTCAAAACACGCCAAAAATGCATGATGTTCCTGCAAAAACCGGGCATAGGGCATCGGCATGTTCGACAGGTAATACAGCCCGGTCACACCCTCCCCTTGCTGGCGGCGGCGGTGTAAACGCTCCAGCAGCGCCACGGTGTCTGTCATGGGCATCAGGCGCTCGCCAATGCCACACACCAGTTGCCGGGTGCCTACCAGTGGCAGCGCAAGCCGGGTGGCGATCCGGTCAATGACGGTCTCCATGTCCAGAACACCACGGTCAAAGTCATGCCAGTCAGAGTGTCCAAACACCTGATGCGCCAAAGCCGCAGCGTCCTCATCAGTCTGGACACGCTCGGGAAACGTCTGCCGCAGCAGTTGCCGGGGTTGCCAGGCAAACAGCACCGCACCGAAGTCAAAAACGATGTTCATGCGCGTAAACGCACCAGCAGCCCCGCCGTGGACGCATCCAGCCCCGCCACATTGCCGTCGCTCAAACGGGCCTCCACATCCTTGGCCAGCACCTTGCCCAGCTCCACCCCCCACTGGTCAAAACTGTTGATGCCCCACAGGCTGCCACTAACAAACACGCGGTGCTCCTGCAAGGCAATCAGTGCGCCCAGGCTGGTCGGGTTGAGCTCATCGAGCAGCAAAAACGTGCTGGGTCGGTTGCCGGTGAAGTGTTTGTGGCCACCCGCATCGGCTTTGCCCAGCATCAGCGCCTGCGCCTGCGCCAGCACATTGGCCAGCAGCAGCGTGTGGTGTCCGGGCAAGCTGTGTTTGGGCTTTTTAACGGCGACAAACTCCACCGGCACCACGTCCGTGCCCTGGTGCAACATCTGAAAATAAGCGTGCTGGCCGTTGGTGCCAGGCTCGCCCCAGACCACGGGTGAGGTGGCATACGGTAGGGCCTGGCCCTCGGCATCCACCCGCTTGCCATTGCTTTCCATCTCCAACTGCTGCAAATACGCCGGGTAGCGTTTGAGGGCGCTGTGGTACGGGGCCACGCTGCGGCTGGTGAAGTGGTGAAAGTTGCGGTACCACACGTCCAGCAAGCCCAGGCGCACCGGCAGATTCTGTTCCAGCGGCGCGGTGCGGAAATGCTCGTCCATGTCGTGTGCACCGGCCAGAAATTCCCGGAAACCCTGCGCCCCGATGGCAATGGCCAGCGGCAGGCCAATGGCCGACCAGACCGAATAACGCCCCCCGACCCAATCCCAAAAACCAAAGGTGGTGCTGATGCCAAAAGCGTGAGCAGCTACAACATTGGTAGTGAGCGCAGCAAAATGCCGGGCGATATCGGTGCCGCCCTGGGCCTCAAACCAGGCCTTGGCACTGTGGGCGTTGGTCATGGTCTCGATGGTGGTGAAGGTTTTGCTGGCCACTAGGAACAGCGTGCTCTCGGGCTTGACTTTTTTCAGCACCGCCGCCAGTTCATGACCATCCACGTTCGAGACAAAGTGAAACCGCTTGCCCGGCGTGACGTATTCATCCAGCGCCAGCACCGCCATTTGTGGCCCCAGGTCTGAGCCACCAATGCCGATATTGACCACATCGGTGATGGCCGCATCGGCGCGCACCCGTTCAGCGTAATCCAGCATGGCCTCCAGCGTGGTGTGCACCTCGTGCAAGGTCTCGGCCATGTGCCGGTGCACCGACTGCGACGGCATGGCGGGGTCGATGGGTGGGGTTCTCAACAACCAATGCATCACCTGGCGCGCTTCGGTGCTGTTGATCCTGTCACCCGCGAACATGGCATCCCGGTGCGCCTCCAGTCCACTCTGGCGCGCCAGTTCCAGCAGCAGCGCCTGGGTCGCTTCGTCGACCAGATTTTTGGACAGGTCAGCAAACACATGTGGCGCGTTCTGGCTGAAAACCTCAAAGCGCCGGGGGTCAGCCGCAAACGCCGTGCGCAAATCCAAGGCACGGCCCGAGGCCTCAAACGCAGTTTGTAATTGGCCCCAGGCGGGGGTGTGGTCACAACGGGTACGGTTCATGGATCAATCTCCCTGGAAAGTGATGGTTGGCAACGAACGGTCTTAAGCCGCTTGCAATAACAAGTCTAGCTTGCCCGCATCGGTGCAGAAGGCACGAATCCCTTCGGCCAGCTTCTCGGTGGCCATGGCATCCTGGTTCAGCGCAAAGCGGAACGTGGCTTCGTCGTAGTTCAGGCGCGGCAGCTCCAGCGCTTGCGCGGCCTGGGCATCCAGCGCACAGGCCAGTGGCGCCTGGCTGTCGGCCAACTGGGCCAGCAGCTCGGGGCTGATGGTGAGCAAATCACAGCCCGCCAGCGCGGTGATCTGACCGACGTTGCGAAAGCTGGCCCCCATCACCTCGGTGGCAATACCAAACTTCTTGTAGTAGTTGAAGATTTGCGTGACCGATTTGACACCGGGGTCATTGGCCTCGGTGTTGTCAGCCTCTACCCAGGTGGCCCCGGCGGACTTCTTGTACCAGTCGTAAATGCGCCCGACAAAGGGCGAAATCAGTTGCACCTTGGCCTGGCCACAAGCCACCGCCTGGCAGAAGGAAAACAGCAGCGTCAGGTTGGTGTGAATGCCTTTGCGCTCCAGCTCGGCAGCGGCCTGAATGCCTTCCCAGGTGGCGGCCACCTTGATCAACACGCGGTCAATGTGAATGCCCTGCGCCTGGTACAACTCAATCAGCCGCTCGGCGCGGGTCACGGTGGCGCTGGCATCGAAACTCAACCGCGCATCGACTTCGGTCGACACCCGGCCGGGCACGATGGACAGGATTTCGCAACCAAAACGCACCAGCAGCCGGTCGGTCAGCTCGTCCAGTGCACGGCCGCGGAATTGGGCCACGGTGTCGTCCAGCAGCGTGCGGTACTCAGGTTTTTGCACGGCCTTGAGGATCAGTGAAGGATTGGTGGTGGCATCCTGCGGCTGAAAGACTTCAATCTGCTTGAAATCGCCGGTATCAGCGACCACGGTGGTGAATTGTTTGAGGGCGTTGAGTTGGTTCATGCCACCATTATGAAGCGCTGGCTGGGCCAGCAAATACAAAACAGTTACGGCATTTTCCATTGGCTGCAAGTCCATAAATGCCCAACTCAATCCCCTTGTTCTTCTTGTTTAAAAGCGCTTGGGTGGATGGCTGATTGTTGTAATCCCCCTCTATCCCCCAACCCCTTTCCACCCCCGCCGGGGCGGAAAGGGGGGCCAACAGCCGTATTTGGCCGAGTGTTTGAATGGAGGCCAGACAAGGCCGCGGCCAACGGGGTGGTATGAGGATTCGGTGTGCCTGCGCTGATAAACCGCTCACCAACGCTCCGGCGCACTGATCCCACAGACCAGACAAACACCCATACCGCCGAGTTGGCCGAGGCGTTGTATGCCCTCTGTTCAAACACTCGGCCACATACGGCTGTTAGCTCCCTCTTTCGCCCGGCGGGGCGAGAGAGGGCGGGGGGTGCGAGTGGGGGAAACTACAAAACTATGAAATTCATAGCTTATTACGCAACAAAGACAAGCTCTACAAGCGGAAAAGCCTCAAAAATCAACAACCACACGAATACACAAAAAAACCATGATTACTCTTAAAAACGTAGCTCTTCGCGCAAGTAGATCAAGCACTAGAGATCAATTTTTCTTATAAAAAAACAACCCATCCGAAGGACTGGAAAGCTGCGCCATCACGCTTTTGCATTAAATAAATCAAACGTTTGATTTATTTATATAGAATCCACGCCATGAATTCCAGTGACCACACCACCCTCGCATCACCAGACACCCCAGGCCGCATGCCCGTGCGTATGGACGGCCAGCAAGCCCGCGTGCGCCTGCTGGATGCCGGGCTGACCCTGTTTGCCGACAAGGGTTTTGCCAACACCTCCACCCGTGAAATTGCCCAGGCTGCGCAGGTGAATGTGGCGGCCATCAGCTACTATTTTGGCGACAAAGAAGGGCTGTACCGCGCCGTGTACACCGACCCGCGCCACAACCTCACGCTGGATGCCGCGGCTCTGGCCCAGACCGGCTCAGACATTCAGGCCACACTGCGCCTTCTGCTGAGCGGCCTGACCGACCCGCTCAAACAGGGCCTCATGGTGCAGCAGTGCATGAAACTGCACTTTCGTGAATTGCTGCACCCCACCGGCGTGTGGCAAGAGGAGATTGAACAAAACATCAAGCCCAGCCACCTTGCCCTGGTGCAGGCGCTGTGCCAGCACCTGAAGCTGGCACAAGCTGACGACGACGTGCACCGGCTGGCGTTCTCGATCTCGGGCCTGGCCGCCATGCTGCACATTGGCCATGACGTGATCACCACCATCCGCCCGCAGCTGATCGCCGCCCCAACAGCCATTGACTTGTATGTGAAGCGTATGCTGACCTACGCCATGGCCATGGTCGAGGCCGAAGCCCAACGCCGCACATCGGCCACCACGGCATCCGTGCCGCAGGACCCGACCCGGTCTGATCCCACTTCCGCAGGACTCTGAATATGCGCTTTTCCACACGCCGACTCACCCTCTTGATCCTGGCCCTGGGGCTGGCCGGGTGCACCAGCCTGATGCCACCCAAGCAAGTCGACCCGCTGGTGGTCAGCCAATGGCAAGCGCCCTTGCCGCACCAAGGCACCGTGGGTGCATTGGCCCAGTGGTGGCAGCAACAAGGCGACCCGCTGCTGGTGGAGCTGATCGAGGCGGCCCAAACCGTCAGCCCCACGGTGGCGCAAGCCCTGGCCCGGGTGGAATCGGCACGCGCCACACGCACCAGCGCCAACGCCGCCCTGCTACCCAGCCTGGACGCATCCACCAGCGTGAGCCGTGGGGTGAGCCAACCCAACGTGCCGCTGGCCACCACCCAGACCCTCGGCTTGCAAGCGGCCTGGGAACTTGACCTGGTGGGGGCCAACCGCGCCGTCAGCCATGCCGCTGATGCCCAGCTCCAGGGCAGTCAGGCGCTGTGGCACGATGCCCGCGTGTCGGTGGCCGCTGAAGTAGCCAACACCTACTACAGCCTGATCACCTGTTACCAATGGCTGAACCTGACCCGCCAGGATGCGGCTTCCCGGCAGCAAACCGCCCGCCTGGCAGAACTCAGCGCCCAGGCCGGCTTCACCGCACCGGCCAGCGCCGCCCTGGCCCGCGCCAGCGCAGCAGAGGGCAATAGCCGGGTCACCCAGCAAGCCGCCGCCTGTGACATGGACACCAAAGCCCTGGTGGCCCTGACCGGCATGGTCGAGCTAAATTTAAGACAAAAAGTAGCTCTGGCCCTTGTAAAACCTGCGCTAGCAGCACCTTTTTTAATAGCGAGTGTGCCCGCACAAACACTCACCCAACGGCCCGATGTGGTGGCCGCCGAACGCGACGTGGTGGTGGCCAGCGCCCAGGTGGGTGCGGCCAAAGCACAACGCTACCCCCGCCTCACGCTGGGCGGCTCGATTGGCACACTGCGCTACAGCAGCCAGGGCACATCCACCAGCCTGGACACCTGGTCGTTTGGCCCGCTGGCCCTGAGCCTGCCGCTGTTTGACGGTGGCCAGCGCGCCGCCAATGTGCTGGCCAGTGAGGCCAACTACACCCAGGTGGTGGCGGTTTACCGCGCCAAAGTGCGCCAGGCCGTGCGTGAGGTGGAAGAGGCCCTGGTCAAGCTCAACAGTGCCGATGCCCGCCAGCGCAACGCCGAAGTCTCCACCCAGGGTTATGCCGAATCCCTGCAAGCCACCCAAGCCCGCTACAGCCAGGGTCTGGCCAGCCTGGTTGAACTGGAAGAGGCCCGCCGCAACGCACTGGCAGCCCAGTCCACCCAACTGTCGTTGGCCCTGGAGCGCAACCAGGCCTGGGTGGCGCTGTACCGCGCATTGGGTGGTGGTTTTGATGCCACAGCACCTGCCCCACTTTGAACCCGCTTTTGAAACCCCTGTTTTCACCGCACACACCATGAACCACCTGACTTTAAAACCCCTTACCCTGGGCCTGCTGGCCGCCGCACTGATGGGCCTTGGTGCCCTGGGCATGTGGATGGCCCAGCCATCGGCGGCACAAACCACCCCCGCAGAGGTGCTCAACACGGCCCCCAGCGCAGCCAAACCAGCCCTCACCGTGGCGCTCACCCAGGCCCGCAGCGGCTTGCTGCCGATCAAACTGGCGGCCAATGGCAATGTGGCCGCCTGGCAAGAGGCCAGCATCGGCACCGAAGTCGGCGGCCTGCGGGTGGCGGAGTTACATGCCAATGTGGGTGACAGCGTCCAGAAAGGCCAGCTGCTGGCCAGCTTTGCCACCGACAGCGTGAAGGCTGACGTGGCCCTGGCCCGCGCCGCCGTGGCCGAGGCCCAGGCCAACGCCCTGGAGGCGGCCGCCAACGCCGAGCGAGCCCGCGCCGTGCAAGGCAGCGGGGCCCTGAGTGCCCAGCAAATCAACCAGTACCTGACGCAGGAACAAACCGCCAAGGCCCGCGTGGCCTCCACCCAGGCGCAACTCGATGCCCAACTGCTGCGCCTGAAGCAAACCCAGGTGCTGGCCCCGGACAACGGCATCCTCTCCAGCCGCAGCGCCACGGTGGGCGCGGTGCTGGGGGCAGGCAGCGAGCTGTTCAAACTGATTCGCCAGGGCCGCCTGGAGTGGCGCGGCGAGGTCACCTCGGCCGAGCTGGGCCGCATCCGTGTGGGTACGGCGGTGCTGGTCACCGCCCCTGGTGGCGCGCAGACCAAAGGCCGGGTGCGTATGCTGGCCCCCACGGTGGATGCCGCCAGCCGCAATGGCCTGGTGTATGTTGACCTGCTGGAAACGGGCAAAGCAGCCACGGCCCAAGCCTTCAAACCCGGCATGTTTGCCCGGGGTGAGTTTGAGCTGGGCCAATCTGCCGCTTTGAGCGTGCCCCAAACCGCCGTGGTGGTGCGTGATGGCTTCAGCACCGTCTACCGCGTGGGGGCCGACCACCGGGTCAGCCAGCTCAAGGTGCAAACCGGCCGGGTGCAGGGGGATGCCATCGAAATTCAAAGTGGGGTCAAGCCTGAGGACCAACTGGTGGCCAGCGGTGGCAGCTTCCTGAGCGAAGGTGATCTGGTGCGGGTGGTTGAATCTTCCAAGCCAAACAGTGCTCCAGCGCAAGCAGCACCTGCACAAGAAGCTAGCAAATAAAGAGCAAACACCATGAATCTTTCTGCCTGGTCCATCAAAAACCCGATTCCTGCGGTGATGCTGTTTGTGCTGCTGAGCTTTGCCGGCCTGCTGTCCTACCAGTCCATGAAGGTGCAGCAGTTCCCCGACATGGAGCTGCCCATGGTGACCGTGGCCGCCTCCCTGCCCGGCGCAGCCCCGGCCCAGCTGGAGACCGAAGTGGCCCGCAAGCTGGAAAACGCCATTGCCCCGCTGCAAGGCCTGAAAAACATCTACACCCAGGTGCATGACGGTGGCGTGACCATCACCGCCGAGTTCCGCCTGGAAAAACCCACGCAAGAAGCGGTGGACGATGTGCGCAGCGCCATCCAGGGCGTGCGCAGCGACCTGCCCAGCGACGTGCGTGACCCGGTGGTGGGCAAGGTCAACCTGTCGGGGGCACCCATTTTGGCCATCACCATCCGCTCGACGCAGATGGACGACGAGGCCTTGAGCTGGTTTGTCGACAACACGGTGACACGCCGCCTGCTGGGGGTCAAAGGCGTGGGCTCGGTGGCGCGGGTGGGTGGTGTGAGCCGCCAGGTGGAAGTGGCGCTGGACCCGCTGAAATTACAAGCCCTGGGGGCCACGGCGGCCGACGTGTCACGCCAATTGCGCCAGGTGCAAACCGAAAGCGCCGGTGGCCGCGCCGACTTGGGCGACAGCGAACAACCCATGCGCACCCTGGCCACGGTGAAAACCGTGCAAGAACTGGCACAGATTGAATTCACCCTGAGCAGCGGCCAGCGCATCCGCCTGGACCAGGTGGCCAGCGTGCGCGACACCGTGGCCGAGCCACGCGCCCTGGCCCTGCTTAATGGCAAGCCGGTGGTGGGGTTTGAAATCACCCGCAGCAAAGGGGCCAGCGAGGTCGAGGTGGGCGCGGCGGTGCAGCTGGCCCTCAAGGAACTCCAGGCCCAGCACCCGGACATTGAACTCACCCAGGCGTTTGACTTTGTCACCCCGGTGGCCGAGGAGTTTGATGCCTCCATGGTGATGCTGTACGAGGGTGCCATTCTGGCGGTGCTGGTGGTCTGGCTGTTCTTGCGCAATGTGCGCGCTACCTTTGTCTCGGCCGTGGCCTTGCCGCTGTCGGTGATTCCAGCCTTTATCGGCATGGCGTTCATGGGTTTTTCCATCAACACCGTGACACTGCTGGCGCTCTCGCTGGTGATCGGAGTGCTGGTGGACGACGCGATTGTGGAGGTGGAAAACATCGAGCGCCATTTGCAAATGGGCAAAACGCCCTACCAGGCCGCGATGGAGGCCGCCGATGAAATTGGCCTGGCGGTGGTGGCCACCACCTTCACGCTGATCTCGGTGTTTTTGCCCACCGCCTTCATGTCCGGCATTGCCGGCAAGTTTTTCAAACAGTTTGGCTGGACCGCCGCGCTGGCGGTGTTTGCCTCTCTGGTGGTGGCGCGCCTGCTCACGCCCATGATGGCGGCCTATGTGATGAAACCCAGTAAACACCCGCACCAGGACCCGTTCTGGATGCCGGTTTACCTGCGGGCCAGTCGCTGGGCGCTGGGCCACCGCTGGATCACGCTGGGGCTGGCCGCCGCGTTTTTCGTCGGCTCCATCGCGCTGATTCCGCTGCTGCCCAAAGGCTTCATGCCACCGGACGACAACTCACAAACCCAGGTCTACCTGGAACTGCCGCCCGGCTCCACCCTGAGCCAGACCCGCGAGGCGGCGGAAGGTGCACGCCAGCTGCTGATGCAGGTGGCGCATGTCAAAAGTGTCTACACCACCATTGGCGGCGGCGCGGCGGGCACAGACCCATTTGCCCCGGCGGGCACGAGCGAGGTGCGCAAAGCCACGCTGACGGTGCTACTGGCCGAGCGTGGTGAGCGCCCGCGCAAGCAGGGCATCGAGTCCGCCATCCGCACCGCCATGGCCGAATTGCCCGGTGTGCGCAGCAAAGTGGGCCTGGGCGGCAGTGGTGAAAAATACCAGCTGGTGCTCACCGGTGAAGACCCGCAAGCACTGGCCATGGCCGCCGCCGCACTGGAGAAAGACCTGCGCACCATTCCCGGCCTGGGCAGCATCACCTCCAGCGCCAGCCTGATCCGCTCTGAAATTGCGGTACGGCCCGACTTTGCCCGCGCCGCCGAACTGGGCGTGACCAGCAGCGCCATTGGTGAGACCCTGCGTATTGCCACCGTGGGCGACTACGACACGGCCTTACCCAAGCTCAACCTGAGCCAGCGCCAGGTGCCTATCGTGGTGAAACTGGTCGATAGCGCCCGGCAAGACCTGGCCGTGCTGGGCCGCCTGAGCGTGCCCGGCCTCAAAGGCCCGGTGATGCTCAGCCAGGTGGCCACGCTGGAGGTCACCGGTGGCCCGGCGGTGATTGGCCGCCTGAACCGCTCACGCAATATCACCTTTGAGGTGGAGCTCTCGGGCGCACCGCTGGGCGACGTGACCGCCGCCGTGGCCAAGCTGCCCAGCCTGCAAAACCTGCCCGCCGGAGTAAAACAACTCGCCCTGGGCGACGCAGAGGTGATGGACGAGCTGTTTGCCAGCTTTGGCCTGGCCATGCTGACCGGCGTGCTGTGTATCTACATCGTGCTGGTGCTGCTGTTCAAAGACTTTCTGCATCCCTTCACCATCCTGACCGCCCTGCCCTTGTCACTGGGTGGCGCGTTTGTGGGGCTGCTGCTGGCGGACAAAAGCTTCTCGATGCCGTCGCTGATTGGCCTGATCATGCTGATGGGTATTGCCACCAAAAACTCGATCTTGCTGGTGGAATACGCCATCGTGGCGCGGCGCGATCATGGCCTGAGCCGCTTTGACGCGCTGCTGGATGCCTGCCACAAACGCGCCCGCCCCATCGTCATGACCACCCTGGCCATGGGTGCCGGCATGGTGCCCCTGGCCGCCGGCTGGGGCGCCGCCGACAGCAGCTTCAGAAGCCCGATGGCGGTGGCCGTGATCGGCGGGCTGATCACCTCCACCGTGCTGAGCCTGCTGGTGATCCCGTCGGTGTTCACCTTGATGGATGACTTTGAACACTTCATGGGGCGCGTCAAACGCTGGGTGCGGCGGGAGAAGGCTCCTGAAGAGAAGACAGATTTACAAGTCATTTAGGGCTGTAGCGCTTGATTTACTTGCGTAAGCTGCTTTTTAATTTGTAGCAATGGCTGGCTCAATCATTTGCTGATGGATTGATTGTGCTGAGGGTGATTGCTGCCTGGAATACGGTTTTCCGGGTGGCTTGGGCCGACGATTCGATTCAGATCAGCCCAGGTACGGCTGACAAATCACACTGATTGACGGCTGTAGACCCGTTGCTGTCGGCCACGACAGGCAGCTTACTGGTTCCAAAATTGATTGCCTGTTAGAAGCCTTTGGCGGCGGACTTCAACGTGCCCTAAACTTACATACGTGCCAGCGTTGCTGTCGTCAACAATGCAGCGGCTGCTAACGTTGTTCGAGGACTGCCGTCCTGGTGCTTATTAGTATCACTCGGTGATCGGACCCGTCGGCAATATGGTCAATTTGTGTAGCGCTTCGGTCGATAGGCTCACACAGTCTGCCCCTTCGTCCACGTGACAGCGCCGAGCAAATTTTTCCATCTACGCTCCCAGAACATCAGTGGATCAGCGAATATTTGACGCGAGGAATGAATTCAGCTGCAGGGCAAGCGACGACAGATTGGAAACCTCGCATTCCCATACGACCAGAATCTCCCAGCCCATAGCATCCAGAGCCATCAGAGCGAGGGTATCACGTCGTGTGTTAGCCTCCAGTTTGTCCAGCCAGAACTGCGTATTTGATTTTGGTGTGTAGGCAAGTCTGCATCCGGGATGCTGGTGCCAGAAACAGCCATGAACAAAAATCACTTTTCTCAGACGCGGAAAAACAATATCTGGAGAACCTGGCAAGTCCTTTCGGTGCAGGCGATAGCGAAACCCCATTCCGTGCACCAGCTTTCGGACCACCATTTCGGGCTTCGTGTTCTTCCCTTTGATGCCAGCCATCATTCGGGAACGAACTTCGGGGGACACGATATCCATCACATCACTCACCGGCCCCGTGCATTCCCGGACGATGCAGCGCAGTTTCCAGGCCAGCAGAAGGGCCGCAATTCGATCGACTTCATCATCAAGCATCACCCTCACTGAATTGATCCCGTGTACCCACCTACTGCGCATGCGGCAAATTTGATATGCCAAGGCAAATCGAATATACGTATCAGGGTGACAAAACCTGTGCTTCGCCGTTAGCAGTACTCCGTCCCGCCTGCAGATTCATTACACTCCATGACAAAGCAGCATTTTGCGCCCAGTTGACGAATTTTCAAGCCGCGCCGCGGCATGTGGTATGAACAGGCCTGAGATTTTCACCTGCTACGCCTGATGCAGGTGGTTCTGGCGCATATTCCTTATAAGAGATACCGGATGTTCATCCAACCCGTTCTGCACAAATCGCAGTCCAACAAAACGTACGAGAAGCCCCGCGCCCCAGGTTCCGACCTACCCCCTTCCAATGGCAATACATTACCCGCCTCGACCCCCGACAACAAGCTGATCCGAAACAAGCTCCAGCGCATTCGCGCGGGCGGTGAGATCCGATACATGGACATGTTTGCCGGATGTGGCGGGATCTCGCTCGGTTTCCTGACCGCAGGATTCACGCCGGTGGCATCCATTGAAATGGATCCATGGGCCGCACGCTCCCATGGTGCCAATTTCGGCGCTCGCTCTGCGGGGGGCGACAAGGAGGCCCATCACGCCCCACGCGATGCTGTAACCGAAACCGCAGATACCGTTTTCGCCGATCTCGGACTACGGGGAGCAAACGAAAACCAGATTGACGTGCTCGTCGGAGGACCTCCCTGTCAGGCGTTTGCCCGTGTCGGGCGAGCCAAGCTCCGCGAGCAGGCCCGCCTTCGCGAAGATGTGACCGCGGACCAAGCGTTCCTCGTCGACGGACGAGTGAGCCTGTGGGAGCGGTACGTTGCGTTCATCCGTGCAACGAAGCCAGTAGCACTCCTGATGGAAAACGTGCCGGACATTCTTAACCATGGTGGCACTAACGTGGCCGAGCTCGTCTCGAAAAGTCTTGCTGAAGAAGGCTATGACGTTGCCTACACGCTGTTGAACTCCGTCTGGTACGGAGTTCCGCAAATGCGGGAGCGGATGATTCTTGTCGGCATCCACCGGTCAGCCGGAATCAAGCCCCGCTTTCCCGTGCCGACTCACCACTTGATCCTGCCATCCGGCTACACCAGCTCCAAGAACGCTGCCCGCCGCGTACTGAAAGCTGAAGGCTCTCAACACCATCGCTGGATACAGGACCCGGCTCCCAACTCTCCAGCTGCCACGTCGGCTTCCGAGGCCCTTGCAGATCTCCCACCCCTTTTCGCTGAGGAAATGCTGCGTGCAGGAACCATTCGTCGTGGTGCTAAGGATCCTTCGGAACCTGTCGAGTACACGACGAAGGTGCCAACGACCACCTATTCTCGGCTGATGCGAGAGTGGCAGGGTTTTGCGACCAATGCCACGACCGGCCATGTATTCCGATACCTGCCGCGGGACTACAAGATCTTTGCCGAGATCCAGCCGGGTTGGGAGTACCCGCAGATCCATGCCTATGTCGAACAGAAGATTGCGACTTGGCTTGCCAACCGTAAGCAGCGCGGCCTGCCCACTAGTCCGAGGGATCCAGATGTCAGCGCCTTCATTACTTCCTGGCGCGTCCCCTATGATCCGGGCAAGTTTCCGAACAAATGGTGGAAGCTGCGGTCCGATGCGCCCGTCCGCACCCTGATGGCTCACCTCGGAAAGGACTCCTACTCCCACATCCACTTCGATTCCGAGCAGGCGCGCACCATAACCGTTCGGGAGGCCGCGCGGCTGCAGTCCTTCCCAGACGGCTTCATCTTCAAGGGCTCGATGAATCCCGCGTTCAAGCAAATCGGCAACGCAGTTCCGCCGCTGTTCGCCTATGCCATCGCGCGCGGAATCCGGGAGGCTCTAGGCGCCCCGGAAACACCGGACATGCGTGTGGCGCTGTTCGACCTGAATCCATCACAAATCAAAACAACCGAGGGAACGAAGTGAAGTTCACAATCCTTCGTCTTCTGACTCATTCCGAACTCGGCATGTTTCATGAGTACCGCCGTCAGGGGAAGGAGCGAGCGAAGCAGCGCGCCATCAACTTCGACTGGGATGTCGTCGATGCGGTTTTCCCTTCGGCCAAAGACTCGGACATCATTGCCATCAACTGTCGGCGCCTCGAAGATGAGAACACTGTTGTCGAGGTTGCATCATGGCTCAAGCGTCAACACAGAAACTGGAGGTTCGAAGGAGACTGTCCGACGAGCCCCCACTACAGCTTCGTCGACCCCAACGTCCTGTTCGCGATGATTGTCGATGCCTCGACAACCCCGGCAACAGCATCGTGGGTTGTCATTCCCGCTGACCACCCTGCCCACGCAGCTATCCTCGGCCACGGGGAGAGCGCACGGCTCGGAAAGTCCGCAATGATCGCGTTATATGGTAATGAAGGCGAACACAGCCAGGGTGTACTGGCAACGCATTTCCCACAGCTATTCAAGGAGGTAGAAACAGTGTCCGTGACCTTACAACAAGAATACGACAGCAGCAGTGACGATGATGATGTCCCCCCCGATCCGCTTGGCCTGTTCAAGATCCTGGCGCGTGCCGGTCACAACCTCCCCAGCGCTGTTGCCGATCTGGTGGACAACAGCCTCTCACATGGTGCACGGGAGATCTGCATCACGTTCCCAAATCCAAATGCGGGCGGCAGGTGGATGTGCATTCGCGATGACGGCGCGGGCATGACGCCCTTGGGTTTGCGCAATGCAATGAAGATCGGACATCAGCGCGATTACGATGACGCTGATTTGGGCAAGTTCGGCTACGGCCTGAAAGGTGCCGCATGGTCACAGGCAGATCGCCTCACCGTGGTATCGAAGGCCGCCGGAGACAAAGTCACGACTCTTACCTGGGACAAGGATCATCTTGCGAAGACACGGCGTTGGGCGTTGCTGACCGACCCCGTAGCTTCCGCCCATGCTTCCTCGGTGGAAATTGGCGATTCGGGCACCGCCGTGCTGCTCACGCAGATGCGCCCAGCGATGGAGCCGACAAAGGGCAAGGCAGATTCCCCCTACGCACAGGAACTTGCTGCAATCAAATCCCACCTTGAGCTGGTTTTCCACCGGTATCTTGAAGGCAAGGCGCGCGGTCGTGAGAAGGTGGTCATCCGGTTGAATAACGATACGTTGCGGGCCAACAATCCTATGGGCCATCCGTTGACCAAGGAGTATGACCAGCACCGCATCGAGTTACCAAGCCCGACAACGGACAAAACGCCTGCCCTCTACGTTCGTGCGTATGTCACGCCAAACGAGGCGGAGTTCGATGAGTACGTCAAACCGTTGACTCCGCTGGAGCAACGCGTCGAACGCGAGCGCCATAGCCTGAACGGCCGCGCCAACGATGCTCAGGGTTTGTATTTCTACCGCCTCGATCGCCTCATCAAGTGGGGTGGCTGGGAGGATCTGTTCGCTAAGGATGAGCACACAAAGCTGATTCGTGTCGCGATTGACTTCGACAGGCTGGCGGATGAGCAACTGCAGGTGGATATCAGCAAGCAGCTAGTCCGTCTGCCATTTGCCATCATCAAACCCCTTGAGGACCTCATCAAGACTCCTCGCGCAGCAGCCCGTCTCAGATACAACAAAAAGGAGAAAGGCACCCCGACATCGGCAGACGGTGGGAAGACGGGCTCGCCGGCAGGCAAACCTGCTACAGACGGCGGTTTGCCTCCAGCGTCAGTTTCAGGAGGCGCTACTGTGGGTGGCGCTTCTCCTACGCCTACGCCAAAAAAGGACAAAACTTCGGTCCGCATCGTCAGCAGCGGTACCAAGCCATGGCAGCGCAAGACCGGATTCAAGGGAGAAGAAGTCGAAGTCACGCCGCTGGTGCCGGCACTGGTAGCGCTTGTGCAGCTCATCGACAAAGATGCCGATGCCAAGACTGCCCTCTCTGAATTCCTCCGTGTACTGGAGACGGCCGGCGTTCCCGACCTGCTGACGGACAAGGCCTGATGCAAGTCAGACTGTCACAGCCTCTCACACTGAGGCCCAGGCTTGCCCTGTGGACGGACGGCACGTCCTGGACCAACTGGTCCCGGCATGAAGCCTATTTGCGGTCCCAGCCCAAGTGGAAGTCGCACCAGATCGCGTCGATAACGGAAGAGTCGCTTCGGATCATCTCGAAGACTACGCCGATAGGCCGCCCGGAATTTCAGTGTCGAGGTCTGGTAGTCGGATATGTCCAGTCCGGCAAGACGGCCAACTTCACGGCTGTGGCAGCACGCGCGGCTGATATCGGTTACCGGCTAATCATCGTGCTTTCGGGCATCCACGACTCCCTACGGAACCAGACACAGCGGCGGCTGGATCTAGAGTTGGCCGGTGTTGGCGTCGACTGGATCACTCTGACCGACGAAACCACTGATTTCCACGAACCGGCGGTCGCTGACGGGTTTGCATCGACCGGCACCGTTCTGATCGTCGCCAAGAAAATCACGCCGATCCTGAAGCGACTCAATCAGTGGTTCGGAAAACTCGAAGGTCGACTCGCAGATGTACCAGTCCTTCTCATTGATGACGAGGCCGATCAGGCATCTATCAACACGCGCGGAAATCGCCGCGACCCGAGCATTGACATGGAGATTGCGCCGGATGACGACACTTCACCGTCGCTGACAAATGCCCTGATCCGCGACATTCTTAGGAAAATCCCGCGCGCCACATACATTGCCTACACGGCAACGCCGTTCGCGAACATCCTCATCGATCCAGATGCCAGCGACAACCAAGTCGGCGAAGACCTTTTTCCCAAGGATTTTGTTGTACAGCTCCCGCGGCCGGACGGTTACACAGGGACGGAGGAGCTCTTTGGTACAAGTGCTCAGGGGCGCGATGTGCTGCGCCCTGTGGATCCTGCAGATGTAAATGCGCTGAAGCCAAAGCAGCGCAAAAAAAGCGAAGCAATCGTTGCCAGAGGGCCGCTTGATCTACCCCAATCGCTGGCAGATGCCCTTCTGACGTTTGCGCTCGTTGGCGCAATCAGATTGCTGCGGGGACAGTCAGGCAAGCCGCACACAATGCTGGTACACGTGTCACAGCTCCAGCAGGATCAGCTGCGCATCGGGGAAGCGATCAAGGATCAGATCCGCAACTGGTTCCATCACGAGAACGCTGAACCCGGCGTGCTCAGACATATGTTCCGGTCGACGCTGGCCGGACTGGGTACTGTCGAGCTGCCATGTGCCGAGGAGGTCGTTCTTGAAGATGCGGTAACGAACTTGGCCCGTCTGGAAGTCGTCGTGCTCAACAGCACCACTGGTGACGAACTGGAGTACGACGTTAAGCCCGAACGGCAGCTCGTAGCAGTTGGCGGCAATCGGCTGTCACGCGGATTGACACTCGAAGGCCTGACGATCGCCTACTTCCTGCGCACAACAAGCCTAGCTGACGCCCTGCTCCAGATGGCGCGTTGGTACGGCTTCCGTGCGGGGTATGAGGACCTGATCCG
Organism: Rhodoferax lithotrophicus; assembly: GCF_019973615.1. Classification (GTDB taxonomy): domain Bacteria; phylum Pseudomonadota; class Gammaproteobacteria; order Burkholderiales; family Burkholderiaceae_C; genus Rhodoferax; species Rhodoferax lithotrophicus. The sequence goes on along the minus strand of NZ_AP024238.1, from coordinate 1,107,734 downwards.
CATATGGACAACCGAAGGCATCGCACAGTGGTTCGTGGAGCTGGCACTGGTCGAAGAGTCCCTGCGAGACTCCATTACAGCACTGAACAAGGCAGGCCGAAGACCCGATCAGATGGCGATCCGGATGCGCGTCCATTCAAAGCTCCTTCTGACCAGCAAGAACAAGAGCAGGATGCAGACGGATGACGCTCGTTCATGGTCTGGCGAGAACCCGCAGACCATCCTGTTCCCCCTGTACGACAGAGAGCTGCTGGAACGGAACGTCGATCTGGCATCGGAGCTGCTGCGCCAGCATCCACCAACACAGGACGCTCACGGCGGAGCCATCGCGCATGATGTGCCGGCAGAGGACATCGCGCTGTTTCTGCGACGCTATGAAGGACACCCGAACAGCATTGCGTTTCAGGGAGCTGAGATTGCGGACTGGATCCTGGGGCGTGCTGAAGCGGGGGAGCTGGTGAACTGGACGATGTTCGTGGCCAATCCGCAGCGGGAACGGCAGGTACTTCTCGGAGGAAGGCCTTTCGGTCTCGTGCGGCGTTCGTTGCAGGCCAACGAGTCTATCGGTATCCTTATCGATCCGCGTCATGAAGGTGTCGATCTGCATGGCGGACCTGAAAACTACCGGGTAGCCTCCGGCTTCAATGCAAGGGCGATGCGCGATGAGCGCCCGGCCCGGCAGGGGCTGCTCCTGCTCTACCCCCTTGATCCCGAACCACTACGCGCACCGACACGGGCAGTGCTGGGTCTCGCTCTGTCTCTGCCCCAGACAACGGACGGCAAACAACGATTTGTCGTGAACCGGGGGATTCGCCATGACTGAAATCACGCAAGAGCGGTGGACACGCCTGCGTGAGCAGAGGCCATCTCACGAGGATATTTACGAAGCGGCTGCAGACGATTTTGAAGCCGCGCTGATCAGTGTTTCAAGCGACGGGCGATTGCACCTGCTCCTGGCGATCGATCTCGCACCGCCGAGCTTGCCTCCGGACCTGCCGAGCCTTCAGGTCCGGATCCTGGAGGGTGAACAAATGTGGATGGATGTTTCCGCCCGCAGTCATCACGAAGAGCTGCTCACGCTGGTTGCTAACAAGGTCCTCTATGCAATTCGCACCGAAGGCCGTGATCCTGCGGTCTCGGTCGAACGGATCATCGACGACATGCGCGCAGCGCTGCGTCCGCTTGTACCCGACCTGGGCACGACGGAACAGATCGGACTGTTCGGCGAACTCTGGGTGCTTTCGAATGTCCTTTTTCCGACGCTCGGCACCCGGGTCTGCCACTTGTGGAGTGGTCCCGAGAGCGAACGCCACGACTTCGTCGGACAGGGTGTTCACGTGGAAGTGAAAACCACGACAAAGTCTGAGCCAAGGCATGAAATCTCCCGTCTTGATCAGCTTCGAGCCCCCGCCGGCAAGCGCCTCCTCTTCATCAGCGTGCTACTTGAGAGAAGTCTGGGCGGTGATGAAACGCTCGCAGACCGCGTAGATGAAATTCGGGAAAAGCTGGGAACAGACGGGCACGCGCTTGACGTCTTCGAATCTCGCTTGGCGCAGCTCGGTTGGCACGAAGGCCTTCGGCAGACGGGTGCGCTTTTGAGATTTAATTTCCGAGATGTCCACGTGTTCGAGGTAGCCGGATCATTTCCGCGACTCCCTGATGACTACATACCACCGCTGGGCGTTATCGGCATCAAATACAGCATCAATGTGGGCAGCCTGCCATCTCTCGATGCCACGGATGTCCGGTGCATTCTCGAGTTCGTCTGACGCGCGTTCCACTCGCGATGTGCCAGCACGCGCCATAGCAGGTGGGTACCGATCAAAGCCAATCATCTCGGGCGAAGGCAGTTGTTCGCGAGCGAAGATCTGAGTCGCTGTGAAGTGAGTAAACGATCTCAAGGGGACAGCGGCCGTCGGCATTGCTGGATATCGAACGCCCAGTGACAGCATCTTTAGTCACTCAACTATTGAAGTCGCTTGACCGCACCCAGTCTGGAAGAGTCACGCAGGCAGTCAAATGCTGTAACGCTTCTGGTCGGTGGCCAGTGCAGCGCTCCTTGAAATCCAGTTACATTGCTGACGTCTAGGCTGCGGGGGTGACTGTCGGGTATGGAGTGAGCATTTCGGGCAGACCTATGTCAGTAACCGCTGCAACCCGGCTACCCACTGACCCCCTTGATCAACGCTCAAGCCGCCAACTTCGCGCTCGCCAGCCGATTCAGGCTGATGCCTTGCTCGGCAGCCGTCAGTGCCAGATTGCGGTGAACCATCGGTGGGATGCCCACACGGAACTCGCCGCTATAGTTTTTCTCGGCCAGCGCCACCGGCACGGGCTCTCCGCTGGCTTGCATGTCGGTCGCCACGTCGGCCACCACCTTCTGCCTTCTGTATACCCTTGAGCGCCGCCTCAGGCGTTTTGGCCAACCAACTCAGCGAAGCAAATTCGGCGCACAGGCCGACGTGCTCGCCATCTTCGGGCGACTATGTGACGCGGCAGGTGAAGTGCTAGATGTTCATGATCACTTTTCCCCATGGTTACAGCGAGAGAAAGCTCCGGCGGCTAAATACACTAGAATTTATCCGTACATTTTCCGTACAAACAAAGGATCAGACATGACAACTTTGACACCCCCACTTGAACGCATTGACCTGCGCACTACCCCTGAAATCAAGGAATTGATCGTGCGCGCCGCTAGCGCAGCGGGCGTGAGTTTGAGTGCGTTTTTGATTGCCAGTGCACAGGATCGGGCCAAGCAGTTACTGGCCGAGCGCGAAACATTGACGTTTTCACCTCGTGACTGGAACGCTTTTTTTGCCGCGCTGGACAACACTGATAAGCCGCGTCCGCAGCTCGAAGCTGCCGCTCAGGACTACCTGACCTGGCGTGCGCAAAGCGCAGCCGCCAAGTAAGCACGTCATGACGGGTTTTGACGGCCAGATTGAGTTGCTGGCCAAACACCATGAGCGCAAGCACTTTGCCTGCGGCGAAAGTGCGTTGGATGACTACTTGCACCGCCTGGCCCGCCAGCATGCCGATGCCAAAATCAGCCGAACTTACGTGGCGAGCGTTGGGGATCGCATTCTGGGTTACTACAGCCTGGCCATGTCAGCCATCCGCCGGGATCAGTTGCCGCCAGTGCATCACAAGCGCTTTCCGAATTACCCGGTGCCGGTGGCCCGCCTGGCGCGATTGGCCGTTGACCAAAGCCAACAGGGCAAGGGGCTGGGCAAGTTGCTGCTGCTGGATGCGCTGTACCGCTGTCACCGCCTGTCCGCCGAAATTGGCTCGGTCGGCGTGGTGGTGGATGCCAAAAATGCATCTGCGCAGAGCTTCTACAAGCTGATGAATTTTGAGGAATTTCCAGACACTCCCTTGACGCTTTGGCTGCCCGGTCACGCCCTCACACGGCTGTTTGGCATTTGAGGAATTATTTGGGCTGTAGCGCTTGATTGACTTGCGCAAGCTGCTTTTAAATTTGTAGCAATAGATGATGCAATCATTTGCTGATGGTTAGATCATGCTGAGGGGATTGCCACCCGGAATTCGGTTTTCCGGGGGCATGGGCCGAAAATTCAGCCGACCAACTCTTCGAGACGCTTCATCCAAACCGGCCTGTCAAATCTGCCTATACAAATCCACATTGCTTCATCTTTTTGGTTTTGCAACACTTCGAATTATTCCATTGACGGAATGTGTAAGGCTGACTATAGTCCGCAAATGACTTGGGACGTTGAATACACAGATGAGTTCGGTGACTGGTGGGCGAGCCTGTCAGAAGATGAGCAGGAAGCGCTTGATTCGAGCGTGCGATTGCTTGAGGCTCGGGGGCCAGCGCTTGGCTTTCCACACAGTAGCGGCATCAACGGATCGAGACATCAACACATGCGCGAGCTGCGCACTCAACAGGGTGGAAAACCGTTACGCACGCTGTACGCATTTGATCCTCGTCGCTCAGCCATTTTGTTGATTGGCGGGGACAAAACGGGTGACGGTCGCTGGTACGACACCCACATACCGGTAGCCGATCAACTCTACGATCAACATATTGAACAACTTCGAAAGGAAGGGCTGATCAATGGCTCATAAATTCAGTGAACTACGTGCTCGCATGCCACCACAGGCGCAGGCACGCTCTGCCGCCAAGGCTCAAATCATGCTGGCTGAGATGCCTCTTAACGAACTGCGCCAAGCGCGTGGGCTCTCCCAAAAAATGCTGGCAGACGTGCTGCATGTTCAGCAGCCATCCATCGCCAAAATGGAAAAGCGAACCGACATGTATTTGTCCACTTTGCGCAGCCACATTGAAGCTATGGGTGGTCAATTGGAAGTGGTTGCGCGTTTTCCAGACGGAGTGGTAAAGATCAGCAATTTTGCCGAACTGGGTCAGCCAGCGGTAGCTTGACCCAGCAAGCCACGACTTTCGAGACCGCCGATTCTTCAGCTCGACTGGCATCAAGAGCCCCGTTCCAGCAGTAGTGGCTTAGAGATCATTGCAACCTCCCCCCCATAACCCATTAACGTTGGTGGTCACCGGGGTGTCGAGCCACCTCAGCTGCCAAAGTGGTGGTTCCAGGCATCTTGTCTCTCCTTCAAATAGGCATTCACGACTGCTTGCGCTTGCCGAATTTGCGCAACAGAAAGACCCGTATGGTTGGCCCAAACCACCTGCGGTGTCAGCCAAAACTTCGCTTTGCCGTCAACGTGCGCAACATACACATGAATGCTCGTCTCCTCCCGAGAAAAAAAGAAAAGACGAAATTGACCGTCACGAACAATGGTAGGTGCCATGACGTTACTGCAACCAACTTATTTCCCAGCAGGCAAACGGCAATCGCCTCCACCATGCTGATCCTGCTGGTGATCCCGTCGGTGTTCACCTTGATGGATGACTTTGAGCACTTCATGGGGCGGGTCAAGCGCTGGGTGCGGCGGGAGAAAGCTCCTGAAGAGAAGACAGATTTACAAGCCATTTAGGGCTGTAGCGCTTGATTTACTTGCGTAAGCTGCTTTTAGATTTGTAGCAATGACTGGCAACAAAAATTTGCTGATGGTTTGATCATGCGGAGGGGGATTGACACCTGGAATTTAGTTTTCCGGGTGGGATCAACCGACAATCCACCAACCATCCCATCGGCGAGTTCCTATGCGTCAATTGCCACCTTTTAAAATGCACTATGCCGACCACCACTTACCTAACCGCAGCCTTCTACAAATTCGTCACGCTCTCGGACTACAAATCCCGCAAGGCTCCCCTGCTTGCGTTTTGCGAGCAGCGCAAGGTGAAGGGCACTATTCTTTTGGCACGTGAGGGCATCAACAGCACCATTGCTGGTATGCCCGATGACGTACACGCGGTGCTGGCCTATTTGCGCAGCGACCCGCTCTTAGCAGACCTGCAACACAAGGAATCGTTCGCTGAGACAGCGCCATTTCACCGCATGAAGGTGCGTTTGAAGCAAGAAATCGTCACCATGGGCGTGCCTGGCACAGACCCCACCCACATCGTTGGAACTTACGTCAAGCCGGAGAACTGGAATGCGCTGATTGCCGATCCCGATGTGGTGGTGGTAGACACGCGCAATGACTACGAGGTGGCCATTGGCACCTTTCGTGGTGCGATAGACCCTCACATCCGTACGTTTTCGGCGTTGCCCGCCTGGACCGAACAGGCAGAGCAACTGCGCCCCACAGCCGACGGCAAAAAGCCGAAAGTTGCCATGTTTTGCACCGGGGGCATTCGCTGCGAAAAGTCCACCGCGTACATGCGCTCCCAAGGCTATGACGAGGTCTACCACCTCGAAGGCGGCATCCTCAAATACCTAGAGACTGTGCCGCCAGATGAAAGCCTATGGGAAGGTACTTGCTTTGTATTTGACGAGCGCGTGTCGGTAGACCACGGCCTGACACCGGGTACCCACAAGCTGTGCCGAGGTTGCCGCATGCCACTGGAGGACGGCGCGCAGGAGTCGCACCTGTTTGAACTGGGTGTGAGCTGCCCGCGCTGCCATGCCAGCATGAGCGATGTCCAAAGGAGCCGGGCCCGGGAACGCCAGCGCCAATGGGTTCTAGCCAAAGCACGCGGTAACGCCCACATTGGCGAAACCACGCCACCCGTGCTCAGCAAACCCGTCCCATCCGATCTCGCCAGCGCCTGCTCCCCGACCAAAGCCGCTGGCTGATGGCACCATCGGGGTCAACTGCGGCACACCCACTGCTGCGGCCACTGCCCGTTCTGTATTCGTTTCGGCGTTGCCCCTACGCCATGCGTGCCCGCTTGGCACTGGCGGCCCGCGGCATGGGTCTGTTGAAATCAGCCGCCCAAAATTTGCCCCGTTTTCACTCGACGGGCTCCAGTAGACCCTTTGCGGTCAGCCACGCGGTACTTTCATGGGTCAAGTCCGCAGCGATTGCGGACATTGGACGCGTGGGGCAAATTAGATTTCATTTGCGCTGTAGCTATGAATTGGCACCCAGATGCCATGCCGGGTCTGCCAGAATATCGATATCCATTTAACAAAGTTAAATATCAGTAAAAAGTGTGGCCGCTAGCCATTTTCAGAAGAGATTGATGGCCAGCTTATGGGGCAGCCTCCAACATCTAGAGCACATATGGCTGCTCTGAACATTACGGACCCAGCATGTTTTTTCGATACCTAGGAAGTGCTCTCTTTACCCTTATTTCGTTCTCCCTGGCATTGATCTTTTGCTATCTCGGACTTGCTGGAAACTCGTCTTTGCTCGGGAAAACTCCCACTACGCAAAATTATCTCGATGCACTTAGCCTGAGTGCTTTTGTCTTCGCAGCTCCGCTGCTTATTGGAGCGTCATGTGCTCCATTCATCAGGGTTAGACCCAACTCATGGCTAGCACTGTTGCTCGTCGTTCTGGGCGCTTGGGCCGACTTCAGTGTTGGCAACAGTTTTCTTGCCCTGCTAATCTTTCCGTACAACGCAGTTGCGACGTGGTTTTTGGCCGTTAGCTGTCTACTCGTCAATAGAAATATCGGAGCACTTCCTGTATTTGTTGCTAGCGCTGTTCTTGCGACAAATCTCGTCATTGATTACTCCACTTTTACAGATCGGCAAGCCGAGGAGCGCGCAAGGGCGTTTTGTTTGCATATATCTCGAGGACAGTCGGTTGAAGAGATCCTTGGGAACGCAAAAGCGGAAATTAATAACAAAAAGCACCTTCGCTGGGTTCAGGAACTCGGGTCAATGAAAGATGGCAATGGCACCGTGGATATTCTCTACAGGGGTGTAAATCTAGATCGAGATCATTTTTGTCATGTGAAAGTGTTGGAAGGTCGCGCAGTTGAGGCGTCTTATCAACAAGAGTAGCCCTAACCAGCAATCGAGAGGAACGCCGAAAAAGCAGCTTCTCTACGAGCATTCCACCTCGCGCGGTGCCCCACATTTTTACGTTAAAACATCAAATCCGATGGTTTGGATGACCGCTTTCTGGGAAATTGGATGCCAGCAATCAGCCTTAAAGAGTCATCGAGGGCCTGAAATCCTATGACTGGTAACGCTGCACAACAGCCAACCAAGGTCACATTTCGCTTTTGCCCAGTGGACTCAACAGAACATTCTCAATAGCAACTCCGACCCCACCGCTTAAACGCATTGACCTGCGTACCACGCCTGAAATCAAGAAATTAACTGTGCGCGCTGCAAGCTCAGAGGGCGTGAGTTCGAGTGCATTTTTGATTGCCTGCGCACAGGATCGAGCCCAACAAATGCTGGCCGAGCGCGAAACTTTGACGTTTTCACCCCGCGACTGGCCCGCGTTTTTTACCGCCATGGACAACCTCGATCAACCCCCCATAGCTCAAAGCTGTAACCGTAAGTGATGGGCCACCTTGCCCCCTAAATAAACATGCCACCCGAAACCTCAATGCGCTGGGCGTTGATCCAGCGGTTGTCAGATGTGGCCAGTGAGGCCACCATGGCCCCAATGTCGTCAGCCTCGCCGACGCGGCCCAGTGCCGTCTGGGAGGCGATGAAGTCATGCAGCTGAGGGTTGTCGCGCACCGCACCACCACCAAAGTCGGTCGCAATGGCACCGGGTGCCACCGTGTTGACCGCTATCCCCCGCGGCCCCAGTTCCTTGGCCATGTAGCGGCTCAAGACCTCCACCGCACCTTTCACGGCGGCATAGGCGGCGAAGCCTGGCAAGGCAAAGCGGGTCAATCCGCTTGACAGATTCACAATGCGGCCGCCGTCCGCCATCAAGGGCAACAACTTTTGTGTCAAAAAGAGTGGGCCTTTCAGATGCACATTCACCATTTCGTCAAATTGCGCCTCTGTGGTGTCCATCAGGCTGGCGTGGCTGCCGGTTCCCGCGTTGTTGACCAGCACATTGAAAGTCGTCTGCGCCCAATGGGTTTGCAGCGCGGCAGAAACCTGCGTGGCAAAGCCTGCAAAGCTGCGGCTGTCGGACAGGTTGAGTGCCATCGCCACCGCTTTTTGTCCCATGGCCTCAATGTCGGCAACTACCGCTTCGGCTTGGGTCTGCTGGGTCATGTAGGTCAGGATGACATCATGGCCGAGCCGGGCAAGATGTAAGGCCGTGCTTTTGCCAAGACCGCGGCTGCCGCCGGTGACCAGGGCGATGGGGTGTGAGGTAGGCATGGTGTTTGTCCGTTGTGCTTCAGGTGATGAAGGTCGGAAGTTTATTGATCTCATTGATTTGAATAAATAAGCTATTTTTGATTTGTTTGTTCTTTAAAATTGAACAATGAGTTTTCTGGATCACATGCATATCTTCACGCGGGTAGCGGAGCTTTCCAGCTTCACCCAAGCAGCGGACAGCCTGGGCCTGCCCAAAGCCAGTGTGTCAACGGCTGTACAGCAGTTGGAAAACCGGCTGGGTGTACGCCTGTTGCACCGAACCACGCGCAAGGTGGTGCTGACGCATGACGGGCAATCGTTTTACGAACGCTGCAAGGACGCACTCACCGATCTGGACGAGTTGCAAACCATGTTTCAGGCGCAAAGTGCCAACGCGTTGAAGGGGCGGGTTCGTGTGGACATGTCGACCGTGATGGCACGCCAGGCCGTGTTGCCGCGCCTGCCAGAACTGCTGTGCCAGCACACGCTGCTGCAGCTTGAGATCAGCAGTACCGAGCGCCGCGTGGATCTGATCCGCGAGGGATTTGATTGCGTCATCCGGGCAGGCAAGGTCAGCGAACCGGGCTTGATTACGCGCCCTGTGGGTGACTTGCGTATGGTGAATTGCGCAAGTCCGCATTACCTCAAGCGGTTTGGCGTGCCCCAGTCGATTCAGGATCTGGAGCGGCACCAGCTGATTCATTACGCGGCCACGCTAGGGGCCAAGCCTAGTGGTTTTGAGTACACCAGTGGCAACGAGCCCATGGCTATCCCGATGCAAGGCCAGGTGACGGTGAACAACGCCGAGGCCTATCAGGCCGCTTGCCTGGCAGGCTTGGGGCTGATCCAAGTGCCCGTTGTGGGTATCCGTGAATGGATCACCCAAGGCCGACTGGTGGAAGTGCTGCCTGACTGGCCAGCGCCACCCATGCCGTTGTCCCTGGTTTACGCCAATCGCCGCAACCTGTCGACCCGGGTGCGCCTGGTGATGGACTGGCTGCACGGCGTGGTGCTGGACTACCTCAACGAAACAAGCGCCGAACAACCCGCAGCGTCATGACACACCATGGCGGTGGCCAAGCCTTGTCACGGGTCGGCGCAGACAACTACCCTTTGGTGTAGCGCTCACCGTATTCCGCTCTGACCACCTTCTTGTTGAGCTTGCCCACGCTGGTGCGCGGAATTTTGTCGACAAACAACACCTGGTCGGGCAATTGCCACTTGGCAAACGTTGTTGACAGATGGGCCCAGACCTGCTCCGTGGTCAGTTGATGCCCCGGTTTGAGCACCACCAGTGCCAGTGGCCGCTCTTCCCACCTGGGGTGGGCCACACCCACCACGGTCGCCTCGGCCACCGACGGGTGCCCCATCAGCGCGTTCTCCATATCAATGGACGAAATCCACTCGCCGCCGCTCTTGATCACGTCCTTGAGGCGGTCGGTCAGCTTGAGGTAACCATCGGTGTCAATGGTTCCGGCATCACCCGAGCGCCAGTAGCCGTTGACAAAACGCTCTGCCGAATCGGGCATGTTGTGGTAACTGCGGGTCACCCAGGGGCCGCGAATACAGATCTCGCCAATCGACTTGCCGTCATGCGGCACTTCCTCGTCGCTGTCGTCCAGCAGCATGAAATCCACCCCTGCAACCAGCAAGCCCTGCTTGCGTTTGAGGTTCCAGCGCTGCTCACCCGTGAGTTTTTTCAGCGAGGGTTTGAGTCGGTTGACGGCAACGATGGGGGTTGTCTCTGTGGCTCCATAGGCGTGAATGATTTCAGCCCCGGTGAGGTGGTGGAACCCGCTCATCAAGGACAGTGGCGGTTCGCTGGCGCCACACAACATCCGAAGGCGGCTGAAGTCGGGCTTGACCGGCAGGGTCTCAATGTAATTGAGCATGGGCTGGAAAATGGCCGGTGCGCCACAGGTCACGGTCACACCCTCGGCAATGATCACATCCGTCAGGGGGGCGGTGTCTTCCACCATGTAACGACCGGGTAGCACGATCTTGGTGGCGGCCAGCATGGCCGTCTGTGGCAGGCCCCAGCATTGGGCGTGGAACATGGGTGTGAGCAACATGGTGCAGTCGTCCATACCCATGCCGATATTCACCGCCAGCGAGGTTGAATGCAGGTAAATGGCGCGGTGCGAGTAGTAAACCCCTTTGGGCCGACCAGTGGTGCCGGTGGTGTAGCAGGCGCTGTAGGCCGAGCGCTCGTCGATGACCGGCCAGTTGATCGTGGGTTCGGCCGCTGCCAGCAAGTCCTCATGGTGGTAAACGGGTGACAAGCTTGTACGGATCTCGGACAACGGTTTGTCACTCATCACAATCCAGCCTTTGACACCCGGAACATGGGGCGCAATGGCCTCTGCTACGGACAGCAGGGTCTCGTCCACCAGTACCAGGGAGGCCTCACTGTGGCCCACCACAAAGCTCAGATCTTCCGTCCCCAGGCGCAGGTTCATCTGCAACATGACCGCCCCGAGACCGGGGATGGCAAAGTACAACTCAAAATGGCGGCGGCTGTTCCAGTCGAGGATACCCACGCGGTCGCCAGGGCCTACGCCGAGTTGGCGCAACGCATTGGCAGAGCGGCAAACGCGGGCATAACTGTCACGGTAGCTGTAACGGTCCCAGCCCCCGTCAGGGGTGCGGTAGACGATTTCCTGGTCACCGTGCGTCCGTGCCGCGTGGCGGATCAGTGTTGTGGTGTTGAGTTGGAAGTCATCACCCATGGTGGACGGGCAGCCCCGGACGATGGTCTCCTGGCCTGTGGTCAATGTCATTTTGTTGTCTCCGGTTGGTTCATAAGGGGAAATGGCAAAAAGCGGGGGGCGGCCGCAACGGCTATGGCCCCTTGCGCATCGGTGGTGTAGGTGCCACGCGCACGGTTGTGCGGATGGGCCGCCGCCTCGGCCAGACTCAAAACGGGTGCAAAACAGGTGTCACTGCCTTCGAGCAGCGCACACCAGTGGGCGCGCGGCTGACTGCGGAACAACTCAGCCAGCCGGGTCTTCAGAGCGGGCCAGGCGGCCTTGTTGTACTGAGCCTGCGGGTCTACATCATCAAGGTGCAGCCGTGACAGCAGCTGCGCATAAAACTGCGGCTCAATGGGGGCAAGGGTGACAAAACCACCATCGGAGCAGGTGTAGGTGTCGTAAAACGGCGAGTCGTGAAACGGGCTGGGTTCATGACCATCCATCTGCCCACCTGCGCGCATCCACTGCACCAGGGTACCGAGCATGGCCACAATGTCCACAATGGCCGCATCCACCACGCGCCCTGCCCCGCCGCCACGTACATCCAGCAGCGCGCTGGTGATGCCAAAGGCCAGGCCAAGCGCACCTGCGGCATCACCCACCACCGTGGGTGGCACGATGGGTGGCTGGCCGTTACGCGCAGCCAGCGAAAGCAGGCCGGTGAGTGCGACGTAGTTCAGGTCATGCCCGGCTGCCTGCGCCAGTGGCCCTTGCTGGCCCCAGCCGGTCATGCGGCCATAAACCAGCTTCGGATGCCGTGCGGCGCAATCGGCCGGCCCCAGGCCGAGCCGCTCCATCACGCCGGGGCGATTGCCCTCAATGAGCGCATCGGCGGCAACAATCAGTTCCATCGCCCGTGCCAGGCCTTCGGGTTTTTTCAGATCCACCTGCTCGATGCGTTTGCCGCGCCGCAGCGGGTTGTAGTCCTTGCCGGCCAGGCGCTCCATCGCCACAGCCGGGCCGGGTCGCACCAGAGTGGTGACCTCCGCGCCGAGATCAGCCAGCATCATCGCCGCCAGTGGCCCTGGGCCAAGGCCCTCGAATTCGACAAGTCGCACGCCGTGCAAGGGTTTTGTGATGTCCGCTGGTGTACTCACAAGGCCCTCGCAATCAGGTCTTTCATGATTTCATTGGCACCGCCGTAGATCTTCTGAACCCGTGCGTCTGCGTACATCCGGGCGATGGGGTATTCCGTCACGTAGCCATAGCCCCCAAACAGCTGGAGACACTCGTCAGTGGCGCGGCATTGTTGCTCGGTGCACCACCACTTGGCCATGTAGGCAGCTTCGTGGTCGAGCGTGCCGTCCAGCAATCGCTGGGTACAGTCGTTGACAAAACTGCGCACCACATGGGCCATCGTCGCCACCTCGGCCAGTTTGAAGCGGGTGTTCTGAAAATCGTACAGCGTCTGCCCAAAGGCTTTGCGCTGTTGGCAGTAATCCACCGTCAACGCCAGCGCTTGCTCGATCACCGCGGCTGCGGGCACGGCAATGAGCAGCCGCTCATAAGGCAGTTGACTCATGAGTTGACTGAAGGCTTGGCCCTCCTGTTCACCGAGCAACTGGTCTGCGGGCACACGCACGCCGTCAAAAGAAAGCTCGGCGGTATCCGAGGCGTGCTGGCCCAGCTTCTCCAGCCGTCGGCCCACGCTGAATCCGGGCAGGTTTTCGGTCTCCAACACGATCAGTGACAGCCCGCGGCTGCCTACCTCGCCAGTACGAACCACCAGCACCAACAGGTTGCTGGTGTAGCCGTTGGTGATAAACGTCTTGGCCCCGTGAATCACGTAGTGGTCACCCTCGCGCCGTGCGCGGGTGGTGATGGCTTTCAGGTCCGAGCCACAACCGGGTTCGGTCATCGCGATGGCCCCCAGCATCTCCCCACTGACCAGCTTGGGCAACCAGCGCTGCTTTTGCGCTGGGGTGCCGAATGCCAGAATGTAATGTGCGGTGATGCTGTGCACGGTGGTGGTGGTGGCGGGCAGCTCGGCACGGGCCATCTCGTCCTGCACCACCAATTGGTAGGCCAGGTTGGCACCCGCGCCGCCCCAAACCTCATCCATTTCGGGCAGCAGAAAACCCATGTCGGCAAAGCCTTTCCAGACCTCGCGCGGGATGTAGCCCTGGCGGCGCCAGCCGTCCAGGTGCGGCACCATTTCTTTGGCAATATAACGACGGACTTGTTCGCGGAACGCCTCGATGGATTCGTCCATCCAGGCGTGTTGATGTAATCGAGGCAGCATGGTGGCTCCTTGGGTTAAGGTGGGCAATGCGGCAGGCTTAACCAGCCAGGGCACGCTGAATCAGGATCTTTTGCACGTCGGAGGTGCCTTCGTAAATCTGGCAGACGCGGACATCACGGTAGATGCGCTCAACCGGGAAGTCATTCACATAGCCATACCCCCCCAGTGTTTGAATGGCCACACTGCACACTTTCTCCGCCATTTCGCTGGCAAACAGCTTGGCCATAGCGGCTTCTTTCAGGCAGGGACGGCCCGCATCCCGCAAGCTGGCGGCATGCCAGATGAGTTGCCTGGCCGCTTCAATCTGGGTCGCACATTCAGCCAGCCTGAAGCCCACCGCCTGGTGATTAAAGATGGGGGTGCCAAAACTTTGCCGCTCCTTGGCATAGGCCAGCGCTGATTCAAACGCCGACCGGGCCATCCCGACACTTTGCGCACCAATGCCAATGCGACCACCTTCCAGTGCGCCCAGGGCAATCTTGTAGCCCTCACCTTCCTTGCCGATCAAATTCTCTACCGGCACCCGGCAGTCGTCAAAGTTGATCTGCGCGGTGTCGCTGCTGTGCTGGCCGAGTTTGTCTTCGATGCGGGCGACCACGTAGCCGCGGGACTGGGTGGGTACCAGGAAGGCACTCATGCCTTTTTTGCCAGCGCCTTTGTCGGTCACGGCAATCACAATGGCCACATCCCCATTTTTGCCGCTGGTGATGAACTGCTTGACTCCGTTAATCACATACTCATCGCCCTCTTTGACGGCGGTGGTACGCAGGCTGGAGGCATCAGAGCCCACATGGGGCTCTGTCAGACAAAATGCGCCCAGCATCTGGCCCTGGGCCAGCGGCGTGAGCCACTGCTGCTTTTGTTGGGCACTGCCATAACGCATCAAAATGGCATTGACCGGGCAGTTGGTGACCGAGATCGCCGTGCTGGTACCACCGTCACCGGCGGCTATTTCTTCCAGCACCAGCGCCACGGTCACGTAGTCCAGGTTGGCACCACCAAACTCTTCGGGCACACAAATGCCGTAGGCACCCAAAGCGGCCAGGCCCTTATGCGCTTCTTTGGGGAAGGTGTGCTCTTTGTCCCATCTGGCGGCGTTGGGCCACAGCTCGGTCTGGGCAAAGTCGCGCACCGCGTCGCGGATCATTTCCTGGTCTTGGGTCAACAGCATGGTGGGGAGTCTCTAGGATTTTGTAAAAATTTATAAGAAATTGGCCTGTAGCGCTTATAAATCAAGCGCTAGAAGCTACTTTTTTTAGAGCATTTCAAGTGCCACGGCGGTGCCTTCACCACCCCCAATACACAAGGTGGCCACGCCTTTTTTCAAGCCACGGGCTTGCAAGGCATACATCAGGGTGATCATGATGCGGGCACCGGATGCCCCCACCGGGTGACCCAGCGCACAGGCACCACCGTTCACGTTCACGATGTCGTGGCCCACATTCAGGTCATGCATCAGCGCCATCGGCACCACGGCAAAGGCCTCATTCACTTCCCAAAGATCCACGTCTTTGACAGACCAGCCAGCCTTCTCTAGTGCCTTGTTGACGGCATGGATGGGGGCCGTTGAAAACCAGTTGGGCTCTTGCGCATGAACAGCATGGCTGACGATTTTGGCCAGTGGCTTGAGGCCCATCTTGCTCGCGGTGGATGCGCGCATCAACACCAGGGCGGCGGCACCATCGCTGATGCTGGAGCTGCTGGCGGCGGTGATGGTGCCGTCTTTCTTGAACGCCGGTTTGAGGGTGGGGATTTTTTCCAGCTTGATTTTGCCGGGGGCTTCGTCCGTGGTGATCAGCGTGTCGCCAGCACGGCTTTTAACCACCACCGGCGTGATTTCTGCCGCAAACGCGCCGGACTGGGTGGCTGCCACCGCACGCTGCGTGCTGGTGATGGCAAAGTTGTCTTGCTGTTCACGGGTGAAACCGTACTTGGCGGCACAGTCTTCGCCAAACGTGCCCATCGAACGACCCGGTTCGTAAGCGTCTTCCAGACCATCAAGCATCATGTGGTCAAACATGCGGTCATGGCCAATGCGGTAACCGCTGCGCGCTTTTTGCAAAAGGTAAGGCGCATTGGTCATGCTTTCCATGCCACCAGCCACCACCACGTCGGCAGAACCCGCTTGCAACATGTCGTGGCCGAACATGACAGCGCGCATGGCAGAGCCACACATTTTGCTTAAGGTGACCGCCCCGGTACTGATCGGCAAGCCGCCTTTGAAGCCCGCCTGGCGCGCCGGTGCCTGGCCCTGCCCGGCCATCAGGCAGTTACCCATCAGCACTTCATTCACGGTGTCAGGCGCAATACCGGCGCGTTCAACAGCGGCCTTGATCGCGGCACCACCCAGGTCGTGTGCGGCGAGTGATGAAAAATCGCCCTGAAAGCTGCACATGGGCGTGCGGGCGGCGGAAACGATAACGATGGAATCTTGGTTCATGGGAATCTCGATGTGGAAAAGGAAACGGGGCGTTTATTTGGCCGCCATGCGAATGGAGCCATCCAGGCGGATCACTTCACCATTCAGATACTGATTGGTGAAAATGTGTTCGACCAGGGCTGCGTATTCGGCGGGTTTACCCATGCGCGAGGGGAACGGCACCATCTTGCCCAAAGACTCCTGCACCTCAGCGGGCATACCGAGCAGCATGGGGGTTTCCATGATGCCGGGGGCAATGGTCATGACACGTACGCCGGTACGGCACAGTTCCCGGGCGATGGGCAAGGTCATGGCCACCACCCCGCCTTTGGAGGCGGCATAGGCGGCCTGCCCCATTTGCCCGTCAAAGGCGGCCACCGATGCGGTGCTGACAATAACGCCCCGCTCACCACTGGCATCAGGCACTGACTGATTCATGATCTCGGCGGCCAGTCGAATCATGTTGAAACTGCCGACCAAATTGATGTTGACGGTTCGAGCGAAGGTCTCCAGCTTGTGTGCACCTTCGCGGCCCACCACTTTTTCGGCTGGCGCAATACCGGCGCAGTTCACCAGACCACGCAAGGTACCCATGCTGGTGGCCACAGCAAAGGCTTGCCGGGCGCTTTCATCACTGGTGACATCGGTTGCCACAAATCGGGCGTTGCTGCCCAGCTCTTCGGCCACGGCGGCACCGGCCTGTGGGTTGACATCCGCCAGGACAACTTTGCCCCCGCGATCAACAATCATCCGGGCGGTTGCCGCACCCAGGCCAGAACCACCACCGGTTACCACGAATACGTTGTCTTTGATTTGCATAGGTCTCACTCCTGGTTGTTGTTCATGTGAAGTTGGTCGTTCCTGATGGAGACGACCGGTTCCGGCGGAACTTTAAGACGCTCGCCCGGCGCACTCAATGCCAAAATCGCTCAACTTGATTGCAAGAATTTGCCATCGACCAGTAAACTTCCTGAGATGGACACCCCAATCTCTGAAAAAGGCAGCATCTCCATTTGTTTTGTCCATGAGGCCTTGGCATGTATTCGCAACCAAGGCCTGGACCCCAATGCCTTGCTCAGGCAAGTCGGTATCTCCCCCGAGCTGCTGGCTTCACCACACGCCAGGGTGTCGTCGCGGCATTACGGCGCACTTTGGCATCTGATTGCGCAAACCCTCGACGACGAATTTTTCGGCATGGACAGTCACCGCATGAAAGCCGGCAGCTTTACGCTGCTTTGCCACGCGGTCATTCACAGCAACACCCTGGAGCGGGCCTTGCTCCGCGCCATGCGGTTCTTGCGACTGGTGCTTGACGATCTTGCTGGAGAGTTGTCACGCGAAGGGGATCTGGCCCAGATTGTGTTGAAAGATGTCCCCAGGATCACCCAACCCGGGGACAACAGCCCGGCAACATCCAGACGGGCCTTCGCGTATGGCACCTACATGATCATCCTGCACGGCTTGGCCTGCTGGATTGTGGGGCGACGAATTCCGCTCTCCAAGGCTGACTTTTGTTGTGCCGAGCCAGCGTTTATCGACGAATGGAAAATCCTGTTTTCCCAAAACCTTCACTTCAATCAGGCACATTGCAGCCTCAGTTTTCCGGCCAGCTATCTGGATATGGCGAATATCCAGAATGAGCGCAGCATGAAGGAATTTCTTCGCAGTGCGCCAGCCAACTTCCTGGTCAAGTACAAAAACAGCGCCAGCCTTTCTGCCAAAATCCGCCGCCGCTTGCGGCAATGGCATCCCGCAGCATGGCCCGATTTTGAGACCCTGGCCCATCAGCTTCACTCGTCCTCGGCAACACTGCGCAGACGACTGGACGACGAGGGTGAGTCCTACCGCTCCATCATGGACGAATTGCGCCGGGACCTCGCCATTTCATTACTCAGCGACACCCAGCTGAGCATTTCGGACATTGCCGCTGAATTGGGTTTTGCCGAAAGCAGCGCCTTTCATCGCGCATTCAAGAAATGGACCGGAACCCGTCCCGGTGAATATCGCTGCAGTTTTGAGCGCTGATGCACTCCCCGTCAAACCGACCTTGGGCTTCTGGGCGACATGTGAACGGCTCATGTGGCCCTCTCACTTTGGCTTGAGTTCTTGTTGCGCCTGGCGCTCCTGTGCCATCTGCTCTTCCAGTTGCTGACGCCCTTGCTTGATGACTGCAATCATCTTGGCACTGTCTTTGTAATGCGGATGCAGTTTTTCAAACAGTTCAAGGTTGTGCTGGCGAAAACGCAGGGTGCTCTGCAAGGCTGCATCTGGATCTAAGCCCAATAGCTCAAGCACGCTGCGCGCACTGCGCAGGCTGGACTCAAAGAGTTCGCGCTCAACCAACATGATGTTGCGGTCGCGCAGCTTGTTCCAGTGGGTCACATCGCGTGCCCGGGCCACAATTTGCAATTGTGGAAAGTGGGCTTGAACCAAGTCCACCATTTTCAGGGACTGCTCCACATCGTCGACGGCCACGACAAAAATCCTGGCGCGCTCAGCACCTGCGGTGCGCAGCAGATCCAACCGCGTGGCATCGCCATAAAACACGCGGTAGCCGAATTTGCGCGCCACTTCAATCATCTCGGCATCATGATCCAGTACGGTCACAGCAATACCCTGCGCCAGTAGAACCCGTGAGATGATTTGGCCGTAGCGCCCAAAACCAGCAATGATGATCGGCGCGCTTTGCGGCTCAGAAATCTCATCAACGACAGGAACGCCACAATGCACATAACGTGGCATGAGCAGTCGATCCATGGCAACCAGAATCAGCGGGCTGGCCAGCATCGAAACCACCACCGCGCCAATCAGCAGTGAAGCCGTCTGGGCCGCAATGGCATTCACTGAAGCCGCTGACTGAAACACCACAAACGCAAATTCACCACCTTGCGCAAGCAGCAGCGTAAAGACCGGGCGCTCCTGATATGGCAACTTCATCATGCGCGCAAGCGAAAAAATAACCGCACTTTTGACCGCCAGAAACCCGACCACCACAGCCGCCATCAGTCCGGGTGAAGCGAGCAAAACACCAAAATCAATGCTCATTCCCACGGCAATAAAAAACAAGCCGAGCAACAGGCCCTTGAACGGTTCAAGGTCGGTTTCCAACTCACGGCGATACTCACTTTCAGCCAGCAGCACACCCGCAAGAAATGCGCCCAACGCCATCGACAGCCCCACCCATTGCATGAGTGCGGCCGTGCCCACCACCAACAACAGTGCGGCGGCTGTGAATATCTCTGGCGTGTTGGAGCGCGCAATCCAGCGAAACATGGGGCGCAAAGCCAATCGCCCACCCAGCACAATCCCCGCGATGACGGCTACTATTTTCAGCGCCTCAAACTCTTTACCCACTATGACGGGTGAACCCGTTGACGCTGAGACAACACCCAGCAGTGGCAGCAGCGCCAGAATTGGAATGGCCGCCACATCCTGAAACAGCAAAATCGCAAACGACGATTGCCCACCGGTCGTTGGCAGCAAATTGCGCTCCCCCATCACCTGCAGAGCAATCGCCGTGCTGGAGAGTGCCAACCCCAATCCGCCAACCAGTGCCGTGCGCCAGTCCACACCCAAGCCCATGGCCACCGCAGTTAATACCAGTGCACAGCCCATCACCTGCGCGCTGCCCCAGCCAAAAATAGGCCGCCGCAAACTCCAAAGACGATGGGGTTCGAGTTCCAACCCCACCAAAAATAGCATCAGCACCACACCAAATTCGGCAAAATGCAGAATTTCCTGCACGTCGCTTACCAAGCCCAATCCCCACGGGCCAATGGCAATACCGGCAACCAAATAGCCAATGATCGAACCCAGTCCCAGCGCTTTGCTGAGCGGTACAGCAATGACCGCAGCACTGAGGTAAATGAAGCTGCTGATCAGCCAGGCAGGTGTGTGTTCCATGGTTGGAAATGGTAGCTAAAGATTGAGTTTCGTGCGTTGCACACGCACTTTCTGGCAATCTGCTCAGCCACAGGCAAACTGGCACCCCCTATCGCGCTGCCTAGCGTCTTGTCCGACGAATGCCCGCTTGCTCGGCGCTTGACTGATACTGTGGGTGTTCATGCACCATCGGCAGGTTGCAGAGCCCACACTTCCATCCAACGCCACTTTCATTTCCAACGGAAGGACTCAGAAACATGACCCACCCACCCACAAGTCCCAGCGCCAAAATGCCCACCTGGTTCATCCCCCACGGTGGTGGCCCCTGCTTTTTCATGGACTGGAATCCACCGGATGCCTGGAACCGCATGGCTGATTTTTTGAAGCATGTCGCCACGACATTGCCGCGTACGCCCAAAGCCATCGTGATGGTGTCAGCGCACTGGTTGGAGCCCCACTTTGCGGTGACCAGCGCTGCGCAACCGAAACTGGTTTATAACTATTCCGGTTTTCCGGCCCATACCTACGAACTGAAATACCCCGCGCCAGGCGCCCCGGCACTGGCCGACCAGATCGTGAAAATGCTCACGGCGGCAGGCATTGCCAGCGGTGCCAATGCCGAACGCGGTTTTGATCACGGCATGTTCATACCACTCAAACTGATCTTTCCAGAGGCCAACATTCCAGTGGTGCAACTCTCACTGCATACGTCACTGGACCCGGCGCAACATTTGGCGGCTGGCCGGGCACTGGAAACGCTGCGCGATCAGGATGTGCTGATCATCGGCAGCGGCATGAGTTTTCACAATATGCGTGCCTATGGCCATCCGCCATACGGGCCGGTGTCGGATGCCTTCGACGATTGGTTGACCCACGCTGTCGGGTCCAGCCCGCAAGAACGCGAGCGCTTGTTGACAAACTGGGAGCAGGCACCTGGTGCCCGGCAGTGCCATCCGCCACGTGCAGAAGAACACCTGATCCCGCTGATGACCGTGGCCGGTGCGGCTGGCAAGGACGCTGGCCGCAAGGTGTTTTCAGACCGGGTGATGGAAACCACCCTGTCAGCATTCGCCTTCGGTTAAACACAGGTTTATGGAGATATTTTAGGCCTCTGGTGCTTATGAATAAAGCGTCAGTAGCTATTTAATCAATAGCTATCATCAACTTCCCGCCCCGGCTGCGCAAGCATCCGCCAGGTCAGCCCCAGCGGCACATCGGTCTTGAAGGACACCAACCGCCGGGACAACCGCGCCAGCTCCACCCCTTTGCGCAGGTTCACCCCCACTTGCCCGCTCACCTTGTCAGCGTTGGAGATCACCCGATCCAGATTGCCGTTGATACGCAGCAGCCCGGCGGCGGTTTTGGCACCCACCTTGTCCACCCCCGGAATGCCATCAGCGGCATCGCCCATCAGCGCCAGCAAATCACCCATTTGTGCCGGTGTGACACCAAACTTTTCCTGCACATAGGCGGCATCCCGCCAGCGCCCCTTGAAGTGGTCGTAAATGCCGACCTGATCGTTCAGCAGCTGCAAAAAATCCTTGTCGGTCGACAGGATGATGACGGGCTCCACACTCGCCTTGCACCACTTCTCAACCAGCGTGGCAATGGCATCGTCTGCCTCAATGCCGGCAATGGCGATCCAGTGCAAGCCCAGTCCCGCCAACGCTTGCTGGATGGTCCGCACACCGCCTTTTAGCAGTTCCGGCATGGGTTGGCGATGCGCCTGGTAGGGTGCATAAAGATCATGCTTCCAGGTACGGCCACCGTGGTCAAACACCGCCACGGCATGGGTCGGTCGGTGGGTTTTGAGCGCACGCCGGAAAGAAGCCAGGCTGGAGGCCACGGTGTCAGCCACCCGCTCTTCACTCTCCGGGCCGGGAACCGCCTCGTGAATGCGCCGGATGATGTTCATCGCATCAATGATCAGTAGAGCCATGGGGTGTGCCAGCGAATGAAAGATTTTTTGAGGCCTGAAGTGTAGACATCACGCCCGGCTTCTGGTGCGCCTGGGTGCGCGACAGGTTTTGGGGTGTCAAATTCCAAATCTCAAGTGAAGCACCCAAAGGATGATGGACTTTGGACAGGGGTTTTGACTTGCTCACACACGTCTATACTCTTCGCGCCAAAAAGGAACCCTATGGGGTCTGATTCGGCTATATATCAAACCATCTCACTTTACAAATCTCAGGGATATGAAAATCAAAATTCGCTTCAACCTCATTCTTGCTGCCTTCGCAGTCCTCGCCAGCGGTTGTGCCACGGTCAATCAGATGCCCGTAGCGCTCACCCCCAACTCCATTGACACGCAAGCGGGTCGAATTGGAGTCGTCATGACCGCGCTTCCGAAAACTGACACCTATCTACTCGGCGCAGATTGTCTACTTTGCATGGCTGTTGCGAGTGGCATGAACTCAAAGCTGACGACTCATGCCGCCACACTGCCGAACGAAGATTTGCCTCAATTGAAAAACGAGGTCAGCCGTTTATTACGCAAGAACGGCACCGTAGTCACACTGATTGAAGAGGATGTGGATCTCAAGGCATTGCCAGATTTCTCGACCCAAGGCCCCAACATTGCCAAGAAGGACTTTTCCAGCCTACAGCGCAAGCACCAGATTGACAAGCTGTTGGTCATCGACATCACCAGGATTGGCTTTGAGCGTACTTATTCTGGCTACATACCCACCAGTGACCCCAAAGGCGTATTTGCAGGGCTTGGGTACATCGTCAATTTGAAGACCAATACTTACGATTGGTATCAACCCATTCATGTGACCAAGAGCACAGATCAGGCATGGGACGAACCACCAAAATTCCCAGGTCTGACCAATGCCTATTTTCAATACCTGGAGATTGGCAAAGACCAGTTTCTGCAACCCTTCGTGGACGGTGTCAAGGTAGTGAATAAGGTTGCATTGGCACCTTCCAGTCAGGTTATCGAGGGTGTGGCTACATCACCGAAAACTGCCCAATGACCTGGCTGTCAACGGCTAAGTCATTGATCTCGCTGGGCGTCGGCGCAATCTCGCTGCTGGCGCCTGTGATCGTGGTGGCAGATGATGTCGTCCCATTGGCAAAACCTGCGGTTGAGACGATGCCACCTGCCGTGAATTGGAGTCTGCTGCTCCCGACGAATGAAAAAGTGAACTATCGTGGGGTCGTCGGTTTTGATCAGGCAGGGACCAACGGCAACGCCATCCTCTATCCAGCACCCAACGCCATTGGCTTTTTGGCGGCAGTGATTACCCATGGTGTGCTCATTGAGTCCGCCAAAAATGAGCAAAAGGAAAAGCTGCAAGCTGAAGCGAACAAGGTGTTATTGCCCTATCAAAATGCCCTTGATCATTTCGATACGCATGATTTGATGCAGCGAGCGTTGAAAAAATCAGCCCTCCGTTCGCGCGTGGGCCTACTTGAGCAAGCGGACCATACGGGTCAGCGCAACACGCTTAAGAATGTTCCTGTTTTTTCATTCACACAGGATCAAAAAGCGATCATCCTTGACAACACGATTGACATGGAATCTCCGGGAGCCGCACAAACGGCCCATTATCAAAAAACCATCCGCGTGGTGTCTGGGGTCAAAGAAGTAGAAGACCCATTGGCCTATTGGAGCAACAACAATGGCGAAAAGCTAAAGGATGAAAGTGCACAACTTGTCGCTGAATCCCTCAACATTGCATTAAATGATGTCAATACAGGCTCCACTGAAGTGTCTTCGCCCTATCGCACCATCCGCTTTCGGGAAGGTTCTTCAGAGAAAATAGAGCGGGCCCAAGTTCTCAACACCCATTGCGGACGCTTGCTTATCCAAACTTTACGCGGTCAACTGATGTCGGTGCCGACATTGCGTACAGCAGAAGAATCATCTTTGGCAGAAAACTGCATGCCAAGCACAAGTGATTCCAACTGACAAAGAACGCCCGTTGACCCAAGGCTATTGGGGATAGCACCACAAGCTGCTGGTGCAGTGTTGCACTCCATCCGCAACGGCTTACGTTGAACGGCGGCCGGTGCGCCCCCAGCGCCGCGCCGCTTGCTCGGGGGTCTGGGCGGTGGCCGCCAAAAAGTCCAGTGGGGCCAGCAAGGCGTTCAGGTCGGCTTCGTCAAACTTCAGCGCACCAGCCACGTCGTGCCCCAGCACGCTGTTGGTCAGCGCCAGTTTGCGGGCCTGCAATTCCAGCATACGTTCCTCAATGCTGCCTTGCACCACCAGCGTGTAGACAAACACCGGCTGATCCTGGCCAATGCGGTGGGCACGGGCAGTGGCCTGCTCTTGCACGGCCGGGTTCCACCAGGGGTCCATGTGGATCACCGTGTCGGCGGCGGTCAGGTTCAGGCCGATGCCACCGGCTTTCAGGCTGAGCAACAACACCGGCACTTCTTGTGCCTGAAAGCGTTGCACCACGCTGCCACGTTCCTTGGGCGGGGTTTGGCCGGTGAGGCTCAAAAACGGCAGCTGCAGCGCCTGCAGTTGCTCGGCAACCAGCGCCAGCAGCTCGGTGAACTGCGAGAACACCAGCACGCGGCGACCTTCTGCCACCAGCTCGGGCAGCATGTCGGCCAGCAGCTCCAGCTTGGCGCGTTCGATGTTCTCAGCGGGCTTGCTTCCCTTGACCAGATGCGGGTCGCAGCACACCTGGCGCAGCTTGAGCAGCGCGTCCAGGATGCTGATCTGCGCACCGTCAAAGCTCTGGCGTTGCAGCACCCGGCGCACTTGCTTGTCGGCGGCCACGCGCACACTCTCATACAGCTCGCGCTGCTGGCCCTGCAACTGCACACGCTGGATGACTTCGGTGCGCGGTGGCAACTCGCTGGCCACGTCTTGCTTGCGCCGGCGCAGGATGAAAGGCCGCACGCGCTGCGCCAGCAGAGCGGCACGCAGGGTTTCGCCGTTTTCCTCAATCGGCTTGCGCCAGTGGGCGGCAAACTGGCGCGAGTCGCCCAGAAAACCCGGCATCAGCCAGTCAAACTGCGCCCACAGTTCGCCCAGGTGGTTTTCCATCGGCGTGCCGGTCAGGCACAGGCTGTGGCAGGTGCGCAGGCGCCGCAAGGCGCGGGCGCTGCGGCTGGCGGCGTTTTTCACCATCTGCGCCTCGTCCAGAATGACCAGGTAAAAGGGCTGCGCGGCCAGCGCATCCAGGTCGCGCCACAACAGCGGGTAGGTGGTCAGCACCAGGTCGTGCTGCGGCATGCTGGCAAACAAGTCCTCGCGCTGCGGCCCCTGAAGGGTGAGCAGGCGCAAATCCGGGGCCATGCGCTGGGCCTCAAGCTGCCAGTTGAAGATCAGCGAGGTGGGCAACACCACCAGCACCGGCAAGTCCAGCCGCCCGGCGTGTTTCTCGGTCAGCACATGGGCCAGAGCCTGGGCGGTTTTGCCCAGACCCATGTCGTCGGCCAGGATGCCGCCCAGGTGGTGCGTACGCAGGTATTGCAGCCAGGCCAGGCCTTCGAGCTGGTAGGGGCGCAGTTGCACGCGCAGGCCAGCGGGTGCAGCCAGCGCTGGCGGTGGGCCATGGTTTTTCAGGCGCTGGGCCAGGCTGGCCAGACCCTGTTCGCCCTCCAATTGCCAGGCGTTGTGCAGGCCGACGCGCTGGGTTTCCAGCAGGCTGGCCCGCAAGGCATCAAGCCGCCGCGCCTCCCACGCGCCCAGGTGCAGCGGGCCCTGGTGTTGCTGGCGTGCCGGGTCGGTCAGCAGGTCGAGCGTGGCGCTGATGATGGCTTTGAGCGGGGCCGCCGGTGCGTCGATGCGTTTGCCGCCAGGGGCACGCAGCGAGATGATGGCCAGGTCGTCAATAGCGGCCAACTGTGCTGCGTTGAGCCAGCGGGCATCGCGGCGCAGCAGGTCGGCCAGCATGGGGGCCAAGTCCAGCGTCTCGCCGTCGATCTCAATGCCCAGGCTCAGCAGCCAGGCCCCTTCGCGCTCGGGCAGTTGCAGCTTTTCCACGCCGCGTGCGGGTTTCACCAGCGGGCTGTCCAGCTCTTGGCTCAGCACCTCGCCGGTGTCGGGGCTGAGCACCAAGCGCCAGCGCTGCACCGGCACACTTTCGTGGGCAAAGCCGGGTTTGACCTGCACCGCCCAGCCCTGGGCTTGCAGCAGCGGAATCTGGTCGGCCCAGAAGTCACCAAAAAACGCCTCTTGCGCCAGCGTCCACACCGGGCCCAGCGCCGGTTTGTGCTGGCGGCTACGCCACTGAAAAGTTTCTTCGGCCACCGGCACAAAGCCCATGTCCCACACCCGATCCATGGCATCGGCCTCGGCGGGCAGGTTGCGCTGCATGTGCACCAGCGGGCCGCCGGTGTCATACAGCTCCTCCACCATTGGCGGGCGGCTGTTCAGGATCGAGTCAGGGGCCGGGGTTTGCCAGCGGTGGCCGGCATCGGTGTGGTACAGCCAGTCAAACTGGGCCAGGGTCACGCTGTCGCCGCGCGGGCCCAGCTTGCCCTGGGGTTTGAGGCCCAGCAGCCCATGACCACGGTCCAGCGTCAGCAAGGTGATGCGCGGGCGGAAGTGGCCGATGACGCTGTCGCCAGCGGCCTCATCCGTGCGGCCATGCGCCGGCTTGGCTGGGGGCGGGTTCTGGGGCTGAAGTTTGGACATGTGGGAATTGTGCCGTGAGACAAAACCCGTGCCCTACGGGCTCTGGCAGAATCGGCCCCGCACAGCCCGGTACGCTCGGCAACGTGGTGCTCGCCTCTGGCTTCCTCCAAGGGAATTTCCAGCGGGATTCGGCCTCGACATTCATACCTTTTTTAGGACTCACCATGCCGACCCTGCTGATTCACCACGCCCACACCATTGCCACCCAGGACGACCTGGCCCGCGAGCTGCACGATGCGGCCATCTACATCACCAACAACCGCATCAGCTTCATCGGTGCCACGGCCGAGCTGCCGCCCCAGGCTTGGCAGGCCGACGAGTGCATCGATGCCCGCCACCACCTGGTCACGCCCGGCCTGGTGAACACCCACCACCACATGTACCAGAGCCTCACGCGGGCCATTCCCGGCGTGCAAAACACCGAGCTGTTTGGCTGGCTCAAAGGCCTCTACCCGCTGTGGGCTGGCCTGACCCCGGAGATGGTGCAGGTCAGCACCCAGGTGGCCATGGCCGAGCTGCTGATGAGCGGCTGCACCACCAGCAGCGACCACCTCTACATCTACCCCAACGGCGTGCGGCTGGAAGACAGCATCGAAGCCGCCCACACCATCGGCATGCGCTTCACCGCCACCCGTGGCAGCATGAGCGTGGGGCAAAGCGCCGGTGGGCTGCCGCCAGACCGGGTGGTGGAGCAAGAAGACTTCATCCTGAAAGAGTCCCAGCGTCTGATCGAGCAGCACCACGATGCCTCTTTTGGAGCCATGCTGAACGTGGCCCTGGCACCGTGCAGCCCGTTCAGCGTGAGCCGGGATCTGATGCGCGAATCGGCCCGGCTGGCGCGCAGCTTCAAGGGCCAAGGCGTGCGCCTGCACACCCACCTGGCCGAAAACGACCACGACCTGGCCTACTCACAAGAAAAATTTGGCTGCACCCCCGCCCAATATGCGCAAGACCTGGGTTGGCTGGGCAGCGACGTGTGGCACGCCCACTGCGTCAAGCTGGACGATGCCGGCATTGCCCTGTTTGCCGCCAGCCGCACCGGTGTGGCCCATTGCCCGTGCAGCAACATGCGCCTGGCCAGCGGCATTGCGCCCATTCGCAAGATGCTCAACGCCGGGGTGCCGGTGGGGCTGGGCGTAGACGGCAGCGCCAGCAACGATGCGGCCCACATGGTGAACGAAGCCCGCCAGGCCCTGCTGCTGGCCCGCGTTGGCCGGGCCATGCAGCCGCCCGAGCAGCGCCAGGGCCGCACTTTCTTCGGCTGCGACCTGGGCCCGGCGGAAATGACCGCACGCGATGTGCTGCGCCTAGCCACCCGCGGCGGGGCCGAGGTGCTGGGCCGCCAAGACATTGGCCACCTGAGCGTAGGCATGTGCGCCGACCTGGTTCTGTTTGACCTGCGCAGCCTGTCTTTTGCCGGTGCGGCAGTGCACGACCCGGTGGGCAGCCTGCTGCTGTGCGGCAGCCCGCAGGTGAGTGAAGCCATCGTCAATGGCCGCGTGATCGTGCGCCAGGGGCAACTCACCACGGTCGATCTGGGGCCGATGCTGGAGCGCCACAACGCGCTGGCGCTGCAGTTGGTGGCTGGGGGGCGGTGATGGCCTTTGGATGGATGCTTGCTTGTGAGTTTTTTTTGGCTAGTAGCTCATCCATACCTACCACGGTTGAAAGGGGCTTGTCCGCATAAATATTGGCGATGATGCCTGGTCGAAATTGATGACTACGAGCTTGGATTCATCTTCATGGGACTCGTAACCCACGATTTTCTTTTTGTGCCGATAGACATCGAGCCGAATGCCGGTGGTCATTCCCAAACCTTCGCTGACCTCGTATGCGTAAGGCCCCTTGTCAAAACGGATGGATATCAGGCCTGTGTGAGATCCGGTATCCGATTGGCGAGAAACACCAGCTTTGTTCTGAGCCGAAGCGACAAGCTCCATCTCAACTTTGCCGATAGCACCAAATCGGTAAACCATTCTTGCCAGCGGTTCAGTTTCTCGGTCTGCACACAGGGACAGGATTTTTTCTGCGTGGTTGGTTTCGACACGATACATGCGTGCATTGAGAAACGCGATTTCACCCTCTTGGCAATGCGTGGGGATGCCATTGTTGGCAGCAGCCAACGGGCTGGCCAGACAGCTTGCCGCCATGCCAAATACGAGTAAGTGACGGGATAGCATGGTCATGACGTGATTTGGCATTGGACACCTACCTTTGAATGAAGTGTGATCGGGACAAGTGTTGATGATGCCTGATCAGCACCTGAGCCCAGCCGACACCTCAACCGTTCGCAAACGGTCCACTTCGATCCTGATCACCCGTGGCCCAACTGAAGCATCCAGTCTTGGCAGTCTTGGGGTCAGCTCTTGCATTGCAACACTCCCATCATTCCCCTCTGGCTGACGGTTGCGTAGTGCAAACTGAAGGCTTGTTCGATTTCTTTGAGGCTGTAGCAGCCACTGAAGTGGGTCTGCTCCATGGCGCTGTTGCACGAAATGGGCAAGCGTGGGGCGCAGCAGCCCGACGCTGTACACGGGGGATTTCTGGGTCGTCGGCTTTGCCTTGAGTCTGTTGTCGCAGCGATTGGGCAAAGTCATCGTCGCCCAGGTAATCTTTTGCGGCGAAGCCGCCTCCTGCAGGTTTGGGTCCGTGTCGATTGATTTGTCAGGGGTCACGCGGTCGCTCATGCTAGTCCGAGCAGATCATAGGTTGGACTCTGCCAGCTTCCACGCGAGCGACGCAGCCGCCGCCCAGCGCATATTCAGTGCAAGCGCCCACGATTCTTGTTCCTTGCTTTTCACCGCCCGGGGAATCCTTGCGGGTAAGACAGGCTCCGGCCAAACACTCTTTCGAAGAAGAGCAATTCTTGCCTGCGTCTGGGCTCGGTAAGTAGCAAAAATACTTCTCGTTCGGCCGAATGGGACCACCGCTACGCCACCACATGCCTCTTCGTGCCTCACACTGCTTTTCAGAGAGGTCGAAATCTACTGTCTTGTACGGCTGGGTCCTAGTCGACGCCGGCGAGGATTGAGAGATTGCTTGCGTGGCAAATACCAATGCAAGACACGCGATTACGGCTCGATAGAGGTGCATTGCATGAGCCCTCTTAAGAAACTTCCCCAGCAGCCCTGCCAAATCGGATATTTGAAGTCATGCTGAGGAGGTTTCCTGTGGTGTAAGTTGAAAGCCCAACTGGTGAGCGCGACGAGTGAGATTTTGCACCACTCTCTTTGACGGTAGCGCTCCTCGTACTCGTCCTGCCCGGCTTCGACAAAGGCTTGCCCCTTAGTCAGCATGAAATAAACCAGTCGTGCCAGTTTGTGTGCGCTGGCCGTGATGGCCTTGGGTTTATCCATGCGCGAACACAGTCGACGGTGATGGGCACCCAGTGCGGTTTGACTCTTGCGAAGCGCCTGCGCGGCCATGCGCAAGGCCTGGGCGGCCCGGTTGGCACAGGGTTTGGTGGCACTTGAGAGCACCCGTCCGCCCGAAATCTTGGTGCCCGGACACAAGCCCAGCCACGAGGTGAAATGCTTGACTGTGGGAAAGCGTGCCAGATCGACACCAATCTCGCTAATCACTTTCAACGCCGTGCTGGTAGCCATACACGTCATGTGCTTACTTTTGGCGGTTCAAAGTTATGACCAACTCGTAGAAATCGTTCAGTCCTTTACCAAGGGGAATCTTTGGTTCACCGTCACACGGCAATTTAACGTTTGAACCAAGTCCCTGAACTGTGACCCCGCGAAAACCAGGAGAGTAAAGGATTTCGTAGCTGTAGCTTCGACGTTTGAACGTCAAAGCGTAAAGGCGACGGTCGTTGGAAAGAATGAGCTCGCCAGAAAAATGGCTGAGCAGAGGATGGCGTTTCGCCGGGAAGACAAGTTCCAATTGGCCAGGCTTGCCAAAGCGATACTGCAGCCAAGCATCATCAACGATCTCAGCGAGTGCATGGGTGCCAGCGCGAAAGTCGCTGCCGCAAATAGAGACAATTTTCTCGCTTCCGCTTATCTTGCAGGTGAAGTACTCAACCTCATTCTTCGTGCAGTGTGTTTGGGCATTGGCCACCAAAGACGCACTGAGGCATGCAGACAGCAACAACTTGTAGTAGAGGTGGGGCATGTGGATGGTTAACGTTGAAATTAGACACCATGCCTAATAACCTGCCCACACGCCGGAGTCGTACATGAGCCGCATTGTGTAATTGACTTGAAGGGTCTGGTTGCCTCCACAATTTATTTCGGTCTGTTTTCCAGACGGAGCGGGAGCCGACACACTTATGGATGATCCTTCCCTAAGCGGATCGAAAAGGGTATATCCGTACCCATTGCTCGTGAACTCGACGGATGCATTGCCGTTCCCAAAGGAGTTGTAAACAAATGAGCCCAATGGTGGCTTTCTCTCAGTCGGGTACGTAAACACGACTTTGCCGCGGCTAGAAGTGCGGTACTGTATGTAGCCTGACGTGCGGGTCACTGTATGCGAAGAGCACAGCGAATAAACGCGCTTACCGGTTTCGCAGCTCCACAAGGTGATCTCTTCCTTACTGCAGAGCGGGCTTTGCTGATACTGGCCGCTGTACTGCGCCCATGTGGCATTCGTGATGGACGAAACAGGGGTTCGTTCTTGCGAGAGCACATGCGCAGTAGCCAAGGCTAGGACAACAATCAACAATGGCCGAGTCATGTTCTTCATGGCGGCTAACGAGATTCACACCGCAAGGTGCTGCAAATTAATGTGGACTTCTCAGCACTAAAACAGGTCTTGAGACTTGCTGTAACTGCATAGTCAGCTCCAATAAAAATAGCAACAAACCCGGCAGTTTCTGAAAATGGACTGAAAGTATTCATAGGCTAATTGTGCCCTCGGCGCAGTGCCTTTGGCATTGCCCAAAACGGGTGATTTTGAGATGCCTGCTGTTGACTTATCGGCATCTCAAATGTTCTATATGCTTTAGGCCTCTAGCGCTTGTAAAGTAAGCGGAAGCAGCTATTGAAAATGTAGTATTTTGAAGCCCTGCATGACAGACCAAGCAGCACACTCATTCACCTGCTCTGCTATGGCCTCGCGCCGGTCGCCACGTGACGAGGTACAGGCCGTCGGGGACTTCAATGCGCAGGGGTCTTGTCATGGGTTGATTTGACGGGGATGGGAGTTGTAATGCAAGACATGACCCCGTTTCTTCCTTTGCACCCACAACGGCTCAACTTTGTTGCAGTCGCAGCAATAAAGTCATTGGGTGAATGGCTGATGCCTGAAAACCGTAGTGTTCATAAAACTGTTTGGCGCGGTCATGCAGGGCGTGCACCAGCAAGGCCCGGATACCCGCATGTTGCGACACCAGCGCACAGCGCTTGACAGCATCTTGCAACAGCGATGCACCCAGCTTTTGACCTTGGGCGCGTTGGTCAACGGCCAGCCTGGCCAGCACCATGACCGGTATCGGGTCTGGCATGTTGCGTCGCACCGCCGGGGTGGCGATTGGATGCGACACCGCCCCAGCCGCCAAGGCGTAGTAGCCCACCACAGCTTGCTGCGCATCGACCACCACAAACGTGCGACTGGCCCCACTGAGCTGGTTGGCGTAGGCGCGGCGCATGAGCCAGGCATCAAGCTCGGGCTCAGAGCTGGCAAACCCGTCGCAGCGATGCGTTGCCAGCAGCGGCTGCGGGGCCTGCAAACCCAGACTCATGCCGCTTGCCAAACCGGCTTGACAGCCATCAGCCGCTCCAGCCCCTCGTTGGCAGTCAAGGGCGCATCGAGCATCTGGACAAAGCTTTGAAACTGGGCTTCGTCCAAGCTGAAAAACACCTGGTCAAGCAAAACGCTGCGAGCTTTGTCGCAAGCGGCTTCCAGCATGAAGTCAGACCGGTTTTTGCCCAGCAACTGGGCGGCGTGGTCAATCAGATCACGCTGCGCGGGTCTGGCGCGTAAATTGATGGCGGCATCACGCATGAGTTTGTCCTTGGAAATGGGGGAGATTGATGCGGTCATGGTAGTTAAGCGTATATCTGTTGTCAATACGTTTGGCTTTGATGTGGTCACCTGACGACTCGTCTTAACACGTCGCGGCGACCCAATCTCGCCCTGATCAGGATGTTGGCATCACGGATGGTGGCTTTGTGAGAAGGCAGGTAAAGTCATCGTCGCCAAGGTTGCGCTGACTTTTCAGGTTATTCCAGATGCTCAGGGATGGATGTTGCAATACAAGACCTGACCCTATTACCGCTTTCTCCTTGATCGAGCGAATACCCAGACCAAGCACAGAACGCATACAGTTGCGGCGAGACCTGACATACCCAGTACTGTTCTCTGTGCGTCAGTGGGTAGCGAGCGGACGAGACTGGCACCAAGTTCGCAGGTGAGCTTGCGAGGCTGCGCCGGGCATATGACCTCCACCGGGCCAGGATTCATGACCAGTGGCACGGACTCGAAGAGCAGCATAGCCGCCATTGCCAACAGCATCAGCACCATAAGACCTCTGAAGAACGGCCGTGCTTGGGCTTCCTTTCGGTCAAGATCGCGCGGGATCATCTGCAACGAGAGAGGTGGTGAGTGTGTTGGTGCAGTCTAATGAGGCTACGCGGTAACGCGCTTGCGCGGAGTCCGACCTGAGCGACTTGTTAAACCCTGCGTTTCTTGCGCAAAGGCCAACATGCTTGCCAGCGCCTTGTTGACGGCTTCAGAGGTAGGGAAAGCCTTTTGGATTTCGGGCTGTAACACCACGACATTGCTGCTTTGCACAAAGTGTTTAAGGTACTTGCCTCGTACACCTTTGCCGAGTTCATCGCGCTTCAATTCGGGGATGTCTTGATCAGCCGTTTTCATAGATGCCTTTTTCATATCGTGTTGCCTTTCTGGCGCTGATGATTCAGATGCCGTGAGAACTCAGCAGCAGATCGAGCTAACCGGAGCGCCGTTTTTCATTGCGTCCGGTGGAGCGCGGGGCCAGGCTGGATGCTTTCTCGGCCAAGCGGCCCGTAACATATTTATGCAACACACTGGCAATAAACGTCTGGTAGGGAATGCCTTCCTCCAGTGCACGGGTCTGAATATCCATCAGGTCAGGTGTCGACAGCCGGATATTGATTCGCCGATCCTTGATAAAGGTTGCGCTAGCTGCGGCTTTGAATTTGGACAGATCAACCTTTGAAGGGGATGTGGATTGAAGCGCCCCCTTTTCATAAGCTGTCAGCAGCTCTTCCTCGTAAGCGTCAAGTTTTTTCATCTGGGGTATTCCTCTGCAAGTAGTCACGGGTCGCCTTTCTGCTGGGAATCACGGTCTTCAAGAAGAAGTAATCAGGTTCTTCAACATAAGGTACCAAATAAACATATGCCTCAAGCGCCACAACCAAAACTGACTGATTTTTGATCAAATCATTGGAATCTGACACCAATCACACACCAATTGCCCATCGTTAGCCCCTTGCTTGCCAAATGGCGGGGTCCCTGCTGCCATGAAATACAGCGAGAACAACGATGCGATGTTTTTCATCCCGAAAATAAACGCTGTACGGGAAACGATTGGCAACGATGCGGCGAACGTCCGCGTGAACAACGGCAAACTGGAGAGGGTGTTGAGAAGCCAGCGACACACAGCGATCAATCTCGGCAATGAACTCAAGCGCAAGACCAACTCGCTTGGCTTCATACCAGTCACTTGCTTCGATGAACAATGCACTGGCGGCGCGATGAAAAGTAACGGGAAGGCTCATTGCCTGATTTTTGCAAGAGCAGCAGCCTTTACTTCACTCCAGGGAACGACATCATCAGGGTTGGCAAGGTGGTCTGCGAGACGGCGGTCAAGTTCTGTTTTCTGAGCTTCGGTCAACGATGGCGCGATGCCTCGGCTCACAATCCCATCCCAGATGGCTTCAACCAGCTCGATTTGCTCGTCAATGTCGAGTACACGAGCTTGCTGCAAGAGTTGCGTATTCATGATCTGGACTCCATTCAGAACCAATGGGGCAAGTTTATGCGGCTGGTGTTGCCGTGGCCTTGGGTAACTGCAATAGAAGACCTGACCCCATTTCCAGATCCATTTCCACGCTCGCACAAGCCGGGTCGATCAATCCACTAAAGCCTGCCAAGCCAGTATCCAGGTCGCCGCCGATGAGGCGCGACGACCAAAACTTCAACTTCCCGACCCACAAGCCTATAGAGAATGTTGTAAGGGAAACCTGGTACGCGAAATTTGCGAACATCTGGTTGAAATTCAACGCGAAACCGATCAGGGGATTGGCAGACTTTATCCATAGCCTCATCGAAAGCCGACAGACAACGTGCGCCAAGACCATGCTGACAAGACTCGTAGTAGGCGACATGCTCAAGGTGCTCAACGCGGGCGGCTTCATTGAAGAATTAACTCACTTGAGCAAAGCCTTCGCCTGGCGACGCACCTCTTCGGCCGGAATGCGCCTGGAAAGCCCTTGATCCATCTCGGCCGCCCGTTGCGCAGCCACTTGAAGCCAAAGGGGTTCAATTTCAGCTTCGGACAGCGCATCAAGACTGGACAGCAACTGTGCCGCCAATTCAGCCCGCTGTTGCACAGGCAGGGACAAGGCTTCACGGGTGATGGTTTCAGTGTTCATGAAAGAATCCTAGCACTTGTTGCAGCGATTGGGCAAAGCCATCGTCGCTCAGTTAGAGCAGGCTTTTTAGGTCATCCCAGATGCTGGTCAAGCCGATGCCGGTGCGCATATGGGCGATGTGCTCGGCGGTGGCTTTGGCCCGATGACTGCCAGATTGGGAGAGCAATCAAGTCCTTGTTCTGCTTGCGCAAGATGCTATAGTTTTTGATTAAATAATTGGAATCTGACCCCAATTACCTTTCACCATTCATTCGGGATGCACTTTTTTGGCGCTCTCATCTACCATACGACAGTAAGTCGGCTGTTGCCGCTTTCACATAAGACGATGCCTCATTGACGCTGTTCAGAAAGCCTAGCAGGCAAAGAGCGCCAGACGCTCTCACCGAATCAAAAGCTGCACTGCCAGCAAAGTAGCCTATGTCGAGTTGAAGAATGCCGGAAATACGCCCCTGGGCTTCGTCCAACTTTGCTACGATGGTCTGTTGATTGCTCCATCCTTTATAGCCTACGACGAAATATGGTACTTTCTTCTTGATTATGTCTTCTGGCATAGGTTGCATCTTAGGAAGATTGGGGTCGCTGCAAATGCCTGGAACCTGAAAGACAAGCGGTCCACTACTGCCGCCCATAATTCCTCCTTTTATATGTCTCTCCAATGCTTCCAACTTATCGCCAGTAGCTAATACTTCAGTCCACTGACCTTGAAGATTTGACTTCACTTCGACAACGGCAGCCACTCCCTCCGCGAAGTAAAGGCGAGAGGACTCTATGCCAATGACCGGCAGACTGGGGAAGAAGCCGTTCTCAATGATTATGTCGAGCTCCCCGGTCTTTGCTCCTGCTGAATCCGTTATCTCTCCATTTGTACTGATTCGCCAGCTCGGAGGGATAACTTGTTTCAAAAATGAATCTATGAAATTTGCTCGGCCAGCGCCTTTGGCTGCCGATGCCGAGGCAGCTGTTGCTGCGTAGGTAGCATTCAGCCCGATGAGAAGACCGTTCAACCTTTCGACGACGTATCTATTTGGCATCTTTCAACCTAACCTAACGATCAGCGCTTATCTGCCGCGCTGCAATGCTCAAAAAAAACATATTACCTCCCGCGGCGTATAAACCATGTTGGACTGAACCGCCTGCGTGGACGGTGGCGATAAGGGATTGCAAGCTTCTCCCCGTCTGTGGCATTTGATCATAGCGGGGCAACGTCCCCAAACCGTCAGCAAGCCACAGACCGCTATGCCAGCACAGCACCATGCGCTGAGCCAGTCCGCAAATTACTACAAATTCAATAGCATCTTGTGCATATAAAAAAGCGCTAGAGGCTAATTTATATATGGAACGTAACGACTTAAGTCATGAAAAGCCGTTCGCCCTGAGTTGGATCAGAACTGACTTATGCGCTGAATGGCTGAAATGAAGGATGAAATTGGCCTCTAGCCCTCGTCAATCCTGCGCAAGCAGCTATCAAATTAAAATCTCATCCAACAGCATCTCAACCAGGTTTTACAAACAAAATCAGCCTCTATCCCTTGCTGTATATGCGCAAGCAGCTCTGTAATACATAGCACCTCCCACCCATCAAAAAAGCAAACAAAAACCTAACCCCCAATCCCCAGCACCCCCCGAGCCTCATCCGGCGAAGCCGGTGGCCGGTCTAGCAGGCGGCCCAGGCTGGCGATGCGTTCGACAAACTGGGCATTGCTACTGGCAAGCTCGCCTTTGCGCAGGTAGATGTTGTCTTCAAAGCCCACCCGCACATGGCCGCCCAGGGCGACGGCCAGGGCGTTCATTTGTAATTGGCCGGCCCCGACACCGGCCACGGTCCAGGTCGCACCGGTGGGCAGTTGCGACAGCAGGTACATCAGCGCTTGCGGTGTGGCGGGCATGGCACCGGGCACGCCCAGCACCAGGTCCACATGCAGCGGCAGGCTGACCGTGCCGCGCTGCACCCAGCGCTGCAAAGTGGCCAGGTGGCCTGCGTCAAAAATTTCAAACTCGGGGCGCACGCCGTGGGCCTGCATGGCGGCTAAAAACTGCACCATGTCGTCGGGCGGGTTGATGAACACGTCCTTGCCGAAGTTGGTCGAGCCCATCGACAAGGTGGCCATTTCGGGCCGCAGGCTGACCGGGCCGAGGCGCTCGGCGCTGCTCATGCCGACCGCGCCGCCGGTAGACACTTGCACGATCACGTCGCAGCGGGCACGCACCGCGTCGATGAGGGCGCGGTAGGCCGCCGCGTCCTGGGTGGAGCTGCCGTCCGGGAGGCGGGCGTGGATGTGCACGATGGCGGCCCCGGCCTGGGCGCATTCCCAGGCGGCCTGGGCCACTTCTTCGGGGCTGATGGGCAGGGCGGGCTGCTGCTCGCGGGTGACTTCGGCCCCGGTCAGCGCGGCGGTGATGATGAGTTTGTTCATGTGCACACGCTCCGGCTCAGCGGGCCACGCGCTGGCAGGCCAGCGGGACCACGCAGGTGCCGCTGGCTTGGCAGACGATGACCGGCTCGGCCAGCACATCAGCAGCCGAGGCCTGGCCGGGCACGCTGGCGGCACTGATGATCTTGCGGGCTTCAAAGCTCATCTTGCGCGAGGTTTTGCCCATGGCGGTGATGCGGCCAGTGGCCTCGATGAAGTCCCCGGCGTACACCGGGGCCAGAAACTGCACCTTGTCGTAAGCAACGAACAGGCCTTCGTCGCCGTCGCTGCGGATCAGCAGCTCGGTGGCTACATCGCCAAACAGTTGCAGCATCTTGGCCCCGTCAACCAAGTTACCGGCGTAGTGGGCTTCGTGGGCGCTGATGCGCAGGCGGATCAGGCTGGTGATGTCTGGGTTCATGGTGAGCTCCTGGAATGTATGTTTGAGTCAGAGGGCAGGGTGGCGCTTGAGCCATTCGTCCACCACAAACGAGGCCACGTTTTCGGCGTAGCTGCCGGGGCCAAAGCCAGCGTCATAGCCCAGCTCTTTGGCCAGCTCGTGGCTGATGCGCGGGCCGCCTACCACCAGGATGATCTTGTCGCGCAGGCCTTCGGCTTCCAGCATGTCGGTCAGGCGGGTCAGGTTGTCGAGGTGGATGTTTTTTTGCGTCACCACCTGCGAGACCAGAATCACATCGGCCTGCTCTTCAATGGCCCGCAGCACCAGGTCTTCACAGTCCACCTGCGCCCCCAGGTTGATGGCGCGGATTTGGTGGTAGCTCTCCAGCCCTTTGTGGCCGTTGTAGCCCTTCATGTTCATGATGGCATCAATGCCGACGGTGTGCGCATCGGTCTCGATGCAGGCCCCGATCACCACCAGCTTGCGGCCGATGCGCTGGGCAATCCGGGCATCCACCGCGTCTTTGTCCAGCACCTCAAACTCGGGTTTAGCCACCTGAATGCTCGACAAATCCACACGGTGCTGGCACTGGCCGTAGACGATGTAAAAGCTGAAGCCCTGGCCCATGTCGGCCGCGTGGCTGACAGCGGGCTCGCTCAGACCCATGGCCAGCGCCAGGCGGCGGGCGGCTTCCTTGCTGTTGTCGTCCAGCGCCACCGGCAGGGTGAATGAGAGCTGCACGCGGCCATCGTTCAGCGTGTCGCCATAGGGTTTGATCCATTGTTCGGGGGTTTGCGCTTGCATGATCAGGCTCCAGGCAGCATCAGTTCGGGGAAGGGGTTGTAGTAGTCGTCGGCTTTGCTGAGCACGCCGTCCAGGCCTTTGCCGCCGTCGGGTTGGCGGGCAATCTCGGCAAACTGGCCGCGCGAGATGGCCGCAGGCAGGCCAATGCGCTGCACCTCGGCCAGCAGGGCTTCGGTCTCAGCCAGCACGGTTTGGGCGCGGGTTTCGATCAGGCCACCGCTTTTGAATTCAATCTCGCCATGTAAGTCACGCATGGTGTGGAACACGTAGCGGGCGTTCTCAATCGACAGGAATCGATCCTGGATGAACGGGGTGTGGATGGCCTCGGTCATCATGCCCAGCAGGTGAATGTTTTGCTGGGTCAGTGTGCTGGCCATGTTGAACAGCGCGTCTTGCACATGGCCCCGGAAGATGTTGCCAGTCATGTGTTTGGTGGGCGGCATGTATTTCAGCGCGGCCTCAGGGAACACCTGGCGCACCAGTTGGGCATGGGCCAGCTCCCACAAAAAGCCGTTTTCCAGATTCGGGTTGATCTCAAAGGCATGGCCCAGCCCCATCAGCTCGGGGCTCAGGCCGCTCAGGTAGGCAAACTGCTCGTTGATCAACTGCGAGGCCAGCACGGTGTGGGCGGCATCAAACGCATCGGCGGTGGTGAGGTAGTTGTCTTCCCCGGTGTTGATGATGATGCCGGCATAACCATTGACCATGCGCGAGAAAAACTGGTCAATGAAGGTGCGCTGCATGTTGATGTCACGAAAGATGATGCCGTACATCGAGTCGTTGAGCATCATGTCCAGCCGCTCCATGGCCCCCATGGCGGCAATCTCGGGCATACACAGGCCGGAACAATAGTTGGTCAGGCGGATGTAGCGCTTCACCTGGCTGCCCACTTCGTCCAGCGCGGCGCGCATCAGGCGAAAGTTTTCCTGGGTGGCGTAGGTGCCGCCAAAACCTTCGGTGGTGGCACCAAAAGGCACGTAGTCCAGCAGGCTTTGGCCGGTGGAGCGGATCACCGCCACAATGTCGGCCCCTTGCTGCGCGGCGGCGCGGGCCTGCTTGATGTCTTCGTAGATGTTGCCGGTGGCCACAATCAGGTAGAGCCAGGGCGTGTGTGCTTCGCCACAGCGGCTGATCCGTGCGCTGCGCTCGGCCCGCTGGGCGGCAATGTGTTCGCACATCTGGCTGGCCAGGGCTTTGGCGTGGCTGCGGGCGGCGGTTTCGTCACGCGGGCGCACCAGCGTGAGCTGGCCTGCGGCCACGGCCTGGGCCACGGCTTGGGCGCTGAGGCCGTGCTCGGCCATGGCCGCCGCCACGGCAGTGGCCGCACCACTGGCCAGCAAGCCTTGCGCTTGCAGGTGTGCCACCACGCGGTTGGGCAGGGGCACGGCGTTTTCGTCAACACCGTCGATGCCCATCAGGCGCAGCGTGGCACGCTCCACCGTGGTGGTGGTGCGGCAGCTCATATCGTCAAAAACCTGGCGTGCAATGTGTGCCGCCGAGCTGCGGGCACGCGCAATGCGCTGTGTGTCAAGTGCCAGATGGGCCATGGTGGGGTTCCTCAAAAATTTGTTGTTCGGTCAGCAACGGGTGTGATGCAAACGGATCAGGAGATGGTCTCATGGTGTGTGCTTCATTTCTTACTCCCTCTCCCGCAGGCGGGAGAGGGCTGGGGTGAGGGGTGTGATGAACATTTATGCAGCAAAAACAGTGTCAAGCCCTGTATTTGTATGCACAAGTAGCTATAAAAATTGAAGCATGATTTGCGCCCGGTTTCCCTCACCCCAACCCTCTCCCGCACGCGGGAGAGGGAGCAAGGCCAGGAGGTGTTGGATGGTCTCATGGTGTGTGCTTCATTTTTTGCTCCCTCTCCCGCAAGCGGGAGAGGGCTGGGGTGAGGGTGTGTGATGAAAATTTATGCAGTAAAAACAGCGTCAAGCCCTTTATTGGTGTGCGCAAGCAGCTATTCAAACTGAAGCATGATTTACGCCCTGCTTCCCTCACCCCAACCCTCTCCCGCACGCGGGAGAGGGGGTAAGGCAGGGCGGTGTTGGATGGTCTCATGGTGTGTGCTTCATTTCTTGTGTTGGATTGCATCCGCCAGCAGCACATCGGTGACCACATGGCCGGGGAAGGCGCTACGTGCAGCGGCCAGCAGCTCGGTGGCATCCAGGTGGCCGCCCAGCGGTGAAAACGGGTTGACGGTGATGCCGGCCAGGGTGATGGCACGCCAGACCATGAGCTGTGCGCCCAGGTGTTGCAAGCGGTGCAAGTCAGCCGCATCCACAAACAGCCGCGTGCCATCGGCCACCACGATGCGCAGGCCGGGGTGGCGCTGGGCCAGGGTGTCGAGTGCGGCCCACAGTTGGCGGCCTACCGCGCCGGTGACGGCCACCAGACCAGGCTGGCGCGTGGCCGCTTGTTCCAGCAGGATTGCGGCGGCATTCAGGCTGGTGACTTCGGCCTGCCAGATCGGCTGGCCGTCTGCGGCCCACAGCCCGACCCCGGCGGCATCAAAAAATGGCCCGAGCTGCTGGCGGGTGAGCGCATCGGCAGCGGGCAGGCTCAACAGGGCCAGGCGCTCACGGGTTTTGCGCAGCACGTCAAGCAAGCCACCGCCCAGGGCCGCCCCGGTGGCCAGCACCACACCATCGGCCAGGGCGGGGGAGGCATGGGCGCTGCGGCCCAGAGCGCCGTCAATCAACACCCGCTCGGCCCCACACTGGCGCAGTTGCGCCATGACCCGCAGTTGGTCGTGGCTGCGTGAGGCCCCGGCCACTTCCATCTCGCCCGCTTCCAGCACCTTCACCAGCACGATCTCGCCCATGGGGCTGTGCACGCCGGTGTGGCCGAGCCGCTGGGTGCGCACCTTGCTGCGCAGCAGCGTGCCTTGGGCGGTGGCCACCAGCATGCCGGGCCAGACCATGACGGGTGGCTTGGGGATGGCGAACACGGCATCGGTGGCTTCACCGTCGCGGCCAATCGAGGTCAGGCCCACCGCCATGTGCTCTGCGGCAGCGGCGGCCAGCAAGTGGTTCAGCACCACGGTTTTGCCGGTGTTTTTGCTCATGCCCATCACCGCCACGGTCAACATGCCGCAGGCGCGGATGCGCTGCCATAGCGGTGAGAGGTCAACCGGGGACGGCCTCAGGTTCATGCGTAGAGGCCTTCAAACAAGCTGCGCAGCGCCGGGCTTTCGCGCAGCAGGTTCAGGGCGTGCTCGGCGTGGCCACGGGCGTAGCCGTTGCCGACCAGCATCTCCACATCTTTGCCCACGCCTTCTGCGCCCAGGGCGGCGGCGGTGAAGCTGGTGGCCATGGAGAAGAAGTAAATCTTGCCGCCCTCGCGCGTGGCCAGAATGCTGCCCATCTCAGAATGCGGGATGTTGACGCAGTTGATCGTCACATCGGCCAGGCGGCCATCGGTGACAGCAGCCACAGCGTTCATCACCGCCACGGCATCGGTGGCATCCACTTGCAGGGCATGGTCGACCCAGCCGAACTGGCGCATGCGTTCGCAGTCTTTGGCAAAGGGCGAAACACCAATCACGCAGCCGGTTGGCCCGGCGCGTTTGCGGGCCTCATACACACACAGCGTGCCAGACTTGCCACCGCCGCCGATCACCAGCACCGTCTGGCCCGGTTGCACCAGGCGGGCGGTTTGCGCCGGGGCACCGGCCACGTCCAGAATCGCCAGCGCGGTGGTTTCGGGAATGTCGTGCGGCAGCTTGGCAAACAGGCCGGTCTGAAACAGCACGGCCTGGCCTTCGATGTCAATCTGATCCCGCTCCAGGTGCACGGCCTGGATGCGCTCGATGTGCAGCGGGGTCAGCGAGAGCGAGACCAGGGTGGCAATGCGATCCCCCACCTGCAGGCCGCAGGTGTCGGCGATGTCTGCGCCGAGCTGGGCCACGCGGCCAATCAGCATGCCGCCGGAGCCGGTGACCGGGTTGTGCATCTTGCCGCGCTCGGCCACGATGCTCAGCACCTTGGCGGCCACGGCAGCGGCATCGTGACCCACTTCGTTATTGATCTGGGTGAAGCTGGCCGAGTCGATGTTCAGGGTCTGCACATCGATCAGGATTTCGTTGGGCGCAATCACCATGCGGGCATCAAGCTTCCAGGCGGCCTGGGGCAGCACGCCCAGCGGTTCAATGACGCGGTGTGTGCCGTAGGGAGACGGGGTGTTCATTCTGGAGCCCTCAGTTGCTTTGGGTGGGCAGGGCAAAGCCAAGGCCCAGGCCGGGCATTTCAACCGTTTTTCCGGCGTAGTTGCGGCACTTGATGGTGGTGCCCGAGCCATCGGGCAGCAGCTCTTCGGTGACGTATTGCGGAATGATCGGCAGCTTGCCCAGGCCACCCAGGCCGTCGACGATGAAGGTGGGTACGGCCGGGCCGCTGATCCAGCCGCGCAGGCCTTCATACAACTCCAGCATGCGCCGGTGCGGTACGACGAAATGGTGGGCACCTTCGACCATGTCGGTTGAGTACACGTAGTAGGGCCGCACCCCCATTTCGATGGATTGCATGAACAGCTCACGCATGGTGGCCACGTTGTCGTTCACGCCTTTGAGGCAGACGGTTTGCAGGCCCATCATGACCCCGGCTTTCTGGATCATCTTGACGCGCTCGCGCAGCAGCGGGGTGATTTCCTTGGGGTGGTTGATGTGGATGTTGAGCATCTGCACGCGGTGTTTTTCCAGAATGGCGCAGAGCTCGGGCGTGACGCGGGTGGGCAGTTGCACCACCATGCGCGAGCCCATGCGCAGGAAGCGCACATGTGGTGCACGCCTGCGGATCTGGCCCAGAATGTCGTCCAGCCGTTCGTCGGCAAAGGTCAGCGGGTCACCGCCGGACAGCAGTACGTCTTCAATGTCCGGGTTGTTGGCGATGTAGTCGATCGAGGCTTCAATCTGTTCCTTGTGCACCGACCCGGCGGGCTGCGAGACCATGCGTTTGCGGGTGCAGAAGCGGCACAGCGTGGCGCAGGTGTTGCTCACCAGAAACAGCACGCGGCGCGGGTAACGGTGCACGATGCTGGTGCCGGGTATGGTGTCGCCCTCTTCCCCCAGCTGATCGAGCAGGGTGGCAAAACCGGGCTTGGTTTCCTCAAAGTGCGAGGGCAGGTATTGCAGGCGAATCGGGCACTGCGGGTCGTTCGGGTCCATCAACTGCGCCATGTAGGGGGTCACGGCCACGGCGAACTTGCCGTAGACGGTTTCATTCACATCCTCCAGCCCCTTGAGCACGCCTTTCAACTCGCTGTGGTGGGTGTAGCGGCGCTGAAACTGGCGCTGCCAGGATTCCGAGCGCGGGTCATAAGCATCAAGTTCCGCGCGGGTGAGCAGCTTGGTGGCCGGGTGGGCGGCGGCTTGGACGGGCTTGATTTCGAGGACGGTGGGCATGAGCGACTCCAGAACGGTGATTCCAAAACCCTGAGCAAATCAGTGGTGTGTGAAGAAGTTTAGGAACCAGGTGCTTTTCTGGGAACAAGCAAAG
This sequence comes from Rhodoferax lithotrophicus, assembly GCF_019973615.1. Classification (GTDB taxonomy): domain Bacteria; phylum Pseudomonadota; class Gammaproteobacteria; order Burkholderiales; family Burkholderiaceae_C; genus Rhodoferax; species Rhodoferax lithotrophicus. The sequence goes on along the minus strand of NZ_AP024238.1, from coordinate 1,063,521 downwards.
TGACTGATTCAATTTCTTAAAATCAGTCACTTTGTAGCAATTTCAGTCACATTGACTCTCAGGGGGAAATCATGGATCCACTCGACAAAAAGCTGATCGACTTGTTGAAAGTGAACGCCCGCCTGCCGGTGGTCAAGCTGGCCCAGGCGCTGGGCTGCGCCCGCAGCACCGTGCTGCTGCGCATGAAGGCGCTGGAGCAAGGCGGCATCATCAGCGGCTACACCATCAGCGTGGCGCAGCCCACCCCGGCCGGTGTGCAGGCGCTGGTGCTGATCGCCACCGACTCCAGCAGCGAGGCCAGCATCATCCAGGCGCTGTCACGCCGCCATGAGGTCACCAAGGTTTATTCAGTCAATGGCCGCTACGACCTGTGTGCCCAGGTGCACACCGATTCGCTGGAAGAGTTTGATGCCGTGATCAACCGCCTGCGCGGCATCAAGGGGGTAACGGACACCATGTCGACCATGATTTTGTCAACCAAGCTGGATCGGCCGGATTGAGGCCACACCCCCCATAACCATCAATCAGGCGGGACTTTCAGTAGCTTTCTTTTTAATAGCTTGATACGCTTGTAAATAAAGCTCTACAGGCTAATTTGTATCAAAATTAATGTCGTTTTCATGACAAATGTCCCGGCGTAAGCGCTGGCACAGGAATTGCAGTTGGGTAAGTCCTGCAAATGATGGGTCTCCACCATGAACAAAATCGGCTTATTTTTCGGCACCGAAACCGGCACCACGCGTCTGATTGCCAAGAAGATCCAGAAGATGCTGGGCGACGACATCGCCAACAAACCCCTGAACGTCAACCGCATCACGCCCGCCGAGATGCTCCAGTACGACGCACTGATCCTGGGAACACCGAGCTACGGTGTCGAGCAAATCCCGGGGCGCGATGTGGGCTGCCTGGAAGCCAATTGGGCAGAGTTTCTGGCGCAACTGGGCGCGCCAGATTTCTCAGGCAAACGCATCGCCCTGTTCGGCCTGGGTGCCCAGGAACGCTACCCGGAGCGCTTTGCCAGTTCGCTGATGCGGTTGTATGAAGTTTTCAAAGGCTACGGTGCCGAGCTGGTTGGCAGCTGGAGCACCGATGGTTATACCTTTGAGCAATCCGCCGCCGTTGTGGACGGGCGCTTTGTTGGCCTGGTGATCGACCAGCGCACCCAGAGCATGCTCACCGATGAGCGCATTGATGCCTGGGTGGCGCAAGTTAAACCCTTGCTGCTGGAGAAACTGGGCGCAACGGCCTAGCCATCCCCCCTGCTGCGGCATCCAGATGCTGAACACCGGCGCGTCACCCTCACTGGTAGGTGTAGGTGATCACATACGGGATAGTGATGCCAAGCCCGGTGATGCTCAGGTTGGCCGTGATATGGCCCACCTTGTTGGCAAATGTGCACCCGGTGATGCTCAAGGTACCACCGCCTGAAGTCCCTATACCGGCGAATGTTGAATCCGAGTTGATGCCGTTGCAGAAATCGGCTTGTGAGCTGGGAACCGGTGCGTTACTGACCGGAATGGTCAAAGACAAGCCGGTGGCCGAAACCTGTACCTGAAGGTTGGCAGCACCTGTGTTGGCGGGGGCTGGGATGACAAACTGGCCCAGATAAGTATGGCCGGCATTCGACACATTGATCTCGTACAAGGCTCCCGCGTTCAGGATGACTTCATAAATATAGCCCGCATCACTGAATAACAGGGCTGAAAACGGTGCCGAAACAGCACTGTTCACCGTTGGGTTGGTCAGCGTTTTGCCGGAAAAGCTCAGTGCGGTGGGGGATGCGGAAAAACACAATTGCTGGCCGTTGGTATAGGGTGGGTTGCCGCTGTAGGTCAAGACGGTTTCACCAGCCGCACAGGTGGGCGTTGTGCCGCCACCGCCAGCGTTGTGACTGGCCACCACGCTGGCATAAGCATTGGCAAAATTAAATCCGGCAGGCGCACTGAAGCTCGTCTGCGTGGCAAGGCCCAGCAAAGCGGCATGATTCGAGCCCGCTGCCGCCAGCGCTTCCAGAATATCGTCTAGCAAGTTGCCATGGCTGGCGGTGAAAACCGAGGTTAAGGGGTTAGCGCCATTAAGCGTGGCCGTCAAACCCAAAGCCGTATTCACATTGCTCAAGGCTGTGGTGACTTTGGCTGACGTGACAGCTTGCAGGCCAGCGGCATTGAGGCCGGTAAACCAGGTGGCAGGGGTGTTGCCAGCCAAATGGGCCACCACCAGATCCGTCAGCGGCGTGATATTGACGGTGCCAAAACTGATGGCGATGGAGTGGTAGGGCGTGCTGTTGGCGCTGCCATTCACCGTGCCGCCGCTGACCTGAACCGCGCAGGGCAGTGTCTGGCCGGAGGTTGTCACTTGCCACGCACCTGTGCTGAGGGTGGTTGTGGACAGCGCCGAACCACCAGCACACACCACATTCACATGACCCCCAACAATGGGCAGGCCAACGGCGGCGGTTCCGCTCAGCATGGGGGTGGAATTGTTCGCCACGACACTGTCTCCACCGCCGCAGCCGGCAAGCAGGAGCACGGACAAGGTCGACAGCAATCCGATTTTTTTTGCTAGTTTCATCTGGAAGCCTCTCAAGGTATTGAAAAAATGTGCGCCGTGCCTCAAAGGGCACGTGACCGCCAGACCAAGAATAGGAAGGCCCTGCTCAAATAGCATCATGCAAATGCATTAGAGTGCGACAAAAACCGGAGATTCCGCCCCACCATGCCAACCGAAATCATCGATCGCATTTACGAGTGTTCATTTGTTCCCGAGCTTTGGCCAGACGTGCTGGACGAGTTAGCCCAACTCACCGATGCCAGTGGTGGCCTGCTGTTTGCCGTGCGTGAAAAGGTGCTCAACTGGACATCGTCATCGGAATTACAAGACGTATTTCAGGCCTATGTCACCGAGGGCTGGTTCAGTTCCTGCACGCGCCGGGTGTGTTTATTCAGTCAAAACCGCCCCAGTTTTCTGGTTGAGCATGATTTTTGGACACCCGAGCAGCTGGATGCCAACCCGATCTACCGGGATTTTTTTCGCCCCCGTGGACTCGGCTGGTCGGCGGGAACCGGCCTCATGATGCCCACCGGCGACAACATCGTTTTCAGCGTGGAAAGGTCCTACAAGCGTGGCCCGATTGAAAGTGAGCAGGTGCAGCAGCTCAACGAACTGCGCCCCCACCTGGCGCGCGCCGCACTCATTGCGGCACGTCTGGGCCTGCGCAGTGCCAAAAACACCAATGACACGCTGACGGCCTTGGGACTGCCGGCACTGGTGGTGGATGAAAGTGGCGTGGTGATTGAAGCCAATGCCTTGATGGACGACCTTTCCAGCCATGTGCAATGGCGTGCGCACAACCGGATCGTGCTCAATGACACAAGTGCCAATGAGCTGCTGTGGTCTTCGCTTCCCGCGCTCAACAAACCATCCGGGGCGTGTGTCAAGTCTTTCCCGCTGCGCGGCCCAGACGGGCGGGCAGCGGTGGTAGCGCATATCGTGCCGATTCGGCGTTCAGCACACGATATCTTTGGCCGCTCGTACGCTGTATTGATCATTACCCCGATGACCTCTCGGCGCGCGCCACCGGTGGAGCTCTTGCGATCTTTGTTTGACCTGACACCGTCCGAGGCACGTGTGGCACGCGCTCTGGCCACCGGAGATTCGCTGGACGACATTGCCGCCAGTGGCGGTGTGAGCCGCAATACCGTTCGCTCGCAATTGCAGCAGGTGCTTGAAAAAATAGGCTGCTCGCGCCAGGCTGAAGTCACGGCGCTGCTGTCGAACATCGCGCTTGGGGTAGATGTTACGCGGAGTTGAGTTTGTGGAACAAATTGGCCTCTAGTCCTTGTACATATTGCGCAAGAAGCTATTAATTTAATAGCTTAATAGTTTTCCCAACCCACATCCCCTGCCCGCTCCTGCGGGTCGGAACAGGGCTGAGGGATTACAAACAATGCCCCACAACATGCCGTGCCAGCATGAGACCGGTGGCTATTTCAGGTCGAACCGATCCAGGTTCATGACCTTGGTCCAGGCGGCCACAAAGTCGTGCACAAACTTGGCCTGGGCATCGCTGGCGGCATAGACCTCGGCCACGGCACGTAATTGCGCGTTGGAGCCAAAGACCAAGTCCACCACCGTCGCCGTCCACTTCACCGCCCCGGTGCTACGGTCACTGCCTTCGAACAGACCCTCGGTGGCAGACTTTTGCCACTGGGTGCGCATGTCGAGCAGGTTGACAAAGAAGTCGTTGCTCAACGTTTGCGGGCGCTGGGTGAACACACCGTGCGACGCTTGACCCACATGGGCATTAAGCACCCGCAGGCCGCCCACCAGCACCGTCATTTCCGGGGCGCTGAGGGTCAGCAGTTGCGCCTTGTCCAGCAGCAGCTCGGCAGCCATACCTTGCAGGTCGTTGCGCACATAGTTGCGAAAACCATCGGCCACAGGTTCCAGCACGGCCGCAGCGGCCACATCGGTCTGCGCTTGGGACGCATCGGTGCGGCCCGGCGCAAAAGGCACGGTGATGTCCTGCCCAGCCTCTTTCGCAGCAGCCTCCACAGCGGCGTTACCAGCCAGCACGATCAGGTCGGCCAGAGAGATTTGCTTGCCGCCGGATTGCGCCGCGTTGAAGGCCTGCTGAATGGCTTCAAGCTTTTCCAGCACCTGTGCCAGTTGCGCGGGCTGGTTGACGGCCCAATCTTTTTGCGGGGCCAGGCGGATGCGTGCACCGTTGGCACCACCACGCTTGTCGCTGCCACGAAAACTGGCGGCAGAGGCCCAGGCCGTGCTCACCAGTTGCGCGATGGACAGGCCCGATGCCAGCACCTGGGCCTGGAGTGCCGCCACGTCTTGCGCGTCCACCAGTGGGTGATCCACCGCCGGAACCGGGTCTTGCCAGAGCAGCACTTCCTGCGGCACCAGGGGGCCGAGGTAGCGCGAACGCGGCCCCAGATCACGGTGTGTCAGTTTGAACCAGGCACGGGCAAAGGCATCGGCAAATTCGGCCGGATTCTGGTGAAAGCGCCGGGCGATTTTTTCGTAGGCAGGGTCGATGCGCAGCGACATATCTGCGGTGGTCATCATGGGCGCGTGTTTCTTGCCGGGCTCGTGGGCATCGGGGATCATGTGTTCGGGCCGCACGTTCTGGGCTTGCCACTGGTGGGCTCCGGCGGGGCTCTTGGTCAGCGCCCATTCGTAGCCAAAGAGCATGTCGAAATAGCCGTTGTCCCAGGTGGTGGGGTTGGGCTTCCAGGCCCCTTCAATGCCGCTGGTAGTGGTGTGCGCCCCTTTGCCACTGCCGAACTGGTTGATCCAGCCCAGGCCTTGTTCTTCAATGGGCGCGGCTTCGGGTTCGGGGCCAACCAGGGCCGCGTCGCCCGCGCCGTGCGCCTTGCCAAAGGTGTGGCCACCGGCAATCAGCGCCACCGTTTCTTCGTCGTTCATGGCCATGCGGGCAAAGGTTTCGCGCACATCGCGGCCAGAAGCCAACGGGTCGGGGTGGCCGTCCGGGCCTTCCGGGTTCACATAGATCAGACCCATTTGTACGGCAGCCAGCGGGTTGTCAAGCTGGCGCTCGCCGCTGTAGCGGCTGTTGGCCTGGTCGCTGGTGGCCAGCCACTCAGATTCAGCACCCCAGTAAACATCTTGCTCTGGCTCCCAGATATCCACGCGGCCACCGGCAAAACCGAAGGTCTTGAAGCCCATGGATTCCAGGGCCACATTGCCCGCCAGAATGATCAAATCGGCCCAGGAAATCTTGCGGCCATACTTTTGCTTGATGGGCCACAGCAGGCGGCGTGCCTTGTCCAGGTTGCCGTTGTCGGGCCAGCTGTTCAGGGGGGCAAAGCGCTGGTTGCCAGAGCCCGCGCCACCCCGGCCATCGGCCACCCGGTAGGTGCCGGCAGAGTGCCAGGCCATACGGATCATGAGACCGCCATAGTGACCCCAGTCGGCGGGCCACCAGTCTTGTGAATCGGTCATCAAGCCATGCAGGTCCTGGATCACCGCCGCCAGATCCAGCGTCTTGAATTCTGCGGCGTAGTCAAAGTCTGCCCCCATGGGGTTGGACTGGGCCGAGTGCTGGTGCAGGATGCCCAGCTTGAGCTGCTGGGGCCACCAGTCGGCGTTGGACGGGGCGGCAGCGGTGGTGTTTTTGTGCGCTGCGTGGGGGAAGGGACACTTGGCTTCTGTGGACATGACGATCTCCTTTGGGCGGTTGGCAACTGACTCTTGAAATAGTTTATGTCTTATGCCAAATACTTCCTAATTTGTTTTTTTAATGATTGAGATAGCGCGTGATGGGCAGGTGCCCTGCCCCGGACTAAACCAAAGTCTAATAGCGCAAAACCGCCATCTCTCCTAAATTTCACATCCGGGCAGCAATGCTCGCATCAAAATTTACAGGAGACATCAATGGCGCTGCTTAATCGCATGGACTGGTATGACTTGGCGCGTACCACCAACTGGACACCCCGCTACGTGACGGAAGACGAATTGTTCCCACCCTTGCTCTCGGGGGCCTTCGGGTTGCCGCAGAACGCATGGGAAAAGTACGACGAGCCGTACAAGCAAACCTACCCCGAATACGTCAAGGTTCAACGCGACAAGGATGCGGGGGCCTATTCGGTCAAGGCCGCTCTGGAGCGCAGCCGCATTTTCGAGAATTCCGACCCGGGCTGGAAGTCGGTCATGAAGGCGCACTATGGGGCCATCGCCCGCGGTGAATATGCCGCTGCCAGCGCCGAAGCCCGCATGATGCGGTTTTCCAAAGCCCCCGGCATGCGCAACATGGCCACGCTGGGATGCCTGGACGAAGTGCGCCACGGCCAGATGCAGCTCTACTTTCCGCATGAGCACATTGCCAAGGATCGCCAGATGGACTGGGCCTTCAAGGCCTACGACACCAATGACTGGGCCATGATCGCGGCGCGTCATTTCTTCGACGACATCATGATGACGCGTGATGCCATCAGCGTCTCCATCATGCTGACCTTCAGCTTCGAGACCGGCTTCACCAACATGCAGTTTCTGGGGCTGGCCTCCGATGCGGCCGAGGCCGGTGACCACACCTTCGCCAACCTGATCTCCAGCATCCAGACCGATGAATCGCGTCACGCCCAGATCGGCGGCCCGGCGCTCAAGGTGCTGATCGAAAACGGCCAGAAGGCCGAGGCGCAAAAGCGCGTGGACATTGCCGTCTGGGGGGCCTGGAAGCTGTTCTCGGTGTTGACCGGGCCCATCATGGACTACTACACGCCGCTGGAGCACCGCACGCAGTCGTTCAAGGAATTCATGGAGGAGTGGATCGTCGCCCAGTTCGAGCGCGCGCTGACCGACATGGGCCTGGATCTGCCCTGGTACTGGGACATCTTCCTGAAGGACATCGGGCAGACCCACCACGGCATGCACCTGGGCTCGTATTTCTGGCGACCCACCGTGTGGTGGAACCCGGCTGCCGGTGTCACCCCCCAAGAGCGCGAATGGCTGGAAACCAAATACCCCGGCTGGAACGAGACCTGGGGCGAATGCTGGGATGTGATCATCGACAACGTGGTGGATGGCAACATGGCCATGACCTACCCCGAGACCCTGCCCTACGTGTGCAACATGTGCCAGCTGCCGATTCTGGGCACGCCCGGCAAGGGCTGGAACGTGAAGGACTATCCGCTGGAATACAACGGCCGTCTGTACCACTTTGGCTCTGAAGTGGACCGCTGGGTGTTTGAGCAAGAGCCGTCGCGCTACGCCGGTCACCTGAGCATTGTGGACCGCTTCCTGGCCGGGATGATCCAGCCGATGGACTTGAGCGGCGCGCTGAAATACATGGACATCGCCCCCGGCGAGTGTGGCGACGACGCACACAACTACGCCTGGGCCGAGGTCTACCGCGCCCTGCGCGCCAAGAAAAAGGCCGCCTGAGCGCAATGCCCCTTCACATAACAACGACACAAGAGACAAACCATGGCCTTATTTCCATTAACTTCCAACTTCGAAGGCGACTTCGTGCTGCAACTGTTAGCCATCGATACCGACAACACCATGGACGAAGTGGCTGCCGCTGCGGCGCACCACTCGGTGGGTCGGCGCGTGCGTGCCCGCCCGGACTGCATTCTGCGGGTGCGCCGCCAGGGGGGCGAGAGCTTTCTGCCACGCAGCATGAAGGTCGCCGACTCGGGCCTCAAACCCACCGAGACGATCGAGATCATCTGGGAAAAAGCAAAGCACTGATCGGAGCAGAACATGGCATTTACCAAAGTATGCGGTGTCGATGACGTGTGGGAGGGCGAAATGCAATCCTTCCAGGTCAACGGCAAGGAAGTTCTGCTGGTCTGCAACGATGGCGGCGAGATCAAAGCCTTTCAGGGCATTTGCCCACACCAGGACATTCCGTTGATTGACGGCAAGTTTGACGGCAAAAAAATCATCTGCAAAGCCCATCTCTGGCAGTTTGACGCTGGCACGGGCAAAGGCATCAACCCGTCCAACTGCAAGCTGGCCGAGTACCCGGTGCAGATTGACGGTGATGACGTGCTGATTGACACCACCAGCGTTGAGCCGCTGTTCGCGCAGGCCTGAAACGCCAGCCCATTTAAAAAATAGTCGAGGAGACACCATGAGCACATCCAGTTCCACCCTGGCCTACCACAACAACATGGTTGGCCCGGTGATGCGGGCGGGCGATCTGGCCCAGGCCGTGATTGCCGCAGCGCAGATTGACAACCCAGGCAAAGAGGTATTTGTTGACGACAAACGCGCCTACATCCGCATCCACACCAACCACGAAATGATGCTGCGCCGCGAGACCATTGAAGAGGAGTTGGGCCGCCCCTTCAAGATGAACGATCTTGAAGTAGACCTGAGTTCCTTTGCTGGCCAGATCGAAAGCCAGGACAACGCCGTGCGTTTTTACTTCACCAAAAAAATCTAGGAGACACCCATGACCGACGTACAAGTATTGAAGCCACAAAAGACCTGGAGCCATCTGGCCGGGCGTCGCCGCAAGCCCAGTGAATACGAAATAGTCAGCACCAACCTGCACTACAACGACCGCGATGCCAACGCGCCGTATGAGCTTGACCCCAACATGTTCATGAACGAGTGGTACAAGAAGAACACCTTTGGTACCGCACTGAAGCATGCCGACTGGAACGCCTTCCGTGACCCGGAAGAGCTGATCTACCGCACCTACAACATGATGCAGGACGGCCAGGAGACTTATGTCTTTGGCTTGTTTGACCAGTTCAACCAGCGCGAACACAACAAGTCGCTGGAACCCACCTGGGTAGCAGCGTTGACCCGGCTCTACACGCCGGCACGTTATCTGTTTCACACCCTGCAAATGGCCTCGGCCTATGTCGGGCAAGTGTCACCGGCCAGCACCATCACCAACTGCCACTATTTCCAGATGGCCGACAGCATGCGCTGGCTGAGCCACACCGCCTACCGCACCAAAGAGCTGGCCATGAGCTTTCCACAGCATGGTTTTGGCGACAACGAGCGCGACACCTGGGAAAACGATCCGGCCTGGCAAGGCCTGCGTGAGCTGGCAGAAAAAGCACTGTGCGTCTGGGACTGGGGCCAGGCCATTGTGGTGTTGAACCTGGTGGTCAAGCCCGCCGTGGAAGAAACCGTGTTGCGCAAACTGGGTGACGCGGCACGCCACAACGGCGACACGCTGCTGGCGTTGCTGACCGATGCCCAATTGCTGGACTCCGCCCGCCACCGGCGCTGGGCTGCGGCGCTGGTCAAGATGGCCACGGAAACCCCAGGCAACCTGGCGCTGATGCAAGGCTGGATCAGCCAGTGGGAACCGTTGGCCGACCGCGCCATTGAGGCTTACTGTGCCGCCCTGCCCGACGCGCCCGATGCCGCCGAATCTGCCAAGGCGGCCACCCGCAATTTCCGCCAGTCATTGGGGCTGTAAGTTCAACCCAGACCCCATGGCAAGCGCTTGAAAACCGTCTGCCGTGGGGCCTCAAACCCAATGAATGAAATTGTTATGACCCAAACCAGAATAACGACGGAGCCCGGGAATCATGCATTCGACCAGTTGGGAAAAGATACCGTCTTGCGCGCAGCCTTGCGCGCCGGGCTTGGTTTTCCCTATGAGTGCAACTCCGGCGGCTGTGGCAGCTGCAAGTTTGAATTGCTTGCGGGTGAGGTTGAAAATCTTTGGCCGCAAGCGCCAGGTCTGACCGAGCGTGATCATCGCAGAGGACTTCTTCTTGCTTGTCAATGCACCGCAAGTACCGACATACGCATCAAGGTCAGGACCACACCAGAATGCGAGCCAGTCATCAAACCCCAGCGCCGTTGCGCCCGATTCGCTGCGGCGAACGACATCACGCATGACATTCGCGAGTTTCGGTTTGTCACTGAAGGCGGTGCTGATTTTTTGGCGGGTCAGTACGCGATGCTGGCGATTCCTGGTGTCAGCACACCGCGTGCCTATTCCATGTCCAATGTGGGTAACAGCCAAGGTGAATGGCACTTTCAAATACGCCGTGTTGCCCATGGTGTGGCCACAGACAAACTGTTTCATCATCTTCACGCAGGCGACGAGATCGAGATTGACGGCCCCTATGGCCTGGCCTATCTGAGACCCGAAGTCACACGCGACATCGTCTGTGTGGCGGGGGGCTCTGGCCTGGCACCGATGGTTTCCATTGCCCGTGGTGCAGCGCAATCTGGCATGCTGAAGACGCGCCAGCTCCACTTCTTTTATGGCGGCAGAACCCCGCGTGATATCTGTGGCGAAACCTTCCTGCGCGAGCTTCCTGGGTATGGTGATCGTATTCATTTTCATCCAGTGGTCTCGCTACCTGGGCAGGAGGGTGATTCACCATGGTCAGGTGAAACCGGCTTTGTTCATGACGCGGTGCGCCGCAGCTTAGGTGACGGTCTGCCTAACTTTGAGTTTTACTTTGCCGGGCCACCGCCGATGACGCAGACCTTGCAGGAAATGCTGATGGTGGATCACCAAGTGCCGTTTGAACAAATCCACTTTGACCGCTTTTTTTAAGTCGCCAAGGGTCGGGCATAAAACGCCTCGCCACCCGTTCCTATCCCAAAAACAGAAACAAAACGAAGAGACAAAACATGAAATCCAGAATTGATGCACTGCGCCTGCTGACGGCGGCCTGCTTGGCCGCCAGCGCCCCGATGAGCCACGCCACCGATGTCTTTCGACTCGAAGGTTATGGGCCCATATCACGCGCCATGGGTGGCACAGCCACGGCAGTCAACATAGGTGCTGCGGGTATGATGACCAACCCCGCAACCTTGTCGTTGATGGCCCCAGGTTCTGAATTCCAACTGGGCTTGGATCTGATCACCACCGACCTCAGCGTGAAGAACCAGACAACGGGCGAAAGTGTCTCGTCGGGTACCCATGTCAATAACCGGGGGCCTTATATGGCCCCTGAAGTGGCGTACACCCGCAAAAATGGCGCACTCTCACTGGGTGTTGGTGCCTTTGCCCAAGGTGGGTTGGGAACTGAATATGGCAGCAGCAGCTTTCTTTCACGTGCTACGGGTGGGCTGAACACCGGGCTCGATAACTCAAGCCGTCTGTTGGTATTGAACATTCCGTTCGCAGCGAGCTACCAAGTCAACGATAAGCTGGCTGTTGGAGGAAGCATCGACGCCATGTGGCAGGGATTGAACCTCAACTTGTTGCTTGGTGCGGGCCAGGTTGGCTCTCTGATCGGTTCAGGAAGAGTGAGCGGAAGCCTGTTGCCGGTGCTGGGTGGTTTGCCGGACATGCGTGGTGCCCACTTCAGTCTGACCAAAGACGAGCCCCTGGGCAGTGGCGTGGAATCCTGGGGCTTGGGTGGCCGTCTCGGCATGACGTACAAAGTGACAGAGGACACCCTGTTGGGGTTCGACTACGCCATGGAAAGCCGGATGAATGACCTGGAAGGGCGTGCCACACTCACGGCCATTGATGGCATTGCCGGGCAAATTCCTTTGCCAGGCAATATCAAATTGCGTAATTTTCAGATGCCAGCCAAGCTGGATATCGGCTTGAGCCACCGCTTCAACCCTCAGTGGATGGTCGCCGTCGATGTGTCGCAAGTATTTTGGGCACACGCCATGAAAGATATCAATGTGGGTTTTGTGGCAGACAACGGGCAAACCCTGGACATCCTATTGCCACAAAACTATCAGGATCAAACCATCTTGGCTTTGGGTGTGGCCTATCAGACCGGCAATTGGACACTGCGTGGTGGGGCACGGTTGGCCACTCAGGCACTGCGCTCTGAGACGCTTTTGGCCGTGATTCCTGCGACCCCCAGAAAACATATTTCTGCCGGATTTTCTTACGCTTTCTCCAAAGAAAATAGCCTTGATGTTGCGTACTCTCACGCCTTTGAAGAGTCGATGGGCAATGCCAGTTTGCCAAATACCGCCGATCCCATACTGACGACGCATTCACAAAATAACGTGACCATCGGTTATACGCACAGGTTCTGATAAGTGTCCTCCACCAAGGCAAAATCGGTCAAGCTCGTTATGAGCAGATATTGGAGTGCTCATCGTTGTGCCATTGACCCCACAGAATCTAAATACCTCGATCAAAGGGGTCCAGCTATTGCCACATGACACCGGTGAAGTGCGTCGGCAAAAGTTTGCCCGCATCATTCTGGATGCCATGTACCAGTTTCTGGGCCTGCTCGATGTGAATGGCACGGTGCTGGAAATCAACCGCTCGGCACTGGAAGGCGCGGGCATTGCCCTGGAAGACGTGGTGGGCAAGCCGTTTTGGGAGGCCCGCTGGTGGGCGGTGTCCGACGAGGCGCGGGCGCAGGTGCGCAGCATGGTGGAGCACGCCGCCCAAGGCCACTTCATCCGCCGCGACATGGAGGTGTTTGGTGATTTGCACGGCGAGAAATCCATCTTTGTAGATTTCTCCCTGACCCCCATCCGCGACGACCAGGGGCAGGTGGCTTTTTTGCTGCCCGAGGGGCGCAATATCAGCGAAAAAGTGGCCATCCAGGCCGAACTGACACGCAAGAACGGCGAGCTGCAACAAGCGCTTGAGCGGCTGCGCGAAATTGACGGTTTCAAGACCAAATTCTTCGCCAATGTCAGCCATGAATTACGCACACCGCTGACGCTGATCCTCGGGCCGGTTGAGCAGCTGCTGAAAGAACCCAGCCAGCTGGGTGAGCGCGAGCGGGCGCGCCTGGTCACGGTTCAGCGCAACGCACGGTCGCTGCTGCAACAGGTGAACGACCTGCTGGATCTGGCCCGCATTGATGCCGACAAGATGCCTCTGGCCTATGCTCACGTCAACCTGACATCCCTGCTGCAGGAGATTGCCGCCGCCTTCGCCGCCAGTGCGGAGGAACGGTCCATCGTCTTTCAAATCGACAGTCCCAGCGAACTATTGGTCGATGTGGATCGCGCCAAGTTCGTGCGCATCGTGGCCAACCTGCTGTCCAATGCTTTCAAATTCACGCACACTGGCGGGCGCATACGCTGCTCGCTGCACCGGGTAAGCAATGACCGCTTTCTGTTGAGTGTGCAAGACAACGGCCCCGGTGTACCCACCGAGCTGAAGGAGCTGATCTTTGCACGCTTCGCCCAAGCCTCCACCGACATCAGCAGCTACGGCAGCGGCCTGGGCCTGAACATCGTCAAGGAATTTGTTGAGTTGCACCTGGGCACGGTGGTGGTGCTGGACGCGGCGGGTGGTGGTGCCATCTTCCAGGTGGAAATGCCGCTTCGCGCACCGCAGGGCACTTTTGTGCGCGAGATGGGCGACCACGCAGCGCCCGCGCTGCACCAGGAGCCCGACAGTCTGCCGGGCCTGCCACCCCCGTCGCTGGCCCACCGGGCCGGGTTGGCGCACATTCTGGTGGTGGAAGACAACCAGGATCTGCTTCATTTTCTGCACGATGTGCTGGTGGACAACTACAACGTGACCCTTGCCGTCAACGGTGCGGCAGCCATGGCCGCGGTGCTGCAGCACCCGCCGGACCTGATCATCACCGACCTGATGATGCCGCAGGTGGACGGCATGCAACTGATCCGCGAATTGCGGGGCATGGCGCAGTTCCACCACATCCCGGCGATTGTGCTGACCGCCCGCTCTGACGACTCGCTGCGCAGCAATCTGCTGGAGGAATTTGTGCAGGACTACCTGACCAAACCGTTCTCCCCGCAAGAGCTGCGGGCGCGGGTTCACAACCTGATCACCGTCAAGCGCAGCGTTGAACTGCTGCAGGGCGAACTGGCCTCACAGGCCTCGGATGTTGGCGAGCTGACCGCCGCACTGGTGACCCACCGCAAATTCCTTCAAGACAGCCTGCATGCTCTGCAGCTCTCTGAACGCCGCTGGCTGGGCCTGTATGAAAACACCGCCGTGGGCATTGCCATGGCAGACGGTGAGGGGCGCATCCTGATCGCCAATCCGGCCTTGCAAAAAATGCTGGGTTATGACGAGCAGGAAATTCGCGGCCTTTCGCTGATCGAGATCACCGAAGCGTCCGAGCGCAGCATGACCGAGCACAACGTGCATGGTCTGATGGACGGCATCATGCCCAGCTACCAGCTTGAGAAGCGATATGAAATGCGCAACGGTGGCTACCTGTGGGCCAATGTCAGCGCGTCCCGGATTCCGGCTGTGGACGGCGATGGCCCCTGGCTGGCCGTGATTGTGCAGGACATCAGTTCGCGCAAGCAGGCTGAAAGCGAGCTGGCCGCCACCCAGACCGAGCTGGTGCGCGTCTCGCGCTTCACCGCCATGGGTGAGCTGGCCGCCTCCATCGCCCACGAAGTGAACCAGCCCCTTTCGGCCATTGCCACCAACAGCCAGGCTGCGCTGCGCTGGATGTCGCGCGACACGCCCGATTTAAACGAGGTTGCGGCGGCGCTGAACCGCGTGTACCGCGATGCCAATCTGGCCGGTGATGTGATTGCGCGCATCCGCAACTTTCTCTCCCGTGGCGGCATCAAGCACGAGCGCATTGCGGTGCAACACATTTTGTATGACCTGCTGCGTATGCTGCACAACCTGTTTCAGGAGTCGGGTGTTCAGGTGACCGTGCTGGTGTCACCGGCGCTGCCGAACCTGAACGCCGACAAGGTGCAGTTGCAACAGGTGTTGCTCAACCTGCTGATCAACGCCGTGGAAGCCATGCGTGAACAAGCACCAGGCCAGCGTTTGCTCAGCATCACGGTGACCGAGCAGGCCACCCAAGGCATGGTGTTCACCGTGTGTGACAGTGGCACAGGCATTGCGCCGGAAATGCAGCCCAAAATATTCGATGCCCTGTTCTCCACCAAGAACGATGGGCTGGGCATGGGCCTGGCCATCAGCCGATCCATTGTGGAAAACCATGGTGGGTGGTTGCGCCTGGAGCCCGAAAGCGGCACCGGGGCCTGCTTTCGCTTCAACATTCCTTTGATGCCATGAACAAGATGCGTAACATGCCAACCAATGTACTGCCCACGATCTATGTGGTGGACGATGATGCTTCGGTGCGGGAATCCCTGAGCAGCCTGCTGCGCTCAGCGGGCATGCAGGTCGAGGTGTTCGCCTCGGCATTGGAGTTTCTGGATCACAAAAACCTCCAAGCTTTTGCCTGTGTGGTGCTGGACGTTCGCATGCCGGGCCTGGACGGGTTTGGCCTGCAAGAACGTTTGTCTGCCCTGGGGCGGGACATTCCGATCATCTTCATCACCGGCCATGGTGAGGTGCCCCTGGCGGTGCGGGCGATGCGCGCGGGGGCCATTGACTTTTTGAACAAACCGTTTGAAGACACCGACTTGCTCAACGCCATTGAGCTGGCCTTGTCGCACCTCAGCTCCACCTCGCATGAGCGACTGGCGCTGACCGAGCTGCGTGGGCTCTATGACACGCTCACGGCACGCGAGAAACAAATCATGGCCGAAGTCGCCCTGGGCAAGCTGAACAAGGCCATCGCGTTTGACCTGGGGGTTACTGAAAGCACTGTCAAAGTTCACCGCCACAACGTGATGCACAAGATGCAGCTGAAATCCATTCCGGCGCTCACCATGGCGATGCAACGGCTCAGAGGGGCCAATGCGATCACAGTTGAACTTGCACAGCCATAACACACGGCCATTGCCATTAACTTCACTTTTGATAGCTTCTCACGCAGTCACAGCAAGCGCTACAGGCCTATTTCTCATATAAACGTCCGCACACACCAGCCTAGCGGCAGACCGAGCCATGCCACCCGGTTAGCGTGACAAAGGCCATTGGAAGGTACGGAGGTGTTTGGATTCGCAGAATCAGTCTCTAGCCCTTGTGTAACAAGCGCTAAACGCTATGTTTTTAATGCGTTTGTATTGAACTCTGACCCCATCGGCTCAAAGCGAGAGCCGTTCCAGACTACACCGTGACGATTCTTTTGACACGTTCCTCGCGGATGGGCAGATTCAGCAAAGCAGCCAAAGAAGCCAAGACCATATCGGCGTACCACATCCAGGTGAAGTCGCCAAACTGACTCATCGAGAGACCGCCCAGCCAGGCGCCTAGAAATCCGCCAATCTGGTGCGACAGCAATGTCAATCCGAACAACGTCGCGAGGTAGCGGGTACCGAACAGCTTGCCAACGATGGCGGCGGTCGGGGGCACGGTGGCGAGCCAGGTAAGACCAAGCCCGATGGCGAACAGGTAATAAGTCCACTCGACTTTGGGCATCATCAGATACCCCAGGATGAGTAGCGTTCTTGAACCATACATCACAGACAGGATGTATTTGCTCCGATACTTCGCCACGAATGAGCCGGCAATCAGACTCCCTAATATGTTGGCGATGCCAATCAGCGCCAAAGACCAACTGGCCACATTAGGCGGCAGACCGCAGAGGCCAACCTCCCCAGGTAAGTGCGTCACCAAGAAGGCAATATGAAATCCACAGGTAAAAAAGCCAGCGTGCAAAAGGAGATAGCTGGGGTTTTTAAGTGCATCCAGAATCGCTCGCTTGAGCCCACCGTTTTGCACATCCTGAGCGTCAGGTGCTGGCTGCGTGCCAGTCACCCGGCTGACGAGAGGAATGGCGGCCAGAGCCACAACCGCCATGGAGCCGATAGCACCCATCCAGCCGATACTCTGTATAAGCTTTTGCAGGAGGGGCGCGAAAACAAACTGCCCAAAAGAACCGCCGGCATTGATGATCCCGGAGGCTGAACCTCTTGACTCTACCGGTAGACGCCGAGCTGCCGCACCAATCAGCACGGAAAAACTACCCATTCCCGACCCCATTGAAGCCAGTAGGCCGAGTGAAACGGCAAGACCAAATCCACTCGAAATAAAGGGCGTGATGAGGCAACCAAGCGCCAAAATAACCAGGCCCGCGATGAGCACAGGGCGCGGGCCATAGTGATCCGCAATGGCTCCGGCCACCGGTTGAACCGCTCCCCAGGTGAATTGGCCGATAGCCAAAGCGAAGCTGATGGTGACAACACCCAGACCCGTCGAAGTATTCACAGGACTCACAAAAAGCCCGAATGACTGTCTGATACCCATGGTGACCATGAGAATACCTGCCGAAGCAAGAACGATGATCAGTAGATCAGGACGACGCACACTGTGAAACATGGAGCGGTTCTTTCAATAGGTGGTTTTTTATGGGCAGAGAAGTCCACGCCTGCCGAAGTTGCCTTTTTATGCCCGCATACGACGCGTGCGAAAGGTGCCCCAACCGCTGCTTAAAGCAGCCTTCAAGAAAGCTGACAGCCCGCTCTCATTGGGACGCGGCTCACTGCCTTTTGCAATGCGCTTGAGTTGGCGCTCGTACCACCACACCTCCATCATCCCCATGCGATCAACGGCCTTGATGCCGGTTTTGATCGGGCGGACCTGCTGCGGGCTGTCACGTCCTTGCAACAAGGCGGCGGGTGCGTCGGGGTCGATCGCCAGTAGCCGCGCCAGGCCCACCACATCCAATGCGCCGGTACGCAGGGCGGCGTTCATGCCGGCCGCAGTGCGGAAGCCGCCGGTCACCATCAGCGGCACTTTGACGGCGGCACGCACTTTTTCGGCAAATTCGAGGAAGTAGGCCTCGCGGGCCACGGTGGAAGCCTTTGGTGGCTCTTGCGTCGCGCCGCCCATGGCAGGCATCTCGTAGGTGCCACCTGAAATCTCGATCAGGTCGATGCCCACATCGGTCAGCGCCCGTATCGTCTCCAGCGACTCTTCTTCGGTAAAGCCGCCGCGCTGGAAGTCGGTAGAGTTGAGCTTGATTGACACCGGGAAATCCGGCCCGACCTGTCGGCGGATTTCCGCGTAAACGGCCAGCACAAAGCGCCGCCGGTTTTCGAGGCTGCCGCCCCATTCGTCGTTGCGGCGGTTATGGTGCGCAGAGAGGAACTGGCTAACCAAGTAACCATGCGCCCCGTGGATCTGCACGCCACTGAATCCGGCCTTCTTGCAGATGGCAGCGCTGCGGCCAAATCGCCCGATGATGTTCTGTATCTCGAATGGGGTGGCTTCGCGCGGGGTCTCAAATATTGCCGCCATGTCCTCCCGGAAAGGCACAGCCGAGGGTGCGAGGTTGACCACATTCAAACCCTTGGTCGATTGTTTGCCCGGGTGGTTGAGCTGAACCCAGATGGCCGCCCCCTGCTCGGTTGCCGCATGTGCCCACTGTCTGAGGACAGGCAAGTCAGTCTCGTCCTCGATCACCACATTGCCGGGTTCGCCCAGTGCGCGGCGGTCGATCATCACGTTGCCCGTCAAGATCATTCCCAGCCCCGAGGAACCCCAGCGGCGGTACAGTTGTACCAAGTCCGGGGTCGGGCGATTGTCGTAAGTGGCCAGCGTTTCGCTCATGGCCGCTTTGGCGAGGCGGTTGCGCAGCACGATGCCATTGGGGAGAGTCAACGCTTGATTCAGCAGGTCTGTTTTCATGGCGGCCTCAAAACGCGGTGCGGTCATAGGGAGAAACGATCTTTGGGGGTTGGAGGAATGCCGTCAGCCCCTGGAACCACATCACTTCGCGAAAGTCGCCGCTGATGGTCAAGTCTTTGCTGCCCACGCCTCTGATGAAAGCTGCCTGCGCATCCTTGGCGGACAGAATAGAGAAACCTTTGGCCGCACTGGTAAAGCTAAGTGTGAACTGGGCATTCGGCGACAAACCGGCAAAGGACCGGATCGCACGGTTTTCGATGACATAGTGGCGGCCGACACCGGAAGCTGTGCGGATCTGAAATACCAGGCGTTTGGCCCCGACATAGTGTGCGCAGTCGGCGTTGCTCTTGATCTTTCGTTGCAACATCTGGGCGAGTGCCCACAACAGGAATTTAAATTGAAGCATTTCGGGCATCCTTTAGAAGTGAAAAGCGCGCATGGACGATGACTGTCATCACGTCACTCGCTCAAAAACTGGGCAGCGTGACGCAGGAAGCGCTGCGGGTACTGAAACTGTGCGGCGTGACCCGTGTCGGGGTAGATGAACAACTGGGCGTTCGGCATGTTGCGAGCCATGTAGAACGAGTTGATGGTCGGGATCATCACATCGTTCACGCCATTGAGAATGAACGTGGGGTGACGGATGTCGCGCAAATAGGCAAAGGGATCGTCCTCCGACAACCTTGGCAGATAGAGTACGTTGGCCTCGATCTGGGCAATCCCTGCCTCCTGGGAGGACGGCGGATCTTGGTCTTTACGCTGGTGACGCCGCTCCCAGAACGCCTTCGCGGCCTGCTCAGCCTGCGCCGAGCGGCCGAAGAACAGGTACAGAAAATCTTCAAAATCGGGGACGGGATGGACGGCGGTGGTCAGCACGCGCTGCTCCATATCGGGGTTGCCGCCGCGCGGGCCAGTACCCAACAACATCAGTTTGCGCACCAGAGTGGGATGGCGCCAAGTCAGATCCAGTGCCTGGAAGCCGCCCAGCGAAAAGCCCAGCAAGTCGATCTGCTGCAGGCCCAGCGCACGCACGAAGGCTGCCGCATCGTCGGCCATGTCCTCGATGCGGGTACGCGGTTTGCCGCCAGACGACGCAACACCCCGACCGTTGTAGAGAATGACTTCGCGGCCTTCGGCCAGGCCGTCGGTCATCAAGGGGTCCCAGTTGTCCATGCCACCCCGAAAATGTTGCAGGAACAACATGGGTGGTTGGCCTGACGCGGCATTGCCCCAGCGACGATAGGCGAATTTGTCGCCATCGACTTCCACGAAGCGGGTGACGGCGGTGAGGTGGGTGTGGCTCATATTGAATTCTTTCTATGGGTGAGTTCTGGCTGCGATCTCAAGACACGCTTCGCCTCGGTAGCACAAATCGCGGTTTGCCAAGCACCTGAGTCGCAACCCGCGATGCAGACCGCCGCGACATGAAGCGCACACCGAAGCACGTCAGCTGGTTGAGCAGGCCGGGCACCACCGTGCGCTTGCCAGCAAACATCGCGCGGACCCCAGCCTGCGCCACAAACTCCGCGCTTTTCATCGACGCGTTCGCGATCTTCGAGTAGTCGCCCCCGCCGGACGCGGCATGGAACGCCGTTTCGGTACCGCCGGGGCAGATGCAGGTCACTGACAGCGGCGTGCCGAGGTGCTCGTCATGGAGCGCCTCGCTGAAGTTGCGCACGAACACCTTCGACGCGGCGTACAGCGCCATGTTCGGCACGGACTGGTAGGCACCGGTCGATGAGATGTTTAGCATGTGCGCGGGAGCGGTGCCAGCCTTGTGTGCGTCAACAAAACACCGCGCAAGCGCGACGAGTGAGGTCATGTTGAGTTGGACGAGCTCCGCATCGCGCGCCCAATCGACCTCGTCGAAGCGGCGGAAGTAGCCAAACCCGGCGTTGTTGATCAGGATGTCGATCGGGCCGCTGGCAGTGGCGGCGGCCCACAGTGCATGCGCGGCATCGGGCTTGCCCAGGTCTGCGGTGACGATCTCGACCTTCACGCCCTTGCAGCTTGCGGCGACTGCTTCAAGCGCGTCGTGGCGTCGCGCTGTCAGCACGAGATCAACGCCGAGTGTCGCGAGCTCACGCGCAATGGCTGCACCAATGCCGCTGGATGCGCCAGTCACCAGCGCACGCTTGCCGATGTTGGTGGTATTCAAATCGCTCTCCTTATTGTGTCGAGCGGCCAAGGAACTCAAGTGCGCTGGGCACAAAGTCGGCGTGGAACTGAAAGATGCCGCCATGCCCTGCATCGGGATAAATGATCAAGGTGCTGTTCGGAAGTCGCCGCGCCAAGTCGTGCGTGTTCAGCGTGGGAACCATGCGGTCAGCGTCGCCGTTGACAACGAGCACAGGCTGCTTGATCACCGAGAGATCGGCCGGCTGCTTCTGCCCCCAGGCTTTGAGCGCCTGAAGCTGGCTCACATAGGCCCAGATGGCGATTTCCTTGTCTCGATTTGCGCTACGCTCTTGCAAGCGCTCTATGAACGCCTTGCCAGCTTCGATGCCGTTTGGCGTGCGCGTAAAGAAGAGGTATTGCTTCGGATCTTGACCGGTAAATGTCGCTCGAAGCACGTCATAGTTCGCCACACCCGCCACGTTGCTGATGCCTGGCCCACCTGCGGGGCCGGTTCCCGCGAGAATCATTTTTCGGACGAGTTGCGGCTCCTTCAACACGATTTCCTGAGCAATCATGCCGCCCATCGAAAACCCAAAGAGATCAACCTGTTTGAGCCCCATGGCTTGGATGAAGGTCACCGCATCGTCGGCCATTTGCTCCATGGTGTTCGACGGTGAGCCACTGGATGCCCCGACACCACGGTTGTCGAAAGCAATCACATGGTGTTTGGCGGCAATGCCGTCCACGATTCGGGGGTCCCAGTTGTCCAGCACGGCGGCCAGATGGGCAAGAAGCACCACGGGCGTTCCACCGTTTTGCTTGCCCAACTCCCGGTACGCGAAGCTCACGTCACCGGCGGTGAGGGTCTGCGTGGGCACGCTCTTCCAGGTGTCCCCCAAGGCCTGGCTCGATGCCTGTTGGGCTTGGGTCACCACCGTGGGTACCGCGTCTGCGGCGCTCACTGTCACAGGAAGAAGGGGCGCAGCCATGGCAAGCCCTAACAGCGCGGTCTTCAATAAATATTGCATTGCATGGGTGTTCATGGTCAGGCTCTTTCGATGTTGGAATAGCTGTTTGGGGTCAATGGTCTGTGCTCAATTGGCCTGTGGCAGGTAAACCGGGCGTGGTGCCACCAGTCCTTGCCGAACTTGCTGGGTCAACGCATCGGCCAACACTTCGTCAGCACCCGCCTCCAAGCCGTCAAGTGCTCGCTGGACGATGTCTTCGGCGCTACTCTTCGGTACGTTGAAGCCCCGCGTGAGGTCGGTGTCCACGTAAGCCATGTGCAAACCCAGTACCTGGGTCTTCTGCGCCGCCAGCTCGTGGCGCAGTGCGTTGGTCAGCGACCAGGCGGCAGACTTGCTGGCCGAATAGGCGGCTAACCCGCCGTCGTTGACCCACGACGCGACCGACAGCACATTGAGCAGTGCGCCGCCACCATTGGCTCTGAGCACGGGTGCGAAGGCCTGGCTCATGTTCAGCATGCCAAAGAAGTTGGTCTCAAAGATGCGGCGTGTGACGGCTTCACTGTCCTGATCCAGAAACCCGCCGGGTTGGGCAATGCCGGCGTTATTGATCACCAAGCTCACATCTGACGCTTGTTGAACGGCAGCAGCGATCTCTTCAGGTTGAGTGACATCAAGTTGCAGAGCTTCGACACCGGCCAAGGTCACGGTGGCGGGATTGCGTGCCGCAGCGTAGACCTTGCGTGCGCCACGGGCAAGCAAAGCACGTGCAAATTCCAGACCGATTCCACGGTTGGCGCCAGTAATAAGAACAACAGAATTTTCGATTTTCATGGGGACTCCTGGGGGTAAAAGAGAAATACGTATGACGAACGTCATACAAAAAGACGTGCCATGGCATTAGCCGTGGCAACGATTCAGCGAACCTTGATCACGACCTTGCCTTTGGCGCGGCCGCTTTCGACGTAAGCCAATGCCTCGTTGGTCGAGGCGAATGGAAAAACTTTGTCGATGACCGGGCGTATGGCACCTGACTCGATCAGCTGTGTGATTTGCCGCAACTGGCTTCCGTTGGCTTTCATGAACAGGAAAGAGTAGCCAACACCGAGGCGTTTGGCTTTTCTTCGGGTGCCCAAGCTCAGCATGCGCATGACCTGCTTCACCAACCAGGGTGCCTTCATGTCGTCGGCAAACTGTGGGTCCGGTGGGCCGGAAATGGAAATAAGCCGTCCGCCGGGCTTGAGCACACTCAGTGACTTCTCCAGCGTCTTGCCATCCTGGCTGTTCAATACAACGTCGTAGCCGCTCAGGACTTTTTCAAAATCTTCTTTTTTGTAGTCAATGACGACATCAGCGCCCAGGCTTTTCACCCAAGCCACATTGCCTGTGCTGGTGGTGGTCGCCACAGTTGCGCCCAGATGCTTGGCCAACTGGATGGCAAATGTGCCCACACCGCCAGAGCCAGCCTGAACGAAGACCTTTTGCCCTTTCTTCAGCTTGGCCCTCTCAACCAGTGCCTGCCAGACCGTCAAAGCGACCAGCGGGATGGACGCAGCTTCTTCCATCGTCAGGTTCTTGGGCTTGAGGGCCAGGGAAGCTTCCTTGACAGGGACGAATTCCGCGAACGTGCCGATGCGAAGATCGTCCGGCCTGGCATAGACCTCGTCACCAAGCTTGAACTGCCGCACGTTCCGCCCGACCTTGACAACTTCTCCGGCCACGTCGTGGCCCAGAACAAAGGGTGTGCGGTACGGGAGGAGAAGTTTGAACTCTCCATTGCGGACTTTTGCGTCCACCAGGTTCACGCCGGCGGCATGCACCTGGACCAAGACCTCGTCGTCACGCAGTTCAGGCGTAGGTACATCTGCCAGGCGCAGAGAGCTCTTTTTTCCATAGCGATCAACGGTAAATGCTTTCATGGTTTTCCTCTTGTTAAAAAGTGGTGGGGTGGAACCCAATGATTGAGGTAATTAAGATATTTCGCATGATGATCATCATATTTTTAAATAAAAAAACGTCAATCGATGGATTCGGTTTTCGGCAAGCTGAGGCTTTTCAAGCTTGCGCTGCACAGCGCATCAGACAACGCGGCATCATCGACAGCGCGGGCCAGCATCAATGTGCCAACCATCGTAGCCACCGTCACCAGTGCACGCTCATGTGCGCCGGGCTGCCCCCAGTCAGGAAACTGGCGGGCCACCAGATCAATCATTTCCTTGATGCGCAACGTGGCTGCACGACGCACCTCAGGCGACTGGCGTGGCATTTCAGAGCCAAGTGCCGAAACCGGGCAACCGGTCTCGATGCTCTCAAGATGCTCTTTCGAGAGATAGAGCTGCATGAGCGCCTGTAAGGACTGCTCTGGTGGCACGGCGGCAATGACACTTGCCGCCAGCGCATTGGATTCGGCACCGGCACGGTCTGCAGCCTCAGCCAACATGGCTTCGCGGGATGCAAAGTGGGCGTAGAAAGCGCCATGCGTCAGACCCGCTTCTTTCATGATGTCGGCAACACCCGTGCCGTCATAGCCGCTACGGCGGATGGCTTTGGCAGCCGCACTCACGATGCGCTCGTGAGAGGCCTCTTTGGCTGTGGTTCGGATGTTGGGTGTTTTTCGCATGATGAGTATCATACATAAATTTAGCCCAACGTGCAACATGCGCAACTAATGTATTGCGGTGGCTCCACAACGAACACTGAGGCACTGACAGATGGCCCCCTAAAGTCAACTACAAATTCAATAGCTGCCTGCGCATATAAACCCAGGGCTACAGCCCAATTTTTCATATAACCCTACGCCATCATTGACGCATGGCGGCTTGCGTCGCCTTGGCCAAAAAGCCGGAACGTGTCATAGGGTGGGCGCTGGCCCATGCGCAATCTGCTGCGCCAGAAGCGCTTCAACGAAACGCCTTGGCCCCAGCACTGCGCCTGCGCCAGGGTTTGCCCGCTTAAGCATAGGCCTCGGCGCTGAAAGATTGCCGCTGCGCCAGCAAATCAGGCGCGTCAATCAAGGCTGCAACTTCGGTGATGTCGGCCTCGGTCACGCCCACTGATCGAAAGTGGCTCTGCCAATCGTTGACCACGGCAATGATCTGGAGGACGGCGTTGGCAGCATTCACAGGGGACAAGTCAAAGTCATCCACCACCGTCATCGCCTCAGACAGGCTGGGCTCGCAGCGGGTGTCGGAGATCATGAACTGGTGCTCCAGCGCCCCGCAACCGGTTGGAACCATGTCATAGCCCGGGCTGAGTTCGAGCTTTGAGGTCTTGCATTTCCACCTGGATCTGACTCTTCAAACGACGGGTTTCACGGTTGTGATCGGGCTCAAACCGTCGTCATCTTCATCCCCATCCGTAACCTCAAAAGACCTCAGGATGTCCGCCACGATGCGCTCTGAGCGGCTGACATCGTCAAAAACCAGCGGGTGGGTTTTCTTCAACTTGGCCGACACACTGCGCGTTTGGGTGATGGAGCGAATGATCCGCGCGTAATCCTCGCTGGAGCCTTCGACCCGCCGTTTCAGCGCCTGCTCAGCCTGGTCATAGCGGCTCAGGTAACTTGCCTCAGCCCGCAGACCCTCGGTGAGGGCGGCATCAATCACCTGGCTCAAATACTGCGTCTGCAAAGTGAGATCAGGGTAGCGCCACGAGGGCAGGGTGGCTCAATACTCAATCGGCGCTGACATTGTTTGGAGTGGCGCAAGGAAACTGATTCGGCCATTCCTACAGAGTTGCTGTCGAGCATTACAAACGGATTGTTTGTAAACCCAATGAGCGAACCTGAGCGGGTTATTCATCCAGCTGATGAATTGGCATCTGCGTTGATGGGGAGCGCCTCCAAATTGAAGCTGAAGGTTGGGGATGGGGAAATGGAGTTTGACAAGCCCAGCAAGATTACAAACAAGACGACAGTTGTTTGATCATGCCTACCTTCTTCTCGCGTAGCTCTTTACGACAGTCGAAATACCCAATGCCTCTGCTCGGAAGTGACCGAATTCCACATCTTTAGCTTTACTTTCGATAGCTACTTGCGCAATATTTAAAAGCGCTACAGCCAAATTTCTCACATAACCCTCAGCGCACCAACTCCTTCGCACTCACCCCTGTAATCCTCCAATTCTCCTTGGGAACGTCCTGAATCCAGACGCGCACGTTGGTGATCGGCTTCGGCAACTGTTCGCTGAAAAATACAGAGAAAAGCGGCTTAGCAACCCAGTTCACGAAAACTCCTGCGCATGCGAAATAGCTGCGCCTGAACATCTGCCAAAGCTTGTTGTTTGACAAGCTTTTCTTGCTTTTCCGCAACGGGAATCTCAGCATCCAGGTGTCGGCATTCCCGTTGTGCATCCGCAGTGAGCTTCATGCGACGGCCCTGAACATCAAGTTGCTTCGCATCCATTCCGGCGCTCACCATGGCGGTGCAACGGTTGGAGAGTGCAAATGTGATCACGTCCTGACGCTTGGGTTTGAATCTTCAACCGATGGAATTGAACTTGGTTTCTCGCGTAGCGGGAAGATCGTGGGCTATACCTGCTTCACGCTCTTGGACGTTGACGTTGCAGTTCACAAACCAGGTGCTAGTCAAAAGGTTTCCCATTGATCATCATCACCAGCAATTGGTGGCTTGGCGCTTGTCACCGGCTTGGGTAGCGGCACAGGCCTGGCCACCATTGGTTTTTTCCCCGCAGGCTTTGGCGCGGCCGAACCTGCATGGATGGCACGATGCTCACCGCCTTTGAACGGTGTTCTCTTGGGAGTCCCCGAGTGAACCGGAGTTTGGACGGTGCTTTGATGGGCACCAAGATTAAATACCGCAACGGTCTGAACCAGTTCCTCAGCTTGTGATTTCAAACTACTGGCTGCCGCGGCCATTTCCTCAACCAGTGCCGCATTTTGCTGGGTGGCCTTGTCCATTTGAGCAACTGCCTCACCAACCTGTGACACGCCGGCACTTTGCTCACTGCTCGCGGAACTGATTTCACTGACCAGATCTGTAACACGTCGTATGGAAGTGACAACCTCGGTCATGGTGGTTCCCGCCTGATCCACCAGGACCGTACCCTGCTCCACACGCTCGACGCTGGCATTGATCAGATTCTTGATCTCCTTGGCGGCATCTGCCGAGCGCCCCGCCAGACTGCGTACTTCACTGGCTACGACGGCAAAGCCTCGGCCTTGTTCGCCCGCCCTTGCGGCCTCCACTGCAGCATTCAGGGCCAGTATGTTGGTCTGAAAAGCGATGCCATCAATGACCCCAATGATTTCCGAGATTTTGCGGGATGCATCGTTGATGCCCTTCATGGTGTCGACGACTTGTGCCACAACTTCACCGCCGTGAACCGCAACAGTCGAGGCGTTCACGGCCAACTGGTTCACCTGTCGGGCACTGTCTGAGTTTTGTTTGAATGCCGAGCCCAGTTCCTCCATAGACGCGGATGTCTGTTCCAGAGCACTGGCTTGGCTTTCGGTGCGGGAACTCAGGTCGTGGTTGCCTTGAGCAATCTCGGTGCTGGATATTTGCAAGCTCTCTGCACTGTGGCGCACATTGGCAACCATCTTGGCCAGATTTCCTTGCATCTCGGCCAGTGAAGTCATCAGCAGTCCGATTTCGTCGGTTGTGCGTGCCACAACATCGCCCTGAAGGTCGCCCTGTGCAATGCGCCGTGCCAATTGCACCGCCTCATTCAGAGGACCCAGCACGCCTTGGCGTATCAACCAAAACGAGGCCAGAAGGAGCAGGCTTCCCAGCAGATTGAGGAAAATCACCAGTATTTTGATAAATGCCACCGCCTCTACGACCAGTGGGCCAAAGCGATCCGAATTGTCCTGCGTTGCACTCACATCGGGCTGCAAACTCTTGACCAACTCTGCACTCATGGCGTTCCCAGGAGCAGCCTCAATCACCTTGCGCATATGGCCCATCTCTGCATAGTCTTTGAGCGGCAATTCAATGATGTCTCGAAATCCCAATATACGAAACAGCGTTTGTTCGACACCAAAAAGCTCACCATCGGCTTGCACCGCCGCAGCTTGCGCCTTGTCGATCAGCTTGAACACGGTACCTTTGTCGACAGATTCACCTGATGTCGCCCGTTGCAATTCCAATTTCATTTGCATCACGGCCGCCAGATGCTCTCGCTCAAGATAGTGAAAGCGTGCGCCCTTGGAAAGAAAGCGTCCCCCCAGCATGACCATCAGTGACACCACCAAGACCGTGACAATGCCAAAGCCGAACTTCTGGCGCAAGGTAAATTCATTCACGTGCATCTCCTGCGTAAAACCTGGCTGGCACACCTTTTATAGATCGTGCGCAACCCCTATTCATTGACATTTTTACGTCTCGTTAGAGATCAAAAATGGGGTAGATGATTTCTTATCGCTTCGTTTGTACTCCAAAATTTTGCGACTTTTTGCCCACAAGTAAAGAAAGTTGAGCAACACGCTAACTCACACAGCATTCAGCGTTTTCTCGAAGGGATGCCAACAAGAATGCAGCGCGAGTTCAAGCGCGAATGACGACTGATTGGCGAGCAGGTTTGAATTGATTCACCCGAGTAGTTTGAAAAGTTGGTGACTCTGAAGCTGCCGCTTGTCAAAGGCAGTTGTTGGGCAATGCGGGTGTTCAGGGCGCAGGCCTGCTGGTCGCCATCGCATGGGTTAGGGGCAACTGCGCCAACGGCGAGGCAATTGCTCCACAGGCCCATGGTTGAGGCGACTTTGCCAAGAGCAAGTCAACTGCAAAATAAATAGCTGCTTACGCTTATAAAACCTGCGCTACAGCCCTATTTTCCTTGTAACCCTCAGCGCCCCAAATCCTTCGCACTCACCCCCGCAATGCCCCAATTCTCCTTGGGCACGTCGTGAATCCAGACGCGCACGTTGGCTATCGGGGTGCCGGTGGCTTCGACCAGGGCGGCGCTGACTTTTTCGATGACGGCGCGTTTTTGTTCTTCGGTGCGGCCTTCAATCATGTAGATTTGGGCAAAGGGCATGGGGGTTCTCCTGAGAAATGAAGTTCAAACAAAACGGATGCTGGTGCTGCCCATGCCTTGCACGCGCAGGGTGATGTTGTCACCGGCTTGCACGGCCACGGCTTCGGTGATGCCGCCGGACAAAATCAGCGTACCTGCGGGAATACATTCACCGCGAGCGCCCAGGTGGTTGGCCAGGGCGGCGATGGCGGCCGCCGGGTGGCCCAACACGGCGGCTCCGGCACCAAAGGCCACCGGCACGCCGTTCTTTTCCATCACCACACCTACGGTGCGCAGGTCGCAGTCGCTGACGTTCATGGGCTGGCCGCCCACCACAAAACGTGCTGCCGAGGTGTTGTCGGCCACCACGCTTTTCAGGTCAAATTTGAAGTCGCGGTAGCGGCTGTCGATGACCTCAATGCCGGGCAGCACAAAGTCGGTGGCCGCCAGCACCGTGCCGATGTGGCAGCCGGGGCCGCGTAATTCGGTTTTGGTGACGAAGGCAATCTCGGGCTCGACCTTGGGGTGGATCAGTTCACTGACCTTGCATTCGCCGCCATCGGGCACGGCATAGTCGTCGGTCATGAAGCCAAACACCGGGGAGTTGACGCCCATTTGTTTCATCTTGGCGTGGGAAGTCAGGCCAGATTTGAGGCCAATCACGCGCAGGCCACGGGCCACTTTGCGGCGGCGAATTTCGTCCTGAATGGCGTAGGCATCGTCCCAGTCCATGTCAGGGTGGTCGTCGGTGATTTTGGTGGTGTCTTGTTGCTGCAACTGGCAGTTTTCCAGCCGGTCGGCCAGCGCGTGGATGGTTTGTGTATCGAGTTTCATGGGGTTCCTTGCTTAGGCTTTGCTGCGTGCGCGAGCGAGCGTCATGGCGGTGTCTTCAATCATGTCTTCCTGCCCGCCGACCATTCCACGGCGGCCCATTTCGACCAGGATGTCACGGGCGCTCACGCCGTATTTCTTCTCAGCCCGTTTGGCAAACAGCAGGAAGGAGCCATAGACCCCGGCGTAGCCCAGCGTGAGTGCGTCGCGGTCGATACGAATCGGGAAGTCCATGATCGGCACCACCAAATCTTCGGCCACGTCCTGAATCTTGTACACGTCCACGCCGGTGGCAATGCCCATCAGGTCCAGCACCGCCACCAGCACTTCCATCGGCGTGTTGCCCGCGCCCGCGCCCAGGCCAGCGGCTGCCGCGTCGATGCGGGTGGCCCCGACTTCAATGGCGGCAATCGAGTTGGCCACACCCATGGCCAGGTTGTGGTGACCGTGGAAACCCAGCTCGGTCTCGGGTTTGAGGGCGGCACGCACCGCGCTCAGGCGGGCCTTGACACCGTCTGGCAGCAGGTGGCCAGCCGAGTCTGTCACGTAGATGCAGTTGGCCCCATAACCTTCCATCAGCAGCGCCTGGCTGACCAGTTTTTCCGGGCTGGCCATGTGCGCCATCATCAAAAAGCCCACGGTGTCCATACCCAGCGCACGCGCCTTGGTGATGTGCTGCTCGGACACATCGGCCTCGGTGCAGTGGGTGGCGACACGGATGGTGTTCACGCCGAGGTCTTTGGCCATCAGCAAATGGTCGACGGTGCCGATGCCGGGCAGCAGCAGTGCCGAAATTTTGGCCTGTTTCATCAGCGGAATCACCGCGCCCAGGTATTCCTCGTCGGTGTGCGCCGGAAAGCCGTAGTTGACGGAGGAGCCGCCCAGGCCGTCGCCGTGGGTGACTTCGATCAGCGGAATGCCCGCTGCATCCAGCCCGCAGGCAATGGTTTTCATCTGCTCCAGCGTCATCAGGTGGCGCTTGGGGTGCATGCCGTCGCGCAGGGTCATGTCGTGCAGGGTGATTTTTTTGGCTTGTGTCATGGTTGTTCTCCAGGATGGGGTCAGGCTTGTACGGCTTTGAGCGTCAAGCGGCCCGCGATGATTTCTTCAGCAAACATTTCCGCCGTGCGGGCGGCAGCGGCGGTCATGATGTCGAGGTTGCCGGCGTACTTGGGCAGGTAGTCGCCCAGGCCTTCGACTTCCAGGAAGACGGAGACGCGGTTACCGTCAAACACCGGGCCGTTGACCAGCTTGTAACCGGGCACGTACTTTTGCACTTCCTTGATCATGGCGTGGATCGATTCGGTGATCTTGGTCTGGTCGGGTTCGGTCTCGGTCAGGCAATGCACGGTGTCGCGCATGATCAGTGGTGGCTCGGCCGGGTTCAGGATGATGATGGCTTTGCCTTTTTTGGCGCCGCCCACCTTTTCCACCGCACTGGCGGTGGTGCGGGTGAATTCGTCAATGTTCTTGCGGGTGCCGGGGCCAGCGGATTTGCTCGACACGGTGGCGACAATTTCGCCATAGGCCACCGGCTGCACCCGGCTCACTGCGGCCACCATCGGGATCGTGGCCTGGCCACCGCAGGTGACCATGTTGACATTCATCTCGCCTTTGCCCACGTGGGCAATCAGGTTTACCGGCGGCACACAAAACGGGCCGATGGCGGCGGGGGTCAGGTCGATCATCAGCGCCCCCAGGGCGTTGACCTTGCGGCTGTTTTCTGCGTGCACATAGGCGCTGGTGGCATCAAAGACGATTTGCACACCGTCAGCCACCATGTGGGGCACCAGACCGTCCACACCCTCGGCGGTGGTTTTGATGCCCATCTCGCGGGCGCGTTTGAGGCCGTCGGAATTGGGGTCGATGCCGACCATCCAGACCGGTTCCAGCACCGGGCTGCGTTGTAATTTGGCCAGCAGGTCGGTGCCGATGTTGCCGGGCCCGATCAGGGCGCATTTGATTTTTTTCATGAAGACTCCGTAGGTAAAAAGTTAAATAAGAGAGCGCACCACGCCACCTTCGACGCGCAGGGCGGCACCGTTGGTGGCGGCAGAACGCGGACTGCAGACATAAGTGACCATGGCCGCGACCTCAGCCGGTTCAATAAAGCGTTGCAAGAGCGAGGTCGGGCGGGCGTGCTGGAAGAAATCCCGTTCGGCATCGGCCAGCGTCTGGCCCGCCTCACGCGCCAGCTTGGCAAAGAAATCGCCCACGCCTTCGGTGCGCGTGGGGCCTGGCAGCACGGCATTCACCGAGACACCGGTGCCAACACAGGTTTCCGCCAAACCGCGTGACACCGACAACTGCGCCGACTTGGTCATGCCGTAGTGCACCATCTCGGCGGGCGGACAGATGCCCGACTCGCTGGAGATAAACACCATGCGACCCCAGCCGCGCGCCTTCATGCGTGGCAGGTGGTGGCGCGCCAGACGCACGCCACTGAGCAGGTTGACTTCAAAAAAGCGCAGCCAGTCTTCGTCGGTGATCTGCTCGAAGGCTTTGGGCTCAAAAATGCCCAGGTTGTTGACCAGAATGTCGACTTCGCCTGCGGCATCCAGCAGGCGCTGGCAACCAGCGGCGGATGACAGGTCGGCCAACACACCATCCACCACGGCCTCTGGCAGCTCGGACTGAATACGCGCCACCGCGCTGGCCAAGCGGGCCGGGTCGCGGCCATTGAGGATCACATGGGCCCCCTCGGCCGCCAGTTCACGCGCCGTGGCCCAGCCAATGCCGGAAGTTGAACCGGTGACCAGCGCCCGCTTGCCTGTGAGTTGAAGATCCATCTTGGATTCCTTATGAAACCTGGCGCACCGCCGGGTACAGCCAAGGCTTGAGCCAACGGGTCAGTTGCGGGGCCACCAGCCAGGTCATGAGTAAAACCACCAGCGCTGTCAGCAGCATCACCCGTGGCAGCAAGGGCCAGTCGGCCAGAAACGGGGCCACAGTCAGAAACAAGACATACACCGTCGGAAAAATGCCCAGCCAGGTGACCACCGCCACTTTCCAGCGCGGCGGCGGGTTCTGTTTGGGCCCCACCGGTGCCGCAAACCAGTAGCCCAAGCCACTGACCTGGCGCACCGTTTGGCTCTCAATGTGTGGCGCAATCGCCGCCAGCCCGAGTGAGCGGGTGGGCGACTGTTGCCAGCCCTGCAGGTGCTCCGCGCTGTCAAAGGCAAACACCACGTGGTAGAGCGCGGGGTCGTCACTGCCTTCTTCGGCCTCGGGGCGGATCAGTTGCCCACCCAGGTAACCAGGGAAGGCGCTGGCGGCGGCGGTCATGTCGCCCGACGTGCGCTCAAACGCCGCCTCGTGCCCGGCCTTGACCCGGCGCGTGACCAGCACCGTGACCGCGCCAGCGGGTTTGTCGAGCGTCGCTTCTGCCATGACTTGCCTGCCCTAGTGAAAACGCACCGAGCAAGAGCCCAGGCCGCCAATCGACACGCGGAAGTTGTCACCAGCCTTGGCCGGGGCCATGGCCGCCAGCGCGCCGGACAGGATCACTTCACCGGCCTTCATGCCAATGCCTAGGCGACCCAGAGTGTTGGCCAGCCAGGCTACGGCGTTCAC
Source organism: Rhodoferax lithotrophicus (assembly GCF_019973615.1). Lineage (GTDB taxonomy): Bacteria > Pseudomonadota > Gammaproteobacteria > Burkholderiales > Burkholderiaceae_C > Rhodoferax > Rhodoferax lithotrophicus. The sequence goes on along the minus strand of NZ_AP024238.1, from coordinate 1,030,177 downwards.
CGGGGAGCCCAGGGCAGCAGCGCCCGCGCCAGTGCCGATGATTTCGCCGTTTTTCTCCAGCACCATGCCGCAGGTGGACAGGTCGATGCGGCGCGGGTCTACGGCGCGGTCACCCAGCACAAACACGCCACACGAGGCGTTGTCGGCCACGGTGTCCTGAATCTTGATCTTCCAGTCGCGGATGCGGCTGTCCACAATCTCAAAACACGGCATCACACACTCGGTGGCGGCCAGCACGTCGGCATTGCTGATGCCGGGGCCCATCAGGTCTTTTTTCAGGATGAAGGCAATCTCGCCCTCGGCCTTGGGCTGGATCAGCGTGGCCGCGTCAATCGACTGGCCTTCGTTGTAGATCATGCCGTCCAACAGGTAACCAAAGTCGGGCTGGTAAACGCCCAGCATGTTCATGACGGCGGCAGAGGTCACGCCAATCTTTTTGCCAACGATGCGTTCACCGGCGCTCAAGCGGCGAGACAACATGCGCTGCTGGATGTGGTACGCGTTCTCGATGGTGATGCCGGGGTAACGTGTGGTGAGCGGGTCCACCACGGTCTGGGTGCTCATGGCGTGGTAAAGCTCGTCGCCCAGGGTGTTGATCAATTGGGTATCCATGGCGGTATCCATCCTGTGTATGAAGTTAAAAATAAGAGTGTTTTAGGCCTCTGGCGCTTATTACACAAGCGCAAAAAGCTATAAAAATAGTAGTGTTTTGGGTGACCATCAAGCAGCCTTGGCATCCGCTTCTGCCAGGAAGTTCTCCACCAGCCGGGCAAAACGCGCCGCATGTTCAATCTGCGTCCAGTGGCCACACAGGCCAAACACATGCAACTGGGCCTGCGGTATCCACTGCGCCAGGGTCAGAGAGTTGGCCAGCGGAATGACCTGGTCTTCGCGCCCGTGCACCACCAGCGTCTCATGGGGCAAGGCGCGAATGGCCGCCTCGGGGCTGGTCATGGCATCCACCCAACGCTGGCGCGGGGCCGGGAACATGGCGGCAAAGGCCTCCTGAAACCCGGGCTGGATGCTGGCCTGGTAACGCAACTGCGCCAACTCGTCGGTCACCAGCGCACGACTGAAGGCAAAGATGTCGAGCAAGGCCCGCATGTGGTCGATGGACGGTGTGTAGCCCCACACCGCATCCAGCCCGGGGGTGATGGCAAACGGCACACCCACGCTGCCCATCAACACCAGGCGGCGAACACGCTTGGGGTGCTTGATGGCCAGCGCCAGGGCCAGCGCACCGCCAAACGAATTGCCCACCAGATCGGCCTGCGCGATGTTCAGCGCGTCCAGCACATCCACCGCCTGCTGCACCCAAGCGGCCATGCTGTAGGCGCTAGAGTCTGCCGGGTCAATGGGGCGCTGGGTAAAGCCAAAGCCACGCATGTCGGGCGCAATCACCCGGCGGGTTTGTGACAGCACCGGCAACAGCAGCCGCCAGTTGGCCCAGGCACTGACACCGGGGCCGGAGCCGTGGATCAGCAGCACCGGTGCACCGCTGCCGACATCGTGCAGGTTGGTGGCAAAACCACCCGTGACGATGGAGCGGCCGATTTCAGGGTTCTGTGTCATGGCTCTGGGCTCAGTACTTGACCATCACATTGCGCAACTCGGTGTAGAACTCCAGTGAGTGCAACCCACCTTCACGCCCGATGCCGGATTGTTTGGAGCCCCCAAACGGCGTGCGCAGGTCGCGCAGGAACCAGCTGTTGATCCAGCACAGGCCCACCTCAATTTGTGTGGCCACACGACTGGCACGGCTGATGTCCTGGGTGTAGATGGAGGTGGCCAGACCGTACTTGGTGTCATTGGCCATGCGAACCGCTTCTTCTTCGGTGTCAAAAGGTTGGATGTGGCAGCAGGGGCCAAAGATTTCTTCGCGCACCACACTGGCGGTTTCGGGCAGGCCGGTCCAGATGGTGGGCTCGACCCAGCAGCCGTCTTTCAAATCGTCAGGCATGTCAGGCACACCACCACCAAAGACGATGGTCGCGCCCTCCTCCTTGGCACGGGCGTAGTAAGACAGCACTTTTTTCTGGTGGATTTTGCTGACCAGCGGGCCAATCTTGGTGTCATGGTCAAACGGGCGGCCAGGCTTCATGCCCTCGGCCTTGACTTTGAGCGCGGCGACGAATTTGTCAAAAATCGGCCGCTCCACATAGACACGCTCGGTACCCAGACAGACCTGGCCGCAGTTCTCGAACACCGAGCGGGTCACGGTGGCGATGGCATTGTCAAAGTCGCAATCGGCAAACACCACCGCGGCGTTTTTGCCCCCCAGCTCCAAGGACACCGGGCGAATGCCGTCGGCGGCGGCCTTCATGATGGCGGTACCGGTTTTGGTCTCACCCGTGAAGGTGATGCCGTTGACACCGGGGTGGGCGGTCAGGAAGGAACCTGCGGAATTGACCCCAAAGCCGTTCACCACGTTGTAGACACCGGGTGGCACACCCACCTTGTTCATCACCTCGCCCAAGAGTGTGGCGGTGCTGGGCGTGGCCTCGGACGGCTTCACCACCACGGTGTTGCCGCAGGCCATGGCCGGGCCGCACTTCCAGGTCATCAGCAGCAGCGGCAGGTTCCACGGGCATATGATGGCAATCACTCCGCGCGGTGTACGCACGCCATAGCTGCGGGCGGTTTTGCCGTCGGGCGTACGCATCTCGAACGACTCGGTGGACACATTCTTGATGGTGTCGGTGAAGATTTTGAAGTTGGCCGCACCACGCGGAATGTCGATGTGCGAAGCCAGGTGTGCGGGCTTGCCGGTATCGGCCACCTCAGCCTGCAAGAAGTCGTCAAAGCGGTGGTTGATTTCGGCCACCAGGCCGTCCAGCATGGCGCAGCGCTCCACCACCGACAGCTTACCCCAGGGCCCGTGCAAGGCAGCGCGGGCGGCGGCCACCGCCGCATCCACCTCGGGCTGACCAGCTTCATGCACCAGCCCAATCAGCGAGTTGTCCACCGGGTTGCGTTTCTCATAGGTTTTGCCGCTGACGTTGGTAACGTACTGGCCGTTGATAAAGTTCTTGATGTCTTTCATATACAAACTTCCAAAAGTGGCGCAGCAAGGCTTGCCCTGCGCCGTTAACGTGAAATAACTTTCATGGCCCGCAGTGTGGCCACCCGGGCCATGAAAGTCAGCTCTTCAATCCAATGGCGGACAAGCCCGCTTGTGCACAGGCTTCGTCCTGCTCCTCGGAGCCACCCGAGACACCGATACCGCCAATGCGTTGACCGTTTTCAACCATGGGCAAACCTCCGCCGAAGCCCACAAACCGCGGCCTGCGCACAATACCTTCGCGTACCGCGTCGGAATGCTGTTGCAGGGCGGCGTGCCACTGGCTGGTGGGCAAGCCAAAGCTGGCCGCGGTGTAAGCCTTGTCGATGGCAATGTCGATCGAATGCAAAAACGCACCCGGCATGCGTAAAAACGCCGCCAGGTTACCGCCAGAGTCCACCACCGCCACGTTGATACGAATGCCCAGTGAAGCGGCATGCGCCACACTGGCGCGCACCGCGTCACTGGCCGCCACCGCATCAATGACCCGCTGCGCCACGCTGCATGAAGCCAAATCAGGATGTGTCATGGAAGCCAACTTCTTTCTTCTTGTGAAGTCTCAGGTCAATACGCTCAGGAAAGCCGGGTTAAGTTTGCGGTCGTGGTAGAAAATGCCGCGGCCTACGTGCTCCCAGCTCCAGGTGATGGGGTGGTTGTCCGGGTAATGGTCGTAGCCACCGCAGAAGGTCTCCAGACGGTTACCCGACGGGTCAAAGAAGTAGATGGTGGTGCCTTGCGTGATGCCGTGGCGTGTCGGGCCGATGTCAATCGAGACGCGGTTGATGCTCATGATGTCGGCGGCGCGCAGCACCTGCTCCCAGCTGGCCAACTGAAAGGCCACGTGGTGCAACTTGTTGTCTTCGCTGTGGCGCACCATGGCCAGGTCATGCGCCTTGGCGCTGCAGGTCAGCCAGACCGCCAGGTCGGTCGCACCGTCTTCGAGCTTGACACGCTCCACCAGGTTAAAGCCCAGCACTTCTTCAAACAGCTTGCGTGAGCCATCAATGTCGCCGCCGTAGAGCAGCGCGTGGTCCATACGGATCGGGCGGATGCCCTTGCCATCGACCACATCCACCTCGGGGTCGTTGTAAGTCATGCCGTTGCCCACGTCGGTTTTCTCGGCATACAGCTCGATGGTGTGGCCGGTGGGAATCTGGAAACGCACCCGTTCACCGGTTTCCAGCATCTCGCCCGCGGGAATACGTTCCGTCACCACACCATAGGCCTTGAGCTTGCCGTCCAGCTCTTCCAGTGTGGCCTTGTTGAGCACCTTGTAGGCGAAAAAATCCAGCCCGGCGCGGTCGGCACGGCGCAGCACGATGCTGTTGTGGTCACGCTCGGCGCGGGTCTTGAAGTAGACACGGCCAGAAGCGTCACGGCCGGTTTCCACCAGGCCCATCACGTCGGTATAGAACTTGACCGACTCATCCATGTCGAGCACGCGTAATTGGGCGTGGCCCGGACGCAAAACACCTGTCATTGCCATTTTGTTGTCTCCAGTTTTTCTTCAGGTTGATAAAGAAGGAACACCTGACGGTTCAACCGCCCGACAGACGTTTTTTTTCATTGCTCCAACCACTCGCAGGTCAATCGGGCTGGTCGGGCGCACCCGGCAGGCCAGCACACAACCCTGGGCCTCGTCAGACTCACTGATGTGTTCGCGGCTCATGACCCGCTTGGTGTAGCTGCCCGTCAGCACCTGCACCTTGCAGACCCCGCAGCCGCCGCCACGGCAGCCCACCGGAATGCCTTTTTTGCCCAGAGACTCCATGCCTTCGAGCAGCGTTTGAGACTCAAAGCAGCGGTAGCTGCTGCCGTCGTCTTCAATGGTTACGGTGTAGATCACCATGGCTTTACAGCTTGCGAAACAAGGGGCTGCGCACCTGCTGTGCGTCGGCCGCCGAGATGAACTTTTCGGTGTAGATGTCGCGCTCAAACAAGCGCCCCTGCATCAGGGTGTTGATGCAGGCATCAATCATCAAAGGTGGCCCACACAGGTAGGCTTTGCGCCCGCGAAAGTCATTGCTGAAATGCGCCTTGGCCGCGTCGTGCACAAAACCACGCGCCCCCGTCCAGCCACTGTCTTCGGGCTCGTTGGAGAGCACCGGCACATAGTCAAACTGGGGGTGCTGTGCGGCCAGCGCGGTGAACTCGTCGTGGTGGTACAGCTCGGCCTGGCTGCGTGCGCCGTTGACCAGGGTGATGGGCAAGCGGATGCCTTGCGCCAGCAAATCCAGAATCATTGAACGCGGGCTGGACAGGCCGGAGCCACCGGCCAGAAACAGGTAGGGCAGTTGGGCTGCCACATGCTGCGTCTGGCGCACAAAGAAGCGGCCATAGGGGCCGGCGAAACGCAGCGCATCACCCACTTTGAGTTCGTCGTGAATCCATGCGGTGGCGCGCCCACCGGGTACGCGGCGGATATTGAGCTCAATCTCGCCACGCGCCGAGGGTGCACTGGCAATGGAAAACGCGCGGCGTTGGGCCTCACCCGGCACCACCAGATTGACGTACTGCCCAGCCTGAAAGTCCAGGCTTTGCCCGGCATCCAGCTTGATCCAGATGCCCTTGATGGTGGGGGTCAGGTCAACGATGCGCGACACCGTGCCGCTGTAGTCGTGCACCGGCAGGTTGCGGGCATCGGGCTCATCGTCGATCTCGGCGTTGATGGTGACATCCGACTCCAGCGTGGCACAGCAGGCCAGCGCCTTGCCTTCTTCGCGCTCATAGTCCATCAGCGCAAAGTTGGAGGCCGCGCCATGGTCGACTTCACCGTCGGTCACGTCAATCTTGCAGGTCGCACACAGGCCGTGGCAGCAGGCGTGCGGCAGGTAGATGCCAGCACGCAGGGCCGCGTCGAGAATGGTTTGACCGTCCTCGACATCCAGCACCTGCCCGGTCGACTCGATGGTGAGTTGATAGCTCATCAGCGCCTCATCCCTCTCAGTTGCACGAACCGTTCAAGCCATGCAGGCCTGGGGTGCGAAAGCGGATCACGTCCTTGTGGCCCAGGCCGTTTTCAGCCAGGGTTTTGTTGACATCCGGTTTCCAGGCTTTGCCAGACTTGAACCACTCGGCGGCGCTCCAGTCGATCTTGGCAAAGTCGGGGTGAGCGCCAAACACGCCGGGCAGCGGGCCGGCCAGCATGTCGCCAAACTTCAGGGTTGGCGGCAGCGGCAGGCAAAACGGTGCGCAGAACATCAGGTGGTCTTCCCAGCCGATGTAGAGCAGCGGGGCCGGGAACTTGTCCACGGTGTCCTTCTGGATGTGGGGATAGGGGCGAACGGAAGTCGTTGTCATGATGAATGTGTCTCCTGCAATGGGGCTCAGTTGGCGGTGGCCAGATCGCGCCAGGCCTTGAAGTTTTTCTGGTCTTGCGAGCCTTCAAAGTCGAGGTTGTCGCGGCCCATTTCCATGCGGTACCACTTGAGCACTTCGGCCAGCGGGTTGAAGTCAGGGGCGCTCGGGTCTGCCTCGGGGGTGAAGCAGTTGCCTTGGTAGATCTGGTGCACCGGCATCCAGGCCTGGATGTATTTCTCGGGCTCATGGTCGAAGATGCCTTTGCAGCCATCAGAGCAAAAGTGGTACTTCATGCCGCTGTAGTCGGACTCGCGGTAGGCGATCTTGGTCGGGTCGTCCGGCTCGGTGAAGACCATCGGAATCTGGCAGGTCTGGCACAGCATCGGCAACGTGGTGTTGTAGAAGCGCTTGCCTTCTGCCGCCTCTTTGGCCCAGTGCTCAAAACGTGGCCGGTAGTACTTGTCGAAAGTGTCGGGGTACTTGGCTGACAACCATTCCATTTCTGACTCGGACGGTGTCCAGGTGTGGAACGGTGCGGCTGCGCCGTAGTTGTAGAAGGTAGCCCAGGCCTGGTGCGAAATGTGGTCCTTGTCCTTGCAGGCCTGTGTCCAACCGGCGGGCACGGTGATGCCGTAGCGGGCCAGGTCGGCAAACAGGGCACCGCCGTTTTGCTCGGCATAGGTTTCCCAGGCTTCTTTCCAGCTCATCACGCGCTTGGGCAACATGTAGTCCATCATCATGGCCACCAAGGTCAGCACGCGGTAGCCGCGCCAGAACCACTTGTCGATCCAGCGCTGCACGATGGGCAGGTTGTCCGGGTCTTGCTCCAGGATGAACTTGATCATCTCCAGGCCCAGCGTCATGTGGCGGGCTTCGTCACTTTGTGCCGAGAAGCCAAAGGCCATGGCCGCCATGTCGCCGTTGTAGGCTGCGCCTGAAACGAAAGGCACAAACAACAGGTTGGTCAGCACGTATTCAAACGCAAAACCAATCGACACCATGAACTCAAACGGCCCGGCGGTGACCGCATCGTCAAAGAACGACTTGGGCACCGACAGGTACCACACGCGGTCATGCTGGTGGCGGAAATTCTGGAAGCCGTTGTAGAACTTGTTGTAGTTCGACATCGAGTGAATCTGCGTCTGCGAGTGGCGAATTTCATCCAGCGACTGCATCAGGCAGGCCACGCGCGGCCCAGCACCACCCAACTGCCGACCCACATGGGCAAAGCCCCGGTGCGCCATGTATTCGAGCGGCGACACGCCGGTGAGGAACAGCTTGAGCGCGTTGATGTAGCGCGCATCGGTCACCTGCAAGTGGCCGTTGTTCTGGTTGAACGCGTCGATGATGGCGTAGAGCTTTTTCTCTTTCTCGGCCTGGTATTTCCAGTAGGCGTCCATCGTCAGGCGGAACGGGTCTTCAAACTTGCTCCAGTCGTGAATCTTGATGCCCTCATACGCGAGGTAGGGGAAGATGTCGCTCTTCTTTTGGTAGCTTGGCTCCCAGTCCAGATCGCGCGTCATCAGGTTGTAGCGATCTTTCAGGTTGAGCTTTTTCTGTTTGACTTTCATGTCCATGAGTTGTCTCCGTTTTAGCTTGGGGGCTTGGGTAGGAATGAGGGATTGGCGTGAGCGGGCTCAGTGTTTCCAGCTCAGCGTGAACTCGTCTTCGGTCTCGTCGATGTGGCCGGTGAGCGTGATCAGGTTGACGTGTAACTCCTGCAAGTCGAAGGGGCGACCCATCTGCTCCTCCACCGTGCTGCGGCGGATCACCATCGTGTTGGGCGCGTCGATCCTGACCATGGCGGGTTGCATGTTGACCACCGCCTCAGGGTTGTCGGCCAGGATGGCATCCACAATGCTGCGGGTTTCTTCGTTTCTTTGAAAGGCAATAAATACGTTGGACATGGTGTTGCTCCAGGGGTGTTCAGGCCAGCAGCCCGGCCTTGACCAGGCGGGCATCGAGTCGGGCCGACACGCGGGCCAAAGCGGCATCAGCATCAGCGCCGAGCGCTTGCTGTGCCAAGGGTTGCAATGCTTGCGCGGCACGGCCACGCCAGTGGGCAATCCACTCTTGCAACTGTGCCTTGTTCTCGTGGTTCTCGGCGGCGGCGGTTTTCAAACAGGCATCGACCCACTTGCTGCTGTCTTCCAGCAGCTCGGTCTGAAAACGTGTCAGCAGGGACACGGTGGGCCCGGCTTTGTCGTTGAGCGCCTGATCCACTTCTTTGTAGGCCAGGCCAAACAGCATGGCATCCAGCGCCACATGCTGGGCGACAAACATCTCAAACCAGTCCTTGATGACCAGCGTGTCTTCCACATAGCGGCGCAGTTCCTGCCATTGGGGCGCGTCCATCCAGGCTTGTTTGGCGGCCTGTACTTCGGATTCATCGCCCAGCACCAGGCCCATGCGGGTCAGGTACTGCGCCACGCCAAGTTGGTCCATGCCCTGGTACAGGCAGGGCTGGGTGATGGCTGTGCCAAAACCGTAAGCACACATCGAGGCGCCGTTCATGTTGGCTCCCCAGGCCACGTGGCGCAGCGGAATGTAGAAGTCCAGCGCGGTGCGGCGGGCGGTTTCGTCATACACCTCGGCCAAACCACGGGTTTCAACAAACTCAAAGTCGGCCTCGGTGGTTTCCTGCATACGGGCGCGAGAAGCGGTGTAAGAGCCGTAATACAACTGGCGCGGGTCTTTCAGCGCATACCAGTCTTTCATGGTGATGGCGGTGCGCGTGGCATCAAAAATCTCGTGCTCGGGGTCCCAGGTGGGGCGGTAGTGGTAGTTGGCTGCGGCCTGCACGTCCATCGTGCCTTCCAGGTAGCGTGATGCTGGCTTGTTGGGGCCAATACGTGCGGCAATGTGGTCAAACGTCTGCCGCAGGGGCTCGATGTTGACGGTGCGTAGATCAATGTGCATGTCTAGGTGTCTCCTCGGGTAGTTGGCCGGTGTCAGGCCTTGTTGTCATGACGCAAATGCTGGTCGCGCGCAGCGCGCAAACTCCAGTCCCATTCCTGCTCTTCAATGCTCTGTGCGGTGGGCAGCGGCCCCTGGGTGGGGGTCACGCCCTGCATGACACAGAACTCGTCAAACTGCGCCTGCGCCATCAGCAACTCCACAAACAAGCCCGGTTCGCCCACGGCAAACTCAAACTCGACCAGGCCATTGGTGTGCTGCTCAATGATCCGAATGAACTTGAGGTTGGGGTTGAAAGTAGGTGTGTTGCTCATGATTTGGCGGGTGTAACGAGCACAACTTTGCAAGGAGCTTGCCAAGATGTGCCAGGATGGCGTTAATCTCGAGATTTCAAGGGAAAACCCCTAGACGGGAAATACCTTGTTTGGAATTTTTGGGTTGTTTTTGGCATTTTTGCCTATGCCTTTAGCCTTGGCCGTTCTCTCTTGTGCAGCGCAACACGAATGGAATTGCGCATTTGGAAGAATCAGATTCGATGGAATTCATCAAATGAGCAATTCCGCTGGCTTGGTGGTGGCTTGTAGGGGTTTTCTTGGGTGGATATGAAAATATCGAGAAAACAGCGGGATTGAGGGGTTTGTGGTGCGAATGCCTGCTTGTGAATGTGGATGCGCGGGGCGGGATGTATGCTATTTAATTACTAGCTGCTTGCGCATATTTGATAAGCGCTACAGGCTTATTTCTTATAAATTCTCGGGATGGGGTGGCGAATGGTGGCAAGTTATGCCGTGACGGCGTGGAATCTCGGTGTGGACTGCCCCTGCCGCACGCACCGGTGGTGGCTAAGGGGCGCTGCATTGAAGCGTGATCAAGACAGGTTGGCAACTTTCAGGCTTTGGTGAAGAACCGGAATCTTCGATTGAAAGCCATCTTTGCTGGTTGGAAGTGACAGCGATACACGGGAACTGACATTCATTCAGGAGCAAGCTCTGCTGGGCTATAGTTGCAACCCAATCAAACGCCGCATGAAGTGCGTTCGCACGTCAACCCAATTTCGCCAGAATGGGCGACCGGATTCAAAGGGATGGAAATGAACTCAATTTCTAGTGAAGTTGACCGCAAACCCATACGGCATGTGCCTTACCGCTTGAGATGCTTTGGTATCAACGGGTGGGCTTCCAGTTTATTTCGTCGTCTAGCTTGGGAATGCCAGGATAGGCGCTCGGCTACATTACGTTAGCCCTCATTTCCCCATGCGCTGCAATGCCGTAGTCTTCTCATTGTTGGCACTGTCCCTTGTCGGATGCGGGGACGGTCATCTGCGCGGTGCGGTTACTAAATCACCCGATGGCAAAACTTACTTCGGGGTGCTTGACGACAATGGCGGCAAGTGCGGACCTCTTAAAGTCGATGGGGTAGTCTGGCCCCATCCAATCGGCGCGGTTGTTGAGGTTCGACCTGGACGGCACACGATATCGTGCCCCGCTGAAATTTCGTTTGACATACCTTCGGGCGTAACCTTCAAATTCGATTACTGGGGGCCGTAGCAATGCACACAGAAAGACTTGACGATGCTTCAGAAGTTGACTTCCTGATGGCTAACATTTCGCTCGGCACGGACACACAGCAGCAGGATGCCGCTGCGCGGCGCTTGCTGCGTGCTGGGCAGCTTTGACGTTAGAGCCCTTTACATGATGCGTCGAACTCTTTCGATACTGCTTCTCTTAGCCAGCCTTGCGTCGCCCGCCACCGCGGTCGAGTCCGTAACGCTGTCATTTGCGCCAAAACCTGGACGTGTCGTAGACGTCATTACAGAAAACGACGCAAAGCTGATCTTGAACTTGACTGGTGATCAAGAACTTATCGAAAGAAATCGTGCCCGTGGGGTTTCGTTTCCCCATCTGACACATACTCGCCAACGCAATCATCAGAGGACGGTGGCTTCAGAAGCGAATAGTGATGGGAGTTTTCCGCTCAGGATTCAATTCTTAAAAGCAGAGTCTCACACTGTGGATCGTGATGGCAAGGCTTTCGCGATGAGGGCGCCACTTACCGATTTCGTCGACGGAAGCATCAACGCTCTAGTCAGACCCAACGGGAAAATTGAGTTCGTCTCTCTGGACGGAGGCCATCTGAAACCAGAGGTCACCACCATGCTTCCGCAATTCTTAGAGAATCTATTCGGGTCGATGAAGTCGATGGAAGGTGCGCACGTACAAGTCGGTGGATCGATTGACCAGAAGTCTTATTTCGATATGCCGGTACCCGGCTTTCAGCCAATTCGATTTGCCGTCGATGCCAAATACACCTTGCAACGCATTGCGAATGGCATTGCACAATTTTCTTTGAATTTTACGTATACGATCGATCAAGTGCCAACGTCAATGCGCGTCCAGGCGTCGGGTAGCGGAACTGGGGCGATGGAATATGACGTGCGTAGCAACTTGATGCGTAATACGACGTCGACCACTTCAATGGAAATGACCGTTAATGCAGGGCGGTCGATCATGACCAGCAACGCAGAGATGCGGCAAACAACTACGCAATCACTGGTATCGAAATGAAGGATGACGGTCGCAAGGGCCAACGGGCTCTAACCCTGCAATGCACCGGACCTGCGCGAAAAGCCGCGCAGCCCGGTGATTTTGAACGTCAGGTCTTGCATTGCAACACTCCCGTCACTCCCCTCAAACCCAACTCCACCGCCCGCACCCTCCAACTCACAGTTTCGCAGTGCAGACCGAAGGCCTTGCCCGATTTTTTTGAGCTTGTCGCAGCCACTGGCGCAGGCCGTGTGCCAGTGACGTTGCCGCAGTCGGCAGCGTGAGCGCCACCGAAGGGCACCTCACTTCGCGTTGACGATGCCCTTGAAGTCATACGGCACCACGATGGTTTGCACCTTGCCGTTGGCCACGCCTTCGGCAATTTTCAGGTTGGCCATGGCGTTCATGTAGCCGATGGCCCCAGCGTTGGCGTTCAGGGCGGCGATGCGTTCGGCCTCTTTTTTGGCGGTCTGCACTTCCACCTCTTTGGTTTTGAGTTCGTTCTGGGCGCGTACCAGTTCGTTGGCGCTGGCCACAATCACATCGGCCGGGGTGATGGCGCGCACCTGCACCTGTGAGACGGTGATTTTCTCGGCCAGCTTTTCTTCGGTCAGGGTTTTGATGATGCTGTCGCGAATCTTCTGCTCAATGGTCTGCCGGTTGTCGGCCATCTTCAGGGATTCATACTCTCGCGCCACCTTGTATGCCGCATTGCGGGCGCTCAGGGCCACGTAGTTTTGCATCAGCAAAATGTCACCGCCTTTGTCAGACACTCCGTGAAAAGTCTTGTTTTTGGTGGTCCACAACTCGGACACCGCCGCCGGATTGACGTTGTAGACCACCGTCATGTCAAAGTCCTTGATGGTGGAGTTGTCAGAGGCCAGCGGGGTCATGTTGTCCACCGCCACCGCGACATCCTGCACCTTGAAGGTGAGGATGTCGCCCACCAACGTCTGGTTGAACGACCCCGGCAGCCGTTCCGTGGGGTCGGTGGTCTTGTCAAAGTTGATGCGCAGGCCCACCTCGCCGGTTTCAATGCGGGTGCAGCCGCTGATCAGCAGGGTGGCGATGGCAGCGGTCAGCGTGATGGCGGTGCGTTTCATGGTGTGGCTACAGGTGTATGGACGGGGTTGGTGATGGTACAGGGAGACGCTGGGTGCCCATTGAAGGGTGTTGGGTAAGCGCTACGCCACTTTTGCCTGCGCACCCAGACCCGGCCAGGATTTTTATTGCTATTGAATAGATAGCTGCTTGCGCAATTGAAATAAGCGCTACAGGCTGATTTTTTATAACTTTTCAATGATGCAGATGGAATGGCGCGTGGCTCATCTCTATGGCAGACCTGGCCCTCAAACTTGGGGCAACCCACCCGATCCATTCACGGGCGAAGGCGACTTGAAAACTGGTTTTCTGGTGGCCGGACACCGCGCAAGGTGAGAATCCAGCGGGCGAGGATCAACGCGTCTTCATCCGTGACGGGGTTGGCGGGCATCACCGCTGCGCCCCAGATGCCATTGCTGCCATGTTTGATCTTGTTGGCCAGCAGCAGCACCATGTCCGGGTTGTGCTCATAGCGGGTGGCAATCTCGATGTAAGTGGGGCCGACACGTTTGGTGTCCAGCGTATGGCAGCCTAAGCAGGCTTTATTGATCGCCATTTCTGCCCCGCGCACCAAGACATGGCTATCGCACACCTGGAGTTCATTGCGGGCCAGAGAGGTCAGCGGGACGAGTGCCAGACACAGCAAGACCGTTCGACGTATCAAGGTCAGTGCCAACTTGTCAAAGGAAAGGGGGGTCTTCATGAATGATGCTCTTGGTTAACAAACTTAAGCCCATCTGCATCCTAGCGATTCGCCTCGGAGTTTTAAATCCCCCATTTGGGGGATTTAAGCGCCCTCCACCGTCATGCTCAACACATCAAAACACCAGTGCGACGGAACCACAAGCCTGGCTGCCATGTAGCAGCCCCAGAATTGTGGAACCCCAAGCCAACTTTCATCCATTGCATATTCTCGAGAATCCAAACACACGCCCCGCTTCCTTCAATTTTTTCCGGTCATCCAGCGACATAATGTCGAGAAAAATGACCCTAAGGTCTTGCAGGAGACAACGTGCCACAAAATTTCAAATACCCCCCGGACAGCGATTTGCGCAGGCTGTTGCGGTTCGAGCCTGACAGCGGTGCCATTTGGCTGGGTGACCGGCGCATGGTGCTGATGCACACCTCTGCCCTGGCGGCCTTGCGCCAGGACTTGATGAACTCGGTAGGGGCCGACCATGCGCGGCGCATTCTGACCCGCATGGGCTACGCCTCGGGCCTGAGCGATGCCGAATACGCCATCAAGCAGCGGCCCAACGACAGCATGGAAAGCCAGTTTCTGGTGGGGCCGCAGTTGCACATGCTGGAAGGTGCGGCGCGGGTCACGCCGACCAAGCTCACGTTTGATGTGGCGGCGGGGCAGTTTTACGGGGAGTTCCGTTGGGATCATTCCTGGGAGGCCTATGCGCACCAGCAGAGGTTTGGTGTGGTGGCTGACCCGGCTTGCTGGGCGCTGCTGGGTTATGCCAGTGGTTACACCAGTGCGTTCATGGGCAAACTCATTCTGTTCAAGGAAACGCGCTGCGCCGCCTGTGGCGATGACCATTGCCTGATTGTGGGCAAGCCCATCGAGGAATGGCCCGACGGTGAGGCGCACCGCATGTATTTCACCGACGACTCGCTGATGGAGAAGATGGAGGCGCTGCAATTGCAGGTGGAAGCGCTCAAATCCAGCATCGAGCCAGAGCACCCCAGCCGCCAGCTTATTGGCAAGTCAGCCGCCTTCCGCCAGGCCTATGCCTTGATGGAAAAGGCCGCCAAAACCCAGGTGACGGTGCTGTTGACGGGTGAAACCGGCTCCGGCAAAGAGCGTTTTGCCCGCGCCCTGCATGAGCTTTCGCCGCGCAGCAGCGCGCCATTTGTGGCGGTGAATTGCGCCGCACTACCCGCCGAGTTGATTGAGGCCGAGCTGTTTGGCGTGGAAAAAGGCGCTTACACCGGGGCCCATGCGGCACGTACCGGGCGTTTTGAGCGTGCCCACGGCGGCACCTTGCTGCTGGATGAGGTGGGCGACTTGCCCCTGCCCGCGCAGGCCAAATTACTGCGCGTGTTGCAAGAGGGCGAGGTAGAGCGCGTGGGCGCGGAGACCACCCGCCAGGTGAATGTGCGCCTGATCGCCGCCACCAATGTGGATCTGGAAAAAGCCGTGCGCGAGGGCCGCTTCCGCCAGGACTTGTGGTACCGGCTGAATGTGTATCCCATTTGCCTGCCACCACTGCGGGAGCGCCTGGCCGACATTTCGGTGCTGGCCAACGCCATGCTGGCGCGTTTTTGCAGCCTGCACGACAAACGGGTGGCCGGTTTTGCCGAGCGTGCCATGCAGGCACTGGAGCAACACCCCTGGCCCGGCAATGTGCGCGAGCTGGAAAACCTGGTCGAGCGGGGGGTGATTCTGGCCTGCCAGGGCGGCATGATTGAAGTTGAGCACCTGTTCCCCAACCTGCCCAAAACCGCGCAAACCAGTTTTGATGCCCATGGCCACCTGACTGAACTGCCCAGCGCACAAGACGACGACTTGAGCGCCCGCATTCTGGACAGCGGCAGCTCGCTCGACGTGATTGAGGCGCGTGTGCTGAACCATGCCGTGGCACGTGCCGGTGGCAACCTGGCGCAGGCGGCACGCCTGCTGGGTCTGAGTCGTGCGCAACTGGCCTACCGGCAAAAACGCAGCCTGGAGCGTGACCAGGACGCGCCGGATACCGCCGGTGAACACCCAAGGAAAAATGAATGTCCCCCATAAAACAAGCCATGACCAGCCACGTTGAAACCAACATTGCCGCCCCCCGCACGCTGGCCGAGCGCGCCTACCTGAACCTGCGCCAGGACGTGATCTGCGGCAAGCTCGCGCCGGGGGAAAAGCTGCGGGTGGAACACCTCAAGGATCAGTACCAGGTGGGGGCCAGCACGCTGCGTGAAGCCTTGTCCCTGCTGGTGTCTGACGCGCTGGTCAGTGCCGAGGGGCAACGCGGCTTCCGGGTGGCCCCAATATCACTCACCGACCTGGAAGACGTGACCAATACCCGCGTGATGCTGGAAACCGAGGCCTTGCGCCAGTCCATTCGCCACGGCGGTGCCGAATGGGAGGCCGCGCTGCGGGCCAGCTACCAGCTGCTGACACAAATTGAAGACCCAGCCAACGGCCCCGAACCGCAGTTGTGGGAGCAGCGCAACAAGAATTTCCACGATGCCTTGATTGCCGCCTTTGACTCACCCTGGACCAAATACATGCTGGCGATTCTGTACCGCCATGGTGAGCGCTACCGCAACATCAACTGGCGGCTGACGGCCGCCCATGTGACCGAGCGCCATGTGCACGAAGAGCACGAAACCATTTTTCAGGCCGCCATCAACCGACAAGAGGCGCGTGCAGCGCTGGCGCTGGAGGCGCATGTGCGCATGACACATGACATCGTCAAACGGCAATCTCAACTTGTTGAATAGCCTTTTTGGCCTCTAGTGCTTATGTAGTAAGCGCAAGAAGCTACACAATCAATAGCATCAAGCCACCGCCACCACCGACACACCATGGTCAGCCAGCGTCAGCCCGACCTGGCTGCCCAGGCTCAACACATCGGTGAGGTCGGGGGAAACCACAAAGATCGGCCCCAGCGCGGTCTCAAAGGTGTACTCAAAAAAGCTGCCCAGGTAAGCCAGCTTGAGCAGTTTGGCGGCCAGCCCGGTGCCGTCGCGGTGAATGTGCCAGGCCTCGGGCCGCACCGCCACCTTGACCTGGCCTGCGGCCACCGCCTGGCGTGACATCACCTGCAAAGGCCCCAGTTGCACGCCGCCACGGGCATCGGCGACACCGGGAAACAGCATGGCCTCGCCCATGAAACCAGCCACAAACTCGCTGCCAGGGCGCTCGTACATGTCTTGTGGTGTGCCGCGCTGGGCAATCAGGCCGTCGTCCATCACGATGATCTGGTCACTCACCGCCAGCGCCTCGCTCTGGTCATGGGTGACATAGGCTACGGTGAGGTGCAGACGCTGCTGCAGGCTACGGATTTCTTCGCGCATATCGCGCCGCAGACGGGCATCCAGATTGCTCAGGGGTTCGTCAAACAGCAGCACACCGGGCTCCAGCACCAGCGCACGGGCCAGCGCCACACGCTGCTGCTGGCCTCCCGAGAGTTCGCTGGGCAGGCGGTCGTCATAGCCGACCAGACCGACATTGCCCAGGGTTTCCACCGCACGCCGGGTGGCCTCGGCTTTCTCAACGCCGGACATCTTCAGGCCGTACATCACGTTTTCCAGCACGTTCATGTGCGGGAACAGGGCGTAGCTCTGGAACATCATGCTCACATTGCGGTCGGCGGGCCCGAGTGTGGTGACATCTTTGCCCGCCATGAGAATTTGCCCGCTGGTGGGGGTTTCCAGCCCGGCAATCATGCGCAGCACGGTGGTTTTGCCGCAGCCTGACGGCCCGAGGATGGTGGTGAGTGAACCTTTTTCGATCTCGAAATCCACCCCTTTGATCACCAGCGGGGCGCTGTTGTCGGTGCCGTAACGCTTGGTGATGTTTTTGAATTCAACGCCGTAACTCATGTGTTTGCTCGGTAAGGGTTGCCCTTTAGTGGGCCGAAATGGGTGCTACAGCGGCGTGTGTTTTGCGCCGGCCCAGCTTGCGCTCACCCACCAGGAACTGGATCAGCGCAATCGAGGCCGACATCAACAGGATCAGCACCGTGCAATACGCCAGCGCCACGCCGTAGTCGCCGTTGCCGACGCGGCCAATGATGTAGGTGGTGGCGAGTTCGTTCTCGGCCGTCACCAAAAAGATCACCGCGCTGACCGTGGTCATGGCGCGGACAAAGCTGTAAACCAGTGCCGCCACCAGTGCAGGCTTGAGCAAGGGCAGTACCACGTGGCGCAGCGTCTGGAAGGTGGAGGCCCGCAGCATCAGCGAGGCTTCGTCGAGCGATTTGTCGAGCTGTTTGAAGGCCGCCGTACCGGCCCGCACACCAACCGGCAAATTGCGGAACATGAAGCACAGCACAATGATCAGGCCCGTGCCGGTCAGCTCCACCGGCGGCACGTTAAAGGCCAGGATGTAGCTCACCCCCAGCACCGTGCCCGGAATGGCAAACGCCAGCAGGGCCACAAACTCAAACCAGCCTTGACCGCGAAACTCGGTACGCGCCAGCAGGTAGGCAATCAGCAGCCCGACAGCGGCGGTGATGGGTGCGGAGATGCCCGCCAGCTTGATGGTGGTAAAAAATGAGTTCCAGGCGGTGCCGGCCCAGACCAGGCCAAAGTCGCCCCACTCCAGGCCGAAGGCGGTTTTGAAATGTGCCAGCGTCAGGGTGTAGTCACGCCCCCAGGTTTGCACAAATCCACCGGCAAAGGCAAACAGGTAGACCACCACGGTGAAGGCCAGCCAGGGGTAGACCACGGCGTTCAAGACCCGGCGCACACCGTCTGGCAAGGCCATGGGAATACCCGCATCCCCCTTGCCACTGACAGTGGTGTAGTTTTGCTTGCCCAGCAGGCCGCGTTGCAGGGCAAACACCAGCAGTGCAAAGACCGTGAGAATCCAGGCCAGGGAGGCCGCCCGACCCTGGTCGTATTGAGCCCCCACAATGGCAAAAAAGATGTCGGTAGAGAGCACCGAGAACTGCCCGCCGACCACCACTGGGTTGCCAAAGTCGGCAATACTTTCAATGAAACCAACCAAAAAGGCATTGGCCAGCCCAGGTTTGAGCAGGGGCAGGGTCACCGTCAAAAAGGTTTGCTGCTTGCTGGCGCGCAGGGTTTGGGCGGCCTCTTCCATGCTAGGGGCCACGCCCTGCACCACCCCACGCATGATCATGAAGGCAATCGGCGTGAAGGCAAACAGCTGGGCAATCCACACCCCCAGCAGGCCATAAAACCAGCGTGTGGGCGGAATATCAAAGGCCCACTCCAAAAACTGGTTGACGATGCCAGCCCGGCCAAACAACAGGATCAGCCCCAGGCCGACCACAAAGGGCGGCGTGATGATGGGCAGCAGCGCCACCACCCGCAACGGCGTTTGTACCCGCTTGCTGGCACTGCGCTCGGCCAGCAGCGCCATCATCGTGCCCATCACGGTGGTACCGGTGGCAGTGAGCAAGGCCAGAAACAAGGTGTTCCAAGCCACGCCGCAGCGCACCCCGCCAGACAGGCAATTTATACCCCAGACCCTCTCGTTGCCAATGCGCTCAAAAATGGCCGAGACGGCCCACTGCCCTTCTTCATTCAAAAACGCGCCGTACAAGGCTTTGGTGACAGGAAAGGCGATGAACAGCAGCAGCAGCACCGAGCAGCCAAGAACCGCGCTGGCAATGAACAAATCGCCCTTGAAAAAGCCCCGGCGGGCCACGCCAAAGGCGGTGAGCATGACCAAGGCCAGCAGGGCGATGAAGGCACCGATGCCGATGCCGAACTGGTTCACCGCCAGCTCGCCAAACTGGGTGTTCAGCACGGCAAATGACCAGCCTTTGGAACCAATCGCAAAACCACTGAGCAGCAAGCCCAAGAAACCCAGCAAGCCACCCGAGAGCAACCAGTTGCTTTGTGGTCGGCCAGGCGGCATCCAGAGCGCCACACCGGCTAAGCCCAACCCGACCAAGCCAAGCGCCAGCCAGACACGGCCATACTGAAGCGCCTGGAGCAAGCCGTTGGCCGTTTCAGTGCCCCCAAAAACCTGGGGCAACACGCTGTACCAGGCGGTATCTTGAATGGCGTACCAAGGCAGCACCAGGTAGGCCAGCAGCCCGATGATGAGCCACAGGCGAATGGCGTGGTTTGGATTCTGGTTCACGGCGAATACTTTGATTTGACTGCCCTGGAAAACCGGGCAGGCATCAGATTAACGAGGCAAAGAATTGACTTCTTTTTCCCATTTGGCAATCAGGCGCTTGCGCTCGGCCGAAGCACCGTACTTGGCGTAGTCGTAGTTGATGAACTTGATTTTCTTGAAATCTGGCACATTTTTGTCAACTTTGGCGGACTTGTTGGATGGCACCTGGAATTGCTTGGCCGCAGCGGCCATTTCCTGTGCTGCCGGAGTTAATGCCCATTCGTAAAACTTCTTGGCGGCCTCCAGATTACGTGCGCCTTTGATGATACTCATGGAGCCAATTTCAGCCCCCGTGCCATCGGCCGGGGTGATGGCCTCGACCGGAAAGCCGTTCATTTTTTCGCCGGGTGCGTCATGCACAAAGCTGATCGACACGGTGGTTTCACCCCGTGCGGCAGCCTTGATCGGGCCGGTACCACTGCGGGTGTACTGGCTAATGTTTTTGTGCAGTTTTTTCATGTACTCAAAAGCCTGTTCTTCACCCATCATTTGCACCAGGGTGGCCACCATGGTGTAAGCGGTGCCGCTGGAGGCCGGGTTGGCCACCTGGATTTCACCCTTGAGTGCGGGATTCAGCAAATCAGCCCAGACCTTGGGCGGCTGCAGCTTTTTCTTGGCCAATAACTCGGTGTTGTAACCAAATCCCAATGGGCCAGAGTAAATACCTACGGTGCGAAACTTGGACTGCGCCGCTTGTTGCTGTGACCAGACCTGCAATTGGCTCAAGCTAGGGGACTTGTATTCGAGTGACAAACCTTGCTCGGCAGCTTGTAAGTGCGGGTCACCGGTGCCACCAAACCAGATGTCGGTCTTGGGGTTGTCTTTTTCGGCGATCAACTGCGCCAGCGCTTCGCCAGAGCCTTTCATCGAAATGTTGATTTTGGTACCGGTGGTTTTGCCATACACGGTGCCGATCATGTTGCACCACTCGGCTTGAACTGAACAAATCACGTTGACGGTGTCCGCTTGCACAAAACCAGCAGCGAGGGCAAGGGTAGACACAACAAACAGCTTCTTCATGACATCTCCAAATAGTCCTGAAATCCCGATTGATTTCACAAAAATGTCACTGTAACGTCACTATTTGCTTCTACATGCCCGGGAAAACGCCATGTTTGCGCCATATCAACCCTTTCAGTTACCAAATTTCACAAAAATATTGAAACTAAGTTACATTACCACCGTTTTTCCAAATTTCATCACTCCATTCACACATGACTCATGAGCTTTGATCTTGTTCTTTTTGGCGGTACCGGCGACTTGTCTTGGCGCAAACTAATGCCAGCCTTGTTTCAAGCTTTCAAACATGGCACCCTGCCCGAAGGTGCGCGCATCATTGGTGTAGGCCGGGACGACCTGAGCGATGAACGCTATCGTGCCTTGATCCTGAGCCGCTTTGATCAGGTAGATCTGGCTAAACGCCCCAGTGCGGACGAGTTTGCACGTTTTTCCAGTTTGCTTGAATTTGTCAGCATGGATCTGTCCAAACCCGAGCATTACACCTACCTGCGCGACAAGCTGGCCCAACGCCAGGCCGACACGGTGGTGATGTACCTGGCTACCGCACCCACACTGTTTACCACCATCGTTGAACAACTCTCTGCAGCAGGGCTGAACACACCACAGACTCGCGTGGTGCTGGAAAAACCACTCGGCCACGATCTGGCCAGCAACCGGGCCATCAACCACAGCGTCGGACAGGTGTTCAGCGAAAACCAGGTTTTTCGTATTGACCACTACCTGGGCAAACCTGCGGTACAAAACCTGTTTGCCTTGCGCTTTGGCAACGCCCTGTTTGAGCCTCTGTGGCGGCGCGAGCACATTGCCAATATCCAGATCACCATTGCCGAAGAATTGGGCGTGGAAAAACGTGGTGCGTTTTACGAGACCACGGGCGCACTGCGTGACATGGTGCAAAACCATGCACTGCAACTGCTGTGTGCCATTGGCATGGAGCCGCCCATCAACTCACATGCCGATGCCATTCGTGACGAAAAGCTTAAGGTATTGCGCTCTCTGAAACCCTGGACAAGCGAAACCCTGACGCAAGATGTGATTCGGGGCCAATACGGCGCAGGGGCCATTGGTGGCGCAGCGGTTGCCGCCTACCGGGACGAACTAGGGGTCAATCCGGCCAGCTCGACGGAAACTTTTGTTGCCTTACGCACCGAAATCTCTAACTGGCGCTGGGCAGGGGTGCCGTTTTATATTCGTACCGGCAAGCGTCTGGCCGGGCGCGATGCACGTATTGTGGTGAATTTCAGACCCACGCCCCACGCTATTTTTAATTCTCAAATTGGCATGGCCAACCAGTTGGTGATCAATTTGCAGCCCAAAGACGGGTTGGAATTGCACTTGCTAGCCCAGGGTCAGGACAACCGCAAAAATTCTCACACCTTGGCCCCGGTGCAGCTTGATCTGGACTTTGACAAACGCTTTGGCCAGGAACGTGTAGGTGCGTATGAGCGACTGCTGCTGGACGTGATTGACGGGCGACTGAACCTGTTTGTGCGCAGCGACGAGCAAGAGGAGGCCTGGCGCTGGGTGGAGCCGATCCTCACCCACTGGCAAGCCGATACCCTGGGTCCACGCCCTTATGCCTCTGGCACTTGGGGCCCCAGCGCTACCAGCGCCATGATTGCCCGCGATGGTTTTTGCTGGAGTGAAGAATGTTAGGCTCCCCTTCTTTCCAAACGCCTGCGTTTGATTTTTTGACACCTCATCATGCTTGACCGAATCAAAGCCTCTTTGCCATCCTTAGCCCCTGCCGAGCAGCGCGTGGGCAAACTGGTCTTGAGTGATCCACGCAGTTTTGCCCTGATGCCAGTCAGTGAATTGGCTGACCGGGCGCATGTGAGCAAGCCCACGGTGGTGCGTTTTTGCCGCAGCGTGGGTTATGACGGTCTGAGTGACTTCAAGCTGAAGCTGGCTGGTAGCGTGAGTGAGGGGGTCCCCTTCATCCACCGCAGTGTGGATGCAGACGACAAGACCAGTGACATCATGGTCAAAGTGATTGACAACACGGTCGCCGCATTTTTGAAATACCGCAACGATGCGTCTGCCAGTGCCATTGAAAAAGCCGCTGATGCCTTGGTAAACGCCTACAAGGCGGGCCGCCGGATCGAGTTTTTTGGCGTGGGAAACTCTGGTGTGGTCGCGCAGGATGCGCAACACAAGTTCTTTCGTTTGGGGATCAACGGCGTGGCTTACAGCGACGGCCACATGCAGGTAATGAGCGCATCCCTGCTGCAACCGGGTGACTGCGTGGTGGTCATCTCCAACTCGGGCCGTACACGGGACTTGATGGACTCGTGCGACATTGCCCGCAAAAACGGAGCCACCACCATTGTGATTACCGCCAGTGGCTCACCGCTGGCCTCAGCCGGGCACATTCACGTGGCAGCTGATCACCCGGAAGGTTATGACCGCTACAGCCCAATGGTGTCGCGACTGCTGCACCTGATGATTATCGATATCTTGGCCACCTGTGTGGCCTTGCGTATTGGCGGGGACAAACTGCAACCACTGCTGCGTGAGATGAAAAACAATCTGCGCAGCAAGCGATACGCCTGACGATTTCAAGGCTTTGGGCATCCGCAGCGTGAGCACCACCAGATCACGTGATTCAAGCCAGAATCCTCTTGCCCATCAACGATCCAGCCGACGCAGACCCGACCCTGCCACAAAGCAACTGGGTGCCCGTTGGCAATACCGCTGAGTAGCACACCGCACATGACCAATGCTGAGTGCTTACTTTTATATCGGAAGCAAGCGCTCATTCCATCTGTCCATGCATGTCAGGAAGATGGGTACCACACATATTGTTAAAAATTCGTTACAAATTAAACACTACCTATAGTGTTTAATTGGCAATCAACAACAGATATAGTGGTAAGCTCTGCCCCCATTCGAATAATGACCTATAGGGCCTGGTCTGTATAGACCCCTCCTAATTCAATTAAAAATCAGTTCACCAGAGGACCTCATGCAAATTGCCCAAAACACCAATAGCACAACCCTACATGCCAACCCGACTTTGATGGCCGACTTGAACTTACTTTCAACATCCGCAGACGGTCAGATAAGTCTGTATCAAATCATCCGCCGCAATGGTGCCGTGGTGTCTTTTGAACCCAACAAAATCGCGGTCGCCATGATGAAGGCTTTTTTAGCCGTGCATGGCACACAAGGTGCCGCATCTGCCAGTGTGCGGGAAACAGTGGAAGAACTCACTCAAACCGTCATTCGGGCACTCATGCGCTCACGCCCGGCCGGCGGCACCTTTCATATTGAAGACGTGCAAGACCAGGTTGAACTTGGACTGATGCGTGGAGGACATCATGAGATTGCCCGCGCCTATGTGCTGTACCGTGAAAGGCGCACCCAGGAACGTGCCCAAAAAATGGAGCAACATACACAGGCACATCCCGTCCTTCATGCTATCGACAAGGGCCAACGCGTGGTATTGGACTTGGCTCGATTAAAAAATATCATTGCTGACGCATGTAGTGGCTTGGGCCACGACGTGAAACCTGAGCCCATCATGGTGGAAACCATGCGTAACCTGTACGATGGCGTGCCTATGGAAGAGGTTTACAAGGCCTCGGTACTGGCCGCGCGCACCCTCATTGAAAAAGACCCAGACTACACCTTTGCCACCGCACGGTTACTGTTTCACACCATCGCCAAAGAGGTCTTGGGTGAAGATGTCGCGCAAGCAGATATGCAACAGGCTTATGTAGACTATTTCCCGCAATTTATCCAGCGTGGTGTTGAAAATGATCTGCTGGATGAAAAACTCCAACAGTTTGACCTACAACGCCTTGCTGGTGCCCTCAAGGCCGAACGTGATTTGCAATTTGATTACCTTGGCCTTCAAACCCTGTATGACCGTTACTTTTTGCATGTTGGCAAACAGCGCATTGAGTTACCACAAGCCTTTTTCATGCGCGTCGCCATGGGCCTGTCACTCAATGAGATTGACCGTGAAGCCCACGCTATTGAGTTTTACGAGGTGTTGTCCAGCTTTGATTTCATGTCATCCACGCCGACCCTGTTCAACGCCGGCACACTGCGTTCGCAACTTTCGAGTTGTTACCTGACCACCGTGCCCGATGACCTTGATGGCATTTATGAGTCCATCAAGGAAAACGCTTTATTGTCCAAATTTGCAGGCGGCCTGGGTAATGACTGGACACGTGTGCGTGCATTAGGTAGCCACATCAAGGGAACCAATGGCGAGTCGCAAGGTGTCGTACCGTTCCTGAAGGTGGTCAACGACACCGCTGTCGCGGTGAACCAGGGTGGCAAGCGTAAAGGTGCGGTGTGCACCTATCTGGAGACCTGGCATCTGGACATTGAAGAGTTTCTGGAACTGCGGAAGAACACGGGTGATGATCGCCGCCGCACACATGACATGAACACGTCGAACTGGATTCCTGATTTGTTCATGCGCAGAGTGATGGAAAAAGGCCAATGGACCTTGTTCTCGCCCAACAACGTGCCAGATTTGCATGACAAGTTCGGCCAAGCTTTTGAGGAGGCCTATGTGGCCTATGAAGAAAAAGCAGCACGTAGCGAGATCAAACCATTTCGGACAGTGCAGGCCACAGACCTGTGGCGCAAGATGCTCACCATGTTGTTCGAAACTGGTCACCCCTGGATCACATTCAAGGATGCCTGCAACATCCGCTCACCCCAACAACACGCTGGTGTAGTGCACTCAAGCAACCTGTGTACCGAAATTACCCTCAACACCAGCAACAGTGAAACAGCCGTGTGCAATTTGGGTTCGGTGAACTTGCTGCAGCATCTTAAAAACGGCCAACTTGATCATGCCAAGTTGAAAAAAACCATCAATACCGCCATGCGCATGCTCGACAACGTGATTGACATTAATTATTACGCCGTCAAGAAAGCACGAGATTCCAATATGCGCCATCGCCCTGTCGGACTTGGCTTGATGGGATTTCAGGATTGCCTTTATGAGATGCGCCTCCCTTACTCCAGTGAAGCGGCTGTTCAATTTGCCGATGAATCCATGGAGGCCATTTGTTATTACGCCTACTGGGCCTCCACGGAATTGGCTCGTGAACGTGGCAAATATTCAAGCTACAAAGGTTCCCTCTGGGATCAAGGCGTGTTGCCCTTGGACACATTGAACATGCTGAGCAAAGAGCGCGGTGGTTATGTGGATGTTGATCGATCCAGCACCCTTGAATGGGATAATTTGCGCCAAAAAATTGCCAAAGACGGCATGCGTAACTCGAACTGCGTCGCCATAGCGCCTACGGCTACCATTTCCAACATCATTGGAGTAGATGCCTCCATAGAGCCCTGCTTTGGCAACCTGTCCGTCAAATCCAATCTATCGGGCGAATTCACTATCATCAATAGTTATCTGGTACGTGACCTCAAACGTCTGGGTCTCTGGGACGATGTAATGGTGATGGACTTAAAGCATTTTGATGGTTCCCTCAGACCGATTGACCGCGTACCTCCTGAAATCAAGTCGCTCTACGCAACGGCCTTTGAAGTTGAAACCAGGTGGTTGGTTGAGGCCGCATCACGTCGTCAGAAATGGATTGATCAGGCGCAATCCCTGAATATCTACATGTCTGGCGCATCCGGTAAAAAGCTCGACGATACTTATAAACTAGCTTGGATTCGTGGCCTAAAAACCACCTACTATTTACGCACACAATCTGCTACCCACGTGGAAAAGTCTACTGTGGCAGCGGGCCGTCTGAATGCTGTTTCTTCTGGCGAGCAATCAGGCAGTCAACACGGCATGAGCGCACTGGAGGCAGCTGCAGCAGCAGCTCGACAACAGATGGCCAACATTCCAGCTACAGACGTTAAATTCTGCGGAGTGGACGACCCAACCTGCGAGTCTTGCCAGTGATGTGAAGGTGTGGATACCGATGTGATGTTGAACTCCGACAATCCTCATCACATCTGGAAAATTTCATACGCTAAACCTTTCATTTTTTACCACCTGCTCTCATAATCAGCCGATTGGAAATCACTATGTTGTCCTGGGACGAAGAAGTTACACCTACCGCCAGTTTGCCGCCTACTTCAAGCCTGCCGAATCCGCCGATGGCAGCACGATTTTCTGGCCCATCAGCTGCTCTGGTCGAATCACCTGCGATACCTCTGACTGTCCCATTGGCACATCCTGTCAACCCACCTTCATCTGATGCAGTAACGAGCACACAGCGTCGGGTTAATGCTGCAGATAAACGCATCATTAACGGCAAAACTGATGTCAATCAACTGGTACCGTTCAAATACAAATGGGCTTGGGAAAAATACCTCTCCAGCTGCGCCAATCACTGGATGCCGCAAGAAGTCAACATGACGCGAGACATTGCCCTATGGAAAGATCCGAACGGACTAAGTGAAGATGAACGTCGTATCGTCAAACGTAATCTGGGGTTTTTTGTAACTGCAGATTCACTTGCGGCCAATAACATTGTTCTGGGTACTTACCGTCATATCACGGCCCCGGAGTGCCGCCAGTTTTTGCTGCGTCAAGCATTCGAAGAAGCTATTCATACCCATGCATACCAGTACATTGTTGAGTCGCTGGGGCTTGACGAAGGTGAGATTTTCAGTGCCTACCATGAGATCAAGTCCATTCGGGATAAAGACGAATTTTTGATTCCGTTCATTGAAGCCATCATGGATCCACAGTTTAAAACGGGTACACCAGAGGCAGATCAAACGCTACTCAAATCCCTGATTGTTTTTGCTTGCCTGATGGAAGGCTTGTTCTTCTACGTCGGTTTCACACAAATTCTGGCGCTCGGACGTCAAAATAAAATGACTGGCGCAGCCGAGCAATACCAATACATCTTGCGCGACGAATCGATGCATTGCAATTTTGGCATTGATTTGATCAATCAACTCAAGTTGGAAAACCCACAGCTCTGGACGGCAGAATTCAAAGCTGAAATCAAAGCTTTATTTGAAACGGCTGTAGACCTTGAATACCGCTACGCTGAAGACACGATGCCACGAGGCGTGCTGGGAATGAATGCGTCCATGTTCAAAGGCTACCTGCGCTACATTGCCAACCGGCGCGCAACTCAAATTGGACTTGAAGCACTCTTTCCCAATGAAGAGAATCCATTCCCGTGGATGAGCGAAATGATTGACCTGAAGAAAGAGCGAAACTTTTTCGAAACGCGTGTCATCGAATACCAGTCTGGTGGCGCATTGTCTTGGGAATAAATACGCAACATGACCTTACCTTTTTCACATGCTCCGTTGATGGCAATCAGCCATCAGGTAGTGTGTTCCCCCGTTCATGATGCTGGGAACCAGCCCAACATCATGGATCACTTGACGCAACCCGAAGCGCGTGAAGTGCTCTTTGTAAATTGATCAAGGAGAACTCAATGGCAACTGCAAAAAAACCTGCCGCGAAAAAAGCGGCTCCCGAAACCAAGGCCGTAGTGGCCAAAAAAGCCGCGCCGACAAAGCCGGCTGCAACAAAGAAAGTGGCCCCAGCAAAAGCATCTGCCCCAGCAAAAAAAGCAGTGACTGCGAAACCAACTGAGACAACAGCAAAGCCAGCAGCTAAAAAAACCGCTCCTGTCAAAAAAGCTGCGCCAGTAGCCACCGCAGTTCCCGCAAAAAAAGCTGCTCCTGCGACCAAAGCTGCACCGTCCAAGAAAGCCGTGGCCACAAAAAAACCTGCGGCAAAACCTGCCGCAGAAGCTACGCCAACAGCAAAAACAACGCTCAGTCCTCAAGCTGCATGGCCTTTTCCAACCGGTCCAAAGCCCTGAGTTTTGTAACCCTCACAAGCCCGTTGCAAACCGCATCGGGCTTTTTTGTGATTGCTAGGGATAAAAAATAAGTAATCGATAACCCAGTACTCGCCCATGACTTACAGACGTAGCTACATGAAGTGCCACGCTGGTTGACCACTCAGAGTTAGCTGCAATTACCGTTTCTGTAGAGCCTAACTCCTGAACGCTAAAGACACGTCGATAAACTGGCTGATCCTGCGCATCTGTCAGTACAAGCTCCACTGAAGGCAACGCCAAGGGCCACGGTGATGCATTTTTCACCACAAAACTCAGCCTATAAGTCTCTTTATCCAGTTGCAAGAACCCCACTGAATCCACACTCATAAACTCAATCCGCTTCAAGGGCTGGATCTTGCATCGTGCCAAATCACAGAATGTTTGCAAGACAGGCTTAAATTCAGGATGTTGTGCAACAAGTTGATTCCGCTCTACAAACACCCACTGCCCCAGTAAAGCAACAGCAAGAATCCCCATCAACAGCCAAAGTACAAAACGTACAACTGGTTTTTGCCATATATTTTGAGTGCTACCTTGCGTTAAAAAGGCCACCTGCGGTGGATCTTCAGCCTCTGAAGGCTGGTTGGTAGCTTGCAATGGCGAGGGCTCTTGACACTCTGCGTGAACCAAGTCTGAAGAAACATATGAATCCGCTTTCAAATCAGATTCAGGTGTCGTGACAGGACTTGAACCAACAACCGCCAACTGGACAGAATCATCCGGCGTGGCGACCATATCCACGAACTCTTGCGGAACATCAACCAAAACTACATCATTGCCAGACGAAGATGCCTGAGCCTCGGCAAGTGCTTCAGCTTCAGACTCTAAAGAAGTAGGTGCCTGAAAAGAAGGTAACGGGTCAACCGTCAAAGCATCTGTCTGCATCTCTTCACTAAGTGACTCAACGTCACTAGCAGCTTCGATCAGCTGCTTAGATGCATCAAAAATATCACCACACTGCCCACATTTGACCCAACCCTCAGAAATACGCAATTGATCTGGCACCACCCGATACAGCGTGTCACATGCAGGGCAGCGGGTCAACAGGCTCATAAAACTTCTGACCTTGCACACATGGCAATCAGACCATCAATTCGAAGCCGTCATCAATATCCAGCCATCTTCCGAGTCGGCCACATGTAACTGGCAGTAAGGTGCGTACGCATCAATGAGTTCATCCGCCTGCCGTGCCAAGATACCTGCCAGCACCAAACTTCCACCACTTGCCACGCGTGACCACAATAACGGAGCCAATACTTTCAGAGGAGTAGCCAAAATATTAGCTACCACCGTTTGATATACACCGCAGACGGTCTCAGGCAAGCCAGCATTCACAGATACATGATTGGCTCGCGCATTCAGCACTGTCGATTCAACTGCTGCCAGATCAATATCAACCGCATCCACATCTGTTGCACCAAACTTGGCTGCACCAATAGCCAAAATGCCTGAACCACACCCGTAATCAAGCACACGCGTCAAACTTGTCGATGGTATGCCGCATTGGCCTTGTTTGGCGATCCAGCGCAAACACATCCGTGTTGTTGGGTGAGTTCCTGTACCAAAAGCCAATCCTGGGTCAAGCCTGATCACGGTGCGTGCCTGCTGTGGCGGCTCATGCCAAGTAGGCACAATCCAAAAATCAGAAGTTACCTCAACTGGTGCAAACTGCGACTGTGTTAGACGCACCCAATCTTGCTCAGGAACGTTTTGAATACCCAAGACCTCGCAGCCGCTAAAGAAATCCTGAACCAACAACAATTCCAGTGCAGCCTGGGCCTTTTCGCGTGCATCAAACAAAGCAAGCACTCTGGAACGCTGCCATCCGTCTTTGGGTGCAGGCATACCCGGCTCACCAAACAACGCCTGCTCTGCATCAGTTTGAGCATCTGCATCTTCGACACTGACACTCAAAGCATCCAAAGCGTCAAGCGCCTCACTCAAGGTTTCTACCCGATCCTCCGGGCACATTAATTGGAGTTCAAACATAGAACTGGCTATTCAACGGGTGTGATTGGCAAGCCAACCTTCAAGATAATGAATATTGGTGCCACCCTCCATGAATTTGGCATCCACCATCAACTCACGGTGCAGAGCCAAGTTGGTATGAATACCCTCTATCACCGTTTCCCCCAAAGCTGTGCGCATGCGCGCCAAGGCTTGTTCGCGGGTATCCCCATGCACAATGATTTTGCCAATCATTGAGTCGTAGTTAGGCGGTACAAAGTAGTTGGTGTAAATGTGCGAATCTACCCGCACTCCTGGCCCACCAGGTGGATGCCACATGGTGATACGCCCAGGGGAAGGAATACATTTGTAAGCATCCTCAGCATTCAACCGACACTCAATGGCATGCCCACGTATTTCAATCTGACGCTGGGTAAAAGGCAACTTCTCGCCAGCCGCCACCATAATTTGTGTCTTGACAATATCAATGCCCGTGGTCATTTCGGTGACGGGGTGTTCAACCTGAACACGCGTGTTCATTTCAATGAAGTAAAAATTACCGTCTTCGTACAAGAACTCAAATGTTCCTGCGCCCCGATAGCCAATTTTTTTACAAGCAGCCACACAACGCTCACCTACGCGCTCAATGATTTTGCGAGGAATCCCAGGCGCAGGAGCCTCTTCAATCACTTTCTGGTGACGACGCTGCATGGAGCAGTCCCGCTCACCCAGATACACCGCGTTCTTGTATTTGTCCGCCAATATCTGGATTTCGACATGGCGAGGGTTTTGCAAAAACTTTTCCATGTACACCGCAGGATTGCCAAATGCGGCACCGGCTTCGTTTTTGGTCATGGCAACCGCGTTAATAAGCGCAGCCTCCGTATGCACCACCCTCATACCACGTCCGCCACCGCCGCCTGCCGCTTTAATGATGACTGGATAGCCTACCGTTTTGGCAATACGCTTGATTTGTACGGGATCATCAGGTAACTCACCCTCTGAACCAGGCACACAAGGCACGCCCGCCTTGATCATCGCTTGCTTGGCAGACACTTTGTCGCCCATGATGCGAATAGATTCAGGAGTAGGTCCAATAAACTGAAACCCACTTTGCTCAACCCTTTCGGCAAAATCTGCGTTTTCACTTAAAAAGCCATAACCAGGGTGAATCGCTTCTGCATCAGTTACCTCTGCCGCAGATATCAGTGCGGGCATATTGAGGTAGCTGAGCGCCGAAGATGCGGGGCCAATACACACGGCCTCTTCTGCCAGTTTGACATACTTGGCTTCGCGATCAGCCTCAGAATAAACCATGACCGCTTTGATACCCAACTCACGACAGGCTCGCTGAATTCGTAAGGCAATTTCGCCGCGATTGGCAACCAGAATTTTTTTAAACATGAGCTACGCCTGTGGTCACTCGATGATGAACAGGGGCTGCCCGTATTCAACAGCCTGACCGTTATCGACCAGAATACGTCGGACGGTGCCAGTTTTGTCGGACTCAATTTCGTTGAGAATTTTCATCGCCTCAATGATGCAAAGGGTCTCACCCTCCTTGATGGCATCACCTACTTCAACAAACGATTTAGCCCCAGGCGAGGCCGATCTATAGAAAGTACCGACCATAGGTGATTTGACCGTGTGGCCGGTTTGTACCGGTGTCGCAACCGCAGGAGCAGTCGATTCAGGTGCGACGACCGGAACAGGCATAGATGCCACCGGGGCAGCCTGGGTGTAGTGCTGGATGATTGAGCCACCACCTTTGACAATACGAACCTTGCCTTCAGCTTCGGTAATTTCGAGCTCGGAGACGTTTGATTCTGACACCAAGTCGATCAATGTTTTGAGTTTTCTGAGGTCCATGAGATCTCCAACGAAAATAGGGGACAGCTAACAGGATTTAAGCTTAGTTTGAGTAAATTACGACAATTTTCATCAAAACAAGCTAACGATGGCTAATTTTACAACCATCACGCTCAAATTCAAATTTTCATCTTTGACCAAGCTTGCAATTCATCGGCCTTAAGTTTGCCCATTTTACGGTGCAAGACTGAGCCAGATGCGTCAAACACAACTGTAAACGGCAATCCACCACTTAAATTCCCGAGAGATTTACTAACCTCCATGCCAGCAAAACCAGCCAATGCCACGGGAAAATCAAGTGGAGATTGACCTAGAAATCGCTTCACCGGGGTCACTTGATCCACGGCCAAACCAAGAACTTGCCAACTTTTAGATTTATTTTCATTAAAGAAAGCATTTAATAAAGGCAACTCTTCCACACATGGCGGGCACCATGTAGCCCAAAAATTCAGCATCAACGGCTTCCCTTTAAATGCTGAAGCAAGCAACTCAACACCATCCAATTGAGAAAACTTTTGTTGCCAAAACCTGTCTTCCGCTTGGGACAACTCAATGGACTGACGTTGAAACGTGCGCCAAGCCAAGCCAGCGCCCACACCGGCAAAACAAAAACCGGCAGCCGCGGCCAACCATCTACGCCGTGTCAAGTCAGGAATACTCATGCCACCACCTCACCCAATAGCCGCCTTAGCGCCACCGCATTACCACGCGGCGTACGACCTTTAGCATCAGGCTTTAATGCACCACGCACATCATCAAAGTCATAAACCATCAAATGCACACCGATTTCTTGTTTCAATTCTGTACAAAACGCATGCACGCTCAAAGCTTCCACCAACTCCCCAGTAAAGCCAGCCACGGTGCGAGGCACATAACTCACACGCTGATCAATCAACGCAATTTCCGCTGATTTGCTGTCATCACAAAATAATTGCAGATAAATATCCGAATTTTTTGTCGCCGTACCTAACCAGACGGCTCCACCCACATAGGGTCTGAACTCATCCAGTCGCACCATCCATTGCAAAGCCAAGCGGCGTAATGCCAGCAACTCCAGCGGCTGCGTTTCACTACAAAACACGCTGATGTAATCACGCACGGCATCCTCCAGCAACTCATTGGAAGGCAAAGCCACACGCCCATTCAAGCCCAACTGCTTGGCAGCACGGCGCTTGGCAGGGCCGTATTCCAGCCCTTCTTCGACCACCCAGCGCGCTGCAGAAGCGGCAATTTCAAATGTTGTGTCCGTCATAAGTGACTCATTTTGCCCCGATTCCTCTTGGCGCGTCCTGAGTTCGAGATAGTGCACTGCCATGACAATGGGCATGCCTAAAATCAGGCCATGCACATTCATATACTTGGTATTTGCGGCACCTTTATGGGGGGACTTGCCGCCCTGGCTCGCGAAGCTGGCCACAAAGTCACAGGCTGCGACGCCGGTGTTTACCCCCCTATGAGCGACCAACTCAGAGCCTTGGGGATCGAACTGATTGAGGGTTTTGACGCTGATCAGCTCGCGCTGAAGCCTGATATGTTTGTGATCGGCAACGTGGTTAGTCGAGCCCATTTGATAGATGGCACACCTAAGTTCCCCTTGATGGAAGCCATTTTGGATGCAGGTCTACCTTACACCAGTGGGCCACAATGGTTGGCAGAGCACGTGCTTCAAGGCCGCCACGTAGTAGCGATCGCAGGCACCCATGGCAAAACCACCACCACGGCAATGACCAGCTGGATTTTGCAAAGCGCAGGCTTGCAACCCGGTTTTTTGGTGGGGGGAGTACCTCTGAACTTTGGTGTTTCAGCTCAATTAGGCCAAGGCAAGCCCTTTGTCATTGAGGCCGATGAATATGACACCGCATTTTTTGACAAACGCAGCAAGTTTGTGCATTACCGGCCACGTACCGCTGTACTGAACAACCTGGAATTTGATCACGCGGACATCTTTGATGATCTGGCTGCGATTGAGCGGCAGTTTCATCATCTTGTCCGTACCGTCCCCGGCAAAGGCGCACATGGCAGTGGCCGAATCGTAGTCAATGGATTGGAAGAAAGTTTGGCACGTGTGCTGCATATGGGCTGCTGGAGCGAAGTGCGCAGTTTTGGCTCAACCGTGAGCGACTTCACCGCCCAAGGTGAAGCCAGCGACTTTGATGTCATGCACCAAGGCCAACTTGTGGGGCACGTAAACTGGGCATTAACCGGCACACACAACCAGCTCAATGCTTTGGCGGCCATTGCCGCAGCCGAGCACTTGGGCGTTGCACCATGCCTGTCTGCTCAGGCATTGGGGCAATTTGAAAATGTCAAACGTCGTATGGAAATACGCGGCACCGTGCCAACAGCAACCGGGAACATCACCGTTTATGACGACTTTGCGCACCACCCCACTGCCATCCGAACAACAGTAGACGGGCTGCGCCGTGCGCTGAAACCGGGCGAACGTATCCTGGCGGCATTTGAGCCACGCTCAAACACCATGAAACTGGGCACCATGAAAGCCCAACTTCCCTGGAGCCTTGAACATGCGGATTTGGCTTTTTGCCACAGTGGCGGTTTAGGCTGGGATGCCAACGAAACACTCAAACCAATGGGTGAACGTAGCTTTGTGGCCGACAACATTCCACAACTGGTGGGTCAAATCGTCCAGGCAGCGCGTGGCGGCGACCATATTGTGTGTATGAGTAATGGCGGCTTTGGTGAGGTGCATGCCAAACTGCTGCAAGCCTTGAAAAACCGCCTGCCTCAAGTGTCCTGAAGAAAATCAGCCTGCCCTTGCCAGCCGATAGCTGGCAATTTCCAGCAAGCCATCAAACAGCAAGTTGTCCACCAATTCAAAGGGTACAGACATGCTGGGTGCCATTTTCCAGCCGGCACCACCTGTCATGATGCAGCGTGGCTCCATTCGACAATGTTGTCGCACATGCTGCACCATACGCTCCACAGCCCCGGCAATGGCATAGGTACCACCACTGGTCAGGGCATCACTGGTATTGGTTGGAAACTCGCACACATTGCCTGTCGGCACATGTAATCCAGCTGTTCCAGATTCGAGTGCTCTCAGCATGATGCCATGGCCAGGCAAGATCAACCCACCCAAAAATTTACCATGCGTATCGATGGCATCCACTGTCACAGCAGTTCCTACCATCACGACCACGAGCGGGCGTGGCGCGCCTTGTTTCAGACCACGATGCCAAGCCCCAATCATGGCAACCCAACGGTCTGATCCCAATCGCGCGGGATAGTCATAGCCGTTGGTCAAACCGGCCTCGGCACTGCTGGCGACCACCCAATGGGCAGAAACGTCCCACAACTCCATTTGCTCTTCCACACGGCGCTTGACCGCATCACCTGCTACGGCACAACCCAACATACGCTGGGGCGGAGCCAGCCCGGCCCAGTCACCTTCTGCCAGACGATCAATATTTTCAAGAAACTCAGCCCCTTGCGCCAACAAGGGCGCGTCCCGGTGGGGAGCCGTATGAAGCGCCCATTTCAGGCGGGTGTTACCGATATCAATGGCCAAAAAAGTCATGGCGGCATTATCGGTAAATGCTGACGCTTGTCACGCGCTGATTCACGCCATCATCTTCCTATGGACAAGCTCAATGATGGCCGATTACCCTTGCCGCCAAGGCAATCCATGAAATCGCCATCCCCCAAGCTGCCCACGATGTGCAAAGTCATCAGGATCGCCTTCAAAACCTTCCAGAATGTTATAGGCTTGCAAACCCAGTTCGGTGGCGCGAATAGCCGCAGCGACTGAACGTACACCACTTCGACACAACAGCACCACTTTGTGATCTGGCGGGACTGCAGCCAGAAGTTCAGCATCAAAATCAGGGTTGCTGGCCATGCCTGGCCACTGCTTCCATGCCACCGCCACTGCATCTGGAACAAAACCCACCCAGGCACGTTCAGCATCGGTGCGTACATCCACCAACACGGCCTCACCACTTTGCACCCAATCCCAAGCCAACTTGGGATGAATGTCACCGGCATAGGCTTTTGCAGGAAGCATCTGCATACCCTGAACAACATGGGCATCATGGCGTAAACCACTGTGCTTGTTGGCAGGTACAGCTTCTGAAATCCGCTTGGGCGGTGGCAAATGGAGCGCGGCCATGATCGCCACAAATTCATCTTCTGTCTTGCCTGCCACACGGGCGTTACTGGCTTTCTCCGTGCCAATGGTGGAGCTTGTTTTGCCCTGGTAATCATGTCCCGGCCAGACCGTGGTGGCATCAGGTAGTGTGAACAAGACTTGGGTCAGGCTGTGGTACATGGCGTGTGCACTACCCGATTGAAAGTCGGTCCGCCCGCAGCCATTGATCAACAACGTATCTCCTGTGAACACATGATCACGCCACACAAAACACATGCTGCCAGCCGTGTGACCGGGCGTGTGTAGTGCAC
The DNA here is from genome assembly GCF_019973615.1 of Rhodoferax lithotrophicus. Taxonomy (GTDB): domain Bacteria; phylum Pseudomonadota; class Gammaproteobacteria; order Burkholderiales; family Burkholderiaceae_C; genus Rhodoferax; species Rhodoferax lithotrophicus. Next base: position 993,382 of record NZ_AP024238.1, on the reverse strand, counting down.
GGATTTCCTCTGCCCCAAAGATCAGCGTATCCCCATCCTTGAGTTGCACAGACGCGGTCGTGATACCGCAACCTGCGGGTGCTGTGGTTTTGGCACCCGCCAATTCAGCAAGTTGCCCGGCGCTGGTGATGTGATCGGCGTGTGCATGGGTCTCCAACGCCCAGACCAGCTTCAAACCATATTCCCGAAGAACTTGCAGGTCACGCTCAAGCTGGGTATCCACAGGATCAATGATGATGGCATCACGCGTGTTGGTATCCATCAGCACATAGGTATAGGTGCTGGAGGCCGTGTCAAAAAGCTGAATCGGTTTCATAAATAGGGCAGATATAGAAGTGATCGATGATGAATCATGACACAGAGCCGGGTTCATGCCAATGCCAATGGCATTGCGCACGATCTTTTTAAAATCCACTAAGATTGACGTTTACGTCAACGTCAAGTCAGCACAAACTGATCTGATTGCTGATTTAGCCAAAACAATACCCACCACTGGAGACACTCCATATGACTGATTTATCCGCTGATTTCAAAGCCTTGGCCAACTACCGCCCCACCCACAAGGTGCGTTTTGTCACCGCCGCCAGCCTGTTTGATGGTCATGATGCCGCCATCAACATCATGCGCCGGATTTTGCAAAGCATGGGGGCGGAGGTGATCCATTTGGGCCATAACCGCAGCGTCGATGAGGTGGTCACCGCAGCATTGCAGGAGGATGCCCAGGGTATTGCCATCAGCTCTTACCAGGGCGGACACGTAGAGTATTTCAAGTACATGGTCGACCTGCTCAAAAGCCGTGGCGGCGCTCACATTCAGGTGTTTGGCGGCGGCGGCGGCGTGATTGTTCCCAGCGAAATCAAGGAACTGATGGACTATGGCGTGACACGCATCTACAGCCCCGAAGACGGCCAACGTATGGGCCTGGCCGGCATGATTGGCGAAATGGTGATGCGTTGTGACCAAGACATCACCGGCTACGCCCCCACCACCATCCAGGCCATCCAAGGGCACACCGAAATGAGCTGGCGTGCGCTGGCACAACTCATCACCGCACTGGAGAACGAAAAAGCTGCGGGCGAGGGGAAAGGTGAACTATCAGCGCCTTTTAAGGCCCTCGCCCTTGATATACATGCACAAGCAGCTACAAAAAACATACCAGTTCTGGGTATCACCGGCACTGGCGGTGCAGGCAAATCATCACTCACCGACGAGCTGATCCGCCGTTTACGCCTTGATCAAGGTGACAACTTGCATGTAGCCGTCATCAGCATTGACCCCTCTCGACGCAAAAGTGGTGGCGCATTGTTGGGCGACCGCATCCGTATGAATGCCATCGGGCCATGGAGCCAAGGCCCACGGGTGTTCATGCGTTCATTGGCCACGCGCGACTTCGGCAGCGAGATCAGCGCCGCCCTGCCCGACGTGATTGCCGCTTGCAAGGTCACCGGCTTTGACCTGATCATTGTGGAAACCTCCGGCATTGGCCAAGGTGATGCCGCCATCGTGCCGCTGGTGGACGTGCCCATGTACGTCATGACACCCGAATTCGGCGCAGCCAGCCAGCTGGAAAAAATCGACATGCTCGACTTTGCCGAGTTTGTGGCCATCAACAAATTCGACCGCAAGGGCGCATCCGATGCCCTGCGTGATGTCGCCAAACAAGTGCAGCGCAACAAGGAAGCCTGGGGTGTCCCTGCGGAACAGATGCCGGTGTTTGGCACCATGGCCGCACGCTTCAACGACGATGGAGTGACTGCCCTGTACCAGGCCCTGAAAGTGCGACTGGCCGAATTGGGACTGAAAGTCACCGATGGAGCCCTGCCCAAAGTGACGGTACGGCACAGCACCAACCAGACTCCGGTGCTGCCCGCAGCACGCATCCGTTACCTGGCAGAAATTGCCGAGACGGTGCGTGGCTACAAAAAACGCGCTCGCGGTCAGGCCAAATTGGCACGTGAAATCCAGCAACTCAACGCCACGGCCGACATGCTGCTGGCCGCCGACCCCAACAAAGACGGCAGCGCCAAACCTGGCGCTTATGGCACCGTGCAGGCACTGGCCCAGGTGCGCAGTGAGCGGCAAGACCCGGCAGCGGCCAAGCTGCTGGCCCAGTGGCCCGCCATGCAGCAAGCCTACGCAGGTGACATGTACGTCGTCAAAATCCGCGACAAGGAAATTTGCACCCAGCTCACCACCAAAACCCTGAGCGGCACCACCATCCGCAAGGTCTGCCTGCCGCAATACGAAGACCACGGCGAAATCCTGAAGTGGCTGATGCTCGACAACGTGCCTGGCAGCTACCCCTACACCGCGGGCACCTTTGCCTTCAAGCGTGAAAACGAAGACCCCACCCGCATGTTCGCCGGTGAAGGTGACCCGTTCAGAACCAACAAGCGCTTCAAGCTGCTCAGCTCCGGCATGCCCGCCAAGCGGCTAAGCACTGCGTTTGACTCGGTCACCCTCTATGGCAACGACCCCGACCCGCGCCCCGACATCTACGGCAAGGTGGGCAACTCGGGCGTTTCGATTGCCACCATCGACGACCTGAAAGTGCTCTACGACGGCTTTGATTTGTGCAGCCCCACCACCAGCGTCAGCATGACCATCAACGGCCCGGCCCCCAGCATCCTGGCCATGTTCATGAACGCCGCCATTGACCAGAACCTGGAGAAATTCAAGGCCGACAATGGTCGCGAACCGACCGACACCGAAGCGCAAAAAATCCGTGAATGGGTGCTTTCCAATGTGCGTGGCACGGTACAAGCCGACATTCTGAAAGAAGACCAGGGCCAGAACACCTGCCTTTTTTCCACCGAGTTTTCCTTGAAGGTGATGGGCGACATCGCCAGCTACTTTGTGCACCACAACGTGCGCAACTTCTACAGCGTGAGTATCAGCGGCTACCACATTGCCGAAGCCGGTGCCAACCCGATCAGCCAGCTGGCCTTCACGCTGAGCAACGGTTTCACCTTTGTCGAAGCCTACCTGGCACGCGGCATGCACATTGACGACTTTGCGCCTAACCTGAGCTTCTTCTTCAGCAACGGCATGGACCCCGAATACACCGTCATGGGCCGCGTGGCGCGGCGCATCTGGGCGGTGGCGATGAAAGAAAAATACGGTGCCAACGAGCGCAGCCAGAAGCTCAAGTACCACATCCAGACCAGTGGCCGCAGCTTACACGCGCAGGAGATCCAGTTCAACGACATCCGCACCACGCTGCAGGCGCTGATTGCCATCTACGACAACTGCAATAGCCTGCATACCAATGCCTTTGACGAGGCCATCACCACACCGACCGAAGATTCTGTACGCCGCGCCATGGCGATCCAGCTCATCATCAACCGCGAGTGGGGCCTGGCCAAGAACGAAAACCCGAGCCAAGGCGCATTCATCATCGAAGAGCTGACTGAACTGGTGGAAGAAGCCGTGTTGCTGGAGTTTGAACGCATCACCGAACGCGGCGGTGTGCTCGGCGCGATGGAAACCGGTTACCAGCGCGGCAAGATTCAGGACGAATCCATGCATTACGAGATGCTCAAGCACACTGGCGAGTTGCCCATCATCGGGGTCAACACTTTCCGCAATCCACATGGCGATCAGGTCATGGACAAGCTGGAACTGGCACGCAGTACCGACGAAGAAAAACAAAGCCAGCTCAAGCGCCTGCAAGACTTTCACACCCGCCATGGAAACGAAGCCCCGGCGCAGCTCAAGCGCCTGCAACAAGCGGTGATTGACAACCAGAATGTGTTTGAGGTGCTGATGGACGCGGTGCGGGTCTGCTCCCTGGGTCAGATCACCAACGCATTGTTTGAGGTGGGCGGGCAGTACCGGCGCAATATGTAAGACTGCGTTTTATAGTTTGCGGTCAAACAAGCTTCTAACGCAGGTAAATCATGCGTTAGAAGCTATTATAAACATAGCAATTCATCACAACACATCCGTAAACCGCCCAGCCTTTGACCATCAAGGTCTACAACGCGGGTGCCACCAGTGTCAATGTCAACTCCACCCTGGTCTATGGCGAAAAGGAGGCCATGGTGATACCACCATCTACGTCGGCCAGGCCAAGCCGGATTACTGCTTCGGCGTGGAAACCCTGAAAGAGGTTTTCCCGCAAGCTGGCGGGAAAACTCGCATTCTGGGGCCCCAAATGGGCATCAACGCACCACGCAAACCAGTGGTGCCACGCACCCCAGGCCCGCTGGCCCAACGCCGTGGATGCCAGCGCCATCAGCTTCACCAAAGACTATTTGCAGACCTTTGAGAAAAACCTGGCTGCCAACACCACCAGCGCCGGGTTGATCGGTGCCATGCAGCAGTCCTACCCCCAGCTGACCGACGATGCCATGTCGCTGCACATCGGAGCACAGGTCAACACTGGCGAGATGAAGTGGTAAACCACTGACGGTGAGCGTGCGGCCTCCAAAGTGCCACACTCGCCTCAGGTTTTCATTTTTTAACGACATACAGGAATCCTCACCATGTCCACCCCCCTGAACCACACCGCACAGGAACAAACCTTCACCCAAGCGCGCACCTTCAACAAGTTCACCAACCGCGCCGTCACCGACGAAACCCTGCACGCGCTCTACGAGCTGGCCAAGTGGGGCCCCACGTCGATGAACTCGCAGCCTGCACGCATCGTCTTTGTGCGCAGCGCCGAGGCCAAGGCCCGGTTGCTGCCCGCACTCATGCCCGGCAATGCCGACAAAACCATGGCCGCACCGGTGTGCGCCATCGTGGCCATGGACAGCCGCTTTTTTGAACACCTGCCAGAGCAATTCCCCGCCATGAATGCCCGGCCCATGTTCGAGGGGAATGCCGCTCTGGCGGAGAGCACGGCGTTTCGCAACAGCTCGTTACAGGCGGCCTACCTGATCGTGGCGGCACGCCAACTGGGTCTGGACTGCGGCCCCATGAGTGGGTTCGATGCCGCCAAGGTGAATGCTGCCTTTTTCCCCGATGGCCGCTACAAGACCAACCTGCTCATCAACCTGGGCTACGGCGACGCTGCAGGCAACTACCCACGTGGCCCCCGCCTGCCGTTTGAAGCCGTCGCCAGCATCGCCTAAAGCCATTCACTGACGCGGCTTACCGCAGCAAGTACATGGAATCATGGCCAAGCCGTGATTTCGGTATTTATTGTTAAATTAGCCTGTAGTGCTTATAAATAAAGCGCTAAAAGCTATTTATTTTATAGCATTTTGACAAATAAACACCACATGGACAGTTGGCGAAATGTGGTCTGAATGCGATACTTGATCACATTCTGCCGCTACCGTCATGCCACCCGACATCTCCTATTACCGCTTCAGCGACTTGGTAGATCTGCCGTCGTTCACACGCGTGCTGGAGAGCTTTTTTCAGGCAACAGGTATTCCCAACGGGATCGTTGATGTGGACGGCAGTCTGTTGTCCATGGCAGCAGGCACCAATGCCTGTACCCAGTTTCATCGTACCCACCCACAGGCGGCAGTACGCTGCCGCGCAAGCAATCTGGCCATCATGCATGACCTGCGTGACGGCAGTGTGGCTGGTGGACTGTGCCACAACGGCTTGATGGATTACGCCACGCCAGTGGTGATCGAAGGCCGGCAAATGGCCACCCTGTTTTTGGGGCAGGTGCTGCACACACCGCCAGACACGGCCTTTTTCCGCGCGCAGGCGACCCAGTTTGGCTGGGATGAGGCGGCGTACCTGGCCGCCATTGCCGCTATTCCGGTCGTGGACAAGGCACGTCTGGAGGCGCTGATGGCCGTGATGGTCGAAATGGCGCACATGCTGGCCACCAGCGGCCTGGCGCGGCTGCGGCAAACAGTGCTGGAACGTGACCTGGGTGAACAAGCCGAGCGGCGCATCCAGCTGGAAGATATTCTGGAGTCCTCGCCCGTCGCCATCAGCTGGTCTGATGGTGAAAGCCGGATCGAGTACATCAACCACCAGTTCACACAGCTATTTGGCTATACCCTTGACGACTTGCCGAATCTGGAGACCTGGCATCAGCAAGCACACCCAGATGAACACTACCGGGCCACTGCCTTGCACGCCTGGATTCAGGCGGTGGCGCTGGCACGTCAGACTGGCACCCAGCCGCCTGAGCTGGAGGCTGACATCACCTGCAAAAACGGTGATGTGCGCCGTATCGTCGTACGTCCGGTGTGGGTGGGCCCGCGTCGGCTGGTGAGTTTCACCGACATCACCGAGCGCTGGATGAGTGAGCAGCGCGAACGGGCGCACGATGCCATGCTGGAAATGGTGGCCCGCGCAAGCCCGTTGAATGACATCCTCAACGGCATCGTGCGGCAAATCGAAGCAGAAGATAAAACCGCACGCTGCAGCGTTTTGCTGCTTTCTGCCGATGGGCAACACCTGCTGACCGGTGCCGCCCCCAGCCTGCCCGCTTTTTACAACGAGGCGATTCACGGCATTCAAATTGGCCTGGGGGTAGGCTCTTGCGGCACGGCGGCGTTTCTGGGCCAGCGCGTAATCGTCGAAGACATCACCACGCATGACTACTGGCAACCCTACCTTCCACTGGCGCAACAGGCCGGGTTGCGAGCCTGCTGGTCAGAGCCGATTCTTTCGTCACACGGCAAAGTCCTGGGAACCTTTGCCATCTACCATGGCGAGCCGACAAGTCCACAACAAGTCGACCTTGAACGGATTGCCTTTGCGTCCAACCTGGCCGCCGTTGCCATTGAAAACCGGCAGGCACACGATGAACTGGAACGCCGTGCCTATTCAGACTACCTGACAGGCCTGGCCAACCGGCGCTATTTTCTTGAACAGGCTGAAAAGGAACTCGAACGCACCCGCCGCTATGGGGGTGACCTGTCCATCCTGATGCTAGATGTGGATCACTTCAAACGGGTGAATGACACCTACGGCCACAAGGTGGGCGACATCGTGCTGCAAAAATTGGCACAAGTCTGCCTGGCATCGCTGCGCGACATCGACCTTATTGGGCGCATGGGGGGGGAAGAATTTGCCGTTTTGTTGCCACAAACCACGTGTGAACCGGCCCAACAAGCCGCCGAGCGTCTGCGTGCGTCACTGGCCGCCATTCGGATACCGTTACAAGGTGGGTTGCCACTGCATTTGACCGTCTCGTTCGGCGTGACCACATTGGCCGACAAGGATGCCAACATCGACACCCTGCTGAGCCAGGCCGACCAGGCGCTTTACCGGGCCAAGGCCGAAGGGCGCAACCGGGTCTGCCTGTATGTGCCGTGTGACGGTGAACCACCAACCACCCCAACCTGAGGGAGCCCCATACAAAACGGCCCGAAAAGGGCCGTTGGGGGGTGCATCAAGTGGGTATCGGGCTGATGCGTCCCGACCGGTGATCAACCGCCTTTTTTACAGCGTTTGCCGGGGTTTTTCTTGTTGTTGGTAGCTACGCCACGCTCCAGGCTACGCAGCTGGCCGTGGCCAGCGGTGTAACACACGCCTTTGGGGGCGACGGGACGAGGGGTAGCTTTGCGGTCAGCTTCGGTGCGGAATTCTTTGGCCATGAGTGGACTCCAATGGGGATGATAAAACGCGTGATTATCTCAGCACTTTCATGACTCCATGCCGATCAAGACATAGATGCCACAAATCACGTCTGTCAGTTCAGCAAAAATCCATCCACACCCTCATCCATCTCCTGCGCATCCACCATCGCATCAAACGCCGCACGGCTGGCCAGGGCTTCCGAGGTGTAGGGAATCAGCGGCTTGTCCAGCGGACGCAGTTTGTGGCGACGCAAGCCGCGCAACTGTTGCGAACGTTCCATGGTTTGCAACACACGCTCGGGCTCCATGATCAGGCTGAAGGGATTCAGGGTTTCAAGGGTGGTGGACATGGTGGACTCCTGCTGTTTCAAACACGATTTGCAACATGCAAAGCGTTGAAATGAACTGTATCCGTGCCGCATCAAAAGCTAAAGTCGGCGCAAGCCCCGATCTTGTGTCAGAAATTACCTGACACGCTGTCATCCCGACACCGCATCACAACACCCGACACCGCACACTTTTGCCCTTGACCTTGCCGGCATTGAGCTTTTGCATGGCTTGCTGCGCAATGTCGCGGTTGACCGCCACAAAGGTGGTGAACTCGGTCACATTGATCTTGCCAATTTGCTCGCGGCTGTAGCCCGCATCGGCGGTCAAGGCTCCCAGCACGTCACCGGGGCGGATTTTTTCCTTGCGGCCACCCAGAATCTGCAGCGTCACCATCGGTGGCAGCAAAGGGCCCTGGCCGGTGGGGGTGAGTTCCTCCACCTTGTGCCAGACCGAATCGTGCTTTTGGTACTGCTCGATCTTGCCCACCGCACCCATTTCATACATGGCAGCCAGGCTCAGGGCCAGGCCGGATTCACCGGCCCGCCCGGTACGGCCCACGCGGTGCACATGCACCTCGGGGTCGGGGGTGATGTCAACATTGATCACCGCACTCAGCTCCTTGATGTCAATGCCGCGGGAAGCCACGTCGGTGGCCACCAGCACCGAGGTACTGCGGTTGGCAAACTGCGCCAGCACCTGGTCGCGCTCGCGCTGCTCCAGCTCGCCATACAGCGCCTGTGCGCTGAAGCCTTGTTGTTGCAGATAAGTCACCAAATCCTTGCACTGTTGTTTGGTGTTGCAAAAAGCCAGCGTACTCTCTGGGCGAAAGTGGTTCAAAAGCTTGGCCACCACCTCGAAGCGGGTCGGGCGGGTCACCTCATAAAAACGTTGCTCGATCAGGCTCTGGGTTTTGGAGGCCTGTACCGTGATTTGCTCTGGCGTGCGCATGAATTGCCGCGCCAGCTTTTCAATGCCTTCCGGGTAAGTGGCTGAAAACAGCAGCGTCTGGCGCTCTGGCGGGCATTGTTTGGTGACGGTGGCAATGTCGTCAAAAAAGCCCATGTCCAACATGCGGTCGGCTTCATCCAGCACCAGGGTGTTGAGGGCTTCCAGGCTCAGGTAGCCGCGGGCCAGGTGATCCATCACCCGTCCCGGTGTGCCGACAATGATGTGTGCACCGTTTTCCAGTGAGGCCCGCTGGCCGCGCAAGGCCACGCCGCCGCACAGCGTGACCACCTTGATGTTGTCCAGCGCACGCGCCAGGCGGCGGATTTCCACCGTGACCTGATCCGCCAGCTCCCGTGTTGGGCATAACACCAGGGCTTGCACCGCAAAACGGCGCGGGTTCAGCCGCTCCAGCAAGGCCAGACCAAAGGCGGCGGTTTTGCCACTGCCGGTCTGGGCCTGGGCAATCAGGTCTTTGCCCGCCAGGGCGGTTGGCAAGCTGGCGGCCTGAATCGGGGTCATGCTGAGGTAACCCAATTGCTGCAAATTGTCCAGCGTGGCGGGGTGGAGAGGCAGGGTGCTGAAAGCGATGTTGTCGGTATGTGTCATGCACCAATTATCGATTCCCCAGGCTTTTCAACACCAAGCCTAAGCCCATCTGCCGCAATTGGGCAAAAATAGCCGGATTCAAACTGCTTCTGGAATCCCCATGACACACCTCTTGCATCGCCTCAGTCCCTGGCTGCTGGCCGCCACCCTGCTCACGGGCTGTGGCAGCGCGGTGATCAATCCGGTCAGCGGCCAGGCCGAACGCTCGGTCATGAGTGAGCAGGACGAGGTGACTCAAGGTGCCCAGGCGCACCAGCAGGTGCTGCAGGAATACGGCGTGGTGCGTGACGCACGGGTGCAAACCTATGTCAACAACCTGGGCCAGCGGCTGGCCAAGCTGTCACACCGCAACCAGCTGCAATGGCACTTTACCGTGCTCGATAGCCCCGAGATCAACGCCTTTGCCCTGCCCGGCGGATATGTGTATGTCACACGCGGCATCATGGCTTACCTGCAAACCGAGGCCGAGTTGGCGGGTGTCATAGGCCATGAAATTGGCCACGTGACGGCACGCCATGGTGCCCAGCGCGCCACTCGCCAGCAGGATGCCGGCCTGGGTGTGCTGGCTGCCAGCGTGCTGGGGGCGGTGCTGGAAAGCCAGGGTATCAGCGGGGCCGGGCGGCTAGCCAGTGACTTGTCGCAAACCGCTGCGGCGGGTTATGTGGCCTCTTACGGGCGCGATCAGGAATTGCAGGCCGACAGTCTGGGGGCCGAATACCTGGCCCGCAGCGCGTTTGACCCGCGCAACATGATCAACGTGATCGGGGCGCTGAAAGCCCAGGAGCGTTTTGCCCAGGATCAGGCCCGTGCGGCGGGCCGTGCCGCCCCCAGCGGCAACAGTTGGCTGGCCTCCCACCCCAGCAATGACCAGCGGCTGCAACAAATTACCCAACTGGCGGCCCAGTACAACGGCCACTACACCAGCGACGAAGGCCGCGCCCGTTACCAGCACATCACCCAAGGCTTGGCATTTGGTGAAAGCGCAGACCAGGGCTTGACGCGGGGCCAAAATTTTTACCACAGCGACCTGGGCATTGCCCTCACCGCGCCAGCCGGCTGGCACATTCAAAATGAACCGAGCCAACTGGCCCTGGTGAATGCCGCCGGGGATGCGGCGCTGATGGTGCAAGTGGCCCCACCCAAAGCGGGCAGCACCCATGACGAGGTGATCCGCAACCTGCTCAAACCCAGCCAGGGCCGTACCGAGCGCCTGAGCATCAATGGTTTAAACGCCACCCGCTTTGTCGGCAGCCGCGCCAGCGGTCAGGGTCAACAAGCCATCGAAGCCACCTTGGTCACCGGGCCGCGGCAAACGGTGTATGTGTTCACACCTGCTGCCAAAAATGCCGCTGCACTGCAGCAAGCCAGGGCGGCCATGGCACAGGCGCAAAACAGCTTTCGCGCCATGAGCGCGCAAGACCGTAGCGCGGCCAAACCCTGGACGCTGCAAATCAGCAGTTACCCCGCCGGGGGGTTTGCGCAACTGGCCCAGCACTCACCCCTGCCCCAGGCGGAGGCACAGCTGCGCCTGATCAACGGCTACTACGGTGGTGGTGAGCCCCGCATCGGGCAGCCGGTGAAAGTGGTGGAGTAATTAAGACCGCTATTTAATTTATAGCTTTTCACGCTTGATTGATAAGCGCTAGAGGCTTAAAACGCTTATAAAACGTCGCTATTCTCAACCCTCAAGCGAAATAAGCCGCCACAAAATCCTCAAAAGAGCCCGCCGACGCGGCCTCGGCCTGCTGCTGTGCCGCCAGCGAGGTCTGCACACTGGCTTTGAACTGATCCAGGCTTGCCGCACTGAGCCCCACCGCCTGCAGGCTCTGGGTATGTAGTTTGGACTGCTCAAACGCAAAGTTGAAGTAGCCCCCATGCGTCTTCACCGCCTCAAGCACCTGGGCGGAGGGTGTCAGCTCCGGCTGGTCAATGCGCTGGCGCAATTCTTCCATGGCCACCTGGTAACGGCGGGTGGCATAGGCGGCATCCAGCATGGCGGCATACGGGGCCATGTCGTCAAACAACTCATGCGCCAGCGTGCGCAGCGGCTGTTCGCGGTTGTGCACCAGCAACTGCAAATCGGGCTGGCGGCCACGGGTTACCACACGGTGTTTGTTCTCGTCGTTCTCACTCTGCTCGCGGCAGGTGATGGGGGGGCTGTCACGGAACAGGCACATCAGCAGCAGCACATCGGCAAACAGCGGTTGCTCGGGCGCAATGCCGATGTCAATAAACGGGTTCAAGTCAAACAGCCGCATTTCCACATACTGCACGCCCAGCTCGCGCAGCGCTTTGGCCGGGCGTTGCCCGTTGGGGGCAATCCGCTTGGGCCGCATCGGGGCGTAAAACTCGGCTTCAATTTGCAGCACGCTGTCGCTTAACTGCTTCCACTGCGTGCCCTCACGCACCCCCAGCTCGGTGTAATACGGGTCAGGGGTGCGAATCGCGGCTTCCAGGCCCTGGGTGTATTCGGCCAGCGAGTTGAAGCCAATGGCCAGTTTGTCCTGGGCATGGTTTTGGTAACCCAGATCACTCATGCGCAAACTGGTGGCATAGGGCCCGTACAAGGTGCCTGGAGCCAATTCGCTCAAGTCCGACGAATGGCCTTGCAGGAAAGACTGGCACAGCGCCGGTGAGGCCCCAAACAGGTAAGGCACCAACCAGCCATAGCGCAAAAAGTTGCGGATCAGGCCAAAGCTGCGGGTGTTGATGAAGTCCTGCAAGTCACCCTCACCGGGGCAGCAGTCACGCAGTGCCAGCCAGAATTCAGTGGGCAATGACCAGTTGTAATGCGCGCCGGCAATGGTCTGCATGGCGCGGCCGTAGCGCAGGCCCAGACCCTCGCGGTAGACCATCTTGAAACGTGCCTCGTTGGACGAGCCATAGTCGGCAATGGCAATCTCGGCATCGGTGCCAATCTTGCACGGCATGGAGCCGGCCCACAGGTATTCACCCCCCAGTTGCTGGGCGCTGAAGCGGTGAATGTCTTTCAAAAACGCCATCGGAAAAGCCGGATCGGTGGACGGCGGGGTGATGAACTCCAGCAAGGCTTCGGCATAGTCGGTGGTGATCCACGGGTGCGTCAGCTTGGCCCCCAGGGCGCTCGGGTGGGGCGTTTGAGCCAACTGGCCGACCCGATCCACCCGCAAACATTCGCGTTCAAAGCCACGGGTGATGCCGCTGAGCAGCTTCGCTTGTGAGGTTTCCGAAAACTGGCGAACAGCGCTACAACAGGTAAATTTCAACATAACGGGTTTCTGGCTTGAAGAATACGGTTTGCAAGTATGGCAGCTTTGACATGCCGATGTTCATGCACCTGACACGCCCCCATGAAACAATCCCCCCATGCCTTATTTACCCACATTCATTGCGCCCATGCGCTTTACCGATCCGGCCGCTGCCCTGACCCAGGCCCGCCTGATTTACGACAACAGCATTGCCCACCTGCGCCAGGCCATGCAACGCTATGTGGCAGGGGAAGAATTGCCCGGCCATGTGCGCGCCTGTTACCCGTTTGTGCGGGTGCAGACAGACACGGTGACGCGCCAGACCACGGCTGAGTCAGCCCGCCTGAGCTATGGGTTTGTGGCTGGCGCAGGCCGGTATGAAACCACCCTCACCCGCCCGGATTTGTTTGCCAAATACTACCTGGAGCAGTTCACCCTGCTGCTGGACAACCACGGCGTAGAGCTTGAAGTGGGCACCAGCAACCAGCCGATTCCGGTGCATTTCTCGTTTGCTGAAAACGACCATGTGGAAGGCGACCTGAGCCCACAGCGCCGCCAGTTGATGCGTGACGTGTTTGACCTGCCCGACCTGGCCGCCATGGACGATGGCATTGCCAACGGTACCTATGTGCCCCACCCGGGTGAGCCCCAACCCTTGTCACTGTTCACCGCCCCACGGGTGGACTATTCGCTGCAACGCCTGCGCCACTACACCGGCACCGCCCCCGAACACGTGCAGAACTTTGTGCTGTTCACCAATTACCAGTTCTACATTGACGAATTTATTGCCCTGGGCCATGCCGCCATGGCCAATGCCGCCAGTGACTACATCGCCTTTGTCGAGCCCGGTAACGTGATCACTCGCAAATTGGGGTCAGATCACAATTTTGCGACAGCAGAATTGGGCTCTGACCCCAATGTCTCCCAATCCCCACAAACCACCGGCACGCCCCCACCGCGCCTGCCGCAAATGCCGGCCTACCACCTGGTGCGGGCTGACGGCAGCGGCATCACCATGGTCAACATCGGTGTCGGCCCGGCCAATGCCAAAACCATCACCGACCACATCGCCGTGCTGCGACCCCACGCCTGGATTATGCTCGGCCACTGTGCCGGCCTGCGCAGCAGCCAGCAACTGGGCGACTACGTGCTGGCCCACGGCTATGTGCGTGAAGACCATGTGCTCGATGAAGAACTGCCGCTGTGGGTACCGGTGCCAGCCCTGGCTGAAATCCAAGTGGCACTGGCCAACGCCGTGTCACAAGTCACCCAGCTCAAAGGGCCGGAGCTCAAAAGCATCATGCGCACCGGCACGGTGGCCAGCACCGACAACCGCAACTGGGAACTGCTGCCCGACAACGGCCCGCAACGCCGCTTCAGCCAAAGCCGCGCCGTGGCGCTGGACATGGAAAGCGCCACCATCGCCGCCAACGGTTTCCGCTTTCGCGTGCCCTACGGCACCTTGCTGTGCGTGAGTGACAAACCCCTGCACGGCGAGATCAAACTCCCCGGCATGGCCAACCACTTCTACCGCGAGCGGGTCGACCAGCACCTGCGCATCGGCATCCGTGCGCTGGAGCTGCTGCGCGAAGAAGGTGTGGACCAGCTCCACAGCCGCAAATTACGCAGTTTTGCCGAGGTGGCGTTTCAATAGGTCTGCCGGAGTTTGGCGACTAAACTGAGCCTTCATGTAAAAAAGTCGCGACTATTTTTCATTTCATCGTGTTCGTGGTGCGCCCGTGGATATGCACTACATCCGCACCAAGGACGAGGCCGAGGTGGACTTTTGCCTGAGCCAGGGCGACACGCTCACGCATCTGGCGGAATGCAAACTGTCAGATGCCAAGCCGCACCGCGCGCTGAACCGGTTTGCCGAGCAGTGGCCGCAGGCGCAGGCGGTGCAGTTGCTGCGTGAATGCAAGGCCGAGGCCGATATTGGCCGCCTGCAACTGCGTGATGCCGCACCCTGGCCGGCGGCGCTTGAGGTGTGATAAAAATAGCCTGTAGGCCTTGAAATATAAGCGCAAACAGCTATTCATAACATAGCAATTACAAGCTATCCGATGGCGCAGAGCGATGTCCCGCAAACTACTGCAGCATTCTGTTCAACAGCCAAGTCCCTGCCGGGCCAAGCGAAGCGGTACGGGACCAAATGGCATCAACCGCCACCTGCCTGGGCCAGCCACGCACGCGCAGCTCGGTCAGCGAGTCTGCAGCAAACCGGTTGACCAGCCAGCGAGGAAGTGGTGTCCAGCCAAAACCGCGCTGCGCCATTTCCATCAGCATCAAATAACTCGGTGCCGACCATGATTGGCCACGCCTGGGCCGCTCCAGAGAATTCAAAACCGTGGCCAGACGCAATTCCCGAAAATCAGCCAGCGTATCGGCGTTGATTTCCGCCATGCTGGCGAGTGGATGCGTCCGGGCCACATAAAGTGATATTTCGGCGCGCTCAGCCACGGTGGATGCACCGATGTCTGGGGCATATTGGGCTTGCGCCTCGACAAACCCGATCTGCGCACGACCGCTTTGCACCAGGGCCAGCAAATCGTCGCATTCTGCAATCAAGCATTCCAGTTCAAGGTTCGGGTACCGAAGCTCAAATTCAGCCATGGCAGTCTCAAAACGGTCTGACTGGTAGGTGTCCGACAGCACCACGCTCACCCGTGCTTCAAGGCCTTGCGACAGCTCCTGAGCTGCATGCTCAAGCTTGTTTTGGGTGGCCAACACCGCCTCCACATGGCGCAGCACCACCTGACCATGCTCAGTCAAGACCGGTTTGCGATGCGTGCGGTCAAAAAGAACCAGACCCAGATCAATTTCCAGGTTGGCAATGCTGGTGCTGATCGAAGACTGGCTCTTGCCAAGCTTGCGTGCCACCGCAGAGAAAGACCCCAGCGCCACCGCCTGCGCAAAGACCTGAAGGGCATCTAAAGACAACATGTTCTATCTGTATTTCCGATGGATTCCATCTTTTTGATTTCGATTTAAACGGAGATGATAGCCAGCATGCCCACCAAAGTGCACACACACCCATCACCATGACGAATGAAAAATCCACCACCGAGCGGCTTCTTCAAGCCTTGGGGTATGAAGCCCTTGCCATCGGACTCTGCACCCCCCTGTTTGCCTGGCTCATGCACACACCTTGGCTCAGCATGGGAGCGCTGACCCTGGCCAATTGCATCATGGCGCTGGTCTGGAATGTGGTGTTCAACGCCGGTTTTGATCGCGTGCAAAGCCGCATGGGGTTCAGCACATCTGTGGTCACCCGTGCCGTGCACGCGGTTCTTTTTGAGGGCGGACTGATGCTGGTCGGCTTGCCCCTGGCGGCGTGGTGGTTGGACATCAGCCTGATGTCCGCTGCTATGTTTGAAGCAGGGCTGTTGCTATTTTTCTTGCCCTATACCTACATCTACCATTGGATGTATGACTGGCTGCGCAAGGCTGTCGTTGCCCGAACTTAAGCACCCGGTCAGCAGGTCTGAAATGGGCATTGGCAAGGTCTTTTGACAAAAAAACTGATCCTTGTCATCCCACCGGCCCAGTCAACTTGACACAATGGCACGCAGCCCATCCAGAATGGGTTCGCAACGTTGTTGCACTAAGGAGATGATCATGACCAAGGCATCGATAACTGCACTGATCACGTCGGCCCTGCTGTTGAGTGGCTGTGCCGTGGAGGTGGAAAACACTCAAGCAGCTCAGGAACTCGCGCAACGCGCCAAACCGCCCGGCTCGGTCTATGCCGGTTGGCGGGTGTTTCAGGACAAATGCGCGAGCTGCCACGGGACGGCGGCCTCCGGCACGGTGGGAGCCCCTGACCTGCTGCCCCGAGTGCGCGACATGAACCCGCGCCAGTTTGTGAATCTGGTGCTCACCCGCTACGACTGGGGGCAGGCGCTGGCGCAAGCCAGCCGCGATCAGGCCGCGCGGGAAACCCTGGTAGACAGCCTTCTTCAGCGCAAGGGCTACATGCTGACCATGCCCGCCTGGCAAGGCGAGCCCGGCGTGAATGCCCACATTCTGGATGTGTATGCCTATCTATCGGCACGCGCCGACGGCACACAAGGCCCGGATCGTCCGGTGCGATAGACGAGTACTCTACATTTGATAGCTACTCACGCAATATTCATCTGCGCTAGTAGCCAATTTCATTTACAAAAATCAAGCCCAAGGCAGATTTCAGGCTTCTGGCTGCAACCGGTAGCCCACAGCGGTTTCGGTCAGCAAGTGCCTGGGTTGTGCCGGGTCAGCTTCCAGCTTTTGCCGCAGATGTCCCATGTAGATGCGCAGGTAGTGACTTTGCTCGGAATGTGACGGCCCCCACACCTCACGCAGCAGTTGTTTGTGAGTCATGACCCGGCCGGTATTGGCGATCAGGGTGGACAAGAGGCGGTATTCAATCGGGGTCAGGTGCACCTCGGAGCCCGCACGCCGCACGATCCGGGTCTGCTGGTTAACCTCGACTTCTCCAAACTTGAAGACGTGGCCAAATGCCCCAACGGCATCGGGCGCAGAGGCCGCACCCGCGCCACGTTGCCTGCGCACATTGGCGCGCACCCGGGCCAGCAGTTCACCAATACCAAAGGGTTTGGTGAGGTAATCGTCGGCACCAGCATCCAGTGCGGCAATTTTGTCGAACTCTTCAGTGCGAGCCGACAGCACCAGAATGGGCACGCTGCTCCAGCTGCGTACATCGCGGATGAGTTCAAGGCCATCACCGTCGGGCAAGCCCAAATCAACCACCAGCAAATCGGGTTGACGCGTTGCGGCATCGGCCAGCCCCTGCCTGATCGTGGCGGCTTCATGCACCCGCCAACCTTCCGCCTCCAGCGCGGCACGCACAAAACGGCGGATTTGCGGTTCGTCTTCAATCAAAACGGCAACAGGTTGTGACATGGCTGGTGGCTCAAGAGAGAGTCAGGCGGGTTCCGGGGCTGGCATGGCAGGGGGCTCTGTTCGAGGCAGTGTGACAGTAAATTCTGCACCACCACCAAGGGCTTGTGCGGCCAAAATCTGTCCCCCATGGGCTTCCACAATGGCCTTGCAAATGGCAAGCCCCAATCCTACGCCGCGTTTGCTGGACTCGTTTTCACCGCGGGTGAATTTGGCGAACAGGTCAATTTCCTTGCCTTTCACGCTGGTGGGCAAGCCGGGGCCAAAATCCCGGACCTTCACCTCAAGAGAATCAACGTGCACCAAGGCACTCACCAGTATGGCCGGGTGTTCACCGCTTGGAGGGGTGCCATATTTGGCGGCATTTTCCAGCAGATTCACCAACACACGCTCCATCAGCGCCGCATCAAACTCCACCAGCGGCAAGTCCTCTGGAATCACGGTGTGCACCGACAGCCCGGTCAGGCTATGGCGTGCCGCGCGGATGGCGCTGCCCACCACTTCTTCGACCGATTGCCAGTCTTTGTGAAGTTCAATCTGGCCACTGTCAAGTTTGGCCATCTCCAACAGGTTGGTCACCAAGGCACTGAGTTCATGGGCTTCGATGCCGATGGCCTGGGCCGACTCGCGCTGAGCCGCGGTCAGCGGGATCGATGCCGCCAGGGCCTCGGCTTGTCCGATCAGTGCCGTCAAGGGTGTGCGAACGTCATGCGACATGGCTGCCAGCAGGGTGTTCCTGAGCCGTTCCGACTCCATTTGCACCACCGCTGCTTGTGCAATGTCCACATAGTGCACCCGCTCCAGGGCAATGGCAATTTGTCTGGCCAGGGTTTCCAGTTGCTGGATTTGTTCCGGGATCAGCAACCAGCGGGCTTGCGCCGGACGCAACGCCAGCACCCCGCGAACCCGCATGGGCGCACGCAACGGCACATAGTGCCAGGCATTGGATGGCAGGGTCGAGGTGCACAAGCCAGCGCGTTGCTCGTGGTGAAACGCCCAGTCCGCAATGCTGGCATCCATGCCGTTGCGCAAGTTGACATCCACACACAGTTGGTCATTGGCATCGGTCAACAGCACCCG
This sequence comes from Rhodoferax lithotrophicus, assembly GCF_019973615.1. Taxonomy (GTDB): domain Bacteria; phylum Pseudomonadota; class Gammaproteobacteria; order Burkholderiales; family Burkholderiaceae_C; genus Rhodoferax; species Rhodoferax lithotrophicus. Next base: position 974,790 of record NZ_AP024238.1, on the reverse strand, counting down.
CGCCTCGCCACCAAAGCTGCGCTTGACTGCCGCCTCACCCAGCTCCACCACCTGCACGGTTTGCAGGGCCGCAGACAAGTCCCGCGTGAGTTCAAACAGCGCGTGGGCTCGCCGCTCACGGCTGGCCGATACGTTGGCAGAGAAGCTCAAATTGGCCGTCAGCTGGCCAATCAGCAGCCCCACCCCCAGCATGACCACAAAGGTCACCAGGTATTGCACGTCACTGACGGCAAAAGAAAACCGGGGTGGCACATAAAAGAAATCAAACGCCGCTACCGACAACACGGCCGCCAGCATCGACGGCCCGCGGCCCAGTTTGACGGCTACCCCCACCACGCCCAGCAGGAACAGCATGACGATGTTGGTCAGGTCCAGCGAGTCCCGCAATGGCGCGGTGAGCAGCGTGGTCAGCAGGCATACCGCAGCAGACCACACGTAACGCGGCCAGGTGTCCTTCCAGGCAGCGATCTCGGATTCTTCGTGGGCGGGCCGTGGAATGGTCGAGTTCAGACGGCGAACACTTTCTGCCGCACCAACTTCCACAATGTCCACCGTAGGATCCAGTGTGGCCAATTGACGTGTCACCGTGGGTGTGATGGCTCGCAACACTTGCCACGGGTGTGGTGTAGGTCGCCCCACGACCAAGGTAGCGCAATTCAGTGTCTGGGCATGGCGCAGCAATGCTGGAGCCACATGCTCACCTGTCAGCACAGCCGTGCCGCCGCCCAGCTCCTCGGCCAATTTGAGCACCGCCAGCGTGTGATCACGTGCAGATGCCGGACGGCGCTGCAGCGCCGGGGTTTCGACATAAGCGGCGTACCAGCGTACATTGAGCTGCCCGGCCAGCCGCACCGCACTTCTGACGGCATGTTCGGCCCCTTCATGGGGACCGACACAAACCAGCAGAGCACCCGAAGTATTCCAGGCAGGCGCACCCCTCACCTTGTTGTTGAGTGCGTTCTGGATGTGCTGCGAGCGGTAAGTACGTACATCGTCGCCCACATGCTCGGCGGTGCGCCGCAGGGCAATTTCCCGCAGGGCAATCAGGTTGCCTTTGCGGAAAAAGTTCTGTGCGGCGCGTTCGGCCTGGTGCGGCACGTAGACCTTACCCGCCTTCAGGCGGGTGAGTAATTCATCAGCCGTGACATCCACCAGCACAATCTCGTCGGCCCGATCCAGCACCGTGTCGGGCACCGTCTCGTTGATGCGTACGCCGGTGATGGTGCCCACCGTGCCATTGAGGCTTTCCAGGTGCTGCACATTCAAGGCGGTCCAGACCTCGATGCCGGCATCAAGCAGTTCCTCAATGTCTTGCCAGCGTTTGGGATGCCGGGAACCGGGGGCGTTGCTGTGGGCCAGCTCGTCCACCAGCAAAATGGCCGGGTGGGCGGCCAGCGCTGCGTCCAGATCAAATTCATGCAGTGTCTGTTGGCGGTAGGGCAGCGGGCGCTGCGGCAATTGCCTCAGGCCATTAAGCAGGTTGGCTGTTTCCTGACGGCCATGGGTTTCAATCAGGCCCACCAGAACGTCTTGCCCGGCCTGCACGGCCCGCTGCGCTGCATCCAGCATGGCAAAAGTTTTGCCAACGCCAGCGCTGGCCCCGAAATAAATACGCAACTTGCCACGTTGCTGCTCGCGTTCGCTTTCGCGAATTTCCGCCAGCAGGGCATCGGGGTCGGGGCGTGAATCTGTAGGGATGGCCATGGCTGGAGTATGCAATCAATGCAAGGCTTCAATGGCCAGGTTCAACTGAAGCACATTCACCACTGGCTCACCCAGAATACTAAGCAGCGGGCGTTGGGTGGCTTGTTCGATGAGGGCCTGTACCTTGTCCAGCGGTAGATTTCTGGCTTGGGCGACACGCTTGGCCTGATACTGCGCTGCTGCCGGACTGATGTGTGGGTCCAGCCCGCTGGCCGAGGCCGTGACCAGGTCGACCGGAATGGCGGCCATATTGCCGGGGTCAGCCGCACGCAAGGCCGCGACACGTGCCTTCACCGCATCGGTCAGTGCCGGGTTCAGCGGGCCCTGGTTGGAGCCGCCTGAAGCACTGGCGTTGTAGGGCATCGGGCCAGTGGCCGAGGGGCGGCCCCAGAAGTGCGCCGGGCTGCTGAAGTTTTGCCCGATCAGCGCCGAGCCCACGGGCTTGCCGTCACGCAGCAGCAGACTGCCGTGGGCCTGCGTGGAGAACACGCTTTGTGCCAGACCGGTGACCAGCAAGGGGTACACCACGCCAGTCAACAATGTGAGCACTATGAACAATACCAGTGCGGGGCGGAGGTTGTTTTTCATGAAAAGTCCTTGGAGTTCACGTCAGTTGCAGGGCCACCAACAGCAGGTCAATGAGCTTGATGCCGACAAACGGCACCATCAGTCCACCCAGCCCATAAATCGCCAGATTGCGGCGCAACAGGGCAGCCGCACCCACCGGGCGGTACTTCACACCTTTGAGCGCCAGCGGAATCAGGAACATGATGATCAGCGCGTTGAAAATCACCGCCGACAAAATGGCCGAATTCGGGCTGCCGAGCTGCATCACGTTCAGTGCACCCAACTGCGGGTAGGTCGAGACAAAAATCGCCGGGATGATGGCGAAGTATTTGGCCACGTCGTTGGCGATGGAAAACGTGGTGAGCGAGCCACGGGTCATCAGCAAGGCCTTGCCGGTCTCCACCACCTCCAGCAGCTTGGTCGGGTTGGAGTCCAGGTCGACCATGTTGCCGGCTTCTTTGGCGGCCTGGGTGCCGCTGTTCATGGCCACCGCCACATCGGCCTGGGCCAGCGCGGGGGCATCGTTGGTGCCGTCGCCGGTCATCGCCACCAGGCGGCCCTCGGCCTGGTACTGACGAATCAGCTTGAGCTTGTCTTCAGGCGTGGCTTCAGCCAAAAAGTCGTCCACCCCGGCCTCGGCGGCAATCGCCGAAGCGGTCAGGCGGTTGTCGCCGGTGATCATCACGGTCTTGATGCCCATGCGGCGCAGCTCGCCAAAGCGCTCCTTGATGCCGGCTTTGACAATGTCCTTGAGCTCCACAATGCCCAGCACCTGCTTGCCATCGGCCACGGCCAGAGGGGTGCTGCCACGGCGGGCCACGTCGTCAGAGGCGCGCACCACCTCGGCGGGCACGCTGCCACCCAGGGACTCCACATGTTTGCGAATCGCCTCCACCGCGCCCTTGCGTAATTGGCGTGTGCTGCCGTCGGCGTGGGTGACATCCATGCCGCTCATGCGGGTCTGGGCGGTGAAGGCCACCTCTTGTGTGTTGCCGGTCAAAGCATCTTTGAGACCCAAGCGCTGAGCCAGAACAACCACACTGCGTCCCTCGGGTGTGCCGTCGGCCATGGAGGCCTGCATGGCACACAGAGCCAGTTGGGCTTCGGTCAGGCCGGGGGCGGGCAAAAAGGCGGCGGCCTGGCGGTTGCCGTGCGTGATGGTGCCGGTTTTGTCCAGCAGCAGCACGTCCACGTCACCCGCGGCTTCGACCGCGCGGCCTGAGGTGGCAATCACATTGGCCTGCATCATGCGGCTCATGCCGGCCACCCCCACGGCGGACAGCAAGCCGCCAATGGTGGTGGGGATCAGGCACACCAGCAAAGCAATCAGCGCGGTGATGCTGACCACCGTGCCCGAGCCTGCGGCTTGCACGCTGAAGATGGAAAACGGCAGCAGCGTGACCGTGACCACCAGAAACACAATGGTCAAAGCCACCAGCAAAATCGTCAGCGCAATTTCATTGGGCGTTTTCTGGCGCTTGGCCCCTTCAACCATGCTGATCATGCGGTCCAGAAACGACTCGCCCGGGTTCACCGTGATGCGAACCACCAGCCAGTCTGACAACACCCGCGTGCCGCCGGTGACGGAAGAAAAGTCGCCGCCGGACTCGCGCACCACCGGGGCGGATTCGCCGGTGATGGCACTCTCGTCCACCGTGGCCACACCTTGAATCACATCGCCATCCAGTGGAATCATCTCACCGGCATCCACCAGCACCACATCACCCTTGCGCAGGTTTTCGGCTTGTTCCGGTAACCAGGTGGAGCCATGCACCGGGTCTTTGAGCTTTTTGGCCCAGGTGCTTTGCTTCAGGCCGCGCAGTGAGGCCGACTGGGCCTTGGCCCGGCCTTCGGCCAGACTTTCGGCAAAATTGGCAAACAGCACGGTGAACCACAGCCAAGCCGAAATGGTCAGGATAAAGCCGCTGTCTTGCTGGGCTTGCAAGCCCAGCAGTGTGGTGACGATGCTGCCCAGGTAGACCACAAACATCACCGGGTTGCGCCATTGCACCGCCGGGCTGAGTTTGGCAAAAGAGGCCCGCACGGCAGGCTTGAGCAGCACCGGGTCGAGCAGGGTCAGGGTTGTTTTTTTCTTCATGATGAATACTCGTTTTGTGAGGTTCAAGCCGCAGGCCAGAGCATCAAATGCTCCACCACCGGCCCCAAAGCCAAGGCGGGCACATAGTTCAACAAACCCACCAGCAACACCGTGCCAATCAGCAAAAACACAAACAGCGGGCCATGCGTGGGCATGGTGCCGGCGGTGACCGGCAGGCGTTTTTTGCTGGCCAATGCACCGGCAATCGCCAGCACCGGCACGATCACGCCAAAGCGCCCCAGCCACATGACGATGCCGAGCAGCGTGTTGTAAAACGGCGTGTTGGCAGACAGCCCGGCAAAGGCGCTGCCGTTGTTGTTGGCGGCAGAACTTAGCGCATACAGAATTTCAGAGAACCCATGTGCGCCGGGGTTGGCAATACCGGCCTGGCCCGCGCCAGCCATCACGGCGATGGCCGTACCGGCCAGCACCAGAATCGGGGTCACCAAAATAGCGATGGAGGTGAGCTTCATCTCATGTACCTCGATCTTCTTGCCCAGGTATTCCGGCGTGCGGCCGATCATCAAACCGGCAATAAACACCGCCAGAATGGCAAAAATCAGCATGCCATACAGGCCACTGCCAACACCGCCAAACACCACCTCGCCCAGTTGCATCATCACGATAGGCACCATGCCCCCCAGTGGGGTGAAAGAGTCGTGCATGGCATTCACCGCGCCACACGATGCGGCGGTGGTGATGGTGGCAAACAGGGTGGAGGCGTTGATGCCAAAGCGGGCTTCCTTGCCTTCCATATTGCCGCCGCTCTGCAGCGCACTGCTGGTTTGATCCACACCCAGGGGGGTTAGCAGCGGGTTGCCCGCCTGTTCTGCCGGTGTGATGGCCATGACGGCCACCACGAAGATCAGCGTCATGGCTGCCAGCACCGCCCAGCCCTGGCGCAGGTCACCCACCTCACGCCCAAAGGCAAAACACAGTGCGGTGGGGATCAAAAAAATCGCCAGCATCTGCAGAAAGTTGGTCAGCGCATTCGGATTTTCATAGGGGTGGGCCGAATTGGCGTTGAAGAAACCTCCGCCGTTGGTGCCGATCATCTTGATGGCTTCTTGCGAGGCCACAGGGCCCATGGCCAGCGTTTGTTTGTCGGTCTTCTGGTCTTCCATAACCGGGTTACCTTGCGCATCTTTCAAGGCTTGGCCATCGGCACCCATCTTGGCAGTCTGGTAGCTGGTGGCTTCCAGTGTGTTCACCTCCTGGTAAGCACCAAAATTCTGGACGACCCCCTGGCCCGCCAGAAACAGCGCAAACACCAGCGACAAGGGCAGCAGCAACCACAGCGTCAGGCGCGTGATGTCCACCCAAAAATTGCCAATCACCCCGGTGGACTTGGCCGCAAAGCCGCGAATCAGCGCCAAAGCCACGGCGATGCCGGTGGCCGCCGAGAAGAAGTTTTGCACCGCCAGCGCCAGCATCTGCGTGAAGTAGCTCATGGTGGACTCACCGCCATAACCTTGCCAATTGGTGTTGGAGACAAAACTGATGGCGGTGTTGAATGCCGAGTCGGGCGACACGGCGGCCATGTCCGACGGGTTCAGCGGCAGCCAGGCTTGCCAGCGTTGCAACAGGTACACCACCAGCACCCCCAGCGTGTTGAACGCCAGCAACGCCAAGGCGTACTGCGACCAGTTCATGGCACTGTCTTTGGACGTGCCGGCCAGCCGGTACAGGGGAGATTCGACACGCTGCATCCAGCTTGGCAGTTGGCCCGTGCTGATGCGGCTCAACCAGAGGCCCAGTGGCCAGGCAGCCAGCAGCAAGAGGGCAAGAAACAAGGCCAACAGGCCCCAGGCAGAGCTACTCATCAAAACTCCTCCGCGCGAATCAGCGCATAGACAAGATAAGCCAGCAGCAAGGCGGCGCAAGTGGCCCCCAAGCCGTAAATGACGGGCAGACTGATCATGATTTTCCCCTGATAGATGGTTCAAGGCGCTCAAAGCCCCGGATGAATAAGACCATGATTCCCCAGAGTAGTCCAGCGCCAAGCGCAAATACGATGTCCATTCACTGCTCTCCTGTTAAAAAACAATAGGAGAAGCATATTTTTTGGAGCGTAAAGATGGGGAAGAAAGAACGTGCCAGGGCGTAAAAAAAGCGTAAAAACCAGCACGTTGACACTCATAACGCTGCATTCACCACGCCTTGAATTTGTTCCGCCAAAACACAAGACCAAACAGAACCGATGCGGCAGATCACACCCAGGAAAACCTGGTTACTGAAAGGTGTCGGTAGCGTTGAGCATAGACAACCCTTCACATATTTGTGCGATTCACAACGCAGCGCTGCATTCCTAACATAGGTGGTCATCTCGATTTTGGGGTGTTTTTTTACAAGGAAAGAAGTTCACGCATGTCACACTCAAAACTCTGCTGGGTCGCTTGCACCGGCGCTCTGGTGATCCTCACTGCTTGCGGCGGCGGCAGCGATTCAGCATCCACTTCAAACACATCCGGCAATACCAACGTCGCCGATCCGGTAGACAAATATGAAGGCACATGGAGCGCATGCCTCACTGTAAAAAGTGGAGGGTCCGACCAAAATACCATCACAGCCACCAAAACCAGTGCCGCAACCATCAACTTCAGTGGTCAGGACATTTACTACACCTCGGCAGACTGCACAGGTACCCCCGCCGATACCGTTCCAAGTTCGGCCCAAGCCACACATGTGGGAACCAAACAAATTGGCACCGACACAGTCGACAAGTGGAACGTCCAGGCCCCACTCACCACCTTCAAAACAGTGACCTTGGTTGCCAATGGCCAAATCACGTTTGGACTTAACGCAAGCGATGGCGGAGCGGTAGATGCAGAGGGCTTCCCCACCACTTGGGACATGACGCTGAACAAAAAGTAACCCCCTTTGGTCCAGCCTAAGGATCGTTGTGAGGGCGTGGGCCAGTGTGACTGGATCAGCGGGAAAATGAGTGTTATGGCGAGTTCACGCCATGGAGCCCATCAAAAAGTCGAACTCAAACGCATGCTTCTGATGTCAAAACCCGAATGAGACAACCCGGTTGAATCAATTTCTATCATTGTGTTTAATAAACCGTCTACCGCAGTTTCTACAAATTGACTGACTAGATTGAAGCAGCGGAATTCATGTCAAATTCGGAGGTAAATGATGGCTTATGAATAAAAGTAGAAAGCAAAACTTTGCGTCATTTGTATTCAAAGCTCACTTATCAATAACATAGTCCATTCATCAAAATGATCCATACCTTGATAAAAATCACCAAATCAATAATTACAAGACAGACCTATCTATATAGGTTATTTTTAATATTAATATTGATTTCGCATTCATCTGCATATGCATGGAAACCAGAGATTGGAGAGTATGCTGAAGCCATTAACAAGCTAGAGTATGTTGATGGAACCTCGTTTGATCTTCAAAAATTACGCGGCAAGCCAACCGTTCTTTATTTTGGTGCTGACTGGTGCCCCCATTGTGTAACAAAAGGAAGACCCGCCACCGAAGCTGTTGCCAAAAAATATGGCACATTGGGACTGCAAGTTATTTTTGTGAGTATGGATGATAATGAAAAACGTGACAAAAAAATCGAGGAATCCAAACGTATTGGCTTGACAATTTTAATGCCCAAAATTTCTTTGTGCCCACCATTCAAATGTCCAAGTGGTTTGAAACATATCGGTGATTTTGGACAGGTATATACCATCCCGTCAGCCTATCTACTTGATGCAGATGGTATCGTTCGGAGCAAAATAGCTGGTGGCAGAGATCTCGTGCGTGGTTTGGAAAATGCAGTGATCTCAGTAATGAAACTATCTAATAATCCAAATTAATCACACGTTGGCCTGCCCCAAGGACAAAACGGCACGAACCAGATCAGGCAACCGGTTCACGCGGGCCTTGGCATAGACCTCTTTCACATGTGAGCGTACGGTGTCCTCTGCAATACCCAGTTGGCGCGCCGTCGATTTGTAGCTTCCGCCTCCAGCCAGGGCGCAGGCCACCTTGGCCTGCGCATCGGTAAACCCATAAATGGCCCGAAGCCGATCCAAATCAGGCAAGGTGATCGCTTCCGGGTCGGTGATGAACACCACATAACAGGCATCCTCGCCGTGAAGCGTCCAGCCATCCGGCGCAGTTAATGGCGCACATTGCAAGGCGTAACAACACGGTGACGAACCGCTGCGCACCACCATGTACCTGTCGGAAAAATGAGCCGGATGGTGCTGATTAAGCTGAATGTCATCCATCCACTGTTGAAACCGGGACGCGTGTTTCAGCGGTGCCTGCAGTTTGCCCTGTGTGTTCACCGCCAAACCGTCGTCACGCTCCATGACCGTGCGGGCGGCCTCGTTGAGGTGAATAACTTCCTTGCGCTGGTTCAGAAGAACCACACCAAAAGCCAAACGGTCCAGTGTGGAAAGCAGCGTGGCGGCCCGCAGCTTGGCGGTGTCCAGCCGGTGCATCACACCCAGCGCACGTGCCAGATGAGGTATCAGCAGCCTCAACCAATCTTGCTCTTCATAACTGAAGGGCGGGTCTTCCAGAGGACGGTACACCGAGAAGGCGGTGGCCAACACGCCAGGTGCCCCGGCCAGGACACTGCATGCACACGTCCGGCCAATCCCCACCTGACACAAATATTCGCGGAAGTACAGGGATTGCTCCAACACCTCGCGTGGCACCAGATCCTCATCGGCATACACCGCGCCATCTATCCACAGGCCCCGGTCTCGCGCCGCCGCCGACCAGATGTCATGCTCAATGTAGCGGGTGGCCCAAAGTTGGAGATCGGCCTCGCTGAGGTTCCAGGGAAACAGCAGCCCGCCATGTTGCGGCCCCAGATAGGGCGTGAACAGAAGTCCCTTGTTGGCGCTCACGGACAACGCCAACTGCTCCACCACCAGACACCAGTGTGCAGGCTGCAACGCCGCCTCATAGATCAGGTGAATCAACCGGGAAAACTCAGCAGTGGTTCGACGGCTCGATGGTTCTGCCCGATCAGAGCAAAACGTCGTGCTCATTGAATGAACTGTTTGCAAAAACCTGCCTCCCCAAGTCTCACTTCATTAAAACAAGGTGCCACCGCTGACTCAGCAACCCCAGCACCAAGGCCCGCCGACAGGCTCAGGGTGAGTGACTGCTGGAATGCCGAACCATGAATTTACATATAAAAACATGCTCCAGCCCTCTCTATACAGGCGCAAGCAGCTATAAATTAAATAGCTGTCATCTCACGCCACCCGAGGCTTCACCTTGGAAGCCGCCAGCTTGGCATTGACGCGGGCTTGCTCCACATCGGCATGCGCGGCCAGGGCCACGCCCATGCGGCGTTTGACAAAACTCTCGGGCTTGCCAAACAGGCGGATATCGGTGCCGGGCACTTGCAATGCCTCGTCCACCCCGTCAAACACAATGCCTTGGGCATCCACGCCGCCGTAGATCACGGCGCTGGCACCGGGGTTGCGCAGGGCAGTGTTGACCGGCAGGCCCAGGATGGCGCGGGCGTGTAATTCAAATTCGCTTTGCCACTGGGTGGAAAGCGTGACCAGACCGGTGTCGTGCGGGCGCGGGCTGACTTCGCTGAACCAGACCATGTCGCCCTTGATGAACAGCTCCACACCAAACAAGCCCAGGCCGCTGGGATGCCCGTCCAGCCCGATGCCGAGGTCGTCGGTGACGGTTTTGGCAATGTGGCGGGCCTTCTCCAGCGCCACCGGGCTCATCGGGTGCGGTTGCCAGCTTTCTACGTAGTCGCCATTGACTTGCACATGGCCCACCGGGTCGCAAAAATGCGTTTTGATCTGGCCGTTGGCCCCGCGGGCACGCACGGTGAGCTGGGTGATTTCGTAGTCAAAGTCGATGAAGCCTTCGACGATGACCCGACCATGGCTGACGCGGCCACCGGCCATGGCGTAGTCCCAGGCTTTTTGCACATCAGCCGGGCCGCTGATCTTGCTTTGGCCTTTGCCTGAGCTGCTCATCACCGGCTTGACGATGCAGGGATAGCCAATACCTCCGTCAATGGCGGCTTGCAGTTCAGCCAGCGAGTCACAGAACTTATAGGGGCTGGTCGGCAGGCCCAGCGTCTCGGCGGCCAGACGGCGGATGCCTTCACGGTCCATGGTCAGGCGGGCGGCGCGGGCAGTGGGGATGACGCGCACCACACCGGTGGCTTCCAGCACTTCGAGCATCGGGGTGGCAATGGCCTCGATCTCGGGCACCACCAGGTCGGGTTTTTCTTCTTCGATCAGCTCTTTCAGCATGGCCGGGTCACTCATGGTGATGGTGCGGGCATGGTGCGCCACTTGCTGGCCGGGCGCGTTGTCATAACGATCCACCGCAATGGTTTCCACTCCCAGGCGCTGCAAGGCGATCAAGACTTCTTTGCCCAACTCGCCGCTGCCGAGCAGCATGACTTTGGTGGCATTGGGAGACAGGGGGGTACCGAGGGTGGTCATGAGATGTTGCGCGGCAAAGCGTCCGTGGTTGAAAAAATACGCCAATTTTAGGCAGGGACGGGGAGCATTTGGAGTGGGGTTGGTGGGAGGCCTGCCGGGGGTGGGCTAATGGGGGATTCTGAATTTATCAACGTTTGAATTCATCAGATTGCGAGGCTTTTCGCACAGTCTGATGAGTTGGCTCACTGGCTCATTTCAGTGGTGATACCGAAGAAACGTTACTAATGTTGACCTCGCCTATTGTTCGGTCGAAGTCAAGTGAAGCAATCCGTTCGATTGACTTTGCGGCGCTCGTACCAGCCCGATTAAGTCGGACAAGAAGCGATTTCAGGCCCTTTAAAGTTACTACGATCACGTGATCGCCAGCTTCTGAGATGGCTCTGGGTACCTCATAGGTGGTGGGCGGATACTTCAACCTTTTCGTGGGTTCGAATACTGCGCGGTACTTTTCGATTCTTGAGCGCAAAGCTTCTGCATCAAGTTCTCCAAATAGTCTCATTGAGTAGTTAGCACGGTCGGGGGCATTTGAATCCCAAAGAATGACTGATTCGTGCTCAGTGACCAAGCTGTCAAGGGACTTCGCTTGGTACACATCGTCCAGAGATAAGCCCTCTTTCAGCGTAAATATTGGTGCGGGAGTCACGAGGATCGCACAGGCAATTGTGACGTTAATGTCTTCATCGTGTATGTCAGTGATCTGAGATGATAGGGCTTGCGTCGCTAATCTTGGCATGGCGTACCGAAGCTGGGTGGCTCCCCTGTGTATTGCCGTTTCGTCAAATCCACTGTCGAATAGCGAAATACCGCGAATGCAATACGGCATATCGTTTTCAATTGAGTCCAGAAGCTGGCGATTCGTCACCCGCTTGTTCGCAGCTTGATCAAAAACGCGCACCGCACCACCAAACAATTCGGCAGTTTTCGGATAAGGAAGAAACAACCACTTTACGCCTGGCGATGCGTACTTGCATTCAATCAATAATTGAAGCGTAGCGAGCCAGTGAGTATCTGTGGAGTATTCTTTGTGCGCCTCGATGTCGACGGAAAAGTCGACGCTCGCACCGGATTCGTTGTTCCGCGCATAAGCGTATTGGCCCCAGACAGTCCACTTGAGCTTTGCAAGTTGCTCTGCAACAGCATGCTCAAGAGGGAGACTGCTTTTTAACAGCGAGTCTTTCCACTTTCCTTCACTCATAACAGCAGCCACTCCCAATGTGTATCTATGTATGGAGACAAGTTGCGGCCTCTAGTATCAGAACCCAAAAACGCCTGAACCCCGCATGAAACAAGGGCTTCAGACAACCTCCATTCAAGTTCAAAGTTCATCACAGCTCCAGAAATTCCCGCACACCATTTTCAAATCCATCCAGGTGCTGATTCAATCACATAGGCAAGGTTCGCAACCTTCACTATAGCCCAGCAGACAACATGCCTCATGCCTGAGGGTGAGCCGCAGCAAGTGCGCGGTGCAGCGGGTTTACAGCAGGTCAATCGGGGGCGCAGGTCAACCAAAAAACCTGCAATCTGAAGATTTGATTTTCAAATTGCAGGTTTTTCAAAACCCATGCGATGCCCATCTGTGCACGCTGCCTGCTGGGCGCTGCTCATCCAACCAGTCTGCGCGACAATCCCGCCCATGACCCAATCCATCTTATCCGTTCAACACTTGGTCAAACGCTACGGTGAGGCCACCGTGGTGAGTGACATGTCTTTCTCGATTGCCCCTGGCGAATGCCTGGGCGTGATTGGCCCCAACGGCGCGGGCAAAACCACCACCATCCGCATGTGCCTGGGGCTGACCGTGCCCGATGAAGGCCGGGTCACCGCGTTTGACCTGAACATGCCCGCCGACGCGCTGGCGATCAAGGCGCAACTGGGCGTGGTCAGCCAGTTTGACACGCTGGACCCTGACTTCACCTGCGCTGAAAACCTGCTGGTTTATGGCCGCTACTTTGGCATGAAAGACGCGCAAATCAAGGAGCGTATTCCGGCACTGCTGGAGTTTGCATCCCTCACCAGCAAGGCCAACGCCAAGCCCGGTGAACTGTCTGGCGGCATGAAGCGCCGCCTGAGCCTGGCGCGGGCGCTGGTCAACAACCCGCGCCTGCTGCTGCTCGACGAGCCCACCACCGGGCTCGATCCACAAGCCCGCCACCTGATGTGGGAGCGGCTGCAACTGCTGCTGACACAAGGCAAATCGATCCTGCTCACCACCCACTTCATGGACGAGGCCGAGCGCCTGTGTAACCGGCTGCTGGTGGTCGATCACGGTAAAAAAATTGCTGAAGGTGCGCCGCGTGACCTGATTCGCCAGTACCTTGAGCCCGACGTGGTCGAGGTGTTTGGCAACGGAGCCTTGGCGCTGGTGGACTCGCCCCTGAAAGCGCTGGCCGCGCGGGTCGAGGTGAGCGGCGAAACCGTGTTTTTTTACACCCAGGATGCCAAACCGCTGATGCAGGCCCTGGCCGCGTACCCCCAGTTGCGTACCCTGCACCGCCCAGCCAATCTGGAAGACCTCTTTCTCAAGCTGACCGGCCGTCAAATTCGTGAGGATGCATAACACTATGAATAACGAAGCTGCTTACGCAGACAAAACAAGGGCTACAGGCCAAATCAATGCCTCCATCTGGTGTGCACCACAACTTTCCATGCGCTGGTGGCCGGTATTTTTACGCAACTGGCTGGTGTGGAAAAAGCTCGCCATTCCCAGCCTGGTCGGCAATATTGCCGAACCGCTGATGTGGCTGGTGGCCTTTGGCTACGGCATGGGCGCGTTGGTGGGCAAGATCACGGTGGACGGCGTGCAAGTGCCTTACATCCTGTTTCTGGCCAGCGGCTCGATTTGTATGAGCGCCATGCAGGCCGCCAGTTTTGAGGCGCTGTACTCGGCCTTCAGTCGTATGCACGTGCAAAAAACCTGGGACGGCATCATGAACGCGCCGGTCAACCTGGACGATGTGGTGATGGCCGAAATGCTCTGGGCCGCCTTCAAATCCCTCTTCACCGTGACCGCCATCCTGGGCGTGATGCTGGCGCTTGGCATCAGCTACAGCCCCAAGCTGTTGGTGGCTTGGCCGGTGCTGCTGGGCGTGGGCATCACCTTCAGTTGCGTGGCGCTGATCTTCAATGCGCTGGCCAAGGGCTATGACTTTTTCACCTACTACTTCACCCTGTTTCTGACCCCGATGATGTTCCTGAGCGGCATCTTCTTTCCGCTGGAGCAGTTGCCCGCCGTGGTGCGCAGCATTTCCAACTGGCTGCCATTGACCAATGCGGTGGCCCTGGTGCGCCCCTTGTTCATGGACCAATGGCCGACCGAGTGGCTGCGCCCGCTGGGGGTGCTGGCAGCTTATGCTGTGGTGGGGTTCTGGGTAGCGCTGGCGCTCACGCGCAAGCGGTTTCGCGGGTAATAGCCATCTTTTGATACTTCGGCAGCATGAAGAGTCCGATCATTTCGTCGCTTCTTTCGCCTGAACACATTGCCATGGTGGACAAGGGGGTGTCCACCATCGTCAGCTCTTGTGATGCCGGTTTGCGCCCCAGCATCATGCGGGCCTTGGGCAGCAGCATCACGCCAGGTGGCGAATCTGTCACGGTCTACCTGTCGCGCAAACAGTCGCGCCAGTTGCTGCTGGATGTGGCGGCCACGGGCCGGATTGCCGTGGTGTTCAGCGAGCCGTTCAGCCATCGAACCCTGCAAGTCAAGGCCGCACAGGTGCGTATCCGCGCCGCACAAGCTTCGGACGAAGCACTGCTGCAGCGTTACCTGGCCGCTATGGAGTGCGAAATTGCCCGGGTCGGGTTTGATGCCCGCTTTACCCGCGCCATGTTTGCCGTGAAGCTGGATGACGTTGTGGCCATCAGTTTTGAGCCCGATGAAGCGTATGACCAAACCCCTGGCCCCAAAGCCGGAACCGCGCTACCCGTTGCCGGTGGGCACACCGCATGAGCACGCGAACGCTGGGGTCCATCAGGCCATGTCTGGAGGGTGCGATTCCGGCCATCATCGCCACCGTGGCAGCAGAGGGTGTGCCCAATGTGGCCTATATCTCGCAGGTGTACTACGTGGATGAGCGTCATGTGGCGCTGTCGTTCCAGTTTTTCAACAAAACGCGCAAAAACATTCTGAGCAACCCGTATGCGAGTTTGTTGCTGCTTCACCCTGTGACCGCCGAATTTTTCCGGCTGCACCTGCGTTATTTGCGCACCGAGACACAAGGGCCGCTGTTTGAGGGCATGAAGGCGCAGTTGGCTGGCATTGCGTCGCACAGTGGCATGTCCAATGTGTTTCGGCTGTTGGGATCGGATGTGTACGAGGTGCAGAACCTCGAAGCCGTGCAAGGCGACCCCTTGCCCGAGCCCCCGACACGTTGCGGCATGCTTGGTGCCTTGCGCCATTGCAGCGAAAGGCTATCGCGTTGCACGGCACTTGACGAGTTGCTCAATGCCACGCTGGCTGCGTTGTCGGACTTCATGGGTATTCGCCATGCCATGATCCTGATGCTTGATCCCGTCTCGCAGCGCTTGTACACCGTGGCCAGCGCAGGCTACGCCACCTCCGGGGTGGGGGCTGAAATTGACATGGGTGACGGCGTGATTGGTGTGGCGGCGCGTGAACGCACGCCGGTACGCATCACGCACATGACCAGCGCTTACCTTTACAGCCGCGCCGTTCGCAGCAGCCTGTGTGCCGACTTGCCCGGTCTGGCCCTGGAAACCGACATCCCCTACCCCGGTCTGAGCGAGCCGCACAGCCAATTGGCGGTGCCCGTGCTGTCGGTCGGGCGCTTGCTGGGGGTGTTGTTTGTGGAAAGCCCGCTTGACCTTCAGTTCAGTTTTGAGGACGAAGATGTGCTGGTGGCAGTGGCGGGCCACCTTGGCGCGGCCATTCAGTTGATGCAGTCGGCCACCGAAGCGGGGCAAGTCGAGTTGCCGCCGACACCCGCCCCGACACCCATTGGAACACCCCTGCAGGTGCGGCATTTCCGCGCCAATGACAGCATCTTCATCAACGAAACCTACCTGATCAAAGGGGTGGCTGGGGCTATTTTCTGGAAGCTGGTGTCGGACTATGTGCAGCAGGGCCGCACCGAGTTTTCCAACCGCGAACTGCGGCTCGACCCGACATTGGGTCTGCCGGATGTGACGGACAACCTGGATGCCCGCCTGTTGTTACTGCAGCGTCGTTTGGTTGAACACAGTGCGCCGATCCAGACGCAGAAAACCGGGCGTGGACGCTTCCGGCTGCTGGTGCAACGCCCACTGGAACTGGTGGACTTGGCCTGAAGGTGGCCGCACCGACATTTCAGGCCGTGACCAAGCCCGCGACCGGTGCCAGCCCCAGGCTGCGGGCGAGTTTGGCCCAGTCCGGGTCGCTCAGGAACGGGCGCACCTGCGCCAGGGCGGCCTCCAACACCGGTGCCGGGGCGTGGGCCTGCATGTCGCTTAGCAGCGCGGTGCGTTCGGCCGGGTTTTGGGCTGGCACCATCCAGCGCAGGGTGTACATCATGTCGGCTGGCGCGATGCTGCTCACTAGGCGTGTGTGCAGTTCCAGCAGCTCCGCGTCGGTGTAACGTGCCCACAGGATGGTGTTGTGGGCAGTTTCCTCAAGGTGCATGTGAGTGAAGTTCTGGCCGACAAACAGCGCCAGCTCGCGGTACAGCGCCCGTGCGGTGCTGGCCGCTTCCTGACCACCACTCAAGCGGCACAGGTTGGCGACGGTAGCCTGCAGGTGGGTAATGTCCTGCACATGACTCTCATGCTCATGGGCCAGTGCGGCGCTGGCACCAGGAGCCCGTGCTTCAATGGCTGGGTGGACAAACTCGTTTTCATGGCGCACATGGGCAGCGCAAAAATCCAGCAGTTCCAGCACACGACCACTGACCGAGCCAAGTTCCGCAGTGTCATCTGGATCCATACGACCGACCGCCAGCAGGGTGTCGCTCATCAGGGCACGCATGGCCTTGTGGATGTCAGCATACAGATCAAAACGCGAGGGGTGAGTGGCCGCAACAGCCTGGATTTCACGGGAATCAAATTTCATGGTGGTACTTCTTTCCGGGCACAACTGCCCTGTTTCGTTGTGGGTCCAAGATGCCCCATGCATCCGTGACCATGAAAAGAAGTTTAGAAATTTGCCCCCGATACCGTTGCTAAATAGTGCTTAAAGACTTGCTAAAAACCCCTTAGTAAAACGCTAAAAATTTCTTAATGCCGCCCAGGCCTGTCACTATTTGGCGGCGAACGAAGGGGCTGACGGCTTTCCACCTTGGACCACAGGGCCTGAATGTCAAGAAATTGCGGCTGGATGTCGCCAAAAATATGCACCAGAGCGGGCTCGAAATGGGCCCCGGCACTGGCCTGGATGTAGTCCCGGATTTTTGCGGATGGCCACGGCTCCTTGTAGGGTCGTTTCATGCTGAGGGCATCAAACACATCGGCCAGAGCGACGATGCGTGCAGCCTGTGGAATGGCATCACCCTTGAGCCCCCCAGGGTAGCCGCTGCCGTCCCATTTCTCATGGTGGTGCAAGGCCACTTCTGCGGCCAGCGTGAAAACGGGTGCAGCACTCATTTGCAAGATGTCCCACCCGATCTGCGGATGGGTTTTCATGATGACCCACTCCTGCGCGTCCAAGGGAGCGGGTTTGCGCAAAATGTCTTGGGGTATGCCGATTTTGCCGGTGTCGTGCATCGGGGCGGCCAGTTCCAGTTGGGTACAGCGCTCGGCATCCCAGCCGCAGGCTTGGGCCAGCAAGCGGGCGTAAGCGGCCATGCGCCAGATGTGGGCGCCGGTATCGGTGTCGTTGTAATGACCGGCCTGGCCGAGCATCAAAATCGCATCGCGGTAGCTTTGCTCCAGCACGGTGGCGCGCACCATGGACAGGTGGGCGCTGACCCGGGCACGCACAATTTGCGGCAGCACCGGTTTGCTGATGTAGTCGGCCCCACCGGCTTCAAAACCGGCTTCTTCGTGGGCCGAGTCGGCAAAACTGGTGACAAAAATCACCTGTAAGCCCTGGGCGGTGTCGAGCTGTTTGATCTTGCGGCACAGGTCGTAACCATTGATGTCGGGCAGGCCCACATCCAGCAACACCAGGTCGGGCTGGTGTTTGGTGACCGCGGCCAGCGTCTCCGCACCATTACGCGCGAACACCAAGCGGTAGCTGTCCGCCAGAATGGTCTGCATCAGGGCCAGGTTGGCGGGTTCATCGTCGACGATCAGAATGGTTTGAGAACTCATGGTCTACTCCTTGAGTGATAAGCCGTGCACACGGGCCAGCTCAAAGGTGTCGGCTTCTGCGCCACGAAAGTCATAACCCTGCACTTTGTCCGAGATGCTGGAGAGCGCCTGAGCTGGCAACTGTTTGGCCAGGATCGCCAGCAGACGCATCGCCGGGGCCGGGTTGTCGGTGTCGAGTGCCGCCAGCAAGTCGGTAAGTCGTGCCTGGAGCACCTGCGGTGAGCCCTCTGGGGTGTCAGCCACGGTGTTGGGTACAGCCAGTGGGGCAAATTGCGCGATTTCACTCACCACCCGTGTCAGTGCCATGCCAAGGCGGGCCAGCACCAGGGTAGGGTCGTAGCCTTTGGCCAGCACCCGTTCGGCCTCACCCGCCAGGCGGTGGGTATCGGGCAAGGCCAGATTGGCCGCCACGCCCGAGAGTTTGTGTGCCAACGCCGCCGCGCCAGCCATATCCTCCATGATCAGGCTGGCATTGATCACGTCGACGGCCTGACCGTAAGCACTCACAAAGCGGCGTAAATAGTCCCGGTAAGAGGGTAAATCTTTCCAGATCAACAAACCTTGCGCCACATCCATCACGGCCAGATCAACTGAAAGCGAGTCCATTTGACCTGGCACACCTGCTGGCGTGCTGGCTTGCACCGGGTGGTCCCCGGCATGGGCGGTAGGGGAAGGACGCCGCAAACGGGCAATCAAGGCAATCGTGGCGGGTACATCAAAAGGCTTGCTGATGAAATCACTCATGCCGGCGGCACGGGCCGCGTCCTGTTGCGACTTGAAGGCCCCCGCCGTCAGGGCAACGATGGGCAGGTTGTTGAACTGCGGCAGTTGGCGCAGTTGGCGTGTGGCTTCAATACCGTCCATCACCGGCATTTGCACGTCCATCAGCACCAGATCCACGTCCAGCGGGTGGGCCAGCAACCAGTCCAGCGCCGCCTTGCCGTCTTCGGCCAGGGTCACGATCGCGCCTTGCTCACGCAGGATGCGCAGAGCCACTTCACGGTTGATGTCGCTGTCATCCACGATCAACACCCGCACACCCATCAGTTCGTTGTTGGGGGTTTGCAGCAAGGCCTGCGGCAGGTCAGCATGGGCCGAGCGCCGGTGCTGCGCCTCCAGAACAGCGTTGTAAAGTGTGGAGGCCGTGACGGGTTTGTTCAAAATGGCATCCACCAGGTCCGCCCCAGGCTGGCTGGCCAGACTGGCCACCGAATAGGCGGTGGCCATGATGACGATGGGGCATTCTTCCTGCGCCACACCTTCGCGGATGGCACGCGCCGTGGCCAGCCCGTCCAGGCCGGGCATTTTCCAGTCCAGCACCACCACATGGGGTAGCTTGTCGCCCTTGTGCTGCAACACCTGCGCCAGCACCTCGGCCCCCGAATCCACCGCCTTGACCTGCCAGCCCAAACCCTCGGCGATGGCGCTCAGGGCGTGCAGAGCCACATCGCTGTCATCGGCGATCAAAGCCTCGACACGCACCATGTCGGGGGATGAAAACTCGGTGTTGGCAATCTGTTGCAGGGGTAGCGTGAACCAGAATTCGCTGCCCTGGCCCAGGGTGCTGGTCAAACCAATCTCACCGCCCATCAGCTGCACCAGCTGACGACAAATGGTCAAACCCAGGCCGGTACCGCCAAAACGCCGGGTGGTTGAACTATCGGCTTGGGTAAAGGCGGTGAACACCTGCTGCTGCAACTCGGGCGCAATGCCAATGCCAGTGTCCTGCACGCTGAAACGCAGCATGATGCGCTCATCGTCACGCGACAACAGCGCACAATGCAGCACCACCCGGCCAACGGCAGTGAACTTGATGGCGTTGCTGGTCAGGTTGTTCAGCACTTGGCCGAGTCGCAAGGCATCTCCCTTCACCATCGACAATCCCGTGGGCAGGGGGCCAATCACCAGCTCGATGTTTTTGTTGCCCGCCGCCAGGCCCATGGCATCGGCCAGGTTGTCAATCACGTCATCCAGCCGAAACGGGGCCTGTTCGATCACCAGGTGGCCGGCTTCAATTTTCGACACATCCAGAATGTCATTGATGATGCCCAGCAACGAGCGTCCGGAGGTTCTGATCTTGCGCACCATGTCGAGCTCATCATGCGCCAAGTGCGCCTGCTCCAGCAGGTAAGCCAGGCCCAGAATGGCGTTTAACGGGGAGCGGATTTCGTGGCTCATGTTGGCCAGAAACTCGGCTTTGCCACGGTTGGCCGTTTCTGCCGCATCACGCGCACCGGCCAGCGCCAGGGTGCGGCTTTGCACCAGTTCCTCCAGGTGATGGCGGTGTTGGGCCAGCTCCATGTCAAGGAGTTTTTTCTCGGTGATGTCTTGCACCGTGCCTTGCAGGCTGATGATGCTCCCCGCGCTGTTGCGCAGGGGCTCGCCTCGGGCGGTGATCCAACGGTGACTGCCGTCTGGGCGCACCACTTCGGCATCCACTTCGTAGGAGGTTCCGGTGGTTTGCGCCGCCTCTACCGCAGCAGCCAACAGGGCCCAGCTGGCCGGAGTGAAGTACTGCCTCACTTCTGGATAAGCCGCCGGGGGCAGTGTCGGATCACGCCCGTAAATGCGAGACACTTCTTCCGACCAGAAATGGGAATCGCGTTGGATGTCCCAGGCCCAGTTACCCAGGCTGGCCTGTCGCTGGGCCGCTTTCAGGCGTTCATTGGCTTCGTACCGGTCATGTTCCCGGTCAATATTAAAAGCCTCTTTTTGCCTGCGCCACCGTTGCAATCCGTACAAACTGCTGCAGCAGAGCAACACCAGCACCAAGTAAAACAAGCCATAGGTTAAAGCCTGGCGTTGTACGGGTGCGTTCATTGCAGACAAGAGGCGGCTGACACCAATTACCAGGGCTTCGTCCATGAACAGTTCTGCAGGCTGCATGCTGCGCATGGCAAACAAGCGTTGCTCGCCAGTAGCCAAGACCTCGCCCGAGAGCAAGCTGCTGACCTGCCCACTTTGCAGATGACGGCTGAACAGCGAGCCCGCCTGGGCCACATTGGTGCCATTGATGCCGGGTTTCTCAGGGAAGTTCATCAACTTGAGGCCCGAGCCATGGTCAATAAAGGCCCAGACATCGGGGGCATACACCAGAGATTTGAAAATGCTGGTGAAGTACTTGGGGTCCAGCGTGGCCAGTACCAAACCGGCAAATTCACCGTTCAGGCCGGGCACCATACGCGCCAGCGTCACCACCAGATCGTTCTGAACCGATTGAAAGGGGGCTGACAGGTAGAGCGTAGTGGGGTTGGGCCGATCCCGCACGGTCTTGAAATAGTCGCGCTGGCTGAAATCCTGGCCGATGAATTCCGGGCGATGCGCTGCGGTGGTGATGCCCTGCGCATTAAGTACCAATGCACCGCGAATGCCCAGCATGGTGTCTGACAGTGCGGCCAGACGGCGCGACACTTCTGCAACCGAATGGCTGTCGCCAGGCGTGCCGGGGTAATCCTTGATCACGCCGGCCAGCGCCCGGTTGGCGGCGGCCAGGTTCTCCTGAATGTCGCTGGCAATCACATGGGTCAGAACGTTCAGGCGCTCGCTCTCAGAGCTGCGAATGCGCTCAAACTCTCTGACCAGCACGTCAACAATCAACAGGCCGATCAAGGCCAGTGCCATCAGCAGCAGCATCCATTCAAACTTCTTGCGTTGAATAAGCGGAGTTTTGGGTTGGATAGTCATGGTCTCCCTGACGGGTGTCATTCAGCCGCAAACCGGAACGGTGGCCACAGCCTTGCGCACAGTGAGTTCAACGGCCCAGGACGTTTACCCAAAAAACCGACCTGGCGGATCAGCATAAGCCAGGGAGACACCATGGTCTGTGTGCTGGCGCACTTAAGGATACGTGTATTGTTCTGAAGCCGACGGGCGTGGCCCGCAAGAAACGGCTTAAATGTTCATAACCGCTATTTAAACAATAGCTTATGACGCAGGTGATACGGTGACTACAAGCCGTTTTCTATATTCTGCGCAGCTCGAACGCGTAACCTACCGCGCCGCCTTGATCATGTCTGCCGCTTTCTCGGCAATCATGATCACCGGGGCGTTGGTGTTTCCACCGACCAGACTGGGCATGATGGAGGCATCGACCACGCGCAGGCCTTGCAGGCCGTGCACTCGCAGTTGGGCATCGACCACGTCCATCTCGCCTGGGCCCATGCGGCAACTGCCCACCGGGTGGTAAATGGTGTCGGCCAGGTTGCGAATGGCTTGCTCGATCTCGTCATCGGTTTGGGCCTGGGCAGTGGCGGCCAGTTCGCGCCCGCCCAAAGGGGCCAGGGCTGGCTGGGCCAGGATGTGGCGCATCAGCTTGAAGCCTTTGATCATGCGGTCCATGTCGTCACGGCTGGCCAGAAAATCGGGGTCAACCAGTGGCAAGGCCCGCGGGTCGCTGCTGGCCAGACGCACGCTGCCGTAGCTCTTGGGGCGCAGCAGGCACATGTGGCAGGAGTAGCCGTGGCCCAGCGTGGTGGTGCGGCCATGGTTGATGAGTTTGCCAATCACAAAGTGCAGTTGCAGGTCAGGAATGGCCTGCGCCGGGTCACTCTTGATGAAGCCACCAGCTTCGGCAAAATTGGTGGTAAGCATGCCGCTGCGCTGATTGCGCCAGTCGAACACACCCTTGAGCAGCTTGACCGAGCCCCCGAGCGAAACGCCAAAAGTGTCCTTGGCACGGGCCGCATCCACCACCTGAACCACGTCAATATGGTCTGAAAGCTGCTGGCCGACACCGGGCAGTTCATGAATGGGGGCAATACGGTGCTCCAGCAAATGGGCTTTGGGGCCGACACCGGAGAGCATCAAAATCTGCGGCGACTGAATCGCCCCGGCGCACAGCAGCACCTCGCGCTGGCAGTGGAGCTGCTTGGTTTGCCCCTCGTGCTCAAACTCCACACCGATGGCCCGCTTTTTCTCAAACAGAATGCGGGTGGTCAGCGCCCCGGTGAACACCTGCAAATTGGGGCGCTGCAGGTTGGGGGTCACATAGGCTTTGGCGCTGCTGTAACGCTCACCGTTTTTGTGTGTCACCTGGTAGTGGCCCACGCCTTCCTGGTCGGCCCCGTTGAAATCGGCGTTGCGCTTGAAACCGGCCTGCTCACCAGCTTGCACAAACAGCTCGGCCAGCGGGTTGGGGCTGCGCAAGTCCATCACATTGAGTGGCCCGCCAGTGCCATGGAAATCGTCTGCACCGCGCTCGTTGTGCTCGGCCTTTTTGAAATAGGGCAGCACATCGGCATACGACCAGCCGGGGTTGCCCTCGGCCGCCCAGCGGTCGTAATCCACAGGGTGGCCGCGGGTGTAGATCATGGCGTTGAGCGAGCTGGAACCGCCCATCACCTTGCCACGTGGCTGGTAACCGCTGCGGCCGTTCAGGCCAGGTTGGGGCACGGTGTTGAGATTCCAGCCGTTCAAGGCAAATTTGGCCATCACCGCCAAACCGGCCGGGCAATGGATCAGCACACTGCGGTCTGGCGGGCCTGCTTCCAGCAGGGCCACGTTGATGTGAGGGTCTTCTGACAAACGGCCCGCCAACACGCAGCCCGCCGAACCGCCGCCGATGATGATGTAGTCAAACATGCTGTTCTCCAGTCACAACACAAGGAACTCTTGTGTGCGCGCTGAACGTTACCGTAAAAACAGGGCTTGTAAATCGTTCAAGAAGTCTAATCCGCGTACGCTGGGTCGCACATGAGACCCCTCGCGCAGCAACAGGCCTTGTTGTTCAGCCTGTTGCAAGGCGGTTTGAATACTGGACAAGGGCAGACCGGTGCGCTCGGTGAACCAGGGCAGCTCAAAACCACCGGCCAGGCGCAACGCATTGAGCATGAATTCAAACGGCAGGTCGGCACGCTTGACCTCGTTTTCTTGCGCCACACAGTGCCCGGCCATGGCTTGCGCCATGTAGCGCACCGGGTCGCGCAGGCGCACCTGGCGCACCACGCGGTGGGCAAAACTGAGCTTGCTGTGCGCCCCGGCACCAATACCCAGGTAGTCGCCAAACTGCCAGTAGTTCAGGTTGTGCTGGCAGGCATGGCCAGCTTGGGCATAGGCGGACACTTCGTAACGCTGCAAACCAGCGGCAGCGGTCATGTCCGAGATCAGGTCCAGCATATCGGCCGCCAGGTCGTCATCTACCGGCGCGGGTGGGTATTTGGCGAAAACCGTGTTGGGCTCGATGGTCAGGTGGTAAATCGACAGGTGTTGGGGCGCAAACGACAGCGCGGTGTCCACATCGGAGCGCAACTGCGCCAGCGTCTGGCCGGGCAGCGCGTACATCAAGTCCAGATTAAACGTATCAAAAACTGTAGCTGCTTCTGCAAGTGCATCAAGCGCTTGAGCCCGATTATGTACACGACCAAGGGTGTGCAAGAAAGCATCATTGAAACTTTGCACGCCCACCGACAAGCGCGTCACCCCGGCGGCGCGAAAGGCCTTGAAGCGGTCTTTCTCGAACGTGCCGGGGTTGGCCTCCAGCGTGATTTCGGCATTGGCCGCCAGTTTGAGACGCGCCCGGATGCCGCCAATCAACTGGTCAATGGCTTGCGGTGAAAACAGGCTGGGAGTGCCGCCCCCCATGAACACGGTTTGGACGCTACGGCCCCAGATCAGCGGCAGCGCGGCTTCCAGGTCAGTCATCAAGGCATCCAGATAAGCTTGCTCGGGCAGCTCATGGCTGCGCATTTCATGCGAGTTGAAGTCGCAATACGGGCATTTTTTCAGGCACCAGGGCAGGTGCACATACAGCGACAAGGGTGGCAGCGTCTGCAACTGCAGCGTGCCCGCACGCATGTAGTGCTGGATGTCGTGCGGCCTGAGAGCCTCGTCTGACGTGGATGATTCGGACTGGATCGGGATCACAACCAGCGCTCACGCATCATGGCCACCATGGCCGCAGCAGCGCGCCCGCGGTGGCTGTTGGCGTTCTTCACCTCGATCGGCAGTTGGGCAAAGGTGAGGCCAAAGTCAGAAATGAGCATCACCGGGTCAAAACCAAAACCGTTGTTGCCGAGGGGTTCACGGGTGATCTGCCCCACCACCCGGCCAACGGCCACCAGTGGTTCGGGGTCTTCCGCTGAACGCAAGGCCACCAGCGTACAGACCATGGCGGCACGCCGGTTGTTGATACCTTGCATCTGCTCCAGCAGAGCCCACACGTTGTTGGCATCACTCTTGGGGTAGCCAAACTGGGTGGCATAAAACGCGGTTTGTACACCGGGCAGTCCGCCAAAGGCATCCACACACAGGCCAGCATCATCCGCCACCGCGGGCAAGCCGCTGTGGCGGGCAGCGTGACGTGCTTTGGTCAGGGCGTTTTCAATGAAGGTGTGATACGGCTCGGGTGCCTCGGGGATGTCCAGACTACCCTGGGTCACCAAATCAAAGCCCAGCGGCGCAAACATGGCCTGCAGCTCCACCAGTTTGCCGGGGTTATTGGATGCCAACACCATTTTCATAATAAATTGACCTCTAGTGCTTATGAAGTATGCGCAAGCAGCTACTTATTTAATAGTGATGCCTGCTGCAGAGCAACCAGCTCACGGATGCCTTTGTCGGCCAGCGCCAGCAGTTTGTCCATCTCGGCACGGGTAAAGGCAGCCCCTTCGGCGGTGCCTTGCACTTCCACATAGTGCCCGCTGGCGGTCATCACCACGTTCATGTCGGTGTCACAGACTGAATCTTCGGTGTATTCCAG
Organism: Rhodoferax lithotrophicus; assembly: GCF_019973615.1. Classification (GTDB taxonomy): domain Bacteria; phylum Pseudomonadota; class Gammaproteobacteria; order Burkholderiales; family Burkholderiaceae_C; genus Rhodoferax; species Rhodoferax lithotrophicus. The sequence continues at coordinate 949,031 of NZ_AP024238.1, read as the reverse complement.
GTCCAGCAGCGGCGTGCCTTGCACAATGCCGACCGAGATGGCCGCCACCGCTTCGCGGATCGGCGACTGGCTCAGCCTACCAGCAGCCAGCAAGCCGTTGACCGCGTCTTGTGCGGCCACAAAAGCCCCGGTGATGGCGGCGGTGCGGGTGCCGCCGTCGGCCTGCAACACGTCGCAGTCCAGGTGCAGGGTACGCTCACCCAGCAAAGTCAAATCAAACACCGAGCGCAGGGCGCGGCCAATCAGGCGCTGGATTTCCTGCGTGCGCCCGGTTTGTTTGCCGCGTGCGGCTTCACGGTCACTGCGGCTATGGGTGGCACGCGGCAGCATGCCGTATTCGGCGGTGACCCAGCCCTGGCCACTGCCCTTCTGGTGCGGCGGCACTTTGTCCAGCACCGAAGCGTTGCACAACACACGGGTCGCGCCAAACTCGATCAGCACCGAACCTTCGGCATGGATGGTGTAGCCACGGGTGATGCGCACAGGGCGCAGGGCATCGGCGGCGCGGCCTTGCGCTCTGGAAAAATCGCTCATAAACAGGCTCTCAGGTGAAAGGAAATTCAGGTTCTTTTGATGGCGGAGCGGCGGATGGCTTCGTTGATCTCGGCAATGGAGCGCTCGATGGAGGCATCGTCCATGTCTTCCAGTGCATCATTCCACAGCCCGGCTTGCACCGTGGAGGCAAAAACCCCGTCGCTGATGGAGTCCGTGCTGACACTGCCACGGGTGGACTCAAAGTCGTCAGGGGTTTCCCACTCCAGGGCAATACAGGTTACGTTGTCACAGCCCTCGCCCCCCTTGCGCAACGCATTTTCAACCATATCCGGCACCGCATGCTCGACCGATTTCTGTGACAGCTCAAGCACAATTTCATCGTCTGTCATGACCGACCACAAACCGTCAGAACACAGCATCAAACGATCACCCTGCTGCAAGGGAACCGGCCCGGTCACATTAAACACAGGTTTGGTGGGTGAACCCAGGCAGGTAAACAACACATTGCGATTGGTGGCACGCACCGTGGGTGAATTGGGCGGGCGAGACAGGTTTTGTTCCAACAAGGAATGGTCTTTGGTGCGTGCGTGCAACTTGGCCTGGCGCACCATGTAAAAGCGCGAATCACCGCAATGCGTCCAGGTGACACTGCCCCCCTGCAGCACCGCCAACACCAGGGTGGTGCGGGGTGAGTCGAGCATGGCCCGATCTGCGGTATAGCTCAAAATTTGCTGATGTGCTGCAAGTAATGCCTGCGATAAAAACGCCCCGACATCGGGCAACTCAGGACGGGCATTTTTTTGGAAAAGGGCCGAAACCGCCTGCAAAGCCAGTTGCGCCGCCACCTCACCCTCAGGATGCCCCCCCATGCCGTCCGCCAACAGAAAAACTGCAGAGGCACGGGTGTAGCAGTACCCCATGCGGTCTTCATTTTTATCCCGGCCACCCTTGCGACTGACTTGAAATACAGAGAATTTCATTTCGCTTTTTGCCCGAGGTTAGTGGCCTTCGCCACCAGTTTTTTATTGCCAGCCACCATGGAATCAAACTGCAAACGCACCTTCTCTCCCACTGTGAGTTTGGTGTAACGCAGTTCACCCGGCCGGTTGAGTTCTTTTTGCAAGGCAAAGACCGATTGTGGTCTGGCCAGCGGGTCCATGGCCATACACCACTGCACCACTTCAATCAGGTTATCAGAATACACCCCCTGCAAGCGCTTTAATGCCAGCGTCATGCGGTCATTACCCATCCGTTGAGGTGCTTCGTTTGGCGGATAACCCTGCATACACGCGTACATACAAGCCCCAATCGCATAAATGTCAGTCCAGGGGCCCATGGCGCTGTCACGGCGGTACATCTCGGGCGCGGCAAACCCTGGCGTGTACATCGGCCGGATGAAATTTCCTTCTTTGCTGAGCACTTCACGCGCAGCACCAAAGTCAATCAACACAGACTTGTTGTCATCAGTGATAAAAATGTTGGCTGGTTTGATGTCCAGATGCAGCATTTTGTGCTGATGAACAATGCGCAAGCCGCGCAAAATCTCATCAAACAGCGACCGGATGGTGGATTCACGGAAAACTTTTTCCTGTTTCAGGTCCCGCGCAATCAGAATGTAGTCCTGCAGGCTGGCACCTTCCAGGTAATTCATCACCATGTAGACGGTTTCATTCTCACGAAAGAAATTCATCACACTCACCACGGACGGATGAGAAATTTGGGCCAGTGATCGGCCCTCTTCAAAAAAGCTCTTCAACCCCAACCGGTACAGCGAGAGTTTTTCTGGTGCCACCTGCGGCAACAGGGCACCAGGGGCACGAGTTGCCAATGAAGCTGGCAAATACTCTTTGATGGCCACCTGCAGGCCATCAGGTCCAATGGCTTGGTACACCACACCAAACCCGCCAGCAGCCACTCTACGGATGATCCGATAACCACCAATCAGGATATCAGGTGGAAGCGGTGAAGGTTTAACCTTGGCCATATTATTTAAGTTGTTGCGATACGCGCAGGGTCAGAACCGGGTTATTCTTGTTCACATTTCATTGAAGAAGCATTCAAATGTCAGTTTACAGCATGACCGGCTATGCCAGTGCACAACACAGCAATGCCAACACCAGCTCCGAAGAAGAGCAAAAAACCGTCTCCAACATTCGCTTGGGCGTAGAAATTCGATCTGTCAACAGTCGTTTCCTCGATCTATCCTTTCGGCTTCCAGATGAACTGCGGGCCTGCGAACCAGCCCTGCGTGAGCGGCTGACAGCGCGCCTCAAACGCGGCAAGGTTGAACTTCGCGCTGCACTTGAAAGCAACACCAGTGGTAACCTGCCAGATCCATCAATACGGCTGCTGCAGCGGCTCAACACGATTCAAGACAACGTCAAAGCCTGGTTGCCAGCCGCAACGACGTTGAGCGTGGCCGATGTCATCAGGCTGTCCAGCAATGAGTCAAGCGCTGCCAAAGATTGGCAACCTGAGCTGCTGGCCCTGGCGGATACGACCCTGAAAGCCCTGATGTCTGCCCGCGAACGCGAAGGCACCCGACTGGCAGCCATGCTGCAAGACAGAATCCAGCAACTGCGCATGTTGGCCGCACAGGCCCAACCCCTGATTCCCCAATTGGTAGCTCAGCAACGCCAGCGTTTCATGGATCGCTGGCAAGAGGCCATGGGCCTGGCTGATGGCAGCCATGTGCCAGAAGCTGCGCAAGATCGTGCTTTAACGGAAGCCACTGCGTTTGCCATTCGCATCGACGTGGCTGAAGAGTTGACGCGACTCAACTCCCATCTGGATGAGCTGGAGCGCCTTATCACCAAGGGTGGTGAAATCGGCAAACGCCTGGATTTTCTGATTCAGGAGCTGCACCGCGAAGCCAATACCCTGGGCTCCAAGTCGGCAGCGCTGGAGTTGACCCATATTTCCGTGGACATGAAGGTGTTGATCGAGCAAATGCGCGAGCAGGTACAAAACATAGAATAGCGCCCGTTTTACCCAATCTGAGAGCCAATGTGTATGGAGTATCCCGGTAACCTGTTTGTCGTCGCTGCACCCAGCGGTGCGGGCAAATCCAGTTTGGTCAAAGCCCTGATGGAGCTGGATTCGCATGTGCAACCCTCGGTGTCACACACGACCCGCGCGCCGCGGGGCCAGGAAAAACATGGCCGGGAATATTTCTTTGTCTCGAATGCCGAGTTTGATGCCATGGTGCAGGCCAACGCTTTTGTGGAGTGGGCGCATGTACACAACCACCGTTATGGCACCTCGAAAAAAGCCATTGAAGAGCGTATGGCCCAAGGTGCAGACGTGATCCTGGAAATTGACTACCAGGGAGCCCTGCAAATCAAAAGCATTTTTGCCAACGCCGTCACTATCTTCATCCTGCCCCCAAGTTGGGAAGAGCTGCGTTCCAGGCTTGAACGGCGCGGCGAAGACACCGCCGATGTGATTGAAGTGCGCCTGCACAATGCCGCCGTAGAGATGGCGCAAGCACATCAGTTTGACTTCGTTATAATCAACGAATCTTTTGACCGCGCCGTTTTCGATTTGAAATCAATCGTGCACGCACAAAGACTCAAGTATTTGGCGCAGCGCCGCGCCAGAGCTGAAACATTCAAAGCACTGCACATCTGACAGTGCTCCTCACTTGGTTTTGGAGAATTCATGGCCCGTATCACTGTTGAAGACTGCTTGCAGCAGATTCCGAATCGCTTTCAGCTGGTGTTGGCAGCGTCTTACCGTGCGCGTATGCTCAGCCATGGCCATACAGCCAAAGTCGAAAGCAAAAACAAGCCTGGTGTTACGGCTTTGCGTGAAATTGCCGCTGGGAAAATCGGCATCGAGATGCTGAAAAAAGTACCGCTTTAAATCCAGTTCTTTTTATCCTCAAAAGCACCGCTTGCGGTGCTTTTTTGTTTCAGCTTCAAAATTAACGACTCTGCACGCTATATTCAAGGCATGAGCCAACCACCAGCCAGTCAAAACCCAAAACCACTCAGTCCCGCAGAAGTCAATGCGGCATCGGCCAGTTTTGCCCGGCTGACCAGCAAGCTGGATTACCTCAGTACAGAAGATTTGAGTCAAGTCCGACTGGCTTATCGGTTTGCGGACGAAGCGCATCTGGGGCAACTGCGTAACAGTGGTGAGCCCTACATTACCCATCCTATCGCCGTCGCCGCCCAGTGTGCCGAATGGAAACTGGATGCCCAGGCTTTAATGGCAGCCCTGTTGCATGATGCGCTGGAGGACTGCGCTATCAGCAAAACTGATCTGATTGAACGCTTTGGCTCACCTGTGGCTGAATTGGTGGATGGGCTAACCAAACTGGAAAAGCTGCAGTTCAATACCCGGGAGGAAAATCAGGCAGAATCTTTTCGCAAGATGCTGCTGGCCATGGCCCGTGATGTACGGGTGATCCTGATCAAACTGGCTGACCGTTCCCACAACATGCGAACCTTGTCAGATGCACCCCGCAACAAATGGCATCGTATTGCTTCAGAAACTCTGGACGTGTATGCGCCGATTGCGCATCGGCTAGGGCTGAATCAGACCTACCGGGAATTACAGGATCTGTCTTTTCGCTACTTGCACCCTTGGCGCTATGCCGTTCTGTCCAAAGCGATTACCAAGGCTCGCAGTCGCCGCCGTGACCTGATCCACAAGGTGCAGGCTGACCTGGAAGAAACATTCAATCACTACGGCATGTCTGTGCACATTGCCGGGCGCGAAAAAACCCTTTATTCCATCTACAAGAAGATGGATGACAAAAACCTGAGCTTTGCCCAAGTCACCGACATCTATGGCTTCAGGGTGATCGTGCCGCACCTGATTGACTGCTACACCGCGTTAGGGCTGTTACATCAACTCTACAAACCGGTGCCAGGCAAGTTCAAGGATCACATTGCCATCAGCAAAATCAACGGGTATCAGTCGCTACACACCACCTTGGTGGGCCCCTCGAGTATCAACGTTGAATTTCAATTACGTACACAAGCCATGCATCTGGTTGCCGAAACGGGGGTCGCAGCCCATTGGCTCTACAAGGACTCCGGCCAGGACGAGGTCACACACCGTGACCGGATGGGTTCCAAATGGTTGCAGTCTTTACTCGACATTCAAGACGAAACACGGGACGCTGCCGAGTTTTGGGATCATGTCAAGGTTGACCTTTTCCCGGATGCTGTTTACGTGTTCACCCCCAAAAGCCGCATCATGGCCATGCCACGCGGTGCCACGGTGGTTGATTTTGCCTACGCGATCCACAGCAATGTAGGCGACCATGCGGTATCTGCCCTGGTGAACAACGAGCAAGTGCCCTTGCGGACCGAAGTCAAAAATGGTGATGTGATTGAAATCACCACAGATGCCAACTCCAACCCCAACCCTGTATGGCTTGGCTTTGTGCGGACGGCACGTGCCCGCTCCAAAATTCGCCAGAACTTGCGCACCATGGCGCAAGCTGATTCCCAGCATTTGGGTGAAAAAATGCTCACCCAGGCTATCCGAGCTGAAGGTATTGAAAACCTGCCTGACAGCTCAGACCCCAACGACGTGACATGGGATAAGTTACTGCGGTTCAGCGGTAACAAATCACGCGCCGAATTACTTACCGACATTGGCTTGGGTAAACGCATTGCCAGCATTGTGGCCAAACGCTTGGCCAAACTTCTGGCTGATCGTGGCGAAAAACCGGATGTTCTGTTGCTGACACGCGAACGTTTCTCCGCCAGTGATGCGGTTGCACAACCCGCCGTACAAATTGACGGTAGCGAAAACACCTCTGTCCGTTATGCCCAATGCTGCAGACCCATCCCGGGTGACACCATTGTGGGCTACCTCGGTCGTGGTGAAGGCTTGACGATACACACCCAAACCTGTCAGGTTGCCCAAAAACTGCAATACAAAGACAGTGAACGTTTCATTAATGTGGAATGGGCAGATGAACCCGTCAGAGCTTTTGAGACGGGCGTGATTGTGACCGTCAACAATGGCAAAGGTGTGCTGGCCAAAGTGGCAGGGGCACTCGCATCCGCTGAAGCCGACATCACTCACATTGACATGGCAGACGAATCAGACCAAGGTGCCATGGATCTGAAATTTGTGATTTCCATTCGAGATGTGCAACAACTCGAAGCCGTGTTACGTAACCTGCGCCGCACCCCGGCCGTCTTGCGCGCCCAACGAATCACCAATGCCAACTCACTTACGGGCTAATTGGGGCAGGATAAGTGACCTGCAGAACCTCAATCTCCATCACACCATTGGGCGTAATGAGCTTCAGAATATCGCCCTGACGTGCTTTTAAAAGAGTTCGTGCAATAGGCGACACCCAACTCACTTCCCCGTGCGCACTCACCGCCTCATCAATACCGAGAATGGTGACGCTGCGCTCGGTACCGGTCGTTTCCACATAAGTCACCGTTGCGCCAAAAAATATTTGCTCATTTCCATGATGTACCGATGGATCGATCACCTCGGCGATTTCAATGCGCTGGGTTAAAAACCGAATCCGACGATCAATTTCACGCAATCTTTTTTTGCCATACAAATAGTCGCCATTTTCAGAGCGATCACCATTACTTGCAGCCCAATGCACCACATCCACTATTTTGGGGCGCTCTATATCAATCAATGCCATCAACTCCTGGTGCATCTGGGCATAACCCGCCGGGGTCATGTAATTTTTACCAGAAACAGGTAGCACTGGAAGTTGCAAGTTCTCGTCATCCTCGTTATCTGACTCACGCGTAAATGCTTTGCTCATGATGCAACTCCAAGATAATTGACCTTGCGATTGATAGTAAGGCTTTATATTCGGCTCCAACGTTCACCCAGGCAAAAATGCAGCTACAACCGCCCAATCATTCAAGACCACAAGCGTAGTACAGTCTCTCTATGGCAGTTATTGAAACCACCCCACCCGCAACATCAAGCAACCTTCCCGGATTGGGTCGCACTCTGGTCATGGCGGGCAAGCTGGACCAAGTTGTGGCCCAGAGCCTGTACGCCAAATCTCAGACCAACCGCACCAGTTTTATTGCCGAGCTCACCGGTTCAGGTGCTGTTTCGGCCGCCGATCTGGCTCACACCATGTCCTTGGCATTTGCGGCACCCCTGATTGATCTGGCGGAGGTTGACCCCAATCGTTTACCCAAGGGTCTGCTTGACAACAAGATTTGCCAAGCCTACCGGGTGGTCGTTTTGGGTAAACGGCAAAACCGGCTGATCGTGGCCACAGCCGACCCATCAGACCAGCAATCGATTGAAAAAATCAAGTTTGCCACCCAACTCAATGTGGACTGGGTGATTGCTGAATACGACAAATTACTCAAGCTGGTGTCAGCCAATACGGCCACGGCCACCGAGTCTATCGACAGTATTGTGGGTGACGATTTTGAGTTTGACGAATTGGCCTCGGAACCCGCAAGTGAGAGCGCCACAGCAACAAGCACCTCTGAGGTGGACGATGCCCCGGTGGTCAAATTTCTGCACAAAATGCTCATAGATGCATTCACCATGCGTGCCTCAGACTTGCATTTTGAACCCTACGAGCACAATTACCGGGTGCGTTTTCGCATTGACGGCGAGTTGCGTGAAGTGGCCTCGCCACCGATTGCCATCAAGGACAAGCTGGCTTCACGCATCAAGGTGATCTCCAAAATGGACATCTCTGAAAAACGCGTGCCCCAAGATGGCAAGATGAAACTCAAAATTGGCCCGGATCGGGTGATTGACTTTCGTGTCAGCACCCTGCCCACCATGTTTGGCGAAAAAATCGTGATCCGTATCCTGGATCCCAGCAGCGCCAAACTGGGTATTGATGCGCTGGGTTACGAGCCTGCCGAAAAAGAGCGCTTGTTGTCAGCCATCAACCGCCCCTACGGCATGATTCTGGTGACGGGGCCGACCGGTTCAGGTAAAACTGTGTCGCTCTATACCTGCCTGAACCTGCTGAACAACCCAGGTGTCAACATTGCCACGGCAGAAGACCCCTGCGAAATCACCCTGCCCGGCATCAACCAGGTCAGCGTCAACGACAAAGCCGGACTGACCTTTGCTGCTGCCCTCAAGTCCTTCCTGCGGCAAGACCCGGACATCATCATGGTGGGTGAAATTCGAGACATTGATACAGCAGATATCGCCATCAAAGCCGCACAAACAGGCCACTTGGTGCTCTCAACTTTGCACACCAACGATGCGCCCACCACACTCACCCGGATGCGCAACATGGGCATTGCCCCCTTCAACATTGCATCCAGCGTGATTTTGATCACCGCACAACGCTTGGCCCGGCGCCTGTGCCCAAATTGCAAAAAGCCCATTGATCTGCCTGAAAAAGCTCTGCTGGATGCCGGCTTTCAACCAGAAGAGCTCGACGGCAGCTGGAAACCGTACCAGCCCGTCGGCTGCAGTGCCTGCAACAACGGCTACAAGGGCCGTGTCGGTATTTACCAGGTGATGCCCATCACTGAAGAAATCCAGCGCATCATCCTGCGCGATGGCAGTGCCCTGGAGATTGCCGAACAAGCCAAACGGGAAGGCGTTCGCAGTCTGCGTGAAGCAGGTCTGCACAAAGTCAAGCTGGGGCTGACTTCGGTCGCTGAAGTTCTGGCCGTCAGTAATCAATAGTCATCCCACCCTTCAAACTCCAATTCATTCATATGGCGACTGTCCAATCCAAAATCAGCAAGGAATTTGTCTTTGAATGGGAAGGCAAAGACCGCAATGGCAAACTGGTACGCGGCGAAATGCGTGCTGGTGGTGAGCATCAGGTACAAGCCTCATTACGCCGTCAGGGGGTGCTGCCATCGAAGATCAAAAAGCGCCGGATGAGCTCAGGCAAGGCCATCAAACCCAAGGACATGGCTATTTTTACCCGCCAACTGGCCACCATGATGAAAGCTGGCGTACCCTTGCTGCAAGCCTTTGACATTGTGGGCAGGGGCAATCCGAACCCCAGTGTTACCCGCCTGCTCAATGACATTCGCACCGATGTGGAAACCGGCACCTCACTGAGTGTGGCGTTTCGCAAATATCCGCTGTACTTTGACAACCTGTATTGCAACCTGGTGGAGGCCGGTGAATCGGCAGGTATCCTGGATCAATTACTTGATCGACTGGCCGTCTACATGGAAAAGACCGAGGCCATGAAGTCCAAGATCAAATCGGCGCTGATGTACCCGATTTCAGTGTTGATCGTGGCCTTTGTCGTGACCGCCGTGATCATGATTTTTGTGGTACCTGCGTTCAAGGAGGTGTTTTCCAACTTTGGAGCCGACTTACCCGGTCCCACGTTGGCCGTGATTGCCATGAGCGAGATTTTTGTCAAGTACTGGTGGCTAATTTTCGGCGGCATTGGTGGTGGCTTGTATTTCTTCATGCAGGCCTGGAAACGCAACCAAAAGATGCAGCAATTCATGGATCGCTTGCTGCTGAAAATGCCCATTTTTGGCATTCTGATCGACAAATCGTGTACCGCACGCTGGACACGCACGCTCTCCACCATGTTTGCGGCCGGTGTACCTCTGGTCGAAGCACTCGACTCGGTTGGCGGTGCTGCGGGCAATTGGGTGTATGAATCCGCCACGCTCAAAATCCAGCAGGAGGTTTCCACCGGCACAGCGCTCACCACCGCCATGACCAACGTCAACCTGTTTCCCTCGATGGTGCTGCAAATGTGTGCCATTGGTGAAGAATCCGGCTCCATTGATCACATGCTGGGTAAAGCCGCTGATTTTTACGAGGCGGAGGTGGATGACATGGTGGCGGGTATCTCCAGCCTGATGGAGCCCATCATCATTGTGATTCTGGGTACTGTGATCGGGGGTATCGTGGTCGCCATGTACCTGCCCATCTTCAAATTGGGACAGGTGGTGTGATGATGCTGTTATCTCAAGGTTTGGAAGCCAGTCTGCTCGGCCTGTTGGGTCTGTTGATTGGTAGTTTTCTCAATGTGGTGATCTACCGCCTGCCAGTGATACTGGAAGCCCAATGGCAAGCTGAATGTGCTGAGTTACAAGGCAAAACCCAGCTTGATGCCCCGGCCTTTAATCTGATGGTGCCGCGTTCGCGTTGCCAGAAATGTGGCCATCCACTGAGCTGGTATGAAAACACTCCGCTGCTCAGCTACATCATGTTGCGTGGCCAATGCAGCCACTGCAAAACTCCCATCAGCCTGCGTTACCCCTTGGTTGAATTCGCCACTGGTGCGCTGTTTTTCTACAGTGGCTGGCAATGGGGGGCCAATGCCAGTGCGCTGGCTTGGTGCGGGTTTGCCGCAGCCGTCGTTGCACTGGCCATGATCGACTGGGACACCACGCTGCTGCCTGATGCCCTGACCCTGCCATTACTTTGGGCAGGCCTGGTCGCAGCGGCACTGAACCTCACTCACGTGGGGCTTGCCGAGTCCTTGTGGGGGGCGGTGGGTGGTTATATGTCCTTATGGCTGGTGTACTGGGCCTTCAAACTGGCTACCGGAAAAGAAGGCATGGGCTTTGGCGACTTCAAACTGTTTGCCGCCTTGGGTGCCTGGTTTGGCTGGCAGGCGTTGATTCCCATCATCCTGATGGCCTCTGTCATTGGTGCGGTTGTTGGTATTGCCATGAAATTTTCCAGCGGCCTGCGTGAAGGTGGCTACATTCCGTTTGGCCCGTTCTTGGCGGGTGCTGGCTTAACCGCCATGGTGGCGGGCCCCAATGCCATCCTCAAAACCTTGGGTCTCTAAGCATGTCTGAAGGGATTCGCCTGGGTCTGACAGGCGGCATTGGCAGCGGCAAAAGCACGGTTGCTGGCATGCTGGCCGATCTGGGTGCGGCCATACTGGACGCAGATGCCATCTCGCGCGCCCTGACGGCGGTACATGGTTTGGCCATTGAACCCATTCGCCATCAATTTGGTGCTGAACTCATCACGGTGCAAGGTGCGCTGAACCGTGAGCGTATGCGTGCCTTGGTATTTTCCGATCCTGCCGCCAGACAACAACTGGAAGCCATCATTCACCCCTTGGTAGGGCAGGAGACCGCCCGCCAGGCGCAAGCCGCCAAAGATGCCGGTCACCGCTGCCTGGTGTTTGATGTGCCGCTGCTGGTGGAATCTGGTCACTGGCGGCAAAAAGTCGACCAGGTGCTGGTGGTGGACTGTCTGCCGGAGACGCAAATCCAGCGTGTACAGGCGCGCAGTGGTCTTGATCGTGAAGCGGTCATCGCCATCATGGCCACACAAGCTCATCGTCAAACGCGTTTGCAAGCAGCCGATACGGTCATTTTTAATGACAATATAAGTTTGGATGAATTGGCCACGCAAGTGCACGCGCTTGCCCCAGGCTTGCGGCTATCATTGGTTTAACTCTTTCGACCTAAGCCATTTCAGTGATCCTTTACGAATACCCACTGCACGAACGCATTCGCACCTATTTGCGACTGGAACACCTGTCTTTGCGCCTGCGCCAACTGGCCACGCGGATGGATGCGCTGGATCACCACTTTGCCTTGGTGAGCCTGTTTGAGATCATGGATGTCGCAGCACGTCCCGACCTGAAATCCGACCTGCTCAAAGACATTGATCGGCAAAAGCATATGCTCGAAGCCTACCGCGGCAACCCCGCCATCGCCGAGGAAGCACTTGAAAAAGTGATCTCTGAACTGGAGCGCAGCTTTGAAGCCCTGAGTACCCAAACCGGCAAAGCCGGGCAAAGCTTGACTGAAAACGACTGGTTGATGAGCATCCGCAGCCGCATCAGCATTCCGGGTGGCACCTGTGAGTTTGACTTGCCAGCCTATTACGCCTGGCAGCACAAAACCGGCGTGCAGCGCCAAGCTGAATTGGGAAAATGGATCAGCAGTTTGACCCCCTTGACCGATGCCGTTCACCTGCTCCTGAAACTGTTGCGCGACTCCGGGTCCCCCCAAAAAGTGATCGCCAATGGCGGGCAATTTCAGCAAAACCTGCCCCAGGGGCGCACTTTTTTGCTGCTGCGTCTGGCGCTGGACCTGAGCCTGGAACTCACGCCAGAGATCAGTGGTAACCGTTTGATGGTGTCGATCCGCTTGATGCGCCAAGGTGAAGACCATCGCCCCCATGCGGTGTCTGAAGATGTCCCTTTTGAATTGGCATTGTGTTCATGACATCGGCAGAAACACCAGAACCCGTTGTGAAACTGGTGCGCTGCCCGACCTGTGGCGGCGACAGCATTTACGCACCCAGCAACCTGTTCCGCCCCTTTTGTTCAGAACGTTGTAAACAGATCGATTTGGGAGCCTGGGCCAGCGAGCAATTCAGCATGCCTGCAGATACACCACCTGACGACGACTTGGTACCTGGTGGCAGTGGCACGGGATTGATCTAGTTTTTATATAGAAAATAGGCCTCTTGCGCTTATAAAACAAGCGCAAGTAGCTATGTAATAAATAGCAAAAGAGATTTACGTGCGCAAGGCGTTGTGTAATTCAACCAACGCCAGCGTGATCTTGTGGCTGGGGTCGAGGTAAATCATCGGCAGCGCTTGTTCGTGCGACTCCCGAATCTTCACCGACGACGGCAAATACGGCTGCAGCACCGGCAAACCCTCTGCAATCAGCTCGGCCACCATACGCTGCGGTAAATTGGCCCGCGCCTGGAACTGGTTCACCACAATCCCATCCACCTGCAACTCGGGGTTGTGATCGGCACGAATTTCCTGCACGTTGTCAAGCAAGGCATAAAGTGCCTGGCGCGAAAAGCTGTCGCAGTCAAATGGAATCAAACAGCCAGTGGCTCCAATCAGTGCAGCGCGGGTATAAAAGTTCAACGCCGGGGCGGTGTCCACGTAAATGCGGTCATAGGTTTGCATCAACTGCTGCAGCGCTTCACGCAGTTTGTAGATCTTCTGGCGCGACTCCAGTTTGACCACCAACTCGGTCAAAGCCGGGCTGGAGGGCATCACATCCAGGTTTTCAAACGGTGTCTCCACGACAAAATCAGTCGGTGGAATGCTCTTGAAACTGTAGCTTAACGTGTGCTCAAAAAAGTCGGCCACCGTGGGCTGGTCTGCTTGCGCCGTGCTGCCCAGCAGATAGCTGGTGGAATTGCCTTGCGGGTCCAGATCAATCACCAGGGTGCGCAGGCCTTGGGCGGCGCTGATGGCGGCCAGATTGCAGGTGATGGTGGACTTGCCAACGCCCCCTTTTTGATTGAACACGACGATGGGCATAGGTGACTCCTTTGGGCGATGCAACAGTGATAAACCAGTGCCATTATTGTCCGTGATGCTGCAATGATTCTGACGCAAGTAACCCAGCACATGCAGACCCAGGCTTGCATCAAACTCATCAGCAAAATCTGATTTAAAAATCAATTTATTTGAATTTTCATGATGAATAAGCCTGCCTATAGTTCAAGCCATCGCTTCAAACCACACCAACTGGAGACACACCATGGATCAATCGAACCGCTACGCTGACCTGAGCCTCAAAGAAGAAGACCTGATGGCCGGGGGGGCGCACATTCTGGTGGCCTACAAAATGGCGCCCAAATCCGGCCTGGGCTACCTGGAAGCCGCCGCCCACTTTGCCGCCGAGTCCTCCACCGGCACCAACGTCGAAGTCTCCACCACCGACGACTTCACCCGGGGTGTCGACGCGCTGGTGTACTACATCGACGAAGCCTCGGAAGACATGCGTATTGCCTACCCGCTGGAGCTGTTTGACCGCAATGTGATCGATGGCCGCTTCATGCTGGTGTCCTTTCTGACGCTGGCCATCGGCAACAACCAGGGCATGGGCGACATCAAACACGCCAAGATGATCGACTTTTACATGCCTGAGCGCGTCATTCAGATGTTTGACGGCCCGGCCAAAGACATCTCTGACCTGTGGCGCATTCTGGGCCGCCCGGTGAAAGACGGCGGCTACATTGCCGGCACCATCATCAAACCCAAACTGGGCCTGCGCCCCGAGCCCTTTGCCCAGGCAGCCTACCAATTCTGGCTGGGCGGTGACTTCATCAAGAATGACGAGCCACAAGGCAACCAGGTGTTCGCCCCGATCAAGAAGACCATCCCCCTGGTCTATGACGCAATGAAACGCGCCCAGGACGAAACCGGCCAGGCCAAGCTGTTCTCGATGAACATCACGGCCGATGATCACTATGAAATGTGTGCCCGAGCTGACTTTGCGCTGGAAACCTTTGGCCCCGATGCCGACAAGCTGGCTTTTTTGGTTGACGGCTACGTGGGCGGCCCCGGCATGATCACCACGGCACGCCGTCAATACCCCAACCAATATCTGCACTACCACCGTGCCGGCCACGGTGCGGTGACCAGCCCCAGTTCCAAACGGGGTTACACGGCCTTTGTGCTGGCCAAGATGAGCCGCCTGCAAGGTGCCAGCGGCATCCATGTGGGCACGATGGGTTACGGCAAGATGGAAGGCGAAGGCGACGACCGCATCATCGCTTACATGATTGAGCGTGACGAGTGCCAAGGCCCGGTTTATTTCCAGAAATGGTATGGCATTAAACCCACCACCCCGATCATCTCGGGCGGCATGAACGCCCTGCGCCTGCCGGGCTTCTTCAAGAACCTGGGCCACGGCAACGTGATCAACACGGCCGGTGGCGGCGCTTACGGCCACATCGACAGCCCCGCTGCCGGTGCAATTTCGCTGCGCCAATCGTATGAGTGCTGGAAAGCCGGTGCCGACCCCATCGAGTTTGCCAAAGAGCACAAGGAATTTGCCCGTGCCTTTGAGTCGTTCCCGAAAGATGCCGACACGCTGTTTCCGGGCTGGCGCGAGAAGCTTGGCTCGCATAGATAAGCTCCGGGGTCAGAAAACTCTTAGCTTTGGCTGAAGTTGCGGGATGGCTGCTTGTGGCAACTTGTCCTGCGCCGCTCACGTCCCCCGGAAATGGCCTGCGGCCATTTCCTCCTCCTTGACTTCGCTCTGCAAGACAAGTTGCCACAAGCAGCCGCAAACGCTGTTGATTTTTTCTACTGACAAATTCAATCCAAACGGGCAAACTGTTTTGAGAGCAGTGTGCGTTGGGTGTCTGATGTAGCGTGGACTTGGGGTTTTGCCAAGTCAAGGAGGAGGTTCGGGCGCAGCACGAACCGGGGGACATGAGCGGAATCAGACACCCAACGTGCACTGCGGGCCACACCCAACGATGCTGCCCTGGATTCAAATCAGCAACCTGACAGGAACCCCGAAATGACCGCCGACTACCGCATCCAAAAAGAGCCCTTCTACCAACCCCAATCCAACGAGGTGGCGCTTTACCAAGCGGCCTACCAAGCCAAACTGCCGGTCATGGTCAAAGGCCCCACCGGCTGCGGCAAATCCAGGTTCATCGAATACATGGCCTTCAAACTCGGCAAGCCACTGATCACGGTGGCTTGCAACGAAGACATGACCGCCTCTGACCTGGTGGGCCGCTACCTGCTGGAAGCCAATGGCACGCGCTGGCTTGACGGCCCGCTGACCACCGCCGCCCGCATCGGGGCAATTTGTTACCTGGATGAAATTGTCGAAGCCCGGCAAGACACCACCGTGGTGATTCACCCGCTCACTGACCACCGCCGCCAACTGCCCCTGGACAAAAAAGGCGAACTGCTCCAGGCCCACCCCGACTTTCAACTCGTCATCTCCTACAACCCAGGCTACCAGAGCCTGATGAAAGACCTGAAACAAAGCACCAAACAACGTTTTGTCGGCTTTGACTTTGACTACCCCGCGCCCGAACTGGAAGCCAGCATCCTGAGCACCGAGACCGGCATTGGCCTGGCCGATGCGGTAAGGCTGGTCAAGGTCGCCACTGCGGCCCGCGCCCTCAAAGGCCACGGACTGGACGAAGGCATCTCGACCCGGCTGCTGGTGTACGCCGCCACCTTGATCAAGGCCGAAGTTGACCCGCTTGATGCGTGCCGCATGGCCCTGGTGTGCCCGATCACCGACGACAGCGACATTCGCGCCACACTCGACCATGCCATTGAGGCCGTGTTTGGCCATTGAGTCCCTCGTGATCAGCCCAGCACAGTTGCAAACCTGGCGCAGCCAGCTCGACAGCGGCTTTCCCCAGGTGGCCGATGTGTTTGCCGACTGCATGGCCGAGGCCCACACCCGGCTCAGCCCGGCGGGCATGGACGATTACCTGGCCCAGGCCCGCTTTCTCGGCAAGATGGGCCGGGGCGCAGAACCCTTGCTGATTTTTTTACAGGAATGGCCGCAAGTGGCCCAGATCGTCGGTGAAGAGGCCTTGAGCCCACTCATGGCCAGCGTCAAGCAGATCAACAAGTCGCCCAACAGCCAGGCCATTGCGCCCCTGCTGCAAGCCCTGGCGGCCATTGTGCGGCGCTTGCCGACAGCCCAGCAGTTGCAACACTATCTGGACTTAAGTCTGCTGCTGATGGAGCGCACCAGCAGCTCGATCCACGGCATTCACAAAAGCTATCCCAGCCCAAGTCTGGCGGTCTTTTTTGAAAAATCACCGCAACTGCTGGCCTTGTTGAGCCTGCAAGGCTTGCGCCTGTGGGTCGACTACGGCATTCGCAACTACAGCCACCACCCACAGCAGCAGCACGAGTATTTCAGCTTGAGCAGCGCCGACAGCCGGGCCGTTCTGCAACGCGAGCGCCACGGCACGTTGCTGATGGATCACACCCGCTCGCTTGACCTGTATTTGCGGGCCCTGTGGCAAGACAGCGAGGTGCTGGTGCCCTACCCCACCGCGTTCGATGGGCCACTGACCCCCATGCCCTACATGGATGCCTACGGCATTCGCCTGCCTGACGTGTATGACACACGCCAGGGCATTCCCGGCATAGACCGCTACCGCGCCGCACTGGCCCACCTGGCGGCCCACCGGCGCTGGAGCACCCCGGTGTTTGCCGACAACTTCAGCCCGGCGCAACGCTTGGCGATTGAATGTTTTGAAGATGCCCGCATCGATGCCCTGGCCATGCGCGAATACCCCGGCTTGCGCCGCCTCTTCATGGCGCTACACCCTGACCCGCTGGAAGGAGCCTGCAACCCGGCCACCCATTCGTGCCTGCGGCATCGTCTGGTGGTGTTGTCGCGCGCCTTGTTTGCGGCCCCGGTGCGCTTTCAACAAGAGCACCTGCACGACTGGATCAAGCGCTTTCACGCCGCCCTGGCGCAGGGCACATCCAGCACCACCGAAATGGTCAGCCTGGCCCTGAGTTACCTGGGCAAAACCCGGTTGCAAAGTGACCAACTGCCCGACACCTGGTTTGACAACACGGTGGTGGACTACCACGACGACAACCGCCACCTGTGGCGTTTTCACGAACTCAGCGACGACGAAGAAACGTTTGACAGCCCTGATCAAGCGCCCCCCGAGCAAGAGCCTCAAACCCTGCCGCCACGCCACTACCCCGAATGGGACTACCACAGCCAGACCTTTCGCCCCGACTGGGTCAGCTTGTACGAGAGCCTGCACCCCTGCGGCAAGGCTGCCGACATCGATGCCCTGCTGGCCAAACACAGTGCCTTGTCCAAACGCCTGAAACGTTTGCTCGACCTGCTCAAACCCCAGGACAAGCAACGCCTGCGCTTTCAGGAAGACGGCAGTGAGCTTGATCTGGACGTGGCCATCCGCTCGCTAATCGACCTGAAAAGCGGCTGCCCGCCCGACCCACGCATCAACATGAGCCACACCACCCATGGCCGCAGCATTGCCGTCACCTTGCTGCTGGACTTGTCTGAATCGCTGAACGAAAAAGCCCACGGTTCAGCGCAAACCGTGCTGCAACTCAGCCAGGAAGCGGTGGCGCTGCTGGCCTGGGCGATTGAGCAATTGGGTGACCCACTGGCGATTGCCGGCTTTCACTCCAACACCCGCCACGATGTGCGCTACCTGCACCTCAAAGGTTTTGGCGAGCACTGGGGTGACGCGGTCAAGGCCCGGCTGGCCGCCATGCAAGCCGGTTACAGCACCCGCATGGGGGCCGCCCTGCGCCACGCCGCGCACACCTTGGCCAGCCAGCCAGCCGACAAAAAACTGCTGCTGGTGCTGACCGACGGCCAGCCAGCCGACATGGATGTGAAAGACCCGCGCCTGTTGATCGAAGATGCCAAGATGGCAGTGCGGGAGCTGGATCACCAGGGCATCTTCAGCTATTGCATCAACCTGGATGCCAACGCCGATGCCTATGTGCGCGATATTTTTGGCAAGCGCTACACGGTGATTGACCAGATTGCCCGCTTGCCCGAACAACTGCCCAAGTTGTTCATGGCACTCACGCGCTAAAGATGACTATCAATAAAAGAGCTACTCACGCTTATTTAGAAAGCGCTAGAGGCCTCTTTTATATCAAATATTCAGACACCTATCGCGTGCAGACAACCCGCACTAGCGGACTTGACCAGCCTCAAACCAGGCCAACTCCTGGTGCAAACCAACCACCTCACCAATGATGATCAGACAAGGCGACTGCAAACCCGCTTGCGCCACCCGATCCGCCATATCCAGCAAAGTTCCGGTGATCACCTTTTGTGTGGCAAGGCTGCCGTCCTGCACCACCGCAATAGGCCAATGGGGGGCCGCCCCATGCGCCATCATCTGGCGGCAAATGTCAGGCAAGCCGGTCAGCCCCATGTAGATCACCACTGTCTGCTGCGTACGCACCAGACTGGGCCAATCCAGGTCAGCGGTGCCGTCCTGAAGATGACCGGTGACAAACAGACAACGCTGTGCAAAGTGACGATGTGTCAGCGGAATACCCGCGTAAGCCGACACACCGGAGGCGGCCGTCACCCCCGGCACCACCTCAAACGCCACGCCATGCGCAGCCAGAGCCTGCAATTCTTCACCACCTCGGCCAAAAATAAACGGATCACCCCCCTTGAGGCGAACCACTTGTTTACCCGCCTGGCCCAGTTGCACCAACAAGGCGTTGATTTGCTCTTGCCGCAAGGTGTGCTCATTGCGGCGCTTGCCGGCATCAATACGTTCAACCGTAGAGGGCACCAAATCAAAAATCCCAGGGGAAACCAGCTGGTCATACACAATGACATCGGCTTTTTGCAACAAACGCACCGCGCGCAGGGTCAATAACTCAGGGTCACCCGGGCCGGCTCCCACCAGATACACACAGCCCTGCTCGGGCGCTTTCCCCTTCACCGTCGTGGGCAACGAGCCATGGGTGCACCCAGCCGCATCAGGAAGCATGGCCGGTGTTTTTGCGTTCAATCTCCACACACACCGCCTCACAGATCGACACAATACGCGGGTCAATGATGCGGTAAAAAATCTGCACACCTTCGCGGCGTTTGCCCAAAATGCCTGCCTGGTACAGGGTACTGAGGTGCTGAGACATATTGGGCTGGGTGGTATCCACCTGGGTGAGCAAGTAACTCACATTTTGCTCACCACTACACAAACAGTTGATGATTTTGAGCCGCATGGGCGCGGACATGACGCGAAACAAGTTGGCGGCTGATTCAAAGGTTTGATCCGTCTTGCCCAGCTTGAGAGATTCTTCTGTTGTTGCTTGAAACGGCATGGTGAAATGTCCTGATTAACCTGATAACCCACGCTGAATAGCCAGGGCTTGCTCTTGTAATGATATCGTCGCCAAGGGTGAAACCCATCAGCTCATTCTACGTTCAGCCTTCGGGTTGCCACCAAGCAAGACCGTGGATAAACACTGGTATCAACCCTACTATTGACCACACAAGCAAGGGCCAAGGCGGTGATCGCAACACCACCGGATGCAAGAGCTGCACCGAACTCAACTCACCACACCACGGTGGTGTTGCACACGGATCAAATCTGCATGGCAAAAATTGCCATGCATCTTGATGCGGCTTACACCGCCTTGTAGGTCACCCGGCCACCCACCAAGGTACAACGCACGCGCCCTGGCAATTCATAACCCGAAAACGGTGTGTGTTTACCTTGGCTGACCAACGTATCACTTTGTACCGTCCAGGCAGCCTGCGGGTCAAACACACACACATCCCCCAAACCGCCCACTTGCAAGTGCCCGGTGCGTCCCTGGCGGGAACCAATGGCGTTGCCCAGCACCCGCGCCGGAGCATCGGTGACCACCGACATGGCCCGCATCAAATCCACACCGCCATCCTGATGCCACTTGTAGGCCAGACTCAGCAGCAACTCCAGCCCGGTGGCCCCCGGCTCGCTTTCGGCAAACGGCAGTGTTTTGGCATCCTCGTCCACCGGGGTGTGGTCAGACACTAGGGCATCAATGGTGCCGTCCGCCAGCCCGGCACGTAAGGCATCACGGTCACGCTGCTGACGCAAGGGCGGGTTCAAGCGGGCACGGCTGTCGAAAAATCCCATGTCGACATCAGTCAGGTGCAGTGAGTTGATGCTCACATCACAAGTCAGCTTGAGGCCATCCGCCTTGGCCTGGCGCACCAACTCAACCCCGGCAGCGCTGCTGATGCGGCACAGGTGCACCCGTGCCCCAGTGGCTCGCATCAATTCAAAAATGGTGTACATGGCAATGGTTTCAGCCATCACCGGCACGCCACTCAAGCCCATGCGGGTGGCCAACGGACCACTGGCCGCCACGCCCTGGCCCAAGAAATAGTCTTGCGGACGCAACCACACCGCATAACCAAAGGTGGTGGCGTACTGAAACGCACGCTGCAGCGTCTGGGTGTTGGCCAGCTTCACCTCGGCCTGGCTGAACGCCACGCAACCGGCATCGGTCAGCATGACCATTTCAGTCAGGCTTTCACCTTTCAGACCACGGGTCAGGGCCCCCAAGGGGTACACACGTGCTTGCTCCAGCTTTTCAGCACGAAAACGCAGCATTTCCACCAGACCCGGCTCATCCAGTACCGGGTCGGTATCGGGCTGGCACACCAGGCTGGTCACACCACCGGCCATGGCGGCAGCCATTTCTGACTCCAGCATGCGGGCATGTTCGTTCCCAGGCTCGCGCAGGCGTACCGCCAAATCCACCAAACCCGGTAGCACCAGACAACCAGAGGCATCAATGATGCGATCCGGCTGAAAATCGGCAGCTATATTTTCAATAGCTACTACCGCACCATTAACAAGGGCTACATCCGCTTTTTTATCATAAGAACTGGCAGGATCAATGACCCGTCCACCCTGGATCAACACACGTGTTTGCTTATTCATCTGCGACTCTCAAAAAGGTTCAGGCTTCGTTGCCAGCCACAATGCTCATCACCGCCATACGCACTGCAATGCCAAAGGTGACCTGCGGCAGGATCACGCTCTGCCCGCCATCCACCACCGCCGAGTCAATTTCCACTCCCCGGTTGATCGGGCCAGGGTGCATCACGATGGCATCTGGCTTGGCCAATTGCAGCTTGGTTGGTGTCAGGCCAAAGCTCTTGAAAAATTCCTGGCTGGACGGCAGCAACGCACCACTCATGCGCTCGTTTTGCAAGCGCAGCATGATCACCACGTCACAGTCCTTGATGCCTTCTTCCAGCGTGTGGCAAACCCGCACGCCCATTTGCGCCATGTCGGACGGCACCAGGGTTTTCGGGCCAACGACGCGCACTTCGGCGCAGCCCAGCGTGGTCAGGGCATGGATGTCGGAGCGCGCCACGCGCGAGTGCAACACGTCGCCCACAATCGCCACCGTTAGGTTGGCAAAGTCGCCCTTGTAGTGGCGAATGGTGTACATGTCGAGCAGGCCCTGGGTCGGGTGGGCGTGGCGGCCATCACCGGCGTTGACCACGTGCACATGGGGGGCCACATGCTGGGCAATCAGGTAGGGCGCACCGGATTCGCTGTGGCGCACGACAAAAATGTCCGCCGCCATGGCGCTCAGATTGGCAATGGTGTCGAGCAGCGATTCGCCTTTGGAGGCCGAGGACTTGGCAATGTCCAGGTTGATCACGTCGGCGCTCAGGCGCTTGGCGGCAATCTCGAAGGTGGTGCGGGTGCGGGTGGAGTTCTCAAAAAACAGGTTAAACACACTTTTGCCGCGCAGCAGCGGCACTTTTTTGACCTCGCGGTGGCCGACCGAGACAAAATTGGAGGCGGTGTCGAGAATTTGCGTCAGGATACTTTTCGGCAAGCCCTCGGTGGAGAGCAAATGGATCAACTCGCCGTTTTTGTTGAGCTGGGGGTTGCGCTTGTACAACATGGCTAAATGTCTTTCACATTAAAACTGAAACGGCCGTCTTGTCCACGCGCCAAGGCCAGCGACTGGGTAGCAGGCAAGGTAATACGTGCAGCGCATACATCCGCAGCCATGGGCAATTCGCGCCCGCCCCGATCCACCAGCACGGCCAACTTCACGCTGGCCGGTCGGCCAAAGTCAAACAACTCGTTAAGCACGGCGCGCACCGTGCGCCCGGTAAACAACACATCATCCAGCAACAGCACCTGCGCACCGTTCACCTCAAACGGAATTTGGGTCTGCGCTGAACTCGTCATACCTCGACGCGCGAAGTCGTCGCGGTGCATGGCCGACGAAATGATGCCCATGGGCGTTTGCAGGTTCAGGTCTTTTTGCAGACGCTCCGCCAGCCACACCCCCCCGGAAGTTACCCCCAGAAGATGGGTATCCGGCTGCAACAGACCGCGAATGCTGCGCACCAAATCGGCGTACAGCGCCTCGGCATCCAGTGCCAACAAGCTCATGGGAGACTCCTTAAAAATTGTTCCAGAATAATGCAAGCGGCCGCTGCATCGGCATCACGGGCCCCACTGGTGCGAGCCTCGGTAGTGGTGTAACGCTCGTCCACCTCGAACACCGGCAGGTTAAAGCGACCATGCAACTGGCGGGCGAAGCGACGGGCGCGCAAGGTGTTTTCATGCGCTGCGCCGTCGGGGTGAAACGGCACACCAACCACCAGCGCATCCGGCTGCCAGGTTTTGAGTTGCTGCGCCACTTTGGCAAAACGGGCATCCCCCTCGGCCGTGATCGTGCCTTGGGGTTGCGCGGTACGCATGAGGCGGTTGCCCACGGCAAAACCGGTACGTTTCAGGCCAAAGTCCAAAGCCAAAAAAGTTTGTAGATGCGCAGGAACCACCGGTTGCGGATCAATACACGAGCTGTCCAACGGTGCGGCTCTCATGCATGCCCCACATCAGATGACAGCATCCAGGGCTCCAGGCCCAACAATTTGAGCGCTTGGCTGTAGCGCTCGGCCACCGGGGTTTCGAAGATCAGGCGGGTATCGGCGGGCACGGTCAACCAGCTGTTGTCCCCCAGCTCACTCTCCAGTTGCCCTTCTCCCCAAGCAGAATAGCCCAATGAGATCAACACCTTACGCGGCCCACTTCCGGTTGAAATGGCTTCCAGTACATCCCTTGAGGTGGTCATCTCAAGTCCACCAGGGATGGTCATGGTGCTGGCGTAGACTGGTTGCTCTGGCTTGTCGGATTCGGCAAAAGTCGCCTCATGCAGCACAAATCCACGCTCGGTTTGCACCGGGCCGCCAAAAAACACCGGTGCGCCGTCCAAGTCTGGCCGTGACAAAGGCAGCTCTACCTTGGCAAACAAACCCTTGAGATCAATTTCACAGGGTTTATTGATCACCAAACCCAAGGCCCCACGCTGGCTGTGCTCGCACAGATAGACCACACTGTGCTCAAAAAGTGGATCTTGCAGCCCAGGCATGGCAATCAAAAAATGATTCGTCAGGTTGATGGGCGCAAAATCTTCAGTCATAACTGAATTTTAACGATGAACACCCCACCCACTTACGATATCGGTCTGATCTGGTTCCGTCGCGATTTGCGCGTCTACGACAACGCCGCGCTCCACCTGGCCTTGACACAATGCGCCAAGGTGTACTGTGTTTTTATCTTTGACAAAGCCATTCTGGAGCCCTTGCCACGCGCTGATCGCCGGGTGGAATTCATTCGTGAATCATTGGTGGCACTGGATAATGCACTACGACAACTGAGCCCTCAAAACAAAGCCGGACTGATCGTGCGCCACGCCATGGCAAGTGACGAAATTCCTGCGCTGGCTGCAACGCTTAAAGTGCAGGCGGTATTTGCTGCACGTGACTATGAACCCCAAGCCATCACACGGGACACCCTGGTTCAGCAAAAACTGTCGCTAGCCCATTGCGCGTTTATCACCTGCAAGGATCAGGTCATTTTTGAAGGTCGTGAGGTATTGACCCAATCCGGCACCCCGTATGGGGTGTTTACCCCCTACAAAAATAACTGGCTTGCACGCCTTACTCCTCAGGACGTCAAACACAATGACAGTGCACCATTGGCGCAACACCTGCATGGATGCCCCCCCGAATACCAAAAACCGGTCCCCAGCTTGAGTGACCTCGGGTTTGAATCCACCAACTTGTCCAACCTCAAAATTCCCACGGGAGAACAGGGTGGACAAGCCCTGCTGAAAGCATTTTTTGAGCATATGGATAGCTATCACACCACGCGTGACTTTCCCGCCATCAAAGGCCCCAGTTACCTGGGGATTCACCTGCGTTTTGGAACCGTATCCATCCGTCAGCTGGTTCAGTTGGCACTCCAGCGCCAAACTGCTGGCAGCACAGGTGCAGGTACCTGGCTGAATGAGTTGGTATGGCGAGATTTTTATTTCGCCATTCTTGCGAATTTTCCGCACGTGACGCTGCAGCCATTCAAGCCGGAATATGCGGCCATCCAGTGGGAAAGTGGTTCACAGGCACAAGCCCTGTTTCACGCTTGGTGTACGGGCCAAACCGGTTACCCGCTGGTTGATGCGGCCATGGCGCAGATCAACCAGACCGGCTACATGCACAACCGCTTGCGTATGGTGGCCGGTAGCTTTTTGGTGAAAGATTTGGGCCTCGACTGGCGTTGGGGCGAGCGTTATTTTGCAGAAAAGCTCAACGATTTTGACCTATCGGCCAACAACGGCGGCTGGCAATGGGTAGCCTCCAGCGGTTGTGATGCTCAGCCCTACTTTCGCATCTTCAATCCAGTGAGCCAAAGCGAAAAGTTTGATCCGCAAGGTAAATTCATCCGGCGCTACCTACCCCAACTCGCCAAGCTCTCCAACACAGCCATCCATGCCCCCTGGCTGGCCAAACCGCTGGAATTACAAGCGGCCAGTGTCACACTGGGAGTGGATTACCCGCAACCGCTGGTACAACACAACGAGGCACGTGCCCAAACCCTGGCACGTTATGCAGTGGTGAAAAAGAAGGCGGTTTGAAGGACTTCTGGCGCCTTCAAATTTACTTCAAAAAGCAGAGCTACTTACGCCCTATTGACGGGCATAAGAAGTCTTTTTAAGCCTGAATATCGGCCTCACAATAACCCCGCACCAAGCCAATCAGCTCATCTTCAGGATAGGGCTTGCCAAGGTAGTGATCAACCTTGAGTTCACGTGCATAGTCGCGGTGCTTCTCCGCAATACGTGAAGTGATCATGATGATGGGCAAGTCTTTCAGCTTTGCATCAGCGCGAATGTTTCGCACCAAATCAAAACCATCCATACGCGGCATTTCGATGTCGGACAACACCACGGCAGGCTTCTCCAGCTGCAACACTTCCAGGGCTTGCAAGCCATCCGCAGCCAAGGCCACACGGAAACCTTCGCGCTTGAGCAGTCGCTGGGTCACCCGGCGCACAGTGATGGAATCGTCCACCACCAATACCAATGGCAACTGGTTGCCACCGCCGGGCAAGTTGCGTTGCACACCTTGTGCATCGTGGGTTGCTGTCGTGCTGTCATCCTTGGCGGCACTGAAAGTCCGCGCCTGCTCGCCGTAACTCAATGACAACGCAACCGGGTTGTAAATCAACACCACGGCACCTGAAGCCAATACGGACATACCAGCCAAACCAGGCAAACGCGACAACTGTGGCCCTAGGTTTTTAACCACCACCTCTTGGTTACCCAACACTTCATCCACATGCCATGCCACACGCCGCCCTGCACTACGGAAAATAGCCACCGAAGCCGTTTTGGCAGGAGGCTCCGTGCTGGCCTTGGACATCTGGAGCAGCGCCCCAGCCCAATACATGGCAAGGTTTTCACCGTTGAAACTGAACTCACCTGAGCCATAGGCTGCGGTCAACTCGCTGATGGGCACGCGTCGTACCAATTCGACCAGGCTGGCAGGCACACCCATGACCACATCACCCATGCGCAACAGAACCACCTGAGTCACAGCGGTTGTCAGAGGCAGTACCAAACGGAACTCAACACCTTTACCGGACTGGGTATTCAGCTCAATACGTCCCCCCAGGGCGTTGACCTCATTACGCACCACATCCATACCAATACCGCGGCCAGACAGCTCTGTCATTTCTGCAGCAGTGGACAGCCCAGAGCTGAAAATCAGGTTGGCGACCTGCTCGTCGGTCAAGGACGCCTCTTCAGTCACCAAGCCCTGCGCCAGCGCCTTGGCTTTTACACGTGCCAAATTAAGCCCGGCACCGTCATCGCGGAAAATCACCGCCACATCGTTGCTTTGCTGCTCCAATGTAATCGTGATGTCGCCCATGGTGGGCTTGCCCGCTGCACTACGCACTTCGGCTGTTTCAATGCCATGCCCAACAGCATTGCGCAGCAAATGTTCAAACGCCGGAGCCATGCGATCCAGCACGCCCCGATCCATTTCAAGTGAACCACCCACAATGTCGAGTTTGACCGATTTGCCCGCATCTTTGGCCGCTTGGCGAACCACACCATAGAGCCGCTCGGAAATACTTTCAAACTCGACCATCCGTGTACGCAGCAAATCACGCTGCAATTCACGTGTTTGACGAGCTTGGGCAATCAGATCATCTTCCACACCAGCCACGGTTTGCTGCAAATTGCGCTGCAAAGTGGCCACGTCATGCACCGATTCGGCCATCATGCGGGTCAGCTCTTGCACCCGTGTGAAACGGTCAAATTCCAAGGGATCAAAGCCTTGATCAGAATCTTTAGCCTGCGCCAAACGCGACTGCATTTGTGATTCGGACTGAAGCTCGACATCTCGCAACTGATGACGCAGTCGATCCAGATTACTGGTCAACTCGTCGAGCGAACCACGCAATTGCCCCAGTCGGGATTCCAATCTGGAGCGGGTGATCATCACCTCACCAGCCTGGTTGACCATACGGTCGAGCAGCTGTGACCGGATCCGAATGGTTTGCCCACCTGCACGGCGCAGTGGCAACACGGGTGACATCGATGCCACAGACGATATGGGAGCCACCGTCACCGATACACTGGATTCGGGCTGATCAACCGGCTCGGGTATGGGCGCTTCGACTTGCTCTGAAGGTTCCGAAGGTTCGGAAGGTTTTACTGGCACTGTGGCCTCTGGCAAAGCCAACGCCTGGACGGGCAACGCACACAAGGCATCAAACACGGCTGAAATACCATCCAACCGGGTCAACAGTGCGTCCATCGCCCCGTCTTGCGGGTTTTCCGAGTCCACGTCCTCCACGGCGGATTCCATTCGATGGGCCATTTCACCCAAGCGCATGGCACCAGCCAAACGTGCACTCCCCTTGAGCGTGTGCAACACCCGCAAAGCCTGCTGGCGTGCAGAGGAGCTTCCAGGCTGGGCACTCCATTGCCGCAAAGCAGCACTGAGTTGCGGCAGTAACTCCAGAGCCTCTTCTTCAAAAATGGGAAACAGATCCACATCGAGCACATCACGTGCTTCAATGTCATCGTCAGGCAAGCTCTCTGCCGACACCTCCAGTGCGGCAGCTGTATGTTTGGATTCGGCTTCTTGCAAGACATTCGCAACCAAAGGGGCTAGCAAGGAATCGGGTTCCAGACTGATTTGCGGCATCTCATCGTGACTTGGCACAGGCACTTCGAGCGCCATCTCGTCAAGATGCGCCTCAACAGATTCTGGTTCAAACAACGAGGCGAACTCGTCATCAGAGATCTGGGCATCTTGTGCCCAATCTTCATCCATTCTCATGTGTGCAGATGAAATGCTGGAAAAATCAGTTTCCAACAACGCTCTCAACGCCGCCAAATGCTCAGGGTTCGCCGATTTCAGGAAACCTGCAGCAAACTGGTGCAATAACCGACGAATGTCCTCGGCGACATCCACAAACAAACGAGCATGCTCTGGCAAACCCACACCCGCCATCCGGACATGTGCCAACGCGTGCTCCATTGCGCGTGACAGCTCTGACAAAACCATGAAACCTACAGTCGCCGAACTACCTGCCAAAGAATGCGCCAGAGACACAGCACTGTCAGGCACAGGCCTTTCCAACTCAAGCGACCATTCCGTCAACTCGGTCAACAAACGGCGCGACCATTCATCTGCCTCATTAAGATAAACGTTGTAAAGCGCAATACCAATACGCAAATCACCAATGATCCGAACCTGCTCATCTGGTTCTGGTTCTGGTTCTGGCTCTGGCTCTGGCTCTGGCTCTGGCTCTGGCTCTGGCTCTGGCTCTGGCTCTGGCTCTGGCAATAATGATGCATCTTCTGGCATCAAAAGACCATCTAAATCAATCAATTCCTCAGAAGGTGACTCAGATACAAGTAACTCATCCACTGCCGAATCGGATGAAGGCTGGGGCTCATCAAACGAAAAATCAAGCAGCTCACCCAGTGCCAGAACATCAGGATCTTCGCTTGCAGGAACAATGGCATGAAGTCCATCATCCAATGCTGGCATTTCCGAAGCTGCGTCATCAAAACCGAACTCTTCAGCCGTGATGATCTCATTGAGCGGCTCAGAGACTTGGAGCGGTTGTGATTCATCAGAGACAACCATCCCTTCAGCGGGAGCAGCTTCTGGCAAAGGCTCAAAAGACAACTCAGGCATGTCAGGAGAAACCGCCAGTAAACCCTCCAAAGCAACCTCGGTGGCCTCCGGCAACTGAATATCTTCAGGCAACTCCATCGGTTGGCTGACCGCTGGCAATACCAAGTCCGTGCACACATTTTCAAGGCGCATGCGGTCTGCCGCCTGCCTAAATGGCTGAGCGCTCCAGTGAGCCATTTGATCCGCAGCAATATCCTCCACCCATTGACCAAATGCCGATATGGCTTGGTGGGACAGCTTGATCAACTCCGAACTGACTGGTTTTTGCTGAGGCAACCAAGCATTGAGAACTTGCTCCATGGCCCAGGCCGCTTCACCAAATTCGTTCAAACCCACCATGCGTGAGCTGCCTTTGAGCGTATGAAAGGCGCGCCGCAATGCGGTTTGCTCATCAAAATCAGCGCTATTCACTTGCAAGTTGGCCAAAGTTTCCAAACCATGGGCAACAACATCCCTGGCTTCATCCAGGAAAATTGCACGCAACTCAACATCGTCTTCGTCATCATCCGCAGTCGAACTTTCAGCGGCCAGCATGACAACCGGTTGGGGTGTAATGGAAGGCAAGGGAAGAGATTCTGCGATGGGAAGCAAATCAGGCAACGCTGCCATACCCACCTTTTCCGGCTCCTTGTCGTCTGCCTTCGGCAGATCCATCCAGACGGTGGGAGGTAGCTGCTCGGCATTCACATTGACCGCCGTCACTTCAGGCTGAGGCTCCGACTCAGGTACAACGACAGGTTCAGAGGCTTTGTGTCGTCCCATCAAAGCGCGGAATTCGCCCAGTTCATCATCATAGACAAACAGCTTTTTCGCCAACTCTCGCTGGTAGCTGAGCATGTCAATCAAGAAGCCCAAAGCCCCCAGACTGTTGCCCAATTTCTCAAAAATACCTGACGCAGCGGAGACCGGGTCGATCTCGTCGACCAAACACTGAGAAACGCTGTCGCGCATACGCAGGGCAGCTAAGGCCGCCTGATCCAGCCCCAGTACAGAAAACACCCCACGCATTTGTGCCAGCTTGCCAGGCACTTCTTGCAGAGGTGTTTTATCTTCAGGACGACGGAAAAAGGCATCCAGAGAACCTTCAACTTCACCCAGCGTGGTACGCAACTCGTCCACCACACTACCCATGATTTGACGATCACTGACACGACGGTAAAGCTCTTCCATCCAAACATCCAGCGGCTCGGACTGTCCGCCAGCTAACACATGCTCCAGACGCTGAGCCAGACGATGGCTACGCTCACCCATTTGCGCACTGGTGGGGTCCAAATCGTCATATGCCGCCTCTAAATACAGCACCGCTGTAGCAACTTCCATGGCCAGCGAGGGTTCTGGTGCCACACCGGAACGCGCAACACTGTCTATGGCACGTGTCAGGGCCTGAGCCAATTCACGGCTATCCGGGTGCAGCTTCATGATGGAGTCACTGACCAGACTGAACTGATCTACCGTGACCTTGATGCGATGTGTATCCCCCCCGGACAAGGTTGACCAAGTTTCAGTGGCGGCAGCAATACGTTTACGCGCCTGCGCCAAAAGTGCTGGATCAAAACGTCCAAACTGTGGCTTGACGTAATCCACCGAAGTTGTATTAACGAAGCCATACTCTTGACGTACAGCACGAAGAGCCGGGGCATGGTGGGTGGCAGAGGGCACAGCCTGAGCGCAAAAAAACAGTAGATCATGCACCAGTTGATCTGAGATATCCTGCTCACTACGCGCCAACGAACGATATTGCAACAACACACGCGAAGCCGCTCGTTTGGTATGTACATCAGATGGACACAGCCCAAGTGCAACAGCTTCAAAAAAAGCAGACGTTACAGCCCAAAACACGCGTGCATGAAGTTGGTTTTGCGCAGCCGTAAAACCCCAAGCGATATCAGCCAAAGCCAAGGCCGAGGACACATCTGCAGACTTGACCACACGAAGCACATAACCATCAATCCGTGAACGAACCGCAGTGTCGTAACCCAGTGGTGTCACCGTATCCGGCACAGGAATATGAAGCCAACGCAATTCATGTGCCCATAAATCTGCCGGGTGCACACGGTCACTGCCCAACAACTCAAGCACATCACGGTATTGCGGAAACAACGCTACAGATGACGATGATTTCTCCTTGAGCAGTCCTTCAAGGTAATCCGTCAAAGCAAAACTGGCCAACTCAACCTTCATTGCAGCTTCATCACTGCAAGACTCGGGTTTTTGTACAAATTTTTGTGCCAATGCCTCCATGGCACGCAACATTTTGGCAGGCACCACCAAACCAACCATTTCCAACGCCCCAACGGCTTGATGCAATTGTTGGCGTGCAATGCGGAGCTGACTTGCATCAAGTGCCGCTAAATCCGAGCCGCGAGACAACTCGGCATCCCGAACAAAGCGCTTGAGAGCCTTGGTGGCCCCGTCAAGAGACTTTCGCAACTCATCCAGCACCCAGGCCAAAGGACCCAGATCTGGCTCAACAACCGAATTTTCGCTAGGCAAAGCTGCGTCAGAATGCATGAATGAAACCGTTCAGTACGAAGTGATGGCCAAACGCTTCAGGCAATACGGAAACGCGCCACGGACTGACGCAATTCCTCAGCCATTTTGGAGAGTTCACGCACCTGGGTAGCGGTGCTGCGTGTGCCCTCCCCGGTCTGCTCGGTCACCGCAAAAATGTGCTGAATGTTTTCGGCCACCTCATTGGCCAAACTGGCTTCACGCGAGGTGGCACCGGAAATCTGTTCAATCAACTCCGCCAGACGGCGCGACACCTGGTCAATCTCGGTCAGTGCATGACCCGCGTTATCTGACAACTTGGCACCTTCAACCACCCCCTGAGTGGAACGTTCCATAGCACCCACAGCATCTTGGGTGTCGGTCTGAATGGCTTTCACCAACGCTGCAATCTGGCGCGTCGCGTCGGCGGAGCGTTCAGCCAAACGCTGCACCTCCTCCGCAACAACGGAGAAGCCACGACCAGCATCACCGGCTGAGGCCGCTTGAATGGCCGCATTCAAAGCCAGCACGTTGGTTTGTTCGGTAATGTCCGAGATCAGTTCGGTAATTTCACCAATCTCCTGAGATGACTCACCCAGTCGCTTGATCCGTTTGGACGTATCCTGAATCTGGTCACGAATGGAATTCATACCGCCAATGGCATTTTGCACCGCTTGCAAGCCAACCTCGGCAGCTTGCAGGGATTGGCGCGCCACGTCAGCCGACTCCTGGGCTTGAGAAGACACCTGATTGATCCGCGCAGCCATATCCACCACAGATCGACCCGTTTCACGAATTTCATGCAATTGCTCATTGGATGCAGCCAGCAGCTCTGTCGATGTGATGTCCACCTCCGCAGTGGTTTGCGCCACTTTAGCCGCCGTGCTTTGCACGTTACCCACCAGCAAACGCAACTCTTCAACGGTGTAGTTGACCGAGTCTGCAATAGCACCCGTAATATCTTCGGTTACCGTGGCCTCCTGAGTCAAATCACCTTCTGCCACGGTTTGTAACTCATTCATCAGCCGCAAAATAGCCGCCTGATTGGCATCATTAACCCGCTTGGCATCCTGCTCCTGATGCTGCGCTTGTTTCTGCTGCGACTCCGCCACTTGTTGCCTTTGGCGGCTGTCGAGCAGCTGCACGTAAGACAACCCACCCGCACTCAGCAAGGCCAACCCGGCAGCGGCCAACAGCATGATCAAGGCCGCCGCACCCAAACCG
Organism: Rhodoferax lithotrophicus; assembly: GCF_019973615.1. Taxonomy (GTDB): domain Bacteria; phylum Pseudomonadota; class Gammaproteobacteria; order Burkholderiales; family Burkholderiaceae_C; genus Rhodoferax; species Rhodoferax lithotrophicus. Next base: position 916,122 of record NZ_AP024238.1, on the reverse strand, counting down.
GTTTGAGCGGACAGAGCGTTCTGCAACACTTCCAATTCTTTTCGAATTTCGGTACTGTCATTCAAAATACCTAACTGAGCCTCACGCGCCGACACCAAACCCTGCAGATTGCCCAAAATGGCCCCCGCTTGGGTACGCGTTTCTTCATACAACTTGATCAATGCAGTGAGTTGTTCACGCGTTTGCGGATCGGTAGAGCTTGTCAAGCGTAATTCAGAATTGCCATCCAACAAGCCTGAAGCAATTTCCTTAAATGAATTCAAATCTTTACCGAGCAAAAACACGGCCTCGGGGCTGACGCCCTCCATGGTCATGAATTCATTGGATGACTTGCCAATACGTTGTGTCAGCATCACCAACTGTCCGGCAGCAGAAATTTCAGCTGAAGGTGCATTCTGCTGCAGTTTGAGCGACGACACGGTCTCAGCGATCTCCAGCAAATCCGACGACTGGCGATTGATCAAGCGCAGCGCCGTACTCACCTGAGTCAAGATTTTTTGTTGCGACAGAATCGTTGCCGAGTTCTTTTCGGCACGATCAACCAACGGAACCGCCTTTTCAAGCAGCGGCAGGAAAGCAGGGGAGAGCTCTTCAAGATTGAGCCCGGCATCTCCACTCTTCATCCCCCGAACCGTTCTGGCCATCACTGCTGAACTGTCCTTGATACTTTCAAATGATTGCTCTCGCCCCATCAAGGCTTGCGTCACATCTTTGGCCAACCGCTGGGATTGCATCAACGCCTGACCTGTGGCATTGAGCTGCTGAGCGGTTTGATCCGACTTGCCCAAACCAACCACGGTCACAACAGCCAACAAAACCAACGACAGACCAAGCACTACAGAGAGTGTCCGTTGGTGTTGAACAATGGTTTTTTTACCCAAAACAGGCACCGAAATCTCAGCCGCCTCCGTTTCTGAAGACTGTGCTTCAGGCTCTTGTGCGCTTGGTTCGACCGTGACAGATCCCTCATCAAGCGAGCCATACTGAGTTTGCCTGGGCTCTTGCATCACTTCAGCCTGGGATGGCTCTTCATATTGCGATTGATAGATGGAAGGATCTGGCACGCCCAGACTCAAGCGAGAGTCCTGATCCAAATCAGGGGTCTTCTTCTTGAAGAGGTTTTTTAATTGATCAAAAACAGCCATCTCGGTTACCCCAGGTAAAAATCACACACCAATACTCAAAAACTCAGCGCTCTGCGCCAGCGTACGCAGATTAATTTCTTGCCAGGATGCCCCCTGTGCATCCACCAGCAATTGCCCAAAAAACTCCGGTGCCCCCGCAGGCGGCGGCATCACACCAACAAACGCATCTTGCCGACGCAAGCCAATCAGCGCATCCACCAACAACGCGGCATTTATTTCCAAATCAACGTTAAAGGTGATCAAACGCGTTTGTGCCCATGCCTGCTCAGTGCGACTACGTGTCGACGACACCTTTAAAAAGCTTGCCAGATCTACCACGCCAAAAAGTCCGCCACGAAGATTCACAACCCCCATGAACCAGGGCTGCACATACGGCACATTGGCCAAAGTTGCCATTGAGAAAATCTCACCCGATTGCGTCAACGGTAGCAAATAATTGGCCGACCCAACCTGCACCGCCAACCAAGCTGCAGAAACCCCTTCGCTTCGAGCCGCCTGCAGCCGCCCGGCCAACCGGGTCTGTAAATCTCTGAGCGCTTCTTTTTTTGCCATGCCAACAGCCAGATCAGCCCAATGCCCGGATTTTTTCCATCAACTCAGCGGGACTCACAGGCTTGGTGATGTAATCCTTGGCCCCTTGGCGCATACCCCAAACACGGTCCGTTTCCAGGTTCTTGCTGGTGCACATGATGATGGGGATATCCGAATACAGCGGATTGCGGTTGATCGAGCGTGTCAGCTGAAAACCGTTTTGCCCAGGCATCACCACGTCCATCAGAATCAGGTCAGGTTTTTCGTCGACCAAACGCTGCATGGTTTCTTCTGAGTTTTCAGCTGTACGCACCGACATACCATGTTTGTGCAACACATCGGTCAAAAACATCAACTCGGTTTTGGAGTCATCCACGATCAGTACATTTTGAATAGCCACTACACCACTCCTTGTGCCGCCACGCCAAACTGATCAACCGCTTTGAGCAACTGATCTTTGGTAAACGGTTTGGTTAAATAATCTTGCGCCCCGACCATGCGGCCACGTGCCTTGTCAAACACACCATCTTTTGACGACAACATGACCACCGGCACATTGGCAAACTTGGCATTTCGCTTGATGATGGCGCATGTCTGGTAACCGTCCAAGCGGGGCATCAATATGTCACAAAAAATCAGGTCAGGTTTGTAGTCACTAACTTTGGCCAATGCATCGAACCCGTCTTCGGCCAACACCACCTCATGCTTGCCAGCCTTCAGGAATATTTCGGCGCTACGCCGGATGGTGTTGCTGTCGTCAACCACCAAAATTTTCAAATTCGAACCAGTTGTACTCACCAGATATCACTCCTGTATTGAGGACACTTCAAACAATTGCGCAAATTACAAATGACTGCGCAAGGGTCAAATCCGAACCATTTCAAAATCTTCCTTGCGCGCACCACAATCTGGACAAACCCAATTCAGTGGAACGTCTTGCCAAGCAACTCCCGGTGGCACACCGTGCTCAGGATCACCAGTGGATTCATCATAAATCCAGCCACAAATCAAGCACATCCAGGTTGTCGTTGTTTGTGTCACGCTATAAAAGCCTTCAAATAGAATGTCATTTTTCACAGTCTGCCAAAAACTCTGCAACCCTTTGGTTGCAAGCACCTGCGCTTACCGCCCTATTCTGCCTCAAGAAATGCCCGAATCGCTGAAGCTCTTCCCCCGGCTTACCCGTAGCACAGCAACTTTCGTCTGGTTGCGCCCTTGCCTGGACACTTTTCACTCATTCTGCCGGTCATTCCAAAATATCGTCTGACTGCTCAGGCAAGCATTTTTCACCTTCACAAACACAGAAACACCATTCACATGATGCCCACCACTGACCAAAATTTAGCCTTGTTCGAACGCGCCGCCAAAGTCATTCCCGGCGGGGTCAACTCCCCGGTGCGCGCCTTTCGCGCGGTAGGCGGCACACCCCGCTTCATCACCCGCGCCCAAGGGGCCTACATCTGGGATGCCAACGGCCAACGCTACACCGATTACATTGGCTCCTGGGGCCCGATGATTCTGGGTCATGGTCATCCAGCGGTGCTGGAAGCGGTACAAAAAGCCGTGCTGGAAGGCTTCTCTTACGGGGCTCCCACCGAACGCGAGGTCGAGCTGGCCGAGGCCATTTTGAAACTCATGCCCAGCATGGACATGGTGCGGCTGGTGAGCTCGGGTACCGAAGCTGCCATGAGCACCATCCGCCTGGCCCGCGGGGCCACCGGGCGCAACAAACTGATCAAATTTGAAGGCTGCTACCACGGCCACGCCGATGCCCTGCTGGTCAAAGCCGGCTCCGGCCTGGCCACCTTTGGCAACCCCACCAGTGCCGGTGTACCGCCTGAAGTGGTGCAGCACACCGTGGTGCTGGAATACAACAACATTGAGCAACTGGAGGCCGCTTTTGCCACCCAGGGCCATGACATTGCCTGCCTGATGATGGAGCCGATCTGCGGCAACATGAACTTTGTACGCGCCAGCATCCCGTTTGTGAAACGTTGCCGCGAGCTGTGCACGCAGTACGGTGCGCTGCTGGTGTTTGACGAAGTGATGACCGGTTTCCGCGTTGCCCTGGGCGGTGCCCAAAGTGTTTATGCCAAGGCCATTCCCGGCTTTGAGCCCGACATGACGGTGATGGGCAAGGTGATTGGCGGCGGCATGCCGCTGGCAGCTTTTGGGGCCAAACGTGCCGTGATGAACCACCTGGCCCCACTCGGTACGGTCTACCAGGCTGGCACCTTGAGCGGCAACCCGGTCGCCACCGCCTGTGGCCTGGCTACCCTGGCAGAAATCAGCCGCCCCGGTTTTTACGACGAACTGGGCCGCAAAACCCGCGCCCTGATCGACGGCCTGAAAGCTGCGGCCAGCGCCGAAGGTGTGGCGTTTTGTGGCGACAGCGAAGGCGGCATGATGGGTTTTTACCTGCTGCCGGAACTGCCGCAGAACTATGGCCAAGTCATGAAAACCGAAGGGGCCAAATTCAACCAACTGTTTCACGGCCTGCTGGATCGCGGCGAGTACATCGCCCCGGCGCTGTATGAAGCCGGTTTTGTCAGCCAGGCGCACACCGATGCCGACATTGCCCAGACCGTGGCTGCGGCCCGTGAGGTGTTTAAATTACTACAAAATAAATAGCTTCTTGCGCTTGTACAACAAGCGCTACAGCCTGATTTTTTATAAAAAAAGCGGCTCAAGGCCGCTTTTTTTGAGACTTATCCGGTTCAATGCCTGAAATGGCGCACACCGGTGTAGACCATCACCACGCCACGCTCGTTGGCGGCATCAATCACCTCCTGGTCACGGATCGAACCTCCGGGCTGGATCACGCAAGTGGCCCCCGCGTCCACCACCACATCCAGACCATCGCGGAACGGGAAGAAGGCATCACTGGCCACCGCCGTGCCTTTGAGGCTCAAACCGGCATGCTCGGCCTTGATGCTGGCGATACGCGCCGAATCCAGGCGGCTCATCTGCCCAGCCCCAACCCCCATGGTCATGCTGTCTTTGCAGAACACAATGGCATTGCTCTTGACGTATTTGGCCACCGTCCAGGCGAACATCAGGTCTTTGAGTTGCTCGGCACTCGGCTGCAAGTTGGTGACCACTTTCAAGTCAGACAAGGCCAGCTCGTGGTTATCGGCGGTCTGCAGCAGGATGCCTGAGCCAATGCGCTTCATGTCCATGAAGTTGCGGCCCTGCTCCCACGGCTTGTCTCCACCCTTGGGCAGATCGATCTGCAGGATGCGCACATTCACCTTGCTCTTGAACACCGCCAAGGCCTCGGGGGTGAAGGCCGGGGCCATCAAGACCTCAATAAACTGCTTCGACATTTGCAGCGCCGCACGCTCATCCAGTGTGCAGTTGACGGCAATGATGCCGCCAAAAGCCGAGGTCGGATCGGTCTGGAAAGCCTTGCTGTAAGACTCCAGCGCATCCACACCAAGCGCCACACCACAGGGGTTGGCGTGTTTGACGATGACACAGGCCGGTGTGTTGAAACTCTTGACACATTCCCAGGCTGCATCGGCATCACCAATGTTGTTGTAACTCAGTTCCTTGCCCTGCAACTGCTTGGCCGTGACCAGGGAGCCGGGCGCGGGGTACAGGTCGCGGTACAAGGCGGCGTTCTGGTGCGAGTTTTCGCCGTAACGCAGGTCTTGCACTTTGACGAACCGGCCATTGCTCTGGCCGGGGAACAGATCCAGCGTGGGCGCTGCGCCCTCGGGCACACCGTCGCCAAACTGCACCGAGCTCAAATAATCGCTGATCGCACCGTCGTACTGGCTGATGCGGTTGAAGGCGGCCACACTCAAGGCAAATTTGGTTTTCTGCGACACCACGCCGCTGGCTTGCAAGTCGGCCAGCACCTGAGCGTATTGCGACGCATCGGTCAGCACCGCCACGTCTTTCCAGTTTTTGGCGGCGCTACGCACCATGGCCGGGCCGCCGATGTCGATGTTTTCAATCGCGTCCTCCAAGGTGCAAGCGGCTTTGGCCACGGTGGCTTCAAATGGGTAAAGGTTGACCACCAGCAGGTCAATGGTGTCAATGGCATGGGTTTTCAACGCCGCCATGTGCTCGGGCAGGTCGCGCCGGGCCAGCAAGCCGCCGTGTACTTTGGGGTGCAGGGTTTTCACACGACCATCCAGCATCTCGGGAAAACCGGTGACTTCAGCCACTTCGGTCACCGGCAGGCCTTGTTCGGCCAGCAATTTGGCCGTGCCGCCGGTGCTTAACAGCTTGATGCCCAGGGCGTGTAAGGCCTGGGCGAATTCAACAATACCGGTTTTATCGGAAACAGAAAGAAGTGCGTTCATGGTGTGAGACGTTCGAGGGTGAATAAAAATTTATAGTAAATCAGGCTCTAGTGCTTTATATATAAGCGCCAGTAGCTATTAATTAATGAGCTTATGCTCCAGCAGTTTCTTGCGCAGGGTGTTGCGGTTCAGCCCCAGCCATTGCGCCGCCTTGGACTGGTTATGGTCGGTGCGTTGCATCACCACCTCCAGCAGCGGTTTTTCAACCACCGCAACCAACATGTCGTACATGCCATTGGGCTCACTTTGGCCCAAATCTTTCAAGTAATCTTCAAGGTTGCTGCGCACAGCATCCGCAATATGCAGAGGTTTCATGCCACGGTCTCCGGTTTTCTATCTTCCAATGGATGCATCTTCAGCGCAGGCTCAGGCAGTCGATCCATGCGCGTGTTGAGTTCATCCCAAAAATCAGCCACGGCCCTGGATTGCGCCGCGGCATCGGTCAGCAGGTTCATCCGGGCGCGAAAGGCTTCCCCTCCCGGCAAACCGCGCACGTACCAGCCGATATGCTTGCGGGCACTGCGCACGCCAGCAAACTCGCCATACAAGCTGTAATGGTCTTGCAAATGCGCCAGCAACAGCTGTTTCACCTCGGCCACCAGAGGCTGTGCCAACACCTCACCGGTGGCCATGAAATGTGCCATTTCGCGAAAAATCCAGGGTCGCCCCTGTGCGGCGCGGCCAATCATCACCGCATCCGCCCCGGTACTGGCGAACACCGCACGGGCTTTGGCCGGGCTGTCGATGTCACCATTGGCCACCACCGGGATGTTCAGTGCCGCCTTGACCGCCGCAATGGTGTCGTACTCAGCCGCCCCCTTGTAAGCTTGCTCACGGGTGCGACCATGCACGGTAACCATCTGCACGCCCGCAGCTTCAGCTGCGCGGGCCAGTGAGACGGCGTTTTTTTCGGCGTGGCACCAGCCGGTGCGCATTTTCAGCGTCACGGGGATACCACGCGGTGCACAAGCCTCTACCACGGCCGACACGATCTGCAACGCCAGTGTTTCGTCTTGCATCAGGGCCGACCCAGCCCACTTGTTGCAGACTTTTTTGGCCGGGCAGCCCATGTTGATGTCAATGATCTGGGCCCCGCGGTCGATGTTGTAGCGGGCCGCATCGGCCATCATTTGCGGCTCGGTGCCAGCAATTTGAACGGCAATCGGACCGGGCTCGCCTGCATGGTTGGCACGCCGGGAGGTTTTGAGCGAATCCCACAAGTCCGGGCGGCTGGTGACCATTTCGCTGACCGCATAACCCGCCCCCAGTTGCTTGCACAACTGGCGAAACGGCCGATCAGTCACCCCCGCCATGGGGGCAACAAAAAAACGGTTGGGCAGGCAATAGGGACCAATGTTCATGCGAACAGATTCAAAGTTCAAAGCAAACGGGGTATGAAAAAGCGGGGGATGGTAGGATTCTAACTGCTCAAAATTTCAGCACACAAAAGCGTCTGGCCATCGAAATCACCAGTGTCTGCCTATACTCGCGCACCCATGGAACTCTGGCTTGAACAACTCCTCACCCTGCTGGCGCTACCCAAATTTGGCTTGAGCACGGTGTTTGTGGTGTCCTTCATCTCGGCCACGCTACTGCCATTGGGTTCCGAACCAGCCGTCTTTGGCCTGATTAAACTCAGCCCGCAACTTTTCTGGCCCGCCATTGCGGTGGCCACGGCGGGCAACACACTGGGCGGCGCCGTCACCTGGTGGATGGGCCTGGCTTCACACAAGGTGATTGAACGCCACCAGCACAGCGCCCATCATCTGCGCGCCCTGGATTGGCTGGAGCGACTCGGCCCCAAAGCCTGTCTGATGGCCTGGTTACCGCTGGTGGGTGACCCTCTGTGCGCCGTGGCAGGCTGGCTCAAACTGCCCTTCTGGCCCTGTCTGGCTTATATGGCGATTGGCAAATGTGCCCGCTATGTCCTCATGACGGCAGCACTGGCCGGTGTTTTTGGTAATTGATGCACGCGCCGGGCGCCCTGCACCATCCGACAGAAGTGCAGCGCCAAACGCTATATTTTAGATAGCATTTGACGCCTACTACACAAGCACCAGGGGTGAAATATCCTTAAGAACTGAACAAGAAGTTCATCACATCGCCATCCTTGACGACGTAATCTTTGCCTTCGGCGCGCATCTTGCCGGCATCCTTGGCCCCTTGCTCACCCTTGAAAGCGATGAAATCGTCATAGGCAATGGTCTGGGCGCGGATGTAGCCTTTTTCAAAATCGGTGTGGATCACGCCGGCGGCTTGCGGGCCGGTATCACCCTTGTGGATGGTCCAGGCACGCACTTCCTTCACGCCGGCGGTGAAATAGGTCTGCAAACCCAGCAGGTCGTAGGCGGCGCGGATCAGGCGGTTCAAGCCGGGCTCGTGCAGTCCCATTTCCTCCAGAAACATCTGACGGTCCTCATCACTCATGTCGGCCATTTCAGCCTCCAGCTTGGCGCTGATGGCCACCACCGGCGCATTTTGGGCAGTGGCATAAGCCGTCAAGCGATCCAGGAACGGGTTGTTCTCAAAACCGTCTTCGGCCACGTTGGCGACAAACATGGCCGGTTTGGCCGTGATCAAAAAGAACTGCTTGAGCAACGGCTGCTCTTCCTTGGTGAAATCAATCGTGCGCACCGGCTTGGCTTCGTTCAGGGCGGCCTGACAGCGCTCCAGAATGCTGACCAGCTTGGCAGCCTCCTTGTCGCCACCCGATCTGGCAGCCTTCTGGTAACGCGATAGTGCTTTATCCACGGTGCTCAAGTCGGCCAGACACAGCTCGGTCTGGATCACTTCAATGTCAGAAATCGGGTCCACCTTGCCAGCCACGTGGATCACGTTGTCGTCTTCAAAACAGCGCACCACATTGATGGTGGCATCGGTCTCACGGATGTGTGCCAAAAACTTGTTACCCAAACCTTCACCGGTACTGGCACCGGCCACCAGACCGGCAATATCGACAAACTCCACAATGGCGCGTTGTATCCGCTCAGGATGCACGATGGCCGACAGGGCCTCCAGCCGCGGGTCCGGCACCTCGACGATGCCCACATTGGGTTCGATGGTGCAAAAAGGGTAATTTTCAGCCGCGATGCCAGCTTTGGTCAGCGCGTTGAACAGGGTCGATTTACCGACGTTGGGCAAGCCCACGATGCCACATTTCATAAAAAATCCTTGTTAATTAATAACTCAACGGCACGATCGAACCCCATACGGGCATCGTCAAAGTGCCCAATCCGCGTTGGAAAGTTGGGGAATAAGCGCTCAGGACAAGCACCACCAATCCTGCACTTTTGCAGTTTTTTGGTCATCGTTTTGTCCTGGAGAATGGATGGGAATTGTAATGATCACTGAGCCATTGCTTAAAAAGTGGACCCAACAAACGGGCGTATTCTGCGTGACCCGGCGTTGAGTGGCTTGGGGGCATGTGCTCAATGCGCACACGCGCACATGGGAGATAGGCCGCTATTTGTCTAGAAACTTGCTCCAGGTCCCGATGTTATGCACCATCGGATAGCCATTTTTCTTGAGCAAAAGTTTGGCCATGGCACTACGCGTTCCGCTGGCACAGCAGAGCACAACGGGGACGGACTTGGGTAACTCGCCAAGCCGGCTGCCTAACTCCGGCAAGGGGATATTGATGGTTCCGGGGGCATTGCCATGGGCAAATTCTCCGGCTGATCGAACATCCACAAAGATGGCCCCGTTTTTCCTGAGCTCTGGCAGCATGGCAACAACTCTTCTGGAGTTCCACCACTTGTACGCCAACCACAGACCCAAAGCCATGAATGGCCAATACTTTTCAAAAATACCCCAAAAATCCATACCACGCCCCATGAAATTGAAGGGACAGAGTATCGTTGAACACCCACCCATGCACCTTCAGGATGACCCATGGTTGCCGGGTGGCGTGGTCAACACATTAGTGACATGGTGATGCTCGAAGCATCACAGACCAAATTTGTCTGAACCACCAAGCCAGAACAGCCTGTCACACCTTATGGAGCTTCAATGCCGAACTGGCCACTTCGCGCAGGTCTGTTTTCAGCACTTTGCCATAGTTGTTTTTAGGCAGACGATCCACCAAATGGTAATGTTTGGGACGTTTGAAGCGCGCGATCTGAGCCAGGCAATGCTCGTCCAGTTCGGTCTGACCTACCGCGGTGCCCGCCTGCAACACAACAAACGCCACAACCGCTTCACCCCACTCGGGGTCTGGCACACCAACAACAGCCACTTCATCCACACCACTCAATGTCAATAGCGCCTCTTCGACTTCACGTGGGTAGATGTTGGAGCCGCCACTGATGATCAGATCCTTGCTGCGGTCTTTCAGCGTCAAAAAGCCATCTCCATCCAGACACCCCACATCCCCCGTCCACAGCCAGCCATCCCGGATGGCCAGTGCGCTGGCTTCTGGATTGCGCCAATAGCCAGCCATCACACAGTCGCCCTTGACCAGCACTTCACCCACCTCACCCAGCGCAACATCCTGACCCTGCTCATTACTCACCCGCACCTGCACCGGTGTTTGTGCCACCCCCACCGAGGCCATACGCTCCAGATAACGTGGATGAAGGGTATCTGCCAATTGCTGGCGTGACAGAGCCGTTGCCACCATGGGTGTTTCACCCTGCCCATAAATCTGCACAAAACATGGCCCCATCACCCGCAAGGCACGTTGAATGTCGGCCAGGTACATGGGCGCACCACCGTAAACAATGGTTTTGAAAGATTTGGCCGAATCCTCGACGCTGATGCCATGATCTTGCGCATGATCCACCAAGCGTTTAACGATGGTTGGTGCTGCAAAGGTGGACAGTGGCCCAAGAGCTTGCCCCAGCGCAAACAGCTCCGCCGGGTCCACCCCGCCAGACGCAGGCACCACATGACGCGCGCCCGCCATGACATGGGGTATGGCGTACAGGCCAGCGCCATGCGACATGGGGGCACCATAGACAATGGTGTCCGTGTTGGCCACCGGGTCCACATCGACAAAATAAGTCAATCCCATGGTGATCAGGTTTCGGTGCGTCAGCATCACACCCTTGGGCCTGCCGGTGGTGCCACTGGTGTAAAACAGCCAGGCCAAGTCGCCAAGTTCACGGGGTGTCACCGGGACCGCAAAAGCATCCAGCATGGGGGCCAACAATATATCGGCCTCGGCACTTTCAATGTCAATCTGCCGCTCCAGACCCGCCAATGGTTCGGGAGCCACATCACGGGTGACAAAGGCCCAGCGGGCTTGTGCGTTGTCAATGATCCATTCGACCTCCCGTGTGTGTAACTTGGCATTCACCGGCACCACCACCAGACCGGCCCACCAGGCGGCCCACAACACTTCAAGATAACGCGGATGGTTGTGCATGAACAGCAACACCCGGTCACCGGGCAGCAAACCAGCTTGCCGCATCCCCTGCGCCAAACCGGCACTGCGGGCCGCCCACTGGCCATAGGTTGCGTGCAACGCTGTACCGCTGAACACTGCGGCACACTCAGGCTGCTGGCGGGCCTGACGGATCAGCAAATCAACAAGACTCATGAATCAACTCCAACCGGGCATCAACCACCCTGATGTTTCAAACTCCCATGCCGCATTTTCAGCTCTGCTGCGTAGCAGCTTTTTGTTGCTGTTGATAAAACATCTGAAAATTGATTTCAGAGAGATGCACGGGCGGAAATCCGGCACGGGTGATGGCATCAGCCACGTTGGCCCGCAGGTAAGGGTACAAAATAGTCGGGCAACCGATACCCAGTACCGAGTCAAGCTGATCAGCAGGTATATGGCGAATTTCAAAAACACCCGCCTGCCTGGCCTCCACCACAAAAGCCAGCTTGTCCTGAATTTTGGCCGTCACGGTCACACTGACCGTGGACTCGAAAATCCCATCACCCTGTTTCACGGCAGTGGTGGAAATCGCCACTTCCACCGCAGGAGATGTTGGCTCAAGAAAAATGGCCGGAGAGTTCGGCTGCTCCAGCACCAAGCCTTTCAGGTAGACACGTTGAATCTGGAACACGGGTGCTTGCTTGTTGTCAGGCATGAGGAATATCCATCAAAATTGGGGTTGCGGTCATCAGGGGGCGGGTCAGGCACCCGCCTCCTGATTCGTTTTAATTGGCCTTTTCAGGCAAGGGCAGGTGCACCCAGTCCTTGTAGAAGGCTTCAATATCGGGCTCGAACTCATGCATCACCGGATACCACGGTGTGGGTGCCTCCACGTCGTGCATGGTGCCGCAGGTCGGGCAGTAATACTCGCGATACACCTGCCAATTGGTGTCCGGTGCCATCAGGGCGGGATACACCTCGTGCATGGCCTCTGCGTTGTCACGCACGTAGATCAGGGCTTCAAGTTTCCAGTTCTTGCGGTAGTCACCAAACTCGTGGCCACAACTGCATTTGGTAACCCACTGTTTGGTCTTCTTGTTTTGGGCAATGAACAGGTGCAGACTGATCGGCAAAATGACCTTGTCATCCCACGGCAGCTTGGACTGCAGCGTGTTGAGGTACATGCTGAAGCGCTCCTCGTCCTTGGGCATGGACAGCATACGCATGGTGGTTTCCCAGTCCAGCTTGCCTTCCACCAGATAGTTCACTTGCTCTTGTGTGTAAATTGACATTTTTAAATCTCCAGATCGTTGGGTTTACGGAAGGCCGGGGTAAACCCCGGCCAAAAATCATTCTTCAACCAGGGTCACGGTACGAACGTCAGGCATCTTGGCCAGATCCATCCGGTAAGTGGAGCCAAATGACGGCACCCCGAGCTCGGACTCCGGCAACTCCCAGTCAGGGGGCAGATCCCAAAACGACTTGAACTCGTCCTTGAACTTGGCACTCAGGCCAAAACTGGTGGCAAACATGTGACGCACCTGCACCGAGGCATGTTTGGTCAGAATCCATGCGCGTTCTTCCTTCATCCAGTCGCGGGTGGGAATGGCACGGGCAATCCGTTCCCGGCGAATGACTTTGCGGCGTGTTGCGGTTTTGGCCACATCCACTGTCCAGACCTGATCGTCGCCTTGGGAGATCACCACACCGTAGACCTTTTCAGCGTACTCCGGCAACACGAAGCGGTTGTTGATATCTTTTTCAACCGAGGCGCAATCACGATCCAAGGGATCACCAAAGCCCGGGCCACCCCGCATGTAGTTCAGGTACAGGTCATGATTTTCAAAGATGGCCTCGGTGGTGGTGCATTGCTGATCACGCTTGACATGGGCCGTGGCGCTGATGTGGTGCTCGTAGGTTTGGTCTTCAGGATTGCGGTCAGCCCCCAGCGGCAGGGTGTCGCCTTCTCGGATGCGCGCTGCCAGGTCGGTGTTGTGAGCCTCAAAACGGTAACCGGTGGCAGACGGGTAACCGCCCATCAAGCCCCAATCACTGTTCATGTAGCCATTGCCCATGAAGTACATGCTCCAGTCCTGCGCCTTCCACACCATACGCAGGGTCTCAAAGCCGCAGCCACCGCGGAACTTGCCGTAACCGCCGGAGTTGGTTTTGACGTTGCGCCCCATGTACAGCAGTGGCTCAGCCATTTCCCAAATCTCGATGTCACCCATGTCACCTTCCGGGTTCCACACCGCTGCGGCATGATTCAAGCCATCCTTGATGGCACAGGCACCAGTGCCACACGCCGCAGGCTCAAAGCTGTTGACCGCATGGGCTTCGCCATCCTGTGTCATGCCACCACCTTGCAGCCAGTTGGAGGTGTTGGCATTACCCGCGTTGACTTCTTCCAGATAACCCCGTGCAAAGTACGACTGGCTCATGCCGCGCCAGATACCACTCCAGCCCGACACCAGGAAGTGCCAGGCGTAGGCGTGTGCCGTGCGGCGGTCATCCGGGTTCATCCAGGTGCCCTTGGGCAGCTTGAATTCGGTGGCGTAATAGGCACCATCGTTGATACGCGCTGTCGGCACCAGCGTCTGCGTCAGCATCACCCAGATACCACTGGTGAACGCGACCTGGTTGGCGTTGAAGCTGTGCCAGCCCCAACGGCTCGCCCCTTCAAAATTGAGCTTCCAGGTGGCATCCGGGCGGATGGTCATTTCACACGGCGCATGCATGATGCTGTTGAGCTTGCCGAACTCCGAGGCCAGACTCATGTCGGGGTGGTCATAAGGAATGTCCACAAAGGCCACCCGGCGATAGACACCGGGAACCGTCATGGCTTTCAGGCGTGCCTGCAAACCACGGCGACCTTCTTCAATGATTTCGTGGGCAAAGCGGGTGTAGTTCTCGATGCCTTCGGCTTCCAGCACCTCCTCCACCAGCTGACGAATCATGTGACAACCGGCAATACGGGTGCGCTCGTCCAGAATCCAGTACTTGGTGGTGCGCACATTACGCTGGCTCTCATGCAGCCAATCGCGCAGTGGGGTGTCGTTGACACCGGTCTTGCGACAGGTCACCTGCAAGCCGTCACCAAAACGCGACACCTGCCCGGTGGACATCGAGCCGGGGGTCATGGCACCCAGGTCAATCACGTGGGTCACTCCACCCACCCAACCGACCAGTTTGCCTTCCCAGAAGATCGGCACGATGGTGGCGATGTCGCAGGGGTGCACGTTGCCAATGGAGCAATCATTGTTGGTGAACATGTCGCCGGGGTTGATGCCAGGATTCATTTCCCAGGCGTTTTCAATCATGTACTTGATCGCAGCGCCCATAGTGCCGACGTGGATGATGATGCCGGTGGAGGTCAGAATACAGTCGCCTGCGGCGTTGTAGAGCGTGAAGCACAACTCGCCTTCTTGCTCCACGATCGGGGAAGCGGCAATTTTTTTGGCGGTTTCACGGGCATGCACCAAACCGCCACGGATTCTGGAGAACAGTTTCTCGTAGGTGATCGGATCGGAGTCCTTGAACTCCAGCTTTTCCAAGCCGTTGTAATAGCCGGTTTTGTGGGTACGCGCCAGCACCTCGTCGCGATGCTGCTTGAGTGTCTTGCCATTACCCAGCAGGTCAGGCAAACCAATTTCTTTTCTGGTCATGGTATTCATGAGATGTCTCCTTATTTGACTTCTTTAAGATGGAACAAACGGTGTGCATCGCAGTAGGTTTCAAACCCGAACGGCACGATGAAGGTGGTGGAGGGCGACTCCACAATGGCCGGGCCCACCACGCGGTTACCCGCTTTCAAGGCTTCCATCGACCAGATTTGTGCATCCCACCACTTTTTGTGGCGGTAGAACGGGCGGCTGCCAATCTTGGCGGATGCCGGTGGCACCGGGCCTGCATCGGGCTCTTCGGGAAGCTCCGGCTTGGAAGAAATCACACTGCCACGCATGATCGCGCCGGTGACACCAAAACCCAATTCAGGTGAACTGGCGGATGAGGCGTAGACCCGTGCATAGGTGTCGTCAAAGGCCTTGACCATCTTGTTCCAGTCGGCCAGGGTCGAGGCGCTGGCGATGGGGGAGCTGATTTCAAGGTCGTTGAGTTGCCCCATGAACTGCATGCGATAACCAGGGCGCAACAAGACATCCTGCGGCTTGAAGCCGTTGATGACAAACTCTTCAATCACCTTGGCCGACAGTTCCGCCCATGCCTCGGTCAGGGTCTGGCAGGCCGCAATTTTTTCGTCGTCAGTGGCGTTGGGACCCACACCGACATCGACACTCTTGTCGTAACGGTACTCGTACTCGGCACAGGCGCAGCCGAAGGCCGAGAACCCGGCGGCCCAGGCGGGCACCACCACGTCCTTGAAGCCCAGACCTTCGGTGTAGCCATAGGTGTGAACTGGCCCGGCCCCGCCGTAAGAGAAGCAGACAAAGTCCGCCGGGTTGTAGCCCTTGGCGCTGATCACCGAACGCATGTATTCACGCAGGTTCAAGTCCAGCAGTTCGATCACGCCTGCGGCAGCATCTTCTACCGTCAAACCCAGCGGGTCGGCGATTTGCTCCTTGAGGTATTTGCGTGCCCGTTCCACGTCAAGCTTGATCGCACCGCCCAAAAAGTTGTCCGGATTCAGGTAACCCAGCACCACATGACAGTCCGAGACGGAGACGGTGTCCAACCCACTGTCGGCCCAACACATACCCACCCGATACCCGGCGCTGTCAGGCCCGAGCTTGATGGCCTTGCTGTACGGATCAATACGGATGAAACTGCCCGCCCCCGCACCCACCGAATCCATCGCCACCAGGGGCAAAGACAACACCAGCCGTGCCATGTCGGGGTCGGACTGAATGGCAAAGTTGCCTTTGGTGATGATGGCCATGTCAAAACTGGTGCCGCCAATGTCGCTGCACGCGATGTTGTCGTAACCGAGTTTTTCACCCAAAAACTTGGAGCCAATCACGCCGCCAATCGGACCCGACACAATGGTACGTGCCAGCTCTTTGGCTTTCCAGCCAATGGTGCCGCCGTGGGTGGCCATGACCCGCAAGTCGAACTTGGCGCCGTGTTTCTTGAAGCGGTCACTGACCTTTTTCAGTGTGGCACGAGAGGGCTCTGCCGCATAGGCTTCCAGAATGGTGGTGTTGGTGCGGTGGGTTTCCTTGCGCGAAGGGTAGTAGTCCACCGTGGCAAACACCGGAATGTCCACGCCCATTTTTTTGAGTTCTTCGCGACACAGATCCCGCGCCCGCAATTCGCTGTG
Source organism: Rhodoferax lithotrophicus (assembly GCF_019973615.1). Classification (GTDB taxonomy): domain Bacteria; phylum Pseudomonadota; class Gammaproteobacteria; order Burkholderiales; family Burkholderiaceae_C; genus Rhodoferax; species Rhodoferax lithotrophicus. The sequence continues at coordinate 899,532 of NZ_AP024238.1, read as the reverse complement.
TTCGTTCTTGTGGGATTGCAGCAGGCTGATGACAATGGCCTTGGAGCCCCGCGCCACCAGTTCACGTGTGGCCACGCGCACTTCATCTTCACGCAGCGGGATCACCACCTGGCCTTGCACATCGGTACGCTCAGTCACACCACGGGTGCGAGACAGCGGTACCAACGGCTCATCGTAGCGGTGGCAGTTCAGGTGGATACGCTCTTCCAGCGCATAGCCCAGGTAACTCTGAATGGCACGACCCATGGAGTGGATGTCTTCAAAACCCCGGTTGCACATCAGACCCACATCGAGCCCCTTGCGCTGCACCACGCGGTTCAGCATGGCGGTGCCTGAATACACACAGGTTAGAAGCTCGGGGAAAACGTCATCCACCTGACGGTTCCATTCCGACAGTGCGTCAATCGACGACTCATAAATGGCTTGTGATTCATCGCCGGGATTACTTTGCGCCTTGCCGACGACAAACGAGCCGTCCTCCCTGACAAAAAAGGTGTCGGTCATCGTGCCCCCGGCATCAATGCCCATCACCTGGACGGGTGAACTTTGAACTTGCATATGGGTGTCTCCTCATTGGGTTAGTGCAGTTCGAAAACACTGTCATTGCGCATGGACTCCATGGCACTGGCGGCGAATCGAGCGGCAGAATTTTTCTGTCCGCACTCTCCATTTCGCAAAGCCCGTGCCAAGGGCTTTGCGTGCGCTTGAAAAGACGTGTTCTCCCAATGAAAAGACTGAAAAGTGGCCGCCATCAAGGTGATGTATCAACGCAAAAAAACAGCTGAAATCCGGACGCTTCCTCGGAATCCGACTGAATATCGAACAGGGGTTTACCCGCGTATATTCAGCGCCGTGTGACCGCCAAAATACTGTGCGCGATGGTCGGGCAATTCATCCTGACAAAGGGGCTTGCCTGAAGGAGACAAATTTGGCCAACTACGAACGACACCAGCGGCTATCCAACCCGCAGAACAACCGGACGATCATGGCTGCATGGGACCGGTTTCTGTCTGGAGATACGCCACCACCCAATGCCTTACGCTGCCTGATTGATGACTCCTGGCGACGCTGCCTGGAGGTGCAGGTGGATCCCTCGCGCCAACAGGCGGCATCTCCCGTGAACGAATCAACGCTGTCTTCGCTGCAATACCAGCATCGAGAGTTGTTACGTGCGGGCAAGCCCGTGATGGCCATGGCCCGGGACTTTCTCGCCCAAAGCGAGACCATCATGATCCTGACCGATCCAAACGGCATGATTCTGGGGGTTGAAGGTGACCCGCGCGCGCTGGATGAGGCGGAATCCATTCACCTCATCGCTGGCAGTTGCTGGAGCGAGCAGCTTTGCGGCACCAACGCCATTGGTACCGCCCTGTCGGTAGGGCAACCTGTACAAATCCATGCGGCAGAGCACTTTTGCGCGGGTATCAAGGAATGGACCTGCTCTGCCACCGTCATCCGGGACCCTTATGACGGAAAAATCCTGGGAACCATTGATGTTTCGGGTCTGGGCAAGACCTTCAGCCCGCAAAGTCTGGCTCTGGCCGTGACCACCGCCAGCCGTATCGAAAGCCAGCTGGCCAAGCTGGAGATGGATTTTCGCTACCAGTTGTTGGAGCGTGGCACCGCCACCATGTCCAACACCACCGATGGCGTGATCATTTGTGATCGGCGTGGTTTTCCGATCAAGGCCAACGCGTTGGCCAGCGCCGCCTTGCTGGCCCGCGGCATTCATTTCAACCTGAAAGATACCACCCAGATCCCGACTCTGGAAACAGGCACCTTTGCACCATCCACGCCGGTGGATGCCCCCGAATGGTTACGCGCAGACTGGCTTGAACCGATTGTGGATGCCGGAGAGCGGATCGGCACCTTGCTGACCATTCCCGCGTTGCAGCCCAATGGCACGGTTTCCAGCTGGAGCCGCAAAGCCAAGCCGGTACAAGACCTCCGGCCACAGGATGTCAAGGGTTTTGATGCCCTGATTGGCCACAGTGAACCCTTGCTTCAGGCCATTCAAAAAGCCAAGATGCTGGCAAAGTCCAACGTACCCGTCCTTCTGCTGGGTCAGACTGGTGTGGGCAAGGAAAATTTTGCCCAGGGTTTGCACCGCTTCGGACAGGTTGGGGAACGGCCTTTTGTCGCCCTTAACTGCGGTAGCCTGTCACGTGACCTGTTGGCCAGCGAACTTTTTGGTCATTGCGAAGGCTCATTTACCGGGGCGCGGCGCGGCGGCATGATCGGCAAGATCGAGGCGGCCAATGGCGGCACGCTGTTTCTGGACGAGATTGGTGAAATGCCGCTCGAATTGCAGCCACACTTTTTGCGGGTTCTGGAAGAGGGAGAAATTTACCGTATTGGGGAGACCTCACCACGCAAGGTGTCCTTCAAGCTGGTATCTGCCACCAACCGAAATTTGCGCGACGAGGTGGCGGAAGGACGTTTTCGCATGGACCTTTTTTACCGGGTATCTGTCACCAGTATCCGGATTCCCGCCTTGACGGAACGCAAGCCGGATATTCCCTTGCTGGTCGCGCATTTTCTGGGATTGCTGTCCGATAAATACGCAGCGAAACCCAAGCGATTCAGGACAGAGGTGCTGGATGCGTTTGAAGCCTACACCTGGCCCGGTAACGTGCGGGAATTGCGCAATGTCGTGGAGAGCATGTTTCTGATGGCACAAGGTGATGCCATCGGACTGGACGGCCTGCCACCTGAAATCGGATCAGTGGATGCCCGCCAAAAAACGGCAGAAAAAATGACAGAGGTTCCTGTTCTGGGAAAACTGGAAGACCTGGAGTTGGCATTGATCCGAAATACCATTGAACAGGACGGCGGCAATCTGACCTTGGTGGCCAAGCACCTTGGCATCGCCAAAAGTACGCTTTACCTCAAACTGAAAAGATACGGTTTGTCGTAATCCAGCGTCATCACCAAAGATGAGCGTGTGTCACATGGTTTTTTTGACGGACTGATCATCCCCCCGGCCCACTCCTACAATCTGCGCCATGACTCAACACCTTGATATTTGTATTCGTGGCGGTGGCATTGTGGGCCACACGCTGGCTTTGTTACTGGCTCGGGACCGGTTGCGTGTGGGCCTGGTGGCCACCAAGCCGCCAGCGGGCAGCGAGCCGGATGTGCGGGTCTACGCACTCAACGCCAAATCCAAAGCCTTGCTGGAATCGGTGCGCTGTTGGCCCGATGCCCAGCACGCCACGGAAGTCACCGGCATGCAGGTCGAAGGTGATGATGGCGGTGCCATCCATTTCTCTGCCAGCCACCTGGCCGTGCCAGCACTCACCTGGATCGTGGACGTGCCCGCGCTGGAGGCCCAATTGCGCGAAGCGGTGCGTTTTCAGCCGCACATTGAGCTTCTGGAAGCCCCCCGTGCTGCCACCCTGACCGTGGTATGTGAAGGCCGGGCAAGCAGCACGCGCGAAGAATTTGGGGTCGATTTTGTCGCGACGCGCTACCCGCAAACCGCCATCGCCGCACGTCTGGCCTGCGAGAAACCCCACGGCCAGGTGGCGCGACAATGGTTCAAAGGCGATGAAATTCTGGCATTTTTGCCGCTGGATGGCGCACAAGGGCAATCGGTTGGCTTGGTCTGGTCGGTGCCCGATGCTCGTGTACCCGAGCTGCTCGAGGCCGATGCCACCGATTTTTGTGAACAACTCCATACGTTCAGCCAAGGCTGTCTGGGTCAACTCAGCCTGATCAGTCCGCGCAAGGCCTGGGCACTGCAGTCGGCCCAGGCCAGCCGCTGGATCGGTGTGGCCAACGGTCAAAGCTGGGCCTTGGCGGGTGATGCGGCACACAATATCCATCCGCTGGCCGGTCAAGGCCTGAATCTGGGCTTGGGCGACGTGGCCGAACTGGCTGAGGTTTTGCATACCCGCGCGTACTGGCGGCCGGTCAACGACATCAAGCTGCTGCGCCGTTATGAGCGGGCGCGGCGTGCAGAAGTCACCACCACCGATGCCGCCATGACCTTTTTGCAGCAACTTTTTGCCAAAGATGGCAATGGCTGGCAAAAACTGCGCAACTGGGGCATGCAGGGGTTCGAGCTCAGCGGCATGGCCAAAAATTGGGCTGCACGCCAAGCCATGGGTTTGTAGCCACCCCGGTTTTTTTGAACTTCTTTCACGCTTGCAGGTCTGACATGACCTCCACTTTTACAGGACGCACATGAACTTACGCCTAATTACCCTGTTGACTTGCGCCCTGCTGGCGGCCAGCACCGCCTGGTCTCAGGAAGCCGCCATCCGCAAAAACCTGACCGAACGTATCCCGCAACTGCAAAAAATTGACGAAGTCAGCAAAACCCCGATAGATGGCCTCTATGAGATCCGGGTCAACGGAGTCGATATTTACTACACCGATGCCCAAGCCAATTACCTGATCCAGGGCAACCTGATCGACACCAAGCAAAAACGCAATCTGACAGAAGAACGGGTAGATAAATTAACCGCCATCAACTTTGATGCCTTACCCTTCAAGGATGCTTTCACCATCGTGCGTGGCAATGGCAAGCGCAAACTGGCGGTGTTTGAAGACCCCAACTGCGGCTACTGCAAACGTTTTGAGAAAGATTTGCAGAAGGTCAACAACGTCACCATCTACATGTTTTTGTACCCCATCCTGAGCGCAGATTCTGGTGAAAAGTCCAAAGCCATCTGGTGCGCCAAAGACAAGGCCAAAGCCTGGCAAGACTGGATGGTGCGTGACATCACGCCACCCGCAGCCAGTTGTGACAGTGCCGCGATTGGCCGCAATGTGGAACTGGGCCACAGGTTCAAAGTCACGGGCACCCCCACCCTGGTGTTTACAGATGGCACACGCGTGCCAGGTGCAGTGGGTGCGGATCAGGTTGAAAAACGTCTGAACTGATAGTCTGTCCGATGAGCACGGCCTTCACTCCCCTCAGGTACGACATCTGTGCACTTGACCTGCACGCTCACCTGTTCCAGGTGACCCTCACCCTGCCCCACCCCACCGCTGACCAGCAGCTGAGCCTGCCGGTGTGGATACCGGGCAGCTATCTGGTACGGGAGTTTGCCAAACACCTGCAACACCTGCACGCCCGTCAAGGCAAGCACGCTGTAGCCTTGACGCAACTCGACAAATGTACCTGGCAAGTGCACTGCAAAGCCAGCAAACCCGTGGTGCTGACCTATGAGGTGTACGCGTTTGACCACTCGGTACGTACCGCCTGGCTCGACACGCAGCGTGGTTTTTTCAATGGCACCAGTTTGTGCCTGCGGGTGCACGGACAAGAAAATTCACCGCATCAACTCACATTGAGTGATGCAGGCTTGCCCAAAGACTGGCATGCAGCCACCGCTTTGACGGCCCAAAAAGTGACAAAACGAGGCTTTGGCAGCTACCTGGCCGCCAACTATGATGAGCTGGTCGACAGCCCGGTGGAACTGGGTCCGTTCTGGCAGGGTGAATTTGAGGCGGCGGGTATCCCGCACCGTTTCATCGTCTCGGGAGCGCCGCCCAGCTTTGACGGCACGCGACTGCTGGCCGATACCCAACGTATTTGTGAAACCGAAATCGCTTTCTGGCATGGTCAGCAGCCAGCGCTTGCCCCGCATCGCCATTACCTGTTCATGCTCAACGCCATTCACGATGGTTATGGTGGGCTGGAACACCGCCACAGCACCGCGCTGATTTGCCGCCGGGCCGATTTGCCGCAAACCGGCCAGTCTGCGAACGGCACGCCGTCTGACGGCACCACCACCTTGCTGGGGCTGATCAGCCACGAATACTTTCACACCTGGAACGTCAAGCGCCTGCGCCCGGCCGAGTTTGCCTGTTACAACTACGCGCAAGAAAACTACACCGAGCTGTTGTGGTTTTTTGAGGGCTTCACCAGCTATTTTGATGATCTGCTGCTGCGCCGCGCCGGGTTGATTGACAGCCCCCACTACCTGAAATTACTCACCAAAACCATCAACCAGGTGCTGCAAACACCCGGCCGCCAAGTACAGAGTGTGGCGCAGGCCAGCAGGGATGCCTGGATCAAGTACTACCGGCAAGACGAAAACACCGCCAATGCCACCGTCAGCTACTACACCAAGGGTTCACTGGTGGCGCTGTGTCTGGATTTGAGCTTGCGCCAAGGCGGCAAAACCAGTCTGGATGCCGTCATGCGCAGCTTGTGGGAGCGCTGCCAGGGCGGCCCCATGAAAGAGCAAGACCTGCTCGACGTGCTGGCGGAGCTGTCGGGCACGTCTTTTGAGGCGCAGTTGCAGCAATGGGTACATGGTACGCAAGACTTGCCACTCAAAAAACTGCTGCAGCAGCACGGCATTCGCTATGAGGAAGAGAGCGCCTCACGCGCAGAACAATTGGGCTTGAAGCTTCATGAGCACAATGGCTTACACGTCAAAAGTGTGCTGCGTGCAAGTGCTGCCGAACAGGCCGGATTTGCAGCGGGCGACGAGTGGCTCGGCATGGAGCTAGGCTCACCCAAAGCACCTCAAGGCTGGCGTATCCACAAACAGGACGACCTGGCGCTTTACCTGGGCCAGGCCCCAACCTTCACCGCCCTCGTAGCCCGTGATCAGCGCTTGCTGCGTCTGCAGGTGACCCTGCCAGAATTGGCCAGATCCGTGAAACTGAGTATTCAAAATGCAGCCCAGGCAGAGGCTTGGCTGGCCCCAACAAAACATCAAAAATAAGAGCTACTTACGCTTATTTGACAAGCACTAGAACCCATTTTTATCAACAAAAATCTCTCAGGAGCATGTATGACTTATGAACTGATCACCGTTCGCACCGAAGCCGACAAAGTGGGCATCATCACCTTGAACCGCCCCAAACAGCTCAATGCCTTGAACGAACAGCTGATGACCGAGCTGGGCACAGCCCTGCATGCGTTTGACGCAGACCCGGCCATTGGCTGCATGATCATCACCGGCAGTGAAAAAGCCTTTGCCGCCGGTGCTGACATTGGCAGCATGGCCAGCTACAGCTTTGCCAACGTGTACAAAGACGACTTCATCACCCGCAACTGGGAAAAAATCCGCTCGGTGCGCAAGCCGGTGATTGCCGCCGTGAGTGGTTTCGCCTTGGGTGGCGGCTGTGAGCTGGCCATGATGTGTGACTTCATCATCGCCGCCGACAACGCCCGCTTTGGCCAGCCCGAAATCAAGCTCGGCATCATCCCCGGTGCCGGTGGCACCCAGCGCCTGCCACGTGCCGTGGGCAAAGCCAAGGCGATGGATCTGGCGCTCACCGGACGCATGATGGATGCTCTGGAGGCCGAGCGCTCCGGGCTGGTCAGCCGCGTGGTACCGCTGGACAAGCTGATGGATGAAACCTTGGGCGCAGCCCTGATGATCAGCGAGTTCTCGCAAATGGCCGTGATGGCGGTCAAGGAATCCGTGAACCGGGCCTTTGAGGGCACACTCAACGACGGCATCATGTTCGAGCGCCGCCTGTTCCACGCCTTGTTTGCCACATCGGACCAAAAAGAAGGTATGGATGCCTTTGTCAACAAACGAAAAGCAGTTTTCACACACCAGTAACCACAAGTCTGCAAAAAGTGCCCGGCAAACCGCTATAATCTTGGCCTGTTGGTGATATAGCTCAGTTGGTTAGAGCGCAGCATTCATAATGCTGATGTCGGTGGTTCAAATCCACCTATCACCACCAAGACATCTGAAACCCGCCTCGGCCAGCAGCCTTGGCGGGTTTTTCATTTTCAGCTGTTTGTCAGCGAATCGTCCTGCGCTTTTTGTGAAGGTCGCGCCATGCGGTGACCAGGTTTGGCCAGCAGTTCCACGTAAAACGCCGCGCCACCTGCTTGGGCAACCGCATCGATCAAAGCGGTCAGGGTGGCCAGGTGAACACTTTCGGCGTTGTCTGCATGGGTGCCAAATGAGCAATCAAAGTCCCAAAAGTCCACGCCTTCTGGCAAGGCTTTACGGCGTTCGCGCTTCAAGTATTGGCGAATTTCGTGTTTGGTGGCCTCCAGCACGCGGTCTGGATTTTTGCCTTCAATCTGGAGTTGGAATGTTTTTTTCACGGAGTCCTTTAAATCGATGGAATACACACCACTTGCGGCGTGTTCAGGGTGGGGTGATTATGCGTCCAGGGGCCTCTTGCACCGTCACGGCCATGCCACCTTCAGCGCTGCGTCACAAGCTCAATCAGCCCGGCACGCTCCTTGAATACCCTTAAACTGACCCTGTCACCCACCCAACACCTCATCATGACCTTCTTCTCCCTTGGCCTGTCGGCCCCCTTGCTGGATGCTGTCCAACGCCTTGGTTTTGATACCCCTACCCCGATTCAGTTGGGGGCCATTCCCCCGGCCTTGGCCGGTCAGGATGTCCTGGGCTGCGCCCACACCGGTTCGGGCAAAACCCTGGCGTTTGCCCTGCCACTGCTGCAAAGTCTTCAAGCCTCGGCAGGCAAGCTGGCCCAAGCCCTGGTTCTGGTGCCGACACGCGAACTGGCCACCCAGGTGGGTGACACCCTCAGCGCACTGGCACAGCAGTTGCCCCAGCCGGCCAAGGTCGGCGTGGTGTTTGGTGGGGTGTCGATCAACCCGCAAATGATGGGCTTGCGCGGCGGCACGCAAGTGCTGGTGGCCACCCCGGGGCGGCTGCTGGATTTGGTGGCACACAACGCGGTCAAACTGTCTGCGGTCCAACTGCTGGTGCTCGATGAAGCCGACCGCCTGCTGGACTTGGGTTTTGCCGACGACCTGAACCAGGTGCTGGCACTGCTGCCAGCCAAGCGCCAAAGCCTGTTTTTCTCGGCCACCTTTGCCCCGGCAGTGCAAACCCTGGCCAACACCTTGTTGCACAACCCGGTGCAGGTCGACGTGCGGCCCGATGCCGCCCCGCCGATAGAGATCACTCAACGCGCCATCGCCGTGGACACCTCGCGCCGCACCCAGTTGCTGCGCCACCTGATCCAGCAGCACGCCTGGCCACGGGTGCTGGTGTTTGTGGCGACCAAATTTGCGGCAGAAATTGTGGCCGACAAACTGCGCAAAGGTGGGGCCACCGCGGAGCCGTTTCACGGTGAATTGAGTCAGGGCAAGCGCACCCAGGTGCTGGCCGACTTCAAGGCCGAACGCTTGAGTGTGGTGGTGGCCACCGACGTAGCGGCACGTGGGCTGGACATTGCCAACCTGCCGGTGGTGGTGAACTTCGACCTGCCGCGCTCGGCCAATGACTACACCCACCGCATTGGCCGCACCGGCCGCGCCGGTGAACCCGGTCTGGCGGTGAGTTTTGTCAGCGCCGGCACCCAGGCGCACTGGCGGTTGATTGCCAAACGCCATCATCTTGAGGTGCCGCTGGAAAGTATTGCTGGCTTTGAAGCCCAGGAAGAAGCGCCCCCAGCCTCCAGCGACCCCAACGCCTCAGGCAACGGCGGCATCAAGGGTAAACGCCCCAGCAAAAAAGACAAATTGCGCGCGCTGGCCAGCCACCAAAGCACTTAACCCCCAGGGGCTGTTCCGGTAAACATCTCCTGGCCCAACCAGTCTGCCCCATGGGTGAGGCGTTTAAAATCAGCAGCTTCTTTCACAGCCTCTGGATGAACACCATGAACCGCTGCCTCCATGCCCCCAGGGCATTACGCTCTGGCCTCAGCGCCCTGCTGATCTTCGCCGCCTGTATGGGCCAGACACCCGCCACCGCACAAGGGCTGGTTCGACAGTTCCCCGCTGCAGCCAAGCGCGCAGTGCTTGAAGTGACCCAGCCCCCTTATGTGTTGCTCAACGGCCGGACGGAACAATTGTCGCCCGGGGCACGCATCAAAGGCCCCGGCAATTTGCTGGTACTTTCAGGTGGCCTGGTGGGCCAGCCGGTGCTGGTGAATTACCTGCGTGACCCACAAGGCATGATCCATGAAGTGTGGATATTGAACGAACAGGAAGCCCGGCAACAACGTTCAGGCATGGAAGCCATCACCAATTTCATCTTTGAATCCAGTTCCGACAAACCCCCTACGGACGACGGCAAAACGCCGTTTGACCAGTTGCCCAAGTTTCCTCAGCAGTAAGCACCCGGCATGTGGTCCCCGCTGCAGGACACCCCCTATTTTTATAATCAAAATGACCCTGTAGCGCTTATAAAATAAGCGCAAGCAGCTATTATTAATATAGCAAATACTTTCCCCATGAGCAAAAAAGTCTTTATCAAAACCTACGGCTGCCAGATGAACGAGTACGACTCGGACAAGATGAGCGATGTGCTCGGCGCCGCCCAGGGCTACGAACCCACCAGCAACGTGGAAGAGGCCGACCTGATTCTCTTCAACACCTGCTCGGTGCGCGAGAAGGCGCAAGAGAAGGTGTTCTCCGACCTGGGCCGGGTCAAACACCTGAAGAAAAAAGGCGCGTTGATCGGCGTCGGCGGCTGCGTGGCCAGCCAGGAGGGCGAGGCCATCATTGCCCGTGCCCCCTATGTGGACGTGGTGTTTGGCCCGCAAACCCTGCACCGCCTGCCGCAAATGCTCGATGAGCGCGCCCGGCTGAACCGCTCGCAGGTCGACATCAGCTTCCCCGAGATTGAGAAGTTCGACCACATGCCAGCCGCCCGTGTGGAAGGCGCCAGCGCCTTTGTCAGCATCATGGAAGGCTGCTCTAAATACTGCAGCTACTGCGTGGTGCCCTACACCCGTGGCGAAGAAGTGCATCGCCCGTTTGAAGACGTGCTGGTGGAAGTAGCCGGTCTGGCCGACCAGGGCGTGAAAGAAATCACCCTGCTGGGCCAGAACGTCAACGCCTGGCGTGCGCCGATGGGTGACACGGCGGAGGTGGCTGACTTTGCCACCTTGCTGGAATACGTGTCCGACATTCCCGGCATCGAGCGCATCCGCTACGTGACCAGCCACCCCAATGAGTTCACCCCCTCGCTGATTGCTGCCTACGAGAAGTTGCCCAAACTGGTCAGTCACCTGCACCTGCCGGTGCAGCACGGTAGCGACCGGATTTTGATGGCCATGAAGCGCGGCTACACCGCCATGGAATACAAAAGCACCGTGCGCAAATTACGCGCCATCCGCCCCAACATGGCCATGAGCAGCGACTTCATCGTCGGCTTCCCCGGCGAAACCGAAGACGACCACGCCAAGCTGATGAAACTGATGGACGACGTGGGCTTTGACAACTCTTTCAGCTTCATCTTCAGCCCGCGTCCCGGCACGCCCGCCGCCAATCTGCATGACGACACGCCACACGAGGTCAAGCTGCGCCGCCTGCAAGAGGTGCAAGCCAACATCAATACCAACCTGGCCCGCATCAGCGAAAGCCTGGTCGGAACAAGCCAACGCCTGCTGGTGGAGGGTGCCTCCAAGCGCGACGCAGGTGAACTGATGGGCCGCACCGAATGCAACCGGGTGGTGAACTTTGTCGGCCAGCCCGAACTGATTGGGCAGATGGTGGATGTGCACATCACCGAAACCCGCACCTACACACTGCGCGGAGAAGTGCTCCTTAAAAAATAGCTGCTTGCGCTTATATATCAAGCACTAGAGGGCAAAAATGCAGTGAAAAAGCAGCGACTCAGGGCAAACTGTCCGAAGAACTGAGCCCCTGTTCGCCACCTGTAATGCCACCCTAGCGCCCCCAACCCTCCTGACGGACTGCGGCCCTCCCCATGAAAAGCACCTCGCCCACGACAACTCATACCGTGGCCGTACACCACCCCTTGCTGCGCGGTGCACGGCGTTTGCGTATTGCCCTGGTGGGATTACCTGGTTCGGGCAAAACCACCCTGTTTGATGCAGTCTCAAGCACCGCTCCGCAGCAAGGTGAGCTGACCGACACCCACCGGGTCTACCGGGCTTGCACCGTGCAAATTGGCCTGGATGAAGCCAGTGTGGTGGCGCTGCCCAGCCTGAGTTCGGTGCATCATTTACAACACGATGACCTGAGCACGCTGAAATTCCTGCTCTGGGGCAATGATCGCCCCCCCATCACCGCCCACGAGTCCAGTGCACCCCCCGCGCCTTTTGAACCACCCGATCTGATCATCCAGGTGGTGGATGCCACCCAGCTGCAAAGCCATCTTGAACTCACGCTGGAACTCAGCCAGCTGGGCCGCCCCATGGTGCTAGCCCTGAACCACATGGACACCGTGCGCCGCAAAGGCCTGCACATCAACCAGCGGGCCTTGGGCACCCTGCTGGGCATTCCGGTGGTACCCATCTCCGCCTTGCTGGGGCAAGGTATTGCCGAACTGTTCAACACCGCCGTGGCCACGGCACGCCAAGGTATTTGCCAGCTCCCGCAAGCCCCCAACCGGCACATTGCCAACAGCCTGGAACCCTTGAGTCAAGCCCTCACCCAGCCCGGGATTGACACCGCCTTTCGGGTGCCCCACCAGCTGCTACTTTTGTTATTTGCCTCGGGCCATGCCTATTTTGAACGCGAATTACAAGAACACTTCGCTGCCAGAATGCCCGACCTCCAGGCCCTGCGCGAAGCGGCTGGACAAGGCTTGCCGCGCCCCCTGGCGGAAGAAATCCGCGCCGATGGCCATCACCGCGCAGCCACTCTTTATGAAGCTGCCATGCGACCCGGCCCGCTGGAGCCAGAGCGTAACTGGCGCTTTTGGCTGGACACTTTTTTGCTGCACCCACAGTGGGGACTGCTGGCCAGCCTGTGGGTGTTTGCCGGTGTACTGTTTGTGGTGTTCGAGGTCAGCGGCTGGATCGACAGCCAGACCACCCAGCGGCTGATTGAGGCCACCAGCCACTGGCAGCCCCAGACCACGTTGGGCGTGGTGGAGCGCGCCATTCTGGACGGCTTTATTGGTCTGACCGGTATTGTGGTGCCCTACATGCTGCCCCTGCTGCTGCTGCTGATTGCCCTGGAGGAAATCGGCTTGATGCAGCGTATGGCGTTTGTGCTGGACCGGGGTTTTCACAAAATCGGCCTCCACGGTGGTGTGGCCGTGCCTTTTTTGCTGGGGCTGGGCTGCAATGTGCCAGCTATCTCAGCTGTTGCCCGCAACTCAAGCGGGCGAGAACGCCTGATAGCCTCGGTGCTCATCACCTTCGTGCCTTGTTCTGCCCGTTCCGCCATCATTTTGGCGGTAGCAGGCAAGTACCTGGGGGTGTGGGGCGTATTGGGCGTGTATGCGTTGACGCTGCTGCTGCTCAGTGCCATGGGCTTGTTGTTATCCCACCAGCACCGCGAAGTGGGTCCAGGGCAAGTGCAGGACATTCCTCCCTACACCCTGCCCAACTGGCATGCCATGCTGCGCGAGACCTGGGCGCGCTCCAGTGACGTACTGACCATCGTGACCCCTTTGCTGGTGGGCGGCAGTGTGGTGCTGGCGTTGCTCGGGCACTTTGGTGCAGATGCCACCATCAATGCCCTGCTGACCCCGTTAACCAGTTGGTGGCTTGACCTGCCACTGGTGCTGGGCTTGCCATTGCTGTTTGGCGTGCTGCGCAAAGAGCTGTCCCTGTTGATGATTTTTCAGGCTTTGGGGACCCAGGAGATTGATGCGGTACTGAGCACAGAGCAAATTCTGACGCTCCTGGTGTTCATCACGTTTTATGTACCTTGTATTTCGACTTTTGCGGTGATGAACAAAACCCTGGGGCGCGCCAAAGCCTGGTTCTCAGTGATGCTTTCGGTGGGTGTTGCCATGCTGCTAGGGGCACTGGTACAGATCATCCACTTTTTACTGGTGATGGCGGGTCTTCCATAACGGGAGGTATCCCGCTGGATCAGCACTGCAGTGCATCAAAGCGACTCAATGGTGTGGTTCATGTTGGTATAGATACAAATCTCACCCGCAATTTCCAGCGATTTTTTGACCATGTCGGTGGCCGAAAGGTCGGTGTGATTGAGCATGGCAATCGCCGCGGCCTGGGCATAAGCACCCCCTGATCCGATGGCCACAATGCCGTTTTCGGGCTCCAGCACATCGCCGTTGCCGGTGATGATGAGAGAGGCCTGCAAATCAGCCACCGCCAGCATGGCCTCCAAACGGCGCAACACGCGGTCGGTGCGCCAGTCTTTGGTCAGCTCGATGGCAGCCCGCACCAGATGGCCTTGATGCTTTTCAAGCTTGGCCTCAAAACGCTCGAACAAGGTGAAGGCATCTGCGGTCGCGCCGGCAAAACCGGCCAGCACTTTGCCGTGATAGAGCTTGCGCACCTTGCGGGCCGTGCCCTTGACCACGATATTGCCCAGTGTGACCTGACCATCGCCACCAATGGCCACCTGCATGCCCTGGGGGGTGTTGCGGCGCACGCTGATGATGGTGGTTCCGTGAAATTGTTCCATGGGAGTCTATAGTTAGTTGGTTCGAACGGTCACCCGTGCATGTTCATAAATGCCGATCAGGTGAAAGAAGGCGGCCACCAGCCGCGGCACGTCACGAAACTCGATATGTCCGCCCTGCGACTCGACATGTGCAACCCAATTCAGCAAGCTACCAGCGGCAGAAAAATCCACTCGAATCAGTTGCGCACATGACACCACCCCGACCGCTTGCCCTTGCACAGCCGCCTGCAGATCATCAGTCAAGGACTCAATATCCCCCAGCACATCACCGGTTAATGCCAGGTATTTGGTGGACTGCTGCATGGGGGCCAGCATGCCTGAGTCCGGCACCTCCGGCGACAACAAAAAGTCTTCTGCCGCCTGACCGACCTGCGCACTCTCCGGTATGACGTGATCCTGCATGGCGGATGCCGCCACCAACTCACACCTGGGGGGCACCCAGGATGGCGGCGACAACTCGTAGGTCACACAAAAATCAATCGCAACCTGCTCAAACTCATTGGGCAAACGCAGTAAACGCAACAAATCAAGCCGTAATTGCCACCAATACGAGGGCACACTGCTGTCCCCCATCGGGGTGCAAGCCTGCAATAACAATTGCAATGACTCCTGACCGTCAAAACACAGGCGCATGACTTGATCACACCATCGCGCCATCAGCTCGGAAAGTTGCTCGGCGGCCCTGGGGGTCATGGTTTGCAAATGTCCCCAGTCCAAGCAACAAGGTTGCGGCTGATCCTGGATAAATGCGCGTAACTGCAACACATCGGCTTCATCCAGCTCAGCGGGGCACTGCCAAATACGTCGTGCGGTTGCCGGCTTTTTAATCACCGCCGCAGGTGTTGGCAACCGCTCACGGCCCAGTTCTTGCGGAGTTGAAAACCAGCCAGGCGCTGACCGGCCAAAACGCTGGGCACACTCCAGCGCCAAACTCTCGAAACTGGCTTGCTGACCCGTACCACGGTACAAATCGAACAAGGCTGCGGCCATGCCATCGGCGACTTCCATCGAAGTCCCGGCGGCATTCAAAGCCGCCAATAACACCGCCTCGGCACCCTCATCATCGCCATTGGCAAACCGGATCGCCGCCTCTTCCAGCTCTGGGTCAGAAAGACTCTTGCCCATGTCTACCGACATCATTTTGGATTCTGAGAACACGCTGTGTGCGGAAGCATCAAACCCACTGGTTTGAACCGCAGAATGTGACTCAACAAGATTGGTCTGCTGGAAATCAAGCTCATGTCCTTCCCCCGCCTGGGTTGAGGTCACGTCGGCTGTCTGTGGCAAATTGGAGTTTTGCGTGCTGTCAAACTGACTGTAATTCTCGGAGTGCGCGATAAGCCCAGTGGTTCGCGTAGGCCTTGGGTCCTGGGTGCCCATGGTCGATGAAGACACGTTGTTTGGACGTCCTTTCCACCACTGGTTGGACATTTGCGCTTCAATTTCGTCAATTTTCTTCAGCGTGGTCGCCCGTTCATCCAGATCGGAGTAACCCGTGCTGCCACGATAGTCGAAATGGTTTTGGGCCAAATCAGTTTTGCCCGCTACGGAAACTTGACGCAATTTGCGCAGCTGGTCGAACTCACGCCGCCGTACGGCATCATTCTGTCGCTTGCGCTCAATCATGTGTTTGAGCGCAAGCTTGCCCTCCGGGCTTTCCTGGGCAGGCTCTTCTTTGCCCAGGTTAGACCAGTCCGTGTTCGGATTGCGAACGAACTTGGCTACCTTGGACAACAAACCAAGGTTATTGTCCTGCGTTGCCATGCTTTCCCAACCAACGACAAAACTGATTTGATAACTTCATCAATCCCCAAACATTTTTTGCTTGAGTTCACGTCGTTGTTGTGCTTCAAGCGACAGGGTCGCCGTGGGGCGAGCCAACAAACGGCCCACACCAATGGGCTCCCCGGTTTCGTCACAGTAACCATAGTCACCGGCATCAATACGGGAAATCGATTGCTCAATTTTCTTCAACAGCTTGCGTTCCCGGTCACGGGTACGCAATTCAAGCGCGTGCTCTTCTTCAATGGTGGCCCGGTCAGCCGGGTCAGGTACCACCACCGTGTCTTCACGCAAATGCTCGGTGGTCTCACCCGCATTGCTCAAAATGTCATCTTTCAGCGCCACCAGCTTCAGACGGAAGAAGGCCATCTGAGTGTCATTCATATAGTCATCATCCGACATGGCAATCACTTCCTCATTGGTCAACTCTGCCACTGGTTTCTTCTTCCAGTTGTTGGCCAATTTGGGGTCGCGTTTGGTGGCAGAGGCCAACGGCGGCACGATGGGTTGCGGCGTGGCCATTTGGGTAAAACTGGATTTGGCTGCCGTAGACGCTACCGTCTGGGCCATGGAAGGCACGGTCAACTGGGCCAGACGGGATGAGGGCCGTCCGGTACGCACCGGCACGCCTGAGGCAGTCATTTGCATTTCAGGGCCAGCTGGCTTAACCACGGGTTTGGGGGCAACAGACGTTGAGGTAGTCACTGTTTCAGGTTTCTTTCTGGGATGAGGAACGGGGGGAACAACAGGTGCCAAAACTGCTTTTCGAACGATTTTTTTCACCACCACCGGCTCTGCTTTGACAGGAAGATCGGACGGCGAGTCTTCGTGCACCACCGTCTTGGGGGCAGGCTTTGCTGCCACCTTGATCACGGCTTTGGTGATGGTTTTCTTGAGGGGAGTCCCTACCACGGCGGATGTTTTGACCTTGCTGCTATGGGCTTGAATCGGGGATGCGGCTTGCGCAAGCTCCTGGGTTGAGGTCTTGGCGGCCTCTAAGGGTTTAACGGTATGGGCTTTCACTGGTGATCTCCTGGCGGGTTTCCCCTGAGTCAGCTGCGCGGGAGCAACAGCCTTGACCTTCTCGACTTGGCTCGCTTTGACTGAATCATCAGCTTGGGGTGAGGTGTTTTGTTCGGCGCGCGAGTTTACAGGTTTGTCAGCAGGAAACCCCATGAGTTGCAAAAGCGAGACAAACATGACATCCACAACGCGTTAAAAAACAAGTTCAAACAAGGCTTTGCTCCATACCTTGCAGAAAAATATCCTTGGGCAAATCAATGCCAATAAACACCATTTTGCTACAAGGCGTTTCGTCCTGCCCCCAGGCGGGCCCAAGATCACTGCCCATCAACTGGTGAACACCCTGAAAAATCACCTTGCGATCAGTGCCCTGCATGTACAGCACGCCTTTGTAGCGCAGCATGCGCGGGCCATAAATATTGACCACCGCACCCAGAAAATCTTCCAGTTTGGCTGGGTCAAAGGCCCGATTTGAGCGGAACACAAAGCTTTTCACATCGTCATCATGGGCATGGTGGTGACCGTGCTGGTGTGAGGGGTGGTTGCAAGTTTCGCCAGGCGCGTGGTCATGACCGGCATGGTCATGCGCGTGCTCTTCTTCTTTCAAAAAGTCCGGGTCAATGTCCAGCTTGGTGTTGAGGTTAAAGCCACGCAGGTCAAACACCTCGCTCAAGGCCACATCCCCAAAATGCACAGCCTTTTGCGGCGCTCGCGGGTTCATGTGTTTCAGGCGATGCATCAGGTCTTCAGTTTCCTGGGCCGACACCAGATCGGTCTTGCTGATGAAAATCTGGTCGGCAAAGCCCACCTGGCGACGGGCTTCCTGGCGGTCATCCAACTGCTGGTTGGCGTGCTTGGCATCGACCAGCGTCAGGATCGAGTCGAGCAAATAACTCTCGGCGATTTCGTCGTCCATGAAAAAGGTTTGTGCCACCGGGCCGGGATCGGCCACGCCGGTGGTCTCGATCACCACACGGTCAAAGTCCAGCAGCCCTTTGCGCTTTTTGGCCGCCAGCAGTTGCAAAGCCTCACGCAGGTCTTCGCGGATGGTGCAGCAGATGCAACCATTGCTCATCTGGATGATCTGCTCTTTGGAGTCAGTCACCAGAATGTCGTTGTCGATGTTTTCCTCGCCAAATTCATTTTCAATGACGGCGATTTTTTGCCCGTGGGCTTCTGACAACACACGTTTGAGCAGCGTGGTTTTACCGGAACCAAGGAATCCGGTGAGGATGGTGGCAGGAATAAGGCTCATAGCTGGACGATTTGGACAAGGGTGCGAGTGTAACGACCGCGGGCTTAAGGGATGCAGAAATGCCAAATATCCCATTTCTGGCGGCACTGGCAATTTCCGCATCCCTAAGGTTTACTTGCGCATCACCACCAGGCCTTTGAGATATTCCCCTTCAGGAAAGTTCAGGGTCATCGGGTGATCGGGTGCGCCGCCCATGCGTTCATGGATAAAACCGTCCACACCTGCATCACAACCCGCCGAGGCGACAATTTTGTGGAACAAATCGGCACTGATACCACCCGAGCAACTGTAGGTGAACAACACACCACCCGGAGCCAGCAGCTTGAAGGCCAACCGGTTGATGTCTTTGTAAGCGCGTGCCGCCCGCTCGGCATGGGCCACGGTGGGGGCAAATTTGGGTGGGTCGAGCACGATGGCATCAAAGGTCTGGCCTTGGTCGATGAATTGGCGCAAGGACGCATTCACATCGGCATCCATGAAGGTGGCGCGTTCAGCGGAAAAACCGTTCAAAGCCACATTGGCCGCGGCTTTTTCCAATGCCGGGCCAGAAGAGTCTATCGAGGTGACGTGTGTAGCCCCGCCGGTGAGCGCCGCCACGGTGAAGCCGCCGGTGTAGCAATAACAATTAAGCACCCGCTCAAATTTCAGGCGCTGGCAGTAGTCGGCAAACCGCTTACGGCTGTCACGCTGATCCAGATAAAACCCGGTTTTGTGGCCTTCGGCAATGTTCACCGCCAATTGCCAATGGTGCTCTTGCAGGATCAGGTCCACCTCACCCTGCCCGCGTAACCAGCCGGTGGCTTCGGGTAAACCTTCCAGTGCGCGGCTGCTGGCATCACTGCGCTCGTACAGCCGGGTCAGGCCGGTGGCCTGGAGCAGCGCATCGGCAATCACATCTTTCCAGCGCTCCACCCCGGCCGAGGTGAACTGCGCCACCAGCGTGTCGCCATAGCGGTCGACAATCAGACCGGGCAGACCATCGGATTCACCATGCACCAGCCGCACCCCATTGCTTTGTATGTCAAATCGGTCTCTAGCGCTTACAGCACTTGCGCAAGCAGCTATGAAAAACGATGCATCAATACGTTGGGACTCATCAAAGCTCCAGACCCTGGCGCGGATTTTGGAGGCCGGGCTGAACGCCGCCCAGCCCAGAAATTTCCCCTCGACGGATTCCACCCGCACGGTTTCGCCCACATCCCCACCGCCTTTGGCAATGGCTGATTCAAAAATCCAGGGATGACGACGCAATAGCGAGCGCTCTTTACCCGCACGCAGGCGAATGATTTTCATAGTGTGGTTCTGACCAAGTTTGACAGGGGTGCCGATGCCATGCGGCACCCACACCAAGCCCAGTCCACGCGTTGCGTCAAGACGCCAACCGGATGGACGGGTCAAAGAAAGTGTTTGAAGTTCAGTAGGTGATGGCCATGGCTGGCACATCCACCCGGATCATCGGCTTGCCCAAAGCGGCACTGACCGCCGCTACATACTCGGCAGACCATTGGGCATCGGCCAACAAGGCCGCGCCAGCAGCTTGTGTGACCACCAGAATTTTGTCAGCCGTAAGCACTTTGCCGCTGGCCCGCAGGGGTTCGCAGTCCAGCGTGGTGAACTGTTTGTCCAGCCAGGCACGCGCTACATCGTGTGCCAGAGGGGTACCTTCAGGCACATGGAAGGAAAACTCGACACCTTTATCCAACATCACATTGATTAGCTTTTGCATAGGTCACCTGTAGAAAAGAACTTCAAACCGCTATTTTGAACCACTTGTACCACCGTCTTTGAGATGGGCACGCGGATGCGCTGCATCATAGGCTTTGGCCAGGTGCTGAAAGTCGAGTCGGGTATAGACCTGCGTGGTGCTGATATTGGCATGGCCCAGCAACTCCTGCACCCCGCGCAGATCACTGCTGGACTGCAACACATGACTGGCAAACGAATGCCGCAGCATGTGCGGGTGCACCGGCGCGGCCAACCCGGCTTGCAGGCTACGCTGGCGCAAACGTTGCCAGATCGACTGGGCGGTTAATCGCGTGCCGTTTTGTCCAATAAACAAGGCCGCGTGGGGTGACCCACCCTTGACCGCCTGATCAGGACAAACCGGCAAAACCTGCGCACGCACCACCAGCCAGGCTTGCAAGGCCTGCACCGCCTTGGCCCCCACCGGCACAATGCGCCGTTTGCTGCCTTTACCCAATACATGGGCCTCTTCGGCCTGTAAATCAACCCAGCCACGGGCAGCATCACTGGCATGGACATCCAGCCCGGTGAGTTCTCCCACCCGCAGGCCACCGCCATACAGCAGTTCGACCATGGCGGCATCACGCGCTTCCAGCCAGGGGTTGGCATCGGGCTGGTCAAAGCTGGCCAGTTGCACCGCATCATCCACACTCAGGGCTTTGGGCAAGGGTTTGGCGGCTTTGGGGGCACGCACATCCAGCACCGGGTTACAGGACACCAGGCCTTCCCGCCCCAACCAGGTGTAAAAACCACGCCAGCCTGACAAAATCAGCGCAATACCCCGGCCACTGCGCCCACCACTGTGCATCTGTGACACCCAGCGCCGGATGTGGCTGGCCTGCACCGCCACCAGGGCGACACCGGCCTGCTCGGCACTGTGAGCGAGCTTTTCAAGATCCAAGGTATAGAGCGCCAGCGTACGTTCTGCCAGGCGTTTCTCAAACCGCACATGGTTGAGGTAACGCTGAACCAGTGCATCCACCGGGGCGGCATGGCTGGCAACCGCCAGGCTCTGCGCCGCAGACGGTTCCAAGGTAGATAGGGATTCCCGGGGGATCATGCCTGTGCCCATGCAACCGTGTTCAGTTTGAGGATGGGCTGAAGGGGTCTGTTAAAACCGCCTAGCGCAGCGGTGACAGTGCGGCGCTGGCCAACTCGGCAACACGCGCCAAAAAGTCAGTTCCCATGGTGCTGTTAAAACGCTGGGCATCGGGTGAGGCCAGGACAATCAAGCCAAAGGCGGGGGCCACACTGCCGGTTCGGCCGGTGCGCAAAGGCAAAATTGCCAGCGAGACGGCCGCTTTCGGGTCGGGCAACCAGTTGATGGCCTCCAGCCCGGTGTTGACCCCACAAAACGGCTCGGTTAGAGAAGAGATGAACGATTTGGCATCATTGCTGACACCTTGCGCATACGGCGCACGGGCATAAGCAGCATCCACCCCCCACACCTTGATGCCCACTTGTGGCACCGAAAACTGCTCTGCCAGCTCGGAGGCCATCAGCTGAGGCAAAGTGGCGACATCGGTGTGCAAAAACAATGTCCGCGCCCACTGCAGCAATTTGTCTGACAGCACCATGTTTTCGTTCACATTGCGAATCATGTCCATGATGCGCAATTCAAGCATTTTGATTTTTTCACGCAGCAGACTGGCCTGCCGCTCTTGCAGGCTCACGGCACGCTGGCTGTGCGGATTAAAGAGCTGCACCGAGGCCAATAATTCGGCATGGTTCTCAAAAAAACCAGGCGTGTTGGCCAGGTAATTGGCAATATCGTCTTCAGTGATGGGATTGCTGATGGCACTGGGCAAAGTTGAATTTGGCATGAAAGTCAGACAGTCAGAATAATCAGGAAAGAGCTGGCGGCAGTTCAATGCGGCCATGAAACACGGTGGTGGCTGGGCCTGTCATCAAGACTGGGGCCGCACCACCCGCCCAGGAAATGGTCAGTACGCCGCCATGGGTCAGCACATCCACGGTGGTGTCGAGCACACCCAGCCGGATACCCGCCACCACAGCAGCACAAGCCCCCGAGCCACAGGCCAGGGTTTCCCCCGCCCCACGCTCAAACACCCGCAGCCGGATCTGGCGGCGGCTTTGCACTTGCATGAAGCCGGCGTTGACCCGGTTGGGGAAAAACGGGTGGTGCTCGATCAAAGGGCCGACCTGCAGCACGGGAGCCGTGTCCACATCGTCCACCACCTGTACCGCATGGGGATTACCCATGGATACAACAGCTACCATTTGAATAGCTACTTGCGCTTGTTTATCAAGCTCTAGAGGCCATTTTTGCCATAAACCATCAGGCACTGGCAAGGTTTGCCCCGGGGCAAAGGGAATTTGGGGCAAGTCAAACACAGGGGCACCCATGTTGACCGTCACGCGGCCATCAGCGGTCAACACTGGCTCAATCACGCCACTCTTGGTCTGCACGCGGATCGCGTCTTTGGTGGTCAGGCCGGCATCACGCACAAAACGGGCAAAACAGCGTGCGCCGTTGCCACATTGCTCCACTTGCGCGCCGTCGGCGTTGTGGATCACGTATTCAAAATCAATACCCGGCGCGGGTGATGGCCGCACCGTGAGGATTTGATCGGCACCCACGCCAAAGTGGCGATCCGCCAGGAACCGGTACTGTGCGGTGCTCAGGCCAAAGCGCTCCCGGGTTTCGTCCAGCACCACAAAGTCGTTGCCGGCACCTTGCATTTTGGTAAAAGGAATTTGCATGGGGGAATTATCTACGCTCAGACTCGCACTGCGCTCATCGGGGTGAATCCCGCTGGAAAAGTCATTTTTATAGGCTTTTTTGGCTTCTAGCGCTTGTGATATTTGCGCGGACAGCTATGAAATTCATAGTTACGTATCCCCCCCTATCCCCCCGCCCTTTCCACCCCCGCCGGGGCGGAAAGGGAGCCTAACAGCCGTATTTGGCCTTGTGTATTGACGGAGGGCATACAACGCGAATGGCCAACACAGCGGTGAGGGTGTACACCAATCATCGAAAACCTGTGCGTTTGAACGTTGGTGAACGACTTATCAGCGCGAGCGTCACCGCGTTCCCACACCGCCACGTTGGCCGTAGCGTTGTCTGGCCTCACTTTAAAGACGCAGCCAAATACGGCTGTTGGCTCTCCTTTCCGCCTCGGCGGGGGTGGAAAGGAGCGGGGAGGATAGGGGGGGATTACAAAAGTCAGCTAGATCGCAATGCACTTTTCACATGTTTCTACATGCTTTTTAGGCCTCTAGACATTGTGCAGATTGCGCAAATAGATATCAACTTTATAGCACTCCAATCCACAATCAATCACTATCGTCATCATCATCCCCCCGCAACAACTTGGGGTCGGCCGTGATGGGGCGGTAGATTTCAACCCGCTGCCCTGGCTCCAGGCGGGCTTCCAGCGCCACCAGTTTGCCAAAAACACCCACTTTTTGGGTGCTCAGGTCCAGCGTGGGAAACACCCGTGTAATGCCGCTGGCCTCAATGGCATCCCGCACCGTGGCCTGCTCGGGCACCTCCACCTCCAGCCAGCTTTGCCGCTCTGGCAGCGCGTAGGTGACACTGACCTTCATGATGCCACCGCCACCGGTGTGAGGGTTTCAGAAGAGGCAGGCAGTGGTTTGGCGGCCGGTTTTCGGGCATCCATCGCGCGTTTGGCGGCAATCATCAACCCCAGCACAATAAAACCACCTGCGGGCAAGATCATCACCAAGGCCCCATCACCGGGGTAGACGCGCACTTCCAGCACACCCATGGCAGGGCCCAACAAGTTGGCGGCCCCCGAGAACACTTTGCCAGTACCACCAATTTCGCGCAAAGCGCCCATCAGGGTCAGCGCCAGGGTGAAGCCTGCCCCCATGGCCAAACCATCCAGCGCGGACAAGGCCACGCTGTTTTTACAGGCAAAGGACTCGGCACGGCCCAGAATCAGGCAGTTCACCACAATCAGCGGAATAAACAGGCCCAGCACCTTGTGCAACTCATGTAACCAGGCGTTCATGGCCAAGTCCACAATCGTCACCAGGGTGGCAATGATCAGCACAAACGCCGGAATACGCACCTCATCGGTGATCAAGCCACGCAGCAAGGCCACCAGCACATTGGAGGCGATCAACACCGCCAGCGTGGCCATGCCCATACCCAGGCCCTGGGTGGCGGCTGAGGTGACCGCCAATGTAGGGCACAGCGACAACATCTGGCTGAACACCACGTTGTTGCGCCACACACCATCGGCCAGGATGTCGCGGATCTGACTCATTTGGAAACCTCCTCCAGCAGGGTTTGACGGTGGGCGGCAAACAATTGCAGCCCGTCCTTGATGCCGTTAACCACCGCACGTGGTGTGATGGTGGCCCCGGCAAATTGGTCAAATGCGCCGCCGTCCTTTTTGACGGCCCATTGCGCCTCGGGCGGGTTGCCCAGGGACAACCCGGTGAAACGGGTGATCCAGTCGGTCCGGGTCACCTCAATCTTGTCACCCAGGCCCGGTGTTTCGGTGTGTTTCAACACCCGCACCCCGAGCAGCTTGCCGTTTTCGTCAATCCCCAGCAGCAAGCGGATTTCACCGCTATAACCTTTGCGGCTGGCCTCAAACGCCACCCCGGTCACGTGATGGGCCTTGCGCGCCCGATAAACCAGCAAGGGCACGCCATCCAGTTGCAGCTGCACCGTATCGGCGGCCGGATTGTTGTCATGGATGTCCTGGGGTATCACCTGCTCCAGCGAATGGCGCAAGTCCTCCAGTGCACTTTGTTCAATCGGCTCCTTGGTCAGGCCATACGCCAGTGACAACAGCAAAGTGGCGGCCAGTGAAAAACCACCCAGCACCAAAGCATGCTTGCCGCCAACGGGCTCCAGCAACGCAAAAAGACGGGCTGACATGGGGGTGGCAGGTGTGGGGGATGAAGTTGGCTCGGGCGTATTCATATGTGGATCTTGGGTTGTGACTTGGCTTCCAGAGATGTGCCGCGCCAGCTGCGACCAAACACCCGCGGGCGAAATCCCCTGTCAATCAACGGCACCAGTGCGTTCATCAGCACCACCGCAAAGGCCAGGCCTTCAGGGTAGCCACCCAGTGCGCGAATCACCCAGGTCAACGCGCCAATCCCCGCGCCAAACAACAGCTGCCCACTGCGTGACACAGGCGAGGTGACGTAATCGGTGGCAATAAAAAAGGCCCCCAGCATCGCCGCCCCGGACAGCAGATGAATGGGCATCGAGGCAAATCGGTCAGGATGTAAGGCATGCGAAACTGCGGCCAACACCGCCAGCGTGGCCAAAAGACTGACCGGGATATGCCAGGAAATGATGCGCAAGGCCAGCAACAACACCCCACCCGCAAGCAGCAGCATGGCCGAGGTTTCCCCCATTGAGCCGGACTCGTTGCCGAGGGCCAGTTGCTGCGGCTGCGGGAGTTGCGCAGCGGTTTTTTCCACCGAAACCCCACGCGACAGCTCGGTCTTCAACGTGCCCAGTGCGGTTGCGGCGCTCATGTGCTCGGGTATGGGCGTGTAGCCACTGACATACGCCAACGCCTGACCGAAGGAAGGGGTCGTGGTGCTCCCCAAAGGAGCCGGCGCCACCCACATCGTCAGCTGCACCGGGAATGAAATCAAGAGCACCACACGCGCCACCATGGCGGGGTTGAACATGTTTTGGCCTAAACCGCCAAACAGATGCTTGGCCACCACAATCGCAAACAAGCTGCCCAAAACCCCGATCCACCAGGGGGCCCAGGGCGGCAGGCTCATCGCCAGCAACCAGCCGGTCAGCAAGGCCGACCCGTCCAACAGCCGTGCGCGCACCGGCTGCCCCAGCAGCACGAGCATGACGGCCTCAAAAGCCAGGGCCGCAACCAAGGTGATGACAAACAGCATCACGGCAGGCCAGCCATACAGCCACAGGCCGTAAGCCGTGGCAGGGGTCAGGGCCAGGATGACCCACAGCATGGTGCGGGTGACGGTGTTGACCGTGTGCGTGAAAGGTCCGGCACGGTTGGCCAGGGTGCTCATGTGGTCTCCTCCATCTGGGTGGTGCTTGCGGCAGTGGTTTCGGTGGCCGCTGCTTTGGCGGCAGCGGTCGCGGCTTTAGCGGCCTTGCGTGCGGCGGCAGCGGCTTTTTTCATCTCCGCTTCACGGGCTGCACGTTCGTTGCGGGCCTGAATCAGTGAGCGAATCCGGTCTTGCCGACGGGCATCACGATCCAGCGCGTTCAGCTTCCCGTTGGCAAAGCTGAAGTAGTGTGCCAACGGAATGTGTGAGGGGCAGATGTAGGAACACGAACCACATGCAATGCAATCCTGGCTGCCAATGGCTTTGGCTCCCTGCAAATCCCCGCGCTTGATCAGTTGCGCCATCTCCACCGGCACCAAACCGGCTGGGCAGGCCGAAACACATTTGCCGCAACGGATACACGGGGACTCCGGGCCTTCGTTGATTTCAGCGGCTGTCAGCGCCAGCACCCCGCTGGAACCCTTGACCACCGGCGCATGTACCGATGGCAGTGGTGCGCCCATCATCGGGCCGCCATTGATCAGCAGCGTCGGCACCGGGTGTAAGCCGCCACAAAACGCCAACAAATCCTCCACTGACGTGCCCAGCGGCACCTCCACGTTGGCGGGTTCACGCACACCAAACCCTGACACCGTGACCACACGGCTGATCAATGGCTCGCCACGCCGGATGGCGCAACTCACAGCACGCGCGGTAGCCACGTTGTGCACCACGGCGCCGACCTCAGCGGTACGCTTGTCAGCCGGTGTTTCACGCCCGGTTACCGCCAGCAGCAAATGCTGGGCCGAGCCCATGGGAAAACGGGTGGGAACCGTCACAACCCGGATGCTGCGGTCGGCTTTGGCCGCGTCGCGCATCGCTTTCACGGCTTTGGGCTTGTTGGCCTCGATGGCGATGATGATCTGCTCAACTGCCAGGGCATAGGCCATGATGCGCACACCGTCGATGATTTCGCTGGCGGATTCACGCATCAACCGGTCATCACAGGTGATGTAGGGCTCACATTCGGCACCGTTGATCACCAGGGTGTCAATGCTGTATTTGTAGCGCATGTCAAGCTTGACCGCTGACGGAAAAGCCGCGCCCCCCAGGCCCACAATACCCGCCGCGGCCACGCGATCATTCAGCTCCTTGGGGGTGGCAGGCAAAGGGAAATCAGCGGTGATGGGGGGAGGCAGTTCTGCCCACCGGTCGTCACCGTCAGCCTCAATCACCACCGTGAGTTGCGTCAAACCGGAGGGATGTGGTGCCACGTGGTCTTCGATCGCTGTCACGATGCCTGAGGTGGAGGCATGCACATTGGCGGAAATACCGCGCCCGCTTTTCCCGATCAGCTGGCCCTTGCCCACCCATTGCCCCACCTCCACCACCGGCTCTGCCGGGCTACCCACATGCTGCTGCAAAGGGATACATACCCGCTTTGGTGTGGGCATGTGCACAATGGGGCTTTCACTGCTGAGCTCCTTGCGGTAGCTCAGCTTGACCCCGCCACGAACTTGAAAAAGTGACATTACAAGCTCCTTTCAACCAGCCGCCACGCGGTGTGGAGCCGTGGGCTTGGGCCAATGCCAGGTGGCCAGCGTAGGCACCACCGGCTTCATCACAATGGCTTTGGTGGGACATTCGATTTCACACAGGCCACAGGCATAACAGGCCTCGGGCAACACCGTATGCATTTGCTTGATGGACCCGACAATGGCATCTGAACCACATTTGCGGATACACCGGGTGCAACCAATACAACGCGCCTCATCCACCCAAGCTACGGTGGGCAAAGTGGCATCGGAACCATCCACCGCCAGCCGCACACCAATCATTTCAGCCACACGCTGCGCAGTGGACGCACCACCAGGTGGACAACAGTTGGGCGCAGCCCGCCCGTCCACGATGGCGGCAGCCGCCTGTTTGCAACCCGCAAAACCACATTGCGCACAGTTCGATCCCGGCAAAATCGCCGCCACAGCCTCGGCCCGGTCATCCACCGGGGCGGACAAGTAGCGTGCGGCCACCCCCAGCACCACCCCCAGGCCGGTGCCCAACAAGCCAATCGCACCGACCGCTTGTGCGGCTTGAGTCATCATGTGTGCATCCATCACATTAACCTCCCAGTCCAGCAAAACCCATGAACGCCAGCGACAACACACCGGCCGTGATAAACCCGATGGGAGCCCCCTCAAAAACCTTGGGCACCTCGGCCAGCGCCAGCCGCTCGCGCAGGCCGGCAAAAATCACCAGTACCAGACCAAAACCGGCTGCCGTGCCAAAACCGCGCAACAGACTGGTCGCAAACCCATACCCGCCCTGAATCGTCAACAAGGCCACCCCCAGCACCGCGCAGTTGGTGGTGATCAGCGGCAGATAGACCCCCAGCGCCTCATACAAGGGTGGTGAAATGCGGCGAATCACCATCTCGGTGAACTGCACCACGGCGGCAATCACCAGAATGAACGACATCGTGCGCAGAAAGCTCAGGTCCAGTGGGGCCAACAGCAGTGCCTCGACCACCCAGACAAAACCGGTGGACAAGGTCAGCACAAAGGTGGTCGCCAGTCCCATACCCACGGCAGTGTCAATACGTGAGGAGGTTCCCATAAAGGGACACAGGCCCAAAAACTTGGCCAGCACAACGTTGTTGACAATCGCTGTGCTCAGCAGCACCAGTAAAAAATCTTGCATCACAGACTCCTTTGGTGAATCACGGGAATGGCTATACCGCGCAAAGCAGCCGCTGGATGCCCATGCATGGCCGTGCCACATGCCGAACTTGCCGCACTCTGGACACGCCCCAGCACCACCGGCACCAAGGCATTGCGCCAACGCCGGGCCATCCCTTTGGCAGCCACCACCCCGGCCACCAGCCCCACAAGCGCGGCAACTATGGCCATGGCATCACCGGCACCCTGCATGCTCATAGCGGCGATCAGCATCGTGACCAGCGGCAAGGCATAAGCGGTGAGCGTCGCACGGATGAGTGCGTTGCGATCCACACCAATACGAACGGTGTCCCCCAAGGCCAACTGGGCTTGACCATGGCCGAGTGTGCGCGACACACGCCAGCTGGCCCCCGGCTTGCTGTCACCACTGCCACAGGCGCTGCGTGTGGCGCAACTGCCGCAGGCTGCGGGCTGTTCAGCCACCAGCCAGACCTGGTCACCGTCAAGCGCCACCACACGGGCCAGGCCTTCGATCAAATCATCAGCGCAATCGTGCTGCGTGTTCATGACAACTCACTCACCTGACCAGCGCTGTCAATACAAATTGCACGGCAACCCGGCTGCGTGTGCAGCAAGGCCAGGCGTGCCGACACATCGCTACGGGGAATCAAGGCCAGTGCGGTCGACAGCACATCAGCCTGGGTGGCCGTGGGCCCCACCACGCTGACACTTTCAAACGCCGGCGCGGTGCGCCCGGTGCGCGGATCGATCAGGTGGGTGTAGAGACCTGCCGCATCCAGCCGCGTGCCATAACCACCGGATGTAGCCACCGCCTGATCCAGCACCGACAACGTATGTAATGCGCGACTGGGATCACGGGGATCGGCCAAACCAATTTGCCAGGCTGAACCATCGGGTTTGGCCGCCACGGCACGTGGCTCACCCATGTCCACCAGCATGTGGCTGAAGCCATGCGCGCGCAGCACCGCGCTGCAGCGGTCGGTCACAAAACCCTGTGCCACGCCATTCAGTGTGAGGCCCATGCCGGCACGTGCCAGCGAGACCGAGGTACCCGTCAACTGCACACCACGCCAACCCACCAGGGCCCGGGCCTGCGCCAGCTTCTCAGCAGCAGGTGGCTGCGTCTTGCCTTTCACCACAAAGTGGTCAAAGTACAGACTCCACAGCGGTTGAATACTGGGGTCAAACACACCGTTGGAACCTGCTGCCATCTCCAGTGCGGTACTCAGCAGCGACACAAATTCGGGCGGCACATTGTCAACACGACCCGTGCGGTTGAGCCGGGACAACACCGAGTCGGCACGGAACAGGCTGAACATGGCTTCCAGTCGGGACACTTCGGCCAGAGTGGCGGCAAGCGCAGCCTGTGCCCCCGCCGTATCTCCACCATGGTGAAGCACCAAAGAGGCCGGTGCTCCCATGGCCATACCCTCCCAGCGCAACGGCGCGGCCTGCGCATCCTGCTGGATACGCCAGGCGGCCAGTGGCAGAACAGCGGCCATCAGCATCAGCCGACGACGGCCCAGTGTGCGGGGTTGGGTCACCACATTTCCCTCGGTGGGATATGCGGCATGGGCAGATGAATCTTTTTTCACGGGAGCATCCTTTGGCATGTCAGGGTTACCGGGTTTCCAACAGATACTTCAACGGCGTCAGGCCATGGCGCGCCGCGGCAGCGACGCTTTGAGGCTGTCCAGCGTCACGTGCTGGCGGCCATTCACATCCTGAAACACCTTGAAAACCTTCTCTTGTGCAGGGGTCGATTTCACAAAGTCCGAATAAGCCTTGACCAACTGCACGCGGTACAAGGTGTAGAGCCCCACTTCATCGGTTTGTGCCAACAGGTTTTCCTGGCGGATGTACTGAAAAAAGCGCTTCAGGATGTGCAGGCGGCTGACATTAACCACCCCTTGGTCAAACGGTACGCCAAAGTACTGCAGAAAGTCCTCGGCAGAAGACAGTGCCTTGAGTTGTTGAAGAAAGGTTTCCATGATGTTTACTCCCGGGTTATGGTTTGAAGAAGGGCAAGGTCTTGGCATCCATGCCTGACCTTATGTGGCCATGCCGCTGGCGGCATGAGCATGAGATGGCGAAACCTCCAGCGACTCCAGCAAAAAGCTGCGCAGCTCATCGACGGTGGCTTCCTGCTTGACCCGCATGGCATGGTCGCGGATACGCGCCAGCAGGCGGGCGGTCAACGCGTCATCGTCCAGCACCACCCCCAACTGGCCATAGGCCTGGCGCACCGCCTGTGAGCCAGAGTGTTTGCCCAGTACCGTGCTGCGATGGCGGCCCAGTTCCGAGGGATCAAAACTCTCGTAGGTAGAGGCGTTTTTCAGCAAGCCATCAATATGGATGCCGGATTCATGCGTGAACACAGCATCCCCGACGATGCTTTTGTTGAAAGCCACCTGACGGCCAGAGGCGCGGGCTACCAGACGGGAAATGGACACCAGCGCCTGCGTATTCACACCGGTCTTGGCATGGTGCAGGTGGCGCACACCCATCACCACTTCTTCCAGCGCCGCATTACCCGCACGCTCACCCAAGCCGTTGACCGTGGTATTGGCATGGGTGGCCCCGGCACGCAAGGCCGCCAGCGTATTGGCGGTGGCCAAGCCGAGATCGTTGTGGGCGTGGATTTCAATCTCGATATCCACCGCTTCACGCAGTCGCGCCACCGCGTCATAAGTGGTGAACGGGTCCAGCACCCCCAGGGTGTCGGCAAAGCGGATCCGGCTGGCACCACAAGCCTGCGCCCGCCGCGCCACCAGGGCCAGAAAATCCGGCTCGGCACGCGACGCATCTTCCGCCCCCAATGAGATCTTGCGACCACTGGCAACGGCTTTTTCGATGACCCGTGTCACCTGCATCAACACCCATTCGCGCGACTGGCGCAACTTATGCTGCAGGTGAATGTCTGACACCGGAATCGACAGATGAACAATGTCCGCCTGGCAGCGCAACGCGCTGGCCAGATCGGCATCGGTCAGGCGGCCCCAGACCATCAGGCTGGCGGGCAGCTCCAACGCAGCGATGGCGTTGATGCAGTCAATTTCTTCCTCCCCCATGGCGGGGATGCCAATTTCCATTTCTGGCACACCGGCGCTAGACAGCGCACAGGCAATGGCACATTTCTCATCGACCGTAAAAGCCACTCCGGCAGTTTGTTCGCCGTCGCGCAAGGTGGTGTCGTTGATGATGAGGTTTTGCGGCATGGTGTGGCATCCTTTGCGATCTTTATTGCAAGGGGCGTGCCATCTGTTTCTGCTGCATTTGTGCCCGCGCAGGCTGATTCAACCGGTCGTTTTGTCGGATCTGGAACCCTCCGCCCGACGGATTCACCCACTGCACATGTCGGAAATGTGTTGTTTATGACAGTGGCGCAGTGGTATCTCAAAACACCTGCGTCCTGCATCGCCCAGACCCCGCGCCCCTGGTTTTGAATGCGATACTTGAAACCACATCGTCTGACTTCGCACTGCGTGTATGAATCTCAACACCAAAGCAACCCTGTTTTTTACCGCCATCGTCGGCATGCTGATGGCCGCACTGATCGCCATCAGCCTGTACGCCTTTCGAACCTTCTCCATCATCTCGGCTACAGAAAACATCCGTACTGCCGCCGAGATTGTGCGGGTTCACCTGACCGAGTCCATGATCAACGGCACGATTGCCAAGCGTGAGAGTTTCCTCAACCGGCTGCTGGAAGTTCAAGGCCTGAAATCGGCCAAGGTGACTCGCTCGCCACTGGTGGTGCAACAATTTGGCCCCGGCCTCAAACAGGAAACAGACAGCGACGAAGATGTGCTCAAGGCATTTCGCCTGGGTGTGCCGCAGTTCAAACTGGCCGACGAAGGGGATGACCTGGTCTTCAAGGGCACCATTCCCTACATCGCTTCCTCACATGGCAGCCCGAATTGCCTGCAATGTCATCAGGTGGCTGAGGGGGCGGTGCTGGGCGTGGTCTCCATGACCATGTCCATCTCGGCCATCCGCAACCAGGCCCTGCTGGCGGTCGCCGGCATTGTGACCGTGGTACTGGTCTTTACCCTGCTGTTGATCAGCCTGATGCGGCGCATGCTCAAACCCATTTCCAATACCGCACGGGCGGTTGAGAGTGCCGTACATCAAGCCCTCGAAGGTGATTTCAAATCCCATCTGGAGCAAAAAACCAACGATGAAATTGGTCACATCGCGGCGGATCTGAATCGCCTCCTGAAATTTCTCGATGATGGGCTGAACCGCATTGGCAACAGCGTCTCACGCCTGACGGGCCGGGTATCCACCCCTGGCGAAAACCTGCTCAGTTCCACCATTGACATGGTCGACGGCCTGACCAAGGCGGCCCACTTCAAACAAGCTATTGAGGAAGATGAAACCAAGATGGAGATCTATCAACGACTCTCCAACATGTTGCAACATGACCACCACCTGAAGACCTTCTCAATCTACGAACTCAACAACCAGAAGCACCAGATGATTCCGATTGTGGTGGATGGCCAGGTGGGCAACGACTGCCGCTGGTGCGACCCGCAAATCCTGATTCGCCCGGAAGGCTGCCGAGCACGGCGTACCGGCCACAAGGTGGATGGCATCACCACACCCGACATCTGTTACGCCTTTCGCCCGACCGAGGCCGGGACACACTACCTGTGTTTTCCCGTCATCCAGTCAGGCTCGGTGGGCAGCGTGCTGCAACTGGTCAGCACGACACAGGATCAGCAGCGCCTGCTGACGCTGGAAACTTATGTTAACGGCTACCTGCGGGAGGCCGCACCCGTGCTGGAAACCAAACGCCTGATGGAAACCCTGCGTGAAGCCAACTTGCGTGACCCCATGACGGGCCTGAACAACCGGCGTTTCCTGGAAGAGTATGTCGAAACGTTGATCAGCAACGCCCAGCGTAAAAAATCCCATCTGGCGATCATGATGCTGGATCTTGATTTCTTCAAGATGGTCAACGACACCTATGGTCATGATGCGGGGGATGCCGTGCTGAAGGCACTGGCCAAGGTCCTCAAGCAGTCGGTGCGCGCCTCGGACATGGTGATCCGTTATGGCGGGGAAGAATTCCTCATCATCCTGCAAGACTCGGACTCAGGCAGCGCTGACCGGGTGGCTGAAAAAATCCGCGCCGAAGTCGAAAAGCTCAAGACCACCGTGGCCGGGGTGGTGATCCAGAAGACCATTTCCATCGGTCTGTCCGACTTCCCGTCTGACAGCGACACGTTCTGGCAGGCCGTCAAGTATGCCGACGTAGCCCTCTACCGCGCCAAAGACACCGGGCGCAACCGCGTGGTGCGCTTCGATGCCAGCATGTGGACAGACAAAAAAGAGTATTGAGGCCTGTCCGCTGCCCCTGTCAACCTGCCGGATGAGGGGTTACGCCCGGTTGACAAAACCCGCGTAACCCTTGGCGCGTAACTCGCAGGCTGGACAGGTTCCACAGCCATAACCCCAGACGTGACGCTGGTGACGATCACCCAGGTAACAGGTATGGGTGTGTTCCACGATCAGGTTCACCAAGGTCTGGCCACCATCGGGCTGGCCCGATTGCTCGCCCAAGGTACGTGCCAATTCCCAGGTTTGTGCCTTGTCGATCCACATCAGCGGGGTTTCGATCAAAAAGCGCTGATCCATGCCCAGGGACAAGGCCAGCTGCAGGGCTTTCATGGTGTCGTCACGGCAATCGGGGTAGCCGGAAAAGTCGGTCTCGCAAACCCCGGTGACCAGCACTTGCAGGCCACGCCGGTAAGCCAGTGCGGCGGCCAGGGTCATGAACAGCAGGTTGCGTCCCGGCACAAAGGTGTTGGGCAGGCCGCTGGCTTCCATCTTGAAGGCCGTGTCACGGGTGAGCGAGGTGTCGCTCACCTCGCCCAGCACGGCCAGATCCAGCAAATGATCTTCGCCCAACTTGGCGGACCATTGTGGAAAGCGTACACGCAGCTCGCGCAGCACATTCAGACGCGCATCAAGCTCAATACGATGGCGCTGGCGGTAATCAAAGGCAATGGTTTCGACGCGCTGGTAACGCGCCAGGGCATGGGCCAGGCAGGTGGTGGAGTCCTGCCCGCCGGAGAAAAGGACAAGGGCGGTGGTATGCATGGCTGCAATGTTAGAGCATGCGGTGGTACGCACCACCAAGGATTGGGCATGCTGATTCGGGTATGCCCATAAAAAGCCTGGATTTACCGATCATTTTCCGGCTTGATGAACCGGTGCATCCGCTATGGTTGGCGCTGTCTTCAGGGAGACTCACCGATGAACCTTTCTTCGCTCACCAATTTCAACACATCCAGCCAACTGAGCAGTTCCCAGACCTCCACCCAGGCGGCCAGCAGCACCAGCCAGGTGTCGCGCACCATCACCTCGGTGGATGCCAGGCTCCAGACACAGCTTGACATCACCAGTGCACAACTGTCCTCCTTTGGCAAACTCAAGTCAGCGGTATCGGATACCCAGTTGGCAGCCCGCGCGCTGGGCAACCTGAAAACAAGCTCAACTGCGGCGGACATCAAGACAGCCCTTCAAAGTTTGGTGACCCGGTTCAACACCGCCATCACTACGGCTCACAGCACGGCCACCAGCAGCAGCGGGGCATTGATGTCATCCAGCAATGCCAACCGGGTCAGCCGGGACTTGAACCGGGCCCTGGCCAACACGCCCGCAGCCATGGATGCCTTAAAAAAAATCGGCCTCAAACCTCAGGCGGACGGCACGCTGACGTTTGATACGGCGAAATTCGATGCCGCACAACAAAAAGATGCCTCCTTTGTCCAGAACACCCTGGCCCAAATTGGCCAGGCGTTGGACAAGACGGCCGCCAACGAATTGGCCAGCGGTGGCGGGGTCAGCGATGCAATGAGCGCACTGAACCAGCAATCCACCACCCTGAAGGCACACCAGAGTGCGCTGCTTGCGGCGGTACAGAAGCTGTCGACGACACAAAGTGCCTGGGGTTCCAGCACCAGTCCAAGTTCGGCTTACTCTGCCTTTGGCGTGGCCGCCTACCAATCCAATGGTTGATGCCATTTTTGATCCGGTGTTTCCAACAAGGCACGATCCCAACCACGCAGGGCGTTGAGAACTAACGGCCGCCCGCCACGTCCAGCGTGGCACCGGTGGTGTAAGACGCGTCCGCTGACAGCAGCCAAAGCACGGCCTTGGCAACTTCTTGAGGATAACCACCACGTTTCATCGGTATGGCCTCTTTCACCCGATCCACCCGCTGCGGCTCGCCGCCACTGGCATGGATGTCGGTGTAGATGACACCGGGAGACACCGTATTGACGCGAATACCCTCAGCCGCCACCTCTTTCGACAAACCAATGGTCAGGGTGTCAATGGCGGCCTTGGAAGCGGCGTAGTCGACATATTCGCCCGGAGCTCCCAGGTGCGACGCGCGGGAGGACAGGTTGACGATGGCCCCGCCGCTGCCGCCGTGCCGGGTGGACATACGCCGCACCGCTTCGCGTGCACAAATGAAGCTGCCGATCACGTTGGTGGCCAAAATACGCTGGATGCGGGCACTGTCCATCTCGTCCACGCGTGCTTGGCGGGCAAGTACCCCGGCGTTGTTGACCAGGGCGCTCAACGGGCCCCACGTGGCATCGACCTGCCTAAAAAGCCGAACCACATCGTCTTCAAGCGCCACATCCGCCTGCACGGCCATGGCCTCGCCGTTGTTCTGGCGGATGGTAGCCACCACCGCCTCGGCCGCCGCCTGGTTATGGAGGTAGCTGATGCAAACCGCGTAGCCTTGTTCGGCCGCCCCTTGCGCCACAGCAGCGCCAATGCCCCGGGAGCCACCGGTGACGAGGATGATTTTTTTCATGACGTGTATTGGTAAGAGAGGGTGAGTCAAACCGCATCAACCTCTACCGGCAGGCTGTCACCCAGACAGACCCAGTTGACGCGTGTATCAAAGTGCACATGGGATTGTGGCATCAGGTCTACAGGCTCAAGGAACAACGCACGGGCGATGTGCAACTCACCCGGCCAGCGTGGTGATTTGAAAAACATGGGGCTACCGCAGGTGTGGCAAAAACCACGGCTTGCGCCTTCGGATGTGGTGTACCAAGTCAACGCGCTGCGGGTATCCGACACCACCGTGTCGACTGCGTCGACCCCGACCCAGGTCACAAAAGCCGCGCCGTGTGCCCGCTGGCAACGTGTGCAATGGCAATGTGCCACCCACTTGGGCGGCAGACCGGCCTCAAACCGTACCGCACCACACAGGCAACTTCCATGGGCGAATGATGTGGGCATGGGATTCTTCCTGTGCAGGCTCATCGAGACTTGGCGGCAACACTCTGGTTGCTGGGCCAGAGAATGGCTTGCGCCACGATCACATTCACGCCATTAAACGTGGCTGCAGGTGAGCCATAGAGCTGGTAGCCCAGGGCCAGGGCATCACTGACCCGGCGGCAAAAGGCCGCGTCATCCGGCCCGGTGAGCAGGCGATAAGTGAGCAGGCCGTCTGGCGGTTGAGCGGGGGTATGCGGTGCAGGGTTCATGGAGATCACTTCTGGTGGGGATACGGCAGTTTGCCAGAAACGTATGCAGCCACGATTCGCGCCTGCCGACGCTCCTACAACGCCGGGATAAGCAGACGCTTGTGCCAACCGACTCTTCTGGCGGATCGGGAAGTCAGGAATTGGAAAAAATAGCTACACATTTAATAGCTGTTTGCGCATATAGAACATGCACTACAGGCAAAATCAACACTAAAAATCAGTTTCAACTTGATGCCAAGCCCTTTCATGGCCGCAGTGGTCAGTCGTCGTGCATCAGCCGCGCCTCCGGTGTCACCGTCGGAGAAGGCTGCTATTTTCAGGATGGCATGGGGAAACTCCTTGAGGTGCAGGGGCGGCATGTGGCTTCACTGCGCCTGGACGCCTTTCACTTTCAGTGTATCCACTGCGGTTGGCCGGTAGACACCGAGGTAGAGCCTGCGCCCCAAGTGAATCGTCGGTGCTTTATACCGGTAGATGCCAGGCCATGGCCCCCCAGGTGGTTATATCGCGTCCATCACTGCAACACATGGCTTGGCGATAGTGACACCTCGCCTTTTGCCGCTGCTGGCTTGTCTGTCATCTCCCCACTGGACATGGCGGGTGCATGAAGCTGATCGGTCATCCGAATGCTATTTAATAAATAGCTGCTTGCGTATATTCAACAAGCACCACAAGCACTTTTTATCCAAAGTTTGGGCTGCAATTCCCATCACCCAGACAAGCACGAGAACCTCGTTTTGTTACAGACTTGTTGTGGGCTCAGGGGTAGAGTCACGGCATCGCAACCTTCATGCAAGGCACAGCCATGAAACCGCAAACCCCCAAAGACTGGTGCAACACCGCCATGGTCATCGCTGTCGCGCTTGGGCTGGCCGCCTGCGGCGGGGGTGATGCCCCGGTCTTGCGCGGCACGGCAGCCACCGGTGCGCCGCTGGTGGATGCGCAAGTGTCCCTGGTCTGCGCCAGCGGCCCGGTCTTGACGACCCGCACCAACACGGCGGGCGACTGGCAGCTCACCCTCAGCGCCCAACGCGCACCCTGTGCCGCCCAGGTCAACGCCGACCCTCTGGTCAACGGCCTGCGTTATCACGCGTTAAGCGCCAGCACTGACGGCGGCGTGCTCAACATCACACCGCTGACCGATCTGGTGGTAACCCGCCTGATTGGCGCAGAACCCACGGCCTGGTTTGCCACGCTCTCCCCCCAGGCGCTGCGCCTGTACCCGGACAGCCAGCGCATCAAAGCCGCACAAACCCAGGTGCTCGATGCACTGGGCCTGCAAAGCATTGATGCGATCAACTTCATGGGCAGCGCCTTCAAGGCCAAACCAGGGCATCTGGCAGATGACTTGCTGACGGCGCTGCAAGCGGCTTCGCAACAAACGCAGACCACGCATGCCAGCTTGCGCACGGTCTTTGCGAGTGCCAATGGCCAAGTGAGTGCAGACTTCAAGAGTGCTTTGACCAACGCGTTTTTTGCGCCCGCGGGCGGTGGGTCTGAACTGATGACGGCATGCAACATCTGCAGATTTAATTGCCAATTTGATATAGATAAGTGGGCTTGCCTCGCCACATGCGAATTGTTGGCCTGCGCAGGACAAGAATAAGAAATGCAAGGCCCCCAAAGCAAGCAGCGCCCCGCCCGGGGTTGGTGGCCATCGTCACGCCAAGACCTGAAACCGCACCTCAATACGCCGTGCCGTCTTTGTGCGCCAGATACATCGGGGTTGGCGGGGCGAAAGTTTTAATCACCCCCCCGCTGGCATACGCCTTTTGAACTCGAACGGGAAGACAAAATTCAGGGAAAAAGTCAGTGCTTGCTCGATGGGTGCGGGGGTTTGTTAGTCGTGGTTTTTGGACTGGGGATGACTCTTGAGGGCCAAGAGCTGCCGTTCGCGATCGACAGCTCCCGGGTATGCCCCAACCAACCGGATAGCGGTTGCCCCCCGCGAGAGCCTGGATGTCGCCCAAATAAGCGGCTTTACTCGACCTTGATCCGGACTAGCCGTCAAGCGCCATCAAGCGCGGCGACAATATCGCCAACCTTTGGAGGAAGCTCAGGCGACTTCGGGCTCAGGCCAAGGGAGCGGTAGTCCCCTCAGGTAGCATCGAATAGTTAAATTTGCTATTGCAGGCTGAGATCCACCGATTTTTTTCAACGCATGCTCGTTGTTCCTGCGATGCAAGCCAACACTGGAGAAGAACAATGATTCGGCAACTGAAGATTCGCGGCTTCAAATCCATCACAGAACTGGATATTGAGCTGGGTGTGGTGAACTGCTTCATTGGCGCGAACGGCGTGGGCAAGAGCAACGTGCTAGAGGCGTTGGGGGTGCTCGGTGCCGCCGCCAATGGCGCCGTGGACGACGAGGCGCTGCAGCGTCGTGGCGTACGCCCCGGCTTGCCGCGACTATTCAAATCGTCTTTCCAGGACTTTCGCAGTTTGCCGCACATCGGTCTGGAAGCCGTGGCCGAGAGTGGCGCCACCTACAAGGTAAGCCTATTGAACCCGCTGGAGTCCCCAGATCCAGCCTGGTCGTTCAAGACCGAGACGCTGACAGATGGTCCCGAAACCATTCTGACCGAAGGGGTACGCAGCATAGGTAATCTCAACCCCAAGGTCGGCCTCGCAGCGCTCAAGCTAGTGGAGTTGCCCACTGAGAGCCCGGCGACTTTGATGTTGCAACAGCTGCAGCAGTACGCGATTTACTGTCCTAATACGCCCACTTTGCGCGGCATGCTGCCTGACCCGCAGACACGCGAACCACTGGGTTTGTCGGGGGGGCGACTGGCCGAGGCGGTAGCCGACTTGAAACGCTTCGCCGAGGAGTCTCAAGGCGATTTGCTGGATGACCTACTTGGCCTGGTCGATTGGGCGGCAGACGTTGGCACCTCGCGCAGCGTGCAGGCGCTGCTCTCGCCATCGGTGGCGCGCAGCCAAGAGGTCTTGAAGTTCACCGATCGTTTTATGGCCACTAGCCGCAACGAGCTGACGGCATTTGATGCCAGTGAAGGTGTGCTGTACGTGCTGTTTACCGCCGCGCTGTGCCTGTCGCCGCGCAGCCCTGCGTTGGTCGCCATCGACAATTTGGACCAGGCTTTGAATCCTCGGCTGGTCACCGCCTTGACCGCTCGACTAGTAGGCTGGCTGACTCAGGTGCGTTCGGGCGCCACCATGGGCTCGGCCACGCGCAGTCGGCAGCTGATGTTTACGGCCCACAATCCTGCGGTGCTGGACGGACTGGATCTGGACAATGACGAGGTTCGCCTGTTCGCCGTTGACCGAGACAGCCACGGCCACACCGTGGTTCGAAGGCTGGATCCGACGCCAGAGTTGAAGGCTCTGAATCGTGAATACCCGCTTTCGCGCTTGTGGATGATGGGGCACCTGGGGGCGGTGCCAAATGTCTAGTCCACTGCGAATTGCTCTGGTCGGCGAAGGCCCGACAGAGCGTGAAGTTATTGAGGCGGCACTGAAGAGCATTCTTACTCCCCGCAGCTTCGTGTTGACGCAACTACAGCCTGAGGCTACCAAGCCCGATATGGGCACCGGCTGGGGCGGGGTCTTGAAGTGGTGTCAGCAACAGGCCGCACGATGCCCGCCGAATGGTGGTCTGATCGAGGACGACCCCATCCTCTCGACTTTTGATGGCGTCGTTATCCAACTGGATGCGGACGTGGCTACTTTCTCATACGCAAACCTGCGTCCGCCCTACACGAACGCCGATGCTGCTGCCAAAAGCTGGCAAACTTTGCCATGCCCTACCCATTGCCCTCCTGCGACTCTGCCGCCAGACGACCTGTACGCTGTTTTGCTGTCGTGGCTGCAGCCTGCAGTACCCGGCCCCAAGACGGTGGTGTGCATCCCCGCAATGAACACGGGCACCTGGCAGGCTGCGGCCAAGTTGCCTGCCGGTCACGCCTCGCTCGTGAGTCTTGAGTGCAATTTAAACATCGAAGCGCAGATGCAGGTGTTGCCGCTCAATCTGCGCGTCAACAAGAAGGACCGTAAGAGCCGCCTGGCCGCTGCGAGCGCAGTCGCCACAGGATGGAGCGACGTGACCGCCCTGTGTACCCGCGCACTTGCATTCGAGCAAGCCATCCTAGTCGCATTTCCCTGAATCAGCGTCGAAGAAACTGAACCCGCCGCGAAGGGCCAGCTGTTGCCGGAGATCAACACTGGCGACGAGAGTTGATGGGCCGAGATTTAGTTGCCGACTAAATCGCCAAACTGAACGCGCTGTTTACCAACCAAAGTGCAACGGGCTCTTCCGCCTTCCATGTCAAACGTCGCGCGACTGCTTCCCGCGTCGAAATGGGACTGACGCCATGTCAGCTATGGGTCGATACCTGTCACTAAAACCTAGAAATTAGTTCACCATCTTGACCCCACTCCTGCCTCACCACCCGTTGGCGTCACCCAAACAAAGCCACCAAACACTCCTCTATTGATAGCTACCAGCGCTTTATCCAGCTTGACTAGAGATCCATATCACTCAAAATTTAATGGAACCCGATCCGATGGTTGGTGGCCATTCGCCACGCCAAGGCCCGAACCCTCGCCTCCTCAATACCCCGTACCGTCTTTGTGCGTGAACAGATATTTGCCGTCCGGGCCCAAGCTGGCTTTCAGGTCATCGTCCGGGTAGCTGGCGGTGTCACCCGCGCTGCGGTCGCCAACTTCGAGGTAGACCACATCGGCATTGGAGCGGTTGATAAGCTGATGGCCGTCGCCCGTGCCGGCCTTGAAACCGGCGCACATGCCGGGCGACAGCGCGGTCTCGCCTGCGTCGGTGACCAGCACCGCGTGCCCTTCCAGTAGGTAAATGAATTCGTCTTGCACGGTGTGGGCGTGCCGCAGGGCGGACATGGCCCCGGGGGCTAGGCGCGTCAGGTTCACCCCGAAGTTGCTCAGCCCAAAAAGATCACCCAGCGTGCGTTTTTCCCGGCCCGCCATACGTGAGGCAAAGGGTTCCGGGTAAGTGGAAGGGGTCGCGCGGCGCGGCGCCTCCAGAGCGGCAATCGCAACAGGAAATTCAGTATGGGGCATGGAGGCTCCTTATGCAGTGGTCAAAGTTGCAAGCTTAACGAAGTTGGTATTGGATGGCAAAGGTGTATCTTTTGTGTCCAGGTTACCGTCTAAGAAGGTGGATGACCAAAGCCGTCCATCAACCGAAACCCTATTGGAGAACACCATGAATGATTTAAGCCCCCGAGACCTTGAACTGGTGGCCATTGGCGCCGCCATGGGCAGCAACTGCCCGCCTTGTATGGAGTACCACATTCCACAGGCACGGCAAGTGGGCCTGAGCGATGCGGCCATCCACGCCGCCATCCTGCATGCCGACAAAATCCGCCAGGTTCCGGCGCGCAAGACGCTGCAGACGGCGCTGGCCATGCTGCCCGGCTTTGCACCTGAGGCCACCGGGGCCGCATCGGCCTCTGGATGCGGCTGTGCACAAACATCCGGCCCAAGCGTAGCCAATGCGTGTTGCTGACCATCGGGCTGAAGATGCGCAGGCACTTTGAGGTGTGGCGCATCGCTGACCCGGACGCGCTTCCTGCGGCCTGCCTGAGCGCGTTCAACCGAGGAATCCAGAATGAACGATGAAGCTGAGCCGCCCACGTTTCGGGCGATTGCCGACGATCTGACGCAGGCGCTGCGGCATTACCTTGAGCGCTATGTGGGTGACCCTGC
This sequence comes from Rhodoferax lithotrophicus, assembly GCF_019973615.1. Classification (GTDB taxonomy): domain Bacteria; phylum Pseudomonadota; class Gammaproteobacteria; order Burkholderiales; family Burkholderiaceae_C; genus Rhodoferax; species Rhodoferax lithotrophicus. The sequence goes on along the minus strand of NZ_AP024238.1, from coordinate 856,554 downwards.
CGTGGCGCAAGAGCTGTCGCAGGAAACCCTGATGCGCATCAATCAGGGCTTGCCAGACTTTGCGGGCCGCTCGTCGCTCAAGACCTGGGCATTTGCCATTGCCAACCGGGTGGCAGCCGATTACCTGCGTCACCCGGATCGACGTTGGCACATCGTCGAGCTGGATGAGGCTGCCGAAGTGGTTGACCCGGATACCGCGGTAGACGACAAAATGGTGCTGGGCGAGATGAATGCCTGCATTCGCGGCGTGATCGACAGCCTGCCCGACAACTACCGCGCCGCGCTGGTGCTGCATGATCTGGAGGGCCTGTCCACTGAGCAGACCGCCGAGATTTGCGCCTGCACCCTGGCCACCGCCAAGATCAGGATTCACCGCGCCCGCCAGCGCCTGAAAGAAGCTTTAAGCACCCACTGCGCGTTCTACCGCGACCCGGAGAATGTGCTGCGCTGTGACCGCAAGGCCTGAATACCGGTTGGCTTCTTAGGACATGGGTTGACGGACGATGGTTTTCCACTTCTTCGGGTCGGCCCGGCGGATGTCGCTGAGGTAAATCTCGTGGTGTTTGCCGGTGCGCCCGCCCCGCGCATCCATGTAGGCGTGCAGGCGCTCAATCGTTGGCCCTTCTTCTGAAAACGGGCCGATGTGCAGTACCTGAGCACAATGCCCTTCTGCAAACTCCTCCAGCCGCAACCGGTCGATGCCGGGCAGGTTTTTCTTCTTTTGGGCTTCCAGCATGGCTGCATGGATGAGGTCATCGGGCACAAATGACGGTTGCATCACCATCATGGTCCACTTCCATTGAGCCTTGTCACCGCTGACAAAAGCCGACATGTCATCAGCCCACCACAGCCCTTCCAGCGGCATGACGGCGTAGTCGATGGACTGTGCCCCTTTCTTGAGCATGAATTTGGCGGTGTAGGACACCGCAAACAGAGCCTCGATGGCCTGCGCATAGCTTGGTGCCGTGTTCGGATCACCTTCACCGTCAATCATCAGAAATTTGAACGCCGGTACGTCCACTTCCACCACCTGTTTGGCACTGGGTTGGTAGAGCGATTTGAGGTCTTTCTTGAGGTCGATTTTGTCCATATTGGCTCCTGATCAAAACGAAACCCTGACTCAGTCTTCTCGGATATACCCTCGCTCCAGCGCCTGCGCTGGGTCAGCAAAGATAGCCATGGCCGTGTTCATGCGTCTGAAACCCAGTTTGCGGTAAAACACCTCTTTGCCAGGTACCGCATACAGGATGATTTTTTTGTGGTGGCGCGACAACGCCACCAGCCGGGACACCAAGGCCTTGCCCAGCCCCGTACCCTGAAAACTCGGGTGCACGGCCACATCGCAGAGGTAGGCGCAATCGACCCCGTCGGCCAGCACCCGGCCTGCGCCAACCAGTTGGCCCGCGTCGTAAACAAAACACTTGAACAGGCTGGCGCTGAACACGGTTTGTAATTCAGCGGCCTTTTTGTTGCCCAGTGGGGCGAGTCGGTACAGCTCGGTCAGTTCGTCCCAGTCCACACCATCCTGGGTGTCTCGCCATTCCAGGGTCATACGCTGGCCCTCCCCGGCTTCACTTGGCATTCCATTCGTAGACCGTGACGATGGACGAGCCGCTGGTGTGCACCGGGTCACTGAAGGCCAGGGCTTTGGCTTCGTCCAGGCTGGCGGCCTTGATCAGGTAAGCGCCGCCCGACTTGTCGGTGAACGGCCCAGCCAATTCAAGCTGATTCTGCTGGCGCAAACGCTCCAGAAACGCGTAGTGCGCGTCGATCACCGACGGCTGAAACTGCGGCGTGCGAACGGTCATGACCAAATAACGAAACATCACAAGTCCTTTATAAGCAGGGGGATTCATTGACGGCTGGAATGGCGCAGCACATCACAAGCTGCACATGGTATTCAAGATTCCAACGGGCACCCATCAAGGGCGAGTGAAATAGACCAGCACACAAATCCATTTGCTCTATAAAAAATAGCTACTGACGCAGTCTACATAAGCGCTAGAGGCAAAAACAATGAAATAAATCAACCCCTCAGGCCTTGGGTTGGCCAGGGGGCTTGGATTCGCAATGCCGACCCTTGTGGGGTCAGACTGCGCAACAGTGGCGGGTGGCCGTGTTGCTTGGGCTGTGGGTAACAGATGACTTCAGTGTAGGTCTGCAGGCCGGGCAGAGAATTGCGTTTTTGCCCTTCAAAAGAAATACTTTGGCATACTCTGCTTTTATTTCAATAAAAAATGGCATAAACATGAAACTTGATCGCTATGACCAGCAAATCCTCGACATTCTGCAAGCCGATGCCCGCATCAACAACCAGGACCTGGCCGACCGCATTGGCCTGTCGCCTTCGCCCTGCCTGCGCCGGGTGCGGGCGCTGGAGGAGTCGGGTCTGATCACCGGTTACCGCGCCATGCTGGATGCCAAAAAGCTGGGCCTGTCACTGATGGCGCTGGTGCACATTGCCATGGATCGGCACACACCCGAGCGTTTTGCCAACTTCGAGACCACGGTGGGCCTGCTGCCCGAGGTGCTGGAGTGCCTGCTGATCACCGGGCAGGATGCCGACTACCAGCTCAAGGTAGTGGTGCGCGACATGGACCACTACCAAGCGCTGCTGCTCAACAAGCTCACCCGCATCGAAGGGGTCACCGGCGTGCACTCCAGCTTTGTGCTGCGTCAAGTGGTGACGAAGACGGCGCTGCCGGTGGAGATAGGTGTGGCGTGATCAAAAACTCTCCCACTCATCGTTCTTCACCTTGGCAACGGTCGGCTGGTGCGGTACCAGCTTCATGGGTTTTTTGGGCAACGATGGCGTGGCGACTTTTTTCGCCGGTGGCGGGGGTCTATACGCCGCCGTGCTCTGCACCGTGTGGGCCGTGCCGACATTAAATACCGAGACCACCTCGGCCAGGCGTTGTGCCTGATCACGTAACGCAGCTGCGGCCGCAGCCGACTCCTCGACCAGAGCCGCATTTTGCTGCGTCATCTGATCCAGATTGGCAACAGCCTGGTTCACCTGGCTGATACCGTCGCGCTGCTCGGAAGTTGAACTGGTGATCTCGCCAATCAGGTCGGACACATGGCGCACACTGCTCACGATCTCGGTCATGGCATCACCAGCCTGGGTGACCTGTGCCGCCCCGGCATCCACCGCATCGACCGAGGCGCCAATCAGTGTCTTGATTTCCTTGGCGGCCTCTGCACTGCGCCCGGCCAGTGACCGCACCTCTGAGGCCACCACGGCAAAACCGCGCCCCTGTTCGCCTGCGCGTGCAGCTTCCACCGCAGCGTTCAGTGCCAGGATATTGGTCTGGAAGGCAATTCCATCGATTACGCCAATGATGTCGGCGATTTTCTTCGACGAGCTGTTGATTTCCTGCATGCTGTTCACCACCTGACTCATCACCTCTCCACCACGTGTGGCGGCACTGGCGGCGTTTGATGCAAGCTGGTTGGCTTGGCGCGCCGTATCGGCCGACTGTGCCAATGTGTTTGTCAGCTCCTCCATACTGGAGGCCGTTTCTTGCAAGTTTGCGGCCGTTTGCTCGGTACGCGCCGACAGGTCCTGGTTTCCATTGGCAATTTCAGTGGAGGCGATGGACACCGAGTCGACACCTGAGCGAACTTGCGAAACAAGTCCATGCAAACGTGCCGTCATGCCGATCAACGCCTGGAGTAACTGGCCAAATTCATCCTTGCGATCATTCTCCAGCCGTTGTGTCAGGTCACCGTCGCTGATCGCCTGGGCAGCCTTGACCGCACGCGCCAGCGGCTGTGTGATGGATTGCACCAATGCCATGGCCAGCCAAATGCCGATGGCTACCACCAAAACCACAATCCCCACCCCGAGCAAAAAGGTATTGCTGCGGGCAGCAATCGCCTCAAGCTTGGCCTTGTCACGCTGATCTTCCTGCAGCTTGACAAAACTCTTGAGCGCGTCGATATAAACCACGGCGGTGGGCAGAAATTCCTTGAACGCAAAATTGCGGCGAACCTCGGCATCATTGGCGGCCTTGATCTCTGGCAATTTTTTAAGCGTGTTCAGCAATGTGCTGCGGGCATCGCCAATTTTGGCCAGTGCCATCTTTTCCGGCTCTGAGACAGCCGACTCACGTACCTTGGCTTGCACCTCGCTGATCGTCAGCGTACCGGCCTTCTGGCGATCTCCGAAAAAACTCTCGATGGCAGGATCGCTGCTGGCGATGACCACCAGTACCCGCTCGGTATTGGTCTCTGTCAGGCCTTGCCACAGAATGGCGTTGGCAATGTTGTTTTCGTAATGCTCAACATCCACAAGCATTTTCCCCATCACCTTGTCTGATTGGTACATGGTGAAAGCCGTCGCAGTCAACAAGACCACCATCAATCCCAAAATCGTCCCCCACAATTTGTGCGTGACGTGGATATCGTTCAGTTTCATTAATGTGTCTCCTTGTGCGTGAATTGCGAGGTTTGAAGCCGCCAGATAGGCCAAGGACCCACCAAGAAGAGCATCAGGAAGAAGTTGCCAGGCATCCCAGACCGAGAAGTCCAACGCGGCCCCCAACCGGGCACCAGTCTCTTGATTTTGCGTTCTTACAGATGACTCTTGAGCCCTAGACCAGAGGCTGTATCTCCCCGTTTTTCGGGTGTGCAAACAGTATGCCGTGGTAATCATAGCTGCAGGACATCACCGTTTTCCAGAGTCGATCCAAGGGTTTCCCCCTAGAGGTCTTAAGTCTGATGGATGGCAACTACACGATGTTTGCCAAACAAAGCCACTTCTTTGCGCTGAGCTCCCGGCACCACACCAAGAGGGTTCACAAAGTGCAGCAGAAACAAGTGCTTAATGCTCCCGCGCATGGTTGCGCGTGTGTTTGGGGAACTCCACCGTGATGTCGGTGTCTTTCAGCTTCACGCAGCAGGCCAGCCGCGACTGGGCTTCCAGGCCCCAGGCGTTGTCGAGCTGGTCGTCTTCATTGTCGTCGGGCTCGGCCAGCGACGCGCCGCCTTCGCGCACGTAGACATGGCAGGTGGAACAGGCCGCCACCATCTCGCAGGCGTGCTCGATCTCCACCCCGGCTTTGAGCAAGCTCTGGCACAAAGATGCGCCGGGTTTGACTTCGATCTCGCGCCCTTCGGGGCACAGATCGGGGTGGGGTAGTAGGCGGACTTTGGGCATGTGACAGCAGTATGGGTTGTAGTGGATCAGTCCTGGCTCAGGCCAGGCTGTCCATGGTTTGTCCGGCCAGCGCTTTGCTGATGGAGGCATTCATGCGTCGGGCGGCGAACTCGTCGGTCACCGCGCCCAGAGCGGCGGTGGCGGTGCGTAACTCGGGCAAGGTGGCTTCGGTTTCCAGCATGTCACCAACCTTGAACATGGCCTTGCGGATGGCGCTGATTTCCTCAGTGGACAGCAGCGCAGCATCGGTGCTGAGCGCGGTTTGCGTGGCATCCAGCATACGCCGGGCATCGACCTGTGCCTCACGCAAGGAGCGCAGCAGCATGTCGTCTTTGGACGCGCCGATGGCATCCTGCAACATGGCTGAAATTTGGGTGTCGGCCAGGCCGTAGGTGGGCTTGACCTCGATGTGGGCCTCAATGCCGCTGACTTGTTCCCGTGCGGTGACCGACAGCAGCCCGTCGGCATCAATCTGAAAACTCACCCGAATGTGCACCGAGCCCGCCACCGCCGGTGGAATGCCGCGCAGCTCAAACCGCGCCAGTGATCGGCAATGCGCCACGCTCTCACGTTCGCCCTGCACCACGTGCAGCGACATGGCGGTTTGGCCATCTTTGAAGGTGGTGAACTCTTGTGCACGGGCCACCGGCAGGGTGGAGTTGCGTGGGATGATTTTTTCTACCAGGCCGCCCATGGTCTCGATGCCGAGCGACAGCGGGCACACGTCCAGCAGCAGCCAGTCGTCACCACCACTGCCGTTGCCGGCCAGCACATTGGCTTGCAGCGCGGCACCAATGGCCACCACCTGGTCGGGGTCAATGTCGACCAAGGGCTCCTGGTCAAAAAACTGGCGCACCGCGTCGCGGGCAATCGGCATGCGGGTCGAGCCCCCCACCAGCACCACACCGGTGATGTCGTCAATGGAAAGCAGGGAGTCACGCAGCGCCCGCTTGGTGGCGTGCATGGTGCGGGCAATCAAGCCCGCCCCGAGTTCAGTAAACTGGGTGCGTGACAGGATGGCTTGCTGGGCAGCTCCGTCCCCTCCTGCCAGTGACAGCGCCGTGGTTTCGTGCGTCGACAGTGCTTCTTTGGCCGCACGTGAAGCGGCCAGCAGGCTGCGCTGAGCGCCGGGAGGCAAGGCCGACAAGCCGTGGATGCCATGCTGGGTGCAAAACCATTCAGCAATGGCGTGGTCAAAGTCGTCGCCACCCAGGGCCGAATCACCACCGGTGGCCAGCACCTCAAACACGCCTTTGGACAGGCGCAGGATGGAGATGTCAAACGTGCCACCGCCCAGGTCGTAAATGGCAAACGTGCCTTCGGCCGCCTTGTCCAGCCCGTAGGCAATGGCCGCGGCCGTGGGCTCGTTGAGCAGGCGCAACACCGTCAAGCCAGCCAGCCGCGCCGCGTCCTTGGTGGCCTGGCGCTGGGCATCGTCAAAGTAGGCGGGCACGGTGATCACCACGCCAGCCAAGGGGCCGCCGAGGGAATATTCAGCACGTTCACGCAGTGCGGTCAAAATTTCTGCCGACACCTGCACCGGGGAGCGTTCGCCACACACGGTATGGATACCGACCATGCCGGGCGCGTCGGTAAAACGGTAAGGCAAACCTGCCGCTTCTTTCACGTCGGCCAAGCTGCGGCCCATGAAACGTTTGACGGAGACGATGGTGTTTTCCGGGTCATCGGCTTGACTCTCTTGTGCCTCACGCCCCACCACAATGCCGTTGCCAGGCAGGTAACGCACCACAGAAGGCAGCAACATCGCCCCGTCTTCGTCTGGCAGTGCTCGCGCTACGGCACTTTGCACCGTGGCAATCAGCGAGTTGGTGGTGCCCAGATCGATACCCGCCGCCAGCCGATGCTGGTGTGGCGCGGCACTTTGACCGGGTTCAGCAATTTGCAGCAGTGCCATATGCGCCTTAGACGGCGAAACTCTCGCCGCAGCCGCAATTGGCCTTAGCGTTGGGGTTGTTGAACTTGAAGCCTTCATTCAGGCCTTCACGCACAAAGTCCAGCTCGGTGCCTGCCAGCATGCCCAGGCTGCGCGGGTCCACAATGACCTTCACGCCGTGGGTTTCAAAACATTCATCGTCAGGATTGGTGGCATCAACAAACTCAAGCGCATAGGCAAAGCCGTTGCAACCACTGGTTTTGACCGCCAGGCGCAGGCCAATGCCGCTGCCGCGTTTGGTCAGGGATTTCGTCACGTGCCGTGCAGCGGCGGGGGTCAATGAGACAGACATGGCATCACCTCTGTGTTAAACCGAGAACGAGCTGCCGCAGCCACAAGTGGTCTGGGCATTCGGGTTGTGAATGACAAAACGCGAACCTTCCAGCCCGTCTTCAAAATCCACCCGCGCCCCCAGCACGTATTGCAGGCTCATGGCATCCACCACCAGCGCCACACCGGCGGTGATGGTCTGGGTGTCGTCTTCGGCAATCTGGTCGTCAAAAGCAAAACCGTAAGAGAAGCCGGAGCAGCCGCCACCCGTCACGTACAGGCGCAACTTCAGGTCGGGGTTGCCCTCTTCCACAATCAGCTCGGCCACCTTGGCGGCTGCGGCGGGCGTGAATTCGAGCGGGCTGGGCATCAGGCCGGGTTGGCTGGCGCGGTCAGTGGTCAGAGCTGCTTGCATGTGAACTCCTTGGTTGGATATGAAATGGGGGATGGACTTAGCGCGTACTGGAGGCGCAAGCCGGTTGCTCGGACACCAGCGTGGCCGCGCCCACCGGGTGGCGTGAGCGAAAGTCGGCCACAGCGGCCTTGATGGCATCTTCGGCCAGGATCGAGCAGTGAATCTTCACCGGCGGCAGGGCCAGTTCTTCGGCAATGTCGGCGTTTTTGATGGCCAGTGCCTCGTCCAGCGTGCGCCCGCGCACCCATTCGGTGACCAGTGAGCTGGACGCAATGGCCGAGCCACAACCATAGGTCTTGAACTTGGCGTCTTCAATGACACCCTGGGCGTTGACGCGGATTTGCAGCCGCATCACATCACCGCAAGCCGGTGCACCCACCATGCCGGTGCCAATGCTGTCATCACCTGCCTCAAAGGTGCCTACATTGCGTGGGTTTTCGTAGTGGTCGACGACCTTGTCGCTGTATGCCATGCGTATTCTCCGTTGGTCAAAAGGGTGGAAAGGGCTTCAGTGTTCAGACCACTGGATCGAATTGAGGTCAATACCGGCCTGCACCATGTCCCACAATGGACTCATGGAACGCAGTTTGGTGACCACCTGGGTGACCTGCTCAATGGTGAAATCAATGTCTTGCTCGGTGGTGAAGCGGCCAATCGAAAACCGTACCGAGCTGTGCGCCAACTCGTCACTGCGACCCAAGGCACGCAGCACATAGCTGGGCTCCAGCGAGGCTGACGTACAGGCCGACCCCGACGACACGGCCACCCCCTTGATGCCCATCAGCAGTGACTCCCCTTCAACATAGTTGAAGCTCACGTTCAGATACTGCACAGCACGCTGCTCAAGGTCACCATTAAGCACCACCGCATCCATCTTCTCAAAGCCCGCCCAGAGCCGGTTCCGCAGGGTTTTAATGCGGGCGTTGTCCGCCGTCATGTGCTCACGCGCCAGCCAGAAGGCTTCGCCCATGCCGACAATCTGGTGGGTCGGCAGGGTGCCCGAGCGCATACCACGCTCGTGGCCACCACCGTGCATTTGCGCCTCAATACGCACGCGCGGTTTGCGCCGCACATACAAGGCGCCAATCCCCTTGGGACCATAAATCTTGTGGGCCGAGAGTGACATCAGGTCGATAGGCAACACATCCAGATCAATCGCCACCTTGCCCGCGGCCTGCGCCGCATCCACATGGAACAGCACACCCTTGGCGCGGCAAATGGTGCCCAAGGCGGCCACGTCCTGAATGACACCGGTCTCGTTGTTGACCATCATGACCGAGGCCAACACCGTATCGGGGCGCAGGGCTGCTTCAAACACCGCGTGATCGAGCAAACCGCTGGGCAACACCGGCAGCACGGTCACCTCAAAACCCTCACGCTCCAGCTCGCGCATGCTGTCCAGCACCGCCTTGTGTTCGGTGGCCACGGTGACCAAATGTTTGCCTTTGCCTTTGTGAAAGTGGGCAACACCTTTGATAGCCAGGTTGTTGGATTCAGTGGCACCGGAGGTCCAGGCGATTTCACGCGGATCAGCGTTGATCAGTGCACACACTTGCTCACGGGCCAGCTCAACGGCTTCATCAGCAGCCCAGCCAAAAGCATGGGAACGGCTGGCGGGATTGCCATAAATTTCCGTCAGATAAGGGATCATCTTGCTGGCCACACGGCGATCTACTGGCGTAGTGGCCGCATAGTCAAGGTAGACCGGCTGAACCGTGCGAAAGTTAACCTTGTCGCGGCTGATATCTGGCATGGCAGGCTCCTGAAAAAAGGTAGACACCCACTGTCCAGCAATTTCAATGCCATGCCTTTTTCGGGTCATTCACCCCCCGTCAATGCGCTGATTGTTATTTTTGTCAGTGACCGAAGTCACTGTTTGCAGCAGGCTTGTCTTGTTTGTCGGAAAATTCTGCGTGGCCATGGATATCCTCCAAAACCACCGGCATGTCAGCGGCATATTTCTTGCATGTATTACATCTGTGACCGTTGCGTCGGCAACGTGCCCCGTTAACCGGAGATCCACATGGCAAACACTCAGACAACTGAATCCCGGCGTGAACTCAACGCAATTTATGAGGTCAGCAAAACGCTAGCCTCCTCATTGGATGTGAGTAAAACCTTTCGTGAAGCATTGAACTATTTGCTGCACGCTTTTGACTGGCGGCGCGCTTTTGTGGTGCTGTCCGAACCCGATGGGTATTTACGTGGCCTGTGCGCCGTGGGTTTGACGCGTGAGGAACAGCAGCGTTTGCAGTTTCAGTCTGGCGAAGGCATTGTGGGTCGCGTCTACGCCAATGGCATCCAGGTCATCATTCCCGACGTGCGTGCAGAGCCGCTGTTTCTGAACCGTACCGGTGGTGCAGACCAAAGCCCTGGGGTGGCCGTGACCATGCTGGTCACCCCCATCCACTCAGACCGCCGCACGGTGGGTGTACTGGCCATTGATTGCCTCAACCCGGATCAACTCCGGGGCTTTTCCAATGACTTGCTACTGCTCAAGATGGTCGCCACCCTGATGGGTCAGGCGCTGCGCCTGCACCGCAGCGTCAGCGCCGCGCATGACAGCATGCAGGACGAAGTGCGGCGCATGGGCAAGGTACTCAAACCCAGCCAGCAGATTGACCAGGTGGTGGGTGTCTCCAAACCCATGCAACAGGTATTCAATCAGGTACACCAGGTGGCCCCGGCCCGCACCACGGTATTGCTGCGTGGCGAAAGTGGCACCGGCAAAGAGGTGATCGCCCGCGCCATCCACAACCTGTCACCACGCAAGCGCGAAGCCTTTGTGCGCGTCAACTGTGCGGCGCTGACCGAATCGCTGCTGGAAAGTGAACTGTTTGGCCACGAAAAAGGCTCATTCACCGGGGCCCAGGGCCAACGCAAAGGACGTTTTGAAATGTCCCACGGCGGCACACTTTTTCTGGATGAAATTGGCGACATCTCGGCCTCCTTCCAGGCCAAGCTGCTGCGGGTGCTGCAAGAGCGTGAGTTTGAGCGTGTGGGCGGCTCCAGCGTGGTCAAGGTTGATGTGCGACTGATCCTGGCCACCAACCGCAATCTGGAACGTATGGTGCAAGCTGGCGAATTCCGCGCTGACCTGTACTACCGCATCAACGTGGTCAGCATCCAGTTGCCCCCGCTGCGCGAACGGCGTGAGGATATTCCGGCCATGGCGCAGCTTTTCCTGGAACGCTTCAACCAAGAAAACGGACGAAACACCCGCTTCAGCCCTGGCGCCATGCGTGTGCTGACCAGTTGTTACTGGCCAGGCAATGTGCGCGAGCTGGAAAACTGCGTGGAGCGCACCGCCACCATGGCGCACGAGGATGTCATCACCGACCTGGCCTTCCCCTGCAAAGAAAACCGCTGCCTGACCCAGGTGCTGCACCACATCGAGCGCGAAGATGCGGTTCGCCCGACCCGCTTGTCCGAGATCCCCATCGAAGAAGTGGCCATGCCACCCGCACCCGCTGTGCCTGCACCGCAGCCTGTCGCGCTGGATGACGAACCCGCAGACAGCGCAACACACGCAGACACAGGCGGCAGTGCGCAACCCGCCGATGGCAAGCCCGAAGGTGAACGCGAACGCCTGATCTGGGCCATGGAACGCTGCGGCTGGGTGCAAGCCAAAGCCGCCCGCCTGCTCAAAATTTCACCGCGCCAGATGGGGTATGCACTGCAGAAGAACGGGATTGAGGTTCGGAAGTTTTGACCCCCGCGCAGCCTTTTCCCCAAGAAGGCTGCGTCGTCCTGCTTCTGCTTGATCCAATGCTTTTGGGTTGACGTAAAGATCAACATAACAGACAATCTATGAGCCTCTAAATTGCATTTGGCGTTTTTATAGATCACATGTTATCTCTTATAAGCCCAGCAAACATGGCCACCGAAGTGGCCAAACGCGCCAAGGCCATGCGGCTGGCCCACAACTTGTCGCAAAAAAGCCTGGCGGACCGGTCAGGCGTGTCCCAGGCCTCCTTGAAGCGTTTTGAACGCACGGGAGAAATTGCCTTCATCGCCCTGCTGAAAATCTCCGCCGTCCTGGGTTGCATGGACGACTTCAGCGCGTTATTCACACCCCGCGAAGCCGTGTCGATCGACGCAATCACCCAAAAGCGACGCATCAGGGGGCGCGGATGAGCACCAGAGCCCGACACACCGCGCTTCTCGATGTCCTCATGGATGGGCGGGCCGTAGGCCGCCTCGCCCAGGATCCCAATGAGCGCGGCGCCATCTGGTTCCAATACGACGCGCAGTGGCTCAAATCCGGCTATGCCCTGTCCCCGTTCCAACCTTTTGCCCTCAAAACACAGGCCTTCAAGCCGCTGAGCAAGGTTTTTGATGGTCTGCACGGAGTCTTCAACGACGCACTGCCCGACGGCTGGGGCCTTTTGCTCATGGATCGGGCGCTGAAACGCGCCCTGGATTGGGATCGGCATCAAATCGAACCGCTGGATCGGCTCGCCTACATCGGCAGCCGCGCCATGGGTGCACTGGAATTCCGCCCGGCCATGGCACAGGGGCCAGCCGATCCAGCCGTGTCCTTGGACAGCCTGGCCGAAAGCGCCTTACAGATGCAAGAAGGATCGGCTGACGATGTCTTGCAGGCGCTCTACCTCCACGGCGGGTCACCTGGCGGCGCACGCCCCAAGGTCACCCTGGCCATTGAACGGGACGGGGATCAATGTATCTCCGGCTTCGACACCTTGCCAGACAACTTTGACCACTGGATCGTCAAGTTCCGCGCCCGTGATGCCGATCCGCCCTCCATGGGCCGGATCGAACTGGCCTATGCCCGCATGGCGCAGGCGGCCAAGGTCGACATGCCGCCTACGCGCCTGATCTCAGCCAAAGTTCGCGGAAAGCGCGAGGACTTTTTCGCCGTTCGACGCTTCGACCGGGCGGGCAACACCAAAAAACACGTGATCTCGCTGGGCGGCATGCTCGAAGCGTCGCACCGGCTGCCGATCATGGACTATGGCGATGTGCTCAAGGCCACGCTGATGGCCACCCAAGACATGCGCGAAGTTCACAAAGCCTTCCGCCTGATGGTCTTCAATGTGCTTGCCCACAACAAGGACGACCACGTGAAGAACTTCGCCTTCTTGCGCCACGGAAAAGGCTGGGCCATGACCCCGGCATTTGATTTGACGTTCAGCGTCGGCATGGGCGGACAGCACACCACATCCGTCAGCGGCGAGGGCCTGCCACGGCTGGCCTCCATCGCCAAGATCGCGCGCGACATGCAGATCAAGGATTGGCGCGAAACCGTTGCCGAGGTTTTTGCCGCCGTGCAGGCGTGGGAGGTATTTGCCACCGAACAAAAGGTACCCCAACCGATTTGGCGCGCCTATCGCCAAGCCATGCAGCAAAGTCCATGTTTCGCCGAGCTGACCAAGACACCGTGATGACTGTTTTAAACGCGGCGCGCCAGCCCCCCGGCTCCATGGCAGACAGCGCACCAACAAACGCCCACTATGATGGGACACCCCCACCGGGAAGGGCGTGGACTGCGGACAGGAATCCGCCACGCGCCCAGCAAGACCGCTCAACACCCGCACTGCCACACCATGATCGTTCCAGATTACTGGGCGCAAGCCCGTCGGCAGCACCGCGCATCCGGCCGACAAGTCACCGTCCGGCGCTACGGCTGGTCGCTGCTCAGCGCGGCTGACGCACAAGCCCATGCCGAGACCCGCGCCGAAGACGCGCTGCGGCGCATCCTGGCCGGCGAGAAACTCCACAGAAGCGAGCCCAAGATGGCCTACAACGGGGCCGATGGGGTGCCGATCCGGGAAGAGGTGCTGGCCCGCCATGGTGAACAAGTCATCACCCGCAACGCGTATGGTGCGCATTGTCTGAACTCACCCAACACGCTGTTTGCCGACATCGACTTCCAGCACGACTGCCCGGCCCGCGCCAGCCTGCTGGCTTTTGCCGTACTGGCGCTGGCGGCAGCGGCGGCCGGCCTGTGGTGTCAACGCTGGGGCGTGTTCTTCGGGCTGCTGTTGCCCGCCCTCTTGCTGGCATCGCCCCTGGCCCATGGGCTGATGCGCCTGGTGGTGGCGGCACGCGGTGGGGCCGAGCACCTGGCGCGCCAACGGCTGCTTGGTTTCATGGCTAACCACCCGGCGTGGGGCGTTCGGCTCTACCGCACACCGGCGGGCTATCGCCTGCTGGTCACCCACCAGCCCTTCGACGCCGGCGCCGCCGAGGTGCAGCGCTTTTTTGCCGCCGTGGCGGCCGACCCGATCTACACCCGCATGTGCCTGAACCAGCGCTGCTTCCGCGCCCGGCTGACGGCCAAGCCGTGGCGCATCGGCATCGCCGCGCACATGCGCCCGCGCCCGGGTGTCTGGCCCGTGCACCCCCAGCGCATGGCCACCCGCCAGGCGTGGATCACCCACTATGAAAACCGGGCCGCGGCTTTTGCGGCCTGCCGCTACCTGGAAACGCTCGGCAGCGCAGTCGTGCACGCGGCGGTTCAACCCGTGCTTGAACTGCATGACCGCGCATCGCGCGCGCACCAGACCGACCTGGCCCTGGCCTGATGGGGCAGACAAGCGGCCCGGGCCTTCAGCGCAGAATGGTCACCCCACAGCAATCCCCCCAACACACCTCGGCCCAGCCCACCCCATGCGTACCGACCCGTCCACCTTCCCCTCTGCTCCACAGGCTGCCGGCCTGTTGCTGGCGCAATTCCTTTTTGAATACCTGCTGGGCTCAGCTCTGCATGACTTGCGCGGGCTGCTGGGCCTCACCGGCGCGCAGATGACCGTGCTCGTCATGCTGTTGGCCAATGCCGTCATGATCACGGCGGTGATGCACATCCGCGGCATGAGCCACCGCAGCCTGATCCACCCGGCCCCGACAGCCCCCCTGCTGACGCTCTTGTTTCTGGTGCCGCCGGTGCTGCTTCTCGTGCCCTTTCTTGTGCTGTCGGATGTTGTGCTGATGGATGCGCTGGAGGCCATTCTTCCCGTCTCCAGCTGGGAGCAACAAACCCTCTCCAGCATGCTCGCCCCCACGCTGCCCACCTTCTTGGCCACCTGCCTGATTGCGCCGGTGGTGGAAGAAATGCTGTTCCGTGGCATCTTGCTGCGCGCCTTTCTGGCCCAGTACCCACGCGGCATCGCCATCGGCTATTCGGCGCTGTACTTTGGTGTGGCCCACCTGAACATCTACCAGTTTCTGCTGGCCTTTTTGCTCGGCCTGTTGCTGGGCTGGCTGTATGAACGCTCCCATTCACTGATTCCTGGCATTGCATTGCATGCGGGCCTCAACAGCTCGGTCATGCTGCTGGACATGTCCAGCACCGCCACGGCCAGTCAGGAACCACTGGCCGTCCCCTTGCCGGTCTGGTTCGCCGCTGCCGTCGCCGCCGCTCTGGGCTGCTTGATCCTGCGCCGCCTGTTGGGTCTGCGGCTGGCACGACGTTGAGGATGTGGCAGGCATCCGCTTGCTGCGCGCGCCAAACACGCCATCCTGCCCGGCAAGCCCAGCCTCACATCACTCCTATTATGAGAGTAACTTTCCCATGATTTACATGGGCTACAGCCTTAAAACACCCACAACAGT
This sequence comes from Rhodoferax lithotrophicus, assembly GCF_019973615.1. Taxonomy (GTDB): domain Bacteria; phylum Pseudomonadota; class Gammaproteobacteria; order Burkholderiales; family Burkholderiaceae_C; genus Rhodoferax; species Rhodoferax lithotrophicus. The sequence goes on along the minus strand of NZ_AP024238.1, from coordinate 841,179 downwards.
CGAGCACTCACCAGCGTACCCGAGCAGGCCAGGCCGCATCGCCCGACATTCATCCCCCGCGCCGTCCACATTTGACCTAGATTCGGCAGTTGAACGCGCCAAGGGAAATTTCAAACCCGGCTCTGACATTGACCTGACCCTGCACGGCCCAGACCTGACGCAAAAGCTGTGCAACAACATTGCCGAGGCACTGGATGATTTGCTGCTGCCCTACCGCATTGACTTGTCGGTGTTTGCAAATCTCCAACACCCTGAGCTTGAGGCACAAATTCAACGGGTGGGCGTGGTGTTTTTTGAGCGCGATGGGCGCGACCTTTAGTTTCAGCCTGCGTAGAACTCAAAGTGTGGATTGATTTGTCAATGTTTTCGGCGCAGCGGCGCAAACATTCGCAAACAGTCCGCCAAGCGCTACAAACTCAATAGCTGCTCACGCTTACGGAATAAGCTTCAGAGGCCAATTCTTCGTATAAAACTCAAACTTGCCAATTTCTGCTGCGGGTGGTACTGAAACCTTGCGCTATTTCGCGGCGCATCGGTTTGCAAAATACGCACGATGCTGATCCAAACTGCCTTGATGGAGCTGATGCGCGACGCAGTTTTGAAGACAAAACAGGTCATCATCATGACAAAATTGGGAGGGCAATCAGCAGAATCCGCTGAAGTTTTTATATGTCCTATTGGCTTCTAGCGCTTATCCTGATTGCGCAAGCAGCTATCTTTTTGATCAACCAATTGGATTCTGACCCCCATTACCCCTACGTTAAGCTTGGAGCAGGCAGCGCAAGCTGGCCCTTCGACAATCCGCAGTACCTGCTGCTGAACCTGGCAATCGGCGGCGACATGGGCGGCCCGGTTGACAATAGCATTTTCCCTTTACAGATAGAGGTGGATGATGTGCGTGCTTATCAAAAACTCTAATTGGTCAACGTGGGCAACTACGCGCAGGCACACCGCTGGCGCGCTGTCGACCCTGCTCTTGACCAGCATGCTTCAAGCTTGTGGAGGAGCGAGCGCAATGCCCAAGACCACATCCCCTTCCGCTCCAGTTGCCGCATTGGCCGCGCGCGCGTTTCCTTACCAAGCGACCTATACGACCGGTGTCATCCGGCCGACAAACGTCACGCAGGATGAAATGAATGCGGCCGTATCAACGCACTACACGGCATGGAAGCGTGCGTATATCCGCACAGATGGAGGACAAGGCTCGTGGGTCAAGTACGACAGCACTAATGCCACCGTTTCGGAGGCCCACGGTTACGGCATGGTGTTGTCGGCTTACATGGCCGACAAGTCGCTCTTGGACGACATGTTCCGATTCTTCAAAGCACACCCAAGCATCCACTCCGCTCACCTAATGGCGTGGAAGCAAAGCCTGAGCGGCAACGCCATGGTGGATGTGGCGGGCGGCGATTCTGCAACCGATGGTGATCTTGACATCGCCTATGCGCTGCTGCTGGCCGATGTGCAATGGGGCTCGGCCGGCAGCACAAACTATAAAGCCGAGGCACTGCTCATACTACACGACGTCCTCGCCAACGAAGTGAATCCGGTCACCGGTAACCTGACGACCGGCGACGCTGCCACTGGGGCCGATGCCGACCACACCCGGCCTTCCGATTTCATGACCGATCATCTGCTGGCGTTCGCGCAAGCCGACAGCGCCAACGCCGCCCGATGGAAGCAGGTCTACAGCACAGTGTCGGCTGCCGTGAACTACCAGTTCACGCACGGCAGCCAGAACACAGGCCTCATGCCGGACTTCATGGTGCTTTCCGGTGGCAATTTCATTCCTGTCCCGGGTCAATATCTGGAGACCCCGCACGACGGTGACTTTGCCTACAACGCTTGTCGTACCCCGTGGCGTCTGGCCATGTCGTTCATCTTGTACGGAAAAACAGACATGCTCAGCGCCCAGCAGCAGACCGCGGCCTGGATTGCCCGTGCCACCGCCGGCGTGCCCAACAAAATACGAGCTGGCTATTGGGTGACAAACGGCGCAAATGGCACGGTATATGCTGGCTATGACGATCTCGCGTTCACCGCGCCAATGGCCGTGAACGCGATGCTGGGCGGCCCGGCCGCACAAGCATGGCTCAATAGCCTTTGGACCTCGATTGCCGGCGGCGATTATCCCGTCACGGTCAACTACTATGGGGACTCGATCCGGTTGCAGGTGTTGCTGACAGTTTCAGGTAACTGGTGGGCGCCGTGACGATGCCGTTGCGCAACGTGGTGGCGTGCTGCGCGGGCAGTTTCAGGTACAAGGCATCATCCGCAGCGCCCTCGACATGATGATTACGGCCACCGCCATTGAGCATCAACTGGTGCTGGCCGCCCGCCATGTGTGCGAGTTTCTGGGCTGCTGTGTGTAAGTGGTCAACCCGTTTGAGCCGGCATAGTTGCGTCTGGGCAGGTCATCACGGGGTTTGTTGCGCCACGTTTTCACTCTCAAAATAAGAGCTTATTGCGCTTTATTGATGAGCGCTAGAGGCCTAAATGTTGCAAGGATTCAATTAATTTGAGCCTGGCCACTTTGATTTTTTATCGCGCAGCGTCCCCTGCACCGCCCGGTTAGGCTTCCCTCCTGCTTGGATGCATACGTTCCCGCAGTATCTTGGTCAGTTGACCTAGTGAAAGCGGACCTGCGTGCAATGTGGCTCGAATTGGCTCAAATGCGGAGAGCATTCTTCTGTGACCATCGATCGAGGGACAATGGCAATTAAAACTTCTGCCTTGAAACTCTTGAAATCGTTCAAGCTCATTGACCAAGAACATGGCTGTCGACATGTGCTCACTCTCGTTATTTCCGTCAAAACCCTGAAAGCGTGGGTTTTCGCCGAATGGTGCAGCGTCCTTGGCAAGCTTTTCTTTCTGTTCATCTGTGAGTTCTGAGTAGGCATGCTCTATGAAACTCCACATGTCGAGTATGTCTACTACCTCACGGACAACTGGTGGGTCATCTGACCGTTCAAATGGGATGCCGCTGTACTTCCATGGGACAGCCCATAAATGGTCGTTAAATATCGCTGATTTGATGAAGTCTGGCTGAATCTCCCCCTCGATACCAAGCTTCTCATACAAATCCGTAAGCATGAGGACAATCAGTTTCTCGCCATCAGTGAGTTTCATCGCTACGGTCCTTTAGTTTGTTTTCGCGTGTTCGCGCTTATCGTCCGAAAGTTGTTTCACAATCGGCATGAAGTTCTGAATCTTGTAATAAATGCTTTTGCCAAAGCGCGTTTTGTCCTCTACGGCCTTGGCCTCTGCAAGTCTCTCAATATCGTCTTTGAGGTCGTCGCACAGTGCGACCGCTTGATTTCCGAAAATATTGGAAAAGTGGTTGCACTGCTCAAGTACTAGACGCACATAGCCCTCAACCTCTTTGGCGATGTCGGCAGTATTGACACCTTTCGCCTGTTGCTGACTACAACTGGGGCCAATGCGGGCGACGACGCTTAACACTCTTTTTGTTTCAGAGTGGACCTGCGCGACTTCTGTGAGCCTGCGCCGATGCACAAGTTCGTCGTGTATCTGCTCGGCCTTGTTTGCCCATGCCTTGGATTTTTGCGCCTCTCGGAGTGCCCACCACGCACCAAAGATTGAAGCGATTGATCCAATAATTGAGAGCAAGCTTTCCATTTCGCTCGATGTCACTAAAGGAAGCCTCGCTAACGATCAGCGTTTATCCGCCGCGCTGCAATGCTCGTAGAAACCATAAACACCTCCCGCGGCTGATAAACCATGTTGGACTGAACCGCCTGTGTGGACGGTGGCGAATAGGGGGATTGAAAGCTTCTCCCCTGCGTGTGATGTCAGATCATAGCGGGACTGCAGCGTCGATCTGTTGGCAGACCGCCCAACTCACGCGCCAAACGACCACGCATTCGCGCCTGAGCGTTGCGTTTTGCGCCTTGCCGGGCGCTGTGCCAGCGTGAGGCACAGCCTAGCCCCGGCCAGCTTTGCCGCTGACGTGAAACCCTCTGCCAATTCCAGCCGTCTGCTTGTACCCCACGGTGGCCCCCGTTCCTGTGGCCAGGCCAGTGAACCCGGAACTGGCAACTGCCTGGCCCCAGCCAACACCTCCACCGTTCGCAAGTGCCCGACCTTGCACACCGGGCACAAGCCCACATCCATCTTGCTCACACGGGCCATAAAGACTTGAGCCGACTCCAGCGCCTGTGGGTTGAGTGCAGGCATCTGCAAGGCCAGCCGTGCCACCTTGAGCTTCTTACCCTTGCATGCAGATGCCAGCACCCCATAGTGCCGTATCCGCAACCCTACACCCCAACAAACCCAAAACGCTACAAACTCAATAGCTGCTTGCGCTTACAGAATAAGCGCCAGAGGCCAATTTTTGGCTATGTCTGAATTAGCTGTTGCAATTGGAATCTCCCCATAGCCTCACTCAGACAAATGGCTGGAGAGATGCTTTGGCGGTAGCGCTCCAACATGCGCCGCCAGCCAAGATAGTTTTCTAGATACTTGGTAGCCACCCCGTGAAAGCGTTTCATCCACTGCTTGAGGCGACTGTCATAAGCGTTGACATTTTGGATATGGAAAGCCCCCTCAATGACGTGTATGCCCTTGTGAACATTGATAGCGCGATGGGTCAGGCCCATATTGCGAGCAACCTTTTGATAAACCCGCGCACCATCCGTACACAGGATGGCATCCTTGTCCACCAAGGGGTCAAGCACGTCGGTGATATGGGATGCATCGATTTTTTGTAGCCGGAAATCAGCTGTTTGTCCGCTGCGATCACGTACTACCAATACGGCAATGTGCTCCCACGCAGCACCCACCCCAGCACGTTTGCGTGCGCACCGGGGCAGCTTGCGTTGCCCTTTGAAGGACTCCAGAAAGAACGTCTCATCAGCCTCGACAATTCCACCTTCATGCGCGGGGCGATGTGTGGCAGCGGCCTGCAGAAATCGATGCCGCCAGAGAAATGCGGTGTTTTTATCCACGCTGCAGCATTGGGCGGCCTGGCGCACGCTCACGCCCTCAATCAATGCCTGTGCATAGCCAAGCCATTGTTCGCGTTTGCGCAAGTGTGCCAAGGGCGTGCCGGTGAGCGCATTGCAGGTTTTGCCGCAGGCGTGGCAGCGCATGCGTGGCAGCCCATGGCTGTATCCCCAAGGTCGTAGTTGTTCGGCTGGGGCTTGACAGTTGGGGCACACGTTGGGGCCCTGAAGTACGCCAGCAATAGCTGCACCTGACGTATGGGGAAGCCCTTTGAGGGTTTCTCGTATCCTTGCCAGCTGCTTGGTGCTCAGAAATTCCAGCTGACTGAGAAGTTTGGCAAAGTCGCTAGGGTTCATGCTGCTCCTCCATGACTACTCTTCTCCTTCACTTTAGGCTGAACTCACATATCTTTCAACAGCTAATTCAGACATAGCCCAATTTTTCATACAAAACCGTCACGACTCAACCTCGCACCCAGGCAACTTTCTGCACGCCCAACGCCTGCAACCCACCCTGTGTCATCTTTGTCGCATCACAGACACCCCCTCATGACACAGCCCGACACACCAGCAATCCCCCTGTGCCACATCCGACAAAACCAGGCCAAAAACACCGTTTTTCAGGTGGCACGGATTTAGCTATTAACCCTGTGTGCGGCCATGGTCGGTCGCGAAAAGGGTTTTCATGCAGACAAATGCAAACACCAGTTCAACCCCTGCAAAGACGTATGTCAGCATCGGGCAGATCAAATCACTAGGCGCCAAGCTCGACCTACCCGCAGCGGGTGGCGGTTGTGGCACTTCAGGCGGCGAGGGCAAGGCCAGTTGTGGCTCGTCCGACGGCCCCGAGGACATGCCCCAGCACATCTGGGACAAGGTCAAAGACCACCCCTGTTACTCCGAAGAAGCGCATCACCACTTTGCCCGCATGCACGTGGCAGTGGCCCCGGCCTGCAACATTCAGTGCAACTACTGCAACCGCAAATACGACTGCTCCAACGAGTCGCGCCCCGGTGTGGTGTCGCAAAAACTCACGCCTGAGCAGGCCGTGAAAAAAGTGGTGGCGGTCGCCAGCGAAATTCCGCAAATGACGGTGCTGGGTATTGCCGGCCCGGGTGATGCGCTGGCCAACCCGAAGAAAACCTTTGACACCTTCCGCATGCTGCAAGAGCAAGCCCCGGACTTGAAGCTGTGTATTTCCACCAATGGCCTGGCGCTGCCCGATCTGGTGGATGAAATCTGCAAATACAACGTCGACCACGTCACCATCACCATCAACATGGTGGACCCGGCGGTGGGCGAAAAGATTTACCCCTGGATTTTCTGGAACCACAAACGCCTCAAAGGTTATGAAGCCGCCAAGGTGTTGCATGAACGCCAGATGCTCGGCCTGGAGATGCTCACCGCACGTGGTGTGCTGACCAAGATCAACTCGGTGCTGATTCCCGGCATCAATGACGAGCATTTGATTGAAGTGAACCGCGAGGTGAAAAAGCGCGGCGCTTTCCTGCACAACATCATGCCGCTGATCTCTGAGCCCGAGCACGGCACCGTGTTTGGCCTGACCGGCCAGCGTGGCCCCACTGCCTCTGAGCTGAAGGCCGTGCAAGATGCCTGCATGGGTGGTGCCAACCTGATGCGCCATTGCCGCCAATGCCGTGCCGACGCAGTGGGCCTGCTCGGTGAAGACCGCTCGGAAGAATTCACGATGGACAAGCTGGAGCAAATGGACGTGGTCTATGACCTGGACAAACGCCGCAGCTACCAGGAAAAAGTAGAACTTGAACGCAACGCCCAGCAAGCCGCCAAACAAGAAGCCCTGGCCGCTGCCAGCGCCATGCCTGCCAACGATGACCTGACCGTGCTGGTGGCCGTGGCCACCAAGGGCGGCGGCAAGGTCAACGAGCACTTTGGTCACGTCACCGAGTTCCAGGTGTTTGAAGTGTCTGCAACCAAGGCGCTGTTTGTGGGTCACCGTCGGGTCGATCAGTATTGCCAAGGCGGCGCGGGTGATGACGAGCAATTGCCATCGGTAGTGCGCGCCATCAACGACTGCCACGCCGTGCTGGTGGCCAAGATTGGCGCCTGCCCACGCGATGAGCTGACCGCCGCCGGGGTCGAACCGGTCGATGCCTATGTGGGTGAGTTCATCGAAAAAGCCGCCCTGAGCTGGTTCAACGACTACCGCGCACGCATTGCCAGCGGTGCCATCGTGCACCAGCACCGCGGCGACGCGCAGATTCGCCAGGGCGCTTACACCCACGCGGCAGACGGCGTGGCGCTGGCGGCCTGAGTGTTCCCTTCCACCCTTTAACCCCTCAACCCATTCAACTCATAGGAGCGTCATCATGACTCACAAAATCAACACCGAAACCTGCACTGGCTGTGATGCCTGCACACCCGAATGCCCAAATGCTGCCATCAGCATGAAAAAGGGCAACTACGTCATCAACGCCAGCTTGTGCAACGACTGCGAAAGCCACTTTGATGAGCCGCAATGTGTCTCGGTTTGCCCGGTCGACGGCTGCATCACCGAAGTCTGATCCTTCTCCACCTCACACCGTCATCATCATGTTGCCAAACGTCACCATCACCCCTGCTGCGGCCAAATTCATCAACCGCATCGTGCGCTTTTCTGGCCTGCCCGCAGGCGCAGGCTTGCGCCTGGCCGTGACTCCGGGCGGCTGCTCGGGCTACTCGTCCGAGTTCAGCCCGGAGGCCGCGCCTGCCGCTGGCGAGCAATTGCTTGAAGTCGGCGGTGTGCGCCTGTTCCTCGGGGCGGAGAGCCGCCTCATGCTCAATGGCATCACCATTGACTTCATCGAAACGGCGACCCAATCCGGCTTGAGCTTCATAGACCCCAACAAGGAAGCCTGTGCCTGCAGCAGTGCCGACACCGCCCCCAAAGTTGGCGTGACCAAGATCGAGATCAGTTCCATCGGGCGCGGCCGACCAGCCCCCGTGATGGCGCACTGAACCGGAATTACCACCATGAACGCCACCGGCCTGCACTTTGACGATGACCTGGCGGCCTTTGCCGACGGGGTCATCGGCGGGGGTTTGAGCCCGCAGGTCACCGCGCTGATCACCCAGGCCGGGCTGTTGCGCCATTTGCCGCAGCAAGCCCTGCCCTTGCTGGAGCAGGCGCGCGCCGATGCGCCACGGCATCCGGCACCGTTAATCGCGCTGTACCGTTTTTACTTTTACAGCCACCAACTGGCCAAAGCGCGGGCCATGGGCGAAGACGCCCTGGCCATTGCCCGCACGGCCTTAGGCCCTGATTTTGGCGATGTGCCCCCGGGTGACGAAGCCACACGCGGCGATGCGGCGGTGCGCTTTTACTTGTTTACCCTGAAAGGCCTGGCCTACCTGAACATGCGCCTGGGCGACATGGCCGAGGCGCATGTGATGTTGAGTGAATTACGCCGTCTTGACCCGCAGGATCATGTGGGCGCAGCCTTGCTGTGGCATGTGCTGACCCGCCATGAAAAGGGTGACGTATCCGAGGCCAACACCGCTTACCCGGTACGCGGCTGGGGCACACCATGAACACGACCAGCGTGCGTGCCCCGCAGGACGACATTGCCGCGCAACACTGGCAAGGTGGCCCGATTTGCTGCACCGACTGCGAATACAGCTACCTGCTCTCACTAGGTGAGGGCCAGGGCTGCGAGCCCGGCCACGCCTGCATGCAGGATGCCTATGCGCGCCGGATTGACCGCTTCTTTCGCTGGAACCCGATGCTCAGTGACGAGCAACTGGGCCACGCCTACTTTGAGGTGCGCGCCATTGCCGCCCGCCGGGCCAGCGTGTTTCGCCTGACGGCGCTGATCAACGACCCCGATGAAACCGTGCGCCTGCAAGTAGCCTTGCGTTTGCCGCAAACCCTGCTGGCCAAACTGGTGAATGACCCGCACCGCGAGGTGCGCATTCGTGTCGCCCAGCGCCTGGCCCCGCCCGCACTGGCCGCCTTGCGCCATGACCCGGACTACGGCGTGCGTGAACTGGTGGCGCAACGCCTGCCATTGCCGATTTTGTCGACCCTGGCCAATGACCCGGATCGCGCCGTGCGCATGCGGGTGGCGCAACGCCTGGAGATGCCCGCCCTGTTGCGCATGGCAGACGATACCGAAGCCGAAGTGCGCCGCATCGTGGCCGAGCGCCTGCCGGTGGCCCTGCTGTCGCACCTGAGCCACGATGCCGATTGGCGGGTGCGCTGGGAAGTGGCCCAACGTGCCGATGCCCACACCCTGCACAGCATGCAGGAAGACGCAGAGCCCGAGGTGCGCCAGGTCGTGCAAGACCGTCTGGCACACCACATCATCCCCCTGGGAGCAAGCCATGGCTGATATCAACCGCGATGACAACGAGATTGAGCTGGCATTCCCGCCACGCTTCAACTTTGGAGAGCGGGTGATTTCCCGCTCGGTGGTGCGCAACGACGGCACTTACCGGGGCTACGACGTAGGTGACGTGCTGGTCAACAAGGGCGACCTGGGCTATGTGGTCAGCATCAACACCTTTTTGCAGCAGTACTACATCTACGCGGTGGACTTTGTCGAGTCCGGCCACCGGGTCGGCATGCGCGCCAAAGAACTCTGCACGCTGGACAACCTGCCCGACGAGGTGCTGGCGCAGTTGGGTGATAAAGCCAGCGCACTGCACACCCTCGGATCTGCCAAACCTTTGAATGAGCTTGCGGGACAGACCGAAGTATTGCCACGCCAACAAGCTCTGACCTCAACTGATTAAAAACATCATGAACACCAGTACCAGCACCAGCGCCCCCGTCCTGCCCGGCATGGAACCCCGCGCCCCGGCTTACGCCTGGGGTCAATATGTGGTGGCGCTGGACGATTTGGTCAACGATGGCAGCTACCCGGATCGTCCGGCAGACGACCTGCTGGCCGCACGCGGCTCGGTCGGTGAGGTGGTCAACATCGGCCACGCATCGGAGCTGAATGAGCCGGTCTACCTGGTGCAGTTTGACGGCTGTGTGGTGGGTTGCCTGGAAATTGAGCTGGTGCCCGTGCCGCACGGCTGGCAACCGGAAACCGGAAACGGTGTGTGAACATGAGCGCGCCAGCACCTGCCCCTGCTCCCGCCAGCGCCAAGGTGCTGGACCTGGTGGTGCGCCGCCTGGAACTGGCCCTACGCGAGCGTGTGCGCTACCGCTATGTGCAGCCCAAGGTACTGCGTGAAGGGGAAAGCTTTCGCATCCAGAGCCCCTGCTGCTCACGCAAGGTAGACCCCAGCGGCGGCATGATTGACATTGCCCTGCTGGTGCCCCATGCGGGCAGCCACTGGTGTTTGTGCTCGCGTGACCATACGCAAAACACCTGGGAACCGCGGCATCAGGACAATTCACTCGACGTGCTGCTGGACTTGCTGTGTATCGACAGCGAACACCAGTTCTGGGTCTGACACATTGGCAGTCACAGCATGATCTACCTTGACCACAACGCCACCACCGCCCCCGCGCCCGAGGTGATCGCCGCCATGCTGCCGGTGTTCTCCAGCGGCTGGGCCAACAGCTCTTCACAACACGGGCCAGGGCAGCAAGCCAAGCGCACCCTGGGCGCTGCGCGGGCCACCGTGGCCCGCGTGCTGGGCTGCAAACCGGTGGAAGTGATCTTTACCAGCGGGGCCACCGAGGCCAACCACCTGGCGGTGCGTGGCCTGCTGGCGGCCAGTGCCCCAGAACGCCAGCGGGTGGTGTTTGGCAGCGTGGAGCATGCCGGCCACCTGAAGCTGGCGCACGCCTTGCGAGAAGCTGGCACGGTGGTCGACTTGATCCCGGTGCACCCCGATGGCACGCTGGATCTGGCCGCCGCCGCCGCGCTGATCGGCCCCGACGTGGCGCTGGTGTCCCTGATGGCCGCCAACAACGAAACCGGGGTGCTGATGCCGCTGGCCGAGGTGGCCGCCCTGACCCAGGCCGCCGGGGTGCGACTGCATGTCGATGCCACCCAGTTCATTGGCAAGCTGCCGTTTGTGTTTTCAAGCTGCGGGGCCGATGCGGTGTCGCTCTCGGCCCACAAGATCAACGGCCCCAAAGGGGTTGGCGCACTGCTGCTGCGCCAGGGTGTGCCACTGCAGCCGCAAACCCTGGGCAGCCAGGAGCGCGCCCGCCGGGGTGGCACTGAAAACCTGCCCGGCATTGTGGGTCTGGCCGCCGCCCTGGAGCGGCTGGGTGACCTCAGCACGGAGGCTCAACGTATCGCCCACCTGCGTGACACGCTGGAGGCCGGCCTGCGCCAGGCCCTGCCCGACACCCACATCTGGAGCCACAAGGTAGCGCGCTTGCCCGGTACCAGCTATGTGCGATTTGGTCAACTCTCGGCGGACGTGGTGCTGCAGCGGCTGGATCGCCTGGAAGTGGCGGCCTCCAGCGGCGCGGCCTGTTCATCGGGCGGTAGCCAGGCCTCTCACGTCTTGACCGCCATGGCGGTGCCTGAAGAACAAGCGCTGGCTGCCGTGCGTTTTTCGCTGGGGGCCAGCACCTCGATGGATGACATCCAAACCCTACTCAATACGCTGCCACCGCTGCTAGCACCCCTGTTGCACGAAGAATGTGCCACGGCTCCTTAAAGCGCCCTCAACCCTTATTTAACTTACCTGGAGCCCCCATGAAACTGATGATCCGCAAAGACAGCAAAGGTGTGCTGACCGGCTACGTGCCGAAAAAAGACCTGGAGGAACCCATCACCGCCATGGCCAATCCCGGCATGTGGGGTGGCTTGGTCACGCTGGCCAATGGCTGGCAGTTTGACCTGCCCGACATGCCCGCCGACACCCCCTTGCCCATCACCGTTGAAGCCCGCCGCCTGGCGATCACTGGCGAAGACTAAGGAATCACCATGGCGATCACCCCCGACTACCTGCGCAACGCCAGTGAAGTGATTGGCGCGGCCTCTTCCTTGCGGGATGCCGCCGCCCTCTGGCGTGCCCGTGATCCGGCCATGCGTGTGGTGGTGGTCGATGCCATGGACATGCGTGACGAAACCCCGGCGCTGAGGCTGGGCCATCGGCGCATCTACCTCGCCACCTCCAACGGCCATTGCTGGAACGTGACCGAGCAGCCGCTTGAGGCCACCGCACTGATCCTGACCGAGGACTGATCATGGAAGTTGATGTCATTTCCCTGTTTGAACCTGAATGTGGCCCGCGTGAAATTGAACTCGTCACCGCCGTGCTGCAATCTTCGCAGTGGGGCGACGGGCCGATGCTGGCATCGTTTGAGCGCGCCTTTGCTGGCTGGGTCGGCCGCAAACACGCGGTGGCCGTGGGCAGTGGCACGCTGGGCACCTGGATTGCGCTGCGCGCCTACGGCATCGGCCCCGGTGACGAGGTAATTTGCACCGCCCACACCTGGCACCAGGTGGCGCAGGCCATTACCCTGGCCGGGGCGACACCGGTGTTTGCCGACATCAATTACTGGACCGGCAGCTTGAGCCCGGAGAAGGCGGCACTCAAGATCACCCCGCGCACCCGTGCCATGCTGGCCGGCAACACCAACGGCCATCCGGCCGCCTGGACCGCCCTGCGGGCCTTGGCTGATGCCCATGGCTTGAAGCTGATTGAAGACAGCACCGAGGCCCTGGGCTCACGTTACCAGGGCCAGGTGGTGGGCACGTTTGGCGACGTGTCGGTGTTTGACTTTTCTGCCCCTTCGGCCTTGTGCACCGGTGAAGGCGGCATGCTGGTGACCGATGACGACACCCTGGTCCACGAGCTGCGCTACCTGCGCCAGCGTCGGCTGGCCGACCGCTCTTCCGTCTCGGTGGGTTCCCGTGTGCCCTTGCAGGCCGGCATGAGTGACATCACCGCCGCGCTGGGCCTGGCGCAATTGGCCGGGCTGGATGATCGGCTGGCGGCACGCCAGCAGGTGATCGCCTGGTACCACGACAACATGCAAAGCTTTGAGGGGGTCAAACCGCCCTACATCGGTGAAGGGGTGGACGAGGTCAACTGGATGCTCTACGTGGTGCACCTGGGCAAGCGCTTCTCGGGCAGCGCCCGCTCACAAATGATCGACGATTTACTGTCCTGCGGCATTGAGACCGCCGCCTACAGCCACCCGCTGCACCAGCAGTTTTATTACATGCAGGCGGAGGGCGCGATTGGCCGCCAGCGTGGGGTGCTGATCGACACCGACCGCATTGGCGACCGCGCCCTGGCGCTGCCCTTGCACACCGAGCTGGACGAACAGCAAGTGCAGTACATCATCAAAACCCTGAAAGACACCGCTACCAATGTTGGTGCCGGTGCCGCGATTTACTAACGAAAGAATGCCATGACTGACTTGATCCATGAAATTGCCACCAGCCTGTCCACTGGCGCGGTGATTCCCTACCTGGGGCCGGACATGTTGTCCCTGTGCGCCGATATCAAGGTACCTGGCACACCACTGGCACTGGCCGAAAGCATGACCGCCAAGGTCAGCGTGCCGCACAAAATCCGCAAACGCCTGACGCAGGCCGCGCAATTCATCGAGAACTTCAAGCACCGCAAATCGGTAGTGCACCTGATGAACGAGGCCTTTGCCACATCACCCGCGCCCTCGCCTTTTCACCTGGCTTTGGCCGGCAGTGGGGCCGGGCTGTGGGTCGATACCTGGTACGACGACACCATGGCCAGCGCACTGGCGCAAGTTGAACCCAAGACTGGCTGGGTACAGGTGCAGGGCTTGTCCCAATCCGAACACTTTGGTCAATGGACTGGGGCCTACGCGGCTGACGGCACCGCGCTGGCTGAACTCTCCGCAGCCCCTGGGCGCATGCTCTACAAACCCATTGGCAGCCACAGCCCGGCAGGCAACTACCTGGTGTCTGACAGCGACTACGTCGAGGTGTTGACCGAGATCGACATCCAGACCCCGATTCCCGCCGCCGTACAAGCCTGGCGCACTGGGCGTAACTTCTTGTTTCTGGGTTGCCGTTTTGACGACCAGCTCACCCGTTGTTTTGCCCGCCAGATCATGAAACGCTCCAGCGACCGCCATTGGGCCGTGTTGCCCCATGAACCGACCCGCATGGAAGCGCGTTTTCTGGCGGAACAAAACATCACCCGCATTGCCATGCCGCTGGCCGATTTTTCTGCCGCATTGATGGCGGCCATGCAACCCGCACTGGCAGCCTGACAGCCTTTCTTCACCTGTTTCCTTAACCACCTCGCGGGCCTGAGCCCCTTTTTCACCATGACCACACTCACCGTTCTCCCCTCTGGCAAGTCTTACGAAGTTGCTGCCGGCACCAGCCTGCTCAAAGCCCTTCAAGCCGCAGGCGAGCCCATCATCAGCAAATGTGGTGGCGAAGCCCGTTGCGAAAGCTGTCACGTTTTTGTGACGGCCGGGCGCAAGAGCCTGTCCAAAATCCAGCGTGTTGAAAACGAAAAACTCGACGGCATCGTCGGTGTCAGCTCCAGCTCACGGCTGGCTTGCCAGGCCATTCTGGGCGAAGAAGCGGTGACCGTTGAACTGCTGAAGTAACGCCCCCATGTCTTGCCGCCGCCCACCCTGTATTGGCCACGCTCCGTCCAGCGGGCAGAGCGGGTACTGACATGGTCGCGCCCATCCCGCTGCCCAACGTGCCGGTGCTGGATGTCGCCATCGTTGGTGCCGGGCTGTGTGGGCTGGCGTTGGCACGCACACTCAATACCCGCGGCCTGAACATCCAACTCTTCGAGGCGCGTGAACGGCTGGGCGGACGCATTCTGAGCGCCCATTGCGACACCAGTCAGCAGATGCTGGATCTGGGGCCCACCTGGTTTTGGTCGGAAACCGAACCACGCATCAGCGCGCTGCTGGGCGAACTGGGTATACCCAGCCAGGCCCAATACGACCCCGGTGATGCACTCTGGCTGACCGACCCTAACCGGCAACCCGAGCGCCGCAGCGAACCTGGCGGTGTACATGTGGGCGCACGCTGCATCACCGGCGGTGCCGCCCGCCTGATCCAGGCGCTGGCAGCCACACTGCCCCCCAACGGCATACACCTGGGCCGCGCCGTCACCGGACTGCGCGACCAGGGTGCCTACATGGAGCTGCAAACCAGCAACGGTAGCCCGATCCGGGCCCGCCAGGTGGTGCTGGCCTTGCCACCACGCCTGATCCACGAACACCTTCAATTCACCCCACCCTTACCCAGCGCCGTGTGGGAGGCCCTGACCAACGCCCCAACCTGGATGGCGGCGCAAGCCAAGTCGGTGACAACCTTCAAGCAAGCTTTCTGGCGTGCTGCCGGTCACTCCGGCAACGCTTTTGTTCGCCATGCCCAGGCCGTGCTGGCTGAAGTGTTTGACTGCAGCGATAGTGGCTCGGCCACTCATGGCGGTGCTTTGGGTGGTTTTGTGGCCCTGAACGCCGCGCAGCGTGAAAGCTTCCAGCGTGGCCTGCCCTTGCTGATCGACAGCCAGCTGGCCCAGCTTTTTGGACCACAAGCCCAGGACGGGCAACTGTTCCTGCAAGACTGGGCCCGCGAGCGCTGGACATGCAGCACACGTGATCGAGCCAGCCCACCAGAAGCCCCGTTCAGCGACCCCTTGCTGCGCCAACCTTTATGGCAAGGGCGCTTGTTTCTGGGAGGCAGCGAGACGGCGGCCCACGGTGTGGGCCACATGGAGGGAGCGCTCGAATCGGCTGACCGCATCGCCCATGCCATCTGCCGCACCCATGCCAGGGGACACTCGGCCTTGGCCCATACACCGCCGCCCACGGCTCCAGAAGAGGCGCAAGTCACACGCAGCACGGCCCTGGGCATGTTTGCGGCCAGTGTCCTGGAATTGCGCGGCATGGCCCCAGAACGCTACCGGCTGCATCTGATCCGCCTGCTGTCAAGCCAGCAGTCCGAGTGGCTGACACAACGCGCGTTGCTGGCCGTGGCCGATCAGGTTTACAGCGAATCCCTGGCGCGTCTGGACCACTTGCTGCCTGCGCTGGACACCCCCAACGCCGCAGTCACCCATGGCCGCCACGCACTCACCACCACCCTGCTGGCAGCCTTTGAGGGCTGGAACAAAGGACTGCTGGATGCCGCCCTGAGCTTCAACGCCACCTCTTGTGCCTTGTCGAACTTTCCCCTGGAACACCAGCCCGATGCCGACACCCTGCACGCCATTACCCTGGATCTGGCCGCGGCCTGGCGTGAATTTGCGCTGGAACTCAATACCCGGCTGCTGGTGGCTGCAAGTGAGACGTAGGCCATGACACACATCCTCCACAGCGCCCGGCTGGGCCTGATCGAACAAGCCGGCACAGCGGTGGCGATTCTGGTGGAGGGGCTGGAGCGCGACGAACTGCTGCGCTCGCGCCTGACCCGCCAGGAGGTGCTGCGCCAGCTCAATACCCTGACCCACAGCGTCGCCCAGGTTGCCCCGGCTGAGCGTGCACACATGCCCGAGCTGGACTGGGGCACATGGGATGCCATGCAACGGCGCTTGGCGCAGCCCGCAAGTGCGGCGCTGGACGAGGCGCTGTGGTTCGCCTGCGAGTCCCTGGTTCCCGCCACCTTGCTGTGGCTGCGGGTCTACCAGCAAAGCCAGCCAGAGCTGTTTCGCATGGCACCTTGATGCCATAAAAATAATAGCTACTTGCGCTTTATGGGAAAGGGCTAGAGGCCATTTATATACATAAAACCCGGTGAACCATCAGGTCGGCAAATCTGACTGACAAAATGGATAGAAAGGGGCTGGCCGCAGTTGCATAATGTTTGCAAGTATTTTTACAGGCAGGGATATCGAACCCAACCCCATCCGACACCAGCGGACCGATCATGTTTTCCAATTCAGACATCCAACGTGCGCAGTCCTGTGCCACCGACCCACGTCAGGCCGTGCGTGAGCTCCACACCAGCCTGCGGCAAGCAGACACGGCATTGATCGTTTTTTTCTGCTCCAGCAGCTACGACCTGGATGCCATTGCCGATGAGATCAACCAGCAGTTTGCGGGTATTCAGGTGGTTGGCTGCACCACGGCGGGGGAAATTGGCCCGGCGGGTTACCTCACGCACAGCCTGGTGGGAGTCAGTTTGACCGCCGCAGTCTGTACCGCCGTCACGGGTTGCCTGCCATCGCTGAAAACTTTCGATTTCACCCAGGGGCATACGTTTGCCCAGCAACTCTTGCAGCGCCTGGAAAGCCAGACCACGGAAGTCTCCTCACGCAACACCTTTGCCTTTTTTATGGTGGACGGGCTCTCGATCCGCGAAGAGCCGGTGGTGCAAACACTTCAAGCAGCGCTGGGAAGCATCACCCTGTGCGGTGGTTCAGCCGGTGATGACTGCAAATTCGAGCGCACCTGGGTTTTTCACGGCGGCGCGTTTCATGCCGACAGTGCCGTCCTGATGCTCATCCAGACACCGCTGCCCTTCAAAATCTTCAAAACCCAGCATTTTGTCAGCGAGAGTGAACGCCTGGTGGTGACCGAAGCCGATGTGGCCCGGCGCATCGTCACAGAAATCAACGGCCTGCCAGCGGCCCAGGAGTACGCCCGGATTCTGGGGGTTGAGCTGAAAGAGCTGAGGCCCTTGCATTTCGCCGCCAAACCGGTGGTGGTGGTGATGGACGGTACCGACTATGTGCGCTCCATCCAGAAAGTGGACCCCTCCGGGCCCCTGACCTTTTTCTGCGCCATCGACGAAGGGCTGGTGCTGCGCGTGGCGCGGGGTGTGGATCTGGTTCAAAACCTGTCACAGACTTTCGAGCGCATCAGGCAAGACATGGGCCCGATTGCCGTCACTTTCGGATGTGATTGTGTGCTGCGCAACATTGAAATCACCGAAAACCACCAAAAAGAAGCGGTTGCCCAAATTCTGAAAGACAACCACACGGTCGGCTTCTGCACTTACGGCGAGCAGTTTGGTGGGGTTCATGTGAATCAGACCTTTACCGGAATCGCCCTTGGCCAGCCGGGTGAGCGCCGTGATACCTGATTCCAACAACCCTGGCCCGGCAGCGCAGACGGCCGCGCTGCAAGCCGAGGTGACACGGCTGAAAAAGATGGTCACCGCCTTGATGAACCGTGCCGAGCGCGACATGAGCACCAAGAGCACGGATTTCGGCATCTTCCAGACAGCGGTCACGCTGGAAAAACAGGTGCGCGAGCGGACACAAGAGCTGGAAGCCGCCCTGCGCGACAACGAAGGCATGACCCGTGCGCTACAGCGCGAGAAAGAAGAGCAGCGGGTGCTGATCCAGGAGCTGGAAGCCGCACATAACCAGTTGCAACAATCCGAGAAACTGGCCTCGATTGGTCAGCTGGCGGCTGGCGTGGCCCATGAAATCAACAACCCGATTGGCTTTGTCAACTCCAACCTGGGAACGCTGAAAAACTACGTCAACGACCTGCTGCACTTGCTGGATGGGATCACCCAGGCGGTAACACCGCTGCTGGCCGACCGGCCAGACACCCGAGCGCAGATCGACAAGCTGGGCAAGGCGATTGATCTGGATTTTTTGCGTGATGACATCGGCAACCTGATCAACGAGTCCCTGGAGGGAACCTTGCGCGTGCGCCGGATTGTTCAGGATCTGCGCGATTTTTCACGCAGTGGTGCCCAGAATCTGGAGCTGGCCGACCTGCATGCCGGGTTGGAAAGCACCCTCAATGTGGTCTGGAACGAGATCAAATACAAGGCTGAAATTGTGCGCGAACTGGGCGTGCTGCCCACGGTGGAGTGCCGCCCCTCCCAGATCAACCAGGTTTTCATGAATCTGCTGATCAATGCCGCCCAGTCGATGACGGATCGGGGCCACATCACCCTGCGCAGTGGCCGCAGCGACGACCGGGTGTGGATAGCCATTTCGGACGACGGCGCAGGCATTACGCCAGACATCCAGGCACGGATCTTTGACCCCTTTTTCACCACCAAACCGGTCGGCCAGGGCACGGGGCTGGGCCTGTCGGTGTCTTACGGCATCATCGCCAAACATGGTGGGCACCTTGAGGTGAAAAGCCAGCCGGGCGCAGGCAGCACTTTCACGATCTGGCTGCCTATCCGGCAGCCTCAAGTGGCCGCCACGCCGCCGTAAATCACGGTCTGGCTGACGTGGATTGACCACAATCAAACTGGTGTTGGTGTCTGGATTAATCACTCAATGTCGGGTATTCTTCTTTCAACACAACCATCGCCGAAGCAAGGGGCCAACAGGTTTTACGCCGTATCCGAAAGCGAAAAATGACCAATTTGCGACCCTCCTCCCGACCGCCCTGGCTTCGACATCCGTTGGTATGGCTGAACGCCCTCAATGACGAAAACACCGTGGTTGCAGGGGAATTTGCTCGCAATAACCTGCACCGCCTGCGCCTGGCAGCGTTCACCATCATGCTGGTGAACCTGGTCTCAGTCCTCTTATTCGTTGCCAACAGCGGTGCCGGCAACGAACAGAACGCACGCTGGTGGACAACCATCCTGGTTATCCAGGGGGTGATGGCCACGGCGTTCGCAACGCTGGGACTGCTCGCACACTGGAGGCTCCGCCGTCCACCGCGACTGGTTTGGGATCAGTCGCTAGGCTTGGCAGGCGCTGCAACCCTGGTGCTTTGTACGGCGGCGTTCTCCATCGTTGACCAGTGGGTCAAGCAAGGCATCATGACTCTTGTGATCGGACTCATGACTGCCAGCATGATCTTCCTGATCCGACCTTTTCACGCCATCGTGCTGTTTTGCAGCACGGGATTGATCGGGATGGTGGGCCTCTCGCTCACCCAAACCAACCGCACGGTTCTGCTTAGCGACCAGGCCACCGTGGTGGCGGCCATGATCGCCGCCATCCTGCTGTCCAGTCTGCAGTGGCGCGACAGAGCGGTCAACGCGCTGCTGCGGCGTTCGTTGCGGCTGAGCCACGCAGCCCTGGCACAAAAGAAGGCCGAACTCGAAGTCCTGGCACGTAATGACCCGCTCACAGGTCTCTGTAACCGGCGCGAGTTCACCCGGCTGGCCGAATTGGAACTGATCCGCGCCATGCGACAGCACACCCCAACGGCGTTCATCATGGTCGATCTGGATTTATTCAAACATGTGAATGACACCTGGGGGCATCCGGTGGGCGACGAGGTACTGAAAAACACGGCCCGCATCCTGGTTGCCGGGGCGCGCCGGGCAGACGTGGTGGCCCGTGTGGGTGGAGAAGAGATGCTGCTGCTCATGCCCGACACCGACGAAGATGCCGCCGTAACCTTTGCCAATCGCCTGCGGGAAACGCTGGAGCAAACACCCTTGCAACGGGACAAACTGGTGATTCCGGTGACGGCCAGTTTCGGCGTGGCCGTTGTGCCAGCAGACTCGCGCGCCAAGCTGGAGCATGCGTATATCGCCGCCGATGCGGCCCTGTACAAGGCCAAGCAAAATGGGCGCAACCGGGTCGAGTGCGCCCCTGTGCGAACCGGCACGCTGCCAGCGACTACGGCCAGCAGCGACCAACACCCATTTAGCCCTTGCTGAAGGTCGGTGCCCACTTGCGCAGCCATGGCCCCAGGCTGGCGCGCAGACGCGGGCTGTGCAGACACACCCCGCCCAACAAACCCACAACCGAGCCCAGCACCGTGTCCCACAGCCGCGCCTGCAGCATCACGGCCGATGAACCCTGCCCCAGATAGGCCGCTTCCGCCAGCAAAATCGTCAGCGGCGTGATAAAAATCACCGCCAGGCCGTAGTGCCGCACCACCAGCACCTCAATACAAAAGGTCAGCGCCATCATCAGCAACGCGACCCGCCACGCGTCCAACACCAGCATCAGCAAGACCCACGCCAGCAGCAAGCCTACCGCGGTACCCACAATACGCTGCACCTGCTTGTTCCACACCGCCCGCAAGCTGCCGCCTTGCATCACCGCCATGCAACTTATCGGCACCCAATAGGCCCGCTCCAGCCGCAGGACCTGCGCTACGGTTAATGACAGGCCGACAAAAACGCCAATCACCACCGAATCCACCACCACAAAATCAAAGCTGGCTGGCGGCAAGGGCCGTACCGGCTCAGCAGCTTGCTGACGCAGGTGATACAGGCTGTAGAAAAATGCAATCAGGCAGGCCAACAAGGCCCCCAATGTCAACAAACCGACGGACTGAGGTATCTGCATCAGCTCCCCCGGTGCATAGGCCCCAATGGCGGCGGCCATGACAAAAAACAAGCTGCCCGGTGGCCCGACGGCATAAAACCGGCACACCATCGTCACCAGAATGGCAATAAAGGTCAGCACCGGCACCAGCAACAAGGGCCAAAAATGCGCCATCACCCCCAGGGCATAACTGGCACTCATACCAAAGGCACAGGCCATCAGCACCACCATGCGATGCGACAGCGGTGTCTTGGGTGTGTACACAAACACCAGCCCGCCCAGCGATGACACCAGTCCAAAATTTAATTGCCCAAAATAAGCCCCCACCAGCAAAGGCAAGCCGGATGCGAGTGCCGCACAAAACGGCATGGCCCAACGCCGGTCACTGGCGTTGATCGTCGTCAGGTGGTGCCATTCGGTTTGCACCAGTGCAACCACATCACGCCAGTTGCGCCCGTTTATCATGGATCAGCCTTTCACATCAACCCGTTGACTGGCCGCATTTGTGCCAGCCCTTGGAGGGGTTTTGAATGTACCTCAAGCCTTCCTATCACGAGCCAATCAGCAGGCGGAAGGAGCTTCTGGTCAGCCCACCAAGCCAACCCAGCC
This sequence comes from Rhodoferax lithotrophicus, assembly GCF_019973615.1. Lineage (GTDB taxonomy): Bacteria > Pseudomonadota > Gammaproteobacteria > Burkholderiales > Burkholderiaceae_C > Rhodoferax > Rhodoferax lithotrophicus. The sequence continues at coordinate 819,550 of NZ_AP024238.1, read as the reverse complement.
TATTTCTTCCGCCAGCGTACCGTTATGAAAAAAATAGCTACCAGCGCTTGATAAACAAGCGCTAGAGGCCAATTTGATCCAAAATTTTCAGCCGCTCAGTTCCCGCCCGCCCCCACAATCAGGTTAAACACCTCGCGCAGCAAAAGCAGTTCGCTCATGGCGCTGCCGCGCAGCAGGCTGATTGGTTTGAACTCGCCGCCCAGCGCCTGGATGGCGGCTTTGGGGGCCTCGAAGCTGGTGAAGCGCAGCAGGTGGATGCGCACCGGGCCGGACTCGGTGTGTGCCCAGTGGTTGAATTCATTGACGCGCTCCAACTCGTCAGGGTTCAGGCCGCAGCGTTCCACCAGCGCCTGCTTGACGGCCGGGCCGGAGTACGCTGGCTCGATGACGGCGGGTGATGGCATCGGTGTGGCGGCTTGCGGCAGGGCAGCCGGCCAGAGCAGGGATGTTTCCCAGCGGGGAAACAGCAACGCGGCGCTGTAGCTGTCGAAATGCGTGAGGATCACGCGGTTGTGGGTAAAGAGGTCTGGCGTTGTCATGCTTGGGTTTCTTGGTCAAATTGGCTTGTAGCGCTTGTGCAGTCTGCGTGAATAGCTATCAAAATCATTGTTTGTTACAGCACCACCTCAAAGCCTTCAAACTGCGGTGGCCCGAGGTACAGGCCGCGCTGTTGGCCCGCGCTGGCGTGGGCGGCACGGAAGGATTCAGAGCGTGTCCAGGCCTCAAAAGCGGCGGCGCTGTCCCAGGTGGAGTGTGAGACAAAGACGGTGGCCTCTGCCGTGCCCGGCCCTTGCAACAGGTTGAAGGTTTTGAAGCCCGGCACGTCGGCCAGGCGACTGTCGCGCTGGCGCCAGACTTCAATGAACTCAGCCTCACGACCGGGCGCGATACGGAAACGATTCATGGCGATAAACATACGGCAAGACCTTTCAAAAATGGATGTCCAAGGCAGAGGGGATGACTTCGGTGCGCGGCATCTGGCTGCGTGTGCAGGCGAATTCAGCGGTATCCCTCCTCGCGCAATACCCGCTGCACCACCGGGCGGCTGCGCACCCGTTGGTAGTGGGCGGCGCAACGTGGTGGCAGGCTCAGGCCGGTTTTGTCGGCCCAGAACTCGACGTAGAACAGCGCCGCGTCAGCGATGGAGAAGTTGGCCCCCATGGCATAACCGGTCTCTGGCAAACGCGCGTCGATGACGGCAAAAGCCTCATTGACGATCTCTCGGCCACGCGCCTGGATACTTTGTTGCCAGGAGGCCCGGTCGGCATCGGCCAAGTCGACGGGCAGGTAGCGCTCGGTGGTGAAGATGCGGGTGTAGCCCTGGCCATGCAGCGTGCCCACCACATAGTCCATCAGCTCCAGCGTTTGTGCGGCCAGCAGCGTATCTTCCGACAGCAGGCGGTTGCGGGGGTAGGTTCGGGCCAGCCAGTAGGCGATGGCCTGGAACTCGGTCAGGGCCTGGCCACCCGTCAGCACCAGGGTCGGGATCGTGCCCTTGGGGTTGAGCGCCTGGTAGGCGGGTTGGAGGTGATCCCCCGCGGGCAGGTTGACGATGGTGACTTCAAACGGCAAGTCCAGCTCTTCCAGCAGGATGTGGATGCCGGTGGAGCAGGAGCCGGGGGTCATATAGAACTTGAGGGTCATGCGGTTGACAAAGCAAGATGCGTGACAGGCTGAATAATGCACAAACCGCGCGGATCAGGTCGGCTTGTGCCCTGCAGGTGTGTGCTTTTTGTCGTGCACTTGTGTCACCTTTGTCTGCTTATGTTCATGGTTTTTAAACCCCTACGGACCCACGATGCGTGGGGCTGCGGATTGAGACCGTGCGTCATGCCCTTGCGCGCGCGTTATTCCTGTCTTTTGCGCACGATCTTGTTGCGCAGGGTCACAAACTCTTCTGCCGCAGAGGGGTGCAGGGCCACGGTGGCATCAAAGTCGGCTTTGGTCGCCCGCATGTGAATGGCAATCGCCAGACCCTGGATGATCTCGGGTGCATCCGCCCCCACCATGTGCGCACCCAGCACCCGCTGGCTGGCACTGTCCACAACCAGTTTGACCAGGGTGCGCTCATCGCGCCGCGACAAGGTGTGGCGCAGGCTGCGAAAGGTGCTGCTGTAAATGTCGATTTCGCCATACTGCGCCAGCGCCTGAGCCTCGGTCAGGCCAACGGTGCCAATCGGTGGCTGGCTGAACACGGCCGAGGGCACGGTGCTCAGGTCGGCGCTGACCGGTGCCGGGCCAAACAAGGTGTTGGCCAGCGCCGCGCCTTCCCGAATCGCCACCGGAGTGAGTGAAATGTGATGGGTCACATCCCCCACCGCGTGCACACTGGGCAGGTTGGTTTGGCCAAATGCATTGACCTTGATGCCGCCCTTGTCGTTCAACGCCACCCCGACCTCGGCCAAGCCCAGGTCCTGGGTGTTGGACACCCGGCCCGTGGCGTACAACACCGCGTCCACCACCAGCGGCGCGGCCTGTGCGTCAAGCAGCGCGACAGACAAGCTGCTGTCCGCCAATTTTTGAATCTGTGCCACGTCTTGCTTCAGCCGCACCGTGATGCCTTTTTTGACCATCTCGGCCTGCAAGTGCGCCGCCACCTCGTCATCAAAACCGCGCAAGATGTGTTGGCCCCGGTAACACAAGGTGACCTGTGCGCCCAGCCCGTGGAGGATGCCCGCAAACTCCACCGCGATGTACCCACCGCCCACAATCAGCACCCGTTGGGGCAACTGCGGCAAGTCAAACACCTCATTGGAGGTGATGGCGTGCTCAATGCCTTGGATGCTTGGCAAGTAGGGTGTGCCACCGGTGGCAATCAGGATGTGTTCGGCGCGGATGTGCAGGCCGTTCACCACCACGGTATGTGGGTCCAGCAGACGGGCATTGCCGTGCAACACCGTCACCTCGGAGTCCAACAGATTGTTTTCGTAAATGCTGCTCAGGCGGGCTATCTCTTTGTCTTTGGCCTCTATCAGTTGCGGCCAGGAGAATTCGGCAGGCGGTAGCGTCCAGCCAAAACCTTTGGCATCGGCAAAGTCTTCGGCAAAATGGGCGGCGTAAACCAGCAGCTTTTTGGGCACACAACCCCTGATGACGCAGGTGCCGCCGTAACGAAAACCCTCGGCAATCGCCACCCGCGCGCCCAGGCCAGCGGCAATGCGCGCAGCACGCACACCACCCGAGCCACCACCTATGACAAAGAGCTCGTAGTCGTATGAAGTCATGTGATTTCCTTAGGTCCGATAGCTGAAAGCTTGGCAATGTACCGGGTCAGCGCAGACCTTACGGGCGCACAGGGCGTTTTGAATGTGACTGGCTACCCACCGCAAAGGCCAGCGCGACAAGAATCAAACCTGCCGCCACGGCGAAGGTGGTGCGCAGTCCTACCGCAAGCGCCTGCGGACCCGCGGTTGTGATGTCTGTGGCAGCCGACCCGAACGCGAACACCGCGCCCATCACCGAGGCCCCGGTGATCAACCCCAGGTTACGCGACAAGCCCAGCAGGCCTGAGGTCACGCCGCGCTGGTCAGGGCGAATGTCGCTCATCACGGCGGTGTTGTTGGCCGCCTGAAACAGCGCATATCCGGCGGTGATGATGCCCAAAGGGATGATGTAGCCCGGTACACCAAAAGCCACCGGCAGCAGGGCCAGCAGGGCAGAGCCCATCACCATGGCCATGAGCCCGACCAGGCTGATGTGATGTGCGCCAAACCGGTCCGTCAAGCGACCAGCCGGAACACCTGTCAGCGCCGCCACCAGCGGCCCGGTCGACATCACCAGGCCCACACGGGCGGCATCCAGCTGCAGTGCGCCAGAGAGATAAAACGGCCCCACCACCAGCGTTGCCATCACCACCGTGGTGACCAGCGCGCTCATGACAAAACCTGCGCTCAGTACCGGCTGGCTAAACATCGCCCATCGGATCAAGGGGGATGTCGCCCGGTTTTCCACCCACACAAACATAGCCGCCCCCACCACAGCGGCCAACAGCAGCACCGCGTTGAGCGAGCCAAAACTGCCGCGCCCCACCGTCATGGCCAGCGCATAAGCCGCCAGCGTCAGCGCCAGCAACAGCGTGCCCAGCACATCAAAACTGGCCCAAGCCGTTTGATGCCCCGGGCGGTCCAGCGGCAAATAACGCAGCGCCAGAAGAAAAGTCAGCAGACCCAACGGCGCGTTGACCCAAAAAATGGCCTGCCAACCGAACGCACCAATCAGCAAACCGCCCAGTGTGGGCCCCAGTGCCGTGCCCACCGCCGACATCGTGCCCAGCAGCCCCATCGCGCTGCCCGTCTTGTCTTTGGGCAACGCCTCACCCACCAGCGCCATGGTCAGCGCCATCAAAATCGCCGCGCCCAGGCCCTGCACAGCGCGGGCGGCGATCAACAGCCCAAGTGTGGGAGCCGCAGCGCACAAGACCGATGCCACGGTAAACAGCCCAATGCCCGCCAGCAACAGCCGCCTGCGGCCCACGATGTCGCCCAGCCGTCCGGCCCCCACAATCAGGCTGGTGATGGCCAGCAAGTAAGCCAGCACCACCCACTGCACCGCCTGAAACGGCACCTGAAACACCTGCGCCAAGGTCGGCAGCGCCACATTGGTGATGCTGATGCCCAGCGAAGACAGCAACATCGCCAGGGAAAGGCTCAGCAGCACCCATGGAGCCGCAGGTTTTGGCACCGCGCCAGGGGGCTGTTTGGGGTGGCTTTCGGCAGCGCGTGCTGGGGATTTGAAAAGCATGTTGGGCTCAGTTCTGAAAGGTTGATATCTGCATGGTAGGGACGGCAGCGCCCGAGCGGAAGGCGCTACATTTGCACTTTGTGATTGCGTCTGACGCCATATGTCAACACCCAGCCCACCCCATGTCTACCCCTGATCTGAACCTGCTTATCACCCTGGATGTGTTACTTGCCGAAGGCAATGTGACGCGTGCGGCGCAACGGCTGCACCTCAGCCCGTCGGCCATGAGCCGCGCACTGGCGCGCCTGCGTGAGACCACCGGCGACCCGCTGCTGGTGCGGGCCGGGCGTGGTCTGGTGCCCACCCCCAGAGCGCTCCAGCTGCGTGCGCAGGTGAGCCAACTGGTGCAGGAGGCGCAAGCGGTGTTGCGCCCCGACGAACAGCTTGATCTGCAACAGCTGGTGCGCACCTTCACATTACGCGTCAGCGACGGCTTTGCCGAGAACTTTGGCCCCAGCCTGATCACCCGCGTTAACCAAGAAGCACCCAGCGTGCGGCTGCGTTTTGTGCCGAAGCTGGACAAAGACAGCGCCGCATTACGCGACGGCAGTGTTGACCTGGAAACCGGCGTGGTGGGTGATGAGACCGGCCCGGAAGTACGCACCCGTTTGTTGTTTCGCGACCGATTTGTGGGCGTGGTCCGCCAAGGCCATGCGCTGTGCCAGGGTGAGATCACCCCCGCCCGTTATGCCGCAGGCCAACACGTGCTGGTCTCGCGCCGGGGTCTGGACAAGGGGTTGATGGACGAGGCCTTGTCAGCGCTGGGGCTGGAGCGTGTGATTGGCAGCTTTGTCGGCGGGTTTTCCGCCGCGCTGGCGATAACACGCGCCACCGACCTGATCACCACGGTGCCCGAGCGCCACACCGGCAACTTGCGCGCTGGCATGTTCAGCTTTCCCCTGCCGGTGCCCGCGCCAGAGATCACCGTGTCCATGCTCTGGCACCCGCGTATGGATGGTGATGCTGCACACCGCTGGTTGCGGGGGGGTGTGTTGGAGATTTGTGGGGAGACAAGTCCGATTCTTTGAGGCTCGGGCGATTGTGTGTGGGAGGTGATGGGATTTAGGGTGGTGCGTTGCTGTTGGAAACGCAGCGGTTGGAGTAAATGGTGGTTTGGCACTGTATGACGTATGACTCTTACAGGCTGGATGCTGTCATTCAACTTCGCGGGGAGTTGACATTCAGCCTTATGCACGAAATGTGCTAACCACGGAAAGGACACCTAGGCCGAATAAGAGGGACACAGTCGAAAATATGAGGTTACCAAGCAATTCATGTCGTTTAAGAATAAGGGTCTGCCACGCTCCCACTATTGCAACGGATGCAATGAGTGTGAATGCACCAGATATCACGGAACCTAACGCTTCACTCGTGAAACCACCCCAGATTGCACCGATGAATGCCAATCCAAGAAAGGCCACCGGTTTGGATATTGGAGGCGCTGGGACCGATGCAAAAAGCGGAATACCCGACAGCCATCGGCCTTGCCAAATGCAGCCAAAGCCAACGCCTACGAGCGCAACCGACAAACCACCAACTGGACCAAATAACTGCCAAATTGGTACAGCCAATGCCCCAGCGGTTGCAAGGCTTGCGAGGAATCGCCACGCTATTAAAACTGCAGTGATTGAAATGGCTATGTCCATAGAACTGTGGCGTGTATGGAAACAATTGGGTTGCTAATCACTATAGCCCATCGGGGCGGCCAATCTGAATGACTGCTACCACTGCGTACTTGACATACCAAAGTGCAGAGTGAGAGACCGCAACTTGTCTTGAGAAGTCCCCTGCATCAAGAAGTATTGAAGGCAAGTGCTGGGGTTCGCATACGCAGGCCCCATTCGAGTGACAAGGGTGCCGGGTGTACCTGTAAGTGCAATAGATGCCGCTTAGCTGGCGCGTCCGCCCAGTCGCCCGCGAGTTGACAGGAGCAGGCGAACCACGCCGCTGGCCTAGTGCCGCACATTGCGCTGACACATGCCAAGCGCACAATCCCCTAAAAGCACCGACCTCGGATCACAGGCCGTGGCAAGACAAGGGATCAGCACCATGTTCACACGCAGACACTTCACCACCTCGGCACTCCTAAGCAGCTCACTCACCCTCGCGGCTTGCTCCCAGGAACCCGACAACAACAGTTACGAGGCGGTCGCTGACCAGACTTGGCAGCCGGGTGCCCTGACCGGGTTCCAGGGTGCGACGCTCGGTCGGGAGCTGGTGCGTTATGCCACGCTGGCACCGTCCAGCCACAACACGCAGTGCTGGAAGTTCTCGCTGGATGGCACCGGCCAGGCCATCACACTCCGGCCTGATCTGGCGCGGCTGTGTCCTGCGGTGGACCCAGACTTGCACCATGTGTTTGTGTCGCTGGGTTGCGCGCTTGAGAACCTGACCCAGGCCGCACTGGCCCATGGGCTCAAGGGCGATGTGGCGTTCGACCCGGCCACCGATGCCTTGCGCGTGTCGCTCAGCCCCACGGCGGCGCAGTCCACGGATTTGTTCAAGGCCATCCCCCAGCGGCAATGCACCCGGGGCGACTATGACGCCAAGCCGCTGACGACGACCGAGCTGGCGCTGTTGCAGCGCGCAGGCAGCTCTGAGCGCGTGCGCCTGCTGCTGTTGACCGAGCAGACGGCGATGGCGCAGGTGCTGGACTACGTGGTGCAAGGCAACACGGCGCAGATGGCAGACCCAGCCTTTGTGAAGGAACTCAAGACCTGGATTCGCTTCAACGGCCCGGACGCGGTGCGCACGCGTGATGGCTTGTACAGCGCGGCATCGGGCAACCCGAACGTGCCGACCTGGATTGGTGAGCGGCTGTTTGGCTGGGTTTTCACGCCCAAAAGTGAGAACGACAAATACGCGCGGCAGGTGCGCAGCTCGGCGGGCATCGCGGTGTTTGTCGGGCAAGCCGCCGACAAGGCGTACTGGGTGGAGGTGGGGCGCTGTTACGAGCGTTTTGCGTTACAGGCCACCGCCTTGGGCATTCGCAATGCAATGCTGAACCAGCCGGTGGAGGTGTCGGCCCTGCGCCCGCAGTTTGCGGCGGCGCTCGGTCTGGGTGATCAGCGCCCCGATTTGGTGGTGCGTTTCGGGCGGGGGCCGACCCTGCCCAGGTCTTTGCGCCGCCCGGTGGCGGCTGTGTTGGTCTGATGGGTGGTTTTTACGCTATACAAAATATAGCTTCTCAGGCTTTAAATATAAGCTCTAGAGGTCATTTTTTCTTATAAATGCGACCCCTATGTCATTGGGCGCACAGACAACACACGGGTCAAGGTATTTAATTCCATAGGACTGTGTCCCCAATCTTCCACCGCTAACGGGACAGGTTCATTAGGAATTCCATGAAATCTTTGTATGAAACGCTTGAGGTCAGTCCGCGCGCTAGCAATATCGTGATCCGGGCTGCCTACCACAGCCTGGCTCAACACGACCATCCAGACAAAAATCCGGACGATGAAGACGCGGGACAGAGGATGTCGAACATTAACCGCGCCTATGCGGTGTTGTCAGACCATGAAAAGCGGCAAGAATATGACCTGAGCCAGGGCATCACCAAAGATTTTTCCGAACGCCGCGGGCTCGGTTCCATATCCACTGCGCAGCAACAATCGAGTGGCGATGAGCCGCCCACAGAACGACCCTTTGCCTTTCGCCCTTTGGACTGAACCCAGGCAAACAGTTACCGCACGCTCAAATCACCTCTGCCCCCAGATGTCAAGGTCGGCCATGGGGCTGGCATCGTCGTCCAACGTTACTGGCTTGCGCCTGCGGACGCTGGTGCCTGTGGGGGGCTGGGCAGCTCTTCCGTGGTGACCAGTTCCCGCAGGATGCCGCCTGCGGCGATGCTCCCACTGGTTGTGCCTTCGCCGCGCATTCTTGCCACGCAGGCTGCGCGGTCTTCCCCTGCCAGGGCTTCACAGCGCACCAAGCTGCCGCGCTGAAGTTGCTCGGGGCTGACCGATGGGCTGGAGCCTGGCCGCTGCGCCAACACGGCCCGAGCTTCCTGCATGCAGGGCTCCAAAGCTTGACCCGATTGCCCGCTGCGGCAGGCCTGGCGATCCGCATCAAAACGCCGCAGCTTTTCGCCACGGTCTTGTGCCGCCACAGAAAACACTTGTCCACAGGCCAGCACCACCATGCTAATACCAGCAACACGATGGCAAACCTGTCGCGCACTTGAGGCAGTTTTCATATTTACTCCTTATCCATCGCAGGAGGCGATGGCAGGTGCGCAGTGTGCCCAGGCCCCGTGTTGTAGTCTGTTCGATGGCCAACGTAGCGCCTCACCACAGGGAGCCCCACCTGCAGGTGCGCTCAACCTGGTGCGTTGTAAGCACAAACAACGCGTGGCACCCTGCCCCCATATCCGAGTGGGGAATGCAAGGGTAAGCATTCAGGTCAGGCAAGAATGGTTTCAAAGACCACATCACCTGTGCACATGGAGAGGCACGAAGATAATAAAAAAAACAAATGGGCTTGAGACGTTTGTCTTCGTCAGTGTGACCTGACCATCGCCTCATAGAGCTGGCAACAAGTTTTCTCAGCATCACGCGGGGCCATACGCGGCCCGGCAAAACATCAACGGGGCAACAAACACCGTCGCATACCCTACATTGAAGAAAGAAACCAGCATTTGCATCACTCCGTCAGTCTCATCACGACCCTTGCCGCCGGATTCGGGCTGGCGCTGCTTTTTGGCTTTATCGCTGCCAAGCTGAAACTCCCTGCGTTGGTGGGATATTTGCTTGCTGGTATCGCCATCGGGCCAGCCACCCCCGGCTTTGTTGCAGATGGACAGATTGCATCCCAGTTGGCCGAAGTGGGGGTGATGCTGTTGATGTTCGGTGTCGGGCTGCATTTCTCGATTGATGACCTGTTGGCCGTTCGCAAAATTGCCTTGCCCGGTGCGGTGTTTCAGATGATGGTTGCCACCGCCTTGGGTACCGGAGTTGCGTCCTTATGGGGATGGTCCATAGGTGCAGCGCTTGTTTTTGGCATTTCGTTGTCTGTCGCAAGCACGGTTGTCCTGCTGAAAGCACTGGAGAGCCAGGGGTTGACCGATGGAGCCGACGGACGCATTGCCGTCGGCTGGCTGATTGTTGAAGATTTGGCGATGGTGTTGGTACTGGTTCTTTTGCCTACCCTGGCACCGATGCTGGGGGGCAGCGCCATACCCCTTGGTCAGAGCATGTCGATGACCATCCTCATCACTCTGGCGCAAGTTGGTGGGTTCGTCGCTTTCATGCTGATGGTTGGACGGCGTCTGTTTCCCTGGATACTTTGGCAGATCACCAAGACGGGTTCACGCGAACTTTTTACCCTGTGTGTGGTCGCTGCCGCCGTCAGTATTGCTTACGGCTCATCGGCCCTGTTTGGCGTTTCGTTTGCGCTTGGGGCGTTTTTTTCTGGCATGGTGCTGCGTGAATCGGAGTTCAGCGCCAGGGCGGCACAGGAGACACTTCCCCTGCAGGATGCCTTTGCCGTGCTGTTTTTTGTGTCGGTGGGCATGTTGTTTGACCCGATGGTCATGGTTGAGCAGCCTTGGCATGTGCTTGCCACGGTGGCGGTCATCGTCATTGGCAAGTCTTTGGCGGCTGTAGCGCTGGTGCTGATCTTGCGATACCCCGCCAGAACGGCGCTGGTGGTTGCGGCCAGCCTTGCACAAGTGGGGGAGTTTTCCTTTATTTTGGCGGGGCTGGGTATGACGCTGGGCCTGCTGCCCAAAGAGGGCAACAGCCTCATCCTCGCCGGTGCCCTGATTTCGATTGCGCTGAATCCTCTGGTGTTCAGTGCCGTGGCACCTTTGCTGAAGTGGCTCACACGCCATCCGATGCTTGCAGCACGGCTCATGCCTGGGGCCAATCCGCTAGCCGAGTTACCGCTGACAACCGATGCCAAATACCTGGCCAATCAGGTGGTGCTGGTGGGCTGGGGCAGAGTTGGCAAACTCATTACCACGGCCTTAACCGAACAAGGCATTCCGTACGTGGTTGCCGACGCTAATCGGGAATCCGTCGAATTGTTGCGCGCCCAAGGCATTCCTGCTGTGTGGGGAGATGCCACAGAACCCGAGGTGTTGATTCAGGCACATGTACGTGATGCCAGGGCACTTGTCATTGCCACCCCTGACACCATCCAGGTCCGCAAGATGGTCGAAACGGCTCGGGCTCTGAATCCCCCTATCAGCGTGGTGGTTCGAAGTCATAACGTTGATGAGGCAAAACGGCTGGAGGAAGACGGCACTGGCACCATTTTTGTTGGCGAGAATGAGCTTGCCAAATCCATGACTGGATTTATTACGCAGCTTGTGACCACGGCCGGACACAAACATGGCTGAAGAATGGATTTGCAAAGCAGGCGCTTTGGCCGGGTTTAACCCTGCATCCGTGAAATTCGCCCCAGTGCAAACACCGAGTTGGGCACATTCGGCCGGATAGCGGGCTGAACTGGTCGCTTGAACACCCCCCGGTTGGGTAAAGGTTTTTGCTCAATCTTGGTTCCCATGGCCAACTGGTCAAGTACCAGACTCTTCAGTGTGACCGACTGCGTGAAATGAAGCACCTTGGCGTTCATGGCATCCCACAGATCTTGCGTCATATCTTGTGCGGATGAATCGTCTTGTGGTTTTGTCTTGGGTGGCTCGTCTTCAACAGCGCACAGGATGTCTGCCACCGTGATGCCCTCCATCCGCGCCCCCAGCGAATAGCCACCACCCGGACCGCGGATGCTGATGACCAGTCCCCGCAGGCGCAGCTTGCTGAACAACTGCTCAAGGTAGGACAGCGAAATATGCTGGCGCGCCGCCACATCATTCAGCGGTACCGGCCCGAACGCTTCACGCAAAGCAACATCAATCATGGCCGTGACTGCAAAACGGCCTTTGGTCCCTAAACGCATATTGAATACTCCTGCCCGGGCATAAAACCCTGGAAAAACTTTGATTCATCAAACGGATGCCGTGTCTGAATCCACAGATTGCGGGCTGCCATTGCACCGCCTATGGACCAAGCTGTCGGTATGCCAGCCCACATAACAAGCAAGTGGAGGGCCAAGGTGATCCGCATCCGTTCGCTGTCGCACCGACAGACCCGCTTTGAGGGCATAACGTCACCCAACAGTTTACGGATCGAGCCTCTTGCTCATTCCAACTTCAACTGAACCAGGAGAAGCCTATGAACGCATTCATCACCCCACCGTCCAACACCCCACCTGTGGACGAAGACCTGGCCGAACAGGCCAACCCCGGCCACGGCATTCCGTCGCAAGACCCGAGTGCTGCAGCACAGACACCGCTGGAATCCCAGGATGTTGAGCGTGAGGGCAACTCGGTGCTGATTGGTGGCGGCGTGATGGCCGGTGCAGCCACGGGGGCGGTCATCGGTGTTGCGGTGGCTGGCCCGGTGGGGGTTTTGGTCGGGGCCTCGCTGGGTGCCGTTGCCGGTGCACTCGGCGGTGCCGCCGCCGGAGCCGCGACCAGTTCGGAAGATGCAAACAGTGTGGACACAACCCCCGCGGACTCCGTGCGCCTGCACATCGAAGACAGCGGTGGCACGGGCCGACCGGTGGTGCTGATCCATGGCTGGCCGTTGTCGGCCCAGGCCTGGGAGCTGCAGGTGTCGGTGCTTCAAGCCGCCGGGTATCGCGTGGTGGCTTACGACCGACGGGGCTTCGGGCGTTCAGACAAACCGTCCTCCGGCTACAGCTATGACGTGCTGGCAGACGACCTGCAACGTGTGCTGGATCAATGTGGACTGCAGGACGTGACGCTGGTGGGTTTCTCGATGGGCGGGGGCGAAGTGGCACGTTATGTGGCACGGCACGGCGAATCGCGCCTGCGCAGTGTGGTGTTTGCCGCCGCCGTGCCGCCGTACCTGATGCAGTCGGCTGACAACCCCGAAGGGCCGCTCACACCCGAGAAAGCACACCAGACAAAACTCGCCCTGGAGCAAGACCGGGGAGCCTTCTTCGAGCAGTTCACCAGGAACTTCTTCTCGGCCCATGGGGTGCTTCAGGTCTCCGAGTCGCAGCGCAGCGAGGCGGTCGCCCTGTGCCTCCAGTCGGCGCAGCAGGCGGCGCTGGCGTGTATGGAGGCGTTCGACACCACCGACTTTCGCGAAGACCTGAAGAAAGTGACCGTGCCCACGCTGGTGATTCACGGCGAGGCGGACGCGATTGTGCCCATTGAAGGCTCGGGTCAGCGCACCCATCGCGCCGTGCCCCACAGCCAGCTGGTAAGGGTAAGCGGTGCGCCACACGGACTGAACGTGTCACACGCGCAGGCGTTCAACGACGCGCTGCTGTCTTTTCTGCGGGTGTGACCGCTGCCAAGCATGTCTTATCAATGGCCGGGATTTTCCTGGCCAATGACAACCCCCAAGGAGAGGTCATGCCATCCAAAACCTGGAGCGCCAAGCGCGAACGCCAGTACACCCATATCAAGGACAGCCTGCTTGAAGGCGGCAAACCTGAGGCGGTGGCCCAAGAGATTGCGGCCAGGGTCGTCAACAAAGAGCGGGCGCAGCACGGTGAATCGGTCACGGCCAGTGCCTCTTCCATCAACGACATGTCTGCGGGGCGGCGCGGTGGCTTGCGCTCCCACCAAGGCCCAGGGGGCCGAACCGTGCTGCAGCTTCGTAATGAAGCCCGTCAGCGTGGTCTGCCTGGGCGTTCCGCGATGAACAAAGCGCAGCTGGAAGCGGCCCTTGCGCGATAACTGAGCCCACACCCGCCCGTCTGGCCATGTTGGCACCGAGAGTGGGTGTTCCACACGACACCTATTCTCCAAATGAAGCACCCGAGGAGCAAGTCACCTCCTGAAAGGGTGCACCTGGCACTTGGGGGTGGCGGGCCTCAATGGCTGAGTATGGTCAGGGTGGCAACGGCGGGCCTGCGCGGTGCCGAACACCATGGCACGGTTGCCAGGAAACTCATGGCTGCTTGCGAAAACTTTGAACAAAAACTTCTGAAGACCTTAAATAACAAGCCTGCGTAGCTATCGATGTAATAGCTTTCAAGATGCCCTGACCTAGCGGGGGGTTCGCCAACACACAGACCAGCGAGTGTTGCAGTTTTACCTTCGGGGCCTTCTGAATGAGATTCCATGCCTCCACTACACAACTTCGAAACGCTCGTACCACGGGCCCGGGACGTGGCTGACTTTCTGTTGGTGGGTACATGCAGTCAGGCTGCACCACAGCCGGATATCTTGTCAGATGTTCGTATGAACACCCACCGTGCACAGTGGCCCAGGCGCATTTCCCTCGGTGTGCTCACGCTGGCACTGTGCGCCTGTGCCTCGGTGACTGCGCCGACGATGATGCCACTGGGGTTTGAGCTTCCTGCGGCCTGGTCGGGCTCGGTCGGCCAGCCGGATGTGGGCAATGCGTCCAATGCAGCCCTTGTATCCTGGTGGCTGCGCTTTAACGACCCGCTGCTGAGCCGTTTGATCACCCAGGCGCTGGAGGCCAACACCAGCGTACGTGGTGCCCAAGCCGCCCTGCAACAGGCACGCGCTTTGCGCGATGTGGCAGGCGCTGGGCTGTGGCCTTCGGTGGGAGGCTCGGCATCGGCCGGGCGCAATCGCAGCGGCGACAACAGCACCAACCACTTCCAGGTGGGCCTGGATACCAGTTGGGAGCTGGATGTTTTTGGCGCCAATCGCGCGGCGGTTCAGGCCGCTGATGCCAGTGCCCAGGCCAGCGCCGCCACACTGGCTGGTGTGAAGGTGTCGCTGGCTGCCGAAGTGGCGCTGGACTACATCTCGCTGCGCAGTACCCAGGAGCGCCTGGCCATTGCTCAAGCCAACCTGAGCAGTCAGCAAGAGACCTTGCAGCTCACCCAGTGGCGATTGCAAGCCGGGCTGGTGACCTCGCTGGAGGCACAACAGGCCCGCGCCTCGGTTGAGCAAACGGCGGCGCAAATGCCCGCACTGCAAACCACCGTGATCCAGACGATTCATGCCCTCAGTGTGCTGACGGGGCAGCCACCCGCAGCGCTGGCATCAACCCTGACAGTGGTTGCACCAGTACCGCAGGTGTCTGGCAACTGGGCGTTGGCTTTCCCGGCTGACACTTTGCGCCTGCGCCAGGATGTGCGAGCTGCCGAATTTCAGGTGTTGACTGCCGCTGCGCGCGTCACGCAGGCGGATGCCGCACGCTTGCCCAACTTCAAGCTTGGTGGCTCGCTGGGTCTGAATGCGCTGACACTGGGCGCTTTGAGTGATGGTGCCTCTTTGGCCGCTGCGGTACTGGCCAGCCTGTCACTGCCGGTGTGGGATGCCGGGGCTTCGCAGGCCCAACTTCGCGCCCAGCAGGCCGCAATGGCGCAAGCCCATACGCTGTACCAGGCCACGGTGCTGACCGCTTTGACCGAGGTGGAGGACGCGCTGGTGGCGCTGCAAGGTGACCGTGTGCGCCTGCTGCGGCTGCAAAACGCTTTTGAGGCGGCCGACATCGCCGCTACCCTGGCGCGCCAGCGTTATGGCAGCGGACTGGTGGACTTCCAGACCGTGCTGGAAACCCAGCGCACCCGCCTGAGTTCGCAGGACAGCGTGGCCGTGGCCCGCGCCGGCGTCAGCGCTGACCAGGTGCGTCTGGTCAAGGCACTGGGCGGCGGACTGCCACCGGGCGACACCATCCCCACTTTAACCAACCCAGATTCATCCAGGACACCTGCTCCATGACCAACCATGACCCCCAAGCGCCTGTGCCAAGTGCCCCGCCAGCGTCACCAGCAACAACCTCTTTACCTGCGTCTGCGACCGTCCTCACCGAAGCTGAGGTGGACCCGGCCACCTTGTTGGATGAGCCACTTCAGCGTGCCTGGTATCGCCGCCCGCTGATCTGGGCTGGTGTCCTGGCGCTCGTGCTGGCGGGCGGTGGTGTGTGGTGGTGGCAGGTGCGCAAGGCCGCCAACGCCGCGCCCATTTACAACACCCAACCGGTGGCGCGCGGCAACCTGACGCTGACGGTCACCGCCAACGGCACCCTGCAGCCCACCCGCACCATCAATATTGGTAGCGAGCTCTCAGGCACGGTGCTCAAGGTCAATGTGGATGTCAACGACACCATCAAGAAGGGTCAGGTCCTGGTGGTGTTGGACACTGCCAAACTGGGCGACCAGATCCTGCGCTCCAAAGCCGCCCTGTCTGCCGCCAGCTCCAAGGTCGAACAAACCCAAGCCACGGTGGCTGAAGCTGCCGCAAGCCTGGCACGTTACGAAGAAGTCGCGCAGCTCTCAGGCGGCAAGGTGCCCTCCAAAGTCGAGCTTGACACGGCCCGTGCCACGCTCAAGCGTGCCCGTGCCGATGCGGCCAGTGCCCAGGCGGGTGTCAGTGATGCTCAGGCGGCGTTGTCCACCGACCAGACCAACCTGTCCAAAGCTTCCATTCGTGCCCCCGCCGACGGCGTGGTACTGACCCGCGCAGTGGACCCCGGCAACGCCGTGGCTGCCTCACTGCAGGCGGTGACACTGTTCACGGTGGCTGAAGACCTGACCAAGTTGCGCTTGTGGGTGTACGTGGATGAGGCGGACGTGAGCGCGGTCAAGGTCGGCCAGAACGCCAACTTCACCGTGAGTGCGTACCTCAGCCGCCAGTTCCCTGCGCGCATCACGCGGGTAGGTTTTGGCTCCACCATCACCGACAACGTGGTCACCTACCTGACTTATCTTGATGTAGATAACGCCGACCTGAACCTGCGCCCGGGCATGACGGCCACCGCCACCATCACCGCCACCCAACGCACCAACGTGCTGTTGGTGCCCAACACGTCGCTGCGCTTCTCACCCTCAGCGCAGGCCAGCCCGGCTGCGGCCAAAGGCGGTGTGATGGCCAGCCTGACCCCACGGATGCCGGGCAGAACCCGTCAATCTGCGGCATCGGATGCCAGCACGGCTTTAGCCAAGCAGGTCTGGGTGCTGTCCAAAGACGGTATCCCTGTGGCTGTGGCGGTCACGCCCGGTATCAGCAATGGGCGCATGACCGAAATCACCGGCGGTGACCTGACCGCGGGCATGCTGGTGATCACCGACCAGAAAACGGCGGCCACCCAATGAGTGTCCCGCTGATCCAGTTGCGCGGTATCACCAAGCGCTACGGTAGTGGTGCGGCAGAGCTGATGGCGCTCAAAGGCATTGACCTGGACATCAGCGCGGGTGAGTTTGTCGCCATCATAGGGCCCAGTGGCTCGGGTAAATCCACCGCCATGAACATTCTGGGCTGCCTGGACACACCCACGGCTGGGCAATACCTGTTCAAGGGCGCACACGTGGAAACACTCTCACGCGATCAGCGGGCACGACTGCGCCGGCGTTACCTGGGCTTTGTGTTTCAGGGCTTCAACCTGCTGGCACGCACCTCGGCACAGGAAAATGTGGAACTGCCCTTGCTTTACCGTGGCGACAGTGCCAGTACCCGCCGCGTGGCGGCAGCCAAGGCCTTGGAGTCGGTAGGCCTGGGCGGCTGGGAGCGCCACACCCCGGCCGAACTCTCGGGTGGGCAGCAGCAGCGCGTGGCCATTGCGCGCGCCATCGTTACTGAACCCGCCGTGGTGCTGGCCGACGAGCCCACCGGCAACCTGGACACCCAGCGCAGCCACGAAATCATGGGCCTGCTGCTGGCGCTGAATCGGGACCACGGCATCACCGTGCTGATGGTCACCCATGAGCCGGAAATGGCGGCTTACGCGCGACGCATGGTGCATTTTCTGGATGGCCGCCTGGCCAAGGACGAAGTCAACCCCAACCCGTCCTCCACCGCTCCTGCAGAGTTGGCGAACACGGAGACCACCTGATGCTGTACAGCGTTTTTATGCTCGCCTTGCGCTCAGTCCAGCGCAACATGCTGCGCTCGTTCCTGACCATTCTGGGCATCGTCATTGGTGTCAGTGCGGTGATCACCATGGTCACGCTGGGCAACGGTGCAACCCAGGCCATCCAGACACAAATCTCCGGTTTGGGCACCAATTTGCTGCTGATCATGCCAGGCCAGCGGGGCCCGGGCGGCGGCGGGGGTGGCGGTGGTGTGCCACACTTCATTGAGGCCGATGCCACCGCGATTCAGTCACAAATCGGCGGCGTGGCGGCGGTGTCGCCACAGGGCCGCGCCAGCGTGACCGTGGTAGCCAATGGCCGCAACTGGGTCACCAGTGTCACGGGCAGCACCAATGCCTGGTTCACCACCGGCAACTGGAAACTGGCTGCCGGGCGCATCTTTGCGCCTGATGAGCAACTCGGCGGTGCTGCCGTGTGCATCATCGGTGAAACGGTTCGCCGCGAGATTTTTGGCGGCACGGTGGCCCTGACCGGGCTGGGCGAGCTGCTGCGTGTGAAGCAGTTTTCCTGTGTGGTGATCGGCATCCTTGCCGGCAAGGGGCAGAGCGGCATGGGTGATCAGGATGACACCGTGGTGGTTCCGCTGAACACGCTACAGCGCCGTGTCACGGGTAGCCGCAAGGTGGACATACTTTCGGTGTCGATGCAAGATGGCGCTGACAGTGTGCCCCTGAAAGCCAGTCTGCGCCAACTGCTGCGCGAGCGGCGCAAACTGGCAGCGGGCGACGACGACAACTTCAATATTTTTGACACCCAGCAACTGGCCGAAACCCTGTCCAGCACCATGGGTGTGCTGACCAACCTGCTGGGCGCGGTGGCGGCAGTGAGTCTGCTGGTGGGTGGCATAGGCATCATGAACATCATGCTGGTGAGTGTGACCGAGCGCACCCGCGAAATCGGCCTGCGCCTGGCTGTGGGCGCGCTGGAAGGTGAGGTGTTGCTGCAGTTTTTGATAGAAGCGGTGGTGCTGTCCGCGCTGGGCGGCGTCATCGGTGTGGTGATCGCCACTGGTGCGTCGTATGGTTTGTCGCTGTACATGGCCGTGCCCTATGCGTTTGATGTGTCCATCAATGTGCTGGCGCTGGTGTTTTCGGCTGGCATTGGTGTGCTGTTTGGCTACTTCCCGGCCCGCCGTGCGGCACGTATGGACCCGATTGAGGCGCTGCGGCACGAATAATGCTCGCTGTTTTCCGATTCAGGGGGTTGCTGGGGATGTTGATCTTCGCGTGATAACGCTTGCGATGCAGTCCAAAAGTACATCACCCCCTGTGGACTCAATACGACAGTCAGCTTGAATGGTTTCTTGTGGGCAAGTATTGGTAGTTGCCGGATCAGTGACCGCTATGGGATCGCTACTGAAATCCCATGTTGGGACGCATTTCTGGTGGTAGCAAAGCCTGTAGGGAGTGCACCTGGCGCTCCAGTACATCGATGCGGGTCAAGTTGCCAAGCAAAATGGCCACGGTAAAAATATCCAGATCAAAGTCCGCACGCATTTTGGAAGCGTGACGCAAGGGTACAACCCAGTGAGCACTGAAAGCGCGTTGTTGATTGATCGGCGCTACCGGCTCTAAAACGCAATAGTCAACCAACTCATCAAGCTCAGCCTCACTCATGCCACAGCAGTCTGACAACTCGGCCGAAGTGATCGTTTCCCGGGTGTCCAACCAGCGCCAATCAGTTTGTTCTGGGATCATGTGGAGTTCTCCTTGAGTGCGACGATACGCGGGTTGAAGTGTGAGATGCGGGCAAGTTCCTGATACAGAGTACGTTCGGAATCGGTCAATGTGGTGGGCACATCGATGTGAACAATGGCGTAAATATCGCTGCGGCCATCGGCCAGGCCACGCCCACGCAGGCGCAGCGTGCGACCAGAGCGTGTACCTGCAGGAACGGTGAGCAGCACCGGGCCATCCAGCGTAGGTACTTCCACCTCCGTACCCAATGCGGCCTCCCAAGGGGCCAGGGCCAAGTCAAAGTACAGATCCAGGCCGTCCGGGCGGAATACTGTGTGGGGTGCCAGGGAGATGTGAAGATATATATCCCCGTCGGAGGCACCGTTGTGGCCTTTACCACCTTTGCCACGCAGACGCAACTTCTGATCCTGTCGTACACCCGGGGGAATGGTGACCTCCAGTGTGCGCTCACCTGAGGCATCTGCCAGGTTCAGATTCACGATCGAACCACGACGGGCATCCGCCAAGGTGATGGTGACCGCACTTTCATAGTCGCGACCCTTGCGCGGCATGGTGGCCGAAGCTGCGCCCCGTTGCCCGCGCCCCAATGATGCCAGCAAATCTGCCAAGTCAAGGTCTTGAAAGGCATCCCCGTTGGCAGAAAAGTCCTGTCGCCAATTCGGAGGTGGTGCAAATTCAGCTCCTGCCTTGGGATGCCCCAGCTCATCGTAGGCCGCGCGTTTAGCGGTGTCTTTCAGTGTGGCGTAGGCTTCGGCCACATCCTTGAAATGGGCTTCGGCATCCGCTGCTTTGGACATATCCGGGTGGTGTGTGCGTGCCAATTTTCGGTAAGCCTTCTTGATCTGATCGATGTCGGCATCGCGCGGTACGCCCAGTGTTGCGTAATAGTCTTTGTACTTCATGGTCTATTGATCTGAGTTCAGACAACTGTCTTGAAGATCGCGCCAACACCCGCAGTGATCGCCATGGCCAGTGCACCCCACAACGTGACTCGCCACACACTGACAACTACAGGGGTGCCACCAATCCAAGCGGCAATGGCACCCAGCAAGGCCAAAAATACCATCGACATGGCAGCCAGCCCGACAAAAAGATTCGCTGCAGGCATCCATACAGCGACGGCAAGTGGCATCGCCGCACCGATCGCGAAGCTAGCAGCAGATGACAGCGCGGCTTGAACAGGCCGTGCACTCAGGGCCTGAGAAATTCCCAGTTCGTCACGGGCATGCGCACCAAGGGCATCGTGCTTCATCAATTGTTCTGCAACCTGTTGCGCCAAACCGGGATCAAGCCCGCGCGCGACATAGAGGGCTGTCAACTCCTGCGCCTCGGCAACCGGATTGACCACAAGCTCGTCGCGCTCACGCGCCAGATCCGCGTTTTCGGTATCTGCTTGGGAGTGCACCGATACATATTCTCCTGCGGCCATCGACATGGCTCCGGCCACCAACCCGGCCACACCAGTCATCACAAGGCCACTGTGGCTGACGCTGGCGGCGGCCACGCCCATCAACAGGCTGGCGGTGGAAACAATGCCGTCATTGGCACCCAGCACGGCGGCACGTAGCCAACCCACACGATCCGTGCGATGGCGTTCCCTGTGATGACGAGAGGATGTCATAGTACAAGCCAGGTTGCAGGTGGTCCGCTTAGGCTTCCTTCCAAGCTTGGGAATTTTGCAGAACGGTTCGCGCTGTTTCTGCTTCCTCGGCATTGCCATGCACCATCAGTACATATTTATCCATCTTGATGGCCGTCTCGTACTTGATCACCTGGTCTTTGGATACACCAATTTGAGTCAAAGCTGCCCCTAGGGCTGACACGCCCCCCACCACCACAGCACCTTCCAGTGCGCCCAACAGTGCTGCAACAAACGGCCCAGCCATAGCAACAAGCCCCAATCCGGGTAGAAAAAAGACAGCAGGTGCCAGCAGCAAGCCCCAGATCCCGCCCCAGAATGCACCTGTGCTACCCCAGGATCGAATCCGATCGCCCGCCGTGTAAAACCCTACGGGTTGCTCCTCGCTGTGGTACCCCTTTCCCACCAATGACAAGGTTTTGACATCAAATCCTGAACGACTCAGCATTTGAATGGCCTCTTCAGCTTCCTGGTGAGTGTTAAAGACGTAGCAAGGTATGTTTGTATTTTTCATAAGTTTCTCCTCAGGGCTTTAAAAATCACATTGAGGGACATCCAGTGTCTAGCCGCCACACGGTCTGATCTGTGCGCTAAACCACATTGCATAGGTGCGACTGCGTTGCGTAAAGGGCTTATGGACTACAAGACTACAAACGTCAGTTTTCACGACCGCGGGCACACCTTTCATACACGCAACAACTCACCGCCCATCGGTCATACGCTTCTGGGTGGATGAAGTCACACCAGGCAGAACATCGTACGGCATCGAACAGACCGTCTCCGGCTGTCGGGCTAAGGTCAGACTACATCACAACCTTCGGCAATTTCACATGCACACACCACACCCCATCTCCCAACTTGAACGCAGCACTTTAGTGGACATATTAAAACTGCGACTGGCTTCTATGGAACAGCAAAGTGACACCAAATTGAAAAACCTGACGCAGGCCCAGCACGCCTATCAGCTGCTGCAGCAAGACATGGACGATGCCCCTCAACGCTCGGGCGAAGAGGAAGTCGAAGCCGCCTTGTCAGACATCGACAGCCTTGAATTCAGCGCCCTTACACAAGCCTTGCAACGCATTCACGGTGCGGACTATGGCCTGTGTGTGGATTGCCACTTAGCCATCACTTTTGGGCGCCTGCAGCTGGAACCGCAGACCCTGCGTTGCACCGCCTGTCAAGCCCTTTATGAAAGGGCACATTGATAGTCACCTTTTCAAACTGTGCTCTTTCTTGACCACCCGAGCACCCAGGTGATGAAGTTTGGCCCCGAGTCCGCCAAAGGCTGGGGGCCACGGGCATCTGCACCTGCCGAACTAAAAATATGATCCATCCTATCCAAGCTCTTCAATCAGCGCCCAGAACGGCAGCCCCTTCGCCAGGCCCAGCCCGACGCCTTAACCTTGTGTCAGCCGCAGCTGACAAGTAGAAAGCGATACAAATTTAAGATGGCATGTTTCCTGCGCGCAGCCAGTTTCCTGACCCACGATCAGGGTTGCGGGTGGCGCATTTGCGACAAAGCCGACAAACCTGTCACACCTTCAGTTCAACCCCCTTGCACGCCCAACCGCCATGACCAACCACCTTGCCACCCAAGCGTCGCTCTACCTGCAGCAGCACGCCCAGCAGCCGGTGGACTGGTATCCCTGGGGGGCCGAAGCACTGGCGCTGGCCCGGCGGCTGGACAAACCGATTCTGCTGTCGATTGGCTACGCCGCTTGCCACTGGTGCCATGTGATGGCCCGTGAGTCATTCTCTGACCCGGCCATTGCGACCCTGATCAACGAAGGGTTTGTCGCCATCAAGGTGGATCGTGAAGAGCGCCCCGACCTTGACATGGTCTACCAGATGGCACACCAGTTGCTGCGCCGCAGCGGCGGCGGCTGGCCGCTGACCATCTTTTTGTCACCCCAAGGCATGCCGTTTTACAGCGGCACCTATTTCCCCAGCGCCGCGCCTGAGGGGCAAGCCACTTTCAGAAGCGTGCTGGGCTCGGTCAGCACGGTCTGGAGCGAGCAGCGCCCTGCCCTGGCGCGGCAAGACCAGGCCTTGCGCCTGGCACTGGCCGCCAGCCAGCCACAGCGTGATGACCAAGCCGTGCTGAATGCGGCGGTGCAAACCCAGGCACGCCAGCAACTGGCCACCGCCTTCGATGCCCGACACGGCGGTTTTGGTGCCGCGCCCAAGTTCCCGCAGCCCAGCGAACTGGCCTATTTGCTGCACTTGAGCCAAACAGATGGCCAGACCCAGGCCCGTGACATGGCCTTGTTCAGCCTGCGGAAAATGAGTGAGGGCGGCTTGTATGACCAGATTGGTGGGGGTTTCTTTCGCTACAGCGTGGACGCGCAATGGCAGATCCCCCACTTTGAAAAAATGCTGTGTGACAACGGCGTGTTGCTGGCCTTGTACGCCGACGCATGGGCGCTGACCGGCGAGCCCCTGTTTCGCCGTGTGGTGGAGGGCACGGCCACCTGGGCGCTGCGTGAGATGCAGGCCGACACAGGTGGCTTTTACGCCTCACTGGCGGCCGACGACACGCAGGGCCGTGAAGGCCATTTTTACGTCTGGCCCTCGGAAGAGCTGCGCCAGGCGCTCTCATCGCAGGAGTGGGATGTGTGTGCCGCCCATTGGGGTTTGGTGGATGCGCCCAACTTTGAAGGGCGCACCTGGCACTTGCGGGTGGCCCGCCCGGCGGCTCAACTAGCCGCCACCTTGCAACGCCCCCAGGCGCTGGTGGAAGAGTTGATTGCCAGCGCCAGCATCAAACTGCGCATGGCGCGCGACCAGCGCGACCCCGTGCCGCGCGATGCCAAAGTGCTCACTGGCTGGACGGCGCTGATGATCACCGGCCTGGTGCGCGCCGCCCGTGTGTGCCAACGCCCCGACTGGCTGAAAGCGGCGCGCTCGGCGCTGGATTTTTTGCGCCAGCAGCGCTGGGCGGAAGATGGCCGCAGCTCCGGGCATTTACAAACCCTGCCCGGCCAGGCCGCGTTTCTGGACGACCATGCCTTCCTGCTCGAAGCCGTACTGGCGCTGCAAGAGGCCGATCCACAGCCGCAAGACCTGCCATTTGCCGAGGGCTTGGCCTTGGCCATGCTGGCGCAGTTTGAAGACCGTGACCGTGGTGGTTTCTTTTTCACTCGCCACGACGCACCAGCCCTGATCCATCGCCTCAAACCCGGCGCAGATGCGGCCACACCCTCGGGCAACGGCGTAGCCGCACAGGCCTTGCTGGCCTTGAGCAAGCAGGTGGCCGGGCCCCAGGCAGCGCTCTACCGCCTGGCCGCAGAGCGCTGCCTGCGGGTGTTCGCCGCTTCGGTATGTGCCGACCCGGCCAGTTACACCAGCTTGCTGCGCCTTCAAATGCTATTTAATAAGTAGCTACCAGCGCTTGATATACAAGCGCCAGAGGTCTATTTGGTGTGTATTTTTGCCCTGGTGTCACGGTGATGACTGGGGCAGCACCTCTTCCACCGCGAAGGCGTAGCAATTACGCCCCGCGTCTTTCGCCCGGTACATGGCATCGTCTGCCGCCTTGAGGACTTGCTCGACGGTGTGACCGTGCTGCGGAAAAAGGGCAATACCAATGGTGATGCCGACTCGGGCCTGGGTACCGTCCAGCTCAATCGGCTGGCCAATGGCTGCAATGATGTTGTTGGCCACACGCACGGCATCGTGACGGTCCCGCAGACTGGGCAAAATCACGGTGAACTCGTCACCCCCCAGGCGCGCCACCGTGTCACTCTGGCGCACCTGTTCCCGCAAGCGTTTGGCCACGGCCATCAGCACGACATCCCCCGCACCGTGGCCCAGCTGATCATTCACCTCCTTGAAATGATCCAGATCCAGGAACATCAAGGCACCAGATGATCCATCCCGCTGCCCCAGGTTCATGGCCTGCCCCAGGCGGTCGAAAAAGAGCCCCCGATTGGGCAAGTCGGTGAGCAGATCAAATTGGGCAGTGTGCTGAACGCGCTCTTCCGCCGCCTTGCGCTGGGTGATGTCTTCCAGAATGGCGACGTAATGGCTCACTTGACCGTTGGTATTGAGCAAAGGGGTCACCGTCTGGTTGACCGTGTAGGTACTACCATCCCGGTGGGCATTCACTATCTCGCCATGCCAGGTTTTGCCGCTGCTGATGGTCTGCCAGAAACGCTGGAAGAAATCAGCATCCTGGCATCCAGAACTGAACATTTTGGGGGTTTTCCCCAGAATCTCCTGGCTCGTATAACCTGACAGCTGGGCAAAAGATCGGTTGTTCCAGAGAATGCTGGCATTGGCATCGGTGATCAGCACGGCATTGTCGACACCGGCCAGGGCCGCATCCAGCAAGGTCAGCCATTCCTGTTGCATTGCAGACTCAAGCGTTGTGCCCAGCCGAACCGCAATGGCGGCCAGACGCTGCGGCAATTGCCAGCCTTCAAACTGGCGCGCATCACGCCCGTAAAGTGTCAGCACGCCCCAGGTTTCACCCCGCAAGGTCAGGGGCAGAACAATCACCGCCCGGGGGCTGACGGTCTGGTTCACCTCGGTACAAGACTGGCATTGCGGGCCATTCAGGGTCACCATTTGCCATTGCCCGCTACGGATCACCGCACCGGCAGGCAGGCAGCAGGTGGGGTCACCGTCCCAGCGTCGGCGGTTTTCCCGCAAGGACGTGAAGAAGCCTTTGTCAGAGCCCTCGGCACTGGCCAGCCAGGTGAGTTGTCCGTCCTTTTCTGCCCGGCCAATCCAGGCCGCCGCAAGATCAAAGACCGGCAGGATGGCATCGCAGAATATCTGGGCGATGGATTCCAGGTTCATTCGCCACTTCAGCAACACCGCATCCAAGTTGCGGAAAATATCGTCCACCTCCTTGGCACAGTGCTGTTCAGTGACATCCTTGGCGTACACGGCGATACTTTCCACAGCACCGGACGTGTCTTTGACCGGGTAAATGCTGTTGTTGAAAAAGATCGCCCCGCGCCGGTCCTGCGAATGCAGGGGCTCGCCGGTACTGACCACTTGTTCCACCAGCGCGCGCCGCTTGACGGCCAGGTCAGGCGGCAAAAGTTCGTAGAAATTCTTGCCGGTGATGGCCTCGGGCACCTGGCCGAAGCGCTGGGCTCCAAAGGCATTGATGGCCAGAATATGCCCTTGGGGGTCAAGCAGCAGCACCGACTCGCTGGTGGCATCCAGCAAGGCGCGCATCCGAATGCGGCTTTCCTGGATCAGTAGATCGGCCTGCCGGTGCTCAATGAGTTCTTGCTGCAACTGTGCGTTGGTGTCACGCAGCTCAAGTGTGCGGTGCGCAACCTCGGTTTCCAGAAACTCCTGGTGTTGCGCCAGCTTGGCATCACGCAGCTGCAGTTGTTCCAGCATGTCGTTGAAACCCGTGGCCATCTCGGCAAATTCGCTGCGTCCCACGACCGGCAAACGCTGCACCACACGGCCTGCACCGAGGTCGACGGTGCGCATGACATCCACCGCCAGGCGCAAGGGCTGGGTAATGCTGCGTGCAATCAGCGCAGCAAACAGCAGCAGCAGCGTACCAATTCCCGCCAACATCATGACATTGTGCTCAAGCTGTTGGCGAATGGTGGCATCCACATCATCCACATAGACACCCGAGCCAATCACCCAGCCCCAGGGAGCAAATTTCTTGACATAGGACAGCTTGGGATAAAGTTGTTCCGTGACACCGGAGCCAGCTTTGGGCTTTTGCCAGTCATAGACGACGTAACCCTGTCCACCCTGGTTGACCACTTCGGCAAACGCAACCCCGATATTTTTATTTCCATTGGTGACGGTGAAAGGCCCCTCGGTGCCAGCCCGCAGGCTGGTGACGCTATCAAACTGAGGCAAGTCCAGCAAATGCCCGTCAAGGGCGGGCATGGTGGGATGCATGATGATTTTGGGAAACGGCGTTCCCAGGTCACTGAGCCAGAAGTACTCGGTTTTGTTGTAGCGCAAGGCTTTGATGGTGCTGATGGCCGCCGCCTGGGCCGCTACTTGCGAGAGCTCACCCGCTTGTTGCAGCTGATGGAAGTGGGTCAGCACGCTGAACCCGGTTTCCACCAGTTGCCGGGTTTTCTCCTCTTTCTCGCGCCAAAGCACCTCGCGCAGCCGAAACATGTCAATCACTTCGCCCACCACGATGCCGCAAATCAGCATGGCCACAATGGCCCAGATGCGGTTACGCACACTTAATCGACTCAAAAAGGAAAACATCGATTTTTCTCAACAACTTTTGTTTTATTCGATTTGCAGCATACCCCAATGATGCTGAAACTCAACCCCTATTTCAAACCGCGCAGATTCCAGCGCGCGGGTGATGCGGTGGCACCACAACATCCTGCCGTATTCACCAGGCCAGTGGTGGCGTAAATATTGCATGTCATCGGGCCTTCAACATAGGTCTGCCATGAACCAAGAATCCTTCCCCGCAAATGCCGCACCTCTGGACACGCCGCCCTTGGAGACCCCTGAGCCCTTGAGCGCCGACGAGTTTGCCGAGCTGGGAGCCATCCTGGCCTATTTGCGTGCCCGCGACGAGCGTATTCCCGTCTGGGAATTTTGTGAAGGCTTCATGGTGGCACTGATTTGCTGCCGCCGCCAGATCGCCCCCGAGGAGTACCTGCCGGTGTTGCTGGTCACCCCTTTTGCCAATGCGGTTCAGCAGCAACACTTCATGCGCTTGTGGTCACGCCGCTGGCAGCAGGTGGCCCAGGCGCTGGACTGCAAAATCAGCGCACTGGATGATGCGCAGGCCTACCAGCCCGAAGTGGTGGACGCACGCGCGGAACAAGCGGCCTTGTCCGGGCCAGAACAGGCCGCCTTGGCGGGGCAGCAGGCCGCGTCATTTGGTCAGCGCTGGGCGCAAGGTTTCATGGCGGCCGTGGCGGCCTGGCCCGAAGAGTGGGCCGGCCCACGCAACAAGGAAGCCCTCAAGTGGCGTACGGCAGCGCTGGAGTTTGTCGCCGCCCTGACGGCAGACGACAACGATGCACCCACCCTGTCCCCTTTTACGGATGACCACGGCCCACTCACGGTGAGCACCCAACGCATGAAGGCTTTTGGAGATGCCCTCTGGGCGGTGTACAACATGCGGGAGATGTGGTGCAGTCTGGGCCCGCGAATCGAGACCGTGCACAAAGCCGCAGTGCCGGGGCGCAATGATCCGTGCACCTGTGGCAGCGGCAAAAAATACAAGAAATGCTGCGGTGTTTGATATCAAAAAAATAGCTGCTTGCGCTTTAAATACAAGGTCTACAGGCCTATTTGGCATTAAAAATACGCTCAAACACTGACTCCACAAGGTGCATGGCTGCTCAGCTACCTCAAATCCTGCAAACAGGTGCTCATTGGCACCCTGGATCAAGCCGGGGACAGACCGGCATGTGCCTCAGGCAAAACAAGCTTGCACGTCCAGCGTAGCGTGCTGCCCAACGGCTGATGCATGTTGCGCCAGCCAATCGCTGCAGCGTTTCTGGCCCTGCTCCCGCAGCAGCGCCAGAAAGGGCCCATGGGCCAGCAGCTTGGTGTCACTGCGCTCCAGGTTGGCCAAGCCGCTGGCATCAACCATGTGAAAGCGCATGTTGTGCAAACGGCGCTCCAGTCGACCCCAGCGAATGAAGGGGTGGCTGGCAAACGCCGTTGCGTGCGCAAACATGTGCATTTCACGCATGAAGTGGGCGCTGAACCCCAGCTCGGCAATACGTGTGTCAATTTCCTGCGCCGTGTGCGGTGTACCTTTGTGCCGCAGCGGGCTCAGCAGCACCAACATCACATCGCGTGACACACAGTCATAAAACAACGGGAACACGGCCGGGTTGGCGCAGTAGCCACCATCCCAATAGGGCTCACCCTCAACTTCCAACGAGTGATGGATTTTGGGCAAACAGGCCGATGCCAGCAGCATGTCCAGAGTCAGCTCGGATTCCCGAAACACCCGCAGCTTGCCGGTGTTGGCCTGCGTCGCCCCCACAAACAGCTTGAAAGGGCTGTGCTGACGCAGGCCCACAAAGTCAATTTGGCGCTTGAGCAAATCACGCAGTGGGTTCAGATCAAAAGGGTTCAATTGCATGGGCGAAAAACACCCGACCCAGTGGGCCACCAGTTTGGTGGCGGGGGGCAGGTTGATGACATCGTCCTGCCCGCGTGTCATGGGTGCCCAAGGCATTTGTCGCCCGACTTCGGTCCAGAACTCTGCCAGTGCCTGGGCAGCCCCCAGGCGGCCGCCCTTCAACCAGCCATCGGCAAACACCACGGCATTCATGGCCCCGGCACTGCTGCCGCTCAAGCCCTCAAATTCCAACTCCGATTGCAGCAGGGCATCCAAAACGCCCCAAGTAAAAGCCCCGTGTGCACCCCCACCTTGCAACGCCAGATTGAGCCGGGGGGGTGCTTTGTGCAACAGGCGGGCGAACTGCGCCCAGCCTGTGGTCATGGAAGGCATGGCAGAAGAAGGGGTTGCGCTACGGTCAGTCATGAGAGGCTTTCGCGGTGCGGAAGACACCATAAGGAGATCGTACAAGTATGCCGGTTTGGCATGTCGGTGTGGTTTTGAGGATTTTTTGTGCCGTTGTCCCAACCACACACTCTACCCAATCAACGCCACCGCCTTGATCTGCACCCAAACCGCCTTACCCGGTGCCAAACCCAAGCCTGCGGCTGAACGCTGCGTCAACCGTGCAAGCAAGGGTGATGCACCCACCTTGAGCCGCATCAGAGACAAGGCCGGATGGTGGTCACCGGCCATATCCTCCACGGTGGCGCTCAGGCAATTCTGGATGCTGATGCCATCCACTTTCTCCAGCGCAATACTGACATCCCGCGCCAGAATACGCACCCGCACCCGGTGGCCGACGGCATGGCCACCGTCGCGTACCCACAGGCTGCCACCTTGAAACTCGACACGGGCCAGGTGCCAGGCCAGATCACGCTCAACCACCACCGCATCCAGCACCACACCCACGTCCTCACCCAACTGAATTGGCAAATCCAGGCGCGCCAGGGTGTCGGTCAAAGGCCCGGCGGCCACCGCACGGCCAGCCTCCATAACCACAATGTGGTCGGCCAGCCGCGCCACTTCATCGGGGGAATGGCTGACGTAAAGCACGGGAATGTCCAGCTCGGCATGCAGGCGCTCCAGGTAGGGCAGGATTTCTTCCTTGCGTTTGAGGTCCAGTGCCGCCAACGGTTCATCCATCAGCAGCAGGCGCGGACTCAAGGCCAGGGCACGTGCCATACCCACGCGTTGACGTTCGCCACCAGAAAGCTGATCCGGTTTACGCGCCAGCAGAGGGTCAATACCCAGCAGGGTGATTGCCTGATCCAGGCTGACGCGCTGCGCATCAGAGGTGCGCTTCAGGCCGTAGCGCAGGTTGCCCAGCACCGTCAGGTGCGGGAACAGGCTGGCTTCCTGAAACACGTAACCCAAAGGCCGCTGGTGTGTGGGCAACCAATGGCGGCCACTCTTGCCATCGTCCTGCCAGACCTCACCATGGACAGTGAGTTGGCCTTGCGGTGCACGCTCCAGCCCGGCCACACAGCGCAAGAGTGTGGTTTTGCCAGAGCCCGAGTGACCAAACAGGGCGGTGACCCCACGCGCGGGTAAATCCAGATCCACATCCAGCGTGAAGCCCGGCCAACCGAGTTTGAAACAGGCTTGAATACCACTCACGTCAGGCCCCTTTCTTCGGACTAGGCCGCCAAGCGTACAGTGCCAGCAGCACCAGGAAAGAGAACACCAGCATCACGGCAGACAGGCGATGCGCTTGCATGTACTCCATAGCCTCCACATGGTCGTAAATTTGCACTGAAGCCACGCGGGTTTCGCCCGGAATATTGCCACCAATCATCAGCACCACGCCAAATTCACCCACGGTGTGGGCGAAGGTGAGGATGGCTGCTGTCAGAAAACCCGGCAGAGCCAGCGGTACCGCCACGGTAAAAAACGCATCCAGTGGTGAGGCTCGCAAGGTGGCCGCAACTTCCAGCGGACGCTCACCCATGGCCTCAAAGGCGTTCTGCAAGGGCTGCACCATGAAGGGCAGCGAATAAAACACCGAGGCCAGCACCAGCCCCCAGAAGGTAAAAGGCAACAGCCCGATGCCCAATGTCTGAGTGATCTGCCCCACCGGGCCGTTCGGCCCCATCGCCAGCAGCAGGTAAAAGCCCAGCACCGAAGGCGGCAACACCAGCGGCAAAGCTACGACCGCACCCACCGGCCCTTTCCACCACGCCTTGCTGCGTGCCAGCCACCAGGCGATAGGTGTACCCACCAGCAGCAGGATCAGCGTCACGATGCTGGCCAGGCGCACCGTCAGCCAGATGGCTTGAAGGTCACCGTGATTCAACAACATGGCACGCTCCTGGTCTCAAAACTCATAGCCGTAGGCGCTGATCACCTGTTTGGCGGCATCACTTTTCAGGTAGGCCAAAAACGCGGTGGCCGCAACATTGGCCTTGCCACGCCACAGCAACACCGCGTCTTGACGAATCTGCGGGTACAGCGTAGGCGGCACCAGCCAGTACGAACCGGGTGCGTATTGGCCATTTTTGTAGATTTGTGACAAGGCGACAAAACCCAGGTCGGCATTGCCGGTGGCGGCGAACTGGTAGGTTTGGGTGATGTTTTCACCATAGACCAGCCTGGACTCCAACGCCGCGTCCACGCCCAGTTTTTTCATGGCCTCCACGGCGGCCGCTCCGTACACCGCGACCTTGGGGTTGGCGATGGCCAGACGCTGAAAACCACCACGCTTGAGCACCTCACCCCTGTCATCCACCAGCCCTGGCTTGGCGCTCCACAACACCAGCTTGCCGATGGCGTAGGTGAAACGGCTGGGGGCCTCGGCCAGGCCGTCTTTTTCCAGCCGGATCGGGGTTTCGTCATCGGCGGAGACCAGTACCTCAAACGGTGCGCCGTTTTTGATCTGGGCGTAGAACTTGCCCACCGTGCCGTAGGCCACCAACGCCTTGTGGCCGGTGGCCTTCTCAAATGCAGGAGCGATTTTTTCCATCGGGCCGGTGAAGTTGGCCGCCACTGCCACCGAGACTTCATCGGCATACGACAGCGTGGCACAGCAGCCCATCAGGCTGGCGAGCAACAGGGATAACAGGCGGGAAGATGGCATGGCGAAGTCCTTGAAAAAGGCGAAGTGGCGGTGGTGTGACAACGGTGTGTGTGGGGATACCCCTGCTACACCTCGGGCGAAAAACACTTGGCGTGATCGGCACATTCGCCGCATGACGGTGCCGGGCACACGTAAATGCCTTCACGGGCGCAGTAGTGGCGGTAGATGAACTTCTTCCACTTCATATCGCCCACATTCAAAGTCGCCAGAGCAGGAAAGGCGACGGTCATCAGGGTGGAGAGTTCACCCCGGTTGGCCAGGCCCAGGTCTTGCCACAGGTGGTTGCGGCCACAGCAGCTGTAGGCCACGATGTGGGCCAGCCAGACCTCGGATTCCCGAGCCCCGGCACGGTATTCCAGCAGCAAATTCAGCAGATCTTCCAGCTCGACAATGTGTTCACCGGGGCCATCCTGCAGATTGAGGTGGGCACCTGGAAAGTAGTCGCACCAGAGTGACTGAAAAAACGCTTCTGGCAAGCCCAGCGTGGCGGTTAACACCCCTTGCTGCAGTGAGCGCCCGGCCAGCAAACTGGCCAGGATCGGGCGCAACGGGTCGGCCCGGGCCGTGGCATCGACAGGCCTTCTCAGCAGTTCTTCAAGCAACAATGCACGGCAATCGTGGGATGGGTTCATAAGACTCTCCCGAAATTTACTTGCACATCTTTGGGTGGGGCGGTGTAGGGTGAGGAGGTCACCAGAAAATCGGCCCCGGCAGCCACATAAGCAGCGGCGTTGTCCGCGCGAATACCGCCGGCAGCGGCAAGCAGTGGACGGCGTGGGGCCTCATGGCGGTGAATGGCCTGGCGGCAGGTGGCCACGGTGTCGGGTGTGAATTTTTCCAGTTGCAGCACATCACAGCCCGCGTCAGCCCACAGCAGGGCTTCTTCCACACTCGCCACCTCGACCACCATTTTTTTCTCCGGCTCTGCTTGGCGCAAGCGCTGAATCGTTTGCGCCGGGGATTCACCCAGAAAGAGCCGGTGTTCAGCAAAAACCAGCAGCGATTCAGACAGCCCCAGCCGGTGCATGATGCCGCCACCAGCGCGCACGGCCTTGGCGGAAAGCGCTTTGGTGCCGGGCACATTTTTGCGCGTGCAGGCCACCGCCACCCCATTGGCAGCAGCGACGATGGCGGCCGTAGCGCTGGACAAGCCACTGGCCCATTCCACCAGCGTCTGGGCGCTTTTCCAGGCGCGATGCAAACTGGCTGCGGAGCCTTGCGCCTGCAGCAGCAAATCACCCGCCTCTACCGGTGTTCCCGAGCGGACGAGCCACTGTGCCTGGGCACCCGCCAGCGCAAACAGACCAACCGCCTCTTCGATGGCGCACACCGTCATGGGCTGCCGGGCACGGAACTCAAGCTGTGCAGGTTGCAGCCCGATGCCCAGCGCCTGGGTGGTGAGGTCACCACAAGGCACATCGTCGTCGAGCAAAGCCCACAGTTGGAAAGTGTTCAGAATGGACATGTCAATGGCGCGAAAACAGGTCGCGTAATTTGCATAGCGTGGTGGTGACATCAAAGCGGGGGTCTGCCAGCGCCTCGCCTGACAGGATCTTGTTCAAGGCCATCACCGGGTCGGTTTCCCCCGTCAGCAACACCTGGGCACCCCAGCTTTCCATGTGCCGCATGTAGCCAGTGCCGGCACTGGCGGTCACCATGATCTCCACCCCATGCAGCGGATGCGGGCTGTCGTCTTTGAAGTGGTGTGGCAATTGTTCTTTGCTGAGCTCAATGCGCACGGGCGCGGGCAGCGGAGCACCTGGCTGGCAGTCAAATACCAGCCAGTGGCGGGTCTGACCCGCGTGCCCCGAAACCTGAGTCCAGTTGTCTTTGGTGGCAACAGCAATTTTCATGATCAAGCGTCCGGTGAAGTGAATCGTGTGAAACACCAAGCCATTTCCGTGCCTGTTATGACAATTCGTAGCCGTAGGATTGGATGATGGCTTTGGCCTTGTCCGCTTTGAGGAATTTCATCAGGGCTTCAGCCGCCGGTTTGCCCTTGCCTTTTTCCAGAATGACCGCATCCTGACGAATCGGGCTGTACAGCTTGGCAGGAACGACCCAGGAGGAACCCTCGATTTTTCCGTCCTTCAGTACCTGTGACAGGGCCACAAAGCCCAGCAGCGCATTACCAGAGCTGACAAACTGGTAAGTCTGTGCAATGCTTTCGCCGGTGACCACTTTGGGCTGCAGCGTGTCATACACCCCCATGGACTTCAGGGTCTCTACCGCCGCAGCGCCATAAGGGGCCAGTTTGGGGTTTGCGAAGGCGATATGGTCAAAGCCCCCCTTTTTCAGAACCTCACCCGCCTGGTCAACGATGGCTGGTTTGACCGACCACAGCACCAGTTTGCCCATGGCGTAGGTGAACTGGCTGCCAGCCACGGCGGCGTTTTCTTTCACCAGCTTGGTGGGTGTCTCGTCATCTGCAGCCAGCAGCACATCAAAAGGGGCACCATTTTTGATTTGTGCATAAAACTTGCCCGTGGCTCCAAATGCAGCCTGAATTTTGTGACCCGTCTCTTTCTCGAAAACCTCGGCGATCTGCTTCATGGGTGCGGTGAAGTTGGCAGCCACGGCTACCGAAATCTCATCGGCTTGTGCATTGGACACGGTGGCCACCAGGGCCACCAACAAGGTGGAAATAAGACGCGAAGGTTTCATGACTAACTCCTTTTGAAAAACTGAATGGGAGAAAATGGACTACTCCATGGCGGCCAAAAACACGCTGGAGGCTTTGAACACAGCGGTTACGCGCTGGCCCACGGCCAGGCCCATGCGCTTGACACTGTCATCGGTCACCACGGCGGTGATCACATGCTGGCTTCCCGGCATGGACAGGGT
The DNA here is from genome assembly GCF_019973615.1 of Rhodoferax lithotrophicus. GTDB lineage: Bacteria > Pseudomonadota > Gammaproteobacteria > Burkholderiales > Burkholderiaceae_C > Rhodoferax > Rhodoferax lithotrophicus. The sequence goes on along the minus strand of NZ_AP024238.1, from coordinate 784,673 downwards.
GACCTCGGCATTCACCGCCCCCTGATGAAGTCGGGTCACGACTCCGGTGAAGCGGTTGCGGGCCGAGATATGGCCGTCGTCACCGGTGAGCAGCAGAATCGATGAAGCCTTGACAAAGGCCAGCACATCACGGCCCATGACCAGCCCCAGGTTCTCGGCCGATTCACGGGTCACGATAGCGGTCAACACCAGCTCAGGTGCCAGTTGAATGCTGATCTCGGCATCCACCACACCCTCCTTGATGGCCACCACGGGGCCAGCGAACTGATTGCGGGCACTGCTTTTCATGGACATTCTCCTTAACACTTGCCGAAAATCGTCTACATCACAGACACCGTTTTGCGCCAGATTGCGGGTCAGTTTCTCCAGGGCCAACTGGGACTCTTTCTCCAGCGCGCGGTAAAACGCAATCAGTCGCCGGGCAAAGGCGGTGAGCTCGGTGCCCCCCCCGTGGCGACCTCCAACGGCGCGGTTCACCAGCGGTTCGGGCGCAACGTTGTTCATGTCATCCACCGCGTCCCACGCCGCTTTGTAGGACAGCGGCACCGCTTTGGCAGCCTGCGAGATGGACCCGGTTGTATCGATGGCCTCCAGCAGACGGATGCGCTTGTCCCCCAGAAAGCTGCCCATGGCGGTGTCGATCAACAGCTTGCCGGTGAGTTTGGTGGCGTTGACGGTCATGGCGAAACCACCTTGCTCGCGTCGGGCATTTGAAAATGCTCGGCACATCTGTGCGCTGTGGTTGTAAAGACTGAACGGTTTTCAGCATGATCGGGCCGCCTCTTATACAAAGAGTCATTCCATCTCAACCAAGGAAATTCAACATGAGCATCAGTGCAAGAAACGTTTTCAAAGGCAAGGTCACCGAACTCAAAGAGGGGCCCATCAACGCAGAAGTTGAAATCACCACCTCGGGCGGGGACAAAATCGTGGCCATGCTGACCGAGGGCAGTGTGAAATCGCTCGGGCTTGGCATGGGTGCGGATGCCATCGCCGTTGTGAAAACCCCATGGGTAACCTTGCTTGCCGGTACGCCGCAATACCGATTCAGCGCCAGAAACATGTTGCATGGCACGGTCAGCAGCTTTGTTAAAGGTGCTGTCAACTGCCAGGTGAACATCATGCTGCCCGGCGGCTCGCCCATCAGCGCCATGGTCACCAATGCGGCGGTGGCGGATATGAACCTGACCGAAGGTACCCCCGTTGTCGCCTTGTTCAAGGCCAGCCATGTACTGGTTGGTGTGCCCGTATAGGCGATTCAGCACGGCGGCGTGTGTCGCCGTGTTGGCCTGCAAGGTGTCAGGTTTGTCGTGATTCATCACTTTTTGCATGAAAAAGTGTCCCCTTCAGCGCGGCATGGCATCGCTGAGCGAGAACCGGGTTTGAACCGCCGCATCATCAAAACTGGCCACCGTGGTGTGGCAGATCAACCAACGCTCGTCAAGCAAGCGCCAGGAGGTGATGGACTCGGCATACACCGGCTCCTCAAAATACACTTCATCATCGTCCGAGCGCAGTTGCGTCTGGATCAGCCGGAATGCGCAATAGCAGGGTTGGTTGGTCGCATCACATCCACAGGTGCGGTCGGCCTGCAACTCGTATTCCTTGAACACATCAAAACTGATAGGGGGCACCACCAGATCTTTCAGGGCTGGCGGCAATTCATCCTCCCAGCGCGTGCCGTACCCCAGGCGATTAGGGCAGTCTGGACGAATTTCGTTAGGTGTATTGATGAATAGCGATGTGCCCATTTGTACTCTCCAAGTGGTCATGCGTGTGACATTCGTTACACGCTTTGTTTGAAAACCGACGCTGGTTTGTCTTGTTGGCTACACCATCGGCAGAGGGTTATCCGCCGGGTATCGCTAGTTCAAAAAATCAGCTGTCGTTATATACCTACGCAAATAGCGTGCCTGTGAGCCGTGAAAAACTCCTTATGCAATCCTGATATACGTGGTGATACGCTGACGACATCATGAAAACTGCCCCTTCTTCAGTGTTGCCGCATCCCCTCCAGTCTTGGGGTGTTGTGGCCTTGTTGTGGGTCGTGGCCACGGCTACCGGGTTGCTGTTGGAGCGCCACGTATCACTGACCAGCCAGGCCATGATTTACGTGCTGGCGGTGGTGATCGCTTCCTACACCTTGGGCTGGATCGAGTCGGTGGTGTGCGCAGTCGGTGCAGTGGTTGCCTTCAACTTCTTTTTTGTACCGCCGCGCTGGACCTTTGAGGTGGACAGCCGGGAGCACTTGATCACCTTGTTCACCATGCTGCTGGTGGCTCTGACCATCAGTCACCTTGCTGCGAGTTTGCGCCGTGAAACCGACATGGCCCGCCTGAATGCGCGGCGTGCCAGGCAATTGCAGGAACTAGCCAGCGGCTTGTCTGGCCTGACTTTGGCGCAAGACATGGCAGATATGGGGCGGGCAGCGCTGGATGAAGCCTTTGAGGGACCTAATTTAGTGGTGCTGCGTAACGCCGATGGCGAACTGGAGGTGCCCGCTGACCTGGCGTCTATGGTGCGAGACGGGTTGAACTGCTGCATGCGCGAACTAGCGGTACTCGGGCCGGGCACCGGGCGCTGGCCGGGCCTGGATGCCTGGTACCTGCCGCTGGGCGACCAACATCAAATGAGTGGTGCGGCTTGTGTCCAACCAGCCATGGCCAGCGACACTGACGGACGCGAGCATGCACAGGCTCTATGCACCTTGCTCTGGCAAGCCTTGCTACGCCTGCGTCTGGACAGTTCCATGCGCGCGGCTCAAAGCGAAGTGCAACGCCAGCAGCTTCAAAGCACCTACCTTGCAGCCATCTCGCATGACTTGCGTACCCCGCTGGCTGCGGTGGTCGGAGCGGCCTCTGCACTGCAAACTCAACGGGACAAACTGAGCATGCAGGAGCAGGATCGCCTGCTGGGCAGCATCGTCCGCGAGGCCAGCTACCTGTGCACGCTGACGGAAAACACCCTGCAATTGGTGAGCTTGAACAATACATCCGGGGGAATACACCGGGATTGGGAGTCAATGGAGGAAATTGTCGGCGCGGTGCTGGCCCGGGAGCGCCAACACGATCCCACAAGGCGCATCAAGTCCAAAGTGCCGAAGGGGCTGCCATTGATCAAAGCCGACTCTGTGTTGCTAGCCCAACTGCTGGACAACCTGCTGGACAACGCACTCAAATACAGCACAGATGCCATCGACCTGACGGTCACCACCAGCGCACAGGAGATGCAGGTTTGCGTCAACGACCGGGGGCCGGGCATCACAGCGGAAGACCAGGTAACCATGTTTGAACCCTACACCCGGGGTGATGTGTCCGGCCAACGAGGTGCCGGGCTCGGCCTGGCCCTTTGCCGTGCCATTGCCCATGCCCATGGCGGAACACTGACCTTTCAACAGCGCACCGACGGAGGCAGCAGTTTCATGTTTTGTATGCCGCTGGAGAAAAACCAACCTGCGAGTGTGTCCCTATGAGTCTACGGGTGTTAGTGGTTGAGGACGACCGCGAGATTCGCGCCTTGATGCAATCGAGCCTGTCCATCGAGGGCTTTGAAGTGCAGACCGCCGTATCTGTGAACGAGGCCAAAGCTCTGCTGCAGCACGCCTTGCCGGACATCATGGTGCTGGATTTGGGGCTGCCCGATGGGGATGGTGCGTTGCTGGTGCACGAGGTACGTCAACGCCACACCTTACCCATCCTGGTGGTCTCGGCGCGCCACCAGGAGGCACAAAAAATCCAGCTACTGGATGCCGGGGCTGATGATTACCTGACCAAACCCTTCAGCGTGGGGGAGTTGCTGGCGCGTATTCGGGTGACGCTGCGGCATCGTGGCACCATGGTGACGGCATCAGTCACCGTGCATGAACTGGACGATTTGCGCGTGGACTTGACACTGCACCAAGTGCAATGCCGAGGGCAGTCACTACACCTGACACCGACCGAATTTAATTTGCTGGCCCGCTTGGTGCGCAGCGCCGGGCGAGTGGTAACGCACCGGCAGTTGCTGAGCGACGTGTGGGGCCAGGAATTCACAGAACACACCCATTATTTGCGCCTGTACATGGCACAACTGCGCGCCAAGATTGAACGTGATCCCGCTGAGCCGCGCCATTTACTGACCGAAACCGGCGTGGGTTACCGCCTGGCAGTGGCTTGATCCTTATGCGTTCCTGATACTGCAGCCACGACAGTACAGGTTTGTTCAATTGATCGGATTGCCATGAGTCATGAAGCTAGCCGTGAAAGCCTTGCGGCTTTGACATTGGGTGCGATGGGGGTGGTGTATGGGGACATCGGCACCAGCCCGCTCTACACCATGAAAGAAGTTTTCAACCCGGCGAGCGGCATTCCCCTGGATGCAATCCACCTTATCGGCGCCGTGTCGGTGATTTTCTGGGGCTTGATGATGGTGGTGACCTTGAAATATGTGTTGCTCATCTTGCGGGCCGACAACCGGGGCGAGGGAGGCATCATGGCGCTGACCGCCCTGGCCAGCAATGCCATTGGAACCGATCCGCACAAGCGTTTGATTCTGCTATTGCTTGGCGTGTTTGGTGCAGCTCTTTTTTATGGTGACAGCGTGATCACCCCGGCCATTTCGGTACTCAGCGCAGTGGAAGGCCTGGAAGTGGTCACCCCGGCGCTGAAACCCTATGTATTGCCGATTTGCAGCGCCGTGCTGGTAGTGCTGTTTGCCATGCAACGCTTTGGTACCAGCCTGGTTGGCAAGCTGTTTGGCCCTGTCATCATGGTGTGGTTTGGCGTGCTGGCGGCAGTGGGTACGCTTGAAATCATCCAGCAACCCGCCATCCTGGCGGCACTTAACCCGCTGAATGCGCTACGATTTTTGAGTGCGCAAGGTTGGCACATGTTCGTCGCGCTAGGGGCTATTGTGTTGGCCTTCACCGGGGCAGAGGCGCTGTATGCCGACATGGGGCACTTTGGCAAACACCCGATCCAGTTCGCCTGGGGTGGCCTGGTGTTGCCCGCGTTGACCATCAACTACATGGGTCAGGGCGCACTGCTGATGCGTGACCCATCAGCGCTTGAGAACCCGTTTTACCGCTTATTCCCTGATGCCTGGCTGATCCCCGCTGTGGTGCTGGCCACGCTGGCCACAGTGATTGCGTCCCAGGCGGTGATCTCCGGGGCCTACTCCATGACCAAGCAGGCGGTGCAACTCGGCTTGCTGCCACGCATGGAGGTGCACTTCACCTCCGCCAAAGAGATGGGGCAAATTTACATGCCTGAGGTGAACTGGCTGCTGCTGGCTGCCGTGCTGCTGGCCGTGGTGGGGTTTGGCAGTTCATCAGCCATGGCGGCGGCCTACGGGATTGCGGTGACGGTGACCATGCTGATCACCACCTTGCTGACCTTTTTTGTGATCCGCAACGGCTGGCGTTACCCTTTGCCGGTGGCGATGGCCGCCACCGCCGTGTTCCTGACGCTGGACGTGTTGCTGGTAGTCTCGTGTTCGCTCAAATTCTTCCAGGGCGGCTGGTTCCCGCTGGCACTGGGCGCAGCGATTTTTGTTGTCATGGCCACTTGGCGACGCGGGCGCGAGTTGCTGATTGAGAGCATTCGCAGCGGTGACCCCGAGTTGCTGCCTTTCATTGAGGGTTTGTCGGCAGACAGCGTGCACCGGGTGCAGCGCACCGCGGTGTATGCGGTGGCCAATGCCGGTACTGTGCCTCAGGCCTTGATGCACAACCTGAAACACAACCAGGTGTTGCACGAGCGCAACCTGATCCTCACGGTGGTGTTCCATGAGGTGCCCTGGATACCCTTTGAGGAACGGGTGCAGGTGGAGACCCTGGCCCCCGGGTTTTGGCGGGTGCAAGTGAACTATGGCTTCAAGAACACGCCTGACATTCCCAAAGCGCTGGAGCTGTGCGCCGCACACGGCTTGCCGATCAACCTGTTTGAAACCTCGTACTTCCTTAGCCGCGAAATCATCGTGCCGACCAAAGGTACCGGCATGGCCCATTGGCGCGAAGCCCTGTTTGCACTGATGTCACGCAACTCCGGCAGCGTGGCGGGCTTCTTTCACCTGCCCAACAACTGTGTGATTGAGCTGGGAACGCGGGTACAGATTTAAGGCTACATTTTTCAGGGAAATTTTTCATACGTTTTGACCTCTAGCGCTTTAAAATAAAGCACAATAAGCTATAGAAAATATAGCATTCAATTCCTTTGCGATGTGTATTCAGCTTCACGCAAAGTTACACTTTTGCAGGTGCCGTTTCGAATGGCCACCAAGCAAGGCGGGTGCCAGTGGCGATAATGCCCTCAGCCAGCACCTGCTGTGTGTTCACCTGGTGGCCTTTGGGTACCACTCTGGTCTGTTGATCCAATGACCTCAATTCCTTCCATTCCCGCCTTTTTCTTCCGGCTCCTGCTGATGTGGATGCTGGCCACCACGCTGGTATTTGCCGCCACACCTCTGGATTTGCCAGAGCTTGATGCGCTGGTGGACTATCGGCCCAAAATTCCGTTGCGCGTCTACACCAGTGACAACGTGCTGATTGGCGAGTTCGGCCAGGAGCGGCGTGACTTTGTGGCCATCAAAGATATTCCGCTGATTCAAAAGCAGGCGCTGCTGGCCATTGAAGACGCCCGTTTTTACGAGCACAGCGGTGTCGATTTCAAGGGTGTGGCACGTGCCGTGATTGCCGACTTGACGGGTGGGCTCAAGCAAGGCGCATCCACCATCACCATGCAGGTGGCGCGAGATTTTTTTCTCACCAAAGAAAAACTGATTTCCCGCAAGATCACCGAGGTCATGCTGGCCTACAAAATTGAGCGCACGCTGACCAAGGACCAGATTCTGGAGCTGTACATGAACCAGGTTTATCTGGGCCAACGGGCTTATGGCTTTGGCAGCGCGGCACGTGTGTACTTTGGCAAACCACTCAAGAATCTGAGCATTGCCCAAGCAGCCATGCTGGCGGGGTTGCCACAGTCACCCTCGCTCGTCAACCCGGTGGTTAATCCGCAACGTGCCAAGCAGCGCCAGCACCTGGTCTTGAAGCGCATGCGAGAGCTTGGCTACATCACCGAGCCGCAGTACAAACAGGCATCGCAGGAAAACATCCAAGTGATTGCCGAAGGCCGGTCCTTCAACAACCATGCGCAATACGCGGCTGAAATGGTGCGCCAGGCCATGTATGCGCAGTTCAAGGAAGAGACTTACACCCGCGGCATCGTCGTCACCACCACGCTGGTACAAGCCGAGCAGGACGCTGCGTTTGATGCCGTGCGCCGCAACGTCATGGCTTACGATCAGCGCCACGGCTACCGCGGCGCTGAAGCCTTTATCACACTACCCACCCATGCGGATGAACGCCAAAAACTGATCGAAACCACCTTGCTCAAACACCCCGCCAGCGACAAGCTGGTCGCAGCCGTGGTGACCCAGGTCATCGCCAAAAGCCTGCGTGCGGTGCTGGCCAATGGCAACGTGGTCGAACTGACGGGAGACGGCCTGCGCTGGGCGGCCGCGGCACTGTCACCCAAGTCGGCAATCCAACTCAAGCCGGGCTCTGTCATACGGGTGGTGCAGGACAGCCGTGGTCGCTGGAGCATCTCGCAACTACCGGCCGTGGCAGCCGCCTTTGTGGCGTTGAACAACCAGACCGGTGCCTACCGGGCTCTGGTGGGTGGTTTTGATTTCAATGCCAGCCAGTTCAACCACGTGACCCAAGCCTGGCGTCAGCCCGGCTCGGCCATCAAACCCTTCATCTATTCGGCAGCCCTGGACAAAGGTTACTCACCAGCCACCCTGGTCAACGATGCACCACTGACTTTGAGCAGCGCAGAAACCGGCGGACAGCCTTGGACGCCACAGAACGACGACGATGTGTACGACGGTGCCATCACCCTGCGCACGGCGCTGGCCCAATCCAAAAACGTGGCTGCCGTGCGCTTGCTGCGTGCCATCACGCCGCAGTACGCACACGACTTCTTGCCGCGCTTTGGCTTCGAGGCCGCCAAGCAACCGCTGAACTACACGCTGACCTTGGGCACTGGTGCAGTCACCCCGCTGCAAATGGCAGGGGCGTATTCGGTGTTTGCCAATGGCGGGTTCCAGATCAACCCCTACCTGATTCAAAAAGTGGTGGATACGCGTGGTACGGTGTTGTTTGAAGCCAAGCCAGTAGTGCCTGGGCAGGAGAGCAACCGGGTCCTCGATGCGCGTAATGCCTTCGTCACCACCAGCATGCTGCACGAAGTCACCATCTCGGGCACCGGAGCAGCCGCGTCACAAAAGCTGGCACGCCAGGATCTGGCTGGCAAAACCGGCACCAGCAGCGAAGCCTTTGACGGCTGGTTTGCTGGCTACAGCGGGTCTACCGTGGCAGTGGCGTGGATGGGGTATGACGATCCCAAATCCCTGGGTGGGCGCGAGTTTGGTGCCACGCTGGCCCTGCCTATCTGGATCGACTTCATGCGGGTCGCACTGGCCAACAAACCACCTTACCAGGCTCCGCAACCCGCTGGTGTATCGCAGGTGCAGGGTGACTGGCAATATGATGAATTTCAGAACGACAAGGCCATGCGAGCCATCGACCTGGACTTTGTCCAACTGTTCAAGGAGTGGATGAGCCCATAAAAAGCCTGTTGCGCTGGTCCACCCCCTACAGGATTGCGTTTCAGCACTTGATCCGGCCAACCAGCGCCTTGGTGAATTCGGCGGTACCTGCCGTGCCACCCAGATCGCCGGTGCGTACCTTGTCAATGTTGAGCGTCTCATCAATGGCGGTGCGTAATTTGGTGGCCATCTCAGGCAGTTTGCAGTGATCCAGCATCATGCCAGCGGCCAACAACAGGGCAATGGGATTGGCAATGCCTTTGCCAGCAATGTCTGGCGCAGAGCCGTGAACCGCTTCAAAAATTGCAGCATCGGCACCAATGTTTGCACCAGGTGCCATGCCCAGACCACCAACCAGACCGGCCACCAGGTCTGACAGGATGTCACCAAACAGGTTGGTGGTGACCAGCATGTCGAACTGCCAGGGGTTGATCACCAGCTTCATGGCGCAGGCATCAATGATCACCGTGTCCAGCTCAAACTTGCCCTTGTACTTGCGCTCATACAAGTCCAGCCCGGTTTCCAGAAAAATCCCGGTGAGCGCCTTCATGATGTTGGCCTTGTGCACGATGGTGACCTTTTTGCGGCCGGTGGTCACGGCATGTTCAAACGCGTATTCCAGCAGCCGCAGGCCACCCGCGCGGGTGTTGATGCCGGTGGCCATGGCCACGGCGTGGGGGTCGTTGTCGATCTTCACATAGTGCTCGTGGCCGATGTACAGGCCTTCAAGGTTCTCACGCACCACCACCAGGTCAATGTTGTCAAAGCGTCCACCGGGAATGATGGTACGGGCTGGGCGCAGGTTGGCATAGAGTTGAAACTCTTCACGCAGACGCACATTGGAAGACCGGTAGCCGCCTCCGGACGGGGTTTCCAGCGGCCCCTTGAGCGCCAGCCGGGTGCGCCGGATGCTGTCGAGTGTGGCTGGGGGCAGCGGATCACCCGCCACCTGCACGCCGCCAAGACCGGCGATCTGGCGGTCCCACTCAAACGGGGCACCCAGTGCATCCAGCGCGGCCAGCGTGGCATCGACAATTTCAGGGCCAATGCCGTCTCCGGGAATCAATGTGGCTTGAATGGGGGTGGTCATACGCAATCCTCTCAATGGGGTGAACAGGTGACGAGGCATGGTCGCTGGTCTTGCCGGTGGCCGACCTCGGACGGGGGTACCGCTGCAGTGTAAAGCTTGCTTGAACCACAAACGGGAAAAGCACCGGGGCAGGTTGGGTTCTGTGTAGTCCAACAAGGCTTAACCGCTGCGGAGGTGGCCTGGGTTTTTTGGGCATTACAGCGCGGCAGATAGCCGATGTTCGTCAGAAAGCACCTGACCAATTCATGAAACACGTGTTCATGACAGTCTTTGGATCGCAGCATCAGATGACTCTGCATCAGCCATATTTCCATTGACTTGCGCTGCTATAGCGGGCCAAGTCAAACGGTTTGAGCCGCTTGAACGTCAGTTTGGCAAAGTCTCAATATCTGGCTTGTCAACGTTCGCCACCATCGAAAACCTGAGCTGAGCAGGCCCACGGGGGACTACAAGGGTTTCCGGGGTGGCCACAGATGCGACACTCGCTTGACGCGCCTCAAGCGTGTAGGCGACACCGTTCAGGCGAACCTCAATGCCTCCACCCACTGCGTCTTTGCCGGCAAACACCAACAACACGCCCGGGGCCAGCACATGACCGCGCGCGACAGTGAAGATCGGCCAGCGGTAGCCAACCAGATCGGCGGCCAGCACCCGGGCAGCCTCGGTGAGCTGCGCTTGTTGAGCGTCCGTCGCCATGCCCGTGACCAACCAGTACACATTGACCGCGATAAGTCTTTTGCTCGTCGCACCAAACACGTAGCTGATGGTCGCGGGCCCAGGGCCAGGAACCAGCTCGGGCACTACCATGGTGAGAACACGGGTCTTTTGGGCCGGGTCAATCTCGTCTTTTAAACTGCCCAGCGTGTGAGAATAGTCTTGGGTGATGAGCACCTTGACCTCGTCAACGCTCATTCCAAAATGGGCGTTGCCGTAGCCCATGACTTTGTAAGCGCCAGCGTGCAGCGAATAGGACTGCGGTTGCCCTGTCATCGACAGCGCAACCAATTTTTCTTGGGCATCAATCTGACAGGAGGCTGTTAACAAGGTACTGGCTAACACATAGCGAAGAATAAGTTGGTTCATAGGTTGGCCAGACTCATGGAGGTCCCATTAACAACAAATTTGAGGCCGAGCGACTCTGCACTTTGCAGGATACCGCCCTCCCAATCGCTAACTTGTCGATTGAATTCATTGGTGTGAGCGTATGCGATAGCTGCTGCTGGATCGCTCTTGAGCAGTTGAAGCATCGTTGCCTGAGAACTTTGTTGGTAAGCGATTAATTGTGGGTAGCCCTCCAACAAGGCCTCGAAACGACTAAGTTCCAATTTCATACTGAAAATTGCCTTTTCGTCATAACTTTTCCAATCAGAGTTTTGTTGCAGGAAGGCCAGTCGCCGCAGCGGGTCACCCTTCAGACTTTCGGCCATTCGATAGGCATCGCCGACCGGGTCTTTTTGTTTCTTTGATCCACCAAAAGCGCTGGTCAGCGGCTCAAAAGCATCTTCGAGGTCGCCCACAATGTCACCGACATTGATGGAGAAATCGAGTTTCAGATTAAACCCACCTATCCCCAGTTTGGCACCCAGGTTCATGGACACAGACACTGCACCATCAGAATACCCCGCACTGGCGCTGCCCGAACCGCCCACAGAGCCGGGAGATACCAAGGTTGCTGTTGCGTCCGCACTTCCAACACTGCCGGAAACCCCAAATTGACCGGTCGCAGATGCGCCAACTCCTGCAGAAAGATCCCCGCCAGTTGAAATCTTCCCGTCCTTCAGGGTGGCCGTCCCCTCGCCTTTTGCACCGGCCGTGACTTCGAGTGTGCCGGACCCCTTGAGGTCGCCCACTGGCCCAGCAGACCCACCTCCTCCGCCCTCCACATTGGCGCTCGCGGAGGCTTGTCCACCGACTTTCACACCATCTTTACCCAGCGACGCGTCAGCGCTTGCGCCGGCCTTGCCACCGACCGAAAGAGAGCCATCGCCGAAATCCGCAGTTAACTTTGTTTCCGCGTTGGCATCAGCATGTGCATTGGCACCCGTCGAACTAGCGCCTGCCGACGCACCGGCCGCGACTTGGGACTCTTCACTCAGTGTGGCATCGCCGAGGGTGGTACTTGTACCGGTCTTCGTCCCTGTCTTGGTATCGACTGAGTACGTAGGCAGCAACGGCGCCGTGGTGGGAGGTGCCGGCACGGGCGGGTCATAGTGCGGCACCGTGGGAACGGCCATCGTGGAGGTGTCACGCATGCCAAACCGGGTATCAGAAAATACGTCAAGTGTTCCAATGTCGGAGTTACTGTAAGGAGCATCGCGTGTGTAAAAGGTATTCGGAAGAGTACGGTAGTTGGCGGCATCTTTGCCCGCCAATCTTGTGACATAGAAGCTGTAGCGCCCCTCAATCAGGTCGGACAAGTTGAACACTTCTTTACCGCTTGGGTCACTGATTCCAACGATTGACCGTACGTCATCGCCATTGATCGGTGTGCCATTGGGTCCACGTAGCGTGGGAATGCCCGGCTTACCGATTAACCCTGGCCCTGGCAGATAAATAGCACTAGTTGTTGTGTATGTGAGCCACATCGGTGTGATCTCCATCTCGCCGATGTGACTTCCTGCCTGGTCGATCATGTAGTTTTTTGCATGGACACCGGTCAATCCCGTCACGACCTGACGGTACTTGCCGATTGGTGTAGTCGCAGTGATGGTGCCACTTACCCCATTGGCATCGAATAAGCCGAGTGTTCCTTGCACCCCGAGCACAGACGTTAAACGCGGATCAGGGACGTATTTATCATCTTCAAATACACCATTCAGCGTGATATTTCCCTCACGAATGCCAGGAATCCAAGGATTGCTACAAAAGCGGGGATCACAAGCTTGGTAGTTGCCATATTGACCTTTCACATCCGTCACCGAATAGGTGATTGACTTAGGAGTAACGGTGAGAGCGACTGACGACTTGATGGGTGGCAGCACGTAGTTGCCGCTCTGCGCGCCTACAAGGCCACCGGTTGTCACCGGCATGCTGTACTGGCCGACATCCATTCTTTTTGAACCAGGCTGATCGGTAAAGGAATAAGTCTTTTGATCTGCCCAAAAAGCTTTGTCGGGAGTCAGGGGGCGGTCTGCAAGCGATCCGATCGTTGCGGTCTTGAGGTTCACATCGTCCCACGGGAACATACCTGACAGCGTTCCCAAATTAATGGGCGTAGCGGCACCGTAAGTAATTGTCGAGGCCGCGGCCGGTTGCCAGGTCAATTCCCGTGGAAGAACCGCCACCAATTGCGTGCTCGGCATATCGTAGTTGTAAGTGGGCCCATATCTGGCGCTAAGGTCTAACAGATAGATACCGGCATTGATATACCCATTCACCATGGTGGGCACACCAAGGATGCGACTGAAGCTGGTCGTGTAACCCAGTTGGTCTCCGCCTACGCCTTGCACCTGCACAGAGTCAAAGTAAGCCGTATCTCCGTAAGTGATGGTCCTTTTGGCTAAGGCGGTCAACTTAAACTTGGCCACATCAATGTGTCCGAACGGCTGGTATGTGGGCAATATATAGTTGGACGACGAGGATCCCGACAGTTCGGCCCGAATGTCGTAGGAACCAGAATCCAGGCGCGCGCCGTTAATGTCCCTGGCGAGTAGAGGCTCGCCGCTATTGAGTTGTATGGGTTGCGCCTTGGGCGTAACTTGAACATTATCACCAGGCAATACGCCTGTGAGGGCCATATCTTTTGTTATGTAGTCACCATAGGTAATGGCGTAGTTCGCAGCATCGGCCACCACGGTCAGCGGCTTGGGCCTGATTTTCAACGTTCCAAAAATTCCAGGGTAGTTTGGCCAAAAATAGTTGGCTAGCTGACTTTGCTGCCCAACGATCAAGTAATTTCCTGCATCAGCCCCTGTATTCCCGGCTAACCCAACGTAGTAACGATCCGCAGGCGTTCGGGGATCCAAAACGAAGTTTGCATTGCCATTAATCGATATCTTGGTGCCCAACGAGTCGCCGGGCAATACGCCTGACAACACGGGATTGGGTGTTCCGGCTGCCTCGCCGTAGGTGCTATACGTATCAAGAAACTGGGCCGTGACTAGCTTGGGTTTGACGGAGAATATCTGTTCATTTTTATTTGCAACAACGTAGTTGCCAGCATCCGCACCAGTGAGCCCCCCTTTCATTGCAACCAGGTATTCACCCGCAGCTTGGCGCTCCGCCAGCCGTTCAACATGGCCCTGGGGCGTGACATATTCCGCTGTCGCTGCCACCTGATCTACGTTTTTTAGTACATGGCCAGAGCTAATAAAAAAGGAGTCTAAATTCAACTTGACGCCCGGTACGGCACCTGCTGTTGAGCCGTACTCAACCTGATAAGGGCTGTATATATTTCTAGTATCACCAACAGTCCAGGCTTGCAAAAGCTTGGGCAAAATGGTCAATGTCTTGTCGGTATTGCCGGTTGTAGCCAGGACATAGTTAGAAGAAGACAGCGCCCCGCCAGTCCAGCGATAAGTTCCAACCGTATACGCACCGGATGTGGAAACCGGCAGGGTTGGCGAGTTCACCTGAAAGCCGACGTCGTCGCCAGCCAATACGCCTGACAAGGTGGCGACAACACCCGACGAATTGGCTAAGCCTGCAAAGCTAATTTTCTCGAAGCCAGTCAGACCGCCGAAACGAAAAACATCGCCGTAAGTCACTGTATCAGGGAGGCGCTGCTGCTGCCAGTAGACATCCAACGAGTACGTCAGCGGCTTAGGTGCAATGTCCAACTTCCCGCTGCTCGACCCAATCATTGTCACGGTGTAGTTTCCAGCTTGTGGTCCAGAAAGACTGGATGTGATCAATGCGTAGCTGCCCACGGCAGATCGATCCGTTGGCAACGCACCGGTAGCCAATGTGGTCGCGCCAGGCACCACCATATCGCCAGCCAATATCCCGCTCAAGGTACCAGCTTCAAGTACAGCCGCTGTACCGTAAGTTGAACTGGCGTTGGCCGTGCTGAATGTCACTGGTTTGGGCGCAATGGTCAGCACCCCCTTGGTGTTGCCTGTGCTTGCAATCACGTAGTTGGGGTTACCGCCGGTCAGTGCCGTAACCTCCGCGGTATAGGTTCCGACAGGACTGCGCTCTGTCAGTACGACAGGGGCTGTCGCAACTTGGTAGCCCACTGTTGCCGTGCCCACACTGTCACCAGGCAGCACATTACTGAGCACAACAGCACCGTTTTGCGCCAGCGTGCCATACACAGAATGTGTTGACGCAATGGTGTACGTCAAGGCGCGCGGCCCGATGTTGATCGTCCCCATTGTGTTGCCAATGGTGGCAAGCGCATAGTTCGTCGCCAGCGGCCCGGTTAGCGATGTGACACCAACGTCATAGGTGCCTACTGCGGGACGTGTCAGGGCCATACCGCTTCCATCAAAAGCGGCAATGGTGGTGCCGACACTGTCACCCGACACCAGTCCACTGAGCATTGTCAAATTGGTCAGCGCATTGCCGTAGATCCCTGCACCATTGGCGACTGCCCACGTCAGCGTCTTCGGCGCGATGGTGAGCATGCCAGTAGTGTTGCCACTGTTGGCCAACATGTAATTATTAGAAACACCATCACCCGTCAGGTCGGCAATTCCCAAGGTGTAGTGGCCGACCGCAGTGTTGGCATTGAGTACCGTAGCACCGTAGCCAACGGATATGACCGATCCAGCGCCAACTATATCGCCGCTGACGATGCCAGACAGGTAGGCAGTGGGTAGAACAGCATTTGTACCATACGTGCTGTTGGCTGAAGCCAGTGAAAATGTGACAGGCTTGGGTGTGATGGCAACCTGGCTCGCGGTGTTTCCTGACGAAGCCAAAGTGTAATTTGTGGCACTGCTGCCCGTTAACCGAACTAGGTCAACGAGGTAGCTCCCGACTGCATAGGCGCCGCTGGCACCCGCCAGATAGGCGGTTAGCGGGGTTATGCGTTGGTCTGCGCTAACAATGTCGCTGCCAACGATACCGTTCAGCGTGGGCGACGGCAAGGTGAAAAGCCCATAGACCTGGGAAGAGTCCGTCCCGGTATAGGTCAGTGTTTTTTTGGCGATGGATATCGATCCATAGTTGTTGCTCCCCGTCACCACGTAGTTGCTGCTACTCGCACCACTCAGGCCGGTCACAAGCGCCGAGTAGTTGCCTGCAGGTGTCGTCGGAGTGAGTGCGACCGGCACGCCAGACAAGGATGCGCCAACGATTCCCGTGACGGTATCGCCCGAGAGAATTCCCGTGAGCGCGGGAGCCTCCAGCGTGATCTGCGTTCCATAAGTGCTCACTACGGGTGATGAGTTATAGGTTACAGAAACGGGCTTTGGGTCAACCACATAGTGGCCCAAGGTGTTGCCGTTTGCAGCAACCGAATAATTGCCTGCCTTGCTCCCGATGAGACTGGACACGTCAGACACATAGGTTCCCGCAGGCAGCCGGTCTGTCAGGCTGACCGGCTGACCTGCGGCATTGAGAGCCACTACAGGTGTTACATCATCACCAGCAACCATGCCGCTAAGGCTGGCCGAAGGCATCGTGCCGAACGATCCGTAGATTTGGCCGCCACTGGCCGCGACATAGTTCAGTGCCTTTGGCGTGATGGCCAATGTGTTTCCAATCACACCGCTCAAGTCCAGTGTGTAGTTACCTGCCTTGGTGCCTGAGAGACCCGTCAAGCTGAAGTTGGATAGTCCTGCTGCAACGGTTTCTGCGAAACCAAAACCAGAGCCGTTATTGGCCATCGTGACACCCACAGTACTGTTCAGCGTCGCGACCGGATTCAGGACATCGCCATTCACCACACCGGAAAGGCTGGTCACTGCGGTGGGTGAACCGTAGATGTAAGCCCCTGCAGACACCGTTGGCGTCACGGTACGCCGAGTGATCGTCAATGGAATGCTGGCGGGCGCCAGGTCGATGAAGTAGCCACTGCTGAGTCCACTCGAGAAAGCCAAACTATTAGTCGCTGACAAGGTGAGGTTGTAGCTACCCGCCGAAGCCAATACCCCAGGTCCAACAACATCAAGCGAGTTGGCACTCAAAATCGCACCCAAGGAATCGGGTGCTACTACCGTTGCAGAATGCGCCGCAACATGCAGTGGAGAAGTCAGTGCCAATACATCAGCCATGCCAGGGTCACTGTCACCATAAACTCGGGTCAGGCCGAGGACAGGACTGTCGCCAAGCCCCAACCGGACGGCATCGCTACCAAACAAATGTCCAAAGCGCGTGGTTACGCCGTTTTCAATGAATTTAATTGCCCCTTCGCCCTTAATAGAGCTGCCGGCTTTTTCATCGGTCCAGGTCACGCGTTGCCCACTCAGCGACAGCACGGGACTCATTGACGAAACCTGCAGATTGCCCGTCAGGCTGATGTTACCGCTGACATTGATGTCCTCAGTCAGCAGTATCTGCGTAGTGCCATAGGCTGGCATGGCTGTTGATGAGATTGCCGCCGTCAGGCCGTTGCCATTGAACTTGCCGAGCGAGATGCGATCAACTTCGCGATTCGTATTTCCCGCGCCGTCGGCCAGGGTCAGCGAGAGGTTGCCGTTGCTGTTGATAAAGTTGGCGTTGCGTACGTCAATCAAAGCGGTGCCAGCACCCCGCTCAGCATCCACCACGCCATGCGCGGCTGTGTCGTTGGCCACGATGGTCCAATTGCCATCTGCCGTGGTGAAGATGCCGCTGAGCATCACCGAGCGCCCTGCCGATAAGTTCAGATTGCCGCCTGGCATCGTGGGAGTTCGTTTCACATAGGCGTTACCCAGCCAGCTAATGTCCTGGCTGGCCTGCAGGCTGACGGTGGTACCGGCACTGAGCAAGGCCGTGACATCTGTATCCAGCAAATGGGTAATGGTGCCAAGCATCGCATAACTATAGTTCGCGGTGGTGTCCGTCCCGGATGAGTCGATCACGATGTCTTGCGGATCAATCAAGAGATTGCCACCCTTGCCCAGGTTAATACGCTTCAGCGCAACCGATTGCACGGTGGACTTGGCAGACACCTCCACGGCACCACCTGCTGATGCGCCACGCGCCGAGATAGCACCGTCCATCACGGTGGTTCTGTCGCTCCAGACAATGGCGGTGCCGCCCGTTCCAGTCACACCGGTGGCAGAAACATTGATGTTGCTGGTGGCATCAATACGGGTCGTCGCGGCGTTGGCGATGGCAGGCGTACTACCAAAGCGTCCTGCAAAAAGGGGCGCGTTCGTTGAGTCGGCTGGCTGCTCTCGCCCACCTTGAAAGGCGCCGCCCACGCGTACCAGGCCACCGCGCTCGGCACCTGTGGCACTGAGTGAAGCGCCTTCCAGGACAATATTGGCACCCGTCACATCGATCCGTCCACCCACGCTATCACCATCAGCGATCAACGAGCCCGCGACACGCACCGTGCCACCCAGGCCCGCTTCGAGCACAATGGCACCATTCTGGCCAGACACACCGCGAGCACTGATTTCACCAGGCATGTTCACAGCCTCGCGCAAGGCCTGCCGAACAGTAGCCGCCTTCAGCATGACCATGCCACCATTGGCCTGAATCACACCACTGTTCGACACCAGTGTTTGACCATCGGATACAACCGCGCTGGTCGGCAGCATGACCTGCAAAAATCCGTCACCGCTGAGATCCAGCGTAGCCGCCTCGCCCGCGCCAAGTGCCACTTTGCCCAGCGAGGCGCTGATCAGCCCTTCGTTGGCCACCGTGCTACCCAGCAACCCCACCAATCCGCCAGGGCCCGTCATGATTTGACCGCGATTAACAACCGCCCCCCCTTTGCCGCTGAACAGATACTGCCCCCCCATGAATGCGTTCTCATCCATGCGTAAAGTTGAGGCAATAAAACCTGCACGGGTGTCCACCAGCCCTGTCGATGTAATGGCAATACCGTTCTGATTGATCAGATAGACTGAGCCATTGGAGGTGAGCGTACCGGCGATCATGGAGGCGCTAGTACCACTCACGATATTCAGGGTTGCAGCACCGGCATTGGGCTGGGCGAAAGTTACCTGGTGGCCCTGGCCGATACTGAAATCATTCCACTTGATCACGGCCCGCTGCGTACTCTGGGTTACCAGCAGGGTGCTCTTTGCGGGCATTTGTACCAAAGCAGTCCCTGCCGTCACTCGGGCACCATTCGGCAAGTCGAGGGCTGATGAGGTCATTGAGAACGCCGAAAGTCCCAGTAATACCAGCGCACCCACCACGCGTTGACGCGCTGAGGCAGATTTGCAGTGACCCTTGGAAACCTCGGAAACGGCAATCCAGCTTCTGGATACTTGGCTCCAGATAATGCGGTAGTGGTGGTTCAAAATTGCACCTGACCTTTTACAAAAAACTGGTTGTCGTTCAAAGCGGACGGTTCGGACTCATGGCGCCCGTACTCCATCGAGAAATTAACGCTTCGCCACTGCATACGCATGCCAAAGCCATATGCCTTGCTGAGTCCGCGGCTTATTCCAATGGCTAGCTGGCTTGAAGTTTTGCCTGCCGCACCAAAGACATAGGGAACAAGATTCACTTCGGCATAACCCACCTGCCAAGTCGTGGGTCTGGTGAATTCCTGGCGCACTACCCAGCCATCGTCGTCGGAGATTGAACCGGAGGTGAATGTGGAAAGTGCGTCTTCACCGTCAAGGCTGAACAACTCACTCCCCGGCAGCACGCCGTTAAGCGCCGCCTGGGCGCGCAATAATGATTTGGACTGCAAACCCATGGGAAGCTGCTGTTCGTAGACCAAGTTGCCTTCAATCTTGATGAAGTCTGGTTTGGCATCCATGCGCGACATGGCGATACCGCTGACGGCCACGTCTGCCCTGGTGCGGGCACCCAGGCTCGTTATGCCAGCAGAAATCGTCGCCCCGGCATTCAGGTGGCCCGCGGAGGCCAGTGTTTTGCGCCAATTCACACCCAAACGTGCCACGCGC
Source organism: Rhodoferax lithotrophicus (assembly GCF_019973615.1). Lineage (GTDB taxonomy): Bacteria > Pseudomonadota > Gammaproteobacteria > Burkholderiales > Burkholderiaceae_C > Rhodoferax > Rhodoferax lithotrophicus. The sequence goes on along the minus strand of NZ_AP024238.1, from coordinate 765,032 downwards.
AGGCGATCCTGATCAAGGACAAACGCACCCAAGCTTGAACCATCCGCTGCCGTGAGCTGGAAGTCGGGCAAGGTATCGATTTGATGGGTGGCATCCAGCGTTCCGGTGATCGTCAGTTCTTCCTGACGATTAAGGATCAGCGGATAAATAAGGCGCAGGGTGTAGCGTTCAAAGTTACTCAGTGATCGGGGTACGCCTGGCTGTGGCATCGGCTGGCTAACCGAAGAGGTGAATTCCGGGTTGATTGACCAGCCATTGTTCCCGATAGGGATGATGGCCCCACCACCACTGACGCGCCTGGGCGCATCTCCCTGAAACGCGCTGCCCCAGTCCCGTCCGCCTGATACATTGACATACAACTGCACGCCAGCGCCAATGAGCTCGTTCAAGGTCACTTGTAATGTGGTCTGCCAAGGGCCCAATAAGTTGGAGAGTCGGTCGTCTGCAGAAAAAGATCCGCTGATGCGTGTGAATGTGCCGTCCAGCTTCAAGATGACACCGCCGGGCTCGGAGCCAGCCAACAAGGTACTCCGTAGCGCCAAACCGGGTGACCGTCCTGCGAGTGTCAGAGCGCGCTCAAGCGCCTCACTATCCAGACGGTGCTGACCGACCAATCGTTGCATCACCGTCCATACGCGATTGCGTGAGCGCTCATCGACAGCACTGGCATCAATACGTTCGACAAACCCATCAAGCACGATCAAGCGCAGAGTGTCACCGTCATTCAATTTTTGCGGCGGCACAAGAACTCTGACCAAGACATAACCAGCTTCGTGGTAAAGCATTTCGATGGACTCCGCCAGCCTATAAAGACTGGCGACGGAGATGCGTTGCATCCGAACCTGTGACAACAGCGCCTCTGTGCTGGTTACCAACTCAGGAAAACCGTCTTTGACGGAAATTTCTCCGATATGCACAAAAAGCTCCTCCGCATTGGGAGGCACTTCAGCAGGGGCGGGTTGCGGCAATATCGCAGGAGGTTTGGAGAGTGTTTCCGGCCGAAGGTCACGCGGCGTGACGAGTGGCGCTTGCTGGGCTGATGCCAGGAGTGGAGCCAGGCAAAACGGCAAAACCCATACGAGTCGCCAAACAACACAAACCGGAACAGGCCGGACAGCAAAAGGGTTAACGGACTTCAGTTGAGTTGTGCAAAACGGAAACAAAGCCGCGTTTGATTTTGTGGTCAGGAACATATGAAGTTTTGTGTGTCCGCGTTTTGCTCTATGGCTGCTGTTAAATCCGATTGGCGTACAAGGCCTTGAATTTCCTTGACCTTAAACAACTGCAGGGCATTGGCCTGCCCCCAGAAGTGGGAACAAACGGGTTCTTGCCGCAAAGGTTTCAATAAACCCACCATGGCCATCCTTCCAACGACGGCGCTTTTGCACCTGGGCCCGACTTGCCGCGGTCTTTGGCGTTTTCGGAGCAGCAGACCCAGGCGTTGGTGAGGTGGTTCATTGAGAGATTCCCTATTGGCTCGTGGTGTCGAGCGTAATTTCTGCAATTTCTTTCTGCCAATCCTAGGCTGACAGGTGTCATCCGTCTGTCCGTAGAACTAGTGACAAGCGGGTTCCAGATATGTGGCACTATGTCTGCCCAAGTCGAATACTCACGTTTTGCCGGATGAGCGTGAACATCCATCCAACCTATCTTTATGCCGCACTCCCCACGCAACACCCACAGCCCCCTGATTCGTGTGGTTCTGGTAGAAGACGATGTCAATTTTCAGAATGCCTTGAAAGAGGCCATTCAGGCAACATCGGATATGACACTGTTGAGCATTGCTGGCACTCGGACTCAAGGGTTGCAGATGATTGATGAGTTGGCTGTCGATGTGTTGCTGGTCGATTTGGGCTTGCCCGATGGTTCTGGCATTGATGTGATTCGGGCAGCGCACACCAAGCAACCTGAGTGCAACATCATGGTCAGCACCACCTTTGGTGACGAAGCACATGTCATGGCATCGCTGGAAGCGGGTGCGTCCGGCTACTTGCTCAAAGACAGCGAACCACAAATGATGGTGTTCGAAATTCGCAGCCTGTACGCAGGTGGCAGTCCGATCAGCCCGCTGATTGCGCGGCAAATTTTGAAACGCTTTCGGAATGTCGGCATTTCGACAACACCCCACTTTGAACCCGCCGCCAAACAGAGCTGCGCATTGTCCGCGCGCGAAAAAGAAGTGCTGGAATTCATTACCAAGGGTTTTACCTCGGACGAGATCGCTGCACTGATGTCCGTCTCGCGTCAAACCATATTGACCTTTGTGCGGCGCATTTACGCCAAACTGGAAGTGAATTCGAAGACAGAGGCCATTTTTGAAGCTCGTCATCAAGGCCTGTTGCCCCGCTAACCGTGTGCTGCCGGTATCCAGACTTGCCTGACAAAGACACCACCGCAATATGAAACGTAATCCACTACGCCTAGCCGAGGATCGCATTCTGGTAGAGCAGTTGCGACTGGTGCTGGGCAATGTGGGCAGCTCGGTGATCCCGGCTTTTTTGGCGGCCATCCTGATGTTGTGGGTGCTGTCCAATGCAGATAACCAGGTGGGATTGGCGCTGTGGTGTGTGGTGGTCATCCTGTCCAAACTGGGCTGTTACTTCCATGCGCGTTACCACCTGAGCACGGGCATTACCTTCGGGCAGGCGCACCGCCTTGTTGGGCAACTGATGTTCCTCAACGCGCTGGACGCGGCGATCTGGTCTGCACTGTGCTGGGTCACGCTGGACACGGTGAGCATGACGGGCAGAAGCCTTGTTTTTGCCGTGCTCACCGGCATTGCCGGCAGCTCCATGTCACTGCTGGCACCGGTACTTCCGCTGTTTGTGGTGTTTATCCTCGCTGAGTTGCTGGTGGTCGTCTCCAAACTTTTTCTGATGGGTGACGGGTCATATGACGCGCTGGGTCTAGCCAGCATTTTGTATGGGGTGACCCTGATTGGGCAGGCGCGCAACAGTGCTCAGGCGGCCAGTGTGGCCGTTGTCCTGCGTTTTGAGTTGGCCGACAGCCATGCCCGCCTGCGCGAGATCGAGCAACGTCAAACACTGGCACAAGAGCGTCAGCGACTGATGCAGGACATGCACGACGGACTGGGCTCCTCGCTCGTCAGCGCATTGAGGGTGGTGGAACACGGAAGACTGGACGAGATAGAGGTTGCGCAGGTGCTCAAGGGGTGTATCGACGACCTCAAACTGGCCATCGACTCCATGGAGCCGGTCGAGGCCGATGTACTGCTGTTGCTGGCAACACTGCGCTTTCGTCTGGGGCCGCGTCTGGCGAGTTCGGGGATTACATTACGTTGGGATGTCAAAAATGTGCCCCCGCTGGAGTGGCTTGATCCTAAAAACGCGCTGCACATTTTGCGCATCCTGCAGGAAGCTTTTACCAACATCATCAAACACACACATGCCAGCGAGATTCGTGTTGCAACGAGGGTTGATCCCGGCTGGGTCGCCGTCATGATTACCGACAACGGCTCAGGCTTTGTGGTTGAAGATGCCCTCCAACGTGGCGGTGGCAAGGGCTTGTTCAATCAATTGAGTAGGGCCGCGTCCATCGGGGCTGAACTGCTTTGGAATTCAAGCCCGGCTGGCACCTGTCTGACCCTGCGCCTGCCACTTCAGCGTGGGAACATGAATGCCACATAGTCACGGTCGAAAATGTTGATTTCTATCGTAAGGAGTCTCAAAAACACTCGTTCTCCAGCTGATCCAGCCAGGCCAACCCGGTGGTATCACCACAGTCTTACAACAACTCCCGTATCTGTTTCACAAAACTGGCCAGCAGCAATCAGATGTTCTTCTTGCCCTGCAGCAGCTTGGCCTTGTCAGACGGGCTGTAGTGGTCAAAGTGCCCTTGCGCGGCGGCGACGCGGCGGTGCGCCATACGAATGGCTTCGATCTTGCCGGCCGGGGCCAGGGGCGAAACGCATTTTTCCAGCTCGGTGCTACCGCATTTCGGGCAGGTGGGAACGGTGTCCGAGCGCACCAGCGTCTCAAAAGGGTGGCCGCAGGCTTTGCAGTTGTAGTCGTAAATGGGCATGGTGATCTCCTGGGGGATTCAAGCAGGGTCGGCACAGCGCTCGGTCGGTGAGGCGCAGCCTTCCAGTGTGCGGGGAGATGCAGGGTTCGTGCCAAGGCCTACCCAGGCATCCACCGCCGCGGTATCAAAGCCAACATGGCGTGTGCCGTTGTCAGTGCGCTGCATCAGTGGGCGACGGATCAACAGCGGCTCGGCCATCAATAAAGCCAGCGCCGCATCACGCTCCAGCATGTCGGGCTGGACTTCACCACTTTTGATACGCGGCGCGGCGCGGTTGAACCAGTCTGGCACAGGCAGCGGGGCCAGAAAAGCCAGCAGGCTCTGCGCCGTCCAATGGGCGGTGAGCAGGTTGCGCTGCTCCAGCGTGTGACCAGCGGCAACAAGGGCGGCCCGCTGGCGGGCATTGCCGCCACAGCCGGGTTTTTCAAAAAAGACAAGATGGGTCATACAACAGCCTCTCAATGAACGGTAGACAGTTCGGCCTGGCGGCAGGTGGCCGCACGTAGCAGCTTCAGGCACTCCACGCTGGCAGCCATGTCCAGCGCACTGAAGTCGTCTTGCGACAGCAGGTGCGGATTGGCACCCAGATCCAGCAGCGTGGCCACCACAGTGTGTTTGCCCGACGATGCGCCATACATCAGCGCAGTCGCTTGCACCCGATTGGCATGGTCAATGGGCACACCCGCCGCCACCAGTTGGCGAATCAGCTGCGGCTCACCGTGGACACAGGCCAGCCACAGGGCGTTGTTGCCATCGTGGTTGAGCGCATCCAGCGGCACGCCCAGCTGCAGTAGCACCTTCACCATATCCCCTGCCCCACGCCAGGCGGCGTGCATCAGAGGGGTATTGCCATGCGGGCCAGGGGCCTCGGGCCGGGTGGGATCAAAGCCTTCGGCACTCAGCCAGCTGGCCAGCGCAAGGGGGATGTGTTTGGAGCTTGTTTCAGCCATGTTCAATTCTTTCTGTCTGGCGACAGGTGGGCATAAGGTGGCTCGGTGGTGATGCGGGCATCAAGCCAAGGCACACCAACGGTGAAGTGGTAGACAGATTGCAGCGGTGCGCTGGCGGCGAGCTCTGGCAGACCCAGCATCTGGTGCAGGGCATCGTCAAAAAAGCAGCCGATGCCGGTGCCACGCAGGCCCAGGGCTTCTGCCTCCAGGTACAACACTTGGCCGATCAACCCCGCCTCTTGAAAGCGTGCACGGTAGGCGGCAGGGTCAGGCAGCGGGTTGAATTCGGCCAGCAGGGCAAAGCCCAGAATGGCATCGGAGCCCAGCGCCTGGTGGCAGTTCAGGGTGCGCAGGGTACCGGCCAAGGCCGGGTTTTCGCTGACACACAGCAGCGGGGCATCGGCTGGGGCGCCGGGCACGGGGTGCAGCGTCAGTTCTGCGGGCAAGGCTTGGCGCAGCACAGTGGCCCCGGCCAGACTGCGCGGCAGCAGGTAGGCCCCGGGTGTCAGGCCATCCACCCGGTGGGCGAACAGCAGCACATGCACCTGGGGCTGGGCTGGCCCGGCATCAAAGGGAATCTGCGCCGGGTGCAGCGCCCGCAGCAGCAGCCAGAGCTGTTCCTGCGGCATGCGGGCACGGGCCTCAAAACGTTGGGCGCTGCGGCGCTGGCGGATCAAGATGGCGGCGTTTTGGCTGCTGCGCGGCAAAATTTCGGAAAAAACAGGTGTTTTGGCCTGTTTTTCATGGTGTTTTTGGCCTCTAGTGCTTATGGATAATGCGCAAGCAGCTACTGAATCAATAGCATTTATTCGACTTGCCACTGCCACCTCGTCGATGACTGGCCAGCGGTACATGGGGTGGCGATCCAGGCGGTTGGGGCTGCCGTGCCAAGTGACGGGGGTGGGCCAGTCGAGTGGGCGGGTTTGCTCAGTGGCGCAGGGGCCGGGCAGGATTTCAAACAGCAGCTCGGGCTCTTCGCGTTCGGCCTGGTCGAAGTCTGCCGTGCGATCCAGCCCCAGCAGGCTGGCCAACTCGGCGCTGGTACACGCCACCGCCTGCACCTGCCAACCCAGCGCGGCGGCGGCGTAGCGCAGCGCACCGATGGCGTGGCCGACATCGAGCTGGCAGTAGCGAAAAGCACGTTCGCCGTATTTCCAGGCCTCTCGCCACAGGATGCTGGTGAGGGCCAGCAGGACACGGGGGCTGGCTTGGCTGACCGGCGTGACGCTGGCACGCAGCTCCAGCGCATGTTCACGCGGGGCGTAGTGGTGCACGCCGTCGACCACACCGGTCACCCCCTGGCACAGCAACCAGGCTTCCGTGGGGTGCAGGTTGCCGCTGGAGGGGTTGACCCGCAGCGCCCAGCGATCCGGGCCATATTGTTTCCAGGCCGACAGCGCAAAGCTCAATTCAAACAACAGGCCGATGGCCTCAAGGTTCATCGGGTGGGGTGGCACACGGCCGGGCTCAAACAGATCGGCCCAGGGCGTGGTCAACTCGTCAGCCTGGAGGGCAAGCGCCGTCAGAGGTGCACCCACGTAGCGGCGAAACGGGTCGGGCTGGGCATCCCAGTCCAGCGTGTCAGGGCCAGCGGCATAGGCTGTGAGCTGGTGTTTGGTGCGCTCGTGGTAAGACTGGACGGTGGCCATAGGGCACTCGCCAGGGGTGGTTTCAGGCATGGCCGGACTCCTTGACACTCTGCGTCAGGGCCAACAGGCCGCTGGTCTGCGTGGTGATGGCCTGAACAGTAGCAGGTTGCAGCCGACGCAACCAGTGCTGGGGCAGTTTGGCTGCGCCGCATTGGGCCCCTGCGAGCATGCCGACCAACGCACCGGTGGTGTCGGCATCGTCACCCTGGTTGACGGTGGCAATCAGCGCGGCCTCAAAGTCGTTGTGCAACGTCAGGTAATGCAGCACGGTTTGTACCGTGTCCACCACATAGGCAGTGGCGTAGCCGCGGTACGGCGTAAACTGAAAAGCCGGGTTGTCCGTGACCCATTGCACCGCCCACTGCTGGCAGGCCGCGTGGCTCATGCCGTTGAGCAATGCCACCAGCAGCCGCCCCAGGCCCAAGGTGGCGGCATCAGACAGCGGGTGGTGGTGGGTCAGATGCGCCTGAGCAATGGACAGGCGCTCCAACGCCGCATCATCTCCCAGCGTGGCCAGCACGGCGGGCAGGTTGCGCATCAGTGCACCGTTGCCACCATCACCCGGGCTGTAAGCCCCTTCGAGCGTGCCTTCGCGCAGATAACGCGTAATGCCACGGCGGCAGGTGTTGCCACAGTCCACCGGTTTGCTTTTGAACCAGCGCACATACGCATCACCGATGTGGCGAATCAGTGTGTCGTCACCCTGGGCATGCTGGCGAAGGGCCTGGCTGCCGCCTTGCAACAGGGCATCCCCCAGGGCCAGGCTCATGGTGGTGTCGTCGGTCACCTGGCCACGTGCCAGCCGGAGCCAGCCACCGCCAATGATGTCGCGGTGTACGCCATAGCGGGCAGCAATCTCGCGCGGGCGCATGAATTCCACCGTGGCACCCAGCGCATCTCCAATGGCAAACCCCAGGTAGGCTCCCAGGGCGCGGTCGTACAAGTTATTCATAGCGTGCCATCACCTCATAGTCGCCACCCAGCGCAATCACTTCCTGCTCCCCCTGCAACACCTGGCCGGGCAACAGATTGGGAAACACCAGCACTTTGCAGATCGGCACCTGCACCTCAAACACCCAGTCGCCAAAACAGGAGGCTTCTTCAGGGGACAAGCTGAACGACACAATATTGTTCAGCCGCACGGTGCAATGTCGGCTTTGCAGGGTTCCGGCCAGGATTTGCTCTTCACAGCGGTTGCTGCCACGCCACAGGCGCAGATGCTGCGGGGTAGTGGTGGGCAAGGGTGTGTAGCGGCGCAAGGCCCATTGGCAGAATTCAAACAGCAGATCCAGCTGCTGGTGAATGTTGTTATTGTTGTAACGGCTGGCGGCTTTTTCTTGCAGATAAGCCACCCAGGCCGGGGATGGAAAACGCGCCAGTGGCGCTTTGTGAAAGCTCGGTACCAGGCCAAAACGGCTCTCGACCCAGCCCTTTAAGACGGCACCCGCCGGGCCATTGGCATCCATGCCCCAGCCTTGCAGCAGTTTGCGCCAACTGCTGCGCCAGCGCCGCTGCTCGGCCCGGCCCAGGCTGCTGAGTTCATGGGCTTCGGGCTTGCGCAAGCCAAAGGCAATGCTGAGGTAGTGGACAAACATGTCATGCGCCTCCACCAGGTCATGGCTGCTTTCCAGCAAGCTGAACAAGCCCGGGTGTGACTCGCAGACCCCGGCAATGTGCAATGGTGCGGGATGGGCGTTGAACGCGGTGCTGGCCAGCAAGGGTGCGGGCACGCCCACCAGGTTGGTGGCGTACCAGCGGCTTGGCTGGTCAAGCTCGTCGTTCATGAGCGCTGGATCACACAGGGCGATTTTCGTTCGGGTTGCGTACGGGGCCCATCAAGGCCAGGCCTTCTTCGTAGGTGATGACATCAAAGGTCACATCAAACTTGAGCGCCGCATTGGCCACGGCATCGAGCTTGCCGGCGGTGTCTTTCTTTTTCAGGTCGTTCTTTTCCAGGTAGAGCAGATCCAGCATCTCGTTGTACACGGTCGACTCAAGAATCGGCAGCACATAGAACATCGCGCCCTTGTAAGGCACCTGGTATTTTTTCGACAAGTCGATGTTGTCGCAGAACAGGAAGTATTTGCCACCGGCACTCAGGGTGTCGCCCAGCACTTCAGCCACGTCCTTGAGGTATTCAAAGCTCAGCAGGTAACCGGCAAAAAAGGGCAGGTGCTTCTCACCCACATTGGCCACAGCCATGGCTTGTTGGCACAACAGTTCCGGCGGACGGGCTTCGTCGGCCAGCTTGGGGGCAAAGCGCAGGGCAAGTTCACCACGAAAACCGACACGGCCAGGTACGCCGGTCAGGGCTTTGTGCAAGGGGTTGAGCAAGCGGCCTTCGCTCTCAAGCCGGGCCAGCGCGGTGTCGTCGATCTCTTTCAGAGCGAGGGTAGCAGTCATGAAAATTCCTTTGTGGTGGTTGAAACAGTGAATGGAAGCCTGTCCCTCTATCTGCAATGACCGTACCAGGCCAAAACCGGGCAGCTGACGCGGTAAATCCGACACAAACAGGTCTTGGCCAGGGTGAATCAAGGGATGTTTGCGACACCTCACCCAGTTTTGTCGGGAAGCGTACAAAGTTACAAAACGGTTCTGGCTGTCATTGCCAAGTCAAACTTTATTTGTAAGCAATTTTGGCCTATGATGCTTTTATTTGTTGCGATTGATGCTATTAAATTTATATTAATTCTCGTGACTTCCAGGAGTTTGAATTCGCCCCCGTTGGGTCTAATGCATGCCAGTTGCCATCAACCCGGCGCGTAAACGCCCCGTCCCTTATGAACTTCCGAATATTCAGATGCAGGCCTGAGTAACTCCCGCAATACAATTTCAGAGGCGCAACTTTTGCTCGTTACGCAACCGGTCAGAATCGCCGGTATACGCATGTATAACGATTGAGGCCAATCAGGCTTTGCTTCAGTTTCATACCTGCATTGAAAAATGCTGCACAACCGTTTTCAAACGCCAGCCGCTAGATGTAACCGACCCGAGGTCAATGCGTGAAATCAAATAACTGCACTGAGAGCGTTGAAGGTAGGCAACTGGACATCATCCAGCGAATCGGCGGCATCGGCTATTGGGAATATGATCCGGCAGAGCGGGCGATTTTTCTGCCCGAGGCTTCGCAGGGGCTTCTGGCCAGCATTACCGGGAGTCCTGTTAATGCTTGGGCCTCTTTTATGCAAGCCTTGGGCAATGATGGTCGTGAACGTCTTCAAGCGGTTCTCGATCAGGCCACGGCCAACCATTTGTCATTTCAGGTGGATCTTCAATTAATTGGTAGCGATGGCAGACCCGCTTGCCTTGCGTTTCGTGGTGCCCAGGTCGATTTGGCACCAGGTTTGCTCGGGCTTGCAGGCACTTTTAGCGATATCTCGGAGGAAAAACGGCGCGAAGCCGATCACTGCCGGATCAATGCGCAATTGCAGGCGCAGCTTGATGGGCAACTCGCTAGCATGGCTATTGAGCGCAGCCTGGTTGCTAAAACAATCAGTGATCATGAGGCGCATTTCATTCTGCTGACCGAAGATGTAGCCGATGTAGTCTGGAAAGCTGATAGCAGTCTGCACATGACCTACATCAGCCCTGTTGACCAGCGGCTGCGCGGCTACAGGGCCGACGAGGTGCTGGGGCGACACATGTTTGAAATGTTGACCGAAGAGGGTATTGCGACCGTTCTACAAATAATGGCACAGAGACGACAGGCCGAGCTGGACGGCAAGGCGGATGAATCTATAACCTTCGAGGTGCAGCATCGCTGCAAGGACGGGCGGCTGCTGTGGGGCGAGGTGCAATCCAGACCGGTGCGCGATGCAAATGGAGTAATTACCGGCTACCACGGAATCACCAGGGAAACCACTGAACGCCGACAACTCGAAGATCAGGTGCGGGAACTCGCGTTTTATGACCCGCTGACCAAACTACCCAACCGTCGCCTGCTGGGCGACCGTTTGAATCAATCCATCGTCGCTAGCCAGCGTAAAGATAGTCATTGTGCGCTGATGGTGCTTGATCTGGACAACTTCAAGCCGCTCAATGACGCACACGGGCATCTGGTAGGTGATTTGTTGTTGATCGAAGCCGCCCATCGATTGAAGAGCTGTGTGCGCGAAATCGACACTGTGGCACGCTTCGGCGGAGATGAGTTTGTGGTGCTGATAAGCGACCTCAGTGCAAACCGGCCGGAAGCGATGGAGCAGGCAGGTGTTGTCGCCGAGAAAATTCGTATCTGCCTGTCAGCCCCCTATCTGCTTAAGGTAAAACATCCGTCACAAACACCTGAGACGGTGGCCCATCGTTCTTCGGCCAGCATCGGCGCGGTAATTTACCTGGGCCAGCAAGCCAACCCGGAAGAGATTTTTAAATGGGCTGATGCCGCCATGTACCAAGCCAAGGAAGCCGGTCGTAATGCGATTCGGTTTTATGACGAGGGGTAGTTTTGCTGAAATCCAAAAACCATGATCAGAACGCACTTCCATCGGGTTGATTTGATTCCAGAAACTGATTCATAAATCACAGTGCAGCAAACGGCAGGGTTGGTGAGCAACCGAACTGAAATTCCAGCTACCTGCCACTCACAAACGCTACACAAAAAATCAAATTGGCCTATAGCGCTTATATAGCTTGCATAAAGTGCTATGTTTTTTATTGCATAGTCTACCCATTGACTCCCCCTGACTCCACAACCAGCCCCGCATCACCCACCGCCAAAGCCGCTGGGTGAATCAGCGGGCGGTATCCCATGGCGTTTTTGCAGCCCAAGCGGACGACAAATGCGACACGAGAAAAAGCTTTGTAAGGAAGCCAACAAACGCCAAAACAGCTTTGCTTTATTCGCGTAACTAATTGATTTTATTGAAAAAATATAAATCATTGAGCTGACATTGAGAGGTGATTTCAGCATGGCACGGAAGCTGCAATGAACAGGATGCGGGACACAAGTCCGGCCGACGTGAACCTAAAAGAAGAAGACCCACAGGCACGAAAGCTGACCCAGTCGCGGCAACGCAAGCTTGGTTCTTAACTTTCCTTTTTATTGGAGTACTGAAATGGCAAAACTTCGGCAAATCGCCTTCTACGGCAAAGGTGGCATCGGCAAATCAACCACCTCCCAAAACACCCTGGCAGCGTTGTCTGATCTGGGTCAAAAGATCCTGATCGTTGGCTGCGACCCCAAGGCCGACTCCACCCGCTTGATTCTGCACGCAAAGGCTCAGGACACCATTTTGTCCTTGGCTGCTGAAGCCGGCTCGGTGGAGGATCTCGAGCTGGAAGACGTGATGAAAATTGGTTACAAAAACATCCGTTGCGTGGAATCCGGTGGCCCAGAGCCAGGAGTTGGTTGCGCTGGCCGCGGTGTGATCACTTCGATCAACTTCTTGGAAGAAAACGGCGCTTATGACGGCGTGGACTATGTGTCTTACGACGTGTTGGGTGACGTGGTGTGTGGTGGCTTTGCTATGCCCATCCGCGAAAACAAGGCGCAAGAAATTTACATCGTGATGTCTGGCGAAATGATGGCCATGTACGCCGCCAACAACATCTCCAAGGGCATTTTGAAATACGCCAACTCGGGTGGTGTGCGTCTGGGTGGCTTGGTGTGTAACGAGCGCCAGACCGACAAGGAACTCGAACTGGCCACCGAACTGGCTGGCATGCTGGGCAGCAAGCTGATCCACTTTGTGCCACGCGACAACATCGTGCAACACGCCGAACTGCGCCGTATGACCGTGATCGAGTTTGCACCTGATTCCAAGCAAGCTGCTGAATACCGCACGCTGGCCCAGAAAGTGCACAACAACGCTGGCAACGGCACGATTCCTACCCCCATCACCATGGATCAGCTCGAAGACATGCTGATGGAATTCGGCATCATGGATCAGATCGACGAATCACAAGTCGGCAAGAAAGCTGCTGAACTGGCAGCGGCCTAAGAGGTACACGGCCCGATCTGGTTTGTCAAAAAGATTGACCAGGCCGGGCTAAGTACCAGTTCATACATTTACCTACTGGAGTTCCCAATGACTGCCGTTGTTGAAGATCGCAAGGCCGCGAATAAGGCCCTGATTGACGAAGTGTTAAAGGCCTATCCCGAGAAGATGGCGAAGAGACGCGCCAAACACTTGGGTGTTTTCGAAGAAGGCAAGCCCGACTGCGGCGTCAAATCCAATATCAAATCACTTCCTGGCGTGATGACCATTCGTGGTTGCGCCTACGCTGGCTCCAAAGGCGTGGTGTGGGGCCCGATCAAAGACATGGTGCACATCAGCCATGGTCCAGTAGGTTGCGGCCAGTATTCCTGGGCGAATCGCCGTAACTATTACATCGGCACCACCGGCATCGACACCTTCGTGACGATGCAGTTCACCTCTGACTTCCAAGAGAAAGACATCGTCTTTGGTGGTGACAAGAAACTCGACAAGATCATTGATGAAATCCAGGAATTGTTCCCGCTGAACAAAGGTATCTCGATCCAGTCTGAATGCCCGATTGGTTTGATCGGTGACGACATCGAAGCCGTGTCCAAGAAAAAGAGCAAAGAGCACGAAGGTCACACCATCGTGCCAGTGCGCTGCGAAGGTTTCCGTGGGGTCAGCCAATCGCTCGGCCACCATTTGGCCAACGATGCAATTCGTGACTGGGTGCTGGACAAAGCAGATACCGGCAAGAACCCCACCTTTGTGTCCACCCCTTATGACGTAGCCATCATTGGTGACTACAACATCGGTGGTGATGCCTGGTCCAGCCGCATCTTGCTCGAAGAAATGGGCTTGCGCGTGATTTCACAATGGTCTGGCGACGGTACGCTGGCCGAAATGGAAAACACACCCAAAGCCAAGCTCAATGTGCTGCACTGCTACCGTTCCATGAACTACATCAGCCGCCACATGGAAGAAAAGTTTGGTATTCCATGGGTGGAGTACAACTTCTTCGGCCCGACCATGATCGAGAAGAGCTTGCGCGAAATCGCCAGTCACTTTGACGACACCATCAAGGCCAAGGCCGAAGAAGTGATTGCCAAATACAAGCCACTCATGCAAGCCGTGATTGACAAGTACAAACCACGCCTGCAAGGCAAGACCGTGATGCTGTACATCGGTGGCCTGCGCCCCCGCCACGTGATTGGTGCTTACGAAGACCTGGGCATGGTCGTGGTCGGTACCGGCTACGAGTTCGGCCACAACGACGACTACCAGCGGACCACCCACTACATCAAGGATGCCACGCTGATTTATGACGACGTGACCGGCTACGAGTTTGAACACTTTGTCGATTCCGTCAAGCCCGACTTGGTGGGCTCAGGGATCAAGGAAAAGTACGTGTTCCAGAAAATGGGCGTGCCGTTCCGCCAGATGCACAGCTGGGATTATTCCGGCCCGTACCACGGTTATGACGGTTTTGCCATCTTTGCCCGTGACATGGACATGGCCATTTCCAGCCCCATCTGGGCCTTGACAAAGGCTCCCTGGAAAAAAGCTGCCTGAAACCCTTTGGTCGGTGTACCGGCCAGTTTTATTGTGTAACGAGGTGAGCGCCTGAGGGTGCTCACATCACCCACCTACTTTTGGAGCCCGTCATGCCTCAATCAGCCGACAAAGTCATCGATCATGAAATGCTGTTCCGTGAGCCTGAATACCAGGACATGTTGAGCAATAAAAAACAATTCGAATTGAAACATTCCGACGAGAAGATCACTTCTATCGTCGAATGGACCAAGACCGAAGACTACAAACAAAAGAACTTTGCCCGTGATTCACTCACCGTGAACCCGGCCAAAGCCTGCCAACCTTTGGGCGCGGTGTTTGCCGCCAACGGCTTTGCCAAAACACTGAGTTTTGTGCACGGCAGCCAGGGTTGCGTCGCTTACTACCGCGCACACTTTTCGCGCCACTTCAAAGAGCCTACCTCCTGTGTCAGCTCGTCCATGACCGAAGACGCCGCAGTGTTTGGCGGCCTGAACAACATGGTGGACGGCTTGGCCAATGCCTACAGCCTGTACAAACCTGACATGATTGCCGTGTCGACCACCTGCATGGCCGAGGTGATTGGTGACGACGTGGATGCCTTCATCAAGACCAGCAAGCAAAAAGGCAGCATTCCCGAAGAGTTTGACGTGCCGTTTGCCCACACCCCTGCCTTCGTGGGTAGCCACATTACCGGTTATGACAATGCCCTGATGGGTGTGTTGCGCCATTTCTGGGACGGCAAGGCCAAGACCACCGAACCATTGGTGCGTGTGCCCAACGACAGCATCAACTTCATTGGCGGTTTTGACGGCTTTGTAGTGGGCAACATGCGCGAAATCCGCCGCATTTTTGATTTGTTTGGTGTTCAGGTCAACATCATTTGTGACCCCTCGGAAAGCTGGAACACACCGACCGATGGCGAGTTCCGCATGTACGCTGGCGGCACCACCAAAGAAGAAGTTGTGGCCGCTTTGCATGCCAAAGCCACCATCATCTTCCAGGAATTCAGCTGCGAAAAAACTGCCAAGTTCATCGCCGAGCACGGCCAGGAAGTGGTGACCATGAACGCCCCCATGGGTGTGGCTGGTACTGACAAGTTCCTCATGGAAATCTCCCGCCTGACGGGCAAACCTATCCCTGCCGCACTGGAAAAAGAGCGCGGTGAACTGGTGGATGCCATGACCGACAGCCAGGCCCATTTACATGGCAAGCGTTATGCCCTGTATGGTGACCCTGATCAAATGCTGGGTTACGCCGCGTTCCTGATGGAGCTGGGGGCAGAGCCCACCCACATCGTGTCCACCAATGGTGGCAAAGAGTGGGAAGTGAAGGTGCAGGCCTTGCTTGACTCCACTCCTTACGGCAAAGGCTGTAAGGTCTACCCCAAACGTGATCTGTGGCACTTGCGCTCGCTGCTGTTCACCGAACCGGTTGACTTTCTCATTGGCAACACCTATGGCAAGTTCCTGGAACGTGACACCAAAACACCGCTGGTGCGCCTGGTGTTCCCGATCCATGACCGCCACCACTATCACCGTTACGCCACCTGGGGCTACAACGGTTCGATGCGTGTGCTGGTGATGTTGTTGGATGAGTTCTTTGAGGCCCTTGATGCCAACACCATGGAAATCGCCAAAACCGACTACAGCTACGACATCGTTCGCTAATGTCATGACCGGGCCAGGGTTTCCACCCTGGCCTTTTTTGTATCACCCACTCCCTCTTATTCGAGTCCATCATGGCCAATGTCACTTTTAGCTCACCCCGTATGAAGAAAGACGTGACGGTGTACGCCGTTGCAGGCGATACCAAAACCTTGCTCGCTGTGGCCAAGGCCAACAGCGTGCCCCTGGAGTCTGAATGCGAAAACGGTGAATGCGGATCCTGCCAGGTACAGGTGTCCGTACTCTCAGGCAATACCCCTATCGGAGTTGCACTGACCGAGAAAGAAAAATTGGTGCTGAAGTTGGCTGGCAAGATCACTGCCCAGCAAATCGAAGATGCCGAAACCAAAGACCTGCCCCCACCATGGCGTCTGGCGTGCCAAATGGTGGTACGTGATGAGGATATTCTGGTCAAGTTTTAAGCGAACAAGCCACCTGCATCAAGACTATGCAGGATGGTCACAAGCTTGTTGTCCCTCGCCACAGGGAGGACACTATTTCAAACCTTGGTCTATTGGGAGCATGCCGTGATCTATGTGCTGGAACTTCCTGAAAACGGTGCCCCGCGCGCTTGGTTCGCCTACGACGATGAGGACTTTTCGCGCAAGGTGGCGGCCAGTGATCCTCTTGAGTCGTGGGAAATTCATGACGACGTGACGGCACTTGGTTTGCTGAATGACGTGGGTCACCCAGTGGCAGATGCCACGGCACGCGAACAATTTCCAGCCATTTGTGCGCTGGGTGACGAACATGGCTGGCACACACCGCTGTACCGCGCCGACTACGTGCTCGGTCGTGGTGTGTTCCGCACAGCTCCGGTGGAGGATCGGGCTGCCTTTTCGGCAGCTTTGGCGGCACGTGCCGGCAACTGCTGTATCTACTGGAATGAACGCGAAGCCGTGGGGGCCTTCGAGGGCGGCGACCCGCGCATCGCTGGCAAGGAACATTGGCGGGCCAGACATGCCCTCTTTGAGCAGCTGGTGGCACTGGAAGTGCTGTCAGACGACCAGTGAAAGCCTCCAGCCACAGCGGTAGATGAACAGGTGTTCCTGTGGATAGGCAGGACATCAATTTGACATATTGCGTCGTTATGGTCACGGTATCCAACAGGAGTTACCGTGATGACAGCCATCCATATCCATGCCCTTAACAAGACATTTCAAAGTGGCCGCAAGGCACTTCATGACGTTCATTTAGATATCCAGACCGGTGAAATGGTGGCCCTGATTGGGGCCTCTGGATCGGGAAAATCAACCTTGCTCAGACACATGGCGGGGTTGATGAGCGGTGACAGCTCGGTCTCGGGATGGATCGAGATCCATGGCAAGACGGTTCAGAAAAATGGAAAAATCGCATCTGATATCCGGCAAATTCGGGCGGGTGTCGGCTTTGTTTTCCAGCAATTTAATCTGGTGGATCGACTCCCGGTAATTGTGAATGTGCTGGCCGGCACCTTGCACCGTGTGCCGTTGTGGCGCAGTCTGCTGCGCTGGTTCACAGCCACCGAACTGGCCTGCGGCGTGGACGCACTCAAGCGTGTAGGTATTGCCGAATGCTGCCACCAGCGGGCCTCTACGCTGTCGGGTGGACAACAGCAGCGGGCAGCCATCGCCCGTGCCATGGTGCAAGGAGCCAAAGTCATTTTGGCCGACGAACCCATTGCGTCACTCGATCCCGAGTCTTCCCGCAAGGTGATGGACATCCTGGCCCAGGTGAACCGCGAAGATCAATGCACCGTGGTGGTGTCACTACATCAGGTCAACGTGGCCATCAAATACTGCCCACGCACTGTCGCCCTGCACCATGGCCGGGTGGTCTATGACGGACCCTCGGTGGCGCTGACCCCGGCTTTGCTGCGAGAGCTTTACGGTGCTGAGGCTGACGACATCTTGTCTTTGGGTGACCACATCACCAGCCTGCAGGACAAACCCATCCGCGTGGTGCCCTCGCCAGCATGGCAACCACCGATGGCCATCGCAGCCTGAAGCATTCAACCCATTCCCCCTTACTCTTTTTTTAATCCATCTTAAGGAAATCACATGTTGAAAAAATTACTCACGGGTTTGACAGCAGCGGTGGCCATGGCCACCACACCAGTCACAGCACAGGAACTTAAAGAGCTCAATTTCGGCATCATCTCCACCGAATCGTCGCAAAACCTCAAGTCAGACTGGCAACCGATTCTGGACGACATGAGCAAAAAAACCGGCATGAAAGTCAATCCATTTTTTGCATCGGACTACGCCGGCATCATCGAAGGCATGCGCTTCAACAAAGTGCATGTAGCCTGATTTGGCAACAAGTCTGCCATGGAAGCGGTTGACCGCGCAGGTGGTGAAGTGTTTGCCCAAATGGTCAACGCCGATGGAACACAAGGCTACTACTCACACCTGATCGTGCACAAAGACAGCCCGCTCAAGTCGCTCGACGACATGCTGCAACAAGGTAAAAACCTGTCTTTTGGCAATGGTGACCCAAACTCGACCTCCGGTTTTCTCGTGCCCAGCTATTACGTGTTTGCCCAGAACAAGATTGATGCCAAGACCTTCTTCAAGCTCACCCGCAGCGCCAATCATGAATCCAACGCACTGGCCGTAGCCAACAAACAAGTGGATGTCGCCACCAACAACAGCGAGAACCTGGACAAACTCAAAGGCAAACTGCCAGAAAAGTTTAATGACATCCGCGTCATCTGGACCTCGCCGCTGATTCCACTAGATCCACTGGTGATTCGCAAAGACCTGCCTGAGGCCACCAAAACCAAGGTACGTGACTTCTTTTATGCCTATGGCAAAAATAGTCCACAAGAAAAGGACAACCTGTTCAAGTTATCCAAGCTCTCTGGTTTCAAAGCCTCCACCAACGCGCAACTCACACCTATTCGC
Organism: Rhodoferax lithotrophicus; assembly: GCF_019973615.1. Classification (GTDB taxonomy): domain Bacteria; phylum Pseudomonadota; class Gammaproteobacteria; order Burkholderiales; family Burkholderiaceae_C; genus Rhodoferax; species Rhodoferax lithotrophicus. Next base: position 746,374 of record NZ_AP024238.1, on the reverse strand, counting down.
CAATTGGAACTCTTCAAAGTCCGCAACAAGTTTGAGGCCGATGCCACACTGGCCGCTGCAGACAAACAAACCAAACTGGCAGAGATCGACAAGCAGTTGGCCGCACTGGGCAAGGTGCAGTGATGTGGCAGGCACCTCAACCCAGGTTTCATTTTTTTGAGGTGCAAGCATGAGCGCCCCCGTGAGTACCCAGACGATGTCCACTGTGCCAACCCTGCCATCACCTCGCGCAAGCCTGACGGGCTTAATGGCCTGGGGCGTGTTGCTGGCTTTGCTGGCGGGCTCCTGGAATGGGGCCGACATGCGGCCCTTTGATCTGCTACGCGACGCGGGCAACATGGCCACGTATGCCGCAGACTTTTTCCCGCCCAAATTTGCAGACTGGCGGTTGTACCTTCAAGAGATGGTCATCACCGTGCAAATTGCACTGTGGGGCACCGGGCTGGCGGTGGTGTTTGCCGTGCCGCTGGGATTGTTGTCGTCCTCCAACATCACGCCGTGGTGGATTCACCAACCTATTCGCCGCCTGATGGATGCAGCTCGCGCCATCAACGAGATGGTGTTTGCGATGTTGTTCATTGTGGCGGTGGGTTTGGGCCCTTTTGCCGGGGTACTGGCACTGTTTGTACACACCACAGGTATTCTGGCCAAACTATTTTCCGAAGCCGTGGAGTCGATTGATGCCCAGCCGGTGGAGGGCATACGTGCCACAGGAGCCAATGCACTGGAAGAAATTGTCTACGGCATCATTCCACAGGTGCTGCCGCTGTGGATTTCGTATTCGCTGTACCGGTTTGAATCGAACGTGCGCTCCGCCTCGGTGGTCGGCATGGTTGGTGCAGGTGGCATTGGCGTGATTCTGTGGGAAATCATTCGTGGTTTTCAGTACGCCGAAACCTGCGCGGTGATGATCATCATTGTTGTGACAGTCACCGTGATTGATGTGATCTCCGCCCGCATCAGGAAATCGCTGATCTGAACGCCTCGTTTCCACGTGTTTAATCAAACAACTCCTTCCAAATAGACTTCTTCTCTCTGTAATCATGATGTTTATCATGATGACTGTCTCTGTGTGAATAACGCGGGTCATACTGTGCAGGCATCGGCGTGGCGATGGGTTGACGCACGGCTTGGGCAACGGGTGCAGACTCGCGAGCACTGCGATCAATGATTTTGTCGAGCTCGCCGCGGTCCAGCCAGACCCCGCGGCATTGCGGGCAATAGTCAATCTCGATGTTCAGGCGCTCGGTCATGAGCAGATCGGTGGTGGTGCAAATGGGGCATTTCATACATTTCTCCAAGGTGAATAAAGGGTTGGTTAATCTTCTTCGTGCTCGCGCCCATCCCGGCCGCCACCCTCACCACGCCCACGGATGTCGTGTTCATTGGCACTGCGATGGCACTCCACACAATCTTCATACTTGCTAATGCCTTCTTTGATGTGCTTGCGGCGGATGTTGTCTGGCGTGTGTTCATGGCAGCTGTAACAGGTAAAGCGGCTGTAGTCGTTGCGTACATGACAGGTCACACAACTGGCGTTGTGGTCCGAGTCCAAGACAAAGTATTTGTTGTGGTCAAAGGTGGCTGGAGTCCATTGGTTCTGGTTGTGACATTGCAAACAATTGCCGGTGATTTGTTTGTGCAGTCCATCCACCGGTGTCTTGTGACAGTTCTGGCACTGATTACGCGTTGTCGTTTTCAGCAAGCTGTGATCAAACTTCCGCTGTCTTGCAAACCGCTTAACCCCCGCGTGGTCGCTATGGCATGCAACACAGTCCTGGCTGTTCAGTTCCTGATGAAAGGCGGTTTTGGTGGACGGCTTTTTCAGTGGCATGCCCTGGGTGGTTCGTCGTCCAATATCCGCAGAAATATGGCAGCTGACGCAGCGCCCGGAGTTGACCCCTGTTAACGGCGCATGACAGGCAAAACAGTCGCCCTCCAGCGCCTTGTGTGCTGGAATCAGTTGGCCCGGTCCGACCATCAGTTCAGGATAAATGAAGGTGAGTGCCGCCAAGATCATCAGATTGCAGGCCAAAATGATTTTGAGTATCTTGCTCATACCCAGCCCCAGAACAGAAACACACTGACGATGTGTCCCAAAGCCAGCACGGCAAACACGATAAAGATCGGTATGTGCACCTTGCGCCATTGGGTCATGGCATCCACGGTAACCGCATCCCAGAACACCGCCTGGTCAATTTCCGGCTTGGACAAGCCACGCAACTGAAAGTGACTGCGCTGCCCTTGTATGTGCCGACGCGCTTGACTGAGCAGCATTTTCCCGACCAGCCCACTGATGACATTGATGCCCATGGCTGCGGTAGCCAACCATGGCAAGATGGCATTGAAGTGGACTCCGGCATGGATCAAGACCATGAGTGAGCCCAGCCAGGCACTGAATTCATGCAATTTCAGAAGCAACTTCGGATCACCGCCTGTCACGTATTTGCGTTTGCGTAACGAGTAGGTCAAAGACCCAATGATCAACACGGTGCCCAGTATGCCCAGATAACGGCCAATCCATACCAAATTGAACCAATGCAAAAGATAGTCGCCGGCCACCGCGGTCACACCCAGTGCACCGAGCAAAAGCGAAAAGGGGAGAACGTGCTCACGCCAGAGGGATTGGTTCATTTACAACTCCAGGGTGACATTGGTTTGGGGTGTGCAGACGCACATCAGACAGGTGCCCGGCTCTGGATCAAAGTCAGGTGGATTCTGATAGACCACCTCACCCGATTGAATGGTGGTTTGACAACTGCCGCACCCACCAGCCCGGCAACCCGATGGAATCGAAATGCCTTGTGCTTCAGCGAAATCCAGCAAGCTGCCGCAGCCTGCATGCCAAGGCACTTGTCGGCCAGATTGGCTGAAAGTCACGGTCACGGGTGAGCCTGACACTGCGGTCGGAATGGCCGAGTTGGCTGCTTGTACTGCGGTTTTGCGTTTCACCGAGGCGGGCCCAAAGGCCTCAAAGTGAATGTGCGCATCTGGCACGCCCCAATCTTCCAGCGCTGGAACCAGACTCTCCAGCATCGGTGTCGGGCCACAAATGTAGAAATGAAACGGCTTGAGTGGCAGCAGGCGGCGGAAAAGATCCACATGGATGCGCCCGTGGTGTTGGTAACTCTTCCCCAGCACCTCATGGGCATCCGGCTTGCTCAGACAAATGTTCAAGTGAAAATTGGGGTGTATATCGGCCATGGCTTCAAGGTGTGACCTCGCCATCAACTCAAGACCGCTGGACACACCATAAAAAAGCCAGATTTCCCGACCTGGTTGCGCTGCCAAAGCCCAGTTCAGCATACTCAGCATGGGCGTGATGCCAATCCCACCACCCACCAACACCACCGGCGTGTCACTGTGATCCAGGTAGAAATGTCCAGCAGGGGCACGCACCTTCAGCACGCTGCCAACGTGGATGGTTTCATGCCAATAATGCGATGCACGTCCTGGTGAAAACGCACTATTTTCAGGAGGATGCGCCAATTTGATGCTCACCCGATACCCATTGCTTCGCGGCGCATCCGAGAGTGAATAACAACGCGTCATGGACTCCATGCGTCCATCAGCCAAGGGGATATCGAGTTGAAACGTCAGGTACTGCCCCGGCAGGAAGGAGGGTAATACTTGCTCATCCTGCGGAACGAGGTAGAACGAGCAGATAGCCTGTGCTGCATCCTCGATCACTTTGTGCGTGACCCTGAACTCACGCCAGCCTGACCAGGCAGCAGCCAGGTTCTCAGTCGCAACCAGCTCCAGACCTGACTGGGCGGTTGAGTCACCGCTGGCGACGTTCAAACGCAATGACTGATAGTTCACCCAATGCTGTCCAAAACTTATTCCAAGGTAGATGAACAACTGCAGAAAGATGCCCCCCATGATCCACAAAAGCAGATTTAGCGAGGTCATATGGAAATTCCCATCAGGACCACAAGGTGGCAATACGCAGGCAAACCAACTGGTGGCATGGACCTCTCAAACACGGCGACTTCCTTTTACTTCTTGGCGAAGCAGAGCAAGCCTAACGCACAGCCCTTAAGGGTTTCTTATCGCAGCCATTCAGCTGCCAAGGCACTCAGACTACTCACAGCGTCAAGGCATTTGCCCGGTCAACACTCACCACTGGCAACAAAAGCGCGGCCCGCAAATAATCCACCAACTGAAGCCCGGCATCGGCCAATTCACCTTGGTTGAGGATCGTGCAGTGTGCATGCAGCTTGGGTATCTGCGCGTTGCGCGCCAGCCGATGCGCCATTTCCTGAGGCGACTCGCGGCTGCGTTGTGCCAGTCGCTGAGCCAAGTGCTGGGCATCCGCCTCAATATGCACCACGCGCACCCGTTGCGACACAGAAATTGCATGAACGTGCTCACGCGAACCATTCACCACCACCACACGGCCGGCAGCCACCGCGGCGGCATAGTCCGCATGAATGCCATAACCAAAGCCATGCGCATGCCATTGCCAGGCCAGGCCATCGGTAACGGCCAGGTGTGCAAATTGTTCCGCTGACACCGGGTCATGGTCTGAACCCTGGTGCGTCGCACGAGTGATCATGCGCCGGGCAAACACGACTTCTTCACAGCCGTGCAGCCGCTCTGCGGCCCAGCGCATCACACTGTCTTTGCCAGCCCCCGAAGGGCCACACACAAATACCCACAACCCGCTCATGCGGACAACTCCACATCGGCAATTCTTTTGAACGGCGACCCCGGTGCCGGTTCCATGAACAGGCATAAACGGTCCAGCACCAGCGGAGCGACGGCATTCAGGTGCGCAACGGGCTCTTGCACCGCCTGAATCACCCGTTGTTGTGTGGGCAGATCAACCACCCCGGTCAAGCTGAAATGGAAACAAAAACGTTCCAGCACATAGGGGTAGCCGTAGCGGTGCAGCAGCTCCAGCTCACGCGTGTCAAGCAGCTCCCTTTTGCGGCGCGCCAAATCCTGCTCCGTCAGGGGCGCGCGCAAATCATCCAGCCCCACCACACAGCATTGCGCCAAAGCCGCCAATCCGGCAGGCTCCGCGGCAGGGATCAGCGCCACAAATGGCCCCAGACTCTGCACCTGCAAGGGCCCCAGCGGCACCGGAGCCAGACTGGCGGCCAGCGCCTGGGTGCGGGTGATCAAGTCCTCGGCCGTCTGGCATCCAGCCAGACGAAACGGTGCTTTCAGCGTCGCGTGAAAGCCATAACGGCATGGCTCCATGGTGATGCGCTGCTGTTCATCGAGACTCAGTGATGGAAACCCGGTGGCCAACAAGGGCGTGCTGTCAAACTCATCACGTCCCAGCCAACGGCTGCCCAATACCCACCAAGGCGACTCTTTGGCAGGAGCGAAATAAATGGCATAACGCTGGCTCATGCATCCCCCGCAGAATTGACGACCAATTGAACCCGGTCTCCACAAAACACGGTTTCACCGTATTTGATCGGGCAGCCCTCCATATCCACATCCAGACATTCCACACACAGCAGCGGCCGGGTAGTGGTTTGTTTAAGCAAGCGGGCGCTTTCCTCGCTGGGCATTTGGGTGGTGATGCGGCTGTGCTGGCGCACATAGTCCTGCACACCAAAATGCTTCAGGATGTCGGTAGTGCGGCGACCATCGTTGAGCATGTCAAGCAAACCCGTAAAACGCTGCGCCGGGTAGTAGGCTGTGGCCAGGCCGATGGGCTGGTCGTTGGCTTCGTCCAGCATTTCCACCATCAAGACGCTGCCCCCCTGAACCAGTTTCAATTCTTTGGCGGCGCGTTCAGGTGCGGCCATTTCACGGGCGGTGAGCAATTGTTTGCTGGGCAGCAGCCCCTGGCGCATCAGGTTTTCGCTGAAGCGGGTGCGCCTGGAGAGGGCGTAGTCCAGCAACTCGTGCTGCACAAACATGCCACGGCCCGCTTCCACGCGCACCAGGCCATCACTTTGCAGGGCCGCCACGGCTTGTCGCAAGGTGTGGCGGTTCACGCCAAAACGGGCCGACAGCTCAACCTCTCCTGGCAAGCGGCCAGTCCCTGAATAGGCTCGGTTACGAATCTCGGCGCTCAGCGTGTCGGCGATTTGCCGCCACACGGTCACGCCACTACGCCGTCCTGGGCCATGTGTCATAAGTTGTGCGAATGTCATTGAGAGTCCTGTGTGAGCCTTGCGGCGTGAAATCCGGGTCAGGCAGCGACTTTAGTGGCTGATTTAGACATCTGTATGACAGTCACACACCCTCTACGAGGGTGTATTTACCCTTATTGTCGTTTTATATAGAAAAATGGACTGTAGCGCTTATCAAAAAAGCGTAAGCAGCTATCAAAAACATAGTTAAAAGTCTCTCAAAAACCACCATCTGACCGATCCTTGACACCTTGATCAGCATTTTTTCACTCGGAAAGTTCACTCACGGCTGTCACAAATTCTTCATGTTGGCGTAGTGAACTACCCATCTCACCCCAGTCTGTGACTCCTGCACTGGGTGGTTTTTTACTCTGGCAAATAGCATGTACACCTATGACTAGCGACACCCCGAATCCCCCTCTGACGCGAGCGGCCTGGCTGGCCGTGCTGGCCCGTGCCAGCCTGGCGCAACTGCAGGCACAAACCCCCGCCGCCGATACCCTGCCCCCTGTGCAGCAAGTGCGCCCGCCCGAAGTGGGCATGGTGATGCTGCGCGGGCGCGTGGGCGGCACCGGCAACCCTTTCAACCTGGGCGAAGCCAGTGTGGTGCGCTGCGCCGTGCGGCTGGGTCAGGGGCCGCTGGGCGTGGCCTATGCGCTGGGGCGCGACAAACGCCGCGCCGAACTGGCCGCGTTGTTTGATGCCCTGCTGCAAGACCCGCAGCACCACGACACGCTGCAACGTGAGTTGATTGCGCCGCTGGCCCAGTTGCAAGCCCAGGCCCGGACGCAAAGACAGCAGGCGGTGGCCAGCTCCAAGGTCGAATTTTTCACCTTTGTGCGGGGTGAAGCATGAACGCCACATCCACCCTCGCGCCCGGTCTGCTTGACGGTGTGCATGACAGCCAGCAAGCGTTTCGCGCCGCGCTGGACGCACTGGCCCGGCCTGGCCAGGTGCGCCACATCGGCCCGGCCTTGCCCGGCGTGGCACTGGGCGGAGCGCTGGCCCGCCTGCTGCTGAGCCTGAGTGATGACGAAACCCCGGTCTGGTGGTCTGATGACGCTGCCAGCTTGCCGCAATGGCTGCGGTTTCACACCGGTGCCCCCGTGGCGCAACAGCCTGATGCGGCCAGCTTTGCCGTGGTCACCGACCTGGCCCACCTGAGCGCACTGACTGACTTTGCAGCGGGCTCGGCGGCATCACCCGAGTTGTCTTGCACCCTGTTGATCGAGCTGCCCGCGCTGGCCGGTGGCCCCAATCTGGAGTGGCGCGGCCCTGGCATCGCCCAGGTGCAGCGTGTCGGTTTGCCGGGTCTGCCCGACGACTTCTGGGCCCAGTGGCAAGCCAACCACGCAGCGTTTCCGCAGGGCGTGGACATCCTCTTCACCTGCGGCGACGCGGCCCTGGGCCTGCCCCGCACCACCCGTGTCCGCCGATTGGAAGGAGTCTGAGATGTATGTTGCAGTCAAAGGCGGCGCAGCCGCCATCGAGAGTTCCTGGCGCTTGCTGGAACAACAGCGCCGGGGTGACACCACTGTGCCTGAGTTGTCGGTGGCGCAAATCCGCTCGCAACTCACGCTGGCGGTTGACCGTGTCATGAGCGAAGGCTCCTTGTACGACCCCGAGCTGGCCGCCCTGGCCATCAAGCAGGCCAGCGGTGATTTGATGGAAGCCATCTTCCTGCTGCGGGCCTACCGCACCACCTTGCCGCGCCTGGGCTACAGCGAGCCGCTTGACACCGCCCGCATCGCGCTGGCACGGCGCATCTCGGCCGCATTCAAAGAAGTGCCCGGTGGTCAACTGCTCGGGCCGACTTACGACTACACCCAGCGCCTGCTCGACTTTGCCCTGCTGGCCGAAGGGCAAGACCAGCCCGCAGATGCTGGCTCGGTAGGAGCGCCGGAAGGCGCGATAGCCCCGCCCACCACTGTCCCACGCATCAACGACTTGCTGGCGCGTGAGGGCCTGCTGGAAACCCCGCAACCCATGGACGCGCAAGCCCCCGGCGACCTGACCCGCGACCCGCTGATGTTCCCGGCCGACCGCGCCCTGCGCCTGCAAGCGCTGGCCCGGGGCGACGAAGGCTGGCTGCTGGCCATGGGTTACTCCACCCAGCGCGGCTACGCCAACTCGCACCCGTTTGCAGGCGAAATCCGGCGCGGCACGGTCAGCGTGGAACTGGTGCCCGACGAGCTCGGTTTTGCCATTGACATTGGCGACCTGGAAGTCACCGAATGCCAGATGATCAACCAGTTCAGCGGCAGCCGCGACGTGCCACCGCAGTTCACCCAGGGCTACGGCCTGGCCTTTGGTGGGGCCGAACGCAAAACCATGGCGATGGCACTGGTGGATCGTGCCCTGCGGGCCGACGAGCTGGGCGAGCCACGGGTGGCCCCGGCGCAAGACGCTGAATTTGTGCTGTCGCACGCCGACAACGTCGAGGCCTCCGGCTTTGTGCAACACCTCAAACTGCCGCACTACGTGGACTTTCAGGCCGAACTGGAGCTGGTGCGCAAGCTGCGTGCCGCCCATGTGGCACGCGACACCGCTCCCCTGACCCAACAAGAGGCCGCATGATGGACACCCACTACAACTTTGCTTTCCTGGACGAGCGCACCAAAAAACGCATCCGCCGCGCCCTGCTCAAAGCCGTGGCCGTGCCGGGCTACCAGGTGCCGTTTGGCTCACGCGAAATGCCTTTTGCCTACGGCTGGGGCACCGGCGGCGTGCAGATCACCGCCAGCATCATGGGCCAAAACGATGTGCTCAAGGTCATTGACCAGGGCTCGGACGACACCACCAACGCAGTCAACATCCGGCGCTTTTTTGCTCGCACCACGGGGGTTGCCACCACCGGCAAAACCCGCGAGGCCACGCTGATCCAGACCCGCCACCGCATCCCCGAAGTGCCACTGACCGAAGCGCAAACCCTGGTCTACCAGGTGCCGATGCCCGAGCCACTGTCCAAGCTGGAGCCGCGCCGGCGGGAAACCATCAAGATGCACGCCCTGAGTGAATACGGGCTGATGCATGTGCGCCTGTACGAAGACATTGCGCAACTCGGGGCGATCTCACACGCCTATGACTATCCGGTGATGGTCAATGAGCGTTACCTGATGTCGCCCTCACCGATCCCAAAATTTGACAACCCCAAGATGCACATGAACCCGGCGCTGCAACTGTTTGGCGCAGGCCGCGAAAAGCGCCTCTATGCCATACCGCCCTACACCCCGGTGCGCAGCCTGGACTTTGAAGACCACCCGTTTGAAGTGCAGCACTGGGAACATGCCTGCGCACTGTGTGGGGCTGCTGAGAGTTATCTGGACGAAATGATTGTGGACGACGCAGGCAGCCGCCTGTTTGTGTGTTCCGACAGCGACTATTGCGAAGACCGGCGCAACGCAGGCCATGTCGGCACGCAGCAAGCCGTGACGCTGCACGATGCTTTGACCACCATGCAGGAGGTCGCATGAAGCCACCTGTGTTGCTATCTGTCCGCCAAGCGGGCAAGGCCTTTGTGCACCAAGGCCAGCCACGCTGGGCTTGCCGCGATGTGAGCTTTGACCTCTACCCCGGCGAAGTGCTGGCGGTGGTGGGCGAATCGGGCTCGGGCAAAAGCACGCTGTTGCGCCTGCTGGCGGCACGCCTGGCCTGTGACCAAGGCTCGGTGCATTACGACGTGCGAACCGAATCCGTCAACGAAGCCAGCGGCCTGGTCGATCTGGCCGAGTTGTCAGAAGCCCGCCTGCGCTGGCTGGCCCGCACCGACTGGGGTTTTGTGGAGCAACACGCGCGTGACGGCCTGCGCATGAACGTCTCGGGCGGGGCCAATGTGGGTGAACGCCTGATGGCCCTGGGCGCACGCCACTATGGCAAGCTGCGCAGTGAAGCGGTCTCCTGGATGCAGCGTGTGGAGCTCGACACCGGGCGCATTGACGACCTGCCCGCCACCTACTCGGGCGGCATGCAGCAGCGCCTGCAAATTGCCCGCAACCTGGTCACGCATCCGCGCCTGGTGTTCATGGACGAGCCCACCACCGGCCTGGACGTGTCAGTCCAGGCCCGCCTGCTCGACCTGCTGCGCGAGCTGGTGGATGAGCTGCAACTGGCCGCCGTGGTGGTCACCCACGACCTGGCCGTGGCCCGCCTGCTGGCCCAGCGCATGCTGGTCATGAAAGACGGCCAGGTGGTGGAACAAGGCCTGACCGACCGCGTGCTGGACGACCCCCAGCACCCCTATACCCAATTGCTTGTTTCCTCGGTACTGACCCCATGACTGCACTCATAGAAACTCATCGCCTGTCCAAAACCTTCACGCTGCACGGGCGCGGCGGCCTGCAACTGCCGGTGTTTTCTGGCATCAATCTAAGCGTGCAGCCTGGCGAATGCCTGGCGCTCACCGGCCACTCCGGCAGCGGCAAAAGCTCTTTGCTGCGCTGCCTGTATGGCAACTACGCGCCCAGCAGCGGCGCGGTGCGAATTCGCCACGCCGGGGACTGGCTCAATCTGTCGCAGGCCGCGCCGCGTGAGGTGGTGGCGGTGCGCCGGCGCACGCTGGGCTACGTGTCGCAGTTTCTGCGCGTGATCCCACGGGTCTCCACGCTCGACATCGTGGCCGACCCCTTGCGCCGCCTGGGGGTGGGTGCGGCAGAAGCCCGCCAACAGGCCGCGCACTGGTTGCAACGCCTGAACCTGCATGAGCATTTGTGGCACTTGCCACCCGCCACCTTCTCGGGCGGTGAGCAGCAGCGCGTCAACATCGCCCACGGCATGATCAGCGCAGCGCCGGTGTTGTTGCTGGACGAGCCCACCGCCTCGCTCGACGGTGACAACCGGCGCGTGGTGGTCGAGCTGATCCACGCCGCCCGCGCACAAGGCAGCGCCATTGTGGGCATTTTTCATGACGACGAAGTGCGCCAGGCCGTAGCCACACGATGCTTTGACGTGGAACAACACCGAAACTCTCTCTGAACTTCAAGGAATACCGCCATGACTCAACGTATTGTGAGCAACGCCCGTATCGTCACCGCTGACGACGAATTCACCGGCTGTCTGATTGTGGAAGACGGCATCATCCGCTGCATAGACACCGGCTCCACCGCGTTACCCGGTGCCGAGGACTGGGGTGGCGACTGGCTGCTGCCCGGCCTGGTGGAGTTGCACACCGACAACCTGGAGAAACACCTGTCACCGCGCCCCGGCGTGTTGTGGAACGCCCATTCCGCCATGACGGTGCACGATGCCCAGTGCGCAGCGGCAGGTATCACCACCGTGCTGGATTCGGTGGTGATTGGTGACCTGGACGACGACGGCGCACGCAGCAAAACCCAGCACACCTCGATTGCCGCCCTGCACCAGTGCCGCGACGAAGGCCTGATGCGGGTGGAACACCTGCTGCACCTGCGCTGCGAACTCTCTGCCCCCGACATGCTGGAGGTGTTTCACGAATACGCCGATGACCCGCTGCTGACCCTGGTCAGCATGATGGATCACACCCCCGGCCAGCGCCAGTGGCGCGACATGGTCACCTACCGCCGCTACACCGAGCGCAACGGCAGCTACAACGATGCCGATTTCGAGGCCATGATCGCCCAGCGCAAGGCCGACCAGCAAGCCTTTTCTCTGCCACACCGGGTTGAAATTGTGCGCGAATGCCGCTCACGTGGTCTGCCTCTGGCCAGCCATGACGACACACTGCTCAGCGACATTGCACTGGCCGTGGCCGAGGGGGTGGCCATGTCCGAGTTCCCCACCACGGTTGAAGCGGCGCAGGCGGCACGCGCTGCGGGCATGGCCATCATCATGGGCGGGCCGAACATGGTCAAGGGTGGCTCTCACTCGGGCAATGTGTCCGCCGCAGAGCTGGCGCAGCTGGATTTGCTGGACATTTTTTCGTCGGACTACGTGCCCAGCAGCCTGCTGATGGCCACCTACATGCTGGCTGCGCTGGACGGCTGGTCGCTGCCCAAGGCGGTGCGCACCGTCACACTCAACCCGGCCCGTGCCATTGGCCTGCAAGACCGGGGCGAGATTGCGCTGGGCCAGCGGGCCGACCTGTTGCGGGTGCGCATGAACCGTGTCGGCATGCCGCTGGTGCTGGAGACCTGGCGGACGGGCCAACGGGCGTTCTGAAACGTGCCCCGTATGAGCGCCGCAAGGCGCGATATTCGCGGCTGCCGCCGCTCCTACAACACCCCATCCTCATGAGCCACACCCACATTGCCGCCCACAACCTGCCACAGCCCGCCCGCCTGGGGCTGGAGCCCACGCTGTCAGCCAGCGCCATCGTGCGCGACTGCCGCTTTGGCCGCTACACCCAGGTCGGTGATCAGACCCGCATGGAAGACTGCCTGCTGGACGACTACGCCTACGTGCAGCATTTCTGCGACCTGATGTCGGCCGACATTGGCAAGTTTGCCAACATTGCCAACATGGTGCGTGTCAACCCCGGTTTTCACCCGATGGAGCGGCCCACGCTGCACCACTTTGTCTACCGACCCACGATGTACGGCATGGCCGAGCAGGACGATGCCGACTTCTTTGCCTGGCGTCGCCGCCAGCGCGTGGTGATTGGGCACGACACCTGGATCGGCCACGGCGTGGTGATCATGCCCGGCGTGCACATTGGCCATGGTGCAGTAGTGGGCAGCAACTCGGTGGTGACCAAAGATGTGCCGGCCTACGCCATCGTCGCAGGTGCGCCCGCCAAGCTGATCCGCCAGCGCTTTCCCAAGGCCATTGCCCAGGCGCTGGAGGCCACCGCATGGTGGGACTGGGATCACGACACACTCACCGAGCGTATGCCGGAGTTCAAGGACTTGCGCGGGTTTCTGGCCAAATACGCGCCTTGAGCCACAGCGATCAGCACACGTCTTGCTGCATGGCTGCATGCTGCGAGTCAAAAGTGCTGTATAAAATAACATGATGAACATCACCCAACCCCCTGCACTATTTGGAATTTCCCGCAGTAACCGGAACTTTTCAGATGCTTATTACTGGGGCAAGAATCAATTCAATTCGGCGTTTCCGGTGGCACTGGCCTGCTACATGCGCTCGCAATCACACCCGTTGATGTATGTGAAATTCAAGGACTCCGACCATACCCAAGTGACTGAACTGGCGGTGACCGAGCTGTTTGGCAGCACCTTGCCCAACGAGCAACTGCATTTTTCGTTTGAAACCCGCTTTGATCCTTTCAGAACGTTCGTTCACGACGAGTTACCCGCGATTGATCTGGTGGTGGGTAAAGGTGATCCGATCCAACAACTCCGCCCGATTGAGATCAAGCTGACCACTTTGCCAGACAACACCACAGAAGCTGGCCCCGAAGACAAGTACGGTGCCGAGCTGGTGATTCGTTCTGCCACCACCCGCTACATGGCGTTATCAATGGCACGGGCGGTGGATGCGCATCGTGTGCGTGTGCGTGTGCGTGTGCGTGTGCGTGTGCGTGAGATATTCGAGCCCGTTTTTGCTCGTGTCCGCAGTTGGGATTCCAAAGCCGAAATGCTACCCATCGTCGGCAAAGCGCTTGCTGCGCTGGAGCTGTTTTTGACTGAATTCAAAGATTTGCAGTCACCACTGCTGATGCAGCCGATCTGGAAAACGGTAGGAAAGTCGCCCGTTCTGGCAGATCATTGTCTGGACATCTTCGTCTGGAGTGATTTTGCGCTGACGCATCTGTTTCTGGACTCCGTCCGCAAGCCACGCGATACCAATGCCATCTCCAGATATGGCCGCGCCACGCTGCGGTTGACGCGGTTTTTATATGAACGATCCAAGTCAGACAAGGTTTTTCAGGCCCCCATTTATGACGGCATGACGTTTGACAACCAGAATGACAAAGAATTTGCGATTTCAGGAACCCGTTCGCGCGAGCTGATGGCGTGTGCCCGACTCGCCAAGCCGATCATCGCCAAAGATGAAATCAAGCACATTATTTTGGGCGGTGGGCAAAAATTCCTCAGCCCGGAGCGGCGTTTTGAGGCAGTCTTCTCAGACAGTATCAAAGCATGTTTGAACCATGCATGATCTTCCCGTCAGAGAAAAATCGATTTTGGCTGGTTTGTACTTCTCCAAGTTTGATGGGGAAGGATTGAGAACATTTGGCTTCGGTGGATTTACCGAGGCTTTCAATGTGATTGGGTTGACGCTTGGTGTTCGCCCTGGATCAATCAAGAATTACAGAGACGAGTTTGATCCGCTTTTTCCGAATAAGCGTAAAGGCTGGCATCAAAGACCGATGCGTGAATATTGCAAGAAAATTTATGACAGTTTTGGCGGGTTGGACTTGGAAAACTTCACGAGTTTATTGAAGCAAATCCTGTACAAGGAGCACGATCTCGATCTGCTCATCGAGGAAGTCGCAGAGTCAGGCTGTGATACGGATGGATCTTTCGCCAAGCGGCTGCTCACGGGTCAAGCCGCCGAGCAGTATTTCATGAACGCCTTCAAGAGCATTCCAACTTTTGATGGTCTCAACATCAGAGATACCACCAAACTCGGTTGCGGTTTCGACTTCCAGCTTTACTCTCCCAGCGTTTCCTTGGCGGTGGAAGTTAAGGGACTCAACGATAAGCGTGGAAATATAACGCTCACCGAAAAAGAGCATGCTATAGCGTCCAGAATGGGGGATCGGTATTTTCTGTTTGTCGTCAAGAACTTCAAAGAAAAGCCGATCCATGATCTATACCAAAACCCCTTGGGAGAAGGATTGGTGTTTACAAAAGTGGAGCAACACATTATCCAAACAAGCTGGACAACCAGAATGTAAGGCGCGCACAACAGCAATGCAGGAAGGCATTGATCCAGACTTTCCCACTAGAGTTTCAATTTCCGGGCTGCAAATCTGACGTTGAGCAGGTCATTGGCAATGCCGTGCCAGTCAAACTGGCTGAGTATGTTGGCAGTCGGTTGATGCAGTACATCCATACGCTTGAAGCCAACAATGCGCTGCCTGCACCTTGCCAGTTGTTTGAGACAAAAATCTGAGTCCCACCCAATTGGTGCCAATCTACGCACTCGATTGATATTATTTCAATAGCTACTTACGCTTATAAATAAAGCAATAGAGCCACATTTCATCCGCAGATTCAACTACAAAGTGCATCTCTGCCAGAAACCAGAGCGGATGCGACTCATCGTCATCTTGCGCACGGTGCACAATGATCTTTGCGATCACGTGAACGGAAGATGCCCATGAAGCCAGACCCTCACCCAGCCAAACCACAAGAGGTTGAACTCAAGCTGTACCTGCCCAGCGCCGACCCCGCCGGGCTGGCCCAGCGGCTGGCACACATACCGCTGCTGCGTCGGCGCAAACCGTCTCGCCAGGTTTTGCACAACATCTACTACGACACGCCAGACCAGCGCCTGCGCCAGCAGCGGGCTGTGCTGCGCCTGCGCCGGGTGGGCAACGATGCCCAACCGCAATGGCTGCAAACCTTCAAAACTGGGGCCCGTGACAATTCGGCGCTGAGTCGGCGCGGCGAATGGGAAAGCCCGGTCGATGCGCCCACCCTGTCCCGCCAGGCGCTGGAGTCCACACCCTGGGCCGATCTGGACCCCGATGGCCGTCTGTTTGCGGTCCTGAAACCCTGTTTTGTCACCGTGTTCGAACGCACCGCCTGGCTGGTTCGGCGGCGTGATGGCAGCGTGGTGGAAGTGGCCCTGGATCTGGGCCACATTGAGGCCAACGGCCAACGCACCCCAATCTGCGAGCTGGAGCTGGAATTGAAGGCCGGCACGACGGCCGCCTTGTTTGCCATGGCGCAGGAAATCACCCTGAGCGTGGCCGTACTGCCAGCCAGCATGAGCAAGGCCGAGCGCGGTTTTTTGCTGGCGCAAGATGGCCTCAACCAGCCGCATCACGGCGACCTGCCAGCACTCTCGGCCAAGTTGCCGGTACAACTGCTGGCACAGCAGGTGCTGCGCAACATGCTGAGCCAGTTCACCCGCAACCTGGACAGCCTGCGCGTGTCGGATGATCCCGAGGTGGTGCACCAGGCACGCATCGGCTGGCGGCGCTTCAAAAGTGGGCTGCGTTTTTTCAACAAAGTGCTGCCCCTGGCCGCCCCGCCGGCTTCAGAGGCCTTGCGCCACCTGCTGACAAGCCTGGGAGAACTGCGCAATCTGGATGTCGCCTGCACCGAAACCCTGCCCGCACTGGCCAGCGCCTATGCCATGGGGTATACCCGGCGCGCCCAGTCCTGGCACACACTGACTCAAGCCTTGGTGCAAGCCAGTGCGCTGCAACGTCAAAGGGTTCGCCATACGCTACAACAGCCTGATGTGGGGGCCAGCTTGCTGGCCATTACGCACTGGCTGGAGACCCTGCCCGCGAGTGAGTCCATGGCGCTCACCCGCAAAGCGTCTTGGCGGCATTGGGCTAAACATCGGATTTTGCGCTTGCAGCAACAGCTGCAACATGTGCAGGATGCTGCCCACACGCCAGAACAATGGCACCGGGTGCGTATCCTGGCCAAGCGCTTGCGCTACAACAGCGAAGCCTTGCACAGCTTGCTGCCACGCCGACTGGCCCGGCGCTGCACGGATCAGGCGACCAAACTACAAACCAGCCTGGGTGCGGCACGCGACATCACGCAAGCCAGTGTGCTTTTGGACAAGCTGGAACTGGATCACGGCATTGTGGAGTTTCTGCGCGGTGTGGCCGTTGGTGCTGAACAGGCATAGCCCACCCCTTCGCCAGGAATCCCCACACGCCCACAGCAAAAACCGCTGAAAGTGACTGAAAGATACCGCTGGTTGCAGGTGTCATCAAACCGTCGCAGTGATCGTTCAAGATACCAAGGGTTTCCCCTTGTGTATCACAGCAGCCCTTCAGCGCGGGCTCGATCACCCAGAAAGCGAAGTTGTTCATGTCCTCCGTGCCCTACACCGAGTCAGTCGGTCAGCCCACTGTGGCAGGCTCTTTTTCCCGCCGGATCAGCGCCGTGTTATTGCTGGTTTTGGCAGTGGCCTTGCTGGGCTCCAGCATCGGTTACTGGTCATTGCAAAAAGTTTCCGGCGAGACCGAAACCATGGTGGCCCAAGTCATGTCCACCGAACGCCTGACAAGTGTTTTGCAGCAGCATATTCTGGTCAATGTAGCTCGCTCCAAAGCCTTTGCCCTGAGTTCCGAGCCCCAGGTGGGCGAGGCACTGATGCCCGATATTCAACAGACATCGGGCCAGATTGATACGCTGTTGCAGCAATTGGACGGCATGCTCATGACCCCGGAAGACCGCGCCACATTGGGGTTGTTGATTCAGGCCAACACCAGTTTCGTCAACGCACGCCAGGAGCTGAGTGTCGCGCGGGATGGCGGCAACACAGCCACCATCGAGAAAGTCTATGCCAGCCGTTTCAGCCCGGCGGCACAAGCGTTACAGGACACCGTCACCCGGCTGGGTGATGCCCAGCGTGCCAGGATCGAAACCTCGGTGAGCGACATCGGTCACTTGAGCCGGACAGCACGCTGGGGCTTGATCCTGTTCAGCGGCGGAGCCCTGTTGCTGGGTGGGGTGTTGTCCGCATGGCTGGCGCGCAGCATTACGCGCCCGATTCAGCAAGCGGTGGCCACGGCCAACCAAGTGGCATCACTGGATCTGAGCACCCCCATCAACGGGCATAACCGCGACGAAGCGGGTCGGTTGCTGGTGGCCTTGGGGCGCATGCAGACGGCCTTGCGCTCCCTGGTAGAACAGGTGCAAGGGGCCAGCCACAGCGTGGCAGAAGGTGCCACGCAGATCGCCGTCGGCAACCTTGATTTTTCCGAACGTATTGAAATGGCGGCCTCTTTCCTGCAACAAACGGTAGCCTTGATCGAAGAGATTACGGCCTCCACACAGGCCTCCCTGCAAGCCACAAGCCGGGGCACGGCCTTAGCCCAATCTGCCACGCAGGAGGCAGCCACCGGCAGCGTGGTGATGTCCGAGCTGATGCAGACAATGAACGATATCAGCGCTGCGTCGGGCCAGATTGTGGACATCACGGCAGTGATTGACAGCATTGCCTTTCAGACCAATATCCTGGCTTTGAACGCCGCCGTCGAAGCCGCCCGCGCCGGGGATCAAGGGCGGGGCTTTGCAGTGGTGGCCGCAGAGGTGCGCACCCTGGCCAACCGGTCGGCCATCGCGGCGGGCGAAATCAAGGCGCTGATTGATGCGTCGACCACCAAGGTTCAGCTCGGCACCCAGAAAGTACGCCTGGCGCGTGAGACCATGCACAGCATCGTCCATTCAATCAACCAGGTGAACGAAGTTATTGATGAAATTCATGCCGGCAGCAGTGCACAGAGCAGCAGCATGTCCAGCATCAACGCATCGGTGAACAGGCTTGACCAGATGACCCAACAAAACGTGGCGGTCGTGGAAGAGTCTGCCGCCGCGGCGCAGAACCTGCAGAACCAGGCGGGCGACTTGCGTGACGCAGCTCGCCGCTTCAAGTTGCCGGGCTTGCTGCTGGCCGCTTGAGTGTTGACAACAACCAGCCACCCCACCTGACCTGCAGGGTGAGGGGAGCCACCTCACACGTCACATGACGCGAGGGGGTGTTTCGACCACTTCGGAAGACGTACAGAATTTGCCAAGCAAGTGACGACATTGGTGCCACAAAAAGTTCACACCTTCAATACCCATGTCCTCGCTGCTGCTCGACTCCAGCCGCAGCTGTAGTGTGAGCATGGTACGCAGCGTCTGGCAGCTTGACGCGTCATGAACCGGCATGTTGGCCACTGAGAAATCACCTTCCCGAAAAAGCCTGACCTCAAATGGATTGCCAAGGTCCAGCTGGCAACGTTCAGCCAGTTGCTGGATGACGCGGTGTAAATCGACCATGTCGTTGGAGGGAACAGTTGGGATCATCGAAGTTGTACGCACGTTCATCTTTCCGCTAGGGTGGGACTCCAGCGTGGCAGATTTCCATGACAACTTTGTGAACAGCAGGTATGCCGGATGGATGTCCGCGTTCACGTCACAAAAGTGAAACGCTACCCCGTCATGATTGATGATTTCAACCCGATGACGAGCCCTTAATGCCACACACCATGACAACTCAAATCTCCCCCACCGGCTTGCGTTACACAGCCAAACAAAACGGCTCACCCTTTCAAGGGATAAGTGGGTCAGGCGAGACCATGAGTTGTATGAAATGTGGCCAGCACAAGCTGCGTCGAAATGGCATTTACAAACGCTATCTGACCGCACTCATGTTCCTTTGCTTTGAATGCAAACCAGGACTTGCCAAGCCTTGATGCAGCGGTTTCTTGCCCATGGAAGACCTGTCACGGACATGTCACCACGATGTCACTGACGTGTCACGCAGGTCATGAATACTTGCCGCAAGCGACGGCGCAGACCACACCCCCAAGTGATTGACCAGGACGCTGGCCCGCTGCGTTGATCATGGGGTCATCGCCCCGGCGTGGGCCAATCTGGGCACAGGTTTTAACTTTTCCCCCAAGGAGTTCTCTTTGATACCTCACACGCACAACAGTCGGCGCGATTTCCTCGTCAAATCAGCCTCCTCCGCCCTGGCCATAGGCGTGGTCGGCTCATTGGCAGCTTGTGGTGGCTCAGATACCCGCCCGGCCACCTTCAGCTACGGCGTGGCCAGTGGCGACCCGCTGACTGACCGGGTGATTTTGTGGACCCACGCCCAGATCGCTGGCAGCACCGACCCGGTGGCGCTGACTTGGCAGGTGGCCAGTGACAGCAGCTTCAGCAAAGTGGTCAGCAGCGGGCGCGTCACCGCCACGCAAGCCAACGCATTCACCGCCAAAGTGGATGCCACCGGTTTGACGGCAGGTAGCAGCTACTTTTACCGTTTTATGGACGATACCGGTGCAGCCTCCACCGTGGGAAGCACCCGCACCCTGCCCGCCAGCAATGTGGCAAGTGTCAAGCTGGCCGTGTTCTCCTGCGCACTGTATTCAGCGGGTTATTTCAACGCCTATGACGCAGCCGCCAAGTCGGACGCGCAATACGCCATCCATCTGGGGGACTACCTGTACGAATACGGCGCCGACCCCGCCAAATTTGGCAACACCGATGCCTTGACCGGCACCAGCGCCGTGTCCTTGAACCGGGTCATCACCCCGGCCAACGACATGGTCAGCCTGAATGATCACCGCACCCGTTACGCCCTGTACAAGTCAGACCCGAGCTTGCAGGCCTTACACGCCAAAATGCCCTGGATCACAGTCTGGGACGATCATGAATTCGCCAACAACGCCTATGTCAACGGCGCAGAAAATCACCATACCGCGACCCAAGGAGACTGGACAACCCGCAAAAACATCGCCGCCCGGGTATACCACGAGTGGATGCCGATCCGCACCGATGCCAGTGGTGATGTGCTGAAGATTTACCGCAGCTTTGACTTTGGCAACCTGTTCACCCTGCACATGCTCGACACCCGTATCGAAGGCCGCGACCAGCAGTACGACAGCTTTGGGGATGCCGATGGTGGCCTCACGCGCTATGCCACCGCTCTGGCCAATGGCTCCGATGCGACCCGCAAGATGATCAGCAGCACGCAGCAAAGCTGGCTGACCAACGGCATGGCAACCTCCAAAGCCACCTGGCAACTGCTGGGCAACCAGGACATCATGGCGCGTATGTGGTTCCCCGCTTCGGTCTTGCAGGCCCAGGCCGTCGCCACTGCCAGCCCCACCCCGGCCAATCTCACAGCGGTGCAAACCGCCATCACCGCCTACCTGGGAGCCAAAGGGGCGCGTGCAGGTGCAGCCTTGGGTGGCCCGGCGCTGACCGCCACACAAACCGCTTTGCTCAACACCACCAGCAACCCGCTGCTGCCCTACAACCTGGATGCCTGGGACGGCTACCCCAGCAACCGCGAAGCCATTTTGCAAACCGTCAAGGCCCAGGGCAAAAAGCTGGTGGCGCTCTCGGGCGACTCCCATAACGCCTGGTTTGCCAACCTGACCACCCTGGCCGATGACAAAGTGGGGGTCGAATTTGCCGCGTCTTCGGTGACCTCCCCCGGGTTTGAGAGTGTGGGTCTGGGTGGCCTGGCCAGTGCGCTGGATGGCACAGCCTTGGTCCCCCAACTGGGTGCCGCCGCCATGGGTGCGGGTCTGGGTTTGATCAATGACTTGAACTACACCGACAGCAGCCAACGCGGTTATCTGGCCCTGACCGTCACCGCCGATGCCGTCAAGGGTGACTATGTGTACATGAGCACCGTCAAGTCCACCAGCTACAGCGCCACCGTGGGCAAAACTATCACCGTGGCGGCTGCCACTGGTGCCATTACCTACGCCTGATGAAGGCGTGTAGAACGACCCACAACCGCCTCCATGTCAGCCATTGAACTGGTGGGGGTTTCCAAATCGTGGGGCAGCAGCACCGCACTGGAAGCCATCAACCTGCGGATTGAACAAGGCACGTTTTGTGTGCTGCTCGGCCCCTCGGGGTGTGGCAAGTCAAGCACCTTGCGCATCATGGCCGGGCTGGAGTCGGCCAGCACCGGGCGGGTGCTGATGGATGGGCGCGACATCACGCAGGTGTCACCGGCCCAGCGCGGCATGGCCATGGTGTTCCAGAACTATGCACTGTTCCCGCATCTCTCGGTGGCCGACAACATCACGTTTGGCCTGTCGGTGCGCAAAACACCGGCCGCCGAAATCACCCGGCGCTTGAAAGAAACCGCGGCCCTGCTGGGCCTGAGCAGCCTGCTGGCGCGCCGCCCCAGCCAGCTCTCGGGCGGCCAGCAGCAGCGGGTGGCGCTGGGCCGTGCACTGGTGGCGCAAGCCAAGGTGTGCCTGATGGACGAGCCCTTATCCAACCTGGATGCACAACTGCGCCAGGACATGCGCCGCGAGCTGCGTGACATTCAGCGCCAACTCGGGCTGACCGTGGTCTATGTGACCCACGACCAGTCCGAGGCCATGAGCATGGCCGACCAGGTGGTGCTGCTCAACCGCGGGCGTATCGAGCAAGTGGGCACCCCGCGCGACTTGTACACCCAACCGGCCAGCACCTTTGCGGCGCGTTTTGTCGGCACCCCGCCGATGAATTTGCTGACCCTTGAGCAGGGCCGCATCGCCGGTAGCGAGATTGCCATTCCGCTGGATGCCGCCATTCTGGGTGTGCGCCCGGAGGCGATTCACCTGCACCCTGGCGGACTCCCCGCCGTGGTGCAAAGCCTGGAATACCTCGGGGCCGACCTGCTGCTGCACTGCCACATCGGCAACCAGAGCCTGCGGGTACGCCTGGACGGGCAACACCACGCCGCCGCAGGTGATCAGGTTCGCCTGCACTGGAGCCCCGCCGAGGCCCACGGCTTTGATTCCGCTGGCCAGCGAATTCACACCCACCACAGCCCTGCATCAACCCCCTCTTGAACCAGAAAAACCACCATGAAACGCCAAACCTTTCTTCAGTTAACAACTACACATTTAATAGCTGCTTGCGCATTATTAACGGGCGCTACAGGCAAATTACATGCACAAACACCGGTCGAAGTGCAGTTTTTTTACCCGGTGGCCGTGGGTGGCCCGATCACCAAGACGATTGACGACTTTGCCGCCGCCTTCACGAAGGAGCACCCCGCCATCAAGGTCACGCCGATCTACGCCGGCAGCTACCAGGAAAGTATCGTCAAGGCGCTGACGGCGCACAAATCCGGCACACCCCCGGTGACCTCGGTGCTGCTGTCCACCGACATGTTCACCCTGATCGACGAAGATGCCGTGGTGCCGTTTGACAACTTTGTCAAAACGCCGCAAGACAAGGCCTGGCTGGGCAGCTTCTACCCGGCCTTCATGCAAAACAGCCAGGCCGGCGGCAAAACCTGGGGTATTCCGTTCCAGCGTTCCACCGTGGTTATGTACTGGAACAAAGACCTGTTCAAGCAGGCCGGTCTTGACCCCCACCAAGCCCCCGCCACCTGGGCCGAGTTAAAAGCCGCCGCCACCAAGCTGACGCAAAAAGATGCCAGCGGCAAAGTCAGCACCTGGGGGGTGCAGATTCCGTCCAGCGGCTTCCCGTACTGGCTGTTTCAGACCCTGTCCACCACCAACGGGGCCCTTCTGGCCAACGAGGCGGGCACCGCCGTCAAGTTTGATGACCCCAAGGTGATTGAAGCACTGCAATACTGGGTTGACCTGGGCAAGGCCGGCATTCACCCACCGGGCGTGGTCGAGTGGGGCACCACACCGAAAGACTTCTTCGAGAAAAAAGCCGCCATCATTTTCACCACCACCGGCAACCTGACCAACATCAAGAAAAACGCCAAGTTTGACTTTGGTGTCGGCATGATTCCGGGCAACGTGCGCAAGGGCTCACCCACTGGCGGCGGCAACTTCTACATCTTCAAGAAATCCAGCCCGGCGCAGCAACAGGCGGCGTTTGAGTTCATCCAATGGATCACCCAGCCCGAGCGTGCCGCACAGTGGAGCATCGACACCGGCTACGTGGCGGTATCACAAGCCGCCTACAACACCCCGAGCCTGAAGGCCTACGGCAAAGACTTTCCCGCTGCTCTGGTGGCGCGTGACCAATTGCCGGCATCGGTGGCAGAGCTGTCCACCCACGACAACCAGCGCGTCACCAAAGCCCTGAATGACGGTTTACAAGCCGCCCTGACCGGCAACAAGAGCCCGGCGCAAGCCATGAAAGAGGCCCAGATGGAGGCTGACCGCATCTTGCGGGCCTACAAATAAGCGGTGCATCCCTTGAAACCTGCAGCATCTTCCAATGATCTGGGCACGGCATCCATCTGGCTGATGCTGCTGCCCGCCCTGGTCTTGCTGCTGGCGTTTACCCATTGGCCGATTGTCTCGACGCTGGTGGACAGCTTCTTTTCCACCCCCAAAGGCGCTCGTGCCAGCGTCTGGGTCGGGCTGGACAACTACGCGGTGATGGTGGCCGACCCGGTGTTCTGGAAAGCCATGCGCAACAACCTGTGGTTTGCCGGGGTCACCATTCCGCTGTCGATCAGCCTGGCTTTGGTGATGGCGCTGTGGGTCAACGAGCGTATGCTGGGCCGGGCCTTTTTGCGTATGGCTTATTTCACACCCACCGTGCTGCCAATGATTGCGGTGGCCAACATCTGGCTGTTTTTCTACACCCCGCAATATGGCTTGCTGGAGCAGATCAGCGCCGCATTGGGCCTGCCTTCACACAACTGGCTGGGCAGCCCGTCCACCGCGCTGGGCGCAGTGACGCTGGTGGCGGTGTGGAAAGAGGCCGGTTTCTTCATGATTTTTTACCTGGCCGCGCTGCAAAGCCAAAACCCCAGCCTGCGCGAGGCGGCGGCCATTGAAGGCGCCTCACGCTGGACATTTTTCTGGCGCGTGCAGTGGCCGCTGCTGATGCCGACCACCGTGTTTGTGCTGGTGAATGCCTTCATCAACGGCTTTCGCATGGTGGATCATTTGTTTGTGCTGACCCGTGGCGGGCCGGACAACGCCTCGACCCTGCTGCTGTTTTATTTGTACGAGGTCGGTTTTAGCTTTTGGGACACGGCCTATGCCGCCGCCATCACCGTGGTGCTGGTGAGCATCTTGGTGGGTATGGCCCTGCTGCAGTTTTTTGTGCTGGACCGCAAGGTGCATTACCAATGAGCTTACCGGTCAACACCCACAGCGCCCCCCAACGCCTGGCTTTTAACGAACCCGGCTGGCTGGACACGCTGGCCGCCTGGCTGCTGGCCCTGTTGTGGATGCTGCCGCTGCTGTATGCGGTGTGGACGGCGTTTCACCCCGCTGAATTCGCCACCCGGCTGGAGCTTGCGGCCCCGCTGACGCTGGACAACTTCCGCCGTGCCTGGCTGGCCGCGCCGTTTGCACGCTACTTTTTCAACACCACCTTGCTGGTGGCCATGATTTTGGCTGCGCAATTGCTGCTGGCCACCTTGGCCGCCTATGCATTTGCCCGCTACCACTTCCGGGGCCGCAACCTGGCTTTTGCCCTGGTGCTGGTGCAGTTGATGGTGATGCCCGACATCTTGCTGGTGGAAAACTACAAAACCATGGCGACTGTGGGCCTGATCGATTCGCTGCCCGCCATCGGCCTGCCTTACTTTGCCTCGGCCTTTGCCATTTTTTTGCTGCGCCAGACCTTCATGAGTATCCCCAAAGAGCTGGATGACGCGGCGCGGGTTGAAGGGGCCAGCGCCCTGCAAACCCTGTGGCGGGTCTACGTGCCGCTGGCCAAACCGGTCTACACCGCGTTTGCGCTGGTGTCGGTGAGCTTTCACTGGAATAATTTCCTCTGGCCGCTGATCGTGACCAACAGCGTCAATGCACGCCCCCTCACCGTGGGTTTGCAGATTTTTTCATCGGTGGATCAGGGTATTGACTGGTCCATCATCACCGCAGCCACGCTGCTGAGTTCAGCCCCGCTGCTGATCGCCTTTTTGCTGTTTCAGCGCCAGTTTGTACAAAGCTTCATGCGGGCGGGGATCAAATGAGGTGGATCACATGAAACTCATCACCTGGAACACCCAATGGGGCTGCGGCCTGGATGGCCGCGTCAACCTCAAACGCATCGTCAGCGAGGCACGTGCCATGGTCGACTTTGACGTGTTGTGCCTGCAAGAAATCGCCTGTGGCTTTGAGACCATGCCGGGCCACCCAGGTGATCAACCGGCACAACTCCAGGCCCTGCTGCCCGGCTACACCGTGTTTTTTGGCGCAGCGGTCGACGAATTTGATGCCCAGGGCCAACGCCAGCGGTTTGGCAATCTGATTGCCACACGGCTGCCAGTGGCCAGCGTGCAGCACCACCCCTTGCCCTGGCCTGCCGATGCGGGCGTGCGCAGCATGCCGCGCATGTGCACAGAGGTCACCGTGACCGACCCCAGGCTGGGCGCAGTGCGCATCATGACCACCCATCTGGAGTTTTATTCCGCACGCCAGCGCATGGCCCAGGCCCAAGCCTTGCGAGCGCTGCACATGCAGGCCTGCGAACAGGCGGCGGCGCAACCGCTGGCGGACCACAGTCACTCACCTTTTCAGAGCAAAACGCACACCCGGCATGCCATTTTGTGTGGTGACTTCAATTTTGAACCCGGTGCACCCGAATACGCCACCATTCAACAGCCATTTAGGCCTATAGTGCCCGTAATACCTGCGCAAGCAGCTACAAATATTGCAGCAGATCATTTGCAGGATGCCTGGCCTTTGGTGCTGGGGCAAACACCCCATGCGCCCACGTTCCGGCTGTTTGACCGCACCTACGGCCCTGAGCCCATCACCTGCGACTATGTGTTCGTCAGCCAGTCTTTGGTACCCCGGGTTCAGACACTGTCCGTCAACCTGAACAGCCGGGCCTCAGACCATCAGCCCCTATGGATTGAGCTGGTTTAAGCAGGTCGGCCAGCACGGCCAACTGGATGGCCATCACTTGCGCCACATCGGCCGGCCCTCAATGAGGGGTAGTGGTAAACGGCTCCAACACGCCAACGATGGGGATGGCATTCCTTGGCTCTTTCAGCTTCTATTTCCTGCTTGACCTGGAGAACCATTTCATCATCGTCTCCAAAACAGTCCTGAAAGCGATGAAGGAGTCGTTCAAGGTTGTCGATGTGTCTTGTCATAGAACCGGCCTCTCGTGTTGATGGCTGATCAGTATCGTAACCATTTGTGACGATCGAACGCCACCCCTCATTGCGCAACTTTTGATGGAAATCAAACTCAAAACCAGGGTTGAAAAAGGGCATCCAGGAGGCCGCGTTTATTGGCCAGGAACCCGATCAGACCAGCTTATCAACGTTCTTGCCCAACTTGGACGGGTCGGTTTTGTTGCTTTCTGTACTCGACGCTGACGGGTGCTTGATGGCGTAGACGGCAGCTTCCTCGCTGGAAACCACACCATCCTGGTTGGTGTCGGCGGCAGCATAGGTTGTGGAAGAACTGCTCGCACCATTGGCTCCACCCGCACCGCTTGCCTCCTGCGGTTTGCCTGATCCACCAGGACCGCCTGCGCCACCAGGACCGCCTGCACCACCAGGACCGCCTGCACCACGAGGACCTCCAGAAGGAGGTGTCAGGTTGCCACTTTTAATGGCGGTTTCAATGTCTGACTTTCCAATGCTTCCGGTTTGCTTCGTGTCAATGGAGTCGTACATATTTGTGGCATCGTCACTGGACACGCCTTTGGCAGTCAAGGCAGAAACAAATTGATCCTTGGTAACTTTGCCGGTGTTGTTGGGATCGAGTTCACTCATCATCTTGGAGGCCATCTTGGTGGCCATCTTGGATGTGTCGACTCCGCCGCTACTGGCGCTCCCCACGGAACTGATTGACATAGACATACTGAACTCCTTAGTTTGGATTTGAGAATCCACGCACTTGGATTCTTGGTATCAGTATCGACAAGCGGGATTCATTAGTTAAGACCCTAGCGATGTAAATCCGTGTAAAAGCCGCAGACTCTGGCTTCGTCAATGTTGGTGTCAATATCTTGCGCGAAGTCATATCCAGGACTTTTCCAGGATGTCGAAGCAGGTCCCAAGGGGGATGTTGTCGTCCCGAATCGACCACCTGTTCCACGCGTTTTGCGGTAGATGCCGTACCGCTGCGTCACCCAGGTGCCGCCCAACCGCAGTTGCAGATGCAGCGCATTCGCATAGGTGGCCTGCCCGCGTCCTCTGCCGACGCACATCAAAACCGATCCGTTTGGTGTTTCTGGCTGCATGCTCACTCCGTAGTGAAATTGGGGTGACTGAATTCTTGTCCCACCTGGCATCAGTCGAGGTTCGCACGGTGTAAATCCGAGTAAAAGGGATGTCGTAAAAGCGGGTGCTGGCTTACTATCCTTGCATCTCCACTTTTGTGATGCCTTCTGTGCCATGCCCCGGGTTCTTTTGATTGATGATGACCGTGAATTGTTGGAACTGCTGCGCGACTATCTGCAAGGTGACGGGTTTTCCGTCAGCGCCGCGACCGACGGGCATACCGGTCTGAAAGCCGTACTGGGTGACGCTCCGGACATCGTGGTGCTCGACGTGATGATGCCTGGCATCAATGGCATGCAAGTCCTCACGCAGATCCGCACCCTCAGCCCTGTGCCCGTGCTGATGCTCACCGCCAAAGGGGATGACACCGACCGCATCATGGGGCTGGAGCTCGGCGCAGACGACTACGTCCCCAAGCCTTGCACACCGCGCGAACTCGCTGCGCGGCTGCGTGCCATTCTCAAACGCTCGCAAAACGCACCGTCCCAAAAGCAGGACACCCGTGTGCCCATTACAGTGGGCGCGCTGACCTTATGGCCTGCAAAGCGGCGTGCCCAACGCGCTGGCAAGGACCTGGCGCTCACCAGCACGGAGTTCAGCCTGCTCGAAGTGCTGGCGCGCCATGCCGGAGAGACGGTGAGCAAACAGCAACTCAGCGAAGAAGGTCTGGGCCGCCCTTTGAGCCGTTTTGACCGAAGCATCGATGTGCATGTGAGCGGCATTCGCCAGAAATTTGGCTTGTTGTCCGATGGCTCTTCGCCCATCCAGACGGTGATCCGAATGGGTTACCAACTCGTCGTGGAATAGGTGCCATGGGTCGTCTGTTTTGGAAATTTTTTATCGTGTTCTGGATCGCACAGATCACGATATTTTTGACGGTGGGCTTGATGTTGCTGGCCTGGCCATCCGCTGCGTTAGACACGCCATTCAAGCACCCCATGGAAAGTTTGTCCGCACCGGATTGCGCACGGGCGAGTCCCCCGACCTGGCCGAAAGGCGGTCTGCCTCCTCCACTGCCATTGGGTGCCGGTTTGTTGGTCAGCGTGGCTTTTGCAGCATGGTTGAGTTGGTATTTTTCGAGACCCATCCGCAGTTTGAACAGCGCGTTTGAAGCGCTCGCCGACGGTAAGCTCAATACTCGCGTGGGCAAGGCGATGGGATCGCGCCGGGACGAGCTCGCCAATCTGGGTGAGGCCTTTGACCGAAGTGCCGCAAAACTGCAGGCGCAAGTGGAAGCGCAGCGCCGACTCTTGCATGATGTCTCTCATGAGCTGCGCTCCCCTCTTGCGCGCCTACAAGCATGCAGCGACTTGATGGTGCAACAGCCACAGCGTTCCGTGGAGCTGGTGCAGCGTATTGAGCGCGAAACCAGTCGAATGGACAAGCTCGTGGGTGAACTGCTGACCTTGGCTCGGCTGGATTCGACAACAAGCCAAGCGCCCGTTGAAGTGGTGGATTTGATCGAACTTGCGCAGTCTATTTGCAGCGATGCCGAACTCGAAATGCAAGCCAAGTCCTGCCGACTGCAACTCCGCATGCCTGAGCAGATGCAACTCAAAGGCGATGCCGAATTGCTCTACCGGGCGCTGGACAACGTGCTACGCAATGCGGTTCGCTTTTCCCCTATCGGAGGTAGCATCGGACTGCACATCACGGCCAATGCAAGTCACCGCCATGTCCTGATCAGGATTTCTGACGAGGGGCTTGGACTGCCGCCCAAAGATGTCGATCGAATTTTTGAGCCCTTCTTTCGCAGCGAGTCCAATTCAGACAAAGGTGACCATGGATGCGGTCTTGGTCTGGCCATCACCCGCAGCATTGTGCTGGCGCATCAGGGCACGATCAGTGCCAACAACCGCAGCGGCGGTGGCCTTGAAGTGAGCATCACGCTGCCCGCCTAAAACAATGCATTTGTCAGATTCATGAGCGATTGCTGCATCGCTGGAAGGCGCAGATTCAAGCCCTACTCAAAGGGATGACATGGTCACTTCCGACCAAGCCTTGCATATTGACACCCACCAGCAGCCGGACCCAAACACGATGTTGTCACGCCCCCGATTTACCAGACACCGCACCCTGACCCTGCTGCATTGCGCCCTGTTGTCCGCTTGTGCGGCGGTTGGCCCTTCGTACCAGGCCCCCGCCACGGAGCAACTGCTCACATCCAGCCAATGGCAAGCAGTCCAGCCACATGGTGGTGACACCGCAGCGCTGCTGACCTGGTGGAAGCGCCTGCAAGACAGCAGCTTGAACGCACTGTTGCAGTCGGCTGAGACCAACAACCCATCGCTGCAAAAAGCCGCTGCCAATATCACCTTGGCCCGTGCCAATGTCAGCACCACGCGCGCTTCCTACCAGCCAACCTTGACCGGATCAGCCTCAGCCCGCCGCAACAACACCCCGGGCAGCGCCCAGAGCACCGCCACCGGCGGGCTGGACGCGAGTTGGGAGCTCGACCTGTTTGGCAGCGTGCGGCGTTCCGCCGAGTCAGCTGACGCACTACTACAGGCGCGCCAGGCTGACTGGCACGACGCGCGGGTCTCGCTGGCCGCCGAAGTGGCCACCGACTACGTCACCTACCGCGCCTGCCAGCTGACCCTGCTGGCCAGCCAGGCCGATGCCCGATCCAGCCAGACCACGGCAGATATCACCCGGCGCTCGCTGCAAGCCGGTATGACGGCGCGCGCCGACGCCGCCCTGGCCGTTGCCAGCGCCGCCAGCGCGTCGGCCACGGCCATCGCCCAGCAAGCCGAGTGTGATGTCACCGTCAAGGCCCTGGTGGCGCTGACCGGCCTGGCCGAGCCTGCGCTGCGCCAGCAGCTGGACAGCCAGCCCGCGCAATTGCCCACACTGACCGGCTTTCAGATCAACACCCTGCCGGTTGACTTGCTCAGCCAGCGGCCCGACCTGGTATCGACCGAACGGGCGCTGGCCGCAGCCAGCGCCCAGATCGGGGTGGCCGAGGCAGACCGTTATCCGCGCCTGTCGCTGCTGGGTTCCTTGTCGGCCACGCGTACCGACGGGGTCAACACCACACCCTGGTCGTTTGGCCCCAGCCTGTCGCTGCCGCTGCTCAACGGTGGCGCCAAGCGCGCCGCAGTCGACAGTGCGCAAGCGGCCTACGATCTGGCCTTGGCCAACTACCAGCAGGCCGTACGCACCGCGGTGCAGGAAGTTGAGCAAAGCCTGGTGCGACAGATGAGCGCCGTGCGCCGCACCGCCGATGTGCAGCGCAGCGCCACCGGTTACCGCAGTTATGCCAACGCCGTGGAAGCCAACTGGCGCGCCGGCGGAGACAGCCTGCTGAACCTCGAACTCGCCCGGCGCAACGCCATTGCCGCCGAGCAATCCCTCATCACCGTGCAGCGCGATCAGCTGCTGTACGGCATCGCCTTGTACAAAGCCGTGGGCGGCGGCTGGACCGTATCGACAGGAGACACGCCATGACATTCACACGCAAACTCACTCGCCAACGCCTTCTCGCTGCGACAGCCCTCGTCTTGCTGCTGGCTGGCGGCACCTGGCTGCTGAAATCGCGCGCCGCGCCCGCTGCCACCGTGCTGCCCTCAGCCAATGCGGGCCTGTCCGTCAGCGCCGTGCAGCCGCAGCAAGCCAGCTGGGGCCGCAGCCTGCAGCTGTCGGGCGGCCTGTTTGCCTGGCAAACCGCCACCATTGCCAGCGAAGAAGCTGGCCTGCGCCTGACCGAGGTGCTGGTCGATGTGGGCAGCGTGGTCAAACGCGGCCAGCTGCTGGCCCGATTGGCCGACAACAGCATCCTGGCCGACCTGCGCGTGCAAGAAGCCGCCGTGGCCCAGGCCCGCGCCAAGCTGGCCCAGGCCAAGGCCGAGGCCGACCGCAGCCGCACCGTCAAAGACAGCGGTGCCCTGTCGGAGCAGCAAGTCACTGCGTATGTGGTGGCCGAGCAGACCGCCCAGGCCAGCCTGGACTCCGCGCTGGCGACTCTGGAGGCACAACGCATCAAGCTGGCCCACACACGTATTCTGGCGATAGACGACGGCGTGATCTCCAGCCGCAGCGCCACCCTGGGCAATGTGGTGGCCTCGGGCACCGAGCTGTTTCAGCTGGTGCGCCAACGCCGCGTCGAATGGCGTGCCGAGATCACCGGCAAACAGCTCAGTGCACTGAAGCCCGGCCAGACCGCCAAGATCACCCTGCCTGACGGCCAGCAGGTCAGCGGTCGCCTGCGCCTGGTCGGCCCGACGCTGGACAGCAACACCCGCAACGGCCTGGCTTATGTCGACCTGCCGGTAGGCAGTGCGGCCAGCCCCGGCATGTATGTGCGCGGCGAGATCGATACCGGCCAGGCAGCGGCGCTCACTGTGCCCAGCAGCGTGGTGGTGCAGCGGGACGGCAACAGCTATGTGTTCGAGAAGGATGGTGCCAGCAAAGTCGCCCAGCGCCAGGTGCAGACCGGACGACGCGTGGGTGACATGGTGGAGATCAGCAGCGGCATCACCGCACAAACCCAGCTGGTGCGTAGTGGCGGTGCCTTCCTGAAAGACGGCGACCCGGTGCAATGGACCACTGATGCCGCAACCGGCACGGCTGCTGCCGCCAGCACGAGCAAAGGCACACCATGAACTTGTCGAGCTGGTCGATACGCAACCCCGTCCCGGCGATCCTGCTGTTCATCATCCTCACCGCGGCCGGGCTGTTCAGCCTGCACAAGCTGGGTATACAGAACTTTCCTGACCTGGATGTGCCAACCATTCTGGTGTCCGCTTCGCTGGAAGGCGCGGCCCCGGCCCAGCTGGAAACCGAGGTGGCCCGCAAGATCGAGGACAAGCTGGCCTCGGTGACCGGCGTGGACCACATCACCTCCACCATCACCGACGGCGCAGCCAGCATCAGCGTCAGTTTCGACATCGACAAGGACAGCGAGGTGGCGCTGAACGAGGTGCGCAACGCCGTCGACGGCGCACGCGCCGACCTGCCCACCGAGATGGCCGCACCCGTGGTGTCCAAGGTCACGCAAGGCTCGTCCGCTCTGCTGACCTATACCGTGGTGGCAGCACACCTCAGCGAGTCCGACCTGTCCTGGTTTGTCGACAACGACATCAGCAAGGCCTTGTTATCGGCCAAGGGCGTGGGCGCGATCAAACGCGTCGGCGGTGTCGAGCGCGAGATGCATGTGACACTCGACCCGGCGCTGATGGCCGGCCTGGGTGTGACGGCCAACAGTGTCTCCAGCCAGATCAAGGCGGTGCAGACCGATGCCTCGGGCGGCCGCGGCACGCTGGGCGGCGGCAACCAATCGGTGCGAACTCTGGGTCGACTCGACCAGCCCGAGCAGCTGGCCGGTCTGGCCATCCCCCTGACCACAGCTAGCACCGCCACCGCCACGCGCACCAGCGTGCGGCTGGACCAGATTGCCACGGTCAGCGACACCGCCGAAGAGCGTTTTGCCTATGCAGCGCTGAACGGCAAGCCGGTGGTCGGCTTTCAGGTGACACGACAGATTGGCAGCAGCGAGGTGTCGGTAGCGGCCACAGTACGCGCAGCGGTCAAGACCTTCAGCGCCAGCCACCCGCAGGTGCAGATCACCGAGGTGATTGAAACCGTGACCCCCACGCAGGATAACTACGATGGCTCGATGCACCTGCTTTACGAAGGTGCGATCCTGGCGGTGGTGGTGGTCTGGCTGTTCCTGCGCGACTGGCGTGCCACTTTTGTCTCAGCGGTGGCGCTGCCACTGTCCATCATCCCGACCTTCATCGTGATGTACCTGCTCGGTTACTCGCTGAACCTGATCACCCTGCTGAGCTTGTCGCTGGTGGTGGGGGTGTTGGTGGACGATGCCATCGTCGAGGTGGAGAACATCGTGCGCCACCTGCGCATGGGCAAAACACCGATGCAGGCCGCACTCGAAGCCGCCAATGAAATCGGGCTGGCGGTGGTGGCCACCACCTTCACCCTGGTGGCGGTGTTCCTGCCCACGGCCTTCATGAGCGGCATACCGGGCAAGTTCTTCCGGCAGTTCGGCATCACCTCGTCGGTGGCGGTGCTGGCCTCGCTGTTGGTAGCGCGGCTGCTGACGCCGATGATGGCCGCCTACCTCCTCAAGCCCAGCCCGGTGCACGTCACGCAAAACGGCCCGCTGATGCGCCGTTACCTGGCCATGGTGCATTGGTGCCAGACGCACCGGCGCAGCACGATGTTGCTGGCTGGTCTGTTCTTCATCGGCTCGGTGAGTCTGGTACCGCTGTTGTCCACCTCATTCATCAGTGCCTCCGACACCGCGCAGACCACCATTTCGCTCAAGTTGCAGCCCGGCAGCACATTGGCAGAAACCCGCGCCACCGCCGCTCAGGCCCAGACCTTGATCGCCCAGATGCCCGAAGTCACCCAGGTGTTCACCGTGATTGGTGACGCCAGCAGCGATGCCAGCAGCAGCACGGTGAACGAGGCCTCGCTCACCGTCAGCCTGACACCGCGCGGCACGCGCGCACGCTCGCAGTCCGAGGTGGAAGCCGCCATCCGCCACAAGCTCGGTGGGCTACCCGGCACCCGCGTCGGCGTGATGGGCATGGGCAACGGCCAGTCGCTCGATGTCACCCTGGCCAGCGACGATGCCCTGGCGCTGAACCAGGCCGCCGCCGCGCTGATCAAGGACCTTCGCACGTTGAAAGGCATAGGCAACATCACCGACAGCTCCAGCCTGCAACGACCAGAAATCCACGTGCGACCCGACCCGGTGCGTATGGCCGAGCAAGGCGTGACCACCAGCGACCTGGCCAGTGTGGTGCGCGTAGCCACCTACGGCGACTACGCCACCAGCCTGGCCAAGTTCAACCTGCCGCAGCGCCAGATCCCGATCCGTGTGCGTTTTGACGACAGTACCCGCTCCGACCTGGATGCGCTGGGCCAGTTGCGCGTGGCCGGGCGTAGCGGCGCGGTGCCACTGACCGCCGTGGCCGATCTGTCGCTGGGCGCGGGCCCCTCGCAGGTGGCACGGCTGGACCGCATGCGCAACGTGACCCTGAGCATCGAACTCGGCAGCCTGAGCACCGGCGAGGTCGACAAGATGGTGCAGGCTCTGCCGTCCATCAAAAACCTGCCCAGCGGCGTGCAGCAGATCGCTACCGGTGATGCGCAGCGCATGGCAGAACTGTTCACCAGCTTTGGCGGCGCGATGCTGATCGGCATTCTGTGCATCTACGCAGTGCTGGTGCTGCTGTTTCACGACTTCATGCAGCCCGCCACCATCCTGGCCGCCCTGCCCTTGTCGGTGGGTGGCGCGCTGCTGGCGCTGCTGATCACCGGCAGCGGCTTCTCGATGTCGTCGGTGATCGGCCTCTTGATGCTGATGGGCATCGTCACCAAAAACTCGATCCTGCTGGTCGAGTACGCGGTGGTCGCCTACCACAACGGCATGGGGCGTTATGAAGCGCTGGTCGATGCCTGCCACAAACGTGCCCAGCCGATCCTGATGACCACCATTGCCATGGTGGCGGGCATGCTGCCGATCGCCCTGGGCTGGGGCACCGATTCCAGCTTCCGCGGGCCGATGGCGGTGGTGGTGATCGGTGGGCTAATCACTTCCACCGTACTGAGTTTGCTGGTGATTCCGGTTGTATTTACCTATGTGGACGACTTGTTGTTGTGGCTGCGCAAACATTTACGGCATCGGCAGCCACAGTGAACAACCGCTTTGTGCCGTCTACCAACCAACGGCATTGAAACCACAGCGTCATTTCGCAACCCATTTGTCGCAATCCCTTCAAACCAGCCAAAGCAAGCGCCGGCATACCGCCCATTTCCCCCAAAAAAGCCTTCAGAAGCACATTTTCCCCTGGCACTAAAAATGCAATGACTCCTGTAACCACCCCATCAGGAGTCTTTCATGTCAGCTTCGCTCAAAGCCAAGATTGCCGATGTGTTCGATGAGCCTGGTTGCGAGATCAACCAGGGCAAGAGCGACAAGGATCGCAAAAAAGGCTGCACCAAACAGCTTGCGCCCGGCGCGGCTGCCGGGGGCTGCGCCTTTGACGGGGCCAAGATTGCCCTGCAACCGGTGGCCGATGTGGCGCATCTGGTGCACGGCCCGATTGCCTGCGAGGGCAACTCGTGGGACAACCGGCACAGCGCATCAAGCGGCCCGCAGATTTACCGCACCGGCTTCACCACCGACATCAACGAGCTGGACGTGATCTACGGCGGTGAAAAGCGCCTGTTCAAATCCATCCGCGAGATTCTGGACAAATACAACCCTCCCGCCGTTTTTGTCTACCAGACCTGCGTGACCGCGCTGGTGGGCGACGACATTGAGGCGGTGTGCCAGCGCGCCACCGCAAAATTTGGCAAACCGATCATTCCGGTCAATGCCCCCGGCTTTGCCGGCCCGAAAAACCTGGGCAACAAGCTCGGGGCCGAGGCGCTGCTGGACTATGTGATTGGCACGGTCGAACCCGAATTCACCACGCCGTATGACATCAACATCATTGGCGAATACAACCTGGTGGGTGAGCTGTGGCAAGTGAAGCCGCTGCTGGATGCCTTGGGCATTCGCATCCTCTCCACCATCTGCGGTGATGGCCGCTACAACGAGATTGCCAGCGCACACCGGGCCAAGGTGAACATGATGGTGTGCTCCAAGTCGATGATCAACATTGCCACCAAGATGGAGCAGCGCTGGGGCATTCCGTATTTTGAGGGCTCGTTCTACGGCATTGGCGACATGAGCGACACCTTGCGCCAGATTGCCAAACTGCTGGTCAAGCAAGGTGCGCCGGATGATTTGCTGCTGCGTACCGAGCAATTGATTGCGGTGGAAGAAGCCCGCGCCTGGCAGCGTATTGCGCACTACAAACAGCGACTCACCGGCAAACGGGTGTTGCTGATCACCGGCGGGGTCAAGTCCTGGTCGGTGGTGGCGGCGCTGCAAGAGGCGGGTATGGAGATTGTTGGCACCAGCATCAAGAAAAGCACCAAAGAAGACAAAGAGAAGATCAAGGAAATCATGGGGGACGATGCCCACATGATCGACAACATGACCCCGCGCGAGATGTACGCCATGCTGCGTGATGCGCGGGCCGACATCATGCTCTCGGGCGGGCGCAGCCAGTTTGTGGCGCTGAAAGCGCGTATGCCCTGGCTCGACATCAACCAGGAGCGCTACCACCCCTATGGTGGCTACGAGGGCATGGTGGGCCTGGTGCACGAGATTGACCGCGCCATCTTTAACCCGGTCTGGCAGCAAGTGCGTATTCCCGCCCCTTGGGGTGACGACGGGGAAACGCTTGGTGCGGTGAGCGCAAACGGGAGTGCATGAACATGGCCAGCGTCATTGAATCCAAAAAAGCCTGTGCGGTGAACCCGCTCAAGATGAGCCAGCCGCTCGGGGCCACCCTGGCGTTTCTGGGGCTGGATGCCTGCATGCCGGTGATGCACGGCTCACAAGGCTGCACCTCGTTTGGCCTGGTGTTGCTGGTGCGCCACTTCAAAGAGGCGATTCCGCTGCAAACCACCGCCATGAACGAGGTCACCTCGATTCTGGGCGGCTACGACAACCTGGAGGCCGCGCTGATCAACATCCGCAGCCGCGCCGCGCCCAAAGTCATTGCCATTTGCTCGACCGGCCTGACCGAGACCAAGGGTGACGATGTGGAGGGCTACCTGGTGACCGCCCGCAAGCGCAAACCCGAGCTGGCCGATACCGAGATCATTTATGTCTCCACCCCCGATTACGTCGGCGGTTTTGAAGACGGTTACCAACACGCCATCAGCGCCATTGTGCGCACCCTGGTCAAGCCGCTGCCGGTCAACCCCCAGCAGGTCACGCTGCTGCCGGGGAGCTATTTGTCGCCCGCCGACATTGACGAATTGCGCGAGATCATTGAGGCCTTTGGCCTGTCGGTGATTGTGCTGCCGGATATTTCTGGCTCACTGGATGGTCATATTCCGCCCGACTGGCGCGGCACCACCTTGGGTGGCACCACACTGGAGCAAATTCGCACCGCCGGGGCTTCTGCCTACACCCTGGGGGTTGGCGAGCAAACCCGCGAAGGGGCGCAGACCTTGCTGGACATTGCTGGCACGCCGTTTGAGATTTTTGAGCGCCTGACCGGTCTGGAGGTGAATGACCGTCTGCTGCAAAAACTGGCGCAGATTTCCGGCCAAGCCGTGCCCGCCAAATACCGCCGCCAGCGCAGCCAGTTGCTCGATGCCATGCTTGACAGCCACTTCTACACCGGCGGCATCAAGGTGGCAATTGCCGCCGAGCCGGATTTGTTGCTGGCCGTAGGCAGTGTGCTGGTGGACATGGGGGCCGAACTGCACTGCTGCGTCAGCACCACCAAATCAGCCGCCCACGCGCTGCTGCCCGCTCAACAAGTGATTCTGGGCGACCTGGAAGACCTGGAGCTGGGGGCGGCGGACTGTGACCTGCTGATCACCCACTCACATGGCCGCCAGGCCGCGCAGCGGCTGAACAAACCCTTGCTGCGCATTGGTTTCCCGGTGTTTGACCGCATTGGCAACGCGCATCGGCGCATGGTCGGCTACCGCGGCACGATGGATTTGGTGTTTGAGGTGGCCAACCTGATGCTCGACCATGTGGAACACCACCACCCCGGCGATTGGCCGCTCAGCCCCGAAGCGCTGCAAGCAGCAGCCAGTGTTGCCACGCTTGAGACCGTGTGATCCGTTTTGACCCCACCCATCCCAACCCAAGGAGTGCCTTTATGAAAGTCGCCTTCGCCACCCAGGACAAAGAAAGCGTGAACGCGCACTTTGGCTGGGCCAAAAGCATCGTCGTGTACGACGTTTCCCCCACCGGGCATCAGTTTGTTGAAAGCTTTGAGTTTGGCGACAAGCTGGAAGAAGACGGCGACGAAGACAAGCTCGCCCCCAAGCTCGAAGCCATCAAGGACTGCGCCATCGTCTACGTGGCCGCCATTGGTGGCTCCGGCGCGGCACGTGTCGTGGCCATGAAGATTCACCCCATCAAGGTGCCACAACCCGAAGCGATTGCCGACATTCTGACCAAGCTGCAAGACGTGCTGAACGGCACACCGCCCCCATGGCTGCGCAAGGCCCTGGCCAAAAGCGGCGAACGCACATTTGATTTTGAAGATGAAGAGGTCACCCCATGACAGACACCGCAACCCTGGAAGCAGCCACCCCCGCCGACAACGACGAGGCCTATCTCGCCACCCCGTTTGTGCAGCAGCTCATCAAGCAACTGCGCGCCCAGGACACCAATGGCACCTGGGACAACAAGAGCGATTTGCAGTTGCTCAAGCCCTACATCCACACCGCTGAAGAACGCCGTGCGCTGCCGATTCTGGGTGACCCCGACCCCGAGACCCTGTGGCATCTGGAAATTTTCTACAACGCCATCGCCGTGGCGATTGAGCGCGAAACCGGCCAGATGGTCTCGCCCATGATGAAGATGAGCCACGAAGGCTTTGGCCGCATGGTGCTGATTGCCGGCCGACTGGTGGTGGTCAACAAGCAGTTGCGCGACGTGCACCGCTTTGGTTTCCCCTCACTGGCCAAACTGGCGCAAGCCGGTGGCAAATTTTTTGATGAAGCGGTGATGATGATCCGCACCTACCCCGCTGTGGCGCAATATGGAGCCTGAACATGAGCACAGATGCCGAAGAACTTAAAACACGTTTGAAAAAACTCAACGCCCGGGCCACCCAGGCCAAGATGGATTTGCATGACTTGTCCGAAGAACTGCCAACCAACTGGGAAAAAATCCTGGAAGTGGCGCAACGCTGCCACGAAGCCCATGCCAACTTGATGGACGCACGCCAAGCTGCGGCAGCCGTATGAGCACGGCCTTCAACGTGACCCTGCCCAGTGGGGAAATCTGGGTACCCACCTTTGTGTCGAAACTCGACGACCAGAAATGCATCGGCTGTGGCCGCTGCTTCAAGGTGTGTTCGCGTGGCGTGCTGGAACTGGTCGGCCTGACCGAAGATGGCGAGCGGATTTCTGTCGATGTGGACGGGGATGACGACGACGAGGAATACGAAAAGAAAGTCATGACCATTGCGCACCAGGAGCGCTGCATTGGCTGCACCGCCTGCTCCAAAATCTGCCCGAAAAAGTGCTACACCCACGCAGAGGCGGTGGTTTGAGCTGACAGTCAGCGGCGCTCCCAGGGGCGTTCAGGCTGCGTGCCATTAGACAAAGCATAATTTGCGGATGACACGCACCACCCAACTCCTGCACCCCCCTCGCCCCCCTGCCCCCACCCGCGCAGCCGCCACCGTGCTGCTGCTGCGCGACAGCCCCGACGGGCTGGAGGTGCTGATGACCCGCCGCTCCGCCCAGGCCAGCTTTGTGCCGGGCGCATTTGTCTTTCCTGGCGGCGGCATTGATGCGGCCGACGGCAACTGCCAGGCCATTTGCCAGCGCCGCGCCACGCAAGACGATGCGGCGTTGACCGAAGCGGTGGCCGCCATCCGCGAAAGCTTTGAAGAGCTGGGCGTGCTGCTGGCCCGCCATGCCGACGGCCGTTGGGCCAGCCAGGCCGACATTGAGGCGATGGATCGAACCGGTGACTTTGCCGCGCAATGCCAGGCGCGTGGCCTGACCCTGGCCACCAGCGACCTGTATGTGCTGGCCCGCTGGATCACCGACCGCGACTTGGCTAAACGCTTTGATGTGCCGTTTTTGGTCGCGCGTATGCCGCCCGGTCAAAGCCCGGTGGCCGATGAGTCCGAGCAGTTTGAGCCGGTCTGGGTGCGCCCGGCGCAGGCGCTGGAGCGCCACCAGGCGGGCAACTTCTTCATGATTTACCCGACCATCCGCACACTGGAACGCCTGCAACAGTTGGCCACGGTCGATGCGGTGTTACAGGCTTGTGCGGTGACCGAAGAACCACTGTTCACCAGTTGCCCACGCACCGGTCTGCTGGCCGGGCGTGAAGCCCGCTTCATGGAACACGAATTGCCCTATGGTGAGCTGGCGCTGGTGTGCCCGGACGGCCAGATCGCCCACCCGCTGGATTGGCAAAGCGAACAGCCCGTGCCGTTGCTGAAAAACGTGCTGCGCCTGACCGCACCCAACCCCGGCGTGATGACTGGCCCGGGCACCAACAGTTACCTGGTGGGCGACCCCAGCACCGGCTTTATAGCCATCGACCCCGGCCCGGCCGATGCCGAGCATCTGGACAAACTCTGGCGTGCCGCCGGGGGCGACATCCGCTTCATCGTCTGCACCCACTCGCACCCGGATCACTCCCCCGGCGCGGCACCGCTGCAAGCCCTGTGCAGCCCTAAGCCGCCGATTCTGGGCCTGCCCAGCGCACCCACCGCACGTGCAGCCAGCCACTTCACGCCCGACAGGTCACTACAAAATAAAGAGCTGCTTGCGCTTACCACACAAGCGCCAGAGGCCAATTTGTCTATCAAAACCAGCCACACCCTGCAAATCATCCACACCCCTGGCCACGCCGCCAACCATGTGTGCCTGGTGTTGCTGGAAGACGGCTTGTTGTTCAGCGGTGACCACATTCTGAACGGCAGCACCACGGTGATTGACCCGCCCGATGGCGACATGAACGACTACCTGAATTCGCTCGACCTGCTGCACCAGTTGTGCGCCGAGCACTACATTCAGTTCATCCTGCCCGCCCATGGTTATGTCATGGGCGGGCCAGGTCAGGAGGCTGCCGACACCATCACCCGCCTGAAAAACCACCGCCTGCAGCGCGAGGCCAAAGTCATGGCCGCCATGCAAGCCAACCCGCAAGGCACACTCGATGACTGGCTGGCTGTGGTTTACAGCGACGTACCACCGCGCATGTGGCCGGTGGCCAAACGCTCGCTGATGGCCCATGTGGCGCGGCTAGAGGCCTTGTCGGTCAACCCGTGAGCGGCGTCAGTGGTTACCATCAGCAGACATGATCAAACCATCCAAATCCACCCTCTCGGTCAAAACAACATTCAAGAAGCCCCCTGTGCCCGAGGGTGAACGGCTGTCCAAACACGTGGCGCACCTGGTGCCCTGCTCCCGCCGCGAGGCCGAGCAATACATCGAAGGCGGCTGGGTGCGGGTGAATGGCCAGGTGGTGGAAGAGCCGATGGCCCGCGTGCTGGACCAAGTGGTGCAGATCGATCCGCAGGCCAGTCTGATGGGGCTCAGCGATGTCACCCTGTTGCTGAACAAACCCGCAGGTTTTGACAGCATGGCCGCCCCAGGCGAGGCGGGCAAACGCCTGAAACCGGCGCACCAATTGCTGCAAAGCACCAACCATTGGGCACAAGACCCGTCTGGCGTGCGCCAGCTCAAGCGGCATCTGGCCCGGCTCACCGCCTGTGTACCGCTGGAGCTGGCCGCCACCGGGCTGGTGGTGTTCACGCAAGACTGGCGCGTGCTGCGCAAGCTCACCGAAGATGCAGCCTTCATGGAACACGAGTTTCTGGTGGAAGTGGCCGGTGAGGTCAGCCCGGACATGTTGCAACGCATGAACACCGGCCTCAACCACCAGGGCCAGGCGCTGCCGCCAGTGAAGGTCAGCATCAACAGCACGTCTGGTGCCACAACCCGGCTGCGTGTCGCCATCAAGGGAGCGCACCCCGGCCTGATTGCTTACTTGTGCGAGCGCGTGGATTTACACATCAACAGCATGAAGCGCTTGCGCATCGGGCGGGTGGCGCTATCAAATTTGCCAGAAGGTCAGTGGCGCTATCTGCAAGAAGGTGAACGGTTTTGATATTGAAGGCCATCACACACTGAACAGTTGCCCACGTGCCGCATCGGTGATGGCCAGCACACAGGGGTGGGTGATGCGCCGCTCGACCGACACCGCATAGAACGACTCGACCAGCTCAGTGGTGCGCCCCACCACCGACACCGCAAATTGGTCACAGGTTTCCTGTTCCAGCGCAGTTGGAGCCAAAAAAACGCCCTGCCCTTCGCGGCCAAAGGCTTTCATCAGCGCCGCGTCATCAAACTCACCCACCACCACCGGGGAAATCTGGTGTTTGGCAAACCAGCCTTCCAGTTGTTGACGCACTGAAGCCGTGGCCCCGGGAACCAACATCGGCACACCCGACAGACAGCCGGGAAACGTCCCCTGAAGGCGCGGCTGGAGCGCAGAGGCGGCAAAAAAACTCATGGCACTGCGGCCCAACGGGTGGTTGAACGCTTTGACGCTGACACGAGCGGGCATCGGCTCATCGGCAATCACCAGGTCAAGCCGGTGCAAGGCCAACTGCGCCAGCAAGTCGTCAAACTTGCCTTCGCTGGCCAGCAGTTTGATCGGCTGCCCCACAGAAAACGCCGGTTCAAGCAAGCGATAAGCCACTGATTTGGACACCGAATCGGCCACACCCACCCGAAAGTCCAGCCGACGTTGGGTACCACGGGCTTGTCGCAAGGCAGTCTCAAGGTCTTGCCCCAGACTGAAAATCTGGTCGGCATAACCCAGCGCCAGACGGCCATGCTCGGTCAGCTCCAGTTGGCGGCCACTTTTGCGGAACAGTTGGCGACCCAGCCAGTCTTCCAGCAATTTGATTTGCCCTGACAAAGTTTGGGGGGTGGTGTGTAACTGTTCACCAGCGCGCATGATGCCGCCCGACTTGGCGGTGACCCAAAAATAGTAAAGATGCTTGAAATTCATGCCAACTGCCTCATGTAATGAAACTAATGCTTCGATTTTCACGAAGTTTATTTGTGATTAATACGAATTTACACGAAGTGATTGGAACTTTATAGTTCCTGGCGTGTCACATTCACAGACACTGATAGGAGTAACCGATATGCGATTAAGTACCAAAGGCCGTTTTGCCGTGACCGCCATGATTGACGTGGCCCTGCGTGAAAAGCTAGGCCCTGTGCCGCTGTCCGACATTGCCGTGCGCCAGCAAATTTCGCTGTCGTACCTGGAGCAAATGTTCAGCAAATTGCGCCAGCAGGGGCTGGTCAGCAGCACCCGCGGGCCAGGCGGTGGCTACACCTTGGGCCAGCGTGCCGATGCCATCACCGTGGCGGACATCATCAGCGCGGTAGAAGATGCCCCACCCAAACTGAACCCGAAAGAAGACATCAACACCCAGGACATGGCGCAAGACTTGTGGGATTCCATGAATGCCAAGGTGCTGGACTTCATGCAGTCCGTCACGCTGCGCTCTCTGGTGCTGGAGCAATTGGCCAAAGGTGTGAAGATTGAACAAAAACCAGCGCCCAACCGCGGTGTGTTCAAAAAACCGGTGCACGTGCCGATTCGCACCAATGCCCCCAACTCGGTGTTTGCACTTGGGCAAACGCTGCTGGCCAGGGGGTGAACCCCTCACACGGCAAGCCTGTCGTGTGATTTGAGTTCGCGCTGCCGTCTATGCAGCGTGATTTGAAGAAGTGTGAAGCCCACCGATAAGCCGGATTCTGTGCACCAGGGTTGCCCCCGGTGTGACTGTCATTAATCTGGGCCACGGATCACTCCGTGGCTCGGTGCTACCTACCCGCCAGCTCTGGGGGCCCCATCAACGCTGGCCTACTTGGTATTGCTGCGCGTAGAGATTGCCCGTTTCACCCGAATTGAATCGGCTCGTCTCTGTTGCTCTGATCCTCACCTTATACCCAGGCCTTGCGGCTCAGGTTTTCAGTGGACAGCCGTTAGCTGCTACGCTGCCCTATGCAGTCCGGACGTTCCTCCAGTGCCTTGTTTCCAAGATTGCACCAGCGACAGTCTGGCGGGCTTCACAGGCCACATTATCGCGGCTGAATCTGGCTTAGACCCCGTG
Source organism: Rhodoferax lithotrophicus (assembly GCF_019973615.1). Classification (GTDB taxonomy): domain Bacteria; phylum Pseudomonadota; class Gammaproteobacteria; order Burkholderiales; family Burkholderiaceae_C; genus Rhodoferax; species Rhodoferax lithotrophicus. The sequence continues at coordinate 701,850 of NZ_AP024238.1, read as the reverse complement.
CTTCTAACCTTATACCCAAAACAGTTGATCAACTGGTTCAAAATGATCGGTTCATCAACCTGAGGAGCCTGAGCCCATGAAAGCCGACAACATCCTGCAAACCATTGGCCGCACACCCCATGTGCACATCAACCGCCTGTTTGGTGCGGGTCACAACGTCTGGATCAAGTCCGAGCGCAGCAACCCCGGCGGCTCGATCAAAGACCGTATTGCCTTGGCCATGGTGGAAGCGGCTGAGCGGTCTGGCGAATTACAACCCGGCGCGACCATCATCGAACCCACTTCGGGCAACACCGGTGTCGGTTTGGCGCTGGTGGCTGCCGTCAAAGGCTACAAGCTGATTTTGGTGATGCCCGACAGCATGAGTGTTGAGCGCCGCCGCCTGATGCTGGCATATGGCGCGTCGTTTGACCTGACCCCGCGCGAAAAAGGCATGAAAGGAGCCATTGCCCGCGCCTACGAGTTGTCACTCACCGTGCCAGGCTCATGGATTCCACAGCAGTTTGATAACCCGGCCAACATCGACGCGCATGTGCGCACCACAGCACAGGAAATCCTGGCAGATTTTCCTGACGGCATCGATGCCCTCATCACCGGCGTGGGAACGGGCGGACACTTGTCCGGCGTGGCCCAAGTGCTGAAAGCCAAATGGCCGAACTTGAAAGTGTTTGCGGTAGAGCCCTCTGCGTCACCAGTGATTTCCGGCGGAGCCGCCGCGCCGCACCCGATCCAGGGCATTGGCGCGGGATTCATCCCGAAAAATCTGCGCACCGAGTTGCTCGACGGGGTGATTCTGGTCGAGGCCGAAGCGGCCCGCGAATACGCCCGGCGTAGCGCCACCGAAGAAGGCATGCTGGTGGGAATTTCCAGTGGCGCGACACTGGCCGCCATTGCGCAAAAACTGCCTGACCTGCCACCCGGCGCGACGGTGCTGGGCTTCAACTACGACACCGGCGAGCGCTACCTGTCGGTGGAAGGTTTTCTGCCGGTGTAAAAGCCTCTTTAAAATGTGCGGCTTCTGCTTGATAAACACAAGCCCACTGCACATTCATCATGATTCGACTCTCTGAACTCAAGCTCGCACTGGATCACACCCCAGAGGAACTACAAGCCCTCATCCAGCACACTCTGGGCATTGCCGCGACCGACCTGAGCCACTGGCACATTTTCAAACGCAGTTTTGATGCCCGCAAGGCGCAAGTGCGGGTGGTGTACATCGTGGATGCCGAGCTGGCTTCCCCCTCACTTGAGGCCAGCTTGCTGCTGCGCCACGCCGGCAACCCGCACCTTCAAGCCACGCCGGACATGACTTACCGGCTGGTGGCGCAGGCTCCCGCCGATTTGAAACTGCGCCCTGTGGTGGTCGGCTTTGGCCCCTGCGGCATTTTTGCTGCCCTGATTCTGGCCCACATGGGCTTCAAACCACTTGTGTTGGAGCGCGGCAAGAAGGTGCGTGAACGCACCCAGGACACCTGGGGCCTGTGGCGCAAACATGTGCTCAACCCGGAATCCAACGTGCAGTTTGGCGAAGGCGGCGCGGGCACGTTCTCAGACGGTAAACTCTGGAGCCAGATCAAAGACCCGCGCCATCTGGGGCGCAAGGTGATGGAAGAACTGGTCAAAGCCGGGGCACCACCCGAAATTCTGGTCGAGTCACACCCGCACATTGGCACTTTCAAGCTGGTCAAGGTGGTGGAAAACCTGCGTGAGCAAATCATCGCCCTGGGCGGCGAGATCCGCTTTGAGCAACGGGTGACCGATGTTGAGGTGGAAGCCGGGGCACAGGGCCGCCAGTTGCGTGGCCTGACCGTGCTGGATCAACACAGCGGCCAAAGTTACAGCCTGCGGGCCGACCAGGTGGTGATGGCGCTGGGCCACAGCTCACGCGACACCTTTGCCATGTTGCATGAGCGTGGCGTGGCGATGGAGGCCAAGCCGTTCTCGGTCGGTTTTCGCATTGAGCACCCGCAAAGTGTGATTGACCGGGCCCGCTGGGGCCGCCACGCCGGACACCCCAAACTGGGTGCCGCCGACTACAAGCTGGTGCACCATGCGCAAAATGGCCGTGCGGTCTACAGCTTTTGCATGTGCCCCGGTGGCACGGTGGTGGCCGCCACCAGTGAGCCGGGCCGGGTGGTGACCAATGGCATGAGCCAGTATTCACGCAATGAACGCAACGCCAATGCCGGCATGGTGGTGGGCATTGAGCCGGTGGACTACCCCCAGGATGTAGCCACATTTTGTATGGCTTTTGGGCCTGCAGCCGGGATGAAATATGCGCAGGAAGCTATTCAATCAATAGTCTCCAATTCACCTACCGTGCATCCCCTGGCGGGCATCAATCTGCAACGCCAACTGGAATCGCAGGCCTTTGTGCTGGGCGGCGGCAATTACGAAGCCCCTGGGCAGTTGGTGGGTGAATTCATTCACGGCGAGGCCTCAAGCAGCTTCGGCTCGGTGCTGCCTTCGTACAAACCGGGGGTCAAACTGGGCGATTTGCACCAGGCCTTGCCCGACTACGCGATTGCCGCCATGCGGGAAGCGCTGCCAGCCTTTGGCCAAAAAATCAAGGGCTTTGACATGCCCGACGCGGTGCTGACCGGTGTGGAAACCCGTACCTCGTCGCCCTTGCGTATTCCGCGCGGCGATGATTTTCAGAGTCTGAACACCCACGGGCTGTATCCGGGGGGTGAGGGCGCAGGCTATGCGGGCGGGATTTTGTCGGCGGCGGTGGATGGTATCAAGCTGGCTGAGGCGCTTGCAAAATCCACGGTTTAATATCAATTGAATAGCTGTCAGCGCTTAATTGACAAGCGCTAGAGGCCCCTAAAGCATCAAGACCTGTCTTGGCGCGACAGGGCTTTCACGGCACACGCTTGTGTGCTGGCAGCACAACCACGGGGAGCATTCTCCGGCTCGAAGCCCCCCACATCAACCCAGGCACGCCCAGGCAGCAGCCACCACGCTGCTGGCATCCACCCCGAAGTGGGCACGCAAGGCGGCGCGGGTGTCGCTGCAGCCAAACCCATCGGTGCCCAAGGTGACATAGGAACGGCCTGCGGGCAGATAGGCGCGGATGCTTTCCGGCACCGCGCGCACATAGTCTGTGGCGGCGATGATGGGGCCCTGGCTGTGCTGGAGTTGTTGGGTGATGAACGGCACACGGTCGCTGGCACCCGCATGGTCTTGTGCGCTGCGCTGGCTGCAGGCCAGGCCATCGCGGGCCAGTTCGCTCCAGCTGGTGATGCTGAACACCGTCACATTCACCCCTTGCGCAGCCAGGCGTTGCGCCGCCTTGATCACCTCGGTCAGGATCGCGCCGGAGCCCAGCAGGGTGATATTTTCAAGCTTTTCAGGGCTCTGGTCATTGTCAGACAAGCGCTGATAGCTCTTTAATTTATAGCATCCTTTGATCACATCGGTGGCGACGCCAGTGGGCAGATCCGGCTGGGCGTAGTTCTCGTTCATCAAGGTGATGTAGTAGAAAACGTCCTTTTGTTCGACCAGCATCTCGCGCATGCCGTGGTCCAGAATGACGGCCAGTTCACCAGCAAATGCCGGGTCATAGGCTTTGCAGTTGGGGATGGTGGCCGCCGCCAGGTGGCTGCTGCCGTCCTGGTGCTGCAGACCTTCGCCACCCAGGGTGGTGCGCCCGGAGGTAGCCCCCAGCAGGAAGCCACGGGCACGCTGGTCGGCAGCGGCCCAAATAGCATCACCCACGCGCTGGAAGCCAAACATCGAGTAGTAGATGTAGAACGGCAGCATGGCCAGGCCGTGTACGCTGTAGCTGGTGGCTGCAGCCGTCCAGCTGGCCAATGCACCGGCTTCGCTGATGCCTTCTTCCAGAATCTGGCCGTCCAGGGCTTCCCGGTAGCTCAGCACCGAACCAATGTCTTCCGGGGCATAACGCTGGCCGACGCTGCTGTAAATGCCGACCTGTTTGAACAGGTTGGCCATGCCGAAGGTGCGGGCCTCATCGGCCACGATGGGTACCACACGCGGGCCCAGCTGCGGGTCTTTGAGCAGGTTGCCCAGCATGCGCACAAAGGCCATGGTGGTGCTCATTTCCTTGTCGTTGGCCTGCAGCGCAAACTGGGCGTAGCTGGCCATGTCCGGCACCAGGACCACCGGGGCGCTTGCATACCTTTGGGGCAAAAAACCACCCAGTTTCTGGCGCTGCTGGTGCAGGTAACGCATTTCGGCGCTGTCTTCGGCGGGCTTGTAGAAGACCAGGTTTTTCACCTGCTCGTCACTCATCGGCAGGTTGAAGCGGTTGCGAAACGCGATCAGGTCGGCCTCGTCAAACTTTTTGTGGCTGTGCGTGGTCATGCGACCCTGGCCACTGCTGCCCATGCCATAGCCCTTTTTGGTGTGCGCCAGAATCACCGTGGGCTGGCCACGGTGCTGCGCGGCTGCGGCATAGGCGGCGTAGATTTTGACCAGATCGTGGCCGCCGCGTTTGAGGTGGTCAATCTGCTCATCCGTCAGGCCCTGGGCCAAACGTGCCAGTTCGGCATTCTGGCCAAAAAAGCTGTCGCGGTTAAAACGGCCATCTTTGGCGGCAAAGGTCTGCATCTGGCCGTCCACGGTGTTGGCAAACACCTGGGTCAACGCACCACCCACATCGCGGGCGAACAGGCCGTCCCAGTCGCTGCCCCAGATCAGCTTGATGACGTTCCAGCCCGCTCCGGCAAAGAGTTTTTCCAACTCGTCAATGATGCGGCCATTGCCGCGCACTGGGCCATCCAGGCGCTGCAGGTTGCAGTTGACCACCCACACCAGGTTGTCCAGCCCCTCACGGGCGGCCAGGGTGAGTGCGCTCATGCTTTCGGGTTCGTCCATTTCACCGTCGCCAAACACGCCCCACACTTTGCGGGCCGAACAGTCCAGCAACTGGCGGTGCGTCAGGTAGCGCATGAAGCGCGCGTGGTAGATCGAGCTGATCGGGCCAATGCCCATGGAGCCGGTGGGGAACTGCCAGAAATCAGGCATCCAGTACGGGTGCGGGTAGCTGCACAGGCCGCGTGCGCCCTGCCCGGTAAGGGCCCGCGGCGCGGTCAGCTCCTGGCGGTAGTAGCCCAGGTCTTCTGCACTCAAGCGGCCCTCCAGAAAAGCCCGTGCATACACACCGGGTGCACTGTGTGGCTGAAAGAAAACCAGGTCGCCCAGATGCCCACGGGCTTCGTTGCGGGCATGAAAGAAGTGGTTGTAGCCGGTCTCAAACAAATCAGCGGCACTGGCGTAGCTGGCAATGTGGCCACCGAGCTCGCCATAGGCCTGGTTGGCACGCACCACCATGGCCAGGGCGTTCCAGCGCATCAGCGAAGCCAGCCGTTCTTCAATGGCCAGGTCACCGGGGAATACCGGCTGCTGATCGACCCCGATGGTGTTGACATAGGGTGTGGCCAGCTCAGGCTGCCAGCCCACGCGCTGGCTGCGCGCCTGGCGAGCCAATGCGTCCAGCATGAAGCGGGCACGCGCCGGGCCGTGGTTGGCCAGCAGCGCGTCAAAAGCCTCGCGCCATTCGGCAGTTTCCTGCGGATCGATGTCGGGCTCGGGGGATGGAGGTGTGGTTGATTCACGCATGGCCAACCTCAGGCCTTGTCTGCCTGATCCAGCGCTTGCTGAATATCGGCCAGCAGGTCGTCCATGTCTTCCAGCCCGACCGACAAGCGCACCAGGCCTTCGCTGATGCCGTGGGCCTGGCGTTCTTCCAGCGTGTAGGTGGCGTGCGTCATGCTGGCCGGGTGCTGGGCCAGGGTTTCGGCATCACCCAGGCTCACGGCACGGGTCACCAGCTGCAGCGCATCCATGAAGCGGATGCCCGCCTGCAGGCCGCCCTTGAGCTCAAACGCCACCATGCCGCCAAACTGGCGCATCTGCCGCTTGGCCAAATCGTGCTGGGCAAATGTGGGCAGGCCGGGGAAATGCACCACGGCGGTGGCGGCATGGGCTTGCAGCAACTCGGCCACTTTTTGCGCACTCTGGCAATGGCGATCCATGCGCAGGGTCAGGGTTTTCAGGCCACGCATCACCAGGTGGGCATCTTGCGCGGACATGACCGCACCGGTCATGTCTTTCAGGCCAAACACACGCACCCGCTGGGCCAGTTCGGCATCGGCAAAGATGGCGGCACCCGCCATCAGGTCGCCATGACCACCGAGGTACTTGGTCATGGAATGCACGCTCACATCCGCCCCCAGGCACAAAGGCTGTTGCAGGTAAGGGGTGCAATAGGTGTTGTCCACCACCACCCGTGCCCCGCCAGCATGGGCGATGGTGCAGACGGCGGCAATATCCACCAGGCGCATGTTGGGGTTGGCCGGTGATTCAAGGTACACCACCCGTGTTTTTGGGCCCATAGCCTGGGCCACCTTGGCGGGGTCGGTCATGTCGACATGGCGCACGGTGACACCAAAGCGGGTCAGGCCGTGGTTCAGGAAAGCAAAGGTGCAGCCGTACAGCGTCAGGTCGGCCAGCACCTCGTCACCCTGCTCCAGCATCGACCACAGAGTGGCCGTCACCGCCCCCATGCCCGAGCCGAACACCACCGCACCAGCGCCCTCCTCCAGGCTGGCCAGACGTGCCTCCAGCAACGCCAGGGTGGGGTTGCCGACCCGGGTGTAAAAGTAGCCCGGCTCGGTGCCGGCAAAGCAGCGCCCGCCATAAGCGGCATCGGGGAACGCATAGGTGGCCGAGGTGTAGATCGGCGGCACCAGTGCGCCCTGATGTTGCGCCGGGGTGTAGCCAAAGTGGATGGCGCGGGTGCTGAAACCGGTTTTCTTGTGGGGTGAAGTGGGCATGATGTGTTCCTGAAAAGGCGAGACTTTGAACCTTGTGACAAGGGAATTTTGATCTTGACCACGCGGAATAAAATGGCTAATTTCCCTGATAAAAACGGTATTTTTAGAATAAATTGCCCTATATATATCTAAAGAAAGATTTTTATGCTCATGGACTCTTTGAAGCTGGATTCGGTTGACCGTCAACTGCTGGAGGCCTTGCAGGCGGATGGGCGAACCACCATTGGTGAACTGGCTGAAAAGGTCTGCCTGTCACCATCACCTTGCTGGCGGCGCGTCAAGCAGCTGGAAGAATCGGGCCTGATCGAGGGTTACAACGCCCGCCTGAGCCGCCGTAAATTGGGCTACGGGGTAACCGGCTTTGTGCACTTGCAGATGGAAAACCACACCCCGGAGGCGGCAGAGTCTTTTGAGCGGGCGGTGGTGGCGTTGCCGCAAGTTCTGAGCTGCCATAACTTGTCGGGTCGTTATGACTACCAGTTGGAGGTGATTGGTGTGGATCTGGAAACCTTCGCTGAATTTGTACGTACCCACATCCGGGCACTGCCCGGTGTGCGCGAGATTTCCACCAGCTTCTCACTCAAGGAGATCAAGCGGGTGATCGCCATTCCCATCTTGTAAAGGCCGGAGGGCCTGTGTCAAAAAACAACCACACAACGACACAGATAAGGGTAAACCCTTATACTAAACTTACAAATTTCCAGGAGGACTCACCATGTCCATGCTCTTGCAGCTTATCAAGCTCACCAAATCGCTCATGCCTCACATCACGCCCCATCAACAGCTTGATGAGGCATACCTTTCTGAATCAGCCGATATCTATGACCTGGAGCACAGAATGCGTGAACTGGACCAACGCAGTCGCCTCGATGCGCATGGTCTGGCATACCGTCTGCACTTGTCATGAAGGAGTCACCCATGAATAACCAGCCAAACACCGATGCAATTCATGTTGCAGAAAAACTCCACCATGCAACCTCACTCGCACTTGCCCAGCCTTTTGACTTGGCACGTTCGTTATACGCCATGGCGGTGCGTCTTGGCCTGATTGAGAACTCGCTGCTCAGTAGCGCAAGGTTTGGTCGCGATATCAGTTCGCTTGAAAAGTTGACCTTGGGCCCTTGGGCTCGTCAAGTTTGATACGCACCCTTCAGACCAGTTCCTTGAACGCGCTCTTGAATTCACCTACTTGACGTTGGGTTGCATTTCTTTCAAAAGTACCCGGCTATCCAGGTCGGCGTACGATCAGACTCTATAAAATCCTCGGTGTCCGGTCATGCGTGGTTCAGTTCACATAAAGACAACAAACTCTGTGTGAACAAAAGAACCCAAAACCATGGTCGGCACAGGACTATTCCGTATTAGTCGCTTAACCCCGACAACGTCAACCACCACGTCAGAGTTACCTTCCTCACGCCAGCATTCATGTGCAGGCCACGGGAAGCTACGCTCACGTAGACAACCGTCACTTATTTTTAAGAAAGGGAACCTTTGGGTTCCCACCCTCATTGCTATGAACAACCCTATGAAAAAGGACGAACTCCACTCGGAACTGGACACGCTGGTCGCCACTCAGGCGGGGCTCATGGCCATTGTTGGCTCCCTCATGGCCACGCATCCCGAGTACGAGAAATTTCAGCTGCACCTCACCGGTTTGTTAGAAGTTCTGTTGACAGGAGAGGCTGGAAAAAATTTCTCACCCAAACAGCGCCAACAGGCACGTGATTTTGTCGAAACCCTTCAGCATCTCAATAAGGCCCCTTCAAAAATTGAGCCTCTCGCCGAAATGCCGAATTTGTAGTCTGGATGACAGGTCGCCCAAAATCCAACGACCCTAAATCGACGTGAATGCTTGATGACAGCGCGCTTTACTCGACAAAACTCACTTGACCAGCCCCATTCTTTTCAACGGATCGAACGTTGGGATTCCCGGAAATTCCAACGTTTCCAGACCCGGATAACACCACGCGAGCCTCCTGGCTGGCTTGGGCAGAAATGTTCCCAGAGCCAGACAAGGTGACTGTGACCGATTTGGACTTCACTGAAGAGGACTTGATGCTGCCCGAACCACTGAGGTCAAGCACCAGCGCGTCCACTTGCCCCGCAACAGAAATATCGCCAGACCCGCTCAGGGTTGCGTGGATGGCGGGCCCTTTGGCACCGGTCATCTCGATGCGGCCAGAGCCTGTGATGTGAAGTGTGTCAAGACTTGGCCCCGTCATCACCAGTCGGACGGGTTCGTTGGGAAGCATGACCCCATGAACCTTGATGATGAGAATTCCGCCTTCAACGCTGGTCACAATGAGAGGCAACACATTTTTTTGCGCACTGATACTGACCGATTGCGCCCCACCAACCGTGTAGACCACGTCACCACTCGGTGCCTCTAGCCGAATACCGTTGAATGGGCGTACTTTTCTGGCTTCCGTCACGGCAACCCCGTGACCCGCGACATCATTGGAGCCTGCCACAGCCTGCGCATGAACAACGGCTGGAAATCCGGCCAATCCAACCATACAAGCAAAAATGCTTGTTGCATGCTTGATCCCGTTGCTTGTGAAGAACATGGTTTTTCCTGAAAGTGCATTTTGGGGACAACCATGGTAACGGCTCCCATAACGCGCGGCAGTGCCTGAACGCCCTATACCCCCACAGAAATGGGCTATTCCGGGCCCCCTCAAAGCAGACGGTGTTCAACATGACCCAACCCGTATGGTCTGCCCGGCGTACAAACGGAATTACCATGCTGGTTTAGCCAAAACACTAGGAAAACACACCATGAATTTGATCAGGATGACCGAAGACGGCCACATCGGCACCATCTGGCTGGACAACCCCACCAAGCTCAACGCACTGAGTCATCAGCTGGTGGAAGAAGTGATGGAGGCCCTTAAACACCTGGAAAACACCAAGGCACGGGTGGTGATCCTGCGTGCGCAGCCGGGCAGCAAGGTCTGGTCTGCCGGGCACGATGTGAATGAGCTCCCGACCGATGGCCGTGACCCGCTGGGCTGGAGCGACCCCTTGCGGGAACTGGTGCGCACCATTGAAAATTTCCGCGCACCCGTCATCGCCATGATCGACGGCGGTGTCTGGGGCGGCGCGGTGGAAGTGGTGCTGGCCTGCGACATCATCATTGCCACGCCGCAATCCCGCTTTGCCGTGACCCCGGCCCGCATGGGCGTGCCCTACAACGTCAGCGGCATGATGACCTTCATGAGTGCGGCCAGCTTGCGCATCGTCAAGGAGCTGGCTTTTACCGCCGCCCCAATCACGGCGACTCGGGCCGAACATGTGGGCATGATCAACCATGTGATTGAAGCCCCCGAGCTGGAAACCTTCACGCTGAACATGGCGGCCACCATTGCCGCCAACGCACCACTGAGCATTTCTGTGATGAAGGAGCAATTGCGGGTGCTGGCAGGGGCCAAGCCCCTGACACCGCGTGGCTTTGAAAAAGTTCAGGGCTTGCGTCGGCTGGTGTACGACAGCCAGGATTACCAGGAAGGTATTCGCGCCTTCAAGGAAAAGCGCCAACCCCAATTCAACGGCAGCTGAGGGCGCAGCGGTTGCGGGTCGAGCCCTGCAGGCGGGGGCAACCACCCGCCTGCAGATAGCTGGCAAGGTATTTACCAACAACCAATAGGCCTCAAGCCCTTTATTCACATGCGTAAGCAGCTACACAAAAAATAGCAAAATAAAGTCTTATGCGCCAACCGCCGCCAGAATCGCTGTCAGCAGCTGCCAGCATTGCGCAACTGATGCCACCTCCACCGATTCGCCGGGTGCATGGGCCCCGCGAATGGTGGGCCCGAAGGACACCATGTCCAGCTCCGGGTACTTGCCGCCGATGATGCCGCACTCCAGCCCGGCGTGGATCACCTGGGTGCTTGACTCAGCCCCGAAGGATGCTCGGTAGACCGATTGACACAAGGCCAGCAACGGCGAGGCGGGGTTGGGCCGCCAGCCCGGATAGGGGTCCGACAGTGTGGCGGTGACACCGGACAACGCCAGCAGGCTGATGATTTCGTTGGCCCGCTCCAGACCGGCACTGTCCACCAACGAACGCACCATGAAATTGCACGCCCCGCCCTGCGGATTCAAATCGACCACCCCCAGGTTGTTGGAGGTTTCCACCACCCCGGGCACCTGCACACTCATGCGATGTGCGCCATGTGGTGCGGCATGCAGCGTGGCCAGCCAGAACGCCTGATCGGCAGGGCTCATCACCTGATCCAGCACCCACGGCTGGCAGGAAACACTCACGCCCTCATCCACACCAGCGAGTTCCTGGCGGAATTGCGCCTGCAAGCGGGCCAGTTCATCGCCCACAGCAACAAGCGCCTCGGCTGGCAGGGTCAGGGTGGCAAAGGCTTCGCGGGGCAAGGCATTTCTGGCCGATCCGCCTTGCAGGGTGGACAGCCGCAGATGCCATCGGCGCTCCAGCTGGCGCAGGCTGCGCACCAGCAGTTTGATCGCGTTGCCCCGGCCTTCGTGGATGTTCACGCCGGAATGCCCGCCGCGCAGGCCGCTCACCTCCACGCGCACGGCCACCTGTCCATCGGCAAGCGCCTCGGCCTGCCCTGCACGCTGCACATTCACGTCCACCCCACCGGCACAACCCAGGTAAAACTGACCCCATTCCTCGGTGTCCAAGTTGAGCATCAGCTGGCTTTGCAGCACACCGGCAGCCAAGCCCTGCGCACCGCCCATACCGGCTTCTTCATCGACGGTGAACAAGGCCTCAATGGGCCCATGAACCAGCGTGGCATCTTCCAGCACGGCCAGTATCAGCGCCACGCCAATACCGTTGTCCGCGCCCAGCGTGGTGCCTTCGGCGATCAGCCAGCCATCACGCATCACGGGGGTGATCGGGTCGCGCAGGAAATCATGCGGTGTATTGGCATTGTTCTGGCACACCATGTCCAGGTGAGACTGCAAGACCACGCCGGGACGTGATGCGCATCCGGCGCTGGCGGGCTTGCGCACCATCAGATTACCCACCGCATCGACCAGTGTCTCCAGGCCACGGGCCTCGGCCCAGTTTTTCAGATGCGCCACCAGCGCGGCCTCACCTTTGGAAGGGCGGGGAATAGCGCACAGGGTGGCGAAGTGGGCCCAGACGCTGGCGGGCTGCAAGGTATTAAAGACGGAAGGTGTTGCTTGGGTGCTCATAAAGTTTGTCACCCGCCAGCAGGCGGGTCAAAAGGACAGAATCGGCTATTGTGTGTCAGATGAAGACCGTCGGCGGGTTCGGGCAAGGGCCCGGCGAGCTGATGGGGCACGGTGCAGTGCGCCGGGTTTGTACGCCTGTGCCCTGTACCCAGGGGACTTTATGGCGCAGCGAAAATGACCAGCATGCACACTTTTACCCGTTTCCCCGCACCCGCGCGCGGCTGGCTTGTTCCTGGCTTGCTGGCGATCCTGGCGCTGGCCGGCTGCACCGCCACGCCCAGCGTCGAACCCAAGGCACCCGCACCATCCACACGTGTCACCCAGCCCGCACAAGTCACCACCAACGAAGACGCGCACAGCCAGAAGTTTGCCCTCTGGGTGGCAGAGTTCAGCGCCAGCGCACGCGCAGCTGGTATCAACGAAGCCACGCTGCACAGCGCTTTCGACTCGGTTCAATTCCTGCCGCGCGTCATTGAGCTAGATCGGGCCCAGCCGGAATTCACCCGTCCGGTGTGGGACTACCTAGACAACGCGCTCTCCATCCAGCGCATCACCCGTGGCCAGAACAAACTGCAACAGCTGCACCCCCAAGCCGATACCATTGCGGCGCGTTATGGTGTCCCGGCCGAAACCATCCTGGCCATCTGGGGCATGGAGAGCAATTACGGCAGCAACTTCGGCCATATCCCGACCATTGATGCCCTGGCCACGCTGGGTTTTGAGGGGCGGCGCGAGGCCTGGGCACGCAGCCAGTTGCTGGCCGCCTTGAACATTCTGCAAAACGGTGACATTACGCGTGCGCAGATGATCGGCTCGTGGGCCGGAGCCATGGGCCAGACGCAGTTTCTGCCCGCCAACTTTCTGGCCTATGCGGTGGATGCTGACGGTGATGGCCGCCGCGATCTGTGGGGCAGCACCGCCGATGTGATGGCTTCAACGGCCAATTTCCTGGCCCGCTCTGGCTGGCAGACCGGCCAGCCATGGGGCGCAGAGGTGCGTTTGCCGCCGGGATTCGACTACGCACGCGCCGATGAGCAGGTGCGCCAGTCAGCCACCGCCTGGGCCAACGAAGGTGTGAGATCGATGGACGGCACGCCACTGCCCGCGCTGGCCGACAGCACCATCTGGCTGGCCGCCAACGCAGGCGGCCCGGCCTTTCTGGTCGGGCCCAACTTCCGCACCCTGCTGCGCTACAACAACTCCACCAGTTACGCGCTAGCCGTCAGCCTGCTGGCGCAACGCCTGGCCGGTGGCCCAGCGGTGCAGACCCCCTGGCCGCGCGATCTGCAGACCTTGACACGCAGCCAGTTGCTGGCCCTGCAAACCGCACTGAATGCCCGGGGTTTTGACTGCGGCACACCCGACGGCATGATGGGCTCGGCCACACGGCGCGGCATTCGTGCGTACCAACGCAGTCAGGGTCTGCCAGCGGACGGCTACCCCAGTCTGGAACTTTTGCAGCAATTGCAGCAAGCCAACACCAAGCTGCCTTGAGACGGTTCAGGGCCACGCGCTTGTGCGCCAACAGCCCGGTTTGCTAAGGAGTTGAGCAACCATAACCTGAACAGTTCGACCACTAAACGAACGATGTTTGCGGGTTGTCCAGTTCCGATGCCTGCCGGGGGCTGGCCTTGGCCAAAGCCATCCAGAGCGCAAACGGCAGCTGGCTGACCGTTCGCTTGGGGGCCATGCGGGTCACCTCGAACTGATCGTTTTGAAAAACCATCACCCCACATTCCACCGGGATTTCATTCGGCTTGGCAATCGGATGGCCGCTGCGGTCACAGCCCAGCACATACCAGCACTGGCCCCCCAGCTCCAGGTAGGCGGCGCGCTTTTCCGGGCGCTTCAAATCTGCCAACAAATCAGACCGGTTGACCTTGATCTCATGCACCACTGGCTCCAGGTAGTCCTGGCGGGAACTGTTGCGCATGGAAAACACGTCTGGCTGGCACGTTTTCCAGAGGCTGTCATCGCCTGATCCAGCTGCCACCTGGGCCCGCAGATTCAAAGCCGTCCAAACCAGGCGACCATCGCGCAGCATGCACTCCACCACTTTTTGCACCAGGGTTTCGTGCGCCGAACGCGCCTGGCGGTTGCCCTGCGTCGCACGCGCCAGATGGGTCAGGCCTGCATCGGTGACGCGCACCAGCTCGTGACCACTGTCACGTGTGCTTCGCTCCAGCAGGCCTGCGGCCAATAGCTCGATTTCCACCAAGTCCTGATACGGCCAACCAGCAGAGCGGTACACCTCGCGCAGCCGCTGAGTGTGAATCCGCTTGAGGGTGATGGGCTGATCGAGAGGTGCTGTCATGCCATTCCTATTGATACTGATGTTTTGTACAGCATTTTACTGATCAAAATCAGACACCAATCAGAACGCCCCTGACTCGAATGCCTGCTTGGTAAGCTCCAATCGGCCCAAGTCAAATCCTTGTGCCTTTAGCCGACCGAGCAAACTGTCCAAGGCACCTGACGCAACCTTCGGGGTTCGCGACAAGACCCACAGGTACTCGCGCTTAGGCTCACTCACAGCAACCAGTTGATAACCGTCATCAAGGTCAACAACCCAGTAGTTGCCCCATACAAACGGAAGTATGGATAACCAAGCAGGGGCAAATCGCACCTGAAGTTGAGGGGAAGTGGCTGACCCTATTTGGCGCGCTTCGCCAATGGCCTCATCCATCACGCCAGTTTCCAGTCGGCATTGATTCGTGACTTGAACGCGGCCATGAGCTTGAAGTTGGTAGTGAGCCCGGGTGTCAGCAACACACTTCTTTTGAAACCTGTTGGGGTACTTGGCGATTTCATACCAGGTGCCCATGTAGCGCGGCACGTCCAGGGACGGGATGGTGGTCAACGGGGTTGGTGGCTGGGCTGAAGCACCAACAGCATGGCCCTGCGCCAGGGCAGACGTCCAGTGAGTGCAAACAAGGATGACAAGAATAAGATTTTTCATGATGCATTGTCTCTTTTGGCATAAAGCCATAGGCTGACCTGCTGATGGAGAGTTTTCTGGTCATCAAAATTTTGTGACTACCTGCACCTCGTTTGCAACCAGGAGACCAAAGTTCAGTTGGCATGGCTGTGTGCTGCGGGATGATTGAGAGCGCCCTACTCGGTACGATAGCGCAAGGACACGTCTGATCTGGATGCATGTGACGGTGATGTCAAGATAAACCGCCGTTTTAATCGATGCTTGAAATGCCCAGCTTTACCCTCAGCTAGAGGGCCATGCCGGTGGACGTTTGAAAGAATTCAAACCAACACTTCAACAATCAACTTCTAAGGATCACTCATGCTTTTTGAAGCTTTTGACTTGGGGGGCACCCACCTTGCCAACCGCACCGTCATGGCACCGATGACGCGCAGTCGATGTTCACACAACAATGCACCCGATGCACTGGTTGCCAAATATTACGAGCAAAGGGCCAACGCTGGTTTGATTGTGACCGAGGGTACCTCACCCTCCCCCAATGGCGTGGGTTATGCCCGGATTCCAGGGCTCTACAACGAAGAACAGGTTCAAGGCTGGCGATTAGTCACCGACGCGGTTCACCAAGCTGGCGGCAAAATCTTTGTTCAGCTCATGCACACCGGAAGAGTTTCCCATCAGGACAATCTTCCCGCCAGCGCACACGTTGTGGGTCCGAGCGCCGAGGTCTGCCCTGGCGAGATGTGGACGGACAAAAGTGGCATGCAGTCACATACGGCGCCTGTTGCAATGACAGAGGCAGATATCGCAAAGGCCATTGCTGAATATGCCACTGCCGCCACATTGGCAATCAAGGCAGGATTTGACGGTGTTGAGCTCCACGCAGCCAATGGCTACCTGATGGAGCAGTTCCTCAACGCCAATGTCAACAAGCGCACCGATGGTTACGGCGGAAGTGCCGACGCACGTAATCGCTTTGTCCTTGAAGTTGCTCAGGCTTGTGTGGCTGCCATTGGGGCAGACAAGGTTGGCATTCGGATTTCTCCGTACGGGGTGTTCAACGGAACCGGTGCCTTTGACGGCGTAGAAGACCAATTTTTGGCTCTGACTAAAGAATTGTCGGCCATGGGACTGGTATACCTGCACCTGGTTGACCACTCGGCCATGGGTGCACCGCCCGTCCCGGCTGAATTGAAAACAAAGTTGCGTACGGCCTTTGCTCAAACTTTTATTGCGGTTGGTGGCTTCGATGCCCAAAGCGCAGAGAAGGTTTTACAAGTCAAAGGGGCCGACTTGATTGCTTTTGGTCGACCATTTATTTCAAATCCAGATTTGGTCGCTCGTATGAAGTCTGGTGCCACGCTGGCAGCACCCGACATAAGCACCTTCTATACACCTGGTGAAAAGGGTTATACGGATTACCCGGCGCTATCGAGTTAAGTGAAGGCCGTGCGAAAGGGGGGCTTGAAGACTATTCGTGACCAGTTGCCCAGCAGCATGCATGACAGCCAGCAAGGCAAGAGTACGATGAACTGGCGCGACTTCAACTTCGCACAGACATAAACAGCCACGGAGCGCTCAACGCGTCAGACATGCCAGGAGCTGGTGCGGCAAGTCACCCAGCCCGCGTACAGCCCGACAGGCGTGCACACCCAGTGCCCGTTGCATCACCCGGTGTTCTTCCAGCGAAGCTGTGTCGCCCCCCTGCACATTGAGGCACGACACCGCAATGCCGCCACGCCGAGCCTCATGCACCGCATGCTGCAGATCCTCAGGCAGGTAACGCGAGTCATGGACATCCACATCGTGCGGCTGACCGTCCGTGAGCAGCAATACATGCGGGCGGGAATGACCGCGCAGTATCCAACTGGCATGGCGCAACGCGGCACCCATACGGGTCGACCATTCGCCTTGCACGCCAGCAAGGCGTGCCAATGTATCTGCCGAGTCAGCCCTGTCGGCAAAGCCCTTGACACGCTGCACGCGCACCTGCTGGCGCATGTTCGAGGCAAAAGCCTGCACCGCACACAGATGGCCAGCGTACTCCAGCGCGGTGGCCGTGAGCAGGGCCGATTCACACAATACCTCCAGCAGCGTTGCTTTGGCATCCGCAGAACTCGCGAATGCTGCGGGCCGCAGGGTAGAGACAGAGGCATCCAGCAGCACCAGCACGCACATGGGCTGCGGCGCTCGCAAGGGATGCAGATAAATGTGCGGATCGGGCTGGCGGCGCAGGCGCTGGTCGGTGGCCGCGTGCACCAGCGCATTGAGGTGAAAACGCTCCCCCTCGGCAGCCCGACCGGCCACTACCTGCGTATGAGCCATGGGCAGGCCCTGTTGCAGCACGCGCTTGATACGTGCCAACAACGCTGCATGGCGTGCCAGGGCCTGACTCAAGGCCTGCCGGGCCTGTGGCGTGCCAGCAGGAGCTTCCTCTTCGTACACCTGACACCACTTGGGGCGCACACGGCGGATAAGCCGATCCCACTCGCCATAAACCGCTGTAGGCCGCGCAACAACGGGCTCGGTCGGCTGTTCCAGCGGCTGAGGCGCTGGGCTGTTGCTGTCGCCCTGCAACTGCCCCTCTTGCGGGTTGCTCTGGGCACTCAGAGGTGTGGTAGCTGGGGGGGCTTCTGGGTCAGGCCCCCAGAGGTGGGTATTGTCATCGCGGTAGGCAGGCTCCACCACGTAGAGCTTGGCGTTGAAAGGCATGCGCATCTGGCCCACATCATTGCCCAGCAAAGATGCCACCTGGCGCATACCCTCGGACGTGGCCGGAGCCGCATGAAAAAGCGTGCAAGCCTTGTGCACCCAAGGGTGTAGATCAGTGTAGTGTGGGTCCAGCAGGCTGCGCTGAATGCGTTGCAACAGGGCTTCAAAGGTATTTCCGCTGTGCACATCTGCCTGGTGCCATGGAAGCCATAGGGCGCGCAGACCGGGCAGCTCGGTAATCGCCCGTGCCTCAACTCGGGCATCCTCCAAAGTCCCCACCAACGCAAGCTGGATGGGCTTAAGCTTGCCGCGCGCTTGCGGCGCATCACCATAAGCCAGATGCGCGCAGGCATGTGCCACGGCGGCACGCAGAAGCTGAGGCTGATTCCAGTGCGTCGGCAAATACAGCGTGGGCGTGAGGACTACCGCAGAATGGGTGACCAGCACTGGCCGCTGACGGCGTGCTTCGTCCGCTACCGTTGACTCGGACAAGCCTTGAGCAGCCGGGTGGGTCAGTCGTGCAAAGTGTGGAGCCACGTTCCACAGCGCACGCACATAAGGCGGCAGGTGACGGGCAGCAGGCTGAGTGTCGCCTAGGGTGGCTGTTGTAGACGGAGTCCGGGTAGCCATCACACTAGTGAGCGAAGGAAGCATCCACCGCTGCAGCCAGTGCGGTAGCCAAGTCTGGGTCGTCGCTCAACGGGCAGGTGATGGCCTGCAGGCAGGCGACGCGTGGGCTGAGGCCATGGCGTGTGAGTGATGCCGCGTGGATGAGCATGCGGGTGGAGGCCCCTTCAGTCAGGCCATGCTCCTTGAGACGCCGGGTCTGCTCAGCTACTGCCACAAGTTGACGAGCCAGACTGGCATCAACCAGGCCTTCATGCGCCACAATGGCGGCCTCTTGCCCGGCACCGGGGTAGCTGAACTCCAGCCCCACAAAGCGTTGGCGGGTGGACGGTTTGAGCGTCTTGTGCATGCCCTGGTAACCGGGGTTGTAGGACACCACCAGCTGAAAGTCCGGGTGGGCATGCAGCAACTCGTTGCAGGAGGTGAGCGGCAGGATGCGACGCGCGTCGGTCAACGGGTGCAACACCACGGTGGTGTCGGCGCGCGCTTCTACCACTTCGTCCAGATAACACAGCGCGCCATAGCGTGCGGCCTGTGTCAGCGGGCCGTCCTGCCAGCGGGTGCCTTGCGCATCCAACAGCCAGCGGCCCACGAGATCGCTCGCTGAGAGGTCATCATGGCAGGCCACGGTAACAAGCGGCTTGTTCAGTCGCCATGCCATATGCTCCACAAAGCGCGTCTTGCCACAACCCGTGGGGCCTTTGAGCAGCACGGGCAAGCGCAAGGCATGGGCGGCCTCAAAGGCTGCCAGCTCCTCAGCCTGTGGTGCGTAATAGGGCTCCTCATCCAGTCGCCACGCCTGTAACGGATCGAAAGACATCACTTATGCTGTACTGAGGCGGGGTTGGGGATACCGTCAATCGGGCACTCCTCGGTACCCACCATCGGCCGGGTAATGGCTTCTACTGCTTTCTGCGCACCCTCTGGGTCGTTGATCCACTTGGAGTAGAACTCGTACGGACAAGCAGCCACACCCTTGTCGCCTTCACGGGAGTTGATCTTGCCGGTGTAGCCGCGGTGCAACAGCTTGAAGAGATGGTTCTCACTCTGGCCGTTCTTGCGGAAGTCACGGATCAGGCTGGTGCTGAGTGCCGCATACTGCACACCATAGTCTTCTTCACCACATTCACCCATCGTACGGCCGTCGAAGCCGATGATCGCGCTGTGACCGAAGTAGCTGTACACACCATCCCAGCCAGTGGCGTTGGCCACGGCAACGTAGGTGTTGTTGGCCCAGGCCATGGCCTTGGCCATGAGCACTTGCTGGTCTTTGGCGGGGTACATATAGCCTTGGCAACGGACAATGAGCTCGGCACCCTTCATCGCGCAGTCACGCCAGATCTCAGGGTAGTTGCCGTCATCACAGATGATGAGGCTGATCTTCATTCCCTTGGGGCCATCTGACACATAGGTGCAGTTGCCTGGGTACCAGCCCTCGATGGGCACCCAGGGCATGATCTTGCGGTACTTTTGTACGATCTCGCCCTGGTCATTCATCAGGATCAGTGTGTTGTAGGGGGCCTTGTTCGGGTGCTCTTCGTGCTGCTCGCCGGTGAGCGAGAACACCCCCCACACCTTGGCCTTACGGCAGGCCTCGGCAAAGATGGCGGTTTCAGCACCGGGCACGGTGGCTGCGGTGTCATACATCTCCTGGGAGTCGTACATGATGCCGTGCGTGCTGTACTCCGGGAAGATGACCAGGTCCATGCCCGGCAAGCCGGATTTCATGCCGACGACCATGTCGGCGATCTTGCGCGCGTTGTCCAGCACTTCGGCCTTGGTGTGTAACCGTGGCATTTTGTAATTGACAACGGCCACACCAACCGTGTCCTTGCTGCTCGAAATATCACCGTGGTACATAACTGATTTCTCCGGGTTTTAGTGACTGATCATCCAGGGTCGTTTACTGGGGAATGCCTTGGCTCCATTGGGGGCCGTGACTGTGGCACCGCGTTTGTTTGGACTACTGCAACAACCGCAGCCCGCCGGGTGGCGCAGACGAGCGTAGCTTTCACCTGTGTCGCGCGATGACCTGGGCGCATGCTGCGACCGCTCATTGGTATCAAAGGCACGCCGCTGTTCTGGCGAGGTACGTGCCAACCAGGGGGCGCTGACAAATACACGTGGTGCTTCGGAACCGCAGGCCGGACAGGCACAGGGTTCGTTGCGTGCGGCCAAGCTGCGCAGGGCATCGAAGCCCCCACAGCTTGGACATGCATAGTCATAAGTTGGCATCTGCGTGCTCCTTATGCTTACTTGATGTCGGGTGAAATCGGCATCTGAACGCTGCCGTCGAGCATCGTGATGGGACCGGCTGCCGTCGGATTAATGTCGAACTCAAAGATCTCTGTCGGCAGCCAGAGCGTGGCACAGGCGTTGGGCACATCCACCACGCCGCTGATATGACCTTGCACCGGTGCCGTCCCCAGAATGGAATAGGCCTGTGCACCGCTGTAACCAAACTTCTTGAGGTACTCAATGGCGTTCAGGCAGGCCTGGCGGTAAGCGACGTTGACATCAAGGTAATGCTGCTTGCCCTGCTCATCCACCGAAATGCCTTCAAAGATCAGGTAATCCTTGTAATTAGGTGTCATGGGGCTGGGCTTGAACACAGGGTTCTTGATGCCGTACTTAGCCATGCCGCCCTTGATCAGGTTGACACGCATGTGCACCCAACCGGCCATCTCGATAGCACCGCAGAAGGTGATTTCACCGTCACCCTGGCTGAAGTGCAAGTCACCGACAGACAGACCTGCGCCGTCCACATAGACCGGAAAATACACCTTGGAGCCGCGTGACAAATCTTTGATATCACAGTTGCCGCCATGTTCACGGGGCGGCACGGTACGTGCACCTTCCGCCGCAGCTTTGGCCTTGGCTTCGCCACTGAGTTTGCCCATGTGGGCGGTTGCTGCAAAGGGTGGATTGGCCAAGCCGGGGACGCGTGTGGGGTCGGTATCAAGCAACTCCTGTTCGCGCGTATTCCAGGCATCAAGCATCTTTTTATCAGGCAGGCAACCAATCAGACCGGGATGGATCAAGCCAGCATATTCAACACCGGGAATGTGACGGCTCTTGGTGAACATGCCATTGAAATCCCAGATGGACTTTTGTGCGAGCGGAAAGTGGTCGGTCAGGAAACCGCCGCCATTCTGCTTGCTGAAGAAGCCATTGAAGCCCCATGGGCTCTCGTCCTTGGCACCAATATCAAGCAGGTCCACCACCAGCAGGTCGCCAGGTTCTGCACCGTGCACGCCCACAGGACCGGAGAGAAAGTGGACGATAGACAGATCGATGTCACGCACGTCATCGGCACTGTCGTTGTTCTTGATGAAACCACCAGTCCAATCGTAGGTTTCCAAAATGAAATCATCGCCGGGTTTGACCCAGCAGGCCATGGGCACATCAGGGTGCCAACGGTTATGGACTTGTTCGTTTTCGTAAGCGGATTGTTTGAGGTCTACTTTGATGAGGGTTTCAGCCATGGTGAGCTCCTGGTTAGGTGGGTTGAACAAAGTGGGGAATCAGACGGATAGATAGGCCTTGATGTGCTGCTGGTCGGTGTCGACTCTGGCTGTCTCGTGCACCAGTCGGCCACCTTCGATGACGAACAGGCGGTCAGCCACATCCATGGCGAACGACAGCACTTGCTCCGAGACAATGATGGTGATTTCACGCATCTTGCGGATCTCGTTGAGAGCCTTGGCAATGTCCTTGATGATGGACGGTTGGATGCCTTCTGTCGGCTCATCGAGCAACAGCACCTTGGGGTCAGTCACCAGCGCACGGGCAATAGCCAACTGCTGCTGCTGCCCGCCAGACAGGTTGCCACCCTTGCGTCCGCGCATATCCCACAACACCGGAAACAGTGCGTAAATTTCATCGGGAATGCGCTTGACCTTGGCATTCTCCAGCCCGGTCTGGATGTTCTCTTCAACAGTGAGCGTCGGGAAGATCATCCGGCCCTGAGGCACATAGGCAATACCTTTGGCCACGCGACGAAAGCTCTCGTCCTTGGACACATCCTGCCCGGCCACCGACACTTGCCCACTCTTGATGGGCAGGATGCCCATCAAGCTCTTGAACAGCGTGGTCTTGCCCATGCCGTTACGACCCATGATGGCGACCGTTTCATTGGCCCGTCCTTCAAAACTAATGCCGTGTAATGCCTCGCTTTGGCCATAGGCAACGAACAGATCCTTGACTTCCAACATAGTGGGCTCCTGGTTCTACAACAATGCGCGGTCAGTGACCGAGATAAACGTCAATGACCTTGGGGTTGGACTGAACTTTGTCCATAGGACCCTCTGCCAGAATCTTTCCCTGGTGCATGACCGTAACCTTGTGGGCAATACGCTTGACAAACTCCATGTCGTGTTCGATCACGATCACTGCGCGGTTTTTGCAAATGCGCTGCAGAAGTTCTGCCGTGAGCTCGCGCTCGCGTGCACTCATGCCGGCAATGGGTTCGTCGAGCATCAGCAGCTCGGGCTCTTGCATCAGCAACATGCCAATTTCCAGCCACTGCTTCTGTCCGTGAGACAACAGGCCAGCTTCCATTTCCAGCTTGTCCCCCAGACCAATGTCTTCAGCGACAACCTGCACGCGGGCTTTGACTTCGTCGGAGCACTTGAACGCCAGTGCACCCCAAACCGAGCGGCCGGTTGGATACGACACTTCGAGGTTTTGGAAGACCGACAGGTTCTCGTAAATGGAAGGGGTCTGAAACTTGCGTCCAATTCCGAGTCGTACCCGCTGGTGCTCTGGCATCTTGCTGAGTTCCTGGTTTTTGAACTTGATGCTGCCACCAGTGGCACGGGTCTTACCGCAAATCAGGTCCAGCAGAGTGGTCTTGCCAGCCCCGTTGGGGCCAATAATGACGCGTAATTCATTGCGGTCGATGTACAACGTCAAGGAATCAATGGCCTTGAAGCCATCAAATGAAACGGTCAGGTCTTCCACCGCCAATGCAAAGTCTGTGTTGCTCATGATGTATCTCCTTTGAACTCAGACGCTTTGGGCGCTGGCACCCTCAGGCAGGGCCGGTTGGCTTGCGGTGGTGTCTGACACCTCTGCAACACGAAGTGCTGGTACTGGTGCTTGTGGTGCCTTGGCGGCGGCATCGCGCAGTGCTTGGCGACGCTCCTTCCACCAGGGTTTGACGTGGTCTTCCCACACGCCAGCCAATCCCATGGGGAAAGCCATGGTCACGCCGATAAAGAGTCCCGCCATCAGGAACAGCCACATGTCCGGGAAACTTTCCGAGAAATAGGTCTTGCCGGCATTCACCAGCAAGGTGCCATACACGGCACCCACCAAGCTCATGCGTCCGCCCACTGCGGCATAAATGACCATTTCGATGGACGGCACAATGCCGACAAAACTGGGTGACATGAAACCCACCTGCAACGAGAACAGTGCCCCACCAATACCCGACAGTGCGGCAGCCAGGCAGAAGGTGAATATCTTGAAATCAGCCACGTCGTAGCCCGAGAAGCGCACCCGGTCTTCCTTGTCACGCATGGCCAGCAGCAGGGTGCCCAGCTTGCTGGTTTGTACCCAGCGACACAACACCATGGAACCCGCGAGCAGCGCCACGCATAAGTAGTAAAGAATGTACTTGGCACTGTCGGTGCGTGTGTCCCAGCCTAGCACCGTCTTGAGGTCGGTCATGCCGTTGACACCACCGGTGTATCCCTGTTGACCAATGATCAGCACTGTCAAAATGAGTGCTACGGCCTGGGTGATGATGGCGAAATAGACCCCACCGACACGCCGCTTGAACATGGCAAAACTGATGATGAAGGCCAGCAGCATCGGCACAGCCACTACTGCGGCCAGCGCAAATGGCAAGCTCTTGAACGGCACCCAGAATGCAGGCAGCGCCGTGATCTGGTTCCAATCCATAAAGTCCGGAATGCCGGGAGTCGACTGGATGGCAGTACTCACAGGGTCTGAGGCCTCCAGCTTGAGGAACATGGCCATGGCGTAGCCGCCAAGACCAAAGAACACACCCTGACCAAGGCTGAGCACGCCGCCATAGCCCCAGACCATCACCAAACCGATGGCAACGAAGGCATAGGTCAGGTACTTGCCAACGAGGTTGAGGCGAAAGATATCTAGCGTTAGCGGCAGTACCACTGCCAGCAGGAAGACAAGCAGCACAAGACTGGCTAACTGGTAGCGCTGAATCCAGGCTTTAAAGGCATTCATGAGGTAGTTCTCCGTGAAAAGTCGTGAAAATCAGCGGCGTACTTTGCTGGCAAAAAGTCCTTGCGGCCGCACCATCAGGATCAAGACGATGAGCGACAGCGTGATTACTTTGGCCATGGAGCCAGCCAGGAAAAATTCCGTGATGGACTGCGTCTGTGCGATACCAAATGCAGACACCACCGTGCCCAGCAGACTGGCAGCGCCACCAAAAGTCACGACCAAAAAGGCATCGACGATATAGAGCGAACCCGAGGTGGGACCTGTGGAGCCGATGGTGGTGAATGCTGCACCAGCGACACCGGCGATACCGCAGCCAATGGCGAAGGTCAGACGGTCGGTCTTCATCGTGTCAATGCCGATGGCATTGGCCATAACCCGGTTGCTCACGGTGGCACGCACTCGCAAACCCCAGCGACTCTTGTGCAGCGCCAACAGCACACCGCAAGTCACAACAGCGGTCAGCCCCAGAACAAACATACCGTTGATCGGAATGTCCAGGCCTTCAGCCGGGGCCCAGGAGCCAAGCAACCAGTCCGGCAAAGTGGGGCTGACTTCCTTGGGGCCGATAAAAGTGCGGAACATCTGCTGCAACGCCAGGCTGACACCCCAGGTGGCGAGCAGGGTATCCAGCGGACGCTTGTAGAGGTGGCGAATAAGCGCCCACTCCACCAGCCAACCGACCAGAAAAGAAAAAATGAAGGCCGCGATGATCGCTAGCGGAAAATAACTGGCAACCATTTTGGGCGCATAGTTTGTTGCCAGCGTCGAGCCCAGATAGATGGTGTACGCACCGATGGTCATGAACTCGCCGTGCGCCATGTTGATGACTCCCATCTGTCCAAAGATGATGGCCAACCCAAGACCCATCAGGAGCAATACGGCGAACAGGCTCAGACCGGCAAATCCCTGCATCAGTCCGATATTGAGCAATTCAGAAAAAGTCATTTGGTTGGCTCCAAGGAAACATTGGGGGGGTAACACCAGATTGGCACAGGACCTGCACCAATCTGGTACGGGGACTAGACCGATTTATTGGTAACCCTTGGGGAACGGATCGGGTTTGATCAGCTCAGGCGACTCAGACACCACCTTGAACGTGGCATTGGGCATGCCCATGGCAATACGCGACTTGCTCCACAAGTGGTGGTTTTTATCGAGCTTGACGTAACCCTCTGGCGCAGTCTTGAGCTCAATACCGGCTTCGGAAGCGGCAACGACCTTGTCCACATCAAAGCTCTTGGCTCTTTCCACTGCAGCTTTCCACAACCAGGGGCCGAGGTAGCCAGCCTGGGTCACGTCACCAATCACGGCATCCTTGCCGTACTTGGCCTTGAAGGCAGCGACAAACTTTTTGTTGTTCTCGTTGTCCAGCGACTGGAAGTACTTCATGGACGAATAGAAGCCTTGGAAGTTCTCACCACCCACGCCGGTCATCTCATCTTCGGTCACCGCCAGGGTCACCAGCAGCTGCTTGTCTCCGGTGATACCGGCGGCCTTCAATGCCTTGTAGAAAGCCACGTTGGAGCCCCCCACCACGGCGACAAAAATGCAATCGGGCTTCTGCAGCTTGATCTTGTTCATCAGCGAACCGAAGTTGGTACTGCCCAGTGGGTAGTACTCTTCACCCACAACTTTGCCCTTCTGGAAGTTTTCAATGTGCTTGCGGGCAATCTTCATGGAGGTACGGGGCCAGATGTAGTCAGAACCGATCAAAAAGAAGGTCTTGGCTTTCTTCTCTTTCTGCGCCCAGTCCAAGCTGTACAGAATCTGCTGGGTGGCTTCCTGACCGGTGTAAATCACATTCTTGGACTGCTCCAGACCCTCATAAAAAGTAGGGTAGTACAGCAAGCCGTTTTCTTTCTCGAAGATGGGCAGAACTGCTTTGCGCGATGCCGAAGTCCAGCAACCGAACACGGCTGCACAATGGTCATTGATCAGCAGTTTTTTGGATTTTTCTGCAAAGGTGGGCCAGTCAGAGGCGCCATCTTCCTTGATCACTTTGATCTTGCGCCCCAACACACCACCCATGGCATTGATTTGGTCAATGGCCAGCTGTTCAGCCTGGATGGAGCCGGTTTCCGAGATCGCCATGGTGCCGGTTGCCGAATGCAACTGTCCGACGATAACTTCGGTATCGGTGACGGCCAGCTTGGTCGTATTAACCTGGGCAGTCGCTTGGGCGAATGCGAAACCGGGCAAGCCGACTACAGATGCAGCACCGAGTGCCTGCAGCATGCGGCGTCGGCTGACATCCGCAGTGGATAGGTTGGGGACGTTGTCATCGGAAATAGGCTTCATTGAACGCTCCTTGCAGCATGGGTTAATAACGAACGGCGGGAATCGCCGCGCTGGTATGAAGCTTAGGGTCGTCCCCTATTTCCATCCATACGTCAATTAACGTAGATGATCAGTTCTCAGATAGCAAACAGGGCATGAACGATTCTTGCTAGGCTACTGGTATGCAAGTGCCTTCCTCACCCCCATCCATTGCGCCACAGCCGATTTACAGGTTCCGGCGCGAATACAACTCCTGGGTTGCCGACCAAACCATGGAGGACTACGCGTTGCGCTACACCCCCAAGAGTTTTCGGAGCTGGAGCGAATTTCGTGTGGCCAACACAGCGTTTGGATCCTTATCGTTCTTGGCACTGGAAGCCATTGGTGGGGCCATCGCGCTGAATTACGGGTTTTCCAACGCCATTTGGGCCATCCTGACCGTTGGCTTGGTGATTTTTCTAACCGGGTTACCCATTGCCTACTATGCCGCGCGCTACGGGCTAGACATGGATCTACTGACCCGTGGTGCGGGTTTTGGGTACTTAGGCTCCACCATTACTTCGCTGATCTACGCAGTTTTCACGTTCATTTTTTTCGCACTGGAAGCCGCCATCATGGCGCTGGCCTTGCAAATGGTCTTACCTTGGCCCCTGGAATGGTGTTACGTGCTGTCATCGTTAGTCGTCCTACCACTGGCGATGCGAGGAATCACCCTGATTTCACGCCTACAAGCCTGGACACAACCCGTATGGCTGTTCTTACTGGTGCTGCCCTTTGTCTGGATTGCGCTGGATAAGCCCCAGATGTACCGCGACTTCATGGGTTTATCGGGGCTGCGCAGCGGCAGCAGCAGCTTTGACCCGTTGATGTTCGGGGCTGCTGCTGCCGTCATCTTCTCGCTGGTGGTGCAAATCGGCGAGCAAGTGGACTTTTTGCGCTTTCTGCCCCTGCGCACCTCGGCCAATCGCCTGCGTTGGTGGGGTGCTGTGCTGGCAGCGGGACCTGGCTGGATCATGATGGGCATGTTCAAGATGGCCGGAGGCGCGTTTCTGGCCTTCGCCGCCTTGCAGTTTGAAGTGGATGCACAACGGGCCTCCGAGCCCACCCAAATGTTCCTGGCTGGCTTTACCCAAGCCATCGGCAACCCTGGACTGGCCGTGATCGTGACTGTCGTCTTTGTGGTTGTATCGCAGATCAAAATCAACCTGACCAATGCCTACGCAGGCTCACTGGCCTGGTCAAACTTCTTTGCCCGCGTGACCCGCAGCCACCCTGGCCGTGTAGTCTGGCTTGTCTTTAATGTGCTGATTGCCACCCTGCTGATGACCTTGGGCGTATTTGGGGCCCTGGAGAAGGTTCTGGCGGTCTACAGCAATGTGGCCATTGCCTGGGTGGGCGCTCTGGTGGCGGACCTGGTCATCAACAAGCCGCTGGGCTTGAGCCCACCCGGTATCGAATTCCGCCGCGCTTACCTTTACGACTTCAACCCGGTAGGTCTGGGTGCCATGGTGATTGCAGCCACGGTCGCTGGCTGTGCCTACGTCGGGCTGTTCGGTGAACGAGCAGCAGCTTTCTCGCCGTTCATTGCACTTGCGTTGTCCATGGTGCTGGCCCCACTGCTGGCCTGGGTCACGCAGGGGCGCTACTACTTAGCCCGCACGCCCGATACGCCATGGCAGCCCGGAGAGATGGTGCGTTGTGCCGTCTGCGACAACCAGTTCGAATCTGAAGACATGGCCCAATGCCCGGCATACAGCGCACCTATCTGCTCTCTATGCTGTTCACTCGAATCGCGATGCCATGACCGTTGCAAGAAGGATGCCGGTGCAGGCGACCAATTACGTGCAGTCCTGGCATGGTTGCTGCCCAAACAGTGGATTCCGAAAGTTAATTTCCGAATTGGGCAGTACCTGTTCGTCATGCTGTCCCTGTGCGCAGTGATGGCATTTCTGTTTGGCGTGATCTATGTGCAAGAGAGCATGAACACACCCACAGCGGTGCTGCGCATGCCTTTTCTCAAGGTGTTTTCGCTACTGGCCCTGCTGGCTGCCGTGTGCGCATGGTGGGTCGTACTCAGTACCGACAGTCGACGCATGGCACAGGACGAATCTGAAAACCAGACCCTCCGCCTGTTGGCAGAGATTGATGCCCACCGCCGAACCGATGCTGCGCTGCAAGCTGCCAAAGACCAGGCCGACTCGGCCAGTCAGGCCAAGACACGCTACGTCGCGGGCATGACACACGAATTGCGCTCCCCCCTCAACAGCATCCTGGGCTACACGCAGATCCTGTTGAAAAATCCCCAAATCGATGGCTGGATGCGCGAAACCCTGGCCACCATGCACCACAGCGGCCAGCACATGCATGCGCTGATCGACGGGTCACTGGAACTGGCCCGTATCGAGGCCGGACGTTTGCGACTAGACCCGGTACCGCTGCCACTGGCCGAGTTACTGGAAGATGTCCAGGGCATGCTTCGTCCTCAGGCTGAGGGCAAGGGTTTGCGCTTCTCGGTACAAATGGTGGGCGTTGCGCCGACCTACATCCGTGCTGATGCAAAACGACTGCGGCAAATTCTGATCAACCTGCTGTCCAACGCGGTGCGGTTTACCGAGCACGGCGAGATTCTGCTGCGACTGGACTTTCGCCAACACGTCACCCGTATCGAAGTGATTGATACGGGTATCGGGATTGCAGCGCAGGATCAGGAACGCATCTTCCTGCCGTTCGAGCGCGGCAGCGCTGGACGACGCGCCAGCGAAACCGGCACCGGGCTGGGGTTGACCATCACCAACCTGCTCACCCAGCTCATGGGTGGTGAGCTGACCGTCTCCAGCACTCCCGGCAAAGGCAGCACCTTCACCGTGCGACTGTACCTGCCTGGCATTGCCTCGGACACGGTCATTCCACCACGACGCGCCCACTCATTACGCTCGGTGATTGGCTACCTGGACCCACACCAAACCTTGCTGGTCGTCGATGATCAGCCGCTTCAGCGACAGTTGCTGGCAGGTTTGCTGGTACCGCTGGGGTTCACCCTGAAAGAAGCTGCCAGCGGTCGCGAATGTCTAGAGATCGTGCAGCGTGACCCACCCGACATCGTTTTACTGGACATCCACATGGACGACCTGGACGGCTGGGAAACAGCGACCCTTTTGCGCCAACTGATGCCTCCAGAAAAACTGCCAATTGTCTTTGTGTCCGCGAATCTGTTTGACCACCAACCCGAACGTTTGACGGCCATGCAATGCCAGGGTTTTGTGGGCAAGCCGATCATCGAATCGGAATTGCTGGAAGCGCTGGAACACGCCCTGCAGATTGAATGGGTCCGTGACAACACGCCACGCGCACTCGCGGGTTCCAGCTTGGTCAGCCCTGCTGCCATCAGTGAGCACCCCACCCCGGAAAACCTGCCCGACACCCTGCGCGAAGAACTTGGCCGACTGGCCAAACTGGGTCATGCTACAGCCCTTCGTGAAACACTGCGTATGGCCCTCGCCGCACATCCTGAACACACTGTGACGCTGCACTTTCTGCAAGGCCTAGCCGAGCGCTTTGACTTCCAGACGCTCAGTGTCCAACTTCGCGAACCAGAACATGGCTGATATCACCCATACCTCTGCACCTGTTCAGCACCATGCCATCCTGGTGGTGGACGATGCACTCGATACGCTGCGCATGCTCTGCGACGCACTGACCGCCGAAGGCTATGCCGTACTGGCGGCAAGGGACGCACAGGAAGCCCTGGAACGACTCGAAATCGTCATCCCGGACGGCATCCTGCTCGACGCAGTCATGCCCGGCATGGATGGATTCGAGCTGTGCCGAAAGCTCAAAGCCACACCCCACTGGGCCCACATTCCCGTTGTGTTCATGACCGGGCTGTCCGATACCGATCAGATCCTCAATGGCTTTGCCAGTGGGGGCGTGGACTACGTGGTCAAACCGCTGCGCCTACCTGAGGTTCTGGTGCGCCTGGCAACCCACGTGCGCAATGCTCAAGCAACCCGCTTGGCACGCGAAGCGGTGGATGTGGCGGGCCTGGGCACCGTGGTACTCGACAGCCGTGGACGCGTCGCATGGCACTCTCCCCAGGCTATTCGCTGGCTGGAAGCTGCCTTCGGTGCCCAAGGTAGCCAGGAAGCGCAAGCATGGCTGCAAACCACTCATAAAAACGCGGAAATCAGCACAAAATTACCAGACAACGGTCTTCTAGTGGCAAGGCATATAGGCCAAAGCGGCATTTCCGAGTCGATGCTGGTATTACATGTGGCCCCAGCACAGACGGGCACTACGGTACGCCAGCCCGATGTGCCCCTCACCCCTCGTGAAACCGAAGTCCTGTCCTGGCTGGCCAAGGGAAAAACGAATCGTGACATCGCCGAGATATTGGGCATGAGCCACCGCACAGTCAACAAGCACCTTGAACACATTTTTGAGAAGCTCGGAGTGGAAACTCGCTCAGCCGCTACCGCTATCGCCGGTCACTTGCTCAAATAAAAGGTGGCCTCAAATCTGCAGTACAACAGTTTTGTTGATGAAGAGGAGTTGAAGGCCGCAGAGCCATTGCAAACATCTGAGCAAAAACCGCCGGTGGCGGTGTTGATATTCTGACCAAATATAGTCGTAAACATGGATCTAGCATTTATGCGGGCTCCCGGCGTACCAAATTGACAACACCACGATTTAAAGTCGTAGACATCTTTACCCCTCAACAACTTTGATTCTGACTCCATGAAATATAGAAGTCCAAATTGACCACCAGATATCGGGCATTGCTTCCAGTAGTCCAACGACAGTAATGTGGTCGATCTTTCAACAAGAATGGCACCCTCTTTTGACCACCTTCAGTCGGTCACCAACGACCGATAAGGAGCGTTCCATAGCCAGAAGGAAAAGATATAGATGCAGCATAGCGGTGCAGGCGACAATACTCTAAGCACCACATCAAAAGAGAAAAACATGAGCGAACAGCCTCGCATTGATCTTGATGAGCCCTTTAGGCTTCACCGATCAAGTGCACAGTCGGCGTATGTGTTTCCAGACATGGGTGACCTTGTCTCGCGGCTGCATTTTTCTCCTGAGACTGGTGAAATCTGGCTTGATGACCAACGCATGGTGCTGTTACACAACGAGTCACTTGCTGCGTTGCGTCGTGAGTTGATTGAATTGCTTGGGGTGGAGAAAACACGAGGTGTACTGACTCGCATGGGTTATCTCTCTGGTGCCCGTGATGCCGAAATGGTTCGAAAAGTTCGTCCTAACAGTAGCGATTTCGATTCATTCGCTGTTGGACCGCAGTTGCACTCCCTTGAGGGATTTGTTTCAGTCGAGACAGTCAAAATGGAAGTCGACATCGTGAAGGGTCACTTCTTTGGGGAATTCCTCTGGCATAACTCTTCCGAGGCGGAGGCGCACATAGCTGCAAATGGCCTTGGTAACACTCCCGTATGTTGGACGCTGCAAGGATACGCGAATGGTTATGTAAGCAGTGTTTTTGGCCGTCAGGTATTGGTACGCGAAGTCGAATGTAAGGCGATGGGGCATGCTGCCTGCAAGATTATCGGTAAGGCTCTTTCTGAGTGGGATGAACCTGACAAGGATTTTCGATACCTATTGGCGCAGAAGTTTGTTCAGAGTCCAGGTGGAAGGAAATCTTCCTTTGGCGAAGTGTTGACTGCTGAAGATGCAAGGCATGCAAAAATCAACCTGATTGGTGTTTCGTCTGGGTTTAATTCGGTTTGCCACATGATCCAGCGTGTTGCGCCTACTCGGGCCACAGTACTGTTTCTAGGTGAAAGCGGTGTTGGAAAAGAGCAGTTTTCACGGACTTTACACAATATTAGTGATCGCCATGAGAAGCCTTTTGTTGCCATAAACTGCGCCGCCATACCAGAACAACTAGTTGAATCGGAGCTATTTGGTGTCGAAAAAGGCGGATTCAGTGGCGCCTCACGCTCGCGGGAGGGCCGCTTTGAGCGCGCTGATGGCGGCACACTTTTTCTAGACGAAATCAGTTCTCTGAGTTTGATCGCACAAGGTAAGTTGCTACGTGCCCTTCAAGAGGGTGAGATTGAGCGCATCGGAGATACCCATGTCCGAAAGGTTGATGTGCGAGTAATCGCTGCTACAAACGTCGATTTGCGTGAACATGTAGCTGCGGGACATTTTCGGGCAGATCTGTTTTATCGGCTCAACGTTTTCCCAGTGAAAATTCCTCCCCTGCGAGAACGCAAGGAAGACATTCTGCTTTTGGCGGAAAGCTTTTTCAACAAATATTGCGCGCTGCACAAGCGCAAGGTCACTGGTCTCACTGAAGGTGCCATTGAGGCACTTATGTCGTATGACTGGCCTGGAAACATACGTGAGTTGGAAAACATAATTGAACGAGGTGTCATCCTGGCTCCGACAGACGGCGGGATTGATGTTTCGCACCTATTTAATAGCGGGGAAAAGATCCGGACAGATCAAGTCAATAACAAGCAGGTTGGGCTTGGTGATCCGGTACTTGGCAAAACCACCAATCAAATTGCGTCTGAAGAATTTTTTAGTCTGCTGCGCGATTCTCTCGTTGACGGAAACATCTCAATGGACTCATTGGAGGAGATGGCCATTGATGTAGCTATGGGCATCTCGAATGGCAATGTTTCTGCCGCTGCAAAAATTCTCCGCACCACTCGATCAAGAGTTGCCTATCGGTTATCTGGAAATAAGGTTCCTCATCCGCCAGAAGAGCCAACTTAACTTGATTTATGGTTCTAATGAGATTTGAGTGGGCGAAATTTTTCTGATTCGAGAAGGCGTGATGGCACTGCTTGGTAAAAACTGGTTTCAGTGGTTAACTGATAAATTCGCCCAACTGCAAAGCTTGGAGTGAACGAAAAGCCAGCATTCATGCGGTCCACCGTCGATTCGAGAAGGTTTTGTTCAGCACTGGTTGCCCCCTTTTTTGATAACAACGGCTGTTCACACAACCGGATTTCCATCGGAGCCTTTTCCATTGTTCTGCCCTAGGCAACCCACTCAAATCTCAACAGAGCCTGAATTTTCATAGGGTTCCAGAACTGACGGCTGACTGTGCGACAACTAACTGCCGTGCTTGAATTTCTGTTTGACGCAGGTGACTGGCTGGCACACCGCCAATACCCCAGTCATCTGGGTCAATCAGCGTGATACCACCACGCACCATTTCTCGTGGACAGTCCAGGATTTCTACGACCAAATCCGTAAAGCCTGCCAGCAGACGCTGCCGATCTTCGAGCGATCTACCCTGCAACAGAACAAAGGTGAAATAGGGTGCTGATTGCGCATCCTGACTGGCCAGCTTGCCACCTGTACAGACATGTTGCGGTGCGTGCTCCGTCACAAAGACACGCACACGGTCAATCGGGCAACGAAGCCCCTCGGCGAAAAGCTCGCTGGAGCGCAGTAGCAACGATTCAATACGAATGGGTTCGTGCTGGCCTTGAACCAAATGAAAATTCAATATTGGCATGATTTTCTTATCAGGGCAGGCCGTGGCGGCGGCCCACATCCAGCATCAAAGACGAGCCGGTCATGGCTGAGGCCTCCGGGGCCAGCAGCATCTCTAGCGCCCAGGCCACCTGGCCGGGTTCGGTAAAGGCACCCAGCGAAGACTCGGCCTTCATGGCCTCCAGCACGGCCTCTAGCGTGGTATTTTGCAAGCGGGCACGCTCACCAGCAACACGGCGCAGCCGCTCGGTGTCGGCGGGCCCAGGTGCCACCAAATGGGCTGTGATGCCGCGCGCACCATAGGCCAGGCTAAGTTGCCGAACCACATTGACCAGCGCGGCATTCGCAACCCCAGCGGTGGCGGCATAAGCGGTGGGCTCAAAACCATAATGCCCGCCAATCGCCACCAGGCGGGAGTTGACGCCCAGTCGCGCATCCACGGCGCGCACCAGCCGCAGCAGCCCGCCGACCTTGATGTTGACCGCCTCCACCATCAAACCGGTGTCCACCGTCAACACGCCGCCAGCAGCACTGACACCGGGGCCATGCACCACCATGCGCACCGGCCCCGGCAACGCAGCCCGAATGGTGTCAATGGCCGCATCGCTGGCAATGTCTGCCACGCAGGCCACCAAGCCAGGGTGCGCTGCCGCCAACGCCGCCAGCGATGGCGCACTGCGGGCCACCGCCACCACGCCAAGCCCCTGCGCCAACAGGCGCTCGACCATGACTTGACCAAAAGCACCGGTGGCGCCGACGATGACGGCCCATTCTTTGGGTACAGACATGGTTGTGGTTCCCAAAAAATCAGGCGACGGTGTCTGTCAACAAACCGCGTTCCTTGGCCATGGTCATGGCGGTGTCGACAATCATGTCTTCCTGGCCGCCAATCATCTTCTTGCGCCCGAGTTCAATCAGGATGTCGCGTGCCGGCACCCCAAAACGATCCGAGGCACGCTTGGCATGCAACAGGAAGGTTGAGTAAACCCCGGCATAGCCCAACGTCAACGACGCGCGGTCCACCCGCACCATGTGCTCCATCAGCGGCACCACAATGTCCTCGGCCAGGTCCATCAGCTTGAACAGGTCGCAACCGGTGTCAATGCCCATGCGCTCACACACGGCCACCAAGACCTCCAGCGGTGTATTTCCCGCACCGGCACCCAGACCAGCGACCGAGGCATCGATCCGGCTGGCACCTTCTTCAATGGCGGCAATCGAATTGGCAATGCCCATGCCCATGTTGTGGTGCCCGTGGAAGCCGATTTCGGTCTCGGGCTTCAGCACCGCACGCAAGGCCAGCACCCGCGCCTTCACGTCGGCAGGCAGCATGTAGCCCGCCGAGTCGGTGATGTAAACGGTTTGAGCCCCGTAAGACTCCATCAACTTGCCTTGCTGCGCCAGCCCGGCGGGGTCATTGAGGTGGGCCATCATCAGAAAACCTGTGGTGTCCATGCCCAGCTTGCGTGCAAAGGCAATGTGCTGGGGCGAGGTGTCGGCTTCGGTGCAATGGGTCGCCACATGCACACTGCGGGCGCCGCACTCAAAGGCAGACTGCAGTTCTTTCATCGTCCCCAGACCAGGAATCAGCAAGACCGACACTTTGGCTTGCTTCATTTTGGGCACCACGGCCTGCAAATATTCCTCGTTGCTGTGCAGCGCAAAACCGTGTTGCAGCGAATTGCCGCCCAGGCCACCTCCGTGCGTGACTTGTATCAGTGGCACACCAGCATCATCGAGTGCCGTGGCCACGCTGACCATTTGTTCGGTCGTCATCTGCTCGCGCTTGGCGTGCATGCCATCGCGCAGGCTCATGTCATGGATGATGACCTTGCGGCCTTTCAGACTTTGAATTTCACTCATTTCGCAAGCTCCAGGGATTTGAGCTGGATGGTTCCAGCCAGGATTTCTTCGGCAAACATCTCGGCCGTGCGGGTGGCTGCAGCGGTCATGATGTCAAGGTTGCCAGCGTATTTGGGCAGGTAGTCGCCCAGGCCAGCCACTTCCATGAACACCGACACTTTTTTGCCCTCAAATATCGGCCCGTTCACCAGCCGGTAGCCGGGCACGTATTTCTGCACTTCGCCAATCATTTGCAGGATGGACGCGGTAATACGCGCCTGATCGGGCTCGTCGTCGGTCAGGCAAGAGATGGTGTTGCGCATCATCATGGGCGGCTCGGCCGGGTTGATGATGGCCAGCGCCTTGCCTTTGCGCGCCCCGCCCACCACCTGAATCGCATTGGAGGTGGTGTAGGTAAATTCGTCCAGATTGGCGCGCGTGCCGGGGCCGACCGACTTGGAAGCCAGGCTGGCCACAATTTCACCGTAGGCAACAGCCTGAATCCGAGAGATGGCAAACACCACAGGAATCGTCGCCTGTCCGGCACACGAGATCATGTTGACGTTCATCTCCAGCTTGTCGGCGTGCTCACGCAGATTGACCGGCGGCACACACAAGGGGCCAATGGCCGCTGGTGTCAGGTCAATCATCATGACCCCGAGTTCGTTGAGTTTGCGTGAGTTTTCGGCGTGCACATAAGCCGATGTGGCATCAAAAGCGATCTGGATGTTGTCGGCCAGCACGTGGGGCAAAAGCCCATCCACACCCTCGGCGGTGGTTTTCAGGCCCATGCTTTTGGCACGCGCCAGACCCTCGGAGCTGGGGTCAATACCCACCATCCACACCGGCTCCAGGTAGGGGCTGCGCTGGATTTTGTAGATCAGGTCGGTGCCGATGTTGCCCGAGCCAATCAAGGCACACTTGATTTTCTTCATATATTTCCTGTTGTTTGTTACTGTGGATGGTTTCAGGCCGTCACCCACACATTTATAAGAAATTGGCCTGTAGCGCACGTTCCATATGCGCAAGCAGCTATATTTAACATAGCACCATGACAAACCCCTATCAGCCTGCGTCAGGGCTGGTCGGCTCGCTTCTTTCGGCTACGGTGATGCCGCCCACCGAAAAATTGTCCGGACCATGTTCGGTGATCAATATCCGCACTTGGTCCCGGCGAACTTCCAGGGATTCGATGACGGCGTTGGTGATGGCGGCTACCGCCTTGCGCTTCATCTCGGGGCTGCGACCTTCAAGCAGGTGCATTTCAATAATAGGCATGGGTGGACTCCTGTAGGGTGCTTAGTCAATGAAACGCATCGACACGCTGCCAAGTTCCTGGAAACGGGCCACGATGCTGTCGCCCGGCTTCACGGGAATGGCTTCGGTGATGCCGCCGCTCATGACAAAACTGCCAGCAGGCAAAACTTCACCCAGCTCGGCCAGAATATTCACCAGCATGGCAATCGCTTCAGCGGGGTGGCCGAGTACGGCGGCGGAGGCACCCATGGTGACAATCTCGCCGTTTTTTTCCATCACCACGCCAAGCGTGCGCAGGTCAATGTCGTCAGGGTATCGGGCCCGGCCGCCACCCACATAACGTGCGGACGAGCCGTTGTCGGCAATCACGCTGGGCAGGTCAAACTTGAAGCCTGAGAAGCGCGAATCAATGATTTCAACCGCTGGCAGCACGTAGTCGGTGGCATCCAGCACCATTTGCAACGTGCAACCCGGCCCTGTCAGGGTGGTCTTGGTGACAAAAGCCACCTCGCACTCGACGCGCGGATGCACCAGGTCAGAGGTCTTGATGGCCGAGCTTTCCGGACGCGCCATGCGGTCGGTCAAAAAACCGATTGACGGCACATTCACCCCCATTTGCAGCATCTTGGCCTTGGAGGTCAGACCGGCTTTCCAGCCAATCAGCTTGTGACCCTGGGCAATGAAGCGGCGGCGCAGTTCAGCCTGCACGGCATAACCGTCGGCAATGGTCATGGCCGGGTACTCGTCGGTCAATTTGGGAATGGCGTAGGCCCGGGTTTGGGCGCCTTCGACACGTTCGCACAGGCGGACGATGTCCTCCCGGGATAAAGTCAGGTGTTGGCTCATGCAGCGCTCCTTCCAGCAAATTTGACACGGCAGCTGCCCAGGCCACCCACGGTACACACCAGTTCGTCGCCATCGACCACCGGCACCAGTGCCGATTGCGAGCCGGACAAGATGACCTCACCGGCCTTGAACGGAATACCTAAAGCGCCCAGCGTGTTGGCCAGCCAGGCCACCGCATTGGCGGGCGAGCCCTGCACAGCAGCACCGACACCGGTCGAGAAAATTTCGCCGTTTTTCTCCAACACCATGCCGGCCAGCGTGATGTCGAGCTTGCGCGGGTCGCCCTTCGTCTTGCCCAACACAAAGACACCACACGAGGCGTTGTCAGCCACGGTGTCCTGAATCTTGATCTTCCAGTCGGTGATGCGCGAATCGACAATCTCGAAACACGGCAACACGTAATCGGTGGCGCGGATGACATCCATGGCCGTGATGCCAGGGCCTTTCAAGTCGGCTTTCAGCACAAAGGCCAGCTCCGCCTCGGCCTTGGGCTGAATCAGTTTGCTCAAGTCAATGGTGTCGCCTTCCTGATAAACCATGCCCGAAGTCAACATGCCAAAGTCGGGCTGATAAACACCCAGAAAATCCTGCACCGGCTTGCTGGTGGCACCAATTTTTTTACCCACAATGCGCTCGCCGGCCTGCACACGGCGGGCGACAAAATGCTCCTGGATTTTGTAGGCATCTTCGATGTGGATGTCGGGCTCACGCTCCAGCAGCGGGCGCACCGGGCGGCAAGTGACAAAAGCCTGGTACAGCTCGTCGCCATAGTATTTGATTTTTTCTTCGTTCATGGGTACCTCAGAGCTTGACGCAAATGTTGCGGGTTTCGGTATAGAACTCCAGCGAATGCACCCCGCCCTCGCGGCCAATGCCAGACTGCTTGGAGCCGCCAAAAGCCGTGCGCAGGTCACGCAGGAACCAGCTGTTGACCCAGCTGATGCCGACTTCCACGCGCGCTGCCACCCGGTGCGCGCGGCTCAGGTTGGTGGTCCAGATCGTGGTGGCCAGGCCGTAGACGTTGTCATTGGCCTTGTTAACAACCTCGTCCTCACTGTCGAACGGGCTGATATGGCAGCAGGGCCCGAAAATTTCTTCGCGCACCACCGAGGCGGTCTCGGGCAAACCGGTCCAGATGGTCGGCTGTACCCAGTGGCCGTCAACCAGGTCAGACGGCATGACGGGCACGCCACCGCCGGTGACCACGGTGGCCCCTTCAGCCACAGCTTTGGCGTAATAGGACATCACCTTTTGTTTGTGCTCAGCGCTGATCAACGGGCCGTAATTGGCGTTGTGGTCATCCGGGCGGCCAAATTTGACCGCCTCGGCCCGGACCTTCAGGGCTTGCACAAAACGCTCAAACAGCGGCCGCTCCACATACACCCGCTCGGTGCCCAGACAGACTTGACCAGAATTCAGAAAGGCCGAGCGAAACACCCCCTCAACGGCCGCATCAAAATCGGCATCGGCGAACACAATGGCTGCGTTTTTGCCACCCAGCTCGAACGACACATCGCGCATGCCTTCGGCGGCGGCCTTCATGATGGCGGTGCCGGTACGGGTTTCGCCGGTAAAGGTGATGGCATCCACCAGCGGATGCTGGGTCAGGAACTCACCCGCAGAATTGGGGCCAAAGCCTTGAATCACATTGAACACGCCCTTGGGAATACCCACCGTGTTCATGACTTCACCCAACAGTGTGGTGGTGAAGGGGGTTTCTTCAGACGGTTTGACCACCACAGTGTTGCCGCAGGCCAGTGCCGGGCCAACTTTCCAGGTCATCAGCAAAAACGGCGCATTCCACGGCGAAATGACACCGACCACGCCTTTGGGCACACGAATGGCGTAGTTGATGGCACCCCGGCCATCAGGAGTGGCCATCTGGAACGACTCCGAGGGCACGTTTTTCACCACATCGGCAAACACCTTGAAGTTGGCGGCCCCACGCGGAATAAAAGCACTGGTCATCACATGGCGCGGTTGACCGGTATCGGCCATCTCGGCCGCCACAAAATCCTCAAAACGACGCGTGATCTCGTTGGCCACACCGTACAGCAGGTCAACACGCTGGTCAGTGGTCAAGCCACCCCAGACACCCTGGCGTGCCGCATGAGCGGCGCGCACGGCCGCGTCCACATCGGCCTTGCCGGCTTCGGAAATAAGTGCAATCACACGGTTATCAATGGGGGAGTGCTTCTCAAACGTTTTTTTCGCCTCCCCCTCAACAAACTCACCGTTGATGAAATTCTTGACCAACTGCATCGCTACTCCTTGTGTGTTTTCCCGCGGCTCGGGGAATTAAAAATACGGTCTCAGATTCAGGTTTTACCGACTTGAATAGCAGTTTATTGGCGAGCCATCAATACCGTCCAATACCAATTAATACTCCTCTACATATCAATTAGGTATTGAGCAAGGCGTACCACCGGCTTGGTGGTACGCCCTCAGATGGAACGAAACAGGGGGCTGCGAACTTGTTGTGCATCGCCCGCAGAAATGAACTTCTCGGTGTAGATGTCGCGCTCAAACAAGCGTCCTTGCATCAAGGTACTGATAGACGCATCAATCATCAACGGTGGACCGCAAAGATAGGCTTTGTGGCCCCGGAAATCGTTGTCAAAGTGTGCTTTGGCAGCCTCATGCACGAAGCCTCGAAAACCCTGCCAGTCACTGGTTGGCGGCTCACCCGACAGCGCAGGCACGTAGGTAAAGTTACCGTAGCGTTCAGCCAAGGCCAGGAATTCATCGTGGTAGTAAAGCTCTGCCCGAATGCGCTGGCCGTAGACCAGTGTGATCGGCAGTTCGCAGTCTTGCGCCAGCAGATCAAGAATCATGGAACGCGGACTTGACAAGCCAGAGCCACCGGCCATAAAAATCATCGGCACCTGCGCCGATTTCTTCACAAAAAAGCGCCCGTAAGGCCCTGAAATACGTACCCGTTCGCCCACCTTCATCTGCTCATGCACATAGCTTGTGCCCTGCCCGCCCGGGATGATGCGGATATTGAGTTCCACCTCACTGCCCGCCGCTGGTGCACTGGCCACCGAAAAGGCGCGGCTACCAATGCCGCCGGGCAGGTGCAAATTGACATATTGCCCGGCCTGAAAATGCATACCCTGCGGCGTATCCAGCGTAATCCAGACCCCTTTGATGGTGGGGGTGAGGGATTCAATGCGGCTCACCACACCGTCATAGTCGCGTACCGGCAGGTTTTCGGCATCCACATCCTCCTCAATCTCGGTTTCAATCACCAGATCGCTCTGCGGCGTGGCACAGCAGGCCAGGCACTTCTGCTCGTCACGCTCGAAGTCCATCAGGGCAAACGGTGACACCGGCCCGTGATCCACCTCACCATCGAGCACCTGCACCTTGCACGTGGCACACAAGCCATGGCAACAAGCATGGGGCAAATAAATACCTGCGCGCAGTGCCGCATCAAGAATGGTTTGGCCTTCCTCAACCTCGATGGTTTGACCGAGAGGCTCGATGGTCAATTGATAGCTCATAGGGTCATCAGTCTTTCAGGAGCAAGCTGTTGAGGCCGGGTGTGCGAAAGCGGATCTGGTCCTTGTGACCAATACCGTTGTCAGCCAAGCTGGCATCGAAATTGGGCATCCAGTGCTGATTGGATTTGAGCCATTGCACCTGTACCCAGTCAATCTGGGCGGCATCAGGGTCAGGCTGAGTCAATGCGGTCAACGGCCCGTTGACCAGTTCGCGAAAGGTCATCTCAGGCGGCACACACATCAAAAATGGTGCGGCAAATAGCAAGTGTTGATCCCAACTCGCATAAACGAGTTGCTTGCCGTTGAAGTTAGCCACGGTATCCCGCGACACACCAACATATTCTTTGGTTGCGACTACTGGCATGTGAATGCTCCTTGTTTGAATGGGGGTGGAATAAGCGGCTGCATCACAAGCGATGGCAGCCGCCTTTTCAGTGAGCGGCGATTGGGCCTACTGGTTGGTGGTGGCCATGCCGCGCCACTTCTCAAAGTTGGCCTTGTCCTGCGAGTCCGCAAAATCGCCGTTGTCCTGACCGGGCTTCATGCCCACCCAGTCCATCCAGGCACCAATATCACCATAGTGCGGCTCTTGGAACAGGGCTGGCATGGGCAACCACGCCTGGATGTATTTTTCCGGTTCGTTGGCAAAAATGTCCTGGCAGTGGTCCGAGCAAAAGTGGTATTTTTCGCCCTTGTACTCGGTCTCGCGGTGGCACAGCATGGTGGGGTCCCCCGGCTCGGTAAACACCACGGGCAGCTGGCAGGTCTGGCAGAGTTTGGCCAGACCGAAGTTCTTGAACGGTGTGCCAGCAGCGGCCAATTTCTTGATGTGGTCCCAGCGCGGACGGTAGTATTTGTCGAAGGTGGCCGGGTACTTGGCAGACAGCCAGTCCATGTCTTCATCCGACGGGATCCAGCTGTGAAAGGCAGTCCCAAAGCTCCACTGGTACAAGCCCAGCATGAACTGGTGCGACATGTGGTCAATCGCCGCTTCGGCATCTGCCCAGCCCTTGGGCGCACGAATGCCGTAGCGTGCCAGGTCTTTGAACAAAGCGCCACCGTTCTCCACACCGTAAATGTCCCAAGCTTCACGCCACGACATCACGCGTTTGGGCAGCATGTAGTCCATCATGGTGCTGACCAGGCCCAACACCCGCACACCACGCCAGAACCACTTGTCAATCCAGCCCTGCACAATGGGCAGGTTGGCCGGGTCTTGCTCCAGCATGAACTTGATGCATTCCAGACCCAGCGTCATGTGGCGGGCTTCATCCGACTGGGCCGAGAACCCGAAGGTCACCGTGGCCATGTCGCCGTTGTAGGCAGCGCCCGACATGAACGGCACGAACAGCAGGTTGGTCAGCACATATTCAAACGAGAAACCAATGGCGATCATGAACTCGAACGGGCCGGCCGACATGGCATCGTCAAAAAACGAGCGAGCCACCGAGGTGTACCAAATGCGGTCGCGCGAATCGGCAAAGGCGTGAAAGCCGTTGTAGTACTTGTTGTAATTCGACATCGCATGGATCTGCGTCTGCGCATGACGAATTTCATCAATCGCCTGCATCTGGCAGGCCACTTGCGTGCCGACGCCAGGAAATTCCCGCCCGGCGCGGGCAAACCCTTTGTGGGCGGCATATTCACCCGGGCTGATGGCTTGCAGGAAAATCTTCAGGGCGCTCAGGTAACGGGCATCGGTGATGTTGAGGTGGCCGTTGTTTTGCGCGTGCGCATCAATGATGGCGTAGAACTTGCGCTCTTTTTCGGCTTGGTATTTCCAGTACGAATCCATCGTCAGGCGAAACGGGTCTTCCCACTTGTCCCAGTCGTGTACCTTGATGCCTTCGTACGTCACATACGGAAAAGCGTCATCCATCTTTTGGTAGCTGATGGGCCAGCCAAGATCCCGGGTGAGCAGTTTGTATTTTTCTTTCAGCCCGAGTTTCTTTTTAGCAACTTTCATATCCATGTCAGTCTCCTTGTTAAGCGTTCCAGAAAAGCGAGAAGGTGTCTTCGGTCTCATCCACGTGACCACTCAGAGTGATCAGGTTGACTTGCAGCTCCTGCAGGTCGTAGGCACGGCCCACCTGCTCTTCGATGGTGGTGCGGTGGATGTCAAGCCGTCCCTCGGCGTTGATCTTCACCATGGCCGGGTCGCGGTTGACGATGGCGTGCGGGTTGTCAATCAAGATGGCATCAATGATTGGGCGGGTGTCTTCATTGGTTTGAAGGGCAATAAATACAGTGGACATGGTGGTCTTTCAGATCTCGATGCCGTTTTTCTTCATGCGGGCTTTGAACGCATCAACTTCCTCGCCAAGCGCTGCATCCGCACCTGAGCCAAGCGCCAGCTCAACAATGGGCAACATGGCCGTTGCGGCACGGTCGCGCCACGTCTTGGTCCATTCCTGCAACACCAGACGGTTGGCCTCGGATTCGCTGGCGGCGGTGCGCAGCACGGAATCCACCCACTTGCGCGTTTCACCAAACCAGTCGCTCATGAACTGGGTCAGCATGGCTACCGCTGAAGCACCGCGCACCGACAGAAAATCGTCCACGATGCGTTCGTAAACCAGCGGGTACAGAATGCCGTCGAGCGCGGCGTTTTGCGCCACAAACAACTCCATTGGGTCGCGCAGCACCAAGCAGTCTTCAACATAGCGGCGCAGGGGCTGCCAGGCTTCACCATCCAGCCAAGCGATCTTACCTTCGGCCAAAGCTTCGGTGTCACCCAGCAACAAGCCCAGCCGCGACAGGTACTGGGCAATGCCCAATTGGTCCATAGCGTGGTACATGCAGGGCTGGGTAAAGGTGGTGCCAAAACCATAGCCGCAAATAAAGGTGTTGTGCATGTTGGCACCCCAGGCGGCATGGCGCAAGGGCACCAGCACATTCAGGGCAATGCGCTTCAAATCGTCAGGCAGCATGGCATCCAGCCCCCGCGACTCGACAAAGTTGAAGTTGGCTTCGGTAGTGTCTTGCTGGCGGGCACGTGCCAGGGTATAGGTGCTGTAGTAATACTGGCGTGGGTCTTTCAACGCGTACCAGTCTTTCATCACGATTTTGGTGATGCTGGTGTCGTAGAGCGCCTGTTCCGGGTCCCAGGTGGGGCGGTAATGCAGGTTTTCAGCCGCCTGAATATCGTAGCTGCCTTCCTGGTAGCGCGATGCCGGCTTGTCGCCAAAGCGGCGAGCCAAATGATCGAAGGTGTTGCGCAGGGGCTCAATGCTGACCGTACGTAGATCAATTTGCATGGGTGGTTCCTCAGTTAGGTTTACTTGAATCGGGTTTTGGTGGCATCGGCCA
The DNA here is from genome assembly GCF_019973615.1 of Rhodoferax lithotrophicus. Classification (GTDB taxonomy): domain Bacteria; phylum Pseudomonadota; class Gammaproteobacteria; order Burkholderiales; family Burkholderiaceae_C; genus Rhodoferax; species Rhodoferax lithotrophicus. The sequence goes on along the minus strand of NZ_AP024238.1, from coordinate 656,875 downwards.
GCCGCCAGTCCCAGTCGCTGCGTGGCTCGTCATGCGCACCATGCGGTGCCACCGGTGGGAGCATCTCGACCTGGTTGGTGGTGCAAAACTCGGCAAACGCGTCGCGGCCAAGAATCAGCTCCACAAACACTTCCGGCTCACCAATGGCGAAATCGAACTCGATGAACCCGTTGCCGCGCTCACCACGCAGGCGCACGAAACGCCGCGTGGTGTCCATGGGCTGGAGCTGTTCTTCAGGGGGCAAAACAGGTGCCATGGCTTGGGCTTTAGCTCACCACAGTCAGGAAGGTTTCGTGCAACTTGCGCTGCGGGTAGTCCAGGCCTTGACCAAAATTGTCAAAGGTCCAGGTGAGTGCTTCCTTGTAATCCGGGTACGGTTGATAGCCCCCCATGAAGGTCTCAAACCGGTTGCCCGAGGGATCCCACGCATAGATGGTGCAGCCACGCGTGACACCGTGGCGGGTGGGGCCAATATCGACCGGAGTCTTGTTGACCGACATGATGTCGCCGGCGCGCAGCACTTCTTCCCAGGTTTCCAACAGGAAAGAGCAGTGATGCAGCTTGCCCGGCTCGGGGTATTCGGCAAACGCAATGTCATGCACTTTGTGCCCACACGACAGCCAGATCGCGACATTGCCAGCACCATCCGGCGTCAGCACGCGCTCTACCAGGTAGAAACCCAGCACTTCGGTAAACAACTTTTGCACAGCTGCCACATTGGGGCCGTAGAGCAAGGCGTGGTCAAGACGCACCGGCGCAATGCCGCGCTCAGAATCTGCCGTCCAGGCCACTGGATTCACCAGGCCGCAACCATTGCCCACCGAGGTCTTTTCAGCATACAGTTCGATCAGGTGGCCGCTGGGAATCTCAAAGCGCACGCGCTCACCGGTTTCCAGCATGTCGCCAGCCGGGATGCGCTCGGTCTTCACGCCGTAGGCTTGCAAATCGGCATCAAGCTTGTTCAGTGTGGCGGTGTCAAGCACCTTGAAACCAAAAAAGTCCAGACCCGCACAGTCTGCCTGGCGAAGAATAAAACTGTTGTGGTCGCGTTCATCCCAACATTTGAAATAAACACGCCCCTGCGCATCACGACCGGTTTCCACCAGGCCAAGAATATCGCGGTAGTGACGCACACCTTCTTCAAGATCAAGCACCCGAATTTGCGCATGCCCTGGACGTAAAACACCTGTCATTGCCATATCTATCTCCTCTTGTTAAAAAACGAAACCAACTATTTCAGGAAACTTTTTTCAGATTCCTGCTTGCATACCGATCGCTTCATCCCACCAATCACACGCAGTTCAAGGTCGCTGCTCGGCGAGATCCGGCAGGCCAGAACGCGGCCATTCTTTTCGTCCTCTTCACTCACGTGTGAGCGGCTCATCACCTTTCGCTCAAGGCTGCCAGACACCACCTCGACCTTGCACACACCACAGGCACCACCCCGGCAACCCGCCGGAATGCCCCGTTTGCCCAGCTTCACCATGCCCTCCAGAACCGACTGATCTGAGTCGCATGGAAAACATTCGCCGGTTTCAATAATCCTGATTTGGAACGCTGACATAGGACTCACTCTTGACTGCCAAACAGCTGGATTTCCAAACCTGCAAACACCTGGCTCAGGGCGAAAAACAGACGCGCAAGCGGCGATGAATTGGGGGTGTATTTGCATGATGAAAACGTTGTCATGAAGACAACATCGCAATTTGTTTGCCAATATTTTTGAAAGCGCTGAAACCCGCATGATTCCAAGGGAAAACCCCTAAATCCAGGGACTTTTTCCTGGCTTTTTGCCCTGAAAAAACAGCGCTCTTAACCCCTGCCGAGAAAAGTTCCAGACATGAAAGCAATGGTCTAAATTTCATTTTTTATAAATTTATAAATCCGTAAAAATCATTCACAAATTTATAAAACTACTTATCTGCCAAGTTCATGATGCGGCTGTAAAGGCTTTTGAAACCATCACCCAGGTCGGCATCAAATCGCGGGTCGCCGTTGGCAGAAAAGGCGGTGTAAATCAGCATCCAGTCTTGTTCGGTCAGATGCTTGCGGGCTTCGGGAAGAATCGTTTGCTCTTCAAGATTCATATGGTTCCATTGCACCTGGGCAAACACATTGACCGCGCTGGCAACTGCGGCCAGCGCCTCGCCCGCATCACCTTGTACCGCGGCGAAATGTTCAACAGCCGTTTGCATCGCCTGCACCTGCGCACCGCCGTCTGCGTGTTGCGCACGCAGTTCCTTGATGGCCGCATCACACGTGCTGGTTCGTGCGGCCAGGCGCTCGAACAGATACGCGTCCTCCTTCGGGTGATGTAAGCGCTCTGGAAATGCATCAATGTAGTGAATCATCTGCAGCGCCAGCGGCACATCCAGCGTGGATTTACCCGCCACAGCATGTTCCACCAGATAAAGCAGGCCGCGCACCACAGCAGCCAGCGAGCGGTGCTCGTCCTGAATAATGGCAACCGCCATCTGCCCGTATGGGTCTGACTGGTTGCTTTCCACCGTGGCCACCAACACCGGAATGCGTGTGCTGGCGAGCACCTTTTGCGTTTGGGAGCCCAGCAGCAGCCCGCGAAGGCCCTTGCGCCCGTGTGAGGCCATGAAGATCAGGTCGCAAGCCTCGGCCCGGGCCACGTCAAGAATCACCTCGGCGGGTCGGTCACTGGTGCGGATGATGGATGTGCAGTCCACCCCGGCCGCTTTCGCAGCCGACTCGGCCTTTTGCAAAATGCCGCGCGCTTCGCCCGCCAGATGCTCCGAATAACGATCCGGGGCCACCGTGCGCTGCAACGCACCCTGATCCGTGGCACCAAAGTCGGCCTGCGCCGTAAAGAACGTGATGCGTGCGCCAAGTGCTGCCGCAAAGGACACGGCTTGGGAAACAATTTCAGTGGCCAGTCCCGATGCGTCGAGGGGAACCAGAAGGTGCTTGTACATGGGAATCTCTCGCAATATTCAAGGGAATAAATGTCAATGGCATCAATGCGTCAGCACTAGACAACAACGGGCTTTTTCTGACGCAACAAGAAGTGGCCCAGCGCCGGCAGCAAAATCAGCGCGCCCAACATGTTCCAGACAAACATGAAGGCCAACAAAATGCCCATATCCGCCTGAAACTTGATCGGTGAAAAAATCCAGGTAGCCACCGCAATGCCCAGCGTGATGCCAGTGAGCACCACCACCTTGCCGGTGAACAACAGCGCTTTGTAATAGGCCTCCGAGAGGCTTTTGCCCGCCTGCAACTGGGCCTGCGTCACCGTCAGCACATACAGCGCGTAATCCACCCCAATGCCGACCCCCAGCGCGATCACCGGCAGCGTAGCCACTTTCACGCCGATATTGAGCGCGACCATCAGCGCCTCGCACAACACCGAGGTCAGCATCAGCGGCAGCACCGCACACACCACCGCCCGCCAGGAGCGGAAGGTGACAAAGGCCAGCACAATCACCGCCAGATAGACCAGCATCAGCATTTCGGTGTTGGCTTTCTTGACCACCATGTTGGTGGCAGCCTCAATGCCGGCATTGCCCGCCGCAGACAAGAACTTGATCTCAGCGCTGTCATGCTTGGCGGCAAAAGCCTCTACCGTCTTGACCACGCTGTCCAGCGTATCGGCCTTGTGGTCCTTGAGGTAGGCATACACCGTCAGCAGGTCACAGTTCTGGTTGAACAACTCACGAGGGGCACGGGTAATGATCGAGTTGAGCATCTCCTGGCTGCGCGGAATCTCATACCACTTCAAGCTGCCTTCATTGAGTCCGGCTGCCGCTAGCTTGCTCAAACCCGCCAGTGAATTGGTGGCCTCCACACCGGGCAACTGCTTCAACTCTTGTTCCAGGGCATCCACTGCCATGATGGTGTCGTAGTGCGCGCAATGAAACTGCGGTGTTTTCACCATCACGATGTAGACATCCGAACTGGCGGCGTAGTTGGACACCATGAAGGCGTTGTCACGGTTGTAACGCGAGTCAGGTCGAAGCTCGGGGGCACCTTGATCGGTGTCGCCAATCTTGAGCTGGAAGCTGACCACTAGCCCGATGATGCCCATGATCGTTGCGACGACGATGGCGACAGTCGCCCACTTGCGCTGTGTGAACAGGTCAAGAAATGCCCAGAACGGGTGCTTGACATGACCGGCATCCTGCGCCTCAGCCAGCTCTGACTTCAGGCTGCGCCGGGCGGCTGTGGCACTCACGCCGGTATACGACAACAGAATGGGCAACAGAATCAGGTTGGTAAAAATCAGCACCGCCACGCCAATGCTAGCGGTAATAGCCAGATCCTGAATGACCTGAATCTGAATCACCATCAGCACCGCAAAGCCCACCGCATCGGCCAGCAGCGCGGTCACCCCAGCCAGAATCAGACGGCGAAAAGTGAAGCGCGCAGCCACCAGCTTGTGCGTCCCACGCCCAATGTCTTGCATGATGCCGTTCATTTTTTGCGCGCCATGGCTCATGCCGATGGCGAACACCAAAAATGGCACCAGCACCGAATAGGGGTCAAGCTCAAACCCCAGCGTGGGCAGCAGGCCCAGCAACCAGATCACGGCTACCACCGAACACGCCACCACCAGCAACGTGCTGCGAATACAGCGCGTATACCAGAACAGCACCACCGCACAAATGACGATGGCAATGGCAAAAAAGACCAACACCTGCTGCAAACCCGCCAGCAGATCACCCACCACTTTGGCAAAGCCGGTGACGTGAATCTTGATGTCGTCGGTCTCGTAGGTCTGGCGCAGTTTTTCGACCCGTTTGGAGAGGTCGTTGTAGTCAATGCGCGCGCCGGTGTCGGCGGCCTTTTCCTGCAGCGGCACCAGCACAATGCTGGACTTGAAGTTGGCCGCCACCAGCTGGCCAATTTCGCCCGAGCGTTCGACATTCAGACGCACCTGGTCGATGTTGGCGGGTGTGCCCGAGTAATCCTCGGGGATCACCGGGCCACCGTCCAGCCCCTCTTCGGTCACCCCGGTCCAGCGCACGGCAGGCGACCACAGGGATTTCATGAAGGGGCGGTCAACGCCAGGGTACAAAAAAACCTCGTCGTTAACCTTGCGCACCACCTCAAGATAGGCCGCGTCAAAAATCGTGCTGTTTTTGGTTTCAATGGCAATGCGCAAGTTGTTACCCGCACCGGCCAACTGCGAGCGGTTTTCAAGAAAATTGGCAATGTACGGGTGCTTGGTCGGAATCATCTTCTCGAACGCCGCATTCAGGGTCAGGCCAGTGGCCTGAAAACCCAGCACCACGGTGGCAATCAAACACAGCAGCACAATGACGAGCCGGTTGTTGAACAGCGCGCGTTCGATTAATGATCCTGATGCGGAGTCAAAGTCCTCCAGGGAAACAGCACCAACATCTGGTGAAGGGGCCACATAACTCATTTCTTTTGCTCCGAATTCAGGGCGCTGGCTGCAACACGCACCGCGCCGTGCTGGGTGGACAGCACCAGTGATCCATCAGCAGCTTCCACCACGCCGGTTGCTGCATTCATTTTTGTCACGCCAGGGTTGACAAACTGCGTACCGTCGCGACTGACCAGCACGCGCCCGGTTTCATCGGCCACCACCCAGCGGCCATCGCGCAGACGGGTACCCGCCGTCAGCGTGATGGGTTGGACAAAGTCCACCTTAGTCCAGCTGGTGCCCTGGTCTGGTGAGACAAAGGCATTGCCACGCAGTCCAAAGACCAGGGTGTTGCCACCGGGCACCGCGAGCGCACCAAACAAGGTGCCGGCATAAGGGCTTGACATGGCGGTGAAGCGCTGACCAGCCTCGCTGACCCGGTAAAGCGCGCCTTGTTCGCCAGTCAGCAAAAGCTCAGTGCCAGCGACTGCAAAGTGGTAAAGATGCCGACTCTTCGGGTTGTCCACCAGACCGAGCTGCGACACCCAGGTTTTGCCACCATCACGAGTAGCGAAAATCAGGCCATAAGCCCCGACGACCAGACCGTTTTGCTCGTCAAAAAAATAAACGTCCAAAAAGGGTTTGTCTGCCCCCTCTGTCACCATGCGTTGCGCATCGCGCTGGCGCCTTGCACCGGCTTCCGCATTACTTTGCATGGCCGCATCCGCAGCTGCCAGCTCAATTTGCGCCGCTTGCTTGCCATCCAACTGACGCGCCCAGTTCTCGCCGCTGTCTGTGGTTTTCAACACCACGCCACTGTGGCCCACGGCCCAGCCGGTGCTGGCGGTGGCAAAGCGGACGTTGGTCAAGGTGACGCTGGTTGGCACCACCTTGGCCTGGCGCCAAGTCTGACCGTTGTCGTCACTGAGCAGGATGATGCCCGCCTCACCCACAGCCACCACACGCTGGCCAGCGATTGCCACAGCATTCAATACCGCCGACTTGGCCCGCTCGGACAGGCGGGCTGGCATGTCCAGCACATCCATGCGCCCGCCCACCTCTGCTTTGCTGGCAGTTGCGGCACCACCTATCAGCGGGCTGGCACAGCCCAAAAAGACGGCAGCAGCAAGCCACCGCCGCGTCAAACCACGTGCGTCCATTGATCGATTCCCAAAATTGATTGCCCAAAACCCGTGAATCCGGGATCGGCAGAACCTACCAAGAGGGAAACTCGTTCCCCCTGGGCAGGCTTGTTTGCTTAGCGGCTTGCGTCGGCAGCCACTGCGTCACCGGTAAAGTAGTTTTCCGATTTGCGCTTTGACAACACCTTGAAAGAGCCACCATTAAGCGACTGCACCATACTCATGGTGCCCTTTTGCAGGTCAAACACCGTCACGGGTTTGATGACCACTGCCGGAATGGCGGGCACCACATAAGGGAACACTTGCGTGGTGCGCCACAGCTTGCCCTCGGGGTCGTAGCCGTCCATCAACGTCAGCAGCCAGGTGTCCTCGTCAAGGTAATAACGACGCTTGGGAACGGCATGACGTTTGCCAGCGGCCACGGTGGCCTCAACCTCCCAGACACGGTGCAACTCCCAGCGCAGCTTGTCCGGATTCATGTGTCGCTTGGCAAACGCATCTTCTTCAGAAGCGGTGACCAGGGCATTTGCGTTGTAGGGCACATACATTTCCTTCTTGCCCACTAGCTTCCACTGGTAGCGGTCCGGGTGGCCCATGATGCCCATCACTTCATCAAAGTAATTGGCACCGGAGGACACAAAGTCAGGCGTGTCATAAGCCACGGTGGGGGCGCGGCGAACCCGGCGCTGGCCAACCAAGTACTGCCAGGTCTGACGTGGTGTGGCCACATCCACACCGTCACGAATCACCAGTGACTCGCCCGCCTTGAACGGTGGTGCAACGGTGGAAAAGCGTTGCAGAAAATACTCGCCGCTCCACTTTTCCACAGAACCGTCCTTGTAATAGAACGGGTATTGGTTGGCCTGGTCGTTTTGCGTGGCCAGGGTGCGCATGCCATCGGAAGTACCCACAATGTTCTTGAACGAGACCTCGGTGGACTCGGCCTCGACACGCAGCAGGTAGTTCCAGATCGCCTCGGCACCATCCTTGGGTATAGGGAATGGAATGCCGCCAAAGCACCCCTCGACCGAATAGCCACCCGCCTTGGTCTTGCAGTTGGTCGCATTTTTGAACGTGTTGTCGTACACGTACTGGGGTGCCACAGCGGTGCGGTGCGTTGGGTACACATCGACCCGGAAAGTGTCAGGGTACTTCTTCAGCAGCGCCTGGGTACCTTCGCTCAGCTTATCGGCGTACTGGGTCATGTTTTTGGCCGAAATCTGCACCACTGGCTTCTCGCTGGCAAACACCTGCGTGGGAATGTCGCCCGCCTTGGGCGTGGCGGCCACGCTTGTCTTGCCGTCCCAAGCCGGAATGCTGCCATCTTTGTTGGCGGTTTTTTCGCCACCAAAAGGCGTGAGTGTGGTTTTCAACTTGGCGGCCTCATCGGCACCGACCGCCGCAAAGTTGCTGGTGGTACCGGTCATCAGCGCAACAACGGTCGCGCACAACATGGTTTTTTTCATGATTACAGTCTCGAAATAATGGATTGGCTTAGAAGGTGCGCTGGATTGACAGAGAAATGAAATCCCGGTCGCCATGGAAGTTGTCGTAAGAAAGTGTCGGTGCGGGGGTGTTGTACTTGATTACCGAACCGCCATTCCCGAAGTAATGGGTGTAGCTCAGGCCCGCTTGCCAAGTCTTTTTGTAATCCGCCTTAATACCCAAGCTGATGTTGCCATTGCCCTCTGAAGGCATCAGCGAGCCCACACCCGCCACCGATGATCGACCACTGATGCCGTAGGACAGGCCTATCGGCACCTGAAGGTCTAGTCCCGGCAACACTTGAAAATACTCCGGCTGGAACACCAACTGGATGGCGCTGGCACTTTCGGTCGCCATTGGATCAAGTGCAGCTTCGTTCTTGGTAATCTTCATCCGCTGGTTGTAAGCAAATTCACCGACGAAACTAGCCCCCTGCCACAGCGGACTAGCACCCAACACAGTGATCGCCGACAGATTGAGGTGCAGCGTATCGCCCACTGGATAGGCTGGGTTGTCATTACCGTTAAAGGCTGTTCCGCCCGGTAATATCATGGTGTTACCAATGGCCATCAAGGGTTGGTTGGTGCGAAAAGAAAGCTCGCCCGCCACATTGGTTTCACCGAGCAGAGTACTGAAACTGGCACCGTAAGTTTTGATCTTTTCCCCATAGACCATGACGTAGTCGCCGATGTCCGTCCCCCCACGGGGATTCACGCCTGGACGTACATAAAACTGCGGCATCTTGTCGTGAAATTGAGCAACATAGAGGCCGTACTCGGTATCGCCGACCTTGAATTTCACTTGGGCACCTCCCTGGCCGGAATCACTGGCCTTCATATCCTCGCCACGATGAACCGAGGGTCCCCCCAGCAAGATATTTTCACCCCCCGCATCAGTAAAATCAGCAAAACTGAAGTAGCTGCCCACCCCCGGAAGACGGTTTTTCTTCCACTCAAATTGGTAGTACGCACCGACAGTCAACCCGGGATTGATCTGGACCTGGGTCGACAATTGCTGCACCGGCATCGCAACCTCCTTGAACTGAGAATTGGGCACTGAAAGTGCCCGCGCCAAATCAAGCGGTGTCTGCGCCCCCGCAATGCCGTTGTATCCGAAGAAAAGGCTTTCGCCATAAAGCTGGGTAAACTGCCCCAGCTTGACATTCACGTTCATATCATTCGGCGCGAAACTGCCGTAGACAAAAGCATCCTGGAATTCAGCCTTGCGGCCATGTATAGCGCGCGTGGCATCCGTGAACTGGTTGTAGGGCACCGATGTGGAATTAACCAGCGCACCCCCCATGACACCAGCGTTGTCATTGCTTCGGTTGTAGATTTCGTCGTACCACGCGGCACCACTGATGCGCAAGCCGAAGTTTTTCTTATAGCGAAGATCAAACTCAGACAGCCAATCCACACGGTTGGAAATCATCGCGCCCTTTTTAAAGTTGAGATCGCCATCATTGGTGTTCACCTGAACTCCAATCGAGTTGTCCGCAATCTTGCTATCAACATCCGCGACGCGCCAGCCAGCACTGTACTTAAAGGTGTTATCCCAAGACATTTTGATGTCCGGGTTATCAGTTTCAATCCCTACTGCGTGAGCTGAACCAAAGGCCCCGATCCCACCGAGAATCATCCCAATGACATTACGAAGATGTCGTGTCATGGGAAAGTTTCGAATCTGCCGAGTGCGTTGACTCTTTCTCATCTGCTGCTCCTAAATTTATATCTTTTGAGGTTTTTCAATCCAATGGTGATCTTTCGTTAAAAGTCACAACCATCTGGTTCAAGGCCCCAAATTTACGCAACAGATGAATTACCGTCCAATACTAATGAAGCCGCTCTGTAATGCGTTTTAGGTATGGATTAGGCTGTAGTTACCGTATCCAGCGAATACACAAAGGAAATTCGCTGCACATGCTTGCCGAAGCTGATTTTGGTAGGAGGTTTCAGTCGGCCACTCACTAGTCATGCATAAAATGGTGGAATACCTTTGCCTTCATGCACTCAATGTATGAAATCGCGTACTTTGACATCAATAAGTCAACGGAATAAATTCGGAGTCACGTATGGATATTCGGCATCTCAAATCCTTCATCGTGGTCGCCGAGGAGCTAAATATCGGACGCGCCGCGTTGCGTTTGCATATTTCGCAGCCACCACTGACGCGGCAGATTCAGCAACTGGAACAAGAACTCAATGTTCAGTTGTTTGTCCGCACGCCGCGCGGTGTAGAGCTGACGCAAGCAGGAAACATGTTTCTGTCGGAAGCCAGAAATATTCGGCATTTGATGGAACAAGCTGTAGAGCGCACTGTTCGCGCTGGTCAAGGTAAGCTTGGCCGACTTGACATCGGGATCTTTGGGACGGGTATTTTTAGTGTGATTCCCGAATTACTACATCTGTTCCGTGTCACTCATCCTGGTGTCAGAGTCGTTTTGCATACGATGTCCAAGGGTGAGCAAATTGAAGCATTGCGACAAAAACGGATAACGATCGGCTTTCATCGCATGCCACTCCTGCACCCAGACATTGAAAACTCATTGATCATCAACGAGCCTCTTTATTTGGCACTAAATGAAGAACACCCGTTGAACAAACAAGGAACCATTTCATTCCGGGAATTGGAAAATCATCCGCTAGTGTTGTTCCCAACGGGTGATCGCCCAAATTTCGTTGATAAAGTCATCGAACTCTGCAGTGGTGTGGGTTTCATGCCAGACATTTCCCAAGTTGTGGGTGATGCTGTCACGGGAATCGCACTGGTTTCTGCTGGCTTGGGAGTCACCATCGTCCCGAAGTCAGTGACAACTCTTAGGATTCCTAAGGTTGTCTATCGCCTTTTTGAAAATACGTTTCCTGCCTATGTGGACCTTAGTTGTGTCCATCGCAAAGATGATTCGTCCGCAATACTGCACGCATTCTTGGCGGTTATAGAAGATTTTAAAACGACCTGGAACGAACAGTACGATTAGGTCGTCTTGCATTTTCAAGTCCCAAGCAAGAACCCACACCCAAAGGAATCACATGCCAGCCGCCTCAAGCACAGCACGTCTTGAAGCCCGTATCAGCTTTGATCTCCATGCCACACTCAAGCGTGCTGCTGAATGACAGAGCCACACAATGACCGACTTCGTGGTGAGTGCGGTCTAGGATGCCGCACAAAGAGCCATCAAGCAAGCCGAGGTCATTTGTTTGTCTTTGGCTGATCAGTCATACTTTGCCCAGGCTCTACTCAATCCACCTGAACCTACACCGACCATGGTGCGTATCTTTGCCAGTCGTGCCAAGCTATTGAAACCAGGATGAGTGGCTGTCAATCTCAAGTCGCTCAACTTGATGGTGGTCATGAGTGATCGGAATTTCATAGCGGGTCAGAGCCGCTGGATAGCTATTTCAAACAACAAGTCACGCAGGATGTTCACCGCCGCGTGACGGCTTGTTATGTCGCGCTGGCCGACCATCAGCGAATTGCAGGCTACGACACACTGGCATCTGCCTTGGTATTGCTTTCAGATTTGCCTGTGGCGTTGATTAAAAAGTTGCCACGTTATCCAACGGTTCCGGCGATACGGATAGTGCGCTTGGCCCTTGATAAGGAATTAAGGCAACGCTGAACAAGTACCGTCAAAGTAGCGCGAAGCTATCAGTAGTCGAGATTGTGCTCAAGTGAGCTCGCGTTGACCCCTTTGGGGGCTGTTTGGCGGGCTGGCCGCCCTCTATCGCGCCCTCATGGACGCACCTGTGCCATCAACCGCTCTCGGCACAGATAGATATTGGCCAGTGCCAACGCCGTAAATGCCCGTGTTGCATTCTTTTGCAGTCCGCGGTAACGCACCTTGCCAAATCCCCACAGGCGCTTGACCACCGCAAACACGTGCTCCAACGCGTGAGCGGATTTTGGATTTGTTGTGATTCCTGGCTTTGAGTTCTTCGTTGACCAAACCATTGCGCCGGGTACGCTGATTGGTGAAGTCTTTGGCCTTGGGCGCTGCACTGTGGATCAACTCCTTCTGGCTGGCATAAGCACTGTCACCATAGACGCGTTGCTCGTTGCCATGCAACAAATCTGGCAACGGATGTTTGCCATGCACGTTGGCCGCTGTGACCACAGCGTGGTGCGTCAGACCACTTTGGCTGTCCACACCGATGTGCAACTTCATGCCAAAGTACCACTGCTGGCCCTTGCGGGTTTGGTGCATGTCCGGGTCACGGGCCTTGTCGACATTCTTGGTCGAACTCGGTGCGTCAATGATGGTGGCATCCACAATGGTCAGGTTGGGACGTGTTCAGCGTTGCCTTAGGACCACTCAACAGCCGCCGAAAGCATATAGCCCGACCCGTACACGGTTTTGATGATCTTGGGCTGCTGCGGATCAACTTCCAGTTTTCGGCGCAAGCGCGAAATCCGCACGTCGATACTGCGGTCCAGCGGTGAGATATTGCGTTGCCCAAAGAGCTGCTCACGGGTCAGGATTTGGTACGGATGCTCCAGGAACACGCGCAGCACATGAATCTCTGCCGTTCCCAGAAAATTGTCTTGTCCATCCGGAGAACACAGCAGATTGGCGGAGCAATCCAGCCGCCAGCCAAGAAAACTGGCATAGCGGCACGGCCGATTGACGCTACCGCTGCCTGACGCGGTGCGGCGTCGCAAAACGCTGCGCACCCGTGCCACCAACTCGCGTGGCTCGAATGGTTTCACCACATAGTCGTCAGCGCCCAACTCCAGACCCATGACCCGGTCAATGGTTTGCCCCCGGCCTGTCACCACCAGCAGACCACAGGAGCTCACCCGCGTGATATGGGACATCAATTCGATACCATCCATGTCTGGCAAGCCCAAGTCAACAATGCACAAATCGGGTCGCTCCAATTTCAGGCGCCGAATGACCGTTGCGGCTGTACTGAACACTTCGACATGAAAACCGAACTCGGCCAGGTTGCGTTGCATGATTTGCGCCACACCGCTGTCGTCCTCAACTATGTAGATCAGTGCGTTCAGCGGGCTGGGTGCCACTGGGGAAGGGCTGCTCATTGACGCTCCAAGCGCTGCAAGGCCACAGCCAGCTGTGCCTTGGAAAACGGCTTGGCCAACAGGGGTGCTGGCAGTGACGCACCGGTTTCAGGGGCGAATCCGCTCATCAACAAAACTTTGGGAATGTCCCCGCGCGCCAAGGCCTGGCGCGCAACGTCGCGGCCATCCACCCCCCCGGGCATGGCAATATCAGACAGCAGCAAATTAATTTTTGACACACCCCGCAATATAGCTTGTGCCTCGACACCGTTTTCAGCTTCTACAACCGAATACCCCAGATCCAGCAAGTTGCGCCTAGCCAGCTGCCTGACACCTGCGTCGTCCTCGACCAGCAAGCAAAGCCCCTGGCTGTTTGGCGCAGGCATCGCGCCGGGTCGTGCCAAGTCTGCAACCGCTTCATAGGCCGGCAACAACAGGCTAAAGCAGGTGCCCTGCCCCAGCGCGCTGTCAATGTCAATTGCGCCAGCCGTCTGGCGCACAAATCCATAAACCATCGATAAACCCAGGCCATTGCCTTTGCCTGCAGGCTTGGTCGTGAAAAATGGCTCGAAGGCACGCGACCGGGTGACTTCATCCATGCCACAACCAAAGTCGCGAACCTGTACACGCACATAGTTACCGGTAGGCAAATGCCACTGGAAGGCGTTGGATGGGTTCAATGACACTGTGCTGCAAGCCACTGAAATCAGGCCCTTTGAGTCGCTGGCATCACGAGCATTAAGGATCAGATTGAGCACCGCGTTTTGAAACTGGTTGGGGTTCATCCGCACCATCAGCGGGGGTTTCGCAACCTGAACATCCAAAGTCAGCGCGCTGGGCAAGGTACGCGACACCAGACGCTCCACATGCAGAAGCTGGGTGTTGATGTCCACCACCTCGGGCTCCAGGGGCTGCTTGCGCGAAAAGCTGAGTAACCCATTGATGAGCTCTGAGCCACGTTGCGCCGCTTCGATGGCAGGCACCACAAACTCCTCGATCAGCGGGGCAATGCTGGTTTGCTCAGACAAGGCCGCCAAGTTGCCCAGGATGACGGTGAGGATATTGTTGAAATCATGTGCCAGGCCGCCAGTCAGTTGGCCCACAGCCTCCATCTTCTGCGCCTGTGCCAGCAACTGGTGCGAATGCCGCTCGGCGCTGATGTCAAAGGTCAGCTCAAAACACCCAATCACCTGGCCATCAGCACCCACTTCGGGGATCAGGGTCGTGCGAACCCCCCGGGTATGGCTGTCAACCGTATGGACATCGTATTCAAAAGTCACAGGTGTGCCAGCCAGTGCTTTGCCGATGTTGGGCTTGATCTGCGCGTAGGTGTCGGCACCAAGAAACTCTTTGGCGCTGATGTGTTGCGGCTCACTTGTGTCCAGTCCAAACCAGTCGCGGTAGCCGCGATTCACGTAGTGGTAGTTGCGATGCCGGTCGAAATACGCAATCAGCGCCGGAATCGAGTCGGTGATCAAGCGCATCCGGGCTTCGCTTTGGAGCAGCGAACGCGACATGGCTTCCTTGTCGCTGAGTGTTTGGCGCAACTCGGTGTTGATTTCGCTCAGGGCCAAGGTCCGCTCCTGCACCCGTGCTTCCATCTGCCGTGTTTGGTCGTGGATCAGACGCTTTTGCCGGTGCTGCTCGGTGACATCAGAGTACAGCGTGATGAAACCATGACCAGGGACCGGAACACCATATATTCTCAAGACGGTACCGCTGGGACGGATGCGCTCGAACACATGCGGCTTGAACGATTGCGCCATTGTCATTCGGGCACGAATCAGCGGCTCAATATCCCCTTGGCCGTACTCACCACGCTCGGCGTTGAAGCGCATGAAACTCTCAAACGGCGCGCCCACGTAGACCATGGACGGCGGGAATTCAAGCAAATCGAGAAAGGCCTGATTCCAGGCCACGATTTGCAGCTTCTCATCGATCAGCGTGAAGCCCTGATCGATCAGGTCAAGTCCAGCCTGCAGCGATTCCAGTCGGTGTTTGAGCGAGGCAGCATCGCTGATGGGTGCAATGGACATAAAGTATCAAAAATGGCGGGAAGCAAAGCCCATTCTAGGGATCTCATGAGCCCCAGGCACCGGGCTGCAAACATTCGTTACATTCCGGTGCCTCAGCTCTTAGTGGTCGCTGGCTTCCGCTGCACCCAGACCGGTTTGCGACCGAACAAACTGCGCATCAAATGCATGGCGCTCCGCGTTGGCGCGTGCGCTTTGATCCAGACTGGACACCACAAAGGCCACCAGGAACGCACAGGGCATTGAGAACAGCGCCGGGTGGTCATAGGGGAAGATGGCCGCCGGATTGCCCAGCACCGACTTCCATACCGCTGGTGACAGGATCACCAGCCCCACCGAAGACACCAGCCCGGCAATACCGCCAGCGAGTGCACCCCGCGTGGTCAAGCCGCGCCAGTACATGGACAGCAGCAAGATCGGAAAGTTCGACGAAGCAGCGATGCCAAACGCAAGAGCCACCAAAAATGCAATGTTTTGACCCTTGAAGAGAATGCCCAGCCCAATGGCGACCACACCAATACACAGGGTGGCAATTTTGGAGACGCGCATCTCAGAGGCATCGGTGGTTTTTCCTTTGCGCCAGACACAGGCATAAAGGTCGTGTGACACGGCGGCAGCGCCCGCCAAGGCCAGCCCGGACACCACGGCCAGAATGGTCGCAAAAGCCACAGCAGACAAAAAGCCGAGCAACAAGTCGCCGCCGGTAGCCTTGGCCAGGTGCAAGGCCACCATATTAGTGCCGCCCAGCAGTTTGCCGCCCAATTGACCATCGACAAAGAACTGGGGATCAACACCGACGATGGCGATGCCGCCCAAGCCCAGAATACAGATCAGCAAGAAGAAATAGCCGATAAAGCCACTGGCCACAAAGGCGCTGGCACGTGCCGCACGGGCATTGGGCACGGTAAAAAAGCGCATCAGAATATGCGGCAAGCCCAACAAGCCAAAAGATGCACCCAGCGAGAGCGACAGGGTCGACACAGGGTCGGCAAACAGGGTTCCGGGGCTCATGATCTTGGCACCGGCTTTGTGCACAGCCACTGCCTTTTGTGCCAGCGTGCCAAAATTGAAGTCAAAGTGAGACATGGTGAGCAATGCCACGACGGTGCCGCCCATCAGTAGCAGCGTGGCTTTGATGATTTGCACCCAGGTGGTGGCAATCATGCCGCCAAACGTGACGTACACCATCATCAATACGCCCACCACAATCACGGCCACGTTGTATTCCAGACCAAACAGCAGTTGGATCAATTCACCGGCACCGACCATCTGAACAATCAAATAGAAAAACACCACCATCAAGCCACCCATTGCAGACATGATGCGCATCCTGGTGGGGTCAAGCCGATAGGAAACAATGTCCGCAAAGGTGAATTTTCCAAGGTTGCGCAGGCGTTCGGCCATCAGAAACAGCATGATGGGCCAGCCCAGAAAAAAGCTGATGGCGTAGAGAAACCCATCGTAGCCACGCACATACACCAGGCTGGTAATGCCCAGCAGGGTCGCGGCAGACATGTAGTCACCCGCCACCGCCAGACCATTCTGGAAGCCAGAAATACCACCTCCGGCGGTGTAGAACGAACTGGCTGATTTTGAACGGCGCGCCGCCCAGTAGGTGATGAACAGCGTGCTCAACACGAACACAAAAAACATGGCAATGGCCGTCACGTTGATGGGTTGGCGAGTGCCAGCCTCAACGGCCGGGCCAGCGTGGGACAAAATGGGCGTGGACAACAGGGACAAGCCCAATAATCTCGAAATGGATGGACGAGTCATTTCAGAATCTCCCGCAGCAGGGCATCATTCAAAGGTTCGATGGTGTTGTTGGCACGGTAGATGTAAAGACCGGTCAGAAGCCAGGAAAGCACGATCACGGCGGCACCGAGCGGCCAACCGATGGTCACGACAGACCCTTCGCTGATCACGCCACTCAAAGCGGTCGGGTTAAAAGCAACGGTGATCATCAGCAGGTAGTACATGCTGATGACGATGAAGAACATGGTCCACGAAAGGCTGCTGCGCATGCGCACCAGTTGGTGAAATTTTGGATTGGTGCCAATGCTTTTGGCCACCTCGTTGCTTGACATGGGAGAGTCTCCTGGTTGTGGGTAAGGTACTGAGCGGTGCGCATTCTGACGGCTCACATGACTTTGCGAAATACTTGTAAACATTCGTCACATTTGCGAAAAGTTCCTGCAACAAGTGACTTGTTTGATGCCACGCTGGGATTGGAGCTGGCTGCGCGCCGCTGCAAACATTCGATACATTTGCGTCGATTTTTTTTAACAATCGGCTGTTACCGTTCGGTGCATAAATTTGCTGCGCAGACACCGCTTGTCTGCGCCAAGCCACCAGGATGGAGACAGTCACCATGCGAACGCGCACCAGCGATACCGCACCCACACATTTCATGAACCGTGCCACGCGGCATCCGCTGGCGCGTTGGCACCGCGTTTGATGCAGCACTGAAAGCATTCGATATGAACCCACAAGAAATCCTGGCCCAATACGGCCCGCGTGAGTCGATGGAATATGACGTGGTTGTTGTCGGGGGCGGCCCCGCTGGCCTGTCAGCAGCCATCCGGCTCAAACAACTCGCCGCTGAAAAAGGCACAGACGTCTCGGTGGTGGTACTTGAAAAAGGCTCTGAGCCCGGTGCCCACATCCTCTCGGGGGCGATTGTTGACCCGAAGGCGCTGACCGAGCTGTTTCCCGACTGGAAGGCGATGGGCGCACCGCTCAACCAGCCCGTCACCGCCGAGGCCATGCTGTTTCTCAGTGAAACCACGGGCTATCGCACGCCCAACATGCTGCTGCCCCAATGCAGCCAGAACCATGGCAATTACATCGCCAGTCTGGGTGCCTTGGTCAAGTGGCTGGGTGAACAGGCTGAAGGCTTAGGTGTGGAAATCTTCCCCGGCTTTGCCGCTGCTGAAGTGTTGTACAACGACCAGGGTTCAGAAACCGGTAGCTTACCTGCGCAAGGTGGTAGCCTACCTGCGGTAAGGGGCGTGGCCACCGGCAACATGGGCATCGAAAAGAATGGCGAGCCCGGGGGCAACTTCCAACTGGGCATGGAACTGCTAGGCAAGTACACCCTCTTTGCAGAAGGCGCACGCGGCCATCTGGGCAAGCAGGTGATTGAGAAATTTAATCTCGACGAGGGTTGTGCCCCCCAAAGCTACGGCATTGGCATCAAGGAGGTCTGGGAGGTTGACCCTGAGCGCCATGAGCCCGGCCTGGTGTTACACACCGCCGGCTGGCCCATGGACAACGACACCTATGGCGGCTCTTTCCTGTACCACATGGACGGCAACAAGATTGCCATGGGCTTCATCACCGGCCTGAACTACAGCAACCCCTACCTGAGCCCATTTGAGGAGTTCCAGCGCTGGAAGACGCACCCCCATATCCGCTGGTACCTGGAAAACTCAAAAGGTGAAGTTACTGCCAAAAGAATAGCTTACGGCGCCCGAGCCATCAGCGCTGGCGGCCTGTTAGCCTTGCCAAAAACGGTGTTCCCGGGTGGCGCGCTGGTGGGCTGCGATGCGGGTTACCTGAATGTCAGCCGACTCAAGGGCAGCCATGCGGCCATCAAGACCGGCATGCTGGCGGCTGAAGCGGCGTATGCAGCCGTGACTGCCGGGCGTGCGCATGATGAACTGAGTGCCTACCCTGAGGCCTTTGAGCAAAGCTGGTTGTATGCCGAACTCAACAAGTCGCGCAATTTCAAGAGCTGGTTCAAATACGGCTTACGTGTCGGTACCCTGATGAACGGGCTGGAACAGTTTGCCTTGAACGGTGCCATGCCGTGGACGATTCGCCGCGACAAGCCAGACCATGCGTACCTGAAGCCGGCGGCTGAATGCCAACCCATCGAGTACCCCAAGCCCGATGGCAAGCTGACCTTTGACCGCCTCTCCAGCGTATTCATCAGCAGTGCCAACCATGAAGAAAACCAGCCCGCGCATCTGACCTTGAAAGATGCCTCGGTACCGGTTCAGATCAACCTGGCCAAATTCGCCGGGCCGGAGACGCGCTACTGCCCGGCAGGGGTGTATGAGTTTGTCAAGAATGACAACGGCACCGACCGGCTGCAGATCAACGCACAGAACTGCGTGCACTGCAAGACCTGTGACATCAAGGACCCGACGCAGAACATCGTCTGGGTCACGCCCGAAGGCGGCGGCGGGCCGAATTACGCGGGGATGTGAGAGCCGCAATCCTTTCAAACGAATCAAACAAGGAGACATGAGCATGAACCATCTGAACGGCTACGACATAGAAGACATGAATGTGGGCATGAGCGCCACTTTTTCAAAAACCATCACCGAAGCCGACATCGTATTGTTTGCCGGTGTGTCAGGCGATACCAATGCGATTCACATCAATGAAGAATACGCTGCGACCACGGCTTTTAAAGGGCGCATTGCACACGGCATGTTGTCCGCCAGCGTCATATCGGCGGCGGTGGCCAATCGACTACCAGGCCCAGGAGCCATTTACCTCAACCAACAGCTGAATTTTTTGGCCCCGGTACGCCCTGGCGACACAGTGCACGCAACTGTCAAAGTGCGCGAACTCCACCGAGACCGTGGCCGTGTGGTGCTGGAAACCACTTGCAGCGTCAGAGGAGTCATGGTGATTGACGGCGAAGCCTTGGTCAAGGTGGATTCTGCCGTCCGTCGTGCCAACAAAGCTGCAACACAGATGACCTCCGGCTCAAACATCTGACTCTATTTTTTTATTGATCCCAGAAAGTACCCGATGACTTATCACGCCCCCCTGAAAGACATGTTGTTTGTCATGCAAGAGCTCGCCGGCTTGTCCAAAGTGACAGCTTTGCCAGGTTTGGAAGATTACGATTTCGACACCGCGCAGGCGGTGCTGGAAGAATCCGCCAAGTTTTGTGAAGGGGTGGTTGCCCCGCTGAACCGGGACGGCGACAAGAACCCCAGCACTTGGCAAGATCGCGCCGTGACCACCACGCCCGGGTTCAAAGAGGCCTTTGCGCAATTTGCCGAAGGTGGCTGGCAGGGGGTGATCCACCCCACCGAACTCGGTGGCCAGGGTTTTCCCAAGCTGATTGCCACCCCGTGCGCCGAAATGCTGCACGCAGCCAGTTTGTCGTTTGCCCTGTGCCCCATGCTGACCGACGGTGCCATTGAAGCGCTGCTGGTGGCCGGTAGCGAGGAGCTCAAGGCCAAGTTTGCTGCCAAGCTGATCAGCGGCCAGTGGACAGGCACCATGAACTTGACCGAACCGCAAGCGGGCTCTGACCTGGCTGCGGTGCGCTCGCGCGCTGAACCCCAGGCGGATGGCAGCTACAAAGTATTTGGCACCAAGATATTCATCACGTATGGCGAACACGACATGGCGGAAAACATCGTCCATCTGGTGTTGGCGCGCGTGCCGGGCGCTCCGGAAGGCGTGAAAGGCATCTCATTGTTTTTGGTGCCCAAATTCATGGTGGGCGATGACGGCACCTTGGGCGCGCGCAACGATACCTGGTGTGTGTCGATCGAGCACAAACTGGGCATCAAGGCCAGTCCGACCGCGGTATTGCAATTTGGTGACCACGGCGGCGCGGTTGGCTACCTGGTGGGCCAGGAAAACCGTGGCCTTGAATACATGTTCATCATGATGAATGCGGCGCGTTTTGCGGTGGGCATGCAGGGCATTGCGGTGGCTGACCGGGCTTACCAACAAGCCGTGCGATTCGCCCATGAGCGCACACAAAGCCGCGACCTGGCAGGCTCTGACGGCCCGGTGGCCATCATTCACCACCCCGATGTCAAACGCATGCTGCTCACCATGCGCGCCCATGTGGAAGGTGCGCGTGCCCTGGCCTACATGGCCGCTGCCACCAGTGACGCAGCCCATCACGCATCCGACGCGGCGGTCAAGGCGCACAACCAGGTGATGTACGAATTTCTGGTGCCGGTGATTAAAGGGTTTTCCACCGAAATGTCGATCGAGATGGCCAGTTTGGGCGTTCAAGTTCATGGCGGCATGGGGTTCATTGAAGAAACCGGTGCGGCCCAGCACTACCGCGATGCCCGTATCCTGACCATTTACGAAGGCACCACCGCCATCCAGGCCAATGACATCGTGGGTCGCAAAACCTTGCGTGACAAAGGGGCCGTGGCCAAGGCCCTGTGTGCGCAAGTTGCCATCACGGAGCAAGACCTTGCCGCACACGACAACGAAGACTGCGCCGCGATGCTGAACGCCTTGCGCCAGGGGCGACTGGCGCTTGAAGAAAGCATTGACTTCATCGTTGCCAACGGCAAGACGGCACCCAAAACGGTGTATGCCGGGGCGGTGAACTACCTCAAATTGGCGGGGGTGGTGTTGTGTGGCTGGCAAATGGGCCGCGCCATGATGATCGCCCAGGAGCAGCTCGACAGCGACCCCGCCTTCTTTGGTGCCAAGGTGATCACTGCCCGCTTCTACGCGGACGCGGTGTTGCCGCAGGCTGCCGCGTTGTCGCAGAGTATTCGCCAGGCGGGCGAGACGACCAACCGCATGGCCATCGACATGTTTTGATGGCGGCTTGGGCCAGCGTCGCTTCTGTGCTGTACCGCTGGCTTGGCCTCTTTGTTCTATTCATCCAGGAAACTTAGAAATGAAAATTCTTGTCGCAGTCAAGCGCGTGGTGGACTACAACGTCAAGGTCCGGGTCAAGTCGGACAACAGCGGTGTGGACATTGCCAACGTCAAAATGAGCATGAACCCGTTTGACGAAATCGCCATTGAAGAAGCCGTGCGTCTGAAAGAAAAAGGCGTGGTCACCGAGATCATCGCCGTGTCGTGTGGTGTAGCCCAATGCCAGGAAACCCTGCGCACTGCCATGGCGATTGGTGCTGACCGTGCCATTCTGGTGGAGTCTGCCGAAGACCTGCAACCGTTGGCTGTGGCCAAACTGCTCAAGGCGGTGATGGACAAGGAGCAACCGGGCCTGGTGATTCTGGGCAAACAAGCGATCGACGACGACTGCAACCAGACCGGCCAGATGCTCGCTGCGCTGGCCGGTCTGCCGCAAGTCACCTTCGCCAGCAAGATCGTAGTGGATGGTGGCAATGCCAGCATCACGCGCGAAATCGACGGTGGACTGGAAACCTTGTCGGTCACCCTGCCAGCCGTGATGACCGCCGACCTGCGCCTGAATGAGCCCCGGTATGTGACGCTGCCCAACATCATGAAAGCCAAGAAAAAGCCGCTCGAAACCCTCAAGCCGGCAGACCTTGGTGTGGATGTGGCTCCGCGCATCAAAACCCTCAAAGTCACCGAGCCACCCAAGCGCAGCGCCGGTATCAAGGTGCCCGATGTGGCGACCCTCGTCGTCAAACTCAAAACCGAAGCCAAGGTGATTTAAATGACCGTACTCATCATCGCTGAACACGACAACGCCTCTCTCAAACCCGCCACCTTGAACACCGTCACCGCAGCCGCGCTGTGTGGTGGCGAGGTGCATGTACTGGTCGCCGGACACAACGCCGCTGGCGTGGCCAGTGCCGCAGCCCAGGTGACCGGTGTGGCCAAAGTGCTGCATGTGGACGCTGACATGCTGGCGCATGGCGTAGCCGAATACATGGCGGCACAAGTGCTGGCCGTGGCCGCAGGCTATAGCCACATTCTGTTTGCGGCCACCGCATCTGGCAAAAACATCGCCCCACGCGTGGCGGCCTGGCTGGACGTGGCCCAGGTCTCTGACATCACCCGAGTCATCAGCGCCGACACCTTTGAGCGCCCGATCTATGCCGGCAACGCCATCGCCACCGTGCAGAGCACCGATGCAGTCAAGGTGATCACCGTACGTACTACGGCTTTTGACCCTGCAGCCCTTTTTGGACAAGCGCCAGCAGCTATAGATACTGTAGCAGCTGTGGCTGTACCGGTTGCGGCCACTTTTGTGGGCAGCGAAATCGCCAAGAACGACCGCCCTGAACTGACCGCCGCCAAGGTCATCGTCAGCGGCGGCCGCGCACTGGGCTCACAAGAGAAGTTCAATGAAGTCATGACCCCACTGGCCGACAAGCTGGGTGCTGCGCTGGGAGCCAGCCGCGCTGCGGTGGATGCGGGTTACGCCCCCAACGACTGGCAAGTGGGACAGACCGGC
The DNA here is from genome assembly GCF_019973615.1 of Rhodoferax lithotrophicus. Lineage (GTDB taxonomy): Bacteria > Pseudomonadota > Gammaproteobacteria > Burkholderiales > Burkholderiaceae_C > Rhodoferax > Rhodoferax lithotrophicus. The sequence goes on along the minus strand of NZ_AP024238.1, from coordinate 633,718 downwards.
AAGATTGTGGCACCTCAGCTGTATGTGGCGTGCGGCATCAGCGGGGCCATACAGCACCTGGCTGGCATGAAGGACAGCAAGGTGATTGTGGCCATCAACAAAGACCCTGAAGCACCGATTTTCAGCGTGGCGGACTACGGGCTTGAGGCCGATTTGTTTGCTGCGGTGCCCGAGCTGGTTGCCGCGTTGTAGCGGCTGGGTGGCTATTGCTTCGGGCAATACCTTGGCTTAAGGGCTCGCAAAGCCTTGATCGCGCCCAAAGCCAAACAGGCTCAGATTTTTCATCTTTTTTATTTCTGGAAATTTTTATGACCCGTGAAGTTGTTGTCGTCAGTGGAGTTCGTACCGCCATTGGCACCTACGGTGGCAGTCTGAAAGACATCGCCCCCACCGAACTCGCCGCACAAGTGGTGCGCGAGTCTCTGGCCCGCGCTGGCATCGAAGGCCAAGATGTGGGCCACGTTGTTTTTGGTCATGTGGTCAATACCGAGCCCAAAGACATGTACTTGTCACGCGTGGCTGCCATCAACGGTGGCTGCGCTGAGGGCACGCCGGCTTTCAACGTCAATCGTCTGTGCGGCTCCGGCCTGCAGGCCATTGTGTCGGCCAGCCAGTCCATTCTGTTGGGTGATGCCGACATTGCCATTGGCGGCGGTGCCGAGAACATGAGCCGCGCGCCCTACGCTAGTCTGAACATGCGCTGGGGTGTTCGCATGGGTGACACCAAGATGGTCGACATGATGATAGGCGCGTTACACGACCCGTTTCACGTCATTCACATGGGGCTAACAGCTGAAAACATCGCCGCCAAGTGGGGCATCAGCCGTGACGACCAGGATGCCCTGGCCGTTGAAAGCCACAACCGTGCCCAGCGCGCCATTGAAGCGGGCTATTTCAAGAGCCAGATCATGCCGGTCATGCTCAAGAGCCGCAAAGGTGACGTGGCGTTTGAAGCCGACGAACATTTCCGCACCAACTGCACCATGGCCGAACTCGCCAAGCTCAAACCGGCCTTCATGAAAGAAGGCGGCACCGTCACGGCGGGCAATGCATCAGGCATCAACGACGCGGCTGCGGCCGTGGTGTTGATGGAAGCTGGCACAGCCAAGGCACGCGGCCTCAACCCCATGGCACGCCTGGTGGCTTATGCCCACGCTGGTGTTGACCCCAAATACATGGGCATTGGTCCGGTGCCGGCAACCCAGTTGGCGCTCAAGAAAGCCGGACTCAGCGTGAATGATCTCGATGTGATCGAGGCCAACGAGGCCTTTGCCGCCCAGGCCTGTGCCGTGGCGCGTGACCTAAACCTGGACCCGGCCAAGGTCAACCCCAACGGATCCGGCATTTCTTTGGGGCACCCGATTGGCGCGACCGGTGCCCTGATCACGGTCAAGGCCTTGCATGAGCTGCAACGCGTGAACGGCCGTTATGCCTTGGTCACCATGTGTATTGGCGGCGGTCAGGGCATTGCCGCCATTTTTGAGCGCATAGCGTGATGGCGTGATGTTTCGCGAAAGGATTTCATTGTGAATATTGCAAGCGTAGGCATCATTGGTGCAGGCACGATGGGCAACGGTATCGCACAGGCATGTGTGGTCGCGGGGCTTCAGGTGATCATGGTTGACATTTCCGACGCAGCGGTGGCCAAAGGCATCGCCAGCGTTGCGGACAGCCTGGACCGGTTGGTCAAGAAAGACAAGATCAGTCTGGCCGACAAAGAGGCCGCCATGGTACGCATCACCGGCAGCACCCGTTACGATGACTTGAAGTCTGCGCAATTGGTGATCGAAGCCGCCACCGAGAACTTTGAGCTCAAGGTCAAAATCCTCAAACAGGTTGACGCTTTGGTCGCGCCCGAGGTCATTGTGGCGACCAACACCTCGTCGATCTCGATCACCCAATTGGCGGCAGTCACCTCGCGCCCCGACCGGTTTATCGGCATGCATTTTTTCAACCCGGTACCCATGATGGCGCTGGTGGAAATCATTCGCGGCCTCCAGACCAGTGATGCAACACACCAAGCAGTGCAGGCCATGGCCCAGGCTTTGGGCAAGACACCGATCACGGTGAAGAACGCGCCCGGTTTTGTGGTGAATCGCATCCTGGTGCCGATGATCAACGAGGCATTCTTTGTGTTGGCAGAAGGCCTGGCCACCGCGCAAGACATTGATGCAGGCATGAAATTGGGCTGCAACCAGCCGATTGGCCCACTCGCTTTGGCCGATATGGTTGGCCTTGACGTTTGCCTGGCGGTGATGGAGGTCTACCTCAGCGAGTATGGCGACAGCAAATATCGGCCGTGTCCGCTGCTCAAAGAGATGGTGGCCGCAGGTCGCCTGGGTCGCAAGACGGGCCAGGGCGTTTACAGCTATTGAACTTGGCTGGCACGCCGGACAGGCCAAAAATTGTCATAAATCGTCCGGTATACAGCTGCTCTGCAATTTGTAATTATTAATTTAAAGGTTTTCGCCATGCCAAGTCGTGCACATGAACAATATCGGCAAAAGCTCGCATCCGCCGCCCAGGCGGCTGCGCTGGTCAAATCGGGCGACAACATTTTCATGGGCGAATTTGCCCAGAACGTTGAAGCGGTCGATGCCGCCCTGGCGTTGCGCCAAAGCGAACTGCGCGAGGTGATCCTGACCACCACCACCCGCGCCAAACCCCTGAAGTGTGTTGAGGCCGATCCGGGTCGGGAGTCGTTCATCTGGAATGACTGGCATTTTTCAGGGCTGGGTCGCAAGAACGGCGAGCGCGGCTTGGCCAGCTACGTGCCGCTGTGCTACCACCAGGGGCCGCAAAACATCACCCTGTACGAGGAACCCGATGTGGTCATTGTGCAGGTGGCACCCATGGATGCCAACGGCTTCTTCAACCTGTCCACCAGCTGCTCATTGACCCCGGCGTATTTGAGCAAGGCCAAAAAAATCGTTGTTGAAGTCAACACCCAGGCACCGCGCTGCCTGGGTGGGCTGGATGAATCCATCCACATTTCCCATGTCGACATGGTGGTTGAAGGCCCCAACAGCCCACTGTTGCAGTTGCCTGATGCACAAACCAGCGAGGCGGACCGACTGGTGGCCGGGCACGTCATGAACTTGATTGAAGACGGCTCAACCATTCAGCTCGGCATTGGTGCGCTGCCCAACATCGTCGGCTCGCTGATCGCGCAAAGTGATTTGAAAGACCTGGGCGTGCACACCGAGATGCTGGCCGACTCTTATGTTGACATGTACCAGGCCGGGCGCATCACCGGCAAACGCAAAGCCATCGATTGCGGCAAGATGGTCTATACCTTTGCGATGGGCACGCAGAAACTCTACGATTTCCTGGACAACAACCCGGCAGCGGCGATTTTCCCGGTGTCTTACACCAACGACCCCTGTGTGATTGGCCGCAATCCCAAGGTGGTTGCAATCAACAATGCGATCGAGGTGGATCTGTTCACCCAAGTCGCCAGCGAGTCTTCAGGGGCGCGCCAGATCTCGGGAACCGGCGGCCAGCTTGACTTCATCACGGGGGCTTACCGGTCAGAGGGCGGCAAGGGGCTGATCTGCATCAACTCGACCTTCAAAAAGAAAGACGGCACCATCGGCTCACGCATTGTGCCCACCCTGTCGCCCGGAACCATCGTCACCTGCCCGCGGTCCATCGTGCATTATGTGGTGACCGAATTTGGCTGCGCGCAGCTCAAGGCCAAGTCCACCTGGCAGCGCACCGAGGCGCTGATCAACATCGCCCATCCTGATTTCAGAGAGCAGTTGGTCAAGGCTGCTGAAGCCTTAGGTATCTGGCGGCGCTCCAACAAGAAACTGTAATCACCGATCATAAGGGTATGAGAAGTCCGCAATGAACGGCGGCTTACGGGTCACAGAAAGCATAAAACCAGCATACCCTGAGGCTTGCACGCCCTTCCGTCGCATACGTTGTTCCGGCGTCGGTAAGCCAACACATAGTGGCTGACGGATTCCATGAATTGGATCGCTTAACACATATGGGTGATCGCTATTGCACGGAAAATCCACCAGTGACGTGACGAATATGACCGGCAGACACTGCGAACGGTACGCCAACATGGTTGCGGGTTAAATAGTGGACTGGCTTCCCGGTACCGGCCATTCGCAGATGACCGCAACTGGCCCATTTCGACCAGCTTTCATCAATCAGATTTGTGGCTTAACAACCCCAGGAGTGAAGTGATGCAGTAGCCGAATTCTTTCCCGGCTTTGCCAGGGAGGATAGGAGGATGAACGTCGCTCCGCTGTTGGATCCGTCGATATAGATTATGAAATCTGGAAAGCCATCACCATCAATGTCCGCGATGCCCATGACTTTCGAAGCCCATCCATAATATCCGAGCGGATACTCAAATTTTTTGCCATCGTACTCAATGAAGTAAGTCGCACCTTCGCCGTATGGCTCGCCATTCTTGCCCTTTAAGCCGTTCTGCACCCGCATTTTGAAGGGCGTCTTATCAAGTACCAACTGATACTGATAGTCCAGTTCAGGCAAAAGCGTCGGTGTCCCATTCTTGAATATATACAAAGGATGCGGCCCCTCCTTGAGTACAACGGCGGGCACCCTCAGATACATTGTTGGATCGTATTCTTCACTTTCCCTTGGTTCCAAAATCCCTTGGTCGTCCGCGACAGGTATCTGACGGACGATAGTGTTTAGCCAATCTATATTTGATTTTTGAGCCTGAACATGCAACGCACCGTCTTTGACTTTAAGTGAGTACCAAAGATCCTTTGGCCATTTGGCCGGTTTCAATTTCTCGAATTGTTGAGGCACGCCATAGCTGCCAACGTCTTGTCGCCATTCTCCAGACTGCAACAATGCGCCGGCTTCTCTTTCTGCAGCAACGGCCATAGCTGCGTTAGCAGTGACAACAATGGCGATTGCGACTCTCTTTAAGGGAATTTTCACTACTCAGTCCACTTTATATCTCAAGGCGATCAACTTCGAACCAGGGGCCAAACTCGTTCGGTCTATCCCACTGGCCATACCCGGCTTCGTCCCACTACAGTCTACCAACTCACTGCCTGATTGCGGTCATCGGCCAGCGACTGCAGTTGGCCCGGACTTGCCTCAACAACCGACCAGAAGAGACATTCACTGTCCTGGCCGCGCCGCCGGTTAGCGGTTGATCGCAGTTGTGACCCCCCTAAATCGGAGGGGCCTGTCGAAATGCGCCACCGCCATTCGTCGTATAAGTTCAACCAACCCAGGAGATTTCCATGCCCCGTTACATGATCCAAGTTCGCGCCACCGCAATGAGTGAGGCTGGCGACTTCCCTGATGACCCTACGCTCGTGCCGCGCATGATGGCCTTCCACGACGAGATGGCCAAGGCCGGCGTGCTGCTCGACGGTGCCGGCCTGCAGCCCAGCAGTCAGGGATTTCGCGTGCAGTACGACGCCGCCGGCCAGGCGAGCGTCATGGATGGTCCCTTTGCCGAGACCAAGGAGCTGATTGCCGGCTACACGCTGATCGAGGTGCGGTCGCACGACGAGGCGCTGGCCTGGGCGCAGCGCTTTCCGGCGCCGTTCCCTGGCCAGCCCTGCTGCATCGAGGTGCGCCCGCTGATGGGCGGCATCGACCTTCCCCCCGAAGATGCCGAGCGCATCATCCGCGAACAGCTGGCCACCATCAAGCAAGGCAGATGACGCCTCCCATCGAGGCCGTCTGGCGCCTGGAAGCCACACACCTTATCGGGGCTCTGCTACGCGCAGGTGCCGATCTGGCTTTGGCCGAAGACTGCGTGCAGGACGCGCTGGTGGCCGCGATGCAACGTTGGCCATCCGAGGGCTGGCCTGAACGCCCCGGCGCTTGGCTGATGACTGTCGCGAAGCACCGCCTGCTGGACCGCATGCGCCATGCGCAGATGGCGGCGCGGGAACAGCAGGCGCTGGGCGATGACGCCGATGCGCGCGCGGCCCACGTCGCGCCCGACCCGCTGGACCTGTTGCTGGCCAATGAGGCTGACCAGGTGGGCGACGACGCGTTGCGGTTGATGTTCATCGCCTGCCACCCCAAGTTGGCGCGCGAGGCGCAATGGGCACTCACCTTGCGCCTGGTGGCCGGACTCTCGGTGGCGGAAATCGCGCGCGCCCTGTTCGCCAAAGAGGCCACCATCGCTCAGCGCATCACGCGCGCCAAGGCGCAACTGGCCGGTGAGCCTTTCGAGCTGCCGCCGCCCCCCGAGCGCGCCGCGCGTCTGGACGCCGTCTGCACGGTGCTGTACCTGATGTTCAACGAAGGCTATGTCGCCAGCAGCGGTGTCGAGTGGACGCGGCCGACCCTGTGCCACGAGGCCCTGCGCCTGGCGCGACACCTCGCCGCCTTGCTTCCGACGGAGGCAGAAGCGCAGGCGCTGCAGGCGTTGATGGAGCTGCAAGCCTCGCGCCTGCCGGCGCGTACCGATGCGCAGGGCCGTCCCGTGCTGTTAATGGATCAGGACCGGCGGCGCTGGGACCGCCTGCTGGTGCGGCGCGGCCTGGCCGCGTTGGAGCGCAGTCACAGACTGACTGCACTGAAATCGAGGGGGCCGGGCGCTCTCGCCCTGCAGGCCGAGCTGGCGGCGGTGCATGCCCGCGCCACTCGCGTCGAAGACACCGACTGGTCTGAATTGCTGCGGATCTACGACGCGCTGCTCGTGTTGCAACCCAGCCCAGTCGTTGCGCTCAACCGTGCCGTTGCACTGAGCCACGCCGTCGGACCCGCGCAGGCACTCCCGCTCATGGAGGCGCTTCCGCTGGCCGGCTACCCCTGGTGGGCCAGCGCGCGGGCAGACCTGCTCCAGCGCCTGGATCGCATTGAGGACGCGCGCGAAGCTCTACGCCAGGCCATAGCCTGGACTGGCAACGAACGTGATCGCGTGTTGCTATTGGAGCGCTTGGGGCGCATGTAGGCACCGATCAATGCCGATCCGATGGTTTAGAGCACGCGACAGCCGAAAGAGCAGAACGGAAGTCACCAATCGGGGCGCTTGGTGTCCAGAAAGCTGCCGTCCACCAACGACCGGATGTGGCCCACAGCAGGTATTGCGGCCCCTGCAGCACAACGCAAAAGTTGTCGTGTTGACGACTTTAAATAATCGTCTCCAAAATCCAACACCCCGCAAACCCGCATGGATGCTAGGCCCGTGTTTACGACTTTAAGGACCTGTTTACGACTTTAATTGCTATTCCGCGCAATTAAAGTCGTAAACAGGCATCTAGCATTCATGCGGGTTAGCGGCGTTGCAAATTGACAACACACAGAATTAAAGTCGTAAACAACTTAATACCTTCAAGATGGCAACGTGCCGATCAACTACTACCACATTGAGAACTTGATGCGACCATGGGCCTAGAACGTTGACTTGAGTACCACTTGCAGCTGTTCCGGTGTCCCGCTCTCTGCTCTGTCCAGGTGCAGATGCCTTAGCGCATAAAAGAGCAATGCCTGCCGACACTTGAAGCTGACCACTCCGTTGGTCATGCCGTAGTCCAGTTCCACAGCACGCTTTTGAGCTGCAGACAGGCCCGGATGGGGCTCCAATTCCAAAGTTGCCTCGGTATGCCATTCCACATCATTCTCAGCCCCCAGCACAGCAGACAAGCTCCCCAGCTTTACCTCCGTCATCCGGGCAATCACAAAATCGCGAAACGCCTGGTGCTTGTGACAGTAGGCGCGGACATGCCAGCGAAATCCGTCGTGTGCGAAGGCATGCGGGCTTATCAGACGAAGCTCGGGCTTCTCTGCACTCATCGACTGGTACACCAGCTGGACGACCCTGCCCTCCCGCACCGCTCGCAACAGTATGGCAAGGGTATCTGCGCTGAGCGTGCGCCCTGGCGTGGGCACGTAGCCCACCGGAGCCCGCCAGCCAATGAAGCTGGACTCATCCCCAATGACCCCAACGGCGTGCGCAAGGAGCTCGTTAAGAAGTCTGGAGGGACTACTCGTGTCGTATACGGGCTTGAACTCGCTCGTGGCAAAGTACACCCGCGCGCTGCGGTCATAGACTAGGTTGTCGGGAGCTAACTCCAAGTACTTGGCAATGTCTAGCGAGGCCTGGGGAACAGAGATGCCGAAGAATGCAACAAGGTCAGCTCGATTCAGCCGACCGTCCCATCTGAGCCGGAAGTCGATGAATTCCAGCCTGCGGTCGGGCCCCCAACGAGAGGAAATTTTTTGCGGTTCAGGCACCGCTTTTTTGGTCGTCATGCCCTCCATTGTGCATCAATATACAAACTAGACTAATCTATTTACTGAACGTATAATTATTAAACGCACAAGAAGTTTCAAAATGCTGTCACACCAAACCAACTCTGACCCTCCGCAAGAAGTTGAGCCCCAAAATTCGGGTTTACTGGACCTCTCCAGGCAGTTGCGCAATCTGCTGTTGTTGCGCCCCCTCTTCCAGCTGGAACTTAACAAATTTCGTATTGGAGACGAAGGCACGCCAGACGCAGGGCTCTTCCAAGGGGCAGACACCTCTTACCTGGCGCTGAGCGCGCTCGACCAGATGATGGAGTCCACCACCATCTCGATGGGCGCCACCTATGAGGAGGTCCTGGGCCATTTGGCAGACGCGGCCAAGGCAATGAAACCGGCACTGACCGATGCTCAAAGCTACCGGGTTGGAGAAACGGTGCTTGCCACGCTGGACAACAAGGCGAACAGCTATCGGGAGTTCACCTTCGAGCACTTCGACGCGACTAAGGGATCGATGCGCAACGTGCGTTTCCGCCTTGTGCGGTACGAGCCTGACCTAGAAGATGTCTACCGCTACCGCCCCACTCCCGAGGGATACTTGGTCTACCTCGGAATGCTGGACCTGTCGCCTGAGGACTCCCAGGAACTCATGGAAAAGATGTTGGACCTTTTGGTCCAGCGCGGGAGGTTCGATGCGGCTCTCGACATCGCCAAGCGCGCTCGAACGCTATCCATCGAATACCGTCAGCGCATCCGTGACCGGCTGCACCAGGCCCATCGTGCGCCCGGCTCTGTCAACTGGAGCAAAGAGCTGGGGCCGTACCTCTCTGATGCCCGCGACCATGTGGACAAGCGGCAGCATGAGGACCAGCGCATGGAAGAAGCTGTCAAGGAAGCCTTGCAGGATGCCGATGAACTTCGGACCCGCGCCAGCTTGGCGGGCCTGCTCAAGGTCCTGCAGAGCGCCAGCACCTTGCGCGGACAACTCGTCGGCGACATTGCGAGCGCAGGGGACAACTTCCTGGCATCGCAGCGCTCGGTCTTCCGGGCGCGCCGCCCAACAGGTCTGCCCGACCTGGAATCCCGGCTGCTGCCCCAGTTGCTGGACATGACTGTTGAAGCCTTGGCAGCCAGCGGCGAGGACCTCCTCAGCGCGCTGTATCCCACCACGTGGCCGAAGCTCTACGACCTCAACACGGTGTTTGCACTCCTGCTGGAGCAACGCGCCGAAGACGGTCCACAGGACAAGGATGACGGAAAAATCACGCCCTATGAGCCCCCGCTTCCCGAGTTCCCGGAATCTGTCATCAGGACAGTTACCGGATGGCTCAAGGGCAAGTTTTCGGGTGAAAAGAGTTATCGCGTCGACGAGCTTCTGGACCTCGCGGAAGACGAAGGCATGGACCGAGCCATGCGTCGGTGCCTGGTGCTCATCCTCTTCCGCTCGTTCTCCCCCTCTGAGACCGAGTTCCCACAAGTGATTTCCGAAGCAACTGGTCGGTTCTACTCTGACGTGGCGGCCGGCATCAACCTCACATTTACCCCGAAGGGAACGCAAACATGAACGCGCTGCAATCGTCGTCAAAGAACGCAGGCCGGCTCCTGTACAAAGCCCTGCACTCAACGCTTGTGCCTATCAACGACGCGGAGTACCGGGAGCTCCTGGCGCACTACCGGGCAGACCCTGACTTCGCCGGCGAGGTTCAGAACATCGCGACAGGCATGGAGCTGGCCGTGCTGGATGTCTCAGAAAGGGGATTGGTCGTTGTTCCCGCATCCCGCGAGAGCAAGTTCGCCGTCAAGATGGCGGACATCCGCTCAGGCCTCGACGCCAAGCAGAAGGCGGCCTTGCTCCTGGCTCATGTGGCCGTTGCCGCCACCTTCTTCCCCACGACGGACGGCCTGGACGACGACAACTTTGTGCCACCGCCCTCTTCCGTGGCGAACTTCCGGGACACGCTGCATGCGCTGGCCAAGCATCTGCAGGCGTCCGCTGCGCCCTTGCCGGATGTGCCTATCGAATTGGCGCCCGGTTGGGACTACATCGCCAGCCTAGCGGTCGTGGTTCCCGCAGCCCAGCGTGCGTCTCTCAACTCCGTTGTCGGCTTCATCAAGCTGGCCCTCAAACACATGAGGGAAGGTGGCTTGGTCCGCCTTGACCGCGAGACGGACGACGAAGAGACCGAGACATACACCCCGACCCAGCGCCTGCGTGTGCAACTGCGCGAACTGGCACTGCGTCGTCTTTTCGATATTGCCCAAACAGCCGCTCAGGCGCAGGAATCCTGACATGCAGCAAATCTCTCGAATTTATCTCGGCAACTGTGGCTACGAGACCGCCTGGTATGACGGGGTCACCCTCGACCTGCGGGACCTAGACCTTCACGCGCCCACCGACACGGTCCTCAACTTGGAGAACGGTGGCGGCAAGACCTCACTGCTCAGCCTCATTTTCTCGTGCTTTGAGACCAGCCAGGACCGGTTCCTCAAGCACATCCAGAGCAGGAACAACCACTTCTCCCAATACTTCGCCAACGACGGGACCCTGGGGCTCATCATGGTCGAGTGGCTGATGCCCCCGAAGAAGTCAGGCGAAGGCACCTACCGGCTGATTACTGGCCAAGCGGTCGCTGTGCGCACCACGACCGAGCCTGCGGAAATCGAACGCATGTTCTTCAGCTTTGAAGAGGACGACAGCCTCAGCCTGGAGCAGGTGCCCGGCCCGAAGCTGTGCGAGGCTCCCCTTACTTCCATGGGGGAGTTCTCTCGTTGGATTCACGACCAGCAACGCACAAACCCGGGAAACGCGTACATCACCCGCAAACAATCCGACTGGCACCGGCACCTGGAAGCCAGCCTCATCGACATTGAGATGCTGCGAATGCAGGTGGACTTCTCGGCCCAGGAAGGTGGCTTCGATGCAGGATTCCTGAACTTCAAATCGGAAGCCGAGTTCCTGCGCAAGTTCTTCGGGCTTACGCTCGACGCACCACGGGCCAGTTCCGTGCGCGATGCCGTGGCCACTGCTTGTGACAAGCTGCGTCGTAAGCCACATTTCCAGCGACAGCTGACCCAGCTGCAGAGCTTCTCGGGAGCGCTGAGCACGTTCTCCGCCGCTGCCGAAGTGCTTCAACAAGAGAAAGTCCAGCGCATCAACCTGATCTGGAAGGGGCTTCGCCTTGCTGAAGCCCTTGAGGAGCGGGCCACCACACTCGAACAGGACGCTGCGACCGAAGCGACGTTCTCCGAAACTCAGTTGGGAATTGCCCAAACCGAGGAGGCTGCTGTTGATAGCTACGCGAAAGAGCACGCCACGCTCACCGACTTAACTTTCCAGCGTAAATCCCAGCTCGCCACCGAGGCCCTGAGGCAGCTCCGGGAGGACTTGGCGAAGGCTGAAAAAGATGTCCTACACATCCGGGCTGCACAGCTGCAGAGGGAAGTTAAAGCAGCTCAAGCAGAGATTAAAGAACTCAGAGCGCTCAGCGAAGAAAAGACAAAAGAACTGGCCCCGTATTTGGCGAAAGTTCAGCGAGATGGTTCGCTGCTTCGTCGTGCCTTGCATGACACCGCCGGAGCCTTGCGCACGCAGGTCGACGATATCGAGGAACAGACAAAGGCCAGGGGCAAGCAGGCATCTGACCTGAGAGCGGAGGTCACTCGACTCAATACGGATTTGGTGAAGCATTCCAACGAGAAGACGCAGCTAGAAACACAGCAAAAAGCGTTGATTATCGCCCGCCAGCGGTTGGCCGCAGACGGCGCATTGACCTCGGATGACGAATCCACCGCCGACGCGCTTGAGCGATGGACGGGGCTCGATGATCAGCTGAGAGCAGAACTAGCAGCGCTGTCCGACCAGCAAGCTCAGTACGAGGTTGACGCGGAGGACTGGCGCCAGAAATCTGAGGACGCCAAGCTTCGAGCAGGCCGTCTCGAAACCGAGATTTCCGCGAAGAACATCTTTATCGCGGACGGCTGCGCAGAGCGTGAGCGCTTGTCTCAGTCGGCGGCCCTGACTGCGGCGGCAGAGACCGACGTGGTGACTGACCTGGAATCTTTGGCGCTGATTGACCAACTGGACAGGCGCATCAGCAGTTTCGGACTTCAAATCACCGGCACGGACATCCGCATGGCCGAGCTGGATGCGGACAGCCAGTCCATTGAAAACACAGGTGTGGCCGGCTTTAGCCCGGATGTCGCCTTGGTAGTCCGAAAGCTGCTGGCGCACGGTGTGCGGTCCGCTCAGCCGTTCAACCAATACCTGGCCAAAGCGATTCCGGACGCGGTACGGGCGCGGGCTCTGGTTCAGAGCAACCCCGCTCGATTCCTGGGTGTTTGTGTAGCCAGTACCGAGTTGGATGCGTGCCGGGCTATGCAGTGGGGTGCCGAGCTTCCGGTCAAGCCGGTGATGGTGTCTCCCACCGCTCTAGAAACAGATGCGTTGGGCGCGGCCGTGGTGGTCCCCCCCGGTACCGATGCAGCTTACAACACCGGGGCTGCGCAGGCCTTGAAGCTAAAGCTGGTAGCAAGTCACGACCATGAGAAGGCAACAAGACAGCAACTCGAAGACCTGCGAAACCAGGCTTTGGCCGCGCGCACCGCGCTCCTGGCGTACCGAGACAAGTACGGAGCTGGAAAGCTCGCCAGCGCTCAAGACCGGTTCATTCAACTGGAGCAAGAAAAGGCTACCGAGCTGCAGACAGCAGATACCCACAAAGGGAAGGCAGTCGAATGCACGGTTGCCGCCAAGACAGCCGCGAAACGGGTTAAGGAGTACGAGAACTCTTTGAATGGATGCAGGGGACATCTCATTGCGTTGGAGCGGTTCGTGAGCGACCATGAATGCCAGCAATCCGACCGGCTGAGTCGAATGGACGCACTCGATCAACTGCTGGGGCAAACGCAGGAACTGATTGAAACCAAGGGAGTAGAGCTAGCATCGCTCCAAGCCCTGAACGTTCAAGCTGCTGGCAACATGGCAACGATGACCGCCGAGGTCACCAACCTGGATTCCGAGCGCTCCGACCTGAAGCACCACGACCCGGCCATACCCGCGCACGAACTGCTCAAGAACAACCCGACCCCTCTCGCATCTCTGAGGGAGGCCTACAAAACGGCGGAGTCCATCTACAGCTCCGCCGCCGAAACCCGTCTGGGGGCACTTAAAGCTCAGTTGGACCTCAAAGAGAACGAAGTTCTTGCTAAACAGAACGCTTTCACGAAGCAATTTTCAGGGGTCACCGGAACCGACCTCGCCCCTTTCCGCGAAGCGGACCTAGATGCCTTGCTGCCCGCCACAGAGTGCCTCGTGACGACTCTTCAGGGAAAGGAGGAGCCAGCAATCACAGCAAAAGCCCAAGCAGAGGCGACGCACAAGCAATGGGCCATAACCAACAAGGTTCGGCTTCCTGCGGCGACACCCGAGCAGGTTGCCCTGGACGACGAAGGTCTGGTGGCAGCGGTATCCGCGGCAGAAGCCAGTCGGCAGTTTTCGGGCGCAAAGGCCGTCGCCGCCAAGCAAGCAGGAACGACTGCCGCAACGCGCGCGCAGGAGAAAGCTACCGAGGCCAAGGGTATGAAGGAACGAAAGGTCATTCTGAACGTAACGCTGCAGCTGGAGCAGCAGCCAGAACGTGCGCTGGTTGAGCTGAGGCTCACTGCGGCCGGCCAAGACGTATCACAGCTTCAGTCCCGTTTTCTGCTGGAAATCGACGCATCCGCGCAAGTCACGAAGCTGATTCAAGCCTTCAACTCCAGAGCTGCCGCATATACGAATGCAGAGAAATCTGCCCGCACCCTCTTTGAGTCGCTGAAGACAGCTGCTCAAGCTCCTGAATTCGTGCAAGTTGAGCCGGACCTTGCTGTCCAGATGCGAAGCAACGCGTTCGAGTCCGCAGTAGACGACATTCAGCGCCTGTCTGCAGAATTGACAGAACGAATTGCTGCAGTCGAGTCCAACCTCTTGGACATGGCCAAAGACTTCGAAGCCGCTGCCGAAGAATTGCACTCTCTGACCCAGGTGGCCACGAGCACTTTGACGTCGGCTACCCGCAAGGCCGTTCCGGCCGGAGCCCCCTATGTGGGAGGCAAGTCGGTGCTTAAGATGCGCTCGCATCTGGGCTCGATAAGCGCGGATGACCGCCGCCGGGTCCTGCATCACTACCTGGACCGATTGATTGAGAGCGGAATCATCCCTGCAAAGGGCTCGGACCTGGCTGCGGAGGCCTTGCTTGCGCTCAACGGAAAAGCGCTGGGGCTGCAGGTTCTCAAGATGGTGATTGAAGAGTCTCAGCAGTACGTGGCCATGGACAAAATCACCAACTCCGGCGGTGAAGGTGTGGTGATGGCCATGTTCCTCTACCTGGTCATCTCGCAGCTGCGCTCTGACATGCAGGCCAGAGAACAGAAGGCAGGCGGCGGACCGCTCATCCTGGACAACCCCTTCGCCAAGGCAACGACCCCTGCCCTGTGGAAGGCTCAGCGCATGCTGGCCAACGCGATGGGTGTCCAGCTCATCTTTGCGACAGCCGTTCAGGACTACAACACCCTCGGCGAGTTCGGCAAGTTTGTGCGCCTGCGTCGGGCCGGTCAGAACACCAAGACACGCCGCTGGCACCTTGAGACGGCTGATTTTCAGCTCAACGAACCTATGGCCGAGGCCACCTGATGTCGGAGTTCTTCAACCAGCTCGATGCCTCCAAACGAAAGCGGATTCCGCTGGACGAGGTCAAGCGCGTCTACTACTCGCTGTATCCAGAGGTCCAGAACAATCCTGAACGCCAGGCATTGCTACTGCATGCGCTCAGAGACTTGGAAAACCAAGGACTGCTGTCCCTGCCTGCGCCGGGCGGCTGGGAAAAGGTCGGACGACCTCCGCTGCCGACCTGGGTCGCCCTAGTACGGAAGACCCGGGTCACGGACACCAGCGGCTACTCTGAAGTGGCCTGGGTTCCGGAGCTGGGTTTCTGGCCGAAGCTAAAACCGATGCAACTGGCCGATGCCAAGGCCATCAACGATTTCCTTCTGTGCCGACGGGATAGCCTGACACTGGTTCCCATCAAGGAGCGCTCCCTGGAAATCTTCGGAGACGAGAAACGGCTGGACGCGCTACGGACGGGAACAAGCCTGTTCATAGGACGGCTTCCCCTTACGGCTTTGGGCGCATTCCTGGTGCCATTACCCCTTCCCTACCGTCAGGCATCCGCCCCTGGAAAACCTGTTCTTGTGGTCGAGAACCACAACAGCTTCTGGAGTTTTGGGGAGTGGAACCAGACCGTTTTGCGCTACTCGGCGGTCGTGTACGGGGCCGGCGAAGCGTTCCGAAGCACTGGACAGGCACTAGGTCAAGTGCTGTTGGAGGTGGGCGGCTACGGGGCTGAATACCTTGGAGACCTGGACCCCAAAGGGGTTGGTATTCCGCTGGACTTCAACAGGGGGAGCGATGCGCAAGGTTTGCAGGTACGTCCTGCTCTTGACCTTTACCGGTGGCTGTTAGCTCACGGACGCACTCGCAAAAAGCCCGAGTGTAGAGGAGCTGTCGCTGAGTCAGCGACAGCCTGGCTAGGGCCGGAGTTGGGGGAAACGCTGACTGAACTCTGGGCTCAGGGGTTGTGGATTCCCCAAGAGGCGCTGGGTTTTGAGCAACTGAAGGCTTGGCGTTACAGCGACTAACAAAACCAAACTACGTCAAACGCGGTACATGCGTTTGACGTAGTTTGGGGTGAAACAGAAACAAAAGAATCAGCTCTGCACTGTTATAAAAGGTCAAGCAATCGGTACATTTGGCAACATTACATCCACGAATATGTGCAACGAAACCAAATGCCCAAACTTTTGGATGCCAGATTGGTTTCACATAGAAAATTTTTGCTGGATTTTCCCGTACGAAAGCGACAGACTTTATTCGGATTCGACCAACTTTATTTGTTGCAATTAACGGCGCAATCCCGGGTCATTCCACCGTCACACTTTTCGCCAGGTTACGCGGCTTGTCGACATCCGTGCCACGCGCGCAGGCGGTGTGGTAGGCCAGCAATTGCAGCGGCACCACATGCAGCATGGGGGAGAGTTCACCGTAATGCTCGGGCATACGAATCACGTGCAAGCCCTCGCCGTTTTCAATGTGCGAGTCGGCATCAGCCAGCACATACAGCACACCGCCGCGGGCCCGCACTTCGTGCATGTTGCTCTTGAGTTTTTCCAGCAAGGCATCGTTAGGGGCCACGGTGACCACCGGCATGGCGCTGGTCACCAGCGCCAGCGGGCCGTGTTTGAGTTCACCGGCTGGGTAGGCTTCGGCATGGATGTAGCTGATTTCCTTGAGCTTCAAAGCACCTTCCATGGCAATCGGGTAATGCAGGCCACGACCCAGAAACAGGGCATTTTCTTTGGCGGCAAAGTCTTGTGCCCAAGCGATCACCTGCGGCTCCAAGGCCAGCACCGCCTGCAAGGCGGTGGGCAAGTGGCGCATGGCGGTAATGTGGCGAGCTTCATCGGCCTCACTCAGCAGCCCGCGTGACTGCGCCAGCGCCAGCGTCAGCAAAAACAAGCCGGCCAATTGCGCGGTGAAGGCTTTGGTGGAGGCCACCCCAATCTCGACCCCGGCGCGGGTTACATAGGCCAGTTCACACTCACGCACCATGGCGCTGGTGGCCACGTTGCAAACGGTCAGTGTGTGTGTCATGCCCAGGCTTTGCGCGTGGCGCAGGGCGGCCAGGGTGTCTGCCGTCTCGCCTGACTGCGTGATGGTGACGACGAGTGTGCGCGGGTTGGGCACCGAGTCGCGGTAGCGGTATTCGCTGGCCACCTCCACCTGGGTCGGGATTTTGGCAATCGACTCCAGCCAGTACTTGGCGGTGCAGCCGCTGTAATAACTGGTGCCGCAGGCCAGGATCAGCACCGAGTCAATGTCCTTAAAAACCCGAGCCGCACTGGCACTTTCACCATCAAACAACTCAGGGCAAATATGGGTGACCCCTTGCAAGGTGTCAGCAATCGCCCGGGGTTGCTCAAAAATTTCTTTTTGCATGTAGTGGCGGTACGGCCCCAACTCGGCCGCACCGCTGTGGGCATGCACCGTCTTCACCGGGCGCTGCTCGGGGGTAAGGGCCTTGAAAGTTTTGTCCACCAGCCAGTATTTGCCCAGCTGAATGTCTACCACATCACCTTCTTCCAGGTAAACAATCTGGTCGGTCACCCCGGCCAGGGCCATGGCATCGCTGGCCAGGTAATGCGACTGGCCGTCTAACCCGACTCCGAGAATCAGCGGTGAACCGGCACGTGCCCCAATCAGGCGGTGCGGCTCATCCTTGCAAAACACCGCAATGGCATAAGCACCACGCAGCGAGGCCAATGCAGCTTTGACCGCCTCAAACAAGTCACCGTCATACAGGCTGTCGATCAGATGGGCAATCACCTCGGTGTCGGTCTGGCTTTGAAACACATAGCCCTTGGCCTGCAAAGCGGCACGCAAATCGTCATGGTTTTCAATGATGCCGTTGTGCACCAGCGCAATGCGCCCTGGGCGGCTGTACGCATCTGCACCGGGGCCGTGGCTGAAATGCGGGTGGGCGTTGCACACGGCGGGTGCGCCATGGGTCGCCCAGCGGGTGTGGGCAATGCCGGTGGTACCTTCCAGATGGGTGCTGGCAATTTGATCCATCAACTCGGATACCCGTGCGGTGCTGCGGGCACGTTGCAACCCATTGGCATAAACAGCCACTCCACACGAGTCATAACCCCTGTACTCCAATCGGGCCAGGCCCTGTACCAAAATGGGAACGATGTTTTGCTGGGATACCGCGCCGACAATGCCACACATAAAGTTTGCTCCTTGAAATAAGGAACTCATCTTAGATACCTCAAAAAGAAATAAGGCATCTATTTTTTTATTTTTTTGATTGAAAATTTCATGAAAAATATTTAATATAGATTTATTTCATAAATTTAATAATTACGAATGAAAACCTCACTATCTCTGCGCCATTTTCTTCTAGCACTGGCTGTGGTCGCCGTATGGGGCAGCAACTTTGTGGTCATCAAACTGGCTTTGGGACAAATGCCGCCCCTGCTGTTTGCCACTTTGCGCTTCATTGTGGTGGTGCTACCCACGGTGTTTTTCCTGCCGCGCCCGGCCGTCCCGTGGCGTAATCTGGCCGCTTATGGCTTGTTGATCGGGGTCGGACAATTTGGCTTGCTGTTTGTCGCGATGAATGGCCACATCTCCCCCGGCCTGGCCTCGCTGGTGATCCAAACCCAGGTGTTTTTCACCATTGGCCTGGCCATGTGGATGGCGGGTGAATCCTTGCAGCGGGTGCAATGGCTGGCCCTGGGCCTGGGCGCTGCGGGCCTGGCGGTGATCGTGTCACACACCGACGGCAGCACCACACCACTGGGGCTGGGCCTGATTTTGCTGGCCGCCCTGTCCTGGGCCGGCGGCAACCTGGTCAACCGCTCGGCTGGACGCATCCACATGGTGGCCTATGTAGTGTGGTCCAGCCTGTTTGCCGTGCCACCACTGATTTTGCTGACCCTCTGGATGGAGGGCTGGGATGCGGTGGCCATCAGCTTGGCGCAGGCCGATGCCTTCACCTGGGCGGCCGTGGCCTGGCAGGCCTGGGGCAATTCGCTGTTTGGCTACGCCGCCTGGGGCTGGCTGCTGGCGCGTTATTCCGCCGCCACCATCACCCCCATGGCGTTGCTGGTGCCGCTGTTTGGCATGGGTGGCTCGGCACTCTGGCTGAATGAGGGCTTGCCCGCCTGGAAACTGATCGCCGCCACACTGGTGCTCAGCGGCTTGGCACTGAACCTGCTGTGGCCTTGGTGGATGCAACGGCGCAAACGTGCCCAAGCTGCCCGCTGAACGATATATACACACCTCGCCCATGAACCCATTGGAACTTGACCCGATTGACCTGCAACTGCTGGCGCGCTTGCAAGTGGACTCCTCTTTAAGCAACCAGGCGCTGGCCGAGCTGGTGCACGTGTCGCCCCCCACTTGCCTGCGCCGCGTCAAACGGCTGGTGGAGGCCGGGTTGATCGAGCGCGAAATTGCCATCCTGAGCGTGGACACCCTGGCGCAGGTGATGGGTCACAGCCTGTGTGCGGTGGCAGAAATCACGCTGGATCGGCAAGACCAGAACGCACTGGTGGCTTTTGAGAAAAAAGTCGCCACCGAGGATGCCGTGCAGCAGTGTTACCGCGTCTCACCCGGGCCGGATTTTGTGCTGGTGATCCATGTGCGCGACATGCCCGACTACCTGGCGCTGACACAACGCCTGTTCACCACAGATGCCAATGTGCGCAACGTCAAAAGCTTTTTCAGCATCAAGCGCAGCAAGTTTGGGGCCGCCGTGCCACTGCCAGCCTCAATTTGAAAGTTATACAAACCATTCTGGCCTCTAGCGCTTGTTAATCAAGCGCAAGCAGCTATCACTTTTGAATCATTGCCGTGACGGCAAACTGATCTGCACCTGGCAGCCCCCATTCACCTGGGCGCTGATGCCGATGCTGCCACCCATGTGCGCCAGCAGCTTGCGGCTGGCCACCAGACCCAGGCCCAGGCCTTCAAAATCACGCACCGGGTGCAGCTTGGCAAACACCTTGAACAGCTTGCTGGCCTGCTCCGGCACAAAGCCGATGCCGTTGTCGGAGATGGTGATCTGGCAGAGTTTCATGTCCTCGGAGTCCACAGGCATCATCCATTGCCAGGTGATGTTGATCTGCGCCAGCTCGCGTTTGCGGGTGAACTTCATGGCGTTGTCCAGCACATGGCTGAACACCTGGCGCAACAGGTCGGCATCGGCCCACAGCTCAGGAAAATCCTGTGCCATGTGCCATTGCAGCTGGCGCTGCGGCTGTTGCTGTTGCAGCTCGTCCAGCACCGACTGCAACAAGGGCAGAACTTGCACCGCCTGGAGTTTGACCGCTTGCTGGCCGAGCCGGGACAACATCAACAACCCGTCAAGCTGTTGCGTGAGCAACTGGGCCGACTGATGGATGGTGGCCAGATGCGCCCGAATGTCGGGCGGTGCATCCGGCAAGTCTTCTTCAATGACTTGGGTGAACGCCCGAATGTGGCGCAGCGGGGCCCGCAGATCGTGCGACACGCTGTAGGTGAAGTCCTGAAACTCGGTGCGCAACTGCGCCAGCTCGTGCTTCAGGCGCTCCACTTCAACTTCTTGCTCAGGTGCGGCAGACATCGGGTTTACTTGGCCTTTTGCGGCCGTTTCCAGTTGGCAATGCTTATTTGTCGTGCGCGTGCCACCGTCAGCGCCAGCGGGGCCGTGTCTTTGGTGACGGTGGAGCCGCCGCCCACCGTACCACCCGCGCCAATCGTCACCGGGGCCACCAGCACACAGTTGCTGCCAATGTGCACATCGGCCTCGATCACGGTGCGGTGTTTGTACGCGCCGTCGTAGTTGGCGGTGATGCTGCCTGCGCCGTAGTTCACCCGCTCGCCCACCGTGGCATCACCCAGGTAAGCCAGGTGGTTGGCCTTGGCACCCTTGGCCAGGGTGGAGTTTTTCACCTCGACAAAATTGCCAATGTGCACCTCGGCCCCCAGTTTGGCACCGGGGCGCAGGCGGGCAAACGGGCCAATCAGCGCACCGGCTCCCACCTCCACCGCATCCTTGCCGCCGGGCTTGCCACCTTCGATGTGGGTGAAGGGGTGAATCACCGCACCCGCACCAATCACCGCGTCGCGGATCACACAATTGGCCCCGACCCGTGCCCCCTCGCCCAGGCTGACCTGGCCTTCAAACACGCAGTTCACGTCAATCGACACGTCTTGACCACACTGCAAACTGCCGCGCACATCCAGCCGCGCCGGGTCGGCCAGGCGCACGCCTTGCTCCATTAATTGGAGCGCGATGCGCTTCTGGTAAGCCCGCTCCAGCTCAGCCAGTTGCACCGGGCTGTTGACCCCTGCAACCTGCACAGCATCCGCAATCTTGTGCGCCACCACCGGCAGCCCATCGGCCACGGCAAATTTCACGATGTCGGTCAGGTAGTACTCGCCCTGGGCGTTTTGGTTGTCGAGCCGGGTCAGCCATTGCTTCAGCAGCACGGCGGGCACGGCCATGATGCCGCTGTAGACCTCGGTGATACGGCGCTGCTCGGGTGTGGCATCTTTTTGCTCGACGATGGCCTTGACCGTGTCGCCCTCGCGCACGATGCGGCCATAACCGTTGGGGTCAGCAAAATCAATGGTGAGCAGCGCCAGCTTGGTTCCTGCGCAGGCGGCAATGAGCTGTTGCAAGGTGTCGGCCTGCGTCAAAGGCACGTCACCCGACAGCACCACCACCACACCATCGTCACGCAGCACTGGCACGGCTTGCTGCACTGCGTGGCCGGTGCCCAATTGCGGCTCCTGGCGCACAAAATTCAAGTCAAATTGGCTTGTAGCCCCCGTATTAACTGCGAGAGCAGCTTCTACTTCTATAGCGCCATGGCCGGTGATCACGGTCACCTGGCGGGCCTGTAATTCAGCCGCGGTGTCCACCACATGTTGCAACAAAGCCCGCCCGGCCAGCTGGTGCAAAACCTTGGGCAGCTTGCTCTTCATGCGTGTGCCCTTGCCCGCCGCCATAATGACCACGTCCAGCGGCTTGACTGAAAAAATGTCCAAAGTACCCGTCATACGAACCTTCCTTGTCCTGTCAGTTTGAATGCCTGCATTATCAGCGGGCAGTTTCTGGCCTGAATCCCAACTTACCCGCACACACCATGGCCATCAGCGTTTTCGACCTCTTCAAAATCGGCATCGGCCCCAGCAGCTCCCACACCGTGGGGCCGATGCGGGCCGCCAGCCTGTTCATTCAAGCGCTGACTCAGCAAGGCCTGCTGGCCAGTGCAACCAGCATCACCTGCGAGCTGTATGGCTCGCTCGGGGCCACCGGCAAAGGCCACGGCTCGGACGTGGCGGTGATGCTCGGGCTGATGGGCCACGCCCCTGACACGGTGGATGTGGATGCAGTGCCCAGCCTGATCGCCCAGGCCCGCGCCAGCCAAACCCTGCCGCTGGCCGGTGGCCACAACATTCGTTTTGTGGAAAAAGAACACCTGCTGATGTACCGCCGCGAAGCCCTGGCCGAGCACCCCAACGGCATGAAATTCACCGCCTGCGATGCCCAGGGCCAGCCACTCAAACAGTCCAAGTACCTCAGCGTCGGTGGCGGTTTTGTGGTCACTGCCGGGGCGGCCAACGAGGCCGTGTTGACCGAATACCAAAAAGTACCCTACCCCTTCACATCCGGCGCTGAACTGCTCTCACTTTGCGAGCAGCACAGTTTAAGCATCAGCCAGCTGATGTGGGCCAATGAGCGCACCTGGCGCAGTGACGACGAGATTCGCACCGGCCTGCAAGCCATCTGGCGCGTGATGCGCGAATGTGTGCAGCGGGGCTTAAGCCGCCAGGGCGAGCTGCCCGGTCCGTACAAGGTGCAACGCCGCGCCCCGGTGCTGGCCGCGCAACTGCGCGAACGCGCCGAGCGCACCTTGGCCGACCCTTTGAGCGTGCTGGACTGGGTCAACGTCTACGCCTTTGCGGTGAACGAAGAAAACGCCTCGGGTGGCCGGGTGGTGACCGCCCCCACCAACGGGGCCTCGGGTGTGATCCCGGCGGTGCTGCACTACTGCGACCGCTTTGTGGTGCCCGTAGGCGGCCTGCGTGGGCAAGAGCTGGCCATGGACGAGGTGAGCAACTTCCTGATGAGTGCTGCCGCCATCGGCATGCTGTACAAGCTCAACGCCTCGATCAGCGGGGCCGAAGTCGGCTGCCAGGGCGAGGTCGGTGTGGCCTGCTCGATGGCCGCCGCCGGCCTGGCCGCCGTCATGGGCGGCAGCCCGGCGCAGGTGGAAAACGCCGCCGAAATCGGCATGGAACACAACCTGGGCCTGACCTGCGACCCGGTCGGCGGCCTGGTGCAAGTACCCTGCATCGAGCGCAACGCCATGGGCGCAGTGAAAGCCATCAACGCCGCCCGCATGGCCCTGCAAGGCAACGGCAGCCACGTGGTGTCGCTCGACAAAGTCATCAAAACCATGCGCGACACCGGGGCCGACATGAAGACCAAGTACAAGGAAACCTCACGCGGGGGGCTTGCGGTGAATATTGTGGAGTGCTGATGGTGTCGCTTCGGCAGCTTGACGGCGATTGCGCTCAACTGAGCATGAGCATCGCTTTCACTATGCATTAAGGAGCGTCTTGCGCATATGAAGCAAGGGTTAGAGGCCTATTTTGTTTAATAAACTCAGCAAAACTGCTACGGAAGAAAATTCAAATTTGATAGTGGTTTGCGCAATATTGACAAGGGCTAGAGGCCAATTTCAGGCTATGTCTGAATTAGCTGTTGCAATTGGAATCTCCCCATAGCCTCACTCAGACAAATGGCTGGAGACATGCTTTGGCAGTAGCGCTCCAACATGCGCCGCCAGCCAAGATAGTTTTCTAGATACTTGGTAGCCACCCCGTGAAAGCGTTTCATCCACTGCTTGAGGCGACTGTCATAAGCGTTGACATTTTGGATATGGAAAGCCCCCTCAATGACGTGTATGCCCTTGTGAACATTGATGGCGCGATGGGTCAAGCCCATATTGCGGGCAACCTTTTGATAAACCCGCGCACCATCCGTACACAGGATGGCATCCTTGTCCACCAAGGGGCCAAGCACGTCGGTGATATGGGATGCGTCGATTTTTTGTAGCCGGAAATCAGCTGTTTGTCCGCTGCGATCACGTACTACCAATACGGCAATGTGCTCCCACGCAGCACCCACCCCAGCACGTTTGCGTGCGCACCGGGGCAGCTTGCGTTGTCCTTTGAAGGACTCCAGAAAGAAGGTCTCATCAGCCTCGACAATTCCGCCTTCATGCGCGGGGCGATGTGTGGCAGCGGCCTGCAGAAAGCGATGCCGCCAGAGAAATGCGGTGTTTTTATCCACGCTGCAGCATTGGGCGGCCTGGCGCACGCTCACGCCCTCAATCAATGTCTGCGCATAGCCAAGCCATTGTTCGCGTTTGCGCAAGTGTGCCAAGGGCGTGCCGGTGAGCGCATTGCAGGTTTTGCCGCAGGCGTGGCAGCGCAGGCGTGGCAGCCCATGGCTGTGTCCCCAAGGTCGTAGTTGTTCGGCTGGGGCCTGACAGTTGGGGCACACGTTGGGGCCCTGAAGTACGCCAGCAATGGCTGCACCTGACGTATGGGGAAGCCCTTTGAGGGTTTCTCGTACCCTTGCCAGCTGCTTGGTGCTCAGAGATTCCAGCTGACTGAGAAGTTTGGCAAAGTCGCTAGGGTTCATGCTGCTCCTCCATGACTACTCTTCTCCTTCACTTTAGGCTGAACTCACATATCTTTCAACAGCTAATTCAGACATAGCCCAATTTCACTCTAAATTTTCAGCACTCAACACCTGTTGACCTGCTGGCCCAACTCAGGGCGAATGGGTGTTGATGACCTGAGTCATTGCTTTTCATATGCCAAATTGGCCTCTAGCGCTTATATATCAAGCGCAAGAAGCTATTTGTTTTGTAGCATTTTGTGGACTGCTTGCAAGGGGAAAAGCTCAAGCTAGCGCGGCACGCCTTGCAGATGCCCGCAGCACTCAACCCACGGGCGCTGGAGTCGGCTCAAGTCTTTATGGCCCGTGTGAGCAGGATGGATGTGGGCTTGTGCCCGGTGTGCAAAGTCGGGCACTTGCGAACGGTTGAGGTGTTGGCTGGGGTCAGGCAGTTGCCAGTTCCGGGTTCGCTGGCCTGGCCACAGGAGCGGGGGCCTCCGTGAGGCACAAGCAGACGGCTGGAATTGGCAGAGGGTTTCACGTCAGCGGCAAAGCTGGCGGGGGCAAGGCTGTGCCTCACGCTGGCACAGCGCCAGGCAAGGCGCAAAACGCAACGCTCAGGCGCGAATGCATGCTTGTTTGGCGCGTGAGTTGGGCGGTCTGCCAACAGATTGACGCTGCAGTCCCGCTATGATCTGACATCACACGCAGGGGAGAAGCTTTCAATCCCCCTATTCGCCACCGTCCACACAGGCGGTTCAGTCCAACATGGTTTATCAGCCGCGGGAGGTGTCTATGGTTTCTTCAAGCATTGCAGCGCGGCGGATAAACGCTGATTGTTGGGCATCGAATCACTCTAAGGAAGCGCAATGAAAGCCAATGAAAAAGTTGAAGCATGGATGAAGTTCTTTTTCTCCAATTATCTTTGGCTAGGCATTGTTCTGGTCTTGCTCTCAGTTGTATTGGCAGAGCAGTTCAAGATCGCCGACCTATGGTTTACGTCGATCACAGGACTAATACAGTCCATAGGTATCGCCATTGTCGTTGCTGCAATATTTACGTTCGCTGCCGGAACCTCGGAGTTCGTAAACAAAATCCGTGAGTTGCTTCAGGACATTGTGGTAAGCAGAAATTTTCTTGGCAATATTGATGCCGAGAGTAAGCGCGAGGCATTGAGCTCACTAATTAAACCATCCTCAGAAGAAAAGCGTATCTATTCAAATATTGAGGACTATTTGAATACATACATTACTCAAGCCATGGATGTAACTGGAAAGTGCGTCAGGAGTAACTACACAGTTAATGTCAGAGCATATATCGACAAATCAAAGGATAGAGTAGTTTGTGAATCGAAAATTACCTATCGGTTGTTTCCGACAAAGCAAGGCTATAGCGATATCAAGGTAGGATTCTTTGAAAAAGAAAAAGATTCAAACTGTGATCGTATAATTATCAATACGCCGCATGGTGAGCGCAAGGTGATAACTGAGCTTACATATGAGCCAGTGGAGATTGATGCTGGAAAGGCGCGGCTTGCGACAATCGATTTGAGTACATATCAGAAAAATTGCTCTCATTTGGATATCGAGATCAATATGGTGGAGCCCGGCTTTGATCATTGGAAAATGCTCTCGTTCAGTGCGCTCCAACCGACTGACGGATTCAGACATTTCCTTAGATGTGAAGATGGTTTGGCGATAAAGGACTTTCACACGTTTGTTTTCGGGGCGCAGGTATATATTGACGCCAAAGGTGAAAATGAATTGACCATTAGTTGTAATGAGTGGGTCAATGAAGGCACCGGTCTTTCAATCTTAATCTCCAAACCCCAAGCTCATCCTGAAAGCGATGCCCAACCCGGCGGTCAACCTGACGCTGCGCCATAAATCGGCGCAGCCCCGGTTACCTTGAACGTTGGTCACCAAGTCAACAAAAGTTCAGGAGTCACGGATGGTAAGAAAGCCAAAAATCGAGCCAACCTTCGACTATCACCTCTCGTCCGCGTTCAAAGACGAAGACATATTGGCACTCGTATTGAAAGGCCATCTGGTCATCGAAGCAATGCTCGGCAAAATCCTAGAGAAAGCAGGTTTTGGTGAAGAGATTTGGCGGTGGCCATTCCTAACGAAAGTCGAAAAGTCCATTGAGAATAGCCCCATGCCCCAATGGGTAGGAGACATCTGTAACGACCTCAATGACATTCGCAATGATTACTGCCATTCTCTGGGTCATGAGGTGTCGTTCTCCGAGGTTTATGCACACGTACAGCGATGGAGCTCGTTAGGCCTCGAATACACTGACGAGACCATCTATTCAGATGCAGTGGAGTCTGAAGATATATATGGCGTAGAGGGAATTCTCACGGAGACGCTCTCGAATACCATGGATGAAATCAACAATGTTTTCGGGCAAATAGGCCTGAAGGAAACATATCTAAAATGAGCTTGATAGGGTTGCTGCCCAATCGGGTAGCCGGGAGTCTCTAACTCCCAGCCCCCACACCACCCACCATGCGGGTCTGCAGTGGGCGGTTCAACAAGTCGGCACGCTCGACGAAGTTTTCCTCTTCTTTCCCGTGTAGCCCTGTGCCTTGCACCACAGGTCCTTCACACTGAGCAAACCTTGTTCCTTTAGCCAGCCTTGCAGGCCGCACCCACGCCGCAGGCGTGGCCTCTTCGTGCTGTCCAACAGTGCGCAGGCACTGTTGGAGCCGCAGCGCTCAGCGTTGGAAATGGCTTGGTTGATCTCCGGGGTTCTGGACATTTGCCAGTAGCTGTTGCTACTGACACCGTGCTGAATCGCGGACTTCAGGTCAACCCCCAAAGCCAGCAGATTCTTGATCTTGGGTAACGCTCCCAGCGCCACTGTTTCCAGTAGCACATGCGAATACGCCGTCTGATCCACTCGTCCAGTTCGGGGACGGGCCGGTAGTACTGGCTGATGCCAAAGTACGCCGTCCAGCCCCGAAGATATTGCCCCAGTTTTCGCAGCCGGTATTCCAGCAGCCAAACCCTTGCAGGGCGCGTCGGGCCTCAAGACCCGCCCCTTCGCCTGTCACAAACAGTCCGCAGGGACTGTTTGTGTAGTGGCTCAGCCCCAGCTTCTGCCTGTGAGCTCTTTGATCCGGTGCTTGAAGTCCGCCAGCGCCTTATCGGTCCAGCGTATTTTCTTGCCCTTGATCGTGAAACCCAGAAAGGCGCATTCGCTCATCGTTGCTGCTTTGCTTTTGGCCAAGTTGACTTTGAGCTTGAGGGTGGTCTCCAGATACCGCGTGATGGAGTCCATCACCCGCTGTGCCGCGCGTTGGCTTTTGACCAGAATGACCATGTCATCGGCGTAACGTGCAAAGCGGTGTCCCCGCTTCTCCAGCTCAATGTCAAGCTGGTGCAGCAGGATGTTTGCCAGCAGTGGCGACAGTGGCCCTTCAGTGCCCCGACTCCTGAACACCTACTATGGCCGCTGCTGACTTCTGCATCGTCACGGCCTGCATTGCTGCAAGTCGCGCTGTACTCGGGCTTCCTCCAGACCAACCCTCACGGGTCAGCCCCTTCGTAATCGTCGGTAGACGATTACGGACACGCCGTCGGCATGGCCTCCAACGTTAAACAGCTGCACTATTTGCAACTTGACTTGTCACAAACGATAAATACAATGTATGTATGATTAAGTTCGAATGGGATGAGCCCAAAGCCGTTGCAAATCTCAAGAAGCATCAGGTGTCTTTTGAAGAAGCCAAGACGATATTTTTCGACGAATTTGGCATTCAATTCTTCGATGAGGAACACTCATCCGACGAAGAGAGCTTTCTGATGCTTGGTATGAGCTCGGGGGCAAAGCTGCTCATCGTCTGTCATTGCGAACGGGAGCACGGTGCAGTTATTCGCATCATCTCTGCTCGCAAGGCGACCAAGCGCGAAAGCGCGTTCTATCGAGGTGAACAACCATGAAAGCAGAATACGATCTTTCCAAACTGAAGTCCCGCAAGAATCCATACGCGTCCAAGTTGAAGAAGCCTGTGACCATGCGTCTTTCGGAGGATGTTGTGGACTACTTCAAGGGAATGGCCGAGGAATCGGGCGTTCCCTATCAGAGTCTGATTAACCTGTATCTACGCGACTGCCTTGCCAACAGTCGAAAGGTACAAATTAATTGGCCACAAGCCGTTTAATAAGCTGCTCATCGCGGACACGCAGCAGAAGGAAACCGCTTCGCAGCGCCTGCAGTGCGCCGGACAGCACCAACGTTAAACACCATGCCGTCTGGTGACTCCCGCCGGGTTTGGTTGCAAGTCTTCCAATGCCGACTCTGATTCCGGTCACCCGTGCCCTTGAGCCTTCCCGTTTAACTTGTATATGACAAAACAGGCTCTAGACAATGTCATACAAGCGCTAGAAGCTATCTATTAAATAGCAAAAAGATCAAATCGGCCACACCACCCCATGGTCATTCAAAATAGCATCCATGGGCAGATCATGCGGTTCAGGTTCAAAGTCGGGTAAAAAGTCGGTGCCAAAGCTCAAACCCACGGTGAAGGGCCGGGGTGACAGGCCCGCCAGCATGCGGTCATAAAATCCGCCGCCATAACCCAGCCGGTAGCCGCCAGCGGCGTAGCCAACGCAGGCCACAAACAGCAAGCTGGGGTGGATGACCTCGGTATCTTTGGGTTTGGGGATGCCATAGGCATCGTCTTCCATGGGGCAGCCGGGGTACCAGGTGTGAAATGTCATGGTTTTGTGAACTTTGTCCACCACCGGCAGTCCAATCTTGCGCAGCTGGGGTTGTTCGATGAGTTCACCGTCTTCCTTCCAGCGGTGTAAGGCGGGCAGTGGGTCAAATTCACCCTTGATCGGCCAGTAAGCGCCAATCACGGTGTCGGATCGACCCACCAGCCATATGCGCATGATTTGTTGCAAAGCGGCAATACGCTGTGCACGATCAGGCAGTTGCAAGCGTTGCGTAATGAGGTGCTGGCGTAAGGCTTTTTTCTCAAGCGCTCTTTTTTCTTCAGAGTTATCCATAATCTCCACATGCAGTTCAGAACTATTTTGACATCGATTGCCCTTGCGGGCTTACTGGGCGGCGTAACAACCACCATACTGGCGGCCGCACCGGCCGCCAACCCTGCTGATGAGGTGGTGCTGGAGATGGCCCAAGCCTTCAAAAAAGGCCAATCCAAACGTCTGAGTGAGTTGTTGCCCTTGACACGCGGTCATGTGTTGGAGCCTTGGGCCGCCTATTGGGAGCTCCGATCCCGGCTGGAAAGCGCCTCCGCACAAGAGATCAGCACGTTTCTGCGCCGCTACCCGGACACTTACC
Source organism: Rhodoferax lithotrophicus (assembly GCF_019973615.1). Taxonomy (GTDB): domain Bacteria; phylum Pseudomonadota; class Gammaproteobacteria; order Burkholderiales; family Burkholderiaceae_C; genus Rhodoferax; species Rhodoferax lithotrophicus. The sequence goes on along the minus strand of NZ_AP024238.1, from coordinate 603,917 downwards.
AGGAAGACCGTTTGCGCAACGACTGGCTGTTGTTGCTGGGCCAGCGCCGTGACTGGAACCAGTTTGTGCAAGTAGCCCCCAGCTACCGCATGAAAGATGACCGCGAAGTGCGCTGTTACACCCTGGCCATGGAGCACATTCTGGGTGGGGTGGACATGTCGCATGAAGTCAAAGACCAGTGGTATGCTCAAAAAAATGCCGGCGATGGCTGCACACTCGCCGCCCAGGCCCACTTTGACAACCAGCAACTCACCCCCGCAGACATCTGGCGCAAGGCCCGTCTGAGCCTGGAGGCGCGGCAAATCAAAGCCACGCAGCAAGCCGTGGACATGGTGGCCCCCCAGGCCGATGCGGCACTGACCAGCCTGTTGGTCAAACCCGAAAAGTATTTGAGCAAGACCACCCCCCGCAGCCTGAGGAATGATCAAGAACTGGCCGTGCTGGCGCTGATCCGGCTGGCGGAAACCGACCCGGAGGGTGCCGCCCAGTTGCTGGGCCACCGCTGGGCAGCCCAGCTTGATGCCCAGCAACGTGCCTGGGCCTGGGGTGCCATTGGCAAGCAGGCCGCACAAAGACTGGCACCCAACGCGCTCGGCTTTTTTGCCAACGCCAATGCCGCTGATTTAAGTGACGAGCACCTCACTTGGTATGCCCGCGCGGCCCTGCGGGCCAACCAATGGCCGCGGGTGTTGTCATCAATTGCCGCCATGAGCCCGGCCACCGCCGCCGAGCCAACATGGGTTTACTGGCGCGCCCGCGGTTTGCTGACCCTCACCCAGAACAATGCGGCCCAGCAAGAAGCCCGCACGCTGCTACAGAGTATTGCTGGCGTGCGCGGTTTTTATGAGTTGCTGGCGCAAGAAGAGCTGGGCCTACCCATCACCCCGCCGCCGCAGCCAGAGCCGCTGACGGCCACCGAGAAAGAAGCCGCCCGGACCAACCCCGGTTTGCAACGCGCCCTGGCCGCCATCCAGCTGGGCTTGCGCAGCGAGGGTGTGCGCGAATGGAACTACGCCACCAACATGCACCAGGCCGGTGGCATGTCTGACCGTGAGCTGCTGGCCGCCGCGGATCTGGCTTGTGAGCACGAGGTGTGGGACCGCTGCATCAACACCAGCGAACGCACCAAGCGCGTGGTGGACCTGAAACAGCGCTTTCCCATGCCGCACAAACAGGCGGTATTGGAGCGCACCCGTAACATTGGGCTTGACCCGGCCTATGTGTATGGCCTGATCCGGCAGGAAAGCCGCTTTGTCATGGATGCCCAATCCGGCGTGGGGGCCGCCGGCCTGATGCAGGTGATGCCCGCCACTGCCCGCTGGACGGCCAAAAAAATCGGCCTGACCGGCTTTACCCCGCAGCAACTCAGTGAACGGGACACCAACATTGCCATTGGCACCGGTTACCTGAAACTGGTGCTTGACGACTTTGCCGGCTCCATGCCGATGGCCGCAGCGGCCTACAACGCCGGCCCAGGACGACCACGCAATTGGCGCGGCCAAAGCGGCGGCCCGGTGATGGAAGCCGCGATCTGGGCTGAAAATGTGCCCTTTAACGAAACTCGCGATTACGTCAAGAAAGTGCTGGCCAACACCACCATTTATGCAGCCATGATCAGCGGCAAAACTCAATCGCTCAAAGCCCGGCTGGGGCAGATTGGCCCGCAGGATGCGACGGTAACCGCCCATCAAGAGCTGCCCTGAACACCTTGTGGCCTTGGCATCTACAATCTTTTGACATAAAAAGTTGGAGATTCCATGCGCAATATCGTCTTGTCGTTGGTCGTGATGGCTGCGCTCAGTGCCCAGCACCAAAGCTTTGCACAAAGCCTGACGGGTAATCACCTTGACCGCATCCAGACCACCCACTCATTGCGCGTTTGCATCTGGCCAGACTACTACGGCATCACCTACCGCAACCCCAAAACACAGCTGTTGTCGGGCATTGATATTGATTTAGCCCATGAGCTGGGCAAAGACCTGGGGGTCGCGGTGCAATTCGTTGACAGCTCATTTGCCAAGCTGATCGAAGACGTGACCCAAGACCGTTGTGATGTGGCCATGTTCGCCATTGGCATCACCCCCCAGCGATCCGAAAAGCTGCGCTTTACCCAACCCCATCTGGCCAGTGACATCTACGCGGTAACCACCAAAACCAACCGGCGCATCAAGAGCTGGGACGACATTGACAAAACCGGTACGGTGGTCGCGGTGGCCAAGGGCACACTCCACGAACCGGTGATGAAAGACAAGCTCAAAGCGGCACAACTGCTGATTCTGGACACACCGTTTGCGCGTGAACAAGAAGTGCAGTCCGGCCGCGCCGATGTGTTCATGACCGACTACCCTTACAGCCAACGCTTTTTGGCCAATGCCGACTGGGCGCGCCTGGTATCCCCACCCAGCGCCTATCACATCACGCCTTACGCCTACGCCATCAAACCAGGTGATGAGGCCTGGCTCAAACGCCTTGAAACCTTTGTCAGCACCATCAAACGCGATGGCCGCCTGATGACCGCCGCCAAACGCCACCAACTCGACCCCATCGTCGCCCCATGAGTTCGGCTCCGCGCCAGCTGCGCCGGGTCTTTGTACTCGGTCTGGTGTCGTTTATGGCGGGCATATTGACGCTCACCGTTTACACGCTGTGGCGGCTTCGCGCGGATACGCTGGAGAATGGTCTGCAGGTTTCAGCACTGCACTCGCGCAGTTTTGAGGATTTTTTGACGCAGAGCCTGCGCGTCTCGGAATTGGCAGCCGCCAACACGCCCCCACCGAACCGTCTGAATTCAAACCTGAAGCAGATCGAGAACGCTTTTCTCAACACCTTGCGCCAGACCCCTTTTCTGCGCTCCATGTCCCTCCAGGATGATGCCGGACGCATTTTGGCAAGCTCCAACCCGGCCAATGTCGGCCTCATGGTGACCACCCGGAACTACTTGCCAGAGGATGTGAATGACCAGGCGATTTTGCGTATTGGTCAACCATGGGCCGGACGTGATTTTGCCAATGGGCGAGCCACCAGCCCAGCACAACCCATGGCACCCGACGAACAGAGCTTTATTCCGGTCACGAAAACCTTGCTGATGGACGGATACAAGTTGCGGCTGCTGATTGCGCTCAACCCGGACTATTTTCTCAACCACATGGTGAGTGCCCTGGAAAACGAAGAAGGCATCGTCGAAGTCCTGCGTTATGACGGCATCCTGCTGATGAGCACCAGCCCACAGGCCAAGGCGGGCTCCTTGCACGGGTATGTGGTGGATGAGCTGCTCAAGGGACAGGTTGAAACGGGTTCGCTGGAGCAAAACTACGAACATGACGAGAAGGTATTGACCTCGTTTCGATCATCCCGTCTGTACCCCTTTGTGGTCATCACCCATCTGGCGCGCAACAGTGTGCTGCAACCCTGGATGACCGAGGTCAAAACCCTGCTGGCGGTACTCGTCCCGGTGCTGCTGGCCATCACCCTGCTGAGCATCAGCATGTACCGCCGCCAAATGGAAGCGGCGGCACATCGTGACGAGACAGAACGGCTGCTGCGCATCAATGCCACCGTGTTTGATGCCAGCTCGGAGGCCATCATCATCACCGATGCGCAGGCCAACATCCTGTCGGTCAACACCGCCTTCACGGCGATCACCGGCTATGCCGAGCACGAAATCCAGGGCCATAACCCACGCTTGCTCGCCTCGGGTCAGCATGACCCAGGCTTCTACACCAACATGTGGACCACACTGGTACACACCGGAAAATGGCAGGGCGAGCTGGTCAACCACCGCAAGGACGGCACACCTTTTGATGCCCAGGTGTCGATCACCCGGTCCCTCAACAGCCAGGGCCAGGTGCAACACTACGTGGGGGTGATGGCCGACATCACGGCACAAAAACAGAACGAAACCATCCGCAACGAGCTCAACCGCGACTTTGTCTCTTTTCTCGAAAACACCAGCGATTTCATCTATTTCAAAGACAAGGACAGCCGCTTTCGCTTTGCCAGCCAACCGCTGGCCGATGTCACCGGTCACGCCAGTTGGCGCGACATGATCGGCAAACATGATCTGGAGGTTTTTCCCCCCGAAACCGCCAGGATTTATCACCACGAGGAGTACGCCGTGTTTCACGATGGCAAACCCTTGCTCAACAAGATTGACCCCTACTTTGACGCATCCGGGCGCAAAGGCTGGGTCAGCACCAGCAAATGGCCGCTGTTTGATTTCGACGGGAAAGTGGTCGGCTTGTTTGGCATCAGCCGCGACATCACGGACCAAAAGCAGAACGAGGCCAAACTGGAGCTGGCCGCCAGTGTGTTCAGCAACTCGCGCGAAGGCATCCTGATCACCAACCTGGACGGTGTCATCATCGATGTGAATGAAGCGTTCAGCGACATCACGGGCTACGCGCATGACGAAGTGATCGGCAAGAACCCCCGCATTCTGAACTCGGGGCGGCAAAGCAAGGCTTATTACCTGGCCATGTGGCAAAGCCTGACCACCAAGGGCCACTGGTATGGTGAAGTCTGGAACCGGCGTAAAACCGGCGAGGTGTATGCCGAAATGCTCACCATCAGCACGGTGCACAACGCACAAGGCCTGGCGCTGCATTACGTGGCCCTGTTTTCGGACATCACGATGACCAAAAAACATGAACAGCAGCTTGAACACATTGCCCACTACGACACCTTGACCAGTTTGCCCAACCGTGTGTTGCTGGCCGACCGTTTGTCGCAGTCCATGGCACAAGCCCAGCGCCACGGCCGCAAACTGGCGGTGGTTTTTCTGGATCTGGACGGCTTCAAAGCAGTCAATGACACCCACGGACATGATGCCGGGGATCTTCTGCTGACCACGCTGGCCAACCGGATGAAACACGCCTTGCGCGAAGGCGACACCCTGGCGCGTATTGGTGGCGACGAGTTTGTCGCCGTTCTGGTGGATTTGTTGCATACCGACGAGAGTCTGCCGATTCTGAAACGACTGTTGGGTGCGGCGGCTGAACCCATTCAGCTGGGTGATTTCCGGCTGCAGGTTTCAGCCAGCCTGGGGGTCACGTTTTACCCGCAGGACAGCGAGATGGATGCCGATCAGCTGCAGCGCCAGGCCGACCAGGCCATGTACCAAGCCAAGGTGTCCGGCAAAAACCGCTACCATTTCTTTGATGCGGAACAGGATCGCAACGTGCGCGGTCATCATGAAAGCCTGGAACGTATCCGTCATGCCATTGCCACTGATGAATTTGTGCTGTATTACCAACCCAAGGTCAACCTGCGCACCGGGGAAATCATCGGAGCCGAAGCGCTGATCCGCTGGCCACACCCCGAGCATGGCCTGTTGGTACCCGGACAATTTCTACCCACCATTGAAAACCACCCGCTGGCGATTGATTTGGGGGAATGGGTCATCAACCAGGCCATGACCCAGATGCAGGACTGGCACGAAGCCGGGCTGGATCTGCCGGTGAGCGTTAATGTGGGTGCACGACAGTTGCAGCAACATGATTTTGTGCCACGCCTGCAATTGATCCTGGCAGCCCACCCGGACATCAACCCCGGCTGCCTGGAACTTGAAGTGCTGGAAACCAGCGCACTGGAAGACATCGACGCGGTGTCCCAGGTGATCCAGACTTGCCGGGAATTTGGCGTGATGTTTGCGCTGGACGATTTCGGCACCGGCTACTCCTCCCTCACCTATCTAAAACGCCTGCCGGTGGCTCAACTCAAGATTGATCGAAGCTTTGTCAGCGACATGATGGACAACCCCGACAACCTGGTTATTCTGCAAGGGGTGATTGGCCTGGCCAGGGCCTTCCACCATGAGGTCATTGCCGAAGGTGTTGAAACCCTGGCACAAGGCCGAGTCCTGCTGGAACTGGGCTGTGAGCGGGCACAGGGGTTTGGCATTGCCGCGCCCATGCCAGCACAAGATTTTCTGCAGTGGGTCAGCACCTGGCAGCAGGCACAGCCCTGGCTGGAGTTATCCGCCCCTTAAGATCGCCAGCCAGCACCCATCCTGGCGTGCCCGAACGCGCTATCCTTTGGATTTTTGCAGGACGCATCATGAAACTCTACATCGGCAACAAAAACTACTCTTCTTGGTCCATGCGCCCCTGGGTGCTGCTCACCCAAGCCGACATTCCCTTTGAAGAGGTGATGGTGCGCTTTGATGCCTTCACACCAGATTCCGCCTTCAAAACCGCCCTGAAAAACATCTCCCCCACCGGCAAGGTGCCGGTGCTGCAAGAGGACGACCTGCTGGTGTGGGACACCCTGGCGATTGCCGAATACGTGGCAGAGCGCTTCCCGGAATGTGAGCTCTGGCCGCATGACCAGGCGGACCGGGCCCGCGCCCGCAGCGTCTGCGCCGAAATGCACAGCGGCTTTGGGGCCCTGCGCAGCGCCTGCCCAATGAACATCGAAGCCAGCCTGCCCGACACCGGCGCACTGATCTGGCGTGACAACGCCGCTGTACGTGCCGATGTCGAGCGGCTGGTCAGCCTTTGGCGGGACTGCCTGCGCACCAGCGGCGGGCCGCTGCTGTTTGGCAACTTCAGCGTGGCCGATGCCTATTTCGCCCCTCTCTGCACCCGCCTGATCACCTATACGCTGCCCCTGCCAGAAGACATCAGCGCCTACGTGCAGCGGGTGCTGACTTTGCCGGGCGTGCAAGCCTGGATGGAGGCCGCCCGCGCCGAGCACGACTTTCTGGCCTTTGAAGAGCCTTACCGGTTACACCGCTGACATGCAGATTTACCTGGTGGGTGGTGCGGTGCGTGATGCCTTGCTGGGCCGCCCCACCCAGGACCGTGACTGGGTGGTGGTTGGCGCCAGCCCGGAACACATGCTGGCGCAGGGCTACACGCCGGTGGGCAAAGACTTTCCGGTGTTTCTGCACCCCCGCACCCATGAGGAATACGCGCTGGCCCGCCTGGAACGCAAAACTGCCCCCGGCTACCACGGCTTCGCCATCCACACCGCCCCGGATGTCACCCTGGAAGACGATCTGGCGCGCCGCGACATAACTATCAATTCAATAGCTGTTAGCGCTTGCCATACAAGCGCCAGAGGCCAATTTGATCTCAAAAATGTGATCGACCCCTACGGTGGCGTGCAAGACCTGGCGGCCAAACTGTTTCGCCATGTCAGCCCGGCGTTTCGCGAAGACCCGGTGCGCATTCTGCGGGTGGCCCGTTTTGCCGCCCGCTTCACCGACTTCAGTGTGGCCCCCGAAACCCTGGCGCTGATGCGTGAGATGGTCGACAGCGGCGAAGTCGATCACCTGGTGAGCGAACGTGTCTGGCAAGAAATCGCCCGCGGCCTGATGGAAGCCCAACCCTCACGCATGTTCGCCGTGCTGCGCGACTGCGGCGCCCTGGCGCGCCTGCTGCCCGAAGTTGACCGCTTGTGGGGCGTGGCGCAACGTGCCGACTACCACCCAGAAGTGGACACCGGTGTCCATGTGATGATGGTGCTGGACATGAGTGCGCAGTTACAAGCCAGCCTACCGGTGCGCTTTGCCTGCCTGGGCCATGACCTGGGCAAGGGCAACACCCCGGCCGACATCCTGCCGCGCCACCTGGGCCATGAAGGGCGCAGCGCCCAACTGCTCAAGCCCCTGTGTGAACGCCTGCATGTGCCCAACGACTGCCGCGAACTGGCCGACGTGATGGCGCGTGAACACAGCAACATCCACCGTTGCCTGGATCTGAACGCCGCCGCCCTGATGCGCCTGCTGGAGCGCTGTGATGCGCTGCGCAAACCCGCGCGTTTTGCCGACATGCTGCTGGCCTGTGAATGTGATGCCCGTGGCCGCCTGGGTTTTCAGGATGAGCCCTACCCGCAACGCCCCCTGTTGCTTCGGCTACTGACAGCGGCCCAAAGTGTTGCTACCAATGAGATAGCTGCTCAGGCAATGGCGGCGGGCGCTACAGGGCCCAAAATAGGTGAATTGATTCATCAGGCACGGGTGGAGGCGGTGCGGGCGATCATGTGAGTTGTACGTTGTGGGTGAAGAAGGTTTTTTTGTTGCGCAGACTTTTGTATTCCCCCCCCGATCCCCCCCGCCCTTTCCACCCCCGCCGGGGCGGAAAGGGAGCCTAACAGCCGTATTTGGCCGCGTGTTTTGACAGAGGGCATACAACGCGAGCGGCCAACGCAGCGGCAAGTGTGTCAACCGAGTTTGGGGCATCAATGCACTTGAGCGTTGGCTAACGGTCTATCAGTGCAAGCATCACCGCACCCTCACACTGCCTCGTTGGCCGAAGCCTTGTCTGGCTTCCGTTTAGATTCGCGGCCAAATACGGCTGTTGGCTCCCCTTTCCGCCCCGGCGGGGGTGGAGAGGGGTTGGGGGTGAGGGGGGGACTACAAAAGCATCATTCTCAAACCACTCCAAAATCAAACCGAATTTCAGCTCGGTTATGCTCCACCCCATGTCCAGCTTACTCATCATTGAAGACGACGAACTGCTCCGCGACGGCCTGTGCGCACAGCTCACGCTGGCTGGGCACCACGTTACGACCGCTGCCGATGGCGAAGTGGCGCAGACATTGCTTGAAACCCAGCGCTTTGATGGCGTGGTGCTGGATTTGGGCCTGCCCAAAATCAGCGGCATGGAGGTGCTGCGCTGGGTGCGCAAACGTTTGCCCGCGCTGCCGGTACTGATCCTCACCGCACGTGACGACATTGAAGACCGGGTGCAGGGCCTCAACGCCGGGGCCGACGACTACCTGACCAAACCGTTTGACATGGCCGAACTACAAGCCCGCCTGGGCTCCTTGCTGCGCCGTGCGCGTTTGCCGGCGTTTGGCGGTTCGCTTGAAGTGGTCAGCAGCCACACCGCCCGCAGCCTGCGGGTGGATGCCCACCTGCCACAAGCCTGGCTGGGGGATGAAGAACTGGAGCTGACCCAGCGCGAATGGGCGTTGCTGTCACTCCTGGTGACCCATGCCGGGCGGGTAGTCAGCCGGGAAGACGTGCTGGAATCCTGGCAAAGTGACCCGGTCGAAGCCGGTGGTGTGGCCTCCAATGCGCTGGAGGTCTACATCCACCGCCTGCGCCGCAAGCTGACCGACTCGGGTCTGAACATTCGCAACGTACGCGGCCTGGGCTACATGCTGGAAACCACCAGCACATGAATACCCCCGCCCCCGCACAACGTGGTTTGTCACTGAGACGCCAGTTGTTGTTGTGGCTACTGCTGCCCCAGCTGGTGCTGTTTCTGGTGGGGGGGGCACTGGCTTACCGCATTGCGCTGAATTACGCTGAAAAAGCCATTGACCAGTCGCTCACCCAATCAGTGCGCTCGCTGGCCCGCCAGGTCAAGCCGATTGGTTCGGGTTTGCTGGTGGACTTTCCGAAGGCGGCACAAGACATCATTGAACAAGACCCGAAAGACCGGGTAAGTTATATGGTGTCGAGCCCGCCAGGCCTGTTTTTGTTGGGCAATGGCAAGTTGCCAGCGCCAAATAACGTGCCCGACATCCAGCCCAACACGCCCTTGCTCTACAACGCCAGGATTGACCACAAGCCGATGCGTGTAGCGCTGCTGGAAGTGGACTACGGTGAAGACAAGTCCCCCCAGCGCCTGCGGGTGCAAGTGGCCCAAAGTCTGGCCGTACAAGAGCGCCTGACGACCGAGCTGATTGCCGACATGCTGATGCCGCTGTTGCTGCTGGGAGCCGTGTTGAGCATGCTGGTATACGGTGGCATTTCACGTGGCCTGCAGCCACTGACCCGGTTGCAGGCCCAGCTGGGAGACCGGCACCACCAGGCGCTGTCGGATGTGTCACCGATTGAGCTGACCCAAGCCCCGCAAGAAGTCCATGCCCTGGCGGCTGCGCTTAACCAACTGTTGACCACGGTACGGCGCAGTCTGAGCCAGGAAAAGCGTTTTTTGAACGATGCGGCGCATCAGTTGCGTACACCACTGGCCGGGCTGATCAGCCAAACCGAACTGGCCTTGGGTGAAAGTGACCCCGCGGCCCTGCGTGAGCGCCTGACCAAGGTACTCTCCGGGGCCAAACGCAGTGCCCACCTGGTGCATCAACTGTTGTCGTTGGCGCGTCATGAGGTTGAAGTGAAATTGCAACCGCTGGATGTGGCGGCGCTGGCGCGTGAAGTGGCACGCGAATGGACCCCGCGCGCCCTCAAAATCGGGGTGGACCTGGGTTTTGAAGGCGCAGACCACCTGCAAGTGGAAGGCGAGCCCCTGCTGCTGCGCGAAGCCTTGAGCAACCTGATTGACAACGCCTTGACTTACGCAGGCACCGGTTGTGAAGTCACCCTGAGTGTGCAATCCCGGGATGAGCAGGTGCTGCTGGAGGTCGCAGACAACGGCCCAGGCTTGGCCGATGAGGACTTGCCACATGTGTTTGAGCGTTTCTGGCGTGCCAGCGCCCTGCCGGGCGGCTGTGGCCTGGGACTGGCCATCGTGGCAGAGATTGCCTTGCGTCATGCCGGCCAAGCCAGGGTGATCGGCAATTTACCCCATGGTCTGCGGGTACAACTCTGGCTGCCTGCGTCTGTGGTGCTTGTATAACAATTGGATACATTTGTATCGGGCACAAATGCCAGACAGACGCGGAAGTCACCCGGATACCCTAAATTTGATGGTAAAACACCACTTATGAGCCACCTCAGAACCAGCCTCTAAACCCGAAATGAAACACACTCTGCAGACTTTGCTGGACAGCATCAGCCAAGGCGTGTACTTGCTGGGTGCAGATGGGCGCATGTGCCTGTACAACGACCGGGTATGCGAGTTGCTTGACATTCCCAGTGCGTTTTTTGACAGCCACCCCACGCTGGAAGAACTGAATACATTTCAGATGCAGCGCGGTGATTTTGGAGACGATGCCTGCTTGGTGGATAACAATGCCCGCCAGTATGTGCTGGCCGATGGTCATGCCCCGATACCCACGCACTTTTTACGCCAGACCCGTGCCGGACGCACGCTGGAGGTGCGCTCCAGGATACTCCCCCATGGCGGCATGGTGCGAACCTTTGCCGACGTGACCGACTATGTCCAGGCCGAAGCCGCACGCAAACAAGCCAATGAGCTGCTGTATGCCACCCAGGCCATTGCCGAACTGGGCGGCTGGGAGATTGACCTGCAAACCAAGAGGGTCACCTGGACGGAGGGTGTTTACCGTATTTTTGACACGCTCCCGAAGGACTTCCACCCCACGCTGGAAAACACCCGCCAGTTGTTCACACCAGCAGCACAGGCCATTGTGGATGCGTCTTACCGTGACACCGGGGTGCCCTCCAAACTCCACGAGTTTGAACTCGAAATGATCACCCTCACCGGGCGGCACATCTGGGTGCATTCACGCGGCACATCGGTTTGGTCAGGGGGCCGCGTCATCAAGCGCACGGACATTGTGCAAGACATTACCCGGCGCAAACAAACCGAACTGGCACTGCGTGACAGCGAGACGCGCTGGAAACTGGCCCTGGAAAGCGTGGGGGATGGGGTTTGGGATTTGCAGGTGCAAACCGGTGAAGAATATTTGTCGCCCCAGTTGTTGCGCATGTACGGCTACACGGAGGGAGAGCTGCCCACGGCGATGGCCGAGCTGGATCAACGCACCCACCCCGACGATGTGGTGCAAATGCAGCGCAACCGCGAGGATCACCTCAACGGCCTGACCCCAACCTACAGCAACGAACACCGGGTGTTGTGCAAGGACGGCAGCTGGCTCTGGGTGCACAGCCGTGGCATGGTCATCAGCCGTGACGCACAAGGTCGTCCACTGCGCATGATTGGTACCCACACCGACATCACCGAGCGCAAAACCGCCGAAGAATTGATCTGGCAGCAAGCTCATTTTGATACCCTGACCGGCTTGCCCAACCGGCGCATGATGCAGGAGCGGCTGGCCCAAGAGCTCAAAAAATGCCGCCGTGACGGCTTGCAATTGGCCGTTTTGTTCATTGACCTGGATCACTTCAAGGAAGTGAACGATACCCTGGGGCACGACCAGGGTGACACCTTGCTGATGGAGGCCGCCCGGCGCATCCAGGCCTGCTTGCGCGAAGTGGACACCGTCGCCCGCATGGGGGGTGACGAATTCATCGTGATCATTACCGAGCTGGCAGAGGCGGCGCATCTGCAAGTCATTTTGCCCAAGCTGCTGCACACCCTGAGTTCGGCTTTTCAGCTGGGGCATGACAAGGTGTATGTGTCGGCCAGCGTGGGGGTCACCGTGTACCCCATGGATGGCCAGACGATTGAAGACTTGTTCAAAAATGCCGACCAGGCACTTTACGTGGCCAAGGGTGCCGGGCGCAATCGCTTCAGTTTTTTCACCCCGGCCTTGCAAACAGCAGCCCGCGAACGCGCGCAACTCATGAGCGACTTGCGCACAGCCCTGGTAGCGCAGGAATTCCGCGTGGTGTACCAGCCGATTGTGGAGCTGGCGACCGGCAGCATCCACAAAGCCGAAGCACTGGTGCGCTGGCAGCACCCAACGCGGGGCCTGATCAGCCCGGCGGCATTTATTCCCGTGGCCGAAAGCAGCGGGCTGATTGTGGAGTTGGGTGAATGGGTGTTTGTCCAGGCAGCAAGGCAAGTCAAACACTGGCGTGAGACGCTACACCCGCAGTTCCAGATCAGCGTGAACAAGTCACCGGTGCAGTTTGAAAACCCCAACCTCCAACACGTGCCGTGGATCGAGCAACTCGACCAGTTGGGCCTGCCGGGTGAAAGCATGGTGGTGGAAATTACCGAGGGCCTGCTGCTGTCGAGCAGCGATGGCGTGCTGGATCAACTGCTCAGCCTGCGCGACGATGGCATCAATGTGTCGCTGGACGACTTTGGCACCGGCTACTCGTCCCTGTCTTACCTGCAGCGCTTTGATATTGACTTTGTCAAAATAGACCAGTCGTTTGTGCGCCAACTGGTGGCCGGCTCGACCGACCTGGCGCTGTGCCAGGCCATCATTGCCATGGCCCATGCACTGGGCATGAAGGTGATTGCCGAAGGTGTAGAGACCGCGCTGCAGCGTGATTTACTGAAGGCTGCAGGCTGCGATTTTGGACAAGGCTACCTGTTCTCCCGACCCGTGGCAGCACAAGAGTTTGAGGCCTTGTTCACCCAGACCACCAGCAACGGCGGTTAGCCCAGGCGCAAACCTGTTTGTGCGTCAAACCAGTTGTTGTGGTTGCTGCTGACCGTCATGCCCACGTTGTCACCAATCTTGACTTGTGTACTGGGTGGGGTGCGCACCGTGACCAGCCCGACACCGGTTTTCACCACCACATAAGTGTCGGCGCCGGTGGGCTCCACCAGCGTCACCTCGCCACGCCAAGCGGCCTCCTCCACCAGATGAATGTGCTCGGGGCGCTGGCCCAGGGTCACTTTGCCGCTGGTCGGGCACGGCAGCTGCAATGCCCCACCCTCAAAGGAAAATAGGGCTGTAGCACCCGAACCACTTGCGCTACCAGCTATAAAATTCATAGTTGGCGAGCCAATAAATCCAGCCACATAGGTGTTGGCCGGGCGGCGGTAAATGTCGTCTGGTGTGCCAATTTGTTGCAGGATGCCGTCTTTCATCACCGCAATGCGGCTACCCAAGGTCATGGCCTCGATCTGGTCATGCGTCACATACACGGTGGTGATGCCTGAAATCAGGTGCAAGCGCTTGATTTCAGCACGCATTTCCACACGCAGTTTGGCATCCAGGTTACTCAAGGGCTCATCAAACAAGAACAGCTGCGGGTCGCGGGCCAGAGCCCGGCCCATGGCCACGCGCTGACGCTGGCCGCCCGAGAGTTGCGCCGGACGACGATCCAGCAGATGCTCGATCTGCAGCATCACGGCCACCTCCTGGATACGCTTGGTACGCACCTCCAGTGGCACCTTGCGCATTTCCAGCGCAAAGCCGATGTTGTCCGCCACGCTCATGGTCGGGTACAGCGCATAACTCTGGAACACCATGGCAATGTCACGCTGGGCCGGGGCCACACCAATGACATTTTTCCCGGCGATCTTGAGTTCACCCTCGGTGGGGTCTTCCAGACCGGCAATGATGTTGAGCAGGGTGGACTTGCCGCAGCCCGAGGGGCCGACCAGGATCAGGAATTCGCCGGGGGCGACATCGATCTCGATTTTTTTCAGGACTTCGACGGCCTTGTCGCCTTTGCCGTAGACCTTGCGAATGCCTGCAATGTGAAGTGAAGCTGCCATGTTGTGGGGTTCCTTATCCTTTGACCGCGCCCGCGGTCAGACCTTTGACGAAATACTGACCGGCCAGCACATAGACCAGCATGGTCGGCAGACCGGCGATGATGGCCGCGGCCATGTCCACGTTGTAGCTCTTGACGCTGCTGGTAGTGTTGGCCATGTTGTTCAAACCAACGGTGATGGGTTTGCTGTCGGCACCACTGAACGCCACACCAAACAGGAAGTCGTTCCAGATGTTGGTGAACTGCCAGATCAGCGTGACCATCAAAATCGGCGTGGACATCGGGATCACGATGCGGACAAAAATACGCCAGAAACCCGCGCCATCCATACGTGCCGCGTTGACCAGCTCACGCGGAATGGCGGTGTAGTAGTTTCTGAAAAACAGCGTGGTGCCTGCCATGCCGGCCAGACAGTGCACCAGCACCAGCCCGGCAATCGAGCTGGACAGGCCCAGAAACCCCAGCACCTGGCTCATGGGCAGCAGCACCACCTGGAACGGCATGAACACGCCAAACAGGATGAAGCCAAACAACAGGTCGGAGCCCCGAAACTTCCACATGCTCAGCACATACCCGTTGACCGCGCCCCAGGCGGTGGAGATCAGCACCGCCGGCACGGCCATCATGACGGAATTCATGAAGTAGGGCTTCAGTCCACGGCAGTCAACACCGGTGCAGGCGGTGGACCAGGCCAGCGTCCACGATTCAAAGTTCAGCCCATGCGGCAGGCTCAGCAGGTTGCCCGAGCGAATTTGCTCGGCATCCTTGAAGCTGGTGACCAGCATCACATACAGCGGTGCCAGAAAGAAAAAGGCAGCCACCCCAAGCACGGTGTAGACCACCAGGCGGGAGAGTGTTTTAGCGTTCATGATCAGGCCCCGGGTTCAACGCTCATGCGGCTTGGACCGCAACTCGCTGTAAAGATAAGGCACCACAATGGCCGCCACCATGGCCAACATCATGGTGGCGCTGGCTGCACCCAGGCCGATCTGGCCACGGGTAAAACTCATGGTGAACATGAAGGTGGCGGGCACGTCGGACGCATAACCCGGCCCACCGGCGGTGAGTGCCATCACCAGATCAAAGGCTTTGATCGACAGGTGCGACAACACAAGAATGGTGGAGAACACCACCGGGCGCAGCACCGGCAAAATGATGCGCCAGTAAATGCGCGGCAGGCTGGCACCGTCGATCTGCGCGGCCTTGATGATGCTGTCGTCAATACCACGCAGCCCCGCCAGAAACAAGGCCATGGCAAAACCGGCCGACTGCCAGATGCCGGCGATCACCACACAGTAAATGGCGGTGTCTGACTGCACCAGCCAGTCAAAACTGAAGCTGGCCCAGCCGATGTCATGCATGAGTTTTTCCAGCCCCAGACTGGGGTTCAGAATCCACTTCCAGGCGGTGCCGGTGACGATGAACGACAAGGCCATCGGGTACAGATAAATGGTGCGGATCACGCCCTCAAAGCGGATTTTCTGGTCCAAAAAAATCGCCAGCACCATGCCAATCAACATGGAGCCCCCCACGTACAACACGCTGAACAGCCCCAAGTTTCTCAGCGCCACATACCAGCGGTCCATGTCCCAAAGTTGGACGTACTGCTCCAACCCCACGAACTCGTCGTAGTTGGGCAACATGCGTGAATTGGTCACGGACAACACGCCGTTCCAGATCATCAAGCCGTAGATGAAGGCGAACCCGAGCACAAAGCCCGGCGCAATCACCAGCTTGGGTAAGACGTTTTCAAATGATTTCATAGACCTTTCGCCCTTGGTTTAAAACCTAGAGAGCCATTGTTGGCATGCCTGCGTCATACAAAGAACCTGACGGGGCGGGTATTCCGCTCCGTTCGTGTCCCCCGAACGAAAGCCTCCCGGCTTTCGTTCTCCTCCTTGACCTCACTGCGCGAAACACCCGCCCCATCAGATTCCGATAAGGTTTTGGTGTCCCTGTCCGCAAACCTAGATGTCTAGCAGCAGGGTTGGGGTGCGTGCCAGAGCTCAGTCAAGAGGAGCCCGCAGGGCGGGGGACATGAGCGGCGGCACGCACCCCTGCCCTGCTGCGGGTACTCGCCAAAGACACCTGCGACGAGTGCCTGCGAAAAGCACTTGCAACAAACATCAATGCACGCCAACTCACTTGGTTGCCGCCGCCTTGGCGATGTTTTTCACACCATCCGCCACTGAAATCTTGTCGTCGTTCCAGAACTGGCTGACGGCATCCTTGATGGCTCCTTCAGCTGCGGGCTTGACCGCCATGCCATGTGCAATCGACGGCAGCAGACCACCAGACTTGGCGGTGTCCACAAAATCCTTGGAGGACAGTTTGGCGCAATCATCAAACTTGGCCATATCCATGTTCAGCCGCACCGGGATGGAGCCCTTGTTCAGGTTGAAAACTTCCTGGAACTCGGGGCCCATGATGGCGGCCGCCAGATCGGCCTGGGCTTTTTGAGCCACCGGGTCTTTCAGCTTGAACATGGCAAACGAATCCACGTTGAAGGTGTAGGCATTCGCCGTGCCGGGGGCTGCTGCGCAGATGTAATCCTTGCCGGGCACCTTGCCCGCCGCAGTGAACTCTCCTTTGGCCCAGTCACCCATGAACTGGAAGGCGGCTTTCTCCTGAATCACCATGGCCGTCGCCAGATTCCAGTCGCGCCCAGGAGAGGCCGGATCGGTATAACTCTTGATCTTGCGGTAAGTCTCCAGCGATTTCGTCATGGTCGGGCTGGTCAGGGCCTTCTGGTCGAGTTTGATCAACGCATCCTGGTAAAACTTGGCACCCCCCACCCCAAGAACCACATCTTCAAAAGTGGTGAAGTCTTGCCAGTTTTGTCCTCCGTGCGCCACGGGAATCAAGCCAATTTTTTTGACTTTTTCAGCAGCGGCAAAAAACTCATCCCAAGTCTTGGGGGCAGTTGCCACACCGGCTTTCTTCAGCACCGCGCTGTTGGCCCACATCCAGTTGACCCGGTGCACATTCACCGGGGCTGCCACGTAATTGCCTTTGTACTTCATCACATCTGCCACCACTTTGGGTAGCAGGTTGTCCCATTTTTCGGCCTTGGCCGTCGCATCCAGATTGGCCAACACACCTTCAGAGGCCCACTCCTGAATCGCTGGCCCTTTGATCTGGGCGGCGGCTGGCGGGTTACCGGCCACCACACGGCTCTTCAGGACGGTCATGGCGTTGTCACCACCACCACCGGCTACAGCAAAATCCTTCCAGGTGTGGCCCTTGCCCTGCATGATTTTTTTCAACTCGCCGACCGACTTGGCTTCACCACCAGAGGTCCACCAGTGCAGCACTTCAACCTCACCTGCCATGACGGCATTGCCAGCCACCACCATGGCCACGGCAGTGGCCAGTTTGGAAAATTTGTTCATGTGATCTCCTGTTTGTCTGCCTGGTAAGCCCTCAAGGCACCAAGACGCGGGTTGATTCGTGCAGACACCGTGTCGCACGAATTAATTAATTGTTAATTAATTTTCAACACAATACAAGAAGGATTTACCCTAAGAGATCAAAAAACTCATGCCACCAAGGCCAGCGCACCAAAGTCACCCACCTGCTCACCCAAACCGGCACTGACCAACTCACAATGGTCGGTGAGGGGTGGCAATTTGCCTTTCACCACCGCTTTCAGACGCGGCAGCAGATAGTCGCGGTGATGCCAGTAGACACTGCCCCCCAGGCTGATACGCTGCACGTCCAGCGTGGCAATCAGGTTGTAAAGCATGCGTCCCATCACTTCACATAATTCATCAATAATGCCTGCAGCCCTTGTATCACCTGCATAAGCAGCTACAAACAATGCAGCAGCATCGGCATAACCATGAGCCACAAAGCGCCGGGCAATGGCATTCCCCGCCACCAGGCTCTCCACATCACCCACATTGCCACAGCCACACAAAGCGTCAGAGTTGCTGCTGACAAACAAATGGCCGGCATGGCCAGCGTTGCCGTTTTTACCTCGCAACACATGGCCATCCACACACAGGCCGGTGCCGATACCGGTACTCCAGGTCACATAAGCACAATGGGTCAGAGGCACACCGTTGTCCTGCAAGGCCCCCCAGCGGCGCTCAGCTTCCAGCGCACCAATACCGTCGTTTTCCACCCGCACATGGGCAAAGACATTGCGCAACGGGGCTTCGAGCAAGGCGGTTTTCCAGTCATTGGGCAAACCACGGGCCGGGCCGGCCTGACCGCCACAGATGTTGGGGGCTGCCAACTCCACCAGGCCCTTGTTGAGCACAAATGGTCCACATGACGACACGCCAACCTTGGCTACCGCCGCCAGCGGGATGCCCGCAGCGGCGCAGCTTTGCCCCACCATACGGATGATTTGCAGCGCCAGTGCATCATTGGCCCCTGCGGTGGCGGTGGGCTCTGTCACTTTGCCGTGTGCGCCATGCTCGTCCACCATGTTGACGGCAACCTTGGTGCCACCAATGTCCACACACGCGACCGGAGCACTGCCCGCAGGCAGGCAAAAATGAGGAGCCAAAATGTTTTGTGTCATAGAGGTTTTTTTGAGAGAAAGGGGTTCGGCACCACACTGGCGAACAGACATTCAGGAGCGGCCGTAATCATCTCCCAAACGCTCAATATCATCTTCACCCAGATAAGCGCCAAACTGTACTTCAATGATCTCAACCAGTTGCTGGGTCACATTGGTCAGTCGATGCACTTGCCCCAAGGCAATATCACAATGTTCACCCATGTTCAGATCAACGGTGTGATCGTCCAGTGTGACACGCGCCGTACCCTGCACCACGACCCAATGCTCCGCACGTTGCGCATGTTTTTGCAAGCTGATGCGCTGCCCGGGCAACACCGCAATACGTTTGATTTTGTGCCCCGGTGCCTCAGACACCGTTTCAAACCAGCCCCACGGGCGCACGGTACGTTCAATACGGGTCAGGGTTTGCGGGGCAGTGTGCATGGCATGTCTCGGCAAATGGAAGAGACCGAATGCTAACCCCAGGGCAACCACGGGGTTACCGCCCCCGTACGTTACCGCTGCGGCAGGTGCTGTTGTGTCCAGCGCACGATGTCAGCCGCGCCCATCGCCCCCGCCTGACGGGCCACCTCCCGCCCGCCTACAAACAAAGCCAAAGTTGGAATGCTACGAATATTAAAACGAGCCCCGAGATTCTGGTGGGCCTCGGTATCCACTTTGGCAACCCGGACATACGGTTCCAGCTGGGCTGCGGCCTGCTCAAAACCAGGGGCCATCTGACGACACGGGCCACACCATGGAGCCCAGAAATCCACCAAAACGGGAATGTGGTTACGGCCAATATGCCGGTCAAAAGCAGCCTCATCCAGCGCGGTGGAATGCGCCACAAACAACGGCTTGTGACAACTGCCGCAATCCGGCGCTTGACCCAGCTGGGCAGAAACCGCCCGGTTGGTGGTGTGGCAATGGGGGCAGACAATGTGTAATGCGTCGGTCATGATGAACCCTTTCTGGTTTTGAACATGCTGCTACCGGATGGAAATTCAAGAGAGCTCACCACAAACAATCACACCAAGCACGGTGAGCTCATGGGGTGCATTTTTTGTGTTTCATCAGCAAACACCACCTGATTGCGGCCGGCACGTTTGGCCGCGTACAAAGCACCGTCTGCAGTCGCGTAAAGATCTTCAAATTCACCGGTATGACCCGCCTCCCAAGCCGCCACCCCGGCACTGATGGTCATTTGCACCACCATGTCCCGACCCAACTCAATGGGGGCCTGGGCTACACGTTGCCTGATTTTTTCGGCCACACCCCCTGCCGCCAGCGCGCTGGTTGCGGACAACAGCAGCATGAACTCCTCACCGCCCACACGCGCCACCAGATCGGTTTCGCGCACACTGGTCTGGATCACATGGGCCATAAATTTGATGACCAAATCCCCCGCAGGATGCCCATGCTGGTCATTCACCTCCTTGAAATGATCCAGATCCAGCATGATGGCGGCCAGTGCGGTACCTTCCCGGCGGGAACGGCTCACGACCTTATCTGCCTGCACCTCAAAAGCACGGCGATTCAGCAAACCGGTCAAGGGATCGTGCTGGGAGAGCCTTTCCAACACAACTTTCTGCCGCTCCAATTCGGCGTTCTGGGTTTCGAGCACCCGCCCTTGGGCGTGCACTTGCCGGCTCAACAACTCGGTCAAAGCGTACCTTCGCCACAAAACCAGGGACAGACACATGCCCAGAGCCGCCGCAAGGCCACCATGAAAACGCAGGATCACCAGCACCCCCAGGGAGGTCGCGGTATGCCCCAGCAACATATAAAAAATGGCAAAACTCGTCAAATAAATGAGTGCCATGACACGGGGACGGATCAACAGCAGGGTGCCCGCAAACACACAGCACAACACATACATGGTGGCCGAAGGCAGCAGCCACTGTGACAGCGTGGACAGCGTCAGGCCAAAGCCCACAAAGAGTGCTGCCAGAAAACCTGGCAGCAACCGGCTCAGCAAGGTGATGCGTTCGTTCAGTCTGCGCCAGCGAATCACCATCAGCAACACCAGCAGGCCCAGCAGTGTGAACAGATCAATCCAGCCAATCAGCCTGGGCAGCCACATGCCGGAGGGGGCACCGATGATCTGGCCACCCCAAGACAGATAACAACCGGTGACCAGCAACGGCAGCAAGGCTGCAAGAATCCAGGGCAAACGCCCCAGGTTTTCCAGCAGTGCCGCATCGGCCACTTGATCATGCTCGTCGTGCCAAGCCCGCAATCTGACAAAAATATGCTTCAAAACATTCGCCTGCATTTCAGGAGACGCTGCTCCTGCCCACCCCCCTGAGAATCCCATTCCACGCCAAAGGCATCTGTTTGCAGACAGTCTATGTCAGCGAAACACGCCAAATTTGATCAAAATCAACAAGAATTAAAGAAAGCGTGCAATGGCTGCGGCCACCATGCTCAGGATGATGGTGGTGGTCAGGGGAATAAAAAACTCTTTGCCGAAAATCCTGAAACGCAAGTCACCCGGCAAGCGGCCAAAACCCAGTTTTTGCAACCAGGGGGTCACACCATTGATCAGCACCAGGATCAGAAATACAACTATCAGCCAGCGAATCATGGTGCGGCCCTACAAGGTGTGGGTTTTGTCGCCCAACTCAAAACCGATGGCCTGCCAGGGCTCTCCTTTGTAAAACCCGATCACCTTGAAAAACTCGCCCATTTCATGCTCCATGATGAGTTTCTGCGCCATCACGCGGGTCGGCAGGTCAGCGGCCTCCATGTGGGTGAGAAAACCGCAGTTCATCAAAAACCGGGCCTGGTTGCAGTAGCCCAGCACGCCCAGATCAGCCTCATTACCTGCCACGGCCACGCCGGTGAAGTTGACGTGAGCGGTGATGTCTTTCTGGCCAACACGGCTCAAAGGGTCATCGTCCACCTGATGGGCCTGGTGGCACATCACCGTGCCCATGTGGCGCTGTGGGTGGTAGTACTCCGCCTCGGGAAAACCATAGTCGATCAGGAAGATAGCCCCGGCACTGAGTTTTTGCCCCAGGGTGCGGACAAACGACTCGCCTTGCGGGTGAATTTCGGTCAGGTAATCGTGTTCGCCCGGAATATCCAAAGAGGGACGCAAATCAGTGGCACGGTCTTGCCAGACAAAACCAGGCGTGCCAGCGTCATCGCCCCCCCCCAGCGCCACGCCGCGCTCATGCCAGAGGCCCCCCACCCGCGCCAGCAATTTCACCGGCATGGCATCCAGCACTTCGTTGCCCAATACCACGCCCTGCATGTCTTCCGGCAAGGCATTGACCCAGCGCACCTGATCGGCAAAGCCCGCCAAAGTGGCTTGTTGACGCGCCCGCAAGCTGTCTGAAATGTCCACAATGGTGTAGCGCGACACCACCACCCCCATGGCGTGCAAAGCCTGCAACACCTGCAGCGCCAGCGCACCCGAACCGGCACCAAACTCCCAGACTTCGTGTGTGCCGGTCACCGCCAGGGCTTGCGCCACCTGCTTGGCCAGCGTCCATCCATACAACGGGGTGATTTCCGGCGCGGTGACAAAATCACTGCCGGCCACCTTGGCTCCCTCCTGCACGGTGTAAGGCAAGGCACCAAATTTGGTACTGCCATGGGCGTAGTACCCCAGGCCGGGGGCATACAGCGCCAGATCCATGAAGGTATCAAAACCGATCCAGCCACCGGCTTGGTGCAGGTGCTGGGCAATGTGGTGTGAAAGCTCACTCGTTAAACTTGTCTGTGTCGTCATAGTCTGGAATTGTCCCCGAATGTCCTCCCCCACTGCGCCACCCAACTCATCTGCCAACGCCGCATGGCCGCAACAGCCCACCGTACTGGTCACGGGAGCCGCCAAACGCCTGGGGCGGGAAATTGCCCTGACCCTGGCCAAAGCGGGCTGGCGCGTTGCCGTGCACTACCGGGATTCGGTTGAAGATGCTCGCAAAACTGTAGCTGACTGCGCACGTTTATC
The DNA here is from genome assembly GCF_019973615.1 of Rhodoferax lithotrophicus. GTDB lineage: Bacteria > Pseudomonadota > Gammaproteobacteria > Burkholderiales > Burkholderiaceae_C > Rhodoferax > Rhodoferax lithotrophicus. The sequence continues at coordinate 581,264 of NZ_AP024238.1, read as the reverse complement.
GGGGACTAGCGCCTCATTTCGTGCCAATCTCGGGAACGAAACAGCGGTGCGCAACCTGTTGCCCAGCGTGATCGACAAGATGGGCCATGTGGATGCCATTGTCAACAGCGCCTCCACTTTTGAGCATGACACCCCCCAGACCTTCAGCTTTGCGGCCATGGAAAAACACCTGCGCGCCAACGCCGGGGCGGCCATTTTGCTCAGCCAGGCCTTGCATGACCACCTGACCAGCCGCGATGCCAAAGGGGCGGTGGTCAACCTGCTGGACCAGAAACTGTGGAACCCCAACCCCGATTTCGTCAGCTACACCCTGTCCAAGGCCGCGCTGGAGTCAGCCAACACCATGCTGGCGCTGGCGCTGGCCCCGCGCGTGCGGGTGGTGGGTGTCGCCCCCGGCCTGACACTCACCAGCCACATGCTGACCCCCGAGAAATTCGAGAGCTTGCACAAGCTCTCGCCTCTGGGCCACTCGTCCACACCAGCCGATGTCGCCGCCACGGTGGCGTTTGCCCTGAGCAACCAGTCCATCACCGGCACCACCCTGCTGGTTGATGGTGGTCAGCACCTGATGAAATTCGAGCGCGACTTCTCTTTGCTCTGACCCGCAGCCTGGCCTGCATCCCAACCCCACACGCACCATGACCACACCCCACAGCCACGCCGTCGGCCAGCAAATCCTGACATTGATCGGCTTGCGCTTTGATGCCAACCTGGGCATCCTGGAATCCGAAAAAACCGCCCCACAACCGATCCAGGTGGATGCCGAACTGAGTCTGGGCCACCAGCCCCTGCTGCCCAAGGACGACGACATCATGCATGTGCTGGACTACCGCAAGGTGCGCAAGATCATCATCGACGAATGCACCGCCGAACACGTCAACCTGCTCGAAACATTGATTGGCAAACTGGCTACGCGGCTGATGCAACTGCCCGGCGTGAAGGGTGTGCGGGTGAAGATTGCCAAGCTGGAAATTTTTGCCGACTGCGAGGTGGCGATTCGCATGGAAACCGGGCAGTGGTAGGCGCGAATACAGGAGTGGGATGCCTCACACCATGGTTCTCGCCCGTAAAAATATAAATATATTTAGACGCGAATTAAAATCCGGATGACCGTCGCCAAGGTGGAAAAATCCACCTTGCAAGCCGCCTTAAGCAGCCCCATGACAGACTTTGAAGACGGCGTGATCGCCCATTCGGCACAAGCCTGCGCAGCCCACTTGATTTTGACGCGCAACCTGAAAGATTTCACCAAAAGCCCGGTGCCAGCCCTCTCTCCAGAAGAATATTTGAAACAGCCATGACGACCTTTTTCACCGAACCCGAAACTGTGGCGACACCTGAGCAAGCCGCGCCTGCCACATCCCAAAAAACCAAAATCCAGCGTGAAGTGCACAAGTTGGAAAAGCGCCTATGCCGCCAGGTCGGCCAGGCCATCATCGACTTCAACATGATCGAAGAGGGCGACCGCGTGATGGTCTGCGTGAGCGGCGGAAAAGACAGCTTTGGCCTGCTGGACATTTTGCTCAAGCTGCAAAAACGCGCCCCGATCCACTTTGACATCGTGGCCGTCAACCTGGATCAAAAGCAGCCCGGTTTCCCGGCGCACATCCTGCCCGAGTACCTGAGCAAGCTGGGCATTGAGTACCACATTGAAACCCAGGATACCTACAGCATTGTCAAAAAAGTGGTGCCCGAGGGCAAGACCATGTGCAGCCTGTGCAGCCGCCTGCGCCGCGGCATTTTGTACGGCGTGGCCGACAAGCTCAAGATCACCAAAATCGCCCTCGGCCACCACCGCGACGACATGTTGCACACCTTCTTTTTGAACATGTTCTTTGCCGGCAAACTCAAAGGCATGCCCCCGAAGCTGGTGAGCGACGACGGCGGCCACATCGTGATCCGCCCACTGGCCCATGTGGCTGAAAAAGACCTGATCGCCTGGGCCGCGCACCGGCAGTTCCCGATCATCCCGTGCAGCCTATGTGGCAGCCAGGAAAACCTGCAACGCCAGGAAATCAAGCGCATGGTCAACCAGTGGGAACGCCAGTACCCCGGCCGCACCGAAACCATGTTCACCGCGCTGCAAAATGTGGTGCCCTCGCACCTGATGGATGGCAAACGTTATGACTTCAAAGGTATCCAGCTCACCGGCGTGGCCGATGACAATGGCGACAAGGCCTTTGATGCCGAAGAATTCCCGCTGCCCAGCTTGCCCGGCGTGTCATTGGTGCAACTTTAGGTTTATATGAAAAAAATACCTCTAGATCTTGCCAAATATGCGCAAGCAGCTCTATTTTTTATAGCAATCACACTCTCCGGCTGCGCCAGCACCCGGCTGATCGATACCCAGGTCAGTAGCTTTACGCCACACACCGTGGCCGCGGGTGCCAGCTACCGTTTTGAGCGTCTGCCCTCACAGCAGGCCGACCCCGCGCAAGCGCAACTGGAAGCCCTGGCGCAACAAGCGCTGGCCAAAGTTGGCCTGAAACAGGCCGACAAAGCGCCGTTGAGCGTCCAGGTCACGGCCGTACAACGGCAGGAAAGCAACCCCTACCAGAATGGCATGAACATCGGCATTGGCTTGGGCTGGGTATTTGGCAATGGTTCCGTCAGCATCGGCAACCGGGGAGCGCTGTTTCCGGGCCTGGACACACAACCCAGCTACTGGCGACAAGTCAGCCTGATCATGCGCGATGCCTCGCAAACCGTGGTGTTCGAGAGTCATGCCACCCACGAAGGCATCTGGCGCGACAGCACCGCCATTTTGTCCGCCATGCTGGACGCGGCGCTGCAAGACTTTCCCCACCCACCCGCCGGAGTTCGGCGGGTCAACATCGAGATTCCCCGATGATGGCCACCCGTCTGATTGTCATCCGCCACGGCGAAACCGCCTGGAATGCCGAGACCCGCCTGCAAGGCCATACCGATATTGCCCTCAACGCCCAAGGCCTCTGGCAGGCCGGCCAGGTGGCCAACGCGCTGCGTGACGAAGCGGTGCAGGCCATTTACGCCAGCGACCTGCAGCGCGCCTGGCAAACCGCCCAAGCCATTGCCGACACCACCCAAGCGCCCCTGCATGCCCACCAAGGTCTGCGCGAACGCGGCTTTGGCAGCTTTGAGGGCAAAACCTACGCCGAACTCGACACCCTTTGGCCCGAAGACGCGCTGCTCTGGCGCAAACGCGAGCCCGACTGGGCCCCGCCCGGTGGCGAGTCCCTGCGCGTCATGCGCGAACGGATTGCCAGCACCGCCACGGCATTGGCACAGCAACATCTGGGCGGGCAAATTGTGTTGGTGGCGCACGGCGGTGTGCTCGATCAACTCTACCGCCTGGCCACCGGCCAGGAATTGCAGGCACCACGCAGCTGGCACCTGGGCAATGCCGCCATCAACCGCCTGCTATGGACCCCCGAGGGTTTTACGCTGGTGGGATGGGGCGACACCAGCCACCTGGAAGCCGAGGTGCTGGATGAAGGCAGTGCTTGAGTCAATCCATTCAAAGCAGAGAGGGTTATGTGGCTCAACAACTTTGGGCTGAAATAAAGTGAACAAAAAAATGAAGATTACATCCGCACTGCTGGCATTTTTTATGGCACTTAGTTTCAGTTCTCTTTCAAGAGCCAATGAAGTTCAGGTTGGTCATCTTGAGCGGGTTGAAACTCGTGGGCTATTCGTGCCAATTTACGCAGTGTGGAATAAGAGCGCAGTTGCAACCGTTGTGCTGTATTCCGGCGGTGGAGGGGGATTCGGCAAGATTGGGACAGATGGTTGGCCCAGCAGCATGAATTTTCTGATTCGATCAGCCAAGTTATTTTCGGTGCGTCCATTCAATGTGATTTTGGTCGGTCGTGCCACTGATGTATCAAGCCTTGATGGACTGACCCGTATAGGGGACGACCATGACCTCGATAATCAAGCGATCTTTCGGACCATCAAGGCTAAAAGCACTGCTCCGATTTGGCTTATTGGTACAAGTATGGGAACGATCTCTGTAACTGCGGCAGCAATTCGAGACTCGGGTTCAAACATTGCCGGTATCGTTTTGACTTCATCCGTGACGGCCTATCGCGTTAAAGGCGCAGTGCCTACGCAAGACTTGGCCAAAATCAAGGTGCCAGTGCTGGTGTTGCATCACGAACGCGATGCTTGCAAGGTATGCACCCCCTATGAGGCCAAGGACATTGCAGGTGGTCTGAAAAACTCCCCAATCAAGAAGACGGTCTTGGTCAGCGGCGGTGATGGCGCATCTGGTGACCCGTGCGAGGCGTTGCACTATCACGGCTTCATTGGAATGGAGAGGGATGCGGTGGATCTGATCGCCAACTGGGTCATCCATCCATCGATGTAATTTCATTTGACGACGTAATTTTTTCGACAGCGGGCTTTTGGCGGTGCATTTCACAATCCCGCCCTTAAACCTTCACTCATGCGTGGCATCAACGTTGAATGTCAGCAATCGGTAAATTCGCATGTCCGGATTCAGCCTTTTGACCGTCATCAACAACGCGCCCAACTTGGTGCACAACTGCCTGCGGAGCGCCGTAGCGGGCGGCACAGGCAGAAGACGAGACGGCAAGCTGACGCTGACGATGATTCAGACCATCAACCCGGCCTGCCCAGCGTCAACGAAACAAGGACAGGACTTGTTGAGTTGACTGGTTGGCCCCCGCCAGCGCCGTTGTCCCAAGTTGCTGCAATGATTGCGCCCCTTGCGTTTGCTCCGACACGCCCGTAGTGCTGCCTGCGGCACTGGCCCGGCTCAGCCTTGCCATTTGTGAATATGAACTGATCGCCTGCAATCCCAATTTTGACGTGTTGGTGTTCGCCGTCGTTGCGGTCGCTTGGGTTTGGGATGAAGAATCACCGTTCGTATTGATCTGGGCGGCCGAACCAGTCGAAGTGACCACCTGTGCCGCACTCACCGACTGCTGCGCTGAACCACTCTCGGTTTGGGTTGACCCCTGGTTGGATAGAGCGCCCAACATCTCTCTCATTTGTTGCAGATCATTCTGAAGCGATTGCGACGTACGGATATCGGTCTGCGAAGTCCGGTCCAAACTGACCGTCGAGCGGGACGACAAGGAGACATACGGTGTGGCATTTTGTCTAGCCAGCATGATCCCGGCCATCGCATCGTCCACAATTTTTTGCGCTTGCGCGACTGCACTCGCGGTATCTAGACCGAACTGTGGCGCAGTGTTTGACTGCGTCTGTTGGTCTTGGCTAGGCGACTTGGTTTGTAAGGATGAGGATGTGGATCTGACAATGCCCGGCAGGCCCATTGACACTGACATAGACATGATGAGACTCCTTCAGAGTTGTGATAGCCGATAAAAATCTGAACACTCGCTTAAACAAAGCGGTAAAACGGTTGCTTTTCGAGCTTTTACGCCCACTGAAACTGTGTTTGGATTTGCTGATTGGTCACTCTACGCCCCGACTCTTGCAGTGTCAAGCTTATAGATACAACCGGCTCGGTTTGTGCCTAGCGTGTGCTGTAGTTATTGAAATCATGGCCACAAAACCTGGCGCCAAACGCTTCTAAATTTATAGCTTCTTACGCTTATTGAATAAGCACTACAGCCTTATTTTTCATTAAAACAATCCAACAACTCAGTCCCACCAACTCGAATGAAGGCAATGGCCAGTTTCCAGCTCCGATGGGTTCGGAATACATGCCATGCGGTGTTGGTCATGCGTTTGTGCGCCTTTGTATGCGTCAAACCCCAAACAGATCAACAGCCGCCTGATTGGCTGGCGGTGTCACGCCCAGATGCCGGTACGCCGCCAGGGTGGCAATGCGCCCGCGCGGGGTGCGTTGCAGGTAGCCTTGCTGGATCAGATACGGCTCGATCACATCTTCAATGGTTTCGCGCTCTTCGCCAATGCTGGCGGCAATGTTGTCCAGCCCGACCGGGCCGCCGTCAAAGCGGTGGATCACGGCTTCGAGCAGCTTGCGGTCCATCAAATCGAAGCCTTGCGGGTCCACATCCAGCATCTGCAAGGCGCGGTTGGCGACGTCCAGCGTGATCTCGCCGCTGCCTTTCACGTCGGCATAGTCGCGCACCCGGCGCAGCAGACGGTTGGCTATGCGCGGCGTGCCGCGCGAGCGGCGGGCAATTTCAAAGCCGCCTTGTTCATTGGTCGGCACATTCAGCAGGCCTGCGCTGCGTTTCACAATACGCGCCAGCTCCTCGGGCGTGTAAAACTCCAGCCGCGCCACGATGCCAAAGCGATCCCGCAGCGGGTTGGTCAGCATACCGGCGCGGGTGGTGGCCCCGACCAGGGTGAAAGGCTGCAAATCGAGCTTGATGCTGCGCGCCGCCGGGCCTTCGCCGATCATGATGTCGATTTTGTAGTCTTCCAGCGCCGGGTACAGGATTTCTTCCACCACGGGAGAAAGGCGGTGGATCTCGTCGATGAACAGCACATCGTTTTTTTCCAAATTGGTCAGCAGCGCCGCCAAGTCCTTGGGCTTTTCCAGCACCGGGCCGCTGGTCTGGCGCAGGTTCACGCCCAGCTCGGCGGCAATGATGTGGCTCAGGGTGGTTTTGCCCAGGCCGGGCGGGCCAAACAGCAACACGTGGTCCAGCGCCTCGTCCCGCATCTTGGCGGCGCTGATAAAAATCTCCAGCTGCTCACGGGCTTTGGCCTGGCCCACGTATTCGTCGAGCAGCTTGGGGCGCAAGGCACGCTCAATCGCTTCTTCATTGGGAGATGCGGGCGTGTTGGACACCACGCGCTTGGGTGGTGCCGGGGCAAAGTCGTCGGTTTGGATACTCAAGGCAGACTCGGGTTGGAAACAAAATGGCACTATAGCGCCCTGCCTCACCCGCCACAGATTCAAGCCATGCCCGACATATGCCGATAAAGGCTTACAAAACCCATGACAAGGTCAGCATCTGACCCATGCCAACCATGAAAACCATGCCACAACACATTGCCAAGCCACTCATCCGCTACGTTGAGGCCCGCTCGATCACCAGCCTCAGGAGATTCTGGCTGGCCTGCGACATGACCGGGTTGCTTTTAGCTGCGCTGGTGCTGCCGCTCAGTCACGCAGCAGAACCCGCCGCCCATGAGGTGGCACCTGCACACTCCACCAAAAAAGCCTTATCAACGTCAACCCCGGCAGAAGCGGCTTCTGCCCCGGACAACAAGGAATTGGCGGTAGACATCAAGGCAGCACTTCGGGACAAGCTGATCGACCGAAAAAAACTGACGCTAATCATCCAGGACAAGCCCGAAGTCAAACCCGCCACCAGCAAATCGGCCACGTCACACGCCCTCTCTGCCAAGGCCCCCGCAGTGGAGTCCCATGACGCTCCCGCCACAGAAAACATGGCACCCGCCACCGTACATGCCGCCGTGCCGGTTGCTGTGGCCCGCCGTCCGGCGGCACATGCCGTCACAGTGAACCCCAAAGCCAGTCGGGAATACATCCAGGCCAAGGCGGCCGCCCTGACGGGCCATGAGACACCTGGTAACGGTGCCGCGGAACCGGCTGGGGGTAACACCCATGGTGACGGGCCCCATTGGGCGTATGAGGGTGAAAACGGCCCCCAGAACTGGGGCAAGCTCAAACCCGAATTCAACGTGTGTGCTATTGGCAAGCGCCAGTCACCCATCAACATTGAGGAGTCGATCACGCTGAAGGGCCCGGCTGAACCGCTGCAGTTCAACTACGCGGCTTCCAGCGGCACGGTGGTGAACAACGGCCACACCATCCAGGTTGATTTGTATGGAGACAACACCCTGACGGTGCGTGGCTCGGTCTACAAGCTGGTGCAGTTTCACTTTCATACCCCATCCGAAGAGCAGGTGAACTACCGCAACTACGCCATGGTGGCGCATTTGGTACACAAAAACAATGAAGGCCAATTGGCGGTGGTGGCGGTGCTGCTGGACCCCGGCGAAGCCAACCCACTGATCAACAAGGTGTGGACGTATATGCCGCTGGATCTGAATGACCGGGTGCGGATGCCCGGCGGCATCATCGACATGAACGAGTTGCTGCCCAAAGATCAGCGTTATTACCAATTCATGGGGTCACTCACCACGCCGCCATGCACGGAAGGCGTGCTGTGGATGGTGCTTAAAACACCCACCCAGATTAGCCGCGAACAACTCCGCTTGTTCCAGCAACTATTCCCCAACAACGCCCGCCCGGTGCAGCCCATCCATGGCAGGCCGGTGCGTGATGCCCAGTGAGGGGTGCAGGGGTAGCCACACCCGAAAGACAGACCCCTGCCCTACCTTGCTTTGCACTTCAATGCGCCCTTGGTGTTTACTCACCACCCCCATCGCCACCGAAAGCCCTAAACCGGTTCCTTGACCTACCGGTTTGGTGGTGAAAAAGGGGTCAAAAATCAGTTTTTGATCCTCCACCGAAATGCCACATCCGGTATCGGACACCTCAACCCATGCCTGATCACTCACATAGCCGGTGCGCAAGGTGACCGTGCCGTGATCATGTACCGACTGCCCGGCATTCACCAGCAAATTCATGAACACCTGGCTGATCTGCGATGCCACACAGGGCACCGACGGCACCTCAGAGTAGTCTTTGTGCAGCTCACAATACGGACTAAATTGACCCCAGAACAAATCCACAATGCCATCAAGGCACTCATTCAGGTTGACACGCTCCCACACATCGGTGGTGTCAACCCGTGCAAAATCATTGAGCCCTTTCACGATTCGTTTGACGCGGTCCAGTCCCTGCAATGACTCCTTGAGCAAACTGGGCATATCTTCCTTGAGATACGCCAAATCCACTTTCTGCTTGAGTGCCTCCACGGCAGTCAAGTCTGCCACCCCGCTGTCCGTCGGGGGCAAGGCCGCTTCATAGGCATCAATGATGGCCAGCAAATCGTTTATATAAGTGCGAAGCGTGCCAAAATTTGAATTGACAAAACCCAGCGGGGTATTGATTTCATGTGCCACGCCAGCCGCCAGCAAACCTACGGAGGCCAATTTTTCTGATTGAACCAGTTGGCTCTGCGCTTGTGCCAACTTGTGGTTGGCCTCTTGCAACTCAGCCACGGTTTGTTCCAGCTGCACCTTGTTTTGTTTGAGCTTGAGGTTGTTATGCGCCAGTTCAATGTGCATGCCAGAGTAGGCTTGATTTAGCTCCAACACCGTCTCGCTCATGTGCTCAAGAATGGCAATCTCAAAGTCGGCCAACAGATTCAACTGTGCATCTTCACGCCAGACCCGTGCCCGCAGGGTTCGCGTTTTGTCAGCAAAATCACCTATGGTCAGCAAACCGCTGTACACCAACCCATTGGGGCCACTTGGCTTTTGGCTCAAACTCGAAAAATCGGGTTGAATAAAAAACCGCGCCACATTCATCCCCGGTGTGTGTGGCAAATCAGGCGGCAGCAATCGCATGAACCCGGCATTGGCGGCCACCAGATGTCCGCCCTCATCCACGCACGCGGACACCACACCCAGTAGTGTCTCAAGTTCTGGTGGTATGTTTCGTGTCATCAAACGCCTTTAAGGTGCCGACATGGTACGCAAGCAGCAGGCAACGGTGCAAACCGGTTGGCCTTCAACCCACGACAGAGGACTTATTTTGCCAGTGCTTTGAGTGCCAGCTTGATGCCCTCGCTCACCCCAACCTCTTGGGGCAAAGCTTTCAAGGCGGCGGCGGCCTCACGGTCGCTGTAACCCAACGCCAGCAAGGCCTGCAAAATATCGCTTTGCGCATCGCTGGCCACGCTGGCCACCACCCCAATGTCAGGCCCGAGCTTGCCCTTGAGCTCCAGCAGCAGCCGCTCAGCGGTTTTTTTGCCTATGCCTGGCACCTTGATCAATCGGCCCGCCTCCTGCAAGGTGACGGCCTGCGCCAGCTCGGCCACATTCATGCCCGAGAGGATCGAGAGCGCCGTGCGTGGCCCCACGCCCGAGATTTTGATCAGTTCACGAAAACCCTCGCGCTCCTGGGCAGTGGCAAAACCATACAGAATTTGCGCATCTTCACGCACCACAAAATGTGTCAGCAGCGTGATTTTGCTGCCCAGTTCCGGCAGGTTGTAAAACGTGCTCATGGGCACAAACACCTCGTAGCCCACGCCATGGCAATCGATGACAACGGCTGGCGGGTTTTTGGTGTCGAGCGTGCCGGTTAACTTTGCGATCATTTTTTACCTATCATGGGGGAACAGCCCCTCTTTCTGGAATTATCAACGTGATCCTTCGCCACATCTTTTCTCCCCCCAACAACACCCGGCTGGCCCATCTGTGTGGCCCGACCGATGAGCATTTGCGCACGATTGAGGCCGCGCTGCAGGTCAAAATTGCGCATCGGCACGAGCAATTCAAGGTCGACGGCCTCAAAGCCAACGCCAAGCGCGGCATGGAGATGCTGCAAGCGCTGTATGAAATGGCCTCACGCCCAATTGAGCCGCGCACGGTGCAACTGATGCTCTCGGGCGACGGTGACGTGAACGGTGAAGACGGCCCCTCGCTCAAAACCAAACGTGCCGACCTGAAACCCCGCTCGATGAACCAGGCGCGTTACCTCGACAGCATTGCCAGCCACGACATCACCTTTGGCATTGGCCCGGCGGGTACCGGCAAAACCTATTTGGCAGTTGCGATGGCGGTGGACGCCTTGCAACGCAGCGCGGTGCAACGTATTGTGCTGACCCGCCCAGCCGTGGAAGCCGGTGAGCGCCTGGGTTATCTGCCGGGTGATTTGGCGCAAAAAATTGACCCGTACCTTCGCCCGTTGTACGACGCGCTGTACGACCTGATGGGTTTTGAGGCGGTGCAAAAAGCTTTTGAGCGCCAGAGCATTGAGATCGCGCCGCTGGCCTTCATGCGCGGGCGTACCCTGAACACCTCGTTTGTGATCCTGGACGAAGCGCAAAACACCACACCCGAGCAGATGAAGATGTTCTTGACCCGCATTGGCTTTGGCTCCAAAGCCGTGGTCACCGGCGACGTGAGCCAGATTGACCTGCCCACCACCCAGTTCAGCGGCTTGATTGATGCCGAGCGAGTGCTCAAGGGCGTGGAAGGTATTGCCATGTGTCGCCTGACCAGTGCCGACGTGGTGCGCCACCCGCTGGTAGCACGGATTGTCGATGCCTACGATGCGCCGGGCCGTATTCAGCCCCACCCGCGTGACGATGCGCTGCCCATGCCGGCATTCGAAGCCACGCCGCTGCCGGTGCACACGCCCCCCAGACTGCCAACACGCGCCAAAGTGACCCCCAAAGCCAATGCTGTCGCACGTGCACCCCGCCGCAAGAAACCGGCGGTGGATTGATAGCTATAAAATAAGTAGCTACTTACGCTTTAAAAACAAGCTCTAGAGGCCATTTTCTTCTATAAAAATACCCCTTTTATGAACCAACTCACCCTGTCTTTGCAATTTGCCCGCTTTGCCGATGCCCCGCTGCACCGTGCCGCCCTGCCCCGCCACAAAGTGGCCCGCTGGCTGCGTGCTGCGCTGCAATCTGATGCCGAACTCACCGTGCGTATTGTCGATACCGAAGAAGGCCAAACCCTGAACCGCGATTACCGCCAAAAAGACTACGCCACCAATGTACTGACCTTTGACTACACGCAGGAACCCATCGTGACGGCGGATCTGGTGCTGTGTGCCCCGGTGGTGGCCGCCGAGGCGCAAGAGCAGAACAAAACCCTGGAAGAACATTACGCCCACCTGCTGGTACACGGGGCACTACATGCCCAGGGCTGGGATCACGATGAAGAGGAAGACGCGCAAGTGATGGAACTGCGCGAGAGCGAGATCATGGCGCGCCTGGGGTTTGACAACCCCTACTGAGCCATCTCCACGCCTCAGGAAACCGATGTTCCTGAGGGTGTGAACCTATTTTTTGGGTGTTTTAGCAGTCGCTGCAGGCTTGGAGGCTTGAGCGGCAGGAACAGCGGGCAAGCCCAGATGTTTCACCATGGCCTGCTCAAGGGCTTTCACCTTGGGCTCGACCACCGCTTTGGTTTCAGTCACCAGTTGGTCCACCAAGGCTTTTTGCAGATCACCCCCCATTTGCTGGTATTTGCGATTCACCGGTGATTCGATGATGGCAATGAGTTGCTTGAGTTCATCTTCCGAAAAACGTTGATCCAGCAACGCACCAACAGTAGAAGGAGCCAGCTTGACGGCTTTTTGTCGAACCAGCGGGCCCACGTCATCCGCATAAGCTTTCAAATCAGCCTGGATGGCCTTGGCAACGGCTTCGCGGTTTTCGGGTGCCACACGGGTTTGCAAAGCAAGACTGGCCTGCTGCATCATCTGCAATGCCGGGCGCTCGACCAGGGACTGCGCCGTTTGCTCAATCACCTGCTGCTGCAGGGTCAGAATTTTGGAAATCAGCTCAGTTTTTGCACTGGAGGTTTGCGCATGCACCGCACCACACACCATGATCACACTTGCCACACACCACTTTTTCATGAAATTTTCCTGGTAGTTTTTCAGATCACAAAACCTTCAGAAGGCATTGCTCAGACAATTGAGCTTAACCGATGAACCACAGCCCACCGTCACCCCTGAATGTGACAGGCAAGAAATCCTAGGAAACGATCCATGAAACATCTGGTGATGCTCGGCGCTGGCCATGCTCACGTCCACCTGCTCTCCACCCTGACAACCCAAGCACTTGCAGGCGTGGAAATCACGCTGATCGCGCCTTACCCGCGCCAACTGTATTCGGGTATGGTGCCCGGCTTTGTGGCAGGCCATTACGCGTTTGAAGACTGCGTGATTCCACTGGAACCTTTCCTGAAAAACACCTCCGTGACCTGGCTCAGACACAACGCCACCGCGCTGGATGCAGCCCAACGCACCGTCACCCTGGATGATGGCCAAAACATTCCTTACGACGTGCTGTCCATCAACAGTGGCCCTGTGCAAGACCGGCAAAAAATCGAGCAACTGATGCCTGGTGCCGCAGAGCACGCCTTGTTTGTTCGCCCGATTGAGCGCTTTGCAGCCTTGTGGCCCAAGGTGGTGGCCATGGGACAGCAAAAACCTTTGCGCTTTGCCATCATTGGCGGGGGGGCTGCCGGGTTTGAGTTGGCCTGTGCGGTCACGCACCGGCTACCAGCTGCGTCCGTCACGCTGCTCAGTGGCGATACCCCCGTGGGGGCCAACTACCCCACAGCCGTTCAAGCCATGATGGTGCAAGCCTTGAAGGCCCGCCACATCACCGTCCTTCAGACCAGCGCATGTGCCTTGACTGCAGGTGAAGTGAGTCTGTCCAGTGGTGCACGGCTGGCCTGCGACGTACCCATCATCGCCATCGGCGCGCATGCTCCTGGTTGGCTGCAAGGCAGCGGATTGGCTCTGGATGAACAGGGCTTTGTGGCGGTAGATGTGTTTCAGCGTAGCACCAGCCACCCCCATGTGTTTGCGGCCGGTGATGTGACCAGCCGCCAGGATGTGAGCCTACCCAAAAGCGGGGTGTACGCGGTGCGCGCCGGTGCACCACTCACCCGAAATTTGCGCGCGGTACTGGCAGGCATCCAGCCTGCGCCCTACATTCCGCCAAAGAAGACCCTGAACCTGCTCTCATGCGGTAGCCGCCACGCGATTGCCAGCTGGGGAAACTGGTCGGCCCAAGGGCGCTGGGTGTGGTGGCTTAAAAACCGAATTGATCGCGGGTTCATCAAAAAATACAGCGTTTGAGGAGGGTCGCCCAATGCCAACGGTGCAAGCGATGGGTTGGCGCAAGCGGGTGACAGACAAAAGTGCTTATCACCCCAAAACGGGAGGCCTACAAGGCTGCAATCAAAGCGGAACGCTGTGGCGACACATCTTGCGCGCGCAATCCCAGCGCCGCCATGTGGGCGGGCACGTCCAAACCACGCACCAGCGCGGCGGTAAGTTCACCCATGGCGGGTGCGGTCTGGATGCCATAACCACCTTGACCAGCCAGCCAGAAAAACCCGGGTGCATCAGGCGCAAAACCGACTACCGGTGTCCGGTCTTGCACAAATGATCGCAAACCGGCCCATTTGCGCCGCACTTGGCGGATCTGCAAGGTGGTCGCGTTCTCAAGCCGATCCACAGCAATGGCCACATCCAGCTCTTCCGGCTGAACGTCTTGCGGGCTCATCGGGTCTTCGTTGGCTGGGGAAACCAGCAGTACACCGGCATCGGGCTTGAAGTAAAACGACTCTTGTGCGTCCATCACCATGGGCCATTGGCTGCACTCGCTGGCATCACAGGTGAACGCGGTGCGGCGTTTGGGGCTCAAACCCACGGGTTTCACACCGGCCAACACGGCCAGCTCATCACACCAGGCCCCGGCCGCATTAATTACCACCGGTGCGCAAAAATGTCCAGCAGCTGTTTCAACACACCACTGCCCTGCCTCATAGCGCATCTGATGCACTTCGGCATCACACACCAGTTGCGCCCCTGCCGCTTTGGCCGCTTTCAAAAAACCCTGGTGAATGCTGTGGACATCCAGATCCATGGCATCCGGCTCATACACGCCATACACGGCAGATTCTGGTCGTAGCACCGGCACACGTTTCAAGATTTCTGCCTGCGTCCACCATTCCACATTGGGCACCAGTGCACGCATGGCCTCCAGGTTATGGCGCAGCACTTCATGGTCCGCCTCTGCGCCCACCATCAGTGACCCACGTGGCGTGATCAGCGGGTAATCCGAAAAACCGGATGGCGGTTTGCTGTAAAACGGCTTGGATGCGGTCGTGATGGCTCGCACCGTCGCATTGCCATAGGTTTCGGAAAACAGTGCCGCAGACCGCCCTGTCGCGTGGTAACCCGGCTGCGCCTCACGCTCCAGCAAAACCAGTTTCCGATGGGGGGCCAAGAAATAGGCCGCCGACGCACCCGCCATGCCAGCCCCCAGGATCAGAATATCTGCAGATTTCATGGATCAACCTTCATAAAACAAAACCCCACCGAAGCAGTAAGGTCTATCGGATTATTCCCAGTTTGACGCGATTTCTCGGCAATTTGGGTATCACTAGACCCGAACAATCATTTTTTTCATGCTGCATTCACCGCTTTTCAAACAGAGTGTGGCGCGATCACCGTAACATGAGTCCGTATGAAAGGAACCTTGCCATGCCAGTGATCACCCATATTGAGGATCTTCGTGTCCTTGCTCAAAAACGCGTGCCCCGCATGTTTTACCAATACGCTGACTCTGGCAGCTGGACTGAATCCACTTACCGGGCCAACAGCGAAGACTTCCAGAAGATCAAACTGCGTCAGCGCGTGGCCATCAACATGGAAAACCGAAGCACCGCCAGCACCATGATCGGTCAGAAGGTGACCATGCCGGTGGCGATTGCGCCAACCGGGCTGACCGGCATGCAGTGTGCCGATGGCGAGATCAAGGCGGCCAATGCCGCCAAGAAGTTCGGCATTCCGTTCACGCTGTCAACCATGAGCATTTGCTCAATCGAGGACGTGGCCCAGGAAACCGGAGGCCACCCATTCTGGTTTCAGCTGTATGTGATGAAAGACCGGGATTACATCGAGCGTCTGATTGACCGCGCCAAAGCGGCCAACTGCTCGGCGCTGGTGCTCACGCTTGACTTGCAAATCATCGGCCAGCGCCATAAGGACCTGATCAACGGTTTGTCCGCACCACCCAAACCCACCCTGACCAACATCGTCAACATGGCCACCAAATTACGCTGGGGCCTGGGTATGCTGGGTACCAAACGGCACGGTTTTGGCAATATCGTCGGCCACGTCAAAGGCGTGGAAAACATGGGTAGCCTGAGTGAATGGACATCCAAGCAGTTTGACCCGGCACTGAGCTGGAACGATGTCGAGTGGATCAAGAACCGTTGGGGCGGCAAGCTAATCCTCAAAGGTATTCAGGACGTGGAAGACGCGCATCTGGCCGTGAACTCAGGTGCGGACGCACTGATCGTCAGTAACCACGGGGGCCGCCAGCTTGATGGTGCGCCATCCTCCATCTCCGCCCTGCCCGCTATCGTGGATGCGGTAGGTAGCCAGATTGAGGTGCATATGGACGGCGGCATCCGTAGCGGGCAAGACGTGCTCAAAGCCCGCGCATTGGGCGCGCGCGGCACCTACATTGGTCGAGCATTTTTGTACGGTCTGGGTGCCATGGGCGAAGCGGGCGTGACCAAAGCACTGGAGATCATCCATAAAGAACTTGACCTGACCATGGCCTTTTGTGGCCATACCCAAATCGATACGGTGGACAAAAGAGTTTTGTTACCTGGAACCTATCCGCAGTAGCGCAAGCATGCATTACCCACCCCTTGCATCGCAAAGGCAAGAGGCCTATTGACCGGCCCGGGCCGGAGGCTGCCAGCGCGTAGGCTGCGGCTCCGCCATACAGCTATTGGGACCCGTTGGGAAACGGGTCAATACAGCACTGAGATAGGCCAGCGGTTCAAGGCATTCATCCGGGTCATTTGAATTAAACGCATGAGAGCGTAGACAAATCTACGAAAAGCAACCGAAACCTCAGACACACGAGCGTACATGCTTGAATGTGGACTAGAAGATAAAAGATTACTCATCGCTCAACAATAATCCAACGATTAATGCAGTTGAGAGAGTGTGTGGACAATGCTCGGTTGCCCATTTTTCTATCGTTTTCCTTAAAAAGTTTGAAGACTTTCTAAGGAAAACGCCCAGTTTTTACACTGGGCGTTTCGGCATAGGGAGCCTGACGATGACCTACTTTCACACGGGAATCCGCACTATCATTGGCGCAGAAGCGTTTCACTGTCCTGTTCGGGATGGGAAGGAGTGGTACCACTTCGCTATGGTCGTCAGGCAAAAACTTTTTGTTACTCAGACACAAGGTCTGAGCAACCAATTTATAGAGCTAATCAGCTTCATCGATTTAACGAACCTCTGCACAATTGCTTATGCAAAGGATTTTTGAATGCGTCAACTTGGCATAACTTCCTTGAGACACTTTAAGTGAATCAAAGTTATAGGGTCAAGCCGCACGAGCAATTAGTATCGGTTAGCTCAACGCATTACTACGCTTACACACCCGACCTATCAACGTCCTGGTCTTGAACGACTCTTCAGGGGGCTCAAGGCCCCGGCAGATCTCATCTTGAAACGAGTTTCCCGCTTAGATGCTTTCAGCGGTTATCTCTTCCACACATAGCTACTCGGCAATGCCACTGGCGTGACAACCGATACACCAGAGGTGTGTCCACTCCGGTCCTCTCGTACTAGGAGCAGGCTTCCTCAAATCTGCAGCGCCCACGGAAGATAGGGACCAAACTGTCTCACGACGTTTTAAACCCAGCTCACGTACCTCTTTAAATGGCGAACAGCCATACCCTTGGGACCGGCTACAGCCCCAGGATGAGATGAGCCGACATCGAGGTGCCAAACACCGCCGTCGATATGAACTCTTGGGCGGTATCAGCCTGTTATCCCCAGAGTACCTTTTATCCGTTGAGCGATGGCCCTTCCATACAGAACCACCGGATCACTATGTCCTGCTTTCGCATCTGCTCGACTTGTCAGTCTCGCAGTTAAGCACGCTTATGCCATTGCACTATCGTCACGATGTCCGACCGTAACTAGCGTACCTTCGAACTCCTCCGTTACGCTTTGGGAGGAGACCGCCCCAGTCAAACTGCCTACCATGCACTGTCCCCGATCCAGATAATGGACCTAGGTTAGAACCTCAAACACACCAGGGTGGTATTTCAACGTTGGCTCCATAGAATCTAGCGACCCTACTTCAAAGCCTCCCACCTATCCTACACAGATCTGTTCAAAGTCCAATACAAAGCTACAGTAAAGGTTCATGGGGTCTTTCCGTCTTTCCGCGGGGAGATTGCATCATCACAAACATTTCAACTTCGCTGAGTCTCTGGAGGAGACAGTGTGGCCATCGTTACGCCATTCGTGCAGGTCGGAACTTACCCGACAAGGAATTTCGCTACCTTAGGACCGTTATAGTTACGGCCGCCGTTTACTGGGACTTCAATCAAGAGCTCTCACCCCATCATTTAATCTTCCAGCACCGGGCAGGCGTCACACCCTATACGTCCACTTTCGTGTTTGCAGAGTGCTGTGTTTTTAATAAACAGTCGCAGCCACCGATTTTTTTGCAACCTCATTGGGCTCCAGGAGTAAATCCCTTCACCTACTAAAGGCACACCTTCTTCCGAAGTTACGGTGTCAATTTGCCGAGTTCCTTCTCCAGAGTTCTCTCAAGCGCCTTAGAATACTCATCTCGCGCACCAGTGTCGGTTTGCGGTACGGTCGTGTGTAGCTGAAGCTTAGTGGCTTTTCCTGGAAGCAGGGTATCACTCACTTCGGCTGCAAGCAGCCTCGTTATCACCCCTCATCTAAGCCCGGCGGATTTACCTACCAGGCACGACTACAGGCTTGAACCAACATATCCAACAGTTGGCTGAGCTAACCTTCTCCGTCCCCACATCGCACTACACATCGGTACAGGAATATTGACCTGTTTCCCATCAACTACGCATCTCTGCCTCGCCTTAGGGGCCGACTCACTCTACGCCGATGAACGTTGCGTAGAAAACCTTGCGCTTACGGCGAGGGGGGGCTTTTCACCCCCTTTAACGCTACTCATGTCAGCATTCGCACTTCTGATACCTCCAGCACGCTTTACAACGCACCTTCACAGGCTTACAGAACGCTCTCCTACCACTTGCAATAAATTGCAAATCCGCAGCTTCGGTAACTGGCTTAGCCCCGTTACATCTTCCGCGCAGGACGACTCGATCAGTGAGCTATTACGCTTTCTTTAAATGATGGCTGCTTCTAAGCCAACATCCTGACTGTTTTAGCCTTCCCACTTCGTTTCCCACTTAGCCAATTTTAGGGACCTTAGCTGGCGGTCTGGGTTGTTTCCCTCTTGAGTCCGGACGTTAGCACCCGGTGCTCTGTCTCCCAAGCTGTACTCGTCGGTATTCGGAGTTTGCATTGGTTTGGTAAGTCGCCATGACCCCCCTAGCCAAAACAGTGCTCTACCCCCCAACGGTAATACTTGAGGCACTACCTAAATAGTTTTCGGAGAGAACCAGCTATTTCCAAGTTTGTTTAGCCTTTCACCCCTATCCACAGCTCATCCGCTAGTTTTGCAACACTAGTCGGTTCGGACCTCCAGTACCTGTTACGGCACCTTCATCCTGGCCATGGATAGATCACTTGGTTTCGGGTCTACACCCAGCGACTATGTTCGCCCTATTCGGACTCGATTTCTCTACGGCTTCCCTATTCGGTTAACCTTGCCACTGAATGTAAGTCGCTGACCCATTATACAAAAGGTACGCAGTCACCCTTGCGGGCTCCTACTTTTTTGTAAGCATGCGGTTTCAGGATCTATTTCACTCCCCCTCCCGGGGTTCTTTTCGCCTTTCCCTCACGGTACTAGTTCACTATCGGTCAATGATGAGTATTTAGCCTTGGAGGATGGTCCCCCCCCATATTCAGACAGGATTACACGTGTCCCGCCCTACTTGTCGCAAGCTCAGTACCACACATCTCTTTTCGCATACAGGACTATCACCTTCTATGGTCAGCCTTTCCAGACTGCTTTGCTAAGAGTTGTGCTATCACTTGCAGGCTTCTCCGATTTCGCTCGCCACTACTTTCGGAATCTCGGTTGATGTCTTTTCCTCGAGCTACTGAGATGTTTCAGTTCACCCGGTTCGCCTCGCATGACTATGTATTCATCATGCGATACCTTTGCAGGTGGGTTTCCCCATTCGGAAATCTCCGGATCAAAGCTAATTTGCCAGCTCCCCGAAGCTTATCGCAGGCTATCACGTCCTTCGTCGCCTATCATTGCCAAGGCATCCACCACATGCTCTTATTCACTTGACCCTATAACTTTGATATCTCTTTCGAGAATAAAAAATTGTTTTCAAGGAATGTTTGATTGGTCTTTCACCAATCGCGTTATGCCGTATTCAATTTAACTTGAATAACTCGAATTTCAAACGTGAAGTCTGATATTCATTTTGACGCAATCAAAAATTTGTTGCTAGCGGCACGGTATGCACTAAACCTTTACGAATGTGCATTTTCCGCTAGCAACGCTGATTAAACTCTATAAATTGTTAAAGAACAGCCAATTGATCAAGTTATCCTGATCAACAACAAAGCAGCCTATCGATCTTAAGAACGCAAGCTACTTTGGTGTTGAATAAAAACTCAAACGATAAGATAAATAAGTTGGTGGAGGTGACAGGACTCGAACCCGCTACCTACTGCTTGCAAAGCAGCCGCTCTCCCAGCTGAGCTACACCCCCAATTCCCCAAGGAATTCCAAATTCAAGCCAGAAGGACGTTGGACGACAATGGTGGGTCTGGTTGGTCTCGAACCAACGACCCCCGCCTTATCAAGACGGTGCTCTAACCAACTGAGCTACAGACCCAAGTCGGTCACTTGAGACCAAGGCTTTCACCATAGTCGTCAGCGACAACCTTCCAACAACCGATAAGTGTGAGCGTTCGAATTAAAAAACTATTTGTTTCCAGAAAGGAGGTGATCCAGCCGCACCTTCCGATACGGCTACCTTGTTACGACTTCACCCCAGTCACGAACCCTGCCGTGGTAATCGCCCTCCTTGCGGTTAGGCTAACTACTTCTGGCAGAACCCGCTCCCATGGTGTGACGGGCGGTGTGTACAAGACCCGGGAACGTATTCACCGTGACATTCTGATCCACGATTACTAGCGATTCCGACTTCACGTAGTCGAGTTGCAGACTACGATCCGGACTACGACTGGCTTTATGGGATTAGCTCCCCCCTCGCGGGTTGGCAACCCTTTGTACCAGCCATTGTATGACGTGTGTAGCCCCACCTATAAGGGCCATGAGGACTTGACGTCATCCCCACCTTCCTCCGGCTTGTCACCGGCAGTCTCATTAGAGTGCCCAACTAAATGTAGCAACTAATGACAAGGGTTGCGCTCGTTGCGGGACTTAACCCAACATCTCACGACACGAGCTGACGACAGCCATGCAGCACCTGTGTTACGGCTCTCTTTCGAGCACTCCTCTATCTCTAAAGGATTCCGTACATGTCAAAGGTGGGTAAGGTTTTTCGCGTTGCATCGAATTAAACCACATCATCCACCGCTTGTGCGGGTCCCCGTCAATTCCTTTGAGTTTCAACCTTGCGGCCGTACTCCCCAGGCGGTCAACTTCACGCGTTAGCTTCGTTACTGAGTCAGCAAAGACCCAACAACCAGTTGACATCGTTTAGGGCGTGGACTACCAGGGTATCTAATCCTGTTTGCTCCCCACGCTTTCGTGCATGAGCGTCAGTACAGGTCCAGGGGATTGCCTTCGCCATCGGTGTTCCTCCGCATATCTACGCATTTCACTGCTACACGCGGAATTCCATCCCCCCTCTACCGTACTCTAGCTATACAGTCACAAATGCAGTGCCCAGGTTGAGCCCGGGGATTTCACATCTGTCTTATATAACCGCCTGCGCACGCTTTACGCCCAGTAATTCCGATTAACGCTCGCACCCTACGTATTACCGCGGCTGCTGGCACGTAGTTAGCCGGTGCTTATTCTTACGGTACCGTCATTAGCTCTCTTTATTAGAAAGAGCCGTTTCGCTCCGTACAAAAGCAGTTTACAACCCGAAGGCCTTCATCCTGCACGCGGCATTGCTGGATCAGGCTTGCGCCCATTGTCCAAAATTCCCCCACTGCTGCCTCCCGTAGGAGTCTGGACCGTGTCTCAGTTCCAGTGTGGCTGGTCGTCCTCTCAGACCAGCTACAGATCGTCGCCTTGGTAAGCTTTTACCCCACCAACTAGCTAATCTGATATCAGCCGCTCCAATCGCGCGAGGTCTTGCGATCCCCCCGCTTTCATCCTTAGATCGTATGCGGTATTAGCACAGCTTTCGCTGCGTTATCCCCCCACGACTGGGCACGTTCCGATATATTACTCACCCGTTCGCCACTCGCCACCAGGATTGCTCCCGTGCTGCCGTTCGACTTGCATGTGTAAGGCATGCCGCCAGCGTTCAATCTGAGCCAGGATCAAACTCTATAGTTCGATCTTGATTTTTTTCGCTCTTTCGAGCAACTCATAAATTGGAATTAACGTGAACTTCATTTCTGAATTTCACATCTTTTTTTACTTCATGAGCGTTTGTTAGTCAATTAAGACTTGTTCCTAAGAACTTTAGCTTTCCGCTTCAAACGCCCACGCTTATCGGCTGTATATTTTTAATGAACTCATAAACAATTACCGGAATTAACCAGCTTTCGCTTCTTTATTTGCTTCGCCGTGATCAGCGAAGCCTTGTATTCTAGCACGACTTTTCTATCGTTTTCCTTAAAAAGTTTGAAGACTTTCTAAGGAAAACGCCCAGTTTTTACACTGGGCGTTTCGGCATAGGGAGCCTGACGATGACCTACTTTCACACGGGAATCCGCACTATCATTGGCGCAGAAGCGTTTCACTGTCCTGTTCGGGATGGGAAGGAGTGGTACCACTTCGCTATGGTCGTCAGGCAAAAACTTTTTGTTACTCAGACACAAGGTCTGAGCAACCAATTTATAGAGCTAATCAGCTTCATCGATTTAACGAACCTCTGCACAATTGCTTATGCAAAGGATTTTTGAATGCGTCAACTTGGCATAACTTCCTTGAGACACTTTAAGTGAATCAAAGTTATAGGGTCAAGCCGCACGAGCAATTAGTATCGGTTAGCTCAACGCATTACTACGCTTACACACCCGACCTATCAACGTCCTGGTCTTGAACGACTCTTCAGGGGGCTCAAGGCCCCGGCAGATCTCATCTTGAAACGAGTTTCCCGCTTAGATGCTTTCAGCGGTTATCTCTTCCACACATAGCTACTCGGCAATGCCACTGGCGTGACAACCGATACACCAGAGGTGTGTCCACTCCGGTCCTCTCGTACTAGGAGCAGGCTTCCTCAAATCTGCAGCGCCCACGGAAGATAGGGACCAAACTGTCTCACGACGTTTTAAACCCAGCTCACGTACCTCTTTAAATGGCGAACAGCCATACCCTTGGGACCGGCTACAGCCCCAGGATGAGATGAGCCGACATCGAGGTGCCAAACACCGCCGTCGATATGAACTCTTGGGCGGTATCAGCCTGTTATCCCCAGAGTACCTTTTATCCGTTGAGCGATGGCCCTTCCATACAGAACCACCGGATCACTATGTCCTGCTTTCGCATCTGCTCGACTTGTCAGTCTCGCAGTTAAGCACGCTTATGCCATTGCACTATCGTCACGATGTCCGACCGTAACTAGCGTACCTTCGAACTCCTCCGTTACGCTTTGGGAGGAGACCGCCCCAGTCAAACTGCCTACCATGCACTGTCCCCGATCCAGATAATGGACCTAGGTTAGAACCTCAAACACACCAGGGTGGTATTTCAACGTTGGCTCCATAGAATCTAGCGACCCTACTTCAAAGCCTCCCACCTATCCTACACAGATCTGTTCAAAGTCCAATACAAAGCTACAGTAAAGGTTCATGGGGTCTTTCCGTCTTTCCGCGGGGAGATTGCATCATCACAAACATTTCAACTTCGCTGAGTCTCTGGAGGAGACAGTGTGGCCATCGTTACGCCATTCGTGCAGGTCGGAACTTACCCGACAAGGAATTTCGCTACCTTAGGACCGTTATAGTTACGGCCGCCGTTTACTGGGACTTCAATCAAGAGCTCTCACCCCATCATTTAATCTTCCAGCACCGGGCAGGCGTCACACCCTATACGTCCACTTTCGTGTTTGCAGAGTGCTGTGTTTTTAATAAACAGTCGCAGCCACCGATTTTTTGCAACCTCATTGGGCTCCAGGAGTAAATCCCTTCACCTACTAAAGGCACACCTTCTTCCGAAGTTACGGTGTCAATTTGCCGAGTTCCTTCTCCAGAGTTCTCTCAAGCGCCTTAGAATACTCATCTCGCGCACCAGTGTCGGTTTGCGGTACGGTCGTGTGTAGCTGAAGCTTAGTGGCTTTTCCTGGAAGCAGGGTATCACTCACTTCGGCTGCAAGCAGCCTCGTTATCACCCCTCATCTAAGCCCGGCGGATTTACCTACCAGGCACGACTACAGGCTTGAACCAACATATCCAACAGTTGGCTGAGCTAACCTTCTCCGTCCCCACATCGCACTACACATCGGTACAGGAATATTGACCTGTTTCCCATCAACTACGCATCTCTGCCTCGCCTTAGGGGCCGACTCACTCTACGCCGATGAACGTTGCGTAGAAAACCTTGCGCTTACGGCGAGGGGGGCTTTTCACCCCCTTTAACGCTACTCATGTCAGCATTCGCACTTCTGATACCTCCAGCACGCTTTACAACGCACCTTCACAGGCTTACAGAACGCTCTCCTACCACTTGCAATAAATTGCAAATCCGCAGCTTCGGTAACTGGCTTAGCCCCGTTACATCTTCCGCGCAGGACGACTCGATCAGTGAGCTATTACGCTTTCTTTAAATGATGGCTGCTTCTAAGCCAACATCCTGACTGTTTTAGCCTTCCCACTTCGTTTCCCACTTAGCCAATTTTAGGGACCTTAGCTGGCGGTCTGGGTTGTTTCCCTCTTGAGTCCGGACGTTAGCACCCGGTGCTCTGTCTCCCAAGCTGTACTCGTCGGTATTCGGAGTTTGCATTGGTTTGGTAAGTCGCCATGACCCCCTAGCCAAAACAGTGCTCTACCCCCAACGGTAATACTTGAGGCACTACCTAAATAGTTTTCGGAGAGAACCAGCTATTTCCAAGTTTGTTTAGCCTTTCACCCCTATCCACAGCTCATCCGCTAGTTTTGCAACACTAGTCGGTTCGGACCTCCAGTACCTGTTACGGCACCTTCATCCTGGCCATGGATAGATCACTTGGTTTCGGGTCTACACCCAGCGACTATGTTCGCCCTATTCGGACTCGATTTCTCTACGGCTTCCCTATTCGGTTAACCTTGCCACTGAATGTAAGTCGCTGACCCATTATACAAAAGGTACGCAGTCACCCTTGCGGGCTCCTACTTTTTGTAAGCATGCGGTTTCAGGATCTATTTCACTCCCCTCCCGGGGTTCTTTTCGCCTTTCCCTCACGGTACTAGTTCACTATCGGTCAATGATGAGTATTTAGCCTTGGAGGATGGTCCCCCCATATTCAGACAGGATTACACGTGTCCCGCCCTACTTGTCGCAAGCTCAGTACCACACATCTCTTTTCGCATACAGGACTATCACCTTCTATGGTCAGCCTTTCCAGACTGCTTTGCTAAGAGTTGTGCTATCACTTGCAGGCTTCTCCGATTTCGCTCGCCACTACTTTCGGAATCTCGGTTGATGTCTTTTCCTCGAGCTACTGAGATGTTTCAGTTCACCCGGTTCGCCTCGCATGACTATGTATTCATCATGCGATACCTTTGCAGGTGGGTTTCCCCATTCGGAAATCTCCGGATCAAAGCTAATTTGCCAGCTCCCCGAAGCTTATCGCAGGCTATCACGTCCTTCGTCGCCTATCATTGCCAAGGCATCCACCACATGCTCTTATTCACTTGACCCTATAACTTTGATATCTCTTTCGAGAATAAAAATTGTTTTCAAGGAATGTTTGATTGGTCTTTCACCAATCGCGTTATGCCGTATTCAATTTAACTTGAATAACTCGAATTTCAAACGTGAAGTCTGATATTCATTTTGACGCAATCAAAAATTTGTTGCTAGCGGCACGGTATGCACTAAACCTTTACGAATGTGCATTTTCCGCTAGCAACGCTGATTAAACTCTATAAATTGTTAAAGAACAGCCAATTGATCAAGTTATCCTGATCAACAACAAAGCAGCCTATCGATCTTAAGAACGCAAGCTACTTTGGTGTTGAATAAAAACTCAAACGATAAGATAAATAAGTTGGTGGAGGTGACAGGACTCGAACCCGCTACCTACTGCTTGCAAAGCAGCCGCTCTCCCAGCTGAGCTACACCCCCAATTCCCCAAGGAATTCCAAATTCAAGCCAGAAGGACGTTGGACGACAATGGTGGGTCTGGTTGGTCTCGAACCAACGACCCCCGCCTTATCAAGACGGTGCTCTAACCAACTGAGCTACAGACCCAAGTCGGTCACTTGAGACCAAGGCTTTCACCATAGTCGTCAGCGACAACCTTCCAACAACCGATAAGTGTGAGCGTTCGAATTAAAAAACTATTTGTTTCCAGAAAGGAGGTGATCCAGCCGCACCTTCCGATACGGCTACCTTGTTACGACTTCACCCCAGTCACGAACCCTGCCGTGGTAATCGCCCTCCTTGCGGTTAGGCTAACTACTTCTGGCAGAACCCGCTCCCATGGTGTGACGGGCGGTGTGTACAAGACCCGGGAACGTATTCACCGTGACATTCTGATCCACGATTACTAGCGATTCCGACTTCACGTAGTCGAGTTGCAGACTACGATCCGGACTACGACTGGCTTTATGGGATTAGCTCCCCCTCGCGGGTTGGCAACCCTTTGTACCAGCCATTGTATGACGTGTGTAGCCCCACCTATAAGGGCCATGAGGACTTGACGTCATCCCCACCTTCCTCCGGCTTGTCACCGGCAGTCTCATTAGAGTGCCCAACTAAATGTAGCAACTAATGACAAGGGTTGCGCTCGTTGCGGGACTTAACCCAACATCTCACGACACGAGCTGACGACAGCCATGCAGCACCTGTGTTACGGCTCTCTTTCGAGCACTCCTCTATCTCTAAAGGATTCCGTACATGTCAAAGGTGGGTAAGGTTTTTCGCGTTGCATCGAATTAAACCACATCATCCACCGCTTGTGCGGGTCCCCGTCAATTCCTTTGAGTTTCAACCTTGCGGCCGTACTCCCCAGGCGGTCAACTTCACGCGTTAGCTTCGTTACTGAGTCAGCAAAGACCCAACAACCAGTTGACATCGTTTAGGGCGTGGACTACCAGGGTATCTAATCCTGTTTGCTCCCCACGCTTTCGTGCATGAGCGTCAGTACAGGTCCAGGGGATTGCCTTCGCCATCGGTGTTCCTCCGCATATCTACGCATTTCACTGCTACACGCGGAATTCCATCCCCCTCTACCGTACTCTAGCTATACAGTCACAAATGCAGTGCCCAGGTTGAGCCCGGGGATTTCACATCTGTCTTATATAACCGCCTGCGCACGCTTTACGCCCAGTAATTCCGATTAACGCTCGCACCCTACGTATTACCGCGGCTGCTGGCACGTAGTTAGCCGGTGCTTATTCTTACGGTACCGTCATTAGCTCTCTTTATTAGAAAGAGCCGTTTCGCTCCGTACAAAAGCAGTTTACAACCCGAAGGCCTTCATCCTGCACGCGGCATTGCTGGATCAGGCTTGCGCCCATTGTCCAAAATTCCCCCACTGCTGCCTCCCGTAGGAGTCTGGACCGTGTCTCAGTTCCAGTGTGGCTGGTCGTCCTCTCAGACCAGCTACAGATCGTCGCCTTGGTAAGCTTTTACCCCACCAACTAGCTAATCTGATATCAGCCGCTCCAATCGCGCGAGGTCTTGCGATCCCCCCGCTTTCATCCTTAGATCGTATGCGGTATTAGCACAGCTTTCGCTGCGTTATCCCCCCACGACTGGGCACGTTCCGATATATTACTCACCCGTTCGCCACTCGCCACCAGGATTGCTCCCGTGCTGCCGTTCGACTTGCATGTGTAAGGCATGCCGCCAGCGTTCAATCTGAGCCAGGATCAAACTCTATAGTTCGATCTTGATTTTTTCGCTCTTTCGAGCAACTCATAAATTGGAATTAACGTGAACTTCATTTCTGAATTTCACATCTTTTTTACTTCATGAGCGTTTGTTAGTCAATTAAGACTTGTTCCTAAGAACTTTAGCTTTCCGCTTCAAACGCCCACGCTTATCGGCTGTATATTTTTAATGAACTCATAAACAATTACCGGAATTAACCAGCTTTCGCTTCTTTATTTGCTTCGCCGTGATCAGCGAAGCCTTGTATTCTAGCACGACTTTTCTATCGTTTTCCTTAAAAAGTTTGAAGACTTTCTAAGGAAAACGCCCAGTTTTTACACTGGGCGTTTCGGCATAGGGAGCCTGACGATGACCTACTTTCACACGGGAATCCGCACTATCATTGGCGCAGAAGCGTTTCACTGTCCTGTTCGGGATGGGAAGGAGTGGTACCACTTCGCTATGGTCGTCAGGCAAAAACTTTTTGTTACTCAGACACAAGGTCTGAGCAACCAATTTATAGAGCTAATCAGCTTCATCGATTTAACGAACCTCTGCACAATTGCTTATGCAAAGGATTTTTTGAATGCGTCAACTTGGCATAACTTCCTTGAGACACTTTAAGTGAATCAAAGTTATAGGGTCAAGCCGCACGAGCAATTAGTATCGGTTAGCTCAACGCATTACTACGCTTACACACCCGACCTATCAACGTCCTGGTCTTGAACGACTCTTCAGGGGGCTCAAGGCCCCGGCAGATCTCATCTTGAAACGAGTTTCCCGCTTAGATGCTTTCAGCGGTTATCTCTTCCACACATAGCTACTCGGCAATGCCACTGGCGTGACAACCGATACACCAGAGGTGTGTCCACTCCGGTCCTCTCGTACTAGGAGCAGGCTTCCTCAAATCTGCAGCGCCCACGGAAGATAGGGACCAAACTGTCTCACGACGTTTTAAACCCAGCTCACGTACCTCTTTAAATGGCGAACAGCCATACCCTTGGGACCGGCTACAGCCCCAGGATGAGATGAGCCGACATCGAGGTGCCAAACACCGCCGTCGATATGAACTCTTGGGCGGTATCAGCCTGTTATCCCCAGAGTACCTTTTATCCGTTGAGCGATGGCCCTTCCATACAGAACCACCGGATCACTATGTCCTGCTTTCGCATCTGCTCGACTTGTCAGTCTCGCAGTTAAGCACGCTTATGCCATTGCACTATCGTCACGATGTCCGACCGTAACTAGCGTACCTTCGAACTCCTCCGTTACGCTTTGGGAGGAGACCGCCCCAGTCAAACTGCCTACCATGCACTGTCCCCGATCCAGATAATGGACCTAGGTTAGAACCTCAAACACACCAGGGTGGTATTTCAACGTTGGCTCCATAGAATCTAGCGACCCTACTTCAAAGCCTCCCACCTATCCTACACAGATCTGTTCAAAGTCCAATACAAAGCTACAGTAAAGGTTCATGGGGTCTTTCCGTCTTTCCGCGGGGAGATTGCATCATCACAAACATTTCAACTTCGCTGAGTCTCTGGAGGAGACAGTGTGGCCATCGTTACGCCATTCGTGCAGGTCGGAACTTACCCGACAAGGAATTTCGCTACCTTAGGACCGTTATAGTTACGGCCGCCGTTTACTGGGACTTCAATCAAGAGCTCTCACCCCATCATTTAATCTTCCAGCACCGGGCAGGCGTCACACCCTATACGTCCACTTTCGTGTTTGCAGAGTGCTGTGTTTTTAATAAACAGTCGCAGCCACCGATTTTTTTGCAACCTCATTGGGCTCCAGGAGTAAATCCCTTCACCTACTAAAGGCACACCTTCTTCCGAAGTTACGGTGTCAATTTGCCGAGTTCCTTCTCCAGAGTTCTCTCAAGCGCCTTAGAATACTCATCTCGCGCACCAGTGTCGGTTTGCGGTACGGTCGTGTGTAGCTGAAGCTTAGTGGCTTTTCCTGGAAGCAGGGTATCACTCACTTCGGCTGCAAGCAGCCTCGTTATCACCCCTCATCTAAGCCCGGCGGATTTACCTACCAGGCACGACTACAGGCTTGAACCAACATATCCAACAGTTGGCTGAGCTAACCTTCTCCGTCCCCACATCGCACTACACATCGGTACAGGAATATTGACCTGTTTCCCATCAACTACGCATCTCTGCCTCGCCTTAGGGGCCGACTCACTCTACGCCGATGAACGTTGCGTAGAAAACCTTGCGCTTACGGCGAGGGGGCTTTTCACCCCCTTTAACGCTACTCATGTCAGCATTCGCACTTCTGATACCTCCAGCACGCTTTACAACGCACCTTCACAGGCTTACAGAACGCTCTCCTACCACTTGCAATAAATTGCAAATCCGCAGCTTCGGTAACTGGCTTAGCCCCGTTACATCTTCCGCGCAGGACGACTCGATCAGTGAGCTATTACGCTTTCTTTAAATGATGGCTGCTTCTAAGCCAACATCCTGACTGTTTTAGCCTTCCCACTTCGTTTCCCACTTAGCCAATTTTAGGGACCTTAGCTGGCGGTCTGGGTTGTTTCCCTCTTGAGTCCGGACGTTAGCACCCGGTGCTCTGTCTCCCAAGCTGTACTCGTCGGTATTCGGAGTTTGCATTGGTTTGGTAAGTCGCCATGACCCCCTAGCCAAAACAGTGCTCTACCCCCAACGGTAATACTTGAGGCACTACCTAAATAGTTTTCGGAGAGAACCAGCTATTTCCAAGTTTGTTTAGCCTTTCACCCCTATCCACAGCTCATCCGCTAGTTTTGCAACACTAGTCGGTTCGGACCTCCAGTACCTGTTACGGCACCTTCATCCTGGCCATGGATAGATCACTTGGTTTCGGGTCTACACCCAGCGACTATGTTCGCCCTATTCGGACTCGATTTCTCTACGGCTTCCCTATTCGGTTAACCTTGCCACTGAATGTAAGTCGCTGACCCATTATACAAAAGGTACGCAGTCACCCTTGCGGGCTCCTACTTTTTGTAAGCATGCGGTTTCAGGATCTATTTCACTCCCCTCCCGGGGGTTCTTTTCGCCTTTCCCTCACGGTACTAGTTCACTATCGGTCAATGATGAGTATTTAGCCTTGGAGGATGGTCCCCCCATATTCAGACAGGATTACACGTGTCCCGCCCTACTTGTCGCAAGCTCAGTACCACACATCTCTTTTCGCATACAGGACTATCACCTTCTATGGTCAGCCTTTCCAGACTGCTTTGCTAAGAGTTGTGCTATCACTTGCAGGCTTCTCCGATTTCGCTCGCCACTACTTTCGGAATCTCGGTTGATGTCTTTTCCTCGAGCTACTGAGATGTTTCAGTTCACCCGGTTCGCCTCGCATGACTATGTATTCATCATGCGATACCTTTGCAGGTGGGTTTCCCCATTCGGAAATCTCCGGATCAAAGCTAATTTGCCAGCTCCCCGAAGCTTATCGCAGGCTATCACGTCCTTCGTCGCCTATCATTGCCAAGGCATCCACCACATGCTCTTATTCACTTGACCCTATAACTTTGATATCTCTTTCGAGAATAAAAATTGTTTTCAAGGAATGTTTGATTGGTCTTTCACCAATCGCGTTATGCCGTATTCAATTTAACTTGAATAACTCGAATTTCAAACGTGAAGTCTGATATTCATTTTGACGCAATCAAAAATTTGTTGCTAGCGGCACGGTATGCACTAAACCTTTACGAATGTGCATTTTCCGCTAGCAACGCTGATTAAACTCTATAAATTGTTAAAGAACAGCCAATTGATCAAGTTATCCTGATCAACAACAAAGCAGCCTATCGATCTTAAGAACGCAAGCTACTTTGGTGTTGAATAAAAACTCAAACGATAAGATAAATAAGTTGGTGGAGGTGACAGGACTCGAACCCGCTACCTACTGCTTGCAAAGCAGCCGCTCTCCCAGCTGAGCTACACCCCCCAATTCCCCAAGGAATTCCAAATTCAAGCCAGAAGGACGTTGGACGACAATGGTGGGTCTGGTTGGTCTCGAACCAACGACCCCCGCCTTATCAAGACGGTGCTCTAACCAACTGAGCTACAGACCCAAGTCGGTCACTTGAGACCAAGGCTTTCACCATAGTCGTCAGCGACAACCTTCCAACAACCGATAAGTGTGAGCGTTCGAATTAAAAAAACTATTTGTTTCCAGAAAGGAGGTGATCCAGCCGCACCTTCCGATACGGCTACCTTGTTACGACTTCACCCCAGTCACGAACCCTGCCGTGGTAATCGCCCTCCTTGCGGTTAGGCTAACTACTTCTGGCAGAACCCGCTCCCATGGTGTGACGGGCGGTGTGTACAAGACCCGGGAACGTATTCACCGTGACATTCTGATCCACGATTACTAGCGATTCCGACTTCACGTAGTCGAGTTGCAGACTACGATCCGGACTACGACTGGCTTTATGGGATTAGCTCCCCCTCGCGGGTTGGCAACCCTTTGTACCAGCCATTGTATGACGTGTGTAGCCCCACCTATAAGGGCCATGAGGACTTGACGTCATCCCCACCTTCCTCCGGCTTGTCACCGGCAGTCTCATTAGAGTGCCCAACTAAATGTAGCAACTAATGACAAGGGTTGCGCTCGTTGCGGGACTTAACCCAACATCTCACGACACGAGCTGACGACAGCCATGCAGCACCTGTGTTACGGCTCTCTTTCGAGCACTCCTCTATCTCTAAAGGATTCCGTACATGTCAAAGGTGGGTAAGGTTTTTTCGCGTTGCATCGAATTAAACCACATCATCCACCGCTTGTGCGGGTCCCCGTCAATTCCTTTGAGTTTCAACCTTGCGGCCGTACTCCCCAGGCGGTCAACTTCACGCGTTAGCTTCGTTACTGAGTCAGCAAAGACCCAACAACCAGTTGACATCGTTTAGGGCGTGGACTACCAGGGTATCTAATCCTGTTTGCTCCCCACGCTTTCGTGCATGAGCGTCAGTACAGGTCCAGGGGATTGCCTTCGCCATCGGTGTTCCTCCGCATATCTACGCATTTCACTGCTACACGCGGAATTCCATCCCCCTCTACCGTACTCTAGCTATACAGTCACAAATGCAGTGCCCAGGTTGAGCCCGGGGATTTCACATCTGTCTTATATAACCGCCTGCGCACGCTTTACGCCCAGTAATTCCGATTAACGCTCGCACCCTACGTATTACCGCGGCTGCTGGCACGTAGTTAGCCGGTGCTTATTCTTACGGTACCGTCATTAGCTCTCTTTATTAGAAAGAGCCGTTTCGCTCCGTACAAAAGCAGTTTACAACCCGAAGGCCTTCATCCTGCACGCGGCATTGCTGGATCAGGCTTGCGCCCATTGTCCAAAATTCCCCACTGCTGCCTCCCGTAGGAGTCTGGACCGTGTCTCAGTTCCAGTGTGGCTGGTCGTCCTCTCAGACCAGCTACAGATCGTCGCCTTGGTAAGCTTTTACCCCACCAACTAGCTAATCTGATATCAGCCGCTCCAATCGCGCGAGGTCTTGCGATCCCCCGCTTTCATCCTTAGATCGTATGCGGTATTAGCACAGCTTTCGCTGCGTTATCCCCCACGACTGGGCACGTTCCGATATATTACTCACCCGTTCGCCACTCGCCACCAGGATTGCTCCCGTGCTGCCGTTCGACTTGCATGTGTAAGGCATGCCGCCAGCGTTCAATCTGAGCCAGGATCAAACTCTATAGTTCGATCTTGATTTTTTCGCTCTTTCGAGCAACTCATAAATTGGAATTAACGTGAACTTCATTTCTGAATTTCACATCTTTTTTACTTCATGAGCGTTTGTTAGTCAATTAAGACTTGTTCCTAAGAACTTTAGCTTTCCGCTTCAAACGCCCACGCTTATCGGCTGTATATTTTTAATGAACTCATAAACAATTACCGGAATTAACCAGCTTTCGCTTCTTTATTTGCTTCGCCGTGATCAGCGAAGCCTTGTATTCTAGCACGACTTTTTCATCGTTTGGAAAAATTAACTAATTTTTCCTGCTTTTCACTCCACTCTACATTTTGTTATCCAGCGTTCACTGGATTTAATCAAGATGAAGAACGAAGTGTTCTGCCCTGCAGAGCCGTGTATTGTGGCAGAAATTTTGCACCAATTACAGCTGCGAGAATAATTACTTTTATGCAGCAGCCCAGCAACTCGCTGTCGACCCTCAAAATGCCTTATTTCTTTGTTTTTTCCACCATATTGCTGCCTTGGTTAAATCCATTCAGTCCGGGACCGACACCCGCTATAGTTCCATTTTTGTTCTCTTCTGTGTGCGCTGCCATTTGCAGTGTTGCCCTTCAACTGTCGCATCGGACAACTCAACGCGGGCAAGCAGAATCGGTTATTGCACTGGCTTGGCTGATTGCAGCGGGTACCAGTTCTGCTATCGGATTACTTCAATATTTTGGCACCACTGAATGGGCAGGTCTGTGGATTAACCACACTGGCTTGGGCGAAGCCTATGGCAACCTGCGGCAACGGAATCAGTTTGCGACGCTGTTGAACATTGGGTTGGCTACCTCTATCTATTTCGCTCACCATCAACAACATGATGCCCATTCACACACCTCATCAGAAAGTCATCTCCCCCGAGTGATGCTGCTGACTGTTACCGCCCTGCTTAGCATCGGAAATGCAGCTTCATCTTCACGCACAGGTCTGGTTCAACTTGTTTTGCTGGTAATTCTTGCTTGGATGTGGGGACGACATGAGATGACGGCCATTGAACACACACAGCCTCAGCGCAGAGTCGTCAACAAGGTGCTTGTAATCGCCTTGTTGACTTATGTATTAGCTACCGTGGTTTTGCCGTGGTTGGTTGGCCTAGACCCCTCATCAAGCAGTGCTTGGGCGCGATTACGCGCCGGGGATGCGCAATGCAGCAGTCGCCTAACCTTGTGGAGCAACGTGTTGCACCTGATCGCTCAAAAGCCTTGGGCAGGTTGGGGCTGGGGCGAACTCGATTACGCACACTTTATTACTTTGTACCCTGGCGCACGATTCTGTGCCATTTTGGACAACGCACACAACCTACCGCTGCACTTGGCTGTGGAGTTAGGTGTCCCTGTGGCTCTGTTGGTGTGCGGAGTGATGATTGGACTGGTGTGGCATGCTCGACCCTGGCGTGAATCCAATCCGTCACGTCAACTGGCATGGTCCGTCTTGGCCGTCATTGGACTACACAGCTTACTGGAATACCCGCTTTGGTACGGGCCGTTCCAAATGGCGACACTCCTCAGTATTTGGATACTTTGGCGAATTCCTGCTGATCGGGATGGAGCGCCAAGGCCAGCGCGCACATCCTTGCATCTACCCTATGTATCAGCATTAACAGCTGCATCTTTGATCGCGTTGTGCGGTTTTAGCGCCTGGAACTATCAATTGGCGAGCCAAATTTACATGGCACCAGCGGACCGAATGAGCATGTACCGTGAAAACACATTGGAGAAAATCAACAACGTTATCTTGTTTCAAGATCAGGTTCAGTTCGCCAAGCTGACAACAACCGAACTGGATGCCGCAAACGCCCAGGAGGTTCACGATCAGGCACTCGCCATGCTGCATTTCTCACCTGAAGAACGCGTGGTGGAAATGCTGTTGAATAGCTGCAAACTCCTTGGTCGAACCGATGAGATCAGTTTTTTGGCACCACGTTACAAAGCTGCTTTTCCCGAAGCCTATGCCAATTGGCAAGCCTCGCAAGCAAAACCATAACCGATTACGGCCAATCCTTCACCCTGTGCAGCCTCAGCATCAACGATGCGCCAAGTTTCTTGCTATCGTTGTTTACCCAGATCTGGTCACATCAAATCCCAGCGACAAAACTGCCCGATTTACCACCGTGTTTTTCCAATAGCTTGCAGCCAGTCATCGTCATCCCACGATCCACCGCTTTGCACATGTCATAAATGGTCAACAACGCCACTTGTACTGCAGTCAGGGCCTCCATCTCCACCCCGGTAGGCCCAACGGTTTCTACCGTTGCAGTACAAAAAACACTTGCAGCGCTTTCTGCGTCAGCATGAGACACTACAAAGTCAATAGCAACACGGGTAAGTGCCAGCGGATGACAAAGAGGAATCAAGTCACTGGTTTTTTTGGCGGCCATGATGCCCGCCACACGAGCAATACCTAGCACATCCCCTTTTTTCGCCGTGCCCGATTCGATCAGAGCCAGTGTTTCAGGCAGCATCTCGATACGCCCCCCTGCAATGCCAATGCGATGGGTTGCGGCTTTGGCTGCCA
Source organism: Rhodoferax lithotrophicus (assembly GCF_019973615.1). Taxonomy (GTDB): domain Bacteria; phylum Pseudomonadota; class Gammaproteobacteria; order Burkholderiales; family Burkholderiaceae_C; genus Rhodoferax; species Rhodoferax lithotrophicus. The sequence goes on along the minus strand of NZ_AP024238.1, from coordinate 545,284 downwards.
CGTCGACCATATGGGCTTGGCCTTGTGCATCAAAATGGGTCAATTGGCTCATGTTGTGTATCTGGAATAAGTTGAAGAAGGGCAAAAGCTTTGCAGAACCTTTACCTGAAGATGGCATCATAAGAGTTGCGTCCAGAATGCCCCTTGGCTTGACCAAGTCAACTTCAACGCCAAAAGGAATTTGATGTATGCGTTTTTCAATGAAAAAGATGCCTCTAGCGCTTAAGAAGCAAGCACAGCTAGCTATATTTTTAGCAGCAACCATGATCATGCTCCCGACCCAAACAGGTGCGCAAGCAAGTCAACCTAGCCTCGCCTCCACCCTGCCCCAGTTAGGTGATGGCAACGAAATGACCAGCAGCGCGGAGCGCCGTCTAGGTGACCGTATCGCTCGCGAACTGTACCGCGACCCTGACTTTATAGACGATCCGGTACTGGGTGACTATGTGCAAGGCATCTGGCAGCCGTTGCTGGCCGCAGCACGACTGCGCGGCGATCTCACGCCAGAGCTCGATGAGCGGTTTGCCTGGCGCATTGTGCTGGGGCGAGACCGCAGCGTGAACGCTTTTGCCCTGCCTGGCGGCTACCTGGGCGTGCATTTGGGACTGATCGCCGTGGTCAGCAGCCGTGATGAATTGGCCTCGGTACTGGGTCACGAGCTCAGCCACGTCACCCAGCGCCATATTGCCCGACTGATGTCAAAAAACAGCCAGCAAACACCGTGGATGATTGGGGCGATGATTTTGGGCGCACTGGCGGCCAGTAAAAACGCCGAAACCGGCAACGCACTCATTGTGGGCGGGCAAGCGCTCTCAACCCAGGCACAACTCAACTTTTCACGTGATATGGAGCGCGAAGCCGACCGGGTCGGTTTTGGTGTCATGACACAAGCGGGCTTTCAAGCGCAAGGATTTGTCAGCATGTTTGACAAATTGCAACAAGCATCCCGCCTGAACGACAGCGGGGCCTACCCTTACTTGCGCAGTCACCCGCTGACCACCGAACGTATTGCCGACATGCAGTCGCGCCTGCCGTTGGGCACACCAACCGTCAACAACAGCCCCACCCTATCCCACGCCATATTGAGCACACGTGCCCGAGTGCTCTCCAACCCCAGTGCGCAAGCCATGCAAAACTGGCAAATACAGGCGGAAGATTCAGCCTTGATGCTGCAACCACCAGCGGTGCAGGCAGGCGTACTGTATGGTGCAGCCATGGCAGCCAGCCGCTTGCGTGAACCCGCCCAAGCACGCCGACAACTTGCACGCCTCCAGCAGCTCGTCACATCCGACCCTGAGGCTGTTTTGCAGACACGCTGGCTGGCTGTCGAAGTTGGCTTGCTGGCACGCGATTTACCCCCGTCCAAAGTCCTGACGCTAGGACAGGATGTCGGATTGAGTTCCACCGCGGCGATGCCGACTCGACGACCAGAGCTGTTGCTACAAGCTCAAGTTGCCCTACAAGTCAACCAGACAGAGGTCTTGAACACCGTTGCGCAGCGCCTGCAAACCTGGGTCGCACTGACTCCCAACGATGCCCAGGCCTGGCAATGGTTGAGCAGCATATACGCAACACAAAATCAGCCGCTACGGGCATTACGCGCTGAAGCCGAGGCGCACATGGCACAACTGGACTATGCAGGTGCCTTGGACCGGCTCAAAGCCGCGCAAGATCGGCTGCACGGCACAAACTCCAGGGAGGCGAGTGCAGACCATATCGATGCCTCCATCATCGACACCCGCCGCCGCCAGATTGAGGAACTGCTGAAAGAGCAGGCCAAAGAGGGCTGACTCAAGCGCTGATTTGTGCACGGCGTTTACGCCACGTGCCTGCGGCCAAGACCCCAACAACGGCCAACAGCTCCACGCCCCAGCGCGCAGCTTGCTGAACGCCGGTCAAAACAGCTTTGGCATCACCAAAAACACCATTCAGCAGCGGCTCACCCACCACCATCTTGGCGGCCGTATAGGCCAGCACAGCCGCACCGGCCTGAATGATGATCGGAAAACGATCCACCAGCTTCAGCACCACCGAGCTGCCAAACACCACGATCGGCACGCTGATCAGCAAACCAATGATCACCAGGTCAAATGCACCATGGGCAGCACCAGCCACACCCAACACGTTGTCGACACCCATCAACGCATCGGCCACGATGATGGTCTTCATCGCCCCCCAAAAGGTATTGGCCATAGGGTCACTGTGTTTGTCACCGTCATCATCGGCCAGCAGCTGGTAGGCAATCCAGACCAAGCCAAGCCCCCCCACCAGCATCAAGCCGGGTATTTTCAGCAACCAGACCACGCCAATCGTCATCAAGGATCGCACAACGATGGCACCGACCGTGCCCCACAAAATAGCCTTGGTTTTCAGGTGGGGCGGCAAATTGCGCGCAGCCAGGGCAATCACGATGGCGTTGTCACCAGCCAATACCAAGTCAATCAACACAATGGCCAACAGCGCAGACCACCAGGGTGCAGAAAAAAATTCCATGTCAAACCTTCTGAAATAACAATTGATTTGCACTGCTGCAGGAAACGCAAGCGAGTTGTTGAGCTCACCTTCGCGCGCCACACCACAGCGGTGTACGGCGAAGGTCTTGCTCGATGTGTCGCCTGGACTCAGGCTGACACATCGGGTGAACCGGGAAGTTGCCAGTGTGGCAACTTCCGTATTGACGACTCACCCACGAGGGAGCTACTCCCCTTCAGGTGCCGATTATGGCCACAGTCATCTTTTCCCCGCACATCACAAGGGCTAAAACCGGTGGCAGCTATCATGCGCACCCCATGCCCACCATCCACATCACCGACATTGAAGCAGCCATCAATTTCTGGCGCACCAAAGCGCCCAGTCTGGAAAATGGAGCCCTGCCACCGGAAACCCGCGCCCTGGCCGAGGTGTATGCCGTCATGGCGCTACAGCGCAGCCATGAGATTGAGGAACCCGCCTTGCCACCCGCCGCACGCCAAGCCTGGTTGGCCTGGTTTGACAGCACGCCCGATACACCGTGTATCGCCATTTGCTCCACCAGTCAGGGCGACGAGGTGTGCAAAGGCTGTGGTCGCACCTTTGCCGAGGTGCAGCTCTGGACAGAAATGACCCCGGTACAAAAACGCGCCAGCTGGCGGCGCATCACCCAGGAAGGAACGGCCTGGCGCTTCAACAAATACGCCGAGCGGGCGGCAGAAAACACCCCCGCCCGAACGGGATGAACCCGGTCAAGTTCAGAGCGAGATACCGCCCGAGACTTCAATCACCTCGCCATTGATGTAGCTGGCCTCATCACTGGCCAAAAAGGCGTAGACATTGGCAATTTCTTCAGGCTTGCCGACACGACGCAGATGCACTTTGGCACTCAGGTCTTGCAATACTTTTTCAGGCATGGCCGCCACCATGGGGGTGCTGATGAACCCAGGTGCCACGGCATTCACGCGCACGCCCTTGGGCCCAAGCTCACGGCTCCAGGTTTTGGTGAAGCCGATGATGCCAAACTTGGTGGCCGCATAGTTGGTCTGGCCAAAGTTGCCATACAAACCCACCACCGAACTGGCACTCAAAATCACGCCACTGCCCTGAGCCACCATGCCGTCAGCCACGGCCTGGGTGCAGTGAAATACCCCGCGCAGGTTGACATCAATCACCTTGTCAAACTGCTCAATGGTCATTTTTTGCAGTCGCGCGTCTTGTGTGATGCCCGCATTGTTCACCAACACATCAATGCGGCCAAACTTTTCCTTGACCTGCGCCACGACCGCATCCACCATGGGACGCTGAGTCACATCCATCACAAAACCCTGTGCCGTCGCCCCCAGCGCCTGACACTGGACTACAGCCTCGTCCACACCAGCCTGCTTGACATCGCAAAGAATCACGATGGCACCTTCTTGGGCAAACTTAAGGGCCGTTGCAAGGCCAATGCCTTGTGCTGCGCCAGTAATGATGGATACTTTATTGGTTAAACGAGCTGTCATGATGATTCCCGAGAGTAGTAAAACGATGAAACCATGAAAATAGTATCGCTTTCAGATTTCGCGAACTTGACACAAAGCAAGGGGAATCCAACTTTAACCAGGCCAGCACCATGACCCATCTTTTCCTTTCCCAAAGACAACGCATCGGCCAGCTGCTGGTTGTCCTTCAGTTTGGTTTGCTGGCATGGTTGGGCTGGGCGGCCTCTGCGCCCATTGGGCACGGCCAATGGACAGCGACAAGCACGTGGCTGGCCGCTCTGTCGCTGCTTCTGGGTTCGTGGACACTGGCCTACAACCGCTTGGGCAATTTCAACATTCACCCCGCCCCCAAAGCACAAGGTGTTCTGATCACCGGCGGCCCTTACCGGCTGATTCGGCACCCGATGTACAGCGCAGTACTGCTGGCAGCAGGGGCCATGGCCGTGTTACTTGAAACCAACTCGGGCTGGCTGGTCTGGTGTGCCTTGGCACTGGTGCTGTGGACCAAAGCCCATCTGGAAGAACGCTGGCTGTGCGAACACCATGCCGGGTACGCCGCGTATTGCCTGCACACCCAACGCTTTATTCCTTGGCTGATGTGAGCTGCACCTCCACCAGGCAGTCGTAAAAAGTCGGCCCGCGCCCCATATCGGTCAGCTTCTGGCTGGTCAGCTGGTTGACGTTGGTGCCGTCCAGCCCCAGTTTGCGCCACCAGATGCCCAAGCCATTCACCACGCCGACACGGGCACGCTCGGTCACACGGGCGTGGCAGCAGTGAATGCCCCTGTCATTAAACACCCGCACAGTGTCGCCGTTGGTGATGCCGCGCAGCGCCGCGTCTTGGGGATGCATTTCAAGCAACGGTTCACCCTCAATATCCCGCAAGCTTTTGACGTTGACAAAGCTGGAGTTCAAAAAGTTACGTGCAGGGGGCGAGATCATGGCCAGCGGGTAAGTGGCCGAAGTGTTCACCGCCTCGTGGTTCGGCAAATGATCCGGTAAACCGTCTTGCCCCTGGCGGGCCAGGCGTTCGCTGAAAAACTCGCATTTGCCCGAGGGCGTGGGAAAGTTGCCTTGGGCAAACGGGGCCTCAGGCGTAAGCAGGCTGGCAAAACCCTGGTTCAGCAACACGTCAAAATCAACCTTGTCGCCAAACGCCTGGCGGCACAGCGCCTCGTCATCGTCCTGGAAACACGCTTCCTCAAACCCCATGCGCTTCGCCAGCTCCCGAAAAATCTGCGTGTTGGGCTTGGCTTGGCCAAGCGGCGCAATGGCCGGGCGGTTCAACAACACATCGGTATGCCCGTAACTGCTGTGCACGTCCCAGTGCTCCAGTTGGGTTGTGGCGGGCAAGATGTAATCAGCATAGTCCGCCGTGTCGGTCTGAAAATGCTCCAGCACCACGGTGAACAAATCTTCACGGGCAAAACCTTGCACCACCTTGGTCGACTCGGGCGCGATGGCCACCGGGTTGCTGTTGTAGACCAGCAGCGCTGCAACCGCCGGGCCAAATTCAGGGCTGGCTGGGCGCAGCAAATCGTTGCCAATGGTGGCCATATTGAGCGTTCTCGGGGTGCGGCCCGCCAGCAAATCCGGGCGCTGCAAAGCCGCTTTTTGAACCGGGAACGTGCCCGAACTTGACAGCAGCACCCCACCCGAGCGCTGCCGCCAGGCCCCGATCAGCGCGGGCAAGCTGGCAATCAAGCGCACCGCGTTGCCCCCGCCATGCACACGCTGCAAACCGTAATTCATGCGAATCGCCGCACTGGGCGGTGTCACGCCAGCCGCATCTGTGGCAGATTGGGACACGCACGCCCCATAGTCACGCGCCAGGTTCTGGACTTGTTCTGGCGTGATGCCACACACCGCCGCCACCCGCTCGGGTGGCCATTGCAGAGCCCGCTCGCGCAGCTTGTCCCAGCCCAAGGTGTAGCGCTCCAGGTAGTCATGATCGAGCCAGTCGTGTTGAATCAATTCGTGCATCAGCCCCAGCGCCAGCGCACCGTCAGTGCCGGGCAGCAAGGCAATGTGCTTGTGGCATTTGTCTGCGGTCTCGGTCTTGCGTGGGTCAATACAGATCAGCTTGGCCCCCAGGCGCTTGGCCTCGTTGGCATAGCGCCAGAAATGCAGGTTGCTGGCAATCGAATTGCTGCCCCAGATCAAGATCAGCTTGGCCTGCGCAAAAAATTCCACCCGCATCCCCAGCTTGCCGCCCAGGGTGTGCACCAGCCCCTCACCACCGGCTGCGGCACAAATAGTGCGCTCCAGCAGCGAAGCGCCCAGCTTGTTGAAAAACCGTGCCGCCATGCTTTCACCTTGCACCAAACCCATGGTGCCAGCGTAGCTGTAGGGCAGGATGGCCTGGGGGTCACGTGCCGCAATCGCCTGCAAACGGGCCGCAATGTCGCTCAAAGCCGCATCCCAGCTCACCGGCTCAAACTGCCCTGCACCCTTGGCACCAACCCGTTTCAGGGGTTGCAAAATGCGTTCGGCGTGGTAGCTGCGCTCGGTGTAGCGCGACACCTTGGTGCACAACACGCCGTTGGTGTGGGCATGATCAGGGTTACCCTGCACTTTGATGGCCACACCATCCTGCACGGTGGTCAGCAAAGCACAGGTATCGGGGCAGTCATGCGGGCAGGCTCCACGCACTTGAATGGCAGAGGGATTTGTCAACAAAGGGGTTACGTTCATGGTGTGATTACAAGTTGAGGCATCATTGTGAATGAAGCTCCAACCAGGATCCTATCCTGCCCAACCACCCAAGCCTTCATTTTTATAAGTGTTTTAGGCTTCTAGCCCTTTATATACAAGCGCTAACAGCTATGAATTTAATATCAAATTTCAACCAACACCTAGATGCCCTCACCGCCCTGCGGCGTGACCTCCATGCCCACCCCGAGCTGTGTTTTCAGGAACAACGCACCTCAGACCTGGTGGCCGCCAAGCTCACCGAGTGGGGCATCCCCATCCACCGGGGGCTGGGTGGCACGGGCGTAGTGGGCATCATCCAGTCGGGCAGCTCAAGCCGGGCCATCGGCCTGCGCGCCGACATGGATGCCCTGCCGATGCAGGAAGCCAATACTTTCGCCCACGCCAGCACCGAACCCGGCAAGATGCACGCCTGCGGCCATGACGGCCACACCACCATGCTGCTGGCCGCCGCCCAGCACCTGGCCCAGCAGCGTGATTTTGATGGCACGGTGTACCTGATCTTCCAGCCCGCCGAAGAAGGCGGTGGCGGTGCCCGCGAAATGATCAAGGACGGCTTGTTCGAGCGCTTTCCCATGGAGGCCGTGTTTGGCTTGCACAACTGGCCCGGCATGAAGTTTGGCGAATTTGCCGCCAGCCCCGGGCCGGTGATGGCCTCCAGCAATGAATTCAAAATCACCTTACACGGCAAAGGGGGCCACGCCGCCATGCCGCACAACGCCATCGACCCGGTGCCGGTGGCCTGCCAGTTGGTGCAAAGTTTTCAAACCATCGTCAGCCGCCAGGTCAAACCCATTGATGCGGCGGTGGTCTCGGTCACCATGATCCACACCGGCGAGGCCACCAACGTGATCCCCAACCACTGCGAGCTGCAAGGCACGGTGCGCACCTTCTCGATCGACGTGCTGGACATGATCGAGGCCCGCATGCGGCTGATGACTGAACACATCTGCGCCGCCTCGGGCCTGCAGGCCGACTTTGAGTTCAGCCGCAATTACCCGCCCACCATCAACAGCGTGGCCGAGGCCGAGTTTTGCCGCCAGGTGATGGCCGGTATCGTGGGCAAAGACCATGTCGTGGCGCAAGAGCCCACCATGGGTGCGGAAGATTTCTCCTATATGTTGCTGGAAAAACCCGGCTGCTACGCCTTTATTGCCAATGGCGACGGTGACCACCGCAGCATCGGCCACGGCGGTGGCCCTTGTATGTTGCACAACCCGAGTTACGACTTCAATGACCACTTGCTGCCGCTGGGAGCCACCTACTGGGTGCGACTGGTCGAGCACTGGCTGGCCATCCGGTTCTGAACACGGTCAAACACCGTCCTCACCGCCAACGCCGAATTTTTGCCCCCGCCTAGCGCACGCTCACCATGCAGTACACCTTTCTCTCCGCCACCATTCTGCTGATTTTGATCACCGACCCGATTGGCAACATCCCGATCTTTGCCAACGCGCTCCAGCACGTCGCCCCCGAGCGGCGCCCGCGCGTCATCCTGCGCGAGGTGATGATTGCCTTTTTGCTGCTGCTGACCTTCATGTTTGTTGGCGAGAGCTTCTTGCGGGTGATGAACCTGAACGAACTCTCCTTGCAAATTGCGGGCGGCGTGATTCTGTTTTTGATTGCCCTGCGCATGATTTTTCCGCCCGCCAAAGTGGAAACTGCCGAGCCTGTGGGTGAGCCACTGATTGTGCCGCTGGCGATTCCCGCCATTGCCGGGCCGTCCGCCCTGGCCACGGTGCTGCTGCTGGTGTCGCAACAACCCGAAAAACGCATGGAGTGGATTGCCGCGCTGTGCGTCACCATGACGCTGAGCGCTGTGGTGCTGGTACTGGCCGAACGCATTCAGCGCGTGGCCGGTGACCGCTTTGTGGTGGCGCTGGAGCGGCTGATGGGCTTGGTGCTGGTGGCGGTGTCGATTGAAATGATGCTGCGCGGCATCAAGATTTTTGTCAAACAAGTCGCCGGGGCGTGATCAAGCGCCCAGGCTAAGCCACCACCTGCGGGCCAATCTGCACGTCCTGGTCGATCGCCCCAAACACGCTCTGGCCGTCGCGGCCCTTCATGTCGATCCACACCGTGTCGCCCTGAGCCAGCCAGGGGGTTGGGCATTGGCCGTTTTGCGCCAGCTCCTGGGCACACCGGGTGGCCACACTGCAACTGCCACGGCTGGCCCCCAGATTACGCACCTCTCCCGCACTGATGATGCTGCCCGCACGCAGGCGGCGCACCCGGCACAGCTGAGCCATCAGTTCGCCAAAATGGGCCGTCATGTCACTGCCCGCTTCACACCAGCCCAACTGGCGGCCATTCAGGTTGCATTGCAGGGTCAGGTTCAAACGGCCCTGGCTCCAGGCGCTTTCGCCACCCCACACCAGTTCATCGGGTGTCACCGCGACCGGGCTGAATGCCGTGTTGGGCTGGGCCATCAGCGCCAAGGGAGGTTGCGCTTGCCAGGCCCGGTCAACACCATGGCAGGCCAGCGCCAGCAGCCGCACACCGTCAAGCGTCTGGGTCGGGCTTGCGCCCTGTGGCACATCGCCGGTGATCACCGCCACCGCAGCTTCAAAGTCGGGTTGCTGCGCCGCATGGGCCCAGCTCAAGGGCGCACAAGCCCCCAGCAACCCATCGGCAAAGGCCAGCCGCAGGGGTGCGCCAACAGGGGTATCAGGCCTGGCAAAGGCATCACCCACCGCCAGCAGATAGGCCCGTGGCAGCGGGGCCATACATTGGCGCACATCCAGCGGGAAAGCATGGCGGGCCTTGCCGTAGTTCAGGGTGTCATACAGGTCTTGCAGCTGCGGGGCAAGAAAGTTCCAGTCTTGCAGCACCTGCTGCACGTGGCTGGCGATGCCGGTTGCATAATGCGCCGTGACCAGATCACGCGACACCACCACCAATTGGCCATCGCGGGAACCATCATTCAAAGTTGCCAATTTCATACATTTTGTCCCACAGAGCCGCCCATATCCAAGCCATTTTAGTTGACATGGCCTCACCCACTCCACCCTACAAAACCTGGCTGATGCTCGGCTTGGCGGTGTTGCTGCTGCACCTGTCGTTGTTGCAAAACCTGCCCTTGCACCTGGGTAATCTGGACTCAGACACCCACGCGCTGAGTTTTGTCACCCGCACGCTCACCCCAGATCCAGCGCCTGTCCCTGAGCCGGTGCGTCAGCCCGTGGTTCAACCGCCACCGCAACCCAGCCCCAACACCAACGTGGTGTCTGCACAGCCGGCCGCCAACGCCCCCGCCCAAGCAACTCAAGCCCCCGCACCAGCCGAAGCATCCAGTGCCGAGCCCCCCGCCAGCACACCTCAAGAAGTCGCAACAGACCCCGTGCCCCCCCACCCCGATGAAGTTGCCGCAGCGTTCAGCGTTGACAGCGTGCCCGGCTCGGTCAAGCTGATTTACAAGGTGTTGTCCAATAAATTCCCGTACAAACTGGATGGTGAGCTGATCTGGCAGCTGGTGGATGGGCGCTATGAGGCCAGCTTGAGTTTTGGCGCATTCGGTCAGACCCGTATCCAAACCAGTCGCGGACGGGTGGAAAAAGATGGTTTGGCCCCCACTCGCTTTTCAGACAAATACCGCAGTGAAGTGGCGGCACATTTCAACCCAACCCAGAGCAAAGTCACCTTCAGCGCCAATACGCCCGATGTGCCGCTGCTCAGTGGCGCACAAGACCGGCTCAGTGTGCTGGTCCAACTGGCTGCCATGGCGGCCAGCGCACCCGCGCGTTTTACCCCGGGCACCACGCTGTCGTTTCAGACCGTCGGGCCACGTGATGCCGATATGTGGTTGTTCACCGTGGGCCAGATGGAAAGCCTGGATTTGCCCGGTGGCCAACTTCAGGGCATCAAGCTGACCCGTAATCCACGCCAGACCTATGACCAGAAGGTCGACATCTGGCTGGCCCCAGCCCTGAACTATTTGCCTGCGCGGATTCGCATCCAGGAAACCAATGGTGATTACATTGACCAGCAATGGGCCGCCACGGAAACACCTTGAATTTACCCCAAACGCTGCCATCTGCTGAGTCAACCGCTTTCATGGATAATTTGCCAATGCACACGCTTTACGACTCTGACACTTACTCTGTAACCCACATGCTGGCCAATGCCGTGGCTGCCGATGTGCCGCCAGACACCCTCAAAGAAGGCGAACAGTTGCTGATCGTGCCGGCACTGGCCCGTCATGGCTTTGAAATTGTGGACAAACGGTCCAACAAAGAGGTCTACCTGGACGGCTCATGGGCTGAACTGTTCCAGCAAAAAATTTCAGCCTGGCAGCTCAAAACCCCGACACAGGAAGAAGTTGAAGACACCCTGGAGCAGTATGCCGAGTTGGCTCAAAACCCGGTGGGGATTCACTAAATTTCAAGCCAAATAAGGCTATAGCGCTTATAAAACAAGCGCAGATAGCTACCAAACAAATAGCAAAATAGGTTTCACCTGGTGCTCAGAAGCACCTGCAACCATACGGCCCCTATGAATCCTGTTTACATCCTGACCCTGTCCTGCCCTGACCGTTTGGGCCTGGTTCACGCCGTTTCCGGCTTCCTGCTGGAGCGCAGCGGCAACATTGAAGAGGCCGCCCAATACAACGATGCGGGCACCGGTTTGTTCTTCATGCGGGTGCAGTTTGCCTGTGCCAAGCTGACGTTTGATGAACTCAAGACCCAACTGGCTGAGTTTGCGGCCCCTTTTCAGATGCAGTGGAAATTACACGCGCAAGCCCAGCCCATGCGTACCGTCATCCTGGTCAGCAAGGAAGGCCATTGCCTGAATGACCTGCTGTTTCGCTGGAAAAGCGGCCTGCTGCCGCTGGACATCCGCGCCATCGTCAGCAACCACCGTGAGTTCTACCAACTGGCGGCCAGTTACAACGTGCCGTTTCACCACCTGCCGGTAACGGCGGCCACCAAGGCCCAGGTGGAAGCCAAGCAGATGGAGATCATCGAGAGCGAAGGGGCCGAACTGGTGGTGCTGGCACGCTACATGCAAATCCTCAGCAACGACCTGTGCCAAAAGCTGTCAGGCCGCGCCATCAACATCCACCACAGCTTTTTGCCCAGCTTCAAAGGGGCCAAGCCCTATTACCAGGCGCATGACCGGGGCGTGAAACTGATTGGGGCCACCGCCCACTATGTCACCGCCGATCTGGACGAAGGCCCGATCATCGAACAAGATGTGGCCCGCGTTGACCACAGCAAAACCGTGGAAGACCTCACTGCCCAGGGACGCGACACCGAAAGCCAGGTACTGGCCCGCGCCGTCAAATGGCACAGCGAACACCGCGTGCTGATCAACGGACACAAGACGGTGATTTTCAAATAGCCAGGCAGGTCTGATTCACGCTCTGAACGGGTCATCACAGACCCGGCAACTTCTCTGCCGTCACACCCCTCGTCGATAAGCCTTTGGATACATTGGCGACGGATGTTCAGAGTTCATCCTACTGGTTGGCCATCCCCTCGCCCAGCCGAATCGCCCCGCCCGGCTGCCAGGCCGGGTTGAACTGCAACCGGCCTTGGGGGAACAACATGACCACGGTGGAACCCAGCAGAAAACGGCCCATCTCGTCGCCCTGTTTGAATTCGATGCACTCATTCTCATAGCGCTTCTCAAACAACTGCCCGGCCCTGGGGTTGTTGATGATGCCGTGCCAGGTGGTGGCCATGCTGCCGACGATGGTGGCCCCCACCAGCACCAGCACAAACGGGCCCAAGCCATCGGGACGCTCAAACACACACACCACACGCTCGTTGCGTGCAAACAGGCCCGGCACACCCCGCGCGGTGGTGGGGTTGACCGAAAACAGATCTCCCGGCACATAAATCATGCGGGTCAGGCGGCCGGCGCAGGGCATGTGGATGCGGTGGTAGTCACGCGGACTCAGGTACAGGGTGGCAAAGTGGCCGTTGTCAAACTGCCGGGCCAGCGCCGCATCACCACCGACCAGCGTGGTGCTGCTGTATTGATGCCCTTTGGCCTGAAAAATCTGCTGGCCTTCAATGCGACCGAACTGGCTGATGGCCCCGTCCACCGGACAAATCAGCTCGGCCTGCGCCAGCGGACGGGCACCGGCTTTGAGTGCGCGGGTAAAAAAGTCGTTGAAGCTGGCGTAGCTGGCCACATCCGGGTTGGCCGCCTCCGCCATGTTGACACGATAACGCTGCACAAACCATTGAATCAAGCGGGTGGTGAATGCGCCACCCTGGGCACGTGCCACACGCCCGGCCAGCAGGGTCAGGGCTTGTTTGGGCAAAAGGTACTGTGGCAGCACGGCAAAACGGTCGGACATGAAGAGGGCTACCTGAGGAGAGAAAGAAGGCTGGCATCGCCAGAAAGACGGCTTGGCCGCTGTGAAACAGGGATTTTACGCAGTGCTTTTCCGCCGGGCAGTGCCACAATGTTCGCCATGTCTACCGCCCGCATTCCCCCGATTCAGTGCCTGCTGACGTTTGAGGCGCTAGCGCGTCTGCGCAGTGTGACGCAAACCTCCGAAGAGCTTTGTGTGACCCCCAGCGCCGTCAGCCATCGTGTCAAACAACTCGAACAAATCATTGGCACCAAACTGTTTGGCCGAGCCGATTTTTCGCTCACGGTGGAGGGTGTGGAGTACCTGGCCCATGTGCGCGACGGCCTGGGCATGCTGCAACGTTTTCCCGGTGCGGCCACCTTGCCCGGCAAGCGCAAACTGCGGCTGGCCGTGACACCCACGTATGCACGTTCGATGCTGATTCCGCGCCTGCGCCAGTTCACCGAGGCGTATCCCGAGATTGACCTCACGTTGCAAATCTCCATCCCCCTGCTGGATGTGGTGGCCGAAGATGCCGACCTGATGGTGCGTTTTGGCACTGGCCGCTATGCCGATGTGGAACACATGTGCCTGCTGAAAGACGAAGTCACACCGCTGGCATCCCCGGCTTTTGTGCGTGAACATGGCCCGTTTGAAGTGGCGCAAGACCTGGAAGGTGAGCCGCTCTTGCGCAGCCCGCTGGAGCCTTGGCGCACCTGGTTTGCCGCACGCAACCTGGATTGGCCCGAGCCAGTAGATGGCTCGCAGTTCAACGACGTGGGCCTGATGTGTGACGCTGCGGCCGCGGGCATGGGCATCGGATTGATCCGCCTGAAGCTGGCCCTGCCCTGGCTGGAAAACGGCTCGTTGGTACGGCTGGGCTCCAGCGACGTGTTTTCCACCAACGTGCCCAGCCCACACGCGCACTACCTGTGCTGGCGCACCGGCATGATGGAGCGCTGGGAATGCGTCGCCTTTGCCGAATGGCTCAAGCAAAGCATGATCTAAGGCATGCGGACATGGTCAACGGCAGGATGACACCGAAAATTTATACAAAACAAGCTTGTAGCGCTTGTATTGATTGCGTAAGCAGCTATCGAAGTTATAGTATTTTTTAATTTCAAACTTGTGTTTAAAAATGCTCAACATGACCCAGCGCCGCAGGTATTACAGTGAAGCCTGTGGCATGTTGCCCCCCGCTATTTGGCCAGTTGAAGGAATCCGATGAATGCACCCACCTCCACCCCGGTTTTTTCTGCCCATCAAAGAACAGAGCAGCAGGCGCTAGTGGTGCAAGGGCTGAAGGCCGTTTTGCCAGCGCACGCCCTGCTGTGGAATAGCGAGGACACCACCCCGTACGAGTGTGATGGCCTCACCGCTTACCGCCAGCGCCCGCTGGTGGTGGCCCTACCGGAAGACGAAACCCAGGTCCAAGCTGCACTGAAAACCTGCTACGCGCTGGGTGTTCCGGTGGTGGCGCGTGGTGCTGGTACCGGCCTGTCAGGCGGAGCCATGCCGCACCCCATGGGGGTCACTTTGTCACTGGCAAGGTTCAACCGCATCCTGAAGCTGGACCCGCTGGCACGTACCGCCACGGTGCAATGTGGCGTGCGCAACCTGGCTATCAGTGAAGCCGCCGCGCCGCTGGGCCTGTATTACGCGCCCGACCCCAGCAGCCAGATTGCCTGCACCATTGGCGGCAATGTGGCGGAAAACTCAGGCGGGGTGCACTGCCTGAAATACGGCCTGACGCTGCACAACATTCTGAAAATCAAGGGCTTCACCATGGCCGGTGAGCCGATCGAGTTTGGTTCTGGCGCGCTGGATGCGCCCGGCTACGACCTGCTGAGTGTGGTGATTGGCTCCGAAGGCATGCTGGCGGTGGTGACTGAAGTGACGGTCAAGCTGATTCCCAAGCCGCAACTGGCACGCTGCATCATGGCCAGCTTTGACGACATTCCCAAAGCTGGCGACGCGGTTGCCGCGGTGATTGCCGCCGGCATCATTCCGGCCGGGCTGGAGATGATGGACAAGCCCATGACCGCCGCCGTGGAAGACTACGTACACGCCGGCTACGACCTGGATGCCGCGGCCATTCTGCTCTGCGAGTCGGATGGCACGCCGGAAGAAGTTGAAGAGGAAATTCAGCGTATGACGCAAGTGCTGCTTGCGGCAGGCGCTACAAAAATTGCAGTCAGCCAAAGTGAGCAGGAGCGCATGACGTTCTGGAGCGGACGCAAAAATGCGTTTCCGGCCAGTGGGCGCATCAGCCCGGACTACATGTGCATGGACTCGACGATTCCGCGCAAGCGCGTGGCTGACATTTTGCTGGCGATCCAGGAGATGGAGAAAAAATACCAGCTGCGCTGCGCCAACGTGTTCCACGCCGGTGACGGCAACCTGCATCCGCTGATTTTGTTTGATGCCAATGACCCCGACCAGCTGCACCGCGCCGAGTTGTTTGGGGCCGATATTCTGGAAACCAGTGTCGCCATGGGCGGCACGGTGACCGGCGAACATGGTGTGGGCATTGAAAAGCTCAACAGCATGTGTGTGCAGTTCAGTGCGGCAGAAAATGAACAGATGTTTGGCCTGAAACGGGCGTTTGACGCCAAAGGCCTGCTCAACCCCGGCAAGGTGATTCCGACCAGCAACCGGTGTGCCGAATACGGCAAGATGCTGGTGCGTGGCGGCCAGATCAAGTACCCCGAGCTGGAACGGTTTTAGGAGCACCTGATGCAGAGTCTACAGGGTCTGGCATGGCTTTTGGCCATGCAGTCTTTGGGTGAATTGCTGTCACGCGGCGGGGCGCTGCCGTTTCCCGGACCGGTGATTGGCATGCTGCTGCTTTTGCTGGCGCTACAGTGGTCCTGGGTGCGCGAACCGGTGGCGGCTTGTGCCCGTTTTTTGCTGAGCCATCTCTCACTGTTGTTTGTGCCAGTGGGTGTCGGGGTGATGACCCATCTGGGGCTGTTGGGTCAATACGGTATTCGCATGCTGGCTGTGATTGTGCTGTCCACCTGGATCGGCCTGATCGTCACGGTGCTGGTGCTGAAGGCTTTGAAAAAAACGGATCATGCCTAAGTTTGTTGAGCTCTGGGTCTACCTGTCCGCCACGCCCTTGTTTGGCTTGACCATGACCTTGGTGGTGTACGTGCTGGCGCAGGCCCTGTACGCGCGCCTGAACCAAGCCGCTTGGGCCAACCCGGTGTTATGGTCGGTCGTCTGCTTGGCCAGCCTGCTGACCCTGACAGGTGTGGACTATCCAACGTATTTCTCTGGCGCACAGTTCATCCACTTTTTGCTCGGGCCCGCCGTGGTGGCCCTGGCCTGGCCACTTTGGGAACGCCGGGCCGCACTGCGGCTACATTGGCGTGCACTGCTGGCCGCTGCTGTCGTGGGGGGTGTGGCGGCCAGCGGCTCTGCCTTGCTGCTGGGCTGGGTCTTTGGGCTGCCGCAGGCTGTGGTGTTGTCCCTCGCGCCCAAGTCAGTGACAGCACCGGTGGCCATGGGCATTGCGGACAAGATTGGCGGTATTCCTGCCCTGGCGGCCGTATTTGCCGTGGTGACCGGCATGGTGGGGGCACTCAGTGGCAAGGTTTTGTTTGATTTCTTAAAAATTCCAACCGATGCGCATGGCTGGATGGCACGTGGTTTCTCCATGGGCACCGCCGCACATGGCATTGGCGCAGCACGTGCGCTTCAAGTCAACGCTGATGCCGGGGCTTTTGCCGGGCTGGCACTGGGTTTGCAGGTGGTGCTGGCTTCGCTGCTGATTCCCCTGATATTCAGGCTGTTTTAGTCACGTCCCCCAAAGGAGTTGCACGTGGATGCTCAGCGAACAATGATTTCGGCACGACGATTTTGCGGTTCAGCCACTTCGTCATCCGTCGGCACCAAGGGGGAACGCTCACCACGCCCCACGGCATCAATCAGCTCGGGCTTAAAGCCTTGATCCATCAACAGCTGCCGGATGGCCCGCGCACGCTCCAGTGACAAAGCATCGTTGGCGGGCACAGCACCCACCCGGTCGGTGTGTCCAATGACGATGATTTCGCCGCCTTTGCGGGCTCGTGCACGCTCCAGAATGGTCGGCAATTGCGCTTTGGATACATCGGTCAATTCTGCACCACCCACTTCAAAGTAGAGCAAAAATTGCTCCTCTGCCGCAGGCATGTGCGCCAGGATGGCACCATAACGATCCAACACCACCATGGGATCCGTTTCGGTCAATTCAACCGATCCAGATTTGTCCACATTGGCCGTTTGGTAGGGGGCGGTCAAACTGACTGTCCCAAGGGCACCTTTGACATCCACTGCGGTGTGTTTGCCGGCACCTTCGGGCAGCAAAATCACCCGTGTGGCCGGAGCACAAGCCATGAGCAAGGCTGAAAGGACCCCTACACTGCCTTGCCTGAGCCATTGCATCATGGCACCTCCACAATGAAATCCGTCCCACGCACCCCTACCACGGAGGTGGGGGTGATGACCTTGACCTGATCGGGATGAACTTTGCCCAGCCAACCGGTGACCATTCGAATGCTGCCCTGCACCAGGTTGAGGATCAAGCTGCCTTCTTGCGTGGTGGTGTCAAACTTGACATCCGTCAGCATCAGGGTCGAATTGGGGCCCACCGACACCACCGAACCATCTTTCAGGGTCAGCGTAGCGCTGGAACCACTGCCTGTGACAATGCGGTCCGCCGTTTGTACACCATCACCCGCGTAGACGGATCGAACCGCAGAGGGCTGGTTCAGGCCAACCTTCCCCTGCACCGATTTCAAGATACCCACGCTTTGTGCCTGCGCACCCATGACACAACACGCCAGAAAGATCAGGTTCACGCCCCATTGTTTGAATTTCATAGCGTTCCTTTCGCTTTGTATCCATCCTGGCCATTGGCATTCATTGAGCGGCTTTTAGGCTTTTTTGGCAATACGTTTGCTGGGTTCATCATCCATCATCACTTGTTCAGCCCAAGGACCCAGTTTTTCGGTGTCCGCACGCAGCACCTCCTGCTTGATGGCCAATATCTGGGCCGGGTGCATGGAGAAACTGCGCAAGCCCATGCCCAGCAACAAGCGTGTCATGCTGGTATCCCCCGCCATTTCGCCGCACACACTCACCGGCTTGCCCTGGGCACGCGCCTGCTCAATGGTATTGGCTACCAGGCGCAATACCGCTGGATGCATGGGGTCGTAGAGGTGTGCCACCGACTCGTCAGCCCGGTCTATGGCCAGGGTGTACTGAATCAGGTCATTGGTGCCAATGGACAGGAAATCAAAGTATTTCAAAAACACCTTGAGTGTCAGTGCCGCTGCCGGTATTTCGATCATGGCACCAATTTTGATGGGCCCATACGCTACACCACGGTTGTCAAGTTGCACCCGCGCATGGTCAATCAAAGCCATGGTCTGGCGGATTTCACTGGCATGCACCAACATCGGAATCAGTAGATGCACCTGCCCAAACGCTGCTGCACGCAAAATGGCACGCAACTGCGTAAGAAACATGGCGGGATCGGCAAGACTCCAGCGAATCGCCCGCAAACCCAAAGCTGGGTTCAAATGAGCATCGTCGCGCAAGGTGTCGTCCAGCGGTTTGTCGGCACCAACATCCACGGTGCGAATTGTGACCGGCAAGCCTTGCATGCCTTCGACCGCGCGCTTGTAGGCCTGGAACTGCTCGTCTTCGTTGGGCAACTTGCCATGACGTCCCATGAATAAAAATTCACTGCGGAACAGGCCCACACCAACGGCACCGGCTTTCAAAGCACTTTCAGCGTCGTCTGGCATTTCAATATTGGCCAATAACTCGACTTTTTGCCCGTCCATGGTGACCGACGGTGTGTGCAACAGGCGCAATAGTCGACCACGCTGGAGCTCACCTTGACGCTGCTTGAAACCATATTCCGCCAAGATGATGGGAGACGGGTCAACCACCACCACACCAGCGTCACCATCAATGACCACCCAGTCGTCTTGTCGAATCAAATGGCTGCTCAGGCGCGCCCCGACTACGGCAGGAATATCCAAGCTGCGCGCGACGATGGCGGTATGCGAGGTTTTTCCACCCACATCGGTGATAAACCCGGCAAACACACTCTGCTTGAATTGCAGCATGTCCGATGGCGAGAGGTCGTGCGCAACCAGAATCAAGGGGACATCCACCGTGTCATCCAGCAGCAGATCCTGCTGTGACATTTTCCTCCCGTGGCGACCAAGAGGTTGCACCAAGGGCGACGACACACCACGCATGGCACGCAGCACTTTCTCTGTGATCTGCTCCAGATCAGCTTTGCGCTCCCGCAGGTATTCATCCTCCATTTCGTCAAACTGGCGGGCGACCACTTCAAGCTGAGTAGTCAACGCCCATTCGGCGTTGTAAAGGCGGTCTTTGATCCAGTGGCGAACACCGTTGCTAAGCTCTTCGTCTTGCAACAGCATCAAGTGCACATCCAGCAGAGCGGTGAGCTCGTGTGGGGTGTCTTTGGGTGCCATCTGGGTAATACTGGCCTGCAAACGATGAATCTCTGCCACCACGGCATCACGACCATCGCGCACCCGATTGATTTCGGCGACAACTTGTGATGACTCAATAAAGTAGTGGGCCACATCCAGCCGGGTTGATGCAACCAATACAGCCCGCCCGATGGCAATGCCACGGGCTACCGCCAGGCCGTGGATGCTGAATGTCATTCACCCTCTCCAAACTTGTCGGCAATCAGGGCCAACAATGCGTCCATGGCTTCCTGCTCTTGGGCACCAATGGTTTCGATTTCAACCTGCGCACCCATGCCTGCGGCCAACATCATCACACCCATGATACTTTTGGCATTGACGCGGCGGTCACCGCGGTACATCCATACTTCGCACGGGAAATTGCCCGCCAGTTTGGTCAATTTGGCCGAAGCACGTGCATGCAAGCCGAGCTTATTGCTGATGGTCGTTGTAGTTTTGGTCATTTGGTTTTCGTTGCTGATTTTGCGGCGCTGTCACGGCTACTTGCATGATGCCTTGAGATCCGCCTGCCAATACACGCGCAATCAAAGCATCCAGGGATTCATTTCGGTAAGTCACTGCACGCATCAACATGGGTAAATTCACACCCGCCACCATACGGGAGTGGACACCGTCGATAAGCTTTTGCGCCACGTTACAGGGGGTTGCGCCAAACATGTCGGTCAATACCAGCGTATGCGTGGTATTCAACACGGCCAAGGCTACCCGAGCAGCTGCCAATGTCTCTTCTGTGGGTGTGTTGGGCTGTACATCAAGCACGGCGACTGCAGTAGCCGCGTCTGGAAAAACATGCAAGACACATTGACGCAAGGCACTTGCCAAAGGCGCATGAGCCATGATGAAAATACCGTTGTTCATGTGTGTTCCGGTGTCTTTGCAAGCATCGTTAGACGATCCAACTCAGTCTGTGCTTGGGTGTCGATTATGACCATTTACGTCAGCTAGCTTTCGCCCAAGAGGTACACACCAACTCGTCAAACGTATTGCGAGGTTGGTTTATGACTTGAGTGCCCCAAACACTTTTTGCAGTACCGCACTACCGGTTCCCACAGGGTCTTGGCGAATCTTTTTCTCTTCCTCACCAATCATGTAATACAAACCATCCAGCGTTTTTCCGGTGACATATTGCTCTATGCTGGCCTGATCGCCTTTGATCAACCCCATGCCAGCAGCTTTACCAGCCACCTGGTTGTACTTTTCTGCCAAGTTGGCACGTGCCGTCGTTTTTGTGACGATAGGTAGGAATTTTTGATTCAATGGCTGGCGTGTCTTTTCTGCAAAGAACTCAGTCACCGATGTATCTCCACCACTGAGAATTTTTTTGGCATCCTGGACATTCATGCTTTTGACTGCACTGACCAACATGTCTCGCGCCAAAGGTACTGCGGTTTCCGCAGCTTGATTCATAGCCAATATCAACTCATCCAATCGCGCACCTTGACCAAAGCTGCGCAGTAATTTGGCGGCATCTTCCAGATACCCAGGAAGCGGAATGCGAACTTTATCGTTACCCAAAAAGCCATTTGCTTGACCCAATGTATTCACTGCCGCTATGGCACCTTTTTCCAGGGCAGTCTTCAATCCTTGTGATGCTTGGGCGTTGGTGAGATCGCTCAATGACAACGCATGAGCATCCCCATGTACACCCAATATTGCGCCCATGATAAAAATGACAAAAGAAGAACCAAACTTGCGGCGATTCATAAGTTTTTCCTGTGAAATAGCGTCAACATTTGCCATCTTAACGCCGCTAAATCCTATAACCAGAAAGCGTTACCACTTTCCGTCCAGCATATTGGGTTCAGTTATTTTGACCGGAAGTCATCGTGGCAAGCTTTACACGCCCCACCCGTAGCATTAACCGCCAATTTGATATTTTCCAAGTTGCCAGTTTTGGCCGCAGCAGATAATTTGCTCATTTCAGCCTGCATTTTGTTCGCATAGTCATCAAACTTGGCTTTGTCCGTCCAAATTTCAGCTTTAGCCTTGGTTTCACCCTTATCTGTGCCGGGGCCAAAACCTGCCCAAGGCAGCTTGGCAACAAAATCTGCCACTCCAGCACTTTCCGCAGCCACCTTAGCATCAAATGGAATTTTTCCAGCCGCCATACCGGCCACGCGCCCAAAATTTTGTTGCATAACAAACAAAGCATTTTTACGATATTTGATGGCATCTTCAGCCTTGGCAAACTGAGCTGAAGCTGGCAAAGACATGGTCAACACTGAACCAGAAAGAATCAAAGCAGTCAAAATTTTCATGGAAAACCTTTCATCGTTAAACTAGAACCGACAGCGGGAGCCGAAGTGTATAAGTTATCAATGAATCCTGCTTTCCCTGACATTTAAAGGTATCTATGCATGTGATTGTCCGTATTTGGGATGCGCCGACCCGCCTCTTTCACTGGTTATTGGTGATCTGTTTTACAGGTTTGCTGATTACTGCAAATTTAGGAGGAAGTGCTATGGTTTGGCATTTTCGGTTGGGGTACACCGTCTTCTCCTTGCTTTTGTTTCGCTTTTTCTGGGGGTTTCTAGGCGGCTATTGGTCTCGTTTCGCTACATTCTTGTATTCCCCTTCAGCGATGCTTCACTACGTAAAAGGGCATTCTGAGCCACAGCAGTCCGTCGGGCATAACCCATTGGGAGCACTGTCAGTGTTTGCACTGCTTGCATTTTTGAGTTTTCAAGTTGCGTCTGGCTTGATGAGTGACGATGAAATCTCTGCTGCTGGACCGTTAACTCGTTTTGTTTCTGGAGACTGGGTTACTTTTGCCACTTTTTATCACAAGGAAATCGGTAAGCTGGTATTACTTTTTTTAGTTGCAACGCATTTGACTGCCATTGGGTACTACTTTTTCAGCAAGAAGGACAATTTAGTTAGCCCCATGTTAAAAGGCGACAAAACGCTTTCATTCAATGTCCCCAAATCGAGCGACACGTCTAGCGATAGAGCAAAAGCCGCCTTTATTTTTATAGTATGTGCCGCTTTTGTTACTGGTCTCGTTTCTTTTCTTGACTGAGCAACAGACAGAATTTAACTATCTAGAGACATGATTAATTTGTATGTCGACTGATCGTTTGACCTTGGTCACGCCCAATACACAAAGTGAATATGATGCTGTTCGACAGCTTTTCACTGAATATGCAAACAGCTTGAATGTGGACTTGTGCTTTCAGCAGTTTGATTCAGAGTTGACCAATTTACCTGGTGATTACGCGCCCCCTCGTGGGGCACTTTTGGCAGCGCGTTTGGGAAATACATGGATGGGATGCTGTGCCTTGCGCCCACTAGACAATGTTGACTACCCCAATGCTTGTGAAATTAAACGCCTCTATGTGCGACCTCCTTTTCGTGGCTATGGAGCAGGGCGCAAGTTAGCGGAGGCCATTTTGAGTGCAGCACAACAAGCCAACTATTCTTACGCCCTTTTGGATACGCTTACCGAAATGGAAACAGCACGTGCTTTGTACGATGACCTAGGGTTTATTGAAATTCCACCCTACTATTTCAACCCACTTGAAGGTGCTCATTACCTGATGGTCAAGCTCTGAAAGTACAGCCCAGTTGAACCTTTTGTCAGAGAAGGTTGCACCAAGCCTATAGTTGACCCAATAGTGTTTCGGCATCACTAACTTCAAACTTACCTGGCGCCTCCACATTTAATGACATGACTATGCCTTTTTTGACAATCATGGAGTACCGATTGCTGCGCAACCCCATACCTCTACCTGTTAAATCCAGCGTCAGACCAGTAGCCGTGGCAAAGGAAGCATCACCGTCAGCCAACATACGTACCTTGTCACCTGTTTGTTGATCACGTGCCCACGCCCCCATGACAAAGGCATCATTCACACTTACGCACCAAATTTCATCCACACCCGCTGCTTTGAAGGCAGGCTGGTTTTCAAGGTACCCAGGAAGATGTTTCGCAGAACAAGTTGGTGTGAATGCACCAGGCAAAGCAAACAACACAATGGTCTTATCTGCGCTGGCAGCACGTACGCTCACAGGATTCGGCCCCATACTGCACCCGCCACCTTCGGTTTCGTGGTATTCCATCAAGGTTACGTCCGGTAACATATCGCCAACTTTAATCATCACTTACTCCTAGTTAAAAACTAATCACCAAATAAAAACGGCTCACAATTGTGAGCCGTTTTAGGTTTAGCTGTCAGCCAGCCAATAAATTGACTTAGACCAGTGAGGCCTTTTGAACCAAGCGAGTCGCAACCCAGTTTTTGGTTTTTGAAATCGGGCGACTTTCCGTGATTTCTATCACGTCACCCAATTTGAACTCACCTTTTTCATCATGCGCATGGTACTTGCTGGACTTGCCAACAATCTTCCCATAAAGCTCATGCTTGACACGGCGCTCAATCAGAACAGTCACAGTTTTACTGCGTTTATCACTGACCACCTTGCCAATCAAGGTGCGCTTGAGGGATGTTTTAGCTTCCGTCATTTATCGCTCCTTATTTGGCGGATTGATCAGCAGCCAGCTTTTCGACCAAAATGGTCTTAGCGCGAGCAATATCACGACGCGCAGTGCGCAAAGTGGCTGTGTTATTAAGTTGTTGGGTGGCTTTTTGCATGCGCAGACCAAAATGAGCTTTTTGGAGCTCTTTGACCTCTACTTTCAAACCGGCCACGTCTTTTTTGCGTAATTCAGTCGTTTTCATATCATTTGCTCCTGATTACTGTCCAATCATGCGCGACACAAAGGTCGTGCGAAGAGGCAACTTGGCTGCTGCCAAACGGAACGCTTCGCGAGCAAGCTCTTCTGACACACCAACGATTTCAAACACAATCTTGCCAGGCTGAATTTCAGCCACATAGTACTCGGGGTTACCTTTACCATTACCCATCCGCACTTCAGCAGGCTTTTGGGAAATAGGTTTATCAGGGAACACTCGAATCCAGATACGACCACCACGTTTCACGTGACGAGAAACTGCACGACGTGCAGCCTCAATCTGACGCGCGGTCAAACGACCACGATCCACACACTTCAGACCAAAGTCACCAAATGCCACTGAACTGCCTCGAGTAGCGATACCGGTGTTACGGCCTTTTTGCTCTTTGCGGTACTTGCGGCGAGCGGGTTGCAACATAGTTATTCTCCTTTACCGTCAGCTGCTGCAGCGGCTGGCGCGGCTACCTTGCGGACGCGCTGAACGGTGGGTTTATTGGCATCAGCACCAGAAGCTTCAGCAGGTTTGTCGCTGCCGTCAGCAGGCGCATTGTTGCCACCGAGCGGACGACGGGCACCGCGACCAGCAGGGCGATCTGAACCAGGACGGCCACCACGATCATCACGACGCGGGCCACGTGGGCGACGCTCATCATCAGGACGTGGTGTCTCAACAACAGGCAGGTCATTACGACCCAAGGTATCCCCCTTGTAAACCCAGACCTTGACACCAATGATGCCATAGGTGGTCTTGGCTTCAGAAGTACCGTAGTCAATGTCTGCACGCAAGGTGTGAAGTGGCACACGACCTTCGCGATACCACTCGCAACGCGCAATTTCAATGCCGTTCAAGCGACCTGATGACATGATCTTGATGCCCAAAGCACCCAAACGCATGGCATTTTGCATCGCACGTTTCATGGCCCGACGGAACATGATGCGTTTTTCGAGCTGTTGAGTGATCGAGTCGGCAATCAACTTGGCATCGATTTCAGGCTTACGTACTTCTTCGATGTTGACGGCAACGGGTACGCCTAATTGACGGCCCAAGTCACGCTTCAAGTTTTCAATGTCTTCGCCCTTTTTGCCGATCACCACACCCGGACGTGCCGAGTAAATGGTGATACGAGCATTTTTTGCTGGGCGTTCGATCAAAACGCGAGACACAGAAGCGTTTTTGAGCTTGGCTTTCAAGTACTCACGCACCTTGATGTCTTCAGCCAGCATGCCAGCAAAATCGCGGTCATTTGCATACCAACGAGATGCCCAATTGCGACTCACCGACAAGCGAAAACCGGTTGGATGGATTTTTTGTCCCATATCTTCCTGGCCTCTTTCAGTTTCCAACCGTCACGTACACATGGCACGTGGGTTTTCTGATTTGATTGCCACGACCTTTTGCGCGGGCCGTGAAGCGCCTCAGCGATGCACCTTGTTCAACGTAGATGGTTTTCACCTTCAATTCGTCAATATCAGCACCATCGTTGTGTTCAGCATTGGCAATGGCAGACTCCAGAACTTTTTTGATGATTCCAGCAGCTTTTTTCTGCGTGAATTGCAAAATGTTCAAAGCCTGATCTACTTTTTTGCCACGGATCAAATCCGCGACCAGACGGCCTTTATCGACCGACAAGCGAACGCCACGAAGGGTTGCACGTGTTTCCATGGTCAACTCCTTATTTCTTTTGGACTTTTTTGTCCGCGGGATGGCCCTTGAAAGTACGGGTCAGCGCGAACTCACCCAACTTATGGCCAACCATTTGGTCAGTAATATAGACAGGCACATGTTGCTTGCCATTGTGCACAGCAATGGTCAACCCGATGAACTCAGGCAATACCATTGAGCGACGCGACCAGGTTTTGATCGGCTTTTTATCCTTGGTAGCTATCGCTTTTTCAGTTTTAGCTACAAGGTGATGGTCAACAAAAGGACCTTTTTTGAGAGAACGAGTCATTTACCTACCCCTTACTTCTTGCGACGCGACACGATCATGACCTGCGTGCGCTTGTTGTTACGGGTACGGTATCCCTTGGTCAGATTACCCCAAGGATCGACTGGATGACGGCCCTCGCCGGTCTTACCTTCACCACCACCATGCGGGTGATCCACAGGATTCATCACCACACCGCGAACGGTTGGACGAATACCCATCCAACGCTTCACACCGGCTTTGCCTAAACGGCGCAAGCTGTGTTCTTCGTTAGCGACTTGACCCAATGTGGCACGGCATTCGATGTGAATCTTACGAACTTCACCAGAACGCATCCGAACTTGAGCGTAAATGCCTTCGCGCGCCAGCAGAGTTGCCGAAGCACCTGCCGAGCGAACCACTTGAGCACCCTTGCCAATTTGGAGTTCGATACAGTGAATTATGGAACCCACTGGAATATTGCGAATCGGCAAAGTGTTACCAACACGGATCGGCGCTTCTGCACCACTCATGATGGAACTACCAACTTCCAGACCCCGTGGTGCAATGATGTAGCGACGCTCACCGTCTGCATAACACACCAAAGCGATGTGGGCAGAACGATTGGGATCGTACTCAATACGCTCAACCTTGGCAGCAATACCATCTTTGTTGCGAAGGAAATCGACAACACGATAGTGATGCTTATGACCACCGCCTTTATGACGAGTGGTGATGTGACCATTGTTGTTGCGGCCAGCATTCTGAAACTGAGGCTCCAACAAAGGCGCGTAACCTTCCCCTTTGTGGAGATGATCGCGCGAGATTTTCACCATGCCGCGACGGCCTGGTGAAGTTGGTTTGGTTTTAATAACAGCCATGATTACGCAGCCTCCCCACCGAGATTCAGCTCTTGACCAGGCTTGAGCATGACATAGGCTTTACGCACATTATCACGACGGCCAACAGACTTGCCGAAACGTTTGGTTTTACCCTTGGTATTGACCACAGAGACACCTTTGACCTCAACCTTGAACATCAATTCAACAGCGGCTTTGATCTCGGGTTTTGTGGCATCTTGCAATACCTTGAACGTCACAGCATTGCTCTTCTCTGCTGCCAATGTTGCCTTTTCAGACACGATTGGTGCTACGAGCACTTGCATCAAGCGACCTTCATCAAATTTAAGATTGTTTGAACCGTGGCTCATGCGAACATCTCCTGGAGTTTGCCCATGGCAGCCTTGGTTACCAACACCTTGCGGTAATGAACCAGGGACACGGGATCAGCATAGCGAGGCTCAACCACCAGCACATTGACCAAATTGCGTGATGCGAGGTACAAGTTCTCATCAACCTCATCAGCAATCACCAGCACCGACTCAAGGTTCATGGCCTTGAATTTGGCAGCCAATGCTTTAGTTTTGGGAGAATCCACCGTGAGTGAATCAACAACCGCCAGTCGCCCTTCACGAGCCAACTGCGACAAGATGGATGCCATACCGGCTCTGTACATCTTTTTGTTGATTTTTTGCGCAAAGTTTTCATCTGGCATGTTCGGAAAAATCCGACCACCACCACGCCACAAGGGCGACGAAGTCATACCAGCACGTGCGCGACCAGTTCCCTTTTGTTTAAAAGGTTTTTTGGTCGAGTGACGAACTTGTTCGCGGTCTTTTTGTGCACGAGTACCTTGCCGAGCGTTGGCCTGAAAGGCAACAACAACCTGGTGAACCAAGTCTTCGTTATAAGCACGACCAAAAACGGTCTCAGGCACATCCAGTTTAGAGGCCACTTGGCCTTGATCATTCAGGAGTTCGAGCTGCATCAGTTCGCTCCTTTCGCCTTGGCGGGTTGTGATTTAACTGCAGGACGCACGGTGACAAAACCACCAGCAGAACCAGGAATTGCACCTTTGATCAACAGCAGTTGGCGTGCTTCGTCAACACGGACCACATCCAAATTCTGCGTTGTCACCAGATCATCACCCAGATGACCCGTCATGCGTTTACCCGGAAACACGCGACCCGGATCTTGGGCCATACCGATAGAGCCCGGTACATTGTGCGAACGGCTATTACCGTGTGATGCACGCTGCGAACTCATATGATGGCGCTTGATCGTGCCAGCGTAACCCTTACCAATGGATGTACCTTGCACATCCACCTTCTGACCTACCGAGAACACGGAAAGCACAGGGACCACAGCGCCAGCCTGATACTGGGCAGCAGTTTCTGCAGCCACACGGAATTCACGAATAATTTCACCAGCTTCAACACCTGCTTTAGCCAGATGCCCCGCTGTTGGCTTGTTGACACGAGAAACTTTTCTCGCACCAAATGTCACTTGTAAAGCGACATAGCCGTCGTTCTCTTGGGTTTTGACCTGGGTCACGCGGTTGTTAGACACATCAATCACGGTCACGGGAATTGCATTCCCATCATCCGTAAACAAACGCATCATGCCAACTTTGCGCCCCAGCAACCCTAAGTGATTGCTAAGACTCATTGTTTTCTCCGTAACTCTCACCAAAACAACTGCAATTGGCTATTCTGTTTGAATGTGAGAGACTGTTAATAAAACTCTTCCCATGCATTGACACATGGGAAGAGCCTGCGAGTATAACGCTTAACTCAAGCTAAGCACAAGTTAAATGCCTACTCAAAGAGGCGCCAAAAACCAGAATGTGGTTTTCAGCACATTTTTTTACTGCAACTTGATTTCGACATCCACACCAGCAGGCAAGTCGAGCTTCATCAATGCATCAACAGTTTTATCTGTTGGGTCAACAATGTCCATCAGACGTTGGTGCGTGCGAATTTCGAACTGATCACGACTCGTCTTGTTGACGTGAGGTGAACGCAGAATGTCAAAACGCTTCATGCGTGTTGGCAATGGCACGGGGCCTTTGACAATAGCGCCGGTACGCTTGGCTGTATCGACAATTTCTGCGGCAGATTGATCAATCAACTTGTAATCAAACGCTTTCAGGCGGATACGGATTTTTTGTTTAGTTGCCATTTTTGATCCTTAAGCAATCACCTTAGCAACCACACCCGCACCCACGGTACGGCCACCTTCACGAATTGCGAAGCGCAGACCTTCTTCCATGGCGATTGGGGCAATCAACTTCACCGTGATCGACACGTTGTCACCAGGCATCACCATTTCTTTGCCTTCTGGCAACTCAATAGCACCGGTCACATCGGTGGTACGGAAGTAGAACTGAGGACGGTAGTTGTTGAAGAATGGCGTGTGACGGCCGCCTTCGTCTTTGGACAAGACGTAGATTTCGCCGGTGAAGTGGGTGTGCGGCTTGATCGAGCCTGGTTTGCACAGCACTTGACCACGTTGCACGTCTTCGCGTTTGGTGCCGCGCAGCAAGATACCTACGTTGTCGCCTGCCTGACCTTGGTCGAGCAGTTTGCGGAACATTTCCACGCCAGTGCAGGTGGTTTTTTGGGTGTCATGAATGCCGACGATTTCGATTTCTTCGCCAACTTTGATGATACCGCGTTCAACACGGCCAGTCACCACGGTGCCGCGACCAGAAATGGAGAACACATCTTCAACAGGCATCAGGAAAGCACCGTCCACTGCACGTTCTGGCAGAGGGATGTAGCTGTCGAGTGCATCAGCGAGCTTCATGATGGAGCCTTCGCCGAGTTCGCCTTTATCGCCTTCCATGGCGAGTTTGGCAGAACCATGGATGATGGGGGTGTCGTCGCCTGGGAAGTCATACTTGTCCAGGAGTTCGCGCACTTCCATTTCAACGAGTTCGAGCAGTTCTGCATCGTCCACCATGTCACATTTGTTCAAGTAGACGATGATATAGGGCACGCCCACTTGGCGAGCCAAGAGGATGTGCTCACGGGTTTGAGGCATGGGGCCGTCAGCCGCCGAGCAGACCAGAATGGCACCGTCCATTTGAGCCGCACCAGTGATCATGTTTTTCACATAGTCAGCGTGGCCTGGGCAGTCCACGTGGGCGTAGTGGCGGTTGGCCGTTTCGTATTCCACGTGAGCAGTATTGATGGTGATGCCGCGTGCTTTTTCTTCAGGCGCTGCGTCGATTTGGTCGTAGGCTTTAGCCGAGCCACCAAACTTGGCTGCCAGCACAGTGGTGATGGCGGCTGTCAGGGTGGTTTTACCATGGTCAACGTGACCAATGGTGCCCACGTTCACGTGGGGCTTGGTTCGTGTGAATTTTTCTTTTCCCATATCGATTCCTTAAATGAACATTGCCCGTGAATTGGTTTAATGTTTGCAGTTCGTCACTAAATCCCTGACCACGGGCAGCCAAGGGTGCGAAATCGCAGACAAATCAATTTTTACTTGGCACGCGCAGCCATGATGGCTTCAGACACATTACGCGGAGCTTCCGTGTAATGCTTGAATTCCATCGTGTAAGTAGCACGGCCTTGCGACATCGAGCGCAGGGTAGTGGAGTAACCAAACATTTCTGACAGAGGAACTTCTGCCTTAATGGCTTTGCCGCCACCCACCATGTCATCCATGCCTTGAACCATGCCGCGGCGTGAAGACAAATCACCCATCACGTTACCAGCGTAATCCTCTGGCGTTTCCACCTCGACGGACATCATGGGCTCAAGAATCACCGGGCCCGCCTTGCGACAGCCTTCCTTGAAGCCAAAAATGGCTGCCATCTTGAAGGCCAATTCGTTGGAGTCCACATCGTGGTATGAACCAAAGTGCAATGTAACTTTGACATCCACCACAGGATAACCCGCCAACACACCTTGGGTGACAGCTTCATGGATACCTTTTTCCACCGCAGGGATGTACTCGCGAGGCACCACACCACCCTTGATGGCATCTACGAACTCAATGCCCTTACCGGCTTCATTGGGTTCAATTTTCAAGACTACGTGACCATATTGACCTTTACCACCAGACTGACGGACAAACTTGCCTTCAGCATCTTCAATGGTCTTGCGGATGGTTTCGCGGTAGGCGACCTGCGGTTTACCTACATTGGCTTCCACCCCAAATTCACGCTTCATGCGATCCACAATGATTTCAAGGTGCAGTTCACCCATACCACCAATCAAGGTTTGACCGGATTCTTCGTCTGTTTTCACACGGAAAGAAGGATCCTCTTGAGCCAACCGCTGCAAGGCAATACCCATTTTTTCCTGGTCAGCCTTGGTTTTAGGTTCAACTGCTTGGGTAATCACCGGCTCAGGGAACACCATGCGCTCAAGCATGATGATGGCACTGGGGTCACACAAAGTTTCGCCTGTAGTCACATCTTTCAAGCCGATACAAGCAGCAATATCACCTGCAACAATCTCACTTACTTCTTCGCGCTTGTTGGCATGCATTTGGACGATTCGACCAATACGCTCTTTCTTGCCACGAATAGGGTTATAAACCGTGTCACCCTTGGTCAACACACCTGAATAAACCCGCACAAAGGTCAATTGACCCACAAACGGATCCGTCATCAACTTGAATGCCAAAGCAGAAAACTTTTCCTTGTCGTCAGCTTTTCGAGTAACTTCTTTTTCATCCTCATCAAAACCTGGCACTGGAGGCACATCCAACGGCGAAGGCATGAGTTCAATCACGGCATCAAGCATGCGCTGCACGCCCTTATTTTTGAACGCAGTACCGCACAGCATAGGCTGTATTTCACAGGCGATAGCACGTGTACGCAATCCAAAAGTAATTTCCTCTTCAGACAAATCACCTTCTTCAAGGTATTTATTCATCAACTCCTCAGTGGCTTCAGCTGCGGACTCGACCATTTTTTCACGCCATTCTTTGGCCTGTGCCAGCAAATCAGCAGGAATTTCTTCAAAAGTAAACTTCATGCCTTGAGATGCCTCATCCCAAATGATGGCCTTCATCTTGCGCAGGTCAATCACACCGGTGAAATTTTCTTCAGCACCGATCGGGATAACGATTGGCACTGGATTGGCCTTCAGACGCAACTTCATCTGATCAACCACCTTGAAAAAGTTGGCACCCGTGCGATCCATCTTATTCACAAAGGCCAAGCGAGGTACCTTGTACTTGTTAGCTTGACGCCAAACAGTTTCAGACTGGGGCTGCACACCGCCCACTGCGCAATAAACCATGCAAGCACCATCCAGCACACGCATGGAACGCTCAACCTCAATCGTGAAGTCCACGTGACCGGGCGTATCAATGATGTTGATACGGTGTTCAGCAAAATTAGCTTCCATACCCTTCCAGAAACAGGTGGTCGCAGCAGATGTAATGGTGATACCACGCTCTTGCTCTTGCTCCATCCAGTCCATGGTGGCTGCACCATCGTGCACTTCACCGATCTTGTGGTTCACACCAGTGTAGAAAAGAATACGTTCGGTAGTAGTGGTTTTACCGGCGTCGATGTGCGCTGAAATGCCGATATTGCGGTAGCGCTCAATGGGGGTATGGCGAGCCATGATGGATCCTTAGGTGATCTGTGTCTTGAGAGTGACGGCCTACATATGCAGTCCGATACACAACCCCCAGACCATCTGAGGGTTGTTTAATGCGTTTTAGAAACGGAAGTGCGAGAACGCCTTGTTGGCTTCTGCCATGCGGTGAACTTCATCACGCTTTTTCATGGCACCACCACGGCCTTCAGTGGCCTCCATCAACTCATTGGCCAAACGCAGAGCCATGGATTTTTCGCCACGCTTGCGGGCAGCCTCCTTGATCCAGCGCATGCTTAGGGCCAAGCGACGCACCGGACGAACTTCAACCGGCACTTGGTAGTTGGCACCACCCACACGGCGAGACTTCACTTCTACCAGGGGTTTGACGTTGTTGATGGCCAATGTGAAGGCTTCAACAGGGTCTTTGCCCGGGTTTTTCTTTTCGATTTGCTCCAACGCACCATAAATGATGCGTTCAGCAACCGCTTTTTTGCCGCCTTCCATGATCACGTTCATGAATTTGGACAGCTCAACATTGCCGAATTTTGGGTCCGGCAGAATTTCACGTTTAGGGACTTCGCGACGACGTGGCATTTTTCACCTCTATTGCTTCAGTTGGTGCCTATTAAACACCGCGAGAGTTAAAAATAAGTCTCTCACTTACTCGACCCGAACATTGGGTCACTTCGTTTATCTCCTGCGCCACGCAGCAAACAAACACCTTTGATTCAAACAAACCAACAGCTTATTTGGCTTTGGGACGTTTTGCACCGTATTTGGAACGTGACTGCTTGCGATCTTTCACGCCTTGCAAGTCAAGCGAACCACGCACGATGTGGTAACGCACACCCGGCAAGTCCTTGACACGACCACCGCGAACCAGCACCACGCTGTGTTCCTGCAAGTTGTGACCTTCACCGCCAATGTAAGAAATCACCTCAAACCCGTTAGTTAAGCGCACTTTGGCAACTTTACGCAAAGCCGAGTTTGGCTTTTTCGGGGTTGTGGTGTAAACGCGGGTGCAAACACCACGACGTTGGGGGGAATTTTCCATCGCAGGGCTCTTGGACTTGACGGTTTCAACCGCGCGCCCCTGACGGATTAATTGATTGATGGTTGGCATTGAGCCTCCTAAAAACTAAACGTCCCTAAACGTTTGAAAAACAAAAAACGACGAAAACGTGAAACTCTTCGGAAATTCCGAAAAGCCCGTGACTATATCAGTTCACCAGCCAAAACACAATTTATTTGATCCACAGCCGCAAAGCATCCCAAGCGCGCCCCAGCACGTTAGCCTGCTCCACCCCCTCTAAAGCCACCAAAGGGACTTCAGCCAAGGCTTGTCCGGCGCTACTGATCTTCAGCACACCGACTTGTTGCCCCTTGGCAAACGGAGCCACCAAAGGCTCTGGGCGTGCCACTTGTGTGGTGAGTTTGGAGCCATATCCTGCAGGCACAGCCACCACAATGGCCCGAGATTGCCCCAAGGCCACCGTAGCTGCTCGACCCTTCCAGACCTGCGGTGTCACCACGGCCTGATTGGCATCAAACAACTTCACTGCTTCATAGGCGGTGTAGCCCCAGTTCAACAACTTCTGAGATTCGTTGGCACGGGCATTTTCACTGGCGGTTCCCAGCACAATAGACAACAGACGTCGGCTACCCACGCCAGCAGAAGCCCCCGCATGCCCCAAGCCCGGCACTTCACGCTTGGCGGTAGCAATCAGGCAATACCCAGCAGCATCGGTGTGCCCGGTTTTCAGGCCATCCACTGTGGGATCACGAAACAGCAGCAAATTGCGGTTGCTGTCATTAGCGGTTGGCGCACCTTCATAACGGTATTTTTTGATGGCGTAATAGGTCACGTAATCAGGAAAATCCTGCATCAACCGGGTTGCCAACACACTCAGATCACGCGCAGTGGTGGTGTGTCCGGCCTCCGTCAAACCCTCTGGATTTTTATAACCGGTAGATTTCATGCCCAGCGCCTTGGCCTGATCGTTCATCAACTGGACAAACCGCTCCACCGACCCTCCCACCCCCTCGGCCAGCGCCACGGTCGCATCGTTGCCACTTTGAACAATCATGCCTTTGATCAAGTCCTCTACCTGCACTTTCATCTTAGGATCAATAAACATGCGTGAACCCGGCATCTTCCAGGCCCGCTCGCTGACTGAAAGGGTTTGATGAAGGTCTATTTTTTTGTTGCGCAAAGCATCAAACACCAAATAAGCTGTCATCAGTTTGGTCAACGAAGCAGGCTCGACCGGGGTATCAATGCCTTTTTCCGCCAAGATTTGATTGGCAGTGACATCCAACAGCAGATAAGAACGTGCCGCAATTTCGGGCGGCTGCACAGGTTGTGATGCAGCGGACAGGCAAATGATCACTGCCAGAGATAAAAATATTTTTTTCATGAAAATGCTGGTTCGATCTTCTTGGCAGATCGCGAAATCAATGCTATTTAATTTATAGCTACCAGTGCTTTAATTACAGGGGCTAAATTACTAAAAACCCCATAAAACTAGCGCCCCAGATGTGCGGGGGTCAACAGGCGCTGCACCACCTGACCATTTTTCAGGTGGGACTCCACAATTTCATCAATGTCGCTGCTGTCCACATAGCTGTACCAAACTGCTTCGGGATACACCACAGCGACCGGGCCAGCTGCACAACGATCCAGACATCCGGCTTTGTTCACCCGTACCTGCCCAGCCCCCGCCAAACCTGCAGCCTTGACTTGAGCTTTGCAACGGTCAAAGGCCGCCTGAGCATCATGCCGAGCACAGCAGTCTTCTCCGTTGGAGCGCTCGTTCAAACAAAAAAAGATATGCCGCTGGTAGTAACTGGCGGGGATAACAGCAGGCGTGCTGCCTGCTAAGGGCGTAGTCGTGGAGTCATTCATCTCGACAATTCTAGTTTTTTACCTCTTTACCCCACAACAAACTCATCACATACACCAGCGCGAAGAAAGGCCACAGCCAACCTAACCATTGGGCCAAGCCATGAAACCGGATGAATTGACCCTGCTCCCAGGAGAACAGTGTCTGCTCAAAATAAGGACTAATGGGAGTCTGATTAATCAAACTTAAATCCACCCCCAAAGCCAACAAGGCCAAGGCTGCACTGGCACGGCACGGCACCCATATGAAGGTTAAAGAAAGCACCACCACACACACCAGCGCCGCTTTAACCGGCGTACTCAACCACACCCAAGCGTATTCCGGGCCAAAACTCAGGGCACTGCTGAGCGCCGTGGTAACCACCCCCAAAAACAACACCCAACCCAAAAACCATATACGCTTAGGTCTGGAGGGGATGATACAAAACCCCAATAAACAGGGGATCAACAACCCCAGCAGCACGCTTGACCACTCGACTGCTGGCAGCATGGGCTGCAACTCAAGTTCACGCATCGGCAACCACTCAAGCAGCGGGCTGTTGACAAGCAGCTCGGCCAAGGCCAACTCCAGCCTCTCCATCACTTGCCCCAAGCCAAACGGCACCACCGCCGGAAACAGCAATGCCAGTGGCCACAGAGCCAATAACACCAAACCACCACGCGCGTCCGCTACAAACCACTGCGCCCGAAAACGACTCCAGCGCTGCAACACACCTAACTGCTCCAAACTCCAGGCGCTGCCCGCGCCCAATGCGCCACCCAACACGTTCAGCAGCAAATCCAGATTGGAAGGCACCCGATCAGGCAAATAGACCTGCAACGTTTCCATGACCAGCGACAGCAACAAAGCAGCCAACACCGCCAAGGGCAATGCGTAGGGCTCACGCCCGGTACGCAATGCGCTCAAAGCCAAAAGAAATCCAAAAGGCATGTAGCCCAACACGTTCGACACCACATCAAAACCAGTCCAATATTTGGGCAGCGGTGTCATCAAAAACCACCAAGGATCTATCCCTTGGTCGCGCCAAAAAGCGAACGGATAGAGACTGGCATAAAGAATCAGCCCCAAATAGACCCATGCCAAGGGCCATGCCGAAGTTTTATGCATCGGCATACAACATTGTCAGAAAGGTTTGAGTACCACCAGGCACACGATGATCAGCATCAAGATCACAGGGGCTTCATTGAACCAGCGGTACCACACATGACTATGGTGCTGATCTCCCCGTACAAACTCTTTCAGCATCAAGCTGCAGGCGTGGTGGTAGCCAATTACCAACAACACCCCAAAAAGTTTGGCATGCATCCATCCGTTACCCGGTCCCCAGCCAATTCCATAGCCCAGCCACAGCCACGCCCCCAGGGCCACTGCGGGAACGGCAATCACCGTCATGAAGCGCAACAGTTTGCGTGCCATAAGCAGCAAACGCTCCCGCTCAGCCACGGAGTCGGTTGATACCATGGCCAGATTGACAAAAATGCGCGGCAAATAAAACAAACCAGCAAACCAACTGGCAACGAAAACGATGTGAAGAGATTTGATCCAGAGCATGATGGCAGTTTAAGTTAAGCCTGAAAATTTTGGGCAAAAAAAACCCCAGCACAAGGGCTGGGGTAGTAAGCCTATTTGCTGTCACACATCAAGGCCCCGCTCAGGGAGGAAAAGCGGGGAGCAGTAAACTGCTCGGGGCGTAATTTACCAAAAAAATTTGCCGTTTGCAAATATTGCATAAAAAAATGTCTTTACGATGACAAAACTTTACATGAAAGACTCCCAATGACACACTTTGCCAATTACCCCATGGGCCGTCCGCGCCGTCTACGCCGCGACACATTTACCCGCAATCTGGTGCGTGAAAACACATTGACTCCGCATGATCTGATTTACCCCGTATTTGTGGTGGATGGCACACAACAGCGCCAAGCGGTTTCATCCATGCCGGGTGTAGAGCGCCTGAGTCTGGATTTGCTGCTGCCCGTAGCCGAAGATTGCGTCAAACTGGGCATTCCGGTGATGGCATTGTTCCCAGTGATTGACCAGTCACTCAAAACCTACGATGGCCGCGAAGCCCTCAACCCCGATGGGCTGGTACCTCGCGTAGTACAGACACTGAAAAAAGCATTTCCCGAGCTCGGCATCATGTGTGACGTGGCACTCGACCCCTTCACCAGCCACGGTCAGGATGGTCTGCCAGACCCTCGCCCTGAAGAGGACGGCTACATCATGAACGATGCTACCGTGGAAATTCTGGTCAAACAGGCACTCACGCAAGCTGGCGCGGGTGCCGATATCGTCGCCCCAAGCGACATGATGGACGGTCGCATTGGTGCCATCCGTCACGCACTGGAAGCCAACCACTTTATCCACACCCGCATCATGGCCTACAGCGCCAAATATGCCAGTGCGTTCTACGGCCCATTTCGCGATGCCGTGGGCTCTTCCAGCAACCTGGGAAAAAGCAATAAAAAGGTTTACCAGATGGATCCTGGCAACAGCAATGAGGCCTTGCGCGAGGTGGCCCTGGACATTGCCGAGGGAGCTGACATGGTCATGGTCAAGCCTGGCATGCCCTATCTGGACGTGGTGCGCCGCGTCAAAGACGAATTCAAAGTCCCAACCTTCGCCTACCAAGTATCAGGTGAATACGCCATGCTCAAAGCAGCCGCACAAAATGGCTGGCTCGATCATGACGCAGTTATGCTCGAAAGCCTATTGGCCTTTAAACGCGCAGGTGCCGATGGCATTCTGACCTACTTTGCCCGTGACGCTGCCAGACTTCTCCTAAAATGAGAGCTTCTCACGCTTACTTGACAAGCACTAGAGGCTTATTTCTTATAAATTTATAGTGCCGTCAATGTATGCGATTTCTCTCCATTCAAGGTAGTCAGGTCAGAGAGCTGAAGGCTGATGCGCCGCAACAGGCGCTCAGCAGCGTGTCACTACCGGATCATGGCTACCTGTGGCTGGCGTGTACCCGTGAAGAATTGGCTCAGTTGCACCCCCATGTTCAAGCCGCACTGCAACGCCTGTGTGGCTTGCAAATGGTTGACTTGCACATATCGGATTTGCTCAATGTGCAATTGCCATCCCGCTATGACTACACCTCTCAATATGACCTGCTGGTGTTTCGCCGCCTGAGTACACGCAACCCTGACAGCCTTCCCACAGAGGTTCAGGGCTTATCGGTTGGCCCAAGGGGCGGGCCGCCGATTTTGCGACGGATTGACACCAGTCCCGTCGGTTTTGTGGTGTTTGACCGCATTCTGCTGAGTGTGCATCCGCAAGATGTCAGCACGCGTGATGCATATGTCCAGCGTTTGCTGGACATCGGCAGTGATAAAACACCCACTCAGCCGGATGAAAACACCAGCGACAACCGCTCTACTGGCGCGCGCGGCATCGCCGTCGACCCATCCGATCTGATGCTGCGCATCGTCAATTACATGGTCGACAGCTTCCTGGCCTTGCGCCGAGAGCTCAGCCAGCAGCTTGACCATTGGCAAGCTGAGCTACTGAACCCCAAAACACGTTTCAGCAACTGGAATGCGCTGCTGGATGCCCGATTGGCCCTGCACCAGCTTGACGAAATTTGCGAAGACCAGCGTAGCGCCATGCAAGACTGGCTGGAGGCCTTGAAAGCGCAACCAGAATCGAGTAGTTTTCTGGGCCAGCATGCGCGCGACATGCTGCAAGTGCGCAGTCGTGATGTGCTTGAGCACATTGAACGGGTGGTGCACCATGTTCGTCGGCTCGAACAAAATGCCGAAACGGCAGTACAAATGCACTTCAATGCCCAAAGCCATCGCACAAATGAGATCATGCGCACGCTCACGGTGCTCACCGCCATCTTTTTACCCTTGAATCTGATTGCCGGCATCTTTGGCATGAACTTCGAGTTCATCCCGCTGCTGCATCGCTCCAACGGCTTTTGGCTGGCCATGGTCGCCATGGCCACTACCGCTGGCGCCTTGGTAGCTTTTTTCTGGCGCAAACGCTACCTGGAACGCTCAGCACGCTGAATTTTCAGCATGAAATCAAACTCTAGACCAATCAAACAAAGCATCAAGCGCTATGGATTTTAAACCTCTTGTCACCCTATTGGCGATCGTCAACCCGCTGGCCATCGTGCCATTTTTCATTCACTACACACAGGATTTTTCAGACGAACAGCGGCGGCGCACGATTTTGATCGCCTCGTTCAGCGCTTTTGTCGTGATTGCCGTGAGTGCATTGATGGGGTTGCACATTCTGGAGTTTTTTGGCATTTCGCTCGCAAGCTTTCAAGTCGGCGGCGGCATGCTGTTGTTGACATCCGCCTTAGCCATGCTCAATGCCCAGCCAGCCGAGGCCAAGTCCAATGAAGAGGAAATGAATGATGCCTCCGCCCGCGCCAGCATTGCGGTCGTCCCCCTCACCATTCCATTGTTGACGGGCCCAGCCACCATGTCGACCGTCGTGATTTATGCAGATAAGGCCAAAACAGTTCTTCAATTGACCATGTTGGTGGGTTACGGTGTGGTCGTTGCTTTGGCCACCGCACTGTGCTTTTCACTGGCCCAGCCGATTGCTCGCGGCTTAGGTAAAACCGGCATCAACGTCATGACCCGCTTGATGGGACTGATTCTGGCGGCACTGGCTGTAGAGGTGATGTCTGACGGGCTGGTGAAACTTTTCCCGGTGCTGGGGAGATAGGTTCTGCCGAAATGATTTGGCGGAAGCGGTGAGATTCGAACTCACGAACGTCGCAAAACGTTGCCGGTTTTCAAGACCGGTGCAATCGACCACTCTGCCACGCTTCCGTTGGCGCGTATTCTAACCTGACTGAGAAGGCGCTTTTGCTTGCTCGGCCTTATCATCACCAGGTTGAGCAACCCATCTGATTGAGCCACACAAGAGGAATCCACCATGAGTACCCCATTGGCGCAAGGCCATCGTCATTTTTCACGCGTCCCCTTTTTTGCCCAAGTTTCCCTGCAAATACACAGTCAGAATGTTCATGTCGAGCTGCTGGATATCGCACTAAAAGGTGCATTGGTACGCGCTACTACTTCGCTGAATCTGGCATTGAATGAAAAATGCCGCCTGGTTTTGCCATTGGTGAGCGGTGGAGAGTCGATCACAATGGGCGGCAAAATCGCTCACCTGGAAGGTGGCAACATCGGTATCGCCTGTGACGATATTGACTTGCAAAGTTTGACCCAATTACGTCGATTACTGGAACTCAACACAGGAGATGCCGATTTGATGGATCGCGAGCTGAAGCAATTGTTTGCGAAACCTGCGGCATAAAAGAAGCCACCCGACGCTTCAACCGTCTCAGCTCACATTGCACTCACGGCGCAACAAGGCCAACGCATCGCTGAGCTTGTGGTCATGGTCACTGAGCAAAGTGCTTCGCGCCTCGGCCACA
Source organism: Rhodoferax lithotrophicus (assembly GCF_019973615.1). Taxonomy (GTDB): domain Bacteria; phylum Pseudomonadota; class Gammaproteobacteria; order Burkholderiales; family Burkholderiaceae_C; genus Rhodoferax; species Rhodoferax lithotrophicus. The sequence continues at coordinate 504,472 of NZ_AP024238.1, read as the reverse complement.
AAATCATTCCACAGCGCCACAAAATCGTCCAGATGCGGCTCTGGCGCGTGTGCCACAAGATAGTCCTGCGCCAGACTGGGCTTGAACCCATGCTTGCGGATTTTGCGCACCAGTGTGGCCGCTGATTTCTCTGACAGTAAGGTCTTGGGAACGCTGCCCGCAGCCACGCACAGGCACAAGGTGAGCACTGTGCCATCGTCACTGTGGCCTTGAGTGAGCTTGTTCCAGGCTGCGGAGCGGTTTTGGTCGTGCTGGTTCACCTCGCTCAAGGCATCTTCCAGCCAAAAGTAACGCCCCATGAACGCCGGTGTGTGGTCAAACAGCTTGCGCGGTGCCAAACGCACATCCAGCAACTTGGGCCAGTCGGCCAGCATGGACTGGCGGACGGACTCCACCACCGGCAGATACGCTTCGGGCAAGTCTTTCGGACACTTCAAGCCTTCAAAAGCAGCCTGTTTCAGACGCAACGCAGCAATCAATTTTTCAAAAGACACCCAATCAGGCATTTCCTTGCGGCGCGTCATGCCCAGCAGCAGGGCGGTGCGAATCACGGCTTCAGCATCGGGCTCGGCATCCTGCAGCTCGTCGGCCGACAAGCCGTACTGATCAGCCAACCAAAGTGCCGCCTCAACCGCTTGTACCGCATGCTGGCGGGCCGCAAACTCGGCTTGGTATTCGGCATAACTGGCCAGCGACCAGCGTGCCAATTGGGGAATGTGCCGATCTGAGAAGCCACCGCGCTCGTTCATGCCAAAGTGGGTGTTTTGCGGCATGACGATCAGCGCCTTGAGCAGGTCTGAGCCCGCCTTGGAGCGCGACAGCAAAGAGTTGTCACGCAGCAGCTCAGCGGCCATGTGCAGATTGCCACCGCTGGCATCCTGCAAATGCAGACTGATCAGATTAACGATACGGTCACGGGCTTTTTCAAGCTCGGGGCGCAAGTATTCGCTGCCGAAATAACGGGCAATTTGCACCATGCCTTTGGGGGCCTCTTGCGCCATGGTTTCGCGCTTGGCGGCATCAATCAGGCCGTGCTGCAGGCCATAGATCAGGGCTTTTTCAAAAAAAGGCCGGGCATCAAACAGGGAAACAACGTGGACGGACGCGGAAGAAGTCATGCGAAATAGCGCGAAGGTTCTTGGGGTCAGATGGCCGACTCTTCATCGGGGTCGAGCGCCGCTGGCGTAGCTTTGCCACGATCCGTGTCGCCGGTCTCCACCTTGCCATCGTCTTCAAACAGGTCTTCTTCATCCAGGCCCAACTCAAAGGCGCGCGCCTTGGCACGCAGTACCAGCAGCATCTCAATGAACAAATCCACACACTCATAACGCAGCAGCCAGGCCAGTTGCATCCAGTCGGCATCGGCCACCTCGTCTTCATCGAGCTTGGGGCGAGCGTAAGCATTGGCACGCAAATCGTCTTCAGACAACATGTCACCATCATCTTCCACCGTGTCAAAAGTGCCGGTGCGGGCAAAGGCTTCGATGCGGCTCCACTTTTCTTCAAAGTAGTCGGCCAAGGCCTCTGCACCACCTTCCAGATCACCAATCGCCGTTAAAAAGTCCACCGGTTTGCCGCCGTCACGAAAGATCACCGAATTCATCATGCCGCGCAAATGTGCTCGGGTCAGATCACGGTATTGTTTTTCAATCACCACGGCCCGGGCAAACTGCCCTGGGGTCAACATGGCGTTGATGATGGTCTCACGCGAACCATCGTATTCCCGGATCACCGCCAGCACATCTTTGGGTGGTAATTGTTCCAGCACCTCCATCAGCGCCCCGTCGCCCTCGCGGTCAGCCAGTTCAACCAGCGCATGTTCTGCGCCCACGATGTCGCCCGCAGCGATCAGGGACTGGGTTTTTTCAATCAAGGCCAAATGATGCATGAAGCTTTCCTGTGTACTGGAGGGGTGATATCTACAACGTGGGCTAAACCGCTTATTCCTTGCGGTCAAAACCTTGGTCTTCAAGCCATTGGGCACTGGCTTCTTCATGATCGTGGTCACGGTCATGTTCGTCATCCTTGTCAAAGTCAAACTCATGCCCACGCCGCTTGGTGCCAGAGGGTGCGTCCTCGGTGTGCTCATCATGCGCCGCATCGTCGTGATGATGGGTTGAGGGACGTTGAAACAGGTACTCCAGCGCAGCGGCCACGGTCATGAACCAGTCGCCTTGAGGCTCCTGCAAAAAACTGTCGGCAAGCTCCTGTGCCCAAGGGGTCAGCTGCACCGCCTCCGCCAGACTGTGCCATTCGGGAAACTCATCCGATTCGAGCGTCAGCACATGCTCCATCACCGCAGGCAGCTCAAAATGGAAACCACCGTGAAACACCACGGCCACCATTTCCGGGCTTACTTCCATCATTTGCCGCAAAAACACCACTTGGCTACGTTTTTCAAGCAAGCGCTTGCGCAAGACATTGCGGCCTTCTGAGTCAAAAGTAAGGTCGTCCATCTCTGCTTGGTACGATGGACGCAGGGCGCGGAAAAATGCAGACATGCTCATGGTGTTCTCTTGTGTAAGGGTGCCGTTCAGGCAATGCGGTTGAAATAGTCAAGCCAAATTGCACGTGCAGTGTCGATGGGACTGTCAAGCAGGTTGCGCTGACGGTTGTCGTCATACGCCTTGCGCTGGGTCGCATCTGACAACACATCATAGGCCTCCTGCGCTGCCCTGAAACGGGCCGCCGCCTCTGGCGCGCTGTTGCGGTCAGGGTGATGAATCGATGCCTGCTGGCGAAACGCTTTTTTGATGTCCGCCAGCGTGGCCGAACTTCGCAAACCCAGAGCAGCGTAATGATCTTTCATGCAACTCACATTCAATGGAAAAAAGTCGTGGCAGCAACTCCACCGAGCCTGATTATCGGTGAAGCCGATGGCTGCCTGTCATTCTGTCAAGCCATCCCCTTGCCATGTAAGGTGCGTTTTCAAAAAACGAAGGCTTTTCAAATCCAGGTTTCATTCCTAGAATATCCATCACCTGGGGGCATAGCTCAGTTGGGAGAGCGATTGGTTCGCAATCAATAGGTCGGCGGTTCGATCCCGCCTGTCTCCACCAAAAACCACCACCAGTCCAGTCATGGTGCACCTCAACCCCGGCGGCGCTGTTCGCGCAGCATGAACAGATAAAGCCCCTCCACTTTCTCACGTGCCCAAGGTGTCCTGCGCAAAAACTTCAGGCTGGAAGCCATGCTCGGGTCAAGGGCAAAGCAGCGCACAGCAATACGCTCAGCCAGTCCTGGCCAGCCGTAGTGCGCTACCAAGGCCGTCAAAATGGCTTCCAGTGTCATGCCGTGCAAAGGGTTACGCGGCTGGGCGGGTGTTACATCAGAAGAGGAAAGTGGCATAGCCTGATTTTGTCAGAAATATCACACCATCGCGTCAACAATACTATGATTTATATAGCTACTTACGCTTATTTAACAAGCTCTACAAGCCAAAAAAGCTTATAAAATAAACCCTCAGTATGTTTTTCATCTGAATGGCAGGTGCTACCATTTTGCCGTTCATGCTTTCAGGAGCACGCTTTGCCAACTCAACCTCACGTCAGCCAACCAACCTCAGGAGGTCAGCGTGGCTTTGCTCGAAGATGATCTGTCGTCTTCCCAAGCGTTGGTGATTGACCCCAACCCAACCTCGCGCTCAATTCTGGTATCGCAATTGCGCGACTTTGGAATGGGCAATGTGGTGCAGACCGCGCGTCTGGTCGATGCCCGACGCCAACTGGAATTCCGCAAGTTCGACGTGGTGCTGTGCGAACTGCACTTTCCCCAGGAATCCATGACCGGGCAGGATTTGCTGGACGACCTGCGGCGTAACCAGCTGCTGCCATTTTCCACCGTGTTCATCATGGTCACGGGCGAAGCCACTTACGCCAAGGTCGCAGAAGCTGCCGAGTCCGCCCTGGACGGTTACCTGCTCAAGCCGCACCGCGCCACCCAATTGGGTGAGCGACTGCGCCAGGCACGCATCCGCAAACTGTCTTTGCAAGATATCTTTACCGCTATCGAGGCCGATGATTTTGAAACTGCAGCCAAACTGTGCCTGCAGCGTTTCGAGAGCAGAGGCAAGTTTTGGCTGTATGCCGCACGGGTAGGTGCCGAGTTGCTGCTGCGCACTGGTCATTACGATCAGGCCCAAAAACTCTACCAGGCCGTGGTGGATGCCAAGACCCTGCCCTGGGCCAAACTGGGAGTGGCTCGCTCGTTGCTGGATGAAGGTCAAACGGCCAAAGCGGTCAGTACGCTGGAAAACCTGATCTGCGAAGACCCCAACTACGCCGATGCCTATGACGTGATGGGGCGGGCTCAATTTGAGCAGGGCAAGTTTGATGCGGCGCTATCCACTTACCAGATGGCCAGTTCGCTCACACCATCCTCTATTTCCAGAATGCAAAACCTGGGTCTGATGAGTTATTACTCCGGCCACCGGATCGAAGCCGAAAAAATCCTGGATCGGACCACCCGCATGGGCCTGGATTCCAAAATGTTTGACTGCCAAACTCTGGTATTGCTGGCATTTGTGCGACTGGAAACTGCTGACCACAAAGGCCTGCAACGCTGTCGTGATGACTTTGTGCGCCTGATTGAGCGCAACCCTGACAGTTCACGCCACCAGCGCCTGTTTGGCATTGTGGTCGCACTGCAGTTGATTGAACAAAGCCAGTACGCACAGGTTTTACAGGTCGTGCGAGAGCTGTGCAGCCACGTCAAAGACCCCGAATTTGACTTTGAATCCGCTTCCAACCTGCTGGCCCTGCTGGCGCAGTTGGCCGTCAAAGCGATCCAGCTTGCTGAGGTGGACCCTGTTGTGAACTCATTAGGTTTGCGTTTTGCGGGCACCCGTGCGCTCTCTGAGCTGTTAGCGGGTTCCGCAGCACTGTACCCGCCTTATCCTGAACGTATTCGTAACGCTCACAGTCAAATTCTGAAACTGGCCGAGAATGCCATGAGTATGAGCATGAAGGGCGACCCCAAAGCCGCCGTGGTCGACTTGCTGGAGCACGGCAGCCAAACCTTGAGCGGCAAGCTGATCGAAACCGCTTACCTGGTGCTACACCGATATGCCGACAAAATCGCCGATGTCCATGAGTTGACCGAGCAAGTGCACGACTTGCGCAAGCGCTACAGCACCCACATCACCCGCGCCAACTTGGGCGAACAAAAACGCCAGGCTGGCGGGCTGACGCTGCGCACTGGCGGCAAGCCCACCAAAGTCGCAGCTTAAATACACAATGGCTGCTTGCTCAGCGGAAAGCTGTGGTGTGCAACACATCAGAAAAAATGCCTCGCGGGGCTTGTAGTAAAGTGTCACGACTCCATGAACCCAACGTCCACCCTTACTACTCTGATCAGTGCCGCATTATTAGCAGGCTGCGCAAGCACTGGGGCATCCAGTCCGTCAGCGCGTCCCGTGTTTTACCCCAATGTCATGCTCAATCGGGTCGGTCCGGCGCAAGCCCAGCGCGATGCGGATCAATGCATGTACAACGCCCAAAATGCCGGACTGACACCAGAGGAAAAGACCAATTCGATCGGACATGGTGCCGCACAAGGAGCCGCGGTCGGTGGTGTGGCCTCGGCGGTCGGGGCTTTGGTCCGTGGGCGAAGTGTTGAGCGGGCGCTAGAGTCGGGTGCCGCAGGTGCGGCTGTGGGTGGCTCAGCAGGTGCTGTGGCGGGGGCCTTCCATGAGAAACCCAGCGTCACTTACCGAAACTATGTCCAGCGCTGCCTGAAAGACAAGGGATTTGATGTCATTGGCTGGAATTGATGGCATCCCTCAACCGGACTCAGCCCCACAAATCCAGCGGGGGGTCGTTCACCACAGCCCGCAAAATATCGGTGCGTGACACAAAGCCGTTCACCTTGCCTTGTTCGTCCACCACTGGCAAACCGGGTAAACCTGTGTCAAGCAGCACTTGAGCCACCCGACGTAAATCAGCCACAGGACCAACACTGGGCACGGGTGTCCACATGATGTCTTTGACATTTTGATGCATCAAAATTTGCCATGCCTGTACTTGCTGCTCAGCGGTAGGCAAGCGCTCTGGTTTGAGCAAGTCGGCACGAGTGAGTAAACCGACCAGATGTCCGGCGGCGTCCACCACCGGAGCTTGACCGACGCCCTTTTCGGCCAACAATTGCCAGCCATCAAGAACACTGGCCGAATCAGTCAGCGTGATGGGATGTTGACTCATCACATCACCCACGGTCGAAAGCGGGTGGCGCTGGCTTGTCACCTGCTGCGTCTGGGAATACGCGGCAACAACCGGATGACGGGGTACATCGTCTTTGCGGACAAGACCGGCCAATACAGCAAATGCCGAGCCTGGCTGCTCAACAGCATCACGGCCATCCCGCCCAACTGCAGCGGAACGGCGTGCGCGCGCCAAAGAGCCCACACCATGAATTTGACGCAGCTGCTCCATGCTTCCGCGGAAAAGCTGGCCGGATGTGCCGTAAACAAAGAACATGGGGGCGCGCTCCTTGGGTTGCTGCAATTGAATACATTTAACCAGCAAGTTGATGGAAACCCAAGCAACCCGTGAATCAGTGTTTGCCGTTAGCGCTGTAAAAAAACATAAACAAGCACCATGTACGGCGCTCACTTGAAACAAGTTGTTACAAATTATGGCGCACCATGATTCGGATTTGTGCGCATTCAAGTTTTCAAAAAACCAAGTGGACCTACATCAAGCTCGAGAATGGCAACTCAGACAACCCCAAAGTCCCCAACGTTTTGACGACAGCACCATGCCCTGAAACCCCGGTTGCGCAAGGGGTGATTATTGAGGGTACTCAGTGGGTGCGGCGGTGTTATTTGACTGTTGTTCAACCAGCGCACACTCCCACATACGCCAAGCGATCTCAGAGTTGTCATCAATCACATGTAACCCGTCCAGCGCTACGCCATGTGGGACAGGAAGTGAACTACTCCTTTTGGCGCGTTGATCAGCCCTGCGCTCTGTATGGAATACACCTTTTTGCAGCGCAGTTTGCTTTTTCATAAAGGCATCAGACAGATTGGCTCCGATTTTTTGAATGTGTGCATCCTGCTCAATCAAGGGTAAACACAGCAACTCCATGCCATGGCGCAACGTATCAATCAGTTTCGGAACCTTGACCATGGCGTGCTTGCGTTCTTGCAATCTGAGCAAAGCCGTGTTGACGCGAATGAGTTCAATCGCCGTGAGCTTAAGCGTCATGGTTTCAGGATGCTCAAGTCCCTTGTGCACAGCCTGCGTGGCCAATACATTGGCCCAAATATCGGTGAGAAATGTTCGGGTTTCGGCTTCTACGGGCTCGAAACTGAGCTTATCCAGAATAGCAATGCGGTATTGAGCAGCCAGTGCGTCCTTTTGCACCTGTTGACAGGCGACGCAATTTGTTCCAACGGCTGGCGGATGATCCCCATGAATACGTCTCAAAAACTGATTGAACTCGGCATTAGCCCATTCAAACGCTTGCTGGTCAGCAATCGGAAAACTCTCGACTCCAAGAATCAGCCGTTTAATTTCCTCCTCAAAGATCCCACAAGGCCTGACATGCTCACCAGGCTGCAAAACACAGCTGCCAACTTTGATCAACCACTGGTAGGCTGGATGAGTTTCTTGCTGAAAACCCAGTGGCTCAAGCTCTGCCAGCCGCAATACTGGCCATTGCAATCGTGCCATCCAGACCCGAAACGCCGCACTTAAACGGTCATCTTTCAATAAAACATGAAACAACTTCGCCATGACATCCACCGGCAAAAGCTGGGCACTTGATACGCTCTCCTCGTCAGCAGGGTCTTGCACCAAGTCCCTCAAACAACGCATGGCGTTTGCGTTTTGGATGGGTATCACTTTGCTGCGGTGGGAAAGGCCTCCCGAACGAGCTTGGTGAGTTGCGAGTTCAAGTTTAGAAGTTTCGGAAATCATTTTTGGAAAAATACTTGGCTTGTAAAACCTGCTACATGCTTGGGACGATTGGTCATGGCACTTGCAAGTCAGAAAAGCGGACAAGCGCTTGCTCGTGGCAAGATCTTGTGCCAAGTGGTTGACTCAACAATTGGTTCCATTGGTAGGGTGATTTGATTCGATGCGAAATGGTAGTCCACCACTCTCACAACGGGCATCCAAAGGTCACCGGCTATGTAACCAGATGTAAATGAATGCATTGCACAGAATCATCCATGATCAAGACAAATAGGCAACAAAATGCTTATGAGCACCCGAAGCTGCGCATTGCCCTCTTTCACTGAATCTTATGGATAGCTGTGTGGGCTCTTCACATGAGCCATCCAAAGTACCCACCACCGACTGACCCGTTATCAACGGCCATCAAATCCGATAGAGCAAATAAAAACCCGCGCTTTCTTTAGGAAAGGCGGGTTTGAGCGGATGCTGAAACGATCCAAGATTGTTTTGTGGTGCCCGGGGCCGGAATCGAACCGGCACGCCTTGCGGCGGGGGATTTTGAGTCCCCTGCGTCTACCAATTTCACCACCCGGGCAACGCTTGAAGCCCCGAATTATGGCACAGTGTGGGGTATGAAATATTCAACCATTGAAGATTTGATTGGAAAAACTCCACTTGTGCGTTTGCAGCGCATTGGTGCGGAGGCCAATCAGGCAAAAAACAACATCATTTTGGGCAAACTCGAAGGCAATAACCCTGCAGGTTCAGTCAAAGATCGTGCCGCCATGTCCATGATCAAACGCGCGCAAGAGCGTGGTGACATCCAACCTGGCGACACCTTGATTGAAGCCACTTCTGGCAACACTGGCATTGCCTTAGCCATGGCGGCAGCCATCAAGGGTTACCGACTGGTGCTGATCATGCCGGAAGATTTGTCGATTGAACGCGCACAAACCATGAAGGCATTTGGCGCGGAGCTGATTCTGACACCCAAGAGCGGCGGCATGGAGTATTCACGCGACCTGGCAGACCAAATGGCGCGCGAAGGTAAAGGTCGCGTGCTGGATCAATTTGCCAACCCGGATAACCCACGTATTCACGTCGAAACCACGGGACCCGAAATTTGGGCAGATACCAAAGGCAAAATCACCCATTTTGTCAGCGCCATGGGCACCACCGGCACCATCACCGGCGTGTCTCAATACCTCAAGAAGAAAAATCCGGCCATTCAGATCATTGGTGTGCAACCAACCGACGGCTCACGTATTCCGGGTATCCGCAAATGGCCACAGGCGTATTTGCCGAAAATTTACGACCCCACCCATGTGGATGAATTGATGTACGTGAGCCAGGAAGATGCCGAAGACATGTGCCGCAGACTGGCTCGGGAGGAAGGTATTTTTGCTGGCATTTCCGCCGCAGGCGCTTGCTGGGTCGCCAAAGAAATTGCCAAACGCGAAAAGCACGCGACAATTGTCTTCATCGTTTGCGACCGGGGTGACCGCTATTTGTCGACCGGGGTGTTTCCGGCCTGACGTGTCTACTTACAAATTCATCCAACCATGCACATCGACAAAGAAATTAATGCCAGTGGCCTGAACTGCCCACTGCCCATTCTGAAAGCCAAAAAAGCGCTGTCTGAACTGACCAGCGGACAGACACTCAAAGTGGTGGCAACCGACAAAGGTTCTTTGCGCGATTTTCAGGCCTTTGCCAAACAAACAGGTAATGAATTACTCGACCAGCAAACCGTTGGGGAATCTTTCATCCACGTGCTGCGCCGCCGTTAAACCCTTTCCGGTGGTTATTTCGCCTCACGCGAAATAACCACCGCGGGTCAGTCAGAACTTGCGCAGACCCGATTCCCCAGCCAGCAATGGCTTATCCCAGCCGAGTCAACTGGTCTTTGACCTTGGCCAGCGTAGCCTCAAAGTCCGCCAGGCGTTTGCGCTCCTGATCAATCACCGCAGCCGGGGCGCGGGCCACGAAGGATTCGTTACCCAGTTTGCCGTTGGCCTTGCCGATTTCACCTTCTAGGCGCGCCAGTTCCTTGCCCAAACGCAGCTTTTCAGCGGCCACATCAATTTCCATGAACAGGCAGATACGGGCTTCACCCACCACCGCTACCGGGGCAGCTTGCGCGGCGGCGGCCCAGGTGGCCTCGTCATCAAACACACACACCTCACTCAGTTTGGCCAGGGCTTGTAACACCGGGGCGGCGTTCTTCATGAAGGCAGACTCAGCGGCTGAGGCCATGACAAACAGCGGCAGGCGCTGGGCGGGTGACACCTGCATTTCACCGCGCAGGTTACGACAAGCATCGACCAGGGTTTTCAGTTTGGCGACATGGGCAATCGCTGCCTCATCAATGCGTTCGGGCTGACTCACCGGGTAGGCAGCGATGGCGATGGATGCACCAGCGCGTCCGGCCACGGGTGCGACCTTTTGCCACAGCTCTTCGGTGACAAACGGGATGATCGGATGGGCCAGGCGCAGAATGGTTTCCAGCGTGCGGATCAAGGTGCGGCGGGTAGCACGTTTCTGGGCATCATCACCAGTCTGGATTTGCACCTTGGCGATTTCCAGGTACCAGTCGCAGAACTCGTTCCAGACAAAGTCGTAAATCGTGCTGGCCACGTTGTCCAGGCGGTAGTCGGCAAAGCCTTGGGTCACCTCAGCCTCGGCCTTTTGCAGCAGCGAAACGATCCAGCGATCCGCCTGGCTGAAGTCCAAATACGCTGCGGTGGCGCATTCGGTCGGGGTGTGGTCGTTCAGACCGCAGTCCTGGCCTTCGCAGTTCATCAGCACGAAGCGGCTGGCGTTCCAGAGTTTGTTGCAGAAGTTGCGGTAGCCTTCGCAGCGTTTGCTATCAAAATTGATAGAGCGGCCCAGAGAAGCCAGGGACGCGAAGGTGAAACGCAAGGCATCGGCACCAAAGGCGGGGATGCCATTGGGGAATTCTTTTTCGGTGTTTTTGCGCACCTGCGGTGCAGTTTCGGGCTTGCGCAGGCCTTCGGCACGTTTGACCAGCAGCTCGGGCAGGGCAATGCCGTCGATCAGGTCCACCGGGTCGAGCACGTTGCCCTCACTCTTGCTCATCTTGTGGCCTTGCGCGTCACGCACCAGACCGTGGATGTAGACGTGTTTGAACGGTACTTTGCCGGTAAAGTGGGTGGTCATCATGATCATCCGGGCAACCCAGAAGAAGATGATGTCGTAGCCGGTGACCAGCACGCTGCTGGGCAGGTAAAGGTCATAGTCCGGTGTGGTCTCCGGCCAGCCCATGGTGCTGAAAGGCACCAAAGCGCTGGAGTACCAGGTGTCGAGCACGTCTTCATCACGCTTCAATGGCCCGGTATAACCGGCTTTTAAAGCTGCAGCGCTTGCGGAATCTGCGTCACGCGCTACAAAAACAGCACCATCTTCGGCATACCAGGCGGGAATCTGATGGCCCCACCAGAGCTGGCGGCTGATGCACCAGTCCTGAATGTTGTTCATCCACTGGTTGTAAGTGTTGACCCAGTTCTCGGGAACAAACTTCACCTGGCCCGACTGCACCGCATCGATGGCTTTTTGCGTGATGCTCTTGCCGGTCGGGTCTTGTTCGGACACTTTGCTCATCGCCACAAACCACTGATCGGTGAGCATCGGCTCGATCACCTGGCCGGTGCGGGCGCAGCGCGGCACCATCAGCTTGTGTTTTTTGATCTCGACCATCAGCTCCAGCGCTTGCAGGTCTTTGACGATTTGCTTGCGGGCTGCAAAACGATCCAGTCCAACATAAGCAGACGGTGCGTTGCTGTCAATTTTGGCATCCAGCGTCAGTACGCAGATCATTGGCAGCTTGTGGCGCTGGCCGACCTGGTAGTCGTTCTGGTCGTGCGCCGGGGTGACTTTCACCACGCCGGTGCCGAAAGCCTTGTCCACGTAATCGTCGGCAATGATCGGGATGGTGCGGTTGCACAGGGGCAGGGTGACCTGTTTGCCGATCAGATGCGCGTAGCGCTCGTCCTCTGGGTGCACCATGGCGGCCACGTCGCCCAGCATGGTCTCGGGGCGGGTAGTGGCCACGACCAGGCCGGGGGCGAGTTCACCGTTGACCAGTTGTGGGCCATCGGCAAAGGGGTAGAGGATGTGCCACAGGCTGCCGTCTTCTTCCTCTGATTCCACTTCCAGGTCAGACACGGCGCTCATCAGCACCGGATCCCAGTTGACCAGGCGTTTGCCACGGTAGATCAGGCCCTGCTCGTACAGGCGCACAAAGGTTTCGGTGACGGTTTTGGACAGCTTCTCGTCCATGGTGAAGTATTCGCGGCTCCAGTCCACCGTGTCGCCCATACGACGCATTTGGGTGGTGATGGTGTTGCCGCTTTTTTCTTTCCACTCCCAGACCTTGGCAACAAAGTTCTTGCGGGCTTCGGCAGGTGTCGGGCCCATGTCATGGCGGCTGATGCCCTGGGCTTGCAGCTGGCGCTCCACCACGATCTGGGTGGCAATACCGGCGTGGTCGGTGCCGGGAATCCAGGCGGTGTTGAAGCCGGCCATGCGGTGGTAGCGCGTCAGGCTGTCCATGATGGTCTGGTTGAACGCATGACCCATGTGCAGCGTGCCGGTCACGTTGGGGGGAGGCAGCTGGATACAGAAGTTGTCGCCGCGGGCGGCAGCCTCCGCACTGGGCTGGCCCGTGCCCCGGCTACCGGCCACGCCGTAGCCACGTTTTTCCCACTCCGGCCCCCAATGGGCTTCCAGGGCGGCGGGCTCGAAGGATTTGGACAGGCTGTTGAGGCCGGGTTGTTGTAGTTCGTCGTTCATGGTGTGTTTGGCTTGGTTGCCGCCCATGCCCACAGGGGCAACTGGATGCGAAAGCGGCACCTGTGCACAGATGCCGCCATGGGTAAGACTGGGAAAGGCTGATTTTATTCGACGCTACAGCGCGCCCGCAGATAGCCCACCAGCTGATCTGGGGACATTGGGCGGCCCAGCAAGTAACCTTGCAGGATGTCACAGCCACAGTGACGCAAGAACTCCGCCTGCAACGGTGTTTCAACGCCCTCTGCGACCACCTTCAGACTCAAGGCGTGCGCCATCTGGATGACGGCCCGCACGATGGCGGCGTTCTCGCCGTCTTCAGGTAGGCCACGCACAAAACTCTGGTCGATCTTGAGTTCACCGACGTAAAAGCGTTTGATGTGACCAAAAGAAGAATAACCCGTGCCAAAGTCGTCGATAGAGAGCGAAAAACCGGCCGCATGAAACGCGTCAAGCACCACTGATCCGTCTTCGTCCATCAGGGCACTTTCGGTCAACTCAAACTCAAACCGCTGGGGGCTTTCGCCAAAACGCGCCAGGGTATCGCAAATCCGTTCGACCAGGCCACAGCCATGCAGCAATTGATGGGGTGATACGTTGACGGAAACTTTGGGCAACTCAACGCTGCTGTTGCGCAGCGTTGCCAGATCACGGCAGACCTGCGTCAACACCCAGTCGCCCAGCTCCGTAATCAAGCTGCTTCGTTCGGCTACCGGAATAAATTCCCCCGGCGACACCTGTTGACCATCTGTGCGCCGCCAGCGCACCAGCGCTTCGACCCCGACCAGTTGCCCTGTCTGCGCATGAAGCTGGGGCTGGTAGGCCATCCACAGCCCACCACCATCGTCTTGCAGGGCTTGGCGCAAACCAGCCTCAAGCTCCAGATCATTGCGAACCCGTGTATCAATGGCCTCGGAAAAAAACCGGAAACCGTTCTTGCCATGGGTTTTGGCCACGTACATGGCCATATCCGCACGTTGCAGCAAGACCGTAGGGTCGCTCTCGTCACAGGGCAGTAGCAGTACCCCAATGCTGAGTCCGACATGGCTCGGGCTGGGTATGGTCGGCAAGGGCTGGGCTGCGGCTTCGAGCATCAAGCGGGCCACTTTGGCCGCATTGTCCGGGTCTCCAATGCCATAGAGAATGGCAGCAAATTCATCACCGCCCAGGCGGGCCACCACATCACCGGAACGTAACACCGCAGCCAGACGCGCGCCAATCATCCGTAGCGCCTGGTCGCCTACCGCATGCCCGAGGGAGTCATTGACCCTTTTGAAATCGTCAACATCAATGAACAGCAACGCAGCCCCTTTGGGTTCACGTGCCACACGTGCCACGGCCTGGCACAACTCACGTTCAAACAGGCTTCGATTGGGCAAGCCAGACACCTGGTCATAAAACGCCATCAACTGCAGCTGCTCTTCAGCATGCACCATGCGCCGGCGCAAGCCCGCAGTCAGGCGATACGCCAGCATCAGGGCCACGGCGGCAATGGCCAGCACGCCCAAAGCGTATTCCAACAAGCGCCAGTAGAGCGAGACAAAGCTGACATGCAGCAGCAAGGTACCCACCTGACTGCCCTCCATGCGAATGTCTTCACGCAACACTTCACCCGCCCAGTGATTTTCCAGCGTGACCGATGTGTCTATTGGTTTCTGGGGCGGGCCTGTGTGCTTGTGTTCCAACCGCTGGGGAAACAGCCAATCACCGGTGGCCGCCAGGCGTTCACCATCCAGCCGGTACAGTGCGCCACCAGTGATGCGCGGTGTCAGTCGCACGGCCCCCAGTGTTTCCTGTGCTGCCTTGAAATCCTTGAACACCAATGCAGCTGCACTGTTGGCACCAATGATGGAGGCTTCGGTGTTCAATTCTTCGAGCATCTGCTGGCGGCCAATCACATACTGGTGCACCATCAGCAAAATGAAGGCAATCAACAAAGCCAGGCCAGTGGACAGCAGGCTCAGACGATTGGAACTCTTGATGCGATCAGTCAGGATATTCACGCGTTCACTCCACGACCTTGCGTGCCAAACGCAGCACTTTGGAACTCATCACCAACCCGGCCACACGGGCTGAGCGCAGATCAACGTCAAAAACGATGCGCCCATCGTCCACATCCAGATTGATCATCACGCCGCGTTGCAGATACCCCCGTGAATCACCCAGCAACAACACACCGCTGGTGCGTAAACTGGGAATCACCCGCGCCAGTGCGGTGCTGTCGTTGGGCGACACATAAAGGGCGTGGCAACCGGTGACCATATTGACATTCACACGCATCACTTGCAGCGCCTTGCCTTTGATGGCCTTGCCATTGAGGTGATCAAGCACCATGGCCACCGGCCCACTATCCAGGTAGCACAGGGTCAAACGGTCTGTGGGCTGACTGGCTTGGGTCGGCCAGTCCACAAACAACAGCATGTTGACCAAAATGGCGGCTTTTAATTCGGACTCAGGTGCTTGTTGCTGCGCTTGCACCAACGGGCTGAATGCCAGCAACGCAGAAAGAAGAATGAGCCGTATGACACCGGAAGAGATTAGCATGCGCGGACAACTCACAGACGCAAAGTCCAGCTCAACCTGAACTGGCGGCCATCTTGCACCAGTGCATTCTGGGTGAACGCCGATGACGCTGGATCATGGTAGAGGCTATCCGTGACGTTGTAGACACCCAATGTGAATTCGCCCAGTCCCGCCATGGGGGCCGATGTCAACGTCAGGTTGAGCACACCATAACCCGCCACACGACCAACCAGGGCGCGCCGCGCTGACAGGCCCATCCACTCGCCAGCCATCGTCCAGCCAGCAGCGACAGGCTGGGCAAACACCAACTTACCCAGCCATTGCGGCGAATTGCCAAGTTCGCTGCCGTCAGCGGCGCTTGACCACTGACGAGACAGGCTGGCGCGCACACGCTGACCGCTGGGCCAACGCCGTTCGGCATCCAGCTCAATGCCGCGGGTTTGTGTGCTGGACTGGTTGACAAATACCTGCAGTCCGTCAAGCGGATCAAGCACCTGGTCAATCATGTCGCGCATGTCGTTGCGGTACAAGCTGATGCCCACACGGCCACCTGGACCCACGCGGAAATCGCCCGCCAACTCCACACTACGGATGCGCTCAGGCCGCAAGGCCAGGTTGGCTTTTTGCAGCACCCCGCCATCGTCGTAAAAACGCTCATAAGCGTTAGGGGCACGATAGGCATTGCCTACCATGGCCTTCAGCGTCGCCTTTTCGCTGGCCTGGTAAATCAACGCCGCACGGGGCGAGGTGATACCCGCATAGTCGCTGTGTTTGTCATGGCGCAGGCCAAGGTTGAGCAGCCATTGGCTGGACAAGCGCCACTCGTCCTGCACAAAGATGCCATAGGTGTGGGAGGGATGGTTGCTGTCAAGGTAAGTGCTGGCTGGAGCCAGGTCAAAATTGCGCTGCTCCAACACGGTGTTCCACTGGGTTTCCAGACCCAGCATCAGCTTGTGCGCAGGTAATGTGGTGATGATCAGGCGGTAATCGCCACCAACCCAGTCGGCATGGCCGGTGTCGCGGTTATCCAACGCCCCTGCGAGCATGTAGTCACCGCGGTAACGGTAACTGCCGGTAAAAACCCTGAACTGTTGCTGCCGGTCATTGGACTTCGGCCCGTCATACGAGAGCTCAAGCAAGGCGTGCTGATCAACGGTGTGGGTGCCCGGTTCGTTAAAGGCAGTTTGGTAAGGTGCGTTGGGCAGATGCTTTTCGCGTGAACTCAGGTTGGCACTCAAGCGCCAGTTTCCAAAGCGGTATTTGCCATAGGCTTTCTGGTAGTTTTCACCATCCAGTCCACGCGCCCAACCTTGGTTGATGGTGGCAAATTCGGGAAAATACAAGTCATTACCACGTGCATCGTAGGCAGACAGGGCAAAAAACCAATCGTGCTCACTGTCTACGCGTTGACCCGCCATCAACCCCAGGCGCTGGCTGGCTCCGCTGCCGGTGTCTGCAGTAAGGCGAGCACCCTGGATATCGCCGCCGTCCAGCATCACGGCATTGACGCTGCCAAACAAAGCATTGGCACCATAAACCGCCGAAGACGGACCTGCGACAAATTCCAACCGTTTGACCCAGTCGATCTCGACCGGTGCTTCGTTGCCAAGCTGCGCTTGGTCGTACAGGGCATCGTTGCGCCGCGCGCCGTCGGTCAGCAGCAGGATACGGGAGTTGTAGTCACCGGGGCGGTTGAAGCCACGTACGCCAAGGTAGCTGTAGTTGCGGTCGTTGCTGAGGTAGACCCCCCGCACCGTGGACAGTGCCTCGGCCAGGTTGCGGTAACTGTGGTCACGCAGTTCGTCCTCGTCGATCACGGTCACCGAGGCGGGTGAGTCTGCCAGCGGCTGAGCGTAACGTGTGGCACTTTGCACCTCGACACGTAACAAGTCATCCAGTGACAGTTGAGCCAACTCCCCTGCATCTGCCCACAACGCGGCGGCCTGGGTGGATGCACTGCAACACAGGGCCAGCAGCGCCATGGCGTATGGGCGATGGAAATGAGTCCAAGCGGATCGCTGTTGCCCCTGTGTAGTGGTCATTTTCAAAGAAAATTTCATGGGATTTTGGCGTGTCGCTGAAGAGTCAAGACCATTCCCCAACGCAGGAAATGACTTTTGAATTCTATGCCAGCACCCATCCTGAATCGTGAGAATGCCCGCGAGGATGGAAGCAACTAACCGATGCAGCCCGTGGCAACAACAACTTCACCTTGGCGCAACAACTTCAGCTTGCCCTTGGGCCATACGGTGTTGGGCACCCGGCCAATCTGCCCAAAAACGCTTGATGGACGATGGCTTGGTGGATCAGCTCCGGCCACCACGCGTGAAACCGCTGCGAAATCAACCTGGGCAAGTATTATTGCCAGCCTATTCATTCACACAAGCAGACCATGATGAAAAGCATTTTCACAGCCATCGTTTTGAGTTTGATCACCAGTTTTTGTATGGCCGAAGCCGTTTCTGTGGGCCGTGCAGAGATCAAACTTCCGGGGGATAACTGGCAAAACTTTCCTATCGCAGAAGAAGTCACGCCGTTTGGCGGGGATAGGGCGGGACAAATCAAAAGTGAAAGAAAGGTATTTGTCAAAAAATCCTCATCCCATGCGGTAGAGGCCATTGCCCTCATCAGTGGCAGCCCTGGGGGGCTTGGCACCGCTGGAAAACTGCAGTACTCACCCCAATGTTCAAGCGATAAATATTGGTATCGCAACGGCAATCAGGGCTTCAACCGACCCTTTGCAGAGTGCTGGGGTGTGCTCAAGGGCCGACCGATCACGCAAGGAAACCTAGGGATTGCGTTCCCTGAATTGTCACCACTGTTAAGTCAAGAAAACCTGCAAATGCCCGATGGGGCCAACGCCCTGTTCAGCGCCTATCGAAATGAAAATGGTACTTTTTTGACCGTGCTGATGTTGATCGCCCCTGGTTTCTCGCTACCCAATGCACCTGCTGTGGACAGCGTTCCTGAAGGCGTAGAGCCTAAGGTCATGCACTATGGGAGACTGCTTTCTGCTGCCGTGCGGGCCAGTGTCACGTCCTGGTCAGGCCAATTCGCTGTGCCTGGTTTCGGGTTTTCCGATCAATAGCACGGACTACACGGGCAGAATGCCAACGCGCAGCCCGCTATTTCTGGCGGCTCATACCGCAGGCGTGCGAATCAAATAATCAAACGCGCTCAGCGCCGCTTTGGCCCCCTCACCGGTGGCGATGATGATTTGTTTGTACGGCACAGTCGTCACGTCACCGGCGGCCAGCACGCCGGGCAGCGAGGTCTGGCCTTTGGCATCGATCACGATCTCGCCGTGTCTGGACAACTCCAGCGTGCCCTTGAGCCATTCGGTGTTGGGCACCAGGCCGATCTGTACGAACACGCCTTCGAGTTCGATGTGATGGCTGGCCTCGGTGGCGCGATCCTTGTAGCTCAGGCCGTTAACCTTTTGGCCGTCGCCGGTGATCTCGGTGGTTTGCGCGTTGAGGTGGATCGTTACATTGGGCAGGCTTTGCAGCTTGGTGACCAGCACCGCGTCGGCCCGCAGCTTGGTGTCAAACTCGATCAGCGTCACATGGGCCACCACACCGGCCAGGTCAATCGCGGCTTCCACGCCGGAGTTGCCACCACCAATCACTGCCACGCGCTTGCCTTTGAACAACGGGCCGTCGCAGTGCGGGCAGTAGGCTACGCCCTTGGTTTTGTATTCCTGCTCGCCGGGCACGTTGACATTGCGCCAGCGTGCGCCGGTGCTCAAAATCACCGTGCGGGTTTTGAGCGTGCCGCCGTTGGCCAGTTGCAGCTCGATCAGGCCGCCGGCTTGGGCGGCGGGGATCAGTTTGTCGGCGCGTTGCAGGTTCATGATGTCCACGTCATAGGCTTTGACATGGGCTTCCAGCGCGGCGGCAAATTTGGGACCGTCGGTCTCCGTGACCGAGATGAAGTTTTCAATCGACAGCGTGTCGTTGACCTGGCCGCCAAAGCGCTCGGCCACCACGCCGGTGCGGATGCCTTTGCGGGCGGCGTACACGGCAGCGGCGGCACCCGCCGGGCCACCACCCACGATCAGCACGTCATAGGGTGCTTTGGCACTGAGTTTGGCGGCATCACGGGCAGACGCGCCGGTGTCGAGTTTGGCGACGATTTCTTCCACCGTGGTGTGGCCGGAGCTGAACATCTGGCCGTTGAGGAAGACCATGGGCACGGCCATGATCTCGCGCTGGTTCACTTCGTCCTGGAACGCGCCGCCCTCGATCACCACGGTTTTGACCTTGGGGTTGAAGATGGCCATCAGGCTCAGGGCTTGCACCACGTCCGGGCAGTTGTGGCAGGTGAGGGACATGTAGACCTCGAAGTTGAAGTCGCCGTCCAGGGCGCGGATGCTGTCGATCACGTCCTGTTCAACCTTGGGCGGGTGGCCGCCCGTCCACAACAAGGCCAGCACCAGCGAAGTGAATTCGTGGCCCAGGGGCAGGCCGGCAAAGCGCAGGCTGTTGGTCGCCCCCACGCGTTGCACGGTGAAGGACGGTTTGCGGGCATCCGTGCCATCAGTTTTGAGGGTGATCATGTCGCTGCGCAGGCTCTGGATGGTCTGCAGCAAGCTCAGCATGTCACGGGAGGTGTCTGAATCGTCCAGGCTGGCCACCATCTCGAACGGTTGTACGACGCGCTGCAAGTAGGCGGCAAGTTGTGTTTTCAGGTCTTGGTCGAGCATGGTGGATTCCTTTGTTTGCTATATTTTTAATAGCTGTTTGCGCATGTTTTATAAGCGCCAAGGGCTTATTTTGTTCACAAAAAAGCCGGACGGCAAGATGCATGCACCTTGACGCAGTCCGGCTGAGGGCACGCCACGAAAGGCGTGCCGGTCAGGTTGCCGGTGGTTTAGATTTTGCCGACCAGTTCCAGAGAAGGCTTCAGCGTCTTGGCGCCTTCCTTCCACTTGGCGGGGCAGACTTCACCAGGGTGGCTGGCGGTGAATTGGGCGGCTTTGAGCTTGCGCAGGGTTTCAGACACATCGCGGGCGATTTCGTTGGAGTGGATTTCCAGCGTCTTGATCACGCCATCGGGGTTGATAACGAAGGTGCCGCGCAGGGCCAGACCTTCTTCAGGGATGTGCACACCAAACGCATGGGTCAGTTGGTGGGTAGGGTCGCCTACCAGCGGGAACTGGGCCTTGCCCACAGCGGCAGAGGTTTCGTGCCACACCTTGTGCGAGAAGTGGGTGTCAGTGGTGACGATGTAGACCTCGGCACCGGCTTTTTGGAACTCGGCGTAGTTGTCGGCCGCGTCTTCAATTTCGGTGGGGCAGTTGAAGGTGAAAGCGGCGGGCATAAAAATCAGCACAGACCACTTGCCCTTGAGGCTTTCTTCGGTCACGGTGATGAATTCGGCTTTGCCATTGCGGCTCAGAAAAGCCTGGGTTTTGAATGGTTGGACTTGGGTATTGATCAGGGACATGGAGAACTCCTTGTGTGGGTGGGATTGAAAAAACGTCGGTGAAACAAATTGTTTTGCCGATGGGTGAATCATAGGGGCGAACTATCGTTTTCATGATGCATTGTTCTTAAGCTATTCATAGCCAATCTTTATGACCCCTGTCGCGATAATGCGCACACAGCTGCTTTGGCTGTGTATGGGCTCACTGGATAACTATGCTGTTTTTACTTTCCCCCGCCAAATCGCTTGACCTGGATGCCCCGCCCGGTGACATACCCCACACCCAGCCGCTGTTTGTGTCGCAAGCGACTGAACTGATCGGAATCCTGCGCCAAAAATCACCCCAGGAAATTGCCAGCCTGATGAGCCTGAGCGATGCGCTGGCTGGCCTGAACGTGGCACGCTACGCCGCCTGGTCACCCAAGTTCACAGCCAAAAACGCCAAGCAGGCGGTGCTGGCCTTCAACGGCGATGTGTATGACGGGCTGGATGCCAAAACCTTGAGCCCGCAAGACCTAGCCTGGGCACAAGACCATGTTTGTATCCTGAGTGGCCTGTATGGCGTGCTGCGCCCGCTGGACTACATGCAACCCTACCGGCTGGAGATGGGCACCAAGCTGGCCAATACACAGGGCAAAGACCTCTACCAGTTCTGGGGTTCGCAGATCGCCAGCTACCTGAACACCCGCCTTCAATGCGACAAAACCCCGGTCATCATCAACTTGGCCAGCCAGGAGTACTTCAAATCGGTGGACAAAAAGGTGCTGAAGGCGCGTGTGGTGGACTGCGTGTTTGAAGACTTCAAGGGCGGCCAGTACAAGATCATCAGCTTTTACGCCAAACGTGCGCGTGGCCTGATGGCACGTTTTGCCACCACCCATGCCCTGAGCCTGCCTGAGCAGCTCAAAGGCTTTAACCTGGATAGTTATGCGTTTGCACCAACCCAGTCCAGTGCCGACAAGCTGGTGTTTCGCCGGCAATTGGCGGAGTAACATTTTTATACAAAATTGACCTCTAGCGCTTGATAAGAAAGCGCAAACAGCTACAAATTACAGAGCACACATGAACCATCCAGATCAGTCTTTGTTGGGCAAAGCCACCTCTTACCCGGATCAATACGATGCCTCGCTGCTGTTCCCGATACCTCGCGCCGCGCAGCGCGCTGCCTTGGGACTGGGCGGCAGTTTGCCATTTCTGGGGGCCGATTTGTGGACGGCGTTTGAACTGAGTTGGCTCAATACACGCGGCAAGCCGCAGGTGGCGCTGGCGCACATCACCGTGCCGTGCGAGTCCACCCACATCATCGAAAGCAAATCGTTCAAGCTGTACCTCAACAGCTTCAACAACACCCGTTTTGCCGATGCCGCCGAAGTGCAGGCGCGTCTGCGTGCCGACCTGACCGAAGCCGCCTGGCGTGGCGGCGTGGTGCACAGCAGCGTGGGGGTGAAGTTGATTGCGGCCGAGTGGTTTGACCGCGAGCCGATCTATGAGCTGGATGGCCTGAGCCTGGATCGTATGGATCTGGACTGTGACCGCTACACCCCCGCGCCTGAACTGTTGACATCTGCTACCGACGAGGAGCCGGTGTCCGAGGTGCTCACCAGCAACCTACTGCGTAGCAATTGCCCGGTGACCGGCCAACCCGATTGGGGCAGCGTACAAATCAGCTACTTTGGGCCGCAAATTGAGCAAGCTGGCCTGCTACGCTACATCGTCAGCTATCGAAACCATAACGGTTTTCATGAGGATTGTGTGGAGCGTATGTTCATGGACATCCAGGCGCACTGCAAGCCGCACAAGCTCAGTGTGTATGCCCGCTACACCCGCCGGGGTGGCCTGGACATCAATCCGTTTCGCAGCAGTTGGCCACAGGCGCTGCCCGCCAACCACCGCAATGCGCGCCAGTAGACCTACAGAACACTATCTTATAAATAGCACTTTGCGCTTGATTGACAAGCGCTACAGCCTTATTTCTTATAAAAACAGGGGTATATTCTCAGGCGGCACAGGGCGGCCAAAGTAGTAGCCCTGAAAAGCGTCGCAGTCCATGCTGGCCAACAGGTCGCGCTGGGCGGCGTTTTCAACACCTTCGGCAATCACCCGCATGCCCAGGCTGTGACCCAGCGCCACCACGGTGCGGGCAATCACCGCATCGTTGGGGTCGGTCAACAGGTCGCGCACAAACGACTGGTCAATTTTGAGCTGCGCCAGCGGCAACAATTTCAGGTAAGACAGTGACGAGTAGCCGGTACCAAAGTCATCCAGTGAAAAGCTCACGCCGAGCGCCTTGATGGCGTTCATTTTGGCGATCACCGCCTCAACGTTTTTCAGCAGCATGCTCTCGGTCAGCTCCAGCTTCAGGAGCAGCGGATTGGCACCGGTTTTTTGCAACGCCATCACCACGTTGTCGACAAAATTGACGTGTGCAAACTGGCGTGCACTGACGTTTACCGCCACCGTCCAGGCGGCGGTGGCCGGCTGCTGCGCCCAGTCCACAAGTTGTGCGCAGGCGGCTTCCAGCACGTATTGGCCCAGCGGCAGAATCATGCCGTTTTCTTCCGCCAGGGAAATAAATTCCAGCGGCGAGACCATGCCGCGTTTGGCGCTGCGCCAGCGCACCAGCGCTTCGGCACCCATGATCTGGCTCTGACTGTCCACCTGGATTTGGTAATACAGCGTGAACTCGCGTTGATCAAAGCCGTCGCGCATGTCCTGCTCAAACTCGGCACGTGCCACCGCCTGCGCCTGCATGGCCGGGTCAAAAAAGCACACCGTGTTGCGTCCGGCGGCTTTGGCCTGGTACATGGCGGCATCGGCATGTTTCACAACGCTGTCGCGGTTCTCGCTCCCCTGCATGAAGACCATGGCCCCGATGCTGGAGGTACTGGTGTAGCTTTTGCCCGCCAGGGTGTAGGGCTCGGCCAACTGGGCCAGTATTTTTTGCGCTACCGTTTCCGTGTATTGGGCAGCCTGGGAGGCACTGCTGGCAAAGGTGTCCAGCAGCACCATGAACTCGTCACCACCGACCCGGCCCACACTGTCGCTCTTGCGCACACAACCCAGCACGCGCTGGGCGGCTTGCTGCAGCAAGGCATCACCCATGTTGTGGCCGAGCAAGTCGTTAAGCTGTTTGAAGTTGTCCAGATCCAGCAGCAAAACCGCACCAAAAAGCTGTTTACGCGCCGCACTGGCCAGCGCCTGCTGCAGGCGATCGAGCATCAGACGGCGGTTGGGCAGGCCGGTCAAGGCATCAAAAAAAGCCAGGTGGTGAATGGTTTCCTGGTCTTCGTGGCGCTTGGTGAGGTCATGCGCCACCACATACACGGCAGGTGCGCCGTCGTAGACGATGGCCGTACTTTGAATTTCCACTTCAACGATGCTGCCGTCCAGGCGCAGCAGCCGCTCTTCAATCAGGGGGGCAGCCACACCGGATTCCATGGCTTGCTGGGCCCGCGCCAGGCCGCGTGCACGGTCATCCGGGTGCAGCAGGTCAATGATGTGTTTACCCTGCAAATCCGCTGGTGAGTTGGCGCGCAAGAGCTTGACGCAAGCGGTATTCACATAGGCAATCACGCCGGCACGGTGTACCGCCACAGCCTCGGGCGACCACTCCACCAGCGTGCGGTAGCGCGCCTCGCTCTCGCGCAGGGCCGTCTCCTGCCGAAGCAGATCTTGCTGGATGTGGTGGTGTTCAACCGCCAGCCCGAGCAAATATGCGCTGCGCTGAATGGCCTGCAACTCCTGCGGCTGTGGGCTGCGTGGCTGCAAGTGGTAGTTGGCAAAAGTTCCCAGCAACCGGCCTTTGGTCGACAAAATAGGCACCGACCAACAGGCGTGCAAGTTGTGCGACAAGGCCAGGTCCCGGTAGTCCTGCCACAGAGGGTCGCGGGCAATGTCGCTGACGATGACGGCCTGGCGGGTGAATGCGGCCGTGCCACAGGAGCCGACAGCAGGCCCGATGGCCGAGCCATCAATGGCATCGCAATAAGCCTTGGGCAAACTGGGTGCAGCCCCGTGGCGCAGGTGAAGGCCGTCGGGATCGATCAGCAGTACCGAACACATCACGCCAGAAAAATTGAACTCAAAACTGTGGGCATAGGCTTCCAGCAAGTCTGTGAGTGGTGTGTTGGTGGCCAGCAATTCCAGCAGCTGCAATTCACTCGTCGTCTGGGCCTCAAGGGCTTTCTGCCCGGTGACATCGATCATCAACCCAATGACAAATTGAGGCTGGCCCTGAGCATCAAACACCGGTGTTTTAGCGGTGACACTGCGAAGAAATTGGGCATGTTGGGCATCCCACAGGGTTTCTTCAAAGTGCAGCGTTTTGCTCTGCGCGTAGACCTGCTTGTCCTGCGCTGCGATCCGCGCCATCTGCTCGGCATCGAACCACGTCGCCAAGGATTGGCCGCGCACCGCTTGCACGGTTGACCCCAGCATGTGCGCACCAGCCTGGTTGATCAGCACCATCTGGTTGTGGACGTTTTTGACAAAACACTGCACCGGCAACGCATCAATAAAACGCTGCAACAGGTTCAGATCACCCGTGAACAACTGGTGCAATGTCATGGTGGAATGCTCGGCCGTCAACATGGCTTTTACTTTGTGGGCTAGCAAGTAGTTGGTTTAAACATAAATCAGACCGCATATTAATCGGATCAGCCCACAAGTCTCAAAGAGGGCGGGATCGGATGGCTATCGGTTAATGTGAATGTGGCGACCAACTTGGCCAGATGTTGGGCTTGCTCACTCATGCTGTGTGCGGCAGCCGCTGATTGCTCCACCAGTGCGGCATTTTGTTGCGTCATTTGATCCAGCTCCGCAACGGCATGATTAACTTTGCCAATACCGTCGTTTTGCTCCTCTGCGGCGGAGGTAATGTTGCCCATGATGTCGGTAACACGCTGTACCGAGGCCACGATATCGGTCATGGTCTTTCCAGCATCGGCGACCAGGCGGGCACCGGCCTCAACCCGCTCCACACTGTTGCCAATCAGCAGCTTGATTTCTTTGGCGGCTTCCGCACTGCGGCCAGCCAGGGAACGCACCTCGCTGGCGACAACGGCAAAACCACGCCCCTGCTCGCCGGCCCGGGCGGCTTCAACCGCCGCATTCAAGGCCAGGATATTGGTTTGAAAGGCAATGCCATCAATCACACTGATGATGTCATTGATCTTTTTGGAACTGACGTTGATGTCTTGCATGGTGCGGACCACTTCGGCCACGACCGTTCCACCACGCGCAGCAACTTCACCGGCCGAGGCGCTGAGTTGGTTCGCTTGCTGGGAGGCCTGGGTGGCTTGCTGCACCATATGGGTCAGCTGATCCATGCTGCTGGCGGTTTGCTGCAAGTTGCTGGCTGTCTGCTCGGTACGCTGGCTCAAGTCCTGGTTACCACTGGCGATTTCGGCACTGGCCGTGGAGATGCTGTCGGTTGATTGACGCACTTGCCCAACCAGATTGGCCAGTGCGCCTTGCATATCCTTCAATGCACACAGCAAATGAGCGGCTTCATCACTGCCCTGCGTATGGATGTGCATATCACTCAGGTCTCCATGCGCAATGGCTCGCGCCATCCGTTCAGCCAGGTCGATGGGTTCACAGATAGAACGCATGTTCAGCAGCGTCAAGGGCACCAGGATGGCCAAAATGAGCAGCGTTACAGCGGCGATTAACCAGACCACACGGTTGACGGTGGCCTGCAGTGCAATTTGGTTATTGTGCATATTCGCTTGCAGTTCTGAAGCCAGGCTGCTCAAGCTGCTATTGGCCTGCTCAATCAGGGGTTGCAGCTTGCCAATGGTGGCAGAGGCCACCTGGGCCGAAGCAAAACTCATGGCTTCGAGTTGTTTGGCCATGGGCTCAAACTCGGTGTTGTACTGGTGTAAATCATTCAATACCTGCGCCAGCCGGGCGCGCTGAGCCTCCTCGGTCAACAACGGGGTCAAGTTTTTGGCAGAGGTTTCAAGCTGGGCAAAGGCACTTGCCCAGCCTTCTTTGTATTTGGATGATTCAACCGAGTTTTCATACTGGATGACCATGTCTTTTTCATTCAAGCGCAGCACCCCCATGGCCAATTGCATGTGGGCCACCTCGGTCATGGCATTCACGTCGCGATTCACCAGATGCGCGGTGATGCTGTTGGCATAAAGCTGGGCAGCGACACCGATGCCTCCCACAACGGCCAAAGCAACCACCACGGTGCCTATGGCTCCATACATGCGAAAACGGATACTCATTCGACGCATCAAGGCATCAAGTTGCATAGTTAGCTCCAATCAAAACGGCTTTTGACCGTGGGTATGGGAAAGAGGTTGCATCTGTCATGCAGATGTTCAACCGGGTTTGACAGCCCGAGTTTAGAGGCCCGCGTCATATGCTGCAGAGCATAACGCCGTGATTTACTTTTGCTAAAAAAGCTCTGGATTAATAGCTACTGAATTCATAGCTTCATGCGCTTTATTTATATGCGTAAGAGGCACTTTTTGCGGAACAGAATTCACCTCGTCAATCTTCACCAGAGAGGCCACACGCACACCCAGAAGGCGCAAGCGTTGGGTCAACGGCACACGTTTGAGGCACTGGCCGGCAATCTGGCGGATCACTTTGGCATCTGCCACATAGTCCTCCACGGTTTGGTCGCGCGTGGCTGCTTTGAAATTGTCATACCGCAGCTTGATGCCAATGGTTTTGCCGGCATAACCTTTGCGTGCCAGGTCTGCCGCCACTTGTTCGCACAATTGGGTAAAGATGGCCCCCAGTTCGGCTTTGTCACGCACGGCATGCAGATCGCGCTCGAAAGTGGTTTCGCGGCTGATGGACACCGGTTCGCTGCTGGTTTCCACCACTCGACGATCCAGCCCACGGGCAGCATCAAACATCCAGGCACCGGTTTTTTGGCCAAAGTGATCCATCAACCAATCCAGCTCTTGCTTGGCCAGTTCACCGATGGTGGTGATACCCAGGCTTTGTAACTTGGCATCAGATTTGGGACCAATGCCGTTGATCTTGCGGCAGGCCAAGGGCCAGATTCGGGTCTCCAGATCGGCCTCAGTGACGATGGCGATGCCGTTGGGTTTGTTGAATTCACTGGCCATTTTGGCCAGCAGTTTGTTGGGAGCCACACCCACCGAGCAGGTCAGGCCGGTATGCTGAAAAATGCTTTTCTGGATCAGTCGTGCCAGCACCCTGCCCCCTTCGCGCTGGCCGCCTGGCACATCGGTAAAATCGATATAGACCTCGTCCACACCACGGTCTTCCATCAGCGGGGCGATCTCCAGAATGATGGCTTTGAAGGCCTTGGAGTAACGCCGGTACTCAGCAAAATCCACCGGCAGCAAAATGGCCTGCGGACACAGTTTGGCGGCTTTCATCAGCCCCATGGCGGAGCCCACGCCAAACTGACGCGCGGCATAAGTAGCGGTGGTGATGACGCCCCGGCCGGTATAGTCTTGTAACAACGGGAACTCGGAGACCGGTATTTTGTGTAACGGGCGCTCAACCTGCCCCAGCTGCAATGCGTCATCCACCGGTCTGCGCCCACCACCAATCACCACCGGCAAGCCTTTGAGTTGCGGGTAACGCAGCAGCTCTACGGATGCATAAAACGCATCCATATCCAGGTGGGCAATACGGCGCAACAGGGGTGCACTCATGTCAGCCAGAGTCCCAAAGCCATCAGCGTTGGGGTAAGCAAGGTAATTTGCACATTACGTGCCATGGCTGGCAGCAAGCGTGTTGTATCACCGGCATGGATCAACACCTGGCGCGCCGTGGTGATGGTGAGTGGCAGCATCAACAGACCCGCCGCCGCTCCCCAAGGCAGGGTCCGGGTCAACACACCGGTGATCAGACACAGATGGGCCAATGCCGCCTGCGCGGCATACCAGCGGGCAGCTTTGGCGCAACCCGCAACGATGACCAAATGACGACGCCCCACCTGG
The DNA here is from genome assembly GCF_019973615.1 of Rhodoferax lithotrophicus. GTDB lineage: Bacteria > Pseudomonadota > Gammaproteobacteria > Burkholderiales > Burkholderiaceae_C > Rhodoferax > Rhodoferax lithotrophicus. Next base: position 475,875 of record NZ_AP024238.1, on the reverse strand, counting down.
CGGTCTGCCTCGGCATCAGGAAACTGGTTCAGTAACAACAGGTTATTGGCCAGGAAGAACGGCACCAGTGAAGCCACCCAGGCCATGATGCTGGTATGTCCGGTAAGCGCCAGCTGCGTACCCAGAACCATCAACGGGCCAAAACCCAAACCCGGTGCCATCAGGCAGAGCATGGGAACACGCGTGATGGCACGGGTATAAGCCAGCACCAAGGTCACGCCCATCAATCCAATCGGCAATAGGGCAAACCCTTGGATGACGACGAAGTAAATGCCTACCAGCACACAGATCAACAAACTGCCATAGGCCAAGACCCAGGCACTACGTACCAGTTCAGGGTGGGCTATGAGCGTGCCACTGCCGCCGCTGAAGGGCGTTTTAACGGTCAAAGCATCCAGGCCACTGCGGAAGTCCAGTACTTCGTTGAATGCATTCACACTGATGTGCGCCCCCAGAGCCCCACACAAGACCAGAGCGATGGCCCATGGGCTAACAGGCTGCATCGCTTGGGCACAGACCACGCCAAGCAGGACACAGACGGGTGTAAACACCAGAAAAGGGAGCCTGGCAGTGCCAAGCCAAGTCTCGGTGATTGACATAAAGTTCAAGGTAAACAATTGCTCAAGTGAGATATATCAACAAAATAATATCCGCACAGGTTAAGCTTGGGCCGGGTCTTTTTGCCACACCGTTATATTGTCAATAGGTAGTTTCATGGACAAGCATTTTTTAAGCGCGCTATTCTCGCCAGCCTCTATTGTGGTGTTTGCTGGCAGGCCAGATGCGCCTGAATCGCACACACCTCAGGCCAAGGCCTTGCACCAAGCCATCACCGCCCAGAGGTTTACCGGCAAGCTGGTATTTTTGGACATTCATGCCAGCGGCACCTTGGCAGACTTGGCCTCTGTGCATGCAGACTTGGCCATCATCGCCTTGGCCGCCAACGAGGTGACCGCAGCACTTGAAATTGCGGGCCGCATTAAATGCCATGCTGCGTTGGTCATCTCAACCGGGATTGATGCCGGTCTGGCTGCAGAACTTCACAAAATGGCCACGCGTGATGGCATTTACCTGCTTGGACCCAATAGTTTGGGGTTTCAGCGGCCTGATTTACATCTTAATGCCAGTGTGGCTGGCGATTTGGCCACTTCAGGGCCACTGGCGCTGGTGTCGCAGTCTGGTGCCTTGACTTCATCCATTCTGGATTGGGCCAAAAAGAATGCAGTGGGATTCTCTACCGTGGTGTCCCTGGGACCCAATACCGCCGTGGATATGGCACAAGTGCTGGATTTTTTGGCCTCGGATGCCAAAACCCACAGCATTGTGATTTACATGGAAGGCATCACCAACGCCAGACGTTTCATGAGTGCCTTGCGCGCGGCCGCCAACGCCAAGCCTGTGGTCGTGCTCAAAGCGGGGCGTAAACCGGCCGGGAATCGGGCAGCACTGACCCACTCAGGCACGATTGTGGGCAGCGACGATGTGTTTGATGCGGCGCTGCGTCGCGCTGGGGCGGTACGGGTGCGTTCGTTTGTGGCACTGTTTTCAGCGGCCAAATGCCTGGCATCAAGATACAAACCGGTCGGCAAACGCTTGGCCATCATTACCAACGGCGGTGGTCCGGGTGTTTTGGCCGCCGATTGGGTGAGCGAGATTCATCTGGAGCTGGGGCGGTTAACACCCGAGCAGGCACTGGCCCTGAAGCCATTGTTACCACAATTGGCCACACTAACTGATTTGATTGATGTGTCAGAAGACGCTGGCCCGGAACAATACCGCGCAGCCATTGAGGCGGTCAGCAAGGCCCCACAAATTGATGGTATTTTGGCTATCTATTCCCCCAAGATGGGGGCCGACGGTGATGCGGTGGCTACGGCCATTGCAGGTTTTAACCGCCATGTGAACAAGCCGCTGTTGACCTGCTGGATGGGGGATGCCACGGTAGGTGAAGCACGCAAGATTTTGAACGATGCCACTATTCCCAGCTTTCGCACGCCTGAGGCGGCAGTGGGCGCGTTTGGCAACATTGCCTCGTTCTACCAAAACCAGCAACTGCTGCAACAAACACCGCCCCCCTTGTCTGACCTGGCCAAGCCGGATGTGGAGGGTGCTCGCCTGCTGATTGAAAGTGTGCTGGCCGAGCGGCGCAAGGTGCTTACCGAAATGGAATCCAAGGCCTTGTTGGCAGCTTTTCATATCCCGGTGACCAAAACAATTTTGGCACGTAGCGCCAATGAGGCCATCATGATTGCCACGCAGTTGGGCTTTCCGGTGGCGCTCAAGATTGATTCGCCAGACATCAGCCACAAGTCAGATGTGCAAGGTGTGGCACTGAATATTTTGACCGCTACGAGCGTGCGTGACACCTACCTGGACATGATCCAGGCCGTGACCAAGCTGCAACCCAACGCCCGTATTAACGGGGTGACGATCCAAAACATGTCCAGCCAGAAGCGTGGCCGCGAGGTGTGTGTGGGGCTGGTCACTGATGCGCCGTTTGGCCCTGTCATCGCATTTGGTGCAGGAGGAACCATGATTGAGCTCATCAATGACCGCACCATGGAGCTGCCGCCGTTGAACCAGTTTTTGGCACGCCGCCTGATTGAGCGATCTCGCGTGGCTGAAACCCTTGGCTTATGGCGAGGAGCCCCGGCCGCCAACATGGAAGCACTGGAGCAAATATTGCTGCGTGTGTCTGAAATGGTCTGCGAGCTGCCACAGCTGCGTGAAATGGACATCAACCCCATCATCGTGGATGAATCTGGTGCGCTGGCTGTAGATGCCCGCATCGTGGTCGATAACACCGCACCATCGGTACGTCATTACAACCACTTGGCGATATTGCCGTATCCGTCACAACACGAGCAGCTGTGTATGTTGGCTGGTGGCGGGGAATATGTGGTGCGCCCGGTACACCCGGACGATGCCAGCATGCTGCAAAGTTTTGTGCGTGGGCTATCGCCCGAGAGCCGTTATTTCCGCTTTGTGTCCTCCATGCAAGAGTTGCCAGCCACGATGCTGTCACGCTTTACGCTGATCGACTATGACCGGGAAATGGCACTGGTGGCGCTGATTACCGAAGCAACTACAGACACGCAGGGCCAGGCGGTAGAGGTCACGCGCATCGTCGGTGTATCTCGCTATATCACGAACCCGGATCGCGCCAGTTGTGAGTTCTCATTGGTAGTCGCAGATGAATTTAAAGGCAAAGGCTTGGGTTCTCGGCTGATGTTGTCCATCATGGACTTTGCACGCGAAAAAGGCCTGACCGAGATTGAAGGTCTTGTACTGGCAAACAATCCCAACATGCTCAAGCTCATGAAAGGACTGGGTTTTGTCATCAAATCATTCCCGGAAGACCCGGACTTCAAACTGGTAACACATCACTTGCAAGTGGTTTAACCATGTGAGGTGCTTCATCTCAAAGATGAAGCACCCGCAGAGGATGAGGCTGATTGCCCGTCAATCGGCATGAGAAAATCTGAAATGAACGGGCTGCCACAAACGGGCACTTCACTGGAGTGCCTCACCATTAAAACGAGGCTTGGTACACATAATCACCAGGTTTCATATTGTCAAAAATAACAACGGCCCGATAGTCATCCAATTTGGCTATGCGTGGCACGTATGTACCAACCTTGGTAGATCGTACCGTCGGCAACACGCCCTTTTGCGGCAACATGATGGTGAGTGTCATTCCATTGATCGGTAAATTACCTTTGACCGTCAAGTTGAAGTCCAAGCGCTTTCCAGCAACAGAAGAGCTGATACTGACACGCTCCCTGTCACGCCACCACTGCGCAATCTGCCCACTTGATGACAACCAAACGTTGTTTTTCTTCTTTTGCACATGTTCCAGAAAAGCGGGCATAGCTGACCTCAGCACACTGCCCTCTTCGAAATTTTGACTGTGAACACTCAAAAATCCCAATGAACCAGTCTCTAATGCCAAGTCGAAATCATCATTCAACGCTTTGGTCGTTTGATCGATATCCAATTTCTCATGATTAAGGTTAATGTCATCACGCTGTGTCCGTGCCAAAACCACCAGCGAATCTTCCACGGCAACACCATCCATTTTGACCAGCGCAGGAAGCCGTCCCTCTAGTCGGCTAGGGTCTGCAGCATGGTGACGAATGCCATGCTTTTGCAAAGCGATTTCCGTTGTGGTGTCATAGCCCTCAGTAGGGGCACGAAAACCCGTGATCGTTGATGTGTCGGCCAATACACTGGCCAATTCAGCCTTCATGTTGACGATGCGCTGTTCTTGTGTATAGGCTGGCTGATCCTTAAAGCTGACGTGAACGTCCCCGTGGTATCCAATCTCGAAGTCCTTTGCGAGCGCTCTCAACAGCTCAGGGAACTGGGTAGCCACGGAAGTCAGCACATAAAAAGTAGCACGGTAATCAATCGATTTCATCATGCTCGCAAAAGCTGAGGCATTCTGAAACCCTTGCTCGGTGTCCATTTCAATCACTTGGGCCGCAATCTTCCCATTTGGCCAAGCCGAACGAACAATGGAAGGCTGCCGCTGCAACCACTTCAGCGTATCGTCAATCAGTTGACGAGGTGCAAAAGGTCGAGACTCCCAATTGGTTTCTGCAAATGCAAACACAACAGCCCGTCCACTGTCCGGGGTTGTTTCAGAAAACACAATCGCCCCCTCATTACGCCGGTTTTCATCCAACACCCTCTGCCAATCCATGAACCTAGCTGCCACGGACTCACCCGTCAAGCGCAACAGTGATTCGGTTGTTTTACCCATCCAGATCCGAGTACCCGCGGGTTGCTGAAATGACAATGGTGATTCACCTGTCAGGGTCAATTGCCGTGCTTCTGAGTCCGCAGGGAGTTCACCCACAACCTTGGCCCCCAGGGCCTCAATCAGCTGCCAACCAGCCCAGTCACCAGAGCCATTCCGGGTGCCGGTAGCCCAAGTCGCAAGGACACCACCACCCTTGGCTTTAAATGACAAGATGGCATCGCGTTCTTGGTCATTCAATGCCAGGGCCGAAGGAACAATTAAAACCCCCCTACTTTGCTTATTAAGCTCCGCTGGCGTATTCAGCTCGACCGCTTGAATGGATCGGTCTTTGAAATAACTGCGCCAAGGATTCAGCAAAGTATCGTAATTACCACCAATCGTGGCGAAGTAAGCTTTGGAAGTAGGAGACGCATACAAGATGACATTCGAACTGGATGGAGCCATGCGAGCTACCATATTTTGCAAACCTATCAATGGCAGTTTCCAACCGTTGATTTGCATCATGATCAAAAATACAAACGAAGGAAGTGCAATGCCCAAAAGAATCATGAAAGGCATATAAAAACCAACACGCCGAAAAACGGGTCGCTGTTGACGATGGTCAACGTTTGAATCTCCGTTGGGCTCTTCGTTTGAATTTCGTGCCATTAACCCAATCCTTATTCAGCCTTGATTGGCATATCCACGCGTGGCATGGGCGTATAGGGTTTAAGAAATATGGGCTCTTGCAAACCCATTGCATTCATCGTCGCATCCCCACGACTTTTATTCGGTTTACGTTTATCACGCAACTTGAATGCGGCGTATGCACCAACACCTACGACCATGGTGCCGATGGTGGTGACCAAAATCACCGTCGCCAAAATTGAGATCAAATCCATATTTAAAGTTTACCTTCCCGTTCAAGCTTGCCCCAAGTCATCGTCGCCCCACGCCATTCTTCAATAGAGGCAAATGCCTTCGAAATATCTGTAATATTGATATAGAAAACCCTGAACAATACAGCATAAAGAATTAAGGCCGGATCTTCCTCCTCAATAACAACACAGTATGCTGCTGCGACCACGTCGAGCACTGTCAATTGCAACCACCAATAGAACAATAAAACAGCTAACCCGAACTGGAAACTTACATAAATAAAAAACAAATTGCCCAGAATGGTTGAGAAAGGCCAGACGATACCTTCAAACAGCATGTACCACAAAATGTAAAAATTCACCCCCGTTTTTCTAGGGTTCCAAAGTGCATGGCTGTGCTTTTTGGTTGCCTGCAAAATGCCACGCGTCCAGCGATACCGTTGTTTGAGCAAATCCAACAAACCACTGGGGGTTTCTACCCAGGCTATCGCAAGTGGCTCGTACGCGATATGCCAGCCTTTCATAAGCATTTTGAGCGTTAAATCACAATCCTCCGCAAAGGTGTCATGATCGTATCCACCGACTTGCTGCAACACCGATTTGCGAAACATCCCCAATGGTCCAGGAATGATGTTCACAGAGCGCAAAAAACTCTGCGCTTTACGAGCCATCGCCAAACCTTCTACGTATTCAAGCGATTGAATATTCGTCCATACATTTTCCCGATTAACAACCTTGACATTGCCTGCCACTGCACCAATGGACGGATTATCAAAATGCGGAACACAAACGCGCAAAGTATTGCGAGACAGTTTGGTATCGCCGTCCATATTCAAAACAAACTCACCACGAGCCAAGGTCATGCCGGTGTTAAGTGCTTCTGCTTTACCTGCATTTTTTTTGGTCACGACACGAATAGAAACCTCAAGACTTTCCCGGGCAACGATCATGGCTTTTTCATATGTGTCATCAGTAGACCCATCATCAACCACAATCACTTCGTAGTTAGGGTAATCCAAATCGATCAATGCGCGCAAGGCGGGTTGAATCACTACACCTTCATTAAATGCAGGAACAACAATCGTCACCATGGGCAAGGATCGTTCCTCTGAAAGCCGGGGCGGTGTGTATGCCCGCTTTTTGTATAACGACTCAATATGGTCAAAAAATGAGTACATGATCAAAACGCCATACCGAATGACCAGTAACACCAAGAAAAACAGCAAATAGCCTGCAATGGCAGTCAGAACATAACTTTCCAGCAACGCACTGAAAGAGCCCTCTTGCTCTCGAACCGTCTGATAACTGAGAGCCAACGCCCAAAACAGTCCTACGGTAACGAGGACTGCCAATATGAATCTGAAATAACGCTTCAGTTCCAAAGTTTCTCCAAGTTGACATTCAAGGAACGCGCCCGGTAAGTGGCATTGTCACGCCAACTGGCCATTGACCATAAATTCATCCCTAGAGCAATATCATTGGTCAACCAATGTTTACCGCCAGCAGAAACACTCCAACTACTTCCTGCATCACCAAACAAAGGAGCGCCTAGCTGAGCCGATGCAAAAAAGCTCCAGTCCGCATCACTCCACTCACCCATCAAACCGGCATAAATACTCCCTGATCCCTGTGCTGGCGACCAGTACGTGCTCACGTTTTTTTGGGCAGACCTTGTTTCCACACCTGCAAAAGGCTTGAAGTGACTGCCAAAGGGTCGCCAAGCAGAATTAAAATCCAGCCCGGTAGTCAGAATTACATTACCGTCCGAAACACCGTAATAATTGACTCGCCCTGTCAAACTGCCCATCGTAAAAGATTGCATGATTTCTGCACTCAGATAACTGGCGGAAAGGCCCTGTCGCTCAGCAATAGGATTTGCCACTGCCTTGCCCCAATTGATTCGGCCAGCACCGAGCGTCACAAGATCATCCAGCAACTTGATTTTGGCGGTGCCATACAGTGACGGATTCAAACGCGTGGGCATGTTCAGTTCCAAACTTGGCTTGAGAGGCAACGCCAAACCCTGGTAGCGCAGCGTCAAATCGCGCTGAGCCTCCGCATCAGTTGGCATCCAATCATAAAAGCCGCTGCTTTCAACTTCAAAAATATTTGCACCAGTCTGATCTCTCCAGCGATGATTGACTGCGCCAAGTCTACGCTTCAGATTTGACGAGTCCTCTGATACACCTGCAGTCAACGTAGTGCGTGGACTCAGCTCGCGCTTGGCCAAGGCAAGCCCCTCTTGCGCATCCATATTGGAGGCATCTTTTTCAAGAATACTTTGATACACCGGCTTCGCAAGATCATCCCGACCACGCCAACGGTTTATATTGGCCAGCCCCAAATTGGCTTGATTGGCATATGGCCCTTTGCTAATACCTTGGTACACCGGAACAGCCTCCTTAACGCGCCCCGTCCAAGCCAGACTGTTGGCAACAATCAGTTGCAATTCATCGTCAAGCTTTTCCGTGGCCATCAAGCTCACGCCTTCAGTTCCTGCAGTTTGGTAATCGCCTGCATTATTGAGATCCATGATGCGCTGCTGCACACGGCTTCTTGGCGGTGTGTTTTCTTTTTTCGTTGCATCCTCATCAACAGGAGCAATGTACTGGAATGGGGCAATGATGCCTCCGTCTGAAATTGAAGTCACTGCACTTCTGGACTCAGTGATCCCCCCCCCTGCAACCCCCATTGCTTGGGCGAAACTGAGTACCGGACACAAAATCGAAACAACAATAATGCATACATTTTTTTTCATTGAGGAAATACCAATGGTTTATTTTTTTTGCGCCGCACGTGTTGCCCTTGGTGCTTCATTTTTACCAAAAGCTGCCGCTGAAGAGACCACATCGTAATCAAACAAAGGTTCAACTGAATCAAGCCCAGCTGGAGCAGAAACCATCTTCAAAGAGGTATCCTTCTGCAGGGTAGGTTTTTTGAGCTGCGGAGAGTTTATAGTGACCGGGTTTCCACGGACTTGTGGCAACACCGCATGCTTGGCAAATGACTCGGAAAACAGCTTTGGCTTGACAATTACGGAGGCTTTTGGAGCAACCGCATGACCTGATGCGTCTTGGCTGCTCAGACCACTGTGAACCGACCCTGCGTCAATAACAGGCTCAATAGTTGCCGAAGACTCTGAAGTGTAGTCTGGTAGTAACTCAGTCGATGCGGAACGCGAGAGTGCGGCCAACTCTGCGTGTATTTCCTCTTGGGTGACCACGAACCTGACGTTTGAAAATGCTTCATCTACCGTCATACCGATCAAGCGCTCAATGGTCGACAAGACTGCCGTTTGTGGGCATGCATTTAAAAACACAAAACTGTCTTGTGTATCTACCGTAATCAGGTCACCCGAGCGGGAAATATGGTTGTTGATCACCAAATCATGCAAAGTGAGATTTTCAGCAGGTTGACCAATGATCAGAACACACGGCACATTGAGTGTTTCTGCACGATCAAGAATCAAAATCACTTCTCGCACAAAACGCGTGGGAGACAAATAACCGTGCAATTGCGTAGGCAAAACACTCGCCAGTGCAGCTTCAAAATTAATATCGACATCGCGGCTGAAAATTTGCCCCTTGAGCGACTCTAGCAATAAAGGCAGCCTACTCAGAGGCACATCCCGATTGATAACGAGATTCAAGCCCAATTTAAGAAGAAGTGCTTCATTCTGATAGCGAAGAGAAGCATCTTTTTCCTGCACCACAATGCGGGCATAACGGCCTAAGGACTGCCGCAAAGTATGCACGGTTTCAGCCAACTGCCGTAACTGCACCCCCTTATCAAACAACAAGATACAAGTTGCAGATCGAATATTCCGAGTGGCATGCATCATGCCAACCAAGGTATCCACACGCCGCCACTCGCCTTGGGCTTGTTTGGAGAAACTATCCAAACCGGGATCCATATAGAAAATTTGAGCGTCGCCTGCCTCAACATTCTCGAAAGCAGGTTCAACACTTTCCCCGCTGCTAAATACCTGGATATTTCCCGCCTCGTACAGCCCTGTCGGAAGTTGCTTCAAAGAAAAACTGCGCCCAGCCGTTGTCCCCTCATACGACTGCCAATAATCAAATGTCAACTCCAACCCATTTCGCGTGGCCCCCAAACGGGCAATACCTGTCAAATTGTCCATCAGCGCATTGATGGTGCTTGCATGTGCATCGGTGGTTCGAGTCAACACCAATAAAAATGTGATGTTATGAACTTGAGCCCACTTTTTCAACACTTCGACCTGATCCAAGGAGATAAGAACATCATGGAGTGCCAACAAGTCATCTGCCTGATCAAAAACGACAAAGCAGCCATCAGGAAAGACAAAGTGCTCAAGTTCCTTTACAAAAGCATCCGCTCCATGGCGAAACATTTTTTTCGAAAACTCATCTTGGATCGTGAACAACTGAAGCAACCCGTCATGAATAGACTGCAAAATATGCAAGTTGCCAAAGGACTGCAACCGATCAACCAGGGTTTCTGGATTTTGCTGCAACAGCAAACGGCAGTTCACCCCTCTGTCAAGACCATCGGCCAAGCTCGTCGCCAACAACGGGAACCGTGCAGAAGCAGTTTCAGCGATCAATAAATAGAGTCCACCGACGACCAAGTTGTCAGTCAAATCAGGTAGGCCTGGCAAACCCAACCTAGCATTTAAAGGGGCAATATTTGTTTGTTGCATAGTTTTGCGATTATTTCGAGCATATGATATTTCAAATCCGCACGTGCGCTGCCACAAACTTCTCTTGGAACGCGGTATAAATTAACGACAAAGCTTCTTCGTGAACATAAAACACAGCATCAACAATTTGTGAGCACACTATGCTTGTTACCTGTCGATTTGGCTGGAGGAGAGGTCACTGCCCATGACCGTTTGCAGCCTCATTTCATTGAGAAAGCCAGGGTTCATGCTATCAAATTAAGCATACATGTATGCAACAGCATCTTGGCAATCCATCAAAATGAGCGCCTACTCTAAGACCCTCCTATCACAAGATACAAGAGAACTTTATACTATATTATTTTTAATAAAATAAATAATAACTTCTTTCCGTCAAAAACCATAAAAATTTCAAAACATTCCATGAAAATTACTTTTGACATTTTGAAAAATATTTCTTTAATTGCACTTTTAACCTTATTTCAGGCGTGTAGTACTGCGCCTGAAAAAACCACTGTAACTACAACTAATACACCAGCAGTAGCCTTGCCAGATCACTTTTTTTTACCTCCTGACATTTTCAAGGCAACTGCTGGCAAAACTCCAGCTTCGACGACTCTTGCAACCAGCGCGAGTGAGTCCTTTGTCAGCACAAGATTCCTACCGACTGGAATGACACAGGATTCAATATTCAAACCACTGCTCAAACAAGTCATCCTGTACGCATCACCAACAAATAAAAAATTCTTGGCAACGGGTGGTGTAGATGCCCAAATCAACGTGCGTGTGTGGGAAATATTTTTACGCAAATACAAAATACCATTTCAGACCATCACTACAGTTGAGCAACTTGAAGCCAGTGTTCCAGGCGTCTTGGTATTACCAAGCAGCGTGGCACTGTCAAAAAGAGAAAAACAATCTATAACTAGGTTCCGCGCTCTCGGCGGTAGCATATTAGCCACCTGGCTTGTGGGTGTACGCGATGAAGCTGGTGCATGGCAAGGATTTGATTTCATGGAAAACACCTTGGACATTAAAGTCTTGGGCGATACCGAAAAAGAAGAAGAAGTCAATTTTTTAATGACCTATGGAGGCACCCCGATTGTTCATAGCTTGCCTGCCGGGCAAAGAGTTTGGCTTGAACGTGTCAAAGGCATCTACCCCTTACACCTCCAGAGCCAGCAGGCTTCAGCCAAAATTTTGGACTGGTCACGCATCAATGGCCTGGACCAACCGGGTCACAGCATCGTCTTCAATGAAAAAGCCTTGCCTTCAGGTACTCTTTCCAGAGTTGTTGCCGTAGGTTACCCGGAGCGTCTTTGGCGCTCCGCTGATCAAAAAGCGATGGAAGCCATTGCCCATAACTCATTGTTATGGTTGCTTAGATTGCCGGATGTCTATCTGGGATCATGGCCACATCCTTATAGCAACGCACTCACAGTTGCAGTAGATGTTATTGATGTCGCCGATGATGTTGATTTGAAATTTTTTGATGCAATGGCTAAAGCCAAGGTACATATCACTTATTTTGTTTTGTCATCAGTTGCCGCGAAATCCGCAGCAACCCTCAAAATCCTACAAAGCAAGGGAAATGAAATTGCCTACCTAGGGGATCGATTTGAAGGCTTTAAAGGCCAATCATCAGAAATGCAGGCAGAGCGACTTAAAAAACTGCTACAGGAGATGCGTGATGCTGGTTTTACGCTTCCTGCCAACGCTGGATTTCATGCTCCCATTGAATCGCAAGATGCAAGTACCGAGAAATTACTCACCAATTTAGGGTTTTCTTATTTTGTTTCGTTCATGGATAGGACCGATGTCAGAGAGCCTTTCCTACCACCAACGACCAAAGAAGTGGCTAATGCGGCAACATCACTTATTGTTTTGCCCCGTACGATCACGCCACCAGAGGATGCCATGGAGCAAAACCCAGACAATGGATTGAAGCAATTCTTGACTGAATTTGACCTCTCAACCGAGGCCGGTGCGCTGTCGATCATTCGATTTCCGAATCAGAGTTTGCTCGCCCCCGAAGAACTGGATGAAATTACAACCAAGTTTGCCAACCCTTCCAAAAAAATATGGTCAGCCACAGCAGGTGAAGTCGTGGATTGGTGGCGCGAGCGTCAGCACCTTCACATCGATCTGGATACTAAAGCGGGCATACCTCGTTTAACCGTGAATATCACCGGAGTGGAACCACTCCGCCATTCCGCATCTGTTTTGATAAACTTACCCTATCCAAATGACTCATTACGTTTGATACCTGATGGAAATGATTTGAAGGATGTTTCAATTACTCCAACCGATCCATGGCGCGCAGCAGTTAAATTAGAAAATATTAAACCAGGAAAATACAGCTGGCTTCTTCGTTTTGATCATGCAAAATGATCATCTAAACGATAAATATTAAAATTAATAAATATTTTCAATATATGTCAAAATTTAAATATATAGCCCAATTCGCTCTGACTTTCTTTTTTTATTCGATAGCTCAAGCTCAATCCACAGGCTTGCTGTATGACCCGGAACCACCGGTTGATTCAGCCTATGTGCGCGTTTTGGTTCCCGCAGACAACAACTCAAAAATGGCTGTCCATGTCGATGGTAAGGTCCGGGTGCCGTCCGTTACAGCAGGACAAGTTTCTGACTATATGGTTGTCGAATCAGGCAAACATACCCTCTCATTACATTCCCCTGGCAAAGCACAAGCCGCTCTGATGATGTCTTTGGATGTCACCCAGGGTGCGGCTTTAACAGTTGCTTTTACGTCTTCCCAACCAGCATCCAAACCTGTTGTTTTTGAAGACAAAAAAGGCACCAATAAACTAAAGTCCATGCTGTCAGTTTATCAATTGGCGCTTCAGAATACCTCTATGGACATCACCACCAGCAACGGTAAAACGAAAGTTTTTACCGGGATGGCGTATGGAACAATGAATGCCATTCAAGTCAATCCCATCAAAGTTGAATTAAAAGCCAGTAAAACGGGTGAAACAAGCGCCTTGGCTTTGGCGACACTGGATATGACTCAAGGAGCTGCATACAGTATTTTTTTACTACCAAAATCTGGCACCAACGTTTCAAGCTATGTCATTCAAAACAAGATTGAACGCTATACCGGAAAATAATTCTATTCCTCATACTGGAGTATTCATATGAAAAATTTGATTAAATCTGCATTTATTGCAAGTTCCATGTTCTGCATAGTCGCACAGGCGGCAGATTCACCAACCATCATTGGGAAAAATGATTGGCTTTTTATCCACTATGAATTTGCCCAACCGTCAGACAGTGAAGACACACAAGCGACGATCCAAACGCTGATCAAGGCAAATAAACTTTTTGAAAAAAAAGGCATTACGCTGGCATTGGTACTGGTTCCTTCCAAAATCACCATTAACTACGATCAACTGCCTGATGGCTTAGGTCTGGACAGTTACACCTCTGGTAAATATGAGTCAGCAGTGAAGTCCTTACGCGCATCAGGCGTGAATGTGGTGAGCTTAAAACAAGCTTTTTTAAATAGCCCAAACCGCAACAGTGATACCCCTCTGTTCCTTCGACTCGATACACACTGGTCTTTCACCGGTGCATTACTAGCAGCCGAGACCATCCAGTCAGAATTCACCAACAATCCCCAACTCAAATCAGCCCTGGCTAAAACGCCTGAAGAAAAATACACCCTGACCTGGGCAACCAACAAGGTGAAAGTTCGCACCCGCGATTTGGTCAAATTGCTGCCCAAGGGGGCCCCGACCTACCCACCCGAAGAAATGTTGAAATTTAATGTCAATAGACTATCTGAATCCAATGCAGGATTACTCGGAAGTGGTGACACCACCGCAATCACGGTGATTGGTAGCAGCTACACCAATAAAAATACGGGCTATCCAGATGCGATTCGTTACACATTGCAAAGAAATCTTCTCGATATTTCGATTCCGGTAGATCAAGGTCCATGGGTAGGAATGGATGCCTATTTGCGCGATGATGCCTTCAAATCCAATCCGCCCAAAGTCATTATCTGGGAAATTCCTGAACGTGAATTACGGTCACCACCAAACTACAAATACAGAGATACTCGATACATTATTGACAACAATGAGTGGGTTTCAAAAATAGAGGCCTCACTCAAATAAAATTAATAATTTATTCGCACAATATCCACCAAGCACAAGTAAATTACCAATGAAAACCAAATTAGCCAAATATTTATTTGTGCTTTATTTATCTGTATTTTTATCAGAACCAGTATGGTCAGCTGAACCAGCTACGGCATTGATAGGAAAAGACGAATGGCTTTTTTATCGTTATGAAATCGCCACATCGAACGATGACGCGCCCATCAATCAATCCATCAACCTTATTGGTAAATTCAGCAAAATTCTGAGCGACCATGGAACCAGCTTGCTGGTGGCCATGGTACCCATCAAGATGCGTATTTATTCTGAGTATTTACCTGATGAGGTCAAAATCGATGAGTACATGGCTGGTCATTACAAGCAATTACTTGGAGCACTGAATTCCGGCGGGGTTTCAACCGTTGATTTAAACACTGCATTCATGAATGATGCCCATCGAAAAAGTGATACGCCCCTGTTTTTTCGACTGGACTCTCACTGGACTCCAACCGGAGCGATGACGGCAGCACAAGCCATCAAGGAAGAAGTAGGACGTAGTCCCGTTCTGCAAAAACTTGTCGACTCCACGCCCGCGGTGGCATACAGCATCAAAATTGCCAATCGCAAACGTGCATCCAAAGGCCGGGACCTGGTGAATCAACTTCCGGAAAATTCACCTGTTTTCGCGCCGGAAATGGTGGCTCAAGTGAACGTAGTTCGTGCACCCTCTGCCCAAGCTGATTTATTAGGCGCACAAGCGGAGCCACAGATCGCACTGATGGGCAGCAGCTATTCCAAAGATTGGACTGGTTTTTCTGATGCGCTTCGCTTTGTTTTCCAGCGCGATGTAACCAGTGTGGCCGTCAGTGCCGATCAAGGATCATGGGTGGGCATGGAAAGCTACCTGCGTGATGAAGCCTTCCAAACCAATCCGCCCAGACTCTTGATTTGGGAGTTGCCAGAGCGCGACATGAAGGCCCCACCCGATTACAAGTTTCGTGAAACCCGTTACGTGATGAATAACGAGGAATGGCTGAAACGTGTCTCAGCCCTGGTGGCATCGAGCAAATTTCGCAAGCCTTAACGCGCCAGCTCTATTGCATTCAAAATTTATAGCTACTCACGCTTTAATTTAAAGGCCTAGAGCCCAATTTCATTCTAAATCATGACCTTTCCAAACGCTTTTGAAAACCTGAATATTGTGGCGCAGCAAGCTTTGCTCCCGCCCAGTACCCTGCACGATGCAGTGCCAGCGACAGTCCGCGCCAGCCAAACCGTCAGTCACGCGCGCAACACCGTGACAAACATCCTCACAGGGCAGGACAAACGCCTGTTGGTCGTGGTGGGGCCCTGCTCAATACATGACATTTCTGCGGCCAAAGACTATGCACAACGACTCAAAGCCTTGGCAGATGAACTCCAAGACCAGCTGTTTATTGTGATGCGGGTGTACTTTGAAAAACCGCGAACAACCGTTGGCTGGAAGGGTTTGATCAACGACCCACGCATGGACGACAGCTTTCATATTGAAGAAGGTCTTCATATTGCTCGCAAGCTTCTGGTCGACCTGAACGACATGGGCTTACCCTGTGGCACAGAAGCGCTTGATCCGATCACACCCCAATATTTGGGTGACCTGATTGCCTGGAGCGCCATTGGTGCACGCACCACAGAGAGTCAAACCCACCGTGAAATGGCCAGCGGCTTATCCAGCCCTGTTGGCTTCAAAAATGGTACCGATGGCAATTTGGATGTCGCCCTGAACGCCATGCTCTCGGCAGCCCAACCACATACCTTTTTGGGCATCAACGGTGATGGACAGGTGGCCTTGACCCAAACCCGTGGCAATACCTACGGTCACTTGATCTTGCGAGGCGGTACGCAGCCTAATTACGATTCGGTGGCTGTGGCCGAAGCCGAGGCCGAACTCACCAAAGCCAAACTTCCCGTCAACATTGTGGTGGACTGCAGCCATGGCAACTCGCGTAAAAACCATGCGCTGCAAAGCCTGGTACTCAAAGACGTGGTGGGGCAAATCGTAGATGGCAACCAGTCCATCAAAGGGGTGATGCTCGAATCCAACTTGTTTGAAGGCAACCAGAAACTTGGTCAACCGCAGGACCTGCGTTATGGCGTGTCTATCACCGATGCGTGCTTAGGTTGGGATGCAACAGCCAGTGGTCTGCGTGAAGCAGCTCTGCGGCTCAAAACCCGTGCCCGTTGAATGACAAATGGCCTTCAGAAGAAGCCCACACGGAGCTGAGTCACACGCAGTCCGTCCGATAGCGGCTTCTCGAAGCCGGAAAACCCTCATGGAAACATGATTCCGTTTTCAGCTACTCCGAACTTTGCTGCAGCGCCCACATCTGTGCATAGCGGCCGTTGGCAGCCAGTAGTTCGGCGTGGGAGCCACGCTCCAGAATGTGGCCAGCCTCCATCACCAGAATTTCGTGCGCATCCACCACTGTCGACAGGCGGTGGGCAATGACCAGAGTGGTTTTGTTTTGCGCCACGCTTTGTAATTCGGCCTGGATGGCACGCTCATTGGCACTGTCCAGCGCACTGGTGGCTTCGTCAAAAATCAGAATCGGTGGATTTTTCAGCAGGGTGCGGGCAATGGCCACACGCTGTTTTTCTCCGCCCGAGAGTTTCAGCCCACGCTCGCCGACCATGGTGTCGTAGCCTTTGGGCGTAGCGGTAATGAAGTTGTGGATGTGGGCCGACTGGGCTGCCTCCACCACCTGTTCGCGTGTGGCCCCAGGCTTGCCATAGGCAATGTTGTATTCCACCGTGTCGTTGAACAGCACCGTATCTTGCGGCACGATGCCAATCGCCTGGCGCACACTGGCCTGCGTGACCTGTTTGATGTCTTGCCCGGCAATCAGGATCTGGCCGCTTTGCACGTCGTAAAAACGAAACAGCAGCCGTGCCAGAGTCGACTTGCCCGAGCCGGACGGACCGACCACCGCCACGGTTTTGCCCGCCGGGATGTCAAAGCTGATGTCATGCAGGATCGGACGCGCGGGGTCATAGGCAAACTGAACATTTCTGAAGCTCACACTGGCATGGCCTGGGTTGGCCTTCAGCGTGATGGCGCTTTGATCCACCAGGGCCAGCGGCAGCGCACCGGGCAGATCGGCAATTTCGCGTTCACGCTCCATCAACGTGAACATTTTCTCCAAGTCGGTCAGGCCCTGCTTGATCTCGCGGTACAACACGCCCAGAAACCCAAGTGGAATATAGAGCTGAATCATGAAGGCATTGACCATCACCAAATCACCCAATGTCATTCTGCCATCCACAACACCCTGAGTGGCACGCCACAGCATAAGCACCAACCCCGCAGCAATAATCAACTGCTGGCCGGTGTTGAGGAGACTTAACGTGGTCTGGCTTTTGAGTGCAGCCTTGCGGTAACGCTCCAAATTGTCGTCATACCGCTTGGCTTCAAACTCTTCGTTGTTGAAATATTTGACGGTCTCGTAATTCAGCAGCGAGTCAATGGCGCGACTGTGTGCGGTGCTATCCAGATCGTTCATCTGCTTTCTGAACTGGGTTCGCCATTCAGTCACCACAATGGTGAAGAGGATGTAGAGAATAAGGGCCGCGATGGTGATCCAGGCAAACCAGGCATCAAACTTGACCGCCAGAACACCCAGCACCAGCGTCACCTCAATCAACGTCGGGAAAATGCTGTACAAAGAGTAACTGATAAGTGAATGCACGGCTCGCGTGCCGCGCTCAATGTCACGCGTCATCCCCCCAGTCTGGCGCTCCAGGTGAAAGCGCAAACTCAATGCATGCAAATGACGAAACACCTGCAGACTGATGGAACGAGATGCGCCTTCGGTGGCTTTGGCAAAAATCAACTCTCGCAGCTCGGCGAACAGCGTGGTTGACAAGCGCAACAGACCATAGGCCACCAGCAAACCCAACGGCACAATCAACAAAGCCTCGGCACCCACACCTGCCTTGGGATTCATGGTGTCCACCAATTCCTTGAGCAGCAGTGGAACGCCCACGTTGGCCAGCTTGGCACCCACCATAAAAACCAGTGCGGCAATGACACGCCATTTGTATTGCCACAGATACGGAAACAAGCGCTGTAACGTGGCCCAATCCGAACGTGGAACCAAGGCAGTTGGACCACTCACAGATGAAGAACTGGCACTGGTTCCGCTATGGGAGGAGGATGAATGACGGCGCATAGGGGACAATCTGAAAAAACAACCCTAGGATTGTGCCCATGTCTATAAACCCCTTTGATACGCAGCCCGAAACATCGCTTCCGTCTGTAACAACGGCCAAAACTGACCGCAAAAGCAGCGCACAGCAAGTACAACTACCGACCGATGAAGAATTAGTGCTGAAGGTGATTCCGCTACCGCGTGACTGCAACGCCAACGGCGACATATTTGGTGGCTGGGTCATGGCCCAGGTGGACTTGGCTGGTGCCGTGATTCCAGCACGCTACACCCAAGGACGCATGGCCACCGTGGCGGTCAACGAATTTATTTTCAAACAACCCGTACGCGTGGGCGATATTTTGAGCTTTTACAGCAAGCTGGTACGTATTGGCCGCACCTCCATCACGGTCAAGGTGGAGGTTTACGCCGAACACTTCAGGCTGCAGGGTAAATACACCAAAGTAACCGAAGCCTCGCTCACCTACGTGGCCATTGATGATCAGGGTCACCCGCGTGAAGTTCCCAAACCAGCGGATAGTTGAAGCGTCAAGGAAGCCTCAAGGACGTGATGAAAAAGAAGTGGCCAACCCTTTATACAAAACCCAGCCGCTTCGCAGCTGACAACACCTTGACCACATCGCTGGTAGCGTGTGTAAAAGGTGTATTGGGGGACAAGGCATCTTCAGCTTGCTCGTAGCGTCCTTCATTGATCAACTGCCCCACCTGACCAGCCACCTGGTGAAAGTGGGCATGGTTGTTGACCAGCGTCGTAAAACTGGATCGCTCACGCAAACGTTGGCCGTCAGCATAAATCCACTTGCCCAAAGAGCAACAGTTATCACATGACAAGGTAGCCACATCAACCTGGTCACCATTTTCTATGGCATCACGCAGCTTCACTTTCCATTGCCGATGACCATCAATGATGGCATCCACGTCAATACCTTCCACCAGTGCGGAGGTTTTGGCATTCGGCAGCCGGAACTCATCCACCTGCGCTGCCATACGCACAGCAACTTTGCTCAGGTGACTGGATGAGGCAGCGGTTTGCTCAACCAAAGCCGCATTGGCTTGGGTGTTTCGATCCAGCTCATGGACAGCCTCTCCAATTTGACCAATGCCCAGACTTTGTTCACGCGCACCATTGGCTACTTCGTCCAACAGGTTTTTAACCTGCTCAGCACTGGCAACAATCTGGTGCATGTGCTCGCTGGCCTGGCGCACAATGCTCGAACCGCGAGTCACTTCATCCGTACTGGTGGTGATCAGGGTTTTGATTTCTTTGGCTGCTGCGGCACTGCGCCCGGCCAGCGCCCGAACTTCAGTTGCCACCACAGCAAAACCTCGACCCTGCTCCCCGGCGCGGGCGGCTTCTACCGCGGCATTAAGCGCCAGAATGTTGGTTTGGAACGCAATGCCATCAATCACCCCAATGATGTCGCTGATTTTTTTGGACGAACCCTGAATACGCTCCATGGTGTCGGCAACGTCTTGCATCACTGCCCCACCTTGACTGGCCGTATTGGCATTGCCCGTGGCAATTTCAGAAGCTTTGCCGACAGCTTCTGCCGTCATGGCAACGGTGGAGTTGGTTTGCTCCAGCGCGGCAGAAGATTCTTCAAGCGCCGCAGCGGCAGATTCGGTGCGGCCCGCCAGATCCTGCGTTCCTTGGGCAATTTCCATGCTGGCCGTGACCACCAAATCGCTGGCTTCCTGCACTTCGTGGATAGTCTGCGCCAGCGCCAGTTGCATGTTGGACAGTTCTTTGAGCATGCCTGCCACTTCATCACGCCCATGGTATTGAATCGGCGAACGCAAGTCGCCCATGGAGATACTGATCAAGTGACGGCGCAGCGACGTGAAGCCTTGGCTCATGACGTTGTAAAACCCGATACACAGATAGGTCGCCAGCAACAAACACAACACGGCTAAGCTCAACTCCAGCCACAACCTGCGCAGCAAACTGGCCTGACGATCCGCCAGCATGTGATCGAGCACCTGCAGATTCTTTTCAACCTGATGAAACTGGCTTTGCATGGTGTCATTGGCAACCTTCATGAAAGCGCTCACATCACCCGTGAGTTCGCTCGCCCCGGTTGGAACAATGGTGTGCACCAATTGCCGTAAATTGTCGGTCGCCACAACCGCACCCCGAGTGAGATGTGCACCGTAGTCCGGGGCGATTTTTTGCACCTTGTCCAGAGACAATTTGGCTTGCTCGGTATCCCGCATGATCAACATGACAAAACCATGCAACCGTTCGGCATTGGCAGGAGTGATTTGCCCGGCTTTCAATGCAGAGCGCACCAAGCCACGAACTTCAAGTGTGTTCTGAATCACATCTGGTGCACGCAACATCACCGCACTCATCAAGTGGTAGCTGGCCAATTCCGTGTCCAAGATCAAGCCAGAACCATCCGTGACACTGTCCAGTAAATCCGCCAGCGAGCGCGAGACATCCACCATGCCATTTAAGACGACATCGGGATCCGCCTTCACACCAGGCTTCGGCTGAACGGATTGTGCGGTTTGTACCGCGCGGCTCAATGCGGCAAACCCGGCATGTGTATTGAGATTCGACCCCAGTTCAGCATCAAGCGCCTGCAACTGCGCATAGGCCTTGTCAAAGGCTTGACGCGTTTCAGGTAACGCGTCGGCGTTGTCACCATACGCCGCATTCCGTGCCTGTTGACGCCATTTCGCCATCAAATCAATGGCCGGGTAAATGGCACTGGCATACCGCACCCCGGCACGCTCTTTGGTAACGAAATGGATGTCACGCAGATGGTTGTCCACCATCTGCCATAACAAGAAGATCAGCGGCACCAGAATAGCCGTCGCAATCAGTGCCATCTTGCCCGAAAATTTAAGCCCACGCATCAAGGCAACAGCAGGCTGCCAAAGGGACAAATTAAGCAAATCAACAACTATTTTTTTCATTTTGATTTCCAACCACTGAGTTCGGCAAATTTTAGAGCCTAGCCCAAAGCACCACGCCACCAGAAAACACGTTCGAACCAACACGCGGCAAACCTTATCGACTCAAAATCACATCACTTCTGGGTCAGTTTGAGGGTCGGGAAAACGACGATCCATGCCACCGCACATTTTTTGCACAAAGACATCCATCCGCGGCGCAGGTGCAACGCCGTCATTGTCAAGCCGATCTGTCATGTCGCGAACCCAGGCCATCCCTGCATTCGGAAATTTCAAAATCATGCGGCACAATTTGGCGGTATTTCCTGATATTTTTCGCCCTTCAGATTGAACCGTGAGCCCATCATGACCAACGTTTCCCACATCACACCCCGCGACAAAGCCGACATTCTGGCTCAGGCGCTGCCCTACATCCGCAAATTCCACGGCAAAACCATGGTCATCAAATACGGCGGCAACGCCATGACCGACCCGGCCTTGCAGCAGGCTTTTGCCGAAGACGTGGTGCTGCTCAAGCTGGTCGGCATCAACCCGGTGGTTGTGCACGGCGGTGGCCCGCAGATTGAGGGCCTGCTCAAACGCCTGGGCAAAAAAGGCGAATTTATCCAGGGCATGCGGGTCACCGATGCCGAAACCATGGAAGTGGTCGAATGGGTGCTGGCCGGTGAGGTGCAGCAAGACATTGTCGGCATGATCAACCACGCCGGCGGCAAGGCGGTGGGCCTGACCGGGCGCGACGGCGGCCTGATCCGCGCCCAAAAGCTCAAAATGCTCGACAGCGCCGATGCCACCAAAGAGCATGATGTTGGCCAGGTAGGCGACATTGTCAGCATCGACCCCAGCGTGGTCAAAGCCCTGCAGGACGATGCCTTCATTCCGGTCATCAGCCCGATTGGTTTTGGTGAAAACAACGAGAGCTACAACATCAATGCCGACGTGGTGGCGGCCAAACTGGCCACCGTGCTGAAGGCCGAAAAGCTGATGATGCTCACCAACATCAGCGGCGTGCTCGACAAAGCTGGCGAACTGCTGACCGACCTGACGGCCAAGCGTATTGACGAGCTGTTTGCCGATGGCACTATTCAAGGCGGCATGTTGCCCAAAATTGCCGGCGCACTCGATGCTGCCAAGAGTGGTGTCAACTCGGTGCACATCATTGATGGCCGCGTGCCCCACGTGCTGCTGCTGGAAATACTGACCGATCAAGCCTTTGGCACGATGATTCGATCACACTAAAACGCTATACAAAATAGAGCTGCTTGCGCTTGATAAATAAGCACTAGAGGCCTATTTCTTATACAAAACTGCCACCCTCCACCGGCCTCAACCCATGCCAGACACCGAACACCCACCACGGCCAGACGGCACAGGCGCAAAGGCCACACCGGCCAGACCCCGGCCCAAGCCGGGTGAGCGGCGGGTGCAGATTTTGCAAACCCTGGCGGCCATGCTGGAGCAGCCTGGTGGTGAACGCATCACCACCGCCGCCCTGGCCAAGCAGCTGCAGGTGAGTGAGGCGGCGCTGTACCGCCACTTTGCCAGCAAGGCGCAGATGTTTGAGGGGCTGATTGATTTCATCGAGCAGTCGGTGTTTGCCCTGATCAACCAGATTGAGGCGCAAACCCATGAGCCCGGCCACCGCAAAGCCCGGCAAATCATCACCCTGCTGATCAAATTTGCCGAGAAAAACCCCGGCATGAGCCGCGTCATGGTGGGAGATGCCCTGGTGCTGGAGCATGAACGCCTGCAACTGCGCATGAACCTGTTTTTTGACAAGATCGAAGCCACCCTGAAGCAATGCCTGCGTGGCGATGTGGCGCAAGCTGAAAGCGCCACGCCCACGCTGGATGCCCAGATCAGCGCCATGGTGCTAGTGGCCTTTGCCCGTGGCCGCTTGCAGCGTTATGTGCGCTCGGACTTCAAACGCCCGGCCAGCGAGCAACTGGAAGCGGGCTTGTCCCTGATGCTGTGATACGAGGCCCATCCACCTAGGTGTTTACCCGCAAATCGCCTAGAAAAGCCCCCCTAAACCACCTGAAGGGGACACACTGACATTGGAAATGCTGCAAAATAGAACGATCGTTCTTTTATTGCCACATTGTCATGTCACTCACCTTTCAGAAGCCCCTCCCTAGCAGCAGCTCCAAAAGCTCGCGGGCACTGCAAAAAGGCCAGCAAACCAAACAAACCATTGTGGAAGCGGCCCTGGGTCTGGCGCAACAAATTGGCCTGGAAGGCCTGAGCATAGGCGCACTGGCAGAAATTGCCCGTATGAGCAAATCAGGGGTGTTTGCCCATTTTGGCTCGCGCGAAGAACTGCAAATTTCGGTGATTCGTGAGTACTACCAGCGCTTTTATGACGAAGTTTTTTTCCCGGCCATGGAGGCCCCGCGTGGCCTGCCCCGGGTACGCGCCCTGTTTGCCAACTGGATGAAGCGTGTGGCCGTTGAAATCCAGTCCGGCTGCATTTTTATCAGTGGTGCCGTCGAGTTTGATGACCGCCCTGGCCCGGTGCGTGATGCCTTGGCCAGTTCGGTGCAAACCTGGCTGGCGGCACTACACCGCGCCGTGGTGCAAGCCAAAGATGAGGGCCACCTGGTACCCGATGCTGACGAGTCCCAGATGGCCTTTGAGATTCACGGCTTGATTTTGGCACTGCACTACGAAGCCCGCTTTCTGAAAAACCCGGGGGCCACAGAACGTGCCAACACCGGGTTTGAAAACATTTTGCTGCGTTACGGCAAGGCTGCCGCTGGCGTGACCCCACCCTCTGTCTGACCCCTCATTTTTTCCAGGAGAAACCCCATGGCTGTTTACACACCCCCACTGCGCGACATGCAATTTGTCATGCACGAAATGCTCAACGTCACGGCTGATTTACAAGCCATGCCGGTCCATGCCGACATGGATGCCGACACCATCAACGCCGTGCTGGAAGAAGGCGGCAAATTCGCCACCGATGTGCTGTTGCCGCTGAACATTTCTGGCGACACTGAGGGCTGCCAGCTCGACATCACCACCCACGCGGTGACCACCCCCACCGGTTACAAAGCCGCCTACAAACAGTACATTGAAGGCGGCTGGGCCGCGCTGGCCTGTGACCCCGCGTTTGGTGGCCAGGGCCTGCCCCTGGTGGTCAACCAGTGTTTCTACGAGATGATGAACTCGGCCAACCAGGCCTGGACGATGTACCCCGGCCTGACCCACGGGGCCTACGCCGCTCTGCACACCCACGGCACACCCGAGCAAAAAGCCACCTACCTGCACAAGATGACCAGCGGAGAATGGACTGGCACCATGTGCCTGACCGAACCGCATTGCGGCACCGATCTGGGTCTGATGCGCACCAAGGCCGAACCCCAAGCCGACGGCACTTACCGCATCACCGGCAACAAGATTTTCATCAGCGCCGGTGAGCACGACCTGGCCGACAACATCATTCACCTGGTACTGGCCCGCCTGCCCGACGCGCCCCCCGGCATCAAGGGCGTGAGCCTGTTCATCGTGCCCAAATTTTTGGTCAATGCCGATGGCTCTTTGGGCGAGCGCAACGGCATTTACTGCGGCGGCCTGGAACACAAAATGGGCATCAAGTCCAATGCCACTGCGCAGATCGTGCTCGACGGTGCGGTCGGCACCATGGTCGGCCAGCCCAACAAGGGCATGCAAGGCATGTTTGTGATGATGAACGCCGCCCGCCTGGGTGTCGGAAACCAGTCGCTCGGCCTGACTGAAGTGGCCTTCCAGAACGCGCTGGCCTACGCCAAAGACCGCATCCAGATGCGTTCGCTCACCGGCCCCAAGGCCAAGGACAAGCCGGCTGACCCGATCCTGGTGCACCCCGATGTGCGCAAGATGCTGCTCACCGCCAAGGCCTACGCCGAAGGTGGCCGCGCCTTGTTGTGCTTCAGCGCCATGTTGCTGGAAAAAGAGCACAACCACCCCGATGAAAAAGTGCGCAAAGACTCCGGCGAACTGCTGGCCCTGCTGACCCCGATCTGCAAAGCCTTCCTGACCGACAACGGCCACATCTCCACCAACGCCTGCATGCAGGTGTTTGGCGGCCACGGCTTCATCAAGGAATGGGGCATGGAGCAGTTTGTGCGCGACAACCGCATCAACATGATTTACGAGGGCACCAACACCATCCAGAGCCTGGACTTGCTGGGCCGCAAAGTGCTGGGCAACAACGGAGCGACGCTGAAGAAATTCGGCAAGCTGGTGGGGGCCCTGGTGGCCGAAGAAGGCGTGAATGAGAAGATGGCCGAATTCATCACCCCGATTGCGATGCTGGGTGAGCAAATGACCAAGTTCACCACTGAAATTGGCTTCAAAGGCTTCCAGAACCCTGATGAAGTGGGCTCCGCTGCGGTGGACTACCTGCGCGTGGCCGGTCATCTGGTGTTTGGCTACTTCTGGGCACGGATGGCACAAGTGGCGTTGCGCCAGATTGCGGCGGGCAACACTGACCCGTTCTATGTCGCCAAGCTGCAAACTGCACGCTTCTACTTCGCCAAGCTGTTCCCCGAGACCGCCACCGCCATGCGCACCGCACGTGCGGGCAGCAAGGTCTTGATGGACACCGATGCCGCTCTGGCCTGAACTTGAGCCCCAAACACTTACAACCGGAGACTTACATGACAAATCAGGCCCTGGCCTTTTTAAAACGTGCGCAAGCTGCTCTTATTTTGATTGCGTCTTGCGGTGCTGCATCGGCCCAGATGTCCCCGGTGGGCAACTGGCACAGCATTGACGACAAAACCGGCGAAGTCAAAAGCCTGATCGTCATTGCAGACAACGGCGGCGTGCTGAAAGGGCGCATTGACAAGCTGCTGCGCAAGGATGCCGACCAAAAAGCCGTGTGCAAAGAGTGCTCGGATGACCGCAAGGACAAACCTCTACTGGGCCTGGAAATCATTCGCGGGGCCAAGCAGGTGGAGGGCAAGGAAGTCTGGGAAGGCGGCAAGATTCTGGACCCGGAAAACGGCAAGGAATACACCTTGCGCCTGACCCCGGTGGAGGGCGGCAAAAAGCTTGAAGTGCGTGGCTCCATCGCCTTCTTCGGACGCACCCAGACCTGGGTGCGCGTGCTGTGATCCCCTAGCGGCCACGGATTCAGTTTCTTTCATGACATTTCAGGAAACACAACATGTCTAGATTCAATGTGAAAAAAGTCGCCGTCCTCGGCGCCGGCGTGATGGGGGCGCAAATTGCCGCTCATCTGGTCAATTGCAAAGTGCCGGTGGTGCTGTTTGACCTGCCCGCCAAAGAAGGCCCCAAAAACGGCATCGTCACCCGCGCGATTGAGGGCCTGAAAAAGCTCAAGCCGGCCCCGCTGGGTGTGGCCACCGATGCGGCCCTGATTGGCCAAGCCAACTACGAAGAACACCTGGAGCAGTTGCGTGACTGCGACCTGATCATCGAAGCCATTGCCGAGCGCATGGACTGGAAGCTTGATCTCTACAAAAAGATCGCACCTTACGTTGCACCAACGGCCATCGTCGCCTCCAACACCTCCGGCCTGTCGATCACCAAATTGAGCGAAGTGCTGCCCGAAGAACTCAAACCGCGCTTTTGCGGCATTCACTTCTTCAACCCACCGCGCTACATGCTGCTGGTGGAGCTGATCAACACCCCCACCACCGAGCCACACATTCTGGACAAGCTCGAAGCCTTTGTCACCAGTGCGCTGGGCAAAGGTGTGGTGCGGGCCAAAGACACCCCCAACTTCATTGCCAACCGGGTTGGCGTGGCCGGCATGCTGACCACCATGAAAGAGGTGGAAAACTTCGGCCTGAGTTATGACGTGGTGGATGACCTGACCGGCAAGAAACTCGGCCGCGCCAGCTCCGGCACCTTCCGCACCGCCGACGTGGTGGGTCTGGACACCATGGCCCACGTGATCAAGACCTTGCAGGATACCCTGAGCCTGGAAACCGATCCCTTTTACGCCAGCTTTGCCACCCCCGAGGTGCTCAAGACCCTGCTGGAAATGGGCAACCTGGGCCAGAAATCCAAGGCCGGTTTCTTCAAAAAGGTCGGGCGCGACATCATGCGTTTTGATCTGGCCAGCAAAGACTACGTGCCAGCCGGTCAAAAGGCCGACGAGGTCTACACCCGCATGCTGAAAAAGCCTGCCGCCGAGCGCCTGCAACTGCTGCGCAACGCCGAAGGTGCAGAAGGACGGTTCCTGTGGGCGATTTTGCGCAACGCCTTCCACTACGCCGCTGTGCACCTGGCCGAAATTGCCGACAACGCCCGCGATGTCGACTTGTGCATGCGCTGGGGCTTTGGCATGAAACAAGGCCCGTTCGAGCTCTGGCAGGAAGCTGGTTGGCTGACGGTGGCCAACATGGTCAAGGAAGACATTGACGCGGGCAAGGCCCTGTGCAACGCCCCGCTGCCCGACTGGGTCTTCAGCGGCCCGGTGGCTGATGCCGGTGGTGTGCACACTCCACAAGGTTCCTGGAACCCCAGCACCGGCCAATTTGTGCCCACGCGCAGCTTGCCGGTGTATGCCCGCCAGCATTTCCCGGAAAGTGTGCTGGGCGCGAACGCACCGTCGGCCAGCACCGCAGGCACCACGCTGCATGAAGACGATGCGATCCGCCTGTGGACGCTGGATGACGAGGTGGTCATCGCCAGCATCAAGACCAAAATGCACGCGATTGGCCCGGATGTCATCGAAGGCTTGCTGCAAGGTCTGGCCCTGGCTGAAGACAAGTACCAAGGCATGGTGATCTGGAGCAATGACGAGATGTTCTCCGCCGGGGCCGACCTGCAAGCCATGCTGCCGGCCTTCATGATGGGCGGTGTCAAAGCGATTGAAGGGGCCGAGTTCGAGATGCAGCAAGCCATGCTCAAGCTGCGTTATGCCAACGTGCCGGTGGTCTCTGCCGTGCGCGGCCTGGCCTTGGGCGGCGGTTGTGAGCTGGCCGCCTACACCACCAAACGGGTGGCGGCGATGGAAAGTTACATTGGCCTGGTGGAAGTGGGTGTCGGCCTGGTGCCCGGTGGAGGTGGCCTGGCCTACATTGCCCGGCGTGCCGCAGAAAATGCCGCCAACTCCACCGGCAAAGACCTGCTGCCTTTCCTGACCGAAGGCTTCACCGCCGCAGCCATGGCCAAAGTGGGCACCAGCGCCCTTGAATCAAGGAAACTTGGCTATCTTTTAGAGAGCGACGTGATCGTTCCCCACAAAGACGAGCTGCTGTATGTGGCCCTCAACGAAGCCAAAGCCCTGTATGCCAGCGGCTACCGCGCACCGCTCAAGCGCCAGTTTCCAGTGGCCGGCCGTCAAGGCCAGGCCACCATCATGGGAAGCTTGGTCAACATGCGTGATGGAGGGTTCATCAGTACACACGACTTCTACATCGCCAGCCTGATCGCCGGCGTAGTGTGTGGCGGTGACGTGGATGCGGGCAGCCTGGTGAATGAAGAGTACCTGATGACGCTGGAACGCCAAGCCTTTGGTGCCTTGCTGGGCAACCCCAAGACGCAAGAACGCATCATGGGCATGATGTCTACCGGAAAACCTGTGCGCAACTAACCACTGATCAAGAGACACCTATGAAACAAGTTCAAGAAGCCTACATCGTTGCCGCCACACGCACCCCCATTGGCAAGTCGCATCGTGGATATTTCCGAAATACCCGCCCGGATGACCTGCTGGTCAACGTGTTGCGATCTGCTTTGGCACAAGTGCCGGGGCTTGATCCCGCGGCGGTTGAAGACGTGATTTGCGGCTGTGCCATTCCAGAAGGGCCACAAGGCCTGAACATCGCCCGCATCGGTGCGGTACTGGCGGGTCTCCCCACCAGCGTGGGGGGTATCACCGTGAATCGTTTTTGCGCCTCTGGCGTGAGTGCCATTCAGATGGCGGCTGATCGCATCCGCGTGGGTGAGGCCGACGTGATGATTGCAGCGGGTGTCGAGAGCATGAGTATGGTGCCCATGATGGGCAATACCCCCTCGCTCTCGCCCAGCATTTTTACCAGGGATGAGGATGTGGGGATTGCCTACGGCATGGGCCTGACGGCTGAAAAAGTCGCCACCCAGTGGAAGGTCAGCCGCGAGGCGCAAGATGCCTTTGCGCTGCAGTCCCACCAGCGTGCCCTGGCGGCCCAGGCAGCGGGTTATTTCAGCGCCGAGACCACCCCGATCGAGGTCACCGACCGCAGCCCCAACCTGGCCACCGGCGAAGTGATCGAGAAAAAACGCGTGGTGAGTGTGGACGAGGGAGCCCGCCCCGACACTTCACTGGAAGGTCTGGCCAAGCTCAAGTCCCCATTTGCCGCACGTGGCTCGGTCACGGCGGGCAACAGCTCACAAACCTCCGACGGCGCGGGGGCCTTGATTCTGGCCAGCGAAAAAGCGGTCAAGCAATTTGGCCTGAAGCCGCTGGCACGTTTTGTCAGCTTTGCCGCCAAGGGTGTGCCGCCGCAGTTCATGGGTATTGGCCCGATTGAGGCCATCCCGGCCGCCCTGAAAAACGGCGGTCTGACGCTGGATCAGCTCGACTGGATCGAACTCAACGAAGCCTTTGCCGCCCAGTCTTTGGCGGTCATCAACACCCTGGGGCTGGATCAGAACAAAGTCAACCCGATGGGCGGGGCCATTGCGCTGGGTCACCCGCTGGGGGCCACCGGGGCGATTCGTGCCGCCACGGTCATCCACGCGCTGCAACGCACCCAGGGCAAATACGGCATGGTGACCATGTGTATTGGCATGGGCCAGGGGGCCGCCGGTATCTTTGAGCGCGTCTAAGCACGCACACACAGACCACCTTCGGGTGGTCTTTTTGATGGATTTTGAGCGCAGTCATGCATGAAAACGCACCGCAGTGCCAGCCTGTTGTGCTGTCTGTCGCGTCATAGGCAACAAAAAGTGATTCAATCACCGCTTTTATTCATCTGAAATTCCCAGAGTTTTATCTATGCAAGACATCCTGATCGACACCGCAGAGCGGGTCATGACCATCACCTTTAACCGGGTGGACAAAAAAAATTCATTCACCGCCGCCATGTATGCCGCCATGGCCGATGCGCTGACCCATGCCCAACCTGACGATGGGGTGCGTGCGGTTGTCATCCAGGGGCATGAAAGTGTCTTCAGTGCGGGCAACGACATTGCGGACTTTTTAAAAGCGCCACCGGTGTCACCGGACGTGCCGGTGTTCCGATTTCTGCGTGCCATCAGCACCTTCAGCAAACCCGTGGTGGCTGCCGTGTGTGGCCCGGCGGTGGGTATTGGCACCACCATGCTGTTCCATTGTGATCTGGTCTATGCGGGTGACAACGCCATGTTTTCCATGCCGTTTGTCAACCTGGGCGTGTGCCCCGAGGCCGCATCCAGCCTGCTGGCACCACAACGCATGGGGCATGGCCGTGCCGCTGAAGCCTTGCTGCTGGGTGATCCGTTCACCGCCGAGGCCGCGTTGGAGATGGGTCTGATCAGTCGCATCGTGCCACCGACCGAGGCCAACGCGCTGGCGCGTCACCAGGCTCTGCGCTTGGCCAGCAAACCCTTGCAACCTCTGCTGATGACCAAACGCCTGATGAAACAGGGTCAAGCCGCACTGGTGGCGACCCATATGGCGGAAGAAGGAACTATTTTTGGCCGACTGCTGGGTGAGCCTGCCGCTCGAGAAGCTTTTGGGGCGTTTCTTGAAAAACGTCGCCCGGATTTCTCAAATTTATAAAAAATAGGTCTGTAGCGCTTATCGAATAAGCGCGTGCAGCTATTTATACGATAGCAATCTCAGGAAGACACCGCCTGCTGACACGGGACTGCTGGCGGTCTCATGGTCATTTGTCAAGGTACTCAAACGCCTCTTCCGGCAGCAGGGTATTCACCTCGGTACGAAGCCCGCCGCCCACAACCTGTGGCACTGTAGACAAACAGGGACTTGTCTGAAGTGACCGATTGAGCGGGTTGCGGGTGGTGTGAGCCATGGTTTAACGTGGCTTGATACGTATCGGCACCGGACGCAGGTGGACAGCCTCCACACGGGGGTCGGCACTCAACGCATCAAAGGTGCTGGCCAAAGCGGCGCTGGAGACTTGTACATAGGCATATTTCCCTGGTGCATATTGCAGCTGTATGGCCGGGTAATCCCTCAGCAAGGCTTGCAAGGTGCCGACTTCTTTGAGGGTGATGATCAGTCCGCTGGCGTACACCTTCACCTGGCCGGAGGCCACATCTTTCACCGTGATAAGCGGTGCTGAGGCGGCCGTTGTGGCCTTGCTGGCCACGGTACTCGATGGAACCAATTCGACAGCACGGCCATTCATGGTGAAAAGATTGCCCGCCATGGCATTGGTTGCCAGTGTGAGCAGCGCCGTGAGGCAGAGTTTACGCAGCTGTTGTGTGTGGATTGTCATGATGGTTTTGCCCTTAAATGCTGTAAGAGGTGAGCGTCACGCCGGTCAACGTGCTTGCATTAAACGTGCTGGATTCGTTGGCCGGGCCATCCAGTACCTTGACCTTGACCGTCCAGGTGCCGTTCAAATTGTCACCATAGAACGCGTTGGTGAAAAAGCGGAATTTTTGCTGCGCGTTGGCCAGCATCAGATCGGTCTGACCACCCACATACCAGCCACCATACGCGGGCAACAAAATGGAGCGTTCACCAGTTGCCGAGTTGGTCAACTCAAACTGCAGAGTCCCCGGGTTGATGGCCCGCCCGGTGGTGTTGGTCAGGGTCAGATCCACCTGGATCGGGCCAGATACCCCGGCAAGGAACGTGGCATTCTGTGCAATCACCGCCACATTGCCTGCGCTGACAGGCAGGTTGGAGGCGCTGAATGCCCCACTCAGGCTGGAGGTCAGAGAAGTCACACGTCGCCCGGTGGGCGCGGTATAGGTTTTGGCCATGGTGACCGCCGCTGCGGCATCCGCCAGACCAAATCCGTAACGCGCCTGAAAGTGGAAGCCCGCTTGATTCGTCACCCAGGGGTCACTCAGCACCAAGGCTTGGGTTGCGCCAACGGGCGTGTAAGTCACGGTCTGCGCGCCTGCGGCAATACCGGCATCCACCTGGCGAGCGGTTTTGGCCAGGATGTATTTCACATCCTGCCAGGTCAAACCAGGGTTGACTTCCAGCATCAAGGCGGTAATGCCTGACAGCGACGGCGTGGCCGCAGAGGTGCCATTCATCGTGCCGGTGTAGTTGCAGGTGGGGTCTTGCTTGGACTGGCCAAACAGATTGGCCACCAGTTTCAAAGCGGCATCAGCATACCGTGCCACCAACGAGGCTTGATTGGCCACATTGTTTTGCCCCAGATCACAACCGGTGTCATCGGTCGACACGATAGCCGGGTTGTCCGTCCCGAATTCGCCACCAAAACCGGTCACCCAGTTGCTGGCCCCAGCGCTGGAGTAGGACGAGGCTTTCCCATTGGCCGCAATGGCCGCCACCTTCATAAAGAAAGGCTGCCCTTGGGTTTCGTAATTGGTGTCCAGGCAAGAGTGCCCGGCTGCGCTGTTGGAGAAACGCCCCAGAATGCCGTCGGCAACATACGTGCTCACGCAGTCAACCGGTATGACACCGCCACCCTGCAGGGCGGCTTCAACCGATGACTGGAATTCATTGCCCGCGGCCTGGAAGTAAATCGCCCCTTTGCCTGCGCGCAGGTTGGTGGTGCCGTACTCCGCAGCAATAGTCCTGTAATCTGGCGTGGTGGGGTCAAGCTGGGGAGAGGCATAGTCTCCACCGGCGCTGTAGTTAAAAATATCCACCTTGTCAGCCCGTGTTCCGAAGGTGTTGGCCAGCACCAGATCCGCGCCAGAGACCGCGGTCACCAAGTCGGCATGTGCGCCAAAACTCAAGCCCTCGGCCACGTTCGTCACCAGGCCCAGGGGGGCAAAACCCACGAGAGATGCATTCGGTGCCAACCCGCGTGAGCCCAGATTGTTCCAGCCTTTGGCCGCCGCTACACCAGCCACGCCGGTGCCATGGTCGGCCAGGTTGTCGGTGCGGGTGCGCGACGGGCTGGGGTCTGCCGAGTTGTTCAGAAAGTTGAAGGACTTGCCCGCCAACACGTTGGGGCTCAAATCCTCGT
Source organism: Rhodoferax lithotrophicus (assembly GCF_019973615.1). GTDB lineage: Bacteria > Pseudomonadota > Gammaproteobacteria > Burkholderiales > Burkholderiaceae_C > Rhodoferax > Rhodoferax lithotrophicus. The sequence goes on along the minus strand of NZ_AP024238.1, from coordinate 442,283 downwards.
GCCCGATTTCCAGGCCGGAATCAATCACGGCAATGGTGATGCCCTTGCCGGTGATGCCAGCCCCTTCTTGGTGTACCGAGGCCACATTGGCATCCATACCCGCCACGGCCCCGGAGTTGTCGATGGCCGATACGGTCTGGGATGGGCCCGTGTTGTTCAAATGCCAGGCATACGCCGCCAGCGGGTCGGTGGCGACGGGTGGCGTGACGGATGACGTCCCCCCTCCTCCTCCGCAGCCGGCCACGACAAGCAACATGGCCACGGCACTGAGTCTAAAGATAATTTTTTCCTGATCCATTACGTTTTCCTCTGAAATACAAACACATGGTTGACGAAGTGAAATGCTAAGAGGGGCGGTCGCCGCATCCATGAACATAGGACCAATGTCCCGCACCGAGGACCTGCCGCGCGCCCACCAGGAAACGGCCCTGCACAACAGACACAAGGGGCAAGGCCCGATTCAGGACAAAAGTCCCAAACGACACGCAACTGCGGAACCCCGACCTATGCTTGTGGACACATCACATTCAAGGGATCGGGAAAAGACTGTGCCTTACAAACTACTCATTGAGGATGACCATGCCCTGGTGCGACATGGCGGGCTTGTGTTGGCCCAAGCCACGGTGCCGTTGTCACCCGTTTTGACAGCCCGCCAACTCGCCATCCTGAAGATGCTGGATCAGGGCCTGACCAACAAACACATAGCCTTGCAGCTGGGTCTGGCTGAAAAAACCATCAAAAACCATGTCACGGCCCTGTTTGGGGCACTGCATGTTGCCAACCGGCTACAGGCTATCCGCCAGGCGCGTAATGTAGGCCTGCTTCCGTAAAGCCATACCGTGAACAGAGATTTCCACTTAGAACAAGCCAGTGATGACGCGTATTGGGTCACTTTGGCGCAAGCGGGCAACACCCAAGCCTACGGAAAACTGGCGCTGGCACACCAGACCAGGCTCTACCGCTTTGTCTTGAAATACGTGAGGTCAACGGCTGACGCACGGGACATCACCCAGGAGGCCTTGCTGCAAGGCTACCGCTGCATCGGATCATTTAACGGGCACTCACGTTTTTCCACCTGGCTGACCGGCATTGCGCTGAATCTGGCCCGCAACCATGTCAATCGCGCGCCTTCGGTCACTTTTGTGGAGTATGAAGACGATGGCTTTGCCGCCGGTGGCCATTCACAAGGTGACCCGCTGCATGCACTGGAAGATCGCCAGGCCCTCAGCGCCATGTCCGACGCACTGGCCGCTTTGCCGGGCGACATGCGCGACTGCCTTGTGCTGGTGGGCATGGAGGGCTTGTCCTACGAGGAAGTGGCTCAAACCCTGGCCATGCCGGTTGGGTCTGTCAAAAGCAAGGTAAGCCGCGCACGGCAGCGGCTGCGTGAACTCCTGTCAGAGACTGCACCGGCGCTTTGAGCGCCATTGGATAATTCTGGAATTTTGTGCAACCTTTTGCGGAAAACGGTTACCCATGTTCCATGGAGTCCAACAACAACACCGCCACCCACATGCCCATCACACCTGTTACCTGTGATCACGTTCTGCACTTGCTCAGCCGGGGTCTGGAAGGCGACCTGTCCCATGCCGAAACCTGTGTGATGTACGCCCACCTGGCGCGCTGCGACGGGTGCCGACTGGCCATGGGTGAACTGGCCGAGATCGAGGTCACTTTAAAAGCACTGTGTCGCCCCTATGAGGATGCCGAGCTGGGGGAAGACTTCCATCATGCGCTGATGCACCAACTCAATCTGCAACAAGCCAACCCGCCAAGCACTGCCCCAACCGATCAACTCCACCACTTTGGACAGCAGGTGGCGCAGGATGCCAGGCTGCGCCTCAAACTGGCCGAAGCCGCCAATGAGGCCGCTTTTGTTGAGCTGTATGTGCAGCTCGGCCAGGCCAACGGCTACCAGTTCCAGGCCACGCAGGTCACCGAGTTGCTGCATACCGGCTCAGCCAATGACGAACTCAGTGATGCCCAACTCGATCAGGTGGCCGCCGCCGGCCAGGCGTTCAGCAGTCAGAAAATGCTGGAACGCCTGTGGGCCCAAGCGAAACCCTGACCCGACACTGATTTCCCCGCGTGAAGCGGGCTCCACGCGGGCCTGTCGGGAAGACAGGCCCTCATGCACACTCAGCCGAAGTTGCACACCCAGGGTTTGCCGTTTTTCACGTTTTCATTGCTGGTCTGCACACTCACCACCACACAGCCGATGCCCAGCGTGAAGATGGACATGAAGATGGCATCAACCACACCCGCACCACCCGCCACAGCTTCAAGCTGCTCATCACTCAAAGCCTGGTTGGCACTGGCCTTGGAGGACTCTTCAAAATGCGCCGCGAGTGCGGCGGCACTGACCTCAATGCCGTTTTGCGCTGCAGCCTCGGCAATGAAGGCCGCCGCTTGGGCCGCATCGTTGGTGCCATGCACCTTGGCCACCAGGGCCGGGTCTTGTTGCATCAACGTTTGCAGTTGTTGTTGGGTGTTTGCGGATAGGGACATGGGGAACTCCGGTGTCTGTGGGTTACGAAAGCGGTGAGCGCTTGAGTGCGGTCTCCATTGCATCAGTAACGGCTTTCAGGAATTGGTTCCAGAATCTTGTTCTCACTTGATTTTTAAATGCTTTTTTAGCTTGTAGCGCTTGTCTGGATTGCGCTGACAGCTATTGAATTCATAGTATTGCAGGTTTCCCCCACTCACTCCCCCCGCCCTCTCCCGCCCCGCCGGGCGGAAGAGGGAGCTAACAGCCGTATTTGGCCGCGTGTTTGAACTGATCACATTCAAAGCGAACGGCCAACGCGGCGGTGTCGGTGCACACCAGCCAAGGTCAACCTGTGCACGGGAGCGTTGACAAAGGGTCTATCAGCGCAGGCGCACCGCGTCCTCATTCAGCCCCGTTGGCCAAAGCGTTGTCTGGCCTCCCTTTAAAGACGCGGCCAAATACGGCTGTTGGCTCCCCTTTCCGCCCCGGCGGGGGTGGAAAGGGGTTGGGGGATAGGGGGGGGATTACAAAAATCAACACATCCTAGATGCCGAATGGCACCTGCAGCTGACCCGATCGACCAGAGGTATGGTTGCAAAAAAAATCTATCACAAATCAGGCTGTAGCGCTTATTACAAAAGCGTAAACAGCTATTAATAACATAGCATTTACCACAACGGCAACACACCACCCGGGATGTGATACGGCAGCAGCACACAGGGCACACTGTCCGGCGCTGCCAGGCGGGCCTGCAAGTAGGTCAGGCTGGCAATACCTTTGAACAGCGACAGGTCAGCCCCGGCCATGTTCTTGCCGCTGAACCAGTAATGCAAGGAAGTGCCGTTCGGCTCTGCCGTCCAGCGGGCCAGTCGCGCTTGGGCTTGCTGGCGGGCAAAATCCACCCACTCGGCCTGGCCCAGCAAACGCCCGCACTCCAGCAGGATGTCCATGCGCCCGACCGCGCCACAGCACAAATCGTCGATGGCCGGGGCCTCCAGGTCAGCCAGCGACTGGCGGGTGGTCGCTAGCGCCACCTCCAGGTCGCTACGGAGTTGGCGGTACTCGGTGCTGGTCAGCTCGTCGGCCAGCATCCGAATGACCGCCGCCCGGCCCAGGGCAATGCCCGGTGCGCCGTGACACCAGGAGCAGCCACAGTGCTGCACCGTGCTTACATCATGCCCGGTGAAGCCGCGCATATCGCGCCAGTTGCCCACGGCCGGGTTGAACAACGTGGCTTCATGGGCCAGCGCAGCAAAGGCGGCATCGCGGTACGGTCGGTGACCGGTGGCGCGGTACAGCGCCACCAGGGCCACGGCAAAACCAGCCCCGCCGTGCGACAGGCCACTGAGCCCGTGTGCGCCGGGTTTGGCCCACACCAGGCCCTGCTCGGTGCGCCGCGCGTGTTGCAGCAAATGGTCGCCACAGCGTTGCGCATCGGCCAGAAACTGTTGCCGTGCACCCGCACTTCCGTCCAGGTTCAGCAGCACCAGCAGCAAACCGGCCACACCATTCAAATAATCAAAATGATGGCCGGGTTGGAGCAGCACCTGCAAGCGTGGGCCAGACACCCAATGGCGAGCCAGGTGCTCCACCCGGCAGTGCAACGCGGCATCACCACTCAAGCTGGCGCACTGATCCAGGGCAAACAAAATGCCGGCTGCCCCCTGATCCAGCCCAATGCCTGGCAGGCCGGCGTAGAAGGCTTTCTCCAGGCTGCGGGTGTCCACGGCAGCATCACCACGTGCGGTGGCGGGCAACTGATCCAGGGCACTCATCAAGGTCTGGTTGGCCAGCTGGCTCAAGCTTTTGTCAGCGCTGGCATGCCCGGCAGCGGCCAGCGCCAGGGCCACGCCCGACACACCGGCGTACAGACCGAGTTCAATCGGGCGCACTGTCAGCCCCTCACCGGCATCACCCAGGCCCAGCCACAGCGTCTGGCCATTTGGGGCAGACAGGCGGCGTGCCAGCAACTTGTCGGCGCAGGCCTGCACACCGATGGCGGCGCTGCCGTCTTCGGGCCACAGGGCACGCTCCAGCACATTGGCTTCCCACTCGATTTGCTGCGCTGTGAGCGCACGCAAGCTGGCGGCGGTGGCGGCATAAGGCGGGATGTCGTGCATTGGGCCAAGCGCCCGGCCACGTGCATCGAGCAGTTGCAAGCTGTCTGCGGCAAAACCAAAACGTGGCACATCGAGCTGACGCAAATCTTCACGCTCGGCCGGGGCCATGGCGCGAAAGCCGTCGGAGAACAAGGCCATGTGGCGGTGCAGCGGCTCAAAGGTCAGGTCAAACATGACACCGTCGGTGAGTGACTCGGGGGCCACCGCGCCGCGCAGCAAGGTGCCGTAGTTCCAGGTGGTGCGGGCCAGATGCCTTCCGCAAGCGGTGCGCAAACCAGCCAGCGGACTGTCGGCACTGTCGAGCAGCCAGTCACGCTGGGCCAGCACCTGGCCCATGGTGTCACGAAAACCTGCCGCCATGGCCTGGCCGTGCAGCAGGGAATTGCACCAGCCCTGCGCGGTGCGCGGGTAATGGTGGGTGGTCAGCGGTTGCACCACCCATTGCAGCGCCATCCAGTCGGAATTGGCATGTACAAACTGCGGCACTTCAGGCCCGCCTCCCGAGGGTGGGCCACCAATCGCCCCCATGTTATGCGGCAGGTTGTTCTTGGAGAAGCCATAAAACGGCATCACCCCCATGTGCAACACGGCACGCGGGGTGAGCCAGCCTTCGTCACGCGCCACGGCGGGCATTTCTAGCAGCGGGCGCGACGAGGGGTGCAGCAAACATTCCACATCAATAAACACCGGCTGCGCCCCGGCGGCGACGATGTTTTCCAGATGCATGTCGGCCCCGTTGAGGGCGCGAAACAGCCCCAGCAAACTGCCCATGCGCCAGTGGTAGGCGTGGGCATCCTCAGAAGCCATGGGCTGGACCTCAATCCACTCCATCCAGCCGTAGTCCTGCTGGGCCCAGACCTGGGCCACCCGGTGGCCGGGACCTTGGGGCCCAAGCTCTGCGCTCTGCGCATTCAACCAGGCCACCGCCTGGCTGAAGATGGCCTCCATCGCCATCGGGCGGGGTTTGTAGACCAGGCGCGTGCCATCGGCAAAGCTCAGTTTGACCACCGTGCGGCCACCAGCGTGCGGGTCAGACAGGGTGGCATCGACCGCTGTGACCGCAGCCGAGGGGAGGGCGGGGAAGAAGCGTTGGCGCAGCCCGGCATGGTCAGTGGCCAGGCGGCTCAGGAACTCATGGCAACTGCCGGCCCAGTCGTCGACGATGCAAGCCATCAGCCGCGCCAGCACCGGCCAGCGCTGGAACAGCTCGGCGTAGCCGTCGTTCAACTGGTCTTGCACAAAAGCCTGGTATTGGCCGGTGGGAGCCTGGGCATTAGCGCCACCGAGCAGGCTCAGCATCATGGCATTGACCTTGCTGCGCGGGGCGAACAAGGCCAGCAGGCAGCCGCCCGCCACCTCGGCCAGACGGGTCAGCAGGGCACGCTCCATGCCGTGCAGGGCATCGGGGGCCAGTTGCTCGGGTGTGAGCTGCAGCCCCTTGGCGGCCAGTCGTTCCCGCGCCACCAGCAGGCAGGGGGCCAGCAGGGTGGCAAAGGGCAGGTGGGTGGAATCTGGGGGCAGGGCCTCGGCCAGCTTTTCGGGGGTATGGCCCAAGGCTTTGGCCTGGCGCATCAGCCGCTCCAGCGTGGCGCACCAGGCTGGTAATACCGCCAGTTCGCGCGGCTGGTAGACCGCGCTGGGGCGCAAGCCCTCGGCCCGCATGCGCCGGCGCAGGGTGCGCCAGTTGTAGCCGCCACCAAAGCGCAACCAGCGTTGCCAGCGTTGCCGCACGGCGGGCTCGGTCTGGCGCTGATCCGCCGGGATGGCCGTTGCTTGGAGGCCACTGTTGCGCCGGGCGATGTCGGCAATCAGGGTGGCGGTGTCCGCCGTGCCTGGCGCGGCATCGGGGTGGGCTGGGTTGTGGATGGGGGTGGGCATGGGGCTGGGGCTGGTTGGGGGCATCGTTGGGAATCAGCAGTATCTTTTGTTGACAAACCCGCTGTTGTCATGAAAGACCCCCTGAATAAGGCTGACAGTGGCACAGCCAGTACCCAAGGAAAAAATCGAGATCAAGATCATGCGGGTGTCATCACTCAAGCCGTCATTGGGTACACCTCCCGCCACAACCTCCAGTTGTTGGTCGCTTAAAGCCTGCGTTGTTAAGGTTTTCGCAGCCTCTTCAAAATACGCGGCGAGTTCAGAGGCAGTCACATCCATACCGCTTTTTGCAGCCGCATCGGCAATGAGGGCGCTAGCTTGCGCTGGATCGTCCGTGGTCTGAACCTGGGCCACGAGTTCATTGTTTTGTGCCATGAGTTGTTGCAGGGCGCTGAGGGTTTGGTCGGATAAAGCCATGGGGGTTTCCTGGGTGAGGTGACGAGTTGTTGAAAGAGCTGTCCGCGCAGCCGCGCATCGGCTACGCCTTGGCCAATAGGCTCAAAAGTTGGGTGGATGCTGGGCCGCACCAATAGCCTTGCCGGTCTGCGCCCTATTTTTGTCATTCAATTGGCCTGCAGCGCTTACGCTGCCTTCGCAGGCAGCTCTCAATTTTGATTGTGATCCGATGGCTCAATAGGGCAACGGGCAGGCACGGGCGGCTTAAGGGCTCCAGCTTCAAACATTACTTGAGCCCGAGCGGGTTCGACCAATCAAAATTCGGGGCCTTCCAGGGCTTTTCGCTGGCATTTCCGCAACTGCTGTCGTTGCGGATCATCAGGATGGAGTAACGCTTCTCGGCAATGGCATCGTATTGAAAGCCAAAGCCGCCAGCCACGGCATCCAGTTGTGCATCGCTGAGCGCCTGGTTGGGGATGGCTTGGCTGGCTTGCGCAAAATAGCGCTTCAGATCAGCTTCACTCACGGCCATGCCGTTGGCTGAAGCGGCGGCGGCCATCTGGCGGGCCGCCTGATCAGCATCCGCTGCTTCTTGAATTTTGGCCCGCAAAGCGGGGTCTTGTTGCAGCAGGGTTTGGAGCTGGGTGAGCGTGGTTTCGGGCAGTGACATGGTGATTTCCTTGGGGTGCTGAGCGCTTGTGCAATGCGCCACTTCAGCAGAATTTTTGCTTGATCCCGATGAGCTCCGGGTTATCCGGGTGACCCACCGCCTGACCCGCGCTGAAGGCGATGCAACCGAGGCCCAAAGTGAAGACGGACAGCAGGATCAGCTTGTCGGTATCCGAGACCCCACCGGCTACCGCTTCAAGTTGCTCATCACTGAGCGCCTGCGTGCTTGCGCCCTGGCGGCGTGTTTCAAAATACGCGGACAGCTCGGCAGCGCTGACGGTGATGCCCTTTTGTGCGGCGGCCTGGGCGATGTAACTGACCGCCTGGGCCGTCTCTTCAGCACCCTGAACTTGAGCCAGCAAGGCGCTGTCTTGTGCCATCAGGGTTTGCAAGGCAGTGAGGGTTTGGTCGGATAAAGACATGGGAGTCTCCTGGAGAGGATTCAATTTGACGGGCTGTGGTGTGCGGAGTAACCGCCCTGCCAGAGGGGTTACAGGCTTTGTTCAAGCCGTGGAAAAATCAGCAAAACTTCTGGTCACCAAAGCCGCCGGGGGCACCCGCTGCTTGTTTGATGCTGATGACGGCACAGCCCACACCGAAGGTGAAGATGGAGATCAGGATCATGTCGTCCCTTCTGATGCCGCCACCGGCCACGGCATCAAGTTGGCTGTCGCTCAGGGCTTGGTCGGCAGATATCCTGGAGGCTTCTGCAAAGTGTGCGGCGAGTTCAGCGGTGTTCACGGCAAGGTCATTTTTTTCGGCGGCTTCGGCGATCAGCGTGGCGATCTGGGTGGCATCGTCAGAGGCTTGCACACGGGCCAGCAGCGCCTTGTCTTGGGCCATGAGTTGTTGCAACATGCGGAGGGTCTGATCAGATAAAGACATGGATGTCTCCTTGGATTAAATGTGTGAAATGGGCTGGTTGTTCACCAAACCCATTTCGATGCCATTTCTGAGGGGGCTGAATCAGCAGAATTTTTGGTCAAAACCAGGCGCATCGCCCTTGACCGCCTGGTTGATACTGACCATGGCACAGCCAATGCCAAACGAAAGAATGGAGAGCATGATCATCTTGTCGGTGTCACTCATGCCACCGGCCACAGCTTCCAGTTGCCGGTCACTCAGGGCTTGATTGGCGGCAGATTTGGAGGCTTCTTCAAAGTGCTGAGCCAGCTCGGTTTGATTGATTTCAAGACCATTTTGGGTAGCCGCAGCGGCAATCAGGGCGGCGGCTTGTGCGGCATCGTCGGTCGCCTGCACCTGAGCCAGCAAAGCCTTGTCTTGAGTCATGAGGGCTTGCAGAGCGTTGAGGGTTTTTTCGGATAAAGACATGAGGTTCTCCTGGAAGGTTGATTAAATTTGACGGGTTGTCGAAGAGTGAGTAACGGCTGGATCGAATGGGTTGCACTTTTTTTCGATATCGCTCAAAAAATGTCAGCAGAATTTTTTGTCGAGGTATTTGGCCGTGCCATCCGCATGGGCTCCACCAACGGCTTGGCCAATGCTGATCAGGGCACAGCCGATGCCCAGCGTGAAGACCGAGATCAAGGCCATGCGCCCGTCATCATTGATGCCACCGGCCACGGCTTCGAGCTGGCTGTCGCTCAAGGCCTGATGGGTGGCCGCTTTTGAAGCGGCTTCAAAATGGGCAGCCAGCTCGGCCTCACTGACGGAGATGCCGTTTTCTGCGGCAGCCTGGGCAATCAGGGCAGCGGCTTGGGTGGCATCGTTGGTGCCCTGCACGCGGGCCAGCAGGTCGGTGTTGTTGGCCACCAGTTGGTGCAGTTCGGCGAGGGTTTGGGCAGATAAAGACATGGGGGCTCCTTGGGGCTGAGAAGTGAATGAAGCAAGGAAGCTGCCTTCACAGCCCCCTTGCCGCATGAGTAACAGCCCGGTGCAAAAGGTTGCACCCGTGGGTGGGCCACAGCGCCTGTGTTTGGCTTGGTCTCACCCGCCCGATACAGCCACGGCTGGGCGATCCATATCGCGCAAAGCCGCGTCATGGCCTTCAACCGCCAATAGGCAGCAAACTCAGGTCGACCTCAAACTGCTTGATAACACTGGTGATTGCGCGACGCGTCCATGTCGCACTATTACCAACATTCCAGAAGGATATGCCGCTGCAATCGTAACCACCGACATCATTTGCGGGGGCGATCTGCCCCTTGACGCTGAATGGATTCCAATAATTGGAGTTGCTCCAGCGCCCGCAGCCAACGGCATCAAAATGCGAGGTTGTGCTCAATGTGATCTGAGCCTTGCTATTGGCGTTATTGTCTGACCCCAGATCCCACACGGCCATTCCGTTGATGATGGCCGTTGACTTCGACAGGTCTGGAATCGTGTCATAGCGCACGCTTTGGGGCAAGGCATGACATTGGGCCCCCGCCCAATTGAACACACTGCCGGTTCCGTCGCAATCCGTACTCGAATTGCCAGCGTAGGGGAATGCCTGCATGGCGGTGAAGCCCCAAGGGGCACCGGTCGTACTGCTCTGGGTCGTGTTATCGATGTATTTCCAAGAGGTCAGCGTATTGGTGACGGAATGGCTGAAGGAAACGCTGCCACCACCACTCACCTCGCCATTGCTTTTGGCGGCAACATTGAGCGACCAACCGGCGGAGTCTGTCACCGAGACTTGGCTATTGGCAGAGTGCGGCAGGTTGGCCAGCCACTGAATACCCGTGAGCAAAAGATCGGGGCCCGACCATACGGCAGGCAGCACCTGCATGTCGAAATAGGTCTGAGACCAGAACGCAGCATGGTTATCAGCCTGGGAAAGTAAGCCCGGATTCAGGTTGGCATCCATGCCCAGCGAAAGCACACGTGATTTCGGCCCGTTGACCGTCTCGTTGAGATAAAGCACTGGGTAGAAATTGATGACTTGACTGGGGCACTGGGGTGTTGAGTTTTTCGCACTGCTGCTGTCATAGGCCAAAGCCAGAATCGGGCGCGTCACAAAGGCATCGACATATTCCCAGTCATTGGTCAGACATTTTCCGTCGGCAGAAAAATCATTGATGATGCTCATGCGCGCCAGCGGTGTTTTTTTCACGAGTGAGCACAGATTGGTATCGACCGATGTACAGCTATCACCATTCGCGTCTGCGGACTGGGTTGCTGTGCGCGCCGGGTGCAGTTGGCGCAACTGGTCGAGCAAGGTATTGATAGCGGTGTTGGTCGCGCTCCAGGGCTCGCTGCGCGCATCTTTGCGCGAAATGTGCATGATGGCACCGTCTTGATACCCGTATCCGGCGCGCGGCGGAATCACCAGCGCCAGACCGGTGTAGCCGACATCCAGCAGGCCGGGCAAGAGCCGGTGCACAGCGCGCTCAAAGTTATCGTCCATGTGCATGATGAGAATGGGCACGCCGGCATCAAAGGCTTGGCGAAAGGCGTGGCTGGGTTCAGTGATGCTCAGCGGGTTTTCCAGCCGCGCGTCCAGCAGCAACACATCGCGCCCAGCCTCCAGCGTGGGCATCGCGCCGCTTCGAACCTGATTGAAGCGCGCCTCGATGGCCGAGCGCATCGCCATATCGACAGGCTTACCCACCACGACCAGTTGCTCCATGACCACAGCAGTGTTATTGGGCTGTGGCTGCCCGCCCCCGCAACCGCCAAGCAGCAGGAGCGATACACCCAGCCAAGCGGCCGTGATGCGCGTGCGATGGCGTGCGGCACGGCGGCCTCTGCGTGTGGGGTTGGCCGATAGGGGCTGGAGTGATGACAGCATGGGTTTTAGGTTCATTTTGCTGAATTCCGGTGATAAAAACTAACCGAATCGGGCAACACGCATTCGGCATGTTGATCCATCAAGGGGACAGCAATCCCGGCCCCTTGCCGCTTGAGTAACCGGCTGAGGCAAAAGGTTGCAAACCCAGACAGACGGCTTTTCAGGCTGGCCTCAGGCCCCCGACACGCTGAACTCGCCCACCGTGGTTTCGGCGTAGTAGTCCGTCCCGGCCAGTTGTGCGAACAGGTCGGAATCGCCGCCGCCCAGCGCACAAGGAGCCAGCCGCAAGGCGGTGGCCACCAGGTACAGCTGCTGGTACAGCGCCCCCACGTCTTTCAGAATCAGCGCGTAGGCGATGGACTGGTATTTCCAGCTGCTGCGCTGGAACCGGGCGGCCATGGTGATCAGCACATCCGGCGGCTGCGCGGTGCCGCTGGCCTGGCAGGCGGCTTGCAGCAGGCGCTGGTGAGCGGGGCCCAGCTCGGCCAAGTGTTCGAGTGCGTGGGCCAGCGGGTCGTAGTGGTAGAAGCCGGGGGCCAAACCTTCGCAACGCGACACTGTGAGGTACAGCTCCAGCGCATGCAGCGCCCCGCCACTGGCGCTGGGGCGCAGGGTGGTGGTACAGGCCCGCGCCTGCGCCGGATCTGGTTCATGAACGGTTTTGATGCGTGCCGCGTGGTACAGCAGCGCACTCAGCTGGGCCAGCCGCAAGGCTGTTGCCCCCGCCTGGGACTGCGAGCGGCGGGCCTCAATCACCTCAATGAATGGCCTGTTCAGGGGCTCCTGGGGTGGTTCCAGCGGGATACGCTGGGTGGACATGGGTGGCTTCACCGCAGGCAAGGGGCGCACCTGACGGGCCCAGCGAAAGCTCGCCCCCATCGGCGTGTCATGGCGGCCAGCGCGGCTGCGGCTATGGAACAGCAGGTCGTGAAACGCCCACTGCTGCAGTGAGGCGCTGCTGTCCTCGGGCAAGCTTCCTTCGCCATTCACAGCCATCGCCGCATGCGCGTTGTGCAGCAAGCTGATGAAGGCGGCCACCGTCGGCTCGTCCAGGCCTGGCTGTTCTGCTACCAGCTCGGCCACAGAGCGGACTTGGCTGAGCAGCGCCACCAAGCCCGCGGCGCGAGCGTCATGCAACACCAGCCGGGCGTGGCCCAGCGGGCACTCCACCACGGTGTCATGGCCTTCGCGGCGCAAACAGGCAAAGCGCGAGAGTTGGTAGCGCTGCGGGGTGGTGATGGGCTCAAAGCGGAAGGCCGCAGCCAGTGGCTCCAGGGATGCGAAGGCTTGTCCCTGGTGGGATACGGTGTAGCGCAGCAGGGCTTTGTTGGCGGCCAATGTCAGCAGGTAATACAGGCGGGCCAGATCGACCCCAGGCGCGTGGCGCAGCGCGGCCTCACACAGCGCATGGGCATGCAGGCCACCGCGGTTTAACAACGCCACAAGCTGGCGCTGGGCCGCGTTGGGCTGGCGCAGACGCAAGGTATTGCAGGCATAGGCATGCAGCACCAGGTCGTCGCCATCGGCTTCAAGGGTGACGCTGCTGGCCCAAGACAGGCCGTAGGACGGGGTGGGTGGGGTGGGTGGGGTGGGTGGGGTCAACATATCACCAGAAGGGCCTTTTTATGTATCCAATTAGCCTCTATAGCTTATGTAACAAGCGTAGATAGCTACATTATTTATAGCAATCAAAGCATCACTCAGAAAAACACCGGAATCGGGTTGAGTTCTTCTTCACGTAGGGGGCGTTGCAGCCAGCCCATCTTGACCGGCACGTCGTACAGCCGCCCCGGCGCAAAGCGCGCCCAGAAGTGGCGCAAGCCTGGCACGATGACCTTGACCACCGGCAGGCCGACATCGGCGCGGGTTTGATCCAACACCAGCAGTTCCAGGCCTTTTTGTTCCACGATGCGCTGGCACAACCGAATGTCTTCCAACAAGTCGCCACTGTGGCGCGGGGGAAAATCGCGGCGCTGTTTGGGCGGCACACGCTCGTCAGCCACCAGGTAAGGCTGGTTGGCCAGTGTGGCCTGGCTCAGCCAGGCTAGGGTTTCACCGTCGTGGATGCGGAGTTGCCCACCGCCGCCGCTGTAGGCCAGCCCCAGCATCTGGTTCAGCTCGGCAAACGCACGTTGCAAGGCGATGCGGGCATCCAGGTGGCAGCCCAGGCCGAGCAGGATGTGCTCGGGTGCGCCGCTGCTCACGCGTGACAGGGCAACAAAGGTGGGAATGCCCAGGTCACTGGTGATGTCCAGCACCCACAGTTCGCGCCCCAGCGCCTGGTACTGCGCGTGCAGATCCAGCAGGCCCGGCTCGGCAAAACTGGCCACCGCCACGCCGGTTTTTTTCAGGCGGTTGTACCACCACAGCGCCACCGCGTCGCGCTCCACCAGCTCCAGAAAACCCTGCAACACCGCTTCTTCCAGATGGTTGCCGGCCGCATTGCCGTTGGAGCAGGTACGGGCATAGCTGCGGTGGCTACCCGCCGCAGCCGGGGCGGCGTGGTACAGCAATTGGGTGGGCAGGTATTTGTGGCGCTGCTCGGTCAGTGACCAGACCGGAGACCAGTCGATGCGGGCATCGTCCGCCAGTGGCTCAGGCACGCCGTTAAAGCGCGATTGGCGCGCGTTCCACCACTCGCGCTGGGCGTATTGCCGGGCGCTGTAGCCCATCACCGCGTTGGGGTGAATGGCATCTGGCCCCAGCTCGCGGTAACTGGCCGTGCGGCGCACCTCCGCACCGGTGAATTCGCCCGAGTAGCGCTCCAGGGCTTCACACAGGGCACTCACCCTGGCCTGGATGGGGGTCATGCCTTTACCGCTGCTGGCGTTGCGCAGACTGTGCTTGAGCGAGGCCAGCCGCTCGATCCTGAAGGCGTGGTTGTGGCCAGCCACCACCACGTGGGCCATGGCCACCGGGCTGGGCACGGGGGTCAACTCGGTGACCACGCCGGTGATGGGGCTGACCAGGTGCTGGTAGTGCTGGAGGGTGTGTTCGGGCGCGGTGGCACGGTGGCCACCGTCCTGGGCAAACGTCACCGGGCGTGACACCAGTTGCAGCGCTGTGGGTACCGGCTGTGGCGCAGTGCCACACGCCGGGCAGTGCGGAAGGCGGCTCAACACGTGCACCTGGGTCTGCAGCGTGCGGCTGTCCTGGCTCAACACCCGGCCCTGCAAGCCGCTGTCGACCCCGGCCAGGTGCTTGACCACCGCCAAGGCAGCCAGTTGACACGCCATAGCGAGGTTGGCCGGGTGGCTGGCCACGGCCAGCGGCAGCGGCTCGGTCAGCCCCAGGCGATGGGCGACAAACTGGCTAGCGATCTGGTTACGTGCCAGGCGCTGCTGCAGGCAATGGTGGCAGCCCGTCTGACCCGGCACATAGAGTGGCCCCACCCAGGTGCTCAACCCCAAGGGTCTGAGCAGCAACCAGGGGCGCTGGGCTTGCAGCGCGGCGGTGTTGTGGTGGGCTAGGTCGGTGCGCAGGTAGTCGTCGGTGAGCAGCACCTCCAGGTCGACGTGTGTGTCTTGGGTCGTCAGCTGCACACCCAGGGCCTGCAAGGCCTGGTGCATAGGCCAGGTGTCCACCTGGCCCACGCTGCGCACCCTTACCCGCTTGGTCTGCAAGGCTTGCAGCGCAGTTTCTGGTGCGCAGCCTTGCCCGTGCCAGAAAGCGGCGGTGGCGGGGTCGATGTGGGGCGTGGCCTGGGCGATGTGGCCGTTTTTTTCCAGCAGCATCAAGGCGTAATACACCTGCGCGGCATCCGCCTGCTGCGCCAGCGCGGCCACGATGTCATCGGCACTGCGCTGCCCGTCCAGCAGCGGCACCAATTGCTCGTAGAGTCGGCCATGCAAGGCGCTGGCCGTGTCTTCGCAGAGCAGCAACACGCCTTCGCCAGGAACGATATTCACCCGCAGGTGGGCTTTGAACTTGGGGAACTGGATCATCTTCTGTATCTGCTGGTAAGTCGCCATCAGGCCTGCTGCCATGTGCTCAGGTGGAGCCTGGCAACTCATATAACAAATCAGCCCCTAGCACTTGTTAATACTGCGCAAGAAGCTATCAAATAAGAAGCAAAATAGGCTTGCAGACGGGTGTGGATGCCACCTGGCGGCGCCTCGCCCTGCCCACAGATCAATTGCGGCTCTTGTCCGCCCACTTCACGTGGTAGGGGTCGTCGCTGATGCAAAGAATGGTGCACAGGCAGATGCCGCCGCTGACACGATCCAGGCTGTCATCAGACAGCTCGGTGGGTTTGGGGGGCAGCACCAGGTGAAACACCTTATCGGTGTTTTCCAGCACTTTGACCGTCAGGCCCGCGGGCAGCTCCAGCCCTTCGGCCTTGAGCACGGCCACCGGGTCGGCCAGCAGGCGTTGTTTGAAGGATTCGTCAGCCCAGGCTTTGGCGACGAGTTGGCTCATTGGGGGGGTGTGATCGTTGGTGTTCATGAGGTTTCCTTGAGGCAGCAGGTCAGGGATTGACCTTGTGCGCGGGGTGAGTAACCGTTTGGGCCAATAGGTTCCACGGTCGGCCAAGCTGCGTTTCAGTCATAGGCCCCCGCCGCACGGGCCGCAGCCTCGTACACCTTGGGCAGACGCATGCCGCGCTGGTGGAGTCGTTGGGTGTGCATGGCCACCCCAAAGGCCTGGCCCTCCTTGACCGGCAGGTCCTTGGCCAACTGGCCTTGCAACAGGGCAACCGTCAGGCGGCCTGCCGTCTGCCCTTGTTCCTGCGGTGAAGAAGAGATGGCCAAAGCCCCACCGTCGGCCACAAAACCGTCTTTGACCGCCATGGTCAAGGCGGGGCTATGGGCTTCGGTCCAGGTCATCACCTCGGCCGGGGGCACCACCTTGGTCTGCCCGGGCTCACGCTCCACACCCCGGTAGCCGGTGATAAACAGCACATCGGCCTGAGCCCCCAAGACGTTCACCTGGGCCTGCCATTCGGGGAAATTCCCGGCTTGCCGGCAAGGCAGCACGGTGTGGGGAGACCAGTCGTAGTGCGCCACCTGGCGGGCCTCGGCCATGGCGACACCGCGGGCATCCCCCAGGCAGGCTATCGTCAGCGGCTTGCCCCGCCCGAGATCGTTCATGGCTTCATGCAAGGCCAGCAAGGGCAAGCGCTTCAAAATACCGGTGGTGTTGTTGGCGGTGTCAAAGCCATGGTCAGAGGGCTGCTGGCTGATGCCGGCAAACACAATTTTTATAGCCGGCCGGTTCAGCAGCTTCGGTGTGACCAGCTCAGCTGCCAGGTCACCAAAAACCACCAGCACGTCAGGCTCAAAAGTCTCGACCGCACGCAGGGCCGATGCCGCTGCGGTGGCTTTGTGCTGGTCATTGGGCGCGCCCAGCAAGCCCAGGTAGTGCATACGGGTTTGCAGCGAACGCGGGTAGGTTTTCAGCACACTCAGGTAACTGGTGTTGAAGCCTTTCACCCAGCTGAAGTTTTCGTCATAACTGTGCACCACCAGAATACGCGGGATGGTGTGGTTGTAATAAATCGACAACACCAGGGACAACAGCAAAAAGACGCTGATCAGCACCACTTTGGAGGTTTTTCTCATATCAGATCCAGCGCGTCCCAGTAGGGAATGGACACCCACACCGCCACCACACGCAAGGCGCATGAAGCCAGATTGAACTTCAAAAACAAGGGCTCATTAAACAGAGTGGACACACCACTGACCGAGCGCAACTGGCTATAGGCGCTGCTTTGGTAAGGAAAAAACCAGAGGTCGGAAAACATGGCCGCCAGAAAGCCGATCAGCCAGGGGTTGATGCCGGTGGCTTCGGCCAAGGGCATGAACAGAATGGCCGACACCACCATACCGGCCGTGATCGGCAGCGCCAGGCGAATGATCAGCACCACCACCAGCTCCAGCCATACCAGACGCAGCACATCCTGCTGCAGCAGGGCGGCCAGACTATCCATCCACGGGGTGACCTGCTCCACCAGGTGCAAGTACTCCATGGTGCCGGTGAGGCCTTGCAGTGACAGCAGGAAAAAAACCATTGGCCAGTCCACATAATTCTGGAAACTCTTTTTACTGACCAGACCGTAAAACAACAAAGCCACCAACACAAAACCGGCCACCCAGGGCAGCGAAATGTGGTGCCAGCTGACCCCGGTGGCCCCCAGCAGGAACACCCCCAGCGCCCCCAGCACAAACAACTCGTCGCGCTCCATCGGGCCCAGCAATTGGAGCTGCTGGCGCACCTGGGCTTTGGAGGCTGGCAACACCTGACCGGGGCCAAAAAACACCCGATCCAGCACAAAGTGCCCGACCGTGACCACCAGCGCACAGACGATGGCCGCCAGAAACCAGAAGAAGCCCTGAAACTCTTCTTGCAACTGCGCTGGCAGCATGGCAAACACAATCAGATTGGCACTTTTGCTGGTGAGAAACATCGGCGACATGTTCATGGAACCGGCCAACGTGGCCGCCGCCAGGCGGGTGTGATCCAGACCACCGGACTGGACTCCATCCGTGCTGCAAAAATCACGGTAAAGCGGGGCCAGCAAACTCAGGCGGGCATTGCCCGAGGGCATGATGGGCGACAGCGCGTAGCCCGAAGCCAGCAGCGCAAAGCCGTGCCAGAACGGCGTGTCAGGCAGGTGCAGGCGCATCCACAGGATGAAGCGGTAGGACAGGCCCGAAGCCACCAGCACGCCCCCCAGCACATAGACCCCGACAAACAGAATCAGCCCGCTGGAGGCAAAGCCGGAGAGCACCACCTTGGCCGGTGCCAGGTCTACCAGCAACATGGCCGTCATGGCAAACAGCGGGGGCACAAACTCGTCCACAATGGAAAACATCCACATCGACACCGTGGCCGCCAGAATGGCCAGGAACAGCGTGTTCTGGATCGCCCAGCCTTGCCACAGGCCCGCAGCCAACAACAATGCGGGCCACAGCAGGGTGCAAGCCCAGCCCCACACCTCGCGTGGTGGTGTGGCGGCAGGCCCACTGCGGGGTTTGACCGGCAGCACCGGCAGGGTGACACCACCAACGCTGCACAGCAGTGCATCCTGGGCTTTTCTGGCCAGATCAGGGGTATCCCCCAGCACCTCTTGCAAGGCCCGCCGGGGCAAGACCAGCAGGCAACTGTCAGTCAATGCCACCGCACTGCGGCAATACAGCGCCTGCCCGGCCAGCGCCTCTTCGCCCACCGACAGGGCCTGGCCACGCACCGCGTCGCCGAAAGACCACAGCACCAGTGAACCCTGCAGCACCAACCACAGATCGGTCGCCGGTGCGCCCGAGGTGACTACGGTTTGCCCGGCGGCCACCTGCACCACCCGGGCCGCGCCCAACAAGCGGGCATGGGCGCGCCCGGGCAATCCGGCCAACAAGGGTTCGTGCAACAAGCGCTCGGCAAGTTCGGTGGGAGAGGGTTCCATTGGCATGGTCAGCTTGGGCCAGGTTCAGGGTTTGCTGAACCATTGGCGTAGCACCCAGTCACGGGTCTGCTGATCGGGTCCCGTGGGTGGCCTCTGAAAGATACCGGCGTTGGGAGGTGTCCGGTTGATCAGGTTGATGGTGTAGGTGGCACCGCCCACAACATCGGCCAATTGGGCTTCGGTGAGTGCCGCATCGGATGTGGGCGTTGTTGTGAGTTGGGGGTCTGAAGTTTTCATGGTTTTCTCCTGGGGTTATGAGTCACGTCTGCATGGCATGGGTCACCGATGCGCTCAAAAGCTTGCCGCACGGTGCAAATTTATTTCAGGGTTTCAAACTGGCCGTTATGCACCACCTTCAAACCGATGGGCTTGTCAGGAATGTCGCCCTTGTCATCAAAGGTAAATTCCCCGGTGGCCCCATGCCAGCCGCGTGTGGCATGCAAGGCTTTGGCAATCTGTTCGGGTTGTGTGCTGTTGGCCTGTTGGATGGCCTGGGCAATCACATGCACCGCGTCGTAGCCACGGGCATGGTTGGTGCGTGGTGGCGTGTGGTATTTCTGGGTGTACAAGGCATAGAAGCGGCTGTAGGCCGGGCGACTGGGGTCGTCCACAAAGGTTTCAGGCAACACCACACCTTCAGCCGCCACACCTGCATCGGTGATGAATTGGGCGGTGTCAAGCCCGTCGCCACTGACGATGGGGGCAGTGAAACCCATTTTGCGGGCCTGCGCCACAAAGGCCGCACCCTCGGGCATGCTGGCGGCCAGAAACAGCGCATCAAAGTGGTACAGATCGTTCCAGTTCTGGATGGTGCTGCTGAAATCCTGTGCCCCTTTGGGGAAGGAACGGCGATCCACCACCGTCAGGCTCAGATCTTTGGCATGTTGCTCAAAATAATTGGCCATGTCCTGGCTGGCTTTGGCCTTGACGTAAAAGATGGCCACGCGCCGGTAGCCTTTTTGCGCCATGTAACTGGCCATCTGGATGCCTATGCTGCGGTTGCTGGGGGAGGTGCGAAACACCAGGTCATAGCCCTGATCATGAAGCTGGTAGCTGGATGCACCCGGTGTCAGGTACACCAGACCTGCGGCCTGGTAGGTGGCTGCCGCAGGCAGGGCGACATAAGAGTTCTGATGGCCAATCACCGCCACCATGTCCGGGTTTTCAGCAAACTGCTGGGCAATTTTTCGCCCTTTGGCCAAGGACGATTCATCGTCTTCCTTGACGATCCTGATCTTGCGGTGAAGCACACCGCCGCGGGCATTGATTTCATCCACCGCCAGCTCGATGCCGTTCCACAATTGGCCTTTGGCCCCCTCCCACGCCCAGGCCGCACCAATCACAATGTCACCGGTGGCGTTTTGGGCCCGCAAGGCGCGGGCTTGCCTGGGGGTGTCGGCCGAGGAGCAGGCCACCACCGTCAGCGCACACACGCTCAGAATAAATAGTCGCCAAGTGTTCACAACATTCTCCAAAACTAAACAATTTGCCGACGTACCAGGTCAGCGAACAGGCCGTTGCAACTCATCAGCTCGTCATAGCTGCCGGTTTGCACCAACTGGCCTTGGTCGAGCACAAAAATCCGGTCGGCATTGACGATGGTGCTCAAGCGATGGGCAATCACGATGCGGGTGGCACGCAACTGCTCCAAGCTGCTGCTGACCAGCTCCTGCGCACGGTTGTCCAGGGCACTGGTGGCCTCGTCAAACAACAGGATGCGGGGCCGGTTGACGATGGCGCGGGCAATCAGCAAACGCTGGCGCTGCCCGCCCGAGAGCGTGCCGCCGCCGTCGCTGACCACGGTGTGCATGCCCATGGGCATGGCGCGAATGTCGTCCGCCATACCGGCCTGGGTGGCGGCTTCCCACGCATCGTCCAGCGTCAGCGTCGCGGCCGAGCCCAGGATGTTGGTGAAGATGTCGCCCGACATCAGCTGGCCGTTTTGCAGCACCACGCCCAATTGGCGGCGCAGTGCGCCAATGTCCAGGCCAGAGATGTCTTGCTGGTCGTAGTAGATGGCCCCCGAACTGGCCTGCTCAAAGCCCAGCAACAAGCGCAGCAGGGTGGACTTGCCCGAGCCTGAGGCACCCACAATGGCGACAAATTCACCGGACTTGATGTGCATCGACACATCGTTGAGGATGGTCGGGCCATCGGCGCTGTAGCTGAATGACAGGTGGGCAATTTCAATGTCGCCCGTCAATGTGCCGGGGTGGGCTTTGTCACCGGTGACTTCTGGCAAGGCCTGCAGAATCGGTTTGGAACGCTCGTACATCGGGATGATGTCCAGCACCGCCGTGATGGCCGCAGTGGTGCCCAGCATGGCCCCCAGAAAACCACCAAACGCCGCATTGAAAGCCAGGAACGAGCCGGTGGAAAAGTTGGCTTTGTCGCCCAGGTAAAACGCCACCACGCCATAGATACAGATGTTGGCGGCCACCGGAAACACCGCGTTGAACACGCCCAGTGTGTTGCGCACCATGGTGGCTTTGAACTGGTGCTCCTGCTGGCTGGCAAACAGCATGGCCCAGTTGTAGAAGGCGCGCCCCTCGGCCCCGGTGGTGCGCAATTTGGCAATACCGCCGAGCAGCTGGAACAACAAGCCGGAAATGCGCCCTTCAATGTCGGCCAGTTGACGCTCATGGCGCAGACGGATCAGGCTGGTGCTGGTGGTGACCACAATGGCCACCGCCACCAGGGCCAGGGCCAGCAGCGCCAGGCTCAGGTTGTAGTAAAACAGCAACCCCAGATTGAAGATGGAAAACACCACCGCCATCAGCGTGTGCATCACCTGGCCCGAGAGCATCTGGCGAATGGCGTTGATGCCGTTGGCCCGCACCGCCAGGTCACCGGCAGAGTAGCTGCGAAAAAACGCGGTCGGCAGGCTCAGCAGGCGATCCCAGACGGCAGACTGAATGATGTAATCCATCTTGCCTTCGGCCCGCAGCAGGGCCACACCGCGCGTGACTTCAAACATGGCCGTGGCCAGCAAGCCCGCCACCAGGGCCATGCTGAGTTGCAGCAACTGGCTGCGGTCTGAGGCCGGAATCACCACGTCAAACAGCATGCCGGTGGCCATCGGGGTCACCATGCCGAGCAAGCCCACCGCAGCGCCCATCAACAAAGCCGTGCTGTAGTCACGCACACAACCCTGGCTGCCAAAACGAATCATCTCCCACAGGCTGATGGCCGTGCCCGCAAACGAGCGGTAAAACGCGTGGGCAAAGGGGCTCAAACTGGCTGCAATACCAGCCGTGACAACAGTGATCGTGCCGCGCTCGGGGTCATGCAGCTCATAGCCTTTGCCCACCTGAATCAGCGCCACCGGACGCAGCCCGTCTTCCAGCGTGGCCAGCAGGTGGCCCTGGTCTTGCCGCCACCAGTCTCCCTTCAGGGCGACCTGGCGTTTGCGTACCCTTGATGCGTCCACAATATCGGCCAGCGCATCCCGCTTGACGGCACTGGGCGTGTCGGCTTGCGCCGGTGCCACAAAGTCAATGGCGCTGGCTTGGCCCACCGCCTGGCAAGCCGCCAGCAACGCCGAACGCTGGCGGGTCATGTGTACGCCAGTTGGTGCCTGTGGGTCCAGAATGGCCGACAAACGCTGCATGGCCGCCTGGATGTTTTGCTGCTCACGGGCCTCTTTTTGGCGCATGCGCTGCTGCTCCACGGCTTGTGTGGCATGGCGCTGCGCAATCAGCCGCTCCAGCAGTTGTGCGTGCAACCCGTCCATGTCATCCCAGCTGGACACGGTTTGCATCAGACTACGCCGGGCTTGGGTCGGCAAGGGACCGTCGGCACAAAGGCTGAGTTGCGCCAACCAATGAGTCAACCAGGCCACACTTTGTTGCGGGCTCTCTGCATGTTGGTGAAGTTGCGCCATCAATCGCTCACGCGGCAAGGCCAGCAAGCGGGTGTCTGGCAGACCTACGGCGACCAGGCCCCAGTTTTCACCGGCGGACGCGGGCATGCCTGGCAGCAAGGCATCCGCCTCCAGTCGAAACAGGGGGTGCAGCGCACCGCAGGGTTGGCCGCCTTCGATGCGGGTCAAAAACACGTCAACCTTGCCGTGCTCAAGCAGCCAAAGGCGGTCGATGCCATGGAGCCACAGAGGATGACCGGTGCGTGCCTGGCAGGCCAGCCCGTCGGCCTGGAAAACGCTGTGCAACGTTGCGGGGAGTTGAGACATCACGCGGCTCTCATCAGAGTGGCGTACAGGCCATCGGTGTCGCGCATGTCTTCATGGCTGCCACGCTGGACGACTTTGCCTTTGTCGAGCACGATGATTTCGTCGCAGTCGCGGATCGTGCTCAGGCGGTGCGCCACGATCAGGCAAGTGCAGCCACGGCGGCGCAGATGGTCATCGACCTGCATTTCGGTGATCGGGTCGAGTGCGCTGGTGGCCTCGTCCAGCACCAGGATGCGTGGATTGATGGCCAGGGCACGGGCGATTTCGACCCGTTGCTTCTGGCCGCCGCTGAAATTGCCACCGCCCTCTTGGACCATGCTGTCATAACCGCCGTCGCGTGTGGCAATGGCCTCGTGGATGCAGGCATCTTTGGCGGCTTGCACCACTTGGGCTTCCGGCAGGGTGGTGTCCCACATGCTCAGGTTGTCGCGCAGGCTACCCTCAAACAGGGTGATCTCCTGGCTCACCATGGCCAGGGATTGCAGCAAGACCTGGCGATCCACCGCGTTGCGGGGTTTTCCGTCAAACAAAATTTCTCCTGACCAGGGTTCATGCAAGCCCGCCACGAGTTTCGAAATGGTCGACTTGCCGCAACCCGAAGAGCCGACCAGGGCCACACGCTCACCGGGTTTAAGCACCAGGTTGAAGTTCTCGATCAGCGGGGCTTCGAGCTTGCTGTAGCCGAAGGTCACGTTGCGCAGTTCCACATGCCCCTCCAGTTGCCCTGCGGGGGCCTGGCCTGATGTTGGGGGCTGGGCGGTGGTGTCAAGCCGCGGGTCACTGCGGTATTGCAAGACATCGTCCAGACGGTTCATGTCACCCTGCACTTCCTGAATTTTTTTACCCATCGACACCAGTTGGTTGATCGGGTCAATGAAGCTGGCCATCAGGCTCTGGAACGCCACCAACATGCCCATGGTCAGGGCGCCGTCCATCACCCGCAAGCCGCCCAAGGACAAAATCAAGGTGGTGTTGAGTGCGGTCAGCAAAGGCGGCACGGTCATCATGGCCACGCCGACTGAGCCAGCCCGTTGCTGGCCGTTCATCACCTTGGTCTGGTAGCCCGACCATTTGGTGAAAAAGTCAGCCTCCATGCCCGAGGCTTTGATGCTCTCCATCATCTGCAAGCCGTTCATCGAGGTGCCCAGCAGTTTGCCGCTGTCATTGGCCAGCTTTTGCGTGATGTCCACCGTCTTGCGTGTCATCAGCCGCAAGAACAGGATGTTGAGCGCCGCAATGGCCACGCCCACCAGGGTCAGCACCAGGTCGTAGGAGAGCATCAGGGCCGCATAAAAAATCACCATCACCACATTGAGCACGGTGGTGGCCAGATCGCCGGTGAGCAACTCGGCCACGCGGTTGTTGATGCCGACCCGCGAGCTGATGTCGCCCGGAGAGCGCTGGCTGTAAAACAGCACCGGCAGGCGCAACACATGCCACAGGAATTTGCTGGAGGTGGACAGCGCCAGCTTGGTCTGAAACCGGGTCAGGTAGTAACTTTGCAGCCAGGTCAACACCCCACGCACAATGGCGGTGAACAGCATGCCCAGCAGCACCGGTTTGATCCAGGAGTCCATGCGCCCGATCAAATACTCGTCGATGAAGGTTTTGGTGAATACCGGCAACACCAGGCCCGGAATCACCAGCGCCAGCCCGGCCAGGATCAGATAGGTCAAAGCGGGCTCAGACAGCGGCAGGCGTGAGCGCAGGCTGGCCAGCATGCTGCGTGCTTGTCCGCTGGGCTGGAAGTCGGAGCCGGGTTCGATGGTCAGCACCACGCCGGTGAAGGACTGGTCAAACTCGTCCTCGGTGACGGTGCGTGGGCCGCTGGCCGGGTCGTTGAGAAAGACCCTACCTTTTTGAAACCCTTCAACCACCAGAAAGTGGTTGAAATTCCAGAACACGATGACCGGCAGGGTCATGGTTTTCAGGTCGCCTGGCTCCTTGCGGTAGCCTTTGGCAGTAAAGCCGTAGGTGCGGGCGGCTTTCACCACGTTGCTGGCTTTGCTGCCATCACGCGAGACGCCGCAGCTCTCGCGCAACTCTTCCAGCGTCACATATTTGCCGTGATAAGCCATGACGATGGCCAGTGCGGCCGCGCCGCACTCCACTGCCTCCATTTGCAGAATCGTGGGTGTGCGCACACGGCGCTGGTCAGGAGTCGCCCCTGGTATGTTGCGGCTCACGCTCAGACCCCCAGCGTGGCGCGCAGCATCGGGATCACCAGGGTGATCGGGCGCTGCTGCCGCACGGTGATGGTGGCCGAGCACAGCGTGCCGCTTTCAACCTCGGTGTCCGGGCCACGCGGGGACGACCATTTGTAGCCGCTGGGGGTGCTGGCGCTGGGAATCAAATCAGCCAGCACGGCAATCGGGGCCGCACCGGCAGCGAGTTGCTGCACCAGTTTGTCGTTGTTGAAGATGCGCATCATGCCCGGCGCGGTAGAGGGGAACTTGGCCACGGTTTTGACCTTGCCCAGCATGAAGCCAAATTCCTCGCCCTTGACCATGGACGGCGCGATCTGGACATCCATGTTGGCCTTGATTTTTTTGCCCTCGGTGGGTTGCACATAAATGTGGGCTTCAAGTTCTGACAGGTTGGCTCCGGTGCGCTCGATGCTCAGGATCGGCGCACCCGCACCCACCAGGGTGTTTTCTGACAGGCGCAACTCCAGCACCCGCCCGGTGTAGGGGCTGTACACCTGTGAGGCTTCCTGAAAGCTGCGCATTTGGCCGGTCAGACTGCGGGTGGCTTCGTTGATCTGGATGCTGATGGCAGACAGCTCGTTGTCCATCTGTTTTTTGCCGTCCAGGCGGCGCACATCGAGCTGGCGGATGTCGTTGCGATGGGTGTCAATTTCTTGTTGCACACCGGCGTATTCCAGCTTGGTTGACAGCAGGGTCTGCCGGGTAATCAAGCCTTGATCGAGCAGCTTGCCCTGGCTCTGAATTTTGGCCTCCAGCGCGGCCAGGCGTTCCTGTGCAGTGTGGATGCGTGTGCTCAGGTTGCGCTGGGTGTCTTGCAAATAGAGGGCCTGCTGGTCGGCACTCAGCGCATTGACCTTCTTCAGGCGTTCTTCCTGTTGCTTGAGCTCATGCAGTTTGGCCTCCTGGCTACGAATTTGCTCCAGCGCATCGAGCCGTTCGATGCGCGCAATCATCTGTCCTTCTCGCACCAGATCACCCACATCCACTGAAATATCAGCCACACGGCCACCCCCGTTGGCCACCACCTCGCTGACACCACCAGGGCGGATCAAAATGCAGGTGCCCATGATGCGCGTGGGAATACTGCCCCACACGCCCCAAAGCAGCGCCATGAACAGCAAGCCACCAATCGCCAGCAGGGCAACCCAGCCTTTGGGCGAGGTCACCTGCATCAGAGCATCAAGCTGCTCGGGGGACGACAGCCGGTCCAGGGATGTTTTGCGAAACAGTTGGTGTTTTTCTGACATGGCGGCGTGTTAATCGAGTGTGGGTGGGCTGACGAAGGTCTCGAACCGTATCGACGAGGCGGATGCATCGTCGCGCAGCAAAGCGCCGGTCTCAAAACGCAGTTGCACCAGCGCATTGAGGTAGTTGAGGTGGTAGGAGAGCTGGTTTTGGCGCGCACCGAGTAATCGGTCGTTGACAGACAAAACGTCGATCAACGTTGAGTTGCCGAGCTGGCTCTTGGTTTTTTCGTTTCTCGCGGTGACCTGGTACAACGCCGCCGAGGCCTCGGACTCCTGTGCCTGCTGGGCGCTCCTGATCACCGCATGCCATGCGGCTTCAACCCCAAGACTGATCGATTGCTCCAGGGTGTGGAGCTGGGTGGTGGCCTGGTCGTAGGCGGCCGACTGCTGCACATAGCGGCCTTTGGCGACATTGTTCTCTACCGGCCATTGGTAGCTGATGCTGGTGCCGATATTGGCACTGGAGCGATTCTGGTTCAAGGTACGGACCAAGCTGCTGGCCGCATTACCTTCCAGCAAAGTGGCATAACCCACGCTCAGGTTCAGGTCAAGCTGCGGCTGCAGCGCACTCCGCGCCACGGCTTGTGACACCTTGGCGGCTTCTTGGCGCAATCGGGCAGCGGCCAGATCGGCGCGCTGTTGCATCGCCAGGTCCAGCAAACGCTGCTGCACATCAGCGCTGGCCAGCAGCCCTTGCTGCAGGGATGGAAAATCATCCAGTGGCTCCAGTTCTGCCAGCTGTTGCGGGGCCATGCCGGTGGCTTGCCCGAGTTTTTGACGCGCTTCCAGCATGGCTTGTTCTGCCCCCAGGCGTGCGCTGGTCTTGTCCATCAGGCTGGCTCGCACCAGCAACAGATCGGCCGCAGGGATTTCTTGCGCATCAATGAGCTTCTGCGTTTCTCTGACCATTTGCACCATGCTGGCTTCCGCTTCGCGGGCAATGTCCAAAAAGTGTCTACCAGCCACCCACTTCCAATATGCAGAAACGGTATTCACAATGGCTTGAGCAACCGACACCCGAAGATCCTGCTTGCTGGCATCCCAAGCCAGCTTGGCCGCTGTTTCGCTCAAGGCAGCAGACTCCCTGCGCCCTTGGTTTAATGGAAGCAGGATGTTGAAACTCACTTTGGCGCGGTTTTGCGCAGCGAGTTGACTCAGATCGTTGGTGGTTCCCGTGTTGCGGATCGTGGAGATACTTGGGCTCAGCACCAGACCATTTCGCAGGGTTTTGTTAAGCGCCACGCTGTAAGTCGTGCTGGCGGCCTGAGACTCTGGAATGTCCAGCCGCTGACTGGCGTAACTGTTGCGGGTCAGCTGATTAAGCGGGGTATGGTCAACGGTGTAGCCCCCGGCCAAATTCACGGTGGTGTCAAATTGACCGGTGGTCTGCTGAAACACCCCCTGGCTGGATTCCAGCTGCTTCTCCTGAATCTGCACGTTCGGATTTTTCTCCAGGGTGTGGCGAATGGCCTCCACCAGACTGAGGGAGGCCGCCGATGCCAACCCTGAACTCAAGAGAGTGATCAGGGTGGCTACCAGCTTGAGCCAAGAGGCCGTATGACGATGAAGGAAGCGCACCGTTTTTTTCATAAATTTTGATCAAAGGAAACTGGCGGAAACGGCAGCCAACGTCACTTACCGGATTCGGCGCAACCCAGCACGATGGTGACGATGGTAGAAGCGCAAACGCGCGCCACTTCGTAACTGGGACTTACGTCCCGAGCCAGCGCTGGAAGACGGGTATGCTGGGCAAGGATGCGCTGCCAATGCGGTAACGGCGGCTCCCGGGCAGGATGACCTTGATCAGAATCGTCTGTTCGGATCAGTTTCCAGTCTGCATCCACACGTCTGTGTGGCCAAGAAAACCTGAGGTCAGCGCTGGCCGTTGTGCCACGAACCACCGATGGCGTTTCGCCCGGTGCCAGACCGTAGAATTCGTGTTTTGCATGAATTGCCCCTACTTTGAAGGAACCCCTCATGACTGCCCTACTCCCCGACCTGTCTGATCGCGATGGAAAAATCTGGATGGATGGCCAGATGGTGGATTGGCGCGATGCCAAGATTCACGTCCTGACCCACACCCTGCACTACGGCTGCGGCGTGTTTGAGGGGGTACGAGCCTACAACACGGCCAAGGGCACAGCGATTTTCCGGCTGGAAGAGCACACCCAACGCCTGCTCAACAGCGCCAAGATTTTGCGCATGACCATTCCCTTCACCAAAGAGCAAATCATGCAGGCGCAAGTGGATGTGGTGCGTGAAAACAAGCTGGAGTCCTGCTACCTGCGCCCCTTGAGCTGGATTGGCAGTCGCAAGCTCGGTATCAGCCCCAAGGGCAACCACATTCACCTGATGGTAGCGGCCTGGGCCTGGGGCGCGTACCTGGGCGACGAAGGCATGACACGCGGCATTCGCGTGAAGATTTCCAGCTACACCCGCCACCACGTCAATATCACCATGACGCAAGCCAAAGCGGTGAGCAACTACACCAATTCCATTTTGGCCAACATGGAAGCCCTGGACGACGGTTACGACGAAGCCATGCTGCTGGATGCCAACGGTTTTGTCAGTGAAGGCTCGGGCGAAAACCTGTTTGTGGTGAAAGACGGTGTGGTTTACACACCTGATTTATCCGCAGGTGCCCTGAATGGTATTACCCGCAATACCGTTCTGCACATCTGCAAAGATTTGGGCTTGGAAGTGGTGCAAAAACGCATCACCCGCGATGAGGTTTATATCGCTGACGAAGCCTTTTTCAGCGGCACCGCAGCGGAAATCACGCCCATTCGTGAACTTGACCGCATTGAACTCGGCCAAGCTGGTTACGTAGGCAGCCGTGGACCCATCACCGAAAAAATCCAGAGTGCGTTCTTTGACATCGTCAATGGCCGTAACCCCCGATATGCCCATTGGTTAACACAGGTTTGAAATCCTGCTTGGCGGGTCAGACCGCAGTGACACGGATGGCACCAACTCTGCCCTCAACTGATTAGAAAGACACCATGACAAACGCAACCATTGAACTGCTGGCCAAAGATCTGAACCATCAAGGCGGCGTGTTTTGCCCCAGCCCCCTGGCTGACATGAAATTGTGGAACAGCCACCCCAAGGTGTACTTGGACGTGGCCTGCACCGGCGAGGCCAAGTGCCCCTATTGCGGCACGGTCTACAAACTCAAAGACGGCGAGCATTTTCACGGGCATTAATCTGCCGTTGAGGCAGATCCCAGCTCCTTTCAGCTTTTGAACCATTTAACCCGCTCGCTCATCATCGCCCCGCAGTGGATTGGCGACGCGGTTATGACCGAGCCATTACTGCGCCGCTTGCATGCGCGCGGTGAGCGCCTGACGGTTGGTGCCTTACCCTGGGTGGCTCCGGTTTATCGGGCTATGCCCCAAGTCACAGAAGTCATTGAATTTCCCTTTGCCCACGGTGGCCTGCAATGGCGCGAACGACTGCGCTTGGCCAAACAGATCCGGGGACAGTTCGAGGCAGCCTATATCTGCCCCAATTCGTTGAAAAGCGCACTGTTGCCGCTGCTTGCGGGCATTCCTAAACGGATTGGCTACTTGGGTGAATCTCGGGTGGGACTATTGACACACCGACTGAAAAACCCGACCAAGGGGCAACGCCCGCCGATGGTGGCGTTTTACTCGGCCCTGAGTGGCGACACTGACACGGCTGAAGATCGGCCGCAGCTGATTCTTCAGCCGAGTGAAATCACGGCCACCCTGATTCAATTGGGGCTGACACACCAGGGCTACCACGTGTTTGCGCCCGGATCTGAATACGGCCCCGCCAAGCGCTGGCCCGCCAGCCACTTCGCTGATCTGGCCATGCAACTGGTGTTGCCAGTGCTGTTGCTGGGTTCTGGCAAAGAGGCTGAACTGTGTGCCAGCATTGCTGATCGCGTCAATACCCAACACCCAGGACGCTGCCTCAACCTTGCAGGAAAAACCACGCTGGAGCAGGCGCTATGCGCCATAGCAGCAAGCAAAAGCATCGTCAGCAACGACTCTGGCCTGATGCATGTGGCTGCGGGGTTTGGTGTGCCACAGGTGGCCATTTTTGGCTCTAGCAGCCCGCTGCATACGCCACCACTCAACCCGCAAGCCACCGTGCTTTGGCTCAAGAACAATCCGCATTACCAACCACCGCTGGACTGCGCACCTTGTTTTAAACGCATCTGCCCACTGGGGCATACACGCTGCTTGAACGATATTCAAGCAACCGATGTGCTTTTATTTTTATAGCTATTCCCGCTTGTTCCATAAGCACTAGAGGCCAATTTTTCTTAAAAAAAAGCCACCCGAAGGTGGCTTATAAAGGTTCCCCAAGGGGGAACGTCGTTGGAAACTTGATACCTTTCAACAAGGATAGAACCTAAGTTCTTTTTGCTTCATGGCTGTGACAGCAGCTGGGATGTACTGTATCGGTCAAAGATGCATTTGGGTATCCCCCATTTGGGGGATTTTGAAGCCTATTTTTGAAAAAAACCCGTCTTGACCACATCCATCACACGTTTGAACCTGGGTTGAGGGGCAGTTCAATGACAAAGCAGGCACCTCCGCCGGGACGGCTTTCACAATAAGCACGCCCCCCGTGGCGCAAGGCAATGGACTTGACCAGCGCCAGACCCAAACCCACCCCACCATCCCGCTCGGTGGCACCTGGCAAACGGTAAAACGGCTCAAAAATACGCTCTTGCAGCTCGGGCGGCACCCCTGGGCCACGGTCAGCAACACGGATCACGGCGCATTCGGGGGTCTGGCTCAAGCTCAGGCTGATAGAGCCCGCGCCGTACCGTCGGGCATTTTCCAACAAGTTACGCACCGCACGGCGCAGCAGCTTGGCAACCCCCTGTACGCACAACTCGGAACGACCAAGTGCGGTAGCACCAGCTTCGGCGCTTGGGCACACGTCCAGGTCAGCATCAACCCGAGCACATTCCTCTGCAACCAACCCCATCAAGTCAACCGATTCAATGGTGCCCAAATCAGCTTCACGGGCATCCAGGCGACTGGCCAGCAAAATTTCCTCAATCAATTGATCCAGCTCACTGATATTGCGCGAAATTTCATCTCTAAATGCGGGCGTAGCTGATGGCCCCATCAACTCCAGCCCCATGCGAATACGGGTCAGCGGCGAACGTAATTCATGTGAGGCATTGGCCAGCAGAGATTTTTGTGAGGCCAGCAGAGCCTGGTGCGATTGCACCAGTGTTTGGACACGCTCGGCTGCATGGTTGAAGCGCTTGGCCAAAAACGCCACTTCATCCTTGCCGGTTTCAGGTACACGAATCGACAAATCGCCCTCTCCCCACTGCTGTACACCATCTTGCAGACGCTCCAGACGGCGTGTCAGAGTTCGCATGATCGGGTAGGTGGCCAGAGCCACAGCAATGCCGACCCACACCAGCATCCAGGCGAACCCAAAAGGCGGACGACTCCAGATCGAAGCCGGGGAACGCAACAACCGCATGTGTATGGTTTGCCCGTCGTGCATACGAACCACAAATTCTGGTATGTGACCAGCTGCTTCACGCTCTGCCATTTCTGTCCGCTCAGCTGCAACAGAATTCTCCAACAGGTTGGGAGGCAGGGCGATGGATGCCGATGCGGCAGGCGGAAGTGGCGGTGGGCCATAACGGTATTCGTGCTGCATCATCTGCTCATGATGCAGCCGTTTGAGCATCGCCTGCTCTGCGGGCGATGCGTCATCAGGCATGACTGCAGGGGAACGTCCTCGCCCTATGATCTGTCCAGCCTCATTACGAACCACTACGTCACGCAACGGTGGCTCAGCGGCCAGCCGCCAGATCCAGCCAACCAACAAAATGAGTACAGCCACAGCCATGACCACAGCAAGCCAGATGCGGACGTAAAGTTTGTTGAACATCAGTCTTGCTGCCGGGCAAACACGTAACCCACGCCACGCACCGTCAATATGCGCTTCGGGTTTTTGGCATCCACTTCAATGGCTGCACGAATACGCCCCATGTGGACATCAATGGAGCGGTCAAAGGCCTCCAGTTCACGCCCGCGCACGGCTTCCATGATTTGGTCACGCGTGAGCACCCGTCCAGCACGTTCAGCCAAAGCAACCAACAGGTCAAACTGGTAAGAGGTCAAGTCGCAAAGCTGGCCTGAGACGCTGACAGTGCGGGCATCGCGATCAATGTCGAGTACACCAAACCGCATCAGATGAGCGTCGCCCCCAACTGCGCCATCACCCTGACGACGCAGCACAGCCCGAATACGTGCCAACAATTCACGGGGCTCAAAAGGTTTTGGCAGGTAATCATCAGCCCCCATCTCCAAACCGATGATGCGGTCCATGGAGTCACCTTTGGCCGTCAGCATGAGCACGGGTGTGCGCGCCAGCGCACCATGCAGCGCACGAATGCGACGGCAGACCTCCAGTCCGTCCATATCGGGAAGCATAAGATCCAGAATCACCAAATCAGGAGCAATCGACTGAACCTGAGACAAACCGGTTTGCGCATCACCGGCGTGGGTCATCTGGTAACCCGATTGGCCCAGGTAAGCGCAGACCATGTTGGCCAAGCGCACATCATCTTCAATCATCAGCAGGTGTTGGTTCATGGCGCGAGTCTAGTAGTTGCCCGCATCCCCGCCTTGAAGCATGCGTAAAGTTAGGTAAATTTTGATCTGAAAGCTATGCTTTAAATAGCTTTAAACTCTTATTTTTCAGGCAGCACAAGCCTTTTTTGTCTTGAAGCAAGCCATACCAGAAGCAGCACCGGCACACCCAGCAAAGCCGTAGCCACAAAGAAGTTCACGTACCCAAAGGTATCCACATAACGGCCAGAATAACCTGCCAGAAATTTGGGGAGCAACAGCATCATGGAACTGAACAGCGCATACTGCGTGGCTGAGTAGTTCACATTGGTCAGGCTTGACAGATAGGCAATAAAAGCCGCAGAAGCGATACCGCTGGAAAGGTTGTCGGCAGAGATCACAAAAATCAGGCCATTCAGGTCATGACCACGTGTGCTCAAGACGGCGAACAGCAGGTTGCTGGCCGCACTCAATGCCGCACCCAGCATCAACACACGCATGACACCCAGCCGCATCGACAATACTCCGCCAACAAAGGCACCGACCAGTGTCATGATGACCCCAAACACCTTGGTCACGGTGGCAACCTCGTCCTTGCTGTAACCCATGTCCACATAAAACGGATTGGCCATGATGCCCATCACCACGTCACTGATACGGTAGGTAGCAATCAACGCCAGGATCAGTACCGCTTGCCAGCGGTAGCGTTGCACAAAGTCGGCAAATGGCGCAACCAGTGCGCCACGTAACCAGTCCCAAGCATTTTTCACGGGTGGCAGGCTCCGATGCAAGGGTTCACGTGACAGCAGCACGGTCAGCACCCCCGGCAACATGCTGGCAGCCATGACTAAATAAGCGAAATGCCATGCGCCATGCTGGTATCCAACTGCATCGGCCACTTCTGCGCGTGCCGCCAACAACAGCACACCAGCACCGGCCCAGATCATGGCCAGGCGGTAACCCGTTTGGTAGGCTGCGGCTAACGCTGCTTGGCGGTCCATGTCAGCGGACTCAATACGAAAGGCATCCAGCGCGATATCTTGTGTGGCAGAACCAAAGGCCACCGCCAAGGCCCCCCAGACAACCGGCAACAAAGCGACTTGCGGATCGTTGAACGACATAGCCACCAAACCGAGCATGATGGCCACCTGCGACAACAGCAGCCAGCTGCGCCGACGGCCCATCACACGCGTCAACACAGGTATTGGCATACGGTCAACCAGCGGAGCCCAGACCCATTTGAATGCATAGGCCAGACCCACCCAACTGAGATAACCAATGGTGGTACGGTCAATCCCGGCTTCCCGCAACCAGAAACTCAAAGTGCCAAGCACCAGCAACAAAGGCAACCCAGCAGAAAATCCGAGTGAAAGCATGCGCAAAGAGGCAGGTTCAAGGTAAACCTTGAAGGCAGTTAACCAAGGGCGTGTATCGGGCAAAACAGGAGTATTCGAAATGGTCATTTAAAGATAATAATCAACCGCCACGGAGATTTACCTCCTTCATTAGCCAAAGAGTTGGCAAAATCCGTCAATTTGTTCACTAATGCTTGGCTTGGACTGGCCCAAAGCCTTTGCACATCAACTATAGTTTGCTCCTAAATTCAGTTGAAGCATCCATCTGATACGGCCATCTGACTGATTGATAACCGCCATGATTAACAGCACTTTACAAACCTATTTTCGTCAACACCAGGTTTCACCACAATGGTTGTCCGTACTCCGTGCGATGGCCCAGGTGCTACAGGATGCCGAAGACCCCGAGACACTAAAGGCGCTTTTTTTCAAAATCGGCGAGCAAATGGCGCATTCCATTGAATCTCAGTTCGTCTCCATAGAAACCCTGGATGACCTCGCCGAGCGGATCAATGTGCACTGGAGCACCTTACATTGGGGTTGGACTTCACTCAAAGAGCTGGACGATGCCATTGGCATTGAACACCATGCGTCACCGTTGGCAGAGGCTTTTGGTGATGCAGCACTGCCGTGGTCAGTGGGTTTGCTAGAGGGTTTTTATCAAACTGTTTTTGAAGTTCTTGGGGCTGGTGACACCATGAAAGTTGAAGCCGTGAATGGGGCGTTGTCAGACATGCTGATCCAGCTGCGGTTTGGCCAGCAGCACTCTTGAGATTGCCCAGAGAAACACAAACATGACAATACCCAAAGACAAGTTGGCCCCCATTTTCAGGTCACTTCATCCGGACGAATCGGTCATCACCAAAGTAGCAAGCACATCTGCACAAGAAGCCGCTGAGAAATGGCCTTTGTTCAGAGTCTTGGCACCCAAAAAGCCCGCGAGCACACCAGTTTTATCTGATGCAGACAAGCAAAACTGGACGAGCTCAAATACCGAGCCGATCCTGCCAAGCCCCCCAATGGCCACCACGTCAAGCCTGAGCGACAAACTGGCCTCAGGTTTGAGCAAAATGGCTGGCAAAAAGAAACCGACGGCCACTAAGCCGACCAAAGACCTCAAGACGGCGGAACAGCCATCGCTTGCCCGCGCAAAACTTGTGCCTGAGCTACCTTCTCGACAAGTCCCAGAAAAACCCACTGCACCGGCCTTCCCACCCGCTCCTGAATTCACAGGTAGGCACGAAACCAAACCACTGACGGTTGAACGGGCATCACCCCCGTCTGGCGTGTTGAAACCTGTCACGCCACACGAAGCCATCTCGGCTCCGAAAACTGAAACGATTCCAACCCCCAACCTGATCCCTGACAAACCGGTCAAGCCGAAAAGAATTCGAAAACCAACCACACCGACAAAAACTCAAAGCGAACCTGTTTTACGCGAAACCCCAGTTCAACCTCTTGAAATCACCCACGAAACGCCAGAGTCGCCCCTACCAGCCACTCCGTCAAAAACCACCGGATCACTCCAATCACTGCTAAGTAAACTGCAAAACCCACCCAATACAACAGCCACATCGACTGTCAAAACCCCTGCTTTTCTCAATCGGTTAAATAAAAAATGAGTGTGATTGGCGTGATTTCAATGAAGGGCGGCGTAGGTAAAACGTCTACCACCGCCAATCTGGCAACGGCATTGGGCAGCCAGTTGGGTGATGGACGTGTGTACACGGTGGATCTTGACCCCCAGAATGCACTTCATTGGCATTTTGGTTTGATTGACCAAGATGACTCTGGCGTATGCGAGCAATCTCTTCACGAAGGCAACTGGCGCAACGCCATGTTGGAAAGTTCATTCAATGTGCGGTGTTTGCCCTATGGCAACGTGGCTGAAACTGATCGAGAGGCCTTTGAGAGTCTTTTAAGCCAATCTGACCAATGGGTGAACGAGCAGCTTAAAGCTGCGGAACTGTCGGACAACGTGGTCGTCGTGATTGATTCCCCTCCGGGTCCGTCTGTCTACCTCAAGCAAGTATGTGAGTGCGCGGATTTGATTTTGATTGTGTTACTGGCAGATGCAGGGTCTTACGCCACCATTCCAGAGATGGAAACCTGGCTCGACACCTACACCACCAAACGCCCTGAATTGAAAGTCTATTACGTCCTGAATCAGATTGATCGAAGTGAAACACTCAACCGTGATACGGCTGCCTTTTTGCATCGGCAACTCAAGCCAAGACTCTGTCCTGTTGACATCCATAACGACGAAGCCGTCGCTGAGGCATTGGCCTTTCAGCAACCCGTTCTCAGCTATGAACCACACTGCCAAGCCAGCCACGATTTTGTTCGCTTGGCCATGTGGACTATCAATACGCTGAACAAATGACACCACTGCGGCTACTCTCACTTTGGCGTGAACGCTGGGGTAAGGAATTTCCTGAATCCTGGAAACAGCCGTATCGAAATGACGGCCTGTGCGCCTGGGGAGATCGTGCCAGCAACTCCATTCTGGGCTCACTCCCCGGTTTGGGTTTGTTCTCTGGCGTATTGTTTGCCGTTCTGGCCTTTGTCTTGGTTGGGGTTAAATTTTCTCTGACCAATCAGTACTGGCTATCCGCCTTTATATTGATCATCTCTCTTTTTGTCAGACTCTATCGGGGCACTATCTCCACCTTGATCTTGTTGGGCTTCGCCATGGTTACCACGGCTCGCTATCTTTATTGGCGCTTTGATAGTAGCTTGGGACCTGCATTTGAACTAGATTTTTTCATTGCTTTGATCGTATGGTGCATTGAGGTATACGGGGTTTTACTTTTTTGGATGATCTTGTTGAACGGCCTATGGCCAATCAAGCAAATCACCTATGCACTACCGGAAAACCAAGCGCAATGGCCCAAGGTCACCATATTCATCTGTGCCACCGGACACTCTGAGGATGATGTCATGCGCAGTTTGTCTGCCCTGCAACTCACAGACTGGCCGCCTGCCAAATTGAGCCTGGCTATCATAGACAACGAAGAGCGAAGCCATCTGCAGTCAACCTTGTTCTCCATGAATGTTGGTTATCTACCATCTCCGTTCGTTGCTGACCAAGGAATTGCCCAGCAACTTAATCGGGAGATGACCAACGCAGACTCCGAATTAGCCGTCATTTTGAGTGCAGGGCAAACACCCGAACCCAACTTTTTAAAAGAAATTTCCGGCTGGTTTGTTGAAGATGCCCGTTTGGGTTTGGTTGCAACGCCCAACCATTTTCTATTACCTGAGCCTGCGCCTCGACTGCTTGATCAACTTGCAGGGCATCCGCCCTCAGCCGAAGTCATGATCACTCGCGTCTCACATTTTTTAAAAGCAGGTGGTGTACCGCTTGATGCTCTATCAGCTCAAAGTCATATTGCAAAAAAACTGCAAGCTATTGGATTTGGTCACGCCTATCTGCTTCAAGAAGCAGATACGTTTTATCGAATTATCGAACCCTTTGCATATCAAGCCTTCAGCATGAAGATCTGGGTTGCCCATACCTGCCATGTCTTGGGTTTTTACCAACCCCTATTGCGATACGGGCTACTCACACTGCCCTTGCTCTACTTGTTGGCGAATCAGCTACCTATGCGTGCATCTCCTGAGCTATGGAGTGCCTACGCCTTACCGCATCTGGCGCAGATGTATCTGGTGTTTGGTCGGACAAATTCAAACCGTCGATGGCCAACCTGGTTAGAGCTACGTGAAGGAATACTCGCCACTTACTTGCTGATTCTGACCTTTTTTACTGCCCTTTGGACCTTGCTGCGTACGTGGAAATCGTCACGAGTCCAACCCACCGCGTCCAGTGATATCAACGCGTTTCGCCTAAGCAAATCCAACTGGCTGATGCTCTGGCTTCATACGGGAGCAATTGCCGCAGGTTTTGTTGAGCTGCAACAAATAGACCGGGCTCAGCTATCTACTGTGAGCTTTTACTTGGTATGGTCATTTATTGTGGTGTTGCTTTTGGTCGGAAAATTTGCCGTATTCAAAGAGGCTACCGAGGTGGCACAACAAAAGGTGCGATTAGGGGTGATGTCGGGGATGATCCGATTACCCAACAACCGCACGATCACTTGTCAGACAAGAAACTTTCCGGCCCTCCAACTTGACCTGGACATCTCGGCAACACTGAGTGTGAAGTGTGGACAGCGACTCAAGCTGTCTATTTTTTACGCCATGGAGGAGTTCGCTCTGGATGCCGTGGTCGTTAAAACTGAAGCATCATCTCTGACTGTCGAAGTGGATCCCGCGTGGCGGAGGCTATACACCCGGTTCAGTGAAGCCCTGTTCGCTCGTGGTCCCAACTGGCCCAACTGGTTGCCAGGTCAACATGTCGACAAAATCATCCCGCAATGGCTCATTCAAGCATTCGCTTGGCCTGTGCGTTTATTGACCGAATGGGTGCATCGATTCTCTCGAAAACCAGCAGCAAAAGCTGCAGACAGCAGCCGAATGAAATGAAAGCAAAAAACATGAACCCACCATTTGAATTTTTTACTGTCCGTCGACTATCTCTTGGTTTGACAGTACTCGCTCTGGCTGTTTCTTGCTCAATTTTCAGCTCGCAGGTACTGGCCAAGACCAAAACCAAAACGACCAAAACCAAAGCTGTTGTGGAAGAAGTGATAGACACCACGCCAGCTGCAATGCCAAAACAAAGAGTTGTTTCCTTGAGCTTCAAACAATTGGGGGCTTGGTCGTCAGTCAACCTGAAAGGGACAGAAGGGTCAAGAACACTGAGCTTCTCTGTCAGGTCGGATGAAATGGTGGTGGGAGCCAAGTTGAAATTGTTCTACGACTACTCCCCTGCTTTGATTCCAGAACTGAGCCACTTGAGAATACTGCTCAATGAACGCGTTGTTTCCGTGGAAGGGCTACCACAAGGAAAGAACTTGGGTAATTCACGCGACATTGATCTCGACCCTCGGCAGATGACCGACATCAATTTTCTGCGTTTCAATCTGATTGGGCATTACACCCGCCAGTGTGAAGACCCGTTTCATTCTTCTCTGTGGCTCACCTTGAGTGATCTGGGTCGGCTTGAACTGACACTGGCCCCCAAATCAATGGTCAACGACCTGAAGTATCTTCCTGCACCATTTTTCGACAAACATGATGATGCCACCTTGAAGTTACCCTTTGTCTTTGCCAGCACCCCTTCGGCGGGAACCGTCAAAGCAGCAGGTATTGTGGCCTCATGGTTTGGCATCCAGGCTGGAAATCGAGGCGCGCAATTCCCGGTATCTTTAAACACCTTGCCTGATGGCAATGCAGTCGTTTTTGCCCAAGGAACTGAAAAAATTCTAGGGGTTGAAAGCCCGCCAGGCCCGACCCTCAGCGTCATCAACCACCCGACCAATCCATTGGCCAAGTTATTGCTGGTAACTGGCAGCAATGATGAGGAAATTCTGCGTTCTGCACGAGCACTCGCCTTGATCAGCAACACACTGTCAGGATCATCATTGGCGATCACCAAAGAAACTGAAGCCACACCTCGCAAACCTTACGATGCACCCGCATGGGTACCCACTGATCGGCCAGTGCGTTTTGGTGAAATTGCCCGTCCAGAAGAGCTCCGCGCACAGGGCTGGTATCCAGAAACGATCCGCGTGAATTACCGTGTGTCGCCTGACGTTTTCACATGGAGAACACCGGGGGTACCGCTGAATTTGAAATATCGGTACACCCGTTTGCCTGAACATAAAGCATCAAGCCTGAATGTCAGCTTGAACAATGACTTCATTCACGCTCTTCCGCTGAATTACGCCTACAAAAACCCGGATGAAATCAATCGGCTCAACCTTGCCGGAAGTGACAACGTCTCCAAACGATCAGATCTTTTATTTATTCCTCCCTATGCCGTAGGCGGGCGTGATCAGCTGCAACTGGGTTATTTCTTTGATATTTTGAAACACGGCGAATGCCAAAATATGCCGCCAGACAATCTGGTGGGCGCAATTGATCCCGAATCAACTATGGATTTCAGCGCTTTTCCACACTATGTGGCCATGCCCAATCTGGCGTATTTTTCCAATATCGGCTTCCCCTTTACTCGATTGGCTGATTTATCAGAAACAGCTGTGGTCATGCCGGACCGGCCCAATAGCCAGGAACTCGGTATTTACCTCACCTTAATGGGGCGGATGGGAGAAGCAACCGGCTACCCTGTGTTGCGCCATGCACTGACAACTGCGGCAGATATTGACAAAATGGCCGACCGTGATGTACTGGTGATCGGCAGCGCCAACAGTCAACCCCTCCTCGGCAAATGGGCGGATAAATTGCCTTTGGTGCAAATCAATGGTGAAAGACATGTACGTGAACCAGATGTCACCTGGAAGCCAACATACCGCTGGGAGCAGCAAGACAACCAATTTACTCCTTTACCCAAAGGTGATCTAAACCTATCCAACAGTGGCGACCTCACCACATTGATGGCTTTTGAATCACCCATGAAGGCCGAGCGCAGTGTGGTGTTGGTTCATGCAGACCGGCCAACCGATTTGCAAAAAATCACAGACGTACTGACCAACACAGAGCGCGTTAATACCATCAAGGGCGATCTCGTGGTATTTAATGAGAAAGACATTAGCCATACCAAAGTGAGTGCGACTTACTACATTGGTGCCTTGCCATTCATGAACAAATTGCAATGGTTATTTGCAGATCACCCACTGTGGGTAGGGCTGCTTGTAGCTCTTGTTTGCGTATTACTGGCCATAGCAGCCTATCGTCCATTACGCAAGTTGTTCCATCGGACAGCCAAAGTAAAACTTTAAGTTGCGATCTATCATGCACGTTATTGCTTTCATTTCAGGCAAAGGTGGCGTTGGAAAAACCACCATGGCGGCCAACATTGCAGTCGCTTTGTCACAACGACAAAAGCGGGTTTTGTTGATTGATCTGGATCCTCAAAATGCGCAGCGTTTTCATTTGGGCATGAATCCTGATGAGATTGCAGGTCTGGCACGCGAAGGCATCAAGCCTACCTCCATCTTTGACAGCCCCTTCGGTGTCAGTTTTATACCTTTTGGCCGCGTCAGTGAGCTGGAGCTGGAAGAATTTGAATCCCAACATGTGGTGCTGGACACGCCACCTGGTCCTTCGGTTTATTTACGGCAAGCGCTCGAAGCCGCCAACAGGGCCATGGTGGTCTTGCTTGCTGATGCGGCATCATTTGCCACCATTGACAAAATCTCATCCTTGATTGATCAATACACTTCTGACCGTAGCGATTTTGCGGGCATGAACTTACTCATCAATCAGATGCCAATCAACAGCAAATTAGGTCATCAGGTCAGGTCTGCGTTGTACGCCAATTATGCGGACAAACTGGTTCCAGCTTCCATACACCGTGATGCCAGAGTCTCGCAAGCCCTGGCATTTGAGCGGCCGGTACTGCAATATGAGCCCGGATGCAAAGCCAGTCTTGACATTCAATATGTAGCCGAATGGCTTCTGAGCAGCACAGAAGCATGACCACTCGTTTTTACCGTGCCTGCCTGATTTTTTGCCTGATGATTTTGAGTCAATCAACTGTCATGGGGCAACCCCTTAAGGCCATGGGTTATCTGGCTTGGTGGATGCCGCAGAGTTGGCAAAACCTGCCTTTGCAAGAGATGGATCGACTTTTTTTCTTTGAACTCAAAGTCGATTCGTCCGGTGCCATTGCCGAACGCCATGGCTGGCCCGAACAATGGGTTGAGCTCCAGCAAGCCACCCAACGGCAAAAAACTCCCCTGGATTTGACCCTGACATTGTTTGATGCAGAAACCTTCAATCAGCTTTTTTCGTCAGATCAAGCGCCCAACAAGCTATTGGCGGAGTGCCTTGAGTTGGCGGCAAACCCATATGTGAATGGCTTACATTTGGATTTTGAAATTTATGGGGGTGCCTCCAGCAAGGCCATCACCAACTACAGGCTATTTTTGACTCAGCTTTCACAACAACTTCATGGACTTTCGCCCGCACGAGGTTTGTCTGTTTTTCTTCCTGTACAAACCGAAAGTGCACTCTACGATGCCCCCTCCTTGAGTTTGATGGATTGGGTGGTCTCGCAAAGTTATGACTCGCATTACCGCAGCAGCAAACATGCAGGGCCTGTGGCACCACTGACCGGATCAGACGAACTCACTTGGGAAAAAGCAGCTGCAGATGCATTCGCACTCGGTGTGCCCAGGAATCGGCTTATCCTGACTTTTCCGTTGTATGGCTACGAATGGATGGTGCTGGACAACAAACCCCGCAGCCCCACTCAGAAAATGGGGGTTACCACCACTTTCTCCGAAGTGGACAAAGAACTCTTGCCAGATGTTCAAATCAGCATCACCCAGCGAGTGAAGCAATTTGGTGCAACTCAAGACCCATCCAGCGGGTCGTCATACTATCAATTCCAAAACCAACAAGGTCAACATGTACAGGGCTGGTTTGAAGATTGGTGGTCACTGAGTCGAAAAATCGATTTTGTAAAAGCTGAAAAACTCGGTGGCATCACATTTTTTGTTTTGGGATACGACAAAGAGCAACTTCTTGGGTATTACCTGTATCAAAAAAAACCGAAAAGCCTGGATGATTTGATTGATCGGCAATAAACAGCCATCTTGATGTAGAAATTACAAACGTCTCCAGCGAAACCATTCTCGATGACTGCAAGTGCCCACATTCAGGCATGATAGAGGTCTAGATTTTTAAGGAGTGCAGGGTGTTTGCATCTATTTCCTTGCCCCCCACAGAGGGGCAAACAGGCTCTCTGAGTTTACTGCCCAAAGAAGCGCCCTATCAAACCCAGACCAAGAGCTTCAGCTGGCCTGCTCCGCCCTACGCCATTTACACGGCGGCAAAGCCTTGGGCTGAGCCGCAAGTGTGTGATCTTGAGGGTTTGAATGGTGCCATTCGGCGCTGTACCCTGGTATCGGTCACACCAGCCGAACAAACCATCCTGATTCAGATTGAGCACAGCAAAACTCCTGTGCCTGTGACTTTTTCGCAGTTTCGCCGACTGACCCTCAAAAAACCGATTCATCCACAGGAAATCATCAGCACCGAACAATTTGCAGACATTTTGGGCTACCGCTCCACGGTGCAATACAACCTGTTATTGGAAAACGGCAGCACAGCTACGGGGCAGACGGTGGGGTATGTCGAAACCCACTATGGTCTGTTTTTGTTCACCCCACTGGATGCCCATGGCTCGGTTGAACGGGTGTTTGTGCCACGCGATGCCTTTACAAAGGTCACCTTGGGTGACCACATTGGCCAAATGCTGGTGGAACAAAAGGTAGTGACATCCCAGCAAGTGGAAGATGCGGCCACCGAACAGGACAATTTAAGAAAACGCAAGCTGGGCGACTATCTGGTAGATAACGCCGTGGTGTCGCCAGAGCAACTGATGCTGGCGCTGGATCAGCAGTCCAAAATGCCCATGATCCGTGTGGGTGAAGCTTTGACCCGATTGGGCTATATCGACGAAACCCAGCTCAAGCAAGCGCTTGAAAAACAAAAAACAGAACGCTCGGTGCCGCTGGGGCAATTGCTGGTCAACATGGGCTTTTTGACCCGTGCCGACCTGAACATCGCGCTGGCACGCAAGATGGGCTACCCCGTGGTGGACGTGACAAAGTTCCCAGTTGATCCAGAGGCCTTGAAAAAAATATCTGCCAACACGGCGCAGCGTCTCAAGGTCATGCCACTGCTGTGGCGTGACAAGCTGCTGGTGGTGGCCGCAGTTGACCCAACTCAACGCAAGATGCTCGAAGAGCTTGAGTTCATGGCACAAGGGCGGGTGATCGCCACCCTGGGCGATGAGATGCAAATCGCCAACACCCTCAAAACGGCCTATGAAGAGCTTGGTGTCGTTGCCTGGCCTACTGATAACGACATGCTCGCGCAGACGAATGACGACCAGCACCAAGCCAGCGGTACCCAACTGCTGGAGACGATGCAAATGCAAGACAGCGGCATCGAAGAGGAACCGGATGATGGTCAGCAAATTGCCCAGTCTGACAACACGCTGGTGCGCCTGATCAACACCATGATCATCGAAGCCCATGCCCGCGGGGTGTCAGACATTCATGTGGAGTCCCAACCCAAGCGCGCCAAAGTGCGCATCCGCTTTCGCAAAGACGGTTTGTTATCTCCCTACCTGGAGCTGCCGCACACCTACCGCGCCGCGTTGGTGGCCCGCCTGAAAATCATGG
Source organism: Rhodoferax lithotrophicus (assembly GCF_019973615.1). Taxonomy (GTDB): domain Bacteria; phylum Pseudomonadota; class Gammaproteobacteria; order Burkholderiales; family Burkholderiaceae_C; genus Rhodoferax; species Rhodoferax lithotrophicus. The sequence goes on along the minus strand of NZ_AP024238.1, from coordinate 397,801 downwards.
CCGATCTGGACATTTCTGAGCGACGCAAGCCACAAGACGGCAAAATCGACTTCAGCAAGTTTTCACCGCGCCACCGGCTGGAACTGCGCATTGCCACCATCCCGACCTCCAACAACCTGGAAGACGTGGTGATGCGCCTGCTTTCATCGGCCAAACCGATTCCGATGGAAAAACTCGGCTTATCCCCGGACAACCTGGAGCAACTCACCCAGTCTATCAGCCGCCCTTATGGCATGGTGCTGTGTGTTGGCCCCACCGGTTCAGGCAAAACCACCACACTGCACTCTGTACTGGGGTTCCTGAACACCCCCGAGCGCAAAATCTGGACAGCTGAAGACCCGGTTGAAATCACCCAGCCCGATTTGCGCCAGGTACAGGTCAACCCCAAAATTGACTGGACTTTTGCCAAAGCCCTGCGCTCATTCTTGCGAGCCGATCCCGACATCATCATGGTGGGTGAAATCCGCGATGCTGAAACCGCCCAAATTGCCATTGAAGCCTCACTAACCGGTCACCTGGTGCTATCTACTTTGCACACCAACAGTGCGGCAGAAACCGTCACCCGACTGATCGACATGGGCATGGATCCATTCAACTTTGCCGACTCCTTGCTGGCCGTGTTGGCACAGCGTCTGGCACGACGCTTTTGTAATGAATGCCGTACCGTACAACCTGCTTCACAGGAAACCATTGACGAATGGGTGGCGGATTACTTGCACGCATTCCCGCAAGACAATCGCCCCACGCATGAAACGGTGCTGGCGCAATGGATGGCGCAATACGGCCAAAAGGGCTGGCTCAGTCACTACCAGGCACCCGGCTGCAGCCATTGCCTGGGAACCGGCATGTCTGGCCGGGTAGGCTTGCATGAGTTGCTGCGTGTCACACCCGAGGTACGCCGTCTGATCCAAACCGGCGCACGGTCTGAAGAAATTCAACACGCCGCCTTTCACTCTGGTGTATTTCGCACCTTGCGCCAGGACGGCATTGCCAAAGTGCTGGCCGGGCTGACCAGTATTGAAGAAATTCGGGCCAACAGCAATGCATGACCCTCGAACCAGCGCGGATCACCCCTACCAGGCACTCACTCCTGATGTAGTGATGGATGCCTTGGCCAGCGTAGGACTATTTGGTGATGGTCGCCAAATGGCTTTGAGCTCGTATGAAAACCGGGTCTATCAGGCATACCTGGAAGACGGCTCGGTGGTGGTGGCCAAGTTTTACCGGCCCCAGCGGTGGACACAGGCGCAAATTCTGGAAGAACATACGTTCTCCAGCGAACTGGTTGCGGCAGAAATCCCGGTAGTGGCACCGATCTGCCTGCAGGGTCATACGTTGCACCACTTTGCCGGGTTCGACTTCAGCGTCAGCCCCTGGCGCGGTGGCCGCCAACCCGAGCTTGATGATGGCGAGGTACTGGAGTGGATTGGCCGCTTTTTGGCGCGTATTCATACCGTAGGTGCGGCGCGAGCCTTTGTACACCGGCCAGCACTGGATCTGGTGAGCTTTGGCATCACCTCGCGCGACTGGTTGCTGGCCCATGACCGGGTACCGCTGGATGTCCAATCGGCATGGGAGAGAGCCTCTCAAAATGCACTTGATTTGATAGCTACCTACGCAAGTCTGACAAGCACCAGAGGTCAAAAAGATTCACAAATCCACTTCCCGGATGAAGATCCGCAAGAATCTGCCATCGCGCACATCCGCCTGCATGGCGACTGCCATCCGGGCAATATTTTGTGGACTCCGCTGGATCGGCCTGCAAACGACCTGCCAGGCCCCCATTTTGTGGACATGGACGATGCCCGAAGCGGCCCAGCAGTGCAAGACCTCTGGATGTTGCTCAGCGGTGACCGTGCACAGCAAACACGTCAACTAGGGCTGCTGGTAGATGGCTATGAGCAATTCCGCCCCTTTGACCGACGCGAACTGGCCTTGATTGAGCCCCTGCGCACCTTGCGCCTGCTGCATTACAGCGCCTGGCTGGCCAGACGCTGGGATGACCCCATTTTTGCCATCAACTTTCCATGGTTTGGCACCAGCGACTACTGGCAAGGTCAGGTACAAATGCTGGAAGAACAAATCGAAGCCATGCAAGAAGCACCGCTGGTGGTTTAAATAGACACCTTACGACACTTGCCTGCAATGGCTCACGCATCAAGGCCTGTGCGCACCCCGGCTGTCGAAACCAGCTTATTCGATCGTCAAACGTTGCGAACCGCTCTGGGCTTGTTTTTTCGGCAGCGTCAGGGTCAACACACCGTTGTCGTATTTGGCTTTGGCTTGTGACTGGTCAATATCCATAGCCAACTGGAAGCTGCGCGACACCGCACCGTAATAGCGTTCACTGCGCAAGGTTTTCTCATCTTCGCTGGTACTGTCTAGCTGCTTGACCTCGGCGCGCAAGGTCACGACATTGCCATCGACAGCCACATGGATGTCGTCTTTGGGCACCCCAGGAATCTCAGCGTGAATGATGTAGGAATCACCGTTTTCTTTCACGTCCACCTTGATCTGCGACGGGTTGGGCAGACCATCCCCGTGCAAGGGTTTGACGTAAAAACCTGGGGCGATATCGCGGAAGAAGTCATCAAACAGACCGCCGCGCGTCATCAGTGCATTCATACGAGCCTCCTATCAGTACAGTGAGTCAAGTGAGCAGTTCACAGCCCCCATGACTGTGAACCTTCTGCATAGAAGATGCGGTTGCCCCAGCGCTTTTCAAGCGATTTTTTTGATCCTTTCCTGCGCTTGAGAATAGCCATGTCTATGGTGAATGCCCGACCTTATTTACCGTTAATGCCCAGCAACTCCACCTCAAACAGCAGCGTGGCATTGGGGGGGATCAGTCCGCCACCAGCACCCCGCTCGCCGTAGGCCATGGCAGCCGGACAAGTCAGCTTGGCTTTGCCACCCACTTTCATACGCTGCACACCCTCGGTCCAGCACTTGATGACTTGATTTAACCCAAACTCAATGGCCTGATTACGTTTGTACGAACTGTCAAACTCGCGGCCATCCGGGAAAGTCCCCCGGTAGTTCACCTTGACCCGGTCGCTGGCTTTGGGGCTGTCACCCGCGCCATCTTTGAGAGATCGATAAACCAAGCCGCTGCTCGTCACCACCGCACCGGCCTCTTTGGCGGCGGCATCCAGCGTGGCATCAGCCGCCCAGGCATGGCCCAGGTTCAGCGCAAAGGCAACAAGAGCGATTTTCAGCATTGGTTTCATGAAATAAAGGTAGGGATTGAACAAGTGGTAGATTTTCGCTGTCTGTGCCCTCAATTGCGTGCATGACTGATTTGAAGCCCTTCAACACCGTCCAACTCACGCAAATGACGCGAGAGTTCAAACAACGAACTGGGGGCCGACTGGCTCTTGAGGGCAACCATGACAAAGCTCCACTGGATGATCTGCCCTTTGCTGGAGATATTTAGCGAACCCTCTGCCACCATGTAGCCCCATTGCGCCACCGTATTTTTAAAAATCACTTCATCCGGTTCAAATTCTGCAGAAAACTCCAGCACAACCCCCATGGCCCGGCGCGACGGTAGCCTAGCTTCCAACTTGGGGCCCCACATCATCAACGAGGCGGACAAGACCGTCAGCAAAATAGCTGCACCAAAAAATCCGATCCCCACCAGCACACCAATCGCCGACGAAGCCCAAATGGAAGCTGCCGTGGTCAGGCCACTGATGTTGAGCCCCTCCTTCATGATGACCCCGGCCCCCAGAAAGCCCACCCCGGTCACGATGCCCTGCACCACCCGCGTCGGGTCAACGGGTATGGCACCGTGACCCGAGCCGCCCCACCAGAATCCAGGGTATCCGGCAAACACGGTCAGCGCTGCCGAGGCCATGCAAACAATGCCATAGGTACGCATACCTGCCGCCCGCCCGTGGTAGGAACGTTCATACCCCACCAGCAAACCCAGCAACAAGGCTCCCAGCAAATTCATGAAGACCAGCAGATTGACTTCCATCATAGGGACAGACCAGAAGGATGCCAGATAAGACTGCGTGATGATGCCCATGAAATCTCCGAATAAAAATGATGGCCAGCACAGAGTCTATAGGCGCAGAACGCTATCAACAAGAGAGCTTTTTTGAACCCGATGACTGTCACCCAACACCATGGCAAATACCCTAAGAACATCATTACCATAACGTCCATGGCACTCAAACCCCGCATCCTTTTGGTGGAAGACGAATCCGGCATTGCCGACACCCTGCAATACGTACTGACCACGGATGGTTTTACGCCGGTGTGGTGCAGCACGGCAGAAGAAGCCATCCGCCAGTTCCAGGCCGAGCCGCCTGCGCTGGCGGTGCTGGACGTGGGCCTGCCTGACCTGAACGGCTTTGAGCTGTTTCGCCGCCTGCAGGCCCTGCCTGGCGGCAACCTGGTGCCTATGGTGTTTTTGACTGCTCGTAGCGACGAGATCGACCGCGTGGTCGGTCTGGAGCTGGGCGCGGACGACTACATTGCCAAACCGTTTTCGCCACGTGAACTGGTGGCCCGGGTGCGCACCATTCTGCGTCGCAGCAACCGCTTGAACGGTGCCATTGCAGCCTCTGCGCCCGTGGCTCCGCCCCCGGTGACACCGCCTGCGGCCAGCGCCCCGGCTATCTGGCTGCTGGACGAAGAGCGCCGCCAAATCCGTTTTTATGGTCGTTTGCTGGAGCTCTCGCGGTTTGAGTACGGCGTGCTGCGCCTGCTGGTGCAAAAACCCGGACGAGTGTTCACCCGCGACGAGTTGCTGCTCACCGTCTGGGGAGGCGACAACGACAGCTTTGACCGCACGGTGGACGCGCACATCAAAACCCTGCGCGCCAAGCTCAAGCTGGTAGCCCCGGCGCTGGAACCGATCCGCACCCTGCGTGGCACCGGCTACGCCTTGAGTGAATCGCTTCCAGAGAGCATCTCGTGAAAACACGAATCAAACGCCACCAGACCACCCCAAGACACTATGCTTAAATGAGCAAGAGAAGCAGAATATTCCTTGGCCTGCTGCTGATCTATGCGGTGGGCATCGCGTTTGTGTTGTACCGCGTGGTGTCTGACCTGGACCCGCGCTACCGCGAGTCGGCAGAAGAGTCGCTGGTGGAAACCTCGCAACTGCTGGCCACGCTGGTCGAGCAGGATGTGCGTGACGGGGTCATCGACCCCAGCCACCTGGAGACGCTGTTCAAGGCCGCCTATGCGCGTGAATTTGAGGTGCAGATTTTCAGCGTCAAAAAAACCCGGGTCGAGCTACGTGCCTATGTGACCGACCGCAATGGCACCGTGGTGTTTGATTCCACCGGTCAATCCGTTGGCAAAGATTTTTCTCAATGGCGCGACGTGCGCCTGGCGCTGCAAGGTGAGTACGGAGCCCGCACCTCGCTCGACATTCCCGGCGATGCCAACTCTGCCGTCATGTACGTGGCCGCCCCCGTGCGCTGGGTCAGCGGTACCCAGGGCACGGGCAGTGGCGAGATCATTGGCACGCTGACGGTGGGTAAGCCGGTGCAGAGTTTTGGCCAGTTTGTAGTGGCCGCGCGCAGCCGCACGCTGTACGTGGGCTTTCTCTCGGTGCTGGCGGTACTGGTGTTGGCCGTCACCATTTCGGTGTGGCTGGTGCGGCCGTTCGGCCTGATCTCGGACTACGCGCACTACGTCAAAGCGCAGCAGGGCTTTCACCCCATGCGACTGCTGCGCCGTGCCTGGGACCTGGTGCGCGCCGCCTATGACGAAATGCGCGATGCCCTGGCCGGGCGCAACTACGTGGCCGACTATGTGCAGACCCTGACGCACGAGGTCAAAAGCCCGCTGTCGGCCATTCGCGGCGCGGCGGAGCTGCTGGAAGAGCCGATGGAAGAAGCCCAGCGCCAGCAGTTTCTGGGCAACATCCAGCGCGAAACCCAGCGCATCCAGGAGATGGTGGACCGCATGATGGAACTCACCGCGCTGGAAACCCGCCGCGTGCTCGACAAGGTGCAGCGCGTGGCCCTGCGGCCCCTGCTGGAAGAGTTGGCCCACGCCTCAGAAGGTGTGGCCGCCCAGCGCCGCATTCGCCTGACGGTGCAGGCGCAGAGTGATGCCACGGTAGAGGCCGACCCGTTTTTGCTGCGCCGGGCGGTGAGCAACCTGCTGGACAACGCGCTGGATTTTTCGCCTGAAGGTGGCTTGATTGAGCTGGGCCTGCGCCTGGACAAGCACTGGGCCTGCATCACCGTGTGTGACCAGGGCCCCGGCATTCCGGCCTATGCGCAAGACAAGGTGTTTGAGAAGTTTTACTCCCTGGTGCGCCCGCACTCCAAGAAAAAAAGCACCGGCCTGGGCCTGAGTTTTGTCAAAGAAATCACCGCCCTGCACCGCGGGCGGGTGGAGCTGGGCAACCGGCCAGAAGCCGAAGGAAGCGGTGCGCTGGCCACGCTGTGGTTACGTGTGGCACCGGCTTGAACCACATCGATTGCTATTTATTAAATAGCATGCAGCCAAGAAGAAACGTTGGCCACAGGCAAAATAGACCACCAAGCCTCCCGAAGCCACCAACACAACGGGCCACTACCGTTTCAGCTGCGCATAAAAATTTTCATGCGGGCCGACAGCCAGTAGCACCAGTTCGGTCGGACTGGTTTTATCGGGTCGCAAGCTATACGCCAACAGCGTTTCCTGCGCATTGAGTTTGAACTTGTAAACAAACACGTCGGCCAAGTCACCACGCTTCTCCACGCCCAACGCATGGTTGGCGGCGACAGACTTGACCGCCGCGTCCAGCACTTTTTTGTCTTTGGCGTGCAACTTCTTGGCAACGCGCGCAAATGACGGGGTTGCCGTGACCAACAAAACCACCACCGGTCACCCAAACACGTAGGGCTTGGCCTGTCCGGCCTTGGTCTCTTCCAGCGACAGCATGGTGTCCTGAATCAGGCGCAGGGGCATGTCTGGATTCTCCAGAACGCACTTGCCAATGCGTGCCCAGTACTCAATCTGCTTGGGCACAGACCGGTGCTCCGCCGCCGCCGTAGCCTTGGCATCTTCTACCAATTCGTCCGATAACTTGAGTGCCACAGCCATATAGAACCCCTCTCTTAAATTGGGTGTATTTTGCCTCAAGTTGCAACCTTTTACACCAAACACAAAAACCTGAGCATCACGGCATCACACGGTCTTCACACAGTTTTCACACAAGCACCCAAAGCCTTCCAACTGGCTTCTCCGTGGCGCGAGATGCTCTCTCCATCGTGCAATATCGCACGCTCTCTGGAGAACATCACCATGGCCTTCGCAGCTTCGGCAACCGCCACCGCAAGCCTTTCGACCCCTGCTGCCACGCGGGCAGCACCTGCCCCCGCTCACAAACCACGCTGGTTGTGGCTGTCCACCACACTCCTGGCCGCCACCTGTTTTGTGGCGCTGGTCAGCAGCCCGGCACAAGCGCAAGACCGCGATGCCGCCCCGCGCCAAAAGACCGAGAGCCCTTACTTCTTCGTCAAAAGCAGTGACCCCACGCTGGACCAGTTACCGCTGAAATCCACGCAGGTGAATGTGCAGGTCAGCGGTGTGATTGCCGACGTGACCGTGCTGCAAACCTACAAAAACGAAGGCCAGCGTGCCATCGAAGCCAAGTACGTGTTCCCCGGCTCCACCCGTGCCGCCGTCCACGGCATGAACGTGCGCCTGGCCGACCGGCTGATCACCGCCAAAATCCGCGAGAAGCAACAGGCCAAGATCGAATATGAGGCCGCCAAACAAGAGGGCAAAACCGCCGCCCTGCTGGAGCAGCACCTGCCCAACGTGTTCCAGATGAACGTGGCCAACATCATGCCCGGTGACGACGTGAAGGTGGAACTGCGCTACACCGAGCTGTTGCTGCCCCTTGACGGCAAGTACCAGTTTGTCTTCCCCACCGTGGTCGGCCCGCGCTACAACAGCCCGCAAAGTGGGCAGGCCAACGCCACCTGGGTGGCACAGCCCACGCTGCCACACGGCCAGCAAACGCCCACCAGCGCCAGCCAGCCTGCGTTTGACATCCACATCACGCTCAACACCCCCGTTGGCTTGAAAGAGCTGACATCGCCCTCCCACACCATTCACAACGCCACCGAGCAAGGCGGAGCCACCGTGGTCGGCCTGAACCCCACGGACGAGCCCACCAACAACCGCGATTTCATCCTGAACTACCGCTTGGCCGGTGACAAGATCGAAAGCGGCGTAATGCTCTACAAAGGCCAGGACGAGAACTTTTTCCTGGCCATGGTGGAGCCGCCCAAGGCCCCGCCAGCGGCCAGCATCAGCCCGCGTGACTACATCTTTGTGGTGGATATTTCGGGCTCCATGCACGGTTTTCCGCTGGACACCGCCAAGGGCGTGCTGCGTGAACTGATTGGCGGCCTGCGCCCCAGTGACACCTTCAACGTGCTGCTGTTCTCGGGCAGCAACCGTTTCCTGAGCCCGCAGTCGGTGCCCGCCACCAAGGCCAACATCGAGCAAGCCATCCGAACCATTGACCAGGAAGGCGGCGGTGGCAGCACCGAGCTGATCCCGGCCCTGAAACGGGTCTATGCCCAGCCCAAGAACGCCGATGTGTCGCGCACCGTGGTGGTGGTCACCGACGGCTATGTCACCGTAGAGCGCGAAGCCTTTGAGCTGGTGCGCCAGCACCTCAGCAGCGCCAATGTGTTCTCGTTTGGCATTGGCTCCAGCGTCAACCGCCACCTGATGGAAGGCCTGGCCCGCGCCGGCATGGGCGAACCGTTCATCATCACCCAGCCTTCAGAAGCCGCCGAACAAGCCAACCGTTTCCGCAAGATGATCGACTCGCCCGTGCTCACCAACGTCAAAGTGCGCTTTGAAGGCCTGGACGTGTACGACGTGGAACCGGCTCAAGTGCCCGACTTGCTGGCCCAGCGCCCGTTGATTGTGTTTGGCAAATGGCGCGGTGAGGCCAAGGGTCAACTGGTGGTGGACGGCAACAGCCCCAACGGCCCGCTGCACTTGAGCATGCCCATCAGCGCCAACAACACATCGGATACCGCCGCCCTGCGCCACCTGTGGGCGCGGCATCGCATTGCCACGCTGAGTGACCAGGAAGCGATTGAAGGTGGCAATGCCGCCAAAGAAGCCATCACCGAGCTGGGCCTGAAATACAGCCTGCTGACCCAGTACACCAGCTTTCTGGCTGTCGACCAAGTGGTGCGCAACAAGGCCCCGGCAGACAGCACCAGCGTCAACCAACCCTTACCGCTGCCGCAAGGTGTAGAGAACTCGGCTCTGGGCGCTGAAGTGCCCAGCACGCCTGAGCCTGCCACCTGGGGCGCGATGCTGGTGACGATCTCGGTGTTGGCCATGCTGGCCGTGCGCCGCCGCCGCGCCCAAGCCCGTGCGCATCACAACTGTTTCTGAGTCAACACCATGCTTTTGCAAATGCCCCTGTTCGTGCGCTTTGGCATCGCCATCGACACCGCTGCTGAGTGGCGCTGGCTGGCCCTGCTGGCCGCGGCGCTGTGGCCCACTTGGTGGTGGATGGGTCAGCGCATGCTTGACGGCTCGGACGACCCACTGGGGCTGCTGGCCCTGGCTGCGCTGGCGGGCCTGTTGTGGCAACACCGCCAGCATTTGCGGGCCGCGCCACGCCTGGGGTTGCAAGCCACTGCGTTGATGGGGGTGTTGCTCACCACCGCACTGCATCATCAACTGCCTGACTTGGCCGTGGCACTCACCGGCCTGTTGAGTCTGGCCGCAGGGCTGCTGGCGTTTTTGCCTGCGCGGGTGGCTGTGGCTCCGGTGCTGGGCTTGTCGGTGTTGTCACTGCCGCTGCTGGCATCGTTGCAGTTTTACGCGGGCTTTCCGCTGCGCGTGGTCACGGCAGAAATCAGCCGCTGGCTGCTGTCACTGGCGCACACGGTGGAGCGCAGCGGCAGCAGCCTGGTGGTGGACGGGCAACTCATCATCGTCGACGCACCTTGCTCGGGCGTGCAAATGGCCTGGCTAGGCTACTTCAGCGCCTGCGTGATGGCACTGGCTGTGGGCCGCAGCAACCGCAGCTTTTTGCTGCGCTTGCCGCTGGTGGGTTCGCTGGTGCTGCTGTGCAATGTGCTGCGCAACACCGTGCTGGTGGCGCTGCAAGCCACGGGCCAATACCTGCCCGGTTGGAGCCATGATGCGGTGGGTCTGGTGGCGCTGGCGGCGGTGTGTGCTGGCATTGCCTGGGTCATGATTTGGGAGCGCAAAGCATCATGAACTTTCTAACCAACCGTTTCGTCAACCGTGTGTTGCACAAAACCCTGTGGGCCGCGCTGCTGCCGCTGTGTGTGCTGTGGGGCATCGCCCAAGCCGTGGCTGAACACGCGGCTGTGCAAGCTACAACGCAGTCCCGGCCCAGCGTGGAATGGCCAACTGAATGGCAAGGTAACCCGCTGCGACCCTTGGCGCTCAGCGAGGTGGAGCAACGTTTTGCCAGCCACTTCCCCGGCACGCTGGCACGTCTGACCGATGGCCGCCAGGTGCTGGTACTGCGCCAGGTGAACCAGCCCACCCGCATGCTGCACCCGGCCACCGACTGCTACCGGGGCCTGGGTTATCACATCCACCACGAACAACTCGAAGTGCAGGCCGACCAGACCCGTTGGCGCTGTTTTGTGGCCGAGCGCGGTGGCCGCGCCGTGCGGGTATGTGAACGCATCGAAGACGCACGGGGCCAGGGCTTTACCGATGCGTCGGCCTGGTACTGGGCCTCGGTGGCAGGGCAGTCCAGCGGGCCGTGGCGCGCCATGACGGTGGCTACACCGCTATGACCACAGGAGCGTTAAACCTAGATTCCTCAGTTGACCGCTCATTAGTACCAGTAAGCGCCTATGAACATTGACTTTTCAGCGTTGATCCACTTCACCTTTTGGGTGACAGCGCTACGCACCCGATTGAGCCGCCAGGAACGTGCCTGGGGGCGTTGCTCCTCCTCGAAGGCAGGAGCCTTCAGCGTCGTCGCGCCTACCCAGACACGCCCCTGACAGCCCACTCGGGCGCGTCCAACTAAGGAATCTAGGTTAAATGAATCACTTGAACACCTTGCCACGCATCGCGTACCGCTTTTGCTACGGGCTTGGCCTGGCTTTTGTGGTGGGGGTCATCACCCTGCTGGTGCTGTTTTGGGTCACCCGCGCCGCGCTGCGCCCGCCACACGGCGCCTGGGCCACCCGCGTGTTTGTTGACCCGGTCGCGCTGGAGATGGGTGTGCCGTCGCTGATCTGGCTGGGCACTACCCCCTGGCTGGCGCAGCAGCTCGACGGCCACACCCTGCCCACCCGCATCGGCCCGGTGCAGGTGGCGTGGGATGCAACCAGCCACACCATGCGCCTGAGCTGCCAACCCTGCAGCCTGCGCAGTCCCAGTTGGGGCAGCGAGCCCTTGCGGCTGGCCAGCGTGACCGCCACCGTGCAGCGCCTGGGGGCCATGCAGTTGCACGGCACGCTGTCCACTGGAGGCATCAACGCCACCTGGCACGGCCAGTTGAAACCCAACGGTTTGCTGTTGAACATGGACTTGCCGCCCACCCCGGTGCGCGACGGCTACGCGCTGTTGGCCAGCGCCATCCCCGAGCTGGCCGTGGCGCAGATCGACGGCACGTTTGCCTTACACGCCAGCCTGAGTCTGCCCGACAAAACCCTGACGCTGGAGCCGCAGCTACAAGGCATGAGCGTGCAAGGCCTGGGCACCGCGCAGTGGGCCAACGCCCGCAGCCCCTGCGGTAAAGGCCTGCCGCCCACCTCCCTGAGCGCCCAGAGCCTGCTGGCCCGCGCCGTCATTGCCGCTGAAGACCAGCGCTTTTTTGAACACCCCGGCTACGACCTGGTGGAGATGGGCCAGGCCTTGCGCAGCAACCAGCGCACCGCGCTTACGCCAATCGACAGCTCCGGCATCCCCCTGCGCGGGGCCAGCACCTTGTCACAACAAGTGGCCAAACTGCTGGTCACCGGCGGTGAGCGCTCCCCCGTGCGCAAGCTGCGCGAACTGCTCTACGCCGTGGAAATGGAACAAACCCTGGGCAAGGCGCGCATCCTGCGCCTGTACCTGGACAACGCGCCCTGGGGCAGCAACTTGTGCGGTGCGCAGGCGGCAGCACTTCACTACTTTGGCAAACACGCCGACCACCTCAGTGCGCCAGAGGCCGTCTGGCTGGCTGCCATGCTGCACAACCCGGCACTGGAGGCCAAGCGCTGGGCCAGCAGTGGGCATATCAATGTGGCTCGGGCGCAGTGGGTGGCGGGGAATTTGCGGGGGGGTGGGGCGGAGGCAGGGGGTGCAGTTGCAGAGGACTTTGGCGCATGGGGGGGAGATGCCTGTGCACGTGGTGGTACCGAAGGCACCAGAGAACATTGCCAATTCCGCAATGGCTGGGCTTTCTGGAGACATCAGTTCACTACCAAATCAATAGTGATTACGATTAATCCCTTATGCTCTCGACTCGACTGTATTCATGATGCCAACCTTCGAGCCATGAGTAGTACGACAAACAAAAAACACAGGGAAATCAGGTATGAAACTGAGAGAGATAAAAGTCCACAACTACCGCGCTGTCACCGACCTTTGCATTGAGGCTCACGACTACACACTTCTGGTCGGAGCCAACAATGCTGGTAAAAGCACAGTGCTCAATGCGTTACGTGCGTTTTATGACGACCTCAAATGGTCGACCGACGACTTCCCCAAAACTGGTGCAAAAGACACAGAGTCCTGGGTACAACTGAAATTTCATCTCGACGAGGACGAATGGGTTGGTCTCGCGGAAAAATACAAGGCGGGTGTGACTGACCAAAGTCTCACTGTTCGCCGCTATTTCAAGTCCGACGATAAGGGTCGGGTGCAAGCGAGTCAGAGCAACATTTTTGGACTGATCAATGGCGAACTGGACACTGAGCTGTTCTACGGGGCCAAGAATGTCGGCGCTGCAAAGGTAGGCCAGATCATTTACGTGCCAGCACTCACAACCCCGGCTGAGCAAACCAAGATGAGCGGACCATCTCCCCTGAGAAACATGCTCAACTTCCTGCTCAAGAAGGTTGTTGCGAAAAGTGAAGCATTCAAGGATGTTTCCGCTGCCTTCGAGAAGTTCAACGCTGAAGCCAAGAAGAATGATGGATTTCTGAGCGAGATTTCGAAACCACTGAACACTGCGATCTCGTCATGGAGTATCCAGATTGACCTGTCGATCAGCTCTGTAGCCCCGGAAGACATATCGAAATCGTTGGTGAAATTCGCGTTCGTGGATGCAGCCCTGGGCGACGTTGGGTTCGACCTCGAACGTTACGGTCACGGCTTCCAACGCTCTGTCATCTACGAGTTAATACGCTTGGCGCCCACTTTCAAGGATGACAAAAAAGCCGACAAAAAGGAATTCAACCCGTCGTTTAACCTCGTGCTGTTCGAGGAGCCGGAAGCCTTTTTGCACCCGAGCCAGCAAGAGGGTATGGCCTACCACTTGCGCCGACTTGGCGCAGAGGCGGGACAGCAGGTAATCATTACGACGCATTCACCAACCTTTGCCGGAAAGGCTGCCGAGCAAATCGGCCAGCTCGTCCGCATACAACGAGAGAACGGGGCAAGCCAAGCATTCCAACCCAAGGGCGGTCAAATCAAGGACATCTTCGATAAAGGGGGCGAACTGATGGAGGCATTGCAGGCCTTTGTGGCAGACCCGAGCATTGATGAGGGTGCCAAGAAACGAGCCAAGGCCATGATCGCGCAGCCGCCACAGGCTCACATTGCAGAGCAGGAAGAGCGGTTTCGATTCCAGCTTTGGCTTGATGGCGAGCGTGCTTCGCTGTTCTTCGCCGACAGGGTGCTGCTTGTGGAAGGTGCCACCGAACGCGCCTTGTTCAACTATCTGCTGGCGAACGAATGGCATGACCTGGCACCCCACCGCGTGTGTGTCATTGATGCCTTAGGAAAGTTCAATCTCCACCGATACATGGCGTTGCTGTCTGCCTACGGCATTCCACATGGCGTGATGCTGGATGATGACAACGACAAAGACCATCACGGGGCAGTCAACGATCTCATCGAAACGTGTGCAACATCGGTAACGCTGGCCGCGCCAGTGAAGTTCAACGATTGCCTGGAAACCTTTCTTGGCATTCCTGTGCCAGATCGCGACAAGAAGCCCGTTGAGGTTATGAAGGCCGTCACAAGTGGTGCCATCAATCCCACCCGCCTGCAAGCTCTGCGCGAGCAGTTTTGCGCCGCACTAGCCATTGCTTGATACGTTTGCAGGGTTGGTCAGTGCATATCAATTCACCATTAAATTTATAGCTACAGGCCAACGATTCACCTCGGCTAACAAGTGATTTCATTCAAGAAATCACCCAGCAAAGCGCACACTAGACCGCAGCTGTATCCCGCCATGTTCCTTGAACAAAGCGGCGATCCAGTCCACAAAGACGCGCACCTTGCCTGACAGGTGGCGGCGCTGGGGGTAGACCACGTTCAGCGGCAAGGGGTCGGGCAGCCATTCGCTCAGCACCGGGTCCAGGCTGCCGCGCTGTATGGCATTTTTCTTGAGTCCTCAACCTTGCCCACTGGCATGCAAAGATACCAAATCAGCTTGGATTTTGACCTGCCTGAGATTCAGAATGCTTCCATAAAGGTAAGCAGACTTTAAGTAATTGCTTGCCTTTAATGAATCGTAAAATTGATCAATGCTTTTCTATAGGCTACCATTCAACTCAACTTTGATCGTTTATAGGCAAGCAAAATGTCCTCTGAATTCAACCATCTCCGGCTAGAGCAGCTCCAGGCAGCGGTCGCTGCCTATGGGGTTTTGCTGGCAAAGCGTGCCCCCTCGCGCGGCTGGCTGAAAGAAATCCGCGAGGCGCTGGGCCGCACCGAGCGCCAGCAGGCCGCGCGTCTGGGCATCACAAGTTCCACGTTGCACAAGTCAGAGCAATCTGAAGCGCAGGAGCGCATCTCGCTGGCGCAGTTGCGCAAGCTGGCCGACGGCTTGGACTGCGAGCTGGTTTATGCCCTGGTGCCGCGCAAGCCGCTGACGGAAGTGGTGCAGAACCGGGCCAGGCAGTTGGCGCAAGAAGAGGTCTACGGGGTGGCGCATACCATGAGCCTGGAAGACCAAAGGCCCACGGACGAGCGCATTCAAAAGCAGGTGGCGCGCCGTGCGGATGAGTTGCTGCGCGGAAAGTGGTCGCAGCTATGGCGCTGATTCTTGACGACTTTGACGCGCAAGAAGGGCAGACGCCGCCGGACCCGGATGAAAAGGCGGGCCTGCTCCCACGGCACATCGAAACCAAGGGCGCACTCAATGACTGGGAGCAGGAGAACATTCTTCAAGCCACCAAATGGCTGCGCCGAGCCAAACTGCCAGAGGTGCTATCGGAGAGTTTTTGCCGGGACTTGCACCGCAGGATGTTCAACAAAACCTGGAAGTGGGCGGGTAAGTTCCGCACTTCGGACAAGAACATTGGCTGCGACTGGACCTTGGTCGCGGTCAAGCTGAATCAATTGCTGGGCAATGCACGGTACTGGGTCGACAACAAAACGTTTAATCCTGATGAGTTGGCCGCGCGTTTTCACCATGCGCTGGTTTGGATTCATCCCTTCCCCAATGGCAATGGCCGCCATGCACGCATGATGACTGACGCATTGTTGAAGCAGTTGGGGCGGCCTGCTTTCAGTTGGGGCAGCGGGGCCAACCTGATCGCTGCCAATGAGGTGCGGGCGCATTACCTCGCAGCATTGCGTGCAGCGGATAAGAATGATTTCACTGCTTTATTGGTCTTCGTTCGCAGCTAAGGCAGGCCCAAAAAACGACAGCCACATGAGCCACCAGATCATCGCCCCGACCAGAACACTTGGTGATTGAAATGGTAGAGCAACCCAATCAACTATCCAATTTATAGCTGCTTACGCACATTCCACCTAGGCCAGAAGGCAATTTCATCCACAAACTCAGCCCCCAGCAAAGTGCACACTGGAGCGCAGTTGTATCCCGTCATGCTCCTTGAACAAAGCAGCGATCCAGTCCACAAAAACACGCACCTTGCCTGACAGGTGGCGGCGCTGGGGGTAGACCACGTTCAGCGGCAAGGGGTCGGGCAGCCATTCGCTCAGCACCGGGTCCAGGCTGCCGCGCTGCATGGCCTCTTTCAGCACAAAGGCCGGTATACGTGCGATGCCCAGGCCGGCCTCGGCGGCGGCCAAGTAGCTGTTTTCGTCGTTGACGCACAGGCTGCCTTTCATCGGGATTTTCAGATAGTCGCTGTCCTTGGCAAAGGTCCATTCGGCGAGTCGGCCGGAATGCTGAAACAGATGCTGCACGCAGCGGTGCGTCGCCAGATCGCGCGGATGCGTCGGGCGGCCCTGCGCGGCCAGGTAGCTGGGGGCGGCACAGGTGGCCAGGTAGAGCTGACCGACCGGCCGGGCGACCAGGCTGCTATCTTCAATGTCGCCACTCCACACCGCGCAGTCGATGCCGTTTTCCAGCAAGGCGGTGCGGCTTTCGCTGCAGCTCAGTTCGAGCTGGATGTCAGGATAGGCCGCAAAGAAACTGGGCAAGGCGGGCACGATGACCCAGCGGGCCATCAGCGTGGGTACCTCCACCCGCAGATGCCCGCTCGGCGAGGCGTGGCGCTGGCCCAGGGCTTCCTGCGCGTCGTGCATTTGCGCCAGGATCGAGCAGCAGTGCTCGTAATACGCCATGCCATCGGGCGTGACGCTGACGCTGCGGGTGGTGCGGTTCAGCAGCCGCACGCCCAGCTGCGCCTCCAGGCGCTGGATCAGGGTGGTGGCGGTGGCATTGGGCATGCCCAGGGCGACCGCCGCGCGGCTGAAGCTGCCCGCTTCCACCACCCGCGTGAACACCTCCATGGCTTGAAATTGGGGCATCTTGATTATTCACATGAATGAAAAGTGATTTATTAAAACACTTCTTTATTCAAATCAAGTGAACAAATAGACTGAGCCCCCACTTGCAGCAATGGGCCGCAAGACACTCCCCAGGAACACCCCATGGTTCGCGTCAGCATCCTCTACCCCCACAGCGACAACGTTCACTTTGACTGGCCGTACTACGTTCAGCAGCACATGCCGATGTCCATCCGCTTGCTCAGCGCGCACCCCGGCTACAACGGGGTATCGGTTGCACGTGGCCTGTCGGGCACAAGCCCAGGGTCAAACCCCGGGTTTGTGGCCGAGTGCCATTTCACGTTCACCGGGGTCGATGCGTTCATCGCCGCCTTCACACCACACGCTGGTGTGCTGGAGGGCGACATTGGCAACTACACCAATGCCCGCCCACTGATTCAATTCAGCGAGGTCATTGCGCTTTGAGGCAGACCGCGGCAAGGTGGCATGGCATCAATTCACTATTGAATTTATAGCTACTTGCCAACGTTCTACCTGGACCAGAGAGCTATTTCGTTGACAATAATGGGCCAAACATCGACCGCAAGAAAGTGCCCACCATGACCACCCCACTCCTCACCACCGCCGACAAAGGCAACGCCAGAACCGAAGCGGCCCTGAAACGCCTGCGCACCGCCATGGCCGAGATTGAGGCGGACATTGCCGCCCACCAAGGCATCTACCCGTTCAACCATGGCCGGGTCACGCAGTCTGAGCTGTGCCGCCGCGCGGATGTGAAAAAAGCCACGCTGCAAAACCCGCTGCACAAGGACAGCACGCGGGTGGAGATCATGGTCTGGCTGGATGCGCTGAACGCCAAGCTGATGCAAACCCGCGACGGCACCCGGGAGCGGGTCACGGCAGTGGCCGATGACTTGGCCGCAGAGGTTGAACGCCTGACCCTGGCCAACCAGCAATTGATGCAAAAACTGGAAGCTGCAGAGCTGCTGGTGGCACAACTGCGGCAGGAAAACGCGCAGCAGATACCAACACCAGGTTGAGAGGGCTTTGCAAGCCGATATTCAGGTTCCTACATCCATCGGCTATAGTCAGTTGACATGACGTTTTGATGAAATGGATTCGATGTTGTCAAGCGACAACTTGATGCCTTCGTTGCAACTTTCACGCTCATTTAGGAATATGAGGTCTATGGACTTTTTCTACGTCAAGCTTCCGATAGGTCCCAAAGTGACAGATCGAGAGCAAATCTTCCACGAGGGATTGGACTCCGCCCTGACAGCAGAGGAAGTGGGCTCCGTTCTGGGTTGGGGAAGCTCTTTATCCCGCATGAAGGACAGTGAACCGGCTCACTTGGCATTTCACCGGGTTGATATCGATATCACTGATTTCCAGCCAGCACGAGCCTTGATCCAACGCACGCTTGTCGCGCTTGATGCGCCAGACGGAACGGAGATTCACTACACCGTTAACGGCACGGCATTACAAGACATCTCCAGTTCTGATGGGTGGCGAACTGAGCCATGTATCACCAGCACACGGCACACGACTTGATCTGAATAGCGTTGCTGCGGGTTTGCTCAACTGACACACATCTCGTTTTTAATCCCGGCAAGCCCCACCATCACAAACAATGGCAATTGCCCCAGGTTGCCCATCTGGACTGGCGTATACACAGGCATTTCCTGCACTTTATTTCCGAGGTTTCTGAATGCCCCACATTCCCATGTCCAGCTTGTTGCGCCAGAAGATGTTCATGCGCTTCTGGTTAGCCCGGCTGACGGGCATTATGGCCAACCAGATGCTGATGGTGGCGGTGGGCTGGCAGATGTATGACCTCACCGGCAGTGCCTGGGCGCTGGGTTTGGTCGGCTTGTTCCAGTTTGTCCCCGCCTTGTTGATGACCTTGCCAGCCGGTCATGCCGCAGACCGCTGGCACCGGGGAAAAATCTTCGCCGCGTGTATGGCACTGCAGGCCGTGGTGGCGGCCACCATGGCTTTTTCAGCCTGGCAACACAGCACCAGTCGGGAGCTGATCCTTGGCCTGTCCATTCTGCTCGGTATGGCGCGTGCGTTTCAGATGCCGGCCCAGCAAGCCATCACACCCCGGCTGGTTCCCCCGTCCATGTTGCAACGGGCGGTGACCCTGAGCAGCAGCGGCATGGAGTTTGCCGTCATCACCGGGCCTGCTCTGGGCGGGCTCATTTACATGGCCGGGGCGACGGCGGTGTACGCCAGTTGCACCGCCCTGCTGCTGGTGTCCACCGGGTTGACGCTGGGCGTTCGCTATGCGCACCAGGCCAACCAGAACGCCGTGAGCTGGCGCTCGACCCTGGCCGGACTGGCCTTCGTGTGGCGGCAAAAGGTGCTGCTGGGGGCTTTGTCGCTGGACTTGTTTGCCGTGCTTCTGGGCGGCGCGACGGCTTTGCTGCCGATCTACGCCAAGGACATCCTGCACACCGGCCCGCAGGGCCTGGGGCTGCTGCGGGCCGCACCGTCAGTGGGCGCACTGCTGATGTCTTTGGCACTGATGCGCTGGCCCCTGCATCGCCGGGTGGGACATAAGCTGTTGGCCGCTGTGGCCGTTTTCGGTCTGGCCACTTTGGCGTTTGGTTTGTCCACCCACATCGGCCTGTCCATGCTGGCCTTGGCGCTGGCTGGTGCGGCGGACAACGTCAGTGTGGTGATCCGTCTGACGATCATGCAACTGGACACGCCGGATGACATCCGTGGCCGGGTGTCGGCGGTGAACTCTCTGTTCATCGGGGCTTCCAACCAGTTGGGGGAATTTGAGTCCGGTGCACTGGCTGCCGCAGTGGGGCCGGTGGCTTCGGTGGTGATCGGTGGCCTGGGTACACTGGCGGTGGCGGCCCTGTGGTTCAAGCTGTTTCCGGGTCTGGCCCAAAGGGATCAATTTGAAAACCAGCCCCGCCAGACTGAGCTTTTGAAAAGCTAAGCCTCCAGCAACGCCATCATCTGTTCCAAAGGTATGGGTCGACTGAGCAGATAGCCTTGCAACTTGATATTTCCAAGTCTTTGCAACTCCTGGCGTTGCGCCTCTGTTTCAACACCTTCCGCAACCACCTCCATGCCCATGCTGCTGGCGAGGCCAAGCGTGAATTCAACAATGCTGTGACTGTCACGGTCGGTGAGCATCTTGCCCACAAAACTTTGATCGACCTTGATTTCTGCAGGACGAATTTTCTGGATGTAATTCAGGCAGGAATATCCCGTTCCGAAGTCGTCAATGGAAATGCGATACCCATGCGCCTTGAGTGTCTTGAGGGTTTCCATCACTTTGATTTCATCACTCATGATGGCCGACTCGGTCACTTCCACCATGATGTTGTGGGGCGGAACATGGAATTGAACACACGCGTCATGCAGCGTCATGGTCAAACGGGGGTCTCGCAGTTGAAGCGCTGAAATATTGATGGACAAAGGGAGCTCATGCCCAGCGCGAACCAAGACCGCGTAACTGCGCACGGTGGCATCAATGATCCAGTTCCCGAGCAAGGAAATTTGACCTGTATCTTCTGCAATCGGAATGAACTGGGCCGGACTGACCTGACCAAACTCGGGATGATGCCAGCGGATCAACACCTCGGCACTCAAAATACGCTCACCATCCACACTGTATTGGGGCTGAAACGCCAGGGAGAGGTTCTGCCCATGGTTGTCCAGTGCGTGCCTCAGGGCATTGTCTATTTTCAGGAAACGCTCCACGCCCGCATTCATCGCACTTTCATAAAAACGGTACACGTTGGCCCCTTCCTGTTTGGCCTTGTACATGGCGGTGTCTGCACAGCGCAGCAAACTGTCCACGTTGCGCCCATCAGCCGGATAAATGGCAATACCGGCACTCATGCTGATGTGGTACCGGCCTCCCTCAATGCTGAAGGGTCGCCGCAAGGACTCGATCAATAGCTTGGCCACGCTGGCCGCCTTGATGCCGTCTGCCCCAGGAATTGCCACCACAAATTCATCACCACCCCAGCGCGCCAAAATACTGCCCGGTTCAATCTGCGCCTTGAAGCGGTTGGCAACTTCTCTCAGCACCATGTCGCCTGCCGGATGCCCCAAGGTGTCATTGATGTGCTTGAACTTATCCAGATCAACAAACATCAGCGCCATGCCGTGATTGTTTTGCCTCATCTGGGCAATCTGCAACTCCACGTCTTTTTGCATCAAATGCCTGTTGGGCAAATCGGTGAGCTGGTCATAGTTGGCCAGATGAACCAGCCGACGTTCGTAGTCTTTTTTCTCGGTAATGTCGTCAAAAATACCGATGAAATGGGTGATGCTGCCTCGTTCATCCTTGAGGGTGTTGATGGTCAGCCACTCAGGATAGACATGCCCACCTTTGGAGCGATTCCAGACTTCGCCTTGCCAACTGCCGTTTCGGATAACAGTGTTCCACATGGCTTGATAGAAGTCCGCACCGTGACGGCCCGAACTCAGCATGGCGGGTGTTTTACCCTGCCAATCTTCTGGAAGATACCCGGTGATGCGACTGAAGGCTCGGTTAACCCGAATGATGTGATTGTGCTGATCCGAGATCAAAATCCCCTGGCCACTCTCATCGAACACACGCGCAGACAACCGGAGTTCGGCATTTTTATGCTGCAGCGAGCTCACCAGCGAGGTGAGAGATCGGGCAAATATCGCCAATTCTCCGCCCCCCGTTGGTTGAGGGATTTCTGTACCGAGATCCTCATGGCGAATTTTTTCAGCAGCGGCTGACAACGCTTCCAGCGGACGCAGATGTCGATTCAGGACAAACCACAAAATGGCACTGAACACCAACGCCGTGGCCAGCCCACCGATCAGGATCAAACGTGACAAATCTTGTGCGGGGCCAAACGCAGAGGCCTCTGACTTGCGGGCAACCACTGTCCAGCCCATGCCCGGGTAATTGCGAAACGGCACTTCACGCACTGCCGCAGTCAGGTAACGCTGCTGATCGGGCCATGTTTCAACAGCAACCTGCCGCTGATTGTTCGTCAACCCCTGGTACGTTTTGAGCGAGGCCAATTCAACCTTCAAGGACGGCAGTTGAGGGGTACCCATCAGTACCTTGCCCTCCTTGTTGAGCACAACCACATCCAGGTGTTCGCGGGACAGTTGATCCAACATGGTTTCCCGCACCTCAAACGCCCAGTCCAGACTCAAATGCCCACAAATCACGCCAAGGAATTTTCCATGGTTGTCATAGACCGGGGCTGAAAGGTCAACCAGCCGCAACGGCAAGTCATCCCACTTGGGTTTGGGCAGCAATTTGGCCAAAAGAAAGGCATCGTGCGCGTCCCCGAAATGAAGTCCTTGTTTACCTTTGATAAACCATTCCCGCTCAGCCACACTTTTGCCGACCAGCAAATTGTCACTTCCAGCGACGATATTGCCGCTGGCATCCGCCATACCAATCCAGGCATAGTACGGATAGGCTTGGCGGGTTTGCTCAAAAATGGCTCTCTTGCGGTCAGCGGGAAAGGCCGGATCTTTGATGCGATCATGCCCGGTCAGAAACAAAATTTCATTGCCCCGGGTGCTCATGTCATGCGCTAATTGCGATGTCATGCGGACAGCAATATTCTGCAAAAGTGCGCTCTGATCACGCTCGATTTGGGATTGACTCAGTTGGCTGGCGATTTGGCTCACCAACAGGGAACTGAACAGCGCCAGCGCACCGATACTGAGCGCCAGATGTCCCTTCAAACCCAACTTAACCATACGTTGTCCTTGCAGGGAGTTTGACGGCTTTCAAGCAGCTCTCACCCAGCTCAAAAGTCTTTGTGATCATCCCTGATGTGATGGTGATACAAGAAAAAAACATTCTACTTGTCGACAGGTGAAACACAGATGGTCGGCAAGAACCATGACACCTATCGTTTTCAAAAATCCAAGATAAAAGCCCCGCCAGTCTCACGACTGCGGGGCTTTAAGGCGCATGATTTACTATGAATTAAATAGCTGTCTACGCCTATTTATAAAGGGCCAAGGCCCTATTTGATATCAAAATCAACCAGCTCACGCCAGCAACGCATTCACACGCTTCACATAGGCCGAAGGATCTTCGGGCAAACCACCTTCGGCCAGCAGGGCCTGGTCGAACAGGATGTGGGCCAGGTCATTAAAGTGCACCGAACCATCGAGCTTTTTCACCAGCGGGTGTTCGGCGTTCACTTCCAGCACCGGCTTGACTTCCGGTGCAGATTGACCGGCTTGCTTGAGCATACGTGCCAGCTGGGTGCTCATGCCGTTGTCTTGCACCACCAGGCAGGCCGGGCTGTCAACCAGGCGGGTGGTCACACGCACGTCTTCAGCCTTGTCTTTCAACGCTTCTTTCAGCTTGGCCAGCAGGGGTTTGAAGGTTTCGGCGGCTTCTTCTGCGGCTTTCTTTTCCGCTTCGTCTTGCAGCTTGCCCAGATCCACGGCCCCTTTGGCCACACTTTGCAGCGGCGTGCCCTCAAAGTCTTGCAGGTAGTTCAGCGCCCATTCGTCCACACGGTCGGTCATCAACAAGACTTCGATGCCCTTTTTCTTGAACACTTCCAGTTGCGGGCTGTTTTTGGCAGCGGCGGCGTTGTCAGCGGTGATGTAGTAGATGGCTTCCTGGCCTTCTTTCATGCGGGCTTTGTAGTCGGCAAAGCTGACACTCACGGCATCGGTGGTGCTGGAGGCAAAGCGCAACAGCTTGGCCAGGCGCTCTTTGTTCGCATAGTCTTCGCCCAGGCCTTCCTTGAGCACCGCGCCAAATTCCTTGTAGAACTTGGTGTATTTGCCAGCATTTTTCTCGGCTTCAGCCTTGTCTTCGGCGCTCAAAACATCGGTCACACCCTCGGCGGAGGCCTCTGGCAACTTGTCGTTCTTGGCCAAGTCTTCCAGCATACCCAGCACGCGCTTGGTACAGCCTTCGCGAATGGCTTTCACGTCGCGGCTTTCCTGCAGCAACTCGCGGCTCACGTTGAGTGGCAAATCGGCCGAATCGACCACGCCTTTGACAAAACGCAGATAGGTCGGCAACAGCGCCTCGGCATCGTCCATGATGAAGACGCGCTTCACATACAGCTTGACCCCGGCCGATTTTTCGCGGTTGTACAGGTCAAACGGGGCTTTACCGGGAATGTAGAGCAGCTGGGTGTATTCGGTACTGCCTTCCACGCGGTTGTGGGTGTGGGCCAGCGGGGCTTCGAAGTCGTGGCTGATCTGTTTGTAGAACTCGTTGTACTGCTCTTGCGTGACATCTTTCTTGGCCCGTGCCCAGATGGCATTGGCCTTGTTGATGGTTTCCCATTCACCGGTCTTGACCATGGCACCAGGCTGGCGGCCACCGTTTTCGTCGCTTGGGTTGATGAGTTCGCCGTCTTTCCACTCTTCTTTTTCCATCAGGATCGGCAAACTGATGTGGTCCGAGTATTTGTTGATGATGCTCTTGACCTTCCAGGCAGAGGCATAGTCCATCGCGTCTTCGCGCAAGTGCAAGATCACGCTGGTGCCGCGCTCGGTGCGGGTGATGGCTTCCACCTCGAAGTTGCCCGCACCGCCGCTGATCCAGCGCACACCTTCTTCAGACTTCATACCGGCACGACGAGATTCCACCGTGATCTTGTCTGCCACGATGAAGCCGCTGTAAAAACCCACACCAAACTGGCCAATGAGCTGCGAGTCAGCCTTTTGGTCGCCCGACAGTTTGGAGACAAAATCTTTGGTGCCACTCTTGGCAATGGTGCCCAGGTGGTCAATGGCTTCCTGGGTGCTCATGCCGATGCCGTTGTCGGTGATGGTGAGCGTTTTGGCATCCTTGTCAAAAGTGACCTTGACCTTGAGTTCGCTGTCGCTCTCGTACAAACCACTGTCGTTGATGGCTTCAAACCGCAGTTTGTCACACGCATCAGAGGCGTTGGAGATCAGCTCGCGCAGAAAAATTTCTTTGTTGGAATACAGCGAATGGGTCACCAGGTGCAGCAGTTGAGCCACTTCAGCCTGAAAGGAAAGGGTTTGTTTGGTCATGGAGATTGGCGTCTTCTCAAAAAATAAAAACCAGCAAAAACGAATGCTGGCACTCAAGCAATGCGCTATTTGGGGACGTTGGAGATGATTTCAAGATGGCTAGCTGGGTATTCCTGCACTCGTCCAAACCAGGCTAACACCTGTTGCGTCACGACCGGGCTACTGAGCAATTGCATGTGATGGGTACGGTAGGCAATGTACTCTTGCGCAAAGTGCAGTTGCCGTGCAACTTCATCATGCTGACCCAGGGCACTGCGCAGCGGCACCAGACCATCCCCCAGCAAACGATCCGCCAGCAAGCCACGTTTGGCGGCCGTGGTGGCTGCCACAGCAAAGCAGTTCACACCATCGGGCAAAGGCAGGGGTGTCCGGCTGTCAGGCGTGCGGCGAAACCGGTCATGGCCTTGCCAGTCTGAATCCAGCACAAAGCCATAACGCAGGTCAGTCACCCCACTGCTTCGCAACTGCCCCAGCTTGGCAAACGGGCGGCTGTAGGGCGTGCTGCCCAGCAGCACATCCACCCAGTTACCCGCACGCTCCAGCGGCGCACCATGGTGTGGCGTACCCAGGAAAACGATGTTCTTCAACTGCCTGGGCCATAGCCAGCCATGCAGTTGTGCCGACTGCACGGCGCTGCGTATCACCAGACCACCCATGCTGTGGGCCAGCACACTGAGTTCGGTCACTGGCACCGGCCAGTGCAACAACAGATCGTCCAGTTGGCGGGCCAGGGTATGACCGTTCTCGGACACATGCAGACCCGAGTTGTAGCGCACATAGATCGGGGTATAGCCCAGTGCCTGCGCCAGCTGGCTGGCGTGGTTGACGGGCTCCCCGGCGTGCTGAGCGTTCCATTGCAAGTCATTCATACACAGCCCGTGAATCACCACCAGCAGTTTGCCGCTGACGTGTGTGGCCGCGGGCATCACCGCGACATCCAGCACCCGCCCCTGGAAACGCAAGCTCATCGGTGTGGCCAGCGGGTTGCCGCTGGCCTGCAAGCGGTCACCCATCACCCCGTTGAGGGCGGCCACCACGGCAGCACGCTCAAAAGTTTCATCGGCGGGCCCCTCCAGCCGCAGCAACCAGGGCTCCAGCCGGGTCAAAGCCGCAGCGAGGCCCTGCCCGACCAACTTGGTTACGCCATGAATACTGTGGTAAACCAGCCCGGTCAGCCCCCGCGTTTGTGCCGCGGTGTCGCCGCCGGGTGCGCCCAAGGTGCTCAACACCGATTGGTGCACCCCCTCTGACAGGGTGGTCACGGCATGTGTGGCCTGCGTGGCCAACAAGGTGATGGCCCGCAGATCTGAAGCGTGCAAATGGGATTTTTTCTTGGGGGGAAGATGGGCCGTCATGCGGCCCATTGTGGTGCGTACCGTGCCTGACACGGTAGGGGATTGCCTCTATCTTGAAGAAGCAGACCAGACATTGTGCAGTGCCTGGTCTCTGAGCGGCTTATTTATGCCGTGCGGCAATAGCCCGTTCTGCCGTATTCACCAAGTCGGCTCCTACCGTATTTTTCCATTTGTTGTACACCGGGCGTGTGGCTTTGACAAAGGCTTCGCGTTCAGCGGCGCTGAGTTGGGTGATGGTGACATTACCCACTGCGGCAATGTCTTTCAGCAACGGCTTGTCTGCTTCGACCAGGCCTTTACGCGCCAGGGCAATCTCTTGTTTACCCGCGTCGGTGGCGGCCTGGCGCACGATGGCCTGGTCAGCAGGTGTCCATGAGCCCCAGATTTCCTTGTTCACCACAAAAATCAAGGGGTCCGCCACATAGCCCCAGGTGGTAATGAACTTTTGACCTACGGTGTGCATTTTGAGCACCTGGAACAAATACAGGGGATTTTCCTGACCGTCCACCGCACCACTGGACAACGCGGGCTGCGCGTCTGCCCAGCTCATCTGGGTGGGGTTGGCACCCATGGCGCTGAACATGTCAGAGTAAATGGGCGAGCCCACCACGCGAATTTTCATGCCCTTGAGGTCTTCCGGTGACTTGATGGGGCGCTTGGAGTTGGTCACTTCCCGGTAACCGTTTTCACCCCAGGCCAGTGGCACCACACCAGCTTTGTCGAGGGTGGCAAAAATTTTCTTGCCCACGTCGCCCTGGGTCAAAGCATCCAGCGCCGCATAGTCAGGCATCAGGAACGGCAGCGAGAACAAGTTGAGCTCTTTCACTTGGGGAGACCAGTTGATGGTGGAACCCACCGCCATGTCGATCACGCCCTGACGCAATGCAGAAAATTCGCGCGTCTGGTCGCCCTGGATCAATGACACACCGGGATACAGCTTGATGTTGATGCGGCCCTGGGTGCGCTCTTTCACCAGATCGGCCCAGATCTTGCCAGCCTGGCCCCAGGGGGTGGAGGTGTTGAGCACCATCGACAGCTTGTACTCTGCCTTGTAGGTTTCTGCGCTGGCAGTCAAGGCGAGTGTTCCCAGCGCGGCGGCCGCCATCAGGCTCAAAAGGGTTCTGCGTAGTTTCATATCATGTCTCCTCGGTTAAAAATCAATAGCAAGTTTAATAGCCCAGATAACGTGGCAACCACAAAGCCAGCTCAGGCCAGAGGATGACGGCCACCATCACCAGGAACATGGAGAACAGCATCCAGCCCACCCAACGCACGGTTTCTTCCATGCGTACATTGGCAATGCGGCAAGACACCATCAGGTTCACAGCCAGCGGCGGGGTGAACTGACCCAGCGCCACCTTGAGCGTCAGGATCACGCCAAACCAGACCGGGTCCCATTTGTAAAACTGAACAATCGGCCATAACAAAGGCACAAAAATCAGAAAGATCGAGACACCGTCCAGAAACATGCCCACGGTGATCAACATCAGAATCAGCAGCGACAGCACCCCATATTCCCCCAAACCGGAGTTCACGATGGCATTGGTCACCGGGTCAATCACACCCAGGGTGGACAGGGAGTACGCAAAGATACCCGCCAGCGACACCACCAGCAGGATGATGGCCGACAACTCCCCTGACTCGCGCAAGATAACAAACAGGTCACGCAACTTGATGGTATGGTGAATCGCCATACCCACAAACAAGCCATAAAACACGGCCACCACCGCCGCCTCCGTGGGGGTGAACCAGCCCGCACGCATACCGCCCAAAATCAGGATGGGCGCGGCCAACCCCCAGGAGGCTTCTTTCAGGCTTTGCCAGAACGCCGGGCGTGGCAGACTGGCTTCAAGTGCCCCCATCTTGTGTTTACGCGCCATCCATACGGTAGGGATGATCAACGCCAGACCCGCCATCACCCCTGGAATCATGCCGGCGGCAAACAAGGCGGGCACCGAGGCCCCTGGCACCAGCACCGAGTAGACGATGAAGGCCACCGAGGGGGGAATCAGGATGTCGGTCGCCGCAGCCGCCCCGACCACGCTGGCAGAAAATGCTGCGGGGTAGCCGGCACGCGACATGGCGGTGATCATCACCGCACCCACCGCTGCCGCATTGGCCGGGCCGGAACCCGAAATGCCACCCAAGAACATGGCCACCACAATGGCCACCAGCGGCAGCATACCGGGGCCGCGCCCCACGATGGCAATGGCAAAGTTGACCAGTCTCAAAGCCACCCCGGAGCGGTCAAAAATGGAGCCCACCAACACAAACATCGGGATCGCCAGCAGCGGGTATTTGCCCAACCCCGCGTAAAAATTCTGCGGCACCGCCAGCAGGCCAAACCATTGCGCATCCGAGTTGGCCAACGCAATACAACCCGCGCCAGCCAGGCCGAGAGCAGCCCCAATCGGCACCCCCAGCAGCATCATGACCAGAAAAGCCACAAACAACAGGGTAGGAATCATGACTGACGCCCCCGGCGAATGAACAAGCCCAAGGCGCGCCCGGCAATGGCCACCGACATCACGGGCAGCCAGATCGTGTACCACCATTGCGGCACACCAATCCCCGGTGAAGTCTCGCCATACCGGATGTCGTCATAAACCATGCGGCTGCTGAGCACGGCAATCAGCGCAAACAGCAGAAACACCATGATGGCACCAAAGCGTGCCAAAGCCCGTTGCCGCGCCGCAGAGCCACTGTCGGCAAAAAACTCAATACGGATCTGCCGGTTACGCGCCACCGATGCCGAACCGGCCACCAGCGCCAGCGCAATCATCAGAAAGACAGAGAACTCCTCCGTCCAGGCAAATGACTGGTCGCTGAAGTAGCGCACCAGCACGTTGGCAAAGGTGATCAGCGCCAACAGCCCCATGATGATGACGGTCAGCCAGTCTTCAATTTTCAAAGGCACCAGCGTGTCTTCATCGGGGACAGACGGGTCTGGCACTTCAACGGGCAGGTGAGTGGGTTCGTGAGGTAAGTGCATGGTTTCTAAAGTGAATCAACCCGTTTGACCAAATCAATGGCCAAGGTGTTTTTCGACAAACAGGCTTCAACGGTAAAACAAGGTAGGGAGCCACATGGTCAACGGGGGCCACAATGCCGCGACCATCAGGTCAAGCAGTGCCACAATCACCAGCGGCATGACGGCACGCGAAATTTTTCCAAGCGAAATCCCGGCAATGCTGCAACTGACAAACAGGCAAATGCCCACAGGCGGTGTCAGCATGCCAATGGCCAGGTTCACCACCACCAGCACACCAAACTGCACCGGGTCGACCATCATTTGGGGTGTCAGCAAGGCCAGCACCGGCACCAGCAACAGCAGCGCCGCCGTGGTTTCCATGACGCAGCCCACCACCAGCAGCAAGGCCATGACCATCAGCAACAAACCGGTGGGTGGCAAAGACAGTGAGGATACAAACACGTCGAGCAGGCGGGCGCTCTGTTGCATGGCCAGCAGCCAGCCAAAAATCTTGGCCATGGCAATGATGAACAAAATACCACCCGCAGCCACTTGTGATTTGATGATCAAGGCAGGCAAGTCTTTCCAGGCCAGTTCCCGGTTGATCACCGTCCCCACCAGCAAGGCATAAAACACCGCCAGTGCGGCCGCTTCGGTGACGGTCACCACACCACTCAAAATGCCACCCAGCACCACCACTGGCGCACCCATGGACCAAATGGCGGCTTTGCCGGTGACCGCGACTTCGCTCCAGGTAAACGGCACACGCTCACCGTAGCCCTTGCGCCAGGAAATCCAGACCGCAACGATGATGAAGGACAGCCCCAGCAAAACCCCCACCAGCATCCCCCCGGCAAACAATTGTGATGTCGAGATATTGGTCATGAAACCAAAAATCACCATCGGGATGGAGGGCGGAATGATGATGCCAATCGAACCGCCAGCGGCGACCACGGCGGCCGCAAAAGCGGGCGGGTAGCCCTGGCGAATCATCGCCGGAATCACCACCGCGCCGATGGCCGCCGTGTCTGCGGCCGCCGAGCCTGAAATCCCGGCAATGATCATCGAGGCCACAATGGCTGCGGCGGCCAGCCCGCCTGGGGCCCAGCCGACCAGGCTGTTGCAAAAGTCAATCAGCCGCCGGGAGATGCCGCCCACCTCCATGATGGAGCCCGCAATCATGAACAGAGGCACGGCCAGCAGGTCAAACGAATCCACACCGGAAAAAAGTTGCTGCACCACGGTTTGCCCAAGTGCGGCCAGCGTGGCGCTTTCGGGAAAAACGCCAGGCGTCACGATCAGGCCAATGGCTGGCAAACCGATGGACAGGGCAATCGGCAGGCCCAGTGCCATCAAGGCAAACATCAGGCCAAACAACAGGACAATGATCATTCTGCACCCCGTTCATGAGGCTCGGTCTCGGCCTTGCGTCGGGTCATGTCCGTCAGGATGTGCACCAAAAAAATAGCTCCAGAGAGGGGAACCACGGAAACAGGCAGCGACATCGGCATCTGAATGGCGGTCGAGGTCTGATCCCAGGATTTGAGTGTATAGATCACCCCATACCAGGTGATCAAACCAAAACAACCCAGCGTGAGCGCTTGCAGGCTGCGCGTGATGAGTTGCTCCACCACCCGTCCAAAACGTGCGCCAAAACCGGCCAGTCCGATGAAGTGGGCACGTTTGTAGGCCACGGTAGCCCCCAGAAACGTGGTGGCGACCAGCAGATAGCGGCCAATTTCTTCTGACCAGCTCAGTGAATGCCCGGCGTAGCGGGCCAACACTTGAGCAAACAAGATAAGTGAAATGGTCACGCCAGCCAATAAAAGCAGGCGCTCGACCCAATGATTAAGCTGATCGCTGACGGCCATCAGTCTTTGATGAAAACGCATAGGTGTTTCGGGCGGTGATCATGGGTGCACGCAGAAGTTGCACCCATGACGCTTGCGGCCTGGTTACTTGACGGTCTTGCGAATCTCTTCGACGATTTTTTTGGTGTCGCCACTCAAAGACGCATAAACCGGTTCCGTCTTGGCGCGAAAGGCTGCCAGATCCGGGTTCTCCACCACTTGCATACCCGCGGCTTTTAATGCTGCCAGCTGCGAGGCTTCGTTGTTACGCACAAACTTGCGGCCAGCAATGGAGGCGGTAGCTGCGGCATCCATAAACACCTTGCGGTCAGCAGCAGGCAGCTTGTCCATGAAAGCCTTGCTGCCGACAAACACCAACGCAGAATAGACGTGGCGTGTCAACGACAGGTATTTTTGACCCGCTTCATTGAGTTTGCCAGCGGAGATTACTGAAATCGGGTTTTCTTGCCCGTCGAGCACCCCCTGCTGCAGTTGCGTGGTGATGGGCCAGGCCATGGGCGTGGGATTCGCACCAATGGCGCGCCAGATGGCCAGGTGGGTCGGAGACTCCATGGTACGGATCTTCATACCTTTAAGGTCATCCGGACCCTGTACGGGGCGCTTGGAATTGGTCACATTGCGAAAACCATTGTCCAGAAAGTGCATGCCCACGAGACCGGATTTGTCAAACCGTTTGAGCAAATCCAGACCAATCGGGCCGTCCAGCACTTTGTCGGTGGCTTCATACGAGCTGAACAGGAAGGGCAGTTCCAGTGCCTTGATTTCGGGCACAAAGGCTTCAATGGGGCCGGTGGTGCAGACACTCATCTGTACCGTTCCCAACTGCAACTGCTGCAGCACCTGGGTTTCGCTCCCCAACGCAGCCGAGTGATGCACCACCACATCGTATTTACCAGGCAAAGCCTTGTCGACCTCTTCCTTGAACTTTTGCGCGGCCACCGTATGGACAAAAGTGGGGCCAGTGACCACACCAATATTAATTTTTTCAACGGCCATGGCCGGTAGTGCAAAAGCCAGACCGGTGGCACAGGCCAGAGCAGTCAAAGTACGGGAGACGAATTTCATGCTGTTTCCTTGAAGTGGGAGTCGTGTTTTTCTACATTTGGCAAACTGCCGCAGTGCTCATCAATGTGAGCGCGCCATCATACCTTTCGGATGAAGTCGGCACCTCCCGCGCAAGGCCGCAGGCCTGCAGCCAAGAAAGCCGCAGCGCATTAGCGCGGCAACGACTCCACCTCTTTGCGCCAGCGCTCCAGCAAGCGTTTGCGCTCGGCAGCTTTGCCGTATTTTTCAAAGTCGTATTTGATCAGCCGCACGTTGTCCAGCAGCGGAATACGCGGGTCGAGCTTGAAGGTTTTGTTGGCCGGTACTTGCAAGCTGTTGGCACGCCCGCCAATGGCCTGACCGGCCGGGCTCATCAGCCAGTCGTAATAACGTTTGGCGTTTTCCTTGTTGCGCTGGCCCTTGACCATGGCGATGCCGCCCACTTCATAACTGGTGCCTTCACATGGCGCCATGGTTTTCACCGGAAAGTTCTGATACCGCCAGCTGTCAAAACCAAAGATAAAGCTGATGCCGATGGCCACTTCGCCCTTGGCCACATTCGGGGCCTGGGCCTGGCCGCTGCGGGTGTAGCTGCTGATGTTTTTGTGCAGCTTTTTCATGTAGTCAAAGGCGGCCTCTTCCCCCATCATCTGCACCAGACCGGCCAGAATGGTGTAGGCCGTGCCACTGGATGCCGGGTGCGAAATTTCGATGTCGCCCTTGTATTCAGGCTTGATCATGTCAGCCCAGCACTTGGGTTCGGCCAGCTTCTTCTTTTTGAGCAGCTCGGTGTTCCAGCCAAAACCGATGGCCGAGGTGTAAAACCCGCCCACCAGGTTTTGTGTCATGGCGTATTGGCGCACGCTCCAGCTGTGCAAATCGTTCATGTACTCCGGGCGGTAGGGCTCCAGCAAGCCCTGCTCGGCAGCTTGCAGAAACGGGTCGCCGGTGCCGCCCCACCAGATATCGGTCTTGGGGTTGGCGGCTTCGGCCCGCAACTGGGCCCCAGCTTCACCGGTGGCTTTGTGGGACTGCAACACCTTGATGCCGGTGCTGCGGGTAAATCCCTGCGCGGCCAGCTCACACCAGCTCAGGTCAGTGCTGCAAATGGCATTCACCACACCCCGATCTGTTTGCGCAAAAACACCTGCAGCCCATGAAAATAAAGCGGCAACAGCTATTTTTTTCATAGTCGACATGATGGACTCCTGGAGGGTGTTGATCAAAACCGCTCATGCGGGGCCAGATAACGCCATTGCCCCACCGGCAGGTTACCCAGCATCACGTGGCCAATCCGCACACGCTTGAGGCCCACCACTTTCAGGCCAACTTGTTCACACATGCGGCGAATCTGGCGCTTTTTGCCCTCGGTGAGCACAAAGCGCAATTGTTCGGGGTTTTGCCATTCGACCTTGGCCGGTTTCAGGGCCTGGCCATCCAGGCTCAAACCATGGCGCAGCAGGGCCAGTTTGTCCGGCGGAAACACCGACTGCACGTCCTGGCTGACCGGGTCATCATCGTCAATACGGCTGAGCTGGATGGGCGCGGCGGGTTTGGGCCTGCCTACGCCCGGTGCGGCGGCGTAGGTGGCTGCGGCTGACGTGGCGGCAGCGGCATTGAGCACACCGGTGTACATCACCCGCACCAAGTATTCTTTTTCCATCACCGCATCTTCACCAATCAGCTGGCGTGCCACCCGGCCATCTTGCGTCAGCACCAGCAGGCCGGTGGAATCAATGTCGAGCCGACCGGCAGGCACCAGGCTTTTGAGCTGACTGGGGTGAAAGAAAAAGCGTGCGTTGTCCTCAGCCCAGCGGTTTTGCGGTTGCACCAGGGTAATGGCCGGTTCATGCCCGTCTTCGGCCTGGCCACTCACCAACCCCAGTGGCTTGTTGATCAACACCGTCACCTGTTTGGCCTGGGCTCCGGTGGCTTGTTTGTCCACCTCAATACGCACGTCGGGGGCCACCTGCATGCCCATCTCGGCAACCCGGCCATTCACCTTGACCCAACCCTTGGCAATCCATTCATCGGCCTCGCGGCGGGAAGCCAGACCCAGTTCGGCCATACGTTTGTTCAGGCGCAACGTGCCCCCGGCACCGTGGGCGGCGGTGTTGGTTTGCCCGGCAGGAATGGCAGGTTTGGCCACTGGAGGCGCGGCACGACGAAAAACGGGGGGTTTGGGAGTGTTCGGCATATGCTATTCAATTAGTAGCTTTATACGCTTATTTAATAAGCACTACAGGCCATTTTTATATAAAAATACGGATGATGCGGCTTGGGAGGCCTTCATCTGTAAAGACATCTCAGCGGCCCGGTTGACCCAGCACGGCCAGATAAGCCTGCCGGGTGGCCGGTGCCACCGCCTCCAGCAACTGCGGGTAGGTGGTTTGATGTCGCCCCAGCATACGCGCCGAGGCCACCAATTTGGAGCGGCAAAACCAATGGCAGCTGTGTTGCATCAAGAGCAGCTCAGCCATCACGGTGAAGGCCCGGCGTTTCGGACTCAAACCTTGCACATTGGCCACCGCCTGGCTGATCCCCTGACCATGCACGCCCATGAGTTTGCGCAAATCAAAAGTGCTGGAAGGAATCGCCAGCGACACAAACGGCAGCGCCAGCGGCAGGCGGCTGACCCGCGCCCGGGCTTCATACACCTCGGCAAAGTCCAGCACAAACTTGCCAAATTGGGCGGCCAGGGCCTGCTCTTGCGGCTCCAGATAACGCCACACCTGCGCCTGGCGATCCACATCAGCCTCGCCCAAAGCGCGGTGGTAACCCCCAAGCACATCCTGCATCAGCTTTTCAATCTGGAACTTGCCCAGGTAACTGCCCAGCAAGACCACGCGCTCGGCCTGCTCGCGTGATTTAAAAAAGTGCAGCGCACCCAACAACAGAACACAAACAACAAGAATATCCATCAATTCATCACAAAAATAAACAAGCTGCCCGAGTGTAGTGGGCAGGTGTGGGGCTGCGCCGGGTGGACTCAAGCGTCTTTTGAGGCTGATTGAAGCTGCTCCAGCGCCAGCAGCAAGCTGGTGCGGTGCTCGCGGGACACCACTTGCCAGGGCAGGCCGGTCAACGCACCCTCCAGTGCCCACAGCAGGTTCAAGCTGGCCGCTGGTGTAACTCGCTTGACCCGCGCATAGGCTGCCACGGCCCCCAGTTTGCGCAATTGCGCCACGGTGTTGATCCCGGCGGCCTGGAGCATTTGCTGTGATCTCGGCCCCAGATTGGGCAGCTCGGCCACGGCCTTCACCCCACGGCCAGCTTGTGGACGCGGTTTTTTCAGCGGCCGGGTGGCGGCCAGCTCGTCCAGCGCTTCGGCCGTGACCCGCACCCACAGGCCCAGGCTGTGGCGGTCGTCCCACAGGTCGGCGCTGACCAGCAGATGCGGCCGCGCTTTGGGGTACGGGATGCCCTCCACCGGCTCGGGCATGAGGGCACGCACTTGCGGCAGGTTTTTCAGAAACAACTGGTTGTCGCACACCAGGCCGACCGGTTTGCCGGCAAAGTACAGACAGTATTCGCCAAACATCTTGCGAGCCGATACCGGGCCGCAGCCGCTGAGCTGATCCAGCAAAAAGTCCATGGTGCTTTGGGAAGTGGCCATGAGGCAGGTCCTATGAAGATGAAGAGGGCAGCGCACACAGCGCGTGCGCAAAGGCATCGACCTGGGCCCAGTCGGTGAACTCAAAGCTGCGCGTGGTGTCGGTTGGGCCGTGGGTGATGAGCATGATCAGGCGGATCATCTGGCGATCCACAAAACCATAACGCGGGTAGTCCAGCCGCCCGGCAAACACCGCCGCCAAGGGCGGCTGCCAGTCGATACTTTGCAAAAACTTGCGGGCATAGGGGTTGGTTTGCGGCGTGTTTTTGTTGGGCTTGCGGGCCACCACGTTGACACTGAAAAACGCGCTGGGTCGGCTTTGCAAAGCGGCCAGATGCTGCGCAATAAACGCCGCCACATTGGGCCGGTGGTGCCCGTAGCGGATGCTGGCCCCGATCACCACGCGGTCATAACCGTCCAGAGCCTGTGGCGGCTCCTGATCGATGTTTTTGATGACTGTTTTAGCCCCTAGAGCTTGTAAAACATGCGCAAGGCGCTCGCAAATGTGTAGCGTGTGACCATCGATGGTGGAATAGGCAATCAGGATGCGCTCGGTCATGGAAGTTCACTCGTCATCCAGTTGGGGTTTGAAGGCGCTGGCCAGGCGCTGCTGGGTCTCGGGGCTGACCGGTGCGTAATGCGAAAACACCAGGCTGTAGCTGCCCTGCCCGCCGGTCAGGGACTTCAGCCGGCCTTGGTAGTCACCCAGCTCGGCCAGCGGCATTTGGCCGCTGATGCTGACCGTGCCTCCAGCACGTGCTTGTGAGCCGGTGATGTGGCCGCGCTTGGCCGCCAGATCGCCGGTGAGGTCACCCATGGCGGACTCGGGCGAGATCACTTCGATGTTGACCAGTGGCTCCAGCACGATCGGCCGGGCCTCGCGCATGGCCAGCAGCGTGGCCTTGCGTGCCGCCGCAATGAAGGCCACTTCTTTGCCATCCACCGCATGGGTTTTGCCGTCGAACACAGTGACGCGCAGGTCATGCACCGGAAAACCCGCCACCACACCCTCTGCCAGGGCCTGGTGCACGCCTTTTTCCACCGCCGCCATGAACACGCCGGGAATCGCACCACCCTTGACCACGTCGACAAACTCAAAACCCGCACCGCGCGCCAGCGGCTCCACGCGCAGCATGACCTCGCCAAACTGACCGGCTCCGCCGCTTTGTTTTTTGTGGCGGCAATGGCCTTCGGCCTGGCCGGTGATGGTCTCGATGTAGGCAATTTGCGGCACGCTGGTGGCCAGCTCCAGCTTGTATTGCTGTTGCAGGCGCAGCAGCTTGGCGCGCAGGTGCATGTCGCCCAGACCACGGATCACCGTCTCGTTGGTGCCGGGATGGCGCTCAACCTTGAAGCAGGGGTCTTCCAGCTCCAGTTTGTGCAGCACCTCAAACAGGCGCTGCTCGTCGCCCTTGCGCTGGGTTTGCACCGCCAGGCCTTGCATCGGCTGCGGCAGGGCCAGGGGGCGCAGGTGAATCTGATCTTCGTCGTGCGAGTCGTGTAACACCGCATCCCATTCAATCTCATCGACCTTGGCCACTGCACCAATGTCGCCGGGCAGCAGCGCGTCCACCTCCACATAGTCTTTGCCTTGCAGTTGGTAGAGGTGCGCCACCTTGAACGGGCGTTTGCCGGAGCCGACGAACAACTGCGCGTCCTTGCGCAGCGTGCCCTGGTGTACCTTGAACACGCCCAGTTTGCCGATGAAGGGGTCCATCACCACCTTGAACACATGGGCCAGCACATGGGCGCTGGCATCGGGTTGGGCGGCAAAGGCCTGCGCCGCTGCGGGCACATCACCTTTGTAAAACGCGGGCGGGTTGCCCTCTGCCGGGTTCGGGGCCAGCTTGACCAGCACGTCCAGCAACTGGGGCAGGCCCGCGCCGGTTTTGGCCGAGACAAACAGGATCGGGATCAAATGTCCGCTACGCAGGGCGGCCTCAAACGGGGCGTGCAGCGCGTCACCGCTGGGTTCAACACCGTCTTCCAGGTAACGCGCCAGCAAATCTTCGTCTTCTTCGATCAACTGATCCAGCAAGGCCCGGTGCGCCACCGCCACCGAGGCAAAGTCACTCGCGCCGTCGTCATGGCCCAGCAGCTCCACCACCTCCTGGCCGTGCGCGGTGGGCAAATCCAGCAGCAGGCATTGCGGGCCGAAGCGGCTGCGGATGTCCTCCACCAGGGCGCTCAAATCCAGGTTGTCGGCATCGATCTTGTTGATGACAATCATGCGACACAGGCCGCGCTCACCGGCCTGGTGGAACATACGCTCGGTGCTGAGCTCAATGCCGGTTTGGGCGCTGATCACCACCAGGGCGGTATCGGCCCCGGCCAGGGCCCCCAGGGCCTGGCCGGCAAAGTCAGGGTAGCCGGGGGTGTCAATCAGGTAGATGTGCGTGCCGGCCTGTTGCAGGCTGACGATGGCCGATTGCAGCGAGTGACCGAGTTGTTTTTCCACCGGGTCAAAGTCACACACGGTGTTGCCTTTTTCCACCGCACCACGGCTGGGGATTGCGCCAGTAGCGGCCAGCAGACTTTCTGCCAAAGTGGTTTTGCCCACTGCGCCGTGGCCGACCAGGACGACGCTGCGAATGTGTTCGGATGCCTTGCTGTTCATGACTTTGCCTTTAAGTGAAAAAACTTGTCAGACAAGTCTACGCCGCCCCAAACGGCAAACGTTGACTTAAGTCAGAGGTGCACCACAGGCAAAACGGGGGCAACACTCAACCAGGAAACAGCTCAGGACTGCGCGCCACCAGGTGTTTCAACGCGGCAAAGCAGTTGGCATCCAAGGCCGTACCGACGTTTTCGGCCATGATGCCCAGGGTTTGGTCCACCGGCACCGCCCCCCGGTAGGGCCGCTCGGCGGTGATGGCATCAAAGATGTCGGCGGTGGTGATGATGCGGGTTTCCAGTGTGATGTCGGCCCCGGCCAACCGCTTGGGGTAGCCGTTGCCGTCCAGTCGCTCATGGTGCGCGGCCGCTACCACCGCCAATTCGTCAAAAATCCGCACCCGGCTCAAGATGGCCTCGGTATAGCTGGCGTGGCGTTGTACGGCTTTCCATTCAGCATCATCCAGCTTGCCGGGTTTGTCCAGAATGGCATTACTCACCCCCAGCTTGCCCACGTCGTGCAACAGCGCACCGCGTTTGAGCCAACGCCGGCGCGACTCCGGCACCTGCATGGCTTCACCCAGCAGCGCGGTGTACAAGCCCACACGGGCACTGTGGCCAGCGGTGTACGGGCTTTTGGCATCCACCACCTGGCCAAAGGCCTCGGTGATGTCATCCAGGTAATCCTCGTCCATACGCACCTCATGGCCCCCTGGCTCCATGGCGTACACCGTGCGCTCCAACTCGGTCGAGCCCAGCATCTGCCAAAACAAGGGTGCTTGGCAGACCGCCAAAAACACATCCACCAGTTCGGGGTCAAACCAGCTGCCACGGCGCGCCTGCACTTCGGCCAAGGCGGTGGCCTGGCCGCTGGCGGCATGGTGCACATCAATCACCTGGGCCAGCAAGGCAATACGGGCGTTGACGGGAATGCGGTGGCCCGCCAAATGGTCCGGGCGGCCCTGGCCGTTCCAGTGCTCGTCCAGCGCATGGATGCCTTGTGCCACACTTTCAGGAAAACGCAACTGGCGGGCAATGTCGGCACCACGGGTGCAACGCGTCTGGATCAACTCCTGGGCGATGTCGTCACCATGTTTCAGAATGCCGCCAAGCGCCCGCAGCCGATCCATCAATCCGGCTTGTGGTCCGGTTTGGCGCAAAACAAAACGCAGCACCTGGGGCAAACTGCCATCCACCCATTTGAAGTCACGCTTGAAGCTCAGGTCGTCCGTGACATACAGCTGGCAGATCCGCGCGGCATTGCTGGAGCAACCCAGGTCTTTGAGCAGCAGGGTGTAATACAACGTCCACAGCTCGTCATTGGACAAGCCCAGACGTTGACCGATGTGCATGCCAATCCAGCAACAGCGCACACAGTGGCCTTCGGGCTGACCCTCTGTGATGTCGAGCGCATGACTCAACGCGCCCATGAGTTCAGCAAGTTTCAGCGATTGCACTTTGGGCTCCTGTCCAACATGAACCGTCGTCAGCGATGACACACCCGACGGAGCGAGTTCTGGATACACATTCTTACAATAAATAGCCTCTAGCGCTTATGAAACATGCGCTAACAGCTATTAATTAAGGAGCTAAAGAGGGTGTTCGGCATAAAACTTTCCCCCGTGGTAAAGCAGCGGTGAAGCCCCGGCGCGATGGGCGCAGTGCTCCACTTCGCCGACAAAAATCACGTGATCACCTTCCACATAACGACTGCGGTTAAAACACTCGAAGGTGGCCACCGCACCGGCCAGCAACGGTGCGCCGCAGGCCCCTTCCACAAAGTCCACATCGGCAAACCGGTCCACACCCCGCGTGGCAAAACGCAACGCCAGCGCCTGCTGATCGGCCCCGAGGATATTGATGGCGTAGTGGCTGCCTTGACGAAACGCATCCATGGTGGAAGCTGCCTGGGCCAGGCTCCACAACACCAGGGGCGGCGAGAGTGACACCGAGTTGAACGAGTTGGCCGTCAGACCCACCAGTTGCCCATCTTGGGCACGGGCGGTCACGATGGTCACGCCAGTGGCAAACATGCCTAAAGCGGTACGAAATTCGGGACTGGAAAATTGAGGCGCGCGTGCGCGCAAAGGGGACATGAGCATGCCGGGAAATTTAACCGATATCGCATCGACTCGGTGAACATCAGGGTTATGCCGGGGGTGAACAGGCGCTGACTGGCTGGCCTCTAAAATTCAAGCATGCGCATCATCCCCATCTTGGTCGTTCTTTTTGCTACACATTTCGCAGCTGCTTACGCAGATGAAATAAAGGTTTGTGATGGTTTTTATGCCAAACTGCCAAACGTTTCGCTGGCACTTTGCCAGCAAGCGCAGTTGCAACCCAGTGGGATGCGCAGCGTACAGGGTCGAGCCCTGATGCTGCGCGACATTCATCCCAACAACGCCAAATTACGTGTGCTGGTGGTCGCGGCCATGCATGGCGACGAGTTTTCCTCGGCCTCGGTCGCGCTGCACTGGCTGGCGTTGGCGCAAGCCGCGCCCGAGGCCACCCACTGGCGTTTTATTCCGGTGCTGAACCCTGACGGCCTGCTGCGCCAGCCGGCACGGCGCATGAACGCCCATGGGGTGGACTTGAACCGCAACTTTCCCACCCCCAATTGGCAGCTCGAAACCAAAAATTACTGGGAGAAACTCACCCACAAAGACCCGCGCCGCTGGCCCGGCAAAACGCCGTTGAGCGAACCTGAATCAAAGTTCTTGCATGATCAGATGGGTAGCTTCAAGCCCGATGTGATTGTCAGCATCCACGCCCCCTACGGCGTGCTGGACTTTGACGGCCCGGTGATGCCACCAACCAGACTGGGGCGGCTGTACCTGGATCAGGTGGGTGTGTTTCCCGGCTCACTGGGTAACTATGCGGGTGTACACAATGCCATGCCGGTGGTCACCGTCGAGCTCCCCAGTGCCTTGCGTACACCGACCGATGCCGAGATGCTCAAGATGTGGCGCGATTTACGCACCTGGATGAAGCAGACACGGCTGGCAAGCCGATAACACCTCACAACAAGCCGCAGCCCACTATCCAGGCGACCTTGAGCTGGGCCACGTAACATCCACCGCGGTCACTCGCAAGCGCTCCTGCAACCCACCCCGCACCTCTATGAACCGACACCTCTGGCTACTGGCCATTTGCCAAGGACTCTTCCTGACCAACAACGTGACCTTTATCGCCATCAATGGCCTGGTCGGATTCAGCCTGGCGCCTTTGGGCTGGATGGCGACGCTGCCGGTGATGGGTTATGTGGTGGGCGGGGCATTTTCAACCGGTTTGGTGGCCAAGACGCAGCACCGCTTTGGCCGCAAGACTTCGTTCCAGATGGGCTTGTGGGTGGCTTGTCTGAGTGCCCTGCTGTGCGCCTACGCCGCCTGGAGCCAGAATTTCTGGCTGTTGTGCAGCGCCACCTTGGTCGCCGGGTATTACAACGCCAATGCCAACCTGTACCGCTTTGCCGCAGCCGAACTGGCGACAGTGGGGTACAAGGAAAAAGCGGTGTCGATGGTCATGGCCGGTGGTCTGATAGGGGCCGTGGCAGGCCCCAATCTGGCGGCCCTGACCCGCAGTCTGACCGTTGTGCCGTTCATGGGAGCCTACCTGGCGCTGGCCGGTGTGGCGCTGTTGTCGATGGTGGTGCTGGCGTTCATCACTTTTCCGCCAGCACCTGCCAAAAAGCCGCATGACGAGGGTCGCCCTCTACGCGAAATCATGCGCCAGCCCACCTTCATGGTGGCGGCAGCGTGTGGAGCCCTGGGCTTTGGGGTCATGAATCTGCTGATGGCCGCCACACCGCTGGCCATGCAGCAATGCAGTTTGCCGTTTTCGGATGTAGCACTGGTGCTGGAATGGCATGTGATTGGCATGTTTGCGCCGGGCTTTTTCACCGGCCACCTGATCAAACGCTTCGGCGTAGTGCCCATCATGGGTATAGGCGTGCTGCTGAACGCCGCGTGTATTGCCATTGCGCTATCTGGCATCGACCTGCAGCAGTTTTTGATAGCGCTGTTCTTGCTGGGTGTTGGCTGGAACTTCCTGTTCACCGGCAGCACCACCTTGTCACTGCAAACCTAT
The DNA here is from genome assembly GCF_019973615.1 of Rhodoferax lithotrophicus. Lineage (GTDB taxonomy): Bacteria > Pseudomonadota > Gammaproteobacteria > Burkholderiales > Burkholderiaceae_C > Rhodoferax > Rhodoferax lithotrophicus. Next base: position 355,384 of record NZ_AP024238.1, on the reverse strand, counting down.
ACGCCAGAGGAGAAGGACCGGGCCCAGGGGGCACTGAATTTCTGCGTGTTTGCGACCACGGCGCTGAGCTCATTCGCCTCCGGCGTGCTGGTCACCACACAAGGCTGGCAGTTGCTCAACGCGGGCTCCTTGATCCCGGTGGGTGTCGCTGGCGCGGCCCTTGTTTGGCTCCAAACCCGCGCCCAAACCAAGGGTAAACCCTAGGACTTAATTACATTTGCCAAAATACAATTCAGAAGCGGTTCTTATTTAGCGATCAGAAAAGCAAGCGAGTTCGGAGCCCTTCGGGGCTCCTTTTTTATGCCTGATCGGCTTTGGGAAGGCGCTGCAACTGTATTTGCGCCTGCGCGCCGTACAGCGGCACACTCAACAAGCGCGATACCCCGCTGGCCACCATGGTCGTGGCCATCAGACTGAGTACCAGAGCGTGACCATCGACCATTTCCATCACAATGATGAAGGCCGTCAGAGGGGCTTGTGTGACGGCCGCCAAAAACCCGGCCATACCCAGCGCCATCAGCGTGGGGGCATTGGCGTAGTGCGTCAAGTGCGCCACATCATTGCCCAAAGCCCCGCCAATCGACAGGGCGGGCGCAAAAATGCCGCCCGGCACACCCGCCCAGGCGGTCAGCCAGGTGGCCATGAACTTCAGCAGCACATACAGCGAATGAGGGTCATCGTGCCCCTCCAGCATGGCACGGCTGTGTGCATAACCTGAACCAAAGGTCTGGCCCTGGCTGACCAAGCCAATCACGGACACGGCCAGACCACAAGCCGCTGCAAATGCCACCGGACGACGCTGACGCCATTGACTGAACCGATCCATGGATTGCCCCTTGATCGACACCAGTAACAGCCGTGCAAACAAGCCACCTGTCAGCCCGCAGAACACGGACACCAGCAAGCCTGGCAGCAAGAGCCCCCAGCTCAGGTTGTCCACCCGGATGACCCCAAAATAAGTAGAGTTGCCGTAGACCGACACGGCCATCAAACCACTCAGCACAATGGCGGCCATCAGCAAGCCACTAGAGCGTTGCTCGGGTTTACGGGACAGCTCTTCAATGGCAAACATCACACCACCCAGCGGTGTATTGAAGGCAGCGGCAATACCGGCAGCCCCGCCAGCCATCAGCAAGCCATGCTCCGACACCTGCGATTTGTCAGGTAACCAGCGTCGTGCATGGTGCATGACCCCGGCGGCAATTTGCACCGAAGGGCCTTCACGCCCCAGAGAGAGCCCGGCCAGCAAGCCCCAGGTCGCCAGGGCCATTTTGGACAAGCTCAATTTCAGCGACACATACAGGCCACGCTGCGTGGGTGCCACGCGGCTGTCCAGCGCCGCCATGACTTGCGGAATACCAGAGCCCGCGGTACCGATGACATAACGACGCGTCACCCACACGATGGCCGCGGTGCACAGTGGTGTCCATATCAGCGGCCACCAGGTGTAGCGGTGCTGCACCTGTTCAAACGCACCAAAAGCCAGTTCGGTCATCCAGGTGAAAGCAACCACCGTCAACCCTGCCAAGGCGGCAAAGGCCATCACCAGAATGCGCCCTGCCCAGACACGCCAGTCCACCATCTCGCTGCGTATGGCTTGGAGAATTTCATCCCGGTTAACGTTTGCATGCATGGATTTTTATAAAGTATGGTGCACTTGGCACGATGACATCTCTGGAGACATGCCCGTCTGGAATTATATTTATACGAATGTATTTAAGGATAATACCCCCCAAAAACACAACGTCTAGGGCAGACCACAGCCGTTCAAGTGACTTTTGGCTTCCCCTGTCAAACGGTCCGTTTGATCCACGATTTGATCGAGCGGCGCGCCTTTGGCACAGGAACCGCTTTTGCGTTGGATCAACTGGCCCAGTGCAACGTCAGGAGCACTGGAAAGCTGTCCAACAGACCCCATTCAGCTCTAAGATGGCGGGCTGTTCACTCTTGCACATCCGCTTTTATGCCGCGTTCCAATAGACCCACGTTACCAACGCCCCCCTCTATCCAGGTGCTGCGCCGCTTTCGGGTGGTATTCAACGCCGTGCGTAGCCATTTCAAGCAAATTGAAAAACAGGTCGGATTGGGGGGCGCACAGGTATGGGCACTGAACGCCATCCGCGACCAGCCAGGTATCGGGCTCGGCGAGCTGGCCAAGTGTATGGACGTGCACCAATCCACTGCCAGCAATCTGGTGCGGGGCTTGCTGCAAAAGGACCTGATCCGCATGGACAAAGGTATTCAGGACAAACGCCATGTGCACTTGCACATCACGCCACTGGCTCAAGAACTGCTGACGAAAGTGCCGGGGCCATTTGAAGGGGTATTACCAGCCGCCCTGGATGACTTGCCCACCGACACCCTGCAGAGGCTTGATCAAGACCTGGCTGAATTGATCACACGGCTTCAAGTAGACGTTGCCGCAGAAAACATTCCACTGGCGCAGTTGTAAGCTTGTTCAGATCAGCGAATACATCATGGGGGAACTGTGCCTGGAGATGACAAGATCCTCCAGGGCAGCACATTCAATCGGACGGGTGATCAGGTAGCCTTGCAGCAAAGTACACCCCAGCGCCAGCAGTTGGTCTTTTTGAGCCTGTGTTTCCACACCTTCAGAAACCAGTGTGATGCCCATGCTATGCCCGATGGCAATGATGGCTTTCACAATCGCCTGGGCTCTTTCACTGGTGGTGAGTTCATTCACAAAAGCCTTGTCAATCTTGAGTTCGGCCAGAGGCAGGGTTTGGATGTAAGACAACGATGAATACCCCGTGCCGAAGTCATCAATTGAAAAACTCAAGCCCAGTGCACAAAGCTCACGCATTTTGGCAATCACTTCATGCTTGTCCTGCATCACGATGCCTTCGGTGACCTCCAGGCGCAACAGATGCGGTGAAGCGCCCGTATCCTGCAGGATGTGGGATATACGCGCCACAAAATCAGTCTCGGTGAACTGGCGCGGGCTCACGTTCACACTCAGGGTCAAGTGACTCAGTTGTGGCACTTGAGCCCAGCGCGCCAGGGTTTCGCAAGCCAGACGAACTACCCAGTCCCCCATGGCCACAATGGCCCCGGAGTCTTCAGCCAGCGGAATAAATTCCACGGGTGATACCTGACCATGCTGCGGATGATGCCAACGCATCAGGCACTCCGCCCCTCTGGCCTGGTTTTCCGCATCCACTTGTAATTGGTAGAGCAGTTTGAGCTGGCCATCACGCAGGGCCAGATTCAGATCGTTGCTCAGGGCCATGCGTGCGTTGAGAACTTTCTGGGCCTGCGGGTCATACTGGCGAATCAGATTGCGGCCATCCTGCTTGGACTTGTACATGGCCACATCCGCACGCTTAAGAACTTCCGTCAGCGGTTCATCAATCAAACCAAACAAGGCCACCCCAATGCTGCCGCTGCAGGTGTAGTGCAAGGCTTGGGCATACAAACCCGTTTCATTGTGGGTATCGAGTTCAAAAGGATCCAGCAAGGCGTGATGAATACGTTCGGCCATCTCCATCACTTGGCTTAAGGCCTGTTCTTCACTGGTACTCAGGCCCGACATCATCACCACAAACTCATCCCCGCCCAGACGAGCAGCCAGGTCATTGGGACCAATCAGCAAGCGCAGGCGACCCGACATGAGCTTGAGCAATTGGTCTCCCACCGAATGGCCATGGGCATCATTGAGGTTTTTGAAATGATCCAGATCAATAAACATCACACCGGCCAACGTACCCTCTAGCAGCGCAGACTCCAGCGTAGTCTGCAAACGCTCAAGAAACATTCGCCGATTGGGTAAAGCCGTGAGGGGATCAAAGTAGGCAAGCTGGCGAATATCGTCGGCTGACTTCTTTTGCGCCGAGATATCTGCAAACGAGCCCACAAAACCGGTCAGGCCTGTTGCAGGATTGCGAATGGTGGAAATACTCACCATACAAGGCACGTCCGAGCCACTGCGATGACGGCACATCAACTCACCCTGCCAACGACCATGCGACTGCACGACTTCCCACATCTTGCGCATGGTGCCGTGTAACACGGTTGCACCACGCAACACCACAGTGACCTGCCCCACCAGATCAGCCTCGGCAAAGCCCAAAATACTGGTCATGGCCGGGTTGGCGCGCTGGATACGCGTGAGCCCGTCCGTGACGATCAACCCCACCTGGCTATTAAAGGCCGCAGCAGTGAGCTCCAGCGAAGTTTGTGCCTCCCGGTTCAGGTGGGTGAGCTCTTTCAGGCGCTGGTTGCTGCGCCACAAATGGGCCAACATGAGCAGCCCAAAAGACAACAGCAAAGCGCCCAACACCTCAATCCAGTGCTTATAACGCCACCATACATCCTGCCAAGTGTGCATCTGGTCTTGTCCTGGATACACCTGCAGGCGTCGCATCAAATCTTCGACCTGTGAATAACTTGCGGGGATTGAAAAGCTCTGGTAGCGCCCAGCACGAGCCGCCTCGGAGTCTGCCTGGATTTGCAGCAACCCCACCAACACGGCCTTGGTCAATGCTGGTGGCGTGTGGGGCATGGCTGCCCAGGGCCACTCGGCGTACAGGGCCGTTGACAGCAATTGGGGAAACCGATCTGCAGGCTGAAGATTGAGTACACGCAGTTGCGTCAAATCCAGCTTGGCCGCAGCCATCATTTGCTCCAGCACTCCCGTGCGGACAATCCCGACATCGGCCTGGCCAGCCAGCACCGCCAGCACCACACGTTCGTGCGGCACACCTAAAAAACTTAACTGCACATCACGGGAGTTGTTCAAGATGAGCTGGTTGTCACGAAACACGTCCGCCGCCATCAAAAAGCCACCGAGTGAATTCACCCCAACAGCCGCAACACGTTTGCCACGCACCTGTTCCAGGGTGTGAATATTGCTTTTGGCAGGGGTAAAAATGACGCTGCCAAAGTGATCCACCACCTGATCACCCACCCGCTGGTTGATGGTGACCATTGGGCGCAGCATGTGCTTGTTGCGCAGCACCACATAATGCTCAGGGTTGGTCAGCACAAAGTCGAGCCGATCCTCCTGAACCGCCGCATCCAGCTCTTCATAAGTCAGCGGCACGATTTCAAACTGTGTTTCTGGCACCCAGTGTGCCAACGCCATCGCGGTCGGCAACCACTGGGCCAGTGTGTCTGCCTTGCTTTGAAACGACAGTACACCAATGTGCACAGGCGAAACAGCCTGTGCCACACTTGCACTATAAAAGCAATATAAGAAGACGAACCATCGAGATTTTCTCAGCATGATCGGGATTAAATCACGCTAAAAGCCTTTATGTCGTTCCGAGCTGCTCCCAGCGTTCTAGCGCCGCCAGTAATTCGTCGTCAATTTGTGCGCTGCGGGTGGCCAGTTTGAGGGCACGGGCATTGTCAATGGCATACAGGCTGCCATCGGCCAGCAGGCTGTTGATGTCTTGTTGCTCGGCTTCGAGCTTGGCAATCAGATCCGGCAAGGATTCAAGCTCACGCTGCTCCTTGAAGCTGAGTTTGCGCGCTTTGCCGGGCGCAGCCACGGGAGTCGAGGGAACAGGGGGAACTGGCAAATTCTCTGCAACATTCTTTTTTGATAGCTGCTCACGCCCGTAATTAAAGCTCTGCGTGCCTTTTTGACCTTTATTTTTGGCAATTTCATTGGCCCGCTTGGTCTGTGTCAGCCAATCCTGCACGCCGCCTTCAAACTCGCGCCAGTGGGCATCCCCCTCATAGGCAATGGTGCTGGTGACCACGTTGTCCAGAAAGGTGCGGTCGTGGCTGACCAGGAACACCGTGCCGTCAAAGTTCTGCAGCAACTCTTCAAGCAGCTCCAGGGTGTCGATGTCCAGGTCATTGGTCGGCTCATCGAGCACCAGCACATTGGCCGGGCGGGCAAACAGGCGCGCCAGCAGCAGGCGATTGCGCTCGCCGCCGCTCAAACTGCGTACCGGCGAGTTGGCCCGTGCTGGCGAAAACAAAAAGTCCCCCAGGTAGCTTTTGACGTGCTGGCGGCGGTTGCCGATTTCGATCCATTCACTGCCGGGGCTGATGAAGTCTTCCAGCGTGGCATCCAGATCCAGCGCATTACGCATCTGGTCAAAGTAAGCCACGGTGATGTTGGCCCCCTGGCGCACCGTGCCCCAGGCACTCTCGCCAGGGCCCGGTTTGGGTGCGTTGAGCGGGGCCGGGTCGGCCTTGAGCTCACCCAGAATCAGTTTGAGCAGCGTGGTTTTGCCCGCGCCATTGGGGCCGAGCAGGCCAACCTTGTCACCGCGCAGGATCACGGTGGAGAAATCATCGACAATTTTGCGCTCGCCAAAACTCTTGCTCACATGGGTGAGTTCGGCCACCAACTTGCCGCTGACGGCTCCGCTGGCCACATCGAGTTTGACGCTGCCCAGCGCATCACGGCGGGCTTCACGGTTGGCGCGCAAGACCTCCAGCTGGTTGATGCGCCCTTGTGCCTTGGTACGCCGCGCTTCCACGCCACGGCGAATCCACACTTCTTCTTGAGCCAGCAGCTTGTCGGCGCGTGCGTTAATCACCGCTTCTTGCGCGGCCTGCTCGGCTTTTTGGGTCAGATAGGCGGCGAAATTACCGGGATACGACTGCAACTTGCCCCGATCCAACTCGACGATGCGGGTGGCCACGTTGTCCAGAAAACTGCGGTCATGCGTCACCGTGACAATGGAGCCTTTGAAATCGCACAACAGGCCTTCGAGCCACTCAATACTGTCCAGATCCAGGTGATTGGTAGGCTCATCAAGCAGCAGCACATCCGGCGCGGCCACCAGAGCCTGCGCCAGCGCCACGCGCTTTTTGTTGCCGCCAGAGAGCGTGCCAATCAGCACCTCAGGCTCCAGATGCAGCCGGTGCAGGGTTTCAGCAACGCGCTGCTCCCAGTTCCAACCGTCCAGCGCTTCGATTTCGCTTTGCATGGCATCCAGATCACCGTGCCCCTGGGAATATTCATCAATCAGGGCAATGACCCTTGCCATACCTGCGCTAACAGCTACGAATACAGTAGCATCTGCCTCCAGCTGAGGCTCCTGCGCTACATAGGCAATGCGGATATTGTTTTGCACCTGGAGGGTGCCATCGTCAGGTTTTTCTAAGCCGCCCAAAATTTTGAGCAGCGAAGACTTGCCTGCGCCATTGCGGCCGATCAGGCCTACGCGCTCTTGGGTCTCCAGAGAAAAAGTGGTGTGATCCAGCAGCGGGACGTGCCCAAAAGCCAGCTGGGCGTCAAGTAGTGTGATGAGTGCCATATGGGCATGATTATCCGGGATGGGGCTAGGCTCGCATCCTTCGCCCCATTGGATGCCGAAACTCTGAGAATTTGCCTGGCCCGGTGTTACGGCTTCATCCCGCCAACAGGCTGTCAGCCGTCACATAGGGGTAGCCCAAGGTGTTGGCCACCGCCTCAAACGTGACCTTCCCGGCGCAGACGTTCAAGCCATTCTTCAGATGCGGGTTGTCTCTCAAAGCGGTTTTCCAGCCCTTGTCAGCCAACGCCACGGCATGACCGATGGTGGCGTTGTTGAGGGCAAATGTGCTGGTGCGCGCCACGGCTCCGGGCATATTGGCCACACAGTAATGCACCACACCATCGACCATGAACGTTGGCTCGGCATGGGTGGTGGCATGACTGGTCTCGAAACAGCCTCCTTGGTCAATGGCCACATCCACCACCACGGCACCTTGTTTCATGCGGCTGATCATGCTGCGGGTGACCAGTTTGGGCGCAGCAGCACCTGGAATCAGCACGCCTCCGATGACCAGATCAGCGTCCAGCACCGAGTCTTCCACTGTTTGGACGCTGGAAAACAGGGTGTGAATGCGGTTGCCAAACACCAGATCCAACTGGCGCAAGCGTTCCACATTTTTGTCTAGCACGGTCACTTTGGCTCCCATACCCACCGCCATTTGCAGGGCGTGTGTGCCCACCACGCCAGCGCCCAGAATCACCACATGGGCTGCAGGCACACCGGGCACCCCTCCGAGCAACACGCCCATGCCACCTTTGGATTTTTCCAGATGTGCCGCACCTGCCTGCACCGACATGCGGCCAGCTACCTCACTCATCGGGGCCAGTAGCGGCAAACCGCCACCCGGACCGGTGATGGTTTCATAAGCGATACACACTGAACCTGATTTGACCAACGCTGCCGTTTGTTCCGGGTCAGGTGCCAGATGCAGGTAGGTGTAGAGAACTTGCCCTGGCCGCAGCATGACACACTCTTGCGGCTGGGGTTCTTTGACCTTGACAATCATTTCAGCCTGGGCGAACACTTGCGCCGCATCGTTGGCGAGTTGTGCTCCAGCCGCCACGTAATGCTCATCCAGAAGTCCAATCGCAGCACCTGCACCCCGCTGCACCAATACATTGTGGCCGTGCTGGGTAAGTTCGCGCACACTAACCGGCGTAAGACCGACACGGTATTCATGATTTTTGATTTCTTTGGGGCAGCCGATCAACATGACTTGTCTCCGATGGTGTTTTGAAGATCCGCAGTGTGGAGCAAGCCGCATCACATGGCTAGAAACATCAAATTTTGCAGCCCATCATTCACTTTGCTAATGAATTTTCAGTGTTGATCCGAACCGGTGATGTCTTGTTCAGAAAATTTGACACGCCGATCCTGAACTCCCGAGTTCGACTACAAGGACTTCCCCACCTTTGTCAAACACGTTTATTTGAACTCAGTTTTGAGTTGATTGAACCGCCCTAGCGAGGCGACCGCTCACTGCTTAGGCGACCCCTAACTACATTGCGATATGCCTATGACAAGTTGAACGTAACGATTGGGGCCAGAGCGGGGGAATTTGCTAAAAACACCATCACTCTATAACAGTGTTGCCAATATAAAAACTTAAATTCGTGCAATTACAAAATCAGATTTTCAAACGGACAAGTCGTTGATTTACTTGGAAATTGAAGTGTGTTGGAGCATTTAGCTGTCGAACCCGGTATATCTGTGATGTATAGCTGCAGGCAAGCCCTTTTTGACTAAAAAAAAGCCCACTTTTTGTGGGCTTTTTTCAGTTGAATACTCAACTTTTTTGGTTGCGCGAGAAGGATTTGAACCTCCGACCTTTGGGTTATGAGCCCAACGAGCTACCAGACTGCTCCATCGCGCGATATCTTAATTATAGCTTATTCTGAAGCAACTTGGCCTTCAGCAGTAAATACTTCTGAAGAACTACGTTCTACGAACTCAACGAGGGCCATCGGTGCGTTATCACCAACACGGAAACCCATTTTAAGTATTCTTGTGTAACCACCCGGGCGAGCTTTAAAGCGCGGGCCCAACTCATTAAAAAGTTTTACAACACTGTCACGATCACGCAATCGATCAAATGCCAATCGACGGTTAGCAACAGTTGCTTCTTTTGCTAACGTAATCATCGGCTCAACAACTCGGCGTAGTTCTTTAGCTTTTGGTACAGTGGTTTTGATAACTTCGTGTTCGATCAAAGAATTCATCATATTCCGAAGCATTGCCAATCGGTGAGACGATGTTCGATTTAATTTTCGCAAGCCTAATCCGTGACGCATAACAATTCCTTTAATTATTTAAGACAGCCGTACAAGGTACTGTCAAGTGTTTAAAACCAATTCGTGAAATTAACGTTTTTCAAGAGCAGCTGGTGGCCAACTCTCAAGTTTCATGCCAAGAGTTAAACCACGGGAAGCCAATACTTCCTTGATTTCATTGAGTGATTTACGTCCCAGATTTGGTGTCTTCAACAACTCATTTTCAGTACGCTGAATCAGGTCACCAATGTAGTAAATATTTTCAGCTTTTAGACAGTTTGCAGAACGTACCGTTAATTCTAATTCATCAACTGGACGTAAAAGTACTGGATCGAATTGAGAACTAGATCTTGAAGATGAAGAAACGATTGTGTCTACTTCGCCGCCCTCCAGTTGAGCAAAAACAGCCAATTGCTCTACCAATATTTTGGCCGAAGCGCGAACAGCATCCTCTGCCGTGATGGCACCATTAGTTTCGATATCAACGATTAACTTATCTAAGTCAGTGCGCTGCTCAACACGTGCACTCTCTACTGTATAGCTTACACGCTTGACTGGCGAATATGATGCATCCAAGATAATGCGGCCAATTGATTTGCTCGGCTCATCACCATGACGTCGAACTGTTCCGGGTACATACCCGCGACCTTTCTCAATCTTAATTTGCATATCAAGCTTCCCGCCATGCGACAAGTTAGCTATTACATGCTCTGGATTTATGATTTCGACATCATGCGGCGTTTGAATATCAGCAGCCGAAACAACCCCTTCAACGTCCTTGCGTAAACTCAACGTGACTTCGTCACGATTGTGAAGCTTAAAGACAACACCTTTCAAATTCAAGAGAATGTTAACTACATCTTCATGAACGCCATCGATGGATGAGTACTCGTGAAGTACTCCTGCAATTGTCACTTCTGTTGGCGCGTAGCCTGGCATAGATGAAAGCAGAACACGACGTAACGCATTTCCCAAAGTATGACCGTAGCCACGCTCAAAAGGCTCCAAAACAACCTTTGCCCGATTTGTCGAAAGTTGCTCGACATGAATTGTTTTTGGCTTCAGTAAACTAGCTTGCATGAATAAATCCTCTCAATACCCCCGACTCGTTACATCGGTAAGGCTGACTAAACGCAGGAAGGCCAACGAAGGCCCTCTCAGCAAAACAAAAACCAGTGAGTGAAATTAGCGTGAATACAACTCAACAATCAAAGACTCATTCACATCAGCTGCAAACTGATCACGATCTGGAACAGATTTGAATACACCTTCTGCTTTCTCAACATTAACATCCACCCAAGCAGGCATTCCAACTTGTTGAGCCAACTGCAAAGCTTCTACAATCCGATTCTGCTTGGCTGATTTTTCACGAACAGCAACAACATCACCAGACTTCACCATGAATGAAGGTATATTGACTGATTTTCCATTTACAAGCATCGCTTTATGGGAAACCAATTGGCGAGCTTCTGAACGTGTGGATCCGAATCCCATACGGTAGACAACATTATCCAAACGACATTCAAGAAGACCTAACAGGTTTGCACCTGTGTTACCTTTTCTGCGATCAGCTTCTTCAAAATAGCGACGAAACTGCTTTTCCAGAATACCATACATGCGTTTTACTTTTTGTTTCTCACGCAATTGCACACCATAATCCGATGTACGTGCACCAGAAGTACGGCCATGCTGGCCTGGTTTGGAATCAAACTTTGCCTTATCTCCAATTGAGCGACGTGCACTCTTAAGAAATAAATCTGTTCCTTCGCGACGGGAGAGTTTGGCCTTGGGGCCTAGATAACGTGCCACTTTAATTTCCTTTATTTATCTTCCGCATTTTTTGCGGGAGCCACAAGCAGGTAGTCTGTGGCGGTGGGCTTAATAAACTTAGATACGACGACGCTTTTGTGGGCGGCAACCGTTGTGAGGTACTGGGGTCACATCTGAAATCATGTTGATACGAATTCCAAGCGCGGCCAAAGCACGAACAGATGACTCACGACCAGGCCCTGGGCCTTTGATTTCGACATCAAGATTTTTAATGCCTTGATCAATAGCAACACGACCTGCAACTTCTGATGCTACTTGAGCGGCAAATGGAGTTGATTTACGCGAACCTTTGAAACCCTGTCCACCAGAAGATGCCCAAGATAAAGAGTTTCCCTGCCGATCAGTGATCGTAATAATCGTGTTATTAAAGGAAGCATGAACGTGTGCAATTCCGTCAGCAACATTTTTGCGTACTTTCTTGCGTACACGTTGAGCAGCGTTATTTGCGGGTGCTTTAGCCATAGTGATCTTTCAGTAGCCGTTATTTCTTCAGGGATGCCGCTGCTTTGCGCGGACCTTTACGCGTACGGGCATTTGTACGCGTCCGTTGACCTCTTAATGGTAAACCACGACGATGACGGAAACCGCGGTAGCAGCCAATATCCATCAAACGTTTGATATTCATCGTTGTCTCACGACGGAGGTCACCCTCAATCGTAAATTTCGCAACTTCGTCACGAACTTTTTCCAACTCAAGATCTGTAAGATCTTTGATTTTTTTGGAAAAATCAATTCCGCAAGATTCACATATCTTGCGTGCGCGGCTGCGACCAACACCAAAAATAGCAGTCAAGCCAATTTCAGAATGTTTTTGCGGGGGAATATTAATACCAGCGATACGTGCCATTTTGGTCCTCTATAACTCTTGCGCTCAACCCTGACGTTGTTTATGCCGAGGATCTGTACAGATCACACGCACAACACCTTTACGTCGAATGATTTTGCAATTGCGGCAAATCTTCTTTACCGAAGCCGAAACTTTCATTGCGTTCTCCTAAACAATTTCTAAAATATATTTACTTAGCTCGAAACACAATTCGTGCACGGCTTAGATCGTAGGGTGTCAACTCAACAGTCACTTTGTCTCCAGGCAATATCCTTATGTAATGCATTCGCATTTTTCCAGAAATATGCCCCAACACAATATGACCATTTTCGAGTTTGACTCGGAATGTAGCATTGGGTAAATTTTCAACTATCTCACCCTGCATTTGAATTACATCATCTTTTGCCATATTTAACCTCAAGAAGCCTTAAAGTTAGCTTTTTTTAGCAAAGATTCATACTGTTGTGACATCAGGTAGTTTTGCACTTGAGCCATAAAGTCCATCGTAACAACAACAATAATTAACAAGGATGTTCCACCAAAATAAAAAGGCACGTTGTACTTTAGTATCAAGAACTCCGGCAACAAGCAAACCAAAGTAATATATATAGCACCGATAAACGTGAGTCTCAATAATATCTTATCAATATACTTCGCAGTGTTATCACCCGGTCGAATACCAGGAACAAAAGCACCACTTTTTTTAAGATTTTCAGCGGTTTCTTTACTATTAAAAACAAGCGCCGTATAAAAGAAACAGAAGAAGATTATTGCGGCAGCATACAACATGACATAAATTGGCTGACCAGGAGTTAAGGAGCCGGAAATATCCTTCAGCCAACGCATTGAATCACTAGCACTAAACCATCCGACCACCGTTGCAGGCAATAAAATGATAGAAGATGCAAAAATTGGCGGAATTACACCTGCCATATTCAATTTAAGTGGTAAATGTGATGACTGACCACCATAAACCTTATTACCAACTTGTCTACGTGCGTAATTCACAAGTATTTTCCGTTGCCCACGTTCTACAAATACAACGAAATAAGTAACCAGTGCAACCAAAACAACTATCAGCATCGAAACAATAATACTCATTGCTCCGGTACGAACCAACTCAAGTAGACCACCAACAGCATTAGGCAATCCGGCTGCAATTCCTGCGAAAATCAAAATTGAAATTCCATTGCCGAGTCCTCTTTCTGTAATTTGCTCACCTAGCCACATTAAGAATAAAGTACCAGCAGTAAGCGTCACGACCGCCGTCATACGAAAACCGAAACCTGGTGAAATCACTAAACCGGCAGAACTTTCAAGCGCAACTGCGATACCTAACGACTGAAACAACGCCAATCCAAGCGTTCCGTAGCGGGTGTATTGTGTTATTTTTCGACGCCCTGCTTCACCCTCTTTTTTCAGCTGTTCAAATGCTGGTAATACATATCCTAGCAATTGCATAATAATCGATGCCGAAATATATGGCATGATTCCAAGAGCGAAGATTGTAAATCTAGATAATGCTCCGCCGGAAAACATATTAAACATCCCTAGGATGCCACCTTGTTGTCCTTTGAAAAACTGCTGCAACTGATTTGCATCAATTCCTGGAACCGGAATATGTGCACCTACGCGATAAACCACAAGTGCAAGTAATAAAAAGACAAGACGACGACGAAGATCACCGTACTTGTCTGTTTTTACCGATAGTGCCGAACTAGAGGTTACCACTTACTAGCTTTCAATATTGCTTTAATCTACGCTACCACCAGCAGCCAAAATAGCTGCTTTAGCGGCTTCGGTAGCACCAATGCCACTTAACTTGTAAGCTTTTGTCACAGTGCCTGTTTTAATCACTTTAACAACTTTGGCCAATTCACTTACCAAACCTGCTTGTTTCAGCAAAACAACATTGATATCTGATGTTTCCAACAAATTCAAAGCGTCCAATGTGATTTCTGCATTGAACTTCAACAAAGCAGATTTGAAGCCACGTTTTGGTAAACGACGCTGCATGGGCATTTGTCCACCCTCGAAGCCTACTTTATGGTAACCACCAGCGCGTGATTTTTGACCTTTATGTCCACGCCCTGCTGTTTTTCCAAGACCAGAGCCAATACCACGCCCTACGCGGCGTTTGTAGTGTTTTGCGCCGTCCGCCGGCTTAATGCTATTAAGTTCCATTGTTTACCTCTTAGAGCACTTTAACCAAATAGCTGATCTTATTGATCATTCCGCGCACTTCGGGTGTATCAACTAATTCACTTGTGCTATGCATTTTCCGCAGGCCCAAACCGCGAACTGTTGCACGATGGGCTTCTGCACACCCGATTGGGCTGCGCACAAGCTTCACAGTGACTTTCTTTTGCGATGTCATAACTACGAACTCCGATTAAGCAAACAATTCTTCTACGCTTTTTCCGCGTTTTGCAGCAACGTTAGAAGGTGTCGTTGCATGAGATAGTGCATCCAATGTTGCACGAACCATGTTGTATGGATTGGATGAACCATGGCTTTTCGCCACAATATCTGTGATACCAATCACTTCAAACACAGCACGCATTGGTCCACCAGCAATAATGCCTGTACCTTTTGGTGCAGGAGCCATCATTACCGATGCAGCCCCATGACGACCCATCACTTTATGATGAATTGACCCATTTTTCAGGGACACTTTAGACATATTGCGACGAGCCTCTTCCATAGCCTTTTGTACAGCCGCCGGAACTTCTTTCGATTTTCCTTTACCCATACCAACGGTACCATCACCGTCGCCGACTACTGTCAATGCAGCAAAACCTAGAATCCGACCACCTTTCACCACTTTGGTGACTCGGTTGATCGCGATCATTTTTTCGCGCAGACCATCTTCAGGCCCTTCAGCCTTACCTTGCATTTTTGCTTGTACTTTAGCCATCTTTTTTTCCGATCTGCTTAGAACTGCAAGCCAGCTTCACGTGCCGCATCAGCCAGCGCTTTCACGCGGCCATGGTACGCAAACCCTGCACGATCAAACGCTACTTTGTCAACACCAACAGCTTTTGCCTTTTCAGCCAAACGCTTACCAATGACTTGGGCTGCTGCAATATTGCCACCCTTGCCTGAACCACCCAATGACTGGCGAATTTCGGCTTCTGCAGTTGATGCTGTTGCCAATACTTTGCCGCCATCGCCAGAAATTACGCTGGCATAGATGTGTAAATTTGTGCGATTCACCGTCAACCGTGCAACACCCTGATTGGCGATACGAATACGGGTTTGACGGGCTCTGCGAAGACGCTGCTCTTTTTTGCTCAACATGATGCAGATCCTTATTTCTTCTTAGTTTCTTTAATCGCGACTTTTTCATTCGAGTAGCGAATACCTTTGCCTTTATAAGGCTCAGGTGGTCGAATCGCTCGAATTTCAGCAGCAACTTGACCAACTCGTTGACGGTCAGCGCCTTTAATAACCACCTCAGTAGGTGTTGGCGTCGCCACAGTTATACCTTCTGGCATAACTTTATCAACTGGGTGAGAGTAACCCACTGTCAGATTAAGCTTGTTGCCCGTGGCTTGCACTTTGTAACCCACTCCAATCAACGTCAGTTTCTTTTCAAAACCCTTGGTTACACCAATAACCATATTATTGACGAGCTGACGCAATGTTCCTGCCATTGCATCTGCAGCACGGGAATCATTCGCAGCAGCGAAGCTGATCTTTCCGGCATCATTGGTGATGTTGACCATTGCATTTTGAGCAAGAGACAAGCTACCACCAGAACCTTTAACACTAAGGCTCTGCGCATCCATCTTAATTTCTACTCCTGCCGGAATAGTGACGGGCATCTTTGCTATACGGGACATCTTTAGTTTCTCCTCAATGCCACGTATTAAGCGACGTAGCAGAGCACTTCACCACCAACACCGGTAGCACGCGCTTTGCGATCTGTCATCACACCCTTTGGTGTCGTGACAATTGCCACACCAAGGCCGTTTTGAACTTGTGGAATGGCATCGCTGCCACGATATACACGCAAGCCTGGACGACTTACACGCTCAATGCGTTCAATCACCGGTCGACCAGCGTAGTATTTCAAAGCAATTTCTAACTCAGACTTCCCATCAACTGCATTGACTTTGAAGCCATCGATATAACCCTCATCTTTCAAGACTTGGGCAATCGCAATCTTCACTTTAGAAGAAGGCACACGGACAGATGATTTCGCAACCATTTGTGCATTACGAATGCGCGTCAACAGGTCGGCAATCGGATCACTCATACTCATATCTATTTCTCCTGCCGATTACCAGCTTGCCTTGACAATGCCAGGAATTTCCCCAGCAAAAGCCATTTCACGAATTTTTGCACGAGCCAAACCGAAGTGAGCAAAAGTTCCACGTGGGCGACCTGTGATTGCACAACGATTTCGTTGCCGCGTTGGATTTGCATTGCGCGGCAACATTTGCAATCCAAGACGTGCAGCAGCACGCTCTTCATCGGTACGTTTTGCATCAGTCGCAATGGCCTTCAATTCCGCATGTTTTTTTGCGTACTTGGCAACCAGTTTGTCTCTTTTGAGCTCGCGCTCGATTAAAGCCATCTTAGCCACAGATCACCTCAGTTCTTGAAGGGAAAACGGAAACCAGCGAGAAGCGCCTTGCACTCATCATCAGTCTTGGCCGTTGTCGTGATACTGATATTGAGACCACGCAAAGCGTCAACTTTGTCATACTCAATTTCAGGGAAAATAATTTGCTCTTTGACACCGATGTTGTAATTTCCACGGCCATCAAACGAACGACCCGAGATACCACGAAAGTCACGAACGCGAGGCAATGCCACCGTCACAAAACGATCCAGGAACTCATACATCTGTGCACCACGCAAGGTCACCATACAACCAATTGCCTGACCTTCACGAATTTTGAAACCCGCAATCGCCTTTTTCGACATGGTTACTACAGGCTTTTGACCAGCAATCTTGGTCAAATCACCCACTGCGTTATCCATGACTTTCTTATCAGCAACCGCCTCGCTGACACCCATATTCAGCGTGATCTTGGTTAAACGCGGCACCTCCATCGCAGACTTATAGCCAAACTTGGCCATTAACTCTGGAGCCAGCTTTTCACGGTAGATTTCTTGCAAACGAGCCATGTTTATGCCACCTTGATTTCTTCGCCGCTGGATTTGTAAACGCGCACACGTTTACCATCAGCCTGCAACTTGATACCAACACGATCAGCCTTACCCGATGCAACATTGAAAATTGCCACATTGGATTGATGAATCGGCATGGTCTTCTCAACAATACCACCAGCCTCACCCTTCATTGGATTAGGTTTGGCGTGCTTTTTTACAATGTTTACACCTTCTACAACAAGGTGCGAATCATCTTTGCGCAACACAACCTTGCCACGTTTGCCTTTATCGCGCCCGGTGAGCACAATGACATCGTCGCCTTTACGAATTTTGTTCATGTGATGTCCTTACAAAACTTCAGGTGCCAACGACACAATCTTCATGAACTTTTCAGTACGCAACTCACGCGTCACTGGCCCAAAGATACGAGTGCCGATAGGCTCAAGCTTGGCATTCAGCAACACTGCCGCATTGCCATCGAACTTCACCAAAGAGCCATCACTACGACGGATTCCCTTGGCAGTACGAACCACCACAGCACTGTAGACATCGCCTTTTTTGACGCGACCACGTGGCGCAGCTTCCTTAATGCTCACTTTAATAATGTCGCCCACGCTAGCGTAGCGACGCTTAGATCCGCCCAGCACCTTAATGCACAGAACGGACTTGGCACCGGTGTTGTCGGCGACTTCGAGTCGAGATTCGGTTTGGATCATTTAATTAATTCCCAACTTGCACCAATCAATCAATTTGCACAATGCAAATCATTTAATCAGTCAGTCTTGGGCCCGTTACACCCAACATGAACCACTCACGTTGTTAGCTTTGGGCAGACACTTCGTTTTAACGCGAAGCCTTGTATTATGCAGTAAAAAATGTAGCCTTTCAAGAACTTTCTTGCAAATCAAGCAAATATTGCTGGCATAGGCTTTCAAAGGCCTCCTGAGCAGCATCTTGCCCAGTCTCATTTTTTAAAATAGCCGCCACATCTCCTGCCAAAAAACGCGCTTTACGAGCATCAAGAAATAACATTCTTGATCTTCGCGCAAGTACATCTTCAACTTTTACAGCGTATTCAAAGCGGGCCGCAAAACGCACCATACCTTCGGACAAGGTATCGTCAAGCCATCGATCAGCACCCGGCATGCTTCCAACCAAGCTCTGCTCATTGCCATACCCGTGCAGACCCTCTGCTTTATAAATAGGAGTGAATGCAGCTCTTGTCGACTCACTTCCTATCAACCGCAAACCTCGAGTCAGCCCCGTTACGGTAGCTCGGAGCAATTGCTGCTTTGTGCAGACCTCCAGTACATCCTCAGCCATTGCACGGTACGTCGTCCATTTACCACCCGTCACGGTCACCATACCACTGCGACTCACTTCTATCGTGTGCTCTCGGCTCAGTCCTTTGGTGTGGCCTCCCGTATCCTCAGCAGGTTTAACCAACGGACGTAAACCCACCCAAATACTTTTGACATCGGCACGCGTTGGGGCTCGACGCAAATACTTGGCTGATTCGCCTAATATAAAGTTGATTTCCTCCTCAAAGGCGGCAGGCTCCAAGTCCAGGTTATGGCGCGGCGTATCGGTAGTTCCCAAAATAAGTTTCCCAAGCCACGGCACCGCAAACAACACACGCCCATCGGCTGTTTTGGGTACCATCAAGGCGGCACTACCGTTCAAGAACTCCTTGTCAACCACCATATGAACACCTTGACTGGGTGCAACCATGGGTTTTGTTGCTGCATCAGAAGTATTTCCGGTCGCCGCATCATCAAGACTTCGCAAAGCATCAACCCAAACACCGGTGGCATTGACGACGCAATGACATGCCAAAGTGTAGTGCCGACCATTGAGCTGATCGGTGCATTTCACACCAGTGATACGCCCCTGATCATGAACGACATCCACCACCCGACAGTAATTCACCAGCAACGCGCCGTGTTGTGCTGCGGTTCGCGCCAAAGCTAACGCCAGCCGCGCATCATTGAACTGACCATCCCAATATTTCACCCCGGCCTTGAGTCCCTCTGTGCGAATTTGCGGCAACAGGGCACAAGTTTCATCCCGGCTTAAAAACTCCGTCGCACCCAACCCAGCCTTGCCAGCCAGCGCATCGTACATTTTCAAACCAGTACCATAAAAAGGAGCCTCCCACCATGTGTAAGCAGGCATCACAAACGGCAAAGGTTGTGCCAAGTGGGGCGCATTGTGTAATAACAGTGTGCGCTCGTGCAGGGCTTCGCGTACCAGGGAGATATTGCCCTGTGCCAGATAACGCACGCCACCATGGACCAATTTGGTTGACCTAGATGATGTTCCTTTGGCAAAGTCATGACCCTCAACCAACACCACGCGCAAACCGCGAACGGCAGCATCCAGAGCTAGCCCGAGTCCGGTAGCCCCTCCCCCAATAACGCATAAATCATATTGGCACGGTTGCGCCAGACGATCCATCAACTCAGGGCGATAGGTTGCTAAGGGTTCGGTTAAAGTGACCATGGGTGGATTCGATGGGCTAACAAACCGCCTGATTATTCGCTACTTTAGGATGCGCCATGACTTATTTACTCGCACTGGACCAAGGCACGTCCAGTTCACGCAGCATTGTGTTCAACGCTCTGGGGCAGGTAGTCGCCCAAGCACAGCAAGAACTGACACAACAGTTTCCACAACCAGGCTGGGTAGAGCACGACCCCCTGGACATCTGGCGCACTCAGCTCGCCACAGCGCGCCAGGCAATGACCAATGCAGGTATCTCTGCCTATGAGGTAAGCGCAGTGGGCATTACCAACCAGCGCGAAACCACGGTAGTCTGGCACCGCCGCACGGGATTGCCAATTCACAACGCCATCGTCTGGCAAGATCGACGCACCGAGCCCACGTGCAAGACATTGCGCCAGGGTGGCCTGACTGCCTGCGTCCAAGCCAAAACCGGCCTGCTGATTGATCCGTATTTTTCGGGCACCAAACTCAAATGGATCCTAGACAACGTACCCGGCGCACGCCAGCAGGCCAACAACGGCGAGCTGGCCTTTGGCACCGTTGACAGCTGGCTACTCTGGCAGCTCACCCACGGCGCAGTACATGCCACCGATATCAGCAATGCTTCACGCACCATGCTTTTTAATGTTCATACCAACCAGTGGGACAACGAACTGCTGCAGATGTTGGATATTCCCACCAGCCTGCTGCCCAGGGTTCAGCCCTCAAGCAGCCTGTTCGGCGAAGTTTGCGCCGATATTCTGGGTTCTCCCATCCCCATTGGCGGCATGGCTGGCGACCAGCAAAGCGCTCTGTTTGGCCAAGCCTGCTTCACCCCCGGCATGGTCAAAAACACCTACGGCACCGGCTGCTTCATGCTGATGCACACCGGTCACACGTTCCAGACATCGCACAACGGACTGATCACCACCAGCGCAGCACAAACTACCCCACAACCCGAATTTGCCATCGAAGGCAGCGTGTTTGTTGGTGGTGCCGTGGTGCAATGGCTGCGCGACGGCCTGCATGCCATTCCCAGCAGCAACCACGTCCAGGCCCTGGCTGAAAGTGTGCCCGATGCCGGTGGCGTGATGGTGGTGCCCGCCTTCACCGGGCTGGGCGCACCTTACTGGCAGCCCGATGCCCGTGGCTCCATTCTGGGCCTGAGCCGGGGCAGCACTCTGGCCCACATCGCCCGCGCTGCGCTGGAGAGTATTGCCTTCCAAAGCGCCGCCCTGCTGCAAGCCATGAGCCGTGATGCCGTTGCGGCGGGTGGCGTGGCGGTGGCCGAACTGCGGGTCGACGGCGGGGCCTGCGTCAACGATTTGCTGATGCAGTTTCAGGCCGATCTGCTCGGCATCCCAGTCATTCGCCCGGCTGTGATCGAAACCACCGCCCTGGGCGCGGCCTACCTGGCCGGTCTGGCCACCGGGGTTTATCAAAACAAAGCTCAACTCAGCGCCTTGTGGCAAGCCGAAAAAAGATTTCTGCCGCAAATGCCCCCTGCGCTGGCCCAGGAACGCATGTCGCAATGGGAACATGCGGTGCGCCAGACTGTGCTGAAACCCGCTGCGTGAAAGCAAACTGTCAACGCATTTGATTAGACTCAAGGCTTCTATAACGCTTGAACAGCCCCTGAGCTGACTTCTCAACATGAGCGAACGCATTGCATTCATCGGCGGGGGCAACATGGCCAGCGCCATCATCAGCGGCCTGATCAAACAAGGCCTCTCTCCTGCGCACATTGACGTGCTGGAGCCCTTTGCTGAAGCACAGACCAAGCTGCAAACCAGCTTTGGCATCACCGCGCAACCGCAAGCCGGGGCTTTTCTGGCCAACGCCGGGCTGGTGGTCTGGGCCGTGAAACCCCAAACCTTCAAAGAAGCCACGCAAGCTGTGGCCCCTCACACCCGCAGCGCTTTGCACTTGAGCGTGGCCGCCGGCATACGCAGCGACAGCATTGCCGCCTGGCTGGACACTGAACGTGTGGTGCGCGCCATGCCCAACACTCCAGCGCTGATTGGCCAAGGCATCAGCGGCTTGTTCGCCCGCGCCAGCGTCACGACGCAAGACAAAACACGCATCGATCAGGTCATCGCCACCACCGGGCAATCCCTCTGGCTGGACGCTGAAGACCAGCTGGATGTAGTCACCGCCCTGTCCGGCTCAGGCCCGGCCTACGTGTTTTACTTCATGGAAGCCATGACCACCGCTGGCACCGAAATGGGCTTGAGCCGCGCACAAGCGCATCAGCTGGCTGTGGCCACCTTCTGCGGAGCCAGCGCCCTGGCGCAAGCCTCCAGCGAATCACCCCAGGTGCTGCGCCAGCGCGTCACCTCCAAAGGCGGCACCACCTTTGCCGCCATCTCCAGCATGGAAGACAACGACGTGCGCGCCCTGTTCATTGATGCCATGTACGCTGCCCGCGAGCGTGCCAAAGAACTCGGCGACGAATTTGGTGCCGCCTGAAAACCTCGCCCCCGGCTTTCCCTTTGATTGATCCAACACCATGAAAAAATCCCTCACCGCCCTGGCCTGCGCCGCACTGTTTGCAGTATCCCTGTTCACCCCCATGCGCGAGGTCAGCGCACAAACCACCCCGCAATTTGACAGCCCGGCCGCAGCCGCTGCCCCCAAGCCCCACAAGAAAAAGGTGCACGCCAAGACCGGGGCCAAAGTGAAGGCCGCGAAAGCAAGCAAAACCAAAGTGGCAGGCAAGGTCAAGAAAACCAAAAAGAACAAAAAAATCAAAACGGGCAAGACCAAGGCCAAGAGAACCAAGGCACACAAAACCCTGTGAATTGACCAGCCGCCACGCTTGCCATCAACCCTTCTTGAGCCACCCCAAGCGGTGGCTTTTTACTGCACCGCGTAACTGACGGCAATGCCGGCAAACACCGCAAAACCCAGCCAGTGGTTGAGTCGGAAGGCTTTGAAGCAGCCTTCCCGCGTGCGGTGGCGAATCAAGGTGAAATGCCAGACCACCTGCCCAAGCGCCACCACCAACGCTACGATAAAAATAGCTGATTGCGCTTTATTTATAAGCGCTGCAGCCAAAATAGTTATAAATAACAGATAACACAGCATCACCCCTGGCACATCCCACGTGCCCAGCGTGATGGCCGAGGTTTTGAGCCCCAAGCGCAGATCGTCGTCGCGGTCCACCATGGCGTATTCGGTGTCATAGGCCAGCACCCAGAACAGGTTGCCCAGGGTCAGCCACCAGGCCAGCGCGGGCACCTCACCACGCACGGCGGCAAAGGCCATCGGGATGCCCATGCCAAACGCCATGCCCAACACGGCTTGCGGCATCGACACCACACGCTTGGCATAGGGGTAGACCATGGTCACCGCCAGTGCAGCGAATGACAGGCCGATGGTGAGCCCATTGGTGCTCAGCACCAGCACAAACGACAGCAGTGCCAGCACCGCACCCACGGCCAGTGCCTCTTTCACCGACACCAGCCCGGTGGTCACCGGGCGCTGCGCGGTGCGTTTGACGTGTTTGTCAAACTCGCGGTCGGCCACGTCGTTGATGCAGCAGCCCGCGCTGCGCATCAGGATCGTGCCCAGCACAAACACACTCAGCAAATGCCAGCCCGGAAAGCCGCCCGCAGCCACCCACAGCGCGCCGAGTGTGGGCCACAACAGCAACAACCAGCCCGCAGGCCGATCCCAGCGGATCAGCGCCAGGTAGAGATTCAGTTTTTTACGCCAATCCATCACCAGAGTCCTTGTTCACAAGCCGAGCTGGCGTAAATCCAGCTGACCGGCATTCATCGGTGGACACCAGAAATACGCACTGCTGATGGGCTTGGAAATGCCAAACAAGGCATCCACCACGCCGTCTTCCAGCCCTACCATGCGGCGCAACTGTGCCTCAAACGCATCGAAAGACTGGCCAAACGCCACAAACATCAAGCCCGCTTGCCCCCCCGCCGCCCAGGGCATGGAGCGGCGCAGCACAAAGGCCTCGGGGTCAAAACTCTCTTGTTCGGTGCGTTTGACGTGGGCGGATTCGGGCGCGTCGTCCAGCTCTTCGTTATCGGCGCGGCGGCGGCCGACCATGTGGTCTTGGGCCAGCGGGCTCATGGCCTCGAAGGCATCCAGATCATGCAGCCACTGTTGCACCGCCATGAAGCTGCTGCCGTCCAGGCCGGGGCCTGCACCTTGCAGCAGGGCGGCGGCTTCTGCGGCATCACCGGTGGGGTTTTCGGTGCCGTCCTCATAACCGGTCAGGTCGCGGCCCGAACCGTAACGAAAGGCATCCACCACCTGCGTCAGGCACAGCGCCGGGGCAAGAGCCTGCTGCACCCGGCGGGTCAGGTGGATCAACTCACCCTGGTCTGACCCGCGCAGCCAGCACAGCAGGGCCGCCGGGGTGCTGGGCACGGCCACGTTCACCCCGGTCAGCGCCTCAAACGCATGTAAACCCGGCACCTGTGCGCCCAGGGCCGACACCAGCCCGTGACCCAAGCCCACCAGCAACTGGCCGCTGGCCAGCTCGTTGAGTGCCGACAAGCGCAGCAGGCTGGGGCCAAGCAGCACCGCATCCTTCACGTCAAAAAACACATAGCGCCCGAGCGGGGGCACATCAGCCAAAACGGCACTTTGGGCAACATTCATGAGATGGGAAACTCCAGTTTTTCAGGGTCAGGACAAGCGCGTCACGCCGGGCAACTCGCAGGCGTAGACCGCATTGCGCAGGGCCGCGATGGCTTCGTAGCGGGTAAAGCTGCGCCGCCAGGCCAGCACAATGCGGCGGGTGGGCGGGCTGCCGCCATCTTTGTCGGCAATTGGCAGGTATTTCACATAGGGGTCTTCGTCGCGCTTGCGTTTGGCGGCAAAGGCTTCCTTGGGCACACTCAGGCGCGGCACCAGGGTGACCCCCATACCGGCCGCCACCATGTGCTTGATGGTTTCCAGTGACGAGCCCTCAAAGCTGCGGCGAATGCCCTCGGTGTTGCTGGAAAAGCGGGCAAATTCGGGGCACACCTCCAGCACATGGTCGCGGAAACAATGACCGCTGCCCAGCAGCAGCATGGTCTCGTTCTTCAGCTCTTCGCTGGTGAGCTGGGCCTTGGCCGCCAGGGCGTGGTGAAACGGCACGGCGGCCATGAAGGGCTCGTCATACAGCGGCGCAATCGCCAGCCCGGCATCGGGAAAGGGCTCGGCCAGAATGGCGCAATCAATCTCGCCAGTGCGCAGCATCTCGAGCAGCTTGACGGTGAAGTTTTCCTGCAACATCAAGGGCATTTGCGGCGTGCGGGTGATCATCTGGCGCACCAGATCGGGCAGCAGATACGGCCCAATGGTGTAGATGATGCCCAAGGTGAGCGCCCCGCCCAGCGGGTCTTTGCCGCGCTTGGCAATTTCCTTGATGGCAGCCGCCTGCTCCAGCACACTTTGCGCCTGGCGCACAATTTCTTCGCCCAGCGCGGTCACGCTGACTTCATTGGCGCTGCGCTCGAACAGCTTCACGTCCAGCTCTTCTTCAAGCTTTTTGATCGCCACCGACAGGGTCGGCTGCGACACGTAACAGGCTTCGGCGGCCTTGCCAAAGTGCCGCTCACGGGCCACCGCCACGATGTATTTGAGTTCAGTCAGGGTCATGACGCTATTTTCACCCAGAGCCCGCCCGGCAACACGCTTTGTGTTGACACGCGTCAAAGAGTCCGCAAACCCGGCGACTAGCATGTGTGCAGGAGGTATGCCATGTTTGATCTACCCGTCAAAAGTGTCATGGACCGCAACAAATTCATCACGGTTGCGCCAGAGCAAACCATCAGCCAGGCGGCCCAGCTGATGGCTGGCAAACATGTTGGGGTGGCCTGGGTGATTGAGCACGGCCAGCTGGCCGGAGTGCTGACCGAGCGCGACATCGTCTTTCGCGTGCTGGGCCAAGGGCTAGACCCCCAATCCACCCCGGTACGCACCGCCATGACCACCCAGCCGATGAGCGTAGGCCCGAATGATTCATTTGGCCATGCCTTGGTGAAGATGCAAGAACACGGCGTGCGCCATGCCCCGGTGGTGGAAAACGGCCACACCCTGGGGCTGGTGTCGGCACGTAATGCCATGGACCCTGAGCTGGACGAGTTTGTGTCCGAAGCACGGCGGCGGGAACACTACCAAACCGCGCACTGAACCGCGATGGCTTAGCGCGGCATCCAGGCGGCGCAGGCCCAGCATTGCTCAAAGCCACCTTCGACCAGTTCGCCACAACTGCAACGCCAGCGCCGCTGCGGCACATGTTGCAGCTGGTACAGCAGTTCACGCGCCCGCACCTCCTGCGCCGCGTCCTGAATCCACACCTCGGGCAGGCACTGGTCGGGCGGCAGCTCACCGGCCACGCTGCTCAGGTACTGGCGCTGCACGCTGGTGGCAATACCTTCACCCTTGAGCGCATCGGCCCACAAGGTGGCGATGGCGAGGTTGGGGGCTTGAGTCAAGCGGGGCATGGTGGGCTTGAGCATACGCGCATGGATGCCTGACCGAGGTAAGGCTGAGCCATCAAACCCTCAAGCCTTCAAAAACTCCGCCTTGCCGCCCAGCCAGCGCAGCACATGCTGCTCGGCCAGCGCCGGGTGCTGATCCAGCATCTGCGGGGCCAGGCGGCGGGCCCAGTCGAGCAGGTGGGCATCCTCATTCACGTCAGCAAAACGCAGCATGGCATCGCCCGACTGGCGCGCACCCATGAACTCGCCAGGGCCACGAATTTCCAGGTCGCGCCGGGCAATCTCGAAGCCGTCGTTGGTCTCCGCCATGGCCTTGAGCCGCTCGCGTGCCGTCTCACTCAGGCGCGGTGCATCCCCGGTGGAATACAGCAGCACACAGGCCGAGGCCGCCGCACCGCGCCCAACCCGGCCACGCAACTGGTGCAACTGGCTCAGGCCAAAGCGCTCGGCGTGTTCGATCACCATCAGCGAGGCATTGGGCACGTCCACCCCAACCTCAATCACCGTGGTGCTGACCAGCACACCCATCTGGCCGGTGGTGAACAGGCTCATCACGGCTTTTTTCTCCGGCACCGGCATACGTGAATGCAGCAAGCCAACCATCACACCGGGCAAGGCTTCGCTGAGCTGGGCGTGGGTTTCGGTGGCGTTGGTCAAGTCGAGCGCCTCGCTTTCTTCAATCAAGGGGCAAACCCAGTAGATTTGTCGGCCCTGCTCAATTTGCCCACGGATGCGGGCAATCACCTCGTCCCGGCGCGCATCGTTGACCACCTTGGTGATGATGGGGGTGCGCCCCGGCGGCAGCTCGTCGATGGTGGAGACGTCCAGATCAGCGTAGTAGCTCATCGCCAGCGTGCGCGGAATCGGGGTGGCGGTCATCATCAACAGGTGCGGCTCCAGCTCATCCACCAGCTTGCTGCGCAAAGCCAGCCGCTGCGCCACGCCAAAGCGGTGCTGCTCGTCGATCACGGCCAGCGCCAGGTTTTTGAACTGCACCTTGTCCTGAATCAGCGCGTGGGTGCCCACTACCAGTTGCGCCTGGCCGCTGGCGATCAGCGCCAGCATTTCGCGCCGCTCCTTGGCCTTTTGGCTGCCGGTGAGCCAGGCCACGGTGATGCCCAGCGGGTGCAGCCAGCCGACCAGTTTGGCAAAGTGCTGGGTGGCCAGAATCTCAGTCGGGGCCATCAGCGCACATTGCCAACCGGCATCGATACACGCCACCGCCGCCAGCGCCGCCACCACGGTTTTGCCCGCACCCACGTCACCCTGCAACAGGCGGTGCATGGGCACGGGGCGGGCGATGTCCTGGGTGATCTCGGCCACCACCCGCGTCTGGGCAGCCGTCAGTTGAAACGGCAGGGCCGCCAGCAGGCGCGCATACAAGGTCTGCGCCATCAGGGGCGCGGCGGCGGCAACAAGGTCTTCACCAACCGCGGTGTGATCGGCCACCGGCCCGGCTGCGGGCCGTTCTGCCATCGGCTCAGGCTGGCGTGGCCGTTGACCCGGCTGACCCGCCAACACGGGTGCCCGCAGCCGGGCGCGCTCGCGGCGCGACTGCAGTTGCGAGAGTTGCTGCGCCAGCAATTCCTCAGCCTTCAGCCGCTGCCAGGCCGGGTGACTGTGATCTTGTAATGCAGCGAGTGACACATCGGGTGCCGGATGATGCAGAAATGAGAGCGCCTTGCGCATATTCCATAAGGACTGCAGGCCAATTTCTTGTAAATATTCGGCAGGTACGGTGTCTGACAGGGCCGCCCGCTCCAACCCTGCCTGAATCGCACGGCGCAAATAGCTTTGCGACAAGCCCGCCACGGTGGGATAAACCGGCGTGAGGGCCGTGGCCAAAACACCGCCTGCCGGTTTGACCACCGGGTGCATCATGGTCAACCCGGCAAAACCACCACGAATTTCCCCGCGTACCCGCACCGGGCTGCCGACAGCCAGCGCCTTTTGCATGGAGGGGTAAAAGGTGAAAAAACGCAGCAAACAGGTGCCGGTACCGTCGTCCAGCGTCACCAGCAGCTGGCGATGTCCACTGAGTTTGATCTCGGCATGGGTCACCCGGCCTTCCACCTGGGCCACATCACCTTCGCGCACCTCACGCAGTTTGACCAGCCGGGTTTCATCCTCATAACGCAACGGCAGGTGCAGTGCCAGATCAATGGCGCGGTGAAGACCGAGCTTGCGCAGGGCTTTTTGCGGACCGGTCAAGGCCTTGGCTAGGGGTGGGCAAGAGGGTTGGGCAAGCGGCGGTGACATGGGCTGATTTTGCACAGTTTGTAGCTGACCGAGTCCAAAGGAGTTGGTGAATGCTCAACTTTCGCATTCAACAAAATGAGAATAGTTCTTATTTGTCGGGTAATTCATGCGATACTCCGCCCACAATGAATGAGAACTCCTATCATTCATGACGTGATAAATCGAGCTTAAATTCTTTTTTTCCTACAGGATCACACCGCATGAAACTTCTTTCCTTGATCTGCGCCGTGGCGCTTGCAACCCCAGCCCTGAGTGCCCTTGCCGAAGAAGTGGTGGTGTATTCCGCCCGCAACGAGCAGCTCATCAAGCCGCTGTTTGATACCTACACCCGCGACACCGGTGTACAGATCAAGTTCATCACAGGTGGTGAAGGTCCCCTGATGGAGCGGCTGAAAGCCGAAGGCCAGAACACACCGGCCGACATACTGCTGACGGTGGATGCAGGCAACTTGTGGCAGGCTGCCCACGAGGGCCTGCTGCGCCCCATCCAGTCGAAAACGCTGCAAGAAAACGTGCCCCCCCATCTGCGTGACCCTGGTAACGAATGGTTTGGCCTGTCGGTCCGTGCGCGTACGCTGGTCTACAACACCACCAAAGTGAAGCCTGCCGACTTGTCCACTTACGAGGATCTGGCTGACCCCAAATGGAAAGGACGTTTATGCCTGCGTACATCCAAAAAGGTCTACAACCAAAGCCTGGTGGCGATGATGATCACCGAACATGGCGAGCCCAAGGCTCAGTCCATCGTCAAAGGCTGGGTCAGCAACCTGGCGACTGCACCTTTCCCCGATGACACCAAAGCCATTGAAGCGGTGGCCAATGGCCAATGTGATGTGACCTTGGTCAACACCTATTACTTCGGACGTCTGATGGAAAAAAGCCCGAATCTTCCCGTTGCCATTTTCTGGCCAAACCAGAATCAGGCAAACAAAGATGCGGGTGTACATGTGAATGTGTCGGGTGCCGGTGTCACCCACCACGCCAAAAATCCGGCCGGGGCGCAAAAACTGCTGGAGTGGCTGTCATCGGACAAGGCACAAAACCTGTTTGCGGACAACAATCTGGAATATCCGGTCAATCCCAAGGTCAAGCCTGACCAGACGGTGGCCGCCTGGGGCAGCTTCAAACAAAACCTGATCAATGTGAAAGAAGCCGGCAGCCTGCAAGCACAAGCGGTCAAGCTGATGGATCGCGTGGGATACAAATAAACCCAACCGTGAAACTGCAGCTTGACTGATCACACCCTCCCCCAGCGTCCATCACCCGAACCCGGTGTCATAACTAGCGCCGGTTTTCGGCTTGATGGCTGGGGCTTGTTTGCAACGCTGGTGGCGGCACTGGTCTTGGTGCCGGTGCTGGTCAGCTTTTCTTCGTTTGCTGAAATCAATCGTGACCTCCTGGCGCATCTGACCCAGTTTGTCTTGCCTGAGCTGATCCTCAATACAGTCTGGCTGATTCTGGGAGTCGCCTTGGGTGTCAGCGTGCTGGGGGTTTCGCTGGCCTGGCTGGTGGCCATGTGTGACTTTCCCGGGCGGCGCTGGCTGGATTGGGCTTTGCTGCTGCCGCTGGCTTTGCCGGCCTATGTGACGGCGTTTGTGGCGATTGACCTGCTGGACTTCAGCGGCCCCTTGCAGAGCTGGCTGCGCCAGGGCTGGGGCGTGACCGGCTTGCCCGACATTCGCTCGCGTGGTGGGGTCATTGGGGTCATGTCATTGGCGCTGTATCCCTATGTTTACCTGATTGCCAAAAACGCCTTTGCCACGCAGGGGGCGATTGCGCTGGAGGCGGCCCAGTCACTCGGGTTGTCACGCAGGCAAGGTTTTGTCAGAGTCGCTCTGCCCATGGCCCGGCCATGGATTGCCGCGGGGGTGATGCTGGCGCTGATGGAGACACTGGCCGACTTTGGCACCATGGCCGTCTTCAACTACGACACCTTCACCACCGCCATCTACAAGGCCTGGTACAGCCTGTTTTCGCTGCCAGCAGCCGCGCAACTGGCATCCATCCTGATTCTGTTTGTGCTGCTGGTGGTGGTCTTTGAGCAGCGCTCCCGCGCCCAGATGCGCTACAGCACGGTTGGGCGTAGCGCAGCATCGCGTCGTATTTCACTCACCCCCGGCCTGGCCTGGCTGGCGTTTGCCTACGCAGTGACGGTGTTGTTGCTGGCGTTCTTGATTCCGGTTACACAGCTGGTGCTGTGGACACGCGAAGTCATCCTGCAAGACCTTGACGCACGCTACTGGGCCTTTGCCTGGCATTCGGTGTTGCTGGCCGGCATGGGGGCGCTGATGGTGGTGGCCGTGGGGTTACTGCTGGCTTATGCAGGCAGGCATCGCCCCGGAAGCTTCATGGCATGGACCCAGCGACTGGCCACGCTGGGTTATGCCTTTCCCGGTGCGGTGCTGGCGGTCGGGCTATTTATCCCCGTGGCTACGCTGGACAACTGGTTGATCGACACCACCCGCAGCTGGTTTGGATTCCAGGGCACCGGAATCCTCAAAGGCACCTTGCTGGTGATGTTGTTGGCGTATCTGGTGCGATTCCTGGCGGTGGGTTTTGGCCCCATCGACAGTGGTTTACACCGTATCACCCGCAATGTGGACGAAGCGGCTCGCAGCCTGGGCACCAGCACTTCCGGCCTGTTGACACGGGTGCACCTGCCCATGTTGCGCACCAGCCTGCGCACGGCGGCTGTGCTGGTGTTTGTGGACATCATGAAAGAGATGCCGATCACCCTGATGACCCGGCCCTTTGGCTGGGACACCCTCGCGGTCAGGGTGTTCGAGATGACCTCTGAGGGTGAATGGGCACGCGCTGCGTTACCGTCACTCGCCATTGTGCTGACCGGCATCATTCCGGTGATTCTTTTGACCTGGTCTCCCAGACCATCACGAACCTGATTTATGGCTGAACTGCTTCTTGATGCCGTCTCACAGTCGTATGGCACGCGACAAATCATTGCTGACCTGAGCTTTACCCTGGCCAGTGGCGAGATTGGCTGCTTGCTAGGACCCTCTGGTTGCGGCAAGACAACCGCGCTGCGCTGTATCTCGGGCTTTGAGCCGATCCAGAGCGGTGAAATTCGCATCGACGCAGAGGTGGTCAGCCGTCCCGGTGTCATGCAAGCGGCCGAAAAACGCCGGGTGGGCATGGTGTTTCAGGATTACGCACTGTTTCCGCATTTGACGGTGACCCAAAATATCAGCTTTGGCCTGCACAAAGGCTCCAGCCAGTCCAACCAGGCTCGTGTGACCGAATTGCTGCAGCTGGTGGGTCTGGAACAGCACGCCCACCAGTTCCCACACCAGCTCTCGGGGGGGCAGCAGCAACGGGTGGCGCTGGCGCGGGCGTTGGCTCCACGCCCGCGGCTGATCTTGATGGACGAGCCGTTCTCCAACCTGGATGTGGAGTTGCGTGAACGCCTGTCGATTGAGGTACGCAATATCCTGAAGCGGGAGGCCACCACCGCGCTGATCGTCACCCATGATCAGAACGAAGCGTTTTCACTGGCCGACTGGGTGGGGGTCATGCACCAAGGACGCATCCAGCAGTGGGACACGCCCTACAACCTGTACCACAAGCCTGCCAACCGTTTTGTGGCCGACTTTGTGGGCCAGGGGACGCTGCTGACGGGGCAGGTCATCAATGCCCACCAGGTGAGAACCGAGTTGGGGGAGCTTGACGGCTCCATTCCACTGGATTGCAACCCGCAAGGTTGTCATGACTGCGCGCGAGACTGCCATGTGGATGTGTTGCTGCGTCCTGATGATATCGTCCACGATGATGACAGCCCGCTACAGGCCGAGGTGGAGAACAAGGCCTTTCGGGGTGCCGAGTTTCTCTACACCCTTAAATTACCCAGTGGTCAGCGCGCCCTGTCTTTGGTGCCCTCGCACCATAACCACGCCATCGGCGAAAGGATTGGGATCAAGCTGGCCGCTGACCACGTGGTGGTGTTTCGGTAGGCATAAGCACTGTTCTCTCTTAGAAAAGAGTCCCCTCACACCATGGTTTAAAAACCACACAGGATGAGGGGTGCCATTGGATGGGTGACATGGCAAACTTCATTATCAAAACAAGAGCACCCTACGCTTATTTAACAAGCGCTACAGGCCCATTTATGCATCAAACCAAGCCCAGAAAACCCGTGTAGGGCTCAACGTACGGCTACAGCCCGCTCGGCCAGGAATATCTCGATGCGGCGGTTTCTGGCGCGTCCAGAATCGCTGCTGTTGTCTGCAATCGGTTCGTAGGAACCCCGGCCATCAATCTGAATGCGGCGGGAATCCACACCGCGCGACACTAAATAATCACGCGCACTGGCCGCCCGGTTCACCGACAAGGGGTTGTTGATGGCATCCGTGCCCGTGCTGTCGGTGTGACCGACGATACGCACCTCCGTGTTGGGCTGGCCGCTCAGGCCCTGGGCAAACTGGTCCAGGATGGGGTGCAGATTGGGCTTGATGTTGGCACGGCCCGTGTCAAACGAAATGTCGCTCGGAATATTGAGCTTGAGCTGGTTATCGGCGGTTTGTGTCACGGCCACACCGGTGCCCGCCGTGGCCTGCTCCATGGCGGCTTTTTTCTTCGCCATCTGGTTCGACCAGATGTAGCCACCCAGCGCCCCCACGCCGGCACCAATGGCGGCAGATTTGCCACTATCACCAATCACCGCGCCCGCCAGCGCGCCCAAACCCGCCCCCATGGCGGTACCACGTTGTGTGTCATTCATCTCGGCACAGCCGCTGACCAGTAACACGATGGCGCTCAGGCCGACGATCAAAGGACGGTTGCATGTGGTTAAAGTTGTCATGATGATTCCTTATGAGAAGTTGAGAGCGTTCCGTTATAGCGCTTTTCCCTCCTTTTTTCATGTGCGCTGGCGAACACAGTCGGGTAAGGACAACAAGGCATCTCCCAAGCAGGCAGGTACCTGAGTGCGCCTGCGACAATGCCAATCCCTTTTCACTTGGCACGGGGCCTGTCCGCCCCTCAAGCAGTATGCACACCACAGCCTCCAGCGCCACGCGCACCTTGACCCTCAGCGATTTTGATTTTGTCTTGCCGCCCGAGCTGATTGCCCAGCACCCGGCCCCCGAGCGCAGCGCCTCACGCCTGCTCGACGGCACCGGCCGCACGCCGGTAGACCGCATTTTTCGGGATCTGCCCGCGCAGTTGCAAGCGGGTGACCTGATGGTGTTCAACGATACCCGGGTCATGAACGCCCGCCTGTTTGGCGAAAAACCCACCGGCGGCAAGCTTGAACTCTTGATTGAGCGTGTGCTGGGTGGCAACCAGGTGGCCGCCCACATGCGGGTAAGCAAAAAACCCGAGGTCGGCACCACCGTCAGCCTGGTCGGCACCCCCGGCAGCCATGACCACCTGAGCGCCACCCTGCTGGGACGCTGGCCGGATGAACAGGGGCAGATGTTTCGCTTTGTGCTGTCCAACGACGCGGGCGACGACCCGTTCACCATCATGGCACGCCACGGCCATGTGCCGCTACCGCCCTACATCACCCACAGCGACTCCGCGGAAGATGCGCAACGCTACCAGACCGTGTTTGCCAAAAACCCCGGCGCGGTGGCGGCCCCCACGGCGGCGCTGCATTTTGACGAAGCCCTGTTGGCCCGGATCGATGCCCTGGGTGTGCAGCGTGCGCATGTGACGCTGCATGTCGGCGCGGGCACATTCCAGCCGGTCAAGACCGAAAACCTGGCGGAACACCAGATGCACAGCGAATGGTATGAAGTGCCGCCAGCCACCCAGAGGGCAATCACCGACTGCCGCGCACGTGGCGGGCGAGTGATTGCCGTGGGAACAACGACGGTACGTACCCTGGAATCGTGGGCTTTGAGTGGCCAGACCACGGGCGACACCCGCATCTTCATCACCCCCGGTTTTGAGTTCCAGCTGGTGGATGCCTTGATCACCAACTTTCACCTGCCCAAATCCAGCCTGATGATGTTGGTCAGCGCTTTTGCCGGGTACGAGCACATCATGGCGCTGTACCATCACGCGATCCACAACCAGTACCGATTTTTCAGCTACGGCGATGCCATGTGGCTGACACGACACACTGCACACAGCGGGGTTGCGGCTTAAGGTCCATTCGCTGAAAAGAGGTGTACCCGTGAATAACTTCCAAAAACGCACCGCCATTCGTATTGCCAGCGTCAGCTTTTTTCTCGCCTGCTTGGCCAGTCCGATCGCCTGGTATGTGGCCCGTGAAAACGCCGAGCAAAGTATCGTGTCCCTCGGCATTGAAGAGTCCGGCCGTATGCTGCACCGCTATGACGCAGTGGCACTGGACGGCCCCGATGCGGCCACCAAAGCCAATGATGCGGCACACACCATCAGCGGCGGCATGTTCGACATTGTGGAAATTTACGGCCCGCAAGGCAACAAACTCGCCGGAGCCAGCACCCCGGATGGCAAAGCCATCGAATCCAGACTGCCACACCATGGCCGACCCAACTACACCGAAGCCTTTTACCTCGGCTCCAAACTCGCCAACGGCGTGTGGGCGCTGCGGGTTTTTGTGCCACTGCGCGACTCGGCCACCGATCTGACGCGCCCTATCACCGGCTATTTTGAAGGCGTGCGGGTGATGCCCCAATGGCAACAAAGCCAGATATTCTCCAGCGCCTGGACGGCTGCACTGATGGTGGGTTTGGCCGCATTACTCTGCGGTGCAGTGCTGTACCCGGTGGTGGTTCACCTGTCCAACGACAACGAAAAAAAAGCCCGTGAAGTGCTCGACTCCCACATTTCCATGATGGAAGCCCTTGGCCGCGCCATTGCAAAGCGGGACTCCGACACCGGTGCCCACAATTACCGCGTGGCCTGGATAGCGGCCAACGTGGCCGAACAGATGGGAATCCAGGGGGCGGAGATGCAGGCGCTGATAGCCGGTAGTTTTTTGCACGATGTCGGCAAAATTGGCATCCCGGATGCCATCCTGCTCAAGCCCGGCAAGCTTGATGATGCCGAAATGGCCGTCATGCGCACCCATGTCGACCAGGGCAAGGGCATCGTCACCGGCATGGGCTGGCTCGACGGGGCCAACGCGGTGGTGGCCTCTCACCACGAAAAATGGAACGGTCAGGGCTACCCGGAGCAACTCCAAGGCGAGGCCATCCCGCTGTCTGCGCGGATTTTTGCCGTCGCGGACGTGTTTGATGCCCTGTGCTCGAAACGCCCCTACAAAGAGCCCCTGAGCTTTGAGGCCACCATGACCATTCTTGAAAAAGATACCGGTAGCCACTTTGACCCCGCCGTGATGGCCGTCTTCAAGCCCATGGCCCGCAGCATTTACGACCGCTTGGCCCACAGCGACGAAAGTCAAACCCGGGCTTTGCTGGAAGAACGGGTGCGCCAGCACTTTGAGTATGGTGTCTGATGCGTGGTCGATAACAGCACTTTGCTGACAATGCCACACACCCACAAGCAGGCCTGCGTCATCGGTGCTTGGCGTTGTGGTAACAGCAAGCTCAGTTGAGCATCACTGCTGGCGACAATCCCGATGTGGCCCGTGACAGCGACACAGTACACCCCCCCGTGAGTCACCCGTGTTTGAAACGCCAGCTTTTCCATGTCCAGCCACACATGGCTATGTATGGACACGCAGCCAGCCACAACGCGAATCAGCGTCCCGCGTTTGAATGTTGCGTCATACGACTGGCCTGTGAACAAGCGGATCGCGGTGCTGCCTGATGGACTGACTACCTGCATACAAACCCCTCTTTTATACCCATCCAGAACCCTTCGGACGGTACAGAAATCGTAGAGAGGTGAGTGCTTTTGCAACAGCTACAGGCAGGTCTTATCTTGGGCAGAACAGACCGCGAATTTGCAATCTGTTCCGGTACATTTCAAGCAAATCTGCATCTGTTTTTTACCCGTCAGATCACGGAACATGCACCATGGACACGCCCAACCCGACACAACCGCTTTACCAACAACTGGCCTCGCACTACCGCAACGCCATTCACGCAGGTTCACTGATGCCGGGTGACCGTATGCCCTCGCTGAGAGGCCTGATGCGCCAGCATGATGTCAGCCTGTCCACCGCGATGCAGCTGAGCCGACATCTGGAGAGTGAAGGCTGGCTGGAAGCCCGACCCCGATCCGGTTACTTTGTGCGCCGCCCGCTGCGCAGTACGCTGGCCACGGTAACCGAACCTCGGATGAACCACACGCCCGATCCGGCGCAGTATGTCGGCATCCACGCACGCGTGTCCGATTTTGTTTCGCGCGGTCGATTGCACATGGTCAAAACCAACCTGGCGGTAGCCCGCTGCTCGCCGAAACTGTACCCAGGCGAAGCTCTGAAGCAAGCTGCCATGCGGGTTCTGCGCAAGAAGCCCGACATCCTGGTGTCAGCCACCTCCCCCAGAGGCAACGCCGAGCTTCGTACGGTGCTGGCCAAACGTTCGCTTGCACTCGGCCTGACCTTGTCGCCCGACTAGGTGCAAAT
This sequence comes from Rhodoferax lithotrophicus, assembly GCF_019973615.1. GTDB lineage: Bacteria > Pseudomonadota > Gammaproteobacteria > Burkholderiales > Burkholderiaceae_C > Rhodoferax > Rhodoferax lithotrophicus. Next base: position 318,413 of record NZ_AP024238.1, on the reverse strand, counting down.
CACCAACGGCTGCATCGAAGCCCTGAACCTTGCCCTGCGCGCTGTTGCCCAACCAGGCGACACCATTGCTGTGGAGTCCCCCACTTTTTATGGCTTGCTGCAGGTGCTGGAAAGCCTGGGCTTACGCGCCCTGGAGATACCCACCAGTCCACAAACCGGCATCTCCATCGACGCGCTGGAACTGGCCATTCAAACCTACGACAACATCAAGGCCGTGGTGGTGGTGCCCCACCTGCAGAACCCGCTGGGCAGCATCATGCCCGATGCCCATAAACAGCGCTTGGTACAGCTGTGCGAGACCAGCGCCATCACACTGATTGAAGACGACACCTACAGTGAGCTGGTCAGCGAAACCAAGCGCGGCGATGCCCCCCTGCGCGCCATGAAGTCCTGGGACACCACGGGCAACGTGATTTACTGCGCCTCGCTGCACAAAATCCTCGCCCCCGGGCTGCGTCTGGGCTGGATGACTGCTGGGCGCTGGCAGGCCCGGGTGGAAATGCTCAAATTCAGCCAGACGCGCAGCAACGAAGAGTTGTCGCAGCGGGCTGCCGCCGACTACATCGCCTCCCCCGCCTATGACCGCCATCTGCGCCGCCTGCGCAGCACCTTGCTGGTACAGCGTCAACAGACGGCAGAAGCCATTGCCAGCCACTTTCCAGCGGGCACCCGCCTGACCGTGCCCGACGGTGGTTTGTCCCTGTGGGTTGAATTGCCTCAACAACTCTCCAGTAAACAGGTGTTTGATGCCGCCTTGCAGGAGCAGATATTGGTCAGCCCTGGCCTGATGTTCTCCAACTCGTTGCGTTTTGACCCGTTCCTGCGCATCAGCTGCGGCTGGCCGGTGGACAAGGAAGTAGAGCACGCGCTGAGACGGCTGGGACAGATTGTGAGGAGTTTGCTGCCGTAGTTTGAATCAGCCCTCAGCCAAGTGTCTGCAACCACCACCCGTTGCGAGATGGTTGCAACCTAGAATGGACCCCGTATTTCCTGACCCGACCCGGGCCGCACATGCCAACAAGACCGTTTCAATTGCCTTGGCAACGAAGTGGTTTCCCGGTGCGGAACTTGACGAAATAAACACACATCGTCTGCTGTAACTGCCTGTCCATGCTGAAATTTGACCTGCTCCAAACCGACCCCGCCACCCCCGACACCGGCTACGCGGGCTCCCACGCCCGCCGTGGCACGCTCACCCTGAACCACGGCGTGGTGCAAACCCCGATCTTCATGCCGGTGGGTACCTACGGCACCGTCAAAGGGGTGACACCCGCCAGCCTGGACGACATGGGGGCACAAATCATTCTGGGCAACACCTTTCACCTGTGGATGCGTCCCGGCCAAGAGGTGATGAAAAGTTTTGGTGGCCTGCACGGCTTTGAGCGCTGGAACAAGCCGATCCTGACCGACTCCGGCGGCTTTCAGGTCTGGAGCCTGGGGGCGATGCGCAAGATCACCGAAGAAGGTGTGCACTTCTCCAGCCCGGTCAACGGCGACAAACTCTTCATGTCGCCCGAAGTGAGCATGCAAATCCAGACCACACTCAACAGCGACATCGTCATGCAGTTGGACGAATGCACGCCGTATTTGTCGGTCGAGCCTAAAACCAAAGGCCAGATCACCACCGAGCGCGAAGCCCGCACCAGCATGGAAATGAGCCTGCGCTGGGCCAAGCGCAGCCAGGCCGAGTTCGCCCGGCTGGAAAACCCCAACGCGCTGTTTGGTATTGTGCAAGGTGGCATGTTCGAGCACCTGCGCCAGGAGTCGCTGGAAGCCTTGGTCGAGATGAACTTCCCCGGCTACGCCGTCGGTGGTGTGAGTGTGGGCGAGCCCAAAGACGAGATGCTGCGCATCATGGCCCACAGCCCGCACCGCCTGCCCGCACACAAACCGCGCTACCTGATGGGAGTTGGCACGCCCGAAGACCTGGTGGAAGGTGTGGCGCAAGGTGTGGACATGTTTGACTGCGTCATGCCGACCCGCAACGCGCGCAACGGCACCCTGTTCACCCGCTTTGGCGACCTGAAAATGCGCAACGCCCGCCACAAAACCGACCACGGCCCACTCGATGCCACCTGCACCTGCTACACCTGCAAAGGTGTGACCCGACCCGACGGCACGGTCAGCGGCGGTTTCAGCCGCGCCTACCTGCACCACCTGGATCGCTGCGGCGAAATGCTCAGCCCGATGCTCTCATCCATCCACAACCTGCACTATTACCTGAACCTGATGACCGAGGTTCGGGCCGCGCTGGATGCGGGCACGTTTGGCGCGTTCCGCCAGCAGTTCAAAGCAGACCGGGCACGCGGGGTGTAAATTCGCGGGTCCAAACCCCGCCCATCCGGGCAACACTTCATGAGGATGTCCAGATGATCATCTCTGCCCCCACCCGATTTCACACCGCGCTGCTCGTCGCCAGTCTGTCGTTCACGTTAACCACCGGGTCAGAGGCTGCCTCCCTGGCCCCGGTGGCCGCCGAGAACGGCATGGTGGTCACGGCCCAGCATCTGGCCACCCAGGTGGGCGTGGATGTGCTCAAGCGCGGTGGCAATGCGGTGGATGCTGCCGTGGCCGTGGGCTACGCACTGGCAGTGGTCTACCCGGCAGCGGGCAACCTGGGTGGCGGCGGCTTCATGACCGTGCAGTTGGCCAACGGCCAGAAAACCTTTCTGGACTTTCGTGAAAAAGCCCCGCTGGCAGCCAGCGCCAACATGTACCTGGATAAAGACGGCAATGTGGTCAAGGGCCTGAGCACCCTGGGCCACCTGGCCGTCGGCGTGCCGGGCAGCGTGTCGGGCCTGGAATACGCCCGCGAAAAATACGGCAGCCTGGGGCGGGCCGCGCTGATCCAACCCGCTGTGACACTGGCACAACAAGGTTTTCGCCTGAACCAGGGTGACGTTGACATCTTGCACACCGCCACCGAGGCGTTCCGCAAAGACCCAGCCACTGCAGCCATCTTTTTGAACCGCGATCAGCCTTACCAGGTGGGCGACAAACTGGTGCAAAAAGACCTGGCCAAAACACTCAAAGCCATCAGCCAGCAGGGCATTGACGGGTTTTACAAAGGCTCGGTAGGTCAGGCCATCAGCCGCTCCAGCCTGGCCGGTGGCGGCCTCATCACCCCCGACGACCTGGCCCAGTACCACACCCGTGAGCTGGCCCCCATTGAATGTGATTACCGGGGTTACCACGTGGTCTCGGCACCGCCACCCAGTTCCGGTGGCGTGGTCATTTGCGAGATGCTCAACATTCTGGAAGGCTACCCACTCAAAGAGCTGGGCTTTCGCTCGGCCCAGGCAGTGCACTACCAGATTGAAGCCATGCGCCACGCTTACATCGACCGCAACAGCTACCTGGGTGACCCGGATTTTGTGAACAACCCGGTCAGTCGCCTGACCGACAAGGCTTACGCCGCACGCATCCGCGCTGCGATTGACCCCCACAAAGCGGGCGTTTCCAAAGACCTCAAGCCCGGTGTGGCTCCGCACGAGGGCACCAACACCACCCACTACTCGATTGCCGACCGCTGGGGCAACGCGGTGGCGGTCACTTACACCCTCAACGACTGGTTTGGTGCCAAGGTGACGGCGGCGGGCACCGGCGTGTTGCTCAACAACGAGATGGACGACTTCACCGTCAAAGCCGGCGTGCCCAACCTGTACGGCCTGGTACAGGGCGAGGCCAATGCCATTGCGCCGGGCAAGCGCCCGCTGTCGTCCATGAGCCCAACGATTGTGAGTAAAAACGGCCAACCGGTGATGGTGGTCGGTACGCCCGGTGGCAGCCGCATCATCACCGCCGTGCTGCTGACCTTGCTGAACGTGGTGGACTACGGCATGACGGTGCAGGAAGCCGTGGATGCGCCCCGCTTTCACCAGCAATGGCTGCCGGACCTGACCTCGGTGGAGAACTTTGCCCTGTCGCCCGACACCCGCACACTGCTGGAGGCCGCAGGCCACCAACTGGGCCCTGCCCAACCGGCCAACCACGTCACAGCGGTGTTGATCGGTGCCCCATCGCTGGACGGCAAACCGGTCGGTAAAAACCGCTTTTACGGGGCCAACGACCCGCGGCGCAACAGCGGGCTGGCGCTGGGGTATTGAGTGACTGTGTGGCACTTGTCTTGATACCTTGAAACACTACGCAATTCATAGCTGCTTGCGCTTTAACCTAAAGGGTTAGATGCCTATTTTCCTTGTAAACGTGTCGGCCACATGCGTACCAGCAGGGCGGCCACGCCGGAGAGTGCCGCCAGCACACACACCCCTTGCCAGCCAAAACGCGCCAGTACCAAGCTGCCCAGGTAAGCACCGCTGGACATGCCGGTGAACATACCGACAAACAGCACCGCATTGAGTCGGCTGCGGGCCTGCGAGTCAAGGCTATAGATGATGGCCTGGTGCGCCACCAAGGTGGCTTGGGTACCCAGGTCAAACACCACGGCCCCGACCACCAGCAACCAAAGTTGGTCCGGGCCACAGGCCATGGCCACAAAAGCCATCGTCAGCAACACCGCACCCAAACGGGTCACCTGCTCCGGCCCTTTGCGGTCTGCCATGCGCCCGGCCAGCGGTGCGGCCAGCGCGCCAGCTGCCCCCGCCAAACCAAACGCACCTATCGCGCTGCTGCCCATATGAAACGGTGCGGCGTGCAACATCACCGCCAGGGTGGACCAGAAGGCGCTGAAACCCACACTCATCAAACCCTGCGCCAGCGCCGCACGGCGCAAGGCACTGTAGCGCCGCAACAGTGTCCACAACGAGCCCAGCAATGCGCCATAAGACAGCTGTGTGCTCGGCACAAAACGCGGCAAGCGAAACCACACCGCCACATTCAGCAGCGCGATGCTGATCGCCGCCGCCACAAACATGCTGCGCCAACCAAACTGTTCGGCGACAAAACCACTGACCACGCGGGACAACAAAATGCCCAGCAACAAACCGGTCATCACCATGCCCACCATCTTGCCGCGGTGGGCCGACTGCGCCAGCGCTGCGGTGGCGGGCACGATGTCCTGTGCCAAAGTGGCTGACAGGCCAATGGCCAGACTGGCCAGCATCAGCACCGCCAGCGTTGGCGCACTTGCCGCAGCCAGCAAAGCCAGAGTCAGCGCAGCCCCTTTGCACAAAATGATGCGCCGCCGGTCATACCGGTCGCCCAGCGGTGCCAGCAACCAGATGCCCAGCGCGTAACCCAGCTGGGTCAGTGTCGGCACCAGCCCAATATCGCCAGGGGTGGCCTGAAATTGGGTGCCCAGGATGCCCAGCATGGGCTGGCTGTAATACAGCGTGGCGGCGGCCAGGCCAGCCCCTGTGGCCAACAGCAACATCAACCCGGCAGAGAGACCCGCAGCAGATGGGTCATGCGTGATAGCGGTGGAAGACATGGCGAAAACCTCTTTATGTGAACGAGTTCCCAGTGTCTTTGAAGTAAACCCGTGGTGGAAGCCCCGCGCTGAGCACAATTGTTATACGCTTGGCGTATGAAAACCGCCCCAGACCGCATTGAGCTCATGCAAACCTTTGTCCGTATCGTGGAAGCTGGCAGCCTGTCTGCAGCGGCCACGCAGATGGCCATGACCCAGCCCACGGTGAGTCGGCGTTTGCAGGCGCTGGAACACTCACTCGGCTTGCGCCTGCTCAAACGCTCCACCCACGCCATGAAGTTGACCGAGGAAGGTGAGCGTTGTTTTGCCCGCGCCAAAGAGCTGCTGGGCAATTGGCAAGCGTTTGAGGCCGACCTGCGCGGCAGCACCGATGTGCCCGAGGGCAGCCTGCGTGTGGTGGTGCCCCACGCCATTGGCCAGCAGCAACTGGTCGGGCCGCTGGCCGAGTACCTGCGTCGCTACCCTCGCGTATCGGTGGAATGGCTGCTGTATGACCAGACACCGACCTTCATCACCGGCGGGATTGACTGCGCCATCCACATCGGGCGGGTGGATGACCCCTCGGTAGTGGCCGTCAAAATTGCCGAGGTGCCACGGATTGTGGTGGCTGCGCCGTCGGTGCTGGCCGATGGCAAACTTCCTGAACATGCCTCGGAATTGGCTGCTTTACCCTGGTTGGCCTTGCAAACCTTTTACCGCCACGAGGTCGCGCTGATCCACGCGCAGGGCGAGCGCTGCAGCTTTGCCATCCGCCCCCGCATGAGCACCGACAACCTGTATGCCCTGCGCACCGCCGCCTTGCAGGGGCTGGGCGTATGTATTGCCTCGGCCTGGGCAGTGCAAGAGGATGTGGCCCAAGGCACGCTGCGCCACCTCACACCGCAGTGGCATGCAGCACCCCTGCCGGTGTACCTGCTCTACCCCTATGCCCAGTTTTACCCGGCCAAACTGCGCCGTTTGATCGAGGTGCTGCGGGCCTCACTGCCAGCGGCGCTGCAAGAAGTCCAGTCGCCCTGACCCATGGATGACCCAGTCTGTTCCCAGCGCGTCGCCCAACCGCTGCAAGAGCTGTTTGCCTTGTGTTGAGAGAGAACTTTATCCTTGTAAATCAGGGAATGAAACTCCATAATTACAAGGATGTTTACACGCAACCTTCTACCGCAGCTGGCTGAAGAACTCCAGCACTCATCCGCTGTAGCTCTGCTCGGGCCACGGCAATCCGGTAAAACCACGCTGGCACTGGAAGCCGCCAAGGCCATCCCCAGCATCTACCTTGACCTCGAATCCGAACGTGACCGGGCCAAGCTGGCGCAGCCCGAGTTGTACCTGGCCGACCACCTGGACAAACTGGTCATCCTGGACGAAGTGCACCGCACACCCGCGTTGTTTCCGGTGCTGCGGGGCCTGATCGACCAGGCCCGACGCAATGGTCGGCGTGTGGGCAACTACCTGTTGCTGGGTTCTGCCGCGCTGGACATGCTCCAGCAATCCGGCGAAACCCTGGCCGGGCGCATTGCTTACCTGGAGCTCGGACCCCTCAACCTGCTGGAAACCGGCCCGACACAACGGGATACCTTGTGGCTGCGCGGCGGCTTCCCCGAGAGCCTGACCGCACCCAGCGATACACGCAGCCTGCGCTGGTGGCAGAACTTCATCCGCAGCTACCTGGAGCGCGATATCCCGCAGTTTGGCCCGCGCATCGCAGCCGACACCCTGCGCCGTTTCTGGACCATGTTGGCACATCACCAAAGCGGCATGCTCAATGTGACCCAATTGGCGCGCAACATCGGTGTCGATGTGAAAACCGCACAAAGCTATGTTGATCTGCTGTGCGACCTGCTGCTGGTGCGCCGCCTGCCACCGTGGCACGCCAACATCGGCAAACGTCTGGTGAAGACTCCCAAGGTTTATGTACGCGACAGCGGGTTGCTACACGCCCTGCTGGACATCGAGACCAAAGAAACCCTGCTGTCCCACATGGTGCTGGGAGCCAGCTGGGAAGGCTTCTGCATTGAAAACCTGCTGCAATGCGCCCCCGCCAACGTGCAAGGCTATTTTTACCGCACCAGTGGCGGCGCCGAGATCGATCTGCTGCTGGTCTGGCCAGGTGGTGACATCTGGGCCATTGAGATCAAGCGCAGCCTGACTCCAAAGGTCGAACGCGGTTTTCATGCCGCCTGCGACGACTTGTTGCCGGTGAGAAAACTTGTGGTCTACCCCGGCCAGGAAACCTTCCCGCTGGGACACGACATCATCGCCACACCACTTTTTGACCTGTGCCGAGAACTGGCAGAACAGCCGAATCCCCCACAATAAGCCATATGACTCAAGAACTGTTCGCCAACACCTGGCTCGCCAAAAACGCCCTGCTGATGAGCCCGGCTGCAATGATATCTACTACAACTTTAATAGCTTCTTGCACATATCCTATCAAGGCTTCAAGCCAATTTAGTCCATAAACCCAAGCCATGAAACCACCCCCCACTGAATCCAACAGTTTGCTGCACACGCTGGCCCGCCTACCCTTTCGCCTGCTGAAAAGCCTGTTCGGCTGGCTGCTGGCGCTGGTCATCCTGTTTGAGGAATGGGGCTGGGAGCCATTACAACGGGCGCTGGCCTGGGTCGGCCAGTTGCCGGGGCTACGCTGGCTGGAAAGCCGCATTCAGGCCTTGCCGCCCTACGGCGCGCTGGCGATATTCCTGTTGCCCACGCTGATGCTGTTGCCGGTCAAGCTGCTGGCGCTGTGGCTGATCGGGCAGGGCAAGCTGCTCGGCGGCACGCTGGTCATTCTGACGGCCAAAGTGGTGGGCACGGCCATCGTGGCCCGCTTGTTCCGCCTGACGCATGAAACCCTGATGCAGCTGGCCTGGTTTGCGCGGCTCTACACCCGCTGGGTGACCTGGAAAGAAGCCTTGCTGACGCAGGTGCGGGCCTCTTGGCCCTGGCGATTTAGCCGTGCCATGAAGCACCGCACTCAGCAACGCTGGGCCCGCTTGCGCGCCAAGCTCAAGCAGCCTGACTAGCGCTCACAACCATAGATAGCTATAACTTCAATAGCTACTTGCGCAATCTAGACAAGCGCTACAGCCTAAAATTGCCTTATTCATCCACTGCACACCCCCCTAAACCATGCCCAAGCAAACCAAACTCTCCCCTGACGGCAGCTCTGCTGTGGCGAACGCACCTGCTGCAGGTGCCAGTGTGGCGCTGTCGGCGCTCAAGTTCAGCAGCGGTCAGGTGTCACCGGCGCAAAAGCGTTTCAACCAACTGTTGAAACAAACTGAAACGCTGGCCAGCAAGATTGAAGCGGTACGCGCCCTGGCTGACAGCAACCGCCCGCTTTTCAACCAGATCCTGACCCCGCTGGAGCAACAGCGCACCGTGTTGATGCGCGACATGGCGCTATGGCTGGGCGAGCGGCTCAAGCGCAAGGGTTTAACCGCCAGGCAGCAGGACAGCGCCCGTGAGATTCTGTGCGACATCGCCGCCAGCCTGGCCATGGCTGGTGATGCCGCCATGCAGGAGCTGCACGACGCGCACAGCGATGAGTCCCTGGAAGAACAGGAAAAAGCCGAGGCCGCGCACATGAAAATGTTCATGGAGGGCATGCTGGGCGAAGAAATTGGCGACGACGAAGCCGCGTTTGACACGCTGGACGAACTGATGCGCGCCAGCATGGCCAAAATGCAGGCCCAGGCCAGCGCCGAGCAAGAAGCCCACGCACAGCGCCAGAGCAAACGCAAGAAAAACCCCGCCCAGCTCAAGGCCGAGGCCGAAGCCCAGGATGCCAACGGCGCGCTGCGCACCCTCTACCGCCAGCTGGCCAGCGCCCTGCACCCGGATCGTGAAACCGATCCACACGAACAATTGCGCAAAACCGCCTTGATGAAAGAGGCCAACGCCGCCTACGAGCGCCGCGACTTGCTGGCCTTGCTGCATCTGCAAATGCAGGCCGACCTGGTGGATGGCGAGCAGGTGGCCAACCTGGCCAAGGAAAAGCTGGCCGCCCTGACCGCCTTGCTCAAGGAGCGGGTGAATGTGCTGAGGCACGAGCTGTTTCAGATTGAGCAGCAAACCAAGGATGAGTTCGACCTGCCCCTCTACGCACCCCTAAGCGCCGCCAGCATCAAACGCCACCTGGTGGAAAGTGAGCGCGACCTGCGCGAAGACATCGCCATGATGCAGCACGACTTGCAGCAGGTGCAGGACGACAAAAACCTTAAACGCTGGCTGCGTCAACAACAGCAGGGCAGCATACGCAAGCAAGTGATTTTTGAAATGGGCGACATGGATGACAGGGACAACAGCGACTACTTCTGAGGCCTCGGCGCAAGGCAGCATCTGTCACCATAAAACTATATTTTTTATAGCGTTTTGCGCTTTACTAACCTGCCCTACAGGCTATTTTGATGTAAAAACCGTCAGTACCCCGGTGTAGCCGTAAATGTGGTCGCGGGCAATCTCTCCGTTGGCGAAAAACCCAATCAGGGGCACATCCCCCAAGGCCCGGCGGATGATTTGCAACTCGGCACTGTCGCCGCCAAAATGCGCCCCGCCACGGCCCGAGCAACTCACATAAATCGCCCCGGCAATACCACGCGCTTCATGCGGTGCAGCCTCTGCCTCGGATGCGGCCAAGGCGGTGGCGGTTTCTAGCGCCTGCTCTTGCGGCTCCAGCTCTTCGCGGATTTCAGCGCACACCCGCATCAGATCCGCCCGGGCAGCTTGCACATTACGCTGGCAAAACGCCAGCTCCATACCCTCGGTGACTTCATCAGCCAGCACCACACCGGAGCGCGCCGGGTCCAGGCCAATGATGTGGCGCACCAGCACATCGGGGCCAAAGTTGCCGGTGCGCATCACGGTTTGTGTGCTCTCAACCCCCGCAGAGGGTTCGGTCAAACCTGCCAGCGTGGCCCGAATGGCGGTCAAGGCCTTATGTGGATCGCTGAGCGACACCTGCAGCTCACGCAGCAACACCTCCAGCGCAGGCTCGCCATCCAGTGTCAGCACCACGTTGCGATCAGCGCCGGTGACCAGATGCGCACCGTGAATGGGCAAGCAACCCTGCGTGACGCGTGACACCAGCGCCACCCCGGCCCCAAAAGCCACACCACTCAAACCGCCGCTGAACACCCCGCTGGCTTTACCCTGCCCCTTGACGTTGCCATCTGCCGCCACGGCAAATTGCACCACCTTGCCACGGCTGGCGGCCAGGCCACCAAACACGTAACCGGATTCGGTGCGCTCGGCCAGCTCCTTGATCAGGTCGGCCACATCCGGCGTGTGGCCATCGGCGTGTACCAGCGCGGTATAGGCCTCAAAGCTCAACCCCAGCGGAGCCACGCCGGAGAACACCCGGTACTGGTCACTGGGCAATTCCAGCAACATCACCGCCAGGGCAGGCTCGTCAAAATACTCCACATTGTTGGACGCAATACCCACACCCACGGTGCCTGCCCAGTCGGTGATCTCGGGCAGCTCACCACTCAGATGCTCCAGAATCTCCTGCGCCTGGGCGGCGTAATGGTCGGTGATGTAGAGCAACGCCAGGGTGGGGTTGCTGGCATAACCGTGCAGCGCAATTTGCGCACGCAGTTGCGCCAGCACCAGGTTGGCGGCCATGCCCCACTGCGGGTGCGTGGCGTGCGCGTAGGGAAACAGTTTCATGCGATACCTGGCAAAAGCTAACGGCTACGCGCAGCCGCCTTGACGGCTACTTTCTTGACGGCTTTTTTGGCAACCACTTTTTTGGCAGGGGCACTGGCCACCTCTGTTTTCACGGCCTTGGCGGTTTCTTTGGCTGCGGCTTTCACCAGGTTTTTTCCCAAATCCAGGGTGGTGGCTTTGCTGGCTTCTTTCATGGCACCCGCCGCAATGTGCTGGAACTGCTGTGTCAACGCTGTCCACAGCTGCATGGGTTCAATCAAACCTGCCGCAGCGGCCGCGGCAGCAGGCTTGACGGCATCACTGATGGATTGGGCAACTTCTTCGGTTCTTCCAGCCACATCCGCCACCGTATGAACCGTGGTAGCGGCTTTTTCGGCCACTTTTTGAACACTCGAAGCCACCGTATCCACCGCCTTGAGTTTGAAAGCATTGGCCAGGTCACCCATGCTGAAATTCATGCCCTTGAGCGTAGCCAGCGTCATTTTCTGCACTTCAAGCGCCTGGATGGTGGCACCCAGGGCTTTGGAGTTTTGATCCAGCCAGAAATGCACGGCTTTGAGCTCGGCAATACGTTTTTCCAGCTCTTCTTCATTCAGCGTGGGGGCAATCCAGTTGGCCATGTTGGGCATTTGTGGCACAGATTGCGCGGCACCTTTGGCCAGGTTTTGCAAAAAGTCAAAGCCGGGTACAAATTGGGCAAAACCGGCATTTTGTGAGTCGCTCATCGAAGTCTCCTTGAGGTTGCTGAGGGTGGCTACAGCTTACCCCAATGCGCATGACCGTGAAGGACTGATTTTTCTGATTACCCCCTGCACAGCAGGCCTGAATGATGCCCACCGCGCAGGGGCTGGGTTTACTGATCGTCCGGGTCAGTACCCTGCGCCTCAAACCACAAGGCGTTGACCACCGCCAGCAACACCGCCATGGTGATGCCCAAAGTCCAGGTGAAGTACCACATGTTCATGTCCTTTATTCAGTTGTTCAGTAAAGCGCTTTGCCATGGGCCTGCACTTGCGCCAGCGTGACCTTGCCGCGCATCACGCGGTAAGCCCAGCTGGTATAGGCCAGCACAATCGGGGTCATGACCAGGGCCACCCAGAACATGATGTTGAGCGTGCGCTGACTCGACACACAGTCCCACACCGTTAGGCTGTGACCGGGGTTGGAGCTTGAAGGCAGCACAAACGGGAAGATCGCAGCCCCCGCCGTCAGAATCACCCCGGCACAGGCAAGACCACTGCCGATGAAGGCCAGACCAGGCTTGCGTTGGCGTGCCGCCAGCAGCCCCAGCACGATCCCCGCATAGGCCAGCGCTGGCAGCGCCCAGGTCCAGGGATGGGCGTGGTAGTTGTTCATCCAGGCCCCGGCTTGCATCACCACGGTTTTACCCACCGGAGACACGGCAGCACCCGGCACCACGCTGGAGGTGATCTGGTAGCCCTGCATGCCTGCTGCCAGTACGCCACCCAGCGAAAACACCAGCACCAAGACCAGGCCGAACATCAACGCCGCAGTACGGGCACGCTCGGCCAAAACACCCTCGGTACGCAACTGCAAGTAGTTGGCCCCATGAAACAGCAGCAGCGACAAACTGGCCACGCCACACAGCAGCGCAAACGGCGTGAACAGCGCCCAGAAGCTGCCGGTGTAGACCGGCATCATGCTGTCTTCAAAGTGAAACGGCACGCCGGTGATGACGTTGCCAATGGCCACGCCAAACACCAGTGCGGGCACGGCCCCACCCACAAACAGGCCCCAGTCCCACGCCGTGCGCCAACGCGCATCCGCCATCTTGCTGCGGTATTCAAAGCCAACCGGTCTGAAGAACAAGGCCCACAGCACCGCCATCAGCGCAAAGTAAAAACCCGAAAACGCCGTGGCATAGACCAGCGGCCAGGCGGCAAAGATGGCCCCACCGGCGGTGATGAACCAGACCTGGTTGCCCTCCCAGTGCGGCCCCACGGTGTTGAGCAAAACGCGGCGCTCGTCATCGGTCTTGCCGACAAAGGGCAGCAGCGCGCCCACACCCATGTCGTGCCCGTCCATGACGGCAAAGCCAATGAGCAGCACACACACCAGCAGCCACCAGACCAGTTTCAGGATCGTGTAGTCCAACATGTCAGATCTCCTTTTTGGATGGGATGGCGGCGTACACCGTGGCCGCTGATGCGCCACTGGCAGGCGGGCGTTGTTCCAGCGCATAGTGGCCGGTGCCCAGGCTCGATGGCCCCAGGCGGGCGTACTTGAACATCAGGTACAGCTCGGCCACCAGCAGCAGGGTGTAGAAGCCCACAAAACCGGCCAGCGAGGCCATCACCGCCCCCGCGCTGATGGCCGAGGTGGACAAATGGGTGGGCAGCATGCCCTGCACCGTCCAGGGCTGGCGGCCATACTCGGCCACAAACCAGCCCACTTCACAAGCAACCCAGGGCAGCGGCATGCTCCACAGCGCCCACTTGAGCAGCCAGGGGCGCGACTCAATGCGATTGCGCACCGACGACCAGAAGGCCACCGCCATCAGCGCCAGCATGACAACAGCCATCAGCACCATGATGCGGAAGGTCCAGAACAAAGGGGCTACACGTGGAATCGCGTCATCCACCGCGCGGGCTTTCATCTCGGGCGTAGCTTGTGCCACATCATCGATGTATTTCTTGAGCAGCAGGCCGTGGCCCAGGTCGGCTTTGACTGCCTTGAAGCTCGCCAACTTGTCGGCATTTTTCGGGTCAAGGCGCAAGACTTCCAGCGCCTTGACCGCCAGAATGCCGCGCTCGATGCGGGCTGCGGTGGTTTTTTCAAGCTCGTCGATGCCGGGGATGGTCTTGTCCACCGTGCGCGTGCCAATCAGGCCCAGCACGTAGGGAATGCGGATTTCGGCCGCCGTGGTGCGGGTGGCCTCATCGGGAATACCAAACAGCGTCAAGCCCGCGGGGGCGGGTTCGGTCTTCCACATGGCTTCCATCGCGGCCATCTTGGCTTGTTGTGACTCTGCGGCACTGTAGCCGGACTCGTCCCCCAGCACGATCACCGACAGGGCTGAGGCCAGGCCAAACGCAGCGGCAATGCGAAACGAGCGCAGGGCAAAGCCCCGGTCACGCTTTTTGAGCAGATACCAGCTGCTGATGCCCAGCACAAAGATCGACGCGGTCACATAACCCGCGCTGACGGTGTGCACAAACTTGGCTTGCGCCACCGGGTTGAACACCACGTCGTAAAAGTCGGTGAGTTCCATGCGCATGGTGACCGGGTTGAAGTCCGAGCCCACCGGGTTTTGCATCCAGGCGTTGGCAATCAGAATCAGCACCGCCGAAAGGTTGGAGCCAATCGCCACCATGAAGGTCACGGTCAAGTGCCCGACCTTGCTCAGGCGCTCCCAGCCAAAGAAAAACAGCCCCACAAAGGTGGACTCCAGAAAGAAGGCCAACAGCCCTTCAATCGCCAGCGGTGCGCCAAAAATGTCGCCCACGTAATGCGAGTAGTAAGCCCAGTTGGTGCCGAACTGGAACTCCATCGTCAGGCCAGTGGTGACACCCAACGCGAAGTTGATGCCAAACAACTTGCCCCAAAACTTGGTCATGTCCCGGTAAATGGTTTTGCCGGTCAAGACATACACGCTCTCCATGATGGCCAGCAAGAAGGAGAGCCCCAGCGTCAGCGGGACAAATAAAAAGTGATAAAGGGCGGTGACCGCGAACTGTAGTCGCGACAAATCCACCACGGATTCAGACATCATGGTTGGTCCTTGGAAAGAGGTTCATGGGTGGGGGCACGGGACGATGCGATGCGCTCTGCCACACCTTGTGCCGCCTCAGATGCAGGCAAACGGTGCGGAAAGAACGCCGCTTTCAGCGAAAACAGCACCACCAGCTTCAAGGCAATGGCCCAGATCAGCTCGCGGCGCAGGCGCTGCTGCCAGCGCTTAGGGATGTGTTCAGGCGCATCGGTAGGTGAAGTCATCAGCGTGACCCTCATGAATAAAAACAGGAATGGGCAGAAGCACACGCCCAGGCCATGATCGACCTGGACAAACGGCTTCAAATCAAAACGCCAAGCGGTGGGACTCTAGACCGAAGAGGTCATCCGTACCGTGTGCTGGCGAACAGAACTCCGGCAGCGCAGGGTGGCGCACGGGCGGCAGGAATCAGCCAGATCAGATGTGTGTGAACCTGAAGTTCCGCTTGGGGCAACAGGTGGGTCGCCGCAGACCCTGACGGCAGTAATACAGCAGGTGCAGGCGGCAAAGCAAACGATGCCGCGTGTGTCAGGCAATACGGGCAGTGACCGTTGTGGGCCGTAGATGGTGTGCCACCGGGCTGTTGCGTGGTTTGCGCCAGGATCTGGCCCTCTGGTCCCAATTGCACCCAGCTTGTCCCTTGCGTGGTGCAGATTTCAAGCCACTCGCCACTGGCCGAGCTGGTGGGCTTGGGGGTGGGCTCAAAGGCCAGGGACACCGTAGGCAGCAGCGCGTTCAACAGGATGGCCACCATGGCCATCCATGTACAAACGAAACGGCGGCGGGTGCTCATGTCATGAAAAAATGAACCAGGCCGAAGCCCGCTCAAAAAAACTGTGGAGCACACAGTTTAGCGAAAGCCGGTTTGATACTTGTCAGAAAAAGACCATCCATTTGCTATGTTTTAAATAGCTATTTACGCTTATAAAGCAAGCACTACAGGCTTATTTGCTTGCAGGTTCCGACACAAACCCGATGCGCACCAAACCGGCCTTGGCCGCAGCCGCCATCACCTGGGCCACCTTTTCGTAAAACACATGCCGATCCGCGCGGATGTGTACTTCCGGCTGGGGTTGTTTGGCCGCTTCCTGAGCAAAACGCGGGGCCAACGCCTCCTGCGGTACAGGCTCACCATTCCAGAACAAATCACCGTTTTCGCGAATGGCCAATTCAATGTGTGCCGGTTTGGTGATGTTGACGTTGCTAGAAGCTTTGGGCAGGTCGATCTTGACCGAGTGGGTCAGCAGTGGCGCGGTCACGATGAAGATCACCAGCAACACCAGCATCACGTCCACCAGCGGCACCACGTTCATGTCGGCCATCGGGGGTTTGTCGCGGTAGCGTCTGAAATTGCGCCCAGCCATGGCTTACTCCTGGCGAGCCGTGCTGCTGCTGCCGGTCTTGATGGTCAGCAACACGTAGAGGTCATGCGAGAACGACTCCAGCCGCGCCAGCCACATGCGGTTGCGCCGGTTGAAGGCGTTGTAGGCCAGCACGGCGGGTATCGCCACCGCCAGCCCCAGCGCCGTCATGATCAGCGCCTCACCCACGGGGCCCGCCACCTTGTCGAGCGTGCCCTGTCCGCTCAGGCCGATTTGCACCAGCGCGTGGTAGATGCCCCAGACCGTGCCAAACAGCCCCACGTAGGGCGCGGCTGATCCGGCCGAGGCCAGCACCGTCAGGCCGTATTCGGAGCGGGCCGCTTCCAGATCCACCTGATTGCCCAGCGTGCGGGTGAGGTATTCGCCCATGCCACCGGCCACCGCCAGGCTGTCATGGTGGCTGTCGGCCATGGCATCGAGCGACTTTTGCACCAGCTCGGCAAATGCGTTGTCGGCCGGGTGATCTCGCAAGGCAGCGGCAGCCTGCTCCAGCGTCGGGGCTTGCCAGAACTGCTTCACAAACGCATCGGCGCGGCGCTGCGCCAAGGTGTTGGCCAGGGCGCGGGTCAGGATCAGATACCAACTGGCCACCGACAGCAGCAGCAAGATGCCCAGCACGACCCGGCCCATGCTGTCGGTCTGGCTCAAAAAGTGGGCAAAGCCCAGGCCTTCAACGGCGACTTGTTCCATCAGTTCAGTTTCCTTTAAGCTCAAATTTAAACGGTTGCAGCGCAGTGGCCCGCACCGGCTGGCCATTGCGGGTGGCGGGCGTGCAGCGCCAGGTGCGCACTGCGGCCAGTGCCGCATTGTCCAGGCGCTCGAAACCGCTGGAGCTTTGCACCTGGGCAGAGGTGATTTGGCCGGTCTCGCTCAGCTCCACCTGCACCACCACCCGTCCCTCTTCCCCCAGGCGGATCGACATATTGGGATAGCGCCGATCAGGATGATGCGGGCAAATCACTGACAACTCAGATGACAAGGCCACCGGCCCCACAGGCAAGGGTGCCGCGATGGCTGGTGCCGGGGCCGCAGCCACGGGTACAGGGGCAAGCACCACCGGGGCCTGAATGGGCTTGGGTGGCGGCGCAGGGGCCACAGGATCAGTGGGGGCCGTCACCGGGGTTTCTGCAACCAGTTGGCGGGGCTGGGGTGGCGCGACGGGGCGCTGCTGCTGTTTGGACGGGGGAACAGGTGCCCGCTGGAGTTCTGGTGATTTTTTCTCTTCTGGTGGCGCAATGAAGCTGACAAACAGCGTGGCCGTATCGGTGGGCGCGGGAAGCAGCCGGGCGCTCCACAGAGCATAGAAGACACCGGCGTGTAACGCCAGCACCAGCAGCAAACCAGCCAGTCGTTGTCCAATCAAGTTCATCAGTTTGTCAGTCATCGCCATCACATCGTGGCGCAAGGTGCGATTCTCACCGCTCTTTGAACCTAGGTCGAACGGATTAGGCCACTTCGCTGCCAGCTCACTGCCTTGTGATGCTCTGCGCCACCGGATACCCACCCATGGTGCCGATGCCCGCATAACCGGTCATGCAGGTGCTCCCCATCATGCCCCCGGCAAAGCAGTCGCCGTAGGCCAGTTGGTTGATCTGGGCTGGGGTCAATGGGGCCGTGGGGTTGGCCAGATTCACATAAATCGTGGCAAAGGCGTTGCCCACACCACCGGCAGCCGGATTTTTCGCCGCCGGATAGCCGTAATACAGACCCTGCGAATTGGCGGCAAAACCACCCTCGGCAAACACGTGGGTGGTGTTCAGGGCAAAGCTGGTGACCGTCAACCCACCCGCACCATCGCTGAGGGCAGACAACTGGTACACCAGCGGCACGGTGGTCATCGGTGGGCCGGTCATGGACTCGGTCAGCGAGCCGCTCAAACCGGTGACGGTTTGGCTGGTGGAATTCAGCATGAAGCTGCCGGTGAAGATGCTGTCATTGGGCTGGGTGTCGGGCTCAAACCAGCGGGCCGTGACCTTGTAAGCCGTCAGCACCGGGGCCGCTGCCGACAAGGCTCCGCTGCCCACACTGTTGCTGGCCTGCACGGCAAAGGCATAACCGGCGCAGGTGCTGGGGCAGCTCACCGTCAGGGGCGAAGCCGCGCCGGAGGCCGAGAGCCCGGCCGGAACCGAGCTCACGCTGTACTGGGTGATCGGGCTGCCGCCACTGGTAGCCGGGCCGCTGAAGCTGACCAGCACCGTCTGGGCCACCGTGCCCAGGCTGGCCGACACGGCGGTGGGCGCACCGGGCACCGTGGCGGGCACGTTGGAGTTGGCCACGCGCAGGGTTTGACTGACTTGCGGCGCAGCGTTGACGCTGGCATTGCCCGGCTGACTGGCGATGATGGTGCAGTCACCCGCCGCCAGATCGGTCACCTCACCGGTGCTGCTGTTGACGCTGCACACCGTTGGTGTGCTGCTGCTGTAGTTCACCGCCAGGCCGGAAGTTGCCGTAGCCGATACCGTGGCCGTACCGTACAAAGTCAGCACGGGTGCGGCACCAAAACGGATGCTTTGCACCGGACTGGCCTGCACCACGAGGCTTTGGGTGGCTTGCGTGGCCGGGGCAAACTGGTCATTGCCCGACTGGTCCGCTGCAATCACGCAAGTGCCGGCCACCAGGCTGCTGACCAGGCCGGTGCTGGTGTTGACGCTGCACAAACCTGGCGTGCTGCTGCTGTAACTCACCGCCAGGCCGCTGCTGGCGTGGGCGGAAACGGTGGCAGAGCCCCCCAGCACCAAGCTGGGTGCTGCAGCAAAAACAATGGTTTGTGGTGTGGCCTGGATGGCCGGGCCGTTGCCACCGCCGCCACAGGCCACCAGCAGGCAGGTGGCCAACAAGCTGACTAGCCGCAGTGGCAGGACGGTTCTGGAGTCTTGGAGTGGGACGTACATGGTATTTTTCAAAAATTGACAAGCTACAGAGGGTGTTGGGGGGAGGGACTAAAAGCGCAGGCTCAGCGCCACATGGATAGAGCGGCCCAGACCCGGCACCACCACGCCCCACGGAATGCCCAGGCTGGTCATGGACGCGCCCTGGCCCAGATAAGCGCCGCCCAGCGGCATGGCATAAAACCGGTTGAACAGGTTCTCAATGCCCAGATCCAGCCTGAGCTGCTTGGTCTCATAACTGCTGCGCAGGTTGAACAGGCTGTAACCGGCGGTGGGCACTTCATTACGCACTTGCGAGACCCGGGTTTTGGCGGCCACCAACTGCACTTCAGCGGTGTGGGTCCATGCGCCCAGGCTCTGCTGCAAGGCCAGTGTGGTGTTGATCGGCATGATGTTGTGCAAGTTGTCGCCGGTGGTCTGGTTGCTGCCGTTCACGTAGCTCAACACCCCTG
Source organism: Rhodoferax lithotrophicus (assembly GCF_019973615.1). GTDB lineage: Bacteria > Pseudomonadota > Gammaproteobacteria > Burkholderiales > Burkholderiaceae_C > Rhodoferax > Rhodoferax lithotrophicus. The sequence continues at coordinate 298,899 of NZ_AP024238.1, read as the reverse complement.
TACCCTTGAAGCGGCCCCAGTCGGCACTGGAGCCCAGCAGCAGGTGGCCGGACAAGTCCAGACCATACAGCCGGGCTGACTGGTTGACGTACTGCAGGTTGACAAAGCCGCTGGTGGCGCTGAGGTTGGCCGCACCACCACACTGGCCGATGGCGCAGCGCTGGGCATCGATGAAGTCTTGCACCCAGGTGACATAGCCTGTAGCCTTGAAGCCCCATTGGGTGGTGTCGGCAGCGTGCCAGTCGCCGCTAGCACTCAGGGTGTGGGCCACCTCAGGCTTGAGGTTCAGGTTGCCGACGTAGCCATTGCCGTCACCCACAAAGTTGTTCATCAGCGTCGCCATCGGCTGGGTCGACCAGGGGTAACGCTGGTACAGGTTGGGCGAGTGGGTTTTGCGGGCCAGGCCAAGCTCAAAACTGCGGCGGTCTTCTGGGGTGTAGCGGGCCAGGGCGGTGAAATCCAGGTTGTTGTCGGTACGCTGGCGGTTTTGCGCGTTGAAACTGGCTGCGTCCGTGGCCCAGATGGCCTGGGCGTTGTAGCCTTGCACCGGGCCTGCGTCACTTTTCACGGTCTCGCTGCGCAGGCCGATCAGGCTCAGCCATTGCGGGTTCCACTGGGCCTCCCACTCGGCAAAGGCCCCGAGCCGGTCGCGTGTGCCGTAGTCCACATTCCAGAAAGTACGCGGGCCCATCACCCCACCGGCTTGTGGCCACCAGTCGTACAAGGTGTAGGTTTGGGACTCCAGCCCGGCTTTGACAATGTCGCGCTCGGACAGCGCCGTTTCGGCTTGCAGCAGCACCCCACGGGTTTTGGCGCTGGTGTTCATGGGCATGCCAAGCAGCCCGTAGCTGAAGCGGTCTGGCCCCATGTTCATGAAATGCTCGGTGTTCTGGCCGTAGGCACGGGCGATCAACTTGCCCCAGTCAAACTGGCCGGTGTAGCGCAGGTTGAGCTGGGTGCTTTGGTTGCCGGTCATGTCCATGCGCTGGTTGGGGAAGCCTTCAAACGGCAGGTTCTGGGTGCCTATATTGAGCTGCAGCATGTGTTTGTCACGCCGCAGGGCGATGCCGAGGTCATGGTTTTCGGTGGTGTAGTGGCTCGAGGCCACCTCGTTGGCCGCCAGCCAGGGACCACCTGTCGTGCCTGGGCCTGCAGCTTTGAAGTCAGCACCCGCGCTGTAGTTGGACGCTTTGGCGCTGGCCCCGCTGTAGGTCAGACTCAGGTTTTGCCCTACCAGGGTAGCCCCGGCGTTGAGCCCACTGGCACCGCCGTTGCTGCGGTAAAACGTGCCCAACAGACCCTTGGCGGTCACCTGATCGGCACTCTGGGCAAACTCCGGCGGTGCGGAATTGACCGCAATTGTGCCGCCCAGACTGTCCCCGCCCACACTCACCGGGGTGATACCGGCAAACACCGTGATGCTGCCGACGCGGGTCGGGTCGATGTAGGACAGCGCCGAGTTCATGTGGTTCGGGCAGGCGGCCACCAAGTCCATGCCATCCACCTGGATACGCAGGCGGTCATCAGCCAGGCCGTGAATGGCCGGCAGGCTGGAGACACCCCCTGCACCGTACAGGCTGAGGCCAGGAATATCCTGCAACAGCCGGGCACTGTCGCTGGTGGCCGCACGCTGCGAGGCCAAATGGGCATGGGGCGTTTCCGTCGCCCCCAAAGGCGAAATTTTGCTCGCCGTGACCGTGACCTCGCTCAACACCGTCACCTCCTGGGAGGCTACGGCAAACGGCAGGGAGGTCAACAGGGTGGCCAGGGCGGTCAGGCGAAAGGGCCTATTCAGGGAGAAGCTGGTATTCATGCGGTTGTGGTCAGGCCGTGGGTGGTGGTGGATCAGGCTGTAGCCATCTGGCTGCGATGTATTGCCGAGCTGGCGGTCATGCCGGGAATCAAGGCCTGGGCGCGCAAGGCCAGGCTGCTGAAGCTGGCTTTGTGCGGCTTGCGGTCTTGCAGGTAGTCAAGCTTGCGCATGCTGCTGAACACACGCGAGACCGTTTCAGGGGCCGCGTCCAGAATGTCAGCCATGTCGCTCAGATGGGGCAAGGCACACTCCGCGGTGGTTTTGGCATCCGGGTTCACACTGTCGGCAAACATCAGCAGCAGGCATTTCACACGCTGCGACACCGGCCCGGTGCGCAGGCTGACCACCTCGCGGCAGCGCTGGTGCGCCACCACCACGGTTTCCATCAGCAGGGCCATCATCTCGGCCCCTTCGGCCAGCACCGGCGCCAGGCACACGGGGGTCAGGGCACGCATGGCCAGACTGTCGTCGGTGCCGACCCATTGCTCGACACCAATCACATCACCGGGCAGGGCCAGACGCATGAACCGGCTGGCCTCGTCACCCGCGGCACTGTCAAGGCGCAGTGCGCCCGACTGCACACGCCACATCTGCTTGAGGTCTTGCCTGGACAAGGCATCACGCGCGTTGAGCATGCGGTTGGGTGATGGACTGCTTGAGTTGTTCATGGTCTCTCCTTTTTACATACAAATTGGCCTCTAGCCCTTGATATACAAGCGCAAGAAGCTATTGTTTCGCTAGTGATTGACGAGTTGATGATGACGGGGTTTTGAACGGGTCTGCAAACCTGGGGTTGTTCAAGAACGCCTGGTCGGTCAGGGTTTTCAGGAAGGCGATGAGGTCGGCCTGCTCGGCCTGGCTCAGCCGGATCTTGTCCAGCCGCGCGTCCTTGAACGGGTTGTGGCGGCCATCCCCCTGATAGGGCCCAGACGTGATGTCGCGCCCACCTGCGGCATAAAACGCCAGCACGTCTTGCAGTGTGGTGATGCTGCCGTCATGCATGTAGGGGGCGGTGACTTCGATGTTGCGCAAGCTTGGCACACGGAACTTGCCCATGTTGGAAGCATCTTGGGGCATGACACCGATCACGCCGGGGTTGCTGTCGGGGTAAGCCCCCTTGCCATCCACGTTGTACAGGCCGGTGTTGTGAAACGGCTGGTTCGACTGGGGTGCCGCGGCAGACACCGTCTGGTCAGAGAAATTGAAACCGCTGTGGCAGGTGGAGCATTGCGCCTGCTCGCTGAAAAACAGTTTGCGTCCGCGCTCTTCGGCCTCTGACAGGTGTGTGGTACCAGCTTGCGCCTGGTCAAAGCGTGAATTGCCGGAAATCACCCCGCGCTCAAAGGCCGCAATTGCCTTGACGATGTTCATGAAGTTGATCGGCTCGCCCGGGAACACCTCCTGGAAGCGGCGCTGGTAGTCGGCATCGTTCTGGAAACGCGCCAGCACCGCCGCCTTGTTCTCGTCGTTGATGCCCAGCTCGACCGCCAGGTTTTCAACAAACATCGGCACACCGGCCTGGATTTCCAATGTGTACTGTGAGGGGTTGGCCCAGGTCAGCGTGGGGTAATAGGCCACGTTGGCAATGCTCATGGCCCCACGCGCAGTCACATCGCCGGTGGAGCCGGTCGCCACCGGCTTGCCATCGGTGAAGGCCAGGTTCTGGAAATGGCAGGAGCCGCAACCCATGCTGCCGTTGCCCGACAGGCGTGTGTCAAAGAACAGGTGGCGGCCGAGCTGGAACTTGGCCTCGGACATCGGGTTGTCGGCAGGTACCAGCGGCTCGGGGAAGCCCTTGGGCAGATTCCAGTGCCAATCGCTGTTTGTAGAAGGGGGCACGGCGGGTGAGTCCTTGGCCAGGAACGGCGAAGGAATCACCCCGAGGGCCAGCAGGCCAGCCGCTACGGCTGTAGCGGCCAGCCCGACCAAGGTCAGGGCTGGTTTGTTCATCGGCTTACCTGACGCTGAAAACGGTTTGCACATCCGCACCGGTCAAAGTACGGCCGCCGATGACGCCTGTGAATCCAAGACCCAGGGCCTTGAAGATCGGTGCGCACTCGGGGTCAGTGGTAGCAGACATGCAGCCAGGCGCACCGCCACCTTCATAAGTCAGGTCAGTGTCTTTGAACAATTTGGCGACATCCAGCACCACCTTTTGTGACGTGGCGTTGAAGGCATCGAACTTGATGCCCAGGCGGTTGGCGTTGGTGCAAGCGGTTTCCGGTGCGCCCGCGGCAGGATTACCCGCGCAACCTGTAGAGCCAATGTGTGTATTGGCAATCGCATTGGTACCCACAACACCCGCTGCAAATTTCTTGGAAGGCGTGTCGGGTCTGAAGTCGATTTTGATGAATTTACGCCCACCTTGCCATGTCCAGCTCATGGCCGCGGTTTGCAGCGGCGCAGGCGATGCCGGATCAGCCACATTCACATGGTTGAGCTTGGTCGTCAAATCTGCCGAGCGAACAGGCACCCCCACCGTGAAGGAAATACCGGTGTAGCTGCCCGGCACCACCTTGCCGGTGATCGCAGTCTTGTAGGTGGCGGTGCACGTGGGTGCGCCAGCCGCCGCCGTGTTGTAGCCAAAGTCCAGCAGCGCCAGGTTTTTGGCCTGGCTGGCATCTTCGGTCATTACCAGCGGTACGGCATTGCCAGCGGCATCCCACAGCAGCACGTTGGAGATGTAGAAGCGGATGTCCACAAACTGGCCAGCCGTGGACTGCGCAGCACCGGGTGTGGCCAGCAAGGTGGCAGCGCTCGGGGGCGCTCCTGTCAGCTTGGATTGATCCCAGCGCTGCACGTTGGGCAGCGTGACCGCGTCACAGGCTTTGATGGAAGTTGCGCCGTTCACCACGTCAAAGTTAACCGTCACGGCCTGTGTGGCGGCGCCGGTGGTCAGTTTGCTGGCCAGCGTGGCGCGCACTGTGTTGGCATCTTCCACACCCACCACCGGAACGGTGGCGGGGGCCGAGGCGCCTGCTGCAGGTGCAGCGGCAACCACCGCCTGTTTGGCCATTGTCAGCAACACACCTTGCAGGTCTTTTTTCTGCGCGGTCGAGCCACCGCCGACCACATCCGCGTTGTTTTTCAAGCTTTGGGTGATCATCTGGGCGCGGATATGTGCGTCCGCATCAGGCTTGGCAATGTAGTCGGCCAACGGATCGGACGCGATGTTCAAGGCTGTTTTCACGTTCACCGAAGCCGAAGCCGCGCTCAGTGCTGGCGTGGCCTGCAATTCCTGGTGCACCAACGAGCTCAGTGGTGTCACCGTGGTGTTGCCCTTGGGCGTGGTCAGCACAAAGGCTTTGCCCACGGTACCAGTAAAGTCAGAGTCGGTCGCGGTAGCGGGCACTTCGGCCACGAGGGGGTATTTGGCCTCATCACCTGCGGTGATGCCAGGGATGGTGTATTTGCCATCTGCGCCAGTGGTGGCAGAGGGCTCGCCAGCATCACAGACGGTGTTTTCATTCTTGTCCAGGCAAACCTTGGCCCCACCCAGGTAGCCGTCGGCCACCACGCCTGACAAGGAAAGAGTTGTTGCGCCACCGCCACCGCTACCGCCACCACCGCCACAAGCGGTTAATACAGCAGCAGTGATCAGGCTGATCGCGAGAGCAGGTTTAAAAATCAGTGTCATTTGAAAATCCAGTCAATAAATGGGGAGAGATAAAACGTCAGTTCAGGGCTCAATGGACATGTGCAGCCGCTGAATCCCGCGGCGTTTGCACCCAGACCTTGACGGTCTTTGTCCCGGCGTGTTCAAAGTTCAGCGTCAGGTCGAACCGGTCCCCCTCTTTCAGGGGAGCTTTGAGGTCAATCAGCGTGAGCTGGTAGTCGCCGGTGTGGCGCAGTGGAGTAAGCGTTTTGGCCGGCAGTTCGATGGCCTCAACCGGTTGGCCAATCAGGCCACGGGCATCGGGCTTAAGACTGTGCAACACCACTTTGGCGGCCGCCGGTGTGCTGGCACCCAACAACTTTTCAGCCTGGATTCCGGCATTTTTGATGCCACGCAAATAGGCCTTGCCATGCGGCTCGCCCGGTGCGCTGGGCACGGCGTAGGGGTGATCCAGCTGCAAGTCCCCCGCCGCCACGCCGTGGGCGTGAACGGCGCTGGGCAGACAAGCCAGCCACAGCAGCAGCGCCAGGGCGAGGCCGATGTGGAGGTGGGTCGCCCAGCGCAGCAGCGCAAGTTCTGAAAATTTCATCATGGAGTCCTGAGTTCATGGCCAAAAATGGCGTATCCGGCGCTGTGCGGCCAGCACGCAGCAAACCCTGGAGGCAGGCACAGCTGCACAACCAAGGTGAGGGAAAGAAACTCAGAGCGCGGGCGGGCCGCGGGGGGGCGCTGCCGCGATGATCCGGGCAGGCAGGAAACCGGGTGCAGCGGACACGGGCACCACGGCATGACCGGGTACGGCCAAAAACAGGGTGGAGGGCTGGCTCGGTGGTGCCCATCGGTCGGCCATCAGCAAACAAAACGGGCAATGCTCCAGCACCACCGGCAGACCAGAGCCGCGCAAAGACTCCGAGGGGGCCGACGAGGCCTCCTGCTCATCCTGTGCGCTTGTGCTGGCCACGTCCTGGACTGCGGGCAAGGCCATCCAGCGCGGCCCGCTGGTGGTACAAATCTCGATCAGCCCCGCCGTGGCACCACCACGCGCCCACTGCAACGCATGCGACACCGTGGGAGCCAGCGCGCCAAACAGCGCCAACCCAAGCGCCAGCCACAACACCCAGGGGCGGCGTGGCAGAGCGGTGGCTCGGGGCGGGCGGGTGAGCATCATGGCAAAAAGTGCACGCGGATGGGCTGACCGTTGGTCAATACAAGAGGTTTAAGGCTTGGCGGCCGGTTGGCCACCTGACATGTTGTGCATGGAATGGTCCATGGCAGGCTTGCCCATACCACCGGGGGCACTCATGAGCACCGGCAGGCTGAGTTCCTGCTTGCTCTCAACCCCTTTGCCATCCTTGAAAGTCAGCGTCAAAGGAACCGTGCCATCTTTCATCAAGGGGGCTTTCAGATCCATCAACATCACATGAAAACCACCGGGTTTGAGCTCCACCGCTTTGCCGGCGGGCAGCTCCAGGCCACCTTTGACCTCGGCCATTTTCATCACGCCGCCGTCCATCTTCATCTCATGCACCTGGGCCACACCGGCCACTGGTGAAGCGGCACCAACCAATTTGGAGCCACTTTTGGCGGTCAGGGTCATGAAGGCCCCGGTAGCCATCTGGCCTTTGACGGTGGCACGCGCCCAGGCGTTCTGCACCTCCACGGCTTCACTCTGGGCCAAAGCGCACAGTGTGGAAGTGGCCAGGGCCACGGCAGTGATCAATGATTTGAATTTCATGGGATTTCCTTCTGGGTGACAGGGTCAAAACGACCGGATTAAACATGTTTTATAGCTCTAACGCTTATTTAACAAGCGTCAATAGCTATAAAATATATAGCGATCTAATGACCGTCGCCGTGCTCAAAATCGGCCAACGGGTTCCTGCAGAGTGGTGTGCGGGCGCGGTGCAAACGGATTCAGGGCTTGACGCATCCCACCTCCCGATGGGTGGTCACGGCCAACGGCCATGTGTCGTCAAATCTTCATGAAATCAGGCTCTAGCGCTTACGCAGACTACCTGGGCAGCTCTTGAAACAAGAGCAAACAGGTTCAGGCGTGTGGTGGGCCACGCGCAGGCAGCGGCGCGGCAGTGAGTGCGGCAATACGTGCTGCCGGAATGGTTTGCAGCACATGGCTCAAGGGCTGCGGGGGTTCGACGGTGTTGAAAACCAGGGGGGCCGGTGCAGTACCCACCATACACAAAGGGCAGAAAAGCCCATCGCTGGTGTCGGAGGTGGCAGCGGTGGTGACCGTGCCATCGTCGGCCAGCACCACCTTGAGCATGCCGGCGCCGGTGCAGATGACCAGCTCTTCATGCGGATGAACCATGGGTGAGGCCACGGCCACCCCCAGCGTCATGGCAAACCACAGCAGGGCCAGACGGGCCAGCCAGGGTGAGTTGCGCAAGAAATGCAGGGGGTTCATGGGGCGCGATTATGACATTGCCAAATACGCGCCCCCAAACAGCCTGGGCTCAGCGTGCGCGGCGGGCCAGCACGGCTTGGGACAACACCTCCAGGCAAGCCAGCGAATCGTCCCAGCCCAGGCAGGCATCGGTGATGCTCTTGCCGTATTCGAGCTTGTCGGTTTTGTCTTTGCCAGGGGTGAATTTTTGCGCCCCGGCAGTCAAATGGCTTTCCACCATCACACCAAACACCTGGTGCGAGCCGCTGGCAATCTGGCTGGCAATGTCACGTGCCACGTCGAGTTGCTTCTCGTGCTGCTTGCTGCTGTTGGCATGGCTGCAGTCGACCATCAGCGTGGCGGGCAGCTTGGCTTTGCTCAGCTCGTCGCAGGCAGCTTGGACGCTGGCGGCATCGTAGTTGGGAGCCTTGCCACCGCGCAGGATCACGTGGCAATCCTTGTTGCCGTTGGTCTGCACAATCGCCACCTGGCCGTTTTTGTGCACCGACAAAAAGTGGTGCCCCCCGGCGGCGGCCTGAATCGCATCGGTGGCAATTTTGATGTTGCCATCGGTGCCGTTCTTGAAGCCAATCGGGGCCGACAGGCCGGAGGCCAGTTCGCGGTGCACCTGGCTTTCGGTGGTGCGTGCACCAATCGCGCCCCAGGAAATCAGGTCGCCCAGGTATTGGGGGGAAATCACGTCCAGGAATTCGCTGCCTGCAGGCAGGCCCAGGCGGTTGATTTCGATCAGCAACTGACGGGCAATACGCAGGCCTTCGTCGATGCGGAAGGATTCGTCCAGGTAGGGGTCGTTGATCAGGCCTTTCCAGCCGACAGTGGTGCGGGGTTTTTCAAAATACACACGCATCACGATTTCCAGCGAGTCGGCGTATTTTTCGCGCTGTTCTTTCAGCTTGCGGGCGTAATCGATGGCCGCAGCCGGGTCATGGATCGAGCACGGGCCAATGATCACCAGCAGGCGGTCGTCCTTGCCGGCCATGATCTTGTGGATGTTGCGTCGGGTACTGCTGATCATCTTCTCCACCGGTGTGCCCACAATTGGAAAGAAGCGGATCAAATGCTCGGGAGGGGGTAACACGGTGATTTCCTTGATGCGTTCGTTGTCGGTCTGGCCGGTACGGTCAGTCACAGGGCTTGGTGCGCTGGCACCCCAGGCATCTTTGTCGGTCATCGCTTTGCTTGTCATGGCTCGAATCCTCTTGGAGTTGAATCAAATACACAAAAAAAAACCGCCGGGGTGAGCGGCGGTTTGGTGAAGATCAGGACGTTTGGTTTGGGTACGTTCAGAACTCTCTACCGCCGGTGGCGCTTGAGAACCAAAAATAGCTAAAGAAAAAGCTGACTGACTTCATGGGGTTGGAATGTAGCACAGTCGCTTCGGTGTCTGCTGACAACTCACGCCGTGCCACCTACCGTCAGCCCATCCAGCCGCAGCGTGGGCTGGCCGACACCGACCGGCACACTCTGGCCTTCCTTGCCACAGGTACCGACACCACTGTCGAGCTTCATGTCGTTGCCAATCATGCTGACACGCTTGAGGCACTCCGGCCCGCTGCCCACCAGGGTAGCCCCTTTGACCGGGTATTGGATCTTGCCGTTTTCCACCCAATAGGCCACACTGGCCGAAAACACAAACTTGCCGCTGGTGATGTCCACCTGACCACCGCCGAAGTTGGTGGCGTACAGGCCTTTTTTGATACTGGCGACAATTTCTTCCGGTGCTTTGTCGCCGCCCAGCATGTAGGTGTTGGTCATGCGCGGAATCGGCACATGGGCGTAGCTCTCGCGCCGACCATTGCCGGTGGGTTGGACCCCCATCAGGCGGGCGTTCATGCTGTCCTGGATGTAGCCTTTCAGAATGCCGTCTTCAATCAGCACATTGCGCTGGCTGGGGTTGCCTTCGTCGTCCACGTTGAGCGAGCCACGCCGATCAGCAATGGTGCCGTCGTCCAGCACCGTCACGCCCTTGGCGGCTACCCGTTGGCCGATACGGCCACTGAAGGCGCTGGAACCTTTGCGGTTGAAGTCGCCTTCCAGTCCGTGGCCAATGGCTTCATGCAACAAAATACCGGGCCAGCCCGAACCCAGCACCACCGTCATTTCCCCCGCTGGGGCGGGACGGGCCTCCAGATTGGTGAGTGCGGAGGACACGGCTTCATCCACATACTGGTCAATCAGTGCATCGTCAAAGTAGGCAAAGCCAAAGCGCCCGCCGCCACCGGCCGAGCCCATTTCACGGCGGCCTTTTTGCTCGGTGAACACCGTCACCGAGAGGCGCACCAGCGGGCGCACGTCGGCAGCCAGCGTGCCATCGGCACGCGCGATCAGCACCACGTCGTATTCCGCCGCCAGCCCGGCCATGACCTGGGCCACACGTGGGTCTTTGGCACGGGCCAGACGTTCCACTTTTTCCAGCAGCTTGACTTTGGCCGTGCTGTCCAGACTGGAGATGGGATCCAGACCACCATACAAAGTGCGCGAAGATGCTATCTTTTTGGATGCTACTCGCGCCCGTCCTGCTTGCGCTACAGCCCCAATGGATCGTACAGTCCGGGCAGCATCCAGCAAGGAGGCTTCGGAAATATCGTCGGAATAGGCAAACGCGGTTTTCTCGCCACTGACCGCCCGCACACCAACACCCTGATCGATGGAGAACGAACCGGTTTTGACAATACCCTCTTCCAGGCTCCAGCCTTCTGAGCGGGTGTATTGGAAATACAGGTCAGCCTCATCCACTTGATGTGCCTTGATCTCGGCCAGCGCACGCGCCAGATGAGACTCATCGAGCCCGAAAGGTGTAAGCAACAGGGATTTGGCAACGCCAAGGCGTTCAAGGGTAGGTTCGCGTGAAATCATCACACGATTCTAGGGCTTGAGCCCAAACTGAACGCTCAGGCGGCAGACTCAACCACTTGGACCATGCGGTATCGTTCGCAGTGGCCTCAAGCTCATGATTGGATCAATCGCTTGGATTTGGCGATTGACATCAGCACCCCCAAGCCCAGGCCCAAGGTCACCATGGCGGTGCCGCCATAACTGATGAACGGCAGCGGCACCCCCACCACCGGCAAGATACCGCTGACCATGCCCATGTTCACAAACGCGTAGCAAAAGAAGGTCATTGCCATGGCACCGCCCAGCAAGCGGGTGAACACGGTGGGAGCCTCCAGCGCAATCACCAAGGCACGCAACACCAGGAAGAGGAACGCCAGAATCAGCAGCAAGTTGCCAAACAGACCAAACTCTTCAGAGAACGCTGCAAAAATGAAGTCGGTGGTGCGCTCCGGGATGAACTCCAGATGGGTTTGTGTACCCTGCATGAACCCCTTGCCCCAAAAGCCGCCTGAGCCAATGGCGATCATGCCCTGGATGATGTGAAAGCCCTTGCCCAAGGGGTCGCGCCCGGGATCCAGCAAGGTGCATACGCGCTGCTGTTGGTAGCCATGCAGCAGTGGCCAGTTCACACCCTCAGCACACAACTCTGGTTCAAACACCACCAGCAGCGTGATGCCCACCAACCCAAGGAGCAACGGTGGCGCAACCCATTTCCAGCCCAAACCAGCAAAGAAAATCACCGACACACCAGCCGCAAGAACCAGCAAGGCCGTGCCCAGATCCGGCTGCTTCATGATCAGCGCTGCGGGCACAGCCAGCAGAACCAACGCCACCAAAAAGTCCAACGACCTTAACTGGCCTTCGCGTTTTTGAAACCACCAGGCCAGCATCAAGGGCATAGCGATCTTGAGAATTTCACTGGGCTGGATGATCACACCGACATTCAGCCAACGCCGCGCGCCCTTTCTGGTGACTCCAAAAACGGCCACCGCAATCAACAAGGTTACCCCCAAAATGTAGAGCGGAACAGCCAATGCCATCAGGCGCTGCGGCGGTATTTGAGCCACTACAAACATGATGAATCCGGCAATCAGCATGTTGCGGGCATGGTCCTCAAAGCGTGTACCGTGGTCATAGCCCGAGGAGTACATGATGAGCAGCCCGGCACACACCAACAGAAACACGGCAAACGCCAGTGGCCCATCAAACCCGGAAAACAAGGGGGACAAGCGGCGCAGCAAAGAAGGACGTTCAAAGACCAAAGACATAGGTCGGGATTATCCAATGATCGGCTTGGGCAGAACCCGCAGTGGCACCGTCACCGGCCCATCATTGACCAGGCTCACCTGCATATCGGCAGCAAACACACCGGTTTGCACCACCGGATGCAGCGTTCTGGCCTGAGCCACAAAATACTCGTACAACCGTCGCCCGTCATCAGGTAGGGCCGCGTTGGTAAAACTGGGTCGGTTACCGCCAGACACATCGGCCGCCAGCGTGAACTGGCTGACCACCAGCAGGCCACCGGCACTGGTGGGTTGACCCAAGCCGTCCATGTCTTGCACACTGTGGTTCATCTTGCCCGCAGCATCGCTAAAGATACGCAGTTTCAGGATTTTGGCCAGCAGCTTGTCGCTTTCAACAGAGGTGTCGCCACGCTCGGCACACAGCAACACCAGCAAACCGGCCTGGATGCCACCGACCACCACGCCGTCAATCGTCACGCTCGCCTGACGCACGCGCTGCAACAAGGCCATCATGAGCACACTCCACGCACGTGCGCCATCATCATGATGGTCCGTTCAATCCCTTTGAAATACTTTTGTGGGTGCATAATGATTTATCGTTGTTGAAGCATTGCTTTTACCGTTTATCCTGATTCCATGCACATTTGGTTCGACCGCCAGCTCAAATCCGGACTCTTTTTGTCCTTGAGCGTTTTTTTTATAGGTCTGACCATATCGCTGGCCACCGGATTTTGGCTGAATCAGCGCCTGCAGGAGCAAACCCAGGGCGAGTACAAACGTATTGTGAATCGTGTCGCCAATGAAATCACCCGGCGTATCACGATGCCAGTCCATGGGCTCAATGGCTTACGCGCCATGTACGCAGCCAGAACGGATATCACGCGCCAGGAATTCACCGAACACGTTTTTTCGCGCGATTTGCCAGTGGAATTTCCGGGTGTTCGCGGGTTTGGTTTCATTGAGCGGGTCACACGTGATGCATTGGATCCATTTTTGGATCGGGTACGTGCCGACGGCGCTCCAGATTTCACGCTTCACACGCTGGATGACCCTCAGGAAGATACGCTTTACGTCGTGACATTCATGGAACCTGCCATTGACAATATGGGTGCGCAAGGGCTTGATGCAGGGTCCGAAAAGCGACGCAGACACGCTATTGAACAAGCCATTGACAGTGCGGAGCCGACCATGTCCGCACCCGTCCATCTGGTGCAAAACGAACGGAATACCCCCGGGATGGTCATTTATGTCCCGATCTACCGCCAAGTCGCGCGGCTGAATTCGGCCACGGAGCGACGTGTAGCGCTGCTCGGTGTCATTTCCGCACCTATCGTCATCGACGAGTTGCTCAGTGGCATGAATCTGGTGTCTAACAACGCCCTGACCATGAAGCTCTCCGACACCAGCGATGGCCAAACCAGCAACAATTTGCTATTTGAAAACGATCTGCTTGCCGGAACACGTTTTCAATCGACCCAAACCCTGAATTTATTAGGGCACCAACTCACTCTGGAAACCCGCAGCACAAGCAGTTTTGAGTCCAATATGGACTTGATGCACCCCTGGTTGACGGGTTTGAGCGGCATTTTGACCAGCCTTTTGCTGGCCTTGTTGATGTGGCAACAAGCCCAGGGTCGCCAACGTGCCGAAGCGCTGGCACACAGCATGACACAGGACCTGCAACGGATGGCGCTGGTGGCGCAAAAAACCTCCAATGCCGTCATCATCACCAATGCAGAACGGAAAATCATCTGGGTCAACCCCAGTTTTGAACGTATCTCTGGTTACAGCGCAGCCGAGGCTCTAGGCCGCTCACCGGCATTTTTAGGAAACGAAAATGCTGACAAAGCCACGCTGACCCGCATGCGCCAGGCCTTGGAAACCGGACAGAGTTTTCGTGGCGAGCTGCTCAACCGGAACAAACAGGGCAATGACTACTGGCTGGAACTGGAAATCCAGACTTTGCGTGACTCGCAAGGCAAGATCAATGGCTTCATGGCGATTGAATCAGACATCACCGAGCGGCGCATGGCACAGGCCCAACTTGAAGCGGTGTTGCGCGATAACAATGCCCTGCTCAGCACCCTGGACCTGTTGGGCATTGTATCCATGGCTGACCGTACTGGCCGCATCATCCAAGTCAATGATGCGTTTTGTGACATCAGCGGCTTTGAGCGCGAGGAAATGTTGGGGCAGAACCACCGCCTGCTCAAGTCAGACGTGCAAGATGCCTCTTTTTGGGCCCAGATGTGGCAAACCATTGCGTCTGGCAAACCTTGGCGCGGCGAGGTTTGTAACCGCGCCAAAAATGGCCGACTGTATTGGATGGACACCTTCATTGCCCCGTTTGTGAACGACGACGGCTTGGTGGAGAAATATGTCTCTATCCGTATAGACATCACGGCACGTAAAGCTGCTGAAGCCTTGGCCAGACGCAATGCGGATCTGCTGCAAGGCAGTATTGAAGCGCTGGACGATGCTTTTGCGCTCTTTGACGATCAGGATGAGCTGGTGTTGTGCAACCAGCGTTACCGTGAGGTTTACTCCCTGGATGACGATCTGGTTCAGCCAGGTATCCGTTTCGAGACGCTGATTCGTGCAGGTGCGGAGCGTGGGCAATACATACAAGCGGTAGGCCGCGTCGAGGAATGGGTTGCTGAGCGGCTGGCGCTGCATCGCTTACCCATGTCTCGCTTGACCCAAAAACTGGGTAATGGACGAACAATGCGTATTCTGGAGCGCCGCATGCCCAATGGCTACACCGTCGGTTTCCGGGTCGACATTACCGAGCTGATGGAGGCCACCGAGGCGGCGCAGGAGGCCTCGCGCTCCAAGAGCCAGTTTTTGGCCAACATGAGCCACGAGATACGCACCCCCATGAACGCCATCTTGGGCATGCTCATGCTGCTGGGCAAAACTGAGCTCACACCCAAGCAGGCCGACTACACCGCCAAAAGCGAGCGCGCCGCCCAGTCACTACTGGTTTTGCTGAACGACATTCTGGACATTTCCAAGGCCGAAGCCGGCAAGATGACACTTGACCCGCAACCCTTTGCCTTGCAAACACTGGTCTCTGACGTGCAAGTGGTCGTCAACGCCTACATTGGGAACAAACCCGTGCATTTGCGCCTCAGCCTGGCCCCTCACCTCCCTGGGAGAGTGGTCGGAGATGCGCTGCGACTCAAACAAGTGCTGATTAATTTGTGTGGCAATGCAGTCAAATTTACACAGCAAGGCGAGGTCACCTTGTCCATTGAGCAAATGGATCACGCGGCAGACCATGTGATGCTGAAATTTACCGTGGAAGACAGCGGCATTGGCATTGCACCAGAAAATCAAGCCAAAATTTTCACCGGATTCACCCAGGCCGAGGCCTCCACCACACGTCGTTTCGGCGGCAGCGGCTTGGGACTAGCCATCAGTCAACGCCTGATTGAATTGATGGGCGGCAAACTGGAATTGCAAAGTGCCCTGGGGCAGGGCAGTCGGTTTTACTTCAGCATAGCGTTGCCACGGGCAGCCAACGCGCATCTTGCAACAAGCTCACGACCACATGTGCCGTCCCCCAGCCCTACTGAACTGCCCGAAGGGTCGTTTGCAAATGCAATGTATACCCCTGACACCGAATCAACAGCGGCCATCCTGGCGCTGGAGGGAATGCGTATTTTGGTGGTGGAGGACAACTTTATAAACCAGCAAATTGCCCGTGAACTACTGGCAAGCGAAGGTGCGGCAATCACTTTAGCCAACAATGGCCAAGAGGCGCTGAATCTGATTGCCGCCACCAGCATCCCCTTTGATGTGGTGCTGATGGACATGCAAATGCCAGTGATGGACGGCCTGGATGCCACCCGCGCCATCCGGCAAACTCTTGATAACAACACGCTGCCGATTGTGGCCATGACCGCCAACGCCATGGACACGGACCGTGTGGCTTGCCTGGACGCGGGTATGAATGACCATGTGAGCAAACCATTCAACCTAGCGCATTTGATTCGCGTGTTAAAAAGCGTCACTGGCAAGCTCGCCACATAATTTGCGATGTGTGTTTTTGATGGAGCGAACGACTTGAATACTCCAACGCCATGGGCGGCTGTCGGAAACGGAGGTTGAGCATGCCTGATTCACCAAGGCCCACCATCAGCCGGTTCTTTGTGGTCCAAGCGGCCCGTTGGGCGGTGCTTGGGCTGATACCGTGCCTCGCGCTGGCGCAGCCGCCGACACCTGCCACCGCTGAAATTGAATACGCCTACCCCAGCGAGTCGGTCTGGACTACCCGGCGGGATGCGCAGGGTGAGCCGGACAACCCGCTACTGCGCCTGGCTGCCGTGCTGTTTCGCAAAGCCGGGGTTCCCTGGCATGGCAAGGGCTATCCCGCCGCACGCATGTTCGAGAACTTGCGTAATGGCACGGCCGAGTTTTCCATGCTGGTCAAAGCCCCGGTGTTGCAGGACTGTTGTCTGGTCAGCAAACTTCCCGTGGCCAGCACCGAACTGAGGATTTACAGTGGTGCAAATGCCGCGCCGGTCAAGTCCAGAGAAGGCTTGGTTGGCAAACGTGTTATCACCATTTTGGGTTACAGCTATGGTGGGCTATTGAAATTCATCGAGGATCAAAAAAATGGGGTCATCAACAACGTGGCACAAACCCATGAAGCCGCTTTCGCCATGCTGGAGCGTGGCCGTGCGGACTATCTGATTGACTACACCGGCCCATCCACTGAAGTGCTGGCCGTTCGGCCCAACAAGCGTCTGGCGTTCGAGGTGTTTGAGCGGCTAGATGTCTATCTGGTGCTGTCCAAAAAACGCCCTGATGCGGTGCCCTTGATGGCTCGGCTGGAAGCCGTTGCCGAGACCCTGAACAAACCGGAAATTCTCTGGACAACCGTGCATCCATCACGCGCGGAAACCCCACAATAAAGCGCTCTATTTGAGCGAGAATGATGGCTTCAGGTAGAGCTCAAACACCATTTTTGCCGGAGCAAAATCGCTCCAGGCTGCAAGCCAATGACAGAACAACCCGCCAGTGCTGTCGCTTCGTTTCACCAGGCTGAACGGCAAGAAACAGGCAAGCCCACCCCCTCGCCCAGGCCGCAGGGTTTTGGCCTGTCCAAGTTTTCCCTCCTTGGCGGGATTGGTCGTCGCTTGCTGCTGAATATCCTGATCTTCAGTTCAATGCTCACCCTTGCGCTGACAGCCTTCCAGCTTTACCTGGACTATCAGCGCGACGTAGATGCCATCGAGCGACGGGTTGAACAAATTCGTGGCAGCTACCACGACAGCTTGGCGCGCAGTTTGTGGCGAGTCGACCTGCCCCAGCTGCAGGCCCAGCTCGAAGGCATTGTGCGCCTGCCCGACATCCGCTTGGCTCAAGTGCAAGAGTCCAAGGAAAAAACGCAGCACCCCTTGTACGTGACTGTGGGCCAACACCAGGACAACGCGGTCATGGTTTGGCATATTCCGCTGGAATTTGATGACCATGGCAGAAGCAGCACCATTGGCACATTGACCATTGAAGGCACCCTGGATGACGTGTATGAGCGTCTGTTCAATCGTGCTTTGGTCATTTTGTTGACCCAGAGTTTCAAGACGTTTTGTGTGTCACTTTTTATTTTGTACATTGTTCACGCCCTGGTCACTCGGCATCTGGTGTCGCTGGCGCGGCTGATCCGGGGGGTTGACTTGCGGACACCGATGCACGTACCGTTGCTTGCACCACACAGCCCAGCGTCCGACAAGGATGAGTTGGATCAGTTGTTTGAGGCGTTCCATGGAATGCAGGACAAACTCGAAGAGGCTTACACCCAGTTGCGGCAAACCAATGCCGAACTGGAGCAGGACATTGCCGCACGTATCAGCGCCGAGGCCCAGGCCACGCATCTGGCTTACCACGAAGCACTGACCGGGCTGGCCAACCGGCGCATGCTCAAGGAGCGGCTGGAACACGAGGCCCCGCTGTCTGAACGGTTGAACCGCCATGGTGCGCTGCTGTTCGTGGATTTGGATCACTTTCAGCGGCTCAATGATGCGCTTGGGCATGCTGCGGGCGATAGCGTTTTGCTGGAGGTGGCGCGTCGACTCAATACGGTGCGCAGCACCGATTTGTTGGCCAGTCTGGGCGGGGATGAGTTTGTGGTGTTGTTGACCGGATTGGGCGAAACAGCTGAAGAGGCGGCACACGCGGCGCACCAGGTAGCCTATTCGATCCGATCCGTATTGGCGCTGCCTTATGCGGTGGGGGAACAAAGTTTGCACCTGTCGGCCAGCATTGGTGTGACACTGTTCCCGGCCGATGGCAACGATGCCGAGGAACTGCTGAAAAACGTCGACACCGCGCTGCACCACGCCAAAATGGCGGGTGGCAACTGCATTCATTTCTTTCAGGCGCAAATGCAAGCCAGCGCACAGGCGCGGCACCGAATGGAAACCGATCTGCGCGAAGCCTTGCACAAACAGCAGTTTTCACTGGCCTATCAGCCCCAGGTGGATCACACAGGCAAGCTGCTGAGTGCCGAGGTGCTGATCCGGTGGCAGCACCCGCAGCGTGGCTGGGTTTCACCGGCGGAATTTATTCCGATGGCAGAAGAATCCACCCTGATCCTTGAAATTGGTGCCTGGGTGATGAACAGTGCCATGGCCCAATTGCGGCAATGGGGTGACGCAGGTCTGCTACCGCCGGGGTTTGGTCTGGCCATCAACGTCAGCCCCCGGCAATTTCAGCAAGCTGACTTTGTTCACGTTGTTCAGCAGGCATTGCAGGGGTTGGCGGACCCGCGACAGGTCATGCTGGAGATCACCGAGGGCATGCTGGTGGTGGACACTGATCGTGCGGTGGAGCGTATGAACGTGTTGCGCGACCTGGGTGTGCAGTTCCACATTGATGACTTTGGCACGGGCTACTCGTCCATGGCTTACCTCAAACGTCTGCCGGTGGATGTCATCAAAATTGACCAGTCTTTTGTGCGGGACATGGTTGAAAACCCGGCTGACACCGCCATCGTCAAGGCCATGCTGGCGGTTGCCGACAGCTTTAACATGGAAGTGATTGCCGAAGGGGTGGAAACCGCAGAGCAAGTCCACCGTCTCGGGGACATGGGTTGCCACATCTTCCAAGGCTATTACTTCAGTCGCCCCATCACCGCAGCAGAGTTTGCTGCGCGATATTTTGGCCAATGAGCATCATGACAACGTGTTGCATGATGGATCCGGCCCAAGGCGTTTATGCAAACTAAATTTCATAATGGGTGAAATTGTCCCTACCATCGATTCACGTTAACCAGGAGTTTTTGAATGAATTCGACAGAAACGTCTAACCCGGCACAGGCAACCGCCATTTTTGGTGACCGCATGGTTTTGCTGGCCATTGCGATCAGTGCTTTGGCCGCGCTGATCTTGGGCTTTCAGTTTGTGGACACCACGTTGGCCGTGGGCACTGTGGTCGTTTTGGGTTTGCTGTCCGTGGTGGTGTATACCAGCGCCAAAGGTACAGTCCTGAGTAAATATGTGCTGACCTTTGCGCTGATTGGGCTGGTGGTGCTGCACATTCAGCTCAGTCTCGGCATGATCGAATTCCACTTTGGAGTGTTTGTCACGTTGGCATTGATGCTGGTGTACCGTGACTGGAAGGTGATTGTGTTTGCGGCTGCCGCCTATGCCGTACACCATGTCGTTTTTGACCGTTTGCAAGCAGCAGGTTTGGGGGTGTATTGCCTGGGCACGCCTAATTTTGCCGTCATCATTCTGCATGCCATTTATGTGGTGGTGCAGTCGGGGGTTGAAATTGCGTTGGTGCTTGGCATGGCGAGTGCCGCCCGTGCGGGCGAAGAACTGGCCACCATGGTGACACGGGTCAACCAATCCGATGGTATTGCCCTGGATGTTGCGGCCATCAAGGTGATTACACCCTCGGGAGAGGCCCTCAAATCCACTTTGATACGTATGGCACAAGCTGTAGGTGCCGTGCGCTCCGGGGCCAGCAGCATCGAAATTGCCTGTGCCGAAATTGCCAGTGGCAACCAGGATTTGAGTAACCGCACCGAGCAAACCGCCAGCAATTTGCAGCGCACCTCTACCAGCATGGCGCACCTGACCGAAACCGTCAACCAGTCCGCCGAGAGTGCCCGCCAGGCCAACCAGCTGGCCATGAATGCCAGCAGCGTGGCCGCTCAAGGTGGTCAGGTGGTGGGTCAGGTGGTGGACACCATGCGCGGCATCAATGAGGCCAGCCGCAAGATCAGCGACATCATCAGCGTAATTGATGGCATTGCCTTCCAGACCAATATCCTGGCACTCAACGCCGCAGTCGAAGCCGCCCGAGCCGGTGAACAAGGTCGCGGTTTTGCGGTGGTGGCCAGTGAGGTGCGTTCCCTGGCCGGGCGTTCGGCGGAGGCTGCCAAAGAGATCAAGGCTTTGATCAACACCAGCGTTGAGCGGGTTGAACTGGGTTCGCAGTTGGTCGATCAGGCAGGCTCCACCATGGCCGAGGTGGTGAGCTCCATCCGCCGGGTGACCGACATCATGGGAGAAATCAGCGCGGCCACCAGTGAGCAGGCTCATGGTGTGGCCAGTGTCGGCGAAGCGGTCATGGAAATGGATCAGGCCACCCAGCAAAACGCCGCACTGGTGGAACAGATGGCTGCAGCGGCGGCCAGTTTGAATGCCCAGGCGCAGGATCTGATGCAGACCGTGGCGGTGTTCAAGGGCAGCGATACCCACAGCATGTCGCGCATGGCGACTGCACCTGTACGACCACGCCCGGCACCTGCGGCGGTTGCGGCATCTGCGCCACGGCCACAACTGGCCAGCAAGCCACGCCCCCAAGTGGGTGGAGGTGCCTTGAAGCTGGGACATGCGCCCGCAGCACCCCAGGCCGCCCACAAGCCAGCACCCAAGCCCAGCCCCAAACCGGCTGCACCCCAAAAGCCAGCAGACGGCGAATGGGAAATGTTTTAATTGGCGAGTTCAACTACGAACTGCGTGAGGGCCAAGTCAGAGTGTAAGAGCAGTCATGGGTAAGTCATAAAAGACCTCATGCGGCGTGCGCCAGCCCAGACACTTTCGGGGCCGATGATTGAGGCGATTTGCGGAGCGCTGCACCTCCTCGGTGGTGACTTTGAGCAAGTTCGCCCCCTTGGGAAAGTAGTGACGCAACAGGCCATTGGTGTTTTCATTGAGCCCCCGCTGCCAAGGGTGGTGTGGCTTGGCAAAGTACACATCGGTTTGCAGTGCTTGGGCAAATTCCAGGTGATTGGCAAACTCTGAGCCGTTGTCCAACGTCACGGTGTGGCAGCGCTCTTTGTGGGGTGTGAGCATCTGTACGATGGCACTCTCCACTGTGTTCGCACAGCGGCGTTGCACAAGACCCACCAAGGTGTAACGCGAGACCCTGTCGACCAAGGTCACCAACCCTCCCAGATGCTGCTTACCAACGACCGTATCACCCTCCCAATCGCCGATGCGGCTCTTTTGTTCAACAATAGCTGGGCGCTCTTCAATACCCACGCGATCTCGGATGGCACCGCGGCGGCTGTTGCTACGTTTGGCCGTGGCGCGTGCACGCCTTTTCTTTCGCTGACAGCGCAGCTGGGCAGGCAATTGGGCGCTGGCATAGAGCTTTTGATAGATGCACTCGTGACTCACGCGGGCCATGTTTTGCTCTTTGAGGCGCTGTGCGACTTGCTGTGGCGATAGGCCCAAATCCAGGTGTTTCCAAACCAAGCTCCAGCAGTCCTGATCAATGCGTCGGGCGTTGCGACTTCCAGTCTTGCGTTTCTGGCTCAGCGCATGGGCGAGCTCTGCGCAGTACGACCCGTCAGGCTGGCTGCCTCTGGCGAGCTCTCGTTTGATGGTGTCAATATGGCGGGCGAGTTGCTTGGCAATGCTCGAGACATCAACCTGCGCGGTCACGAGGGCTTCAATTTGGTATCTTTCGTTTTGATTGAGGTGGCGGTAATGTGTCATGTGCGTCAGATGAACGGTCAGGTTGATCGGATGTACATGCTAGCTGTTCACCTCAATCACCCACCAGATTTCAAACCTCACGCAGTTCGTAGTTGAACTCGCCATTTGATAGCTACTAGCGCTTGATAGACAAGCGCTACAGCCTGCTTTAATTAAAATTATGGCACTGACGGATGGTGACTGAAGGTGGCAAGCAGCTGTTCAAACTCCTCGACGGGTAAGGCCTTGGAAAATAAAAAGCCTTGCGCAAAGTCACACTCCATGGCTTGCAGCAAGTCACGTTGCAAGCTGGTTTCGACCCCTTCAGCAATCACCTTCAACCCCAGTTTGTGAGCCATCACCACCATGGCTTCGCACAAGGCTTGGTCGCTGGCATCCGTGCCCAGATTGCGAACGAAGGAGCGGTCTATTTTGAGGAAATCAATGTCCATCTGTTTCAGGTAGGCCATGGCCGAATAACCGGTGCCAAAGTCATCAATGGCAACCTGGATGCCCGCATCGCGGTAGGCCAACAGTTCGGCGGTGAGCTGAGGTGATGTCTCCAGCAGCAAGCCCTCGGTAATCTCCAGTACCACCGCTTCACCACCCAGCTGGACATCGGCTAAATGCTGCTGCCAATGCAAACGCTCTGCACCCGACTGAAGCTGTACGGGTGACAGGTTCACACTGATCTGAAAATCCGGGTCAATCCGGGTGCGCCAGGCTTTGACTTGTGCCACAGCCTGGGCAAACACCCAGTCCCCCAACGTGTGGATCAGGCCGGATTCTTCGGCCAGCGGAATGAACTCGGCCGGGCTAACCACCCCTCTGACCGGGTGCGTCCAGCGCAGCAACGCCTCGGCTTTGTGGATCTGGTGGTTTGGCAAATCCAGAATCGGCTGGTAGTGCAGTTCAAACTGGTTTTCTGCCAACGCCACGCGCAAGTCCGCCAGCAAATGCATGCGATGCAGGGCGGCCTCCTGCATGGTGCGGGTGAAATAGCTCAGGCAATTACGCCCATTGGCTTTGGACACATACATGGCCTGATCAGCGTTTTTCAGCAAGTCCTCCAGACTGGTCGCATCATCAGGGTACAACGTGATACCGATGCTGGCAGAGACAAAAGCACGCTCGCATCCCAGCGTAAAGGGTTCAGCCAGGGCCGCCAGAATGTCACGGGCAATGCGGTCAATACCGGTGTTGTCCATCAGGTCAGTCAGGATCACGGTGAACTCATCACCCCCCAGACGCGCCACGGTGTCTGATTCGCGGGTACAGCCGGCAATACGTTGGGACGCTTCGGTCAGCAAGACATCCCCCCGGTCGTGCCCAAGGGTGTCGTTGACCTCCTTGAAGCGATCCAGATCAATGAACATCAGCGCCAGCTTGAAGCCGCCACGGTGTGCCTTTTTCAGATCCTGCGCCAGGCGATCCAGGAACATACGCCGATTGGGCAAGTCTGTCAGCTGATCGAAGTTGGCTTGTTTCCAGATCAATTCCTCCGAACGTTTTTTATCGGTGATATCGCTGAACAAGCCGACCCGCCGGTGCACGCTGCCATCGTCATGGTAAAGGGTGTTGATGGTTAACCACTCGGCAAAAGCCTCGCCGTTTTTCTTCCGGTTCCACACCTCGCCTTGCCACTGGCCTGTGGCTTGAATTCGGGTCCACATGGCTTGGTAAAAGTCGGCATCATGCCTGCCCGAGCGCAGTATCCGGGGATTTTTCCCGATGACTTCATCAAGCGTGTAACCGGTCAGGAGCGTGAAAGCCGGGTTGATGTCCACAATGCAGTTATTCGCGTCGGTCAACAGCAAGGCCTCACTGCTGTTGGCCAGCACCAGGGCAGACACTTGCAGTTTTTCCTGGGCTTCACGCTCTGTGGTGACATCCCGCGCAGAACCCACCACACCAATGATGTCACCGTTTTCACCCATCAAGGGCGCTTTGCGTACGGCCAGCGCCAGTGGCTTGCCTTGCGCGTAGCCCAACTCGTCAAACTGCAAGGTATCGCTTTGGCGCAGGGTCACTTCGTCGGTTTCCTGGCAGGGCTCGCCAAACGTGTGCCACAGCGGGTTTTCAGGGTGCTGGGCGCGTTCCCGCAGGGCAAAAAACAGGTCATCCTTGCCGATCGGCTCGTCGGTGTCCCGGGCGTTGAGCAACTGCTCGCAAAACGACTTGTTGGCAAACAGATAGCGTTTCTCCAGGTCTTTGGCCCAGATCATGTCGGGCACGTTGTCAGCGACCCGGCGCAGCAGGGCGTAAAGCGACTGGGTGCGGTGTTCACTTTCCTTGAGGGCCTGCTCCGATTGTTTGCGGCTGGTGATATCCAGAATGCCACCCACCAGGCCACGGGCCACACCTGCCGTATCGATGAAGGCGGCTTTGTGAAAAATCACCGTATGCATCTGGCCCTGACCATCTTTCACCTGGGTTTCATAAATCTGGGTACCACGCTGCGCCATCAGCTTCATATCTTGCGCGTGGTAGACCTCGGCCAAGTCTTGGGGGGCAATGTCAAAAACGCTTCTGCCAATGAGTTCCGAGCGTTTACGGCCCAGAAAATCTTCATAGGCCTGGTTGAAACCCAGATACAAGCCCTGGGCATCCTTGTAAAAAATCGGAATAGGGATGGCTTCCATCAGCGTGGCCAGCAATGCATTGTTTTCTGCCAGACGGGCGTTGGCCTGCGTCAGCTCAATGTTGGTTTGCCTGTGCCGATGGATTCGGAGCATATGGGTGCGCAATTGGGCCACCACATGAACCACCAGTGTGGCGATGATCAGCCCGGACAGGGTACTGACGGTCATCGAGTCGGCTCTCACATGCCCCAGCAGCAGCCACTCCACCCCCGCCACCACCACGTTTGCAAACAACACGGTGGTGACAATGGTCAGCACATTGAATTGCCATTCCTTCAAGCGGCTGAGCAACGGAAATTCAGATGGGGACATGTGGGGGTATTCCAGATCAACGACGCTGAAATGATACGCCTTGGACTTGTATCCGCAGACCCGCATGTGGTGCGGGGTATCTGCGGGCGTGTCTCAACGCGTCTTGCGCATCAGGGTGCTTTTGCCAAACAGCGACTCGATCAAGTCCACCGCCACCTCGGCGGTTTTGTTGCGCACATCAAAGGCCGGGTTGAGCTCCATCACGTCCAGCGAGGCCAGTCGCCCGGTGTCGGCAATCATCTCCATACACAACTGCGCTTCGCGGTAGGTAGGGCCACCGCGTACGGTGGTACCCACGCCGGGGGCAATGTCAGGGTCAAGAAAATCCACGTCAAAACTCACATGCAGGTGGGTGTTGGCATCCACCAGGGCCAGTGCCAGTTCCATGGCGGCACGCATGCCCATCTCATCGATATAACGCATGTCAAACACCTCCAGACCAGCGCTGTGCACCAGCCGTTTTTCACCCTCATCCACACTGCGTATACCAATCTGGCGCACCCACTTGGCCTCAATGGCGGGCACCTGACCACCGATGTGGGTCAGTACATCCGGCCCATAACCACACAGGCAGGCCACCGGCATACCATGGATGTTGCCGCTGGGGGTCAGCGCGGCGGTATTGAAGTCGGCATGGGCATCCAGCCACAGCACCCGCAGCTTCTGACCGGTGGCACGGCAGTGGCGAGCCACTGCGCTGATCGACCCCAAGCCCAGACAGTGGTCACCGCCGAGCAGAATCGGCAAGCGCTTTTGGGCAAGTTCGGCATACACCGCGTCGTGTACCGACTGGTTCCACTGGGCCACCTCCTGCAAGTGCCGGTAACCGTCCACAGGCGGCAACCATGGGTTGTGTGGGCCAGTCAGGTTACCCCGGTCTTGCACGTTCAGGCCCAGGCCTTCAAGCACGGTGACGATGTTGGCCACGCGCAGGGCTTCTGGCCCCATGCTGGCCCCGCGGCTTCCTGCGCCAATGTCGGTAGGAGCACCTATCAGGGAGATGTTGAGGTTCATGGTGATAGCCTAAAAAGCCCTGGAGTTTATGGCTTGGGAAGCCGATGGAGCTTAAGGGAGCCCGTCATGGTGTTCAATGCGGCATCGAGCCTGACTCGGCACGTAACATCGCACTCAGATCCGATGCGGCCATGGCCTTGGCAAACAGCCAGCCCTGGTAGGTTTGGCAACCATATTGGCGCAAAAAAGCCAGTTGGGCATCGGTTTCCACACCTTCTGCAATCAACTCCATGCCCAGACTCTTGGCCAATGCAATGATGGCGCGCGAAATAGCGGCATCGCTGGCATCACTGGGTATGCCATCCATGAAGCTCTTGTCAATCTTGAGTTTGTGAATGGGCAACATTTTGAGGTAGGCCAGCGACGAATAACCGGTACCAAAATCATCCAGTGCGACGCGGCAGCCCATGGCCACCAGTGCCTCAAGTTGGGCACGTGCTTGTTCAGGTTGCTCCATGGCCATGGATTCGGTGACTTCAATGTCAAGCCACTGTGCCTGAGCACCCGTGCGAGCCAGTATCTGGCTGATCTTCACAGACAAATCAGCCTGACGAAATTGTTGTGCCGAAAAATTGACAGCCACACACAAAGGGGTACCCGCTTGTGTCCAGGCGGCAATTTGTTGGCAAGCAGTTTCAAGCACCCAGGCGGACAAGGGCAAGATCAGCCCGGTAGCTTCGGCGACCGGGATAAACCGTGCGGGGGGAATAGAGCCCAGCAGCGGGTCAAACCAGCGCAACAAGGCCTCGGCTCCAACGATCTTGCCGGTGACCACATTAACTTGTGGCTGGTAATGCAATTGCAAACGATTTTGTGCAATTGCCTCTTTCAGGTGGGTATGCAGCTGCATGTTGTCATGCGCCAATTGATCCATTTCGCGCGCATAACAAGCATAGGAGCCACGCCCGTCTGCCTTGGCCTGGTACATGGCCATGTCGGCGTAGCGCAACAGCGATTCACTGGTTTGAGCATCGTGTGGGTAAAACGCCAACCCGATGCTGGCCCCTGAATACACATCCTGACCATGCAGTGGGTAAGCGGCCTGCAAGGAGGTCAGCAGTTTGTTGGCCACACCAAGGGCTTCTTCGGGGGTGATCAAATCAGCCAGTAACACGGCAAATTCGTCGCCGCCCTGGCGAGCCAGGGTATCGTTTTCCCGCAGCACGCTACGCATGCGCTGGCTCGATTGCACCAGTAGCGCATCCCCTGTGCTATGGCCAAAACTGTCATTGATGTTCTTGAAATAATCCAGGTCAATGAACAACACGGCCACATGCCGCTGGGCGCGTGCTGCACGGGCCAGCGCTTGGTCAAGCTGCAGGCGAAACAGCCAGCGGTTGGGCAAACCGGTCAGTTCATCATGCGTGGCCTGGTGTTTGAGCGAGTCCTCAAACCGTTTGCGCTCACTTAAGTCCCGGATATAGGCAATGGCATATTGCGTGCCTTCATCTTCCCAATGCCCCAGGGAAATATCCACGGGTAAAACCTGACCATCGCGGCGCAGCAGTTTCAAGTCCATCAACCCCATGCCTCTGGCATGGGGGGCCGTGAAATGGGCGCGGATGGACTGGGCGTGACGTACACGCAAATGCTCAGGTAAAAAGATGTCTACATTCTGCTCAATCAACTCATCCGGGGTATAGCCTGACAGTGTTTCCATGGCCGGGTTGGCCATGAGAATCTTGCCCTGGCTGTCCACCCACAGAATGCCGTCGGGTGCCGCACTCAAAATCAGTTTCTCGCGCAAATGCTGCACTTCCAGGCGCTGCAGGGGGCGTTGCAGGGCTTCGTTGAAAGTGGCATGGAACAAATACAGGTAGGCAGCTACTTTGTAAATGTGTCCAATGACATTGGCTGCGTCTTTGTCAACAATGCCCAACATGGTGAAAAACAACTCGGATGCAGCGGATAAAGCGGCGGCAAAGATCAGTGCCATGACACATTCGCGCTGCAACGCTTGTCGGCGCTGCCACAACACACCCACGGTGATCAGATTCATGGCAATGATGAGCCATTCCAGGCCAATTTTCAGTGGTGTGAGGCCAACCCCCGTCACAAACAACGCGGGCACGCGCTCAGGCCACAGCAGCCCTACCGCACCCACCAGGCACACCACACCGAGCATCAAGGCCAGCGCGAAGCGCTTGCGCCGGGTGCTGACTTCTGAAACCACTTGCAGCAGCACGTACAACAGCAATGCACCAGCCCCGAGTAAACGTGCAGCCAACCAGAAGAAGATGGATTTATGCGGACTGTTGGGGGTGATGGCATCTGGCATACCCACATAACTCATCAGGTGCAGCAAATCCAGCAGACCAACCCCCAAAAACAGGATGCCCAGCAGCACCACTGCGTTTTTGCGGATTGACAAAATCGCCCGGTAACCGGTGATGAAAATCAGCAGCGCCACCACCACCGCAAAAATTTCTGCAACGGTATGGAAAAACAGAAATCCTTGTGGATGAATGATCACCTGGCGTGTGGGTTCCGACACCCACCAAAGCAAGGGCACCGCCAAGGCGAGCAAAGCCCAACCCATAGCGCTCTGGTATGGGTGGGTATGGGTGGCCGCTATCTGGGAAAAATTGGGTTTCATTGTGAATGTTTGAGCCAGGAGCATAGCGTCATTAAAACTTGACTGCCTGGAAGATTGGGGGGATCGCCTGGTTCCGGTCTATGTGCAGTGATTCTGTCTGGTTTCTAAACCCATGCGTTACGCTGAAAACACCTTCACTGCATCAAACAGCCGCTGCGCCTGAGCACCCATGTTGATGGCCGCAACGCTGCTTTGCTCGACCATGGCCGCGTTTTGCTGCGTCATCTGATCGAGTTGCGTCACAGCCATACCGACCTGGGAAATACCCAGCGATTGTTCTTGGGATGCAGCGGTGATCGCCGCCATCAGGGTATTGA
Organism: Rhodoferax lithotrophicus; assembly: GCF_019973615.1. Classification (GTDB taxonomy): domain Bacteria; phylum Pseudomonadota; class Gammaproteobacteria; order Burkholderiales; family Burkholderiaceae_C; genus Rhodoferax; species Rhodoferax lithotrophicus. The sequence continues at coordinate 270,147 of NZ_AP024238.1, read as the reverse complement.
CACCTTTGATATGTGTCACCACCTCGCTCATGGTCTTGCCCGCATCGGACACCAAGTGTGAGCCACTTTTAACCTTGCTTGCCGAGTCCTCAATCAGCACCTTGATTTCTTTGGCCGCTGCTGCCGAACGCCCAGCCAGACTGCGCACTTCGCTGGCCACCACCGCAAAGCCACGTCCTTGTTCGCCCGCCCGTGCAGCTTCTACCGCAGCGTTCAACGCCAGAATATTGGTTTGAAAAGCAATGCCATCAATCACTTGAATAATGTCGGCGATCTTGCGACTGGAGGTGATGATCATGCCCATGGTATTTTCCATATCGACCATGGCCTGCCCCCCTTGTTCGGCTATTTGCGTAGCACCCTGGGTGCGCAGACTGGCTTGACGCGCGGTTTCGGAATTTTGTTGGATGGAGGCCGTTTGCTGCTCCATGGCGGCAGCGGTTTGCTCCAAACTGGAAGCCGCCTGCTCCGTACGACCGGATAAATCATAGGTGGCGTTGACAATTTGCTGGCTGGCTACTTGTACACCAGCCGCCTGCTCATACACATCGGCCACCAATGCGTTCAAATTCAGTCCGGCCTGGTTGATGGATCGGGCAATCATGCCTATGTCGTCACAGCGGTTCAGGTTCATGTCTGGCGCAACCTCACCACTGGCCACTTGTTGGGCTGCGCCCAGAATGCGGCTCAATGGGGAGGTGATCTGCGCCTCAATAACCCAGTTCGCCAACATCAGGCTGGTGATCATGCTTGCCCCAACAGCCGCCAATGTGAGTCCGGCCAGGCCAGACCACGACAACGCGGCCAAGGTTGCAATGCCCACCCCCAGCATGGGCAAGCGCACGCGCCAGGCAGTGGGCAACAGCTGCAAGGCACTGAGCCATTGCAGCAAGCCGGTGCGCACAATCATCCCCCGGTGAAAAGCCAGACCAGCGGCGCGGCCCTCCTTGAAGCGTTGGTACAACGCCTGTGTCGCATCGACCTCCGTGCGGGATGGTTTTGTACGCACGGACAAGTAGCCGGTCACCTGACCATGACGTCGCATTGGGGCGGCATTGGCACAGACCCAGTAGTAATCACCATCCACGCGTCGGTTTTTCACCAAAGCACGCCAGGATTGACCTGCCTTCAAACTACGCCACATATCGGCAAAGGCTTCTGCAGGCATGTCAGGGTGGCGTACCAGGTTATGGGGCTGCCCCACCAATTGCTCGCGCTCGAAGCCACTGGTACGGATAAAAGCAGCATTGGCGTAGGTGACACGACTTTCCAGATCGGTTGTCGATAGCAGGGTTTCAGAGCTCGGAAACTGGTACTCGCTATGGGTGACGGGTAGATTGGTTCGCATGATGGACTCTGGGTAATAAAGCAGGCGCTGTTGAACGTAATTGCTATATTTACAATAGCTACTTGAGCATTATTTGTAAGGGCTTGAGGTCAAAAAGACTTCAAACTTTATTGTCCACCCCAATCTGGAATACCCCTTGAAGGTAGTCTGGGTGTGTGCCCGGATGCGCGGGGTTGGAGGACGGGATGGGTCTGGCTGATGCCAAACAGATCCATGCCACCAATGCTGACCCTCGGGATCAGTCGAGTGGAAACTCTGAAGTGATTCAAACGCATAACCGCGAACCTTATCAATAGCCATTGTGCGCACGGGCGCATATAGGAGGGGATGACAAGGCGGGTTCAGGGCCTCAAAAACATACCACCGGGGGGAGGGGCGAGCACGTTGTATGGGCTTTATACCAATTTATTGCGATAGATCAAATCACTCGACTATTCAACGTGATGTGGTTTAGAGTTGGATGGCTTCCGCTGCGTGGATGATGCCTTGCGCCAATTCACTCAATTTGCGCTGCTGGCGACGTGCACTCTGGCGCAGCATGTCAAAGGCAGCCTTGCGGGACAGGCGGTGCTGCATCATGGTGATGCCCACGGCCAGATTGATGTCGCGCTCGTTGTCCAAGGCGGTTTGCAGTTGCATGCGGGTGGTTCTGAGCTCGTGCAAATCGTTGGCACGAGCCAACGCCGCTTCGATGGCAGGGATCAATTGCGCCGGGTCTATCGGTTTGACCGCGTAGCCCAGCGCACCTTGTGCAGTTGCCTTTTGAACTGTTTCTGCGTCACTGTAGGCGCTGAGAATCATGAAAGGAATGTGATCCAGCTCATGCAATCGCTGTGCCAGCGTCAAGCCATTTTGGTCAGGCATTTGCACATCGAGAATGACCAATTGGGGGCGTTGGCAGCCCTCGGATAAACAATTTTCTGCTTCCTCTGCGGATTCTGCGGTGGTGATTTGGTAGCCCGCATGGGTTAAAGCCAGGGCCAACATGGACAACACCAGACGGTCATCGTCCACCAGAAGCAGGTGACAACCGTTTGTACGCACTTTTGGGGTGTTCATATTAGCTATTGGCATCCAGGGTAATCACGGGCGCTGTGATATGGAGATGAGTATGCACATGATCGCCGCGCTGTGTTAGCGTCACCGTCAAACCTTCACGTGGGCGCAGTGACTCAATCAACTGCAACCCGTGATGATGCCCTGTAGGACGATTCTTGTTGTTGCGCAGGAAACCGGCATTCAGAATATTCACCTCAACCCCTTCGATGCCATGGCCTTGCTGTAACGAGACGCTGACATGGCCCCGCGCTTTGCCGCCGTGTTTAATCGCATTCACCAGCAGTTCATTGAGCACCAGCGCCATTGAGACCGCTTCTTTTTCAGCGACAACACGAAAAACCCAATTGTCAGGAATGGTGATGTGGATATCCGTTTGCCAGAGCACACTTGTCGCCAAGGCAATTTCACGCGTCAGCTCGCACAGGCGAACCAAAGACTGATCATGTCTACCCTGGAGCCCGTGGATGATGGAAATCCCGTTCAGATGACCGGCAACAACATGCATTTGTTCGGCAATTTCAGGTTTTTCACGACCAAACCGCTGAAGCAAGCCTCTGATACCTTGCAGGTTGTTCTTGATCCGGTGATGCACCTCACGCACCAGTGCTTCACGGTGGGCTGCTTCATGCAACACACGTTGTTGTTCTTGTTGATGGACGAGAGTGTGATCATGGAAGGTGGACACGTAATGCGTGATGGTGCCTTCTTTGTTTTTGACAGCGGTTGCCGTGCCTTGGGCAAAGATGTCTTCGCCGTTTTGGTGTCGAAGCCAGCATTGCCAACGCCGGACACCGGTCTGCGAAGTGTCATGCCAGATGTTTTTGTAAGTTGACACAGGCTCTCTCTTTGAAAACAAGAGGATGGTCGTCTTGCCAGAAATGACCTGGTCACTGTAGCCGGTGATGTCTGTGAAGGCTTGGTTGACTCGTAACACACGGCCATACATGTCCAAGATCACAATGGGTTGGGCAATTTCAAAAGCTGCCGCGGCAATAAGGAGATCTTCCTGGGCCTGCTTGTGCGCGGTGATGTCGGTGTGTGTAAGGGTAATGCCATCCTTGGGATTCTTCCCCAATGGCAAGGCGCACATGGAGAACCAGCGCTGCCGGGTTGTGGAATGGCAGGGATATTCGAGGGTAAAACTGGACAACTCTCCTGTGATCACCTTTTGGATGCCATCATGAGCTTGCGTGGCGCTGCTCAACGGGTTGTGGATGTCTGTCCGACAAGCCTTCAGATAATCGGAACCAATGCCGGTATGAATCTCTGGCGCGGCACTGTTCTCAAGTGCAAACCGCTGCCAAGGTTTGTTCACCTGCCGGATGATGCCGTGCTGATCAAGCACCACAATTTCAGCGTTGATCGAGTTCAGGACTTCCAGATCCAGGGCGGGTCCTGGGGTACGGCGCAGCGCGTCGTTTTGTCTCTCCAGCTCAATTTGACGCATGCGCAGTTCATGAATGAGCGCGCGCATGGCACCAGGCGTCAAGTCCTCAGGGTTTGTACCAGACATCGCTGCATCATCAAGAGCGCCCTCTTCGGACAGTTGAGGCAAAACAGGTTTTGGACGAGTAGTTTTGTCGATGAACACCATGTAGATGAAAACTTTTGAAACCCGCTAAGCAGTATAGCTAGGGACGTGTTTGGTCGTATTTCACCCGTGCGGCCAGAAGCTCTAGAAGTGCAATCCAAAGTGATTGGGCGTGTATTTCACAAAAGTCATGCCCTCAGAGCGAAATTTGAGGATAGCCCAACATCTTATGGGCAACGCCGGGCAATCCCGTGACTCAAGGACAACCTACACGGTCACCGGCGCGATGTCGATGCCTGGTTGTACGGTTCATGCGGAGTCTTGAGATGAAATGCGCCTTTACGGAGCCATGCTTCGTTGCCAATCCAACCAGCCGCACCAGCATGACGCGCTTTAATATCAAATTGGCGCACTTTTTGCTTCTTATTGGTGCGCAGACGGTAACAACATCCTATCCGCACCAAATCAACTCATTTCATCTCAAGAGGTTCTCATGGAAGCACTCAAACAGGGCGCAGACACCCTGTTCATTCTTCTCGGCGCAGTCATGGTGCTGGCCATGCATGCGGGTTTTGCGTTTTTGGAGCTGGGTACGGTACGCCGCAAAAACCAGGTCAACGCGCTGGTGAAAATTCTGGTGGACTTTTCCATCAGCACCGTGGTGTATTTTGCGGTGGGTTATGGCGTGGCTTACGGCACCCACTTCTTTGTGGGTGCACAGGAACTGGCAGCCAAAAATGGCTATGAATTGGTCAAATTCTTCTTTTTGTTGACCTTTGCGGCCGCCATCCCGGCCATCATTTCAGGCGGTATTGCCGAGCGCGCCCGTTTTTGGCCACAACTGATTGCTACTGCGGTGATCGTTGGCTTTGTGTACCCATTTTTTGAAGGCATCGCCTGGAACCAGCACTTTGGCTTTCAAGCCTGGCTGAAAAGCCTGACCGGTGCCGAGTTTCACGACTTTGCTGGCAGCGTCGTGGTGCATGCGGTTGGCGGCTGGATTGCCTTGCCTGCGGTCCTGTTGCTGGGTGCGCGGGCCAATCGCTATCGAAAAGACGGTGGTATGTCGGCACACCCCCCCTCCAGCATTCCATTTTTGGCGCTGGGTGCCTGGATTCTGACGGTGGGCTGGTTTGGTTTTAACGTGATGAGCGCACAAACACTCGACAAAATTTCCGGCCTGGTGGCGGTGAATTCCCTCATGGCCATGGTGGGTGGCACGTTGGCTGCGTTGGTCTTGGGTAAAAACGACCCCGGTTTTGTCCACAACGGCCCCCTGGCTGGCCTGGTAGCCGTGTGTGCGGGCTCCGACATCATGCATCCATTTGGTGCACTCACGGTAGGTCTGGTAGCTGGCGCACTGTTTGTGAGCATGTTTACCCTGACACAAAACAAGTGGAAGATTGACGACGTGCTGGGGGTATGGCCATTACATGGTTTATGTGGCACCTTGGGAGGGATTGCCGCCGGTATTTTTGGCAGCCAGACGCTAGGGGGTTTGGGTGGTGTCACGCTGGGTGCGCAAATACTTGGCACCCTGCTGGGCGTAGCCTGGGCAGCCGTGGGAGGCCTGCTGGTGTATGGCGTGCTGAAAGCCACACTGGGTTTGCGCTTGAGTCAGGAAGAAGAATACGATGGTGCAGACTTGTCCATCCACAAAATCAGCGCCACCCCGGACCGCGAAGCCAGCTGGTAAGGGGTATATGCCCAGAAAAATGCCCCACCCCAAGGGGCAGGGCATCCAAGACCCGCTTAAAAATGAACTTTATTCCGGGGCTCAGACAAGCTGGGTTCTGTTGCCGGAATTTTGATCAGCCTCAGAGGCGCTCGAAGATCACCGCAATACCCTGACCACCACCAATACACATGGTAGCTAGTGCGTACTTACCGCCGGTGCGCTGCAGCTCATAGACCGCTTTGGTGGCAATGAAGGCACCAGAACAACCAACCGGGTGACCCAGGGCGATGGCACCGCCATTGGGGTTGGTCTTGGCGGGGTCGAGTCCGAGCCCCTTGTTGACAGCAATCGCTTGTGCAGCGAAGGCTTCATTGGCCTCAATCACATCGATCTGGTCCAGTGTCAGCCCGGCCTTTTTAAGCGCCAGTTTGGTAGCCGGGATCGGCCCTTCACCCATGATCTCGTTGGGCACACCAGCAATGGCATAAGAAACGATGCGGGCGATGGGCTTTTGACCGGCTTTGGCCGCCACATCGGCAGCCGCCAGCACAAAGAAAGCCGCGCCGTCGTTGATGCCAGAAGCATTTCCCGCCGTCACGGTGCCATCTTTCTTGAAGGCCGGTTTCATTTTGGCCAACGACTCCATGGTGGTATTGGCCTTGCCGTGTTCGTCGGAGTCAAACACAACCTCACCCTTGCGGGTCTGCTGAATGATCGGCACGATCTGTGATTTAAAACGTCCTTCGGCAATCGCCACTGCGGCACGACGCTGTGACTCACAAGCAAAGGCATCTTGCTCTTCACGGCTGATGTTCCATTTGGTGGCAAGGTTTTCTGCCGTGATACCCATGTGCCCCACACCAAAGGGATCGGTCAGCACCGCAACCATCATGTCAATAGCCTTGGTGTCACCCATACGCGCACCTGAGCGCAAGGCTGGCAACATGTAACTGCCACGCGACATGACTTCCACACCACCACCGATGCCATACTCAAAATCACCCAGCATGATGTTTTGAGCCGCAGTCACAATCCCTTGCAGCCCTGAAGAGCATAGACGGCTGACTTGCATGGCGATGGAGTCCATGGGCAAACCTGCCTGAATAGAGGCCACACGTGAAACGTAGGCGTAGCGTGAATCGGTCGGAATACAGTTTCCGACAACCGCATTGCCAATTTGCAGCGGATCAACCCCTGAACGCGCAATGGCTTCTTTCATCACGATGCCAGCCAGTTCAGACGGCTCCATATTGGACAAAGAGCCCCCGAATGCGCCAATGGCAGAACGGGCTGCACTTAAAACGACCACTTCTTTCGTCATAAAAATCTCCTTTTGTAAAAAATAAACCACCTGCCAGATGAACTGGATGCAAGCACGGTACATCGTAATGCGTCTTCCCTGAGGTTGACTTACGGCCAGCAAACCTGAATCCTTGAAACCATGTCGAAAACGATGCGCTGATTTTGATTTTGTATCATGCACCCTCTTCCCTGAACACTAGGAGCGCAGCATGGCATTGATGGACTTCATCCGCAAACAATTCATTGACATCATCCAGTGGACCGAAGACTCGGACGGCACGCTGGCCTGGCGCTTTCCGATGGCCGACATGGAGATCCAGACCGGTGCACAACTGGTGGTGCGTGAGTCGCAAATGGCGCTGTTTGTCAACGAAGGCAAGGCCGCCGACGTGTTTGGCCCTGGCACCCACAAGCTCAGCACGCAAACCCTGCCGGTGCTGACCTACCTGAAAAACTGGGACAAGCTGTTTGAGTCGCCCTTCAAGAGTGATGTGTACTTTTTCAGCACCCGCCAGCAGGTTGATCAAAAGTGGGGCACACCGCAGCCCATCACCATCCGCGACAAAGACTTTGGTGCGGTGCGCCTGCGTGCCTTTGGCAACTACAGCTTCCGTGTGGCTGAACCCAAGCTGTTCCACACCGAAATCTCGGGCACCCGCGAGCGTTACGAAGTCGGCGACCTGGACGGCCAATTACGTGGCCTGGTGTTGCAAAACATCAGCAACGCGATTGCGGCCAGCGGCATCCCGTTCCTGGACCTGGCGGCCAACCAGCTGATGTTTGCACAGGCGCTCACGCACCAGCTCAGCCCTGAGTTTGCCAAGCTGGGCCTCAAGCTCGAAGGCATGACGGTACAAAACGTCTCGCTGCCCGAAGAGTTGCAAAAAGTGCTGGATCAAAAAATCGGCATGGGCATGGTGGGCAACGACATGGCCAAGTTCATGCAGTACCAGACGGCGCAAGCCATTCCCAAATTTGCCGAAGGCGGCGGCGGCGGTGGCAGCGGCATTGCCGGGGATGCCATGGGCCTGGGCGCCGGCGTGGCGCTGGGCCAGGTGCTGGCGCAAAACCTGGCGGCCGGTTTGCAGGCCGCTCCGGCAGCGGCGGCCCCGGTCCAAGCGGTCGGTGTGAAGCCTGAAGATGTGATGGCCACGCTGGAGAAACTCGGTGACCTCAAGGCCAAAGGTATCCTGACACAGGAAGAGTTTGATGCCAAGAAGGCGGAGCTGTTGAAGAAATTGGTTTGATTTTTTGCTTTCCGAGTACGCCACCGCCTGTATTTTGAAGTGATTTTTCCCCCACTCACTCCCCCCGCCCTCTCCCGCCCCGCCGGGCGGAAGAGGGAGCCAACAGCCGTATGTGGCAGACGCTGTTCACGGAAGTCTTACACACCGATGGGCCGTGGGCCAGTGGAGGCAATACGTCAATTTGGTTGGAATCCCGTTACGCCGCCCACCCTGACTGCCCAACTTTGCAAACAACGTGTGCCTGCAAAAACCGCCCCAAACTGCCCCACAGCGTGTAAGACCTCACTCAAAACTAACGGCCAAATACGGCTGTTAGCTCCCCTTTTCGCCCCGGCGGGGGTGAAAAAGGGCGGGGGGGATAAGGGGGGATTACAAGCGCCCCGCAGGGCAACACAGCCAGCATCCTCCATGGGCGTTTGAGCAGCATGGCCACAAACCCCATTCACCGCAGCTACCAAGCCCCCTGCCCCGGCTGCGGTGCGCCGGTCAACTTCACCAGCGCCCAATCCACCCACGCCGTCTGCGGCTACTGCCAAAGCACCGTGGTGCGCGACGGCGACACCTTGCAGCGCATCGGCAAAATGGCCGAGCTGTTTGACGACCACAGCCCCTTGCAACTGCAAACCTCAGGCATCTGGCGCGGCCAGGCCTTCACCCTGGTCGGGCGGCTGCAATACAAATACCCCGAAGGCACCTGGACCGAGTGGCACGCCGTGCTGGCCGATGGCAGCACCGCGTACTTAAGTGAAGACAACGGAGCCTATGTGTGGGCCACGCCGGTGGCGACACCGGCCACTCTGCCAGCGGCGCAAGTCTTTCGGGTCGGGGCCAGCACCACCATCAGTGGCCAGGCTTTTGCCGTGGCCTCCAACATGCAGGTGCTGCTGCTGGCCGCCCAGGGTGAGCTGCCCCACCTGCCCGCGCTGGGTCAGGCTTTTGCCATGGTCGAGCTGCGCAGCCAAGGCGCTGCCAGCTCTGGCACCAAAACCTCAGGCAGCCAGATCGGCTCCCAATTGATCGGCGGTGGTTCTGAGAGCGAGCGGGTGCTCAGCATCGACTACAGCAGCACCCCACCCACCTGCTGCATGGGCCAGCCGGTGCGGCTGGAAGACCTGAAACTCAGCGGCCTGAAAGAGGCCTCCAGCAAAACCGAAAAAGGCCGCCAGTTCAACTGCCCCAACTGCGGTGCCGCGCTGACGGTTCAACTCGACACCAGCCAGAGCATGACTTGCGGCTCGTGCAACAGCCTGATTGACCTCTCGGGCGGCATTGGCGGCGAACTCAAGCACGCCCTGCAAGACGAACCGGTGCGCCCGCTGATTGCCCTGGGCAGCAGCGGTGAGCTGCAAGGCGCGGTGTGGCAGGTGGTGGGCTTCCAGCACCGTATGGGCATCGACCCAAGCGACCCCGACGAACACTTTGGCTGGGAGGAGTACCTGCTCTACCACCCCAAGCGCGGCTTCACCTTTTTGGTCGACAGCACCGAGGGCTGGAGCCTGGTCAAGCCCGCCACGGGCGCACCGGTGATGTCGGCCAACGGCCAAAGCGCCAGTTACCTGGGCGCACGCTACACCCTCAAGGAAAGTTACCAGGCCGAGACCAGTTATGCGCTGGGCGAGTTTTACTGGCGCGTCTCACGCGGCCAGAAAACCAGCAACCGCGACTATGTCAGCGGCTCCAGCCTGCTCTCCAGCGAACAGTCTGCCGATGAACTGACCTGGTCGGTCGGCAGCAAGATCGACAGTGCCACGGTCGCCAAAGCCTTCAAACTGGAGGGGCAAAAAGAGCTGTTCAAACGCGCCGATGTCGGCCCGGCCAGCGCCTCAGCGGCCATGAGCGTGCGCACGCTGATCATCATTTTTGTGCTCTTGCTGCTGTTTGCCGTGCTGATGAGCCGCTGCTCAAGTTGCGACCCGCAAGTGGAAAACTGCTCGTCAGGTTCCGGCTTTCGCAGCTCGGGCGGCTCGTTTGGCGGTTTCTCCAGCGGCGGCGGGCACAAGTAAGCCAATCGGAAATCACTTTTTAAGGAGATCAACATGGGATTTGAATCGTTCAAACCAGAAGTCCTGCTGGGCTCGGCGGTCTACGCCCTGCTGGGTGTGGTGATTTTTTGGCTGTGCTTCATCGTCATCGACAAACTCACCCCCTACAACCTGTGGGAGGAGATTGTGGAAAAACAAAACAAGGCGCTGGGCATGGTGGTGGCCGCCATGTCGCTGGGCATCTGCATCATTGTGGCGGCGGCGATTCACGGTTAGGGTTTGTGGGTCGCCTGTTTGCCTCACTTTATAGGCAAAAATGACCTCTACCGCTTACAGAATAAGCGCAAGCAGCTACTGAATTCATAACAACTTGTGCCACCGCTTTGACCCCTGAAACTGCCTCAAAACCCTCCCCACGTCCGCTGGAAGTCGCCCTGCTGGCCTCGGTGTTCATCGTCTCGGCCTGCGGGCTGGTGTACGAACTGGCCGCCGGGGCGCTGGCCTCGTACCTGCTGGGCGACACGGTGCTGCAGTTTTCCACCATCATTGGCAGTTATCTGTTTGCCATGGGTGTGGGTTCGTACCTGTCGCGCTTTTTCGAGCGCCAGTTGCCTGCCCATTTTTTACGCATAGAACTGCTTGTAGCGCTTGTAGGTGGTGCGCTACCAGCTCTGTTATTTGTAGCAAATGCCGCTTTGCCGGGGGCCTTCAGGTGGCTGTTGTATGGCCTGGTGCTGGCCGTGGGCACGCTGGTGGGGCTGGAGATTCCGCTGGTCATGCGCATCCTGAAGCGCAACGTGGCGCTGAAAGACCTGGTCTCGCAGGTGCTCACCTTTGACTACCTAGGCGCGCTGGTGGTGTCGCTGGCGTTTCCGCTGCTGCTGGTGCCCCAACTCGGCTTGATCCGCACCGGGCTGCTGTTCGGGCTGATGAACGCCGCCGTGGCGCTGTGGGCGCTGTGGCTGTTTCGAGCCGAATTGCGCCAGTTCAAAGCCCACGCCACCGCCTGTGTGCTGACGCTGGCCGCTCTGGGCGCGGGCATGGCCGCCGCGGATCGGGTCACCACCTGGGCCGAAGACAAGCTCTACCAGGACCGCGTAGTGCTGGCCCAGACCACGCCCTACCAGCGTATCGTGGTCACCCACGGGCCGGGCGAAGGCCGCGCCGGTTACCGCTTGTTCCTGAACGGTAACCTGCAGTTTGCCCAGCGCGACGAATACCGCTACCACGAGGCATTGGTTCACCCTGTCATGGCCGCCTATGCAGCGCAAGCAGCTCCGAAAAAGGTAGCAGTTCTGGGTGGTGGCGACGGCATGGCGGTGCGTGAAATCCTCAAATACCCCGGCGTGGAAAGTGTCATCCTGGTTGAGTTGGACCCGGCCATGACCACGCTGTTTGCCAGCCACCCGATGCTGACCCCGCTCAACGCTGGCGCATTGCAATCGCCCAAGGTCAAGGTGGTCAATGCCGATGCCTTCACCTGGCTGGAGCACACGCCCGAGGTGTTTGACGTGATCGTGGTGGACTTTCCAGACCCGACCAACTTCAACATCGGCAAGCTCTACACCCAGTCGTTCTACGCCCTGCTGGACAAACACCTGGCGGCCAGCGGCTACGCGGTGATCCAGACCACCTCACCGCTGGTGGCGCGGCAAAGTTTCTGGACGGTGGTCACCACCATCGAATCAGTTGGCCTCACGGCCACGCCCTACCACGCCCATGTGCCCAGCTTTGGCGAATGGGGCTACGTGGTAGCCAGCCGCAGGCCTTACCGCCAGCCCACCACACTGCCCGAGGGCCTGCGTTTTTTGACCCTGCACAGCCTGCCCGCCCTGTTTGATTTTCCGCAAGACATGGCGCGTGTGCCCGCCGAGGTGAACCGCCTGTCGAACCAGGTGCTGGTGACCACTTATGAGACCGAGTGGGGGCGGGTGGCGGCGCGGTGATGAGGCTGTTTGCCCCCTGCTTCCAGGGTGAAATTTCATGAATGTGCTAGATTTGATTGCACCAATCTGATCGGAGCAAGCTCATGGAAACTTTCACCATTCGAGATTTACCGGAACGCACAGGCGAACTGGTGCGTGATACAGAGGCAGTCAAGCTGTTTGACGAAGAAGCCATCAGCCTGGGCAAGGCCGCCAAGCTGGCCGGTGTGACGCAAAGCGAATTCATCAATCACCTGGCCGCCTTAAAAATTCCGCTGGCCCGCTACGGAGCCGACGAGCTGGCGCAAGAGGTGACGGCCTTTGCGTAAGATTGTCATTGCAAATGCCGGGCGACACATGGCCAAAAACTTCTGTGTGCCATGCACCGGCACGGTGGGCGTGCTGCTGCTGGCCAAACAGAAACATCTGCTGCCAAGCATCAAGCCGCTGCTGGATCAACTCACATCATCCGCTTATTTTTTGGGCGACCCCTTGATGGCCAGCGCTTTGGCGGCGGTTGGCGAAAGCTAAAAGAATGCCGGGTTTGCGCGAATATCGCACTGCTATGTTGGGGAGACAATCGCCATGTGATGGAGACACGGGCGTGTCTCTGCATATTGAGTCATCCTTCAGACGGAGTTCGCCGCTATGCCTCTCGAAGCGTCTTTGTACTATCCGTGCTGAATCCTCGACAGTTCGGGCATCGTGACGAAATAATTTAGAGTGTCACGGTTGTGACCAACTGGAACTTCAACAGAACCTTTGGTTTCGAGTGCCAAGTATGTTTAACGTAAATATCTCACCCCAGAAAGGATCAAGAGTCATGCAGAAAGTCGTTGAATACACAGTCGTCTCTGGAAAGCTGCCGACCCTCATCGCGGAGGTAAATGAACTAATTAAAGATGGATGGCAACCACTTGGTGCGTGCCAAGACAGTAGCAGCGAGGATAGCTTCATTGGCATACAAACCATGGTCAAGTACCCAACACCACACCTTACTGCTCGATAGACAGCTAACTTCTCAATGTACCAGACCGGCGCAAAAATCCGCGCAGGCTGGTGATTTCAAACGTAACGAATGCATTGAAGCAAATGCCGCATGCATACACTTTGGAACGCAATCCCATCCGGAGCCGTTGAAAGATGGGGCCGGGGTTTGCGGGCGCAGGCATGACCCGATGCCAGCCACAAATTGTGAATGTTTTAACCCTGTAGCCCTTATCAAACAAGCGCAAACAGCTACTTATTACGTAGCGCTCAAAAAAGAGTACGCGCAGCTCAAGAACTCGGATGCCATCGTCCATTGACCGATCCGTCACGCCACAAACCAAGCCTCCGCAGCTCATTCACTCAAACACCGGCCTGAAAAAGCTGCGCTCATAGCTGACGATGCAGCGGGTGTCTTCGGCGTATTGAAAGGCCGCCTGGCATTCCGGGTCTTGCAGGGAGCGGGTTCGGTAGTCTTCGTACAACGCCAGACTGGGAAAGCTGAACATCGCCAGGGCCACGTTGTTGGCCCCTTCTGAGGGAAGAAAGTAGCCGTGATGCTGGCCGCCGAACTTCTCCACCAGGGGAATCCAGAGCTTGCCGTAGTGCTCAAACTCCTTGAGCTTGTACGGGTCAATGATGTAACGCAGGTAGCAGGTGATCATGGCTGGCCCCTCCTCACGTGCGGGGCTGTTGCACCCAGTGCTGCACACTGGGTCGCTGCCACTGCTGGGTGGCGTAGGTTTTCAGGCGTTCGGGGACGACATCGCCGTTGGCGACCAGGCGCATCAGCATCAGCGCCAGATCGGTGTCGGCAATACACCAGTTGCCAAACAGGTGGCTGGCTCCTGCGGGCAGCAGTTGCTCGGCCACCCGGAACAGTTTGTCGGCGGTTTGCAGCGCGGTGGCGCTCAGCGGGGTGGTGGTGGGCTGGATGAACACGGTGTCGGTGCCGCGCTCGCTGCGCAGGGGCATCAGGTCGCTGCGCAGCCAGGCCTGCACTTGCCGGGCACGGGCGCGCTGTTGCACGTCTTGCGGGTAGGCCGCAGCAAAGGTGGGCGGGGCGAAGACTTCTTCCAGGTATTCGCTGATGGCGCTGGACTCCGACAACGCAAAACCTTCGTGCACCAGCGTCGGCACGCGGGCGGTGAGTGACTGCTGGCGGTACGCGGTCTGCTGGTGTTGCTGCTCGCCCAGATCCAGGCGTTCGGTGACGAACGGGATGCCTTTTTCACGCAAAGTGACATACACCGACATGGCGTAAGGGCTGGTGAACTGGTGATCGACAAAAAGGGTCAGCGGGTTCTGTGGCATGGGGTGCTTCCAAAAAAATAAATCGTTCGCAAAGTCTATCGGCGCAGTGTCTGGGCGCAAAACGATTTATCTTTGACACCCTTGCTAACAAAACTCACATGAACCCATGACGGATTTACGCCGATTGCCCAACCTGGTGGCCTTGCGGGCCTTTGAGGCCGCCGCCCGGCACCAGAATTTTTCTCGCGCCGCCGATGAAACCCATGTCACCCACGGCGCAGTCAGCCACCAGGTGCGGGCGCTGGAGCAAGACCTGGGCGTGGCGCTGTTCACCCGCCATGGCAAGCGTTTGACGATCACGCCGCAGGGAACGCGGTTTGCGCAAGTGGTGCGCCACGCCCTGCAAGACATCGCCGATGCCACCCAGCTGCAGGCGTTTCGCCGCTGGCTGCTGGACGAAATTGCCCGCTTCAAGGCGCAGACCGGTGAGGGTGTGGCGTGAAGGGTTGGGGTGTTTAAAAATGATAGCGCCTTGCGCAGGTTTTGCCTTGCCTTGAGGTCTGTTTGGCCTATAGATTGGGAAACACGCCGCAAGCCTGCTGGAGCCGCTCGTCCAGTAACATCAAGCTCTAAGCGCACATAAAAGAAAAGCGTTTGCAAAACATGTCAATAAACACCCTTCAGGAGGAAGCCTTGGATACTTTGATTTACCCCCACGAACGCAGCTTGAGCAAGATCACCCTGGTGCTGGGCCTGATCGGCTGGCTGGTGCTTATTCTGGGCACGGTGGGCGTTGCCCTGGTGTATGTGCTGGCGGGCTTTATCGCCTACATCTTTGCCCAGTCGGCCTGGGTGGCCTCGATCCGTGGCCATGCGGTGCAGCTGTCGCCCAAGCAATTTCCAGATCTCTATGAACGGCTGGAGCATTGCTGCAAAGCGCTGGGCATGGATGACGTGCCGGAAACCTACATCCTCAACGGCAACGGCCTGTTCAACGCCTTTGCCACCCGTTTCTTTGGCCGCAACTTTGTGGTGCTGATGTCTGACGTGGTGGATGCCATGGCGCAGGAGCCGGACGGCATCAACTTCTACATCGGTCACGAGCTGGGGCACATCCGCCTCAAGCATCTGACCGGGCATCTGTGGCGCATGCCGGTGCTCTGGTTACCCCTGCTGGGTGCGGCCTATTCCCGGGCCAAGGAGTATTCGGGGACGTCTCAGAAAACGGAAAATAAAGCACGTTAAGCCCATTGCAGACGCTAGATATTGACGAGTACGTCGGGTTTTCTCTTGTTTGAGTTGCCTCTTGTGGTAAGATAGTAATCAATTACTATATTACAAGGAGTGCTCGTGGACACCCATCCAAAGCATCTGCCGGCCGATGAACGTCGTGCCGTAACTGTCGAGTCCGTCGTGGCGCTTGCCGGTTCACAAAACCCAAGCGAGATAACCACTGCAGCTATCGCTAAACACATGAACTTGACCCAGGGTGCGCTGTTTCGGCACTTCCCGAACAAGGAAGCCATTTGGCAGGCGGTCATGGAGTGGGTAGCAGAGCGCCTATTAGCCAGAATCGATCGATCCGCACAAGGAATCGAGTCGCCCTTGGCAGCCATGGAGGCGATGTTCATGAGTCATATCGAATTCGTAGCTGAGCACCCAGGCGTGCCAAGAATGATGTTTGGTGAGCTTCAGCGTGCCGAATCGACACCGGCCAAGCGCATGGTGCAAACCTTGATTCAGCGCTACGGCGAACGTTTGCATCGTCTCATCGAGAAAGGCAAGGCCAGCGGCGAGTTGTCTCCCTCGCTTGACAACGAGGCGGCGGCAACGCTGTTCATTGGCACGATCCAGGGCTTGGTCATGCAATCGCTGTTGGCGGGTGATGTGGGACGTATGCACCGCGATGCGCCGCGCGTCTTTGCAATTTATCGGCGTGGCATAAGGAGTGCGCAATGAAAAAGTTACCCTTGCAAGGCCGCACCCTGGCGCTGCTTGCCGTCATCATTCCTTTGCTGGTGCTTTTTATTTATGTCGGTCTGCGATCAGGGCCGCTCGCCCCGGTCGCTGTGACGGTGGCAAGCGTGGAATCACGGGCTATCACACCGGCGCTGTTCGGCATCGGCACGGTGGAGGCGCGCTACACCTACAAGATCGGGCCGACGTTTGCCGGGCGCGTCAAACGCCTGGAGGTGCATGTAGGCGACCAGGTCAAGGCCGGACAGGTGCTCGGCGAGATGGAGCCGGTCGACCTCGATGATCGGGTGCGCTCACAGGAGTCGGCATTCAAGCGTGCGGAAGCGGCTTTGCGCGAGGCAGAAGCCCGGCAAGCCTACGCGCAAACCCAGGCGCGCCGCTACGAGCAATTGTTTGCGGTGCGCTCGACCAGCGAGGAAATCGTCACCACCAAGCGGCAGGAACTGCAGATCGCCGATGCCGCCTTATCTGCCGCTCGGGAAGATATTGTCCGGGCACGCTCCGACCGCGAAGGACTCGTCGCGCAGCGGAGCAATCTGCGCCTGATCGCGCCGGTCGACGGTGTAGTCGCCGTGCGCGATGCCGATCCCGGCACGACCATCGTCGCGGGCCAGGCCGTGGTGGAAGTGATCGACCCCAAGAGTTTGTGGATCAATGCGCGCTTCGACCAGATCAGCGCATCGGGGCTGGCTGGGGGGTTGCCGACTCTTATCGTCCTGCGTTCGCGTGGTGGCCAGACCTTGAAAGGTCGCGTGCTGCGGGTGGAACCCAAGGCCGACGCGGTAACCGAGGAAACGCTTGCCAAGGTGACATTCGATAACAAACCAGAACCTTTGCCACCGGTGGGTGAACTGGCCGAAGTCACGGTTGACTTGCCGGCGCTCCCGGCCGCTCCACTGATCCCCAACGCTGCCGTCCAGCGTGAGGGCGACAAAGTTGGTGTCTGGCAAATCGTGGATGGTGATCTGCATTTCTCCCCGGTCAAGCTCGGCACTTCCGACCTCAATGGTTACGTGCAGGTGCGCGAAGGGCTCAAGAATGGGGACCAGGTTGTGACCTATAGCGAAAAGGCACTGACGGCGCGCAGCCGCATCCATGTGGTCGACCATATCCCAGGAGTGTCACGATGATCAGCCTGGCCGGCCGCGACATTCTCCATGCCTGGGGAAAATTCGTCTTCACCGGCATCGGTCTGGGTCTGCTGATCGGCGTCACCCTGGTCATGGCTGGGGTGTACCGAGGCATGGTGGACGACGGCAAGGCGTTGCTCGACAACAGTGGCGCTGACCTTTGGGTGGTGCAAAAGGATACTCTGGGTCCTTATGCGGAGTCGTCCAGCCTCAACGATGACGTGTATCGCGCCATTCTCGCCATGCCGGGAGTCTCACAGGCAGCGAACGTGACCTACCTGACCATGCAGGTACGCAAGGGCGAGAGTGATGTACGCACCATGGTGGTCGGCATCGCGCCCGGTGCGTTGGGGGCTACACCCGGATGGCCTCCTTATCTCGTCGCTGGACGCCAGATCACGCGCGGTCACTACGAGGCGGTGGCCGACATCGCCACCGGCTTCAAACTGGGAGATCGTCTTGCCATTCGCCGAAATCATTACACCGTCGTGGGGCTGACACGGCGCATGGTGTCGTCCAGCGGCGACCCGATGGTATTCATTCCGCTCAAGGATGCCCAAGAGGCTCAGTTCCTCAAGGACAACGACGCCATTTGGCAAAGCCGGCGTCGCACCGAAGCCAACCCGGCCTTCAATCGACCCGGTGTTACTGGTTTGCTGGATGCCGTGATTGCTTCACAGAGCACCAACGCGTTCGTCAATGCAGTGCTGGTCACTCTGAAACCTGGTCATGCGCCGGACGAGGTTGCCGAATCCATCCGGCGCTGGAAACGTTTGACGGTCTACACACGGGCACAGATGGAAGACATCCTCGTCGGCAAGTTGATCGCCACGTCGGCCAAGCAGATCGGCATGTTCTTGGTGATTCTGGCCATCGTTAGCGCGGCCATCGTTGCCTTCATCATCTATTCGCTGACGATGGACAAAATCCGCGAGATCGCGGTGTTGAAGCTCATCGGCACACGCAACCGAACCATCGCCGCGATGATCATGCAGCAGGCGCTCGCCCTGGGCGTGATTGGTTTCGTGGTCGGCAAGATCACAGCCACTTTCTCAGCGCCCCTGTTTCCCAAGTACGTACTGCTGATGCCGTTCGACTCCATCGCCGGTTTTTTCGCCGTGCTCGTGATCTGCGTTCTAGCCAGCATCGTCGCCATTCGCATGGCACTCAAGGTCGACCCGGCCGAAGCCATTGGAGGTTGAGATGAGTGGCAAAGGCATTCGCATCGAAGGTTTGAGAAAACGTTATGGCGAGGGCGATACCGCGGTCAATGCCTTGAAAGGCGTGGACATGCAGGTGGCACCCGGCGAGGTGGTGGGCCTGATTGGCCCTTCCGGGTCCGGCAAGAGCACGCTGCTCAAATGTCTGGGCGCGGTGATTGATCCGACCGCCGGTCGCATGACGCTGGGCGATGAAGTGATCTACGACGATGGCTGGAAAGTCCGCGACTTGCGCGCCTTGCGGCGCGACAAGATCGGTTTCGTTTTCCAGGCACCATACCTGATTCCGTTTCTCGATGTCACCGACAACGTGGCGCTACTGCCGATGCTCGCAGGCGTCGCGAATGGGGAGTCGCGCGCGAAGGCACTGGAACTGCTCACCGCGCTCGATGTGCAACACCGGGCTCGCGCCATGCCCTCGCAACTCTCCGGTGGCGAGCAGCAACGGGTCGCCATTGCGCGAGGTTTGGTCAATCGCCCTCCGGTGATCCTGGCTGATGAGCCCACAGCTCCACTAGACAGTGAGCGCGCCATGGCTGTAATCCGCATCCTCAATGACATGGCTCGGAAGTTCGAGACCGCCATCATCGTCGTCACCCATGACGAAAAGATCATCCCCACTTTCAAGCGCATCTACCACATCCGCGACGGTGTGACCCATGAGGAAGCTGGCGAAGGGCGGGAGTTCGAATGAGAGAACGATTGAATTACAGGAGAATTTCATGACCCACCGCAAACACAGCCACGCATTTGGAACTATCACCCTGACCGTTACGGCCTGCCTGCTTTTATGGGGTTTTCAGTTGCCAGCTTGGGCTGGTGACGCTACCCAGGTTGAGCCACTGGCGCTACGCAAGATCATGCAGGAACTCGGGCGCAACATGCAGGCTATTACCGGTGCGATTTCGCAGGAGGAATGGGTTCAGGTCGTTCAGCTCGCCCCAAAAGTTGCTGCACACCCCGAGCCACCGCTTACTGAAAAAATGCGCATCCTTGCTTACCTCGGCGCTGATGCGACCAAGTTCAGAAACTTTGACGCGCAGACTCACGAGGCGGCGCTGGCCATGAAGCTGGCTGCTGCGAGCAGCGACGGCAAGGCGGTGATCCAATCATTCGCCCACGTGCAGGAAAGCTGCTTGGGCTGCCACCAAGCTTTCCGTAAACCTTTCGTGGAGCATTTTTATGGAGCACGCTAAAACATGCCAGCGCCCCATCAGCCTCGAAAGACGGCTTGCGGCAACTTACCTGGTAGCTGGTCTGGTCACCGCCGGTCTGGCCGGTTGCGCCGCCGGCCCTGATTTTCAGCGTCCCACCGCACCCGATGTGGCTCGCTACACTGCAACACCGGTGGCTGATAGAACCGCGTCCGCTCCCACGCAGTTCGGCGAAACACAACGTCTAGTCGAAGGGCTTCCGATCGAAACGCAATGGTGGCAAAGCTTGGGTTCATCCACACTCGACGGACTGATCAACGAAGCTTTCCATGTCAGCCCGACGCTGGCGAGCATCAGCGCCAATTTGCGACAGGCGCAGGAGCTTCTTGCCGCACAGGCGGGCTCGACGCAATATCCACAGGTAGATGTCGCACTGGGATCTCAGCGCCAGCAAATGAGTCCCAGTAGCCAAGGGTTGAGCGGAGACGCACGTCAATTCAGCCTCTACAACGCCAGCGTTGGCGTGCATTACAACCTCGATCTGGCTGGCGGCAACCGGCGCGCACTCGAAGCCTTGGCTGCTCGCGCCGACTACCGTCGCTTCGAACTGAATGCTGCGCGCCTGGCCCTTGCCGGCAACATGGCAACCGCTGCCATTACCCGAGCACGCCTCGCCGCGCAACTAGAAGCCACTACTGCCATTTTGCGCGTGCAGGATGAGCAACTGCGCCTAGCCCATGAACGCGTGCGTATCGGTCAGGCCTCACCTGATGAAGCGTTGAGCCTACAAGCTCAGGCGGAGCAAACGCGGGCAGAACTGCCTGCGCTGCGTAAACAACTGCAACAAACCGAACATCTACTGGCGGTGCTAGCCGGTCGTGCCCCAGGCACGGGTGGCATCCCGGCCTTCACTCTGGCCGATTTCACTCTGCCCGTCGAGATGCCGCTCGTCGTGCCCTCAGAACTGGTGCGCCGCCGACCGGATATCCAGGCGTCAGAGGCGCTGTTGCATGCGGCCAATGCAGACTATGGTGTGGCTGTCGCCAAGCTCTACCCACAGATCAACCTGAGCGCCAACCTTGGCTCTCAAGCGCTGACCACCGGTACCCTGTTCGGTGGTGGCTCGGCAGTGTGGGGCCTGGTTGCGCAGCTCACCCAGCCTCTTTTTAATCCAGGGCTACCCGCTGAAAAAAGAGCGGCGCTCGCCGCTTTTGATGCCGCCGCAGCCAATTACCAGAGCGTCGTATTGGAGTCTTTGCGTAACGTCGCCGACACCCTGCGCGCGGTGGAAAGCGATGCACAAACTTTGACTGCCCTCGCTGCCGCTGATATGGCTGCACAGGCCTCCTTGCAGTCGGTCGAGCGGCAATACCGGCTGGGCGCGGCCAGCTACCTGCAACTGCTCATCGCGCAGCAACAGGCACAGTCAATCCGGATCAATATGGTTGCGGCCCAGGCACAACGCCTAGTCGATAGTGTTGCTTTATATCAGGCCCTGGGAGGTGGTGTCAGTTAAGGCTATGCCCTAACCTGATGTCAGATGTTGAGCACAAACAACGTCAGAGTAGAGTGTGAATTTATATTTATTGACACATTCAGCCAAGGGTAATAGATTTCATCCTGACATTTTTACCTTTGGAGGCATCTTGCAAGGTCAACGTATCGGCTACGTCCGCGTCAGCAGCTTCGACCAGAATCCTGATCGACAACTGGAACAAATAGAAGTCGGCAAGGTATTCACCGATAAGGCTTCAGGCAAGGACACACAACGTCCCGAACTTGAAAGGCTGCTGGCCTTCGTCCGCGAGGGCGACACCGTGGTGGTGCATAGCATGGACAGGTTGGCACGCAACCTTGATGACCTGCGCCGCATCGTCCAAGGGCTGACACAACGGGGCGTGCGCATGGAGTTCGTCAAAGAAGGGCTGACGTTCACCGGCGAGGACTCACCGATGGCCAATCTGATGCTGTCGGTCATGGGAGCCTTTGCTGAGTTCGAGCGCGCCCTGATCCGCGAACGTCAGCGCGAGGGAATCGTGCTGGCCAAGCAGCGCGGTGCCTACCGGGGACGAAAGAAATCGCTGAACAGCGAACAAATTGCCGAGTTGAAACGGCGAGTTGCGGCAGGCGACCAAAAAACCTTGGTGGCCCGTGACTTCGGCATCAGCCGCGAAACCTTGTACCAGTACCTGCGGGAAGACTGACCATGCCACGCCGCTCAATCCTGTCCGCCACCGAGCGCGAAAGTCTGCTGGCACTGCCAGATGCCAAAGACGAACTGATACGGCACTACACGTTCAACGAAACCGACCTGTCGGTGATCCGTCAGCGTCGCGGCGCCGCGAATCGATTGGGCTTCGCCGTGCAGCTTTGCTACTTGCGATTCCCTGGCATCTTCTTGGGCGTCGATGAACCTCCATTTCCGCCCCTGCTGCGCATGGTGGCCGCACAACTCAAGGTGCCGGTGGAAAGCTGGAACGATTACGGCCAGCGCGAGCAGACACGGCGGGAGCACTTGGTCGAGCTGCAAACGGTGTTTGGATTCAAGCCCTTCACCATGAGTCACTACCGGCAAGCCGTGCATACATTGACCGAACTGGCCTTGCAAACAGACAAAGGCATTGTGCTGGCCAGCACCCTTGTTGAAAACCTGCGGCGGCAGAGCATCATCCTACCCGCCATGAATGCCATCGAGCGCGCAAGCGCCGAGGCCATTACCCGTGCCAACCGGAGCATCCATGCGGCATTGGCCGATTCCTTGATACCTGTCCATCGCCAGCGCCTGGACGAACTGCTCAAGCGCAAGGATGGTAGCAAAATGACGTGGCTAGCGTGGCTGCGCCAATCGCCCGCCAAGCCGAACTCGCGCCACATGCTTGAACACATCGAACGCCTCAAAGCCTGGCAGGCGCTTGACCTACCTGCTGGCATCGAACGGCAGGTACACCAAAACCGCTTGCTCAAGATCGCCCGCGAGGGCGGCCAGATGACGCCCGCCGACCTGGCCAAGTTCGAGTCGCAGCGGCGTTACGCCACCTTGGTAGCACTGGCCATCGAGGGCATGGCCACCGTCACTGATGAAATCATCGACCTTCACGACCGCATCATCGGCAAGCTGTTCAATGCGGCCAAGAACAAGCATCAACAGCAGTTCCAGGCTTCCGGCAAGGCGATCAACGACAAGGTGCGGATGTATGGGCGCATCGGTCAGGCGCTGATTGAAGCCAAACAAAGCGGCGGCGATCCGTTCGCCGCCATCGAAGCGGTCATGCCGTGGGACACCTTCGCCGCCAGCGTCACCGAGGCGCAAACGCTGGCGCGGCCTGCCGATTTTGATTTCCTGCACCATATCGGCGAGAGTTACGCCACGCTGCGCCGCTATGCGCCGCAGTTCCTGGACGTGCTCAAACTGCGCGCCGCGCCCACCGCCAAGGGTGTGCTCGATGCCATCGACGTGCTGCGCGGCATGAACAGCGACAGCGCGCGCAAGGTGCCCGCCGATGCGCCAACCGCATTCATCAAGCCGCGCTGGGCAAAGCTGGTTCTGACCGACGAGGGTATTGACCGGCGTTACTACGAGTTATGCGCCCTGTCGGAGCTGAAGAACGCACTGCGCTCTGGTGATGTTTGGGTGCAGGGTTCGCGCCAGTTCAAGGACTTCGACGAATACCTGGTGCCGATCGAGAAGTTCGCCACCCTGAAGCTGGCCAGCGAATTGCCACTGGCCGTGGCCACCGACTGCGACCAATATCTGCATGACCGACTGGAATTATTGGAGGCGCAACTCGCCACAGTCAACCGCATGGCGGCGACCAACGACTTACCGGATGCCATCATCACCACTGCATCGGGCCTGAAGATCACGCCGCTGGACGCAGCGGTGCCAGACGCCGCGCAAGCCTTGATTGACCAGTCGGCGATGTTGCTGCCGCACCTCAAGATCACCGAGTTGCTGATGGAGGTCGATGAATGGACGGGCTTCACGCGCCACTTCACACACCTGAAGACCGGCGACACGGCCAAGGACAAAACCTTGCTGATGACGACGATTCTGGCTGATGGTATCAATCTTGGGCTCACCAAGATGGCCGAGTCCTGCCCTGGCACCACCTACGCCAAGCTGTCTTGGCTGCAAGCCTGGCACGTTCGCGACGAAACCTATTCGACGGCGCTGGCCGAGCTGGTGAACGCACAGTTTCGACAACCCTTCGCCGGAAACTGGGGCGACGGCACCACGTCATCGTCGGACGGCCAGAACTTCCGAACCGGCAGCAAGGCAGAGAGCACCGGGCATATCAATCCGAAGTATGGAAGTAGCCCTGGGCGGACGTTCTATACCCATATCTCCGACCAATACGCGCCCTTCAGCGCCAAGGTGGTCAACGTCGGCTTGCGCGACTCGACCTATGTGCTCGATGGCCTGCTGTACCACGAGTCTGACTTGCGTATCGAGGAACACTACACCGACACGGCGGGCTTCACCGATCATGTGTTCGGCCTGATGCACTTTCTGGGATTCCGGTTCGCGCCGCGCATCCGCGACCTGGGCGACACCAAGCTGTTCATTCCCAAGGGCGATACTGCCTACGATGCACTCAAGCCGATGATTAGCAGCGACAGGCTGAACATCAAGGCTATTCGCGCTCATTGGGATGAAATCCTACGGCTGGCCACTTCGATCAAGCAGGGCACGGTGACGGCCTCGCTGATGCTGCGCAAGCTCGGCAGCTATCCGCGCCAAAACGGCTTGGCCGTCGCCCTGCGCGAGCTGGGGCGCATCGAGCGCACGCTGTTCATTCTGGATTGGCTGCAAAGCGTGGAGCTGCGCCGCCGCGTCCATGCGGGGCTGAATAAGGGCGAGGCGCGCAACGCGCTGGCCAGGGCGGTCTTCTTCTACCGATTGGGTGAAATCCGCGACCGCAGTTTTGAGCAGCAGCGCTACCGGGCCAGCGGCCTCAATCTGGTGACGGCGGCCATCGTGTTGTGGAACACGGTCTATCTGGAGCGTGCCACCAGTGCTTTGCGTGCCCACGGCAAGGCGCTGGACGACACGTTGCTGCAATATCTGTCACCGCTGGGGTGGGAGCATATCAACCTGACCGGCGATTACCTATGGCGCAGCAGTGCCAAGGTCGGTGCGGGGAAGTTCAGGCCATTGCGACCGCTGCCACCGGCTTAGCGTGCTTTATTTTCCGTTTTCTGAGACGACCCCTATTCGTGTGACCGTCATGGCACGTTTTGCTGCCCCAGCCCGGAAGTGGCGGCGCGTGCCCTGCTGGTGCTGGCAGCCGGTGCCCAGCGCTGGCGCTCGACCGACTTGCGGGCTTACAGCAAGCAACTGGGCAAAAACCTGGGGTTTCTGGCCTCTTTCCACGAACTCATTGGTGGCTACCCCTGGCTCATCAAGCGCGTGGCCCTGACGATGGGGCCAAACCGCCCGCTGCCCGGACGCCATGCTTTGGCCTATGTGCTGGCTTTTTTTGTGCCGTTTGGTGGACGTGCGGGTGGCGGGGCCGCCGGGCTGATGATCATTGTGGCCACCATTGGCATCCTGGCCGCCGTGGCCTTGCCAGCCTACCAGGACTTCACCCAGCGCGCCACCATCAGCCAGATCTGGCAGAAAGGGGCCTTGGCCCGCACCACCTTGACCGATGCCTACGCCAAACAGCAAAAAATCCCGGAATCGCTTGAAGAGGTCGGACTGGACTCCAAACTGCCTGACGGTAGCCCGATGACCCTCAACGCCCAAAACATGGTGGTGAGTGTGCACACGCCATTTGGAACACTGCTCATGACCCCCGAAAGCGCACCGCAAGCACCCGGTGGCGTGACGTGGAAATGCGCAGCCGGTGAGGGCATGAAGCCCACCGCCCTGCCCCCAAGCTGCAAATAAGCGTGCGAGTTTGAGCGAAACATGAAAAACCGTTGGGCCGCTGGGCGATCAAGGCCCAAAGGTTTGGCGACAATCAGCCGCTACCGAGTCAACCCCTTCCCATGCACTGATGCCAACCGATTCACTCCTGACCCTCAAACTGCCTGAAGGCTATGTTTTTGCCGACCTGAAACTGCGCCGTTGCGCCTCAGATGCCATTGATCTGGACATGGATCTGGTGCAACTGATTTGCAAGATCAACGGGCTGGACTTTGACAAAGTCTGCCAGAACCCCGGCCCGGTGGTCACATCGATCCTGACCGTCTGGTACAAAAGCCACCTCGCCGCCGGTGGTGCGCCAGATGCCTTGATGGAAGCGCTGAAATCGCCTGGGACAGGGTTGCACTGATTTTTACAAGCTTTTTTCAAGCCTTTTTGGGCTATGTCTGAATTAGCTGTTGCAATTGGAATCTCCCCATAGCCTCACTCAGACAAATGGCTGGAGAGATGCTTTGGCGGTAGCGCTCCAACATGCGCCGCCAGCCAAGATAGTTTTCTAGATACTTGGTAGCCACCCCGTGAAAGCGTTTCATCCACTGCTTGAGGCGACTGTCATAAGCGTTGACATTTTGGATATGGAAAGCCCCCTCAATGACGTGTATGCCCTTGTGAACATTGATGGCGCGATGGGTCAGGCCCATATTGCGAGCAACCTTTTGATAAACCCGCGCACCATCCGTACACAGGATGGCATCCTTGTCCACCAAGGGGCCAAGCACGTCGGTGATATGGGATGCGTCGATTTTTTGTAGCCGGAAATCAGCTGTTTGTCCGCTGCGATCACGTACTACCAATACGGCAATGTGCTCCCACGCAGCACCCACCCCAGCACGTTTGCGTGCGCACCGGGGCAGCTTGCGTTGCCCTTTGAAGGACTCCAGAAAGAAGGTCTCATCAGCCTCGACAATTCCGCCTTCATGCGCGGGGCGATGTGTGGCAGCGGCCTGCAGAAAGCGATGCCGCCAGAGAAATGCGGTGTTTTTATCCACGCTGCAGCATTGGGCGGCCTGGCGCACGCTCACGCCCTCAATCAATGCCTGCGCATAGCCAAGCCATTGTTCGCGTTTGCGCAAGTGCGCCAAGGGCGTGCCGGTGAGCGCATTGCAGGTTTTGCCGCAGGCCTGGCAGCGCATGCGTGGCAGCCCATGGCTGTGTCCCCAAGGTCGTAGTTGTTCGGCTGGGGCCTGACAGTTGGGGCACACATTGGGGCCCTGAAGTACGCCAGCAATGGCTGCACCTGACGTATGGGGAAGCCCTTTGAGGGTTTCTCGTATCCTTGCCAGCTGCTTGGTGCTCAGAGATTCCAGCTGACTGAGAAGTTTGGCAAAGTCGCTAGGGTTCATGCTGCTCCTCCATGACTACTCTTCTCCTTCACTTTAGGCTGAACTCACATATCTTTCAACAGCTAATTCAGACATAGCCCCTTTTTGGCCTCTGGTGCTTATTCATCAAGCGCAAACAGCTATTTAATTGATAGCGCATTCATATTCAGCACGCACTCACCATTGGCTGACGCAAGCGTCTGGCAGGCAGCCGGGCAATGGCATCACGGTTCGAAGGATGGGAAATAGTCGACATACGCATCGAACACCCATCCCTCAATAAGCGGCTGCTCCAGTTGTGAAGAGGTCGGATAGGCCAGAACCTTGACCTTGATCCACCGCCCCGCCTTCGCGGAGAGTGATTCGCAGGCCCGCGAGGGGTCAAGCACATCGACAACCGTGCCAAACGGCAAGGTTCCCGCCTTGGCACTGCTCATACTGGGCTCGGCACGAAGATGCACGTTGTCGCCCATCAGTACCGCTTTGGTGGCGACATCAGACGTGCACGCAGGCGCACTTTGAGCGGGCTTGCAGGCACCGCTCTTGAAGTACTGGAACATTTCCGCCAGTGTCTTCAATTCCCGGGGTTCCCCCTGCGGCCCCTTGGGCGAGAACGGGATCGACATACATGCAGAGCCCGGCATACATTCAGGCAGGGCTATGCTGCTTTGTGAGTCGCCCAGCACACCCCCTTCTCCTTCGCACCGCATTCTGGCCGCGTCCTGAACGGGCTTTGTGTAGGCCCCAAAAATGACCGAGCCACACCATGCGCTGCTATACGAGCGCCGCAGGATACTGATGATGGACCTTTCGTAGATCTCCAGCTTGACCGGCTTGCGGTAGTCAGCACCGTGCTCGCAAAGGAACTTGACGGCATCTGCATGCGCATGGAGTGTTGCGTACATCAGCGGGCTGCCTCCAGAGGCATTGCGGCCGTCAATCTCAAACCCCTCGGAAGCCAGAAATTGGAGTATCTGCAGATCTGCCCCGACCTCGGCGGCGACATCAAGAGGACGGCAACTGGCGTTTTCACGGCAACGCGAAAACCAGCCACGGCGCTTGAGGTCTGTCAGAAAATCCAGCCTTCCTGAAACGATGGCTTCATACAGCAAATACCTTTCGACCTGCGGCTGAAAGCGCTTCGTGTCAAGTGTGGTTACCCCTTCTGTGCTGATTGAACCCTGTCGCATGGCTCGAACAAGTGCGCGATAGTCCTCAAAATCGGTAGCGGCTGCAGCACCCTTCTTGCATGCTCCTTTCTTGAAAAACTCCGCAACCTGTATTTCTGCGGCAGTACCCCTTGCACTTCGCAAGGGGGTTCCCAGGTCCATGCTTTGCGCGGTGATTCGTTTCTCCAATTCTTCCAGCACCGTGGGGCCGTCTCGTTCAGCGGGGTTGGCTCCCTGTTCGCAGAGAATTTTGACCGCTTCCAGGCTGCTGGCAAGCGTTTCGTCATCCGGTGTCACGGTCGCTGATGCCGAAAAAAGTGCCGATCTTGTGGGCGAAAAACCGCGTGACAGCAAATACGCGACCATCTTGGGAAACTTTTTGCCGATGACCGCGTACAGAACCGGATCACAACGCTTGTCATGGCGACAAATTTCCAACCACCCCCGCTTGTCAAGATACTGTACGAGGTCCATGTGGCCAGACATGGCCGCCGTCTCGAACGCTTGGATGAGAAGATCCCCCGAGTAATTTTCCTTGGCAAGAAGCCGCTTCACCGCAGCAAGATCACCTTGCTCGAAATACCTGCCATCGGTTTCCTCCCATGTTGCGCAACGCGCTGGCATCGAAACTGCCCACAAGAGTGCTAAAAATATCAAGACTTTGTGCATGAAATTCATGGGTTTGCGCACCCTGTATGGATGGTCTGAGCCGCTCAACTCGCCCCACAACACTTCTTGTACTTTTTGCCGCTGCCGCAGGGGCAAGGGTCGTTTCTGCCGACTTTGGGGGTGGTGCGCACCATCGGCTCGCCGGTTTGTCCGGCCTCAATGGGCCAGTCATCTCCAGGATCGCCTGAAAAATCCTTCTGCGGTTTCGACAAGGGGTACAGGGGCTGTGGAGCCCTCGGGCGCTCTTCGTGGAAGCAGGCCCACCAGCCCATTTCGGCCTCGGCATCTCGCACATAGCCTCTGCCACCTTGCAGCATGGTTTGCCGTTCTGACTCGAAACTCCTGGCCATACACTCCGCCACCCAGGCCTTGTCAGCGAACATGACTTCCAGCAAACCATCGTCAAACCAGCTCTGGATGCGCTCATTCATTTCCACTGCCACCAGTTCACAGGCGGCACTCACTATGGCATCAATCACTTCCAGGTCATCCACCACCTTGCCAGGTTTGCGCAGGCGCTTGGCCTCCAGATCACCCCGCTCAGACAGATACTGCACCAGCGCGTCACGCGAGTCGTCGCCCTCCATCACCCGCATCACCATCGCCTCCAGGGCAGCCAGGCGTGCCCAATGGGAGGCCTTGGTGTCTTGAAACAAGGCCTTCAGGGGTGCCAGATCGCCATCACAGACGGTCGCCAGGCAGCGGCCATAAGTCTCGGTGAGCGTGTCGCCCAGCAACACATCCAGCGTCTCTTCATCGTGGTGGCCCAGCGCCACCATCGGCGCGTAGGCCCGCTGGTCGGCCCAGGCCGCCAGCAGGTGCAAGGCGTATTGATGCAAAACGTCGTCAGGATCGTCCATGCTTGACGGGTCTGCCGCCACCTGGGCCAACACCTCAATCAGGTGTGGCGCAAGCTCTTCGCGGTGCATATTGGCGAAGGCGATGGCCTCTTTGGGAAAAGACTTGGTGATTTTCTCGATCTGCGTGCGCAGCGTGTTCCAGTTGTTTGGCATGGTCAGGGCTCTCCAGCACGCTGGCGTGCCATAGGTGTGGGCTCTACGCGTTAAATGTATGAATGAAATCAGCCTCTAGCGCTTATCTATCAAGCGCAAGAAGCTACAAATTTCATAGCTTGAATATCTTCCCCGGATTCAGGATATTGTCCGGGTCGAGCGCCTGTTTGATGACCCGCATCATGCTCACCGCACCCGCGCCGGTTTCAGTGACCAGGAAGTCCATCTTGTGCAGGCCCACACCGTGTTCGCCGGTGCAGGTGCCACCCAGCTTAAGGGCGCGGTGCACCAGCTGGTGGTTCAACTTCTCGGCCAGCACGCGCTCTTCAGGTTTGTCGGGGTCAATCAGGTAGCCCACGTGAAAGTTGCCGTCGCCCACATGGCCGACCAGAAAGTAGGTCAGACCACTGGCCTGGGCTTCGGTGACCGAGTCCAGCAGTGCATCGGCCAGGTGCGAGATCGGCACACAGGTGTCGGTGGTGATGGCTTTGCAGCCGGGGCGCGACTGGATGCCGGCAAAGTAGGCATTGTGCCGCGCTGTCCACAGCCGGGTACGCTCCTCGGGGGTGCTGGCCCACTCAAAAGTCTGGCCGCCAAACTCGGCGGCAATCGCCTGCACGGTTTCCACCTGCTCTTGCACCCCGGCGGGGGAGCCGTGGAACTCCATCAGCAGCATGGCCCCTTCGCGCAGGCTGAGTTTGGAATGGGCGTTGACCATACGGATGGTGTTGGCATCGAGCAGCTCGCAGCGGGCAATCGGCACACCCATCTGGATGATCTGGATGGTGGTGTTGACCGCGTCGGCCAGGCTGTCAAAGCTGACGGTGGCGGCCATCACGCTCTCGGGCAGTGGGTAAAGTTTGACGGTGATCTCAGTCATGATGCCCAGCGTGCCTTCGCTGCCGACCATCAGGCGCGTCAGGTCGTAGCCCGCACTGGATTTTTTGGCGCGGGTGCCGGTGCGGATGACCTCGCCGCTGGCGGTGACCACCTCCAGCGCCAGCACGTTTTCGCGCATGGTGCCGTAGCGCACGGCGTTGGTGCCGCTGGCGCGGGTGGCACTCATGCCACCAATCGTGGCATCGGCACCGGGGTCAATCGGGAAAAACAGGCCGGTGGATTTGACCGCCGCGTTGAGCTGGGTGCGGGTCACGCCGGGTTGCACCGTCACGGTGAGGTCTTCAGCGTTGATGGCCAGCACCTGGTTCATTCGGCTCACATCCAGGCTGATACCGCCTTGCACCGCCAGCAAATGACCTTCCAGCGAGGAGCCCACGCCAAACGGGATCACTGGCACCTTGTACTGTGCGGCCAGCTTCACCGCGTCACTCACGTCCTGCGTGTTTTGGGCAAACACCACGGCCGCAGGCGGTGGCACAGTGAAGGCGGATTCGTCGCGGCCATGCTGTTCGCGCACCACCAGTGCGCTGGAAAACTGGGCACAAAAACGCGCTTGCAGCGCCTCCAGCAAGGCTGCTGGCACAGCGCGGGTGTGAACTTCGGGTAACAAATGGGGTGCGGTATGGGGTGCATTCATGGTGTGGCTCCGGGATAAGGGGATCATTATCCGAAATGGGATGTGGCCGCGGGCTCGCTGTTGGGCATCACCCGCATGGCCTCCTGCCAGCAGGATTGGAGATTGCTGGCCACGCAGGCCACCACGTCCGGGTCAAGCCGGCCATTGGCCACCTGTTGTTGCAGGATGCCGATGATGTCTTCCTGTGCCAACGCCTCCCGGTAGGGTCTGCGCTGCGCTAGCGCCTGAAATACATCCGCCACCGCAATGATGCGGGCTTCAAGACTCAAGGCGCTGGAGCCTGAGTGGTACGGATAACCCGTGCCGTTGACCCGTTCGTGGTGCTGGGCCGCCCACAGCGCAATTCGCTCCAGTCCCTTGATGTTGCACAAGATGTTGTAGGTATCAAAACTGTGGCGGCTCAGGATGTACTTTTCTTTGGCAGTCAAGGGGCCTGGTTTTTCCAGCAATTCATCGGGAACACGTAATTTGCCAATGTCGTGCAGCAAACCGGCCAGCTCCAGCATGTCGCAGCGGTCTTCTTCCAACTGCATTTGTTCCCCCAGATAACGGGCCAGACTGGCCACACCATCGGAGTGTTCTTTGGTGAAGGAGCTTTTGGCATCCACAATGCTGGAGAAAATGTGCATCAGACTGCTCAGGTCTTCAAATGCCATGGGTTGCTTGGTGGTTTGCGCCAGCCAGGTGGCCACATAGCCGTTGACATGGTCACTTTCCAGCATGAACCAGAAGGCCTCGGATTCTGACAATTCCATGAAAGCATCCACCAGTTCGGGACAAAACCAGCTGCCACGGCGCGCCAACACCTGCTGGCGAATCTCGTCTTTGCCCAACAAGATGTCAATGCCACCCGTGACGTATTTCAGGGTCAGAATGTCCACGCGATCCACCAGATAAATGCCATTGGCGCTGAGCTTGACGGTCTGTGGCAAATCCAGGTCTTTCAGATCCGTCCAATGGGTGTGGTGGTGCCGCACGATAGGTGCCAAGTGGCGCAGCAGGGCACAACTGGCCAGCAGGTTGGCACCAATCAGGCAGTGCTCACCCTCTTCCTCCCACTCCAGCTGGGCCAGTTTGGCATGCACGGCGGTTTTGGACACGCCGCAGTCATGCAGGATGGCGGCCTGAAAAAGATCATCCAGCTGCAGACGTGGCCATTGCAGCCATTTGCCCACCTCAGCCGCCATAAAAGCCACGCGTTTGCCGTGGTGGATGTGGGTCACGCCCACCAAATCCAGGGCATCTGACAATGAATAAATCGCTTCGCGCAGATTGATCTCAAACTGAGACATGGTTGACCTCGATCCGGTGGTTTCAAAAAAGCGGGCCGCCATCGGCGGCAGTGGTGTACCAGCTTACCGCAAACACGACCATCACATCAGCCAATGAAGGGCTTCACCACGGTATCGAGGGTAATCCTCCGGGCAACCTGGGTTTTCACTATGCGGTGGATCCACCCATGTGGATAGGGATACGCTGGCGGCCAAAGTGGCCACAGCGAGCATCAAACCGGCCCGCAATGGCCGCGCCGCAGTCCGGGCAATGGCCATGGGCATCGAGCCGGTAGCGTTTGATCAGATACCAGTCGCGCTCGATCAGCGGCGTCTGGCAGGCCGGGCAAAAGGTGGTGTCGCCCTCCAGGTTGTGCACATTGCCGGTGTAGACGTAGTTCAACCCGGCTTTCAGCGCCGTCTGGCGGGCACGCACCAGGGTGGCGGGCGGCGTGGCGG
Source organism: Rhodoferax lithotrophicus (assembly GCF_019973615.1). GTDB lineage: Bacteria > Pseudomonadota > Gammaproteobacteria > Burkholderiales > Burkholderiaceae_C > Rhodoferax > Rhodoferax lithotrophicus. Next base: position 236,981 of record NZ_AP024238.1, on the reverse strand, counting down.
GCACATCCGGCATTTTGTGGTCGGGGTGAAAGGCCGAAAAGTGCAGCGGCACATCCGGCCCCAGCTCAGTTTTGATCCACTGGCACAGGGCGCTGAGTTCGGCCTCCGAGTCGTTGTAACCGGGGATCAGCAGGGTGGTGATTTCCAGCCACACATCGGTGTCATGCTGCAGGTAGCTCAGGGTGTCGAGCACCGGTTGCAGGTGGGCACTGGTGAGTTTGAAGTAAAAGTCTTCGGTGAACGCTTTCAGGTCGACGTTGGCCGCGTCCATCTTGGCGTAGAAGTCGCGCCTGGGCTGGTCATGCATGTAGCCTGCGGTAACTGCCACCGTTTGTACGCCACGGGCATGGCAGGCATCGGCCACGTCCATCGCGTATTCGGCAAAGATCACCGGGTCGTTGTAGGTGAAGGCGACACTCTTGCAGCCGTGCTGCACGGCAGCGTTGGCAATCGCCTCGGGTGAGGCCTGATCCATCAGCCGGTCCATGTCGCGCGATTTGCTGATGTCCCAGTTCTGGCAGAACTTGCAGGTCAGGTTACATCCCGCCGTGCCAAATGAAAACACGCTGGAGCCGGGGTAAAACTGGTTCAGCGGTTTTTTCTCGATGGGGTCAATACAAAAGCCGCTGGAGCGCCCGTAAGTGGTCAAAATCATTTGATCACCCTGGCGCTGGCGCACAAAACAGGCCCCGCGCTGGCCCTCGTGCAAATGACAATCGCGTGGGCACAGGTCACATTGCATGCGGCCATCGGCCAGCATGTGCCAGTAACGGGCCGGGTAGGGCATGACAGACGAGGTGTTCATGAAAGAGTTCCTTCCTTGAATTTGGTCACGGTGTAGCATTGCAAGCGCACCCCAGGGGCCCAAAAATGGGGCGGCAGACCGGCTTTTTGCTTCAGATGGGCCATGAAGTCAAGCCGATCGGGCAACTGCTCCCACACCTGCGGCAAAAAGGTGCTGCGGTAAGCCTTGTATCCAAAAACTACACCATCCACACCGGGGCGCAAGTGGGCCAGGGCATCGGCCTCATCGGTAAACGCCAGCGGCTGCATCGGTGACAGTACCGACACCTCGATCTCGGTGTGGGGCAGCTCAGCCAGGCCCAGCGGGGCAAAGCGCGGGTCTTGCAGGGCGGCGGCCACCGCGTTGGCTTTGACATCCGCCAGCAAGCTGCGCCGCGCTTGTAGTGAGCCGATGCAACCACGTAATTGGCCCGCTTGGGTCAGGGTGACAAAACAGGCACCAGGGTCTTGCAGCCAGGCAGCAGAGGCATCCGCCGCCATGGGCTGGCCCAGCGCAGTGGAGATGGCGGCGCGGGCCAGCGCCAGCAGGGCCGGGCCACGCGCATCGGTTGCGGCCTCTGCGGTGGCTTGAAGCGGCGTGTTGCACTCAGTGTTCATGATGCCCCCCTTGCCGGAAAGCCACGGCAGCGTAGCCCACCACCCGAATTTTGTCGCCCGCGGTGTCGCCCGAGTTGCACAGCCCGAGCAACTCGGGTTGCAGTTGGTGTTTGCGGGCCGCCAGCAGCAGGCCATTCACCGGTGTGCCGCCACAGGCTTGCTCATGGGTGAGGTGGCTGTCGAGCTGCAGGATGTGCTGCACCGTGTCCTGATCCACCTTCTGGGCGCTGCGGTAGGGCAGGAAGTGTGACAAATCCGAGCTGATGACGATCAGGGTCTCCGACCCGCCCCACAGCAGCTCCAGCACCTCGGCCACTTCACGGGGTGTGGCATCCCCCACGGCCAGCGGGATCAGGGTAAATCTGTCCAGCACCGTCTGCAAAAAGGGCAGCTGCACCTCCAGCGAATGTTCCTGCGCATGTGCGGCCGGACTGGTCACCACCTGCGGCAGGTGGGCCAACGCCGCCACGGCCACGGTGTCTATCGGGATGCGCCCCAGCGGGGTGTCAAAGGCTGTTGCCCCGGGCAAGGCCAGACCATGCACCGGCACCCGGTGCACCGGCCCGAGCAACACCACCCGCCGGATACGCTGGCGACCAGCGGCCAGGCATTGGTAGGCCAGAGCGGCGGTGGAGCCCGAATAGATATAGCCCGCGTGTGGCACGATGAGTGCCTTGGGCGTGTCATGCGGCACTTTGGGCGGCTTGGCACGGTCTTGTGCAGCGTTGGCCAGCAAGGCCGCAATGTCGTCGGATAAATCGGTCGCCAGGCCGGGGTAAAAGGTGCCGGCGACGGCGGGAGCGCGAATAGTGAGCATGCCAACCTCCTGGGTATGAACCGTTCCAAACCTCTAGATCAGGGCGCTGCACGGATTGACAAGACAGGTGCGCGGGTGGTGCAACTCCGTGATAATCAAGCTTTATGAAACGCCACTGTACAACCGTATGAAGCTGCATGAACTGACCTACTTGGTCGTGGATGATCTGGAGCTCATGCGTGCCGTCACTGTGAACCAGTTGCGGGCCCTGGGGTGCGAAAAAATCAAGACCGCCCGCAACGGTGCCATGGGCCTGGATATTTTGCGCAACAGCAAGATCGACGTAGTGTTGTGCGACTGGAACATGCCGGTGATGTCCGGGCTGGATTTGCTCAAAACCGTGCGATCCGACCCCAAAATGGTCAAGCTGCCGTTTTTGATGATCACCGCCGAGGCCGAACGCCAGCGTATTGAAGAGGTGATTCAAGCCGGAGTAAGTGGCTTGCTGGTGAAACCATATAACGCGGGCAACCTGCGCACCCGCCTGGAGAAAGTGCTTTCTGGCCCGGCACGACCCAGCAACGGTCTGACACCCACCAACCGTCCTGCCGGCACGTCGAGTGCACACACCTACAACCGCCGCGCCACCGACACCACACTGGCACCGTCGCGTATTCTGGTGGTGGACGATTACCCCGTGACCCTGCGGCTGCTGGAGCAGATGTTCAAGGACGAATACCAGGTGGTCACCGCCACGGACGGACTTTCGGCCCTGGCCTTGTGCCGTGCCGAGCCCATCCCGGACCTGCTGCTGATGGATGTGATGATGCCCGGCATGGACGGCTTTGAGGTGGTGCGCCAGCTGCATACGCGGCCTGAAACGGCGCAGATTCCGGTGATCTTTGTGACCGGCTCCGCCGACGAAGAAACCCGCCTGAAAGGCATGGAACTGGGCGCAGTGGACTTTGTGCTGAAAAGCTCTGACCCCAAAGCGCTGCGTGCCAAGGTGCGCAACTTCATCAAATACATCGACATGCGACGCAAGCTGCAAGCTGACTTTGATGCCATGCTGGATGCCAGCATGCTGCGCGAAGACGTTGAAAACACCACCCGCCATGACATCAAAGGCTCACTGGCGGGCATTGTCGGCATGGTGCAAAACCTGGCCGATGACGACACCATGCACCCCCGGCATGTGGAGAAACTGCGCCTGGTAGAAAAAACCGCCCAGCAGGTCATTGACATGGTCAACCTGTCGGGCGAGCTCTACAAAATGGAAACCGGCAATTTCAAGCTCAAAGCTGTACCTATTGATATTGGTGACATCTTGCACCGTATCGTGGATTTGTCCCGCAGCACGTTTTTTGACAAGGGCCTGACCATCGAGGTTGACACAGACACCCCGGTGGGTACCGAGCTGCCGCAAGCGCTGGGTGATGCCAACCTGTGTTACTCCATGTTTCAAAACCTGATCAAAAATGCCTGTGAAGCAGCACCACCGGGTACCCGTGTGGTGGTGGCTCTGCGCGATGAAGCACCCCTGCGGATCGAGATCAGCAACCATGGGGTGGTGCCGCCGGAGCTGCGTGACCGATTTTTTGACAAGTTTTCCACCAGCGGCAAGACAGGGGGTAGCGGCATTGGCACCTATTCGGCCCAATTGCTGGCCAAAGCACAAAATGGCAGCATCCGCATGGACACCAGTGATGCGGACAACCGCACCGCCATCACCGTGACCTTGCCACGGCACACGTTTGATCCGACCACCCCCAACGCTTGAGGCACGCATGAAAGAAACCGTTTATGGGCAATAGACTGACACAAATCGCCACCCGCACGGGCGACAACGGCACCACCGGCTTGGGCGACAACACCCGCGTCTCCAAAAACAGCTTGCGTGTACATGCCATGGGTGACGTGGACGAACTCAACTCACACATCGGTGTGTTGCTGTGTGAGCCCATGCCAGAGGCTGTGCGCAGCCTGCTGATCGAGATTCAGCACGAGCTTTTTAATCTGGGCGGCGAGCTGTCGATTCCCGGCTTTGAATTGCTCAAGCCGCAAGCCGTTCTGGCGCTGGATGATGCCTTGGCCGAGCACAATGCCGCACTGCCCAAGCTGCAGGAATTCATTTTGCCCGCCGGTACAAGAGCGGCCAGCCAGGCCCATGTGTGCCGCACCGTGGCACGCCGCGCCGAGCGGGCCGTGGTGGCGCTGGAAGGCCAGGAAGCCCTGAAAGACACGCCCCGCCAGTATCTGAACCGCCTGTCGGATCTGATGTTTGTATTGGCCCGGGTGCTCAACCGCCACCGCAGCGACGGCAGTGTTGGTGACGACGTGTACTGGCACAGCACGCGCATGGCGCGCGCCGATGCCGATTCAGCCACTAGCTGAATCACCCGTTGAGAGCGTCAACTGCTATCTATTAAATAGCTTCTTGCGCTTATTCAACGGGCACTAGAGCCTGATTTCTTATATATTTCTGGGTGCCAGGATAGTCATGGTGAGGCGCGACACGCAGGTGCGCTCACCAGCATCGTTGGCCATGTCAATCTGCCACACCTGGGTGGTGCGGCCCAGGTGAACCGGGTGGGCGACACCGGTGACCCAGCCGCTGGTCACCCCGCGTAAATGGTTGGCATTGATGTCCAAGCCCACCGCCTTGAACCCTGGTGCGCAGGAAAAATGCGCCCCGCAGGAGCCCAGCGTTTCGGCCAGCACCACACTGACCCCGCCATGCAGCAGGCCATAAGGCTGGCGCGTGCGGGCATCCACCGGCACGCGGGCGCGAATAAAGTCCTCACCCACCTCCAGAAACTCAATACCCAGATGACTGACGGCCGAGTCGGCACTGATGGCGGTGAGGATTTCCACTGAAATGTCTTGTTTCCAAATTCGCATCAACATAGTCCCATCACAAAAAAATGGCTCCACTATAGCCAGCGTCCAGACGGCGCAGCGGCAACCGCTACCATGCCATACCTCTTTTCAAGGACACGTGATGATTGATGGTTTGATTGCCGGGCGGCTGATGGGCGACCCGGAACAGCGCAAGGGCAAGGGCGAGCGCAGCTTTGTTGTGGCACGGGTGCGTGCCCAGACCCACGACGGTGAGCCGCTGATCGTCAACGTCATCGCCTTTGACGCGCTGCCGTGCGAAACCCTGATGGACTTGCGTGATGGGGATTCGGTAGCCACCAGCGGCCACCTGACCCCCAAGGTCTGGACGGACAAGCAAGGCAATGTCAAACCGGCGCTGGATCTGGTGGCGCACCGGGTGCTGGCCTGCACGCTGGACGTTTGACCTGCCCACGGGCTGGCCGGCCAGACAAGACTGGGGTCGGAGTTGTCACACCAGGTGAATGGTGTTCTCTTTATCGATGCCAAAACGACGCATCTTTTCCCAAAGGTTTTTCCGGCTGATGCCAAGTGAGTCGGCACACAATTGGATTTGCCATTGACAAGCCACGAGCGCACGAACAATGAAGTCACGCTCACACTCCCCCAGGTAGTCACGCAAACTTCCCGCCAGATCCTGCTGGCTGAACAGCACAGGCGCAGGGCGCTCGAACAAGATGTCGTGTGAAATCAAGGGCCCATCACACATCAGGCTGGCGCGCTCCAGACTGTTTTTCAGTTCCCGGATGTTGCCTGGCCAGGGGTAGGCCTTGATCGCATGTTTGGCAGCGGCGGTAAAGCCAGGCGGAGATTTGTCACTGGTGGCTGCAATTTCTGCCAACAGGGTGTGGGCCAGGGGCAAAATGTCTTCAGGGCGCTCGCGCAGTGGTGGAATACGCAACTCCACCACATTGATCCGGTAGTACAGGTCTTCACGAAAAACGCCACTGACCACACGCTCCTGCAATATCTGATGGGTGGCGCACACCAGGCGAATATTCACGGGAATCAGGGTTTCACCCCCCACACGCACAATACTTCGCTCTTGCAGGGCACGCAGCAGCCTGACCTGCATGGCTGGCGGGGTGTCGCCAATTTCATCCAGAAATAAGGTGCCACCATCTGCCTGCTCAAACACACCTTTTTTGGTTCTGGCAGCGCCGGTGAAAGCGCCTTTTTCGTAGCCGAAGAGCTCGGCTTCCAGCAAGCTCTCCGTCAAAGAACCACAGTTGACGGCAATAAACGGTTTGTTCTGACCCGTCAAATCATGCAGCGCACGGGCCACGCGCTCCTTGCCAACACCAGACTCACCAGTGATCAGTACAGAAGCGGTACTGCTGGCCAGCCGTTTCAACATGGTTTGAATCTGCCGCATGGCGGGTGACTGCCCCAGGCCACTCATGCCGGTTTCCATGACAGGTGAAATGATGTCCCCCATCTTGTCGATCAAGGCATCCAGATCAAAAGGCTTGGTGATGTAGTCACGTGCGCCTTTTTTGAGCAAATTGACCGCAGAGTCGATCTCGCCATGGCCGGTGATGAATATGAAGGGCGGCAAACGCTGACCTTCGGTGAGCAACTGCTCAAACAGCACATCCCCGGTGATGTCGGGCAGCCGGATGTCACTGACGACCAGGGCGTAGCTCAGGCTACGCAAGGCTGCCAGGGCCTCTGCTCCGGTGCGGTACCAGTCATGCTCAAAACCTTCCAGACCGAATCGGTCAGACAAGGATTCGCCCATCAGTTCGTCGTCTTCAATCAGGCAAATTCTGTTCGATGGAGGTTTCATGCGCAAGATTGGTAGGAAGGATGACGGTAAAGCGGGTGAATTCAGTACCCGATTCGGCACGAATCGTACCGCCAAGTTGGGTGACGATCTGATAACAAATCCACAACCCCAAACCATTGCCGTTTTCTGAAAAACTGGTAAAGGGCTCATACAGATGCGCCAACTGATCGGGTGACATCGGCTGCCCGGTGTTTTCAACCTCGACAACAAGTTGCGCGTCATCCATCCGCGTTCGCAAATTCACTTGCCCCGATTGGCCTGTGGCGGCGATGGCATTGAGCAGCAAATTGATCAGCACCTGCCGAACCAGTGTGGAGGGTAACCCGACTTCATCCGGTACAGCTACCGACCAGTTCATTCGCGTAGCGCGCTTCTTGGCGGCAGGTGTGACCAGCACCCGGACATCCTCAAAGTCTGAAGCACTCAGCGGACGGCTCTTGACTTTGGCCTGCACCAGCAGCGCAGCCACCGTGTCGCGTATTTGCGAGAGCCCGCGTTCCAGCAGCGAAATTGTCTTTTGTGTGAGCGGGTCCGGGTTGCCGTGGCGTTTGAGGGTGCTGATGGCGTTGAGCATGCCGCCCAGTGGGTTGTTGATTTCGTGTGCAATGCTGGCGGTCAACCGGCCGACTGCGGCCATGCGCTCACTTTTGACCATTTCCTTTTCAAAAATGGCTTTCTCTTGCAACTTGGCATGCATGTCGGCATACGCTTGGTAGAGCAAGCCCACCTCGTCCTGGTAGGTATAGAACGCAGGAGCAATGGACTCGGTGTTGGCATCACCCATCTGCCGGATCTGCTCGGTGATCCATTGCATCGGGCGCATCATGCGCCGGCCCCAATAAGCCGTCACAGGCAACAAGACCCCCAGCACCAAGAGGGTGATCCAGATGGCACTTTGCATGAGTTTAGAAAAACGCTGCCAAAGCACCGACTTGTGGTAGGCCACCACCAACGTGCCCAGCCGAACACCGTCGCTGGCAATCGGCAGCGCGACATAGATGTGCTGAGCCTCATGGGCATCACGCACATACATGGGGGCATCAGGCTCACGGGGCAGCTCACGCGCCAAGGCTGCAAACTCAGGCCCGAGGGAAGCCATCGGCTGCATCAAGGCATGCTCATGCGAACGCGACGACACGTAAACTCGCAACTCGTTGTCGAACACCACCATGCTCTGGGTTCGCGCCGACTCGGGATTGGTAACAAAAGGCAGCGTAACCACTTCATAAGCCTGCCAAACCTCGTCATGCAACAGGATGGCAAACAAGGCACGTGCGGTGATACGACCCATGTTTTCGGCATTATTCTGGAGGTCATGATGCAAGTTATCCCACGCTTGCACCATGAACGATACAGAAAGCGCCAAGGCAGTTGCCAGAATCAAGCCGCCGCCCCAGAGCGGCATTTTGTAGCGCAGACTCAGGTCAAAGAGGCGCACTACAGCTCGCCAAATTGCTGCATCATTGCAGCCACACCGTCGTACAGCTTGGGCGAGCCCTTGATAAACCCATCCAGATTCAGGCGAGCCAACAGCGCACGACCGTGCACGTTGTTGGGCATATCCATCAACACATGCTGCATCAAGGCAAAGTCGGCATCCGACACATGGCGCTGTGCCACGATGGGCGGAAAACCATACAACTCCGATTTCCAGGCAATACGTGTTTTGGCAGTGATGTCCGGGCGCACCTTGCTGAGAGACTCCCAGACATAGCTGTCCACCGAAGCCCCTTGGGCGACACCCGTGGCCACCGCATCAATCACCTTGCGGTGTGACCATGTGAAAAAAGTCCGTTTGAAAAAGGTGCCTGGTTCTGATCCACTGCGCTTGATCTCGAACCGGGGGGAGAGATAGCCGGTATTGGAGTAGGGATCAGCAAAAGCAAATATGGTGTTTTTCAGGTCAGCAATGCTGCGCGTTGTGATATCACTCGATGGCACGATCAGGTAGGACTGATAGCTTGGTTGGCCATGGTGCAAGGCAACGGCCAGCAATTTCACATCCTTTTTCAGAACCAGGTAGGGGTAATCGCAGATCCAGGCGAAATCCACTTTTTGCTGCTGCAGCAGATCAATGGTTTCACGATAACGGTCACGTTGAATGAACTCCACCGGGCGTTTCATGTGCGTTTCCAGATAGTCACGCCATTGAGCCAGCATCGCATGCTGGTCATGCAAAAAGGCCGGGGTCATGGCGATCCGAATGGGTTGGGCTCCATTGCCAGCCTGTGCAAGCACAACCCAAAAGCACAACCCTATAACCAGTCCCATCCGTTTGAAAAATTTCAACATAAGAAACTCCGTTACCCAACGGTAACCAGGCGCAGTCTAGTGAGTTTTCAGGTCACCAAACAGTAACACGGGTGATTTATTCACCTCGTCCCGGGTGGATAAACCTGTTTTGGCATCCACCAGCTCCCTGGATTGTCGAGGACATCCAGCCAGGGAACGGGATGGATGTTACCCATCCGTAACCCGGGCGTACCACTCACCCGGGCAAGAAATATCCGCCGCAAGCAGGTTCGCACCAACCTTCAAAAGACGGGAAATCTTTTGAAAACAAGGAGTTATGTGGATACATACATCCAGCGAGTAGCACTTTGGTGTCGACACAAGCCAATGGCATGGAGCTTGCGCTAACCAGCATGTCAGGCATTGTGTGTATTTGATGTGCATCGATGGATTGCAATCAAGTTGCACAAACGATTCGGCCACCCAGTTTTTTTACAGGAGAAGCGAAGTGAAACTAGCTCGAAGAGGGTTTATCCAAGGTATGGGCGCTTTAGGTGCAGCTGCAGGTGTCAGTCTGGATGCCGTTGCCCAAGCGGTTAAAGCCGCCAAGCCAGCCATCAAAGGCAAAGTGTCGCGCACGCCGCTAGAAGTCAAACACATCAAGTCTGGCTGCGCCATCTGCCCCAACTTTTGCGGTATTGATGCCACATTGGTCAATGGCGTGGTTCGCACCATTTACCCAGACGCGGCACGCGCCGAGTTTTACAACCATGGCATTTGCCCCAAAGGGGCTTCGGGCATGTTCAACACTTATGACCCCTACCGCCTGAAAAAGCCACTGAAGCGCACCAACCCGAACAAAGGTCGCAACGAAGATCCAGGCTGGGTGGAGGTCAGCTGGAACGAGGCGTTTGAAATGGTGGCGGCACGCATGAACAAGATCAAGGCAGAAGATCCGCGCAAACTCTTGTGGCAACACGGCCAGGGCAAGTACCTGACCGGCGAGAACTTTGCAGTGGCCTTTACCAAAGCCTTTGGCACCCCCAACATGACACACCGCACCACAACGTGCGAGGCTGCACGCCATGTGGCAGACGAACTTACGGTCGCGGGCGCGGGCATCCTGCCCGACCTGAAACACACCAAATACCTGTTGAATTTTGGTTCCAGCTACTTTGAGGGTGAACAAGCCTCGCGCTGGATGGACTGGGAAGCCCAGCAAAGTATCGACAAGGGCTTGAAAATTGTGGTGATTGAACCCCGCTTGTCGCAAAACGCCGCCAAAGCCGACGAATGGGTTCCGATGCGACCGGGCAAAGATGTGGCCATGCTGTTGGCCATGGCCAAGCTCATGATTGATGCGGGCACCATCGACGAGCCGTTCCTGGTCGAATACACCAACTCGCCTGAATTGGTAGGTGAAGATGGTTTGTTCATCAAGGACAAAGATGGCAAAACTCACTTGGTGTGGGACCGTCTCAGCAACAGCGCCAAACCCTATGTCGCGGGGGTCAAGCCTGCGCTCAAGGGGGCTTATACCGTTGATGGACAACCGGTTCGCACGGCGTTCCAGGTTTTTATGGACAGCATCAAGGACATGACACCTGCTGCGGCAGAGGAAATTGCCGATGTTCCTGCCGACACCATCACCCGCCTGGCACAGACCTTTGCCAAGGAGGCGCGCATCGGTGAGTTCATTGAATTGGAAGGGCAAAAGCTGCGTTACCGTCCATCCGTGCTGTACACCTTCCGTGGTCTTTCCGCCAAGGAGCATGGGGTGCAGGGCTGGCGTACTGGTCTGATTTTGAACATGCTGGTGGGCAACATCGACGCAGTGGGCGGCTTGCGCATGGATGCCCCCTACGACAAGCCTCAGTACTTTGATGTCAGCAAATGTGAGTACCCGCCCAGTCGTTGCGACATGGCCCAAAGTGTGTATTTCCCCTATGCCAACCACCACATCGCGCAGCAAAACCTGATCGTGATGCAAGACCCCCAATCCTGGGGACTGCCCTACGTGCCTGAAATGCAGTTTTTCTATGGCACCAACCGCCCCATGTCGGTTCCCAACTCTGGCATGCAATTTGACGGCCTGAGCAAAACCTTCAATGTGGTGATCGACATCAACATGACTGAACTGGCCTGGTACGCCGATGTGGTCATGCCCGACAAAACCTATCTGGAAAGCTGGCACTGGGCATCCACGCGCAGCACACCTGAAGCCAGTCATGTCGCCATACGCCAGGCCATGGTGAACCCCTACAACCTGGAACACGATGCTTTCAGCATCATGCAGGAACTGATGAAACGCGTTGGCCTGGCCGACAAATTTCTCGACGAATGCAACAAGGCCTGGGGGCTGAAGGATGTGAAATTCCAGCCTGGAAAGAGCTACACCCAGCGCGAGACGGTGGAGGTGATGTGGGCAGACAAGGCCAAGAAAGACTTTTCTTACGCCTTGGAGCACGCATTCATCGGCAAGAAACGTGATCTGAAGAGCAAGTACCTGGGCGGAGTGGAGGCCAAATTCAAAGGCCCTGGCAAACCGAAGATCAAGCTGTATGCCGATCAACTGATCGAAACCTACTACAAGGCCGCCAGCATTGCTCAGAAAAACAAACTTGCACGTGTTGACATCGCCAAGCTCAAGGTGGCTTATTCACCGCTACCCACCAGGGCACACGCGTTCCCGACACCACACCTGGAGGCCATGGACTACCCGTTTTATGTGATCACACACAAGCGCATGTACCGCTACCAAACCGGCAATACGGTGAACAACGTCATTTTGAACAAGGCGCTGGGCAAAGACGTGGCCACCAATTACGTGCAAATCAATACTGCGACGGCACAAAAGATGGGCATCAAAAACGGTGACACCGTCACCATTGAAACCCGTGTCGGCAAGATCAACGGCGAGGCCCAGGTGGTGCAAGGTGTGCGCCCGGACACCATTGCCGTGTCGTACCACTATGGTCAGTGGAGCCCCGGTTATTCACCTGACGGACATCAAGGCGTTGCGCTCAACGAGGTGCTGGAACATCACCCGGACATCATTTCAGGGCACAACTCCTTCAATGACACCAAGTGCAAACTCTACAAGGCCTAACGGAGAAACATCATGAAATTAGGACGTTTGATTGACCTGAAACGCTGCATGGGGTGCCGCTCTTGTGTGGCCGCTTGTGCCGTTGAAAACCATTTCACACCCGATGCCCCCTGGAACGTGATGGTCGAGTACGAGGTCGGCACTTACCCCAAGGTTAAAAAAGTGTTCAACACCCTGGGCTGCATGCACTGCGAGCACCCGGCATGCCAAGCCGCCTGCGACTCCGTAGGTGCCAAAGCGATCAGCAAAAATGCCTTTGGTGTGGTGACCATTGACTACAACAAATGTATTGGCTGCGGCTACTGTGCAAGCACCTGCCCGTATGGTGTGCCACAACTGAATACAAAGATCCAGGCACTGGCACCGGGCAAGGAAAAATTGGGTTCTGAAAACCTGGATTACGCAGACCGCCATCCGACGCATCGCAAGAAAGCCAACACGGTTGAAAAATGCACCTTCTGCGCACACAAGCTGGATCAGGCCGTGGCTGATGGCAAAACGGATCGTATTGGCAAAGACCAGCAGTACACCCCCACCTGCGACTTGGTATGCCCTGTGCAAGCCCGCATGTTTGGTGACCTGGATGATCCCGGCTCCGATATCGCCAAAAAAATCAAAGCCACCGGAGCCAAACAGCTCAAGACCCAATTTGGCACAGCACCACAGGTGTACTACGTGCTTGAAGAAGGAGCGAAATCATGAAAAAACTACTCCTGTTGACCCTGCTTGGTTTGACACTGGCAGCGGGGCCGACCTTCAGTGCCGATGTCACCACCCACAAAGTCACGGCCAAAACCAAGACCCTTGCGGAAAAAGGGCGTTGGCATGTGATCCACGAGCAAAAGCAAAAACTTGACTGTGAAGACTGCCATGGCGGCGGAGAGAAAGACATTTTGTTTTTACGTACCGGTGAACCCCAGGGCTCAATTGGCCCGGTAGACCGCAAGGGCTGTCTGACTTGCCATCAAACGCCCAACAAGCCCACCTTCTATGGTGCAGCGCCATGACCTTGCATGTGTTTGATGTTGAGCTGGCGGACATTGCCAGGCGACGCAGCAGCACATGGTGGCTACTGTCGCGTCTGGTGATTGAACAGCCCCAAGAGCCCTGGCTGGGTGAACTTGAAGCCGTGCTCGCAGCAGTGGACACCCGCGCCGTCACACCCTTGGGCGCTGAAGCGGCAGCACTGCTCACAGCGTTACAGGCAGCACGCCTGAGCGCTGATGGGCCAACCAGACTGGCGGTGGATCGCACCAGTTTGTTGGCAGGTGTGCTCCACAAAAAAACCTTGCCTGCGCCTTATGAAAGTGCTGCCTTGCACCTGGACATGAACAGTGACTGGGTTATGGATGTCATTCAGTGTTATCAGGATGCCGGTCTGGTGGACTTCGGCCTTGAGCTGGGCCCTCCTGATTATTTGGGCACGGAATTACGTTTTATGTCCATCCTGGCCTACCAGGAGATGCAAGCCCATCAAGCAGGCGACTGCGGCCTGGCAGCCCAGTGGTTGGCCATGCAACAGCATTTTCTGGAAACACATTTGCTTAACTGGGTGCCAGAACACTGCGAACGCTTGGCAAGCCTGGCCCAAACCCCTTTTTACAAAGCAACAAGCACACTTTTAAGTGCGGCATGCCAATTGGATCAACGCGATTTGGTTCAAGTGGCCATGCGCATCACGCAGCCGATGACGGATGAATTCGTGGATGAGGTTGCTGCATGAACACGGCCAACGGAGTGGACACCGCAATGGGTTTGACAGGTTTGACACCCCTGCCCAACGGTGCCCATCATTCACCTGAAGTCGTGGTGTTTGAATCTTTGGGCTGTGTCCTGGTGCTGGGTGACGATGCCAGCGCGGGCGATGTGGCCCAACGGGTGGCACAACACCAGCCCACTGTCGTTTTTGCCCCGGGGGTGGATACACGCGAATGGGGTCACCGTATCACAGCGGTGGGGCGGAAAGTGACCCATTTGCACGGCCACATGGGGGCGTTCCAGGCTGAAATTCATGTGGGCAACGAAGTCACCGATATCGGCGTGAGCAGTCGCAATAGCAGCCGTTACTTTGACCTTGTGCTGGACCTCGGCGCTCAGGCCCTCATCACCGATGAAGTCAAGCCTTATGGCTATTTTTCACCAGGTAGGGATGCGGCCAAACTGGCGCAAGCCCTTGTCGCCCTCCGCACCTTGGTGGGCAAGTTTGCCCAGCCACGTTACCTCAGTTACCTGCCCGCCCTGTGCGCACATGGGGCAAGCGGCCTGACCGGGTGTTCACGCTGTTTGAGCGTGTGCGCAACACAGGCCATCCGCTGCGCGGGCAACAGCGTCAAAGTGGATCCCTTTTTGTGCCAAGGCTGTGCCAGTTGTGCAGTGAGCTGCCCCACGGGTGCCTTGAGCCTCAAAACATCAGATCGACAAGCCCTGCATGACCGCATACAAGCGGCCCTGGCATCCTCAGGAAAAGGTGCCGCTTTGATCGTACATGCCACCACACTGAATAAGCAAACCCTGTTGGCCTTGTCCAACCATCAAGTGGCACGCCTGCAAGTTGCACCCCTGCCTGCGTTGGGTGACGAACTTTGGTTGCGTGCCTTGGCACTGGGGGCGCGTGTGTTGATCTTGCTGGATGATGCTTTGCCAGAAAAAACACGTTCTTTGCTGCTGGATCGTCTGGGGCAAGCCCAAACAGTGCTCACTGCCTTGGGACAGAACCCCGAGCGGCTGGCCTTCTTAAAACCTGAGGCGCTGACCGAATATTTGCAAAAGCATCCCCGCGCCATACCAGCGGCAGCCACCCCCAGCGCGGTGGCAACACTGAAATCCTGGGCCAAATTCAAGCGGATTGCCTGGGTAGACAGCCTTCGCCTGATGGGTGGCGACCTGCGTGCAAATCCCCAAATGTTGCCCACGGGAGCCCCCATGGGCAGCGTACAGGTTGATGCCAAGCGCTGCACCCTTTGTTTTGCCTGTGTCAACGTATGTCCCACGAGAGCGTTGTTAGATAGACACGAGTCCACTTTGCAGTTGGTGTTTCAAGAAAGTGCCTGCGTACAGTGTGGCTTGTGTGTAAAAGCTTGTCCTGAACAAGTGTTATCGCTACAAGCCCGAATAGCGCCGGAAGTATTTGCCCACATGACGACCGAGGTAGTGCATCAAGATGAGCCCATTTCATGCACATCCTGCAAAGCACCTTTTATCAGCCGTCAACTGCTCGAATCAAGCCTGAAGAGACTCCAGGATCACCCCGTCATGGCACAAGGTGGTCGGCAGACTTTGATGACTTGTCCCGCTTGCAGACAACGGGAGATGCTTGCGGTCTAGCAAGACATAGCGATCACGCGGACAGGGCCAACTTTTTTGAATCTTACTTTTTGGAGTTTTTAAATGTCTCGATCCATCATGACCCTGGCCAGTGCATCTGCTTTGCTGGCACTGGCTTCCCTGACCTGCGCCCATGCTGCTGTGGATGCTGAAGCGGCCCAAGCGTTGTTCAAAGAAAACGACTGCACCAAGTGCCACTCTGTTGACAAAGCCAAAAAAGGGCCGTCATTGCAGAAAATATCGGAAAAATACAAAGGCAAAGCCGATGGTCAAGCAAAAGCCATCAAAAATTTCACATTGGGTGGAATGGTCAAAACCTCTGACGGCAAAGAAGTTGAGCACAAGGTGCTTGACAGCAAAGATACCGCGGTGCAAAAAAATCTTGCCGACTGGATCTTGTCTCACTAACACCTCCCGTTCATTGCCCCAACCCATGACCCGTGGTGAGAGGAAGGAATCCTGGGTGGGGGCAAGGTTCTGGACTCGGTTTGATTGCTGGAAGGAAGCCAGAGATGAAACTATTTGGCATTGCCGGACATTCCGGCATGGGCAAAACCACCCTGCTGGAACGTTTGGTACCGGTCATGGCAGCGCGCGGTCTGGTGGTGTCGCTGATCAAGCACAGCCACAAAAATATCGACATTGACCGCCCTGGCAAGGACTCTTACCGCCTGCGCGAGTCAGGTTGCAAAGAAGTGCTGTTGTTGGGCAATGACCGCTGGGCACTGATGCACGAACTGCGCGGTGCACCGGAGCCGTCACTCGACTACCTGCTGGATCGCATGCAACATTGTGATCTGGTGCTGGTGGAGGGTTTCAAAAACGGCCACTTCCCCAAGCTGGAAGTGTGGCGCGAATCCGAGAATAAAACCACGCTGTGGCCCGATTGGCCGGGCATTGTGGCCATTGCCAGCGACAAACCACCACGCACACCTGAAGAGGTTGCGGTGACACCCGGTTTGGCACAGCTGGATTTGTCAGATACCGCCGCCATTGCGGGGTTCGTCTTGACTCACGCGGCAACACGCCAGATATAAGCGCCAGCAGCTATTCTTTTTGACAAAAATGGCCCGGCCTGAGTGAGCACATTTGTGCGTAGGCAGGGGATTCGACTTGCAGCGTCACATGGCGGATTTCAAAATGTTCGTGCAGTTCTTCCTCCGCCTCACGCAGCAGGGCACTGGTGTCGACACCCTCAGGCTGTGTCACCACATGTGCGGTCAACGCAATGTCGGACGTACCCATGGCCCACACATGCAGATCGTGCACATCGGCTACGCCCGGCAGCCCCAGGAGCAGCTTGCGCACCCGCACCATGTCCACCCCATCAGGCACGCCGTCAAACAGCATGTGCAGCGACTGTTTGAACAGGCTCCAGGTACCCAACACAATCACCACGGCAATGGCCAGACTCATCACGGGATCAATCCAGGCCCAGCCTTGCCACAAGTACAGCGCCCCGCCCATCACCACCCCCAGCGACACCAGCGCATCAGCGGCCATGTGCATAAAAGCACCGCGAATGTTCAGGTCATCCTTGCGCCCGCGCATAAACATCAGTGCCGTGGCGGTGTTGATGACAATGCCGACCCCGGCAACGGCCATGATGGTCCAGCCTTGGGTGGACTCGGGCGACTGCAGTCGGCCCAAAGCCTCCCAACCCAACGACCCCATGGCCACCAACAACAGGAGCGCATTCACAAACGCGGCCAGTATGGACGCCCGCTTGAAGCCATAAGTGTGTTTGGCATTGGGTTGCACCTTGCCCGCCAGCGCACCGGCCCAGGCCAGCACCAACCCGGCCACATCACTCAGGTTGTGACCGGCATCGGCCAATAACGCCAGTGAATTGATCTTCCAGCCATAAAACGCCTCGATCATCACAAACGCTGCGTTGAGCGCAATACCGATGGCAAAAGCACGGTTGAATGCTGCCGGGGCGTGTACATGACCATGATGGTGGTGGGCATGGGTGTCGGCATGGGCATGGTTGTGGTTCATGGTTTTCAGGGTCAAAACGGCCTCTAGGGCTTACAGACAAAGCGCCAGCTGCTCTTAAAAAATGCCTCCACCCCACAGACAGGGTAAGAGGCACGATGGCTCCATTTGCGAATGTGCTCAGGCCGGATGAACACCCAGGATGCGCCCGGTGAGTTTACGGGCCACCGGGGCCAGAAAAAAGATCACCGGCACGCCCACCACATAGGCAATACCAAAGGCTTTCATCCATGCCTGGAAAAAATGGCTGCTCAGGCCAAGATTCACAAAGGTGATCACCAGCGTCATCAGGGAAATCATCATCGCGCCCATGACAAACGAGAACACCAGGTGGAACTTCTTTTGCGGATGCATACGTTGACTCCTTTGTCATCATCAGGCGGCGGCCAGCCACTGCTCGATCTTGTCCCGGCTGGGAATGCCGCCCGCATGTACCACCTTACCATTGATCACCACACCGGGGGTGCTCATCACCCCAAAACCCATGATGTCGCGCAACTCCTCCACCTTGCTCAGGGTGACAGGCACACCTTGGGCCTTGGCGATCTGCTCGATCAGGGCGATGGTGGTTTTGCAGTTGCTGCAACCGGTTCCGAGTACTTGGATGTCCATGAGGTTTCCTTGAAGTTGAAGTTGAAGTTGAAGTTGAAAAAATGGATGCTTACAGCACCGCGTTGAACACAAAACCCACCAGCAGGATGCCGCAGGCCACCACGCCAACAAAGGTGGCGATCAGCCGCACCTTGAGCACCTTGCGCAGAATGATCATCTCGGGCAATGAGAGCGCAATCACACTCATCATGAAAGCCAGCACCGTGCCCAGCGCCGCGCCCTTGGCCAGCAAGGCCTGAACAATCGGGATCACGCCCGCTGCGTTGGTGTACATCGGCACCCCCATCACCACCGCCAGAGGCACGCTCCACCAGGCCTCTTTACCCATGAAGCTGGCCATGAAGTCCTCGGGCACATAGCCATGAATCAGCCCGCCCAGCGCAATACCACCCAGAATGTAGGGCCAGACCTTGCCCACAATCTCTTTCACCGCCTGAAAACCGCCTTGCATACGCTCACCCAGTGTCATCCCGGTAGCTTCAAAGCTGGCCGACATTTTGGGCATGTCACGCACCCAGTCCTCCAGATGAGCTTCCATCTTGAGCCGCCCGATGATCCAGCCCGCCACAATCGCCACCGTCAGGCCCAGCCCCAAATAGAGCAGCGCCACTTTCCAGCCAAACATGCCAAACAGCAGCGTGAGTGCCACCTCATTCACCATCGGGGCCGAGATCAGAAACGAAAACGTCACGCCCAACGGCACCCCGGCCTGCACAAACCCAATAAACAGCGGTACCGCCGAGCAAGAGCAAAACGGGGTGACGATGCCCAGCGTGGCCGCCATCACATTGGCCACGCCTTCACTGCGCCCGGCCAGCAGCGCACGGGTGCGCTCGGGGGTGAAATAGCTGTTGACCATGCCCATGACAAACACCACGGCGGTCAGCAGCAGCAACACCTTGGGGGTGTCGTACAAAAAAAACTGTAACGCACCCCCCAGATGGCTGGTGCGGTCCAGCGGCAGAGCGGCCACCAGCGCCTCCGAGGCCGGCATCAGCGCGTTATAAAGCGCCAGCCAGGCCGCGGCGGCCAGCATCAAAAACAGCTTGGGCTGGCGAAGTGGCCAGGACTTGGGAATGGCATGCAGGGTCTTCATGCCGGTGAAGACGCATCAACCCTGCAAAAGATGCAGGTTCATCTGAAATTTATAAGAAATAAGCCTCTAGCGCATAGTCAACAAGCGCTAACAGCTATCAAATTTGAAGCGCAATACATCACACGGGCAAAGGCTCCAACAAGGTGATCTCGGCAAACTGCAGGTGGTGCATGAACTCCCGCAGAATCAGCAGGGTGGCGGCAAAGTGCTGGCTAGCAGGCAGCCCGCCCGACAAGACCGGCCGCCCCAGCGACACCTGCGCCAGCCGCTCGAACGTGCGCTCCAGACTTTCCAGCGGCAAACACATGCGGTCGGCCGGGTGGATGCCGGACAGCCGGGCGATCTCACGAAGGGCTGTATCCGTGCTGCCAAGCCGGGCACCGGCAGGTATCGCTGCGCGGGCACGGGTCACTTCGTCCTCCACCGTGACGATGGCGTTTTCCAGCTCCAGCGGGCTGGGTGGTGTGTGGTGAAAGTGATGACGCGCGGTGAGGTCAGCGCCGATAGCCAGCGTCAGAAGCGTGGCCGGGTCTGCCTCACGGCCGACCGCCACCACGGTTTGCTCTGCGCCGATGTGCAGCGCCACCCACACATCGGTGCCAGAAACAAGCGAGCGCATGGCACGGTAGTGGGCCGTGAGTGCAGGCAGGGCTTGGGCATCGGTCATGACGTACTCCGGTCAGGCTGGGGCACTGAGCGTACCCAGCCAGGTTAAAAAGTCGGCGTGAATTTCGGCACTGATGCCATGGTCCATGGCGTACAAATGCAGCTCGTGGGCCACCCCCAGGCGGCTTAACAGCGCATCAGAGCGGTGCGCCCAAGCCACCGGCAGCACCGCGTCTTGCTCGCCGTGGCCGACAAAGGCTTTGAGCCTGGCCAGCCGCTGCGGGCTGGCCAGATGCGGCTCCAGCTCCGGCAAGATGCGGCCTGACAGCAGGCCAAACCCGGCGACAGATTCCGGCGCACTCAAACCCACGCTGGCGCTCATGATGCCCCCCTGGCTGAAGCCTGCGATGACGGTGTGGTCAGCGGACACGCCGTAGTGGTGCTGCAGCTTTTGCAGCCATTGGATCAGCGTCTGGCGGCTGTGTTCGGCCTCTTCTTTGTTGATGCTGGGGCCGTTGGCCCCAAAGGCCACGCGAAACCAGGCGTATTGACCGGGGCCCAGGGTCAAGAGGCCGCGGGCCAGAACGACCAGGGTGTCGGCCGGCATGCGGGTGGCCAGGCTGGCCATGTGCACTTCGTTGCTGCCCACACCATGCAGCAGGATCACGCAACGGCGCGGCTTGGCGGGTACGGGTTGAACCAGCCGGTAAGACAGCCCCAGTTGGGGGTCAGATAACAGTTCGCCAGGGCGGGCAGAGGTGGTGTTCATGCGGGCATCCCCCAGACGTAAGACTCCATGGACAGCACACCGTGGGTGATGCTGTCGTCAATCATGTGGGCGGTGTCACCACCCCGGGCACCGAACGCTGCCAGCAGCGGCAAAAAGTGCTCCTCCGACGGGTGGGCGCGCTGCGCGTGCGGGGCCAACTGGCGGTAGGCCACCAGTGAATCGGCCGCGTTGGCCAGCACGGCGGTGCGCACCCAGGCGGCAAATTCCTGGGCGTAGGGCTCCACCCGTGTGGCATAGGGGCTGAACTCGTACAGGTTGTGCGTCATGCTGCCCGAGGCCATGATCACCACCCCTTGCGCACGCAAAGGGGCCAGTGCCTGGCCCAAGTGCAGCGCCTGGGCGGTGGTCAGCGTGTGCGGCATGGAGACCTGGAACACCGGCACATGGGCGGCGGGAAGCAGGTGCATCAGCGGCACCCAGGCACCGTGGTCCAGCCCACGGCGATCATCCTGCGTGGTGGCAAAACCGGCCTCGGTCAACAAGCGGGCGGCCTCCAGCGCCATGTCGGGCTGGCCTTGGGCAGGATAGTGCAGCTGGTACAGCGCGGCCGGGAAACCACCAAAGTCGTGAATGGTCTCGGGTTGGGCCGTCGTCATCACCTGCACCCCACGGGTCTGCCAGTGGGGTGAAACCACCAGCACGGCTTTGGCCTCAGCGAGTGACTGGCCCAACGTGGTCAGACGTGGCCCGAGCATGCCAGGCTCCATCGCAAACGTAGGCGCACCGTGGGAAATAAAGAAAACAGGGGCTTGGGTCATGGTGTCATCCTGTAAGTGCTGGCGCGGGATTGCGCCAAGTAGAGGTAGGACTGTATTGAACTATTGAAAGAAGATAAATAACGATAATTCAGATTCATTGTTTCACCAGGAGAGATAGTGGACCGATTCCTTGAGATGCAGACCTTCAACGCGGTGGTGGATACCGGCAGCTTTGTCAAAGCCGCCGAAACCCTGAACCTGTCCAAAGCCGCTGTCTCGCGCTACGTGGTGGACATGGAAACCCGCCTGGGTGTGCGCCTGCTGCACCGCACCACACGGCGCTTGTCACTGACCGAAGAGGGCCAGGTGTTTTATGCCCGCAGCAAGGAACTGCTGGCCGGGCTGGATGAGGCCGAGGCAGAAATCACCTCGCGCAGCGTCCTGGCCAGTGGCCTGCTGCGGGTGAACGCCCCGGTGACGTTTGGCATCCGGCACCTGGCGCCGCTGTGGGGGGCGTTCCGGGCGCACAACCCCCAGGTCACGCTGGACATCACCCTGTCAGACCGGGTGGTGGATTTGCTGGAAGACGGCTATGACCTGGCGATCCGCATCGGCCAACTGGAGGCCTCCACCCTGGTAAGCCGTCAGCTGGCGACCACCCGCGTGGTGCTGTGTGCCTCGCCGCCCTATCTGGCAGCACATGGCACACCGATGCACCCAAGTGAGCTGGCGAACCACGCGGTGATTGCCTACAGCTACTGGTCAGGCCGGGACGAATGGCGCTTTGACGGGCCGCAGGGGCCGGTGAGTGTGACGACCCGGCCGTGTATCCGCACCAACAGCGGCGACACCTGCCGCGCGGCAGCCCTGGCGCACCAGGGCATCATCTTGCAGCCCAGCTTTCTGGTGGGGCAGGACTTGGCGCAAGGCACGCTGGTGGAGCTGATGCCCACGTTTCGCTCGGTTGAACTGGGCATCTACGCGGTCTACCCGACCCGCCAGCACGTCTCGGCCAAGGTCCGGCTGCTGATTGATTTTTTGGCCGGGCAACTGGCAGGGAGCGGGGTGGCGTGGTGACTTCTGCGGCCATTCGTCGCCCGACATGAGGTTTCATGCTCTGAGCCACAAAATATTCAAGAAGAATAGGGCTCTAGCGCTTATGAAGAAAGCGCAAGTAGCTATATAAACAATAGCAATTAATCCGCTGCCGATGGCAAGGTCGTGCGTGGCACAAAGTCGCTCACGCGGCCAACTTCATCCAGCTTGACCTGGCACACCAGGCTCATGTGGGTGCGCAGACGCTGGCGGGCCCGCTGAACCCGGGACTTGGCCGCACTCAGACTGAGCCCTTGGGTCTTGGCAAAGTCGGCCTGGGCCATGCCTTGCAGGTCACACAGGGTGATGGCTTCGCGGTCTTCGGCACTCAGTTCAGACAGCACCCGTGGCAAGCAGGCACTCAAGGCATCCACGGTGTCACTGTCCTGCGCCTGGGCCATCAGGTCTTCGGGCAGTTCCACCATGTGGTGCGCCACACGCAGGTGGTCGGCCAGCAGGTTACGCGCCACCTCAAACAGCCAGGCGCGGGCATTGTGCACATCACAAAACCGCTCGCCCTGGCGCAAGGCTTTCAAAAACAGGTCTTGCAACAAGTCGTCAGCCAGCGCCGTATTGCCGGTGCGATAGCGCAACCAGCCACGTAATTCAGGGGCATGAGCAGACCAGGCAGAGGTGAGACAGTTCATGGTGCTGGGAAATACCTCAAAAGAACATTCAGGACTTTTCAATCAATGGCTTGTCCACATCGGAGATGCTGGTGGCGAGCGGCAGGTTGCTGGCGGTTTCGTAGACCAGCGAGCGCAACCAGACATTTCCTGGGTCGCGGTGGTAACGATCATGCCAGTATTGCTTGACTGAGTAAGAAGGAAATGTAACGGGTAAGGACACGATCTTCACGCCGCTTTCAGCAGCAAAAATGGCCCCTAGCCGCAGCGGCACGATGGCCACCAGGGTCGAGTTGGCCACCACCCGGCCCAGACTCAGGAAGGTTGGTGTGTTGACGGCAAAAACCCGCTGAAGGCCCTTGCGTTCAAGAAGAACGTCGATGATCGAGTGGGCAGTGGCCGACAGCATGATCTTCACATGTTTTTCTTGCTGTAGCTGTGCCAGCGTCATGCGGTCGGCAATACGCGGATGGTTACGCGCCACGATACATGCAAATCCTTCGTCAAACAATTTTTGCTGGTAGAAACCGGCCTTGATATCCACGGTGAAGCCCATCGCCAGATCTGCTTCGCCCGTTTCGAGTTGGCGCGTAGTCTCGTGGCTGAGGTTGCCCACATCAATGCTGATATTGGGTGCCAGTTGGTGGACTTTGGACAGCAAGCGCGGTAGCAGCGTCATCTGCCCCACATCGGTCATGCAAATCCGAAAACTGCGGGTGATCTCGGCGGGGTTGAACTCCGGCGCACGCACGAGGCTCTGGTCCAACAACTGCAGCGCCTGACGTACCAGTGGCACAAGGAGTTCGGCGCGTGGCGTGGGTTGCATCCCCCCTGAAGTCCGCACAAAAAGTGGGTCGCCATAGTGTTCACGCAACTGGGCCAGAACAACACTCACCGACGACTGACTCAGCCCTATGGCTTCCGATGCACGGGTCACATTCTTGGAAACATACAGTGCCACAAAAATGCGCAAATGGCGTAGGTCGAGTTCACTCAAGATCGATTCACACTATTAAAAATTTCGATTGTCCGAATGGATATTTTCCCATTGTAGTGATACCACCTATTCCTTAAAGTCTGCACATGCGCCTCTGTGCAACTGGTTCCAGGCGTGGTAGAGCGCTGGCCTACATGTCAGCCTTTGGCACAGCCGCTTGGTTCTCCCTTCATCGTATTTCAAGCAAATTTTCGAAAGTACATCATGCAACTCTGTAGATTTAATGATGATCGGCTCGGTCTGGTTCAAGGCAATGATGTCATTGATGTCACGGCCGCCATCAAGATCCTGCCAGCCTACAGCTATCCGCTGCCTACACATGACCTGCTGATAGCCAATCTTGCGGCCGTCTGTGCCGAGGTTCGCAGACTTGTCAGCAGCGAAAGTGGCCTTGCCCGCCACGCTCTTGCAGACCTGAAGCTGCTCAGCCCTGTTGCCAACCCAGGCAAGGTGGTCGCCGCTCCGGTCAATTACCTGAAGCATCTGCAGGAAGCTCGTGAAGACCAGGCCATTCACCATAAAAACGAGATTGGCGAAATCCAGCGTGTGGGCGTGTTCCTCAAGGCGACCAGTTCGATCGAAGGGGCCTCCGCCGGCATCACGATTGCGCGCCCTGACAGGCGCAATGACCATGAAATTGAACTGGTGGCGGTGATCGGCAAGGCTGGCCGCCATATCCCTGCGGCCAATGCACTGGAGCATGTGGCTGGATATTGTGTGGGCCTCGACATGACGGTACGTGGCCCCGAAGAACGAAGTATGCGCAAGTCACCCGATGGCTATACCGTGCTGGGGCCGTACCTGACCACGGCAGATGAAATGACAGATGTCACCCATCTTGATCTGCTCCTCACGGTCAACGGCGAGGTTCGGCAACGCGCCAATACACGCGACTTGATCATGAACGTTGCGGCACTGATTGAATTTGCATCCTCTTTTTACACACTGCACCCCGGCGACATAGTGATGACAGGTACCCCGGAGGGCGTATCGCAGGTATTCCCCGGCGACCGTCTCACCGCGGAGATCACAGGCCTGGGCCGCATGGTGGTGGACATCCATTCAGACTGATAAGGCAGCGGCAAGGGACACCGTGAACACTGGGAAAAAACCATCCAGACCCACCCGTCCCCCGAGTCCACCCTGCGTCTAACTTCGCGATTAATTTTTGCAAGCAAAGGGGGCTCTTTGCCCCCGTGAATCACGTTTCTTTTTATAACCACAGGAGATAGTTTGATGAGCAATACTTCATTGCCAGTTTTGGTTGTTGGTGGCGGCATTGGTGGCCTGGCATCGGCTTTGGCTTTGGTGCGCCAGGGGTTCAAGGTTCAGGTGTTTGAACAAGCCCCTGAAATCGGCGAGATTGGTGCAGGCATTCAATTGGGCCCGAACGCATTTCACGCCTTTGATGCCCTCGGTGTTGGCGACAAGACCCGTGCCCGCGCGGTATACACCGACTACATGGTGATGCACGATGCCATAGACGAATACCAAGTCGGAAAGATCGAAACCGGCGAAGCCTTCCGCAAGCGCTTTGGTAACCCGTATGCCGTGATCCACCGTGTGGACATCCACACTTCTTTGCTCGAGGGTGCGGTGGAAACGGGTCGTGTCGAACTCTTCACCAACACCCACATCGAGAGAATTGAGCAAGATGAAGTCAACAAAACCGTCACAGCCATCGACCAAAATGGCAAGCAGTGGACGGGTCAAGCCCTCATCGGTGCCGACGGTGGCAAGTCAGTTGTGCGCGCGCAATATGTCAACGATGCGCCACGTGTGACCGGCCACGTGGTCTACCGTGCCGTGATCGACAAGCGCGATTTCCCGGAAGACCTGAAGTGGAACGCCTCCAGTTTGTGGGTCGGCCCCAAGTGCCACTTGGTGCACTACCCATTACGGGGCGGTGAGCAATACAACGTGGTCGTCACCTTCCATAGTCGCCAACCAGAACAATGGGGGGTGACCGATGGCAGCAAAGAAGAAGTGGAGAGCTACTTTCAAGGGATTTGTCCGCGTGCCCGGCAGTTGATTGATCTGCCCAAGAGCTGGCGTCGTTGGGCCACGGCGGACAAAGAGCCGATTGCCCACTGGGTGTTTGGTCGCGCCACCATTCTGGGAGATGCGGCGCACCCTACGACGCAGTACATGGCCCAGGGTGCCTGCATGGCGCTGGAAGATGCAGTGACGCTTGGCGAGGCGCTGCGCGTGTGCCACAACGACTGGGCCACCGCCTTGTCGTTGTACGAGAAAAACCGTGTTGTTCGCACCGCGCGTATTGTGCTGTCGGGCCGGGAAATGGGGCGCTTGTACCACGTCGTTGGTGTGGAACGTCTAGTGCGCAACAGCCTGTGGAAGGGTCGCAGTCAAGAACGTTTCTTCGATGCAGTGGAATGGCTGTATGGCTGGAATGCCAGCAACTGCCTGCAACAAGGCTGAGCCTCTTCCAATTCACATCAAAGGAGAAGAAGATGCAACACACTGGCCGTTTGGATACTTTGGGCCGTCTTGAAGACCTGCCTCAGGACTACCGCGATGATCTGACCAGGCAGAATCTGGTGCCCCTTTGGCCCAGTCTACGTGCGGTACTACCTCCGGGTGTGCCAACCCGCAACACCAAGCCCATCCACTGGTCCTATGCCGCGCTGCGCCCGCTGCTGATGAGGGCCGGTGACTTGACCCCCATGGAAAAAGCCGAACGTCGTGTCCTGGTCCTGGCCAACCCCGGCCACGGGCTCGAAAACATGAAAGTCAGCCCGGCCATGTATTTAGGCATGCAATTGCTGCTACCCGGCGAGTGGGCGCCCAGCCATCGCCACACGCCCAACGCGGTGCGTATGGTGGTCGAAGGTGAAGGGGCTTACACGACGGTCGATGGTGAAAAGTGCCCGATGAGCCGTGGTGACCTGATCCTGACACCCACAGGCCTGTGGCACGAGCACGAGCACACTGGCGATCAGCCGGTGGTATGGCTGGACGTTTTGGATCTGCCCATCATCTATTACGCGGAAACCTCCTATGGCATTGAAGGGCAACGCCAGGAAGTCAAGGACGGCCGAGGCGACCAAGTCTATGCAAGTGGTGGCGTGGTACCGACCCCCTTATTCGAGCGCAGCCACCAGGCCTACCCCATGCTGCGTTACCCTTGGGCCGGCGTGCGTTCTACGTTACTTGCGTTGGCCGAAAACCAGCCCACGCTTGACATTGTTCAAGTCACCTACATCAACCCTGAAACGGGCAAGGATGCACAAAACAACTTGGGCTTTTATGCCTTGATGCTGCGCCCAGACCAGACGCTGCGTCTGCCCGCGCGCTCACCAGCTTGTGTGTTTCATGTGATTGAAGGCGGCGTGGATATCGAAATTGAAGGAAACACGTTCAATTTATCCGAGGCCGACACCTGCTGTGCACCGGGCTACACCAGTGTCACACTGCGTAACTGCAGCAATGAAAAACCCTCGTTCGTATTCCTCGCAGACGAGAGCCCTCTGCATAGAAAGCTAGGCGTGTACGAATGCAGAAATTAAAGTAGTAAAGCGTACGCGCCCTCTCTTCAAACTACCCTAAAACCTCAAAATTCCTAAAGGAGACATCATGACAATTTGTTTGAAATCGCTGGCCCCATTAACCGTTTCTGCCTTGTTATGGGGGTGTATACCTGCCGTGTATGCTCAAACCGTGACCCTCAAGTTTTCACACTTTATCGGTTCAAACCACAACTTTCACAAAGGTGTAGCAGAGTATTGGTGCCACGCGATCGAGAAAGACTCAGGAGGCAAGCTCAAATGCCAGATCTATCCGGCACTGCAGCTTGGCGGCACGCCCGCCATGCTGCCCGACCAGGTAAAGAATGGTGTAGCCGATGTGGCCTGGACATCACCGAGCTTTGCCACCGGCCGCTTCCCACGCACCGAAGCCCTGGAATTGCCATTCTCCTTGCCCCCAAGCAGCCTGGCAGGCACCCGCGCCATGTGGGAATACACCCAGAAATTCGGCATGGAAGATTACAAAGACTTCAAAGTACTGGCCCTCTTCAGCGGCTCCAACGTAGTCATCAGCACCGCCAAGAAACCAGTGCTCTCTGCCCAAGACCTCAAAGGACTCAAATTACGCAGCCCATCGCGCTACGCCTCCCTGTTTCTGAGCGGCTTGGGGGGAACCCCGGTGAACATGCCCGTGGCGGCAGTCACCGAAGGCATCTCCAAAGGCGTGATCGACGGGGCCATGGCCCCCTGGGAAGTACTACCCGCCGTCAAGATTGACGAAGTCACCAAATACCACATGGAAGGCCAGGCCAACCAGCCCGGCTTCACCCAGACACCCTTCGCCGTGCTGATGAACAAGGCCAAATACGAAGGACTCACCCCCGAGCTGAAAGCAGTCATCGACAAACACAGCGGCCTGTCCTTGTCGGAAGTCGCCGCCAAAGTCTGGGATGACGGCAGCGAAGCCGCCAAGAAGAAATTAACCGCACAGGGCAACAAAATCCTCACCATCAAGGATGAAGACTACAACGCCATGAAACCTGCGGGTGCTGCCGTCGAAGCCGACTGGATCAAACAAGCCAACGCCAAGGGCCTGGATGGCGCCAAGTTGGCCGCTGAAGTGCATGCACTGGGCAAAAAATACCAACCCAAATAAACCCGCTTGTACAGGAGCAGGCACCCCACCTGCCCTCTTGTCGGCCTGCATGCTGCGGCAGCAGGCTGTTTTTAATCTCGAAAGAAATTTGCCATGGCTGAACTCTTACCCGACGACGACCGCGTCATCCACCCTCAGCGCAAGGGACTGGTGCGCCAGCTTGACAACGTGGTGACCTGGTGGGCGCTGTCTGGTGGCTTCGTCTTTGTGGCACTGGTGGTGATGTCCATCGTCTCCATCGTCGGGCGCAAACTGTTTTCCTCGCCCATTGAAGGGGATATGGAACTGTTGATGATGGGCGCGGCGATTGGCTCGGCCGCCTTTTTGCCGGTGTGTGAAATGCACGACCACCACATCAAGGTCGATGCCCTGACCACCTGGATGAGCCCGCGTGCCCGCGCAGCGCTGGATGCCCTTGCCCACGCCCTGCTGATGCTGGCCGCGGCAGTCATCACCTGGCGCACGCTGCTCTACACCATCGAATGCCATGAGAACATGGAAGTCTCGGCCCTCTTGCTGGTGCCGGTCTGGCAACCCGTGGTGTTGATGGTGCCCAGCTTTGCCTTGCTGGCCGCCGCAGCCCTTTACCGGCTGACCGTTTCAACCCAGCTTGCACTCGGAGCCCAGCCATGAGCGGTATGACCATCGGACTGTTGATCTTTGCCGGCCTGCTCGTCTTGCTGGCCCTGCGCATTCACGTGGGCATCGGCATGCTGCTGGGTGGCTCGGCCGGGTTCCTGGCCATGAACGGCGGGGACCCGTCCTCACTGCTGTTTACCTTGAACCACCTGGCCTATGCGCGCCTGTCCAATTACGACCTGGCAGTGATTCCGCTGTTCATGCTGATGGGGCAGTTTGCCACCCACGGTGGCCTGTCCAAATCACTGTTCAAGTTCGCGGCTGCCTTCATGGGGCATTGGCGCGGTGGACTGGCCATGGCCGCCACTGGTGCCTGTGCCGGTTTTGGGGGCCATTTGCGGCTCCTCCCTGGCCACGGCGGCCACCATGGCCCAGGTGGCTTTGCCTGAGTTACGTGCGCATGGCTATTCCGGGCGCTTGTCCACCGGTACGCTGGCGGCGGCGGGCACGTTGGGCATCATGATTCCGCCCTCGGTGCCACTGGTGATTTATGCGGTGCTGACGCAGGAGTCGATTGGCAAGCTGTTCATGGCCGCCGTCATCCCGGGTTTGATGGCCATGACCGGTTACATGCTGGTGATCCGCATTTTGGTCACGCTTGACCCCAAGGCCGGCCCGGCGGGTGAGAAACACAGCTGGACCGAGCGCCTGACCGCCACGTTGGCGGTACTCCCGGTGATGGGGGTGTTTGCGGTGGTGATTGTGGGTATCTACGGTGGCTGGGCCAACCCGACGGAGGCGGCCTCGATTGGGGCTGCGGCTTGCGGCATCCTGGCCATCATCTCTGGTGGCATGCGCTGGAAGGGTATCAAGGAGAGTCTGATGGGCACGGCTTACGCCACGGCCATGATTTTTATGGTGCTGCTGGGGGCTGACTTGCTGAATTCGGGCCTGGCGATCACCCAGTTGCCGACCGAACTGGCTGAATGGGTCAAGACCAGTGGGCTGCCACCGATGGCGGTGCTGATCGCCATTTTGCTGATCTATGTGTTGCTGGGTTGTGTGATGGATTCGCTGGCGATGATTTTGCTGACCATCCCGATTTTTTACCCGATGGTGATGGGGCTGGACTTTTTTGGCATGAGTGTGCCCGACAAGTCGGTCTGGTTTGGCATTTTGGCGTTGATGGTGGTGGAGATTGGTCTGGTGCACCCGCCGGTGGGGATGAATCTGTTCATTATCCAGAAGCTGGCCAAAGATGTGCCCTACATGGAAACGGCCAAGGGGGTGATGCCTTTTCTGGCTTCGGACTTCATGCGCATCGGCTTTTTGATCGCGTTTCCGGCCATCTCTTTGTGGCTGGTGCGGTCGATGTGATGTATCTCCCATTTATTGAATGATCAAGGAAGTCCACATGACCACCTCTTTTCCTGCTGCCGACGGCGATGCGCCGATCCAGGATTTCTCGCAATGCCATGCAGGTATTGTCAAACGGCTTCACCTGCTGGGGGAGTTGCCTGCGTTGCTGGCCCCGGCAGAGCGTGCCCGTCAGATTGCCGAGCATTCGCTGGCTTTTTTTCGGGAAGCCATTTTTGAGCATCATCTGGATGAGGAGCGTGAGCTGTTTCCGGTTGTGCTGGCACACGCCGAAAAGGGCGCTGAACAAGAACAGGTGAAAACCATGGTGAAACGTCTGACCGATGAGCACCGCGAACTGGAGACTTTGTGGAAACGCATCGAATCGGGTTTGAAGAAGGTGGCCAAGGGTCGTTTTGACGAGGTGGATACCGAGGAGGTGCAGCGCCTGGTGACTCAGTACCTGGCCCATGCCGAGTTTGAGGAACAAGCGTTTCTGCCCCTCTCATCCACCATTCTGGGGCGTAATGCCAATCACATGGCCGCTCTGGGCTTGTCTCTGCATATGCGCCATTCCCATGAGCCGGTGTCTACTTATCTTTGAGGATGTCTGCTGGAAATCCAGTTTCAAATTGTGCAAACATTTTTCACGACCCTTGCACAGCCATCAAGTGGCTGCGGACATTCAGGGACTTCAGTGATCATTTGAACCACAACATCGTAGTCCGCACTGATCGAACAAAGACAGGAAAAAATGAGACTTGATCCGGTCACACTGAGGCTATTTGTAGCCATGGTTGAGGAAGGCACCATTGCAGCCGCGGCTGAACGCGAACACATTGCGGCGGCTGCGGTGAGCAAGCGTATACGGGGCTTGGAAGAGGTGCTGGGCATTGAGTTGATATTCCGCAGCAACAAGGGCATTGAGCCCTCGGCAGCCGGAGTCGCCTTACTGGGTTTGGCCCGTGGCGTGCTGCATGATCTGGATGATATTTTTGCCCAGATGCGTGAATTCTCCAGAGGAACACGGGGATTTGTGCGTGTGGTGGCGAACATTTCCGCGATTACCCAAGTCATGCCAATGGCTCTAAAGTCCTTTCTCCAAACGCACCCACAGGTGCACATTCGACTTGATGAAATGACCAGCGGCGACATCCTGCGTGTAGTGGCCGAAAACGGTGCCGATATTGGTTTGTTTTCGGAGTGGCCAGAGCGCCCAGACCTGGAGGTCTACCATTTTTTCAATGATGAATTGGTATTAGCGGTGCCCACGGGCCATCCCTTGGCTGGTCGAACTTCTGTCGCCTTAGCCGACACACTGGACTACGACTATGTGGGCCTGCATGCCGATAGCAGCATCACATTGCAGTTGTCCAAAGCTGCCGCCGGGTTGGGCCGTAGTGTCCGTCTCAAGATGCATGTCACCAGTTTTGACGCTCTAAGCCTGATGGTTGAAGCCGGCTTGGGGATTGGGGTGTTGCCACGTGGCAGTGTGCTGCCTTATCTAAAGTCAATGGCGATCCAAATCGTACCGCTGGACGATGCTTGGGCACGACGCGACCTCAAACTCTGCGTGCGATCCTACCGTTCACTGTCGATTGCCGCCAAGTTGATGACGGATCATTTGCGCAGTGTGGGACAGGATCGTGGTGCCATCGCAGTTGGTGATGACGACCTCACCAACGAATGATTTACCTCAGAGGCGTTTCGGTCGATCATTTCGATCACAGAAAGAGGTCTCTTTCTCCATTCATTTTTTTCGGATATCGCCATGTCGCAAAAATCATCTGAGCCATTGCCCCTGAAGGGCGTTCGTGTCATTGAGTTGGGTACGCTGATTGCAGGCCCCTATGCCGGGGCGCTATTGGCGCAGTTTGGTGCAGAGGTCATTAAGGTGGAGGCCCCTGGCAGCGGAGATCCGCTGCGGAAGTGGCGCAAGCTACACAAGGGCACGTCTCTCTGGTGGTACACCCAAAGTCGCAACAAGAAATCGATCACCCTGGACCTGAAGACAGAGAAGGCCAAAGAGATCGTGCGGGATCTGGTGCGTACGGCCGACATCGTGATAGAAAACTTTCGCCCAGGCACTCTGGAAAAATGGGGATTGGGCTGGGAGGCGCTGTCAGCGGTCAACCCCCACTTGGTCATGGTGCGCATTTCTGGTTATGGCCAAACAGGCCCCTACAGGGAACGACCCGGATTTGCCGCCATTGCAGAAGCCATGGGCGGCCTGCGTTATGTCACCGGTGAAGCAAACCAACCACCCGTACGATCAGGCATCAGCATTGGCGACACACTGGCTTCCCTCTATGGTGTGATTGGTGCCCTGATGGCAATGCACCACCTCAAGTCCAACAACGGCAAGGGGCAGTTCATTGATGTGGCTTTATACGAAGCCGTGTTCGGCGTGATGGAAAGCCTGATCCCCGAGTATTCGATGTTCAAACACGTGCGGGAACGCACCGGTGCTGCGCTGCCCGGCATTGTGCCGTCGAACACCTATCCCTGCAAAGATGGTGACTACGTTGTCATCGCAGGCAACGGTGACAGTATTTTCAAGCGCTTGATGGGCATCATCGGTCGCCCCGATTTGGCAAACGATCCAGACTTGGCCAACAATGACGGCCGAGTGAAACAGACGCAAATGCTGGACGACGTGATCGGTGACTGGACGCGTCAACATCATCTGGACGAAGCACTGCAATTACTGGAAGCAGCCGATGTGCCCAGTGGTCGCATTTACACCGCGGCCAACATTCACAACGACCCTCACTACCAAGCGCGCGGCATGCTGGAAAGCCATGTATTGCCCGACGGTCAGTCGGTGGAATTCCCGGGCATCATCCCCAAACTCAGCGCTACACCGGGGAAGACTCAATGGCTGGGACCGGAGTTAGGTGAACACACACAAGAAGTGTTGGCCAGTATTGGTATCGATGCGGACGGCTTTCAGCAACTGCGTACTCAGGGGGTGGTGTGATGGCCAAAGGCTGCTGTTTGCCTGCTCACGTCAGCATCCATGACGTGGTGGTTCGTGATGGTTTTCAGAGTGAACCCCATTTCATTTCCACGGATGCCAAGATCGCTTTGATTGATCGACTCTCAACCACTGGCTTATCCAAGATAGAAATCACCTCGTTTGTTTCGGCCAAGGCTGTCCCTAACCTACGTGACGCTACGGAGGTGTGTCGTGGCGTGATTCGCCGCCCGAATGTGAGGTTCGTCGCCCTGGTTCCCAACGTGCTGGGTTGTGAGCGGGCGCTGGCATGTGACATCGACGAGATCAACCTGGTCATGTCCCTCAGTGAAAGCCACAACATGGCCAACATGCGCATGAGCACGACGCAGTCCCTCAAGCAGTTCGCCGATGTGATGGCGCTGACCAAGTCGACCCGTACACAGGTCAACGGCACCATCGCCACAGCCTTCGGCTGCCCCTTCGAGGGAGTGCAGGATCAAGAGCGGGTACTGGCCACCGTTCAGGCTTACCTAGACCTGGGCATGAACAGCATCACCCTGGCCGACACGACCGGAATGGCCAATCCACAGCAAGTCTGTCGCATGGCATATGCCTTTTTGGCCCGTTTCCCGCAGGTGCCACTGACCATGCATTTTCACAACACCCGTGGCATGGGTTTGGCCAATGTTCTGGCCGCCGTGGCCAGTGGTGTGAAAAGTTTCGACGCCTCACTGGGCGGTTTGGGTGGCTGCCCCTATGCGCCGGGCGCAACAGGCAACATTTGCACCGAAGACACGGTGCACATGCTGCATGCCTGTGGCGTGGCTACCGGCATTGACTTGGATTTGTTGTTGGGTATTGCCCGGGATTTATCAACCATTGTTGGCCACGAGGTTCCGGGACAACTGGTGCGCTCGGGAAAGTCCACTGATCTGCACCCGTGTCCGGCCTCCGTGATCTCCTTGCGGGCGGCGCAGGCCACCGTTTGAACCACACGATTTTCAAGAAAGCAAAACCATGAGTGCACAAACCCTGCTCGATAAACTCTGGACTCGTCATGTCGTACGCGAAGAGGTGGACGGCCCCTCGCTGCTCTACATTGACCGCCATCTGGTCAACGAAGTCACCAGCCCACAGGCGTTCGAGGGACTGCGACTGCAGGGGCGCAAACCCTGGCGTGTGGCATCCATTCTGGCCACGGCCGATCACAACGTGCCGACGACGGATCGTCGTTCAGGCATTGCCGATCCGGTAGCCAAGGCACAAGTGGACGCACTAGACCACAACTGTGACGATTTCAACATTCCGCAGTTTGGCCTATTCGACCCACGTCAAGGCATCCTCCATGTGGTGGCACCAGAGCAAGGCGGCACGTTGCCGGGAACCACCGTGGTATGCGGTGACTCACACACATCCACCCATGGTGCCTTTGCCGCACTCGCCTTTGGTATCGGTACCTCCGATGTGGAGCAGGTGCTGGCCACCCAATGCTTATTGATGAAAAAACCGGCCTCTATGCTGGTACGTGTCGAGGGTAAATTGGCTCTTGGCATCAGTTCCAAGGACATCGTGCTGGCGCTGATCGGTCAGATTGGAACTTCCGGTGGTACGGGTTACGCCATTGAGTTTTCCGGCTCAACCATCCGCTCTCTGAGCATGGAAGCGCGCATGACCTTGTGCAACATGGTGATCGAAGCCGGTGCCCGTTGCGGCATGGTGGCGGTGGATGACAAAACGATCACCTACATCCAGGGTCGCCCCATGGCTCCACAAGGCGCGGATTGGGATGCCGCCGTCGGCTATTGGCGCACCCTGGTCAGCGACACCAATGCACACTTTGACCGGGTTGTGGAGCTGAATGCCAGCGCCATTCGGCCAATGGTGACCTGGGGTACCTCACCCGATATGGTGGTGACAGTAGATGGCCAAGTGCCAGATCCGGCGCAAGTGTCCGATCCGGTCAAACGCCAAGACATGCAAACCGCACTGACCTATATGGGGCTCACGCCGAACACGCGGATGACCAACATCGTGCTCGACAAGGTGTTCATCGGGTCCTGCACCAACGCCCGTATCGAGGATCTTCGCATCGCCGCGAATGTCGTCAAAGGTCAGCGCGTGGCCACAACAATCAAGCAAGCCTTGGTGGTGCCGGGTTCCGGCCTGGTCAAGGCGCAGGCCGAGGCCGAAGGCTTGGACAAATTGTTCACCTCTGCGGGCTTTGAATGGCGCGAAGCCGGCTGCTCCATGTGCCTGGGTATGAACGAAGACCGTCTTTGCGCAGGGGAACGTTGTGCGTCCACCTCCAACCGCAATTTCCAGGGTCGGCAGGGTCCAGGTGGCCGCACCCATTTGGTCAGCCCGGCAATGGCCGCCGCCGCCGCCATTGCCGGACATTTTGTTGATGTCAGCACAATGACCCACCCTACGCAGGAAGATCAAGCATGAAACCTTTGGTTCACATTACCGGAATCGTGGCACCACTGAATCAGTCCAACATCGACACGGATGCCATCCTGCCCAAACAGTTTCTCAAATCGATAAGACGTACCGGCTTTGGCGCTTATTTGTTCGACGAGTTGCGCTACCTTGATCATGGTGAGCCAGGGCAGGATTGCTCTCGTCGCCCTCTCAACCCGGACTTCGTTTTGAACCAGCCACGCTACCGCGGTGCATCGATTCTTTTGGCACGGGACAACTTCGGATGTGGTTCTTCTCGCGAACATGCCCCTTGGGCGTTGGAAGACTTTGGTTTTCGTGTGCTGATTGCGCCGAGTTTTGCGGATATCTTCTATCAGAACTGCTTCAAGAACGGTCTGCTGCCCATCACCTTGGGGACAACCGAGATTGATGCGCTGTTTGCGGCTACCGAAGCTCAGGACGGGTACAGCCTGAGCATTGATCTGGAATCACAGTCCATGAAAACGCCAACGGGTGATCGTATCCACTTCGAGATTGATCCTTACAAGAAGCAGTGCTTGCTGGAGGGCCTGGACGACGTGACCCTGGTGTTACAACACGAGTCCGAGATTGGCAAGTACGAAACCTGGCGCAGCGTGGTTGAACCCTGGCTGTTCCGTCATTAGAGCTTGACGGAGAACCCCCATCCCCCCAAATGACCCTGCCTAAGATTGAGCCACATGGGGAGTGGGTTGGGCGGCAGCCGGTTGAAGCAGGGAGTGACCTGAGCGCATGGCCAGTATCCAGCGCAGCGCGATAATCCCCAGCCTACAGGATCACTATTTCAACATTCACGCTGCTTCCGTTGGCTTTGATGTTTGAGATATTCGTTTCAAACATTGACACCAACAGCCTTTCAACCCATGTTCCAGTACCTCACCATCCCCGTGACCGCCTTTGACCAGAACTGCTCTTTGGTCTGGTGTGACCAAACCCTGCAAGCCGCCGTGATCGACCCCGGTGGGGATCTCGACGAATTGCTGGGTGAAGTCAAGCGCCTGGGCTTGAAACTGGAGCAGATCTGGCTGACACACGCCCACATTGACCATGCGGGAGGCACCGGCGAACTGGCCCAAAGGCTGGGTCTGCCCATCATCGGCCCCCATGAGGGCGACCAGTTCTGGATTGATGGTCTGCCTGCCCAAAGCAAGATGTTTGGGTTCCCTCCGGCCTTGTTGTTCAAACCTACACGCTGGTTGCACGATGGCGACACGGTCAAAATTGGCGAATGTACCTTGCAGGTGCGGCACTGCCCAGGACACACGCCAGGGCATGTGGTGTTTTATTCACCGGAAGCCAAACGCGCTTTTGTCGGTGATGTGCTGTTTGCTGGCTCGATTGGTCGCACCGACTTTCCACAGGGTGATCACGCCACACTGATTGCCAGCATCCGCAACCGCTTGTGGCCAATGGGTGACGACACGGTGTTTATCCCCGGCCACGGGCCTGAGAGCACGTTTGGGCGGGAGCGTAAAACCAACCCGTATGTGGCTGACGGGGTGTGAACCAGCACCCGGCAACCATGGCAAAAGAATTCAAATTGCTATAAAATAAATAGCTTCTTACGCTTTATATACAAGCGTTAGAGGCTGATTTTTCATATAAAACTCCAGCCACAGGCAGTTTCATGAAAAAAGCCCGGCACAAACCGGGCTTTTTTACTAGGGTGATGCGCCGGGCGCTACATCATGCCCAACATGCGCGGGAACCAGGTGGACATGGCGGGCCAGTAAGTCACCAAGCCAAGGAAGCCCAGCATGGCCAGCAGCCATGGCCAGACCGCCACAGTCAGCTCGGTGATACCCATCTTGGTGATGCCGGAAGCCACGTACAAGTTCAGACCCACCGGTGGATGGCACATGCCCACTTCCATGTTAACCACCATGATGATGCCAAAGTGCACCGGGTCAATGCCCAGCTTCATCGCCACCGGGAACAGGATCGGGGCGAAGATCAGCACAATGCTGGAAGGCTCCATGAAGTTGCCCGCCAGCAGCAGGATGACGTTACAGGCCAGCAAGAAGGTGATCATGCCCAGGCCATGGCCCAGCATCCAGTCAGCCAAGGCCTGCGGGATGTTCTCGTTGGTCATGATGAAGCTGAACAACACCGCGTTAGTGATGATGTACAGCAGCATGGCCGACATGTTGGCCGAGCTGAGCAGCACCCGTGGCACGTCTTTGAGGCTCATGTCCTTGTAGACAAACACCGCTACAAAGAAGGCGTAAACCGCGCTCATGGCCGCCGCTTCCGTTGGCGTGAACATGCCGGTGTAGATACCCCCCATCACGATCACAATCAGCAGCAGACCCCAGGCCGAGGCCTTGAAGGTTCTGAAGCGTTCAGCCCAGGTGGCCTTGGGCAGGCGTGGGTAGTTGAACTTTTTGGCGCGGTACCAGGTGACACCGCCCAGTGTGGCGGCCAGCAGCAAGCCAGGAATCACACCGGCCATGAACAAGGCACCCACCGAGGTGTTGGTCGCCACCGAATACATCACCATCACGATGCTGGGCGGAATCAGGATGCCCAAAGCGCCAGAGGTGGTGATCACCCCCGCGCCAAAGCTTTTGGGGAAACCGGCTTTGGTCATGGCGGGCAACAGGATGGAGCCAATCGCCACCACTGTCGCCGGACTGGAGCCCGACACTGCCGCAAACAAGGCACAACCCAGCACACCAGACAAGCCCAAGCCGCCATACCAGTGGCCCACCATGCTGGAGGCAAAGTTGATCATGCGCCGGGCCACCCCGCCGTGGGTCAGAAAGTTGCCCGCCAGGATAAAGAACGGAATCGCCATGATTTCGAACTTTTCAATACCGGTAAACAGCTTGAGCGCCACCGACTCCAGCGGCACTTCGGTAAAGCCAAACAAAAAGGTCAGTACCGTCAGGCCGAGCGAAATCGAGATCGGCATGCCGGTGAGCATCAGCACCAGCAAGAGGATAAAAATAATGGCGGCGTTCATTTGGCGGCCTCTTCTTCCAGACCGTCTACATGGCCATGGTCATGATGGGGGAGTTCGCCGGTTTTGATGAAACTCACCAACACCTGCAAAAAGCGAAAACACATCAGGCTGGTGCCCAGCGGCACCGCGCTGTAAACCATCCAGGTGGGCCACTCCAGGTCTGGGGTGGTGGGACCTTCAGGGATGCCGTCCACTGGCAGGCCAAGCAAGTTGAACCAGTAGTGGTGCGCACCGTTTTCCCAGACAAAACCAGCCGCAATGGTGGCCACAATACCGGTAAACAGGATGCCTGCACACAGACCAAAGATGACAAATTTGCTGCGCATCTTTTCATCCAGCCGGTTGATCAGCACATCCACCCCGACGTGAATGCCAGTGCGCACGCCGTAGGCGGCACCGAACTTGCACATCCAGACGAACATGATGATGGTGAGCTCTTGTGCCCAGCTCATGCTGATGGACAAGAGCCAGTCCTGCAGGCCAGGAATGGCCATGCCCGCAAGATAGCGGTGTAACACCGCAACAAAGATGATCAGCGTCGCGCCGCCCATCAGGAAGGTGATTAACCACTCTTCCAGGTGATCAAGAAATTTCATGGTGTGAGCTCCGACGTTGCGGTCATCAATGCTGCGTGAATACGTCAGGTCAGATCAGAGCTTGGCCGGATCAAAACCCGTGGCCGAGTAAAACTGCTTCAGTGTTTCCTTGCCTACGCGGTCAGCCATCTTCAGGTGCACCGGAGCCATGGCTTTTTTCAGCGCCATACGCTCTTCTTTGGTGGGCACATACACGGTGGTTTTGCCACTCTTCTTGACACCTTCAAGCGACTTGTCGTTTTCGTCTTGGGCAATTTGATTGGCGTAGATGGTGGCTTTTTTCATGGCATCTTCGAGCTGACCACGCACATCGGCGGGCAGGCCGTCCCAGAACTTCTTGTTCACAATCACCGCATAACCCAGGTAGCCGTGGTTGGTGATGGTGAGGTGCTTTTGCACTTCATGCATTTTCTGGGTGTAGAAGTTGCTGATCGGGTTTTCAGTGCCGTCCACCACACCAGTTTGCAGGGCTTGGTACACCTCAGAGAAAGCCATCACCTGGGGAATGCCGCCCACCGAGCGAATTTCTTCTTCCAACACTTTGGAGGATTGAATGCGGAATTTCTTGCCTTTGTAGTCGGCTGGATTTTTCAGTGGTGTGTTGGCCGAGAACGATTTGAAGCCATTGTCCCAGTAAGCCAGGCCCTTGATGCCCTTGGGTTCCAGCTTGGCCAGCATGGCCGCACCGACGGGACCTTGGGTGATCTTATGCAAATCAGCCGTGTCATCAAAAATGAAGGGGAAATCAAACGCCTCGAATTCCTTCACGCCCAAGGGGCCAAATTTGGCCAGCGACGGGGCCAGCATTTGGACCGAGCCAATTTGCAGGGCTTCCATTTCTTCCTTGTCTTTGTACAAGGCACTGTTGGCATACACCTCCACCTTGACCTTGCCCTTGGTCAGCTCGGC
Organism: Rhodoferax lithotrophicus; assembly: GCF_019973615.1. Taxonomy (GTDB): domain Bacteria; phylum Pseudomonadota; class Gammaproteobacteria; order Burkholderiales; family Burkholderiaceae_C; genus Rhodoferax; species Rhodoferax lithotrophicus. The sequence goes on along the minus strand of NZ_AP024238.1, from coordinate 196,488 downwards.
CGCTTTTTCGGCAAAATAAACCGCTGCCTTGCCCTTGGGCGTGTCTGCGGCGACCACATGGCTGAATTTGATGATGGTTTGTGCACTAGCACTCAAACCGACGGCCAGCAGAGCGGCTGCCAAGATGTGTTTCAATTTCATGAATGTCTCCAGTTGTTGAGCAAAATATGTGAAGCGCCCCGAGGTTAACCTTGGAACACGCTTGCAGCAACTGTGGCGTTCAACAGCTAGGGTTAACCCGCACCTTAAAGCAGGGCCACGCGCAGCGCGTTGAGCCACGCTGGGCCAATTCGGTTGGCCAGTTGTTGCTGCACTGGCTGTACGGCGCGACGCAAGTAGGCTCGCTGGTCAGAACTGAGTGTATGAATACGGGTGGTGCCAGTCTGGCGCAAGGCTTCAAGCGCGTTATCGTTTTGAGCATCTGCAATCCGGTTCGCAAAGGTCAGAGCCTCCTGCATCGCCAAGTTGATCAGTTGACGGTCCACCAAAGCCAGGCTTTGCCAAAAACGCTGGTTGGTCACCACGGCATAGCCCAGGTAGCCGTGCTCGGTCAGGCTCAAATCACGCTGCACTTCATGCATGGCTTGGGTCCAAAAGTTGGACACCGGGTTTTCCGTGCCATCGACCACACCACTGGCGAGTGCTCGACGGGTTTCGCTGAAAGCCAGGGTGACTGGGCGGGCACCCAATGCCCGCATTTGTGCAGCAATCACCCGTGAAGCCTGCACTCGCATGCGTAAGCCGACAAAATCCTTGGGCTCCAGCAAAGGCCGATTGGCGCTCATCTGCTTGAAACCATTGTCAAAAAACCCCAATCCCACCAAACCCTGGCGGGGCAAACGCTCCAGTAGTTTTTGTCCGAGCGGGCCCTGGGTGATGCGCCGTACCGCAGCCAGATCGTCAAACAGAAAGGGCAGGTCAAACAGCTCAAACTCAGGCAGGCCAATACGACCGAATTTGGAGAGGGACGGGGCCACCATGTCCACCGCCCCCAACTGCAGCGCCTGCATTTCATCCTGATCACCGTACAACTGGGCATTGGGAAACACCTGTACACCGATGCGCCCGCCGGAACGCTGCTCCACCAGCATTTTGAAACGATTGGCGGCCAGCCCTTTGGGGGTTTCTTCGGCCACCACATGCGAAAAGCGCAGGGTAATGGCTGGCTTGATCTGGCCCAGCGTGGCATCCGGCAGCGCCGCCGTGCCGGCTATCGCCGTCAGCCAGGCTCGACGGGTGGTCACTGCGGCGCGCGCAGGTTTTTTTCCAGCGCATCCAGTCGCGCCAGCACGGCTTGCTGGCCTGCTTCAAGCACACCCCGCAGTTCAGTAAAGCGCGAGGCCTCGGCCTTGTCAGCCAGTTCACGGTTGGCTTGCAGCTCTTTGGCGTTGCGCCGTGCATCCCACATCACGGTGGATTGCAGGTAAAGCACATACACCATGAAGTACGCCACCACAAACAGCAGCAGCCCCAGCGTCAGCAAACCCAAGGGCGCTTGCACCGTGGCCACCCCCAGTGAGACCGCGGAGTTGGTCAAAAAGACACTCCAGTTCAGTGCAACGAAGGCACCAATCAACACGAGAAGCAAAATCAAAAGCAGACTGCGAATGCGCATGGCAAGCTCCTAAGCAGGTGGGGAAAACTTGACATCAAGGGTACACCAACTGGCTATCATGCGGACTCCCCCTGGCCCATCATGACCCCAACCGCTGCCTCTGCTGCCGACCACACGCTTGACTTCGCCCTGCTGCAACAATCAGCGGCGCGTCATGGCGCACGTAACCGCCTGGCGCTGTGGTGGCTGCTGGGTTTGCTGACGTTGCTGGTGGGCTCGGTGGTGACACTGCTGCTTTACCTGAACAATTTCGAGACGGAAGAAGCGGCGCGACGCCGGGCTGGCGATGCCCAATGGCTGGAGCAAAGTGTGCAATTTCACTTCCGGCGCCTGGAGGACGATTTGCTGGTACAGGCACGCCAGGCCATGAACAACCCCAACCTTGCCCAGGCAGACCTGGCTGATCACGCCCAAGATCTGAAAGCGGGCCTGTTGTGGCGTGAGCCAGGCGTGATTTTGTCCAGCGGCTGGATCCCGGCGGGGCAACTCGGCAACCCACACACAGGGCCCGAGCGGTGGCCGTCCGATTGGCAAGCCCATGCAGAAAATCAACAAGCCTTGTCGCTGATGCAAGCCACCAGCCAGGGCCTGCGCCGTGCGGCCTATGCGGGCCTGATGCTGCGCGCTGATGGCCAAGCCAGTGACGTGATCTGGCTGGCCGTGCCGTTTTTTGACCGAGGCCAATTTGTCGGCAATTACCTTGTGGCCATCTCGATGGAGCGGGCGCTGGCGGCTTTGGTACCCGGCTGGTTCACGCAGGATCACCGTGTGCAATTACTCATGGAGGAAACCGCCCCACCGGCAGAAACCGCTTATCGGGTGGGGTTGAACCTGCCAGGAACCGACTTGTTTGTGCAGGTGAACCTGACCCAGGCGCAGCCAACCACCGTGCCGCGTATCTTTTTTCTGGTGTCCCTGTTGTTTTTGACCGGCATGCTGGTCAGCCTGTATGCCCTGCGACACGATTTTGTGAAGCGCCAGCAAGTACAAGCCTTGCTGCAAACCCAGGTGGCCTTGCGCACGGCGATGGAAAACTCGGTCACGATTGGCTTGCGGGCGTGGAATCTTGCCGGCGAGATCCTGTATGTGAACGATGCCTTTTGCCGCATGGTGGGTTACAGCGCAAGCGAACTGATTGGCCGCTCCACGCCCTTTCCGTATTGGCCGTTAGATCAAATCAACACGCTGGAGCGGGTGCACCTGGGCATCATGGCACAGGGCACCAGCGGCGAAGGTGTAGAGGTGCAATTCCAGCACCGCGACGGCCATTTGATCGATGTACTGATTCATGAGGCCCCCTTGAACAGCGCCAGTGGCGAGCAAATGGGCTGGATGAGTTCGGTGCTGGACATCAGTGAACGCAAACGCGCCCAGCGCATGGCGGCCCAGCAGCAAGAAAAGCTCGAAGCCTCGGGCCGCCTGGTGGCGGTGGGCGAGGTGGCCTCCACCCTGGCCCATGAACTGAACCAACCCCTGGGGGCGTTGAGCAGCTTTGCCAATGGCCTGCTCAACCGCTTGCACAACCACAGCATCAGCTTGCCTGAACTGTTGCCCGTGGTGGAGCGTATGGCGCGGCTGGCTGAGCGCGCGGGTGGCATCATTCAGCGCGTCAACGCCTTTGCGCGCAAACGCGAGCTGTCACCCCAGCGGCTTGATCTGGTGGCATTTTTGCAGCGTGTGCTGACACAATTTGCCGCGGACAACACCCTCGCCCCGGCCTGGGCTTTGCCCGACCATGCGGTTTGGGTACAGGCTGATGAGTTGCTGTTTGAGCATCTGGTCAACAACCTGGTCGGTAATGCGCAAGACTGGGCCACCCATGGCGGGCAACGTGCCCAGGTCTGGGTAAGTTTGAGTTTGAATGAAGCGCGCGACATGGCGGTGCTGGCCGTAGCCGACACCGGCCCGGGGGTCAGTGAAGAGGCCCGGGCGACCATTTTTAATGCCTTTGTCAGCCGCAAAGAAGGTGGTATGGGCATGGGGCTGGCCATTTGCCGCTCCATTGTGGAGGCCCACCACGGCCGCATTGAGGTCAGTCGCGACCCGGTGCTGGGTGGTGCACGCTTCACCGTGCTGCTGCCGCTGGCTGACTTGCTTCCCCCTCAGGAGATTTCATGACCCAACCCCGTGTGCATATTGTGGATGACGACCCCGACATTCGTGACGGCCTGGCCTGGCTGTTTGATTCGCGCGGCTTCCAGTCCACCACCTGGGACGGTGGTCAGCCGTTTCTTGACGCAGCCCGGGCCCTGCAAGGTCATTGGGGCCACGCGGTGGTATTGCTGGACATGCGCATGGCCCCACTTTCTGGCAGCGTGACTTTTGAGCAACTCAAGGCCCTGGGTTGCCCCTGGCCGGTGCTGTTTTTAACCGGCCACGGTGATGTCGGCACCGCTGTGGCAGCGGTCAAACAAGGGGCTTGGGATTTTCTGGAAAAACCGTTTCAGGACAATGAACTGGTCGACCGCGTGCAGCAAGCGCTGGCCGCCGCCAGTGCGGCACAACAAGATGACTTTGAAACACGCCGCCTGCGCCAGGCCCTGGCCTCCTTGAGCCCGCGCGAGCGCGAGGTGCTGGACCAGCTCATCCGCGGCCATTACAACAAGAACATTGCCGACAATCTGGGCATCACAGCGCGTACAGTGGAGTTTCACCGTGCCAATATTTTCGAGAAAATGGGGGTTAGCTCGGCAGTTGAACTGGCCCATAAACTGGGTCGACTGGAACCCATGGGATAAGCATAGAATTGACCTCTAGCGCTTGTATAACAAGTGCCAACAGCTATTAATTAAAGAGCATTTATGGACTTTTCTGGTGACATGGCTCAACCAATCTGGTTTCAAACACTTCATTCAAGGACACCCTCATGACCAAACCCATCAAACGCATCGCTGTCAACACTGGTGGGGGTGACGCTCCAGGGCTCAACGCGGTGATCCAGTCGGTGATGATCGCCGCCGACAACCGGGGCTGGGACTGCTTTGGCATCCGCGACGGTTTCAACGGCATCCTGTTCCCTGAGCGTTATACGGAAGGTGGGGTGATGCGCCTGACGCGTGAGCGGGTACGCGGCATTGGCCACCTGGGCGGCACCATTCTGGGCACCACCAACAAGGGCAACCCGTTGCATTTTCCGGTCAATATGCCGGACGGCAGCGTGCGCGAGATTGACCGCTCGGATGAAATCATCACCTACTTTGCCACCCATGAAATTGATGCCCTGGTGTCGATTGGTGGCGACGGCTCATTGACCATTGCCAACGCCTTGCACCAGAAAGGCCTGCGCGTGGTGGGTGTGCCCAAAACCATTGACAACGATCTGGACAAAACCTTCACCACCTTTGGTTTTGATACTGCCGTGGGTTTTGCCACCGAATGCCTGGACCGCCTGCACAGCACCGCCGAGAGTCACCAGCGGGTAATGGTGGTGGAAGTGATGGGCCGCTATGCGGGCTGGATTGCATTACACGCCGGTATTGCCGGTGATGCACATGCTATTTTGATCCCCGAAATTGGCTTTGACATGGGCAAAGTGGCCGCCAAAATCCGTGAACGTGAAGCCGCAGGCCAGCTGTATTCGATTGTGGTGGTGGCCGAAGGTGCACAGCCGCGTGATGGCCACCGCGAGCTGCTGGCTGCCGCCGAGATTGGCCATGCAGAACGGCTGGGCGGCATTGGTGAACAGGTGTCCCAGGCTTTGACCAAGGAAACCGGCAAGGAATCCCGCGTGGTGGTGCTTGGCCACTTGCTGCGTGGTGGCAGTCCCACCTCTTTTGACCGCTTGGCAGCCCTGCGTTTTGGTGCCGCAGCGGTACGTGCGCTGGATGCTGGTGAAAGTGGCGTGATGGTGTCCCTGGGCATCAACGGCGTGGACTATGTGACATTGGAAGAAGTGGCCGGCCATATCCGCAACGTGCCCATGAGCTGTGACGCCCTGCAAACCGGGCGTGATCTGGGTATTTGTTTTGGTGATTGAGGGCAAGGTGAAGGACCACTCCGTGCCACCCTTGCTGGTGGCTTGCCTGTGTGCCCAGTGGTGCAATGTGTGTGAGGAATACCGCAGCCGTTTTCAGCAGGTTCAGGCGGCGGTGATGCTTGACCACCCGCAGGCAGATTTCCTCTGGATCGACATTGAGGATGAAGCCGACCTGCTGCACCCGCTGGATGTAGAAGACTTTCCGACCCTGCTGATTGCCCTGGGTGACCAGCCGCATTTTTTGGGCCCACTCACGCCCCAGGCGCAAACGCTGGAGCGCATGATTCGCACCAGCGTACAAGAGACTGGACACACGGGGTTAAAAGATCCGGCTTTGCAGGCTTTGGTCAAGCGAATCAGGCATCAACTCCTGGCTTAAAAAATTAAACCATCGATCAAAACCATGGTCCCAATGTGCTGGAAACGATGTAGATTCCAACCACCCCGTATGGGTAGGTTTTTTTCTTCAATTTCTTTGGCAAGACACACACAGGTCACGTCATCTTGCTGGATATCCCTGTAAAAATTCATGCGTAACATCAAGCTATTCGACACCGAGGCCCACAAGTTCATTTTGCTCAATGAGAGTGAGCCAGGTGAAGAGGACGGTGTACGCTCCAACCAATACCTGATCGAGCATGAGGGAGCCGGTGTGCTGCTCGACCCCGGCGGTTTTGGGGTTATGCCACGGGTTCTGGCCGAGCTGCTGCGTTACCTTGCACCAGAGAAAATTCGCGGTATTTTTCTCTCGCACCAGGACCCTGACATTGTGGGGGGCATCGCCACTTGGCTGGAGCTGATCAAGGCCCCGGTCTACATCTCCAGCATCTGGATGCGTTTCCTGCCGCATTACGGCCTGAAAGACATGTCGCAATTTGTGGGTGTGCCAGATACCGGCATGGATTGCGAGGTGGCACCGGGCTTCATGCTCAAAATCATTCCTGCGCATTTTTTGCACTCAGAAGGGCAGATCAACGTCTACGACCCGCTCTCGAAAATCCTGTTCACTGGCGATATTGGAGCCGCCATGATGCCCGTGGACAAAGACGACGCGTATGTGGATGACTTCTCCAGCCACCTGCCATTTGTGGCGGGCTTTCACCAGCGCTACATGGGCTCGAACAAGGCGGTGCGCTGCTGGCTTGACAACCTGGCCGGGCTGGACATCCAGATGATCGCGCCGCAGCATGGCCCGATCTACCGTGGTGCAGCCGTGCGTGAATTTCTGGACTGGCTGCGTGAACTGCGCTGTGGCATTGATTTGATGCAAAGTGGTGGACGGTTCTCGCCATGAACGACCTGCTCCCGAGTCATTTGGAAACCGTGCGCCTGCGGGTGATTAACCGCATGGCAGCCTTGCTGGAAAGCCAGACACGCAGCAAGATTTTTGGCAATAGCCTGAATGCACTGGTCAAAGAAGTGCATGGTGAAGTGATCGCCGACCTGCGCCAGTTGGTGGCCATGTCTGACGCAACGGATCTCTCCGTGCGGCTGGAACACGCGGTGCAGGCCTGCGAGCGCCTGGATGGCACGCTGGACTTGTTGTTGGACGAGCGGCAACGGCAATGGCATCGCAACGGCAATTACGTGCGGGCCACGATGCAGGAGTTCAATCAGACCCTGAGCGATCTGGCTTCCTCGTTGATCGAAAAGAGCTTGTTCGAGCGCCAGAGCAAGGTGCTGGAACGCATCATCCTGTCACACGAGAACATCTCACACTGGAAAGAGTTCGTGCAGGAAATCCTGGCCGACTTTCACGCCATCTTCCCCTTCAACTTCTTTTACATCGCGTTTGCCGAAGAACACGGCCTGTCGTTGTTCCTCTACTACCTGGGCGACTTCTCTGACGAGCTGAAAAAAAACGCGCGCGACATGTTGTCCAAACAAATGCTGGTGAATCTGGCGTTGTCCAGCGATGCACCCCTGGACATCGAAGAGTTCGTGATCAAGATCGACCAACCCGTCAACAACAACAGTGACGCAGTACGCATGATCACGGTGGCCGTGCCGGAACACACCCCCAAACTCGCGGGCGTGCTGGGTGTAGCCTATGTGGCCAGTGGCGAACTCAGCCCACAGGAAGAGAGCGTGGTGCGCTCCATTTTGTCGGTGATGGTGATGGTGGTGGGCTCCAGCAAACTGCTCTCACGCACCCTGACCGAGCTGGAATACTATGCCATGCACGACCCACTGACCGGGTTGTACAACCGTCGCCACTTCAACAATATCCTTGAATATGAAATTGGCCGCTCAGAGCGGCATGGTCACGAATTCTCCCTGCTGATGCTGGATCTGGACGACTTCAAGGACATCAACGACACCTATGGCCATGCTGCGGGGGACGAGGCCTTGTGTGGGGTTGCTGAAATTTTGCGTACACAGGTTCGCAAAGGTGACTTGGCGGCGCGCATCGGTGGCGACGAATTCACCATCATCCTGATGGAAACCGGCTGCACCGGGGCCACTACAGTGGCCTCAACCCTGGGAAAAACCTTGCGTGAGCATGTCTTCACCACTTCGGACGGCAAAAATTTTCACCTGACCATCTCGATTGGTATTGCCACCTACCCGGTCGATGCCAACAACAACACCGACATGCTGGCCGGAGCCGATGTGGCCATGTACCGGGCCAAGGAGCTGGGCAAAGACAGCGTCTGCACCCTGGATGCCTTGCAAGGCCGGGTGGCCATCAGCCGCATCACCCGCGACAAAGCCGAGAACCTGCGTGAGGCATTGCAACAGGATCGCATCACGCCGTACTACCACAGCATCGTCAATTGCCAGACCGGTGAACTGTATGCCTGCGAAACGCTGGCGCGCCTGGTTGAGCCCAATGGTGACATCGTGTCAGCAGGGGCTTTTATCGAGGCCATGGAGAAGTACGGTTTAGGGCGAGAACTTGACCGCGTCATGCTCCGCAAAGCCTTTGCTGCCAAACAGGCCTGCTTGCTGAGCGGTGCGCCAGACACCAAAATCTTCCTCAACCTGTCAGCACAAGAGATTCAGGAACGTGGCATTCTGGGCTATGCCGAGGAGTTGTGCCACGCGCTGGGGATTCCGCCGCAATGCGTGGTGTTCGAAATCCTGGAGCGTGATGCCATTGGCGACATGACCAATATGCGCAAATTCCTGACCCACCTGCGCCAAAAAGGCTTTGCCTTTGCGCTTGACGACTTCGGCAGTGGCTACAACTCTTTCCATTACCTGCGCGAGCTGCAGTTTGAATACGTCAAGATTGATGGCGCTTTTGTGCGCAACATCCTGAACTCCAAGGTGGATTACGCGCTGGTGCACAACCTGTCACGCCTGTGCCAGGATCTGGGCATCCTGACGGTGGCCGAGTTCGTGGAAAACCAGGCGATTCTGGATGCGCTCAAAGCCATGGGCATCAACTATGCCCAGGGCTTTCACATCAGCATGCCGTCGCGCGACATGCCGCTGCGTTAGTTATCCTGCCAAGGCGACGTAGACGTGTTGCACGTCGTCATTGGCATCAATGGCGGCCAGAAAGGCCTCCACCTCTTCCAGGTGTTCTGCGCTCAGGTTGGCCGGGTTCACCGGGTTCTTGGGTTTGTAGCCGAGCTTGGCAGACAGCACGGTAAAACCATGGTTGGGCAGGGCCCGGCTGACCACATCCAGGTCGGTCGGGTCGGTCAAAAACAAGGTGTTGCCGTCTTCTTCGCCGGGCTCAAAATCTTGTGCCCCGGCCTCAATGGCAGCCACTTCGGGATCGGCACCTGGGGCCTTGGGTTCGGCTTCGATCATGCCGACATGGTCAAAATCCCAGGCCACCGAGCCCGATGTGCCCAGTTGGCCCTTGCGAAACAGCACACGCATTTCAGGGGCGGTACGGTTCAGGTTGTCGGTCAGGCATTCCACCATCACCGCCACCTGGTGCGGGGCAAAACCTTCATAAATCACCCGCTCGAAATTGACCGCCTCACCGGTCAGCCCAGCGCCTTTTTTGATGGCGCGATCCAGCGTGTCTTTGGGCATGGAGGCTTTGCGGGCCTGCTCAATCAGCAAGCGCAGGTGGGAATTGGCCGCAGGGTCTGCGCCGCTGCGTGCGGCCAGCATGATGTCTTTGGAGAGTTTTCCGAAAATGCGGCCCTTGGCATTGGCTGCGATGTCTTTGTGCTTGGCTTTCCACTGTGCGCCCATTTGTGTGTTCCTTGGTGTTGCTGCGCTCAACGCAGGTTCATCCTGATGCGGATGGTTGAGACAGGCGCAAAGTTTAGGGGCGAAAAACGCTTTACCGGAATGACTTTGTGAATTTACGAGCCCAAATCCGTCAAGGGCAGCGGTTCAACCCAGCGCATCGTTGACTTGTTCGTTGAAATCGGCCAGGCCTTGCGCCGCCTGAACTTCTTTGGGCATGGCATCACGCACCGAAAAAACTCCCAGGATTTTGTTCGCCGACGTGACGATGGGCAGATGTCTGAAGCCGCGCTCAATCATGATCAGCACCGCATCGGCCACTTTGGTTTCGGGCGGTACACACAACGGGTGGCGCGTCATGATGTCGGCCACCGTGGCTTTGGTGGGGTCAAGTGCCTTGGCCAACACGCGGGTCATCAGGTCACGCTCGGTCACGATGCCGAGCAAGGTGTTGCTGGCATCAATGATCAGCACACTGCCGCAGTTGGCGCGGGTCATCACACAGGCTGCGGTGTAAACCGTGGCCGTGGGGACGACGCTGACCACATGGCGCTGCGCCATGGATTGGAAAACGGTGCGTTCAGTCATGCCATGCTCCTCAGTGAATGATACAAAAACAATAGCTGCTTGCGCAGCATTTATAAGGACTAGAGGCCAATTTGATTAAAAATTAGCGCAATGCAGCGTTGATTTTCTCCAGTGCCTTGGAGCCTGGGCAGAGTTGTGCAGTCCCCAGGGTGTTCAACGGCTGGGCACAGGTGTTGAGCGCGGTGTGCAAATCGGTTGGCAAGGGGTCCAGGTAGAGCAGGCCGGTGACCACTTCGCCGCGTGCGGCATGACTGTTCATGTAACTCATGGCGGCGTAACGATCCGTCGGGTCATAGTCTTCGTGCAGCTTGCGCATGCGCAGAACCGAGCCATCCTGTTGTGCCACTTCCACCACCTCACCCGGTGCATATTCGGTGGAGAGTTCACCGCCAGGCGCCACAAAGTCAATCACACTCACGGCTTCATCATGCTGGCGCACGTATTCGTAGCTCTTGGTGCTGCCACCATGGTTATTGAAGGTCACACAAGGGCTGATGACATCAATAAACGCCGCCCCGCCATGTGCCAGTGCTCCTTTGATCAGCGGGACCAGTTGCGCCTTGTCGCCGGAAAAACTGCGCGCCACATAGGTGGCCCCCAGTTGCAGGGCAATGCCGACCAGATCGATCGGGTTGTCGGTGTTGATAGCCCCTTTTTTGCTTTTGGAACCACGGTCTGCGGTGGCTGAAAACTGCCCCTTGGTCAACCCATACACACCGTTGTTCATGACGATGTAGGCCATGTTGACCCCGCGGCGCATGGCGTTGGCAAATTGACCCAGACCGATGGAGGCCGAGTCGCCGTCACCCGACACCCCCAGGTACATCAGCTCGCGGTTGGCCAGATTGGCCCCGGTGAGCACGCTGGGCATACGCCCGTGTACGGTGTTGAAACCGTGTGATGCGCCCAGAAAGTAGGTGGGTGCTTTGGAACTGCAACCAATGCCCGACAACTTGGCCACACGATGGGGCTCAATGTCCAGCTCCCAGCAGGCCTGGATGATGGCCGCCGAGATCGAGTCGTGGCCGCAACCGGCGCACAGGGTGGAAACCGGGCCTTCGTAGTCGCGCCGGGTATAGCCAACCTTGTTTTTGGTCAACGTAGGGTGGTGCAGTCGGGGTTTGGCAAGGTAGGTCATACAGTCTCCTTCAAAAGCGCCAACTTGGTGGCAATGGCGCTGACGATGAAGCGCGCCGTGATCGGCGTGCCGTCGTAATGCAGCACTTTGACCAATTGTTTGGGGTTGGCATCAAGCTCGTTGACCAGCAGGGCGCGCATTTGCGCGTCGCGGTTTTGCTCCACCACAAACACCGTGTCGTGCTCTTCCAGGAATTTGTTCACCGAAGCCGGGAACGGGAAAGCCTGCAGCCGCAAACCATCCAGATGGACACCATCAGCTTCGAGCACATCCAGTGCTTCACGCATGGCTGGGGTGGTGGAGCCAAAATAAATGACACCCAACCGGGTGGGCTGCGCCGCCTTGTGCAAGATGGGTTGCGGTACCAGATCGGCAGCGGTTTTGAATTTTTTGAGCAAACGCTCCATGTTGTAGAGGTAGTCCGGCCCGCGCTCCGAGTAGCGGGCATAGGCATCTTTGGAGGTGCCCCGGGTGAAGTAGCTGCCCTTGGTCGGGTGGGTGCCGGGCAAGGTGCGCCACGGAATACCGTCCCCATCCACATCGTTGTAACGGCCAAAATCCTTGCCCGCCTCCAGCTCGGCAGCGGTCATGACCTTGCCAATGTCGTAGGTACGTGCATCGTCCCAGACAAAGGGTTTGCACAGGCGCTGGTTCATGCCGATGTCCAGGTCACTCATGACAAAAATGGGGGTTTGCAGCCGGTCGGCCAAGTCCAGCGCGGCAGCGGCATGTTCAAAACACTCATGCGGGTCTTGCGGGAACAACATCACATGACGGGTGTCGCCGTGTGACGCATAGGCGCAGGAAAGCAAGTCTGACTGCTGGGTGCGGGTGGGCATGCCGGTGGACGGACCGCCACGCTGCACATTGATGAGCGTGACCGGAATTTCAGCAAAGTAGGCCAGGCCAATGAACTCGGTCATCAACGAAATCCCGGCACCCGAGGTGGCGGTAAAGGCCCGCGCACCGTTCCAGCCCGCCCCAATGGCCATGCCAATCGAAGCCAGCTCGTCTTCGGCTTGCACAATGGCGTAGTAATGCTGACCGGTGTTGGGGTCCACACGGAATTTGTCGCAGTATTTCTGGAAGTTTTCCGGCACCGAGGAGGATGGGGTGATCGGATACCAGGCTGCCACCGTAGCCCCACCGTAAATACAGCCCAGCGCCAGGGCGCTGTTGCCGTCAGTGAATATCTGATCTCCGACTTTGTCCGATTGACGCACGGTCAGGCCCAACGGATAGGCCAAATGCTGTGTGACGTAATCGCGCCCCAGGTTGATGGCCTGCAGGTTGGAGGCCAGCAAACGCTCCTTGCCTTTGAATTGCTCAGCGAACAGCTTCTCGAACACACTGGCATCCAGATCCAGCAGCACTGACAGGGCCCCCACATAAATGATGTTCTTGAATAGCTGGCGCTGACGCGGATCGGTGTAGGCGGCGTTGGTGATCTCGGTCAAGGGCACACCAATCACCTGCACATCCTTGCGGAATTTGGACTCCGGGATGGGCCGGGTGCTGTCGTAAAACAGGTAGCCGCCGGGCTCGATTTCGGCCACATCGGCATCCCAGGTTTGCGGGTTCATGGCGACCATCATGTCGACCCCGCCGCGCCTGCCGTGGTAGCCTTTTTCACACACGCGGGCTTCGTACCAGGTCGGCATACCCTGGATGTTGCTGGGGAAGATGTTGCGCGGGCTGACCGGCACGCCCATACGCATCACCGCCTTGGCAAACAACTCATTGGCACTGGCCGAGCCTGAACCATTGATGTTGGCAAATTTGATGACGAAATCGTTGATGGCTTCTATGCGTTTCATGCGGCCTCCGTGGCATTTTGATGAGCGGCGGCCGACTTGGTATCACGCGCACGCGGCCCGGCTTGGGTGGTGTCAAGGCGGAACTTCTGCATGTCCCACGCGCCGGTGGGACAGCGCTCGGCGCAGAAACCACAGTGCAGGCACACGTCTTCGTCTTTCACCATGACCCGGCTGGTTTTCAGCTCGTCTGACACATACAGATCTTGTGTGGTGTGGGTGGCCGGGGCTTTGAGCCGACCGCGCAAATCGGCTTCTTCGCCATTGGTGGTGAAGGTGATGCAGTCCATCGGGCAAATGTCCACACAAGCATCACACTCAATACACAAACTGCTTTTGAATACGGTTTGTACATCGCAGTTCAGGCAGCGACTGGATTCCTTGAAAGCGGTGGCGGCATCAAAACCCAGCTCCACCTCCACCTTGATGCTGGCCAGGGCTTTTTCGGCCACCGTCCATGGCACTTTGAAACGCACGTCGTTGGAGACGGCGTTTTTGTAACTCCACTCGTGAATGCCCATTTTTTGGGAGAGAAGATTGGTCATGGGCGGTGGGCGCTGTGCCACATCTTCACCGTTGAGCAGGCGGTCAATCGACACCGCCGCTTCGTGCCCATGGGCGACCGCGGTGATGATGTTTTTCGGGCCATAGGCGGCATCCCCGCCAAAGAAAACCTTGGGTAAGGTCGACTGGAACGTCCCTTCAGTGAGTACCGGCAAGCCCCATTTGTCAAACTCGATACCGCAGTCACGCTCGATCCAAGTGAAGGCATTTTCCTGGCCGACGGCAATCAACACTTCATCACACGGTACCAGCACATCGGGCTCTCCGGTGGGGATCAGGCTGCGACGGCCCTTGGCATCGTATTCGGCGCGGACGATCTCGAAGGTCATGCCAGTGAGTTTGCCGCCTTCGTGTTCAAACGTTTTCGGCACGTGGTAATTCAGGATCGGAATGCCTTCATGCTGCGCATCTTCCTTCTCCCAGGGCGAGGCTTTCATTTCTTCAAAGCCACTGCGCACAATCACCTTGACATCTTTGCCGCCCATGCGCCGGGCACTGCGGCAGCAGTCCATGGCGGTGTTGCCGCCGCCCAGCACAATCACGCGCTCAGCCGTCTGGGTGATGTGACCAAAAGACACCGACATCAGCCAGTCAATACCAATGTGGATGTGGGCCGCCGCTTCTTTGCGCCCCGGCACGATCAAATCACGCCCACGCGGTGCGCCACTGCCGACAAACACCGCGTCATAACCCTCAGCCAACAGCTTGGCCATGGAGTCAATGCGTTGCCCGGCCTTGAAATCCACCCCCAGATTCAGAATCTGGCCGGTTTCTTCGTCCAGCACCGACTCGGGCAGGCGGAATTTGGGGATCTGGGTGCGCACGAAGCCGCCGGCCTTTTTCTCGCCGTCAAACAGCGTCACGGCATAACCCAGCGGGGCCAGATCACGCGCCACCGTCAGGGATGCCGGCCCGGCTCCCACACAGGCCACACGCTTGCCGTTGGGTGGCGCGATGGCAGGCATGCGGGATTTCACATCGTCCTTGAAATCGGCCGCCACCCGTTTCAGGCGGCAAATCGCTACCGGTTCGGGTTTCGTCCCGTTGTTCTCTTCCACCCGGCCACGCCGGCAGGCGGGCTCACAGGGGCGGTCGCAGGTGCGGCCCAACACGCCGGGGAACACGTTGCTCACCCAGTTGATCATGTAGGCATCGCTGTAGCGGCCCTGACCAATCAGGCGGATGTATTCGGGCACGGGGGTGTGGGCCGGACAGGCCCATTGACAATCCACGACCTTGTGAAAATAGGCCGGGTTCGAGGTATTGGTAGCTTGCAAAATTGTCTCCTCATCCTGCTGACAAAAAAGCCGACGCGCCGCAGGTGTGGGGCATCCTACGCCGATGCCTAAGGCTTGAATACACCTGCATTCTGAAATTTTCAGATTTACTGATCTATGTCAAAAAAATGATCTGCATCAAAAAGGTGAGTTATTGATCTGGCTCAAAGTTGACAAACCAACACCCGCCAAAAATAAACGCTTATTGCCAAGGAGAACCTCGATGAAAACCGAACCGCATGTGGATCGTTTCAAAGCGCTGGATGCTTGTCACCAGCAGATTCATGAACACCTGACTGTTCTGACTGGCTTGCTGGAGCAGCTGGAAGCAGACTCTGACAGCGAGCACTGCCGCCAGAAAGCCAAGGACATTGAGGCGTATTTCTCTGAAACCGCACGCGAGCATCACCTGGAAGAGGAGCGTAATGTGTTCCCCAGCCTTCTGCTCAGTGACAAGCCCGAAATTGTTCAAGCTGCACTCACCCTCAAGCAGGATCATGGCTGGATCGAGCAAAACTGGCTGGAACTGGCACCCATGCTGCGTGCCATTGCCCAGAATGAAGACTGGGTGGACATGGCCGAACTCAAGCACAGCGCCGAGGTTTTTCTCAACTTGTGCCACGACCACATCGTGCTGGAAGAAACACTCATCTACCCCGAAGCCAAAGCCTGTCTGGCCCAAGAGCTGGCCAGCCGTGCCATGCGCATGGGACAGCCAACAACCTAAACGCTACATGATTGATAGTGTTTAGCGCTTGTGATTAAAGAGGTAACCCGACAAAACACGCCTCCACATTAGCGAAACTCATTTCACCCAAAGTACAGACTCTGGACATCTTCTGGAGGTCTGTCTTGAGCATGCAACGTGCTGCTTGTGCCGCAAGATGGCTCACCATCATCCCTCTCAAACTTACAAGGAAACCCATGAGTCTCTTTTCCTGGGTTGAAAAAAGCCCCAGCATCTTGAACCAAGGCGGCGTGATTGGCCCGGATGAGCGCCTGCCCTGGCCACAAACCGCCGTGATGGGCATGCAACATGTGATTGCCATGTTTGGTGCAACCGTGCTCGCGCCGATCCTCATGGGGTTTGATCCCAATCTGGCGATTTTGATGAGTGGTGTGGGCACTTTGCTCTTTTTCTTCGTCACTGGCGGTCAAGTGCCCAGCTACCTGGGCTCCAGCTTTGCATTCATTGGGGTGGTGATTGCCACCACCGGTTATGCCGGCAAGGGGATCAACCCCAACATCGGCATCGCGCTGGGCGGCATCATCGTCTGCGGGGCGCTTTACACCGCCATCGGCTGCTTGGTACAAGCCGTTGGCACGGGCTGGATTGAAAAGCTGATGCCGCCGGTGGTCACAGGCTCAGTGGTGGCGGTGATTGGCCTGAACCTGGCTGGTGTACCGATCAAAAACATGGCTGGCAACAATTTTGAGAGCTGGATGCAAGCCACAACCTTTGTCTGCGTGGCGCTGGTGGCTGTGTTTACCAGCGGCATGGTGCAACGCTTGTTGATTCTGGTGGGTTTGACTCTGGCCAGTATGTTGTATGCGCTGCTGACCAACGGACTGGGGCTGGGCAAGCCCATGGATGTGAGTGCTCTGCTGGCGGCCCCCTGGTTGGGCATACCCGCCTTCTCTTCACCGGTTTTTGAGGCTAAAGCGCTTATCATGATTGCACCCATAGCTATCATTTTAGTAGCTGAAAATTTAGGACACATCAAGGCTGTGACCGCCATGACGGGCCGGAACCTGGACCGGTATATGGGCCGTGCCTTCATCGGCGACGGCTTGGCCACCATGGTGAGTGGCAGTGCGGGTGGCACGGGGGTCACCACCTATGCGGAGAATATAGGTGTGATGGCTGCCACCAAAATTTACTCCACGGCGATGTTCCTGGCGGCGGCGCTGATTGCGCTGGTGCTGGGTTTCTCGCCCAAATTTGGCGCGGCGATTCAAACCATCCCACTGCCGGTGATGGGTGGTGTGAGCATTGTGGTGTTTGGCCTGATTGCAGTGGCTGGAGCGCGTATCTGGGTTGAGAACAAGGTGGATTTTGCTGACAACAAGAACCTGCTCGTCGCTGCCATCACGCTGATTCTGGGCACGGGCGACTTCACCTTGAGGTTTGGTGACTTTGCGCTAGGTGGCATTGGCACCGCCACGTTTGGGGCCATTGCCTTGTATGCCCTTCTGAACATCAACCAACCTGCAGCAAGGGTGACGGAATCAAAGCCTTGAATCCCCTGGCCAGGCCTGGCAGGCCTGCCACGTCACCGTCATGCAGAATGGACTCCATGTTTAATCTTTCAGGAGTTTGTTGATGTCATTCAAGACCTGCTTGCGTGTTGTGGTGGTGTTGACCGTGGGTTGCATGACCGCAGCCTGCAGCACACCCTACACGCGCCAAGATGCCGCCACGGGTTCGTTTGCCTTTGGTCTGTGGGGTGACATGCCCTACAAAAAAGCCGGTGACGCTGCCAAATTACCAGCCGTACTGGACAGTCTCAACGCCTCTGACATTGCGTTTTCGCTGTACGACGGCGACATCAAGGATGGCAGTTCCAGATGCACCGACGAGATTTACACCGAAGCCTTGACCATGTTCAATACCTTGAAAAAGCCGGTGGTGTATGTGCCAGGCGACAACGAGTGGACGGACTGTCACCGGACAAACAACGGCAGCATGGACCCGCTGGAGCGCCTGGATCACATCCGCAAGGTGATGTTCGCCAGCCCACACTCGTTGGGTCAAATCACCCTGCCACTGGAACATCAGGGCAAGCCGGGCGAGGCTTATGTGGAAAACACCCGGCTCTTTTATCAGGGAATCACCTTTGCGGGATTCAACGTACCGGGAAGCAACAACAATCACATCGCCATCCCAGGGCAATGCAGTTTCCATAGCCAACGCAGCGCAGCCGACTGCGACAAGGCCAACGCCGAATACCTGGCGCGGGATGCCGCCAACATTCGCTGGCTGGCTGAAACCTTTGAACATGCGCGCCGCGACGGCTCGAAGGGTGTGGTGCTGGTGGTGCAAGCGCAGCCGGGGTTTGACATGCCGGAGTCTGAAGATGTGGATGAAACCCGGTTGCCAGATGTCAGTGGCTACCGGGCGTTCATGGCCGCGGTGACCCATGAAACTGAACGCTTTGCAGGCCAGGTGCTGTTTGTGCATGGTGACATGCATGTTTTCAAAATTGACAAGCCTTTGTATGGCCCGTGGAACCCACTCGCCAATTTCACCCGGCTGGGAACTTTTGGAAGTCCGTCATTACATTGGGTCAAGGTAACCGTCAAACCTGACACCGCCAATGTGTTTTTTATAGAGCCGGTATGGGTTAAACAGCCTTGACGATGTGTGCCTGACAAACTGAAAGCGCCCCCAGCGCGTGAATTCAGGCACGCACAGGTTCGAGCTCCAGGATGCCCATGGCATCCAACGCTGCAGCCAGATGAGCCACGCTGCGTGCGACGTCGTGTAATTTTTCCAAGCCAAACAGACCAACCCGGAAGGTCATGAAATCAGCTGGCTCATCACACTGCAGGGGGACTCCGGCAGCGGTTTGTAAACCCAGCGCGAGGAATTTTTTGCTGTTCTGGATACCTGCATCCTCGGTATAACTCACCACCACGCCGGGGGCCTTGAAGCCTTCAGCGGCCACGCTCTGGATGCCGCGGCTCTCAAACAGCGTGCGCACCGCCGTGCCCAAGGCCAGTTGCTCGGCCTTGACTTTCTCGAAACCGTAGTCACGGGTTTCCTGCATCACCTCGCGCAGGCGGGTCAGCGCGTCAGTGGGCATGGTGGCGTGGTAGGCATGGCCGCCAGCTTCATAGGCTTCCATGATTTGCAGCCACTTTTTCAGATCACAGGCAAAGCTGGTGCTGGTGGTGCCGTCAATGGCGGCGCGGGCGCGTTCACTGAGCATCACCATGGCACAGCAAGGGGAGCCGCTCCAGCCCTTTTGCGGGGCGCTGACCAACACGTCTATACCCGTGGTTTGCATGTTGACCCACATCGCCCCGGAGGCAATGCAGTCCAGCACCATCAAGCCACCCACCTCATGCACCGCATCAGCCACGGTTTTCAGGTAGTCATCGGGCAAGATCATGCCGGCAGCGGTTTCCACATGCGGTGCAAACACCAGATCAGGCTTTTGGGCGCGGATGGTGGCCACCACTTCTTCGACCGGGCAGGGAATCCAGGGCGATTGTTTGCTGTCATTGATGCGCCGCGCCTTGAGCACGATGGACTCGGACGGGATGCCACCCATGTCAAAAATCTGCGTCCAGCGGTAGCTGAACCAGCCATTGCGGATCACCAGCACTTTTTTGCCAGTGGCAAATTGCCGCGCCACGGCTTCCATGCCAAAAGTGCCGCTACCAGGCACCAGCACCGCTGATTTGGCGGCATAAACTTCTTTGAGAATGCGGGAAATGTCCGTCATCACGCCCTGAAAGCGCTGCGACATGTGGTTCAGGGCCCGGTCGGTGTAGACCACTGAAAACTCAAGCAAACCATCGGGGTCGATATGGGGAAGAAGTCCGGGCATGGGGTGCGCTCCTGAGAAGGGATGAAGAATGAACAGATGGTTTCAGCTTAGCACGGGCTTAGCCTGGCGAACATCCAGATGACTACCGATATCAACGCGCTAATGCGCAGTCGTCACACGCAGTGCCTTAAACAAACACCGTTTTTCACACTTTTTGCACCCGGTGCAAGTGGCTTCATCGTCAATCACCGCATGCTTTTTCCAGCCTTGGGGCTCCAGGCTGAGCAAATTCAAGGGGCAGGCGGCCACACACCAACCACAGCCGGTGCAGCGACTGGCATCAATCACGACCCGAAAAGGAGGTTTATTGGCGGCCAAAGCCAAAGATGTCTGGCTCCACAATGCCTTCCACCTTGTCCACCAGGCGCAGCAGCGGTTTGAGTTCGCGGTAACGTGCGCAGGTGGTGCGGATGTACTGGATGAAGCGCGGTGTGTCGGCCAGGTACTGCGGCTTGCCATCTCGCAGCGTCAAGCGGGCAAAAATGCCGGCCACTTTCAGGTGCCGTTGCAAGCCCATCCACTCCACTGCCCGGTAAAACTCGCCAAAGTCGTCGCCCACGGGCAGGCCGGTCTTGCGGGCTTTTTCCCAGTAGCGGATGGTCACATCCAGGCAAAAATCTTCTTCCCAGCTTAAAAAAGCATCGCGCATCAGGCTGGCAATGTCGTAGGTGACGGGGCCGTAGACCGCGTCCTGAAAGTCCAGCACCCCCAGCGGGGCCTCCGGCGTGGGGCCGACCATCAGG
This sequence comes from Rhodoferax lithotrophicus, assembly GCF_019973615.1. Taxonomy (GTDB): domain Bacteria; phylum Pseudomonadota; class Gammaproteobacteria; order Burkholderiales; family Burkholderiaceae_C; genus Rhodoferax; species Rhodoferax lithotrophicus. Next base: position 176,059 of record NZ_AP024238.1, on the reverse strand, counting down.
TTACGTGGCATGAAGTCGCGGTGCACAAAGACGCGGGGTTGGGCCAGATTGTTGGCGATGATTTGCTTGAAACTGTTGTCCAGGGTGAAGCGCATGGCATCATCAATCACCTGGCCTTTGTACTTGCAGATGTACCAGTCTGGAAACAGTTCCAGCTCGCGGCGCAACAGGGCTTCGTCATAGGGTGGCAACACGTCGGGCTTGGAACTGAGCTGCCAGGAAATCAGTGCGTCCACAGCTTGCAGATACATCGGCAGGTTGGCTTGCGGGTCTTGTGGCTGGATGACTTGCATCATGGTTTGTGTGCCCAGATCACTCAGCAGCATGAAGCCTTGCGCGGGCTCCCAAGCCAGCACCTGGGGTGCATGAAGGCCTGCGGCTTGCATCAGCTCAGCCACCTTGACGAAGGGCTCGCAATTCTCTTTGTCCGGCGGGGCATCCATGATAATGAAGGAAATTGGCCTCTGATGCCCGTCTGAATTGCGCAAGCAGCTATCAATTCTGAAGTATCTCCGAAAACTGGCATCAGCCGAGGCCAGGCGCAACGACGGTAAATTCAGCTGATGCAGCGGCGCAAGCAGGCTCAGCCAGTGCTTAAATTCGGTGGCGCGTTGGGCATCGCTGAAAGTAATGTCAACGGCAGGGGGGGCTGGGGGGATGTGGTCTTGGCTCATGGATAATCCATTGTAAAACCCGCCCCTCCAAACTCTCTCATGCCCGCTGCCGCCTTTCCATTGCCCCTGCCCCATGCGCATGATGAATAAGCATTTTTTGCTGCCTTGCGCCTTGCAACGGATGATGCCTGGCCGTTTTGCACGGGCATCGATCAGTGTTGCAGTGGCCTTACTGCAAGCAAGCTTGGCCAGTGCGCAGTCTGCGGACAACTCGCCTTTGCAACTCAAGCCGAGTTCTGAGTTGGAGGAGCAATTGAGCTCTGAGGCACGCAGCAGCGTACCCACTTTTGTCTCGGGTGAGCACATCACAGGCCGACCGGATCTGGAAACCACGGTGGAGGGTTCTGCCGCCCTACGCAAGGTGGATGTGGTGATCAAAGCTGACCGACTTGATTACTACCAACCCACAGATACGGCCAAAGCTACAGGCCATGTGCGGGTGAACCGCGCAGGCAACGTGTATGAGGGCCCGTTGCTGGAATTGCGAGTGGATGCTTTTGAAGGCTTTTTTAATGAGCCCAGTTACCATTTTTTGCGCAATGATGCCCACGGCCAGGCGGACCGGGTTGATTTTCTGGACGAGCAACGGGCGGTGATTCACAACGCCACCTTCACCACCTGTAAACGCTTGCCAGGGCCGAGCTGGATGCCGGACTGGATTTTGAAAGCCAGCACCATCAGCCTGGACAACGAAGAAGATGTAGGCACGGCCGAGGGCGCAGTGCTGAGCTTCAAGGGCGTACCGCTGTTGCCTGTGCCCTATATCAGCTTTCCGCTAAGTGACCAGCGCAAGTCAGGGGTGTTACCACCCACGCTGGGAATGGACAACATCAATGGCACGGAAGTGTCCGTGCCTTATTACTGGAATATCGCCCCCAACCGGGATGCCACCATCACCCCCACGCTGATGAGCAAGCGTGGCCTCAACCTGGACACCGAGTTCAGATACCTTGAAGCCAATTACTCGGGTAGCCTACGCGCGGACTGGATGCCCTCCGACCAGTTGCGCAACATCAACCGTTGGGGCCTGAACCTGAACCATCAAGCCCGCCTTCAGAGTGAATGGACAAGCAGCGGTGCCGTATTAAACATGAGCTTGAACCGTGTCAGCGATGACAATTACTGGCGTGATTTCACGCGCACCAATGGTTCACTGACCCAACGCTTGCTGGCCAACGATGCCACCCTGATGTGGACAAATGGTGCCTGGGCCAGCAGCGTGCGCACCCTCAAATGGCAAACCCTGCAGGATGTCACCGCCCCCATCATCCCACCCTACGACCGTTTGCCACAAATCGCCACACGCTACACCCGCCCCAATCTATGGGGTTTGGATGTGACACTGGATGCCGATTACACGCGTTTTCAATCTGACAGCAGCCTCACCCTGCAGCCCAATGCCGAGCGGACGTTTTCGGTGTTGCAAGCCAGCCGGACTTTTCAGACCTCTGCCGGTTATGTTCGGCCCAAGATTCAGTTGCACGCCACCAATTACCAGTTTGATACCGTACTGGCCAATGGTGAATCAAGCGCCAGCCGTGTGGTGCCGACCTTGAGCATGGATGCCGGTTTGGTGTTTGAACGCGACACCCAGCTTTTTGGTCGCAAGCTGCTCCAGACACTGGAGCCGCGCGCGTTTTATGTGAATACCCCCTACCGTGACCAAAGCCAGCTACCCAACTACGATTCGGGTGCCTACGATTTCAATTTTGCAACCATCTATCAGGAAAACGCCTTTGTTGGCAATGACCGCATTTCTGACAGCAATTTGCTCACCTTGGGCGTGACATCACGCTTTTTGGACCCGGATACGGGTGCTGAAGCGGCGCGCGTAGGACTGGCCCAGCGTCTGCGCTTTCGCGACCAAAACGTCACACTGCCCGGCGCGTTGCCCGCACAAGACCGCATCAGCGACATCTTGCTGGGTGGCTCGGTCAATTGGGACGCACGCTGGCGATTCGATGGCACCGTGCAGGTCAACCCCACCACGGAACAATCGGTGCGCTCCACCCTGGGGGCAAGCTACAACCCTGGCAGCTACCGCACCATCAATGCGGCCTACCGATTCCAGCGTGATTCAAGTGAACAACTCGACATTGGCTGGCAATGGCCGCTGAACGACCTGTGGGGAGACCGCGGCAAATACCTCGGACCGGGACAAGGGCAAGGCGAAGGCCGCTGGTACAGCGTGGGACGACTCAACTACAGCATGAATGAAGGCAAACTGGTCGATTCCGTGCTGGGCTTCGAATACGATGCGGGCTGCTGGCTGGGTCGCATTGTGCTGGAACGCTTGCAAACAAGTAGCATCACGGCCACACAACGCATCATGTTCCAGCTGGAGTTTGTCGGCTTCTCCCGATTGGGTGTGAACCCGCTCAAGTCGCTCAAAGATAACATTCCCAATTATCAAAACTTGCGTGAGCCCGGTGCTGCACCAAGTCGTTTCAGTAACTACGATTGACCTGCCATGAAATACCGCCTGAAAACACTGAGCCTTGCCATTGCCATGCTGGCCGCCAGCCTGAGTGGCCATGCTCAAGGCTTGCACCTCGCCGCTACGCCTGCGCTTACGCCCAATCAGACGGCCACAGCCACCACGCAAGCTGACTTTATTGTGGCCGTTGTGAATTCAGAACCTATTACCAACACCCAGGTCAGCCGTGAAATCCAGCGCGTCTTGCAGCAGTTGACGCAACAGCGCCGGGCTCAACCAGATGTCCGGGTACTGGCCTCTGAGGTGCTTGAAAACCTGATCAGTATCAAGGCGCAATTGCAATATGCGCGTGATACCAATGTGCGTGTTGAAGACTCTGCCGTTGATCAGGCGATTCAAAACATAGCACAGCAAAACCAGCTAAATGTGCCCGAGCTGATGCGCCGGGTGCAGAATGACGGCCTGTCCGCGAGCGATTTCAGAGCGCAGCTGCAAGACCAGATCATGCTTCAACGTCTGCGTGAGCGTGACGTGGGAGGCCGAGTCCGGGTTTCAGATCTGGAAGTGGATCAGTATCTGACCGAGCAAAAAAGCAACCAGAACCTCAGTGACATTCAATTGAATCTGGCCCAGATTCTGGTGTCTGTGCCTGAGACCGCCAGTCCCGAGCAGATTGCCGCCTTGCGCAAGCGGGCCGAGCGGGCGCTGGAGAGAGCCCGAAAAGGCGAAGATTTTGCAGCTTTGGTGCGGGAATTTTCGGATGCCTCCGACCTCGTGAACGCGGGACAACTGGGACTTCGTGAGGCCAGCCGCTATCCTGCACTTTTTGTGGATGCCACACGCCTGCTGGATGTGGGTGCGGTCGCTGAATTGGTGCGCTCTCCCGCTGGTTTTCATGTGCTCAAAGTCGTTGAAAAAATCCATGCGGGCTTGCCCACAGCCGTGGTCACACAAAGCCATGCCCGGCATATCTTGCTGATTCCCAATGCTCGCCTGAGTGAAGCACAAGCCCGTGAAGAATTGGCCAGCTTCAAAAAACAACTGGTCAGTGGCAAAGCTGATTTTGCAACGCTGGCACGAGAACACTCACAAGACGGTAGCGCTGCGCAAGGGGGGGATTTGGGTTGGGCCAGCCCTGGTATGTTTGTGCCTGAATTTGAAGCGGTCATTAACCGCTTGACCCCCGGCGAGGTGAGCGACCCACTGGTGTCGCGTTTTGGTGTGCATTTGATCCAATTGCAAGAGCGTCGCCAGGTCACCCTGAGTCAGGAGCAGCAGCGCGAAGCGGTGCGTGCCATGTTGCGCGAGAAAAAGATGGACGAGACCTACAAGACCTGGGCCCAGGATTTGCGCGCGCGAGCTTATGTTGAACTGCGCGAGCCACCCCAATGAGGGCCTTGAGTTGAAACACGGTACGCATATTCCGCGCAAACGTTTTGGTCAGCATTTTTTGACCGACACCTTCGTTATTGAAGCCATTGTGCAGGCGATCTCCCCCAAAGCGGGGGATGCCATGGTCGAAATTGGCCCCGGTTTGGCGGCATTAACTCAACCCTTGGTAGAGCGATTGGGTGCCTTGACGGTGATTGAGCTGGATCGCGACCTGGCACAACGCCTGCGCAGTCACGGGCAACTCAAAGTCATAGAGTCTGATGTACTCAAAGTAGACTTCAGGCAGATAGCGCAAGCGCAAGGCGCTACAAAATTAAGAGTGGTTGGCAACCTGCCCTACAACATTTCCACACCCATCCTGTTTCATTTGCTGGATCAAGTGGAGGTGGTCGAAGACCAGCACTTCATGTTGCAAAAAGAAGTGATTGACCGCATGGTGGCGCGGCCTTGTACTGCAGCCTACGGGCGATTAAGCGTCATGTTGCAATGGCGCTATGCCATGGAAAATGTACTGTTTGTACCCCCTGAAAGCTTCACCCCGCCCCCGCGCGTGGATAGCGCGGTGGTGCGGATGGTGCCACGATCCGACGCAGCCCCGCTGGACGTGAATGTGCTTAGTGAGTTGGTTCAAGTAGCTTTCAGCCAACGCCGGAAAATCTTGCGTCATACCTTGGGCTCATGGCTTCAGGCCAAAAACTTCAACGGTGACTTTGATGTACAGCGCCGCGCTGAGGAAGTACCCGTCGATGAATATCTGGCGCTGGCGTTGTCAGTGCCATCCATGTCATGACAGGCCGGTTTGGATTCTGAAAAAACAAAACCCCCAAGCTTGGACAAACCAACCTTGGGGGTTCGGCATCAAAACGCTTTTTAATTAGTTGTCCAGTAACCTGCGTTAAAGGGGCTGCTCATGCGTAACGCCTGCGGAGAAATATCCAGCAACTTGTCGGTAGGCATTTTTTCTCCGTTTTCGGTCAAGACTTCAATGGCACCCATGTTCGTCGTTGCAGTGCTGTGCACGGAATCAGCATGCGCCGCACGGGCCACCGAGAAAGAATAAAAACAACGGAAAGGCACCTTGCGGTCACCCCAGTAGTCCACAGTGTCACGGAAGATATCGAGCAACTGCTCGCGCGCTTCCTTGTCAAATTTTGCATTGGCAGGAATGTGCTCCAGCACCACAATAAAACCTTGTTGCGGACCAGATTTATGCACCGGGTCCGTCAGACTATCGTAGAGTGAATCAAAATTTTTGCCAATTGTCACATTCAGCATGAACTGTTTGCCGATCAAGTCAAGCACGTCTTGTTTGCTTTGGGCTGTCGCCAGATTGGCGTACAAAAAGTGATGTCCCAGAGCCTTGGCAGCTTCTTGTAAATCCGGCACACGAAAAGCGCGGATGGATTGCACGATATTAGTGCGAATGCCACGCAAAGACTGTTCAGCAGCACTTACAGGGGTCGCCAGAGAGGGTAGAGCAAGAGACATGGTTTTCTTTCTTTATGACTTAATTCAAATAACTGGCATCAGGGCACGATCTTGCGAAAGCTCGCATAGTGATCGGCGGTGTAATAACAGGCATCGGGGGTGATGGGACGACCGCCACACACAATCCGCTTAACGCCACGATGTTTCAAACCCGGTGTTGGCACCGTGTATTCAAGGTAATAACCACGTTTATTCAAAGGCAACAAGCGCTCCCGGTTTCCAAAAACCACACCATCCTTCTCAGAGGCAAACGGGCCTCCTTGATGAATCAGTGTGTAAGTTTGGGCACCTTGCTTGGGCAATTCGCTCAGCCGGACAGTACTTGGCAATTCAACCGTCACAGGGGTTCTGGCAAACAAGGGGCCAGACATCACCACTGCAGCAACGCCCAAGCCAGCCAACACCAACTTAAGGTTTGTGAATCGCAACATCAACACTGTTCCCTGTAAAACCACGGGTTAACCCGAACACTCAAGGGCGCTAGTGTCGATGATATGAAAGAAAAAAGCAAGCCATTGCCCAATAAATAGGCAATGGCAGTAAGGGGAAATAGGAGCTAAGTCAGTGCTAACTTAGCTAATTTCCCTTAGCGAACCGCGTTGGCATCCGCTACGGTGAGGGCGGTCATATTCACAATCCGGCGCACCGTGGTGCTGGCCGTCAAGATATGAACCGGTTTGGCGGCACCCAAAAGTACCGGTCCCACGGCAATGTTGCCACCTGCCGCTGTCTTGAGCAGGTTGTAAGCAATATTGGCAGCATCAATGTTGGGCAACACCAGCAGGTTGGCATCACTTTGCAAGGTACTGTGCGGCATGATGGCGCGCCTTGCTGCGCTGTCCAGCGCCACATCGCCGTGCATCTCGCCATCAGCCTCCAGCCAGGGTGCGCGCTCGCGCAACAGGGCCAAGGTTTCGCGCATCTTCACTGCACTGGGTTGGGTGCTGCTGCCAAAGTTGGAATGGCTCAGCAACGCCACTTTGGGAGGGATACCAAAGCGCAACATTTCTTCGGCCGCCATGACCGTGATTTCAGCCAATTGCTCGGCATTGGGATCGTAATTGATGTGTGTATCCACCAAAAAGACCTGACGGCCAGGCAACATCAGACCATTCATGGCCGCATAGGTTTTGACTCCTTCACGCTTACCAATCACAGAATCAATGTATTGCAGATGCAGCGATGTGGTTCCCCAGGTTCCGCAGATCAAACCGTCCACGTAGCCCTTGTGCAGCATCATGGCCCCAATCAGTGACAGGCGACGGCGCATTTCGATCTTGGCCACCGGCACGGTCACACCTTTGCGCTCGGTCATGCGGTGGTAGGTTTGCCAGAAATCGCGGTAGCGATCATCGCGCTCCACATTCACCACCTCGTAATCCACACCTTCCTTCAAGCGCAGGCCAAATTTTTCAATACGCTCGGCAATCACCGCCGGGCGACCAATCAAGGTAGGCATGGCCAAACTCTCGTCCACCACAATTTGTGCCGCACGCAAGACACGCTCGTCCTCACCTTCGGAGAACGCCACGCGTTTTTTGAGGGCTTTTTTGGCGGCGGTAAAGATCGGCTTCATCACCGTGCCCGACGCGTAGACAAAACTTTGCAGCTTCTCGCGATAGGCATCCATGTCAGCAATAGGGCGCTGCGCCACACCACTGTCTGCAGCAGCTTGCGCCACCGCTGGAGCCACCTTCATCATCAGGCGCGGGTCAAACGGCTTGGGAATCAGGTATTCACGTCCAAATGCCAGCGGCTCCCCTGCATAGGCAGCGGCCACCACTTCACTTTGCTCGGCCTGTGCCAATTCGGCAATGGCATGCACAGCGGCCATTTCCATCTCGACCGTGATGGTGGTGGCACCCGCATCCAGCGCACCGCGAAAAATATACGGGAAGCACAGGATGTTGTTGATCTGGTTCGGGTAATCCGAGCGGCCCGTGCCAATGATGGCATCGTCGCGCACGGCCTTGACTTCTTCCGGGGTGATTTCCGGCGTGGGGTTGGCCAGTGCAAAAATGATCGGATTTCCCGCCATGCGCTTGACCATGTCGGCCTTGAGAACGCCCCCAGCGGACAAGCCGAGAAACACATCGGCGTTGTCAATCACTTCACCCAGCTTGCGGGCATCGGTTTTTTGGGCATAAATGGCTTTGTCGGGATCCATCAACTCCAGACGACCTTCATAGACCACACCGGCCAGGTCGGTGACCCAGACGTTTTCACGACGCACGCCCAGTTTGACCAGCAAGCCAACACAAGCCAGCGCTGCAGCACCCGCGCCGGAAGTCACCAGTTTCACCTGGCTGATGTCTTTGCCCGCCACTTTCAAGCCATTCATGATCGCCGCGCCCACGGTGATGGCCGTACCGTGCTGGTCATCATGAAACACCGGGATTTTCATGCGTTCGCGCAGCTTGCGTTCGACATAGAAGCAGTCAGGGGCTTTGATGTCTTCCAGGTTGATGCCGCCAAAGGTCGGCTCCAGCGAGGCAATGATGTCAACCAGTTTGTCGAGATCCTGTTTCTCGTCAATCTCGATGTCAAACACATCAATGCCTGCGAATTTTTTGAACAGAACGCCCTTGCCTTCCATCACCGGCTTGCCCGCCAGCGGGCCAATGTCACCCAAACCCAGCACAGCGGTGCCATTGGTCACCACCCCCACCAGATTGCCCCGGCTGGTGTACTTGTAGGCATTGTTGGGATCTTTGACGATTTCTTCGCACGGAATGGCTACGCCCGGAGAGTAAGCCAGCGCCAGATCGTGCTGATTGACCAACTGTTTGGTCGCCGCAATGGAAATCTTGCCGGGAGTCGGAAACTGGTGGTATTCAAGGGCAGCGCGGCGTAATTCGGCACGTTTGTCTTCGGGGGTGGCCGGGGCGGCTTGAGTCATGAGGTCTCCTGCAGGTGAGATGCTGGCCAAGCGACCAGCTTTGTGAGAAATTCAAACAGAAATTGTAGACCTTGGGATAGCGGCGCATGAATCAGCTGCCGGGCCACCGCGCCACACGGAGAAACAAAGCGCCGTACCCCGCGGTGGAGGAGGTGAATCACCACCAGAAAATCCGCACTTAAACAGACTCCACCAGCGCTGCCGCATGCGGGGGGGCAGGGGTGCAGGTCCATCACCGCCACACCCGGACACCCGTGTCAGCCAGCTGACGGAACAACTTGCCGGGCCCATTCGGCACGGCGGCTGGTCTGTTGACCCGCCAGTGCAAAGCCGCGAACCACTTGCATGGCATCCACAAACTGCCAGATGCCCGGTTCCTGTAGATGCCATTGGCCCGCCGTCCCTGGCGCGGGCGCGGCCACCGTCCAAGGTAGTGCGGGTGTCTTGATGGCCACCGGCATCAACGGAAATTGCACCGGCGTGGCCTGCCCGTTCAGCGTGGCCGCCAATGCCTTGGCGGCATGCATGATCGGCATCACATAAGGCAGGGTGCGCCCCAGGGTGTACTGTGCGGCATCACCCAAGGCGTAAACATGCTCGGCGCTGGTTTGCAATTGAGCGTTCACCCGGATGCCACGGTCACACGCCAGCCCGGCGGCCTGAGCCAGCGACAGGTCAGCACGCAGACCAATGGCGCTGAGCACCACATCGGCGTGCAGATGCTCGCCGTTGGCCAACATCACGTCCAACGGATCGGTTGTGGAGTGATGGCTGACACTCTGCACCGTGGTACCCAAGCGCCAGTCCACCCCCTTCTTGTACAGCGCGCTTTGCAGTTGCGCCCCGGCATCCAGAGGCAGCAAGGCGGCTATTGGACTGGCCGATGGATCCACCACGGTGACCGCAAAACCCGCGCTGGCCAGATCGTTGGCAAACTCGCAGCCGATCAATCCGGCACCCATGATGACAGCATGTTTTTTGCTATTCAAATAAGAGCTACTAGCGCTTGTCAGATAAGCATGAAAGACCGAAAAGTCTTGTAAAGAATTGACCGACAAGACACGCTCAACCGCATTACCAGCCAGTGGCAGGCGAATCGCCTGAGCGCCCGTCGCCAGCACCAGGTCACGGTAGCCCAGATCGCCCTGACGGGTGTGTACCAGGCGCTGCACCGGGTCGATGCCCGTGACCTGGGTATGGGCCATCAGCGTGACTTGAAGCGTCTGCGCCATCTGGGTGGCTGGTGTGGTCACCAGTTGCGCCGGGGTGCGCTGCTGGGCAAAGGCATTGGAGAGTGACGGTTTGGCATAAAAATCACCGCTGTCTGCGGTGATCAACACCAACGGCGTGGTGGCATCCAGCTTGCGAAACTCGCGTGCCGTGGTCCAACCAGCCAGACCGGCTCCGATGATGAGAAGAGGAGGTGTCATGTTCGATGAGGGACAGCGCTACAGAGCTGTCCCGCCAGGTCTTAAATCTCGACCGCCTCAAAGTCGGCCTTGGCGACACCGCAGTCCGGGCAGGACCAGGTTTCGGGGACATCTGCCCAGCGGGTGCCGGGGGCAATGCCGTCTTCGGGACGGCCAGCAGTCTCGTCGTACACAAAGCCGCAAACAATACACATGTAGGTTTTCATAAATACTCCAGTTTATATAAGAAATTAGGCTCTAGCCCTTGCTTATCAAGCGCAAAGAGCTATTGAATAGATAGCAATCAAAAACCATGTCAGACCGCTACTTTGGCCAATTGGGCTTTGTAGTGGTTGGCGTGACGCTCTTCCACGCGGGCCAGGGCGGCAAAACGTTTCTGGGCTTTCTCCAGCGTGGCTTTGAACTGGGCGGCGTGCACCTTGCTTTCTTCGATTTGCTCATCCATTTCAGCCACCGCGGCAGCGTGGCCTTCAGCCTCGGCGGTGGCACGAAAACCGGGGTACATCTCGGTGTACTCGTAAGTTTCGCCGTCAATGGCGATTTGCAAGGCTTTCGCCGGTGTCATGCTGGCCTTGGGGTAGAGCAGATCCAGATGACCGAAGGCGTGCATCACCTCCTGGTCAGCCGTCTCTTCAAAGGTGCGAGCGGTCGCTTCATCCCCCATCTCGCGGGCCAGTTTGGCGAAGTAGCGGTATTTGATGTGTGCCATGGATTCGCCGGCAAACGCGGCTTCCAGATTGGCCATGGTCTTGATTTCGGGGCGTGTGGTCATCATGAACTCCTGTGGGTTGAACCGTTTGCCGATAGACGTATTCGATCAGCACAGGACGAATGTTAGGCTCATTCAATTAACTAAGCCAATTGAATTTGACTAATTAATTGATAGAAGCTATTCAACAACACGTGTCAAAACCAGCTTGGGCACCGCCCCCAGAAGGACACCGGAACCCCTTTTCAGCAAGGAATGAGGTGGGCCAAGCAGCCCTTGTGTCAGGGCGTTGGTCAAACCCTGGTGATGGCCAGGGAGAAATTCAAAAGCACGGGTGGCAGAAATCAGTCGTGGCCGTGCCCTTTTTTGTGCTTTGGATGGTCACGACGCTCGGACTCGCCGCGGTACTGGGGTACATAAACTTCCCGGTACCAGTTGTCTTGCACAAAATAGACGGGTTGGCCACACGCGTTGTAGCGGGCGCAATGCTTGTCCCAGTGTTTTTCATGGCCAGACGGTACGCGCAGGTAAATGGGTTGACGGACGATGGCGGTCGGCTGTTGCTGAATGATCACCGGTTGCGGGTAAATCACCACGGGCGAGGGCACACGACCCACATCAATACGTCCGTAAAACCCGGGTTGGGATACGTTCACGGAGATGCCAACATCGGCAGCGTGGGCGGCAGTCAGCAGGTTGGTGGCAACCCAAAGACTGCCAAGCATCAGGGAAAAGGTTGTTTTTTGCATGCACCCATTTTAGGCAGGCACCCCACCGCTCACGGTAAGCAAAAGTAACACGCACCAACGCGGTTGCCCTTTGCACAGACCGGTGAAACTCAGACCTGAGGCAGCAAGAAACGCCGCTCCCAAGGGCTGATTTCCGCCAGAAAACTCTGGTATTCCAGCTCTTTGACGGCGCAGTAGCCGGTCACAAAATCGGCACCCAGAATCGCCTGTGCCTGGCGGCTACCCTGCAGGGCAAGCAGTGCGGCCTCCATGCTGCGCGGCAAGGTGTGCGCATGGTTGTAGCCATTGCCTGTGACTGGTTCGGATGGGGTGAGCTGCTCTTGCAAGCCGTAGAGGCCGCCCGCCAATGAGGCGGCCAGTGCCAGATAAGGATTGGCATCCGCCCCGGCCACCCGGTTTTCCACCCGCCGCGCAGCCGGGCTGCTGGCCGGAATACGCAGACCGGTGGTCCGGTTGTCATAGCCCCACTGCAAATTGGTCGGAGCTTGGCTACCCACCACATAACGCCGGTACGAATTGACATTGGGAGCAAACAGCAACATCAGCTCGGGGCCCAAGGCTTGCAGCCCGGCAATAAACTGCCTGAACCGGGGGCTTTCGCCGCCATCTGGCTGGCTGAAAATGTTCTGCCCCTGCGCATCCACCACGCTGATGTGCAGGTGCATGGAGCTCCCCGAACTGCCTGCAATGGGTTTGGCCAGGAATACGGCATTCAGACCGTGTTTGAGGGCTATTTCACGCGCCGCATATTTGAACAAGAAGGCCTGATCAGCCACCGCCACGGCATCACCGTGCAGCAGATTGATTTCATATTGCGTTGCGCCGACTTCATGAATCCAGGTATCGGTGCGGATACCCAAAGTCTGACAAGCCTCACGAAACTCGTTCCAGAAAGGAGCCAGTTCGTTGAGCATGTTCAGGCTGAACGCGCTTTGGCCTACTTCAGCACGCCCACCACGCACGATGGGTGCCTGCAGTGCCTGACAGGGGTCCGTGTTGGCCGTTGTCAGGTAAAACTCAATCTCTGGGGCCACCACGGGGGTCAAACCCAAGGCGGCATAGCTGGCCAGCACCTTCTTCAGGATGCTGCGCGGGGCAAAGGAACACAGCTGACCATCGAGCTCCAGGCAATCATGTACCGCCACCGCCCGCGGCACACTGGCCCAGGGTGCCAGTGCGACGGTCGCGTACTCCGGTATCAGGCGCACGTCGGGGTCAGAGTCCGGGAACACCGGGTTGTAGGAGTATTCACCCGTGACCGCCTGCATCGGAATGGCCTGGCAAATGCGCAACTCGCCACCCGCCAAGAAACTCGCCGCAGGCATCAACTTGCCACGTGGGTAACCTGAAATGTCAGGAAAAATGCACTCGACATCACGCAGCCCATGCTGGGCAAACCAGGCGTTTAACCGCTTGGGGACGCTGCTGGTGGCGGAGGATGAGAAATCTTCAGCACTTGTCGCTGGAGTATGGACGGACGTGGGCATAGGGCCTGGATGCAGGAGTGAAGGTGCAGCCAGTTTAAGCCCGCCAAGCGCTGGCCACAAACAATGTCCCAGCCGGGTTGACCAATCAGGGACATGCGTGAACTTGCTGGACCGTACCGACCTATGGTGTATCTGTCATCACGGCGGGTGCTGGCTGGGTGGCACGCCCAAAACCAAGGCTGGCCAGCTCATGGCGCATGGCGTTCACACGAGCCAGATCTTGCGAACTTCCGGTTCGTCGGTATTGAGCCTGGGCTTGGTGACTGAGCTTGATCATGGTTGCCACATCATGCGTCATCACGGGGGTCACCGGATGCGTTGCCGCAGCCTGAATCACAGGCACGGTACTCACAGGCGCGGATGGATCACTTTGTGCCAGGCTGCTTTGCGTAGCAGCAACACCAACCAGGGCAAGCAGCCAGGGAGAGAAAAATTTGTTCATGGGAAAACTCCAAAAATAAAACCCAAAGCCAAGGGATCAAGGGATGGCAAACGCCCCTCAGACATCGATGTGGCATCACCATATCTGAAGGTTTTGACGGTTTTGCGGCAAACGTAACGCCTGGGCTCTTCACGCGACATCCGTTACAAATGCTTCCAAATGACCTGGGGTTTGTCACAAACAGGTGTGGTTTACAGGCCCCAAAAAAACAGCAAATACTTGTCGCAGATCAAGGAAATGCCACATCACTGATCCTTACTGCGGTGCTAAAGTCAAATGCTTAAAAACCCCACGGAGTGAATGATGCGTAAAAAAGTAGTTTCTGCAGCCCAGGCCATTGCTCTCTTGCGTGATGGTGACACCTTGTGTTGCTCGGGGTTTGGTGCCAATGGGGTGCCCGTTGAACTTATTCTGGCGCTGGAAAAACGCTTTCTTGACACCGCAGCCCCACGTGACCTGACCCTGCTGTTTGGCGGTGGGCCAGGGGATTCGGCACAGGGCGGAGCCAACCGGCTGGCACACACCGGTTTGATCAAACGCGCCGTGGGTGGCCACTACGGCATGCTGCCCCAGTTGGGCAAATTGGCTCTGAGTAACCAGATTGAGGCCTACAACCTGCCGCTGGGCGTGATCTCGCACATGTACCGCGACATCGCATGTGGCCTGCCCGGCACGGTATCCAAAGTGGGTTTGGGCACTTTTGTGGATCCCCGACTGGAAGGCGGCAAGATTGGCAGCAAAACGACCGAAGACCTGGTCAGTGTGGTCAGCCTGGGCGGGGAAGAGCTTTTGTTTTACAAAGCCATACCGATCTCCGTGGCCTTCATCCGGGCCACCAGCGCCGATGCCGAGGGCAATCTGACGCTGGAGCGAGAAGTCTTGACACAAGACGTGCTGGCGATTGCCACCGCCACCAAAAACAGCGGCGGCCTGGTGATTGCCCAGGTCGAACGCATTGTGGAACGTGGTTCGCTGAACCCGCGCCACGTCAAAGTGCCCGGCATTCTGGTGGATTGTGTGGTGCTGGCCCAGCCTGAAAACCATCTGCAAAACCTGGGCGGTGGTTACAACCCGGCTTTTTCTGCTGAAGTACGGGTACCGCTGGACGCGCTGGAGCCCATGCCGCTGGATGAACGCAAAGTGATTGCCCGCCGTGCCGCGTTTGAGCTCAAACCAAATGCGGTGGTCAACCTGGGCATTGGTATGCCCGAGGGTGTGGCCGCCGTGGCCAATGAAGAAAAAATCCTGAAATTCATGACGCTCACCGCCGAGCCTGGTGTGATTGGCGGCATGCCGGCTTCCGGCCTCTACTTTGGTGCGGCGACCAACCCGGATGCGGTGATTGACATGAACCAACAGTTCGACTTTTACGATGGTGGCGGGCTCGATCTGGCCTGCCTCGGACTGGCCGAGTGCGACCCCTCTGGCAGCATCAACGTCAGCCGCTTCGGCCCCAAACTGGCGGGGGCAGGCGGTTTTATCAACATCACGCAAAACAGCCGCACAGTGGTGTTTGTTGGTACCTTCACGGCCGGAGGCTTGAAAGTTGCACTGCAAGACGGACAAGTGCGCATCTTGCAGGAAGGGCGGGCACACAAGTTTGTCCAGCACATTGAGCAAGTGACCTTCAGCGGCCCCTATGCGGCCAAAGCGGGCAAAACCGTGCTGTATGTCACGGAGCGTTGTGTCTTCAAGCTGACGGCACAGGGGCTGGAGCTGATCGAGGTGGCCCCGGGCATTGACATTGAACGCGACATCCTGGCGCACATGGATTTCAAACCCATCATCAACCACCCGCAAGCCATGGATGCGCGGATTTTTGCCCCCGAGGTCATGCGCCTGAACGACACCCTGCTGTCCATCAGCCTGGTGGATCGCATGCAGTTTGATACCAAACAAGGCATTGCCTATTACAACTTCCAGGGCTTGAAAGTCCATAGCCTCAAGGATGTGCAAGACATTGCCCAGGCCGCGCGCGATTTGTGTGAACCGCTGGGCAAAAAAATTGCCGTGGTGGTCAATTACGACAACTTCCAGATTGATGAGGCGGTGGTGGACGACTACGCCGCCATGGTCAAAGTGCTCAGCGATGCCTATTACACCGATGTATCACGCTATACCACCAGTGCTTTTATGCGATTAAAACTGGGTGAAGCGCTTGAACAGAGAGGCTTGGCTGCTCACATTTATGAAACTCCGCAAGAAGCCAGATCAACCGCACACAAAACTTAGGCCACAGGCAAAATCAGTCCCGCTACACTTTCCCACCCACGCCGAAAGTCTCCACTGAGGACATCCATTGCCATGCCGACACCATGCCCTCGTGTTCTTGTTGTTGAAGACGAACTGATTGTTGCCCGAGATATTGAGCAGCAGTTAGTCACCTTGGGCTATCTACCGGTGGGTGGGGCCTCCATGGGTGAAGAGGCCATCACACAGGCCACCGAATTAAAGCCCGATCTTGTGCTGATGGACATCCAGCTCGCAGGCACGATGGACGGCATTGAAGCGGCAAAAGCCATTCGCACCCAGCTCGGCTTGCCTGTGGTGTTTTTAACTGCCTTTTCTGCGGACGATATATTGGCGCGGGCCAAACTCACCGAGCCTTTTGGTTACATCCTGAAGCCCTTTTCTGAGCGTGAACTCGGCACCGTGCTGGCTATGGCGTTATACAAACACCAGGCTGAAGCCCGTTTGCGAACCAGTACCCGACAGCTCAAAGCCTTGTCCCAGCGTGTGCTCGAAGTTCAGGAACAAGAGCGCCGCCGTGTGGCCATTGAATTACATGACGAGTTAGGCCAATCACTCACCGCTATCAAAATCAATTTGCAATTGGGTGAGCGTTTCAAAGACCGCGCTCCACCTGAACTCTATGCCGAAAACCTGCGCATTGTCGAAGAGGCCCTGAAGCAGGTGCGCCACCTGGCCACCGGCTTGCGCCCCTCGATGCTTGACGATCTGGGGCTGGCCCCGGCGTTGAAATGGATGGCCGAACAAAGCGCCAGCCGTAGCGGACTGGAGGTATCTTTTCACCACGAGCGCACACAGGTGCGACTGGCTCCAGAGATTGAAACCGCTTGTTTTCGCATCGTTCAGGAAGCGTTGACCAATATCAGCCGCCACGCCCAGGCCAAGCGTGTGGCGATCAGCCTGCGCCGCGACGGCACTGATTTGTTGCTGTGTGTCCAGGACGACGGCCTTGGCTTTGATCTTGCCGCCATGCAAGAACGTGCCACGGCAGGTGGCAGTTTGGGCGTGTTGGGTATGCAGGAGCGCGCCACCTTGCTGGGTGGGCAGCTCAGCGTGGTGTCGGCCCTTGGCCAAGGCTGTACCGTTCAACTGCGCGCGCCCTGGCGCAATCTGGAGGAGCGTCCATGACCACCGTGCGTGTGCTGCTGGCTGACGACCATACCTTGGTGCGGGCGGGTCTTAAAAAAATACTCGAATCCATGCCCGACATAACCGTTGTGGGAGAAGCCGGGAGCGGTCTGGAGCTGCTTGATCTGGCCGCTCAGCACAAGCCTGATCTGGTGTTGATGGACATTGCCATGCCAGGCCTCAATGGCCTTGAAGCCACCGAACGATTGATGCGCACCATGCCGGACATTCGTGTGCTGATTCTGTCCATGCATCAAAACGAAGAATATGTACGCAAGGCACTGTGCCATGGCGCGGTGGCTTATCTCCTGAAAGATGCGGCCCTGATGGAGCTTGAGCTGGCCATCCAAGCCGTTCTGCGTGGTGAAACCTACCTCAGCCCCGCCGTTTCTGGTGGTGTGGTGAATGACTATGTCAAGCGCCTGCGCCGCGACGAACCGGAGCAAGCCGCTTTGACGGCACGCCAAAGCGAAGTGCTCAAGCTCATTGCCGAAGGGCTCAGCACCAAGGAAATTGCACGCCGTCTGGATCTGTCGGTGAAAACCGTGGATACCCACCGCAGTCAACTGATGAAACAGCTCGACATTCATGAAGTCGCTGGCCTGGTGCGTTACGCCATGCGTGTAGGCTTGGTCAGCAGCTAATCAGGGTGATGACCGAAGGTGTGGAGAAAATCATGCTATAGCGCCCGTAAATACTGCGCAGGTAACTCTTATTTTTATAGCTAATTGATTCCTTGAACATCCCATGAAGCTGCCCACGTTCCAATGGGGATCTCTCAAAACCAAGGTTACCCTGCTTACCCTCGGTATTTTTGTGATGGGCATGACCATCGTCACGGTGTGGACAGCCCACATGCTGCGCGAAGACATGCTCACCATGCTGGAACAGCAGCAATTCTCAATTGCCACCATTGTCGCCGCCGAGGTGAACCAGGAGTTGTCTGACCGCCTGCACAACGTCGAGCTGGCGGCAGCAGGTATCAGCCCTGCATTGCTGGCCAATACATCCGCATTGCAACAGCATTTGGCAGATCATCGCGTGCTACAGGGCATGTTTAATGCCGGCACATTGGTCACTCGGGGCGATGGCACGGCGGTGGCATCGGTGCCTGCGTTCATGCAGCACACAGGTGTGCATTTCATGGACCGTCACCCCATGGCACTGGTGATGGCACAAGGTAAATCAGGCATCAGTCCAGTCACCCTGGACAAGCAACGGCAGACCCCGATGATCGCCATCATGGCCCCCATTTTTGACCCCAAGGGCAAGGTTATTGGCACACTGGCCGGCGTTATCAACCTGGTCGATTTCAATTTTTTCGACAAAATCATCGGCGGCCACCAGGGCCATACCGGCAACTATGTGTTGGTCAGCCGGGAACAGCGCATGATCGTGACCGGTACCCACAAGCGCAGCGCGATGCAGACGCTGCCGCCACCCGGTGTCAACACCATGGAGGATCGGTTTGTCGCCGGCTTTGAAGGTGCCGGTATCGGCACCACACCCGCTGGCGAAGAGGTACTGGTGGCAGCCATGAGTATTCCGGTGGCCAACTGGTATGCGGCCGCACACATACCAACCGTAGAGGCCTTTGCCCCTATCAAGGCGCTGCAACAGCGCATGTGGTTGGCGATTGGATTCATGACCTTATTCACCGCCTCACTCACCTGGTGGGTACTGCGGCGCCAGCTCGCTCCCTTGGTCAACACCGCCGCCGCCCTGGCAGCATTGCCTGAAAATTCGCAGTTCCCGGCTGAGCTGCCGATTACCATGAACGACGAAATTGGCCAGCTGATTGCTGGCTTCAATCAGCTGCTGAAAACCTTGGGCAAGCGTGATGTCGTTTTGCGCAACAAGCAAGCGCAGCTCGACCAGTTGGTGAGTGAACAAAATGCCATGCTCAGCAACAACATGATCGGCATTGTGAGGGTGACCCAACGTGTCGTGCAATGGGCCAACCCGGCGTTTGTCCACATGACAGGCTACCCGCTGGATGAGCTGGTGGGTCAATCCACCCGGATGCACTACCCCAGCGACGAGGCCTACCAAGCCCTGGCTCAAGCCGCCTACCCCATGCGGGCGGGCAAGGTTTTCCACACCCAGACAGAGCTCAAGCGCAAGGATGGCAGCCCGTATTGGGCCGACCTGAGCGGGGCCTTGCTTCAAAGCACATCCGAGGACACCTTATGGATATTTTTGGACATCACCGAGCGCAAACAAGCCGATAACGCGCTCCAGTCCAGCCTGCGCGACAAAGTGGCCTTGCTCAACGAGGTTCACCACCGCGTCAAAAACAACCTGCAAGTCATCACCAGCCTGCTGCGCCTGGAGGCCGGACGCAGCAGCCAGCCGGACACCCAGGCGGTGCTGGGTGAAATGCAGGGGCGGATTCGCTCCATGGCGTTGCTGCACGAAACGCTGTACCGCAGTGGCATCTTTGCCTCGGTGAATTTGGCCGACTACCTCAAACAGCTCGCGACACAGGCGTTCCGGGCGCAATCCCATGGCACCGTGCAATTGCAGTTGATGTTGAATGCGGTACACGTCAGCATGGACATGGCAACCCCCTGTGGCTTGTTGGTGAATGAACTGATTTCCAACAGTCTGAAACACGCCTTCCCCGATGGGCGCCAGGGCGAAGTGTCTGTCAGACTGCAGCCGGTAGACGCGCCTCAAGCAGGTGGCCCAACCTGGTGTCTGTGCGTCAGTGACAACGGTGTGGGTTTGCCTGTGAATTTTGAGCAACTGCGTGATCAATCCCTCGGCTTGCAGTTGGCAACCGATCTGTCACGCCAGTTAGGCAGCGTGCTGGACATTCACCCAGGCGCTGAAGGCACGACGGGGGCCCGTTTTTCCGTACGATTTACCCCAGACAGCACCACCGCAGGACGGGCACATGTGCCCGGGACTTCATGAACCGCCCCTCCACGCCGGAAGACTTCCCCCAACGCATGGTCAGGCTGTATGCCATGGCCCTGGAATGTCACAGTGCCATCATTCACAGCACCGGGCAAACATCCTTGTTTGAATCGGTTTGCCAATTTGGCATTCAGTCAGGCGTGTTCGACACCCTGTGGATCAGCCTGATGGATACCTCCACCCGTGGTTTCAAGTTACAAGCACATGCCGGGCAGCCGATGGAAGATGTAGTGCATGCGCCTATGGATCAGGTGTTTCGCAGCGTGTCGGAAAACCGCCCCTTGTGGTGCAACGACCTTTTGAACGACGCAGCCGCAACCTCGTTGACCAGTTTGGCCCGCCAGTACAACTGGAAATCGGCAGCGGTGATTCCCCTGACCACCAGCCACGGACCGGTGGCTGCCATGTTCCTGTTCGCCAAAACAGGTCAGACCTTTGACAAAACCGCCCGACGGCTGTTGACACAACTGGCGGACAACATCAGCCGCACCATGGAGGCCTTTGCACACGTCTCCCGGCATCAGCAAATTGAATTTGCCTTGCAGGAAAGTGAAGTACGTTACAACGCCCTGTTTGCCAGCAGTTCCATGCCGATGCTGGTGGTCGACCCACATCCGATGCGGGTGGTGGATGCCAACATCAAGGCGGTGAATTTCTTCCAGCTTGACCATGTGCCCCTGACCGCTGGCAGTGGCTTGAATCGGGCCAGTCTACAGGCCAACCCTGCGCTGGTGGACGTGCTGGACAGGCTGGAAAACCAGGCAGACCAACCGGCCCAGTTTACGGTCAAGTACCCGGTGTCTGACACGCAGACATTGGACCTGGAAGTGTTTTGCAGCCCTATCAGCATCGGTGGCAAGCTGCACTTCTTGCTGGCCTTCAACGACATCACGGCACGCTGCCGTATTGAGGTCAGCCTGCAGGCAGCACACCAGCTGACCCAAAGTTTCATCGACCAGATTCCGGGCACGGTGTTTCTGAAAGACAAGCAACTGCGGGTGGTGATGGCCAACAAGTTTTTGGGACAGGTACTTGGTGTAGACCCTCAAACGCTGATCGGAAAAACTGCGCATGAGATTTTTCCACCCGATTTGGCAGATGCCCTGACCATCCACGACCATGCGTTGCTGCAAAGCGGCCGCAGTCAAACGATGGAACAAGTTTTGGGGGAACAACATTTCGAAACCAGTCTGTTTGTTGTGAACGATGCCGCAGGTGAACCCTGTCTGGGTGGCATCAGCATGGATGTCACGGCACGCCAGCAAGCCAGTGAAACCACCCGTGCCATGTTGCGATTACATGAAGTGAGTGGCCAACTGTCAGAACATGAATTTTTGTCAATGGGGCTCGAAATGGCCGAGACCCTGACGCACAGCCAAATTGGGTTTCTGCACTTTGTCAATGAAGATCAGGAGAGCCTGGAACTGGTCGCCTGGACACGTGGGGCACTCCAAGGCTGCAGCGCCACACACGACACCCATTACCCGATCAGTCAGGCCGGCATTTGGGTGGACTGCTTGCGTGACCGCCAGCCTTTTGTGTGCAACGACTACACCAACTACCCCGCCAAACGTGGTTTGCCGCCGGGCCATGCCGAATTGCGGCGCTTGCTGTCGGTTCCGGTGTTTGAACAAGGCCGCGTCTGTTTGATTCTGGGTGTTGGCAATAAAACCGGGGCCTATGAAGCCGCTGACGTGGAACGGGTGCAGCTGATAGGCAATGACTTGTGGCGGATTACACGCAAAGCGCGGGTCGAAAAGGCCTTGCAAGAGAAAGTGACCGAGCTGGAGTCGACCAATCGCCAATTACTCAATTCCCAACTGCAATTGGTTCAATCTGAAAAACTCGCTGCCGTAGGGCAGTTGGCGGCGGGTGTGGCCCATGAAATCAACAATCCGATTGCCTTTGTCAACACCAATCTGGGCACGCTCAAAATTTACATGCAAAGCCTGCTCACCCTTCTTGGGGTGTATGAGCGCTGTGCCAGCGCCAATTCAGCAACGGACGGTGTCATCCTGAAACAGGCGCGTATACAGGCAGATCTGGACTTTTTGCGAGAAGATGTCCCGTCCCTGCTGAGTGAGTCCAGCGATGGATTGGAGCGGGTGAAGAAAATTGTGCTTGATCTTCGTGATTTCGCCCGTGTAGACAATGAAGGCTGGGTGGAATCCGATCTGCTGGCTGGCCTTGAAAGCACCCTGAACGTGGCACGCAACGAACTCAAATACACGGTGGACATCGTGAAAGACCTGACACCCTTGCCGCTGGTACGTTGCCATTTGGCACAAATCAACCAGGTTTTTCTGAACATGTTGCTCAACGCCGCCCAAGCCATGAAGGGGCATGGCCAAATCATCTTGCGCAGCGGCATCGAAGGTGGCTGGGTGTGGGTCAGTTTGCAAGACACCGGCATAGGTATGACCGCCGAGGTTAAAAGCAGAATTTTTGAGCCTTTTTTCACCACCAAACCAGTTGGCAAAGGCACCGGCCTGGGTTTGTCACTGTCGTTTGACATTGTGAAAAAACACGGTGGCCGCATTGAGGTCAACAGCACACCTGGGCAAGGCAGCTGTTTTCAGGTCTGGCTGCCGGTCGCAGGGCCAGCCAGTGACAGGGTTTAGACCCTGTTCACGCTCACCGAATCCACAGGATCAGGAAACCTTGTCATCTGCACTGCCGAGTTGATCCATGACCTCCAGTAAGACACCATCACAACCGTCTTCGATGATGTCAAGCACTTGCTCAAGGTCATTGGCTTGGCCATAAAACGGATCAGGCACATCAGCACTGGCCTGGTCACTGCAATAGTCGGTGAAGGCCTGCAACTTGCCCTGGTACTGTGGCGGGCACCGGGTGCGCAAGGTCTGCAGGTTGCTCTGCTGCATGGCCAGAATCAAATCAAAACGCTCAAAGTCTTCGGGGCGCATCAGCCGGACACGCAGGGCTGACAGGTCATAGCCACGCCGCAAGGCATGTTTCTGAGCGTGGTAGTCAATGGGCTCACCAGCGTTCAGGTCATGTGTGGCGGCCGAGGCCACCGTCACGCGGCGGGCCAGGCCATGCTGGATGGCTTTCTGACGCAACACCTCTTCGGCGGTGGGGCTGCGGCTCAGGTTGTCAGTACACACAAAGAGGATGGAGTAACTTGTCATGGTTCATGATTGTGCTTCAGGAAATCGGCGTTGATCTGGAGGTGGGTGCGATACTTGATACCTCATTTCTTCTGTTGGTGCTCCATGCTCACACTTCATCTGGCTGACTTTTCCCTTGAACATTTCATGGCCTGCTACTGGCAGCAAAAGCCGCTGGTGATTCGCCAGGGTTTTCAGGATTTTGAAGACCTGATCAGCCCCAACGACCTGGCCGGTCTGGCCATGGAAGAAGCCGTGGAGTCGCGCGTGGTGTACAAGAAAGGCGGCAAATGGCAGGCCGAAACCGGCCCCTTTGAATCGTTCAAACGCTTTGGCAAAACCGACTGGTCGCTGGTGGTGCAGGCGGTCAACCACTATTCGCCCGAGGTGGCCGAGCTGGTCAAACCCTTTGCCTTCATCCCCAAATGGCGCCTGGATGATGTGATGATCAGTTACGCCACCCCCGGTGGTGGTGTTGGCCCGCACATTGATTTGTACGACGTGTTCATTTGCCAGGGCTCGGGCCGTCGCCGCTGGCGAGTCGGTGACAAGGGCAACCACAAGCAGTTTGCCGCCCACGCCGCGCTGTTGCACACCGAGCCGTTCGAGGCCATCATCGACGTGGAACTGCTGCCCGGCGACATCTTGTACATTCCGCCGGGCTTTCCGCATGACGGCGTGACGCTGGAAGAATCCATGAGCTACTCGGTCGGTTTTCGCGCCAAATCCGGCTGTGACATGCTCAGTGGCCTGGCCGACTACGTGATCGACAAAGAGCTGGGCAAGACCCTGCTGGCCGACCCCAAGCGCCCGATTGCGCACCAGCAAGGCCGCATCGACGTGAGCGACCTGACCCTGATCCGCGCCAACCTGCAAAGCCTGCTCGACAACGATCAACTGATGGCCGACTTTGCCGGCAGCTATTTCTCCACCACCAAATGTGCACTCGACTTGCAGGCGCTCGATGAACCGCTGGAAACGGCTGACCTGGTGGAGATGCTGCAAGAGCAGCCGCTGATCCGCACCGGTGGGCTGCGCTGCTTCTATGTGGACACCACGCTGGCTCAAGGCGTGTGTTACGTGGACGGTGAGCGTTACGCCTTTGGTGCTGACCTGGTGCCGTCTGTCATCAGCCTGTGTGACCAGGATGAACTCAGCGCAGAGATGCTGGAGCCTGCTCTGAACAACCCGGAATTTGCCAGCAAACTCACCGAATGGGTGAACGCCGGTTACTGGTACTTTGCTGAATAAAGCCATGCCGCGTTTTTACTGCCCTGCCCCACTCGCCAGCGGCGCTGTGCTGGACTTGCCCGAAGGCCCGGCCCGCCATGTGCAGGTGTTGCGCCTGCAACCGGGCGATGCCATCACCTTGTTCAACGGCCAGGCCGATGCCCAGGGGCAGGTGGGCGAATGGGCGGCGCAGGTCACCCACATGGGCCGCAGCAGCGTACAAGTGCAGGTGGGTGAGTGGACGGCCACCCAGCGCGAGGCCCGCTACAACGTGCACCTGGCCGTGGGTATGCCGGCCAACGAACGTATGGACTGGCTGGTAGAAAAAGCCGCCGAGCTGGGTGTGACCAGCATTCAGCCCCTGATGACCGAGCGCAGTGTGCTGCGCTTGAGCGGTGAGCGGGCCAGCAAAAAACAAAGCCATTGGCAAAGCGTGGCGGTGGCGGCCTGTGAACAATGTGGTGGCAATCAGGTGCCCGTGGTGCATGAGGTGATGAACCTGGCCCAGTGGCTGAAAAACCGCGCAGCGACGACCAAGAGCCCACCCCACCCCACCCTGGATGTGCTGCTGTCTTTGCGGGCACCCATCCAAAGCCTGCGCGAGCAGTTCAACCCGGCGCAAGAAGACTCACTAGCGCCGGGCGCACACATCCACTTTTTGTCCGGGCCGGAAGGTGGCTTGAGTGCGGCGGAAGAAGACGCCGCCCTGGCCGCAGGTTTCCAGCCCACCACACTCGGCCCGCGGGTGCTGCGGGCTGAAACAGCGGCGCTGGCCGTGCTGGCCACCTTGTTGATCTGAGCCCCCGTTCGGCGGGGAAAACCTCAGCGCAGCGCCAGCTGTCACCATGGCGCGGACCGCACAAAACCTGGTGGGGCCAACGTGCGGCTGGCGTTGGGACGGGTTGTGCTGCCGGTATGGTGTTGTGCGCATGCGGCAATCAATCGGCCTGCGTAGCTATAACATATATAGCTTTCAGCGCTTGTTTTATGGGCACTACAGCCCTTTTATCTATAATTTTTGGAGCATTCCGGCATTATCCCGCCACCACCTGGTTGCGTCCGTTGCGCTTGGCCTGGTACAGATGCACGTCTGCACGCTCAATCAAGGCCTCCAGATGGGGTTCGGCACCGTATTGCGCCACCCCCATGCTCACGGTACAAGCACTTGGCGAAGCTGGCGGCCAGTTGGCCGTGTCCGCCACCGTCTGGCGAATGCGCTCGGCCAGCAAGTAGGCATCGCCCAAAGCCGTTTCTGGCAGCAGGACCATAAACTCTTCGCCGCCCCAGCGCGCCAGCACATCACCCGCACGGCAACTGCTGCTTAGCAGTTGGCTGATGCCAACCAGCATCTGGTCGCCCACACCATGGCCATACTGGTCGTTGATGTGTTTGAAGTGGTCAATGTCGAGCATCATCACGCTCAACGGCCGGCCGCTGCGTTGGGCCAAGGCCCAACTGGACTTGCTCAGCTCAAAAAAGGCCCGGCGGTTGTACAAACCGGTCAGGGCATCATGCTGCGCCATGAACTCGGCCTGCAACCGTTTGCTCTGATCCTGCCGGAATTGTTGTGCCAGCGCCAAGACCAGCAACGTGGCTTCCAGCAACACACCGATCTCTACCGCGTGGAAGTTGACTGGTGTGAAGGCCATCCATCCGGCCACGGCCAGTGTTGTCACGCTTGAGCCCAGCAAGCCCGCCACCATGGCGGCAAAAAAGCAGCGCCCGGCCACCAGTCCAACACGCAGGGAATACGCCCCCAGCGCCAGCATCAACACCGAAAACGAGCTGACAAACGCAAACGCCAGCCAGGTGGCGGCCAGATGGCTGTTCGCCACCACGCAGCCCGTCATGCCCAGCAAGGCAAGTAAGGCGTAAACGTGCAGACCCCGTTGCACCTTGGGCAAGCGTTGTGGCAGCTCCAGAAAAGCGCTGGCAAACAGCAGCCCGGTCACACCGTAGAGCACCATCAACACCAGAATCACATAGCGTTGAACACCGGGCTGATCAGGCCACAGCCAGACCAAACCGTGGCCGGTGTAGCTGATGTTGGCCCCGATAAAACACAGCAGATAGAGCGAATAAAACAAAAACCGCTGCTGGCGCAGTCCAACCACCAGCGTCAGGTTGTAAACCGCCAGCGCCAGCAAAAAACCGTAAAGCGCCCCATAGGCGTAATGCACCCTCATTTGTGCCTGATCCAGCTGTTCTGGCGTGTGTAATTGCAGGGTGATCTGCAAAGGATCATGGCTTTGTGCATGTATCCACAGCTCGAATTCACCAGCAGGCAACACACTGGTCCAGCCCACACCCAGGCCCGGCAACACCCCTTGTGCGCCGGGCAATTCGTCTCCCCCTTGCCAGGTTTGCAGCAGATGGCCGTTTTGCACCAGGTACACCGCCAACTGATCGGTCCAGATTGGCCCCAGATCCAGGCGGTAAATCTGCGGCCCCGGTGCCGGGTTCACCAATGCCAGACGAACCCACACGGGGTGCGCGTCCAGACCAAAGTTGAGTGCCGCCGTTGGGCCTGGCCGGAAATACCCCGCTTGGTAGCGCTGCTGCGCCTGCCCCAGTGTCAGGCGATCCGTGTCTTCCTGGGTCCACGTGGTGAACTTCCCCAACAGACCCGTCGGCAAATCGGCCAGGCTCAGACGGGGGGCGGCCTGCGCCTGCGCGCTCATCAGCCACAGCGTCAGCATCAACAGCAGGCCAAACCAGTGTGCGCGCACACTGGCAGCAAGCGTGAAGCAATGGGGTTTGGGCATCCCCCATGGTTGCCAAACACAGGCCACCACAGCGCCGAAAATAACAGGGTGTTTTCGCGCTTATTGCTGATTGCTACAACCCGATGATGTTTTAAGTTCCGGTATACCCACCACCATGCACCGACGCCAGTTTTTATCCACCGCCCTGCTGCCCCTGGCGGGCTGCCAGCCGCAGGCCGATGTGAGCCACATCAGCGGCGGCTTCACCGGCATCGGGCACGCGCGTGGCCACCTGCTGCAACAAACCCCAACCTGGCCCACGCCCAGCCGCACCCGCCAGACCGACGTGCTGATTGCCGGTGGCGGCGTGGCTGGCCTGGCCGCCGCACGCGGCCTGCGGCTCAAGGGCATCGAAGACTTTGCCCTGCTGGAGCTGGAAGACAGCGCCGGGGGTAACAGCCGCGCCGGGCTGCTGGGCGGCATGGCCTGCCCGCAGGGTGCGCACTACCTGCCCTTGCCGGGAGACGATGCCTGGGAAGTGCAAGACCTGCTGGAAGAACTCGGCCTGCGCCGCCGCGTGGCCGGGCGCTGGATCTATGACGAACGCCACCTGTGCCACAGCCCGCAAGAGCGCTTGTATTTCAACGGCGAATGGCAAGACGGCTTGCTGCCGCTGCAAGGCGTGGCGGCCGACACGCTGGCGCAATACCACCAATTTGCCCAGCGCGTCGAGCAACTGCGGCACACCGAGCGCTGGAGCATGCCCGCAGCAAAATCACCAGTAACGCCCGTCAAACAAGCGCTGGCAGCTCTCACTTTTGAAGCGTGGCTGAACCAGCAGCAGCTCACCGACCCGCATCTGCGCTGGTACCTGAACTACTGTTGCCGCGACGACTACGGCGCCGGGCTGGCCCAAGTGTCGGCCTGGGCTGGCATCCACTACTTTGCCAGCCGCCACGGTTTTGCTGCGCCGGGCATGGAAAACGCCGAGCGCGAAGGCCTGCTGACCTGGCCCGAGGGCAACGCCTGGCTGACCCGCCGCCTGGCCGCCCCCTTGCAACAGCGCCTGCACACCGGCCAGGTGGTGCTGCGGGTGACCAACCTGAAACACGGTGTGGAAGTCGATGTGTTCAACACCGCCACTCAAACCGTAGAGCGCTGGCAAGCCCGCCGGGCCATCGTGGCGCTGCCGATGTTTGTGGCCGCCCGGGTGCTGCAAAACCCGCCCGACTGGCTGCGTCAGGCCGCCGCCCGCATGGTTTACGCACCCTGGCTGGTGGCCAACATCCAGCTCCAGCAAGCCTTGCACGACCGTCCCGGCGCACCGCCCAGTTGGGACAACGTGCTGTATGGGGCCGCAGGCCTGGGCTATGTCGATGCCATGCACCAGAGCCTGCAATCTGTGCCGGGGGCCACAGTGCTGACCTACTACCGGGCGCTGGGTGATCTGGCCGGTGCTGGCGCGGCGCTGGGCCAGGCCGGCCGCCGCCTGCTGCTGGAGCAGCCGTGGGCCACTTGGCGCAACGCGATTCTGGCTGAGCTCTCCGCCGTCCATCCCGATCTGCCCGCCAAAACCCGCCAGATCGACCTCACCCGCTATGGCCACGCCATGGCTGTGCCGGTGCCAAGTATTGATGGCAAAATTGGCCTGCAGCGCTTTCAAAATAAGCGCAAGCAGCTACAAAAATCAGAGTATTTCCAAATCACCCATGAGCGCCTGAACTTTGCCCACAGCGACTGGGCGGGTTACTCGGTGTTTGAAGAAGCGTTCACGCTGGGGCACTGGGCGGCTTGACGCAGCGTGGGTTCATGGGTCAACCACCTGCCAGTACCCACCCTTGTCAGCGCCGATACGCTTGAGGCGGTGAACGTCTTGCAACTGGCGTAACTGGCGCTCCACCGACCGGGTGCTGATGTCCAGCAGCGCGGCCAGCTCTGCAATGGTGATCTGCTCGTTTTCGCGCACTGCGGCCAAAATTTTCTCCGACGTTTTCTCCGACGTTTTCTCCGACGTTTTCTCCGACGTTTTTCCAGAGATGTTGTCTTGCATGCGGGGCGCAAGGCTGGCGGACAAGGCAAACGTCACCGTCACAAAGCCCGCCTGCACCTTCAGGGTGGGCGGTGCCAGCCCGGCCTCTTGCATCAGCCGGATGAATTTCAATGTGCCCCGGCCCCAGCTCTCGATGTGGCCGCGCCGGTAAAACACGCTGGCAATCAGCGGGTTCCAGGGGCGGGATTCGTGGGGCTGAAACAGCATCTCCGGGGTCAGGCCAAAGTGCAGCTCGCCAGATGAGATGATTTCCAGCCGGTCATCAAACAACGCCACCGCCACCGAGCCAGACCCGCTGGCATAGTCGCGGTGTACAAAGGCGTTGGCCAGCGCTTCGCGCAGCGCCTCCACCGGCAGACTGGGGGTGTCCACACGCTGCAATTGCCCCGGCACGATGCGCCCGGCCACCGGCAACCAGTCGATCAAAAAACGCTCGGCCCGTCGCATCAGCTCAAAGGCGTTGCCGTGGAACTGGCGGTTGTCCAAAAACTCGTTGCGCTCACAGCCCTTGAAGCGGGCCAGGCGCAAAGTGAGCTGGGTGAAATCTGGCAAGGGCTGCTCACCTTGGCAAAACAGCGCGACCGCCGCGCGGGACACTTGTCCACCTGCCACCAGCAGCCCCAGCCCGCGCAAAATTTCCAGCGGATCACGGGTACCGGGGTCAACGCTGCGGCCCCGGCGAATGGCTTCTTCCAGCGTCAACACCATTTCGTGCGTGTCCAACTGGCTCACGCTCCAGCCGGTGGCCGGTTGGGTTTCCCAGCGCTGGCTGGCGTGCAGCGATTCAAGCAACAGGGTTTGGTAGGTGCTGCGCGACATCACGCGGGTGGTGTTAAGCACCCGCTCATAGGGCACACCGCGAAACGACACCGGCCCATGTGTGGCAGGGTCAACCTCCAGCAGCAAGGCCTCCAGCCCATCGGCCACTTGGATGCGCTGCACGCGGGGAAACAGTGGCGGCTCAAAGCACTGCAGCTCTTGCGCCAGCTCTTCAAGCGTGCGGTCGGTCACACGCTGGCCGATCACCTTGCCCGCAGGTGTGACCCCAAACACCAGTTGCCCACCTTGCCCGTTGGCAAAAGCACACAGGGTGCGATAAGCGCGGTCTTTTTCGGCGGTGGACTTTTTGAGTTCCAGCGTCAGGGATTCGCCTTTGGCGACCAGAGTCAGGAGGGTGGTCACGGTCATTGAGTGCATTATTGGCCTCTAGCCATTACTACATCTACGTAAGAAGCTACCGTTTTCATAGTGAATTGAGGTGCAAAAAGGACTGTGGACGCACATCCAAGTGCCAGACCCACAGAGTTTATGGGATGGCCTTGAGATCAGCATCAAGATGCTCAACCATGGTTGAATATGAATCGCATTTTGATGTTAAAACTGGCCTCTAGCGCTTGATGAATAAGCGCAAGAAGCTACAAAAACAGGAGTATATTCATATCGCTCAGGTGCGCGATCTGCTGGGCTATAGTGACGGCGGCGGATTGATACGTGCAACTGAACCAGCGTTTGGATTTGAAAAGCGGCGTGCTGGAATTTCTGGAGCGGTGATGAACTTTGATGATGATCGGAAGATGTTTGAATCTCTTATTTCATGCGGGGTTATGGATGTTTTTGACTTCCCGGGCGGGGAATCAAAGGCGATGTTGTGGCGGCTGGTAACAGTCTTCATTTATTGAGTCTGATCTCTCATGAACGAACCTCGCATCTACGTCGACTTCAACGAAATGCCAACCGCAAATGAAGTCCTCTTGTCGAAATTCGACACCAAAGTCGATTCAAGCGGCAAGGCAATCTATTTCGTTGAGGGAATGCGCGTCTCGGTTTATATGGATGACGAAGACAAATGCGGCAGTCCCGACAATTTAATTGCTGAAGGGATTGCTCGCCGGAACCATTACGGCGGATGGACGGCTGCAGCACGTTGGGTAGTGGTCATTAGCGAGCGCGGCATTCGTCATGAATCTGAGGAGCGGCCCCATGAACCTCCTGAGGACAACTATCAATATAGCCCAGCAAACTGTCCACGTTAGGCGGCAAGAATACATGCAGTGAAACGAATAGCGTTTATCCGCCGCGCTGCGATGCTTGAAGAGACCATAGATACCTCCCGCGGCTGATAAACCTTGTTGGACTGAACCGCCTGCGTGGACGCTGGCGAATAGGGGATTGAAAGCTTCTCCCCCGCTTGTGATGTCAGATCATAGCGGGACAGCAGCACAAATCTGTCGCCAAGCACCCCAGTTCACATGCAAAGCAGCACCCCATTGAACTCAGACAGCCCAGCTTTCGAACTGCACGCAGGGCTTTGCTAGTGACACGCACAAGCCCCGCCCCGCCAACCCCATGAGCAGCGTGCAAACCCCCTGCAAATTGCAGCACCTTGTCCGTCCTTCACGGTGGCCCACGCTCCTGCGGCCAAGCCATCGCGCCTGGAGTTGGCAATTGTTTGGCCCCGCTCAACACCTCAGCCGTTCGCAAGTGCCCCTACTTTGCACACCGGGCACAGCCCCACGTCGATCCGGGCTACCCGCGCCATAAACCCTTGAGCCGACTCCAGCGCCTGTGGGTTGAGTGCTGGCATCTGTACGGCCAGCCGTGCCGCCTTGAGCTTCTTGCCCTTGCAGCTTGATGCCAGCACGCCATAGTGCCGAATACGCTTGACCCCGGTGGGCAACACATGCAACAGAAAGCGGCGCACAAACTCTGTGCCATCCATTGTGTGCAGGCGTTTGCCGCCCTTGTCATTGGCGCGCACCGTGAACGCCACTTCGCCCTTGTTGATGGAGCGAATCCGTTCGTTGCTGATGGCCGTGCGGTGCGTGTAACGGCTCAGGTATTCCAACACCTGGGCTGGGCCTCCCAGTGGGGCTTTGGCATACACCACCCAGTCATGTTTGTAGAGCCTGCGCTGTCGATCACACCAAGCATCAGCATCACCTTGCGGGTCGTGCGTGATGTCGCCCTTGTGGTGGGCGCGTGCCAGTGCTGCCAGAAACTTGCCCCGAAACACCTTGGACAAGGCCTGCACCGGAAACAGGAAGTCGGGCTTGCGTACCGGCGTGACCCATTGCCCCGTCTTGTCCAGCACCCCGCAGGCCATAGCCGCATGCACATGGATGTGATGCTGCAACTCTTGCCCCCAGGTGTGCAACACCAGGCTGAAGGCGGGTGTACCGCCCTTGGCCCCCATCCACTTCGGGTTAGCCGCAAACTCTGACAAGGTTTGTGCGGTGCAGGCAAACAAGGTGTCAATGACCCAACGCGGGTGCACGCCATACAGATCATTGAGGCTGTGCGGCAGGGTGAACACCAAATGCACATAGGGCACGTTCAGCACTTCGGACAGCCTGCCTTGCAGCCAGGCATCTTTGGCCCGTGCCCCGCACTGCGGGCAATGTCGGTTACGGCAGGAGTGGTATTGCCAGTGGCTGTGGCCACAGTGCTCACACTCAAGTCGCTTGCCACCCATGGCTGCGGTTCGGCAGGCAACGATAGCCCGCCAGGCTTTGGCCTGGGGTGTGTCGATAGCGCGTGGGTTGCCAGATGCGTTGAGCCGAACTGGCGCAGCACATCGGCCAAGGTGGCCATGCGGGGGAGCTGCAACCGTGAGCTTGAGCGCTTACAGCTTGGGCAGGCCCGCCAGCAGGTCTAGTGGATCAATGTCTTTGGGTGGGTGAAACTGCGGGCTGATCAAGTGCAGGTAGCGGCTGGTGGTGCTGATGTGGCCGTGGCCCAGCAGTTTCTGGATGGTGAAGAGATCGACGCCCCCTTCAAGCAAGTGGGTGGCAAAGTCGTGGCGCAGGGTGTGGATGCCGCCGCTTTTAGTGATGCCCGCGTGCTGGCGGGCGGCTCGGTAGGCGCGTTGGGCCGTGTCGATGCTGATGGGTTGCATGCCAGTGGCGTCGCAGAACAACCAGACTTTGGGGTGAAAGGTGCGCATGTAGGTGCGCAACAAACCCAGCAAGGTTGGACTCAGCAAGGTGTAGCGCCCCTTGCCCCCTTTGCCGCAGGCCACCCGGATGCACATGCGGTCATTGTGGCTGTCGATGTCACCCACGTGCAGGGCGCAGGCTTCGGACACCCGCAGTCCCGTGGCATAAATGGTTTGCAACAGCATGCGGTGCATGGGGTGCCAACAGATGGCAAACAGGCGGGCGATTTCCTCTCGGGCCAACAACTCCGGTTGTTTGTCCGGTGTCTTGGCCATCGGAATGTGAAACAGTGTTCGTTCATGGCCCAGTACCTTCTCGTACAAAAAGCGCGCTGCGCTGGCGGCTTGATTCATGGTGCTGTAGGAAAGGTGGCGCTCCTGGAGCAGGTGCAGCAAGTAGGCATCAACCTCTTGGGCTGTGTACTCGGCGGGGTCGCGTCGGTAGTGTTTGGCCATGCCATAAATGGCCTTGACGTAACAGTCTTGGGTGCTGGGACTAAAGCCACGAACCACCATGGCGTCGATCATGCTCTGGCGTAGAGGTCTCATGCTGCTATCTCCTTCAAAACCGGGGAACATTCCCCAGCCCGAAGGCTTCTCCTGCATCGCCTCAAATGCAAGCCACTTACCAACAAAAACGCGGCGCTGGCCTGCTTGAGACCCACCACCGCGCCAGCGGTTTAGTTCAACGAGGTTTATGCACAACAACTTAAAAATGCAGCACCAAGACATTCCGTCAGCACTCAAATGGATAGTCGAAGTCCACTATCCGATGCACGTGAAGGAGAAGCGCCACACCATTCGGATTGAGGCTGGGAAAGATTCCGTCACAGCGGTGGAATTGGCCATCAATGAAAACATCGTGACCATTGCAGATGCTGGGATGACTTTCTGGTATCGCCCGTACTCAGAACCTGGAGCCCCCAGCTTTGCAGGAATGAAACTCAATGGACTGTTTGACTTTTTGAGAGTTGTTATCTGGCCCAAGATGACTGATGGGTGGAGCACTGAACGCTTCTTGATTGAACCTCAACTCAACGAGGTAGAGCAATCAGCAGTCAGTCAATACAACGCTTTTCAAGCAGAGGACAAGCGGCTCAATCTTGCCGACATCGACAACCTATTGAGAGGCCATCCTCATCTTCAGCGCCTGTATGCAGCCATTCGTACCAAAGACATTATTGAGATTCATGTATGCGAGGCTCACTTCGCCAGAGAGCCATCCCAGATTAGCACTGAGTACATCCGCAAGTTCTCCAGCGCCATTGAAGCTGGAAATACAGAAGCAGCGGATTCTCAGAAGGCATTTCTCATTTATTTGATTCTGACCGCAGCAGCAGAAACGTTGTCCTTTGAGGATCAGCTCAACTGGCATAGCCTGGCGTACGACGAAAACTCTACTAAGTTGTCTGAGCAGCGCAAGCATATCAACAGACTTGCAAACCAGTGGAACATCAGAGCATTCGAGCGACTCTGCCTATCGGAAGACATGCTGAAGATTAACGACCTATTTTCCTCTGATAGGGACGGCTACATGGCCCACGTTTCAGCCTTTGTCGCAGAACTTGCCGCCTAACAAACGTGTGCCGTGCATGGCACGAATCCAGCAGAATGAAAGTCCTGATGCCAGGTCCGTTTTCTTTTTTGCATCCACTGCCTACTTGGCTTACATCGGTGAATGCGTGCGCAACCCGTCGCGTAGTGCCTCATTCTTTGCAGACGTACTTCGCCTGCGGCAACGGCGCACTCAAATCCACGTGCCACACCTCATGCTAGGGCACTGGGCAACTCCAGCCGTGGCAGCACGATCCAGGCCTGCAAACCGCCCCCCGGGCGGGCCGCCAGCGTGACTTGCCAGCCGTTGGCGCGGGCCAGTTCCCGCACGATGGCCAGGCCCAGGCCTGACCCGCCTGTGGCCGGGCTGCGCGAGGGGTCGAGTCGGTGAAAGGGCTGGAACACCGCCTCCAGTTGTTCGGCGGGGATTCCTGGGCCGTGGTCCAGCACGCCGATGCGGCAATGTGTGTTGTCCCATCTGGCGACCAGTTCCACTGGCGCACCTGGGGCGTAGCGCTGGGTGTTTTGCAGCAGGTTGCCCAGGGCCCGCTGCAAGGCGGTGGGTGGCAGCAGCCATGGGCCGGCCGGGCAGTCCACCGTGACCGGGCTGGCCGCGGTGGAAAAGTCAGCGGCGATGGCTTGCAAAAAGTCGCACAGCTTGGTGCTGACCGGGGTTTCATATTGCAGCCCACGCGCCAGATCCAGCACCTGGCCAATCAGGCGGTTCATGTGCTCAATGTCGTGTTCCAGCCGCTCGATCAGTGGTGGGCTGGGCTGGTCTTTGAGCATTTCCAGCACCAGGCGCATGCGCGTCAGCGGTGTGCGCAGGTCGTGCGACACCCCGGCCAGCAAGGTGGTGCGGGTGTTCAGCAGGTCGCTGACTTGCTGCGCCATGGCGTTGAAGCGTTGGCTCAGGGCCACCATTTCGCGTGGCCCGGTTTCGGGCAACAGGGCCGGGTGACCACCTTGGCCGATCAAGGCGCTGGCCGCTTCCAGTTGCGCCAGTGGCTGCGTCAGTCGCCGGGCCAGCCAGATGGCAACGCCTGCGGCAGTGAGCAAGCTGATCAGCAGCGCGGCCAATAAAGCAGTTACCGGCTGACTGTTGATGCGTGAAGCGGCCAGGCCGACCGTCAAGTCCGCCTGACCCACCGGAAGTGTGGCCCAGTACCAGGTGCCAGAAGGCAGTTGCTCGCGGCTCAGGTGGCCGGGTTGGCCGGTGCGTCGTGCCAGGGCCTCTTCCAGCAGGTAAAAGTACACCGGATGCCATTCGTCACGCGCGGCTGCCGGGGGCTCGGCGCGCAGAGCCAGGGCGTGGCTTTTGAGCAGCTCCACTTCAAAGGCGTTGCGGGTGTTGGGGGGGAGTTCGGCCCAGGTTTGTGCTGACAAGATCATCAGCCCGGCCAGATCGTCCGCTGATCGCCGACCCAGTGGCAGCAGCACCAGGGAAACAAACAGGCCGACCACCAGCAGCTCCATCAGCATGAACGCCGCCGCCAGCAGGCGGGTGTTTTGCTGGGCCAGGCTGGGGGGCGATTTCAAGATTGCTTGCCTTTGGGGGTGAACAGATAACCTTCGCCGCGCACGGTTCGGATGTAGGCCGGGGCTGCGGGGTCGGCTTCGATCTTGCGCCGCAGACGGGTGACGCGGTTGTCGATGCTGCGGTCAAACGGGTCGCGCTCATAGCCGCGCAGCATGTCCACCAGGGTGTCGCGGGACAGCACCCGGTTGGGGTGGGCCACCAGTGCGGCCAGCAGGTCGTAGTCGGCCCCGGTGAGGGGGATCTCCTGGCCCTGGTGCAGCAGGCGGCGGCTCAATGTGTCCAACTGGTAGGGGCCAAACTGCGGCAAGGCGGCGGGCTCTGAGGCCGCTGGCGCGGCGGGCTGAGCACGGCGCAAGAGTGCACGCAGGCGGGCCAGCAGTTCGCGCGGGCCAAACGGTTTGGCCAGGTAATCGTCGGCCCCCACCTCCAGCCCGATCACGCGGTCAAGCTCTTCCCCACGGGCCGACAGCATCAGAATCGGCACCGATGACTTGGCCCGCAGGGCGCGGGTCAGCGCCAGCCCGTCGGTGCCGGGCAGCATCAGGTCCAGCACGATGGCATCGGGCATACCTTGGTGGAGCAGTTCCCACATGGCCGGGCCATCGTTGGCCACCTCCACGCGAAACCCGTTGGCACCCAGGTAGCTGCCCAGCAGCTCGCGCAGGTCGGGGTCGTCATCAACGACCAGAATGTGGGGGGTATGGGTGTCCATGATGGCTTAATGACGATCAGTTTACGGCAGCCCCTCTGCTTTGGGTGGCCCTGATACGCGGCGATACCTTTTGGCGACAAACCGATACACCGTGCACCAGCGCAGACATACTGTTGCGACAGGCGCACCGCACCATACACCTACCGAAAGCCAACACCATGAACACCCGACCTCTCCTCTTTTCGCTGCTGATGGTTTCCTTGTCTGGTGTCGGGGCACAAGCCTTGGCGCAAGACATCAAGGCCTTGCCGAGCCGCCCATTGAACTTGTCGGTGCAGCCGCCCAGCGCACACAGCCAAGCTGCGCCAGCCGTGTTGAACCCGCAGGAGAAGGTGGCTGACGAGGCTGTGCCGGTTGAGCCTGGTGCGCAATTGCCTTATGGCAGTGGGTTTGAAACCCGCCAACAAGCTCGTACAGGGGGCGGCAATACCGGGGGCAATGGGGCATCAGGCGGCAATGGAGGATCGGGTGGTTCAGGTGGTGGCGGTCGGGGCGGCGCAGGTCGCGGACGCTAAGGTTTTTTAACTTTTCAGGAGTGTCATCATGAAATCATCACAAGTATTTGGGGCTGTTGCAGCCCTGGTTTTGGCTTTGAGTACAGCGGTGTACGCCAAGGGGCCCGCAGGCGGGCTAGGCCATGCGGGGGGGATGAGTGCCGGGGCCCAATCTGGGTCGGCCGGATCAGCTGGATCAGCCGGATCGGCAGGTTCAGCCAGCGCGGGCGCGGGTCAAGCCACGCGTGATCAAAGCCAGGCTCGCACCTCCGCACAGACGCAAGACAAGATCCGTGCTCGCCTGCACACCATGGACGCAGACGGGACACCTGCCTCCGGCACAGGGACGACTGCCGGGGCTGGAGCCCAACGCGGCATTCATACGCCGGGAACAGGCCTGACAACCACGAACAGCCCAGCGGTTGTGGCGGAGTAGGGCTTATCTTTTCCGCATAGGTGCCAGGGGCCGTTGGTGCCCCTGGTGCTTGTTGACCCAACATGTTTTGCATCCAGTTGATGCAGTCGTAGTTCCTGGCGAATCGTTTGCAGCACAATTACCAAGGCCTCTGACTGTTGACGAAAGGTGTGTATGAAAGCGAAATCTGCACGGTGCTGGATGATGGTGTGGTTGCTGGTGGCAAGCACCACAGCCTTGGCGCGCGGCCCATTACGCGCCAGCGAAGGTAATACCAGCGGCTGGCATCTCATGTCAGCGCAAGAGCGCATTGATCATCAGTCGAAAATCCGCAGCTTCAAGACCCTTGAAGCCTGCCGGGCCTACCAGGCTGAGCACCACCAGCTGATGCTGGCACGTGCCCAGTCGCAAGGACAGCCTTTGCGTCTGAACCACCGCGATTTCTGCGCCCATTTGTCGGCGGACAAGGCGCGCCCATAACACCCGGCAAGACGACCATGACAGCCTTTCGTTTGCTGCGCACCCAACCGATTTACCTGATCACGGTGGTGCTGGTGGGCACACTGGTGGGTTGGGCTTTTCCGCAGGATCTCGGCTTCTGGCGCAGCATGGCCATCGTGACCGGATGGATCGGCTCTGGCCTGCTGCTAGCCAGCCTGTTGCTCATGATCCGTGAGCCCTGGCTGGCCGCCAGACTGGGCGGCCTGGAGCCGATGTACCTCTGGCATCACCGCTTGGGCATCGGGGCGTACCTGTTTTTGCTGCTGCATCCGCTGGCCCTGGCAGCTGATGCGTGGCAGGAGTCTGCTGTGCAGGCCTGGTCAGCCCTGGACCCCTGGCAGCAAGGCTGGCCGGTGTGGTTGGGCTGGGGCTCGCTGGTGGGCATGATGGCGGGTTTGATGGTGTCGCTCTCTCCCAGGCTGACTTATGCCACCTGGCGCAAGTTGCACCATGTGCTGACACTCTCGGTGCTGCTGGGGGGCGCCCATCTGGTGCTTTTGGGTTTGGAGGCACCGCTCATCCTGGCCCCGCTGCTGGCCGTATTTTTCTTGCTGTGGCGTTTGTTACGCGCCGACTATGGGCTGGCAGCCCACCCCTATGTGGTCAACCAGGTGACACGCCAGACACCAGACCTGATCGAAGTGTCGTTGCGACCACTGGCCCGGTCTATCACCGCGCAGCCGGGGCAGTTTGTGGTGGTGGCGTTTTTCAGGGGCCCCGGTTTTCAGGGCTGTGGTGAATACCACCCCTATACCCTGAGTGCCATCACTCCGGACGGCCATGTGTCGCTGGGCATCAAGGCGCTGGGTGATTGCACGCGGCATATTCAGTCTGTCCCACCCGGTACGGCGGTGCGGGTGCAGGGGCCCTTTGGTGAATTCATGCGCGCCAGCGTGGATGGCCCGAGCCTGTGGCTGGCCGGAGGTATTGGCATCACGCCCTTTCTGGCCAGGTTGCGCAGCGGCCCATTGACCCAGGTGGTGCGGCTGATCTACCTGTACCGCAACCAGGCCGACGCGGCCTACCTGCACGAACTGGGTGAACTGGCCACCCATCAGCCCCAGCTCAGCCTGCAACTGGTGGCGAGTGGTGACGGCCTGCCTGATCTGCCCACCCTGTTGCCCAGCACCGAAGACTTGAGCCGCTGCCACTGTTACCTGTGTGGCCCGGTTGGTCTGATCAACGCGGCGGTGGCCGTGTTGCGCCAGCGTGGTGTGCCCGCGCCAAACATTCACTTTGAACGGTTTGACTTTCGATGATGCGCAAACTCTTTTTCATCGGGACAGGTCTTTTCTGGCTGGCGCTGATCACGCTGGCGCTGGTGGCCTGGCTGACACCGCCAGCACCCCAGCAGCCCATGCCGGAAAAGCCCCAAGGCATTGCACTGGCCGAAGTAGCCCGCCATGCCAGCGCCGAAGATTGCTGGATGGCCATCCAGGGCACGGTGTACGACCTGACCGCCTACCTGCCCGAGCACCCGACCAAACCCAGCGTCATCCTGCCCTGGTGCGGCCAGGAAGCCACCGTGGCCTACCAAACCAAAGCCAAGGGCCGAGCCCATTCGCCCAGGGCCGACCAGGCGCTGGCCAACTATGCCATTGGGGTGCTTCAATGAGGATGTCGGCCACCTGCTTGCCACTTGGCTTCCTTCTCCCAGGCCTGTGACCATTCGAAAAAATGGGCTGATGGCATCGGACGAGCAATGCCGTAACCTTGTGCCAAATGACACCCCATGCGCAGCAGTTCACTGGCGTGGGCCATGGTCTCAACGCCCTCGGCAATGATGTGTCGCTTGAAGGTTTCACCCAGACGGATCACGCTCTCCACAATGCCCCGGTCATCTGTATCGTCCAGCATACCGAGAACAAAACTCTGGTCAATTTTCAGGGTGTCAATGGGTAACTTGCGCAGGTAAGTCAAAGACGAATAACCTGTGCCAAAGTCGTCCAGAGCAAAGTGAACACCCAACTCACGGCAACGACTCAGGATGCTGACCGCAAGCTCCATATCCGCAATGGCGGCGGTTTCCAACACCTCCAGTTCGAAACAATAGGATGGAAAATCTGCCTGCCCCGCAAGTGCTTTGGCAAGTTGGGCTTGAAAGCCCGGCTGCAGCAAATGGTGCGCACTGATATTGGCGCTGACACACAGTTTCATTCCCATGCGGTGCCAGACGGCAGCTTGTGCCAAGGCGGTCTGAATGACCCATTCGCCCAGCGGGGTTTCCAGATCACTGCCATAGATGTGTGGCAAAAATTCGGCAGGAGAAATCAGACCTTTGACAGGGCATCGCCATCGAATCAAAGCCTCTGCACCCACCACCGCACCTGAGATCAGATCAACTTTGGGTTGGTAAAAAAGCTCAAATTCATCGTTAAGAAATGCTTGACGCAACACCTGCAGATACTGGCGGTGTGCTTGCGCTTTACGGTCATTTTCCGGGTCAAACAGCCGGTAGCGGTTTTTTCCAGCCTCTTTGGCCTGGTACATGGCCTGGTCGGCATGGCGCAGCAAGGTGTCTGGATCTGCTTGATCGTCCGGGTACAGGCTCACACCCACGCTCCCGGTCACCGCCAGGCTGATGCCGTTGACGGTGACCGGGCTCCTCACGGCTTGTAGCAGCCGCTCCAGAATCTGCACACATTCCTCAGGTGAAGCAATTTCAGATAACAGCAATACAAATTCGTCCCCACCCAAACGAGCCAGCGTGTCGTCTGCGCGCAGCACGCGTTGAAGCTGATCGTTGACAGCTACCAGCAGTTGATCCCCAACCTGGGTGCCGTACAGGTCGTTGATGGCTTTGAATCCGTCAATGTCTAGAAAACACACGGCCAGCGAGCGACCGGTACGAGTTGCCCTGTGGATGGCCAGTTCAAACCGGTCTTTCAGAAGCCGGCGATTGGGTGAACCGGTCAAAGGGTCGTAATGCGCGACCCGATCCAACTCTTCTTCATGGGCTTTGAACTTGCTGATATCTGAAAACACCCCGACGTAATGCTGTATGCCACCTTGAGCCTGGCGCACAGCGGTGATGGACAGCAGCGCTGCATAAAGCTCTCCATTTTTCCGCCGATCCCAAATCTCGCCACTCCAAAAGCTTTCCGATTTGATCGTGTCCCACATTTGCCTGTAGAACCTGGCATCGTGCTTGCCGGATGACAACATTTGTGGTGTCTGGCCTACGGCCTCTTCCGCCGTGTAGCCCGTTATCCGAGTAAACGCCGGATTCACTTTGGTGATCCGCAATTCTGGGCTCACCACCATGATGCCTTCATAACTGCTGGTGAACACCGTTGCGGCTTCGCGCAGTGCCAACTCGGAATTTTTGCGCTCTGTGATATCGGTATGGGTGCCCGACATCATCAGGGGCTGGCCGTGTTCATCCCAGGTGACGATGCGCCCACGTGAGAATATCCATCGCCAGCCTCCGTGCTTGGTACGCAGGCGAATCTCCATCTCCGAGCTGGCTGATTTACCCTCGATATGTTGTGCAATCGACTCCATCACAAGACCATAGTCATCCGGGTGGATGTGCTCCGCCCAGTGTTCCATGGCCACATTCATTTCGCCAGGCGTGTAGCCCAGCATTTCCTCTTCGCGTGCACTGACATGAAATGCACAGGTTTGAACGTTCAGGTCCCAGTAACCCTGGTCACTACCTTCGATGAAACGTGCTAACTGCTGTTCGCGTTCTTGCAACGCCAAGTGCATCACTTTTTGCTCGGTGATGTCACTTAACATCCCTGCCATACGCAACGGTTTTCCTGAAGAATCACGGCTGACCACCTTCCCTTTGACGCGCAGCCAGACGGGTTTGTTACCGGCTGTTGCCAGGCGGTACTCAAACGCAATACCTGGCGACAGACCACTGCGGTGAGCTTGAATGTTTTGAAAGACATGCGCCCAGTCCTGCGGGTGAACCGTCCGCTTGAAAAAGTCAAAGTCATGGGTGTCGTCTTCGGGCGGGATACCGATCAGTTCGTGATAACGAGGTGATCGGTACACCGCACCGGTGGACAAATCCCAGTCCCATAAGCCGTCGCTGGTTGCATCAAGGGCCAATTGAAGACGCTGCTCGTGCAGTTTCAGTTTGGCGGCAATCTGCTTGCGCTCGGTAATGTCCTGAACAGTGCCACGCAACGCAATCACTTGGCCGTCTGCGTCGATGATCGGATTACACCGCGTGTTGATCCAGATGGCCGTGCCGTCACCCGTGATGGCAGGTAATTCCAGGTTGTAGCCAACACCCGATTTGATCGCCAGCTGCACGGCTTCATTAAGTACATGCCAAGTAGCTGGTGAATACAAGGTACCACATTGGTCGTTGAACTGGGGAATTTGCTGAAGCCCTACTATTTTCAATAATTCATCAGATACAACCACCTCGTCGCGTG
Organism: Rhodoferax lithotrophicus; assembly: GCF_019973615.1. Lineage (GTDB taxonomy): Bacteria > Pseudomonadota > Gammaproteobacteria > Burkholderiales > Burkholderiaceae_C > Rhodoferax > Rhodoferax lithotrophicus. Next base: position 133,392 of record NZ_AP024238.1, on the reverse strand, counting down.
TGACATCCCAGTACCAACTACCCATGTGGGCTACATGCTGCGCTTCGGCCAACTCCAGTTCTTTGGCCGCCTGCGCGAATTCAGCGACTTTGCGTTGTGTGATGTTGGTGTGCGAGATCACCACACCTCCGCAGGTAACACCACCCAGTGCCGTCACATGCATCAAAAACCAACGCTGCTCATGTGATGAATGACAAGGGTATTCGAGGCTGAAGCTAGGAGTTCGACCTTCGAGCACGGCCTGTATCCCGTTCAGTGCTTCTGTTGTTTCGTTGGAGTCCGCCTCACAGTTTGCCCGGCAGACTTCCAGATAGTTGGCACCCAAGTCCACATGGTGCGGCAAGTCACCTGAGCTCAACCGGTTGGTCGCGGCAAAACGCTGCCACGGCTCGTTCACCGCCAAAATGGTGCCGTCTTTTGAGATGACCACAATTTCGGCTTCAACCGAGTTCAATACGGCTTGTGTGAAATCATGTTTCTCCCGCAGCACCTCTGCGACACGCATGGCCTCTGCCGTTTCGTTTTGTGCAAAGCGCAGCATAGGGCGCTCAGGCAAATCCGAGAATGTGCAAACCACTTGAAGCATGCTGCCGTCAGCGTTGAACTGCGGTGCAGCATTCACCAGCAACCAGACCCGATCCTTGGACTTGGGACGGTACACCCCCATCACGACATTTCTGACAGGCTTACCAGTTGCAATGGCCTGAGGAACCGGGTGGTTTGGACCAGGAAACGGTGAACCGTTTGGGTGAATAACATTCCAGTCCGGATCAAGCGAGGATTTCCCAAGAAGCTGATCTTCGCTCAGGCCCAACAGCTCCAGTGCCTTGGGATTACTCATCACAATTTCAGAGTTTGAAAGCTGGATCAGAATCCCGATCTGAAGGTCTGTCACCAACCTTTGGTAACGTGCCTCATGGGAATGAAGCTGCGCCATCTGCTCTTTCAATTTGGCTTCAGCTGACGGTGCAGAAGGTCTGTCACCGTTTTGGGAGGTTGCAAAGGTGGCGCTGAAGTTCTTCATGGGTAAGCCAGAAATGGCAGTCGAGCCACAACTATCGTCAATAGTTGTTTATTAATAATGAGTACATTTTTTAATTAAATGTACTGGTTTTAATTAGTCCCTGCAGGATGGTTATGTCTGAAATTTATGGTATGTTTTGCACCATCATGACCTTGTCCGCGCAGTCATGTCTGAATAAAGCTGATCCCGTCATCTGCAAATCACAACAACGCATGCCAGGTTGTTTTCATTTATGAGGAACCGTTGCTCCAGGCATCTGGGCCGCAGAAGGCGGGAAATTCCTGATATTGACGGAGTCGGCTGAATCGTTCAAGGGGAATAAGCCCCAGCTCACACCGTCCACCCCGAATATTCCATTGGAGCGCTTGAATAAAGCGGGCATGTTGTCCATGGCATCGGCTGCACATGGATTTGCAGCAGTGCAAAGTGTGAAATTCAGCATGACGCGGTGCAATACGGCCATAAAGTCACACAAAAATTTGTGTTTCTTCATCATGGCATTGTGAATTTTTCTTTTGTTTTCAATCAGTTAGAGAATGTCTTTGTGTGCTTTCTGGTGGATACCAAGTGTGCAAGGGGTATATTCAGGAGGCCTCTTTTTTTCAGCGCTCGCCTCAAGGGGGTGGGCGCTGTCGCAAGAGATGCACCCAGGTCTTTCCAGCGGCTGATGGCAAGGATGTGCGGACAACACGCGCAAGCCCACGGCATACTGTCTTGCGGGCATTGGAAATTGGTGCGCTGGCTGGACTATTTATATCTATTTGATGGAGACAAACATGACTTTGAAACTAACAACTTCCACACGTCGCCAGGCCTTGCTGGGCCTGGCCGGTATGGCCAGCCTGGTGATGACCCCGGTGGCGCAGGCCCAACAGGTGTTCATCAATGTGCTCACCGGTGGGCAAAGCGGCATTTATTACCCGCTGGGGGTGGCCTTGAGCCAGGCTTACGGCAAGGTCTTGCCTGCGGCCAAAATTTCCGTGCAGGCCACCAAGGCATCGGCTGAAAACCTGAACCTGTTGCAACAGGGCAAGGGCGAAGTGGCCTTTGCGCTGGGCGATTCGGTCTCGGATGCCTGGAAGGGTGACGTGGAAGCCGGCTTCAAAGCACCGCTGACCAAATTACGTGCAATGGCGGGCCTGTATTCCAATTACATCCAGATCATTGCCAATGCAGAGTCCGGTATCAAGACGATTGCCGATTTGAAAGGCAAACGCATTTCGGTGGGCGCACCCAAGTCTGGCACCGAACTCAATGCCCGTGCCATTTTGAAAGCGGCAGGCCTGAGCTACAAAGACTTTGCCAAGGTCGAGTACCTGGGTTTTGGTGAGTCGGTGGAGCTGATGAAGAACCGCCAGTTGGACGTGACGCTGCAATCCGTGGGGCTGGGGGCCGCGTCGATCCGTGATCTGGCCATCTCCATCAACATCGTGGTGGTCTCGGTGCCAGCCGATGTGGTAGCCAAGGTGGGTGATCCGGCCTACCAGGCGGCCAGCATTCCGGCAGACACCTACAAAGGTCAGACGGTCGCCATACCGACTGTAGCCATCAAGAACATTTTGGTCACCCACGAAGGGGTGCCCACCGACACGGTCTACGCCATGACCAAGTCGATGTTTGACAACCTGGACGGCCTGGTGGCGGCGCACACGGCGGCCAAAGGCATCGTCAAGAAAGATGCCGCAGTGGGCATGCCCATTCCTTTGCACCCCGGGGCTGAAAAATACTACCGTGAAGCCGGGCTGCTGAAGTAATCGACGCAGAGAACAAAGTTCCTCGTTGCCCGTCTCCATGTGGGGTGGCTCAGGCTGCGACGCTGCTTGTCGCGGTGTGAGCCATGCCGGTGTGGGATGCGCCCTGGACAACATTAAAAAATCTAGAGACCATGAGGATTGACCATGAGCCAACCCCACCCCACCCCCCAACAGCCTGCAGATGCCATTGATCTGGATATCTTGCTGGATCACAAAGCGCACGCAGGGGACGAACCTGAATTTGAGGAACACGGTAAAAAGCGATCTTTAAGCGGTTTCTCAGCCCGTTTGCTGATGCTGTTTGCGTTGCTGTTTTCGAGTTTTCAGTTGGTCATAGCGGCCGACCTGGTGGCGCTTTCAAGCCTGCCGATTCGTGCCATCCACATCAGTTTTTTGATCTTGCTGACGTTTATCCTCTACCCGGGGTTCAAGAAAAGCAGTCTGTCTTCGGTGGCCTGGTACGACTGGTTGCTGGGTCTGGGTGGGTTTGCCATAGGCTTCTACCATCTGATTTTTGAGGCCGAGGTGATCCAGAACAGCGGCGACCCCAGCAGCACCGAGATTGTGCTGGGCACGCTGATGATTGTGCTGGTGTTTGAAGGCACACGCCGGGTCATGGGGCTGGCGCTGCCCATCGTGTGTGGCCTGTTTCTGGCCTATGGCTTGTTGGGCCAATACCTGCCGGGTGACTTGGGCCATCGCGGCTACGATTTCAGTGCCATCGTCAATCAGCTCTTTTTGGGCACGGACGGCATTTACGGCACACCCACACTGGTGTCGGCCACCTACATCTTTCTGTTCATCTTGTTTGGCTCGTTTCTGGAGCATGCCGGCATGATTCGCTTGTTCAACGCCATTGCCTTGGGTTTTGTCGGCCACGCCAAGGGCGGCCCGGCCAAGGTGGCGGTGTTGTCGTCGGGTTTCATGGGCATGATTTCGGGCTCGGGTGTCGCCAATGTGTTGACGGTGGGGCAGTTCACCATTCCCCTGATGAAGCGTTTTGGCTACACGCCGGTGTTCGCCGGGGCGGTGGAGGCCACTGCCTCCATGGGGGGGCAGATCATGCCGCCGGTGATGGGTGCGGTGGCCTTCATCATGGCCGAAACGCTGAATTTGCCGTATGCCGAAATTGTCAAGGCGGCCATCATCCCGGCGCTGTTGTATTACTTCACGGCCTTCACCATGGTGCACCTGGAGGCGGGCCGCGCCAAGCTCATGGGCTTGCCCAAAGAGCAGTGTCCCAACCCGTGGAAACACATGCGCGAGAACTGGTACCTGATGGTGCCGCTGGCAGTGCTGGTGTTCATGCTGTTCCATGGTTTCACGCCCAAGTTTGCCGGCATGATGGGCCTGTGTATGACCGCGCTGCTGATCCTGGGTGCGGCCCTGGCGGCACGCATTCATTCCACCGCTTTCCGCTATGTGATGTGGTTCGGGCTGGGTCTGGGCGCTTCCACGTTCCTGAAGTGGGGTATTCAACCGGTGCTGGCGGTGATTGCCGCTCTGGTGCTGGCGTGCCTGTACATCAAAGGTGGCAAAAAAACCCTGCATTCGCTGCGTGATGGCTTGACCGACGGGGCCAAGCAGGCCGTGCCGGTGGGGCTGGCTTGCGGGATTGTCGGGGTGATCATTGGTGTGCTGTCGCTCACCGGTGCGGCCACCAGCTTTGCCGGGGTGGTGCTCAAGGTGGGTGACACCAGCGTGTTTTTGTCGCTGCTGTTGACCATGCTGGTGTGTCTGGTGCTGGGCATGGGGATTCCAACCATTCCCAACTACATCATCACCAGCTCGATTGCCGCACCGGCTTTGCTCAAGCTCGGTGTGCCACTGCTGGTGTCGCACATGTTTGTGTTTTATTTCGGCATCATGGCGGATTTGACCCCGCCGGTGGCACTGGCGGCGTTTGCGGCGGCCTCCATCGCCAAGGCCTCGCCGATGAAGATTGGCTTCAAGGCGACCCAGATTGCGATTGCCGGATTTGTCATCCCCTTCATGGCGGTGTACGACAACGCCTTGATGCTGCAAGGTAACTGGACCTTTTTGGCTGTGGCCTATGTGGTGTTCAAGTGCTTGTTGGCGATTGTGTTGTGGGGTGGCGTGGTGGTGGGCCATCTGCATGCCAATCTGAGCACGGCACAGCGGGTTTGGTGTGCGGTGACGGCAGGCATGTTGGTGTCAGCCTTGCAGCTCACCGACGAGATTGGTTTTGCCATGGCTGCGGTGTTGCTGGTGTGGTGTGTCTGGCGTGCCCGCCAGGGGGCCATGGCCACGGTGAGCTGAGCACATGGCTGTGCTGGCCGCGCTTTGTTTGCTGGCGGGCAGCCTCCAGGTGGAGCTGCCGGTGGATCGCTTCACCTTGCGCTGGCAGCATTCGATTGAAAAAATCGACTGGGAAGAAGATTACCGGGTTGCGGGCGATTGGCTCTACCTGAGCAGCGCCCGGGTTCGTGGCAGCGGTGCAGGCATGGAGCCGCCGCCGGGCTCTTTTTACCAGCAAGGTGTGTGGCATTACCGCCCCGCGCCGGACATGCGCTGGACGCGCCGCTTGTTGCTCACCCGCTCAGAATTTGCCCGCGACTATGACCTGTGTATGGGCGGTGTGTGCCAGCAGCTGTCGCACTGGATACCCCTCTCAACAGGTACGACAACTGCTGCGCCCTGTCCATCGCGCTGAAGACGCGGCCGATGGGCTGGAGAGGCCGTCAAGCTTGCACCACTCACCCCATCAGTTCGCCGCGTTGCAGTCGGGCATGGCTGACCTGTGCTGGCTCAAACAGTGCGCACAGCGTGTCCATCAGAGCCTGAGCCTTGGTCGAGTGGTCACCACCAAAGTTGCACACATACACGTCCAACGTCACTGCGCCTTGCTCGGGCCAAGTGTGGATACACAGGTGTGATTCGGCCAGCAACACGGTGGCGGTGACACCACCGGGGCCGTGTGTGGTGGCTGGGAAAGTGTGAAAAAGCTGCGCCACCGCCTGCAGTCCAACGCTGCTGACGGCTTGCAGGCAGCGCTGGCCGAGCCGGTCGGCATCACACAGCCAGGCCGGCTCGCAGGTGCAGCCGTGTAAATCAGCGGTCAGGTGCAGGCCTTGCATGGTGTTTCAGGTGGGTTGAGGCGCGTGTGCATCTGGCCCAGCGGGGGCTGAAGTGCTCAGGCCATCCAGCCAGGCTTGCAAGGCGACACCGTGCAGTGGGCGGCTGCCCAGGTAGCCTTGCATCACGTCACAGCCCAGGCGCTGCAACACGGCGCGTTCGGCCTCGGTTTCAATGCCTTCGGCGGTGACCAGCAAATCCATGCCATGGCCCATTTCAATCATGGTTTTGACCAGCCGCTGGGTGCCGGGTAAATCCTCGATGTGGGTGACAAAACTGCGGTCAATCTTGAGCTCGGTCACCGGCAACTGTTGCAGGTAGGCCAAGGAGGAGTAGCCCGTGCCAAAGTCATCAATCGAGAGTTGCACGCCCAGACTGCGCAGGCGGTGCAGCAGCGCAATGCTGGCGTGGGTGTCTTGCATCAAACCGCTTTCGACAATCTCCAGGCGCAGGTGGTGCGGCGCAATGCCGTGTTGCTGCAGCAGGTGCAGAACACGTTGGCAAAACGTCGGGTCTTGCAGGTCGCGGGTGCTGACGTTGACACTCAGGCTCAGCTCGGGGTGCTGATGCTGCCATGCGGCCAGGGTGTGCATGGCTTGGGACAGCATCCAGTCGGTGACTTGGGTGATGGCCCCGGTTTGCTCGGCAAAAGGCACAAATTCGGCGGGTGACACAAAACCGCGTGTTGGATGTTGCCAGCGCACCAGCGCTTCGGCCCCCACGGCCTGGCCGGTGTGTAAGGAGAACTTGGGCTGCAGCCACATTTGCAGCTGGGATGTGCTCACCGCCACGCGCAGGTCGGACAGCAGGCCGAGGTGGCTCAGGCGTGCGGCTTCTTGCGCCGGGTTGTACCAAACCAGGGTTTGTGCCGCTTGTTTGGCGGCGTTCAGGGCCACTTCGGCATTGCGCAGCAGCGTGATCACATCCAGCGGGGCGTTCAGCGGGGAGTCGGCCACCCCAAACGCCAGGCTCAGGTCGACGCTGTGGCCTTGGTATGGCAAGGGCTGGGCTGTGGCGTGCAGCAATTGTTGGTGCAGGGCCTGCACGCTGTCGCGCGTTTCGGCTCGCAGCACCACGGCAAACAAGCCGCCCGACAGGTGGGCGAGCAGGGTACTGGCCGCAGGGGCGGCGGTTTTGACCACCTGTGCGGCTTGTTCGGCCAGGGTTTTGATCAAGCTGTCACCGATGGCGAAACCCAGGGTTTCATTGACGGTTTTCAGGCGCGCCAGGTCGAGCAGCATCAACGTGTTACCCGCCTGGGTGCTTTGGCACTGTGCGCAGTGCTTGAGCAGGTAGGTGCGGTTGGGCAAATCGGTCAGGGGGTCGCGAAACGCCAGGCGTTCAATTTCTTGCTCGCGTTGGGCAATCGCCTGCGTCATGGAGGACATGGCCTGGCTGACCCGGTCGACCTCTTCGATGCTGGCGGTGACCAAGGGGGCTGCGTAATCACCGGCGGCAATGCGCCGTGCGGTTGTTTCAAGTTGCCGCATGGGGCTGACCACACTTTGGGTGGTGCGCCAGGCCAGCGCGGCGGCCATGATCACCGCCAGCAGGGAGAGCAGCGCCAGCCAGAGGGTGATTTGCAACAGACGTTGGTGGCTGGATGCGACCTGGTTTTCCATGCGTTCGCGCTCACGGTTGACCAGTTGGTTGGAGAGTTGAAGCAAATGGGCCAAGGCGGGTTGCACTTGGTTGGTGTAGGCCTGCATGGCGGCACTGGCATCGTCAGCTTCAATTTGATCCACCGTGGCCAAAAAAGCCTGGTGGTACACCGCGCGCGCCTGTTCAAGCTGCACCAGGGTTTGCTCTTGTTGCGCGTCCCCCAACAGGCCTTGCAGCGATGTCACGATGCCGTCAATGCGGCGGTTGCGTTCGTCGACATCGGCGTACACCGGCACACGGTCGGCGCGGGGGGCGTTCATCAGGCGCAGCAACGCCGTGCCCGCCCCTTCGGTGGTGAGCGCCAGCACTTGCACCCGCAGCAGGCGCTGCATGTCCTGCGTGGCAAAGCGCTCGGTCAGGTCGGTGATGTGGTGCAACTGCCAACTGACCAGGGACAGGGTCAGCAACATCAAGCCCACCAGTGAGCCAAACCCCAGCGCCAGCCGCATGGACAAGCGCCTGGGCCATCGCGCGATGGGTGTGGCAGGCTGGTCAGCAGGTCGGGACAGTGGGGTCATGGTCGGCAATGGTATAGCGGTCAACCGGGTTCACCTGATTCAATTCTGTCACCCCCAGCAACAAACCGCCTTGCACGGCCTGCGCCAGCCAGGTGTCGATGCGCCACGGGTCTGCTGCGTCGACCGACGCTGGCAGTCCATCAAGGGCCTGGCCCAGGCTGTGGCCGCACAGCAGGGCGCGCAAGAACTGTTGTTCCTGTCGGCCGATGGCTTGCACCCTGGGCCGCAGCCCGGCGCGCCAAACCAGCGCGGTTTCGGCGCTGGGTGGGTTCAAGCGCTGGTGCAATTGGCCAAAGCTGACCCCGTGATCGACATGGGCGGCCCACAGGCTGGCGACCGGCCAATCGCTGCAAATCAGGGCGCAACCGGGCGACAGTTGCAGCCGCAGCTTGCTGGCCTCATGGCTGGCCAGCAAGGCAAAGCTGGTGGCCTCAGCGACACCGTCTGGTGCGCTGGCGGCCTGGTGCAGCGCCCATTCCAGACGCGCCAAATCACCCAGGTAAGGGGTGTCTTGCAGTTGCGCACTGTCATGGACAAACGGCCCGAGTTGCCCGCCCCATTGCGCGATATCGCCGCGTTCAGGTGGCTGGGCGTGCCAGAAGGCGCGGGACAAGGCGGCAAAGCTGTCGTCTCCCAAGACCTGAGCCAGCACCGGGTAGGCCGCCAGCAGTGCCCGCTGGGCCAGGACATGGGCGTTGGATTGATAAACTTTTAGGCCTCTAGCCCTTGATGTATAAGCGTAAGATGCTATATTTTGAATAGCATCATCGGGTGGCCAATCGAACAGGGTGGCCAGCAGCGCTTGTTGTTGGTCGGCAAGCTGTTGCATGTGCAGCTCGGCCCGTTGTGGTGGGGGAAAGGCCATGGGCGGTGGCAACTTCTGGGCGGCTTGCTGGAAACTGCGGGCGCACGCCGCTTCATCCAGCAGCACGTCCAGCCCGGGTACATCGGTATCCCATTCAATCAAGCTGGGTACTGTGCCAAAACGTGCCACGGCGTGTTGATAAAGTTGCCAGACCGCAGGGCAGACCCGGCTGCCGTGGTCGTCGATCACGATTTCATGCGCCAAGGGTTCGCCCGCTGACGGGCGCACGTGGCAGTGGCCTGCCAAATGGATTTCACCCACATGCTGAGGGGCAATGGCATCCAGCCAACTCAGGCAGGACTGCAGCGGATCGGCGCATTCACCACGAATCTGGGCATTGCGGGCATTCACGTAAATGTTGTTCACATCGATCAGCAGGGTGCAGCCGGTACGCTGGGCCAGCGTGGATAAAAATTCGGGCTCGCTCAAGGGTGGCTGATCGGCGGGTGTTTTCCACTGCACGTAGGCCGAGAGGTTTTCCACCATGAAGCGGCGCTGCAGTCGGTCTTGCACTTGTTGCACGTTGGCGCACAGCACGTTCAGTGCTTGCGGGCTGAAGGGAATCGGCAACAGATCAGCCGCGTGGATGGTGCGTGTGCCCTGCGGGCTGGGCCACTGGCCACGGGCAAAACTGGCATGGTCGCTGACGCGCACCGGGTCGATGCGCTCGACCAGTTGCGCCAACTGTTCCAGATGCCATGAGTCGAGTCCGACGCTGGAGCCCAGGGACAGGCCAACACCATGCAGGCTGATGGCGTAATCGGCACGCGCTCGTGTCAGCACTGCCAGCGCCGCCCCGCCCTGGGCAAAGAAGTTTTCCGAATGAACTTCCAGAAAATCCAGCGCGGGCTGGCGCACCAGCAGTTCCAAATAATGCGGTTGCCGCCAGCCGATGCCGACGTTGCTCATCAGACTTTCTTCATGCCGGCTTTGACTTCATCCAGGGTCAGGCCTTTCATCTCTTTGCAGGTGCCTTTGGCCACGTATTTCCATTCGCCCTTGTCCATGTCTACCTTGGACTGACCGGCGCAGGAATGCACACCGGTCACGCTGGCGCAATCGTTTTGACCGGCTTTGGCAATGCCAAAGCATTTTTCTTTTTCGGCGGCGGCGGCCTGGCCCGTGAGCAAAGCCAAGGACATCAGGCTGGCGGCGCTGCTGGCGCAAAGGGTACGACGGTTCATTTGAAAACTCCTGGGTGGTAAAGGTGACGAGATAAAACACTTCAACCATGTCTGCAGTGTGATGTTGAGAAAACCACCGACTGGTTATGATTTGGTACGACTTGAGTGCAAATTCTTACAGGTTGGGCAATCATTTTTTTGAACTTTATATCCTCATGTGCCATACCTTATGACCGTTTCGCCGGAAGTCCCCTTTGAACAACAGCTTGTCAGCCACCGGGCGGGCTTGTTGCGGTTTGCCCGGCTGCAACTGCGCAATCAGGCATGGGCTGAAGATGCGGTGTCTGAAACTTTGCTGGTCGCCCTGTCCAAGCCGCAGGCTTTTCAGAGCCGCTCCCAGCTCAAAACCTGGCTGGTGGGCATTCTCAAACACAAGGTGATTGACATGTTGCGCTTGCATGGGCGCGAGATCAGTAACAGCGCGAGTGACGACGATAACGTTGACATGCTGGATCTGGTCGGTTTCAAGCCCGATGGTCACTTTGCCGAAATGCCGGCCGATTGGGGCAACCCCGAGCAGGATCTGAACAACCAGCAATTCATGAAAATCATGGATGCCTGCGTGGAAAAACTGCCTGCTGCCCAGGGGCGCCTGTTTCTGATGCGTGAATGGCTGGAACTATCGGTTGAGGAAATTTGTAAGGAATTAAACCTGACCGCGACCAACTTGTATGTTCAATTACACCGGGCCCGATTGCGCTTGCGCGAATGCCTGGGACTCAACTGGTTTACCCAAACCCAAAGACCGTCATGATTCCGTTGAGGCGCACCTGCAAAGAAGTCACTGCTCTGGTCATTGCGCGTGAAGATCAGACCTTGCCTTTCCGTGAGCGCCTAGCGCTACGTCTGCACATGGCCATCTGCGCAGCTTGCCCCAAATTCGAGCGCCAGGTGCTGACTATGCGCAACGCCATGCATCAATGGCGCAACTATCAAGAGCCACCCAACAAGCCGGAATTGGCAGCCCAAAAAACCACCTCATCTTCATGAGAAGTACTACAGATTTCTGTCGTTGAAAAAATAAGTATGTAAAAACAAAAACTTGACGTATCATGCGCCACGCATTGTTTAGGAAAACTGTGCGTGGTTTGCGGTGAATGTCAGTCTCACGTCTGCTCTAAGTCTTCTCAGGTTTGGTTGTTGCGGTTTTGGACTCCATCGCGTTTTGAGTTATTTTGAGGAGTCCTTTCATGGGCAACAAACTTTACGTAGGCAACCTGCCTTATTCTTTCCGTGACGAAGATCTGCAACAAGCTTTTCAAGCACACGGCTCCGTCACCAGCGCCAAAGTCATGATGGAACGTGACACTGGCCGCTCAAAAGGTTTCGGCTTTGTCGAAATGGGCGATGATGCACAAGCTCAAACTGCTATTGCTGCCATGAATGGTCAGCAATTTGGTGGCCGTGGTCTCGTTGTGAACGAAGCCCGTCCGATGGAACCCCGTCCTCCCCGTTCAGGTGGCGGCTTTGGCGGTGGTGGTGGTGGCGGCTACGGTGGTGGCGCTGGCGGCGGCCGTTCAGGTGGCGGCGGTTATGGCGGTGGTGCTGGCGGTGGCCGTTCAGGTGGCGGCGGTGGTTACGGCGGTGGCCGTAGCAGCTACTAAGCTGAATCAAAGCTCTGTCAAGCGAAGGCTTGACAACTCAAAAGGGTCCTTCGGGGCCCTTTTTGTTTGGTGGAGTCATTAACGGGCACCATCTGTTTGGCGTGGCTTGCGCGGCCGCCCGGCTAATAACTTGTCAAACCAAGCGTTGGGCAAAACACGCAACAACTTGGCGACAACCCCCATTTGCCACGGAATCACGCGGTAGCTTTCAGCTGCATCAATGGCTTGCACAGCTTCCACGGCAAATGCTTCCGGCTGCATCAAAAACGGCATGCGATAGCGGTTGTTCTGGGTCAGCGGCGTGGCAATATAGCCAGGGCAAATCGTGACCACCTTGACCCCGCTGGCGCGCAATTCGCCTCGCAAGCTTTCGCAATAACTGATGACTGCCGCTTTGCTGGCACAGTAAGCCCCATGGCCTGGCAGACCACGAATACCTGCCACGCTGCCAATACCCACCAGCGTGCCGGAGCCACGCACAGTCATGGGGTTGATGAAGGGACCAAATGTGGCAGCCACCCCCATCACATTGGTGGCCAAAATGCGCGCCATGACATCCAGGTCTGCGCGTACCGATGAATCTACCCCGAGGCTGATACCGGCGTTGGCAATTACCACATCAGGCACACCCTGACGTGTCAGGCAGTTCTGCGCCATCGTAGCCATGCTGTTGATATCCGTCACATCAGCACTGTAAATTTCATAGCTATTGACGCTTATTCCATGAGCATCAAGGTAGGATTTGATCATATCCCCGCGGCGCGCGACCAAAGCCAGCCGATACGCTCTGCGGGCGTAACACAAGGCCATGGCCTGGCCCATGCCGCTGGAGGCTCCCGTGATCAAAACCAGGGGTTTCATAGACATCAAGTTCAGTGGGTGTTGCCCGGAACAAGCTTCCCGCGAACACGTCCGCGCAGCAGCATGACGCGCTCCAGGTTGTCAAAGTCCATACTGTCGGCTGTAAAGCGATCTTTGCCGCGTGTCAACTCCACAGGTTTGTGAGATTTGACTTGCTCGGTGTTCATGAATGCGTGCAAAAATTCGCCGTTGAATGTCAGGCTGGGTTGGGCTTGGCCTTGGTCATCGGTCACCGCAGCACGTATCACCTGCGCATTGCCGATCAGTTGGACCTCGGATGCATCGCCATTGGTGATGGCTTTATTGGCCGTGGCGGTGGTCAGGCGACCCTGCTCATTGAATGAGCGAATACGAACCTGGTCAATCTCTAGTGTGTCGGTATCGGGAAAGTGCCGGGCCTCACCACCACGAACATCACTTTTGAGCTGCCCATTGGCGGTATAGGTTTTGACGGCAAACTTGCGCATGAAATAGTCGGGCTCGTGTACAGCGGCTGCAGTTGGCTCAGGCCCGCTACGCTCGGGCGTACTGCGCACCAGCCAGTAAGTGGCCATGGCCAGCACCCCCATCAGCAGCACAGGCAGGTACAGCGCCAACCGATCCCACAGGGTTCGCACTGCACTCACGCCAAGGCCTCTTGCAGCAATTGGGCATAGCGCCCGCTGGCAACCAGCAACAGATCACACAATTCGCGCACGGCACCGGCACCACCGGCCAAACGGGTGATGTGATGCACCCTTGCCAGTACATCGGCTTGCGCGTTGGCTGGTGCACAAGCCAATGCACAGCGTGCCAGCACGGGTAAATCGGGCCAATCGTCACCCATGGCAGCAGCCTGTGACCAATCCAGCCCCAGCGTGTGAAGTGTGGCTTCGGCTGCGGGGCGCTTGTCTTCGGTGCCGAAATGGGCGTGCTCAATGCCCAGGGCTGATAAACGCAGCCGCAAGGGCCTGGAGTCACGCCCGGTGATCACAACGGGTGTGATGCCGACGCGTTGCAGCAGCTTGAGCCCATGACCATCGAGCGTGTTGAAGCGTTTGAGGGTTTCACCGTGCTCTGAGAAATACAGGCCGCCATCAGTCAGCACACCGTCCACATCGAAAAACGCCACGCGAATGCCCTGTGCCTTGAGGAGCAGTTCGGGGGGAAAGTTCAAAACGGGTGGCATCAGATCACCTTGGCACGCATCAAGTCGTTGCTATTGAGTGCACCACACAGCACGCCTGCTTGATCGACGACCAATACGCTGGTGATGCAGCGTTGCTCCATCAATTCAGCGGCATCCACCGCAAGTGCATCACGGGGAATGGTGCTGGGATTGGCGTGCATGACTTGCTCGGCGGTACAACTGCGCAAGTCGGCACCCTTTTCAATCAGACGGCGTAAATCACCATCGGTAAAAATGCCTTGCACCACACCTGCTGCATCCACCACTGCGGCAGCCCCCAAGCCCTTGGCACTCATCTCGCGCATCAGTTCACTGAAACTGGCTTGCAAGCTTACGCGGGGTACATGGTCACCGCTGCGCATGATGTCACTGACCAAGGTCAGCAGTTTTCGCCCCAGTGATCCGCCTGGATGTGAGCGGGCAAAGTCTTCGACTTTGAAGCCACGTGCATCCAGCAAAGCCACCGCCAACGCATCACCCAGGGCCAGTTGCGCTGTGGTGCTGGCGGTCGGGGCCAGGTTAAGTGGACAGGCTTCTTTTTCAACACCACTGTGAAGAAAAACATCGGCATACCGTGCCAGGGTCGATTCCGGGTTGCCGGTCATGGCCACCAGGGGGGCACCCAGGCGTTTGATCATCGGCAGGATGGCCGTGAGCTCATCCGATTCACCACTGTTGGAAATGGCCAGCACCACATCCATGGGTTTGATCATGCCCAGGTCTCCGTGACTGGCTTCGGCCGGATGAACAAACATGGCAGCCGTGCCGGTAGAGGCCAGCGTGGCCACAATTTTCCGGCCAATATGACCGCTTTTCCCCATTCCCATCACGACGACCCGGCCTTGAACCGCCAACATCAGACCGACCACCTTTACAAACGCAGCTCCAAGATGGCGTTTGAGACCCAGTACCGCAGCGGCTTCAATATCCAGTGTGTCAAGTGCCAAAGAGAGGGCACGATCAGCATCAAAGGCTGGCTCTTGAGGGGTCTGAAATTTCATGTTGGCATTCTATCGGGCAGGTCTTAAGTGATGGGCCGGAATTGGTAGCATCAGGGGGTGACTCCACTTGACCTAACCTTGTTGTACCTTTTGGCTGCCGTGCTGGGTGTGGTGGCCTGTCGTTACCTGAAACTGCCTCCCATGCTGGGTTACTTGGCGGTGGGTGTGGTGATTGGTCCAAACGCCCTGGCCGTCGCCAAAAACGCCGAAGGGGTACGCCATCTCGGCGAGTTTGGCGTGGTGTTCCTGATGTTTGTGATTGGGCTGGAATTTAATCTGCCCAAGTTGCGCAGCATGCGCAGCCATGTGTTTGGTCTGGGGCTTTTTCAGGTGGCACTGACCATGCTGGTTACCACCGCCGCCAGTATGGCGTTTGCCCATGTGGCCCCGGCAAAATGGGGTATGGACTGGCGAACCGCGTTGGCCTTGTCCAGCGCCATGGCCATGAGCAGTACGGCGATTGTGGTCAAACTCATGAGTGAACGGCTGGAACTGGAGTCCGAATATGGCAAGCGCATCATGGGTGTGCTGTTGTTTCAGGATTTGGCAGTAGTGCCGCTGCTGGTGATGATCCCTGCGCTGAGCGCAACACCCGAGCACATGGCGGAAACCCTGGTTTGGGCGCTGATCAAAGCCGTGGCCTTGATTACGGTCCTGTTGGTCGGAGGACCGCGTGTCATGCGCTGGTGGCTCACGCTGGTGGCGCGGCGAAAGAGTGAGGAGCTGTTTGTCCTGAACTTGCTATTGGTCACGTTGGGTCTGGCCTGGCTGACGGAGCTGGCGGGTCTGAGCTTGGCACTGGGTGCCTTTATTGCTGGCATGCTGATCTCCGAAACCCAATACAAGCACCAGGTGGAAACCGACATCCGACCATTTCACGATGTGTTGCTGGGTCTGTTTTTCATCAGCATCGGCATGATGCTGGATTGGCGCTTGGTGCTGGAGCGCTGGCCATTGGTGCTGCTGCTGGTGACCTTGCCTGTGTTGTACAAAGCTGTGGTGGTAACTTTGCTGACGCGTGTTTTGGGGTCCACTATGGGTGTGGCTTTGCGTACCGGGCTTTATCTGGCACAGGCGGGGGAATTTGGTTTTGTGTTGTTGACACTGGCACAGGCCAACCGGCTGGTGCCCCCTGAATTACTCAACCCGATTTTGGCCGCCATGGTGTTGTCGATGCTGGCCACCCCGTTTATCGTGATGTACAGCGGTACATTAGTGATGCGTTTGGTCAGTAATGAGTGGTTGATGGAGTCGGTGCAAATGACCAGTATTGCTCGCAAGTCCATCAAAACCAACAAACATGTCATCATTTGCGGCTATGGTCGTTGTGGACAGAATTTGGCGCGGATGCTTGATAAAGAGAGTATTCCCTACATGGCGCTGGATCTGGATCCTGATCGTGTGCGCCAAGCTGCTGCTGCAGGTGACTCCGTGGTATTTGGTGACGCAGCCCGTTTGCAGGCTTTGATGGCTGCAGGCCTGGCCCGCGCCAGCGCGGTGGTCGTCACTTATCTTGAAACCCACAGTGCCATGAAAGTGCTGTCGCATATTCATGAGCATGCACCCCAAGTGCCGGTTGTGGTAAGAACCCAGGATGATCATGACCTTGAGGCTTTGCGTCATGCGGGCGCTACAGAGGTGGTGCCCGAAGCCATCGAGGGCTCACTTATGCTGGCCAGTCATGCACTGGCTTTGGTCGGTGTTCCGATGCGCAGAGTGATTCGCATTGTCCAAGAGCAACGGGATGCCCGTTACAAATTGCTGCGTGGTTTTTTCCGTGGTGCCGATGATGGCTCGATGGATGAGCTGAACCAAGAGCGCTTAAGTTCGTTGAGCTTGACACCCGGTGCACGCGCCGTTGGTCACACGGTTGCCGACTTGGCGCTATCGAACCTAGAAGTTCGGCTGGTAAGCTTGCGGCGCAATTCCGGGCAGGTGATGGTTTTGTCGGATGAGCTGGAGCTGATGAATGGCGATGCGCTGGTCCTGGCTGGTCAAGCTGCCAAACTTGAACTCGCCGAGCTACGCCTGCTTAAGGGCCCTTTTTGATAGCGTACCTATTTCTGGACAAATTCAAAATCAACTGGATGCTTGAACTGCCAGGTCCGGCAGGCTTCTAGTTCATCCATGAAACGATGGCGGTGATCCATGACTGGATGGGGCGGGCCTCTAAAGGCCGCCAAACTGGGTGCGGCTTAATGGCGAGCCTGCATCCTCGGTTTCCAGCAATTGCGTGTCTTCATAGCCGGTCAAGGGTTGAGGCTGGTTGGCTGGTTTGGGGGCAAAAACTGTCGGAGGTCTAAGGGCTGTGCCTGCTGCAACGGCTTGATGAAAAGCCAGTACTTCGTCTTGACTAATCGGTTCAAAAGCCGGTTTTGCAGAGGAAGTTTCTTTGTGAACAAGGTGTGAGGCGGATGCTGGAACCTGCGCTTTAGGTTCATGTGGGGTGGTGTCAACTTTGTGCGTGACACGCCAATACACGGCCTTGATCTGTAGATCGTGCTGTTGGGCTGCGGTGGCAGCAATCAAACGTTCCACATCCATGAATTGACTGCTGGGGAGATCGCTGGCATCAAGCAAGTCCACCATGATCAAAAATTGACGGCCACGCACGTCCAGAGACAACACTTTGAATTTGTACCTGGAGGCCAATACCTCACTACGCAGCATGACATCACGCACCACCGCGTACAGATGCTCCCGGCGTTCTTGACGTTGGGTTTTTAAATCATCCTCTACGGGGGGCAACGTCTGGCGAACCGGTGCCCCCTGGGCTGGAGGCACCGTTAACCCGTCCGGAGGCAAGACTGAACTTTGAGGTGCAGCCGGTTTGGTCTTCAGCCAATCAAAAAGCGCCACGATTTACGTTCCCTTCAAACATGAGAAATCTATTTGCCAATACAAAAGCTAGAGAAGATGACACCCAGCAAATCATCTGAAGTGAATTCTCCGGTAATCACGCAGAGCGCATTTTGCGCCAGACGCAGCTCTTCGGCCAATAAATCCAAGGCTTGGCTATGAATATCAAGATACATTTGAGCGGCCTGAAGATGCATTTGCACTGCATGTAGCGCCTGCACATGACGCGCGCGGGCAATAAAAACGCCTTCTGTCGCGGACTGCCAGCCTGCCAGCTGCAACAAGCGTGCACGCAAAACGTCCAGTCCGGAGCCATTTTTGGCAGACAAAAGCAGGCCTTCGCCCACGTGTGCAAGGGTGACCGCATCCGCTTTGTTCCAGACATGGATGATGGGGACTGATTTGGAAAGCTTTCCGGCCATGACCTCTGCGATATGAGCGTCATCAGCTCTGTATTCAGGAGCATCACAGCGGGTCAAATCGTGTAAAAAAAGCACTGCGTCGGCCTGGGTAATAGCCTCCCAGGCGCGTGCAATGCCTATTTGCTCAACCTCATCCACACCGTCACGCAGACCTGCTGTGTCAATGACATGCAGCGGAACACCTTCAATCTGAATGGTTTGCTGCACCTTGTCACGGGTGGTGCCTGGGATTGCCGTGACGATGGCCAACTCTGCGCCTGCCAACGCATTGAGCAGGGATGATTTGCCTGCATTGGGCTGTCCGGCAATAACCACCTTGATACCCTCGCGCAGCAAGGCACCCTGTCGCGCCCGGCCCAGCACGGAGTCCAAGGATTGCTGCAAATTCGAGAGCTGTCCATGCGCGTCAGCCTTGCGCAGGAAGTCAATTTCTTCTTCAGGAAAATCCAAGGTGGCTTCCACCAGCATACGCAGGTGGATCAAGGCATCCCGCAGGTGATGAATCTCTTGCGAGAACGCGCCAGACAGTGAACGCGTGGCACTGCGTGCGGCCGCCTCGGTGCTGGCATCAATCAAATCGGCAATGGCCTCTGCCTGTGCCAGATCGAGTTTGTTGTTCAGGAAAGCTCGCTCTGAAAATTCACCCGGCAAAGCCACGCGTAAATGCGGCAGCAACGGCAAGCTGTCGGGGCCGCTTTGGGCAGCGGCTTGCAAGCAACGCGAGAGTAATAGCTGCAGAACCACCGGTCCACCATGGGCTTGCAGTTCCAGAACATCTTCTCCGGTGAAGGAGTTCGGGCCAGGGAAAAAGAGGGCCAGCCCCTGATCAATGGCTACACCATCGGCATCCAGAAATGGGGTGTAAGTGGCCTCGCGTGGTTTCAAACCACGCGCGCACAAGGCCTGACTGATAGCTGTTAGACCTCGCCCACTGATACGCACAATGCCCACAGCCCCGCGACCAGGTGCTGTGGCAATCGCCACAATCGGGTCTTGGTGGCGCGGCAAACTCACGTCAGCTCAAGCCCGATGGGTTCAAAACTTGGGTAAATGGAACTTGGGCGGCACACCCATACGCACGTTGATCACCCATTGTTGGGCAATGGACAGCACATTGTTGGTGATCCAGTACAGCACCAAACCAGACGGGAAAAAGAAGAACATCACGCTGAAAGCAAGAGGCATGAACCACATCATCTTGGCCTGCATGGGGTCCGGTGGCGCTGGGTTCAATGAGGTTTGCAACATGGTTGTGAGTGCCATCACAATGGGCAAGATATACCATGGGTCAGGTGAAGACAAGTCATGAATCCATCCGATCCATGGCGTGTTGCGCATTTCCACGCTGGCCAGCAACACCCAGTACAAGGCAATAAATACCGGAATTTGAATCATGATCGGGAAGCAGCCGCCCATCGGGTTGACTTTTTCTTCGCGATAGATACGCATCATCTCTTGTTGCATCTGCTGTGGGTTGTCTTTCAGGCGTTCACGCATTTCTGTGATACGCGGGTTGACGGCTTTCATCTTGGCCATGCTGGCGTACGCTTTCGCATTCAGCCAGTAAAAGGCAATTTTGAGCAACAGCACCAATGACATGATGGACCAACCCCAGTTGTTGATCACCACATGTAGTTTGTCCAGCAACCAGTACAGCGGTTTGGCAAGAATCGTCAACCAGCCATAGTCTTTGACCAGCTCCAAACCAGGAGTGAGTGCTTCAAGTTTTTTCTCTTCTTGAGGACCTGCAAACAAGCGTGCCTCAACGGTTTTGCGAGCACCAGGAGCAATCGATTCCAATGGCGCAATCATGCCGACAGAATACAGATTGGTGTCCACCTTGCGCATGAATAGATCACGTTGAATACCGTCACCCAGCAACCATGCGCTTGCAAAGTAGTGCTGCACCATGGCTACGTAACCATTACTGGCGGATTTTTCGATGTCCACCTTGCCTTTTTCAATGTCAGCAAACTCCACTTTTTGGTATTTCTTGGCTTCGGTGTAAACCGCTGGCCCTGTGAAAGTGGAGTAGAACGATGATTCGCCCGCAGGTTTGTTGCCATCGCGTACCAATTGCAGGTAGAGCTGCGCATTAACCGGACTCGTTCCCACATTGATGACTTCGTGTTTCACGGTTACGACATAACTGCCGCGTGTCAATGTATAGGTTTTGACCAACTTTGCGCCACCCACTTCAGTCGATTCAAAACGTAATTCAATAGATTGAACACCCTCGGCCAGAGTGCGTTCGCCTGGCATCAACGTCATCACTGACTTGTGAGTGGGTAGTGCAGCCCCTACCGTGGCAGAAATTAAGCCAGACTGTGCCATATAAACACGGTCTTTGCTGTCATCCAGCAAAACAAAATTGCGGGTTTTGTCCGCCATGTCAACATGTTTGAGTAACTCTACATGCACTAACGAGCCGCCTTCGGTGTCAAAGGTCAACTTAAACACATCGGTTTGTGCGACTACTTTTTCATGGGCCAACACAGGGGCATTGGTTTGAGGCACATTTAAGGCTGTAGTGCCCGTGATTTGAGCAGGAGTAGCTACACTATTTGAAGCACTTGGAACCCCGTTCGAGTTGCTAGCCGAACCTGCTGGTTTTGGCGCCTGAGCTGCAGTTTGTGTTGCGCCAGGGAAAAACGTCGGCTTGCGCCCGTTATAAACCTGCCATTGATCCCACAGCATGACCAGGGAAAAACCAAAAATCACCCACAGAATGGTGCGACGAATATCGTTCATGAGGACTTCTTTTGAGTGGAAGAGGAAATCAACCGGGAAAACATATCGGGCTTGGCCGGGTCAGTGATGCCTGGCACAGGATCAAGCCCGCCTTGACACCAAGGATGGCAACGCCCAATTCTGGCCAGCGTCAAATAACTGCCCTTGAGCGCACCAAAGCGCTCCAGAGCCTGAAGCGAATAAGCTGAGCAAGTGGGTTCAAACCGGCAAGATGAGCCTAACCATGGGCTCAGCAATAAGCGGTAGCCCCGAACTACCCCAATCAACATACGCTTGATCATGTTGTCCCCTGGGGTGGGTTGGTCGTGGCCCGGGTGAAAAGCTGTTGCAGTTCGGCACGCACAGCAGCCTTGAGTGCGCATGAGGTGGCACTGACAAAACGTGTTTTATCAAAACCAGCACGCAACCGAACCACATGAGCAGCAGACTTCAACTCATGCTCAAAATCTTGACTCAAAGCGTAAATCTGGCGCTTGATAGCGTTACGTGTTACTGCGCGCTTAGCCCACCGTTTGGGCACCATGGCACCCATCCAGACATCTTGCACCGCAAACAAGGGCTGACGTGCGCCCCCTTCAGGTTGCTCGTCCAGTGCCAGACTATGCAGCGCAAAATGTGGTGTTCGGGACAAAGTCAAACCCGCCAACACAGCTTGAAACTGGGAGCGGCTTTGAAGACGTTGCAAAACAGGATGCCTTTGCAGAATAGATCAGCAACAGGCCAAACTCACCAACGGTTTAGACGGCCAGACGCTTACGGCCTTTGGCGCGACGTGCATTGATCACGGCACGACCGCCACGGGTTTTCATGCGAACCAAAAAGCCGTGAGTACGGGCGCGACGGATCTTGGAAGGTTGGTAAGTGCGTTTCATTTTTAGATAATCCTCAGAGGGCTCATAAGCGACGGACCCTGCATGTTTATCACGCCAAGGGCCTTGTCGATGTTCAGTTTTCTCCTGAACAGTTCAGGGGAACCTTGGATTATCGCAAACTTTCAATCTCGTCGGAAAAAGATTGGTTTACATGGATGCAATTCAAGGTAATGTTGTGAGTTTCTCACCTGCTCAATGGGCCACCATTGAAACCATCGCCACCCACGGGGTCGAGCTGATATGCACGGTTCGGCAGATTGCCCCGCCAAGATAGCGGCACCATGTGGCACGCATGCGCCCCTGTTCAGCGGGGCTGACCAAATAACACAGGTTTACGGTGCAGCCAAAGTCTGACATCAACTCCACCGGGAAGATGAGCAGGTTTGCGTCAACCCCCACCGGCAGTTAGGACTCATCGAATTATTCCACCGGCCAAAGCTAAAGAAAACGACGATCAGTTCCTCTCCGAGAAGGCCACTTCCATGGCATTCACTTAACTCCATGCAACATGGGAGGATTCAGTTTTCATCCATACGAGCTCGCTGCTGTGAAAGTTGAACTAGTTGTCCCTTTTGAATGAACTACAGTCAGAACATCTTATGGAATTTGAAAAATCGCCAATCCAGCATCCGGGCCTAGCCAGGCTGACGCTACCATTAGCATAATGATCGGTTACGGGCTAACCAGTACAGATTAAATACATAAAGATATGCGATCAAATTCCGGGGTTGTTTCTCCACAGGATTTATTAACTTAGACATTTTGCAAAGTGAAATTTATCCGCTTTGAGCGCCCATCCCCCCAAGGGTCATGCGGGACACCATGAAGATGAATGAAATCAGATGCATAACATGGTTGATCAGCCGCAGTAGGTACTAGCGGTTCTTTCGACATCGCATCGCAGCGCAGCGGATACACACAGATCATTCAGCATGTTGCCTATCGGAAAATGCAGTAAAACCCTGAAAAAGTAAGGTCTTAACCCTTATTGAATATACCTATGAGCACATTTGATCCTGACGCGTTGGAGTGCCTAGCGGCCATTGTGGAAGAAGGTGGCTTTGAACGTGCAGCGGTGCGTTTATCGATTACCCAGTCGGCGGTATCGCAGCGCCTGCGCTCACTAGAGGTGCAAGTGGGTACAGTCCTGATTGTGCGTAGTCGTCCCTTGAAAGCAACTACAGCGGGGCGTTTACTTTTGAAGCACGCGATGCAAATGCGCTTGTTGCGCGCCGACTTGGAGCGTGATTTGAAGGATATGGCCCCTGGTGTGGCTGGCATGGCGGGAGAAGACGAGCGCATCTCGATTGCCATCAATGCTGACAGCATTGCAACTTGGGCGTTGCCCGCATTGAGTCCTCTGGCCCACCAAGGATTGGGGCTGGAGATCATCACCGACGATCAGGACTTTACTTTTGAGTGGCTACGCGAAGGCCGAGTACTTGGCTGTGTGACCACACTGCCTGCTGCACTACGCAGTTGCAAGGTGGTTCCGCTGGGAGCCATGCGCTATTTGGCCGTGGCACAAGCTGCCTTTGCTGCCGAGCGTTGCCCAGATGGCTTGACGGCGCACAACTTCAGCAAACTGCCATTCATTGCATTCAATCGCAAAGATGATTTGCAGTCTGAGTTCGTAGCGCATGCCTGTGGTCTCAAACACGTGTCATTGAGCCAAATGTATGTACCTAGCTCCATCGGTCAAGTGCGCGCAGTGCTTGATGGATGGGGCATGAGCGTGTTGCCAGAGCTACTGGTGCGCGAGCATTTGCGCTCCGGCACGCTGGTCGATTTAATGCCTGGGCAAGCCTTGCCCGTGGCGCTGTACTGGCATTGCTGGAACCTGGAGTCTGCGGTGCTTGATGCCCTTACACAAGCACTGAAAACTGCAGCAGACATTGTTTTGGTCCGTATGCCAATAGCCTGAGAGTGCTTGCTGAAATGACGTAAGACGCTATGTAATTTCAGGCGTTAGCGAACAATTAGCACAGGTACTTTGCAGCTGGCCAGTACTTGTGTAGCGACTGAACCCACCACCAGATTAACCAACGAACCGCGGCCGTGGGATCCCATCACAACCAGATCAAACTTGCCTTCTTCAGCCATTTTGGCAATCAACTCACCAGGTTTACCAGTTTTCCAACTACATTTCGCGATGACACCGTGACGCTCTAGAAACTTGGTCACCGGTCCCATGACACGCTGGCCTTCATCTTCGTAGTACTTGTGTACCAGTTCTTTACCTAGTGCGGCTCGTGCTTGAGTTGGTAGTACCAGTTGCGCAGTGAAGGCTGTGTACTCATTTTTGAGAGAGAACAATTCATGTGCGGCAAGATAGGCCAGCATTTTTTTGGTGTAGCTACTGCCATCAACGGCCAGAAGAATCTTCATCGGAGCTCCTAATTATGAGACGGTCAGTTTACCCAATGCTGGCTTTCCTGTGTTGCCTGATGTCAAGAAACTGTCAGTCTTACTCGATCTCTAAATCATCTCCATCGTTGATATCTCGCCTTGTCTTGCATCTGTAATTCCTGCAGCTTGATGCCTAGAAACCATTGATTTAGAAGTGAAATTGCAAGGAATACGCAACCCGGATCCAGGGTAGGTTTGCTTATTTTTATAGACGTAACCCAAGTGACGGGCCTGTACGAGACATCCCAGATACTTCGCAATTATCTGGATCAGTTTGGTTCACATACATTCACAGCCTCCATGGAGGACACACGTTGTTGCCAGGAAAAGACCACTGGGGAAGCTGTCTTTTTCCTGCGTCGGTCTAGGCACAAAGACTGTGAATAAATGCTTTAACCGTTCAGGCGTTGCTCCAACGCGGTCTTGGTTTCAATTAGCTCTTTAGGCATATGGTGGGCAAGTTGCTCAAAATGGGCATCGTGCAATTTGAATTCCTCCACCCATGCAGCCTTGTCGATGCTGGTGACAGTATCAAACTGCTCGGCAGTAAAAGGCATACCAGTCCAGGTGAGTTCATCAAAGAGCGGAGCTACGCCAAACAGAGTGTCCACACCTTGGGCCGAACCTTCAATGCGGTCAATCATCCACTTGAGTACACGCATGTTGTCTCCATAACCTGGCCAGACAAATTTGCCATTGGCCCCCTTACGGAACCAGTTCACACAATAAATTTTTGGTAAGGTGTGGCCGGATTCTTCGAGCTTGTGTTCCATGTCCAGCCAATGCTGGAAGTAATCACTCATGTTGTAACCGCAGAACGGCAACATGGCAAATGGGTCGCGGCGTACCACACCCATCTGACCTACCGCCGCAGCAGTGGTTTCCGAGCCCATGGTTGCCGCCATGTAAACGCCTTCTTTCCAGGTGCGTGCTTCTGTCACCAGCGGCACGGTGGTGGAACGACGACCGCCGAAGATGAATGCATCAATGGCTACGCCAGCAGGGTTGTTCCACTCAGGGTCAAGTGCCGGGTTATTGCCCGCAGCCACAGTGAAGCGTGAGTTGGGGTGTGCAGCCTTGGCGCCGGTTTGTTTGGCGATCTCTGGAGTCCAGTCGTTTCCTTGCCAGTCAATCAGATGGGCTGGCACGCCGCCACCGTCTTGCTCCATGCCTTCCCACCAGACATCACCATCATCCGTGAGTGCCACGTTGGTGAAAATCACGTTTTTGTCCAGGCTGGCCATACAGTTGGGGTTGGTGTGGAAGTTGGTGCCTGGTGCCACGCCAAAATAACCGGCTTCAGGGTTGATGGCGTACATCTTGCCGTCGGCATGGGGTTTGATCCAGGCAATGTCATCGCCGATAGTGGTGACTTTCCAGCCTTCAAAACCAGCGGGGGGCACTAGCATCGAGAAATTGGTCTTGCCGCAGGCACTTGGGAAAGCTGCTGCCACATGGTATTTTTTGCCTTGTGGATTAGTGACACCCAAAATCAACATGTGTTCGGCCAGCCAGCCCTGGTCGCGACCCATGTTGGATGCAATGCGCAATGCAAAACATTTCTTGCCAAGCAGGGCGTTACCACCGTAACCTGAGCCGTGACTCCAGATTTCGCGGGTTTCTGGGAAGTGAACAATGTATTTGTTTTTGTTGCAAGGCCATTTCACATCGGCCTGACCGGCTTCCAGTGGTGCACCAACGGTATGCATGCAGGGCACAAACTCACCATCGGTGCCGAGTACGTCGTACACAGTCTTGCCCATGCGGGTCATGATTTTTTGATTGACGGCCACGTAGGCACTATCGGTCAACTCAATGCCGATGTGCGAAATGTGCGAGCCCAATGGACCCATGCTGAACGGCACCACGTACATGGTGCGCCCTTTCATGCAGCCATCAAACAATGGCTGCAGTGTGGCGCGCATGTCAGCAGGGGCCATCCAGTTGTTGGTGGGGCCAGCATTTTCCTTTTTTTCGCAGCAAATGAATGTACGGTCTTCCACACGGGCTACGTCACTCGGGTCTGAGCAGGCCAAAAAGCTGTTTGGACGCTTGGTTTCGTTGAGTTTGATGAAAGTACCAGCATCTACCAGCTGCTGGCACAGGCGGGCATACTCTTCATCAGAGCCGTCACACCAGTAAATGCTGGCGGGCTTGGTCAGCGCAGCCATTTCTGCCACCCAGGCAATCAACTTGACGTTTTTGACAAAACTAGGCGCGGTTAAATTCAGATCTGACATTTCAGGTAGTTCCTCTAGAGGTTATGAAATAAATGCACTCGTCAAGGGAGCCAGAGTGCCAAAACTCTTTGATTCTAGAGAAGTTGCCCACTGGTTACCTGACAGTTACCTCTATTGCTTTTCAATAGTTGATACAAATTGATGCCTGATTATTGATGTGGCCCTGTGAAGTTTGACTTTTGTTTTTTTAGTTTCTCTCAGTGACCAACTTCAAAAGCACGTCCAACTTAATCAGGCCAGATCCATCGGCGCTGCGTAGCATCAAAGCACCAACTGTGCTTGCAACCCGGCTTGTGCCAATGCAGCCAGCACATCGGTGATATGGTGGGGGCCACGTGTCTGGATGACCAACTCAATTTCAACGTTTTGCGCAGCCAGTGTGGTGAAAGCCCGCTGGTGGTGTACTTCATTGATGTTGGCACCAGCCGATGCCACGGTGGCGGTAATCAGGGCCAGCGTGCCAGGCACGTCCCGGGCACTTACCTTCAGACGCGCCAAGCGGCCAGCGCGCACCATGCCGCGCTCAATGATGGCAGCCAGTAGCAGCGGATCGATATTTCCGCCGGACAGTACCAGCCCCACTTTTTTACCTTTAAACCGATCAGTAAATTTCAGCAGTGCGGCTAATCCGGCTGCCCCCGCACCTTCAACCAGTGTTTTTTCTACTTCAAGCAGCATCACGATGGCTTGTTCAATGTCGCCTTCGTCCACCAGCAGTAAATCGTTGACCAGTGCCTTGATGATGGCTTGCGGCAACTGGCCTGGTGTGCCCACTGCAATACCTTCGGCAATGCTGCTGTTGCCTTGCGGGTAATGTGTGCCTTTGATAGCATTGACCATGGCAGGGAAACGTGTTGTTTGCACGCCGATGATTTCGATGCCTGGCTTGATAGCCCTGGCGGCAACAGCCATGCCGGCAATCAGCCCCCCGCCGCCAATGGCCACAATCAGCGTGTCCAGATCAGGCACGTCAGTCAGCATTTCAAGCGCGACGGTACCTTGACCGGCCACGATGTCGGGGTCGTCATAGGGATGAACAAAAACCAGCTTTTGTTGTTCGGCCAGCACCAAGGCGTGACTGCGTGCTTCATCGAGTGTGTTTCCGTGCAACACAATTTCAGCGTCAAAACCGCGCGTGCGTTCAATTTTGACTCCAGGCGTGAAACACGGCATAACAATCACCGCGCGAATGCCTAGTCGCTGCGCGTGGTAGGCCACCCCTTGCGCATGGTTGCCTGCGCTCATGGCAATCACGCCGCGCGCGCGCTCCTGTTCGCTAAGTTGGGATAGCTTGTTGCAGGCCCCGCGCTCTTTGAATGAGGCCGTGAACTGCAAGTTTTCAAACTTTAAAAACACCTGTGCCCCGGTAATATCCGACAAGGTGCGTGATGCCACGCAAGGTGTACGCAGCACATGATCGTGCAAGCGCTGAGCAGCGCGTTCAATAACAGCCAATTCAAGCATTTTCAAGCTCCAAAACTCGAAATATCCCCCAAATGGGGGATAGACAAACCTGAGTCGCAATTCCAAAATGAGTTGCAAAGATGCAGGTGAGGGCATCTATTTCATCACGACACCCATCTTCCTTCACACTTGTTATGACCCAACAACGCATAAAGATTTGCTGTAGCCGTTCATGGCCGCGCGTTCGCGTAGGTTGATTCGCTGTGTTTTGATTAGTTTTCGAGTTTCCTTGCCGGCATGACAAAGCTCTTTTCACCCACTCACCGCTGGCCCACCGCGCTTCAAGAAAAATTGCGCAGTGAAGTGCTTGAACTTTTGGTTTGTGATGCCTCTCTATCGGACGTTCTAAGAGCTCTCACCGAAGGTATTGCAGGCTTGCAAGTTGGTTTGAGCTGTGCTGTGTTGCTGCTTGACCATCCTGTGGATGGTGCACCCGCCTGCCTTAGGCTAGGAGCCAGCGCCAATTTGCCTGCTTTTTTTGTTTCAGCTCTGGATGGCCTTCAGGTAGCCAATGGCAATGGCGGTTGCGCCACGGCGGCATTCTCCGCCGAGCGGGTGATTGTGAGCGACATCAGTCTTCATCCATATTGGACCAATTACCGTGAATTGGCAACACGCGCTGGGCTGGGTGCCTGTTGGTCGCAGCCGATGCTGGCTGCTGGTCAACAAGTGGTGGGGGTGCTGTCGGTGTACCACCGTACTCCACAAAACCCACATGAGCTTGATCTGGTTACCTTGGCACAACTGGCCAAACTAGCCAGCTTGGCAGTAGTGCAACGGCGTGCCGCTCAGCAACTGCAAGAGAGTGAGGCCCGATTTCGGGCGCTGGCTGAACACACCTCAGAAGCGATCTTGGTGCACCAAAATACACGCATCGTGTACGTCAATCCGGCGGCGATCAAACTGTTTGGTGCCCAAACTGCACAGGATTTACTGGGCACCTGCACCACGGATCGGATTCATCCTGATCATATGGCCCAGCAACTCAAGCGATTGCGTAACATCATCAGTCACCGCACCACCATGCCTTTGGTGGAGTCGCGCTTTCTGCGGCTGGATGGTACGGCGCTGGAAGTCGAGGTACAAGGCACCACCATCGTATTTGACGGGCAAGAGTCGGTGCATGTGTCTATCCGGGACATCACCAAACGCAAATTCAATGAGCAAAGGCTCAAAGTTGCGGCCAGTGTGTTTGGACATGCCCTTGAAGGTATTTTGATTACAACGGTCGAAGGCATCATTGTGGAAGCCAATCAAGCGTTCATCCGCATCACAGGCTATCCGCGTGATGAGTTGCTTGGACGCAATCCACGATTACTTGGTTCAGGACACCACGACAAGATGTTTTATGCCAATTTCTGGCAAAGTCTGATGCAACAGGGGCAATGGTCAGGTGAGCTTTGGAACCGCCGCAAAAATGGCGAAGTGTATGTGCAACTCCAGCACATCAGTGCAGTGTTTGATGACCAAGGCAAAATCACTCATTTTGTTGCGCTGTGCTCGGACATCACCAGCAGGAAAGCACAGGAAGCCAGGCTTGATCAGCTCGCGCACTTTGATACATTGACAGGTTTGCCCAACCGTCGGCTCAAGGCAGACCGTTTGCGACAAGCCATGACACAAACAGTTCGACGGGGCCTGCGCCTGGCTCTGGTGTACATTGATCTGGATGGTTTCAAAGCCATCAATGACACCTATGGCCACGCGGCTGGTGACCATCTATTGGTCAGCTTGGCTCAGCGTATGAAGCAGGTCTTGCGTAATGGCGACACATTGGCGCGTATTGGTGGCGATGAATTTGCTGCCATCCTGGTAGATCTGGAGCACGAACAAGAAAGCAACCCGCTACTGCAACGTCTGCTTAATGCGGCCAGTGAGCCGGTGTCTTTCGGTGACTTGACGTTGCAAGTTTCGGCCAGTCTGGGGGTGACGTTTTACCCCCAGGTGCAAGATATGACATCTGAAGATTTACTCAATCAGGCCGACCATGCAATGTACCGAGCCAAGAAAGCGGGTAAAAACCAACATCACGTGCATGGCCAAACACATATCCTGATGATGTGATTCACCTACATTCCAATCAAGCAGCAGACCACTTCATCGACAGCGATCAAAGCCGCTGATCCGTGCTTGGACGCTTCCACAGATTGATGCTACCTTCGACTGCATGCTCGTCAATGGCTGCAAGCTCGGTAGCGCTGAAGTCCAGATTCCGCAGTGCGCCCACCAGTTCAGTTATTTGTGTAGCTGAACTGGCACCAATCAGGGCGCTGGTCACGCGGGCATCACGAAGTACCCAGGCGGTGGCCATTTGCGCCAGACTTTGACCCCGCGCTTGTGCCATGCCATTCAGGGCGCGCACATGCTTCAGGTTGGTGTCATTTAAAAAATCAGGCTTGAACGAGCTACCACCAGGACGGTTAATGCGCGCATTTTCTGGCACCCCTTTCAAATACTTGTCTGTCAACAGCCCCTGTGCCAATGCGCTGAAGGCAATGCAGCCCATGCCCGTGTCGTTCAGCACAGTGAGTAGGTCTTCTTCAATCCAGCGGTTCAGCAAGCTATAGGATGGCTGGTGAATCAAAGTCCGTACCCCCATGCTTTGTAATATGGCAGCAACCTCACGCGTTTTACCCGCCGAATAACTGCTGATGCCCACATACAAGGCTTTACCCTGCTGCACTGCACTGGCCAAGGCACCACAGGTTTCTTCCAGCGGCGTATCAGGATCAAATCGGTGGCTGTAGAAAATATCCACATAATCCAGGCCCATGCGTTGCAGGCTTTGGTCCAAGCTCGCCAACACGTATTTGCGCGAGCCACCGCCTTGACCATAAGGGCCTGGCCACATGTCATAGCCAGCTTTGCTGGAGATGATCAGTTCGTCGCGATAGGGTTTGAAGTCACGTTTAAGGTGGGTGCCAAAGTTGGCTTCGGCACTGCCATAGGGTGGGCCGTAGTTGTTGGCCAAGTCAAAGTGAGTGATGCCCGCATCGAATGCAGTGCGCAACATGTCCCGTTGGGTTGACAAAGGTGTGGCATCACCAAAGTTGTGCCATAAGC
This sequence comes from Rhodoferax lithotrophicus, assembly GCF_019973615.1. Taxonomy (GTDB): domain Bacteria; phylum Pseudomonadota; class Gammaproteobacteria; order Burkholderiales; family Burkholderiaceae_C; genus Rhodoferax; species Rhodoferax lithotrophicus. The sequence goes on along the minus strand of NZ_AP024238.1, from coordinate 102,575 downwards.
CCAGGCTGATGGCGGGCAGTTTCAGCCCGCTTGTACCGCAGCGGCGGTAGTGCATGGTGTTGTAACGAGTGATGTCAGCCTGGTAATTCATGGAGTGTCCCGTATTCTTGATAAGAAGCTGGGTTGTAGCAGATCAGGGGCTCAATCCTTCAGGTTTTTTTGTTGTTGCAAAAAAGCCGTTGCCGCAGCCACCGGCAGGGGACGGCTGATGAAATAGCCTTGTACCTCGTGGCAACCCTCGGCGCGCAACAATGTCAGCTGATCTTGGGTTTCGACGCCTTCAGCGATGGTTTCAAGTCCCAGACTACGCGCCATGCTGATGATGGCCCGAACAATGGTCAAGTCATCGGCATCGTCACAAATGTCACGCACAAAAGATTGGTCAATCTTGAGTTGTGTGACTGCAAAACGCTTCAGGTAGCTCAGCGAAGAGTAGCCTGTACCAAAGTCATCCATGGACAATCGTACGCCCAACTGGTGCAACTGCGCCATCATGTTCATGGCCTCCACAGGGTCTTGTTGCGCCACGCTTTCGGTCAGCTCAATCTCAAGCCACTGCGCGTCCAAATTGCTTTGTTTCAAGATTTGGCGCACACATTCAGGCAAGTTGGCTTGGTGAAACTGCACCGCAGACACATTCACGGCCACGGTGAGGGGATCCAAGCCCATGTCTTGCCACTGTCGCGCTTGGGCTACAGCGGTTTCCAGCACCCACTGACCTATGGGCAAAATCTGCCCACTGCGCTCGGCTACCGGTATAAATTCTGCCGGAGACACTTGGCCTAGCTCTGGGTGCTGCCAACGAAGTAACGCCTCCATGCCCATGACCTTGCCGGTGCTCAAAGATACTTGTGGTTGGTAATGCAATTCAAGCTGACCGCGTGCCAATGCACGGCGTAACTCGTTGTCCAGCAGCAAGGCGCGAGCGGCATTCACCTGCAACTCGGCGGTAAAAAACTGGTAACAATTTCGGCCCGATTTTTTGGCCAGATACATGGCCACGTCCGCATGTTTGAACAAGCTTTCGGCATCATGGCCATCTTCTGGACACATGGCGATACCTATCGAAGGTGTCACCGTCAGCTCATGTGACTCCACATTCACCGGCACGCAAACCGCTTGCAAAAGCTTTTGGGCTACCCGTGCAGCCCCTTGTGCGCTGGTGTCGGGTAACAATAAGATAAATTCATCGCCACCCAGGCGAGCCACTGTATCTTGCACACGTACAGTGGCTTGCATGCGCTGAGCCAGCGTGACCAGCAAAGCGTCTCCTATCCGGTGGCCCAGCGTATCGTTGATGTTTTTGAAATGATCCAGGTCCAGAAACATCACGCACAAAGAGTCTTTACGCCGATTGGCTTCGTTCAAGGCCTGGGCCATGCGGTCATTAAGCAGCGTGCGGTTGGGCAGTTCAGTGAGAGCATCAAAATAGGCTAATCGGGATACATGCGCTTGGGCCTGCTTGCGGGCTGTAACTTCGTGCGAGATCACGATAAACCGGGGGGGCTGGCCCGCTGCCACCGTCTTGCGTGCGACCGACAATTCAAACCAATGTGGCCCATCAGGCAAGGACAACATCAGTTGTTGTCCGTTGGAAAACCCATCTTGCTGTGCCTGAGCCAGGGCATGGAGCATCACTTGCGCAGCTTCATCGGGCATGACCTGCACGACCGTTTTTCCTAACACATCTGATGCAAAGTCTGCCAGCAATGGGGACGGTGGTACATGACAGGCGTAGTAATGGCCATCCAGTCCCATTTCAAACAAAAGGTCAGGGATGGCATCCAGAGTGGCCGCAAGTTGTCGCTTGGACTCCTGAATGTCCAAGGTGCGTTCACGCACCTGACGCTCCAGATCATTACGCAACAGCAGCTGGCGAACCTGCAATTTGGCCAGATAGGCCAATAACAATGACAGCATCAACCCCACGCCGACCTTGCTGGCCAAGCCCAGAGGGTCACTCCAGCCACGTTGTGGTGCCAGACTCAGCGTCCAACCGCCATTGGGCACCGAAAAACTTTTGTGCACAGGTTCTATCATGGGCTTTACACCAGATTGGGCAATGATCTGAACCTTTCCATTTTCCGGGATAACGCGCCAGAGCATGTACTGATAACCGCGTTGCGCCAACTCGGGCAGGCGCACTGTATCCAGCGCTTGCGGCAATTTCAGTACCACATTAACAAACCCCCAAAAGTAGGAACGGCCATGGGTTTGATCCAGAAAAATGGGTAACCGCGCCACCAGACCCATGCCACCCTGGCGTAATTCAAGCGGGCCTGCCAGTGTCAACTTCCCGGTGTTGCGCGCCATCAGGGTTTCAGTGCGCATCACCGGGTCTTGTAACAAGTTCAGTCCAATGGCTTTTTCATTGCCTTCAATGGGTATTGCATGGTCAATGATGCCGCCAGGGGCTTGGATCAACACGGATGCGCCTGGGTAATTGGGCAGCATTTTGGTGGCTGCCGACTCGAAATTGGTGACCGGCCCTTGTGCCTGCTGTACCAGAGCACCCATGGTGTAGACGGCAGACAACGCACGATCCAAGTGGTTGACGGCTTCATTGGCACGGTCACTGGCCAGTGCATAGGCTTGTGCACGTGCAGTATCAACCCGGCTGCGTTCCAGCTGCCAGATGACGGATGCACTCAGCAACAACGATAGACAAAAAACCAGCATCGCCACCCACCGGGGAGAGTTTGCGGATTTTAAAAACGCAGATGAAACAAACATGAGCAGATTGTGTCAAGACTTTTCAGGAAGGCCCGAAACTCACTTATCCACCCAGCTTGAACACCGCCACGGTTTGTACCAATTCCTGCGCCTGGGATTTCAGGCTGCTGGCTGCGGCAGCCATTTCCTCCACCAGCGCCGCATTCTGCTGGGTCACCTGATCCATTTGGGTGACCGCTTCACCCACCTGGCTGACCCCCTGGCTTTGCTCGTTGCTGGCCGCGCTGATTTCGCCCATGATGTCGGTCACCCGGCGAATGCTGTTGACCACCTCCTGCATGGTGATGCCCGCCTGATCCACCAGTGTGGTGCCTTGTTCAACCCGCTCGACACTGGTGTTGATCAAGGCCTTGATTTCCTTGGCGGCTTCGGCACTGCGTCCGGCCAGTGAGCGCACCTCGGAGGCCACTACGGCAAAGCCACGGCCTTGCTCACCGGCACGGGCGGCTTCCACGGCGGCATTCAGCGCCAGGATGTTGGTCTGGAAGGCAATGCCGTCTATGACGCTGATGATGTCGCTGATCTTGCGGCTGGCCTCATTGATGCCTTTCATGGTGTGCACCACTTGGGACACGACCTCACCACCTTGCACGGCGACGCTGCTGGCGTTCATGGCCAGCTGGTTGGCCTGGCGGGCGTTGTCGGCGTTTTGTTTGACGGTGGAGGACAACTCTTCCATGCTGGCGGCGGTTTGCTCCAGGGCGCTGGCTTGGTGTTCGGTGCGATTGCTCAGGTCTTGACTGCCTTGCGCAATTTCATCCGTTGCGGTGGCGATGCCGCTGGCAGAATTGCGTACATCACGCACCATGGCAGCTAACGAAGACTCCATTTGCATCAATATCCCCATCAAACTGTCAACTCCGCCAATGTTGTTCAGACCAGTGGTCAGATCTCCCTGCGATACCCTTGTCAGGGCGGCGCGCGCCTGAGCTGGATCACCACCCAATTCAGCGCGAACACTGGTTTGCATCTTCAGGCTCATGCCCAAAGTCACCAGCGCAGCAACCAGCGCCATGACCAGTGACAGCACAACGGCCTGATGCGTGATGTCCGTCACGCGTTGGTGTGCCGCTATGGAGCTTTTTTCTGCATACTGGCTTTGCTTGAGCAGTTCTGCCTTCAAGGCTCGCCAAGCTGGCGTTTCTTCTTTGTTCAGAACCGCCACAGCCTCTTGAGGTGAGGCCATGTGTGAAAACACATTTTCTTGGGCTTTCGCTTGTATCGCCCGCAGTGGTGGCAGCTGATCCAGTGCGGTTTCAAAGGCACTGCCCTTGGCGCTTTGCCGCGTTTCTGCATACGCTTTGTCGTAGGCTATCCGCGCTGCTTTGAAATTGTCCATGGCTTTGGGGTTTTGCGGGTCCAGCAGCACATTGCGCAAAGCCTGCCCCATTTGCAAACCTTGGGCATACATATCCGTCAAACCACGATCAACGGCTTGTTCGGTACGAATGTACCGATCAAACTCCCGCTGCGTATTGAGCAAAGCGCCAATACTGATGATCAGTCCGACCACAAAAATCAGGGCTGGAACAATACCAAAAAGGGTGATTCGTGAACTGAATTTCATGTAATTTCTCCTGACTGTTCAAGCATTTCAATCTGCATCCAAATATGCAGATGCTGTTTCCTGTCAACAGAAACAATGGGGTTTAGCCTACCTTGTTTGCCGTAGCGGCCTCACCCAGGTTGACCCCAATTACTTTGGGGTGTTCATGAAAGTGGCTATCGCAGCATCGTCCAATGGAATATGGTGAAGGGCCCAATCGTTCATAAGCTGTGTGAGCGCCGGTTTATTAAATACGCCTTGACCCACTTCCTGACTGATGGTGTTGAGTCTGCTCAGCAGCTTGTTGTGGTAGTGAGTATGCACTTCCAAATCCGGGAACTTCATCTTGCGCATCAGGTTTTCTTCTTGCTCGAAGTGCTCTCGTGTGTGTTTGTACAACTGCATGATCAAGCTGCGCATCGTGACCACGTTGTCGGCATCCATCAAGGCGTTGGTCAGATCAAACAAATGCCGATGTTGTTGGTCAATGTCAGCCTGACCAAGGTTGTAGGCTTCTTTCCATTCGATACCCATCGTTGTTCTCCAACAAATAGTTAATATGCAATATAGGTGAATCAGCAGCGTGGTGCCTTGAGAAAGATCAGCTATTCAGTGCACCATAACACCTGAGAGTTGCAGCATGATTTCCCGGCCAATGGCTGTCAAGGGCACAGACTTTTCAACACCACCACGTTTCACGGCCTCTTTGGGCATACCGTACACCACGCAGCTGGCCTCGTCTTGCGCCACCGTGCGGGCCCCGGCCTTGCGCATCTCGGCCAACCCGGCCGCACCATCATCCCCCATGCCGGTCATGATCACGCCCAGGGCATTGGCCCCGGCGCATTTGGCCACCGAGCGAAATAACACGTCTACCGATGGCCGGTGCCGGTTGACCAGTGGGCCGTCCATCACCTCCACGTAATACTGTGCGCCGGTACGACGCAGCAGCATGTGTTTGCCACCTGGCGCAATCAAGGCCCTGCTGTTGATGACACGGTCATTGTTTTGCGCTTCTTTCACCTCAATCTGGCATAAGCTGTTTAACCGTTCGGCAAAAGCGGCGGTGAATTTTTCAGGCATGTGTTGCACGATCACGATGCCGGGGGTGACCCGTGGCAAGCTGGTCAGCACCACTTCCAGCGCCTGAGTTCCCCCGGTGGAGGTGCCCAGCGCCACAACACGCTCGGTGGTCTGGATCATGGCACTGTGTTTGTCAGCCGCAGGCATGATGACATCGGCCGTGTTTTTGGCCTGAACCTTGAGTGCGCGTACATTGGATTGCGCCGCGGCCTTGACAGCCGTCACCATGTCTTGCGAAGCATCTTCCAGAAACTGTTTCAAGCCAATCTTGGGCTTGGTGATGATGGCAACGGCACCAGCGGCTAGCGCTTGCATGGAAGTTTGCGCGCCCGCCTCGGCCAGGGTGGAGCAAATGACCACGGGTGTAGGGCGCTCAGCCATCACTTTTTTAAGGAAAGTGATGCCATCCATACGCGGCATTTCAATGTCGAGCACGATCACATCGGGCCATTGCACCTTCATGCGGGCAATGGCCAAAATCGGGTCAGCGACGGCGGCCATGACCTCAATCCCTGGGTCTTGCGCCAATTGGCTGGCCACGACCTGACGCACCACTGCGGAATCGTCGACAACCAAGACTTTGATACGGCTCATCGTTGTATTCCTTTGACTGCGTAATGGTCTGCAAAACTCTCCAGCCGGGAAGGTTTCACCTGACGCGACCAAACATCCCCGTTGCTGACATTAAAAATAATCTGGCGGTGACCTTCACCATACAGGCTTTCCGTGACCACCTCAATGCCATGGCGCTGCAACAGTGCACGTGCAGCTTCACCATTGCGCTGGCCGACGGTTATTTTGCTGGCATGTGTGTGGCCGGGAAACATATTCCCTCCGCCAAAAACCTTGGCTAGACAATGCTTGTGGTTGATGCCTGCCGCCTTCAGATCCTTGAACATCAGGAGCAGTGCCTCGTCCCCATAACGACCATCCAACTCATGCTCCAGCACTTGGTTACCCCGAGTAGGTAACAAAAAATGGGACATGCCGCCTATACGAGATACCGGATGCCACAAGGTAATGGATACACACGAGCCGAGAATGGTGCGTATCTGAAACCCGGCATCGGCGACAAACAGTTCGCCCGGCTGCAAAAAAATATCCATCAGGTCTTTTAAACGGGCCATGGTCAACTCAACAAGGTTTTTGGTAGATGGACGGAGCGACCATACGCACGGCGGTTGTGATGTCGTTGAGACTTTCTGAATGACCAATGCAAAAATATCCGCCAGGCTTGATGGCCGAGATCACTCGCGCAACCACCTCACGTTTGGTTTCCTGGTTGAAGTAAATCATCACATTTCGCAAAAACACCAAATCAAATTGACCCAGTTGCGGCAAAGCGGTGTTCAGATTCAGGTGGCGAAACGTGACCTTGCTGCGCAAATTGCGCTCTACCAACAGCATGCCCTCATAAGTACCCGTACCTTTGCGGCAAAAGCGGCGTAAATAGTCTGGCGGAATGTGGCGGCCACGCTCCATGGAGTACAGCGCACGGCGCGCACCGGCCAGCACCCGGGTGCTGATGTCGGTACCCAAAATTTCCCATGGTGTGGTTTGCATGCAATCTGCCAGCACCATGGCCATGCTGTAGGCCTCTTCACCGCTGGAACTCGCCGCACTCCACACACGGTAGGCTTCCGGCCGACTACGTGCCACCAGCGCCTGGGTGCGCATGAACTCAAAGTGTTTGATTTCCCTGAAGAAATAGGTTTCATTGGTGGTCAGCAAGTCGACCGCCATTTGCACTTCATCCGGGTGCAGGCCGCTGGAAAGTAGCTTGAAATACGCACCAAAACTCTCCAGACCGTGGATGTCCAACCGTTTGGCCAGCCGCCCGGTGACCAGCGCTTTTTTGGCATCGGCCATGGAAATGCCGGCTGCGTCAAAAATAAAGCGCTGGAACTGGGCAAATTCAGCATCGGTAATGGATTTCACCTGCAATTCGGGTCCTTGTTGATTTAATTTTTATTATTTTGACCTGTAGTGCTTGTCAAATAAGCGTCAGTAGCTATGAAATATAGAGTGATGTGGATACATTCACGCCATGACTCAAAGCTTGAAAAACAGCATGGTTTGCTGTAATTGTTCGGCCTGACTGCTCATCTCTTCACTGGTCGCAGCAAGTTCTTCGGAGCTGCTGGCATTTTGTTGCGTGGTCTGGTTCAACTGGCTCACCGCGCTGTTGATCTGGCCCACGCCACTGCTTTGCTCGGTGCTGGCGGCGGTAATCTCCTGCACCAGGTCACTGGTCTTGCGGATGTTGGGCACAATTTCAGCCAGCAATCGGCCCGCTTTTTCAGCCAGTTCCACGCTGTTGCCGGCCACTTCGCTGATTTCCTGTGCCGCCACCTGGCTGCGTTCAGCCAGTTTGCGCACTTCAGCGGCCACCACGGCAAAGCCCTTGCCGTGTTCGCCCGCACGGGCAGCTTCAATGGCGGCGTTCAGCGCCAGCAGGTTGGTTTGCGCGGCAATGTCGTCGATGATGCCGATCTTCTTGGCGATCTGTTTCATGGCCTCCACCGTAGCATTCACCGCTTCGCCCCCATCGACCGCATCCTTGGCCGCCTTGCTGGCCATGCCGTCGGTGATTTTGGCGTTTTCGGTGTTTTGCGCAATGCTGCTAGTCATCTGCTCAATGCTGGCACTGGTTTCCTCCACACCAGCCGCTTGTTCACTGGCGGCCTGGCTCAAAGACTGCGCGGTGGCACTGACTTCTTCAGAGGCGCTGGCCAGCGCCTGGGCACCACTGTTGACATCGGTCACCACTTGTGAAAGTTTTGCAACCATTGTTTTCAGGGCGTACAGCAGGCTGGAAGTGTCTTTGGCATGTGTCTTCAGCTCGATGCTCAGGTCACCTTGGGCCACCTTGGCGACCATCTCGCGGGCATAGTCGGGCTCGCCACCAAGTTGTTTGAGTACGCTGTAGATGATCCACCAGGCAATCAGCACAGCCAACACGGCGGACACCGCCGCAAGGGTCACCAGTGCGCTGATGTCAGTCTTGACCTCTGCTGCACCCTCCATGCCCACTTTTTCCACCAGTTTGGTCTGAAAAGAAATCATGTCGTTGATCGCCTTCAGGTAATTATTCTGACTGATGCGCAGCTCTCCCAGCATAAAAGCAACGGCTTCGTCCCGCTTGCTCGCCAGGATCAGTTCCTTGAGTTCCGACAAATTTTTCAGATAAGGCACACGCGCAGACTGTGCCAATTTCAAACTGGCTTTGCCTTCTTCCGAGGTGATACCCAACTCCAGTTTCTCAAAGTTTTCAGTGACGATTTTGCTTTGGGCAGGGATGCGATCCAGTTCAGCCTGAACCACTTTGGGGTCTTTGACCAACAAGGCGTTACGGGTCGAACGTGCGATCACGTTCACGGCATCAATGATGTTATTGGCCTGTACCGTTTTGGGAAACTGGTCATTCACCAGACGGTCAATATTGGTGGCACTGTCCTTCAACCCAGAATAAGACACAACTGTGCTGATCATCAAAAGAATGATCATTGCGGCAAAGCCCAAGCTCAGTCGCATCTTCAATTTCATCGACGTAAACATAACATTTCCCAACTTATTGATAAACGCTCTCAAGAAACCAACTTAAGTGGAACCCGGATGGACATCTGCCATGGCCGCAACCTGCCCCATTTGCCCGATTTCTTCCATCGAAAGCACCCGGTTGACGTTGAGCAGAATCACAAACTTGCCATTGACCTTGGCAATACCTTCAATAAAGTCCGAGCGAATCTTGGCACCAAAGGTCGGGGCAGGCTCAATCTCACTGGAGGGGATTTCCAGCACCGCCTGCACCGAATCCACCACAATGCCCATGTTCTGATACTCACCTTCAGTGGCCGTGGGGACTTCCACAATCACAATACAGCTGCTTTTGATGACTGGCGTGGAAGGCTTGCCAAAGCGGTTGGACAAGTCCATCACCGGCACCACCGCGCCACGCAGGTTGATGACCCCGCGAATACAGGTGGGCATCATCGGTACCTCGGTCAGGTTGGCGTACCAGATGATTTCCTTGATACACAGAATGCTCAACGAGAACATCTCGCCACCGAGGATGAAGGTCAGGTACTGTTTTTCCTCTTTAGCCCTTGCTGCATCTGCCTGAGCAGCTATATCTTTTGAGCTAGTTTGAACAAGCGTGTTCATGACAGACCTCGCTTAAAACTTGGTGAACTGAGATTCATCCAGCTCGGAGCTGACCGACTGCACCGCCTTGGGCACCGGCTTAAAGCTGGCAGCAGCCTTGGACTGCGCAGGCTTCTTGCTGCTGGCGCTGCTTTTACGCACGCTAAAACTGCTGCCACCACCAGCGCCACTGCTGTCGAGCTTGAAAAAGCCCATGGTGTGTTGCAACTGCTCGGCCTGACTGCTCATCTCTTCACTGGTCGCAGCAAGTTCTTCGGAGCTGCTGGCATTTTGTTGTGTGGTCTGGTTCAACTGGCTCACCGCGCTGTTGATCTGGCCCACGCCACTGCTTTGCTCGGTCGAGGCTGCCGTGATCTCTTGCACCAGGTCACTGGTTTTGCGGATGTTGGGCACAATTTCAGCCAGCAATCGGCCCGCTTTTTCAGCCAGTTCCACGCTGTTGCCAGCCACTTCGCTGATTTCCTGTGCCGCCACCTGGCTGCGTTCAGCCAGTTTGCGCACCTCAGCGGCCACCACGGCAAAGCCCTTGCCGTGTTCGCCCGCACGGGCAGCTTCAATGGCGGCGTTCAGCGCCAGCAGGTTGGTTTGGGCAGCAATGTCATCGATGATGCCGATCTTCTTGGCAATCTGTTTCATGGCCTCCACCGTGGCATTCACCGCTTCGCCACCATCGACCGCATCCTTGGCCGCCTTGCTGGCCATGCCGTCGGTGATTTTGGCGTTTTCGGTGTTTTGCGCAATGCTGCTGGTCATCTGCTCAATGCTGGCACTGGTTTCCTCCACACCAGCCGCTTGTTCACTGGCGGCCTGGCTCAAAGACTGCGCGGTGGCACTGACTTCTTCAGAGGCGCTGGCCAGCGCCTGGGCACCACTGTTGACATCGGCCACCACCTGGCTAAGCTTGGTGATCATGTTGCTCATGGCGTGCAGCATCTGACCTGTTTCGTCCTTGCTGGTCGCATCAATGCGCACCGTCAGGTCACCTTCAGCCAAACGGTTGGCCACGTTGAGTGCCTCAGTGACGGGTCGGGTGATGGAAAGGGTAAGCACCCAGGCCAGCAAGGCCCCAAGAACAATCGCCGCTGCAGCCAATGTCAACATCAACCGGCTGGCAGACTCGTACGCGGCAACCGCAATGGCATAGTCATCCTTGGTGCCAGCATCCTGGAAAGCCACGTTGTCATCAATAGCATCCTGCCATTTTTGGGCTGCCGGTGCTGCTTCTTCCAGCAGCACTTTGACAGCTTCAGGGTCTTTGTTGGCAAGTGCCAATTCGACCACTTTATCCGTGCCACCCCGTGCCTCTGTCGCAGCAGCCTTGATCTTGGCACGGAGCGCTTTACCCTTGTCACTGGCAGGCAGCTTTTCCAACGCGTCCCAGGTTTCGTTGTACTTTTGACGAATGGCATCGAGTTTTCTCTTCTCGCCAGCACTGGCCGCGGGATCATCCACCAGAATCATCGTACGGGTGAGCCGTACAGCGATGTGCACCGCCTCCGATAGCTCTGAATTGAGCTTGATTTTGACCATGTCGTCATTAACGATCCCATCAAGTCGCCCCTGCACATTGGTCATGCCGTTGATGCCGACAAAGGCAAGCGCAGCCATCAGAACCAGCACAATGACAAAACCCAGCGTCAGACGCAGGCCAATTTTCATATTTGCAAACATACTTATCCCTATTTAAAAAATTACGACTGACGCGGATTCCAAAACCTATGACATGAAAATTCACAACTACTGTCATTTTTGAATCTAATATGCCTATAGCCCTTATAAATATTGCGTAGTAAGCTACATTTTTTATAGTTTTCTATCCATTAACCTTGGTATTTCTACCCGCAAACCTCCTCGGATACCCCTCTTGCGGCTGACTCAAGTTGTGGTCATCTCAACCACCGCCGCAGCCTGCCCCATTTGCCCAATTTCTTCCATCGACAACACCCGGTTGACGTTCAGCAGAATCACAAACTTGCCATTCATTTTGGCAATGCCTTCAATGAAGTCGAGCCGGATCTTGGCACCAAAGGTCGGGGCAGGCTCAATCTCACTGGAGGGGATTTCCAGCACCGCCTGCACCGAATCCACCACAATGCCCATGTTCTGGTGTTCGCCCTCTACGGCCGTGGGCACTTCCACAATCACGATGCAGCTGCTTTTGATGACCGGGGTGCTTGGTTTGCCAAAGCGGATGGACAAGTCCATCACCGGCACCACCGCCCCCCGCAGATTGATGACCCCGCGGACGCAGGCGGGCATCATCGGTACCTCGGTCAGGTTGGCGTACCAGATGATTTCCTTGATGCACAGAATGCCCAGCGAGAACATCTCACCGCCCAGCATGAAGGTCAGGTATTGCTTTTCTTCCACGGCGGCTTGCGCCGCCAGTTGCCTGGAAGATGCCCCTTTGTCAGCTTTGACCAATGCACTCATGGTCTGCTCCGCTTAGAACTTGGTGAACTGGGATTCATCCAGATCACCTGCGTCACTGGTCGACAGATGCGACACCGCCGGTTTGGCCGTGGTGACTCTGGTGCTGGCGGTGCTCTTGTGCAGCTTGCCAACCACGACCTTGCCACGACTTGGACCACCCTCGAGTTTGAAGAAGGCCATGGTTTGCTGTAATTGTTCGGCCTGACTGCTCATTTCCTCGGAAGTGGCAGCCAACTCTTCGGAGCTGCTGGCGTTTTGCTGGGTGGTCTGGTTGAGCTGGCTCACCGCACCGTTGATCTGCCCGACACCACTGCTTTGTTCGGTGCTGGCGGCGGTAATCTCCTGCACCAGGTCACTGGTTTTGCGGATGTTGGGCACGATCTCGGCCAACAATCGGCCCGCTTTTTCGGCCAGTTCCACGCTGCTACTGGCCACTTCGCTGATCTCCTGTGCCGCCACCTGGCTGCGCTCGGCCAGTTTGCGCACTTCGGCGGCCACCACGGCAAAACCCTTGCCGTGTTCACCCGCACGGGCAGCTTCAATGGCGGCGTTCAGCGCCAGCAGGTTGGTTTGCGCGGCAATGTCGTCGATGATGCCGATTTTCTTGGCGATCTGTTTCATGGCCTCCACCGTGGCATTCACCGCTTCGCCACCATCCGCTGCATCCTTGGCCGCCTTGCTGGCCATGCCGTCGGTGATTTTGGCGTTTTCGGTGTTTTGCGCAATGCTGGAGGTCATCTCTTCAATGCTGGAAGAGGTTTCTTCCACCCCGGCCGCTTGTTCACTGGCGGCCTGGCTCAAAGACTGCGCGGTGGCACTGACTTCTTCAGAGGCGCTGGCCAGGGCCTGTGCGCCAGAGTTCACATCGGTGACCACGTCCGTCAATTTTTTGAGCATGTTGTTGACCGCAGACTTCAGGTCGTCCCAGGTGCCCTCGTAGTTTTTCTTCATCGACTGGGTCAGGTCGCCGCCTTCCATGGCTCCCAGCACATGGGTCAGCTCTTGCACCGGGGTGCTGACGGCCACCATCACCTCGTTCAAGCCGTTGACCACCTTGCGGTAGTCACCCAGGTGTTTGCTGGCATCGGCGCGGACATCAAGCTTGCCACCCACCGCTGCTTGTGACAACAGGTTGGCATCGGCGGCCAAGGCGTTAACGGCCTTGGCCACGTTGTTGATGGCCTGCTTCATCTTCTCGTGATCGCCCTTGTAGGTCTGGGCAATCAGCTCGTCGAGCTTGCCTTCGGAGATTTGCGCCAGGATGCGGTTGCCCTCACCAATGGGCAGCAGAATGGCATCAAGCATCTCGTTGACCCCTTTGATCACATCGGCATAGGCTCCCTTGAACTGTGCGGGTTTGCCGCGCTCGGACAACAATCCTTCTTTGGAGGCCTGGGTCAGACGCAGCAGCTCGGTTTGCAGGTTCATCAGCACCTTGGTGATGCCCACCAGGCTCTTGGCCACCACGTCGGACTCGCAGCGTACGTTGATGGCCACATCCAGGTTGCCGTCGGCAATGCCTTGAGCCGAAGCCGCCTGGGCATTGATAGCCTCAATGCAGGCGTTCAGGTTGTTCTTGAGCACGTTGAAGTCACCGTTGTAGGTGTCGGTGATCTTGGACGGGGTTTCGCCTTTGGCAATGCGATCCACATAACCTGCGGCCACGTTCAGCGGGCCTATGACCGCATCCAGCGTGTCGTTGACACCGGCCACCACTTTGCGGAAGTCGCCCTGGTGTTTGCTGGCATCGGCCCGGGTGGCGAGTTTGCCGTCTACCGCCGCCTTGGCCAGCAGGTTGGCATCGGCCACCAGCGCATTGACCGAATCCACGCAGGTGTTGAGGTTGTTTTTGAGGGTGTTGAAGTCGCCGTTGTAGGTGTCGGTGATCTTCTGTGGAATATCGCCCTTGGAGATGCGATCCACATAGCCTGCGGCCACGTTCAGTGGGCCAATCACGGCATCCAGCGTGTCATTGACCCCTTTGACGACTTTCTGGTACTCGCCATGGTGTTTGCTGGCATCGGCCCGGGTGGCGAGTTTGCCGCCCACGGCGGCCTCGGACAGCATGGTGGCATCGGCCACCAGTGCATTGAGCGACACCCCGACTTGCTGGAAGCTCTTGTTGATTTTGCCAAACTGGGTTTTGACTTCCAGCGTGTATTGATCTGCTTCTTGTGTCTGCAGATCCAGGTTGAGGTCACCACTGCTCAGGCGCTCCAGGTTCATGGCGACGCGCTGCACTTCTTTTTCGGTGTAACTCTTGACACCCAGGGTTGCGGAGAGATCGGTCACGGTTTCCACATAGCCCACCGCCTCACCTTTGGCATTGAGCACGTTGGCGGTGTCTTGTTTGCACTTCAGGTTGCCCCAGTCAAAGAAGCTTTCCTTGACGCCACTCTTGAGCTGCATGATGCCGCAGTTCTTGGTGTTACAGATGTTGGCATTGGCCGTGGAGCAGGGGCGGCCTACTGCGTCCTGGCGGTCGCGCACATAACCGCGCTCGACCATCAGTTTCTCGAACGCCTTGTTGAGGTAAGTCCATTTCATGTCCAGATCAATCACGTGGATCGGGAACGGAACGGCATCAATGATGGAGCGATACCACTCCAGTTTGTCGACCACCACATCCAGCGTGCCATTGGTTCCGGCGATGACTTTGTAGAAGTCACCCTGATGCTTGCTGGCATCGGCTCTAGTTTCAAATTTTCCAGCCAGGGCGGCCTTGGACAGCATGTTGGTGTCGGCCACCAGGTTCTGGATATTTTGTTTCAGAAGAACCAGGTATTCGTGAATCTGGTCGTCGTTGGAAGCTTTGCCCATGGTCGCGGTCATGTCGCCATTGGCTACTTTCGTCACATAGGTAATCAGTTCGCTCAACCAGGCGTGTACGCCGTTGATGGCTTGCTTCATCTTGTCGTGGTCACCCTTGCAGGCAATCTCCACCCGTTCGCGCAGGTTGCCGCCACGGATCAGGCTGAGCACACGGTTGCCTTCGCCAATGGGCAGCAAGATGGCATCGAGCATTTGATTCACCCCACCAATCACTTCGGCATAGGCCCCCTTGAATTGCTCGGGTTTGCCACGCTCGGAAAGGAGTCCGTCTTTGGACGCCACGGTCAGGCGTTGCAGCTCGGTCTGCAGGCTTTGCAGCACTTTGGTGATGCCCACCAGGCTCTTGGCGACCACGTCGGATTCTGAGCGCACGTTGATGGTCACACCCAGGTTGCCGTCGGCAATGCCCTGGGCGGAAGTGGCTTGGGCGTTGATGGCATCAATGCAGGCGTTCAGGTTGTTTTTGAGGGTATTGAAGTCACCGTTATAGGTGTCGGTGATCTTGGGTGGGGTTTCGCCTTTGGCGATGCGATCCACATAGCCTGCGGCCACGTTCAAGGGGGTGATGACAGCGTCGAGGGTGTCGTTGACCCCTTTGACAATGCCCTGGAAGTCACCCTGGTGCTTGCTGGCATCGGCTCGGGTGGCCAGTTTGCCTTCCACCGCGGCTTTGGACAGCAGAACAGCATCAGCGGTCATGGCTTGTACCGCGCCTTGCAGGCTGCGCATCGCATTGGCCAGCATGCCCATTTCGTCCTTGCTGTTGAGTTCGAGTTTGAAGCTGAAATCGCCAGCGGCCATCTTGTCCGCACTCTCAACGATCCGCCTGGTGGGGCCGGTGATGCTGCGCACAACCATGAATGCCAACCCAGCACCTAACAGCACAGCAGCAATCAAAGCACCAAAGATCCACATGCGCGATGAGGCATACAGTGCATCGCCAGTTTTGCTGGAATCTTTGCCGCCCTCTACATTCAATTCGACCAATTTTTGCAGGTCAATGCTGGCCTCGTCGAATTGTTTTTGCGAATTCCCGCGGATCAGTGCTTTGGCCTCATCGTTTTTATTGGCCCGGGATAGGGCAAGCAGTTTGTTGTGTTCTGCTAAATAGTCATTCCAGTTGCTTGTGAACAAGTCATATATTTTTCTTTCCTCAGCTGAGGATATTAATTTTTCGTATTCACTTCTATTCTTTTCAATGACCGATGTTATTTTTGAGAGGTCTTGCTCGTATTTGCTCATGTCCTTGTCATCTGTGGACAAAATGTGCTGTAGCTCGGCAATTCGAAAATCAGAAACATTGGTATCCAGCGCCGAGGTGACACGGACACTGGGCATCCAGTTGATTTCCATGTCCGTCGAGGTCTGGTTAACTTTCCCTAATTCAAATACGGAAAACAGGCCAATAAACAGGGTGAGTGATAAAACCACAATGAATGAAAGTGCCAGTCTCATCGAGATTTTTAAATTTGAAAACATGATGATTCCTCTTTAAATTTGGAAACCCGCTTGCTGTTCATCTGCACAATAAATACTTAAAAAGAATGTGCTCACAAGTTGACTGACATATCCCTTGGCCCATGGACGATGTCTTGCGGACTGCATATCCCTGTTGTCGGTGCGTCTGTTCATGGTGTCTGCCCCTCGTATTGCTCGACGCGGCTAGATGCTGGCATGCCAGTTTTTACGGCGTTGATGCTGCGGCGCACCAGTTGCGGCACATCCAGAATCAGGGCCACATCGCCGCTGCCCAGAATGGTGGAGCCGCTGATGCATTTACTCTGCGCAAACATCTGGCCCAGCGGTTTGATCACGGTCTGAAACTCGCCCAGCAAGGTGTCCACCACCAGCCCGGCTTTTTGCCCGGCGTGTTTGAGTACCACGATGTTTTCGCCCTTGGCCGGTTTGCCTGGAACCGAGAACAGTTCGCGCAGGCGGATGAAGGGCAGCACCTGACCACGCAGGTTGGTGTAGTCGTGCCCTGGCTCGGCGCTGTAGGCCACACACTCTTCGATCATGTCCAGCGGAATGGCATACACCGCCTTGTCTACGCCGACCAGGAAGCCGTCAATGATGGCCAGTGTCAGCGGCAGGCGTACCGTCACCTTGGTGCCCACACCTTCTTCACTGGCAATGCCTACCGTCCCGCGCAGGGCGGTGATGTTGCGTTTGACCACATCCAGCCCCACGCCCCGGCCAGACAGGTTGGTGACCTTCTCGGCGGTAGAAAAACCGGGCTCAAAGATCAGTGCATAAATTTCACTGTCGCTCAAGTGGTGACCCGGCTCAACCAGCCCACGCTCGATGGCTTTGGCCAGAATACGGTCTTTTTTCAGACCCCCGCCGTCGTCTTGTACGGTAATCACAATCGCGCCACTGTCGTGAAAGGCATTGAGCTTCAAGGTGCCTTGTGTTGGTTTGCCGCGTTGTTGGCGTACCTCGGCGCTCTCAATGCCGTGGTCCATGCTGTTACGCACCAGATGCATCAACGGGTCGCCAATTTTCTCGACCACGGTTTTGTCCAGCTCGGTGTCTTCGCCGTCAATGACCAGCGCCACATCTTTGCCCAGGTCACGCGACACATCGTGCACCACGCGCTGAAAGCGGCTGAAGGTGGCCCCAATACGCACCATGCGTAATTGCAGGGCGCTGTCGCGCACTTCTTCCACCAGCGTGGCCAGTTTGGAGGTGGCTTCCGTCAGCTCAATCACCTTGGAGCGGTGGGCAATCATGTTGACACTGGCCCCGGCAATGATCAGCTCACCTACCAGGTTGATCAGCTGATCCAGCTTGTCGGCATCCACGCGGATGGATTTGCTCTCGGCCGCGCCCATTTCCTTGACCTGCTTTTGCTTGGTGAGTGCAGCTTCCACCACCTCTGGCTGCACCGAGCCTTGTTCCACCAAAATGGTCCCGATGGGTTTGGCAGGCACATCCACCTGGGTGTTGAGTGCCATGTCCAGCTCTTGGGCGGTGAGCGTGCCGCAACGCACCAGCATGTCGCCCAGGCGGGCTGCTTCTCCTTGCTGCAGGCTGATCAGGCGGATGTATTCGGAAATACGGCTGTGCGGTGGCAGGATCACCAAGCGGCAGTCGTCGCGCACAAACTCAAACACACGTTCAATGGCCGCTTTGTCCACCTGGGTTTGAAACGCCATCTCAAACCCCAGGTAACACAGCTCGGGGTCCATCAAATCAGCTGTTGGCAATGCATCGGTCAGGGTCTCAATCGCCGAAATCTTGCCCATGGTATTGAGATAACGAATAAACGACAGCGGGTCCATGCCATTACGCAGCACATCGGCCCCAAAACGCACCGAAATGTGCCAGTGATCCGCGTGAACGTTGTCGCTATGGATACGCTGCACATTTTCAGCATCATTTTGGCCTGTAGCGCTTGTAGATATTGCGCTGGTAGCTTCTTTTTTAGGAGTATCCAGGTAGGCGCGTAATTGGACTATCAGCGGTTCACCCTGGACTTGCAGCTCGGGTGTGCCATGTAGCTCACCCGCGGCAATGCCGTCCACCAGCGCACCCAGATGGTCACAGCAGGCCAGCATCAGCACCACCAGCTTGTCCGCCAGCACCAGCTTGCCTGCGCGCACCTTGTCGAGCACACTTTCCACCACATGGGTAAAGGCCACCACATGGTCCATGGCGAACAGGCCGCTGGAGCCTTTGATCGTGTGGGCAGCGCGAAAGATGGCATTGATCAGTTCGTCTTTTTCTGCTTCACCCTCCACGGCCAGAAGGGCGGTTTCCATGTCTTCAAGCAATTCCCGACATTCAACAATGAACGTCTCCAGTGCGTCATCCATATCCATGTCAGCTCCTTGGGGTTGCAGCATTGGCGCTGGAATCCATCACCAGAGGGTCACCAAAATAAGCCGCTACGTTGAGTAGCTCAAACACCTCCAGCACCGCCGGGCTGTGCCCGACCAGCCGTACATCGCGGTTTTGCAGCCGTGCGGTTTTTTTGGCCAGCATCAGCAGTTGCACGCCCGCGGTGTCCAGATCAGTGACACCGGACAAATCAATCTCGTCGATGGGCGGTTCCGCCAGCAGCAAGGGCTTGAGTTCCATCGCGCGAAAGATGGTGAGCTCGCCCTGGATGCGCAGGGGGTTGGTGGTGTTCATGGCAGGCACAGCCGTTGCACGGCGTTGACCAGTTGTTCGGGTTGAAACGGTTTCACCACCCAGGCGCGTGCGCCTGCGGCCTGGCCTTCGCGCTTTTTCTCTTCGGCCGACTCGGTGGTGAGCATGATGACCGGGGTGAATTTATAGGCCGGCATTTGTTTGACGACTTTCAGGAAGGCAATGCCATCCATGACCGGCATGTTCACGTCGCTGATGATCATGTGCACCTTTTGACCGGTGAGCTTGGTGAGCGCGTCTTTGCCGTCGCAGCCCTCGATCACGTCATAGCCTGCACCTTTGAGTGCAATGCTGACCACCCGCCGCATGGAGGCGGAATCGTCAACGACCATTATGAGTTTTGCCATGTTTTCATCCTCTAGAAAAAGCTGATGTCGGTGGTGCCGCTTTGCTGAACCTTGCCACCTTCGTGAATGACGTGCTGGTCGGCCATCACATAGGTTTTCTTCAGCTCGGCTAACAGCAGCTCGGCATCGGGTGCTTGCAACAACTGGGTTTGGCTGTAGTGCTGGCTTTGGTCTTGCAGCATCTGTGGCAGGCGGTCCATGTTCTTGTGTACCTGCGTCATGATCTGGCTTACCCGATCCTGGAACTGCATTTCGACCAACGCCTGGTTCACCTCAACCTGGATACTCATGCTCTCGGTTTGCAACAGGTCACTGGAGTGCTGAAAGGCTTCGGTCACGCCTTTGAAGTCACTCATGACCCGATCAATGGTGGCATGCACGGCTTGCAGGGAGCCATCTTCCGCCGATACCGATTCACGCACCACGGTGCAGGTGTCGATGATGGCGCTGTTGATGATGTTGACCTTTTCGGCGATTTTGCGACCTGTGTCGCCCGATTGGTTGGACAACATGCGGAACTCTTTGGCTACCACCGCAAAACCACGGCCCAATTCACCCGCACGGGCCGCTTCAATAGCGGCATTCAGCGCCAGCAGGTTGGTTTGCTGGGCAATGCGGGCCACGTCAGAGGCCATGTCCTGGAGTTCCACAATAAAGCGATCCAGCCCCTGCACTTTGGCCAGCATGTTTTCCATGCTGGCCATGGCGGATTCCTGTACCGTAATCATGGCCCGCAAATCGGCTTCACTGCGGTTAAAAAGTGCCCCCAAGCCACTGCCCTCAATGCTGTCGGTGGACCGGGTGGCGGTGTGCAAGGCGGTGTCGAGCTTGTCCACAATGCCACCAAACCGTTCTGACAATGCATTCACGGCAGATTCCATCTGACTGCGCGACGATTCAATGTGGTTTTGCCAGACCGGTATCACTGCCTTGCCAAAGTTGGCCTGGGCAGTCAGGTAATCGGCCATCGACTGCTGTTGGATCAAGCGCAATGACTGCAGTTTGATACTGAGCAACACACTCAATGCCAGTATCACCAAGGCCAACACGCCAGGCAGCCAGTCCAGCCCACCAGCCAACAACACAGCGGCACTGCTGACCAGCCCGAAAGCCAGACACCCTACAAGCTCTGGATGGCGGTGAAACAGGTTGTTCATGTGGCCGCCTCTGTAGGTTGTTGAGGGTCTTGTTCGGGTGTCTCTTGTTGCGTTCGGACCATGGTTGCTGCAAGTTGGGTGATGATGGGGATCAGGTCAACGACAAAATTGGCTTTGCCCACCAGGGACACAGCACCGAGTTCACGTGCCGCAGTGCGGTATGAATCGTTGTCATGCAAAGATAAAAAAAGAATGTGCGGCGCGTGAGGCCAGGTTCTCAACTGGGCCGCGACCTCCAGGCCCGTCATGTGGGGCATGACAATGTCCAGCAGCACCAGGTCGGGGTGCAGCGCTTTGACTTGAATCAAGGCCTCGGCACCGCTGG
The DNA here is from genome assembly GCF_019973615.1 of Rhodoferax lithotrophicus. Taxonomy (GTDB): domain Bacteria; phylum Pseudomonadota; class Gammaproteobacteria; order Burkholderiales; family Burkholderiaceae_C; genus Rhodoferax; species Rhodoferax lithotrophicus. Next base: position 81,800 of record NZ_AP024238.1, on the reverse strand, counting down.
TGACCTGACCAACCACTTCAGTGTTGGGCAACAAGGCCAGACACTGGCTGACAGCGGTCATGAATGTGAGGTTGTCATCCACCAACAAAATACGCAGACTCATGATGTGACCCTGTCTGTGTGTTGATTTGAAATGTTTTCTGACATGGCACCCACTGTAGGCGCATGTTGGTGCCATGAACATCAGGCCAATACCTGAGAAAGCAGGAGGAAAATACCTGAGAGCCGGTTGATGATCTCCGAACCCACAGGATCAGGCAAGTCAGATGAACGAACGGCAAGCTGGTGTTGAGCTTTCGTTCACAGCTCTTCCACAAACGCCGACATTTCTCCAGCCATGCAAAGGAATGCGCCACCACCCAGCGCTGGGGTATCACACGGTCGGTGTTTTTACGCTTTGCGCATCAATGATCAAAAGCTTGTCAAGACACCTCGCCCCTGTTTCGGTCGGGTCGCGTCAACCCGATTTTTTAAAGCCCGCGCCAGTACGCTGATTCCGTCCTCGCCCTTTTTTTGCATACAAAAAAGCCCACACCGACAATGGTGTGGGCTTTGACTTTTATTGAGACGGGAATCAGTTACTTGGCAACCACGCGCACCATTTCCAGACACTTGTTGGAGTAACCCCATTCATTGTCATACCAGCTCACCAGCTTGACAAAGGTGCCGTCCAGGGCAATGGAGGCATCGGCATCAAACACCGAGGTGCGGGTTTCACCACGGAAGTCGGTGGCCACCACTTTCTGGTCGGTATAACCCAGCACGCCCTTCAATGCACCTTCGGACTGGGCCTTGATTTCGGCGCAGATTTCAGCCATGGTGGCGCTGGTGTTGAGTTCACAGGTCAGGTCCACCACCGACACGTCGCTGGTCGGCACCCGGAAGGACATGCCGGTGAGCTTCTTGTTCAGCTCAGGAATCACCACACCCACCGCTTTGGCCGCGCCGGTGGAAGAGGGAATGATGTTTTCCAGAATGCCACGGCCACCGCGCCAGTCTTTGTTGGACGGCCCATCCACGGTTTTTTGTGTCGCAGTAGCGGCGTGTACGGTGGTCATCAAACCGCGTTTGATGCCAAACTTGTCATGAATCACCTTGGCCAGGGGAGCCAGGCAGTTGGTGGTGCAAGAAGCGTTGGAAATGATGGCCTGACCAGCGTAGGTGTTGTGGTTCACACCAAACACAAACATCGGGGTGTCGTCTTTGGAAGGCGCCGAGAAGATGACCTTTTTGGCACCGGCTGCCAGGTGTTTTTCGCCACCGGCCTTGTCCAAAAAGATACCGGTGGATTCGATCACGATGTCGGCACCGACTTCGTTCCATTTCAGGTTGGCTGGGTCACGCTCTTGTGTCAGGCGGATCTTTTTGCCATTCACCACCAGGGTGCTGCCTTCCACCGAGACTTCACCCTTGAAGCGGCCATGCACCGAGTCGTACTGCAGCATGTAAGCCAGGTATTCTGGTTCCAGCAGGTCATTGATGGCAACGACTTCGATGTCGCTGAAATTTTGCAGGGCCGAGCGCAACACGTTGCGGCCGATGCGGCCAAAGCCGTTGATACCAATCTTGATCGTCATAGGGTTCTCCAAAAGTTAATGAATCAAAAACAACCGTAATTACTTGCGAAGCACAGCCTCGACCGTGTCCGCCACATTCTCAGGCGTAAAACCAAAGTGCTTGAACAACACCGGCGCAGGGGCGGATTCACCAAAGGTGTCAATACCCACCACGGCGGCGCAGCCGTATTTCCACCAGCCATCTGTCACACCCATTTCCACCGCAATACGCGGCAAGCCCTTGGGCAAAACCGCCGTCTTGTAAGCCACATCTTGTTGATCAAAAGTGGTGTTACTCGGCATGGAAACTACACGGACAGCTATCTTTCGTGTAGCAAGAAGCTCTTGTGCCTTCAAGGCCAGTTGCACTTCCGAGCCAGTGGCGATGATCACCGCCTGGGCTTTTTTCTTCAAACCCACTTCGGTGGGTTCGGCCAACACGTAAGCCCCTTTGCTGATGTCACCCAGGCTGGCCTTGGGCGCATAGCTGATGTTCTGGCGGCTCAGCAGCAGTGCTGTGGGCTTGGTCTTGTTTTGCAGGGCCACGGCCCAGGCCACGGCGGTCTCGGCTGTGTCACCCGGACGCCACACGTCCAGGTTGGGAATCAGGCGCAGGCTGGCGGCGTGCTCAATCGACTGGTGGGTCGGGCCATCTTCGCCCAGACCAATACTGTCATGGGTGAAGACATGCACCACGCGCAGCTTCATCAACGCGGCCATACGGATGGCGTTGCGGCTGTAGTCGCTGAAGGTCATGAAGGTGCCACCGTAGGGGATATAGCCGCCATGCAGCGCCACACCGTTCATGATGGCAGCCATGCCGAATTCACGCACGCCGTAGTTGATGTGGCGGCCCCCATTGGGTACGCCCTGGTCATCCACCCGCAAGGCGGGGGTGCTCTTGGTGTTGGTCAGGTTGGAGCCGGTCAGGTCGGCCGAACCACCCAGCATCTCGGGCAGAGCTGCAGTGAAGGATTCCAGCGCCAGCTGGCTGGCCTTGCGGCTGGCCACGGTCTCCATCTTGGTGTGCGCGGCCACTGCGGTGTCCACCGCCACCTGGGCAAAGTTTTTCGGCAGTTCACCCTTCATGCGGCGTGTCAGCTCTTTGGCCAACGCCGGGTGGGCGGTCTTGTACTTGGCAAAGGTGTCGTTCCAGGCTTTCTCGGCGGCACTACCAGCAGCTTTGGCATCCCAGGCGGCAGCGATGTTTTTGGGGATCACAAACGGGGCATGCGGCCAACCAATGGCTTCGCGGGTGAGCCCGATTTCTTCCGCACCCAAGGGTTCGCCGTGAGCTTTGGAGGTGCCTGCGCGGTTCGGGCTGCCCGCACCAATGGCGGTTTTGCAGATGATCAGCGTGGGTTTGTCGGTGCATTCCTTGGCGCGGGCAATGGTTTGGGCCACCAGCTCCGAGTCTTGCCCATTGATAGGGCCCAGCACATTCCAGCCGTAGGCCACAAAACGCAGCGCCGTGTTGTCAATGAACCAGGGGCTCACCTGGCCATCAATTGAAATACCGTTGTCGTCATACAAAGCAATCAGCTTGCCGAGCTTCCAGGCACCAGCCAGGGCCGCGGCTTCGTGGCTGATGCCTTCCATCATGCAGCCGTCGCCCAGGAAGGCGTAGGTGTGGTGGTCCACCACCTGGAAACCTTCACGGTTGAATTCCTGGGCCAACAGTTTTTCGGCCAACGCCATACCCACCGCGTTGGTGATGCCCTGACCCAGCGGGCCGGTGGTGGTTTCCACACCGGGGGTTACATCCACTTCCGGGTGGCCTGGGGTTTTGCTGTGCAGCTGGCGAAAGTTTTTCAGCTCTTTGATCGGCAGTTTGTAACCTGTGAGGTGCAGCACCGAATACAGCAACATGGAGCCGTGCCCATTGGAAAGCACAAAGCGGTCGCGGTCAAACCACTTGGGATTGCCTGGGTTGTGCTTGAGGTGGCTGCCCCACAAGGCCACGGCCATGTCAGCCATGCCCATGGGGGCGCCCGGGTGACCGGAGTTGGCGGCTTGTACCGCGTCCATGGTCAAAGCGCGAATGGCGTTGGCCATGTCAACGCGGCTGACACCCGCTGGTGTAGTGACTTGGGGTGTTGGGGTGGGTTCAGCCATGGGAATGCTCCGGGAATTGACGGTAAATCAAATAAGGTAGCCCGCGATTTTATGGTGCATACCAGAACCTACGCCAATTTTCACAAAAACAGCTGCCCTCAGGACACGCGGGCAATCAGCTTCGGTGGCACGTTTGGGCTATGCTTGTCACACCCAAATGAATCCCCCGCCAACGCTGGATACCCCTCATGAGCCACTTGTTTACCCCTTTGTATTTGCCCTCCCAACGCGGTGGCATCACACTGCCCAATCGCATCGTGGTCGCCCCGATGTGCCAGTACCAAGCGCAGGACGGTTGCGCCACCGACTGGCATCTGATGCACTGGGGCAGTCTGCTCAACAGCGGTGCGGCCATGTTCACCATTGAGGCCACCGCCGTGTTGCCTGAAGGTCGCATCACCCCCAACTGCCTGGGGCTGTGGGATGCGCGCACCGAGGCGGCCATGGCCGAGCATCTGCGCCGCGCCCGGGCGCTGGCCCCGAGCACAGCGGTGTGTATTCAGCTGGCGCACGCCGGGCGCAAGGCCTCCAGCGCGGTGCCGTGGCAAGGTGGGCAATTACTGTCACCCGCACAAGGCGGCTGGCAAACGGTGGGGCCATCGGCGGTGCCCCATTTGCCCAGCGAAACACCTCCACAGGCCCTCACACCCGATGGTTTGCGCGACATCGTTGCGGCGTTTGTGGCCGCTGCCCAGCGTGCGGATCACCTGGGGGTGGATGCCATTGAGCTGCACTGCGCCCACGGCTATTTGCTGCACCAGTTTTTGTCCCCCCTGGCCAACCAGCGCAGCGATGCCTATGGCGGCTCGTTTGAGAACCGCTGCCGCTTTCCGCTGGAGGTGTTTGCCGCCGTGCGCGCGGCTTACCGTGGTGTGCTGGGGGTCCGTCTGTCCGCCACCGACTGGGTGGACGGTGCCTGGGATCTGCCACAAAGTGTGGCCTTGGCCCAGCAACTCAAAACCCTGGGGTGCGACTTCATCCACGTGTCCTCCGGCGGCGTGTCGCCGCAGCAAAAAATCGCCCTGGGTACACTCTACCAAGTGCCTTTTGCCCGTGCCATCCGGCAAGCCACCGGCATGGTCACCACCAGCGTGGGGCTGATCACCGACCCACATCAAGCTGAAGCCATTGTGCAAGCGGGGGATGCCGATCTGGTGGCCTTGGCCCGCGCCTTTTTGTACCAGCCGCGCTGGGGCTGGCAAGCCGCAGCAGCATTACAAGGCACGGTACAAGCCCATCCAGCCTACTGGCGTTGCCTGCCACGGGAAGCCCAGACCGTCTTTGGCAAGGTGTCAGTCAACCAGCGTTAAGGCTCCAGTGTCAGGCGCAGGCCGGACAACACCATGGACTCAAAGTCGGACACCGCCACCGGCGGGCTGAACAGAAAGCCCTGCAACTGGTCGCAGCCCAATTGGCGCAAAAACGCCATTTGTTCACGGGTTTCCACACCTTCGGCCACAATTTCCTGACGCAGTTGTTTGGCCAGGGTGATGATCGCCTGGGCAATGGCACAGTCGTTTTCATCGGTGGGCACCCCAATCACAAACGCACGGTCAATCTTGAGGGTGGAGATGGGGAATTTTTTCAGGTACGACAGACTGGAATAACCGGTGCCAAAGTCGTCCATCGACAGCGCCAGCCCCATGGCCACCAGCTCGTTCATGATGCTGATGACCCCTTCTGCGCCGCGCACCAGCAGACTTTCGGTAATTTCCAGCTGCAGGCACTCTGGTGGCAATTGGTAACGCTCCAGCACCGTGCGCAAGCGGTTGGGCAACAGCCGGTCAAACTGGCGGGCCGACAAATTGACCGCAATGATGGGCATGGCCAAACCGGCATCCATCCAGGCACGCATCTGGCGGCAGGCTTCATCCAGTACCCAGCTGCCAATGTCCAGGATCAGCCCGGTTTCTTCCGCCACCGGGATAAATTTGGCAGGTGACACCATGCCATTGGTCGGGTGGCGCCAGCGGATAAGGGCCTCGGCTCCAACAATCTCGCCAGTGCGCAAACTCACCTTGGGCTGGTAGTGCAACACCAGTTGCTGGGCCACCAAGGCGTGGCGCAACTCACCTTCAAGCTGCCATTTTTCTTTGGCACGCTGGTTCATCTCCGGGCTGTAAAAGAGATAGCCAGACTCCTCTTCGGCCTTGATGCGGTTGACCGACACATCGGAATAACGCAGCAGCGAGGCCACGTCCTGCGCGTCATCCGGGAACACCGCAATCCCCACGCTCAAGCCAACATGCACCAGCTGGGACTGAACCTGAAACGGAGCCTCCATCACCGCGAGCAGCTTCTTGGCCACAATACCCGCGTGCTCACGCTGCTCCAGGCTGAGCAAACCCACCACAAATTGGTCACTGCCCACTTTGGCCAACACATCGGTGACACGCAGAGTCTGGCCAAAGCGCTGGCTGATTTGCTGGAGCAACTCGTCCGCCACATCCAGGCCGAGCGAGTCGCTGATGTTGGACAGGCGCTCCAACTCCACCGTCATGACCGCAGCCACCTGCTGGTGACGTTTGACACTGGCCAGCGCCACCTCCACCAGCTGGATGAAGTGTGAGCGATTGGGCAAACCAGTCAAATCATCAAAATTGGCCAGCCGGGCAATCCGTTCCTGGGCCTGGTGCAGCACACTGATGTCTGAAAAAATGGACAACGCATGGGTGATGGCCCCAGATTCATCACGCACCACGCTGATCGTCACGTTTTGCGGAAACAGCTCGCCATTTTTGCGCTTGCCAATAATCTCACCCTGCCACGGTCCCTCACCCGCCATGGCCGCCGTCACCTTGGCGCGAAACTCGGCATCATGCACACCCGAGCGCAACAGATCGGTGGTTTGGCCAATGGCCTCGGCACGGCTATAGCCGGTGATTTGGGTAAAGGCCAGATTGACGGACACAATGCGCTCATGGGCATCGGTGATCAGAATGCCCTGGTCACTGTCGTTGAAGATGCGGGAATGCAGGCGCTGAAGGTCTTCGGGCGGCAAATCGGGGTAAATTGCGTCATGCTTGGGTACGTCAGTCATAGGATGCCTCGTTGACCATCAGCTCCATGCGATCCTCCTGGAGCGGCTAGGTTGTTGCCATGATAGCGGTTGCACGAAGAGGAAGCCATGCTATCGCATGGCGGCCAACGTGTGACGTTTGGGCTATGCTTGCTGCCCCCTTCAACGTCTGAGTCTGCCCTTGTCAAACCCTGCCCCCACCCCAAACCCCGCCACCGCCATGCTGCTGGCGGCAGGCCGGGGCGAGCGGATGCGCCCGCTCACCGATACCTGCCCGAAACCCTTGCTGAGGGTGCAAGGCAAGCCGCTGATGCAGTGGCATCTGGAAGCCTTGGCCCAGGGTGGCTGCACCAGCGTGGTGGTGAACACCGCCTGGCTGGGGAGGCAGATTGAGCAGCATTTTCATGATATTTTTGTGCTCAAGCGCCTGTCAAATAAGCACGAGCAGCTATTTAATTCAGAGCAATCACCAGCCTTGAACATTCGCTACTCACACGAAGCCCAGGACTTTGGCGGGGCGCTGGAAACCGCCGGTGGCATTGTCCGCGCCCTGCCGCTGCTGGCGGATGTGTTCTGGCTGATGGCCGGTGATGTGTTCACGCCGGGCTTTGAATTTGCCCCGCAAGCCCAGGCGCGTTTTGCCGCCAGCGACAAGCTGGCCCACCTGTGGCTGGTGCCCAACCCGGCGCACAACCCCGCTGGCGACTTTGGCCTGCAAGCCAGCACCGACGGCGGCCCGGCCCTGGCACTGAACCTGCCCAAAGACACGGCGCAAGTGCGCTACACCTACTCCACCATCGGCCTGTTTCGCCGTGAACTGTTTCAAACCCCGTGGTGCGACATCGCCAGCGGCAACCCGCAGGGCATCAAAGCCCCGCTGGCTCCGTTGTTACGCCGCGCCATGGACAATCAGCGCATCAGTGCCGAGCTGTACACCGGGCCGTGGACCGATGTGGGAACCCCCCAAAGGCTGGCCGAACTCAACCTATTGCCATGAATTCAAACCCGATCTACGCCCAGCGTCGCGCCCAACTGGCGCAAAAAATTGGCCCCAACGGCATTGCCATCATCCCGACTGCGCCAGAGCAGCAGCGCAACCGCGACAGCGACTTTCCGTACCGGCCTGACAGCTATTTTTATTACCTATGCGGCTTCACCGAGCCCAAGGCCTGGTTGATCATCAGCGGCGACGGTCAAACCACCCTGTTTTGCCAGCCCAAAGACACCGAGCGTGAAATCTGGGATGGCTACCGGCTCGGGCCAGAGGCTGCACCGGCCCAGTTGGCAATCAACGCCGCGTTTTCCGTGACCGAGCTGGATGCCAAACTGCCCGCCCTGCTGGATGGCCGTGAGGCGGTGTGGTTCCCGTTTGCCACCCACAAAGGCCTGGAAACCCGTCTGGATGGCTGGCTGGGCAGTTTGCGCGCCCGGGTGCGCTACGGCAGCTTGTGCCCGCAAACCCAGCGCGACCTGTGTGGTGTGCTGGACGAAATGCGGCTGGTGAAAGACACCCATGAGCAAGCCCTCATGCGCCGCGCCGGGCAAATCAGCGCTGCGGCGCACATCCGCGCCATGCAGATGTCCGCCGGGATGTTGCGCGCCGGCCAGGAGTTGCGTGAATACCACCTGGAAGCCGAGTTGTTGCACGAGTTCCGCCGCCACGGCTCACAGTTTCCGGCCTACGGCTCGATCGTGGCGGCCGGGGCCAACGCTTGCGTGCTGCATTACCGGGCTGACCGGGGCCTGATCCGCAATGGCGAGCTGGTGCTGATTGATGCCGCCTGCGAGCTGGACGGCTATGCCAGCGACATCACCCGCACCTTCCCGGCCAACGGGCGCTTCACCGGGCCGCAGCGCACGCTGTATGAGCTGGTGCTGGCCGCGCAAGAGGCGGCCATTGCCGCCACCCGGGCTGGCGCCCGCTTCACCGACCCGCATGACGCCACCGTCAAAGTGCTGGCGCAAGGCATGCTGGATGTGGGGCTGCTCGACAAGAACAAGGTCGGCAGCCTGGACGATGTGATTGAAAAACGCGCCTACTTCCCGTTTTACATGCACCGCACCGGCCACTGGATTGGCATGGACGTGCATGACTGCGGGGATTACACCGAGCCCAGCGAAATTGGCCAGGTCAGCACCCGCCAGGATGCGCTGACTGGTGAAACCCTGAAAAACCGCCCGGCGCGTATTCTGCAGCCGGGCATGGCCCTGACCATTGAACCGGGCATCTATGTGCGCCCGGCCTACGGGGTGCCCGAGGAATTTCACCACATTGGCATTCGTATTGAGGATGATGCCCTCGTCACCACCACAGGTTGTGAACTCATCACCCGCGACGTGCCGGTGGATGTGGCGGGCATTGAAGCGCTGATGCGGGCCTGAGCTATGACACCTGTTGCCGGATGCCTTCAGGCGTGGCCATACACCCGGTAACAGCCCTTGCCCTGGGCTTTGGCCTGGTACAGCGCCAGGTCAGCGTGTTTGAGTAAAACGTCCGCTTTGCCCGAATCGGCCGGGAACAGGGTGGCCCCCAGACTGGTTCCCACCTGCACCGACTGGTCGCCTAACTTTATGGGCTGCGCGACATCCCGCAACAGGCGTTCCATCAGGGCGGTGCCCTCTTGGGGGTGGGCCAGGTCACCCAGCAACACCACAAATTCGTCACCACCAATACGGGCCACCGTGTCAGCGGCGCGCAGCATCTGCTTCATGCGCCGGGCCACCACCTTGAGGACCAAGTCTCCCGCATCATGACCCATTTGGTCATTGATGAGTTTGAAACCATCCAGATCCAGGTAACACACCGCCAAAAGGGTGCTGTTGCGCTTGCTGCGTTCCAGCGCCTGGTTCAGCCGGTCGGCCAACAAGCGGCGATTGGGCAGGCCCGTCAGGGGATCGTGGTTGGCCGCAGCTTCCAGAGCCTGGTGACGCTCCACCAATTGTGAAATCGATGACAACACCCCGACAAAATTCTGCGTTTCGTGGGCTTCATCTTTGACCAGGGAAAGGGTGAGCCACAGGGGCTCCAGTTCACCACCCGGTCGGCGGCAGCTCAGCTCCCCGGCCCAATGTCCGGCTTGTTGGGTTGTCACCCAGGCGGCTTGCCCTTGCGTCGAGCCAAACAAACTGGGCATCAGTGCCGTCACCGGCTGCCCCAGCAGTTCGTCGCGATGGCGTTGCAGTTCCAGGCAAAAAGCCGGGTTTACATCGGTCACCACCCCCTGGGTATCGGTGATAAAAATGCCGTCGGCCGAACTCTCGATGATGTTGCTGGATAAGCGCAATTTTTCTTCGATCCGGCGGCGTTGGCTGACTTCACGCAGCAGCGCCAGGGTCCGTGAGGACAGGCTGTCGTACATGCTGAGCACGGCCTGGATCAGCACACGGGCGGCCCCTTTCATCTGCTTCGCAGCAGCCACTTTGGCATCCGTCAAGCTGGTTCCACTTTGCACCGCCAGAACCACTTGCGCCATGTGGGTGTCGTCTTCAAGAATATGAAACGCCAGCCAGTGCGTCAAAAACGACACCAATTCTTCAATGGCTTCGTTGGAGGTGAGTCCACTCAACTGCTGTCGGGCCTTGCTCACCTGCGCCACAAAATCCTGGTGCGTTTGGGCATGCGTCAACGTCAGCGCATCCCCGCCGAGGTATTTGTTCCACACCCCTTCTTCGGTCTCAAAGTGGTACACCGCATAGTCAGCCAGCTCATCAAACACCATGGTCAGGGTCAACTCGTCCGAGCCAAAAGCCATGTGGCCCGCCAGCTTGTTGAGCAAGTTCACCAGTTTCTGATGCTGGATATCAATCACCTCTATTCCAGTGGCAAAAGTGCTGTTCCACGGAAATATCTCGGCTTGAGCAATCAGTTTGTCTACAGTGGGCATGAGGCAAAGGTGTTTATCAATAGGGGCAACGACACATGAATGGTAACTCCCTGGGCCGTTTGGCACGCGTTCAGACCCAGCGTAACCACACCCAGACCACGGTCAGCGTCAGCAGCGTGACCGGCACCCCTACACGGGCATGCATACGCCAGTCGATGCGGATGCCGCTTTTTTGCGCCAGATCCACCACAATCAAATTGGCAATCGAGCCCACCAGCAGCAAGTTGCCCGCCAGGGTACTGACCAGGGCCAGCGTGACACCAGCCTCCAGGCCCTTGAGGTGCGGCAGCAGCAGCATCACCGCCGGCACGTTCGACACCAGGTTGGACAACCCCACCCCGGCCACCAACAATGGCCCGGGGTCGGCCAGATGGACACCCCAAGCGGCCAACAACGCCACCGCCTGTGTGGCCAGTCCGGTGGAGTCGAACGCGTGGTTAACCACAAACAAGCCCATGAACAGCACCAACAATGGCCAGTCCACATAGCCCATCACATCAGAGGAATGCAGCCTGCGGCTGAGCAGCAGCACACCAGCGCCCACCAGTGCCGCCACCTCACGCGGCCAGTCGGTGGCCAAAAACACGCCCATCAGCACACCGGCGACCACCAGGCCTTTGGTGGTTTGCCAGGCATCAAACGGCAGGGCTTGCAGCGTGTCATCCCCCGCTGGCAAGCTGCCCAAGCCCACCGCCGTCGCCCGCCCGGCTGAGCCAGCCAGCGCATCGGCTTGGGCTTGTGCAGAGGCACCCGGCCCCCACGCCAGCCAGGCCCACAGCAGCGTCAGGCTCACGGCCACCGGCGGCAAGGCCCGGTGCACATAAGCGCCAAACGGCAGTTGCAAGACCGAGCCGATCAGCATATTTTGCGGGTTGCCAATCAGGGTAGCGGCCGAGCCAATATTGGCCGCGCAGGCCAGCCCCAGCAAAAATGGCACCGGGTTGAGGCGGCGCTGCAGGCACAACTGCGCCACCACCGGGGTCATGGCCAGGCAAATGATGTCGTTGGAAAACACCGCCGACAGGGCCCCGGCCACAGCAATAATCGCGCCCAGCAAGGCGTTGCGCCCCAGGGGCAACGCCGCCACCCGGCGGGTGATGGCGGTGTAAAACCCGCCCAGGCGCATTTGTGCAGATACCACCATGAAGGCAAACAGCAGCAGCACGGTGGGTAAATCAACCGCTTGGGCAGCCTGCTCGACCGTCATGGCCCCCAGACCAATCACCCCGATGGCCCCCAGCAGCGCCACACCCGAGCGGTCCAGCTTCAGGCGCGGCAAGCCGCCCAGAATCATGCCCAGGTAGACCGTGACAAAAATGGCCACCATGCCCGCATCCATGACTCCGTGCACTTGCATCCCGCTTTTACCTTTCTTTAATTGCTATTTAATTTGTAGCTTGTTACGCTTATTTTACAAGCGCTAGAGGGCTAAAAAGCTTGTGAAATTGTAACGATACGGCTGTTGTATGAAGTGCTTGTGGTGGAGGGCTGATTTTTGTAGCCCCCCCTCACCCCCAGCCCCTCTCCATCCCCGCCGGGGCGGAAAGGGGGGTCAACAGCCGTATCCGGCCGAGTGTTTGAATGGAGGGCATACAAAGCGAGCGGCCAACACAGCGGTATGGGTGTCTGTCTGGTCTGGGCAATCGGTGCGCCGGAGCGTTGGTGAGCGGTTTATCAGCGCAAGCACACCGAATCCTCATACCACCCCGTTGGCCGCGGCCTTGTCTGGCCTCAGTTCAAAGACGAGGCCAAATACGGCTGTTAGCCCCCTCTTTCGCCCGGCGGGGCGAGAGAGGGCGGGGGGTGTGAGTGGGGGAAACCATAAAACTATCAAATCCATAGCTATCAGCACAACCCAGACAAGCACTAGAGGTCTAGCTTCTATAAAACTCAGGTCATTGCGGAAGTTGTCCATGCCGCATCCGGCTGCCAGTGTTGCACCCAATGGGGCAAATCAGCCCCAGGCATGGGGCGGGCTACGCCGTAACCTTGTGCCAATTCGCAGCCCAGTTGCAGCAGCACCACGCCGTGCGCCACGGTTTCGACCCCTTCGGCAATCACCTCGTGCTTGAAGGCTCGGGCCAGACCAATCACCCCTTGCAAAATGGCCAGATCGTCCGGGTTATGCAGCATGTCACGCACAAAACTCTGGTCAATTTTGAGCAGCGCCACCGGCAGGCGTTTCAGGTAGGTGAGCGACGAGTAGCCGGTGCCAAAGTCGTCCAGCGCAAACGTCACCCCCATGTGGCGGCACTGTTCAATGACATGTGAAACGCCACTGATGTCTTCCAGCGCACTGGTTTCCAGCACCTCCAGCTCCAGGCAGTTGGGCTTGACCGCAGGGTGGGCGGCCAACATCTGCGCCAGACGTTGCACAAAATTGTGTTGCTGCAATTGGCGTGCGCCCACATTGACACTCACCACCAGCTCCAGCCCTTGCGCCTGCCAGACCTGGAGCTGGTCCAGTGCGGTGTGGATCACCCATTCACCGACCTCCACAGCCAGCGGATGGTCCTCAATGGCGGGCAAGAACAGTCCGGGAGCCAGCAAACCTTGCTGCGGATGTTGCCAGCGGATCAGCGCCTCTGCGCCAATCACCTGGCCGGTGCGCATATTCACTTTGGGTTGGTAATACAACACCAGTTCGTCATGCTGCAAGGCCTGGCGAACATGCTCCTGGCTTTCGTGGGAGCCCCGCAGACTGCGGTCTTGTTCGGCATCAAACAGGTGGTAACGGTTTTTGCCGGCGAGCTTGGCCTGGTACATGGCCTGATCTGCCTGGCGCTGCAATTGGTCGGCATCAATGTCTTCCGTCTGCGGGTAAAAAGTGACACCCAGACTGGCCGAGACCTGCAAATCCACCCCGGACAGCTTCACCGGCGCATGGGCGGCCGCCAGCAGGCGATCCAGCAGCGGCACACAGGCCTGCGTGTTGGACAAATCCACCACCACGGCGACAAATTCGTCGCCGCCGATACGCGCCAGCGTATCCCCTTCGCGCAAGGCCAACTTCATGTGTTCCGACAGGCTCATCAACAATTGGTCGCCCATATCATGGCCGTGGATGTCATTGATGGATTTAAAACCGTCCAGATCCAGGTAAACCACGGCCAGCAGCTGGCCACGCCGCTGCGCGTTGAACATGGCCTGGTGCAACCGGTCTGCCAGCAACACGCGGTTGGGCAAGCTGGTCAGGGCATCAAAATGGGCCATGTGCTCCAGTTGCTGCTCATGGGCCTTGAGGGCGGTGATGTCCGAGAACAGGGACACAAAGTGTTGGATCTGGCCCTGCTCGTCACGCACCGCGCTGATGGTTTCCATTTCGGCAAACACTTCGCCGTTTTTGCGCTGGTTCCATATCTCGCCGTACCAGTGGTCTTTTTCATGCAAATCTTTCCACATGGCTTCGTAATACGCCGGGGTTTGCCGACCCGAGTTGAGCAGGCGCGGGTTTTGGCCCAGCACGTCTTCGCGGCTGTAGCCGGTGATGCGGGTGAACGCCTGGTTGACGTTGACAATAGTGCCATCGGGCTGGGTGATCATGATGCCTTCACGCGCATGACTGAACACACTGGCAGCCAGTTGCAAGGCTTGTTCTGCCTGCTTGCGCTGGGTGATGTCGGCAACCGCCGAAATAAAGTAGTGCGGCGCACCCAGTCCATCACGCACCAGTTGAACCGCCAGGCTCACCCACAGCGTATGGCCGTCTTTGTGGATGTAGCGCTTTTCCAGCCGGTAGCTATCGGCCTGCCCCTCCAGCAGGCGCTGCACTTGGGCCAGATCACCTGGCAAATCCGCCGGCCAGGTGATGCGTTGAAAGTCAAAGCCGGCCTCCAGAACTTCGTCATGGGTATAACCAATCAGCTCGCAGAATTGCTGGTTGATTTGCATGAATTGGCCACTGGGCGAGACCTGGGCAATCCCCACAGCGGCGTTGTCAAACACCGCATGAAACAAGGCTTCGCTTTCACGCACGGCACGGATTTGCGCCTGCATGTTGGCATGGTAGGTATGAAACAACTGGCGCGTCCAGCGGGCAAAAGCCCACGAGGCCACCACACCCAGCGCCAATGACAGCAGCACCGGCCACAACAGCTCAAGCCAGCGCTGCGGTGTGTCTTTTTCGTGCCGCAACAGCTCGGCATCCACCACCGTCTGCATTTCGTTGTCTTCAACGGTGGCCACCAGCACCCAGCCCCAGGGTTCGACCTGCCGGACCAAGGCGGTTTTATGCACCGAGCCACGGCTGTTTTCGGCTGGCCAAAGGTAATTCACAAAACCACCGCCGGCATTGGCCTTGGCGATCAAGGCCGACAAGGCTTCACGCTGCATCTGCGGCATGTGCTGGTAGTGCTGGCCTTCCAGTGCGACCCCGGTGTGGGACAGCAACAAGACCCCGTTGCGATCCACCAAGCCAATGTAGCCGCTGTTGCCAAACTTGAAGGTGCGCAAGCGCTCGATCACCACACGCTGCTGGATCTCCTCCCATTTGTAGGTGTAGTCACCGGTTCCAATCAACCAGTCATAAGGGGCGAAGTGCCGCACATACGCCAGCTTGTCCGCCATCACTTTGGGGTTGTCCGGCGGGTACCAGCGGTAGCGTGAAAACCCGGTGCCGTCGGGCAGGTGAGCGGCCTCAATCAGCCCACGCATGATGAAGTGGCCGGTGTCGTCGCGGTTGTCCAGGTTGGTGGTGCCCTCCAGCTGGGGTGCCGTGGGCAACAGGATAAATTGCCCCGACATGTCGTCAATGAAGTAATAGCCACGCCCATCGTAAAAACGCACCTGGCGCAAGGCTTCCACAATCAGGCGCTTGACTTCCTTGGCGCTTTTGCGGGGAGATTCCTGGCGGTAAATGGCTTGGGCCACCTGCATGGCGGTATCCACCTGCTCACGCAGGCTTTTTTTCAGCACCTCTTCAGTCCGGTTGCGGGTGAATTCCAGAAAATTCGTGGCCGACTCCATCTCTGCCGTGAGCCGGCTTTGCTTCTGGGCTTGCGCGGTTTGCACCAGGCGCTGTAACGAGGCTCGGTGCTCTTGCTCGCTTTGCCAGGTGAAATGGCCCCCCAGGGCAAGGGTGAGCAGCAGCACAATCACCAGCGTGCCGATCAGGTGCAGCCGGGGAAGAGTTTGCTCATTGGCCTCAAAACGCATGGATGGAATGCTCCTCCAACTTATTTTTCCAACTCGGACTTTTGTCACCATTCTAAGCAGCGGCCAACAGGCCTTCAAGCGCGTGTACACAGGTCATGAATAGGCCACAAGCAGCCGTTGCGAAGACTTTGATTGCTACTTATTCAATAGCTATTTATGCTTTCATAATAAGCGCTGCAGCCTCAAGGTATCTGGAAAAAGAAGTTACAACCCTGTCCCCGTTGAGGTGATCACAAGCGGGCAGGTGAATGTGCCTGACGCAAGCAAGCCTGAAACGCCTGGGTGACCCGGGTGGCTTGTGGGGAGGCTCGCACAATGCTGAAAAAGCTGCAGCGGTAGTGGAAGGTCTCTGGCTGGAAGGCGCGCATGTGGCCCTGGCGCACAAACTCGGCCGCGTAATGGTCAGGCAAGAAGCCCAAAAAACAGCCGGACAGGATCAACGTGGCAATTGACTCCTGGTCGTAGCCGGTGGCGGCGCGGCTCAAAGACACTTGCTGGCTCAACTCCATGTTGGGCGAGTGGTAACCCAGGCCGGCAAAGGCATGGGCACGCACCGTGTTCCAGTCAGCGGGGGGCTGTGCGGCGGCGGCCAGTGGGTGACCGGGCCCGCAATACAGGTACATGGTTTCATCAAACAACTCGTCGTAGGCCAGCAGCTTGGAGCTGCGGTGGCCGGGGATGATGCCGACCTGGAACTGGCCGTCGAGCACGCCGCGCTCAATCGTGTTCAGCGGGGCCACATGCAGGTGCAGGCTCACGCCAGGGGCCTGGGCTTGAAACAGCGCAATCGCCTCGCCGATGTGGGCGGCGGGGTTGCTGGCGGTTTTGTCAAACACGGCGATGTGCAGCTCGCCGCCCATGCGCTGGTGAATCTCATCCACCCGGCTGCGAAACGCATCCACGCCGCTGAGCAGGCGCAGGGTCTCGGCATAAATCTGCTCACCCTCGGGCGTGAGCGCAAAACCGGCACGACCCCGGCGGCACAGGGTCAGGCCGAGGCGGGTTTCCAGGTCTTTGATGTGGCGGCTGATGGTTGACGTGCCGATGTTGAGCTCCAGCTCGGCGGCGGCCATGCCACCGCAATCGACCACGCTTTTGAACACCCGCAGCAGGCGGATGTCCATGTCACTCAACTGGCCCAGGGCGGCACGGGTTTTTACTTGCATGGATTGGCAACCAAGTAGTGATAGTTAAACATTTATAAGAGTAACAGAGGCCCCCACAATCCGCGTCTTGTTGCACTTATTTTTGAAGGATTTCCGCATGAACCTGTCTGATGCCCAAGCCCTGACCCAGCCGCGTACCGATGCTGCCTGGCTCGATGCCCACTGGATGCCCTTCACCGGCAACCGCAACTTCAAAGCCAACCCGCGCATGATCACCCGGGCCGAAGGCTGCTATTACTTTGACAGCAACGGGCGCAAGATATTCGATGGCTTGTCCGGTTTGTGGACTTGTGGCCTGGGCCATGGCCGGGCCGAGATCACCGAGGCCGCCACGCGCCAGCTCGCCAACCTGGACTACTCCCCGGCCTTCCAGTTCGGCCACCCACTCTCTTTTGCCCTGGCCAACAAGCTGAAAGAACTCACGCCTGAAGGGCTGGACTACGTGTTTTTCACCGGCTCGGGTTCAGAGTCGGCCGACACCTCGCTGAAGATGGCGCGGGCCTACTGGCGGGCCAAGGGTCAGGCCAGCAAGAGCCTGCTGATTGGCCGCGAAAAAGGCTACCACGGGGTCAACTTTGGCGGCATTTCGGTCGGTGGCATTGGCGGCAACCGCAAAACTTTTGGCCAGGGCATTGCGGCTGACCATCTGCCCCACACGCAACCACCGCTGGGCTCGTTTTACCGCGGCATGCCACCTTCAGACGGGCCACACGGCGCGGTGCTGGCGGAAGACCTGCTCAAGCTGATTGCCCTGCACGATGCCAGCAACATTGCGGCGGTGATCATTGAGCCGATGTCGGGCTCGGCCGGGGTGGTGATTCCACCGCTGGGCTATTTGCAACGCATCCGCGAGATTTGCACCGCCAACAACATTCTGCTGATTTTTGACGAAGTCATCACCGGCTTTGGCCGCATGGGTGGTTGGACCGGCGCTGAAGTGTTTGGCGTGACCCCGGACATCATGAACTGTGCCAAGCAGATCACCAACGGCGCGCAGCCGCTGGGCGCGGTGTTGGCCAGCAAGGCCATTTACGACACCTTCATGGCTACCGGTGGGCCGGACTACCTGCTCGAATTTGCCCACGGCTACACCTACTCAGCCCACCCGGTGCCTTGCGCCGTCGGCCTGGCCACGCTGGACATTCTGGTGCGCGAGAACATGATTGACCGCGTCAAAGACCTGACACCACATTTTGAGAATGCCGTGCATTCGATCAAAGGAGCCAAACACGTGGCCGACATTCGCAACTTTGGCCTGGCCGCTGGCTTGACCATTGACCCGCTGCCGGGTGAGCCCGCCAAACGGCCTTACGAGATTGCCATGGCGATGCTGGACAAAGGCTTTTACGTGCGCTACGGTGGTGACACCATCCAGCTGGCCCCGCCTTTCATCAGCACGCCCGAACAGTTGGACAGCCTGGTCAACGCGCTGGGCGAGTGCCTCAACGCCACCGCCTGAGCCCCGGTATGCACATTGCGATCCTGACGTTTGATGGCTTCAATGAGCTTGACTCCTTGATCGCGTTTGGCATGCTCAGTCGCCTCACCCTTTTGGGTGACAAGGACTGGCGTGTCAGCATCGCCAGCCCGACGGCGCGGGTGACCTCCATGAACGGCTTGACCGTGGAGGCCCACATTCAATTGCCCGAGGCGTGTGCGGCGGATGCCGTGTTGGTTGGCAGCGGCATGAAGACGCGCGAGGTGGCGGCCAGTGCCGACATCATGTCGCAACTGCAGCTTGACCCAGCGCGCCAGCTCATTGCGGCCCAATGCTCGGGAACCTTTTTGCTGGCCAAGTTGGGGCTGCTCGGCAGCCTGCCGGCCTGCACCGACAACACCAGCAAACCGTGGGTGCAGGCGGCAGGCGTGCAAGTCACCAACCAGCCGTTTGTGGCCAACGGCAACGTCGCTACGGCGGGTGGCTGCCTGTCCGCCCAATACGTCAGCGCCTGGCTGATTTCCCGCCTGAAAGGGCTGGAAGCAGCCCGTGAAGTGCTGCACTACTTTGCCCCGGTTGGCGAGAAGGAACTCTATGTGGAGCGCGCCATGGCGCACATCACCCAATAACTATTGTTTTAATAGCTACTTACGCACATTTTATAAGCGCTACAGCCATTTTTAACCCTCTAAATTCCAAGCAAAATGACTACCACTCTCCCCACCATTGGCCACCTGATTGGCGGCCAGATCGTCACCCCCGCTGGACGCAGCCAGCCAGTCTACAACCCCGCCACCGGCAAGGCAGAGAAGC
The DNA here is from genome assembly GCF_019973615.1 of Rhodoferax lithotrophicus. GTDB lineage: Bacteria > Pseudomonadota > Gammaproteobacteria > Burkholderiales > Burkholderiaceae_C > Rhodoferax > Rhodoferax lithotrophicus. Next base: position 62,655 of record NZ_AP024238.1, on the reverse strand, counting down.
AGGTTCTGCTGGCCCCCAAGGCCACGGTGGAAGAAGCCATTGCCAACGCACAAGCCGCTTACCCCGCCTGGCGCAACACGCCGCCGCTCAAGCGCGCCCGCGTCATGAGCAACCTGAAAGTGCTGCTGGAACAGCACGCCGACGAACTCTGCGCCATGATCACCGCCGAACACGGCAAGGTGCTCTCCGATGCCTTGGGCGAGCTGCAGCGCGGCATTGAAAACGTGGAATACGCCTCTTATGCGCCCGAGCTGCTCAAAGGCGAGCACAGCAAAAACGTCGGCCCGGCCATCGACAGCTGGAGCGAATTCCAGGCCCTGGGCGTGACCGCCGGCATCACCCCGTTCAACTTCCCGGCCATGGTGCCGCTGTGGATGTGGCCGATGGCGGTGGCCTGCGGCAACACCTTTGTGCTCAAACCGTCTGAGCGCGACCCCAGCTCGACCCTGCGCGTGGCCGAGCTGGCGCTGCAAGCCGGACTGCCACCCGGCGTGCTCAACGTCGTCAACGGCGACAAGGAAGCGGTGGACACGCTGCTGCAAGACCCGCGCGTCAAGGCCGTGAGCTTTGTCGGCTCGACACCGATTGCCGAATACATCTACGCCGAGGGCTGCAAACACGGCAAACGTGTGCAGGCCCTGGGCGGGGCCAAAAACCACGCCGTGGTCATGCCCGATGCCGACATTGCCAACGCCGTCAGCGCCCTGATGGGTGCGGCTTTTGGCTCCTGCGGCGAGCGTTGTATGGCCATCCCGCTGGTGGTGGCGGTGGGGGATGCCACGGCAGATGCGGTGATTGAAGGTCTGAAGGTCGAGATGGCCAAGATGAAGGTTGGCCCCGGCACCGCGCCCGGCATGGACATGGGCCCGCTGGTGACCAAGCCGCACTTCGAGAAGGTCAAGGGCTATGTCGATCAAGGAGTGGCTGAAGGCGCAACGCTGCTGGTGGATGGCCGCGGCCTGCTGGTGGAAGGCCATGCCGAGGGCTACTTCCTTGGCCCCTGCCTGTTTGACAACGTCAAGCCCGGCATGAAGATTTACCAGGAAGAAATCTTCGGCCCGGTGCTGGGTGTGGTGCGCGTCAAGACCCTGCAAGAGGCCATGGATTTGATCGACGCACACGAGTACGGCAACGGCACCTGCATCTTCACCCGCGACGGCGAGGCCGCGCGCTACTTCACAGACAACATTCTGGTCGGCATGGTGGGTGTCAACGTGCCGCTGCCGGTGCCGGTGGCCTACCACTCGTTCGGCGGCTGGAAACGCAGCCTGTTTGGCGACTTACACGCCTACGGGCCGGATGCGGTGCGCTTCTATACCAAGCGCAAGACCATCACACAACGCTGGCCGAGTGCCGGGGTGCGTGAGGGGGCGGTGTTTAGTTTTCCGAGTAGCCGGTAAGCAGTTGGTCGAAAAAAAGCCTCGTCTTGCCTAAGACGAGGCTTTTTTGAATGGGCTGTTTCAGTGAACTGCCAGCATGAACTGCTCAGCACGATCAGCAGCTACAAATTTGACTATCCCCCGGGTCTGTTCTGTGCACCCTTTAAGAATCAGCCGTTGCATGACCTCAGGGCCATCTCTCAAAATCAGTGCACCTAAAAGCTCATCGACAAAAGACTGAGTCACTTCGACACCCGTAAAGTTGACAATGACTTCCTGCTCTTTTTCAAGAGCAAGCTCAATCGACTTGCGAATTGGCACGGCTGATGACCTCATACCAATCATGCGGCCCAAAGCGTGCTGCTGAAGTGCGATTTGTGTGGTCATGGGACTGTCCTCAGGTTAAGAAGATCGAACGAGGGGCAACGGTTACTGGCCTGAAATCATACTATCAGTCATCGAAGCGCAGCGCAATTGGGGTTTTGGCCTGTTTGGTCACCTCCACTGGAGGGAGTAAGTCAGGAATATTGACGAACGGTAGTTTTTGGCAAACAAAGGTGGCCGAAATAGCAACTCCATCCCATTTTCCGGGCCACTGTCGTACTTGCTCGCTACGTTTAACGGCTGCGCCGCCGCCCTCGATGAACAAAGCGTTACCACTGACAATGTGAACACTCCCACCTGTGGCCTTAGAAATTTGAACCGTGGTTGTCAGTCCAACGCCCTCATTCACACTTTCCCCAAAAAATCCTATGTCTCGGTTGCAACTCACCTTGGGTTTCAACGCTGTGCGAATCGCCGCACCGTGCGTCTTTTCAGGTAACTCGGGATGGTTCTGCAACGTGGCCAAAAAGCCGCAACCATTGTCAACAACTGCAACTTGAACACGTCCACCGGTTTGGGCATCGTTGTAATACTGTGCAGCAACCCATACAGAAGAATTGAACGCGCCCTCCCGACGGGCATGCGTCAATGAGTTCTCAATCAGCTCTGACAGCGCGTAGCGCAATGGACGGTAATATTGGTCGTACTCGGTGTCTGGCACATGAAAGTTAACCGGTCGTTGACCACGGCCAATGATCATGGTCACGATTGCAGCAGCGAGTTGATCTGCCACGGCCTCAGATTTTCCCGAATCCACAATGTGCGTGATCTCCAGCAGATTGCCGCGTTGATCAGTGCGAATGCGGTTTTTGGGTACATCGACTGCATCGATGTCCATATCTACAAAGAAATTCATACGCTCCAAATAGCTCGTCGTCGATGGTGCTAACCATGGCATGGCAACCCGTCGACCTTGAGATAGTGCGTCTTGAATTGCTGCGGCAAGCGCAGTAATACCCAAAGGATCGACAAAACACACATTGCCGCAATTGAGTGCAATGTTGCCAGAAGCTGTCCGCACCTGATTAAGAATCGCAAACAGCGCAGCAACATTGGCAACCCCCACGTTTTTGGGCAGAGTCAACTCAACATCACCATTGTTTTTCTGAAAATTCATGTGTGAACTGTATCGCAGCATTAAACAGCGCAGTCACCCACAGCGCTTCGGTCAGATGGGCTTGGTTGGATTGGCTGGCTGAAGGCAAAGGCACGGATGCGCCCGAAACCATCGCTGGATGGATCACTGGTCAGGGGTCGCATGCCTCTCGCCGCGTTTCGTTTGGATCCGTGACGACCCTTGATGCCACACGAAGGCAGGCAATTGGGTCGTACTTGGCTTTCCAATTCACCGACAAACGCGAAATTTTGAAGAAAATTATGGCTCTAGCCCTTGTCGATCAAGCGCAACCAGCTCCTAAATATGTAGCGCAGCCAACACCCCCACCAGCAAACCAGCGCCCCCGGCGACAAACATGGCGACTTCCAGCCATTTCTTTTTGGTCAGCAAGGCAATGGCGGCCAGGGCAATCGACACTTGCAGCACGGTGGTGGATTGCGCCCAGCGGTGGTGTTGGTGCATTTGGGCATCACTTTGCTCATCCCACGCCGTGGCTTCGGCTTCCAGCTTGTCGGCGACGAGCTTGATGTCGTTCTTTTCCTTCTCATACCGGTCGATCTTGCCTTGATAGAACGCCTTTTTATCCTCTGGTGCCAGGTCACGGGCCAATTCAGCCAATGACTGCTTGGTGCTTTTGGACTGGAAGTAGTTCCACTGGTTGGAGGCTTCGGTTTTCTTGATGGCCGCGTTGTTCTTGTACAGCCCGGCATTGGCTTGCGTGGCACCGCCCATGTAGCCAAATAAAGCACCCACCGTGGCAATGATGGCCGTGAACAGCGCAATCTGGTTGATCATGCCGCCGTGCTCACCATGGCCTGCGCCATGGCCACCTTGCTGGGCATGTTCCAGTTCATGATCATGTGGGCCGTGTACGTGAAATCCGTGTCCTGACATGGTTGATTCTTTCAATTCTTGATGAGGAAAAAGCGAGGCCGCTATTTTCCCTTGGATTCCCCACCACCGGATTTACCGGAGTTTCCGGTACTGCCTGACCCTCTGGACTCACCCGAGCTGTTTGACCGGCCTGAGTTTTTGGACTCTCCCGAGCCACTTGAACGCCCGGTACCCGCGGATTCCCCTGACTGACCTGAGCTGTTGGTGCGGCTGGTACGGGATGGGCTGATAGCGCTGCTGGTTTTTTCTGTCTGGGTGGAGACCTCTGAAGACTTGCTGCTACTTGCCGCTTCCTCATGGCTACCGGAAGCCTCGCTTGTTTTGGTGCTGCTTTCCGAAGATTTCTCAGAGCTGCCCGCTTCTGTATCTCTGGATTCGGACTTTGTCTCCGTGGCCAGACCCGCTTCGGTACGCTTGGTTTGCTCGCTCAGGGTTTGGGATGTACTGCGATGGTTTTTGCCGGTGGATTCGATACGCTCGACAAAAATGCGTTGATCGGCATCCATGCGCCCGGTGATGCGTACTCGCTGGTTCAACCCCAGGGTGCCGCTGCCATCTGGCTGGGCGGCCAAGGTGACTTGGGTTTGCGGGGACAAGGACAACACCCGATGGTCGATGTCCATGGTTTTGTCATCCAGTCGGCGCACGTAGCCCTCCAGCACCACGCGTTCCGAGCGCCCCAAAACGGCACGGGTCGGATCGCGGGTCAGACGGGTCACCACCAGGTGTTCGCCCGTCCACAAGCCTTGAGCCATGACTTCCGTATCCCTGGTGGCGTGGGCCATTTGGCTGGACTGAATCGCCACCGGCGTGCCCGCCACGGCGAATTGCTGGCTGTTTTGCGACAGCATGCCCAGCAATTGAGCCTGAGGCTGGGGTGCAACTACCTCCACATGGCTGGCCATGATCTCCCCTTCGGCATTGCGCTGACCGCTGACCCGCACCCACTGCTGGGCTTGCAAACCTGCCAATTGGGCCGGTGTGCTGGCCTGAACCCGCTGGCCCAGGAGCTTGAATTCACCGGTTTTCGGATTCACGCTTTGCAGCGGGCCAATGGCCACATGCAACAAAGCCACCTGGCGCGCCTGTACCTCATCACCCACACCGGCAGCATTCACCACCACAACTTGCCCGACCGCCAAATCGCTGGCCTGGCTAGGCTGACCGTTCTCGGACATGGGGGTGTCGTTGTTGTAGTGCACCTCAACACCACCGACACAGATGCTGGCAAAACCGGTGATCACCCCCACAATGCCGGTGCCCCCCATGCCACCTTTGTCAATACCTGTTCCTCCAATGCCGGGGCGCACGGCCAACATGCCGGTGCCGCCAATACCAGGACGGGCCGCCAGCATACCGGTGCCACCAATGCCGGGGGCCTGTACGCTGCGCGCTTGCGGGTTGACCAAAGAGGCTTGGGTATCACACACATTACCCGCCCAAACAAGCGATGTGGACACACACAGCGCGGCCACGCCAGCCAGGACACGCGCCACCGCGCGAACACCATTACCTGAGACAACAGTACGGATCATGGCGCTCATGATGACGCGGTGTTCTTAAGGTCTTCTGAAGCTGTCGCTGGTGCGGATGCTTTGGGCATGGGTTCGGTATAGAAATACACGCCAAAGGTCATGCGTTGGCGCGGCGCATCGGAGGATGCATCCCGCTGCTCGGCAGCCAGCGCCGTTTTGTTGACCGCCAACAAGGCCTTCATGCCCATGTCTTGAGACTGTTTCGCCAGGAGTGCGATGGATGCCGGACTGAGCGCGTCGTACTGCACACTGCGCTCCATCATCGGCACGCCACCCAATAGGTTGTGTGCGGCGGCAGCGGCATGGTCGTGCAGGTTATGGCCAAAGTAGAAGGCTTTTTCTTCAAAACCCTCACTGGGTACAAAGGCTTGGGTGTTCAGGCACACCCGGTGGGCTTCGTCAAAATGCACCACACCCAGGCGAAGCCATTCATCCAGCACCACGCGTGACCGGATATCACTGTTGACGCTGGCTACCAGCGCCTCAAAGGACAACTCACCGCCTTCACTGACAAAACGCGGCAATGGCAGGGGTTCGCCTTGAGGGTCCAGGTATGGAGACGAACCAACCCAAACCGCCACCAACTGCGCCCCCAGGGATACTGCTCTTGGCGTGTGATCGGTATTGGATTGAAGCTGATCCCGCAAACGGCTGACATCTTTGCGGTGTACACCGGTCATCAAACTGATACGGCTGTCCGTCGGGGCTTTGTTCTCCAGAGGGAAATCGGTCTGGGCCACGTCCACCATCAAACTTTTGATCAACTCGGTCAGGTAGGGCAAGGTCACCCCCTGGGCCAACATCACCTTGATCAGTGGGCGCAACGCGGCCCGCAAGGCGCGCGCAAGCGCTGGCGAGGGGCTGGCAGAAGTGGAGTCAGAACTTAGCATGGGCTTAAATGTATCACTAACGTGGGAAAAAGTTACACAAAATAGTTTCAAAGTCCAAAAATAAAGCCTATACTTGCCGCCATGTGTGGGAAATAATCACACACATGATTGTTCAAACTTTCCTTTCTTAACTTTCTGGAGAAACTCACATGGCTAACTTCAAACACCTTGCACTCGCTACCTTTATCGCCACTTTTGTTCTGGCTAACCCATTGGCTGCATTGGCCAAAGATGGCGGTGGTCATGGTGGTGGCTCACATGGCAACTCCAACGGTGGCTCACATGGCGAGTCACACGGCAGCTCTGCAGGCGCAGGTTCTGCAGGTTCAGGTTCTGCAGGTTCAAACGCCGGGGCGAATGCGGGCAGCAAGTCTGAGGGTCGCTCGTCCAAATCAGAAGGTCGCTCTGAGCAAGGCGAACAAGGTGAGAAAGGAGAAAAACATCGTACAGCGGCAACTCCAGCAACTCCAGCAACTCCAGCAACTCCAGCAACTCCAGCAACTCCAGCAACCCCAGCCGCTCCAGCAACCCCAGCCGCTGGTGCAACCACACCTGCAACGCCCGTAGTGACACCAGGTACAACCACCCCAAGTGCGGGTAGCGCGACCACACCTGCAGCGACCACACCTGCAGCGACCACACCTGCAGCGACCACACCTGCAGCGACCACACCTGCAGCAACCACACCTGCAGCGACCACACCTGCAGCGACCACACCTGCAGCAACCACACCTGCAGCAACTACACCTGCAGCAACTACACCTGCAGCAACTACACCTGCAGCAACTACACCTGCAGCAACCACACCTGCAGCAACCACACCTGCAGCAACTACGCCTGCCGTCTAATCCGTCCACACACCAATCCAGCAAAAGGCTGGGGACGTTCGCGTCCCCAGCCTTTTGTACTTTTAGAGCTGTGGATCGGCCGACGGCATCCGGTACACCCACACCGGTTTGTCTGCCAGAGTTCGTAACACGGCAAAAGGTTTGAATCCGGTGGCTTCAAATTCCAGACTCACCAGCCATGCACCAGGTTTTAATTCAGCATGGGCCTTGGCCAGCGCACGCGGCATACTCTCAGGCCGCTGAAACAGGTAAACCATGTCGTAACCAGACCAATCGGCTTGCCAAATATCACCTTGACGCACCTGTGCCCACGGGCAGCGCAAGGCACATGCTGCACGCAGTGGCCAGCTCCACTCCAAGCCCTGCAAATGCGCCTGGGGGTAGACACCACGCAAGGCTTTCAAACCATCACCCAGACCACATCCCGCATCCAAAATCAGAGCACCTGGCGCAAACAGCACAAGGGTTTCAAGACCTTTGAGCGCAGCAAGTGGCGTTGGAAACAAAGGCGCATCGCGCCAGGCATTCAGCGGGTAAATCAACAACAGCACCAACAACGGCAGCAACCACACCCAGGCGGGCAAGGTCGCAGCCTGGGTGAACAGCAAAGACAGCGGGAAACCCAACGCCATCATCAGTCGGCGCCACCAGGTAGAGCCCAACAGACTGGCCACCATGCCCAGCGTGCTGGCCAGACCCAGCGCCCACTCAAACGACAGTCCCCAGCGCAGAAGCCCCCCAAACAGTGCCCAGCCAGCACCCCAGACGAAGACCGCAGGCAATGGCCAAGTCAGGCGCAAAAATCTGGCCCAGGGTTTTGTGAGGATCGTCAGCACGGCCAACACACCCCATTCACCACCACATCCACCGATGCCGTGGTGGCTTTTCCGTACTCAGGCAGAACACGTTGCGCGCAATTTCTCAATCAGGCCATTGAGTTCATCCAGCGAACCAAACTGGATGCTGAGTTCACCCATTTCATCCATACGCCCGGCGCGTTTGACGCGCTTTTTGACGCGCACTTCGACCTGGGCCATCAACAGGTCAGAGAGTTCTTCTTCCACACGCTTGAGGTCGCGCGACTTGTCCTGTTTCGGTTTGCTGGCCACCAACGAGAATTCGGCCCCCAGCTTTTTCACCAGACTTTCCGCCTCGCGCACCGACATTTTTTTGGCCGTGATTTGATTGGCTGCTGTAATTTGTGTGGCGCGATCCAGACTCAGCAAGGCACGCGCATGGCCCATGTCCACATCCCCGGCCATCAGCATGGTTTGCACCGGCTCAGCCAGATTAAGCAGCCGCAACAAGTTGCTGGTGGCACTGCGTGAGCGCCCAACGGCTTGTGCCGCGGTCTCATGGGTCAGGCCAAATTCCTTGATCAGGCGCTGCACACCTTGTGCTTCCTCCAGCGGATTGAGGTCTTCGCGCTGGATGTTTTCGATGAGTGCCATGGCCGCAGCGGCCTCGTTGGGCACGTCGCGCACCAGCACCGGCACACTGTCCAGCCCGGCCAATTTGGCGGCCCGAAAGCGCCGCTCGCCGGCAATGATTTCGTAGACCGGGCGCACTGCGCCACCACCACTGGTGCCCCCGGCAAAATCAGGCGACTGTTGACTGCGTTTGAGTTCGGCATCGGCATCACTCAAGCGGCGCACCAGAATCGGCTGCATGATGCCCTGCACTTTGATCGACTCGGCCAGCTCGTAAAGTGCACCCTCGTCCATACGTGTGCGGGGCTGGTATTGGCCAGCCACCATGTCGGTGAGCAGCAATTCAGACGGCACGCCGCTGTTGGCAGCCATCGCGCTCGCACCTTGTTCGCCCAAGGATTCATCCACTGTCGGGCCCAGCAGCGCCTCCAGCCCGCGGCCCAGTCCTTTGAGTTTTTTGGTGACCATGTGTTGATTCCTCCGTTAACGATGAATAAGCGGATTGAGCAGCGCATCAAGCAGCGCCTGCCCCTGGGGCCAATCACCCAGGCCTGAATCTACGTTGATGTGGCCCAGCTCACCCGCATCCACCAGATCGGCTCCCCACGCCTGGGCAAAGCCCTGGGCACGCTCAAAACTGCAATAGGGGTCGTTGTGGCTGGCCACCAGCGTGCTGGCAAAGGGCAGGCGCTGCCGGACCACGGGTGACCAACTGGTCAGCAAGGGGCGTAATTCAGCACGCTCCACATCACCAGGAGCCACCAGCAAGGCCGCCTGTACACGCTGGGTATTTTGGGAGTGTGCGGCCCAGGCGGCGACCAGCTGGCAACCCAGGCTGTGCGCCACCAGCACCACCGGCGTTGGGGTGGACAGCACCACGTCTTCCAGGCGGGCAATCCAGTCGCCGCGCAACGGACGCAGCCAGTCATGCTGCTCCACCCGCTGGTAGCCCAACTGTTCCTGCCAAAGGCTTTGCCAGTGCTGGGGGCCAGAGTTTTGCCAACCTGGCAAGATGAGAATTTGGGGTGGGTTCATAACTCTATTTTTGATAGCTACTCAGGCTTTTTGAATCTGCGCTACAGGTTGATTTGACATCTATTTTTTAAATACGGGCAACCATTTCCTGGGCAAAAGCCAGAAAAGCCTGTGCCCCTTTGGATGAGGCATCAAACACCACCCCCGGAACACCGTAGCTGGGCGCTTCGGCCAAGCGCACGTTGCGCGGAATCACGGTGTTGAAAACCTTGTCACCAAAGCGCTCCTTGAGCTGCTCACTGACTTGTTGCTGCAAGGTGATACGCGGGTCAAACATGACGCGCAGCAGACCGATGATGGAGAGGTCTTTGTTCAGGTTGGCATGTACCTGCTTGATGGTGTTGACCAGATCAGCCAAGCCTTCGAGCGCAAAGTATTCACACTGCATGGGCACGATCACGCCATGGGCACAGCACAGGCCGTTGAGGGTAAGCATGGACAGGCTGGGTGGGCAATCAATCAACACGAAGTCGTATTCAGCATCTACCTGTACCAATGCGGTTTTCAGGCGTTTTTCCCGGCGCTCAAGCTCCACCATCTCCACTTCGGCGCCCGCCAATTCGCGGTTGGCTCCCAAAATGTCATAACCACACCCGGCATCCACCAGTTTGGCACTTTGCACCCTGGCCTGCGCCACGGTGGCGGTCTCCAGCAGCACGTCATACACACTGAGTTCCAACTTGCGTTTATCCACACCTGAGCCCATGGTGGCATTACCCTGCGGGTCCAGGTCAACCATCAACACCCGTTGCCCCACCTTGGCCAAACCAGCAGCCAGATTGACTGTGGTCGTGGTTTTGCCAACACCACCTTTTTGATTGGCAACACAAAATATTTTGGCCATAGGTACGGACTCAGAGAAAAAAAGAAAATCAGACACATCAGTGTTTCACGTGAAACACCTACCCTTACAAACCAGACGCGGACGTTACGCTAGCGGGACACTGCCAACTTGATACCAAAACCAATCAAAAACAGACCCGCAACTTTTTCCAGCACCCGTGAAATCACTGGATTGGCACGAACTTTTTCGGCCAAAAAATGGGTTAACAAAGTGGATGTGACACCGTACAGAAAGGTCAACATGGCAATGGTGGCAGCCATGAAGGCATAGGTGATCAGACCTTGCTGACGCACCGGGTCAACAAACAGCGGGAAAAAAGCCATGTAGAACAGAATCGCTTTGGGATTGAGCAAGGTGATCATCAGCGCCTGCTTCAGGTAGTGATGTGGCTTGATGTTCAAAACAGGTGTCGTACCAGGTTTGGCCAGCAGCATCTTGGCGCCTAGCCAAGCCAGGTAGCCAGCACCCAGCCATTGCACCGCACTAAAAGCATTTGGGTAAGCTGCCAGCAACGCGGCCACACCGGCCACCGCCGACCACATCAACACCTGGTCACCCAGGATCACCCCCAAGGTAGCCGCCAAACCACCCCGCACACCGCCCTTGCTGGTCGAGGTGATTAGCGCCAGATTACCTGGACCTGGGATCAGCAGAAAGACAAGTACGGTGACGACGAAAGTAGCGTAGTCGGTGATACCGAGCATAGGGAATGGTCCTGGAGGTTAGCCCGAACGATAGCCGGGCGCAGGCGTGGAGTTTACGTTACCAGAAAACGGGGGAGCAGGTAACGTGAAAAGTGCTCGCTTAACGTGCTGGCTTTTGTAATTCCATAGCTACTTGAAATCTACCCTGGGCGACGCATCCACACAATGCAACGCTCTGCACCCAAACCCGGAACTTCCAGTTGTTCCACGTGAAACACCTCCACACTGGATGGCAGCGCGGCAATCTCGTCCGCAGGATGCTTACCCTTCATGCCCATCCAAACGCCCTGCTCGGCCAGCGTCTGGCGCGACCAGTTAGTGAAATCCAGCAACGAGGCAAAGGCCCGCGAGCAGATCACCTGGTAGGGCTCGGTCAAACTTTCCACCCGGGCATGCACACCACGCAAATTGGCAAGCTTGAGCGTCATCGCAGCTTGCTGAATGAAGGCGGCTTTTTTGCCTACCGTATCCACACAATCGACCCGAATGTCCGGGCAACAAATGGCAATCACCACACCCGGCAAACCAGCTCCAGAACCCACATCCAGCAAACGCCAGCCATCAGCCTGGGCTGTCGGCATGGCTTCAAGTTGCCGCTTCAGCGGTGCAATCACGGCCAGACTGTCGAGCAGATGGTGCGTCAGCATCTCTTGCGGGTCACGCACGGCCGTCAGGTTGTAGACCTTGTTCCATTTCTGGATCAGCGCCAGATACGCCATCAGCGCAGCCACTTGAGGCTCTGTCAGCATCAGATTTAAAGCGGTCAGACCACTGCGCAACTGAGGTTCAAGGGCTTGCATCAGAGGCCTTCACTTTCAGAAATCAGCCGATCAAAGCCTTTGAATTTGGTTTTCTTCAAATGGATGGTCAACAACGAAATGGACGCTGGGGTAATGCCCGAGATGCGCGAGGCCTGCCCGAGTGTTTCGGGTCGATGCCGGTTGAGCTTTTGCCGCGCCTCAATACTCAAAGCACTTACCTGCATGTAGTCCAGGTCTTGCGGAAGTTTCAGGTTTTCATAATGGGCGGCACGCAACACATCGTCTTTTTGGCGGTCGATATAACCAGAGTATTTGGCCGCTATTTCCACCTGCTCGATCACCGCAGCGGCCTGCGCAGCCTCGGGTGAAAGTACACCTGTTTCACGTGAAACACCTACCGGCAATTCAGCAGATGCGTACTTGCCACCGTCCAGCGACATCAGCGCGTCGTAACTCACATTCGGTCTGCGCAGCAGTTCAGCCAGGCTGTATTCGTGCTCGATGGCCTTGCCCAACACCCGCTCAGACTCGGCGATTTCCAGGTTCTTGGGGTTAACCCAGAGGGAGCGCAAGCGCTCTGTTTCACGTGAAACAGCGTCGCGCTTCTGGTTGAATGCCGTCCAGCGCACATCATCGACTAAGCCCAATTGGCGACCCACTTCGGTCAGACGGGCATCGGCATTGTCTTCCCGCAGTTGCAGCCGGAACTCGGCCCGGCTGGTGAACATGCGGTAGGGCTCGGTCACGCCCTGGGTGATCAGGTCATCGACCATCACACCCAGATACGCTTGATCCCGTGCCGGTAACCAACTGTCTCCCACATAAGACGCACGGCCCGCTGCACAGGCTTGCACATTTCCGCCCCCCATGGCACGTACTTGCAAGGCCGCATTGATACCGGCAAACAAACCTTGCGCAGCAGCTTCTTCGTAACCCGTGGTGCCGTTGATCTGCCCGGCAAAAAACAGGCCGTTGATGACCTTGGTCTCAAAACTGCTCTTGAGCTGTGTCGGGTCAAAGTAATCGTATTCAATGGCATAACCAGGCCGCAAAATGTGCGCGTTTTCCAGCCCCGGCATGGAACGCACCAAGGCGTACTGGATGTCAAACGGCAGACTGGTGGAAATGCCGTTGGGGTAATACTCGTGGGTCGTCAGCCCTTCGGGTTCCAGAAAAATCTGGTGACTGTCTTTGTCGGCAAAGCGGTTGATCTTGTCTTCCACACTCGGGCAATAGCGTGGCCCGACCCCTTCAATCTTGCCGGTGAACATTGGACTGCGATCAAAACCGCTGCGGATGATTTCATGGGTGTGTGCGTTGGTATGGGTGATCCAGCATGGCATTTGCTGCGGGTGCATCTCCGGTCGCCCCATGAAGCTGAACACCGGCATGACCGGACTCATGCCACCGGGCATGCCATCACCGGGCTGCTCGGTGCATTGGCTGAAGTCAATACTGCGGCCATCAATGCGCGGCGGTGTGCCGGTTTTCAGGCGGCCTTGGGGCAGTTTGAGTTCTTTCAAGCGGGCACTCAAAGACACGGCGGGTGGATCACCGGCACGGCCAGCGGCATAGTTGTTCAGGCCGACATGAATCTTGCCGTCCAGAAATGTCCCGGCAGTCAGCACCACCGTGCTGGCGCGGAATCGAATACCGACCTGCGTGACCGCCCCGACCACCCGGTCTCCTTCCACCATCAGGTCATCCACCGCCTGCTGAAACAGCCACAAGTTGGGCTGATTTTCCAGACGACGGCGTATCGCCGCCTTGTACAAGATGCGATCCGCCTGGGCGCGGGTGGCCCGCACCGCCGGACCCTTGGAAGAATTGAGGATGCGGAACTGAATGCCGCCTTCATCGGTCGCCAGCGCCATGGCACCACCCAGGGCATCGACCTCTTTCACCAGGTGGCCCTTGCCAATGCCGCCAATACTGGGGTTGCAACTCATCTGCCCGAGGGTTTCGATGTTGTGGCTCAGCAGCAGGGTTTTACAACCCATACGGGCCGCCGCCAGCGCGGCTTCGGTGCCGGCATGGCCACCGCCAACGACGATCACGTCGAAATGTTGTGGATAAAGCATGGTGGGTAATGGATTCAAGGGGCTCAACCTCCTGAGCTGGAGGAGCTTGCACGGGGCGTGCAGAAAGCATGCAATTTTACTGGGGCACTTGAAAAGCCGCATCCAGGGTGCAAACATCCCAAAAAGTGCCGCCGTCAGAGGCACAATTCAGTCATCATCGACTTCACTCTTTCAGGACACAACACACCATGGCCTCTGGAAAAATACTCGTCGCCCAAGGTGGCGGCCCCACCGCTGTCATCAACCAATCCCTCGTCGGCGTGGCGCTGGAAGCACGGCGCTTTGGCCAGATTGGCCACATCTACGGTGCACGCCACGGCGTGCGTGGCATCATTGACGAAGACTTTGTGGACTTGACTCAGGAGACCAGCCACAACCTGGAGCTGGTGGCCAACACCCCGTCCAGCGCGCTGGGCTCCACGCGCGACAAACCCGATGCGGCTTATTGCCACGAAATTTTCAAGGTGCTGCAAGCCCACCAGATTGGTCACTTTTTCTACATTGGCGGCAACGATTCGAGCGACACGGTACGCATCGTCAGCCAGGAAGCACAGGCGGCCAACTACGATTTGCGCTGCATCCACATCCCCAAAACCATTGACAACGACCTGGTGGGCAACGACCACACCCCTGGCTTTCCGTCAGCCGCCCGTTTTGTGGCGCAAGCTTTTGCCGGGGCCAACCTGGACAACGCCGCCCTGCCCGGGGTCTATGTGGGCGTGGTCATGGGCCGCCATGCCGGCTTTCTGACTGCGGCCTCAGCCCTGGGTAAAAAATTCCCGGACGATGGCCCGCACCTGATCTACCTGCCCGAGCGTGTGTTCGATCTGAACAAATTCCTGCTTGATGTCAAGACCATGTACGAGCGCCATGGCCGCTGTGTGATTGCGGTGTCCGAAGGCATTCACGATGCCTCGGGCACACCCATTGCCGCCCTGCTGGCCAAAGAAATGGAGCATGATGCCCATGGCAACGTACAGCTCTCAGGCAATGGTGCCCTGGCTGACCTGCTGTGTGAAGAGATCAAGGCCAAGCTCAAAATCAAACGCGTACGCGGCGACACTTTTGGTTACCTGCAACGCTCGTTCATCGGCTGCGTGTCCGATGTGGACCAGCGCGAAGCCCGTGAGGTGGGCGAAAAAGCAGTGCAATTCGCCATGTGGGGCAGTCGTGACGGCTCAGTGGCCATCAAGCGCACCGGGTTTTATTCGGTGGACTACGAACTGCTGCCAGTGGAAGACGTAGCCGGTAAAACACGTGTCATGGAGGACGAATTCATCGCCGCCAACGGCACCGACGTGACCGATGCCTTTCGCATGTACCTGCGCCCGCTTCTGGGCTCAGGCATGCCCGATGCCTTCCGCCTGCGACACAATCCGGTAGCTAAAGTTTTACATAAATAAATGACCTGTAGCGCTTATAAATAAAGCGTCAACAGCTATATTTTTAATAGTAATTAACATTACCCTATACCCTGCAAATGGCATTCAACACCATTAACATTTGACCCAGGAGCCTGGTGCTCCTGTCATCATCATTGATCCAAAGGCTGTTCATGAAACTTTACTACTCTCCTGGTGCTTGCTCACTGTCGCCCCACATCGTCCTCAAAGAAGCGGGTCTGGCATTTGAGGCCATTGCCGCCCCCACCAAGACCCACAAGCTGGCCGACGGCACCGACTACTACGGCATCAACCCGCTGGGTTATGTGCCCTATCTGGTGCTGGATGACGGGCGTACCTTGCATGAAGGCCCGGTCATCGTGCAATACATTGCCGACTTGGTGCCCGACAAACAGCTGGCCCCCGCCAACGGTAGCTGGGAGCGCTACAAGCTGCAGGAATGGCTCAACACCATTGGAACCGAGCTGCACAAAGGCTTCTCGCCATTGTTCACACCCGGCATGCCCGAAGAGGCCAAGACCATGGCCAAAACCCGCCTGATGTCCCGCCTGCAATGGGTCGATGGTGAACTGGCTGGTAAAAACTACCTGATGGGCGACACCTTCACTGTGGCAGATGCTTACCTGTTTGTGGTGGCTGGCTGGGGTAAACATGTGGGTGTGGACATTTCAGCCCTTGCCAACCTGGTGGCTTTCGTCGCCCGCGTTGGTGCTCGGCCTGCCGTGCAAGAGGCCTTGCGTGCTGAAGGGTTGATCAAGTAAACCGCCCAATTTCTG
This sequence comes from Rhodoferax lithotrophicus, assembly GCF_019973615.1. Classification (GTDB taxonomy): domain Bacteria; phylum Pseudomonadota; class Gammaproteobacteria; order Burkholderiales; family Burkholderiaceae_C; genus Rhodoferax; species Rhodoferax lithotrophicus. Next base: position 46,574 of record NZ_AP024238.1, on the reverse strand, counting down.
GCTTGGGACTACCCGGCCAGAGCACAAAAAAGCCGCTGGTTCTCAGCGGCTTTTTTCATTCAAAGACCCGACTCAATACTTGAGCTTGAGCTTGTCCAATTGCTCTTTGGTCACTGCGGGTATGTCTCCTTTGGGCTCCCAGCGGTTCAGGTTCCAGCCACCCTCACCCACCCAAGCCTTGATCATGACCAAAGCCGCAGCGCGCTGTGCATCGGTCTCGCCCAAATGCTTGTACATGTTGCCAGGCTTGCCTTTTGCTTGCGGGCTAGTCCCGTCGTCCAGGCGACGCATGAAGGCACCTGGATCAGGGTAAGCAATGATCTGCACCAGGCTCTCGTAGGTGTCGTTACGTGGGCCAACTTTGTCTTTGGTGTACTTTTCTTCTGCTTCCTTGGACACCTTGAATTCCTGCAAGGTGGGTGCACCGGCCTTTTCAGAATGACACTCCGCGCATTGTTTCTGAATAAACGGCTCAATATCAGCCCGATAGGTCACATCCGCTGCCATTGATGGCAAGGCCATCACAACACCGGCCACTGCGGTCAACAGTTTCAACTTCATCATCATCCACTCCTTCAGGTTAAAAATCATTGAGAATTTGTCGCCGTGTTACCGAACAACTCTGCCGGACCCGGGCCATCTGGCTCCTTGTGGGCAATGGCGAAATGGCATTCGATGCAGGTCTTACCTTCCGCTTTGCCTTTGGCGTGGCGCACCTGGGCTTTGGCGGACTGCAAATCCACACTCATCTTGTCGGCCCTGTGGCAACTGCGGCACTGGTGAGAGTCGCTCTCCTTCATCTGCAGCCACACCCGTTGTGCCATCACCGAACGTTTGGCCTCGAACTTTTCCTTGGTGTCAATCGAAGGTGAGATGTAGGTGTAATACACATCTTTGCTGGCCTTGATCTTGGCCCAGAGCAACGGCCCCGGTTCATGTGGCACATGGCAATTGGTACAGATCGCACGCACACCGGTGCGGTTGGTGTCGTGAATCGTGCCCTTGTACTCTGCGTAGTTGTAGGACATCTCATGGCAACTCACACAAAACTCCTCGGTACTGGTGTAAGCCAGAACATAAGCACCTGAGATCCCCACGGAGACTGAAAAAATCAGCAATCCCACGGCCAGTCCAAGTACCAATTTCCAACGTTGGCGCATTTTTTTAAGCATTTCAGTCATGAGGAAGCTCGCCCAATGGTGCTAAGCATTTACCGCGATAAAACGTAGCGCGCCAGATTCTTGATGGCCGCATCGTCTTTGGCCTTGACTTTGGTGTGCTCTTCCTTCACACCGTCAATTTCAATCGTGGGGCCGGTGGTCAAATGGACGTATAGCTTGGCTTCTCCATCGGACTTTCCTTTGTATTTGGCGGCCGTCTTTTTGAACGATGGGCCATCCTTTTGCTTGTCCACTGAATGACATTTGCCACATTTATTAACTTTGATCAGATCTTCAGCAGCCGCAACGTCAACGGCCTGGGCCTGAACTGTCAATACAACCGTTGTCAAACCAACGGCCAGCAAGACATGCAACCAATTAGAAAAATTAACATTCTTCATATTCACCTCTTTTTTATTAAACATTAACGAAAACTTAAGATTTGATGGGGAGCCATCCTACTCCTCAAAAATCCGTGCAGAGCTTTGTACATTTGATACAAATCAAAAGAAATTGCATTTCCAAGCTCAAAACAACAAAAGAAGTCGGGTTAGCCTTTTTGTCAAACTCAGATCTATAACCCCCACCTGACCTAAGGAAAAAATCAAGTTCAGTTAGCATTCATCTTGTTTTGATACGCTGCCCCATCAATCAACTGGCTCAAGTCGACGTTTCGTTAACCCACTTGTTTTTATACCCTTCGCCCTGTGCAACAAAAAATCACACCCACCATTACCGTTCCAGGTACCGTTTGTCCAGTCACCCTGCCTGAATATCTTGAGAAAACCTACTGGTGGGCCTATACCCATCCCAATGCTGTACGCGTGTTTGAACGCCAATGGCTGGTGAATCTGATCTTGTGGGGTAACTTTGCAAAACTGCGTGATCTGGCTCTGCAGGAAATGGGGAGCGAGATTCAAGGCAATGTGCTCCAAGTGGCTTGCGTTTATGGCAATTTCACCCAGCATTTGATACAACGCCTTGGCCCACAAGGGCATTTGAATGTGATCGATGTGGCACCGGTTCAAATCACCAACCTGCACGCCAAACTGGGGCCTCAAAAACAGGTCAGCATCTTCCAGCAAGACTCGACAGACCTGCAATTTGCCGATGCCAGTCAGGACACCGTGGTGGTGTTTTTCTTGCTGCACGAGCAGCCTGCCGAGGTGCGACGCAAAACCATTGCCGAAGCCATGCGTGTCACCAAGCCCGGTGGCAAGATTGTCTTTGTGGATTACCACCACCCCAAGGCGACCAGCCCATTTCGCTACCTGATGGTACCGATACTGACTACGCTGGAGCCCTTTGCCATGGACTTATGGCATGGTCAGATTGCAGACTGGTTACCCGGTGATTGTCAACATCTGCCTCTAGACAAACAAACCTACTTCGGTGGCCTGTACCAAAAGGTAGTCATTCAACGTTAATGCCATCTTAAGGATGATGGGACTGTGTGTCGTAAGATAATCTGATCTTTGTCTTTACAACTCCATTGCCCTTGAAAACATCCCACTCCCTGTCTTTTTCCAAGCTTGGCTGCATCAAGGGTGGGCGACAACTTTTCAAGAACGTAGATTGCACGCTGGAAGCGGGGAACTGGTTACATGTAGCTGGTGCCAATGGTGTCGGAAAAACCAGCTTGTTGCGAATGGTATGTGGCCTCGCACCCATTGAGTCAGGCCACATTTTCTGGAATGGCCTTCCGATTCAGACCCAGAGCGAAAATTTCCGCCATGACCTTTGTTACCTGGGCCACCTCAATGCGTTGCAAGAATCCATGACAGTAGATGAAAACCTGGCTTTCACTTCTGCCTTGGGCGGGATGACACCAGACCGGTTGAAGACCCAAGAGGTTCTGACGCAATTTGGGTTGCGTGGCCGTGGCAAGCAATTGGTCCGTCACCTATCACAAGGCCAAAAACGTCGGGTCGCCCTGTCTCGTTTGGTCTTGAGTCCTGCCAAACTTTGGGTGCTGGATGAACCTTACGTGGCCATGGATGAAGCCGGTATTGGCCTACTGGCCAACCTGATTGCTGACCACCTCTCCAAGGGGGGGATGGCTGTGCTCACCAGCCATCAGCGCGTAGCCATTGGGCAAATACCCGCCCAAATGCTGGAGTTACAAGCGCAATGAGCACCTCCCTCAAACCCATGGCTTTGGGCTATGTGCTGCTAGCTGTTCTCCGGCGCGAAGTGTCACTGGGTATGCGCCAAAAAGGTGAAGTGCTGACACCTTTGGTGTTTTTTGTGGTCATCGCAAGCCTCTTTCCATTGGGAGTGGGTCCTGAATCTGCCCTGCTGCTACGCATGGCTCCAGGGGTGTTGTGGGTTAGTGCACTTCTGGCCGCCATGTTGTCACTGCAGCGTATGTTTGCTACCGATTACGCAGACGGCTCACTGGAACAGATGGCGCTCTCCACTACCCCACTGGCTTTACTGGTACTGGCCAAAGCCCTGGCCCATTTTGTACTGGCTGGCTTGCCCTTGGTATTCATGGCACCTGTATTAGGCTTGCAATTTGGCCTTGACACTCGTGCCTTAGGCATATTGATGCTGTCCTTGTTACTGGGTACACCAACCTTGAGTCTGATTGGCAGCATTGGTGCGGCCCTGACATTAGGTGTGCGAGGGGCTGGGGTTTTATTGTCTTTATTGATCTTGCCTCTGTATATTCCAGTTCTTATTTTTGGGGCTGGTGCGGTTGAAGCGGATGCTGCCGGGCTGAGTATTGGCGGTCACCTGTCCCTGATGGCTGCATTACTGGTACTTTCGCTCTTTTTCTCACCTTTGGCCACAGCCGCCGCATTGAGGATTTCATTGGAATGAAAACACGCGTGATTCACTGGTTCAAGTTTGCATCACCGCAAAACTTTTATTATCTGGCCGGCAAAATGTGGCCTTGGTTTGCCGGCTTGGCCACCGTTTTGGCACTGGCAGGATTATGGATTTCATTTTTTGTCGCGCCCATTGATGCGCAACAAGGTCAGGGCTACCGGATCATTTTTGTGCACGTGCCAGCCTCTCAAATGTCCATGTTTATTTATCTTGTCATGGCGGGTTGGGCTGGTTTTGGCTTGGCATTCAACACCAGACTCTCCGGCATGATGGCCTCTGCACTCGCCCCCACAGGTGCTCTTTTTGCATTTTTGTCTTTGGTCACTGGCGCTTTGTGGGGCAAACCCATGTGGGGGGCTTGGTGGGTATGGGATGCTCGCCTGACATCGGAGCTGATTTTGTTGTTTCTGTATTTGGGCTTTTTAGCCTTGCAAGCTTCTATTGATGACCCCCGCAGGGCTGACAAAGCCTGTGCCATTCTGGCCTTGGTAGGTGCCGTAAATGTGCCCATCATTTATTTTTCAGTGAAATGGTGGAACACTTTGCATCAAGGAGCTTCGGTGTCCATGAAAGGCGCTTCTATGGCCACACCCATGCTGATGGGCATGCTGATCATGGTTCTGGCCTTCTGGATGTACACCATCGCCATCACTTTGGTCAGGGTGCGCAGCATCATTCTTGACCGTGAACGTCATACAGATTGGGTAAAACATGCAGTGGCTTAGCGTTGCAGATTTTTTGAACATGGGAGGTTATGCCTTCTATGTTTGGGGTAGTTTTGGCATTACAGCAGCTGTTGTTGTGATTGAAATATTACAAGTGCGTGCTCAAAGACGCGAAATATTACGAAACCTTTTTAGTCAGAGTGAATCAGAAGATGATTTACATCAAAAACCATTATGAAACCACGCCATAAACGCGCTGCCATCATCGTTGGTGGCCTGGCCACCATCGGTGTGGCAGCCTACTTTGTACTCAATGCTTTTCAGAGCAATCTGGTTTTTTTCTTCACCCCCACGCAGGTAGAAACCGGTGAAGCACCCAAAAACCGCACTTTTCGTATTGGTGGGATGGTCAAAACAGGCTCCATCAAACGTGACAATCTGACGGTGTCTTTTGTCGTGACAGATACCGTCAAAGAAGTACCGGTGTCTTACACCGGTATCTTGCCTGACTTGTTCAAAGAAGGTAAAGGTGTTGTGGCCCAAGGAAAACTCGACAGTAATGGTCACTTCACTGCCTCCGAAGTGTTGGCCAAGCATGACGAAAACTACATGCCGCCAGAAGCCCAGCACGCCATGGATCAGGCCCAAATCCAAAAAGCAAACCAAACGCTGAAATAGTTCCGTTTGATCTGCCAGCTTTCCTTCCCGACACACTGCCCAAAACACCGAACCGAGACATTTCTATGATTCCTGAACTTGGACACTTTGCATTGATTTTGGCCCTGCTGGTGGCTGCCGCACTTGGCACACTAAGTTTGGCAGGCGGCCAAAATGGTCGGGCAGACTGGATGGCATTGGCCAAGCCAGGCGCACAAGCACTTTGGCTTTTGACCGGTTTTTCTTTTCTGTGCCTCACTTACGCCTTCTATACCAACGATTTTTCGGTGTTGTATGTGTCTCAACACTCCAATACCCTGCTCCCCGATATTTACCGCATCGCTGCTGTTTGGGGTGGTCATGAAGGTTCATTGTTATTGTGGCTGCTGATGCTGACCACCTGGATGATGGCGGTGTCCCTCTTCTCACGTCAACTACCTGATGTGATGGTGTCACGGGTACTCGGTGTACTGGGTTTGATTGCTGTAGGTTTTTTGCTTTTTATGCTGATTACCTCCAACCCATTCATTCGTTTGAGCGATATTCCAGCCAATGGGCGTGACCTGAATCCCTTGTTACAAGACCCTGGCTTGGTATTTCACCCACCCATGCTCTACATGGGCTATGTAGGCATGTCCATTCCATTTGCCTTTTCCATTGCAGCCCTGCTCAATGGCCGCCTGGATGCGGCCTGGGCCAGATGGACACGGCCGTGGGCTACTGCCGCATGGATTTGCTTGACCATTGGCATTGCCATGGGTTCATGGTGGGCTTACTACGAGTTGGGCTGGGGTGGCTGGTGGTTTTGGGACCCTGTTGAAAACGCTTCATTCTTGCCCTGGCTGGTTGGTACCGCATTGATACATTCACTGGCTGTCACTGAAAAGCGTGGTCTGTTCAGAAGCTGGACCATCATGCTGTCCCTGATCGCTTTTTCTCTCAGCTTGCTCGGAACTTTCCTCGTGCGCTCTGGAGTTTTAACATCTGTCCACGCCTTCGCTACAGATCCCAAACGCGGCGTGTTCATTTTGATGTTCTTGGCAGTGGTGGTTGGAGGCTCACTGCTGCTCTTTGCAGCCCGCTCAGGTAAAGTTCGCTCGGGTGGCTCATTTGCCTTGGTCTCACGCGAAAGCTTTTTGCTGATCAACAATATTTTACTAACCACAGCCGCTGCAGCGGTTCTCTTGGGAACACTTTATCCCTTGATCATTGATGCACTCAACCTGGGTAAGTTGTCGGTTGGACCTCCGTACTTCAACTCTGTATTTGCACCCATCATGATTCCAGTCCTGTTTTTCATGGTGATCGGCAGTTTTGCCCGCTGGAAAAACGACAGTGTGGCGGATCTCACTAAAAAACTACGCTCCATTGCTACCGTCTCCGTTGTTTTAGGTTGTGCAGCACCTTTTCTGGCTGGTTCGTGGTCTGCCTTGGTTGCCATTGGTTTGACCTTGGCCATCTGGATTGTGTTGGCATCTGCAATGCAAATCGTCCGCCAGCTGAGAGACACGGTGAACTGGAAATCAACGCCTATTTCCTATTGGGGCATGCATGTAGCACACATCGGTATTGCCGTGTGTGTGGTGGGTATCACCATGGTCAAAGGTTACGAAACTGAAAAAGATGTGCGCATGACTCTGGGTGATACCGTTGAGGTGGGTGGTTACACCTTTCGCCTGACCGATATCAAAGAAATTCCTGGACCAAACTACACGGCCGACCAAGGCTCTGTTGATGTGATCAAAGGTGACAAAGTGCTGCGGACTTTGCATCCTCAAAAACGCACCTATTTTTCTTCCACCATGCCCATGACCGAGGCTGCGATTGACAGTGGATTAACACGTGATGTGTATGTGTCCTTAGGTGAGAAACTGGAAAATGAAGGCAAACCAGCCTGGGCGATGCGGGTCTACCATAAACCTTTTGTCACCTGGATTTGGTATGGCTGCCTGCTCATGGCATTGGGGGGTGGTATGGCGGCACTGGACAAACGTTATCGCAAAAAAATGGCCAGCAAGCTCAACCTGAATGACATTAAAGGCGTGACCGTATGAAAAGGGGGCTGATTCCTTTAGGCATCTTTGTTGTCTTGCTGGTATTTTTAGCCATAGGACTCACCCGCGATCCACATGAAATTCCATCCCCGCTGATTGGCAAACCAGCACCAACTTTTTCAGCACCAGTATTGGGTAAACCCGGTGAGCGGGTCTCAAATAAAGACATGTTGGGTAAGGTATGGCTGCTCAACACCTGGGCCAGCTGGTGTGTGGCTTGTCGACAGGAACATCCTTTGCTGGTGGAATTTGTCAAGACGAATCCCTTGCCTATCATCGGTTTGGACTACAAAGACAAAGAGGCTGATGGCATGAATTGGCTAGCCCGTTATGGTGACCCTTACTCCAAAGCCATCGCAGATACTGATGGCCGCATAGGCATTGATTTTGGTGTCTACGGTGTACCTGAGAGTTTCTTGATCGACAAGGCAGGCATTATTCGTTACAAACAAATCGGACCATTCACTGAAGAAGCTTTGCGTGACAAGCTGGTACCCTTGATCAAGGAATTGAACCAATGAAGTTCCTGTTGGCTTTATTTCTGACCCTGCAATGCACTCTTGGTGCCTACGCCAATGAAGCTGCCCCCCTGGCGGAAGATCCGGTAGTCGAACAACGTCTGATCACTATTGCAGAAGAGCTTCGATGTCTGGTATGCCAAAACGAGTCTTTGGCAGGGTCACGGGCTGATTTGGCCAATGACCTGCGTCGCGAAGTGCGCACATTAATCAAATCGGGCAAATCAGATGCGGAAATCAAGGAATTTCTGGTCAGCCGCTACGGCGACTTTGTGTTGTACCGACCACCCGTGAAACCTACCACCTGGTTGCTTTGGTTTGGACCCTTGTTATTGTTGATCGGTGCAATCTGGGTGCTACTGAAGATCATCCGGCGCAACCTCAGTCAAAAAGACACTCTTCAGCTTACCGCTGCCCAACGAGCCAAAGCACAAGCTCTTCTTCAAGAAACCGATTCTTCCAAATGAATTTATTTATAGGTATTGCAACGCTTTTGACGTTGTTGGTCGTTGCTTGGCTTGTTTTTGCCCTGATTCGCAAAACACCAGGCAACGGTGTTTCCACTGAAAAGCTCAATGCAGCAATCCACCGAGACCAGCTCCATGCCCTTGAACAAGATTTGATGCGCGGTGCCATCAGTCAGCAAGACTTTGAAACCACGCGTGATGAATTGCAGCTTCGGTTATTGGATGACACCGAAAGTTTCGAAACCAGCAAAAACCTCAACACTCCTGGCTTTTGGAGCTCAAAGCGCACTGCGGGTGCTATTGCATTCAGTCTTCCTGTGCTTGCCATCGGCCTTTATCTGCAGTTGGGGACACCCGAAGCCATTGACCCCATGGCACAGGTAGCGGCAAATGATCAACAAATCAAAAAAATGGTGGATACGCTGGCTGCAAAACTCAAAGCCAACCCGAACGATCCCAAAGGCTGGGTGATGTTGGCTCGCTCCTACAAAGTGATGGGGCGGTTTGATGAAGCCCAACAAGCCTATGAAAAAGCAGGCGACATGGTCAAAGCTAATCCCGACTTGCTTGTGGACTATGCGGAGCTTCTGGCCATTCAGGCGGGTAATAAGCTTGAAGGCAGACCACAGCAAATGATCGCAGAGGCCTTGCGCATGAACCCAGAACACACCATGGGCTTGATGATGGCGGGTGTGGCCGCTTATCAAGCAGCAGATTTCAAAATGGCTGTGAGCCACTGGGAAAAATTGCTCAACCAAATGCCTCCAGACTCAGCAGATGCACAGCAGATACAAGCCAACATCGACGATGCGCGGGCCAAAGGTGGTTTGATTGCTAATGGAACCAACAAGCTCCCTCCCGTTCCAGAAGGTGCAGCCGCTGGCATGACACCCGAAAAAATCAACCAGATGGTGGACCGTTTGGCAGCACGTCTGAAAGATAACCCGAATGACCTGCCTGGCTGGGCACGTCTGGCACGTGCCTACAAGGTTCAAAACAGGCTCAATGAAGCCATCAGCGCTTATGAGAAAACTGGAAAATTGCTAGACACTGATCCAGACTTACTCACGCAATATGCCGACACCTTGGCAACCCGTGACAACACCTTGCAAGGCAAACCTAGTGAACTGATCCAAAAGGCTTTGCGTATTGCACCCAAGCATCCCATGGCCTTGATGATGGCTGGACAAGCAGCGTACCAGGCTGGCCAGTTCGCCAAAGCTATTGACCATTGGGAAACGGCATTGGCAACCCTGCCTGCTGACTCCCCTGATGTGGCACCCATCAAGGCAGAAATCGAAGATGCCAAACTCAAAATGAACACCAGCAAAAAACCCTAAGGGAACTTTGCCGGAGGCCGTGAAGCCCAAAATCATGCCAGATAAAGCAATCCTGCATCTGCCTGCATGGCGTTGGCAATCAGCCGCATGTCGGCATCACTCACCTTGAACAAACCAAAGCGAAACGAGTAGCCCCAGCGCGTGCGGTCTTGCACAAACTCAAAACTGTCCAGCAGCGGGGTGATCGCAGCCTCTTGCGCAGGCACATACACCACATCGCGCCTGAACGGCACAAAGCCGCCACCCATGTCAAACGCATACGGCACACCAGGCTGTACCAGTCCGATGGAGACAAAGCTTTGCAGCCGGTCTTTGCCGCCCAAAGTGACCGTGGGCGCGTAATAAGCCACACGGTCACCCGGCTGTACACGCTTGAGTGGCGCACATTTGCCGTGGCAAACCTGCATAAAACCCTGCTGCGGCACCGCACAGCCGCGCCGGGCGTGCTCGGCACTGGCAACGGCGATCCAGTTCTGGCGTGGTGCGGGCAGATCGAACAAGCTGATCGTGTGTTTCATGTGCCAGATGATGCGCAGGGTCTGCTGACAACGTCTTGTCAGCAGCGTGACTGGCGCATCACAAGGAAAACTCGTAGCGCAACGCGGTGACGGTACCCATGAAATACGACCTGCGCCCTTCCGATTGAATCCACGCCACCTCGCCCGTGAACGGCACGGTCATACCACTTTGTGTCTGGTAGTTAGACCACCTGCCCACCCACGGGAGCATGTGCACTTTTTTGCCCACCATAGCACCCCTGGCCTCGGCACGGAACGAGTCGATCAAGCCCGCGTCGTTGAAGCCAAACAGCAGCGTCAGCGTGAATGGGCCGTCCGTTAGGGTGGCATAGGCAGAACGTTCATCCACGGCCTGCCAGCGCACCCCCTGGCTGGGCAGCAACGCGGTGGGGTACCACGCCGCTTCAGCAAAGAAGCGCATGAATTCGCCGCGGGCAATGTCACCATCCCCACGAATATCGGCCACAGTGAACAAGCCCAGAACCGCCGCACGCAACAGGCCCCGGCCTGCGATGTAGCTGTCCACCACACACACCGGCAAACCCGGCAGCATGGCAATTCGGGCATTCCACAGGAACCCAGGACGGCGGGTGACAACTTGTTGCGTTGCGGTAAACGGCTTCCACTGCTCTCCAGTGGCAGACAGGTTGAAGCTGCCAGCGACTACGACCGTGGCAGCGGTGATGAGAGGTTGACCATCCGTGAGCGCCGTGCGGAAGTAGCGCTGTACTGGCGCAGGCAAACCGTCAAGCTCACGCGCATCGTAGCGTGATGGGGACTGCGACGGAGCCCCAACATCGATGCGGGCCGCGTCCAGCATGCCTGTCAGCGCCCGCATGGTGTTGGCCCACCGTTTGACCCCATACGCCATCAGGCTGATGCCCAGCAGGCACAGAACCAACCCCAGCCAAAGCCATGTCATTTGCTCTCCTTTGTTGCCAGTTAATGGCTGAATTTTGCGCAGTTTTCTGAAGGTCATCTGTCCTTTGGCGAACAATGGTCTGCCTGGGTTGTGGGACAGCGGGCTGCTGATGAGCCGTTCATGGAGAATATTCTTTTTCTAAATCATTGGTGTCTAGGCGCGAAGCCACAGGCCGTGCTGACGCATGTGCCAATACATCTTCATAAATGCATTGGGAGGATCAGGCCAAACAACAACACGGATGATTTAGAAACGGAATGAGTTCACCGCAATGCGGGTTGTCATGTAAGCTCACACCACTTTTTGCGTTTTTAGATCGGAGTTTTATATGCTGATGATGAGCCATTCAAAAAGTCTTGAGGGCATCGAGCAAATGCGTGGCGCAGCCAAAGTCCTGATCGGTGCGCTGGAGATGATTGACGCGTATGTGAAGCCCGGTGTCACCACCGGTTATCTTGACAAACTTTGCAACGACTACATTGTTGACAATGGTGGTGTTCCAGCGTGTGTGGGCTACGAAGGTTATCAGCACGCCACCTGCATTTCAGTGAATCATGTCGTTTGCCACGGCATCCCAGGCAACAAAACATTGAAGAACGGTGACCTTCTCAATATTGATGTGGTGGTGGCGCGGAATGGGATGCACGCAGATAGCAGCGCCATGTACTTCGCCGGAAAGCCCTCCATCGCAGCAAAGAGACTGGCTGCCGTTACACAGGAATGTCTCTACCTTGGCATCCTCGAAGTTAAACCAGGCGCGCCGTTGGGCAATGTTGGGGCAGCTATACAGGCACACGCTGGCAAATACGGGTACAGCGTCGTTCGGGATTTTTGCGGGCACGGAATTGGTGCCGCCATGCATGAAGAACCCGAAGTCCGGCACTTCGGTAAACGAGGCTCCGGTCAAATGATGCTGCCGGGTATGACGTTTACCATAGAACCCATGCTGAACGCCGGTCGGCAGGACGTGCATGTGATGCCGGATGGGTGGACCGTTGTGACGAAGGACCATTCCTTGTCTGCCCAATGGGAGCATACGGTGCTGGTGACAACTACGGGGGTCGAGATTCTCACGCTGCGTCCTAGCGAAAACGAGCGGTGGAATTTTTTCAAATCCAGCCACACTCGTTAAGCTGGTTTCAATGGCCCTACCACTGAACAGATACAAGGCCTGGAACTTCGTTACGCAGCGGCCTCGCTGCAGAAGTGGACCCTGTTCCCCTACGCGAGAACCGCTTTAAAGCGCCATTGATGTCCGCAACGGATTTCTTGCAGCAACACGGCTTGTCAGTAACCCGGCAGGGCTTGGTGGTCAAATCGGGATCAAACTCACCCTCAAAGTCTCCCTCCCATGGCCCGTATTCAAATCCGACTACCCAGTCATTTCGCTTTTTCCACCCACATCACGCTGTACCAGAGCCACATGAATTACGGTGGACACTTGGACAACGCCTTGCTGCTCACCCTGGTGTCAGAAGCGCGGGTCAGATTCTTCCATTCACTGGGTTACACCGAACTCAACATCGAAGGTGTCGGGATTCTGGTCGCTGATGCGGCGCTGCAGTACCGCTCAGAGGCGTTTCACGGTGAAGTGATGGTTGTCCGCATGGGCGCAACCGACCTGGGCCGCAAAGGCTTCGATCTGGTGTGGTCCATGAACGAGCAATCCACCCACCGCGAGGTGGCACGTGGCAAAACGGGCATCGTGTTTTTTGACTACGCCACCCACCAGGTAGTATCGATGCCCGCCGCGTTTCGTGACAAGATGGCCAAGTTCAGGGCTCCCAGTGCTTTGGAGCCGTCTCAAGCGCAACCGGAGATCGTGACCGCCTGATGCCCATGGCGGTCAGCAGATCAACAGGCTGGCACCTGTCACGGAATGATGACATCGTCATGCCCCATACATTCAGGTGGCTGGCCATAGCCCGTTGAACGCACCTGCTGCTCCTGGGATATCTCCACTTGGAACCACTGGCAAAAGTAGTTTTCGTAGCGATAGTTCCACACCACCCCACGTGAACGCCCCAGCCCTTGGGTCTCACTGGGCCGCCCCAGACGTTGGCGGACTTCTTCCTGCGTCATACCGGGAGTAATTTGATTGAAGTTCGGTTCGGTCAACACCTGCTCGGTCTTGATGATCTTGCCAACAGGGTCGACATCCACAAACCAGGTGTGCTGCCCCCTGGGCCCCCGGGGGAATTCCAGCCGGGTGCCGGTGGCGGTCTGACGCACCGTGTCGGGTGGACCCATCAGGGACACAAGTTGGGCTTGGGTCATGTCGCTCACATTGGCAGGTGGTGCATAACCACTGCACGCCGTCAAAACCGACAACCCCATCAAACTCCAGGTAGATAAACGCATCACAGTAACTCCCGATTGAATGCTTGGCATTAAACCCCTCTTTGACGGCATTTGGGCTGGCAAGTTCAGTGTTCGTTACGAATAGGCATTCCAACAGCCTTGGAGGCTGAAACCGCTGCCCACTCACCCACCCCGCACTTTTACGGTCTGCCCCTCCGTCACCATACTCCCCGGATACAGCACCACCCGCTCCCCCTCGCGCAGCCCGTCCTTGACCCAGGCCACATCTGCATTGCGGTCTTGCAGTTGTACCGGTCTGGCGCGGGCGTGGCCGTCGGTGACGACAAACACGCGCCACTGCGAGCCGTCGCGCACCAGGGCGGCCGTGGGCACCAGCAAGGCGTGCGGGTGGGACGACACGGTGATGTGGGCATCCACCCGGTAGCCGTCACCCAGCGGCGCGGCTACGGGCTGCGCCGCGGCGGCGGCGGATGGCTCCAAGCCAACGATCACATTCACACGCTGCTCTTCAATGCCCAACGCCGACACCTTGGTGAACGCCACCGGCTCCACACGGGTGACTTTGCCCTGCATGACCACTGCACCACCGCCGGGTGATAGCCACACCAGCGCGCCGGGCTGGATTTGCGTGACCTCGCCTGACAGCACATCAATCACCGCCTCCATGGCAGTGGTGTTGCCGATGTCGAACAGGGGCTGGCCAGCCGTCACTGTCACGGCGCTGTCCTGGTAGAGCTTGAGCACCTGGCCATCTACCGGGCTTTTGATGTCCCAGCGGCCCGTCGAGTGACCTGCAGCTGTGGAATGGCCCGGCGCGGTGGGTTGGTCTGCTGCGGTTCCCTGGCTTGTAGCATCAGCACGGGCAGCGGGTTCAGCGCGTGTCAGAGCAGCGCGGGCTTCGGCTTGGGCATAGTCGGCCACGCCTTGCTCGGCTTGTGCGGCGGCCAGCGCCTGTTGGGCGGACTGGCGAGCCAGCGTGGCCTGGTCACGGGCGGCGGGAGAAATGAAGTTGTCTTGTGCCAGCTTGGTGGCGCGGTCGGCCTCCAGCGTGGCCTGCGCCAGCGTGGTCCGGGCGCGCTGCACTTGCGCGGCGGCGGCGCGGCGGGCGGCATCAGCGCTGCCCAAACGCTGTTGCAGCACGCTGCGGGTGCGGGCATCGATCATCTGTGGGGCCACCGGCTCCAGGATGGCCAGCACGTCGCCCGCCTTCACCCGATCACCCACCTTGAGGCTGGGACGCAGCAAGGCAGCCTGGGTAGGGGCGGTGATGACGTAGCGGGTGGTGATGCGCAGGCGGCCATCTTCTTCGATGGCTTGCTCAAAGGTACCAGTGGTCACAGTAGCCACTTCCACCAGCAGCGGACGTGGCCGATAGATGGCGATCACCAGCACGGCAACAGCAACCAGCAACAGCCCAACGATGAGCCAACGCCGGTATTTTTGGAAGGGGGTTTTCTCGTTCATTCGCGTACTTTCAAAACAGCAACCAAATCCAGCCGGTCAATCTGGCGGCGTACCAGCAGCGCACTGGCAATGCCTGCGCCCAGCACGATGAGTGCGGCAGACGCGTAGGTGGACGGCTCAATCACCACAGAAAAATCAATCGCATCCGAGGACATCAGCTGCATCATCAGCGTGGCCAAAGCCCAGCCCAGCAGCGCGCCCACCGGCAGCGCCAGCAGCAGCTCGGCCCCGAGTTCAGCCAGCAGCAGCACCGAGACTTCGGCGCGGGTCATGCCCAGCACACGCAGACTGGCCAGCTCCCAGGCCCGCTCGGAGAGCGAGATACGCGCCGCGTTATAGATGATGCCCACCGCCATGGCCACGGCAAACAGGGTGAGAATGCCGCTGAACACACCCATGTTGCGCGAGGTAGTTTTGTTGAAGGCGGCCATGGAACCGGCTTTGTCAAATACGGCGTTGATCAGCGGGGCGGCTTTCACCGCAGCCCAGAAGGCACTCATGGCCTGTGGGTCAATCTGCAGCACCGCGTCGGCCACACCGTCACCATCACGCGCCAGGGCGTTCATGGCCTCCAGGTTCATGTAAAGCAGTTTGCCAAACAGGGTGTGCACGATGTCAACCACCTCCACCTCGGCATGCACCTGGCTCCACAGGCGAAATTCCAGCATCACATGATCGCCCACGCGGGCCCCCAGCGCACGCGCCAGCAGGGCCGACAGCACCACGCCATGCCCAGGCATGGGCACAGCACCACGCTGCTCGTCCACCACCCGCATCAGCCGGGCATCCGTTTGGTAACCAGTCAGCGCCGTGTCTTCGCTGCGGCCACGCAGGCGCACTCGCACAGACTCGGTGCGGTAGGGCTCGGCGGCCATCACGCCGGGCAGACGCTTCAGGTCCTGCACCACACTCAGTGGCACCGGGCGCTGGAAGTTGACCAGCACATCGCCCTGCTGCACTTGGCGAAACTGCACGTCGACAATGTGGGCGATGGCATCCATCCAGAACGCACCCGAGATTTGCAGCGCCACCGCCAGCGCAATGCCAGTCACGGTCAGCGCGGCCCGCAGCGGGCGGCGCTCAAAGTTGCGGATCACCATCATGGCCCCGGTGCTGACCAGTCGGCCCAGGCCCAGCCGCTCGATCAGGGTGGATTTGAAGCTGGGCGGGGCCGGGGGCAACATGGCTTGTGCGGGTTTGAGCCGCACCACCGCATGAATCGCCGTCCAGGTACCCAGTGCAGCTGCGCTGGCTGCTATGAATAATGAAGTCACGATGAGCCACGGGTTGGTACCATAGGTCAGGCCGTTGAAGCGAAACACCTCGTCATACAGGCCGAGCATGCCGCGCCCGATCAGCTCGCTCAAGCCCAGGCCCACCAGCACCCCCAGCCCGGCAATGGCCAGCGCCAGCTGGATGTAGTGCCAGGCAATCGCGCCATCGCTGTAGCCCAGTGCCTTGAGCGCGGCAATCTGGCTGCGCTGGGTAGCCACCTGGCGGCTCAGCACCACGTTGAGGATGAACATGGCCACCGCCAGAAAGATCGACGGCAGCACGGTGCCCATCACCTTGAGTTGCGACAACTCGTCTTCCACAATCTTGGCCGACAACTGCTTGTCACGCCCGGTGGCACCAATGGCACCGTAGGGTTCCAGCAGGCGATCCACAGCGTCAATCACCGGTTGCACCGTAGGGCCCGCATCCAGCCGCAGCGCCACCTGGTTGAACGCACCCTGCATGTCAAAGGCATCACTCATGCGGGTCGCGTCGATCCACCAGATGCCAAACGACTGGTCATCCGGCGCGCCGCCTTGCGAGGCAAACACGTACTCGGGCGAGGCCACCGTGCCCACCAGTGCCACACGTTCACGTTTGCCGTTCAGAATGGCATATACGCTGTCACCGGGGTTCAGCTGGCGGGCGGCGGCAAAACGGTCACTGACCAAGGCTTCCAGCACGCCGTCACGCTCGGGCCAGCGCCCGCGTTTGAGCGTCAGGGCGTTGAGCCCCTGGCGACCCGCGTGCAATCGACCCAGATCCACACCGATAAAGCGGCCGGTAACCGGGGGCTCCACGCCGGACAGGTCTACCTGCGCGTCTTCCACCACATCGAGCTTGACCTCGGCCACGCCGGGTAATGCGGCCAGCCGCTCGCGCAAGGACACCGGGGCGCGTTTGACATGGGCAAACACCTCGGCCAGCCGGTTGTCGCGGTAAAACGCATCACGCGAGCCCTTGAGTGATTCATGCACCGAAAACATACCGACAAACCCGGCCACACCAATCGCCACCACCAGCGCAATCGTGACCACCTGCGCCCGCAAGCGGGTCAGGTCACGCCAAAGCTTGATGTGGATGGCTTTCATGGCGTGTCACCAGGCTAGGCTGGAAGCCGCCACCTTGTGCGGGTTGGCCTGGGCTTGTACGATGCGGCCATCGGCCAGGCGCAGCACCCGGTCGGCCATCTCGGCAATCGGGGCGTTGTGGGTGATGACCACGGTGGTGGTGCCCAGCGTGCGGTTCACCTGCTCGATGGCCTGCAACACCATCACACCGGTGGCGCAATCCAGCGCGCCGGTGGGCTCGTCACACAGCAGCACGGCGGGTTTTTTGGCAATGGCGCGGGCTATGGCCACACGCTGCTGTTCACCGCCCGAGAGTTGCGAGACAAAATGGTTCAGCCGTTCACTCAAGCCCACCAGCGCCAACGCATCTTCGGGTTTCATGGGCTCAGCGGCCAGGTCGGTCACCAATGCCACGTTTTCGCGTGCGGTCAGGCTGGGAATCAGGTTGTAGAACTGGAACACAAAACCAACATGCTCGCGCCGGTAACGCGTCAGCTCGGCATCGTCGGCACCAATGAGTTCGTGCGATTGTCCGGCGTGTGTCCAGCAGGCCGAGCCGCTGGTGGCGGTGTCCAGCCCGCCCAGGATGTTGAGCAGGGTGGACTTGCCGCTGCCAGAGGCCCCGAGCAGCACCACAAATTCCCCCTGCACGATGTCCAGATCCACCCCACGCAAGGCATGTACAGCGGTGTCGCCGTCGCCATAAATCTTGGTCAGGCCGCGGGCCGTGAAAACCGGTTGGGGGATTACAGAAGGGGTATCCATCACATCACACTTCAGGACGAGGTTTGAGCATACGCCGAATCGGGGTAAACGAACAGTTCACAAGCGTACAAAGCACAGGGATTATGTTCATTAACTTACTATTATTTTTATAGCTTTTGACGCTTGTATCAAAAGGACTACAGGACATTTTTATACTTATATTTGATGCCCAAAGTTCCACTGCCCCTGGGTGATCCCCGAACCGCACAATAGTTTGGCTGATATACCCATTCCACATCACGTGTTGCCCTTCTGGACAATTGCCACGCACAATATCCGCCAGCTCACAGCATCGGGCATGTTTGTGAGAGACCCCTCTGCTGACCATTCCATTGTTGAAAAGGAATACATCCATGCCTACCAACTCCGCGGCTCCACACATTCCCGAAGAGTTCCAGGCCGTCTTTACCCGACAGCAGGCAGCCTACCGCCAGGCCATGAATCCGACGCTGCAAGAGCGCCAGGCCAGCTTGCGCGCCCTGCATCGTCTGGTGACCGACAACGCCGATGCCTTGGTGGAGGCAGTGAACCAGGACTATGGCTGCCGCTGCCGCTTCGAGACCCGGTTTGCGGAGGTCTTCCTGGCGCAGGATGCGGCCCTGTGCGCCATCAAGGAATTGAAACAATGGCTCAAGCCGCAAAAACGCCATCTGGATGTGACGCAGTACCCGCTGGCCAAGGCCTGGACGTTTCCCCAGCCGGTGGGGGTGGTGGGCGTGGTGGTGCCGTGGAACTTTCCGATTGCCATGGCCTTTCAGCCGCTGATTGGTATTCTGGCCGCCGGCAATTGCGCCATGGTCAAGATGTCGGAAAACTCCAATCACCTGGCCTTGCTGCTCAAGGAAATTTCGCCCAAATACCTGCCCACCGACAAGCTCGCCTTTTTTGAAGACGGTGAGGGCCGTGGCCCGGCCTTCACAACCCTGCCCTTCAATCACATCTTTTTCACCGGCTCACCCGCAACTGGCCGTGCCGTGATGGCCAATGCCGCCAAGAACCTGACACCGGTGACCCTGGAGCTGGGCGGCAAGTCACCTTGTGTGGTGGCCCCCGACTATTCCATTCGCACCGCTGCCGAGCGTATTCTGTGGGCCAAGATGCTCAATGCCGGGCAGATTTGCACCAACGTCGATTACCTCTTTCTGCCCGAAGACAAGGTGGAGGAATTCATCCGGGAGGCTGCGGCCAGGGTGAACCGCTGTTTTTCGGACATCAACCAGGGGGATTACACGGCCATCATCGACCAGCGTTCATACGACCGCATCCAGGCAACCGCGGCCGATGCCGTGAGTAAAGGCGCGCGAATTGTTGAGCTCTACACCGGCCCGGCCGAAGACCGTGCCCGGCGCATCATGGCCCCACGCATTGTGCTGGGCGTCACCGATGACATGGACATCATGCAGCGGGAAATCTTTGGCCCGCTGCTGCCCATTCGCACCTACAAAACCCGGCAAGAGGTGGTGGACTACGTCAATGCCCGACCACGGCCATTGGCTTTCTATATCTACAGCCATGATGCCGCCCTGCAGACTTACTACCTGAACCACACCATTTCCGGCGGTGTGGGCATCAACGAGTCAGTGGTCCAGGCGGGTATTCACAACCTGCCGTTTGGTGGCTCAGGCAACAGTGGCATGGGGCATTACCACGGCCATGAGGGCTTCCTGACTTTTTCAAAGCTGCGCCCGGTGTTCCAACAAGGCCCGGTGCGTGGCCTTGATTTCTTCTTGCCGCCTTATGCCGGATGGCCAACCAAGCTGCTGAACCTGATGATGAAAATGAAAAGCTGAGGAAAGTCCACAGAGAGGATTCCGAACCGGAATCAGTTTGCGCGACCTAAACGCTTGCCATGGGGCAGCTCATGCAGCCGGGTGTACAAGTCGCGGCAATAGCCGTCAATCTTCAGGCATTTGTTGATTTCGTCCACAGGCAAGGGACCAGACACCACCACGATGTCATTGGCACTGGCCAGCGCACCTTTGGCCCGCAGGCGTCGGCGGGTGTTGTTGGCCCAGGAATGAATACGCAACGGGCTACCATGTTCACGCAATGCACCGGTGCTGGCCTCAAATGCAATCGCCACCGTGTCGGTTTTGAGCCGCAAACGGTGCTCCCCGGTGACCTTGCTGGCCGGGGTGCTGAGGTCATACAAATGGTAGTTGCCCTCTTTGAGTTGGTATTGCAGAGTCATGATGGCTTCCTTTGTTGACCCGATTTTGCAAGACGACTCCCGGATAAAAAGCCGGAAAAGGCATCCAAAAGCAGTTTTTCAAGTTAATTTAAGGGAAAACCCTTATTAAGATTTCACTTGAGTCTGCGCTCAGCCAGCTCATGACTCTCAGTCTTCAAGCTGTCCTGACATACATCAACTTGCCCCAAGCAGGCTCCAGGATCAACCTGTTCTGTTCTACCCAGATGCTCTGACCAATGTGGATAATGGCGATCTAATAGATAAAGTTCTAAAGAACATGGATGCATTGCCAGCTAATTTGTACAGCCGTGTGGGCGCTCGCTCACAAGCGTTCAAAATGACACCAAGTCACCCAATGCGCACGAGGCAGTGATCACCAACCGGTCAAGAGTATTTTTTCAATGCTCCACAACAATTGAACAGGTAATTTGGAATGATTGCGAAAAAACCGTTTGAAATTGCGCGTGAAACACTCAAGCAACTCACTGTTCAAAAACTGGCCCCGACACCACTGAACTACCAGCGCATTTACAACGAAATTGCGGAATTGCCCAACGAGCCAGCTTTTCCGACTGAGCGGCTGCGTGACATTGCCCTGGCCTTGCCGACCAAAACACCAGGCCAACAAAAACAGCGTGGTTTGCTGGAGTCTTCCATCAACCAACTCAACTGGGAAGGTGTCAAAAATGCGCTGATGGCTTACGGCGGCTTCAGCCCCCCTGCGCCTGCGCCAAGCGCACCCGTACATGTGCCGGTGGTTGAACCTGCCAAAGTGGCTGTATTTTCAGAATCCCCGGCACTGTCCGCCCCTGCCCTGACCAGCGAATTTTTTGGACAAATTGCCCGCATGATCGAATACGTGCAGCCTGCCCTGGGGCGCGATGACGAGCGATTTGTGGAACAAACCCAAACGCTGCTCCAGATACTGCGCCAGCCCGATACCGATGCCGTCACCGCCAAACAGATGTTGGCCAGTTACAGCAACCGCCTTTCGTTCGCAGCTGAAGATCAGGCAGAAATCAAGATCATGCTGCTGAAGCTGCTGCATTTGATCATTGAAAACATCAGCCACCTGAGCATTGATGACGGCTGGCTCAAAGGTCAGAGTGATGCCCTGATGTCGGTGTGTGTACCCCCCATCACACTGCGCAGGCTCGATGATGTGGAACAACGCCTGAAGGATGTGATCCTCAAACAAACTGAGGCCAAAACCCATGCGGTGAAGGCGCAAGAAGACATGCGCCAAATGCTGGCCGCTTTTATTGAGCGACTGGCTTCCATGACCGAATCCACCAGTGGTTTTCATGCGCAGATGGAAAGCAGCGCCAAGCTGATTGAGCAAGCCAAGTCCATTGCTGAAATTGCCCCTGTCTTGAAAGAGGTGGTGGGAGCCACCCGCCACATGGCACAAGACAGTCAAACAGCCCGTGATGCCTTGCAAGGCATGAAGAAAAAAGTGGAAGCCACCGAGGCAGAGCTGTCCAAGCTACATCAGGAGCTTGACCGTGTCAGTGCCCAAGCCCGGCACGACCCACTCACCGGAGCCCTTAATCGCCATGGGCTTGATGAAGCCATCAACCGTGAAGTCTCCACAGTCAGACGTAATGACTCGCCTTTGTGTGTGGCATTGCTGGACATTGACAACTTCAAGAAACTCAACGACACGTTGGGCCATGCCACGGGTGACGTGGCCCTGGCCCATTTGGCCAGCGTGGCGCGTGAAGTGATGCGACCACAGGACACACTGGCGCGCTACGGGGGTGAAGAGTTTGTGATTTTGCTACCCGATACGCCGATGGACAAAGGTATTGAAGCCATGACACGTCTGCAACGTGAACTGACCAAGCGGTTTTTCTTGTCTGGCAACGAAAAAGTGTTGATCACCTTCAGTGCCGGAGTCGCCCAATTGTTGACCAATGAAACCGGCATACAAGCCATCAAACGCGCCGATCAGGCCATGTATCTGGCCAAACGTGCCGGTAAAAACCGGGTGCTTGGCACCTGAACGACGGACTATTTACTTGATGTTCATGATCCACTGGATCATGTATTTGGCAACAAAACCCACCATGCCAAAAGCCAAGCCGAGCATCATGACAAAAAATCCGAATTTGCCCGCTTTGGATTCCCATGCCAGTTGCGCAATGATGAACAACATATAGAGCATCAAACCACCCACGCCAAAAGTCATGCCAAAAGCGGTGATTTGTTCTTCTGTGAAACCAAACATGGACAAGGATTCCTTCGAGGCAGATGATGCAAACAAGTGATGAGTTCAGTCTCTGAGCTTACAACACTCGCCTCACCATCACACACCACTGGACTTTTGTCGTATTTTTCAAAAGCCCAAAAGGCAAGGCACACCGCATGCCCTTGCGGGCCACGCGGTGTGCCTTGAATCAATCAACAGTCTATTACTGCTGGGGTTGCATACGCCCCATGCCTTGGTGCGCACCACGAGGACTTCCCGCACCCATCATGCTTTGCGCATCAAAGGTTTTTTGCTGCTCAGGAGTCAGCACCGCATAAAGCGCTTTGGTGGCTTCTGCGCGCTTGTCCATCGCTGCGGTCATTTCACCCATGCGCTGAGCGCGTAACTCCTTCATCTTGTCAATACGCTCAGGTGTGGTGAGCTTGGCCATATCCGCCATGACGGCTGGCTGTTTACCCATCATGCCAGCCGGTGCTTTATGCGCATCCATGAATGTTGTCCAGGCAGCTTCTTGTGCGGCGGTGATTTTTAACTGGGCTTTCAACGCGGCATGACGCTTGTCCATCATGGCCTGCATCTTGGCCGGGTCCATCTTGCCCATCCCATGATGGCTCATGCCTTGACCATACATGCCGCCCTGCGGGCCCCCCATCATGTCGCACTGAGCCCCACCCATGGGAGATTGCGAGTAAGCCAAGCCTGCTGCGAGCAACAAACCAGCCACCAGAGAAATTTTGAGATTGGTTTTCATCGTCATGTCCTTCAAGTTAAGACCGATGACCTGAAAGTGGCATCGGCGTGGGAAGAAGTGTGCGCGGTCTGTGTGTAGCCACCATGAGGATGTGTCAAAGCTTTGTAAAGATGAGCCAAGGCGGTGGCTTGATTTGGTGGGATGATTGACCGTTTCCAATTTGAATTTCTCTGAAAAAGGTTACCTACGTGTTCAAGAACGCCATCATGTACCGCATTGCTCCAGGTTGGAGCAGTACTGCCGAAGAAGTTGAAGCCCGCCTGCAAGACAACCATTTTGTGGAATGTGGTGCCTCCCAGGAAAAATCACTGGGTTGGCTGGAACCACGTGGTGAAGCCAACGGGCCACTGCTGGAAGTGGTTGCTGGCCAATGGATCTTGAAGCTGATGACCGAAACCCGGGCCCTGCCTGCCTCGGTAGTCAACCGCAAGGCCCAGGAGCGCGTGGCCCAGATTGAAGCCAGCACCGGGCGCAAACCCGGCAAAAAAGAAACCCGCGACCTGAAAGACGACATTCGCCTGGAGCTGCTGCCCATGGCGTTTACCAAACAATCCAGCACCCTGGTCTGGATTGACCGTGAGGCTCAGCTGCTGGTGATGGATGCAGGTAGCCAGGCACGTGCCGATGAATTGGTCACCCTGCTGGTGCAAAACCTGCCCGGCTTGGCGCTGAGTCTGATCAACACCCAGGTGTCACCCAGTGCCGCCATGGCCGACTGGCTGGTCACCCAGGAAGCACCCCAAGGCTTCAGTGTGGATCGGGAATGCGAACTCAAAGCTGCTGATGAATCCAAAGCCGTGGTGCGCTACGCCCGCCACCGGCTCGACACCGAGGAGGTCAAACAACACATTGAAGGCGGCAAAATGCCGACCCGGCTGGCCTTGACCTGGAATGACCGGGTGTCCTTCGTACTCACCGAAGGTTTTCAATTGAAAAAAATGGCTTTTCTCGACGTGGTATTTGAAGGGGCCAGCAGCGGCAAAGACGATGGCTTTGATGCCGATGTGGCCATTTCCATGGGGGAATTACAAAAAATGCTGCCTGATTTGCTGCTGGCGCTGGGTGGAGAGATGCCCATGGCCTGATTTATATAAAAAATAGGGCTATAGCGCTTATAAAACAAGCGCTAGTAGCTATTAATTGGCGAGTTCAACTACGAACTGCGTGAGGTTTGAAATCTGGTGGGTGATTGAGGTGAACAGCTAGCATGTACATCCGATCAACCTGACCGTTCATCTGACGCACATGACACATTACCGCCACCTCAATCAAAACGAAAGATACCAAATTGAAGCCCTCGTGACCGCGCAGGTTGATGTCTCGAGCATTGCCAAGCAACTCGCCCGCCATATTGACACCATCAAACGAGAGCTCGCCAGAGGCAGCCAGCCTGACGGGTCGTACTGCGCAGAGCTCGCCCATGCGCTGAGCCAGAAACGCAAGACTGGAAGTCGCAACGCCCGACGCATTGATCAGGACTGCTGGAGCTTGGTTTGGAAACACCTGGATTTGGGCCTATCGCCACAGCAAGTCGCACAGCGCCTCAAAGAGCAAAACATGGCCCGCGTGAGTCACGAGTGCATCTATCAAAAGCTCTATGCCAGCGCCCAATTGCCTGCCCAGCTGCGCTGTCAGCGAAAGAAAAGGCGTGCACGCGCCACGGCCAAACGTAGCAACAGCCGCCGCGGTGCCATCCGAGATCGCGTGGGTATTGAAGAGCGCCCAGCTATTGTTGAACAAAAGAGCCGCATCGGCGATTGGGAGGGTGATACGGTCGTTGGTAAGCAGCATCTGGGAGGGTTGGTGACCTTGGTCGACAGGGTCTCGCGTTACACCTTGGTGGGTCTTGTGCAACGCCGCTGTGCGAACACAGTGGAGAGTGCCATCGTACAGATGCTCACACCCCACAAAGAGCGCTGCCACACCGTGACGTTGGACAACGGCTCAGAGTTTGCCAATCACCTGGAATTTGCCCAAGCACTGCAAACCGATGTGTACTTTGCCAAGCCACACCACCCTTGGCAGCGGGGGCTCAATGAAAACACCAATGGCCTGTTGCGTCACTACTTTCCCAAGGGGGCGAACTTGCTCAAAGTCACCACCGAGGAGGTGCAGCGCTCCGCAAATCGCCTCAATCATCGGCCCCGAAAGTGTCTGGGCTGGCGCACGCCGCATGAGGTCTTTTATGACTTACCCATGACTGCTCTTACACTCTGACTTGGCCCTCACGCAGTTCGTAGTTGAACTCGCCATTAGATAGCATACTGCGCTTGATTTTGCAGGGAAGACCCTGAGGGAATTGAAAGAAGCCGCGTTACTTTTTCATCGAGCAGGTGCTGAAACCCAACATGGCATAAGGCGGGCACCAGCCAATGGCACCGGTGGCCAAGGGCACCACGCCCAGCCAGCCCCACATGCCAATGTTGCCGGTCAGCGTCAGACCAATCAGCACCAGGCCGAGGACGATGCGCAAGATGCGGTCAATGCCGCCAACGTTGGATTTCATAAAAACTCCTTGAGATCACAGGTTAAAGAAGAAAGCCTGCGTATTACACACAGCATGAGCCACCAAGGTCTGTGACTCAAGTCACCCAGCGATCTGCATCACACGGGCTGGGTACTCACCAGGGCGCGCAGGGCGGCCCCGTTGATGATCTGGATCTGCTCTCGGCCCAGACTGACCCAGCCTTCCCGCTCAAACCGGCGCAACAACCGGGTAATGATCTCGCGCACGGTACCCAGTTCATCAGCCAGGGTCTGATGGGTGATCAGCAACTGCTGGCCGCGCCCGAGCAGGGCAGCGGCCAGGCGACGATCCAGCTTTTGAAACGCCACCGCATCAATCAGCGCGGTCAAATCAGCCATGCGCTCGGCAAACAGGCCCAGCACATCGTTGCGAAACGCCGGGGTTTCCAGCCAGCGTTTGAACAAGTCGGGACCAATCAACATCAAGGTGCTGGGCTTGGTGGTAATACCAAAGGCGGACAGCGGTTGAACCCGAAACAGGCAGGCGCTGGACACCAGGCACAGCTCACCCGGCACCACGCGGTAAAGCTCCAGCGAACGGCCGTCACCTGAGTTGCGCGATACCTTGATTTCGCCTGAAAGCACCAATGGAAACCCCTGACAGGCTGCGTTTTCACTGAACAACACCGTATTGGCGGGCACATCAAAGGGGTTCAGACCTGAATCCGGTGCATCAGGTGCGGGCTGCACTTGAGCCAATGACGGGTACAACTCCGTCAACAAGACCATGGCTTCCAGGATCGTCATACGCAAGGGGTCAGGGGGCAACAGTAAAACCTTCTTCGGCAATGGCCTGGGCCAAGGCTTCACGAGGCTGATCAGAGGTGACTTCCACGCGGTTGGTGGTGCGATCCGCATGCACTTCTGCACGGCGATCAAGCTGACGTACCGCACGCACCACGGTTTTTTCACAATGTTCGCAAGTCATGCCGGTTACTGTAAAACTTTGTTTCATCTGAATTCCTTCGAAAATACAAGGTGTGCAAAAACGCGTATTGTGAACCCTGGCACTCATTTTTGGCTTGACTTCCATGACAACACCTCACCCCTCACCCGACACTGTGCGCGTCGACATTGGTATTCACGGCATGACCTGTGCATCCTGTGTCGGCCGGGCCGAGCGGGCCTTGAAAAAAGTACCTGGCGTGCAAGAAGTCAGTGTCAACCTGGCCACCGAATCCGCCCGAATACTGGTCAATGCTTCGGAACAAATCGAGGCGCGGCTCAGGCGTGCGGTGCGTGATGCGGGTTACGAGCCAGTGGCTGCGAATGCGGCCATTGATGCACCGTCTGAATCGAACTGGGCCGGTTTTTCCCCAGTGGCTTGGGGGCTGCTATTGTCCTTGCCCTTGATGCTGCCGATGCTGGGCACACTGTGGGGCCAGCATTGGATGCTGCCCGCGTGGGTGCAATTCGCCCTGGCGACACCGGTGCAGTTCATTTTGGGCGCGCGGTTTTACAAAGCTGGTTGGCATTCACTGAAATCACTCAGCGGGAACATGGATTTGCTAGTGTCCATGGGCACCACTGCAGGCTGGGCGCTGTCGGTCTGGTTATGGTGGAGTGTCCCTACGAATGCCATGCCCCATCTGTATTTTGAAGGCTCAGCCGTTGTGATCACCCTGGTGCTGCTGGGCAAATGGCTCGAAGCCCGCGCCAAGCGGCAAACCACCTCGGCTATCCGTGCCCTGCACGCATTACGTCCTGACACGGCACACTTGTTGGGGCTGGACGGTGAAGTCGATGTCCCCGTTGATGAAGTGCTGGTCGGTGATGAACTTGTCGTGCGCCCTGGCGAACGTTTTGCGGTCGACGGTGTGGTGCTGGAAGGGCTGACCCAGGTGGATGAGTCCATGCTCACGGGTGAGCCGCTGCCGGTGTCCAAAACAGAGGGGGACAAAGTGACTGGTGGCACGCTTAATGGGGATGGCCGGGTGATCATCCGCGTCAAAGCCATTGGGGTGGACACGGTGCTGGCAAGCATCATCCGGCTGGTAGAAGACGCCCAGGCTGCCAAGGCACCGATTCAGCGACTGGTGGATCAGGTCAGTGCCGTGTTTGTGCCGGTGGTGCTCGGATTGGCATTACTCACCCTGCTCGGTTGGTGGGTGAGTGGTCAGCCGTTTGAGGTGGCACTGATCAATGCAGTCACGGTGCTGGTGATTGCGTGCCCCTGTGCGCTGGGCCTGGCTACACCAGCAGCCATCATGGCCGGTACCGGTGTGGCTGCGCAGCATGGCATTTTGATCAAGGATGCACAGGCATTGGAGTTGGCCCACAAGGCCAATGTGGTGGTCTTTGACAAGACCGGCACACTCACTATCGGCCAAGCACAACTGACGGATTTTGTTGTTTCACAAGCTGCTGATGAACCCGTGTTGTTGGCCATTGCGGCGGCCTTGCAAAGTGGCAGCGGTCACCCGCTGGCACGTGCAGTGGTTCACATGGCAGGTGAACGCAAGCTCACTCTGCCGACCTTGACTCAATCACAAACCACACCTGGCAAAGGGCTGCGTGGTCAGGTCAACGGGGTCGACTACCTGATTGGCAGTGTGCGCTGGGTACAAGAGCTGGGGGTGACGCTGGGGCCACTCGCCGGGCGTTTGCAAGCCATGCAAACCCAGGGGGCCACATTGGCTGTGTTGGCGCAGCAAACCCCTGACGGTCTGAACGCACTGGCCTTGCTGGCCTTTGGTGACGAGCCCAAAGCCAGCGCCAGTGCAGCCATTGCCACGCTGCGCAGGCGTGGTATCCAAGTCATGATGCTCTCCGGTGACAACAGCGCTGCCGCTTTGGCCATGGCTCACAAAGTGGGCTTGCAAGCCAGTGAAGTGATCAGCAACGTATTGCCTGGTGACAAGGCAGCGCACATTAGCCTGCTGAAGCAACAAGGTCATACCGTGGTGATGGTAGGTGACGGGGTCAACGACGCGCCTGCACTGGCTGCTGCCGATGTAGGTATGGCCATGGCCAACGCAGGCGGTGGTACCGATGTGGCCATGCATGCAGCAGGTATCACCCTGATGCGTGGTGACTTGGCGCTGGTCGCCGCCGCATTGGACATTTCCGACCGCACGGTGGCCAAAATCCGCCAAAACCTGTTTTGGGCCTTCATTTACAACGTGGCCGGAATCCCGCTGGCGGCATTTGGCTATCTGAACCCGGTCATGGCTGGAGCTGCCATGGCGATGAGCTCAGTCAGCGTGATGAGCAACGCCTTGCTGCTCAAACGCTGGCAGCCGTTATTGACAAAAAAATAATGCCTTTTTAGCCTCTAGCGCTTATTTTTAAAGCGCAAGCAGCTATTTAAATAGGAGTAATTATTTAGCTTTGTAGGTAGCGCTTTGAATCACCATGTAGGTGACCGCGTTACGCAAATCCGTGTCGCTCAGGCTGGCCATACCTGTGCGTGCTGGCATGGCTTTGTGCCCGTTGATGGTAGAACTCACCAAGCCATCCATGCCTTTTTCCAGGCGTGGTTTCCAGTCGCTGAATTGATTGATACGGGGTGCACCTGCAATGCCATCCATGTGGCAATTGGTGCAATGGACTTGAACCAATTGCTCACCCGTGTTGCTGATGGGGGAGGCATAGGGTTTGGCGGGATCTATCGCCTTGCCTGAGCTCACCATATACGCAATTGCACGGCTGATTTCAAGGTCATTCAAGTTGGCCTGACCACCGTGCGCTGGCATATTGCCAAAACCGCTGATGGCGTTTTCAGTCAATTTGACCAACCCCTTTTTGGCATGCTGAGACCAAGTCGCCACATCCCCAATTTTGGGAGCACCATTTGCACCGGTTGCATGGCATGTGGCACAAACTTGCTCAACCACCTGGCGACCCGTTTTATCTGCGGCCAGTGCACTGGAGGCATTCAAGGCCAGTACACACAGTGAAATCAGGGTCAGGTGCGATTTTTTAAAGTGTAGGGATTGCATGAGAGGTCTCCAATCAGGTTCTGATCAACGGCTAGTTCTTGTTGAAACTCATTCTAGAGCTTTACAAAACCGCCAGAAGTGATCTTTTTAGCGCACGTCAGGAAGTTCAATTTTGACTTCCAGCACTTCCAGATTGTCTTGTCGTTCCAGATTAACTTTGATGTCGTCCGGGTTGATCTTGACATATTTGCTGATCACGGCAATCAACTCACGTTGCAAGTCAGGCAGGTAATCTGGCTCGGCAGCATTGCGACCACTTCGCTCATGAGCCAGAATAATCTGCAAGCGTTCTTTGGCAAGACTGGCTGTTTTTTTCTTCTCGCCGAGAAAAAATGTAAAGAACGACATGGTGTCACTTCCCTCCGAACAGACGCTTGAGTAAACCTGGTTTGGGTGGCTCGGTGAAACGCATGGGCTTGTCTTCACCCAGAAAACGGCTGATCACGTCTTTATAGGCCTCTGAGACATCACTGCCTTCCATGTGTACGGCAGGAACGCCCTGATTGGAGGCCTGCAGCACCGCTTCACTCTCTGGAATCACACCAATCAGTTTGATGCGCAAGATGTCCTGAATGTCCTGCAGAGACAGCATTTGGCCTTGATTGACCCGCGCCGGGTTGTAACGGGTAATCAATAAATGCTCTTTGATGGGTTCCTGCCCAGCCATGGCACGCTTGGTTTTACTGGCCAGCATCCCCAGGATGCGATCAGAGTCACGCACCGAAGACACCTCAGGGTTGGTGACCACCAGAGCTTCATCGGCAAAATGCATGGCCATCAGGGCACCGGTTTCGATACCGGCAGGGGAGTCACACACAATGTATTCAAAGTCCAGGGCAGCCAGATCAGCCAACACCTTTTCAACCCCCTCTTGGGTCAAAGCATCTTTGTCACGGGTTTGGGATGCCGCCAGCACGTAGAGGTTTTCACACTGTTTGTCTTTGATGAGGGCCTGGTTCAGATTGGCCTCACCGTGAATCACGTTGATCAGGTCATACACCACACGGCGTTCACAGCCCATGATCAAGTCCAAATTGCGCAGACCAACGTCAAAGTCAATCACCGCCGTTTTGTGGCCGCGCAGTGCCAATCCGGTTGAAAAACTGGCACTGGTCGTGGTTTTACCCACGCCACCCTTACCGGAAGTCACCACAATGATTTTTGCCATGATTAAAGAATCTTTCAAAGAATAAATTTAGGCATTCAAAGCATCAAACAGCAGTTTTTCCTGGCCGTCATTGCTTAAACGCACTTGAGCTGCTTTGCCTTGAATGTCTTTAGCCAGCGCATTTTCGCTGGTACGGTAAACACCGGCAATCGAGATCAATTCAGGTTCCATACACAGCGAGAAAATACGCGCTTGGGTATTGCCGCTGGCTCCTGCCATGGCTTTGCCACGCAAGGGCGCATACACATGGATATTGCCATCAGCCACAATTTCAGCGCCCATGTTGACCATGGCCAACACCACTAAATCAGCACCACGCGCATAAATTTTCTGACCCGAACGCAA
The DNA here is from genome assembly GCF_019973615.1 of Rhodoferax lithotrophicus. GTDB lineage: Bacteria > Pseudomonadota > Gammaproteobacteria > Burkholderiales > Burkholderiaceae_C > Rhodoferax > Rhodoferax lithotrophicus. The sequence continues at coordinate 15,408 of NZ_AP024238.1, read as the reverse complement.
GGGTTTGTCAATCACCAGTGTGGCAGGGCCCGGCACTTCACGGATAACTTCTCGGGTTACTTCCTTAATCACTTGAAGAACGGGTTCGGCTACCAATTTTTCAGGCGTTTTTTGAGCGCCTGATGCTTGGTGGTTGCGTGGTATTTCAACTGGAGCCTCAATCAAGCCACTAGCCAATGCCAAACTTTTCCAATCTTCACTGGCGTTGCGAAAAGCGAGAGGTTTTAAATGACAACTGGTCAGGGTTTTCAGCAAAAGAGTGAAGTGCTGTGCCTCTGAAGGTGGCGCGATATTTGAAAAATCAAGTACCAGACCATCATTGTCGAAAAAATCAGGGCTATCACTTTCCGGGCCAAATTGTTGCAAGAGTTCACCCACAACTTTGGGTAAATCAGGCGTTTTCAGGAGCAAAGCGACCAACGGCAGTTGAGCACTTTTGATTTCGAATGAAGTTGACACAAGACCTGGAAATGAATGATTTTGAAATAAGGCTCGATGTCAACGCTGTCATGAGCTTGTCGTAGAAGACCCAAATCTTACTTGATGGATCACAGAAATGGATCCCAAATTGAAAATTAATTGCTTTATGCACAGACTTATTTCAATTCATAAATTTTTATAAAAAGTCAGTGGAGTAATTTGACCTGACTTACTTTAAATTCAATTTATAAGATTAGTCATAGTAGATAAGCAAGCACTTTTTTCGTGGACAAGTCATTTTTTTCTTTGTAAATCATACAGTTGAGCTATGTTCAAAGATGTGGACTAGACTGAATTTTCGATGTACCCAAAACTTTAATAACTCGTGCTGATTGAAGAAATCTGTGGATAACTTGACGATTCAAGTAATTTTATGCACAGGTTTATCCAAAGGATGGAAGTGGAGTCCGCAACTGCATAGCTAAAAAGTATTTAGTCATATAAATCAATAACTTAGCCTAAATTGTGATTTGTACTGAAGGTGGCTGGGTTTTATTTCCACGGAGTTACCCGGTGACCTCCGTCCCCACGACGATTTGGCATTGACTGACAAATCTGAATTCACCAAGATCAACTATCCGGCTGAAGCAAAAGCTGCTGGCCAGTTGCATTTATGGACAGTCTATTGATTTCGGAATTTTTGCCATGGACAACTGTTCTACGAAGAAAGAACTTGTTGGATACGCCTATGCCGGGTATCCATGGCTTGTGGCATATTGAGACAGCATGGGCTCTTCATGTTGGACTTGATCGCGATTGCTGTTCGCTGCAGTCGTCACGGCCTGCAGCTTGAGATTTGTGCTACTGCCTAATTTCTGAGCAGTTGAGTTTTTATGCGGGGTCCCAAACTCTTTTTGAGGTGCCAAAGTGCGGCAGTTCATCGTCGGTACCAGGCTCAAGTGGTTCATCGGGTTTTGGTTGTGGGTTCACAAACTGGCACGCATGCGAAAGAGACTCCTCTGACCGGGGGAAGAGGATCTGCTAGCTGTCAGAGAGGTTGAGCACTGCAGACTTTTTTCGAGTACCTGTTTTCTTGGCTTTGATTGCTTCGTCAACGATGCCTTGAATTTCTGATTTGACGCTCAGACGCTGTTCTCGGGTCCAGGAATCGGTATAGCGCCTGCGCGTTTCGGCAGTCACAAGGCGGTGGATGTACCGGTTGACTCCGGCGGCATATTCCTGATCGACTGCCGGAACGTCGACGAACTCTTTAAGTTCCGGGTGGAAAACCGCGATGTAACTCACGTCGTGCTCGAATGCCCGCAATTGCAATTTTTGTGTGCCTTCCTGGACTGTTGACGACCATCGTCTGCACATGCTGAAACAAACTGGTATTGGCGGGATGACGTAAGGAATTTCCCCGACTGGACAGAATCACACTCGCCAGCTCGCGTCGAGGCAAATGCCCGATTGCCTGCAACACTTCAATGAAAATCCCGACTCGGTGCTGCCAATCGGCCGAGCCAATGCGTCAGGTCGACCAGATGCTTTGCAATCAAATTGCGCGCCTCGCCGTCACGCTGCCAAACCCCATAGACACCCAGGAGCTTGGCGTTCATCAGTTCCCGGCGCTGTTTCTCTCGCAAGCTCTTCCAGACAATGACCTGGACAGAACCGTCTTCATCTTCCAGCGACACAAAAACCACCCCCTTGGCCGTCTCAGGTTGTTGGCGCAGTGTCACAATGCCACAGGCCCGCACTAGGCTGCCATCGCGAAGGTCGCGAAGTTGGGAAGAGGACTTAAAGCGCATGTCGGCCAGTTGCTTTCGCAGCAGTGCCAGCGGATGGCACCTCAGACTAAGCCCCAATGCTGCGTAGTCGAAAACGATTTCCTCCCCTTCCGGGGCCTCGGGCAGCTCCAGAATGTCCTCCTCAACCGGGGCGTCGCGCAGCAACTCGGGTGGAGCGTGCAGCGCTGCGGCTTCCCAGACCTGCTGCCTGCGGTGACCCGACAGGCTGGCCAGGGCATCGGCACCAGCCAACAACTTCATCTCATGCTGCTCAAGGTTGGCGCGTCTGGACAGATCCCCGGCACCATCAAAGGGCTGTTGGGCGCGCGCGGCCACGATGCGCTCGGCAGATGTCCGCCTGAGTCCGGAAATCAGCCGCAATCCCAGGCGCACTGCGGGCATGTGGGGTAAATCTTCCAGCGTGGCATCCACGTCACTGAACATCACATCCACCGCCCTCACCTCCACTCCGTGCCTTTTGGCATCCTGAACCAGTTGATTGGGAGAATAAAAACCCAGTGGTTGCGAATTCAGCATGGCAGCCAGAAAAGCCGCGGGCTCCGCGTGCTTGAGCCAACAGCTGGCGTAGACCAGCAGGGCAAAGGATGCGGCATGTGATTCCGGGAAGCCATATTCGCTGAAACCCTTTATCTGCTCAAAGATTTGCAGCGCGAATTCTTTCTCGTATCCTCGCGAAGTCATCCCATCGACGATGCGATCAAAGTATTTTTCAAGGCCACCTTTGCGTTTCCAGGCGGCCATCGCCCGGCGCAACCCATCGGCCTCGTCAGGCGTAAAGCCGGCGGCCAGGATACTGACTTGCATCACCTGTTCCTGAAAAACGGGCACACCCAGCGTTCGACCCAGGGCTACTTCAAGGGCTGCACTGGGATATACAACGGGTTCTTTGCCCTGTCTGCGGCTCAGGTACGGGTGCACCATGCCCCCTTGAATCGGGCCTGGTCGCACCAGCGCCACCTCGATGACCAAGTCATAAAAACACCTTGGCTGCAAACGCGGCAGCATTCCCATCTGCGCACGGGACTCAATCTGGAACACCCCGACCGTGTCTGCCTGGCAAATCATCTCGTAGGTTGCGGGGTCTTCGGCCGGGATGTCCTGCATCTGAAAGTGAAAGCCGCGTCGCATACTGACGAAATCCAGTGATTTGCGAATCGCCGTGAGCATGCCCAGAGCCAGCACATCAACTTTCAACAAACCCATGGCATCCAGGTCGTCCTTGTCCCACTCGATGACAGTGCGGTCCTCCATGGAAGCTGCTTCGATGGGAACCATGCGCGACAAGGGTCCCTTGGTCAGCACAAAGCCGCCCGGGTGCTGGGAGAGATGCCTCGGAAAAGTCATCAACTGTCGTGTCATCGTCATGAGTTGCTGGACACCCAGGTCATCCAGTGAGAGTCCCATCTCTTTCAAACGCTCGGCATGGACCTCGCGTCCATCCCAATGGCGATGGGACTTGGCAAGTTTTTCCAATAATTCCAAATCGAAGCCCAGCGCCTTGCCAACATCCCGAATGGCGGATTTGGGCCGGTACGAAATCACCACGCTCGTCAAAGCAGCACGGTCACGCCCGTACTTTTGATACAGGTACTGGATGACTTCTTCGCGGCGCTCATGCTCAAAGTCGACATCAATGTCAGGCGGCTCATTGCGCTCTTTGCTGATAAATCGCTCAAAAAGCACGGACATCCGCGCCGGATCCACCTCGGTGACGCCCAGGCAATAACAGACTGCGCTGTTGGCAGCAGCCCCCCGCCCTTGGCAAAGGATGTGGCGGGACCGAGCGAACGCGACGATGTCGTAAACGGTCAAAAAATACTGCTCGTACTTCAGTTCGCAAATCAAAGTGAGTTCGTGCCCAATTTGACGTTGGACTTTGGCTGTCATGCCTCCGGGCCAGCGCCGCCCTGCCCCTTCGTAGGTGACTCGCCTCAGGTACGACTCAGGAGTCTCGCCTGCTGGCACTACTTCCTGGGGATACTGGTATTGCAGCTCATCAAGCAAAAAGTTGCACCGATTGGCCACGGTGAGGGTTTCGGCCATTAACTCGTCTGGATAGGTCTGCGCCAGACGTAGGCGGGTGCGCAGGTGACGTTCGGCGTTTTGCTGCAAGTCCAGACCACATTCGGTCAGGGGTTTGCCAACCCGGATGGCTGTCAACACGTCCTGAAGTGGTTTGCGGGAGCGCACGTGCATGTGCACATCACCGACCGCCACCAGCGAAATAGCGGTGGCCTCACTTACCTGCCTGAGTTTATAGAGCCAGATCTCATCGTTCAGCGTGCGTAATTGCTCGACACCCCACCAACATCGACCGATGAAATGCTGCAAGGCCCATTGCCCTATAGTCAGGAGCTGTTCCAGGGTGCTGCCGCGCTCAGGCGACACCACCACCAGGCAGTCCGCCAGGTCTGCACCCTGGATGCTTTCGAGCAACAGGTGATAAGTTCCCTTTTTCTCTGACGTGCGCCGCAGGCGTGTGATGAACTCGCACAGGTTACCGTAGCCGTTCAAGTTGCAGGCCAGCACGACCAGATTGAAGGGACTTCCAAAGTCCAGCCGACTTTCACAGTCGACCTGAAACTGTGAGCCGACCAGGAGTTTGATGCCTGATTCCTTGGCCTGCACATGGGCGCGAACGATGCCGGCCATGGTGCATTCATCGGTCAGCGCCAGGGCTGAGTAGCCGAGTTCTTTGGCACGCACGACCAGCTCCTCAGGTTTGCTGGCCCCTATCAGAAAAGAAAAATTGGAGAGGCACCTAAGCTCGGCGTATTGGGGCAAGACGGGCATGGTGCGGGCTCACGCAAAGAGTCCATGCAAAAACCAGGACGCAGCCGTGTCTTTGGGCAGTCGTTGCTGAAAAATCCAGAGTGCACCCGCATGTTGGCTGAGAGCCACCCAGTAGTCCCGTCCCACATTCAGGCTGCTCTGGCGACCGTCTGCGTCTTGAGCGCGGTGCCACCAGCCCCCCTCGACACGCTCTGGCCCCAGCAATAGCTGAAGTGGGCCTTGGTACAGCGGGCGTTCACCTTTGACATCCAGCTTCAACGGCGTTTTGAGAATCCAGGTGGGCTGGGGACCGGATACCTGGCGCACCTTGGTAGCCGGTCTTTTGGCGTTCATCGGCTGCCAGTGGTTCATCCACTCCATGCGCGTGTCTTCGGTCAGCACAGGTCTGAGAACGCGTTTTTTGCCCAGGCGAGCTTCGATACGTTCCAGTACCAGGTCAATGGACTCTCCAGTCGGCCGGTCATCAGGAATGAGAGAACGGCTTTCTTCGATGAACGGTGTTACTTCCGTCGCGCTCAGGATCAGATCACCGACCGGAGCCAGTAAAGTCACCTTGGCCAGGTTTTCTGTCAGCAGTCGGCACAGGTGGTCGACGTTTTGCGTTGGGTGTGCCGTGCGCACGGTGATTTTGCCGCCGTCCCCCGCGTCTTTGGCGCGCATCACGTCGTAGCACCAGTGCAATGTGAAAGCAGTGACCCCGCATTGGCGAGCACAAAGCCATCCACCCATTTGTACCAACAGGCGCCTGGCGCCAAACATCAGGGCCGGTGCTGTGTCGACGCGACCGGGCAATTGCAACTTTGCAGAATATGTTTCAGGCAGTGTCACCCATTGGTAGCCTTCGGGGCACAAACCATAGGCCTGGTCTAGCGCCAGCAGCAGTTGACTGTCAAAACGTCGGCGGATGCCGCCACGCGGCAACATGCGCACATCGGCAAGTGTTCTGCATCCCAGACGCGCCAGTGTGGCCCCATGAACATTAACCGCATCGACACATTCATAAGGCAACGGGTCCAGCACATTGGTCAATGGCCCAGAAAAACCATCACGGATGCCAACTCGGGCGCAAGCAAGGGCCGCTAGGCTGGTCGGGGCCCATGCAAGTTCGGTTATGCCGAGCTCGGTCGCACCTGCCTCGACGAGCTCATGCACCCGGTCTTCACCGCCAAACAGACGCAAGCTTTGCTCGACCTCCAGCAAGACCGCCTGGTCAACTCTTGCAACTCGGGGAGTGAATTGAAGAGCCCAGACAGCAATCCCCGCTGGGTCAGTGCGCAGCGATTTGTCGCAGGTGACGTTGGTTAACAGTGCGGCCCAATGCATGGACATTGGATGCCTCCGTTTTGGCCATCAATTGGCTCGGACGCATCAACCGGGGTGTGAACACGCTGGCGAGCGTTGCGGGAATTGACAGCAGGGAAATAAAGCCGTCCATCAATGCGCCCTTGCGCTTCAAAATATAAACCTGCAACTGCCAATCGGTACCGAGCGTGGCCAAGACACGCAATGGTGCCGGTGAAGCGTCCAGTTGGACTGCCTCAGGTCGAAACAGGAACACCGGGCAGTCGCAGGATTGGGCGTGGACTTGAAGACGCCGAATTTGCTCGGCACGCGCCTGGGGCAACCACGCCAGGATGGCGCCACCCCGCGGGTTGGCTTTGACCAACTGTTCTGTGGTCCAAAGACGTTCTGCCGGGGTGTCAGCAACAATCCAGACCAGATTTTTTTCAGCAATGCCGAGTTTGACCAGACCAGGGACATGGGGACGTTTGGGTGGCCCAACCAACAAGATTTGGCCACCGGTGGTCACAAGCCGGGCCAATGCGGGTGAAAGCAGGCGCCATTCACACAGTGAGGGTTGAGACTGCAGAAGTTCAGTCAAAGAGTTGCATGGCCAACCGCCACCCGGCAACTGGGCATCCAGTGCCTCAAAGCCAGTTGAGACAACGGCTTTGCCTGACTGTCCGACTTCGGTTCCTCGCCAGATTGCTTGCGAAACGCTGCTTGGGAGCAGACCGACGTCAAACGGCTGTGACGGGCCAACACCAAAGGGTGGCTCGGCATTCACTATCCATTGGAGGGCGGCGGACATGGGATTTCAAATAATGGCTGTATGAAAATACAGTATATCGAAATCACGCCATGGGTCAATGAATATGGCCAATTTCAGCCTTCTGAAGTCGTTCACAGCCCAAAATCTCTATGACTGCAAACGTTTAGGTTTGTAGGATGCCAGCCCGCAACCATTAACCGCCGGGATCCAGCCCAAGCCTGAGGGCTGGCGTCGTACAAGCCTCGAGGGAGGAAACCGCGGGATGTGCCGTTGCGGTTGGAGTGAACTACAACGCTATGGGGATTTGAATACCTGCAACGTGGTTCAATGAGCCAAACATGGAGGTCATGGTGGCCCATGGGTAGTTCAGATGATGATTGAGCGATCCAAAATGCCAGAACCGACGGCAACGATCAGAGCAAAAACCGCCGGTTTGGCACCATGAGGCAATGCCAGCCCAGGCCAACTTTGATGGATACAAAGGCGGCACTTGGTTTGATCGTTCAAGATTAAATCGTGACTTCATGGCATACCCAGACTCTGCGGCGGAGCACGAATGGCACGCTGACGTATCAGCGTCTGGATGATCACCATTGGCGCACCACAGTGCGAACAAACAAAGGTCGGACGGACACCGTCATTGGGCACATCAGTCGAATCAGCAGCCGATGTGGCAGTTGATGCAGCAACCGGCGCAACATATAACAGTTCACGTGCCCGTACCAAATTGTCTTTGCGCGCATTGTTGGCGATCAGCCCATAGTGACGAATGCGGTGAAAGCCACTGGGCAGCACATGCAACAAAAATCGTCGCATGAACTCATCAGGCTCCAGCGTCATGGTCTTGTGGCGCGTCTTGCCTTTGGCACGGTAATCCTTCCAGCGAAATGTCACCCCAGCTTCATCCATTGAAATCAGGCGCGAATTGGAAATGGCCACCCGGTGGGTATAGCGAGACAAATAAGTCAACACCGCCGCCGGGCCTGCAAAGGGGCGCTTGGCATACACCACCCAGTCGCATTTGCCCATCGGGAAGAGCCATTTGGCAAAGGTCTTGGCATCCGCCAGCTCGGCGTACTCGCCAAAGAACTGTAACTCACCGGCACGGTATGCCACCCCCAGTTCCTCCAAGAAGCGCCTGCGAAACAACCTTGAGAGCACCCGCACCGGCAGAAAGAAACCCGGCTTGCAGGCCACCCAGCGCTGGCCGTCCAGTGACAGGCCCCCGCCCGGCACAATCCCATGCACATGGGGATGGTGCGTCAACGCTGAGCCCCAGGTGTGTAGCACCAGCGTCGCGCCAATCTGCGCGCCCATATGCTTGGGATCTGCCGCGATGGTGGTCAAGGTCTCAGCGGCCACCTCAAACAGCAGGCGATAAAGCACCGCCTTGTTGTAATAGGCAATGGCGCTGATGGGTGCGGGCAAGGTGAAGACCACGTGGTAATAGTCCACTGGCAGCAGTTCAGCCTGACGCGCCTCAAGCCAACGCTTGGCCGCACTGGCCTGGCACTTGGGGCAATGACGGTTGCGACAGGAGTTATAGGCAACTCTGTCGTGTCCGCAGCCATCACAGTGCAACACGTGTCCCCCCAGCGCCGCGCTGCGGCACTGTTCTATGGCCGACATGACTTTGAGCTGGCCCAGGCTCAAGTGCCCCTGCTGGGTTTGCCGCCAGGCCGGGCCATGGGTACGAAAGATGTCGGCAACCTCCAAGGCGAGGTGGCCCACGGCCGTGATCCCTATGTCGGTTTGAGTGTCTCCAGTGGGCTGATCACTTCACGTAGGACATCGGTGGCGACTTGTACGTAATGCACCGTGGTGTCCAGCCGCTGGTGCCCCAGTAAAACCTGGATCACGCGGATGTCCACCTTCTGCTCCAGCAAATGGGTGGCAAAAGAGTGCCTCAACGTGTGCATGGACACCCGCTTGTCGATCTTGGCCATCGTGGCTGCATCGTGGATAGCACGGTTGAGTTGGCGGGTACTCAAGCTTTGCAAAGGATCAAGGCCCGGAAACAGCCAACCCCCATCGAGCATCTTGCCCTGCGCGCGTGCCACGCGCCACCACACGCGCAGGCGCTCCAGCAGGACTGGTGAGAGCATGGCGTAGCGATCCTTGAGGCCTTTGCCTTGTTCCACGCGCAGCGTCATACGCTTGCTGTCAATGTCGCTGACTTTGAGCGCGACGACCTCGCCCACACGCAACCCCGTGCCATAGGCCAGTGACAGCGCCGTCTGGTGTTTGATGTGCCCAACACAGGCGAGCAAACGGGTCATCTCTTCCTTGCTCAAAATCACCGGAAGCTTCTGGGGGACCCGCACTGATTGCATCTTGGCCATCACCTCGGGGCGACCCAGCGTGACTGTGAAAAGAAAGTTCAAGCCCACAATGGTGGCGTTGAGCGTGATGGGTGAAGTGCCTTGGTCGATCAGATGCAGTTGAAAACGGCGCAGGTCTTCATCGGTTGCTGTGTCAGGTGATCTGCCCAAAAACTTTGCGAACTTACGAACGGCCCGGATGTAAGCCTCTCGCGTCCTGGGCATCAGTTTGCGCATTCGCATGTCCTCAATCATGCGTTGACGCAGTGGTGACCCGCTTGGTGTCGATGTTTCCATGGCTGTGCTCCTGTTGTGAACGAGGCCAATTGCCTCAATTCACAACTTCGACATGCCTACACCGCTGGATAACCAAAATCGCTGATCGAAGGATACCGCGCGAGCGGTTTAGTCCAACGCTGCATTCGAGTCTTTACATTGGAATCGTTGAAGCCCGTTCCCAATCCACAATTGAGTGCTTACGATTTCCATGTGACCGACAGCAACGCTGCGTACCTGACTTACAAATGCACCGAGTGAAGGACCCGCCTAGGTCTGTTGCTGACCTAGGTTTTAGCCATTGAGAACACGCACCAATGACGTTTTTTCAAAATAGTCCGTGCTGCAGAATTAGCTAAAACCCGACTGCGAGCAGCCCCAAACACCCCATATTCCCATAGGGAGGTGAATGTTGAGTGGCACGAAGTAGAAAGTGCAGTGTCATTCCGCAACCGTTTTTTGCACGATGTGAGAATTTTTGCAATATTTCTGAGAACCTACAGCATCAGATATCAATATTTCCTGCTTGTAATGCGTTGGTCTCAATGAATTCACGACGGGGTTCGACTTCATCACCCATCAACATGGTGAAAACACGGTCAGCCTCAATGGCATCGTCGATTTGCACACGCAACAAGATTCGAACGGTGGGATCCATGGTGGTTTCCCACAGCTGTTCTGGGTTCATTTCACCCAATCCTTTGTAGCGCTGGCGGGATGTTCCACGTTCGGCCTCGCTGATCAACCAAGCAATGGCTTCGCGGAAATCAGCAACTTTTTGCTCTTTTTGACGCTCACCTTCACCACGCGTCACCTTGGCACCTTCAGAGAGCAGGCCTTTGAAAGTTTTAGCGGCCTCTGCCAGAGCGGCATAGTCAGCGCCATGCACAAAGTCTTGCGTCAAAACACTGCTCTTGATATTGCCGTGCAGGCGGCGGCTGATACGCAAAATGGGTTTGTCGGTGCGGGCATCAAATTCACCAGCAACTTCAGCGTCAGGCAATTGGGCTTGCAGTTCTGCGGCAGAAGCTTCTGCATGGGCTACCGTGTCCAGGTTCAAGGCCACACCATCGGCAATGGCACGCAGGGCCGATACATCTAAAAAGTGAGCTAGTCGCGCAATCACTGCCTGGGCTAGCTGATGTTTTCTTGCCAATTCTGCAAGAGGCTCACCAGTAAGCGCCGTGCTGTTGGAACCCCCGGTGTTCACAGTGGCATTCACCAACGCTACGCGCAGTAAAAAGTTGTCCAGATCGGTCGGGCCTTGCAAGTAGAGTTCTTCCCGGCCGGCCTTGACCTTGTACAACGGTGGCTGGGCAATGTAGATATGCCCACGCTCCACCAATTCGGGCATCTGGCGGTAGAAAAAGGTGAGCAGCAAAGTACGGATGTGAGCACCATCCACGTCCGCGTCGGTCATGATGATGATGCGGTGGTAACGCAGCTTGGCCACATCAAAGTCGTCATTGCCAGTAGAACCACCGGCCTTGCCGATGCCCGTACCCAGTGCGGTGATCAGCGTCAAAATTTCATTGCTGGTCAAGAGCTTTTCGTAGCGCGCTTTTTCAACGTTCAAAATCTTGCCGCGCAATGGCAGGATGGCCTGGAACTTGCGGTCACGTCCTTGTTTGGCAGAGCCACCAGCCGAGTCACCCTCCACGATGTAGATTTCGCAGAGTGCCGGGTCTTTTTCCTGGCAATCAGCCAGTTTTCCGGGCAGACCCATGCCATCAAGCACACCCTTTCGGCGGGTCATGTCACGCGCCTTACGGGCGGCTTCTCGGGCGCGGGCAGCCTCGATGATTTTGCCGACAATGATTTTTGCATCGGCCGGACGCTCTTGCAAATAGTCGTAAAGCAGTTTGCTGACAATGTCCTCAACCGGACCGCGAACTTCAGAGCTGACCAGTTTGTCCTTGGTTTGACTGCTGAATTTGGGCTCGGGGACTTTGACACTCAGCACGCAGGTCAAGCCTTCGCGCATATCGTCACCCGTGACTTCAACCTTGGCTTTTTTGGCCAGTTCGTTGTCATCGATATATTTGTTGATGACACGGGTCATTGCCGCACGCAAACCGGTCAGGTGGGTACCTCCATCGCGTTGCGGAATGTTGTTGGTAAAGCAAAGCACCTGTTCGTTATAACCGCTGTTCCATTGCATCGCCACTTCCACACCAATGTTGGTGTTCTGGTCACTCTGGCGATCACCCATGGCATGGAAGATGTTGGGATTGAGGATGGTTTTACCCTTGTTGATGAAGTTGACAAAACCACGCACACCATCCGCGCCAGAAAAATCGTCCTCCTTGCCACTGCGCTCGTCTTTCAGGCGAATGCGCACACCGTTGTTCAAAAAACTCAGTTCGCGCAGGCGTTTAGCCAACACTTCATAGTGGAAATCATTGTTTTCTTTGAAGATGTCGGTGTCTGGCAAAAAATGCACTTCGGTGCCACGACGTTCCGTTTCACCCGTGATCTTCATGGGTGAAACTTCAACACCATCAACCACCTCGATAAGGCGGTTTTGCACAAAGCCTTTGCTGAATTCAAGTACATGCATCTTGCCGTCGCGGCGCACCGTCAAACGCAGCATTTTGCTCAAAGCATTGACACAACTCACCCCCACCCCGTGGAGGCCACCAGAAACCTTGTAGCTGTTCTGATTGAACTTGCCACCAGCGTGCAGTTCGGTCAAGGCGATTTCAGAGGCACTGCGCTTGGGCTCGTGTTTGTCGTCCATCTTGATGCCGGTAGGAATACCCCGGCCGTTGTCCACCACACTCACCGAGTTGTCGGTGTGAATAGTCACCAGAATGTCGTCACAGTGGCCTGCCAAAGACTCGTCAATCGAGTTGTCCACCACCTCAAACACCAGATGATGCAGACCCGTGCCATCGCTGGTGTCACCAATGTACATACCTGGTCGCTTGCGTACGGCTTCCAGACCTTCCAAGATTTGAATCGAGCCTTCACCGTAGGCTTCAGAGGCACCTATTTGATGGGCATCAATGGTGGGCTGAAAATTGGAGCTGTCTACCGTACCTTCGCCTGTGTGAACAGCGTTTTCAGTGGGTTCAGTCGATATGGCGGGCTTGTTTTCTTCGGTCATGGGGCGCTTTGGATAAGTAGGTAGCAACTGATTCGAGTGGTTGGCCAGCATTAGATGCGCATGGGCATCACCACATATTTGAATTGATCGTTGTCAGGAATGGTGAGTAATGCCGAGCTGTTGCCGTCAGAGAGTTCAATCTTGATCATCTCCTGGCTCATATTGGCCAGTGCATCAATCAGATAGGTCACGTTGAAGCCAATCTCAATACTGTCGCCACCGTAGTCAATGTCAAGTTCATCCATGGCTTCTTCCTGCTCGGCGTTGTTCGCTGCGACACGTAATGTTCCGGGGTCAAGGTTCAGACGAACCCCTTTGAACTTTTCACTGGTCAAAATGGCGGTGCGTTGCAAGGTGGCCAATAGTGCGGCACGGCCCAGGATGATGCAGTTTTTGTGGTTACGTGGAATAACACGGTTGTAGTCAGGAAACTTGCCTTCAACAAGCTTGGTGACAAACTCCATACCACCAAAACTGAACTTGGCCTGGTTGCTGGCAAATTGCATTTCGATCGCACCCTCGGCATCTGACAGCAGGCGCTGCAACTCCAGCACCGTTTTGCGCGGCAATATAACTTCTTGTTTGGGTACTTCAACATCCAGTGTGGCAGAGGCAAAAGCCAAGCGGTGACCATCGGTCGCCACCAGACTCAGTTGCCGACCTTCGGCCACAAACAAAATACCGTTGAGGTAGTACCGAATGTCATGGACTGCCATGGCAAAAGATACCTGACTCAACAAAGCCTTGAGGGTTTTCTGTGGCACGCTGAACACTGGGCCAAAGTTGGCTGCCTCTTGCACCAATGGAAAATCTTCAGCGGGCATGGTTTGCAAGGTGAACTTGCTCTTGCCACCTTTCAAGATCAGCTTGGCAGCACTGGATTCAAGCGACACGATTTGATCTGCTGGCATGGTGCGCAGAATATCAATCAGCTTGCGAGCACCCACTGTGGTAGTAAAGTCATCCAAGTCGCCCCTCAGGTCAGCAGTAGTGCGAATCTGGATTTCAAGGTCACTGGTCGTGAGCAGCAATGAATTGCCTGTTTTACGAATCAGCACATTGGCCAAAATAGGCAACGTATGGCGACGCTCAACAATGCCTGAGACCGCTTGCAACACGGACAGCACCTGGTCTTGGGGGGCTTTCAGAACAATCATGTCATCCTCATGTAGTGATTAATCTAGGTTTTGGTGGTCATTTTCCCACTCATTCGGCTCAGCCTTTGAGGGTTTGCTCCAGCACATGCAGCTGTTGATTCAGCTCGGTCATTTGCTGGCGTTCTGCACCAATTTTGCGCACCGCATGGAGTACGGTGGTGTGATCACGCCCACCAAACAGCTCGCCAATCTCGGGCAGACTCTTTTGGGTAAGTTCTTTGGCTAAAAACATGGCTATCTGACGTGGCCGGGCAATACTGGCTGGCCGTTTTTTCGAATACATGTCAGCCACTTTGATCTTGTAGTAATCGGCCACCGTTTTCTGGATGTTTTCCACCGAAATTTGACGGTTCTGGATCGACAGCAAGTCTCGCAGCGCTTCGCGCGCCAACAAGATGGAGATTTCTTTTTGATTAAAACGAGAATACGCCAGAATTTTGCGCAGGGCACCTTCGAGCTCACGCACGTTGGAGCGCACGTTTTTAGCAACAAAAAAGGCAACCTCTTCAGGCATGACAATACCCTCGGCTTGCGCTTTATTGATCAGAATGGCCACCCGCATTTCCAGTTCGGGTGGCTCAATAGCCACCGTCAAACCAGAATCAAAGCGCGACACAAGACGTTCGTGAATGTCGGCCAAACCTTTCGGGTAGGTGTCGCTGGTCATCACAATGTGCGACTTTTTCGCCAACAGGGCCTCAAAGGCGTTAAAGAATTCCTCTTGAGTTCGCTCCTTGTTAGCAAAAAATTGCACATCATCAATCAGCAACAAATCAAGTGAGTGATAACGCTCTTTGAACTCATCAAAAGCTTTGCGTTGATAGGCTTTAACCACATCCGTGACAAACTGTTCAGCATGGATGTAGAGAACTTTGGCATTGGGACGGTCAGCGATAAGCTGATTACCCACAGCATGCATCAAGTGGGTTTTGCCCAAACCCACTCCTCCGTAGATGAACAGAGGGTTGTACAAATGCCCCGGCATACCAGCCACATGCATGGCTGCAGCGCGTGCCATGCGATTGGCACTACCCTCAACTAAAGCATCAAAAGTGAGCATGGCATTAAGCCTGTTTTTGAGCGGCTCAGGTGCGGCTTGTTCGATTTGACTGACCGTATTGTCAGGGACTGCCGATGGCATTAGCCTTTGTGTTGGTTGGCTTCTGGCAATGGGTTCCCTCGGTGCGAGGGCCAGCTCAAGATGAATTGCCTGACCTGTTAATCGCTCCATTTGTTGAGCCAGACGGGCGCTGTATTGCGCACGAATCCAATCCATTTTGAAGCGATTGGCCACAAAAACGGTCACTTTGGACAGGTCGTCAGACACTTGGGCCGTGAGCGGCTTTATCCAAGTTTGAAATTGTTGCTCTGGTAATTCCTGGGCAAGTTGATCAATACAGGCTTGCCACAAATCAGTGCTGGCTTGTGGCTGTATGGAGTCTGGATATGGGGGGGGTCCCTCGGTCAT